>NC_021499.1:0-4800000 GCF_000412695.1 Pseudomonas resinovorans NBRC 106553
TTTAAAGAGACCGGCAATTCTAGTGAAACGCGACGTGCAGGTCAATTTCCAACCAACACCACTTGGTAGAAAGAAATATAGAAGGAAAAGGAATTTAAGAAAGGCTGGTTATGTTTGTAGAAGCTGTGTCGGCCCCAGCCTGTGGAAAACTCCACAGGAGCTGCATTCTGCCTGTGCTTCAAGGCGCTAACAACCTTGTCGACAAGAGGTGCCCTGGCTGTGGGGTGCTTGGGTAGAAGCTGGGGATGAAACGCCAGGTTACCCACAGGCTGGTTATGCAATCGGTTTTCCCCAACGCACAAGGCCGGTTTATTGGTAGGTTATCCACAAGATTCATGCCAATCACCAGCAGCGCCCGTGCGGTGAATAACATCTTGATTTTATTCAACCATTGGCCCCTTTTCGTGTGGATAACTATTCCTGCGGCGGCTACAATGACGGCTGATTTTTTGCGTCCGGCATCTTTCCGACTGGGGGACATCCGTGTCAGTGGAACTTTGGCAGCAGTGCGTGGAGCTCTTGCGCGATGAGCTGCCTGCCCAGCAATTCAACACCTGGATCCGCCCATTGCAGGTTGAAGCCGATGGAGACGAGCTGCGCGTTTACGCGCCCAACAGGTTCGTGCTCGATTGGGTCAACGAGAAGTACATGGGGCGGCTCCTCGAGTTGCTCGGCGAACGGGGCAATGGCCTGGCGCCCGCCCTCTCCTTATTAATAGGCAGCAAACGCAGCCCGGCACCGCGCAAGGCACCACCGCCGCCGCCGCCGGTCATGGCTCCGCCGCCCCCTCCCGCACCCGCGCCGTCGCAGATGCGCATCGAGACCGTGGACGAAAGTCGCGACAACCTCGATCCGCTGGCGTCCGTGGTATCCGCTCCGGCCATCCGTACCGAGCGTTCCGTGCAAGTGGAGGGTGCGCTCAAGCACACCAGCTACCTGAACCGTACTTTCACCTTCGAGAACTTCGTCGAGGGCAAGTCCAACCAGCTGGCCCGCGCAGCGGCCTGGCAGGTGGCGGACAACCCCAAGCATGGTTACAACCCGCTGTTCCTCTATGGTGGTGTCGGCCTTGGCAAGACCCACCTGATGCACGCTGTGGGTAACCATCTGCTGAAGAAGAACCCGAATGCCAAGGTGGTCTACCTGCACTCCGAGCGTTTCGTGGCGGACATGGTCAAGGCCCTGCAGCTGAATGCCATCAACGAGTTCAAGCGCTTCTACCGTTCGGTCGACGCGTTGCTTATCGACGACATTCAATTCTTCGCCCGCAAGGAGCGTTCCCAGGAAGAGTTCTTCCATACCTTCAACGCCCTGCTAGAGGGTGGTCAGCAGGTGATCCTCACCAGCGACCGCTATCCGAAGGAAATCGAAGGCCTGGAGGAGCGTCTGAAGTCCCGCTTCGGCTGGGGCCTCACCGTGGCCGTCGAGCCGCCTGAGCTGGAAACGCGTGTAGCGATCCTGATGAAGAAGGCCGAGCAGGCCAAGGTGGATCTACCCCACGATGCGGCGTTCTTCATTGCCCAGCGCATACGCTCCAACGTGCGTGAGCTGGAGGGCGCGCTCAAGCGAGTGATCGCGCACGCTCACTTCATGGGTCGGGACATCACGATCGAGTTGATCCGCGAGTCGCTCAAGGACCTTCTGGCCCTGCAGGACAAGCTGGTCAGCATCGACAATATCCAGCGCACGGTAGTCGAGTACTACAAGATCAAGATGTCCGACATGCTCTCCAAGCGCCGCTCGCGCTCGGTGGCCAGGCCGCGACAGGTCGCGATGGCGTTGTCCAAGGAATTGACCAACCACAGCTTGCCGGAAATCGGCGACGCTTTCGGCGGACGAGACCACACCACTGTGCTCCACGCCTGTCGTAAGATTGCGCAATTAAGGGAATCCGACGCGGACATTCGCGAGGATTACAAGAATCTGCTGCGTACTTTGACCACCTGATCGCAGCCCAAGAGGCAAGGGACTAGACCATGCATTTCACAATTCAACGCGAAGCCCTGTTGAAACCCCTGCAACTGGTCGCCGGCGTCGTCGAGCGCCGCCAGACCTTGCCGGTCCTCTCCAACGTATTGCTGGTAGTCGAAGGCCAGCAGCTCTCGCTGACCGGTACCGACCTCGAGGTCGAACTGGTTGGACGGGTTGCCCTGGAAGAACCGGCTGAGCCAGGTGAGATCACCGTACCGGCGCGCAAACTGATGGACATCTGCAAGAGCCTGCCCAGCGATGCACTGATCGACATCCGTGTCGACGAGCAGAAGCTGCTGATCAAGGCAGGGCGCAGCCGCTTCACGCTTTCCACGCTGCCGGCCAACGACTTCCCCACCGTCGAGGAAGGCCCGGGTTCGCTGAACATCAGCCTGGTCCAGAGCAAACTGCGCCGCCTGATCGAGCGCACCAGCTTCGCGATGGCTCAGCAGGATGTGCGTTACTACCTCAACGGCATGCTGCTGGAAGTGAATGCCGGCACCCTGCGCGCTGTTGCCACCGACGGTCACCGCCTGGCCATGTGTGCCATGCAGACTGGTATCGAAGGTCTGGATCGCCACCAGGTGATCGTGCCGCGCAAGGGCATCCTGGAACTGGCGCGTCTGCTGACCGAGCAGGACGGTGAAGTAGGTATCGTTCTGGGCCAACACCACATCCGCGCTACCACTGGCGAATTCACCTTCACCTCCAAGCTGGTGGACGGCAAGTTCCCGGACTACGAGCGTGTTCTGCCGCGTGGTGGCGACAAGCTGGTCGTTGGCGACCGTCAGGCTCTGCGCGAGGCGTTCAGCCGTACCGCGATCCTGTCCAACGAGAAGTACCGTGGCATTCGCCTGACCCTGGCGTCCGGCCTGCTGAAAATCCAGGCCAACAACCCGGAGCAGGAAGAGGCTGAGGAAGAAGTGGCCGTGGACTACAACGGCAGCAACCTGGAGATCGGCTTCAACGTGAGCTATCTCCTGGACGTGTTGGGCGTCATGTCCACCGAGCAGGTTCGTCTGATCCTGTCCGATGCCAACAGCAGTGCCCTGGTTCAGGAAGCCGACAACGACGATTCGTCCTACGTTGTCATGCCGATGCGCCTGTAACGACTCAATGTCCCTCAGCCGTATCTCGGTCACCGGTGTGCGCAATCTGCACCCGGTGACCCTCTCCCCCTCCCCCCGCATCAATATCCTCTACGGCGCCAACGGCAGCGGAAAGACCAGCTTGCTGGAAGCCGTTCATTTGCTTGGGCTTGCCCGTTCCTTTCGCAGTACTCGCCTGCAACCCGTCATCCAGTACGAGCAGCCAGCTTGCACCGTATTTGGCCAGGTGAGCCTCGCCGAGGGTAACCAGAGCAATCTCGGGATATCGAGGGATCGCCAGGGGGAATTCCAGATTCGTATCGACGGGCAGAACGCCCGTAGTGCTGCGCAATTGGCCGAGGCTTTGCCTCTCCAGCTGATCAACCCGGACAGTTTTCGTCTGCTCGAAGGCGCGCCGAAGATTCGGCGGCAGTTCCTCGATTGGGGAGTGTTCCACGTGGAACCTCGCTTCATGCCGGCTTGGCAGAGACTGCAGAAGGCCCTGCGACAGCGGAACTCGTGGCTCCGGCATGGTACACTGGACGGTGCTTCGCAGGCGGCATGGGACCGGGAATTGTGCCTGGCCAGCAATGAAATCGATGAGTATCGACGGGCTTATATTCAGGCCCTGAAACCGGTCTTTGAACGGACTCTTGCTGACTTGGTGGAGCTCGACAGTCTCACGCTCAGTTATTACCGCGGCTGGGATAAGGATCGGGAGCTGTCCGAAGTACTTTCTACTTCCCTCCTCCGAGATCAACAGATCGGGCATACCCAGGCAGGCCCACAACGAGCCGATCTGCGTTTGCGTTCAGGTGCACATAGCGCGGCGGACATACTGTCGCGCGGTCAGCAGAAGCTGGTGGTCTGCGCCCTACGAATCGCCCAGGGTCATCTGGTGAACCAGGCGAAGCGCGGACAGTGCATCTACCTAGTTGACGACTTACCGTCAGAGTTGGACGAACAGCACCGGCAAGCACTTTGTCGATTGCTGGAAGATTTGGATTGCCAGGTGTTCATCACCTGCGTTGACCATGAATTTCTGAGGGACGGCTGGCGCACGGATACGCCGGTCGCCATGTTCCACGTGGAACATGGCTGTATCAGCCCCACGATCATCGGGAGTGAAGCATGAGCGAGAACAACACGTACGACTCTTCCAGCATCAAGGTGCTGAAGGGGCTGGATGCCGTACGCAAACGCCCCGGTATGTACATCGGCGACACCGATGATGGGACCGGTCTGCACCACATGGTGTTCGAGGTCGTCGACAACTCGATCGACGAAGCACTTGCCGGCTACTGCTCGGAAATCAGCATCACCATCCATACCGACGAGTCCATTACCGTTCGCGACAACGGCCGTGGCATTCCGGTGGATATCCATAAGGAAGAAGGGGTCTCCGCGGCCGAGGTCATCATGACCGTGCTGCACGCCGGCGGTAAGTTCGACGACAACACCTATAAGGTCTCCGGCGGCTTGCACGGCGTGGGTGTATCCGTGGTGAACGCCCTTTCCGAGGAACTGCGCCTGACCATCCGCCGCGCTGGCCAGGTCTGGGAGCAGATCTATCACCATGGCGTTCCGCAGTTCCCGCTGCGCCCGGTTGGCGAAACCGATGGCACCGGTACCGAGGTGCATTTCAAGGCGTCCAGCCAGACCTTCAACAACATCCACTTCAGCTGGGACATCCTGGCCAAGCGCCTGCGCGAACTGTCCTTCCTGAACTCCGGCGTGGGTATCGTTCTGCGTGACGAGCGCAGTGGCAAGGAAGAGCTGTTCAAGTACGAGGGTGGCCTGAGGGCGTTCGTCGAGTACCTGAACACCAACAAGACCGTAGTCAACGAAGTCTTCCACTTCAACATGCAGCGTGAGGAAGACGGTGTCGGTGTGGAAGTCGCCCTGCAATGGAACGACAGCTTCAACGAGAACATCCTCTGCTTCACCAACAACATTCCCCAGCGTGACGGTGGTACCCACCTGGCGGGCTTCCGCTCCGCCCTTACCCGTAACCTGAACAACTACATTGAACAGGAAGGGCTGGCGAAGAAGTTCAAGATTGCCACCACCGGCGACGACGCCCGTGAAGGCCTGACCGCCATCATCTCGGTGAAGGTGCCGGATCCCAAGTTCAGTTCCCAGACCAAGGACAAGCTGGTCTCCTCCGAGGTGAAAACCGCGGTGGAACAGGAAATGGGCAAATACTTCGCCGACTTCCTGCTGGAAAACCCCAACGAAGCCAAGGCCGTCGTCGGCAAGATGATCGACGCCGCCCGTGCCCGCGAGGCTGCGCGCAAGGCTCGTGAGATGACCCGCCGCAAGGGTGCCCTGGACATCGCCGGCCTGCCGGGCAAGCTGGCCGACTGCCAGGAAAAAGACCCCGCCCTCTCCGAACTCTACATAGTGGAGGGTGACTCCGCGGGCGGCTCTGCCAAGCAGGGACGTAACCGCAGGACCCAGGCGATCCTGCCCCTGAAGGGCAAGATCCTCAACGTGGAAAAAGCCCGTTTCGACAAGATGCTTTCCTCCCAGGAAGTCGGCACCCTGATCACCGCGCTGGGTTGCGGTATCGGCCGCGAGGAATACAACATCGAGAAACTGCGTTACCACAACATCATCATCATGACCGACGCCGACGTTGACGGTTCGCACATCCGTACCTTGCTGCTGACCTTCTTCTTCCGTCAGATGCCTGAGCTGATCGAGCGCGGCTACGTCTACATTGCCCAACCGCCGCTGTACAAGGTGAAGAAGGGCAAGCAGGAGCAGTACATCAAGGACGACGAGGCCATGGACGAATACATGACCCAGTCGGCTCTCGAAGATGCCAGCCTGCACGTCAACGAAAATGCCCCTGGCCTTTCCGGTGAAGCCCTGGAACGTCTGGTCAACGACTACCGCAATGTCATGCGCACCCTCAAGCGTCTGTCCCGCCTGTACCCGCAGGACCTGACCGAGCACATGATCTACCTGCCTCGCGTGAGCGTGGAGCAACTGTCCGACCAGGCTGCCATGCAGAGCTGGCTGGGCGGTTTCCAGGCGCGCCTGAAAGCCTCCGAGAAGTCCGGCCTGACCTTCACCGCCCAGCTGCGTGAAGATCGCGAGCGCCACCTCTGGCTGCCGGAAGTGGAGCAGACCGCACACGGGCTGTCCCACTACATCACTTTCAACCGTGATTTCTTCGCCAGTAACGACTACCGCCAGGTGACCGAACTGGGCGACCAGCTCAACAGCCTGCTGGAAGAAGGTGCCTTCGTTCAGCGCGGCGAGCGCAAGAAGCCGGTGACCAGCTTCAAGGAAGCCCTGTCCTGGCTGATGACCGAAAGCACCAAGCGTCACACCATCCAGCGCTATAAAGGCTTGGGTGAGATGAACCCGGAGCAGCTGTGGGAAACCACCATGGACCCGAACGTCCGTCGCATGCTCAAGGTCACCATCGAGGACGCCATCGCCGCGGACCAGATCTTCAACACTCTGATGGGTGATGCAGTGGAACCGCGTCGTGACTTCATCGAGAGCAACGCCCTGGCGGTGTCCAACCTCGACGTGTGATCTGCACCTGCCATCGATCACCGCACTCACGCAGTGCTGATCGATGGATCGGATCCAGCGTAAAACCCCGGCCTCCGAGCCGGGGTTTTTCTTTTCTGCAGTTGTCTTTGCAGACTTCACTTTACGACCAGGCAAGCGCACCTCGGGAAGCGCTATGCTCCCCTTGGCCAAATATCAGGGACGCGATCCATGTCAGGGAATGTCTTCATGAAGCTCGCTTCGCTCGCAAGCATTCTGGGTGTGACCCTCGTACTCAGTGCCTGCACCACTCCTTCCGTGACGGCACAGTCCTACGACCAGGTCTACGAGAGCTACCTGCAAGGTCACCTGGAGATGTTGAAGACCCAGGCGCCCTGGATGACCGAAGCCCAGCGGCTGGCCCATGCCAAGGCCCAGGCGGATGAAGTCATCAAGAGCCTGAAGGCGCAGGAGCGGTTGGGTGGTGTGGTTCCGCCAGTCCTGGTCCCATTGCTGCAGCCCCCTGCTGTCGACGCGTCCAAACCGGTGGAAGTGCCCCAGCCCGCGCAATCGGCCGCACAAACCCTGGTGCCGCAGCCGCAGCCCAGCGCCACATCTGCCCAGGCTGAACCCACTACCCTCTCGAACGCTTCTTCCCAATCGGAGGCCCCCGTTACCGCGCCGGAGAAAGGTGCGCAGGAAGAGTCGCTCGCGGGAACCTATGTGATCGAGGGTGGGAGCTATTCGATGACCGTCGAGCAGGAGGGAAACGCCCTGGTGGTTGTCGACGGGAACAAACGCTCGCGCTACGAGCCACAAGGCGACGGCAGCTACCGGTACTACAACCCGGTTAGCGGGTCGACTTTCTCCCTGCGGTTCGACGACCACGGCCGGGTTGAAGCGGACCGCGTACCGTCGGAGGGCACGCCTTCCATCCTGGCGCGGGTGGATGCACCTATTGCCGCCGATGCGGCCACCGACAACCAGGCCCATCTCGCGATAGCGCAGCGCTACAGCGAGCTGGCACAGAACGATCCCGACAACGCCCAGGCCTGGACCATGTGTGCTGCGGTCGCATTCAAGCGCAGCCAATCCGACGGCGAAGACTTTTCACGCTACGCCCGGCAGATGGCGGACAACCTCAAGCTGATGGATGCCAACGGCAATCCCTGTTCCGATGCCATTCCGGACGTCTACTGGTGAGCTGACACGCTCCGTGTCGGGCGCAAAGCATTCAACCAGAACTGAATCGGGTTGGTTCTGCAAAGGGGGAAAGTCAGGCGATGCGTATCATCCTCAGCCGCAAGGGCTTCGATTCATCGGCTGGCGGCTTCCCAAGTCCAATTCTCCCGGATGGTCGACTGTGCTCGCTGCCCATCCCGGACCCGGCATCGTCGGTGAGCTATTCGAGCATCGATCACGACGGCATCGACCTGGGCGAGTTGCTGGTCGGCCTGACCGGAGAGGCGTCCTGGCGAAGCCGGGGCGCTCACCTGGATCCGGACCTGCGTGCCGATGCGCTGCCACGCCGTCCTGGCTGGAAGCCTCTGCTCGGGCAGAGCGGCAGCGCTCAAGGGCATCTGCGCAACGAGGGAGTGGTACCGGGGGATCTGTTCCTGTTTTTCGGCTCCTTTCGCTCCGTCCAGACGATGAAGGATGGGTGGCGTTTTTGTCCGGAGCAGACGCCCATTCAGGTCATCTGGGGCTGGCTGCAGGTGAGTGAAATCCTCAAGGTCGATGAGCTGGCGGCGGACGCCATGGACTGGGCGCGTTATCACCCACACTTCAACTATGCGGCCGATACGACCAACACCCTGTACCTGGCCAGGGACGAGCTGAGGGTGGAGGGCGTATCAACCCCGTATCCGGGCGCCGGCACCTTCCGCTATCTGCATGAGCGCCTGCAACTCACCGTACCCGGCTCCAGGCCGCAGACCCGCTGGCAGTTGCCGCTGTGCTTGGCACCCGCCGCAGGGCACACGGGGCTGAGCTTCCACCGCAACCCCTCTCGCTGGAGCCTGGAGGCTGATCGCTGCTTGCTGGATAGCGCATTCAGGGGGCAGGAATTCGTCTTTGACGCGACGGGCCAGAAGGCGGTGCTGGGCTGGGTCGAATCGCTGCTGGCGTGCGGCTGATCCCGCGCCGCCCATTCAAGATTTTTTCCGTTACCTGGCAATGGGTTACGCCACGCCAACATGGGGTAACAATTGACCGTCAAAGCTGTTACCCCAGGCTCGAGGCAGGGGTTCCCGGACGGGTCGTATGGGAACATTCTAGGGGGAGTGTAGGCCGCGTCTGAAAGCAGATTTTTTATAAATATATGATTTATAAGGACTTTATAATTTCTGGCACGACTCCTGCTCTATATCTGGCACAACAACAATAAAAAGCTTCAAAAAGAATATTTCGACTCTGAAAAAACAAAAACAACAGCCCAGAGAAGAAGCAAACCGATTTTTTTGGAGAGGGTGTGCCGTTCCGCACCCGGCAACTAGAGCAACAGAACAATAAAACTACCTTGAGGTAGCGGCGCTCCGGTTGGTTCAGAAATGACGATGGCATGATCAGCGTCCAAAAAAATCCGTTTGCCCTAGGTCCATGTTGGGACTAGCCAATTCTGACTCGTTGGAGTCAGTAGCGAAGAACAACAACGAACACGATAAAAACAACAACAATAAAAGAAAAACATTTGAGGGGAGCCCAGGCTCCCCTCAGTGCTTTCCGGCTTCCGCAAAATCATTCCCCACCAATTCTTCCCGAAACGCCCCTGGCGAGGTTTGCGCATGTGCCAATCTTGGGCGCGCCCCTCCCCCTGCCCGGACCGAGAAGGCTACCCTGGTGGCGATTTCAGGCCCGCTGGCGGCCATACGAAGGAGTGCACGATGGATGAGGACAAGGGCGACGAACTGATCACCGATGAGGAGATCAGCGCCTACATGGTGAGGCAGTTGCGTTCAGGAAGGGTCAAGCCGGCGGTGCTGGTGGTGCTCACCGAAAAGAACTACCCGCAGGTGGACCGCGAGCGGATCATCCGCTGCTTCAACGCGCTGGATTCGACCTACCTGAAAGGCTGACGCATGGCGGCAGCGAGAAATCGTTATGCACTTTCTCGCTAAGCCTTGGCGTAAATCTCAAAGCCTTGTAGCTCGGGGCGTGGAACGGTGATTCGGACGAATCACCGATATTTTGCTCACAGCTTATCCACAGGCTCGGTGGATTGCTCGGGTGCCGCCGCCACGAGGGGGCCTTCGAGCTCGCGCTGCGTCGCTTCCACCCAGGCATAGGCGCGCTCGTTGAGCTCGGCGATGGCCCTTGGACCCTCCCCTTCGGCGTGCATGGCCGGGCCGATGACCACCTGAATGGTGCCAGGATGCTTGGCCCAGCCTTCCTTCGGCCAGAAATGGCCGGCGTTGTGCGCCACCGGCAGCACCGGCAGCCCGGCGTTGACCGCCAGTGCCGCGCCACCACGGGAAAACTTGCCCATCTGGCCCACCGGCACGCGGGTTCCCTCCGGGAAGATCAACACCCAGGCGCCCTGCTTGAGGCGCTCGTCGCCTTGCGCGGCCAGCTGCTTGAGGGCTGCCTTGGGGTTGCTGCGGTCGATGGCGATGGGTTTCATCAGCGCCATGGCCCAGCCGAAGAAGGGCACGCGCAGCAGCTCACGCTTGACCACCTGGCTGAGGGGCTCGAAGGCGCCGGAGAGGAAGAAGGTCTCCCAGGTGCTCTGGTGCTTGGCGAGGATCACGCAGGGACGTTCCGGCACGTTCTCCAGGCCTTTCACCTCGTAGCGCACCCCCACCATGACCTTGGCCAGCCAGACCGCGAAACGGCACCAGCGGTACACGATGAAGCCGTAGCGCATGCGGAATGGCATGAAAGGCGCGAAAAAGAGGCTCAAGGTGCCCCAGATGAAGGCGCTCAACGACAGCAGCAGGTAGAAAAGGAAGGTTCTGATGGCCTGCACTGTCGTCATGGGAGCTGTTGACCTTACTGAAGGAGATGTGTGGCGACTGCCGCCAGATCGTCGAATACGAGGGTTCCCGCTGGCAAGGGCTTGGCCAGGGTACGTTCGCCCTTGCCGGTCTTCACCAGAACGGGCTGACAATCGACGGCCAACGCGGCGTCCAGGTCACCACGGCTGTCGCCGACGAACCAGGTGCCAGCAAGGTCCACGCCATAGTGCTCGGCGATGCGCAGGAGCATACCGGGGCGCGGCTTGCGGCAGTCGCAGCCGTCGTCCGGGCCGTGGGGGCAGAACTGGATCACGCCTAGCTCGCCGCCCTGCTCCGCCACCAGCTGGCGCAGGCGCGCGTGCATGGCGTCGAGGGTAGCCAGGTCGTAGTAGCCGCGGGCGATGCCGGACTGGTTGGTGGCCACGGCGACAGTCCAACCGGCCTGGCTCAGCCGGGCGATGGCCGCAATGGCGCTGGGAATGGGGATCCATTCCTCAACGGATTTGATGTAGTCGTCGGAGTCCTGGTTGATGACGCCGTCGCGGTCGAGAATCAGAAGTTTCATAGAGAAGTCGCACGCATCAAGCCACGGGCCTCGGGGCTGCAGGTCGCAACCTGCAGCCCCGGGACGGGATCAGCCCAGTACCGAGATGTCCGCCACGCCCAGGAACAGGCCGCGCAGCTTGGCCAGCAGCGCATAGCGGTTGCCCCGTACAGCGGCGTCTTCGGCGTTGACCAGTACCGCTTCGAAGAAGCTGTCCACCGGCTCGCGCAGGCTGGCCAGGCGCTCCAGGGTCTCGCGGTAGCTGCCGGCGTTGGCCAGGGCCTGCTCGGCCTCGGTCACGGCGCGGGCCAGGACCTTCTCGGCATCTTCCTGCAGCAGTGCGCTGTCGACGCTGGACGGCACATTGCCTTCGGCCTTGCCCAGCAGGTTGGAGACGCGCTTGTTGGCGGCGGCCAGGGCGGCGGCTTCCGGCAGCTTGCGGAAGGCCTGCACGGCCTGCACGCGCTGGTCGAAGTCGAGCGCCGAAGTCGGCTGCACGGCACGTACCGAGAGGTAGACGGCCACGTCCACGCCTTCGTCCTCGTAGCGGGCGCGCAGGCGGTCGAAGACGAACTCCAGCACCTGCTCGGCGAGGCCTTCGGCTTTCACCTTGGCGCCGTACAGGTCCACGGCGAAGGCGACGGCGGCGGCCAGGTCGAGGTCCAGCTGCTTCTCGATCAGGATGCGCAGCACGCCCAGGGCCTGGCGGCGCAGGGCGAAGGGGTCCTTGCTGCCGGTGGGCAGCATGCCGATGCCGAAGATACCCACCAGGGTGTCCAGCTTGTCGGCCACGGCCAGGGCGGCGCCGGTCTGGGTCTGCGGCAGCTCGGCGCCGGCGCCACGGGGCATGTACTGCTCGTTCAGCGCCAGGGCCACGTCGCTCGGCTCGCCATCGTTGACGGCGTAGTAGTAGCCGGCGATGCCCTGCATCTCGGGGAACTCACCAACCATCTCGGTGGCCAGGTCGCACTTGGCGAGGATGCCGGCGCGCTCGGCGCGGGCGGTGTCGGCGCCGATCTGCCCGGCGACAAAGCCGGCCAGGCGGGAGACGCGTTCGGCCTTCTCGTACACGGTGCCGAGTTGGGCCTGGAACACCACGTTCTTCAGGCGCTCGTTGAAGGTCTCCAGCTTCTGCTTCTTGTCCTGCTTGAAGAAGAATTCGGCGTCGGTGAGGCGCGGGCGCACCACCTTCTCGTTGCCGGAGATTATCTGCGCCGGGTCCTTGCTGACCACGTTGGCCACGGTGATGAAGCGCGGCAGCAGCTTGCCGTTGGCGTCCAGCAGGCAGAAGTACTTCTGGTTGTCCTGCATGGTGGTGATCAGGGCTTCCTGGGGCACGTCGAGGAAGCGTTCCTCGAAGGAGCACACCAGCGGCACCGGCCATTCCACCAGGGCGGTCACTTCGTCCAGCAGGTCGGCGGGCACCACGGCGCTGCCGTTCTGCTCGGCGGCCAGCTCGGCCACGCGCTTGGTGATGATCTCGCGGCGCTCGTCGAAATCGGCCAGTACGTGGGCGCTGCGCAGGTCCTCCAGGTAGGTGGAAGGCTTGCCGATGCGGATGTTGTCCGGGTTGTGGAAGCGGTGGCCACGGGATTCACGACCGGCTTTCTGGGCGAGGATCTCGCAGTCGACCACCTCGTCGCCAAAGAGCATCACCAGCCACTGGGTCGGACGCACGAACTCTTCGCGACGGGCGGCCCAACGCATGCGCTTGGGGATGGGCAGTGCGGCCAGGGAGGCCTCGACAATACCGGGCAGCAGGCCCGCGGCCGGTTGGCCGGCGATGTTCTGGCTGAACTTCAGCTTCGGGCCGCTCTTGTCGATCTGCTCGAGGTCGACGCCGCACTTGCGGGCGAAACCGAGGGCGGCCTGGGTCGGCTTGCCTTCGGCGTCGAAGGCTGCCTGGATCGGCGGGCCGTCGAGGTTGACGCTGCGGTCGGGCTGCTGGGTGGCCAGTTGCTCAACCAGTACCGCCAGGCGGCGCGGAGCGGCGAACACCTGCGCCTTGGCATAGCCCAGGCCAGCGGCCTTGAGGCCTTGCTCGATGCCGCCGAGGAAGGCGGCACCCAGGGATTTCAGGGCCTTGGGAGGCAGCTCTTCGGTGCCCAGTTCTACCAGGAAATCTTGTGCACTCATTCTTGAGCCTCCAGCTTGGCCAGTACTTCGTCACGCAGTTCGGGAGTGGCCATGGGGAAGCCAAGGCGCGCGCGCGCCTGCAGGTAGCTTTGCGCCACGGCGCGGGCCAGGGTGCGCACGCGCAGGATGTAGCGCTGGCGCTCGGTCACCGAGATGGCGCGACGGGCGTCCAGCAGGTTGAAGGTGTGGGAGGCCTTGAGGACCATTTCGTAGGTCGGCAGCGGCAGCTCCAGCTCGATCAGGCGATTGGCCTCGCTCTCGTAGAAGTCGAAGAGCTCGAACAGCTTCGGCACGTTGGCGTGCTCGAAGTTGTAGGTGGACTGCTCCACTTCGTTCTGGTGGAACACGTCGCCGTAGCTGACCTTGCCGAAGGGACCGTCGGCCCAGACCAGGTCGTACACCGAATCGACACCCTGGATGTACATGGCCAGGCGTTCCAGGCCGTAGGTGATCTCGCCGGTGACCGGGTAGCACTCGATGCCGCCCACCTGCTGGAAGTAGGTGAACTGGGTGACTTCCATGCCGTTCAGCCAGATTTCCCAGCCCAGGCCCCAGGCGCCGAGGGTCGGCGATTCCCAGTTGTCTTCGACGAAGCGGATGTCGTGCACCAGCGGGTCGATGCCGATGGCTTTCAGCGAGCCGAGGTACAGCTCCTGGAAGTTCTCCGGGTTGGGCTTGAGGACCACCTGGAACTGGTAGTAGTGCTGCAGGCGGTTGGGGTTTTCGCCGTAGCGGCCGTCAGTCGGACGGCGGGACGGCTGCACGTAGGCGGCGTTCCAGGTTTCCGGGCCGATGGCGCGGAGGAAGGTGGCGGTGTGGAAGGTACCGGCGCCCACTTCCATGTCGTAGGGCTGGAGCACCACGCAGCCCTGCTCGGCCCAGTACTGCTGGAGGGCTAGGATCAGGTCCTGGAAGGTGCGCACGGCAGGCTTGGTCTGGCTCACGAAATTTACCTGTGCTGAGGCTGCGACAAAGCCGGGGAGTATACCCGATCGAATCCCGTCAAACCCAGCAACCACGAGTGTTTCGCTGTAGGCCGGGGCGGAAGTGCGAATCACCCTACAGCCGGGCCGGACGGCGCCCACCGGGTAACGTCGATCACTTCGATACTGGTTTTTCATACAGTGTCGTAGCTATAGTCTCACCTCTTCCCATGACCCAGGATGGACATGCCATGGCCCGTTGCTTCTGGTGCAATGACGACCCGCTCTACATCGCCTACCACGACACCGAATGGGGGGTGCCGCTGCGGGACCCCGCGGCGCTCTTCGAGCTGCTGCTGCTGGAAGGTTTCCAGGCCGGCCTGTCCTGGATCACCGTGCTGAAGAAGCGCCAGCGCTACCGCGAAGTGCTGTTCGGCTTCGACCCCAAGCGCCTGGCGGTGATGAGCGACGAGGAGATCGAGAAGCTGATGCAGGACCCGGGCATCGTGCGCAACCTGCTCAAACTCAAGGCCGCGCGGACCAACGCCCAGGCCTGGCTGCGCCAGGAGGACCCGGTGGCGCTGCTCTGGTCGTTCGTCGGTGGCAAGCCCAAGGTCAACCACTTCAGCGGCCGTGGCGACGTCCCGGCGGTCACCGCCGAGGCCGAAGCCATGAGCCGCGCCCTGAAGAAGGCCGGTTTCACCTTCGTCGGCCCGACCATCTGCTACGCCTTCATGCAGGCTTCCGGCATGGTCATGGACCACACCACGGACTGCGATCGCTACCGCGAACTCACGTCGGGGTAGAATGCGCGCTTTCGAATATCCTGGAGTTGCCTGTGGATAAGTTGAAAGGTGCGCTGATTGTCGGTTTCCTGCGCCTCTTCGCCATGTTGCCGTGGCGCGCCGTGCAAGCGGTCGGCGCGGCCATCGGCTGGCTGATGTGGAAATTGCCGAACCGTTCCCGCGACGTGGTGCGGATCAACCTGTCCAAGTGCTTCCCCGAGTGGTCGCCGGCCGAGCTGGACGCCCGGGTGGGCCAGAGCCTGCAGGACATCGGCAAGACCTTCACCGAAAGCGCGTGCGCCTGGATCTGGCCGGCGGAGAAGTCCATCGGCCTGGTGCGCGAGGTGGAAGGCCTGGAGGTGCTGCGCGAGGCCCTGGCCAGCGGCAAGGGCGTGGTGGGCATCACCAGCCACCTGGGTAACTGGGAAGTGCTCAACCACTTCTACTGCGCCCAGTGCAAACCCATCATTTTCTACCGCCCGCCGAAGCTGAAGGCCGTGGACGACCTGCTGCAGAAACAGCGCGTGCAGCTCGGCAACCGCGTCGCGCCGTCCACCAAGGAAGGCATCCTCAGCGTCATCAAGGAAGTGCGCAAGGGCGGTGCCGTGGGGATTCCCGCCGACCCCGAGCCGAGCCTCTCGGCTGGCGTGTTCGTGCCCTTCCTCGGCACCCTGGCGCTGACCAGCAAGTTCGTCCCCGGCATGCTCGCCGGCGGCAAGGCCCGTGGGGTGTTCCTCCATGCCCTGCGCCTGCCCGACGGTTCGGGCTTCAAGGTGATCCTCGAAGCCGCACCGGAAGGCATGTACAGCGAGAACGTCGAAGAGGGCGTCGCCGCCATGAGCCAGGTGGTGGAGAAATACGTGCGGGCCTACCCGACCCAGTACATGTGGAGCATGAAACGCTTCAAGAAGCGCCCCGAGGGCGAGAAAAAGTGGTATTGACGAGGAAGGCGCCGGTAGGCGCCTTTTTCACGTCTTGCTTGCCGTCCCTTGTGCCAAATCGCGATAAGCCGTATTAACGTCGGCAGCTAAATCCGCTCAGGACGATGGGATCACATGGCGAACCAGCGGCAATATCCACGAACTCCGATGCGATGCAGGATCAAGATCAGCCACCCGAACTTCGGCGAGCTGATCGCCCAGACCCGCGACCTGTCCGATGGCGGCGTGTATGTCCGGCACCCTGACCTGGCCGCCCTGCCCGTCGGCAGCATCGTCCGTGGCCAGGTGCAGGACCTGCCCATGGAGGCGCCGATCCTGGAAATGGAAGTGATGCGGGTGGACGCCGAAGGCGCCGGCCTGCGTTTCCTCGCGTCCTGATCTCGGCGTTGCCCCCGCGCGGTTATCCGGTCGGGGGCAGCGGTTTCTCAGCTCAGGGTGTAGCCGGCGTCCACCACCAGGTCCTGGCCGTGCAGGCCGCGCGCTGCCTGGGAGAGCAGGAAGAGAATGGCATCGGCCACCGCGCCGGGTTCGAGGAAGCGGCCCCCCAGCAAGCGCTGGCTGACGCTGCCGGCGACCGCCGCAAGTGCTTCATCCGCCAGGCCCAGGCTGGACCATATGGAGGTGTCGGTGGGGCCGGGCGACACCATGTTCAGGCGTACGCCACGGGGCGCCATCTCCACCGCCAGGGTGCGCATGTGGGCTTTCAGCGCGGCCTTCGACGCGATGTAGGCGGCGAGGCCCGGAAAGCTCACCTGGGAGAGGAAGGTGCCGATGAACACCACCGAGGCGGGCGCCGCCAACTGGTTTTCGAGGGCCGCCAGGGTATCCAGGGCGCCGGCGCCGTTGACCGCCCACTGCCCGTCGAAGGCCGAGGTTTCCAGGCCGTCCGCGAGGCGTGCGATGCCTGCGTTGGGTACGACGAAATCCACCGGGCCGAAATCCCGCGCCAATTGGGCCAGCGCGGCGCGATCGGCGGGCTGGGTGACATCGCCGGCTTGCCACTGCAATTGATCGCCGAAGCGCGGCTGCAGCGCCGCCAGTTCGCCCTGGCCCCGGCTCATGGCCAGGACGCGGGCACCGCGCTCCAGCAGACGCTCGACCACGGCCAGGCCGATACCGGAGCTGGCGCCGGTGACCACGGCCAGGCGATTCTCGAATTCGTGTTGTGACATGGCACTTTCCTGTTCCAGAAGAGAGGTAGTCGCGGCATTGGCGCGACGCGAGCCTCGTGGAACAAGAAACGGGCCAGAAAATCAGCCCTTATGAATCAATGCCTTGGAAAATACTGTGGTCCATATGACTGCTTTTGATGGAGTCATAAGGACGCGCAAGGCTGTCAATCCGACCGGGTCAGGTCGAAGCGGCGTCGCGCTTGTCCAGGCGCTTGAGGAACACCGTCATCTCCTTCTCCGCCTGCTTGTCGCCATGGGCCTGGGCGGCCGCCAGGCCATCGGTCCAGGCCGCGCGGGCGGCGGCGTGGTCGCCCTGGGTTTCCAGGGCCTTGCCCAGCAGCTTCCAGGCGGCGGAATACTTCGGGTCCTGCTCCACGCAGCGCCGCAGGTGCTCGGCAGCCTTGGCGGCGTCGCCCTGGTCGAGGTAGCCCTTGCCAAGGCCGAAGCGCAGCAGGGCGTTGTCCACGCCCTTGGCCAGCATCTTTTCCAGTCCTTCGAGCATCTCGCACTCCTCTATCAGAAGAAGGTCAGGCCCACCTGGAACAACCGCTCGGCATCGCGGATGTACTTCTTGTCCACCAGGAACAGGATCACATGGTCGCCGGATTCGATCACGGTGTCGTCGTGGGCGATCAGCACTTCCTCGTCGCGGATGATGGCGCCGATGGTGGTGCCCGGCGGCAGGACGATGTCCTCGATCATCTTGCCCACCACCTTGCTCGACTTGGCGTCGCCGTGGGCGATGGCTTCGATGGCCTCGGCCGCGCCACGACGCAGGGAGTGCACGCTGACGATGTCGCCGCGGCGCACGTGGGTCAGCAGGGTGCCGATGGTCGCCAGCTGCGGGCTGATGGCGATGTCGATGTCGCCGCCCTGCACCAGGTCCACGTAGGCCGGGTTGTTGATGATGGTCATCACCTTGCGCGCGCCCAGGCGCTTGGCCAGCAGCGAGGACATGATGTTGGCCTCGTCGTCGTTGGTCAGGGCCAGGAAGATGTCGGCATCGTTGATGTTCTCTTCCACCAGCAGGTCGCGGTCGGAGGCGCTGCCCTGCAGCACGATGGTGCTGTCGAGGACTTCCGAGAGATGGCGGCAGCGCGCCGGGTTCATCTCGATGATCTTCACCTGGTAGCGGCTCTCGATGGCCTCGGCCAGGCGTTCGCCGATATGCCCGCCGCCGGCGATCACCACGCGCTTGTAGTTGTCTTCCAGGCGGCGCAGCTCACTCATCACGGCGCGGATGTGCGCCTTGGCGGCGATGAAGAACACTTCGTCGTCGGCCTCGATCACGGTATCGCCCTTGGGCAGGATCGGCCGGTTGCGGCGGAAGATGGCCGCCACGCGGGTATCCACGTTGGGCATGTGCTCGCGGATCTGGCGCAGTTCCTGGCCCACCAGCGGGCCGCCGTAGTAGGCCTTGACGCCTACCAGCTGGGCCTTGCCCTCGGCGAAGTCGATCACCTGCAGGGCGCCGGGGTACTCGATCAGGCGCTTGATGTAGTTGGTGACCACCTGCTCGGGGCTGATCAGCACGTCCACCGGGATGGCTTCGTTGTCGAACAGGCCGGTGCGGGTCAGGTAGGCCGCTTCGCGCACCCGGGCGATCTTGGTCGGGGTGTGGAACAGGGTGTAGGCCACCTGGCAGGCGACCATGTTCACCTCGTCGCTGTTGGTCACCGCCACCAGCATGTCGGCGTCGTCGGCGCCGGCCTGGCGCAGTACCGTGGGGAAGGAGCCGCGACCCTGCACCGTGCGGATGTCGAGGCGGTCGCCGAGGTCGCGCAGGCGGTCGCCGTCGGTGTCCACCACCGTGATGTCGTTGGCCTCGCCCGACAGGTGTTCGGCCAGGGTGCCACCCACCTGACCCGCGCCGAGAATGATGATCTTCACTGCTAACTCCGTTAGCCGCGCGCTGAGGCGGCGATCTTGATCAGCTTGGCATAGTAGAAACCATCATGGCCGTCTTCCTGCGCCAGCAACTGGCGGCCATGGGGTTGCTTCAGGCCGTAGGGGCCCGGGATGTCCAGCTCGCGGGCACCCGGGGTGCGGGCGAGGAAGGCGGCGATGTTGTCGCTGTTTTCCATGGGCAGTGTGGAGCAGGTGGCGTACAGCAGCACGCCGCCCACTTCCAGGGTCTGCCAGAGGGCGTCCAGCAACTCGCCCTGGAGCTGCGCCAGGGCGGGGATGTCTTCCTGTTTGCGGGTCAGTTTGATGTCCGGATGACGGCGGATCACGCCGGTGGCTGAACAGGGCGCGTCCAGCAGGATGCGCTGGAAGGGCTTGCCGTCCCACCAGCGGGCGGTGTCGCGGCCATCGGCGGCGATCAGGCGTGCTTCCAGGCCCAGTCGCTGGAGGTTCTCGCGGACCCGCACCAGGCGGCTTTCCTCGAGGTCGACCGCAACCACTTCGGCCAGGCCGGGCTCGGCTTCCAGCAGGTGGCAGGTCTTGCCGCCGGGGGCGCAGCAGGCGTCCAGCACCCGTTGGCCGGGCGCCAGTTCGAGCAGGTCGGCGGCCAGTTGCGCGGCTTCGTCCTGCACGCTGACGCGGCCTTCGGCGAAGCCGGGCAGGGTCTTCACGTCGCAGGCTTCGGCGAGGCGGATGCCATCGCGGCTGTAGCTGCAGGGCTCGGCCTTGATCCCGGCCTGCTCCAGCTCGGCGAGGTAGGCGTCGCGGCTGCCGTGGCGGCGGTTGACCCGCAGGATCAGCGGCGGGTGGGCGTTGTTGGCGGCGCAGACCGCTTCCCAATGCTCCGGCCAGGCGGCCTTGAGGGCCTTCTGCAGCCAGCGCGGGTGAGCGGTGCGCGCCGCCGGGTCGCGTTCCAGTTCGGCGAAGATGGCTTCGCCCTGGCGCTGGGCGTTGCGCAACACGGCGTTGAGCAGGCCCTTGGCCCAGGGCTTCTTCAGTTTTTCCGAGCAGCCGACGGTTTCGCCGATGGCGGCATGGGCGGGAATGCGGGTGTAGAACAGCTGGTAGAGCCCCACCAGCAACAGGGCTTCCACATCCCTGTCGGCGGCCTTGAAGGGCTTTTGCAGCAGGCGCTCGGCGAGCATCGCCAGGCGTGGTTGCCAACGTGCCGCGCCAAAGGCCAGGTCCTGGGCCAGGGCGCGGTCGCGGGGATCGACCTTGTCCAGCTGGGGCGGCAGGCTGCCACCCAGGGAGGCCTTGCCGGACAGTACGGCGGCCAGGGCGCGCGCGGCGGCGAGGCGTGGGTTCATGCGCCCAGCACCTTGCCCGCAGTGAACTGCTCGCGGCGGCTGTTGTAGAGATCGGCGAAATTCAGCGGCTTGCCACCCGGCAATTGCAGGCGGGTGAGCAGCAGGGCGCCGTCGCCACAGGCCACGGTCAGGCCTTCCTTGCTGGCGGCGAGGATCTGCCCGGGCTGGCCCTTGCCTTCGCCCGGGGCGGCGGACAGTACCTTCACGGGCTCGCCGTCGAGGCTGCTGTGGCAGATCGGCCAGGGGTTGAAGGCGCGCACCAGGCGTTCCAGTTCCACGGCCGGGCGGCTCCAGTCCAGGCGCGCTTCGTCCTTGTTCAGCTTGTGGGCGTAGTTGGCCAGGGTATCGTCCTGCACTTCACCCTCGAGAGTGCCGGCGGCCAGGCCCTCGATGGCTTCGAGCACGGCCTTCGGGCCGAGCTGGGCGAGGCGGTCGTGCAGGCTGCCGCCGGTATCGGTGGCGGCGATCGGGGTGGTCACCTTGAGCAGCATGGGGCCGGTATCCAGGCCCGCTTCCATCTGCATCACGGTCACGCCGCTTTCCGCGTCGCCCGCCTGCACCGCACGCTGGATGGGCGCGGCGCCGCGCCAGCGCGGCAGCAGCGAGGCATGGCTGTTGATGCAGCCCAGGCGCGGGGTGTCGAGCACCACCTGGGGCAGGATCAGCCCGTAGGCCACCACTACCATCAGGTCGGCGCCCAGGGCACGGAGTTCTTCCTGGGCCGCCGGGTCGCGCAGGGTCGGCGGCTGCAGCACCGGTACGCCATGGGTGAGGGCCAGTTGCTTGACCGGGCTGGGCATCAGCTTCTGGCCACGGCCGGCCGGGCGGTCCGGTTGGGTGTAGACGGCGATCACCTGGTGGCGGGAGTCCAGCAAGGCTTTGAGGTGCTCCGCGGCAAACTCCGGGGTGCCGGCGAAGACGAGGCGCAGTGGCTCAGTCATGGGTACTCGCTAAAGAAAAAGGCTTGCCGGGGCAAGCCTTTGGGATGGGGATCAAGCCTGCTGGCGGTGCTGCTTTTCCAGCTTCTTCTTGATGCGGTCGCGCTTGAGGGACGACAGGTAGTCGACGAAGAGCTTGCCGTTGAGGTGGTCGCACTCGTGCTGGATGCACACGGCGAGCAGGCCCTCGGCGATCAGCTCATAGGGCTGGCCATCGCGGTCCAGGGCCTTGATCTTGACCTTCTGCGGCCGGTCGACGTTCTCGTAGAAGCCGGGTACCGACAGGCAACCTTCCTGGTACTGGTCCATCTGCTCGGTGAGGGACTCGAACTCGGGGTTGATGAAGACCCGCGGCTCGGACTTGTCTTCCGAGAGGTCCATCACCACCACGCGCTTGTGCACGTTCACCTGGGTTGCGGCCAGGCCGATGCCTGGTGCGGCGTACATGGTTTCGAACATGTCGTCGATCAGCGTGCGAATGGAGTCGTCGACCACATCCACGGGTTTGGCAATGGTGCGCAGGCGCGGATCGGGGAATTCGAGAATGTTCAGAATCGCCATATGCGTTTGTGATGCACTTGTGGAATAAGTTGAAAATCCGCTGCTAAGATGGTGAGCAGCATCGAAAAACGGCTACAGAGCCCGGTTGGGGCGGCTCTCAGGGCGTTTCATGTGAATGGACATAATAAAGGGATTCACCGCATGAGGAAATCACTACTCGCCCTGCTGCTCCTGGCCGCCAGTGGGCTGACCCAGGCCGCGGTGGAACTCAAGGCTGGGTATCCGGAGCGCTATACAGTGGTTCGGGGCGATACGTTATGGGACATCTCCGGCAAGTTCCTGACCAAGCCGTGGAAGTGGCCGGAAATCTGGCACGCCAACCCGCAGATCGAGAACCCGCACCTGATCTTCCCGGGTGATGTGCTGAGCCTGGTCTACGTAGGTGGCGAACCTCGCCTGATGCTGAACCGCGGCGCGTCCCGCGGCACCATCAAGCTGTCGCCGCAGGTGCGCAGCACGCCGATGGCCGAGGCGATTCCGGCAATCCCGCTGGAGGCTATCAACGCCTTCCTGCTGCAAAACCGCATCGTCGACGAGGCCAGCCAGTTCGATTCCGCGCCCTACATCGTCGCCGGCAATGCCGAGCGCGTGGTCAGCGGCGCCGGTGACCGGGTCTACGCCCGCGGCAACTTCTCCCAGGATCAGCCGGCCTACGGCATCTTCCGCCAGGGCCGCACCTACGTGGACCCGGACACCAAGGAGTTCCTGGGGATCAACGCCAACGATATCGGCAGCGGCGAGATGGTTGCCGACGAGGGCGATATCGCCACCCTGGAACTGTCCCGCTCCACCGAGGAAGTGCGCCTGGGCGATCGCCTGTTCCCCACCGAGGAACGCCCGATCAACTCCACCTTCATGCCCAGCGCCCCGGATCGCGACATCAGCGGCGTGATCCTCGATGTGCCCCGTGGCGTGACCCAGGTTGGCCAGTTCGACGTGGTCACCATCAACAAGGGCAAGCGTGACGGCCTGGTGGAAGGCAACGTGCTGGCGGTCTACAAGACCGGTGAAACCGTGCGCGACCGCATCACCGATGAGTTCATCAAGATCCCGGACGAGCGCGCCGGCCTGTTGATGGTGTTCCGCACCTACGACAAGCTCAGCTACGGCCTGGTGCTGGCGGCCACGCGGCAGCTGGCGGTGATGGACAAGGTACATAACCCGTAACACCTCCAGGCCCCCGCATCGCGGGGGCTTGTTGTATTGGTGGCTGTCCTGCCGCAATGGCGGCGCGATCATGGACCGATCGACATGCCACCAATCTCCCCCGCCGAGCTGGAAGCACGGCTGCGTCTGCACCACCTCCCCGAACTCGGCCCCGCCCGTTTCCGCCGCCTGATCGAAGCCTTCGGCAGCGCCTCCGCCGCCCTCAGTGCGCCCGCCTCCGCCTGGCGAGCCCTTGGCCTGCCGGCCGCCTGCGCCGAACCCCGGCGCAGCCCGCAGATCCGCGATGCCGCGGCGCGCGCCCTGGGCTGGCTGAAGCAGCCCGGCCAGCACCTGCTGTGCTGGGACGCTCCCGACTATCCCGCCCTGCTTGCCGAAACGGCCAATGCGCCGCCGCTGCTCTACGTCGCCGGCGACCCCAGCCTGCTGGAGCGCCCGCAGCTGGCCATCGTCGGCAGCCGGCGGGCCTCGGCGGCCGGGCTGGACACCGCCCGGGCCTTCGCCCGCAGCCTGGTTGGCGGCGGCTTCGTGGTCACCAGCGGCCTGGCGCTCGGCATCGATGGCGCGGCCCACCTGGGGGCGCTGGAGGCCGGGGGTGGGACTGTCGCGGTGCTCGGCACCGGGCTGGAACACATCTACCCCAATCGACACCGTGGCCTGGCGGCGCGAATCGGCGAGCAAGGTGGCGCGCTGCTGTCCGAGCTGCCCCTCGACTGCCCGCCGATGGCGGCCAGCTTTCCCCGCCGCAACCGCATCATCAGCGGCCTGTCCCTCGGCGTGCTGGTGGTGGAAGCCAGTCCGTCAAGCGGCTCGTTGATCACCGCGCGCCTGGCCGCCGAACAGGGTCGCGAGGTGTACGCCATTCCCGGTTCCATCCATCACCCTGGCGCGCGGGGCTGCAACCAGTTGATCCGCGAAGGCGCCACCCTGGTGGAACGCATCGACGACATACTCCAGGCCTTGCGCGGCTGGCAGGCCATGGCGCCGGAGGCCCCTGCCGAAGCGCCGCAACATGAGGCCCACCCCTTGCTGGCGCTGCTGCGCGCGGCGCCCTACAGCAGCGAGGGACTGGCCGCCGCCAGCGGCTGGGAGCTGCCGCGACTGCTCGCCGAACTCACCGATCTCGAGCTGCGCGGACGCGTCGCCCGCGAGGCCGGCTGTTGGGTGCATCGTCGGGGTTGAGCCCTGTACACTTTGCCGAACAGGTCTTGTGGGAGTAGGCGATGGTCAGCAGTTGGCGGGTGCAGCAAGTGGCGCGGGTAGTGCGCGAGGGTGGCGTGATCGCCTACCCGACCGAGGCGGTCTGGGGCCTGGGCTGCGATCCCTGGAACGAAGATGCGGTGTACCGCCTGCTGGCGCTCAAGGAGCGGCCCGTGGACAAGGGCCTGATCCTGGTGGCGGACAATATCCGCCAGTTCGACTTCCTCCTCGAAGGCCTGCCGGACGCCTGGATCGACCGTCTCGCCAGCAGCTGGCCCGGCCCCAACACCTGGCTGGTGCCGCACCAGAACCTGCTGCCGGAGTGGGTAACCGGCCAGCACGACAGCGTCGCCCTGCGCGTCAGCGACCACCCGCTGGTGCGCGACCTCTGCGCCCTCACCGGGCCACTGATCTCCACTTCCGCCAACCCCTCTGGCCGTCCTTCCGCCTACTCGCGCCTGCGGGTGCAGCAGTACTTCGGCGAAGAGCTGGACGCGGTGCTGGGTGGCGCCCTCGGCGGGCGGCGCAATCCCAGCGTGATCCGCGACCTGGCCAGCGGTCGGGTACTCAGGGGATAAGCACGGTCGAACCGGTGGTCTGCCGGCTGGCCAGGGCGGTATGCGCCTTGGCCGCGTCGGCCAGGGCGAAGCGCTGCTTGATCTCCACCTTGATGTGGCCGTCGGCGATTAGCGCGAACAGCTCATCCGCCATGGCCTGCAGGCGCTCCGGCGTACTGGCGTAGCCGAACAGCGTCGGCCGGGTGACGTAGAGCGAGCCCTTCTGCGCGAGGATGCCGAGGTTCACCCCGCTCACCGGCCCGGAGGCGTTGCCGAAGCTCACCATCAGCCCGCGCGGGGCTACGCAGTCCAGCGAGGTTTCCCAGGTGTCCTTGCCCACCGAGTCGTAGACCACCGGGCACTTGGCGCCGTTGGTGAGTTCCAGCACCCGCTGCACAACGTTCTCATGGCTGTAGTCGATGGTCGCCCAGGCGCCGTTGGCCTTGGCCAGCGCCGCCTTCTCCGCCGAGCTGACGGTACCGATCAGCTTCACCCCCAGGGCGCGCGCCCACTGGCAGGCGATCAGGCCCACGCCACCGGCGGCGGCGTGGAAGAGGATGGTCTCGCCGCCCTTGAGCTCAAAGGTCTGGCGCAGCAGGTATTGCACCGTGAGGCCCTTGAGCATCATGGCCGCGGCCTGCTCGAAGCTGATGCCTTCCGGCAGGCGCACCAGCTTGTCCGCCGGCAATACGTGCAGTTCGCTGTAGGCGCCCAGGGGGCCGGTGGCATAGGCGACGCGGTCGCCCACCTTGAACTGGGTCACCGCGCTGCCCACCGCTTCCACTTCGCCCGCACCCTCGGTGCCGAGGCTGGTGGGGAAGTCCGGCGCCGGGTAGAGGCCGCTGCGGTAGTAGGTGTCGATGAAGTTCAGGCCGACCGCACGATTGCGCACCCGTACTTCCTGCGGTCCCGGTTCCGTCGGCTGATAGTCCGCGTATTCGAGGACTTCCGGCCCGCCATAGGCGGAGAACTGGATGCGTTTGGCCATGCTTGCAACCTCCTGGTCGGAAAAGCTCCCATCCAACGCTTCGGCTTGATTCCCGTCAAGCCACGGCGGGGGTCTGGCGGTGGTATGCTTGCCTGCTCATTTTTCCGCCACCCCCCGCTGCCAAGGTTGATTACGTGACTGACCGTATCGAGGCCGTGAAGGCCTATCTGCTCGATCTGCAAGACCGCATCTGCGCCGCCCTGGCGGCCGAAGACGGCAAGGCCGAATTCATCGAGGACGCCTGGACCCGTCCCGCTGGCGGCGGCGGCCGTACCCGGGTGATCGAGAACGGCGGGCTGATCGAGAAAGGCGGGGTGAATTTCTCCCATGTGTTCGGCAGCAGCCTGCCGCCCTCGGCCAGCGCCCATCGCCCGGAACTGGCCGGCCGTGGCTTCCAGGCCCTGGGCGTGTCCCTGGTGATCCACCCGGAAAACCCCCACGTGCCCACCTCCCATGCCAACGTGCGCTTCTTCTGCGCCGAGAAGGAAGGCGAGGAGCCGGTGTGGTGGTTCGGTGGCGGCTTCGACCTGACCCCCTACTACGCGCAGGAAGAAGACTGCGTGTTCTGGCACAAGGTGGCCCGCGATGCCTGCGCGCCCTTCGGCGCGGACGTCTACCCGCGCTACAAGGAATGGTGCGACCGCTACTTCCACCTGAAGCACCGCAACGAGCCGCGCGGCATCGGCGGCCTGTTCTTCGACGACCTGAACCAGTGGGACTTCGACACCAGCTTCGCCTTCATGCGCGCCATCGGCGACGCCTACCTTGCGGCCTACCTGCCGATCCTGCGCAAGCGCAAGGACACTCCCTTCAACGAGCAGCAGCGCGAGTTCCAGGCCTTCCGTCGTGGCCGCTATGTGGAGTTCAACCTGGTGTTCGACCGCGGCACCCTGTTCGGCCTGCAATCGGGCGGCCGTACCGAATCCATCCTCATGTCCCTGCCGCCCCACGTGCGCTGGGGCTATGACTGGAAGCCCGAGCCCGGCAGCGAGGAGGCGCGCCTCACCGAGTACTTCCTCAAGGACCGCGACTGGCTGACGGAGGCGGGCCTCTGATGGACAGCTACTGCGTCTTCGGCAACCCCATCGGCCACAGCAAGTCGCCGCTGATCCACCGCCTGTTCGCCGAGCAGACCGGCGAACGGCTGACCTACGAAGCCGTGCTCGCGCCCCTGGACGATTTCAGCGGCTGCGCCCGGGCATTCTTCGCCACCGGCAAGGGCGGCAACGTCACCGTGCCCTTCAAGGAGCAGGCGTACCAGCTGGCCGGCAGCCTCAGCGCCCGCGCCCAGCGCGCCGGCGCGGTGAACACCCTGAAGAAGCTCGACGACGGCAGCCTGCTGGGTGACAACACCGACGGCGCCGGCCTGGTGCGCGACCTCATCCGCAACGCCGGGCTGACCCTGGCCGGCAAGCGCATCCTGCTGCTGGGTGCCGGCGGTGCCGCACGCGGGGTGATCGAGCCGATCCTGGCCGAGAAGCCGGCGGCCCTGGTGATCGCCAACCGCACCGTGGAAAAGGCCGAGGACCTGGCCCGGCTGTTCGCCGACCTGGGCCCGGTGTCCGCCAGCGGTTTCGACTGGCTGGAGGAGCCGGTGGACCTGATCATCAACGGCACCTCGGCGAGCCTGTCCGGCGACCTGCCGCCCATTTCGCCGAGCCTGATCCAGCCGGGCCACACGGTCTGCTACGACATGATGTACGGCAAGGAAATGACCGCCTTCAACCGCTGGGCCAGCGAGCACGGCGCGCTGCGTACCCTGGATGGCCTCGGTATGCTGGTGGAGCAGGCCGCAGAAGCCTTCCTGCTCTGGCGCGGCGTGCTGCCGGACAGCGCTCCGGTGCTCGCCGAGCTGCGCCGCCAACTGGCCCAGGGCTGATCTTTATTCCCCTCCCAGGTCCGTAGGCGCTGCTCGCGAACAGCCTTCGCGAGCAGCGCTCGCTCCTACGGATTGCTCCCCTCGATCAACAGCCCACTGCCCTCTCCCTCCAGCTTGCGCAGCTCCCGCTCCACCTGCGGCCGGGCGCGGCGCAGCACCAGGCTGCGGCCCTCCCCGCCGAGGCGCCGCGCTTCTTCATGCAGCATGCTTACCCCGGCGTAGTCGATGAAGTTCACATGGTGCGCATCCAGCACCAGGCGCCCGGCGCGGCTGCGCTGGATCAGCTTCTGCAGGTAAGGGCAGGCGCCGAAGAAGATCGAGCCTTCGATGCGCAACACCTCGGCATCCCCCTCATGGGCCTGATGCACCCGTGGCTTTGAGGTGCGCTTGAGGTAGAAGAACAGCGACGCCAGCACCCCGGCGTATATGGCCGTCTGCAGTTCCAGCAGCAGGGTGGCGGCGCAGGTCAGCGCCATCACCGCGAACTCCGCCCGGCTGACCCGCCAGAGTTGGCGCAGGCGACGCCCGTCCAGTAGCCCCCAGCAGATCAGCAGGATGCTCGCGGCCATGGCCGGCAGCGGGATATGGGCAATCAGACTTGCCCCCAGCAGGGCGAACAGCGCTACCCAGAGCGCCGAGAACACCCCGGCCAGGGGCGACTGCGCGCCGGCCTGGAGATTCAAGCCGGAGCGGGTGAAGGAGCCCGCCGAGAGGTAACCCGAGAAGCAGGCGCCGATCAGGTTGGACAGCCCCTGGCCACGGGCCTCCTGGTTGGCGTCCAGCAGCTGGCGCGACTGGCTGGCCAGGGCGCGGGCGATGGACAGGCTGGTGACCAGGCCGAGCAGGCCGCAGGCCACCGCCGAGGGCAGCAGGCGCAGCAGGTCCTCGGCATCGAAGCGGATCGCGGCGAGCGGTGGCAGGCTGCCGCTGAAGGGCTGTACCCGCGCGACCTCGGCAAAGAGTCCGGGCAGGGCCAGCACCAGCAGGCTACCGCCCACCAGGCCGATCAGCAGCGCCGGCAGGCGCGGCCACAGGCAGCGCACCAGCATCGACAGGCCGAGGGTCACAGCCGCCACCAGCAGCGACGGCCAGTGCAGCTCACGGACATGGTCGGCCAGCTGCAGCGCGCTCTGCCAGGCGGTGGCGCGGCCTTCCAGGTTGGCCAGGCCGAGCAGGTTGGGGACCTGGCCTAGGGCGATCACCAGGGCCGCGCCCAGGCTGAAGCCGAGCACCACCGACTGTGAGACGAAGTTGGCCAGGGTGCCGAAACGCAGCCATCCCAGCAGCCACTGGAAGGCGCCGGCGAGGAAGGTCAGCAGCAGCACCAGGGCGATGTACTCCTGGCTGCCGGGCAGGGCCAGCGGGCTGACGCTGGCCAGCAGCACCACCGAGATGGCCGCCGTCGGCCCGCAGATCAGGTGTTTCGACGAGCCCCAGAGGCAGGCGACCATCACCGGCACCACCGCCGCGTAGAGCCCGTACTCCGCCGGCAGGCCGGCGATCAGCGCATAGGCGATGGACTGCGGCAGGGCGAGGATGGCGCCGGTCAGCCCCACCATCGCGTCGCGGCCAAGGCCGGGCGCTCGCACGCCCGGTAGCCAGGTGAGGAAGGGGAAGAGGTTGTGGAGTTTCATCGATCGCCTGGTGCTCTTGTGGGGGCGAATTCATTCGCCAAGGGCCGCGAAGCGGGCCCAGGGACTTCCCGGCAGACCTTCAGTCTGCTTGGCGAATGAATTCGCCCCTACAGAGATTGTGCGAACGATCCGCGTCAGAGCTTCGCCTGCACCGCCGCCACGGCGTCGCCGCCATCGCGGGTGGTGACGCCCTGCAACCAGCCTTCGACCACCGCCGGGTTGGCTTTCAGCCAGGCCTTGATGGCCGCGTCGTTGCTGGTGTTGCCGTTGAGCACCTGGTTCATCACGGCGTTCTCCATTTCCTGGGTGAACTGCAGGTTGCCCAGCAGCTTGCCGACGTTCGGGCACTGCTCGGCGTAACCCTTGCGCGCCAGGGTGTTCACGCTGCCGCTCTCGCCGAAGTACTTTTCGCCGCCCTTGAGGTAGGCCATGTCGTACTGCACGTTCATCGGGTGCGGGGTCCAGCCGAGGAAGACCACGAACTGGTCGCGCTTCACCGCCCGGCCCACCTGCACCAGCATCGCCTGCTCGCTGGACTCCACCAGCTTCCAGTCGCCGAGGCCGAACTCGTCCTTGGCGATCATCTGCCGGATCGACTCGTTGGCGGGGGAGCCGGAGGCGATGCCGTAGAGGGTCTTGTCGAACTTGTCGGCGAACTTGTCCAGGTCGGCGAAGGACTTCACCCCCGCGTCATGGGCGTAGCGCGGCACAGCCAGGGTGTACTCGGTGCCGCCGAGGTTCTGCGCCAGCTTGTCGACGCTGCCGGCGGCGACGAACTTGTCGTAGTTGCTCTGTTGCGCCGGCATCCAGTTGCCGAGGAAGGCGTCGATCTGCCCCTTGTGCAACCCGGCGAAGATGATCGGCACCGCCAGGGTCGGGGTTTCCGTGCGGTAGCCCAGGCCATCGAGGAGCAAGCGCGCCACACCGTTGGTGACGGCTATGTCGCTCCAGCCCGGATCGCCCAGCTTCACCGTGGCGCAACTGGCGTCCTCCGCCTGGGCCTCGAAGGTCAGGCCGCCCAGCAGCGCGGCGGCGGCGAGCATCGTATTGATCGTCTTCATGCCTTGGTTCCTCAGGGTTGGGGGAAGCGCGCGCGGCGTTCCAGGTCGTCCAGGTCGATGTGGTTGCGCATGTACTGCTGGCTGGCGTCGACGAAGGGCTGGTGGTCCCAGCTCGCCAGCTTGCCCTGGCCCAGGGCCTCGGCGACGAAGCGGCGGCGGCGCTGGCTGGCCAGGGTGGCGGCGGCGATCGTCGGGATGTCCCAGCGGGCGCGGGCCTCCGCCCGGAAGTCTGCCAGCAGGGCCTGGTGGTCTGGCGACGGGGCGAGGTTTTCCAGCTCCTGCGGGTCGTTGGCCAGGTCGAAGAGCAGGCAGGGGTCCTGCTCCGAGTAGATGAACTTGTAGGGGCCGCGACGGATCATCATCAGCGGGCTGGTGGTGCCCTCGGCCATGTACTCGCCGAGCACCTCGTCGTGGCCACCCTGCCCTTCGAGGTGCGGCAGCAGCGAACGGCCATCCAGCGGCAGGCCGGGTTCCAGCGCGCCACCCGCCAGCTCCACCAGGGTGGGCAGCAGGTCGACGGTGGACACCGACTGGCTCACCCGCGCAGCGCGGAAGCGGCTCGGCGCATGCACCAGCAGCGGCACGCGGGCGGCCATCTCGAACCAGTGCATCTTGTACCAGAGGCCGCGCTCGCCAAGCATGTCGCCGTGGTCGCCGGAGAAGACGACGATGGTGTCCTGGTCCAGGCCGCAGTCGGCCAGGGTCTTGAGCAGTCGGCCGACCTGTTCGTCGACGTAGCTGCAGGCGCCGTAGTAGGCGCGACGGGCATCACGCACCTTGTGCGGCGGCAGCGGCTTGCCCCAGAGGTCGATGACCTTGAGCAGGCGCTGGGAATGCGGGTCCTGTTCGGCATCGGCGAACTGCACGCGGGGTGGTTCGATGTCCTCGTCGCGGTACAGGTCCCAGTACTCCGCCGGGATGGTGTAGGGGTCGTGGGGATGGGTCAGCGACACCGTCAGGCAGAACGGCTGGCCGTCGCCTTCGCGCACATGGTCGTAGAGGTACTGGCGGGCCTTGAACACCACTTCCTCGTCGAAATCCAGCTGGTTGGTGCGCACGCAGGGACCGGCCTGCAGCACCGACGACATGTTGTGGTACCAGCTCGGGCGTACGTCCGGCTCGTCCCAGTTCACCGCCCAGCCGTAGTCCGCCGGGTAGATATCGCTGGTCAGTCGTTCTTCGTAGCCGTGCAACTGGTCGGGGCCGCAGAAGTGCATCTTGCCGGACAGCGCGGTGCGGTAGCCCAGGCGGCGCAGGTAGTGGGCGTAGGTGGGGACGTCGGCGGGGAAGTCGGCGGCGTTGTCGTAAGCGCCGATCTTCGACGGCAGCTGGCCGCTCACCAGGGTGAAGCGCGAAGGCGCGCAGAGCGGGCTGTTGCAGTAGGCCGAGTCGAACACCACGCCCTCACTGGCGAGCCGTGAGAGGTTGGGTGCCTTGATCGGAGAAGGGGCGTAGAAGGGCAGCAGCGGCGCGGCCATCTGGTCGGCCATGATGAAGAGGATATTGGGGCGTTTCATCGTTCGCTTATCCATATTGTCGAATTATGCGAAAGTGCTGGCTTCGATGATTGCGCCAGATATCCACCCGGTAAACCGCACGGTGGAACATGACTCGGATAAGCAAACCTTATGGCAGAACTGCACGCTGAACTGTCCCTGGACCTGCTGCGGGTGTTCGAGTCCGCCGCCCGTCACCTGAGTTTCACCGCCGCCGCGGTGGAGCTGGGCACCACCCAGCCGGCGGTGAGCCAGCAGATCCAGCGCCTGGAAAAGCAGCTGGCCACCCGGCTCTTCGATCGGGTCTATCGCGGCATCGAGCTGACCGACGCCGGCCGCCTGCTGCTGCTCCATGTGCAGGAGGGGCTGCAGGCGATCAACGCCGGTCTCGACGCCATCGGTTCGCGGCGCCAGCACGAGGTGCTGCAGGTGGCCACCGACTTCGCCTTCGCCGCCTACTGGCTGATGCCGCGCCTGCACCGCTTCCACGAGGCCAACCCGGAGATCGACGTCAGCATCGTCACCAGCGATCGCACCATGAACATGCTGCGCTCGGATGTGGATATCGCCATCGCCTTCGGCGACGGCCGCTTCAAGCATGGCGAGGCGTTGCTGCTGTTCCGCGAGGAGGTCTTCCCCGTCGCCAGTCCGCGCCTGCTGGCCGGGCGCGAGCAGCCGTTGCCGGCGGCGGCGCTGGCCGAGTTGCCGCTGCTGCATCTGAAACCCGAGGTGCGCACCCGCTGGTTCGACTGGAACGGGCTGTTCCGCGAACTGGGGATCGCCCAACCCCCCGGTTCGGGCATGCTGCGCTTCGACAACTACACCCTGCTGATCCAGGCCGCCATCGCCGGCCAGGGCGTGGCCATCGGCTGGCGCTACCTGGTGGACGACCTGCTCGACCAGGGCCTGCTGGTACCCTTGTTGGACAGCAGCGTCCGTTCGGACTTGGGTTACTACCTGGTGCAGCCGGAACGCAAGCGCCGCGCGCGGCTGATGAACTGTTTCGTCGACTGGTTGCAGCAGGAGCTGGGCGACGAGACCCGCCAGGCCCAGCTCATCCGGCATCGTGAAGGAATCGCCATATGACCCCCACGCCCCGTATCAAGGGCTTCCACGCCCACGTCTACTTCGATGCCGCCAGCCTCGACCAGGCTCGCGAGCTCTGCGAGGAAGCCGCGCGGCGCTTCCCTCTGAAGATGGGCCGCGTCCACGAGAAACCCGTGGGCCCCCACCCGGACTGGAGCTGCCAGCTGGCCTTCAAGCCCGAGCTGTTCGGCGAGGTGATCCCCTGGCTGGCGCTGCACCGCGACGGCCTCACGGTGCTGGTGCACCCCATCACCGGCAGCGACCTGCGCGACCACCGCGACTACCCCATGTGGATGGGCGCGATACGGCCGCTGGACCTGTCCTGCCTGGAAGACGGAGAGATCGAGTACGAGCTGTAAGGACCCAGCTCGTAGGATGGGGCGGGCGGCGTTCCGCGAGCCTGCGAAACCCATCGAATCCCGCGCACGTCCGCATGGGTTTCGCTCCGCTCTACCCATCCTACGGGTCCAATGTCCGCCCATGAAAAAGCCGCTGCCCTTTCGGGACAGCGGCTTTTTTCGTACTGCGGGCGCGAATCAGGCGCGGGCGTTGCGCACGCCTTCGGCGAGGGTCTTGCAGAGGCTGAGCACGCCATCCACTGCTTGCTCAGGCGTTTGGGCGTTGGCGATCTGGTCCACCAGGGCGGAACCCACCACCACGCCATCGGCCAGGCGGGCGATGTTCGCCGCGTGTTCGGCGGTGCGGATGCCGAAGCCGATGGCAACCGGCAGGTCGGTGTGGCGACGCAGGCGGGCGACGGCTTCCTGCACGTGCTCCAGGGTGGCGGAGCCGGCACCGGTGACGCCGGCCACCGAGACGTAGTAGACGAAGCCGGAGCTGCCATCGAGCACGGTCGGCAGGCGCTGGTCGTCGGTGGTCGGGGTGGTCAGGCGGATGAAGTCGATGCCTGCGGCCTGGGCCGGGTGGCAGAGGTCCTCGTTATGTTCCGGTGGCAGGTCGACCACGATCAGGCCATCCACGCCGGCTTCCTTGGCGTCTTCGATGAAGCGCGCCACGCCGTAGTAGTGGATGGGGTTGAAGTAGCCCATCAGCACCAGCGGGGTGCTCTGGTTGCCGCTACGGAATTCGCGAACCATCTGCAGGGTCTTGGCCAGGTTCTGCTTGGCGCCCAGGGCACGGATGTTGGCCAGCTGGATGGAGGGGCCGTCGGCCATCGGGTCGGTGAAGGGCATGCCCAGTTCGATCACGTCGGCGCCGGCTTCCGGCAGGCCCTTGAGGATCGCCAGGGACGCGTCGTAGCCCGGGTCGCCGGCGGTGACGAAGGTCACCAGGGCAGCGCGGTTCTGCTGTTTCAGTTCGGCAAAGCGAGTCTGCAAGCGGCTCATGCCTTGTGCTCCTGTTGCATGTGGTGCATCACGGTTTGCATGTCCTTGTCGCCACGGCCGGACAGGTTGACCACCATGATGTGGTCCTTGGGCAGGTTCGGCGCGCGCTTGAATACTTCAGCCAGTGCGTGGGAGGACTCCAGCGCCGGGATGATGCCTTCCAGGCGGCAGCACTGGTGGAAGGCGTCCAGGGCTTCGTGGTCGGTGATGGAGGTGTACTCGACGCGGCCGATGTCGTGCAGCCAGGCGTGTTCCGGGCCGATGCCGGGGTAGTCCAGGCCGGCGGAGATCGAGTGGGCGTCGATGATCTGGCCGTCCTCATCCTGCAGCAGGAAGGTACGGTTGCCGTGCAGTACGCCGGGTACGCCGCCGTTCAGGCTGGCCGCGTGTTTGCCGGTCTCGATGCCGTGGCCGGCGGCTTCGACACCGACGATGGCGACGCTCTTGTCATCGAGGAAGGGGTGGAACAGGCCCATGGCATTGGAGCCGCCGCCGATGCAGGCGACCAGGCTGTCGGGCAGGCGCCCTTCCTGTGCTTGCAGCTGCTCGCGGGTTTCCTTGCCGATCACCGCCTGGAAGTCGCGGACCATGGCCGGGTAAGGGTGCGGGCCGGCCACGGTGCCGATCAGGTAGAAGGTGCTGTCGACGTTGGTCACCCAGTCGCGCAGGGCTTCGTTCATTGCGTCCTTGAGGGTGCCGGTGCCGGCGGTGACCGGGATCACCTCGGCGCCCAGCAGCTTCATGCGGAACACGTTGGCCTGCTGGCGATCGATGTCGGTGGTGCCCATGTAGATCACGCACTGCAGGCCGAAGCGCGCGGCCACGGTGGCGGTGGCCACGCCGTGCATGCCGGCGCCGGTCTCGGCGATGATGCGCTTCTTGCCCATGCGCCGGGCCAGGAGGATCTGGCCGATGCAGTTGTTGATCTTGTGCGCGCCGGTGTGGTTCAGCTCTTCGCGCTTGAGGTAGATCTTCGCGCCGCCGCAGTGCTCGGTCAGGCGTTCGGCGAAGTACAGCGGGCTCGGGCGGCCGACGTAGTCGCGCTGGAAGTAGGCCAGCTCCTTCTGGAATTCCGGATCGTCCTTGGCGGCTTCGTATTCGCGGGCCAGGTCGTGGATCAGCGGCATCAGGGTTTCGGCGACGTATTGGCCGCCGAAGGAGCCGAACAGGCCCTTGGCGTCCGGGCCGGTGCGCAGTGAAGTCATGGTGGAACTCCTGGGAGTGGTATCCGATGGCGGCCATTTTACCCCTGGCCGCGTGGCGGAAAAGCGATTAGATTGCTATTACCTGTCAGTAAAACTCACATATTTCCATGAGCCGAGAGCTGCCCCCGCTCAATGCACTGCGCGCCTTCGAAGCTGCCGCCAGGCTGGAGAGCATCAGCCGTGCGGCGGAGGAGCTGCACGTTACCCACGGTGCCGTGAGCCGGCAGGTGCGCCTGCTCGAGGAAACCCTGGGCGTCGCGTTGTTCAGCAAGGATGGCCGTGGCGTAAAACTCACCGATGCCGGCGAACGCCTGCGCGATGCCAGCGGTGAGGCCTTCGAGCGCCTGCGCAGCGTCTGCGCCGACCTCGCCAAGCGCAGCGAGGACGCGCCTTTTGTCCTCGGTTGCCCGGGCAGCCTGCTGGCGCGCTGGTTCATCCCGCGCCTGGACCGGCTCAACCGCGAACTGCCCGAACTGCGCCTGCAGCTTTCCGCCAGCGAAGGCGAGCTGGACCCGCGCCGCCCTGGCGTCGACGCCACCCTGTGCTTCGCCGCGCCGCCCTGGCCGGCGGACATGCGGGTGTTCGAGCTGGCCGCCGAGTCCATCGGCCCGGTGCTCAGCCCGCGCTATGCCCGCCACGACGCGCTGGCCGCCGCCGCGCCAGAGGCGCTGCTGGAGGAAGTCCTGCTGCACACGGTGTCGCGTCCCCAGGCCTGGCCGCAGTGGGCGCGGGCCCAGGGTCTGGACGACGGCCGACTGCGCCTCGGCCAGGGCTTCGAGCACCTCTACTACCTGCTGGAAGCGGCAGTGGCCGGGCTCGGGGTGGCCATCGCCCCGCAGCAACTGGTGGCCGACGAGCTCGCCTCTGGCCGCCTGGTCGCCCCCTGGGGCTTCGTCGAGACCCCGGCGCGCCTGGCGCTCTGGGTGCCGGCCCGCCAGCTCGACCGCCGCGCCGAGCGCCTGGCCCACTGGCTGCGTCAGCAGCTGACAAGCCGATAGCGACTTTCTTGGCTAGCCTTGCTGAGGCGCTCTTTCGCCCTGCCACAAGGAGATACGCCATGAGTGACCACCGCACCTACAAACTGATCGAGATAGTCGGCACCTCGCGCAACAGCGTCGATGACGCGATCAACAACGCCGTCACCGAAGCGTCGCGGACGATTCGCAACATGGACTGGTTCGAGGTGGTGGAGACTCGAGGGCATATCGAGAACGGCCGGGTAGGGCACTACCAGGTGACGCTGAAGATAGGTTTCCGCATCAGCGACAGTTGAGATTCGGCTCCCTTGTCCATTTGGGTTAGGCTCTGGCCATTCGTCCTCGGCCTCGCTGGAACCAGGCGGGGGCGGATGGCTCGCCAACCGGGCCGTTCATTCATCACGAGGGAGCGTTATCCATGAAGAAACTGTTGTTGGGCCTCGGCCTGTTCGCCCTGGCCGGTTCGACCTTCGCCGCCGTCAAACCCTGCGAGGAGCTCAAGGCGGAAATCGACGCCAAGCTCCAGGCCAAGGGCGTCACCTCCTACAGTCTGGAGATCGTCGAGAAGGGGGCCGGCGGTGGCATGCAGGTGGTGGGTACCTGCGAGGGTGGCAGCAAGGAAGTCGTCTACCAGCGCAAATGATCGCGCGCCATCCCTGGGCCGGCGCCATGCGCCGGCCCGATCCTTACTTTCTGGTGCCCTGGTTACCGAAAAGTGCCTTCTAGCGGCCCGCAGCGGCAATCCCTAGAGTAAGACCTACTGATTCACTCGGATTAGGTCCCGCACCTGTCCCCTGCCAAGGTCTTGCCCATGTCTGCCCTTTCCAACCTGCCCTTCTCCGTCCTCGATCTCGCGCCCGTCCGCGACCACGGTGGCGCAACCCAGGCCCTGCACAACTCCCTGGAGCTGGCGCGCCACGTCGAGCGCCTGGGCTTCTCGCGCTTCTGGGTGGCCGAGCACCACAACATGGAAGGCATCGCCAGCTCGGCCACTGCCGTGCTGCTGGCCTACCTGGCTGGAGGTACCTCCAGCATCCGCCTGGGTTCGGGCGGGGTCATGCTGCCCAACCACGCGCCGCTGGTGATCGCCGAGCAGTTCGGCACCCTCGCCAGCCTCTATCCGGGCCGCATCGAACTGGGCCTGGGACGCGCCCCCGGCGCCGACCACTTCACCGCGCGGGCCTTGCGCCGCGATCGCCTGGGCAGTGCCGATGATTTCCCCCGCGACGTGGAAGAACTGGAAGCCCTGCTCGGCCCTCGCCAGCCGGGGCAGCAGGTGATCGCCATGCCGGGGATGGATACCAACGTGCCGATCTGGCTGCTCGGTTCCAGCCTGTTCAGCGCCCAGCTTGCGGGGCAAAAAGGTTTGCCCTATGCCTTCGCCTCGCACTTCGCGCCGCGCTACATGCACGAGGCGATCCGTGTCTATCGCAATCATTTCCGCCCTTCGGCGGTGCTCGACAAGCCCTATGTGATGCTCGGCGTACCCCTGGTGGCCGCTCCCACCGACGAAGAGGCGGAGTTCCTCGCGACTACCGTGTTCCAGCGGGTGCTGGCGCTGATCCGTGGCGAAAGCCTGGTGCTGCGCCCGCCGGTGGAGAGCATGGCGGGCCGCTGGCTGCCCCATGAGAAGGAGGCGGTGGGCAGTTTCCTGGCGATGTCGATGGTGGGCGGGCCGGAGAAGATCCGCGCGCGCCTGCAGGTGCTGCTGGACCAGACCGACGCCGACGAGCTGATCTTCACCTGCGACCTCTACCAGCACGAGCACCGGCTGCGCGCCTTCGACATCCTGGCCAGCCTGCGGGATTAGGGTCCGTACGAAAAGTCGTCGAGCGCAGGTCAGGCGAGGAAAAAATCGGTGAGGAAGCGGAGTTAACGAGCTGTTAATGAGCATTCCGAACCGATTTTTAACGACGCATCACCAAGCGCAGGCACTTTTCGTAGCGAGCCTAGAACGGACCGCAGCGGGGGAATATCTCATGCCGCGCCAGTACCTGGCCCTGGTCGTCCAGCAGCCAGGCCCTGGGCTGGTTGGCGGCGTTGCGGGCTTCCACGCGGTAGCGCCGGCCGGCTTCGAAACCGTCGTAGCGCAAGATCATGTGGCAGGTGATGCGCGTGGGTTCGGCGCCGAACATTCCGCCGCCGCCGCGGATTTCAAACTGGTAGCGCAGCTCCAGCTCGTTCTTGCCGGGCATCACCTGGAAGAAGCGGCCGTCATCCCAGCGCTTGCCGTTCAGGCGGTTGGCCATGAGGGTGTCGCCGGGCAGTGGCGCCACGTCGATCCAGGCCAGTCGTGGATCGGGTTCGGGCAGCTTGCCGGCGCAGGCGGTGAGGCTGGCCAGCAGTATCAAGGCCAACAGCGTGCGCATGGTGATACTCCTGGTGAGGGACGTCTCGCCAGCATAGCCCCATGGCGGGGTGTTCAGACATCGCCGCAGCGGCTTTCCCGTGCTTTGGCCACTTCGCGGTTCTGCTCGTCGTACAGCCGCGCCCAGGGACGGAAACCGATGCCGCCGGCCTCCAGCTGGTAGCGCTCGCCAGCGGTGAAGTCCCCATAGGCCAGCTTGAGCAGGCAGGTACGCCGATAACTGGTGCTGTTCTCGCCGATGTCGGTGCCGCCCACGTCGAACTCCAGGCGCACCTCCAGCTCGTGGTGGCCGGGCGTTACCTGTAGGTAGTGGGAATCCGCCAGGGCCTGGTTGTCCACCCGGCTCGCCTGGATGGCCTGGCCATCCTGGGGCTTCAGGTCGATCCAGGCCTGGTCGGGGTTGGGGCCAGGCATCAGCATGGCGCAGCCGCCAAGACTGAGCAGCGGCAGGGAAAGCAGCAATGGGCGCATGAATGACTCCGTCGATGGCAGTTGGTGGTTCCGATGCGCTAGTGTCGCGGCATGCCGACCACCCTTCTTATCGAGTTGCTTGACCGCATCCGCCGCCCCTCGGTTCCCTTGCTGGGCGCCCTGCTGCTGAACGGTTGCTCCAGCCTGGACTACTACGGCCAACTGGCCAGCGGCCAGTTGGCGTTGCTGCAGGCCCGCGAGCCGGTACAGGAACTGATCGACGACCCCCAGCAACCCCAGGTGCTGCGCGAGCGCCTGGCCCTCACCCAGCGGGCGCGCGCGTTCGCCAGCACGCAGCTGGGCCTGCCGGACAACGGCAGCTACCGGGTCTACGCCGACATCCAGCGGCCCTATGTGGTGTGGAACCTGTTCGCCACCCCGGAGTTCTCCCTGGAGCCGAAAACCCATTGCTTCCCCATCGCCGGTTGCGTGGCCTATCGCGGCTACTACCAATTGGGACGCGCCCGGGGTGCCGCCGCGTTGCTCGACCAGGAAGGGCTGGATACCTGGGTGGGGGGCGTCGAGGCCTACTCCACCCTCGGCTGGTTCGACGACCCGTTGCTCAACACCATGTTGCGCTGGGACGACGACCGTCTCGTCGCGCTGATCTTCCACGAGCTGGCCCACCAGAAGCGCTATGTGCCGGGCGATACCGCGTTCAACGAATCCTTCGCCAGCTTCGTCGAGCGCGAGGGCCTGCACCAATGGCGGCAGAGCCAGGGCCTCGAGGCCCACGACGATGCCGCGTCCGCGCGGCGCGACGCCCTCACCCGCCTGGTGCTGGATTGCCGTGAACGCCTGGAGAAGCTCTACGCCAGCGGCTTGCCGGCCGAGCCCATGCGCCAGGCCAAGGCCGCCGAGTTCGAGCGGCTGCGCCACGACTACCGCACCCTGCGCGACCGCCAATGGGGTGGCTACAACCGCTACGACGCCTGGATCGAAGGACCGCTGAACAACGCCAAGCTGCTCCCCTTCGGCCTCTACGACCTGTGGGTGCCGGCCTTCTCCGCGTTGTTCGACGAGGTGGGGGGCGACTGGGCGGACTTCTACCGGCGCGTCGACGAACTGGGTGAACTCCCCCAGCAGGAACGTGAACGAGCACTGGAAAGCCTGATGGCAAACCGCTAGAACTTGCCTGGCTGGCCGTCAGTCAAAGGGCCAGGACCTCAAGGAAATGGAGTGGGTGATGATGAGATTTGCGCTAGTCCTGGTGCTGGGCGCGTTGGCGGGCACCGCCGTCGCGGCGCCCAAGCCGTGCGAGGAGCTGAAGCAGGAGATCGAGGTGAAGATCCAGGCCGCCGGAGTGCCCAGCTACACCCTGGAAATAGTCCCCAACGCCGAGGTGAAGGACCAGAACATGGTGGTCGGCACCTGCGAAAACGGCACCAAGAAGATCATCTATCAGCGCAACGGCAACTGACGAAGTCTGTGGGGGCGATTTCAATCGCCAAGCAGGCCGGAGGCCTGCCTCTCAGCCATTGGGGGCGCTGCGCACCCCTTGGCGAATAAATTCGCCCCTACATCCTTTCTCCGCGTTTCAGCCCAACGCCCGGCTCAACTCGTCCAGGCTGGCGAAGTAATGAGCCGGCCCTTCCGCCAGCAGCTCCTCGCGGCTGCCGAAGCCATAGCCCACCCCCGCCCCGTGCAGGCCATTGCGGCTGGCGCCGATCAGGTCGTGCTTGCGATCGCCGATCATCAGGGTGTCGGCAGGGGCCAGGCCCTCCTCGTCCAGCAGGTGGGCGATCAGCTCCACCTTGTTGGTGCGGGTGCCGTCCAGCTCGCTGCCGTAGATGTGCTTGAAGTGCCGGTCGAAGCCGAAGTGGCGGGCGATCTCGCGGGCGAACACCGTCGGCTTGCTGGTGGCGATGTACAGCGTGCGGCCCTGCTCGACGAGGCGCGCCAGCAGCGCGTCGATGCCGTCGAACACGCGGTTCTCGTAGAGGCCGGTGACCTTGAAGCGGTCGCGGTAGTGGTTCACCGCGTCCCAGGCGCGTTCCTCGGAGAGGGAGTAGGTCTGCATGAAGCACTGCAGCAGCGGCGGGCCGATGAAGTGTTCAAGCTTCGCCAGGTCGGGCTCGTGGATATCCAGCTTGGCGAGTGCGTACTGCACCGAGCGGGTGATGCCCTCGCGGGGGTCGGTGAGGGTGCCGTCGAGGTCGAAGAGGATGTTGCGGTAATCCATCGATCAGACTCCGTAGCCTTCGGCGATATGCAGGTCTTTCAGCTTCACGTAGTTCGCCGCGCTGTAGGTGAAGAAGGCCTTCTCCTTGTCGCTCAGCGGGCGGGCCTGCTTCACCGGGCTGCCCACATAGAGGTAGCCGCTTTCCAGGCGCTTGCCCGGCGGCACCAGGCTGCCGGCGCCGAGCACCACGTCGTCCTCGATCACCGCGCCGTCCATGACGATGCTGCCCATGCCGATCAGCACCCGGCTGCCGACCTTGCAACCGTGCAGCAGCGCCTTGTGGCCGATGGTCACGTCGTCGCCGATTTCCAGCGGATAGCCGTCCGGGTTGAAGGGGCCGGCGTGGGTGATGTGCAGCACGCTGCCGTCCTGCACGCTGGTGCGCGCGCCTATACGGATGCGATGCATGTCGCCGCGGATGGTCACCAGGGGCCAGACCGAGGCGTCGTCGCCGAGCCGCACGTCGCCGATGACCACGGCGGAGGCGTCGACGAAGACCCGCTCGCCGAGCTCTGGGGTGGTGCCCTGGTAGGTTCTGATCGGGTTCATAGCTATTCCTGAGGCTGCGTCAGGCGCCGATTGTAATTAAGATGACCAGCATTCGGGCTGCGTATCGTCTCCCCGCGCCGCCCGCCTCCTCCCCGAATACAGGTGAATGCCGTGACGCTGAGCAATCCCCTCCTGCAAGACTTCGACCTGCCGCCCTATTCCGCCATTCGTCCGGAACATGTCGAACCGGCCGTCGACCAGATCCTCGCCGACAACCGCGCGGCCATCGCCGAGCTGCTGGCGCGCCAGGATGGCGCCCCCACCTGGCAGGGCCTGGTGCAGGCCCTGGACGAACTGGGCGAGCGCCTGGGTCGCGCCTGGAGCCCGGTGAGCCACCTCAACGCGGTGTGCAACAGCGCCGAGCTGCGCAACGCCTATGAGGCCTGCCTGCCCAAGCTGTCCGAGTACTGGACCGAAATGGGCCAGAACCGTGCCCTGTTCCAGGCCTACGAGGCCTTGGCCAATGGCCCGGAGGCCGCCGGCTTCGAGGTGGCGCAGAAGACCATCCTCGAACACGCCCTGCGCGACTTCCGCCTGTCCGGCATCGACCTGCCGGCGGACCAGCAACAGCGTTACGGCGAAATCCAGATGAAGCTCTCGGAGCTGGGCAGCCGCTTCTCCAACCAGCTGCTGGACGCCACCCAGGCCTGGACCAAGGAAGTCCAGGATGAAGCCGTGCTGGCCGGCCTCACCGATTCGGCCAAGGCGCAGATGAAGCAGGCCGCCGAGGCCAAGGGCCTGGACGGCTGGCTGATCAGCCTGGAATTCCCCAGCTACTACGCGGTGATGACCTACGCCGACGACCGCGCGTTGCGTGAAGAGGTCTATACCGCCTACAGCACCCGCGCCTCCGACCAGGGGCCCAATGCCGGGCAGAACGACAACGGCCCGGTGATGGCCGAGATCCTCGACTTGCGCCAGGAACTGGCCCGCCTGCTGGGCTTCGCGCATTTCTCCGAGCTCAGCCTCGCCACCAAGATGGCCGAGTCCACCGATCAGGTCCTGGGCTTCCTGCGGGACCTGGCCAAGCGCAGCAAACCCTTTGCCGCCAAGGACCTGGACGAGCTCAAGGCCTTTGCCGCCGAGCGGGGCGTGGCCGATCTGAAGAGCTGGGACGTGGGTTACTTCGGCGAGAAGCTGCGCGAACAGCGCTACAGCATTTCCCAGGAAACCCTGCGCGCCTACTTCCCGGTGGACAAGGTCCTGTCGGGCCTCTTCGCCATCGTGCAGAAGCTCTACGGCATCGAGATCCGCGAGCTGTCCGGTTTCGATACCTGGCACCCGGACGTGCGCCTGTTCGAGATCAGCGAGAACGGCCAGCACGTCGGCCGCTTCTTCTTCGACCTCTACGCCCGCGCCAACAAGCGTGGCGGCGCCTGGATGGACGGTGCCCGCGACAAGCGCCGCAACGCCCGTGGCGAGGTGGTCGCGCCGGTGGCCAACCTGGTGTGCAACTTCACCCCCGCCGTTGGCGACAAGCCCGCGCTGCTGACCCACGATGAAGTCACCACCCTGTTCCACGAATTCGGCCATGGCCTGCACCACCTGCTGACCCGCGTCGAGCATGCCGGCGCCTCCGGCATCAACGGCGTGGCCTGGGACGCGGTGGAGCTGCCCAGCCAGTTCATGGAGAACTGGTGCTGGGAGCCCGAGGGCCTGGCGCTGATCTCCGGCCACTACCAGAGCGGCGAAGCCCTGCCCCAGGACCTGCTGGACAAGATGCTGGCGGCGAAGAACTTCCAGTCCGGCCTGATGATGGTGCGCCAGCTGGAGTTCTCCCTGTTCGACTTCGAACTGCACGCCACCCACGGCGACGGCCGCAGCGTACTGGACGTGCTGGAAGCGATCCGGGGCGAGGTGGCGGTGATGCGTCCGCCGGCGTTCAACCGTTTCGCCAACAGCTTTGCGCACATCTTCGCCGGCGGTTACGCGGCCGGTTACTACAGCTACAAGTGGGCCGAAGTGCTGTCCGCCGACGCCTTCTCGCGCTTCGAGGAAGAAGGCGTGCTCAACGAAGCCACCGGCCGCGCCTTCCGCGAGGCCATCCTGGCCCGTGGCGGCTCCCAGGAGCCGATGGTGCTGTTCGTCGACTTCCGCGGCCGCGAGCCGTCCATCGACGCCCTGCTGCGCCATAGCGGCCTGTCGGAGGACGCAGCATGACCGCTACGCCGAAACGCTTCATCGCCGGGGCCGTATGCCCGGCGTGCAGCGAGATGGACAAGATCCAGATGTGGGACGAGGACGGCGTGCCGCACCGTGAGTGCGTCGTCTGTGGCTATGCCGACACCCTCAACGCCCAGGGCCAGTCGGTGCCCAAGGAGCTGGGCACGCGGGTCAACCAGCCCAAGTCCAAGCCGGCCGATCCCAAGGTGCAGGGGGTGCAGTTCTTCCCCAATCCCAAGCTGAAGAAACCCGGCGAATAACGCACGGGCCAAGGAGGGCTCATGTGGCACCTGGTGTGTGGTGACAACGCGGTCGACGGGGTTGCCCGCGCCATTGGCGCCGACGCTGCCAAGGGCATCCGGGTATTGCACGATGACCTGGCGGTGGGACCGCTGGCGGATATCGAGCGGCCGCCCTGTGCGGCCCGCGCGGCATTCTGGCTGGAGGTCTGGCCCCAGGCGGTGACGCCCAGGCCCGACTTCGGCAGCGGTCTCAGCGGTGACGCCGATTGGCTAGCGGCCCTGGCGCAGCAAGCGCGGCCGGTGACCGTCTGGCACGGCGACAGCTGCTCCGAGCAACTGCTGCTGGCCCGCGTGGCCGCCGCCCTGGCGCACAGCGACCTGCCGTTCTGGGAAGTGGCCTGCGGTACCGGCGACGGCGGCGTCCGCACACGTCGCGCCGTGGCCATGATCGAACCCGAGGCGATGAGCGCCTACCACCAGCCGCGTCGGGTCGAGGCCGGGCGCAAGGCACAGCTGGCTGCGCAATGGCATGGCGCCGTGGCCGCCAATGCGGATATCCGCCGCTGGCGCGACGGCGATTTCCAGGGGGAGGACCACGCAGTCGTGGATGCCATCTTCCTGGCGGCCTGCACGCCGGACTGGCAGCCGTTGCCCCGGGTGATGGCCGAGCTGATGGCGGGTGTCGACGGTTTCTTCGTCACCGATTTCTTCGCCTTCTGGCGCGCACGCGAGCTGGCTGACCAGGGCCGCGTCGAACTGGGTGGGACTGCCGGCCAGCATGGCTACGGTGGGCTTAACGTCCGTCTCGTTTGATCTTGCCCTTGCAGGCGCGAATTCAATTGTGGTGACGAAATACACGGCGTTGACATGAGAACCGGTGCCGATCCCTGCCGTCCGGCAGAGACCCCTTGGCGTAGGAAAGGGCTATGTATACTGTATGAATATACAGCTATCGGAGCCCTGCCATGCCTGCCCCTCTCCCGCCCCGTGGCCGTGGTACGGCCAGCAACCCGTTCAACCGCTTCGCCCCGACCACCTCGGTGGCTCTGGATGACGGCTGGTTCCAGGAAGTCCCGCCCAGCCGCGCCACCGAGGTACGGCTGGAAACCGCCAAGAGCATCATTACCCGCAACCAGTCGCCGGACCTGCCCTTCGACCGTTCGGTGAACCCCTACCGTGGCTGCGAACACGGCTGCATCTACTGCTACGCCAGGCCCAGCCACGCGTATTGGGACATGTCGCCGGGGCTGGATTTCGAGACCCGGCTGATCGCCAAGACCAACGCCGTGGCCCTGCTCGAACAACAGCTGTCCAAGCCCGGCTACCAGTGCGCGCCGATCAACCTCGGCTCCAACACCGACCCCTACCAGCCCATCGAACGGGAACACCGCCTCACCCGGCAGACCCTCGAAGTGCTGCTGCGCTATCGGCATCCGGTGACCATAGTGACCAAGGGCTCGCTGGTGCTGCGTGACCTCGACCTGCTGACCGAGCTGGCGGAGCAGAACCTGGTGGCGGTGATGATCAGCCTGACCACCCTGGACGATGAGTTGAAACGCACCCTCGAACCCCGCGCCGCCGCTCCGTCCGCTCGTCTGCGGGCGATCCGCGTATTGCGCGAAAACCGCATTCCGGTGGGCGTGCTCTGCTCGCCGATGATCCCGATGATCAACGACATGGAACTGGAAAGCCTGCTGGAAGCGGCGCGCGACGCTGGTGCGCGGCAGGCGAACTACATGCTGCTGCGCCTGCCGAGGGAAGTGGCGCCACTGTTCGAGGAATGGCTGGAGGCGTACTACCCGCAGCGCGCCCGTCATGTCATGAGCATCATCCGCCAGTGCCGGGGTGGCGAGGTCTACGACAGCCGCTTCGGTCACCGCTTCAAGGGCGAGGGACCCTTCGCCGAGCTGCTGGCCCAGCGCTTCGCCGTGGCCATTCGCAAGCTCGGACTGAACCGCCGCCGCGACTATGAACTGGATTGTTCGCGCTTTTGTCCGCCGGGCGGACAGATGGCGTTACTTTAAGGTGTGACTCGGCAGGCCGTAACGACTGTCCTGTAGGAATTCAAATGCCGTTAAACCGTGGATAATGGGCGGCATAACGACAAAATTCCTGAGATGACCGAGGTTGGCAGCATGAGCAATGAGCATGACAAGCAAGGCGGTGAGAGTGCTGAAGAGGCGCTGCGGAACATAGTCGAGGGTCTCCAGCGCTTCCGCGACGAGGTGTTCCCGCAACAGGAAGAGTTGTTCAAGAAGCTCGCCCACGAGCAGAAACCCCGCGCCATGTTTATTACCTGCGCCGACTCGCGCATCGTTCCCGAACTGATCACCCAGAGCTCGCCCGGCGACCTGTTCGTGACCCGCAACGTCGGTAACGTGGTCCCGCCCTACGGCCAGATGAACGGTGGCGTGTCCACCGCCATCGAGTTCGCGGTAATGGCCCTCGGCGTGCACCACATCATCATCTGCGGCCACTCCGACTGCGGCGCCATGAAGGCGGTGATGGACCCCCAGACCCTGGAACGCATGCCCACGGTGAAGGCCTGGCTGCGCCACGCCGAAGTGGCCAAGGTGGTGGTCCAGGAGAACTGCGGCTGCGCAAACCACGAAGCCCTGGGCGTGCTCACCGAGGAAAACGTGGTGGCCCAGCTCGACCACCTGCGCACCCACCCGTCGGTGGCGGCGCGCCTGGCCAGCGGCCAGTTGTTCATCCACGGCTGGGTGTATGACATCGAGACGTCGGTGATCCGCGCCTACGACGCCGAGCAGGGGCGTTTCCGCGCCATCGGCGATGGTCCGCTGCCGATGGCTACGCCGCGGCCGCGCTACCAGGCGGAGTAAGACGAAAAGGGCTGCGATTGCAGCCCTTTTTCATGGTGCTTTGCGGGCTTTGTTGCTCGGCTCGTTTTTGCGTGGGCTGGGGGTTGTTGTTTCGCCTTCCCAGGCGACTTCCTTTGGCAGTCGTCGGAATGCCGCACCACCCAAAGGAAGCAAAAGGCTTGCCCCGACATCCGGGTTTGGCTTCGCCAAACTTCCCTCGCTCCATCCTTGCTCCGGGGGCGCGCCGCGAAGGGCCATCCATGGCCCTGCGCGGCTCTCGCGGCATCCATGCCTCTCGTCCCCCTCTACAACGATTCCGCTCGGCCTCCTGAAGGGGCGGTTTGCGCGGCCTCTGCTTCTCTGCCCCGCGTCAGGCTGGTATGGGCATCAGGTCTGTCTGTTGCTCGCCGCCGCGAGTCACCCCTCTCCCCCCAGGAGAGGGGCGGCGGAGATAGGTTCGTAGGGTGGGTTGAGTGGAACGATACCCACGCGGACAAGGCTGATGGGGACCTCAGGTTCAGCCCTACGCGCGTTGCCCCTGGTTCAGCTCCAGCCCCACGCCCAGCTGTTGGGACAGGCAGGGCCAGCGCTTCCAGGCCGCTTCCACCTTGGGGTCGTGAAGTTGCTGGCGGTAGGCCTGGGCCGAGGGCTGGCTGAACACCTCCTCCTCAAGCAGGCCGTCCACGGCGTGGTGCACCGCTTCATCCAGCTGGTTGGCGAACGGCTCGCCGATCAACTGATGGGCGATCAGGTTGGCCACGGTGGTGTCCAGCGGGATCAGCGGCTGGCCGAAATGCACGATGTAGCGGTCGTTGACCTCCTCCACCAGGCGATGGGCGAGGTAGGCCTCGTCGAGCAGGCCTTCGAGGCCATCATGGCCGGCCATCAGCGCTGGCGGTTGCAGGAAGAATTGTTCGGCCACTTTGAGGACCGGCTTGATCCGCGACTCGATACCGGCTTCGCGGGCGACGTTGGCGGCGGCGTCCAGCACATCCGGCACCTGCTCCACGTAGGCGGCGATGAAGCGGGCGAGCACGCCCTGGGCATCATCTTCCGGCAGGCGGATCGCGGGGTGGAGGCTGGCGACCTGGGTTTCCAGTATCTGCTTGAGTTGGGCTGACGCGGCTTCGTTCTGGAGGGCGCGCTGAATGACTTCGCGCACTGCGGCGGTGTTCATGACTGCTCCTGAAAAGGACATGCGTGGTGGACGTGAAGAGAAGACCTTAGCTTGCCTTGCGAAGCTGCTAAGACCGGATTGTCATAATTCCGTAGTGGTTATTCGGGTCGGATATAACAGCACTTTGCCACCCGCTGCCAACCCGTGTGAGCCGTGGCCTTTAGGACAAGGCTTACGCGCATTCGGCCATTTCCTGGACCGCGTTGCGCGCCGGAAGTCCGTGTCTATACTCCGACTCGAAAGGCATTACCTGATGGAACCCGACTGTGCACCTGCGTGCCGAGGTCGGCGGTCCGAGTTTTGGTAGTCCGGGCAGCCGTCCCCAAGCCGTTGGCCCAGCCGGCGGGATAACAAGAACGAGAAGGGGAACCCGCAATGATGCGACATCCACGAGTCTGGATGGGACTCCTGCTGTGGTCTGTTCTAGCCCAGGCGGAGGCCGCCTGGACGGTCAATATGGCGCCCGGGGCCACCGAGGTCAGCCGCACCGTTTTCGATTTGCACATGACCATCTTCTGGATCTGCGTCGTCATCGGCGTACTGGTCTTCGGTGCCATGTTCTGGTCGATGATCATCCACCGCCGCTCCACCGGACAGCAGCCATCGCACTTCCATGAAAGCACGACGGTCGAGATCCTCTGGACCGTCGTGCCCTTCGTCATCCTGGTGTTGATGGCGATTCCCGCCACCAAGACCCTGATCGACATCTACGACACCTCGGAATCCGACGTGGATATCCAGGTCACCGGCTACCAGTGGAAGTGGCACTACAAGTACCTGGGCCAGGACGTCGAGTTCTTCAGCAACCTGACCACGCCCTCCGAGCAGATCCACAACCAGGCGGAGAAGGGCGAGCATTACCTGCTGGAGGTGGACGAGCCGCTGGTGATCCCGGTGGGCGCCAAGGTGCGCTTCCTGATCACCGCCGCCGACGTGATCCACTCCTGGTGGGTGCCGGCCCTGGCGGTCAAGCGCGATGCCATTCCCGGCTTCGTCAACGAATCCTGGACCCGCGTCGACAAGCCCGGCCTCTACCGTGGCCAGTGCGCCGAGCTGTGCGGCAAGGACCATGGCTTCATGCCCATCGTGGTCGAGGCCAAGTCCAAGGAAGACTTCGCCAAGTGGCTGGCCGCACGCAAGGAAGAAACCGCCAAGCTCAAGGAGCTGACCGACAAGGAATGGACCCTGGAGGAACTGGTCGCGCGGGGTGACAAGGTCTACCACACCACCTGCGCCGCCTGTCACCAGGCCGAAGGCGAGGGCCTGCCGCCGATGTTCCCGGCGCTCAAGGGCTCGAAGATCGCCACCGGTCCCAAGGCCGATCACCTTTCCATCGTCTTCCACGGCAAGCCGGGCACCGCCATGGCGGCCTTCGGCAAGCAACTGTCCGAGGTCGATATCGCCGCGGTCGTCACCTACGAGCGCAATTCCTGGGGTAACGCCACCGGGGACATGGTGACGCCCAAGGAAGTGCTGGCGCTGAAACAGGCGGAAAGCCAATGAAAAAGACACCGGCCTATATGGAGACTGACATGAGTGCAGTGATCGACCACGATCATGCCGGGCATGATCACCACCACGGTCCGGCCAAGGGCCTGATGCGCTGGGTGCTGACCACCAACCACAAGGACATCGGCACCATGTACCTGTGGTTCAGCTTCGCCATGTTCCTGCTGGGCGGGTCCATGGCGATGGTGATCCGCGCCGAGCTGTTCCAGCCCGGCCTGCAGATAGTGCAGCCGGAATTCTTCAACCAGATGACCACCATGCATGGCCTGATCATGGTGTTCGGCGCCGTGATGCCGGCCTTCGTCGGCCTGGCCAACTGGATGATCCCGTTGATGATCGGCGCGCCGGACATGGCGTTGCCGCGCATGAACAACTTCAGCTTCTGGCTGCTGCCGGCGGCCTTCGGCCTGCTGGTGAGCACCCTGTTCAGCGCCGGCGGCGGGCCCAACTTCGGCTGGACCTTCTACGCGCCGCTATCGACCACCTACGCGCCGGAAAGCGTCACCTTCTTCATCTTCGCCATCCACCTGATGGGCATCAGCTCGATCATGGGGGCGATCAACGTGATCGCCACCATTCTCAACCTGCGTGCCCCCGGCATGACGCTGATGAAGATGCCGCTGTTCGTCTGGACCTGGCTGATCACCGCCTTCCTGCTGATCGCGGTAATGCCGGTGCTGGCCGGCTGCGTGACCATGATGCTGATGGACATCCACTTCGGCACCAGCTTCTTCAACGCCGCCGGTGGTGGCGACCCCGTGCTGTTCCAGCACGTGTTCTGGTTCTTCGGCCACCCCGAGGTGTACATCATGATCCTGCCCGCCTTCGGTGCGGTCAGCGCGATCATCCCGGCCTTCGCGCGCAAGCCGTTGTTCGGCTACACCTCGATGGTCTACGCCACCGCGTCCATCGCCTTCCTGTCCTTCATCGTCTGGGCGCACCACATGTTCACCGTGGGCATCCCGCTGACCGGTGAGCTGTTCTTCATGTTCGCCACCATGCTGATCGCCGTGCCCACCGGGGTGAAGGTGTTCAACTGGGTGACCACCATGTGGGAAGGCTCGCTGACCTTCGAGACGCCGATGCTGTTCGCCGTGGCCTTCGTCATCCTGTTCACCATCGGCGGTTTCTCCGGCCTGATGCTGGCCATCGCCCCGGCGGACTTCCAGTACCACGACACCTACTTCGTGGTGGCGCACTTCCACTACGTGCTGGTGCCCGGCGCCATCTTCGGCATCTTCGCCTCGGCCTACTTCTGGCTGCCGAAATGGACGGGCCACATGTACGACGAGACCCTCGGCAAGCTGCACTTCTGGATGAGCTTCATCGGCATGAACATGGCCTTCTTCCCCATGCACTTCGTGGGACTGGCAGGCATGCCGCGGCGGATCCCGGACTACAACCTGCAGTTCGCCGACTTCAACATGATCTCTTCCATCGGTGCCTTCACCTTCGGCGCTACCCAGTTCCTCTTCCTGTTCATCGTCATCAAGTGCATCCGTGGTGGCGCCAAGGCCCCGGCCAAGCCTTGGGACGGTGCCGAGGGGCTGGAGTGGACGGTGCCTTCGCCGGCGCCCTATCACACCTTCAGCACGCCGCCGGAAGTGAAGTGACATGAACGGGGAAATGAGCAATCGCCGCCTGATCCTGCGCCTGCTGTTGCTGGTGGTGGCGATGTTCGGTTTCGGTTTTGCCCTGGTGCCTATCTACGACGTGATGTGCCAGGCCTTCGGCATCAACGGCAAGACCACCGGGTCGGCCTACGAAGGGGCCCAGAGCGAAGACCAGCAGCGCCAGGTGCGGGTGCAGTTCCTCGCCACCAATGCGGCGGGGATGAGCTGGGAATTCCGCCCCAAGGCGGATGACCTGGTGGTGCACCCGGGGGCGAGCAACGAAATGCTCTTCGTGGCCTACAACCCCACCGACAAGCCGATGACCGCCCAGGCGATTCCCAGCGTGGCGCCGTCAAAGGCGGCGGCTTTCTTCCACAAGACCGAATGCTTCTGCTTCACCCAGCAGGTCCTGCAACCCGGCCAGCGCATCGAGATGCCGGTGCGCTTCATCGTCGATCGTGATCTGCCGGCCGACGTGCATCACCTGACCCTTGCTTACACGCTGTTCGATATCACCGCCCGCAAGCCACCAGTCGCCAGGAATGACGGCTGACGGGCCGATAAGGAGAACAACAACGATGGCTAGTCACGAGAACTACTACGTTCCTGCCCAGAGCAAGTGGCCGATCATTGCCACCCTCGGCCTGCTGATCACGGTCTACGGCCTGGGCACCTGGTTCAACGATCTCAAGGCCGGGCGCCCCGACTCCAACGGGCCGATCATCTTCTTCGTCGGCGGCCTGTTCGTCGCGTACATGTTGTTCGGCTGGTTCGGCAACGTGATCCGCGAGAGCCGCGGCGGCCTCTACAGCCCGCAGATGGACCGCTCCTTCCGCTGGGGGATGAGCTGGTTCATCTTCTCCGAGGTGATGTTCTTCGCGGCCTTCTTCGGTGCCCTCTTCTACATCCGCCACTTCGCCGGGCCCTGGCTCGGCGGCGAAGGCGCCAAGGGTGTCTCCAACATGCTCTGGCCGAACTTCGAGTTCGCCTGGCCGGCGCTGAGCAACCCCGATCCCAAGCTGTTCCCGCCGCCCAAGGAAGTGATCGATCCCTGGCACCTGCCGCTGATCAACACCATCCTGCTGGTGACCTCCAGCTTCACCGTGACCTTCGCCCACCACGCCCTGCGCAAGAACAAGCGCGGTCCGCTCAAGGCCTGGCTGGCGCTGACCATCCTGCTGGGGCTGAGCTTCCTGGCGCTGCAGGTGGAGGAATACGTCCACGCCTACCGCGAGCTGGGGCTGACCCTGGGGTCGGGCATCTACGGCGCCACCTTCTTCATGCTCACCGGCTTCCACGGCGCCCACGTGACCATGGGTACGCTGATCCTGTTCGTGATGCTGATGCGCATCATGCGGGGGCACTTCAACAGTGAGCAGCACTTCGGCTTCGAGGCGGCGGCCTGGTACTGGCACTTCGTGGATGTGGTCTGGATCGGCCTGTTTATCTTCGTCTACGTGCTGTGAATGGTGCGCCGGACGCGGGGGCGTCCGGCCTACCAGGTGACATGGGACACGAGCTGGCCGCTGTAGAAGCCCCAGGCGACGAGCGCCAGGGTCAGGGCGGCCAGGATCACACGAACCGTTAGCGCATTGACCACGCGGGAGCTGCGACCTTCGTCCTTGACCAGGAAGAAAAGGCCGCTGAACAGGCTGACCAGGGTGGCAAGCAACATGAGGACGATCGCAGCCTTGAGCATGCGTGACTCCGGGGGGAAGGGGGATGTTGTGCAGTATAGCCAGCCCTGTTCGGCCTCGCGGACGGCAAGCATGAGTGCCTTCCGGCCCGGCCTGGTGCCCACCCTGGTGGTGCTCGCGCTGCTGCCGATATTGCTCGGGCTGGGCTTCTGGCAGCTGTCCCGCGCCGAGGAAAAGCGCCAGCTGCTGAGCGCCGCCGAGGCTCGCCGCGTCGCCGCCCCCATCGATCTCGAACAACTCCGTTCCAGCCCCGACCCGGCCTACCTGCGGGTTCGCCTCAACGGCCATTTCGACGGCGCCCACAGCCTGCTGCTGGACAACCGGATTCGCGACGGCAAGGTCGGCGTCGAGTTGCTGCAGCCCTTCCAGGACAGCGCCAGTGGCCAGTGGCTGCTGGTCAATCGTGGCTGGCTGCCCTGGCCCGACCGCCGTGTGGCCCTGGCATTCAACACCCCGGACAGCGCACAGGAGCTGATCGCCTGGGCCTACGTGCCGCCGGGGGCCGTTTTCGAACTCAAGCACCTGCAAGGGAGCGGCTGGCCGCAACTGATCAACCAGGTGGACGCCGCCGCCCTCTGGCAGCAGCTCGGGCGCAGTGGCCTGCCCCTGGAGTTGCGCCTGGAAGAAGGCCCGGCGGCGCTTCGCACCGGTTGGCCGGTGGTCGCCATGGGCCCGGAGAAAAACCTCGGCTACGCCGTGCAGTGGTTCGCCATGGCGGCGGCGCTGCTTGGCCTGTTCATCTATTTCGGATTGCGCAAAGGACGGGAGAACAACAATGAATCCAGCACTCGCCATGCCTGAGGCCGCACCGCCGCGCCGCCGTGGGCGCATCCAGCTGCTGTTGATCCTGATGGTGGTGATCGGCCCGATGCTGCTCGCCACGGCCATGTACAAGTTCAGCTTCTGGGTGCCGGAGGGCCGTAGCTACCACGGGACCCTGATCGGCAACGGGCAGACCCTGGCCGACCTCGGCGTGCAGGGCGAAGCGGCCGGGGATACCTGGCGGCTGCTGGTGACTGCGCCGGCCAACTGCGAGGCGGACTGTCAGGAGCTGGTCTACATGGCCCGGCAGATCCACATCGGCCTCGGCCGCGATGCTTCCCGGGCCACCCATGCCCTGGCCGCCAACGCCATCCCTGCCGACTACGACGAACAACTGCGCCGGGATTATCCGCGGCTCGAACGCCATGGCCTGGATGCCGCGGCCTACGGCAAGGCCACCGAAGACCTGGGCGGCGCCCGCCTGTGGATAGTCGACCCCCACGGCAACCTGGTGCTGCGTTACGACGGCGGCATCAAGGGCAAGCAGATCCTCAACGACCTGCGCCACCTGCTGAAGCTTTCCAACATAGGTTGAACGACCCCTTTCTCAGGAAAGGTGAGGAGCGGCTGCTGTGGATAACTACAAGAACCGGCCCGGATTCCGCCTCGCCCTGTTCGCCACCCTGCTGGCCGTGGTGGTGGTGCTGCTGGGCGCCTATACCCGCCTGACCCACGCCGGCCTCGGCTGCCCCGACTGGCCGGGCTGCTACGGCTTCATCGGCGTACCCAAGACCGAAGCCCAGCTGGCCCACGCCGAGGCCAACTTCCCCCATGCGCCGGTGGAGGCGCAGAAGGGTTGGAACGAGATGGTCCACCGCTACTTCGCCGGCACCCTGGGCCTGGTGATTCTCGGCCTCGCCGTCCACGCCCTGCGCCTGCGCGGTCGTGATGGCCAACCGCTGAAACTGCCGCTGCTGCTGGTGGCCGTGGTCGTCGCCCAGGCCGCTTTCGGCATGTGGACGGTGACCCTGCAGCTCTGGCCCCAGGTGGTCACCGCCCACCTGCTGGGCGGCTTCACCACCCTTTCGCTGTTGTTGCTGCTGTGTCTGCGGCTGTCCAGCGCGTTCCCGCCGCTGGCGCTGCCCGCCCGGCTGCGGCGCTGGGCGGCGCTGGGACTGGCGCTGGTGATCGGCCAGATCGCCCTGGGCGGCTGGGTCAGTTCCAACTACGCGGCGGTGGCCTGCGTCGACCTGCCCACCTGCCACGGCCAATGGTGGCCGGCGATGGACTTCGCCAACGGCTTCCACCTGACCCAGCACATAGGTCCGAACTACCTGGGCGGCCAACTGGACAGCGACGCCCGCACCGCCATCCACATGACCCACCGCCTCGGCGCCCTGGCCGTGACCCTGGTGCTGCTGGGGCTGGCCTGGCAGCTGCGCGGCGCCGGCCTGCCACGCCTCGCCGGGCTGCTGCTGGCGGCCCTGTGCCTGCAGGTGGGGCTGGGCGTCAGCAACGTGATCTTCCATCTGCCGCTGCCGGTGGCGGTGGCCCACAACGGCGGTGGCGCCCTGCTGCTGCTGGTGCTGGTTTCGGTGAACTACCGGGTGCGCAGCCCGCAGGTTCTGGTAGGCGCGAGCTCTGCTCGCGAAAGCGGGAACACCGAAGGTTCGCGAGCAGAGCTCGCTCCTACGGTTCTGACCTCCCACAGCAAATAAGGAGAGACGCCATGGCCACTCTACTCAGCCAAGGACACAGCGGGGCTCGCGCCAGCTGGCGCGACTACCTGGAACTGACCAAGCCCAAGGTGGTGGTGCTGATGCTCATCACCTCGCTGGTCGGCATGTTCCTCGCCACCCGCGCCGGCGTGCCCTGGACGGTGCTGGTGTTCGGCAACCTCGGCATCGGGCTCTGTGCCGGCGCGGCGGCGGCGATCAACCATGTGGTGGACCGGCGCATCGACTCGATCATGGCCCGCACCCTCAAGCGTCCGGTGGTCAACGGCCGCGTTTCGCCGGTGGCGGCCCTGGCCTTCGCCTTCGTCCTGGCGGTGGCCGGGCAAGCCCTGCTGCTGGCTTTCACCAATGAGCTGACGGCCTGGCTGACCCTGGCCTCCCTGATGGGCTACGCGGTGCTCTACACGGGCTTTCTCAAGCGTGCGACGCCGCAGAACATCGTCATCGGCGGCCTGGCCGGCGCCGCGCCGCCGCTGCTCGGCTGGGTTGCCGTCACCGGCCACCTGTCCGCCGAACCGTTGCTGCTGGTGCTGATCATCTTCGCCTGGACCCCGCCGCATTTCTGGGCCCTGGCCATCCACCGCAAGGAGGAGTACGCCAAGGCCGACATCCCCATGCTGCCGGTGACCCACGGCGAGCACTACACCAAGGTGCACATCCTGCTCTACACCCTGGTGATGTTCGCGGTCAGCCTGCTGCCCTATGCCATCCACATGAGTGGCGCGCTGTACCTGGTCTGCGCCGTGGTGCTCGGGGCGCGCTTTCTGCAGTGGGCGTGGGTGCTGTACCGTGACAGCAAACCGCACGCGGCGATACGGACCTTCAAGTACTCTATCGCCTACCTTTTCCTGTTGTTCATCGCCCTGCTGGTGGACCACTACCTGATGCTGAGCCTATGACCAGAGTCCAGAAAACCGTCTTCATCCTCGTCGCCGTCGTCGCCCTGGTGCTCGGCCTCACCGTGCACCGGGTGCTGACCAGCCAGGGCCAGGCCGACCCCACCAAGCTGCTCGACGCCGGTATCGTGCTGCTGCCCCAGAGCCGCACCCTGCCGCCCCTGACCATGCTCGACCAGAACGGCGAAAAGGTTGCGGTGGACCAGCTCAAGGACAAGTGGAGCCTGATGTTCTTCGGCTACACCTTCTGCCCGGACATCTGCCCCACCACCCTGGCGCAGATGCGTGAACTCAAGGGGCTGCTGCCGCCGGAGGCGCGGGACAACCTGCGCTTCGTCTTCGTCAGCGTCGACCCGAATCGCGACACCCCGCAGCAGATCAAGCAGTACCTGGGCTACTTCGATCCGGGCTTCCTTGGCATCACCAGTGACCTGCCGACCCTGCAGAAACTGGCCAACGCCGTGAGCATCCCCTTCATTCCGGCCGACACCAGCAAGGAAAACTACACCGTCGACCACAGCGGCAACCTGGTAGTCCTGGGCCCGGACGGCACCCAGCGCGGCTTCATCCGCTCGCCGCTGAACAACCAGAAGCTCAAGGAGCAGCTGCCGGGGCTGGTGGTACCGAAAAGCTGAATGGCTCAGTAAGTAGGTTGGGTAGAGCGCAGCGAAACCCAACGATTCCAGGCGCATGTGGCCCCGGATGTTGGGCCTCGCTGCTCTCGGCGCCAACCTACGAATAGATCCCGCGCCCACAAAAAAGCCCGCTCATTCGAGCGGGCTTTTTCATGGCGCGGAAGCGATCAGAACGCCGGAACCACAGCGCCCTTGTATTTCTCCTCGATGAATTTCTTCACCTCGGGGCTGGTCAGGGCCTTGGCCAGCTTCTGCATGTCGGCGCTGTCCTTGTTGTCGCCACGGGCCACCAGGATGTTCACGTAGGGCGAATCGCTGCCCTCGATCACCAGGGCGTCCTTGGTGGGGTTGAGCCCGGCTTCCAGGGCGTAGTTGGTGTTGATCAGCGCCAGGTCGACCTGGTTCAGCACGCGCGGCAGGGTGGCGGCTTCCAGTTCACGGACCTTGATGCCCTTCGGGTTCTCGACGATGTCCTTCGGGGTGGCGGTGATGCTGGTGTTGTCCTTCAGCTTGATCACACCGGCCTTGTCCAGCAGCAGCAGCGCGCGGCCGCCGTTGGTGGCGTCGTTGGGGATGACTACCTGGGCGCCTTCGGGCAGCTCGGCCAGGGTCTTGATTTTGGTGGAGTAGGCGCCGAAGGGCTCGATGTGCACACCGGTCACCGCTTCCAGCTTCACCTTGGTCTGGCGGGCCTTGTTGAACTCGTCCAGGTACGGCTGGTGCTGGAAGAAGTTCGCGTCCAGGCGGCCTTCGGCAACCTGCACGTTGGGCTGTACGTAGTCGGTGAAGACCTTCACCTGCAGGTCCACGCCTTCTTTGGCCAGCTGCGGCTTGATGAATTCGAGGATCTCGGCGTGGGGCACCGGGGTGGCGGCGATCTTCAGGGTATCGGCCTGGGCGGAGAGGGCGGAGAGGGCGGAGAGGGCGGCGAAGGCCACCAGCAGTTTCTTCATGAGGGGCTCCTTGTGGGAATTCATAGGGCCGGCGCGGATGGGCGCCGGCTTCGGGTCATTTACGGGAGAAGTGCACCACCAGCTTGTCGCCGACGGTTTGCAGTATCTGTACGAGCACCAGCAGCAGGACCACGGTGACCACCATCACGTCGGTCTGGAAGCGCTGGTAGCCGAAGCGGATGGCCAGGTCGCCGAGGCCGCCCGCGCCCACCACGCCGGCCATGGCGGTGTAGGACACCAGAGTGATGGCGGTGACGGTGATGGCGGCGAAGATGCCCGGCCGGGCTTCCGGCAGCAGGGCATTCCAGATGATCTGGCGGGTGGTCGCCCCCATGGCCTGGGTGGCTTCGAGGATGCCGCGGTCCACCTCGCGCAGGGCGGTTTCCACCAGGCGCGCGAAGAACGGCGTGGCACCCACCACCAGCGGCGGGATGGCCCCGGCGACACCCAGGGAGGTGCCGGTGATGAACACGGTGAAGGGAATCATCACGATCAGCAGGATGATGAACGGCAGTGAGCGCAGCACGTTCACCAGCAGCGACAGCAGGCCGTAGACGGCCTTCTGCTCGAACAGCTGGCGCGGTCCGGTGAGGAACAGCAGCACGCCCAGCGGCAGGCCCAGGAGCACGGTGAACAGCAGCGAGCCACCCAGCATGAGGAAGGTGTCGAGGGTGGCGAGCCAGATTTCGTACCAGTCGATATTGGCGAGCAGGGCTTCCATCAACGCAGGACCTCCAGGTGCACGTCCGCCTCGCGGAAGCAGGTCAGTGCGGCGTCGATGTCGCCGCCGGTCAGGGCCAGGGTCAGCTGGCCGTAGGGGGTGTCCTTGATGCGGTCGATACGCCCGGCAAGGATGCTGTAGTCGACGCCGGTCTGGCGCGCCACGGTGCCCAGCAGCGGGGCGTAGGTGGCCTCGCCACGGAAGGTCAGGCGCAGGATGCGGCCGGACACATGGGCGAAGTCGTCGTGTTGCTCGCCCTCGTCCACCTGCTCGTCCTCCAGCACGAAGCGCTGGGTGGTGGCGTGTTGCGGGTGGAGGAAGACATCGGCCACCGGCCCCTGCTCGACGATCACGCCATCATCCATCACGGCCACGCGGTCGCAGACCCGACGGATCACGTCCATCTCATGGGTGATGAGCACGATGGTCAGCTTCAGCTCACGGTTGATCTCGGCCAGCAGCTGCAAAACCTGCGCGGTGGTCTGCGGGTCGAGGGCGCTGGTGGCCTCGTCGCACAGCAGGATCTTCGGCTGGGTGGCCAGGGCGCGGGCGATGCCGACGCGCTGCTTCTGGCCGCCGGAGAGCTGCGCCGGGTATTTGCGGGCATGGTCGCTGAGGCCGACGCGGGCCAGCAGCTCGGCGACGCGGCGGTCGAGCTCGCTGCGGGACAGTTCGCCCGCCAGCTTCAGCGGCAGGCCGACGTTCTCGGCGACGGTCTTGGACGACAGCAGGTTGAAGTGCTGGAAGATCATCCCGACGCGCTGGCGGAAGCGACGCAGGCCTTCGGCATCGAGGGCGGTTATATCCTCGCCGTCGACCACGATGCGCCCGCCGGAGGGTTCCTCGAGACGGTTGATCAGACGCAGCAGGGTGCTCTTGCCGGCGCCCGAATGGCCGATGAGGCCGAACACCTCACCACCTTGGATGGTCAGGTCGGTCGGCTGCAGGGCCGGGATTTCGCGGCCTTCGACGCGGTACGCCTTGTGGACGTTATGGAATTCGATCACTGCGGAAACCTTGTGGGCTCGTCGTTAGCCGGATCGGCTAAAAACCGGCAATTTTACCTGTTGGCGTATAGGCGCAGAAAATCTTTCTGGTCCTATGTATAGAACAAGTGGGAATAAGCGATGGACGGCTCCCGTCCAGTCTAGCTGCCGCCCGGCCGGGTCGTTCAGCGGCGCGGGCTGAGCACCAGGCGTGGCACCTCGTCAGGCTTGAGGGCCTGGCTGTAGTGGGTCTTGAAGCCGGGGTCGAGCTTCTTCGCCCGCGCCGAGAGCAGGGCGGCGACCCAGGGGTAGTCCTTGGCTTCGCGCACCTGGATCTGCACGGCGCAGTCATGGGCGACCATGTCGGCGGCCACGCCGTCCAGCAGGCGACGCAGGTTCTCGTTGTCGTCGCGGTCGAGCATCGGCATTTCCACCAGCGGCGTCAGCGCGCGCGGTGGTTTCGGCGCATGGGCCACCTGGGCCTGGGCCTGGGCGGCGCTGGCCTGGCGCGCGGCCGCTTCGCGCAGCTGGCGTGCCTGCTCCAGCTGCTGGGCGTTCTGCTTGGCGGCGGCCGCTGCTGCTTCGGCGGCGCGGCGGCTGGCTTCGGCACGGGCCTCGGCGGCTTCGCGGGCCTTGTCGATGGCACCGTCCAGGCCGGCGCTCAGCGCAGGGGCCTGGGGCATCAGGCTGCGGGCATGGCTGAGCGCCTTGGTGGCGGAGTCCAGGTCACCCTGCTCCAGGGCGGCCTGGCCACGCTGCATCCAGGCATCGGCCAGCTGGCGCTGGTATTGCTCCAGGCGGGTATCCCCGGTGGCGCTGGGTTCCAGGGCCTTGATGCGGCTCTCGGCTTCGGCGAGCTTGCCGTCGGCCAGCTCCAGATCAAGTTGTCGGAAGCTGCTGACCAGTTCGTCCGTTGGCACTTCAGTCGCGTGCTGGGCTGTCTGGCAAGCGGCCAGCAGCAGGGAAAAAGCGACAACAGGCAGGCAACGAGTAGCGAAAAGCTTCATTCCAGCGGATCTCTGATTGCTCAAAAAACGCGCGATTCTACACTGCGGCGGCGTTCAGGACAAAAAGTAGGGGTAAATCGGCCGCAAGGATGGCATTTCCAGAGGCATTCGGCCGATGCTGCGGGTTGCCCACCAGGGCCGAGCAACCATGACGACCAGGCGAGGAGCGCCATGCATCCGTCCCACCAGGAATTCGACTACCTCATCGTCGGCGCCGGACCGGCAGGCTGCCTGCTGGCCAACCGACTCTCGGCCAACCCCAGTGTGCGCGTGCTGTTGCTGGAGGCCGGCGGACAAGACAGCTACCCCTGGATCCACATCCCGGTCGGCTACCTCTATTGCATCGGCAACCCCCGCACCGACTGGTGCTACCGCACCGAGGCGGAGCCCGGCCTGCAGGGCCGCAGCCTGGGCTACCCGCGTGGCCGGGTGCTGGGCGGCAGCTCGTCGATCAACGGGATGATCTACATGCGCGGCCAGGCCGCCGACTACGAGCGCTGGACCGAGCTGGGCAACCCGGGCTGGAGCTGGAGCGAGGTCCTGCCGCTGTTCCTGCGTAGCGAAAGCCACTTCGCCGGCGCCAGCGAGTTCCACAACGACGCCGGTGAATGGCGGGTGGAACGCCAGCGCCTGTCGTGGGAAATCCTCGACGCCTTCCGGGCGGCCGCCGGCGAGTGCGGCATCGCCCCGGTGGAAGACTTCAATACCGGCGACAACCAGGGCTGCGGCTACTTCCAGGTGAACCAGCGCGGCGGCGTGCGCTGGAACGCGTCCAAGGCCTTCCTGCGGCCGGCACGGCAGCGGCCGAACCTGACCGTGCATACCGGCGTCGAGGTACAGCGGCTGTTGCTGGAGCAGGGGCGCGCGGTGGGCGTGGTGGGCCTCTGGGCTGGGATCGAGCAGGAGTTCCGCGCCCGCCGGGAAGTGATTCTCTGTGCCGGCGCCGTGGGCTCGCCCATGCTGCTGCAGCGCTCAGGCATAGGCCCGCGACCGCTGCTGGAACGCCTCGGCGTTGGCGTACGGCACGAGCTGCCGGGGGTGGGCGGCAACTTGCAGGATCACCTGCAACTGCGGCTGATCTTCAAGGTTTCCGGGGTGCAGACGTTGAACCAGCTGGCCGGCAGCCTGTGGGGCAAGCTGGGCATGGGCCTGCGCTACCTCGCCAGCCGCAGCGGACCGCTGGCCATGGCGCCGAGCCAGTTGGGCGCCTTCGTCCGCTCCGGCCCGGAGCAGACGCGGGCCAACCTGGAGTACCACGTGCAGCCGTTGTCCCTGGAGCGCTTCGGCGAGCCGCTGCACCCCTTCCCCGCTTTCACCGCCTCGGTGTGCAACCTGCGCCCGCAGAGCCGTGGACGGGTGGACATCCGCTCGTTGGACGCCAAGGCGCCGCCGCTGATCCAGCCCAACTACCTGAGCCATGTCGAGGACCTGCGGGTGGCGGCGGACGCCATCCGCCTGACCCGGCGCATCGTCGCCGCGCCGGCCCTGGCGCGCTATCGACCGGAGGAATACCTGCCGGGCGTTGCGCTGCAGAGCGAAGCGGAACTGCGCGAGGCCGCCGGACAGATCGGCACCACCATCTTCCACCCGGTGGGCACCTGCGCCATGGGCCGTGGCCCCGAGGCGGTGGTGGACGCCGAGCTGAAGGTGCACGGGGTGCCGGGACTGCGCATCGCCGACGCCTCGGTGATGCCGGAAATCGTCTCCGGCAACACTTGCTCGCCGACCCTGATGATCGCGGAGAAGGCCGCGGACCTGGTGCTGGCCGACCTCAGGCGCGGCGCGGCAAGGTAAAGCTGAGGAGGAACAGGCTGGCGGCCGAGACCACGATGGAGGGGCCGGCCGGGGTGTCCTTGTACCAGGACAGCGCCAGCCCGGCGCAGACCGCCACCAGGCCCAGCAGGCTGGCGCCCAGGGCCATCTGCTCGGGGCTGCGCGCATGGCGCTGGGCGGCGGCGGCCGGGATGATCAGCAAGGAGGTGATCAGCAGTACGCCGACGATCTTCATCGCCACGGCGATGACGATGGCGATCAGCAACATCAGCGCCAGGCGGATGGCCGCCACCGGGAGGCCCTCCACCCGCGCCAGTTCCTCATGCACGGTGATCGCCAGCAGCGGCCGCCACATGGGGATCAGCACCAGCAGCACCAGGGCGCTGCCGCCGAGGATCCAGGCGAGGTCCGTGGGGCTCACGGCCAGCAGGTCGCCGAACAGGTAACCCATCAGGTCGATGCGCACCTCGCTCATGAAGCTCAGCGCCACCAGGCCCAGGGACAGGGTGCTGTGGGCGAGGATGCCCAGCAGGGTGTCCGAGGCCAGCGGCTGGCGTTGTTGCAGGGTCACCAGCAGCACGGCGAGCAGCACGCAGCCGACGGTCACCGCCAGGGTCGGGCTGACGTCCAGCATCAGGCCGAGGGCGACGCCCAGCAGCGCGGCGTGGGACAGGGTGTCGCCGAAATAGGCCATGCGCCGCCAGACCACGAAGGAGCCGAGGGGGCCGGCCACCAGGGCCAGGGCGAGGCCGGCGAGCAGGGCGTTGAGCAGGAAATCAGCCATGGTTGCAGTCGGGGCCATGCGTGTGGACGGGAGTGAATCGGGTGCCGCTGGGGAAGGGTGTCTTCACCACTTCGCCATGCAGGTCGTGGTCATGGTCGTGATGGTGGTGGTAGACGGCCAGGCTCTTGGCGTCCTGGCCGAACAGCTCGACGAAGGCCGGGTCGAAGCTGACCTGCTCCGGGTGGCCCGAGCAGCAGACGTGGCGGTTCAGGCAGACCACCTGGTCGGTGGTGCTCATCACCAGGTGCAGGTCGTGGGACACCATCAGAACACCGCAGCCGTGGCGGTCGCGCAGGCGGGTGATCAGGCGGTAGAGCTCGGCCTGGCCGGCGACGTCGACGCCTTGCACCGGCTCGTCCAGCACCAGCAGCTCGGGCTCGCGCAGCAGGGCGCGGGCCAGCAGCACGCGCTGCAGTTCACCGCCGGAAATGTTCTGCAGCGGGCTGTCGATCACCTGTGCCGCACCCACTTCGTCCAGGGCGGCCAGGGCGGTGGTGCGGTCCACTCCCGGCACCAGGCGCAGGAAGCGCAACACGGTGAGCGGCAGGGTGGCGTCCACCTGCAGTTTCTGCGGCATGTAGCCGATGCGCAGGCGCGACTTGCGCCAGACCTCGCCCTTGTCGGGCTTGAGCAGGCCGAGCACGGTGCGCACCAGGGTGGTCTTGCCGGCGCCGTTGGGGCCGATCAGGGTGACGATCTCGCCGGGCTTGAGGCTCAGGTTGACGTCCTGCAGCACGGCCTGGCCGGCGAAGCGAACGCCGATGCCCTCGAGACGGATCAGTGCGTCGCTCATGCCGCCACCTGGCAGGTGGCGCAGAGGCCGACGATCTCCACGGTCTGGCCTTCGACGCTGAAGCCCACGGACTTGGCGCTGTCGACTATGGCCTGGCTGATGCTCGACTGCTCCAGCTCGATGGCGGTCTGGCAGTTGCGGCAGATCAGGAACTGGCCCTGGTGCGCGTCGCCCGGGTGGTTGCAGCCGACGAAGGCGTTGAGCGAGGCGATGCGGTGCACCAGGCCGTTTTCCAGCAGGAAGTCCAGCGCCCGGTAGACCGTGGGCGGCGCCGCGCGGCGGCCGTCTTCCTCGGTCAGCACGCCGAGAATGTCGTAGGCGCCCAGTGGCCGGTGACTCTGCCAGACCAGTTCGAGCACGCGCTTGCGCAGTGCGGTCAGGCGCAGGCCCTGGCGAGCGCAGATGGCCTCGGCCTCGGCCAGGGCGTTGGACACGCAATGGGAATGGTCGTGGGGACGGCAGGCCAGGGGGGCTTTCACGCTGATCGGCTTGAGCATGGCGACGACGACGTTTAAGGAAAGAGACGTTATTCTATAACTCTTTTCCCCTAGAGTCTGTGCCTGTGTTCCGTCTATTCGTCAGCCTTTTCCTTAGTGCGCTCACCCTGTCGGCCCAGGCCGAGGTGCGCCTGCTCACGAGCATCAAGCCGCTGCAACTGGTTGCCGCCGCGGTGCAGGACGGCGTCGGCCAGCCCGATGTGCTGCTGCCGCCTGGCGCCTCGCCCCACCAGTACGCGCTGCGTCCCTCGGACGTACGGCGGGTGCGTGAGGCCGACCTGTTCTACTGGGTCGGCCCTGACCTGGAAGGCTTCCTGCCCCGCGTGCTGCAAGGCCGCGACAAGCCCAGCCTGGCCTTGCAGGACGAACCCGGCATGCAGCTGCGCCACTTCGAGGCGCTGCACGACGAGCACGAGGAAGCCGGCCATGACGACCATGAGCACGATCACGACCACCGCCCTGGCTCCCTGGACGCCCATCTCTGGCTGCTGCCGGCCAACGCCCGGGTAATCGCCGCGCGCATGGCCGCCGACCTGAGCCAGGTCGACCCCGCCAATGCCGCCCGCTACCAGGCCAACCTGAAAGCCTTCGAGGGTCGTCTCGACCAGCTCGACGCGCGCCTCAAGGCGCGCATGGCCGGCGTGGCCGGCAAGCCCTTCTTCGTCTTCCACGAGGCCTTCGATTACTTCGAGGCGGCCTATGGCCTGCGCCACGCCGGGGTGTTCAGCGTGGCCAGCGAAGTGCAGCCCGGCGCCCGCCATGTCGCCGCCATGCGCGAGCGGCTGCAGAAGGCAGGCCCCAGCTGCGTGTTCAGCGAGCCGCCGGTGCGCCCGCGCCTGGCTGAAACCCTGACCGCCGGCCTGCCGGTGCGCCTGGCCGAGCTGGATGCCCTGGGCATGCAGGCGCCGGTGACGGCCACGGGTTACGAGACCCTGCTGCAGAACCTCGGCGATGGCCTGGCGGGCTGCCTGGAGGCGCTCTGACCCGCTTTTGTAGGTTGGTGCCGAGCGAAGCGAGGCCCAAAGCCATGGTGCCGGGATTGTTGGGCTTCGCTGGCTCAGCACCAACCTACGGGAGCAACCAGCGCCGCCTGCTAAGGTGAGAGAGGGGCCGCGGGCCGTCTTGATGTGGATCAGCGGCCGGCATTCGTGGTCAGACTAGTCTGGACTCTTCATCGAAGGAGGGCAGCGGATGGCCAGGACGGGAACACCCAAGCAGGTCCAGGGTAACCACGGCATCGCCTTGCAGGCGGCGTCGGAGGACATCTGGGACAGCAAGTACCGCCTCAAGCGCAAGGACGGCACCCCGGTCGACCTCAGCCCGGACGCCACCTGGCAGCGCGTCGCCCGCGCCCTGGCCGAGGTGGAGGTCGATGCCGCGGCGCGCGAGCACTGGTACGAGCGCTTCCTCTGGGCGCTGCGCAACGGCGCCATTCCCGCCGGGCGGATCATCTCCAACGCCGGTGCCCAGGATTTCAAACCGGCCACCTCGACCATCAACTGCACCGTCTCCGGCACCATCCTCGATGCCATGGACGACATCCTCGGCAAGGTTCACGAAGCCGGGCTGACCCTCAAGGCCGGCTGCGGCGTCGGTTACGAATTCAGCACCCTGCGCCCGCGCGGCGCCTATGTATCCGGGGCCGGGGCGCAAACCAGCGGCCCGCTGTCGTTCATGGATATCTACGACAAGATGTGCTTCACCGTGAGCTCCGCCGGTGGCCGCCGTGGTGCGCAGATGGGCACGTTCGACGTCTGCCACCCGGACGTGCGCGACTTCATCCGGGCCAAGCGCGAGGACGGCCGCCTGCGCCAGTTCAATCTCAGCCTGCTGGTCAGCGATGCCTTCATGCATGCCGTGGAGAACGACACCGAGTGGCCGCTGCTGTACCCGGTGCACCCCAAGGAGCGCGACGAGCTCGACTTCCATGACCCGGCCCAGGTGATCTGGCGCGACTGGCCCGTGCACGAAGGCTATATCGTCCGCGAGGACGGCCTGGTGGCCTGCAAGGTCTATGGCCGCGTCCAGGCCCGGCACCTGTGGGACATGATCATGGTGTCCACCTACGATTTCGCCGAGCCGGGCTTCATCCTCATCGACCGGGTCAACGAGATGAACAACAACTGGTGGTGCGAGGCGATCCGCGCCACCAACCCCTGTGGCGAACAGCCGTTGCCCCCCTATGGCTCCTGCCTGCTCGGCTCGATCAACCTCACTGCCTTCGTCGAGGAACCCTTCGGCGAGGACGCGCATTTCGACTGGGAACGCTTCCGCGCCGTGGTGCGGGTGTTCACCCGCATGCTCGACAACGTGGTGGAGATCAACGGCCTGCCCCTGGCGCGACAACGGGAGGAGATCCTCGGCAAGCGCCGTCATGGCATGGGCTTCCTCGGTCTCGGCTCGGCCCTGGCGCTGCTCAGGCTGCGTTATGGCAGCACCGAGGCCTGCGTCTTCACCGAGGAGGTGGCGCGGGAAATGGCCCTGGCCGGTTGGCAGGTGGCCCTGGAGCTGGCGCGGGAAAAGGGCCCGGCACCCATTCTCGGCGAGGACTACGAGGTCACCGCCGCCATGCTGCGCAAGCGTCCCGAGATGGTCGACGACGGCTACCGGGTCGGCGACCGGGTGCCTGGCCGCATCCTTCACGCCCGCTATTCCCGCTACATGCAGCGCATCGCCGAGCATGCGCCGGAGCTGGTGGCCGAGCTTGCCGAGGTGGGCGCGCGCTTCACCCACCACAGCTCCATCGCGCCCACCGGCACCATCAGCCTGAGCCTGGCCAACAACGCCTCCAACGGCATCGAGCCGAGCTACGCCCACCAGTACTCGCGCAACCTGATCCGCCCCGGGCGCAAGACCAAGGAGAAGATCGAGGTGTGCAGCTACGAGCTGCTGGCCTACCGCGCCCTGGTCAACAGCCAGGCACGGCCCGGCGCCGAACTCCAGGCCCAGCGCCTGCCGGACTACTTCGTCAGCGCCGACGACATCAGCCCGGCCGAACACGTGGACATGCAGGCGGCGGCGCAGAAGTGGATCGATTCCTCCATCTCCAAGACCGCCAACGTGCCCACCGATTTTCCCTTCGAGGACTTCAAGGACATCTACCTGCGCGCCTGGACCCAGGGGCTCAAGGGCTGCACCACCTTCCGCTTCAACCCGGCCGCCTTCCAGGGCGTGCTGGTGAAGGAGTCGGACCTGGAGAAGACCGTCTACCGCTTCGAGCTGGAGGACGGCAGCCTGGTGGAACTGCGCGGCAACGAGGAAGTGGAGTACGACGGCGAGGTGCACACCGCCGCCAACCTGTTCGACGCCCTCAAAGAAGGCTATTACGGCAAGTACTGAGCTGTGGGAGTGGCCCATGACCATCAAGATCGAGAAGAAGATCAAGGGTTTCAGCCTGGTCGACCTGGATCAGGAGAAGGCCCGCAAGGCCGCCGAGGAAGCGGCCGCCGTGGTGCAGATGGACGAGACGCTGCAACGTCCCGAGACCCTGGTGGGTGCCACCTACAAGATAAAGTCGCCGTTGTTCGAGCACGCGCTCTACGTGACCATCAACGACATCGTGCTCAACCCCGGCACGGCCTTCGAGCAGCGCCGGCCCTTCGAGATCTTCATCAACTCCAAGGGCATGGAGCATTTCCAGTGGATCGTCGCCCTCACCCGCATCATGTCGGCGGTGTTTCGCAAGGGTGGCGACTGCACCTTCCTGGTGGAAGAGCTGAAGGCCGTGTTCGACCCGCGCGGCGGCTACCTCAAGCGCGGCGGCATCTACATGCCGTCGTTGGTGGCGGAAATCGGTGCGGTACTGGAACGGCACCTGGTGGCCATCGGCCTGATGGAAGGCCAGAAACTGGACGAGGAGCACAAGCTCTACCTCGCCGAAAAGCGCGCCGCCTACGAAGCCAGCCTGGGCACCACCACCGCCGAACCCGGCGAAGGCTTCCCCCCCCGGCGCCCAGCTCTGCGGCAAGTGCAACACCCAGGCGGTGGTGCAGATGGACGGCTGCGCCACCTGCCTCAACTGCGGCCATTCGAAATGTGGGTGAGCCGGATAAGGCGAAGCATGCTTCGCCCCGGCGAACGACCGGCCATGGATGGCCGGGCCGGGGTTGAACCTGGGCACGGAGTAACGACAGGGATGTCTGCGATCAAGCTGATCTTTGCGACGCAAAAGCATGCGTTGCCCCGGCGAACGACCAGCCACGGATGGTCAGTCCGGGGGGCAAAGAATCCGGTAGGGGCGAATTCATTCGCCAAGGACGGCGCAGCTGTCCCGACAATCCCTCAGGGCAGACCTGCGGTCTGCTTGGCGAATGAATTCGCCCCTACATGAAGAGCTACGGATGCATGCCCGGGTCAAAGCGCAAACGGCAACCCGACCTCGACCTTCTGCCGGTGCGCCAGTCGTGCCTGGAACACATAGGGATCGTGGATCAGCACGTCCTGCCCGGCGAAGGCATTGGCGGCGATCAGCCGTGACAGCCAGAAGCGTACGCAGGCGATGCGCAGGGCCGCCGGCCAGAGCTCGGCCTCGGCTGCGGTGAACGGGCGCCGTGCGCAATAGGCGCCGAGCAGGGCGCGGGCGAGCGGGGCGTCGAGGTGGCCCTGTTCATCCGAGCACCAGTCGTTCAGGCAGATCGCCAGGTCATAGAGCATGGGACCGGAGCAGGCGTTGTAGAAGTCGATCAGCCCGGAGAAATGCGGACCGTCGAATAGCGCGTTGTCCTTGAACAGGTCGGCGTGCAGGTTGGCCCGTGGCAGGGCCAGGAAGCGTTCCTTCACCTCGCCGATTTCCTTCAGCGCGTCGCGCAGCAGCGGCAATGCCGTGTCGTCCAGTTGCAGGGCCAGGGCCGGCCCTTCGCGCAGCATCCAGTCCAGGCCCCGATCGCTCTTGCGCTCCAGCACCCGTTCGCGAGTAGCCAGGTGCAGGCGCGCCAGCAGGTTGCCGACTTCCGCGCAGTGGTGGGCGTTGGGCTGCTGCACATGCTTGCCCGGCAGGCGCGGTTGCAGCAACGCCGGCTTGCCGGCCAGTTCGCGCAGGGCTTCGCCTCCCTCGGTGCGCAGGGCGAACGGCACCGGCAGGTCGGCATCGTGGAGCACGTCGAGCAGGTCGATGAAGAACGGCAGGTCGTGGCTCGGGCCGCGCTCCACCAGGGTCAGTACGAACTCCCCCCCTTCCAGGCTCACGAAGAAGTTGCTGTTCTCGGAGCCTTCGGCAATGCCCTGGAAATCCTTCAGTCGACCCAGTCCGTAGGGGGCGAGAAAAACTTCCAGTTCCTGGCGCTCAAGAGGGGTGAATACAGACATTGGACTACCTTGTTACGGGGTTGCGTGTGCGCTACCAGCTGAAGATTCGCCAGGCCGGGATGAGCATGTCGGGTTGGTCGGAGCGGATGAAGTTGCTTTCGCCGTCGGCGCGTACCAGGAAGTAGGGTACGCCGCGTCGCGGTGTGACCTTGATGGCATAGAGGAAACCGTTGACGCGGTATTCCTGGATGGTCCTGTCGCCTTCCTGGCGGATGGTGACGTCCGGTTCCCCGGAAGGTTCGTCCGCGGCGAACGCGACGACTGGAATCGATGCCAGCAGGCTGGCCAGCAACAGGCGGTTCAGTGCGCGCATGGTAACCTTGCTCCTTCTCGTCATTGATCGGTCCATTCTACTTCGGGTCCGGCGAATAAAGGTTGATTTCAAGCATGAGCCAAGCTCCCCTCGTCCTTGTGGACGGATCCTCCTACCTGTACCGCGCCTTCCATGCACTGCCGCCGCTGACCACATCGGCGGGCCTGCCCACGGGGGCGGTCAAGGGCGTGCTGAACATGCTGAAAAGCCTGCGCCGGCAGTACCCGGACAGCCCCTTCGCGGTGGTCTTCGATGCCAAGGGTGGCACCTTCCGTGATGAGATGTTCGCCGAGTACAAGGCCAATCGTCCTTCCATGCCGGACGAGCTCCGGGTCCAGGTCGAGCCGCTGCATGCCAGCGTGCGCGCCCTCGGCCTGCCCCTGCTGTGTGTGGAAGGGGTGGAAGCCGACGACGTGATCGGCACCCTGGCCCGGCAGAGCGCCGCGGGTAGCCGTCCGGTGGTGATCTCCACCGGCGACAAGGACATGGCGCAACTGGTCGACGGGCACATTACGCTGGTCAATACCATGACCGGTAGCACGCTGGATGTGGATGGCGTGAAGGAGAAATTCGGTGTCGGTCCTGAACACATCATCGACTACCTGGCATTGATGGGTGACAAGGTCGACAACATCCCCGGCGTACCCGGCGTCGGCGAAAAGACCGCGCTAGGCCTGCTGCAAGGCATCGGCGGCGGCCTCGACGAACTCTATGCCAACCTGGACAAGGTACCCGCGCTGCCGATCCGTGGTGCCAAGGGCCTGCCGGCCAAGCTCGAAGAGCACAAGGACATGGCCTACCTGTCCTACAAGCTAGCCACCATCAAGTGCGACGTCGAGTTGAACGTCGAGATCGATTCCCTGTACCCCGGCGAGGCGGACCGCGACGCCCTGGCCGAGCTGTACCGCACCCTGGAATTCAAGAGCTGGCTGGACGACCTGCAGCGCCAGGCCAAGGCCGGCGGCGAGCAGCTCGCCCTGGACGCGGCACCGGCCGCCGAAGCCGAGGCCGAGAAGCGCTACGAAACCGTACTGGAGCAGGCGCGGTTCGACGCCTGGCTGAAGAAGCTGGCGGCCGCGCCGCTGTTCGCCTTCGATACCGAGACCACCAGCATCGATGCGCAACAGGCGCAGGTGGTGGGTGTGTCCTTTGCGGTGGAGGCCGGTGAGGCCGCCTACGTGCCCCTGGCCCACAGCTACATGGGCGTGCCCGAGCAGCTGGATCGCGACGCCGTGCTCAAGGCCCTCCAGCCGCTGCTGGAAGACCCGGCCAAGGCCAAGGTCGGCCAGCACGCCAAGTACGACATGAACGTCCTGGCCAACGCCTCGACGCCGATCGCCGTGCAGGGCATCGCCTTCGACACCATGCTCGAGTCCTACGTGCTGGACTCCACCGCCACCCGCCACGACATGGACAGCCTGGCGCTGAAGTACCTCGGCCACAGCACCATCCGTTTCGAGGACATCGCCGGCAAGGGTGCCAAGCAGCTGACGTTCGACCAGATCGCCATCGAGCAGGCCGGTCCCTATGCGGCCGAGGACGCCGACGTCACCCTGCGCCTGCACCAGACCCTGTGGCAGAAGCTGGAAGCCATTCCGTCGCTGGCCAAGGTGCTGCGCGAAATCGAGATGCCGCTGGTGCCGGTACTGGCGCGTATCGAGCGCAATGGCGCCTACGTCGACGGCAAGCTGCTGGGCCAGCAGAGCCTGGAGCTGGGCGAGAAGATGGTGGAGCTGGAGCGCCAGGCCTATGACCTGGCCGGACAGGAATTCAACCTGGGCTCGCCCAAGCAGCTCGGCGCCATCCTCTACGAAAAACTCGGCCTGCCGGTGCTGGCCAAGACCGCCACCGGCCAGCCCTCCACCGCCGAGAACGTGCTCGCCGACCTCGCGGAACAGGACTTCGAGCTGCCCAAGGTGATCATGCAGTACCGCTCCCTGAGCAAGCTCAAGAGCACCTACACCGACAAGCTGCCGGGGCAGATCAATCCGCGCACCGGGCGCATCCACACCTCCTACCACCAGGCCGTGGCCGCCACCGGGCGCCTGTCCTCCACCGACCCGAACCTGCAGAACATCCCGATCCGCACCGCCGAGGGCCGGCGCATCCGCCAGGCCTTCGTAGCACCCAAGGGCTACAAGCTGCTGGCGGCGGACTACTCGCAGATCGAGCTGCGCATCATGGCCCACCTGGCCAAGGACGAAGGCCTGCTGGATGCCTTCCGCCACGACCGCGACGTGCACCGCGCCACGGCTTCCGAGGTGTTCGGCGTGCCGCTGGACGAGGTCAGCAACAACCAGCGCCGCAGCGCCAAGGCGATCAACTTCGGCCTGATCTACGGCATGAGCGCCTTTGGCCTGGCCAAGCAGATCGGTGTCGAGCGCAAGGAGGCCCAGGCCTACATCGATCGCTATTTCGCGCGCTACCCGGGCGTGCTGGCCTACATGGAACGCACCCGTGAGCAGGCTGGGCAGCAGGGCTTCGTCGAGACCCTGTTCGGCCGCCGCCTGTACCTGCCGGAGATCCACTCGAAGAACCAGGCCATGCGCAAGGGCGCCGAGCGCACCGCGATCAACGCCCCCATGCAAGGCACGGCGGCGGACATCATGAAGCGGGCCATGGTGGCGGTGGACAACTGGCTGCAGGACAGCGGCCTGGATGCCCGCGTCATCCTCCAGGTGCACGACGAACTGGTACTGGAGGTACGCGAGGATCTGGTCGAGGAAGTTTCCGCGAAGATCCGCCCGCTGATGAGCGGCGCCGCCGAGCTGGATGTGCCATTGGTGGTGGAAGTGGGGACGGGCGACAACTGGGACGAGGCGCACTGAGTGCGCCTTGGCGCGGGGCTGTATCAGCCCCGCAACAGTCGCTTGGCTGGAAATCGAATAAACAAGATTTCTCTGATAGCGAACTGTTTGAAAATTAGTTCTGAACTTTCTGTAGGACGGGGTGGTCACACAACTGAATGGCTGGTGAAGCCTTTCGATGCTCCTTTTGCTGTGTTTAGTGTTGGCAGATATCTGGACCCCGCCCTAGCGGTTCAGACTTAGACCCCGAACTTCCCCCTCCCCATACGAAGTCCGGGGTTTTTTTTGCCTGGAATTCAGGCGTCGTCCTGCTCTTCGTCGTCCTGCAGATCCAGCTGCAGCCAGTGCGCGAGCACCGCGTGGGCTTCCTCGATGCCCTGGCGCTTTGGCGCCGAGAACAGCTGGATGCTCACGTCATCGCCCCAACCCTTGCGGATCTCCTGGCGAACCTTGAGCAGGGCGTTCTTCGACGCGCCGAAGGCCAGCTTGTCCGCCTTGGTCAGCAGGATGTGCATGGGCATGTTGCTGGCGGTCGACCAGTCCAGCATCAGCCGGTCGAAGTCGGTCAGCGGATGGCGGATGTCCATCATCAGCACCAGGCCGGCGAGGCTTTCGCGGCTGCTGAGGTAGGCCTCCAGGTGATGCTGCCAGTGCTGCTTGAGCGGGATCGGCACCTTGGCGTAGCCGTAGCCGGGCAGGTCCACCAGGCGGCGATCTTCATCCAGGGAGAAGAAGTTCAGCAGCTGGGTGCGGCCCGGGGTCTTGGAGGTACGCGCCAGGCTGGCGTGGGTCAGGGTGTTCAGCGCGCTCGACTTGCCGGCGTTGGAACGCCCGGCGAACGCCACTTCCAGGCCGGCATCCGGCGGGCACTGGTCGACTTTGGCAGCACTGATGAGAAAACGGGCCTGTTGGCACAGACCGAGGATCGGGTTCTTGATTGACATGCGGTGTCCAGGGGTGCGACTCGGTGTCGCAGGAGGCTGTTTCGTTTCCGTTTAAGCATCGCCAGTATATAATGCCGCAGATTTAGTGTGCGCTTTATCCCCCAGGGTCTAGTGTCCACGGCAGTGACCGACGCACGAAAGAACGCGCGGCAATGCCCTCTGATGAGGTTGATCATGAAGAAATTGCTGCTCGCCGCGAGCCTTGCGGTGATGCCCTTCGCCGCGCAAGCGGTCCAGGATGCAGAAGCGGTTTTCAACCGGGCTTGCGGTGCCTGCCATAGTGGCCAGCTGCCGATGGCGCCGAAGAAAGGCGACAAGGCTGCCTGGGAACCGCGTCTGGCCAAGGGCATGGACACGCTGGTGCAGAGCGTCACCACTGGTTTGAACGCCATGCCGCCGAAAGGCCTGTGCATGGATTGCAGTGCCGAGGACTACAAGGCCGTCATCCAGTGGATGAGCCAATAAAGTAGCCCGGCGCAATACACCTTTACCCTTTAGCCGTAGTTGGATTAGCTGATGAACAAACTGATCGTGAGTCTGCTGTTGACCCTGGGCATCACCGGCATGGCCCACGCCGCAGGTGACGCCAAGGCTGGCCAGGCCAAAGCTGCCGTTTGCGGTGCCTGCCATGGTCCGGATGGCAACAGTGCCGCCCCGAACTTCCCGAAACTGGCTGGCCAGGGCGAACGCTACCTGCTCAAGCAGCTGAAGGACATCAAGGCCGGTAACCGTACCGTGCTGGAAATGACCGGCCTGCTGAACAACCTCAGCGACCAGGACCTGGCTGACATCGCCGCCTACTTCGCCAGCCAGCACGGCAGCGTGGGCGCGGCCGATCCGAAGCTGGTCGATCGCGGCCAGGCGCTCTTCCGCGGCGGCAACCTGGAAACCGGCATGCCTGCCTGCACTGGCTGCCATGGTCCCGACGGCGCCGGCAACGCCGCTGCCGGCTTCCCGCACCTGGGTGGCCAGCACGCCCAGTACATTGCCAAGCAGCTGACCGCCTTCCGCGAAGGCGAGCGCACCAACGACGGCGACAGCCAGATCATGCGCGCCATCGCGGCCAAGCTGAGCAACAAGGACATCGAAGCGGTGTCGACGTACATCCAGGGCCTGCACTGAGGTCCGTTGTCCGGAACATGAACGAGGGTGGCCAAGGCCACCCTTTTTCGTTCCCGGCTCCACTACAATGGCCGGAACCCGCTGTACGGCCGCAGGTCGAATTTCTGGCCACCGCGGCACCTTAAACCGTCAAGGAGTGAAGCATGCGTAACCTGATTCTTTCCGCCGTTCTTGCTGGCGCGAGCCTGCTGGGCATGACTGCCGTCCAGGCCGATGAGATCGAGGCCGGCAAACAGTATGTCGAGCTGAGCAGCCCGGTACCGGTGTCCGTTCCCGGCAAGATCGAGGTGGTTGAGCTGTTCTGGTACGGCTGCCCGCACTGCTACCAGTTCGAGCCGACCATCAATCCCTGGTCCGCGAAGCTGCCGGCAGACGTCAACTTCGTACGCATTCCCGCCATGTTCGGCGGCCTGTGGAACGTCCATGGCCAGCTGTTCATCACCCTGGAGACCATGAAGGTCGAGCAACAGGTCCACAAAGCCGTATTCGACGCCATCCACAAGGAAGGCAAGAAGCTTGCGACTCCCGAGGAAATGGCCGAGTTCCTCGCCACCCAGGGCGTAGACAAGGACGCCTTCCTCAAGACCTTCAACTCCTTCGCCGTGAAGGGCCAGATGGAGAAGGCCAAGAAACTGGCCATGGCCTACCAGATCACCGGCGTACCGACCATGGTGGTCAACGGCAAATACCGTTTCGACATCAGCTCCTCGGGTGGTCCGGAGCAGACCCTGCAGGTCGCCGATCACCTGATCGAGAAGGAGCGCGCCGCGAAGTAAGCGGCGCATTCGCTCGGTGAGGCGACGCTGGGTGGCCGAACGTACGGCAAGCTCGTGTGATGCGCGGGTCAACCCGCATTTCGACTCGGGCGGGTTGCCCGCCGATGGCCGCCTGCGGCTACTCAGCTTCAACATCCAGGTCGGCATCAGCACCCAGCGTTATCACCACTACCTGACCCGTGGCTGGCAGCACCTGCTGCCGCACACGGGGCGCGCCGGCAACCTCCAGCGCATCGGCGACCTGCTCGGCGACTTCGACCTGGTCGCCCTGCAGGAGGTCGACGGCGGCAGCATCCGCTCCGGCTTCATCAACCAGGTCGAGCACCTTGCCCAACTGGGCGCCTTCCCCTACTGGTACCAGCAGCTCAATCGCAATCTCGGGCGCATCGCCCAGCACAGCAATGGCCTGCTCAGCCGTCTGCAACCCAGCCTGCTCGAAGACCACCCGCTGCCTGGCCCGCCCGGCCGTGGTGCGATCCTGATGCGCTTCGGCCAGGGCAGCGACGCGCTCGCCGTGGTGATGATGCACCTGTCCCTCGGCGCCCGTACCCGTACCCGTCAGCTGGCCTACATCCGTGAGCTGGTGGGCAACTACCGCCACGTGGTGCTGATGGGCGACATGAATACCCACGCCAACGACCTGCTGGAGCATTCGCCCCTGCGCGACCTCGGCCTCCTGGCGCCCCAGGTCGAAGCGACCTTCCCCAGCTGGCGGCCGCAGCGTTGCCTCGATCACATCCTGCTCAGCTCCAGCCTGACCCTGGAGCGGGTGTCGGTGCTCAGCCAGCCGATTTCCGACCATCTACCGGTGGCGGTGGACATTCGCCTGCCCGCCGGGCTGCAGGCCGATCTGCCGCTGGTGCTCAGTGAACCCCCACGCGGAAAATCTGCATGAGCGACGACGCCCAGCGTTGGAAGTCCAAATACCTCGAAAGCCTCGAAGAGCAGGAGAAGCTCGAGAAGCGCTGGGACGCCCGCCTCGATCTGTTGCGTCGCGGCCTGGTGCGCAGCTCCCTGGCGGCCGAAGGTTCCGACAAGGCCGTCGACCAGTGCATGCAGGAACTGCGCGAGATCATCCGTGGCGAGCAGATGGACGCCGGCCTCTCGGCACTGATCCCGCGCCTGGAAAAGGCCGTGCTGGACTCCGAGCAGCGCCGCCAGCAGCGCGTTGAACAGAACGTCAGCGCGCTCACCGGCATCGCCGGCCGGCTCCTGGCCCTCGACCTCCCACGGGAAGTGCGCAAGGGCCTCAAGCAATTCTCCCGGCGCATCGACGAGCGCGCCCGGCAGCCCCGGGAAATGCCGGGCGTGCTGGCGGAGCTCGGCGTGCTCCAGGGCCAGGTCCTGCAGGCGCTGACCAACGTCGACGCCACGGCCACCAAGCCCGGCCTGTTGCAGCGCCTGTTCGGCGGCCGCGACGAAGCGCCGGCCGAAGCCGACCCCCTCCCCGCGCCCGCCGTCGCCATTGCTACCGGCGCCGAACCAGCGGCGGCGCCTGAAGAACCCCTACCGGCACCCGTCGCGGAGATTCCGCCAGCGGCTGCCGTCGAGCCCGCAGCGCCAGCCGCGCCGATACCCGAGCAGGCGCTGCCCGCTGCCGCCGTGGCCATCGACCCGCTGCGGCCGTCGCCTGCGGTGCGCAGCAATAGCCTGGACAGCCTGCCCCTGGCGGCTTCCATCATCACCGGCGAAGGTGATCCGGACTACGCCCTGCCCAGCGCGCCGGAGCCGGGCTATAGCGCCATCGCGCCGCATGTAGCCGACAGCCTGCGTTCGCTGCTCGACGAACTGGACCTGCCCGAGCATCACCAGCCCATGGCCGATGGCCTGCGCCAGCGCCTGGAAGGCGGACTCAACTGGTACGAACTGGTGCCGGTACTGGACGACCTCGGCGTGCTGGTTCTGGCGGTCACCGACAGCGGCCAGCGCGAGTTCGCCGGCTACCTCAAGCAACTCAACCAGCGCCTGACGCTGTTCCTCGAACAGATCAGCGCGGCCCAGGAAGGCCACGCCGAATCGCGGGACGACGCCCGCGCCCTGGACGACCAGTTGCGCGAGCAGGTCAGCGGGCTGCAGGCCAGCGTGCAGGACGCCACCGACCTCGATCATCTCAAGCTCGGCCTGGATCAGCGCCTCGATGGCCTGCTCGAAACCATGAACCGCTACCAGCAGCAGCGCGCCGTGCGCGACCAGGAAGTGGCCGAGCGCCTGCAGATGCTGATGACGCGGGTGGCGACCATGGAAGAAGAAGCCAAGAGCGTCCAGGAAAACCTCGAAGCCCAGCGGCAGATGGCCCTGCAGGACCCCCTCACCGGGTTGCCCAACCGCGCGGCCTGGAACGAGCGCCTGGAGATCGAGCTGGCCCGCCAGCAGCGTTATGGCGGCGACCTGTTGCTCGGGGTCATCGACATCGACCACTTCAAGCGCATCAACGACGGCTTCGGCCACCTGGCCGGCGACAAGGTGCTGAAGATCATCGCCGGGGAACTGGCCCGGCGCCTGCGCAAGACCGACTTCATCGCCCGCTTCGGCGGCGAGGAGTTCGTCCTGCTGCTGCCCTCGACGCCCACCGAAGGCGGTCGGCTGCTGCTGGAAACCTTGCGCCTTGCCATCGAGGCCTGCCCCTTCCACTTCAAGGGCGAGCGGGTGGGCATCACCCTCTCCGCCGGACTCACCGCGCTCATCGCCGGCGAATCCAGCGACGCCGCCTTCCAGCGTGCCGACCAGGCGCTCTATCGGGCCAAGCACCAGGGCCGCAACCGCATCGAAACGGCGTTTGTGCCCGCCGAGCGCGACGACCCGGCTCCCCAGGGCGTGCCGCTGCCCGGCTGAGCCGGCTCAGGCCGCGCTGGATATGTAGGGCTTCCAGTTTTCCGGGATCTGTTCCAGGCGCGGGTAGTCCAGCCCGGCGAACTGCAGTTCGCTGAGCATGAAGGGCGTGTGCCGCTGTTCCACCGGCAAGCCGCGCAGCTCCGGCAGCCAGAGGCTGACGTAGCCGGCATCCGGATCGTACTGGCGAGCCTGGCGCAGGGCATTGAAGGCTCGCGCGCGGCGGGGATCGCTGGCCACTCCGGCGAGGTAGGCCCAGTTGCCCCAGTTGCTCGCCGGGTCGTAGTCCAGCAGGTGTTCCTCGAACCAGGCGGCGCCGTAGCGCCAGTCCTGCTGCAGGTCGTTGACCAGGTAGGCGGCCACCACCTGGCGGCCGCGACTGGACATCCAGCCGGTCATCATCAGCTCGCGCATGCTGGCGTCCACCAGCGGCATGCCGGTGCGCCCGTTGCACCAGTGCAGGTAGCGCTCGTCGAGGTTGCGCGGTGCTCGAGCGGTGGCCTTCAGGCCGTCGGAGCGGAACAGCGCGCCGCCGTAGCGCTTTACGGTCCAGCGGAAGAATTCGCGCCAGAGCAGATCCTGCCACAGCTGCTGGGTGGATTCGCTGCGGCCGTGCTGGGCTTCCAGGCGGTGCAGCTCGGCGGCCACCCGGCGCGGCGACAAGCTACCGTTGGCCAGCCAGGGCGAGAGCTTGGAGGAGTAGTCGCTGCCGATCATGCCGTTGCGGCTTTCCTGGTACTGCAACACACCCTGGGTTTCCCAGAGGTAGTCGCGCAACCGCGCCAGGGCGGCGGGCTCGCCGCCGGAGAAAGGGAAGGCGGTGGCCGGCACCCCCAGGGGTTCGCCCAGGCCCAGGCGGGATAGGGTCGGCAATGGCCCGATCAGGCTCGCCGCGCCGCTTGGCAAGGGTGGCAGTGCAGGAGGCGCGGGGCGCGGCTGGAACACCTGCACGCGCTGCTCCAGCAGCTCGCGGAACTGGTTGAACACCGACGGCAGTTCGTTCAGCGGCCTGGGCAGCTCGTCCTCGCGCAGCAGGTTGTTGCCGGGCAGCTCGACCAGCGGCACCCCGAGGGCGTGGCGCACCCGGCGCAGCTCGTCGCGCTCAAAGGGCGCGACTTCGTCCAGGGTCAGCACTTCGTCCAGGCTCAGGTGGTTCACCAGGGTAGGGATCACCAGTTCGGCGTGACCCTGGATCACCAGCAGGCGCGAGCCGTGCTGGCGCAAGCCCGCATCCAGGGCGGCCAGGCTTTCCAGGAGGAAGCGCGCCCGGTGCACTCCAAGCCGGCGTGGTCCGAAGGGTGAGGGACCGAGCAGCGACGGGTCGAGGACGTACAGGGGCAGCAGACGGTCAGCCTGCAGCGCCGCCTGCAGTGCCGGGTGGTCGTCGAGCCTGAGATCCTGCTTCAACCAGAGCAACACGCGGCGCATGGAGTTTTCCTCGGTCGGGTTTTCCCTTACCTACAACATTACCTGCGACGGAAAAACCCATGGCGCCGTTCATCCCGGCCGGCCGGCCCCATGTCCGATAAACGTGCTGGCATCGGGCTATAATCCGCGCCCTTTTGCGCCGGGGCGTCCCCCGGCCGAAAATCTCGCAACAGGTTCGACTCCCCAACACGGTGCCCACGCGCAGACGCCGGCGCTGGCGGCCAGTACACTTCTGCCCATCGATCAAGGGAAGCCCCCATGGAAATCCTCGGCATTGCCGTCCTGATCTTTCTGGTCACCGACCCGTTCGGCAACATCGCCATCTTCATCGCCGCCCTCAAGGGCGTCGCCCCGGAACGCCGCCTCAAGGTCGCGCTGCGCGAACTGCTGTTCGCCCTGGGCCTGCTGATGCTGTTCCTCACCTTCGGCGACAAGATCCTCAGTGGCCTCGGGCTGTCCCGCGAGTCCATCGCCATCGCCGGCGGCATCATCCTGTTCATCATCGCCCTGCGCCTGATCTTCCCGCGCCCGGAAGGCGTGCTCGGCGACCTGCCCGGTGGCGAGCCCATGCTGGTGCCGCTGGCCACGCCGGCGGTGGCCGGCCCGTCGGCCCTCGCCGTGCTGATGACCCTGCGCAACACCCACCAGGGCGAGCTCTGGGAACTCTACGTCGCCGTGCTGCTGGCCTGGGCCTGCACCGCGCTGATCCTGCTGCAGGCCGCCTTCCTGCAGCGCTTTCTCGGTGATCGCGGCCTGATGGCCGTGGAGCGCCTGACCGGCATGCTGCTGATCATGCTCAGCGTCGACATGCTGCTCGACAACCTGCAAAGCGTTCTCCACCTGACCCCATGAGAATCCTGATCCTGGGCTTGGCCCTGCTCCTGCTCGGCGGTTGCGCCGGCGGGCTGCGCATCGATGACAGCCACCGTTCGGTGAGCCAGAGCAGCCGCGTGCAGTACGTGGTGCTGCACTACACCTCCACCGACATGGACAACTCCCTGCGTCTGCTGACCGAAGATGGCGTCAGCAGCCACTACCTGATCGGCGACCACCCGGCGACCATCTACCGCCTGGTGGACGAAGACCGCCGTGCCTGGCATGCCGGGGAAAGCGAGTGGGAGGGGCGCACCTGGTTGAACGCCAGCACCATCGGCATCGAACTGGTCAACGAGGGCTACCAGGACACCCCCGCCGGGCGGGTCTACCAACCCTTCAGCGAGGAGCAGATCGACGCGTTGATTCCCCTGCTCCAGGACCTGGTCAAACGCCACAACCTGCCGCCGGGCGCCATCATCGGCCACAGCGACATCGCCCCCCAGCGCAAGGTCGACCCCGGCCCGCTGTTCCCCTGGAAGCGCCTGGCCGACGCCGGCCTGCTGCCCTGGCCGGACGCCGATGCCGTGGCTCGCGAGCAGGCGCGCTTCGAGCAGGCCCTGCCCACCGTGGGCTGGTTCCAGGAGCAACTGGCGCGCCAGGGCTACACCACCCCGCAGACCGGCGTGCTGGACAAGGAAACCCGCAACGTCATCGCCGCCTTCCAGATGAAGTACCGCCAGCGCCTCTACGACGGTGAGCCCGACGCCGAGACCGCCGCCCTGCTGCTGGTGTTGAACGGCATGCCGCACTGAGCTCCGAATCACAGCTCGTAGGATGGGTCGGGCGGCGTTCCGCTGAGCGGAGCGATACCCATGCGGTTAGCGCTCGGACCCGATGGGTATCGCGGGCTCAACCCATCCTACAAGGCTGAGGCCGAGCGCCGAATTCGCTCCTACAGGGTTCACACCGGCAACGTCATATAGAACTGCGCGCCCTGCCCCGGCCGTGAATACAGGCCGATGCGACCGCCGTGCAGCTGCACGATCTCTTTGCACAGCGCGAGGCCCAGGCCGGCGCCGCCCTTGCGGTGACCGACCTGGACGAAGGGCTCGAAGATGCGCGCCTGCTGGCTGTAGGGCACGCCCTCGCCCTCGTCCGTCACGCTCACCAGGACGCGCTCGCCGTGGCGCCGGCCCTGCAGGCGGATATGCCCGCCCTGTGGGCTGTGGCGGATGGCATTGCCCACCAGGTTGTCCAGCACCCGCTCGATCTGCAGGCGGTCCAGCTGCAGCCGTGGCAGCGGTGGCTGCACCTCGAGGTCGAGCTCGATGCCGTGCTCGCCGGCGTGCGCCTGATAGCGTTGGCACAGCGCGGCAAGCATCTCCTCCAGGTCGCAGGGTTCGCGGACCAGTGCCTGCACGCCGCTCTGGTAGCGGGAGAAATCCAGCAGGTCGTTGATCAACCGCACCAGGCGCTGCATCTCCTCGTCCATGGTCTTCAGCAGGTCGGCTTCGCGGCTCTCCGGGTCGAAGTGCAGTCGCTCGTTGAGCAGGCCGAAGGCCATCTGCATGCCGGTTACCGGCGTGCGCAGCTCATGGGAGGCGCGCAGCACGAATTCGTTGCGCACCCGCTCGAAGGCCCGCGCTTCGGTCACGTCCCGCAGCACCATCACCCCGCCGACCACGCGGCTTTCGCCCAGCACCACCGGCGCCAGGCGCCAGTTGAGCAGGCGCTCCTCGCCGTCGGCCTCGATCTTCAGGTCTTCGGGCGCATCCTCCAGGGGTTCCCCGCGCAGGACGCGCTGGGCGACCTCCTCCAGCTCTGGGCGACCCAGCGCCTGGGCCAGCGATAGCGAGGCAGGTGTCTCGCTCCAGGAAAGCTGCCGCTGCGCCACCGGGTTGGCGTGCTGGACGTGGCCCTGGCGGTCGAGGATCAGCAGGCCGTCATCGATGCTGTCGAGTACCGCCTTCAAGCGTTGCTGCTCGGCCAGCAACTTCTCGACGTTGGTTTCCTTGACCGCCCGCAGGGCCTCGGCCATCAGGCCGAAGCGGCGGATCAGCGCGGACATCTCGTTCACCGGCGACAGCGGCAGCGTGACCTGGAAATCGCCCCGGCCCACCTGATCGGCCGCCTTGGCCAGCGCGTCGATGGGTTCGCCGAAGCGCCGGGAGATGCCCTGGGCGGTGATGTAGCCGATGAGCAGCACCGCGATGCCCAGCAGCCCGAGCAGGCCGGCGATCAGCAGTGCACGGTCGCGCGCCGCCCCTTCGGCATCCCCCACCACCGTCAGGGAATGGCGCTGCAGGGCGACCATGCTGGTGCGCAGGACATCCAGGGAGTGGCTGAAGTCATCGTCGTCCAGCAGGCTCCAGCGCAGGCTGGCGGGTTGGCGCACTACATCGAGAAAGGTCTTGTAGGACGCAGCGATCGCCTGGAAGTGCTCGCGGGTCTCGGCGTCGGTCTCCGAGTCCAGGCCTTCTTCCAGGGCGGTGAGGAACTTGGCCTGGGAATCCTGCAGGGCCGGCATGTCCAGGTCCTTGCCCATCAGGTTGACCATCTGGTCGCCCAGGTGCTGGCGCAGCCGCAGGCTGATGTCGATGGTGGCGAACGAGCGGTTGATCAGTTGCTCCTGGGAGCCGGCCATCTGCATGACGCTGACCAGCCCCAGCAGCAGGCCCACCAGGGCCACGGTGATCAGCGCGGAAATGCTCAGGAACAGCCGTGTGCGAAGGCGCATGCCGGCGGCTCGCTCAGAGGCCGTAGAGCTTGCGTTTGCGGTACAGGGTCGAGGCGTCTATGCCCAGGGTGCGGGCCGCCTGGTCGAGGGTTTCGGCGCTGGCCAGCACACCGGCGATATGCGCCCGTTCCAGCTCCTCCAGGCTCAATGGCCCGCCCACCCGTGGCGCATTGCTGGCGGGGGTATCGCCCAGGCCCAGGTGGACGACCTCCACCAGTTCCTGGTTGCAGATGATCGAGGCGCGTTCCACCACGTTGCGCAATTCGCGCACGTTGCCCGGCCAGCGGTAGCCGAGCATCGCCGCCTTGGCCTCCTCGCTGAACGCCCGCGCCGGACGCGCGTAGTCGCCGATGAAGCGGGCGAGGAAGCGCTCGGCCAGTTCGAGGATGTCCTCGTGGCGTTCACGCAGCGGCGGCAGGCTCAGGGCGATCACATTGATGCGGTAGAGCAGGTCCTCGCGGAAGCGTCCGTCGCGGACCATCTCGTCCAGGTCGAGGTTGGTGGCGGCGAGGATGCGCACGTCGGCGCGGCGGGTCACCGGGTCGCCCACCCGTTCGTATTCCTTGTCCTGGATGAAACGCAGCAGCTTGGGCTGGAGGCTCAGGGGGAAGTCGCCGATCTCGTCGAGGAACAGCGTACCGCCGTCGGCCTGGCTGACCCGGCCGAGGGTGCTCTCGCTGGCGCCGGTGAAGGCGCCGCGGTTATGGCCGAACAGCTCGCTCTCCATCAGGTCCGCCGACAGCGAGGGGCAATTGATGGTGACCACCGACTTCTTCGCCCGCTTGCTCCAGCCGTGGATGGCGCGGGCGAGTTCGCCCTTGCCGGTGCCGGACTCGCCGAGGATGAGGATGTTGGCGTCGGTGCCGGCTACCTGCCGGGCGGTCTCCAGTACGGTCATCATCGACGGACTGTGGGAGTCGAGGCCGTCGCCGTCGCGGCGCACTTCGCCCTCCAGGGCTTCCAGGCGCACGGTGAGCTGGCGCACCTCCAGCTGCTTGGCCGCCGCCATGCGCAGCTGGTCCGGGCTGCAGGGCTTGACCAGGTAATCCGCGGCGCCGGCCTGCATGGCGTCCACGGCGGTATCCACCGCCGAGTGCGCGGTGACGATCACCACCCGCATCCAGGGCGCCTGCACGCGCATCTGCGCCAGGACGTCGAGGCCATTGTCCTCGCCCAGTCGCAGGTCGAGGAAGCACAGGTCGAACACCTGCCGTTGCAGGAGCGCCTCCGCCTGTGCGGCGCTGCTCGCCGTGGCCACGTTGTAGCCCTCGTCCTCCAGGCAGTAGCGGAAGGTACGCAGGATGGCGGCTTCGTCATCCACCAGCAGTACCCGTCCCTGGTTCTCGGTTACCTGTTCCATGCTCTCACTCCATTTCCGAGTCATAGAAAGTTAGTCCAAGAAATATCGTGCAAGTTGCACGCGTTTTTCCTACGAGTCTTGCAGCATGCAAGTGTAGGAAGTCCTGGCATAAAAGCTAACGCGCTGATTTTTATAAATATTTATCTCTGCAAAAGACTGGCACAGGCCTTGCGATATTTCTCGTACCTGAAGGCGCGGCGGTCTTTCCACCTCTTGTGACCCCGCGCTCCACCAGGAGCACTCCGCCTGGAACAGGGAGGTTCCGGGCCTTTTAAAGCGTGCAATTTGCCCGGCGGAAAACACCCGGTCGTGCAAAGTGCCGCCGGGCCGGTTTGGAGTGCCGTTGTAACTGATTGAGTTAATTGAAGTTTTCCAGGGCCATGAGTGGCATGGGCAATGCACTCGAAGTCTCAAGGCCACAAATCCACCCAAGGGAGGATGCGAGGATGAAAGGTTTCCAGTGGCGCTCGTCCAGATGCCTCATGGTCCTGCTGATCGGACTGGTGGTGGTGCTCGCCATGCTGGCCGAACACTCCCTGCGTGAGCACATCCAGCCCAAGCCGATGCAGGTGCCCGCCGCGGAACAGAGCAGTTCGGCCGTGCCGGTCCGCGCCGATGGTCCGCTGCATGAAGTCAGCCAGGTCGTGCCCGAGAACCTCGGCACCCGGGCACGCTGGGTCTTCTGAGGAGTGGTCGCCATGCCCCGCCATGCCTCCATCCCGTCGCTCGCGATGCGCAGCCTCGCCTGCTTGCGCCGCGCGCTCCTCGATTTCGCAACACCCACCGTCATGGCGCCTTGCGTGGTGCCGGTGGTCATGGTTCAGCGGCCGCTGAGCCGACTACTTGAAGCAGAAGGAGAAAGGCCATGTTGAGCTGGGCACTGACTTTCCTGGTAATCGCAATAGTCGCCGCCGTGTTGGGATTTGGTGGTATCGCAGGCACTGCCGCAGGCATCGCGAAGATCCTCTTCATCGTCTTCCTGGTGTTGTTCGTGGTGTCCTTCATCATGGGCCGCCGAGCGCCCTGAGGAGGTTTCGATGGACCACTTGAACAAGGCGGCGGCCGCCTTGCTCCTGGGGCTGGCCGGCGCACAAGCGCCGGCCGCCGGGCCATACACCGTCTCGACGAGCTGCTCGGCAGCGACCCTGAGTACCAGGAAACCTGGCGCGAGCTGGTCGAGGATGAAAGCCGTCTGCCCGAGTGGGTGATGAACCTGTCGGGCACCGCGCCGCCAATGAAGGCGGTGGATGACGAGGACGACAAGTTCCTGGTGGGCGAGCTCTGCCAGGCGGGCAACTGCTCCAACCAGCGGTTGTATGTCGCCTTCAGCTGGAACAAGGACGACGCCTGGGCACTCTATGTGCAGGTGCCGGATGGTCTGCCATCCGACAAGGCGCCCAGTCGACACGCCAGTTACCGCTGGCTCGGCGAGCCGGACCAGAGCGTCCGACGGATGCTCGACGAGCAGTTGAAAGCGGATCCGAACTGGTACTGAGGACGTGAAGGAGCAACGCCCAGAGATGGGCTGAAGACCAAGGGGCCGGGTTGTACCGCGTCAACTGGAGCGGCATGACCTAGGGGTAAACGGGGTACCTCCGCAGCCGCGGGCCGGGTCAGGCGAGCTGCTGCCGGGAGCTGGATGAATGCCAGCTCCCGGTGTGCAGCGGAGATCGATTCCCTCAGGGGCGCTCGCCCTGCCACCGCGTCATCCTCTCACTGCATCCTGCTCACCAGGCCCGCCACATGGGCACCCTGGAATTTCGCCAGGGCCAGCTCCTTGGCGCTCGGCGTACGCGAACCGTCCGCCGCCGCCACCGTGGCCGCGCCGTAGGGCGAGCCACCGCGCAGTTCGCTGATATCGCTGAGTTCCGGTGCCGAGTAGGGCAGCCCGGCGATCAGCATCCCGTGATGCGCCAGGGTGTTCCAGAACGAGGTGATGGTGGTTTCCGAACCGCCGCCGGTGCCGGTGGAGGTGAAGACACTGCCGATCTTGCCCACCAGCGCGCCCTTCACCCAGAGCCCGCCGGTCTGGTCGAGGAAGTTGCGCATCTGCGCCGTCATGTTGCCGAAGCGGGTCGGCGTGCCGAACAGGATGGCGTCGTAGTCCGCCAGCTCCTGCGGGATGGCCACCGGGGCGGCCTGGTCCAGCTTCGCGCCGGCCTTGCGGGCCACATCCTCGGGCATGGTCTCGGCCACGCGCTTGATGGTCACCTCCACGCCGGGCACGCCGCGCGCACCTTCGGCGACGGCCTCGGCCATGCGTTCGATGTGACCGTACATCGAGTAATAGAGCACCAGGACCTTCTTCATTTCAGCTCTCCATCCATCGGGGATTGGCGACCGAGCGGGTCGAACCCAGTGAGCCTAGATGGCGCCCACGATCTTTGCTTCCACGTCCATCGGGCCAGTTCCCATGCCGAAAACGTGAGGCCAGATCATCTGGAACCATGGTTCCATGTGGCTTTTCCCATGCCGATTCGGCATGGGGTAGGCATTTACGGCATTAGACGATCGTTAGCGTCCTATGAATCATGGCGCCCCTTTTGCGGTTCGACCGGCCATCCCGGACGCAACCGTGCTCCCGAATTCCACAAGAAATCAGAGGGTGACGACCATGACCAAGGCCAGATTGAGCCTCGCCTGGCAGATTCTCATCGGGTTGGTGCTGGGTATCGCCATTGGCGCCCTGCTCAACCACTTCAGTGCCGAGAAGGCCTGGTGGATCGCCAATGTCCTGCAACCGGCCGGCGACATCTTCATCCGCCTGATCAAGATGATCGTCATCCCGATCGTGGTCGCGTCGCTGATCGTCGGCATCGCCGGCGTGGGTGATGCCAAGAAGCTCGGCCGCATCGGTTTCAAGACCATCCTCTACTTCGAGATCATCACCACCGTGGCGATAGTGGTGGGCCTGCTGCTGGCGAACTTCTTCCAGCCCGGCACCGGCATCGACATGAGCACCCTGGGTACCGTGGACATCTCCAAGTACCAGCAGACCGCCCAGGAAGTGCAGCACGACCACGCGTTGATCTCGACCCTGCTCAACCTGATCCCGTCGAACATCTTCGCCGCCGTGGCGCGGGGCGAGATGCTGCCGATCATCTTCTTCTCGGTGATGTTCGGCCTTGGCCTGTCGAGCCTGCCCGGGGATACCCGCGAGCCCCTGGTGAAGATGTTCCAGGGGATCTCCGAGACCATGTTCAAGGTCACCCACATGATCATGGCCTACGCCCCCATCGGCGTGTTCGCGCTGATCGCCGTGACCGTGGCCAACTTCGGTTTCGCCTCCCTGCTGCCGCTGGCCAAGCTGGTGCTGCTGGTGTACTTCGCCATCGCCTTCTTCGCCTTCATGGTGCTGGGCCTGGTGGCGCGCCTGTTCGGCTTCTCCATCATCCGCCTGATGCGCATCCTCAAGGACGAGCTGATCCTCGCCTACTCCACCGCCAGCTCCGAGACCGTGCTGCCGCGCATCATCGAGAAGATGGAGGACTACGGCGCGCCGCGTGCCATCAGCAGCTTCGTGGTGCCGACCGGCTATTCCTTCAACCTCGACGGCTCGACGCTCTACCAGAGCATCGCCGCGATCTTCATCGCCCAGCTCTACGGCATCGACCTGTCCATCAGCCAGCAGCTGCTGCTGGTGCTGACCCTGATGGTCACCTCCAAGGGCATCGCCGGCGTGCCGGGCGTGTCCTTCGTGGTCCTGCTGGCCACCCTGGGCAGCGTCGGCATCCCCCTGGAAGGCCTGGCCTTCATCGCCGGCGTCGACCGCATCATGGACATGGCGCGCACCGCGCTGAACGTGATCGGCAACGCGCTGGCGGTACTGGTGATCGCCAAGTGGGAAGGCATGTACGACGCCGAGCAGGGCCAGCGCTACTGGAGCTCCCTGCCCCATTGGCGCGGCACCGAGGTGCAGGCCAAGGGCCGGGCTGTGATCGACTGAGCCTGAGCTGGATGAGAAAGCCCCGACCTGGTCGGGGCTTTTTTGTTGGGGCCTGCGTTTTTTTGTCAGGCTCGTTTTCGAGTGGGTTGCGGGTATTTGTTTCGCCCTCCCGGGCGAGTTACTTCTTTCAAACGTCGGGATGCCGAACCACAAAGAAGTAACCAAGAACGCTCGCCCCGGCATCCGGGTTTGGCTGCGCCAAACTCCCCTCACTACATCGTCGCTCCGGAGGCCCGCCGCGAAGGGCCATCCATGGCCCTGCGCGGCTCTCGCGGCATCCATGCCGCTCGTCCCCCTGCACAACGATTCCGCTCGGCCTCCTGAAGGGGCGTTTTGCGCGGCGTCATCTTCTCTGCTCTATGTGAGGCAGGTATAGGCATCGGGCCTGCTGTCACCCCTCGCCCTTTCGGGGAGAGGGGCCGGGGCAGATTGGATTCGCCCCGGCAGCAACGGCCCCGCTAGAATCCGTGCCACTGATTTCTCGGGGGACTGAACATGCTCAACGGCCTGTGGCTGGGCTTCTTCGTGGTGGCGGCGGTGGCGGCGCTGGCGCGCTGGATCGGTGGTGATCCGGGTGTCTGGGCGGCCATGGTGGAAAGCCTGTTCGCCATGGCCAAGCTCTCGGTGGATGTAATGATCCTGCTGTTCGGCACCCTGACCCTGTGGATGGGCTTCCTGCGCATCGCCGAGAAGGCCGGCCTGGTGGAATGGCTGGGGCGCGTCCTGGCGCCGCTGTTCCACCGCCTGATGCCCGAGGTGCCGCCGGGCCATCCCGCCCTCGGCCTGATCACTCTCAACTTCGCCGCCAACGGCCTGGGCCTGGACAACGCGGCCACGCCCATCGGCCTGAAGGCGATGAAGGCGCTGCAGGAGCTCAACCCCAGCAGTACCACGGCGAGCAACGCACAGATCCTCTTCCTGGTGCTCAACGCTTCGTCGCTGACCCTGCTGCCGGTCTCGATCTTCATGTACCGCGCACAGCAAGGCGCCGAGGACCCGACGCTGGTGTTCCTGCCCATCCTCCTCGCCACCAGCGCCTCCACCCTCGTGGGACTGATTTCCGTGGCCCTGGTGCAGCGCCTGCGCCTGTGGGACCCGGTGGTGCTGGCCTACCTGGTACCCGGCGCGTTGCTGCTGGGCGGCTTCATGGCCCTGCTCGCCGGCCTCTCCGCCACCGCACTGGCGACCCTCTCCTCGCTGCTCGGCAACCTCACCCTGTTCGGCCTCATCCTGCTGTTCCTGGTGATTGGCGCGTTACGCAAGGTGAAGGTCTACGAGTGCTTCGTGGACGGCGCCAAGGAAGGCTTCGACGTCGCCAAGAACCTGCTGCCCTACCTGGTGGCCATGCTCTGCGCCGTGGGGGTGCTGCGGGCCTCCGGTGCCCTGGACTTCGGCCTGGACGGCATCCGCGCCCTGGTCGAGTGGTTCGGCTGGGACACCCGCTTCGTCGATGCCCTGCCCACCGCCCTGGTCAAGCCGTTCTCCGGTAGCGCGGCGCGCGCCATGCTGATCGAGACCATGCAGAACCACGGGGTGGACAGCTTCCCGGCGTTGATCGCGGCCACCGTGCAGGGCAGCACCGAGACCACCTTCTACGTGCTGGCGGTGTACTTCGGTTCGGTGGGTATCCAGCGTGCGCGCCACGCCGTTGGTTGCGCCCTGGTGGCGGACCTGGCCGGCGTGCTGGCGTCCATCGGCGTGTGCTACTGGTTCTTCGGCTGAGCGCGCTTGTTGTTCGTAGGCGCCATGCCGGGCCTCGATGGTGGACTGGTGATGCGTGGCCCACCCTTGGTTCACGGAGCCTCTTTCGTAGGTTGGTGTAGAGCGAAGCGAAACCCAACGTCTTAAGGGTTTGGGAAATTGGGCTTGGATTACGGCTCATTGCCGAGAGGGCTTCGGGTTCTGTTTCGCCCTCCCGGGCGAGTCCCTTTCTCAAACGACGGAATGCCGCCCACCAGAAAGTAACCATTAGGGCTTGCCCTTGCATCCGGCCGCGGCTGCGCCGGGGTTCCCTCGTTCCATCCTTGCTCCGGGGGCCCGCCGCGCAGGGCCATCCATGGCCCAGCGCGACTCTCGCGGCATCCATGCCGCTCGTCCCCCTGACTCGCTGCGCTCGCCCTTCGGGCCAGCCTGCGGCTGTTACTTCGCTGCGCTCCGTTTCGCAAGGATTCCACTCGGCCTCCTGAAGGGGCGGTTTGCGCGGCGTCATCTCCTCTGCCTCGATTCAGGTCGGCACGGGCACTTCGTAGGATGGGTCGGGCGGCGTTCCGTGAGCTTGCGATACCCATCAATTCGGACCGCATGGGTATCGCTCCGCTCAACCCATCCTACGGCCGAATCTGGTCTGGCAGGCGTCTCAACGAGGCTTGGGCGGCAGCTCCGAGGGTGTGACGGTGAAGCGCAGGGTGCCGATCATCTGCCCGGCCTCGGTCAGGACCTGGACCTGCCAGCGGCCCACCGGGTTGCTCGGGAAGTTCCGCTTGTGGGTCCAGGCGCGGTAGCCGGCTTCGCGGCCGCCGTGGATATCCAGGGCGATGCGGTCCACCTCGCGGCCGTTGAAGCGCCACACGTGGTAGATGCGCTCGTTCAGCCCGCGCGGGGCGTTGATCGCGGTGTAGGCGTAGAGCCCCTTGGTGCGCAGCTCGTTGGCGCTCAGGCTGTCCACGCCGTCCCCCGGCGTCCGGTTGTTCAGCTGGGGCGATACCGCCACTTCGGTGAGCCAGAGGGTCGCCGGCGGCACCCACACCCGTGTCACCCAGCCCAGCCCGCCGAGGGCCAGGGTCAGCCCCACCAGGCCCAGGCTGCGCCACCAGCGTTGCCCACGCAGGACACCGGACAGGCTGACGAAGGACAGCGCCACCGCCGTGCCCAGGGCCCAGCGGTAGCTCTGCGCGGTGGTCAGCTGGAGGATCAGCGGCAGCGCCGCCAGCAGCACGGCGAACAGCGTCAGGGTGTGGTAGGCGAGGAACAGCCAGCGCCGGGGCGCCAGGTGGCGGTTGTAGATCGGGTCGGTGATCGAGCACAGCGCCGCCACCCCCAGGAGTCCGGTGAACAGGGCCTGGCCGCTGTTCCAGCTGGTGGTGATGGCGAAGAACGGCAGTACGAAGAACAGGCTTTCCTGGTGGATCAGCTGGGTCAGGAAGCGCATCAGCGGCGGTGGCAGTTCGACGCCGAAGAGCCGCTCGACGCCGCGCCGGAACAGGTTCTCCAGCATCAGCCAGATCCAGCTCACCAGCAGCAGGATGGCGATCACCCGCGCCACCCGCGCGCCGCGCTCCACCAGGAGGAAGCTCGCCATGCCGGACACGAAGCCGTAGAGGGCGACCAGCCGCGGGTGGCGCTGCAGCAGCTCGATCAGCTTGAGCACTTGGGGTTTGAACTTGGACAGCAGCATCGGCGTCGACAGGACGGGTGAGGTCGAAGCCGCGCAGGATACTGCCCGCTGCCGGCCCTGAGAAGGCGCGGTGCGAGCGGGCTGACGGCGTGCGGCTCAGTCCAGCAGCAGGCGCATCTTCTGCGGCCGGTCGGCACGACCGTTGGGCAGGCTGACCGGGGCCAGGTCCTCCAGCCAGAGGAAGGCGAAGCGCTCGTAGAGACGGATGGCCGGCAGGTTGGATTTGAGCACCGTCAGCTCCACCCGGCCCATGTCCAGCCGGCGGCAGTGCTCCAGCGCCGCCGCCATCAGGCGCCCACCCAGGCCCTGGCCACGATGGGCTTTCTTCACCTGCATGCCGAGCACGCCGAAGTCCTCGCCCGAGCCGATCTCCACGCCACAGAAGCTGGCCGGGAAGATTTCGATGGAGCCCACCAGCTCGCCGTCGACTTCAGCGATGAACTGCGGCAGGTCCAGCGGCAGCGAGCGCAGCAGCATGGCGCGCATCTGTTCGATGGGCGGCGGCTCGGCGCGCAGGAGGAACTCGCCTTCGGCGCTTACCTCGGCGAAGAGGCGGTGCAGGGCTTCGATATCGCTGATGCGCAACTTCCTGATCGGCATGGGCATTCGGCTCCGGAACGGGAGCTGGCACTCTGGCCCAGGGTGCCCGGCCTGGCAATGCCCGGTGGTGGCGGCCCCGCCGTCGGCTGGCGATGTGCGTGCGTCGCCGTGTCGCGATTGGCCACTCCCGCTGGCGATGTCGGTCACTGCCGCCACGGGGCGCGGAGGACTAAGCTGCGAGGGCCTTGCGCCCGCCAGTGGCGCCTGAAGAACAACAAGAGAGCATTCGATGAACTACGACAGCAGTCAGCAACTGATACTCGGGCTGGTGCTCGCCGCGCTGATGTTCGGCGTGGCCCTGGAGCTGCGCCTGAGCCACTTCCTCCTGGTCGCCAGAAGGCCGCTGCCGGCTCTGGTGGGCCTGCTCTGCCAGTGCCTGCTGCTGCCTTGGTTGACCCTGGTGGCCACCCTCTTCCTCGACCTGCGTCCGGGGCTGGAGCTGGGCATGCTGCTGGTGGCCGCCTGCCCCGGCGGCAACCTGTCCAACGTCATCACCCACCTGGCGCGGGGCAACACCGCGCTGTCGGTGAGCGTCACCAGCCTGTCGAGCCTGCTGGCGATTCTCAGCCTGCCGCTGAACTTCGCCCTCACCTCCAGCCTCAACCCGGAAACCGCCGCCTTCCTCCATGGCCAGATGAGCAGCCTGGACGTGGACGCCAGCGGCATCATCGGCGGCCTGGTGGTACTGCTGGTGCTGCCGCTGCTGGCGGGCATGGCGGTGGGCAACCTGGCGCCGGCCTTCAGTGCGCGGGTGCTGCCCTGGTTCAAGCGTTTCTCCCTGCTCGCCTTCGGCCTGTTCCTGGTCGTCGCGGCAGCCGGCAACTGGCAGTTGCTGGTGGCCAACGCCGGCCTGGTGCTGCTGGTGGTGGTCGGCCATAACGCCAGCGCCCTGCTGCTGGGTTGGAGCGCCTCGCGCCTGACTCGCCTGCCCGAAGCGGACCGCCGCGCCCTGACCATCGAAGTCGGGATGCAGAACTCCGGCCTGGCCCTGGGGCTGATCCTCACCCAGTTCGGCGGCCAGCTGGACATGGCCCTGGTGGCCGGCTTCTGGGGGCTCTGGCACATAGTGTCCGGCCTGGCGCTGGTGGCCCTGTGGCGGCGCAACCCGCCGCGCGGCCAGGAGGAACTGTCATGCGCGTCCTGATCACCGGCGCCGCCGGTTTCATCGGTCGGCAACTTCTCGACGACCTGGCGCAGCGTCATCCGGACTGGACCCTGGTGGCTGCGGACATCCGCCCGTTGGCCCAGCAAGGGCTCAAGCCCAATATCGAGTCGGTGTCCCTGGACATCAGCCAGGCCCGCGAGGTGGATGCCTGCGTGCAACGCTGGAAGCCCGAGGCCATCGTCCACCTGGCCTCGGTGGTGAACCCGCCACGGGGCATGAGTGATGCGCATCTGCACGCCATCGACGTCGGTGGCACCCGTGCGGTGATCGACGCCGCCCTGGCCCATGGCGTGAACCAGCTGATCGTCACCAGCTCCGGCGCCGCCTACGGCTACTACCCGGAAAACGCCGAGTGGATCGACGAGCAGCACCCGCTGCGCGGCCACGAGCTGTTCGCCTATGCCCGGCACAAGCGCGAAGTGGAGCTGCTGCTGGCCGATGCACGCAAACGCTCGCCGCAACTGCGCCAACTGGTGCTGCGCCCCGGCACCATCCTGGGCGAGCGGGTGAACAACCAGATCACCGACCTGTTCGAAAAGCGCTCGGTGCTGGGCATCAAGGGGCATGACAGCCGCTTCGTGTTCATCTGGGACCAGGACGTGGTGGACATCATTCGCGTCGGACTGGAGCGCAATTCGGCGGGCATCTACAACCTGGCCGGCGACGGCGCCCTGAGCATGGCGGAGATCGCCGGCATCCTCGGCAAGCCGTATCGGCCCCTGCCCGCCGGGCTGCTGCGCGGCGCGCTGGCCCTGCTCAAGCCGCTCGGCCTGACCCAGTACGGCCCGGAACAACTGGACTTCCTGCGCTACCGCCCGGTGCTGGATAACCGCCGGTTGAAAGAGGAGTTCGGCTATCGGCCGCGGTACTCCAGCCGTGAAGCCTTCCTGGCCTTCCTCAAGGCGCGGGGGATTGCGGCGCAGGCCTGACCTGCGGGACGAATGGGTTTCCGGTCGGATTCGGCAGGCACCCTACCCGGCGGCCGCTGTGCGGCCGTTCGCGAATGAATTCGCTCCTACAGGTGCTTGCTGGCGGGGGATGCCGCGCATCCCTTGGCAAATGAATTCGCCCCCACAGGAGAGCAGCATCAATCCCGATGCTGCTGGCGGTAGTCGCCCGGCGTCAGCCCGGTCCACTGTCGGAAGGCGCGGAAGAACACGCTCGGCTCTGAGTAACCCAGCAGCACGGCGATTTCGGCGATCGGCAGGCGACCTTCCTGCAAGTGGCGCTCGGCCAGGTGGCGGCGGGTGTCGTTGAGCAACTGCTGGTAGCTGCTGCCCTCGTCCGCGAGGCGCCGTTGCAGGGTCCGTTCGCTGACGCCAAGGGCCGAGGCCAGGGCGCCACGGTCGGGCTCGCCACGGGCCAGCTGGGCGCCCAGCAGGGCCACCACCCGTGCCCGCAAGCCTTCGCTGGGCAGGCGCGCCAGCAGCGCCTCGGCATGCTGGCGCAGCACCGCCTGCAACGGCGGGTTGGCCTGTTTCAGCGGTGCCGAACGCAGGGCCAGGGGCAGCACCAGGGCATATTCCTGGGCCTCGAACTGCAACGGGCAGGCGAAGAACTGCTGGTACAGGGCCGTGTCCGCCGGTTGCGGGTGCACGAAGCAGGCCCGCACCAGGCGCAGCTCGGCCAGCAGCGGGCGCATCAATTCCAGCCAGAACGCCATCAGCGCCATTACCCGCGCACGGGTCGCCGGCAGCTGCGGGTGCAGCGGACGGTACAGGGTCCAGAGCTCGTCACCGCGTACCTCCTGGGCCAGGCTGCCGCCCTCTCCGACGAGACGCTGGTAGCGCAGTTCGGCGTCCAGCGCATCGCCCAGGGTCGGGCTGCTCTGCACCAGGTAGCCGAGCACGCTGAACTGGCCGGGGGCCAGGGCGCGGCCGATGGCCAGGCCCGGCTCGGGGTGCTCCAGGCGCGAGCGGATGGCGTCCCAGAGCGCTTCCTGGGCACTGAAGGGGATGCGCGCGTCGGGGTCGGCAAGACGCTTTGGGTCCAGCTGGCTGGCGCGCAACAGGTCCATGGGGTCCAGGCCGAGCCGTTCGGCGGCGTTGAGCACGGCCTGGGTCAGGCTGGCGCTGACCGAGGCGGTGGAGAGGTCGTTGGAAGTCATGGCCGGATTCTGCCCAAGCGACCGGTAGGCTGTGAAGTGCGCATTCAGCGGTGCGAGCCGATCTCCGTGTCGAAGTAGCGCTCGGGTTCGCTGGTCGCGTATCCATCCTCGACCGCCTCGGGGGCGTCAGGGTTGTCCAGGATGGCGTAGGCGATGGCGCAGAACAGCGAATTGAGGCGCTTCATGTCGCTGATCAGGCCCAGGTGCAGGGCACTGGTCTCGATGCTTTGCACCACCTGCTGGTGCAGCCGCGAAACGTGGGTGTGGGCGTAGCGCCGTTCGAGGATGCGGAAGCGCTGCTTGGCCCGGCGCAGGCGCTTGGCGTTCTCCTGGTCGCCGTTGAGGAACACCGACAGCGCCAGTCGCAGGTTCTCCACCAACTGGTCGTGCAGGCTGACGATTTCCGCCAGGCCTTCCTCGGAGAAGGTCCGCCCCTGGGAGTTCTTCTTGCTCTGCACGTCATCGAGCATGCGCTCGATGACGTCGCCGGCCTGTTCCAGGTTGATGGTCAGCTCGATGATCTCGGCCCAGCGCCGGCTGTCGCGCTCGCCCAGGTCTTCGCGGGGCATGCGTGCCAGGTAGAGCTTGATGGCGGTGTAGAGGGCGTCGATGTCGTCGTCGAGGCGGTGGATGTCCTTGCCCAGCAGCGGGTCGCCGCCGCGCAGCAGGTGCAGCAGGTTGTTCAGCATCTGCTCGACTATGTCGCCCATGCGCAGGGTTTCGCGCACCGCGTTGGCCAGGGCCAGGCTGGGGGTTTCCAGGGCGGCGGGGTCGAGGTGGCGCGGTTTGACGACGTCATCCGGTTGCGGGCGGTCGGGCAACAGCCAGTCGCAGAAGCGCGCCATGGGTACCGTCAGCGGCAGGCAGAGCGCGCAGCGCACGCCGTTGTAGAGCACGTGGAAGGCGATCACCAGCTCGGCGTTGGAAATCGGCCAGCTGTCGATCCAGTTGGCCAGGGGCCCCACCAGCGGCAGCACCAGGGCGCAGCCGGCCAGCTTGAACAGCAGGCTGCCCAGGGCCACGCGGCGCCCGGCGGGGTTCTGCAGGCTGCTGCTGATCAGGGCGAGGATGCCGCTGCCGAGGTTGGCACCTATCACCAGGCACAGCGCGACCTTCAGCGAGATCACCTTGGACGCGGCGAGGGTCGCGGTGAGCAGCACGGCGGCCAGGCTGGAGTAGGAAATCATCGCGAACAGCGCGCCGGTCAGGGCGTCCAGCAGCACGTCGCCGGTCAGGGAGGAGAACAGCACCTTCACCCCCTTGGCGGTGGTGATGGGCTCGGCGGCGGCGATGATCAGCTGCAGCGCGAGGATGATCAGCCCGAGGCCGATGCCCACCCGGCCGAGCTGGCCGAGGCGGGTCTGCTTGCGGGAGAGAAAGAGGATCACGCCGAAGAAGATCAGCAGCGGCGACAGCCAGGACAGATCCAGGGTCAGCACCCGCGCCATCAGCGCTGTGCCGACGTCCGCGCCGAGCATGATGGCCAGCGCCGGCGCCAGCAGCATCAGGCCCTGGGCGACGAAGGAACTGACCAGCAGGGCGGTGGCATTGCTGCTCTGCACCAGGGCGGTGACGCCGATGCCGGCGGCGAAGGCCAGGGGCGGACGGCGCACGCTGCGGCTGAGCAGACGGCGCAGGTTGGCGCCGTAGACACGGAGGATGCCCGTGCGAACGATGTGCGTGCCCCAAATGAGCAAGGCGACGGCTGAGAGCAGATTGAGCAGCGTCAGCATGGTTGTGCCCTCCTGGCTTTGCAGAAGGCCGCTGTGTCCATGCGCGGGGATACAGCGGCGCAGTCAGGCGAGTTGTAACACGATTGTCATCATTTGACCGTCATGGCCCTGGCTGATCTCCATCAATCGCCCGGCTCGTGTTGTTGGTACTCCCTAGTAAAGCTCGCAATGACCAATCCTGCCCGTTATTCATCAAGGGCTTGGAAATGACATTTCAGGTGGTTTCCCGTCAGCGCCGGGCGCCGTCCAGGGGCGCCAAGCCGCTCGCCGCCACGCGGAGCCGGCTGCTAACCTGTGCCGACCTTTCGCAAGCGGCTCCCCCATGCTCAACCTCTACCACGCCAATGACCTGGAAAGCCTCGGCGAGCTGGCCTGCAGCCTGCTCGCGCAACCCCAGCAGGACCCGCTCGCGCCCGCCCATGTGGTGGTGCCGAGCCAGGGCATGGGGCGCTGGCTGACCCTGCAGCTGGCGCGCAAGCAGGGCATCGCCATGCACCTGGACATCCAGTTGCCGGCCCGCTTCGTCTGGGATGTCACCCGCCTGGCCCTTGGCGAGCTGCCGCCGCAATCGGCGTTCAACCCGGTCACCCTCGGCTGGCGCCTCTACGACTGGCTCTGCGAGCCCGACAACCTGGCCCGTGCGCCGCGCCTGGCGCAGTACCTGGAAGGCGGCGACGAACGCCGCCGGCTGACCCTGGCGTCGCGGATCGCCGACGTCTTCGACCAGTACCTGCTCTACCGCGACGACTGGCTGGCCGCCTGGGAAGGCGGCGAAGCGCTGGGGCTCGGCCTGGACGAGGAGTGGCAGGCCCTGCTCTGGCGCGAGCTCACCGCCGACGGCCACCCGCACCGTGCGCGCCTTCTGGGCGACCTGCTGGCCCGCCTGCACGACGGCGCCCCCGTCGAGGGGCTGCCCGAGCGTTTGCTGGTGTTCGGCATCAGCAGCCTGCCGCCGCACCACATGCGGGTGCTGGAAGGCCTGGCGCGGCATTGCCAGGTGGTGCTCTTCGCCCTCAACCCCTGCCGCGAGGCCTGGGGCGATATCCGTGATATCCGCGAACTGGCGCGGCTGCCCGAGCCCGCCATCGACGACTGGTACCTGGACGTCGGTCACCCGCTGCTGGCCAGCCTCGGCAAGCAGGGCCGGGATTTCTTCGACGCCCTCTTCACCCTGGGCGGCCAGGAAATCGGCGTTTACGCCGAGGACGACGACCTGGTCGACAGCAGCCTGCTGCGCGCCGTGCAGAACGACATCCTGCGCCTGCGCACCCGCCGTCCCGACGAGCGCATGGCCCTGCGCGCGGACGACCGCTCCCTGGAAGTGCACCTGTGCCACTCGCCGCTGCGGGAGGTCGAGGTGTTGCATGACCAACTGCTGGCGCGCTTTCGCGCCGACCCGGGCCTCACCCCCGACCAGGTGGTGGTGCTGACCCCGGACATCGAGCGCTACGCGCCCTACATCGAAGCCGTGTTCGCCCCCCGCGAAGGCGTGCCGCGCATACCGTTCAGCCTGGCCGACCGCAGCCTGCGCGCCGAGCTGCCGCTGGTGGAGGCCTTCCTCGCGCTGCTGGAGCTGCCGCAGAGCCGCTTCGCCGCCGAGGAACTGCTGGCCTGGCTGGAGCAACCGGCCCTGGCCGCCCGCGCCGGCATCGAACCGGAAGACCTGCCGCTGCTGCGCGACTGGCTGCGCGATGCCGGCGTGCGCTGGGGGCGCGATAGCACCCACCGGGCGCGCCTGGGGCTGCCCGACGAAGGCGCCTTCAGTTGGCGCCAGGGTCTGGACCGGCTGCTGCTGGGCTTCGCCGCGCCGCCACAACTGGCCGGTGAGGCACCGCCGCTGCTGGGCGACAGTTGGCCCCTGGACGCCCTGGAAGGCGCCCGTGCGCAATTGCTCGGACGCCTGGCCGGCTTCGTCCAGCGCCTCGGCACCCTGGCCGACGACATGGCCCGGCCGCGCCCGCTGGCGGAATGGGCGGAAACCCTCCAGGGCCTGATCGACCTGCTGTTCGACGAGCGCGAGGCCGGCGACACCCTGCTCCTGCTGTCCCAGGCCTGTGGCGCCCTGCGCGAGCAGGCCGAGGCCGCCGGCATCGAGCGTCCGCTGGAGCTGGCCCTGGTGCGCCAGCACCTGGTGGCGGCCCTGGACCAGGGCAGCGGCGCATCGGGCTTCCTCACCGGCGCGGTGACCTTCTGCACCATGGTGCCCATGCGCAGCCTGCCGTTCCGCCAGGTCTGCCTGCTCGGCCTGGACGACGGCGCCTTCCCGCGCCGCACCCCGGCCGCCGGTTTCGACCTGATCACCCGCAAGCCGCGCCGTGGCGATCGCGCCCGCCGCCTGGACGACCGCTACCTGCTGCTGGAAACCCTGCAGTCGGCGCGGGACGGCCTCTACCTCAGCTTCGTCGGCCGCGACCCCCGCGACAACGCCCACCTGCCACCCTCGGTGCTGGTCAGCGAACTGCTGGAAACCATCGACCTCACCGCCATCGCCGGCGACGACAAGGCCAGTGCGCGGGTCCTGGTGGCCCACCCGCTGCAGCCCTTCGCCTCGACCAACTTCGCCGGCGGCCAGTGGGCCGGTTTCGCCGCGCCCTGGTTCCGCGCGGCCCAGCGCCTGGCGGAAACGCCGCGGCCCGCCGCCGCGCCCTTCGCCTTGCCGCTGCCCGAGCCCGACGCCGACTGGCTGACCCTGGAACCGTCGCAACTGATCCAGTGCTTCCGCCACCCGGCACGCTTCCTCCTCGAACAGCGCCTCGGCCTGCGCCTGGCCGAAGCCGAGGAAGCCCTGGCCAGCGACGAACCCTTCAGCCTAGAAGGCCCGGCCTGGCGCGGCCTGCGCCAACTGGCGCTGGATGCGGTGGAGCGCGGCTGGTCGGAGTCCGACGAGCGCCGCATGGCCCGCGCCGCCGGCTGGTTGCCCACCGGCGAGCTGGGGCACGCGCTCTGGGGCCAATTGCGTGGCCCGGTGCGCGCCTTCGCCCCGCGCCTGTTCGAGGCCCGGCCCGAGGAGGTGGCGCAACCGCTGCTGGTGGATATCGAGTTGGCCGGCGTACGGATCCACGGCTGGCTCGACGGCGTCACCCCGGAAGGCCTCTTCGGCTGGCGCTTGAACCGCCTAGGCGGGTGGGAACTGGCGCCCTTCTGGCTGCGCCACCTGATGCTCAACCTGTCCGCCACGCCGGGTATCGCCCGCGACAGTCGCCTGCTCTCCCCGGCGGGCGACTGGCAGGCCGGCCCGCTGGCCAACGCACGCGAACTGCTGGAGCCCTGGCTGCACGCCTACCGCGAGGCCCTGTGCAGCCCCCTGCCGCTGCTCACCAAGGCCAGCTACGGCTTCGCCCATGGCCTGCGCAAACCCGGCCGCAAACAGCCCCAGGACGCCGCCCGCGACAAGGCCCGCGTGGCCTGGGAAGGCATCGATTTCGGCCCTGTGGGCGAATCCCGCGACCCCTGGTACGCCCTCGCCTTCCGCGACCGCGAACCCCTGGGCGAGCGCTTCGAGCAACTCGCCGAAACCCTGCTCGGCCCGGCACTGGATGCCCTGGCGGAAAACACGGGTGACGAAGATGCATAGGAATTGGCGCACGGCTATGCATGACAATTCAGATACGTATAGAAAACTTGGGTTTTCTATCTACTACAGCAACTTGGTGCTCAACGCGATTCTCACCGGTGACGACATGCAGGATTCCCAGTCATGAGCCTCGACCTGCTCAAGGACCCCTTCACCGGTCGCAGCCTGATCGAGGCCAGCGCCGGCACCGGCAAGACCTGGACCCTGACCGCCCTCTACGCGCGCCTGCTGCTGGAGCGCCAGCTGAACGTCGGGCAGATCCTGGTGGTGACCTACACCACCGCCGCCACCGCCGAGCTGCGTGAGCGCATCCGCGCCCGCCTGGCGGCGCTGCTGACCATGTACGAGGGGGCGCCGGCGCCGGACCCGGTGCTCGCCGGGCTCCATGCGCTGTACCCGGGCGAGGACGCCCACCGCCGTCTGCTGCTGGCGGTGCATGGTTTCGACGAGGCGGCCATCTTCACCATCCACGGCTTCTGCCAGCGCGCCCTGCAGGACGCGGCCTTCGAGGCCGGCGGCGACTTCGACAGCGAGCTGGCCACCGACGACCGCGAAGTGCTCGATGCCCTGCTCGCCGACCTCTGGCGCCGCGAGCTGGCCGAGGCCGAGCCGGCCTGGGCGCGCTTCCTGGCGCAGAAGCGCATCACCCCGGTCTGGTTGCGCCAGCGCCTGCGCTCGCACCTGGGCAAGCCCTACCTGCGGATCGAACCGCGGGAGGCCGAGGCTGGCGACCTCTCCGCCGCCAGTGATGCCTGGACCCATGCCCAGGGCTTCTGGCAGCGCCAGGGCAGCGATTGCGTGGCCCAGCTGGCGCAGTTCGACGGCCTCAACAAGCGCAGCTACGACGCGGCCAAGTTCGCCCTCTGGACGACCGAGCTGGATGCCTATTTCGCCGACCCGGCGGCCCTCTTCGCGCCACCCACCGGGCTGGAGAAACTCGCCCGCGAGGCGCTGATCAAGGCCACCAAGAAGGGTTTCGACGCGCCGGACCACCCCGTCAGCGCCGCCCTGCAGCGACTCTTCGAGGCCCTCGAAGTCGCCAAGCCGGCCGGCGAGGCGCGCCTGATCGCCCTGCAAGTGCGCCTGCTCGACGCCCTCAACCGCGAGCTGCCGGCGCGCAAGGCCGCCCAGCGCCTGCTGGCCTTCGACGACCTGCTCAACCGTCTCGACGATGCCCTGCGCGGCCCGGCCGGCGACGTTCTCGGCCAGGCCCTGCGCGAGCGCTATCCGGTGGCGCTGATCGACGAGTTCCAGGACACCGACCCGGTGCAGTACGCCATCTTCCACCGGGTGTACGAGCATCAGGGCGACCTCTGCTTCGTCGGCGACCCCAAGCAGGCCATCTACGCCTTCCGTGGCGCCGATCTCGCCACCTACCTCAAGGCCCGCGAGGAAGCCGCGCGCCAGTACAGCCTGGACACCAACCACCGTTCCACGCCGCAGCTGATCGCCGCCCTCAACCAGGTCTTCGACCGTCCCCTGCCCTTTGCCGAGCCCGGCCTGGACTACCCACCGGTAGGCGCCAGCGACAAGGCCCGCGCCGAACTGGTGCTGCCCGGCGGCGGTGCGCCGCTGGAGCTGGTCTGGCTGGGCGACCAGCCCCTGGGCAAGGGTGAGGCCGGCGCCAGCGTGGCGCAGGACAGCGCCCGCCGCATCGCCGGCCTGCTGGCGGCCAGCGCCCGGGGCGAGGCCTATTTCGAGGAGGATGGCCGGCGTACGCCCCTCAAGGGTGGCGACATCGCCGTGCTGGTGGCCAGCCACCGCCAGGCGGGCGACGTGGCCGCCGAACTGGCCGCCCGGGGCGTGCCCAGCGTGCGCCGTGGCCGTGACAGCGTGTGGCACAGCGAAGAAGGCGAAGAACTCGCCGCGGTGCTGGCCGCCTATGCCGAGCCCGGCCGCGAGGGTGTCCTGCGCTATGCCCTGTCCACCCGCCTGCTCGGCCGCGATGCCCAGCAATTGGCGCGCTGCCAGGACGACGAACACGCCTGGGACGAGGAGCGCGAGAGCGCCGAGCGCTACCACCAGCTCTGGCAGCAACAGGGCTTCATGCGGGCCTTCCGCGCCTGGCTCGACGAACAGGCCGTGGCGGAACGCCTGATCGGCCTGCCCGACGGCGAGCGCCGCCTGACCAACCTGCTGCACCTGGCCGAGCTGCTGCAGAGCGAAAGCCTCCAGCGGCCCGGCCTCGAGCCGCTGCTGGCCTGGTTCAACGCCCAGCGCGCCGCCGAAAGCCATGGCGACGACGCCCTGCTGCGCCTGGAGAGCGATGCCGAGCGGGTGCAGATCGTCACGGTGCACACCAGCAAGGGCCTGGAGTACCCCCTGGTGTTCTGCCCCTATCTCTGGGACGGCGCCCTGCTGCGCCGGGACGAGGACATCACCTGCCATGCCGAGGACGGCACGCCACTGCTCGACCTCGGCGGTGCGGACTTCGACAGCCACCGCGCAGCCGCCCGCCGCGAGCGTTTCGCCGAGCGCCTGCGCCTGGCCTATGTGGCCCTGACCCGCGCCCGCGACCGGCTCTGGCTGCACTGGGGGCCGGTGGCCCTGCCCAAGGCGAAGAAGGACGGCGAGTTGCCGGAAGACGGCCTGCACAGCTGCGCCCTCGCCTGGCTGCTGCATGGTCGCGAGCTGGACGATAGCGACGTGCTGGGCGCCCTCGCCCGCCACCTGGCTGCCGGCGACGGCCGTGCCCTGCGCGCCGAGCTGGAGGCCCTGGCCGGCGCCAGTGGCGGTCATATCGCGCTGGTCGCGCCGCAAGCCGAGGAAGCCAGCGCCCAGGGCGAGTCCCGTGCCCTGCCCCCGGCCGGCCTGGCCAGCCTGGATCGGGCACTGGCCAGCGCCTGGCGGGTCGGCAGCTTCTCCGGCCTGGCCGCCGGCATGCACATGGAGGCGCCGGACCGCGACACCTTGTCCATGCCCTCGGCCAGCGAGCCGGGCAGCGGTTTCTTCGCCTTCCCCCGAGGCGCCCGCGCCGGTACCTGCCTGCACGCCGTGCTGGAGGACTGGATGCGCGACCTGGGCACGCTGCCCGAACTGGTGCAGCGGCACCTGCAGGGGCATGGCCTGCCCGAGAGCTGGACGGATATCGCCAGCGCCCACCTGCAGCTGGTGCTGGATACCGACCTCGACGGCAACGGCCTGCGCCTGTCCGGCCTGGCCGCCAGGAGCCGGCTGCCGGAGCTGGGCTTCACCTTCCCGGTGGCCGGGCTGGATGTCGGCCGCCTGCGGGCGATCCTCGCCGATCCCGCCCATGGCCTGCCGGACACTATGCGCCTGGCCGCCGAACGCCTGGAGTTCGACACCCTCAAGGGCTTCATGAAGGGCTTCATCGACCTCACCTTCGAGCACGACGGGCGTTGGTACATCGCCGACTACAAGTCCAACTGGCTCGGCCCGGACGCCAGCTTCTACGGCGGTGAACGCCTGGAACAGGCCATCGCCGCCGAGCACTACCACCTGCAGTACCTGATCTACCTGGTGGCCCTGCGGCGTTTCCTGCGCCAGCGCCTGGAGGACTTCACCAGCGAGCGCCTGGGTGGCGCCTGGTACCTGTTCCTGCGCGGCATGCCCGACGCCGGGGTGTACTTCAACCGTCCCGCCGACAGCCTGCTGGATGCGTTGGACCTGCTGTTCGAGGAGGGCCGCTGATGAGCCTGGCCGACTGGTCCCTGGGGCCGCTGGAGCGCCATTTCACCGAGACCCTGCAGCGTCTCGACCCGCAGGCCGGGGAGACCGTGCTGGCCGCCGCGGCCCTGTGCTGCCGCGCCCTGGCCGAAGGGGATGTGTGCCTGCCGCTGGCCCGGCTGGCCGGACAACCGCTGTTCGTCGAGAGCGGGTCCGGCCTGCTGGCACCCGCCCTGCCCGCCTGGCTGGCGGCGCTGGCCGCATCGCCGCTGGTGGCGCAGCCGGGCGGCTACGCCCCCCTGACCCTGGATGGCGCCCGTCTCTACCTCAGCCGCTATCACGCCTACGAGGCGCGGCTGGCCCAGAGCCTGCTGCAGCGGGCCACGGCGCGACCCCAGGTGGATGAAGCGCAACTGAGCGAGTCCCTGGCGCGGCTGTTCGCCCGTAACACCCAGCAGCCGGACTGGCAGCGCCTGGCCGCCGCGCAGGCCGTGCGGCGCGACCTGGCGGTTATCTCCGGCGGCCCCGGCACCGGCAAGACCACCACCGTGGTGCGCCTGCTCGCGGCGCTGCTGGAACAGCCTGGCGGCGAGCGCCTGGCCATCGGCCTGGCCGCGCCCACCGGCAAGGCCGCCGCGCGCATGGCCGAGGCCATCCGCAACGCCAAGGCCGAGTTGCCGGTGAGCGACGCCATCAAGGCGGCGCTGCCCGAAGAGGCGCGCACCCTGCACCGCCTGCTGGGCAGCCGCGGCGACAGCCCGCAGGTGCGGCACCACGCCGACAACCCGCTGCCGCTGGATGTGCTGGTGGTGGACGAAGCCTCGATGGTGGACCTGGCGCTGATGGCCAAGCTGCTCGATGCCCTGCCGCCCAGTGCGCGGCTGATCCTGCTGGGAGACAAGGACCAGTTGGCGGCCGTGGAAGCCGGTGCGGTATTCGCCGAGCTCTGCGAAGGCCGTGGCCTGGACGCCGGCGCCGCCGCCGAGCTGACCCGCATCACTGGCCAGGCGGTGCCGGTGGAAACGCCCCGCTCGCGCCTGGGGGACGCCGTGGTGTTGCTGACCCACAGCCATCGCTTCGCCGGCGACAGCGGCATTGGCGAACTGGCGCGGCGGATCAACACGGGTGATGCCCGAGGCACCCTGGAGCTGCTGCGCGGCGGCCACCCCGACCTGACCTGGAATGCCGGTCCGACCCCGGCTGCCCTGCTGGAGCGACTGGAAGCAGGCTACGCGCCCTACTTCGCCGCCGTGCGTGCGGCCGACCCGGCCTCGGCGTTCGCCGCCTTCAACGGCTTCCGCGCCCTCACGGCACAACGCGAGGGCCCCTGGGGCGTGGGCGGTATCAACGAAGCCCTGGAAGCACGGATCAAGCGCCGCCTCGGCGTCGCCTCGCGGGAGCGCTGGTACCCCGGCCGCGCGGTGATGGTGCGGCAGAATGACTATGCCCTGGGCCTGTTCAATGGCGACATCGGCCTGTGCCTGAACACCGGCCATGGCCTGCGGGTGTTCTTCGAGGGGGACGAGGCCTACCGGCCCTTCGCCCCGGCGCGCCTGCCCAGCCACGACAGCGCCTTCGCCATGACGGTGCACAAGAGCCAGGGCTCGGAATTCACCGAGGTGCTGCTGGCCCTGCCGGAGCAACCCAGTCCGCTGCTCAGCCGCGCGCTGTTCTACACCGGCATCACCCGGGCGAAGCAGAAAGTGGAAATCTGGGGCTTGCCGGCGCGCCTGTCCGAAGCCGTCTCGACCAAGGCCGAGCGCGCGGCGGGCCTGGCCGAGCGCCTGGGGGTGACGGGCCTCGTCGCGCCTGTGGTCGAGCCTGTGCCTGCGCCGGACCAGCGGCGGGATCAGGACCAGTTGAGCCTGTTCTGAGAGCGGCCACCACCCCACCGGGTGGTGGCGGTTCACCCACCATTCGTCCGCAATCCCACGGCGGCGCTGAAAGCGGTCAATCCTTGCCTATGTCGTCCGGACCCGGACAGGGAGGTCAGCATGGCCAAACGCCCCGCCCCCAGCAAACCCCGCAAGAAGGCCACGGCCAAACGCCTGGATGTCCGCCGGGACTCCATGGATTTCCGTGACCTCACCTATTCTGCCTCCCTATCGCCGCTGCCGGACGAGCTCTACCCGAACTGGTCGCTGCTGCAGATTCTCGACCAGGGCGAGGAAGGCGCCTGTACCGGCTTCGGCCTGGCGGCCACGGTCAACTACCTGCGCTACCGCCGTGGCCTGCCCGGCCAGGTAAGTCCGGCGATGCTCTTCGCCATGGCTCGACGCTACGACCAGTGGCCCGGCGAGGACTACGACTTCAGCAGCGCCCGAGGCGCCATGAAGGGCTGGCACAAGCATGGGGTATGCCTGGCGGGCAGTTGGCCGCCCGAGCACAAGGGCGGGCTGAACCCGGTGATCCAGCAGGAGGCGCTGGATATTCCCCTGGGCGCGTACTTCCGGGTGCTTTCGCGGATCAACGACGTGCAGGCGGCCTTGCGCGATGTTGGCGTGCTCTTCGCCTCGGCGCGGACCCACGATGGCTGGCGTTCGCCACGGCGCGGGGTGATCGACTGGAAACCCGAAGCGCCGGGTGTCGGCGGCGGGCACGCGTTCACCATCCTCGGCTACACCCGCGACGGTTTCCTGGTGCAGAACTCCTGGGGCGACGCCTGGGGCGGTTTTCGCCAGGGCAAGCAAGTGCACGCCGGGCTGGCGCTGTGGAGCTACGCGGACTTCGAGGCGAACGTCTGGGATGTCTGGGTGGCGCAGCTGGGTGTTGCGGTCAACCACGGCGTGACCGACACCGCCACACGCTACGCATCCGACGGCGGTACCGCGCGCCTGGCGTTGCAGGGCCCACCCCAGGAAGCCATCTACCTGCACTACCTGCATATCGATGACGGCCAGTTCGACGGCCTGGGCCAGTACGCCTCCGACCTGTCCCAGGTGGAAGCCATCATCGAAGAACTGCAGCACAGCAAGCCCGCGCATCTGCTGCTCTATGCCCACGGCGGGCTGAACAGCGTGAACGGATCGGCCATGCGCGCCTTCAAATGGCGGCCGGCGTTCCGTGACAACGGTGTGCATGAACTGCACTTCATCTGGGAAACCGGCCTGCTGGCGGAACTGGGCGACATCATCCTCGGCAAGCTGCCGCTGGTGGGCGAGCGTGTGGGGTCGGTCAGCTCCTGGTGGGACAACCAGGTGGAAAGCCTTGTCCAACCGCTGGGCTTCGCCCTCTGGCAGGAGATGAAGCTGGACGCCACGCGCGCCTTCCAGAAACGCGCGGCCGGCATGCTGGTGCTGCAGCGCCTGCTGGGCTGGCTGGCGGCCCAGGGTTCCCAGGCGCCCAAGGTGCACCTGGTGGGCCACAGTGCCGGGTCGATCTGGCATGCCCAGCTGTTGCAGGCCTGGCTGGCGTTGGGCGGACCGGTTATCCACAACCTGGTGCTCTTCGCTCCCGCCTGCACCCTGGAACTGTATGAGGCCACCTTCCTCAAGGCGCTGGGCCAGGGCATCCGCCAGCAGACGCTGTTCGTGCTGTCCGACCAGGCGGAACAGGAAGACACGGTCGCCGGCGCCTATCGCAAGTCGCTGCTCTATCTGGTGTCCAACGCCCTGGAAGACAAGCACCGGCGGGTACCGCTGCTGGGCATGCAGAAATTCCTCCCGGCCCGGCAGCCCGCCGGGAGCACCCTGGTGGTGTCGGCCAGCAATAGCGCGGCCAGTCGCAGCAGCAGCCATGGCGGCTTCGACAACGACCTGCAGACCATGGACAGCCTGCTAAGGCTGATCCTGGGCAGCGCCAGCTTCCGTGGCTTCAAGGCGGAGGAAATGAAGGGATATTGAGGTGCGGGTATAGCCAAAAAAACGGGGCCATCAGGCCCCGTTTTTTCATGTCACCGATTACTGCCCAGGGATGTCCTTGCGCAGTTTCACCGGGTCTTCCTTGCGGCCACGGGCGATGCGGGCGCGGATATTGAGCGCCTCCACGGCCAGGGAGAAGGCCATGGCGAAGTAGACGTAGCCCTTGGGCACGTGGACTTCGAAGGATTCCGCGATCAGCACGGTACCGACCACTACCAGGAAGGACAGGGCCAGCATCTTCAGGCTCGGGTGCTTGTCGATGAAGGCGCTGATGGTGCCGGCGGCCAGCATCATCACCAGGACGGCGACGATGATCGCAGCAACCATGACCGGCACGTGGGAAACCATGCCGACGGCGGTGATCACCGAGTCCAGGGAGAACACGATGTCGATGATGGCGATCTGGATGATGGTGCCGATGAAGTTGCGCGCGGCGCCGTTGGGGGCGGCCTCGGTCTCATCTTCGCCTTCCAGGCCGTGGTACATCTCGGTGGTGCTCTTCCACAGCAGGAACAGGCCGCCGAAGAAGAGGATCAGGTCGCGGCCGGAGATGCCCTGGCCGAACAGGTGGAACAGGTCGGCGGTGAGCCGCATGATCCAGGTGATCGAGAGCAGCAGCAGGATGCGGGTAACCATGGCCAGCGCCAGGCCGAAGAACCGGGTGCGCGCCTGCAGGTGCGGCGGCATGCGCCCCACGAGGATGGCGATCATGATGATGTTGTCGATGCCGAGGACGATTTCCAGGGCGGTCAGGGTGAAGAAGGCGACCCAGATTTCCGGGCTGGTCAGCCATTCCATGATGCGTTGATCCTCGTGAGTGTCTTGCGGCTAGGGATGGGATGCGAAGAAGCCGGAAAAGCTTAGGCAGTTTCCGGCTCCAACGGGGTGTCGTTCGGCGGCTGGTCAGTGCGATCCGAAAAGCGGGAACACACCCAGCAACAGGGCGGCGAGGAGGATACACAGACAAATCATCACCGCCCACTTCAATGTGAAGCGCTGATGGTCGCCGAATTCCACCTTGGCCAGGCCAACCAGCAGGTAGGTGGAGGGTACCAGCGGACTCAGCAAATGCACCGGCTGGCCTACGATAGACGCTCGCGCCATCTCCACCGGGCTGATGCCGTAATGGCTGGCGGCCTCGGCCAGAACCGGCAACACGCCGTAATAAAATGCGTCATTGGACATGAAGAAGGTGAACGGCATGCTCACCAGCGCCGTGATCACCGCCATGTACGGACCCATGGACGGCGGGATCACCGCCAGCAGGCTCTTGGACATGGCTTCCACCATGCCGGTGCCGGAGAGGATGCCGGTGAAGATGCCCGCGGCGAAGATCAGCCCGACCACCGCCAGTACGTTGCCGGCATGGGCCGCGACCCGCTCCTTCTGCTGCTGCAGGCAGGGGTAGTTGATGATCATGGCGATGCTGAAGGCGATCATGAACAGCACCGGCAGCGGTAGCAGGCCGGTGATCAGGGTCACCATCAGGCCGGCGGTCAGGGCCGCGTTCACCCACAAGAGCTTCGGCCGACGGGCCTCCGGGAACTGCGACACGCTGATCTCGTCATGGTTGATCTGTTCGTCCGGCAGGTGCAGCACGCCGAGGCGCGCGCGTTCGCGCTTGCCGTATGCCCAGGCGAGGCCGAACAGAGCCATGGCGCCGACGACCATCGCCGGGATCATGGGCACGAAGATGTCCGAGGGGTCCACATGCAGGGCGCTGGCGGCGCGGGCGGTGGGGCCGCCCCAGGGGGTCATGTTCATGATGCCGCCGGCGAGGATGATCAGGCCGGCCATGATCAGCGGGCTCATGCCCAGGCGGCTGTACAGCGGCAGCAGGGCGGCGACGCAGATCATGTAGGTGGTGGCGCCGTCACCGTCCAGGGAGACGATCAGGGCCAGGGCGGCGGTGCCCACCGAGACCTTCAGCGGGTCGCCCTTGACCAGTTTGAGGATCTTGCGCACGGCCGGGTCGAACAGGCCGGAATCGATCATCAGGGCGAAGTAGAGGATCGCGAACATCAGCATCACGCCCGTGGGGGCGAGCTTGCTGATGCCTTCGAGCATCATCGGGCCGATGCCTGCGGCGAAGCCGCCGATCAGGGCGAAGGCGATGGGGACGATGATCAGGGCGATCAGGGCGGACAGGCGTTTGGTCATGATCAGGTACATGAAGCAGATGACCATGGCGAAGCCGAGCAGAGTCAGCATGGCGGTTCTCCGGACGTGATTCGGGCGGGATGGATCAGCGCGAACGCGGGGGCGTGCGGAGAGCGGGCGTGGTGGTGCCGGGACGGCAGGCGGAGCAGGACATGTCGATCACCAATCTTGTTGTTGTCGGGTTGCCGGTCGGTTGCCGGCAATGGGGCGGATGCTAAGGCGCCAACCTTTCAACGAGCTTTCGGTGGTGATCGGTATCGATCGAGTGGCGAATAAGCGACGAATGGCGAGGTCGCCGGCGTTCAGCCGGCAACCACGCGCAACACCAGCAGCAGGCTCCCGGCGGCCAGCAGGGTCTGCAGGGTGATGATGCCGGCCATCAGATGGCTGTCGCCGCCAAGCTGGCGGGTCAGCACATAGGCCGTCGGCGCGGTGGGCAGGGCGAAGAACAGCACCAGGATGGCGCTTTCCATCGCCGGCAACCCGAGCAGGCGGGCCACGGCCAGGGCCAGGGCGGGCATGGCCAACAGGCGCAGGGCGCAGTTCCAGGCCAGCGCCGGAACCTCGCCAGCCAGCTCCTGCGGGCGCAGCGCGGCGCCCACGCAGAGCAGGCCCAGCGGCAGGCTGGCCACCGCCAGCAGGTTGAGCAGGCGGTCGCTGCCGCCCACCAGGCCGAGGCCGGAGAGGTTGAACAGGGCGCCGGCCACGCAGGCGAGGATCAGCGGATTCTTCGCCACCGGCAGCAGCAGGCCGCGCAGGCTGACACCGCGCTCGGCGGTGAGCGCCCAGACCGACATCAGGTTCACCGTCGGCACCATCAGGGCCAGCATCAGCGCGGCCATGGCCAGGCCGTCCTGGCCATGGAGGCTGCCGATGGCGGCCAGGCCGAGGTAGGTGTTGAAGCGCAGGATGCCCTGGCTGATGGCGCCGAAGCGTGCCGCCGGCCAGTGCAGCAGGCGCCGCGCCAGCAGCAGGGCCGCCCAGCCGATGCCGAGGCCGAGGAACACCGCGACCGCCAGGCGCGGCAGCGCCGGGTTGTCCAGGGGCGCGGTGGCCAGGCTGCTGAACAGCAGCGCGGGGAAGAGGATGAAGTAGTTCAGGCGCTCGGCGGCGGGCCAGAAGGCTTCGCCGGGGAAGTCCCAGCGGCGCAGCAGGTAGCCGCCGACGATCAGGGCGAAGAGTGGCCAGAGGGCTTGGAGGAGGGTGAGCACGGGGACATCCAGTCGGGTACGAGCGGGCATCTTCGATATCCACGGGTCGATGCGCAACCGCCTGCTAGGGTGAAAACAGTCCTGAGCGGGAGATCACCATGGCCGAATCCCACACCGGCGGCTGCCATTGCCGGCAGCTGCGCTACCGCATCGAGGCGCCGCTGCACGATGTCGCCCACTGCCATTGTTCCGCCTGCCGGCGCAGTACCGGCGGCATCGTCACCACCTGGGCCACCGTGCCCCTGGCGAGCTTCAGCTGGACCGCCGGCACGCCGGCCGAATACGCCTCGTCCAGCACCTGCGTGCGTTACTTCTGCCCCGGCTGCGGCAGCCAGCTGGCGCTGTTCACCCAACTCAGCCCCGACAGCCTGGATATCACCGTCGCCACCCTCGACCGCCCGCAGGACACCCCGGCGGACCGGCATATCTGGGTCAGGAGCCGGCTGCCCTGGCTGAGCCTGGACCCGCAGTTGCCGGAGGAGGACGAGGAAGCCCTCTGAGGGGGCGTGGAGCTCTTGTAGGTTGGGCAGAGCTCCGCGAAGCCCAACGGCTTGGGCGCAGGACTGTTGGGCTTCGCTTCGCTCTGCGCCAACCTACGGGGGATTCAGCTTCGTGGATCAGGGCAGCTCCAGCCCGCCGGACTGCTTGTGCAGTTCGCGCAGACGCGCGCCGATCTGCTTGAGGTTGGCCTCGGTGGCGTTGAGTTCGGCCAGGCGCTGGGGTTCCAGCAGGCTGCGCACTTCGCGGTCGAGGTCTTCGCTGAGGGTGCGCATGGTCTGCTGGCGGTTGCTGCTTTCGGCTTCCAGGGGCTGCCACTCGGCGCTTTGTGGCAGGCCATAGCCGCCCTGCAGCAGCTCCGCCGGGCGGCTGAGGAAGCCGCTGTTGGCGAGCATCTGTTCCAGGGTGCCGCCGGCCTTGGCGAAGCGGGTCTGCCCGGCCTGCTCCCGTGAGTTCAGGTAATTGCGCTTGAGCTCGTCCTGGGCCAGCAGCAGCTGGCGGCGCTGGGCGGCCTGTTCCAGCAGGAGCAGGGCGGCGCTGGTGCGCAGGTCGGCCTGGGCGAGCCAGGGGCGGCGCTGTTCCGCGCTGAGCTCCAGCCAGTCTTCGACTTCCTGCTGGGGCACCTGCAGGTGCTCGCGGAGAATCTTGAACATGGCCTGGTAGCGGTCACGGAAGGAGTCGAAGCGGTAGCCCAGGCGCAGGGCCTCCTTGGGGTCTTCGAGCGGCGTGCGGTCGGCCACGCCCCGGCCTTCCAGCAGCTTGAGCAGGCCATTGGGCATGATGCTGTCGAGGTCGCGCAGGGCCGGATGGTCGGTGCCGCTGCGCAGCAGCTTGAGGGTTTCCACCGCGCAGTTGTTGGACAGGAACCAGTAGTCGCCGTCGTAGCTCCAGTGCATCTCGGCGGCGTGTTCCACCAGCGCTTCCAGTTCGTCGCGGCTGAGCTTGAGCGGCACCGAGGCGAGGCTGCGCAGCTCCACCTTGGTGTATTCCTCGATCACCTGGTGCAAGGGCAGCACGAACAGGCGCGATGGGTAGGCGCCGGTGAGGCCGTCCCAGCTGGACAACTGCACGTCGCCGACGAAGGCGCGGTAGGACAGCACCAGGTGCTGGTCGAGGTCGAGACGGCAGTCCGGCCCGCGCGGGCGGCCCGGTGCGCAGATGACCAGGCGCAACATGCTGTGGCCCCAGCGGCTGACCCAGTTCTGGTTGGCCTCGGCGAACAGGTAGTCCACTTCGTAGACTCGCTCGGGGTCGAGCTTGCCCAGCGGCTGCTTGCCGAAGTCGCGGCCGGCGTTGAGGTAGGCGTAGCCGTCATTGCAGGCACTGCGCTGCGCCGGGGCCCAGTCGAATTGTTCGCGGTAGTAGCGGTACAGCGTCGGGCGGCGGCAGGCGTAGGCCGGGTCGAGGAGGAAGTACTCCATGTTCACCGCGACGAATTCCCGGGGGTTGCTCAGCTCGTAGATGTCCGGGCTGCGCGCCACCTGGTGGTTCTCCTGCTCGCGCTGGCCGCGTTTGCCGACGTATTGCGGCCAGCCGGCGAGGTCGAGCAGGCGCGGGTCGTCGCTGAAGGTGAAGCGTCGCGCGGTCTGCCCACGGCAGTCGCCGGGCAGGCCAACCAGGCCATTGCTGTCGGCCTGGTTGCGGCAGCGGAACTGTTGCGTCTTGTCGGCGGCGGACCAGAGGCGGGCGCGGTCGTAGATGTGGGTCAGTTCGTGGAGCAGGGTGGCGAGCATCTCGCGGCGCACCGTGCCGTGCACGCGGCCGGTCTGCTGGGTTGCCGCGCTGCCGTCGGCGAGTCCCGCCAGCAGGTTGCGGTTGAGGACCAGGGCGTCGAAACGGGTGGCGCGGCCGTAGCCGTTTTCCGGCAGCTCGGAACTCCAGCCGACCTGAACCTCCCGGTCCAGGCGCTGGATGAAGGCCGGCGGCAGCGCGGCGCGGGCTTCGTCGATCAACTGCTGGCTGGCCTGGCGCTCGGCCGCGGTCAGGCCCTCGTCATCCAGGACCAGGCGCAAGTCGGCACGCGTACCCGCCGCTAGCAGCAGGGTGCTCAGGCAGATCAGGCGCAGCCAGGTGTTCAGGGCGGCTACTCGTGGGTTCAGAGGGCGAGGATGGTTTCCGCCAGGGCCTGGTCGCTGGCCTCGCGGGCTTGCGGGAAGCGCTCGCGCAGCGCGCCGAAGGCGGCTTCCAGCTGGGCGCCGCGGATTTCGCCGGCGCTGGCGACGAAGCTGGCGGCGTCGTCGCGGGCGGCGACCACCACTTTCATGTCGCGGATCGAGGTGGTGGTGTCGGAAGTGAAGTCCAGAGTGCGGTCCAGCGCGCGGACGATGATGTTGCTGGTGGCCACCAGGGTCTGGGCCTGGGCGGCGCCGGCGACAAGGGACAGGGCGATGGCGGCAACAGACAACGAGCGACGCATGAAAGCTCTCCGTAGGAAGTATCTAAGGGATTTGACGGCAATAGCCTTCAGCAGTTCTAAGCCGGAGGCACAGGGCGCGAAGGTTAGCGGAATGGGCCGGCGAGGGCCAGGCGGCAACGGGGGGCTGGCGAGACGGGCCGCGTGTTGCACGCGGCCCGGATCGGAGATCAGAGGGTGAGGATGGCCTGGGCCAGTTGCAGGTCGGTGGCCGCCAGTTGCGGCTGGACGCTGCGGATGTGCTTGAACGCGGCTTCCAGCTGGGCGCCACGGATATCGCCGGTGCTGGCAACGAAGCTGGCGGCATCGTCACGGGCGGCGAGCACGATCTTGTCGTCCTTGAAGGACGAGGTGACGTCGGAGGTGGCGTCGGACGTGGCCGCGACTGCACCAACGATAGTGTCCGTGGTGACCACGAAGCTGGTGGCCGAGGCGCTGGCGGCGAAGGCCAGCAGGGTGGCTGCGCTGAGCAGGCGGATTGAGGTCATGGGGAGGCTCCTTGGTCTGACCGGGGTGGCGGCGCGGGGAAGCGCCGCCGGCTGGTTGAAAGCCTAGTCAAAGGGGCGCCTCCGGGCCAGTGCTGGCTTAGCGCCAGAAGGGCGTGTCCAACTCCTGGGCACGCTCGCTCGGACTGATCCCCACGTCGGCCAGGGCGCGATCGTCCAGTTGCGCCAGCTGCCGCCGGGTACGGGCGTTGCGCTGCCATTGCGCCAGGGTGGCGAACAGGCGCAGGTACCAGTGGGTCTGCGGCTGGCGGGACGACTGGGGCAAGGCAGAGTCAGTGAGGATGCGGTCCATGGCGCTTTTCCTTCCCGCTGCACGGCGGGGATTGGTTTTGGAAGTCCATGATCGCGCCGGCGCGCAAGACTGTGCAGTTACAGCTCCATTCAATTGTGCTGTATCAGCTGTGCTTTCCGTGAAACTGTACTGTTCTCGGTTATGACAGCTGTTTCGGCAGCGGCGGGCGATTCCTCGGTTTTCCGGGCCCAGAAACGACGAAACCCGTCGCGGGCGGCGACGGGTTCTGTCTGGGGTGTTGCTCTCGGGCCCCTAGAGCCCGGCGAACTGCTTAGCGCCAGAAGGGCTTGCTCAGTTCGGCTTCGCGTTGGACTTCGCTGATGCCGGCGTCGGCCAGCAGGCGGTGGTCCAGCATGGCCAGTTGGTGACGGCTGGCGACGCGGCGCTGCCACAGCAGCAGGGTGGAAACCACGCGCAGAGGCCACGAGGCTTTCGGGAATTGTTCGGCACGTTCGAAGATCAGGTCGGAACTGAGGGTACGTTCCATGGCGGCAGGTCCTTCCCGCTTGTGGCGGGTGTTAGGTTTTGAACTGGTGCCTATGATCTACCCGGAACAGCCGCAACTGTAGCCACAGTTGCTCTAAATTGTGATGGTCTTTATTAGCATGCTTATCAACTGTTCAGCTGAAAAATTACTCAGCTGTACCGGTGTCCCGTTGAATCACTCGTGATCCAACAGGAAACCGCAGTTTTTTCTGTGTGGAAAGCAAATGGCAGGGCTTTTGAACAGTACAGTTCCGGTTCTTTGGAAACTGTTTTTTGACCTCTTTGTCAGAATCAAAGGTTACAAGCCCATAACTGTTTTGCTCCGAAGGGATCAGCTGGCCAGCATCCGCCCGGTTTCTTCCAGATTGATATGCCAGGACATGGCTTCGCGAAGCAGGTGCGGGGTATGGCCGCCCTTGGCGCAGGCCGCGCTGAAGTAGTCCTGCAGCGCCTGGCGGTAATCCGGGTGCACACAGTTGTCGATGATCGCCCGGGCGCGTTCGCGGGGCGCCAGGCCACGCAGGTCGGCCAGGCCCTGTTCGGTCACCAGGATGTCGACATCGTGCTCGGTGTGGTCCACGTGGCTGACCATGGGCACCACGCTGGAGATGGCGCCGCCCTTGGCGATGGACTTGGTGACGAAGATCGCCAGGTGGGCGTTGCGGGCGAAGTCGCCGGAGCCGCCGATGCCGTTCATCATCTTCGTGCCGCCCACATGGGTGGAGTTGACGTTGCCGTAGAGGTCGAATTCCAGGGCGGTGTTGATGCCGATGATCCCCAGGCGACGCACCACTTCGGGGTGGTTGGAGATTTCCTGCGGGCGCAGTACCAGTTTGTCCTTGTAGCGCTCGAGGTTGCCGAACACGTCGGTGTTGCGGCGAGCGGACAGGGTGATGGAGCTGCCCGAGGCGAAGCTCAGCTTGCCGGCATCGATCAGGTCGAAGGTGGAGTCCTGCAGCACCTCGGAGTACATGCTGAGGTCCTGGAAGGGCGAATCGATCAGGCCGCACATCACCGCGTTGGCGATGCTGCCGATACCCGCCTGCAGCGGCGCCAGGTTGTTGCCGAGGCGCTCGGCGGCCACTTCACGCTTGAAGAAGTCGATCAGGTGGTCGGCGATGGCCTGTGTCTCGCCATCCGGCGGCAGCACGGTGGAGAGGGAATCCGGCTGCTCGGTGATGACGATGGCGGCGATCTTGGCCGGGTCGATCGGGATCGCGGTACCGCCGATGCGGTCGTCCACGCGGGTCAGCGGGATCGGCGTGCGGGTCGGCCGGTAGGTGGGGATGTAGATGTCGTGCAGGCCTTCCAGATTGGGGTTGTGCGCCAGGTTGATCTCGACGATCACGCGCTTGGCGAAGATCGCGAAGCTGGCGGAGTTGCCCACGGAGGTGGTCGGTACGATGTGGCCCTGCTCGGTGATGGCGACGGCCTCGATCACCGCGATGTCGGGAAGCTTGAGCTGGTGGTTGCGCAGCTGCTCGACGGTTTCCGACAGGTGCTGGTCGATGAACATCACTTCGCCGGCATTGATCGCCTTGCGCAGGGTGCTGTCCACCTGGAAGGGCATGCGCCGGGCCAGTACGCCGGCTTCGGTGAGCTGCTTGTCGAGGTCGTTGCCCAGGCTCGCGCCGGTCATCAGGCTGATCTGCAGGGGCTGCTCCTTGGCGCGCGTGGCCAGTGCCTGGGGTACGGCCTTGGCTTCGCCGGCGCGGGTGAAGCCGCTCATGCCGACGGTCATGCCGTCTTCGATCAGGGCAGCGGCCTCGGCCGCATTCATCACCTTGCTCAGCAGGGAGGGCAGGCGCACGCGATCAGAGTACATGGGGAAAACCTCGGACAACGGGGTAGGAGCCGCGCAGTCTAGGGGCTCGAAGGGCGCCCGACTTCTATACCAAGGTCGAAGAAATGGCTCTATTCAGGGCCTTTTGTCGGTTCGTGGCGGTACAAAACAAAAACCCCGGCGCAAGGCCGGGGTTTCATCTGGAGCAGGGCAGGGATCAATCCACCGCCTTGACCATGTCTTCGATCACTTTCTTCGCGTCGCCGAACACCATCATGGTCTTGTCCATGTAGAACAGTTCGTTGTCCAGGCCGGCATAGCCGCTGGCCATGGAGCGCTTGTTGACGATGATGGTCTTGGCCTTGAAGGCTTCCAGGATCGGCATGCCGGCGATGGGCGACTTGGGATCGTTCTTCGCCGCCGGGTTGACCACGTCGTTGGCGCCGAGAACCAGCACCACGTCGGCCTGGCCGAACTCGGAGTTGATGTCTTCCATCTCGAACACCTGCTCGTAAGGCACTTCGGCCTCGGCCAGCAGGACGTTCATGTGGCCCGGCATACGGCCGGCAACCGGGTGGATCGCGTACTTCACGTTCACGCCGCGATGGCTCAGCTTCTCGCACAGTTCCATCAGCGCGTGCTGGGCACGGGCCACCGCCAGGCCGTAGCCGGGGACGATGATCACGCTGTCGGCGTTGGTCAGCAGGAAGGCGGCGTCGTCGCTCGAGCCGGACTTCACCGGACGCTGTTCCTTGCTGCCCGCTGCGGCGCCCGCGTCGGCTTCGGCGCCGAAGCCACCGAGGATGACGTTGAAGAAGGAGCGGTTCATCGCCTTGCACATGATGTAGGAGAGGATCGCACCCGAGGAACCCACCAGGGAGCCGGCGATGATCAGCATCGAGTTGTTCAGCGAGAAGCCGATACCGGCCGCCGCCCAGCCCGAGTAGCTGTTGAGCATCGACACCACCACCGGCATGTCGGCGCCGCCGATGGGGATGATGATCAGCACGCCGATCACGAAGGCCAGGGCCACCAGCAGGGCGAAGGCGCCGATATTGCCGGTGAGGGTGAAGTACAGGCCGAGACCGAGGATCGCCAGGCCGACCACCAGGTTCAGCTTGTGCTGGCCGGCGAACTGTACCGGGGCACCCTGGAACAGGCGGAACTTGTACTTGCCGGACAGCTTGCCGAAGGCGATGACCGAGCCGGAGAAGGTGATGGCACCGATGGCCGCGCCGAGGAACAGCTCCAGGCGGTTGCCGGCCGGGATGGCATCGCCCAGGTTGGCGACGATTCCCAGGGACTGCGGCTCGACCACGGCGGCGATGGCGATGAACACCGCGGCCAGACCGATCATGCTGTGCATGAAGGCCACCAGCTCCGGCATCTTGGTCATTTCAACGCGCTTGGCCATGATCGAACCGGCGGTACCGCCGACCAGCAGGCCGACGATGACGTAGCCGATGCCCTGGGTGGCGAGCTCAGCGCCGAGCTTGTAGATCAGGCCGACGGTGGTGAGCACGGCGATGGCCATGCCGATCATGCCGAACAGGTTGCCGCGACGGGACGAGGTCGGGTGCGACAGACCCTTGAGCGCCTGGATGAAGCACACCGAGGCGACGAGGTAGAGAACAGTGATCAGGTTCATGCTCATGGTCAGTGCTTCTCCGCCTGCGCTTTCGGCGCTTTCTTCTTGAACATTTCCAGCATGCGACGGGTGACCAGGAAGCCACCGAATACGTTCACCGCGGCCAGTGCCACTGCCAGGGTGCCCATGGCCTTGCCCAGCGGGGTCACGGTGAGGGCGGCGGCCAGCATGGCGCCGACGATCACGATCGCCGAGATGGCGTTGGTCACGGCCATCAGCGGGGTGTGCAGGGCCGGGGTGACGTTCCACACCACGTGGTAGCCGACGTAGATGGCCAGCACGAAGATGATCAGGTTGTAGATGCCGTCAGAAATCAGATCCATGTCCGCTTCCCCTTAGCCGTTGTTGCGAACGACTTGACCGTCGCGGCACATCAGGCACGCAGCGACGATGTCGTCTTCGAGGTTGAGATGGAACTGGCCGTCCTTGTCGATGACCAGCTTGAGGAAGTCCAGCAGGTTGCGGGCATAGAGGGCGGACGCGTCCGCCGGCACCATGGCCGCCAGGTTGCTGTGGCCGACGATGGTCACGCCGTGCTTGATCACCACCTGCTCGGCTTCGGTCAGCGGGCAGTTGCCGCCTTGCGCAGCGGCGAGGTCGATGACCACCGAGCCCGGCTTCATTTCAGCCACGGTGGCTTCCTGCAGCAGGGTCGGCGCCTTGCGGCCCGGAATCAGCGCGGTGGTGATGACGATGTCGGCCTGCTTGGCGCGTTCGTGCACCGCCTTGGCCTGGCGCTCCATCCAGGAAGCCGGCATCGGACGGGCGTAACCGCCTACGCCCTGGGCGCATTCGCGTTCTTCATCGGTCTCGAAGGGCACGTCGACGAACTTGGCGCCGAGGGATTCGATCTGCTCCTTCACCGCCGGACGCACGTCGGACGCCTCGATCACCGCGCCCAGGCGCTTGGCCGTGGCGATGGCCTGCAGGCCGGCAACACCGGCGCCGAGGATGAGGATGCGCGCGGCCTTAACGGTACCGGCGGCGGTCATCAGCATCGGCATGAAGCGCGGGTAGTGGTGGGCCGCCAGCAGCACGGCCTTGTAGCCGGCGATGTTGGCCTGGGAGGACAGCACGTCGAGGCTCTGGGCACGGGAGGTGCGCGGCGCCGCTTCGAGGGCGAAGGCGGTGACGCCGCGGGCGTTCATGCGCGCGATGGTCTCGTTGCTGAAGGGGTTGAGCATGCCCACCAGCACGGCGCCGGCACGCATGTGCGCCAGCTCGCCCTCGGTGGGGGCGACCACTTTCAGCACCAGGTCGGCACCGAAGGCAGCGGAGTCGTTGCCGATGGTGGCGCCGGCCGCTTCATAGGCAGCATCCGGGATGCAGGCGCTGACGCCGGCACCGCTTTGCACCGTCACCTGATGGCCTTGGCTCACCAGCTTCTTGATGGTCTCGGGTGTTGCGGCAACCCGCGTCTCCCCGGCGTGGGTTTCGAGAGGAACACCGATGTGCACTTCAAATCTCCTGCGTGATCGATCTGGTGAACCAGTGCACTACGGATGGTGCGCTGGCGAGGCGAGTCCGCCTTTCAACAGCTTGGTACCGCAACGTCTAAAACCTTCGAGGCGCGGCATTCTGCAATCGGAACCGCGACCTCTTCAAGCAGTTCTGGAGTGAAACGATGCGATAACTACAAGTCATATCCAGACTGTGTGTCGCTGGTTCAGCTTCCAGGCCCCGCCAGTGCTGGTGGGGACCGCCTTTTTCCGCCTGTGGCGGTTTCAGGTCGCATCTCGTAGCTGAATGACTTTCCATCAAGGCAGCGGCGGTGCGGGCTTACAGTGCGGGACATCCTGCCGCTAATGGCTTTCGCACTGTTAATCAGAGTTTTTAATAGTTGCCATAAGGCGCCGGAAAATGGGCCTTCTGTAGCTTTAGAAAATAGCTGACTACAGGGTCAAGAAGGCTTTTCGGGGCTGTGATCGAGGTGTGCCGTAGTTCGCGCGCAGGCCAGTAGCCTCGCGGGTTGCGTCATGTTGCCGCGGGGATGTGATGGTTTGGCGGTTGGATCTCGGCTGGGTCGGGGACACGCTTGGGCCATGCCGGGCGGATCGACAGCTGGGATTCTCGGGTGGCAGCGGGCCTGTCAGTTCAGGCCCGCTTCACTGCGGTATTGGCGGGCGGCTTCTACCAGCCAGTCGCGGAAGGCGCCGAGCGCTGCGGATTCGAGCTTTCGCTCGGGGATCATCAGGTAATAGGCCTTGTCGCTGCGGAAGCTGTGGGGCTGGGCCACCACCAGACGGCCATCGGCCAGCTCGCGCTGGATCAGGAAGGGCGGGATCAGCGCGACACCCATCTCGTGCATCGCGGCCTGGGCGAGCATGGAGAACAGTTCGTAACGGGGGCCGCTGAGGTCGCGGGCGACGTTCATGCCGAGGGAGTTGAACCACTGGCGCCAGGCATAGGGGCGGGTGGTCTGCTGCAGCAGCGGCAGTCGGGCGATGGTGTCGGCGTCCAGGCCGGTGCGGCCCTCCAGCAGAGCGGGGCTGCATACCGGCACCGAGTGTTCGTGCATCAGGAAGTCGGCACGGGTGCCGGACCATTCGGCGTCGCCGAAGTAGATCGCGGCGTCGAAGTCTGTGTCGGCAAACAGGAAGGGGCGGGTACGGTTGGTCAGGTTGACCGTGACTTCCGGGTGCAGGCGCTGGAAGTCCTTGAGCCGGGGCAGCAGCCATTGGGTGCCGAAGGTGGGGACAATGGCCAGTTCCACGGTCATCGCGCCCTGCTGGCCCATCACGGCGAGCGTGTCGCGCTCCACCGCATCGAGCTGGGCGGCGATGCGCCGGGAGTAGGCCAGGCCAGCCTCGGTCAATTTCACTCCGCGCCGGGAACGGCGGAACAGTTCCAGGCCGAGGAATTCCTCCAGTCCGGCTATCTGGCGGCAGATGGCGCTCTGGGTCAGCGCAAGCTCCTCGGCGGCCTTGGTGAAACTCTGGTGGCGGGCCGCGGACTCGAAGGCGACCAGGGCGCCGGTGCTGGGGATCTTGCGCCGCATGCTGTACCTCAGTGTCACAGGTAATGGCTGAAAAATGGGCTGTTAGGCTTTTCGGAGTGAGAAATTAGCACAGCAGCATGCGAATTCCTCGTTTGTCCGATCCGGCCTAGGCTGTCTAGGATGCGTAGACACTAATAAGGCAGGGCCCCGTGATGGCCCGGCCCCTGAATTCCGCTTACCGAGGACACTCCCATGGCCGCCAAAGCAAGCTTCAACTGGATCGACCCGCTGCTGCTGGACCAGCAGCTCACCGAGGAAGAGCGCATGGTGCGTGACAGCGCCTACCAGTTCGCCCAGGACAAGCTGGCTCCGCGCGTGCTGGAGGCCTTCCGTCATGAGCAGACCGACCCGGCGATCTTCCGCGAAATGGGCGAGACCGGCCTGCTTGGCGCGACCATCCCGGAAGCCTACGGCGGCAGCGGCCTGAACTATGTGTGCTACGGCCTGATCGCCCGTGAAGTCGAGCGCATCGACTCCGGCTATCGCTCGATGATGAGTGTGCAGTCGTCCCTGGTGATGGTGCCGATCAACGAGTTCGGCAACGAAGCCACCAAGCAGAAGTACCTGCCCAAGCTCGCCAGCGGCGAATACATCGGCTGCTTCGGCCTGACCGAGCCGAACCACGGCTCCGACCCGGGCTCGATGATCACCCGCGCGAAGAAAGTCGACGGCGGCTACCGCCTGACCGGCAGCAAGATGTGGATCACCAACAGCCCGATCGCCGACGTGTTCGTGGTCTGGGCCAAGGACGATGCCGGTGAGATCCGTGGCTTCGTCCTGGAGAAGGGCTGGCAGGGCCTGTCCGCCCCGGCGATTCATGGCAAGGTCGGCCTGCGTGCCTCCATCACCGGCGAGATCGTGATGGACAACGTGTTCGTTCCGGAAGAAAACGCCTTCCCCGACGTGCGCGGCCTGCGTGGTCCGTTCACCTGCCTGAACTCGGCGCGCTACGGCATCTCCTGGGGTGCCCTGGGTGCCGCCGAAGCCTGCTGGCACACCGCGCGCCAATACGTGCTGGACCGCAATCAGTTCGGCCGCCCGCTGGCCGCCAACCAACTGATCCAGAAGAAGCTGGCCGACATGCAGACCGAGATCACCCTGGCCCTGCAAGGCTGCCTGCGCCTGGGGCGGATGAAGGACGAAGGCACCGCGGCGGTGGAAATCACCTCGATCATGAAGCGCAACTCCTGCGGCAAGGCCCTGGACATCGCGCGCATGGCCCGCGACATGCTGGGCGGCAACGGCATCTCCGACGAGTTCGGCGTGGCCCGCCACCTGGTCAACCTGGAAGTGGTGAACACCTACGAGGGCACCCACGACGTCCACGCGCTGATCCTCGGTCGCGCGCAGACCGGCATCCAGGCGTTCTTCTGATCCCCGGACCGGCCCTTCTCTCTATATAGAGGGAAGGGCTGGAGTCCTCTCGCGAATTCAGGTGATCCCATGGCTGGCGCTCTCTCCCATATCCGCGTGCTCGACCTCTCCCGCGTGCTGGCTGGCCCCTGGTCCGGCCAGATCCTCGCTGACCTGGGGGCCGAGGTAATCAAGGTCGAACGTCCCGGCTCCGGGGACGATACCCGTGCCTGGGGGCCGCCTTACCTCAAGGGCGCCGATGGCCGGGATACCAGCGAGGCGGCGTACTTCCTTTCCGCCAACCGCAACAAGCAGTCGGTCACGGTGGACTTCACCCGTCCCGAGGGCCAGAAGCTGGTTCGCGAGCTGGCGATGAAGTCCGACATCCTCATCGAGAACTTCAAGGTGGGTGGGCTGGCGTCCTATGGTCTGGACTACGAGTCGCTGAAGGCCATCAATCCGCGCCTCATCTATTGCTCCATCACCGGCTTCGGCCAGTTCGGCCCTTATGCCAAGCGTGCCGGCTACGACTTCATGATCCAGGGGCTGGGTGGGCTGATGAGCATCACCGGGCGTTCGGACCAGGAAGACGGCGCAGGGCCGGTTAAGGTGGGTGTCGCGCTGACCGACATTCTCACCGGGCTCTATTCCTCCGTGGCCATGCTGGCTGCTCTGGCCTCTCGGGAGATTACCGGCAAGGGCCAGCACATCGACATGGCGCTGCTGGATGTGCAGGTGGCCTGCCTGGCGAACCAGGCGATGAACTACCTGACCACGGGCAATCCGCCCCGCCGGCTGGGCAATGCTCATCCGAACATAGTGCCTTATCAGGATTTTCCGACAGCGGATGGGGACTTCATCCTCACCGTGGGTAACGACAGCCAGTTCCGCAAGTTTTGCGAGGTCGCCGGTCATCGGGAGTGGGCGGACGACTCGCGTTTTTCAACCAACAAGGCGCGGGTGGCTCATCGCGCCGAGCTGATCCCGCTGATCCGTCAGGCCACGGTCTTCAAGACCACGGCCGAATGGGTGGCGGCGCTGGAAGAGGTCGGTGTGCCCTGCGGGCCGATCAACGACCTGGCGGCGGTGTTCGCCGATCCCCAGGTGGTGGCGCGGGGTTTGCGTGTCGAGCTGGACCACCCCCTGGCTGGCCTGGTGCCGCAGGTGGCCAGTCCCCTGCGTCTCTCCGAGACGCCGGTGGAGTACCGCATGCCGCCGCCGCTGCTTGGCGAGCACACCGAAGAAGTGCTGCAGCGCCTGCTGGGCCTGGCTGCGGCCGAAGTCGAAGTGTTGCGCAAGGCTGAGGTCATCTAGCCCTTCTTATATAGGTGCGATTGAAGGCCTGAAGATAGTTTCAAATAAGTGTTGACGGCAGATTCTGCGCGCCTATAATGCGCACCTCTTCCGGCGACGAAGCAGCGAAAGAGCTTGAAAATCAAGCACTTAGCAAGGCGGAAAAGCGGGAAGAGGTGATCGGCGAGCGGTGGTAGAGCTGGCCACTTCGGACTTCCGAAAGGGCGAACGAAGAAGATCACAGAGGCGTTGACAGCGAGTTTGAACGCTGTAGAATGCGCCTCCCGCTGACGAGAAGAGTGATCGGGTCGAAAGCGCAAGCGGTTGAGTAGAAAGAGAAATTCTTCGAAAAACAGCTTGACAGCAAGAAAGGCTGCTGTAGAATGCGCGGCCTCGGTTGAGACGAAAGACTTGATCGAAACGCTCTTTAACAACTGAATCAAGCAATTCGTGTGGGTGCTTGTGAAGTAAGACTGATAGTCGACTGATTATCAGCAACACAAGTAACTCTTCGTGAATTCAAAGAGTTTATTTGCGATTGCTGAGCCAAGTTTAGGGTTTTCTCAAAACCCAAGCAGTATTGAACTGAAGAGTTTGATCATGGCTCAGATTGAACGCTGGCGGCAGGCCTAACACATGCAAGTCGAGCGGCAGCGGGTCCTTCGGGATGCCGGCGAGCGGCGGACGGGTGAGTAATGCCTAGGAATCTGCCTGGTAGTGGGGGATAACGTTCGGAAACGGACGCTAATACCGCATACGTCCTACGGGAGAAAGTGGGGGATCTTCGGACCTCACGCTATCAGATGAGCCTAGGTCGGATTAGCTAGTTGGTGGGGTAAAGGCTCACCAAGGCGACGATCCGTAACTGGTCTGAGAGGATGATCAGTCACACTGGAACTGAGACACGGTCCAGACTCCTACGGGAGGCAGCAGTGGGGAATATTGGACAATGGGCGAAAGCCTGATCCAGCCATGCCGCGTGTGTGAAGAAGGTCTTCGGATTGTAAAGCACTTTAAGTTGGGAGGAAGGGCAGTAAGTTAATACCTTGCTGTTTTGACGTTACCAACAGAATAAGCACCGGCTAACTTCGTGCCAGCAGCCGCGGTAATACGAAGGGTGCAAGCGTTAATCGGAATTACTGGGCGTAAAGCGCGCGTAGGTGGTTCAGCAAGTTGGAGGTGAAATCCCCGGGCTCAACCTGGGAACTGCCTCCAAAACTACTGAGCTAGAGTACGGTAGAGGGTAGTGGAATTTCCTGTGTAGCGGTGAAATGCGTAGATATAGGAAGGAACACCAGTGGCGAAGGCGACTACCTGGACTGATACTGACACTGAGGTGCGAAAGCGTGGGGAGCAAACAGGATTAGATACCCTGGTAGTCCACGCCGTAAACGATGTCGACTAGCCGTTGGGATCCTTGAGATCTTAGTGGCGCAGCTAACGCGATAAGTCGACCGCCTGGGGAGTACGGCCGCAAGGTTAAAACTCAAATGAATTGACGGGGGCCCGCACAAGCGGTGGAGCATGTGGTTTAATTCGAAGCAACGCGAAGAACCTTACCTGGCCTTGACATGCTGAGAACTTTCCAGAGATGGATTGGTGCCTTCGGGAACTCAGACACAGGTGCTGCATGGCTGTCGTCAGCTCGTGTCGTGAGATGTTGGGTTAAGTCCCGTAACGAGCGCAACCCTTGTCCTTAGTTACCAGCACGTTATGGTGGGCACTCTAAGGAGACTGCCGGTGACAAACCGGAGGAAGGTGGGGATGACGTCAAGTCATCATGGCCCTTACGGCCAGGGCTACACACGTGCTACAATGGTCGGTACAAAGGGTTGCCAAGCCGCGAGGTGGAGCTAATCCCATAAAACCGATCGTAGTCCGGATCGCAGTCTGCAACTCGACTGCGTGAAGTCGGAATCGCTAGTAATCGTGAATCAGAATGTCACGGTGAATACGTTCCCGGGCCTTGTACACACCGCCCGTCACACCATGGGAGTGGGTTGCTCCAGAAGTAGCTAGTCTAACCGCAAGGGGGACGGTTACCACGGAGTGATTCATGACTGGGGTGAAGTCGTAACAAGGTAGCCGTAGGGGAACCTGCGGCTGGATCACCTCCTTAATCGAAGGCTTCAGCTTCTTCATAAGTTCCCACACGAATTGCTTGATTCAATTGCGAAGGCGATTGGGTCTGTAGCTCAGTTGGTTAGAGCGCACCCCTGATAAGGGTGAGGTCGGCAGTTCGAATCTGCCCAGACCCACCAATTGTCGCGGGGTCGTATGACCGGTTGACATTGGGGCCATAGCTCAGCTGGGAGAGCGCCTGCTTTGCACGCAGGAGGTCAGGAGTTCGATCCTCCTTGGCTCCACCATCTCCAGGCTGATCAAGAGTCCAGAATTGAATATCTCGAGTGGGATATTGAATTCTGAACTTTGCTTCAGAATCGTTCTTTAAAAATTCGGGTATGTGATAGAAGTGACTTGTTGAGTGTTTCACTGCACTCAATGAATCAAGGTAAAATTTGCGAGTTCAAGCGCGAATTTTCGGCGAATGTCGTCTTCACCCCTATGATCACGAGCAGATTGCTTGGGGTTATATGGTCAAGTGAAGAAGCGCATACGGTGGATGCCTTGGCAGTCAGAGGCGATGAAAGACGTGGTAGCCTGCGATAAGCTTCGGGGAGTCGGCAAACAGACTTTGATCCGGAGATCTCTGAATGGGGGAACCCACCTAGGATAACCTAGGTATCTTGTACTGAATCCATAGGTGCAAGAGGCGAACCAGGGGAACTGAAACATCTAAGTACCCTGAGGAATAGAAATCAACCGAGATTCCCTTAGTAGTGGCGAGCGAACGGGGATTAGCCCTTAAGCTTCTTGGATTTTAGCGGAACGCTCTGGAAAGTGCGGCCATAGTGGGTGATAGCCCCGTACGCGAAAGGGTCCAGGAAGTGAAATCGAGTAGGACGGAGCACGAGAAACTTTGTCTGAATATGGGGGGACCATCCTCCAAGGCTAAATACTACTGACTGACCGATAGTGAACCAGTACCGTGAGGGAAAGGCGAAAAGAACCCCGGAGAGGGGAGTGAAATAGAACCTGAAACCGTATGCGTACAAGCAGTGGGAGCCTACTTTGTTAGGTGACTGCGTACCTTTTGTATAATGGGTCAGCGACTTATATTCAGTGGCGAGCTTAACCGAATAGGGGAGGCGTAGCGAAAGCGAGTCTTAATAGGGCGTTTAGTCGCTGGGTATAGACCCGAAACCGGGCGATCTATCCATGGGCAGGTTGAAGGTTAGGTAACACTGACTGGAGGACCGAACCGACTACCGTTGAAAAGTTAGCGGATGACCTGTGGATCGGAGTGAAAGGCTAATCAAGCTCGGAGATAGCTGGTTCTCCTCGAAAGCTATTTAGGTAGCGCCTCACGTATCACTCCAGGGGGTAGAGCACTGTTTCGGCTAGGGGGTCATCCCGACTTACCAAACCGATGCAAACTCCGAATACCTGGAAGTGTCAGCGTGGGAGACACACGGCGGGTGCTAACGTCCGTCGTGAAAAGGGAAACAACCCAGACCGTCAGCTAAGGTCCCAAAGTTATGGTTAAGTGGGAAACGATGTGGGAAGGCTTAGACAGCTAGGAGGTTGGCTTAGAAGCAGCCACCCTTTAAAGAAAGCGTAATAGCTCACTAGTCGAGTCGGCCTGCGCGGAAGATGTAACGGGGCTCAAACCATACACCGAAGCTACGGGTTCGTCGTAAGACGAGCGGTAGAGGAGCGTTCTGTAAGCCTGTGAAGGTGAGTTGAGAAGCTTGCTGGAGGTATCAGAAGTGCGAATGCTGACATGAGTAACGACAATGCGAGTGAAAAACTCGCACGCCGAAAGACCAAGGGTTCCTGCGCAACGTTAATCGACGCAGGGTGAGTCGGCTCCTAAGGCGAGGCAGAAATGCGTAGTCGATGGGAAACGGGTTAATATTCCCGTACTTCTAATTACTGCGATGGGGGGACGGAGAAGGCTAGGCCAGCTTGGCGTTGGTTGTCCAAGTTTAAGGTGGTAGGCCGAACACTTAGGCAAATCCGGGTGTTCAAGGCCGAGAGCTGATGACGAGTGTTCTTTTAGAACATGAAGTGGTTGATGCCATGCTTCCAGGAAAAGCCTCTAAGCTTCAGGTAATTAGGAACCGTACCCCAAACCGACACAGGTGGTTGGGTAGAGAATACCAAGGCGCTTGAGAGAACTCGGGTGAAGGAACTAGGCAAAATGGCACCGTAACTTCGGGAGAAGGTGCGCCGGTGAGGGTGAAGGACTTGCTCCGTAAGCTCATGCCGGTCGAAGATACCAGGCCGCTGCGACTGTTTATTAAAAACACAGCACTCTGCAAACACGAAAGTGGACGTATAGGGTGTGACGCCTGCCCGGTGCCGGAAGGTTAATTGATGGGGTTAGCGCAAGCGAAGCTCTTGATCGAAGCCCCGGTAAACGGCGGCCGTAACTATAACGGTCCTAAGGTAGCGAAATTCCTTGTCGGGTAAGTTCCGACCTGCACGAATGGCGTAACGATGGCGGCGCTGTCTCCACCCGAGACTCAGTGAAATTGAAATCGCTGTGAAGATGCAGTGTATCCGCGGCTAGACGGAAAGACCCCGTGAACCTTTACTGTAGCTTTGCACTGGACTTTGAGCCTGCTTGTGTAGGATAGGTGGGAGGCTTTGAAGCGAGGACGCCAGTTCTCGTGGAGCCATCCTTGAAATACCACCCTGGCATGCTTGAGGTTCTAACTCTGGTCCGTCATCCGGATCGAGGACAGTGTATGGTGGGCAGTTTGACTGGGGCGGTCTCCTCCTAAAGAGTAACGGAGGAGTACGAAGGTGCGCTCAGACCGGTCGGAAATCGGTCGTAGAGTATAAAGGCAAAAGCGCGCTTGACTGCGAGACAGACACGTCGAGCAGGTACGAAAGTAGGTCTTAGTGATCCGGTGGTTCTGTATGGAAGGGCCATCGCTCAACGGATAAAAGGTACTCCGGGGATAACAGGCTGATACCGCCCAAGAGTTCATATCGACGGCGGTGTTTGGCACCTCGATGTCGGCTCATCACATCCTGGGGCTGAAGCCGGTCCCAAGGGTATGGCTGTTCGCCATTTAAAGTGGTACGCGAGCTGGGTTTAGAACGTCGTGAGACAGTTCGGTCCCTATCTGCCGTGGACGTTTGAGATTTGAGAGGGGCTGCTCCTAGTACGAGAGGACCGGAGTGGACGAACCTCTGGTGTTCCGGTTGTCACGCCAGTGGCATCGCCGGGTAGCTATGTTCGGAAGAGATAACCGCTGAAAGCATCTAAGCGGGAAACTCGCCTCAAGATGAGATCTCACTGGGATCTTGAATCCCCTAAAGGGCCGTCGAAGACTACGACGTTGATAGGTTGGGTGTGTAAGCGCTGTGAGGCGTTGAGCTAACCAATACTAATTGCCCGTGAGGCTTGACCATATAACACCCAAACAATCTGGTGATTGTGGGTGCGACTGGTTGAAGTCGATAGAAACCGAAAGTTCGCAAGAACCGCAAATACCCAGACTGTCACATACCTGATTCGGGATCGCGCCTCACCGCGAGATCCCAACCGAATTGCTTGACGACCATAGAGCGTTGGAACCACCTGATCCCATCCCGAACTCAGTAGTGAAACGACGCATCGCCGATGGTAGTGTGGAGCTTCTCCATGTGAGAGTAGGTCATCGTCAAGCTTCTATCCCAAACCCCCGATACGCCTCGCGTATCGGGGGTTTGTCTTTGTGCGCGAAAAACTGGGCGCGCGAAATAACCCTATGACACCGGTAGGCCAGGGCTCGACCCGGGATTAGGATGGCGGGACTGCACTACAACAAGAACGGAGAACCCATGTCCCCCTCCAGCAAGCTCCTGGTGCTCTACACCGGGGGCACCATCGGCATGCAGATGACCGCCGCCGGCCTTGCCCCGGCCTCCGGTTTTGAAGCCCGGCTCAAGGCCGAACAGCTCGCACACCCGCAACGTCCCGTACCCCACTGGATATTCCGCGAGATGTCGCCGCTCCTCGATAGCGCCAACATGACCCAGGCCAATTGGTTGCAGATGCGCGACGCCATAGTCGAGGGCGTCGACAGGGACGGTTGTGATGCCGTGCTGCTGCTGCATGGCACCGATACGCTTGCCTATAGCGCCGCTGCGCTGTCCTTCCTGCTACTCGGCCTGCCAGCCCCCGTGGTGTTGACCGGCTCGATGCAGCCCGCAGGTGTCAAAGGCGGTGACGCATGGCCGAATCTCTTCGGCGCCCTGGCGCAGCTCCAGGCTGGCGTGGAGCCCGGCGTCCACCTGTTCTTCAATGGCCAGTTGCTGCCAGGCGCAAGGGTCAGCAAGCAGAAGAGCGAAGCGTTCGACGCCTTTGCCGAATCCCGTCGTCCGCTCCGTGGCAAACGCACCGAGCAGATTCCCTCGGACCTGGACTATCGCCAACCCCGCCGTCCGGTGACGATGGCCGTCCAGCCGCTGTTCCCCGGCCTTGGCGCCGCCCAGTTGCACGCGGTATTGGAAAGCGGCATCCAGTGCGTGCTGCTCGAGTGCTACGGCAGTGGCACTGGTCCCTCCGACAACCTCGAATTGCTCGCCGTCCTGAAGGAAGCACACGCCAAGGGCGTGGTGCTCGCTGCCATCAGCCAGTGTCCCGAAGGTGCGGTGGAGTTCGACATCTATGCCGCCGGCAGCCTGCTGGCCAGCACCGGGCTCGTCTCCTGCGCCGGCATGACCCGCGAAGCCGCACTGGGGAAACTGTTCAGTCTGCTTGGCGTCGGCCTGCCCCAGGGCGAAGTGGAACGCCGACTTGGCCAGGATCTCTGTGGAGAACTGACAGGCTAGCTGTCGGACTGCGGATTCAGGAGCCGGATGGCTCCGGGCCGCAGGCGTGTTGAACGTCCCCCGCGGCCGGCGCCTGCTCGCCCAGCAGGCGTTGCACCGTCTCCGCCTGCGGTTGCAGGCGTTGCAGGCATCCGGCGTGCCGCAGCGCTGCCGCGTGCTGTCCGGCCTTCCAGTTGAAGCGCGTCGCGGCCTCCCGCAGCGGCGCGTCATAGGGGTGCTGCCGGGTTAGTTTCTCCAGGATCTGCAGCGCCGCGCCTGGATCCCCGGACCAGAGATTGAGTACCCGGGCATAGGCTATCTGCCTGTCGTCCGGCGCCAGCCGGAATGCCTCGGCGAGGCTGGCCCGGGCCTTGTCGGCCTGGCGCAGGCGTACCTGGGTCAGACCAAGCGCGTAGTGCAGGACCGCCGTATCGGGTTGCCGGGCGATACCTTCCGCCAACAGCGCGGAGGCCTGGTCGTCTTGTCCCAGGGCACGCAGCAGATCAGCCAGGTTGAGCCGCGCCTGCAGATGGGCGGGGTCCAGGCGCAGGGCTTGCGTCAGTTCAGCGCGCGCCGCTTCGTTGCTCCCTTGGCGTTGGCGCAGCAGAGCAAGGGCGACGCGGCTGTCGGCACGGTCGGCGTGGAGCGCCAGGCTGTCCTCGTACTCGGCCAGGGCCTTGGCGTACTGGCCGGCCAGCGACTCGGGCAGCTGCACGTCCGTCAACACCCTCGCCGCCTCACTGCGCACCGCACGCAGCGAGTCGCCGAGCAAGGGGCCGAGGATCTGCGCGCGTTGTTGCGCGGGTGCCCGTTCCAGGCCGGCAATGCTGGCCAGACGAACCTCCGGATCCGGATCACCGAGGCCCTTGGCCAGTGCATCCCAATGCACATCGGCGTTGGTCTGACCCAGGCGTGCGGCGGCACTCGCGCGGACGACCGCCGGCTGGCCCTGCTCGCCCAGCAGGTGTGCCAGCTCCTCGATCGCACTGGGCAAGCCCTGCTCGGCATCGGAGAAGGCCTCGGCGAAGGTCTGCAGCCCCGTCTTGCGCTGGGGATAGTGTTCGCCAATCGCCTTGGCCGCCCACGCCGCACTGCGATCGCTATGACACTGCGTGCAGGCATCAGGCGTGCCCAGGCGCTCGCTGAGGTCGGGGCGAGGAATGCGCAGGCTGTGGTCGCGCCTTGGGTCCACGACCATATAGGTCGTCTCCGGCATGTGGCAGCTGACGCATTGCCCACCGGAGGAGCCTGGCGGATGAAAGTGATGCGCCGGCGTATCGAACGTAGCTGCTTGGTGGCATTGCGTGCACAGCGCATTGCCCTGTAGGCGAAGCTTCTGGCCATGGGGCTCGTGGCAGTCGCTGCACGTCACGCCGGCGGCGAACATGCGGCTCTGGGCGAACGACGCGGAAATGAACACCTCCTCCCTTTGCTGGCCGTCGGCGTGGTAAAGCCCTGGTTCCAGCGTCACCGGCCGATAGTGGTCGAGCAACGGCCGGCCCGGTTGATAACCCTCGGCGATCTGCGCCCGGCGTGAATGACACTGGGCGCAGACCTCATGTTCCTTGCGCTGGGCCAGCGGCGCGCTGCGCCGGGCCGTGAGTCGCTCCAGGCTGGCGCGCCAGCTGCTGCCGCGACGCTCGTCCAGCAGCAGGGTCAGCCCCTTGTCAGTGCCCTGCGCACCCGTGCGGGCCCAACGCAGATGCGCGGCGCCGGGCCCGTGGCAGGCCTCGCAGCCCACCACCTGTTCCGCGCTCCGGGTATTGAAGCGATCCCGCTCCGCGTCATAACCCTTGCGTACCGCGGTGGAATGGCAGTCGGCGCACATGAAGTTCCAGTTCTGCGACGGGGCCGTCCAGTGCAGCGGGTCGCCGGGCCGAATCCTTGCGTCCGGATACAAGGAAAACCAGCGTTGCCCACCCGTGGCCCGAGAACGGCTGTCCCACGCGATGGTCAGGGCCTGCAGCCGACCATCGGGGAACTCCACCAGGTATTGCTGCAAGGGGTCGAGGCCGAAGGTGTAGCGCACTTCGAACTCGGCCATGCGGCCGTCCGCACCTTCGGTCCAGACGTAGAAACGCTCGTCCCGCCGATAGAAGCGCGACTCGACCCCGGCCTGCTCGAAGCGCGCATCGGCGAAGTCGCCAAGTACGGTCTCGGCGCTCGCGTGTTGCATGGCATGGGCGTGCTGGGAGCCCTGCCAGGCCTGGTACTGCGCCTGGTGGCAGGTGGCGCAGGCCTGGCTGCCGAGGTAGTCGCCCGCGCTGGGCGCGGCCGCCGCCCGATGGGCTATCAGCAGCAAGAGCAACAGGACAGTTCTGAGCATGGGCAGGGTCGCTTGCAAGGAAGCGCTCATCCTCGCCGCGCGAAAGATCGTCGACCAGGCGGGCCGGCAAATAGCTGCGCGCAGACGCAAGCCGTTGCGCGCAGTCGATAACGCTCCTTGCCTGCCACTCCAAATACTGGAAGCCCCGGTCACAACAACAAGATTCCGGAGACTTCCATGCGTCACCTTGCCGTTGCCTTGCTTCCTTCCCTTGGCCTCTTCGCCGGTGCTCCCTGCTTTGCCGGCGCCACTCCCCAGGCGCAAACCGACCCGCTGGAGCAGAGCCGCCCCCTGCGTCCGGGGCAGCCGCGCTGGCTGGAGGACTACCGTTTCCTCGACGATCCGGCCAAACGCACCGACCCCTTCGATGCCCTGCGCTTCCATCGGCTCAGTGAATCGTCCTGGCTGCAGCTGGGTGGCGAAGTGCGCCTGCGTGCCGACCATGTCTCCAACCCGCTGTTCGGCCTTACGCCCGTGGAGGACGACAGCTACTGGCAGCAACGCGTCCACCTGCATGGCGACCTGCACCTGCTGGACGACAGCCTGCGCGCCTTCGTCCAGCTGGAAGACACCCGCAGCCACGGACAGGAGGTGGTGGGGCCACGTGACCAGGGGCGTACGGACATCCACCAGGCGTTCCTCGAGAGCAACTGGGTGCTCGACGATGCGCGCCTGGGCGTGCGGCTCGGGCGCCAGGAAATGGCCTACGGCGCCCATGCCCTGGTGACCTATGCGGAAACCCCCAACATCCGGCAGAACTTCGATGGCCTGCGCACCAGCCTGAGCGCACGGGACGGGCGGCGCCTGGATGTCTTCGCCGTGCGCCCGGTCGCCTATGACAACGACGACTTCGACGACAGCAGCGACGATGCCACGAGCTTCTACGGGCTCTACGGCACCCTGCCCTGGAGCCAGGGCGTGGGTATCGATCTCTACGCCATGGGCATCGAGCGCGACCACATCACCTGGAACGGCCGCGCCGGCGCCGAAGAACGCTACACCCTCGGCACACGCCTCTACGGACAACGCTCGGGCTTCGACTGGAGCTGGGACTTCATGCACCAGTTCGGCGATTTCGAAGGCAAGGACATCAACGCCTGGAGTCTCTGGGGCGAGGGCGGCTACACCCTGCAGAATCCCTGGAAGGTGCGCCTGGGCATGCGCCTGGATGCCTCCAGCGGCGACCGCGATCGCAACGACGGCGAGCTCAACACCTTCGACCCGCTCTACACCAAGACCGGCGTCTACGGCGAAGCGGGCCTGATCGCCCCCGCCAACCTGATCGCGGTCGGCCCGGTGCTGGGCTTCTCGCCGCACCGGGAGGTTCGCATCGAACCGGCCATCTTCCGGCTCTGGCGGCAAAGCGACGAAGACGCCGTGTACCTGCCCGGCACCCGCGCCGTTCCGGGTAGCGCCGCGGTGTCGGGCCACGACCTCGGCACCTCCTACCGGGTCAACGCCCGCTGGACCCCCACCGCGAACCTCGCCATCGACCTCGACTACCAGTTCTACGACACCGGTGAGGTGTTCCAGAACCTGGGTGGCAAGGACACCCACTTCATCTCCGTGCGCACATCGTTCCGCTTCTGAAGCGACGCCTGCCCATCACCATCATCACGAGGGATCACCCCATGAACCTGAGAAGATTCAGCCTGGCCTTGCTGGCCAGCGGCGCCTTCAGCCTGGGTAGCCAGGCGGCGGACAAGCCCAATGTGCTCATCATCCTGGCCGACGACCTGGGCTACAGCGACATCGGCAGCTTCGGTGGCGAAATCGAGACCCCGAACATCGACCAACTGGCCGCCAGAGGCCTGCGCCTGACCAACTTCCACACGGCGCCCACCTGCTCGCCGACCCGTTCAATGCTGCTGTCGGGCACCGACAACCACCAGGCGGGCCTGGGCAACATGGGTGAGCTGATGCAGGACTTCCAGAAGGGCAAGCCGGGCTACGAGGGATACCTCAACCAGCGCGTGGCCAGCCTGGCGGAGGTCATGCACGACGCCGGCTACAACACCTACACCACCGGCAAGTGGCACCTGGGCCGCACCGAGGAGCTGAGCCCCAAGGCGCGTGGCTTCGACCGCTCCTTCATCCTGGTGCAGGGTGGCGCCAGCCACTTCGATGACCAGAAGGCGATCATCAGCGTCGATCCCAAGGCGATCTACCGCGAGGACGGCAAGCAGGTCGAGGTGCCCAAGGGCTTCTACTCCAGCGCCTTCTACACCGACAAGCTGATCGACTACATCGAGACCGACCGCAAGAGCGGCAAGCCCTTCCTCGCCCTGCTGTCCTACACCGCGCCCCACTGGCCGCTGCACGCGCCGCAGCCGTGGCTGGACAAGTACCGTGGCCGCTACGACCAGGGCTACGAGCCGGTGCGCCAGGCGCGCCTGGAAAAGATGGCCGAGCAGGGCATAGTGCCCAAGGGCACCACCGCCACCACGCCCATGGCCGGCCGCCTGCCGAACTGGTCGCAGCTGAGCGACGAGCAACGCAAGCGCGAGGCGCGCGGCATGGAGGTTTACGCCGGCATGGTGGACAACATGGACTTCCACATCGGCCGCCTGCTCGACTACCTGCGCCGCAACGGCGAGCTGGACAACACCATGATCGTCTTCCTCTCCGACAACGGCGCGGACGGCAACAGCCCGGTGGACCTGCCCGGCAACCGCGAGTGGTTCGCCAAGGACTTCGACAACAGCTACGAGAACATCGGCCGCAAGGGCTCCTACACCGACTACGGCGCGCAATGGGCGCAGGTCAGCGCCACGCCGTTCCCCTACTTCAAGGGCTTCACCCGCCAGGGCGGCATCACCGCGCCGCTGATCGTCAAATACCCTGCCCTGATCAAGGAGGGCGGCCACGTCAGCCACGCCTTCACCCATGTCATGGACCTCATGCCGACCATCCTCGACGTCACCGGCGTCAGCGCACCGGGTGCGCGTTTCCGTGGCCGTGAAGTGCAGCCCATGCAGGGCGTGTCCATGGTGCCGGCGCTGCGCGGCGGCGACCTGCCCGAGCGCGCGGTCGGCTGGGAGCTGTTCGGCCGCAAGGCGCTGCGCAAGGGCGACTGGAAGATGGTGTGGATGGGGCCGCCGTACGGCACAGCGGCCTGGCAGCTCTACAACCTGGCCGAGGACCCGGCGGAAAGCCGCGACCTGGCCGCCGCAGAGCCCGCCAAGCTGGCCGAGCTCGGCCGTGACTGGCAGGCCTACGCCCAGCGCAACAACGTGCTCGATGGTGAATTCCACATCAAGTACGGCTTCGAGACCTGCCTCTACGAGTTCTGCTTCAAATGATCCGCGCGCCGGCCGCCTTCTAGGGCGGCCGGCCGCGTCAGGTGCTTACCGTCACACGGCGCGCCAGGGTCTGCGAGGGGCTTTCGCCGAAGGCCTGGCGGTAGGCGGCGGTGAAGTGGCTGGGCTGGCTGAAGCCCCAGTGGAAGGCCAGTTCGGCCAGCGACTGTGCATCCGTGTCGCCGCGCAGCAGCCGTTCGCGTATCGCCAGCAGGCGCCGGCTCATGATGTAGCGGGCCGGGCTGGTGCCCAGGCTGTTGCGGAAGGCCTGCTCGAGGCTGCGCCGGCTGGCGCCGCTGACCGTCACCAGTGCCGCCATGTCGATGCGCCCCCGCAGGTGGGCGTGGATGTAGTCCACCGCGCGTTTCACGCTGCCCGGCATCAGCGCCCGCTCCTGTATCCCGGGTAGCGGGAGCAGGTCCAGCAGGCCCTCGCAGAACAGGTGCTGCAGATGTTCCTGGCCGAACGGCGATAGCAGCGCCGACGATCCATTGGCCGACTCGCCATCCACCAGGCGCAGCAGGTTGACCAGGCTGGCCAACCCCGGATGCTGGCGCTCGACCACGCGCACCCGTGGCGCGGACGAGGGCGCCTCCAGGTCGTGGTAGCGCCGCAGGTGGTCGTCCACCAGCGATGCCTGCAGGGCGAACACCACCGCGCGGCTGCCGGCATGCCAGACCACATCCACTTCCTGGCCGGGGCTGAACAGCATCAGCTCACCGCTGCCGGCCACCCGGTGCTGCCCCGCCTGGCTGAGGGCGCCGCGCAGGGGCAGGATTCCATGCCAGCTGCGCAGGGGGCTGGAGCGCACCCGCACACCCTGTACGCCCCATTGGGCGCCGTAGAGTTTCAGTTGCGACAGCGATTGCCAGTGGAAGCGGATATCGAAACGTCCCGCTGCGCCGGCCGGGTCTACCCGGCGTTCCTCCAGCTGGTTGCACAAGAGACCCTGGGCCATGTCGACATCGTCGGAAACGAACGACTGGCCGCCACTGAAGGGCAGGCGATCGGCGAAAGGCAGGTTCAGGGAGCGGCTGCCGCCTTCATAGGAGGTGCGAGCGCTGGCCGGGAGGCCAGGCGAAGGCGCGGCAGGGGGCTGACTCATGACAGGGATCCGTTGCTTGTAGTTGTAGGCCCCGCAAATCGGGGCGTCGGATGTCCGCAGAGTGTAAGGCAGCGGACACCTTTGTTCGAAGCAGCGGATGGATGGCGCGCCCGGGCTGTGGGCGCGCGGGTGGTCACAGGGCCTTGCCCAGCTCCTTCAGCAGAGTCTCGTGGAAGCGCTCCGGCGCTTCCACCTGGGGCGAGTGGCCGAGGTCGGCGAATTCCACCAGGCGCGCCTGGGGAATGCACTTGGCGGCGTCGCGGCCGAGGGTCGGGTAGTCGCCGAGGGTTTTCGCCAGTTCCGCCGGTGCGCGGTTGGCACCGGGGGCGGTGCGATCCAGGCCGCCGATCAGCAGCAGGGTCGGCACCTTGAGACGCTCGAACTCATGGACCACCGGCTGGGTGAAGACCATGTCCGAGGTCTGCGCCTGGTTCCAGGCGACCGCCTCCTTGCCCGGGCCGTTGTACTGCCCGGCGAGCATGTTCACCCAGCGGTCGTACTCCGGCTTCCACTGGCCGTTGTAGTAGAAGCGCAGCTGGTAGTTCTTGATCCCCTCGGCGCTGGTCTTCAGCTCGCCCTGGTAGAGCTGGTCGATGCTGGCGTAGGGCACGCCCTTGGCCTGCCAGTCCTCAAGGCCGATGGGGTTGACCAGCACCAGGCGCTCCACGTCCTGTGGATAAGCAAGGGCGTAGCGAGTGGCGAGCATGCCGCCCATGGAGTGGCCGACCAGCACTACCTTGCCCGCCTTGTTCTCCTGCAACAGTGCGTGGGTGTTCTGCGCCAGCTGGTTGAAACTGAACTGGTAGCCCTTGGGTTTGCTGGATGAGCAGAAGCCGATCTGGTCCGGCGCGATCACCCGGTAGCCGGCCTCGCTCAGCACCTGGATGGTCCGCTCCCAGGTAGCACCGCAGAAATTCTTGCCGTGCAGCAGCACCGCCGTGCGGCCATTGGCCTGGCCCTTGGGCGCGACATCCATGTAGCCCATGGACAGCGACTGGCCCTGGGACTCGAAGGCGAAGCGCTGCTGCGGATAGGGATAGGCGAAGCCCTCCAGCTGCGGGCCGTAGCTGGGCGTGGCGGCCTGGGCGGTGAGGGCCAGGCCCCCGAGCAAGGCGGCGGTGGCAAAGCGGATCATGAGCGTTCCCCCGGTACGGTGATGAAAGCGCCCAGTGTGGCAACGGCGCGCCGTCGTCGTCGGGGGAATGTTTTTGCGGATGTGTCGTGTGCTGGCGGCATTCACCGCCGCAAAAGACAAAGGCCCCAGGATTTCTCCTGGGGCCTTGTCTTATCTGGCGCATCCGGCGGGATTCGAACCCACGACCCCTGCCTTCGGAGGGCAGTACTCTATCCAGCTGAGCTACGGATGCGTATGGGGGCGCCATGATACCCATCTCGGGCCCGTGCGTCCACGCGAGTTGCCTTGTTCGCAATGTTGAACGATGGTCCTGCATTTGGTCATCTTTGATCAGGATTTCGACAGACAGCACCGACTTTTTGTTGATTTTATCGAACGGGCTATTGCCCTTAGGTTTTCAGCGCCCTAGGATTCCGTTTGAGATTTCAAACGCCCCCACGGCGCTCGATAAGCCGGGCCGTTCCAATCGACTCCGTCCTGGCCGATTCGCCATTGGCCGAAGAACAACCACTTGCCCCGGTGCCCGTGCAGCGTCGGTGTGAAGGAGACAGAGATGCAATTGAAAGACGCCACGCTGTTCCGCCAGCAAGCCTATATCGACGGCACCTGGCTGGACGCCGACAGCGGCCAGACCATCAAGGTCAACAACCCGGCCACTGGCGAAATCATCGGCACCGTGCCGAAGATGGGCAGCGCCGAGACCCGCCGCGCCATCGAGGCCGCCGAGCGTGCTCTGCCGGCCTGGCGTGCGCTGACCGCCAAGGAACGCGCCAACAAACTGCGTCGCTGGTTCGAACTGCTGATGGAAAACCAGGACGACCTGGGTCGCCTGATGACCATCGAGCAAGGCAAGCCGCTGGCCGAAGCCAAGGGCGAGATCGCCTACGCCGCTTCCTTCATCGAGTGGTTCGCCGAAGAAGCCAAGCGCATCTATGGCGACGTGATCCCCGGCCACCAGCCCGACAAGCGCCTGATCGTGATCAAGCAGCCCATCGGTGTGACCGCCGCCATCACCCCCTGGAACTTCCCCGCCGCGATGATCACCCGCAAGGCCGGCCCGGCCCTGGCCGCCGGCTGCACCATGGTGATCAAGCCCGCGTCCCAGACTCCGTACTCCGCCCTGGCCCTGGTCGCACTGGCCGAGCGTGCCGGCATCCCGAAAGGCGTGCTGAGCGTGGTCACCGGCAGCGCCGGCGAGGTGGGTGGCGAGCTGACCAGCAACCCCATCGTGCGCAAGCTGTCCTTCACCGGTTCCACCGAAATCGGCCGCCAACTGATGGCCGAATGCGCCAAGGACATCAAGAAAGTGTCCCTGGAGCTGGGTGGCAACGCGCCCTTCATCGTCTTCGATGACGCTGACCTGGACGCCGCCGTCGAAGGCGCGCTGATCTCCAAGTACCGCAACAACGGCCAGACCTGCGTCTGCGCCAACCGCCTGTACGTACAGGACGGCATTTACGACGCCTTCGCCGAGAAACTGAGCGCCGCCGTGGCCAAGCTGAAGATCGGCAACGGTCTGGAAGACGGCACCACCACCGGCCCGCTGATCGACGAGAAGGCCGTGGCCAAGGTCCAGGAGCACATCCAGGACGCCGTTTCCAAAGGCGCCAAGGTCCTCTCCGGCGGCAAGCCCCACGCCCTGGGCGGCACCTTCTTCGAGCCGACCATCCTGGTCGACGTACCGAAGGACGCGGCCGTGGCCAAGGAAGAGACCTTCGGTCCCCTGGCCCCGCTGTTCCGCTTCAAGGACGAGGCCGAAGTCATCGCCATGTCCAACGACACCGAGTTCGGCCTGGCTTCCTACTTCTACGCCCGTGACCTGGGCCGCGTGTTCCGCGTGGCCGAGGCGCTGGAGTACGGCATGGTGGGCATCAACACCGGCCTGATCTCCAACGAAGTGGCGCCCTTCGGCGGCATCAAGGCCTCGGGCCTGGGTCGCGAAGGTTCCAAATACGGCATCGAGGACTACCTGGAGATCAAGTATCTCTGCCTCGGCGGTATCTGATTCAAAGACGGGGCAAGGCGCGAAAGAGCGCGCGGCGCCCCAGCTCCACCCAAAAAGCAAATGGGCCTCCGGCAAGCCCGCGCAGTCGATCATCGAATGCTGCGCTGGCCTATACCGGGGGCATTCATCCTTGAAGCTGCGCCGCCCGATGAGCGGCCGTGAGGAACTTATGAGCAAGAACGAAACCCTGCTGAAACGCCGTGCCGCCGCTGTCGCCCGCGGTGTCAGCCAGATCCACCCGATCGTCGCCGAGCGCGCCGAAAACGCCACCGTCTGGGACGTCGACGGTCGCGAGTACATCGACTTCGCCGGCGGCATCGCCGTACTGAACACCGGCCACCTGCACCCGAAAGTGGTCGCTGCCGTACAAGAGCAGCTGACCAAGCTGACCCACACCTGCTTCCAGGTGCTGGCGTACGAGCCCTACATCGAGCTCTGCGAAGAGATCGCCAAGCGCGTACCGGGTGACTTCGCCAAGAAGACCCTGCTGGTGACCTCCGGCTCCGAAGCCGTTGAGAACGCCGTGAAGATCGCCCGTGCCGCCACCGGCCGCGCCGGCGTGATCGCCTTCACCGGCGCCTACCACGGCCGCACCATGATGACCCTGTCCCTGACCGGCAAGGTCGTTCCGTACTCCGCCGGCATGGGCCTGATGCCCGCAGGCGTGTACCGCGCCGTGGCTCCGTGTGAACTGCACGGCGTGAGCGAAGACGAGTCCATCGCCAGCATCGAGCGCATCTTCAAGAACGATGCCCAGCCCCAGGACATCGCGGCCATCATCATCGAGCCGGTTCAGGGCGAGGGTGGCTTCTACGTCAACTCCAAGGCCTTCATGCAGCGCCTGCGCGCCCTGTGCGACCAGCACGGCATCCTGCTGATCGCCGACGAAGTACAGACCGGCGCTGGCCGTACCGGCACCTTCTTCGCCACCGAGCAGCTGGGCGTAGTGCCTGACCTGACCACCTTCGCCAAGTCCGTTGGCGGCGGCTTCCCGATTTCGGGCGTCGTCGGCAAGGCCGAAATCATGGACAGCATCGCTCCCGGCGGCCTGGGCGGCACCTATGCCGGCAGCCCGATCGCCTGCGCCGCGGCCCTGGCCGTGCTGAAAGTGTTCGACGAAGAGAAACTGCTGGAGCGCAGCCAAGCCGTGGGCGAACGCCTGAAGGCCGGCCTGCGTGAAATCCAGGCCAAGCACAAGGTCATCGGTGACGTCCGTGGCCTGGGTTCGATGATCGCCATCGAGCTGTTCGAAGGCGGCGACGAAAGCAAGCCGGCCGCCGAACTGGTTGGCAAGATCGTTGCCAAGGCACGCGAGAAGGGCCTGATCCTGCTGTCTTGCGGTACCTACTACAACGTCATCCGCTTCCTGATGCCGGTCACCATTCCCGACGCGCAACTGGACAAGGGCATCGCCATTGTCGCCGAGTGCTTCGACGAACTGGCCTGATTCCCCAGGTAGTGAAAGGAGACCCGCTTCGGCGGGTCTTTTTTTGCCTGCGGCACGGCCATCGCGGCGACTTTGGTCTACCCCCACTACCCACCGCCCCGAGCCGCGGTTTAGACTGGCCGCTTGCTAGTATCGCGACGAATCCTACCAACTCTTCGGCTATTTCCTGGCCTCGATTGGCTTCGTCAGGGACGACTTATTCACCACTCGAGGTATCCATGCCGGCCGCCCAGGTACCGGAAATCCTGATCGCCGAGGCTGATCCCTGGACGTCGGAGCTGCTCGCCCAGCTGGTGCTGGACGTGCGCGGCGACGCCCGCGTGGTGCAGGTGGCCGACGGCCGCGAGGCGCTGGCGCGCTGCAAGCGGCGCCTTCCCGACCTGGTGATCGCCGATGGCGAACTCGGCGGTATCGACGGCGTCGAACTGCTGCGTCAACTGCGCCGCCACCCACGGACCCCGGCGTTGCCCTTCGTGCTCATCAGCGGCCGGGTGGATGCGGCCAGCGTGCGTGCCGTGCGGCCCTTGGCGCCATCCGCCTACCTCGGCAAACCCTTCAATGCGGCCAAGCTGCGCAAGCGCCTCGGCGCCCTGCTGCCGGCCGGCGACACCGCCGTGGGCCAACTGACCCCGGCGTTGCTGGTGAGCAGCCTGAAGGAATACCTGGACAGCGTGCGCGAGGAAGGCCAGGGCGCCCCCTTGCTGGACGACGTGCGCGATGCGGTCAACCAGTCCCTGCAGGCGGAGCAGGTGGACCTGCGCGACCTCGACGAGATCTTCTCCCGTGACCCGCAGATCACCGCGCGGCTGATCGCCGCCGCCAATAGCGCCGCCCAACACCTGGGCATGCCTTGCCAGACGCTGGCCCAGGCCATGCAGCGCCTGGGCGTGACCCGGGTGCTCAACCTGGTGCTCGGCATGGCCCTGGAGCGCAATGCCCGGCTCCACGATCCCCGCCTGGCTGAGCTCGCCGAACTGGTCTGGCAGTCCGCCCAGCGCAGCGCCGAACTCGGCTATTGGCTGGCCAGCGAACTGGAGCTGGATGCCGAGCTCTGCTACACCGCCGGCTTGCTCCACAACATGGGCGAACTGGCCCTGCTGCGCAGCCTGCAGGACTGGCAGGACGCCGGCGGCAGCCTCGGCAACGACGAGTTGCAGGACGTCATGCAACGCCGCTCGGCGGGCTTCGGCTCGGCCCTGCGTATCCGCTGGCGACTGCCCTTCGGCCTGCGCGAGCTGGTGGCTGCCTTCCATGGCCTGGGTACCGGCGTGTTCTCCCGCGAGGCCCTGGTGCTGAATCTCTGCGCCGCCCTGCTGCGCCTGCCACGGGGCGAATCCCTGCAACCGCTGATGGAAGAACGCGCCGCACGCTTGCTGCGCCTGGACCCGGCGTTGCTGGAGCGTCTGCCGGCGCGCCTGCTGTCCTGAGGCCGAGAGGGCTGGCGTAGGGCCCCCGGCATTGTCTAGTCTGCTGGAACGCTCACCTGAGTCGTACGGGTGAAATGGACATTTCCGGGAGCTACAGCGGAACAGGATCGCCGCCCATGGCTGAACTTCAACGGGCACCCAGAGTGCTGATCGCCGACCCTGATCGCTGGAGCGCCGAGCTGCTCACCGAGCTGGTGCGCAAGGCGCGTGGCGACGTCCAGCTCGAGGTACTGCAAGACAGCGCCAGTGTCCTCGAACATTGCCGCAACGGCTGGCCCGACCTGCTGATAGTCGATTACGGGCTGCCCGGCATCGGTGGCCTGGAACTGCTGCGCGAAGTCCGTCGCCAGCGCCGTCATCCGCCCGTGCCGTTTTTCCTCATTACCGCGCGGGTGGATGCCGCCAGCGTGCGCGCCGCCCTGCCGCTGGCGCCCACGGCGTACCTGGCAAAGCCGTTCAACGCCGATGACCTGCTGCAGCGCTTGCGCAACCTGCTGCTGGAGCCCGGCGAGGAAGTCCCCAGCCAGGTACCGGCCACGGCAAGCCTGGGTAGCCTCGATGCCTACCTGGCCGAAGCCCGCGAATCATCGGCCGGAGCGCCGCTGTTGAAGGTCGTGCGCGAGGCACTGGAACAGGCCCTGGAAGCCCACAAGCGTGACCTGGCCGAGCTGGAACCGTTGCTCCACCAGGACCCGCAACTGACCGGCCAACTGATCGCCGCCGCCAATAGCGCCGCCCAGCATCTGGGCAGCAACTGCCAGACCCTGGGCCAGGCGCTGGCCAGGCTGGGTCCGCAGCACAGCCTCAACCTCGCCCTGGGCCTGACCCTGCAACGGAGCGTCAGCCTGATCGACCCGCTGCTGGTACCCCACGGCGAGCGCATCTGGCGGCAGGCCCAGCGCACCGCCGATCTCGCCCGCTGGCTGGCGCAGTGCCTGGAGGGTGACAGCGAGCGTTGCTACACGGCCGGCCTGTTGCACCTGCTGGGGGACCTGGCGGTACTGCGCAGTATCCAGAGCTGGCGCGACCTGGGGGGCGAAGGGCTGACCGCCGAACAGGTAGACGATGCGCTGCGCGAACACGCGGCGCCATTCGGCTCGGCCCTGCGCACACGCTGGCGCCTGCCCCTGGAGCTGCGCCAGTTGATCGCCGCCGCCTACCAGCTGGGCGGCGGCGTCTATTCCAGGGACGCCCTCATCCTGCACGTCGCCAAGCTGGTCGCCGAACTGCCCGAAGGCGAAGACGCCACTCAACTGGCCAAGCACAAGGCCGCGCGGATGCTCGACCTCGACGCCGCGGTGCTGGCGTCGCTGCCGAAGCTGGCGCCCAGCGCTTAGGCCAGCGCCTCCTCGACGAAGTCCAGGCGATCCTGGCCGAAGTACATCTCCGTGCCGACGAAGCAGGTAGGCGCGCCGAACACGCCGCGCTTGACCGCTTCCTCGGTGGCCGCCTTGAGGGCGTCCTTCACCTCCTGGTCACCCACCAGGGCCAGCATCGCCTGCGGGTCGAAGCCGGCATCAATCAGGACGGCCCCCAGCACGGCGGGGTCGCCGAGGTTGCGCTTGTCCCGCCAGAGGGCGCGGAACATCGCGTCCAGATAGGCCTCGAAGCGTTCCGGCTGGCGCAGCTGCACGCCGATGGCGCCGCGCATCAGGGTCAGGGTGTTGATGGGGAAGAAGGGGTTGAAGTGCATCGGCACGCCGTAGCGGTGGGCGAAGCGCTGCATGTCGATCATGGTGTGCCGCGCCTTGGCCGGCACCGCCGCCGGTGAGGCATTGCCGGTAGCCTGGAACACGCCGCCGAGCAGCATGGGCCGGTAGCGCAGCTCGGCGCCACGGCGGGCGCAGATACCCGGCAGCTGGGTCCAGGCCAGGTAGCTGGCCGGGCTGCCGAGGTCGAAGAAGAATTCCACGGTCTTGGTCATTCTTGTGCTCTTCCTTTTTTCTGAGGTATTGCGGCCGAGCGAGCGATGTTCAGGCAAGGCGGAGGGCTCGTGGGAAAGCGGAGTTGGCTTCTGCCAATGAGCATTTCACGCGAGGCCTCCAACGCCGCCTGGGCGGCGCGCAGCCGGCTGGGGCACTTCACCATTTCTCGATCCAGGGGCGGAGGTCCAGCTCGAAGGTCCAGGCATCGCGCGGCTGGCTGTGCAGGTACCAGTAGTTCTCGGCGATATGCTCGGGGTCGAGGATGCCGTCCTGGTCCTTCAGCGCATAGCGCTCGGGGAAGCTGTCGCGGATGAAGTCGGTATCGATGGCGCCATCCACCACCACATGGGCGACGTGGATGTTCCTGGGGCCGAGCTCCCGCGCCATGCTCTGGGCCAGGGCGCGGATGCCGTGCTTGGCCCCGGCGAAGGCGGCGAATCCGGCGGCGCCGCGCAGGCCGGCGGTGGCGCCGGTGAAGAGGATGGTGCCGCGCTGGCGGGTGACCATGCGCCTGGCTACCGCCTGGCTGGTGAGGAAGCCCGAGAAGCAGGCCATTTCCCAGATCTTGAAGTACTTGCGCGGCGTCTCGTCGAGGATGCTGCAGGGCACGTTGGCGCCGATATTGAAGACGAAGGCTTCGATCGGGCCGATATCGCGCTCGATGGTTTCCACCAGCTGCGCCACATCCTCTTCCTTGCGCGCGTCGGAGGCGAAGCCGTGGGCTTCGCCGCCTTCGGCGCGGATGGCGTCCACCAGGGGGTGCAGCTTGTCGGCGCTGCGGCGGGTCACGCAGGCCACATAACCTTCGCGGGAGAAACGCCGGGCGATGGCGCCGCCCGTGGCGTCACCGGCGCCAATCACCAGTACGACTTTCTTGTTCTCGGTCTCGCTAGCCATGGAGTTCACCTTTGCTGAACGGTCGTTAGCTGAACGGACGTTATGCTATGCTCGCCAGCGCGTCAAGCCAGTCCCCGGAGGTCGTCGTGCGCTACTCAACCACCCACAAGGAAGAAACCCGCCAGAAGCTGCTGGAAAGCAGCGGCGCCCTCGCCAAGCGCGGCGGTTTCTCCAGTACCGGCGTCGATGGCCTGATGAAGGCCATCGGCCTGACCGGAGGCGCCTTCTACAGCCACTTCCCGTCGAAGAACGACCTCTTCACCGCCATCGTCCAGCGTGAACTCTCCACCAGCCCCATCGGCCTGATGGCCCGTGGCGACGGCTTCTGCCGCGACAAGCTGGAACGCTGCCTGTCGCGCTACCTGAGCATGGCCCATCTGCAGAATGCCGACACCGGCTGCGCGATCCCGGCGCTGGGCGCGGAGATCGCCCGCGCCGATCTTGCGGTGCGCGAGGAAGCCGAGCACTGGATGCTGCAGCTGCAACGGGCCTGGGCGGAAATCCTCGAAGACGGCGAGCTGGCCTGGGCGCTGATTTCCCAGTGTGTAGGCGCCCTGGTGGTGGCGCGGATGCTCGCCCGGGAAGAGACCCAGGCCGAGGTGCTGGAGGCCAGCCGGGCCTTTCTCGGCCGGGTGGTGGACGAGCGCCTGGAGCGCTGAGACGGCGGGGCTAGAGTTATCCACATGTGCCGTCCGAAGGAGCCCGCCATGGGCCTGCCACGATCGTCCGCCATCTTCGGCGGCTTTTGCGTTCTGCTGAGCGCCCCAGCCCTGGCCGATTCCCTGGCCGCGTCCAGCCGGGCGGTGCTGCTGGAAGACAGCCACTTCCTGCGCGACGCCGCTTCCGAGCGCATCCAGCAGGTTCGTTTCTCCTTCCGCGAGCCGCCCCTGGAAGAGGGACAGACCCCGGCGTGGGTCCGGGCCTTCGGCAGCCGTGGATCGGCCGACAGCGACCAACGTGCGCCGCGCCGGGAACGGGATATCGGCGGACTGCTGCTGGGCAGCGAGGGCAAGCTGGGCAGTTGGCTGGTGGGCGGGATGGGCGGTTATTCGGCGACCTCGGTGGAGGTGCGCGGCGCGGACGCGGATATCCACAGCCTGCACCTGGGCGCCTATGCCGGCACCAAGATCTACAACCAGATCGGCGTGAAGCTGGGCGCCGCCTGGAGTGGCCATGACGGTGACAGGCGCGCCGCCGACGGGGGCAGCGGCCAGGTGTTCGGCGAGCTCAGTTATTCCCTGGATTTCCGCGACTTCAGCGCCGAGGGCTTCAGCGAGCTGGCCTATGTGCGGCTGGAGAGCGATTCCCTCGGCGCCCTGGGCAGCCAGCGCGACGAGATCGGCTACAGCACCTTCGGCCTGCGCGGCACCACGCGCATCGACCTGGCCTCCGGCCGGCGCTTGACCGCGCGCATCAGTTCGGGTTGGCGCCATGCCTTGAGCGACAGCCGGCTGGAGGACGAGAGTGGCGCCTCGGTGGCCCTGACCGACGACGCCTTCAGGCTGGACATGGGGCTGGATTACCAGCTCACCGAACAGGCCTACGCGGGGCTCTACTACAACGGCACCTATGCCGAGGATGCCCGGGACAACGGGATGACGGCGCGCCTCAGCCTGCGGTTCTGAGGCGGTGCAGGCCGGTTCCCGGATTTCATCCGGGCTACGGACTGAGGTTCCAGCGCGCCGGGGGTTTGTAGGGGCGATTTCAATCGCCAAGCGGACCGTAGGTTCGCCACCAGGCTGCGAAATGGGGCCGCGGGGCTGCCCTTGGCGAATGAATTCACCCCTACGGAAAAGCCCTGTTCAGATCTCCCGCATATCGAAGTCGCCCTTGCCGACGCCGCAATCCGGGCAGATCCAGTCGTCCGGCACGTCGGCCCAGGGCGTGCCGGCGGCTATGCCCTCCTCGGGCCAGCCCCTGGCTTCGTCGTAGATCAGGCCGCAGACCACGCAGATCCAGGTCTTCATGCCGCCACCTCACGCTCGCCCTGCTCGGCCGGCCGTTCCTTCGGGTGCCAGCGGTTGGCGCGGGCGAAGGTGCCGATATCGTTGAAGCGCACGCCCATCTCGCGCATCACCTTGTGGGCCACCGGCGCGGTCATCTGGCGGATGTAGAAGGGCTCCTTGACCACGAAGTGGTGGATCGCATGGGTGCTGCCGAAGTTGAAGCAGAAGGCCTGCAGCGGCCACAGCCACCAGGGGTTGAGCACCTGGGTCTGCTGGATCACGTTGCCCGGCTCGACGTCGCCGTAGTAGTGCATGTTGGAGCTGACGAAGTGCAGGCAGAAGGTGCGCAGCACGTTCGGGCCCACCAGCACGACCACGGCGATGTTGACGATGTGCATCGCCTCCAGGGTGCCCGCCGACCAGGCGATGGGCGCGCCGAAGGCCGAGGCCAGCGCGTCGATGGCGTGGAAACCGAGGAAGACGTACCAGGTGCCCCAGTTCAGCAGCGCCAGCGGCGCGTAGACCTTCAGGGTTCGGGCCAGGATGCTGCGCTTCTGCGCCCAACTGCTGGCGCGCAGCATGCGAATCAGCGACGACATCACGTTGTCGCCCACCATCAGCAGGCGCGCCAGGCCCCAGGGTTCGCCGTTGGTGATGGCGCGCTCTTCCAGGTCGGTCTCGGTGCCCGAGACCTTGTGGTGGTTGAGGTGCAGGTGACGGCGGACCCAGGGGTTGATGGTGCTCGGCCGCGCCATCCAGACCAGCGCCATCATCAGGTTGTGCGGCACCTTGCGCTTGCGGAAGTACATGCTGTGGATCAGGTCGTGCTCCAGCTCGTGGGTCAGCGAGGCGAAGAAGGCATTGAGCAGCAGGCAGGCCCACCAGGCGATCTGCCCGCCGAGGTAGAGCAGGGCGGAACCGACCATGCCGGCCAGGGCGAGGGCGAGGATGCCGGCGCCGATGGCGTCCTGGTGCTTGAGAATCGGGTAACGCTGGCGCAGCGCGTTGCCGTGGGCCATTACCACTTCACGAATATGCGCCGATCGCTGCGAGTCATTCAGCGTGCGGGGGCTTGCAGGCTTGGTGGACATGCTTCCATCCTCTTGTGGTCGATGGTCCTACTTTGCCGTCGCCGGCCATCGCCGCGCCCGACCCTGCACGCCAACCTGTTGACCGGATACGCCAAAGCGCATGAGCGAACCCACCACCCTCGCCAGCTGGACCCGCGCCCTGCGCAAGCAGCTGGATGCGCTCGGCCTGGACAGCGCCGCGCTGTGCCGCCAGGCGCACCTGGACCCGGCGCTGATGGACGACCCGAATGCGCGCTACCCGCTGTCGGCCACTACCCGCTTGTGGCAGCTGGCGGTGGCGGCCAGCGGCGATCCGGCCCTGGGCCTGAAGATTTCCACCTACGTCAGCCCCACCACCTTCCATGCCCTGGGCTATGCCCTGGTGGCCAGCGCCAGCCTGCGGGAAGTCTTCGAGCGCATCGTGCGTTACCACCAGGTGGTCAGCGACGTCCTGGAGCTGGAGCTCAGCCGCCAGGGCGAGCGCTATCAGTTCCGCCTGCGGGTGCCCAGCACCGGCGTCGAACCTGCCCCGGAGGCCGTGGATGCCTTCGTCGCCATCTATGTGCGCACCTGCCGCAATCGCATCGGCCGTGACTACGCGCCGTTGGCCGTGTACCTGCGGCGCCCGCCGCCGGCAGACCCTGCGCCCTGGCACGCGGTGTTCCGCGCGCCCCTGGTATTCGGCGCCGAGGAGAACCTCCTGGAGTTCGCGGCGGAGGATTTCGAACGGCCGCTGGACGATGCCAATCCGGAGCTGGCCGAACACAACGAGACAGTGCTCAAGCGCACGCTGGAGCAATTGCAGCAGCCCACCTGGTCGCGCAAGGTGCGCGCCTACCTGGAGGCCCAGCTGCCCAACGGCGAGCCTTCCGCCGAGCGCATCGCCCACTCCCTGCACATCAGCCTGCGCAGCCTGCAGCGGCATCTGGCGGAGGAGGGTTGCAGCTACGAGCAGCTTCTCGGCGATACCCGCCAGGTGCTGGCGCTGGCCCATATGCGCGACCCGCGCTGCTCCATCAGCGAGATCGCCTACCTGCTCGGCTTCGCCGACACCAGCAGCTTCAGCCGTGCCTTCAAGCGCTGGACCGGGCAGAGCCCGAGCCAGTACCGGGAAGGGTTGCCGCGCCAAGGATAAGGTGTGCCAAAGCAGGCTTCTTGTGGGGGCGATTTCAATCGCCAAGCGGACCGTAGGTTCGCCATGAGTGATCGTGTGGGGGCGGCTGCGCCACCCTTGGCGAATGAATTCGCCCCCACAGATTGAAGGCCTAGGTTTTGCCTTGTGCGGCGCGCTGCAGCAGCGCGAGGTCGAGGATCTCGATTTCGCCGTAGTTCAGGCGCAGGGCGCCCTGGGCTTCGAGGTCCTTGAGGATCTGGTTGGTGGTCTGCCGCGAGACCGCCAGCATCATCGCCAGTTGTTCCTGGGCCAGCTGGATTACGCGCCTGCGCTCGGCCAGGCCGCCGTAGCCCTCGGCGATCATCAGCAGACGCCGCGCCAGGCGCTGGGGCGCCGGCAGCAGGCTGATCTCTTCCAGGGCGATGAAGGCCAGGCGCAGCTTCTGGCTCATCAGCAGGGCGACGTCGCGCCAGTGCGCGGGCTGCCGCGCGAGCAGGGCCAGCAGGGGTGCCTGGGGCAGGTTGAGCAGGGTTACCGCGCCTTCGGCGAAGGCGTCGTGGGTGCGTGGTTGGCCGTCGAACAGCGATATCTCGCCGAACCAGTGGGGCGCCTCCACCAGCACCAGCAGCATCTCCTTGCCGCTTTCGCTGATGCTGCCGACGCGGATCGCGCCTTCCAGCACCGCATACAGGCCGCAGGGCGGGTCGCCCCGACGGAACAGGCGCTGGCCGGGCTCCAGCCGGCGCAGCTGGGCCATGGCCAGGAGTTCCTCGCGCAGGGCTGGCGGCAGCTGGCTGAACCATTGGCCGGTGAGCAGGAGATCGCGGTGGTGCTTCAATACGGTCATGGGCTTTGTCGGCTAGCTGACAGAGGATTTCCGGGGTATGCCGCCATTATCGGCGCAATTGCCTGAAAACCTGAGGACACAACAATGAAAACCCTCATCGACCACCTTGGCCAGTACGCCGAGTACCACCGCGACCGCCGCAACATCGCCACCCATTTCGTCGGTATCCCGCTGATCGTGCTGGCGGTGGCCGTACTGCTGTCGCGCCCGGGACTCGAGGCATTCGGCCTCTGGCTGTCGCCGGCGACGCTGGCGGCCCTGGCGTCGGTGTACTTCTACTTCCGCCTCGACCTGCGCTACGGCCTGGTGATGGCCGCGTTGCTCGGCCTCAGCCTCTGGCTGGGCGCCGTCCTGGCCGTGCAGGGCACCGCCCTCTGGCTCGGCGCGGGCCTGGGGATGTTCGTGGTGGGCTGGGTGATCCAGTTCGTCGGCCACTACTACGAGGGCCGCAAGCCGGCCTTCGTCGACGACCTCATGGGGCTCATCGTCGGGCCGTTGTTCGTGGTGGCCGAGCTGGGCTTCCTGCTGGGGCTGCGCGCGGAAGTCGAGCGTGCCGTGGAAGAACGCGCCGGCCCCACCTGCATCCGCGAGAAGAAGGCCACCGCCTGAGTCCCAGCAGGGCAACTGCGTAGGTTGGTGCAGAGCGGAGCGAAGCCCAACACTGGCGTTGGGCTTCGTCAAACTCAGCCCAACCTACGGGCTAACGGGGCTGGCCGATTTCCCCTGGGCCAGCAACTGTCCGCTCATGGACCGTGCATGGCGGTCCACCACCACGGGCGCGTAGGGGCGGCCCGAGGCGCTGACCAGGGCGTTACTCTGGCTGTTCAGGTCGCTGAGCGCCGCCCTGAGGAAGCCCCAGCGGGTCTTCAGCTTGGCCAGTGCCGGATCGGCCTTGTCGTCCAGGGGCACAAGTTCCTGGTCGATGTCCGGCAATAGCCGGCGTTCGTCCTGGCCGACATAGCTGTCGCCGTCCTCGCGGGCGATTTCGAAGGTGCCGATGTAGGCGCGACTCAGGTACTGCACGTTGAGGTATTCCACCTTCGCCGGCAGCTCCTCGGTACCCACCGGGCCGGACTGTGCGCGGGCGGCGATCAGCACGTCGCGCAGGGCCTTGGCCAGTTCCTGGGGATAGCGCCAGGGCACGTCCTCTTCCTTGTGGCCGAACGACACACCGCGCTGGAGCTGGGTAACAAGGATGTCGCGGCTGCTGCGCAAGGCCGCGCTCGGCTCGGCGATGTCGTGGAAGGCACGGTCCATGGCCTGGAGGTCGGCCTGCATGCGGTTCGCGTGAGCTTCCTGGAAACCTTCGCCACGGAACAGCAGCAGGCTGCCGGTGGCGCGGCAGGCGTGCACTTGCAGCAGTTCCAGGGGCGCCAGCTCGGCGGCGGGGGTGGGGGTGGCGAGGCCGATGAACAGGCCGAACAGCGGGTACAGCAGTACCTTGCGGATCATCTCGGGTGCTCCTGTTGTTGTTTTTCTGAGGAGTCGTGGGAGGGACGGCACAGCCTACTGCGCCGTGGCCTCCAGGCTATTACCCGAAAGAGTGATTTGTTGTGGGCGAGTCGCGCTTTTGCCCCATCACCCGAGCAATTTGCGGAGTACCTCCGCGCTGTCGGCGTCGGCGGGGAAGAAGGTTTCCAGGGCGAGCTCGGCGAGGGTCACATCCACCGGCGTGCCGAACACCGTGATCGTGCTGATCAGGCTGAGCGTGCCGAAATCGGTGCGCAGCTGCAGCGGCACCAGCACCGCGTCTCCGGGTAGCTCGCCGTGATCCTCCGGCGCCGGATAGCCCCGCAGCTCTTCCAGCAGTGCGGCCAATCCCTCGTCCGCCGAAAGATCGACATCGCGGCGCAGCCGTGCCAGCAGGTGGGCGCGCCATTGGCCGAGGTTGAGGATGCGCGGCGCCAGGCCGCGCGGGTGCAGGCTAAGGCGCAACACGTTGAGCGGTGGGGCGAGCAGCTCCGGGGCGACACCGAGGAGGAAGGGCGCCACCGCGGCGTTGGCCGCCAGCAGGTTCCACTGCCGGTCCACCGCCAGGGCGGGGTTGGGCTCGTGGGCCTTGAGCAACTGTTCGATGGCGACCCGCGCGGCGTCCAGCGCCGGGTCGGCCAGGTCGCGCAGGGGAAACAGCGGCGCGTAGCCGGCCGCCGTCAGCAACCGGTTGCGTTCGCGCAGGGGGATATCCAGCTGCTCGGCCAGGTGCAGCAGCATCTCGCGGCTCGGGTGGGCGCGGCCGGTCTCGACGAAGCTCAGGTGGCGCGTGGAGATGTCCGCGTCGCAGGCGAGGTCGAGCTGGCTCAGGCGGCGCCGCTGGCGCCATTGGCGCAACAGGGCGCCTACGGGGTGGGCTGTATTCATGGCAGCGACGATAGTCCAGGGAGGGAAAGTCGGCCATTACCTGGCAGGTAATCGACGCCTTTCGGCAATCGGCGAATGCTGGCGACCAGGCCCGGCAGCCGCCGACGCCACAGCCGAACAGGAGATCCACCATGAGCCTGATCCACGCCTCCCCCCTGCTGCGCCGCGCGCTGCAAGCCGATGCCCTGGTCAGTGGCGCCGCCGGCCTGCTGATGCTGCTGGCCAACCAACCCCTGTCGACCCTGCTGGGCCTGCCCCAGGCGCTGCTGCTGGGCGCGGGCCTGGCCATGCTGCCCTGGTGCGCGGCGCTGCTCTGGCTGGCGCGGCGCGAAGCACTGGCACGCCCGGCGGTATGGGCGGTGATCGCGGTGAACGTCGCCTGGGTGCTGGACAGCCTGCTGTTGCTGGTGAGTGGCTGGGTTCAGCCGACGCCCCTCGGCGTCGCCTACGTGATCGCCCAGGCGCTGGCGGTGGTGGTGTTCGCCGAGATGCAGTTCTTCGGCCTGCGCCGCAGCCAGGCTGCGCTGGCCTGACGCCTGGGGGCCCCGCTGCGAGCAAGGCAGCGGTGCCCCGGATGGGGTCAGAACCCCGCCGCCGCTTGCCAGGCCTTGGGCTTGAAGTACAGGGTTTCGCCGCGGACCAGGCCCACCAGGCTGTCGTGGTCCTTCACCACTTCGGCCTCGATCAGCTCGTCCTGGCCGTCCACCTTGAGGGTCACCCGGGTGATGGCGCCCAGCGGGCGGATGTCGCGGACTTCGGCAGCGCGGTGCTCGGCCACTTCCTGGCGCGACAGCGAGACTTCATGGGGACGGAACAGCAGGTGCTGGTCCTCGCCCAGGTGCAGGCGGTTGGAGTCGCCGAGGAAGTGGTAGACGAAGTCGCTCGCCGGTTGCTCGTAGACCTCGCCCGGCGCGCCGATCTGCTCGATCACGCCCTTGTTCATCACCACGATGCGGTCGGCCACTTCCATGGCCTCTTCCTGGTCGTGGGTCACGAATACCGAGGTCAGGTTGATCTCTTCATGCAGGCGCGCCAGCCAGCGGCGCAGCTCCTTGCGCACCTTGGCGTCGAGGGCGCCGAAGGGTTCGTCCAGCAGCAGGATCTTCGGTTCCACCGCCAGGGCGCGGGCCAGGGCGATACGCTGGCGCTGGCCGCCGGAGAGCTGTTCCGGGTAACGGTCGGAGAGCCAGTCCAGCTGCACCATGTTCAGCAGCTCGTGGACCTTCTCGGCGATCTGCTTCTCGCTGGGGCGTTCGCGCTTGGGCTTCATGCGCAGGCCGAAGGCGACGTTGTCGAACACGGTCATGTGGCGGAACAGGGCGTAGTGCTGGAACACGAAGCCGACGTTGCGATCACGCACATCGTGCTGGGAGACGTCCTCGCCGTGGAACACGATGCTGCCCGCATCCGGGGTTTCCAGGCCGGCGATGATCCGCAGCAGGGTGGTCTTGCCGCAACCGGACGGCCCCAGCAGGGCCACCAGTTCGCCGCTGTGGATATCCAGGTTGATCCCGTTGAGGGCCTTGAAGGCGTTGAAGTTCTTGCTGACGTTGCGGATTTCAATGCTCACGGTGGTTACTCCTCATCAGCATTCGACTTGAGACGGGACAGACGCGACTCGCTCCACTGCTTGAGCAGAAGGATGCACAGGGCCAGCAGCAGCAACAGGCTGGCGACGCTGAAGGCGGCGACGTGGTTGTACTCGTTGTAGAGGATCTCGACATGCAGCGGCAGGGTGTTGGTGACGCCGCGAATGTGGCCGGACACCACCGACACCGCGCCGAACTCGCCCATGGCCCGCGCGGTGCACAGCACCACGCCGTAGATCAGGCCCCATTTGATGTTCGGCAGGGTCACGTGCCAGAACATCTGCCAGCCGTTGGCGCCGAGCAGGCGCGCGGCTTCTTCCTCCTGGGTGCCCTGCTCCTGCATCAGCGGGATCAGCTCGCGGGCGACGAAGGGCAGGGTGACGAAGATGGTGGCCAGGACGATGCCGGGCACGGCGAAGATGATCTGGATGTCGCGGTCGCTCAGCCACTCGCCGAAGTAGCCCTGGGCGCCGAACAGCAGCACGTAGATCAGGCCGGCGATTACCGGGGACACCGAGAACGGCAGGTCGATCAGGGTGACCAGCAGGCTCTTGCCGCGGAACTCGTACTTGCTCACGCACCAGGCGGCGGCCACGCCGAACACCAGGTTGAGCGGCACCGAGATGGCCACGGCGATCATGGTCAGCTTCAGTGCGGAGAGGGCGTCCGGCTCGAAGATGGCGCTGAAGAAGGTGCCCAGGCCCTGCTTCAGGGCCTCGCTCAGCACCACCAGCAGCGGCAGCAGGAGGAACAGGGCGAAGGTCAGCCAGGCGGCGACGATCAGGATGCGGCGACCCCAGGCGCTGCCCCGGCGGGCGGCGTTGGCGGAGGAGGCGGCGGTCAGGCTTGCGGAACTCATGGCGCTCTCCTTATGGGGTTTCGATGCGGCGCTGCAGCAGGTTGATCAGCAGCAGCAGGACGAAGGCCACCACCAGCATCAGCACGCCGATGGCGGTGGCGCCGGTGTAGTCGTACTGGTCCAGCTTGACCATGATCAGCAGCGGCAGGATCTCGGTCTTCATCGGCATGTTGCCGGCGATGAAGATCACCGAGCCGTACTCGCCCACGCCCCGGGCGAAGGCCAGGGCGAAGCCGGTCAGCCAGGCCGGCAACAGGGCCGGCAGCAGCACGTGGCGGAATATCTGCAGGGGCTTGGCGCCCAGGCAGGCGGCGGCCTCCTCCACCTCGCGGGGGATATCCGCCAGCACCGGCTGCACCGTGCGCACCACGAAGGGCAGGGTCACGAAGGTCAGCGCCAGGGTGATGCCCAGCGGGGTGTAGGCGATCTTGAAGCCGAGGTCGGTGGCGAACTGGCCCACCAGGCCGGCGGGGGCGTAGAGCGCGGTGAGGGCGATGCCGGCGACCGCCGTGGGCAGCGCGAAGGGCAGGTCGACCATGGCGTCGATCACCTTGCGGCCGAAGAAGTCGTAGCGCACCAGGACCCAGGCCAGCAGGGTGCCGATGATGCCGTTGAGCACGGCGGCGGCCAGGGCGGTGCCGAAGCTGAGCTTGAGGGCGGCGATCACGCGGGGGGCGCTGATGATGGTCCAGAACTGGACCCAGGTCAGCTCGGTGGTCTTGAGGAACAGGGCACCCAGGGGAATCAGGACCAGCAGGCTGAGATACACCAGGGTGTATCCCAGGGTCAGCCCGAAGCCGGGTATGACCGGGGAGATGCGTCGTGACATGTTCTGTCCTTACTCTGCGTTGGAACGCTTGGTTTTCCGGAGGCGGCCCCGTCGAGCCGCTTCCAGCAAACAGGCCCGATCCGTGGATCAGGCCTGGATTTGCTCCCTCCCTGGAGCTCCCTCGATGGGTATCGCGACACGTCGCTCTACCCATCCTACGAGGTGTGCCGGCTTCCGTAGGATGGGTAGAGCGAAGCGAAACCCATCAACAGAAGTCCGGCAAAGGCTTTATTGCGCCTGGTAGATCTGGTCGAAGATGCCACCGTCGTTGAAGAACTTGGGCTGGGCTTCCTTCCAGCCGTTGAAGTCCTTGTCCACGGTCACCAGGTCGAGTTTCGGGAACTGCTTGGCGAACTCGGCGGCCACCTTCTCGTTACGCGGGCGGTAGAAGTTCTTCGCCGCGATGCGCTGGCCTTCCTCGCTGTACAGGTACTGCAGGTAGGCTTCGGCGACCTTGCGGGTGCCCTTCTTGTCGACGTTCTTGTCCACCACCGATACCGGCGGCTCGGCCAGGATCGACAGGCTCGGGGCGATGATCTCGAAGTTCTCGCCGCCTTGTTCCTTCAGGGCCAGGAAGGCCTCGTTCTCCCAGGCCAGCAGCACGTCGCCGATCTGGTTGTTGACGAAGGTGATGGTCGAGCCACGGGCGCCGGTATCCAGCACCGGTACGTGCTGGTAGAGCGCTTTCACGTATTCCTGGGCCTTGGCGTCGCTGCCGTATTCTTTCTTGGCCCAGGCCCAGGCGGCCAGGAAGTTCCAGCGGGCGCCGCCGGAGGTCTTCGGGTTCGGGGTGATGACTTCGACACCTGCCTTGGTCAGGTCGCCCCAGTCCTTGATGCCCTTGGGGTTGCCCTTGCGCACCAGGAACACGATGGTCGAGGTGTAGGGGTGCTGTTGTCGGGCAGGCGTGCCTGCCAGTTTTCCGGGATCAGCTTGCCGAGCTTCTGCAGCTCGTCGATGTCGCCAGCCAGGGCCAGGGTCACCACGTCGGCCTTCAGGCCATCGATCACGGCGCGGGCCTGCTTGCCCGAACCGCCGTGGGATTGCTGGACCTTCAGGTCGTCGCCGCCCTGGGCTTTCCAGTGCTTGACGAAGGCGGCGTTGTATTCCTGGTAGAGCTCGCGGGTCGGGTCGTAGGACACGTTGAGCAGTTCGGTGGCGGCGGCAGCCGGGCCGGCGATCAGGGCACTGGCGAGGGCGGCGAGGGCGAAGCGGCGAATCGACATTTTCAAGCTCCTGGAATCTGGATTTATCAGCTGTTGGCTAGGGCTGTTTGTTGTGTGTTTGTCGATACGCCCTCCGGGTGTCCGGTCGGGCCTGTTGAGTTCGGTGGGTCCGGGGTGCTTCAGCTGCCGCGGTTGTTCGGCTGCTGCAGGCGGAATTTTTCCTTGCGCTCGATCTGCACGATCTGGCCGTTGTGCACGGTGATCTCCACCGAGCCGAAACGAAGGCCATGCAGGGCGCTCTGGATTTCGCGCAGGATGCTGGCTTCGTCCTGGCCTTCGAGGCTACGGAGAGTTGCGCTCATGATCGTGCTCCTTGAAATGGGGCCCGCGGCAAGGGACGGGGAAGGGGTTCCGCGTGGCGTGGAGCGAATCTTAAGCAGGCGCGTAATATTCTTAAAAATACTATTTAAGAATTTTTATATAACCAGAAGTTAAAAGCCGCATTCCGCTCAGGTCACCGGCCACAACCGCTCGATGTCCTCGGCCGGCAACGGCTTGCCGAAGAGGTAGCCCTGGCCGTAATCGCACCCCAGTTGGCGGACGAATTCGACCTGGGCGTCGATTTCGATTCCTTCGGCCAGCACGCTCAGGCCCAGGCTGTGGCCCAGGGCGGTGACGGCGCGGGCGATGGCGATGTCGCTCGGGTCGGCGGGCAGGCCACGAACGAAGCTGCGGTCGATCTTCAGCTTGTGCACCGGCAGGCGCTTGAGGCGCTGCAGCGAGGAATAGCCGGTGCCGAAGTCGTCGATGGCCAGGCGCACACCCAGCTCGCGCAGCTGGGTGAGCAGCGCCTCGGCGGTGTCCGGGTCTTCCATCACCGCGCTCTCGGTGATTTCCAGTTCCAGGTATTCGGGTTTCAGGCCGGTGCTGGCCAGCACCTGCGCCACCTCGCGCACCAGTTCGCTGCGGCGGAACAGCCGGCAGGACAGGTTGACCGCCATGAAGGCGAGGTCGTGGCCCTGGGTCAGCCAGTGGCGCATCTGCCGGCAGGCCTGCTCCAGCACCCAGACGTCGAGGTTGCCGATCAGTCCGCTTTCCTCGGCGATCGGCAGGAACTCGCCGGGGGGTACCAGGCCGCGCTCGGGATGTTCCCAGCGCACCAGGGCCTCGCAGCCGATCATCCTGCCGTCGGCAAGGCGCGTGATGGGTTGGTAGTGCACCCGCAACTGCTGCTGTTCCAGGGCGCGGCGCAAGGCGCTGACCAGTTCGACGCGCTGGTGCGCCTGCTCGGTCATCTCCTGGCTGTAGAAGGCATAGGAATCACGCCCGCTGCTCTTGGCCTTGAACAGTGCCGAGTCGGCGTTGCGCATCACCTGCTCGACATTGTCCTCGCCGTCCGGGAACAGGCTGATGCCCAGGCTGGTGCTGATGAACAGCTCGCGACCGTCGAGGTCGAAGGGCTCGTTCAGCGTGCGCAGGATCCGTTGCGCCAGGTCGGCGGCCTGGTCCGCGTGGGGGCAGTTGTCCCAGAGCAGGCCGAACTCGTCGCCGCCGAGCCGGGCCAGGGTCATGCCGCCCTCCAGCCGCTCCTGCAGGCGCAGGCCGACCAGCTTCAGCAACTGGTCGCCCCGGGAGTGGCCGAGGCTTTCGTTGATGTGCTTGAAGTGGTCGAGGTCCAGCAGCAGCAGGGCGCCGTGCTGCTTTTCGCGGCGGGCGCGTTCCAGCACCTGGGCGACGCGCTCGGTGAACAGCAGGCGATTGGGCAGGTTGGTCAGCGGGTCATGGTGGGCGAGGAAGTCCAGCTCGTGCTGGGAACGCTTGATCGCGCTGATGTCGGAGAACACCGCCACGTAGTGGGTCAGCTGGCCTTCGTCGTCGTGGATGGCGCGGATGTTCTGCCAGAGCGGGTAGAGCTCGCCGTTCTTGCGCCGGTTCCACACCTCGCCGCTCCATTCCCGGCGGTTGCCCAGGGCGTTCCACATGGCCTGGTAGAAGGCCTCGGGGTGGCGGCCGGAACTGAAGATGCGCGGGTTCTTGCCGAGTACCTCGGCTTGCTCGTAGCCGGTGATGCGGGCGAAGGCGCGGTTGACGTGGACGATGCGGCTGGCGGTGTCGGTGACCAGTACGCCCTCCTGGGTACTGTCGAACACCGCGGCGGCCTGGCGCAGGCTGCTCTCGTTGGCGCGGCGGGCCTCCAGGTAGGCCCGCAGGCGGCGCAGGTGCAGGCACAGCAGGAGGAACAGCAGCAGGCTGGTCACCAGCACGAAGAGCAGGCCCTTCACGGTCTGCAACTCGGCGAGCAGCTTGGGGTCGCCCACCATCGCCACCAGGGCGTGGTCGCTGAACAACACCCAGAGACTGGCGAAGATGAAATAGGGCAGCACCAGTCTGAGGGCGCTGAACTTGGATCGCATGGGCGCGGCCTTCCTGGCTTTGATCGCTGCTGAGGGCACGCATTATAGAGCCAAGCGACGGCCGGGGCGCTTCTATCTAAAAGACAGGATGGTTTTATCCGGGTGCTTTGTGATAATGCGTGCCTGGTCTGTACGACAAGCCCCGATCACTTCACCCGAGGCAACTCCATCCATGTGGTACAACGGTTTTCTCGACCTGTCGCTGTGGCAACTTGTGGCCGTCACCCTGGTGATGACCCACATCACCATCGTCAGCGTCACGGTCTATCTGCACCGCTACTCCGCGCACCGTTCGCTGGAGCTGCACCCTGCGCTCAAGCATTTCTTCCGTTTCTGGCTGTGGCTGACCACCGCCATGAACACCCGCGAGTGGACCGCCATCCACCGCAAGCACCACGCCAAGTGCGAAACCGTCGACGATCCGCACAGCCCGGTCATCAAGGGCCTGTGGACCGTCCTGCGCACCGGTGCCGAGCTCTATCACGAAGAGTCGAAGAACGAAGAGACCCTGCGCATCTACGGCAAGAACTGCCCGGATGACTGGATGGAGCGCAATGTCTACAGCCGCTTCCCCATCGGTGGCGTGACCCTGATGGCGATCATCGACCTGGCCCTGTTCGGCGCCGCCGGTATCACCATCTGGGCGGTGCAGATGATGTGGATCCCGGTCTGGGCCGCGGGCGTGATCAACGGCCTTGGCCACGCCATCGGCTACCGCAACTTCGAGTGCCGCGACGCCGCGACCAACCTGGTGCCCTGGGGCATCCTCATCGGCGGTGAAGAGCTGCACAACAACCACCACACCTATCCCAACTCCGCCAAGCTCTCGGTGAAGAAGTGGGAGTTCGACATGGGCTGGGCCTGGATCAAGCTGTTCAGCCTCTTCGGCCTGGCCAAGGTGCAGCGCGTGGCGCCCATCGCCCACCGCGTCGAGGGCAAGGGCAACCTGGACATGGACACCGCCATGGCCATCCTCAACAACCGTTTCCAGATCATGGCCCAGTACCGCAAGCTGGTGATCGCGCCGCTGGTGAAGCAGGAACTGGCCAAGGCCGACGAGTCGGTACGCCACCTGTTCCGCCGCGCCAAGCGCCTGCTGTCCCGTGAGACCAGCCTGCTCGACGAAGGCCACCAGGCACGCATCGCCGCCATGCTCGAACAGAGCCAGGCCCTCAAGGTGATCTACGAGAAGCGCCTGGCGCTGCAGCAGATCTGGGTCAAGACCAGCTCCAACGGTCATGACATGCTCGCCGCCATCAAGGAGTGGATCCACGAGGCCGAGGCCAGCGGTATCCAGTCCCTGCGTGATTTCGCCGAGCAACTGAAGACCTACTCCCTGCGTCCGGCTGGCGCCTGACCAGGCAGGGTGTGTGAAGAAGGCCGGCAGTGATGCCGGCCTTTTTTGTGCGCGGTCCACTCGCGCTTGATGCCCACTCGTAACTTGCCGGTCTGCTGCGGTGGTGGGGCAGGTCGTAGGATGGGTCGGGCGGCGTTCCGCGAGCGGAGCGAAACCCATGCGGACTGGGCTGATGGGAATCGCAAGAGCAAAAAAAGGCCGCTCATCATGAGCGGCCTGAACAGGACGTTGATATAGGAGCTGTCACGCATCAACGTCAGGAGGTGGAGAACAGGGTGGAGCGGGGATCAGCTGTCTTGGCTGACGTCGGCCTGCTTCTGCTGCTCGGTGCCTTGCTTGGCGATAGCCTGCTGCTGGGCGGCGTCGGCGCGCTGCTCGGCCAGAGATACGTTGCGTGCAACAAAGGCGTTGGATTCTTCAGCAAAAGTCAGTTGCGCGAAAAACAGGGAAAATACGGCGAAAACGGCAGTAAAAAGCGTATTGCGTTGCATAACTTGAACCTCTCAGATGGTTTCTTGCGAAACATGGCGCCATCTTAGGGAGGGTCAGTCAGGGGAAAAATAGCGATTTCAGTGAATGACTATTTCTCGTTACGCAACAGTTTGGAATTGATCGCCCAATGCTTCGGGTCCTCCAGCAGGGCTTCGTCCTGGGCCAGCAGGCTCGGCAGCTCGGCCTTGAGGAACTCCACCCAGGTCTTGATCTTGGCGTCGAGGAAACGCCGTGATGGGTAGATGGCGTAGATGTTGCGCTCGCGCAGGCGGTATTCCGGCAGCAGCCGCAGCAGCTTGCCCTCGCGCACGGGCGGGCAGGCGACGAAGGAGGGCAGCAGGCAGACCCCCATGCCGGCCTGGGCGGCCTTGGCCAGGGATTCGGCTACGTTGACCTGGAAATTCTCGGCGGGCAGCACGTCGAACTCGCCCTGTTCGCCATTGAACACCCAGCTGTCTTCATAGAGCGGGTCCAGCAGGCGCAGGTAGCGGTGCTGTTGCAGGTCGGCCGGCTCCAGGGGCACGCCCTGCTTCTTCAGGTAGCCGGGTGCGGCGCAGAGCACGCTGAACATCGGCCCCAGGACCTGGGCCACCATCTGCGAGTCCGGGAGTTCGCGGGCGAAGGTGATGATGACGTCGTGGCCGTCCTCCAGGAGGTCGGGCGTGCGCTGCGACAGCGTCAGCTCTACCACTACCTCCGGGTAGATCTCGGTGTAGCGCGCCACCAGCGTCGTGAGGTGCTGCAGGCCGAGGCCGGTCATGGTGTGCACGCGCAGGCGACCATGGGGCGTGAGGTGAGCGCCGCGGGCCTCGGCGGCGGCCTCGTCCACCTCGCTGAGGATCTGCCGGCAGCGCTGCAGGTAGCGTTCGCCCACTTCGGTCAGCGCCAGGCGGCGGGTGGTGCGGTGCAGCAGGCGCGCCTGCAGCTGTTGCTCCAGTTCCGATACCAGGCGCGACACCTGGGCGGTGGACAGGTCCATGGCCTGGGCCGCGGCGGTGAAGCTGCCGGTGTCTATCACCCGCACGAAAACCCGCATGCTATGGAGCGTGTCCATTGTTACTCCCGGTGTAAGGCTGCTTCTCGGATTCGCCGGATTATCCACGATTCCCCAATAAATATACTGCCTCCCATGAGCGGCGTCGGCCGAATCCCCGCCGTTCACGTCTTTCCCCTACCCGCCCCCGGGCGGGCCCCTTCGAGGTACGCATGACTCCGGATCAAAGATTCGCCCGTCGGGTCCAGGCGGCCATCGTCCTGTTCGTCCTGCTGTTCGCCTACTTCCTCGCGGCCGACCTGTGGATGCCCATCACGCCCCAGGCCCAGCTGACCCGCCCGGTGCTGCGCATCGCCCCGCGTGTGGATGGCCAGGTGCTGGACGTCGCCGTGGCCAACAACCAGCACGTCGAGGCTGGCCAGTTGCTGTTCCGTCTCGACCCGGAACCCTTCCGCCTGGCCGTGCATTCGGCCGAGCTGGCGCTGGAGCAGGCCGGGCAGGACAACAGCCAGCTCGACGCCGCCATCGCCGCCGCCCGCGCCGAGCAGGCCGCCGCCCAGGCTTCGGCCACCGAGCTGCAGCGCGAGGCCGCGCGCCTTGGCCGCTTGGTGCAGAGCCAGCACGTGTCACGCCAGCTCTATGAGCAGACCGAATCCCGGCGCCAGGCTGCCCAGGCCAAGCTGGCCGCGGCGGGCGCACGGATTCGCGAGTTGTCCGCCCAGCGCGGCGCCGATGGCGCCGACAACCTGCGCCTGCGCCAGGCCCGCAACGCCCTGGAGCAGGCGCGCCTGCAACTGGGCTACAGCGAAGTGCGCGCCGAACGGGGCGGCACCCTGAGCAACCTGCAACTCTCCAGCGGCGCCTTCCTGCACGCCGGCAACCCGGTTGCCGCCCTGGTGGCGGACGAGGCGGACATCAGCGCCGACTTCCGCGAGAAGGCGCTGCGCTACGTGCGCCTGGAGGACGGCGCCTCGGTGGTGTTCGATGCCTTGCCCGGGCACATCTTCGACGCGCGGGTGACGGCCATCGACGCCGGGGTCAAGGAGGGCCAGCTGGACGCCAACGGCGACCTGGCCGCGCCAGCGGTGTCCGACCGCTGGGTGCGCGACGCCCAGCGCCAGCGCCTCCACGTCAGTCTCACGGAGGCCCTGCCCCTGGTGCTGCCCAGCGGCGCCAAGGCCACCGTCCAGCTGTATCCGCGCGACTCGCGCCTGGCGGACCTGTTCGGCCGCCTGCAGATCGCCGTGATCAGCATCCTGCACTACGTCTATTGAAGGTCGGGTGTACCGATGAAGCGCCGGACCGCGTTGACCGAGAACGACCTGCGCCAGTGCCTGCGCCTGGCGGGTGGCGGCACCCTCGGACTGTTCCTCTGCAAGCTGATGGGCTGGGACTATGGCGCCTTCTTCTGCGTCTACCCCATGCTCCTGCTCGGCCTCACGCCCAGCATCAACGCCCATGTGGTGCGCCAGTTCCTGTCCCAGGCGGTGGTGGTCAGCGTCGAGGTGCTGGTGATCTACGGCCTGTTCGGCGACCGCCCGCAACTGATCGTGCCGCTGGTCTTCCTCGCCTTCCTATGGCGGTTCCGCCTGATGGCCCAGGGGCCGATGCTGATGTTCGGCGCCCTGGGCAGCGTGTTCCTCTCCATGCAGCTGCATTTCGCCAGCTATCCGGACACCCACCTCTACGACCTGGTGGCCAGCAACCTGGTCGCCGCCGTGGTGACGGTGCTGATCGCCTGGTTGATGTTCTGGCTGTTCCCCGACGCCGAGCCGCGCCCGTCCCGGCCGATACCGGCCAAGGACTTGCCGAGCCAGCGCCACGAGGCGGTGCTCGGCGCCAGCATCGCGACCCTGTCGTTCATCCTGTTCCAGAGCTTCGACCTGCGCGACTCGCTGTCGGCCCAGGTCGCCTCGATCCTGGTGCTGTTCCCCATGCACTGGAACGGCATTCGCTTCGCCGGCCGCATCCGCGCCCTCGGCACCCTGCTCGGCTGCGCCATCGGCCTGCTGCTGCAACTGGTGCTCTACAGCCACTACGACGTGCTTCCGCTGGTGACCCTGATGTACTGGACCGCGGCCTTCTGCTGCGCCCGCCTGCATGTGCTGGAAGGCGCACAGGGCGTCGGTTTCGGCGCCCTGACCACCCTGGCGATCGTCTTCGGCCAGTACCTGACGCCGCAGCACGATGTGGTCTATTCCATCGCCTATCGCCTGAGCTCGGTGTGCGTGGCGGTGTTCGTCACCCTGGTGGCGGTGTTCGTCCTGCACCACCTGCTCAACCGCTTCGCTGCCTTCCGTCATGCCAGCCACGCCTGACCGTCGGTTGGATTGCCCCGTCGCACTTTTGCCTGCCTAATCTGTCGAAGGCGGGTCAATCGTAGGTAGCGGCCGAATGGAAACGTCCCTCGAATCTCCAAGCGAACTTGAAAAACTCACCCTCGCCTTGCTCCATAGCCGTGGCGAGGTGGAGCGGCTGCGCGAACGCGAGGCCATCTACAGCAGCCTGCTGGGCAGCGTGAACGCCGTGCTCTGGGCCTTCGACTGGGATGCCCAGCGGATCATCTACGTCAGCCCCGCCTACGAGAGCATGTTCGGCCGCTCCGCCGCCCTGCTGATGGCCGACTACAACGAGTGGCGCAACTGCATCTACCCGGACGACCTGGAATACGCCGCGCAGAGCTTCGCCGAGGTGCTGGAGAAGGGCGCCATCGAGGCTCGTGAGTACCGCATCCTGCGCGCCGACGGCCAACTGCGCTGGATCAGCGACAAGTGCTTCATCAGCCAGCGCGGTGGCGAAGGGTTGCCGACCATAGTGGTCGGCATCGCCGAAGACATCACCGAGAAGAAACAGCTGGAAGGCGAGCTGCACCGCCTGGCCACCACCGACGTGCTGACCATGAGCAGCAACCGCCGGCACTTCTTCGAATGCGCCCAGCGCGAGTTCGACCATTCGGTGCAGTTCGGCAGCCCGCTGGCCTTCATCCTGCTGGACGTCGATGACTTCAAGAAGATCAACGACAACCATGGCCACCAGGCGGGCGACCAGGTGTTGCAGCGCATCGCCCAGTGCGGCGCCAATGCCCTGCGCCGCGGCGACCTGTTCGGCCGTATCGGCGGCGAGGAATTCGCCGCTTTGCTGCCCGGCTGCCCACCGGACCTGGCCCGGCAGATCGCCGAACGCCTGCAGCGGGAAGTGCAGCGACTGGGCTTCAACCTCGAAGGCCGCAGCTTCGGCGTCACCGTCAGCCAGGGCCTGGCCAGCCTGCGCGACGACGGCAGCCTCGACAGCCTCTACGCCCGCGCCGACGCGGCCATGTACCAGGCCAAGCGCGGCGGCAAGAACCAGATCGTCCTCGCGGACTGAGCCGGGAGGGCGCGGGCCAGTGCCCTCCCGATCAACCTGTCGAAGTCCGAGGCGGTCACCGCTCGCTGTACGAGCGTTGGTTGCCCTCCTTCATGCGGAGGAGGTGGCCTTTGCATGGTGTGTTTCCGCAACTGCCTTACCGGACGTGCCGCTTGCGCTACTCCGCTTTTCAGCGTCGATGCCGGCTGAAATCCCTCGAAATCGAATGCATCAGACCATTCGCGTCTTTTTTTAAGACAACTCCTATATCGCCGAGCTGAGGCTTTGGGCGTAGATACCCGCCGCCCCACATGCCAAGCGATTCCGCCCGTTTCCTTGGCCCGCGACAGCGTCGTGGTGGGGTGATGGTCAGGCAGTCGCTGTCCACGTAGCGAGCCCCTTGAAGCAGGTGGCTTCTGCCGCTGGCCCCACGCATTGCAAGCAAAGAGTACGAAATGGAATTCAAACGCTTTGATCGCACCACTGGCCCGGGCATTGGCTCGGCCCTGGTCATGAATTCCTGCTCGACAACTCTCATCTGACCTCCCGCACGGGAGACATCTGGAGTAGTCATGGCATCTAACAGTTTCCAAAACGAAGTGCCCAAGGCAAGGGTCAACATCAAGCTCGACCTGCATACCGGCGGCGCCCAGAAGAAAGTCGAACTTCCCCTCAAGCTCATGCTGATGGGCGACTACAGCAATGGACGAGAGGCGCGTCCGCTGTCCGAACGCGGCAAGGTCAACATCGACAAGAACAACTTCGACAGTGTCCTCGCCGACTTCTCCCCAAGCCTGAAGCTGGCGGTGGAAAACACCCTGGCCGATGACGCTTCGGAAACCTCCGTCGAACTGGCCTTCCGCAGCATGAAGGACTTCGAGCCCGAGCAGGTGGCCCGGCAGATTCCCCAGCTCCGCGCCCTGCTCGCCATGCGCAATCTGCTGCGCGACCTGAAATCCAACCTGCTGGACAACGCCACGTTCCGCCACGAACTGGAACGCATCCTCAAGGACGACGCCCTCAGCGACGAACTGCGCGCCGAACTCGCCGCGCTCGCTCCGCAAGACGCTCGCTAACGCATCCGGATATCCAAAGGAAGGTCAAACATGTCCGTAGAACACACGTCCACGGCCTCGCACGGCACCACAATGGCCAGCGGGGAAAACCTCGGCATCTACGCTTCGCTGTTCAGCAAGATCAACCTCAGCCCCATCGACGAGCTGGGGGAGCTGGACGCATTCCAGGACACCGAAGCGTTGTCCGAAACCTCGACCGACGAGCGGGTGACCGCGGCGGTCAGCGTTTTCCTCGATCTGCTCAAGAAGTCATCGCAGAAGGTCGAGCGCCTCGACAAGACCCTGCTCGATGAACACATCGCCTCCCTCGACGAACAGATCAGCCGTCAGCTCGACGCCGTCATGCACCACGCCGATTTCCAGCGTGTCGAGTCCACCTGGCGTGGCGTCAAGTCGTTGATCGACCAGACCGACTTCCGCCAGAACGTACGCATCGAGCTGCTTGACATCAGCAAGGACCACTTGATCCAGGACTTCGAGGATGCCCCGGAGATCGCCCAGAGCGGCCTCTACGTGCAGACCTACACCCAGGAATACGACACGCCCGGTGGCGAACCGATCGCGGCGGCCATCTCCAACTACGAGTTCGGTCGCGGCCCGCAGGACATCGCCCTGCTGCGCAATATCTCCAAGGTCGCCGCGGCGGCGCACATGCCCTTCATCGGCGCCGTCGGCCCGGCCTTCTTCGGCAAGGAATCGATGGAGGAAGTCGCCGCCATCAAGGACATCGGCAACTACTTCGATCGCGCCGAGTACATCAAGTGGAAGTCCTTCCGCGACAGCGACGATGCCCGCTACATCGGACTGACCCTGCCACGTGTTCTTGGCCGCCTGCCCTACGGCCCGGACACCATTCCCGTGCGCAGCTTCAACTACGTCGAGAGCGTGAAGGGCCCGGACCACAACCGCTACCTGTGGACCAACGCGTCGTTCGCCTTCGCCGCCAACATGGTGAAGAGCTTCATCAGCAACGGTTGGTGCGTGCAGATCCGCGGCCCGCAATCGGGCGGCGCGGTGACCGACCTGCCGATCCACCTCTATGACCTGGGTACCGGCAACCAGGTCAAGATCCCATCGGAAGTGATGATTCCGGAAACCCGCGAGTTCGAATTCGCCAACCTGGGCTTCATCCCGCTCTCCTATTACAAGAACCGCGACTACGCCTGCTTCTTCTCCGCCAACTCGGCGCAGAAACCGGCGCTGTACGACACGGCCGATGCCACCGCCAACAGTCGCATCAACGCCCGCCTGCCGTACATCTTCCTGCTGTCGCGCATCGCCCACTACCTGAAGCTGATCCAGCGGGAAAATATCGGTACCACCAAGGACCGCCGCGTGCTGGAGCTGGAGCTGAACAAATGGATCGGTGGCCTGGTCACCGAGATGACCGACCCCAGTGACGACCTGCAGGCCTCCCACCCGCTGCGCGAAGCGAAGGTGCTGGTCGAAGACATCGACGACAACCCCGGCTTCTTCCGCGTCAAGTTGTACGCCGTGCCGCACTTCCAGGTGGAGGGCATGGACGTCAACCTGTCGCTGGTTTCGCAGATGCCCAAGGCCAAGGCCTGAACCATCCCATAGGGAAACGACGTCATGAACATCGACCGCCCCCTATGGGCTGCGGGGACGCTCCTGTCCCCGCAGCAGTTCCAGCAGCAAGCGCGCTGGGAGGCCTGGACCAACGAATGCATCGCCCAGCTCGCACTGGCGCACCCCTGGGGTGTGCTCGCGGCCACATTCGACATGGACGCGCTGAAACTTGGAAAGCTCAAGGCTTCCCGGCTTCACCTGCGGATGCCGGATGGCACCCTGATCGACACGGACCGCGCCGATCGCCTGCCGCCTGCACTGGAACTGTCCCGCGTGCTGGCCGACGACACCCGGAGCGCCACATTGTTGCTGGCGTTGCCACTGGAACAGGGCAACGGCAACAACTGCATCCTCGACGGCGGCCAGGAGGACCGGCCCACGCGCTACCGCCAGGGCTGGCGCACGGTGCAGGACCTCTACGGCGACGAAGAGCAGTCCGTCAGCGTGATGGAGCACCAGCTCCGTCTGCGCCTGGGCAGCGATGACAACGGTGAATACCTGACGTGCCCGGTCGCTCGCCTGACCCGTGACGCCCAGGGCAACTGGGCGCTCGATCCCGCGTACGTACCGCCGCTGCTGAGCTTCGCCGCCCACGCCGGGCTCCAGACGCAACTGGAAAACCTGCTCACTCAGCTGTCCGCCAAGCGCCAACGGCTGATGGGCATGCGCCGCGAGAGCAACCAACGTATGGCCGACTTCGCCGTGGCCGACGTCTCGCTGTTCTGGCTGCTCAATGCGCTCAATACCTACCAGCCGGTCCTCGCCGACCTGCGGGCGCATCCCTCGCGTCACCCGGAGCAGGTCTACCTGGAACTGGCGAAGCTTGCCGGCAGCCTGCTGACCTTCTCGCTGGAACATGACATCGAGAGCATTCCGGCGTACCGGCACGAGCAACTGGAAGCGGTCTTCCCGCCACTGATGGGCATGATCTCCACCCTGCTCGAAGCCAGCCTGCCATCGCGGGTCATCGCGTTGGAGCTGGAAGAGAGCGGCGCCAATCGCTGGCGGGTGTCCCTCAACGATCCGCGCCTGCGCGAGCCGGGCGGCGCCGACTTCTACCTGTCCGTGCGCTCGCGCCTGCCGGCGGCGCAGGTGCAGAGCCAGCTACCGCGCCTATGCAAGGTCGGCAGCCCGGATGACGTCGATCATCTGGTCAACGCGGCGCTCGATGGCGTACCGCTGCAACCGCTCAACCATGTCCCGGCCGCCATCCCGCTGCGCCTGGAAAACCAGTACTTCGCGCTCGACCTCGGGCATCCCAAGGGCCGGGCCATGTTGGCTGCGGGCGTCTGTGCCTTCTATGTCCCCGCCACGCTGCTGGATGCGAGGCTCGAACTGTTTGCGGTGCTGCGCTCATGAGTCCGAACAGCAACAGCCGCCGGCTCCCGGCGATCGACATCGATGCGTTGCTGCAGGACAGCTACCTCCTGGTGGTGTCCCTGCGCGAGGGCGCGATGACACGCAGCGGCCGCGATCTGTGGGCCCACTGTTCCGAGCAGATCGAAGCGGTCCGCCAGGAACTGCAAGCAGCCGGCATGAGCCAGCGGAGCATCGACCACATCAGCTACGCCCAGTGCGCCTTGCTGGATGAAACCGTGCTCGGCTTCGCCACGGACCAAGCCCACGCCGAGTGGGCCGGCGAACCCCTGCAGGCGAAGTTCTTCAACCGCCACCAGGCCGGAGAGTTCCTCTATGAGGACATGCACGAAGTCCTTCGTGAACCCGCGCCGGATCCCCAGGTGCTGACGGCCTACCAACGCGTGCTGATGCTGGGATTCAAGGGGCGTTACCGCGACCTGCAGCACCCGGAACGGGAGCAATTGCTGCAGACCCTCGATGCCCGGGTGGCGCCATTGGCGACGCACCACGAGTTGGTCTGCGGCTCCGCTCGAGGGTGGGGCGCCCCTATGTCGCGCGCGCTGCGCAGCCCGATCATCCAGCTGTGCGCGGCTGCAGCGCTGCTGGCAGGCGCCTGGTGGGGGCTGAATCACCTGCTCGTCAACTCGGTCGCCGCACTGATGCCGGGTGCGCTGTGAAGGGGGCCCAATGAGCGTGAAGCTGACGCGCGGACTCTGGCTGTGGGCCGCCTCCCTCCTCCTGGCGCTGACGTTCGCCTTTCCGTTGAGCGGATGGCAGCGTGGGAGTGCCGCGCTGGTCATCGCGCTGGTCGCCGTCCTGGCCTGGCGCCGCGCAGGGCGGCGTGCCGCCAGGCTGCGCCGAGCTCTCTCGTTCGGTGGCGAGGTTTCATTGCCGGCGACGGGATTCCAGCAGCCGGTAGTGCTGGTCTGTGGCGACAGTCAGCAAGAACTGTTCGGCGCCCTGGAGGCCGACAACCCCGTGCTGCGGACGACCGCACAGGGCTGCTATCTGCGAGTAGGGGAAATCGAGCGCCTGCCGCACCTGGTCCAGAGTGTCCTGGCGCACCGGCCCCACTGGGAAGGGCAGCTTTGCGTCCTCCTCATCGTCAATCCGGGTGAACATCGGGATGCCGCCCAACTGCACGGACAGCTGCGCACCTTCCGCCATCAACTGGCGCTGGCTCGCCGGCACGGCGCTGCCCTGCCTCTGCTTCAGGCCACCTACGTGCCGAGCGGGCTGGCAGAGGGGCCCTGGTTCTGCTGGACAGCGGGTGCGCGCCAGCCGGATGTCCTCGACGCAGGTGCCCGCGCCAGCCTCTGCGAATGGCAGGAGCAGGCGGACAACCTTCAGGCATCGGCGCTTCGCCTGCGCACTGGCGTTCTGCTGGAAAGCGCCACTGCTTGGGTGCGCGAGCAGGTGCAGGCGCATCTCGTTGCCCGTGAAGTCCGCGATCCCGCCGCCATGGCGGTGGCCTGCGCCATCGCGCTGGTGCCGGAAGCGCCTGGTGGCGTGGCGGGAAACCTCTGGCAGCAATGGCTGCATGACAGGACTGCGCTGGGAGAAGGGGCTTTGCCCGCTGCCGGGGCTTCGACGCGGCTGCCCTTCCCGGACCCGCTGCTGCCGCTGTTGCCGGTAACGGCACGGGACACGCCACTGCGTCGGGCCGGAGTCATCGCGCTCTGGCTGTTCGCGGCCACGCTACTCGCGGCACTGGCCAGTTCCGCTTGGCAGAACAGGCAACTGGCACGTCTGGTCGGCGATGACCTGCGCCGCTACCTGGCCATTCCCCAGACGCAACATGGCGGCCAGGCGGCTGAAGCGGCCCTGTCGGTACTGCGTGACGACGCTGCGCGTCTGGATGGCTACTACCGCCTTGGCGAGCCGGCCTGGCTCGGCCTCGGTCTGTACCAGGGCGAACGCCTGCGGCGCGAACTGCTGGACGCCATTGCGAGCTACCGCGTACCGCAAGCGGTGGCGAAGCGCATGCCCGAAGTCGTTCGGCTGGACAGCCTGTCGCTGTTCGCGGTGGGCAGCGCCAGCCTCAAGCCCGAGTCGACCAAGCTGCTGATCAGCGCGCTGGTCGACATCAAGGCCCAGCCCGGCTGGCTGATCGTCATCGCCGGTCATACCGATGCCACCGGCAACGTCGAGCAGAACCTCCAACTGTCACGCGAGCGTGCCGGCGCCGTGCGCGACTGGATGCAGCGCATGGGCGACATACCCGACAGCTGCTTCGCCGTGCAGGGCTTCGGCTCCAGCCAGCCGCTCGCGAGCAATGACACCGAAATCGGGCGCGCCGCGAACCGGCGCGTCGATATCCGTCTGGTGCCGGAGGTGGGGGCCTGCCTGCTGCCCACCCTGGCACCGGACGGCCAAAACCAGTCGCACTCCGCGGCTGTCAACCTCTGAGAAGGAGCTTCAAATGGCTATTCCCGTATACCTCTGGCTGCAGGACGACGGCGGCGCGGACATCAAGGGTTCGGTGGACGTGCAGAAACGCGAGGGAAGCATCGAGGTAGTCGCGCAGGATCACAGCCTGTACATCCCCACCGACAACAACACCGGCAAGCTGACCGGCACCCGGGTCCACACCCCCTTCCTCTTCACCAAGGAAATCGATGCCTCCAGCCCCTACCTGTACAAGGCGGTGACCACCGGCCAAACCCTCAAGAGCGCCGAGTTCAAGTGGTATCGCATCGACGACGCCGGCCAGGAAGTCGAGTACTTCATCACCAAGCTGGAGAACGTCAAGGTGGTGAAAGTCGCGCCCAAGATGCACGACGTCAAGGACCCGTCCAAGGAGAAGCACAACCACCTGGAACAGGTCGAGTTGCGCTACGAGAAGATCACCTGGACCTACAAGGACGGCAACATCATCCACTCCGATTCCTGGAACGAGCGCCAGAGCGCCTGACGCCCGAGCGCGCCGGCGGAGCCTAGCGCTCCGTCGGCCCAATGAGCCCTGCCGGACGCGCAGGCGCCACGAACTTCGTACAAGGACGCACTCCCATGGCCCAGAACTCCGCCAGCCTGCTTCGCCGCCTCAACCCCTACTGCGCCCGGGCGCTCGGTGCCGCGGCCTCGTTGTGCCAGAGCCGCGGCCATAGGCAGATCACCCTCGAACACTGGCTGCTCAAGCTGCTGGAGCAAGGGGAGGGAGACCTCACGCTCATCGCGCGTCGCTACGAGTGGGATCTCGATGCGCTCTGGCGTGCGCTGCTCGACCACCTGGACGGCCTGCCCCGCAGCGTGCATGACAAGCCCCAGCTTGGCGGCAAGCTCCAGCAACTGATCAAGAACGCCTGGCTGCGTGCCTCGCTCGACGATGACAACGACAGGCTGCGCTCGCTGCACCTGCTCGGTGCCTTGCTGGAGTCGCCCAGCCTGCTCGAGTGCGAGGCTGCCTGGCCGTTGCTCAGCCTCACCGACGCCCAGTTGCAGCGCTTGGTGCCGCTGCTGGACCAGCACTCCGAGGAGCGCCCCGAGGTCCAACGCGAGGCTGGCCTCTCAGGGGACGAGCCCCGTGTCGCGCCACTGGCCGCTCCCTCCACCGGAACCGACGGTGCCCTGCAAGCGCTGCTCGACAAGTACACCCAGGACGTGACCGCCAAGGCGCGGGAGGGGCGTATCGATCCGGTGTTCGGACGCGACGACGAAATCCGCCAGGTCATCGATATCCTGGGCCGGCGGCGCAAGAACAACCCCATCCTGGTCGGCGATCCCGGCGTCGGCAAGACCGCGCTGGTGGAGGGCCTGGCCCTGCGCATCGCCGAAGGCAACGTCCCCGACAGCCTGAAGCCCATGAGCGTGCGCACCCTCGACCTCGGCCTGCTGCAAGCCGGCGCAGGCGTCAAGGGCGAGTTCGAACAACGCCTGAAGCACATCATCGATGCGGTGCAGCAAGCGCAACACCCCATCCTGCTGTTCATCGACGAGGCCCACACCCTGATCGGCGCCGGCAACCAGGCGGGGGGCGCCGATGCCGCCAACCTGCTGAAACCCGCGCTCGCCCGAGGCGAGCTGCGCACCATCGCCGCCACCACCTGGAGCGAGTACAAGCAGTACTTCGAGCGCGACGCGGCGCTGGAACGGCGCTTTCAGGTGGTCAAGGTCGACGAGCCCGACGACGCCAACGCCTGCCTCATGCTGCGCGGCCTCAAGGCCCGCTACGCCAGCCACCACGGCGTGCACATCGAGGACGGGGCGGTGCAGGCGGCGGTCAGCCTGTCGCGGCGCTACCTGACCGGCCGGCAACTGCCCGACAAGGCAGTCGACCTGCTGGATACCGCCAGTGCCCGGGTACGCATGAGCCTCGATTGCGAGCCCCAGGCGCTGGTTCGCATCAAGGCGAGCCAGGCCGCGCTGGAACTGGAACAGCAGGCCCTGGAGGCCGACGCCCGCCTGGGCGGCAGGGCCCCTGCCGATCGGTTGGACGAAATCGCCGCCGAGCACGCCGAACTCGCGCGGCAGCGCGTGGAACTGGAGCGTCGCTATCGCCTCGAACTCGACCTGAGCCTGCAACTGCTCGATGCGCGCCAGGAAGAGCCCCGCCAGCCGGAGCGCTGCGCCGAGCTGCAGCGGCGGCTGGAGGCGGCGCAGCGCGATCAGGCGCTGCTGTCCCTCGATGTCACCGCGCGCAACGTCGCCGAAGTGGTCGCCGACTGGACCGGGGTGCCCCTGGGCAGCCTGCTCAAGGACGAACAGGCCAGCCTGCTGGAGCTGGAGCGGCAGCTCGGCCAACGGGTCATCGGCCAGGATCACGCCCTCGGCGCCCTGGCCCAGCGCCTGCGCGCCGCACGCACCGGCCTGACCGATGAGAAGGCGCCCCAGGGGGTGTTCCTGCTGGTGGGCACCAGCGGCGTCGGCAAGACCGAAACCGCCCTGGCGCTGGCCGACAGCCTGTTCGGCGGCGAAAAATCGCTGATCACCCTGAACCTCTCCGAGTACCAGGAAGCCCACACCGTCAGCCAGCTCAAGGGCTCACCGCCGGGCTATGTCGGCTACGGCCAGGGCGGGGTGCTCACCGAAGCGGTACGCCAGCGGCCCTACAGCGTGGTGCTGCTCGACGAGGTGGAGAAGGCCCATCGCGATGTGCTCAACCTGTTCTACCAGGTCTTCGACCGTGGCTTCATGCGCGATGGCGAAGGCCGCGAAATCGATTTCCGCAACACCGTCATCCTGATGACCTCCAACCTGGGCAGCGACCTGCTCGAGGCCTGCCTGCACGAACAACCCGACGCCACCGACGGCACCTTGCAGGAGCTGCTGCGCCCGGTCCTGCGCGAGCACTTCCAGCCGGCGCTGCTGGCGCGCTTCCAGACCCTGGTCTACCGCCCACTGCAGGCCGACTCACTCAAGCGCATCGTCGACATCAAGCTCGCCCGGGTCGCCAGCCGCCTGCAGCGTCACTACGGCCTGGGCTGCCACATCGACGACGCCCTCGGCGATGCCCTGGTTGCCGCCTGCCTGCTACCGGACAGCGGCGCCCGCAACATCGACAGCCTGCTCAACCAGCAGATCCTCCCGGTGCTCAGCCAGCAGCTCCTGCAACGCCAGGCCGTCCAGCAGGCTACCCGGGGTGTTTGCCTGGGCTACAGCCTTGAGGACGGCGTCACCCTGCACTTCACCGACCGGCTGGAACAGCCCGAGGAAGCCTGAACATGCTCGCCGAACGCCGTCCCTTCTTCGACCACAGCCGCCACAAGCTCCAGGTCCGTGGCCTCGACGCCGCCCTCGACGTGCTCGCCTTCACGGGCACGGAAGCCCTCAGCGAGCCCTTCAGCTACCAGGTGGAATTCACCTCCAGCGAGCGTGACCTCCCCGCCGAGCAGCTGCTGGGTCAGCGCGCCAGCTTCAGCCTGCATCCGCCGCCCAGCCCGTTGCCCTTCGCCGGCCTGAGCCTGCCGCCGGCCCAGCCCTTGCGCACCCTGCATGGGGTGGTCACGGGCTTTCGCCGCCTCTCCGGCTCCAACGACGAAGCCCGCTACGAAGTCACCCTGCAACCGCGCCTGGCCTTGCTCGGACGCGGCCGCCAATACCGCATCTACCAGCACCTCTCGGTGCCCGAGATCGTCAATCAGATCCTGCGCAGCGAGCGCCACCAGTGGGCGGGGCAGGACTTCTTCTTCGACCTCACGCGCGAGTACCCCAAGCGCGAACAGGTGATGCAGTACGGCGAGAGCGACCTGGCCTTCATCACCCGCCTGCTGGCCGAAGTCGGCATCTGGTACCGCTTCACCGCCGACGAGCGGTTGAACATCGACGTCGTCCAGTTCCACGACGACCAGCGCAACTACCAGTTCGATGTTCGCCTGCCGTACCGCCCGCCGTCCGGCACCAGCGCCAGCGGGCAGGACGCGGTCTGGGCCCTGCAATCGCAGCATGGCGTGGTGGAAAAGGACATCCACGTCCGCGCCTACGACCCACGCGATGCCGCCGCCCGGCTCGACGGCGATGTCGACCAGAGCCGGGGCGACCCCACCACCTACGGCGAGGCCTACCACTACGCCGAGCACTACACCGAACTGGGCGACGCCTACGCCCAGGACGAAGACCTGCAAAGCGAGAGCGGCTACTTCTTCGCTCGCCTGCGGCACGAGCGCTACCTCAATGCCCGTACCCGCCTCGCCGGCATCGCCAGCAGCGCGACCCTGGCCCCCGGGCAGGTGCTGGGAATCGACGGCGGCGCCCCCGAGGCCTTCGCCCCCGGCGCCGTCATCACTCGCCTGACCGCCAGCGCCGCCCGCGACCGCAGCTTCGAAGCCCGCTTCGAGGCCATTCCCTATGTCGAGCACATCTGCTTCCGCCCGCTGTTGAAGCAAAGGCCGCTGATCGTCGGCACCATCCCGGCGCGGGTCACCAGCCCGCAGCCCGACGACCTCTACAGCCACATCGACCTGGAAGGCCGCTACAAGGTCAACTTCCTCTTCGACCGCGACACCTGGCCCGCCGGCCAGGAAAGCATGTGGCTGCGCCTGGCCCGCCCCTACGCCGGGGACACCCATGGGCTGCACCTGCCGCTGATCCAGGGCACCGAGGTGGCCATCGCCTTCGAGCACGGCGACCCCGACAAGGGTTTCATCGCCTTCGCCCTGCACGACAGCCGGCACCCCGACCACGTCACCCTGAACAACTACAAGCGCAACGTCCTGCGCACCCCGGCCAACAACAAACTGCGCCTGGACGACACCCGCGGCCAGGAGCACATCAAGCTCAGCACCGAACACAGCGGCAAGAGCCAGCTCAACCTCGGCCACCTGGTGGACGCGCAGCGGCAGAAGCGCGGCGAAGGCTTCGAATTGCGCACCGATAACTGGGGCGCCCTGCGGGCAGGTAAGGGTTTGTTCATCAGTGCCGATGAACAAACCAAGGCGGGCGGCCAGGTACTGGACATGGAGCCCGCCGACGCCCTGGTGGAAAGCGCCCAGCAGCAAATGGCCAACTGGCGCGACATCGCCGACAGCCACCACAGCCGCCCGCCGGCCGTGGACGGCCTCACGCAACTGCGCGCCGACGCCAAGGGCTTGGCCGGCTCGGCCATCCTGCTCAGCGCCCCCCAGGGCATCGGTGCAGTCACCCCCGCCAGCCTGTTGCTCAGGAGCGGCGACTCGCTCTATGTGCAAAGCCAGGAGGAAATCAATCTGGCCGCCGCCCAGCGCCTTTCCGTCCAGGCCAACCAGGCCATCTCCCTGCTGGCCCAGCAGGAAGGCATGCGCCTGGTGTCCGGCAAGGGCCCGCTGGAAATCGAATCCCACGGCGACCTGCTCAACCTCATCGCCCAGCAGGACATCACCGTGCAGTCCGTGCAGGGCCACCTCCAGCTCACCGCGAAGAACGGCATCACCCTGGCCTGTGGCGGCGGTTACATCCGCATCACACCCAGCGGCGCCATCGATATCCACAGCCCCGGTACGCTCAACCTCAAGGGCCGGCATGTGTGGGAAAAGCCCGCCAGCCAAAGCTTCCCGCTGCCCGAACTGCCGCAGTCGGTGTGCGAGGAGTGCCTGAAAGCGGCGCGCAAGGCTGCCGAAGGAGCCGTGCTCAGTGGACGTTGAAATTCAGAACAGCGCCGGCAACCTGCCTGCCCTCTGGCTCGAACAGATCACCCACACCGGCGCCGAGGTCGGCTCGCACCATGTGGACCTGCTGTTGGACCAGACGGGGTGGAGCGCCTCCGTCATACCCACCCTGCAACGCATCTACCCCTCGGTGCCCTGGTTCTCCCTGTTCAGCGGAACGCCCGAAGAACCGCTACTGGAGCAAGGGCCATTGCTGATGCGGCTGGACCTGCAGCAGTGGCAGCACAAAGCCTGGCTGGAGGACCTCATCGAGCACGCAGGTAACGACTCGCGGCTGCTGTTGCTGGTCTCCCCGCAGCCCTTCGAAGACTTGAGCCTTACGCTGCAGGCCCTGTCGCGCATGAGCGTCGGTGGACAGCCCGGCTTGTTGCGTTACTACGACCCGCGCGTCTTCCCTTGGCTTATCGCCGACATCCTGAATCCGCAACAGCGTGATGCCTTTCTGCAAGTGGCCAGCTACTGGAGCTGGCTCGACCGCGACGCTCGGCCGCAGTGGCGACAGGGCACCTGCTCCGCTGATCCGCAGGCGCTCGATACACCAGAACCCCTCGAACTGACCGACGCACAGTACGAGATGTTCGGTTGCATCAGCGACGCGCAAAGGCTGATGACCGCACAGGTCATTAACGGCCTCTGGATTAGCCGGGAGCAGCAGTTCAGCCAACTCTACGCCTGGGCCCGCAAGGCGGGTGAGGAAGGCTACTTCGGTGAGCTGGAGCACTACGTCGCACAACAATTGACCTCTGTATCAGGGGGTAGTCACAGCGGCCGGGTGTGAAGAAAGCACTCAAGGAATCTTTTGAAAGAAATACATGAGAGTTAAAGACATGAAAGTTCTTGCTTCGTTGTTGGTTGTGTTTGGCGCGCTGTTTTCCCTAGTTGGCTGCCAAAATGTACGATCTAACCCAAAACCCTCTCAGATGCTGTTCAAGACGGCCTTGGAAGAGGTTCAGGAGGTTAGAGGGAGCAATGGCGAGGAACTTGATGAAGGTACTATCAAATCTGCCCTGGCGGGAGAGTTCAATGATGAAACGCCAGAATTATCGCTGACTACTATAAAGCCAGATGGCCCGCTATCAACCCAAGGGTATGGTCACGGTATGTCTTTGGCTCGGATCGGACTGCGCACTGACAAGCGCTTTGACGATTATAAGATTACGGATAAGCCTGCAAGAGGTTTTGTCTACTCTTATTCGGCAAAGGTCACAGGCTTGTCATTTGCCACACCCCACATGACCGAGCATAGCGATTCTCGTGTGAGCCTGATTCTACATACCAAGCCTGAAAGCCCCTATCGCGTAGTGATTTATTACGAAGACAACTCAACGGCGATACTGGATTTGGTGACCTATAGGACCAGTCGCAGATATGGTGGTGGATATAAGAGTACCAGGTTGAGAAGTTTTGACGGGAAGCTATGGCTGTCGCCCTCATTCATGGGGCCGAACCACCGTGCGATATCCGATGGAAAGTACCGACTGGAATTTCCTTATGGTACTTGAGCGGGGCAGCGCTGCGGGGCATCCAGTAACAATATCGGCTTGCGAAGGCGTATGCCTTAAGTAGGCAGTTCGCCAGGCCCAAGCTTCATAGGCGTTATCGATATATTCCCCTGGCTGAGTGGGGCCGTTAAATAATTTTTCTTCCGCGCAAAGGATCATGTGTGGATGGCCATAGGAATACAAAAGATGCACATGCTGTTGTGGTTGGCCGGGGGGTTAAGTATCGCGCTGGTGGGGTGTTCCACGGCGGACAATGAAATGGTAGGGGGCAACCTGACATCGGTTAACCATGTCGATGGAACGGCAATTAACTGGCTCGAAGTTAATGGCTATCGAACAGTGGGAGGCGGGGGCAGAGCCTGTTGCATTGTTCTGCCGGCCAAGTGGCGGCCTGGTTTGATGGCGAATATTGAGTGGGAAGTTGATCCTGATCGATGGGCGAAGCTTCCCTCAGTTACTTCCCAAGAGTTCCAGGCTGCATATGCTAAGCATGCCGCCAACTACCGGCGCTACAGCACCACGGTCGAAATCCCGGAGTACCAGGAAAAGCGCTGTGGTTTGACTGTGCATTTCCTGCCTTGCCAGCAAGTCAAGGTCACGACCTCCTGTTGGGCCTCGTATTCCCCTAATTACCCAATTCAAGATCCTCGCCATGTGAAGGAGCCCGCCGTATGTCCGAAGTAATGAACAAGGCCAAGGTTCAGGCGCCGCCAGCGCTTCCCCAAGAGGGCCGCTTGCTGGGCACGTCGCGGGCGGTGGGTGAGAACTACGCAAGGTAGACCCGTGAAGCGAATCTCTTTAAGCAGGCGCGGGATGAGAATGGTCGTCGCCAACATGGCAAGTGCTGCCAGGCGGCGCATATCAGCCTGTTCTTCGACGGCACCAATAACAATGAGAAGAACGATACCCAGAAGGGGCGACACACCAATATCGGCCCGCACACATTCAATTTATGAACAGGGGTTTTATGAAAGCTGACCGTTTTCATAAACGTCTTGATGAAAAACAAGAGGGACAGCAGATGAACGTCTGGATAAGGAAATACCGTATTGCCCAATGGCTCTGTGGCGTACTGGGAATTGCACTGGTGGGGTGTTCTACCGCGGACAATGAAATGGTGGGGGGCAACCTGACATCGGTTAACCACGTCGATGGAACGGCAGTCAACTGGCTTGAGGTTAATGGCTATCGAACAGTGGGAGGCGGGGGAAGAGCCTGTTGCATTGTCATGCCGGCCAAGTGGCGGCCTGGCTTGATGGCGAATATTGAGTGGGAGGTTGATCCCAATGCAGACGTCATTCCCCCCCTTAGGAACTGACGAGTTTCGTGAGTTTATGGATAAACACGAACTTAACTATAAGCGCTACAGCACCACGGTCGAAATTCCGGAGTGGCCGGGAACAGAGCGCTGTGGTTTGACCGTGCATTTCCTGCCCTGCCAACAGGTGAAAGTTACAACTTCCTGCTGGGCGTCGTACTCCCCGAATTACCCAATTCAAGATCCTCGCCATGTGAAGGAGCCCGCCGTATGCCCGAAGTAACCAACAAGGCCAAGGTTCAGGCACCTCCTGCTTTTCCCCAGGAGGGCCGCTTGCCGGGCACGTCGCGGGCGGTGGGCGAGAACTACGCCAGGCAAATCCGTGAAGCGAATCTCTATAAGCAGGCGCGGGATGAGAGTGGTCGGCGCCAGCATGGCAAGTGCTGCCAGGCGGTGCATATCAGCCTGTTCTTCTATGGCACCAATAACAACGAGAAGAGCGATACCCAGAAGGGGCAGCACATCAATATCACCAGGACGTTTGTGAAAACTGACCGTTTTTCATAAACGTCTTGATGAAAAAGCAAGAGGGACAGCAGATGAGCGTCTGGATAAGGAATTACCGTATTACCCAATGGATCTGTGGTCTATTGGGGTTTGCGCTGGTGGGGTGCTCCACCGCTGAGAATGAAATGGCGGGGGGCAACCTGACATCGGTTAACCATGTCGATGGAACGGCAGTCAACTGGCTTGAGGTTAATGGCTATCGAACTGTCGGAGGCGGCGGAAGAGCCTGTTGCATTGTTCTACCGATCAAGTGGCGGCCTGGACTTATGGCGAATATTGAGTGGGAAGTTGATCCCGATGCAGACGTCATCCCCCCCCCCTTGGGAACTGACGAGTTCCGTGAGTTTATGGATAAGCACGAACTTAACTATAAGCGCTACAGCACAACGGTCGAAATTCCGGAGTGGCCGGGAAATGAGTCATGTGATCTGGCTATACATTTTCTTCCTTGCCAACAGGTCAAGGTCACGACCTCATGTTGGGGCGTGGGTGATCCGCAGTATCCGATCAAGGAACCCCGCCATATGAAGGAGCCCGCCGTATGTCCGAAGTAACGAACAAGGCCAAGGTTCTTGCACCTCCAGTGTTTCCCCAGGAGGGCCGCTTGCCGGGCACGTCGCGGGCGGTGGGTGAGAACTACGCAAGGCAAACCCGTGAAGCGAATCTCTACAAGCAGGCGCGGGATGAGAATGGTCGGCGCCAGCATGGCAAGTGCTGCCAGGCGGTGCATATCAGTCTGTTCTTCGACGGCACCAATAACAACGAAAAAAATGATACCGAGACGGGGCACCCCACCAACATTGCCCGCCTCTTCCACGCCTCATACAGAAGCGACGAAGCGGAAAAGATGGGCTACTTCTCCTATTACATGCCCGGTGTGGGAACGCCCTTCCCCGAAATCGGCGAGATGGATTACAGCGGCAAAGGGCTGCAATTCGCCTTGGGCGGGGAGGACCGCATCAACTGGGCGTTACTCTCAGTGGCGGATGCCTTGTCGTATGCGGTTACTAAGCAGCATCTGGTGCGGGAGGTACGCTCACAGAAGGTCAAAGACATGGCCACCTGGCCTGCCCCATTGATGATCGCCCTGGGGGCGGGCAAGCGTCGCCGGGTGATGCAGAACCTGCTGCAACCCCTGCAACAGAAGATGGAGCAAGTGCCGCCCACTCCCAAGCCCCTCAAGGTCAAGCTGTATATCTATGGTTTTTCCCGCGGGGCGGCGGAGGCGCGGACCTTCGTCAACTGGCTGAGCGAGCTGTTCGAAACACCCGAGGGCGCGGACAGGCCCGAGCAGAAGCTGGCGGGCCTGGATGTCAGCGTTGAGTTCCTCGGCCTGCTGGATACCGTGGCCTCGGTAGGCATCGCCCATGCCGCGCCGTTTTTCGCCGGGCATATGGACTGGGCCGATGACAGCCAGCTGCTGCCCAGTGCGGCGAAGTACCCCAACCTGGTCAAGTGCTGCCGGCACTTCGTGGCGGCCTTCGAGCAGCGCTCCTGCTTCCCGTTGGATTCGATCCGCAACGAGGATGGCCAGTACCCGGCCAATACCCTGGAAGTTGTCTACCCCGGCGTGCATTCGGATGTGGGCGGCGGCTACCAGAAGAACGACCAGGGCAAGGCGCGTGGCGGCACTCAGGAGCTGATCTCGCAGATTGCCCTGCACGATCTGTACGCGGAAGCCTTTGCTGCTGGTGCGCCTTTGCAAGTGCCGGAGGAGGTATTGCCCGAGGAGCTGAAGGACGAAACGACCTGGAGGCGGATGGCGCCGGGCACGAGGAGGGAGTTCGATATCAGCCCCCAGGTCATCGAACGCTTCAACGCCTGGCGCCACACCCTGGGCGGCCTACCGGCGGAGTCGTCCGGCGATGCGCCCTGGGTGTACAGGCCGGTGGGCTTGAACAAGCCGGTGGAAGAGGCATTGGCCGAGCAACTGGGCTGGATCACCGGCTGGCGCATCGGCCGCTATGCCAATGGCAGCTACAAGACGCAGCCGTTCTTCATCAAGGCGAACGAGGACGATAACTACAAGGTCAAGGTGGACCGGGCGGATAACGCCGAGTTGCAGACGAAGGCCAAGGATAAGCGCCTCGAAACGCCCGAGACTGCGGTCAACCACCCCGGCCCGCCAATCTACGAACCCTGGATCGACAAGACGCAGCTCAGCCAGGCCGCCGAGGAGTTCCGCTACGACTACAGCGGAGAAAAGCGCAAGCAGACCAGTGGGAAAGGCACCGTGGTCGACGTCGTGCTGCGCGGCGGCGCCTACCTGTTGAACGACAACGATGAGCGCGGGGATCACGCCACGCTCAAGGAGGCCGGTGAAACCCGCCACAAGCAGCTGTTTCAGGACGAGCTCGGTACGCCCAGCGCCGACCCGAAGATGGCCCTGGTAGTGGCCCTGTTCGATGACCAGATCCACGACTCGCGGGCCTGGTTCATGCACGACGCCCTGGAGTCGCGGGAGCTGTGGGCCGGGTACTTCTTCTACCGGATGGTCTACTTCGGCAACAAGAGCAGTCGCCGCCTAACGGCGATGATGGTGGCCGGCAAGTTGCTGGGGGTGGCCATCGTGGCGGGTACCACGGTCTACGGCGTGCGCCTGCTGCGCGGCAATAACCGTGGGGTACTGGGCGCGGGGCTGGGCGTCGTGGGCGGGGGCGCTGGCGTAATCGCGGGCCTGGCCGCGGCCGGTGTGGCCTACGAGGTGATCGACCTGGCCACGGGATTGGCGCTGCCCTTCCTGCCGGGCGCGGCGGAGTTGCTCAAGCCCACCGACGATATCGGCACGGTGGTGGCCGAGCAGAAACGCCGGATCGCCCTGGAGGACTACGCGCAGCGCATGCAGCGTAGCGCCGAGTTCCTGCGCCGCAGCGGCAGCCTGGTGGAGCAGGCGCGAGGGGTATTGGCATGATGCCGCTGGTGCGTAAGGGGGACCCGTTGCGCCCCTTTGGCGGCGAGGTGCTGGAGGGGCATTTCGAGGCATTCGGCAAACCCGTGGCCTGCATGGGCGACGCGGCGCGGTGCAACAAGCACGGACTGACCCGCATCTCCCAGGGCGTGGCCGATATCACCATGGACGGCCAGCCTGTGGCCCTGGATGGCTACCGCTGCGATTGCGGCTGCAGCGTGGTCAGCACCCTGGCCGCCACGGACATGATGGTGGAACCGTGAACCCGCCACCGCGCTACCCGGACTATGTGATGCCCGCTACACCGCGCTGGCGCCGCTGGGGGATGGCGTTATTGCTGCTGTTGGGCCTGCAGGCAGCGCTGCTGCTGGCGCTCTGGCCTGAAGGCCGGCCCCGGCTGGAGTTGTGGCTATGGGGGAGCCTGCTGCCGTTGGCCTGGGCGTTGGCCTTGGCGCTGCGTTTTCTGGCATGGCAGGTCGGCTTGGGCAATCGCGCCGCTTACCGTTGGACCCTAGATGCGGCGCTGCAACGCTGGTGGCGCCGACGTGGCATGGCCTTGCCGCTGCAGAAGGTGATGCTGTTCGGCCCGCCAGGGGAGTCGCAACCGCAGTACCTGCAGCAAATGACCGGGAAGGCGATGAATCCTCCTCCGCTCGAGCGTGGCGAGGGCCAGCCGCCCGTGCTCCGTTGCCCGGTCTCGGCGAACCCTGGCGGTTTGCGCGAGCCGCTGCTGGCCCGGCATCTAGGGCGCTTGCTGCTGGCCTCGGAAGGCTGGATGGACGCTTGGCCCCAGCTGCGCGGCGTGGCCTGGTACGGCAGCCAGGACGGTTATCGGGCCTTCGCCAAGGCGTTGGCCGACGGCGGCATGAGCCTGCCGGAAGAGCCCTTGCCGCTGGCCGACCTGGCGTCCCTGGATCGACTGATCGATGACTTCGCCGGACGTTGCCCGCAAGAGGGCGATTGGCTGCTGTGCGCCGGAGCGTCCAGCACCGAGCAGGCACCGGCGCAGCAGATGGCTGGCGAAGCTGCGTTCGCCTGGCGGGTAGGCCACCAGGGCGCCAGCCGCTTGCAGCGGGGCGAATACCTGGTGTTGGACAAGGGCGAGTCGCCTGCCGAGCTCTGCGCGCAGATGCAACGCTATGGCGGTTTGGCCAAGGCACCGGCCGCCTGTTTGGCGATGGATACGCAGAGCATGGAGGCATTTGTCGCCGAAGGCTGGTCGGCCAATGAGCATCTGCTGGCTCCGTATTGGGGGGCGCTGGGTGACCTGGCGCCCTTCATCGGCATGTCGATGGCGTTGTTGCATAGCGCGGGAACTGGCGAGCCCTGTGGCTGGCTGAGTGGTGATGGAGAAGATCGTCTGACGATGGGAATGGCGGTGCCTTATGGCGATGACTGAGAAGGGACCCTCAGGGTGGTTGTATCGGGTGCTGGGCTATCTGGCGGTGATTACGCTGCTGGTACTGGCCGGTTGCGTGCTGTACCTGCTGCTGGGGGAATCACTGGATTTGCCCAGCTTGCCTCTGTCGCGCCTGTTGCTCTGGGCGGCGCTGGGTTGGCTAATCCTTGGCGCCTTCTGCCCACTGTACCTGTGGGCCTGGGAACGTCTGACGATTGGACTGGCACGACGGGTAACCGGTGACATGCCGGCGGCGGACGAAGCGCCGACAAAGCTCAAGTCTGGCTCGGGGAATGCGCTGCCCGCACTGCGCACCCACCTGCAAGAAAACATCGGCCTGTTCTGGCGCCACAAGGTGCGTCTGCTGCTGGTGCTCGGCGAGCCGGACGAGGTGCGCGCCATCGCGCCGGCCCTGGCTGAGCAGCAATGGCTGGAAGGCGACGGCGCGGTGCTGCTGTGGGGCGGGGACGGTTCGAACGAAGCGCTGCTGGAGCAGTGGCGCCGGTTGCGCCCACGCCGCCCCCTGGACGCCATTGTCTGGGCGCTGAACCCGGAGCAGAGCGCGGATTCCGACTACCTGGGGCGCTACCTTGGCCACTTGCAGGCGCTGACGCGGCGGCTGCGCTGGCGAGCGCCGCTGCACTTCTGGGAGGTGCGCCGCAGTGACTGGATGCAGCCGGCCGCCGATGCCGAGGTGGGCTGCCTGCTGGCCGCCCATGCCGGCCAGGCGCAGTTGGAGGATCAGCTCGACCGTCTGCTGCAGCCACTGCGCGAGCAAGGCCTGGCGCGGATGCGCGGCGACAACCGCGAGGATTTCCTCCTGCGCCTGGCCCACGACCTGCAACACCACGGCATCGCCCGCTGGCAGCGGGCCTGGGCGCAATTGCGGCGTGGCCCCGGGCTGCTGCCGCGCGGCCTGTGGTTCAGCCTCGCGCTGCCTGCCGCCCCGGGCGGCGCTAAGCATGCGTGGCAGGCCCATCCCGCCTGGCGCGGCGTACTGGATAACAAGGCCCTCGGCGGCCGGGTGCAGGGCTGGACCTGGCCGCGCATTGGCACCGCCCTGGCCCTCGGCCTGGCCGTACTCTGGGGCCTGGGCCTGCTGCTTTCCTTCGTGGGCAACCGGGCGCAGGTCGCCGAGCTCGAGACCGTGCTGGCCGCCCTCGACCAGCCGCGCGAAGGCGACGAACACGTGCTCGCGCTCAACGAACTGGTCCACGAGCTCGACCGCCTCGACCATCGCGCCCAGCATGGCGTGCCCTGGTACCAGGGCTTCGGCCTGAGCCAGAACGACGCCCTGCTTGCCGCCCTCTGGCCGCGCTACCAGGCGGCCAACAACCGTCTGCTGCGCGACCCGGCGGCGGCCAGGCTGGAAAGCGGGTTGCGCGAGTTGCTCGCCCTGCCGCCCGGCAGCCCCGAGCGCGCCCTCCATGTCCAGGGCGCCCATGCCTCGCTCAAGGCCTACCTGATGATGGCCCGCCCGGAACGGGCCGACGCGGCGTTCCTCGGCAAGACCCTCGCCGCCCTGGAGCCTGAGCGCGCCGGCATCGGCGACGGCGTCTGGCAGGGCATTGCGCCCAACCTCTGGCGCTTCTACGCCGAGCAACTGGCGGCGCACCCCGAATGGCGCATCGAGGCCGACGCCGCGCTGATCGCCCAGGCCCGCCAGGTCCTGCTCGGCCAGCTCGGCCAGCGCAATGGCGAAGCCAGCCTCTACGAGGCGGTGCTCGAGGCCACGGCCAGCCAGTATCCGCCCCTGGGCCTGCAGCAACTGGTCGGCGATACCGACGCGCAGTGGCTGTTCTCGACCGACGCCGAGGTGCCCGGGGTGTTCACCCGCCAGGCCTGGGAGGGCCGGGTACGCAAGGCCATCGACGAGGCGGCTTCCGCGCGGCGGGAAGAAATCGACTGGGTGCTGAGCGACGACCAGAGCCAGGTCGCCGCGGAGTTGAGCCCAGAGGCCCTGCGCGAACGGCTCACCGCGCGCTATTTCCAGGACTACGGCAACGCCTGGCTGGGCGTGCTCAATAGCCTGCGCTGGCAGCCGGCCAACAGCCTCGCCGAGGTCATCGACCAGCTCACCCTGATGGCCGACGTGCGCCAGTCTCCGCTCATCGCCCTGATGAACACGCTGGCCTACCAGGGCCAGGCCGGCACCCGCCGGCAGGCCCTGGGCGATTCGCTGGTGCAGTCCGCGCAGAAGCTCATCGGCCAGGACCAGGCCCCGGTCATCGACGTGCAGGCCCTGGCTCCGGAAGGCCCGCTGGACGACAGCTTCGGCCCACTGCTCGCCCTGCTCGGCAAGGGCGATGCGCTGGCCGGCGAGGACCGCCTGAGCCTGCAGGCCTTCCTCACCCGGGTCACCCGCGTGCGCCTGAAGCTCCAGCAGGTAAGCACCTCTCCCGACCCCCAGGCGATGATCCAGGACCTGGCGCAGACCGTGTTCCAGGGCCGCAGCGTCGACCTCGCCGACACCCAGGCCTACGGCAGCCTGGTGGCCGCCAGCCTCGGCAGCGAGTGGAACGGTTTCGGCCAGGCGCTCTTCGTCCAGCCGCTGGACCAGGCCTGGCGGCGCATCCTGCAGCCCTCCGCCGCTGGCCTCAACGCGCAATGGCAACGCGCGATCGTCGCCCCCTGGGACGCCGCCTTCGCCGGCCGCTACCCCTTTGCCGCCACCGCCAGCGACGCCTCCCTGCCCATGCTCGGGCTGATGATCCGGGGCGACAGCGGCCGGATCGACCAGTTCCTCGCCCGGCAGCTGGGTGGTGTCCTGCGCAAGGAAGGCCACCGCTGGGTGCCTGAGGCCGCCCAGAGCCAGGGGTTGCGCTTCAACCCCGAGTTCCTCGCGGCGGTCAACCGGCTCAACGATCTCGCCGACGTGCTCTACACCGACGGCGGCATGGGTATCGGCTTCGAGCTGCAGGCCAAGCCGGTGCGCGATGTCGAGCAGACCACCTTCATCCTCGACGGCAACCGCCTGACCTACTTCAACCAGCGGGAGCGCTGGCAGCGTTTCACCTGGCCCGGAACGGGCGACCATCCTGGCGCGAACCTGCGCTGGACCAGCGTCAAGGCTGGCGAGCGGCTGTTCGGCGACTACCCCGGCACCTGGGGGCTGATCCGCCTGCTGGAACAGGCCCGGGCCACCCCGCTGGACGATGGCCACAGCCGTTACCGCCTGGTGCTCCAGGCCCCCGACGGCCTGGGCCTGACCTGGCACCTGCGCACCGAACTGGGGGCCGGTCCGCTGGCGCTGCTGCAACTGCGCGGCTTCAAGCTGCCGGCGCGGATATTCCTCGAAGACGGCGGTACACCGCTGTCGCTGATGACACACGGAGAACTGCCATGAGCCTGTCCTCGCTCATCGCCAGCTGCCTGGGGCAGCGCGATGCCCAGGCGCTGGCCCGGCGCCAGGCGCCCGACTGGGAAGCCTGGCTGCAGCCGGTCGACGCCCGGTCGGCGGTCGGCGAAGACCCCGGCTACGACGACGACTTCCAGCACATGCGCGAGGAGGTCAACAAGCTCTCGGGCGCCGATGCCGAGTTGGTGGCGCGGCTGGCGGAGAAGCTGCTCAAGCACCGCTGCAAGGACCTGCGGGTAGCGACCTACTACCTCTGGGCGCGCATGCAGAAGGACGGCGAGGCCGGCCTGGCCGATGGCTTGAGCCTGCTGGCCGCGCTGGTGGAGCGGTTCTCCGCCGACATCCTGCCGAAGCGGCCCAACAGCCGCCGCATGGCCCTGGAGTGGCTGGCCAGCGCCAAGGTGCTGGACGGCCTGTCGCTCTACCCGGAGGTGGTGAAGGCCGAGGCTGAGCGCACCGTGGCGGCCCTCGCCTGGCTGGAACAGGGCCTGGGATCCTGGCCGGAGGACCAGCGGCCGGCATTGGGAGCGCTCTACGGTGCCCTGTCGAGCCGTCTTGCGCAGTCCGGCGGGGTCGACGCGCTGGTGCCGCAGAACAGCGCCAGCCACGAGACGAGTCGGCAGGGCGCCGCTCCCGTGGCCGCCGCCATCAGGTCTGGCCGTGACCTGCTGGACAGCGGCCGGGCCCTGGCCGGCTACCTGCGTGAACAACCGCTGGGCTGGCTGGCCGCGCACCGGTTGATGAAGAGCCTGCGCTGGGACAGCGTGCACCAGACACCGCCCGCCGAGGCCGACGGCATTACCCGGCTCACGCCACCGCGTAGCGACTACCGGGCCCAGCTCAAGCGCCTGTTCCTGCAGCAGAGCTGGAGCGAACTGCTCGATCAGGTCGAGCGCATCTATGCCGAAGGGGTCAACCACTTCTGGCTCGACCTGCAGTGGTACCTGTGCCAGGCGCTGGCCAAACAGCCGGCGCCGCAGGATGGCTGGGCCGATATCGCCAAGCGCGACCTGGGCATGCTGCTCGACCGTTTGCCGGGCCTGGAATCCCTGCGCTGGAGCGATGGCTCGCCATTCGCCGACGAGACCACCCGCGACTGGATCGCCCAGCAGGTGAGCGGCAATCGCTCGCCGCAATGGCTGCCGGCGCCGGCCATGCCGGTGCGGGGGGATGACGACATCCTCGCCCTCGAGGGGGAAGCGCTGGCCCAGGCCGACAGCGATGGCGTGGAAGCGGCTATCGCCTGGCTGGGCGACCGGCCAGGCCTGCACAGCGGCCGCCAGCGCTGGCTGCTGCGCCTCTTGATGGCGCGCGTCGCCGAGCAGTGCGGCAAGACCGATCTGGCCATCCACCTGCTGACGGAACTGGAGTCCACGGCGCAGCGCCTGGCCCTGGTGGAGTGGGAGTCGGATCTGACCTTCGAGGTGCAGGCGCGCCTGCTCAAGCTGCTGCGCCTGAAGGCCCAGCGCAACGATGCGGACAAGGCGGCCCTCGGGCGCCGCCAGGAAGCCCTGCTGGCCTCGCTGGTCGGCATCGACCCGGTGCGCGCCGCCGTGCTCTGCGGCTAGGCCAGATTCAAGAGAGGACATTTATCGATGGACATGGACAACCTGACGCTGCGCTATTTCGATGCGGAAATGCGCTACCTGCGCGAAGCCGGCCAGGAATTCGCCGAGGCCTTTCCCGACCGCGCGGCGCAACTCAACCTGGATCGCCCGGGGGCGCGCGACCCTTATGTCGAGCGCCTGTTCGAAGGCTTCGCGTTTCTCATGGGGCGCCTGCGGGAAAAACTCGACGACGACTTGCCGGAGCTGACCGAGGGGCTGGTCAGCCTGCTCTGGCCACACTACCTGCGCACCATCCCGTCGCTGTCGATCGTCGAGCTGGCGCCCGACCTGCAGCAGATGAAGCGCAGCGAGCGGATCGAGAAAGGGATGGAGGTGCTGTCGCGGCCGGTGGGGCCGAAGCGCACTCGCTGCCGCTATACCACCACCCAGAACCTGACCCTGCAGCCCCTGGCGGTGGAGTCGCTGCGCCTGGCCCATGAGCCCGACGGGCGTTCGCTGCTGCGCCTGCGCCTGGCCTGCGGCCCGTTGACCGAATGGGCGCAGGTGGACCTCAGCCGGCTGCCCCTATACCTCAATGCCGACGCGCCGGTGGCCAGCGCGCTGCACCTGGCGCTGACCCGTCAGACGCAGGCGCTCTACGTACGCCTGCCCGGCGACCCGGAACGTAGGCCGCTGGATGGCTACTTCGCGACCAAGGGCTTCGCCGAGGATGATCGTCTGTGGCCCAAGGGCGACAGTGCCTTCAGCGGCTACCAGCTGCTGCTGGAGTACTTCAGCTTCCGCGAGAAATTCATGTTCGTCACCCTGCACGGGCTCGAGCGACTGGTGGTGCCGGAGGGCGCGCCCTGGTTCGAGATCGAAGTGGTGCTGGGCGAGGGTTGGCCACATGACTTCGAACCCCGCGCCGAGCATGTCCGCCTGCACGCGGTACCGGTGATCAACCTGTTCGAGCTGGAGGCCGACCCGCTGCGCCTGGACCCCCTCCAAGGCGACTACCTGCTGCGTCCCATGCGCCTGCAGGACGGGCACACGGAAATCTATTCGGTGGACCAGGTGAGCGCCTCGAAGAATGCCGAGCGCGTGGACTATGTGCCGTTCAGCAGTTTCCGCCACAAGGGCGGGATGCTGCGGGACGACGCCCCGGAACGCTACTTCCACACCCGCCTCAAGCGCGGCGCGAACGGCTTGCACGACACCTGGCTGATCCTCGGCGGCGAGGGCTTCGATGTCGACCGCCTGGTGGCCGGCGAGAGCCTGTCCCTGCGCCTGACCGGCACCAACGGCCAGCTGCCGCGCAAGGCCTTGCAGAGCACGCTGCTCGACACCCCGGTGCAGTCCACGCAGACCGGGCTGCGGGTGCTCAACCTGTGCGCGCCGACCATGCCCTGCTATCCGCCGAGCCGTGATCGCTTCCACTGGCGGGTACTCAGCCACCTGGGCTCGAACTTCCTGCCCATGCTGGACAACGCCGAGGTCTTGCGCGGAACCCTGGCGCTCTACGACTGGACCGGCAGCGAACTGAACCGCCGCCGCCTGGAGGCCCTGGTCGATGTCCGCCACCACCTGATCCAGCGTTTCGAGAAGGGCTTCCTGCTGCGCGGCGTCGATATCGAGGTCACGCTGGACGCCAACGGCTTCTCCGGCGAGGGCGACATCAGCCTGTTCGGCGAAATGCTCAACCGCTTCTTCGCCCTCTATGCCGATATCCACCTGTTCAACCAGCTCACGCTGATCCTGCAACCCTCTGGTAAGTGCCTGCGATGGAACGAGAACCACAGTCAGCGTATTCCCGGCTGAACGCCAGCGGATTGCTGCAAGCCCTGGACGGGCGTTCGGCAGAGGCGAACCTGTTTCGCTTCTGCCAATTACTGGAGCAGGCCCTGCCCGGGCAGCCTCCCCTGGGCAGCAGCGCCCGCCCGTCCGATGACCCGGTGCGCTTTCGCCCGGACCCCGGCATGGGGTTTCCCGCCGGCGAGCTGAAGGCCATCGAAACCGATGACAGCCGGCCCTTCGCGCCGGCCACGGTGCGCACCCGCCTGCTGGGGCTCTACGGCGTGGATTCGCCGCTGCCCACCAGCTACCTGGACGACATCGCGCAACGCCGCGAGGGGCACGAGGCCCTGCAGGCCTTCCTCGATATCTTCAACCACCGGCTCTTCACCCAGCTGTACCGTATCTGGCGCAAGTACTCCTACCCGGCGACCTTCGAAGCCGGCGGCACGGATGCGACGTCGCAGTGCCTGCTGGGGCTGATCGGCCTGGGTATCCCCGGCACCGCCGATCATGTCGCGACACCGATCTCGCGCTTCCTGGCACTGCTCAGTGTCATGCGCCTGCCCACCCGCAACGCCGAGGGTGTGACGGCGCTGGTGAAGCTGCTGGCGCCCAACACCCGGGTGAGCGTCACGCCGCACTGGCCGCGACGGGTGGTGCTGGCGCAGCCGGCTGGCCTGTCGGCGGCCCGCCCGGTGAGCCTGTCCCAGGGGACGCCGCTGGGCAGCGTCGGCCTCGACGCCAACAGCCAGATCCAGCTGACCCTGTTCACCGAGGACCGCCAGGAGGCGCAGGGCTGGCTTCCGGGTGCCCGCCTGCACAGCGACCTGCTGGTGCTGTTGCGGGTCTACCTCGGTTGGCGCTGTACCGCGCGTCTGGCGTTGTGCCTGCCCGAACACTGCCTGCCACACCCCGTGCTTGGCCGTGCGCCGGTGCTGCTCGGCATGACCGGGCTGCTGGGGTTGGGTGGCGGCCGGCCCCCGGCCGATTCGGGCACCGTCACCATCAGCCTGGGTCGTTACCGGGGCCTGGAGAACAATCCTGAGGAAAGAGAGACACAGCATGTCGCGTACCGTTTTTAAGTTCCTGTCACTGGCCATGCTGGTTGCACTGGTCGGTGGCTGTGGCCTGTACCAGAGCGCCACGGAAAGTTCGGCGTCCGTCGCCCGCTCGATCTTCTACAAGGAGGTCAGGACCCTGCACCTGGACTTCAGCGGGCGCGCCGCGATGAACACCGACCGCCACGACATGTCCGGGTTGTCCGTGCCGACCCTGGTGCGGATCTATGCGCTGCGCGACGGCAAGGCCTTCGAGGGGGCGTCCTATGACAGCCTGCTGGACGATAGCCGTGCCGCCCTGGGGGAGGCCCTGCTGGACGAACGGACCGTGGTGATCCGGCCCGATGAGGGCGCGGTGCTCAGCGTGCCGCTGGACGAGGCCGCGCAGGTCGTCGCGGTGGTGGCGCTGTTCCGCCAGCCGGACACCACGGGCAATAGCTGGCGCCTGACACTGACCCGCGCCGATCTGGACCCCGACCGCGCCCGGGTGATCGAACTGGCCGACAACAACCTCGTCCTGCGCCCGCCGGCCAAGGAGTGACGGATGAACGACCACGTCCCATCGCTCTACGAAACGCTGCTGCAGAACTTCAGCGGGGAGCTGGAGCTGCACCGGGTGCGGGAGGAGGATCAGCCCGTTCTCTCGGTACTCGACAACCTCCAGCGCATTCTCAATAGCCGCGCCGGCTCCCTCAGTCACCTGCCCGACTACGGCTTGCCGGACATGGGCCAGGTGCTTCAGGGCCTGCCGGCGGCCGCCCATGGCCTGATCGCCGTCATGACCCACACGCTGCTCAAGTATGAGCCGCGACTGGCGGAACTGAAGGTCCTGCTGCTGCCCCAGTCGCAGCCGGGGCAACTGGAATACAGCCTCGATCTGCGCCTGAAGAGCGGCGAGCAAGCGACCTTCGGCACCACCCTGGCGCCGGCGGGCAAAGTGCTGGTTCGTCACCTCAAGCGGCAGCAATACCTGTCGCCGTGAACCTGGATGGACATAAGGAAATGAGTGTCATGAATGGACGAGCCGGGAACGAATCGCCGGATCGCGGCGAGCAGGCCGCGCTGTACGCCGAAATGGCCAAGCTGAACCATCCGGCCCGCCCGGATGTGGACTGGCCCATGGTCGAGCAGTGGTGCCGGGAATTGCTGCGCAGCAATGGCGGCGACCTGCAGGTAGCCGTCTTTCTGGCGTTGGCGCTGACCCACCGTTACGGGTTGCCGGGCCTGGTCGAAGGCATGACCGTGCTGCGGCGATTGCTGACCGGGCCCCTTGATGGCGTATGGCCCCGCAAGACGCACGAACGCTCGGACCTCCTCGCCTGGCTGGCCGCGCAACTCCAGTTTCTGCTGCGCGGCCTGGAGATCGGCGAACGGGACGCACCATTATTGCGGAGCCTGGAGGCGGAGCTGGCTTGCGTACAGGAAGTCCTGAACCAGCACCGGCTACCGGCTTTGGCGGCGATACAGGCCTTGAACCAGCAGGTCACAAGGCTTGTCGGTCGCTTGGGCGGGCAGGGGATTCCGATGCTTGTGGGCGCCCGTTCGCACGGGAGCGTGCCACCCGAGAACCCGTTGCAGCTGGTGGTCTCGCTTCCAGGACACGCCCCGGTTGCACCGGTGCTGTATGTGGAGGCCGTTCCCGCTCCGATGCCGGTCCGTCGCCGGAGCCACGCCGCGCTCTGGTCGTTGGCGGGAGTTCTCGCCGCACTGCTACTGGGCGTGCTGGCCTGGAACTACTGGTTGCTCTCGCGGGAAGAGGTCCGCGCGGCGGCGGCCGAGCCGGTGCGGCTGGCCAGCGTGCAATTGTTCGACCCCGCCAGTACGGTGATGAAGCCGGACTCGACCAAGGTGCTGATCAATGCCCTGGCGAACGTCAAGGCGCAGCCCGGCTGGCTGATCGTCATTGCCGGGCACACCGACGCCACGGGCGACGAACAGCGCAACCTGAGTCTGTCGAGGCAGCGGGCCGAGGCGGTTCGCGACTGGATGAAAAGCATGGGCGATGTGCCCGATGACTGCTTCGCCGTCCAGGGCCACGGATCGAGTCAGCCCATTGCGGACAACGCCACCGAGGCGGGCCGTGCGGCCAACCGACGTGTCGACATCAGCCTGGTGCAGGCGTTGGGCACCTGCCAGGTGGGGCCGGCCTGACGAGCCGGCCGCCGTGGCGCCGTTGGAACTGCCCGCCCCGCAACACCCCGACCACTGTTGCTCCGGCAACACCTGATCAGCAAACTGCCCGGCTTTTCGACAGCCGTTCCCGGCCCGGGCCCAGGTAATCCGGGGCCTGGGGCGCTGGCATGAGTGCTGCATATTCCTTGCGATCGCGTAATTCCGGAAGAAAAGAGCTTTCTGGAATAAGCAAATAGCCCTGTCCATGTCTTGCAAGGAGCCCTCATGTCCACGTTCCCCTTCACCCGGCTGCTGGCCCTCGCCGCCACGGCTTTCGCCCTGATCAGCCCGGCCCAGGCGGCCGAGCTGCCCAAGGAGCTGCGCCTCGACTACGCCTATTACTCGCCCACCAGCCTGGTGCTCAAGCGCTTCGGCTGGCTGGAGGAGAGTGTCGGCGCCGACAGCAAGGTCACCTGGACCCTCAGCCAGGGCAGCAACCGCGCGCTGGAATACCTCAACAGCGGCGGCGTCGACTTCGGCTCCACCGCCGGTCTCGCCGCCGTGCTGAGCCGCGCCAACGGCAGCCCGATCAAGACCGTCTACATCGCCAGTCGCCCGGAGTGGACCGCGCTGGTGGTGGCCAAGGATTCGCCGATCAAGACCCTGGACGACCTCAAGGGCAAGAAGATCGCCGCCACCAAGGGCACCGACCCCTTCCTGTTCACCCTGCGCAGCCTGGCCACCGTGGGCCTGGACAAGAACGACGTGGAGCTGGTGCACCTGCAGCACGCCGATGGCCGCGTGGCCCTGGAGAAGGGTGACGTGGACGCCTGGGCCGGCCTCGACCCGCTGCTGGCGGCCAGCCAGCTGCAAGCCGGCTCGCGCATCCTCTACCGCAACCTCGACTTCAACAGCTACGGCGTGCTGAACGTCACCGAGAAGTTCGCCAAGGAGTATCCGCAGGCCATCGACAAGGTCCTGGCCGCCTACGAGAAGGCGCGCAAGTGGGCCCGCGAGAACCCGGAGGAGCTGGCGAAGATCCTTTCCGAGGAATCCGGCCTGCCACTGGAGGTGGCCAAGCTGCAGCTGCAACGCACCGACTTCAGCAACGCCCAGCCCGGCGCCGAGCACATCGCCGCCCTCAAGGCCGCCGCGCCGATCCTCGTCGACGAGCAGCTTGTGCGTCGCGGCACCGACGTCGGCGCGGTGGTGGAGCAACTCATCGATCCGGCGTTCGGCAAGCAGGCCATCGCCAGCAAGTAAGTCGCCTCCACACCCGCTGTCCCCTGTCCGGGCCCTGGCCCGGACAGGTCGTTTTCGCCACAGGAGTCATCCATGACCACCAAGAGCAAGCCGCTGCCGGCCCTGGCCGGCTCCCCCTGGAAACCCGGCTTCGACGCCGCCGCCTGGCGTCGGCGCGGCAAGGGGCTGGTGATTCCGCTGCTGCTGATCGTGCTGCTGGAAATCGTCGTGCGCATCGGCTGGATTCCCTCCTACCAGATGCCCGCGCCCAGCGAGGTGCTGCTGACCCTGCGGGAGCTGGCCGACGGCCCCCTGTGGACCCATATCGGCGCCAGCCTGGCGCGGGTGCTCGGCGGCTTCGCCATCGGCGCCGGCCTGGCCCTGGCGGTGGCCGCCTGGGTGGGCCTGAGCCGCGAGGCCGAGGCTTACCTGGAGCCCACCTTCGCCGGCCTGCGGGCGATCCCGAGCCTGGCCTGGGTGCCCTTGCTGCTGCTCTGGCTGGGCATCGACGAAACCTCCAAGTTGGTGCTGATCGCCATCGGCGCCTTCTTCCCGGTGTACCTCAACGGCGTGGCGGCTATCCGCAACATCGACCGCAAGCTGGTGGAAGTGGGCCACATGTACGGCTTCGGCCCGAGCCGATTGGCCCGGCGCATCCTCCTGCCGGCGGCGCTGCCGGGGCTGATGACCGGCCTGCGCAGCGGCCTGAGCCTGGCCTGGATGTTCCTCGTCGCCGCCGAGCTGATCGCCGCCACCAAGGGCCTGGGCTACCTGCTCACCGATGGCCGGGAAACCTCGCGGCCGGACATCGTGCTCGCCTCGATCATCGTCCTGGCGCTGCTGGGCAAACTCAGCGATGGCCTGCTGGCGCGCCTGGAAGCGCATTTGCTGGGCTGGCGCGACGCCTTCACCGGTAACGGCAAGGAGACTTGAACATGGGCACACCCTTGCTGGACATTCGCGTCGAGCGCAAGAGCTTCGCCGGCGCTACCGTGCTGCAGAACATCGGCCTGCGCCTGGGCGAGCGGGAGGTGGTGAGCCTGCTGGGCCCCAGCGGCTGCGGCAAGAGCACCTTGCTGCGGATCGTCGCCGGACTCGAACGGGAGTTCAGCGGCCGTGTGGAGCGGGGCGCAGAGGAGGGCGACGTGGCCTTCGTGTTCCAGGAGCCGCGCCTGATGCCCTGGCTCACCGTGGAAGAAAACATCGGCTTCGCCGACGACCGCGCTTTCGACCGCGAGCGGGTGGCCCGGCTGATCGCCGAGGTGGGGCTGGAGGGCTTCGCCAGGGCCCTGCCCAAGGAACTCTCCGGCGGCATGGCGCAGCGCGTCGCCCTGGCCCGTGGGCTCTATTCGCGGCCACGGGTGCTGCTGCTGGACGAGCCGTTCAGCGCGGTGGACGCCTTCACCCGGATGAGACTGCAGGACCTGCTGCTGCAACTGGCCGAGCGCCACGCCATCGCCCTGCTGCTGGTGACCCACGATGTGGACGAGGCGCTCTACTTGAGCGACCGCGTGCTGGTCATGGGCGCGCGCCCGAGCGGTATCCGCCAGGAGCTGCGGGTGGAGCTGGCGCGCCCGCGCGATCGCCGCGATCCCGGCCTCGCCCGCCTGAAGGCCGAGGCGCTCACCGAACTGCACCTGGCCCATGCCATCTGAGAATCGTTAACCTGAGCGTAATGATCGCTCCCGGGGCTTGATTGATGACCGGGTGGTCGGGCTCCTAAGGTGGCTCCACGACAGCGGACCTCGTGGAGCCACCATGACAACAAGACCCTCTCCCCCGCCGCAGTGGTCGCGTCGGCGCGCCGAAAAGCAGCGCCGACTCGACCAGGTGCGAAGCCTCGCCGACGGCGTGGTGCTGCCCAGCGAGCGGATAGTCCAGGCCCTGGAAGCGCTGATCGCCCCTGGCGATCGCGTGGTGCTCGAAGGCAACAACCAGAAGCAGGCCGACTTCCTCTCCCGCTCCCTGGCCAAGGCCGATCCGGGCCGCCTGCACGACCTGCACATGATCATGCCCAGCGTCAGCCGCGCCGAGCACCTGGACCTGTTCGAGCGGGGCATCGCCCGCAAGCTCGACTTCTCCTTCGCCGGGCCGCAGAGCCTGCGCATCGGCCAGTTGCTGGAAGACGGCCTGCTGGAAGTGGGCGCCATCCACACCTACATCGAGCTGTACTCGCGGCTGCTGGTGGACCTGATCCCCAACGTCGCCCTGGTGGCCGGCTTCATGGCCGACCGCGAAGGCAACATCTACACCGGGCCCAGCACCGAGGACACCCCGGCCCTGGTGGAACCCACCGCCTTCAGCGACGGCATCGTCATCGTCCAGGTCAACGAGCTGGTGGACGACGTGCGCGACCTGCCCCGGGTGGACATCCCGGCGTCCTGGGTCGACTTCGTGGTGGTGGCCGACAAGCCCTTCTACATCGAGCCGCTGTTCACCCGCGACCCGCGCCACATCAAGCCGGTGCACGTGTTGATGGCGATGATGGCGATCCGTGGCATCTACGAGAAACACAAGGTCCAGTCCCTCAACCACGGCATCGGCTTCAACACCGCCGCCATCGAGTTGATCCTGCCCACCTACGGCGAGTCCCTGGGTCTGAAAGGCAAGATCTGCCGCAACTGGACCCTCAACCCGCACCCCACCCTGATCCCCGCCATCGAGACCGGCTGGGTGGAAAGCGTGCACTGCTTCGGCACCGAGCTGGGCATGGAGGACTACATCGCCCAGCGCCCGGATGTGTTCTTCACCGGCCGCGACGGTTCCATGCGCTCCAACCGCATGATGTGCCAACTGGCCGGGCAGTACGCGGTGGACCTGTTCATCGGCGCCACCCTGCAGGTGGACGGCGACGGCCACTCATCCACCGTCACCCGGGGCCGCCTGGCCGGTTTCGGTGGTGCGCCGAACATGGGCCACGACCCGCGCGGCCGTCGCCATGCCACCCCCGCCTGGCTTGCTATGTCTCAGGGAGGGGGGACCGAGCCGGTGACCCTGCTCGAACGCGGCAAGAAGCTGGTGGTGCAGATGGTCGAGACCTTCCAGGAAGGCGGCAAACCCACCTTCGTCGAGACGCTGGATGCCGTCGATGTGGCGAAGAAGGCCGGCATGCCCCTGGCGCCGGTGATGATCTACGGCGACGACGTCACCCACCTGCTCACCGAGGAAGGCATCGCCTACCTCTACAAGGCCCGCAGCCTCGAAGAGCGCCGCGCGATGATCGCCGCGGTGGCCGGGGTTACCGCCATCGGCCTGCGCCACGACCCGAAAGACACCCTGCGCATGCGTCGCGAAGGGCTGATCGCATTGCCGGAAGATCTCGGCATCCGTCGTACCCAAGCCACGCGGGAACTGCTGGCGGCGAAAAGCATCGCCGAACTGGTGGAGTGGTCCGGCGGCCTTTACAACCCCCCGGCCAAGTTCAGGAGCTGGTGATGAGCGCACTGATTGCACGCAATGCCGACCTGCCCCTGGCCGACTGGCTGGCGGACCTGGCGGTGGACGCCCTGATCGACGAAGCCGATCTCTCGCCCAAGCCGGCCCTGGTGGACCGTCGTGGCAGTGGTGCCCACAGCGACCTGCACCTGGGCCTGATGCACGCCTCGGCACTTTCCCTCTGGCCCTGCTTCAAGCAGATGGCCGAGGCTGCGTTGGAGCATGGCGAAATCGGCCAGCCCCTGCGCGAAGCCCTGGGCCGGATCGGCCGCGAGGGCGAAGCGGCCATGCTGGTCACCACAGGGGGGGTGAATACCCACCGTGGCGCTATCTGGGCCCTGGGCCTGCTGGTGGCCGCCGTGGCGCTGGAGCCGGACAACCTCGATAGCCAGACCATCGCCCTGCGCGCCGCGCGCATCGCCCTGATCGACGACCGCGCAGCAGCAATCGGCGACAGCCACGGTGCCCAGGTGAGTCGTCGCTACGGCGCCCGTGGCGCGCGGGAAGAAGCCCAGCTCGGCTTCCCCGCCGTGCTCGGCCATGGCCTGCCGCAACTCTCGCGCAGCCGTGCGGCGGGAGCCGGCGAACAGAACGCCCGTCTCGATGCGCTGCTGGCGATCATGACCACCCTGGCCGACACCTGCGTGCTCTGGCGCGCCGGCCTGGAAGGCCTGACCGCCATGCAGCAGGGCGCCCGCGCGGTGCTCGATGCCGGTGGCAGCGCCAGCCTCGCCGGCCGCCGCCAGCTGCGTGCGCTGGACGCCCGCCTGCTGCAACTCAACGCCTCGCCAGGGGGCGCCGCCGACCTGCTGGCCGCCTGCCTGTTCCTCGATAAAACCGGGAGCCTGTGACCATGGAAACCCTGTCCTTCCAATTCCCCGCCGGCGCCCCGGCCCGTGGCCGCGCCCTGGTGGGCTGCGTCGGCTCCGGCGACCTCGAAGTGCTGCTGGAGCCGGGCAGCGCCGGCACCCTGTCGATCCAGGTGGTGACCTCGGTGAACGGCAGCGGCCCGCGCTGGCAGCAGCTGTTCCAGCGCCTGTTCGACGGCCAGCTGCCGCCGGCCCTGAACATCGACATCCACGACTTCGGCGCCACCCCCGGCGTAGTGCGGCTGCGCCTGGAACAAGGCCTTGAGGAGCTTGCCCATGACTGATACCGCACGCCTGCTCGAAGCCCGCAGCTTCGTCGAGCTGGGCGCCCGCCAGCGCGCCCGCGAGCTGCTCGATGCGGGCAGCTTCCGCGAACTCATCGGCCCCTTCGACCGGGTCATCTCGCCCTGGCTGGTGCAGCAGGGCATCGTGCCCCAGGCCGACGACGGCGTGGTGGTGGCCAAGGGCAGCATCAACGGCCAGCCGGCCGTGGTGGCCGCCATCGAAGGCGCCTTCCAGGGCGGCAGCATGGGCGAAGTCGGCGGCGCCAAGATCGCCGGAGCCCTGGAGCTGGCGGCCGAGGACAATCGCCAGGGCATCCCCACCTGCGCCGTGCTGCTGTTGGAAACCGGCGGCGTGCGCCTGCAGGAAGCCAACCTGGGCCTGGCCGCCATCGCCGAGATCCAGGCGGCCATTGTCGAACTGCGCCAGTACCAGCCGGTGATCGGCCTGGTGGCAGGGCCCGTGGGCTGCTTCGGTGGCATGTCCATCGCCGCCGGCCTGTGCAGCCACCTCATCGTTACCCGCGAAGCACGCCTGGGCCTCAACGGCCCGCAGGTGATCGAGCAGGAAGCCGGGATCGAGGAGTACGACTCCCGCGACCGTCCCTTCATCTGGAGCCTCACCGGTGGCGAGCAGCGCATGGCCAGCGGCCTGGTGGACGCCTACGTGGCCGACGATATCCAGGCCATCCGCGAAACCCTGCAAGGCCTGCTCAACCAACCGGAGCAAGGCCTGCCGCGCAGCCGCCGGCACGCCTGGTTCCTCGAACGCCTGGCACGCCTGGGCGACGATTGCCCGCAACTGGACGCCACCGCCGTGCGCGCCCTCTACCAGGGAGAACAGCAATGAGCCGTGGACTGAACTGGCTGCAGGCCCTGGCCGGCGGCGAACCACTGGCGGGCTTTCCCGCCTCGGTGAAGGTGGTGGATGGCGAGTTGGGCAACCGCGCCGCGCGCTTCATCGCCGTGATGGCGGATGCGGGCAACCCCTTCCCCCGTGCCCGCAATGGCGAAGTCGGCCTGCTCGAAGGCTGGGGCCTGGCCAAGGCGGTGGATGAAGCCATCGAGGCCGACCGCGACGGCGCCAAGCGCGTGCTGGTGGCCCTGGTGGACGTGCCCAGCCAGGCCTATGGCCGCCGCGAGGAAGCCCTGGGCATTCACCAGGCCCTGGCCGGCGCGGTGGACGCCTATGCCCGCGCCCGCCTCGCCGGACACCCGGTAATCGGCCTGCTGGTGGGCAAGGCGATGTCCGGCGCCTTCCTCGCCCACGGCTACCAGGCCCAGCGCCTGATCGCCCTGGATGACTCCGGGGTGATGGTCCACGCCATGGGCAAGGCCGCCGCCGCGCGCATCACCCTGCGCAGCGTGGAAGAGCTGGAAGTGCTCGCCGCCAAGGTCCCGCCCATGGCCTACGACCTGGAGAACTACGCCTCCCTCGGCCTGCTCCGGGAGCGGGTGGCGGTGGGGGATGCCGAGGTGCCGGGCAAAGCCGATATCAGCCGGGTGCGCGAGTGCCTGGTGCGGGCGGTGGAGGACATCGGTGACAGCACCGACCTTTCCGGTCGCCTCGGCGCGGAGAACCGCGCGGCGTCGTCCCGCGTCCGGGAAATGCTTCGCGCACAGTGGTAGCCCCCGTTGGGCTTCGCGTAGCTCAGCCGCAACCTACGGGTAGGTTGGGCAGAGCGCAGCGAAGCCCAACACCCCCAGCGGTACAAGCACACCAAGGAGCGCGCCATGAACAAGACTCCACGACCCCACGACCTGCTCTGGGGCATGACCCCGGACCAACTGCCCGGCGAGGCCCCCGACTGGGCGCGTCAGGCCCTGGCCGCCGGCCAGCCGGTGGTGGTGCGCCGTGCCATGTGCGCGCCCGGCCTGGTGCCCGTGGGCGTCCGTGGCGCGGCCCGCGAGCAACGCCTCGCCGCCCTGATGCCAAGCGCTTCGATCCAACGCCTGCTCGGTCCCGAGCAGCTCATCCAGCACGTGCCGGGCGACCTGCCGGCCCTGCGCGCCCTGGCCCTGATCAAGCCCCTGCTGGACGCCACCGGCCTGCCCTGGGGCCCCACCGGCGGTGTCGGCTTCCAGTTGGCCACCGGTATTCCCGTGCTGCACCCGGCCAGCGACCTCGATCTGCTGCTGCGTACCCCGGACCCCGTCGAGCGCCACCAGGCCCGCGCGTTGCTGGCGGCCCTGGAAGACGCGCCGTGGCGCATCGACCTGCAACTGGAAACCCCCAATGGCGCCGTGGCCCTGCGCGAGTGGGCCGGCGGCGCCCGCCACGTGCTGCTGAAGTGCAGCGAGGGTGCCCGGCTTGTGGATAACCCCTGGCGGCCCCTGGAGCGCGTGGCGTGAGCAGCCTGTTCGCCTTCCCCGGGCAGGGCGCGCAGCAGGTGGGCATGCTCCACCGGTTGCCGGCCGACTGCGCCCCGTTGCTTGCGGAGGCCAGCGAGGTGCTGGGCGAGGATGTGCTGGCGCTGGACAGTGCCGCCGCGCTGCAATCCACCCGCGCCGTGCAGCTGTGCCTGCTGATCGCCGGGGTCGGTTGCGCCCGCCTGCTGATGGCGCGCGGTCCGGCGCCGGACTACGTCGCCGGGCTGTCCATCGGCGCCTACGCGGCGGCGGTGGTCGCGGGCTCCCTGGACTTCGCCGATGCGCTGCGCCTGGTGGCCCTGCGTGGTGAGCTGATGCAGCGGGCTTATCCACAGGGCTTCGGCATGACCGCCATCCTCGGCCTCGACCAGGGGACCGTAGAACGTTTGCTGGCCGAGGCCGAAGGGCCGGTGTACCTGGCCAATATCAATGCCGACAACCAGCTGGTGATCGCTGGCAGCGACGCCGCCATGACCCTTGTGGCCGAACGTGCCCGCGCCCTCGGCGCTGGCGCGGCGAAGCGCCTGGCGATGAGCGTGCCGTCCCACTGCGCACTGCTGGAGGCGCCCGCCCGCGAATTGGCCGCCGCCTTCGCCGAGGTCGAGCTGCGCCGCCCGGTCATCCGCTACCTCAGCGGCAGCAGCGCGCGGCCGATCTTCGATCCCGAGCGCCTGCGCGACGACCTCGCCTTCAACATGTGCCGTGTCATCGACTGGCACGGCACCCTGCGCACCGCCTATGAGCGCGGCGTGCGCCTGCACATCGAACTGCCCCCCGGTGCCGTGCTCAGCGGCCTGGCGCGGAGGATGTTCGAACAAGGTACGGTGATCGCTTTCCAGGGCGCCCGTCTGGACACGCTGGACGCCCTGTTGCGTCAGGAGGTGGGCCAGGACCGATAACCGCCGTGCACTTCGAAGGACAACAACAAGCAACTTCGACCCAACGCGAGGACAACAACAATGATCATCTACGGTGTGGCCTTCCTGGCCCTCTGCACCCTTGCCGGCCTGTTCATCGGCGAACTCCTGGGCAAGCTCCTGGGGGTTCCCGCCAACGTCGGCGGCGTCGGCATCGCCATGCTGCTGCTCATCTTCGTCGGCGGTTACCTGCACAAGCGCGGCCTGATGGGCGACAAGAGCGAGCAGGGCGTCGAATTCTGGAGCGCCATCTACATCCCCATCGTGGTCGCCATGGCCGCCCAGCAGAACGTGCTCGGCGCGCTGTCCGGCGGGCCCATGGCGATACTCGCCGGCGTAGCCGCGGTAGTACTCGGTTTCGCCATGGTTCCGGTGCTCGATCGCCTCGGGCAAAAGAAGCCGGCGGCGGCCGCCGATAAATCCCTGAATCCTGCGCAACGGTGACCGCCATGTACGAATCGATGATGAAAGTGATCAGCGGCTACGGCCTGATCAGCGGCTTCGCGGTAATCGGCGTGACCATGTGGTTGTCCTACTGGCTCTCCGACAAGCTCACCCGGGGCCGCCTGCACGGCTCGGCCATCGCTATCTTCCTCGGCCTGGTGCTGTCGTACGTGGGCGGTGTGATGACCGGCGGACAGAAGGGCCTGGTGGATATTCCGCTGCTGTCCGGCATCGGCTTGCTGGGGGGCGCCATGCTGCGGGACTTCGCCATCGTCGCCACGGCCTTCGGGGTGAACATCGAGGAGCTCAAGCGTGCCGGCGTGTCGGGGGTGGTCTCGCTGTTCTTCGGCATCGGCACCTCCTTCGTCGCCGGCGTGGGCGTGGCCATGGCCTTCGGCTACACCGACGCGGTGAGCCTGACCACCATCGGTGCCGGCGCGGTGACCTACATCGTCGGCCCGGTGACGGGGGCTGCCATCGGCGCCAGCTCCGAGGTGATGGCGCTGTCCATCGCCGCCGGCCTGGTGAAGGCGATCCTGGTGATGGTGGCGACGCCCTTCGTGGCGCCCATGATCGGCCTGAACAACCCGCGCACGGCGGTGATCTTCGGCGGCCTGATGGGCACCTCCAGTGGCGTCGCCGGCGGCCTGGCGGCGACCGATCCGAAGCTTGTGCCCTACGGCTGCCTGACGGCCGCGTTCTATACCGCCCTGGGCTGCCTGCTCGGCCCGTCGCTGCTGTTCTTCATGATGCGCGGCCTGGTGGGCTGAGTCCGTCGCCGCACACGCGGCACTCGGGTCGGGGGGCACTTTGGTTTAGCATCGCCCCTCTTTTTCGCCGAAACGAGCGCCCCCCGTGGCGCTCGTTTCGATACCCCCATCCAGTCCGGTTGCCATCCATGCGTCTTCTTTCCGCCTGCCTCTGCCTGCTGCCGATCCTGTTGCTGCCCGGCATCGCCAACGCCGCCGACGTCGACGGCGCCAGCCTGGGCCTGCTCTGGGCGCTGCCCTTCGCCGGCATCCTGCTCAGCATCGCGCTCATGCCGATCCTCGCCGGGAACCTCTGGCACCACCATTTCGGCAAGATCACCGCCGGCTGGACCCTGCTGTTCCTGGTGCCCTTCGTCCTGCTGTTCGGCGGGTATGCCGGGCTGGCGCTGGGGGTACACGTGCTGTTCGGCGAGTACCTGCCCTTCATCATCCTGCTGCTGGCGCTGTTCACCATCTCCGGCGGCATCCTGGTGGAGGGCAACCTGCACGGCTCGGCCAGGCTCAACACCGGGCTGCTGGCCCTCGGCACCCTGCTGGCCTCGGCAATGGGCACCACCGGCGCGGCGATGCTGCTGATCCGCCCGCTGCTGCGGGCCAACGACAACCGCCGGCACAACGCCCATGTGGTGGTGTTCTTCATCTTCCTGGTGGCCAACGTCGGTGGCGGCCTGACCCCCCTGGGCGATCCGCCGCTGTTCCTCGGCTTCCTCAAGGGCGTGGACTTCTTCTGGACCCTCGAGCACATGGCGCTGCCGGTGCTGGCGCTGTCCGTGCCGCTGCTGGCGATCTTCTACCTGATCGACCGGCACTTCTTCGCCCGCGAGAACGAGCTGAAACCCATAGACCCGACGCCGGATACCCCGCTGCGCGTGCGTGGCGCCTTCAACCTGCTGCTGCTGGCCGGCGTGGTGGGCGCGGTGCTGATGTCAGGCCTGTGGAAGCCGGGCATCGGCTTCGACCTGCTGGGCACCCGCGTGGAGCTGCAGAGCCTGCTGCGCGACGTCCTGCTGCTAGGCCTGGCGGGCCTGTCCCTGTGGCTGACCCCGCGCGCGCTGCGCGAGGGCAATGAGTTCAACTGGGGGCCGATCCTCGAGGTGGCCAAGCTGTTCGCCGGCATCTTCCTCACCATCGCCCCGGTGATCGCCATCCTCCGCGCCGGCGCCGGCGCCGACGGCCAGCTGGCGGCGGTGGCGACGGCGGTCACCAGCGCGGATGGCCAGCCCATCAACGCCATGTACTTCTGGATGAGCGGAATCCTGTCGAGCTTCCTCGACAACGCGCCGACCTACCTGGTGTTCTTCAACCTCGCGTCGGGCGACGCTGGGGTGCTGATGGAACACATGCCGCAGACGCTGCTGGCGATCTCCATGGGCTCGGTGTTCATGGGCGCCATGACCTACATCGGCAACGCGCCGAACTTCATGGTCAAGGCCATCGCCGAACAACGCGGGGTCAGGATGCCGAGCTTTTTCGGCTACATGCTCTGGTCCTGCGCGGTGCTGCTGCCGCTGCTGGTGGTGCTGCAGCTGGTGCTGCTCTAAGCGCGCCTCAGGGGTTGCGGCCGAGGCTGTACATGCGGCACTCGGCGACCAGCGCCAGCAGGTTCGGGTCGCGTTCCCTGGCCTTGAGGAAGACTACGCCGATGTGCTGCTGCAAGCGGTAGCGCGCCTGCAGCGGGATGAGCTTGATGCGGTTCTCGTAGACCGCGGCGATGCGCCCCGGCAGCAGGGCGTAGCCGACCCCGGAGCTGACCATGCTGAGCAGGGTGAAGATGTCGTTCACCTGCATCGCCACCTTGGGTTCGAAGCCGGCCTGGTGGAACACCTGGGCGCCGTCGCGGTGGGTCGCGAAACCCTGGGTCAGGGTGATGAAGGTGGAGCCGGCGAGGTCGGCCAGGTCTACCTCGGCCTGCTCGGCGAAGGGCGAGTCGGTGGGCACGGCGAGGAAGATGTCGTCGGAGAACAGCGGCAGTTGCTCGCAGTCCGGGTCGCTGACGCTGTTGTCGAGGGAGACCAGGATGGCATCCAGCTCGAGGTTCTTCAGGCGGTAGAACAGGTCGACGTTGGAGCCGAGGGTGAGGTCGATGTTCAGTTCGCTGCGGCGCAGCTTCAGGCCCATCACCAACTGCGGCACCGTCTTCACCGTCAGCGAATAGAGCGCGCCGAGCTTGAAGCGCTCGGCGGAGAAGCCCGCCGCCTCGCGGGTGGCCCGTACCATTTCGAGGGCGTCCTGGATCAGCTTCTGGGCCTTCTCCTCCAGCACATAGGCGCTTTCCAGCGGCGTGAGGTTGCGCCCCTCGTGCTTGAACAGCGGGCAGCGCAGGGCGCTTTCCAGGGAGTGGATGGCGCGGTGCACGCTGACATTGCTGGTGTTCAGCTCCGCCGCCGCGCGCGACAGGTTGCCGCTGCGCATGAAGGCGAGGAAGGTCTCCAGCTTCTTCAGGGTCAGTTCTTCGTCGATCTGCATGGCGATCCCTTGGCCACTCGCTTTTGTAGGATGGGTAGAGCGGAGCGAAACCCATCAGACCGTCGATGGGTATCGCGTTGCTCAACCCATCCTACAAGGGCGCCGCTGCGCAGCCGAGCCGACCTTTAGTGAATAAGCTAATAATGCATAAGCAAATGAATTCTTATTCCTTAACAGATATATGGCGAGCGCCTAGACTGCCCAGCATCGAAATTCAGCAAGGAGGGCTCGTCATGCGTAGCCAGGCCATTCGTTACCTGATCCTGCCGGGATGGCAGGGCTCGCCCGAGGAGCATTGGCAGAGCCATTGGGAACGCACGTTGCCCAATGCCAGCCGGGTGGAGCAGGCCGACTGGAACAACCCGGATCGCGAATCCTGGGTAGCGGCGCTGGAGCGCGCCATCGATGCCGAGCGCACCCCGGTGATCCTCATCGGCCATAGCCTCGGCTGCGTGACGATCGCCCACTGGGCGGCGCAATCCGATCCCGATGTGTTGCGTCGCGTGCGTGGCGCGTTGCTGGTGGCGCCGGCGGACGTGCAGCGCCCCGGCTGCCCGGACGCGCTCAAGGGCTTTGCACCCATCCCGCATGCGCCGCTGCCTTTCCCCAGCCTGCTGGTGGGCTCGGACAACGACCATGCCGCCAGCCCCCAACGGGCGCTGGAAATGGCCCGCGACTGGGGCGCCGAAGCGGCGATCCTCACCGGTGCCGGGCATATCAACGTGAAGTCCGGCCACCACACCTGGGAGCAGGGTTTCGCTCACCTCTACCGTCTGCAGAGCCGCGTCGAACAACTCTCACGTCAGCGCGCCTGATCCATCCCCGTATTCAGCAATACGTCGCGGCCCGCTGCTTCGCAGCCTGGGCCCGGCGGGAGATTTCGCCATGAGCAAGGAAAATTCCGGTCAGCCGCTGCTGACCTTCGCCGACGCCGATCGCAGCCCCCTGAGCATCCGCGCCCGCGCACTGGTGTTCGTCGATGAGCGCTCGCGTCGCTTGCGCGAGGAGGTCGACCAGCTCGCGCCCGGCGACTTGCCGGTGCTGATCCAGGGTGAGACCGGTACCGGCAAGGAGCTGCTGGCGCGACAGATCCACCGCTCCAGCGACCGTCCCGGGCTGTTCGTGGCGGTGAGCTGCAGCGCCATCAGCAAGAGCTACGCGGAGGCCGAGCTGTTCGGCCATACCCCCGGCGCCTACAACGGCGCGGCGAGCAGCCGTGCCGGCTGGTTCGGTTCGGCCAACGGCGGCACGCTCTACCTGGACGAGATCGGCGACCTGCCGTTGCCGCTGCAGGCCAAGCTGCTGGCGGCGCTGGAGAGTCGCGAGGTGACCCGCGTCGGCGCCCAGCAGCCGACCCCGGTGGATGTGCGCCTGGTGGCCGCCACCAGCATCGACCTGGCCGAAGCGGTGCGGGTCGGCAAGTTCAACGCGCGGCTCTATCAGTACCTGAACGAGGGGCGGGTGGAACTACCGCCCTTGCGCGAGCGCCCGGACGACATCCTGCCCCTGGCCGAATACTTCCTCGGCATCTACGCCCAGCGCCTGGACCTGCCCTTGCCGCTGATCAGCGCGGCGGCCCAGGCGGTGCTGGAGGCCTACCCCTGGCCCGGCAATACCCGCGAACTGGAGAACAGCGTGCACTTCGCCCTGCTGGTCAGCGAGGGCGACGAAATCCTCCCGCAGCACCTGAACCTGCCGCCCTTGCCGGGCTACGCCCAGCTCGCCGGGCAATTGCGCCGGCTGGCGGCCAACGACGAGGCGCAGCTGCGCCAGCTGTTCGCCGAGGTGCTGGCCGGTTAATCGTGCAGGTAGTAGAGCTTGTTGATGATGCTCCAGCGCCCGCCGATCTTCAGCAGTGACAGGTAATCGGTGAAGCGCATCTCGGCGTAGTCGTCGACCACCTTGAGCGAGGCGGCGTCGCCGGTGATGTCCAGCGCCTGGACATCCCACACGGGCGTCCCGCCTTCCGCCAGGGCCGGACCGGCATCGAGAAGGGCACCGACGAAGTCATCCAGCGAGAGCCATTCGAGCTCGCCCCGGAAGTGGCCGATGATGCGGCACTGTGGGTGGAAGGCGCTGCGCAGTCGGCTCTCGTCGGCGAAGAGCATCCCTTCGACATAGTCCTGCGCGACCCGCAGGATGGCGTCCCGATCGGTGGCTTGGGCAGTCATTTCGCTCGCTCCTCTGGATGCGGCAAATCAGCCAAGCCGAATCCTAGTCCCGCTCGGTGCGGGGTGAGCGATCCCTTCTGCATAAGCGCGCGGCGCTATCGTCCGATTCGCTATCCGCCGGGTGTCCGGGTCGCATCCGCGCACCGGCTATCAGGGATTGAGCTGCCCGGTGGCCTTGAGGTGATCCTTCACCGAGCGCAGGCGCGGCAGCGGCAGGCACACCAGGATGGTCAGCAGCAACACCGCCATGCCCATCAGCGGCAGGTTGTTCAGCCCCATGCCCGCGGTCAGCCACAGGCCGCCGATGAAGGCGCCGCTGGCGTTGCCCAGGTTGAAGGCGGCATGGCTCAGGGTGGCGGCCAGACTCGCAGACTCGCCGGCCTGCTCCACCAGCAGCAGCTGCAGCGGCGAGGAAATCGCGAAGCTGGCCACGCCCCAGAGGAAGAGGCAGCCCAGGGCGAGCGCAGGCACCTGGGCGAAGACGAACAGCCCCAGCAGGCACAGTGCGCTGACGCCGAAGGCCAGGGGCAGCGAGTAGCGGAAACCCTTGTCGGCCAGGCGACCGCCCAGCAGGTTGCCCAGGGTCAGGCCGATGCCGAACAGCAGCAGGGCGAAGTTGGCGTTCTCCGGTTTGAAGCCGGACACGTCGCGCAGCAGCGGGCTGATGTAGGTGAACACACCGAACAGCGCCACCGAGGACAGGCTGCAGACGAACAGCGCATGCAGCACCGGACGGCGCAGGATGCCGTCCCAGGCGCCGGCCGCGCTGGGCTTGGGCTTGGGCGTGGCGGGTAGCCAGAAGGCCTGGGCCAGCAGGGTGAGCAGGCCGATGGCGGCCACCACCATGAAGGTCACCCGCCAACTGGTGGCCTGGCCGAGCCAGGCGCCGGCCGGCACGCCGAGCACGTTGGCGATGGTCAGGCCGCTGAGCACCAGGGCCATGGCCGAGGCGCGGCGGTGGGGCGGCGCCAGCTCCGCGGCCAGCAGGGTGGCGCAGCCGAAGAAGCCGGCATGGCTGAAGGCGGTGAACATGCGCATGGCCAGCAGCCACTCGTAGTTCGGCGCCAGGGCGCAGCCGAGGTTGCCCAGGGCGTAGGCGCCCATCAGCCAGAGCAGGGCCTGGCGGCGCGGCAGGCGACCGAGCAGCGGGCCCAGCAGCGGCGCGCCGATCACCACTCCCATGGCATAGGCGCTGACCAGCAGGCCGGCGCTGGAGAGGCTGACCCCGAGGTCGTTGGCCACCTCGGGCAGCAGGCCCATGATGATGAATTCGCTGCTGCCGACGACGAAGCCGCCCAGGGCCAGCGCCAGCAAGGGCAGGGAGAGGAGGGTGCTCGGGTTCATGCGGGTTCCAGTGGCGGGGCGGTTTTGCGAGGGGCGCGGATTCTACGCCGATTTCCTTGCGGGGGGCTTGCCCGATCCTGCCTCGGACGAGATGACGGCTGTAGGGGCGAATTCATTCGCCAAGGGCAGCGCAGCTGCCCCCCTGGAGCACCCAGGCAGGCCTGCGGCCTGCTTGGCGAATGAATTCGCCCCTACAAGAGCGTGCAGCCGGTATCAGCCGTTGAGGAACTTGCTGAGGAACTGCCGCGTGCGTTCTTCCCTGGGTGCGCTGAACAGGCTCTTGGCGTCGCCCTGTTCGACGATCACCCCCTTGTCGATGAAGATCGCGCGGTTGGCCACATCGCGGGCGAAGCTCATCTCGTGGGTGACGATCACCATGGTGCGGTTCTCCTCGGCCAGGCCGCGGATGGTGGCCAGCACCTCGCCCACCAGCTCCGGGTCCAGCGCCGAGGTGGGCTCGTCGAAGAGGATCACGTCGGGCTCCATGGCCAGGGCGCGGGCGATGGCCACACGCTGTTGCTGGCCGCCGGAGAGGCGCTTCGGATAGGCGTCTTCCTTGCCCGCCAGGCCGACCTTGGCCAGCAACCGCCGGGCGCGTTCGACGGCGCGTTCGCGGGGTTCCTTCTTCACCACGATCGGGCCTTCGATGACGTTTTCCAGCGCGGTGCGATGGGGGAACAGGTTGAAGTTCTGGAAGACGAAACCGACGTGTTGGCGCAGCTTGCGGATCAGCCCCTGCTGCTGTTTCAGCGGCCGGCTCGCGTCGATCTCGATCTCGCCCACCTTGATCAGGCCGCCGCTGGGTTCCTCCAGCAGGTTGAGGCAGCGCAGCAAGGTGGTCTTGCCCGAACCGCTGGGGCCGATGATGGCCACCACTTCGCCGGGTTCGACGGTCAGGTCGATGCCCTTGAGCACCTCCTGGCCCTTGAAGGATTTGGTCAGGTTACGGACGGTAATCATCAGGCGTCGCGCTCATGCTGGTTGACCCGTGCCTCCAGGCGAGCCTGGAAGTGCGACAGGACGGTGGCCAGTACCCAGTAGATCAGCGCGGCGGCCAGGTACATGGTGAAGATCTCGAAGGTGCGTGCGGTGATCAGCTGCGCCTGGCGGAACAGTTCCGGCACCTGGATGGTGGCGGCCAGGGCGGTGTCCTTGACCAGCGAAATGAAGCTGTTGCCCAGCGGCGGCAGCGCGGTGCGCGCGGCCTGCGGCAGGATGGCGCGGACCAGGGTCTGGGTGCGGCTCATGCCGATGCTGGCGGCGGCCTCCCATTGCCCCTTGTCGATGGAGGCGATGGCGGCGCGGAGGATTTCCGAGGTGTAGGCGGCCATGTTCAGCGAGAAGCCGATCAGCGCCGCTGGCAGCGGCTCCAGCTGGATGCCCAGCTGCGGCAAGCCGTAATAGATCATGAACAGCTGCACCAGCAGAGGCGTGCCACGGAAGAACGAAACGTAGATCCGCGAGAGCCACCGCAGGGCGGTGAAACCATAGAGGCGCATCAGGGCCAGGACGAAGCCCAGCAGCAGTCCGAAGAACATGCCGCCGAGGCTCAGTACCACCGTAAACACCGCGCCCTTCAACAGGAAGGGCGCGGAATCCAGCGCCAGTTGCAGGCTGGCTTCGATCATTGGGTCACGTCAGCCTTGAACCATTTCTCGGAGAGCGCCTTGAGGGTGCCGTCGGCCTTGAGCTTGGCCAGGGCCTTGTCGATGGAGGCCAGCAGCTCCGGGTTGCCCTTGCGCAGGGCGATGCCGGCTTCCTGGCGGGAGAACGGCTCGCCGGCCACGGCCAGCTTGCCACCGGTTTTCTCGACCATCTCGAAGGCGGCCAGGCGGTCCACCAGTATGGCGTCGATGCGGCCGACGTTGAGGTCCTGGAACTTGGTGGGGTCGTCGTCGTAGGTGCGAATGTCGGCCTGCGGGACGTTTTCCTTCAGCCACTGCTCGTAGTTGGTGCCCAGGCCCACGCCGACCTTCTTGCCGGCGAGGTCGGAGGCGGTCTTGATGCTGTCCTCGGTGCCCTTGCGTACCAGGGCCTGGATGCCGGACACGGTGTAGGGGGTGGAGAAGTCGTACTTCTTCTTGCGCTCGTCGGAGATGGTCACCTGGTTGATCACCACGTCCAGGCGCTTGGACTCCAGGGCAGCGAGGATGCCATCCCACTTGGTCGGCTGGAACTCGGCCTTCACGCCCAGCTCCTTGGCCAGGGCCTCGGCCAGCTCCACTTCGAAGCCGGTCAGCTTGCCGCTCTCGTCCTGGTAGTTGAAGGGCGGGTAGGTGCCTTCCAGGCCCACCTTGATGGCGCCTTTCTGCTGGATGTCCTGGAGCAGGTCGGCGGCGGAGCTGGTGCCGACGAATCCGGCGCCGAGCACCAGGCTCAGGCTGCCGAGGATGAACTGGCGACGCAGGGTGGCAAATGTCATAGGGGCCTCACGGGGCAGGGTGTTTGGGTGCGGCAACTCTAGGGATTTGGTTATATGCAATAAAATAATTAAAAATTATTTATTGCATTAAAATGGGAATAAGAGAATTCACGCATTACCCGCTGGATGATAGGCGAAGAGCGCCGGGGAGCCACCGGTGTGCAGGAACAGCACAGGGCCGTTGCCTGCGAAGGCGCTGTTGGCCACTCCATCGAGCAGGCCGGCGAAGGCCTTGCCGGTGTACACCGGGTCCAGCAGCAGGCCTTCGTGGCTGGCGGCGAGCTTCACGGCCTCGAGGGTGCCGGCGTTGGGTTCGCCGTAGCGGGGGAAGAAGTACTGGTCCCACAGCTCCACCTTGAGGCCGGCGGGAACCGGCACGCCGAGAAGCTCGGCGGTGCGCTGCAGCAGCCCTTCCACCTTGGGCCGCTGGGTGGCGTCCGGGCGCGAGACGGTGACGCCGACCACGCGGGTGCCCGGCAGGGCGTATTCCAGCGCCAGGGCGAGGCCCGCGTGGGTGCCGGCGCTGCCGGAGGCCAGCACCACGGCGGCGAAGTCCTGGCCGCTGGCCTTGATCTGCTCGGCCAGCTCCAGGCCGGCACGCACGTAGCCCAGTGCGCCCAGGGCATTGGAGCCGCCGATGGGCACCAGGTACGGACGCTTGCCGGCGGCGCGCAGGCGCTCGCCGGTGGCCGCGAGGAGTTCGTCGGCGGTGTCCAGGTTGGGGGCCAGCTCCACGTCCGTGCCGAACAGGTCCAGCAGCAGGCGGTTGCCGTTCTCCAGGTAATTGCGGTCGGCGGTGCCGATGGGGTTTTCCAGCAGGGCCACGCAGCCAAGGCCCAGGCGCGCGGCGAGGGCTGCGGTCTGGCGCACGTGGTTGGACTGGATGGCGCCGGCCGTGACCAGGGTATCGGCACCCTGGGCCAGGGCCTCGGCGGCGAGGAATTCGAGCTTGCGCACCTTGTTGCCGCCGAGGGCGAAGGGCGTGACATCGTCGCGTTTCACGTACAGGTCGCGGCCCACCTTGCTCGACAGGTGCTCGAGCTTTTCCAGCGGGGTGGGGGCGGGTACCAGGTCCAGGCGGGAGAAGCGGGCGAGGGCGGCATCGAGCATGGCGGCGTTCCGGTGGACTGCGGGGAAACCTGCAACTTTAGTGAGCCGGGGGGATCCAGGCAATTCGCAGAGGCGACATTAACCTGCGGATCAGCGCGTAGGAGGTGGCGGTTGTTAATATAAGAAATGGAATATGAGAATAAGAAAACGGTATTTGGTGGTTATAAAAAATCCCCGTAGTGTCGCCCTCAACCCGGCACACCCAGACCGGGCATCCCAACACCCGCTCGCGGCTGAAGATCCAGCCGGGGCTCTGAATACGAAAGGATCACCATGAAGAAGTCCCTGCTGCTGACCGCCCTGGCCGCTGCCCTGTCCGCCTCCCTGGCCCACGCCGGCGAAAAGCTCATCGTAGCCGCCACGCCGGTGCCCCACGCCGAAATCCTCGAGCTGATCAAACCCCAGCTGGCCAAGGAAGGCGTCGACCTGGAAGTGAAGGTCTTCACCGACTACGTGCAGCCCAACCTGCAGGTGGACCAGAAGCACCTGGACGCCAACTACTTCCAGACCAAGCCTTACCTGGACAACTTCAACAGCGGCAAGGGCACCCACCTGGTGATCGTCAAGGGCGTGCATGTCGAGCCCTTCGGCGGCTACTCCAGCAAGTACAAGTCCCTGAAGGACCTGCCGGAAGGCGCCACCATCGCCATCCCCAACGAAGGCAGCAACAGCGGCCGTGCCCTGATCCTGCTGCAGAAGGCCGGACTGCTGAAACTGAAGGACCCGAGCAACGCCCTGGCCACCCCCAAGGACATCGCCGAGAACCCGCACAACTTCAAGTTCAAGGAACTGGAAGCGGCCCTGCTGCCGCGCGTGCTGGACCAGGTCGACCTGGCCCTGATCAACACCAACTACGCGCTGGAAGCCAAGCTCAACCCGTCCAAGGACGCCCTGGTGCTGGAAGACCGCACCTCGCCCTACGTGAACTACCTGGTGGCCCGTCCGGACAACAAGGACAGCGACGCCATCAAGAAACTCTCCGCCGCGCTGACCAGCCCGGAAGTCAAAGCCTTCATCGAGCAGAAGTATTCCGGCGCGGTGGTGCCGGCGTTCTGACTTGGTGGGCGGTTGAAAAAGCGTAGCGAGCGACGGCCAGGCAAGGCGAAATCAGCCGAAAGGGCGGAGTTTACGAGTTGTAAATGAGCACCTTGAGGCTGATTTCAACACCGCCTGGCCGAGCGCAGTAGCTTTTCAACGGCCCGCACCTGCTAGCCACGGTGGCGGGAGCATGACCCGCCCCTTCCTCACGCCGACGAGTCTCGACTATCGTCGGCGTTCTTTTTTCTGGTCCCATGGGGCGACCAACCTTGTAGGGGCGAATTCATTCGCCAAGCAGTCCGCAGGACTGCCCTGCGAGGCCGGGGACCGCTGCGCGGTCCTTGGCGAATGAATTCGCCCCTACAGCAGCAATCCGGAGGTTCACCATGCCCGAATCCAAACCCGGCCTGTCCACCCGTTCCGTGCACAGCGGCAACGAGGTCGACCGCCGCATGGTCACCCGGCCCAAGAGCCTGCCGATCTACGAGTCCTCGGTGTTCGTCTACGACTCCCTGGAGCAGGTGGACGACTTCCTCGCCGGCAACCCCGACAACTACATGTACACCCGCATCGCCAACCCCAACCAGGCGGCGGTGGAGGAGTTGGTGCGCGAGCTGGAAGGCGGCGCGGCGGCGCTGTTCTCCGCCTCCGGCATGGCCTCGGTGAGCGCGGCGCTGCTGGGGCGGCTGAATGCCGGCGACCACCTGATCGCCAGCCGCGAGCTGTACGGCACCACCCAGAGCCTGATCGAGAAGGAGCTGGCGCGCTTCGGCATCAGCGCTACCCTGGTGGAGATCAACGACCTGGCGGCAGTGGAGGCGGCCATCACTCCGGCGACCAGGATCATCTACACCGAGACCGCCTCCAACCCGCTGGTGCGGGTCAGCGACGTGCCGGCCCTGGCGCGGCTGGCCAAGGCCCATGGCCTCAAGCTGCTGGTGGACAACACCTTCCTCTCGCCGGCGCTCTACCACCCCCTGGCCGATGGCGCCGACCTGGTGCTGCACAGCACCACCAAGTACCTCAACGGCCACAGCGATGCCACCGGCGGCATTCTCGTCGGCGATGCCGAGTGGATCGCCCAGGCGCGGCGCTTCCAGATCAACGCCGGCGGCAGCGCCAGCCCCTTCGAGGCCTGGCTGACCTTCCGCGGCGCCAAGACCCTGACCCTGCGCATGAAGGCCCACTCGGCCAACGCGCAGGCATTGGCCACGGCCCTGGAAGCCCACCCCAAGGTCGCCCAGGTGTTCTATCCCGGCCTGCCCTCGCACCCGGACCACGCCCTGGCCGCGCGGCTGTTCCCCAAGGGCGCCTCGGGCATGCTGAGTTTCACCTTGCACGGCGGCCTGGCCGAGGTGGACCGACTGATCCGCGCCCTGAAGAACACCGCCTTCGCGCCTTCCCTGGCGGGGGTGGCCAGCAGCATCACCCACCCCGGCAAGACCAGCCACCGCGCCCTGTCGCCGGAGGCCCTGGCCGAGCTGGACATCCACGACGGCACCATCCGCGTGTCGGTGGGCATCGAGGATGCCGAGGACATCATCGACGACTTCGTGCAGGCGCTGGATAGCCTCTGAAAGCCTCCTTGTAGGGGCGAATTCATTCGCCATGCAGGTCGCAGACCTGCCATTCAACGCCGGATGGGACCGCTACGCGGTCCTTGGCGAATGTATTCGCCCCTACAGGAAATCCGCCATATCCATATTCGATAACGGTATTTCCATCCTTGTTCTTATGCCAGCTATCCTCGCGCCATAACTTGTTATAACAAGTCAGGACCCAAAGCGACGACGACCATGGCCGAACTGCTCCCCCTCTCCCCGATTCCGCTCTACAGCCAGCTCAAGGAGCTGCTGCGCGGGCGCATCCTCGACGGCACCTACCCGCCCCACAGCCGCATGCCCTCGGAAAGCGAGCTGGGCAAGGCCTTCGATGTCAGCCGCATCACCGTGCGCCAGGCGCTGGGCGACCTGCAGAAGGAAGGGCTGATCTTCAAGATTCACGGCAAGGGCACCTTCGTCGCCAAGCCCAAGGCCTTCCAGAACGTGTCCACCCTGCAGGGCCTGGCCGAATCCATGACCCAGATGGGCTACGAAGTGCTCAACCGCCTGCGCAGCTTCAAGCATGTGCCCGCCAGCGCGCTGGTGGCCGAGCGCCTCCAGGTGGAAGAAGGCAGCCTGGTCACCGAGATCCGTCGGGTGCGCCTGATCAATCGCGAACCGGTGTCCCTGGAACTCACCTGGCTGCCCCACGCGGTGGGCGAGAAGCTGGAGAAGGCCGACCTCGCCACCCGCGACATTTTCCTGATCCTGGAGAACGATTGCGGCATCCCCCTGGGCCACGCCGACCTCGCCATCGATGCGGTGCTCGCCGACGGCGACCTGACCCAGGCGCTGGGTGTGGAGGAGGGCTCGCCGATCATGCGTATCGAGCGCCTGACCCACGCCGCCGACGGCACGCCATTGGACTTCGAACACCTCTACTACCGCGGCGATGCCTTCCAGTACCGCCTGCGCATCGATCGCCAGAAGGGACCCCAGGCATGAGCACCCATCACCAGGACTACGACATCATCGTCATCGGCGGCGGCACCGCAGGCCCCATGGCGGCGATCAAGGCCAAGGAGCAGAACCGCGAGCTGCGTGTGCTGCTGCTGGACAAGGCCAACGTCAAGCGCAGCGGCGCCATCAGCATGGGCATGGATGGCCTGAACAACGCCATCATCCCCGGCCACGCGACGCCCGAGCAGTACACCAAGGAAATCACCATCGCCAACGACGGCATCGTCAACCAGGCCGCCGTCTACGCCTACGCCACCCACAGCTTCGAGACCATCCAGCAGCTGGACCGCTGGGGGGTGAAGTTCGAGAAGGACGAGACCGGCGACTACGCGGTGAAGAAGGTCCACCACATGGGCGCCTACGTGCTGCCCATGCCCGAGGGCCACGACATCAAGAAGGTGCTCTACCGCCAGCTGAAACGCGCGCGGGTGGAAATCAGCAACCGCGTGGTCTGCACCCGCCTGCTGCTGGATGGGGAAGGCGCGGCGTGCGGGGTCATGGGCTTCGACTGCCGCAGCGGCGAGTTCCGGGTGATCCGCGCCAAGGCGGTGATCCTTGCCTGCGGCGCCGCCGGCCGCCTCGGCCTGCCGTCCTCCGGCTACCTGATGGGCACCTACGAGAACCCCACCAATGCCGGCGACGGCTACGCCATGGCCTACCACGCCGGGGCGGAACTGGCGAACCTGGAATGCTTCCAGATCAACCCGCTGATCAAGGACTACAACGGTCCGGCCTGCGCCTACGTCACCGGCCCCCTGGGCGGCTACACCGCCAACTCCAAGGGTGAGCGCTTCATCGAGTGCGACTACTGGAGCGGGCAGATGATGTGGGAGTTCCACCAGGAGCTCGAAGGCGGTAATGGCCCGGTGTTCCTCAAGCTCGACCACCTGGCCGAGGAGACCATCCAGACCATCGAGGAAATCCTCCACAGCAACGAGCGCCCGAGCCGTGGCCAGTTCCACGCCAATCGCGGCACCGACTACCGCCAGCAGATGGTCGAGATGCACATCTCCGAGATCGGTTTCTGCTCGGGCCATTCGGCCTCCGGGGTGTGGGTCAACGAGAAGGCCGAGACCAGCGTGAAGGGCCTCTACGCCGCCGGCGACATGGCGGCCGTCCCCCACAACTACATGCTCGGCGCCTTCACCTACGGCTGGTTCGCAGGCCGCAACGCGGCGGCCTATGTGGTCGGGCGCGACTTCGCCGAGATCGACACCGAGCAGGTGGAACGCGAGCGGGCGCGGGTGTTCGCGCCGCTGAACCGCGAGCACGGCCTGCCGCCGGCCCAGGTGGAATACAAGCTGCGGCGCATGGTCAACGACTACCTGCAGCCGCCCAAGGTGACGAAGAAGATGGAGATCGGCCTCGCGCGCTTCGCCGAGATCGAGCGGGACCTGGTGCAGATGAAGGCCAACAACCCCCACGAGCTGATGCGCGCCATGGAGGTCTCGGTGATCCGCGACTGCGCCGAGATGGCCGCGCGCGCCTCGCTGTTCCGTGAGGAAAGCCGCTGGGGCCTGTACCACCACCGTGTCGACCATCCCGAGCGCAACGACGCCGCGTGGTTCTGCCACTGCCACCTGAAGAAGGGTGAGGACGGCGCCATGACCAGCTTCAAGAAACCGGTGGAGCCCTACCTGATCGCGCTGGATGCCGAAGAGCAGCAGGCCTACGAGCACCTGCGGGTGAAGACCGAAGCCGCCTGACCCTTGTTGGGCTTCGCAGGCTCAGCGCCAACCTACCCGGCATTCGCGTCGTAGGTTGGTGAAGAGTGAAGCGAAGCCCAACATGGAGCGCAACGCGCTCCTCGCCAGACCCATAACGAGAGCCCCAGGCTCCAAGGACCCGTGACATGGCCTATCAGCCCCAGGAAATCTTCTTTCGCAGCAGCGCGCCGGTGACCATCGACGAAGACAAATGCATCGCCCACAAGGGCTGCACCGTCTGCGTCGAGGTCTGCCCCATGGACCTCCTGGCCATCAACCCGGCCACCCAGAAGGCCTACATGGCCTTCGACGAGTGCTGGTACTGCATGCCCTGCGAGAAGGACTGCCCCACCGGCGCGGTGAAGGTGGAGATCCCCTACCTGCTGCGCTGAGCCTTCCGCGTGGGTATCGCTGCGCCAGTCCAAGGCACCAGAAAAGCAACAAACGCCATCCGGCCCACCCCCGGACGCCTCACCTGAAAGCCCCTCGTTTCCCACCACCCGACCGCGTGGCGGAGACGATTCCAACACTCATGATTCGAGGGGAAACACCCATGCGTCTTCGTGCAACCATCGCCGGCCTCGCGCTGGCCATCTCCACCGCTTCGGCTTCCGCCGAGACCATCCGCATCGCCATCGGCACCCAGGACACCACCATCAACTGCGCCACCGGCGGCCTGCTCATCCGCGAGCTGGGCCTGCTGGAGAAGTACCTGCCCCACGATGGCAAGTACCAGGACGCCGACTACCAGGTGGAGTGGAAGAACTTCACCAGCGGCGCGCCGCTGACCAACGAGATGGTCGCCGGCAAGCTGGACTTCGGCGCCATGGCCGACTTCCCCGGCTCCTTCAACGGTGTCGCCCACCTCGATGCCGGCAAGCGCAGCCTGTTCATCAGCGTGCTGTCCGGCAGCACCCAGGGCAGCGGCAACGGCATCGTGGTGCCGGCGGCGTCCAGCGTGCAGTCCCTCGCCGAGCTCAAGGGCAAGACCATTTCCGTGCCCTTCGCCTCCACCGCACACGGCATGCTGCTGCGCGCCGTCGCCGCCCAGGGCTGGGACCCGGAGAAGGACGTGCGGATCATCGCCCAGCCGCCGGAGATCGCCGGCTCCGCCCTGCGCAGCAACCGCATCGAAGCCCACGCCGACTTCGTGCCCTTCGCAGAGCTGTTCCCCAACCGTGGCTTCGCCCGCAAGATCTACGACGGCTCCCAGGCCGAGGCGCCGACCTTCCACGGCGCCCTGGTGGACGCCGACTACGCCAAGAAGTACCCGGAGATCGTCACCGCCTACCTGCGCGCCAGCCTGGAGGCCGACCGCCTGTTCGCCGCCGAACCCGAGAAGTACAGCGAGCTGATCGAGAAAGTCACCGGTATCGAGGCCGAGGTGAACTACCTGTTCCACGGCCCACTCGGCCTGCAGACCCGCGACCTGACCTGGAAGCCCGAGTACCGCCAGGCGGTGGCCACTTCCATCGATACCCTGAAGCTCCTGAAGAAGACCGATCGCGGGCTGGACACCGCCAAGTTCATCGACGACCAGTACATCCGCGCGGCCTTCAAGGCCGCCGGGCAGGACTACGACCAGGCGCTGAAGAACTACGCCCAACTGCCGCTCAAGGCCAACGACGCCGCCACCGGCAAGCCCATCACCGACTTCAAGCGCCTGGCGCAGATCTGGGTGCGCGGCGAGGACAAGGTGCGCCACTACGCATCGCCCGAAGCGGCCCTGGCGGCCCTGGCCCAGCTGGAACAGGAGGGCAAGGACATCCGCGCCATCTACGCCCAGGCCACCGACAGCGGCATCAAGCTGCTGGCCAGCCAGGCCTGGTTCGTGCGTAACGACAAGGGCGAGCTGAATGCCTTCCTGCTCAAGCAGCAGGCCGAGGACTACGCCCAGCGGCACGGTGGCACCGCCCTGGACTTCACCAGCGCCAACCAGAAGCAGGCCGTCGCCAGCCGCTGATCGCAGAACCGTAGGTTGGCGCTGAGCACAGCGAAGCCCAACGTGCCCATGCCGGAGAGCGCCACGTTGGGCCGCGCTTCGCTTGGCGCCAACCTACAGGAGGACGACCCCATGACGCATTACTACCGCTGGCCCCTGCGCCTCACCTCCCTGGCGGCCTGCCTGCTGTTCTGGCAGCTGGCATCCACCACGAGGCTGGACCTGGGCCTGCTCACCTTCAGCTACGTGCCCACGCCCGCCGCGGTGCTGGATGCCGCCTGGCAACTGCTGCACTCCAGCAAGCTGCTGGCGCACCTTTCCGGCAGCCTGTCGCGGGTATTCGCCGGCTACCTCGCCGCCGCCCTGGTCGGCGTGGCGCTGGGCCTGGCCATCGGCCGCTCGCGCTGGGCCGAGTACTGCCTGCTGCCGCCGTTGGAAGTGCTGCGACCCATTCCGGCGGTGGCCTGGATTCCCCTGGCCATCCTGATGTTTCCCTCCTCGGAGCTGTCCATGGTGTTCATCACCTTCACCGGCGCCCTGTTCCCCATTCTGCTCAACACCGTGCACGGCGTCGAAGGCGTCGACCCGCGCCTGGTCGCCTCGGCGCGCAGCCTCGGCGCCGGGCGTCTGGCCATCCTGCGGGAGGTGATCCTGCCGGGCGCCGCGCCGAGCATCGTCACGGGCCTCGCCATCGGCATGGGCACCTCGTGGTTCTGCCTGGTGACCGCCGAGATGATCTCCGGCCAGTTCGGCATCGGCTACTACACCTGGGAGTCCTACGTGGTGCAGAACTACCCCGACATCCTGGTCGGCATGTTGCTCATCGGCCTGCTCGGCATGGGCAGTAGCGGCCTGGTCAAGCGTCTCGGCGCCCTGGCCACGCCCTGGTACCGCGCACGGAGGAACGCCTGATGAGTGCCTTCGAACAGGCCGTCGAGCCCGGCCGCATCCAGGCCCGCGGCATGTCCATCCGCCTGGGCCGGGGCAAGGACGCCTTCGAGGCGGTGCAGGCCCTGGATTTCTCCATCGCCGCCGGGGAGTTCGTCTGCATCCTCGGCCCCTCGGGCTGCGGCAAATCCACCCTGCTCGGCGCCCTGGCCGGGCATCTCACTCCCAGCGCCGGCAGCCTGGAAGTGGATGGCCGCGCCGTGGACGGGCCCTCGCCCGAGCGCGGCATGGTGTTCCAGCACCACACCCTGCTGCCCTGGCGCAGCGTGCTCGACAACGTCGCCTTCGGCCTGAAGATGCAGGGCATCGGCAAGGCCGAACGGCGCCAGCGCGCCGCCGAGTTCCTGCGCCTGGTGGGCCTGGCCGATTTCGCCGGGCGCTGGCCGAGCCAGCTTTCCGGTGGCATGCAGCAGCGCGCCGAGATCGCCCGCGTGCTGATCAACCGCCCGCGCCTGCTGCTGATGGACGAACCCTTCGGCGCCCTGGATGCGCAAACCCGCTCGCGGATGCAGGAGCTCTTGCTGGATATCTGGACGCGCATCCGCACCACGGTGGTGTTCGTCACCCATGACATAGACGAAGCGCTGTTCCTCGCCGACCGCATCCTGGTGATGAGCCCTCGCCCCGGACGCTTCATCGAGGACCTGCACCTGGACTTCCCACGGCCGCGCCGCGCCAGCCTGCTCACCAGCCCCGGCTTCACCCACCTCAAGCGTCACTGCCTGGAACTGCTGCGCCATGAAGAAGGCCGCGAGCTGCCGCGCCTGACGCCCCTGGGCCTGCCCACCGACCATCCGCCATTGCGAATCGCCCTATGACCCCACATGACACAGACAACCCTGACATCCTCGACCTGCTGCCGCGTCTGGCCGATGACGACGCCGGCGTACGGCGCATCGCCCTGATCGAGTTGGCCGACCTGGAAGACCCCGAGGGCCTGCCCTGGCTCACCGCCGCGCTGGCGTCGGACGATGCCGCCGAGGTACGCGCCGAGGCCGCACGCCTGCTGGAGGCCTGGGAGGAACCCGAGGTGGTCCAGGCCCTCTGCGCCGCCCTCACCGATGGCGCCGACCCCGTGCGGGTGGCCGCCGCCCAGAGCCTCAGCGAGCTGAAGAGCCTGGAGGCCGGGCGGCTGATCCTGCCCTGGGTGAGCCATGCCGACGCCTTCGTCCGCGCAAGTAGCCTGCGCGCCCTGCGCGAGCTGCGCCTGGAGGAAGCGGCCGGGCCGGCCCTGCTGGCCCTGGAGGATGCCGAGGCCACGGTGCGCCGCGAGGCGGTGGGTATTCTTGGCTGGCTCAAGCAGGAAGCCGCGTTGCCGGCGTTGGCGCGCCTGGCCAGCGACGATGCCGACACCGAGGTGCGCCGCACCGCCACCGGTGCCCTGGGCCTGGCCCGTGGCGCCGAGGTGCTGCCGGCGTTGTTCGCGGCCCTGGGCGATGGCGCCTGGCAGGTGCGCGAGGAAGCTGCCACCACCCTCGGCAAGCTCGGCCTGGCGGAAGCCGGCGCGGCGCTGGCGCGCGCCCTGGCCGATGATTACTGGCAGGTTCGCCTGCGCGCCGCGCGGGCCCTGGGCCGCCTGCGCTACCGCGAGGCCGGTGGCGGCCTCGCCGAGTTGCTGCTGCATGGCATCGCCAACCTGCGCAAGGAGGCCGCCCTGGCCCTTGGCGAACTGGGTGATAGCACGGCGCTGCCGGTGCTGCGCGCCGCCGAGGCCGACGGCGATCCAGAAGTGCGCAAGGCGGTGCGTATCGCCCTGGCCCAACTGCAAGGCGCGGCCTGATGGACGCCCCCAGCGCCCTGCGCAATTCCCGCAGCGAGACGGTGTTGCGCCTGGAGTGGGCCGATGGCGAGCGCCAGGCGCTCAGCCACGCCCGTTTGCGCGGCGCCTGCCCCTGTGCCCAGTGCAAGGCGGCGCGCCTGCGTGGCGTGATCGCCACGGTCGACCCGGACGTGCGCCTGGAGCGCATCGCCTTGCAGGGCTATGGCGTGCAGCTGGTGTTCAGCGATGGCCACGAACGGGGGATCTACCCCTGGGATTACCTGCGGGAGCTGGGCGGTACGCCGTGATTCCGGTGCGCGCCCAGCTCGTAGGATGGGTCGGGCGGCGTTCCGTTGAGCGGAGCGATACCCATCAGTCCCGCCCGCATGGGTATCGCAGGCTCAACCCATCCTACGTGTCGCCACCGGTGATTGCGGTGCGCGCGCGCCGAGCACCCGCCGGTAGAAGGCCACGCAGACCAGGACGAAGACGATGAGCCCGAGCCATTCGGCGGTCTCGGCGAAGTCGGCGCCCACCAGGGCCAGGGGCGCATTCTGGCCGCTGGCGCCGATCAGCCCGGCGAGCAGGATGCCCATCAGGCTCTCGCCGACGATCAGCCCCGAGGCCAACAGCACGCCACGCCGGCGCGGCAGTTCGGCGAAGGCTTCCGGGTCCTGTCCGGCCGCCGCCGCGCGTTTCGCCAGGCGCCGGTCGATCAGCCAGCCCAGGGCTGCGCCGATGGTCAGGGTCATGCCGATGGTGGGCGGCAGGTAGATGCCCAGGCCCACCGCCAGCACCGGCAGGCTGGCCTTGCCGCTGCGGCGCAGAATCAGGTCGACGAGGATCAGGGCGACGCCCAGGGCCACGCCGATGAGGATCATGTTCCAGTTCAGCGAGTTGCGGAAAATACCGCTGGCGATGGCGGTGAGCAGGGTCGCCTGGGGCGCGGCCAGGGCCTGTTGCGGGTCCAGGCCTTCTCGCGGCAGGGCGCCGGCAAAACCGTAGGCCTGGTAGAGCAGCTCCAGCACTGGCGGGATCACCAGGGCGCCCACCAGGCAGCCGACGATCAGCGCCACCTGCTGGCGCCAAGGCGTGGCGCCCACCAGGTAGCCGGTCTTGAGGTCCTGCAGGTTGTCGTTGGAAATGGCGGCGATGGCCAGCACCACCGAGGTGGTGAACAGCGCCAGGGCGATGGCCACCTTGCCGCCACCGAGCGCCAGCAGCTCGGGCTCCAGGCTGCCCATGCCGAGGATCAGCAGCGACACCAGGATCACCGCGATTATGCCGATGCCGGAGATCGGGCTGCTGGAGGAGCCCACCAGGCCGGCCATGTAGCCGCACGCGGCGGCGATCAGGAAGCCGAAGATGAAGGCGAAGAACACACAGACCGCCACCAGGCTCCAGAAGTGCACGCCGGCCAGGTTCGGCGCGGCCTCCCGCAGGAAGCCGGCGAACACCGCGAGCAGGGCCAGCAGGAGCAGGCCGGCCAGCAGCAGGATGGCCCGCGCCGGCATGTCGCGCTCGGTGCGCTGGTCGCTCAGCTCGCCCTTGCCGCTGACCGCCCGCAGGGAGTGCCAGACGCCCTGGGCCATGGGCTTGAACAGGGTGGCCAGGGTCCAGAGCGCGGCGATGCCGATGGTGCCGGCGCCGAGGAAACGTACCTGGGAGCTCCACAGCTGGGTAGCCAGTTCGCGGATCGACTGGCCGTCCACCGGCGCCGTGTTGACCGTCAGCAGCGGCACCGCCACGCCCCAGCAGATCACCACGCCGATGAGGATGGCGATACCGGCGGTGATGCCCATCAGGTAGCCGGCGCCCACCAGGGCGAAGGAGAAACCGGTGCTGAAACGGAAGGCCGCCTGGCCGGCGCCGAGCCACAGGCTGATGCTTTCGCCGAGCAGCTTGAAGCCGCTGCTGCACAGGCTGAAGGCGGCGGCCACCAGGCCGCCGCCGAGTATGTCGCGCAAGCCGGGGCCGCTGCGGCTGGCGGGCGTGTCGTGCTCGTCGTCCTCGCTACCGACCCGGAGGATCTCCGCCGCCGCCACGCCCTCGGGGTAGGGCAGGTCGCTCTGCACCACCATCACCCGGCGCAGGGGAATGGTGTAGAGCACCCCGAGGATGCCGCCGATGGCACAGATCATCGCCGTCTGCCAGAAGGGGAAGCCGGACCAGTAGCCGATCATCAGCAGGCCCGGGAGGATGAAGATGATCGAGGACAGGGTGCCGGCCGCCGAGGCCTGGGTCTGCACCATGTTGTTCTCGAGGATGTTCGAGCCCTTGAAGTAGCGCAGCACCGCCATGGAGATCACCGCGGCGGGAATCGACGAGGCGAAGGTCAGGCCCACCTTGAGCCCCAGGTAGACGTTGGACGCGGTGAATACCAGGGTGATGACGGCACCGAGGATGAGGCCGCGCAGGGTGAGTTCGGGCAGGTCGAGGTGGTCGGGGACGCGGTCCGTCATGGGGCTCTCCAGATGGCCTGCTGGCGTCTGGTGCGCCAGCAGGGGAAAGCCTAGACCAGGGATTCAGAAGGGCTTGTCGCCGAGGATGGTGGCGCGGTGCATCACGCGGCGCTGGGGGCGGTAGTCGTCGACGGCGAAGTGCTGGGTGATGCGGTTGTCCCAGAAGGCCACGTCGTTCGCCTGCCAGCGCCAGCGGATGGTGAATTCCGGGCGGGTGGCGTGGGCGAACAGGAAGCGCAGCAACGCATCGCTTTCCGCCGCCGAGAGTTCGTTGATGCGGGTGGTGAAGCCCTCGTTGACGAACAGGCCCTTGCGCCCGGTGACCGGGTGGGTGCGCACCACCGGGTGGCTGCGCGGCGGGTTCTTGCGCTTGGCGTCTTCCAGGCGCTGGTGCTCCTCGGCCGTGAGGCTGAAGCGTTCCTCCGGGAAGGCGCGGGACAGGTCGTGGGTGGCGGTGAGGCCCTCCAGCAGACGCTGGATCGGCGCCGACAGGGTGTCATAGGCCGCGCTGCTGCTGGCCCAGAGGGTGTCGCCGCCGTAGGGCGGCAGCTGCTTGGCGGCCAGCACCGCGCCCAGGGCCGGGGTTTCCAGGAAGGTCACGTCGGTGTGCCAGAGGGCGTTGTCGCGCACGTCGGTGACGGCGGTATCCAGCACCAGCACTTCCGGTTGCTCGGGAATGTTCGGGTAGATGGGGTGGATGTGCAGGTCGCCGAAGTTGCGGGCGAAGGCCGCCTGCTTCTGCGGGTCCAGCGGCTGGTCGCGGAAGAACAGCACCTGGTGGGCGAGCAGGGCCTTTTCCACCGCCTCGCGTTGGGCGGCGTCGAGGGGGAGGGCCAGGTCGAGGCCTGCGACGACGGCGCCGAGGGCGGGGGACAACGGGGTGATATGCAGGGTCATGGCGGACTCTCGGGGATCGGCTGTGTTGGGCTTCGCTGCGCTCGCGGAACGCCGCCCGACCCAACCTACGGAGTGCGGTAGGTTGGGTAGAGCGCAGCGAAGCCCAACGAGAAAGAGGGGCTAGCGGCTCTGCCCGTGCCAGGGCACGAGCTTGCGTTGCAGGGCGCGCAGGCCGAGTTCCAGGGCGAAGGCGATCAGGGCGATCACGAGGATGCCGAGGATCACCACGTCGGTGACCAGGAACTGCGCCGCCGACTGCACCATGAAGCCCAGGCCACGGGTGGCGGCCACCAGTTCGGCGGCCACCAGGGTGGACCAGCCGACGCCCAGGCCGATGCGCACGCCGGTGAGGATGTCCGGCAGCGCGCTGGGCAGGATCACGTGGCGGATCAGCTGGGACTGGCTGGCGCCCAGGGATTGCGCGGCGCGCAAGCGCACCGGGTCGACGTTGCGCACACCGGTGGCGGTGGCGATGGCGATGGGGGCGAAGATCGCCAGGAAGATCAGCAGCACCTTGGACAGCTCGCCGATGCCGCACCAGATGACGATCAGCGGCAGGTAGGCCAGCGGCGGGATGGGCCGGTAGAACTCGATCAGCGGGTCGAAGATGCCCCGGGCGATGCGGTTGCGGCCGATGGCGATGCCCAGCGGCACGGCGGACAGCACCGCCGCCAGCAGGGCGACGCCTATGCGTCCGAGGCTGGCGCCCAGGTGCTGCCAGAGGCTGGCGTCCATGTAGCCCTGGGTCAGCAGCAGCCAGCCCTTGCGCGCCACGGCCTGGGGGCTGGGCAGGAACAGCGGCTCGATCAGGCCGGCGCTGGTCACCGCCCACCAGGTGAAGAGCAGGCTTGCCAGGGTCAGCAGGCTGATGCCCGTGGTATTCAGCGGGCGGCCGCGCCGGGCCGGCGTGCGGGTGCTGGCCTTGGCGGCCAGGGGCAGGTCGAGGCTGCTCATGCGCTTCTCCTCTGGCGTTCGGCGAAGACCTGGGCGAGCACGTGCTCGCGGGTTTCGATGAAGCGCGGGTCGGACTTGATCGCCCGCGCGCTTTCCCCGGCGGCGTAGCGCTGGCCGAAGTCCAGGCGCAGGCGCTCGCTGATGCGCCCGGGGTTGGGCGACAGGAGGATGAGTTCGCTGGCGAGGAACACCGCTTCCTCGATGTCGTGGGTAATCAGGAATACCGGCTTGGCGGTGCGCCGCCAGACCTGCAGGAGCAGTTCCTGCATCTGTTCGCGGGTGAAAGCGTCCAGTGCCCCGAAGGGTTCGTCCATCAGCAGCACGCGGGGTTCGGCGGCCAGGGCGCGGGCGATGCCGACACGCTGTTTCTGGCCGCCGGAGAGTTCCCAGATGTGCCGCCGCTCGAAACCGGCCAGGTCCACCAGGGCGAGCATGTCACGGGCCCGGGCCTCGCGTTCGGCGCGGGGCACGCCGGCCAGTTCCAGGCCGAAGGCGACATTGCCGATCACGTCCTGCCAGGGCAGCAGGGCGTCGTCCTGGAAGACCACGCCGCGCTCGGCACCGGGGCCGGTGACGGGCGCGCCGTCGAGGCTGATGCGGCCGGCGCTGGGGGCGACGAAGCCGGCGATCAGGTTGAGCAGGGTGGTCTTGCCGCTGCCGGACGGCCCGAGGGCCACCAACAACTCGCCGGGGCCGAGGTCGAGGGAAATATCGGTCAGTACCGGCTCGGCCGCGCCTGGGTACTGTGCGCTGATGCGCTCCAGCTGGAGTAGGGCCATTTTTCGAGTGCTCATTGCAGGGCTGATTGAGCGAGCTAGAGCGTGGCTAGGCGAAAACGACCGAGAACGCGGAGCTTACTGTTGTAAGTGAGCAGTTCGAGGTCGTTTTCAACAACGCCACGCCGACGCGCAGCCAATCAGCGGATCAATTGGTTACGTACTTGGAGCTGACGTAAGGGGCGTAATCAGGCAGCACGGCCTCGACCTTGCCCTGCTCCTTGAGGAAGCGCGCGGTCTCGCTGATGGCCTGGGTGGTCGGCGCGCCGAGGGCGGTGGCCTGGTCGGCGGCGAGCGGGAAGACGTTGCCCTGCAGCAGCAGCGGAATGTCCTCGGCCTTGGCGCCGGAGAGCTTCACCAGCTTGTCGATGTTGCCCTTGTCGGCCAGCCAGGCTTGCGGGTCCTTGCGGTAGTCGGCGTAGGCGTCGAGGGTCACCTTGGCGAAGGCGCGGACCACCTCGGGGTGCTTCTCGGCGAAGTCCTTGCGCACGATCCAGGCGTCGAAGGTGGGCGCGCCCAGCTTGCCCAGTTCGGCGGAGCTGATCAGTACCTTGCCGGAGGACTTGGCCACGCCCAGGGCCGGGTCCCAGACGTAGGTGGCGTCGATGTCGCCCCGTTGCCAGGCGGCGACGATGGCCGGCGGCGCGAGGTTGAGGATGGTCACCTTGGTGGGGTCGATCTGCCAGTGCTTGAGGGCGGCCAGCAGGCTGTAGTGGCCGGTGGAGACGAAGGGCACGGCGATCTTCTTGCCGATCAGGTCCTCGGGCTTGCTGATGCCGGCGCCGTTGCGGGCCACCAGGGCCTCGGCATCGCCGATCTGGGTGGCGATGAGGAAGGTCTGGATCGGCAGCTGGCGGGTGGCGGCGGCGGCCAGCGGGCTGGAGCCGACATAGCCGATCTGCACGTCACCGGAGGCGACGGCGGTGATGACTTCGGCACCGCTGTCGAACTTGCGCCAATCGATTTCGGACTTGCTGGCCTTTTCATAGGCGCCGTCGGCCTGGGCCACCTTGGCCGGGTCGACGGTGGTCTGGTAGGCGACGGTGAAGTCCGCGGCCTGGGCGCTGAGTGCCAGGCCGCCGAGGGTAATGGCCGCCAGCAGGCGACGGGGGAACAGGGACGGGATCATGGTGGAGCTCCTCAACGGGCTGGGGCCGGTCTTGGAGGCCGGTCCACGGGACAGGGGAATGCTGTGTGTCTAGCGTTGTCCGGTGGTCCGGTGAAGAGAATCTAAATGATCTAAAAAACTTAAAATAAATAATTTTTTAGCATTAGCTTATGAGCGGGAGTCAGCTGTAGATCGACGGCGTCGGCAGCTGGTTATTCAACAACCAGCGGCCGATATCGCGGCTCTTGTAGTCCAGCGGATCGTGCAGGCTGTGGACCCGCACGTTGCGCCAGAAGCGGTCCAGGCCATGGCGTGCCGACGTGGCGCTGGCGCCCAGGTTGTCGAAGATCTGCGCGGTGATCTCGAGCGCCGCGCGGGCCGACACCACCTTGGCTTCGGCGATGGCCAGGGCCACCTCGCCACGTTCGGCGGCCGTCAGCGCGGGGCGATCCCAGGCCGCCTGCAGGCGTTGGGCGGCCTCTTCGGCCAGTGGCAGGGCGCTGCGATAGCGCAGCCAGAGGTCGCCGAAGCGTTGTTGCGCATAAGGGTCGTCGCTGGCGCTGAGCACCTCGGCGCCGGCCCTGGGGCGCGCCTGCTCGCGGGTGTAGCGCAGGGCCGCCTCCAGCGCGCCCTGGGCGTTGCCCAGATAAAGCTGCACCAGCACCAGCTGCGACAGGCAGGCGCGCAGGGTGCTGCGCGGGCTGGCGCCGCTGGGGCCGAGGAGCTCCTCGCTGTGCACGAAGACGTTCTCGAACTGCACCGAGCCGCTGTCGGTCTGGCGTTGGCCGAAGCCGTCCCAGTCGTCGTTGATCGCCAGGCCTTCGCGCTGGGTCGGCAGCACCAGGAAGACCCGGTCATCGCTGCTGTGCCCGCGGGGGGCGCTGACGATCAGCGCGTCGGCCCCGAGCGCCCCGGAGCAGAACGACTTGCAGCCGTTCAGCTCGTAGTGCTCGTCGCGTCGATTGAGGTGCAGGCGGCGATCGCGACCATTGGTGGCGTTGCCCCAGAACCAGCGCTCCTGCACGGTGCGGCCCAGCCAGTGGCGCTGTTGTGCCGGGTTGCCGAACAGCTGCAGGGTGGCGACCTGCAGGTGCTGGAAGGCGAAGAGGTGGGCCAGGGAGCTGTCCACCGCGGCCAGTTGGCGAACGATGCGGTAGATCAGTGGCCAGGGGGCGCCCTGGCCGCCATGGGCCGAGGGAACGGCGAGGGTCAGCAGGCCGCTGGCGCGCAGCAGCTCGCGCTCCCGGGGTGCGCTGCCGCCATCGCGGTCGCGTTCGACGGCGCTGGCGGCCAGTTGGCGGCTGAGGTGCTCGACGCGTTCGGCGTAGGGCCCGAGGTCGACGGGGAACAGGCGCGGGTCGAACAGGGGGGCATCGCCGCGGTTGTCCGGCGGCAGGCGCAATCCGGCGGTCATCACTGCTTCTCCGGGCTCCAGATGGCGACCTTGCGGGTGTCCACGGGCTTGGGCAGCAGGCCGGCACCGAAGAAGGCGTCGGCGATCTTCTGTTGCTCCTTGAGGCTGTCGGCCCGCACCGCCTGTACCTGGTAGCTGCGCTGGGCGTTGGCGCGCTCGACGATGGCCGGGTCCAGGCCGCCCCATTGCGGCGCGAGGATCACCGCGGCCTCGCGCGGGTGGGCGCGGAGCCAGTCGCCGGCCTTCACCAGTTCGACGAAGACGGTATCCAGCACCTCGGGATGGGCCTTGGCGTAGGCCGTACTGGTCAGGTAGTAGCGCTGGTACTGCGCCAGGGCGGCGCCATCGGCCAGGGTGCGGGTGGGCAGCTGGTTGCGCGCGGTGCTGAGGAAGGGCTCCCAGGTCACCCAGGCATCCACCTTGTGGTTCTCGAAGGCGGCGCGGCCATCGGCCGGGGTCAGGTACGCCGGCTTGATGTCGGAGAACTTCAGGCCGGCCTTGGCCAGGGCCGCGATCAGCAGGTAGTGGCTGCCGGCGGCCTTGGTCACGGCGACGGTCTTGCCCTTGAGGTCGGCCGGGCTCTTCAGCGGTGAGTCCTGGTGCACGACGATGGCCTGGGCGGAGGGCGAGGGGGCCTCCAGGGCGAAGTAGGCGAGCTGGGCGCCGGCGGCCTGGGCGAAGACCGGCACGGTGTCCGCGACATCGGCGGAGAGATCGATATTGCCGACGTTGAGGGCTTCCAGCAGGGGCTGGCCGCTGGCGAACTCGTGCCAGCTGACGTTGATGTCCTGCTTGCCCAGCTCACGCTCCAGGGTGCCCTGGGCTTTCAGCAGGGTGATCAGGGTGGAGGACTTCTGGTAGCCGATGCGCAGCGGGGTGGAGGCATCGACCGGCAGCGCGCTCACCAGGCCGGTGGCCAGGGCGAGTGCGAGCAGGGTTCGGCGGCTGAAGGAACGCGAGTGGGACATGGGCACCTCGTTGACTGGGCTGTCCGGCACGCAACGAGGCCGGAACAGGGGACGCTGGATGGGGGGTCGTCCGGTGTTCCGGTTGGCTAAAGCTAACGATCTAAAAGATGTCTCTCAAATACCTTTATGGAATTAGCTTAGGTCTGCTCCCTACAGGAACATCAGACTTCTCTTATTCCCAAAAGACATTTAAATCTAAAAAATAATTCTTTTTGGAAATTAGTTTCTCCCCCTAGAGTGGCGACCTACCGAAAGCGGACCGCCGCATCGAACTTGCACCGGAGCCAGTGAAAACGACAGTGGCTTCAAGGTCACGCAGCGGCGCGTCGCGCTTGCTCCTGCTCCGGGCGCTTGAACACCCTTACAAGATCGCAATGGAGCATCGAGCATGAACAAGTCCTCCCTCGCCCTGGCCGTCGCCCTCGGCGTCCTGGCCCAGCAGGCATCCGCCGGCGGTTTCATCGAAGACAGCAAGGCCAGCCTGACCCTGCGCAACTTCTACATCAACCAGGACAACCGCGAAGGCACCGCCTCGCCGTCCAAGCAGGAGGAGTGGGGCCAGGGCTTCCTGTTCAACTACGCCTCGGGCTTCACCGAAGGCACCGTCGGCGTGGGCGTCGACGCCCTCGGCCTTCTGGGCGTCAAGCTGGATTCCGGCAAGGGCCGTCACTACAACCCCACCAGCAGCAACTACGGCGGCACCGTGTTCCCCACCGACAACGACGGCCGCGCCAAGGACGACTTCGGCAGCCTGGGCCTGACCGGCAAGGTGCGTATCTCCAAGACCGAAGGGCGCATCGGCACCCTGCTGCCCAAGCTGCCGGTGGTGACCTACAACGACGGCCGCCTGCTACCGCAGACCTTCGAGGGCGGGCAGATCACCTCCAACGAGATCGCCGGCCTGACCCTGGTCGGCGGCCAGCTGGAACACGCCAAGGGGCGTAACTCCAGCGACGCCCGCGGCCTGTCGATCGCCGGCGCGAACAACGCCCGCAGCGGCCAGTTCGTCAACACCTTCTACTTCGCCGGCGGCGACTACAAGGTCAGCGACAACCTGCTCGCCCAGTACTACTACGGCAACCTGGAAGACTTCTACCAGCAGCACTTCGTGGGCCTGACCCACAACTGGGCGCTGCCGGTGGGCGCGCTGAAGTCCGACCTGCGCTACTTCTACAGCGACTCCGATGGCAAGAACGCCAGCGTCGCCGGCCGTGGCGAAGGCTTCGTCAGCAGCGGCAACTGGGCGGCCAACGACCCGAACAAGGGCGAGGTGGACAACCGCACCTGGAGCGCCTTCTTCACCTACACCCTCGGCGGCCACGCGGCCAGCCTGGGCTACCAGCAGGTGTCCGGCGACAGCGCCTTCCCCTTCCTCAACCAGGGCGACGGCGCCACCGCCTACCTGATCACCGACCGCCAGATCGGCAAGTTCCTCAGCGCCGGCGAGCGCACCTGGGTGGCCGAGTACGGCTACGACTTCGCCAAGCTCGGCGTGCCGGGCCTGAAGGCGACGACCACCTACCTGAAGGGCAGCAACATCGAGACCCAGGGCAGCGACCAGGGCGAATGGGAACGGGATTTCCGCCTCGACTACGTGCTGCAGGACGGTCCGCTCAAGGGCCTGGGCCTGTCCTGGCGTAACACCGTGCTGCGCAGCGACGCGGCCCGCGACCAGGACGAGAACCGCCTGATCCTGAGCTACACCCTGACCCTGCTGTAAGGCGCGGTGGTTCCGTAGGTTGCTGCAGAGCGCAGCGAAGCCCAACGGGGTGCGTCCGACGGGGCTCCGCCTGTTGGGTTTCGTTCCTCTACCCAACCTACGGGGGGCGCATCGGGTGGATCACGCTTCATCGATCCACCATCCGGGGCCCGGAATCACACCGCTAGTGGATGGAAAAAGCGCCATCCACCCTTGGGTGACGCGCGGTGATTCCGTGGGGTGTCGCCAACGGGGCTCCGCTTGTTGGGTTTCGTTCCTCTACCCAACCTACGGGTGATGCGTCGTAGGGTGGATCACGCTTCATCGATCCACCATTCGGGGCCCGGAATCGCACCGCTGGTGGATGGAAAAACGCAGTGATTCCGTAGGTTGGTGCAGAGCGCAGCGAAGCCCAACGGGGAGCCGCGTGCCTCTACCCAGCCTACCGATTGGCGCCATATGAAAGCTGGAGACCCTGTTCCAGAGGGTTTCCGGCTTTTTCACGTCTGAATTTTATTATCTCCAAATCGCATAAATAAATTGTTATTTATTCTTTTTAATTTTCAAAGCAAGTGCCCATAGTGAGCCCCACGGAACGACAACAGACACAGGAGCAGCACCATGAGTATCCGCCTTGGCGACATCGCCCCCGACTTCGAGCAGGACTCCAGCGAAGGCCCCATTCGCTTCCACGAATGGCTGGGCGGCAGCTGGGCCGTGCTGTTCTCCCACCCGGCCGACTTCACCCCGGTGTGCACCACGGAGCTCGGCTTCACCGCCAAGCTGAAGGACCAGTTCGCCGCCCGTGGGGTGAAGGCCATCGCCTTGTCGGTGGACCCGGTGGAGTCCCATCACCGCTGGATCGATGACATCAACGACACCCAGGGCACCCTGGTGAACTTCCCGATCATCGCCGACGCCGACCGCCGGGTATCCGACCTCTACGACCTGATCCACCCGAACGCCAACGACACCCTCACCGTGCGTTCGCTGTTCATCATCGACCCGAACAAGAAGGTGCGCCTGACCATCACCTACCCGGCCAGCACCGGGCGCAACTTCAACGAGATCCTGCGGGTGATCGACTCCCTGCAGCTGACCGACAACCACAAGGTCGCCACCCCCGCCAACTGGCAGGACGGTGACGACGTGGTGATCGTGCCCTCGCTCAAGGATGAAGACGAGATCCGCCAGCGCTTCCCGCGTGGCTACAAGGCGGTCCGGCCGTACCTGCGCCTGACCCCGCAACCCAACCGCTGATCCACCCGGCGCCTCGCGCGCCCGCAACGAACCCCGCCTTACTCTCCCGTCAACGGGCCAGCAGGCAACGACACCCAAAGCGAAGTCATGAGGAGAGCGCCATGCGCACCATCACTTTGCGTCGGAGCCTGGCTGCCCTGTTCGCGGCTGCCCTGGCTTTCGGCGCCATCACCCAGGCACAGGCCGAGACCCTGCGGATCGGCTACCAGAAATACGGCACCCTGGTGCTGCTCAAGGCCAAGGGAACGCTGGAGAAGCGCCTGGCCGAACAGGGCGTCGAGGTCAAATGGACCGAGTTCCCCGGTGGCCCGCAGCTGCTGGAAGGGCTGAACGTGGGTTCCATCGACTTCGGCGTGACCGGCGAGACCCCGCCGGTGTTCGCCCAGGCCGCCGGTGCCGACCTGCTCTACGTGGCCTATGAGCCGCCGGCGCCCACCAGCGAGGCGATCCTGGTGCCCAAGGGCTCCTCCATCCAGTCGGTGAAGGAACTGGCCGGCAAGAAGGTCGCCCTGAACAAGGGCTCCAACGTCCACTACCTGCTGGTCCGCGCCCTGGAAGAGGCCGGCCTGAAATACAGCGACATCCAGCCCGTGTACCTGCCCCCGGCCGACGCCCGCGCCGCCTTCGAGCGTGGCAGCGTGGACGCCTGGGTGATCTGGGACCCCTTCCAGGCGGCCGCCGAGCAGCAGCTCGAGGCCCGCACCCTGCGCAATGGCCAAGGCATCGTCGACAACCACCAGTTCTACCTGGCGACCCGCCCCTACGCCCAGAAGCACCCGCAGGTGATCAACACCCTGATCGAGGAAGTGCGCGCCGTGGGCGAGGACTCCAAGGCCGATCCGGACAAGGTCACCGAACAGGTGGCGCCGCTGCTCGGCCTGTCCAAGGACATCACCTCCATCGCGGTGAAGCGCCAGGGCTACGGTGCCCAGCCGCTGACCCCCGAGGTGGTCGCCGCCCAGCAGAAGATCGCCGACACCTTCACCGCGCTGAAACTGATCCCGAAAAAACTCAGCATCGCCGACGTCATCTGGACGCCCCCGGCCAAGGTGGCCCAGCAGTAATCAATCGGCCCCTCTCCCAGGAGGGAGGGGGGCGACGAATTCCCAAGGAGACGACTCCATGAGCTTGAACATCTTCTGGTTCCTGCCGACTCACGGCGATGGCCACTACCTCGGCACATCCGAGGGCGCCCGCGCCGTCGACCACGGCTACCTGCAACAGATCGCCCAAGCGGCCGACCGCCTCGGTTTCGGCGGTGTGCTGATCCCCACCGGGCGTTCCTGCGAGGACTCCTGGCTGGTGGCCGCGTCGCTGATCCCGGTGACCCAGCGCCTGAAGTTCCTGGTGGCCCTGCGCCCCGGGATCATTTCGCCCACCGTGGCCGCGCGCCAGGCGGCGACCCTGGATCGCCTGTCCGGCGGCCGCGCGCTGTTCAACCTGGTCACGGGTGGCGACCCGGACGAACTGGCCGCCGATGGCCTGCACCTGAACCATGAAGAACGCTACGAAGCATCGGTGGAGTTCACCCGCATCTGGCGCCGCGTGCTGGAGGGCGAAACCGTCGACTACGACGGCAAGCACATCCAGGTGAAGGGCGCCAAGCTGTTCTACCCGCCGTTGCAGCAGCCGCGTCCGCCGCTGTACTTCGGTGGCTCGTCCGAAGCCGCCCAGGACCTGGCCGCCGAGCAGGTCGAGCTGTACCTGACCTGGGGCGAACCGCCGGCGGCGGTGAAGGAGAAGATCGAGCAGGTCCGCGCCAAGGCCGCCAAACAGGGCCGCACGGTGCGCTTCGGCATTCGCCTGCACGTCATCGTGCGCGAAACCAATGAAGCCGCCTGGGCCGCCGCCGACCGCCTGATCGAGAACCTCGACGACGCCACCATCGCCAAGGCCCAGGCGGCCTTCGCCCGTTTCGATTCGGTGGGCCAGCAACGCATGGCCGCCCTGCACAACGGCCGCCGCGACAAGCTGGAAGTCAGCCCCAACCTCTGGGCCGGCGTCGGCCTGGTGCGCGGCGGTGCCGGCACCGCGCTGGTGGGCGATGGCCCGACCGTGGCGGCGCGGGTGAAGGAATACGCTGACCTTGGTATCGACACCTTCATCTTCTCCGGCTACCCGCACCTGGAGGAGTCCTACCGGGTCGCCGAGCTGCTGTTCCCGCACCTGGACGTGGCGCGGCCGCGCGCCAATGACGGCCTGGCCTTCGTCAGTCCGTTCGGCGAGATGGTGGCCAACGAGGCGCTGCCCGAAGCCAAGCTGGCTTCGCAGAGCTGAGGGCCGCAGGCATGACACTCAATTCCCTACTCCAGCGCCTGGCGCCCTGGGCCCTGCCGGTGGCGCTGCTGGCGGCCTGGCAGGGCGCGGTGGTGACCGGCCTGCTCTCCACCCGCATCCTGCCGGCGCCCAGCGCCGTGCTGGAGGCGGGCTGGAACCTGCTGTCCAGTGGCGAGATCTGGACCCACCTGGCCATCAGCGGCTGGCGCGCCGGTATCGGCTTCGCCATCGGCGGCGGCCTCGGCCTGCTGCTGGGATTTATCACCGGCCTGTCGAAATGGGGCGAGCGCCTGCTCGACAGCTCGGTGCAGATGATCCGTAACGTGCCGCACCTGGCGCTGATCCCGCTGGTGATCCTGTGGTTCGGCATCGACGAGTCGGCGAAGATCTTCCTGGTCGCCCTCGGCACCCTGTTCCCCATCTACCTCAACACCTACCACGGCATCCGCAACGTCGACCCGGCGCTGGTGGAGATGGCGCGCAGCTACGGCCTGTCGGGTTTCGCGCTGTTCCGCCAGGTGATCCTGCCGGGCGCGCTGCCCTCGATCCTGGTGGGGGTGCGCTTCGCCCTCGGCTTCATGTGGCTGACGCTGATCGTCGCCGAGACCATTTCCGCCAGCTCCGGCATCGGCTACCTGGCGATGAACGCCCGCGAGTTCCTGCAGACCGACGTGGTGGTGCTGGCGATCCTGCTCTACGCGGTGCTCGGCAAGCTGGCCGACGTCGCCGCCCGTGGCCTGGAACGCGTCTGGCTGCGCTGGCACCCGGCCTACCAGGCCAAGGGAGGTGCCGCATGACCGCCGCCCAGACGCCGCAACACCTCAAGCGCGGCATCCCACTGGCGCTCCAGGGCATCGGCAAGTCCTTCGGCGAGCGGGAGGTGCTCAAGGGCATCGACCTGCTGATTCCCGCTGGCCAGTTCGTTGCCGTGGTCGGCCGCAGCGGTTGCGGCAAGAGCACCCTGCTGCGCCTGCTGGCGGGGCTGGACCAGCCCTCCCGTGGCGAGCTGCTGGCGGGTGCGGCAGCGCTGGAAGCCGCCCGCGAGGACACCCGGCTGATGTTCCAGGACGCGCGCCTGCTGCCCTGGAAACGGGTGATCGACAACGTCGGCCTGGGGCTGTCCGGCAACTGGCGTCCGCGAGCCCTGGACGCACTGGAGGCGGTGGGCCTGGCCGATCGCGCCAACGAGTGGCCAGCGGCCCTCTCCGGCGGCCAGAAGCAGCGTGTGGCCCTGGCCCGTGCGCTGATCCACCAGCCGCGCCTGCTGCTGCTGGACGAGCCCCTGGGTGCCCTGGATGCCCTGACCCGCATCGAGATGCAGCAACTGATCGAGCGCCTCTGGCAGCAGCACGGCTTCACCGTGCTGCTGGTGACCCACGACGTGAGCGAAGCCGTGGCGGTCGCCGATCGGGTGATCCTGATCGAGGAAGGCGCCATCGGCCTCGATCTCGCCGTGGACCTGCATCGCCCCCGTGCCCGTGGCTCGGCGCGCCTGGCCGCCCTCGAGGCCGAAGTCCTGGAGCGAGTACTGGCGCTGCCCTCGGCACCGCCGGAACCCGAACCTGTTTCCCCCCTGCCCACGCAACTGCGCTGGGCACTCTGACCCAAACCCCATCGATCCCCGAGCACAGGAACCAACGCCATGACCATCAAAGCCATCAACGTCCGCAACCAGTTCAAAGGCACCATCAAGGAGATCATCGAGGGCCCGGTGCTTTCCGAGATCGACGTGCAGACCGCCGCCGGCGTCGTCACCTCCGTGATCACCACCCGTTCCGTGCGCGAGCTGGAACTGGGCGTGGGCTCGGAAGTGATCGCCTTCGTGAAGTCCACCGAGGTGTCCATCGCCAAGCTGTGATCGGCACACCCGGGATGGGTCGGGATCTGTCGTAGGGGCGAATTCATTCGCCAAGCAGGCCGAAGGCCTGCCCTGCGGCATCGCTCGGGGCAGCTGCGCCGCCCTTGGCGAATGAATTCGCCCCTACAGGAAGTCGCTTCCCTGGACCGGGAAAAACAAACCCCCGCATCTGCGGGGGTTCGTTCATTGCGGCCTGCTCAGCGTTTTTGCGGTGCCGGCTGCTGCTGGGTGATGCAGTGGATGTTGCCGCCGCCGAGGAGGATCTCGCGGCCCGGCACCATCACCACTTCATGCTCGGGGAACACGCGCTTGAGGATGGCTTCGGCGGTGGCGTCCTTGGCGTCGTCGAACTTCGGCGCGACGATGCCGCCGTTGACGATCAGGAAGTTCACGTAGGAGCCGGCCAGGCGGATCGACGGATCGCGTTCCTGGGTGCCTTCCACCAGGTCGACGCCGGCGCATTCTTCTTCGCTGGCGTAGATCGGGCCGGGGATCGGCATCTTGTGCACCACCAGTTGGCGGCCCTTGGCGTCGCGGACGCTTTCCAGCACTTTCATGGCCGCCTGGCAGCGCGGGAAGTTCGGGTCGTGCGGGTCGTCGGTCCAGGCCAGCAGGACTTCGCCGGGGCGCACGTAGCAGCAGAAGTTATCCACATGGCCGTCGGTCTCGTCGTTGTAGAGGCCGTCCGGCAGCCAGATCACGGTCTGCACCGACAGTTGCTCGCGCAGTACCGCCTCGATCTCTTCGCGGCTGAGGTGCGGGTTGCGGTTGCGGTTGAGCAGGCATTCCTCGGTGGTGATCAGGGTGCCTTCGCCATCGACGTGGATGGAGCCGCCTTCGAGCACGAAGCCGTCGGTGCGGTAGCGCTTGCAGCCTTCGATCTCGAGGATCTTGCGCGCCACCTGGTCATCGCGGTTCCAGGGGAAGTAGAGGCCGCCGTCGAAGCCGCCCCAGGCGTTGAAGGTCCAGTCCACGCCGCGCACGTCGCCCTGGTCGTTGACCACGAAGGTCGGGCCGGTGTCGCGGACCCAGGCGTCGTCGGTGGAGATTTCCACCACGCGGATGTTGGGCTCGTCGAGGCGCGCGCGGGCGTTCTCGTACTGGCCGGCGGAGACGCAGACGGTCACCGGCTCGAAGCGCGCGATGGCCTTGGCCACGGCGGTGAAGGCCGCCTGCGCGGGCTTGCCGCCGAGGCGCCAGTTGTCCGGGCGCTCGGGCCAGACCATCCAGGTGCGGGTATGCGGGGCCCATTCGGCCGGCATGTGGAAGCCATCGTCGCGGGGCAGGCTCTTCAGAGTATTCATTGACTCACCATCGTCTGAAAAAAGGTCAGGGGCCAACCCGCTGGCGAACAGTGCATCGCCATCGGGCTGGCCCCTGGCATCGGGCATTACGACTCGAGCGAGCCGTCCAGGGTCTTGATCGGGGAGTATAGGTTCGGGCGGCGGTCGCGGAACACACCCCAGGCGCTGCGGACGTGCTCCAGCTTGTCCAGGTTGAAGCTGTGCACCAGCACGCCTTCCTCGGTTTCGTTCAGTTCCTCGACCTTGGCGCCGAACTGGTCGGCGATGAAGGAGGAGCCGTAGAAGGTGATGTCGTAGCCGTCCTGCTCTTCGCGACCGATGCGGTTGGAGGCTACCAGCGGCATCAGGTTGGCGCCGGCGTGGCCCTGTTGCACGCGCTGCCAGTGGTCACGGGAGGTGATGTTGGCGTCGTGGGGCTCGCTGCCGATGGCGGTCGGGTAGAAGAGGATCTCGGCACCCAGCAGGGCCATGCTGCGGGCCGCTTCCGGGAACCACTGGTCCCAGCAGATGCCCACGCCGATCTTGGCGTAGCGGGTGTTCCATACCTTGAAGCCGGTGTCGCCCGGGTTGAAGTAGTACTTCTCGTGGTAGCCGGGGCCGTCCGGGATGTGGCTCTTGCGGTAGACGCCGAGGTTGCTGCCGTCGGCGTCGATGATGGCGATGCTGTTGAAGCGCGCGCGGCCCGCCTGCTCGAAGAAGCTGATGGGCAGCACCACCTGCAGTTCGCGGGCGACGTTCTGGAAGTGCGCGATGGCTTCGTTGGTCTCGGCCGGGGTGGCCAGCTGCAGGTAGTCCGCGTTGGGCTTCTGGCAGAAGTAGGGGGTCTCGAAGAGCTCCTGGATCAGGATGATCTGGGCGCCCTTGGCGGCGGCCTGGCGGACCAGCTTCTCGGCATTGGCGATGTTCGCGGCGCGATTCCAGGAGCAGGCCATCTGGGTGGCGGCGACGGTAACGATGCGGGACATGAAGACACCTCGTCAGAACGATGTTGAAGCGATTGCCGGATATCTATCGGCAATCAGGGACAGTTCCGTGCTGGCGGAGGCAGGCCGCCGTGCGGATGGCGACTTTATATCCGATAAAAATCTGTATTTGAAGCGTGTTTTTTCTATCAGAGGCCGAATTCTGATTTATTTGCCGATAAATATCGGATTTCTATCGACTCAGAGGTCCCGGGGCGTTGCCCGTTTCGGCAGGAAGGGCGGCAGGTAGAGCCCGAGGTAGGCGTCGAACACGCGCATGCCTTCCTCGGCCAGGCGCGGGGTGATTTCGCCGTGCAGTTGCACCGAGCGGGCGTAGACGCGGTCGCCCAGTTCCATGGCCAGGGCGAAGACGTCGACGTCCTCGGGCAAGGTCGGCAGCGCGAAGTGGCGCTCGAACAGGGCGTGCATCAGCCGGCCCAGTTCGATGTCGTGCTGGCGGTCGGCCTGGGTGACTTCGGTGAGGCCGTGCTGGGCGAGGATCAGCTGGCGCGCGGCGGCGTCGGCGCCGTAGATCGACAGCATGCGTTCTTCCACCAGGCGCGAGAGATCGTGCCAGTGGCGCAGGCCGTCATGTTCGATGGGCAGTTGCAGGCAGGCGCGGAACGCGGCGTGGATGTCGGCGGTAAGGGCCTCGAGGATCGCCGGCACGCTGGAGAAGAAGTGGTAGACGGAGGAGGGCGGCATCTCCGCGCGTTCGGCGACGCTGTAGATCGACAGGTTGGCCACGCCCTGCTCGGCCAGCAGGGCGCGGGCGGCGTCGAGAATCCCGGCGATGCGCAGCTGGCTGCTGGCGCGGGGCTTGCGGGCGGTGGCGGGGCGCGACATGGGAGGCTCCTTTGACGAGCCGCTATTGAAATCCAGGCGGTGGGCTCGGGGCAAGAGAAGCGATCGGCCGCAAGCGCGAATGAATTCGCTCACGGCCGTAGGTTGGCGCCGAGCGTAGCGAGGCCCAACTCTTCGCTACTGCCCACCATGTTGGGCTTCGTACCTCAGCCCAACCTACGGAACCCCGGTGCTACTGACCTTCGCGGAACGCGGTCCAGACCTCGTCACGGGTGGCGCTGAGTTTTTCCGGCACGGGCTCCACCGGGAACAGGCGGCGCTTGGTGTCCTTGTCCGGGTAGAGGCCGGGCTGGTTGCGCAAGTTCTCGTCCAGATACTGGCGGGCGTCGGCGTTGCCGCTGGGGTAGAGGGTGGCGCTGGTGACCTTCGCCGCCACCTCCGGGCGCAGCATGAAGTCGATGAACTTGTGCGCGAGGTCGGCGCGGTTGGCGCTCTTGGGGATCGTCAGGTTGTCGATGAACAGCACCGAGCCTTCCTCCGGGACCATGAAGGTCACCGGCTGACCGGCCGCGGCGGCGTTCAGCGCGTCGCCGACCCAGGCCATGGCGACGCACAGGTTGCCGGCGTTGAGGTCGGCGATGTAGCGCTCGCTGTCGACGTAGCGCAGGTTCGGGCGCAGGGCCACGAGGGTCTCGGCGCTGCGCTTGAGGCGGCTCGGCGCGCTGCGGGAGAGGTTGCGGCCCTGGTAGTTGAGCAGCACGGCGAGGGTTTCATCGGGGGCGTCCAGCAGGCTGATGCCGCACTTGCCGAGGCGCGCGCTCTGCTCGGCGTCGAACAGCAGGCTCCAGCTGTGGGGCAGCGGGCCGCCGAAGGCTGCTTCCGCCTTCGGCGTATTCACCGCCAGGCCGACGGCGCCCCAGAGATAGGGCACGGCGTGCTGGTTCTGCGGGTCCATGGCGGCCAGCTTGCTCAGCAGCTGCTTGTCCAGGTGCTGCCGGTTGGGCAGCCGGGAGAAGTCCAGGGGCTGCAGGCGGCCATCCTTGATCAGGCGCGGCAGGTCGTTGTGGGAGGGGACGGCGACGTCGATGGGCTCGCCGCTGGCCAGTGCCTTGTCCAGTTCCTCGGCGCTGCTGAAGGTGCGGTAGTCGACCTTGATGCCGGTTTCCTTCTGGAACTCTTCAAGCACTTGCGGTGCGATGTAGTCGTTCCAGTTGTACACGTGGATCAGGTCTTCGGCCTGGGCCAGTGCGGGGAGCATTGCGAGCAACAGCGGGGCAAGCAAACGGGGCATGACGTCCTCCTTGGTAGAGCATGCGGGTTCTGTTTGTGCTGGCTTTCGGGTGCTGCAAGGCGCCGTCGACCGGAATGGCCTGCTGCGCCGGGGTGTTACCAGGTTGCAGATACAACAACGCCGGCCCTGGGGCCGGCGTTGTCGACTCGCTTACACGGTATGCAGATACCAGTTGTATTCGAGGTCGGAGATGGAGTGTTCGAACTCCTCCAGCTCGCTTTCCTTACAGGCGACGAAGATGTCGATGTAATCCGGGCTGATGTACTTGGCCAGAACTTCACTGTCGTCCAACTCGCGCAGGGCGTCGCGCAGGTTGTTCGGCAGGCTCTGTTCCAGCTGCTCGTAGGAGTTGCCTTCGATGGGCGCACCCGGCTCGATCTTGTTGGTCAGGCCATGGTGGATGCCCGCCAGGATCGCCGACATCATCAGGTAGGGGTTGGCATCGGCGCCGGCCACGCGGTGTTCGATGCGCACGGCATCGGCGCTGCCGGTGGGCACGCGGACCGCCACGGTGCGGTTGTCCAGACCCCAGCTCGGTGCGTTCGGTACGTAGAACTGCGCGCCGAAACGGCGATAGGAGTTCACGTTCGGGCACAGGAAGCCCATGGACGCAGGCATGGTCTCGAGCACACCGCCGACCGCATGGCGCAAGGCGGCGTTCTGCTCGGGATCATCGGCAGCGAAGATGTTCTTGCCGGTCTTCTTGTCGATCAGCGAGATATGCACATGCAGGCCGTTGCCCGCCTGGCCCGGATAGGGCTTGGCCATGAAGGTGGTGTCCATTTCATGGTCGTAGGCGATGTTCTTGATCAGGCGCTTGAGCAGTACCGCGTAGTCGCAAGCCTTGAGGGCGTCCTCGACGTGGTGCAGGTTGACCTCGAACTGGGCCGGGGCGCTTTCCTTGACGATGGCGTCGGCAGGGATGCCCTGGACCTTGGCGCCTTCGAGGATGTCCTGCAGGCAGTCGGCGTACTCGTCCAGGTCGTCGATCAGGTAGACCTGGGTCGACTGCGGACGCTTGCCGGAAATCGGCGAGCGCGGCGGCTGCGGACGGCCGTTGATGTTCTCCTGATCGATCAGGTAGAACTCCAGCTCGAAGGCGGCGCAGATGGTCAGGCCGAGTTCGTCGAATTTCTGCACCACCTGACGCAGGACTTCGCGCGGATCGGCGAAGAACGGCTCGCCTTCGATCTCGTGCATGGTCATCAGCAGCTGAGCGGTGGGGCGCTTCTGCCAGGGCTCGTCGCTGAGGGTATCGGGGATGGGATAGCAGATGCGGTCGGCGTCACCGATGTCCAGGCCGAGGCCGGTGCTTTCGACGGTGGAACCGTTGATATCGAGAGCGAAGATGGATGCGGGGAGGTTGATGCCTTTTTCGTAGACTTTAGTGAGGCTGGCGCGTTCGATCCGCTTGCCTCGCACCACTCCATTCATATCTGCAATCAACAGGTCTACGAACTGGACCTCAGGATGCTCCTTAAGGAACTCGTTCGCTTCTTGAAGCTGAACGGCACGCGGGGGTACCGACATGATGCAACACCTTTTTTGTTAAAAATATCAATCACGCTCTATTTAAGGTGTGAGTCAATCCGAATCACCCCTTTATGTCAAGCGAGCCCTATTTTGCCCCAAAACCGGGCTCGATGGCCAGTTTTTGGGCGTTGTGAGGCATTCTGATCGCTCTCCTGGCCTCACTGGATGCGGTGCTCAGTGGGGCGTGTTCAATTTTTTACAGCCCTATTGTGTAAAAAAATGAACAACGCTAAGCTCGGTCGAAACCCATAACAGACAAATAATACGGGTGTCTCATGTCTCGCCTGCCGTTGATCGGCGTGTCCGCTTGCACCAGAGAATTCGGTCCTCAGACCTATCATATAGCTGGCGACAAATATGTCCGCGCAGTCGCGCTCGGAGCTGGCGGTGTACCGCTGGTGATCCCGGCCCTGGCGGAGCTGATGGATCAGGCGACTCTCCTTGCAAGCCTGGATGGTTTGCTCTTCACCGGCTCACCATCCAATGTGGAACCCCATCATTATAGTGGGCCCGCATCCGAGCCAGGCACTCGCCACGATCCCGCCCGGGATCGCACTACGCTTCCCCTGGTCCGCGCGGCCATCGCCGCCGGGATTCCCGTACTGGGCATTTGCCGTGGGTTCCAGGAAATGAACGTAGCCTTTGGCGGCACACTGCACCAGCGCGTGCATCAAGTAGAAGGATTCATGGACCACCGCGAGCCGGCCAACGAGCCGCTCGAGGTGCAATATGCCGCCCGTCACCCGCTCAGGGTGCAGCCGGGTGGTGTTCTCGACGGCATCGGCTTGCCGTCCGAGATCCAGGTCAATTCCATACATGGCCAGGGCGTTGAACGTCTGGCGCCGGGCCTGCGAGTAGAAGCACTGGCGCCCGACGGGTTGGTCGAGGCCTTTTCGGTCGAGGGCGCCAGGAGCTTTGCCCTGGGGGTGCAATGGCATCCCGAGTGGCAAGTGCGGACCAACCCGAACTATCTCGCCATCTTCCAGGCCTTTGGTGAGGCTTGCAGGGAGAAGGCGGGGCACCGCTGAGCGGGAGAACATTTCAGGAAACCGGCGAAGTTGCCGTGTTGCGCAGTTCGGACTGTACTGATCGCGGCGGCGCCTCGATGTGCGTAACCGCCAAGAACCTGTAGATGCCTCCTCGCGAAGCTCTCAACCCTGAGGTCTTTATGACTACCAAGCTCGACCAGCTGACCAGCTGGCTGAAAGAACGCAAAATCACCGAAGTTGAATGCATGATCAGCGATCTTACCGGTATTGCCCGCGGTAAGATTTCGCCGACCAACAAGTTCCTGGACGAGAAGGGCATGCGCCTCCCCGAGAGCGTGCTGCTGCAGACCGTTACCGGCGACTATGTCGAGGACGACATTTATTACGAGCTGCTCGACCCGGCGGACATCGACATGTTCTGCCGTCCGGACGAGAGCGCCGTGTATCTGGTGCCCTGGGCCATCGAGCCCACCGCGATGGTGATCCACGACACCTTCGACAAGCAGGGCAACCCCATCGAACTGTCCCCGCGCAACCTGCTGAAGAAGGTGCTCAAGCTCTACGCCGACAAGGGCTGGAAACCCATCGTTGCGCCGGAGATGGAGTTCTACCTGACCAAGCGTTGCGACGACCCGGACTTCCCCCTGCAGGCTCCGCTGGGTCGCTCGGGCCGTCCGGAAACCGGTCGCCAGTCCTTCTCCATCGATGCGGCGAACGAGTTCGACCCGCTGTTCGAGGATATGTACGACTGGTGCGAGACGCAGGACCTGGACCTGGACACCCTGATCCACGAGGAAGGTCCGGCGCAGATGGAAATCAACTTCCGTCATGGCGACGCCCTCGACCTCGCCGACCAGATCCTGGTGTTCAAGCGCACCATGCGCGAGGCCGCGCTCAAGCACAACGTGGCGGCGACCTTCATGGCCAAGCCGATCACCGACGAGCCGGGCAGTGCCATGCACCTGCACCAGAGCGTGATCGACGCCAAGACCGGGAAGAACATCTTCTCCAATGACGACGGCTCCATGAGCGAGCTGTTCCTCCACCACATCGGCGGCCTGCAGAAGTACATCCCCGAAGTGCTGCCGCTGTTCGCGCCGAACGTGAACTCCTTCCGTCGTTTCCTGCCGGACACCTCCGCGCCGGTGAACGTGGAGTGGGGCGAGGAGAACCGCACCGTGGGCCTGCGCGTGCCGGATGCCGGCCCGCAGAACCGCCGTGTGGAGAACCGCCTGGCCGGTGCCGACGCCAACCCCTACCTGGCCATCGCCGCGAGCCTCTTGTGCGGCTACATCGGCATGGTGGAGGGCGTGAAGCCCAGCGCACCGGTCAAGGGCCGTGGCTACGAGCGCCGCAACCTGCGCCTGCCGCTGACCCTCGAGGCCGCGCTGGAACGCATGGAATCCTGCCGCGATATCGAGCGCTACCTGGGTGACAAGTTCGTCACCGCCTATGTGGCGGTCAAGCGTGCCGAGCACGAGAACTTCAAGCGGGTGATCAGCTCCTGGGAACGCGAGTTCCTGCTGCTCTCCGTCTGATCGGAAACGGAGGCCGGCCGCCTCGGCCGGCCCTCCAGATACGTGTTGAATGAGGTAATGAAATGAATAGCCAAGTGACCAACCCCAAGACCCTTGAATGGCAAGCGCTCGGTCGTGACCACCACCTGCCGCCGTTCACCGACTACAAGGCGCTGAACGCCAAGGGTGCGCGGATCATCACCAAGGCCGAAGGCGTGTACATCTGGGACAGCGAGGGCAACAAGATCCTCGACGGCATGGCCGGCCTGTGGTGCGTCAACGTCGGCTACGGTCGTGAGGAGTTGGTTCAGGCGGCGACCCGGCAGATGCGTGAACTGCCCTTCTACAACCTGTTCTTCCAGACCGCGCACCCGCCGGCGGTGGAACTCTCCAAGGCGATCGCCGAAATCGCACCGGAAGGCATGAACCATGTGTTCTTCACCGGTTCCGGTTCGGAAGCCAACGACACCGTGCTGCGCATGGTCCGCCACTACTGGGCGACCAAGGGCCAGCCTCAGAAGAAAGTCATCATCGGCCGCTGGAACGGCTATCACGGCTCCACCGTGGCCGGCGTCAGCCTCGGCGGCATGAAAGCGCTGCATGGCCAGGGCGACCTGCCGATCCCGGGCATCGAGCACATCGACCAGCCCTACTGGTTCGGTGAGGGCGGCGACATGGCCCCGGCCGAGTTCGGTGTCTGGGCCGCCGAGCAGCTGGAGAAGAAGATTCTCGAAGTGGGCGAAGACAAGGTCGCGGCCTTCATCGCCGAGCCTATCCAGGGTGCGGGCGGCGTGATCGTTCCGCCGGAAACCTACTGGCCGAAGATCCGCGAGATCCTCGCCAAGTACGACATCCTCTTCATCGCCGATGAAGTGATCTGCGGCTTCGGCCGTACCGGCGAGTGGTTCGGCAGCCAGTACTACGGCAACGCGCCGGACCTGATGCCGATCGCCAAGGGCCTGACCTCGGGCTACATCCCCATGGGCGGCGTGATCGTCCGTGACGAGATCGTCGAGGTCCTGAACGAGGGCGGCGAGTTCTACCACGGCTTCACCTACTCCGGTCATCCGGTGGCTGCTGCGGTGGCCCTGGAAAACATCCGCATCCTGCGTGAAGAAAAGATCGTCGAGAAGGTCAAGGCCGAAACGGCACCGTATTTGCAGCAGCGCTGGCAAGAGCTGGCTGACCACCCGTTGGTTGGCGAAGCGCGTGGTGTCGGCATGGTCGCGGCCCTGGAACTGGTCAAGAACAAGCAGACCCGTGAGCGTTTCGCTGGTGGTATCGGGATGCTGTGCCGCGAGCACTGCTTCCGGAACGGCCTGATCATGCGCGCGGTAGGGGACACCATGATCATTTCCCCGCCGCTGGTGATCAGCAAAGATGAAGTCGACGAACTGGTGACCAAGGCACGCAAGTGCCTGGACCTCACCTTGGCTGAAGTAAAAGGCTAAGAAAAAGAGGCCTGGATGCTGGCATTTAGCGATGCCAGCAGTTGTAACCAAGCCCTCTAACTTGCCAGACTTCGCCGGTGCGTTGGCCAGGCTCACCGAGTGGTGCGTATTCGGTACGACGCCACTCGGACACTTCAACAAAAATGGAGCTACCCGCATGATCAAAACCTTCGGCAAGACCCTGCTCGCCATGACCCTCGTGGGTGCGGTGGCCAGCATGGCGCAGGCTGACGACAAGGTGCTGCACGTCTACAACTGGTCTGACTACATCGCCCCGGACACCATCGAGAAGTTCACCAAGGAAACCGGCATCAAGGTCGTCTACGACGTCTTCGATTCCAACGAGACCCTGGAAGCCAAGCTCCTGGCCGGCAAATCCGGTTACGACGTGGTGGTGCCGTCCAACAACTTCCTGGCCAAGCAGATCAAGGCCAAGGTCTATCAGCCGCTGGACAAGTCCAAGCTGCCGAACTGGAAGAACCTGGACCCGAACCTGCTGAAGACAGTCGAAGTTTCCGACCCGGGCAACCAGTACGCCTTCCCCTACATGTGGGGCTCCATCGGCATCGGCTACAACCCGGAGAAGGTCAAGGCCGTGCTGGGCGAGAACGCCCCGGTTGATTCCTGGGACCTGCTGTTCAAGCCGGAGAACATCGAGAAGCTGAAGGCCTGCGGCGTGTCCTTCCTCGACTCGCCCACCGAGATCCTGCCGATCGCCCTGAAATACCTGGGCCACGATCCGCTGAGCCAGGACCCGAAAGAACTGAAGGAAGCCGAAGCGCTGTTCCTGAAGATCCGTCCGCACATCACTTACTTCCACTCGTCCAAGTACATCTCCGACCTCGCCAACGGCAACCTCTGCGTAGCGGTCGGTTACTCGGGTGACGTGTACCAGGCCAAGTCCCGTGCCGAAGAAGCCAAGAGCGGTGTGACCGTCGCGTACAACATTCCGAAGGAAGGCGCCGGTACCTTCTTCGACATGATCGCGATCCCCGCCGACGCTGCGAACGTCGAGGCCGCCTACTCCTTCATGAACTTCCTGATGAAGCCGGAAATCATGGCGGAGATCACCAACTTCGTGCAGTTCCCGAACGGCAACGCCGAAGCCACCGCACTGGTTGACGAAGCGATCCGCAAGGACCCGGGCATCTACCCGAGCGCGGAAACCATGGCCAAGCTCTATGCCTTCCCGGACCTGCCGCCGAAGGTTCAGCGCGGCATGACCCGTACCTGGACCACCATCAAGTCGGGCAAGTAAGCACGGCTGCCGAGCCCGGCGGGGAGTCCCCGCCGGTGCCCGGACCGCGCTGAGCGATACAGCGAGTTCAATGGCCCGGATAGTGGGACTGCCCCGGGCTTTTTCCGGCCGAGCCGGATACAACATGAGGATGAACCTGTGCCATTCCCCATCCGCAAGATGATGATCACTGCCGCGGCCACCCTGACGCTGGTTTCCCAGGCCCAGGCGGAGCAGACGGTGCATATCTACAACTGGTCGGACTACATCGGCGAGACCACCCTGGCGGATTTCCAGAAGCAGACCGGCATCAAACCGGTGTACGACGTCTTCGACTCGAACGAGACCCTGGAAGGCAAACTGCTGGCGGGACGCACCGGTTATGACGTGGTGGTGCCGTCCAACCACTTCCTCGGAAAACAGATCAAGGCGGGCGCGTTCCAGAAACTCGACCGCAGCCAGCTGCCCAATTGGCAGAACCTGGACCCCAACCTGCTCAAGCAGCTCGAGCGCAACGACGCCGGCAACCTCTACGCCGTCCCCTACCTGTGGGGCACCAACGGCATCGGTTACAACGTCGAGAAGATCAAGGCCGTGCTCGGTGTCGACTCGATCGACTCCTGGGCGATGATCTTCGAACCCGAGAACATGAAGAAGCTCAGCAAGTGCGGCGTGGCCTTCCTCGATTCGGCGGACGAAATGATTCCCGCCGTACTCAACTACATGGGCCTGGACCCCAACAGCACCAACCCGGACGACTACAAGAAGGCCGAGGAGAAGCTGATGGCGGTACGCCCCTACGTGACCTACTTCCACTCGTCCAAGTACATCGGCGACCTGGCCAACGGCGACATCTGCGTTGCGGCCGGCTTCTCCGGTGACATCTTCCAGGCCGCCTCGCGCGCCGAGGAAGCGGGCAAGGGTATCGAGATCGCCTACTCGATCCCGAAAGAAGGCGGCAACCTCTGGTTCGACATGCTCGCCATTCCGGTGGACGCGGCGAACGCCAAGGAAGCCCATGCCTTCATCAACTATCTGCTGGAGCCGGAGGTGATCGCCAAGGTCAGCGATTACGTCGGCTACGCAAACCCCAACCTCAAGGCTGGGGAGTTCATGGATCAGGAAGTACGCACCGACGAGTCCGTCTACCCGCCACAAGCGGTGCTGGACAAGCTTTACGTTTCGGCGGAACTGCCGCCGAAGGTCCAGCGGCTGATGACCCGTAGCTGGACCAAGGTCAAGTCGGGCAAGTGATGCGAGGCCGGTGGTGCCCGCAATGTGGCGGGCCCACCGGGATCAACCTGGCGGAGCCAGGCAGGATGCCGGGCTTACGCCCATGCTGTAAGAAGCGCCCGACCGCGGTGGTCGGGGAGCAAATTCTGGGAGTGTGGTAATGGCAATAGCGTCCGGTGCCTACAAGAAAGCCCTCGAGGGCAGCCAGCAACCCAAAGAGGTGCTGGTCAAGATCGACCGGGTGACCAAGAAGTTCGACGAGACCGTGGCGGTGGACGATGTGTCCCTGACCATCAACAAGGGCGAGATCTTCGCCCTGCTCGGCGGCTCCGGTTCGGGTAAATCAACTCTGTTGCGCATGCTCGCGGGTTTCGAGCGGCCAACCGAAGGGCGCATCATGCTCGATGGTGTGGACATCACCGACATGCCTCCTTACGAGCGCCCGATCAACATGATGTTCCAGTCCTATGCGCTCTTCCCGCATATGACTGTCGCGCAGAACATCGCCTTCGGACTTAAACAGGACAAACTCCCTGCCGCCGAGATCGACGAGCGCGTCAACGACATGCTCAAGCTCGTGCAGATGACCCAGTACGCCAAGCGCAAGCCGCACCAGCTGTCCGGCGGCCAGCGTCAGCGCGTGGCCCTGGCCCGGTCCCTGGCCAAGCGTCCGAAGCTGCTGCTGCTCGACGAACCCATGGGTGCCCTGGACAAGAAGCTGCGTTCGCAGATGCAGCTGGAACTGGTGGAGATCATCGAGCGCGTGGGCGTGACCTGCGTGATGGTGACCCACGACCAGGAAGAGGCCATGACCATGGCCCAGCGCATCGCCATCATGCACCTGGGTTGCATCGAGCAGATCGGCAGCCCGGTGGATATCTACGAGACTCCCATCAGCCGCCTGGTGTGCGAGTTCATCGGCAACGTCAACCTGTTCGACGGCGAAGTGGTGGAAGACCTCGAGGCCCACGCCCTGATCGCCTGCCCGCAGCTGGAACGGCCGATCTACGTCGGTCACGGCGTGACCACCTCGCTGCAGGACAAGCGCATCACCTATGCCCTGCGCCCGGAGAAGCTGCTGGTCACCACCGAGCAGCCGACCTGCGAATACAACTGGTCCCGCGGCAAGATCCACGACATCGCCTACCTGGGCGGTCACTCGGTGTTCTACGTCAAGCTGCCGAACGGTTCCGTCGTCCAGTCCTTCGTCGCCAACGCCGAGCGTCGTGGCGCCCGTCCGACCTGGGATGACGAAGTCTTCGTATGGTGGGAAGACGACAGCGGCGTGGTACTGCGGTCATGAGAATTCCCACACTGAAAAGCCTGCTACCCAACGGCCGGCACCTGGTCATCGGGATTCCGTTCTTCTGGCTGTTCCTGTTCTTCCTGCTGCCCTTCGCCATCGTGCTGAAGATCAGCTTTGCCGAAGCAGACGTGGCGATCCCGCCTTATACGGATATCTACACCTGGGCTGACAACCAGCTGCAGCTGATCCTCAACCTGGGCAACTACCTGCTGCTCAGCGAGGACGAACTGTACCTGGCGGCCTATCTCGGTTCGCTGAAGGTCGCCTTCTTCAGCACCCTGATGTGCCTGCTGATCGGGTACCCGATGGCCTATGCCATCGCCCGTGCCAGCAAGGAAGCACAGACCGTGCTGCTGCTGCTGATCATGATGCCGACCTGGACCGCGATCCTGATCCGCGTCTATGCCTGGATGGGCATCCTCAGCAACAACGGCCTGCTCAACAGCTTCCTGATGGGCATCGGCCTGATCGACTCGCCGCTGCAGATCCTCAACACCAACGTGGCGGTCTACATCGGCGTGGTCTACTCGTACCTGCCGTTCATGATCCTGCCGCTCTACGCCAACCTGGTGAAGCACGACCCGAGCCTGCTGGAGGCCGCCTCCGACCTCGGTTCGAGCACCTTCAACAGCTTCTGGAAGATCACCGTGCCGCTGTCGAAGAACGGCATCATCGCCGGCTCCATGCTGGTGTTCATCCCGGTGGTGGGTGAGTTCGTGATCCCCGAGCTGCTCGGCGGTCCGGAAACCCTGATGATCGGCAAGGTGCTCTGGCAGGAGTTCTTCAACAACCGCGACTGGCCGGTGGCATCCGCCCTGGCGGTGGTGATGCTGTTGATCCTCATCGTGCCGATCATCCTGTTCAACAAGAACCAGGCCAAGGAACTGGAGGGCAAGGTATGAAGCGCTTCAGTTTCTCTACCGTGATGTTGTGGGTGGGTCTGCTGTTCATCTACCTGCCGATGGTCATCCTGGTCATCTACTCGTTCAACGCCTCCAAGCTGGTAACGGTGTGGGGCGGCTGGTCGGTGAAGTGGTACGTGGGCCTCCTGGACAACACCCAACTGATGAACTCGGTGGGGCGTTCCCTGGAAATCGCCGTGTACACCGCGATCGCCGCGGTGGCCCTGGGTACCCTGGCTGCCTTCGTGCTGACCCGCATCCCGCGCTTCCGTGGCCGCACCATGTTCGGTGGCATGGTCACCGCGCCGCTGGTGATGCCCGAGGTGATCACCGGTCTGTCGCTGCTGCTGCTGTTCGTGGCCATGGCGCAACTGATCGGCTGGCCCCAGGAGCGTGGCATCGTCACCATCTGGATCGCCCACACCACCTTCTGCGCGGCCTACGTGGCCATCGTGGTGTCGGCACGCCTGCGTGAGCTGGACCTGTCCATCGAAGAGGCGGCCATGGACCTGGGTGCGCGGCCGTGGAAGGTGTTCCTGCTGATCACCATTCCGATGATCGCGCCGTCCCTGGCGGCGGGCGCCATGATGTCCTTCGCCCTGTCCCTGGACGACCTGGTACTGGCCAGCTTCGTGTCCGGTCCCGGCTCCACCACCCTGCCGATGGAGGTGTTCTCCGCCGTGCGCCTGGGCGTGAAACCGGAGATCAACGCCGTGGCCAGCCTGATCCTGCTGACCGTCTCGCTGTTCACCTTCTTTGCCTGGTTCTTCACTCGCCAGGCCGAGGAGCGTCGCAAGCGGGCCATCCAGCAGGCGATGGAAACCATGGCCGAGGAAGCCGCGTCCTCCAACTGGAAGCCGGCGTCCACCCAGACCGCCTGATTCCGGGCCGCAAAAAACAAAGGCCACCTTCGGGTGGCCTTTGTCGTTCCGGGGAGTTGTGAACTTATTGTGGGGGCGATTTCAATCGCCAAGCGGGCCGCAGGCCCGCCCCGGGTTTCGAGGGGCAACTTCGTTCCCCTTGGCGAATGAATTCGCCCCTACAGGTTCGGATGGGTCGGGCGGCGTTCCGCGAGCGAAGCGATACCCATCAGGTCCCACGAACAGCATGGGTATCGCAGGCTCAACCCATCCTACGTGGCTACGTCCAGGTAGGGGGGAGCGTCAGTCGCGCAGTTCCAGCCGCACATCCCCCAGCTTCGCCCCGTAGGGACCGTAGCTGCGCTCCACCAGCTCGCGGCTGCCGTCGGCGCGGACGATCAGTGCCGAGCTGGCGCGGGTGCCGTAGGTGCGGGTGGCGATGAACACACTGGAGAGCATGCGCTCGGTGTTCAGGCCCACGCCGGTCTCCGGGAGGATGTGATCCTGCGCCTGCTCCGGGTCGTGCAGCAGGTTCAGCAGGGCGTCGGTGGTCGGCGGCTCCAGGCACTCGGCGATGGCGGCCTTGCCCCGCTCGACCTTGGGCCAGGGCGTATCCAGGTCGGCGTTGGAGACGCCGTAGATGCCCGGCTTGAGGTTGATCGGGCCACCGCTGCGGGGATTGAGGAACCACAGCTCCCGATCGTCCCCCACCAGCAGGTTGAAGCCGGAGTACTCGCCCGCCCGGCGCATCGCGTCCTCGAGGAACTCGCCCGGCCCCATTTCCCCGCGCAGGAACTGCACGCAGAGTTCGCCGCGGGTGCGGCCGACCGGAGGGGTTCGTGGATCGCGGATGTTGGTGAGGGCGGCGAAGCGTCCCTTGGGCCCGGCGCCAAGCCAGGTGCCGCCTGCTTCCAGATCGCGGCCGGCGAGGACGCCGGGGGCGTCTTCCCACTTGGCGAGGGGCAGGGTGGGACGTGCGTAAAATTCATCTCGGTTTGCAGCGAGCACCAGCGGGACTTCGTGTCCGGGGCGCCATGCGAATACGATCAGGCACATGGAGTCGTCTCCTTTTTGTAAGCCGGAGTTTAGCAGCCTGTAGGAAAACTACCTCAGCTGCATCAGGTTGTCCTCTCTGGTTGTCGGCAGCTTTCGCCAGGCGTCCATCGCCCCAGGTGGAGCCGGATTCGGCCTTCCGTTAACATGCCGCTTTGTTTTCGGGGGTGTCCATGGAATTCCTGCTGTACCTGGTGCTCGGAGCCTGTGCGGGCGTCCTGGCAGGGTTGTTCGGCGTCGGCGGTGGCATGATCATCGTGCCGGTGCTGGTGTTCAGCTTCACCGCCCATGGACTGGCCCCGGAAATCCTCACCCACCTGGCAGTGGGCACCTCGTTGGCAACCATCATCTTCACCTCGATCAACTCGGTGCGCGAGCATCATCGCCGGGGTGCCGTGCGCTGGCCGATCTTCGCCTGGATGGCCGTGGGCATCCTCATCGGCTCCGGCCTCGGTTCCTTCACCGCGACCACCATCCAGGGGCCGGTGCTGCAGAAGATCATCGGTGTCTTCGCCATACTGGTGGCGTTGCAGATGGGCCTGGACCTGAAACCCAAGGCCAGCCGCGATGTCCCAGGCAAGCCGGGCCTGACCCTGGCGGGTGTGGTGATCGGCTGGGCGTCGGCGATCTTCGGCATCGGCGGCGGCTCGCTGACCGTGCCCTTCCTGACCTGGCGCAGCGTACCGATCCAGCAGGCGGTGGCCACCTCCGCGGCCTGCGGTCTGCCAATCGCCGCGGCGAGCGCGCTTTCCTTCATGCTGTTGGGCTGGGACAACCCCCGGTTGCCGCCCTACAGCCTGGGCTTCATCTACCTTCCAGCGCTGGTCGGCATTGCCGTCACCAGCATGTTCTTCGCCCGTTTCGGCGCGCGCCTGGCTCACCGGTTGTCGCCGCGCCTGCTGAAGCGCCTGTTCGCCCTGCTGCTGCTGTCAGTGGGCCTGAACTTTCTGATCTAAGGAGTTGTGATGCTGGCTTATCCCCAGATCGATCCGGTAGCCCTGGCTATCGGCCCGCTGAAGATCCACTGGTACGGCCTGATGTATCTGATCGGCATCGGCGGTGCCTGGTGGCTGGCCTCGCGCCGGTTGCACGCGTTCGACCCGACCTGGAGTCGCGAAAAGCTCTCCGACCTGGTGTTCTGGGTCGCCCTGGGCGTGATCGCCGGTGGTCGCCTGGGCTACGTGCTGTTCTACGACCTGTCCGCCTACATCGCCAACCCGCTGCTGATCTTCGAGGTCTGGAAGGGCGGCATGTCCTTCCATGGTGGCCTGATCGGCGTGATGCTGGCCACCCTCTGGTTCGGCAAGCGCAACAACAAGAGCTTCTTCCAGCTGATGGACTTCATCGCGCCCCTGGTCCCCATCGGCCTGGGCGCCGGCCGCGTCGGCAACTTCATCAATGCCGAGCTCTGGGGCAAGGCCACCGATCTGCCCTGGGCGATGATCTTCCCCACCGATCCGGCCCAGCTGCCGCGCCATCCGTCGCAGCTCTACCAGTTCGCCCTGGAAGGCGTGGCGCTGTTCGCCATCCTCTGGTTCTATTCGCGCAAACCCCGTCCGACCATGGCGGTTTCCGGCATGTTCGCGCTGTTCTACGGGATTTTCCGCTTCGCGGTGGAGTTCGTCCGCGTACCTGACGCCCAGCTCGGTTACCTGGCCTTCGGCTGGCTGACCATGGGCCAGGTCCTCTGCCTGCCGATGATTCTCGGCGGCATCGCCCTGATCGTCTGGGCCTATCGCCGCCAGGCCGCCCAAGGAGTCACCTCGTGAAACAGTATCTCGACCTGATGCGCCGCGTGCGCGAGACCGGCACCTTCAAGAGCGACCGCACCGGCACCGGCACCTACAGCGTGTTCGGCCACCAGATGCGCTTCGACCTGGCCGATGGCTTCCCGATGGTGACCACCAAGAAATGCCACCTCAAATCCATCGTCCATGAGCTCCTGTGGTTCCTCCAGGGCGACACCAATATCAAGTACCTGAAGGACAACGGCGTCTCCATCTGGGACGAGTGGGCGGACGAGGAAGGCAACCTCGGCCCGGTCTACGGCTACCAGTGGCGCTCCTGGCCGGCACCCAATGGCGACTCCATCGACCAGATCAGCAAGGTCGTGGAGATGATCAAGAAGACCCCGGATTCGCGCCGGCTGATCGTCTCCGCCTGGAACCCGGCCCTGGTGGACGAGATGGCCCTGCCGCCGTGCCACGCCCTGTTCCAGTTCTACGTCGCCGACGGCAAGCTCTCCTGCCAGCTGTACCAGCGTTCGGCCGACATCTTCCTCGGCGTGCCGTTCAACATCGCCAGCTACGCGCTGCTGACCCTGATGGTGGCCCAGGTCTGCGACCTGCAACCGGGGGAGTTCATCTGGACCGGCGGCGACTGCCACCTCTATGCCAACCACATCGAGCAGACCGACCTGCAGCTCACCCGCGAGCCGCTGCCGCTGCCGACCATGAAGCTCAACCCCGAAGTGAAGGACCTGCTCGCCTTCCGCTTCGAGGATTTCGAGCTGGTGGGCTACCAGTCCCATCCGCACATCAAGGCGCCGGTCGCCGTCTGACCCGCCGCGCCGGGGCGTTCTGCCCCGGCCGTCGCCCCGCCAGGAGCCTCCATGAAAGTCCCCTTCGCGGCACTGCTCGCCGGTCTCGTCGGCCTCTGGTCGAGCACCAGCGCCTGGGCCGAGCCCGCCCAGGGCAGCTTCGTCGCCAGCAAGCGCTGCGAGGCGTTCCAGTCCATCCGCAAGCAGACCAACCCGGATGGACTCGAAGTCCGGCCCGGCCAGCGCTTTGAGGTGGTGGAGGTGAACAAGCGCGAATACGACTGGCTGCGCGTGCGCATGCCGGGCAGCGCCACTCCGCTGCGCTGGGTATCCGCCGAGTGCGGAACGGTGGAGGGGCTGTCGTTCAATACCGGCCAGGCACCCAGGCCTGAGACCGGCGGGGATGTCTGCAGCACGCCGGACCAGCACGACGGTTACGTGCTGGCCGCCACCTGGCAGCCGGGCTTCTGCGAGCACGCCAACTACAAGGGCAGCAAGCCCGAGTGCGAGGGGTTGGCATCCGGCGAGTTGAATATCGCCCACTTGACCCTGCACGGCCTCTGGCCCAACCGCGAGTCCTGCGGGAAAAGCTACGGCCATTGCACCGGGCCGGCGCTGGACCTATCGCGGCAGACCCTGGCGTATGTGCGCCCGTGGATGCCGAACTTCCAATACGGCACCAGCTTCGGTCGCTACCAGTGGGACAAGCACGGGGTCTGCCAGACCCAGATGGACGACGACGCCTACTTCCGTCGCGCCGCCGACCTGGTACGCCAGCTCGACCAGTCCCTGGCGGGGCGCTACATAGTCGCCAACCTGGGCGGCGCCATCTCCAAGGACGCCTTCTATCGCAAGGTGGAAGAAGATTTCGGCAGCCGGGAGGCGCGCAACAACTTCCTGCTCATCTGCAGCGGCAAGTACCTGCAGGAAGTGCGGGTTTCCCTGCCCCGCGAGCTGAAACCGGCGGACAGCCTGGTGGGGGTGGTCGACGGCCAGTTCGCCGCCCGCCGTTCCCGTGACCGCAACGAGTGTTCCGCCGACCGCATCCTGATCGAAGCCGGCGGCATTTGACCTGACCCCACGGCTTCAGGACCTCAGGGCCTGGGCGAGCAGCGCCACCTGCCCCTGGCGCTCGGCCTGCTCCAGCTCGGCACCGGCATTCAGGGATGACCACTCCGGGTGGGCCCTGGCCTTGCTCAGCACCGCCGGCAACTTGCCTTCGCGCCATTGCCGTTCTTCCGGCGGGGCGATGCGCACCGCCTCGAAGGCGGCGTGACCACGGGCATCCAGCGCCGCCAGCAACAGGCGCTGGCGCAGCGCCAGCAGGCGCAGGATGGCGTCGTCCACGGTCAGCTCCCGTTGCCCCTTGATCTTGCCCAGCAGGCGCTCGCCATAGTGGCCGAAGGTCTGCCAGGCGCCGCCGGCGATGGCGCCCAGGGCCGCCGCCGCGCCCAGGGTGAGGCCGCCCACCAGCAGGTCGACGCCGGCGCCGGCCGCGGCGCCCGCCGCCATGCCGCCGCCCAGGCGTACACCCAGCTGCTTGAGCGTCTCCGGGTTGAACAGGTCGTCGCCCCAGCGGCCGCCCAGCAAGGGCAGGTCACTGGTGGCGGCATCCTCCTGGCCGAAGGCGTAGAGCCGCAGCAGGGCCTCCACGCAGCGTTGCTCGCGCTGGCGCACCTGCTGGCGCAGTGTCTCGGTGGCGGCTTGCAGGGCAGCCTCCTGGGCCGGCACGCTGCGGCGGCAGGCGGCGACGTCCAGCAGCAGCTCGGCGATCAAGCGGCTGCCGGCTTCCAGGCGCAGTTGACGTTGCGCCTGGTGGTCGTCCACCAGGCGCTGCAATTGCGGGCGCGCCCGCTCCAGCAGCAAGGCGAGGCTGTCGTACAGGCGCTGCTCGCCGTCGATGGGCGGGGCCACGCTGTCGAAGCGCACCAGGGCGTGCAGGCCCAGGCGGGCCAGCGCTTCCCGCCAGTCGCTTTCGCGGTGGTCGTCGCTGGCGACGAAATTCAGCACGGGCAGCAGTGGCCGGCCGCACATGGCCAGCACCGCCAGCTCGTCGCGGTACTTGGCCAGCACCGGTTCCCGTGCGTCGATCACATAGAGCCCCGCGTCGGACGCGAGCAACTGGCGCAGCACCTTGGCTTCCTGCTCGAAGCGCTGGCGCGCCTCGCTGCCATCGAGGAAGCGGGCGAGTCGGGCCGGACCATCCAGGCGCTCGCCGGGGCGGTCCTGGCGTTCCAGGTGATCCAGCAGGGCGATGGCGTCTTCCAGGCCGGGGGTGTCGTAGAGCTCCAGCAACGGCTGGCCGTCCACCGACAGCCGCGCGCCTTCCACATGGCGGGTGGTGCTGGGGCGATGGGACACCTCGCCGAAGGTCCGATCGCGCAGCAGGGTTCGCAACAGCGAGGTCTTGCCGACGTTGGTGTGGCCGACCACAGCCAGTTTCAGCGGCTTAGTCATGACCGGTCTCCAGCCAGGTCAGTGGGGCGCCCTGGGCCAGGGGCAGGTCCAGGCGTTGCAGCGCCTGGTGCCAGTCCTCCAGGCGCTGGCTGTCGAGGGCCTCGCCTGAGGGCGCCGGCAGCAGCCAGACGCGGGTGGCGCTGGCACTGCGCGCGAGTTCGCCGATCAGCGCCAGGGTGCCGCGATCGGGCGAGCGTCGAGGGTCGCACGCCACCGCCAGGCGCTCGGGGGGAAAGCGGCTCAACTGGTCCAGCAGGCGCTGGCGCTGCTCGCGGCTGTCGAGCACGCCGGCATCGCCGACGCCCTTGGGTAGCGCGGGCGGCCAGGGGCGCCGGTCATCCAGTTCGATGGCGACCAGCAGGGCGCCCTGGCTGGCGCCATCGAGGCTACCGGCTTGGGGTTCGGGCAGTTCGGCGGGCGCCGCGTCGCTGACCCCGAGGCGCTCGCTGGCCGGCTGCAGGCGTTCGCGCAGCAAGCCGTAGCCGGGCAGGCCGAGGTCCAGGTCCAGGCGCGCGCGTCCGCGCAGCCAGCGCCAGAGGCAGAACAGGCCGAGCAGCAAGCGCGGCAGCAGGCCGTAGGTGAAGGTGACGCCCAGGAGCCAGCCGGACCAGGCCTGGCGTGCGGCTTCCTGGTCCAGCACGTTGCTGCTGGCGCGGATGGTCTCGGCATCCGGCAGGTTGAAGCCGAAGAGGGACGGCAGCGCGCCCAGGGCCTGGGCGAGGAACACGAAAGTGTCGCCACCGAGGATGGTGGTCTCCCAGACGAAACCGTAGCGGCGTGTCGCGAGCAGCAGCAGGAGCACCAGCAGGGCGCTGCCCAGGCTCAGCAGCCAGGCGCCGTGGACCAGGGCACCCAGGCCCCAGCGGGTCAGGCCCTGGCGTTGCAGCAGCAGGAGCAGGGCCGGGGCCAGGTGCGCGGCCTGGGCGTCGCGGGCAAGCTTGCCGCTGGCCCACAGCCAGAACCGTCCCAGCACGCTCGCGTTGCTCCCAAGACCGAAGGACAGGAGCCAGCCCAGCAGCGTCAGCAGGTGCAGCCCGAGCAGGCTGCCCAGGGCCCAGAACAGGTTGACCGGGCGCTGGCCGTCGCCAAGGGCGGCCAGTGCCAGCCCGACGCCGCTGACCAGGGCCAGCACCATCAGCAACAGGCCGGCGAGTTGGGCGCCCTGGCGCCAGTGCTGCAGGGCCTGGGTCTGGCCATCGCGCTCGGCCAGCCAGAGGGCGCGGGCCTGGATGCGTTGCGCCAGGTCGCCGCCGGCGGCATTGGCGCGGCGGTTGGCTTCGGCGTCGTCGAGGGGGCCGGCGTGTTCTTCGCGCAGGCGAATGGCCTCGGTCAGCCAGAGCTGGTCGAGGCGCGAGAGGGGGGAGGTGTGGGGATTGGCGTCGCTCACGAAGGGCCTCATGGCCAAGGGTGAGCCCAGAGAATAACCGCTGTGGCGAGGGGCTTCACGAAAAGCGCAGGCCGGCGCAAGGCGCCGGCCTGAACCCGTCAGTGGCCGTGGGAGCTGGCCGCCACCTTGACCCGGGGGGCCGGTGGTGTGTCGTGGTGGTCCTCATGCTCGGCGACCTGCACTTCCTTGCCGTCGCAGTCGTACAGCTTGCCGTCGCGGAAGTAGTCGCCTTCGTGCAGGGCGGCGATGTCCTGGTAGCGGATCCTGCGGTCGCTGGCGGCGACGAACACCGATTGCTGGTCCGAATTGCCGGCCTTGAGGTGGTTGAAGATCAGGTTCAGCAGGATCGCCATGATCGCCGCCGAGCTGATGCCGGAATGGAAGATGGTTTCGAACCAGGCCGGGAAGTGGTGGTAGAAGGTCGGCGCGGCGATCGGGATCATGCCGAAGCCGATGGAGGTGGCGACGATGATCAGGTTCATGTTGTTGCGGTAGTCCACCTGGGCCAGGGTACGGATACCCGCGGCGGCCACGGTGCCGAACAGCACGATGCCGGCGCCGCCTAGCACGGCGGTGGGCACTGCGGCGATCAGCCGCCCCATCACCGGGAGCAGGCCCAGGGTCACCAGGATCAGGCCGGCGGTGGCCACCACGTAGCGGCTCTTCACGCCGGTGACGGCCACCAGGCCGACGTTCTGGGCGAAGGCACTCTGGGTGAAGGAACCGAACAGCGGTGCCAGCGAGCTGGAGATCATGTCCGCGCGCAGGCCGTTGCCCAGGCGCTTGGAGTCGACCTTGGTGCCGATGATCTCACCCACGGCGAGGATGTCGGCCGAGGTTTCCACCAGGGTCACGATGATCACGATCAGCATCGACAGGATCGCGGCGATGTGGAACTCCGGCATGCCGAAATGCAGCGGAGTGGGCAGCGCCACCAGCGGACCTTCCAGCACCTTGGAGAAGTCGGCCATGCCGAAGAACACCGCGGCCACGGTACCGATCACCATGGCCAGCAGGATGGACAGGCGCGAAATGCTGGCGCTGCCCAGCTTGCTCAGCAGCAGCACGGTGCCGAGGGTGAAGGCGGCCAGGCCGATGTTGGCGACGCTGCCGAACTCCGGCGACTGGCTGTTGCCACCCATGGCCCAGCGGGCGGCCACCGGCATCAGGGTGAGGCCGATGGTGGTGATCACGATGCCGGTCACCAGGGGCGGGAAGAACTTGGTGATCCGCGAGAACACCGGGGTTATCAACAGGCCGATCAGCGAGGCCGCGATTACCGCACCGAGCACGGCAGGGATGCCGCCGGCGCCGTTGCTGCCGATGATCGCGATCATGGTGGCCACGCCGGCGAAGGACACGCCTTGCACCAGGGGCAGCTGGCAGCCGAAGAACGGCAGGCCGATGGTTTGCAGCAGGGTGGCCAGGCCACCGGCGAACAGTGAGGCAGCGATCAGCAGGCCGATGTCCGCGGGCGTAAGCCCGGCAGCCTGGCCGATGATCAGGGGTACCGCGACAATTCCGCCATACATGGTCAGTACGTGCTGCAGACCGTAGGCGAGGTTGGCTCCAATGCCGAGGTTTTCGTCTTCCGGACGCTGCTCCGGAGACGGACTTGCGGATGGGACTGTCATGGTGATGCACTCGCGTTTTGTTATTGTGTCGGCAACTGTAGACAAGTACCTAGCCTATTGGCTAGTGCTTTGTATACAATTTTTTCTGCGACGTTTTCCTGCTATCTCCTGCCCAACAATCGCTAACTTCTGCGAAATCTCGAAAACAATCAGTTGACCATTCGGTCAGGAAGATGCTTGGCGACGAATGGCGCTCGGTGGATTGTCCACAGGCGGTTTCGATAAAGCCTCGCCGACACCCCGCCGCCCTTGGCTTTCTCTCCCGGGCGGCAGTCGGTATCCTCGCCGCCATGAAAAAGAACCTGCCTCTCTGCCTGATCGCCGCCCTCGCGCAGAACCGCGTGATCGGCCGCGACAACCAACTGCCCTGGCACCTGCCGGCAGACCTCAAGCACTTCAAGGCCATGACCCTCGGCAAGCCGATCATCATGGGCCGCAAGACCTGGGACTCCCTGGGCCGCCCGCTGCCCGGCCGGCTCAACCTGGTGGTCAGTCGCCAGCAGGGCCTGGTGCTGGAAGGGGCCGAAGTCTTTCCCAGCCTGGAAGCCGCCATCGAGCGCGCCAGCGCCTGGGCATGGGAGAAAGAGGCCGACGAGCTGATGCTGATCGGCGGCGCCCAACTCTACACCGAGGGCCTGGCCGCGGCCGACCGTCTCTACCTGACCCGCGTGGAGCTGGCTCCGGAAGGCGACGCCTGGTTCCCGGAAGTATCGCAGCAGGACTGGCGCCTGGCCTCCAGCGTCGCGCACGAAGCGACGACCGATACCCCCGCCTACGCCTTCGAGGTGTGGGAGAAGCGCTGAGTCGCTGTGCGCTGTAGGTTGGGCCAAGCGCAGCGCGGCCCAACTAGGTTTGCAAATGTTGGGCTTCGCGTCGCTCAGCCGCAACCTACGGCCCGTGCGGGGATGAGCGGCGTCAGATATCCAGCTCCCGCAGCTCGGCCTTCACCTCGCCATTCCCTATTAGCAGAAACCCCACCGATACCGGCAGCTTGAACCGCCGTGGCCCGGCGCTGCCCGGATTCACGTGCAGCAGCCCGGCGCGCTGGGTGATGAGTGGCTTGTGGGAATGTCCGGTGATCACTGCGGCGAAACCTCGTTCGCCGAGGTCGGCGGGGATATCGGCCTGGTCGTGCACCAGGTAGATGCCGGTTTTGCCCAGCCAGAGTTCTTCGATCTCGCCTATCGACCGGGCCCAGGGCTCCTGGTCGTTATTGCCGCGCACGGCGGTCAGCGGCGCCAACTGGCGCAGGGCGTCGAGGATCTCGGGCTTGCCGATGTCACCGGCGTGGAGGATGTGGTCGCAGCCTTGCAGCGCCGCGAGGGCCTGGGGGCGAAGGAGACCGTGGGTGTCGGAGATCAGGCCGATGCGGAGGGAGGTCATGGCGTGGGCCCCAGCGAGTGATGGGGCCCATTCTGCCACTTAGCGGGACTGCTCGGCGGTATCCGGCAGGAACCAGTTCAGCAGCAGGGCGCAGAGGCCGCCGGTGGCGACGCCCGATTCGAGGATGTTGCGCAGCGCCGCCGGCATGTGGGCGAGGAACTCCGGCACCTGGGAAACCCCCAGGCCCAGGGCCAGGGACACGGCGATGATCAGCAGCGCGCGGCGGTCCAGGGTGGTGCCGGCGAGGATATTGATGCCGGACGCGGCCACCGCGCCGAACATCACCATGGCGGCGCCGCCCAGCACCGGCTCGGGGATGGCCTGGAGCACGCCGGCCACCGCCGGGAACAGGCCCAGCAGCACCAGCATCAGGGCGATCCACAGGCCGATATGGCGGCTGGCGATGCCGGTCAGCTGAATCACGCCGTTGTTCTGCGCGAAGATCGAGCTGGGGAAGGTGTTGAACAGGCCCGCCAGCAGCGAGTTGGCGCCGTTCACCAGCACGCCGCCCTTGATCCGTTGCATCCACAGCGGGCCTTCCACCGGCTGGCGCGACACCTTGCTGGTGGCGGTGACGTCGCCGATGGCTTCCAGTGAGGTGACCAGGTAGATCACCAGCATCGGCACGAACAGCGACCAGGAGAAACCCAGGCCGAAGTGCAGCGGCACCGGCACCTGCACCAGCGGCGTGTCGTGCAGGCCGCTGAAATCCAGGCGGCCGAGCCAGGCGGCCAGGGCGTAGCCCACCAGCAGGGCGATGACGATGGCGCAACTGCGCATCCACACCACCGGGATGCGGTTGAGCAGCAGGATCACCGCCAGCACGGTGCCCGACAGCAGCAGGTTCTCGCCATTGGCGAAGGTGCCGTTGGCCATGGCGCCGAAGCCGCCGCCCATGCTGATCAGGCCCACCTTGATCAGGGTCAGGCCGATCATCAGCACGACGATGCCGGTCACCAGCGGGTTGATCAGCCGTTTGACGAAGGGCAGCACGCGGGAGATGCCCATCTCGACGAAGGCGCCGGCCATCACCACGCCGAAGATCGCGGCCATCACCGCCTCCACCGGAGTGCCCTGCTTGACCATCAGCGCGCCGCCGGCGATCAGCGGGCCGACGAAGTTGAAGCTGGTGCCCTGGACGATCAGCAGCCCGGCGCCGAACGGCCCGAAGCGCTTGCACTGGACGAAGGTGGCGATACCGGAGACCACCAGGGACATGGACACGATCAGGTTGGTGTCCCGCGCGGACACGCCCAGCGCCTGGCAGATGAGCAGGCCGGGGGTGACGATGGGCACGATGATGGCCAGCAGGTGCTGCAGCGCGGCCAGCATGGCGGCCAGCGGGCGCGGCTTGTCTTCCAGGCCGTAGAGCAACTCGTTGCGAGCCTCGATGGCGGGGGGTTTTTCCAGTGAAGTCATGGCGATCGACCGCGAAAAAAGCGGCGATTCTACCTGAGTGGTCAGATTTGGTGAGGCGCGCTGGTCTCTGTGGGGGCGAATTCATTCGCCAAGCGGACCGAAGGTTCGCCTTCGTACCAGAGGGGCGGCTGCGCCGCCCATGGCGATTGAAATCGCCCCCACAAGAACGGAAAAGCCCGGCGCTGGGCCGGGCTTTTTGTTTCATGTGAGATGGCGCTTGGCATCCCTGCCGAGGCTCCGCATTCCTCTGAACCCCCGGCCCGGCCATCCATGGCCGGTCGTTCGCCGGGGCAACGCATGCGTTGCCTGATCCGGCTTACCCCAGCATCGACTTGTCACGCACCGCGCCCTTGTCGGCGCTGGTGGCGAGCAGGGCGTAGGCCTTCAGGGCGGTGGTCACCTTGCGTGCGCGGGGCGCGACGGGTTTCCAGCCTTTCTTGTCCTGTTCGGCGCGGCGGGCGGCCAGTTCTTCATCCGATACCAGCAGGTTGATGCTGCGGTTGGGGATGTCGATCAGCACCTTGTCGCCGTCCTGCACCAGGCCGATGGCGCCGCCTGCGGCCGCTTCCGGCGAGGCGTGGCCGATGGACAGGCCCGAGGTGCCGCCGGAGAAGCGGCCGTCGGTGAGCAGGGCGCACTGCTTGCCCAGGCCCTTGGACTTCAGGTAGCTGGTGGGATACAGCATTTCCTGCATGCCCGGGCCGCCTTTCGGGCCTTCGTAGCGGATGATGACGATGTCGCCGGCCTTCACTTCATCGGCGAGGATGCCTTTCACGGCGCTGTCCTGGCTCTCGAAGATCTTCGCGTTGCCTTCGAACACATGGATGGACTCATCCACGCCGGCGGTCTTCACCACGCAGCCGTCCAGGGCGATGTTGCCGTAGAGCACGGCCAGGCCGCCTTCCTGGGAGTAGGCGTGCTCGACGCTGCGGATGCAGCCTTCGGCGCGGTCGTCGTCCAGGGTGTCCCAGCGGGTCGACTGGCTGAAGGCGACCTGGGTGGGGATGCCGGCCGGGCCCGCGCGGAAGAAGGTGTGCACGGCTTCGTCACGGGTCTGGGTGATGTCCCACTGGGCGATGGCGTCGCTCATGCTCGGGCTGTGCACGGTGGGCACGTCGGTGTGCAGCAGGCCGCCACGGGCCAGCTCGCCGAGGATGCTGAAGATGCCGCCGGCGCGGTGCACGTCTTCCATGTGGTACTTCTGGATGTTCGGCGCCACCTTGCACAGCTGCGGGACCTTGCGCGACAGGCGATCGATGTCGCGCAGGTCGAAGGCGATCTCCGCCTCCTGGGCGGCGGCCAGCAGGTGCAGGATGGTGTTGGTGGAACCGCCCATGGCGATGTCCAGGGTCATGGCGTTCTCGAACGCCTTGAAGCTGGCGACGTTGCGCGGCAGCACGCTGTCGTCGCCTTCGCCGTAGTAACGCTGGCACAGCTCGACGGCCAGGCGGCCGGCACGCAGGAACAGCTGTTCGCGGTCGCTGTGGGTGGCCAGGGTGGAACCGTTGCCCGGCAGGGACAGGCCGAGGGCCTCGGTCAGGCAGTTCATGGAGTTGGCGGTGAACATGCCGGAGCAGGAACCGCAGGTGGGGCAGGCGCTGCGCTCGTACTCGGCGACTTTCTCGTCGGAGCAGGAGTCGTCGGCGGCCACCACCATGGCGTCCACCAGGTCCAGGCCATGGTTGGCCAGCTTGGTCTTGCCGGCTTCCATCGGGCCGCCGGAGACGAACACCACCGGGATGTTCAGGCGCAGGGCGGCCATCAGCATGCCGGGGGTGATCTTGTCGCAGTTGGAGATGCAGACGATGGCGTCGGCGCAGTGGGCGTTGACCATGTATTCCACGGAGTCGGCGATGATCTCGCGGCTCGGCAGGGAATAGAGCATGCCGTCGTGGCCCATGGCGATGCCGTCGTCCACGGCGATGGTGTTGAATTCCTTGGCCACGCCGCCGTGCTTCTCGATCTCGCGGGCTACCAGCTGGCCCAGGTCCTTCAGGTGCACGTGGCCGGGCACGAACTGGGTGAAGGAGTTGGCGATGGCGATGATCGGCTTCTTGAAGTCCTCGTCCTTCATCCCGGTGGCGCGCCACAGGGCACGGGCGCCGGCCATGTTGCGGCCGTGGGTGGAGGTTTTCGAGCGGTAATCGGGCATGACGGTTTCCTGCGGCTAATCAGGTATCGGTAAGAGTCTCATGGTGAGCGCGGAACGTACCGGATGCAAACGGCAGGTGGCCGTTCGGTCGGTGGTGGCCGGAAGGCGGGGCGGGGTCACCGCTCGCTCGGCCGGGGCTCACTGGCCCGCCGGAGGATGGTTGGCGAGGAATCGCCCGATTCTACGCCTGGCCCGGGCGCCAGGGAAAGGCTGGCGGTCGGGCCGGCGCAGGGGCCGGCCCGGGGGATCGCGCGCTTAGCTGTTGGGCAGCAGGCGGCAGGTCAGGCTCTTGATGTAGCGGGTTTCGCTGATGGCCGGGTGTACCGGGTGGTCCGGGCCCTGGCCGCCGCGCTCCAGCAGGATGATGTTGCGGTCCAGGTGGCGGGCGCTGTTGAGCAGGATGTTCTGCAGGTCGTCTTCCGGCAGGTGCATGGAGCAGGAGGCGCTGACCAGGATGCCGTCCTTGTTCAAGAGGCGCATGGCTTGCTCGTTGAGGCGGCGGTAGGCGGCCTCGCCGTTCTTCAGGTCCTTCTTGCGCTTGATGAAGGCGGGCGGGTCGCAGACCACCACGTCGAAACGCTCTTCGGCGGCTTTCAGTTCCTTCAGCGCCTCGAACACATCGCCTTCCACGCAGGTGACCTGCTCGGCCACGCCGTTGAGGGTGGCGTTGCGCTCGACGCCGTCGAGGGCGAAGCCGGAGGCGTCGACGCAGAACACTTCGCTGGCGCCGAAGGCCGCGGCCTGCACGCCCCAGCCGCCGATGTAGCTGAACAGGTCGAGGACGCGCTTGCCCTTGACGTAGGGCGCCAGGCGCGCGCGGTTCATGCGGTGGTCGTAGAACCAGCCGGTCTTCTGGCCTTCCATCACTGGGGCCTCGAACTTCACGCCGTTTTCTTCCAGCTCGACCCATTCCGGCACCACGCCGAAGGCGGTGTCCACGTAGCGTTCCAGGCCTTCGGCGTCACGGGCGCTGGAATCGTTCTTCCAGAGCACGCCGCGGGGCTTGAGCACCTGCACCAGGGCGTCGAGCACGGCGTCCTTGTTGCGCTCCATGGCGGGGGAGGCCAGCTGCACCACCAGGTGATCGCCGAAGCGGTCCACCACCAGGCCCGGGAGCAGGTCGGAATCGCCGTAGACCAGGCGGTAGAAAGGCTTGTCGAACAGACGCTCGCGCAGGCTCAGGGCGACGTTGATGCGGTGCACCAGCAGGGACTTGTCCAGCACGTGCTTGGTGTCGCGGGACACCAGGCGGGCGCAGATCAGGTTGTTCGGGGAGAGCGCCACGACGCCGAGGGGCTTGCCGCCGGCGGCTTCGAGAATCGCCTGGTCGCCCGGCTGGAAGGTGTTCAGCGGGGTGGCGACCACGTCCACCTCGTTGCTGTAGACCCACAGGTGGCCGGCGCGCAGGCGTCGGTCGGCGTTGGCTTTTAGGCGCAGGCTGGGCAGGGACATGTGTCGCTCTCCGGAAAAAAGGCGGCGATTATACCGCAGGCCAGGCCTGCTCCGGAGGCCGCCGGGCGGTGTCGGCGACGACTTGGCACGATGGTCGGAATTTCGCCCGATTACCCGCGCAAGCCGTCGGTGCAACCGGGTAGACTGTCGGCTCGCTCAATCTCCCTATGCATTCCCATGGCTCAAGAACTTTCCGCAGATCAGATCCGTCAGGTCCTGCAGGGCATCAGTGTGCCGCCGCAGCCGCAGATCATGGTCGACCTGCAAATGGAGCAGGTCATGCCCAACCCGGACCTCAAGTCCATCGCGCGCCTCATCAGCCAGGACCCCGGCCTGTCCGGCGCCCTGCTGAAGATCGTCAACTCGCCGTTCTTCGGCCTGACCAACCGCATCGCGTCGATCCAGCAGGCGGTGAACCTGCTGGGCTGCAACACGGTGATCAACCTGATCAACGCGCAGTCGATCAAGGGCGAGATGAGCGACGAGACCATCGTCACCCTCAACCGCTTCTGGGATACCGCCCAGGACGTGGCCATGACCTGCCTGACCCTGGCCAAGCGCATCGGCTACCAGTCCGCCGACGAGGCCTACGCCCTCGGCCTGTTCCACAACTGCGGCATCCCGCTGATGCTCAAGCGCTTCCCCGACTACATGACGGTGATCGAGGAAGCCTACGCCAGCGCCGGCCCAGAGCGCCGGGTGGTGGACACCGAGAACCGCCTGCTGAACACCAACCACGCGGTGGTCGGCTATTTCACCGCGCGTTCCTGGCGCCTGCCGGAGCACCTCTGCGAGGCCATCGCCAACCACCACAACGCCCTGGCGATCTTCACCGACGACTCCAGCCGCGACGCCCAGCTCAAGACCCTGCTGGCGATCCTCAAGATGGCCGAGCACGTCTGCGCCTCGCACCTGGTGCTGGGCAACCAGGCCGAGGACTACGAGTGGATGAGCATCCGTGGCCAGGTGCTGGACTACGTGGGGCTCTCGGAGTACGACTTCGAGAACCTCAAGGAGACCATCCGCGAGCTCGGCGTGAGCTGAGCCGCGTCGACTTTCGCCGCCGAGACACCGATGCCTGAATTACCCGAAGTCGAAACCACCCGCCGTGGCATAGCGCCCTTCCTCGAAGGGCAGCGCGTCAGCCGGGTGATCGTGCGCGAGCGCCGCCTGCGCTGGCCGATCCCCGAGGACCTGGATGTGCGCCTGTCCGGCCAGCGCATCCTGGTGGTGGAGCGGCGCGCCAAGTACTTGTTGCTGGGGGCCGAGGCCGGCACGCTGATCAGCCACCTCGGCATGTCCGGCAGCCTGCGCCTGGTGGAAGCCGGGCTGGCTGCGGCCAAGCACGAGCATGTGGATATCGAGCTGGAGTCGGGCCTGGCCCTGCGCTACACCGATCCGCGCCGCTTCGGGGCGATGCTCTGGAGCAGCGATCCGCTCAACCACGAATTGCTGCGCAACCTGGGGCCAGAGCCGCTGACCGAACTGTTCGACGGCGAGCGCCTGTTCCAGCTGTCCCGTGGCCGCAGCATGGCGGTCAAGCCCTTCATCATGGACAACGCAGTGGTGGTGGGCGTCGGCAACATCTACGCCAGCGAGGCGCTGTTCGCCGCCGGCGTCGATCCGCGCCGCGAGGCCGGCAGCATCTCCCGGGCGCGCTACCTGGCGCTGGCCACGGAGATCAAGCGGATCCTCGCCCAGGCCATCGAGTGCGGCGGTACCACCCTGCGCGATTTCGTCGGTGGCGACGGCAAGCCGGGCTACTTCCAGCAGGAACTGTTCGTCTACGGCCGGGGTGGCGAGTTCTGCAAACAGTGCGGCTCGACCCTGCGGGAGATCCGCCTGGGCCAGCGCGCCAGTGTCTACTGCCCCCGTTGCCAACGCTGATTGCGTGCCGGGCCGCCAGGTCCGGCGCGCTCGACAAGAAAAACAAGAGAAGTCCGCTCCATGTACGGTAATTACCTGCCCCGCAATCCTTTCTCCGAAGCCCTGGGTCGCGGCCTGCTGCGCCTGATGGGCTGGCGCATCGAAGGCCAGCTGCCGGCCCTCGACAAGTTCGTGGTGATCGGCGCCCACCACACCTCGAACTGGGATTTCGTGCTCTTCCTCGCGGTGAAGTTCGTGCTGCGCCTGAACGCCCGCTGGTTCGGCAAACACACCATCTTCCGCTGGCCCTTCGGCGGGCTGATGCAGCGCTGGGGCGGCGTGCCGATCCACCGCCACCTCAAACTGAACATGGTGGACCAGGCCGTGGAGCGCTTCCGCCAGAGCGGCGAGTTCATGCTGGTGATTTCCCCGGAAGGCACCCGCAAGCGGGTGGAGCGCTGGAAGATGGGCTTCTACCACATCGCCCGGGGTGCCGGCGTGCCGGTGGTGCCCACCGCGCTGGACTACGCCAACCGCCGGGTGGTGATTGGCCAGCCGTTTTCGCCCAGCGGCGACGAGCAGGCCGATCTGCGTCAGTTGCTGGCCTTCTACCGCCCCTACGTGCCGAAAAAACCCGACTACGCTTTCAATGGCGATTGAAGGCCGTCACGCTGTCAATTCGCCATGCGCTGTATAGTTTTCGCACACTCATAGCTGAAGGACCGCCCGCATGAACCTGTTCCGCACCTCCGCTGCCGTCCTGGCGCTGACCACTGGCCTGCTGGCGCTGCCGGCTAGCGCGGAAGTGGTGCCTCCGAACGCCAGCGGCGATCCCATGTATACCGCCAACGCCCCCACCGGCTACCGCATGGCCGGCGACGTGCTGATCGCACGCCCCTTGCTGATCGGCGCCACCGTGATCGGTGCCGGCCTGTTCCTCGTCAGCCTGCCGTTCTCCGCCCTGGGCGGTAACGTCGGCGAGGCGGCCCACGAGCTGGTGGGCGTGCCGGCGCAGGAAGCCTTCGTGCGCTGCCTGGGCTGCACCATCAGTGGTTACAGGGAAGACTGACCTCTCCTTGGCTCCACCCCGACGGCTCCGCAGAGGGGCCGTCGATGCTTTCGGATGCTTCGTCGCTTGTGGTCGCCTTTGGTATCGGCTAATACCTGAACCTCGTCTGGTGAAGGAATACCGTCCGTGAAGCAATACACCCGCATCACCCTGCTCATCCTCATCATCGTCGCCCTGGCCGGCAGCTTCTGGTTCAGCTCCGGCTGGCTGGAGCTCTGCGCGGGCCTCGCGCTCTTCCTGTTCGGCATGCAGTGCCTGGAAGAGGGCCTGCGGCAACTGGCCGGCGGCAAGCTGGAGCAGCTCCTTTCCAGCAGCACCTCCACACCCTTCAAGTCGCTGATGTTCGGTATGTGCGGCACCTTCGTGCTGCAGTCCAGCACGCTGGTTTCGCTGCTCACCATCGCCTTCATCAGCGCCGGGCTGATCCAGCTGGCCGGCGGCATCGCCATTCTGTTCGGCACCAACCTCGGCGCCACCAGCGGCATCTGGCTGCTGGCCATGGCGGGGCAGAACCTCAGCCTCAGCCCCCTGGCGCTGCCGCTGCTGGTGTTCGGCGTGCTCAGCGGCTTCTTCGGCGAGAAGAGCAAGGCGGCCGGACGCATCGTGCTGGGTATCGCCTTCATCTTCCTCGGCATCGACCAGATCAAGGACGGCTTCGCCAGCTTCGGCGGCGACATGGACCTGACCAGCTACGAGGCACAGGGCGTGCTCGGCAGCCTGCTGTTCGTGCTGATCGGCCTGTTGGTGACCGTGGTGCTGCAATCCAGCCACGCCACCCTGATGCTGACCCTGGCGGCCCTGGCCGGCGGCCAGGTGGACCTCGTCCAGGGCTTCGCCATCGCCATCGGCTCCAACGTCGGCAGCAGCGTCACCACCGCCTTCGTCGGATCCCTTGGGGGCAACCGCAGCGGCCAGCGCCTGGCCCTGGCCCATGTGCTGTTCAACGTGGTCACCTGCACCATTGCCTTCATCCTGCTCGGGCCGCTGACCTGGCTGGTCAGTGTCATCGCCGGGGCCACGGGCCTGGGCGAGAACAAGCTGATCCAGCTGGCCATGTTCCACAGCCTGATCAACGGTATGGGCGTCGTGCTGTTCTGGCCCATCCAGGGACGTCTCGCCCAATGGCTGGTGCGTTGGCTGCCGGAGCGCGAGGAGCCGCAGGTGCTGATCACCGAGCTGGCCGCCGACCCGCAAGCGCCTGCCCGTACCCAGGCGCGCTATCTCAACGAGCGTGCCCTGGACTCGGTGGATGCCGCCGCCGGTGCCGTGGTGCGCGAGTTGCGCCACCTCGCGCGGCTGAGCCTGGAGGTGATCTGCCACGCGCTCTACCTGCCCGTGGACCAGCTGGCCCGTGTCCAGGGCGACGAACAGTTGCTGCAGGCGCGACCGGAACCCCAGCACCTGGATGCCGAGGGCCTCTACCAGCGGCACATCAAGGGGGTGTACGGCGACCTGCTGAGCTTCATGGGACGCCTCGACCTGCCCCTGGACGAAGCGCACCAGCAGTTCTGGGTGAACTGCCAACTGGCGGCCTTGCAGCTGGTGGACGCGGTGAAGGATGCCAAGCACCTGCAGAAGAACCTCGGGCGCTTCCTCGACCAGGGGCCGTCACCCCTGCGTACGGCCTACGTGGACCTGCGTCGCCACCTCCTGGCGATGCTCCACGAAGTGCGTGAGCTGGCGCGTTCCGACCTGCCGCAGGAGGCCTGGGATGCGCGCCTGGAGTGGTTGAACGAAAAGGCCGCGAGCTTCGACGGCGCCTTCCGCACCCGCCTCTTCGAGAGCGTGCGCAAGGGCGAGCTGGACGGCCTGCAGACCAGCTCGCTGATGAATGACCTGGGTTACACCAGCCGGATCTTCCAGAGCCTGCGCAACGTGCTGATGCTGGGCGAAGGCCAGCTGATGTTCCGCGAGCTGCAGCGGCTGGCTGGGGACGAGGAATCGCTGATCGTGCAGGGCAGCGAACGTCCGTCCTGACGGGGGAAGTTTGGGACGGGCTGGGAGAACGGGCCGCTGGGGCGGCCCTTCGCGAATGAATTCGCTCCTACACGCGAGGGGTAGCCCGGATGAAATCCAGGGGTGCCGCCTAGCGTACCTTCTCGACCTCGAGGATTTCCGACAGCCCAACGCCGCGCGGGTCGCTGGCGGCTTCGAGGGTGCCCTTGGCCTTGTTCCAGAACAGCACCTGCTGGTTGCCGTAGTTGCGTTCCAGCGGCTTGAGGGTGTGGCCGCGGGCGCGCAGTTCGGCGCTTTCGCTACTGCTGAAAGCCCCCGGCTCGTGCTCGATCTGATCCGGCAGGTACTGGTGGTGGTAGCGCGCCACGGCCGGCCAGCGGCTGACCGGCTGACCGTCCAGGTACTCCAGCACCGAGAGCAGCACCATGCTCGGAATCCGGCTGCCGCCCGGCGTGCCGAAGGCGGCGAACTCCTCATCGCTTTCGATGAAGGTGGGGCTCATGGAGGACAGCGGGCGTTTGCCCGAACCCACCGCGTTGGCCTGGCTGGCGGCCAGGCCGTAGGCGTTGGAGCCGGCCGGGTCCGCGGCGAAGTCGTCCATCTCGTCGTTCAGCAGCACGCCGGTGCCGGGCACGGTGAAGGCGGCGCCGAACGGCAGGTTGATGGACAGGGTGGCGGCCACCGCGTTGCCGTCCTTGTCGATCACCGCGAAGTGGGTGGTGTGGTCGCCTTCACGCCACGGCGGCGAGGGCGGCAGGCTGCTGCTGGGGGTTGCGCGGCGCGGATCGATACCGGCGGCAAGGTCCTTCAGGTAGTCGGCGTTCAGCAGCTTGGCCTGGGGAATGGCGACGAAGTCCGGGTCGCCCAGCAGGCCCCGGTCGCGGTAGGCGCGGCGCAGGACTTCCACGACGTAGTGGGTGCGTTGCACGCGATCGGCCTTGCGCCATGGTAGTTCCTGCAGCATGCCCAGGCTCTGGGCCAGGGCGATGCCTCCGGCCGAGGGCGGCGGCGCGCCGATCAGTTCGCGGTCGTCGGCCAGGCGGAAACGGATCGGCTGGCGTTCCACGGTCTTGTAGTCGGCCAGGTCGCGCAGGCTCCAGATACCGCCGGCGGCGTTCACCCCGCGCACCAGTTTCTCGGCGGTCAGGCCGCTGTAGAAGCCGGATTTGCCGTAGCGGGCGATGCGCTCCAGGGTGTTGGCCAGCTCTGGTTGGCGCAGCAGGCTGAATTCCTCCGGGATGTCGCCCTTGTGGTCGAGGAACAGCCGCGCCGTTTCGCGATCGTCGCGCATGGACGACAAACGCATGAGGGCGCGATCGCGGTAGATGCGGTCCACCGAGATGCCATCGCGGGCCAGGCGGATAGCCGGCGTCAGGCTGTCGGCCAGGGGCAGGCGACCGTAGCGGCCGGAGAGGTCGGCAAGGGCCGCCGGCAGGCCGGGAATGGCCGCGGCCAGCGGGCCGTCCAGGGACAGCGCCGGATCGACCTTGCCATCGCGCAGGTACAGGCGCGGATGGGCGGAGAGGGGCGCGCGTTCGCGGGCGTCGAGGAAGACGTAGGTGGGCTTGTCGCCGGCCTTGCGGAGCAGGAAGAAGCCGCCGCCACCCAGGCCCGAGCCATAGGGCTCGGCGACCGCCAGGGCGGCGCTAATGGCCACGGCGGCGTCGAAGGCGTTGCCGCCCTGGGCGAGGGTTTCCAGGCCGGCCACCGTGGCCGAAGGATGGGGCGTGGCGACTGCGGCGCGGCCGGGTTCGGCGGCTTGCAGCGCGCCCGCGCAGAGCACCAGCAGCGTCGCGAGGATCGCGCTGCGGCGGTGGAAGCCGCTTACCGGGCGGCCCATGGCTCAGGCCTTGCCGGTGAGCTTCAGGTACTTCTGCATCAGCTCATCCTTGTTTTCGACATGGGTCTCGTCCAGTGGAATGCAGTCGACGGGGCAGACCTGCTGGCACTGGGGCTCGTCGTAATGGCCGACGCACTCGGTGCACAGGTTGGGGTCGATCACGTAGATCTCTTCGCCCTGGGAAATCGCGCCGTTCGGGCACTCGGGTTCGCAGACGTCGCAGTTGATGCAGTCGTCGGTGATCTTGAGGGACATGGGGAACAACTCCTGCCGTCGCCAGGCAGCGGCGGCCTTAAACAGAAAATAGCCGGAATTGTGCCGGATTGCCGTGATCGACGCACGCGCCGATCACGGTCTGGGGCCTTTACAGGATCTCGCGAGCCGCTCCGACGCGCAGCAGATCCTGAGGTCAGCGCTTGAAGCGCTGGGCCAGGGCCTCGGCCACGGCCGGATGGACGAACTTGCTGATATCGCCGCCCAGGGCCGCTATTTCCCGCACCAGGGTCGAGGAGATGAACGAATAGCGCTCCGACGGGGTGAGGAACATGCTCTCCACGTCAGGCGCCAGTTGGCGGTTCATGTTGGCCAGCTGGAACTCGTACTCGAAGTCCGACACCGCGCGCAGGCCACGGAGGAACACGTTGGCGTTCTGCTCCTTGACGAAGTGCGCCAGCAGCGAGGAGAAGCCCACCACCTCGACGTTCGGCAGGTGCTTGGTGACTTCGCGGGCCAGTTCGACACGCTGCTCCAGGCTGAACAGCGGATTTTTCTTCGGGCTTGCGGCTACGGCGATGATCACGGTATCGAACAGGCGCGAGGCGCGTTCGATCAGATCGCCGTGACCCTTGGTGATGGGGTCGAAAGTGCCCGGATACAACACTCGGTTCATCGCGACGTCCTGGCAGGGGACCGAAAGGGACTGGGATGGTAGCGCAGCGAACTCCAGCGGCCAAGAAGTGCGCTCAACCTGCGGGCGACTATCGGCAGGTCGGAGCCGAACCCGTGCAGGTTCCCTTCCTGGCGCTGGGCACCCGTCATGCCTTGCCTAGCCGTTCCGCCAGCGCGCTGGCCAGTTTGGCGGTGAGGCCGTAGACCGACAGCTGCGGGTTGGCGCCGATGCTGGTGGGGAACAGCGAGCCGTCGTGGATCGACAGGTTGGCCAGCTGGTGATGACGGCCCAGGCTGTCGGCCACCGCCTGCTTCGGGTCCTCGCCCATGGCGCAACCGCCCATGACGTGGGCGCTGCCCAGGCGCGCGCGATACAGCTCGAGCGGCAGGCCGTCGATCAGGTCGCGTGCCTGTGCCAGGGTCTTCACGAAGTCGGCGTCGCTGTGCATCGGCAACACCGCGCGGGCGCCGGCGGCGAACTGGATCTCGGCCATGACATGGTACGCCCGGCGGATGCCATCCCAGGTGTAATCGGTCATGCGGTAGTCGAGCACCGGGCTGCCGTCGCCGCGCAGCTCCACCGTGCCCTCGGCACTGTCCGGGTGGAAGCCGTCGCGCATCAGCGCCAGCATCACGTTGGTGTGGGGCAGTTGCTCCATGCGCAGGGCATTGTCGACGCCGAAACCGCCCAGCAGGGTGGCGGTGAGCGCTGGTTGCAGCGGCGGCACTTCGAGCTTGTAGGACATGCGCCCGGTGGCGCCGTCGTCCCACTGGAAATGGTCGGAATAGATCGACTGTGGCGCGCCGTAGAAGGGGTTGATCACCCGGTCGAACTGCGCGGCGGAGAAGTTCACCACGTGCAGGAAGGTGCGCTTGCCGGTGCGGCCGTGGGGGTCCGGAGCGTTGGAGCGCAGCAGCAGGCCGGGGCTGTTGATGCCGCCGCCAGCGAGCACGTAGTGGCGTGCCTTGACCCTGATCTTGCGGCCATTGGGCGCCACGCAGCGCTCGTCCATGCCCAGGCATTCGATACCGGTCACCTTGTCGCCCTCGATCAGCAGCTTGTCGGCGCGAGCGAGATAGAGCAGTTCGCCGCCCTTGTCGAGGGTGGCGGGAATGGTGGTGACCAGCATCGACTGCTTGGCGTTGGTCGGGCAGCCCATGCCGCAGTAACCGAGGTTCCAGCAGCCGCGCACGTTGCGCGGGATGACCTTCCAGTGCAGCCCGAGCTTTTCGCAGCCCTGGCGGATCACGTCGTTGTTCGCGTTCGGTGGCATAGCCCAGGGAGCGACGCCCAGGCGTTGCTCCATCTTCTCGAACCAGGGCGCCATCTCGGCCACCGACAGGCCCTTGACCCCGTGCTCCCGGGCCCAGTGGTCCAGGGTCGGGTCCGGCGTGCGGAAGCTGGAGGTCCAGTTGACCAGGGTGGTGCCGCCAACGGCGCGGCCCTGGAGGATGGTGATGGCGCCGTCCTTGCTGATGCGGCCTATGCCTTCCTGGTAGAGGGCCGGGTAGGCCTCCGCTTCATGCAGATTGAAGTCGGAGCTGGTTTTCAGCGGGCCTTCCTCGATCAGCAACACCTTGAAGCCGGCGGCGCTGAGGATTTCCGCCGTGGTGCCGCCACCGGCGCCACTGCCGATGATGGCGACGTCGGCCTCCAGGGTCAGGTCCTGCTGCAGGCGCGAGCCATTGTGGGTTTTCCAGCCACGGGCCAGGCCCTCGGCGAAGAGATCGGGTACAGGCATGTCAGGGTCTCGGGCGAGTTCTTGTCGTTGTAGGCACGGATCAGATCAGTGGCGGACCGGGGTAGCCACAGTGGGCCCAGGACTCCGGTCGGCCGTACCAGGCCATCATCACCAGTTGCAGCAGCGATGCGTGGCCCATCTTCAGCAAGCCGATGGAGCTGTTTTCCCAGCGGTCGAGGAAGTCGCGGACGTCCTGGGCGCTGGCCTTGTCCCAGCTGCCCCAGATGCCCGTGAGCGGGCCGCGGGTAACCGGCAGGGCGAGCACGTCGAACAGTTGCTGGGTCAGCTTGAGCATTTCCGGCGACAGGCGGTGCACGGCGTAGTCGATGCTCTGCAAGGTGCCGTCCACGGCGCCGGCCATCTTCCCGGTGGGCACGGCGCCTTCCAGCATCACCGGCAGCAGGGCGCGCAGGAACGGCAGGTCGGAGTCGCGCAGCACGGCGAAGCCCGTGCCAGGCGTGCTGGCCGAGCAGCCGCTGAGGCTGGCGGCGACCCCGGCGGTCGCCAGGAAGGCCGTGCCTGCGATGCCGACCTTGAGCAGGTTGCGCCGGGAAAGTCCCGGCGCGTCGAGGGTGGTTTCGCTCATTCTTGTTATCTGCCTGCGAAGGCCCGTATCAGCGGACGAAGAGTTTGAAGACCAGTTTCTGGATGGCCTTGCCATAGGGCGGATAGATCATCTTCGCGGCATTGAAGCGCTGCTTGATGAACACGCCCTTGGCCTTGCTGAAGGTCAGGAAACCTTCGTGTCCATGATAGTGGCCCATGCCGGAGGGGCCCACGCCGCCGAAGGGCATGTCGTCCTGGGCGACGTGCAGCAGGGTGTCGTTCAGGCACACGCCGCCGGAGTGGGTCTCGTGCAGCACGCGTTGCTGCTCGGCCTTGCCGTAGCCGAAGTAGTACAGGGCCAGGGGGCGCGGACGGTCGTTGATGTAGGCGAAGGCGTCCTCGATGCGGCGGTAGGGGACGATGGGCAGCAGCGGGCCGAAGATCTCCTCCTGCATCAGCTTCATCTCGTCGTTGGCGCCCAGCACCAGGGTGTGCGGCAGACGACGACCCTGGGCCTCGGGGAACAGCGGCACCAGGCGCGCGCCCTTGGCCTCGGCGTCGACCAGGTAGCCCTTCAGGCGGCCCAGCTGGCGCTCGTTGATGATCGCGGTGTAGTCGGGGTTGTCCGCCAGTTTCGGGTAGAAGCCCTGCACCGCCTGGCGATAGGCCTCGACGAAGCCCTCGACGCGGTCTTCCGGCACCAGCACGTAGTCCGGCGCGACGCAGGTCTGGCCCGCATTGAGGGTCTTGCCGAAGGCGATGCGCTCGGCGGCGTCGGCCAGCGGCACGTCGGCGGAGACGATGGCCGGCGACTTGCCGCCCAGCTCCAGGGTCACCGGGGTCAGGTTCTCGGCGGCGGCGCGCATCACGTGCTTGCCGATGCTGGTGGCGCCGGTGAACAGCAGGTGGTCGAAGGGCAGGCGGGAGAAGGCCACGCCCACCTCGGCCTCGCCCAGGCTGACTGCCACCAGGTCTTCGGGGAAGATCCGCGCCAGCAGGTCCTTGAGCAGTTGCGAGGTGGCCGGGGTGGATTCGCTCATCTTGATCATCACCCGGTTACCCGCCGCCAGGGCGCCCACCAGCGGGCCGATGGCGAGGTACAGCGGGTAGTTCCAGGGCACGATGACGCCAACCACGCCCAGGGGCTGGTAGACCACCTTGGCCGACGCCGGCTGGAAGGCCATGCCGACGCTGCGCCGCGATGGCTTCATCCACTTTTTCAGGCGCTTGGCCGCGTAGTGGATGCCATGCAGGCTGGGCATGATCTCGGCCAGCACGGTCTCGTCGGCGGAGCGATTGCTGAAGTCCTGGGAGATGGCGTCGATCAGCGACTTCTGCTCGGCGTGGATCAGTTCGCGCAAGGAGTCGAGCCATTGGATGCGCTGTTCGGCGCTGGGCATGGGGTTGGCGCGGAAGGCATCGCGCTGGCGCTGGAACGTGGTATCCAGCTGGCTGATCTGTTGCTGGCTCTGTTGCAGGTAAGCAATGTCGGCGACCATGGCGCGATTCCTCGGGGGCTCCGGGAGAGTCGTCCGCTTCCACGAAAATGGAGGCGGCGAAGCTCGGTTGTTGTAGTGTCGCTGGATTTTTAGAGCAATTACTCTAGCCTGTCAAACAACTTGCTCACCGACGCGCCCGGCCGTGGCCCCATCAATGGCTGGACGACGTGTTCCGGACGACGCCGGGTGTTTCCAGGCGGCCGCGCGGTGTACCTTTACCGCTCGCCGCGCCCCACCGATTGCAGGAACTACCGCTTGATGGCCCAACGACCGAAAACCCGCGACCGCATCGTTCTGGAGAGCCTTGCGCTGTTCAACACCCAGGGCGAGCGCAACGTCACCACCAACCACATCGCCGCGCACCTGGGCATGTCGCCGGGCAACCTCTATTACCACTTCCGCAACAAGCAGGAGATCATCGCCGAGCTGTTCGCCCTCTACGAGGCGCGAGTGGATAGCTTCCTGCGCCTGCCCGAGGGGCGCGAGGTGACGGTGGAGGACAAGACCTTCTACCTGGAGTCGCTGCTGGCGGCCATGTGGGATTTCCGCTTCCTGCACCGCGACCTGGAGCACCTGCTGGAGTCCGACACCGAGCTGGCCGCGCGCTACCGGCTGTTCGCCCAGCGTTGCCTGGACCACGCCCAGGCTATCTACCGGGGCTTCGTGAGCGCCGGGATCATGTTGATGAACGCCGCCCAGGTGGAAGCCCTGACCCTCAACAGCTGGATCATCGTCACTTCCTGGGTGCGCTTCCTCTGCACCACCCGGGGGGAAGGCGCCGACATCAGCCAGGACCTGCTGCGTCGGGGCATCTACCAGGTGCTGGCGCTGGAGGGCGGCTACCTGGCGCCCGAGGTGCGGCCGGCGGTGAAGGAGCTCTACGAGAAGCTGTACGTGCCCCTGGACCAGGTGGTGCCGAACTAGGTTCTGTACGAAAAGTGCCTGCGCTCGGTGATGCTGCGTTGAAATCGGCCTCAGAATGCTCATTTACAACGCGTAAACTGCGCTTCTTCGGCCGATTTCGCCTTGCCTGACCTTCGCTCGACGACTTTTCGTACAAGAACTAGCGGCAAACCTCCAGCCAGTCCGGAATCCGCCGCTCGAGGTAGTAGGCGGGTTTCTGCGGTGATCCCTCGACGAAGCCCACGTGGCCGCCGTGCGCATGGAGTTCCATGCGTGTGCTGGCCGAGAGTTCGTGGGCTTCCGGCAGGCTGTGGCGGAACACGAAGGGGTCGTCGCTGGACTGGATCAGCAGGGTGGGGACGCGGATGCCGCCCAGGTAGTAGCGGCTGGAGGCGCGTCGGTAGTAGTCGTGAGCGTCGCTGAAACCGTGCAGCGGCGCGGTGATGCGGCCGTCGAAATCCCAGAAGGTGCGCAGGTTGTCCAGCGAGCCCAGGCGCTCGATGGTCGACAGGTGTTCCGGCTGGCCCTGGTGGCTGAACAGGGTCCGCTTGTTCTTCACGTAGGCCACCATCTCGCGCATGAAGTGCGCCTGGTAGACCCTCGAGAAGCCGAGGCCGATGCGGTCGGCGCACTGGTCCAGGCGGTAGGGCACCGAGACCGCCACCGCGCCTTGCAGGCCGCAGTCGTCGCCGGTTTCGCCCAGGTGCTTGAGCAGCACGTTGCCGCCCAGGGAGTAGCCCACCGCATAGAGCGGTGCCAGCGGCCGGGTGGCCTTCAGGTGGCGGATGGCGGTCGCCAGGTCCTCGCTGACGCCCGAGTGGTAGCCCCGTGGCAGGAGGTTGGGCTCGCCCGAGCAGCCGCGCCAGTTGATGGCCACGCTGGCCCAGCCGCGTGCGTCCAGTTCGCGCTGCAGGCCGAGCACGTAGAGCGAACTGGACGAGCCGGTCAGCCCATGGAGTACCAGCACCAGCGGCGCATCGGCCTCGTGAGGGCCGTGCCAGTCGAGGTCGAGGAAGTCGCCATCCTCCAGCCACAGGCGCTCACGCCGCCGCGAGAGATGCGGCGGCGTGCGGCAAAAGGGCGACCAGAGGGTCTGCAGGTGCGGGCCGGGCAGCCACCAGGCGGGCTGGAAGCTGGTGCGGCGGGTCACCGGGGCGTGGATTGGCTTCATCGGTGTGGCCGTTGGTCAGGCGTTGGCGCTGTTCCCGGCCTCGCGTTGCCAGAGGGCGTAGTAGACCTGGCCGGTTTTCTTCTCGCGGTGCAGGCGCCAGTTTCCGGGCAGTCCCAGCGTCGAGGGCGCGTTCTCACTTTCGGTATAGACCCAGGCGCGGGGTGCCAGCCAGCCGCGCTGTTCCAGTAGTTCGCAGACCGGCTGCAGCAGGCCCTGGTTGAAGGGCGGGTCGAGGAACACCAGGTCGAAGGGGCTGGGCGATTGCGTGTCCAGGTAACGCAGCGCGTCGACCTGGAGCAACTGGCCCCGGTCGCAGCGCAATACGCCCAGGGTGCCGCGCAGGGCGGCTACCGAGTCCGGGTTGAGGTCCAGCGCCAGGCCCTCGGCGGCGCCACGGGAGAGCGCCTCGAGGTAGAGCGCGCCGCTGCCGGCGAAGGGGTCGAGTACCCGCGCGCCTTCCACATGGAACGCCAGCCAGTTGAACAGGGTTTCGCGCACCCGGTCCGGCGTGGGGCGCAAGCCGGGACCGTCCGGGAAGGCGAAGCGCCGCGAACGCCATTCGCCGCCGATGATGCGCAATTGGCCCTGGCCGCCGTGGCCTGGTTTGGCCGGTCTGGGGGTTGGCTTGCGCATCAGTGCTCCGGTACGCCGCTGGGCATGTCGGCGGGTTTGTCGGTGGGGGGCGGCAGATCTTTCTGGGTGACGGTCGGACCGGCGGTGACGATGACGAACTGGTCGGGGTCCAGGTGCTTGGCCATGGCGGCCTTGACCTGGGCGGTGTCCAGCGTCTGGACCTTGGCCATGAAGTCATCCAGGTAGCTCAGGGGCAGGCCGTAGAAACCGATGGCGCCTAGCTGGCCGACGATGTCCGCGTTGCTCGCGGTGGACAGCGGGAAGCTGCCGGCGACTTCGCGCTTGGCGTCATCCAGTTCCTTCTGGGTCGGGCCGTCGGCCAGGTACTGGCGAACGATGTCCTGGATCAGCTTGAGGGTGCCCTGGCTCATTTCCGCGCGGGTCTGCAGGCCGATCATGAAGGGGCCCGGCGCCTGCATGGCGGTGAAGCCGGAGCTGATGCCGTAGGTCAGGCCGCGCTTCTCGCGCACTTCTTCCATCAGCCGCGTGCCGAAGCCGCCACCGCCGAGGATCCGGTTGCCCAGGAAGAGCGCCGCGTAGTCCGGGTCGTTTCGGTCGATGCCGAGCTGGGCCAGCATCAGGTGGGTCTGCTTGGACGGGAACTCGATGTGGCTGAGGCCGGCCTTGGGCGGTTCCGGTACGGGCATCTTGGCCAGCGCTGGGCCTTTGGGCAGGGCGCTGGAGACCTGGTTGGCGATGGCTTCAGCGTCGGCGCGGGAAAGGTCGCCGACCAGGGCGATCACCACGTTGCCGGCGGCGTAGGCCTTCTGGTGGAAGTCCCGCAGCTGGGCGACGCTGATGCCCGGGATGGACTTCTCGTTGCCTTCGCTGGGGTGGGCGTAGGGGTGCGTGCCGTAGAGCTTCTCGAAGAGTTCCAGGCCGGCGAGCTTGCCGGGGTTCTGCTTCTGGAACTCGAAGCCGGCGAGCATCTGGTTCTTGATCCGCGCCAGGGAGTCTTCGGGGAAGGTCGGCGCGCCCACTACCTGGGTGAATAGCTCCAGGGCCGGCTTGCGCTGTTCGGCGGCGGTCAGGCTGCGCAGGCTGGCGATGGCCATGTCGCGGTAGGCGCCGTTGCCGAACTCCGCGCCCAGGCTTTCGAAGCCCTCGGCGATGGCGGTGACGTCCTTGCCGGCCACGCCTTCGTTGAGCATGGCGTTGGTCAGGGTGGCCAGGCCCGGGGTGGCGCCGTCCTGGCTGCTGCCGGCGGCGAAGGTCAGGCGCAGGTCGAACATCGGCAGTTCGGGGGCGGCGACGAAGAGCACCCTGGCGCCTTCGGCGGTGGTCCAGCTCTGGATGTCCAGGGTGCGGCGGCTGGGCGCGTTGCCGTTCAGCTCGGCCAGGGATTGCAGGCCCTGGGCCGGCGCCGGTGCGGCGGTCTCGGCGCTGGCGGTGCTGTCCAGGCGATAGGCGACGAAGGCGAGGGCGCCGAGCAGGGCGATCAGGGCCAGGCCGAGCAGGGTCAGACCTTTGCGCTTACTCATTGCTGGCTTCCTCGGGCAGGATGTGGGCGACGCTCAGGCGGTCGCGGGTGAAGAAGGTCTTGGCGGCGGCCTGGATGTCGGCCGGGGTGACGGCTTCCAGGGCGGCGAGGTCCTGGTCCATCAGTTTCCAGGACAGGCCGACGGTTTCCAGCTGGCCGATGGTGGTGGCCTGGCTGGTGATGGAGTCGCGCTGGTAGACCAGGTCGGCGATGACCTGGGCGCGTACGCGCTTGAGTTCCTCGGCGCTGGGCGGCGTGTTCTTGAGGTCCTCCAGTTGGCGCCAGATACCGGCTTCGGTCTGCTCCAGGGTCTTGCCCTTCTGCACGTTGGGCGTGGCGCTGATGACGAACAGGCTGTCACCACGGGTGAAGCCGTCGTACCAGGCGGAGGCGCCGCTGACCAGCTCTTCGCCGCGCTCCAGGCGGCTCGCCAGGCGAGCGCTGTAGCCGCCGTCGAGCAGGGCGGAGGCCAGGCGCAGGGCATGGACCTGGCGGGCGTCCTTGGCGGTGGCCAGGCTCGGCACGTTGAAGCCCATCAGCAGGCTCGGCAGCTGGGTGCGCACATGCAGGGTCAGGCGGCGTTCGCCGGGGGTGGCCAGTTCCTGTGGCTGCTTGGCCGCCGGCACTTCGCGGCGGGGGATATCGCCGAAGAAGCGCTCGGCGAGCTTGCGGACCTCGTCCACGGTGACGTCGCCCACCACCACCAGGGTGGCGTTGTTCGGCGCGTACCAGGACTCGTACCAGTGGCGCAGTTCCTCGACCTTCATGCGGTTCAGGTCAGCCATCCAGCCGATAGTGGGGATGTGGTAGCCGCTGGCCGGGTAGGCCATCGCCTTGAAGCGCTCGAAGGCCTTGGCGCTGGGTTTGTCGTCGGTGCGCAGGCGGCGCTCTTCCTTGATCACCTCGATCTCGCGGGTGAACTCCTCCAGGGGCAGCCGGAGACTGGCCATGCGGTCGGCCTCGAGCTCGAAGGCGACGGCCAGGCGGTCGCGGGCCAGTACCTGGTAGTAGGCGGTGTAGTCGTCGCTGGTGAAGGCGTTTTCCTCGGCGCCGAGCTCCCGCAGGATGCGCGAGGCCTCGCCGGGGCCGAGCTTGCGGCTGCCCTTGAACATCATGTGTTCGAGGGCGTGGGACAGGCCGGTCTGGCCGGGCGTCTCGTAGCTGGAGCCGACCTTGTACCAGAGCTGGGTGACGACTACTGGGGCGCGGTGGTCTTCACGGACAACGACCTTCAGGCCGTTGTCCAGGGTGAACTCGTGGGTGGGCTGGGTGTCTGCTGCCAGTGCCAGGACGGGCAGAAAGAGAGCGCAACAGAGCAAGCTGACAGCTTGTCGGACCATGGCTTTCATCAATGTTTTTGACCTGTCGGACGGCCCCGGCGGGCGTACCGCCTGCGGGCGAAGAGGTGCTAGGATACCCCATCCTTTCCCGGGGCGGCGAAGCTGGCCGGCACAGAGCCAGCACGGTCGCTCCTTTGAGATGCAATCGACCCATGTTTGGTTCCAACGACGACAAGAAGGCTCCGGCGCAGGCCGGGGAAAAGAAATCCTTGTTCGGCTGGCTGCGCAAGAAGCCCCAGGAAACTGCCTCCGTCGCTCCCCAGGAGCCGGTGCTGCCTGTCGAGGCCGACGCTCCCGCCGCGCCCGAAGCGGTTCCCGCTGCCGAGCCGGCGGTTGAACAGCGCGCCGAGCCGGTTCCCGCTCCCGTTGTGCTTCCCGAGGCTGCGCCTGCGGCTCCCGAACCCGCACCCGTGGTGGTCGAGGCGCCCGTAGTCACAGCCCCTGTAGTCGCAGCCCCGGTTGTCGAGCCCGTCCCGGCTCCGATCGAGATGCCCGCTCCTGCGCAGGTTCCCGCCCCCGCACCCGCTCCGGTGAGTGCCGAAACGGTCGCCGAGCCTGCTGCACCTGCACCTGCACCTGCACCTGCACCTGTGGTGGTTGCCGAACAGCCGGCAGCCGCACCTGCGGTTGTCGAGGACGCCGCCGTTCCCGCCGCACCGTCGGAGCCCGCCAAGGCCGGTTTCTTCGCCCGCCTCAAGCAAGGGCTGTCCAAGACCAGCGCCAGCCTGGGCGAGGGCATGGCCAGCCTGTTCCTCGGCCGCAAGGCCATCGACGACGACCTGCTGGACGAAATCGAAACCCGCCTGCTGACCGCCGACGTCGGCGTGGAAGCCACCAGTGCCATCGTCCAGAGCCTGACCCAGAAAGTCGCGCGCAAGCAGTTGGCCGATAGCGACGCCCTCTACAAGGCCCTGCAGGACGAACTGGCCGCACTGCTGCGCCCAGTGGAGCAGCCCCTGAAGATCGACGGCGGCCGTGTGCCCTACGTGATCCTGGTGGTCGGCGTGAACGGCGTCGGCAAGACCACCACCATCGGCAAGCTGGCCAAGAAGCTGCAGCAGGAAGGCAAGAAAGTCATGCTGGCCGCCGGCGATACCTTCCGTGCCGCCGCGGTGGAGCAGCTGCAGGTCTGGGGCGAACGCAACAACATCGCGGTGATTGCCCAGCACACCGGCGCCGACTCCGCCTCGGTGATCTTCGACGCCGTGCAGGCCGCCAAGGCCCGTGGCGTCGACGTGCTGATCGCCGACACCGCCGGTCGCCTGCACACCAAGGACAACCTGATGGAAGAGCTGAAGAAGGTGCGCCGCGTGATCGGCAAGCTGGACGAGACGGCTCCCCACGAAGTGCTGCTGGTGCTGGACGCCGGCACCGGGCAGAACGCCATCAACCAGGCCAAGCAGTTCCACCAGGCGGTCAACCTGTCCGGCCTGGCGCTGACCAAGCTGGACGGCACCGCCAAGGGCGGGGTGATCTTCGCCCTGGCCAAGCAGTTCGGCCTGCCGATCCGCTACATCGGGGTTGGCGAGGGCATCGACGACCTGCGTACCTTCGAGGCCGACGCCTTCGTCAAGGCCCTCTTCGCCGAGCGGGAGTCCGCATGATTCGATTCGAGCAGGTCGGCAAGCGCTATCCCAATGGCCACGTCGGCCTGCACGAACTGAGCTTCCGCGTGCGTCGCGGCGAGTTCCTCTTCGTCACCGGCCACTCCGGCGCCGGCAAGAGCACCCTGTTGCGCCTGCTGCTGGCGATGGAGCGGCCCACCACCGGCAAGCTGCTGCTGGCCGGGCAGGACCTGTCGACCATCACCAATTCGCAGATCCCCTTCCTGCGGCGGCAAATCGGTGTGGTCTTCCAGAACCACCAGTTGCTGTTCGACCGCAGCGTATTCGACAACGTCGCCCTGCCGCTGCAGATCCACGGCCTCTCCAAGCCCGAGATCGCAAAAAGGGTGAGCGTGGCGCTGGAGCGCGTGTCCCTGGCGGACAAGGCCGAGCTCTACCCGGCCGACCTGTCCACCGGCCAGCAACAGCGCGTCGGCATCGCCCGCGCCGTCGTGCACCGCCCGGCCCTGCTGCTGGCGGACGAGCCCACGGGTAACCTGGACCCGCGCCTGGCCGCCGAGATCATGGGCGTATTCGAGGACATCAATCGCTTGGGCACCACAGTGCTGATCGCCAGCCACGACCTGGCGCTTATCGCGCGCATGCGCCATCGCCTGCTTACCCTGCAACGCGGCCGACTGATCGGCGACGGGGAGGCGGTCTGATGAGCGCCAAGCAGATGCCGCCGCCCAAGCCTGCCGAACGCGTCGGCGCCTCGCCTCGGAACGTCGAGTCGCCGGAGAAGGGCGACGACGGCCCGGACTTCAGCAGCCTGTTGCGCGCCTGGCTGGAAAGCCACCGCGCGAGCCTGGTGGACAGCCTTCGCCGGCTGGGTCGCCAGCCTGTCGGCAGCTTCTTCACCTGCCTGGTGATGGCCATCGCCCTGAGCTTGCCCATGGGCCTTTCGCTGCTGCTCAGCAACGTCGAGCGGCTGGGCGGTTCCTGGCAGCGCGCCGCACAGATTTCCCTGTTCATGAAGATGGACGCCAACCAGGCCCAGGGGCAGAAGCTGCGCGACGAGATCGCCGGCATGCCGGATGTGGCCGAGGCCGAGTGGATCAGCCGCGAGCAGGCCCTGGCCGAGCTGCAGCAGCAATCCGGCCTGGGCGAGGCGCTCAAGGAGCTGCCGCAGAACCCCCTGCCGGGCGTGGTCCTGGTTACGCCCAAGGAAGTCGACAAGGCTGGCCTGGAGGCCCTGCGCCAGCGCCTGTCGGAGCTGCCCGGCATCGAGCAGGCCCAGCTGGACCTGGTCTGGGTCGAGCGGCTGTCGGCGATCCTCAAGCTGGGCGAGCGTTTTGTCTTCGGCCTGGCGGTGCTGCTGATCCTGGCGTTGCTCCTGGTCATCGGTAATACCATTCGTCTGCATATCGAGAACCGCCGTACCGAGATCGAAGTGATCAAACTGGTTGGCGGCACCGACAGTTACGTGCGTCGCCCCTTCCTTTATATGGGTGCGCTCTATGGCACCGGCGCCGGGTTGCTGGCCTGGCTGGTGCTGGCCTTCGGCCTGGACTGGCTGAACGACGCCGTGGTGCGTCTGGCCGGTCTCTACGGCAGTGATTTCGCCCTGGGCGGAGTGCCATTGTCCGATGGTCTATCCCTGCTTCTGGGGGCTGTCCTGCTGGGTTACATTGGCGCCTGGCTGGCCGTCGCCCGTCACCTGAGCGAGCTGGCTCCCCGCTAAAAGGCGCCAGTTCCCGCAGCTTTGCGAGGGCTGTAAGGAAACTTTTACACCCCCTTGCAGTCAGATAGGCCAGTGCTACACTGCGCGAGCTTTAGTGAATCGGAGGATTCGCATGACCACTTCCCTGCAACCTGTCTATGCCCTGGCCCCCGGTGCGAACCTGGAGGCATACGTGCATGCGGTCAACGGCATCCCGCTGCTGACTGTCGAGCAGGAGCGCGAACTGGCCGAACGCCTCTTCTATGAACAAGATCTGGAAGCGGCTCGGCAAATGGTGTTGGCGCACCTGCGCTTCGTCGTGCACATCGCCAAGAGTTATTCCGGCTACGGCCTGGCCCAGGCCGACCTGATCCAGGAAGGCAACGTGGGCCTGATGAAGGCCGTCAAGCGCTTCAACCCCGAGATGGGTGTGCGCCTGGTGTCCTTCGCGGTGCACTGGATCAAGGCCGAGATCCACGAGTTCATCCTGCGCAACTGGCGGATCGTCAAGGTCGCCACCACCAAGGCGCAGCGCAAACTGTTCTTCAATCTGCGTAGCCAGAAGAAGCGTCTGACCTGGCTGAACAACGATGAAGTCCATGCGGTGGCCAACACCCTGGGTGTCGAGCCCCACGAAGTGCGCGAGATGGAAAGCCGGCTGACCGGCCAGGACATGGCGTTCGATCCGGCGGCGGAAGCCGACGACGACACGGCCTTCCAGGCCCCGGCACATTACCTGGAAGATCACCGCTACGATCCGGCACGCCAGCTGGAGGAAGCCGACTGGAGCGACAGCTCCACCGCCAACCTGCACGAAGCGCTGGGTGGTCTGGACGAACGCAGCCGCGACATCCTCTACCAGCGTTGGCTGGCCGAGGAAAAGGCGACGCTGCACGACCTGGCGGCCAAGTACAACGTCTCCGCCGAGCGTATTCGCCAGTTGGAGAAGAACGCCATGAACAAGCTCAAGGGCTTCATTCAGGCGTAACGCAGAAACCGCAGGAAAGCCGCACTTCGGTGCGGCTTTTTGCTGTCTGGAGAAAAAACGCCATGCCCTTGCCGCCCCTGCGCTCCAGCCATTGGCTGCTGTTCGCCTCGGTCGCCGTGCTGTTCTTTTCCCTGGCGCTGTGGATGAGTCGCCAGTCCGACCGTTCCGAACCGCTGCCCTGGCTGGTGGAGTGGCAGGAATCGGTGATCAATCCCCTGGCCGACGAGAGCCTGACCCTGGCGCAGCTGGCCGAGGTGGCGCCGGGCGAGCTCTGGTTGCAGCCCCGTGCCGAAGGCCCGCGCCTGGTCTTCCGTTCCGAGCAGGATCGTGAGGAGGGCGCTTGGCGCCTCGAGGCGGATCTGCAGCTCAGCGAAAGCGAGCGCGCCAGCCTGGCCAAGTCCCTGGGCAAGGGCACCGATGAGCAACCGCTGAGCCCCGAGCTGCTGGCGCAGCTGGGCGGGCATCGGGTGGCGGTGTTGAACATGGTGCCCATGGCCGAGGTGTCGGCGGCGCGTCTGATCGCCAGCATCGGTGCGCCCCGTCTGCGCCTGCGCACCGGTGAGGGCGAGGCCTGGATCTATCCCCAGCAGGGCCTCAGCGCGCATCTGCTGGAAAACCAGCTGCAGTTGCTGCACCTGGTACCCCGCGAGGCGATGAAGCACTGAGCCCAACGCTTCGCTTCCGAACAGGCAGCGATGTTGGGCTTCGCACGGCTCAGCCACAACCTAGGGTAATGCCCGGCATCAGAGCTTCTGCAGGTACTCGCCACCGCCCAACTGGTTCATCTGCCGGCGAATCCAGGCGGCGCGGTTGGCGACGTAGCTGGTCGGCCGCGCAGGGCTCCATTTGCGCGGGTTGGGCAGCACCGCCGCGAGCAGGGCCGCCTGTTGGCGTGACAGTCGTGCGGCGGGCACGCCGAAGTGACGCTGCGCCGCCGCTTCCGCGCCGAAGACGCCATTGCCCCATTCGACGCTGTTCAGGTAGACCTCGAGGATGCGCTGCTTCGGCCAGAACAGCTCGATCAGGCCGGTGAACCAGACCTCCAGCCCCTTGCGCAGCCAGTTGCGGCCCGACCAGAGAAACAGGTTCTTCGCCACCTGCTGGCTCAGGGTACTGGCGCCACGGATGGAGCCACCGCGTTCGTTGTGGGTCAGGGCCTTGCGGATGGCGGGGACGTCGAAGCCCCAGTGTTCGGCGAACTTCTGGTCTTCGGCGGCGATAACCGCGACCTTCAGGTCGGTGGGCAGCTTTTCCCAGGGCACCCAGTCGCGCTTGAGATCGATGGGTTCGCCGCTGAACCAGGACTCGATCTTGCGTTCCACCATCAGCATCGAGCCCGGCGGCGGCACCCAGCGGAACAGGATCACCAGCACCACGGAGGCGGCCGCGAACCAGAGCAGCAGTTTGAACAGTCGGCGGCGGATGGTGCTGAACATGCTGGCTTGGCCCGGGGAAATTTGCGAGCCATTATAGCGGCCGTCCATCCCCTGTCTGGAGTCATCATGGCGCGCCTGTTCCTGCTGTTGTCCGCATTTGCCGGTTTTACCGGTGTGGCCCTCGGTGCGTTCGCCGCCCATGGCCTGAAGAGCAGGCTGACCCCCGAATACCTGACGGTGTTCCAGACCGGCACGCATTACCAACTGATCCACGCCCTGGCCCTGTTCGGCGTGGCCCTGCTGGCGCTGCACACGCCAGGGCGCCTGGTGAACCTGGCCGGTGGCTTCTTCGCCCTCGGCATCCTGCTGTTCTCCGGCAGCCTCTACCTGCTGACCCTGTCGGGCATCGGCAAGCTTGGCATCGTCACCCCCTTTGGCGGTCTGGCATTCCTCGCCGGCTGGCTGTGCCTGGGGCTGGCGGCCTGGAAGTCGCTTACCTGACTCTTGCGTCAGATTTGCGGGACGAATGGTGTCCTTTAGCCTTGGTACCGCGCGGCTATCGGGCTAGAATGCCGACCCCATTTCCAGTTGTGACCGACCCGTCATGCGCATTCAGTTGAACGGCGAACCCTTCGAGCTGCCCGACGGCCAGACCGTCGCGGACCTCATTTCCCGCCTGGATCTGACCGGCCGCCGCGTCGCGGTCGAGCTCAACCTCGACATCGTGCCGCGCAGCCAGCACGCCACCACGGCCCTCGCCGAAGGCGACTGCATCGAGGTGGTCCACGCCATCGGTGGCGGCTAGTCGCCCAGGCCCGCCGCTCCACCCGCCGCACCCATTCCGCGCATCAAGCAATCCCCTCTGCCCGCCAGGAGTCCAGCATGAGCCACACGCCGATCGACAAGCCCTTTACCCTCGCGGGCCGTACCTATCAATCGCGTCTGTTGGTGGGCACCGGCAAGTACAAGGACCTCGACGAGACCCGCGAGGCCATCGAAGCCTCCGGCGCCGAGATCGTCACCGTGGCCGTGCGCCGTACCAACATCGGCCAGAATCCGGGCGAACCGAACCTGCTGGACGTGATCTCCCCGGACAAGTACACCATCCTGCCGAACACCGCCGGCTGCTATAACGCCGAGGAAGCGGTGCGCACCTGCCGCCTGGCCCGCGAACTGCTGGATGGCCACAACCTGGTCAAGCTGGAAGTACTGGCCGACCAGAAGACCCTCTTCCCCAACGTCGTCGAGACCCTCAAGGCCGCCGAGCAACTGGTCAAGGACGGCTTCGACGTCATGGTCTACACCAGCGACGACCCCATCATCGCCCGCCAACTGGCCGAGATGGGCTGCATCGCCGTGATGCCCCTGGCTGGCCTGATCGGCTCCGGCATGGGCATCTGCAACCCCTGGAACCTGCGCATCATCCTCGAGGAAGCCAAGGTCCCGGTGCTGGTTGATGCAGGCGTAGGCACCGCCTCCGACGCCACCATCGCCATGGAGCTGGGCTGCGAGGCGGTGCTGATGAACACCGCCATCGCCCATGCGCAGAACCCGGTGATGATGGCCCAGGCCATGCAGCACGCCATTGTCGCCGGTCGCCTGGCCTACCTGGCCGGGCGCATGCCGCGCAAGCTCTACGCCAGCGCGTCCTCCCCGCTGGACGGCCTGATCCGCTAATTACCTACACGATCCGCTGCGCACCCGTGCACCGGATCGTGAGCAGGCTCTGAATTTTACAGACAGGTTTTTGCAACATGATTGAAGAACAGGGCTCGCCGGCCGCCGCCGACGAAACGCGCCACCGCCGCGAGATCAAGAGTTTCGTGATGCGTGCCGGGCGCATGACCGAAGGCCAGCAGCGCGGCCTCGACCAGGGCTGGCCGCAGTTCGGCCTGGAACTGGGCGATGGCCTGCGGGACTTCGACGCCCTGTTCGGCCGCAGCGCGCCGCGCACCTTCGAAATCGGTTTCGGCATGGGTCACGCCACCCTGGAGATGGCCGCGGCCGCGCCGGAGCAGGACTTCATCGGCGTCGAAGTACATCGGCCGGGCGTCGGCGCCCTGCTCAATGGCGCCATGACCCAGGGCCTGTCGAATATTCGCGTGTACAGCTGCGATGCCCTGGAAGTGCTGCGCGACTGCGTCGCCGACGCCAGCCTGGACCGCGTCCTGCTGTTCTTCCCCGATCCCTGGCACAAGTCCCGCCATCACAAGCGGCGCATCGTCCAGCCGGCGTTCGCCGAGCTGGTGCGGCAGAAACTCAAGGTCGGCGGCGTGCTGCACATGGCCACCGACTGGGAGCACTACGCCGAGCACATGCTGGAAGTGATGAATGTCGCCCCGGGCTACCGCAACCTGGCGGCGGACGGTCGTTATGTCCCGCGTCCGGAAGAGCGCCCGGTGACCAAGTTCGAGCGCCGCGGCGAACGCCTCGGGCACGGCGTCTGGGACCTGAAGTTCCAGCGCATCGATTGACCGGCTGCGCCGCGGGGCGGCGCACCGGCACACCTGACTAGACCGGGACCACCCGGCACCTCACCTGATCCGACCATAGCAACGCCGGCCCCTGGGCTGGCGCCATAAGAATAAGAGCGACGTAGCGGTATGTGCGTCGTTGGGGAGAAGGCTGTGTTGTTGAAAACTTTCGGATATCTGCTCCTGGCCGGCTGCGCCCTGCAAGCCCAGGCCAAGGTCGACGCCAACCAGGCCGCCAGACTCGGGCAGGACCTCACCCCGCTCGGCGGCGAGCGCGCCGGCAACGCCTCAGGCACCATCCCGGCCTGGGACGGCGGCCTCGCCACCCCGCCCGCCGACTACCAGCCGGGCATGCATCATCCCGATCCGTTTGCCGGCGAGGCCCCGCTCTTCGTCATCGATGGTGGCAACCTCGGGCAGTACGATGAACTGCTGACCCCGGGACACAAGGCCTTGCTGCAGGCGCACCCGGACTATCGTCTGCGGGTCTTCCCGACTCACCGCAGCGCCGCGGCGCCGCAACGTATCTACGACGCCACTCGCTTCAACGCCGTGAACGGCAGCCTGATCGCGGGCGGCAACGGGGTGGAAGGCGTGGCCGCGGGCGTGCCCTTCCCGATCCCGGCCAACGGCCTGGAAGCCATCTGGAACCACATCCTGCGCTACCGTGGCGAGCAGATTCACTTCACCACCAACCAGGCGGCTGTCCTCAACAACGGCAGCTACAACCTGCTCAAGCTGGAACGCGACATCTACTTCGTCTACGGCCGCGACGGCATGACCCCGGCCAACCTGGAGAACACCCTGTTCTTCTACAAGTACCGCGTGGTCGCGCCGGCCAAGCTGTCCGGCTCGGCCCTGGTGGTCCAGGAGACCCTCGACCAGGTGCTGTCGATCCGCAAGGCCTGGCGCTTCAACCGTGGCGAGCGTCGCGTGCGTCGCCTGCCGATGCTGGCCTACGACACCCTGCAACCCGACACCAACGGCCTGGCGACCGCCGACGTGGTGGATTCCTACAATGGCGCGCCGGACCGCTACGAGTGGCAGCTGCTGGGCAAGCGGGAAATGCTGGTGCCCTACAACAGCTATGCGGTGCATCAGCGGGGCGTACCCTACGAGCAGATCCTCAAGCCCGGCTACGTGAACCCCGACCTGCTGCGCTATGAACAGCACCGGGTCTGGGTGGTGGAAGCGACCCTGCGCAAGGGCTTCAGCCATCCCTACGCCAAGCGTCGTTTCTACCTGGACGAGGACAGCTGGCAGATCCTCGCCGTGGACCTCTACGACAAGGAAGGGAACCTGAGCGGCATGCAGGAAAGCCACCCGATCAGCTACTACGATGTACCGATGTTCGGCAGTACGCTGGAAACCATCTACGATTTCCAGGGCGAACGGTATTTCGTCGATGGTCTCGACAACAACGAACCCATGTATGATTTCAACGCCCCGCTCAGCCCGAGGGATTTCACTCCCCAGGCGCTGCGGCGCGAAGGCAACTGATTCCGGCCTGCCTGGCCAATCCCAGCCGCCCCTCGGGGCGGCTTTTTAATGGGCGGGTGCTTTGTGGGGGGCGATTTCGCGGTCGCGTGGCGCGTAGGGTGGATGGCGCTTTTCCATCCACCATCGGAGCCACGGGGGAGCGCGAATGGTGGACCGATGAAGCGTGGTCCACCCGGGCGGCGCCATGTCGCCTCAGTTGATCAGCTCGGCACCCATTACCGTCGCCTCCGGCAGGGCCGGCGGTGCGGGGCTGATCTGCATGTACTTGATGCTTTCGCGGGGGATCAGCAGCAGGTCGCCATCCACTTCGATGCTGAGGAAGGGCGACTCCAGCTGTCGGCGCAGATTGCGCGCGACCTCCACCGGGTCGGCGGACACCTGGGGAAAGCGCAGGGCCAGGCGCTGGCCGTCCTGGAAGTGCAGGTAGAGGTGTTTGATCGGCTTCATGGACGTGCTCCCTGGTTGGCGGCCGCGGCCGCCAAAGAAAGGCACGGCCTCAGTTGCGATCGGCGATCACGCCAATCACGAAGAAGACTAGTAGCAGGACGGGCGCCAGGGTGTAGTTGTTGAAGTAACCCAGGCCCTTGGCCAGCCAGGGCGTGACGTAGATCATCGCCAGGCCGTAGCCAACCGCGCAGAGCAGCACGAAGAGGAGGGTGCGGAAGATGAAGTTGAGGCTGCCGATGCGCTGCTGCACCCAGGCGTTCAGGGAGGGGCCGAACAGCACCAGGATAGTGGCCATGATGGCCAGGGCGATATCGCTGAGGTGGCCGCGACTCCAGCGCGAGAGGGTGGCGATCAGGTCCAGTACGACTTCCATCCAGGGTCCTTAGCGGTTGCGTTCGAGGGCAGACGATTCCAAATCCGCAGGTAGCTCGTCAAGGCAGGAAATGCTGCAGCAGGTCATTGAGGAACAGCTGGCCTTCACGGGTGGCCACTAGCCGTGACGGGTCCTTCAGCAGCAAGCCATGGGTCTCGGCTTCACCGCGTGCCGCCGCCAGGTCGGTCAGCGCCATGCCGGTGCGCTGAGTGAACAGCTCCGCGGGCACGCCGTCTGTGAGGCGCAGCACATTCATGAGGAATTCGAAGGGCAGTTCGTCCTGGTCCAGGTGCCGCTCGCCGGCCTGGAAGCGCTTGGCCGGGTCCAGGTAATCCTTCGGCAGGCGGGTCTTCCAGCTGCGGATGATGCGGCCTTCCGGGCTGCTCAGCTTGGCGTGGGCGCCAGCGCCGATGCCGAGGAAGTCGCCGAAGGCCCAGTAGTTGAGGTTGTGCCGCGCCTGCTGGTTGTCGCGGGCGTAGGCCGAGACTTCGTACTGGGCGTAGCCGTGCTCGGCCAGCAGCGCCTGGCCGGCTTCCTGGATATCCCAGAGGATGTCGTCCTCGGGAAGCTCGGGCGGCTGGTTCCAGAACACCGTGTTGGGTTCCATGGTCAGCTGGTACCAGGACAGGTGCGTCGGCCCTTGGGCGATGGCGATCCGCAAGTCGTCCAGGGCGTCCTCGATGGATTGCTCCGGCAGGCCGTGCATCAGGTCCAGGTTGAAGTTGTCGAAGCCGGCCTTGCGCGCCATGTCGGCGGCGCGCACGGCTTCGCTGCCATCGTGGATGCGGCCCAGGGCCTTGAGCTTGTCTTCCTGGAAGCTCTGCACGCCGATGGACAGGCGGTTGATGCCGAGCTGGCGGTAGGCGGCGAACTTGGCCTGCTCGAAGGTGCCGGGGTTGGCTTCGAGGGTGATCTCGATGTCGCGGGCGAAGGGCACCCGCTGTTCCACGCCATCCAGCAGCCGGCCAAGGGCGTTGGCGCTGAACAGGCTGGGCGTGCCGCCGCCGAAGAAGATCGAGGTCAGCTCGCGCCCATGCACGTGGCCAAGGTCCTGCTCGAGGTCGGCGAGCAGGGCGTCGATGTAGGCTTCTTCAGGCAGCTCGGGGCCGGCGGCGTGGGAGTTGAAGTCGCAGTAGGGGCATTTGCGCACGCACCAGGGGATATGGACGTAGAGCGCCAGGGGCGGCAGCTGGAAGCCCGTGCTTCCGGCCGCCAGGTGCGCGGCGGTGCCTTTCATATCCCCAGCCGCTGCTTGAGCAAGGCCATGGCGCGGGCGCGGTGGCTGAGGCGGTTCTTGTCGGCGGGGGAGAGTTCGGCGGCGGAGGCGCCGCATTCGGCGACCCAGAACAGCGGGTCGTAGCCGAAGCCATGTTCGCCACGGGCCTCGAAGAGGATGCTGCCGCGCCACTGGCCTTCGCAGAGGATCGGCAGGGGGTCGTCGGCATGCCGCATCAGCGCCAGGCTGCAGATGAACTGCGCGCCGCGCTCGGCTTCCGGTACGTCGCGCAGGGTATCGAGCAGCTTGGCGTTGTTCGCCGCGTCACCCTTGCCGTCGGCATAGCGCGCCGAATAGATGCCGGGGGCGCCGCCGAGGAAGTCCACCGCCAGGCCCGAGTCGTCGGCCAGTGCCGGCAGGCCGGACACCCGCGCCGCATTGCGGGCCTTGAGGATGGCATTCTCGACGAAGGTCAGGCCGGTTTCTTCCGGCTCGATTTCGCTGAACTCGGCGATCGAGCGCACTTTCACGCTGTCGCCGAGCATGGCCTGGAGTTCTTTGAGTTTGCCGGCGTTGTGGCTGGCCAGCACCAGTTCTTTGAAGGGCATCATTCGTCGGGGAAGAATTCCTGGTCGAAGCTGAAGCTGTGGGCCGCTTCATCTCCGCGTTGGACATTGAGGGTGAAGTTGAGCATTTCACGCTGGCCGAAGGGGAACTGGGCCAGGTAGTAGATGGCCTCTCCCTCGCTGACCTGCTTGAACTGCAGCGGGGTGACCTGGCCAAGCAGGTTCTTCACCTGGCCACTGACGTTGGCGGTGCTGGCCTTGCCGCCCTTGAGCACGGCGACGTTGACCACGCCCTGGGTCTTGCTGCGGATCAGCCCCACGGCAGCGGCGACGTCCGGCTGCAGGAAGCTGGAATTGAACGCGTTGTAGTGCACGTCCATGTCGCCGAAGGTCTGCTTGCGCTCGGCGGCGGCCGGCAGGGCCAGGCAAAGGGCGAAAAGGAACAGGGCTAGTCGACGCATGCTGGGTCTCCTTTGGTTCAGACCGCGACGCGGTGGTCCGCAAGGCCCGGACCGCTGACGCGATAGATGCCGATCTCACCCAACAGATTAGGCCATACACGGCTGGGCAGGTTGTGGCGGTGCTCATGGTCCACGGCCAGGCGGTCGAGGACTTTCACCTGCATCTCGCGGCACAGCTGCTCGAAGTCCTTGAAGGTGCAGAAGTGGATGTTCGGCGTGTTGTACCAGGTGTAGGGCAGGAACTCCGACACCGGCATGCGCCCGTTGCGCGCCAGGTACCAGCGGCAGCGCCAGTGGCCGAAGTTGGGGAAGGTGATGATGCACTCGCGGCCGACCCGCAGCATCTCCTGGAGGATGCGGTCGGGGTAGTGCACGGCCTGCAGCGCCTGGGTCATCACCACCACGTCGAAGCTGTTGCTGGCGAAGTTGCCCAGGCCCTTGTCCAGGTCCTGTTCGATCACGTTCACCCCATGGTCGATGCAGTGGGCGATGTTTTCCGGATCGATCTCCAGGCCGTAGCCGGTGACCTGCTTGTTGTCGCGCAGCCAGGCCAGCAGTTCGCCGCGGCCGCAGCCAAGGTCGAGTACCCGGCTGCCGGCGGGGATCCAGTCCTGGATGATTTCGAGGTCGGCACGCATGGGTTACACCGCAATCCTGTTCATGTAGCTGCTGAAGGCCTGGAGGTAACGCGGGATCGGCATGAGGAAGGCGTCGTGGCCCTGGGGCGCGTCGATTTCCAGATAGCAGACGTTCTTCCGCGCCGCGCTCAGGGCGTCGACGATTTCCCGCGAGCGGGCCGGGGAGAAGCGCCAGTCGGTGGTGAAGGACATCACGCAGAAGTCCGCCTTGGCCACCGCCAGGGTGCGCGCCAGGTCGCCGTCGTGGGCGGCGGCCGGGTCGAAGTAGTCCAGGGCCTTGGTCATCAGCAGGTAGGTGTTGGCGTCGAAGCGCCCGGAGAATTCCTCGCCCTGGTAGCGCAGGTAGCTCTCCACCTGGAATTCCACGCTGTGGAAGTCGTAGTTGAGCTTCTCGCTCTTCAGGCCACGGCCGAATTTCTCGCCCATGGCATCGTCCGACAGGTAGGTGATGTGGCCCACCATGCGCGCCAGCATCAGCCCGCGCTTGGGAATCACGCCCTGGTCCTGGAAGTGGCCGCCGTGGAAGTCCGGGTCGGTGAGGATCGCCTGGCGCGCGACTTCGTTGAAGGCGATGTTCTGCGCCGAGAGCTTGGGCGCCGAGGCGATGGCCAGGCAGTGGCGCACGCGGTCCGGGTAGCTGATGGTCCATTGCATGGCTTGCATGCCGCCCAGGCTGCCGCCCACCACGGCAGCCCATTGCTGGATGCCGAGGACGTCGGCCAGGCGCGCCTGGCTGTTGACCCAGTCTTCCACCGTCATCACCGGGAAGTCGGCGCCAAACGGCGAGCCGGTGGCCGGGTTGACGCTGGAGGGGCCGGTGGAGCCGTTACAGCCGCCGAGGTTGTTCAGGCTGACGACGAAGAACTTCAGCGTATCGATGGGCTTGCCCGGGCCGATGCAGCTGTCCCACCAGCCCGGCTTGCGGTCTTCCATGCTGTGGTAGCCGGCGGCGTGATGGTGGCCGGACAGCGCGTGGCAGATCAGCACGGCATTGCTGCGGGACTCGTTCAGCTCGCCGTAGGTCTCATAGACCAGTTCGTAGTCGGCCAGGCTGCGGCCGCAGGCCAGTGCCAGCGGCTCGCTGAAGCGCTGCACCTGGGGGCTGACCAGGCCGACGGAATCCATGGGAATGGCGGTGGGCATCGCGACCCTGCTCTCGATTTGGGAAGCTCGCCAGTCTAAAGAGCGCCGCCCCCTGCGGCAAGCGCGGGGGGGCGGCGGCTAAGGCGTTGAATATTCAGGCTCTGCGGGCGTTCAGGCGGATTCGCCGCCACTCTGCCGGCGGGTTGCCAGCGGCAGGTTGACCACCTTGCCCATGCGCTGCATCGGCGAGGGCATGCGGAAGGTGCGCAGCATCTCGTTGGCCTGGGCGATCTGCTGCTCCAGTTCCTCGGTGTAGCGCTCCAGTTGCTGGCCGCGCTGGCGAGTGAGCTGGGTTTCCTGGGCCAGGGCCTTGAGCCGCAGCATGTGGGTCTCCAGCAGCTGCTTGTGCTCCAGGGTGTGCTGCATCAAGGGCATCAGCGCGTCGCCGGCCCATTGGGCGACTTCCTGGCGCAGGCGATGGTGCATGCCGATGACTTCCTGCACCAGGGTGTCGAAGAAGCGCTTGCCGAGCTGGCGTTGTTCGGTCAGCAGGGTCTTGGGATGCAGGCGGAACTGGTCGGCCTTGGCGCGCAGCTGAGCGACTTCGCGCAGGTAGCGCTGGACGTTGAACTGTGGCGCATCGACCCCGTGCAGCGGGTTCTCTTCGTTGTGCCGGCGGTAGATGGCGGAAACCATCTTGTTGGCCATCTCGGCCTCGTGCTCCAGGCTGCGCAGGTCGCCCGCCACCGCGCGGAAGAAGTGCAGGATGCTCTGGTTGATGCCGACCGTGGTCCAGCTGCCGGTCAGCTCGCGACGCAGTTGTGCCAGGTGTTCTTCCAGGCGCTCGGTGCGGGCGGCGTTGCGCAGGGCGTCGCCCTGGCGCTTGAGCAGGCGCTGGTTGGTCTTCAGGCCCAGCAGGCGGCGGTGGTGCTGGGCGTGGTCTTCCTTGGTGCGGGCGGTCAGCTCGAAGAGCATCTGGCCGTTGTCCTGCTGGTGGTTGTCGAGCATCGTCTGCTGCTCACGGACCTTGTCCAGGCGCAGGTTGAGCACGTGCAGGCTGTTCTGCAGCAGGCTCATCATCTGGTGCGCCACCTGGTCTTCGATCAGGCGTTCCTTCTGGGTGACGATGCGCTCGCACAGCAGCGACTCCAGGGCGCCCACCTGGCTGCGGGCGAGGAGTTCGTCGTCGTTGCGGACCTTGGCCAGCAGCGCCTGCTTGGCCGACAGCGGCAGTACTTCTTCGCTGCGAATGCCCAGCTGGCGCGCGGTGGTTTCCTGGATGCGGCGAATCGCGTTCTGCACGAAGTTCTCGCCGGCCAGGTCGTCCCACAGCACATCGATCTTGTTCAGGACGGCGAACAGGTGGGCCTGGGTATCCTCGTCCAGCTGGCGGATGTGCTGCTGCCAGACGCTCATGTCGCTGGCGGTGACGCCGGTATCGGCCGAGAGCAGGAAGACGATGGCCTGGGCGCTGGGCAGCATCGACAGGGTCAGTTCGGGCTCGCTACCCAGGGCGTTCAGGCCGGGGGTGTCGAGGATGCGCAGGCCCTGGCGCAGCAAGGGGTGGTCGAAGTTGACCATGGCGTGGCGCCAGGCCGGAACCAGCACTTCGCCGGGGCGCCCGGTGGGGTCGAGCATGTCGGGGTGGAAGCCCAGCTGGATGGCCTGTTCCACCGGCATGGGTTTAGTCCGTGCCACCTGGGCGAAGGCCTGGACCATGTTGTCCGGGTCGCTGGTGTCCAGCGGGATGTTCACCCAGTGCCGTGGCGCGCGCTTGAATTGGGTGACGCTGGCTTCCGCCATGCGCGACTCGATGGGCAGCAGGCGGATGTAGGAGCGTTCGGAGCGTGGGTCGAAGAACAGCTCGGTGGGGCACATGGTGGTGCGCCCGGCCTGGGACGGCAGCATGCGCTGGCCGAATTCGGAGAAGAACAGGCAGTTGATCAGCTCGGTCTTGCCGCGCGAATACTCGCCGACGAAGGCCAGGGTGATGTGATCGGTGCGGAGCAGGCGCTGGATGCGTTCGAGCTTGGTGGAGAGCGAGTCGGAGTTGAGCCGATTGTGTTCCAGCCAGCTTCTGTAGCGGGTGATCTCCCGCAGCAGCTCGCGCTTCCAGGCAACGTAGGCGTCGACTTGCTGACTGAGACGCTCCATGCTCATTCAGGCTCTCCTCGTGATCACGCATCCTGCGTACGGGATTGAAAAACGTCGAATCGGATTGGCGATGAGGCCGGCGGTCGCAACACGCCATCCGGGGGTCTGCTCCGGGATGAGGTAAAGGCAGAGTGCCAGCCTGTCATTGCTGGGCATTATGCGCGCTGGAGGTTGGCCGTCAATCGCCGGAAAGACGCCGCCCGCCTTAAGGTCGGTCAGGCCTGCCGAGCGGTCAGTCCGGGCAGGTCGGGGAGGGTTCGCGGGCGCTGGATGCGCACCCGCTTCTGCCGGTTCAGTTCACCGCTTTCCAGGCTCACCTGGCTCTTGGCGACCCCGAAGGCCTGCGCCAGGAACGCCATGAGATGGGCGTTGGCCTTGCCCTCCACCGGCGGCGCGGTGAGGCGGATCTTCAGGCGTTCGCCGTGCAGCCCGGCGAACTCGTCGCGGCTCGCCTTGGGCTGCAGGTGGCAGTCGAGGACCAGGTCCTCGCCCACCCAGCGGAACCAGCCCATCAGAGGAAGGGGCTGAGGATCTGCGGCATGCCGGTCATGGCGGCGAGGTTGCCGATTACCAGCATATCCAGCAGTTTCAGCGCGATGAAGGCGAAGATCGGCGAAATATCCAGGCCGCCGAGGTTCGGCAGTATCTTGCGGAAGGGCATCAGCAGCGGCTCGCAGATCTGGTTCACCAGCTGGGCGCCGGGGTTGTAGCTGCCCGGGGCGACCCAGGAGAGGATCACGCTGATGATCAGGGCGAAGAAGAACACCTTCAGGAACAGCGAGGTGACGCCGATGATCGACCAGACCAGCAGCTGCAGCAGGTAACCGCCAATGCCGTAGCCCATCAGGGTCAGGGTCACGACCATCAGCAGCAGCTGGACCAGGATCGCCAGCACCAGGGCGGCGATGTCGAGGCCGCCGAAGCCGGGGATGATCTTGCGCAGCGGGTTGAGCAGCGGCTTGGTGGCGCGGACCACGAACTGGCTCAGCGGGTTGTAGAAGTCGGCGCGTACCAGTTGCAGGATGAAGCGCAGCAGGACGATCAGCAGGTAGAGGCTGCCGAGGGTCTGGATCACATAAATGGCTGCGGTGTTGAGTCCGGTCATCGAGAGCTCCTTATTGGCCCAGTTGTTCGGCGAGTTCGGCCGAGCGCCGGTCGGCGGCGTTCAGGGCCTGTTGCACCAGGGCTTCGAAGCCGCCGGCCTGGAAAGTCTTGATAGCTGCCTCGGTGGTGCCGTTGGGCGAGGTTACCCGGCGGCGCAGTTCGGCGGCATCCACATCGCTGGCGACCGCCATGCGCGCGGCGCCCAGGGCGGTCTGCAGGGTCAGTTGCTCGGCGGTGTCACGCGGCAGGCCGAGCTTCTCACCGGCGGCGGTCATGGCCTCCATCAGCAGGAAGAAGTACGCCGGGCCGCTGCCGGACACGGCGGTCACCGCGTCGATCAGCTTCTCTTCTTCCAGCCAGAGGGCGATGCCCACGGCCGACAGCAGCTGTTCGGCCTGTTCGCGCTGGGTGGCGCTGACTTCGGCGTTGGCGTACAGGCCGCTGACGCCCTGGCGCAGCAGCGCCGGGGTGTTGGGCATGCAGCGCACGATCGGGCGCGCGCCGAGCCAGGCGGCCAGGCTCGCGCAGGTGATGCCGGCGGCGATGGAGACCACCAGCTGGCCGTCTTTCAGGCTCGGGGCCAGGGCCTCGCAGACGGTCTTCATGACCTGCGGCTTGGTCGCCAGGACCACGATGTCGGCGCCTTGCACGGCGTCGGCGTTGCTTTGCACGACGCTGATGCCGTGTTCCGCGGCGATCTTCTCGCGCTGCTCGGCGCCAGGATCGCTGGCGCGGATGTTTGCGGCGGCGACGCCTTGGGCGCGCAGGCCGCCGATCAGGCTGGCGGCCATGTTGCCGGCGCCGATGAATGCGATGCGGGGAGTGCTCATCAATGCTTCCTTATGAATGCGTAGGCTGGCCGTAGTCGCGGGCGCCGAACAATGCGGTACCGATCCGCACCCAGGTGGAACCTTCAGCGATGGCCGCTTCAAGATCATGACTCATGCCCATGGACAGGGTGTCCAGGGCGGGGTTCAGGGCCTCCTGCAACTGGCGCAGGCGGGCAAAGGCGGCATGCTGCTCCGCGGGGTCCTCGGTGGGTTCCGGGATGGCCATCAGGCCACGCAGGCGCAGGTTCGGCAGCTCGGTCACGGCAGCAGCCAGGGAGGGTAGTTCTTCCGGGGCACAGCCGGACTTGCTGGCTTCGCCACTGACGTTCACCTGCAGGCAGATGTTCAGTGGCGGCAGTCCCGCCGGGCGCTGGGCGGAGAGGCGTTCGGCGATTTTCAGGCGGTCCACCGAGTGCACCCAGTGGAAATGTTCGGCAATGGATTTGGTCTTGTTCGACTGGATCGGGCCGATGAAATGCCAGGTCAGCGCCAGGTCGGCGAGTTCCAGCTGCTTGGCCAGGGCTTCCTGCAGGTAGTTCTCGCCGAAGTCGGCCACGCCGCAGGCGAAAGCCTCGCGCACGGCGTCAGCGGGTTTGGTCTTGCTCACGGCCAACAGGCCGACACTGGAAAATTCTCGCCCAGAGGCTTGCGCCGCCTCACGGATACGCGCGCGAACCTTTGCAATATTGTCTGCTATCGTGGACATTACCTGCGCTCTACAGCCCGGCCTGAGTGGGGTCTGCGGCATTCTAACAGGCCGCTGAAAAATGTAGCGAGCCACGGCCAGCCAGGTCGGCTTCCAGCGCCGCTGGCCCCGCGCAGCGACTATTCAGCGGTCTGCAAACCGTTTGCTTGGAATTGGGGAGCCCCATGGACATTACTGAGCTGCTTGCCTTCAGCGCCAAGCAGGGCGCTTCGGACCTGCATCTCTCGGCCGGCCTGCCACCCATGATTCGTGTTGACGGCGACGTGCGCCGGATCAACCTGCCAGCCCTGGACCACAAGCAGGTCCACGCGCTGATCTACGACATCATGAACGACAAGCAGCGCAAGGATTACGAAGAGTTCCTCGAGACCGACTTCTCCTTCGAAGTCCCCGGTGTCGCGCGTTTCCGGGTCAACGCCTTCAACCAGAACCGCGGCGCGGGCGCCGTGTTCCGGACCATTCCCTCCAAGGTGCTGAGCATGGAAGACCTGGGGATGGGCGAGATCTTCAAGAAGGTTTCCGACGTTCCCCGTGGCCTGGTGCTGGTCACCGGCCCCACCGGTTCGGGCAAGTCCACCACCCTGGCGGCCATGCTCGACTACCTGAACAGCACCAAGTACCACCACATCCTCACCGTGGAAGACCCCATCGAATTCGTCCACGAGTCGAAGAAGTGCCTGATCAACCAGCGGGAAGTGCACCGCGACACCCTGGGCTTCAACGAAGCCCTGCGCTCGGCCCTGCGTGAAGACCCGGACATCATCCTGGTGGGCGAGATGCGCGACCTGGAGACCATCCGCCTGGCGCTGACCGCCGCGGAAACCGGCCACCTGGTATTCGGCACCCTGCACACCACCTCCGCGGCCAAGACCATCGACCGGGTGGTGGACGTGTTCCCCGCCGAGGAAAAGTCCATGGTCCGTTCCATGCTCTCCGAATCCCTGCAGGCGGTGATCTCCCAGACCCTGCTGAAGAAGATCGGCGGCGGCCGCGTGGCGGCCCACGAGATCATGATCGGCACCCCGGCCATCCGTAACCTGATCCGCGAGGACAAGGTGGCGCAGATGTACTCGGCCATCCAGACGGGCGGCTCGCTCGGCATGCAGACCCTCGACATGTGCCTCAAGGGCCTGGTGAGCAAGGGACTGGTCAGCCGCGAGAGCGCGCGGGAAAAGGCCAAGAGCCCGGAAAACTTCTGATCCGCCTGAACGGCGCCGTGCGAGAACATCATGGAATTCGAGAAACTGTTGCGCCTGATGGTGGAAAAAGGCGGTTCCGACCTCTTCATCACGGCCGGCGTGCCGCCGTCGATGAAGGTCAACGGCAAGATCATGCCGGTGACCAAGAACCCCATGTCGCCGGAAATGACCCGGGAAACCGTGCTGGGCGTGATGAACGAGCAGCAGCGCCGCGATTTCGCCGAGAACCACGAGTGCAACTTCGCCATCAGCGCGCGAGGCATCGGCCGCTTCCGGGTCAGTGCCTTCTACCAGCGCAACCTGGTGGGCATGGTGCTGCGCCGGATCGAGACCACCATCCCGACGATCGAAGAACTCAAACTGCCGGAAATCCTCAAGAAGCTGTCGCTGACCAAGCGCGGCCTGGTGCTCTTCGTCGGCGCCACCGGTACCGGCAAGTCCACGTCCCTGGCGGCGATGATCGGCCACCGCAACCGGAACAGCAGCGGCCACATCATCTCCATCGAAGACCCGATCGAATTCATCCACCAGCACCAGAGCTGCATCGTCACCCAGCGTGAAGTGGGCATCGATACCGAGTCCTTCGAGGTGGCCCTGAAGAACACCCTGCGCCAGGCGCCGGACGTGATCCTGATCGGCGAGGTGCGGTCCCGCGAGACCATGGACCACGCCGTGGCCTTCGCCGAAACCGGCCACCTGTGCCTGGCCACCCTGCACGCCAACAACGCCAACCAGGCGCTGGACCGGATCATCAACTTCTTCCCCGCCGACCGGCAGCAACAGGTGTGGATGGACCTCTCGCTCAACCTCAAGGCGATCGTCGCCCAGCAACTGGTCCCGACCCCCGACGGCAAGGGCCGCCGCGCGGTGATCGAGGTACTGCTCAATACCCCGCTGGCCGCCGACCTGATCCGCAAGGGCGAAGTGCACGAACTCAAGGCCCTGATGAAACGCTCCACCGAGCAGGGCATGCAGACTTTCGACCAGGCGCTGTACAACCTCTATTCCCAGGGTGAGATCACCTATGAGGACGCGCTGCTCTACGCCGACTCGGCGAACGACCTGCGACTGCTGATCAAGCTCGGCTCGGAAACCGACGGCGATCATCTGCAGCACATGAGCGACGGCCTCTCCCTGCAGGTCACCGAGGAAGACCCCGGGCGCCGCTTCCGCTAAGCTATCGCCCCACGAGCAAGCCCGCCTAGGCGGGCTTCTTCGTTCCTACTCCATACGCCTGTAGGTTGGCGCCGAGCGCAGCTAGGCCCAACGACATCGCCCCCCATTACCCACAGCCTGCAGGAGGCAGCATGAACGCCCGCCAGGAAACCCACAGCAAGGTCATCGGCTACCTGCTCTGGATCTTCGGATTCCTCGGTTCCCACCGCTTCTACTACGGCAAGCCGGTGACCGGGACCATCTGGTTCTTCACCCTCGGCCTGTTCTTCATCGGCTGGATCATCGACCTGTTCCTGATCCCGTCCATGGACCGCGAGGCCAGCCTGCGCTTCAACGCCGGCCAGTACGACTACAACGTCGCCTGGATCCTGCTGACCTTCCTCGGCATCTTCGGCGTGCACCGCATGTACCAGGGCAAGTGGATCAGCGGCATCCTTTACCTGCTCACCGGCGGCTTCTTCCTGATCGGCGTGCTCTACGACTTCTGGACCTTGAACACCCAGGTGTCGGTGCTCAACGCGCGCTGATTCCATTTGCCGGGTCGATATCGGTGGGATGGCGGACGTTCATTCCACCGGTTTCTGTTGTCGGCCCCGGCACTGTCTCCTGTGACCCCAACGGGTCCCTAGGCGAGACGTATAGCCGCTGAAAAGTCAGTTCATTCGTCTTTGTTGGTTTGCGGCGTTTTGCTATTCGTAGATTTTTGCAGCAAAGAGTATTTCGGCAAAAAGCGTCCAATTTACATCTTTAGGGGCTTCCTTTTCTTGGTTGGCATAGAAAGTATCCATTTCTGCAGACCAAGCAGCTACAGCCTCTAGGAAATTTGCAAGATCTTGGTTTTCCCAGCTATCAGGGTTTCTCTTGAAGTCATCCCTCATGTTGAGAATGAACGCTATAAAATCGTCCCGAGTTGATACCTGGCTAGGGTCTAGTGGGTTTGTTGTTCGTCTCATAAGCTTTCTCCGTGGAGTTTAAGAAGAAGTGGGCGAGAAAAGCGCATGTTTAATTTTCTTGCTCTAATTTACGTTTTCTTTTTGCGTCACTAGTTGTTGCAAGTGAAATTGTAGGTTGTGCTTTGTTGTGGGTTTGGGAAGTCTTGGTTTATTTATTCTGTAGCTCCAAGAATGGTTTTGAGTCTTTTAATTTCATCAATGAGCTTGGGTACGTCCTGTCTGGCGTGAGCGATAAAATCCTGATCGGAACTGGTTGCTCCGGTTAGCTCTATGTCTTCTCCGCGGTTTCCTTTTGATCCAGTCATTATGAAGTTTGATCCACCACTGTAGTCCCTGCCTTCAATGAAAGACACCCATGGACCAGGAGTTGCAGAGTTGCACCTTGCGCCTATCTCTTCAAGTTCCCTATCTGTAATGCACATGATAATCCTACCTTGCGTTTGGGTTTCTGATCGTCGGAGTCATTAAGTGCTGAGCATTTAGACGGTCGGTGTGTCCTTGAGGTCGAGGAACACAGTCCAGAAGCTTCTCCAGGGATATAGCGCCATCAGGTCCCGTTCAGAGTTATATGTCTATCCCTTTTCTTCGTATGAAAATGGAAATTTCGTTAGGGTATAAAGATCTCTACTTCATCGGGTGTTGTATTCGAGAGTGCTTCTTTAAGTGTCTCTGTGTCTTTTCTGAAAAGCTGCAGATAAATTTGCTCAATTTCACCTTTTTCATCATGAATAACAGTTGCCTTTATTTCATGGCCTTCATAGATGGTGCAGTTTTCATAAGATTCTTTGAATGCTAGTTTTAGTTTTTTGCAAATGGTGTCGGCTATGGATTTACTTAGTCTCATTGGGGATTCAATGATCCAGCCGTCTTCGCTTAGTGTCTTTTTGGAATTGCATGGTATTAGGAAGGCTGCTTTATAGGCTGGTTTCATCGTTATGGTTACTCCCAAACTCTGACTGGTATGCTTTTTAGCTCGGCTTTCTTTGCTGCCTCGGTTCGATGGTGTCCATCTTGTATTTCGAGGCGTCCGTCCGGTCTTTTCCAGACGTCTACCGGTTTGCTCTGATCAAATCCGTCCTTCTTCATGCTTTTTTCCAGGCGTTTTATCTGTGAGCCAGACATCTCATTCTTTGTTTGCGTCGGGATCAGGTTTCTCGGGTCAACCTGCGTCACGCTCGGTTCATTAACAGCTTTTGAACTAGCTTTTCCGACTGTGGGAGAGTCCTTGGATATACGAAGAAAACTGCGCCCCTTGGAGCCCTGCAAGCCTGGTAGTGCTCCGAGATGGTCCAGAGTACCCAGGTTCTGGGTAGCTTCGCCTTCTGCTGGAGCATTGGCGAAATCGGCGTGGGTCATCATCCCTGCGCCTACTGTCACCCCTCCAAACAAGACGAGCAACGGATTGCGCCCATCCGGGTCCACATAGCGATACGGGTTGTTCAGGCCATAGGCATACCGATTGAAGCTACCTGGCACCGTCTCCTGCGGTCCCATCGGGTCCATCGAGAGAAAGCGCCCCAGTTGCGGGTCGTAGTAGCGCGCCTGCATATAGACCAGGCCGCTGCTGCTGTCCTGTACGTGCCCGGTATAGCCCGGGCTGCCAAAGGGGATGTCCCCGGGGCTTTCCTGGCGTTCGCCATAGGGGCGGTAGTGGGCGCGCCAGAGGAGTTCATTGCGCTCGTCGGTGGCGGCGGCCGGCGAGCCCAGGTGGTCGTTGTGGTAGTAGGTGGTGTAGACCTGCGTCGCTGCGTGTACGGGGCCCAGCAGCAGGACCCCGAGCAAAAAGGCGATGACCCTGCCCATGACAAGCTCCTCTGTCCTTTATTGGTTACTTAGGCGTAATCAGCCTGAAATAGACCGGTACAGGCGCACGCGCATAGGTTGGAAGGTTTGCGCAGGTCGTTTCGGCGGGCACGTCGTAGTAGACGCCGATCTGCGAACCTTCCTTGAAGGCCATGGCGGCGAGCGATGACCAGTGGGAGCAGGTCGACCGAGTCGATGCTCTGAAAAATAGATCTGTCCCCTTTTTTTAAATATGAGTTCAGGTAATTAAATTGGTTTAACTTGGTGGCTGTTGTCACCTCTTTGCGCTAAAGTACTTCCAATAATTAATGCGGGTCGGGCGCATGGCTTTAGTAACTGGCCTCCACCACAAAACTTTAGATTTGAGCCCGTTGCGCGATATGGTTCTGAGAAGGTCCTTCCTCGTTTTATGCATGTTCTCTATTTTGTGGTGGGATAAGCTAATGATGATCTTCTGAGAGCTTTGGGTTGTTGGAAGATTTCACCAATTTATAGTTTTTATTGGTATGGTCGTTCCTGGTTCAGGACATTCCTCATGCCTGAATGTGCTTACGAGAATTTTTCAAGCTTAAATTCGATGCTGTCGCAGTCAATTTCTACAACCCCCCAGTCCCCGGATAAAATATAAGTTCCATCTTCAATTCTGAAGATGTCGATATTTCCATAATCATTTTTTTCGGTTTTGTCTGGAAACTCTTTTCTGTTCCTTTCAAGCCACTTGATTAAATGTATTCCATAAAATCCAAGTGTGGCTTTGCTGTAGCAATATTGTTCCCCGGCTCTTGGGGGCGTGTATGATGGGTTGTTTTCTGTAAGAACAGCTTCTAGTTTGAAGATTAGAGTGTTTTCTTTTTCTTCTATTTCAAGTACGTAGCTATCTTCAAGGTAGATATTATTAAGTGATGAGAGTTCGTAATAGTTCATGGTTTAACCTACAAATCAAATTCAATTTGAGTATGGTTGTCAGGGCTTTTTCTGGCTACAGGATTACCAAGTGGATCAGTTCTTTGCCCTGTTGGATCCTTGAATTCGACGTGAGGTTTTGAGCTGCCAGGTGCTCGAGAGCTTCCTTTTTTGATTGTTAGGCGGGTAATACCATTTTCATCAATGAATTTTAGCGGGCCGCCGTCTGTCTGGGTCGGTTTCCAACCTTGATTCTGAGCGAAATCTCTTAGTTCGCTGGCTTTAGGTGTTCTCCCATTTCTAAACAGGTCAACAGCGCTATCAGTTGTTTTTGTGCCTTTTGCGAGAATATATCCACGCCTCAGGACGTTCCCAACCCCCAGGCCTATCACATGCGCGGCAGCGGCCTTTCCGGCCTCGACTAACGCGGCGTCTGTTCCTCCGGATTGGTACTCCGTGTAGATGCCGTGGCTTGTCAGGGCAATATCCAGCCCTACAAGTAACGCCATAGCCCACTGACCATCGGGATCTTTATAGCCGTATGGATTGTTCAGTGCATAGGCATACCGGTTGAAGCTACCTGGCACCGTCTCCTGCGGTCCCATCGGGTCCATCGAGAGAAAGCGCCCCAGTTGCGGGTCGTAGTAGCGCGCCTGCATATAGACCAGGCCGCTGCTGCTGTCCTGTACGTGCCCGGTATAGCCCGGGCTGCCGAAGGGGATGTCCCCGGGGCTTTCCTGGCGTTCGCCATAGGGGCGGTAGTGGGCGCGCCAGAGGAGTTCATTGCGCTCGTCGGTGGCGGCGGCCGGCGAGCCCAGGTGGTCGTTGTGGTAGTAGGTGGTGTAGACCTGCGTCGCTGCGTGTACGGGGCCCAGCAGCAGGACCCCGAGCAAAAAGGCGATGACCCTGCCCATGACAAGCTCCTCTGTCCTTTATTGGTTATTTAGGCGTAATCAGCCTGAAATAGACCGGTACAGGCGCACGCGCATAGGTTGGAAGGTTTGCGCAGGTCGTTCCGGCGGGCACGTCGTAGTAGGCGCCGACCTGCGAGCCTTCCTTGAAGGCCATGGCGGCGAGCGATGACCAGTGGGAGCAGGTCACCGAGTCGACGGATGGAGTGCCTTTCAAGTTGCACAATACTGTCCAGTCGCTTCGCCAGGTGCTCAGTATCATGAGATTTCCGTTTCCATAGACGATCACCTGAGCGAGCTTTCCCGGGCAGTAGAGCGCGGCGGATTGTGCAATGGTGGATAACGCCATCAGAGCTATGAAGGATAAGGTTCGCATTACAGTCTCCCTGACTGAGTCGTTGGAGTGGTTGTCTCTACAATTTCACCCGTAATTACCCGGGGCTGATTCGCTCGTTCGATCTCACGTACCCGCTCAAGAGCTCGTACGTTGTTGGTCTAATTACCTATGATCGTTCGATGCATGACGGGCACCATGGCTGGCCAGTTCGATTTGAGCGGAGAAACTCCCTGCAAATAGCTGTTCAAGTTGGAGATGCCATCACCGTTCGCATCGAGATGGGCGTCGGCTGGATCGAGGGGGTTGAGCTTGTGCTGGAACTCCCATCCATCGGGCATGCCGTCGTTGTCGCTGTCGGCATTGCGCAGCTTGGTGCCCAGTCGGTATTCATCCGCATTGCTCAGGCCGTCGCCGTCGCTGTCCGACCGGCCGTCCCGAGGATCGGCGGGGTCCAGACCGAGCCGCTGCTCGAAGCAGTCGGGCATGCCATCGAGATCGCTATCCCGGTCGGAGCATTGCTCACGGTGGGCCACCAGTTGACCGGCTATGTGGATGTACTCCTTCACCCCGCCGCTGGCATCTTCTTCGCGAAGCAGTTGGCCATTCCTGCCGTAGACGCTGATCCGCAGGCCGCTCTTTGTGTCCGTGGTAGTCACCCGGCGGCCGGCGACGTCATAGCTGTAGCGCTCATCAGGTGCGGTGGCGCAATCGGCGCGGGGCGACAGGCAGAGCCAGGTCATCCGGCTGGCCTGGTCGTAGCCGTACTGGCCGGTGGCGCTGAGGGTGTTGCCGCGGGCGTCGTAGCTGAGGCGGGCGTTCATTGAGCCGCCCAGGCTGGCCAGGCGTCCCTGGCTGTCGTAGCCGTAGTCGATGGTCCTGCCACCGAGCGCGTGCCGGGTCAGGTCGCCGCGCGGGTTGTAGGCAAAGCTCGCAGCGCCCCAGATGCCTCTGGCGGAGGTCAGGCGATCGGTGGCGTCGTAGCCGAGCGTCTGGTTGTAGGCGCTGTTTTGCAGGTCGGAGATTTGCGTGAGGTTGCTGGCCGCGTCGTAGGCATAGCGCAGGTGCATCGGCAGGTCGGGCCCGCCCACTTGCCGTTCCGTTACCCGCAGGCGCCGGTTGTCCACCGCCACGGCCAGCCTGCGGCCGTTGCCGTAGGTCAGCGTGCTCAATTGCCCGTCGGGGTGATAGCCGATGGCGCTGGCGAACGCGCCGGCTCGCGTGGCACGCCCGTAGGCGTCGGGGGCGTAGTCCACCACCAGGCCACTGGGGTAGGTGATCGACTGCAGGCTATCCAGGGCGTTGTAGCTGTAACGGAAGCCCAATGTACGCGCCGGGCTGGTCAGGACGAGGCTTTCACTTAGCAGCAGGTCGTGGGCATCGTAGGCGTAGTTCCAGGTGTTGCCCTGGTAGGAAGTCTGCGAAAGCAATCTCCCGGCCAGGTCGTAGTTGAAGGTGAAGGTCTGGCTACCGGAGTGGGCGATGCGCACCAGGCGGTTCATGGCGTCGTAGCCGAAGGTGTCGGCCGCGGCCGCACCGACCTTGCGGCTGGTGCGATTGCCCACCGCGTCGTAGCCATACACCGTTGTCTGGGTTTCCGGATTGAGCTCGCTGGCGAGGAACCCGCGAGCGTCGTAGGTGTAGCGGCGAACCAACCCGCCTTGTTCGATGGACAGGAGCCGTCCCAGGTTGTCCCGGCCAAAGGCCGTGGTGATGCCGCCTGGCTGAGCTGTCCGTGTCAGCAACTTCTCGGAGGGTTCGCCAAAGGATGCATAGGTCGATGTCGTGACGTTGCCGCGTTCGTCGCGCAGGGTCTGGGTATTCGCCGATCCGTAGCTGGTGCTGATCGAACTGCCGTCCGCGTGGCGTAACAGGGTTCGACGTCCAAGGCCGTCGTAATCGAAACTGAGGACGCTGCCGCTGGCCTGGTTGTAGCCGGGCAGGGACTGTGACGCCTGTTGGCCATCCGCCCTGTAGGTGGCGGCGAGCACGATTGGCGCGGTGCCGCCGGATTCACGTTGGCTGATCAGCTGCCCGAGCCCGTTGTATTGGCGGACCCGGCTGTAGTTGGCGCGCCTCAGGGTTTCCGTGGCGCCGTTGGCGCCAAAGGCATAGCTGATGGCGAGGTTGCTGGCGCCACCCTTGGGCATTGTCACCGCGGTGACCCGGTTCATGCTGTCGTAGCCATAGCGCGTGACACGGCCCAGAGGATCGGTGATCGAGGCCAGGGTCCCCGTGGGGTTGACCGTACGACGGATCACGCCGCCATCGGGCTGGGTAGTGGTGCCGGGAATGCCGCGGGAATAGCCAACGTGGCGGGTGCTGCGGCCGTTGGCGTCGACCACGCTCGCCAGATCGCCGTTCGAGGTGTAGGCATAGGTGGTGGTCACGCCAAAGTGAGCCTGTTGCGTCAGGCGTCCCGAGTTGCTGTAGCTGCTGGTGATCGCGCCGGGTATGCCGGAAATGGATTGGCTGGCCACTTTGCCCAGTATCCACTGCCCCCCGGGCCGCACATAGGTGTAGGTGGTGGTGCGAGCAAGCTGGCCCTGCTCGGCCACCGTCAAAGGCTGGCCGTAGGCGTCGTAGGTGTATCGCGTGCTGTAGCTGGTGCCGTCCTGGACGATCACCTTGCTGGCCAGCAGGGCGGCGCGGGTGCGGTCCTCCACCAGCAGGTTGTAGCGGCGCATCTCGTGCTGGCTTGAGATGTCCTGGCTGGTCCAGGTGTAGGTTTCGCTGCGCAGGGCCGGCCCGCACTCGCTGCCGGCACGGGCTGCGGTGTACTTGCGCACCAGTGCGCCGACTCTCCATAGGCCACGGTTCACACCCGACGCGCCGTTGGCCAGGGTGTCCGTCCCGACATGTTCATAACCGATGCATTGCAAGGGCCCCTTGACCAGCGTCTGGTCGTTGTTGGGTGCTCGCCCTTTGGCGTACTGGTACTCCCAGACCTGCTCGGCCGGCGTGGCGCCCTGGATGCCTGACAGCGTCCGCCGGCTGATGACGTTGAGCCGCTCGGCTGGGTTGGGGCCCATTTGCCGGAACTCATAGGCATAGCTGGTGCGCAGCCCCATCGGGCTCGTCATGCTGGCCATGGAGAAGCGACCCGGTACGGTGCCGGCCAGGCTGTTTGCATTGTTGTATGCGTAGGACCAGCGCGTGCCGTCGGGATAGTTCACGCTTTCCAGATAGTGCGGCCTGGCGCCTACTCCCATGTTTGCATCGATGTACGAGTAGCGGATGGTCACGCCGTTGGCGACGATTGTATGGAGGACAGGTCTCGTCCCCGCCTCGTCCTGATAGGTGAAATGCACCGAGCGACCATCGGACGCCTGAATCGATTTCAGTAGGTGGTGGCGGCCGTAGAGGTTGTTGGATCCGATGTTGTAGTCGAATTGAAGAAAGTTGCCGTCCGGGTCTTCGATGCGGGTCACGAAGTAGGTGAGGAGCTGCTGGTCCGGGGAAACTGTCCCCTTCTTGTCGAAGAAGTACCTCAACCCTGCCGGGGAGATCACGATAAGTCCGCCGTCGCCCTTGTTCATTCCCCGGGGTAGACAGCGGCCGATCCAGCGTTCCTTGGTAATGAAGGCGTGATCCTGGCCGTCGCCATTGGCCAGGACCTGCCGGGAGCCGTCCGGTAGTTCGAGGATGGGGTTCAGGTTGGAGGCGACCCGGTTGCTGATCTGGCAACCACGGTTGTTGTCGGCCTGGTTCAGGTAGGCATAGGTCCTGGAAACCCAGAGACGGCCAAAATGCAGGTCCCAGCCGGTGCCGAAAGGGGTACGTTCGCGATAGCCGTTGCTGTAGGGGCCATGGTCATTGGTGACGCTCTGGTAATTGCGCAGGACTTCGATATCCAGGCCGCCATTGCCAGGTATCAGCAAGTCCCGGACGAGCATTTTCAATGCGCCGGTAAATGGATCGACGCTGTCGACTTGCTGGGTGCTTGAATAGTCGCGATTGGCCAAATGGCCAGGCTCCTGGTAAGAACCCACCGCCGCTCCAGTGAAGTCCTCGTCGGCCGCCAGCGCCTGGCTAGCCAGGACACCCGCTACGAGCACAGCACCCAACTGGCGACGCCTGTCCTTGGTCATACGGCTCTCCTTCACCATCCCGGATTTCGTCAGGATTGATGGCACCTCGGTGCATGAGCTCGTGAGTCTATTGGGGGTGGAAGAGCCGACCGAATAAGACGCATCTCAAAACGCTGTAGGTCCCGCCTGTGCCTGTGTGGGGAAATTGTCCGGGTTTCCCTGAAGAGCCCCGCGCAGAAAGGGGCTCGGGCAGCGGGCAGGCGGCAGCCAGGGTGCAGCCAATCCCTTTTCCCTTCGTCGGAACCCATGGCAGCCCCACGCCTTGCGGCCTATGTTCCTGCGTGGGGCGTCTGCTTCGCCCCCTGCCTGGTCGCGCAAGGAGGTGACGCCATGAACAGTGTCAAAGATGTCCGCCCCGCGGTGCTCGACCTGATCGGCAACACGCCGCTGGTTCGGGTCAGTCGCTTCGACACCGGCCCCTGTACCCTCTTCCTCAAGCTCGAATCCCAGAACCCCGGCGGTTCCATCAAGGACCGCATCGGCGTCGCCATGATCAACAGCGCCGAGCGTGACGGCCGGCTCAAGCCCGGCGGCACCATAGTCGAGGCCACCGCCGGCAACACCGGCCTGGGCCTGGCGCTGGTGGGGCGCGCCAAGGGCTACCGGGTGGTGCTGGTGGTGCCGGACAAGATGTCCACCGAGAAGGTGCTGCACCTCAAGGCCCTGGGCGCCGAGGTGCACATCACCCGCTCCGACGTCGGCAAGGGCCATCCCGAGTACTACCAGGACCTGGCCGGCCGCCTGGCGGCGCAGATCCCCGGTGCCTTCTTCGCCGACCAGTTCAACAACCCGGCCAACCCCCTGGCCCACGAGTGCACCACCGGCCCGGAAATCTGGCAGCAGACCGGCCAGGACGTGGACGCCATAGTGGTCGGCGTCGGCTCGGCCGGCACCCTGACCGGGCTCACCCGTTACTTCCGCCGGGTCCAGCCCGACCTGGAGATGGTCCTGGCCGACCCGGTGGGCTCCATAGTTGCCGAGTACACGCGCAGCGGTACCCTCGGCACGCCCGGTTCCTGGGCGGTGGAAGGCATAGGCGAGGACTTCATCCCCGGCATCGCCGACCTCTCCAGCGTGCGCCACGCCTACTCCATCAGCGACGAGGAAAGCTTCGGCCACGCCCGCGAGCTGCTGCGCAACGAAGGCATCCTCGGCGGCTCCTCCACCGGCACCCTGCTGGCCGCCGCGCTGCGATACTGCCGTGAGCAGAAGACGCCCAAGCGGGTGGTCAGCTTCGTCTGCGACACCGGCACCCGCTACCTGTCGAAGGTCTACAACGACCAGTGGATGACCGACCAGGGCCTGCTGGCACGCAAACGCTATGGCGACCTGCGCGACATAGTCGCGCGGCGTTTCGAGGATGGCAGGGTGATCAGCGTGGGGCCGGACGACACCTTGCTCACCGCTTTCCAGCGCATGCGCCTGGCGGATGTGTCGCAACTGCCGGTGCTCAAGGATGGGCAACTGGCGGGAGTGGTCGACGAGTCCGACATCCTGCTCGGCGTGCACGCCGACGCCACGCATTTCCGCCAGCCGGTGGCGAGCGTCATGACCACCCGCCTGGAGACCCTGACGCCCGGCGCCGGGCTGGCCGAACTGCAGGCCGAGCTCGACCGCGGCCTGGTGGCCATCATCGCCGACGCCGACGGCTTCCACGGCCTGATCACCCGCTCCGACCTGCTCAACCACCTGCGGAGGACTCTGGCATGAGCCAGCAGGACGATCCGACCCCACGCGCCTTCGCCACTCGTGTGATCCACGCCGGCCAGGCCCCCGACCCCAGCACCGGCGCCATCATGCCGCCGATCTATGCCAACTCCACCTATGCCCAGGAGAGCCCCGGCGTGCACAAGGGGCTGGACTACGGACGCTCGCACAACCCAACACGCTTCGCCCTGGAACGCTGCGTCGCGGACCTGGAGGGTGGCGCCCAGGCCTTCGCCTTCGCCTCCGGGCTGGCGGCCATCGGCACGGTGCTGGAGCTGCTCGACGCCGGCTCCCACATCGTCGCCAGCAATGACCTCTATGGCGGCACCTTCCGCCTGTTCGAGCGGGTGCGCCGGGCCAGCGCCGGGCACCGCTTCAGCTTCGTCGATTTCAGCGACCTTGCCTCCATCGGCGCAGCGATCAGCGACGACACGCGCATGCTCTGGGTGGAAACCCCGAGCAATCCGCTGTTGCGCCTGGCCGATCTGGAAGCCATCGCCGAACTCTGCCAGGGGCGGGGCATCATCCTGGTGGCGGACAACACCTTCGCCAGCCCCTGGACCCAGCGCCCGCTGGAGCTGGGCTTCGACCTGGTGGTGCACTCCACCACCAAGTACCTCAACGGCCACTCCGACGTGATCGGCGGCATCGCCATCGTTTCCGGCGAAAGCCGTTGTGAACCGCTGCGCGAGCGCCTGGGCTTCCTGCAGAACGCCGTGGGCGCCATCGCCGGGCCCTTCGACGCCTTCCTCACCCTGCGCGGGGTGAAGACCCTGGCCCTGCGCATGGAGCGCCACTGCAGCAATGCCCTGGAACTGGCCTACTGGCTGGAGCAACAGCCGCAGGTGGCGCGGGTCTACTACCCCGGCCTGCAATCCCACCCGCAGCACGCGCTGGCGCGGCGGCAGATGCATGGCTACGGCGGGATGATCTCCCTCGACTTGCGGGCCGACCTCGCGGGCACCCGACGCTTCCTCGAAGCCGTGCGCATCTTCACCCTGGCCGAGAGCCTGGGGGGCGTGGAAAGCCTGATCGAGCACCCGGGCATCATGACCCACGCCAGCATCCCGGCGGAGATCCGTGCCGAGTTGGGCATAGGCGACTCGCTGGTGCGGTTGTCGGTGGGAGTGGAAGAGGTGGAAGACCTGCGCGCGGACCTGGCGCAGGCGTTGGGGAAGGTCTGAGGACCGTGATGCCGGTGTAGCCCGGATGCAGTCCGGGGAATATGGCACGGAATCTATGGGCTCGGTAGGTTGGCGCAGAGCGTAGCGAAGCCCAACGTTTCGACACGTGATGTTGGGCTTCGCACCGCTCAGCCACAACCTACGGTTACCTGTAGACCGGATGAATCCTGAAAGCACCAGGGGCGCCCCTCTCCCTGAAGGGTGAGGGGCGCCCCTGTTTCAGTTCGCCGGCACCAACTCCAAGGTCCCCTGGCTATTGGCCTTCACCTCGTCTTCGGCGAAGTGCATGGGCACGTACTCGCCGCGGATGTAGGCCTCGGCCTGGTCGCGGTAGTGGCGGTCGAAGGGCACGCCGCTCTGGCCAACCGGGTTGATACCCAGGGCGTGTTCGGCGTCGGCCATATCCACCAGGCGTCGGGTCGAGGGGCCGTAGAACACTTCCCAGGGCGCCGGGCCGACGCGGTGGGACAGGTTGTTCGGCACTTCGTGGCCGCCCGGTGCGGCGAAGGGGCCGACGTTGAACAGCAGGTTCAACGGCTTCTGCTGGCCCAGGGGGTGGGCGTGGGTCAGGCTGTGGCCCTTGCCCCATTGCCACTGGGTGGTGTCTTCGCCGAAGGTTTTCTTCAGGTGCGCCAGGCTCGCCTGCCAGGCGGCCTTGACGGTTTCCGCGCGGCCTTCCCGTTGCGGCGTCTTGCGATCGTCCCACCAGGGCGAGGCCGGGTCGGCGGCCAGGCGCGGCAGGGCGGAGTCGAGGATGCGGGTCTGCAGCAGGCTGTCGAAGAAGGCGTCGCCCAGTTCGTCGCGCATCGCGGCGCTGGCCAGTTCATAGGTGAGCTGGTTGAACAGGGTGGCGGCGGTGGAGTCCAGCGGGTGGTCGCCTTGCCAGTTGGCCAGCTGCTCCACCAGGGGGCGTTCGGCGTCGCTGGCCGCCGCGCGCAGGTCGTCGAGGATCGGTGCGAGCAGGCGTGGGCCGTAGCCGGTGGTGGTGTCCAGCTGCAGCGCCTGGCTGTTCTGCACATCCCACTTCACCCCGGGCTCGGCCAGGCGCTGGTTCAGCCGCTGGCCACGGTCCGGCAGGTTGTAGTAGCCCGGAATCGCCTCGCCCGTGGGCGACAGCGGTTGGTAGTTGGCCGAGACGATGAAGCCACGTTCCGGGTTTTCCTCGTGGGGGTTGGCGCTGAAGGGCAGGAAGCCGGGTTTGTCGGCTTCGCCGGTGCTGCCGTCGAGGATGAAGTAGGGGTTCACGCCGGCCGGGCGGTGCGGCAGCTTCGCCGCGGCCCACCAGCCGATGTCGCCGCTGGCGTTGGCCCAGATCACGTTGAGGCCGGGGGAGTGGATCTTCTCGCTGGCGGCGCGGGCCTTGTCCAGGGTGTCGGCGCGGTTGAGCTGGTAGAAGGCGTCGAGGATGGGGTTCTCGGTTTCCAGGAAGGCCCACCACATGGCGATCGGCGTCTTGCCGGCCGCCGCACCCAGGGCGTCATTGATGATGGGGCCGTGGGGCGAGCGGCGCAGGGTCAGCTTCACCGGCTCGGCGTCCTTGACCTGGATGGTCTCTTCGCGGCTTTCCAGGTCCACCCACTGGCCCTGGTACCAGACCTGGTCGGGGTTGTCCGGGTTGGTCTTCTCGGCGATCAGGTCGACGTCGTCGTTCTGGAACATGGTCAGGCTCCAGGCGAACTGACGGTTGTGTCCCAGGGAGGCGGTCGGGTTCAGCGCCTGGTGGTGGCCGTAGAGTTCGAAGCCCGGGTAGCTCAGCTGCGCTTCGTACCACACCGCCGGCACGGCGAAGCGGATATGCGGGTCGCCGGCCAGCAGCGGTTTGCCGCTGGCGGTGTGGCTGCCGGACACGGCCCAGGCGTTGCTGCCCTCGAATTGCGGCAGGCCGGCTTCGACCAGGGCCTGCTGGCTGAGCTGGGCGAGGCGGTTGAGGTCCTGCCAGTCGCCCTTGGCCAGGGGCTGGCCGATCACGCCGTCGGGGTGCCAGTCGAGATCGAAGGCTTTCAGGTAGTCGACGCCCAGTTCGTCACGCACGTAGGTGATCGCCGGTTCGGTGCGGAACGCGGCGGCGAAGCTGTAGGCCATGTAGCCGGCCACGGAGAGGGTGTCGGCGACGGTGAAGGGGCGCTTCTCGATACCCAGCAGGTCGAACTCCACCGGTGCCGGGCGGCTGTCCTGGAACTGGTTGATGCCGTCGAGGTAGGCCTGCAGGGCCTTGGTCGCCGGGCTGTTCGGGTCCATCTTGCGGGCGTATTCGTCGGCATGGGCGCGGATGCCCAGGGTGCGGAACATGCGGTCCGTGTCCACCAGGCGGGCGCCGAGGATTTCAGCCAGCTCGCCACGGGCCAGGCGGCGCAGCATTTCCATCTGGAACAGGCGGTCCTGGGCATGGACGAAGCCCAGGGCGCGGTACATGTCGGCTTCGTTGGCGGCCTGGATGTGCGGTACGCCGCGCTCGTCGTAGCTCACGCTCACCGGGGCCTGGAGATGGGCCAGGGCCAGCTCGCCGTCGCGCAGCGGTTTCTTGCTCTCGCTGTACCAGGCGGCACCGGCGGCCACCGCAGCGACGATGACGGCAATGGCAGTCAGGGTGCGATTCATGAACATTTCTCCTTGTTATGGTCGCGGCATTCTCCCTAGACCTGTCGTCCCCGGCATTGACCGAATGTGCTCAAGCTGAAACTCTTCGGTCAATTGTGGAGCCAGCCGTGTCCGAAACCATCACCCATACGCCTCTGACCCATTCCGCCACCTTGCGCCGGCTGCTCTACGAAGCCCTGGCGGAGCTCGGCCTGGACCCCGGGCAGATCTACCTCGGCATCAACCAGCACCGTCGCCTTGCGCCACCGGTGGACGGTCGCCTGCGCCACGACGATGCACCGCAGTTCTGGGTCGCCGCCGATACGCTGACCGGCGACCCGGACATCGGCCTGCACCTGGGGGAGGCGATGAAGCCGCGCCTGCTCGATGTGGTGGGGTACCTCTTGCTGGCGAGCCGCGACCTGGGGGAGGCGCTGGCGAGCTTCCAGCGCTTCCAGCACATCCTTTCCGGCGGTTTCGTCGCTCAATTGCATGAGGAGGGTGACCAGGCGAGGTTGGTGATCGACCTCAACTACCTGGGCTACGCCTCCCTGCGCCAGCAGATGGAGTGCCTGGCACTGCTGTTCGTGAAGCTCCTGGGGTTCATCACCGATGGCGACTTCCGCCTGCTCGGCCTGCAGTTCCGCCATCGCCGGCCGGCGCGGATCACCGAGCACCAGCGGCTGTTCGGCCTCTTGCCGGCGTTCGGCTGCGAGCACGACGCCCTGCTGTTCCCGGCGGCGCTGCTCAAGCGCCCATCGCGCACCGCCAATCCGCAATTGCACCGACTGCTGTGGCAGCACGCCGAGGCGGAGCTGGAGGCGCTGGCCGGCAACGACCTGCTCAATCGCCTGCGCTATCTGCTGGGGGTGCGCCTGGGCCAGGCGGACTGTTCGGTGGCGGCCTGCGCCGCCGAGCTCGGCTACAGTGCGGGTGCCCTGCAGCGTGCCCTGGCCGAGCAGGGCTGCAACCTGCGTCTGGTGCGCGAATCGGTGCAGCAGGTGCGCGCGGTGGAGCTGCTGCGGGAGGGCAAGGCCATGCGCGAGGTTGCCAAGGCTTGCGGCTATTCCGAGCTGTCGCCCTTCTACCGGGCGTTTCGCCGCTGGTACGGCATGCCGCCGGAGGCCTATCGGGCGCGCCTGGAGCGGGACTAGGAGCGCGCCTAGGAGGGGGCTCGCCAGGCGCAGAAACAGCCCGACGCCAGGGTGCTGACGGCCTGGACCGGGCGGTTGGCGAGCAGGGCTTCGAGAATGGGCTCGATGAAGCTGTTGGCCGAGTTGCACACCGCGCCTTCGCTGTAGGGGCCGAAGTAGGCCAGGCGTCCTTCGCGGTCCCAGATGCCGACTGCGGGCACCGCCGGGAGCTGCTCCGCGCCGGGCACCTCGGCCAGCGGCTGCAAGGCTTCCAGGCCCGGTGGCAGCTGGCCCTTGCTGCCGGGCTTCTGCAGCGAATGGAAGGTCACGCCCTGGGGCGCGAAGCGCTGGATCAGCTCGGCCAGGTGCTGCTGGTTGCCGGCATTGCAGGGACAGGCGGGGTCCCAGAAGTGCACCAGGCGGATCGGGCCGGGGCCGGCCAGGTCGGCGGGCAGGCGCAGTTGCTCGCCGGAAAACACCGTGGCCTGGCTGTTGAAGGGGCGCACGTAGCGTGTTTCATACCAGCGCAACGCCAGGACGATGGCGCCGACGACGGCGAGGAGGAGGAGGCTGGTGAACAGGGTCTTGGGATTCGCTGCACGCATGGTGAAGGGCCTGTGCGGGGGCGCGTAGCTTGCCACGTTGCGCCGGGCAGCAGAATATCGGCAGCCGACCAGGACCCGACGCGGTCCTGTGGATAGTTTCGCTTCATCCAGGGAAAGCCCGATGCCAGACCAGTTCCAGCCCGATCTCCTGCGCCCCTTGTTGCGACCCTTGGCCACAGGCGCCGCCGACCTGCGCCAGTCGCAGAACTATCGGGCCTTCTACCACCTAGACTTCGCCGCGCGTCATCCCGGCACCAGCACCCGCCTGGGTAGCGTCGACGCGGCCGGCTACACCCTGGTCACCCAGCTCTGGCTGCCGCCGGAACCCCGCGCCAGCCTGGTCATGCTGCATGGCTACTACGACCACATGGGCCTGTACGGCCATCTGGTGGACTGGGCGCTGGGCATGGGCTTTGCGGTGATCGCCTGCGACCTGCCGGGGCATGGCCTGTCCAGCGGCGCGCGGGCCAGCATCGGCGAATTCACCGAATACCAGGCCGCCCTCGAGGCCCTGCTGGGTGAAGCCGCCAGCCTCGATCTGCCGCAACCCTGGCACCTGGCCGGGCAGAGCACCGGCGGCGCCATCCTGCTGGACTACTTGCTGACCGGCTCGCCACGGCCGGAGCTGGGCGAGACCGTGCTCTTCGCCCCGCTGGTACGGCCGCGCTCCTGGGGCTGGTCGAAACTCAGCTACCGCTTGCTGCGGCATTTCGTCGAAGAGATCCCGCGCCGCTTCAGCGTCAACTCCAGCGATGCCGAGTTCATCGAGTTCGTGCACCACAAGGACCCGCTGCAACCCAAGACCCTGCCCACCGCCTGGGTCGGCGCGCTGTCGCGCTGGGTGCCGCGCATCGAGTCCGCCGCGCGCAGCAGCCGGCGCCCCCTGGTGATCCAGGGCGGTGGCGACATGACGGTGGACTGGCGGCACAACCTGCGGGTGCTGGAGGAGAAGTTCCAGCAGCCCGAGGTGCTGTTGCTCGATGGCGCCGGGCACCACCTGGTGAACGAGGCGCCGGTCTATCGGGAGCTGTATTTCAGCTTCCTGCGGGAACGCCTGGGCTAGGGCCGGCGGGCGTTTCCCCGGATTGCATCCGGGCTACCGGGTCACCGACAGGATTATGACCGCGTGGAGGTGGCGGGCGGTGTTCCGCTTGAGCGAAGGGATGCCCATCAACCATCGAGCGATGGGTTTCGTGCCTCAACCCATCCTACGAGAGGCCTCGTGTTCGCCGGGGCTCAGATGCCTTGCTGGGCCGGCGCCAGGTTGCTGGCGTCCTGGCCCACGGCGAGGCCGGCGCGCACGGCGGCCAGGGCGGCCTGGTAATAGGCCTTGCCCTCGGTGGATTGGGCGAAGGTGACGAACTCTTCCAGCTCCGGATCGGACAGGTCGCGATAGACATAGAGCAGGGTGTTGTCCAGGTCATTGCCGATCTGTTCCATCAGCCGCTGGCGCTGGCCGTCGATCATGCCCTGGGCCTGGCCGCCGCCGAGCAGGCCGGGAAGCATCTGGCTGAGGCTGTCGGCGGCGACCCCGGCCAGGGCCAGGCTGACTTCGGCGCCGGCTTCGCGGGCCGGCAGTGCCTGGGCCAGGTGGCGCACCAGCAGGCGGCGGGTCGCGTCGGCTTCGACGCGGGGCAGGCCGTTCACATTCTTCGCCAACTGGTCGCGGCGGGTGGCCAGGGTTTCGGCGGTGATGATCTTGCGCCCCAGGGCCGACTGGAAGAAGGCCAGGGCCGGGCGCGGGTCGTTGAGCTGGCCACGCAGGGCGGCCTGGGCCCGCTGGTCGATGGCCTCGGGCTGGAAGCGGCGATTGCTGTTGTCCACCAGCGCCTGGAACACCGCCGGGGGCAGGGTCTTCTGGTAGCGCTGCTGGGCCGCCGTGAGGGCATCGTTGAAATGCGCGCGCTGTTCCGGCCAGCCGGCCGCCTGGTAGAGGCTGGCGTGGTCGTCGGCCAGGACGGGCAGGCCGAGCAGCAGAAGTGTGGCGGCGACGAGCAGGCGCATGGAATCTCCTTGATAAAGCAGTCCGCAGTTCGTATCGGACCCACTCGTACGGCATCGGTTCGGCGGGGGAAGGCGGTGGCGGCGGGCAGGCAGTGCGGGGTTGAGCGAGCGGCTATTCTCGACGGACTCGGGCTTTATTGTCGAGACATCGGAAAGTTCTCTGTTGCGTGTAGGCAAGTCCCTACGCGCTGGTAGAATTCCGCCATCATGAATGCACCCTCCGAACGCCCCCTGCTTTCCCTGATCGCCGACGACCTGGCTGTCCGGGGCTGGTCCCACCAATCCCTCGCCCTTCCCCCCGGACTCGTCGCCGGGCTGGCCGAGGAGTGCCGTGCTCGCGCCGCCGCCGGCAGCCTGGCGCCGGCCGCGGTGGGGCGGGGCGAGACCGTGCAGTTGCGCGAGGGCGTGCGTGGCGACAGCATCCACTGGCTGGAGCCCGGCCAGTCGAGCGCCAGCGATGCCTATCTGGCGTTGATGGACGAACTGCGCCAGCGACTCAACCGCGAGCTCTACCTGGGGCTGGAGGACTTCGAGTGCCACTTCGCCCTCTATCCGCCCGGCGCCTTCTATCGCAAGCATGTGGACCGCTTTCGCGACGATGATCGGCGCGCGGTCTCGGTGGTGGCCTACCTGAATGACGACTGGCGAGAGGAGCAGGGCGGCGCCCTGCGCCTGCATCTGGCCGAGGGCGAGCACGACGTGCAGCCCGAGGGTGGTGGCCTGGTGGTATTCCTCTCCGCCGATCTGCCCCACGAGGTATTGCCGGCCAGCCGCGAGCGGCTATCCCTGGCCGGTTGGTTCCGTCGACGCGGCGCGGCGTACTGATCCGCTGCGTCAGTCTGTGGAGATGAACATGCAGAAGATCCTCGTCAGTCGCTGCCTGCTGGGGCAGCGGGTGCGCTATGACGGCGGTGCCCACGGCCCCTTCGACCTGTTGCAGCGCTGGCAGGCCGAGGGGCGCATCGTGCCGCTCTGCCCGGAGGTGGCCGGCGGCCTGCCGACTCCGCGCGCACCAGCGGAAATCGCCGGGGGTCGAGGCGCCGCGGTGCTGGATGGCGAGCTGCCGGTGCTCACCGATGGCGGCGAGGACGTGACCGCCGAATTCGTCGCCGGGGCGCGCATCGCCCTGGAGCTGGTGGCCGCCCACGGCATCCGTATCGCCCTGCTCAAGGCGCGCAGCCCATCCTGCGGCAATCGCGAGAACTACGACGGCAGTTTCAGTGGCGTGCGAGTCGCCGGTGAGGGTGTGACCGCCGCGGCCCTGCGCCGGGGCGGGGTCGAGGTGTTCAGCGAAGAGCAGTTGGCCGAGGCGGCGGCGCGCCTGGCGGAGCTGGACGCAACCTGAGGGTCAGCGCAAGGCGGCCGCCGGCGGCTGGCTCAGGTCCTTGCCCAGCCAGCGCGCCGACATCACGCCGAGCTTGCCGTCGCCCCGGAGCTTGATCAGGGCGCGGTTGAGGCTGTCGCGGAAGGCCGGGTTGCCCTTCTGGAAGGCAATGGCCATGGGCTGCGCCACGCCGTTTTCACCTGAGGTCTCGGCCAGGGGGAAGGCGTAGGGCTCGCTGAACTCCAGCACCTCCTGTCCCTGTTCCTGCTGCGGCGCCGCAAGCTGCTCAAGGGCGATGTCGTAACGTCCGCTTTGCAGGCCTTCGCGCATCCTGGCGTCGTCCTCCACCACGAAGTCGGCGTCCACGTTCAGCTCCGCCGCCACGGCGCGGGCCAGTTCCACGTCGAAGCCGGTCAGCTTGCCGTTCTCCTGGTAGCTGTAGGGCGGGTTGTTGTCCTCCAGGGCGATGCGCAGGCTGCCACGTTCCCAGATGTCGTCGAGCAGTTCGGCCTGCGCCAGGGGGCTCAGCAGGGCGAACAGGGCGGGCAGGCAGTGCAGCAGGCGCATGGGGGCTTCCTCGATTCGTTATGGTTCTTGGTCAAACGCGGTTACAACGCCTTGCTCGGACAGCGGGGAACCTGGCTGGTTGCATGGGGTCAGGTGTCGGGCTCACAAAAACATGGAGATGTGTAATGAGGACTTTGTCTTTCCTGAGCCTGGGCGCCCTGTTGCTGGGCACCGCTACCGCCACCCTGGCGGCCGTTCCCCGTACCCCGGCGCCTGAAGGCGCGCAGGTGTACTTCATCGAACCGGCCAACGGCGCCACCGTCGGCCAAACCTTCACCGTCAAGTTCGGGCTCAAGGGCATGGGTGTCGCGCCGGCCGGCGTGGACTCGCCCGCCACCGGCCACCATCACCTGCTGATCGATGTCACCGAACTGCCGGCGATGGACATGCCGCTGCCCATGACCGACAGCATCCGCCACTTCGGCAAGGGCCAGACCGAAACCCAGGTCACCCTGCCGCCCGGCAAGCACAGCCTGCAATTGCTGGTGGGCGACAAGAACCACGTACCGCTGGACCCGCCGGTGATCTCGGAATCGATCACGGTAACCGTGCAGTAAAGACGCTGGACACAAAAAAGGGAGGCCGAGGCCTCCCTTTTTCATTGTCGGCTCGGTATCGCCGACGCGCAGCAGCCCCTTATCAGAAGAGGACGCGGCTGCGGATGGTGCCGTGCACGTGCTGCAGCTTCTCGAGGGCGAGGTCCGAGTACTCGGCGTCGACGTCGATCACCACGTAGCCGACCTTCTCGTCGGTCTGCAGGTACTGGCCGGAGATGTTGATGCCGTTGTCGGCGAACACCTTGTTGATCTCGCTCATCACGCCCGGCACGTTCTCGTGGATGTGCAGCAGGCGGTGCTTGCCCGGGTGGGACGGCAGGGCCACTTCGGGGAAGTTGACCGAGGACACCGAGGTACCGTTGTCGCTGTACTTGACCAGCTTCTCGGCCACTTCCAGGCCGATGTTGGCCTGGGCCTCGGCGGTGGAGCCGCCAATGTGCGGGGTCAGGATCACGCGATCCAGGCCACGCAGCGGGCTCTCGAACTCCTCGTCGTTGGACTTTGGCTCGACCGGGAACACGTCGATGGCGGCGCCGATCAGGTGCTCGTCCTTGATGGCCTCGGCCAGGGCGTCCAGCTTCACCACGGTGCCGCGGGCGGCGTTGATCAGGATGCCGCCCTTCTTGATCGCGCGGATTTCCTGCTCGCCGATCATCCACTGGGTGGAGGGCAGCTCGGGAACGTGCAGCGAGACGATGTCGGACATGCCCAGCAGCTCGTGCAGGTTGCCCACCTGGGTGGCGTTGCCCAGCGGCAGCTTGGTCACGGTGTCATAGAAGAACACCTGCATGCCCAGGGCCTCGGCCAGTACCGACAACTGGGTGCCGATGGAGCCGTAGCCGACGATGCCCAGCTTCTTGCCACGGATCTCGAAGGAATTGGCCGCCGACTTGATCCAGCCACCGCGGTGGCAGGAGGCGTTCTTCTCCGGGATGCCGCGCAGCAGCAGGATGGCCTCGGCCAGCACCAGTTCGGCTACCGAACGGGTGTTGGAGTAGGGGGCGTTGAACACCGCGATACCGCGTTCGCGGGCTGCGCTCAGGTTGACCTGGTTGGTGCCGATGCAGAAGCAACCGACGGCAATGAGCTTCTTGGCGCAATCGAACACCTCGTCGGTGAGCTGAGTGCGCGAGCGGATGCCGATGAAGTGCACGTCGGCGATCTTTTCCTTCAGCTCGTCGCCCGAGAGGGCGCCCTTGAGGTACTCGATATTGGTGTAACCGGCGGCCTTCAGGGTGTCCACGGCATTCTGGTGAACGCCTTCGAGAAGAAGGAACTTGATCTTGCTCTTTTCGAGAGAGGTCTTGCTCATCTGCGTACCTATGTATCCCGGTAAATATGTCAGAAGCGGGCCGTGGGGGAGCGCGGGCTGCTACCCGGAAAATCGGCTGTAGAGCACGATTCGCGGGGTGCGTATGCTAGCATGATCTCCTTTTTCCTTGCTCGGTTGCGACCTGAAACGTTCTCAGGGCGACCATGAATGATTTGAGAGTTCCGCTGATGACCAACGCTGCCCTGATCGAAGAGCTGAAGACCCTGGTTGAACCCGGCAAGGTCCTGACCGACGCCCCGTCCCTGGAGGCCTACGGCAAGGACTGGACCAAGCATTTCGCCCCGGCCCCCAGCGCCATCGTCTTCCCCAAGAGCATCGAGCAGGTGCAGGCCATCGTCCGCTGGGCCAACCAGCACAAGGTGGCGCTGGTTCCGTCCGGCGGTCGTACCGGCCTCTCCGCCGCCGCCGTGGCGGCCAATGGCGAGGTGGTGGTGGCCTTCGACTACATGAACCAGATTCTCGAGTTCAACGAGTTCGACCGCACCGTGGTCTGCCAGCCGGGCGTGATCACCGAGCAGCTGCAGAACTTCGCCGAGGAAAAGGGCCTGTACTACCCGGTGGACTTCGCTTCCGCCGGTTCCAGCCAGATTGGCGGCAATATCGGCACCAATGCCGGCGGTATCAAGGTGATTCGCTACGGCATGACCCGTAACTGGGTAGCCGGCATGAAGGTGGTGACCGGCGCCGGCGACCTGCTGGAACTGAACCGCGACCTGATCAAGAACGCCACCGGCTACGACATGCGCCAGCTGTTCATCGGCGCCGAAGGCACCCTGGGCTTCGTGGTCGAGGCCACCATGCGCCTGGATCGCGCGCCGAAGAACCTCACCGCCATGGTCCTCGGCTCCCCCGACCTGGACTCCATCATGCCGGTGCTGCATGCCTTCCAGAGCAAGCTGGACCTGACCGCTTTCGAGTTCTTCTCCGACAAGGCCATGGCCAAGGTCCTGGCCCGTGGCGACGTGCCGGCCCCGTTCGAGACCGACTGCCCCTTCTACGCCCTGCTGGAGTTCGAGGCCGCCTCGGAAGAAATCGCCAACGACGCCCTGGCCACCTTCGAGCACTGCGTGGAGCAGGGCTGGGTGCTGGACGGCGTGATGAGCCAGAGCGAGCAGCAGCTGCAGAACCTCTGGAAGCTGCGCGAGTACATCTCCGAGACCATCTCCCACTGGACGCCGTACAAGAACGACATCTCGGTCACGGTTTCCAAGGTGCCGGCCTTCCTCCACGACATCGATGCCATCGTCGAATCCAACTACCCGGACTTCGAAGTGGTCTGGTTCGGCCATATCGGCGACGGCAACCTGCACCTGAACATCCTCAAGCCCGACAACCTGTCCAAGGACGAGTTCTTCGCCAAGTGCGCCACCGTGAACAAGTGGGTGTTCGAGACCGTGCAGAAGTACAACGGCTCGATCTCCGCCGAACACGGCGTGGGCATGACCAAGCGCGACTACCTCGGCTACAGCCGCTCCGAGCCCGAGATCGCGGTGATGAGAGCGATCAAGGCCGTGTTCGATCCCAACGGCATCATGAACCCCGGCAAGATCTTCAATTGAGCAGGCAGGCGGTGGAGCGATCCACCGCCTGTTTCGCATGGAACCGTTCAGGAGTCGGTCAATGAGCTACCAGCACCAGTACGTCGATGGCACCCCGATCCACTTTTCCCTGGGCAAGGTGGTCTGCGTCGGTCGCAACTACGCCGAGCACGCCAAGGAACTGAACAACCCGGTCCCCACCGAGCCGCTGCTGTTCATCAAGCCCGGTTCCTGCACCGTGCCGCTGGTCGGCGGCTTCAGCATTCCGCTGGACCGTGGTTCGGTGCACTACGAGGCGGAAATCGCCGTGCTGATCGGCAAGCCGCTGTCGCGCCGTCCCGACGAGGAAGAAGTGCGTGACGCCATCTCCGGCTTCGCCCCGGCCCTTGACCTGACCCTGCGCGACGTGCAGGCCAAGCTGAAGGAGAAGGGCCTGCCCTGGGAAATCGCCAAGAGCTTCGACGGTGCCTGCGTGCTGGCGCCCTTCGTGCCCGGCGACGCCCCGGAGCAGCTCGACGATATCGGCATTCGCCTGACCATCAACGGCGAAGTGCGCCAGGACGGCAACAGCCGCGACATGCTCAACCCCATCCTGCCGCTGATCCAGCACATGGCCGGGCATTTCAGCCTGCAGCCGGGCGATGTCATCCTCACCGGCACCCCGGTGGGCGTCGGCCCGCTGAACCAGGGCGACCAGCTGGTGCTGGAACTGGTGGGCCACAGCGCCTTCGACAGCCGGGTCATCTGACCCGGCAAGCCGAAACCGGGCGTTTCACGGAACTTTCACCGGCATCCGGATATCTTTATCGGCCTCATCGTCGAGTAGTAACCGATGCCGTTCCACCGCCCGTCCTTCCTCCGTCGCCGCCGAACGCTGCTCGGCCTGGCGTTCGCCCTTGCCGGCATCACCCTGCTGACCCGCTACATGCACTGGGACGACCGCGCCCTGCTCTGGCTGGGTGAACAGCAGCTGAGCCAGGAACAACGCGCCGAGGCCATCTGGTTGCCGGGTTACACCGCCGTGCTGCAGCGCAAGCCACTGGAGGGGCTGGAGGAGGGCGAGACGTCGGATCTGGCCTTCAATCCGGTCACCGGCACCCTGTTCACCGTCACCGGCAAGTCGCCGACCCTGGTCGAGCTGAGCCGCGAAGGCGATGTACTGCGCAAGATTCCGCTGAAGGGTTTCTCCAACCCCGAAGGCGTGGCCGTGCTGGAAGGTGGCCATGTGGCCGTGACCGACGAGCGCCGCCGCACCCTGTCGATCTTCGAGCTGGACCCGCAGACCCGCGAACTGCGCGCCGGCAGCACGCCGGAATTCGACCTGGGCTTCCCCGACTCGGGCAACAAGGGCTTCGAAGGCATCGCCTGGGACCCGACCAAGGGTCGCCTGATCCTTGGCAAGGAGCGTGGCCCGGTGGCCCTGTTCAGCCTCGGCAGCGATGGCAGCGACAACCTCGGCGACATGCTGAGTCCGCTGCCCAGCTATGGCCTGGGCATGCGCAATCTCTCGGCGCTGAGCATCGACCCGCGCACCGGCCACCTGCTGGTGCTCTCGGCCCAATCCAACCTGTTGCTGGAGCTGGACGAGAAAGGCGACCCGGTGAGCTTCATCAGCCTGCTTGGCGGGATGAATGGCCTGGACCGGCGCATCCCCCGCGCCGAGGGTGTGGCCATGGACGAGAGCGGCGATATCTACATGGTCAGCGAGCCGAACCTGTTCTACGTGTTCCGCAAGGACCTGGTGGCCAGTGCCGACCCGGCCCGACACACGCGTTCGCCTCTTTAAGCTTCGCTTAAGGCGCCTTTAAGCCTCGATTCAGCCAGCGGTCGTAGCCTGATCCCGTCAACCAATCAACGGGATCACTTCCATGAAAGCCAAATACCTTGCCCTGCTGGCCGCTCCGCTGTTTTCCACCGCCGTTCTGGCCAATAGCTACACCGGCCCCGGCGCCACCACCCAGATCAGCACCGTCGCCGCCGCCATGGAAGCCGCCGATGACGCGCCTGTGGTGCTGCAGGGCCAGATCGTCCGCCGCATCAAGGGCGATATCTACGAGTTCAAGGACGCCACCGGCACCATGAAGGTGGAGATCGACGACGAAGACTGGCCGCCCATGTCCATCGACGACAAGGCCACCGTCAAGCTCACCGGCGAAGTGGACCGCGACCTGATGGGCCGCGAGGTCGACGTGGAGTTCGTCGAGCGGGTGAACTGACCGGTTGGCCCGGAACCTGTAGGGGCGAATATATTCGCCAAGGGCTGCAATGCAGCCCCCTGCGGGATTCCCGGCAGACCTTCGGTCTGCATGGCGAATGAATTCGCCCCTACAAGAAAGCGCTCTCAGGCCACGCTATCGAAGCCCTGCAGCACATTGATCGCGTTGATGCCGATCTCCTCCACCGCGTAACCCCCCTCCATCACGAAGAGCGTCTGCAGGCAGAGCTTGCCGATGATCTCGCCCATGCGCAGGTAGTCCGGGCTGTCCAGCTTGAACTGCGAGATGGGGTCCTCCTTGAAGGTATCCACCCCCAGCGACACCACCAGGGCGTCCGGCGCGTATTCGGCGATCTGCCGGCAGGCGTCGAGCAGGGCCAGGCTCCAGGCCGACCAGTCGCTACCCGAGGCCAGTGGGTAGTTGAAGTTGAAGCCGGCGCCGGCACCCAGGCCCTTCTCGTCGGCGAAGCCGAGGTAGTAGGGGTACTCGAAGCGCGGGTCGCCGTGGATCGAGGTGAAGAGCACGTCGGCGCGGTCGTAGAAGATGTCCTGGGTGCCGTTGCCGTGGTGGTAGTCCACGTCCAGCACGGCGACGCGCTTGGCGCCGGCGTCGAGCATCGCCTGCACGGCGATGGCGGCGTTGTTCAGGTAGCAGTAGCCGCCCATGTAGTCGGCCGCGGCGTGGTGGCCCGGCGGCCGGCACAGCGAGAAGATGCCGCGCGCGCCCTTGCGCAGCTCGGCCTGGCCCGAGAGGGCGACGTTGGCCGAGCTGGTGATGGCCTGCCAGGTGCCGGCGGTGATGGGGGCGCCGGCGTCGAAGGAGTAGTAACCCAGGCGGCCGTCGATATCGGTGGGCTCCACCTGACGCAGGCGCCGGGTCGGCCAGGCGATGGGCAGCATGTCGTGGCTGCGGCCCTTGGCCTGCCAGTCGCTCCAGGCGTTCTGCAGGAAGTTCACGAAGCCCTCGCTATGCACCCTCAGGATCGGGGACAGGCCGAAGTCGGTCGGCGCCTGGATCGCGCCGAGTTTCACCGCCTTGGCGCGGTCCAGCACCATGTCGGCGCGGCTCGGCTTCTCGAAGCAGGGGGTGAACTGCCCACCGATCAGCTCGTGCTTGCCGTGGTGCAGGTGGTGGTCGTCGGTGTAGATGGTCAGCATCAGCGTCTCCTTTCGGCTCGCGGGTCAATGGCTCATTCGTGTTCGGAAAACTGCACCTGGGGCGCGGGGCGACGGAAACCGCCGGTCTGCACCGCAAGGTAGGCCAGGCCCACGGCGAACCAGCCGAGGCCAATGGCCAGGGTCAGGCCCGAGAGGCTGGTCCACAGCCAGGCGATCAGGGCGAAGCCGATCAGCGGGACCAGGCCGTAGCGCGCGAGGTCGCCCCGCTGGCGCGGGCGGCCGCTGAACAGGTAGGTGCGGATCACCGCCAGGTTCACCGCGGAGAAGGCCACCAGGGCGCCGAAGCTGATCATCGAGGCCAGGGTGGCGAGGTCGATGACCACCGCCAGCAGGGACACCAGGGAGATGATCAGGATGGCCACCACCGGGGTGTGGAAACGCTCCGAGAGGGTGCCGAACAGGCGACGCGGCAGGATGCCGTCGCGGCCCATGCTGTAGAGGATGCGCGACACCGAGGCCTGGGACGCCAGGGCCGAGCCCGCCGCGCCGGCCACGTAGGCGGCGGTGAAGAAGGCGGAGAGGAACTGGCCGCCGGCCTGGAGCATCACCTCGTTGGCGGCGGCGTCGGCGTCCTTGAACTGGCTGCCGGGGAACACCAGCTGCGCCAGGTACGCCAGGACGAAGAACAGCACGCCGGCGCTGAGGGTGGTGATGACGATGGCACGCGGGATGTCGCGCTTCGGATCACGGGCTTCCTCGGCCAGGGTGGACACGGCGTCGAAGCCCAGGAAGGACAGGCAGAGCACCGCCGCGCCGGCCATCAGGGGGGCCAGCCCCGGTTGGCTGCCGTCACCGATGAGGGGCGCGCTGAAGTCCACCGGCCCACCCAGCAGGCTCTTGCCGGTCATGGCCAGGAACACCAGGACGAAGATCAGCTGGGCAACCACGATCAGGTTGCTCATGCCCGACACCGAACTGATGCCGAGGATGTTCAGCACCGTCACCAGGGTGACGAAGCCGACCACGAAGACCCAGGCGGGCACCTCGGGGAAGGCGATATTGAGGAACAGGCCGATCACCAGGTAGTTGATCATCGGCAGGAACAGGTAATCCAGCAGCAGGCACCAGCCGGCCAGGAAGCCCACGCCGGGGCCGAAGCTCAGGCTGGTGTAGGAGTAGGCCGAGCCGGCGATGGGGTAGCGGCGGACCATGAAGCTGTAGGACAGGGCGGTGAAGATCATCGCCAGCAGGGTCACCACGTAGGCCAGGGCGGTCCGCCCGCCGGTGATCTCGGTGACCACGCCGTAGGTGGTGAAGATGGTCAGCGGCACCATGTAGACCAGGCCGAAGAACACCAGGGCGGGCAGCCCGAGTATCCGGCGCAGGGTCGTGCCCTGGGCGCTGTGGGTGAAATCGTCGGGCAGGCTGCTGCCGAGGGTGGGGGTGGACATTGTTGTTCTCTCCGGGTTACTGCGCGCCGCTGGGCGGCGCCTGGGGCGCGAGGCTTGCCATCCCTGCGCGTGCGAGGCCGGGTCCGTTGCGCATCCGGCTGTGCGCGGGCAGTCAGTAAGGGGAGGGTCGGGGTGTCCGCTGGACGGAACGGGGAAGGGCGGGGTGAAGCGCATCTGCACGGGACATCTTCATATCTCTCTAGCCGTTGTTTTTGTTGGATCGGCGCCCGCCTGTGGGGCGCCCGCTAGTGGCATGCGCTTCGATTCTGTCAGCGGGGGGGCCGGGGCAGAACCCTGCAAAGGGTCAATAAGGGATCGAAATGGCCAACTTCAATGGCCGATGTGGCCCGTTTCTGACAAATGGATTGATGAGCTGTTCGTAGGATGGCGTTGAGCGAAGCGATACCCATCAGCCCGGCCCGATGGGTATCGCGGGCTCGCGGATCGCCGCCCGAGCCATCCTGCGTGGAGGTCATTTCTTCAGCTTGGTCCACACCTTGCTGCGCAGGTTCAGGGCCTTGGGCGAGCAGAGCTTGAAGGTCCGCAGGCGGTCCAGCTTGTCCTGCGGGGTGTTGATGGCCGGGTCGTCGAACAGCTCCTTCTCCATGAACTGGTCCGAGCCGGCGACGGCGTTGTTGTACTTGGCGAAGTTGGACGCGGCGGCGATGTTCTCCGGCTGCATCATCCAGTTGATGAAGGTATGGGCCTCCGCCACGTTCACGGCGTCCTTGGGGATCACCAGGTTGTCGATGAAGACGTGGATGCCTTCCTTCGGATAGACGTAGACCAGGCTCGGCCGCTGAGCGTGGGCGCGGTGGAAGGCGCCGTTCCACTGCATGTGCATGGCCACTTCGCCGGCGGCCATGCGCTCGATGGTGCCGTCGCTGTTGTACATGGCCAGCAGCGGCTTCTGCTGCAGCAGCAGGTCCTGGATCTTCTTCGCGTCCTTCGGGTCCTCGGTGCACTGGTCGATGGACAGGTAGTGGGAGGCGGCGATGTACAGGTCTTCGATGGAGTTGAGCGCCACCACCTTGCCCTTCAGCTCGGCCGGCGGCTCGAAGAAGGGCTTCCAGCTCTCCTCGAGGGTGCCGCCGGGTACCTGCTTGCTGTCGTAGCTGTAGCCGGTGGTGCCCCAGAGGTACGGCACGCTGTAGTCGTGGCCGGGGTCGAAGTCGAGGTTCTGGAAGTTGGGCTTGAGGTTCTTCAGGTTGGGCAGCTTGCTGTGGTCGAACTTCTGCAGCAGGCCGTCCTGCACCATGATCTGGATGAAACTGTCGGACGGCACCACCACGTCGTAGGCGCCGCCGCCGGCCTTGAGCTTGGCCAGCAGGGTTTCGTTGCTGTCGTAGGCGTCCAGGGTGGCCTTGATGCCGGTGTCCTGCTCGAATTTCTTCAGCAGTTCCGGCGGGTAGTAGTCCGACCAGTTGGCGAAGTGCAGGGTCCCTGCGGCCTGGGCTGAACCGGCCAGGCCGGTGGCGAGCAGTACGGCGAGCGCGAGCGGGGTACGACGGGTCATGGTCAAGCTCCTTGCTGGTCGGGTTCGGGTCAGCGCTTGCGCTGCCCGACGTAGTAGGACAATGCAACGAACGCTATGGAAATGACGAGGATGATCGAGGATATGGCGTTGATCTTCGGCGAGATGCCCATCCTGATGGAGCTGAAGATGTACACCGGCAGGGTGGTTGCGCCGGCCCCGGCGACGAAGTAGGTGATGACGAAGTCGTCCATGGAAATGATGAAGGCGAGCATGGCGCCGGAGAGGATGCCCGGCATCAGCAAGGGGAAGGTGACCTTCCAGAAGGCCTTCCAGGGGGATGCGTAGAGGTCGGCGGCGGCCTCGGCCAGGCGTGGGTCCATGCCTTCCAGGCGGGCGCGGATCGGCAGGTAGGCGAAGGGGATGCAGAAGACCACGTGGGCGATGAGGATGGTGAACAGCGAGAGCTTCAGGCCAATGAAGGCGAAGAACATCAGGGTGGCCACGGCCGTGACGATTTCCGGCACCAGCAGCGGCAGGCCGAGCACCCCGCTCATCAGCGTCTGCCCGCGGAAGGCGCGACCGCGCATGCCCAGGGCGGCCAGGGTGGCCAGGGACGTGGCGATCAGGGTGGCGAAGGTGGCGACGATCAGCGAGTTCTTCGCCGCACGGACGATTTCCGGGTCGTTGGCCACCACTGAATACCACTTCAGGCTGAAGCTCTCCCAGATGGTCGCCGATTGCCCGCCGTTGAAGCTCAGCACCACCAGCACCAGGATCGGCACATAGAGGAAGGCGAAGAACAGCCAGGCGGTGGGGCGTACGCCGGTGAAGCGCCAGAGCGGGTTCTGCGTATTCATGGGTGGCCTCCGCCGGCGGCCTGCTTGAAGCGCAGGCTGTAGAGCAGCATCGCCAGCAGCACGAAGCCGAGCAGGGCGAAGGACAGCGCCGCGCCCAGCGGCCAGTTGTGGGAGGCGCCGAACTGCAGCTGGATCAGGTTGCCGATCATCAGCGACTTACCGCCCCCGAGCAGCTCGGGAATGATGTAGTTGCCGAGCGAAGGGATGAACACCAGGATCGCGCCGGCGACTATGCCCGGCATGGCCAGCGGCACGATGATCCGCTTCAGCGCCTGGAAGCGGTTGGCGCCGAGGTCGAAGGCGGCCTCCACCAGGCGCCAGTCGAGCTTTTCCAGGCTGGTGTAGATGGGCAGCACCATGAAGGGCAGGAAGGTGTAGAGCAGGCCGATCACCACCGCCACGTCGGTGTAGAGCAGGCCCAGGGCGCCGTCGGACAGGCCGAAGATGCCGAGGCCGCTATCCACCAGACCGCCGTTGCGCAGCAGCAGGATCCAGGCGTAGACCCGCACCAGCAGGTTGGTCCAGAAGGGCACGGTGACCAGGAACAGCAGCAGGTTGCGTTTGCGTTCGCTCTGCAGCGCAAGGTAGAGCGCGGTGGGGAAGCCGATCAGCAGGCAGCCGACGGTGGTCAGTACCGAGAGCCAGAAGGAGCGCTGGAAGATCTGCAGGTAGTCGGTGTTGAACACCAGCGCGTCATCCAGATCACGCTCGTAGAGGAAGTTGAGGTAGGCCTCCAGCGAATACTGCCCCCACTTCACGCCGCCGTAGTCGCCGGGCACCAGCACCGACACCAGGAACATGATCCCCAGGGGCAGTACCAGGAACAGCAACAGGCAGAGCATGGCCGGGCTGGTCAGCAGCAGGCGTCGGCGCAGTTGGCGGCGTTCCGCCAGGGCGCGCAGGGTGCTCATTCGGCGAGCACCCGGATGGCTTCGCTCGGCACCCGCACCCGTACCTTCTCGCCGGCGGCGTAGGCCTGCAACGCGCCATTGCGGTTCTGGTGGCGGACACGGAAACCGCTCTGGCCGGCGATGTTCAGGTGATAGACGGTGTCGGTGCCGACATAGACCACGTTCTCGATCTCGCCCACCAGGTTGCCCTGCTCGTCGAGGCTGGTGCGTTCCGGGCGGATCGCCAGGGTCACGGCGCCGCTGCGGGGGCTGAAGGCGCTGAGCAACTGCCCGTCCGCCAGCAGCACGCCACGTTCCAGCGCCTCGCCTTCGAGGAAGTTGGTTTCGCCGATGAAGTCGGCCACCGTGCGGTTCAGCGGTGCCTCGTAGATTTCCGTGGGGGTGCCGACCTGGAGGATGCGGCCCTTATCCATCACCGCGATGCGGTCGGACATGGTCAGGGCTTCTTCCTGGTCGTGGGTGACGAAGATGAAGGTGATGCCGGTCTCGTGCTGCAGGCGCTTGAGCTCGATCTGCATGTCCTTGCGCAGCTTCTGGTCCAGCGCCGAGAGGGATTCGTCCAGCAACAGCACCTTGGGCTTGTTGGCCAGGGCGCGGGCCAGGGCGATGCGCTGCTGCTGGCCGCCGGAGAGCTGGTCGGCGCGGCGCCGGCCCACATCCGGCAGCTTCACCAGCTCCAGCATGCGCTTGACCGTCTGTTCGATCTCGTCACGGCCCTGGCCGCGCATCTCCAGGCCGAAGGCGATGTTCTGCGCCACCGTCATGTGGGGGAACAGGGCGTAGCTCTGGAACACGGTATTGACCGGCCGGCGGAAGGGCGGGAGGCCCTGCATGGGTTCGCCGTAGAGGCGGATGGCGCCGGAGCTGGGCTGCTCGAAGCCGGCGATGAGCCGCAAGAGGGTGGTCTTGCCGCAGCCGGACGGGCCGAGGAGGGTGAAGAACTCGTTGGCGCGAATTTCCAGGGAAACATCGTCGAGGGCTTTCACGCCCTGCCCCGGATCGCCGAACTCCATGCACACACGGTCGACACTGATCGCGCTAGTCATGCTGATCACAAGCTCTAAGGGTTTGTTCTTATTGGGCTTTTCTTTCTTCAGGGGAAAAGGCCCTTGTTTGCCCAGATTCTGTCAGTAGCTCGGAGCATAGAAGAACGATAGATCAGGTCAAAAGGAGACAATTGCGGCCAAGTTGTGGGGCGGTGGTGACGGGGCGATGGGCAAGGGCTAACGGCGATACAGGCTCGGCGACTGCCCGCTCCAGCGCTGGAAGGCGTGGCGGAAGCTGGCGGTCTCGCTGTAGCCGAGCTGTTCGGCGATCAGGTAGATGGGCAGGTCGGTCTGCACCAGCAGCTGGCGCGCCTTGTCGTAGCGCACCTCGTCCAGCAGGCGCTGGAAGCTGGTGTTGAGGCGCTGCAGGTGGCGGCGCAGGGTGCGCTCGGAGCGGTGCAGCTGGCGCGCCACGCTGTCCAGGTCGCAGGACTCGCGCAGGTTGCCGGCCAGGTGCTGGCGGATCTGGTCCAGCACGTCGTGGCGGCTGTTGAGCTGGGCGTCGAGCTTCAGGCACTGCTGCAGGCCGTAGTGGCAGGTCACCGGGTCGGCCAGGGGCAGGCCGCGCTCGAGCAGCGCGGCGTCGAAGCACAGGGCGTTGCTGGAGGCGCCGAACTCCACCGGGCAGCCGAGCATCTGTTCGTAGCTGGCGGCGTGCAGCGGCGGTCGATAGGACAGGCACACCCGCGTCGGGCGGATCAGGCTGCCGAGCAGGTCTTGCAGCACGGTGAGCAGCGAGGTCAGGCAGAGCTCGCTATTGAACACCGTCAGCTCCGGCGCGTAGCGGTAGCCGGCGGCCACCAGGCGTGCCTCCGGGCCCTCGACCTCCAGGCTCAGCTTGAAGTAGGTGCCGAGCAGCGCCGAGTGGCCGAGGGCGAGGACCAGGGCATCGCGCAGGGTACGGCTGGCGAGCATGGTGTAGCCGAGGATGCCGTAGGCCGAAACGTGCATGCGCAGGCCGAGCGACAGGCCCAGCGCCGGATCGCGGGTGGCGGCCAGGGCGTTGGCGAAGACCCGGAGCTCCTGGGCGTGGCTGATCAGCTTGTCGGGGGTGTCGAGGTCGGCGCAGGCGACGCCGCTGCCCTCCAGCAGGCGCTCGCGATCGGTGCCGCCGTGGTCCAGATTGGTCACCGCCAGGGCGATGGTGTGCAGGGTGGTGAGTGCGCGTTCTTCCGGTAGCAGCGAGGTGGCCATGTTCCGTCCCTTTTTGTAACGCCTGCCATGCCCTGTTCCCGGGCTTTAAGCTTCAATTCAGGTAGAACCCCGGTGCGCTCTGTATCCTTCGTCGCACCTTGAATCCCCGAGTCCTGAACGATGCGTGCATTCCTGACCCCGCGGCGGCTGCTTGCCGCCTTCCTGTTGCTGCTGCTGGTGGTGCTCGGCGTCGTCGCGCAGCAGTTCCGGCTCTTCGAGCGGGGTCTGTTCAGCCTGCAAGAATGGCGCCACGCCTCCGAATGGCGGGATCGTTCCATCTGGCTGCCCGACTATCGGGTGGTGATCGAGGCCAAAGCCATCGAGGGGCTCGACGACGACGTCTCGGCGCTGACCTACGATCCGGACCGCCACAGCCTGTTCACCGTCACCAACCAGCATCCGGAGATCGTCGAGCTGTCCCTGGACGGCCACCTGATCCGGCGTGTGCCGCTGGTGGGCTTCGGCGACCCGGAGGCCATCGAGTACATCAGCCCCGGCGTCTACGTGATCACCGACGAGCGCCTGCAACGCCTGGTCAAGGTGCGGCTGGACGAGGACACGACCTTCATCGACGCCGCCGACTCCCAGCAACTGTCCCTGGGCATCGGCCTGTCCGGTAACAAGGGCTTCGAGGGGCTGGCCTACGACACCGAAGGCAAGCGCCTGTTCGTGGCCAAGGAGCGCGACCCGGTGCGCATCTACGAGATCCACGGATTTCCCCATACCAATCCGGACAAGCCGTTCGCCGTGCACGTCGTGGACGACCCCAAGCGCGACGCGCGGCTTTTCGTCCGCGATCTGTCCAGCCTGCAGTTCGACGACCGCAGCGGACACCTGCTGGCGTTGTCGGACGAATCGCGGCTGGTGCTGGAGCTGAACTCCGACGGCCGGCCGATCAGCAGCCTGTCGCTGTTGCGCGGCATGCATGGCCTGCAGCGGGCGGTGCCGCAGGCCGAAGGGGTGGCCATGGACAACGACGGCAACCTCTACATGGTCAGCGAGCCGAACCTCTTCTATGTGTTCAAGAAGGACGCTCGCGACTGATCAGCTCTCGTCGTTGAGGTTGGCGCCGGGGGCGTTGCTTTTCACCGAGTCGATGCCCGCGCTGGCGCTTGCGGCGCTGGCGTACATCTGGCTCTGGCCGATGACCTGGCCATTGGTGGCCTTGAGCACGAAGTAGAACTTGCCGTTGCTGGCGGTCTTGCTCTCGAAGGCGCCTTCGCGAACGGCGTTCTTGCGCACCGACTCGATGCCGTTCAAGGCGGAATCCTTGGCCTTGTACAGCTCGCTGGTGAGGATGGTCTCGCCGTTGCCGGCGTTCAGGTTGAAGTGGTACTGGCCGTCGTTGGCCTTCTTCAGATGGAACTTCCCAGCCATGGGGCACCTCCTGGTTGATGGCAGTGAACGGCGCCAAGAGGCGCCGTGCCAACAAATCTAGACGGTTTGCCGCAGGCCGGGAGGCGACTTCAGAGGCTGATGCGCTTGACGCCGTCCTTGGTGCCCAGCAGCAGCAGGTCGGCCGGGCGGGCGGCGAACAGGCCGTTGGTGACCACGCCGACGATGTTGTTGATCTGCTCTTCCAGCTTGGTCGGGCTGTCGATCCGCAGGTTGTAGACGTCGAGGATGATGTTGCCGTTGTCGGTCAGCACGCCTTCACGGTAGACCGGGTCGCCGCCCAGCTTGACCAGCTGGCGGGCTACATGGCTGCGGGCCATGGGGATGACTTCCACCGGCAGCGGGAAGGCGCCGAGCAGGGGCACCAGCTTGCTCTCGTCGGCGATGCAGATGAAGGTCTTGGCTACCGCCGCGACGATCTTCTCGCGAGTCAGCGCGGCACCGCCGCCCTTGATCAGCTCGAGGCGCTCGTTGCTCTCGTCGGCGCCGTCGACGTAGAACTCGAGGTCGCTGACGCTGTTCAGGTCGTACACCGGGATGCCGTGGCCCTTCAGGCGCTGGGCGGTGGCCTCGGAGCTGGCGACGGCGCCGTCGAAGGCCATCTTGTGCTGGGCCAGCAGGTCGATGAAGAAATTGGCGGTGGAGCCGGTGCCGACGCCGATGATGCTCTTCTCATCGAGCTTGGGGAGTATGACGTCGATGGCGGCCTGGGCGACGGCCTGCTTGAGCTGGTCCTGGGTCATGCTGGGGAGGTCCGAGTGGAGGAGTGTCGAGGCCGCGGATTATAGCCGCTAAACCCCGCGAACCATGTGGTCGCCCGACGAATCCGTGCGGTAGACTCCGGCCATCCGTGGAATGCCCGCCAGTGAAGCCGTGATGCTCGAAGAATACGTTAAGAAGACCCTCACCTCGCGCGTCTACGACGTCGCCGTGGAAACCCCGCTGCAGCCCGCCCGCCAGCTCACCGAGCGGCTGGGTAACCAGATCCTCCTCAAGCGTGAGGACCTGCAGCCGGTCTACTCGTTCAAGATTCGCGGCGCCTACAACAAGATGGCCCAGCTGTCTCCCGAGGAACTGGCGCGTGGCGTGGTCACCGCGTCGGCCGGCAACCACGCCCAGGGCGTGGCCCTGGCCGCCCGCGAGCTGGGCATCAAGGCCACCATCGTGATGCCGCGCACCACCCCCGAGCTGAAGGTGCAGGGCGTGCGCGCCCGTGGCGGCAAGGTGGTGCTGCATGGCGACGCCTTCCCCGAGGCCCTGGCCCACTCGCTGAAGCTGGTGGACGAGAAGGGCTATGTCTACATCCACCCCTACGACGACCCGGAAGTGATCGCCGGCCAGGGCACCGTGGCCATGGAAATCCTGCGCCAGCACCCGGGACGCCTGGACGCCATCTTCGTGCCGGTGGGCGGCGGCGGGCTGGTGGCGGGCATCGCCGCCTTCGTCAAATACCTGCGCCCCGAGGTCAAGGTGATCGGCGTCGAGCCGGACGATTCCAACTGCCTGCAAGCCGCCATGGCCGCCGGTGAGCGCGTGGTGCTGGGCCAGGTCGGGCTGTTCGCCGACGGTGTCGCCGTGGCCCAGATCGGCCAGCACACCTTCGATATCTGCAAGCAGCATGTGGACGAGGTGATCACCGTCAGCACCGACGAGATCTGCGCGGCGATCAAGGACATCTACGACGATACCCGCTCCATCACCGAACCCGCCGGTGCCCTGGCCGTGGCCGGCATCAAGCGCTACGTCGAGCGTGAAGGCCTGCGCGGGCACACCCTGGTGGCCATCGATTCGGGCGCCAACATCAACTTCGACCGTCTGCGCCATGTGGCCGAGCGTGCCGAACTGGGCGAGCAGCGCGAGGCGATCATCGCGGTCACCATTCCGGAACGCCCGGGCAGCTTCAAGGCCTTCTGCGAGGCCATCGGCAAGCGCCAGATCACCGAGTTCAACTACCGCTACAACACCGACGCCGAGGCGCACATCTTCGTCGGCGTGCAGACCCACCCGGAAACCGACCCGCGCGCGGTGCTGGTGGAAAACCTGCGCAGCCAGGGCTTCCCGGTGCTGGACCTGACCGACAACGAGCTGGCCAAGCTGCACATCCGCCACATGGTTGGCGGCCACGCGGCACGCATCAGCGATGAGATGGTGTTCCGTTTCGAGTTCCCCGAGCGGCCGGGTGCGCTGTTCAACTTCCTCAACAAGCTGGGGGGGCGCTGGAACATCACCATGTTCCACTACCGCAACCACGGCGCCGCCGACGGCCGCGTGGTCGCCGGCCTGCAGGTGCCGATCGAGGAGCGCCCGCAGGTGTGCGAAGCGCTGGATGCGATCGGCTACCCCTACTGGAACGAGAGCGACAACCCGGCTTACCAGCTGTTCCTGGGCTGAAGGCTATGGACACGGGCGGCTGCTAGGCTTTCCGGCAGCCGTCCACGCTGACAAGGACCTGTTCCATGGAAAACTACCTGACCTTCCGCATCCTCCACGGCCTGGCCACGCTGCTGTTCTTCGGCGGCCTGACGGGCCTGGCCTGGTACGGCTGGCGCAACTTCCGTTCCGGCGACGCCGCGCTGATCGGCTCGAGCCTGCGCCGCATCCTGCTGATCGGCGTGCCGCTGTTGATAGTCGCCGCCGTCTCGCTGCCGGTCAGTGGCTGGTGGATGGTCAACCTGGCCGGCTTGCCGCTGGGCCAGACCTGGCTGCTGGGCGGGGCGATCCTCTATCTGTTCGGCTGCATCGCCTGGCTGCTGCTGTTCGGCCGGGTCGCGCGGCTGCGCGAACAGGTCCTGGCGGAAGCCGGACCAAGCGCGGCGCCGGTGCGCCGCAGCCTGAAGTTTGGCGCCGCCTATGGCCTGGTCGGCCTGCTGTTGTTCCTGGCAGTGCTGTCGCTGATGCTGGTCAAGCCGCTCTGACGGGCTGCGCGTACCGGGCATGACGCTCTATCTCCTGCTCAAGTCCCTCCATGGCCTGCTGGCCGCCGTGCTCCTCGGCACGGCGCTGGGCGGGCTGTTCTTCGCCCGACGGGCCTGGAAGAGCGGCGACCTCCAGCAGATCGCCACAACCTTCACCTCCCTGGTGCGGCTGGAGCTCTGGTTCGTCGCCAGTTCCGCCCTGTTGCTGCCCGTGAGCGGGCTGGCCCTGGCCAAGGTGGGCGGTTGGCCCCTGGGGCAGCGCTGGCTGCTGTGGAGCCTGGGACTCTATCTGCTGGCGGCGCTGTGCTGGCTACCGCTGCTCTGGTTGCAGGTGCGTATCCGCAACCAAGCGCGCCAGGCCCTGCGCGAGGGCCGCAACGCCGAGCTGGCGGGGCAGATGGCTTGGCGCTTCCGCCTGGCGGAACTGGCGTTGGGTTTGCTGGTGGCCGTCTTCGTGCTGATGGTGGTCAAGCCGCTCTAAGGCGGTTTGTACTGGCGGGTAGGAGCGAATTCATTCGCGATCGCCTTGGCAGGCAGGTCTTCGACCTGCTTTCGCGATTGAAATCGCTCCTACAGTCCTGGCCCCCTCCGGCAAGGGGCGCGCTGTGATCAACGCAGGGAAATCACCGGCCAGCCGCGTTTCTCCGCTTCGGCGCGCAGCTTCGGGTCCGGGTCCACCGCCACCGGGTGGCTCACCTGCTCCAGCAGGGGCAGGTCGTTCAGCGAATCGCTATAGAAGCTGCTGCCGTCCAGGTCGTGGCCGGTTTCCGCGAGCCAGCGATCGAGGCGGGTCACCTTGCCTTCGCGGAAGCAGGGCACGTCGGTAGTGCGGCCGGTGTAGCGGCCATCGTGCATTTCACACTCGGTGGCCAGCAGCGTTTCCACCCCGAGGCGTGCGGCGATGGGGGCGGTGACGAAGCGGTTGGTGGCGGTGATGATCAGCAGCTTGTCGCCGGCGGCGCGGTGTTCGGCCAGCAGGGCCTCGGCCCTGGGCAGGACGATGGGCTCGATGCAGTCGCGCATGAACTCGCGGTGCCATTGGTCGAGTTGCGCCATGTCGGTGCGGCCGAGGATCTCCAGGCTGAAATTCAGGTAGTCCTGGATGTTCAGCCGGCCCGCCAGGTAGTCCTGGTAGAACTCATCGTTGCGCGCCTTGTAGGCAATCCGGTCGAGAATGCCGCGTTCGCACAGGTAGTCGCCCCAGGCATGGTCGCTATCGCCAGCCAGCAGGGTGTTGTCGAGGTCGAAGAGGGCCAGGCGCACGTCGTGGTTCCTTGCGGGCGGGCTATAGGGGCGGGCAGGATAGCGGCTTTCACCTGGGCTGCCCATTGCGAGAAAGGCTCGCATTGCTGCATTTACGGGCTTTATGGAACAATGCCGTAACATGCGTTTGCGAGGTTGAGTGCCGTGATCGATTCCGATGGTTTCCGCCCGAATGTCGGCATCATTCTCGCCAATGATGTCGGGCAGGTGCTTTGGGCCCGGCGAATCAACCAGGATGCCTGGCAGTTCCCGCAGGGCGGCATCAACCCGAGGGAGACGCCCGAAGAGGCGCTTTTCCGCGAGTTGAACGAAGAAGTCGGCCTGGAACAGCAGGATGTGAAGATTCTTGCCTGCACCCGGGGCTGGTTGCGCTATCGTCTGCCCCAGCGATTGGTGCGTACCAACAGCCAGCCGCTGTGCATTGGCCAGAAGCAGAAGTGGTTCCTGCTGCGCTTGCAGTCGGAGGAGAACAAGGTACGGATGGACCTGACCGGCAAGCCCGAGTTCGATGGCTGGCGCTGGGTCAGTTACTGGTACCCGTTGGGCCAGGTGGTGACCTTCAAGCGTGAAGTCTATCGCCGGGCCCTCAAGGAACTAGCACCGCGCCTCCTGGCGCAAGACTGACCCGAAGAAAGGCTGCCTAGCCATGCTCAACACGCTGCGCAAGATCGTCCAGGAAGTGAACGCCGCCAAGGATCTGAAGGCGGCGTTGGCGATCATCGTGCAGCGGGTCAAGGAGGCCATGGGCAGCCAGGTCTGCTCGGTCTACCTGCTGGACCCGGAATCCAACCGTTTCGTGCTCATGGCCACCGAGGGCCTGAACAAGCGCTCCATCGGCAAGGTCAGCATGGCCCCCAACGAAGGCCTCGTCGGCCTGGTGGGCACCCGCGAAGAGCCGCTGAACCTCGAGCACGCCGCCGACCACCCCCGTTACCGCTACTTCGCCGAAACCGGCGAAGAGCGCTTCGCTTCCTTCCTCGGCGCCCCGATCATCCACCACCGTCGGGTGATGGGCGTACTGGTGGTGCAGCAAAAGGAGCGCCGCCAGTTCGATGAGGGCGAGGAAGCCTTCCTCGTCACCATGAGCGCGCAGCTCGCCGGCGTTATCGCCCACGCCGAGGCTACCGGCTCGATCCGCGGCCTGGGCCGCCAGGGCAAGGGCACCCAGGAAGCCAAGTTCGTCGGTGTGCCAGGCGCACCCGGCGCCGCCGTGGGCACCGCCGTGGTGGTGCTGCCGCCGGCCGACCTGGACGTGGTGCCCGACCGCACGGTGGATGACATCGAGGCCGAGGTCGAGCGTTTCAAGCAGGCCCTGGAGGCGGTGCGCGAAGACATGCGTCGGCTGTCCAGCAAGCTCGAGACCCAGCTGCGCCCTGAAGAGCGTGCGCTCTTCGATGTCTACCTGATGATGCTCGACGACGCCTCCATCGGCATGGAGGTCAAGCGCGTGATCCGCACCGGCCAGTGGGCCCAGGGCGCCCTGCGCCAGGTGGTGATGGAGCACGTCACCCGCTTCGAGCTGATGGACGACGCCTACCTGCGCGAGCGCGCCTCCGACGTCAAGGATCTCGGCCGCCGCCTGCTCGCCTACCTGCAGGAAGAGCGCAAGCAGAACCTGGTCTACCAGGAGAACACCATCCTGGTCAGCGAGGAGCTGTCCCCGGCGATGCTTGGCGAGGTGCCGGAAGGCAAGCTGGTGGGCCTGATCTCGGTACTGGGCTCAGGCAACTCCCACGTCGCCATCCTCGCCCGCGCCATGGGTATCCCGACCGTGATGGGCGTGGTCGACCTGCCCTATTCGAAGGTCGACGGCATCGAGTTGATCGTCGACGGCTACCACGGCGAAGTCTTCACCAACCCCTCGGCCCTGCTGCGCAAGCAGTACAGCGAAGTGGTCGAGGAAGAGCGCCAGCTGGTCAAGGGCCTGGACGCGCTGCGCAGCCTGCCCTGCGAAACCCTCGATGGCCAGCGCATGCCGCTCTGGGTGAACACCGGCCTGCTGGCTGACGTGACCCGTGCCCAGGAGCGCGGCGCCGAGGGCGTCGGCCTGTACCGCACCGAAGTGCCGTTCATGATCAATGAGCGCTTCCCCAGCGAAAAGGAGCAGCTCGCCATCTACCGCGAGCAGCTCGCCGCCTTCCATCCGCTGCCGGTGACCATGCGTACCCTGGACATCGGCGGCGACAAGGCGCTGTCCTATTTCCCGATCAAGGAAAGCAACCCCTTCCTCGGCTGGCGCGGCATCCGCGTTACCCTCGACCACCCGGAGATCTTCCTGGTCCAGGTACGCGCCATGCTCAAGGCCAGCGAGGGCCTGGACAACCTGCGCATCCTGTTGCCGATGATTTCCGGCACCCATGAAACCGAAGAAGCCCTGCACCTGATCCACCGTGCCTGGGGCGAGGTGCGCGACGAAGGCGTGGACATCCCCATGCCCCCGGTGGGCGTGATGATCGAGATCCCCGCCGCGGTCTACCAGACCAAGGAGCTGTCGCGCCAGGTGGATTTCCTCTCGGTGGGCTCCAACGACCTCACCCAGTACCTGCTGGCGGTGGACCGCAACAACCCACGAGTGGCCGATCTCTACGACTACCTGCACCCGGCGGTGCTGCAGGCGCTGAAGAAGGTGGTGGACGACGCCCACGCCGAAGGCAAGCCGGTGAGCATCTGCGGCGAGATGGCCGGTGACCCCGCCGCCGCCGTGCTGCTCCTGGCCATGGGCTTCGACAGCCTGTCGATGAACGCCACCAACCTGCCCAAGGTGAAGTGGCTGCTGCGCCAGATCACCATGAGCAAGGCCAAGGAGCTGCTCGCCCAGCTGATGACCATCGATAACCCGCAGGTTATCCACAGCTCGCTGCACCTGGCCCTGCGCAACCTCGGCCTCGGCCGCGTGATCAACCCGGCGGCGACCATCCAGGCCTGAGCCACGGGCAAGCGTTCGTGGCGTCGCAAGTCCCAACCGGGTCCCCGACCCGCAGGAAGCTTATGGACAAGCTCGAGATGCAGGACTACGGCACCACACGCGAAGAAATCGAGCGCACGCTGCGCTACGCCCTGGATATCGTCAGCGACGGCATCTGGGATTGGAATATCCGTACCAACCACGTCAAACGCAGCCCCGGCTGGTACTCCATGCTCGGCTACCCGCCCGACAGCCTGCCGGAGGACGTGGATACCTGGAAATCGGTGATTCACCCTGGCGACTACGAGCGGGTGATGCGCAACTTCCAGGCCTACCTGGACGGCGACAGCCTGATCTACGCCGAGGACTACCGCTGCCGCAGCCGTGACGGCAATTACCTGTGGGTCAGCGACCATGGCCGCTTCGTCGAATTCGACGAAACCGGCCAGCCGACCCGGATGATCGGTGCCCACCGCAATATCCACCAGCGCAAGATGGCCAGCCTGGAACTGCAGCGCAAGAACGAAGAGCTGCTGGCCCTCAACCGCACCCTGGAGGACCTGGTGGCGGCGCGTACCGAAGCCCTGCGCCAGGCCAACGAGGCCCTCGCCCAGCAGGTGGAGGCGGCCACCCGGCTGAGCGAGACCGATCCCCTGACCCAGCTGTCCAACCGCCGTCACTTCGAGCGCAACCTGCACGGCGAATGGCAGCGCTTCCAGCGCCACGGCCATGCCACCGCGCTGTTGATGTTCGACCTGGATCACTTCAAGCGGATCAACGACAACCACGGCCACCCAGTCGGCGATCGCGCCCTGGCAGCCGTGGCCCGCAGCCTGCGGGCGGCGTTGCGCGAGGAGGACTGCTTCGCTCGCTGGGGCGGCGAGGAGTTCATCGTGCTGCTGCCCGATACCGACCTGGCGGCGGCCGCTCACCTGGCGGAGCGGCTACGACTGTTGGTGGCGGGCGCCGATGCGGAACTGCCCGAGGCGCTCAGCGCGAGCTTCTCGGTGGCGGCGATGCGTGCCGGGGAAGAGATCGGGCCCCTGCTCAAGCGCCTGGACGACGGCCTGTACCGCGCCAAGCAGCGGCGCAATTGCGTAGAGTCCTGCTGAGTGGCGTGTCCGGGAATGGCGATTTCCCCAAGGTCGGCTCCTGGCCACCAACAAAAAAGCCCGCCAAATGGCGGGCTTTTTCGTGGGCGGGGGTCAGGCCTGGAAGATGGTCCGGCCGTCCACCAGGGTATAGCGAACCCGGCCCGGCAGGCAGTGGCCAATGAAGGGGCAGTTGTCGCCCTTGGACTTCCAGGTCTCGCCGGCCAGGGTGGAGGCCTCGGGGTCGAACAGCACCAGGTCGGCCGGGGCGCCCACGGCCAGGCGTCCGGCGGGCAGGCGCAGGGCGCGGGCCGGGCCGGCGGTGAGGCGGGCGAGCAGGGTGGGCAGGTCGAGCAGGCCGTCCTGCATCAGGGTCATGGCCAGCGGCAGCAGCAGTTCCACGCTGCTGATGCCCGGCTCGGTGGCACCGAAGGGGGCGAGCTTGGCGTCCGGCTCATGGGGCTGGTGGTGGCTGGCGATGGCCGAGATTACGCCGCTCTTGACCGCTTCACGCAGGCCGTCGCGGTCGGCGCGGGTGCGCAGCGGCGGCTGCACGTGGTAGAGGCTGGAGAAGTCCATCAGGGCTTCGTCGGTGAGGATCAGCTGGTACATGGCCACGTCGGCGGTCACCGGCAGGCCGCGTGCCTGTGCTTGGGCGATCATCTCGGCGGCGCGGGCGCTGGTGATCTGGCTGAAGTGGGCGCGCACGCCGCTTTGCTCCACCAGCAGCAGGTCACGGGCGAGCGCGACGGTTTCGGCGCTCTCCGGGATGCCGGCCAGGCCGAGGAAGCTGGCGGTGGCGCCTTCGTGGGCGAGGCCGCCTTCGGCGAGCGAGGCGTCCAGGGAGTGGAATACCACGGTCAGGTCGAAGGTCGCCGCGTATTCCAGGGCGCGGCGCTGCACCCGGTTGCTGGCGAAGCTGGCGAGGCCGTTGCCGAAGGCCACGCAGCCCACGTCACGCAGGGCCACCAGCTCGGACAGCTGTTCGCCCGCCAGGCCCTTGGTCAGGGCGCCGATGGGGAAGACCTTGGCATGGCCGGCTTCCTGGGCGCGGTCGAGGATCAGCTCGGCCACGGCCGGGGTGTCCAGCGCCGGGCGGGTCAGGGGCGGGCAGCACAGGCTGGTGACGCCGCCGCTCACGGCCGCCAGGGTTTCGCTGGCGATAGTGCCCTTGCGGCTGTAGCCCGGCTCGCGCAGGGCGACGGACAGGTCCACCAGGCCTGGGGCGGCCACCAGGCCCTTGGCGTCGAGGGTCTTGTCCGCATGGAAGCCAGCCGGCGCCTGGCCGATGGCGCTGACCTTGCCGCCTTCGAGGAAGAGGTCGGTGACCTGGTCGTGGCCGCTGGCCGGATCGATCAGGCGGGCGCCGAGGATATGGGTACGCATCAGTTCAGCTCCTCGGCTTCCTGGTTCAGTTGGCGTTGCGCGGCCTGGCCGCTCATGGCCATGGAAAGCACGGCCATGCGCACGGCGATGCCATAGGTGACCTGGTTGAGGATCACCGACTGGGCGCCGTCGGCCACCGCGGATTCGATTTCCACACCGCGGTTGATCGGGCCCGGGTGCATGACGATGGCGTCCGGCTTGGCCAGCGCCATGCGCTGGGTGCTGAGGCCGTAGAGCTTGTAGAACTCGCCCTCGCTGGGCAGCAGCCCGCCCTGCATGCGCTCGCGCTGCAGGCGCAGCATGATGATCACGTCGACGCCCTTCAGGCCTTCGGCGAGGTCGGTGTAGACCTTCACGCCATACTGCTCGACGCCCACCGGGATCAGGGTCTTGGGCCCGATCACGCGGATGTCCGGGCAGCCGAGGGTGCGCAGGGCGAGCATGTTCGAGCGTGCCACCCGCGAATGCAGGATGTCGCCGACGATGGCCACCGAGAGGTTCTCGAAGCTGCCCTTGTGGCGGCGGATGGTGAGCATGTCGAGCATGCCCTGGGTCGGGTGCGCGTGGCGGCCGTCGCCGCCGTTGATGATGGCCACGTCCGGGCACACGTGCTCGGCGATGAAGTGGGCGGCGCCGGAGTCGGCGTGGCGCACCACGAACATGTCGGCGGCCATCGCCTCCAGGTTGCGCAGGGTATCGAACAGCGTCTCGCCCTTGCTGGTGGAGGAGGTGGAGACGTTGAGGGTGATGACGTCGGCGGACAGCCGCTGGGCCGCCAGCTCGAAGGTGGTGCGGGTGCGGGTGGAGTTCTCGAAGAACACGTTGCACACCGTCTTGCCGCGCAGCAGCGGGACTTTCTTCACCGCACGGGCGCCGACTTCGAGGAAGGAATCGGCGGTGTCGAGGATTTCCGTCAGCAGCTCGCGGGGCAGACCGTCGAGCGAGAGGAAGTGGCGCAGCTGGCCCTGGTCGTTGAGCTGCAGCGGGCGCTTGGCGTCTGTCGGCATGGGGGCAGGCCCTGAAAGGTTGCGGGAATTCGGAAGGATCAGGCGGGTGACGCGAGGTCCTGGCGCTCAAGGGTGAGCGGCGCGGGGCCGAGCAATTTTACCCGTTCCCTGGCCTCCAGGGACAGGGTTGCGCCAACCACGTCGGGGCGCACCGGCAGCTCGCGGGCGTTGAGGTCGAGCAGGCACACCAGGGTCACGCTGGCCGGGCGGCCATAGTCGAAGAGTTCGTTGAGGGCGGCGCGCACGGTGCGTCCGCTCATCAGCACGTCGTCGATCAGCACCAGATGCTGGCCTTCGATCTCGAAGGGCAGCTCGGAGGGGCGCACCTGCGGGTGCAGGCCGTTCTGGGTGAAGTCGTCGCGGTAGAAGGAGACGTCGAGTATGCCCAGGGGTGCCGACTCGCCCAGCTGCTCCAGCAGGGCCTGGGCGACCCAGACGCCGCCGGTACGGATGCCGACGAAGCGTGGCTCGGTGATGGCGCGGGCCTTGAGGTGGGCTTGCAGGTCGCTGGCCATCCTCGGCAGCAGCTCGGCGGGATTGGGCAGGTTCATCGGCGGTCCTCGCTTTCTGGAATCAGGGGTTCTCGGCCAGCCAGCCCTCAAGGAGCAGGGCGGCGGCCAGGGCGTCCACCGGGCGCTCGCGGTAACCGTCGCGCTGGCCCTGGGCCAGGCGTTGGCCCTTGGCCTCGAAGGTGGTCAGGCGTTCGTCGTGGGTGAACACCTGGATATTGAAGCGGCCGTTCAGGCGGCGGGCGAATTTCTCCGCGCGGGCGCTCATGTCGCTGGGCGTGCCATCCATGTTCAGCGGCAGGCCGACCACGATGGCGTCGGGCTGCCATTCGCGGATCAGGGCTTCCACCTGCTGCCAGTCCGGTACGCCGTTCTGGGCCTTGAGCACCTTGAGTTCGCGGGCCTGGCCGGTGATCGCCTGGCCGACGGCGACGCCGATCTGTTTGGTGCCGTAGTCGAAGCCGAGCAGCAGGCGCAGCGGTTTGGGCTCGGCCATCAGGCGTGCCCGGCCTGGGCGGTGAGCAGGCTGAGGTTGACCCCCAGGCGTGCGGCCGCAGCCGAGAGGCGTTGCTCGGTCGGGGTATCGAAGAGGATCGACAGGTCGGCCGGGCAGGTCAGCCAGGCGTTGTCGCTCAACTCGGTTTCCAGCTGGCCCGCATCCCAGCCGGCATAGCCCAGGGCAACCAGGCTTTGCTGCGGGCCGCTGCCATCGGCAATGGCGAAGAGCACGTCCTGGGAAGTGGAGAGCGCCAGATCGCCCAGTTCCAGGGTGGCCTGGAAGCTGTGGCCGGCCGGGTGCAGGACGAAGCCGCGGTCGGTCTGTACCGGGCCGCCGGCGTAGATCGGCAGGCCCTGGCAGCGCGCCGGGGGCATGTAGTCCGGGCGCAGCTGTTCGAGTACGTCGCTCAGGGAGAGGCCATTGGGGCGGTTGATCACCAGGCCCATCGCGCCCTGCTCGTTGTGCTCCACCAGGTAGGTGACGGTCTGGGCGAAATTGGGATCGGCCATGTGCGGCATGGCGATCAGGAAGTGGTGCTTGAGGTAGCTCGGTGCGCTTTTCATGTCGGCTAGTTTCAGGCTTAAGACGGCAGGCTTCAAGCGGCAAGGCTGACCCGTGGCTGAACAGCTCGCCGGCCCACGCTTGAAGCCTAGAGCCTATCCCCGCTTGCCGCTCCCGGAACCGGCAGGCGATCTGCGGCGGGTCGGAAAAACGGCAATGAAAATGACCGTGGACGGCAGGCTGGCAGCGTGTGCATCCCGCGCCCCCAGCCATCTCGGCCAGGTTCACGGGGCCGCGAGCGGGATTTCAATTGCTCGACAGACGGTCGCCGCGTTCGAAGCGCCAGGTGCGGATGATTTCCAGGCGATCGATGTCCGCCAGGTCGCCGGTGAAGGGGGCGAAGGGCGCGGCGAGGCGGACGATGCGCATGGCGCCCTGGTCCAGGACCTGCTGGCCGGAGGATTCCAGGACCTGCACTTCGTACAGGGTGCCGTCGCGGTTGATCGACACCAGCAGTCGCAGGTTGCCGTAGATGCGCTGGCGGCGGGCCTCGTCGGGGTAGTTGAGGTTGCCGACGCGCTCGATCTTCTTGCGCCACTCTTCCTTGTACCAGGCGCCTTTGTCGCGCATGGTCGAGGCCGCGTTGAGGCGGTGGATGCGCGGGCGCTTGGCGTAGAGCTGGCGCTCCTTGTCGAGTTCAGCCTCGAGGCTGGCGATTTCGGCGGAGAGCTGCGAGCTGTCGAATGTGGTGGATGGCGTGGCGTCGGGCTGCGGCCGGGTCTGCTCACGCTTGACGGTGGTTTTCTGCGGTTGCGGGCTCTTGGTCGCCACGGCGGCCTTGGGCGCTTCCTTCCTGGGGGCTTGGGGCGGTGTGGCGGGCGGCGTGGCCTTGCGGATTTCCTTGTCCTGGAAGGGGGGCTGCTCGGTGGTCTTGGGCTTGGCCTTGTGTTCCAGGGTGCCGCTGCCCTGCTGGTTGGCCTGGGCGAGGAAGTCGGCCTTCTTGGGCGGCTCCTCGCTCTTGAAGGTGGCCAGGGTGATTTCCAGGGTCTTGCTGATCTGCTGCGGGTCGGCAACGGTGAAGCCGACCCCGAGGATCAGCGCCACGTGCAGCACGGCGGCGAGAAACAGGGTAAAGCCCAGCCGGTCCGCCGGGCGGACGCCGGCGGACGGTAGGGTAGTGGAGTTCACGGCTGCGTTCATCGCCAGTCAGCTTGCCTCAGATAGCCGCGCAGTCTGCCGAACTGGGACGGCAGCCTGCAAGCTGCAAGCGCCAAGCTGTTAGCTGCGTCAAGCTTGGCGCTTGCGACCTGCCGCTTTCAGCTTGCCGTCGATGGCCTCCATCAGGCGAGCGCCGATGCGGGTGTCATAGGCGTTGTCGATCTCGCGGATGCAGGTGGGGCTGGTGACGTTGATCTCGGTGAGGTGCTCGCCGATCACATCCAGGCCGACGAACAGCAGGCCCTTCTCCCGCAGGGTCGGGCCGACGATGGCGGCGATCTCGCGGTCGCGCTCGGACAGCGGGCGGGCCTCGCCCCGGCCGCCGGCGGCCAGGTTGCCACGGGTCTCGCCCTGGGCCGGAATGCGCGCCAGGCAATAGGGCACCGGCTCGCCGTCGATCATCAGGATGCGCTTGTCGCCGTCCTTGATCGCGGGCAGGTAGCGCTGCGCCATGATCTGCTGGCGACCGTGCAGGGTCAGGGTCTCGAGGATCACCGAAAGGTTCGGGTCGCCGGCGCGATGGCGGAAAATCGAGGAACCACCCATGCCATCAAGGGGTTTGAGAATGATGTCACGCTGTTCTTCGGCAAACTCGCGCAGAATGTCCGCTCGTCGAGTGACCACGGTGGGTGGTGTGCACTGGGGGAACAGGGTGGCGAAGAATTTCTCGTTGCAGTCGCGAAGGCTCTGCGGGCGATTGACCACCAGCACACCGGCCCGCTCGGCCTGCTCCAGCAGATAGGTGGAGTAGACGAACTCGTTGTCGAACGGCGGATCCTTGCGCATGAGGATCACGTCCAGCTCGGCCAGCGGGGCGTCGGTTTCGTCTTCCAGCTCGAACCAGTGTTCGGGGTCGAGGAAAACCTTCAGGGGACGCATGCGAGCGCGAGCGTCACCGTTTTTCTGGTAGAGGTCCTGCTGCTCCATGTAGAACAGCGACCAGCCGCGTTCCTGGGCAGCCAGCAGCATGGCCAGGGAGCTGTCCTTCTTGAAGGAGATTTGCTCGATGGGGTCCATGACGATCCCGAGGCGAACGCTCATGGGGGGTCTCCGCAACAGGTTTCAAAGAGGCGCGCCAGCAGTGGCGCGCCGGTTGGATAAGGCGCTCAGGGTGGCGCCGGCATTGATCGCGGTCAAGGAAAAAACCTTCCCGAGAATGGGAAGAATCGCAGATGCAGGGGCCGTGTAGCTTGCGTCTGGAGACTGTGCTAAAAAGGCCCGACGATTGGGTCGCAGCCCGTCGATTACAGGGCCTCAGGCACATATATAAAGCAGAATAACGACTCACCGAGGCGATGGTAGGGCGAACATGGAACAGCATTCCGAGGGTTTGAAGGTCATGGTGATCGACGATTCGAAAACGATTCGTCGTACCGCCGAGACACTGCTCAAGAAAGTAGGGTGCGAGGTCATCACTGCCGTCGATGGTTTCGATGCCCTGGCCAAGATCGCCGATTCCCACCCGAACATCATCTTCGTCGACATCATGATGCCGCGCCTGGACGGTTATCAGACCTGCGCCCTGATCAAGAACAACAGTGCTTTCAAGTCCACCCCGGTGATCATGCTGTCCTCCAAGGACGGCCTGTTCGACAAGGCCAAGGGTCGCATCGTCGGTTCCGATCAGTACCTCACCAAGCCCTTCAGCAAGGAAGAGCTGCTCGGCGCGATCAAGACTCACGTCCCCGATTTCACCCCGGTGGAGCAAGCCTCCTGAAGTCCGGCCTGAAGGCCGGTGAAGCCTTTCCGTATGGGGAACACAATGGCTCGTATTCTGATTGTTGATGACTCGCCGACCGAGATGTACAAGCTGACCGCCATGCTCGAGAAGCACGGCCACCAGGTACTCAAGGCCGAGAATGGCGCCGATGGCGTGGCCCTGGCCCGCCAGGAGAAGCCGGACGCCGTCCTCATGGACATCGTCATGCCCGGCCTCAATGGCTTCCAGGCGACCCGTCAACTGACCAAGGACGCCGAAACCAGCCACATTCCGGTGATCATCGTCACCACCAAGGATCAGGAAACCGACAAGGTCTGGGGCAAGCGCCAGGGCGCCAAGGACTACCTGACCAAACCGATCGAAGAAGACACGCTGCTCAAGACGCTGAACTCGGTTCTGGCCGGCTGAATGCCGCGCCGGACCCCCGATGCATAACTATTAGAAAAGGCCAAGGCCGGTCGCCATGTCGGATTCGCAGACTCCCTTCCAGCTTCTCTTCGAGATCGACCAGCGCTGTCGTGCGCTGGCGGCGGGCCTGCCTGCGCAGCAAGAGGTGGTGCAGAGCTGGAGCGGTATCGGCTTCCGCATGGGCGAGCGCTTGTTCGTGGCGCCCATGGGCGAGGTCAGCGAAGTGCTCCACGAGCCGCGCCAAACCTCCTTGCCCGGCGTGAAAGGGTGGGTCAAGGGCGTGTCCAACGTCCGTGGCCGCCTGCTGCCGATCATGGACCTGTGCGGTTTCTTCGGCGGCGAACTGTCGCCCTTGCGCAAGCAGCGCCGGGTACTGGTGGTGGACCACCAGGAGATCTTCGCCGGTCTGATCGTCGACGAAGTGTTCGGCATGCAGCATTTCCTGGTGGATGCCTTCAGCGAGGAGCTGCCTCCGCTGGAGGCCAGCATCCAGCCGTTCATCCATGGTGTTTTCCACCGCGAGCAGCCCTGGCTGGTGTTCAGCCCCCATGCGCTGGCCCAGCACCAGGCGTTCCTCGAGGTGGCGGTCTAGGTTCTACGCGGGACGCGAGGCGTTCCGTGGCGGTCACCGGGGCGGAAATCCCCGGGCCCGGGCTTCAAGGTTGGGCCGGCTTCTTGCCGGCCCTTTGGCGTTACATGGGAATAAGTGGTTGGTCCAGGCGGGGGCCCGATAATGAAAAGACTGAACGCAGGCAATCTGTTTTCCGGGGTGCGCAGTACGTCGCTGATCGCAGGGCTCTTCGTAGTCCTGATCATCGCCATCGTGCTGTTGTTCGCGAACTTCGCGTACCTCAACACCCAGGCGAACTATGACAAGGAATACATCAGCCACGCCGGCGAGCTGCGCGTGCTGTCCCAGCGTATCGCCAAGAACTCCAGTGAAGCCGCGGCCGGCAAGGCCGAAGCCTTCGCCCTGCTGAAGGACGCGCGCAACGACTTCGAGACGCGCTGGAACTACCTGCTCAAAGGTGACGCCGCCACTGGCCTGCCGCCGGCACCCGCCGCCGTGAAGGTCGAGATGGACGCCGTGCAGAAGGACTGGGACAGCCTGCGCAAGAACGCCGACGCCATCCTGGCCAGCGAACAGACCGTACTCTCCCTGCACCAGGTAGCCGCCACCCTGGCCGAGACCATTCCGCAGCTGCAGGTCGAGTACGAGGAAGTGGTCGACATCCTCCTGGAAAGCGGCGCGCCCGCCAGCCAGGTTTCCGTGGCCCAGCGCCAGTCGCTGCTGGCCGAACGTATCCTCGGCTCGGTGAACAAGGTGCTGGCCGGTGACGAAGACTCCGTGCAGGCCGCCGACATGTTCGGCCGCGACGCCAGCCTGTTCGGCCGCGTACTGAACGCCATGCTCGAAGGCAACGCGGCGATGGAGATCAGCAAGGTTACCAACACCGAAGCCCTGGAGCGCCTGCAGGAGATTTCCGAACTGTTCGAATTCGTCTCCGGCTCGGTGGACGAAATTCTCGAAACCTCGCCCGAACTGTTTCAGGTCCGTGAATCCGCCAACACCATCTTCTCCGGCTCCCAGACCCTGCTGGACAAGGCCTCCGGCCTGACCACCGGTTTCGAGAACCTGGCCGGCGGCCGTGGCCTGAACACCCTGGCCGGCTACGTGCTGGGTGCCCTGGCACTCGCCGCGGTCCTGCTCATCGGCCTGGTGATGGTGCAGAGCACCCGCAGCCGACTGGCTGAAACCGCCGAGAAGAACGAACGTAACCAGGCGGCGATCCTGCGTCTGCTCGACGAAATCGCCGACCTCGCCGACGGTGACCTGACCGTGGCCGCGACCGTGACCGAGGACTTCACCGGTGCCATCGCGGACTCCATCAACTACTCCATCGACCAGCTCCGCGAACTGGTTGAAACCATCAACCTGACCGCCGTGCAGGTGGCCGCCGCCGCCCAGGAAACCCAGGCCACCGCCATGCACCTGGCCGAGGCTTCCGAGCACCAGGCCCAGGAAATCGCCGGCGCTTCCGCCGCGATCAACGAAATGGCCGTGTCCATTGACCAGGTATCGGCGAACGCCTCCGAGTCCTCGGCGGTAGCGGAACGTTCCGTAGCCATCGCCAACAAGGGCAACGAAGTGGTGCACAACACCATCACCGGCATGGATAACATCCGTGAGCAGATCCAGGACACCTCGAAGCGGATCAAGCGCCTCGGTGAATCGTCCCAGGAGATCGGTGACATCGTGAGCCTGATCAACGACATCGCCGACCAGACCAACATCCTCGCCCTGAACGCCGCGATCCAGGCGTCCATGGCCGGTGACGCGGGCCGTGGCTTCGCCGTGGTAGCGGACGAGGTACAGCGCCTTGCGGAACGTTCCTCCGCCGCGACCAAGCAGATCGAGGCCCTGGTGAAGACCATTCAGACCGACACCAACGAGGCGGTGATCTCCATGGAGCAGACCACCTCCGAAGTGGTCCGCGGTGCGCGCCTGGCCCAGGACGCCGGTGTGGCCCTGGAAGAGATCGAGAAGGTATCCAAGACCCTCGCGGCCCTTATCCAGAACATCTCCAACGCCGCTCGTCAGCAAGCGTCCTCGGCCGGTCACATCTCCAACACCATGAACGTGATCCAGGAGATCACCTCGCAGACCTCCGCCGGTACCACCGCCACCGCGAAGAGCATCGGCAACCTGGCGAAGATGGCCAGCGAGATGCGCAAGTCGGTTTCCGGCTTCAAGCTGCCGGAAGCCCAGGACATAGCCTGACCAGGGGAGGCGCCGCGGCCTGAGGTCGCGGCACGACGGCCATGAATCAAGGGCGAGACGACAGCATGCAGCCGAGCGGCGTCTGGGCCTTGAAACCCCTGGCCGACATGACGACGGCGGAATTCCACGACTGGCAGAAGCTGCTCGAGGAACGCACCGGCGTGGTGGTCAACGACCAGCGCCGTTCCTTCCTCCAGACCAACCTCAGCGCGCGCATGCGCGAGCTGGGGGTACAGGACTACGCCAGCTACTACCGCCAGGTCACCGATGGCCCGCGTGGGCTGGTGGAGTGGTCGACCCTGCTGGACCGGCTGACCGTGCAGGAGACCCGTTTCTTCCGTCATCCGGCCTCCTTCGAGCTGCTCGCCGACTACCTGCGCGGGCGTATCGGAGCGGGTCTGGAGCGGCCTCTGGAGATCTGGAGCGTCGGTTGCTCCAGCGGTGAAGAACCCTATTCGCTGGCCATGTTGGCGGCGCAGATCCTGAGCGATGCCGGGCAGCCGGACTACTTCGGCGTGACCGGCACCGATATCAGCCTCAGCGCCCTGGCCAAGGCCCGCGAGGGCCTGTATGGCGCCCGGCGCCTGGAACAGCTGGAGGCGGAACTCGCCGAACGCTACTTCCAGGTCCAGGACGATGGTCGTTACAAGGTGCTGCCGAGCCTCGCCGCGCGAGTGTGCTGCGCACGGCTCAATGTGCTGGAACTGGCCAAGGCGCCAATGTCCGGCATGGACGTAATTTTCTGTCAGAACCTGTTGATCTATTTTCGCCGCTGGCGCCGCCGGGAAATCCTCAATCGCCTGGCCGAGCGCCTGGCACCGGGAGGCCTGATGGTACTGGGCGTAGGTGAAGTAGTGGGTTGGCAGCATCCGGACCTCGAGCCGGTGGCCAATGAACAGGTTCTGGCATTCACCCGGAAGGGATAGCAGACGGCTATGACTGATCGGCACGACTACGTGGCCCTCGAGTGGGTCAAGGGCGAGATCGCGGAAACCCTGAAGCAGGCGCGGCAAGCGCTTGAGGATTTCGTCGAGAACCCGCAGGACCCGACGCGCATGCGTTTTTGCCTGACCTATATCCACCAGGTCCAGGGCACGCTGCAGATGGTCGAGTTCTACGGCGCGGCCCTGCTCGCCGAAGAGATGGAGCGTCTGGCCCAGGCCCTGATGGAGGGGCGCGTGGCCAACCGTGGCGAGGCCATGGAAGTGCTGATGCAGGCCATCCTGCAGCTGCCGCCCTACCTCGACCGCATCCAGAGCGCCCGCCGCGACCTGCCGATGGTCCTGCTGCCGCTGCTCAACGACCTGCGCGCCGCGCGCGGCGACAACCTGCTGTCGGAAACCAGCCTGTTCGCCCCCGACCTCTCCAGCGTGATGCCGGCACTCTCCATGGACAGCCTGGCGCGCATGAGCACCGCCGATCTGCCGGTGCTGCTGCGCAAGCTGCGGCAGATGCTGCAGACCGCGCTGGTGGGGGTCATCCGCAACCAGGACCTGGCCACCAACCTCGGCTACATGGCGCGGGTCTTCGCACGCCTGGAATCCCTCTGCCAGGATGCGCCGCTCGGCCCGCTCTGGCAGATCGCCTCCGGCCTCGTGGAAGGCCTGGCCAACGGCTCGGTGGTCAATGGCTCCTCCGTGCGCAATCTGCTGCGCCAGGTGGACAAGGAACTCAAGCGCCTGCTGGAGCAGGGCGCCGAGGGCTTCAACCAGGCGGCCCCGGAAGACCTGGTGAAGAACCTGCTGTTCTACGTGGCCAAGGCGCCGGCCCAGTCGCCGCGTATCCGTGCCCTGAAGGAGCGTTATCGCCTTGACGAGGCGCTGCCCGACACCGCCGTGGTGGACGAGGAGCGCGCCCGCCTCGCCGGCCCCGACCGCGACGCCATGCGCTCGGTGGTCACCGCCCTGTGCGAGGAGCTGGTACGGGTCAAGGACAGCCTTGACCTCTTCGTGCGCAGCGACCGCAGCGGCGTGGCCGAACTGGATTCCCTGCTGGCGCCGCTCAAGCAGATCGCCGACACCCTGGCGGTGCTCGGCTTCGGCCAGCCGCGCAAGGTGATCCTCGACCAGATCGACGTGATCCACGGCCTCTCCCTCGGCCAGCGCGAGCCGAGCGACGCTGTGCTGATGGACGTGGCCGGCGCGCTGCTCTACGTCGAAGCCACCCTGGCCGGCATGGTCGGCCCGGCGGACGAGGGCGGGGCGGAAGAGAGCCACCTGCCCACCACCGACGTGGCGCAGATCCACCAGCTGGTGATCAAGGAGGCGCGCAATGGCCTGGAACAGGCCAAGGACGCCATCATCGAGTTCATCGCTTCGCAGTGGAACCACGAGCACCTGGCCCGCGTGCCCGAGCTGCTGACCCAGGCCCGTGGCGGCCTGGCGATGATCCCGCTGCCCCGCGCCGCTGCCCTGCTGGGCGCGTGCAATCGCTACATCCTGGAGCAACTGCTGGCGCGCAAGGCCGTACCCAACTGGCAGAGCCTGGACACCCTGGCCGATGCCATCACCAGCGTAGAGTACTACCTCGAGCGCCTCTCAGAAGACCATGCCTCCCAGGGCGACCTGATCCTCGACGTGGCCGAGGAAAGCCTGGCCGCACTGGGCTATCCGCTGCAGGAAAAGCCCTCCATCCTCGACCGCGTGGACGAGGACGAGGCGCCGGCCCTGCTGGTGGACCCGCTGCAGGAAATCGAAGTGCTGGCCGCCGAGGAATCGGAGCTGCAGCAGCACCTCGATCCGGACGACCAGCCGCAAGCGCTGATGCCCGAGTTCGAATCCGCCGCCGAGCCCATCGATCTCGACCTCGGCGCATCGCTGGAACCTGCAGTGGCCCCCGTGGCGCTGGCCGATGACGGCGAACTGCTGGTAGCCAACGACGATTGGAGCCTGGACGAACTGCAAGCCCGGCCGTTTGCCGAGTCCATCGACCTCGGCCTGGATGCGCCGCTGGCGGCCGCACCCACTGCCGCCGCCGCTGACGGCGAGCTGCTGCTGCCCGACGATGGCTGGAGCCTGGACGAGCTGCAAATCGAGACGCCCGCCGAGCCCATCGAGCTAAGCCTGGACGCGCCGCTGGCGGTCGCGGCACCTGAGGCCTTGGCCGAAGAGGGCGAGCTGCTCGTCTCCGACGACAACTGGAACCTCGGCGAGCTGGAAATCGAGGCGCCCGCCGAGTCCATCGACCTCAGCCTGGACGCGCCGCTGACGGTCGCCGCCCCCGAGGCTGCGGCCGAAGAGGGCGAACTGCTCGTCTCCGACGGCAACTGGAACCTGGGCGAGCTGGAAATCGCTGCGCCTGCCGAATCCATCGACCTCAGCCTGGACGCGCCGCTGACGGTTGCCGCCCCCGAGGCTGCGGCCGAAGAGGGCGAGCTGCTGGTCTCCGACGACAACTGGAACCTGGGCGAGCTGGAAATCGAGGCGCCTGCCGAGTCCATCGACCTCAGCCTGGATGCGCCGCTGGAGCTCGACACCGCGCTACCGCTGGAACCGCAGCCCGAACTGCTGCCGGCTGACGGCGACTCCCTGCCCAGCCTCGACCTGACTGAACTGGAGGGCCTGCCGCCGGAAAGCGAAATGCTGTTGGCGGCCGATGGCGAACTGCTCGACCTCAGCCTCGAGGCGCCGCTGGAATTCGACGACGGCCAGCCCTTGCCGAGCTTCGACCTGGCCGACCTGGAAGAACTGCCACCGGCCCTGCCGGGCGACCAGCCCGCCCTCGACATGCCGCTGGAGGCCTTCGAAGCGCTGCCCAGCCTGGACTTCGAGGAGCTGCAGGCCGCGCCGGTCGTCGAGCCGCAAGCGCTGAACCTGGAAGACCTGCCGGCGCCCCTGGAATGGGACGAAGCGGCCCTGGCCGAACTCGGCCTGCCGGAAGTGGAACTGCCCGGTGCGCCGGAGCCGGTCGCGGAGGCCGTGGTCGAGCGGCCATTGTCCCTGGCCGAGGTCATGGCGGCGCCGGTCCCCGCCTTCAATCCGCCGGCCCGTGACGTGCCGCCGAGCCTGCTGCCGCCGCCCGCCGACGAAGAGCCGATCGACGACGAACTGCAGGAAGTCTTCATCGAGGAAGCCGGCGAAGTGCTGGAAACCCTCGGGCAGTACCTGCCGCGTTGGCAGGCCGACAGCAACGACCGCGATGCCCTGGGCGAAGTGCGCCGCGCCTTCCACACCCTCAAGGGCAGCGGCCGCATGGTCCGTGCCCTGATCATCGGCGAGCTCAGCTGGTCGGTGGAAAACCTGCTCAACCGCGTGATCGACCGCAGCATCGAAGCCAACGAGCCGGTGCACCAGGTGGTCCTGGACGTTGTCGAGCTGCTGCCGGAACTGGTGGAGGAATACGCCGCCAAGGCCCAGCGCCAGCGTGACGACGTCGACCAACTGGCCGCCACGGCCCATGCCCTGGCCAAGGGCTTGAACCTCCCAAAATCTGAAGCCCCGGGTTCAGAACAGGCCGTCGAGCCCGCGGGCGAGCCGCACATTGCCGTCATCACCGAGTCCGGCGAAGCGCTGGACCCGCAGTTGCTGGAGATCTTCCGCAACGAGGCCGAGCTGCACCTGGACACCCTCGCGGGCTTCCTCAAGGCCTGCGACCAGGAGCTGCCCCAGTCGATCAATGACGATCTGCAGCGCGCCCTGCACACCCTCAAGGGCAGCGCGCACATGGCCGGCATCCTGCCGATCGCCGAGATCGCCACACCCCTGGAGAAACTGGCCAAGGAATACAAGACCAACCTGCTCAGCATCGACCTTTCCGAGGCCGAACTGCTGCGCGAGGCGTTGAACCAGCTGCGCCACGGCGTGGCCCAGCTGGACAGCACGCCGCTGGCGCCGATCGCCGGCACCGAGGCGCTGCTGGAGCGCATCGCCCAGCTGCACCAGGACCGTCTGGATGCCGCCAGCGCCGCCCGCCGCGACGACAAGGGCGAATCCCGCGATCCGCAGATGATCTCGCTGTTCCTCGCCGAGGGCATGGATATCCTGCTGGACGCCGAGGACCTGCTGCGCCGCTGGCGTGAGCACCCGGCCGAACGCCAGGAACTGGGCGCGCTGCTGGAAGAACTGAGCACCCTCGGCCGTGGCGCCGAGATGGCCGAACTGCCGCAGATCGAAGAGCTCTGCGAAGCCCTGCTGGACGTCTACGGCGCCGTGGACGAAGGCAGCCTGCCAGTCAGCGAGCGCTTCTTCAGCGAGGCCGAGGCGGCCCACGAAGCCCTGATCGGCATGATGGACCAGGTCGCCGCCGCGCTCGAAGTGACACCCCAGCCGGAACGTGCGCGGGCCCTGCTCGACCTGATGCAGGAAGTCGTCGACCCGGCCGCCCTGGCCCTGCTCGAGCCGGACGCCGCGCCCGACCTGGAGATCGAGGAGCTGGACGCCGCGGACTTCGACTGGAAGCCGGCCGACGTCGAGGCCGTACCGCCGCTGCCGGAGCTGGTGGAAGAGCCCCCGGCGTTGCAGGAAGTCCAGTTGCCGGAGCTCAGCGCCCTGGCCTCGGACGAGCTGTCCGACCTGGATGAAGTCCCGGAGACCCTGGACGAAGAGATGGTGGCCATCTTCCTCGAAGAGGCGGTGGACATCCTGGAAAGCTCGGGCAAAGCCCTGGAGCGCTGGCTCGGTGAGCCGGACAACAATCCGGCCCTGCTGGCCCTGCAGCGCGACCTGCACACCCTCAAGGGCGGCGCGCGCATGGCCGAAATCCGCCCCATCGGCGACCTCGCCCATGAGCTGGAATCCCTTTACGAAGGCCTGGTGGACCGGCGCTATCACTACACGCCGCGCCTCGCCGGCCTGCTGCAGGCGAGCCACGATTGCCTGGCCGCGTTGCTGGAACAGCTCCAGGCGCGCCGCGCACTGGCCGATCCGCTGCAACTGATCCAGGACATCCGTGGTTTCCGCCAGGGTGGCGCGCAGAGCCTGTCCGCCGCCGTGGTACAGCCGCTTCCCGAGTTGGAAGAGGAGGACGACGAGCCCTCCTTCGATCTCGATGCCCCGCTGGACGCCAGCAACGACGCCCAGGTGGTCGAGGACCCGGTGCAGGCGCCCGTCACGGTGGAAACCTACGCCGAACTACCCCTGGCCGAGATGCTCGACATGGGTGCCGCCGAAGAGCCGGCCGGCTATGCCATGCCCGAGATCCAGGCCTTCGATAGCGACCAGGACCCGGAGCTGGTGGAAATCTTCCTCGAGGAAGGGTTCGACATCCTCGACAGCGCCGGCGCCGCCCTGCAGCGCTGGACCGAAGACCCGGACAACAGCCTCGAACTCGAAGCCCTGCAACGGGATCTGCACACCCTCAAGGGCGGTGCGCGGATGGCCGAGATCGGCCCCATCGGCGACCTGGCCCATGAGCTGGAATTCCTCTATGAAGGCCTGTGCGGTGGCCGCCTGCGCGCCAGCCCGGCGCTCTTCGGCCTGCTCCAGGCCTGCCAGGACCGCCTGAGCGAAATGCTCGACGCGGTGCGCGCGCGCCGGGCGCTGCCCGATGGCCAGGCGCTGATCGAGGCGATCCAGCGCTGGCGCGCCAATCCCAACGAACAGCTGAGCATGCCCAGTGCCGTGCGCTTGCAGCCGGCGCTCGAGGATGACCTGGACGCCGTGGCCGAGGCCGACATCCTCGATATCTTCCTGGAAGAAGCCGACGACCTGCTCGAATCCATGGAGGCCGCGATCGGCCGCTGGGAGGAAGTGCGCGAGGACGGTGCCCACATCGACGAACTGCTGCGGGTGCTGCACACCCTCAAGGGCGGTGCTCGCCTCGCTGGCCAGAAGCGCCTGGGCGATCTCGCCCATGATCTTGAACAACACCTGATCGAGGCCCAGCAGCAGGGCGCACCCTGGCCGGAAAGCCTGTTCCTCGACGTGCAGTCCGGCTACGAAGGCCTGCAGGCCGAGCTGGAAGAACTGCGCCAGCAGCTTGACCAGAGCCTGGCCGACGACGTGCCGACGCCGCCCCCGGCGCCGAGCCAGCCGGAGCTGCCGCAGCTGGCCAGCCCCATTGTCGCCGCCAGCGTGCGGCCGCTCAGCGTTGCCGAAGAACGCGTGCTGCCGTTCGTCCGCCGCGCCCAGGAAGCCGCCCATGAGGCCGCCGCCCGCCGTGCGCCGCAGGAGTTGGTGAAGGTGCCGGCGGAGCTGCTGGAAGGCCTGGTCAACCTGGCCGGTGAAACCTCGATCTTCCGTGGCCGTGTGGAACAGCAGGTCAGCGACTTCAGCTTCACCCTCAGCGAGATGGAAGCCACCATCGAGCGGGTCCGCGATCAGCTGCGCCGCCTCGACACCGAGACCCAGGCGCAGATCCTCAGCCGTTACCAGGCCGAGGCCGAGCGTGCCGGCTACGAGGACTTCGACCCGCTGGAGATGGACCGCCACTCGCAGTTGCAGCAGTTGTCGCGGGCACTCTTCGAGTCCGCTTCCGACTTGCTCGACCTCAAGGAAACCCTGGCGGCGAAGAACCGCGACGCGGAAACCCTGCTGCTGCAACAGGCACGGGTGAACACCGAGCTGCAGGAAGGCCTGATGCGCACGCGCATGGTGCCCTTCGACCGCCTGGTGCCGCGCCTGCGCCGGATCGTCCGGCAGGTGGCCAGTGAGCTGGAAAAACAAGTGGAATTCGTCGTCGGCAACGCTGAAGGCGAAATGGACCGCACCGTGCTCGAACGCATGGTGGCGCCGCTGGAGCACATGCTGCGCAACGCGGTCGACCACGGCGTCGAGAGCCCCGAGGCGCGCCGCGTGGCCGGCAAGCCTTCGAGCGGCACCATCCGCCTGAACCTCGGCCGCGAGGGCGGCGACATCGTCCTCACCCTGGCCGACGACGGCGCCGGCATCAAGCTCGAAGCGGTGCGCCGCAAGGCCATCGAGCGCGGCATGATGGACGCCGACTCCGACCTGTCGGATCACGAAGTGCTGCAGTTCATCCTCGAGCCGGGCTTCTCCACCGCCGACAAGGTCACGCAGATCTCCGGTCGTGGCGTCGGCATGGACGTGGTGCACTCCGAGGTGAAGCAGCTCGGCGGCACCATGAGCATCGACTCCACGCCGGGCGAGGGCAGCCGCTTCCTCATCCGCCTGCCCTTCACCGTGTCGGTGAACCGCGCGTTGATGGTGCTCTCGGGCGAAGACCTCTACGCCATCCCGCTGAACACCATCGAAGGCATCGTGCGGGTTTCCCCCTACGAGCTGGAGACCTACTACCAGCCGGACGCCCCGCGCTTCGAGTACGCCGGGCAGAACTACGAGCTGAAGTACCTTGGCGACCTGCTGGACAACGGCCAGCATCCCAAGCTGGTGGGCCAGAGCCTGCCGCTGCCGGTGATCCTGGTGCGCTCCAGCGAGCACGCCGTCGCCGTCCAGGTGGACTCCCTGGTGGGCTCCCGCGAGATCGTGGTGAAGAGCCTCGGCCCGCAGTTCGCCGGGGTCCACGGCATCTCCGGCGCCACCATCCTCGGTGACGGCCGCGTCGTGGTGATCCTCGACCTGCTGGCGACCATCCGTTCGCGCCACGCACACCTGGCGCTGCCCCAGCTGCGCTCGGCCAGCGCCAACCTGCTGCCGGCCGAAGTGGACGTGGAGCGTCCGCCGCTGGTGATGGTGGTGGACGATTCGGTGACCGTGCGCAAGGTCACCAGCCGCCTGCTGGAACGCAACGGCATGAACGTGCTCACCGCCAAGGACGGGGTGGATGCCATCACCCTCCTGCAGGAGCAGCGCCCGGACATCATGCTGCTCGACATCGAGATGCCGCGCATGGACGGCTTCGAAGTGGCCACCCTGGTGCGCCACGACGAGCGCCTGAAGGACCTGCCGATCATCATGATCACCTCGCGTACCGGCGAGAAACACCGCGAGCGCGCCATGGCCATCGGCGTCAATGACTACCTGGGCAAGCCCTACCAGGAGTCCCTGCTGCTCGAAACCATCCAGCATCTGGTCAAACGGACATGACAGAGAAGACTTCCGCACGCATCGCCGTGCTCGCCGATACCTCGCTGCAGCGCCATGTGCTGCAGCAGGCGCTGACCGGCAATGGTTACCAGGTGGTACTCAACAGCGACCCGGCCCGCCTGGACGAAGAGGCCCTGGCGGCCTGCGCGGCGGACCTCTGGCTGGTGGACCTGGCGCTGTCCGAGGACTCCCCCCTGGTGGACAGCCTGCTGGAACACGCCAGCGCTCCGGTGCTGTTCGGTGAGGGGCATGCCCCGGAACGCCACTCCGAGCATTACCCGCGCTGGGAACGGCGCCTGTTCGGCAAGCTGAAGAAGCTGGTGGGCGACCCGGCGGTGGCCGTCGGCCCGAGCCTCGAGACTCTCCTCGCCGAAGCCCAACGTCCGGCTCGCCTGGAACTGCCACGGGCGCTTGCCGATACCCCGCTGGTGGCCGGTGAGCCGGCTCGCCAGGTCTGGTTGCTGGCCGCTTCCCTGGGTGGCCCGGCGGCGGTCAAGGCCTTCCTGGATGCCCTGCCCGGCGGCCTGCCGATCGGTTTCATCTATGCACAGCACATCGACCCCAGCTTCGAGTCGGTGCTGCCCCAGGCCGTGGGCCGCCACAGCCAGTGGCACGTCAACCCGGTGCGTCCGGGCGACTGCGTGCGCTGCGGCGAAGTGGTGGTGGTGCCCATCGCCCGTGAACTCGGTTTTGCCGACGACGGCAACATGCTGGTGGGCGAGCGCCCCTGGCCCGAACCCTACAGCCCGTCCATCGACCAGGCGATGCTCAACCTGGCCCAGCATTTCGGCGCCCAATGCGGCGTCATCGCCTTCAGCGGCATGGGCAGCGACGGCAGTGCCGCCGCCGCCTACCTGCGCCGCCAGGGCGGCCTGATCTGGACCCAGAGCGCCACCAGCTGCGTCTGCCCGAGCATGCCCGACAGCCTGCGCGAAGGCGGCTACAGCAGTTTCAGTGGCGACCCGCGCGAACTGGCGGCGAAGCTGGTCGAGCATCTGGCCGCGCAGTGCAATTAGCCCAGGAATACCCATGAGCCAAGCCGTTACCACCCAGAACAACACCAGCAGCCTCACCGGGCTGCTGCTGCCGTTGTCCGACCGTACCTTGTTGGTGCCCAACGTGGCGCTGGCCGAACTCATCCCCTACCGTGCGCCCCAGGCCGCGTCCGGCCTGCCCGAGTGGCTGCTGGGCCAGGTGGCCTGGCGTGACCTGCGCCTGCCGTTGCTGTCCTTCGAGGCGGCCGCGGGTGGCGAGGCCAAGGTGGGTTCCGGCGCGCGGGTGGCCGTGCTCAACGCCCTGGGCGGCCGTCCCCACGTCAAGTTCATCGCCCTGGTGCTGCAGGGCATCCCGCGCTCGCTGCGGGTGGAAGAGGATCTGCGACGGGCCGATGCGCCGCTGTCGGCGCTGGAGCTGGACGCGGTGCAACTGGGCACGGAAGTGGCCAAGGTTCCCGACCTGGTGGCACTGGAGCAGCTGCTGGCGGATGCCGGGCTGATCTGACACGCCCCAACCACTACCGCCGATGGGTATCGCAAGCTCAACGGAACTCCGCCCGCCGCATCCTACGAGGTACGGTGCTCCCGTAGGATGGGTAGAGCGAAGCGAAACCCATCGCCTCGCAGGTAAAGCGTCAGAAATCTCCCCACAACTGCTGCGCCACTGTCAGCGCCACCACCGGCGCCGTCTCGGTGCGCAGCACCCGTGGACCCAGGCGCGCGGCGTGGAAGCCGGCGGCCTTTGCGGCCTCCACCTCGGTGTCGGACAGGCCACCCTCGGGCCCGATCAGGAAGGCCAGGCTGCCCGGCTTGGCGTGGCTGGCCAGGGGCCCGGCCACCGGGTGCAGGACCAGCTTGAGGTCGGCCTCGACCTGGCGCTGCCAGTCGGCCAGGGTGACTGGCGGGTGGATCACCGGCAGCACCGAACGGCCGCACTGTTCGCAGGCGCTGCTGGCCACCTGGCGCCAGTGGGCCAGGCGCTTGTCGGCGCGCTCATCCTTAAGGCGCACTTCGCAGCGTTCGCTGACGATGGGGCTGATCTCGGCCACACCCAGCTCGGTGGCCTTCTGGATCGCCCAGTCCATGCGCTCGCCCCGCGACAGACCCTGACCCAGGTGCACCCGCAGGGGCGACTCGGCCATCCCGGCGAAGGCTTCGCGCAGCTCGACCCGCACGGCCTTCTTGCCCACCTCGACCAGTTCGCCGAGGAATTCCTGGCCGGAACCGTCGAACAGCTGCACGGCGTCGCCGGCGGCCAGGCGCAGCACGCGGCCGATGTAGTGGGCCTGGGCTTCGGGCAGCTCTTGCTGGCCGAGGGTGAGGGGGGCGTCGATGAAGAAGCGGGAGAGGCGCATGGGCATTCGGACAAAGGGAGGACAGGCGCGCAGTTTAAGGCCTGGCGCGCCGTCCGTGGTACCCGTCAGCCCGGATCGCGGTGGTTCGGGTGCAGGTCCGTGGCCACCTGCACGCTGACCGAATCGCGGGTGGCGATATCGATGCCTTCGCTGGCCACCTCGGCGAGGAAGTCGATCTGCTCCTCGGTGATCACGTAGGGCGGCAGGAAGTACACCACGTTGCCCAGCGGCCGCAGCAGCGCGCCGCGCTCCAGGGCGTGCTGGAAGACCTTCAGGCCACGGCGCTCCTGCCAGGGGTAGGGCGTCTTGCCGGCCTTGTCCTGGACCATCTCGATGGCCAGGACCATGCCGGTCTGGCGCACTTCGGACACATGGGGATGGTCCGCCAGGTGCGCGCTGGCCGTGGCCATGCGCATGGCCAGCTTGCGGTTGGCCTCGATCACGCGGTCCTCTTCGAAGATGTCCAGGGTCGCCAGGGCGGCGGCGCAGGCCAGCGGGTTTCCGGTGTAGGTGTGGGAGTGGAGGAAGGCGCGCAGGGTCTGGTAGTCGTCGTAGAAGCCCTGGTAGATGGCATCGGAGGTGAGCACCGCAGCCATCGGCAGGTAGCCGCCGGTGAGTGCCTTGGACAGCACCAGGAAGTCCGGGGCGATGCCCGCCTGCTCGCAGGCGAACATCGTGCCGGTGCGGCCGAAGCCCACGGCGATCTCATCATGGATCAGGTGTACGCCGTAGCGGTCGCAGGCCTCGCGCAGCAGCTTGAGGTACACCGGGTGGTACATGCGCATGCCGCCGGCGCCCTGGATCAGCGGCTCGACTATCACCGCCGCCACCTCCTGGTGGTGCTCGGCCAGGGTGCGCTCCATGTGGGCGAACATGGCGCGGGAATGTTCTTCCCAGCACATGCCCTCGGGGCGCAGGTAGCAGTCCGGGCTCGGCACCTTGAGGGTGTCCAGCAGCAGCGACTTGTAGGTTTCGGTGAAGAGGGCGACGTCGCCCACCGACATCGCCGCCACGGTTTCGCCGTGGTAGCTGTTGGTCAGGGTGACGAAGCGCTTCTTGCGCTCCAGGCCCTGGTTGCGCCAGAAGTGGTAGCTCATCTTCAGCGCCACTTCGATGCCGGACGAGCCGTTGTCGGCGTAGAACACCCGGTCCAGGCCCTTGGGCGTGATGCTGACCAGACGCTCGGACAGCTCGATGACAGGCGCATGGCTGAAGCCGGCGAGGATCACGTGTTCCAGCTGGTCGACCTGGTCCTTGATGCGCTGGTTGATGCGCGGGTTGGCGTGGCCGAAGACGTTGACCCACCAGGAGCTGACGGCGTCCAGGTAGCGCTTGCCCTCGAAGTCTTCCAGCCAGACGCCCTCGCCACGGCGGATGGGGACCACCGGCAGGCGTTCGTGATCCTTCATCTGGGTGCAGGGGTGCCAGAGCACGGAAAGGTCGCGTTGCATCCAGTCGGCGTTGAGGCCCATGAGTCGTTCTCCAGTAGCGATCGGCGAAGCCTAAGCAATGCGGCCAGCCCGGACAAGCGGGACGCCCCCGGCCGCTTGGAAGGCACGTCTGGCCCGGCTGTCGGGGCTGGCGTATCCTGCGCGCCAATTTCGAACGATGCCGCTTCACCGGGGAGATTCATCATGACCGCAACCTGGCGCGCCTTGGCGCTGATCATTGTTGGGGGGCTCAGCGCGACGGCGCTGGCCAAGGACAAGCAGCCGACGGCCATCGTCATCGGCGGCGGCATGGCCGGCCTGACGTCGGCCGTTGAACTGCAGGCGAAGGGCTGGCAGGTCACCCTGCTGGAGGCCAAACCGAGCATTGGCGGGCGTTCCGGCCTCGCGGCCAGCGAGTGGGTCGGCAGCGCCAAGCTGCAGCCCACGCTCTACCACTACCTGGACCAGTACAAGCTCAAGGCCGTGCCCGCGCCGGACTACGTGCGCAACCCGGGCTACCTGGTGAACGGCCGCTACTTCTCCGAGGCCGACCTGCAGAAAGAAGCGCCCAGCACCGTCGAGGGCCTGAAACGCTTCGACAAGAGCCTGGACGACCTGGCCGCCTCCATCGATGACCCGCTCAAACCGCTGGCCAACCACACCCTGCAGACCCTGGACTCGATCAGCGTGGCGCGCTGGCTGGAAAAGCTGAACCTGCCGCCCACCGCCAAGGCCCTGGTGGACCAGCGCATCCGCTCCCGCTATGACGAGCCCTCGCGCCTGTCGCTGCTCTACCTCGCCCAGCAGGCCCGCGTCTACCGTGGCCTGCCGGATACCGAGATGCGCGCCGCGCGCCTGCCCGGCGGCAGCCAGGGCCTGGCCCAGGCCATGGCCAAGCAGGTCAAGACCATCAAGACCAACGCCCGCGTTTCCGCCATCGTGCAGGAAAAGGACGGCGTCACCGTGAAGGTGGGCGACACCCGCTACAGCGCCGACTTCGTGGTGCTCGCCGTGCCGCTGCCGGCACTCGGCAAGATCAGCCTGGCCCCGTCCCTTTCGGCCCTGCAATTGCGCGCCCTGAAGGACATCAACTACGGCTGGCGCGACCAGATGCTGCTGCAGTTCAAGAAGCCGGTCTGGGGCAAGAGCCGCCTTTCCGGCGAGGTCTACAGCGACCAGGGGCTGGGCATGCTCTGGGTCGAGCCGGCCCTCAAGGGCGGCGCCAACCTGCTGATCAACCTCTCCGGCGACAACGCGCGCCTGATGCAGGCCTTCGGCGACCGCCAGGTGGTCGACCAGGTGCTGATCCGCTTCGACAAGCACTTCCCCGGCGCTCGTGAGCAATTCAAGGGCTACGAGCTGCGTCGCTATGGCAAGGACGCCCTGGCTGGCGGCGCCTACCTGGCCTATGGCCCTGGCGAGATCAGCCTGTACTGGCGCCTGTGGGAGCAGCCCCTGGGCCGCGTGGTATTCGCCGGCGAGCACACCGATGCGCTCTACCCAGGCACCCTGGAAGGCGCGCTGCGCAGCGGCCAGCGCGCGGCCGCACAGGTGATCGACCTCAAGGCCGGCAAGACCGTTGGCCCGGTCGAGTCGGTCGCCGAGGCCAAGCCCGTGGCGGCGCCCGAGGCGTCCACCAAGGGCGAGAAGAAGGGCTTCTTCTCCCGCCTGCTCGACTGAGCCCCCACCGACGGCGAGTTTCTCGCCGTCGGTTACCCTCCGAAGCGCCATTCGGCCGCGTCAAACGAAGTTTCAGACACCTCCTTCGACCAAATTCTGCAAAGTCCGATTCGTTATAAGTATCGTATTGCCCGATATTTCAAAGCGAAAAATTCCGCTTTAATTCGATAGATTTGCCGCTAGGCTTTATCAATCGCATTTCAGGCACTCGCCTCTTTCCAGGATCTATCTGCATGCAATGGCGCAATTCCCCCTCCCGTTTCGGTCTGGTCAGTATCGTTCTGCATTGGGGAGTGGCACTGGTCTTCGTCGGCCTGTTCGCCCTCGGCTGGTGGATGGTCGGGCTGAACTACTACAGCGGCTGGTACAAGACCGCCCCGGACATCCACAAGGGCATCGGCATCCTGCTCTTCCTGGTGATGCTGGCGCGCCTGGCCTGGCGTTTCATCAGCCCGCCGCCGCCGGCCCTGCCCAATCACGGCGCTCTGACCCGCCTGGGCTCCAAGCTGGGCCACCTGGCGCTCTACGCCGGCCTGTTCGCCCTGATGATTTCCGGTTACCTGATCTCCACCGCCGATGGCCGTGGCATTTCCGTGTTCGGCCTGTTCGAGGTGCCGGCCAGCCTGACCAGCATCCCCGACCAGGAAGATGTCGCCGGCGCCATTCACGAATACCTCGCCTGGGGCCTGTTGATCTTCGCCGGCATCCACGCGCTGGCTGCGCTCAAACACCACTTCATAGACCGCGACGCGACCCTGACCCGCATGCTGGGCCGTGCCGCCAAATAACGCTGCAACCTCTCAACAAGGAGATTCACCGATGCTGAAGAAAACCTTCGCTGCGCTGACCCTGGGCGCCGCCCTGTTCGCGGGCCAAGCCATGGCCGCCGATTTCGTGATCGACAAGGAAGGCCAGCACGCCTTCGTCAACTTCAAGATCAGCCACCTGGGCTACAGCTACATCTACGGCACCTTCAAGGACTTCGACGGCACCTTCAGCTTCGACGAGAAGAATCCCGAGGCCAGCAAGATCAAGGTGACCCTGAAGACCGCCAGCGTCGACACCAACCATGCCGAGCGCGACAAGCACATCAAGAGCGGCGACTTCCTGAACGTCGCCAAGAACCCCACCGCGACCTTCGAGTCCACCGCGGTCAAGTCCACCGGCCAGGGTACCGCCGACGTGACCGGCAACCTGACCCTGAACGGCGTGACCAAGCCGGTCGTGATCAAGGCCAAGTTCGTTGGCCAGGGCGACGATCCCTGGGGCGGCTACCGCGCCGGCTTCGAAGGCACCACCAGCATCAAGCTGAAGGACTTCGACATTCAGAAGGACCTCGGCCCGGCTTCCCAGGAAGCCGAGCTGATCATCTCCTTCGAGGGTGTGCGCTCCTAAGCGCACCTTCCAGCGGTACCCAGAACGCCGGCCATGAGCCGGCGTTCTGCTTTCTGCCCGCAAGGCCTTGGCATGGACCACAGGGTGTGGCTCACCCTACCCGAGCGGTAGGCGGACTGACGTCCAGCCATCGCGGGCGCGGGTTCCTGCGAGCGGAAACGAAAACGCCGGCACTGGGCCGGCGTTTTCTTGAGCGGAGCACTCAGCGATTGCGGGTCAGCAATGCCGGTTTCTCGCCGCGCGGGCGGTTGCTCTGTTGCAGCTCGTCCAACTGCTCCGGCGTCGGGTAACGGTCGGTGCGGGACTCTTTCATGATGATCTTCGGCGCCGGCTTGTTGCTGGCGCGCGGATCTTGCACCGCAGGCTCGTCGCGGCCACGGGAAACCAGCTGGTCTTCACGGCGCTGGCCATTGCCACGGCCCTTGGCCGACGGTTTGCCCTGGCGCTGTTGGCCCTGCTTCTGACCGCCCTGGCCACCCTGACGACCTTGGCCGTTGCCACCCTGGCCGCGGCCTTTCTCGCCACCGCCGCTGCGGCCCTGGCTCGGTTGGCCCTGGCCTTGCTGACGCTGACCCTGACCTTGGGACTGACCCTGGCCCTGGCCACCGCGCCGCTGATTGCGGCCCTGGCCCTTGGGCGGGTAGGGGCTGACGTAGTCAGCGCGATTGCCGAAGTTGTCCACGTCGTCATCGAGGAACTCTTCAGGGTCCCGATCTGGCGCTGGTTGCGGCGGGCGGGCCTGTTTCGGTTGCTTGGGCTGTTGCGGTTGCTGCGACTGGCGCGGGCCACCGGCTTGCTGGCCCTGTTGGCCCTGTTGGCCCTGTTGGCCTTCCTGGCCCGTGCCTTTGCCCTTGCCACGGCGGCGATTGCGGCTCTTGCGCGGTTTGTCTTCGGCGCCTTCGGCAGCGGGTTCCCGGGCTTCCTTGGCTTCGCCAGAGGCCTGGGGCGCGGCGGCCCTGGATTCGCGCTTGGGCTTGTCGGCGCGGGGCTGGCGCTCCGGACGCGGCGGACGCGCCTCGGGACGCTCGGCCTCGACGGTGGCCGGGTCGAAGCCCTGGGTATCACCGTCCGGGATGCGTTGCTTGGTCAGGCGCTCGATGGCCTTGAGCAGCTTCTCTTCGTCCGGCGCCACCAGGGAGATGGCTTCACCGCTACGACCGGCACGACCGGTACGGCCGATGCGGTGTACGTAGTCTTCCTCGACGTTGGGCAGCTCGAAGTTGACCACGTGGGGCAACTGGTCGATGTCCAGGCCGCGGGCGGCGATGTCGGTGGCCACCAGGATGCGTACGTCGTTGGCCTTGAAGTCCGCCAGGGCCTTGGTGCGCGCGTTCTGGCTCTTGTTGCCGTGAATCGCGGCGGCGGCCAGGCCGTGCTTGGTCAGGTACTCGGCCAGGCGGTTGGCGCCGTGCTTGGTCCGGGTGAAGACCAGCACCTGTTCCCAGGCACCGACGGTGATCAGGTGCGCCAGCAGGGCCCGCTTGTGGCTGGCCGGGAGGTGGAACACGCGCTGTTCGATACGCTCGACCGTGGTGTTCGGCGGCGTCACTTCGATGCGTTCGGGATCGTGCAGCAGCTTGTTGGCGAGGTCGACGATGTCTTTCGAGAAGGTCGCCGAGAACAGCAGGTTCTGGCGCTTGGCCGGGAGTCGGGCGAGGACCTTCTTCACATCGTGAATGAAGCCCATGTCGAGCATCCGGTCGGCTTCGTCGAGTACCAGGATCTCCACGTGGGAGAGGTCGACGCTACCCTGGCCGGCCAGGTCGAGCAGGCGGCCGGGGCAGGCCACCAGCAGGTCCACGCCCTTGGCAAGGGCCTGGACCTGGGGATTCATGCCGACCCCACCGAAGATGCAGGTGCTGATGAGGCCGAGGTCACGGGCGTAGAGCTTGAAGCTGTCGTGTACCTGGGCCGCCAGTTCGCGGGTCGGAGTCAGGACCAGTACCCGCGGCTGGCGTGGGCCATGGCGCTGGGACTTGTCGCGATGGCCGTTGGGGAACAGCAGTTCCAGAACGGGCAAGGCGAAACCGGCGGTCTTGCCGGTACCGGTCTGGGCCGCAACCATCAGGTCGCGACCTTGCAACACGGCGGGAATCGCCCGCTGTTGCACGGGAGTGGGCTGGGCGTAGCCGGCAGCTTCGACGGCGCCGACCAATGCCTCGGAGAGACCGAGGGAAGCAAAGGACATGGGAGATCCTGTGTAGTTCTAAGGGGCTGGCCCGATGGGGGATCGTGTCTGACTCAAATCGCGGCGTTGGCGCGCGATCCCGACCGGTCCTGCTGGCCTAGGGGTGGCTCAGCGTCCGGGCGTATGCCTGACGAAGCGCCGAGTATAACAGCTCCGCGCCAATGTACAGCCCTTGCAGTGCTCAACGGTTACCAGAGTTGTCGTCGGACGGTTCGGCGTAGCGCGCCTGGAGCTCGGCGTAAGCCGGTTCCCGCTTGAAGCGCCGCAGCTCGTCGCTGAAGCGCCGGGCCAGGTTTTCGAGGTCGGGCTGGCGGCGGAACGCCAGGTACAGGTGGTCGCGGCTGAGCACCTTCGGGTGCTGGCCGACCTCGGCTTCGAGCCCCATCTGGCGAACCAGGTAGCGACCGGCGCGGCGGTCGTTGACCACCAGATCGACGCGGTCGCGCACCAGCTTGCCGAGGTTGGCCTCGTGGGTAGGCGCCGGTTCGCGGAAGAACAGCGGGGAGGTGCGGAAGGCCTTGTCCGCGTACCAGTAGCCCGGCGAGACGCCCACCTTGAGGCCCCGCAGGTCGGACAGGCGCTCGAAGGGATAGGGTCGCTGGCGGGCGTGGAAGAGCACGAACTCCACCTCCGACAGCGGTTCCGCCGGGAAAACCATCCGGGTTTCACGTTCGCGGGTATGGAAGATGTCCAGCACCGCGTCGGCCTGGCCGCTTTCCAGCTCCACCAGGCAGCGCTTCCAGGGCAGCAGGCTCCATTGCACGTCGATGCCCAGGCGCTTGAAGACGATAACGCTGGCTTCGTAATCCTGGCCCCGGGGCTGGCCGTTCTCCTCGAAGATGTAGGGCGCCCAGGGCTCGCTGACGATGCGCAGCGGTTCGGCCTGCGCGGCGGGGCCGAGGCAGGCGAGCAGGGCGATGAGGAGAATCCGCAATGATGGCATGTGGCCAGATTAACGTGGTGGCCGGCAGGATGGATAGTCAGCGGAAAGTCCAATATCGAGGGATGTGATGGCCGTCGCCCGGTTGGCGGGGCGACGGCGTCGACACGGCTCCTCAGGTCAGCGGACTGGCCAGTCCGGCCAGCGCCTGGTCCAGTACCTCGCGGGCCTGTTCCAGTACCTGTTTCTTCCAGCCCTGCTGCTGCGGATAGAAGGCATCGCGCAGGCGCCGCTTGATGCGCTGGCGCACCGGCGCCGCGCTGTCCGGGTGGTTCTGCAGCCACTGCTCCTCACGCAGTGCGGACAACACCTTGCGCCCCGGCAGGGTGCCGTACTCCAGGGTCAGGCCGTTGTACTCGGCCTGGGCGCACTCACCCATCACCAGATGGTCGAGGGTGCCGTTGAGCTTGGCGGAGGATGAGTTGCCCTCGGCGCTGTTGGTCACCTCCTGGCCCCACCAGCGGCGGGCACGGGCGATGTCTTCGGGGCGCTGGTAGCCCTTGTAGATGAGCTCGCCGACGCCATGGGGACCAAGCCCGGTGTGCACGTCGATCCAGGCTATGCGCCGGCAGCGCTGGCCGTGCTCGCGCAGGATGCCGCGCAAGGTGGTGTTGCTCCAGGTCGGCCGGGTGCCGGCGAAGAACAGCCCATGGGGGTCGCTGTGCTGGCCACGGGAAATCGCCGCCTGCAGGCTCATCTTGCCGTGGCGCAGGGCGTAACCGAGCAGGCGCAGGTTGTTCAGCGGGCCCGGCTGCAGCAGCCAGGGCGCCACCGCGCGGTAGTCGGGGTTGTCCGCCAGGGGCTGGTCGAAATCGAGGAAGTTGCGGTTCAGGTCCACGTTGTCCTCGTTCACTCGGCGCCACCAGGAGAAGCCGTAGGGATTGAGCGCGTGGAGGTAGAGGACGGCGAGGTCGTCGCGCTCGCAGCGCTCGGCCCAGGCCTGGTCGCGCAGGCGGTCGATCTGGACCGCCGAGCCGCAGAAGCCCTCGATGCCGTGGCAGCCGCTGCTGAGCACCAGCAGGTTGGCGGCGTCCGGCCGGCCGCTGAAGGCCGCATCCAGCGCCAGCTGTTCGTTGTCTCGACCTGGCAGCGGGTGCAGGTGGGATTCCACGGCCAGGCCGCGCTGGCCACAGATTTCGAGGAACTTGCCGCGGGCTTCGGCGTAGTCGTGGGAGAAGCAGTTCAGGTCCATGTTCAGGTTCCATCTGGGGCGCCCGTGGCGAATCACGGTCGCGGCCGTGCCCGAGCGCCGGCTTGTGGCCGGTGCCTGGCGACGGATCAGGTTCGAGGAGGGCGCGACTGCCGGGTGGGCTGCCGCGCCGGGCGCCGGTCGGCGCGGGGCGATCAGGCGTCGGCGAGCACGACCCGGCCGACGCTGCTGACACGCTGGCCGATCTCCAGGGTGTCGATTTCGATCCGCGTGCCGAACTCGGCGGACAGCGCCTGCAGGCGTTCGAGGATGCGCCGGGCCTGCTGCTGGTTGTCGTCGTTGTCGAAGGCCAGGCGCGGGATGCCGCGCTCGGCGTCACGTCCGTCGAAGCCCAGTTCGATGGGGTGCAGCAGCAATTCCTTGAGGCGGCCGTCGGCCTTGAAGCGGCATTCGGCGACCACGCTCTCGAACCACACTGGCTCGCTGAAGATGCCCACCACGCGCTTCCATTCGAGGAACTCGGCCGGGGTGGTCAGGCGCGGGTTCGTGATGCCCTTGGGCCCGACGAAGGCCTCGGCGGCCATCCACTCGCGACTTTCCCACTTGTCTGCGGGCATCACCTGCATGCTGTTGTCCATGAAGCAGAAGTTGCCCAGGGAGTAGAGCAGCGGCTTGCCGTTGTAGACCTCGATGCCGCGGATCTGGTGCGGGCCGTGGCCGCAGAGCATGTCGGCGCCATTGTCCACCAGCTGGCGGGCCAGGGCCGGCAGGTAGTTGGGCACCTCGACGCACTGGTTGTCCGGCTCGTGGGTGTGCTGCGCGACGATGGTGAAGTCGCTGCTCTGCTTGGCCTGGCGCAGGTTGCGCAGGATGTCGGCCGAATCGAGCTTGTCGCACTCGTAGTGGATGCGCACGGTGCCCGGCGCGGCGCTTGGGTCGACGCGGTAGTGCAGGGCCATCCCCAGGTGCACGCTGTGTTCGCCATGCAGGGTCCTGAGCAGGTAGTGGTCCTGGAAGGCCTCCTGGGCATTGAGGCGCTTGAGTACGGCGAAGTCTTCCGCCGATACCAGGCGGTGGGGCGTGGTACGCAACGGGTTCAGGCCGGGGCGCGGCGGCACCACGCCGAGTCCGTCGGCCGCCGGGGCATTGGCTTCGAAGGTGGTGGCATAGGAGATCAGCGACACCCGCGCCTTGTCGGTGTTGATGAAGGCCGGTGCCCGCGCGGCGGCGAGGCTGTTACCGGTGCCGGCGTGGGCGATGCCGGCTTCATCGAGCAGCCTGTCGGTCATGCGCAGGCCGGCCGCGCCCCAGTCCAGGGCATGGTTGTTGGCCCGGGACATCAGGTTGAAACCGATGCTGGCCAGGTCCGCCGGGGCGTCGGCATCGCTGATCAGCCAGGAGAAGCCGGACAGTGCCTCGGGGTAGCCGTCGTAGGTGTTGAAGTCGATGGCGGTGCATTCGTAGTTGCCCACCACGGCGTCGCCGCGTTTGAGGATCTCGAGCAGCTCCGGCGACTTGCGCGCGAGTTTGTCGCGGATGCCGTGGGTGATGATGATGTCGCCGACGGCGACCACGCAGAAGCCGTCTTCGACATCGGCGTTGCGCCAGGTTGGTTGCAGGCCGATGGATTCGGGGCGCTGCTGGGGCGAGGGGACGCGTTTGTGCATGGGGCGGATTTCCTGACTCAGGCCTGGCTCGGGGCCGGTGCGTTGACGGATTCGGTGGTGTGGGAAGCGAGTTGGGCGCGGCTGCGTTCCGGGTCGATCAGGCGCAGGCCGAGGGCGCCGCCGGCGATCAGGGCCAGGCCGAACAGGCCGACGGCCAGCTCGAAGCCCTTGGCGATGTCGCCGCCTGCCCAGCCGATGGCCTGGCCGACCACATGGGGAGCGAGCATGCCGGCGCTGGTCATCAGGCCGATGTGGATGGCCAGCATGCTGCCGCGCTGACGGGGTGGGGCGATGAAGGCGACGATACTGTTGGCGAAGGTCGGCAGCAGGTTCACCAGGATGCCGCCCACCACGTACAGCGCCAGGGTCGCGCCCAGGCCCTGCTCGAGGAAGCCCATCAGGCTCATGGCGACGCCGGCGCCCAGGCAGGCCAGCATGGGCGGCATGACCATCGCCAGGCGCACGCTGGCGCCGCGCTTGAGGGCGCGTTGGGAAAGGCCGGAAACCAGCAGGTTGAGGATGATCACGCCGACGGTGGCGGCCATCACCACGTAGCCGGACTGCATCGGCGTCAGTGCCATGCCCTTCTGCAGGTACACCGGTACCCAGCTGAAGATCAGCGCGGTGGGCAGGTAGCAGCAGAAACCGGCCAGGGTGATGAAGACGAAGGTGCGGTTGAGCAGCAACTGGCGGTAGGGCGCGTTGCCGCCGCCGGTTTCGCCTTCGGCGTCGTCATGTTCCCCCTCGCGGCCGTAGACCCGCCACAGGAGCAGCCAGACCAGGCCGATGGCGGCGAGGAGCAGGTAGCCCATGCGCCAGCCCAGGTGCTCGATCAGCAGCGGCAGCGACAGGGCGCCGGCTATGGCACCGAGCATCAGCGCCACCTGGATCAAGGCCGAGGGCAGCACCCGCTCGCGCGGCGCGTACCACTTGAAGCAGGCGTGCTGGGTCACCGCGGTGCCCGGTCCGCAGCCGGCGCCGAGCAGCATGCGGCTGGCCACCAGGGCGAAGAAGCTGCTGGATAGCGCAGTCAGCAGTTGGGCGACCATCCACACCAGGGACATGCCGGCGAGGATGTGGCGGCTCGGCAGGCGGTTGGCGAGAAAACCCACCAGCACCCCGGAGAGGGAGTAGAGGAAGAAGAAGGCGCTGCCGATGAAGCCGAACTGCTCGGGCGAAAGCTTCAGCTCGTCGATGATCTGCGGGCCGGCGAAGGCGAAGATGCTCTTGTCGAGCACGCTGATGACCATCACGGCCATCAGCAGGGCAACCACCAGCGGGCGGCGGTTGTCGGAAGGGGCATTCATGGCTCAGGCCTCGTTCAGGTAGGTTTCCACCAGGCGCGCCCAGAGGCTGGCGCCGAAGGGGATGGCGGAGTCGTTGAAGTCGTAGCCGGGGTTGTGGACCATGCAGCCGCTCGGGCCGCTGTTGCCATTGCCGAGCACCATGTAGCAGCCGGGGCGCACCTCCAGCATGGAGGCGAAGTCCTCGCTGCCCAGGTAGCCCGAGGGCACGCTGGTGAGCACCGCCCTATCGCCCACCAGGCCGCGCGCCACCTGCTGCAGCAAGGCGGTTTCCGCCGGGGTGTTGACCAGCACGCCGATGCGCTCGTCGTAGTCGAGGCCCAGTTCGATGCCGTGGGCCAGGGCCACGCCCTGGCTGATCTCGCTGATGCGCCGGCGCAGCAGCGCGCGGATGTCCGGGTTGGTGGCGCGCACGCTGAGCTTGAGGGTGGCAACATCCGGGATCACGTTGGGGGCGTCGCCGGCGTGGATCGCGCCGACCGTGACCACGCCCACTTCGCCGGCCGGCAGGTTGCGCGCGACTATGCTCTGCAGGGCCAGCACCAGCTCGGCGGCGGCGACTATCGGGTCGCGGGCCTTGTGCGGCATGGCGCCGTGGCCGCCGACGCCGACCAGGCGGATGGTCGCCACGTCGGAGGAGGCGCTCATGGCTCCCGGCTGGCTGACGAACATCCCCACCGGCAGCCCCGGCATGTTGTGCAGGGCGTACACCGCGTCGCAGGGGAAGCGCTCGAACAGGCCGTCCTCGATCATCCGCCGCGCGCCCTGGAGGGTTTCCTCGGCGGGCTGGAAGATCAGGTTCAGGGTGCCATCGAAGCGGCGGGTCTCGGCCAGGTAGCGGGCGGCGCTGAGCAGGATGGCGGTGTGGCCGTCATGGCCGCAGGCGTGCATCTTGCCGGCGTTGCGGCTGGCGTGGGGAACGCCGCTTTCCTCGGCTATCGGCAGGGCGTCCATGTCGGCGCGGATGCCGATGCTGCGCGGGCTGTCGCCCTGCCGCAGCACACCCACCACGCCGGTGCCGCCGATACGTTCATGGACTTCGTAGCCCCACTGGCGCAGATAGCCGGCCACCAGCGCGGCGGTGGCGGATTCTTCGAAACCCAGTTCAGGGTGCTGGTGGATCTGACGGCGAATCTGCGAGAACTCCTCCTGCCAGGCCAGGATCTCCGGGATCAGCTGCATGGTTTGCCCTTGTTGTCGTGATCAGGATGGGGCGCAGCATGCCGGAGCCCAGGCGCGCGGGATAATCACCTCTTGGTATGCGTATCAGCTTTGGTTATGCACCCGCCGCGCACCCGTGAGAGTGCCGCGCGGCGTGGGCTGGCGGGGTCAGGAAGCGGAGAGGCGCTGGGCCTGGGGGTTCTTGTAGGCGTAGATGAACTCGTCGGTGAGCGCCTTGGCTTCGCGGGTCATCAACTCCTGGTCACGGCAGACCAGGGAGATGTTCATCGGCGGGATCTGTTCCACCAGGTCGACGATGTCCAGCTCCTGGCCGAGCTTGCGTACGTGTTCGAGCACCCGCAGCGACCAGTAGCTCACCGCGTCGGTGTTCAGCGCCAGTTCGGAGAACAGCACCACCGAGGCGCACTCGATGACCCGCTCCGGCGGCTCCACCTGGTAGGTCTCGAACATCCAGCCGACCCGCGATTGCTCCAGGGAATCCTGCAGCAGCCACTCCTGGTCGCGCAGCTCGACGAGGGAGCGGGCATGGCGCAGCGGATGGCCCTTGCGCACCGCCAGCACCGTGGGTTGGGCGTACAGCTCGGTCCAGTGGAAGCCGTCGCTGCTGCGGTTGGCCGGCAGCGAGGTGAGTACCAGGTCCAGTTGGCCTTCGCGCAGGCCCTCCATCAGCTTCGACGGGCGCAGCTCGTGGATCTGCACCTGCACCTTGGGGTAGCGCTTGCGGTAGCGGTTGAGGCTGGTGATGAACTGGGCGCCCGGGGTCACCGGCGAGACGCCGATGGACACCTTGCCGTCCATCACCCCCTTGAGGGTTTCGATCTCGTCGCGGGCGCGGCGCACTTCTTCGAGGATCAGCCGGGCGCGTCGCACCAGGCGCTCGCCGTATTCGGTCAGGGTGATGCCGCGATTGGAGCGCACCAGCAGGGGGACGCCCAGCTCGGTCTCGAGTTCCTTGATGCCCTTGGACAGGGCGGGCTGGGAGATGTGCAGCAGCCGCGAGGCTTCCTGGATGCTGCCACTTTCGCAGATCGCGACTATGGCGCGGAGCTGGTGCAACTTCATGTACGGGCCCGGATGAGTTCGCTGGTGGGGCCGACTGTAAGGCAAGAAGCGGGCCTGTTGCTGTAAAGAGAAGTTGCAGAGGCAGACGGAGCGGTCGTCCGTGCGGAGAAAGGACGGCCCAACGGATCGTAGGATGGGTTGAGCGGAGCGATACCCATGCGGTTCGGATTGATGGGTATCGCAGGCTCAACCCATCCTACGGGTTGTGCGAACCGCAGGACCTAGGACTAGGAAAAAAGGCGGCCCGAAGGCCGCCAAGTTGGAGCGCGACCGGTGTTGTCAGCGAATGCCCGTGGCGCGCAGGGCGCTGGGGGTGAACTGCTTGCGGCTGTAGCCGAGGTCGAACTGGTAGGCGTTCTTCTGTTCGTTGTACAGCGCGTTCACCGCGTAGCGCCCGGACAGCACGTCGTAGTGGGTCTCGGCGTTGAACAGCGGCACCTGCTGGTCGTAGAAGAAACTGGTGTGGCCTTCGGAAACGCGCCAGAGGTTGCCGCGACCGTCATAGGCGTCGGCTTCGGCGGCCTGCCAGCTGTCTTCGTCGATGTACAGGTCGCGCCGTGAGTAGATGTGGCGCTGGCCTGGCTTCAGGGTCGCGGTCACGTGCCAGACCCGGTGCAGCTCGTAGCGGGTGTGCTCGGGGTTGAGGTGGCCGGGCTTGATGATGTCGCTGTATTTCAGCTTGGGCGAGCCCAGCTTGTAGGCGTTGTAGGGGATGTACAGCTCCTGCTTGCCCACCAGCTTCCAGTCGAAGCGGTCCGGCGCGCCGTTGAACATGTCGAAGTCATCCAGGGTACGCATGCCTTCGGCGCCGGGGCTGTCGTAGGCGATCTGCGGGGCCCGGCGCACGCGGCGCTGGCCGGCGTTGTATTGCCAGGCCATGCGCGGCTCCGTCACCTGGTTGATGGTCTCGTGGACCAGCAGCACGCCGCCGGCCAGGCGCGCCGGTGAGAGGAACTCCTCGCGGTAGAAGTAGAGAAGGTTCGCCATCTCCTGCGGGGCGTAGTCGGAGAGGTCCACCGGGTAGGCCAGTTGCTGCTTGATCAGGCTTGGCGTGTAGGCGCCGTTGGCCTGTGGCGAGGCCTGGACCACCATGCGCTGGTAGGACAGGCCGCGATAGCGCCCGATGTGGTTCCAGATCACTTCCAGGCCATTCTGCGGGATGGCGAACGGCAGGCCGCCGCTCTTGTAGTGCTGCAGGCCGTTGCCGTTTTCCACCAGTTGGGTGTTGGCGGCGTTCTCGCGGGTGAGGTCCAGGTAGCCCTGGGGCAGGCCAATGGAGCGGCGGGTGGGGTAGACCGGGATGCGGTAGCTGTCCGGGTAGCGCTTGAACAGGGCGAGCTGGCCGGGGGTGAGCTTGTCCTTGTACTGCTCGGCGTTCTGCGCGGTGATGGTGAACAGCGGCTGGTCGGCGGCGAAGGGGTCTTCAAGGAAGCCGTCGGCGTCACGCTGGCCGGCGTCCTTGGCCAGGCCGCCGGTCCAGGCAGGGATGCTGCCATCGGCGTTGCCGGCCCGTTCGGCGCCCATCGGGGTGAGGTCGGCGCCAAGGCGCGCGACCTGGTCGGCCGGCACGGCGGCCAGCGCCTGGGTGGCGAGCAGGCCGAGGCCGATGCAGCCGGCGCGCAGGAGTCGTGAATCGATCATGGTCGTTCTCATGTGCAAGGGCCTCAGAAGCTCACGCCGACGCTGAAGGCGAGGAAGTCGCGGTCGGTGTTGGTGTTGAAGTCGCCGCCGAAGAAGTCGGTGTAACTCAGGCTGGCGGTGTAGGTGGACAGATAGTCGGCATCCAGGCCGACGCTCACCGATTTGTTGCCTTCGTTGAAGGTCGGGCCGTAGCCGTCGACGTCGTGGGAGAAGGCCAGGTTGGGCTTGAGGTTCACCCCGGCGATGGCGTCGTTGAACTCCAGCTGGCCGCGCAGGCGGTAGCCCCAGGAGTTCTGGGTGTAGAAGCCCTTGCTGGTGCACTGGTCGGGGTTGGCGGTGTTCAGCAGCGCGGTGCACAGCTGGTTGCCGCTGAGCAGGCCTACGCCGGGGATGCCGACGGTGCCGGCGCCGGCCAGGGAGCCCATGCCGTAGACGCTGCTGCGGCCGAAACGCAGGTCCGAGCCGTTGGCCGAGCCGAGGTCGCTGATATGGCTGAAGCCCACTTCGCCAACGACGGTCAGGCGGTCGGCCGTCATTACCTGGTCGAAGCTGTGCACGGCGGTGACCTGGGCCTGGGTGAAGGGCAGGCGCTTGTAGCCCTGGACGCGGCTACCCGGAGCGGTGCTGGCCCAGCCGGTATCGAAGATCGCCAGGCCGTCCAGGTTCAGCAGGTCGGCCAGCTGGCCGACGCTGGCGGCGGTGGAGACGTCCGTGCCGTTGAGGGCCAGCGGCATGTTCGGCCGGTGGCTGATCTCGCCCGAGACGGCCGTGCCGGTGGGCGCGGTGGTGGCGAAGCTGAGGCCGTAGAGGCGGATGTCCTCGGGGTAGGCCAGCTGGTAGCGGGTGGTGGCAGGGCCGGGGGCGCCGCTGAGCGCGGCCAGGCTCGGTTGGCCCACGGTCCACACGCTTTCCGGGGTGCGGCTGTGGTAGTTCAGGGCGTAGAAGCCGAACTCGGTGTCGTTCAACTCCGGCACCAGCCAGCGCATGGCGACGCCGAACTGGCCACCGTCGCGGGCCTCGTCGTCGGCCTCGCGCGGCACCCAGCCGTAGCGCGCCGGGTCGCGGTCGAAGTCGGTGCCGAAGGTGGTCATGCCGAGGGTGCAGCCCTGGGCCGCCGTATCGGCGCTGAAGAAGGTGCCGCAGTTGTCCAGTACGGTCTTTTCCCACTCCAGCTGGTAGAAGGCCTCCACCGAGAGGTTCTCGCTCAGGCCCTGGGTGACGTAGAGCATGTTGACCGGGATCAGGCCTTCCTTGATCTCGGACCCTGGGCGGCGGAACGCGGCGACGTCCGTGGGGTTGATGGCGTTGATACCGTTGCCGATGAAGGTGCTTTCGCCCCAGCTCACCACCTGCTTGCCCGCGCGCACGCTGCCCGGAAGGTCGCCCAGCAGGTAGTTGTGGTAGAGGAAGGCGTCCAGCAGCTGGGTGCCGGAGGACTTGGCGGCGCGATCGCGGCCACTGTCGTCGATGTCGTAGAGCGGGCGGCTTTCGTCCTTCAGCTCGAAGTCGTACCAGTACTTGCCGCGCAGGAAGACCCCGGTATCGCCGTACTTGAGTTCGAGGTCGTGGATGCCCTTGAAGATCTTCGAGAAGGTCTCGCCCTTCTTGAAGTTCAAGCGGCCGTCGTCGCTGGTGCGGGTCGAGGCGGTGCCGCCGTTGGCCCTGCCGATGAACGCCTTGTCGGCGTCGTCCATGGCCCAGCTGGCGCCGATGGACAGGGAGGAGTCGAAACGCCCCTCGATTTCCCCGATGTTGAAGCTGGCGGCCTGGGTCGGTAGCGCGATGCACAGGGCTACAGCCACGGCCAGGGCGTTGGGGTACAGGGCCCGCGCGCCTTTTGTTGTTCTTTTCATGATGCTCTCCGCCTGGTCAAAGAAGGCCCGCGGAAAGTCCCGCCGGGCACACGCTTCTTTGCAGCCTGATGACAGGTGCGGGGGCATCCTAGGTTTGGGGATGGCGTCCTGACTTCTGAATATTCCTTATGCCCATAGCCAAAGGTGAGGATGGCGCGGAGGTGGGGACGGGCAGGGCCGGGATTTCAGGCGTGCGTGCATAACCCAGGGTTATTTCGATAAGCAGGATGGGGGGTGGTGGGCGTCTGGCTCATTGCCGAGTGGGCTGCAGGTTTCTGTTTCGCCTTCCCAGGCGAGTCACTTCTGGCAGTCGCCCCAGAAGTAACCAAGAGGGCTTGCCCCTGCATCCGGGTTTGGCTTCGCCAAACTACCCTCGCTCCATCCTTGCTCCGGGGGCACGGCGCGAGGGGCCATCCATGGCCCCGCGCGCCTCTCGCGGCATCCATGCCGCTCGTCCCCCTACGCAAGGATTCCACTCGGCCTCCTGAAGGGGCGCTTTGCGCGGCGTCATCTTCTCAGCTCGATATCAGCCCGGCATCGGCACCAGGGCTGCGTCTCCCCTCTCCCTCCGGGAGAGGGGCCGGGGGAGAGGGAGACTTCCCCCAGGTAATCAGCCAAAAGGGACTCGCCCGGGAAGGCGAAACAGAAACCTACAGCCCACTCGGCAATGAGCTGGACAACCGTTCTTGCCAATTCGCTATGCCGGAGTACTTCTCTCGCCTGCATAGAACCATGAAAAAAGCCGGGACTATGCCCGGCTTTTCCAACTCATCCCATCGCTCAGCGCGGCAGGTTGAGGTTCTTCCAGATCGCCAGGCTGGGTTCGGCCTGGTTCAGGGTGTAGAAGTGCAGGCCCGGGGCGCCGCCCTGGAGCAGCTCCTCGCACATCTCGGTGATCACTTGCTCGCCGAAGGCCTGGATGCTCTGCACGTCATCGCCGTAGGACTCCAACTGCTTGCGCACCCAGCGCGGGATCTCCGCGCCGCAGGCGTCGGAGAAGCGTGCCAGCTTGCTGTAGTTGGTGATCGGCATGATGCCGGGCACCACCGGGATATCCACGCCCAGCTTGCGTACGCGCTCGACGAAGTAGAAGTAGCTGTCGGCGTTGAAGAAGTACTGGGTGATGGCGCTGCTGGCGCCGGCCTTGACCTTGCGCACGAAGTTGGCGAGGTCGGACTCGTAGCTGCGTGCCTGGGGGTGTACTTCCGGATAGGCGGCCACTTCGATGTGGAAGTGATCGCCGGTTTCCGTGCGGATGAACTCCACCAGCTCGTTGGCGAAGCGCAGTTCGCCGCTGGCCATGCCCATGCCGGACGGCAGGTCGCCGCGCAGGGCGACGATGCGCTGGATGCCGGCGTCCTTGTAGTGGGCGAGCAGGGCGCGCAGTTCGGCCTTGCTGTCACCGACGCAGGACAGGTGCGGAGCGGTAGGGACCTTCACCTCGCCGTCCAGCTGCAGAACGGTCTGCAGGGTACGGTCGCGGGTGGAGCCGCCGGCACCGTAGGTGCAGGAGAAGAAATCCGGCTGGTAGCTGGCCAGATTGCGGGCGACGGTCATGAGTTTTTCATGCCCGGCTTCGGTCTTGGCAGGGAAGAACTCGAAGCTGTAACGGCGTTCTTGGGACATTGAAGACTTCCTTCAGGGGCAGACTTCAAGGCGCGGGAAGCATGCTTCCCGCGCCTTGCTGACCATGGCTCTTAGTAGCGGTAGGTGTCCGGCTTGAACGGACCTTCCACGGTCACGCCGATGTAGTCGGCCTGCTGCTTGGTCAGTTGGGTGACCACGCCGCCGAAGCCCTTGACCATTTCCAGGGCCACTTCTTCGTCCAGCTTCTTCGGCAGTACTTCCACGGTCAGGCGCTCGGCTTTCTTCTCAGCGGAGAGGTCGGCGAACTTCTGTTCGAACAGGAAGATCTGCGCCAGCACCTGGTTGGCGAAGGAGCCGTCCATGATGCGGCTCGGGTGGCCAGTGGCGTTGCCCAGGTTCACCAGGCGGCCTTCGGCCAGCAGGATCAGGTAGTCGTCGTTGGCCGGGTCGAAGCTGCCGGCGCCGGTGCGGTGGATCTTGTGCACCTGCGGCTTCACTTCTTCCCAGGCCCAGGTCTTGCGCATGAAGGCGGTGTCGATCTCGTTGTCGAAGTGGCCGATGTTGCAGACCACGGCGCGCTTCTTCAGGGCCTTGAGCATGCCGGCGTCACAGACGTTGACGTTGCCGGTGGTGGTGACGATCAGGTCGATCTTGCCCAGCAGCGCGGCGTCGACGCTGGCTTCGGTGCCGTCGTTCAGGCCGTTCTTGTAGGGGGAGACCAGCTCGAAGCCGTCCATGCAGGCCTGCATGGCGCAGATCGGGTCGATTTCGGAAACCTTCACGATCATGCCTTCCTGGCGCAGGGACTGGGCCGAGCCCTTGCCCACGTCGCCGTAGCCGATAACCAGGGCCTGCTTGCCGGACAGCAGGTGGTCGGTGCCGCGCTTGATGGCGTCGTTCAGGCTGTGACGGCAGCCGTACTTGTTGTCGTTCTTGCTCTTGGTCACGGCGTCGTTGACGTTGATCGCCGGGACTTTCAGGGTGCCGGCCTTGAGCATGTCGAGCAGGCGGTGCACACCGGTGGTGGTTTCTTCGGTGACGCCGTGGATGCGTTCGAGCATCTGCGGGTATTTCTTGTGCAGGATCTCGGTCAGGTCACCGCCGTCGTCCAGCACCATGTTGGCGTCCCAGGGCTGGCCGTCCTTGAGGATGGTCTGCTCGATGCACCACTCGTACTCCTGTTCGGTCTCGCCCTTCCAGGCGAATACCGGGATGCCGGCGGCGGCGATGGCGGCGGCGGCCTGGTCCTGGGTGGAGAAGATGTTGCAGGAGGACCAGCGCACTTCGGCGCCCAGGGCGGTCAGGGTCTCGATGAGCACGCCGGTCTGGATGGTCATGTGGATGCAGCCGAGGATCTTCGCGCCGCGCAAAGGCTGCTGGCCGGCGTACTTGCGGCGCAGGCCCATGAGGGCGGGCATTTCGGATTCGGCGATGATCAGTTCGCGGCGGCCCCAGGCAGCCAGGGAAATGTCGGCGACCTTGAAGTCGGTGAAATCGGCAGGCGTCATGACAGCGCTCATGCGTGAGTCTCCATTCGTAGTGTGCGAATGGGCGCCGTTGATGCGTTTTGATAACGCCCCATTCGAGCCTGACAAACCACCGGTTTGCTGCAGCGCCCCTCGAATGGGTGGCGGGAACGGTCGGGCTGAGCCGACCGTTTGAAAAAACCTGGCGATTATAGCGGTGCCGGCCGGCAAGCCCAAGGCTTTCCGTCGCTTGCTCCGATACCTATGGAGGTCATTGAAAGCCTTGCCGAGACAGCCGGCGCGCAGCCGGGCATCATGCCTGGCATCCGACAGAAGGAGGACGATGCATGAATTTCCACACCCGCAAATGGATCAAGCCCGAGGACCTCAACCCCAACGGCACCCTGTTCGGCGGCAGCCTGCTGAAGTGGATCGATGAAGAGGCGGCCATCTACGCCATCATCCAGCTCGGCAACCAGCAGGTGGTCACCAAGTTCATCTCCGAGATCAACTTCGTCAGTTCGGCGCGCCAGAGCGACATCATCGAGCTGGGCATCACCGCCACCGCATTCGGCCGCACCTCCATCACCATGTGCTGCGAAGTGCGCAACAAGATCACCCGCAAGAGCATCCTCACCATCGACAAGATGGTCTTCGTCAACATAGGCCCGGACGGCCTGCCGGCGCCCCATGGCAAGACCGAGATCACCTACATCAAGGACAAGTTCAAGGATTAACGCCGGGGTTCGTCGCCGGTCCCGGCGCGTCGGTACTTAGGGCTGCAGCGCCTGTTCGGCGGCTTTCAGTTCGGCGCGGGCTTCATCCAGCTTGGCCTGGCGCTTGGCGATCTTCTGCGCATCGCCATGGGCCTGGGCTTCGCGCAGGTCGGCCTCGCGCTCGGCGACTTCGTCGCGCTGCTCGGCCACCTTGTTCTCTCGCTCCTGGCGCAGGCTGGCCTCGGTGCAGTTGGCCTTCACTTCGGCCAGGGCCTTTTCCAGGCCGGCCTGCTGGGCGCTGTTGCCCTGGGCCTTGGCGGCCTCGATGCGTTGCAGGATGGCTTCGCGCTTGGCGGCGCAGCCACCGTCGGCGGCCAGGGCTGGAACGGCCAGCAGGACGCCGGCGAGGAGGCTGGCCAGGGGCAGGGCGAGATGTCTTTTCATCGGTTCGTTCCTCCGGTGGTGATGCCTCATTCTGGCTGAAAGTGCCGGACTCTGCGGTGTGGATCGGGTTTTCATTGATCTGCGACAAACTGTCGCCGCCTTGGCAATTGTCGGTCGGCTGGGAGTACCCTGTCGCCCGCCTACAGCCCTACCCGTGATCCTGCCGATGAAAGCCAAGAAGCTTCTGATCCTCGCCACCACCTGCCTGGCCCTGGCCGCCTGCGGTGGTGTGGACCCCAATTCGCCGCTGGGCAAGCGCCAGGCGATCTTCAAGGACATGTTGCGCACCAGCGAAGACCTCGGTGGCATGCTGCGCGGTCGCATCAGCTTCGACGAGCAGCGCTTCGCCAACGGTGCGACCAAGCTCGACCAGCTCTCCCGCCAGCCCTGGCAGCATTTCCCCCAGGTCAGCGACGACCACGAAGACAGCGCCGCCCGCGACGAAGTCTGGCAGCGCCAGGAGCGCTTCCAGCAGCTGGTGCGTGAGCTGGAAGCCAGCACCGGCCAGCTCGCCAGCGCGGCCCAGACCCGACCCTTCACCGCCCAGGGCATGGCGCCGCTGGTACAGAAGGTCGAAGACGGCTGCGAGGCCTGCCACAAGGAATTCCGCGCCTACTGAGGTGCCGCAAAGCCGGCGATCCCTTCGGCCTGAAGCCGTTCCGCCAGCGCCTGCACCTCCGGGTGCTGGAAGAAGGCCGTCAGTTGCCCTGCCCTGGCCGGCCCCAGGCCGCCCTGCGCTTGCCAGTCCCGTGTCGTGCGGCCGCTGAGCGTCGCCCAGTCGCCGTCGAGCCGTGCCGACCCGATGGGCGGCAGACCCAATGCCCTGAGCCACTTCGCGAACGGGCGGCCACGGGCATCGCTGAACTGCTGCGTGAGCTGTGCCGCGCGGCGTGCGCCGATACCCGGTTTCTCCATCAGCGTGGCGACATCCAGCGTCAGCCAGTCGAGCAGTCCCTCCAGCTCCAGGCGTGCCCAGGTGCCGCGCCCAACCCCGCGCATGCCCAGCCCCTTGGGGCCGCCCAGCCATTCCAGGCGAGCGAGGAACTGTGCTTCGCAGCCGCTGACCAGGCGCAGGCAACTGAGCGCGTGGTAGTCGCCGGCCAGGGGGGGCGACACCGAGGAGCGCTCCGCGGCGCGCAGCACCACCGAATCCAGCTGGGGAACGGTCTGTCCGGCGAGGACGATCGCCACCTGGTCGCCGGGGCGGATGTCCAGCGTCTGCCAGCGCTCGAGGGAACCCAGGCCGATGGTGCGGATACGCCGGCCGTCGAGTTCCGCCGGTGCCAGCTGCAACAACGGCGTGATCCGGCCGGTGCGGCCTACCTTGAACTCCACCGCGCGGACCTCGGCCAGGGCCTTGGCGAAGGGGTACTTCCAGGCCACCGCCCAGTGCGGCGGCTGTGGTTTCCAGCGCTCCGCGTCCGGACGGCTGCCCTGGCGGATGACGATGCCGTCGCTGGCGAATGGCAGGGGCGTGCGGTACCAGCGTTCGCGCCAGGCGGCGATCTCCTCCGCGTCGCGCACCGGTCGGGTCAGCGCCCGGGCCTCGGCGAAGCCCATGGCATGCAGACCCGCCAGGCGTTCGCGCATGTCCGCCGGACCGTCCGGCCAGTCCCAGACGAACAGGCCGATGCCGTCGGCTTCGGGCTCGTCCAGTTCGTGGCGATTGAGCAGCCCGGCCACCTTGCCGCGTGCATTGCGGCCGCCCTGGGTAGCCTGGATATGCCCGTCCAGCCGCCAGTACAGCTCGCCCTGCAGGACGACATCGGCGATGCCGGGCAGCTGTTGGGGGATCGCGGCGATCCGCCGGGCGTGGTGGGTCCAGTCCTGTCCACGACTGCCGTCGCCACGGCTGATGGCGCGCCTTAGCCGGTCCTGGCGGTAGACCAGGGTTACCGCCACGCCATCCACCTTCGGTTGGACCCAGAGGTCGCGACGCTGGCCCATCCAGCGCCGCAGGTCGGCTTCGTCGCGCAGCTTGTTGAGGCCGGTCTGGGCCACCGGGTGATGATGTTTTCCGGCGTTGCCGGCCAGCGGGTCACGTTGTGGCGCGGCGAGCGAGGGGAAGCATCGATGCAGTTGTTTCTGGCGTTCGCGGGCCTGGTCGTAGAGCTCGTCGTCCACTGCCGAGCGGCCCTGGCTGTGATACGTCAGGTCCCACTCGCCGATCTGCTGGTCGAGTAGCGCCAGTTCCGCCTCGGCGCGGGAGGTGGGCCAGGCCGGGCAGTACGCAGCCAGGGCGGGAAGGGCCAGGCAGGTGAGGAAGAAGGGCAGGGCGATGCGGGTTTTCATGGCGAGCCTCCGTGTTCGAAGGGGAGGCGGCCAGTCTAGGAAGGGGGCTGGAGGGCGGGCTCTGAAGTCGCTGTCGGCCCGGGCTGGATGGGGTGTCGGTGAGGTCTTGCGCCAAGAGCGGGCCGCCTTTTGGGGGCGGCCCGACCCCCGCACGCGAGCCGGTTACTGCTGCTTGCTGGTGTCCATCTGCTCACAGCCACCGCCGAGCTGTTGCTTCACTTCGTCGCTGATGGCGCTGAACAGCTTGCCACCCAGGCCTTGCTGCTTCGATTGGGCTTCGTCGAGCTTGGCCTGCATGTCGGCGCTCTGCTCGTTGCAGCCGTCTTTCAGGGTTTCCTTCAATTTGTCCGCCAGCCCCTCGGCCTGGGCTGGCAAGTTGAACAGGGCGACCAGGGTGGTGGCCATCAGGATCGAACGCATGTGCATGGAGCTCCTACAGTGTCCACGGACGTCGCCACTCCCCGCCACGACGCCCGCAAGGTCCTGGTGGGCGGGGGGGGCCGTAGTGTCAGCGAGTGGTCGAACGGACTGGGCTGAAGTAGCTGTGGGAAAGCTCTCCTATCACATGCGTTTTCTGTGCTTGGTGCTTGCGCCTGGTCCTGATCGATCTAGCGGTAACGATGTGCGCCACAACGAAAAAGCCCCGCACGAGGCGGGGCTTTTCGTCAAACCGATGGGGCTCAGATGCCGGCGGCGATGCGCAGGGCTTCGGCCTTGTCGGTACGTTCCCAGGTGAACGCGGTGAAGGTGTCGTCACCGTAGGACATCTCGAACGGCTTGCGGCCGAAGTGGCCGTAGGCTGCGGTCGGCTGGTACATCGGGTGCAGCAGGTCGAGCATCTTGGTGATCGCGTACGGACGCAGGTCGAAGTGCTCGCGAACCAGTTGGACGATCTTCTCGTCACTGATCTTGCCGGTGCCGAAGGTGTTGACCGAGATGGAGGTCGGCAGGGCCACGCCGATGGCGTAGGACACCTGGATCTCGCAACGCTCGGCCAGGCCGGCGGCGACGATGTTCTTGGCCACGTAGCGGCCGGCGTAGGCGGCGGAACGGTCGACCTTGGACGGGTCCTTGCCGGAAAAGGCGCCGCCGCCGTGACGGGCCATGCCGCCGTAGGAGTCGACGATGATCTTGCGGCCGGTCAGGCCGCAGTCGCCCACCGGGCCGCCGATCACGAAGTTGCCGGTCGGGTTGATGTGGAACTGGGTGTCCTTGTGCAGCAGCTCGGCCGGCAGCACGTGCTTGACGATCAGCTCCATCACGCCTTCGCGCAGGTCGGAGTACTTCACGTCGGGGTTGTGCTGGGTGGACAGCACGATGGCGTCGATGCCGACCACCTTGCCGTTCTCGTAGCGGCAGGTGACCTGGCTCTTGGCGTCCGGACGCAGCCACGGCAGCAGGCCGGACTTGCGGGCTTCGGCCTGGCGCTCCACCAGACGGTGGGAGAAGCAGATCGGCGCGGGCATCAGCACGTCGGTTTCGTTGCTGGCATAGCCGAACATCAGGCCCTGGTCGCCGGCGCCCTGGTCTTCCGGCTTGGCGCGGTCGACACCCTGGTTGATGTCGGGGGACTGCTTGCCAATGATGTTGAGGATGCCGCAGGTGGCACCGTCGAAGCCGACGTCGGAGCTGTCGTAGCCGATGTCGATGATGACCTTGCGCACCAGCTCTTCCAGGTCGACCCAGGCGGAGGTGGTGACTTCACCGGCGATGATGGCGACACCGGTCTTGACCAGGGTTTCGCAGGCGACGCGAGCGTGCTTGTCCTGGGAAATGATGGCGTCGAGGACGGCATCGGAAATCTGGTCGGCGATCTTGTCCGGATGGCCTTCGGACACGGATTCGGAGGTAAACAGGGAGTATTCGCTCATCTATCGGTTTTCCTATTAGTTACCGGTGGGTGAGTTCGCTTCGTGAATCCGGTTTGGCGAAGTGCCTCACCTGAATCTGAAAGCCGTTTCGCAAGCCAATGTAGAGGCTCTCGCCGGGCGTGAGCCCCGCGGCATTGGCCCAACGGGCCAGGTCGTCCTGTTCGAAGCCCAACCATAGATCGCCGCAGGCCTCCCTGGCCCAACTCTGGCTGTGGCTGCACAACTCGGTCACCAGCAGGCTGCCTCCCGGCTGCACCCGCTGGGCCAACTGTTTCATCGCATCGGCCGGCGCGGCGAAATGGTGCAGGACCATGTTCAGCACCACGCAGTCGGCGGCCGCCTGCTCGTCATTCAGGGCATCGGCCAGTCGCAGTTCGACGTTGCCGAGGCCTTCCTCGCTACAGCGCATCCGCGCCAGCTCCAGCATCGCCGGGCTGTTCTCCAGTGCGGTGACGCGGGAGAAGCGTCGCGCCAGTTCCGGCAGGAAACCGCCGTCGCCGGGGCCGACTTCCAGGGCCGTCGACGCGGCGCCGAAGTCGAGGGCGTCGAGCACGGCCAACACGCTGTCGCGGTATTGCGGCAATCCTGCGATCAGGTCTTGCTGCGCCTGGAATTTTTCCGCCGCGCGGGCGAAGAAGTCACGACTGACCGCTTCGCGCTGGGCGTGTACGTCCTTGATGCGGGCCGCGATCTCGGCCGGCAGCTCCAGTTCGTCCACCTCGGCCAGCAGCGCCGTCTGCAGCATGCCGCCGACGCGCTCGCTCTGCGCCAGGGCGCGGCGGTAGAAGATCGCATTGCCTTCGCGCCGGGTGGCTACCAGGCCCGCCTGGGCCAGCACCTTGAGGTGGTGGCTCATGCCCGACTGGCCGGTGGCGAAGATCTGCGCCAGTTCCAGCACGCCGTACGAGTCGTTGGCCAGGGCCCGCAGCACGTTCAGGCGCAGCGGATCGCCGCCGGCCTTGCACAGGGCGGCCAGCTCGTCGCTGTCGTCATGACGGATCTGGGGTACGCGCAGGCTCATAGGGGGCGCAGTCTAGCCCCCGCCCCCTGGTGTCGCAATGCCAATATCAAAAAGTTTTGATATTGCCTGATCGGTGGTCGGCGCGCGGGCAGGCGGGCCCCTGCCTGAGGGCCGTGGCAGGACTTTCGCGCAATTGAGCGGTGAAGTGCGACCATCTGTGATTGCCCGCGACCTGCCGGCTGGGCGAAAATAGCGGCCTTTTTTCGATTAGCCGTCTATTCAGACCTGCAGGAGATAAGCGATGCCCAGCCGTCGTGAGCGTGCCAATGCCATTCGTGCCCTGAGCATGGATGCTGTGCAGAAAGCCAACAGCGGCCACCCCGGCGCCCCAATGGGGATGGCCGATATCGCCGAAGTGCTCTGGCGGGATTACCTGCAGCACAACCCGAACAACCCCGAGTGGGCCAACCGCGACCGCTTCGTGCTGTCCAACGGCCACGGCTCGATGCTCAACTACTCGCTGCTGCACCTGAGCGGCTACGACCTGACCATCGACGACCTGAAGAACTTCCGCCAGCTCGGCAGCCGCACCCCGGGCCACCCGGAATATGGCTACACCGCCGGCGTGGAAACCACCACCGGTCCGCTGGGCCAGGGCATCGCCAACGCGGTCGGCTTCGCCATCGCGGAAAAGACCCTCGCCGCCCAGTTCAACCGTGACGGCCACAGCATTGTCGATCACAACACCTATGTGTTCCTCGGCGATGGCTGCATGATGGAAGGCATTTCCCACGAAGTCTGCGCATTGGCCGGTACCCTGGGCCTGGGCAAGCTGGTGGCCTTCTACGACGACAACGGCATCTCCATCGATGGCGAAGTCCACGGCTGGTTCACCGACGACACCCCGAAGCGCTTCGAGGCCTACGGCTGGCAGGTGATTCGAAATGTCGACGGCCATGACGCCGACGAGATCAAGACCGCCATCGAAACCGCGCGCAAGACCTCCGACCGCCCGACCCTGATCTGCTGCAAGACCGTGATCGGCTTCGGTTCGCCGAACAAGCAGGGCAAGGAAGAGTGCCACGGCGCGCCGCTGGGCAATGACGAAATCGCCCTGACCCGCGCCGCCCTGGGCTGGACCCACGGCCCGTTCGAAGTCCCGGCCGATATCTACGCCGAATGGGACGCCAAGGCCGCAGGTGCCGCCCGCGAGGCCGCCTGGAACGAGCGCTTCGCCGCCTACGCCGCCGCCCACCCGGAGCTGGCCGCCGAGTTCCAGCGCCGCATCAAGGGCCAACTGCCGGCCGACTTCTCCGCCAAGGCCGATGCCTACATCGCCGAAGTGGCCGCCAAGGGCGAAACCATCGCCAGCCGCAAGGCCAGCCAGAACGCGCTGAACGCCTTCGGCCCGCTGCTGCCCGAGTTCCTCGGTGGCTCGGCTGACCTGGCCGGCTCCAACCTGACCCTGTGGAAAGGCTGCAAGGGCGTGTCCGCCGAGGACGCTTCCGGCAACTACCTGTTCTACGGCGTGCGCGAGTTCGGCATGAGCGCCATCATGAACGGCATCGCCCTGCACGGCGGCTTCATTCCCTATGGCGCCACCTTCCTGGTGTTCATGGAGTACGCCTGCAACGCCGTGCGCATGGCCGCGCTGATGAAGAAGCGCGTGCTCTTCGTCTACACCCACGACTCCATTGGTCTGGGCGAAGACGGCCCGACCCACCAGCCTGTGGAACAACTGGCCAGCCTGCGCTGCACCCCGAACCTGAACACCTGGCGTCCGGCCGACGCGGTGGAATCCGCCGTGGCCTGGAAGGCCGCCATCGAGCGCAACGACGGCCCGAGCGCGCTGATCTTCTCCCGCCAGAACCTGCCCCACCAGACCCGCGACGCCGGCCAGATCGCCGACATCGCCCGTGGTGGCTACGTGCTGAAGGACAGCGCCGGCGAGCCGGAACTGATCCTGATCGCCACCGGCTCGGAAGTCGGCCTGGCCGTGCAGGCCTATGACCAGCTGACCGCCGCCGGCCGCAAGGTGCGCGTGGTGTCCATGCCGTCCACCAACCTGTTCGACCAGCAGGACGCCGCCTACAAGCAGGCCGTACTGCCGGTTCAGGTCGGTGCGCGCATCGCCATCGAAGCCGCTCATGCCGACTTCTGGTACAAGTACGTCGGCCTGGAAGGCCGCGTGATCGGCATGACCAGCTTCGGCGAATCGGCTCCGGCCCCGGCGCTGTTCGAGCACTTCGGCTTCACCGTCGACAATATCGTCGCCACCGCCGAAGAGCTGCTGGACGTCTGAGTAGGATGGGTTGAGCGCAGCGATACCCATGCTGCGTTCTGATGGGTATCGCAAGCTCAACCCATCCTACGGTCTTTTTCTCCTGGCCCCGCGAGCGCCCCATGCCCAGCAATCGCCCTTTCAAAGTTGCCCTCAACGGCTACGGTCGCATCGGCCGCTGCGTGCTGCGCGCGCTCCACGAGCGCGGTGACGGGGCGAATTTCGAGATCGTCGCGTTGAACGACCTGGCCGACCAGGCCAGCATCGAGTACCTGACCCGCTTCGACTCCACCCATGGCCGGTTCCCCGGTGAAGTGCGGGTGGACGGCGATTGCCTGCATATCAACGGCGATTGCGTGAAGGTGCTGCGCAGCGCCGAGCCGGAAGGCATCGACTGGGCCGCCCTGGGCGTGGACCTGGTGCTGGAGTGCTCCGGCCAGTACACCCACCGCCAGCAGGCCGAGCGCTTCCTGGCCGCCGGCGCGCCCCGGGTGCTGCTGTCCCAGCCCATGGCTGGCGAGGCCGACATCGACGCCACCATCGTCTACGGGGTCAACCAGGACAGCCTGACCGGCGCCGAAAGGCTGGTGTCCAACGCGTCCTGCACCACCAACTGCGGTGTGCCGCTGCTGAAACTTCTCAACGAGTCCGTGGGTCTGGAGTACGTCTCCATCACCACCATCCACTCGGCCATGAACGACCAGCCCGTGATCGACGCCTACCACCACGAAGACCTGCGCCGTACCCGTTCGGCCTTCCAGTCGGTGATCCCGGTATCCACAGGCCTGGCGCGCGGCATCGAGCGCCTGCTGCCGGAACTGGTCGGGCGCATCCAGGCGAAAGCCATCCGCGTGCCGACGGTGAACGTGTCCTGCCTCGACATCACCCTGCAGACGGCCCGCGACACCTCGGCCGTCGAGATCAACCGCGTGCTCCGCGAGGCCGCCGAAAGCGGTCCGCTGAAAGGCCTGCTGGCCTACACCGAGCTGCCCCATGCCAGCTGCGATTTCAATCACGACCCCCATTCCGCCATCGTCGACGGCAGCCAGACCCGCGTCTCCGGACCGCGCCTGGTCAACCTGCTGGCCTGGTTCGACAACGAATGGGGCTTCGCCAACCGTATGCTCGACACCGCGGACCACTATCTGCGGGTCTCCGCTTCTCGTTAACAACCAGCCCCCGTGAAGGACTGACCCCATGACCGTGTTGAAAATGACCGACCTCGACCTCCAGGGTAAGCGCGTGCTGATCCGCGAGGATCTCAACGTGCCCGTGAAGGACGGCGTCGTGAAGAGCGATGCGCGCATCCTCGCCTCCCTGCCGACCATCAAGCTGGCACTGGAGAAGGGCGCGGCGGTGATGGTCTGCTCCCACCTGGGCCGTCCCACCGAGGGTGAGTTCTCCGAAGAGAACAGCCTCAAGCCGGTGGCCGAGTACCTGAGCAAGGCCCTGGGCCGCGACGTGCCGCTGGTGGCCGACTACCTCGGCGGCGTCGATGTCGCCCCCGGCCAGGTGGTGCTGTTCGAGAACGTGCGCTTCAACAAGGGCGAGAAGAAGAACGCCGATGAGCTGGCCCAGCAATACGCCGCGCTGTGCGACGTATTCGTGATGGACGCCTTCGGCACCGCCCACCGCGCCGAGGGTTCCACCCACGGCGTGGCCAAGTTCGCCAAGGTGGCCGCCGCCGGCCCGCTGCTGGCCGCCGAGCTGGACGCCCTGGGCAAGGCCCTGGGCAACCCGGCCCGTCCGATGGCCGCCATCGTCGCCGGCTCCAAGGTTTCCACCAAGCTCGACGTACTGAACTCCCTGAGCCAGATCTGCGACCAGCTGATCGTCGGTGGCGGCATCGCCAACACCTTCCTCGCCGCGGCCGGCTACAAGGTCGGCAAGTCGCTGTACGAAGCCGACCTGGTGGACACCGCCAAGGCCATCGCCGCCAAGGTCAGCGTGCCGCTGCCGGTTGACGTGGTGGTCGCCAAGGAATTCGCCGAATCCGCCGCCGCCACCGTCAAGGCCATCGCGGATGTAGCCGACGATGACATGATCCTCGACATCGGCCCGCAGACCGCCGCCCAGTTCGCCGAGCTGCTGAAGTCGTCGAAGACCATCCTCTGGAACGGCCCGGTGGGTGTATTCGAGTTCGACCAGTTCGGCAACGGCACCAAGGTGCTGGCCAAGGCCATTGCCGAGAGCCCGGCCTTCTCCATTGCCGGTGGTGGCGACACCCTGGCGGCGATCGACAAGTACGGCGTGAACGAGCAGGTCTCCTACATTTCCACCGGTGGTGGCGCCTTCCTCGAGTTCGTCGAGGGCAAGGTCCTGCCGGCCGTGGAAGTGCTTGAGCAACGGGCGAAGTAAGCGGCTGGCGCAATTGGCCTAAACCCTGGCAGGTGTTCGTGGTCCCTTCATAAGGAACCTGAAGAGGAGCACCTGCCATGCGCTACGCTGCGATTCTGCTGACCCTGGTTGTCGGACTTTCGGGTTGTGCCGGCGGCAAGCCGTCCAGCCCTTGCGAAGTGATAAGCCCGTCCGAGGTCGTAGTCCCGAGCAATCAGGACGACCAGCGGGTAGAGGCGCAGGCCAGTGGCGACCCCACTGTGAGCGCGGAAGGACAACAGCATTGCCCCTGAGGGCGTGGTGCACGGATGGCCGGAGCCATCCCCAAGGAGATGCGCATGAAAGGATGGTTGGCCCTCGCGGGATTCGCCCTGCTGGCCGGTTGCGCCGGGCAGCGGGAAGTCAGCGATGACTGGACCCGCTGGGTCTGTGACAGCCAGACCGAAGTGCTCTGGCGTTTCGCCGATGCCGAGAAGAGCGGCATCGACCTGCGCCTGGGCGGCGGCGACATCGTCCACCGCCTCAAGCGGGAGCCCTCGGGCTCCGGCGCGCTGTACAGCGACGGCAACCTGGCCTTCCACACCAAGGGTGACGAAGGCCTGGTGTACTGGGTGGCGACCGATGACCTCATAGGTCGCGGCTGCAAGGCCCCATGACATTCCCCGGGTAGGGCATGACCGCTCCTCCCCGGGAACTTGAACCCGGCCTGCCCCTGCGGCAGGCTTTGTAATTTGACAGCCCACCCAATCGGGAGACTGAAACACCATGGCACTCATCAGCATGCGCCAGATGCTGGACCACGCCGCCGAATTCGGCTACGGCGTACCGGCTTTCAACGTCAACAACCTGGAACAGATGCGCGCCATCATGGAAGCGGCCGACAAGACCGATTCCCCGGTGATCGTGCAGGCCTCGGCCGGCGCCCGCAAATACGCCGGCGCGCCCTTCCTGCGCCACCTGATCCTGGCTGCCATCGAAGAATTCCCGCACATCCCGGTGTGCATGCACCAGGACCACGGCACCAGCCCCGACGTCTGCCAGCGCTCCATCCAGCTGGGCTTCTCCTCCGTGATGATGGACGGCTCGCTGAAGGAAGACGGCAAGACCCCGTCCGACTACGAGTACAACGTCCGTGTCACCCAGCAGACCGTTGCCTTCGCCCACGCCTGCGGCGTATCGGTGGAAGGTGAGCTGGGTTGCCTGGGCTCCCTGGAAACTGGCCAGGCCGGCGAAGAAGATGGCGTTGGCGCCGAGGGCATCCTCGACCACAGCCAGATGCTGACCGACCCGGAAGAAGCCGCCGACTTCGTCAAGAAGACTCAGGTGGATGCCCTGGCCATCGCCATCGGCACCAGCCACGGCGCCTACAAGTTCACCAAGCCGCCGACCGGTGACATCCTCGCCATCGACCGCATCAAGGAAATCCACAAGCGCATCCCCAACACCCACCTGGTGATGCACGGTTCTTCCTCGGTACCCCAGGACTGGCTGGCGATCATCAACGAATTCGGCGGCGACATTAAGGAAACCTACGGCGTTCCGGTCGAGGAAATCGTCGAAGGCATCAAGCACGGCGTGCGCAAGGTCAACATCGATACCGACCTGCGCCTGGCGTCCACCGGTGCCATCCGCAGCTTCCTGGCCAAGAACCCGGCCGAGTTCGACCCGCGCAAATACTTCGCCAAGACCGTAGAAGCCATGCGCGACATCTGCATCGCCCGCTACGAAGCCTTCGGCACCGCCGGCAACGCCTCCAAGATCAAGCCGATCTCCCTGGAAGGCATGTACCTGCGCTACGCCAAGGGCGAGCTGGCCGCCAAGGTCAACTGATCCCACGGCCTTCACGAAGAGCCCCGCAGTGCGGGGCTTTTTCGTATCCGCCTACAGGAGTTTCCGATGCGTTTGCCCCTGACGATGGTTTTCGCCCTGCTGCTGGTCGGTTGCGCCGCCAAGCCGCAGGTAGCTCCAGTGCCTTCGCCGCCGCAGCAGCCGGTGGCGAGCGATCCGCAGCGCTGCCTGGACCGCACCGACTGCACCACCAAGATCTCGCGCACCCTGCTGTTCGTCTACGACTACGCCGAGGCGGGTGGGGCGCTGGTGCAGCGCAAGGGGGTCTGGCTGTTCACCCCGTCCACGGCCAAGCCGGAGGGTTGGCCGGCGCTGAAGATCCGCCTGGCCGATTCGCCGGACGGGCGCTTCGAGTTCGCCAGCCAGTGCCCGGCGGGCAATTGCCGGATCAGCGATGGGGACCTGCTGCGGGTGTACCGGAGTTACCTGGCGGGCGACCCCTGCCTGCTGACGGATGCGAAGTCCCTGGCCCGCTGCCTGGAATCCACCGCCCTGGTTCCCTCGCCCTGAAGCGGCCGGGGCGTCAGGGCGCCCGGTGCTCGATCTTCAGGCTGTAGAAGGTCGCCGCCCCCGCTTCGGTCTCGTAGCCGCTGTTGTCCTGGGCATAGACCCCAGCCTTGAAGTACAGCGGTTTCGGCGCCCAGTCCGCCGCCAGTTGCTGGCTCCAGAGGCTGCCATTGACCAGCACGCTGAGCAGGCCGGTGGGCGACAACTCGATCAGGTAGCTGAAGCGCTGGTTCAGCGGGATGCCGCTGAGCAGCGGGATCACCGTGCTGGTCTCGTCGCTTGGCGAGTTGCGCACCTTGGCCACGATGTTCGCGGTCTGCGTCTTGGTCTTGAACTGATATTCCAGCTTGAGCAGCGGGCTGGTGCTGCCGTAGGCGTGGATCTGGCCGATCACCAGCTTGCCGGTGGAGGGCACCTGGCTGACGCTGAGGTTGGCGCTGAGCAGGTTGTCGGCGCTGGGGTAGGTCCAGTTGCGCAGCTTGCCGTCGGCCTGGGTCTCGCGTAGCTCGCTGCGCGGGTAGATGGCGTTGGCGGTGGTGGTGCCGTTCACCGGTACCCAGAAGTACAGGCCGGTGGAATTGCTCTGGAAGTAGTGGTCCTGGTAGCCGCCCACCAGCAGCGGGGTCTCGATGGTGACGGCGGGTACGCCAACGGGGAGCGTCAGGTTCCAGGTGGAAAGGTCGATCATGGCGGAGATCTCGAAAGGACCTCCCCGTCGGGCGCTGCTTTTTCTCGTCACCCGGAGGCCGGGTGGGCGTTGCGGCCAATCGCACTCGAACGGGAAGTGAAGGTTGCCAGGTGGCAGGGGCTGCCGTGTCGTCCGAAGGCGTTTGGGCCGTCTCGCGATTGCTTTATACGAAAGCCATCGGCGGCCTGTCAGTCACCGATTGTCGGTATGTTGGCGTCAATAATATGTCTATTATGGCGTTTGCCAGTATTGCGCTATCGCCTGCCGGGGCCCGGCCCAGAGCGGCTGGCCTTGATCGATAAGGGAATTCTTCCGCAAGCACCGCCGGTTTTTTGTAAGACCCGTGGCGAAGGTGCTCGCGGCGAGCGGGTTGCGGCGGGCGAAGGATTTGCGGGAAATCTGAACTACGTCGCAAAGCCTCGTTGCAGAGGGCTCCGACCGGCGACGGCGGCGGGGCGCTCGTCCTCGGGTAAACTGTCGCGTCTTTTCAGTCCCGGCCTCCGTACCCTGCCATGACCAGTCTCAAATACCTTCGCGGCTACCCGGCCAGCCTCCAGGACCAGGTGGCGCAGATGATTGCCGGCGACCGCCTGGGGGACTACCTGGAGCGCCGCTACCCGGGGCGGCATGAGGTGCAGAGCGACAAGGCGCTCTACGGGTACGCCATGGCCTTGAAGCAGGAGCACCTGCGCAACGCGCCGGCACCGGACAAGGTGATCTACGACAACAAGCTCGACGTGGTGCACAAGGCCCTCGGCCTCAATACCGCGATCTCACGGGTGCAGGGCGGCAAGCTCAAGGCGAAGAAGGAGATTCGCGTCGCCTCGCTGTTCAAGGACGCCGCGCCCGAGTTCCTGCAGATGATTCTGGTCCACGAGCTGGCGCACCTGAAGGAGCGCGACCACAGCAAGGCCTTCTACCAGCTCTGCGAGCACATGCTGCCCGGCTACCACCAGCTGGAGTTCGACCTGCGGATCTACCTCACCTGGCGCGAGCTCTAAGCTCTGTACGAAAAGTACCTGCGCTCGGTGATGCTGCGTTAAAAACAGGCTCGTGCGCGAGTCCGATCAGAATGCTCATTTACAACTCGTAAACTCGAGTGCGAGCCCAGTCCGCTTCCTCGCCTGTTTGACTCGCTAGCGCTCGCCCTTCGGGCCAGCCTTCGGCTGTTACTCCCGTTGGTCGTTGCGCCTTGCCTGACCTTCGCTCGGAGACTTTTCGTTTAGACCTCGCCATGGCCAGCGGCTGCTAGGCTCAGGAGAGCAGCCGACCGAGGCCAGCGGACATGCGTCCGAGATTCCGCATCCTCTGTGTCATCCTCTGGGTGCTGGGCCTCGTGCCCTTCGCCGGCGCCCGTGACTTGCTCGCGGTCGGCACCGAGTTCCCCGGCCTCTATGTCCTGGCCCCCAGTGGCGAACCCACGGGGCTGGGCGTCGATGTGCTGCGCGCGGTGGCGGCGGAACTCGGCCACCAGGTGCGTTTCGAGCTCTACCCCTGGGCCCGCGCCCAGAAGCTGGTGGAAGAGGGCCGCGCCGACGTCCTGATCGGCCCGTACCGCACGGCCGCGCGGGAGCGCCGATTCCAGTTCGCCGAGCCCGGTTTCTACCGCGACCGGGTGCTCTTCTATGCCCGCAAGGGCACTGCCGCGACCTGGGACGGCAGCCCCGCCAGCCTGATGGGGCAGCGCATCGCGATCATCCATGGGTGGATCTACGGCGAGCGCTTCGAGGCCATGCGTGGCAAGCTCGACCTGCACGTCGCACCCTCGGTGGAACTGGCCTTCCGCCTGCTGATGGCCGACCGCGTCGACCTGGTGGCCAGCAACCAGCGCGACTCGTTGCCGCGCATCGACGAACTGGGCATTGCCACCGACGTACGCGAACTGGAGCCGGAGATCGACAGCCAGGTGGGCTACTTCGCCTTGCCCAGGGGCGAATCCCACCGGCAGTTGCGCGACGACATCGGCCGAGTCCTCGGCCAGATGCGTGCCGATGGTCGGCTGGCGAAGATCGCCAAGCCTCATGGCGTGCCGGTGCCCTGAGCACGCCGTCCGATTGCGCGCCGTGTCTCTTGGGTAGCGCCATGGGCGTGGTTACACTGCCGCACCTGGACGGGGAGAAGTGGCTTGAGCGCAGAAGAGTCGGATTACTCGATTTATCGCAGGGTGGTCACCCAGCTGATGAATGGGGAGGAGCAGCTACCCAGCCTGCCGATGATCACCCTGGACATTCGTCGTGCCCTGGCCGACCCCAATGTCTCGGTGATCCGGCTCAAGCAGCTCATCAGCAAGGACCCGGCCCTCAGCGCCCTGCTGATGAAGCACGCCTCCAGCATCCTGCTGCGCTCCAGCCAGCCGCCCAAGACCCTGGATGATGTGATCCGCATGCTCGGCCTGCAGGAAGTGGATCGCATCACCCTGGCGCACAGCCTGAAGAGCCTGTTCACCCTCCACAGCGCCGCCCACAAGCAGCTGTTCGTCGTCCTCTGGGGCCGGTTGACCCGCCAGGCCGCGACCAGCGCCGTGCTGGCCCGGCCCCTGGGTTATCCCTCGGCGGACCAGGCGCTGCTCGCCTGCCTGCTCTGCGATGTCGGCGAGCTGGCGGTACTGTCCGCCTTCAAGGACGCCAGCCAGGTACCGACCCCGGACGTCTACGCCCGGCTCTGCCGTGAGTACGGCCAGTCCCTGGGGCTGGTGGTGCTGAAGAAATGGGGGCTCGACCAGGGCTACGTCGACCTGGTGCGAAGCGCGAGGAACTGGGACGCCGACAGCGGCGCCCGCCTTGGCCTGGTGGATCTGGTCAACCTCGGTCTCTACCACGCCCAACGCGAGGAGCCGCGCGGCGCCCAGCTGCCGCCGATCCAGCAGCTCGCCGCCTATCGCAAGATCGTGCCGCCGCTGGACGCCCTGGACAGCGCTGGTGGCCTGGCCCTGGTCAGCGAGCAGAAGGACGCCATCCAGCGCATGGTCAGCCTGTTGCGCTGAAGGCCACACCTATACTCAGGCGTACCGCTACCCTCCGGGTGATCCATGCGCCGACTGCCGCTGCTCTGCCTCAGCCTGGTCCTGGCCTGGGCCCATCCCCTCCCGGCCGCCGAACAATGGCGAGTGGCGGTGGCCGAGGTGCCGGGGCTGGCCGAAGCCGATGGCAGCGGGCCGCTGCCGGAGCTGATCCGCGCCCTGGACGCGCAACTGCCGGATGTCGAGTTCGAAGTGCAGATCACCCCGTTCGCCCGCACCTTCCACTTGCTGCAGAACGGCCAGTGCGAATTCCAGGTGCCGTTCCTCGGCAACCTGCCGCACCTGCCGGCGGGCCTGCGCTACGGCTCGGGCGATCTGTGGCGGGTGCGTTTCGGCCTGTTCACCCAGCGCGCCAATAGCCTCAGCGTCGCCCAGTTGCTCGACCCGGCCCACGCCCTCAGTGCCGAGCGTCTCGCGGCCAGCGGCCTCGCTCCGGCGCAGCAGACGCAACTGCAACCGCTGCTCGGGCGTAGCTGGCGCGTGGACGAGTTGCAGGAGCAGCTCGCCGCACCGACAGTCGACCCGGCCCTGCGCAAGCTGGCCTATCCCTACCGGGTCGAGACCGACCGTGCCCACGCGCCCTGGCTCGGGTTCCCGGCGCTGTCCAGCAACAGCGTCGAGAGCAGCCTGCAGAAGCTGGTGCGTGGGCGCATCGACGGCTACGTCTTCTCGGCCAAGGAAACCGAGCACGAAATCGACCGCCTGGGCCTGCGCGAACAGCTGCGCGCGCAGGACTTCGGCCTCTATCCGGTGAAGTGGCTGGTGCCGGACAACCCCCGGGGTGTCGAGGTGGACCGGCGCCTGGTGCAGGCCTTGCGCAAGCTGCGTGCGCAGCCCGACTTCAAGCGTTTGCAGGCGCCCCTGGACGGGCCCTCCCGTGCCTGGAAGGCCTGGCCCTGAGACCCAGGCGTGGCGTCGCCGGCTAGACCTTCCAGAAGGGTTTGAGCGCTTCGTCCAGCGCCTGCTGGCGGGTCAGGCCGATGTCCTTCAAGGCATGGGCGTCCAGTTCCAGCAGGGCGCGACGGGTGCGCAGGCGCATCCAGAAGCGGTTCCAGCGACTGCCAACGCGGAACGGTGCCAGGGACACCGGCGCGTACCGCTCCTGTTCCAGTTCCCGTGCGTGGAGACTCAGACGTACATCGCTCAGGCCGTTCATCGTTGCGTTCCTCATGCCCTGTGGTGGATCGGGGTGGGAACCATGATGTCCGTCGGGTAAATCTCAATACAGATTCACGATCTGTATATTTTCTTCATACAGATTGCGTGATTTCCTATCTGAATCCTCCATTTCTGGGCTATCTGTACGGGTCGTGATCCGCCATTGCGGCCTTTCTGGAGTCTGTCATGAAGCTCTATATCAAGCTGGCCGAAACCCTCGGGGAACGTATCGAACAGGGCTACTACCGCCCCGGCGACCGCCTGCCCTCGGTGCGCGCCCTGAGCCTGGAGCACGGCGTCAGCCTGAGCACCGTGCAACAGGCCTACCGCGTACTCGAGGATGGCGGCCTGGCCGAGCCGCGGCCCAAGTCCGGCTACTTCGTCCCGCCGCTGCGCCAGACGCCAGCCCTGCCGGAAATGAGCCGGGCGCCGCAGCGGCCGGTGGATGTTTCCCAGTGGAATGACGTGCTCGACCTGGTCAAGCGCAGCTCCCGGGACAACGTGGTGCAGCTGGGGCGCGGCATGCCGGACATCTCCGGGCCGACGCTGAAGCCGCTGCTGCGCAGCCTCGGCCGGATCAGCCGGCGCCAGGACGGCAGCGGCCTCTACTACGACAGCATCTATGGCACAGAGGCCCTGCGCGAACAGGTGGCGCGGCTGGCCCTGGACTCCGGTTGCCAGATCCCCGCCAGCGACATCGTCATCACCACCGGCTGCCACGAGGCGCTGTCGGTGGCGATCCGCTCCACCTGCGAGCCGGGGGACATAGTCGCGGTGGACTCCCCCAGCTTCCACGGCGCCATGCAGACCTTGAAGGGCTTCGGCATGAAGGCCCTCGAGCTGCCCACCGACCCCGTCAACGGCATCAGCCTGGAGGCCCTGGAAATGGCCCTGGAGCAGTGGCCGATCAAGCTGATCCAGCTCACCCCCAGCTGCAACAACCCGCTCGGCTACATCATGCCGGAGGCGCGCAAGCGCGCCTTGCTGACCCTGGCCCAGCGCTACGACGTGCCGATCCTGGAGGACGACGTCTACGGCGACCTCGCCTACCAGTACCCGCGCCCGCGCACCATCAAGTCCTTCGACGAGGACGGCCGCGTGATGCTCTGCAGCTCGTTCTCCAAGACCGTGGCGCCGGGCATCCGCGTCGGCTGGATCGCGCCGGGCCGCTATCTCGACCGGGTCCTGCACATGAAGTACATCTCCACTGGCGCCACCGCCACCCAGCCGCAGCTGGCGCTGGCCGACTTCGTCGGCAACGGCCACTACGAGCCGCACTTGCGGCGCATGCGCAGCCAGTACCAGCACAGCCGCGACCAGATGACCGACTGGGTGATGCGCTACTTCCCCGAAGGCACCCGCGCCAGCCGGCCCCAGGGCGGCTTCATGCTCTGGGTGGAGCTCGGCGAGGACTTCGACGCCCTGCGCCTGAACCGCGCCTTGCTGCCCAAGGGCGTGCAGATCGCCGCCGGCAGCCTGTTCTCCGCCTCGGGCAAGTACCGCAACTGCCTGCGGATGAACTACTCCTCCAAGCCGACCGCGGTGATCGAGGCAGCCGTGCGCGCGGTGGGGGAAACGGTGAAGGAGTTGATGGCGGGAGGGCTCTGAGCCTCGGGTGCACGTTCCTTGTAGGGGCGAATTCATTCGCCAAGCAGGCCGCAGGTCTGCCGTACACCCCCTGGGGCCGCTTCGCGTCCCTTGGCGAATGAATTCGCCCCTGCAGGTATTTCATTCCCCCATGCGGATCAGCCATTTCAAGGATGAACCTCGGCCCAACGCTGGTCGGGGGCTCTTTAGAGTCATTGCCTCACACACAAGGAGGCAATGGACATGCCCAGGGACGATCTCATCCGCGGCCGCGCTTCGATACCCGGCCAGATCTACCACATCACCACGACCACCGAAGGCCGACAGCCGTTGTTCCGGGACTTCCACTGCGCGCGCCTGGCCATCGCCGAGATGCGCCGGCTGGAAGAACAGAACCTGATCCGCTCCGTCGCCTGGGTACTGATGCCGGACCACCTCCACTGGCTGCTGCAGCTGAATGGCCCGATCAGCCTTTCCACCATCATCAAGGTGTTCAAGGGGCGCTCCGCCCGGCGCCTGGGGATGCATCTGCAAGGCAGCTCGAGCATCTGGCAGCGAGGTTTTCATGATCATGCGCTGCGTCGGGAGGAAGACCTGCTGACGGTCGCCCGCTACCTGGTGGCCAACCCCCTGCGTGACGGGCTCGTCGAGCGGATTGGCGACTACCCGTTCTGGGATGCCTGCTGGCTCTGATTCCCCAGGTGGGCGATCAGGCCACCTGCTTCTCGCTCACCAGATGCGCCGCCAGCGTCCGCAACGGCCCCAGCTGGCGGCAGATCAGGCCCAGTTCGGTCTGCACCAGGCGCGGGCGGTCGTCCATGTCTTCGGGCAGATGCGCCAGGTCCCTGGCCAGGGCTTCTTCCTGGTCGCGGTAGATGCTCACCGTGGACTTCTCGGACAGGTTGCCGGCGATTTCATCGAGGCTGCCGGCGATCTGTTCGGCCGCCTCGACGATGGTCGGGGTGAGGGCTTCGCCGGGGTTTTCGCTGCGGTGGGCGCCGAGGGCCGAGAGGTAGCTGAGCAGGGTGTGGGACAGCACCAGGAAGCGGAAGCCGATGTCCGCTTCCTTGCGGAAGTGGCCGGGCTCCATGAGCATGTTCGACAGGGTGGTGGACAGCGCCGCGTCGGCGTTGTGGGCGTTGCGCCGGGCCAGGCGGTAGGCCAGGTCGTCGCGCTTGCCGCTGGCGTACTGCTGCATGATCTGGCGCAGGTAACGGCTGTTGCAGGCCAGGGTGTTGGCCAGCACCTGGTTGAGCCGGCGCCCCTGCCAGTCGGGCAGGATGAAGATCACCGCGAGGCCGGCGATCAGTGCGCCGAGCAGGGTATCCACCAGGCGTGGCAGGAACAGCCCGTAGCTGTTGCCGATCTGGTTGAAGCAGAACAGCACCATCAGGGTGATGGCGGCGGTGGCCAGGGTGTAGCGGGTGGCGCGGGTGGCGAAGAACACCACCCCGGCGACCACGGCGAACACCGACTGCACCAGGGCGCTGGGGAACAGGTCGAACAGCGCCCAGCCCAGCGCCAGGCCGATCAGGGTACCGGCGATCCGCTGCACCAGCTTGCGCCGGGTGGCGCCGAAGTTGGGCTGGCAGACGAATACCGTGGTCAGCAGTATCCAGTAGCCCTGCTCGGGGTGGATCAGGTGCAGCACGCCATAGCCGGCGGTCAGCGCCAGGGCCATGCGCAGGGCGTGGCGGAACACCAGGGAGGTTGGCGTGAGGTTCAGCTTGAGGCGTTCCCAGACGTCTTTCAGGCCCTTGGGCGAGCGATCCAGCAGGCTGGTGTCCTGGGCTTCGGCCAGGGCATCGGGGTTGCTGGCGTCGGTGAGCAACCGGTCGAGGGTGCCGAGGTTACGCGCCAGGGCGTTGAGCGAGCGCAGCAGGCCGCGCCAGGCCGGGTTGCTCTGGATGCGCAGGTGCTCCAGGGATTTGTTCAGGTCTTCCAGGGCCTGGGTGCCGTCCAGGTAGTCGAAGGGTTGTCGCATCTGGATGGCGCGGCCCAGGGCCTGGCAGGCGCCGCCTTGCTGGCGCAGCAGGCGCTGGCAGCGGAACAGCACGTCGCTGTGGAAGAAGGCTTCGGCCAGCTCGTTGTAGGCGTAGTGGGACGAGCTGGCGCGCTCATGGATGTCCTGGGCGAGGAAGTAGAGCTTGAGGTAGCGGTTCACCTTGGGCCCCGGCCGGCCGTTGCCGACCCGGTGCAGGATGATCTCCTTGGCCGCGTTCAATGCCGCCACCACCTTGCCGTTCTGCCGCGCCAGCTCCAGGCGCCGGGCCTCGACGTCGAGCTGGCGAACCGGTTCCAGCAAGGCGGATTTCAACTTGAGGTACTGCCCCAGTTCGCGGAACAGCCGGGCCAGGCTCTGCTGCACCGGCTGGTGGGTGAACAGCGCCTGCCAGAGCACCGAGAGCAGGCCGTACCAGGCGGCGCCGGCCACCAGCAGGGCGGGTTCCTGCCAGAGGTTGGTGGGCGCGCCGTCGCGCTGGTCGACGCCGATCATGGTGTAGACGGAGAGGATAAGCGTCGCCTGGGCGATGGTGGCGTAGCGCTCACCCAGGGCGCCGAGCATGGTCAGGCCGAAGCTGGCGAGGGCCAGGGCGCCGACGAAGACCCAGGGGTAGGGGAACAGCAGTTCCACCGACAGGGAGGCGACGCTGAAGCAGCCGAGGGTCACCAGCAGCGCGGTGAGGCGGCCCTGCCAGCTGTCGTCGGTTTCGGCCAGGGCGCTGGCGATGATGCCGAGGAAGAGTGGGATCAGCAGTTCCATGCGGTCCTGCTGCCAGCACAGCGCCATGCTCCCTGTGAGGGCGACGAAAACGCGCAGGCTGTAGCTGAACTTGTCCAGCGCCCAGAGGCGGCGCAGGGTTTGCGTGAATCGGGTCGAGGGCATAGGGGCCTTGTGGGCGGATGTCCGTGTATGGCTGGGCTGCCGGCTACAGCCTAAGGGCAGCGGGTGGCGCTGTCAGCCACCCTGTCGCATTCGATGCCGGCGCGGGAGTCACAGCGAGGGCGAAGAAAAAACAGGTACGGACGTACCCGATGCGTCTGGTGGCTGCCGAAAATTTGGTGCAGTCTTGGGCTTTCCGTTGGCCAAACCTGTTCTCGGATGCCTGTGCATGAGACGACGTTGTGGTTTTGCCCTGTTCGCCCTGTTACTCGCCGCCGCGAGCGTCTCCGCCGAGACATTGCGCATCGCCGCCGATGTCTGGCCGCCCTTTACCGATGCGAGCCTGCCGGGCAATGGCCTGGCCACCGAGCTGGTGAGCACCGCGCTCAAACGCGCCGGGCACCGCCCCGAATACGTCCAGGTACCCTGGGCCCGTGCACTGCGCGGGCTCGAGGTGGGCGACTACGACCTGATCATCAGCGCCTGGTACAGCGATGAGCGTGCCCGCTTCGGCCAGTTCTCCAAGCCGTACCTGACCAACCGCGTGCTCTTCCTCAAGCGCAAGGGCAGCGACGTGCTGCTGCAATCTCCCGCCGACCTCGCGCGCTACAGCATCGCCGTAGTGCGCGGCTACAGCTACCTGCCGGCCTTCGATGCCGATACCCGCCTGAGCAAGGTGCCGGTGATGGGCTTCCAGATGGGCGCGCGGATGCTCGCCGCCGGGAGGGTGCAACTCACCCTGGAGGATGAGCTGGTGGCGCGCTTCTACCTCAATCGCGAGTTGCAGGACATTCGCGACCAGCTCGAATTCCTGCCCCAACCGCTCTCGGAGAACGGCCTGCATATCCTCGTGCGCCGCAGCCATCCACGGCACGCCGAGCTGGTGGAGGATTTCGACCGGGCCATGCAGGCCATGCGCGAAGACGGTACCTATCAGGCCATCTTCGCCAAGCACGGCCTCTCCGTTCCCGGGAGCTAGAGGATCCGCATCTTGTAGGAACGACCCTTGATCCGGCCTTCGCTGAGGCGCTTGAGCGCCTGCTTGGCAACGCCGCGCTCGACGGCGACGTAGGCCTGGAAGTCGAAGATGGCGATCTTGCCCACCTGGCTGCCGGGAATCCCCGCATCGCCGGTGAGGGCGCCGAGAATGTCGCCGGGACGCAGCTTCTCCTTGCGCCCGCCATTGATGCAGATGGTGGCCATGGGCGGCAGCAGCGGCTCGCGGTTCTTCACGATCAGCTCGTCGATGCGCTGCCAGTTCAGCGGCGCCTGCTGGAGGTTCTCGATGGCCTGGGCGCGATTGGCCTCGGCGGGGGCCACCAGGCTCAGGGCCAGGCCTTTCTCGCCGGCGCGACCGCTGCGGCCGACACGGTGGATGTGTATTTCCGGATCGCGGGAGAGTTCGACGTTGATCACCGCTTCCAGGCCGGCGATATCCAGGCCGCGGGCGGCGACGTCGGTGGCCACCAGCACGCTGCAGCTCTGGTTGGCGAACAGGGCCAGCACCTGGTCACGCTCGCGCTGCTCCAGGTCGCCATGCAGCGACTGGGCGGAGACGCCGTTGTCGCGCAGGTGCGCTTCCAGTTCCTGGCACTGCTGGCGGGTGTGGCAGAAGGCGACGCAGGACTGCGGGCGGGTGCTCTGCAAGAGGCGCAGCACGGCGTCCATGCGCTGGTTGGGGTCGATCTCGTAGAAGCGCTGCTCGATCTGGTTGTCGTCGTGCAGGGCGTCGACCTTCACCTGTTGCGGCTCGCGCATGAAGGTCTTGGCCAGTTGGGCGATGCCCGCCGGGTAGGTGGCGGAGAACAGCAGGGTCTGCCGGCGCGCCGGGAGCTGCCCGATGATGTCGGCGATGCTGTCGTAGAAGCCCATGTCGAGCATGCGGTCGGCTTCGTCGAGCACCAGGGTGTTGAGGCCGTCCAGTACCAGGGTCCCTTTGCGCAGGTGTTCCTGGACCCGGCCGGGGGTGCCGACGATGACGTGGGCGCCATGCTCCAGCGAGCCCACTTGCGGGCCATAGGGCACGCCGCCGCAGAGGGTCAGCACCTTTATGTTGCCGTGGCCCCGGGCCAGGCGGCGGATTTCCTTGGCGACCTGGTCGGCCAGCTCGCGGGTGGGGCAGAGCACCAGGGCCTGGCAGCCGAAGAAGCGCGGGTTCAGCGGCTCCAGCAGGCCGATGCCGAAGGCGGCGGTCTTGCCGCTACCGGTCTTGGCCTGGGCGATCAGGTCCTGGCCCTTGAGGATCAGCGGCAGGGCCTGGGCCTGGATCGGGGTCATGTCGCGGTAGCCCAGGGTTTCCAGGTTGGCCAGGGTGGCCGCGGAAAGGGACAGGGTGGAGAAGGCGGTGGTGGTCACGGGACGGGCCTGCAAGTCGAAATGGCGCGCAGTTTAGCAGGCTACCGCACGCCACCCCCGTCACTCGTCGATATCAGGCTCCAGCCGGCGCACGACGCGGCCACTGTCCGGTGGCAACTGGAAGAAGATCGCCGCCGCCAGCAGGGTCACCGCGCCCACGCACAGGTAGGTGGCGTGGAAGGCCGTCAGCACGCTGGTCGCATCGGGTTTGCCGAAGCCGCCGAGCAGGGCGGCGGCCACCGCCACGCCGAGGCTCATGGACAGCTGCATCACCACCGAGAGCAGGCCATTGCCGCTGCTGGCCTGGTGGTCGTCGAGGTCCAGCAGGGTGACGGTGTTCATCGCGGTGAACTGCATGGAGTTCACCGCCCCCAGCAGGCCCAGGTGCAGGAGCAGCAGCGGGTAGGGCGTGGCCTCGTCGATCAGCGCCAGGCTGGCGATCATGGCGCCCAGCAGCAGCGTGTTGCCCAGCAGCAGGCGGCGGTAGCCGAGGCGGTCCAGCAGGGGCTTGGCCAGGGGCTTGGCGATCATTGCCGAGAGCGCCAGGGGAATCATGGTCATGCCTGCCTTGGCCGGCGAGTAGCCCAGGGCTACCTGCAGCAGCAGCGGGGTGAGGAAAGGCAGGGCGCCGCTGCCCAGGCGCGAGAAGAGGTTGCCGAGGATGCCGGCGGCGAAGGTGCGGGTGCGGAACAGCGAGGGTGCGAACAGCGGCTGCTCCACCTGCACCGCGTGCAGCCAGTAGGCGGCGAGGCAGGCCAGGCCGCCCAGCAGCAGGAGCAGCACCCGTACGTGGGGCAGTTGCAGCTCGCCCAGGCCTTCCAGGGCGATGGTGATCAGCACCATGGAGGCGCCGAACAGCAGGAAGCCCAGCAGGTCCAGGCGTACCGGTCCACTGCCGCGCAGGTCGGGCATGAAGCGCCAGGCGGCGAGAGCGCCGAGCAGGCCCACCGGCAGGTTGATCAGGAAGATCCAGTGCCAGCTGGCGTACTCCACCAGCCAGCCGCCCAGGGTGGGACCGATCAGCGGGCCGAGCAGGCCGGGCAGGGTGATGAAGGCCATGATCCGCACCAGTTCCGTACGCGGGTAGGCGCGCAGCACCACCAGGCGTCCCACCGGCATCATCAGCGCGCCGCCGAACCCCTGCACCACCCGCGCCACAACCAGCTGCGGCAGGCTGGTGGACAGTGCGCAGAACAGCGAGCCGAGGCTGAACAGCAGCACCGCGCCAAAAAATACCCGGCGCGTGCCGAAACGGTCGGCGATCCAGCCCGAGGCCGGGATCAGCAGGGCCACGGTGAGCATGTAGGCGATGATTACCGACTGCATGCGCAGCGGGTCCTCCGCCAGGTCGCGGGCCATGGCCGGGAGCGCGGTGTTGAGGATGGTGGCGTCGAGCGCCTGCATGAAGAAGGCGACCGCCACCAGCCAGGGCAGCAGGCGCGCGGTGCGGGCGTCTAGGGAGACGGGCTCGACCATGGTAGTCCTCGCTTCGATTACCCAGCGCACTGTAGGATTCAATCGGCCCCGTTGCCAGCCGTGTTGGGCCAAGGCCTATTGGCAAGCGGCTGCTACCCTTGCGAGTATCCGACTCGCTCCGCTCCTTTCCCGGCACAGGAGTGCCCTATGCGGTCCCTCGCTGTCCTCGCCCTGAGTTGGCTCATCGCCGTCCCCGGCTTCGCCACGCAGTGGTACCCGCTGCACGTGCTGGTGGATGGTCGCGAAGCCAACTACCAACCGCTCACGGCGGCGAGCAGACCCTGGCGTATCTGCGCCTTGCTGCCCCACGGCATGGATCGCTACTGGTGGGGGGTGGCCTGGGGGCTGGACCAGGAGGCCAAGCGCCTGGGTACCGAACTGGGCATCTACGAGGCCGGCGGCTACCAGTTCGACGCGATGCAGAAGGCGCAGCTGACCCGCTGCATCCAGCTGGCCGCCGACGCCTATGTGATCGGTGCGATCAGCGAGCAGGGTCTGTGCGAACAGCTGGGTCTGCTGCAGAAGAAGAACGTGCCGGTGATCGACCTGGTCAACCGTATCGACTGTCCGGGCGTCAGTGCCCGCTCCCAGGTGAGTTTCGCCGACATGGCCAAGGCCGCCATGGCCTACATCCAGCAGCGCAGCGGCGGTCGCCCGGTGCGTGTGGGCTGGCTGCCGGGGCCGAAGGATGCCGGCTGGGTGATAGACGCCGAGAAGGGGCTCGCCGAAGCGCTCGAGGGCAGCCAGGACGTGCTGGTGCCGGCGGGCTATGGCCCGGTGGACCGCAGCAGCCAGGCGGCGCTGGTGCGCAAGCTGCTGACCCGCGAACCCGGGCTCGACTACATCATCGGCAATGCCGAGGCTGCAGCCTTCGCCGGTCAATTGGTGCGCTCCAGCGGCGGTCGCTACAAGGCCGAGGTGGTATCGCTCTATGCCACCGAGCGGGTGCTCGAAGCCATCGCCGAAGGCACGGTGCAGGCCTCGCCCACCGACTCGCCGGTGATCCAGGCGCGGATCGCCGTGGACCTGGCGGTGCGCCTGCTCGAAGGCCGGCAGGTGCCGGGGCAGGTCAGTCCGCGTATCGAGATGATCGACCAGGCCAACCTCAAGAATTTCGACATCAGCCGCCTGATGCCCCCCAGCGGACACTGGATGATCCGCCAGGAATTGCCGGAGTAGTGCCGGCCTGAGGGCAGGCCTGCGGCCTGCTTGGCGAATGAATTCGCCCCTACAGGGGCACGAGCCATTTTTCAGGCGCGACCCGCTCCCTCTCCCCCTGGGAGAGGGCTGGGGTGAGGGTGGTGTCCAGCCGGCTCGGTGCCTGGCCATTTCGCTAATGAATTCGCTCCTGCAGGGAGCACCCAACCGGAGCGTCCAAGGCACAAATGAAAAGGCCCCCGCTGGTTCGCAGCGGGGGCCTCGTCGTTCAACGGGCGGTCAGAGCTGGCGTTGCGGCTGTCCGCGAACCGGTCGTTCGCCGGCCACGAAGTAGCTGGCGACGCTGCGCGGCAGCGGTTTGCGACCACGGATCTGGTCGGCGATCTTCTCGGCCATCATGATGGTGGTCGCGTTGAGGTTGCCGGTGATGATCTCCGGCATGATCGACGCGTCCACCACCCGCAGGCCCTGCATGCCGTGCACGCGGCCCTGGCCGTCCACCACCGCCATGTCGTCGTTGCCCATCTTGCAGGAGCAGGACGGGTGGAAGGCGGTTTCCGCATGGTTGCGGATGAAGTCGTCCAGCTCGGCGTCGGTCTTGAGGTGGGCGCCGGGGCTCAGTTCACGGCCGCGGAAGGGGTCGAGCGCAGGCTGGCCCATGATCTCGCGGGTGATGCGGATGCCGTCGCGGAACTCCTGCCAGTCCTGCTCATGGGACATGTAGTTGAACAGGATGCTCGGGTGCTGGCGCGGGTCGCGGGATTTCAGGTGGATACGGCCGCGGCTCGGCGAACGCATGGAGCCCATGTGCGCCTGGAAACCGTGCTCCTGCACGCCCTTGCTGCCGTTGTAGTTAATCGCCACCGGCAGGAAGTGGTACTGGATGTTCGGCCACTCGAATTCCGGGCGGGTGCGGATGAAACCGCCGGCCTCGAACTGGTTGCTGGCGCCCAGGCCCTTGCCCCGGAGCAGCCAGTTGGCGCCGATGGCCGGCTGGTTCCACCACTTGGTGGCCGGGTAGATCGACACCGGCTCCTTGCAGGCGTACTGCAGGTAGAGCTCCAGGTGGTCCTGCAGGTTGGCGCCGACGCCTGGCAGGTCGTGCACCACCGGTACATCGAGGTCACGCAGCAGCGCCGCCGGGCCGACGCCGGAGCGTTGCAGCAGTTGCGGCGAGGCGATCGCGCCGCTGCACACCAGCACTTCGCGGCGGGCATGGGCGGTGTTGAGGTTGTCGCTGTTGCCCTGGAGGTAGGCGACGCCGATGGCGCGCTTGCCGCTGAACAGGACACGGTCGCTCAAGGCGTGGGTGACGATGGTCAGGTTCGGCCGGTTGCGGGCCTGGTCCAGGTAGCCGCGGCCGGTGGCGGCGCGACGGCCCTCCGGGGTCACGGTGCGGTCCATGGGACCGAAGCCTTCCTGCTGGTAGCCGTTGAGGTCGTCGGTGCGCGGGTAACCGGCCTGCACGCCGGCCTCGACCATGGCATGGAACAGCGGGTTGTTGCCGGCCTTGGGCGTGGTCACGCTCACCGGGCCGTCGCCGCCGTGGTAGTCGTTCGGACCGATGTCGCGGGTTTCCGCCTTGCGGAAGTAGGGCAGGCAGTCGAGGTAGCTCCAGTCTTCCAGGCCCGGGAGCTTGGCCCAGCCGTCGAAGTCCAGGGCGTTGCCGCGGATGTAGCACATGCCGTTGATCAGCGAGGAACCGCCCAGGCCCTTGCCCCGACCGCACTCCATGCGGCGGTTGTTCATGAAGGGCTCCGGATCGGTCTCGTAGGCCCAGTTGTAGCGACGGCCCTGCAGCGGGAAGGCGAGGGCGGCGGGCATCTGGGTGCGGAAGTCCAGGCGGTAGTCCGGGCCGCCGGCCTCCAGCAGCAGGACACTGACATCGGGGTCTTCGGTCAGGCGGGTGGCCAGCACGTTACCGGCCGAGCCGGCGCCGACGATGATGTAATCGAATTCTTGGGACATGTCACTTACCTGCTAGATAACCCGGAGCTGGTCCGGGGCGCGGCAATTTTTCTTTCCCGGATTTCATCCGGGCTACCGGGGACGCTGTTGCGTCGTGGTCCGGATGGGCTGCGGGAGCGTCCAGCGCCCCCGGATGCCGATCCGGACCCCTTGCTCAGAACACCGAGAAGTAGTCGCCCATCTCGACCTGCACGGACTTGATGCGGGTGTAGTGGGCCAGGGTGGTCAGGCCGTTCTCGCGGCCGACGCCCGATTGCTTGTAGCCACCCACCGGCATTTCGGCGGGGGACTCGCCCCATGTGTTGATCCAGCAGATGCCGGCTTCCAGCTTGTGGATAACGCGGTGGGCGCGGGCCAGGTCGCGGGTGACGACGCCGGCGGCCAGGCCGTAGTCGGTGTCGTTGGCGCGGCGGATCACTTCTTCCTCGGTGTCGTAGACCAGGATGCTCATCACCGGGCCGAAGATTTCTTCGCGGACGATGGTCATGTCGTCGGTGCAGTCGCTGAACACGGTGGCGGACACGTAGGCACCCTTGGCGAATTCGCCCTCGGTGACGCGCTCGCCGCCGATCAGCAGGCGCGCGCCTTCCTTGCGGCCGGACTCGATGTAGCCGAGCACGCTTTCCATGTGGGCGAAGCTGGTCAGCGGGCCGAAGTTGGTCTCGGCGTCCTGCGGGTTGCCCAGGCGGATGCGCTTGACGCGCTCGACCACCTTGGCCTCGAAGCGTGCCTGCAGCGCGCGCGGCACGAACACGCGGGTGCCGTTGGTGCAGACCTGGCCGGAGCTGAAGAAGTTGGCCATTACGGCGATGTCCGCGGCGCGGTCGAGGTCGGCGTCGTCGAAGATGATCAGCGGCGACTTGCCGCCCAGTTCCATGGTCACTTCCTTGAGGGAAGAGCTGGAGGCGCTGGCCATGACCTTCTTGCCGGTGGAGGTGCCGCCGGTGAAGGAAATCTTCTCGATCTGCGGGTGCTCGGTCAGCCACTGGCCGACTTCGCGGCCGCTGCCGGTGAGCACGTTGAACACGCCGTCCGGAACGCCGGCCTGGGTGTAGATCTCGGCCAGTTTCAGAGCGGTCAGCGGGGTGACTTCGCTGGGCTTGAAGATCATCGCGTTGCCGGCGGCGAGCGCCGGGGCGGATTTCCACATGGCGATCTGCACCGGGTAGTTCCAGGCGCCGATGCCGGCGACCACGCCCAGGGGCTCGCGGCGGGTGTAGACGAAGCTGGTTTCGCGCAGCGGGATCTGCTCGCCTTCGATGGCGGGAATCAGGCCGGCGTAGTACTCGATCACGTCGGCGCCGGTGACGATGTCCACCGCGCGGGTTTCGGCCAGGGGCTTGCCGGTGTCGAGGGTTTCCAGCTCGGCCAGTTCGTCGTTGCGCTCGCGGAGGATGTCCACGGCGCGGCGCAGGATGCGCGAACGCTGCATGGCGGTCATCGCGGCCCAGACCTTCTGGCCTTCGATGGCGCTGGCGACGGCGCGCTCGACGTCTTCCTTGCCGGCGCGCTGGACGCTGGCCAGGACTTCACCATTGGCGGGGTTGATGGTCTCGAAGGTGGCGCCGCTGCTGGAGTCGACGTAGCGGCCGCCAATGTAGAGCTTCTGTTCTTCGAATCGGGCCATGGTGGTTGTCCTCTCTAGGTCTTGTGTACGCAAGGCGGCCGGGCGCTTCAAAGCGCCGGCCTGGCCAGTTGTTGATCAAGGAATTCGTAGGCGAGCCGGCGAGCCTGCTCGGTGTCGAAGGCTTCGCCGGACAGCGCACCGCGCAGCCACAGGCCGTCGATCAGCGCGGCCAGGCCACGGGCGGCAGCGCGGGCGTGCGTTGCATCGAGTTCGCGGCGGAACTGCCAGCAGAGGTTCGAGTACAGGCGCAGGTCGTTGATGCGCTGCAAACGGCGCAGGGACGGCTGGTGCATGCTGCTGGCCCAGAACGCCAGCCAGGTCTTCATGGCCGGGCCGTTGACCTGGGTGTCGTCGAAGTTGCCGTCGATGATGGACCGCAGGTAGCCCCGTGCGCTGTCGTCGCGCATGGCCTGGCGGCGTTTGCGCACCGCGTCCTGCAGGTCGTTCATGAGGTAGCGCATGGCCGCTTCCAGCAAGCCGTTCTTGTCCTGGAAGTAGTGGCTGATGATGCCGTTGGAAACCCCGGCGAGCCTGGCGATATAGGAAATGCTGGCGTCGCCCATGCCGACCTGGTCCACCGCCTCGAGCGTGGCGTGGATCAGTTGGGTGCGCCGCACGGGCTGCATTCCGACTTTGGGCATGGGGTTTCCTCTTCTTCCGGGACCATCCCGGACAAGTTGAAATCCAGCCTACTTTATTTTGATTGATCGTTCAAACAACAAAGAATAAGCTGCGCAGCATGGTTCGGGATGCGGCAGTTCGCCGCACCCGATTCCAGGCCTTCCGCCGGCGGCTGCCACCCGTCGCCAGTGGTTGGCGCGGGTCTGTCGTTGCGCCCACGGGCGCCTGCTTTCACTGCCCTGGAAATTCCAAATGAGTAAAGCTCCAACAACAACAAGCCACGGGAAGGTGCGCCTGAATCCGGTCGTGTTCTACGGATCCACTGCACTCATCCTGTTGCTCACCCTTGCCTTGATCGCATTCCCGGAGAGCGCCGGCGCCATGCTGGGCAAGGCCCAGGCCTGGCTGTCGCGCAGCTTCGGCTGGTACTACATGCTGGCCATCGGCAGTTACCTGTTCTTCGTCCTCTACGTCGCCTTCTCCCGCTTCGGCCAATTGCGCCTGGGCGCCGACGACAGCAAACCGGACTTCAGCTACGGCGCCTGGGCCGGCATGCTGTTTTCCTCGGGCATCGGCATTTCGCTGCTGTACTTCGCCGCCTCCGAGCCCATCGACCATCTCTACAACCCGCCCGAGGGCGAGCCGGGCAGCCTGCATGCGGCGCGCCAGGCGGTGCAGCTGACCTTCCTCCACTGGGGTGTGCATGGCTGGGCGATCTATGCGCTGGTGGGCCTGGCGGTGGCGTACTTCGCCTATCGCCACAACCAGCCGCTGGCGCTGCGTTCGGCGCTCTACCCGCTGTTCGGCGAGCGCCGGATGAAAGGCTGGGCGGGCAACGCGGTGGACTGCTTCGGCATCTTCGTCACCCTGCTGGGCCTGGTGACCAACCTGGGTATCGGTTCTCTACAGGTGTCCTCGGGCCTGGAGTACCTGTTCGGCCTGCCCCACAGCCAGGGCGCGCTGCTGACGGTGATCCTGGTGATGAGCGCGGTGGCTACCCTGGCCGCGGTATCCGGTATCGAGAAGGGCATCCGCCGCCTGTCCAACCTGAACATCATCCTGTTCAGCGGCCTGCTGCTGTTCGTGCTGCTGGCCGGCGACACCCTGCACCTGCTCAACGGCTTCGTGCAGAACCTCGGCGACTACCTCAATGGCCTGGTGCTGAAGACCTTCGACCTCTACGTCTACACCGGCCAGTCCGGCAAGAGCGAAGAGTGGATGGGCCTGTGGACCCTGTTCTACTGGGCCTGGTGGATTTCCTGGGCGCCTTTCGTCGGCATGTTCGTGGCCCGTATCTCCCGTGGCCGCACCGTGCGCGAACTGGTCTGCGGTGTGCTGCTGATTCCCCTGGGCTTCACCCTGGCCTGGCTGTCGGTATTCGGCAACAGCGCCCTCGACCTGGTGATGAACCAGAACGCGGCGGACCTCGGCAAGGCGGCGCTGGAGCAGCCGGCGATGTCGATCTACCTGCTGCTGGAGCATTACCCCTGGGCCAAGGCGGTGATCGGCCTGTCGATCTGCGTGGGCTTCGTGCTGTTCCTCACGCCGGCCGACTCCGGTTCGGTGATGCTGGCCAACCTGTCCCGCGAGGAAGGCGACCTGGACGAGGACGCGCCCAACTGGCTGCGCATCTTCTGGTCCGCGGTGGTGACCCTGGCGACCATCGGCCTGCTGTTCGCCGGCAACTTCACCGCCATGCAGACGGTGGTGGTACTGGCCGGCCTGCCCTTCTCGGTGGTGCTGCTGCTCTACATGGTGGCCCTGCTCAAGCAGATGAAGGCCGATGTGGCGGCGCAGCAATCGGCACCCGTTTCGGCCAAGGTGATCGCATTGAACGGCGAAGCGGCCTGACAGGCGATCTGCCCACGATGGAAAAAAGCCCGGTCCTTCGACCGGGCTTTTTTGTCGCTGTAGGTTGTGGCTGAGCCAAGCGAAGCCCAACAGACCGGCTCGCACGTTGGGCCGTGCTGCGCTTGGCCCAACCGACGTGATCGACACGCGCGGGACCTCAGGCCTGGGCCTTGGCCAACTGCTGGTCGAGGTAGTCGTAGGCGATCTGCAGCGCCTGCTCGGTATTGAAACCATCGCCGGACAGCGCGCCGCGCAGCCACAGGCCGTCGATCAACGCGGCCAGGCCACGGGCGGCGGAGCGCGCCTGCTCCAGGGGCAGGGCACGGCGCAGCTCGCAACAGAGGTTGGAATACAGCCGGTGGTCGTTGATCCGCTGCAGGCGGCGCAGCGAGGGCTGGTGCATGCTGGCGGCCCAGAAGGCCAGCCAGGTCTTCATGGCCGGGCCGCTGACCTGGCTGTCGTCGAAGTTGCCTTCCACGATGGCTCGCAGATGCGCCCGTGGGCCGTCGTCGCGCAGGCCAGCGCGGCGCTGGCGCACGCCGGTGCTGAGGTCGGACATCAGGTGGCGCATGGTGGCTTCCAGCAGACCGTTCTTGTCCTGGAAGTAGTGGCTGATGATGCCGTTGGAGACCCCTGCGATACGGGCGATGTAGGCGATGCTGGCATCGCCCAGGCCAACCTGGTCGACGGCTTCGAGGGTTGCCTGGATCAACTGCGAGCGGCGGATCGGCTGCATTCCGACCTTTGGCATCAGATATTTCCACCATTTTGTGTGGGAATCGGGAGCGCGCAGTCTAGGGGGAATTTGATTGATCGATCAATTGATTGGAATGAGTGGGCGGATACCTGTAGGGGCGAATTCATTCGCCAAGGGACGCGCAGCGGCCCCCTCACGGTCATTTACAGGCAGGCCTGTGGCCTGCTTGGCGAATAAATTCGCCCCTACAAAAAAGCGAAACCCCCGCCGGCAGCGGCCGACGGGGGCTCAGGGGAAGGGTTTACTTCAACCACTCCTCCACGCGCTGCGGGTTCTTGGCGATCCAGTCCTTGGCGGCGGCTTCCGGTTTGGCGCCTTCGCGGATGGCCAGCATCACGGCCCCCACTTCTTCGCCGCTCCAGGAGAGTTTCTTCAGGAAGGCGGTGGCGTCGGCGGCCTTGGCTTCCAGGCCAGGGTTGACCACGGTGTCGACGTGCTCGTCATCGCCGAAGACCTTTTTCGGGTCTTCCAGGAAGCGCAGCTTCCACTTGGCGAACATCCAGTGGGGAATCCAGCCGGTGACCACGATCGGCTTCTGGGCTTTCTCGGCGCGGGTCAGGGCGGTGGCCATGGCCGGGCCGGAGCTGGGCATCAGTTTGATGTCGAGGTTGTATTGCTTGATGGCGTCTTCGGTGCGGCGCATCACGCCAGCGCCGGCGTCGATGCCGGTGATCTTGCCGTCGAAGTCGGCCTTGTAGGTGTTCAGGTCCTCGATGGACTTGGCCTGCACATAGTCGGGCACGATCAGGCCGATCTTGGCGCCCTTGTAGTTGGAGCCCAGCACCACGACCTTGTCCTTCAGCTTGGCGTAGTACTCGCCGTGGGTGGCCGGCAGCCAGGCGGAGAGGGTGGCGTCGAGGTCGCCACGGGCCACGCCCTGCCACATGATGGCCGGTTCCACGGGTTTCAGCTCGACGCCGTAGCCGAGCTTCTCCTTGAGGATCTCGCCGGCGACGTGAGTGGCGGCGACGCTATCGTCCCAGCCGTTCACGTAGCCGATCTTCAGGGTCGGCTTGTCGGCGGCGCCGGCCATGCCGGCCCCCATGCCGAGCGCCAGGGTGGCGACGCCCAGGGTCTTGAGACAAAGTGATTTCAACGTGCGCATACGTATTGCTCCATCAGGTGGGATTGGCAGCCAACTACGTGGTCGATGGCCCGTTCTGAGGCGGGACTCGCGACTGTGCCCCTCACGGCCCGTTACCGGGCCGCGATTGGCGAATTGCAAGGAAACGGGCTCCGGGTGGAGCCCGGGGAATTACAGGCCGATGTGTTTCTTCACGGCAGCGGCGCCGTCCTGGCCATCAAAGGTGGTGACGCCGGCCAGCCACTGGTCGAGCACGGCCGGGTTGGCCTTGAGCCAGTCGGAGGCGACTTTCACCGGGTCTTCCTTCTCGAGGATCTTCTCCATCAGCTGGCTTTCCATCGCCACATTGAACTGCAGGTTGTTCAGCAGCTTGCCGACGTTGGCGCAGCGCGCCTCGTAGTCCGGCGGCACCACGGTGTAGACCTTGGCGGCGCCGTAGTCCGGGCCGAACACATCGTCACCACCAGACAGGTAAGTGATGTCGAACTGGGTGTTCATCGGGTGCGGGGCCCAGCCCAGGAACACCACCGGCTCCTTCTTCTTCACCGCGCGCTGCACCTGCACCAGCATGCCCGCCTCGGAAGACTCCACCATGCGGAACTCGCCCAGCGCGTACTGGTTGCCCTTGATCATCTTGTCGATCAGCAGGTTGCCGTCGTTGCCCGGCTCGATGCCGTAGATCTTGCCGCCCAGCTGGTCCTTGAACTTGGCGATGTCCTGGAAGCTCTTGAGGCCCGCTTCAGCCGCGTAGGTGGGAACCGCCAGGGTGTACTTGGCGCCTTCCAGGTTCGGCGTCGGCAGCACCTTCACGCCGTTGTCCTTGGTGAAGGGCTCGATCACCGCGTCCATGGAGGGTGCCCAGTAGCCGAGGAAGACGTCGATCTGCTTGTTCTTCACGCCGGTGAAGGCGATGGGTACCGAGGCCATGATCTTGCGCGGGGTGTAGCCCAGTCCCTCGGTCAGCACCATGGCCACGCCGGTGGTCGCGGCGATGTCGGCCCAACCGATCTCGGCGAAGCGCACCTGCTTGCAGCTCTGCGGCTCCTGGGCCCAGGCGCCCTGGGTCAGCGCGCAGGCCAACAAGCCCAGTGCAGCAACACTTTTCATTCTTTTCATTCGCGACTCCCTGACATTGAAAGATGAAGCGTTATTTATTGTGGTTGCTGCCGCTGGAACCGCGCACTCAGCCGGCCGAAGGCCTTGCCGCGGGTGGACGTCTGGCGAGTCCCGAAACTTTCGGTGATACGGTCGAGGATGATCGCCAGCAGTACCACCGCCATGCCGCTTTCGAAGCCGAGGCCAATGTCCAGGCGCTGGATACTGGCGAGCACGTCGTTACCCAGGCCACCGGCACCGACCATCGAAGCGATGATCACCATGGACAGCGCCATCATGATGGTCTGGTTCACGCCGGCCATGATCGACGGCATGGCATTGGGCAGCTGCACTTTGTATAGCAGTTGCCAGCTGGTGCAGCCGAAGGATTGTCCGGCTTCGACGATTTCCTTGTTCACCTGGCGGATGCCGAGGGCGGTGAGGCGCACCGCCGGCGGCATGGCGAAGATCACCGTGGCGATGATGCCGGGCACGCGACCGAGGCCGAAGAGCATGGCGGCGGGGATCAGGTAGACGAAGGCCGGCATGGTCTGCATGAAGTCGAGTATTGGCCGGATGACGATGGAGACGCGCTCGCTCTTGGCCGCCCAGATACCCAGCGGGATGCCGAGCAGCAGGCTGATCAGGGTGGAGGAGAAGGTCAGGCCGAGGGTGACCACGGTCTGTTCCCAGAAGCCGGTCATCACGATGAGGATCAAGGACACCGCGGTGAAGGCGGCGAACTTGATGCCGATGCGCCAGAAGCCGAGCCCCACGAAGATGGCGATCACCAACCAGGTCGGTGGCCAGAGCAGCAGGCGCTCGATCATCTCGGAGAAGCCGCTGACCACGTTGCCGACGCTCTCGAAGGCGCCGCTGTAGTTTTCCAGCAGGTGCTGGACGACGTCGTTGACCCAGCTGCCCAGATCCAGTTTCTCAGTCATCGTCATTCTCCCCGCAGGCGGCTCAGCAGGCGGCCTTTGCTGATCGCGCCGCTATAGCGGCCTGTCTGGTCGACCACCGGGATCGGCCCTTCGTTGATCACCAGGCGCTGGATGACGCTGTCCAGCGGCAGGTCCTCCGGTACCGGGTCGATGTGCTTGAGCAGGCTCTGCTCCAGGTCCATGGTCTGGCCGCCCTCTACCAGCAGGGCGATCTTCTCCAGGCTGATGGAACCACGGAAGTTGTTCTTCTCGTCGACGATGAAGGCGTAGTGCTTGTCCATGTTCTGCAGCGTCTGGCACACGGTCTGCGCGTCGGGCGCCTTGCCGTTGTGCACGAACAGCGGAACGCTGTCGGACATGAGCTGGCCGGCGGTGAGGTAGCGGCTGGTGTCGACGGTGTTGAAGAAGTTGCGCACGTAGTCGTTGGCCGGGTTCTCGATGATCTCCTGGGGCGTGCCCACCTGGATCAGCCGGCCGCCTTCCATGATGCCGATGCGCGAGCCGATGCGCATGGCTTCCTCGATATCGTGGGAGACGAAGATGATGGTGCGGCTGTGCTTCTTCTGCAGGTCCAGCAGCACGTCCTGCATCTCGCGGCGCTTGAGCGGGTCGAGGGCGGAGAAGGCCTCGTCCATGATGATCATCGATGGGTCGACCGCCAGGGCGCGGGCCAGGCCCACGCGCTGTTGCATGCCACCCGAGAGCTCGTGGGGATACTTGTGGGCGAAGTTGGCCAGGCCGACCTGCTCCAGTACTTCCATGGCGCGCTTCTCGCGCTCCTTCTTGCTCTTGCCGGCCACTTCCAGGCCGAAGGACGCATTGTCCAGCACGCTGCGCGAAGGCATCAGGGCGAAGGACTGGAACACCATGCTCATGTCGCGGCGACGCAGGTCGATCAGTTGCGCCTTGGGCAGCTTGGCGACGTTCTGGCCGTCGATGAACACATCGCCGGCGGTGGGTTCGATCAAGCGGTTGATCAGGCGGATCAGGGTGGATTTGCCGGAACCCGACAGGCCCATCAGTACGAAGATCTCGCCCTCATTGACGCTGAAGGAGACATCGCTGACGCCGATCACGGCGCCACGCTCGGCAAGGATCTTCTCCTTGCTCCAGCCTTGCTTGAGTAAATCGATTGCTTCTTGTGGCTGTTGCCCGAAAACCTTGTAGAGGTTTTGAACCACGATCTTTCCAGACTGCATGGGATATTTCCCCTTCAGTAGACATCCAGGTCAGCTACACGGAGCCAGATTGGGCGCTCGACGACGCCCAGCCTGGTGATGCCGACTGTCTTGCCTGTGTGGATAACAATGTTTCGAGAACCTGACAGCCCTCTGGCAGTGTTACGAAACCCATTCCCTGGGCGGGTTCAGCACCTCGGCCGGAGGTGCGCGTACTTCCGAAATTTCTTATTAGGCCGGCCTCTGCTTCGGGGGGAGGCCGCCGCTTGTGTTCTTCGGTCCGGAGCTGAGTGCTCGCGGTCTGTCGGTCCACGGGAACCGACAGCGACGAAATCGGGTGTCTCAACGATAAAGCCTTGAGGCCGGGGCAATTGTCGGTTTACGACGTCCATATGTTGCGCGACGACATGGCCTATGGATATCGCTGAATGCACGCATCACGGCGCTTTGGCCTGGGTCAGGAGGGCGGGCAGCGGGCCGCCGTCGCGCGCGGTGACACCCTGCAGCCAGGAGGCCAGGACGTCGGGGTTGGCCTTCAACCAGCGCTTGGCTTCGCGTCGCCGATTGGTGCTCTGATTCAGTATGGCTTCCATCAGGTGGTTCTCCATGGCCAGGCTGAATTTCAGGTTCGTCAGCAGTCGTCCGAGGTTCGGGCACTCCGTGGTCAGGCCCTTGCGCACGTTGGTGTAGACGGTGGCGCCGCCGTAGTCGGGGCCGAACCAGTCATCCCCGCCAGACAGGTAATGCATCTTCAGCTGGTTGTTCATGGGGTGGGGTTCCCAGCCCAGGAACACCGCCCATTGCTCCAGGTGCTCGGCGCGTTTGACCTGGGAGAGCATGCCGTTCTCGCTGGACTCTACCAGTTGGAAGTCGCCGAGGCCCAAGGCGTTCCCCGTGATCATCTTCTGGATCAGCTTGTTGCCGTCGTTGCCGGGCTCGATGCCGTAGATCTTCCCGCCCAGCTGCTGCTTGAACTTGGCCAGGTCGGCGAAGCTGCGTACGCCGCCATCCCAGGCCGCCTGGTTCACCGCCAGGGTGTACTTGGCGCCGGTGAGGTTGGCGCCAAGGCTCTCCACCGTGCCTTTTTCCAGGTAGGGGCGGAGGTCGTTTTCCATGCTCGGCATCCAGTTGCCGAGGAACACGTCGATCTTGCCGTCGCCCAGGGCCTTGTAGGTGTCGGGCACCGACAGGCGCCTGACCTTGGTGATGTAGCCCAGCTCGCTCAGGACATGGCGGGTGACGGCGGTGGTGACGGTGATGTCGCTCCAGCCCACATCGGCGAAATGCACGGTGGAGCAGCGTTCGGGGTCGGCGGCGAGGGCGGCCTGGGTGGTGCCAAGGGAAACGGCCAGCAGCGTGGCCGCCAACAGGGGAGTGGTGGGTCGCGTCATCGAGGGGGCCGTCCACAGCAGGATTTATTGTCGTTTTCCGGACTCGCGTGGCTGTCGGACTGCTGCAGACCCCGCCCTCCGGGCGGTGGAATGATGCGGGCCAGACGGATCGCCTGACTACCGATTGGGTCGCAGTCAGAACTTATCTGTCGCGGGCTGTGCGGGGCAATGGGCGGAGCGGTGCGTGCGTCAGACCGATCGCGAATGAATTCGCTCCTACAAAGTTCCCCCGGCACCTCCTGTGCCGGCGAGGGCGTGTTTGGATACGAGCGAGTCGGTGTGGGACGTCGCGGTTTCGGTCAAATGCCGATCATGTCCGGCAAGTGTCATCCCTTCCGGAGTTGCCCCGTGGCTATCAGCGTGTTCGACCTGTTCAAGATCGGTATCGGCCCCTCCAGTTCGCATACCGTGGGCCCGATGCGGGCGGCGGCGCAGTTCGCCACGGCGCTGCGCGAGGGTGGGCTGCTGGCGCAGGTGCGGCGGGTCGAGGTGCGTCTGTACGGCTCGCTGTCGGCCACCGGCGTCGGCCACGGCACCGACCGCGCGACCCTGCTGGGGCTGATGGGCGAATGGCCGGACCAGATCGAACCCAAGCAGATCGGTCCGCGCATCCAGGCCCTGCAGGAATGCCGCGAGCTGTTGCTCGGCGGCACGCATCCGGTGCCTTTCGAGTGGCAACGCGACCTGCTGCTGCTGGAGGAAAACCTGCCCTATCACCCCAACGCCATGACCCTGATCGTCTTCGGCGAGGCCGGTGAACTGCACCGCGACACCTACTACTCCATCGGCGGCGGCTTCGTCGTCGACGAGGCCCAGGCGCAAGCCGGCCAGCTCGACCAGGACAGCACCGTGCTGCCCTACGACTTTTCCAGCGGCGAGGAACTGCTGCGGCTCTGCCAGCGCCACAACCTGCGCGTCGCCGAGCTGATGCTGGCCAACGAGAAGGCCTGGCGCAGCGAGGCGGAGATCCGCGCCGGGCTGCTGAAACTCTGGGACGCCATGCAGGAATGCGTGACCAACGGCCTGGGCCAGGAGGGCATCCTGCCCGGCGGGCTGAACGTGCGCCGGCGTGCCGCGCGGCTGCACCGCAGCCTGCAGGAACTGGGCAAGCCGAACGTCATCGGCAGCACCATGAGCGCCATGGAGTGGGTGAACCTCTACGCCCTGGCAGTGAACGAGGAAAACGCCGCCGGCGGGCGCATGGTGACCGCGCCCACCAATGGCGCGGCGGGGATCATCCCGGCGGTGCTGCACTACTACATGCGCTTCAACCCCGAGGCCAGCGAGGACGACGTGGTGAACTTCTTCCTCGGCGCCGCGGCGGTGGGCATCCTGTGCAAGAAGAACGCCTCGATCTCCGGCGCCGAAGTGGGCTGCCAGGGCGAGGTGGGCTCGGCCTGCGCGATGGCGGCGGCGGGCCTGGCGGAAGTGCTGGGGGCGACTCCCGCGCAGCTGGAGAACGCGGCGGAGATCGGCCTGGAACACAACCTGGGGCTGACCTGCGACCCGGTGGGCGGGCTGGTGCAGGTGCCCTGCATCGAGCGCAACGCGATCGCCGCGGTGAAGGCGATCAACGCGGCGCAGATGGCCCTGCGCGGCGACGGCGAACACTTCATCTCGCTGGACCAGGCGATCCGCACCATGCGCGACACCGGCGCCGACATGCACGACAAGTACAAGGAAACCTCCCGCGGCGGCCTTGCCGTGAGCGCGGTGGAATGCTGATCCGCAATCGACCAGCCCGGCCGACGCTGCTCCGCCATGGTGCAGAACGCTTTTGAAGGTATCGACGACTTTACAGTCGGAATCGGAATTTACAGTCTGTTACTGAAGGTGCTGTCCCGCAGCACGCGGTGACAAGCGCCGCTACCGGCAGTGCTACCTAAGTCCCCAGGGCCCAGAAGACGCGGGCCCTGGCGGTCGCAAACAGAATGATTCTGTCGCTCATGCCTAGGCCCTATGGCACAGGGTTTGGATGTGTTTTGCTGTTTTTGATTGAACAGCCAAACAACTTAGGCACGACCTTTGCGTAGGTTTGGTATCTCCTGGTGATTGCAGTACCGGGCCATAACAAAAAAGCCTCGAAAACGAGGCTCCGCTCCGTGCCTAGTCTGAGGGTTTTGCTGATGTCACAGTTCAATCAAGGGGCGCAACCCCAGAACCGTGTTCCCCAGTCCATCGGTTTCCTCCTGTTGGACAACTTCACCCTGATTTCCCTGGCGTCCGCGGTGGAACCGCTGCGCATGGCCAACCACCTCTCCGGCCGCGAACTCTACCGTTGGCACACCCTCAGCCAGGAAGGCCGACCGGTCAGCGCCAGCGACGGCCTGCAGATCACCCCCGACAGCGCCCTGGATAACAGCCCGGCCCTGGATGCGGTGATCGTCTGTGGCGGTGTCGACATCCAGCACAGCGTCACTCGCGAACACGTGCAATGGCTGCAGCAGCAGGCCCGTCATGGTCGCCAGCTCGGCGCCGTGTGCACCGGCAGCTGGGCGCTGGCCAAGGCCGGCCTGCTCGACGGCTTCGAGTGCAGCGTGCACTGGGAGTGCCTGGCGGCCATGCAGGAAGCCTTCCCCCGCGCCGGCATCAGCACCCGGCTGTTCTCCATCGACCGCAACCGCTACACCTCGTCCGGCGGCACCGCGCCGATGGACATGGTGCTGCACCTGATCGCCCGCGAGCATGGTCGCGAACTGGCCGCGGCGATCTCCGAGATGTTCATCTACGAGCGCATCCGCAACGAGCAGGACCACCAGCGTGTGCCGCTCAAGCACATGCTCGGCACCAACCAGCCGAAGCTGCAGGAAATCGTCGCGCTGATGGAGGCCAACCTGGAGGAGCCCATCGACCTCGACGAGCTGGCTTGCTACGTCGACGTCTCGCGTCGCCAGCTGGAGCGCCTGTTCCAGAAGTACCTGCACTGCTCGCCGTCGCGCTATTACCTCAAGCTGCGCCTGATCCGCGCGCGCCAGCTGCTGAAGCAGACCGCCATGTCCATCATCGAAGTGGCGTCGGTGTGCGGCTTCGTTTCCACCCCGCACTTCTCCAAGTGCTACCGCGAGTACTTCGGCATTCCGCCTCGTGACGAGCGCGCCGGCCAGAACGCCAACGTGGTCGCCCTGATGCCGGTGCCGGACGAGCTGGTGCGCAACGCACCGTCCACCGCCGGCGTGGCCCTGAGCCGCGCCCAGGGCGAGTCAACCTTCGCCAGCGTGCGAGTGGTCTGACGGGAGCTGTAGGAGCGATTTCAATCGCGAATGAACTCGCTCCTGCGATGATGAGAAAAGGCGCCAATCGGCGCCTTTTCTCGTTCTCGCGTAGCCCGGATGAAATCCGGGAAATGCATTGAAGCGCGCCCCGGATTGCATCCGGGCTACAGGCATGAAAAAGGGCGCCGATTGGCGCCCCTTCTTCGTTCGGTCAACGGCTCAACGTGGCACCAGGGCCGGCAGCAGCGTCCGGGAAATCGCCTCGCGCACGTTCGGCAGCAAGGTGGCGCTGCCTCCCAGCAGTTCCTCCACCAGACGCCGCAGGGCGACGGCGCGCTCCGGGCTGAGGCCGCTCACGGCTTGTTCGCAGGCCTGCTCGGCGCTGACCCCCGGTGGGATGCTGAGCCCCAGCGCCACCAGACGCTCGCGGAAATCTTCCTGGTCGATCAGATCGGCATGCATCATCGCGCTATTCCTCCTAATGGTTGCCGCGCGATCAGCGCAGCACACCTTCTTCCAGCAACAGTTTGAAGATAGCTTCGGCGCCCGCCTGCGGCGAGACGTCCTTGAGTACCTGGCCACCGCCGCCGGATGCCTTGGCGGTCGCCGCCTTCATCCGCTCGGCGCCGGTTTTCGCCTTGATCACCTTGAGCCGCTTGGGCCGAGGGCGTGCAGGCTGCAACTGGGCCTCGGCGAACAATACATCCTCCACCAGCTCGACGTCCTCGGCTTCGATGCGACCGCGCCGGGCCGGGCCGAAGGCGCTCTGGCGCGCGCTCGGTGCGGCGTTGTCGACGCTGGCGACGAAGGGCAGGCGCACCTTCAGGCGGCGGCGCTGGCCCCGTGGCAGGGCCTGGAGAATCTGGGCCACGCCGTTGTCCACTTTTTCCACTTCGGCCAGGCCAACCACCAGCGGCCAGCCCAGGCGCTCGGCCAGCAGGTAGGGCAGCATGCCGGAGCCTTCACCGGTTTCCGCCTGGCTGCCGGTGAGCACCAGTTGGGCGCCGCTTTCGCGGAGGAAGTCGCCGAGCGGGGGCAGGGCGTCGTCCTGCGGGCCCTGCTCGAGGACGATCAGCTCTTCCAGGCCCATGCCCAGGTAGGCGCGCAGGGCTTCTTCCCGGGGGTTGCCGGCGTGCACCACGCGCAGGAGCGGGCCGGCGAGGCGCAGGCCGAGCTCCACTGCACGGGCATCCTGGTCGGCGCGGCGCGTGCGACCCGAGGTAGGGTGCGCGCCCACGGAAACCAGGCTGACGATCTTCAATGCGTCATGCGGCATCGCGTGCCCCTCCCTGACGGTATTCGGTGGCCAGCTGGATCAGGGCGGCGAGGATCGCGGCGGAGTCGCCGATCACCGAGAGGTCGGCGCGTTTGATCATGTCGCAGCCCGGGTCCATGTTCACCGCCACCACCTTGTCGCAGGCACCGATGCCTTGCAGGTGCTGGATGGCGCCGGAAATGCCCACGGCCAGATAGACCCGCGCGGTGACCCAGGTGCCGGTGGCGCCTACCTGGCGATTGCGCGGCATGTAGCCGTCGTCCACCGCCACGCGGGAGGCGCCTTCGGTGGCGCCGAGGGCGGCGGCGGCTTGGTGGAACTGGTCCCAGTCCCTGACCCCGTTGCCGCCGGAGAGAATGAACTCCGCCTCGGCCATGGGAATCTGCGCCGGGTCCACGGCCACCGGGCCGAGGTCCTCGATGCGCGGCAGGCTGTGGGCGATGTTCTCGATGAGCTCCAGCGAGCGGGCTTCATGGCGGGTTTCGCTGACCGGCTCGGCGCATTCGGCGGCGGCCAGGATCAGGCGTGGCGCCTTGCGCGCCAGATCCTCGCGGCCGGCACCGGCACGGCCGATGGCCTGCTCGTTGGCAACCTGCCAGACGCGCGTGGCGGGGCGCTCGCCCAGCTTCGCGGCCAGCCGGCGGCCCAGTTCGCCGCCGCCGGTACGGCTATCGGGGAGCAGCCAGTGGCGGGGCGCCAGCTGGCTTTCCACGGCGCCGAGCGCGAGCACCCGGGCCTCAGGCGAATAACCGTCGAAGGCGTCGCCGTCGATACGCAGGATGCGGTCGACGCCGGCGGTGTCGAAGGTGGTTTCCTTGTCGTCGCCGAAGAGCACGGCGACCACCGCGCCCTCGTTGCCGGCGAGCTTGTTGGCCAGGCCCAGGAGGTCCTTGTCGTGGCTGGAGAGACGGCCACCGACCATGTCCGGCACCACGCAGATGTGGAAGGCCGGTTGCTCGATGAGGTGCAGCGGCAGTTGCACCACTTCGGTGGCGCTGCTGCGCTTGCCGACCGTGCCCTGCTGGGTGCCGCTGCGGTCGATGCGCTTGATGCCGTTGGGGCCGATGAAGCCCGCGGCGGCGGCATGGGGATTCTTGCGGACGACGCCGTTGGGGCCCATCCAGCTCGTCTGACCCTGGGTCTGCATGGCGGCATGCAGGGGGTGCAGGCGGTTGCGGGCGATCCACTCGGCGCGCGGGTCGCGGCGGATGATGTCGCTCATAGAGAAGTCTCCAGGGCTGCACGAACGGCCCCCTCTCCCTCCGGGAGAGGGCTGGGGTGAGGGTGGCGGGCAACTCTGAGGCTTCCCTCACCCCCGGTCCCTCTCCCAGAGGGAGAGGGGAGGAAAACGTGCGGACGTCGGATCATCACGCCACCTCCACGGCGGCTTTAACCGCCGACTGCTTTTTTGCTTCCGCCGGTGCCTCGACCAGTACCTCGGCAACCAGTTCGGCGATGTCCTTGATCTCCGGGCGTGGCGCCACCACGCCTTCGAGCATCGCGGTGCACTGCGGGCAGCCCACGGCCACCAGCTCGGCGCCGGTTTCCTTGATGTCCACCATGCGCATATCGGGAATCCGCTGCTTGCCGGGAATGTCGGTGATCGGCGCGCCGCCGCCACCGCCGCAGCAGCGGGAGCGGAAGCCCGAGCGCTGCATTTCCTTCACCTCGATGCCAATGGCCTTGAGTACGGCGCGTGGGGCTTCGTATTCGCCGTTGTAGCGGCCCAGGTAGCACGGGTCGTGGTAGGTGACGCTGGCAGCCTTGCTCTGGCCGAGGGTGAGGCTGCCGCGCTGCACCAGCTCATTGATGAAGGTGCTGTGGTGCAGGACTTCGTAGTTGCCGCCGAGGGCGCCGTACTCGTTCTTCAGCACGTGGAAGCTATGGGGGTCGCAGCTGACAATGCGCTTGAAGCGGTACTGGCCGAGGGTGGCGATATTGCGCTTGGCCAGCAGCTGGAAGGTGGCTTCGTCACCCAGGCGGCGGGCCACGTCACCGCTGTCGCGTTCTTCCAGGCCGAGCACGGCGAAGTCGACCTTGGCGGCTTTCAGCACCTTCACGAAGGCGCGCAGGGTGCGCTGGTTGCGCATGTCGAAGGCGCCGTCGCCGACCCAGAACAGTACTTCGGCTTCCTTCTTCTCGCTCATCAGCGGCAGGTTCAGGTCCGCCGCCCAGTTCAGCCGGCCGCCGGGGGCGAAGCCGCCGGGGTTGTCGGTGGCGATCAGGTTCTCCAGCACCTCGGCACCCTTGTTCGGGGTAGCGCCCTTTTCCAGGGTGAGGTGGCGGCGCATGTCGACGATGGCGTCGACGTGCTCGATCATCATCGGGCATTCCTCGACGCAGGCCCGGCAGGTGGTGCAGGACCACAGCGTCTCGGCGGAAACCAGCGCCTTGCCCTGCAGGGCGACGATCGGCTGGTGCGGGCCGCCGCTGTGTTCACCCAGGGGGATGCCCGGGTAGGGGCTGCCGGCGAACTTGGCGTCGTTGCCGCCAGCGAGGCCGATGACCATGTCCTGGATCAGCTTCTTCGGGTTCAGCGGCTGGCCGGCGGCGAAGGCCGGGCACACCGCCTCGCACTTGCCGCACTGCACGCAGGCGTCGAAGCCGAGCAACTGGTTCCAGGTGAAGTCGGTGGGCTTCTCCACGCCCAGGGGCGCGTGCGGATCGTTCAGGTCCAGTGCCTTGAGGCCGGTGGAGCGGCCGCCGCCGAAGCGTTCGGCGCGGCGGTGCCAGGCTAGGTGCAGGGCGCCGGCGAAGGCGTGCTTCATCGGGCCGCCCCAGGTCATGCCGAAGAACAGCTCGGACACGCCCCAGGCCACGCCGATGGCGAGGATGCCGGCCAACAGCCAGCCGCCGAAGCCTTCAGGGAGGATGCCGGCCACCGGCAGGGTGGCGATGAAGAAACTTGCCGAGAACATCAGCAGGCTCTTCGGCAGGCGCATCCAGGGGCCCTTGGACAGGCGCGCCGGCGGGTTGCGTCGACGCTTGGCGACGAACAGCGCGCCGACGAACATCAGCACGGTGGCGGCCAGCAGGGCGAAGCCGAGGATGCGGCTGTGCAGGCCGAAGCCGTGCACCAGGATCGCCAGCAGGGCCGACAGGACGAAGCCGCCGGCGGTGGCCACGTGGGTCTTGGACATGTACTTGTCGCGCTCGACCACATGGTGCAGGTCCACCAGGTAGCGGCGCGGCATCTTCAGCAGGCCGCCGATCCAGTCGACCTGCGAGGGCCGGCCGCGACGCCACATGAAGAAGCGCTTCGCGGCGCCCAGTACGGCCAGGGCCAGGGCGGCGAAGAGCAGGATGGGGAGAAGGGTGTTGAGCATTGTTGGTCTCCTAACGGGACCTGGAAGCGGCACGGGTGGCTCCCTCTCCCTTCGGGAGAGGGCTGGGGTGAGGGGAGCAGGGCGTCACTGGAAGTTCGTGCCGGCTGTTGCCTCCCTCACCCCCGGCCCCTCTCCCACGGGGAGAGGGGAGCGCTCGTCAGAAGTCCTTGCACAACCGCAGGGCGTCGTAGATCGCCGCGTGCACGTTACGCGGGGCCCCACAGTCGCCGATGCGGAACAGCAGGTAGCCGTCGCCGGGCTGGCTCAGGCAGGGCTGCGGCTTGATCGCGAACAGGGCGTCGACGTCGATCTGGCCCTTGTTGCGCGAGCCTTCCTTGAGGGCGTAGTACAGGCTCTCGTCGGGGCGCACGCCGTTCTCGATGACGATCTGGTCCACCACGCGTTCCTCGCGGGCGCCGGTGTATTCGTTCTCCAGCACCGCCACCACCTTGTCGCCCTCGCGGTAGACCTTCTCCAGCATCAGGTCGCCGGTCATGATCACTTCCTTGGGATACATGCTGCGGTAGTAGGTGGGGAAGGTGGTGCCGCCCATGGCGACGCCCGGCTTGATGTCGTCGGTGACGATCTCGACCTGGGCACCCTTTTCCGACAGGTAGTCCGCCGCCGACATGCCGCCGAACTCGCAGATGGTGTCGTACACCAGTACGTTCTTGCCGGGCTCGACCTTGCCTTCGAGGATGTCCCAGGCGCTCACCACCAGGCCTTCCGCCGCGCCCCAGTGCTCGTTCTGCTCGATGAAGGGGTGGCCGCCGTTGGCCAGGACGACGACGTCCGGGCGCAGGTCGAGGATGGTCTCCGGATCGGCCGCGGTGCCCAGGCGCAGATCGATGCCGAGGCGGGCGATCTCCAGCTGGTACCAGCGGGTGATGCCGGCGATCTGATCACGTTGCGGCGCCTTGGCGGCGATGGTGATCTGGCCGCCGAGCTGGTCCTTCTTCTCGAACAGGGTCACGTCGTGGCCGCGCTCGGCCGCCACGCGCGCCGCTTCCATGCCGGCCGGGCCGCCACCGATCACCACGACCTTGCGCTTGACGCCGGTGGTCTTCTCGATGATGTGCGGCAGGCCCATGTACTCGCGGGTGGTGGCGGCGTTCTGGATGCAGAGCACGTCCAGGCCCTGGTACTGGCGGTCGATGCAGTAGTTGGCGCCGACGCACTGCTTGATCTGGTCCACCTGGCCCATCTTGATCTTGGCGATCAGGTGCGGGTCGGCGATGTGGGCGCGGGTCATGCCGACCATGTCCACGTAGCCGCCTTCGAGGATGCGGGTGGCCTGGTTCGGGTCCTTGATGTTCTGCGCGTGCAGCACCGGCACGTTGACCACTTCCTTGATGCCGGCCGCCAGGTGCAGGAAGGGCTCCGGCGGGAAGCTCATGTTGGGGATCACGTTGGCCAGGGTGTTGTGGGTGTCGGCGCCGGAGCCGACCACGCCGATGAAGTCGAGCATGCCGGTATCGCTGTAGTACTTGGCGATCTGCTTCATGTCTTCGTGGGACAGGCCGTCCGGGTGGAACTCGTCACCGGAGATGCGCAGGCCGACGCAGAAGTCGTCACCCACTTCGGCACGCACGGCTTTCAGCACTTCCAGGCCGAACTTCATGCGGCCCTCGAAGCTGCCGCCCCATTCGTCGGTACGCTTGTTGACGCGCGGGCTCCAGAACTGGTCGATCATGTGCTGGTGCACGGCGGACAGTTCGACACCGTCCAGGCCGCCGGCCTTGGCCCGGCGCGCGGCCTGGGCGAAGTCACCGATCACGCGCCAGATCTCTTCCACTTCGATGGTCTTGCAGGTCGCGCGGTGCACCGGCTCGCGGATGCCCGACGGCGACATCAGGGTCGGCCAGTTGAAGCCGTCCCAGCGGGAGCGGCGGCCCATGTGGGTAATCTGGATCATGATCTTGGCGCCGTGCTTGTGCATGGCGTCGGCCAGATTCTGGAAGTGCGGGATGATGCGGTCGGTGGACAGGTTCACCGAGCTCCACCACTCCTGGGGGCTGTCGCTGGAGACCACGGAGGATCCCCCGCAGATGGCCAGGCCGATGCCGCCCTTGGCTTTCTCCTCGTAGTACTTCACGTAGCGTTCGGTGGTCATGCCGCCATCGGTGGCGATCACCTCGGCGTGGGCGGTGGAGAGCACGCGGTTGCGGATGGTCAGCTTGCCGATCTGGATCGGCTGGAACATTGCTTCGAAAGCCATGATGCGCGCTCCGACTTACAGAGGTTTGACGGTGAACAGGCCATCGTCGTGGCCTTCTTCCGAGCCGCCGTAGACCTGCTCGGCGACGGTACGAACGCTGCTGCCGCGGGCCTGGAGGATCTGGTCCATGGCGCCGGCGAACCAGCCGGTGAACATGTAGTCGACCTTGCGGCCCACCTTGCCGTACACGTAGACGAAGGCGGAGTGCTTCAGGCGCACCTGGGCGGTGCCCTTGTCGAGGTCGATCGCTTCGATCTGGAACAGGCCCCAGCCGCGCTGGGACAGGCGCTTCATGTAGTGCTCGAACACCGCCACACCTTCCAGGCCGTGGCATTCGGCTTCCTTCTCGCACCAGTGCCAGGCGGACTTGTAGCCGGCCTTGTAGAGGATCTCGGCGTAGCGCTCCGGGCCCAGCTCGGCTTCGATGCCCATGTGGTTGTTGACGAAGAAGTGACGGGGCACGTACAGCATCGGCAGGGCGTCGGTGGTCCAGACACCGGTTTCGCTGTCGACTTCGATGGGCAGTTCGGGGGCGTGTTTGGCCATGTTGTTCAAGCTCCGGAATTCGATTCGCAATGGGGCTGGCCTGTCCGTAGGTTGGCGCTGAGCTTGCGAAGCCCAACACCCGGTTCGGAGAACCGGCCAGCGGCGTTCTGATGAAATCGTGGGAGCGCTGCGCGCTCCTTGTTGGGCTTCGCTGCGCTCTGCACCAACCTACGTCGGGGGCTTGGGGCTATTCGCCCCAGACATCCTTCAACACGCGGACCCAGTTCTCGCCCATGACCTTGCGCACCACGCGCTCGGGCATGCCGCGCTTGAGCAGGGTCTCGGTGAGGTTGGGGAACTCGCCCACGGTGCGGATGCCCAGCGGGTTGACGATCTTGCCGAAGTTGGTCAGGCGGCGGGCGTAACCCTTGTCGTGGGTCAGCCACTCGAAGAAGTCCTGGCCATGGCCCTGGGTGAAGTCGGTGCCGATGCCGATGGCGTCTTCACCAACGAGGTTCATCACGTACTCGATGGCCTCGGCGTAGTCGTCGATGGTCGAATCGATGCCCTTGGCGAGGAAGGGGGCGAACATGGTCACGCCGACGAAACCGCCGTGGTCGGCGATGAACTTCAGTTCTTCATCGGACTTGTTGCGCGGGTGTTCCTTCAGGCCGGACGGCAGGCAGTGGGAGTAGCAGACCGGTTTCTTCGATTCGAGGATGACTTCCTCGGATGTCTTGGAGCCCACGTGGGAGAGGTCGCACATGACGCCGACGCGGTTCATCTCGGCGACGATCTCGCGACCGAAGCCGGACAGGCCGCCGTCGCGCTCGTAGCAGCCGGTGCCGACCAGGTTCTGGGTGTTGTAGCACATCTGCACAATGCCCACGCCGAGCTGCTTGAACACCTCGACATAGCCGATCTGGTCCTCGAACGCATGGGCGTTCTGGAAGCCGAAGAGGATGCCGGTCTTGCCCTGCTCCTTGGCCTTGCGGATGTCGGCGGTGGTGCGCACCGGGATCACCAGGTCGCTGTTCTCGCGGATCAGCTTGCTGCTGGCGGCGATGTTGTTCACCGTCGCCTGGAAGCCTTCCCAGACCGATACGGTGCAGTTGGCCGCGGTCAGCCCGCCCTTGCGCATGTCTTCGAAGAGTTCACGGTTCCATTTGGCAATGATCAGACCGTCGATGACGATGCTGTCGGCGTGCAGTTCGGCTGGGCTCATCAGGCTGTCCCCTGTTATCCATGCGCCGAATCTTCTGCCGGCGCTTTGAGGGGAGCATATCCCCGGGGGATTCGGCGCTATCGCGCAAAAGCGACCGGGGTATTTCCGAAAGCGTCAAGCCGGTCGCGAATGGGCATGCGGGGTTCGGAAGGGTGATTTCGGGGGGGGCTTGGCGGGGCTCTTGTGGGGGCGATTTCAATCGCCAAGCGGGCCGCGGGTCCGCCATGCGGCGTCGAGGAGGGCAACTCCGTTGCCCTTGGCGAATGAATTCGTCCCTACTGGCCTATGCAGACTGAACCGCAGGTCCGCCTCCCATCGACCTCCTCTGCGCACCGCCTATAAAGGTAGGTACGGCACCGCCCAGGCCCCGGGTCGGTTTCAGGATGCGAAGGGTCGCTGAGGTGCAATTGCCGGACGGCGAGGATGGCAAGCTCGCCGAATGCCCCGACACGCGCGCGCAGACGCTCGGCCGGGACCCGCAGCCGAAGACCTCCGGACTACTGGCCAACAGCGTGGTCCGCGAAGCAGAGGAACGCTGTATGCCTGATGAGACGCTTCACCTGCCACTGATCCACAGCGTGCTGGAACGCGAGAAGGACACCCCCGGTGCCCTGCTGCCGATCCTGCATGCCATCCAGGATGGCGCCGGGTACATCCCCGACCTCGCCATCGCCGAGATCGCCCATGCCCTCAACCTCAGCCTGGCCGAGGTGCGCGGGGTGATCAGCTTCTACCACGATTTCCGCACCACGCCGCCGGCGCGCCACACCCTGCGCCTGTGCCGCGCCGAATCCTGCCAGAGCATGGGCGCCGAGCGCCTGGCCGCGCAGTTGCGCGAGCAGCTGGAGCTGGACGATCACGGCACCAGCGCCGACGGCCAGATCAGCCTGCGGCCGGTCTACTGCCTGGGGGCCTGCGCCTGCTCGCCGGCACTGGAACTGGACGGCCGTTTGCATGCCCGACTCACTCCCGAGCACCTGCGTGACCTGGTGAACGGCTGCCTGGAGGAAGGCTCATGCTGAGGCTGTGCATTCCCTGCGATTCGGTGGCCCGCGCCGTGGGCGCTGATGAGGTCGCCGACAGCCTGCTGCGCGAGGCCGAACGCCGGCAGCTGCCGATCGAGCTGTTGCGCACCAGTTCCCGTGGGCTCTACTGGCTGGAGCCGCTGCTGGAGCTGGAAGGCCCCGAGGGGCGCCTGGGCTTCGGCCCGCTGACGGCGGCGGACGTGCCGTCCGTGCTGGATGCCCTTGCGGGCAATGCCGGCAGCCATCCACTGGCCCTGGGGCCGGTGGAGGAAATTCCCTACCTGAAGAGCCAGCAGCGCCTGCTCTTCGCCCGCGCCGGCATCACCCGCCCGCTGTCCCTGGAGGACTATCGGGCCCGTGGCGGCTTCGAGGGCCTGGACCGCGCCATCGCCCTGGGCGGCGAGGCAACCGTCGCCGCGGTGCTGGATTCCGGTCTGCGTGGCCGGGGCGGCGCGGCCTTCCCGGCGGGTATCAAGTGGCGCACGGTGCGCGAGGCCGGCGCCGGGCAGAAATACGTGGTGTGCAACGCCGACGAAGGCGACTCCGGCACCTTCGCCGACCGCATGCTGATGGAGGGCGACCCCTTCCTGCTGATCGAGGGCATGGCCATTGCCGGGCTCGCCGTCGGTGCCAGCATGGGCTACGTCTATGTGCGCTCCGAGTACCCGGACGCCATCGACACCCTGAACCAGGCCCTGCGCATCGCGCGGGAGGCCGGCTACCTCGGCGCCAATGCGGGCGGCAGTGGTCGGGCCTTCGACCTGGACGTACGGGTCGGCGCCGGCGCCTATATCTGCGGTGAAGAAACCGCCCTGCTGGACTCCCTCGAGGGCAAGCGCGGCACCGTCCGCGCCAAGCCGCCGCTGCCGGCGCTGCAAGGCCTGTTCGGCCTTCCAACCCTGGTGCACAACGTGCTCACCCTGGCCTCGGTGCCAATCATCCTGGCGCGGGGCGCGCAGTTCTACCGCGACTTCGGCATGGGCCGCTCCCTGGGCACCATGCCCTTCCAGCTGGCCGGCAATATCCGCCACGGCGGCCTGGTGGAGCGCGCCTTCGGCCTGACCCTGCGGGAACTGGTGGAAGGCTATGGCGGCGGTACCGCCAGCGGCCGCCCGCTGAAGGCCGCGCAAGTGGGTGGCCCCCTGGGCGCCTGGGTGCCGCCCGCACAGTTCGATACACCTTTGGACTACGAGGCGTTCGCCGCCATGGGCGCGATGCTCGGCCACGGCGGCGTGGTGGTGGCCGACGACAGCCTGGACATGGCGCGCATGGCCCGTTTCGCCCTGCAGTTCTGCGCCGAGGAATCCTGCGGCAAGTGCACGCCGTGCCGGATCGGCTCCACCCGTGGCGTGGAAGTGGTGGACCGGCTGATCGCCTCCACCAACGCCGCCGCCCGCGAGGAGCAGGCCGAGCTGCTCAGGGACCTCTGCGACACCCTGCAGTCCGGCTCGCTCTGCGCCCTGGGCGGGATGACCTCGTACCCGGTGGCCAGCGCCCTCAAGCATTTCCCCGCCGACTTCGGTCTGCAGACCTCGGAGGCCGACCAATGATCAATCTCTTCGACCCCGCCAGCGACATCGACCTCGGCACCCCGGCCCGCGACAGCGAGGTGCAGGTCAGCCTGAGCATCGACGGCCGCGAGATCAGCGTGCCGGCGGGCACCTCGGTGATGCGTGCCGCCGCGCTGCTCGGCACCACCATCCCCAAACTTTGCGCCACCGACAGCCTGGAGCCCTTCGGCTCCTGCCGCATGTGCCTGGTGGAGATCGACGGTATGCGCGGCTACCCGGCCTCCTGCACCACGCCCGTGACCGAAGGTATGGTGGTCCACACCCAGACGCCGAAGCTGGCCACCCTGCGGCGCAACGTCATGGAGCTGTACATCTCCGACCACCCGCTGGACTGCCTGACCTGCTCGGCCAACGGCAACTGCGAGCTGCAGACCGTGGCCGGCCAGGTGGGCCTGCGGGAGGTGCGCTACGGCTTTGACGGCGCCAACCACCTGGCCGAGGCCAAGGACGTTTCCAACCCCTATTTCGACTACGACCCGAGCAAGTGCATCGTCTGCAACCGCTGCGTGCGCGCCTGCGAGGAAACCCAGGGCACCTTCGCCCTGACCATCAGCGGGCGCGGCTTCGATTCGCGGGTCAGTGCCGCCGGCGGCGAGGATTTCCTCGACTCCGAATGCGTGTCCTGCGGCGCCTGCGTGCAGGCCTGCCCGACCGCCACCCTGATGGAAAAGAGCGTGGTGGAAATGGGCCAGCCGGAGCGCAGCGTAATCACCACCTGTGCCTACTGCGGGGTGGGTTGCTCGTTCCGCGCCGAGATGAAGGGCGACCAGCTGGTACGCATGGTCCCGGACAAGAACGGCCAGGCCAACCACGGCCATTCCTGCGTCAAGGGCCGCTTCGCCTGGGGCTACGCCACCCACCCGGACCGCATCACCAAGCCGATGATCCGCAAGCACCTCTCGGACCCCTGGCAGGAAGTCAGCTGGGACGAGGCGGTGAACTACGCGGCCAGCGAGTTCCGTCGCATCCAGCTCAAGTACGGGCGCGACTCCATCGGCGGCATCACCTCCAGTCGCTGCACCAACGAAGAGACCTATCTGGTGCAGAAGCTGGTGCGCGCCGGCTTCGGCAACAACAACGTCGACACCTGTGCGCGGGTCTGCCACTCGCCCACCGGCTACGGCCTGAAACAGACCCTGGGCGAATCCGCCGGCACCCAGAGCTTCGACTCGGTGATGCAGGCCGACGTGGTCCTGGTGATAGGCGCCAACCCCACCGACGCCCACCCGGTGTTCGGCTCCCAGCTCAAGCGCCGGCTGCGCCAGGGCGCGCGACTGATCGTCATCGACCCTCGGCGCATCGACCTGGTGGACTCCCCCCACGCCCGCGCCGAGTTGCACCTGGCGCTGCGCCCGGGCACCAACGTGGCCATGCTCAACGCCCTGGCCCACGTCATCGTCAGCGAAGGCCTGGTCAACCAGGACTTCGTCGACGCCCGCTGCGAGGCTGCCGATTTCGCCCGCTGGCGCGATTTCGTCGGCCTGCCGGAGAACGCCCCGGAAGTGCTGGGCCCGGTCTGCGGCGTGCCCGCCGAGCAGATCCGCGCCGCCGCCCGGCTCTACGCCACCGGCGGCAATGCGGCGATCTACTACGGCCTGGGTGTCACCGAGCACAGCCAGGGCAGCACCGCCGTTATGGGTATCGCCAACCTCGCCATGGTCACTGGCAACATTGGTCGCGAAGGGGTGGGGGTGAACCCGCTGCGCGGGCAGAACAACGTCCAGGGCTCCTGCGACATGGGCTCCTTCCCCCACGAGCTGCCCGGCTATCGGCATATCTCCAACGAGGCGGTGCGCCACCAGTTCGAGCAGGCCTGGGGCGTGACCCTGCAGCCCGATCCGGGCCTGCGTATCCCCAACATGTTCGAGGCGGCCCTGGGCGGCACCTTCAAGGCGCTCTACTGCCAGGGCGAGGACATCGCCCAGAGCGATCCCAACACCCAGCACGTCACCGCTGCGTTGTCGGCGATGGAGTGCGTGGTGGTGCAGGACATCTTCCTCAACGAAACCGCCAAGTTCGCCCATGTGTTCCTGCCGGGCAGTTCCTTCCTCGAGAAGGACGGCACCTTCACCAACGCCGAGCGCCGCATCTCCCGCGTGCGCAAGGTGATGGACCCGCTGGGCGGCAAGGCCGACTGGGAAGCCACCGTGGCGCTGGCCAATGCCCTGGGTTACCGGATGGACTACAAGCACCCGTCCGAGATCATGGACGAGATCGCCCGCCTGACACCAACCTTCACCCGCGTCAGCTACGCCGAACTGGACCGACATGGCAGCCTGCAGTGGCCCTGCAACGATGCCGCGCCGGACGGCACGCCGACCATGCATATCGAGGAGTTCGCCCGTGGCAAGGGCCGCTTCATGCTCACCGGCTACGTGCCCACCGAAGAGAAGGTCAACAACCGCTACCCACTGCTGCTGACCACCGGCCGCATCCTCAGCCAGTACAACGTCGGCGCCCAGACCCGGCGCACCGACAACGTCGCCTGGCACGACGAGGACCGACTGGAGATCCACCCGACCGATGCCGAAAGCCGTGGAATCAGCGAGGGCGACTGGGTAGGCGTGGGCAGCCGCGCCGGACAGACCGTGCTGCGCGCCAGGGTCAGCGAACGGGTGGCGCCGGGCGTGGTGTACACCACCTTCCACTTCCCCGAGTCGGGGGCCAACGTGATCACCACCGACAACTCCGACTGGGCCACCAACTGCCCGGAATACAAGGTCACGGCGGTGGAAGTCGCACGGGTCTACCAGCCGTCGGAGTGGCAGAAGCGCTATCAGGCATTCAGTGACGAACAGCGGCGATTGCTCAAGGAACGTCGCAGGACCGAAAAAGCGGAGGTACGCCGATGAGCACCGAGAACCTGATCAAGATGGCCAACCAGATCGCCCAGTTCTTCGCCTCCGAGCCGGACAAGGAACAGGCCGTGAAGGGCGTGCGCCAGCACCTGCAGAGCTTCTGGACGCCGGCCATGCGCATCGAGCTGATGGCCTGGCAGGTCGAGCAGCGCGGCGCCGCCTTGCACCCCCTGGTGCGGGAGGCGCTGACCGAGCAGGGAAGGGCGGTGTAGGTCCTTGTGGGGGCTTCTCCTTGTGGGGGCGAATTCATTCGCCAAGGGCGGCGCAGCTGCCCCCTGCAAGGTCGCCGGGCAGACCTGCGGTCTGCTTGGCGAATGAATTCGCCCCTACGGGGTTGTCCGCTGGGCCGGCTCCTGGTCCGGATGCTCATGCCGGTCCTGGCTCGGGCAGTTGGCGAAGCGCGCCCGGTAGGCGCGGGAGAAGTAGGACGAGGACTCGAAGCCGCAGGCCAGGGCCACTTCCAGCACGCTCATGTCGGTCTGGCGCAATAGCTGGCGGCCCTTCTCCAGGCGCAGGCCGAGGTAGAAATTCGACGGCGTTTCCTTCAGGTGCAGACGGAACAGCCGCTCCAGCTGGCGCGGGGTGACGCTCACCCGCGCGGCCAGTTCCTTTGACGAGAGTGGCGTCTCGCTGTGCCGCTGCATCTCGCCGATCACCTGCCCCAACTTCTTGTTATGGACGTTGAATCGACTGGCGATCTGCATGCGCTGGTGGTCCTGGCGGGTGCGGATGCGGCCCAGCACGAACTGCTCGGACACCTGCAGGGCCAGGGCCTCGCCGTGGCTCCTGGCGATCAGGGTGAGCATCAGGTCGAGGCTGGCGGTACCGCCGGCACTGGTGATGCGCCGGTCGTCGATCTCGAAGAGTTCCTGGGTGGCGTTGAGCGTCGGATAGCGCTCGTGGAAGGCCTCCAGGGCTTCCCAGTGCAAGGTCAGGCGCTGCCGGGAAAGCAGCTCGGCTTCGGCCAGCACGAAGCTGCCGGTGTCGATGCCGCCCAGCTGCAGGCCATCGCGTTCAGCGCGACCCAGCCAATGCGCCAGGCGCGGGCTGAAGCTGGCCAACGGGTCGAATCCCGCCACCACGAACAGGCAGTCACCTTCGGCCGGCGCGTCCAGTCCGCCGTCGACGTTCAGCGACATGCCGTTGCTGCCCGCCACGGGACCACCATCCAGGCTCAGCAGGCGCCAGCGATAGAGTTCCCCGCGAAATCGATTGGCCACCCGCAGGGGTTCCACCGCCGACATCAACCCCATCATCGAGAAGCCCGGAAGAAGGAGAAAGCTGAAGGTCTGTGACATGTGCACTTTCCGCGAGGGGGGTGAGTCACTAAAAGACAATGGCGATGCGAGTGCAAGAAAGGAGGTCGTTCCTGTTCAACAGGTAGTCGCTTTAGTTCGAATCGACCGGCTCCGCGCTGCGTAATTTGTCTCCATCGGGTTGTCGTGGTGCCCGAGAACGGAAGGAGTCGCCCCCGGCTCCTGAAAACAAATACATGAACCGTTTGGCCGCAAGGGGAGCATCAATGAAACGTCTTACCGCATTCGCTGGTTGCTGTTTGTTCGCCCTCTCTACTTCCGCCGCGCTCGCCGCCGACGACGCCAGTTGCCAGAAGATCCGCGTGGGTCTGGTGGGTTGGACCGATGTGGTCGCCACCACCGCCGTTGCCAACGAATTGCTCGGCAGCCTGGGCTACCAGACCACCCAGACCCAGGCGTCGCAGCAGATCATTTTCGCCGGCATCCAGAAGAAACAGGTCGATGTATTCCTCGGCTACTGGAAGCCGATCATGGACGACAACATCAAGCCCTTCATCGAGTCGAAATCGGTCAGGGTGGCCGCCGAGCCTTCGCTCAACGACGCCGTGGCCGTCCTCGCCGTGCCCAGCTACACCGCCGAGCAGGGCCTGCGTACCTTCGCCGACATCGCCAAGTTCAAGGACCAGCTCGACGGCAAGATCTACGGTATCGAGTCCGGTTCCGGCGCCAACATCGCCATCCAGAAGATGATCGACACCAACCAGTTCGGCCTCGGCGAGTTCAAGCTGGTGGAGTCCAGCGAGGCGGCCATGCTCACGGCGGTCAAGCGCGCGGTGAAGAACAACAAGCCGGTGGTGTTCTTCGGCTGGAAGCCGCACCCGATGAACATCCAGATGCCCATCACCTACCTCAGCGGCAGTGAGGATGTGTTCGGCCCCAATGACGGCGCCGCCACGGTTTCCGTCGTTACCGCGCCGGACTTCGCCCAACGCTGCCCCAACGCCGACCGGCTGCTGTCCAACCTGCGCTTTTCCAGCGACCAGGAAGCCCAGCTGATGCAGCCGATCATGGACCGCGAAGACCCGGCCAAGGTCGCCCGCGAATGGCTCAAGGCCAATCCGGAAGTGGTCAAGGGCTGGCTCGCCGGGGTCACCACCTTCGACGGCAAGAACGGCGTCGAAAGCGCCTTCGCCTCACTGAAGTAATCACACGCAACACAGGGTGCGCGGGTATCCCCGCGCACGGCTTCCGATCGCCTCGCAGAAGGATGAAATACCGTGAACCATGAAGTCATAGTCACCTGTGCCGTCACCGGCGCCGGCGATACCGTCGGCAAGCATCCGGCCATTCCCGTCACCCCGAAGGAAATCGCCGCCGCCGCCATCGAGGCGGCGAAGGCCGGCGCCACCGTCGCCCACTGCCATGTACGCGACCCGAAAACCGGCAAGCCCAGCCGCGACGTGGCCCTGTACCGCGAGCTGGTGGAGCGCATCCGCGAGAGCGACACCGACATCATCATCAACCTCACCGCAGGCATGGGCGGCGACCTGGAGATCGGCAAGGGCGAGCAGCCCCTGGAGTTCGGCACCGGCACCGACCTGGTGGGACCGCTGGAGCGCCTGGCCCATGTCGAGGAACTGTTGCCGGAAATCTGCACCCTGGACTGCGGCACCCTGAACTTCGGCGATGGCGACTTCATCTACGTCTCCACCCCGGCCCAGCTGCGCGCCGGCGCCAAACGCATCACCGAGCTGGGGGTGAAGGCCGAGCTGGAAATCTTCGACACCGGCCATCTCTGGTTCGCCAAGCAGATGCTCAAGGAGGGCCTGCTGGAAGACCCGCTGATCCAGATCTGCCTGGGGATTCCGTGGGGCGCGCCGGCCGATACCACCACCATGAAGGCCATGGCCGACAACCTGCCGCCCGGCATCACCTGGGCCGGTTTCGGCATCGGCCGCTCGCAGATGCCCATGGTGGCCCAGGCCATGCTGCTGGGCGGCAACGTGCGGGTGGGGCTGGAGGACAACATCTGGCTCGACCGGGGCGTACACGCCAGCAACGGCCAGCTTGTGGAGCGGGCCATCGAGATCATAGAGCGCCTCGGCGGCCGTGCCCTGAGCCCGGCCGAGGGCCGCGAAAAGATGAAGCTCAAGCGTCGTGGCTGAGCCCTGTCATGCAACCGTAGGTTGGCGCTGAGCGCCGCGAAGCCCAACGCGTTGTTGGGTTCCGTTCCTCTACCCAACCTACGGATCGACGTAGTGACGTAGCCCGGATGTAATCCGGGAGCGAATCCGATGCCATTTCCCGGATTGCATCCGGGCTACAGAACCAGGAGTTCCCGATGTCCTTCGTTACCCAGATCAAGACCTTCGCCGCCCTCGGCAGCGGCGTCATCGGCAGCGGCTGGATCGCCCGCGCCCTGGCCCACGGCCTCGACGTGATCGCCTGGGACCCGGCGCCCGGCGCCGAAGCCGCCCTGCGCGCGCGCATCGCCAACGCCTGGCCGGCGCTGCAGAAGCAGGGCCTCGCGCCCGGCGCCTCGCAGGATCGCCTGCGCTTCGTCGAAACCATCGAGGAATGCGTGCGTGATGCCGACTTCGTCCAGGAAAGCGCGCCGGAGCGCCTCGACCTCAAGCTCGACCTGCACGCGAAGATCAGCGCGGCGGCGCGCCCCAACGTGATCATCGGCTCCAGCACCTCGGGCCTGCTGCCCAGCGAGTTCTACGCCGACGCCGTCCACCCCGAACGCTGCGTGGTGGGACACCCGTTCAACCCGGTGTACCTGTTGCCGCTGGTGGAAGTGGTGGGGGGCGAAAAGACCGCGCCGGAAGCGGTGCAGGCGGCCATCGAGGTCTACACCGCGCTGGGCATGCGTCCTTTGCACGTGCGCAAGGAAGTGCCCGGTTTCATTGCCGACCGCCTGCTCGAAGCGCTCTGGCGCGAGGCGTTGCACCTGGTCAACGACGGCGTGGCCACCACCGGCGAAATCGACGATGCGATCCGCTTCGGCGCCGGGTTGCGCTGGTCCTTCATGGGTACCTTCCTCACCTATACACTGGCGGGCGGCAACGCCGGGATGCGCCACTTCATGGCCCAGTTCGGTCCGGCCCTGCAACTGCCCTGGACCTATCTGCCGGCCCCGGAACTGACCGACAGCCTGATCGACAGCGTGGTGGAGGGCACCGCCGAGCAGCAGGGTTCGCGCAGCATCGCCGAGCTGGAGCGCTATCGTGACGACTGCCTGATGGCGGTACTTGGCGCCATAAAGGAGACCAAGGCCAAGCACGGCTTCGCCTTCGCCGACTGACCCCTTCGTCGGGCCCCGGGCTCGGCGCCAACCTGTGGGAGAGCCCGGGTTGGCGTTGAGCGGGAGCCTGATTTCCCCTCTCGGAGTCCATCGATGTCCAGCGCCATGACCACCTACCGCACCGCCATCCAGCCCGAGTGGGTGGACTACAACGGCCACTTGCGGGATGCCTATTACCTGCTGTTGTTCAGCTATGCCACGGATGCGCTGATGGACGAGATCGGCCTCGATGAAGCGGGCCGCGCGGCCACCGGCCACACCCTCTACACGCTGGAGTGCCATCTCAATTACCTGGCGGAGGTGAAGCTGGGTGCCGAGGTGGAAGTGCGTACCCAGCTGCTGGGGTTCGACGCCAAGCGTCTGCATATCCACCACAGCCTGCACTATCCGGGTGAGATCGCCGAACTCGCGGCCAGCGAGCAGATGCTGATGAACATCGACAGCCTGCAGGGCCGCTCGGCGCCTTTCGCCGAACCCGTGCTCGGCTGCATCCGGCGGCTGGCCGAGGACCAGGCCGAGCTGCCGCCGCCGGCGCACGTCGGCAGGGTGATCACCCTGCCACGGCGCTGATCAGGAGGGCAGTACGTAGCGGCGGGCGAAGTCGATCAGGTCCACCGGGTTGCGGGTCTTCAGCTTGTCCATCAAGCGGGATTTGTAAGTGCTCACCGTCTTGTGGCTGATGAACAGCTGCTTGGCGATTTCCTGGTTGTTCTTGCCGTTGGCTAGGTTCTGCAGGACCGCCAGCTCGCGGTCCGACAGACTATCCAGCAATCGGCTGTCGCCGCTGCTATCGCCCGGTTGCGCGGCAGACGACAGGTGCACGGAGTTGGGGAACAGGCTGTAGCCCGAGAGCACCGAGCGCACCGCCGAAACCAGGCTGACGGCCTGCTCCTGCTTGGACAGGTAGCCGCTCACGCCCGCTTGCAGGCAGCGGTTGGCGTAGAGCGAGGCCGGCAGCGAGGTCAGCACCAGCAGCTTGAGGTTGGGGTCCATGCTGGTCAGCCGGCCGACGACTTCCAGGCCGTCGAGCTTGGGAATGGCGATGTCGAGAATCACCAGGTCCGGACGCAGGCTACGGGCCAGGCTCAGACCCTCCACGCCGCTCTCGGTTTCCCCGACTATGTCGTAGCCTTCGCGCTCCAGCAGGACGCGAGTGGCGAAGCGAATCATGGGTTGGTTGTCGATCAACAGGACTTTGCTCATCCGTTGGTTCTCCTAAGCAGGGTTCCCAATGATGCGTAGGGCGTTTTCGCCCCACAAAGATGCCGTTGGGAGTGGTGGTTGATTAAGTACCCGACGGCGATAAGAGGGGCTCCTCCCGATATATTCCGCTTCGCCCGAAAAACTCCGTTCGGAGTGGCGAGGCGAAATTCCAGACCTACTTTCGTTGCTGTGGCTGCCATTCTTGTCCAGGACAATTCGGCGAGCCGGAGAGGCAACTTTCAACTTTGGAAAAAGCCGGTTGGTCGGTTGGGAAGTTGGAGCATCAATAGTTAGCGCCGAAGTTAGGCGCTGAGTATATTCGTGCTGGAGACTTCGAATGAGCGGCTGGGAAGTTTCCTACATGCTATGTAGGCATAGGCCACGTCCAGGGAAAAGGACTGGCCATACAAGGAGCTCCGATGATGTGCTTCATGCAGTGTTCACCGCAGTGGTACGAAGGTCGGCCGATAGCCAGGGGTTTTCGATCCGTGGCGCTGCTGATCTGCGTCGTGTTGCTTGTAGGCCTGTTCGCTCCTCGTTCCTTCGCCGTCGATCGCGTGCAGTCCTTGACCCTGTTCAGCCAGTTGCGCGTCGACCAGGCGCCGATGGTCCTCGACGAGGCGGACTGGCGCTGGCTGCGGGACAAGGGCGAGCTGACCATGGGGGTGATCGCCCAGGATGACGCGCCCCTCGAACTGATCCAGCGGGACGGCGCCTTCGAAGGCATAGTCGCCGACGTCACCAGCCTGGTGGCCCAGCATCTGGGCATGCGCGTCCGGCTGTTGCTCTACCCCGACGAGCCAGCACTGCTGGCCGCGTTGCAGGCCCGCGAGGTGGACCTGATCATCGGCAACGGCATGCGCGGCGCCGACCTGCCGCTGTGGCGCAGCCGGCCCCTGGCCCCGGACCGCCTGGGGCTGTTCCGCGCCTTCGAACGGTCGGACGCAACCCCGGCGGATCTGTCCGGGGTCTCCATCGCGGTGCCGCCGGGCTACCGCTCGCTGGTGCAGGAGCGCTATCCGGCGGCGCAGCTGATCGAGGCCCTGTCGCTGAACGAGGCCCTGTCCATGGTCGCCTTCGGCGACGCCGACCTGATGGTTGGCGGCCTGTTGCCGGTCTACTACCGACTCAACCAGATGTTCCATGGGCTGGTGCGCTTCGATCGTCCGCTGGTGGATGCGGACGCCAGCACCGCATTCATCCTGCGGGACGACGAGCCGGTGCTGGCGCGGGCCATCGACACCGCAATGGCGGCCATCGGCCCTAGCTGGCTGGAGGAAATCAGCCAGCGCTGGGTGGGTGTCGGCGCGATGCCGGTGGGCGCTGCCTTGCAGCTGTCGCCGGCGGAAGTGAGCTGGATCCGGCAGAACCCCGTGGTGCGCCTGGTGGTGGAAGACGACATGGCGCCCCTGGCGTTCTTCGACCAGCACGGGCGCTTTCGCGGGCTGGCGGCCGACCTGCTGGAGATGCTGACCCTGAAGACCGGCCTGCGCTTCGAAACCAGCAGCCGGGGCGGCGGTTTCGCCGGACAGATCGAGAGCCTGCGCAGCGGCCAGGCGGACCTGGCGATCCTAGCCCCCGGGGAGGGGCGCGAGCAGCACCTGCGCTTCTCCCGGCCCATCGCCAGCACCTCCACCGTCCTGGTGGGGCGCGTGGATGGCGACGCCAGATCGGACCTGTCGCTGGAGAACATGAGCGGCCTGCGGATCGCCATCGGCCGTGGTTACGTTGCGCGCGACGCGATACTCGCGGCCTACCCGGGCGTCGAGCTGGTGGAAGCCGGCTCGGCCCTGGATGCCCTGAATCGAGTGGTCGATGGCGGCGCCGACTTCGCCCTGATTTCGCTGCAGGGCGCGCGCTATTACATTCCCCGGCTATTCCACCAGCAACTCGAAATCGCCAAGGTCGCGCCGATGGGCCCGACCACCGCGAACTTCGCCATGCGCCGTGGCGATGTCGAGCTGCAGTCGATCCTCGACAAGGCCCTGGCCAGCCTGCGGCCGGAAGACCTCACCGCCATCACCAACCGCTGGCGCGGTGCGCCGGCCATGAGCCCGCAGACCTGGCGCGACTACGATGTGCTGATCCAGCGGGTGGTCGCCGGTGCCCTGCTGGCGGTGGCCCTGGTGCTGGCCTGGGTCTACCTGCTGCTGCGCCAGATCCGCTCGCGCAAGCGCGCCGAACGGCAGCTGGCCGACGAGCTGCGCTTTGTCGAAACCCTTACCGACAGCATGCCGCCGCCGCTCTTCGTGAGGGATGTGGATGGGCGCCTGCTGTCGGCCAACCGCAGCTACCTGGAGGCGCTGGGCCTGTCCCTGGACGAGGTGCGCGGTCGCACTGCGCCGGAGCTTCCGGCGGGCGTCTTCGAGGCGGCCCCCGAGTTCCATGAGCTCTACCTGCGGGCCATGGCCGATGGGCGGATGATCCAGCAGGTGCGGCCGATCCGCCTGCGCGGACGCGAATGCTGGGTCGACCTGTGGATCCAGCCCTTCAAGGATGCGGCGGGCGACACCCGGGGCGTGGTCTGCGGCTGGCTCGACATCACCGAGCACCGTCACCTGGTGGACGAGCTGGAAACCGCGAAGAACCTCGCCGACGAGGCCAGCCGCGCCAAGTCCACCTTCCTCGCCACCATGAGCCACGAGATCCGCACACCCATGAACGCGGTGATCGGCATCCTCGAACTGGCCCTCAAGCGCGCGGTCGACGCCCCCATCGACCGCGCCAGCATCGAACTGGCCTACAGCTCGGCGCGGGGCCTGCTGGAGCTGATCGGCGACATCCTCGACATCGCCCGCATCGAGGCGGGTCGCCTCACCCTGGCGCCGCGCCGTACCAGCCTGCGTGAACTGGTGGAATCGGTGGCACGGGTGTTCGACGGGCTGGCGCGGCAGAAGGGCCTCAGCCTGGAGCTGGAGATCGATGCCGGCGTCCATGGCGATGTTCTGGCCGATGGCATGCGGCTCAAGCAGATACTCGCCAACCTGGTGAGCAACGCGATCAAGTTCACCGAGTCCGGCCATGTGCGCCTGGCGGTGGCGGCCGATGAGGCGGAGGCTGGTGCACTGCTGGTGCGCTTTGCGGTCGAGGACACGGGCATCGGCATTTCCGTCGACGACCAGCAACGCCTGTTCCGCCCGTTCGTCCAGGTGCCGCGCGACCAGCAGCAGAGCGTGGGCACCGGGCTCGGCCTGGTGATCAGCCGTTCGCTGTGCGAAATGATGGGGGGACGCCTCGACCTGGACAGTGCTCCCGGCCGTGGTACGCGGGTCAGCGTGGAGTTGCGGCTGCAGCGCCTGGAACCGCTGCCCCACGAACCACGCGTCGACGTCGCAGCCGAAGCGGCGGTACGGCGACTGCGAGTGCTGGTGGTGGATGACCATCCGGTGAATCGGCAGATCCTGGCCCAGCAGCTGGGCTTTCTAGGCCACGACGTGGAAGAGGCCGGTGACGGTGTCGCGGCCCTGGCGCTCTGGCGCGCCGGACATTTCGATGCGCTGGTCAGCGACTGCCACATGCCGCGCATGAACGGCGCCGACCTCACCCGGGCCATTCGTGCCGAGGAACGCGAGCGGGGCCTGGCGCCGACCTTGATCCTCGGCCTGACCGCCGACGCCCAGCCGGAGCAGGTCAACCGCGCCATCGAGGCCGGCATGGACGATTGCCTGGTCAAGCCCATCGGGCTGGACATCCTGGCCGAGCGGATCAACCAGAAGGCGGCGCAGCCGTTGCCGGCGACGCCCGCGCGGGAGAGCGTCGACGCGGGCCTGCCCGGGGTGTTCGATCTTGCGCCCCTGGGGCCGCTCACGGGGGGCGATCCGCAGCTGGTGCGCAACCTGCTGGAAGAGTTGCGCAGCACCAATCGGCGCGATCTCGCGCAGCTGGATGCGTTGCAGCAAGGCGATGACCGGTTGGCGCTCTCGGAGCTGTCCCATCGCCTGAAAGGCGCCGGTCGGGTGATCCGCGCCAGCGGCCTGATCGCCGCCTGCGAGCAGCTCGAGGCGCTATGCCGGACGGCGGCGCCGCTGGACGTCGGTGTAGAGGCTGTGCGCCAGGCGATCCAGGAGCTGGAGGGGGCGCTGGCGGATTACCTGGAACCGGCCGCTCAATGAGGTGGCAGCGGGTCACCTGCCGCCAGCATCGCGCGGAACGCCTCGCCATCCAGTGGGCGGGCGAACAGGAAGCCCTGGGCGACCTCGCAGCCCAGCGCCAGGAGCCGGGAGCGTTGCGCTTCGGTTTCCACCCCTTCCACCACCAGGGAAAGTCCCAGCGCCTGGCTCAGGGCGACGGTGTTGCCGATGATGGTGCCGCTGCGTGGCTGGCTCTCCAGGCGCCGGACGAAGTTCGCGTCCAGCTTCAACTGGCTGAACGGCAGTTCGCACAGGCGATCCAGGGACGAGTAGCCGGCGCCGTAGTCGTCCATGGCCAGGCCGCAGCCAAGTAGGCGCAGGCGGACCAGGGTTTCCAGGCTGCTGGCCGGCGCTTGTAGCAGGCCGGTTTCCGTCAGTTCGAAGGTCAGTCCGTCGCCGCGCAGGCCGGCCTGGTCCAGGGCAGCGCTGATTCGTTCGGCGAAGTCGGTTGCGGCCAGTTGCTCGGCTTGAAGGTTGAAGGCGAGGTTCAGCTTGCGCCCCTGGTGCGCCAGCTCCCGTTGCAGGTCCAGGCCCTGTCCCAGCAATTGCCAGAACAGCGCATCGATCAGCCCATGGGCCTGCATCTGCGGCAGGAACTGCGAAGGCGGCAGCAGCCCCCGCCGGGGATGCCGCCAGCGCGCCAGCACCTCGGCACCCTCCAACTGCTGGTTGCTCATGCTCACCTTGGGCTGGAAGTGGGCCTCGAATTCACCCTTGCCGAGGCCTTCACGGATTTCCTCCGGCGACGGTGGCGCTGCACTGTCCTGTGCTTCGCTTGGGGGGGCCGGTCGGGGCCTGTAGGTTCCCAGCAAACGGGCGGCGCGTTCGATGTCGAAGGGCTTGCCGAGGTCGCCCAGGCAGTCCAGGTCCAGGCAGCGGATCATGTCCAGGGTGGCGCGGCGCAAGCTGGGTTCGACCGCGCTGCTGAGTATCGCGCCCTGCACCAGGCCGGCCTCGCTGGCATGGCGGAGGAAGGCCAGGCCATCCAGGCCGGACATGCGCAGGTCGCACAGGGCGACGTCGACCGGGCCCTGCTCTTCGAGCAGGCGCAGGGCGGCGGCACCGTCCTGCGCTTCGAGGATGCGTACCAGGCCCAGCTTGCGCAGGGCGGTTACGGCGACCAGGCGCTGGAAGGAGTCGTCTTCCAGGACCAGAATGCTGAGGTTCTTCATCACGATTCGTCTGGGGGGGAGGGGTGGAGGCCACGTTACGCACGCAAGGTTGTTTCCTCTAGACGATGCTTCAGGCTTGCTTGTAGGAATATTCATCGGATATGAATTCAGGGCATGCCGGCCCCACTTTCGAGCCGTGCTGCCCCCCTGACGCAGAGGTGTGCATGAGAAGTGCGCTGATAGTTGACGATCACCCGGTCATCCGCATGGCGGTTCGCATGTTGCTGGAGCGCAACGGCCTGGAGGTCGTGGGCGAGGCGGACAACGGCGTGGATGCGCTGCAACTGGTTCGCGACCATGAGCCGGACCTGGTCATCCTGGATATCGGCATTCCCCGCCTGGACGGACTCAACGTGATCTCCCGCATCCAGGCGATGGGGCTCGACAGCAACGTATTGGTACTCACCTCGCAGCCGGCGGAGAGTTACTCCCAGCGTTGCTTCCAGGCGGGTGCCAAGGGCTTCGTCAGCAAGGAGGAGGACCTGGAGAACCTGGTGACCGCGATCAACGCGATCAAGGCCGGTTTCACCCTGTTCCCCCGGGGATCGCTGGTGGGCGGCCAGGCGCCGGCCCAGAGCGAACAGGAACTGGTAGGAAGGCTGTCCAACCAGGAACTGATGGTCTTGCAGTACCTTGCCTCCGGCCTGTCGAACAAGGAGATCGCCGAACGCATGCTGCTCAGCAACAAGACCGTGAGCACCTACAAGAGCCGCATCCAGCAGAAGCTCAACCTGGAGTCGCTGCTGGACCTGATCGAGTTCGCCCGGCGCAACGCCCTGGTTGCACGGGAGGAAAGCTGAAGCAGGCTGCGGGTCAGGGGTTCGGCTCGAGTTCCTGTTCGTGGCGGACCAGCGCACCGTGGTCGGTTATCCACAGGACCAGGGCCCTGGGCTGGCGGGGCGGCGAGGCCAGGTCGGCCACGGGGAAGTCCTGGCTGGCGAAGGGCGCCACCGTGCCCGCGCCCGCCGCATAGTGGCGCCCTGCGTCCTGCAGGTGCACTTCATTGAATGACAGGTGATAGGCGCTGGCATTGCTGGCCCGCAGCACATAGCCGTTGCCCGTACGCAGCAGGCGCCAGTCGAGCTGTTCGATAGCCGTTTCAGCACTGCCAGGCAGGCCGGCGGGGCGGTAGAAGAGCTTCAGGCGGCTGCGCACCGCCACCTGCTCGGCGTCCTTTTCCGTGCCTTCCAGCGGCGGCACATCCAGCAGGTTGATCCAGAACAGCGACTCGCGGTCGGCCGGCAGTTCGGTGCCGGTGAAGAGTACGCGCACCTGCTGGTTCTGCCCGACGGCGGCCAGGTACATGGGGGGCATCACCAGAAAGGGTGCGTCGTCGTCTTCGGGGCGGGATTCGAGGTTGCCCCGGTCGACCCAGAGCCGCACCAGGGCCGGTCGCTCACCGCCGTTGCGCGCGCTGATGCTGATGCTGGCCTGGCCTGCGGGGTAGATGAAACGGGTGCTGTTCAGCACCACATCGGCCTGGGCTTGTCCGCTCAGGGCGACGGCCAGGCCCACTAAGGCTACGGAAATGTACTTGCTCATGGAGGCTTCCTTGCTGACTTCGGTCCGCCGCCGGCGCTGTCCTGGGGGAGCGCCAAGGGCGGTGACGAGATCCTAATCAGCCTCGGCCTAGTCGAGCAGGCGCTGGCCTTGATCGGCGGCGTAGGAAAGGTCCGGAGAAGAAAAGCGGTCAGTTCGGCATGGCCAGGTACGAGGAAAAAAGGTCAAGCGTCTCCCTTATCGGGGAGAAAAGATAGATCGGAAACTTCTGTTAGCAGCCCCTTTGTGCGGCAGGTCAAAGGTTGAGTCGGAAACCTCCGAAAACTGTCTTCTTCCTTCATACGCCCAGCGTATTCCTACGGAAAAAACGGAAGCCCACAAACCTACCAAGTCAGACGCTTCTGATTTTTACTCAACTCAAATCACTGAGGAGGGTTGGCCATGAGGAAGCTTCTGGTTTCTATGTCGATGTTTCTCGCTGTTGTGTCAGGGAATGGTTATGCCGACGGCAAGTTCGTAAGTCATGGTGTCATCCGCTTTACCGGCAGCATCGTCAAGTCACCGTGCCCGCAAGGTTCGGCAGCCTGGTTGAGCCATGCAGGCCGTAGCCAGGGGCTCAGCCCTGCCAGTGCCGGCGACCTGCCCGAGCTGCGCAACAACTGCGCGGGGGTAGTGGAAACCCAGTCGGTCAGCTTCCAGCCGTTGAGTGGCACGAAGCAGGGGGCGAAGGGCGGTGTGGTCACGGTGGTGTACAACTAAGCTTTTACCGGGCCGGCTCCGGGTGAGCCGGCCTTGGGCGTCGCTCAGAGCGTCTGGCACATGGCCTGGTAACGCTCGTAGGAGAGCTCCTTGTTCACCGGCGGCAAGTCGTAGTTCACCGCGCAACTGCTGCCATCCCAGCGCACTTCCACGCGCCCCTTGTCCGGTACGCCGAACACCAGCAGACGCGACAGGTTGTCGATCATGCCGAGGGTCTTGCCGTTCTCGTCGAAGGCCTGGGCGCCGAAGGGAATCTTCTTGCCGTTGTCCAGGGTCAGCTCGAACTGCAGGCGGCGGCCGGTGACGGCATTGAAGCTGGTCTTGACCACGGAACCACGAGTCGGCACCACCACCTGGCTGGTTTGTTCGATCTCGACGTCGTTGCCCATGGTGCCGGTGTTCAGGTTCATCCAGTTGTGGCGATAGGGCTGCACATAGGGCACCACGGCGTAGCCGTTGCGGTCGGTGCGTATCGCGGCGTAGTTGTCCACACCGACGCCACGGGTGTCTGGCACTTCCACCAGGGCGAACGTCTCGCCCACCGGCGGGCCGAAGGTCATGCCACCACTGTGCAAAACCACGGAGCCGGCGCTGCTCAGGCTCATCGTCTTGCTGTCGCGGCCCTGGCTGTAGTTGGCGTTGAGTCGGGCGGTGGGGGTGTCCCAGCCCAGGCCGACGCTGCCCGAGGAACCACTGTCGTCGTTGTGGCTGCCCTGGACCGAGTAGTTGAGCGTACGTTGATCATCCAGGTAGCCGGAGGTGCCGGCCTGGACGCTGGAGCTGCCCCGGTCTGAGGTCACCGCGCTGGCGAAGACCCGCTGCGAGGTGCGGCCGAGCGGCATGCTGATGGATGCCGTGAACTGGGTGTCGGTCTGGGCGCCGGTGCCGGACTCGCGGGTCTTGGACATGGCCAGGCTATAGCTGAGGTCGCGGAAGCTGTTGCTGTAGCCCAGCTGCCAGCGACGGCTGTTGCTCCCTCGGTTCCAGTAGCTGGTTTCGCCCAGGCCGACATACAGCGAGCCGCGGTTGCCCAGGGTCTGGTTGATGGTCATGTCGAAGCTGCTTTTCTGGCGGCCGGTGAAGGCACCGAGGCTCTGCAGGTCAGCTACGTGCTGGTTGAGGGTACGGTAGCCCTCGGTGGAGTAGCGATAGCCCACCATGGTGAAGGTGGTGTCCGTCTTGGCCAGGGTCTTGGAGTACAGGAAGCGCACGCTCTGGCCGGTGGTCTTGCCTTCGCGGGGGGTATCCGACTGGCTGTTGGTGACGTCCACCGACATGCCGCCGATACGGGTGTTGAGGCCCGCGCCAACGTTCACCGCGTGGTATTTCTCGGCCGTGAGCAGGCCGCCGTAGCCGGTGAAGTTGTCGGTGACGCCATAGACCGCCGTGCCCTGTACCAGATTGGGGGACGCCTGTCCGTCGATGTCCACCTTGCCCGCCGCCAGGTTGTAGCGCAGTGAGCCGCGTCGGGTCATTACCGGCAGGTAGGAGAAGGACTGGGTGAAGCTGCGCTCGCGGCCGTCGGCCTCGATGATGCGGATGTCCAGGTCGCCGTTGGAGCCACTCGGGTAGATGTCGGTGATCTCGAAGGCGCCGGGGGTCACCGTGGTCGAGTAGATCACGTAGCCGTTCTGGCGCACCTCCACCGTCGCGTTGGTCTCGGCGATGCCGCGAACCACGGGGGCGTAGCCCACCTCGCTGTCCGGGCGCATGGCCAGGTCGGAGTTGAGCTGCACACCGCGCATGCGCACGCTATCGAAGATATCCCCACGGCTGAAGAGTTCGCCGGCGGCCAGGGTGCCCTTGAGGGCACGGATGTCCCGCTCGACGAAGGTGCGGTTGCTGCGCCAGCGGCTGTCCATGTCGGTGCCGCCGGTCATCGCCGAATCGTTGCGCAGGCGCCAGCCCAGCAGGTTGAAGCCGCTGCGCAGGCCCAGGTAGCGGTAGTCGCGACGATCGCCGTTGTTCTCGTTGCGGTTGAAGTTGGCCTGGTAGTCGGTGAACAGGGTGGTGATGCCGTCATCCCACAGGGAGGGGTCGACATAACCACGGGCGTTACGTTGCACATAGGCCTGGGGGACACTGACGAGCAGGGCCAGGTTGTTGACGTCGAACTCCACCGAGGAGCCCTGAACCAGGCCGACAAGATCTACCGGCGAGTACTCGTCCAGGCCGATGGGCAGGATGTTTTCCTTGAGCAGCCGAGGCACGTCCACGCCGAGGCTGGTGAGCAGGCCCAGTTGCAGCAGCGGGCGCACCTCGGCGCTCTCACCCTGGGGGATGAATTCGATGTCCTGGCGGCGGATCAGGGTGCCGTTGGGGTAGACGTCCACGCCGTAGGTACCCGGGGGTACCGAGTTGCCCTGTTCGAAATACTTGAGCTCTACCGGCGCACCACCGCCATTGTTCAACAACAGCGAGTTGAACTCGACGCCGTCGGCGTAAGCCGGCTGCGCCAAACACATGGCGATGATGCAGGCGGACCCGGAGCAGGCCGTAAGTATGAACTTCGAATGGTCGGTAAAAATACTCATGCAACTCTTCTCGGCGCGGTCTGCCCGCCTGGGTGAAAATCAATCCATATGAATCTACGAATCGCCTGCAAAGTGCCGCCGCTTGATACGGAGCGTTAAGGAGCAAGATCGCTGCTGTGTTTGTCGTTGCCGCCGTAGTCGTTGATGCTTTCGAACTCGACCTTGGCGCCGGCCGCGCTACCGCTCAGACCTTTCACTGCAAAGCGCTGGCTCTTGCCCGGCGCCACCAGATCGTCGGCCTCGACGCTGTGGTTCCTGCCGCCGCTGACTAGCCTCACGCTGCCCAGAGACACGTGGTACGCCGTCGGGTTACTGACCTCGAGGCTGCTCTGGCCGCCCTGGTTCACCAGTCGCCACTTCAGGGCCTGGGGGGCGTCTTCCGGCTTGCCCTGGAGCCCGGCCGGCCGGTAGAAGAACTTGATCCGCTGGCGCAGGGCGATCTGCAGGGTGTTGTCATCCTTGGCCTTCTGCGGGATCTCCTGGACGTTGAGGCGGAACAGGCTCTCCTTGTCCGTTGGCAGGCCCTCGCCGTAGAAGAGGATCCGCAGCGCTTGCTGCTTGTTGCCGTTCAGGCGGCTGAGCGGCGGGGTGATGGCGAAGGGCACGTCCTTTCCGTCGGCGCTTTCGCTCTCGAGCCAGGACTGGATCATCAGATCGTCCGTGGTCGGGTTCTTGACGATGATGGAGGCTTCCTTGGCGGGAGCCTGAAGGATGACGCGGGTACCGCTCAGGGTGATGGCGGCGCTGGCCAGGCCGGAAGCGAGCAGCAGGAAGCCGCCCAAGACGAGCTTGGAAGTGTTCTTGAACTCCATAAGGGGACTCGCTGAGAAAGCGAAGGGGGGCGGACCCCCCTTGCGCGATGGGCTTACCGGTAGGTCAGGGTGAACGGCAGGGTGCCGTTGGCAGTACCGGGAGTGACGTTGCCGATGGCGCCGCTGGCGACGTAGGCGGCACGCAGGGCCAGGTTGGCGGTGTAGGCGGGGTTATCTTCGTCGCCGCCGTTGACCAGTTCGGATTCGAATACGTCGCCGGAGTTGGCCAGGTTGATGCGGGTGCCGTTGATGTGGAACAGGCCGATGCCTACGCCTTCAGCGGTGCCGGTGGTGCGCAGCAGTTCGTTGTTGTTGGCGTCCAGACCGGAGCCGGAGATGGCGTCGAAGCGCAGCGCGACGTGGGTCAGGCCGGTGCCGGTGGCGCCGCAGTCCAGGTTCAGGTTGATGGTACGGCCAGCGGCGATGCCACCGTTCTGAGTGCCATTAAGGGAGTCGATGCTGACGGTGCCCATTTGTACGTCGATGACTTGCGAGCCACGATCACCGGTTACACCGGTACCGGTGCCGCCAGTGATGTTGCAGGAAGCGGCGGTGATTTCACCGGTGAAGTTGATGGTGCCGTCGGCAGCCATGGCGGAGTTGGCTACCAGAGCAGCAACGGAGGCAGCCAGAAGGGTCTTGATGGAAGTGGAGAAGTTCATTTCATGATTCCAGTAAGGGTTTGGTTGACTCATAAAAATGAGTTCGCAAAGTCTAAAGAGCTGAGAATCTGCGGCAATCAGATGCCAACTTGGTCACAAAGGAGTCTTTGCCTAGGCGCTTGTAGGATGGTTCCCACAAAGTGATCCAAGGAACTTTCCAGATATCGGGCTTAAGTTTTCTGAAATGCTGTTTTTCGCAATTTCAGGAACTTTCCGGGTTGGATAGTTCGCGGGATATTTGGTGGGATAGTTCGGTGCAAGTTGGGTGCTGGGCACTCTTTGCATCCGGGGGCTGGTGCTGTTCAGGGGTGTGGGCGGGGAGGACGGGGGACGCCGGGGCAGAAAGGGTTCTTCACGGCGTATCGGGGGAGGCCTGTTCGTACTGGATTGGCAATCTGGTGTGGAGTTTTGGTGTCCAGCTCATTTCTGAGCGTGCTGCTGGTATCTGTTTCGCCTTCCCGGGCGACTTCCTTTTACAGTCGACGGAGTGCCGCCCACCTCAAAGGAAGCAAAACGCTTGCCCCGACATCCGGCCCCGGCTGCGCCGGTGTTCCCTCCCTGCATCGTCGCTCCGGAGGCCCGCCGCGAAGGGCCATCCATGGCCCTGCGCGGCTCTCGCGGCATCCATGCCGCTCGTCCTCCTGACTCGCTGCGCTCGCCCTTCGGGCCAGCCTTCGGCTGTTACTTCGCTTCGCTCCGTTTCACAACGATTCCGCTCGGCCTGCTGAAGGGGCGGTTTGCGCGGCTTCGACTTCTCTGCCCGGTTTCAGATTGGTTTGGGCATCAGGACTGCCTGGTGCTCGTCGGTGCGCGTCCCCCCCCTCGCCCGCATGCGGGGTGAAGAGGCATGCCTTCGGAAGCACCGCTTCCGGTGCCGATGAACGACTGAGCGCGAAGCGATCAGGCTGGGGCGCAGGGCGGGGGCTGGGGGAGAGGGTGGTGAGAGGGCTCTTACACTGGATCGCCAATCCGGCATGAGCCCATGCCTTACCCCGGCGCTCCGCGAAGAAGCAAAAAAAGCCCCCAGCGGGGCCGACATCCCGTGGGGGCGAGGGTGGTCCTGTGGGGGACCTCAGTGTTAGCGGTCGGACCAGGCTTTGAGCAGTGTCGCGGCCAGGCCGTAGAGGGTCAGGAGTATGGCGAAGCCGAGACATGCGGACATGGCGGTTCCCCCGGCCGCGCGGGGTCGACCTGGTCGCCCCGCGAAGCCACGAACGATGCGTTACTCGTTGACCTGGCGCAGTTTGGTGGCCGGGGTTTCCCCCAGGTTGTTGAGCAGGCGCTCGCTGTACCAGTCGAGGAAGTTGATCACGCCGAACTCGTAGGTCTTGGAGTAGGGGCCTGGCTGGTAGGCGGTGGAGTTGATGCCGCGCTGGTTCTCTTCGGCCAGGCGACGGTCCTGGTCGTTGGTGGCGTCCCAGACTTCGCGCAGGCGGGCCACGTCGTAGTCCACCCCCTCCACGGCGTCCTTGTGCACCAGCCACTTGGTGGTGACCACGGTTTCCTGGGCGCTGATGGGCCACACGGTGAAGACGATCAGGTGGTCGCCCATGCAGTGGTTCCAGGAGTGCGGCAGGTGGAGGATGCGCATGGAGCCCAGGTCCGGGTTCTTGATGCGGCCCATGAGTTTCTTGCTGCCCTGCTTGCCATCCATGGTCATGGACACGGTGCCGTCGAGCAGCGGCATGCGCACGATGCGGTTGCGCAGGCCGAAGCTGGCGTGGGCGTAGGGGATCTTCTCCTCGTCCCAGGCCTTGGTGCAGGCGGCCACCTGGTCCTTGAACGCCTGGCTGGCGCGCGGGTCGGTCACGTCGTCCCACTCCAGCAGGGTCTTCAGCAGTTCCGGGTGCGAACCGTTGCAGTGGTAGCACTCGCGGTTGTTCTCCAGCACCAGCTTCCAGTTGGCGGCTTCCCGGATGGTGGTCTGCACCGCCACCTTGGTGTTCTCCATGTCGTAGGGCTCCATGTAATGGGCCAGGGTGGAGAGGAAGTCGTCGATGGCCGGCGGGTTCTCCGCCAGGGAAATGAAGATGTAGCCGCCGGCGGTCTTCACCTTCACCGGTTTCAGGTTGTAGTCCTTGAGGTCGAAATCGGCGCCCATCTCGGTGCCGGCGAACAGCAGGCGGCCGTCCAGCTCGTAGGTCCACTGGTGGTAGGGGCAGACCAGCTTGGCGACCTTGCCCTTCTCGCTGACGCACAGGCGCGAGCCACGGTGGCGGCAGACGTTGTGGAAGGCATGGACCTGGCCCTCGGCGCCACGGATGACGATGACCGGGTTGTCGCCGATCTGCAGGGTCAGGTAGTTGCCCTTGGCGGGGATTTCGCAGGTCATGCCGGCGATCAGCCATTCCTTGTGGAAGATCTCCTGCATGTCGATCTGGAACAGGCGTTCGTCGTTATAGAAAGGCTGCGGCAGGGAGAAGCTGTGATCGCGTTCGCGGAGCATGTCGGCCGTGGCCTTGCGTGCGGGATCGAGCGGATCGCCCAGGCTCAGTTTGGAAGTGACGTCCATCGGTTACTCCTCAATGGCTGGTCGCGCTGGCGACCGCCGCAAATAAGTGGCTGTTCGGTTGTCACGCAAGGCGGCGTGGCCTGCCCTCGATTCTCGCCTGCCGATTTGGCGGCCCTGCTGCGGGTACGAGGGTGGTTCGCTCGACTGCCTTATGGTTCGGCTGGAGCTGAGTGTGCTGGCGCGCAGAGGTAAGACCTTATCCACGGGCGACATGGGGGCGTCCGTTTCCGACGCGGGAGGCCCGGTGGTTGCTGGCAGGTCGCGATAAGCATGTGAATGTCGCAGACAGGTAAATGGGCCGTTTTTGCGTTATTCAGAATCCGCCGTACATAAGCCGATATCCGGCCGCGCGGAGCAGCGTCATGACCAACAACTTCCTCAATCCGATCACGACCCAGACCTGGAGCAATGGCCGGCACCTGGTTCGCTGCGTCAAGGCGATCCAGGAAACCTGGGACGTGCGCACCTTCTGCTTCATGGCCGACGCGCCCATGGTGTTCTTCTTCAAGCCGGGGCAGTTCGTGACCCTCGAGCTGGAGATCGACGGCCAGCCGATCATGCGTTCCTACACCATCTCCAGTTCGCCCTCGGTGCCCTACAGCTTCTCCCTGACCATCAAGCGCGTGCCCGGCGGCAAGGTCTCCAACTGGCTGCACGACAACCTCAAGGAAGGCGACGTGATCCCGGTGCACGGGCCGGTGGGGCTGTTCAACGCCATCGACTTCCCAGCCGACAAGGTGCTGTTCCTCTCCGGCGGCGTCGGCATCACCCCGGTGATGTCCATGGCGCGCTGGTTCTTCGATACCAATGGCGCGGTGGACATGATCTTCGTCCACAGCGCGCGCACGCCCAAGGACATCATCTATCACCGCGAACTGCGCCACATGGCCTCGCGCATCGAGAACTTCAAGCTGCACCTGATCTGCGAGAAGTACGAGATCGGCGAAACCTGGTCCGGCTACCGTGGCTACCTGAGCCGCGCGATGCTCGACCTGATGGCCGGCGACTTCATGGAGCGGGAAATCTTCTGCTGCGGCCCTACGCCCTACATGTCGGCGGTCCGGCGCCTGCTGGAAGCGGCCGGCTTCGACATGAAGCGCTACCACGAGGAAGCCTTCGGCCCGACCCCGCCGGAAATCCGCGAAGAGGTGAAGGAGCACGCCGCCGAGGCAGCCGAAGCCGCAGCCGAGGTGCCCAAGGGCGACATGAGCCTGGTGGAGTTCACCGGTACCGGCAAGAGCATCCGCGTGTCTCCCGGCGAGACCGTGCACTCGGCCGCCGCCAAGCTCGGCCTGCACATTCCCAAGGCTTGCGGCATGGGCATCTGCGGCACCTGCAAGGTGATGAAGACCGCCGGCGAAGTGGAGATGGAGCACAACGGCGGGATCACCGACGAGGATGTGGCCGAGGGTTACATCCTGTCCTGCTGCAGCGTTCCCAAGGGCGACGTGGCAATCGATTACTGATGGTTTTCTGATCAATCCCGGCCAGCCCACGCCAGCCGTGGGCTGCCGCCATCTATCCACAGCTTGTGGATGCAGCGGTGCACAGTAGCTGTGTGCAACTTGCTGAAATCGCTGAAAAAATCACCAATCCTCGGCGGCCCCCGAAGGCCCTGGGCCGGCGCCAGGGGCAAACAGCTTATCCACAGGCTGGTCCACTGTAAGTGGGGGCAACCCCGCTATGCTTGAGCGGATGATTTTCGCCGGCGTGTGCGCTGCGCCGGTTCATGCGACCTGCCAGAGGAGCCTTGAAATGAAACTCTTCCATTCCCCCGGAGCCTGTTCCCTCGCCCCGCACATAGTCCTGCGTGAGATCGGCCGGCCTTTCACCCTGGTGAAAGTCGACCTGGCCGCCCACAAGACGACGGACGGCGACGACTATTACCGCACCAATCCCAAGGGCTACGTGCCCCTGCTGGAGCTGGACAGCGGCCAGGTGCTGAGCGAGGGGCCGGTGATCTGCCAGTACCTCTGCGACCTGGCCGGGCGTACCGACCTGATGCCGGCCGCCGGCGAGATGGCCCGCTATCGGGTCATGGAATGGCAGGCGTTCATCGGCACCGAAGTGCACAAGAGCCTGGGGGCGCTGTTCAACCCCGCGCTGGACGACCAGGCCAAGGCCACCTACGCCGGCATGGCCAAGCGCCGCCTGCAGTGGGTGTCGGAGCAGCTGCGTGGCCGCCAGTACCTCACCGGCGACGACTTCACCGCGGCGGATGCCTATCTCTTCACCGTGGCGAACTGGACGGGCTTCGTGAAGATGGATATCGCCGACTGTCCGGAGCTCCAGGCCTTCCAGGCGCGAGTGGCGGCGCGCCCGGCGGTGCAGGCGGCGTTGAAGGCGGAAGGGCTGGTCTGACACGCAGCGAGGACCGCATGGGTATCGCTCCGCTCAACCCGTCCTACGGCTGAGGATTCCCATGGCGCATCCAGCCTTGTAGGAGCGATTTCAATCGCGATCGGCCCGCGTAGCGGGCCTCGGTAGGGCGGACCTGCGGTCCGCATTCGCGAATGAATTCGCTCCTACGGATATCCGGGGGCCAGGCAAATCGCCGCGCGCCCTCAATCCTCTTCCTGTTCCGCCTTGTATGCGCCCTTCAGTCGTTGCTGCACGTCCTGCGGTGCGGCGGCGTAGTGGCTGAGGACCATGTTGAAGGCGCCATGGCCGGCGGTGATGGCCTTCAGCCGGCCGGCGTAGCCGTCCAGCTCGGCCAGGGGCGCCTGGCCGTGGACCAGCGCCATGCCCTGGGACAGGGATTCGGTGCCGGTGACCTGGCCGCGCCGGCCGATGAGGTCGGTGGTGATGTCGCCCAGGTTGGTTTCCGGGGTGGTCACCTCCACCGTGACCACCGGCTCCAGCACGACTTCGCCCGCGGCGCGCAGGGCTTCGAGCATGGCCTTGCGACCGGCGGCCTGGAAGGCGATGTCCTTGGAGTCCACCGGGTGGTGCTTGCCGTCGTAGACGGTGACCTTGAGGTCTTCCACCGGCAGGCCCGCCAGGGGCCCGCAGGCGAGCACCGAGCGCACGCCCTTTTCCACCGAGACGATGAACTGTGAGGGGATCACGCCGCCCTTCACCTCATCGGCGAAGGCGAAGCCGGCTCCGCGCGGTTGCGGCTCGATGCGCAGGAACACCTCGCCGAACTGGCCGGCGCCGCCGGTCTGCTTCTTGTGTCGGCTGTGGCCCTCGGCCGGGCGGGTGATGGCTTCGCGGTAGGGCACCTTTGGGGGGCGGGTTTCCACCTCCAGCTTGTAGCTGCCGGTGATGCGATCCAGCAGGTAGCGCAGATGCAGTTCACCCATGCCGCGCAGCACGGTTTCCTGGGTGGAGGCCTGGTAATCGAGTTTCACGCAGGGGTCTTCGGCCTGCAGGCGCCCAAGCACTTCGGCGATGCGCTGCTCGTCGCCACGGCGCTTGGCCTCGATGGCCAGGCCCTGCATGGGCGAGGGAAAGTCCAGGGGCTTGAGGTGAATCTGGTCCTCGTCGTGGGAGTCGTGCAGCACCGAGTCGAACTCCACCTCGTCCACCTTGGTCAGGGCGCCGAAGTCGCCGGGGATCAAGCGGGTCACCTCTTCGTGACGCTTGCCCTGCAGGCGCAGCAGGTGACCGAGCTTGAACGGCTTGCGGCCGTCGCCGACATACAGCTGCATGTCCCGCACCAGGGTGCCCTGATGCACGCGGAAGACACCGAGCTTGCCCACGAAGGGGTCGATCACCACCTTGAACACATGGGCCAGGACATGCTGCTGCGGGTCCGGCCGGGAGCGGAACGCGCGGGCCTGTTCGCCTTCGCCCTTGAGGAAGAGCGGCGGGTTGCCTTCGGTGGGGTTGGGCGCGAGATGCGCGAGGATATCCAGCAGCTCGGCCACCCCGGCGCCGGTTCGCGACGACGTGAAACAGAGGGGGATCAGGTGGCCCTCGCGCAGCGCCCGCTCGAAAGGCTCGTGCAGCTCCTCCGGGGCGATCTCGCCTTGCTCCAGGTAGCGCGCCATCAGTTCTTCGTCCACCTCCACCACCTGGTCCACCAGGGCCTGGTGGGCTTCCTCGACGGACGAGAAGTCGGCTTCTCCGGCCGGGTTGAAGAAGCAGTCCACCACCCGGCTCGCGTTGTCGGCCGGCAGGTTCAGAGGCAGCACTTCCTTGCCGAAGGCTTCACGCAGGCTGGCCAGCAGGGCGGGGAGGTCGACGCGCTCGGCGTCGATCTTGTTCACCACCAGCATCCGGCACAGGCCGCGCTCGGCTGCCATGTTCATCATGCGCCGGGTGGTCAGTTCGATGCCGTTCTGCGCATTGACCACCACCAGCGCGGTTTCCACGGCGGCCAGGGCGGCGATGGACTGGCCGATGAAATCCGGGTAGCCGGGGGTATCGATCAGGTTCAGCTCGGCGCCGGCATGGCTGCAGTGGGCCAGCGCCGAGGCGAGGGAGTGGCGGTACTCGCGCTCCAGGGGATCGAAGTCGCACACCGTGTCTCCACGCTCCAGGCTGCCGGCCACGGGAATGGCGCCGCTGCACTGCAGCAACGCTTCGGTCAGGCTGGTCTTGCCACTGTCGCCATGGCCGACCAGGGCGACCGTCCGAATGGATTCCACCGAGTAGTTCGCCATGAGTACCTCCGCGCGCTGGGTGTTTCCAGTATAGGCAGGCTCCCCCCGACTGCCCCGGGCACCGGAGTAATAGCGCAACTTGTTGAAAACGCTCAGAAAACGTACGGCATCTGGAAAGCCGCGCCAGCCGTGCTGCGCAGAGTGCTCTGTACAGCTTGTCCACAGAGGCTTCCACCGGCTTTGTGAGTAAAGTCGTGGTTTTCCACTGGTGATTAGGGGTGTGGCAGGCGTTCTATGGCTGGAATGGTCTTTGATCGATGAATGATCGCTGCCCTGTACACGCCGTATTTACTGGTCTGCATGGTGTTATCCAGGGATTTTCCACAGGGATGTGCACGGTATTTGTGCGCAAGTTTTTGGCGAGCGGGCTTCCAGATCCATGAAATCGCCTGGAGGCCACGAATTACGCGGATTCGTTCATACAGGGCTGCCAACAGCTTGTGCACAGACTTACCCACAGGTAGTAGGCTTGATTTCCCTGTTGGAGGGGTTGATCAATAAGTGATCAATGGTCTGCGTCTTTAGTGAGACTAAGGCTGCGCTGTCTTTTCCACAGCTTGTGTACCTTTCGTTGCACAGAATCTGTGTGGAATAAAAGCCAAGTTGTTGAAAAAGATCAGAAAATATCCAGATGGCGGAGAGCCGCGCAGGCCGTGGCCCGCAGCCGTGGCTCTACAGTTTGTCCACAGATTGGTCCACGGAAAACGGGGGTAAGGCGGGAAGGGGGAGATACTTGCTGGACTTGTAGGGGCGATTTCAATCGCCATGCAGGCCGCCGGCTTGCCGTTCCAAGGGGGCAGCTGCGCTGCCCTTGGCGAATGAATTCGCCCCTACAGGGGAATACGAAGGAGGGTTATGGGGTCAGGCTCCCATGGCCGCGCGGATATCCACCGCCAGCTCACGTACACGGTCCATCTCGGTGTCCCAGGAGCACATGAAGCGCGCGCCGCCGGCGCCGATGAAGGTGTAGAAGCGCCAGCCCTTGGCGCGCAGGTAGTCCAGGGCCGGTTCCGACATCTGCAGGAACACGCCGTTGGCTTCCACCGGGAACATCAGGCTGACGCCGGGCACGTCGGCCACCAGCTCGGCCAGCAGTTGTGCACAGGCGTTGGCGTGCTTGCCGTAATGCAGCCAGGCCTCGTCCTGCAACAGCCCGACCCAGGGCGCGGCGAGGAAGCGCATCTTCGAGGCCAACTGGCCGGCCTGCTTGCAGCGGTAGTCGAAGTCTTCCGCCAGATCTCGGTTGAAGAACAGGATGGCCTCGCCCACCGCCATGCCGTTCTTGGTGCCGCCGAAGCAGAGCACATCCACACCGGCCTTCCAGGTCAGTTCGGCGGGGGAGCAGCCGAGGAAGGCGCAGGCGTTGGAGAAGCGCGCGCCGTCCATGTGCAGGTTCAGGCCGAGTTCCTTGCACACCTGGCTGATGGCGCGGACTTCGTCGGGACGGTAGACGGTGCCCACCTCGGTGGCCTGGGTCAGCGTCACCACCCGGGGTTTGGGGTAGTGGATGTCCTGGCGCTTGAGGGCGATCTCGCGTATCGCCTCGGCGGTCAGCTTGCCGTCCTGGGTCTTGGCCAGCAGCAGCTTGGAACCGTTGGAGAAGAACTCCGGCGCGCCGCACTCGTCGGTCTCGACGTGGGCGGTCTCGGAGCAGATCACGCTGTGGTAGCTCTGGCACAGCGAAGCCAGCGCGAGGGAGTTGGCGGCGGTGCCGTTGAAGGCGAAGAACACTTCGCAGTCGGTCTCGAACAACCGGCGGAAGTGGTCGGCGGCACGGGCCGTCCACTGGTCGTCGCCGTAGGCGCGCTCGTGGCCGCGATTGGCCTCGGCCATCGCCGCCCAGGCTTCCGGGCAGATTCCGGAGTAATTGTCGCTGGCAAATTGCTGGGTCTGGTCAGTCATGTCCTATCCTTCTATCCATTCGTCTGTAGTCACAGACGCATGGGGCTAACTTTACGCCAGGTTTTATCCACTGGATTCGCCTGAGGCGACATCCTTTTCTGTCCTCGGCACCTGGTCGAATAGAGGGAACCCGATACCCGGAGCCGATTTCAAATCCCAAGTGTGCGACCCATCCGCAAGGAGATACCGACATGCGTTGCAAGACCCTGACCACCCTTCTTGTTTCCGCCGTGATCAGCCTGCCGGCCATTGCGGCACAGTGGCCCGCCGGCGAGCGCGAGCGCTTCGTTCAGGACTGCAAATCCGCGACCCAGGCCAAGATCGAGGAGGACAACCTCGAGCGCTACTGCGGCTGCGCCGCCGACAAGGTGGGCAATGACCTGAGCGATGCCGAACTGCAGAAACTGGCGGGGCAGAAGACGCCGCTCCCCGAGTCGCTGCAAAAGCGCCTGGAAGCGGTTTCCAAGTCCTGTCTGAGCCAGCTGAACGACTGACCCCTCCCGGGTGATCGCAGCCCCCGCCGGGGCTGCGTCACCGTTCTCGCTATTCCCTTGCTTCTGCTGCCCGCCAGGCGTCGATCCGCTCGCGGATATCGGCGGGAAAGGCGCGGGCCCTGCGCGCCAGGGTATCCAGGTGCACGCCTACCAGGGTGGTGACGGCGGCGATCTCGCCGGTTTCGTCGTTGCGCATCTCGTGGCGGAACTCGATGGACTTGTCCTTCAGCTCCAGCACCCGTGAATGAATGGACAGCACATCGCCGGCGTGCAATTCGCGGCGGTACTCGATCCGCTGCTCCACCGCCGCCATCCCGGCGCCCTCCGCCCGCAGCCGCGACGGCGCGAGGCCCAGCAGGCTGAACAACTGCCAGGTGGCCTCGTCGAACTTGCCGACGTACCACATCACGTTCATATGGCCCATATGGTCGCAGTGCCAGGGATAGACCGCGCCACGGTAGGTCAGTGTGTCGTTCATTTCAGGCTACCTCCCGGAAGCTTTGGTTGAAGTCCGCCAGCACCTGGGGGAACTGGTTGATGACGATGGACAGGTGCCCTTCCTGGGGATAAGTGCGCAGGTTCGCCCATGGCAGGTGCGCATGCAGGAACTGCCCCATGGCGGGTGGGACGTGGCGGTCGAGGCTGCTCTGGTAGAGATGCACCGGAACCTGTATGTCCTCAAGGGCGAAGCGCCGAGGCCTGGCGATCAGCGCCGCCTCCGTGCAGGCGCCGCGTACGCCCTGGCGATAGGCCTCGGCAAGGAAGCTCGCGAAGCCTTCCGCCAGTGCCGGGTTGTCCGCCAGCGCGCGACGGTCGGGTTCTGCCAGGAGGCTTGCCAGGGTCTTCAGCGCCCGCTCCGGATAGCGTCGCAGCAGCCAGCGGTCCAACCCCAGCAGGGGGCTGGCAAGGGTTGGGTGGAGTCGGGCGAGGCCGAACATCAGGCGCAGTGCCGGCAACTGCTCGCGGCGCAGCGCGGGGATATCCATCGGTCCCATGCCGGCCAGCAGCCCGACATAGTCCAGGCGTGCGCCCAATTGGTGGGCGCAGGCCAGGGCGTAGGGGCCGCCGCAGGACACACCGACCACGCCGAAGCGCCGGTGGCCCAGGGTATCCGCCATGAAGCCCAGGTCCGCGGCCCAGTCGAGGATGCTGCGGCTGGCTTGATAATCGGAGTAGCCGAAGCCCGGCCGCTCCGCCGCCACCAGGCAGACCCCGGCGGCCAGGGCCTGCTCGTGATGCAGCGCAGCCTGCAGGCGGCTGCCGGGGAAGCCGTGGAAGTAGTACAGCGGACGCCCCGTGACGGCGCCGTAGAGCTGGTAGGCCAGGAGTCGGCCGTCGGGCAATCGCAGTTGCCGAGGTGTGCTGTCGGGTCCTTGCATGGTGGTCTCTGCGTGACCGGGTGGTTAGCCCTGGTTCTGGGTTGGTCAGTATTTGAGCGTCGACAGTTATACCAACAGCCCCGGCCTCGCACGACGAGGGTTACAAAAATTAATCGAATGTTTAATTTAATGCTGGGCTTGTACGCTTTTTGATCGGTTCGGCGGGGGCCGCCCCGCATCCTTGCTTCAGGCTGGCATCCACACCTTATCCACAACTCGCTGCACAGATTCTGGGGGCAGCCGTTTCGGCAAGTGACTGAAAGGGCACAGGAAATGATCAATCGGCGGCACGCTGCGCAGCGTCTGGGGCCGGGCCAAGGCTCTACAGCTTATCGACAACATGATCCCCGGCTTTTGTGGGTGAGCCCGGTGGACAGGTGCATTTTCGGGTCGGATTCGGACAGATTCCTCCGCCACCGGATCGGGACAATCGGCTGCAAGGCGCTTTCCCGGGCGCAATCGCAGTCGAGGAACCGGCATGGCCATCAGCGTGTTCGACCTGTTCAAGATCGGTATCGGCCCTTCGAGCTCACAGACCGTGGGCCCGATGCGGGCGGTGGCGAGCGCGGTGGAGTGCTGACGCCATGACCGCCTACCAAGCCCTCGTACCACCTCGGCAGTGCCTGGAGTCCATCGGCTTCCTGCTGCTGGATGACTTCAGCCTGTTCGCTCTGGCGGGCGCCCTGGAACCCCTGCGCCTGGCCAATCAGCTGTCCGGCCAGAGCCTCTACCGCTGGCGCACCCTGACCCTCGACGGCGCCCCGGTGCGCGCCGCTAACGGCATGCAGGTGGCGCCCGACGACGCGCTCGCCGAGGCGCCGGATGCGCTGATCCTCTGCGGCGGCGACGGCCCCGGCTGCGACGTGCCCCCGCGCCTGCCGGAACGCCTGCGAGAGTTGGCCGGCCAAGGCGTGCACCTGGGCGCCCTCGGCTCGGCCTCCCGGGTGCTGGCCGAGGCCGGCTTGCTGCAAGGCTACGAATGCAGCCCGGCCTGGGCCTGCAGGGTCGAGCTGCGTGAGCGCTTCCCCGGCATCGCCCTGAGCTCCCAGCCCTATGTGCTGGACCGCGACCGCTACACCGCCGTCGGCGGTAGCGCATCCCTGGAACTGATGCTGCAACTGATCGGCTGCAACCAGGGCCCGGCGTTGCTCGGCGCCATCAGCGAGACCCTGGCCTTCGGCCAGTTGCGCAGCGAACCCTCGCCACCTCGGCTGACCCTGGCGTCGGCCCTGGCCAGCGCGCAGCCGAAGTTGCAGGAGGTGATCGCGCTGATGGAGGCGAACCTGGAAGAGCCCATCGACCTGGACGAGCTGGCGAGCTTCATCGAACTGTCGCGACGTCAGTTGGAGCGGCTGTTCCAGAAATACCTGCGCTGCTCGCCGTCGCGCTATTACCTCAAGCTGCGCCTGTTGCGTGCCCGCCAACTGCTGCGCCAGACCGCGTTGCCGGTGGTGCAGGTGGCCTTCGGCTGCGGCTTCCTCTCGGCGCAGAACTTCTCCAAGTGCTACCGCGAGCATTTCGGCATCCCGCCCAGCAACGAGCGGCTGGACAAGCCCCGGCTCTGCCGCGCCGCCATGCACTGACAACCCTTGGCACCACTTCGGGCCCGCCCGTGCCTGGCAGCACGGTCCGGGCCCGTTTTTTTGTTGTGTCGGTTGGCTATTTCCTTGCAGGGGCGAATCCTCGTTCCGGCCACCCCAGCGGATCTGACCAACTTCGGGTCGGATACGTACAAAAAACGCCCCGGACCTTCTGTTGCAATGCAATCCAACGGCCCGCCAATCCGGTGTGTCGAGTCAGTGGAAAACAACAAGGGTCCACCGCCATGCAAATGCCCAAGACGCTCCGCATCCGTAACGGCGAGAAGGTCAAAGCCACCTTCTCCGCCCAGGAATACGCCAATCGCCAAGCCAGGCTGCGTGCCCATCTGGCGGCGGAGAACATCGACGCCGCGATCTTCACCTCCTACCACAACATCAACTACTACTCCGACTTCCTCTACTGCTCCTTCGGCCGCCCCTACGCCCTGGTGGTGACCCAGGACGACGTGATCAGCATCAGCGCCAACATCGACGGCGGCCAGCCCTGGCGCCGCACCCAGGGCACCGACAACATCGTCTACACCGACTGGCAGCGCGACAACTACTTCGTCGCCATCCAGCAGGCACTGCCCCGCGCCCGCCGCATCGGTATCGAGGCGGACCACCTGAACCTGCAGAACCGCGACAAGCTGGCCGCCCGCTACCCCGAGGCCGAGCTGGTGGACGTGGCCGCCGCCTGCATGCGCATGCGCATGATCAAGTCCGCCGAGGAGCATGTGATGATCCGCCACGGTGCGCGCATCGCCGACATCGGCGGCGCGGCGGTGGTGGAAGCCCTGCGCGACCAGGTGCCGGAGTACGAAGTGGCGCTGCACGCCACCCAGGCCATGGTCCGCGCCATCGCCGACACCTTCGAGGACGTCGAGCTGATGGACACCTGGACCTGGTTCCAGTCCGGCATCAACACCGACGGCGCGCACAACCCGGTGACCACCCGCAAGGTGAACAAGGGCGACATCCTCAGCCTCAACTGCTTCCCGATGATCGCCGGCTACTACACCGCACTGGAGCGCACCCTGTTCCTCGACCATTGCTCGGACGACCACCTGCGCCTGTGGCAGGTCAACGTCGAGGTGCACGAGGCCGGCCTGAAGCTGATCAAGCCCGGCGCGCGCTGCAGCGACATCGCCCGCGAGCTCAACGAGATCTTCCTCAAGCACGACCTGCTGCAATACCGCACCTTCGGTTATGGCCACTCCTTCGGCACCCTCAGCCACTACTACGGCCGCGAGGCCGGGCTGGAACTGCGGGAGGACATCGACACCGTGCTGGAACCGGGCATGGTGGTTTCCATCGAGCCGATGATCATGCTGCCGGAAGGCCTGCCGGGCGCCGGTGGCTACCGCGAGCACGACATCCTCATCGTCAACGAGAACGGCGCGGAGAACATCACCAAGTTCCCCTACGGCCCGGAGAAAAACATCATCCGCAAATGATCCACCCCACGCCCGCGCAGAGCCGACCTCCTGCGCGGGCCGTGGTCCAGACGCACATGCACAACAACAAGATTCGACGCGCGGCAATCACGGGGCCAAGGCCCCGCGCACGCGCCGCACTTTGACTACCCGCTGCCGCACTTTCACTACATAACAACAGAGGTACAGGCAATGGTCAGGTTTGTTTCAGAAGCGCTCCTTCGCGGGGCGGCCGACTCAGTGTGTTCCAACGTTCCCGTCCATACTCAACGCAGCCCCCTGGGCGCCGTGGGAGGTGCCCGATGAGCACGTCCAACCAGACCCTGGCCTATGGCCAGGCCGGCAGCCAGATGGCCAGCAGCGATCGCAGCACCCTCCGCCGCGCGGCAACCGCCAGCTTCATGGGCAACTTCGTCGAGTGGTTCGACTACGCGTCCTATGGCTACCTGGCCGCGATCATCGCGGTGGTGTTCTTCCCGGCGACGGACAAGACCACGGGGCTGCTGGCGGCCTTCGCGGTGTTCGCCATCTCGTTCATCGTCCGCCCCATCGGAGGCATCGTCTGGGGCCATATCGGCGACCGTTACGGCCGGCGTAACGCCCTGTCCCTGTCCATCCTCATCATGTCCGGCGCCACCTTCTGCATCGCGCTGCTGCCCACCTACGCCCAGGTGGGCATGCTGGCGCCGCTACTGTTACTGCTGATCCGCCTGGTGCAGGGCTTCTCGGCGTCCGGCGAGTACGCCGGTGCCACGGCCTTCCTGGCCGAGTACGCCCCGGACCACAAGCGCGGCTTCTACACCTGCCTGGTGCCGGCCAGTACGGCGGCGGGCTTGCTGTTCGGCTCCTTGCTGGTGGCGCTGCTCTACAACCTGCTGGACGAGTCGCAACTGCACGACTGGGGCTGGCGTTTGCCCTTCCTGCTGGCGGCGCCCCTGGGGCTGATCGGCCGTTACATCCGCCTGCACCTGGAGGACACGCCGAAATTCCGCGAAATGGCCCATGCCCTGGAAAGCCGCAGCGAGCACCAGCAGGTGCCCGTACGCGAGCTGTTCGCGGCCCACCGGGGCAAGGTGCTGGCCGCCATCTGCGCCACCAGCCTCAATGCCGTGGCCTTCTACCTGATCCTCAGTTACATGCCCACCTACCTGTCCAGTGAAATGGGCATGAGCGAAACCGACTCCTTCCTGGCGTCCACCGTTTCGCTGGCCACCTACATCGGCTTCATCTTCATGATGGGGATGCTGTCGGACAGGTACGGCCGCAAGACCATGCTGATCCTCGCCTCGCTGCTGTTCATCGGCCTGACCTTCCCGCTGTTCGGCCTGCTCGACGGCCAGGGGTTCATGGTGATCCTGCTGATCCAGATCGCCTTCGGCCTGATGTTGGCGATGAACGACGGCACCTTGCCGTGCTACCTCGCCGAGATCTTCCCGACCCGGGTGCGCTACAGCGGTTTCGCCTTCAGCTTCAACACGGCCCAGGCGCTGTTCGGCGGCACCGCGCCCTTCGTGGCGACCTGGCTGATCAGCCAGACGGGGGACAAGATGGCACCTTCCTGGCTGCTCATCGGCGCTGCGGTGGTGGCGCTGTTCGCGGTGATCCTGGTGAAGGGCGTCGATCGACGATTGGCTGACTGACGACCGACACCCGATCGCTCACACAGCAACGCCGCCCCCGGAAGGAGGGCGGCGTTGAACTGTCTCTGTTGTGGGGGCGAATTCATTCGCCAAGGGCAGCGAAGCTGCCCCTCGGACTTCCTGGGGCAGACCTGCGGTCTGCTTGGCGAATGAATTCGCCCCCACAGAAAAGCCGTTCCGCAGAAGGGCAGCCCTACAGGTCAGGCATGCAGCGGACGCTGCTTGCGCTCCCCGCGCGGCGAGTGGCCGAAGAAGCGGCTGTAGCACTTGGAGAAGTGCGCCGGCGAGGCGAAGCCGCAGGCCAGGGCGATGTCGCGGACCTGGGACTCGCTCCTGAGCAGCAGGTCGCGGGCGCGGTTCAGGCGCAGCTCCAGGTAGTACTGGCTCGGCGTGCGCTCCAGGTACTTGTGGAACAGGCGTTCCAGCTGGCGCACCGACACCTCGTTGAGCTGGGCCAATTCTTCCAGTTCCAGGGGCTCTTCCAGGTTCGCTTCCATGATCGCGACTATCTGGCTCAGCTTCGGTTGGGCGTGGCCGAGCTTTTGCCGCAGGGGCACCCGTTGCTGCTCGCGGGCGCCGCGCATGCGGTCGCAGAGCAGCAGCTCCGCGGCGCGGGTGGCGATCTCCACGCCGCCCGGCTCGCGGGCGACCAGCTGCAGGGTCATGTCCATGGCGGCCGTTCCCCCTGAACAGGTGTAGCGATCGCGGTCCAGCTCGAACAGCTGGTTGGAGATGATGATGCCGGGGAACTTGTCCTTCACCTGCTCGATATCTTCCCAGTGCAGGGTGCAGCGGTAGCCCTTGAGCAGGTCGGCGCTGGCCAGCAGGTGGCTGCCGCTGCAGATCCCGCCAAGGGGCACGCCCAGGCCGGCGAGACGGCGCACCCAGCGCAGCAGGTTGCGGTCGTTGCGGGCCGGGATGGGGTTGGCGCCGACGACGAATAGGGTATCCAGCTCGGGGGCGTCGTGGATGGAATAGTCCGGCACCACGCGCATGCCGTTGCTGGCCTGCACCGGCTCGTGGTCAACGGCGATCAGGCAGGAGCGATAAAGCGGGCGCTTGGCGGCCAGGTTGGCCATGCGCAGGGTTTCCATGGCCGCGGCGCAGCCGATGGTGTTGAAGTTCGGGATCAGCAGGAATCCGAAGGTCTTCACGCCGGCGTGCCGGGCCTGGCCGGGTGTTTCGTCGACGGGCGGTGCCACAAGGTTCGCAACAGCCATCTGGTTCTTCCTCCACTGCATCGACTGTCGTTTTTGGGTATAGGCGGGTGAGGCGGAAGTCGACGTGCAGCTCAGTCTTTTTATTGTTCTGTGGCGCGGACCCGAGCCCGCGCAGAGGTCCAGCTTACACCCATTCCCGCCCCGATCAGTGGCGTCCTCGCGCCGCTTTGGAAGTCTCCGATAGGCGCGGGACAGGGGGGCTTGGGCAATAAGGACGATTTACTTCGGTGCCTGGGTAGGTTTGGGCATTTACACGTCGCAAACAGGCAAACGGGGTGTCGGCCTATTTCGCACAATCGGCCGCAACAGGCCATCGGTACGTGTGGTGCCGGGCCCCCAAAACAACAGTGACGACACCGGGCTGTCGCAGGAGATCATCGATGTTCAACAAGCACGACCAGATCCAGGGTTACGACGACGAACTCTTCAGTGCCATTCAGGAAGAAGAGCATCGCCAGGAAGACCACATCGAACTGATCGCCTCGGAAAACTACACCAGCAAGCGCGTGATGGAGGCCCAGGGCAGCGGCCTCACCAACAAGTACGCCGAAGGCTACCCGGGCAAGCGCTACTACGGCGGCTGCGAGTTCGTCGACAAGGTGGAGCAGTTGGCCATCGACCGCGCCAAGCAGCTGTTCGGCGCCGACTACGCCAACGTGCAGCCGCACTCCGGCTCCCAGGCCAACAGCGCCGTGTACCTCGCCCTGCTCAACGCCGGTGACACCATCCTCGGCATGAGCCTGGCCCACGGCGGCCACCTGACCCACGGCGCCAAGGTGAGCTCCTCCGGCAAGCTGTACAACGCCGTGCAGTACGGCCTGGACACCGCCACCGGCCTGATCGACTACGACGAAGTGGAGCGCCTGGCCGTCGAGCACAAGCCGAAGATGATCGTCGCCGGCTTCTCCGCCTACTCCAAGACCCTCGACTTCCCGCGCTTCCGCGCCATCGCCGACAAGGTGGGTGCGCTGCTGTTCGTCGACATGGCCCACGTCGCCGGCCTGGTGGCCGCCGGCCTGTACCCGAACCCGCTGCCCTACGCCGACGTGGTCACCACCACCACCCACAAGACCCTGCGCGGTCCCCGTGGCGGCCTGATCCTGGCCAAGGCCAACGAGGAGATCGAGAAGAAGCTCAACTCCGCCGTGTTCCCCGGTGCCCAGGGTGGCCCGCTGATGCACGTGATCGCGGCCAAGGCGGTGTGCTTCAAGGAAGCCCTGGAGCCCGGCTTCAAGGACTACCAGGCCCAGGTCATCAAGAACGCCCAGGCCATGGCCAAGGTGTTCATCGAGCGTGGCTACGACGTGGTTTCCGGCGGCACCGACAACCACCTGTTCCTGGTCAGCCTGATCAAGCAGGGCAAGACCGGCAAAGAGGCGGACGCCGCCCTCGGCCGCGCCGGCATCACCGTGAACAAGAACGCCGTGCCCAACGACCCGCAGTCGCCCTTCGTCACCTCCGGCGTGCGCATCGGCACCCCGGCCATCACCAGCCGCGGCTTCAAGGAAGCCCAGAGCCTGGAACTGGCCGGCTGGATCTGCGACATCCTCGACCACCTCGGCGATGCCGACGTCGAAGCGCAGGTGGCCAAGCAGGTCGCCGGCCTCTGCGCCGACTTCCCCGTCTACCGCTAATCCAGGAGTCCGACCATGCAACGCTATTCCGGCTTCGGTCTGTTCAAGCACTCCCTCAGCCATCATGAAAACTGGCAACGCATGTGGCGAAACCCGACGCCGAAGCCGGTCTATGACGTGATCATCGTCGGCGGCGGCGGCCACGGCCTGGCCACCGCCTATTACCTGGCCAAGGAATTCGGCGTGAAGAACGTCGCGGTGGTGGAGAAGGGCTGGCTGGGCGGCGGCAACACCGCGCGCAACACCACCATCGTCCGCTCCAACTACCTGTGGGACGAGGCGGCGCAGCTGTACGAGCACGCCATGAAACTCTGGGAAGGCCTGTCCCAGGACCTGAACTACAACGTCATGTTCTCCCAGCGTGGCGTCTACAACCTCTGCCACACCCTGCAGGACATGCGTGACTCGGCGCGCCGGGTCAACGCCAACCGCCTCAACGGCGTGGATGGCGAGCTGCTGGACGCCAAGCAGGTAGCCGAGGAGATCCCCTACCTCGACTGCAGCAAGAACACCCGCTACCCGATCATGGGTTCCACCGTGCAGCGTCGCGGCGGCGTGGCCCGTCACGATGCCGTGGCCTGGGGCTATGCCCGCGCCGCCGACGCCCTGGGCGTGGACCTCCTGCAGAACACCGAAGTGATCGGCTTCCGCAAGCAGGACGGCGCGGTGATCGGTGTCGAAACCAACCGTGGCTTCATCGGCGCCAAGCGCGTCGGCGTGGTCACCGCCGGCAACTCCGGGCACATGGCCAAGCTGGCCGGCTTCCGCCTGCCGCTGGAATCCCACCCGCTGCAGGCCCTGGTGTCCGAGCCGATCAAGCCGGTCATCCATAGCGTGATCATGTCCAACGCCGTGCATGGCTACATCAGCCAGTCGGACAAGGGCGACCTGGTCATCGGCGCCGGCATCGACGGCTACAACGGCTACGGGCAGCGTGGCTCCTACGGCACCATCGAGCACACCCTGCAGGCCATCGTGGAGATGTTCCCGGTGCTCTCCCGCGTGCGCATGAACCGCCAGTGGGGCGGCATCGTCGACACCACCCCGGACGCCTGCCCGATCATCGCCAAGACCCCGGTGAAGAACCTGTTCTTCAACTGCGGCTGGGGCACCGGCGGCTTCAAGGCCACCCCCGGCTCGGGCCACGTCTTCGCGGCGAGCCTGGCGCGCGGCGAGATGCACCCGCTGGCCCAGCCCTTCTCCATCGAACGTTTCCACAACGGCGCACTGATCGACGAGCACGGCGCCGCTGCCGTGGCTCACTAAGGAGACCCGCCATGCTGCATATCTTCTGCCCTCATTGCGGGGAGCTGCGCTCCGAAGAGGAATTCCACGCCAAGGGCCAGGCGCACATCCCGCGCCCCCTGGACCCCAACAGCTGCACCGACGAAGAGTGGGGCGACTACATCTTCTTCCGCGACAACCCGCGCGGCATCCACCACGAGCTGTGGGTGCACTCGGCGGGCTGCCGCCAGTACTTCAACGCCACGCGCCACACCGTGAGCTACGAGATCCTCGAAACCTACAAGATCGGTGAGAAGCCCAGCGTCACCGAAGCCACCGTCGGCGAGAAGAAAGCCGCGACCGCAGGAGTAACGGCATGAGCCAGGTCAACCGTCTTCCCAAGGGCGGCCGCGTCGATCGCAGCCAGCCGCTGACCTTCACCTTCAACGGCCAGAACTACCAGGGCTATGCGGGCGACACCCTGGCCGCCGCCCTGCTGGCCAACGGCGTCGACATCATCGGCCGCAGCTTCAAGTACTCCCGTCCGCGCGGCATCGTCGCCGCCGGCGCGGAAGAGCCCAACGCCGTGCTGCAGATCGGCTCCAGCGAAAGCACCCAGGTGCCCAACGTGCGCGCCACCCAGCAGGCCCTCTACGCGGGCCTGGCGGCCGCCAGCACCAATGGCTGGCCGAGCGTGGACAACGACCTGATGGGCATCCTCGGCAAGGTCGGCGGCGGCATGATGCCGCCCGGGTTCTACTACAAGACCTTCATGTACCCGCAGAACCTCTGGCTGACCTACGAGAAGTACATCCGCAAGGCCGCCGGCCTCGGCCGTGCGCCCACCGAAGTCGACCCGGACATCTACGACCACCTGAACCAGCACTGCGACGTGCTGGTGGTCGGTGCCGGCCCCGCGGGCCTCGCCGCCGCACTGGCCGCCGGCCGCAGCGGCGCCCGGGTGATCCTCGCCGACGAGCAGGAAGAATTCGGCGGCAGCCTGCTGGATACCCGCGAAACCCTGGACGGCAAGCCCGCCGCCGAGTGGGCCGCCAGGGCCATCGCCGAGCTGCAGTCCATGGCGGAGGTGACCCTGCTGCCGCGCGCCACGGTGAACGGCTACCACGACCACAACTTCCTCACCATCCACCAGCGCCTGACCGACCACCTGGGCGAAGTCGCCCCCCGTGGCCAGGCTCGCCATCGTGTCCACCGCGTCCGCGCCAAGCGCGTGGTGCTGGCCGCCGGCGCCCACGAGCGTCCGCTGGTGTATTCCAACAACGACGTGCCGGGCAACATGCTCGCCGGCGCCGTGTCCACCTACGTCAACCGCTACGGCGTGGCGCCGGGTCGCCAACTGGTGTTGTCCACCAGCAACGACTACGCCTACCGCGTGGTGCTGGACTGGCTCGACGCCGGGCAGCAAGTGGTGGCCGTGGCCGACGCCCGCAGCAACCCCCGTGGTGCCTGGGTGGAAGAAGCCCGCGCCCGTGGCGTGCGCATCCTCACCGGCAGCGCCGTGGTCGAGGCCCGTGGCAGCAAGCGGGTCACCGGTGCGCGGATCTGCGCCATCGACCTGAAGAACCACAAGGTCACCAGCCCCGGCGAAGTGGTGGACTGCGACCTGATCGTCAGCTCCGGCGGCTACAGCCCGGTGGTGCACCTGGCCTCGCACCTGGGCGGCAAGCCGACCTGGCGTGAAGACATCCTCGCCTTCGTCCCCGGTGAAGGCTTCCAGAAGCGTATCTGCGCCGGCGCCGTGAATGGCGTGTTCGGCCTCGGTGACGCCCTGGCCGATGGCTTCGAGGCGGGCGCCAAGGCCGCCGCCGAAGCCGGCTACAAGGCGGTCGAAGGCAACCTGCCGAAGACCCAGAAACGCAATGAGGAAGCCGCGGTGGCGCTGTTCCAGGTGCCCCACGACAAGTCCACCTCCCGTGCGCCGAAGCAATTCGTCGACCTGCAGAATGACGTCACCTCCGCCGGTATCGAGCTGGCCACCCGCGAGGGCTTCGAGTCGGTCGAGCACGTCAAGCGCTACACCGCGCTGGGCTTCGGTACTGACCAGGGCAAGCTGGGCAACATCAACGGCCTGGCCATCGCCGCCCGTTCGATGGGCATCAGCATCGCCCAGATGGGCACCACCATGTTCCGCCCGAACTACACCCCGGTGACCTTCGGCGCCGTCGCCGGCCGCCACTGCGGTGCGCTGTTCGAGCCCAAGCGCTACACCGCCATGCACCGCTGGCACCTGGAGCAGGGCGCGGAGTTCGAGGACGTCGGCCAGTGGAAGCGCCCCTGGTACTTCCCCAAGCGCGGCGAGGACCTGCACGCCGCCGTGGCCCGCGAATGCAAGGCCGTGCGTGACAGCGTGGGCATTCTCGACGCCTCCACCCTGGGCAAGATCGACATCCAGGGCCCGGACGCCCGCGAGTTCCTCAACCGCGTCTACACCAACGCCTGGACCAAGCTGGACGTGGGCAAGGCCCGCTACGGCCTGATGTGCAAGGAAGACGGCATGGTCTTCGACGACGGCGTGACCGCCTGCATCGGCGACAACCACTTCGTCATGACCACCACCACCGGCGGTGCCGCCCGCGTGATGGAATGGCTGGAGATCTACCACCAGACCGAATGGCCGGAGCTGAAGGTGTACTTCACCTCGGTCACCGACCACTGGGCCACCATGACCCTGTCCGGTCCCAACAGCCGCAAGCTGCTGGCCGAGGTCACCGACATCGACCTGGACAAGGACGCCTTCCCCTTCATGAGCTGGAAGGAAGGCCTGGTGGGCGGCGTGCCGGCGCGGGTGTTCCGCATCTCCTTCACCGGTGAGCTGAGCTACGAAGTCAACGTGCAGGCCGACTACGCCCTGGGCGTGTGGGAGAAGGTCGTCGAGGCGGGCAAGAAGTACAACCTGACCCCCTACGGCACCGAGACCATGCACGTGCTGCGGGCCGAGAAGGGCTTCATCATCGTCGGCCAGGACACCGACGGCTCGGTGACCCCGGACGACCTCAACATGGGTTGGGCGGTGGGCCGCAACAAGGCCTTCTCCTTCATCGGCTGGCGCGGCATGAACCGCGAGGACTGCCTGCGCGACGACCGCAAGCAGCTGGTGGGCCTGAAACCCATCGACCCGAACCTGGTACTGCCGGAAGGCGCCCAGCTGGTGTTCGATCCGAAGCAGTCCATCCCGATGAAGATGGTCGGCCACGTCACCTCCAGCTACATGAGTGCCTCCATGGGCTATTCCTTCGCCCTGGCCGTGGTCAAGGGTGGCCTCAAGCGCATCGGCGAACGCGTCTTCGCACCGCTGGCCGATGGCAGCGTGATCGAAGCCGAAATCTGCAGCTCCGTGTTCTATGACCCGAAAGGGGACCGCCAGAATGTCTAACGTGAACGTCTACAAACAGCGTCCCGACGCCGCCCATGCCGAATCGCCGCTGTTCCATGCCGGCCTCGACGAACTGGCGCGCAAGGGCAAGAGCAGCGCGGGCGTGGTCCTGCGCGAGAAGAAACTCCTCGGCCACCTGGTGATCCGTGGTGACGCCAAGGACGCGGCCTTCGCCGGCGGCGTGCACAGCGCCCTCGGCCTGGAGCTGCCGGTGGCCCTGACCCTGGTGGCCAGCGGCGACACCTCGCTGCAGTGGCTGGGGCCGGACGAGTGGCTGCTGATCGTTCCGGGCGGCACCGAGTTCGAGGTCGAGCAGCGCCTGCGCAAGGCCCTGGATGGCCAGCACATCTCGGTGGTCAACGTCAGCGGCGGCCAGACCATTCTCGAGCTCTCCGGGGCCAAGGCCCGCGAGGTGCTGATGAAGTCCACCTCCTACGACGTGCACCCGAGCAACTTCCCGGTGGGCAAGGCCGTGGGCAGCAACTTCGCCAAGTCGCAGCTGGTGATCCGCCACACCGGCGAGGAAACCTGGGAGCTGCTGGTACGCCGCAGCTTCGCCGACTACATCTGGCTCTGGCTGCAGGACGCCAGCGCCGAGTACGGGTTGGCGGTGAAGGCCTGATCGGCACGGGGCCCCTGGTAGGTTGGCGCAGAGCGGAGCGAAGCCCAACGATACCGGCCCCGGAAGGACCTCAGGGAGCGCCATGCGCTCCTTGTTGGGCTTCGCAAGCTCAGCACCAACCTACGTTGTTGCGCCCCTGGAGATCGAGATGAGCCGCACACCCGATACCTGGATCCTCACCGCCCACTGCCCGAGCGTGCTCGGCACGGTGGACGCGGTGACGCGCTTCCTCTTCGAGCAGCATTGCTACGTCACCGAGCACCATTCCTTCGATGACCGGCTGTCCTCGCGCTTCTTCATCCGCGTCGAGTTCCGCCAGCCGGACGGTTTCGACGAGCAGGCCTTCCGCGCCGGCCTCGCCGAGCGCCTGGCGCCCTTCGACATGGACGTGGAGCTGACCCCACCGGGCTATCGCGCCAAGGTGGTGCTGATGGTCTCCAAGGCCGACCACTGCCTGAACGATCTGCTCTATCGCCAACGCATCGGCCAACTGGCCATGGACGTGGTGGCGGTGGTGTCCAACCACCCGGACCTGGAACCCCTGGCCCGCTGGCACGGGATTCCCTACCACCATTTCCCCCTCGACCCCAATGACAAGCCGGCCCAGGAGCGCCGGGTGCTGCAGGTGATCGAGGTGAGCGGCGCCGAACTGGTGGTGCTCGCCCGCTACATGCAGGTGCTCTCGCCCGAGCTGTGCAAGCGCCTCGATGGCTGGGCGATCAACATCCACCACTCCCTGCTGCCCGGCTTCAAGGGCGCCAAGCCCTACCACCAGGCCTACCAGAAGGGCGTCAAGCTGGTGGGCGCGACGGCGCATTACATCAATAACGACCTGGACGAAGGCCCGATCATCGCCCAGGGCGTCGAGTCGGTGGACCACGCCCACTACCCCGAAGACCTGATCGCCAAGGGTCGTGACATCGAGTGCCTGACCCTGGCCAAGGCCGTGGGCTACCACATCGAGCGACGGGTGTTCCTCAACGCCAACCGTACGGTGGTGCTCAACGCCTGAGTGCCACTCCCCGGATTGCATCCGGGCTGCTTCGGTGCGCATGGCGCACCCTATTTCACGGAACCCGCCCTGCCAGGTTTCACCGGCGGTGTCCGGCAACAGACGCAAGCTCCAGTACAAGGCCGCGTGGCCGAAGGTCGCGCCTTTGTGTTCACAACAACAACGGAGAATTACGCATGTCTGGTAATCGTGGTGTCGTTTATCTCGGTTCGGGCAAGGTCGAAGTGCAGAAGATCGACTATCCGAAGATGCAGGACCCCCGCGGCAAGAAGATCGAACACGGGGTGATCCTGAAAGTCGTTTCCACCAACATCTGCGGTTCCGACCAGCACATGGTGCGTGGTCGTACCACCGCCCAGGTCGGCCTGGTGCTCGGCCACGAGATCACCGGCGAGGTGATCGAGAAGGGCAGCGACGTGGAAAACCTGAAGATCGGCGACCTGGTTTCCGTGCCGTTCAACGTGGCCTGCGGCCGTTGCCGTTCCTGCAAGGAACAGCACACCGGCGTCTGCCTCACCGTCAACCCGGCCCGCGCCGGCGGCGCCTATGGCTACGTCGACATGGGCGACTGGACCGGCGGCCAGGCCGAATACGTGCTGGTACCCTACGCCGACTTCAACCTGCTGAAACTGCCGGACCGCGACAAGGCCATGGAGAAGATCCGTGACCTGACCTGCCTCTCCGACATCCTGCCCACCGGCTACCACGGCGCGGTCACCGCCGGCGTCGGCCCGGGCAGCACCGTCTACGTCGCCGGTGCCGGCCCCGTGGGTCTGGCCGCCGCCGCTTCCGCCCGCCTGCTGGGCGCCGCGGTGGTCATCGTGGGTGATGTGAACCCGGTGCGCCTGGCCCATGCCAAGGCCGTCGGCTTCGAGATCGCCGACCTGTCCCTGGACACCCCGCTGCACGAGCAGATCGCCGCCCTGCTGGGCGAGCCGGAAGTGGATTGCGCCGTCGACGCGGTGGGCTTCGAGGCCCGTGGCCACGGCCACTCCGGTGCGCAGCACGAGGCGCCGGCCACCGTGCTCAACTCGCTGATGCAGGTCACCCGCGTGGCCGGCAAGATCGGTATCCCCGGCCTCTACGTCACCGAAGACCCGGGCGCGGTGGACGCCGCCGCGAAGATCGGTGCCCTGAGCATCCGCTTCGGCCTCGGTTGGGCGAAATCCCACAGCTTCCACACCGGCCAGACCCCGGTGATGAAGTACAACCGCGCGCTCATGCAAGCGATCATGTGGGACCGCATCAACATCGCCGAAGTGGTGGGTGTGCAGGTCATCAGCCTGGACGACGCGCCCCGTGGCTACGGCGAGTTCGATGCCGGCGTGCCGAAGAAATTCGTCATCGACCCGCACAAGACCTTCAGCGCGGCCTGATCGTTCGCAAGACCCCCGACGCCGCGATGTGACAGCCGCGGCGTCTGTCCCTCAAGGGGCCCTTCGGGGTCCCTTTTTTTATCCTCCGCATGGCGGGCGGAGTTCTTGTAGGGGCGAATTCATTTGAACTCGGGAAACCACGTCCTTAGGACGTGGTCATGAGTCATCGGCTCTGCGTGTGACGATTGAGCTGCCTGGCTACCAGGATGACGGTTGTAGGATGTGGTTGAGCGAAGCGATACCCATCAGCGCCCGCGCACAGCATGGGTATCGCTTCGCTCAACCCATCCTACGTTGCTGCGTCGCGGTGGTCAGTTTCGTCGCGAGGAAGAGCTCAGGGAAAAGTTCTGCCAGCGCTCTCGGATTTCCTCCGGGCTACGAATTGCCAGGCGGCACCGAGATGCCCCCTTCCAGGGGGCCAAAAGCAAGTCCATGTTCTACGAACGTGGATGTTTACTCGCCAAGGGCCGCGCAGCAGCCCCATCGGCCTCAGAGGGCAGACCTGCGGCCTGCTTGGCGAATGAGTTCGCCCCCAACGAAGAGCCAGGGCGAGTTTATTCCTCCTCGAGCTCCACGAACCGTTCCAGGTCCACCACCTCCAGATTGATCCGCCCGACGAAGGCGGAGAAGGCCAGGGCGGCCGCCAGGCGACGCAGGTCGGCGGCCCAGGGTGGGACGTAGCGCGGTTGCTGCAGCCAGCCGGATTCGAACAGCGGCGCCAGGCGCACCACATCGCCCGCGCTCATGCGTCCGGCGAACAGCTGGCGCAGCAGTTCCGGGCGGTTATCGCGCACCGCCACCCGCAGCAGGGTGTGTACCCCGAGCATGCCGATCACGTAGCAGGCGTCCTTGGTGAAGGCACCGCCACCGCGCACATCGGCGCCCCTGAACACCCGTTGGGTGGAGCGGAAGGATTCCTCCTCGCTTTGCCCTGCGTCGAGGAAACCCTGGAACACCTCGATGAAGTCGGCGCCGTCCAGGGCCTGCTGCACCGCCACCACCCGCAGGGCGACACGGCGCAGGCGCTGGATGTCGATGCTGCCGGTGAGCAGCTCGGCAAGCATGGCGATACCTTCCTGGGTCTGGGTGGTGCGCGGCGAACCCAGGGCCAGGCTGGTCAGGTGCGGTTGCGCACGGCCGTTCAGCGCGGTGGCGACATGCACGAAGGCCTCGTGTTGCAGCAACTGGGCCTTGTCCAATTCGGAAAAACGCGCCGAGGCGCGCAGGCGGATGCGGGTGGCGCCGGCGATGGCCTTGGAGGCGAGGTCCGGGTCCACTACCACCTTGACCTGGTCGGGGCCGAAGAAGGCGTCCACCTCGGTGCGCATCCAGGCGGCGAAGTCCTCCGCCGGGATGGTCGCCTCGGTGGCGGGAATGCTGCGGTTGTCCAGCAGGGCGTCGGTGGTGTCGAGGAAGAAACGCGCCGCGACCAGGGGCGTCATTCTCTGCCGCTCGTAGTAATGGTCGGGGCGCTGGTAGAGGCGCGAGGAATACTCACTGAAGGCCGGCGTGCCGATGCCGCCGAGCATGCGCCCGGCGCAGGCGTAGCTGCGCGCGGTGGCGGCGAGGAAGGTACCGGCGGGGTGGCCCTCGTCGCACTGCCCGGCAAGGGTTTCCAGGGCATTGATCTCTGCGTAGTGATCCCGGGGTTCGAGCCGCACCTCCGGGAGCCTTGGATGGCCAGCGCGCCAGTCGGCGAGGAAGCGCTCCTCGATACCGTCCGGCCAGGCGATGGCCTCCAGCACGCGAATCTTGCGCGCCAGGCGGGGGAGGGCGGCGTCCAGTTCGACAAGGCGGGTTTCGTTCATGGCGGCGGAACCTGAAGTCTGGTCTTTCAAGGCTAGCCCAGGGGCACCGTAGGATGGGTAGAGCCTGCGAAACCCATCAATTCGCGGTGATGGGTTTCGCTTCGCTCAACCACATCCTACGTACTGAACAGCGCCGACAGGAGGCGGGGAACACGCGGCCCGCCGCCGCTGTCACAGACACGAGCTTCCGCTCACCGTCCGGTACGCAGTGTTCCGGTTCGGATTCATTCTCGAGGTCCTCCTATGCACAGTCCCCGTAGCCTGACCCTGGCCGTCCTGCTCAGCCTGGCCGCCAGCCCGGTGTTCGCCGTTACCCTGGGCGATGTCGTTGCCGCCGCTGCCGCGAGTGGCGCGGGCCAGGAAGAGAAGGCGCCGGGTATTGCGCCGGCGGAGTCGGCGGCGCTGCTGGAGCAACTGGGCGGCCAGTTGAATATCACCCCGGAGCAGGCCATCGGCGGTGCCGCTGCGCTGTTCGGCCTGGCACGCAACAATCTGCCGGCCGAGCAGTTCTCTCAGTTGGACCAGGCGGTGCCGGGCGTCGGCATGCTCACCGACCCCAACACCCAGGGCCTGCTGAGCAGCATCGGCGGCCTGCTCGGCCAGCAGGCGGGCACTGCCCTGGGCGGCCAGCCCGGCGTGCTTGCCGGGCAGCAGATGAACAGTATGGCGGATGTCAGCCAGGCCTTCGGTTCGCTGGGCATGGATAGCGGCCTGATCGGCCAGTTCGCTCCGCTGATCCTGTCCTTCCTCGGTCAGCAGGGCCTGGCCGAGAACCTGCTGCAAAACCTGGGCAACCTCTGGAAGTGGACCGTGCCGCCGGTCACCCCGGGGCTGCAGCAAGCGCCCGTGCAGCAGACCCCGGTCCAGCAGGCGCCGGCACAGCCGGTACTACCGCTGCAACCGGCGGTGAGCGGCCTGTCGACCTGATTCGCAAGGGGGGTAGGTGCCCGCGCGCCTACCCCTGCAGTTCCGCGCGCAGCGCTGCGACGCGCGCATCCTTCTCCTGCCAGAGCCGGCTGACCCAGGCCTGCAGGTATTGGCGAAATTCCCCGTCGTTCTCGTAGTCGCCCTGCCACAGGGCCGGGTCCAGCTCGCGGGTCTGGATGTCCACGATCACGCGCGGCACCTGGCCGCTGAGCAGCGCCCAGAAGCCGGGCACGCCCTCGCCGGGGTAGGCCAGGGTGACGTCGAGGATGGCGTCCAGCTGCTCGCCCAGGGCCGCCAGGACGAAGGCCACGCCACCGGCCTTGGGCTTGAGCAGGTGGCGGTAGGGCGAGCCCTGGTTGGCATGCTTGGCCGGGGTGAAGCGGGTGCCCTCCAGGTAGTTCACCACGGTCACCGGCATGCGCTTGAACTTCTCGCAGGCGGCACGGGTGATCTCCAGGTCCTTGCCCTTCATCTCCGGGTGCTTTTCCAGGAAGGCCTTGCTGTAGCGCTTCATGAAGGGGTAGTCCAGGGCCCAGAACGCCAGGCCCAGCAAGGGCACCCAGATCAGCTCCTTCTTGAGGAAGAACTTGAAGTAGGGCGCCTTGCGGTTGAACGCCTGGACCAGCGCCGGGATGTCCACCCAGGACTGGTGATTGCTGATGACCAGGTAGGAGGTGTCGCGGCGCAGCCCGTCGCCGCCGCGGATATCCCAGTGGGTGGGGGTGAAGACGGCGAAGACCCGCTTGCAGTTCTCCGCCCAGGCTTCGGCGATCCACATCACCGTGCGTGAACAGGCGTCGCGCAGGGCCTGGCCGGGCAGGATCAGCTTGAGCAGGGCGACGGCCAGCATGGGGCCGATCAGGGCCAGGGTGTTGAGCAACAGCAACAGGGTGGTGGCGAGTCCGGTCAGCAATGCCCGCATGGGTCCTTGGCTCCTCGTCCGTTTGAGTCCGCGCCATGATACCCAGACGTTGCCCGTGCGACGAGCGGTCGGCCGGCGCTACGGGCGCTTGCCTGGCCCCGGCCCAGGTGGATTATGCTGTCGTCCTGATATCGCCTGCCTAGCGTACCCGTCGTGCTCAAACGAATTGTCGTGACCGACCTGCGGATCGGTATGTACATCCAGGAACTCTGTGGCTCCTGGATGGACCATCCGTTCTGGAAGACCAGCTTCCTGCTTGCCAATGCCAAGGACCTGCAGCGCATCCTCGATAGCGCCGTGGGGGAGGTCTGGATCGACACCGCCAAGGGCCTGGACGTGGCGGCAGGGGAAAGCGCCGAGGAAGTCGAGGCGCAGGCCGAGAGCCAGCTGCAGTCGGCGGATGTCGAACCGCCGCCGGCGCCGAATCCCACCAGGGTCAGCCTGGACGAGGAAATGGGCCGCGCCCTGCGCCTGTGCGCCCGCTCCAAGCAGGCGGTGATGGCGATGTTCAACGATGTCCGTCTCGGGCACGTGGTGGAGATGGCCGAGGCCCACCTGCTGGTGGAGCAGATCACCGAATCGGTGATCCGCCATCCCAATGCCCTGATCAGCCTGGCGCGGCTGAAGACCAGCGACGAATACACCTACATGCACTCGGTGGCGGTCTGCGCCCTGATGGTGGCCCTGGCGCGCCAGCTGGCCATGGGCGAGGCAGAGGTGCGCGAGGCGGGCCTCGCCGGCCTGCTGCACGACATCGGCAAGATGGCGGTGCCGCTCGAGTTGCTGAACAAGCCGGGCAAGCTGTCCGATGGCGAATTCGCCGAGGTGCGCAAGCACCCCACGGCCGGCGCGCGCATCCTGCTGGACAGCCGCCAGGTCAGCGCGGCGGTGCTGGATGTCTGCCTGCATCACCACGAGAAGTACGACGGCTCGGGTTACCCTCATCGCCTGGCGGGTGAGCAGATCAGCGTGCTGGCGCGCATGGGGGCGATCTGCGACGTGTATGACGCCATCACCTCCGACCGCCCCTACAAGAAAGGCTGGAGCCCCGCCGAGGCGGTGCGCAAGATGGCCGAGTGGACCCGTGGCCACTTCGATCCGCATCTGTTCCAGGCCTTCGTCAAATCCATCGGCATCTACCCCACCGGCTCCCTGGTGCGCCTGGAAAGCGGCCGCCTCGGAGTTGTCCTGGAGCAGCACCCGCAATCGCTGCTGACCCCGCTCGTGAAGGTCTTCTTCTCGGCGCGCTCCCAGCTGCCCATCCCCCAGGAAGTGATCGACCTGTCCAGGGGCGACCGCATCGAAAGCCGCGAGTCGCCGGAGGACTGGGGCTTCAAGAAGCTCGATGAACTCTGGAGTGGCGTGACCATCGGTCGCGGCGCCCTGTTCGATTGATGGCGAACCATTGAGCGTCCCGCCAGTCCGAGAAACTTACCCCCTCAACCAGGAGATGCTGCGTTGAAACCCCTGATTGCCCTGCTCGCCCTGGTGGCGCTGCCCGCCGTCGCCGCCAAGGAGCCCACCCTCTACGGCCGCTACGAATACGTTCGCCTGCCGGAAATCGGCCAGACCCTGAAGGCGAAGATGGACACCGGCGCCCTGACCGCATCGCTGTCGGCCAAGGACATCGAGCTGTTCAAGCGCGATGGCGAGGAGTGGGTGCGCTTCCGCGTGGCAGCCAAGGATGCCGACGACACTCTCTTTGAACATCGCCTGTCGCGCATGAGCAAGATCAAGAACCGCGCCGACGAGCTGGGCGAGGAAGACGAGGCGCCCAGCGCGGAGATTTCCAAGCGCCCGGTGGTGGACCTGGAAATGTGCCTGGGCGGGACCAAGCGCACGGTCGAGGTCAACCTCACCGACCGCTCCAGCTTCAACTACCCGCTGCTGATCGGCGCCAAGGCCCTGCGTGAGTTCAAGGCCGCCGTGTACCCGGGCCGCAAGTTCACCGCCGGCAAGCCGCAATGCTGACCGGCGCCTGATTGACGGAGTGCGTGCCTTGGGGCAACGTCCCTCCCATTTCCATGAGCCGGGACGCCCATGCCGCACATCCTCATCGTCGAAGATGAATCCGCCATTGCCGACACCCTGGTCTACGCCCTCGAGGCCGATGGCAACGCCACCACCTGGCTGAGCCTGGGCGGCCCGGCGCTGGAGCTGTTGCGCCAGGGCACGGTGGACCTGGTGATACTGGACGTGGGCCTGCCCGACACCAGTGGCTTCGAGCTGTGCAAGGCGCTGCGGCGTTTCTCCGAGGTGCCGGTGCTGTTCCTTACCGCGCGCAACGCGGAGATCGACCGGGTGGTGGGCCTGGAAATCGGCGCCGACGACTATGTGGTCAAGCCCTTCAGCCCTCGTGAAGTGGCCGCGCGGGTGCGCGCCATCCTCAAGCGAACGGCACCCCGCGCGGAGGCGCCCGGCGCGGCTTCCGACGGCCCCTTCCAGGTGGATGCCGAGCGCGTGCGCATCCACTACCACGGGCAGTTGCTGGCGCTGACCCGCCACGAATTCCGCCTGTTGCAGGCCCTGCTGGCGCAACCCGAGCGGGTGTTCAGCCGCGAGCAGCTGCTGGATGCCCTGGGGGTGGCCGCCGACGCGGGCTACGAACGCAACATCGACAGCCACATCAAGAGCCTGCGGGCCAAGCTGCGCCAGGTGGCGCCCGCCGCCGAGCCGATCCAGACCCATCGCGGCCTGGGCTACAGCTACTCGCCGGACCACGCCTGATGCCACTGGGCATACGCATCTTCCTGGTGTGCTTCCTCTTCGTCGGCCTGGCCGGCTGGTTCGTGCTCAGTACGGTGATGGAGGAAATCCGTCCCGGCGTGCGCCAGTCCACCGAGGAAACCCTGGTGGATACCGCCAACCTGCTGGCGGAGATCCTCAAGGAAGACGTCCGCACCGGCACCCTCGACCAGGGCCGTCTGCCCGAGCTGCTCAAGGCCTATGGCGAACGCCAGCCGGAGGCCGAGATCTGGGGCGTGCGCAAGAACCGGGTCAACCACCGCATCTATGTCACCGACGCCGCCGGGCGGGTGCTGCTGGACTCCAGTGGCGTGGCGGTGGGCCAGGACTACTCGCGCTGGAACGACGTCTACCTGACCCTGCGCGGCCAGTACGGCGCCCGCTCCACCCGCGCGGACCCGAACGACCCGGACTCCTCGGTGATGTACGTGGCCGCGCCCATCCGCGATGGCGAGCGGATCATCGGCGTCGTCTCGGTGGCCAAGCCCAACGCCTCACTGCAGCCCTACATCGAGCGTTCCCAGCGGCGCCTGGCCTGGCTCGGCGCCGGGCTGATCGTCCTCGGCCTGCTGGTGGGCGGGCTGCTTTCCTGGTGGCTCAGCCGCTCGTTGCGGCGCCTGCGCAACTACGCCCAGGCGGTGAGCGAGGGCCAGCGGGCGGAGCTGCCGAGCATGAGCGGCGGCGAGCTGCGCCAGCTGGCCAGCGCGGTGGAGCGCATGCGCACCCAATTGGAAGGCAAGGCCTATGTCGAACGCTATGTGCACACCCTGACCCACGAGCTGAAGAGCCCGCTGGCTGCTATCCGTGGCGCGGCGGAGTTGCTCGAAGGGGATATGCCGGCCGAACAGCGGCAGCTCTTCGTGGCCAATATCGGCAACGAGGGCGCGCGCGTGCAGCAGTTGATCGAGCGGTTGCTCAATCTGGCCCAGGTGGAGCAGCGCCAGGGGCTGGAAGAGCAGGTGCCGGTGCCGCTGCGCGAGTTGGCCGAGGCGCTGTTGCAGGCCCAGGCGGCGCGCATCGAAACCGCGGGCCTCAAGGTGGAGAACCTGATTGCACCAGGACAGTGCGTGGTCGGCGAGCGTTTCCTGCTCAGTCAGGCCCTGGCCAACCTGCTGGATAACGCCCTGGACTTCACCCCGCCCGGCGGCGCGCTGCGACTGGCGGCGGAGCGGCAGGGCCACTGGCTGGAGTTGCGTGTGTTCAACCAGGGCGAGGCCATCCCCGAGTTCGCACTGGCGCGCCTCACCGAACGCTTCTATTCCCTTCCGCGCCCCGCAACGGGGCGCAAGAGCACGGGCCTTGGCCTCAATTTCGTGCAGGAAGTGGTCGGCCTGCATGGCGGTGAACTGCGCGTGCTGAATGTCGAGGGCGGCGTGGAAGCCCGTCTGCGACTACCCGCCGTCGCGGATTGACATGCGGCCGCCGCCCGGCGGCACCGGTCGCATCAACCATCGACTATAAATTGAGCAGGACGACGCCCTGACCATCGGCGGATGTCGCCACCCTGTAATCAGGTTTTGGCTTGATTCTTGATTCGGCCAGCTACGTTGCGCCGAGCTTCCACCACAAGAACCACAGGCCCTTCAGGAGCTGCCGGATGAAAAGCGTCGCCGAGATTCTCAGAGCCAAGTCCCACACCCACCTGTTCGGTGTCGAGCCCACGACCACCGTACTGGAAGCCGCCCTGCTGATGGCCGAGAAGGACATCGGCGCCCTGGTGGTGATGCAGGGCGGCGAACTGGTGGGCATCGTCACCGAGCGTGACTTCGTGCGCCGGGTGGCCGCCCTGGAGCGCTCCGCCTACGCCACCACCATCGAGGAGGTGATGACCTCCAACCTCTTCGTGGTGACCCCGCGCGACAGCAACCAGTACTGCATGCAGCTGATGACCGAGAAGAACCTGCGCCACCTGCCGGTGCTGGACAACGGCAAGCTGGTGGGCCTGCTGTCCATCCGCGACCTGGTACGCGACATCACCGCCGAGCAGGAAAGCCTGATCCAGCACCTGGAGCAGTACATTCGCGGGGCGTAGGACTCGATACGAACTCTTTAGGGGCCTGTAGGTTGTGGCTGAGCGACGCGAAGCCCAACACCCCCGCCTCACCGCACCTCGTTGGGCCGCGCTGCGCTTGGCCCAACCTACAGCTGAGACGCCAATTCGAGCGAGTATCCCGTAGGAGCGAGCTCTGCTCGCGAGCAGAGCTCGCTCCTACAATTTCTGCATCTGTGTGCGAATGAATTCGCCCCCACAGAATCGCTGCCGCCCATTCCCCACACAATCTCCACATTTCCCCCATAGGCCCACCTCGGGCGCTGCCCAGACTCTCCCCATCCCAAACAAGGAGAGTCGCCATGACCCGAACCCTCGGATTCAAGCTGGGCACCATCGCCCTGTTGATGCTGCTGTTGATGATCCCGCTGACGCTGATCGATGGCCTGATCGGCGAACGTCAGGCCGCCCGCGATGGCGTGCTGGCCAACATCGCCCAGAGTTCCAGCTACAGCCAGCGCATCACCGGGCCGATCCTGGTGGTGCCTTACACCCGGACGGTGCGCGAGTGGAAGACCTACGAGCAGACCGGCCAGCGCCAGCTGGAGGAGAGCGAGGTGAGCAGCCGGCTGTACTTCCTGCCGGAGCGCTTCAACCTGACCGGCACGGTGGATACGGAGCTGCGCGCCCGCGGCATCTACACGGCGCGGCTGTACAAGAGCGACAGCCAGGTGAGCGGAGAAATCCTGCTGCCGGCCAACTACGGCATCGTCGAGAACCTTGCGGACTACCGCTTCGAGCAGCCCTTCCTCGCCGTGGGCATCAGCGATATCCGTGGTATCGGCAACGCCTTGAAGGTCCGCCTCAACGGCCAGTCCCTGGACTTCCAGCCCGGCAGTAACGAGCGCCTGCTGGGCGCTGGCGTGCACGTGCCCCTGGCCAGCCTGCAGGCCGGTGCGCCGCAGAGCCTGGATTTCGCCTTCGAGCTCAAGCTGCAGGGCACTTCCCGGCTCAGCGTGACGCCGGTGGGCCGCGATTCGCGGGTGGAGTTGAGTTCCAGTTGGCCGCACCCGAGCTTTATCGGCGAGTTCCTGCCCAGCGAGCGCAGCATCGATGCCAAGGGCTTTTCGGCGATCTGGCAGACCAGCTTCTTCGCCACCAACCTGCAGGAGGCGCTGGCCCGCTGCGTGGGCGAGGGGCAGTGCGACGAGTTCAACTCGCGGGAGTTCGGCGTCAGCTTCGTCGACCCGGTGGACCAGTACCTGAAGACCGACCGGGCCATCAAGTACGCCCTGTTGTTCGTGGCCCTGACCTTCGCCGGCTTCTTCCTGATGGAAGTGCTCAAGCGCCTTGCCATGCACCCGGTGCAGTACGGCCTGGTGGGCCTGGCCCTGGCGTTGTTCTACCTGCTGCTGCTGTCGCTCTCCGAGCACCTGCCCTTCAGCCTGGCCTACGCGATCGCGGCCTCCGCCTGCGTGGCGCTGGTGGGGTTCTACGTCAGCCATGTGCTGCAAGGCTGGGTGCGCGGCGGCGGTTTCACCCTCGGCCTGGCGGCGCTCTACGGCCTGCTCTACGGCCTGCTGCGCGCGGAGGACTACGCACTGCTGATGGGCTCGCTGCTGGTGTTCGGCCTGCTGGCCTGCGTGATGGTGCTGACCCGCAAGCTGGACTGGTACGGCGTTGGCCGTGGCCAGCCGGCCAGCGGCAATTGAGGAGGAGCGGGCATGCGCGTACTCATGCAGTTCGGTGGTTGCTTCCTGCTCGGCCTGGTGATGGCGGTGTTGCTGCTGGGCGGCCTGATGTTCGCCGGTGCGTTCGGCGTCATCGAGCTCTGGCTGTTCACCGGCAAGCCCCTGGCGAGCCTGGCCCTGTGGGCGCTGCCGGGCGGCTTCTGGCAGGGCCTGACGGGGCTGGTGGACGCGGCGCGGAATGCCGCGCTGCGTTCCTTCCTCGAACTCTGCGCGGCCTTGGGCCAGGGCGCGCTGTTGCTGGCGGCGGGCTTCTACCGGCTCTGGTACCGGCGCGCGGGAGGTGGCCAATGAGCTGGCTGGGATTGCGCGAGGATCAGGAACGGGCGGCGCGGCTGGCGGCGGCGCTGGACAGGCTGTTCAGCGCCAGCCTGCCCCGCCCCCGGGGCCGTTCAGGGCGCCGGCGCGGTGGCCTGCAGCGAGGACCGCTGGCCGACGCTTGAGTACCAGGCGGCGAGCTTGGGGTAGTCGCGGCGCCAGTTCAGGTCGGTGATGCGGAAGTCCAGATAGCCCAGCGCGCAGGCGGCGCCAATGGCTGCCACATCGAAGCGTTGGCCCAGTTCGTCGGCGGATTTTTCGAAGTGTGCCAGGGCCCGGTCGATCTTGTTGCACTGGCCCAGTACCCAGTCGTCCCAGCGTTTGTCCTCGGGCCGCAGGAAGGTCTCGTAGCGCACCAGGATGGCGGCATCCAGTACCGCGTCGGCCAGGGAGGCCAGGGTCAGGCGCCGCCAGCGCGCGGCCCCCTCGCGGGGGATCAGCGGCTCGCCGCCGTGCAGCTGGTCGAGGTAGTCGAGGATCACCCGGCTGTCGTGCAGCACGCTGCCGTCGGCCAGTTGCAGGGCGGGGATCTTGCCGGCGGGGTTGTGCTCGTTGACCTCGGCGCTGGGGTTCAACGGGGTCAGGGTCACGCCGTGCAGGCGCACCGCGTCCAGCTGGCCGGTTTCATGAAGCAGCACCATGACCTTGCGGACATAGGGCGAGGTGGGGGAGTAGAACAGGGTCAGGCTGGCGCTCATGCGGGTTCCTCAGTGTCTGCAAGGGAGCAATGGCGCAGTTATACCGCATCGGGCCAGGGCCGGGCTCGTGGCGCCGAACTGGCGGCTGAAGGCCTCAGCGGTTCGAAGAGCATTCACGGTGGAGTGGCGACGCCGACGCGATCAGAGGGCCGGAGCCTGCTGCCGGCGTTGCCAGCGGGCGAGGGCCGAGGCCAGCGCGGCGGGGCTCTCCAGGCCCTGGCGACGAGCGCGGCTGAAGAGGATCAGGGCAATCTCGGCGGTGACCAGGGCATCGGCGCTGGCATTGTGGCGTTGCTGCACCTGCAGGCCGAAATGCTCCACCCAGTCGTCCAGGCCGCCATTGCGGATGCCGGCCTCGGGACAGAGCATGGGCGCCAGCTCGGCGATGTCCATGAAGCCATGGCGCAGGCGATGGTCGAGGTCGTGCTTGAGGGCGCGGCTGAGCATGCGTTGGTCGAAGGTGGCGTGGAAGGCCAGCAACGGGCTGTCGCCGAGGAACTCCATGAAGCCCAGCAGCGCCTCCACCGGTTCGACGCCGGCGGCCAGCTCGCTCGGCGCGATGCCGTGGATCAGCACACTGGCGTTCAGCTTGCCGGTGTCGCGCTGGAGGGTGCATTCGAACTGGTTGCCGAGGTCGATGGCGCCGTCTTCGATGGTCACCGCGCCGATGGACAGCACCAGGTCTCGGCTCATGTTCAGGCCGCTGGTTTCCAGGTCCAGCACCACGAAGCGCTGTTGGCGCAGGGGACGTTCGTCCAGCGCCTGGGGATCGGGCAGGCGGTCGCGGCGGTCGGCGAGGACCGGGTCCAGGGGCGTGCGGCGGGTGAACCAGGGGAATCCGTTCATAGTTGATAACGTAGCGCCAGGCTCGATTGCAGGCGCTGGGCCTGACGGAAGGACTCGCGCAGGATGCGTCGGTCCAGGTGGTTGAGGGTGTCCGGATCGAGCCGATTGGAGTAGGGCAGGCCCTGGCGGGCCTGATGCTGGTGCTGCTGCATGCGGGTCTGCTGGATGAAGTGGTAGGCCTCTTCATAGGCGGCGCCGTCGAGGGCGTCCACGACCTCCTGGGCCACCAGCTGGCGCAGGCGTTCCAGGGTATTGCAGGCGCCGATGCCGTGGGCCAGGGCCAGCAGCCGGGCGCCGTCGACGAAGGGCGTGAGGCCCTGCACCTTGAGGTCGAGGGTGTCCTTCTCGGCGCCCCGGCGGGCCACCACGAAATCGCGGAATCGGCCCACCGGCGGTCTCTGGCGCAGGGCGGTCTCGGCCATCATGCGCTGGAACAGGCTGTTGTCGGCGACCATCAGCAGCAGCTCCCGACGCAACGCCTCGCATCCTTCCATGGGCCCCCAGACCGCGCGCAGGTCGAAGTAGATGCAGGACGCCAGCAGGTTCTCCGGCGTCGCCTCGCGAACGAAACTGGCGAAGCGCCGGCTCCACTCGCTGCGCGACAGGCAGAGCTGTGGATTGCCCGCCATGATGCCGCCCTTGCACAGCTCGAAGCCGCACAGGGCCAGGGCCTGGTTGATGCGCTCGGCCAGCGGCAGCAGGCGCCCGCGAATGGCGGCGGCCTCTACCGCGTCGGCCGCCTCGAAGAGGATGCCGTTGTCCTGGTCGGTGTGCAGGGTCTGCTCGCAGCGGCCTTCGCTGCCGAAGCAGAGCCAGGTGAAGGGTACGCCGGGGTCGCCCATTTCCTCGATCACCAGTTCGATCACCCGGCAGACGGTGTGGTCGTTGAGCAGGGTGATGATGCGGGTGATCTGGGTGGAGCTGGCGCCGTGGGCGAGCATGTTGTCCACCAGGCGCTGGATCTCGCCGCGCAGGGCGGCCAGGGTCTCGACCCGGCCGGCGTGGCGGATGGTGCGTGCCAGGTGGACCAGGTCGACCCGCTGCAGGGAGAACAGGTCGCGCTCGGACACCACGCCCAGCAGCCGGTCGTCATGCACCACGCAGACGTGGGCGATGTGCCGCTCGGTCATGGCCAGCGCGGCGTCGAAGGCGCTGGCGTCGGGTGGCAGGTGGAAGGGCGCCTGGGTCATCACGTCGCGAATGGGCTGGGCCAGGTCGGCGCTGGCGTCGGCGATCACCCGGCGCAGGTCGCGCAGGGTGAAGATGCCCAGCGGCCGTTGCCTGGGGTCGACTATCACGATGCTACCCACCTGCTGTTCGTGCATCAGCCGCACGGCGTCGCGCAGGGGGAGTCCCGCCAGGCAGGCGATGGGCTGGCGCACCGCCAGTTCGCCCAGGCGGGTATCCAGGGAGTACTGGGCGCCGAGGGTTTCCGCCGCGCGCAGCTGGACCTGCTGGTTGACCTGGTCGAGCAGGCTGCTGACCCCGCGCAGGGCGAAGTCGCGGAAGGGGTTGGACAGGGCGAACAGTTTGACGAAGGCGGACTTGCCCAGCAGCAGGCAGAAGGTGTCTTCGCCGGCCAGGTGCTCGGTGCGGGTCGCGCGCTCGCCGAGCAGGGCGGCCAGGGGGAAGCATTCGCCGCTGGCGATCTCGAAGGTGGTCTCGGTGCCGCGCCGGGCCGAATGGGGCCGTTCGCCCACCACACGGCCCTGCTTGACGATATAGAAGTGCTCCACCGGCCCGTCCTGGGGCTTGATGATGGAGTCGCCGGCGGCATAGAAGCGCAGCAGGCAATGTTCCACGAGGAAGGCCAGGTGGGCGCTTTCCATCTGGTTGAAGGGCGGGTACTTCTGCAGGAACTCCATGGTGCCGTGGATGTTCTGCATCACTGCCTGCTTGCCGGCCTGGGCAAAGGCGTCTGCCTTGTTCATGGACCTGCCTGCTGATTCTTGTTAGTGGGCTCATGCTGCGCGAGGCAGCCAGCGGCACAAATTGGACGTAAGTCTAAAAACAGGCAAGTCGTCGGAAGGCAAGGGCAAAAGGCTACCGTTCGGCGGATGCCGCATTCTGTACGGGAACTTGCGTGCAATTTGCGTATCCGAGCAGCGAACCCCGTGCTAAAGCTAATGCAGCAGTGGGGAGTTGGGCCTGCCAGGAAGGCCCCTTTCGAGGACAACCCATGAGTTACGGTGACCTGCTGAGTGACGCCGAGCTGCAAGCGCTTGATGAGATCATGCGCGTGCCCAGCGCGCCGCCCAGCGTACTGCTGGTGGACGACGACGAGGTCGGGCGCGATGCCCTGGCCGATGAACTCGTCGCCAAGGGCATTCCCTGCATCACCGCCGACAGCGGCGAGCAAGCCTTGGCACTGCTGGTCACGCGCCCATCCATCGGCCTGATGATCACCGAGCTCCACATGCAATGCGGCAGCGGTCTGGAGCTGGTGCGCCAGGTACGCCAGTCGGCGCGGGCGAGCCTGCCGGTGATCATCGTTTCCGGCGACGCCGACGTGCAGGACGCCATCGAGGCGATGCACATGAAGGTGGTGGACTTCCTGCTCAAGCCGGTAGACCTCGGCCGCCTCGGCAACCTGGTGCGCAACGAGCTGGGCACCCCGCCCGAACCCAAGGCGCCACCTCCTCAGGTGAGGCCCAGGCCGGAAAAAGCGAAAACCAAAGCGAAGGTAATCGCGCTGAAAAGCGCTTAAAGAGCCGCCAGGGAAAGGCGGTTTTTTTATGCGTGTTTGCGAGGCTCCGGGAGGTCTGTTCCCAGCGGGCAATATCGCGTGATTGTTCTACCTGGCTCCCAGCGGGCGGATATCTCCCTCACCCCCGCCCCTCTCCCAGAGGGAGAGGGGGTGACGCAGTCCTGGTGCCTGATCGGACGTGTAACGACGTAGAGAAGATGACGCCGCGCAAACGCCCCTTCAGGAGGCCGAGTGGAATCGTTGCAGAGGGGGACGAGCGGCATGGATGCCGCGAGAGCCGCGCAGGGCCATGGATGGCCCTTCGCGGCGGGTCCCGGAGCAAGGATGGATCGAGGGGAGTTTGGCGAAGCCAAACCCGAATGGTGGGGCAAGTTTTTTGGTTCCTTTTCAACGATTGGAAAAGGGACTCGCCCGGGAAGGCGAAACAGCAACCCACAGCCCACTCGGAAATGAGCTGGACTACAGAACTCCAACCGGATTGCCGACATTCCCCAACTCTCAGTGGTGCACGCTGTCCACCGCGATGCCTTCGCCACCTACCTCCAGATGCTCGACACGGCGGTCGGCGATGGCGTAGTAGATCAGCCCGGCGAGACCAGCACCGAAAAACCAGGAGAAGGGCGACAGCGCCTCGAAGGCCGGCAGCAGCGCCAGCAGGGTGGCGATCGTCGCGGCCGGGAGGAAGGCGATCAGCGCCCGTGGGTTCACGCCCCGCTGGTAGTGGTAGGCGGCATCGCGACTCTCCGTGTACAGCTCGGGCAGGTTCACCCGGCCACGGCGCAGCAGGTAGTAGTCGACGATCATGATCCCGTACAGCGGGCCGAGCAGGGCGCCCAGGCCGCCGAGGAAATAGAGGATCACGCCGGGGCTGTTGTACAGGTGCCAGGGCAGGATCAGCACGGCGATGGTGGCGCTGAGCAGGCCGGCGCGGCGGAAGTTGAGCAGGCGGGGAGCGAGGTTGGTCAGCACGTAGGCCGGCGCGACGAAGTTGGCCATGATGTTCACCGCCACGGTGACGATCAGGAAGGCCAGGCAGCCGAGTACCAGGAAGCCCGTGTGGGGCAGGGCCGCGACTATGTCGGTGGGGCTCTGGATCAGCCGGCCGTCGATGCTGAACTGGGCGCCGGCGAGGATCACCGCGATCAGGGCGAACAACAGCATGTTCACCGGCAGTCCCCAGAAGTTGCCCTGGCTGATGGTGCGCTTGTCCGGGCAGTTCCGCGCGAAGTCACAGAAGTTGAGGATCATGGTGCCGTAGAGGCTCACCCAGAGCGCCGCGCCGCTGAACACCTTGAGCCACATCTGCGAGCCGCTGGCCGGGGTGCCGTTCGACCAGGCGATGGAGAGGCCGCTGCGCCAGTACATCCAGCCCGCCAGTGCGGCCACCGTGACCAGGATGACCGGGCCGGCGAAGGATTCGTAACGCCGCACCATCTCCATGCCGTAGGCGAAGATCAGCAACTGCACGCACCAGATGCCGAGGAAGGTCAGCCAGCCCAGGCTGGACAGCCCCAGCAGCGAGTCCTGGTCGTAGGCCGCGAGGGAGGGGAAGACTGCCCGCAGCAGCACCCTGAGGACCACCGAGGCGAGGTAGGTCTGGATGCCGAACCAGGCGATGGCGATCACCGCGCGGATCAGCGCCGGCAACTGGGCGCCGTGGATGCCGAAGCTGATGCGGCACATCACCGGGTAGGGCAGGCCGGTCTTCTGGCCCATGTAGCCGGAGAGGTTCATCAGGCCGTAGATCAGCAGCGCGCCCAGGGCGATGGCGCTGAGGATCTGCGCGCCGCTCATGCCGAGGGCGAACAGGCCGATGGCGAAGGAGTAGTTGGCGATGTTGTGGACGTCATTGGTCCAGAGTGCGAACAGGCTGTAGCGGCCCCAGCGGCGACCCGCCTGGCGGGTGGGTGCCAGGTCGGCGCTGTACAGGCGCGGACTCAGGGAGGGGGAGCCGGGGGCTACCCTGTCGGCGGCTGGGGCGTCGAGGGGGGTAACGCCGGAAAGGGGGGGAGTTGCCATGGAGCCTCCGCGAACGGTGTGTGCACTTTTTTGTGGTTTTTGTATGCAAGCCATTTTCGTGCCATGGCCTGGGGTTGGCGTTTCCAGGAGGCGATAGCCGTTGTGCGTGCACCGCCAGTGAGCATCAGGAAGCGTTGTGGGGCCTGGCTTTCATTCGTTGTAGTGGCATTTGTCCTTATATTTCATTGACTTGAAAGTCAGCTTGTCTGCGGCTGGTGTCCGGAACAGGAGCGGGAACTTTGTACACAATTTTTGTATGCAGTGTTACGCGGGGCTTCCCACCTGCTTTTCCCCGGGCATAAAAAAACCGCCCCGAAGGGCGGTTTTTCAAGCGCGGGATCAGAGGCCGTTCTTGGCCTTGAACTCGCGGCGACGACGGTGCAGGACCGGCTCGGTGTAGCCGTTGGGCTGCTTGGTGCCCTCTACCACCAGTTCCAGCGCGGCCTGGAAGGCCACGTTGTCGGCGAAGTTCGGCGCCATCGGGCGGTACAGCGGGTCGCTGGCGTTCTGGCGGTCCACCACCGAAGCCATGCGCTCCAGGCTCTCGATGATCTGGGCCTGGCTGACCACGCCGTGGCGCAGCCAGTTGGCCAGCAGCTGGCTGGAGATACGCAGGGTGGCGCGGTCTTCCATCAGGCCGACGTCGTTGATGTCCGGCACCTTGGAGCAGCCGACGCCCTGGTCGATCCAGCGCACTACATAACCGAGGATGCCCTGGGCGTTGTTGTCCAGTTCGTTCTGGATTTCTTCGACGGTCCAGTTGGTGTTCGGCGCCAGCGGGATGGTCAGGATGTCGTCCACCGAAGCCGGCGCGCGCTTGGCCAGTTCGGCCTGACGGGCGAACACGTCGACCTTGTGGTAGTGCAGCGCGTGCAGGGTGGCGGCGGTCGGCGACGGGACCCAGGCGGTGTTGGCACCGGCCATGGGATGGCCGATCTTCTGCTCGAGCATGCCGGCCATCAGGTCCGGCATGGCCCACATGCCCTTGCCGATCTGCGCCTTGCCTTGCAGGCCGGTGGCCAGGCCGACGTCGACGTTGTTGTTCTCGTAGGAGCCGATCCACTTCTCTGTCTTCATGGCGCCCTTGCGCACCATGGCGCCGGCTTCCATGGAGGTGTGGATTTCGTCACCGGTGCGGTCGAGGAAGCCGGTGTTGATGAACACCACGCGCTCGCTGGCGGCCTTGATGCAGGCCTTGAGGTTGACCGTGGTGCGGCGCTCCTCGTCCATGATGCCGACCTTCAGGGTGTTGCGCGCCAAGCCCAGCACGTCTTCGACGCGGCCGAAGATTTCGGTGGCGAAGGCGACTTCTTCCGGGCCGTGCATCTTCGGCTTCACGATGTACATCGAGCCGGTGCGGGTGTTCTTGCGGCTGGTGTTGCCCTTGAGGTTGTGCAGGGCGATCAGGCCGGTGAACAGGCCGTCCTGGATGCCTTCCGGTACTTCGTTGCCAGCGGCGTCGAGGATGGCCGGGTTGGTCATCAGGTGACCGACGTTGCGCACGAACAGCAGGGAACGGCCGTGCAGGGTCAGCTCGGAACCGTCGGCCTTGGTGTAGACGCGGTCGGGGTTCATGGTGCGGGTGAAGGTCTGGCCGCCCTTGCTGACTGCTTCAGCGAGGTCGCCCTTCATCAGGCCGAGCCAGTTGCGGTAGATCACGACCTTGTCGTCGGCGTCGACGGCGGCGACCGAGTCTTCGCAGTCCATGATGGTGGTCAGCGCGGACTCCATCAGCACGTCCTTCACGCCAGCGGCGTCGGTCTGGCCGATGGGGCTGGTAGGGTCGATCTGGATTTCGAAGTGCAGGCCGTTGTTCTTAAGCAGCACGGCTTGCGGCTTGGCGGCGTCACCCTGCAGGGCGATGAACTGGGCGGCGTTCTTCAGGCCGACTTCGCTGCCGTTCTTCAGGGTCACGGCGAGCTGGCCGTTCTTCACGACGTAGGCGGTGGCGTCGACGTGGGACGCGCCTTCCAGCGGCGCGGCCTCATCGAGGAAGGCGCGGGCGAAGGCAATCACCTTGTCGCCACGGACCTTGTTGTAGCCCTTGCCCTTCTCGGCGCCACCTTCTTCGCTGATGGCGTCGGTGCCGTAGAGGGCATCGTAGAGCGAACCCCAACGGGCGTTGGCGGCGTTCAGGGCGAAACGTGCGTTCATCACCGGCACGACCAGCTGCGGGCCGGCCATGGTGGCGATTTCTTCGTCGACGTTCTGGGTAGTGGCCTGGAAGTCGGCCGGTTCCGGCAGCAGGTAGCCGATCTCCTGGAGGAACGCCTTGTAGGCCACGGCATCATGGGCCTGGCCGGCGCGTGCCTGGTGCCAGGCATCGATCTTGGCCTGCAGGTCATCGCGTTTGGCGAGGAGGGCTTTGTTCTTCGGAGCCAGGTCGTTGATGACGGCTTCCACACCGGCCCAGAACTTCTCGGCGGCGATGCCGGTTCCGGGGATGGCTTCGTTGTTCACGAAGTCGAACAGGACTCTGGCGACCTGAAGGCCACCGACTTGAACGCGCTCAGTCATTGCTTGCCTCACTCTGCTCAATATCCGTTCGGACTGGGGTCTTTCCCTTCTTGTAGTCCGAAGCGCGGCATACTACATGAAGCCGTCGTGAAAATCAGTGGGGTCGCGTCGCTATGCGACTAAAAGACGGTTTACGGTCACGACGGCGGACAGAATGTTCGCAAAAAACTAGCGCTTTGTTCCAGTTAAATCTGAAAAATGTACACGATTTATTTTGCCACGGAACTGCGACAGGCCGTCGCACGGCGTTGTAAGCGGGTTTCGGGGGCTTCTCTATACTCCAGCGAATTCCATCAGGAGTCCGTCCATGCCAGTAACCGCCGTCACCTCCGCCGACCTCGACCAGCTCGCGCCGCTGTTTGCCGGCTACCTGGAGTTCTACCAGGTACCCAGGCCCTTGAGCGACATCCAGGCCTTCCTCGAACAGCGCCTCGAGCGGGGCGACTCGACCCTGTTCATCGCCCGCAACGATGCTGGCGAGGCCCTGGGCTTCACCCAGCTCTATCCCTTTCTCTCGTCGCTGGCGCTGGCACCGGCCTGGTTGTTGAGCGATCTTTATGTAGTGCCCGCCGCCCGCCGTCAGGGTGTCGGCGAAGACCTGATGAACGCCGCCCGCGACCATGCCCAACGCACCGGCGCCTGCGGCATCCAGCTGGAAACCGCGAAGACCAACCTGGCCGGCCAGGCGCTCTACGAACGGCTTGGCTACAAGCGGGACGACGTCTACTACACCTACTGGCTGAGCCTGGCCTGAAGCCTGGCGCCGGTTGCCCATATAAGGAGTCGAGCGTGGATCATCTGGTACTTACCGTCATAGCTCCGGACCAGCCGGGGCTGGTGGAACGCATCGCGCAGTGCATCGCCGCCCATGGCGGCAACTGGCTGGAAAGCCGCATGTCTCGCATGGCCGGGCAGTTCGCCGGCATCCTGCGCGTAGCGGTGCCGGCCGAGGGCTACGACGAGCTGGTGGAAGGGCTGCAGGGCCTGAACGCCCACGGCATCCGCGTGATGCTGGCGCAGAGCGGCATCGACCCGGCCTGCACCTGGAAGCCGATCCTGCTGGATCTGGTGGGCAACGACCGGCCGGGCATCGTCCGCGACATCACCCGCCTGCTGGCGGAGCTGGGGGTGAACCTGGAAAGCCTGATCACCGAGGTGATGCCGGCGCCCATGAGCAGCGAACCGCTGTTCCACGCCGAAGCGGTGTTGGCGGTGCCCCTGACCCTGTCGCTGGATGTACTGCAGGCCAAGCTGGAAACCCTGGCCGATGACCTGATGGTGGAGCTCAACCTGCACAAGGAGAAGTGAGCGTTCGTAGGTTGGCGCCAAGCGTAGCGCGGCCCAACACTGCAGAGTCGGGCCGGAACATGTTGGGCTTCGCTTCGCTCAACCCAACCTCCGGGCGCCTCAGCTATTGCGCCGCAGGGTGAGCCAGGCGTCGACGCTGTAGATGGCCAGGCCCGCCCAGATGAAGGCGAAGGCCACCAGCTTGCTCGGGTCGAAATGCTCGTTGAAGAGGAAGATCGCCTGCAGCATCACCAGGGTCGGCGCCAGGTACTGGAGGAAGCCCAGGGTGGTGTAGGGCAGGTGGCGTGCGGCGGCGTTGAAGCACACCAGCGGCACCAGGGTGATAGGGCCGGCGGCGATCAGCCAGAGGGCCTCGGGCGTCGTCCAGAAACTGGCCTGGGCGGACTCGGCGTTGGGCGTCAGCAGCAGCCAGCCGATGGCCAGGGGTAGCAGTATCCAGGTTTCCACCACCAGGCCGGGCAGGGCCGCCACCGGCGCCTTCTTGCGGATCAAGCCATAGAAACCGAAGGTCAGCGCCAGGGTCAGGGAGACCCAGGGCAGCGCGCCCACCTGCCAGATCTGTTGCGCCACACCGATGGCGGCGAAGGCCACGGCGATCCATTGCAGGCGCCGCAGGCGCTCGCCGAGAAGCAGCATGCCCAGCAGCACGTTCACCAGCGGGTTGATGTAGTAGCCGAGGCTCGCTTCCAGCATCCGTCCGTTGTTCACCGCCCAGACATAGACCAGCCAGTTGCCGGCGATGAGCATGCCGCTGGCGGCGAGCACGCCGAAGCGTTTGGGGTTTTCCCGCAGTTCGCGGAACCAGCCGGGGTGCTTCCAGACCAGCAGCAGGGCGGCGCCGAACAGCGCGGACCAGATCGCCCGGTGGACGATGATCTCCAGCGCCGGCACGCTCTGGATGGCTTTGAAATAGAGCGGAAAGAGTCCCCAGATGATGTAGGCGGTGAGCCCCAGTATGTACCCGCGGCGCGGGTCGGCGGTGGCCATGGAAGGTCCTTGTTAGGCAGCTAACGAATAGGCCGACATTCTAGTGGGCGCCGCTGCGGCTTGTCTGTGCGCTCAGGTTTTTTCCGCAGGAATGTGCAAGTGAAACCCGTAAGGGGTTCTTTACGCCGGGATCCTTCGCGAGGCTTTCCTGGTAGGGGCGATTTCAATCGCCAAGCAGGCCGAAGGTCTGCCCTGTGCGGCTTTGGGGGCTGCCATGCAGCCCTCGGCGAATGAATTCCCCCCACACAGGCAGGGCTCAGAACAGCTTCAGCGGTTCCTCGTCCAGCGCCGCCAGCTGTTCGCGCAGGGTCAGGATCTGGTCACCCCAATAGCGTTCGTTGCCGAACCAGGAGAAGTGCATGGGGAAGGCCGGGTCGTCCCAGCGCCGGGCGATCCAGGCGCTGTGGTGCATCAGGCGCAAGGCGCGCAGGCCTTCGATCAGTGGCAGTTCGCGGGGGTCGAAATCGTGGAACTCCTGGTAGCCGTCCACCAGTTCGGAAAGCTGCGACAGGCGTTCGTGGCGTTCGCCGGCGAGCATCATCCACAGGTCCTGTACCGCCGGGCCCATGCGGCAGTCGTCCAGGTCCACCACATGGAAGACCTCGTCGCGGCACAGCAGGTTGCCGGGGTGGCAGTCGCCGTGCATGCGGATGGGTTGGTAACGCACCTCGGCGAACAGGCGGTCGAGGCGTTTCAGCAGGTCGCGGGCCACCGACTCGTAGGCCGGCAGCAGGCTGCGTGGGATGAAGCCGCCTTCCAGCAGGGTGGCCAGGGACTGGTGGCCGAAATTCTCCACCGCCAGGCTTTCGCGATGCTCGAAGGGCCGCGTGGCGCCCACCGCGTGGAAGCGGCCGAGGAGCTGGCCAAGGCGGTAGAGCTGGTCCATGTTGCCCGGCTCCGGTGCGCGGCCGCCTCGGCGGGGGAACAGGGCGAAGCGGAAGCCCGCATGCTCGAACAGGCTTTCGCCGTCGCGCTGCAGCGGCGCCACCACCGGTACCTCGCACTCGGCGAGTTCGGCGCTGAAGCTGTGCTCTTCAAGGATCGAGGCGTCGCTCCAGCGTTGAGGCCGGTAGAACTTGGCGATCAGCGGCTCGCTGTCCTCGATGCCCACCTGGTAGACGCGGTTCTCGTAGCTGTTGAGCGCCAGGATGCGCGCATCGCTGAGGTAGCCAAGGCTTTCCACGGCGTCCAGCACGAGGTCGGGGGTGAGGTCATCGAAAGGGTGGGACATGGGCGACTCCGGCAGTGAAGCGCCCAGTCTATTCCCAACGATCGGCTGCGCGTCGGAATTACTGCATTGCGAAGGGTTTTCCGGCTGGGGGCCAGAGCCCGCTCACGATCCTGCGAGCCTGCTCTTAACGCAGCAGCGCCGATGCACAGCTGATCGTGGGTGGGCTCTCAGAGGGCGGTGCCGAGAAGGACCTGGCTGGCGGCGAACTGCGCGCGAACCTGGTCGCCGGCCTTGAGGCCGAGCTGCGCCAGGCGTTCGGGCTCGACCAGGGCACAGAGGGTCTGGCCGCTGGCCAGGGCGATGCGGACCTCGCTGGGGCCGTCGTCGGCGTCGAGGACTTCCTCGATGCGGCCCTGCAACTGGTTCAGGGTCTCGTCGACCTCTGCCGAAGCGGCTTGCAGTTTCAGCCAGCCGGCCTTGATCAGCGCCACCACGTTGCGGCCCGGTGCCAGTTCGAGTTTCTCGGTGCTGTCGTGGGTGATCTGCGCCGCGAGGTGGAAGCCGCCGGCCAGCTCGATGCTCACCAGGTCGTTGCGACCCCTGGATTCGATGGCGAGTACGCGGCCGCTCAGCTGGTTGCGGGCGCTGGTGCGCAGCATCAGGCGGCCCAGCAGTTCCAGGTCCTGCTCGCTTTCGGCGCTTTCCAGCAGGCGCGCCTGCAGGCTTTCCAGGCGCTTGTAGAGGGCCAGCAGGCGCTCGCCCTCGGCGGTCAGCCGCGCGCCACCGCCGCCCTTGCCGCCCACCGAGCGCTCAACCAGGGGCCGTTCGGCGAGGTTGTTCAACTCGTCGATGGCGTCCCAGGCGGCCTTGTAGCTCAGGCCGGCGGCCTTGGCGGCACGGGTGATGGAGCCCTGCACGGCAACCTGCTCCAGCAGCGCCAGGCGCTGGGGGCGGCGGGTGAGTTGCTGGGTGAGGGCGCTGGTAAGGCTCATGGCGTTGGCGGGTCCGGGTATCTGGCGCGCAGGCTGCGCCCCTCCACGGGTTGCGTCAAGCCTTCAGCGGTCGCCGGGCCGCGGCGTGCGGGCCAGGCAATAGACGTCCACCCGTGCCGCGCCCGCGCGTTTCAACAGGCGGGCCAGCAGGTGTGCGGTGGTGCCGGTGGTGAGCACGTCGTCCACCAGCGCCAGGTGCAGGCCCGCCACCTGCGCCTGGCTGCCCAGGTCGAAGGCGTTGCGCAGGTTGCGCCGGCGCGCGGCGGCGTCCAGGTCCTGTTGCGACGGGCTGTCGGTGATGCGTCGGAGCCAGCTGTCCTGCACCGGGATACGCAGTTCGTCGCCGAGCCAGCGGGCGAGCATCTGCGCCTGGTTGAAGCCGCGGCGTCGCAGGCGTGGCGCCGCCAGCGGCACGGGCAGCAGACAGGCGGGGCGTGGCAGCCCTTCGTCGAAGGCATGGGCCAGGTGGCGGGCGAGCATTTCCCCCAGCAGCCGGCCAAGGGGCCAGCGGCCCTGGTGCTTGAAGCGGGTGACCAGGCTGTCCAGGGGGAAGGCGTAGCGCCAGGGAGCTTCGACGCGGTCGAAGGCCGGCGGCCGTTTCAGGCAGTCGCCGCAGGGCAGGCCCTGTGTCGGCAGGGGCAAGGCGCATTGGACGCACTGCCCGGTCAACCAGGGCAGGTCGGCTTCGCAACCGGTGCAGATCGCCAGCTCGCCGCCCGGGGCGCGACACAGCTGGCAGCTGGGGGTATGGCGAAGCCAGGCCGGTCGCAGCCGGGCAAGAAGTCTATGCATGGTCTCCTCCTTGAGACTGGGGCGAGCCCGTGGTTCAGGCGATCAGCCAGCTCATCACCACCAGGCCGAGAAAGGTCAGCACCAGGCCGCCGATGATCGATTTGCGGATGAAGGCGCGAATCCCGCTGTAGAGCAGGAGCAAGCCGATCACCAGGAAAATCAGGCTGAAGATCGACACATCCATGCCGATGGCCCGTGCCAGGCCATTGATGAAGTCGTCGATGGCCTGGCTGAAGCCGCCGAGGATGCCGGACAGCAGATCGACGACGAAACGGATGGCGGTGCCGATGATCCGGCCGAGCCACTCGAAAAATCCTTCGGTACGCACTGAGTGGAGCTCCTTGAGGGTTGGACGATCATTTTGAGTCTGCTGCGACGGCCGGGTTCAGCGGCGCGGGTGTCGGTTCTGGGCAAGGGTATAGCCCAGTCCGGCGCGGCCCGTCACCAGAATGGGGCGAGATTGGGTGTATCCATGCGTTGATCAGTAAGTGAACAGTTGTCGACTTGTGTCGAGATCCTGGTTGACAGCGTCACAACGCAAATTATGATGCCCTAAGCCTGAATTCCCTGACTTCGCGTCCGGGTATCCCCGACAAGAGGCGCCCTGAAGCGTCGAAGGAAACCTCCATGAGTGCAACCGCATCCATCGCTACCCGTCACGACTGGTCCCTCGCCGAGGTGAAGGCACTGTTCGAGCAGCCGTTCAACGACCTGCTGTTCCAGGCCCAGACCGTTCATCGCGCGCACTTCGACCCGAACCGGGTACAGGTTTCCACCCTGCTGTCGATCAAGACCGGCGCCTGCCCGGAAGACTGCAAGTACTGCCCGCAGTCCGGCCACTACAACACCGGCCTGGACAAGGAAAAGCTGATGGAAGTGCAGAAGGTCCTGGAGGCCGCTGCCGACGCCAAGGCCATCGGCTCCACCCGCTTCTGCATGGGCGCCGCCTGGAAGCACCCGTCCGCCAAGGACATGCCCTACGTGCTGGAAATGGTGAAGGGCGTGAAGAAGCTCGGCCTGGAAACCTGCATGACCCTGGGCCGCCTGGACCAGGATCAGACCAAGGCCCTGGCTGACGCAGGCCTGGACTACTACAACCACAACCTGGACACCTCGCCGGAGTTCTACGGCAACATCATCACCACCCGCACCTATGGCGAGCGTCTGCAGACCCTGGCCTACGTGCGCGAGGCGGGGATGAAGATCTGCTCCGGCGGCATTCTCGGCATGGGTGAGTCGGTGGCCGACCGCGCCGGCCTGCTGATCCAGCTGGCCAACCTGCCGGAGCATCCGGAATCGGTGCCGATCAACATGCTGGTTAAGGTCAAGGGCACCCCCCTGGCCGAGGAGAAGGATGTCGATCCCTTCGACTTCATCCGCACCCTGGCGGTCGCCCGGATCATGATGCCCAAGTCCCACGTGCGCCTGTCCGCCGGCCGCGAGCAGATGAACGAGCAGATGCAGGCCCTGGCCTTCATGGCCGGCGCCAACTCGATCTTCTACGGCGAGAAGCTGCTGACCACCAAGAACCCCCAGGCGGACAAGGACATGCAGCTGTTCGCCCGCCTCGGCATCAAGCCGGAAGAGCGCGAAGAGCACGCCGACGAAGTGCACCAGGCCGCCATCGAGCAGGCCCTGGTGGAGCAGCGCGACTCCCAGCTGTTCTACGACGCCGCATCCGCCTGACGGGCCCCCGGGTGGGTGGCGCGCGCCATCCACCCCATGCGGACCCTGACCTCTTCGCAGGCTGGATGGCCCCTCGCGGTCATCCGGCCGCTACCGGTGATCCATTCCGATGTCCTTCGATCTCGCCTCGCGCCTCAAAGCCCGCCATGGGGACAACCTCTATCGCCAGCGCCCGCTGCTCGAGAGCCCCCAGGGCCCCGAGGTGGTGGTGGATGGCCGGCCCATGCTGGCCTTCTGTTCCAACGACTACCTGGGCCTGGCCGCCCACCCCGAGGTGAAGGCCGCCCTGCAACGCGGCGTCGACCGCTGGGGTGCCGGTGGCGGCGCCTCGCACCTGGTGATCGGCCACAGCGGCCCCCATCACGACCTGGAACTGGCCCTGGCGGAGTTCACCGGCAGGCCGCGCGCGCTGCTGTTCTCCACCGGCTACATGGCCAACCTGGGGGCGGTGACCGCGCTGCTGGGCAAGGGCGATAGCGTGCTGGAAGATCGCCTCAACCACGCCTCCTTGCTGGACGCCGGGCTGCTCTCCGGGGCGCGTTTCTCGCGTTACCTGCACAACGATGTCGCCAGCCTGGAAAGCCGCCTGGCAAAAGCCGAAGGCAACACCCTGGTGGTCACCGACGGCGTGTTCAGCATGGATGGCGACCTGGCCGATCTGCCTGCCCTCTGCGCGGCGGCGAAGGCTCGCGGCGCCTGGGTGATGGTGGACGACGCCCACGGATTCGGCCCCCTGGGTGCCACCGGTGGCGGGATAGTCGAGCATTTCGGCCTGGGTCTTGCGGATGTGCCGGTACTGGTCGGCACCCTGGGCAAGGCCTTTGGCACCGCTGGTGCCTTCGTCGCCGGTAGCGAGGAGCTGATCGAGACGCTGATCCAGTTCGCCCGTCCCTACATCTACACCACCAGCCAGCCGCCGGCCGTGGCCTGCGCCACCTTGAAGAGCCTGGAGCTGCTGCAGCGCGAAACCTGGCGCCGTGAGCACCTGGACCGGCTGATCAGCCGCTTCCGCCAAGGCGCCGCGGAAATCGGCCTGACCCTGATGGACAGTCCGACGCCTATCCAGCCAATCCTCATCGGCGACAGCGCCCGCGCCATGAAGCTGTCGGCGCTGCTGCGCGAGCGCGGCATCCTGGTCGGCGCCATCCGTCCGCCGACCGTTCCGGCCGGTAGCGCACGACTGCGCGTCACTTTCTCCGCCGCCCACAGCGAAGAACAGCTTGAATCCTTGCTCAGTGCCCTGGCCGAATGCTGGGCAACCCTGGCGAAGGAGGATGCCCCCCATGCGTGAGCGCCTGATTCTGTTGCCCGGCTGGGCGATTGGCCCGGCCGCCCTCGAACCCCTGCGCGACGCCCTGCTGGAGCGCGCGCCGCACCTGACGGTGGAGATCGAACCGCTGCCGGCCCTGGAGCAGTCCGGTGCCTGGCTCGATGAGCTGGACGCGCGCCTGCCCAGGGACAGCTGGCTGGCCGGCTGGTCCCTGGGCGGTATGCTCGCCGCGCAACTGGCGGCGCGCCGTGGCGACGCCTGCCGTGGCCTGATCGGCCTGTGCAGCAACATGAATTTCCGCGATCGCGACGACTGGCCCCACGCCATGCCTCGGGAAGTCTTCAGCACCTTCCATGAGGCTTGCCGCCTCGACCCGGCGCAGACCCTCAAACGCTTCACCCTGCTGGTGGCCCAGGGCGCGCGCGATGCCCGCACCCTGGCGCGGCAGCTGCAGGTCACCCAACTGGCCTCCACGCCCAAGGTACTGGACGCCGGCTTGCGCCTGCTGGACGTGCTGGACATCCGCGCCGCGGTCCAGGGCTATGCCGGCCCGCAGCTGTACCTCTTCGGCGGGCGCGATGCACTGGTGCCCGCCGGCGCCGCCGAGGCCCTGCTGGAGTGGCTGCCGGACGTCGAGGTGCAAGTGTTCGATGAGGCCAGCCACGGCCTGCCCCTGGAACGACCGGACGAAGTCGCGGCGAGCATCCTCGGTTTCATGCGCGAGGGTGACGATGTCTGATTCGCCCAGCGCCGCCGACGGCCACTTGCCGGACAAGCGCCAAGTGGCGGCGTCCTTTTCCCGTGCAGCCAACAGCTACGACAGCGTCGCCGCACTGCAGCGGGCCGTGGGCCACGAACTGTTGCGACGCCTGCCCCAGGGCTTCGCGCCGGAGCGCTGGCTCGACCTGGGTTGTGGCACCGGGTACTTTTCCCGTGCCCTGGCCGAGCGCTTCCCTGGCAGCGACGGCCTGGCCCTGGACATCGCCGAAGGCATGTTGCGCCATGCCCGCCCCCAGGGCGGCGCGCGCCGCTTCGTGGCCGGGGATGCCGAGCACATGCCCCTGGCCGGCGGCACCCAGCAACTGATCTTCTCCAGCCTCGCCGTGCAGTGGTGCGCCGACTTCGCCGCCGTGCTCGCCGAGGCTCGTCGGGTACTGCAGCCAGGTGGCGTGTTCGCCTTCAGCAGCCTGTGCGTCGGGACCCTGCAGGAGTTGCGCGACAGCTGGCAGGCGGTGGACGGCTTCGTCCACGTCAACCGTTTCCGCCGCCTGGAGGACTACCAGGACCTCTGCGCGGCCAGCGGCTTCCTGCCGCTGGACCTGGGCAGCGAGCCCCAGGTGCTGCACTACGCCGACCTGCGCACCCTGACCCACGAACTCAAGGCCCTTGGCGCCCACAACCTCAACCCCGGCCGCCCCGGCGGACTCACCGGGCGGGCACGCATCCGCGCCCTGGCCGAGGCCTATGAAGGTTTCCGCCAGCCCACGGGCCTGCCGGCCACCTACCAGGTGGTCTACGGCGTATTGAAAAAGGAAGACTGACATGGCAGCGGCCTACTTCGTCACCGGCACCGACACCGAGATCGGCAAGACCACCATCGCCGCCGGCCTGCTGTATGCCGCGCGGGCGCGCGGGCTGTCCACCGCCGCCGCCAAGCCGGTGGCCTCGGGCTGCGAAGACAGCGCCGACGGCCTGCGCAATGGCGATGCCCTGGCGCTGCTGGGCGAATGCTCGCTGCCCCTGAGCTATGAACAGGTCAACCCGCTGGCCTTCGCCCCGGCCATCGCGCCGCACCTCGCCGCCCGTGAAGCGGGCGTGACGCTGGATGTGGCAGCCCTGGCCGAACCGGTGCGGCGCATCCTGGCCATGGGCGCCGACTTCAGCCTGGTGGAAGGTGCCGGTGGCTGGCGCGTCCCCCTGGCTGGCACCGCCAGCCTGTCCGACCTGCCCATCGCCTTGGGCCTGCCGGTGATCCTGGTGGTGGGCGTGCGCCTGGGCTGCATCAACCATGCACTACTGACGGCCGAGGCCATCCAGCGCGACGGCCTGGTCCTCGCCGGCTGGGTGGCCAACGTGGTGGACCCGGCCACCTCCCGCCTGGAGGAAAACCTCGCCACCCTGAGCGAACGGCTGCCGGCCCCTTGCCTGGGCCGCGTGCCGCGCCTGGCCGAGGCGACCCCGGCGGCGGTGGCCGACTACCTCGATCTCGCACCGCTGGGGCCGTTCGCCCCGCGCTGATTGCGTTGTGCCGGTGCGCCTGCTTCAATGCCGGGCATCGTCAATCGAGCTTTGGTAATCGCCATGGAAATCCAGGGAAGCGGCTTCAGCGCCGGTCTCGGCGCCATCCAGTCCGGCCAGCGCATGATCCAGAAGGCCGCCGGCGAAATAGCCAGCAACACGGTCGCCGGCACCGAAGGGCAGCAGCCCGCGGACCTCACGTCCATCCTGCTGGCCCTCCAGGCCGGCAAGATCCAGGCCGAGGCCGGCAGCCAGGTGGCCAAGGCCACCGACCAGATGATCGGCAGTCTCATCGACACCTTCGCCTGACCCCAAGGGCCGCCTAGCGCGGCCCTTTTGCTTTCTCCCTTCCCCGCATCGCCCCACGTCCGTTCGTCGTTTCTTGATCTTTACTGTCAGTAGGCAGGGCGCCGTGCCGCCTGCCAGGGACGTGACCGGTCAGTCGGGCGACGCGCTTGACAGGGCATTGGCGTAAACGTATGTTTCAAACGCCTGTTTGATTGCCCTCGGCAATCACTAACCAGAATGCCCCAAGCGACCGGCGCCCCGGTCAGCTGAACTAGGAACCTACCGCAGAGGTTTACCGCGATGCCCGATTACAAGGCCCCCTTGCGTGATATTCGCTTCGTTCGTGACGAGCTGCTCGGCTACGACGCGCACTATCAGAGCCTGCCTGGCTGCCAGGACGCCACCCCGGACATGGTTGACGCCATCCTCGAGGAAGGCGCCAAGTTCTGTGAGCAAGTCATCGCTCCGCTGAACCGTGTGGGTGACATCGAAGGCTGCACCTGGAGCGAGTCCGGCGTTAAGACCCCGACCGGCTTCAAGGAAGCCTACAAGCAGTTCGTCGAAGGCGGCTGGCCGAGCCTGGCCCATGACGTCGAGCACGGCGGCCAAGGCCTGCCGGAGTCCCTGGGCCTGGCCATCAGCGAGATGGTCGGTTCGGCCAACTGGTCCTGGGGCATGTACCCCGGCCTGTCCCACGGCGCGATGAACACCCTGTCCGCCCACGGCACCGACGAGCAGAAGCACACCTACCTGACCAAGCTGGTATCCGGCGAGTGGACCGGCACCATGTGCCTGACCGAGCCGCACTGCGGTACCGACCTGGGCATGCTGCGCACCAAGGCCGAGCCCCAGGCCGATGGTTCCTACAAAGTCTCCGGCACCAAGATCTTCATCTCCGCCGGTGAACACGACATGGCCGACAACATCGTCCATATCGTCCTGGCCCGCCTGCCCGACGCACCGGCCGGCACCAAGGGTATTTCCCTGTTCATCGTGCCGAAGTTCATGCCCACCGCCGAAGGCGCCGTAGGCGAGCGAAACGCGGTTACCTGCGGCTCCATCGAGCACAAGATGGGTATCCACGGCAACGCCACCTGCGTGATGAACTTCGACGGCGCCACCGGCTTCCTGATCGGCCCGGCGAACAAAGGCCTGAACTGCATGTTCACCTTCATGAACACCGCTCGCCTGGGTACCGCGCTGCAAGGCCTGGCCCACGCCGAGATCGGTTTCCAGGGTGGCATCAAGTACGCCCGCGACCGTCTGCAGATGCGTTCCCTGACCGGCCCGAAAGCGCCGGACAAGGCGGCCGACCCGATCATCGTCCACCCGGACGTGCGTCGCATGCTGCTGACCATGAAGGCCTTCGCCGAAGGCAACCGCGCCATGGTCTACTTCACCGCCAAGCAGGTGGACATCGTCCAGCACAGCCAGGACGAAGAGCAGAAGAAAGCCGCTGACGGCCTGCTGGCCTTCCTGACCCCCATCGCCAAGGCCTTCATGACCGAGGTGGGCTTCGAGTCCGCTTCCCACGGCATGCAGATCTACGGTGGCCACGGCTTCATCAGCGAGTGGGGCATGGAGCAGAACCTGCGCGACTGCCGCATCTCCATGATGTACGAAGGCACCACCGGCGTTCAGGCCCTCGACCTGCTGGGCCGCAAGATCCTGATGACCCAAGGCGAAGCGCTCAAGGGCTTCACCAAGATCGTGCACAAGTTCTGCCAGGCCAACGAAGGCAACGAAGCCGTCAAGGAATTCGTCGAGCCCCTGGCCAAGCTGAACAAGGAGTGGGGCGAACTGACCATGAAGGTCGGCATGGCTGCCATGAAGGACCGCGAGGAAGTGGGCGCCGCTTCGGTGGACTACCTGATGTACTCCGGCTACGCCTGCCTGGCCTACTTCTGGGCCGACATGGCTCGCCTGGCCGCCGAGAAGCTGGCTGCCGGCGACGGCGACGCCGCCTTCTACAAGGCCAAGCTGCAGACCGCGCGCTTCTACTTCAAGCGCATCCTGCCGCGTACCCGTACCCATGTCGAAACCATGCTGTCCGGCGCAAGCAACCTGATGGACATGGCTGAGGAAGACTTCGACCTGGGCTACTAAGAACAGGCTCTACGGTCTAGCGCGACACAGGAAAAGCCCGCCATTCGGCGGGCTTTCTCGTTTATTGGGCTGCTTGTGCGGGACTTCGCAGCCACGGCCCGTGCTTGTGTCGCCGGGCTGTGCAATCATATCGCCATCTCGATATTTCCCCGTCTTTCGAAATCCAGGATCAGAACCCGTGCGGCCCCGTGCGTCCTATCGCGTCAGCCACTTCCTGCCCCCCTTGCTGCTGGTGCTGGGCGGTGGCGTGGTGGGTTCGCTGACCGCGCTGAGCGATTTCTTCATCTCCCTGTTCAATGTGCTGCCGACGCTGCTCCTGCTCCTGGGCGGCGCCTTCTGCTCGGCCTACGGACGGGTGCGCCAGGTGGCGTTGCTGCTGGTGGTCTACCTGGCCTACTACCAGCTCGATACCCAGGTGGACTACTACCAGGCCGAGGGCGTGGTGCGGGAAGACGCCGGCTTGGTGTTCCACCTGGTCAGCCTGCTGCTGCCCATGCTCTACGGCCTGTACGGCTGCTGGGAAGAACGCACCCACCTGCTGCAGGACTTCGTCGCCCGTGGCGCGGTGCTGCTGGCGCTGCTCGGCGTGGTGGTGGCCCTGGGCAGCAGCTACCCGGATGCAGTGCTCGGCTTCATCGGCAAGGTCCACTGGTCCTGGCTGCACGGCAGCTGGATGCGCCTGGTCCAACTGGCCTACCTCGCCTTCGCCGCCGCCCTGGTGGCACTGATGCTGGTGTACTGGCGCCAACCGCGCCCCCAGCACGCCGCACAGCTGCTGGGCCTGCTCGGCGTGCTCTGGATGATGCCCAAGGTCTTCATGCTGCCCCATGCCCTGCATGTGATGAGCAGCATGGTGATGCTCGCGCTCACCGCCTCGGTGGCCCATGAGGCCTACCAGATGGCCTTCCGCGACGAACTCACCGGCCTGCCCGGTCGGCGTGCGCTCAACGAGCGGCTGCGGCGCCTCGGTCGCAACTACGTGCTGGCGATGACCGACGTCGACCACTTCAAGAAATTCAACGACACCTACGGCCACGACGTCGGCGACCAGGTGCTGCGCCTGGTCGCCAGTCGACTGCGCAAGGTGGGCGGCGGCGGCAAGGCGTATCGCTATGGCGGCGAGGAGTTCACCATCCTCTTCTCCGGCAAGACCATGGACGAATGCATGCCGCACCTGGAAGCCGTGCGCCAGGCCATCGAGCAGTACCAGATGCAGCTGCGCGACCAGGGCGCCCGGCCGAAGAACGACGACGCCGGACGCGCCAAGCGGGGCGCCGCCGGCGGCCAGTCGGTGTCGGTGACCATCAGCATCGGCGTCGCCGAACGGGACGCCGAACAGCGCACCCCGGAAGAAGTGATCAAGGCGGCCGACCAGGCCCTCTACAGCGCCAAGAGCGCCGGTCGCAACCGGGTGTTCCGGCACGGCGAGAATCGTCGGGGAGCGGTACGGGTGAAGCGAACTCCGGCTTGATACGGGAGCTTATGACGCTGCATTCAGCAGCGGCAGCGTCGTTGTGAGCGGGGCGGAGGCGCAGTAGGGTCGGTGGATCGAGCGCCACCCTTCAAGGAGAACCCGCCATGCCCGAATACAAGGCCCCCCTGCGCGACATCAGCTTCCTCATCGACGAAGTCTTCGACTACCCGGCCAGCTATGCGGCCCTCGGCGCCAGCGACGCCACCCCGGACATGGTGGCCGCCATCCTCGAAGAAGGCGCCAAGTTCTGCGAGCAGGTGCTCTCGCCCATCAACCGCTCGGGCGATGAAGAGGAATGCCAGTGGCGGGACGGCGTGGTCACCACCCCCACGGGCTTCAAGGAAGCCTTCGCCCAGTACGTCGAGGGCGGCTGGAACGGCCTGGCGGCGGACCCGACCTACGGCGGCCAGGGCCTGCCCCATTCCCTCGGGCTGATCATCAGCGAGATGGTGGCCTCGGCCAACCAGTCCTGGGCCATGTACCCGGGCCTGACCCACGGCGCCATGTCGGCCATCCACGCCCACGGCAGCGAAGAACAGAAGCAGACCTACCTGACCCGCCTCACGGAGGGCCGCTGGACCGGCACCATGTGCCTCACCGAGCCCCACTGCGGCACCGACCTCGGCATCATCAAGACCCGCGCCGTGCCCCAGGCCGACGGCAGCTATGCGATCTCCGGCACCAAGATCTTCATCTCCGCCGGCGAACACGACATGAGCGAGAACATCATCCACCTGGTACTGGCCAAGCTGCCCGACGCACCGGCCGGTACCAAGGGCATCTCACTGTTCATCGTGCCCAAGTTCCACCCCACGGCCGACGGCGTGGGCGAGCGCAACGCGGTGTCCTGCGGCTCCATCGAACACAAGATGGGCATCAAGGCCTCGGCCACCTGCGTGATGAACTTCGACGGCGCCACGGGCTACCTGATCGGCGAAGCCAACAAGGGCCTGAACTGCATGTTCACCATGATGAACCATGCCCGCCTCGGCACCGGCATGCAGGGCCTCTGCCTCGGCGAAGCCAGCTACCAGGGCGCCGTCCGCTACGCCAACGACCGCCTGCAGATGCGCGCCCTCACCGGGCCCAAGGCGCCGGACAAGGCCGCCGACCCGATCATCGTCCATCCCGACGTGCGCCGCATGCTGCTGACCATGAAGGCCTTCAACGAAGGCAACCGCGCCCTGGCCTACTTCACCGCCCAGCAGCTGGACATCGCCCACCGTAGCGACAGCGCCGAGCAACGCGAAGAGGCCGAGAACCTGCTGGCCTTCCTCACCCCCATCTGCAAGGCCTTCATGACCGAGTCCGGGCTGGAGGCCACCAACCTCGGCATGCAGGTGTTCGGCGGCCACGGCTACATCCGCGAGTGGGGCATGGAGCAACTGGTGCGCGACTGCCGCATCGCCCCCATCTACGAAGGCACCAACGGGATCCAGGCCCTCGACCTGCTCGGGCGCAAGGTGCTCGGCAGCCAGGGCAAGCTGTTGCGCGGCTTCACCAAGCTGATCCACAAGTTCTGCCAGGCCCAGGCCGAGCATCCGCGACTTGCCGCACAGGTGGCCGAGCTGGCGCGCCTCAACCAGCAGTGGGGCGAGTTGACCCAGAAACTCGGCATGGCCGCCATGAAGAACCCGGACGAAGTGGGCGCCGCCGCCCTGGACTACCTGATGTACTCGGGCTACATCACCCTGGCCTACTTCTGGCTGCGCATGGCCGTGGTGGCCGACGCCAGCCGGCAGGCGGGCGAGGGTGACAGCGCCTACTATCAGACCAAGCTGGCCACCTGCGACTTCTACTTCAAGCGCCTGCTGCCGCGTACCGAAGCCCACCGGCTGGCGGCCGAAGCGGGCAGCGATTGCCTGATGCAGCTGCCGGCGGAGCACTTCTCCCTGTAAGGCACCGATGGACGGTCCGAGGCCCGCCTGGCGCGGGCCTTTTCCATTGTGAAAGGGTGTGTGACTGATTGTGAATGTATGGTCACTAAATGACACTATGTCTCTAAAAAGTTGGTCATGTACACTCCCGGTCTATCCGTGAAACCGGCCCCCAGCGGCCACCTGTAAGTGATTGCGAGGTTCTGCACATGGCTGACTACAAAGCGCCCCTGCGCGATATGCGCTTCGTCCTCAACGAAGTCTTCGAGGTTGCCAAGCTCTGGGCGGAACTGCCGGCCCTGGCCGAAGTGGTCGACGCCGATACCGCCTCCGCCATCCTGGAAGAAGCCGGCAAGGTCACCGGTGGCGTGATCGCCCCGCTGAACCGCAGCGGCGACGAAGAAGGCTGCCAGTGGAAAGACGGTGCCGTGAGCACCCCGGCCGGTTTCCCCGAGGTCTACAAGACCTACGCCGAGGGCGGCTGGGTCGGCGTGGGCGGTGATCCCGTCTTCGGCGGCATGGGCATGCCCAAGGTCATCTCCGCCCAGGTGGAAGAGATGGTCAACGCGGCCAACCTGTCCTTCGGCCTCTACCCCATGCTGACCGCCGGAGCCTGCCTGTCGATCAACGCCCACGCCAGCGAAGAGCTGAAGGAAAAGTACCTGCCCAACATGTATGCGGGTGTCTGGGCCGGCTCCATGTGCCTGACCGAACCCCATGCCGGCACCGACCTCGGCATCATCCGCACCAAGGCCGAACCCCAGGCCGACGGCAGCTACAAGATCAGCGGCACCAAGATCTTCATCACCGGCGGCGAGCACGACCTGACCGAGAACATCATCCACCTGGTACTGGCCAAGCTGCCGGACGCCCCGGCTGGCCCGAAAGGCATCTCGCTGTTCCTGGTGCCCAAGGTGATGGTCAACGCCGACGGTTCCCTCGGCGAGGCCAACGCCGTGTCCTGCGGCTCCATCGAGCACAAGATGGGCATCAAGGCTTCCGCCACCTGCGTGATGAACTTCGACGGCGCCACCGGCTACATCGTCGATGCCCCGAACAAGGGCCTGGCCGCCATGTTCACCATGATGAACTACGAGCGTCTGGGCGTGGGCATCCAGGGCCTGGCCTCCGGCGAGCGTTCCTACCAGAGCGCCGTGGAGTACGCCCGCGAGCGTATCCAGAGCCGCGCCCCGACCGGCCCGGTGGCCAAGGAAAAAGCCGCCGACCCGATCATCCATCACCCGGACGTGCGTCGCATGCTGCTGACCATGAAGGCGGCCAACGAAGGCGGCCGTGCCTTCTCCAGCTACGTCGCCATGCAGCTGGACACCGCCAAGTTCAGCGAAGACCCCACCGTGCGCAAGCGCGCGGAAGAAATGGTCGCCCTGCTGACCCCGGTGGCCAAGGCCTTCCTCACCGACCTCGGCCTGGAAACCACCATCCACGGCCAGCAGGTCTTCGGCGGCCACGGCTTCATCCGCGAGTGGGGCCAGGAGCAGCTGGTGCGTGACGTGCGCATTACCCAGATCTACGAAGGCACCAACGGCATCCAGGCCCTCGACCTGATGGGTCGCAAGGTGGTGGGTAGCGGCGGCGCGTTCTACAAGCACTTCGCCGACGAGATCAAGGCCTTCGCCAACGGCGCGTCCGCCGAGCTGGCCGAGTTCACCGAGCCGCTGAAGGCCGCCGTCGCCAACCTCGACGAGTTGACCGCCTGGGTCCTGGACCGCGCGAAGAACAACCCCAACGAAATCGGCGCCGCCTCGGTGGAGTACCTCCACGTGTTCGGCTACACCGCCTACGCCTACATGTGGGCCCTGATGGCCCGCGCCGCGCTGGGCAAGGAAGGCCAGGACGACTTCTACGCCAGCAAGCTCGGCACCGCGCGCTTCTACTTCGCCCGCCTGCTGCCGCGCATCCACTCCCTGACCGCCTCGGTGAAGGCAGGCAGCGAGGCGCTCTACCTGCTGGACGCCGAGCAGTTCTGATCGGTACCCACTAAAAAGGCCCCGCATTCGCGGGGCTTTTTTTGTGCGCCAGGGAAATTTGCCGCTTCCATGTAGGTTGGGCCAAGCGCAGCGCGGCCCAACGGGAGGGTTGTTGGGCTTCGCGTAGCTCAGCCGCAACCTACGCTCTGCCCCCCTTGGCTGATCCGCTCGGCCGTCCCCACGGAAACGCGCTACGGCTGCAACGAATCCCCTAGCGTCGGATCGTCGATGAAGCGGTTGCGGTTGCCCTGGAGGAACTCGATCTGGTCATTGCGCGCGCGTTCCTCGTCGTCCACCGGGTCGAGGCGGTTCCACTGCTGGAACATCTGCAGCTGGCCGACGATGGGCAGGTCGTATTCGCTGTGCATGTAGAAGATCGCCCGGGCCACGTTGCCCTTGGCGGCGTCGCGGGGCTCCAGCAGTTGGTAGGCGGACTTGAGGTCGCAGTCGGCCAGTTTGCTCTGGCCGCCTTCGCCCACCGTGCCGAACAGCGCATTGCGCCGCGCCAGTTCGACGCGCGACTGTTCCGGATAGAGGTTGTGCAGGTCGGCCAGCATGTAGGGGAACTGCGCATTGCCGGCCTGGCACTGGCCGTCGGTGACGCAACGCAGGGCGCTCTTGATCTGCTTGGCGCTGTACACCGGACTGGCGCTGAGGCCGGCAGGAGTGCTGAAGGGCTTGCCGCAGTAAAGGGTGGTGCCGCCTCGGCCGTAGAGCTGTTGCCAGAAGGCCTGCTCGACCGCCGCCTTGGGATCGGCGAGACGATCCTGGCCACCGGCGAGGACGATGCTGGCGGCGCAGGCCGCCAGGCAGGAAAGGGCAAAAACGACTGGACGCATGGTCATGACCCTGGGACCGCCGTGTCGGGGGTTCTTGTAGGACAAAACGAGTCTAACAATAGCCCGGGGTCGCACCAAGCCCTACCGATCGCTTGCTTGGTTGAATCCGCTGGCGGCGATAAGGCAATCCCTGCTAATTGCCAAATCGTGTAAGCATTGGCTTACATGCGCTGGTGTCTATGGCTCCTTCCGGGCTCAGGTGAGCGGGATTAATCTTCACTCCATTGGACGTCGCGCAGGAAGCGCACTGCAAAACAGGGATACGCCGGATTTCCGCCAGGATGGCGGTTCGATCAGGGATGTCGGAATACAGTCTGCAAAACCTCGCTTCGGCGGGGTTTTTCTTTTTTGGCCGGCGCAAACGGCTACAGCAACATCTCCTTCTGCACCACCCCTTCCAGCAACGAGCGCAGCAGCTCCAGGGTTGCCTGCTGGCGTTGCGCATCGCGAAACACCAACCCCACCTTCAAGGGCACCCGTGGCTCGCTGAGGGGTTTCCACAGCAGGTGCTGGTTGGCATGCATCTGCCGCGCGCGACCGGGCAGCACCGTGGCCAGCCTGGTGTGCGGCAGGCTGTCGAGAATCCCCGCCATGTGGTTCAGCTCCGCCTGCACATGGGGGCGGCGGCCGAGCAGGGCGAGCTGTTCCTGCCAGATCTGCCGCACGCGGAATTCCTCGCCCAACAGCAGCATCGGCAACTCGGCGGCCTGGCCCAGGGACACCTTCTTGAACTCCTTCAGCGGATGTTCGTCCGGAATCACCAGCTGCAGTTCGTCCTCGTACAGCAGTTGGCTGTGCAGCCCAGGCTGGCGTGGCGGCAGGAAGCCGATGCCGATATCCAGGTTGCCGGTGAGCAGGCGCCGCTCGATATCCAGCCCGGACAGCTCGTAGATCTGCACCACCAGCTGTGGCTGCGCCTCGCGCAGGCGTTCCAGCAGCATGGGCACCAGCGCCGCGTTGACCGTCTGCAGCACGCCGATGGCCAGGCTGCGCGGTGACTGGCCACGGAAGCCGCGCAGGGCCTCGCGGGCGCGCTCCAGGCCATCCAGCAGGGGCAGGGCGTGGCTGTACAGGGTATGGGCGGCGAGGGTCGGCAGCAGGCGCTTGCCGCTGCGCTGGAACAGGCTGACGTCGAGGTTCTGCTCCAGCTGACGGATCTGCTGGGAAAGCGCCGGCTGCGACAGGCTCAGGCGCTCGGCGGCGCGGCCTACATGACCCTCCTCGTAGAGGGCGACGAAGTAACGAAGCTGTCGAAAATCCATAAGTTCTGCTTATCGAAAAAGTTGGAAAATCGAAATGGCTCCTGTCTCCCTAAGCCCATAGCCTATGCCGCGTAGAGACTGTTTCTAGCACTGGAGAGGGCCAATGTCCGCGTGGGTAGTGCAGGGTGTTTTCATAGGTAAAGCCGAAGATATCGGCGGTGGCTTGTCCAGCGCAATCGACAAGCGTCCGATTGACCACCGGCTCTGGCTCTGGCCCCAGGGGCTCGGCAGTGACGAGCAGGGCGACCCGCGTTTCCATGGCGGCCCCGAACGTGCCCTGCATCACTACCCCGCCGAACACTACGCCTACTGGCGCAAGCATTTCCCTCAGCTTGCGTGGAAGGCCCCGAGTTTCGGCGAGAACCTCTCCACCTGCGGGCTGACCGAGGAGCAGGTGTGTATCGGCGATATCTTCCGCTGGGGCCAGGCCTTCATCCAGGTCAGCCAGCCGCGCTCGCCCTGCTACCGCCTGAGCCGGCGCTGGGGAATCCCCGGCCTGCCCGAGCAGGTGCAGGAAAGCGGCCGCTGCGGCTGGTTCTACCGTGTGCTGCGCCCCGGCTTCGTCAGCGCCGATGACAGCCTGGAGCTGATCCAGCGCAGCTACCCCGGGCTGACCGTCGCCCACGCCGTGCAGAGCTTCTTCCACTCCCCGCTGGAACACGCCGGCCTGCAACAGTTGCGCGAATGCGCGGCGCTGTCCGCTCGCTGGCGCGATACCGCCGGCAAGCGCCTGGCGAGCGGCCAGCTGGAAGACTGGAGCTCCCGCCTGCAAGGCCTGCCGCTGGAGGGCATGCGTGCATGAACGACTACCGAATCCACCTGCGCCGCGACCAGGTGCTCATGGCCGAGATCAACGTCAGCCAGGCGCGCTACGTCGAGATGACCCGCGAGCTGCGCCAGCGCTTCCCTGCCGAAGACGGCTTCAGCCTGCACATCGAACGTCGCCGCGAGCTGCGCCGCATCCTCGAACAGGGCCCGGAAGGCCTGCGCCTGCTGGGCATCGAGTACCGCCATGAAGAGGTCCCCGAGCATGCGTGACCCCCTTGCCAGCCTGCGCCTGATGAAGACCGTCGAGCGCCCCGCGCAGCTCTTCGTGCGCGGCCAGGGTTCCTGGCTCTGGGACGCCGACGACCGCGCCTACCTGGACTTCACCCAGGGCTGGGCGGTCAACAGCCTCGGCCACAGCCCCAGCGTGGTGGTGGACGCCTTGAAACGACAGGCCGAAGCGGTGATCAACCCCGGCCCGGCCTACTACAACCGCGGCATGCTCAAGCTGGCCTCGCGGCTGTGCCAGGCCAGCGGCAGCGACCAGGTCTACTTCCTCAACAGCGGCGCCGAGGCCGTCGAGGGCGCCATCAAGCTGGCGCGCAAGTGGGGCCGGCTGCATCGCGGCGGCGCCCATCGCATCGTCACCGCCGGCAACAGCTTCCACGGTCGCAGCCTGGCCACCATGTCCGCCTCCGGCAAGCCGGCCTTCGCGGACCTGTTCGAGCCCAAGGTGCCGGGCTTCACCAAGGTGCCCTACAACGACCTCGATGCACTGGCCGCGGCGGTGGACGAGACGACCGTGGCGGTGCTGCTGGAACCGGTGCAGGGCGAGGCCGGCGTGATCCCCGCCACCCTGGACTACCTGCAGGGCGCCGAGCGCCTGTGCCGCGAGCGCGGCGTGCTGTTGATCCTCGACGAAGTACAGACCGGCATCGGCCGCTGCGGCACCCTGCTGGCCGAGGAGCTATACGGCATCCGCGCCGACATCATCACCCTCGGCAAGGGCCTGGGCGGCGGCGTGCCGCTCGCGGCGTTGCTCGCCCGTGGCAATGCCTGTTGCTTCGAGCCCGGCGAGCAGGGCGGTACCTACCATGGCAATGCGCTGATGACCGCCGCCGGGCTGGCGGTGCTCAATACCGTGCTGGAGCCGGGCTTCCTCGAGCAGGTCCGCGAGGTCGCCCAGCACCTGCGCGAAGGCCTGGCGCGGGTTTCCCGCCGCCATGGCCACGGCCCCCTGCGCGGCCATGGGCTGATGATCGGCCTGCCGCTGATCCAGCAGTCCGCGCCCCTGGTGGTGCGCCATGCCCTCGCCGAGGGGCTGCTTATCAACGCGCCGCAGCCCGGCTGCCTGCGTTTCACCCCGGCGCTGACGGTGAGCCACGCCAATGTCGATGAAATGCTCAAACGCTTGAACCGCGCGTTCGCCCTGGCCAAGAGCAAACCCCTGGAGATTGCCTGATATGCGCGTCGCCATCCTGCAGCACGTCCCCTTCGAAGGCCCCGGCCGCGTCAAGCAGTGGCTCGACCTGCGCGCCGCGCGGGCACGGACACACCTTCTGTATGCCGATGCGCGCCTGCCCGAGCCGGAAGACTTCGAGCTACTGATCGTCATGGGTGGCCCCATGAGCGTTCATGACGAGGCCGAACTGCCCTGGCTCAAGGCCGAGAAAGCGCTGATCCGCCAGGCCCTGGACGCCGGCAAGCGGGTACTCGGCATCTGCCTTGGCGGCCAGTTGCTGGCCGAGGTGCTGGGTGCCGAGGTGCGCAAGGGCGAGGTGGAAATCGGCTGGTGGCCCATGGAGAAACACGCCGGGGCGGAGCGTTCGCCACTGGGACGGATGCTGCCCCAACGGCTGTTGGCCATGCACTGGCACGGCGAGACCTTCGACCTGCCGCCGGGCGCCATTGCGCTCTACGGCTCGGCCGCTTGCGCCAACCAGGGTTTCGTCTGGGAGGAGCGCGCCATCGGCCTGCAGTGCCACCTGGAGGCCACGCCCGAGAGCATCGAGGCCATGCTCGACGCCTGCGCGGCGGACCTTGCGATGGAGGGATCGGTGGAGGACGCGGCGGCCATCCGCGACGGCTACCCCCATTGCAGTGCCCTGGCGCCGACCCTGTTCCGCTTGCTGGATTACCTCACCGGGCCCCATGCGGCACTGACCTGAGGACTCCAGGCGGCGCCGGCTCGCGTTGATGGGTTTCGCTTCGCTCTACCCATCCTACGGAAGAGCTGAACCACCTTTGTAGGATGGGTTGAGCTTGCGAAACCCATCGATTCGCGGTGATGGGTATCGCTCCGCTCAACCCATCCTACGGGGTCCTACCGAGGGTCAGACCAACGGCCGATACAGCTCCGCGCGCCGGTCCTGCAGGTAGGTGACGGCGGCGCGGGATTTCTCCAAGAGGTCGCGGCGCAGGTCGGCGAAGGCCAGGGTTTCCTCGCGGCCGCAGACGGCGGTGAGGCTGCCGTCCGGCGCGGAGACGCTGGACAACCCGCAGTAGCGGATCTCGCCCTCGGCACCGCAGTAGTTGGCGTAGGCCAGGTAGCACTGGTTCTCGAAGGCGCGGGCGCGCACCAGCACATCGCAGACGAAGTCGAAGGGCTCCATATTGGCCGTGGGCACCAGCACCGCATCGGCGCCTGCCAGGGCCAGTCGGCGGACGTTCTCGGGGAACTCCACGTCGTAGCAGATCAGCAGCCCCAGCTTCCAGCCATCCAGCTCCAGCAGCGGATACTCATCGCCGCCGGCGCTGAACATGCCGTGGTCCAGCTCGCCGAACAGGTGGGTCTTGCGGTAGTTGCCGACGCGCTGGCCGGTGGCGTCCACCAGCTGCACCGAGTTGAACAGCCCACCTTGCGCGGCGCGTTCCGGATAGCCGTAGACGATCGCGATGCCTTGCTCACGGGCGATCGCCGCCACCGCCTCGGCCCAGGCGCCATCGGCCGGCTGAGCGAGCCCGTCGACCGCCTCCAGGCCGATGTTGTAGCCGCTGAGGTACATCTCGGGCGTCACCAGCAACGCGGCGCCGCGCCGGGCCGCCTCGGCCGCCCGCAGGCCGAGGCGTTCGAGGTTGGCCGCAGGCTCCAGCGGCAGGGGCGGGCACTGGTAGAGGGCGATGCGCATGGGGCTCTCCTGGTTCAGTCCGGCAGGGCGATGGGGCCGAGTTCGGCGAACAGGTCGCCGGGGCCGGGGTTCTCGGCGGCGGTGCTGCCGCCGAAGTGCTTCATGATGCCCCAGACCGCGTTGAGCGAGGTCTGTACCGCGCCTTCCACCCAGGCCGGGGTCCAGGACACGTCGTCACCGGCGATGAACATGCCGCGCTGTTCGGCGGGCATGTCGTCCTGCATGAAGTGCGCGTACATCCGCTGGTTGTAGCGATAGTGGCCCGGCAGCGCGCCCTTGAAGGCGCCGAGGAAGTGCGGGTCGGACTCCCAGGAAATGGTGATGGGGTCGCCAATGATATGGCCGGCGATGTCCACCTCCGGGTAGATCTTCTTCAGCGCATCCAGGGCCAGCTTCACGCGCTTCTCCACCGGGTGCGGGAGCATCTTCAGGGCGTCGCTCATCCAGGAGTAGGACAGGCAGATCACCCCCGGCTTGTCGTCGCCGTTGTCGAACAGGTAGGTGCCACGGGTGAGACGGTCGGTCAGGGTCATGCTCAGGGTGTCGCGGCCGGTGACCGGGTCCTTGTCCTTCCAGAAGGGCCGGTCGACCATCACGAAGGTCTTCGACGACTGCATGTAGCGGGTGCGGTCCAGGGCCATCCAGAGCTTCTGCGAGAACAGCGATTCCTCGCACTCGATCTGGGTGGTCAGCAGCCAGGTCTGGCAGGTGGCGAGCACGGCCGCGTAGTGACGGGTATCGCCCCAGTTGTCGGTCACCGCCAGGGTGCCGTCGGTGGCGCGGGCGATGCGTTTGACGCCGGGGCGCGGCGCGCCGTTGTGCAGGGACGCCAGGCTGGTGCCGGCCGGCCAGTGCACGCAGCGTTCGGGCACGTGGCGCCAGATGCCCATGGGCACCTGCTGCACGCCGCCGACGATCAGGTGCTGGTTGTCGTCGCAGGCGGTCATCACCACGCGGAAGATTTCCAGCATCGAGTTGGGGAAGTCCGAGTCCCAGCCGCCGGTGCCGAAGCCCACCTGGCCGAACACCTCGCGGTGGTGGAAGGACAGCTTGGCGAAGGCCTTGGAACTGGCCACGAAGTCGTAGAAGGTGCGGTCGTCCCAGAGCGGCACCAGGGTGTCCCACAGCTCTTTCAGGCGCTTCACGTCGCGGTCGCGGATGGCCTGCTGGATGTCGCCGAAGCGGGCGCCGTCCTCCAGGGCGTCGGCCCAGGCATCGGCCACTTCCTGGAACAGCGCCGGCAGGTCGGAAATCTGCTCGGCGTAGTAGGTCTTGCCCTCGAGGTCGATCACCGTGCTGCCCGAGGCCGGGGTCAGCGGGTTGGGGAAGGGCCGGGTTTCCAGGCCGAGCATGTCCACGTAGTGGTAGAAGGCGGTGGAGGAGGCCGGGAAGCGCATGCCGCCCAGCTCGGCGATGATCCCGTCGGTGCCTTCGAAGGTCTGCGAACGCAGGCGTCCGCCCATCTTCGAGGCTTCGTACACCACGGGTTTCAGGCCCAGTTTCATCAGCTCGTAGGCCGCCACCAGGCCGGCGATGCCGGCGCCGACTATCGCCACTTCGGCGCCATGCTGCGCGGCGGGAATACTGCCGAGGCCGGCCGGATGCTGGATCCAGTCATCGAAGGCGAAGGGGAAGTCCGGGCCGAAGATGGTGATGGGTTTCTTGCCGTCGGCGGGGTGGCGATTGTTGTTGTTCATGCTGGACCTTGATGGCGTGTGGGAGAGCGGCCCGGTGGGCGCGATGGGGCCATTCTAGGGAGCGCCGATTTCGTCCATAAGACCAATAGTGTCGTCGTTTGGCAGTCGTTAACTACAAAATGACGTACAAAAGCTTCAATATGACGAAATCGACCTGAGCCGTTTCCTTCAAAGGTTAGTCAGCGGGGAGAAGTTGTCCGGGGTTGGACTCGTAGCCCGGATGCAATCCGGGAGCGGTGGGGTCAGGGTGCCGGCGCCGCCAGCGGCTGGCCTCGATCGAGCTTGCAGCTGAGGATGATGGAGGTGGTGGTCTTCTCCACGCCGTCCACGCTGCCGATCTGGTCCAGCAACTCGTCCAGGCGCTCGGGGGAGTCGGCGCGCAGCCAGGCCACGTAATCGAACTCGCCGCTCACGGCGCAGAGCACCTGCACTTCGGCCATGCCGGTCAGGCGCCGCAGGACGTCCTTGCCGCTGCGCGGCTTCACCGTGATCCCCACATAGGCCTGCAGGCCGCCATCGGCCACGCGCTGGCCCAGGCGCACGCCGTAGCCGGTGATGACCTGCGCCTTTTCCAGCCGCACCAGCCGCGAGGTCACCGTGGTGCGCGCAATACCCAGGCGGCGCGCCAGCATGGCCACGCTCTCGCGGGCGTTGATCTGCAGGGCGGCGAGCAGTTGGCGGTCGATTTCGTCGAGGGGCAGGTCGGACATGGACGGGCTCGGTGGGAGAGGTTGACGGCTGCGCAAGGCTACCTGAAGCCGACGGGTGGCGCCCACTGGTCGGCATCGCCATCAGGGCGTTCACGGCCGATCCAGACTCTAGTGGACATGGCCGGCACCGCGCCGACCCCATTCACTCGCACCAGGAGTGCCGCTGTCATGCGTACCCTCACTGCCTACCGCTGTACGCTGCTCGCCTCGCTGGTCTGCCTGCCCGTCTTCGCCGAAACCGTGGTACCGCTCCAGGGCCAGACCCAGCAACAGATCCAGCAGGACGTCGCCAATTGCCAGGCCCAGGCCGGCACGCCCACCACCAGTACTTCGTCGCACACCGGCGGCCGGGTGCGCGGCGCCGCCGCAGGCGCGATGGCGGGGGCGGCAGTGGGACAGGTGCGCGCCAACGATTACGACCGCATCGATGATGATCGCAAGCAGGATTACCGGCAGGAAAAGGCCAAGAACGCCGCGGTGGCCGGCGCCGTGGTCGGCGGCTCACGCCAACGCCAGGAGCGCCGGCAGGACCGCCGCACCAACGAACAGGCCAGCAGCAATGCCTCGGCGGCCTACACCAGCTGCCTGCAGCAGCGCGGTTACCAGGTGACGCCCTAGGCGTTCCCCCGCGCATGCTGTTCCAGCTGCGCTTGGAGATTCGGGTCGAGCTTGAGCTGGTAGGCCAGCTCGTCCAGGTAGGTGCGCTCGGCGGCCTGCTGGTCGTCCACCAGCATCACGCTGGCGAGGTACATCTCGGCGGCCATACCAGGGTTGCTCGCGGCCTGGGCGACTTCTGCGGCGTCCAGCGGGCGACGTACTTCGTCATCCAGCCACGCCTGCAGCTGCGGGTCGTCGGTATGCCGGGAGATCTCGGCGTAGATGGTCTGCTTTTCCTGCTCGTCGATACGCCCGTCGGCCTTGGCCGCGGCGATCAGTGCGCGAAGGATGGCCAGGCTGTGGTCCTGGGCCTCGGCGCCCTCCAGCTGGTCGACGGTGCGCAGCGCCTGTTGTGGCGCGGCGGGTTGCCGGCTTTGCCAGGCCTGGTACGCCTGGAAGGCCATCATGCCGAGGGAGGCCAGTGCCGCGTAGTTGGGCCCGCCGGAACGGCCCTGGCTGCCACCCATGGACGCGCCGCCCATGCCACCGCCCATACCGCCACCGAGGATGCCGCCGAGCAATCCGCCCAGGCCTCCCAGGCCGCCACCGCCGCCGCCACTGCCTCCACCCGCGAGTCCGCCCAGCAGGCCGCCGAGCCCGCCCAATGGGTCCTGCGACGCGCCGCCGCCTTGTTGCGACATCGAGCCCTGGCCGGCCCGTAGCAGTTGTTCGAGCAGATCACTGGTGTTCATGGCCTCGTCCTCGCCTGGTGGCCGTCAACCGGTCTGGCAACGATAGACCTGCCTTGGCGCCTCGACATGACCGTCGGGCGGCGGGGATTGTTGCGCGCCACGGAAAGGCGCTTTCAGCAAAGTCGTCTTTTTCCCGCGCCCTGTCTGGAGTCGAATGGGCACATCGGCCGACAGCGCACCAACAGTGGGTGCCAGGGCCTTCCCAGGCAAACAAGGAGTTCCATCATGAACCGCGCAATCACCACCGCCACCAGCCTGATGCTCGCCGTCCTGGCCAGTGGCAGTGTCTTCGCCGCCAAATCCGCCGACGCCGTGCCCTACAGCTACGGCATGCCGCTGGACGTCGCCCGGGTCATCTCCATCGACGAACCCAACTCGCTGAACTGCGAGACCGTGCAGGCGACGATGATCTACGTCGACACCAGCGGCGAACAGAAGTCCGTGACCTACCTGAAAGAATCCAGCGCCTGCGCCAACAGCTGAAGCGGGTGCGCGTCGGGCTCGTTCCCCGACCCCCCACCTAGCTGACCATCTCCGCCACGAACGCCTCGAACGAGGTCGCCGTGGTGTTCGCCGGTCGACGTCCCTCCAGGGATTTCACCAATCCCTCGTTGATGCCCCGGGCCAGCTCGGCATAGAGCCCGGCCAGGTCGGCGGAGAACCCCGCTTCCTGGAGGATTCCCGCCATCTCCCCGTAGGGCAGCTGCACATAGGGCAGGTCCGGCCGGCCCAGGCGCTCGCCGAGGATGCGCGTGGCCTCGCCATAGCTGATATCCCGCTGCCCCAGCAGTTCGCGGATTTGCAGCCCGTGCCAGCTCGGGTCGAGCAGCGCGGCGCTGGCGGCATCGGCGATGTCCTTCGAAGCGATCATCGGCAGCTGCATGTCCGCGCCCATGCCGTCGGCCACCAGGCCGTGCTGCTCGATCAGCTCCAGCGCCGGCAGCAGGTTCTCGAAGAAGGCGCCAGCGCGCAGGATCAACAGGTCGATGCCGGGCAGGGCGCGCAGCCGCCGTTCCTGCGCATGCATGCTGGCGATGGGGCCGTTGCCTGTGGCCAGCTCGGCGCCGACGCTGGAGAGCGCCACCACGCGGCGCACGCCGCTTCCCTGTATCGCCTGGACGATGGCCTCGCCCACGGCCGCCTGCTGGCCCAGGTAGTCGCTCACCGAGGGGTCATAGGGCAGCAGGCTGTAGATCGCCTCGGCGCCGCGAAAGGCCTCGGTCAGGTAGGCCCCATCGTTCGGCTCACCCACCAGCACCTCGGCGCCGGCCCGCCGCAGCGCGTCCAGGCGCTCGGCGGAACGGCCCAGCGCACGAACCGGCTCGCCGGCCTTCAACAGTGAATCGACGATGCGTTTACCGGTATGCCCGGTGGCGCCCATTACCGTGATCATCTCGTTCTCCTGCGGCGCTTGTCGGTGCGGCACATGCCTGAGCGCCTGGGGTCCAGTTTCCGGCGAATGGCCTGGACGGAAAATGATCTGGAGTCGATGCTTCATGATCGATCGTCCAGAGTTGCTGGACGACCAGTCTCTTGGCGCGAGGCTCGGCACATGGACCCGAATACCCCCTGGCAATCCCGCGACCCCCTGGGCGAGGCCCTGCACCTGTTGCGCATGAGCGGCACGCTCTATTGCGCGTCGGAGTTCACCGCGCCCTGGGGGCTGGGCCTGCCGCCGCTGGAAGACTGCCTGATGTTCCATGTGCTGACGGCCGGGGAGTGCTGGCTGGAGGTGAGCGGGCATGACCCCTTGCTGCTGCGCACTGGCGACCTGGCCCTGGTGCCCCATGGCCAGGGCCACAGCCTGCTGAGCGCGACGGACGTGGCGGCGGTGCCGCTGTTCGATCTGCCACGGGAGTGCCTGAGCGAGCGCTACGAGATCATTCGCCATGGCGGCGGCGGGGCGCCGGTGAGCCTGGTGTGCGGCGCGGTGCGTTTCGACCACCCGCTGGCACGGCAGCTGGTGCGCCTGCTGCCGTCGTTGCTGCACGTGGAGGCCGTCAACGCCGAGCATGCCGACTGGCTGCAGGGCACCCTGCGCTTCATGCGCGACGAGGCGCGGGCCATGCGGCCGGGTGGCGAGACCGTGGTGACGCGGCTGGCGGACATCCTGGTGATCCAGGCCATTCGCGCCTGGATCGCCCGCGACCCAGCGGCGCAGACCGGCTGGCTCGGCGCCCTGCAGGACCGCCAGATCGGCCGCGCCATCGGCCTGATCCACCGCGATCCGGCGCGGGACTGGAGCCTGGTATCCCTGGCCGAGGCGGCGGCCATGTCACGCTCGGCCTTCGCCGCGCGCTTCACCGCCCTGGTGGGGGAGCCGGCCATGCAGTACCTGACCCGCTGGCGCATGAACCTGGCGCTGGGCTGGTTGCAGGAAGGGGAGGTGGCCATCGCGGTGCTGGCCGAGCGCCTTGGCTACCAGTCGGAGGCGGCGTTCAGCCGGGCCTTCAAGCGTTGCCACGGCTATTCGCCAGGGGCGGTGCGGCGGGCAACGGGCTGAGCCGTCCCCACCGACCGCGGGGCGGCACTCAATTCATCTGCAGCTTTTTCAAGGCCTCGCAGCTCGGCGCGAACTGCCGGTCGCAGGCGCTCTGGAACAGCGCGCGGGCCTGGTAGGGGTCGCGCTTGAGGCCTTCGGCGCCCTGGGCGTACATGCCGCCGAGCACATGCTGGGCCATGGCATTGCCGGAGGCGGACGCCTGGTTGAGGTACTTGAACATGGCGCGCTGGTCGGCGAAGGCGGGGTCGGTACGGCCGGTGTAGAGGAAGGCCAGGCTGAAGGCGGACTGGGAATGGCCCTTGTCGGCGGCCTGCTTCCACCAGTACTCGGCCTGCTTGAGGTCCTTCTGCGGCTTGCCGGCGAAGTAGAGGCTGGCGAGCTGGTACTGGCTGTCGAGGTCGCCGCGCATGGCCTGCTGGCGAATCCGCTCGAACTCGCTGGTCTGTTGCTCCTGCTGGGTCGGTGCCGGAGCCTGGGGCTGCCCGGGAGCAGGTGGCGGGGTGGTGGCTTGCTGTTGCTGCTGGACGCAGGCTCCGAGCAGGACGAATGCGGCGATGCAGGACAGGCGCGCCAAGGCGCGGGGAATGGACATGGCGGGATGCTCTCTGGCGTAACTGGGAGCAGGGTAGTTCCATCCGACCGCCACGTCACTGCCTGGCTGGGCGCGCTGGGGCCGCAGCGCGGCCCCCGGACGGGCTCAGTCCCACTGCGGGGCGAAGTCCGGATTGGCCAGGCGTTCGCCCCGCTCCAGGGTGGCGATGGCCGCCATCTCGGCCTCGCTCAGCACCAGGTCGCTGGCTCGCTGGTTGCTCGCCAGGTTCTCGCGGCGGGTGGAGGAGGGGATCACCGCGAAGCCTTGCTGCAGCAGCCAGGCCAGGGTCACCTGGGCCGGGGTGGCGGAGTGGGCGGCGGCGATACCCTGGATCACCGGGTCCTGCATCACCTTGCCGTAGGCCAGCGGCATGTAGGCGGTGAGGTGGAGACCCTGCTCGTGGGCGAACTCCACCACCTGGCGGTTCTGCAGGAAGGGGTGGATCTCCACCTGGTTGGTGGCGATCTCCTGGGCGCCCACCGCCGCGATGGCCTCGCGCATCTGCCGGATGGTGAAGTTGGAGATGCCGATGCGCTGGGCCAGGCCACGCTGTCTGGCTTCGGCCAGGGCATTCATGTACTCGGCCACCGGAATGGTGTCGCCGGGGCTGGGCCAGTGGATCAGCGCCAGGTCCAGTCGCTCCAGGCCGAGCTTGGCCAGGCTCTCTTCGAGGCTTGGGATCAGGCGGCCGCCGCCCAGGTGCTCGGTCCAGACCTTGGTGGTGACGAACAGCTCCTCGCGGGGCACGCCGCTTTCGGCGATGGCGCGGCCCACTTCGGCTTCATTGCCGTAGATCTGCGCGGTGTCGATGTGCCGGTAACCCAGCTCCAGGCCGTTGCGGACCGAGTCGATGACCTGCTGGTCCTTGAGGCGGAAAGTGCCGAGGCCGAGGGCGGGAATGCTCATGGGATGTCTCCAGTTCGACTGAGGGGCGGTACCGTCAGGGCGGCGGTCACCGGGATGGCGAGTAGTTTCATGTCTCGACCCATGCGGAAAAACCGGGTATCAAGCCAAAGATATTTGCCTGGGAGTCATGAATGAAAACCACCCTGGACGAACTGCTGGCCTTCACCACCGTGGTCGATACCGGCTCCATCACCGCCGCCGCCGAGCAGTTGGCGCAGACCGCCTCGGGGGTCAGCCGTGCCCTCAGCCGCCTGGAGGACAAGCTCGAGGTCACCCTGTTGCGCCGCACCACCCGCCGCCTGGAACTCACCGAGGAAGGCGAGGCCTTCCTGGCCCAGGCGCGGCGCATCCTCGCCCAGGTGGAAGAAGCCGAGGAGCAGATGGCCTTGCGCCGGCAGAAGCCCGCCGGACGCCTGCGGATCAACGCCGCCTCGCCGTTCATGCTGCATGTGCTGGTGCCGTTGGTGGCCGGGTTTCGTGAGCGCTACCCGGAAGTCGAACTGGAACTGCACAGCAGCGAGCGGATCATCGACCTGATCGAGCACCGCACCGATCTCGCCATCCGCATCGGCGCCCTGCGCGACTCCAGCCTCCACGCCCGCCCACTGGGCAGCAGCCGCATCCGCGTGCTGGCGAGCCCGGAATACCTCCAGGCCCATGGCGCCCCTGCATCGGTAGAGGCATTGCAGGGACGCTGCCTGATCGGCTTCACCCAGCCGGAAAGCCTCAACCACTGGCCCCTGCGCCATGCCCAGGGCGACAGCCTGCCGATCGACCCGGCGATCAGCGTGTCCAGCGGCGAGACCTTGCGCCACCTGGCCCTGGCCGGCGCCGGCATCGTCTGCCTGTCCGACTTCATGACCCAGGCCGACCGCGCCGAGGGTCGCCTGGTACAGGTGCTGGCCGACGACACCCTGGAAGTGCGCCAGCCGATCAACGCCGTCTACTACCGCAATACCGCGCTGGCCTCGCGCATCGTCTGTTTCCTCGACTACCTGGCGGAGTGCCTGAAGCAGCAGGCATGGGCGCAGCGCACGACCTGATCCCGGTACTCCCTTGTGGGGGAAGCACGCCCGTAGGATGGGGTGAGCCTGCGATACCCATCAATCCGGACCGCATGGGTATCGCTCTGCTCAACCCATCCTACGGGCCTGTCCATAATTTCACTCAATTGGTTGGCTGGAAGGCCCTTTATTTGGCGGCTTGGTGGTTACTGTGTTGTTTATTTGCAACACAGGGCTTGGCTTCGTGAATTCTGTCGTGTAAATTTTCATGAAATTATCAATCAGAAAGTTCACGAGGCTTCCATGTTCAAGCAGTCCGCCCAGCATGTCGGCACCTACTACGCCCGCACCTTCCCGGGCAGCATCCCGCTGCGGCCGTCCCTGGCGGGCAGCGAGGACGCCGATGTACTGATCATCGGCGCCGGTTTCAGTGGTTTGCACACCGGACTGCGCCTGGCCCTGGCCGGCAAGCGAGTGGTGCTGCTGGAAGCCAGCCGCGTGGCCTGGGCCGCCTCCGGGCGCAATGGTGGGCAGGCACTGCTGGGATGGTCCTGCGACATGCCGCCCCTGGAAAAGGCCCTGGGCCTGGAGCGCACCCGTCGCCTGTGGGACAGCATGCGCTGGGCCGCCAGCGAGATGCGCGAACTGCCGCAACGCCATGGTTTCGACGTGGACTACCGCGTCGGCAGCCTGTGGACCGCCGTGATGGAGCGCCGGGTGAAGCTGCTGGAGGAAGCCCAGCACGACGCCATCCACAAGTGGGGCTACGACCGGATGCGCATGATCGGCCGGGACGAACTGCCGGAGTGGATCGACAGCCCGCGCTACCAGGCCGCCCTCTACGACCCGGAAGCCGCCCACCTCAACCCGCTCAAGCTGGCCCAGGGCCTGGCCGCCGCCATCGAGGCCGCCGGTGGCCGCATCTTTGAACAGACGCGGGTGCTGGAATACCGTGAAACGCCGTCCGGCTACGTGGCCCGTACCGCCCAGGGCGAAGTACGCGCCGACGTGCTGGTGCTGGCCTGCAACGCCTATGTCGACCGTCTCGACCGCCAGCTCTCCAGCCGCCTGCTGCCGGTGGGCTCGTACCAGGTGGCCACCGCGCCGCTGGACCCGGAACTGGCCCGCTCGCTGCTGCCGAAGAACAGCTGCGCCATCGACAACCAGTTCGTCCCCGACTACTTCCGCCTGACCCCCGACCATCGCCTGCTGTTCGGGGGCGGCTGCACCTACCTGGGTGGCCTGCCCAAGGACGTGCCGGCGGCCACCCGACCCTACCTGGAGCGTGTCTTCCCGCAGCTCAAGGGCGTGGAAATCGAATTCGGCTGGGGCGGGCATATCGACGTCAGCATGAAACGCACCCCGGACATCGGCCGCCAGGGCCAGCGCTACTGGCTGCAAGGCTTCTCCGGCCACGGCATCCTGCCGACCCTGGCCGGCGCCAAGGCGGTGAGCGACGCCATCCTGGGCGATGACGGGCTGCTCGACCTCTACCAGGCCATCGGCAATCCGCGCTTCCCAGGTGGATCGCTGCTGGCCGCGCCATTGGAAGCCGCCGGCAAGGCCTATTACCGGTTGCGGGATGTGATTTAAGTGCCTGCCCTGAAGCGGCTGCGCGTCGGCCATACGGCGTTGGAAGCGGTCTCGGGATGCTCATTTACGGCGAGTAAACTCCGCTCCCTCGACCCTTTCCGCCTTGTCTGGCTCTAGCTCGCGCGCTCCAGAACAGGCACTACGGAGACATCCATGGACAAGCACGACGAAATCGAAGCCCTCGCGATCCTGATTCGCGACCTGCGCAAGCACAAGAACGTGACCCTGGGCGATCTCGCCACGCGCATCGACCGCTCGGTGGGCTTTCTCTCCCAGGTGGAGCGCGGCCTGTCGCGCCCGACCGTGGCCGACCTCACCGCCATCAGCGAGGCGCTGGGTGTGCCCACCACCTACTTCTACAACCTGAGCAAGCCGCGCGGGACGCCCTGGGTGACCCGCCCGGGCGAACGCCGCACGCTCTACTACGCGGGCGGCATCACCGATGTGCTGGCCTCGCCCACCATGTCCGGCGGCTTCTCCATGCTCGAAAGCCATCTCGCACCCGGCGCCACCAGTGGCGAAGGGCATCTGGATGACAGCTCCGAACAGGGCGGTTTCGTGCTCGAGGGCGAACTGACGGTCTGGTACGGCGACGACGCCGAGCCCGTGACCCTCAAGCCCAACGACAGCTTCCAGCTGCCGCCCCATGCCCAGTTCCGCTACGCCAATCTTTCCGACAAACCGACGCGAGTGTTGTGGGTGTTCACCTGAAACCCCGCCTCGCAGGACCGCAGTGATGACAACAACAAACCAGTACCCCGATCTGCTCAGCGAAGTACGCGCCTTCCGTGCCAAGTACCCGGATATCCGCTACATCGACCTGATCTGCCTGGACATTCCCGGCCACTTCTACGGCAAGCGCTACCCCGTGGACATGGTCGAGAAAGTGGCCGCCGGCAGCCCCCTCAAGGTGCCGCAGAACTGCGTGCTGCTGGGTACCCAGGGCGGGCTCTACCCCATCGGCGACTACTGCTTCGCCGACGGTGACCCGGACGCCCCGCGCCGCCTGGTGCCGGGAACCCTGGTGCCGGTGCGTTGGGAAAAGGAACCCCTGGGGCAGATGCTGATCACCTCCGACGGCACCGAGGCGCCCATCGAGTTCGAGCCCCGCGAGGTGCTGGCCCAGGTCATCAAGCGTCTGGAACGCCGTGGCATCCGCCCGGTAGTGGCCTTCGAGCTGGAGTTCTACCTGTTCGACCGCAAGCTCAAGGACGGCCTCCCGCAGTTCCCTCGCGACCCTTTGTGCGAGGACGAGGACGACCAGCCGAACATGCACATCGAGCGCCTGTCGCGCTTCTCTAGCGTGCTGCATGAAATGGTCGAGGCGGCCAACGAGCAGGGCGTCGCCGCCAACGTCATCACCGCCGAACTCGGCCCCGGCCAGTTCGAGATCAACTTCGGCCACTGCGACGATGGCCTCAAGGCCGCCGACTGGGCCGCGCTTTTCTGCCGCAGCACCCGTGGCGTGGCGCTCAAGCATGGCCACCGCGCCAGCTTCATCAGCAAGCCGTACCTCGACGCGCCCGGCAGCGGCATGCATGTGCACGTCAGCCTCTACGACCGTGACGGCAACAACCTGCTCGACGGCGACGGCCAGCGCCCCCTGCGCCACGCAGTGGCCGGCTGCCTCGACCTGCTGCCCCACTGCATGCCGATCTTCGCCGCCAACCACAACGCCTTCCGCCGCTACGGCGCCATGGTCAACGCCGCCAGCCGCGCCAGCTGGGGCTTCGAGGACCGCGATGCGTGCATCCGCATCCCCGAGTCCGACGGCCGCAACCTGCGCATCGAGCACCGCCTGGCCGGCGCCGACGCCAACCCCTACCTGGTGCTGGCGGCCATCCTCACCGGCATGGAACACGGCCTGGACGCGGCCCGCGAACCCATCGCCCCGCTCAACGAAGACCGTGGCAGCGGCATCGATTTCCCGAAGGACATGCTCACCGCCGTGACCGCCATGCGTAGCCACCCGGTGGTCAACCAGGGCCTGGGCAGCGAATTCGTGATGGTCTACTGCGAGAACAAGCGCCAGGAGTACCTGGACTTCATGAACGAAGTGAGCGCGCGGGAGTACCGCTGGTACCTGTAAGGGGAACCCTTTGTAGGAGCGAATTCATTCGCGAATGCGGACCGTAGGTCCGCCCCCGGTAAGGCCTGCTGCGCAGGCCGATCGCGATTGAAATCGCTCCTACACGTTCGTAGCCCGGATGCAATCCGGGGAAATCTTCACCATCGCTCCCGGATTCCATCCGGGCTACGGTTTCGGGACGCGTGGTTCACCTTCGGCGAAGGCGGCCAGCAAATCCTCCACGAACGCCACCTGTGCCTCGCTCGGTTGCCGTCCGCGATGGCTGCCGAGGTGGAACTGCACGCGGTAGCCGGCCTCATCCGCCAGCAGCCGGCGTAACTGCCCGCTGGCTTCCCAGGGCGCGGCCACGTGCTCGGGCAGGAAGCCGACATGGGCCCCGGACAGGACGAACGCCAGGCTGCACTCCACCTGTTCGGTGCGGGCGCTGCTCGGGCCGCTGGGGAAGGGCTGCCGGGCTTCTTCGAAGCGGTAGGGGTGATGCACCAGGTCGCAGGCGGCGAGGTCCTCGAGGCCGACCTCGGCGCGTTGGAACAGCGGGTGCCCGACGCCGCAGAACAACCCCTGCTGCTCACTGAACAAGGGCTGGTAGTCCAGCGCCGCCTGGCTGCCGGAGAAGTAGCCGATGGCCAGGTGCAGCCGGTCCTGCAGCAGGCGCCGCTCCAGTTCGGCGGGCATGGCGCTGATCAGCTCGAAATGCACCGCCTGGTGGCGCTGGCGGAAGCGTCCGATGGCCGCTCCCAGGCGTTGCAGCACCTGGTCGTCGAGTGATTCGGAAAGGCCGATGCGCAGCTCGCCGAGCAACAGGTCGGCCATGCCCTGCGCCTCGCCCTTGAAGGTCTCGATGGCGCCGAACAGCTTGCGCGTGGCGGCCAGCACCTGCTCACCCTTGGGGGTCAGGCGAAAGCCCGCCTTGCCCCGTTCGCAGAGGCGAAAGCCCAGGCGTGTCTCCAGCTTGGCCATCTGCGTGCTGATGGTGGACTGGCCGATGCCCAGCTCGCCCTGGGCGGCGCTGAAGCCGCCGCTTTCCACCACCGTGACGAAAATGCGCAGCAGTTGCAGGTCGAGGTCATGGAGCTGGCTGAGCATAGCGGCACCAAACATTGATAGTCGTAGATGCCAAAGTAGAACACTTCATATTTATCAGAAGCAAAGCCCGGCGCAGCATGGCTCCACCGTGATTCCTCCTGGAGCCCACCATGCGTCTTCCCCTCTTGCTCGCCACCCTGTTCGCCTGCGTCCTGCCCGTGCACGCGGAAGACAAGGTGCTGAACCTCTACAGCTGGTCCGCCTATATCCCGGAGAAGGCGCTCGCCGGCTTCAAGGCCGAAAGTGGTATCGAGGTGAAATACGACATCTTCGACAGCGCCGAGGCCCTGGACGCCAAGCTGCTCACCGGCGGCAGCGGCTATGACGTGGTGTTCCCCGCCAGCAGCGGCCTGGCCCGCGCCATCCAGGCCAAGGCGGTGCAGCCGATGCAGCGCGAGCGGCTGAAGAACTTCGCCAACCTCGACCCCGAGCTGCTGGCCAAGCTGGCCAGCGTGGACCCGGAGAACCGCTTCGGCGTGCCCTACACCTGGGGCACCGTGGGCCTGGGGATCAACAAGGAGGCGGTGACCAAGCGCATTCCCGATGCGCCGCTGAACAGCCTCGACCTGCTGTTCAAGCCCGAGTACGCCAGCCGGCTGAAGGACTGCGGCATCGCCGTGATCGATTCGCCCCAGGAGGTCATCAGCATCGCCCTGCATTACCTCGGCAAGGACCCCTACAGCACCGACAAGGCCGACCTGAAGGCGGTGGGCGAACTCTTCGCCACGCTGCAACCCAACGTGCGCTACGTCGGCGCCGGCAAGCACATCAACGACCTGGCCAAGGGCGAAATCTGCCTGGCCCTGACCTACAACGGCGACGCCGCCATCGCCGCCGACCAGGCACGCCAGGCGTCGATGCCCTTCGAGGTGATCTACCGCATCCCCCGCGAAGGCACGCTGATCTGGTTCGACACCATGGTGATCCCCGCCGATGCGCCGCATCCCCAGGCCGCCCACGCCTTCATCGACTACATGCTGCGCCCCGAGGCCATCGCCGAGCTGACCAACAGCCAGTTCTTCGCCAACGCCAACCAGGCCGCCACGCCGCTGCTGGCGCCGGAGGTGGTGGGCGACCCGGACATCTACCCGAGCAAGGAGGTGCGCGACCGCCTGTTCAGCGAGCAGATCCAGAACCTCAAGGACCAGCGCGCCCGTACCCGCCTCTGGACCAGTTTCCGCACTCAGTACTGAACCCGCACAGACGGGAAAACAACCACCCCTACGGGAGCCCGATGAGATGGACCACGCCTTCGACAACGACCAGGCCATTACCCGCGACAGCCTCTATGGCACCGCAGCCGAATCCACCTACGCCGGCATCACCAGCTTCATGCGCCGCCGCTACAGCCGCGACCTCGCCGGCGTCGACCTGGTGGTGAGCGGGGTGCCCTTCGACACCGCCACCACCAACCGTCCCGGCAGCCGCTTCGGGCCGCGCGCCATCCGCGCCGCCTCGGTACAGATGGCCTGGGCCCGGCACTTCCCCTGGGAGTTCGATCCCTTCGACCACCTGGCGGTGATCGACTACGGCGACTGCTCCTTCGACCACGGTACGCCGCAGCACACCCCGGAAATCATCCAGGCCCATGCCGCGCGCATCCTCGACGCCGGCGCCGCCATGCTCACCCTGGGCGGCGACCACTTCATCAGCTACCCGCTGCTCAAGGCCCATGCGGCCAAGCACGGTCCGCTGTCGCTGATCCACTTCGACGCCCACAGCGACACTTGGCCGGACGAAGAGGTGAAGCGCATCGACCACGGCACCATGTTCTACCACGCCGCCCGCGAGGGCCTGGTGGACCCGTCGCGCTCGGTGCAGGTGGGCCTGCGCACCACCAACGACGACGTCATGGGCTTCCAGGTGCTGGACGCCCGCGAGGTGCACCGCCACAGCCCCGAGCAGATCGCCGAGCGCATCCGCGCGCGGGTGGGCGACAACCCGGTGTACCTGACCTTCGACATCGACTGCCTCGACCCGGCCTTCGCCCCCGGCACCGGCACCCCGGTGTGTGGCGGGCTGTCCAGCCACCAGGCGCTGGAAATCCTCCGTGGCCTGCGCGGCATCAACCTGGTGGGCATGGACGTGGTGGAAGTGGCACCGCCCTACGACAACGCCGAGGTCACCGCCCTGGCCGGCGCCACCCTGGCCATGGAGATGGTCTGCCTGTACGCCGCGCGGCATAAGTTGGGGATGCGCTGAGTCCGTCCAGGGGGACGTAGGATGGGTTGAGCGAAGCGATACCCATCAATGGCCTGATGTTCCGCTCGATGGGTATCGCAAGCTCAACCCATCCTACAAACTACAAACGAGCTCCGAGCGGTAAAAAAGACGCGGGCCCAACACGGGCCCGCGTTTTCACGCACGAAACTCAAGCTGGCTGGATCAGTTGGCGCAGGCCCATGCGTGGCTCGCCGAACAGCCGCGCATCCATCACCTTCGGCGCGCGGACGATGGGGCGGAAGTCCATGCGCGCGACAATGTTCCGCTCGATATCCACTCCCGGTGCCACCTCGATCAGCTCCAGCCCCCCGGGGCTCAAACGGAACACGCAGCGCTCGGTGACGTAGAGCACCGGCTTGCCCGACTCGGCCGCCAGGCGGCCGGCGAAGGTGCGATGTTCTACCTCGCCGACGAACTTGCGCACCGCGCCGTCCTGGATGATGCGCAGGGCGCCGCCCTCGATGCGGATGTCCTGCTCGCCCGCGCTGAAGGTGCCGACGAAGACCACCGCCTTGGCGTTCTGGCTGATGTTGATGAAGCCGCCGGCGCCGGCCAGGCGCGTGCCGAACTTAGACACGTTGAGGTTGCCCTCGGCGTCGGCCTGGGCGAGGCCCAGGAAGGCGATATCCAGGCCGCCGCCGTCGTAGAAGTCGAACTGGTAGGGCTGGTCGATCAACGCGGCGTGGTTGCTCGCCGCGCCGAAGTCCAGGCCCGAGGCCGGCACGCCACCGATCACGCCCGGTTCGGCGGTCAGGGTCAGCAGGTCGATCACCCCTTCCTCGGCGGCCACCGCCGCTACGCCCTCGGGCATGCCGATGCCGAGGTTGACCACGGCGCCGGGCCGCAGCTCCAGGGCGGCGCGGCGGGCGATCAGCTTGCGCAGGTCCAGCGGCATCGGCGCCAGGCTGTCCACCGGTACCCGCACCTCGGCGGCGAAGGCCGGGTTGTAGGCGGTGGCGAAGGTCTGCTGGTGGTTCTCGGGGCTGGCCACCACCACGCAATCCACCAGGATGCCGGGAATCTTCACGTCGCGGGGGTTCAGCGAGCCGCGTGCCACCACCCGCTCCACCTGGGCGATCACCAGGCCGCCGGAATTGCGCGCGGCCATGGCGATGGCCAGGCTCTCGATGGTCAGCGCTTCGCGCTCCATGGAGAGGTTGCCGTCTTCGTCGGCGCTGGTGGCGCGGATCACCCCGACCTGGATCGGGAAGGCCTTGTAGAAGAGGTAGTCCTCCCCATCGATGGGCATGCGCCGCACCAGTTCATCGGTGGTCCGGGCGTTGAGCTTGCCGCCGCCGAAGTCGGGGTCGACGAAGGTGCCCAGGCCGACCTTGGACAGTTGCCCCGGCTTGCCGGCGGCGATGTCGCGAAACAGCTGGGAGATCACCCCCTGGGGCAGGTTGTAGGCTTCGATGCGGTTTTCCACGGCCAGCTTCTGCAGCCCCGGCACCAGGCCCCAGTGGCCGCCGATCACCCGGCGCACCAGGCCTTCGTGGGCCAGGTGGTTGAGCCCCCGTCCCTTGCCGTCGCCTTGGCCGGCGGCATACACCAGGGTCAGGCCACGGGGCGCCTGCTCGGCCTGGAAGCGCCGCTCCAGGGCGATGGCGATTTCCTCGGCGAAGCCGATGCCGACGAAACCGCCGGTGGCGAGGTTGGCGTTGTCCGGAATCCGCGCCACCGCGTCGGCGGCGCTCATCACTTTGCTCATCTTTTGAATCCTGTAGGGGCGAATTCATTCGCCATGCAGGACAACGTCCTGCCTTTGGGCCTTGCAGGGGGCCGCTTCGCGGCCCTTCGCGAATGAATTCGCTCCTACATGGATAGCCCATTGCATGCGATCAGAAGCTCCCGAAGGTACTGCCGAGGATGATCACCACCGTCAGGGCCAGCAGCGGGAAGATCACCGTGTTCATGAAGATGAAGCGGTAGGAATCGCGGTGGGTGAGTTTGCAGATCGCCAGCAGCGAGATCACCGCACCGTTGTGCGGCAGGGTGTCCATGCAGCCGGAGGCCATGGCGGCGACGCGGTGCAGCAGCTGGGGGCTGATGCCGGCGGCGTTGGCCATCTCCAGGTACTGGGCGCCGAGGGTCTTCAGCGCGATGGACATGCCGCCGGAGGCCGAGCCGGTGATGCCCGCCAGGATATTCACCGCCACCGCCTGGGACACCAGCGGGTTGCCCGGCACGCTGAGCACCAGGTCGCGGATCACCACGAAGCCGGCCAGGGACGCGATGACCGTGCCGTAGCCGACTTCGGATGCGGTGTTGAGGATCGGCAGCATGGAACCGAAGGTGCCGTCGTTGAGGCTCTGCTTGAGGTCGACCCAGCGCTTCCAGTGCAGGCCGATCAGCAGCAATACGGCACAGGCCAGTGCGACGATGATGGCCCAGATGCCGATCAGCGACTTGGCGTCCTGCAGGCCGCCGAACTCGGGCTTGGCCAGGTAGCTGGTGTCCAGCGCCGGCAACACCTGCTTGGCCATGACGAAGTTGAGGATGATCACCAGCAGTATCGGCAGCAGCGCGTACCAGAAGCCGATCACCGGCACGTCGAATTGCTCCAGGCTGTCGTCCTTGTGGCTGCCATAGCCTTCGCCGGCGGCCATCAGCTTGTGCGCCTGGACGCTCAGCCACCAGCTGCCGAGCACCAGCATGATGGTGCCGCCGATCAGGCCGAGGATGGGCGCCGCGAAGGCGTCGGTACCGAAGAATGGGCTGGGGATGGCGTTCTGGATCGCCGGGGTACCGGGCAGCGCGGTCATGGTGAAGGTGAAGGCGCCCAGGGCGATGGCGCCTGGCAGCAGGCGCTTGGGAATGCCCGCCTCGCGGAACAGCGCGGTGCCGATCGGGTACACGGCGAAGGCCACCACGAACAGCGAGACACCGCCGTAGGTGAGCAGGCCGCAGGCCAGAACTATGGCGAGGATGGCCCGTTCGCGGCCCAGGCTGCGGACGATGCCGTAGGCGATGGCGCGCGCCGAGCCGGAATCATCCATCAACTTGCCGAAGATGGCCCCGAGCAGGAACAGCGGGAAGAACTGGATCAGGTAGCCGCCCAGGGCCTTCATGAAGACCTGGGTGTAGGTCGGCAGGAGCAACGCCACGTCGCCGGCGAAGAGCACCGCGAGCAGGGCCAGCAGGGGCGCGAGGATCAGGACGTTGATGCCGCGGTAGGCGAGGTACATCAGCAGCGCGAGAGAAATCAGGATGCCTAGGGTGCCCATTGGGGACTTCCTTCTTGTTGTTGTTCGCCGCGTCGAGGCGGCGTGCGCAGGCATTGGAGCGAAAGCCGTGCCAGGTGTGCTCGTCTCAGGGTGAGAGCGCTCTGGAACGGTGATTTGCGGGGAATAGGCGGTGTGCCGCGGGCTCTGGTGGGTGTCCAGTTGTCTGGACGAGCGTCCATTTTTGTGGACGTCTTGATGATGGGTGTCCATATGGCTGGACAGGTCTTGTAGGGGCGAATTCATTCGCCATGCAGACCGCAGGTCTGCCCCTGGTGTGTTTGGGGTGGCTGCGCCGCCCTTGGCGAATGAATTCGCCCCTACAGCGCAAAGTCGCAACGCACGGGGCAACGAAACCTACAGCCCGTGCGCCTGCAGCTTGTTGTAGAGGCTGGCGCGGGCGATGCCGAGGCGTTCGGCGGCGCGGGTGCGGTTGCCGTCGCAGGCGGCGAGGGCGGCGAGGATGGCCTGGCGCTCGGCGGCGGCGAGGCTGTCGGCCAGGGGACGGACTTCCCCCGTCGTGGGCGTGATCGTCTGTGCCGGCGTGGTGGGTGCGGCGGCCGGGCGGGGGTCCACCAGCAGCCCGGCCAGGGAGCTGGCGCCCAGGGAACCAGCGTCGGCGAGCAGTTGCGCCCGTTCCAGCAGGTTGCGCAGCTCGCGCACATTGCCCGGCCAGGGCTGGGCCTGGAGCAGCTGCAGGGCGTCGGTGGCGAGTTCCAGGGGCGGCTGGCCGGAGCGGCTGGCGATGTCGTCCAGCAGGTGCTCGAGCAGCGCCGGCAGGTCCTCGCGGCGCTCGCGCAGGGGGGGCAGGCGCAGGGCCAGGACATTGAGGCGGTAGTAGAGGTCTTCGCGGAACTGCCCGCTGGCCACCTTGGCTTCCAGGTCCACATGGGTGGCGGCGATCACCCGTACATTGAGCGCCTTCACCTGGTTCGAGCCGAGCGGCTCCACCTCTTGCTCCTGCAACACGCGGAGCAGCTTGGCCTGCAGGGGCAACGGCAGGTCGCCGATCTCGTCGAGGAACAGGGTGCCGCCGTCGGCCAGTTCGAACTTGCCGGGGCGGGCGCGGCGCTCGGCACCGGTGAACGCGCCGGGGGCGGTGCCGAAGAGTTCGGCCTCCACCAGGGATTCGGGGATGGCCGCCACGTTCACCGCGACGAAGGGGCCATTGGCCCTCAGCGACAGGTTGTGGATGCCCTGGGCCAGCAGCTCCTTGCCGGTGCCGGTCTCGCCGCGCAGCAGTACCGTGGCGTCCAGCTGGGCGGTTCGCCTGGCTTGGCGCTTCACCTCGCTGGCCGCGGCGCTGGCGCCGATGAAGCCGGCGATGGTGTAGCGCGCCCGGCGCGCCTTGGCCAGCTCCCGCTGAGTGGCGGCCAGTTGGCTCTGCAGCTGGTTGTACTTGGCCATGACCGGCTGCAGGTGGCGGGCGCGGTCGAACAGGACGAAGCCCAGCGCGCCCACCAGGGTGCCGTCGGCGTCGCGCAGGGGAATGCGGGTGACCACGAAGTGTTCGTCGCCGAAGGCCATCAGGTCGAGCATGCTCGGCTGGCCGTTCTGCACCACCTCGCGCAGGCGGCTGGCAGGCAGCACCTGCTCGATTTCCTGGCCCAGGACGCTGCGCGGGTCGGCGATGCCGACCTTCTCGGCGTACTTGTCGTTGATCCAGACGATCCGCGCCTGGCGGTTCACCGCGATGGTGCCCTCGCACTGGGCGTCCAGGTGGTCGAACAGCAGCGGCATGGCGACTTCGCGGAAGCGCTCGGGGGACACACCGATGACCAGGCCGTGCTGGTCGATGTCTTCGCTGGCGATGGGCATGGCGGGGGCATCCGGCTGAAACATCAGGCAGCGATTATGGGGGGCTGCCGGGATGAACGCCTAGCCTGTACGAAGGTCGGTAGTCAGGCAGATGATTTTTCCCAAATGGAGGCTTCTACATGGACCTGATCCGCATCCTTATCGCCATTCTCCTGCCGCCGCTCGGGGTGTTCCTGCAGGTGGGTTTCGCCGGCGCCTTCTGGCTGAACATCCTGCTCACCCTGCTGGGCTATATCCCCGGCATCGTCCATGCCGTGTACATCATCGCCAAGCGGTAGCAACCGAGTTCGTAGCCCGTAGGATGGGTTGAGCGGAGCGATACCCATCAATGGCCTGGCACTCCGCCACGATGGGTATCGCAAGCTCGCGGAACGCCGCCCGACCCATCCTACAGGCTACCGGGATACCCATCGAACGGACTCAATCCACCAGCTTGATCAGCAGGATGCCGGCGGTGACCACGCAGGCGGCGAGGATGCGGCGCACGCCAAAGGGCTCCTTGAACACCAGGCTGGCGATGATGGCGGCGATGATCACGCTGCTCTCGCGCAGGGCGGCGACCTTGGCCACGTGGTCCAGGGTCATGGCGAACAGCACCAGGCCATAGGCCACGCAGTAGTTGAAGCCGCCGAACAGGCCGATGCGCCAGTTGTCGCGGGCGAAGCGCAGCACCAGCGGGCCACGGCGCATCCAGGCGAGCAGGGGGATGGTCATGCTCTGCATCAGGGTCAGGTAGACCACGAACTGCAGCACGCTGTCGGCGCGGCGCACGCCCTGGGCGTCGATCAGGGTGTAGAGCGCCACCCCGGCGCCGGCCAGGGCGGCGTAGCCGAGCGCCTTCAGGGCGTTGGATTCCAGGCGGGTGGAAAGCAGGCTGAGGATACCCAGGGAGATCAGCACGATGCCCAGCAGCATGGCGCCGGACAGGTGCTCGCCGAACAGCAGGCCGACGCTGAGGGCCACCAGCAGGGGCGGCAGGCCGCGCACCACCGGATAGACCTGGCCGAAGTCGCCGAAGTGGTAGGCGCGGATCAGCAGCAGGCGGTAGAGGGTGTTGACCAGCACCGACAGGCCGATGAGCCCCCAGACCACCAGCGGCGGTGGTGCCACCAGGGGCAGCAGGGCGACGCTGAAGCAGAAGGCCACGCCGTCCACCAGGGCCATGGAGGAGAGGCGGTCGCTGCCGGCCTTGATCACCGCGTTCCAGCTGGCGTGCATCAGGGCGGAGAGCAGGACCACCAGGGTGGCGAGATCGTTATCGGACAACACGTGAAAATCCTCGCCACGGGGCTGAAGCCAAGGTGGATAGGGTGCTGTCGGGGCATCTATCATTCAAATCGTTTATCGTTATCCGTTGGATAAGTACCACTGATGGAGTGGCCATGAACCTGTTCCAGCTCCGCGCCTTCGATGCGGTGGTCCGCGAGGGTGGTTTCACCCGTGCCGCCGAGCGCCTGTGCATCAGCCAGCCGGCGGTGACCGGGCATATCAAGGCCCTGGAAGAGCACTACCAGGTGCGCCTGTTGCGGCGCTCCGCGCGGCAGGTGGAGCCCACCGAGCTGGGCCGGCGCCTGGCCGCCATCAGCCATCAGCTGTTCGCCCTGGCGGAGCAGGCCGAGGACCTGCTCGACACCAGCCAGGCGCTGGAGTCCGGGCGCCTGGACCTGGCCGCCGACAGCCCGCACCTGGTGATGCCGCTGCTGGCGCGGATGCGCGAACGCTACCCCGGCGTCAGCATCAACCTGCGCCTGGGCAATACCCAGGAAACCCTCGCCGCACTGAATGGCGAGCGGGTGGACCTGGCCTTGATCAGCGATATCGCCGAGCGCCCCGGCCTGCGCCTGCAGCCCATTGGCGAAGCGCGCCTGTGCCTGCTGCTGCCGGCGGGCCACCCCTGGGTAGGCGTGCGCAAGGAGGTGGCCTTGCAGGAATTGCGCGCCGAGGTGCTGTTGCAGCGCGAGCCGGCTTCGCTGACCCGCCGCACCTTCGAGAAGGCCTGCGCCGAGCAGGGCCTGGAACTGCGCGCGGCCCTGGAGCTGAACAGCCGCGAGGCGGTGATCGAAGCGGTGGCGGCAGGGCTCGGGGTGAGCATCCTCTACTCCCTTGAGGTGCCGCGCGATCCTCGGGTGGTGGCGCTGCCGCTCAAGGGCGAAGGCTTGGTGAGCCGCCACTACCTGGCGTGCCAGGAGCGCTATGGGGAGTTGCGGGTGGTGAAGGCGTTCTTCGAGGTGGCGGAGCTGTAGGAGCGATTTCAATCGCGATCGGCCTGGGCAGCAGGCCTGGGTAGGGCGGACCTGCGGTCCGCATTCGCGAATGAATTCGCTCCTACGAAGCTATCGCGAGCAGAGCTCGCTCCTACGGTCGGGATATCCCGCCTGGCTCAGGCCTCCGGCCAGATCCGTTCGCCGCCGCCCGGTTGCTCCCGCCAGGCTTGCAGCGTGCGGGTCGGCAGGTCGAAGTAGTCCCGTGTGCGGGCGTAGCCGTGGCCGCCCATGCGGCCGATGGCGTCGAGGCCGAGCTGGTCGATGTAGAGGGTGGCGGGGTCGATCAGGTCGTCGCGCACATGGGCCATCAGCACTTCGCCGAGGATGATCTCCCGCGATTGGCCGATGGACAGCCCCATCATCCGTCGGCATTCCAGGGCCACCGGCGCCTCCGCGATGCGCGGGCAGGCGACGCGGCTGCCCGGCAGGGCGCTGAGGCCGGCGGCGAGCAATTCATCGAAGCCCGGCTCGAAAGGCACGGCGCAGACGTTCATGGCCTCCACCAGGGGGTCGGAGACGATGTTCACGGTGAATTCCTGGTTCAGCTGGATGTTCCGGGTGGTGTCCTTGGGGCTGAGGTCGGCATGGTTCTCCACCCCCAGGGCGAGGATCGGCGGGTCGGCGGACAGCGCGTTGAAGAAGCTGAAGGGCGCGGCGTTCACCCGACCCTCGGCGTCCACGGTGGTCACCAGGGCGATGGGGCGGGGCACCACGCTGCCAATGAGGATCTTGTATTTCTCGCGGGGGCTCAGTTGGGTGAAATCGAAGCTCAGCATGCGGTTATCCCTTGTTATTGATCGGGCTGGCTGGCGAGGGTGCAGAGCGGGCGTTCGACGCTCCAGGCGTCGGCGAAGGGGATCGCCGGCTGGAACAGTCCACGCCAGTCGGACCGGCCGACGGCGCGCTCGGCGTGGCTTTGCATCAACTTGTGGAACTGGGCCTGGGCCTGGCGCCGCAGGGCCGGGTAGTCGACGCCCTGGACCTGGCCGTGCTGCATCACGCAGCGGCCGTCGATCCAGCTCGCCACACAATCGTCGCCACGGCCGGCGAGGATCAGGTTCTTCAGCGGGTCGAACAGCGGGCCCAGGTGCAGGCCGTCGAGGCTGAACACGGTGATATCGGCTTTCGCTCCCGACGCCAGGCGACCGAGGTCGTCGCGCCCCAGTGCCTTGGCACCGCCCAGGGTGGCGGCGTTGTAGAAGTCGAGGGCGCTGCTGCCCTCGCTGCCGCCCTCCTGGATGCGCGCGATGTTCAGGCCCTGGCGCATGTTGTCCAGCAGGTCCGCCGGCCAGGTGTCGGTGCCCAGGGCGAAGTTGACGCCACGGGCGCGGTAGCGGCCGAAGGAGTCCAGCGCTTCGCCGTCACGGGCGAACACCACCGGGCAATGCACCAGGCTTGCGCCGCTGCCGGCCAGGCGCGCCAGGTCGTCGTCGCCTTCGATATGGATGCCGTGGGGCAGCACGGCGCGCGGGCCGAGCAGTTGCAGTTGTTCCAGCCAGGCCAGCGGTGCCTTGCCGCGCAGTTGTTTCACCAGGGCCACTTCGTCGCGGCCCTGGCAGCAATGCAGGCGTACTGGCGCGGCCAGTTCGCGGGACAGGGCGGCGGTGCGATGCAGCAGCGCCGGGGTGCAGGTCTGGATGCGATCCGGCAGCAGGGCGCCACGGATCAGCCCGCCATGGGCACCGTCGAATTCGCGGAAGAACCGCTCGGCGGCGGCTAGGCCAGCCAGGCCGCGCGGCTCGTCCCAGTGCTCGGCGAGGCTGCCGTCGGCGGTCAGGTACTGCATGCCGCTCATGTAGCAGGGGCCGAGGTAGGTGCGCAGGCCCAGTTCGCCGGCGACCCCGGCCACGGCGGCGAATTCGTCGAAGGTCTCTGCCCACTCCCGGTAGTACATCGAGGTGATCGGCATGGCGGTGGTGATGCCGTTGCGGATCAGTTGGGTGAAGGCGTAGCGGTACTTGAACACCTCCTCCTCGAAGCTGTAGCTCTCCCGTGGCCCGCGCCGCAGGTACTCCTCGGACCACATGCGGCCCATGCCGCGCTCGTCGCCGTTGTCCAGGCAGAGCACGGTGGAGTCCAGATCGCCGAGGGCGTCCAGGTCGATGAAGCCGGGGCCGAGCAGGGCGTTGCCGTAGTCGATCCACTCATCCACCGGGCCGGGAAAACCCCGGCCGACGAAGAGCACGCGGCTGCCTTCGATCACCACCTCGCCATCGCGCCAGAGCACATGGCGGGCGCCGTCGAAGCCCACCACGCAGCTGGCTTTCAGGCCGATGCGCGGGGTGTTCACAGGCGGCTCTCCAGCAGGCGGCCGTGCTCGGCGATCAGGCGGCCCGCGCGGTACACGCTACGTGGCGGACGGGAGACCACGGCGTCGCCGAGGCTTTGGGCGTCCATCAGCAGGAAGTCGGCGCGCTGGCCGATGGCGATGCCGTGGGCGGGCAGGCCCAGGGCCTTGGCGCCATTGCGGCTGGCGGCGTCGAAGGCGGCGGCCAGTTCGTCGTCCTTGGCCAGGTCGAAGCGGAAGGCCAGGAGCATGGCGCGCTCCAGCATGTCGCCGTTGCCCATGGGCGACCAGGCATCGCGGATGCCGTCCGAGCCCAGGCACAGGTTGACCCCGGCGTCGCGCAGGTCGAGGAAGGGCGGCACCGAGGTATCGGCCGGCGCCGAGCTCATCAGCGAGATACCCAGTGCGGCCAGGCGTTCGGCGAGCGGCTGCACCTGGCTCCAGGGCGCCATGCCGAGGCAGTAGGCGTGGCTGATCATCACCCGGCCCTGGCGGCCGAAACGTTCGGTGTAGTCGGCGATGCGGGCGATCTGCCAGAGGCCCAGCTCGCCCTTGTCGTGCAGGTGGATATCCACGCCCCGGTCGAACTCGCTGGCCAGGCCGAAGACGATATCCAGCTGGGCGATGGGGTCGTTGTCGATGCCGCAGGGGTCGAGGCCGCCGACGTTTTCCACGCCCAGGGCCATGGCCTGGCGCATCAGTTCGGCGGTGCCGGGACGGCTGACCAGGCCGGTCTGCGGGAAGACCACCAGCTCCAGGTCGATCAGGTCGCGGTAGCGCTCGCGCAGGGCCTGGATGGCCTCCACATGGCGCAGGCCGAACTCGGGGTCGATGTCCACGTGGCAGCGCATGGAGAGCGAGCCACGGGCGATGCAGTTCTCCAGCAGGGCGCCGGCACGCTCGGCGATGGGCGCGGTGACTTCGCGCAGCACCCGACGTTCGTTGGCGATGTAGTCCTTGAGGGTCGGCCCGGCGCTGTTGGCGCGCCAGGGTTGGCCCCAGAGGGTCTTGTCGAGGTGGATATGGCTCTCCACCAGGGCGCAGGTCAGCAGCTGGCCGGCGCCGTCGATATCACCGGCGGCCAGCGGTGTGCTGCTGGCCGGGCGGCGTTCGGCGAAGCGGCCCTGGTCGATGCGGAAGTCTTCGGCCGCGCCGCCGAAGGGGCGGACATTGCGCAGCCAGTGGGTGTTGGCCATGGGGACCTCGTGGGCAGTAGGAAGGCTGACGTAGGACGTAGGATGGGTTGAGCTTGCGATACCCATCGGCCGATGTGATGGGTATCGCTCCGCTCGCGGAACGCCGCCCGGCCCATCCTACGGAGGGACGGGCGAGCAGGCCGTCAGCCCTTGAGCTTGGACCAGATGCGGTCCTGCAGCTCGCGGGCCTGGTTGCTGCACTCCTTCTCCGGGCGCAGGCGTTCGGCGTAGGCGTCGGGCATGTTGATGGCGTCCATCACCTTCCACTTCTTGTCGAGCAACTGGTCGCTGTCGACACCGTTGGCGTAGGCGATGGCGTTGGACACGGCGGCGGCGTTTTCCGGTTTCATCATCCAGTCGATGAACACCTTGGCGTTGCCCGGGTGCGGCGCACTTTTCGGTACGGCGAAGTTGTCCTGGAACATGGCCACGCCTTCACGGGGGTAGACGTACTTGATGGTGTTCTTCTGCAGGGTGGCGCGGGCGGTGGAGCCGTTCCAGTTCTGCATCATGATCACTTCGCCCGAGGCCATGCGGTCCACTGTGTTGTCGGAGCTGTACATCTTCAGGAAGGGCTTCTGCTTCTGCAGCAGTTCGAGGATGCGCTTGGCGTCCTGCGGGTTTTCGCTGCACTCGTCCACGCCCAGGTAGTGGCTGGCGGCGTTGATCAGGCTGCTCGGGGTGTCCAGTGCGGCGAGCTGGCCCTGGAGTTCCGGGCGCGGCTCGAAGAACTCCTTCCAGGACTCGTCCAGCTTGCCGCCCGGCACCCGCGCGCTGTCGTAGGAGAAGCCGGTGGTACCCCAGAGGTAGGGCGCCGAGTACTTGCGGCCGGGGTCGAAGTCCGGATCGCGGAAGGCCGGTTTCACATGGGCGAAGTTGGGCAGGGTGGAGGCGTCGATCTCCTGCAGCAGGCCCTGTTCGATCAGGGTGCGCATGATCGAGTGGGACGGCACGATCACGTCGTAGGCGGCGCCGCCGGCCTGCAGCTTGGCCAGCAGGGTTTCGTTGCTGTCGTAGCCGTCCATGGTGACCTTGATGCCGGTCTCCTTCTCGAACTTGGCCAGGAGTTCCACCGGGTAGTAGTCGGTCCAGTTGTAGAAGAACAACTCCTTGGGCTCGTCCGCCTGGGCGAAGGCGCTGGCGAAACAGCCGAGGGTCAGAGCGGCTACCCCATGACGCAATGCTTTCAACTTCATTGTTTTTCTCCGGTTGAAGAACAGGTTGGGCAGTGGTGGAACAAGGGTCAGGTGGTGGTCCTGCCGCGCTGGCCGAGCCAGAACGAGAACACCACCAGGACGATGGAGATCACCAGCATCAGGGTCGAGATTGCGTTGATCTCGGGGGTCACCCCGGCCTTGATGGCCGAGAAGATGTAGACCGGCAGCGTCGTCGAGCCGGGGCCGGCGACGAAGAAGGTCATGATGAAGTCGTCCAGGCTGACCACGAACGCCAGCACCGCGCCGGACAGCACCGCCGGGAACAGCAGCGGCAGGGTGACCCGGCGGAAGGTGTGCAGGGGGTTGGCGTAGAGGTCGTTGGCCGCTTCCAGCAGGCTCTTGTCGAGGTCGTTCAGGCGTGCGCGGATCGGCAGGTAGGCGAAGGGGATGCAGAAGCCGATGTGGGCGATGATCACCGTCAGCAGGCCAAGCTTGATGCCGAGCGCCATGAAGAGCAGCAGGGTGGCCACGGCCGTGACTATCTCCGGCAGGATCAGCGGCAGGTTGATGCCGCCTTCCACCATCTTCTGGCCGTAGAAGGGCTTGTAGGTGGCCAGGGCCGCCAGCAATGCGATGGCGGTGGCGCAGACGGTGGCGATCGACGCGACTATCACCGAGTTGAGCGCCGCCGCCTGGATCGACGGGTTGGCGAGGATGCGCCCGTACCAGGCGAAGGAGAACTCGGTCCACACGGTGGCGGTGCGGTTGGCGTTGAAGCTGTAGGCGATCAGCACCAGGATCGGCAGGTACAGGTAGGCCAGTACCAGCAGGCTGGTTTCACGGGTCAACGGCAGCTTTTTCAGGTGGGCGGCGATCATCAGCGGGCTCCCTGGCGGACGGCTTTGGCGGCCTTGCGGGCGTAGAGGGCGTAGAGCACCAGGGCAAGCAGCATGAGCCCGAGCAGGAGGAAGGACAGCGAGCTGCCCAGCGGCCAGTTACGCGCGGTGCCGAACTGTTGCTGGATCAGGTTGCCGATCATCAGGGTCTTGCCGCCGCCGAGGATGGCGGGGGTGATGAAGGCGCCGAGGCTGGGCACGAACACCAGCAGGGAGCCGGCCACTACACCGGGCATGGACAGCGGCAGGATCACCCGGCGCAGGACCTTCCAGCGGTTGGCGCCCAGGTCGTAGGCGGCTTCCACGAGGCGCCAGTCGAGCTTCTCCAGGGTGGAGTAGATCGGCAGGATCATGAACGGGAGGAAGCTGTAGACCAGCCCGACTACCACGGCGAAGTCGTTGTACAGCAGGGTGATGCCGCCGGCCTGGGGGAACAGGGCGTTGAGGCTCTGGGCCAGCCAGCCGTGCTCGCGCAGGATGATCAGCCAGGCGTAGTTGCGGATCAGCAGGTTGGTCCAGAAGGGGATGGTGATCAGCAGCACCATCAGGTTGCGCGAGCGCTCGCTGAGGCTGGTCATCCACAGGGCCACGGGGAAGCCGAAGAGGAAGCACAACACGGTGGTGCCGCCGGCCTGCAGCACCGAGCGCAACAGGGCCTGGGCGTAGACCCAGTTCACCTCCAGGTTGCCGTCGAAGTCCTCCTGGAAGAACAGCTGGATATAGCTTTGCCAATGCCAGTCGGCGCCCCAGTCGACGCCACCGTAGAGGTTGCGCGGCAACAGGCTGATATAGCCCATGATGCCCAGCGGGATGGCGATCAGGCAGAGCAGGGTGAGCAGCACCGGCGACAGCAGCAACAGCCGGTTGAGGCTGGGAGAAGTGGCGCTGACGCTCATCTCAGGCCTCCATCAACAGGCAGGCGTGGGGCGGCAGGTGCACCGCCACCGGGGAGCCCACGGGGCGGGCGGCGCCGGCGCCTTCGTTGCTCTCGCGCAGCATGACCTTCACATCGTTGGCCAGGCGGCATTGGTAGAGCGTGGCGGTGCCGACGTAGAGCACGGCCTCGACCACGCCGCGCAGGTGGTGCGGCTGCGATGGGTCCACCAGCTTGGAGCGCTCGGGGCGGAAGGCCAGTTGCAACTTGCCGGCTTCGAGCCCGGCGGACGGCGCGCAGGGGATTTCCACCGGCAGGCCCTCGGGCTGGAACAGGCTGCCGTTCTGCGTGCAGTGGCGCAGGTTGCCGGGGAGGAAGTTGATGTCGCCGATGAAGTGGGCGACGAAGCGGTGCTGCGGGCGTTCGTAGATATCGTTGGGGCTGCCGATCTGCAGGATCTTGCCGCTGGACATCACGGCGATGCGGTCGGAGAGGGTCAGGGCCTCTTCCTGGTCGTGGGTGACGAAGATGAAGGTGATGCCGGCCTCCTGCTGCACCCGTTTCAGCTCCACCTGCATTTCCTTGCGCAGCTTGAGGTCGAGGGCGGAGAGGGGTTCGTCCAGAAGCAGCACGTCCGGGCGTGGCGCCAGGGCGCGGGCCAGGGCCACGCGTTGCTGCTGGCCGCCGGAGAGTTCGGCGGGGCGGCGGCGGGCCAGGTGCTCCATCTGCACCAGGGCGAGCATTTCCTTGACCCGCGTGGGAATCGCGTTGCGCTCCAGCCCCTGCATCTCCAGGCCGAAGGCGATATTCTCGGCCACGCTCATGTGCGGGAAGAGCGCGTAGCTCTGGAACACGGTGTTGACCCGGCGCTTGTAGGGCGGGAGATGGTCCACGCGCTGGCCGCCGATCTGGATGCTGCCGGACGTCACCTGCTCGAAGCCGGCGATGGACCGCAGCAGGGTGGTCTTGCCACAGCCCGAGGGGCCGAGCAGGGTGAAGAACTCGTTGTGACGGATGCTGACGGAGACGTCGTCGAGCGCCGGCGCCACGTCGGGGTCGTCGGTGTAGCGCTTGCTGACGCGTTGCACCTCGATGGAGGATGTGTGCTTCATAGTGGTGCATTCCTCCTGTTTTTGTATGCAAAAATTGAATGCAATCTAGAAATACCCGGATTATGCTGAAGACGCAACCGGGATTTCTGCCTGCCCGTTTCCGCAGGACCGGGTTGCTTACGTACATACGGAGTCATCAATGGCAGACAAGAAGCTGGAAACCACGGTGGACCGCGTCTACCAGGGGGTTTACCAGGCCATCAGCAACCGCTCGCTGCGCCCCGGCATGAAACTCGGGGAAGCCTCGCTGGCGGAGCTGTTCAGCGTCAGCCGCACCTCGGTGCGCGCGGCGCTGAAACAACTGGAGGCCGATGGCCTGGTTACCTCCGAACCGAACAAGGGTTGCTGGGTATCGCTGCCCAGCGACGAGGAAATCCGCTCGCTGTTCGAAACCCGCCGGCTGATCGAAATCGGCATCGTCACCGAGCTGTGCCGACGGCGAGACAGCGCGGCCATGCAGGACCTGCGCGAGCACCTGCTGCTGGAAGAAACGGCGCGTCGCGAGCACGACCACCCGCGACTGATCATTCTGCTGGGGGAGTTCCACATCAAACTGGCCCGGGCGCTGCACAACCCGGTGCTGCTGGACTGGTTCCAGAAGCTGATCTCCCGCGCCTCGCTCTACGCCGCCGCGCTGGACGACGACCGCCACGACGCCTGCCGCGACGACGAGCACCTGCGCCTGATCGAGTTCATCGAGGCCGGCAACCAGAACGCCGCCATCGAGCTGACCTGCTTCCACCTGGCCTCCATCGAGACGGCCATCGTCGAATCGGCCGGCAGGCTCAAGGCCAATTACCACCCGCTGAAACACTTGATCGGGACCTGACCTCGACCATGAAGATCCAGCTGATCAACCCGAACACCAGCGTCGCCATGACCGCCAGCCTGGCCGAGGCCGCCCAGCCCCTGCTGCGTCCCGGCAACCAGCTCCTGGCGGTCACCAACGGCAGTGGCCCTGCCTCCATCGAAGGCCACTACGACGAGGCACTGTCGGTGCCCGGGTTGCTCCAGGCCATCCGCGAGGGCGAACGCGACGGCGCCGAAGGCCATGTGATCGCCTGCTTCGGCGATCCGGGCCTGCTGGCCGCGCGGGAGATTGCACGCTTCCCGGTGATCGGCATCGCCGAAGCGGCCATGCACCTGGCCACCTGGGTCGCCACTGGCTTCAGCATCGTCACCACCCTGGGCCGCACCAAGGTCATCGCCCGCCACCTGGTGGAACGCTACGGCTTCCACCAGCACTGCCGGGGCATCCACGCCGTGGAGATCCCCGTGCTGGCGCTGGACCAGGACCCGGACGGCCTGCGGCGCATCATGCGCACGGCCTGCCTCGACGCGCTGGCGCGGGACGAGTCCGGCGCCATCGTCCTCGGCTGTGCTGGCATGAGCCACCTGGCTACTGAGCTGCAGGAGGAGCTGGGTGTACCGGTGATCGACGGAGTCAGCGCCGCCCTGAAGATGGTGGAAATGCTCGGCGAGCTGCGCCTGTCCACCAGCAAGCGCGGTGACCTGGATTTTCCGTTGCCCAAGCCTTATGCGGGGTTCTTGCGGGGGTTTGCGGTCGGGGGGTGAATCTGTTGGTCAATTCATCCACAGAGCAAGCCGAAGGCCTGCTCTGTGGAGTCTCGAGTGGGTGGTCAGAGAGCGAAGTCGGTGCTGTTCAGGCTCGTGACGCCCACCAGCGAAATCTCGAACTCGGCGGCCGTATCCGCGTCCGTGCTGCCATAGAGGACACCGTTGGCGAAGCGCAATTGGCCGGTAGCGTTGGCACTGAAGGCGTTGGCGCCGATGAAGGTGAAGGCTTCGTTGGCAGCCGTCAGGGCATTGGCATCCATTGTGGACAAATCGATTTTGTCCCCTTCGCTCGCCTTGAAGTCGCCAATAATGTCGCGCAGCGCTCCCACGCCCATTTCGCTCAATGCGTTGAAATCGAACCTGTCGGCACCCGCTCCGCCATAGAGTTTGTCGGTACCCAGTCCACCGATGAGCAAGTCGTTGCCGGCGCCACCGTTGAGGATGTCGTTCCCTGCGACCCCGTTGAGGGTGTCATTGCCAGCACCACCGATAAGGCTGTTGGCCAGGGAGTTGCCGGTCAGGGTGTCGTTGTAGGCACTACCGGTGAGGTGCTCGAAGTTCGCCAGGCTATCGGTTCCGGACCCGCCGGTCGCCTGGGCGGCCGTGAGGGACAGGTTGGCGCTGACGGCTGAACTGGCATAGGCGTAGGACAGGGTATCGTTGCCGGCTCCACCGTTCAGGACGTTGTTACCCGCTCCGGCGTAGATCAGGTTGTCCAGGGTATTGCCCGTGCCGTTGGCGGCGCCGGTGGCCAGCAGACGCAGGTTTTCGACGTTGGCGCCGAGGCTGTAGGAGGACAGGTAGCTGAGAACAATGTCGCTACCACCGGTGCTGGCAACGGCATTGGTCTCGACGACGATGTCACCGATGTTGTCGACGTAGTAGGTGTCGCTGCCGTCTCCGCCGGTCATGCGATCGGCGCCTTTGTTGCCATTGAGGGAATCGTTGCCCGTTCCGCCATTGAGGTGGTCGTTGTAGATGCCGCCAACGAGTGTGTCGTTACCCGCACCGGCGTCGATGATGACGCTGCTGGTGCCCGTCCAGCTCAAGGTATTGGCCAGGGCATCGCCGGTAAGTCCGGAAACCTTGTTGCCGTTGGCATCGAAGCGTTGGGAATGGATATCTGGGTTCATTCCATTGGCGTCGTAGGCCTCCCAGGTGATGACGTAGCCGCCATCGGCCAGGGCCGCGATGCTGCCGAACTCCTGATGCCCGGCGGTGGTGGTGTTGACGCGGGTTTCTCCCCCTACCTTGACGCCGCTGGCGTTGAAACGCTGGGTGAAGATGCCGTCGACGTCGCCCACGCCATTACCGTCCCAGACCACGATGTAGCTGCCGTCGGCCAGCGCTGCCACTCGAGGTTCCTGCTGATTGCCGGTGATGGTGGTATTGACCCGGGTTTCTGCGCCGATGCGCACGCCACTGGCGTTGTACAGCTGGGCGTAGATATCCCCGGGGCCCGAGGTATCGTCATTGCCGTCGTTGTCGGGGAGACAGGTCTGCCAGGTCACGACGTAGCTGCCGTTCTTGAGAAGGGTTACCACCGGGTCGGTTTGTTCATTGGTCGTGGTGGTGTTCACTCGGGTCTCGACTCCGACCTTGACGCCGCTGGCATTGAACCTCTGGGCGAAAATGCCGGACTGGTCGCCACTGCCGCTACCTTCCCAGACCGCCAGGTAGCCACCATCGGCCAGGCTGGTGACGGCGGGCCCGTCCTGCTCGCCCAGGGTCGTGGTATTGATGCGGACCTCGCCGCCGACCTTGACGCCATTGGCGTTGAAACGCTGCAGGTAGGCGCCCCAGCCACTGCCATCCTGGCCGAACGAGGCCCAACTGATCACATAGCCGCCATCTTTCAAGGCCGTTATTTCAGGGCTGTCCTGTTCACCGAGGCTGTAGGTGTTAACGCGGGTTTCGGCACCAATCCGGGTACCGTTTGCACTGAAGAGCTGGGCGCGGACATCAGGGTTGTCATTCCCTTCCTCTGCCTTCCAGGCCACGACATAGCTGCCGTTGGCCAGGGTGGTGACAACAGGGTCTTCCTGCTCCCAGTTGAGGTTGGTGTTGACTCGGGTCTCGCCGCCGACTTTCACGCCGCTGGCGTTGTAGCGCTGGGTGAAAAGGTTGTCGGTGGTACTCGTGGCCTGGTCGGCCCAGGTGACGAGATAACCACCGTCGGCCAGGGCCGTGATGGCCGGTTCGTTCTGCCAGCCGGCGGTGGTGGTGTTGATGCGGGTTTGTCCATACACGAGTGTTGCCACGACAAGTTCCTTTTGTCCGAGAGGGGAGAGGTCGTTAGCAATCTATAGGGCAATTTGCTCGGAGTCAAAATGCCATCATTCGCGCCCGCGCCATCGAATTGACGGCCTGAGGCTCGGGCGGTTCGTTGGGTGATGGGCGCATTGGTACTGGCTTTGAGTGGCGTTTCCTGGGCGTGCGCGCCGGTATTTCGGACCCGGAATTAATTCACATGAATGCTGTCGGTTTGCTGCTGGTGGGAGGTCTGGGGCGGGATGTCTTCACCGGTGGTAACGACACCTTACCGATACGGACAGTGCTGCGGAGTTCGCGATCCAGCTGACGGGTATCAGCACCCTGGCCATGAGGGACCTGATCGCCTGAGTGCCGCCGTGACGTAGAGCCCGCGCTCGCTCGCCACGGATTTCAAACCGCTGGGGCAGTTGTGCTGCCCCAGCGCATAGGCTCGATTCAGGGTGTTCTGCCCTCGAACAGCTCCGCCACATCCGTCATGCGTACCCAGATGCGGCCCTGCCATTCCATCAGGCTGTACTCCTTGCCCTGCCAGGCCACCCGGCGTTGGCGGGGTAGCTGCGGATTGGCCTCTGCGCGCAGGGCGGGCACCACTTCGCCGGTGAACCACTGGCGCAAGGCGCGGTGTTCCGGGTGGTAGAAGTTCACCTTGAGCAGTTCGCAGACGGCGCTTTCGCTGAGCAGCAGCGCCTGCTCCACCTCGCCCTGGTGGTTCTCCAGTTGCTCGAAGCGCCACTGGTCGCGGTCCAGCTTGCGGGTCAGGTGTTCATCGATGCGGCGGTTGGTCAGTGGGCCGAGATCGTGGGCCACCACCCAGGCCTGGTCGTCGATCAGCAGGGCGCGCAAGGCGCGGTGATGTCGGTGGAAGACGTTGGGTACGAAGTATTCGTGGGACATGTGCAGACTCCTTCCTGATATCGGGGGAGTCCGCCACCTGGGAGGGTGGCGGACCGTACGAGGTGTGGAATACCGGCTCGCAGACCAATACCGGTGGGCGAAAGCCCCCCTCGCACGGTCCGCCATAGATGGCCAGAGTCATCGAATGAGACATCCATTCGCTGACGCTGCTTATGGCGGTGTTGCGAAGGTCTGCAAGTTGCGGGATTCCACTCCCGGCCGCAGGCAAGGCTGCGACGGAAGGGACGCTACCGACGGGGTTCGTAGGACGGCAATGCCGATGCTGGGTAGGAAGAGTCGGAAGATCCTTGGGCTCTGTCCACCTGGTGCGGCTGGGGTGGCTGGTGGTTCAGCGGAGCTCGCATCGGGGAACAAAAAAGCCGTGCAGTGCACGGCTTTGAGTTTCACGCGTGCCATCGGCTGGATGGGGTAGCGTCAGGCGAATCAGCGATCCTGGGGTCCAAGGCGGGCCAGTTCGTCGGCGCGCTGGGCGGTCTTTTCCAGGTAACAGGAGGCGCGGTTGAGGCTGTCGATGCTGCCGCCGGTGAGGCTGCCGACGAAGGCGCAATCGGCGTCGCGGTACTTGATCCAATGGCGCTGCACTGCCCGCAGCTGGGGTTGCCAGGCTTTCTGCGCCTGCATGGCGGCCTGGTACTCGCGGTTGAGGCGGGCGTCCTGGAGCTTGGTTTCGGCGGCAATGCAGTCGAGCATCTTGGCGGTCACGCCCTGGGAGGCGTCCATGCAGCTGCCGTAGGTGGCGCTGTAGGCCTCGTCGGCGGCGTTCGCGCCAAGGCTGAGGGAACAGAGTGCGGTGGCCAGCAGGAAGGGTTTGATGGTCTGCATCGGATGTGTCCTTTCATGTGTGGATGCACCAATCGCGTACCCAGCCCGCGAGCCGGGTACGCAGGCAGGATACCCGCTGTGGACACTTTTTCGACGGGCAAAGAAAAGGCCAGCACATTGTGCTGGCCTATGTCTTTGATTTGCTTGGTGGGCCCACACGGACTCGAACCGTGGACCAAAGGATTATGAGTCCTCTGCTCTAACCGACTGAGCTATAGGCCCCAGAAGGCCGGCGGATTATACAGGCGCCTTTTGCTGGGTGCCAATTGCTGGTAGCGGGCTGAGGAACTTGCCGGCGAAGGTATCGGCCGGCAGGGCGGCGCTGACGATAAAGCCTTGAATCTGTTCGCATCCTTCGGCGGCGAGGAAGTGTTCCTGGGCCTTGGTTTCGACGCCTTCGGCGATGACGGTGAGCTGCATGCTGCGGCCGAGGGCAATGATGGCGCGGCTGATGGCGGCGTCGTTGGGGTCGTCGGGCAGGCCGCGGACGAAGGACTTGTCGATCTTCAGCACGTCCAGCGGCAGGCGCTTGAGGTAACTGAGGGAGGAGTAGCCCGTGCCGAAGTCGTCGATGGCCAGTTGTACGCCCAGGGCCTTGAGGTTGTGCAGGACGCTCAGGGCTTCTTCGGCCTGGTTCATGATGAAGCTTTCGGTGATTTCCAACTGCAGGCGCTGGGGTTCCAGGCCGAGGCTCTGGATCAGCCGCTGCAGGCGCTCCACCAGCTGCGGTTGGCGCAACTGGGCGCCGGCCAGGTTGATCGAGAGCGGGCCGAAGGGGGCGTGGCCGTCCTGCCACTGGCGCATCTGCCTGCAGGCGTGTTCGAGCACCCAGCCGCCGAGGGGAAGGATGAGGCCGCACTCTTCGGCCAGGGGAATGAAGCGTTCCGGCGGGATCTCGCCGAACTGCGGGTGATACCAGCGCACCAGAGCTTCTGCACCCACCAGGGTCTGGTGCTGCAGGCTGAGTTTGGGCTGGTAGCTCAACGACAGTTCGTTGCGTTCCAGCGCACGGCGCAGTTCGGTTTCCAGGGCCATGCGTTCGGTGGCCTGATGGGTCAGGTCGCGGGTGTAGAACTCGATGCGGTTGCGGCCGCGTGCCTTGGCCCGGTACATGGCGGCGTCGGCGTTCTTGACCAGGGTGGCGACGTCCAGGCCGTGTTCGGGGAACAGGCTGATGCCGATGCTCGCACTGGTGAAGAACTCGTGCTGACCCGCCGGCAGAGGCGCTTCGAAGCAGGCCAGCAGCTTGCTGGCCACGGCCTGGGCGTCGCCGGCGTTGTGCAGGCCGGGCAGCAGGATGATGAATTCGTCGCCGCCCAGGCGCGCCACCGTGTCGATGTCGCGCAGTTGCTCGCGCAGGCGGTTGGCGATGCCCTTGAGCAGCAGGTCGCCGACCGGGTGTCCGAGGCTGTCGTTGATGTGCTTGAAGCGATCCAGGTCGATGAACAGGACGGCGCCGTGGTGGTTGTCGTTGGCGGCGTCGGCCAGGGCGAGCTGCAGGCGGCTCTCGAAGAGCAGGCGGTTGGGCAGGCCGGTGAGCGGATCGTGGTGGGCCTGGTAGTCCAGGCGGGCCTGGGCGTGCTTGAGCGGCGAGATGTCGGCGAACACGCCCACGTAGTGGGTGACCTGCTGGTGGCGGTCGCGCACGGCGCTGATGGTGAGCCATTCGGGGTAGGGCTCGCCGTTCTTGCGGCGGTTCCAGATCTCGCCCTGCCAGTGTCCTTCGCGTTCCAGCTGGTGCCACATGGCGGCGTAGAAGGCGCTGTCGTGTTGCCCTGATGCGAGCAGGCGCGGGGACTGGCCGAGGGCATCGGCTTCGCTGTAGCCGGTGATTTCGCTGAAGGCGCGGTTGACCGCGGTGATGCGCTGCTGGGTGTCGGTGATCATCACGCCTTCGGCGGTGCTTTCGAAGACGGTGGCGGCTTGCAGCAGTTTTTCCTGCATCTGCTGGCGCTCGGTGACGTCGCGGGCGATGGTCAGCATGCACGGCTCGCCGCCGATGGGGATCGGTTGCGCGGAGAGTTCGCAGAGGCGCTTCTGGCCGGATTTGGTGCGTATGGCTGCGGTGAAGTGGTGGAGGCTGCCCTGCTCGCGGATGCGCTGGATCATGTACTCGCGCTCGGCCGGGTCGGCCCACAGGCTGAGGTCCAGGGTGGAGCGTTCGGCAATCTCCGGTTGTGAGTAGCCGGTGATGCGGCTGAAGCCTTCGTTGGCTTCCAGTAGCAGGCCGTCGCTGATGCGGGTGATGAGCAGGCCGTCGGGGGAGGCGTGGAAGGCGCGGGCGAACTTCTCTTCGGACACCTGCAGCAGTTGCTGGGTCTCCTTGACCTGGGTGATGTCGCGGACCACCACTACCAGGGCCGGTGTTTCGTCCAGGTCGATGCTCTGGGCGGAGATCAGGCCGACGAAGGTGTCGCCGTTGGCTCGGCGGAAGGGCATTTCCAGGTTGTGCAGCGTGCTGCCCTGCTGCAGGCGCTGGAGCAGCCTGGGGCCGATACCGGGGATGCCCCAGATGTCCAGGTCGGTGGCGGTGCGGCCCAGGGCGTCGGCGGCCTTGAGGCCGATCTGCTGCTCGAAGGTGTGGTTGACCGCCAGCAGGCTGCCGTCGGTGCGGCGGGCGATGACGATGATGTCGGGGCAGTTGTGGAACACCGAGGCGAATTTCTGCTCGGACAGGCGCAGGGCGTGTTCGGTCTGCTTGGCCTCGGTGATGTCGATCATCAGGCCCCGCATCATCTGGGTTTCGCCATGGGGGATGAGGGTGATGATGTCGCGAACCCAGAGGACCCGACCGTCGGCGGCGATCATCCGGTAGTCGAGGCTGTGGTCGCGGCCGGCGAGGGTCTCGGTTTCGCAGTAGGCGTTCGCCCAGGCGGCGTCGTCGGGGTGCAGGGTGCGGCTCCAGAAGCCCGGTTCGAGCCAGTTGGCCAGGGGGTAGCCGAGCAGTCGTTCCGCATGGGGCGAGACGTAGGTGTAGCAGTACTCCTCCACGCGCATTTCCCAGGCGATGGCGTTGAGGCTTTCCACCAGTCCCCGGTAATGCTGCTCGCTGCCGCGCAGCTCTTCTTCTAGCGCGGCACGGCTGGCCATTTCGTTGCTGAGGCGGCGGTTGACGCGCAGGACCACGCTGAGCACGCCGATCATCAGCAGCAGCGCGGGCAGGCCGTAGAGCAGGATGCGGCGCCAGTCGGTGCGCTGGTAGAGGGCGCCGCCAACCCAGCGCTCCTGGATGGCCGCGGCCTCTTCGGGGGTGATTTCGGCGAAGACCTTGTCGAGGATTCCGGCGAGGATCGGGTGGTCCTTCGGCGTGGCCATGGCCAGTTGGTAGCGGTAGGGCGTTTCACCGCTGATGCTGATGCCGTCGAGTTTCAGCTGGCGCAGGCTCCAGACGCTGGAGGCGAGGTCGCCGACGAATGCGTCCACCTGGCCGGTGGCCAGGGCCTGGAGCGCGGCGGCCACGGAGGGGTAGGTCTGCAGGCTGAGGTCGGGGTGCTGGCGGCGCAGCAGCTCGTGGGGCGCATAGTCGGTGACCACGCCCACGCGCAGGCCGTAGAGGTCCTTGGTGTTCGAGGGCTTCGGGCCGTGGGAATGGGAGAGGATGACGATGGGAAAATCGAGGTAGGGGCGGGTGAACAGCAGGTACTGCTGGCGTTCCGGGGTGGACATGATCCCGGGCAGCAGGTCCAGGTCGCCATTGCGTGCTTGCCGTAGCACTTCGCTCCAGCTGCTGGGTTCGACGGGGGTGAGCTTCACGTCCAGGCGCTGGCGGATCAGTTCGATGTAGTCGGCGGCCAGGCCCTGATGGCGGCCTTGCCCATCACGGAATTCAAAGGGTGGCCAGGAGGCGTCCACGCCCAGGCGCAATTCGCCGTGATCGTCGAGCCAGGCCTGTTCTTCCGGGGTGAGCGAGACAGCGCCGGCCGGGAGGATCCAGAGGGCCAGCGAGTACATCAGTAGGGCCCACGCTCGCGCCATCGGCGGCCTCATTCCTTGAAGGGATGTCAGACGGAGTGTAGACGTGGCCGCTTGCCATCCGAAAGGGGAAAGACGTGGTGGGGCGGTTGGGCGCGTAAAAAAGAAAACCCCCGGACTGGCCGGGGGTTCTCGTGTCGCTTACTCGTCGAGGAAGGAGCGCAGGTGCTCGCTTCGCGACGGGTGGCGCAGCTTGCGCAGCGCCTTGGCTTCGATCTGGCGGATCCGCTCACGGGTCACATCGAACTGTTTGCCGACTTCCTCGAGGGTGTGGTCGGTATTCATGTCGATGCCGAAACGCATGCGCAGGACCTTGGCTTCACGGGCGGTGAGGCCGGCCAGTACTTCGCGGGTGGCTTCCTTGAGGCTTTCCACGGTGGCTACGTCGATCGGGGACTGCATGGTGCTGTCCTCGATGAAGTCGCCCAGGTGCGAGTCTTCGTCGTCGCCGATCGGAGTCTCCATGGAGATCGGTTCTTTGGCGATCTTCAGCACCTTGCGGATCTTGTCCTCAGGCATTTCCATACGCTCGCCAAGCTCTTCCGGAGTGGGCTCGCGGCCCATTTCCTGGAGCATCTGGCGGGAGATGCGGTTGAGCTTGTTGATGGTCTCGATCATGTGCACCGGAATACGGATGGTGCGTGCCTGGTCGGCGATCGAGCGAGTGATCGCCTGACGGATCCACCAGGTGGCGTAGGTCGAGAACTTGTAGCCGCGACGGTATTCGAACTTGTCCACCGCCTTCATCAGGCCGATGTTGCCTTCCTGGATCAGGTCGAGGAACTGCAGGCCACGGTTGGTGTACTTCTTGGCGATGGAGATCACGAGACGCAGGTTGGCCTCGACCATCTCTTTCTTCGCCCGGCGAGCCTTGGCTTCACCGATGGACATGCGGCGGTTGACGTCCTTGATCTCGTTGACAGTCAGTTCGACTTCCTGCTCGAGATCCACCAGCTTCTGCTGGTTGCGCTTGATGTCGTCCACCAGCTTGCCGATGGCTTCGGCGTACTTGGCCTTGCCCTTGGCCAGGCTGTCGGCCCAGTCGAGGTCGACTTCGTTGCCCGGGAACTGGCGCAGGAAATCGGCACGCGGCATCCGGGCGTCACGCACGCAGAGCTGCATGATGGCGCGTTCCTGGGCGCGGACGCGGTCCAGGGCGCTGCGGACTTTCTCCACGAGAGCGTCGAACTGCTTGGGCACCAGCTTGATCGGCATGAAGAGCTCGGCCAGGAGCTGAAGCTCCTCGGTGGCCTGCTTGCTGTCGCGACCGTGCTTCTTCAGGGCCTTCTTGGCCTTGTCGAGCTGGTCGGAGACCGCGGTGAAGCGGCGCAGGGCCTCTTCGGGGTCAGGGCCGCCGTCGCCTTCTTCCTCGGCGTCGTCGCTTTCGCCTTCCTCTTCTTCTTCCTCGTCCTTTTCCTTGGCCGCGGCGCTGTCGTCCTTCAGGCCGACAGGCTCGACTTCCTCAGCCGGCAGGGTGCCGTCGTCGGGGTCGATGTAGCCGTTGAGCACGTCGGACAGGCGGCCACCTTCGGTGGTGACGCGCTGGTATTCGGCGAGAATGCCGTCGACGGTGCCGGGGAAGTGGGCGATCGCGCTCATTACCTCGCGGATGCCTTCCTCGATGCGTTTGGCGATTTCGATCTCGCCTTCGCGGGTCAGCAGTTCCACGGTACCCATTTCACGCATGTACATGCGCACGGGGTCGGTAGTGCGGCCGATATCGGTTTCCACTGCAGCCAGGGCGGCAGCGGCCTCTTCGGCAGCGGCTTCGTCGGTGTCGGCTTCGGCCAGCAACAGGGCGTCCGCATCCGGAGCACTCTCGAATACGTTGATCCCCATGTCGTTGATCATGCGGATGATGTCTTCCACCTGTTCCGGATCGGAAATATCCTCCGGCAGGTGGTCGTTGACCTCCGCGTAAGTCAGGTATCCCTGCTCACGGCCACGGGCGATCAACTCTTTGAGGCGAGACTGCTGTTGCGCTTTTCCGGACATAGCACCCTATCCACTTAAGGTCTTGGCGGGCTGAAAACAAGCCGAGGATTATACCTGATCCGGGGCCTTACGCGCCAGTTGAGGTCGGAGTCAGGGGAGACGTGTTGCGGCTGAGTAGGTCGCGCAGCTGATCTTTTTCCTCTGCGCTGAGTTCGCTTTGACGTGCTTTCCGCAGCAGACTTTCCAGGCGGCGTTCCCGCTGGCGAGCCGACAACCTAGTTATAGTGTCGAAAAACTGTTGTTCAAGGTTGTCGTCGGAAATCAGCCATTCCTTCTCCGCAAGGGCCCGTAGTAGACGGCCCTGGTCGGTGCCGTGCCAGCGGGCGATCAGCTGCAGCGAACGGAGTTTCGGGTTCTTCTGGACGGCTTCCACCAGCGCGACCATGAGCTGGGCGTAGGTGTCATCTTCGGCGGCGAAATGGCTGGCATCCTCGACCTTTTGCGCCAGCGACGGATGGTGGAGCAAGGTTCGCAAGGCCGTGAGCGTAGGGGATTCCACCTTCACTTCGGTGCGTGGCGGGCGCTTGAAATCGTCGCGGCCCTGTTTATTCCACTTGTTGCCGTCCTTCTTCCAGCCACCCTTGCGCTTGTCGCCCTGCTGCCAGTTGCCCTGGGGTGCGGCGGGCTGCTCGAAGTAATGCGAGTGGTCCGGCTCGTGCTGTTGCTCGTCGTAGCCGGAGAACGACTCGTAGTAGGCGTCTTCCGATTGCGCGTGCCCGCGACTTTCGCCGCTGCTCGGGGCGCTGCGGGCGAATTGCCCGAGGGCGTCGCCGGTGAGTCCGGTGATCTCGGCCAGGCGCTGGCGCATCAGCACTTTCAGGTTGGCGCCGGGAATGCGTTCGATGAGCGGTGCCGCCAGGGTGGCCAGGTGGGCCTTGCCTTCCAGGGAGCTGGGATCGGCTTCCTGGCTCAGTTGCTGGAAGAAGTAGTCGGCCAGCGGTTGGGCGTGCTGGGTGATGCGTGCGCGGAAGGCGTCGGTGCCTTCCTTGCGGACCAGGCTGTCCGGGTCCTCGCCTTCGGGCAGGAAGAGGAAGCGCGCGCGGCGACCGTCTTCCAGCGCCGGTAGCGTGGACTCCAGGGCGCGCCAGGCGGCCTTGCGTCCGGCCTGGTCGCCGTCGAAGCAGAACAGCACGCTGGGCACCAGGCGGAACAGGCGGCGCAGGTGTTCTTCGCTGGTGGCGGTACCCAGGGTGGCGACGGCATTGCGCAGCCCTTGCTGGGCCAGGGCGATGACGTCCATGTAGCCCTCGACGACCATGATTTCGTCGAGGTTGCGGTTGTGCTTGCGTGCCTCGAACAGCCCGTAGAGTTCCTGGCCCTTGTGGAAAACCGGGGTTTCCGGGGAGTTCAGGTACTTGGGCTTGTCGTCGCCCAGCACGCGGCCGCCGAAGGCGATGATGCGCCCACGGCTGTCGCGGATCGGGTACATCACCCGGTCGCGGAAGCGGTCGTAGCGCTTTCCGGTCTCGGCGTTCTCGATCAGCAGGCCGGCGTCGATCATGTGCTTCTGCTGCAGGCTGTCGCCGCCCATGTGCTTGAGCAGGTTGTCCCAGCCGGGCGGGGCGAAGCCCAGGGCGAAGTCGCGGGCGATCTCGCCGGTCAGGCCGCGGCCTTTCAGGTATTCCACCGCCGCCTTGCGGCTCGGGTGCTGCTTGAGCGCGTGACGGTAATAGTCCGATGCGGCGGTGAGCAGCCCGTAGAGCGGGGAGTCGCTGGGCTGCCGCGGGCGGTTGCTACGGCCGCCTTCTTCCCGGGGGATGTCCATGCCGGCGCGCTTGGCCAGGTCCTCGACCGCCTGGGGGAAGTCCAGGTTGTCGTGGTCCATGATGAAGCCGAGGGCGTTGCCGCCGGCGCCGCAGCCGAAGCAGTAATAGAACTGCTTGTCCGGGCTGACGCTGAAGGAGGGCGTCTTCTCGTTATGGAAGGGGCAGCGTGCGGTGTAGTTCTTGCCGGCCTTTTTCAGCTGCACGCGCGCGCCGACCACTTCGACAATGTCGGTGCGGTTCAGCAGGTCGTCGATGAAGCCTTGTGGAATCAGGCCGGCCATAGCGTGCTCGAGGAGGCGGGAAGGATCAAAGCATACTCGCGCCCTGTCGGTGGCGACAGAAGGGCGTTTGGCGCTGGAAAGCAAAAAACTCCGCTATTCGCCGGGGCGAAGCGGAGTTCCTTGTGTGCCCACCATGCACTCGCCCGGCCGTAGTCGGGCGAAGCGAGGAGGTGCTGCGAAGCCTGTTAACTCAGTACAGGCGCTCGCGGCGGCGCTGCTCGCGCTGCACTTTCTTGGCGTGACGCTTGACCGCGGCGGCGGCTTTGCGCTTGCGCTCAGCAGTGGGCTTCTCGTAGAACTCACGGCTGCGAACTTCGGCCAGTACGCCGGCTTTCTCGCAGGAGCGCTTGAAACGACGCAGGGCTACGTCGAAGGGTTCATTCTCTTTAACTTTGACGGCTGGCATCCAGGTCGTACCTTCATGAATTACCGAATGGTCGACGCATTCCGGCAAAAAATAGGTTCGGCGGCGCGTCGGTTTTCAAGGGCTGCGGATATTAACGCCTCGAGCCCAGGAATGCAAAGCCTTCAGTCGAAAACCGCTGGCCGGCCGGAGGGGGGGCGATTATGATTCGCGCCCTCTTCTTTGGCCAGGCAATAAAGGCTTGTTCCCATGCTAGTGCTGGGGTTGGAAACTTCCTGCGACGAAACCGGCGTCGCCCTATACGACAGTGAGCGCGGCCTCCTGGCCGATGCCCTGTTCAGTCAGATCGACCTGCATCGCGTCTACGGCGGCGTCGTGCCGGAGCTCGCGTCCCGCGATCACGTCAAGCGCCTCCTGCCGCTGCTGCGTGAGGTGCTGGAAGAGGCCGATCGCAAACCGGAGGACATCGACGGCATCGCCTACACCGCAGGCCCCGGCCTGGTGGGCGCGCTGCTGGTGGGGGCGTCCTGCGCCCAGGCACTGGCGTTTGCCTGGGGCATCCCGGCGCTCGGGGTGCACCATATGGAAGGCCATCTGCTGGCGCCCATGCTGGAAGAGCAGCCGCCGGAGTTCCCGTTCGTCGCGCTGCTGGTGTCCGGCGGCCATACCCAGTTGGTACGGGTGGATGGCATCGGCCGCTACCAGTTGCTGGGCGAGTCGGTGGACGACGCGGCCGGCGAGGCCTTCGACAAGACCGCCAAGCTGATCGGCCTGGGCTATCCCGGTGGTCCGGAGATTGCCCGGTTGGCCCAGAGCGGCACCCCTGGCCGCTTGACGTTCCCGCGTCCGATGACCGACCGTCCTGGCCTGGATTTCTCGTTCAGCGGGCTCAAGACCTTCGCCCTCAATACCTGGCAGCAGCGCCGCAGTGCTGGGGACGACGGCGAGCAAACCCGTTGCGACATCGCTCTGGCCTTCGAGCAGGCGGTGGTGGAGACTCTCACCATCAAGTGCAAGCGCGCCCTCAAACAGACCGGCCTGAAGAACCTGGTCATCGCCGGTGGCGTGAGCGCCAACCAGTCTCTGCGCCAGTCGCTGGCGAAGATGCTGGGCGAGTTCAAGGGTGAGGTGTTCTATGCGCGGCCCAGGTTCTGCACCGACAACGGCGCGATGATCGCCTACGCCGGTTGCCAGCGTCTGTTGGCGGGGCAGCAGGATGGTCCGGCGATCGGCGTGCAGGCACGCTGGCCGATGGAGCAGCTTCCCGCAGTCTGACCGCAGCTTGAGCAGAATTCACACAGCGTATTCAGAAATGCCGTTCGCGTCCGGCGAAAAGGTCGCGTAGATTGCCGCGATGGCGCCAGACGATGAGGCCGGTCAATACGGTCATCGGCAGTAGCGCGCCGGGCTGTTGCCAGGCCAGTAGCGGCAGGGTCAGCGGCGTGGCGATCAGCGCGGCCAGCGAACTGGTGCGGGTCAGGTAGAAGGTCAGTAGCCAGGCACAGACGGCGAGCAATGCCGCTGGGGGATAAAGCCCCAGCAGCATGCCGGCTGCGGTGGCGACGCCCTTGCCGCCACGGAAGCGGAAGTAAATGGGGTAGAGGTGCCCGAGCACCGCTGCGAGCCCGACCCAGGCCTGCTGTTGGATGGTCAGGCCGCACAGAAAGGCGACCAGTACCGGCAACAGGCCCTTCAGCAGGTCGCCGAGCAGGGTCAGTATCGCCAGTTTTTTGCCCGCCACCCGCAGCATATTGGTGGCGCCAGGGTTACCGGAGCCCTGGGCACGTGGGTCGCCCGTGCCGAACAATCGGCTGAGCAGAATGGCGAAGGACAACGATCCGAGCAGGTAGGCGAGAGTCGCCAGCAGCCAAAACATGGTATCCATTCCGGGGCGAGGAAGTCCCGATTCTAGCGGGGCAGCACTGACGTGGACACGGTTTTCATCGAGGGCCTGGAGGTCGACACCGTAATCGGTGCCTATGACTGGGAGCGCAGCATTCGCCAGTGCCTGCGCCTGGACCTGCAATTGGGCTGGGACAACCGTCCCGCCGCCGAGGGCGATGACCTCGATAAGGCGCTCGACTATGCCGCCGTGTCCCAGCGCATCCAGGCCTTCGCCGCCGAAGCGCAGTTCCTCCTGGTGGAAACCTTTGCCGAACGCCTGGTGGCGGTGCTGATGGGCGAGTTCGGGATCCCCTGGGTCCGCCTGAAGTTGCACAAGCCCGGCGCCGTACCGGCGGCCAGCAGCGTTGGCGTGGAGATCGAGCGCGGATGTCGCTGACTCCTGTCTACCTCGGCCTCGGCAGCAATATCGAGCGCGAGCGCAATCTCACCGCCGGGCTCGAAGCCCTCGCCGGCTTTCTCCAGGACATACGCTGCTCGCCGGTGTTCGAGAGCTTTCCCGTGGGGATCAAGAGCGGCAACTTCTTCAATTTCGTCGTCCGCGCGCTGACCGACCTGCCCCTTCACGAGCTGGATCGCCGGCTGAAGGAGATCGAGGCCGACAACGGTCGTTATGCGCCGGGCCGCAAAGGCCTGCCGCTGGACATCGATGTGCTGCTGTACGGCGATCGGGTGGGGAACTTCGACGGTCTGGTCCTGCCGCGCCCCGAGGTGTTGAAGAACGCCTTCGTGCTCTGGCCCCTGGCCCTGCTGGCGCCCGAGTTGCACCACCCTGGAGAGGGGCGGAGCTTCGCCGAACTATGGGCGGGCGCCTCTATCCAGCAAGCGCTCTGGCCGACCGCTTTCAGCTGGCGCGGCGCCCCGCTGACGCCGCCCGAGCTACGTCAGGCCTTCCCGCCGCCTTCCTTGTAGGCCTTCAGGGCCTTGAGGCGCTCGCCTTTGAGCGCCTCGCCCAGCTCCGCCCCCTTGAAGCCCTTCTCCAGCAGGGGCTGTACCGCCACCGCGCGGGCGGCCGCGGCCGCACCCAGCAGGTAGGCCGCCTGGGGATAGTCGCGCTGCTCCAGCCCTGCGCGGCCGCGAGCGTCCATTTCACAGGCGGAGACGAATTCCTCGAAACGCTGCGGGCGGCGATACACATCGAAACTCTGCAGCAGTTCCAGCAGCGTCGTGGCGCGCAGTTCCAGGGCGCGGTGGGCGTGGGTGTGGTATTCGCCCACCAGCAGGGCCAGTTCCTGGCAGTCGCGGGGTGCCTTGCAGCGTTCGTTGACCGCCTTGATCAGCTTGAGGCCGCGCTTTTCGTGGGCGATGTGCTGCGGCCAGTCCTCCTCCGGGGTCAGGCCCTTGCCCAGGTCGTGCAGCAGGCAGGCCCAGCGCACCGTCAGCGGCTGGTCGTGCTCGGCGCATTGGCGCAGCACCGCCAGCACATGGGCGCCAGCGTCCACCTCGGGGTGATGCTTGGCCGGTTGGGGCACGCCGAACAGCTTATCCAGCTCCGGCAGCCAGGCAGCGAGGGCGCCGCAGTCGCGCAGCACCTGGATGAACTGGTCCGGGCGCGGCTCCATCAGCGCGCGGGAAATCTCCTTCCAGCTGCGCTCCGGGGTCAGGGCGTCCAGTTCGCCGGATTCGGCGATCTGTCGCATCAGCTCCAGGGTTTCCTCGGCCACGGTGAAGCCCAGCGGTGCATAGCGCGCGGCGAAACGCGCCACCCGCAGTACCCGCAGGGGGTCCTCGGCGAAGGCGGGGGAGACGTGGCGTAGCAGCCGCGCCTGGAGGTCGCGCTGGCCGCCATAGGGGTCGATCAGCCCGCCCTGGCCGTCCTCGGCCATGGCGTTGACCGTGAGATCGCGGCGGATCAGGTCCTGCTCCAGGGTCACGTCCGGGCTGGCATGGAAGGTGAACCCGCCGTAGCCCCGGCCGCTTTTGCGCTCGGTGCGGGCCAGGGCGTACTCCTCGCCGCTCTGCGGGTGGAGAAACACCGGGAAGTCCGCGCCTACCGGACGGAACCCCTGTGCCTGCATCTCTTCGGGGGTGGCGCCCACCACTACCCAGTCATTTTCGGTCGCCTCGCGACCCAACAGGCGGTCGCGTACCGCACCACCCACTCTGTATATCTGCATGGCTTGCCTCCGTGGACGCGGAGGATAGCAGCCCGACGCGTGGCCGGGGCCTGCCCGATCAGCTCATGCGCGGTGACCTCCCGGTGTTTGGCGCTTCGTCGGCCGTGGCGGGCTGCAGGATGTCGATCTGCGGAGCGGAGCAGGTGGCCAGGGCCAGACAAAGCAGCAGGACGAAGAACAGGCGCATCTGAGGTCGGCTCCCATAAGGGCTGAACCGCATGCGCGGCCTGGGCCGGCATGCGGTCAACCGATCAAATGGGTGGAATGATCAGGTCCAGGCGCGGGTATTCCCCGTCCTCAGTGCGCTCCCCCTTTGGGGGAACATGGTGGCTCCCGGTGATCTGTTCGCCCTGGCGGGTTTCGAGGTGGATGTCGAAGCCCCAGAGGCGGTGCAGGTGCCGCAGCACTTCCTCGGTGGACTCGCCTAGCGGCTTGCGGTCGTGCTGCTGGTGGCGCAGGGTCAGGGAGCGGTCGCCGCGGCGGTCGACGCTCCAGATCTGTACGTTGGGTTCGCGGTTGCCGAGGTTGTACTGGGCAGCCAGGGTTTCGCGGATGGTGCGGTAGCCCTGCTCGTCGTGGATGGCGGGGACCAGCAGCTCGTCCTTCTGGTCGTCGTCGAGGATGCTGAAGAGCTTCAGGTCACGGATCACCTTGGGCGAGAGGAACTGCAGGACGAAGCTCTCGTCCTTGAAGCTGTTCATGGCGAACTTGATGGTGGTCAGCCAGTCGCTGCCGGCGATGTCCGGGAACCAGTGGCGGTCCTCCTCGGTGGGTTCCTCGCAGATGCGGCGGATGTCGCGGTACATGGCGAAACCCAGCGCGTAGGGGTTGATGCCGCTGTAGTAGGGGCTGTCGAAGGGGGGCTGGTAGACCACGCTGGTGTGGGACTGCAGGAACTCCATCATGAAGCCGTCGGTGACCAGGCCCTCGTCGTAGAGGTCGTTGAGCAGGGTGTAGTGCCAGAAGGTGGCCCAGCCCTCGTTCATCACCTGGGTCTGGCGCTGTGGATAGAAGTACTGCGCGATCTTGCGCACGATGCGCACCACTTCCCGTTGCCAGGGTTCCAGCAGCGGGGCGTGCTTCTCGATGAAGTAGAGGATGTTTTCCTGGGGCTCGGCGGGGAAGCGCTGGTTGTCCCGCTCGCCGCCCTTGCCGGCGCCCTTGGGGATGGTGCGCCAGAGGTCGTTGATCTGCTTCTGCAGGTGTTCCTCACGCTCCTTCTGCCTGCGCCGTTCCTCCTCGGCGGAGATGGGGTAGGGGCGTTTGTAGCGGTCCACGCCGTAGTTCATCAGGGCGTGGCAGGAGTCCAGCAGGTCTTCCACGGCGTCTATGCCGTGGCGTTCCTCGCATTGCATGATGTACTGCTTGGCGAACACCAGGTAGTCGATGATCGAGCTGGCGTCGGTCCAGGTGCGGAACAGGTAGTTGCCCTTGAAGAAGCTGTTATGGCCGTAGCAGGCATGGGCGATCACCAGCGCCTGCATGGTGATGGTGTTTTCCTCCATCAGGTAGGCGATGCAGGGGTCGGAGTTGATCACGATCTCGTAGGCCAGGCCCATCTGCCCCCGCGAGTAGCCCTTCTCGGTGGCGAGGAAGTGCTTGCCGTAGGACCAGTGGTTGTAGCCGATCGGCATGCCCACCGAGGCATAGGCGTCCATCATCTGCTCGGCGCTGATGACTTCGATCTGGTTTGGGTAGGTGTCCAGCGCGTAGCGCTCGGCGATCCGACTGATCTCGCGGTCGTAGGTGCGGATCAGGTCGAAGGTCCATTCCGACCCCGTGGAAATAGGCTTGCGTTCCTTCTTGCTGGCACTCATTTCACGCCTCCCCTCAGGTCACGAGCCTGCGCTGGAACAGCTCGCGGAACACCGGGTAGATATCCGCCGCCGAGACGATCTGCTGCTGGGCGAAGGTATCGCCGAACGCTTCGCAGACCTGTTCGTACTCGTACCACAGCGCCTGGTGTTCGCGCGGGGTGATCTCGACGTAGGTGTAGTACTGCACGAACGGCATGATCTGCTTGATCAGGATATCCCGGCAGATGGGTGAATCGTCATTCCAGTTGTCGCCGTCCGAGGCCTGGGCGGCATAGATGTTCCATTCGTTGATGGGGTAGCGCTCGGCCATGATCTCCTGCATCAGCTTGAGCGCGCTGGAGACGATGGTGCCGCCGGTTTCCCGTGAATAGAAGAATTCCTCCTCGTCCACCTCGCGGGCGCTGGTGTGGTGGCGGATGAACACCACCTCGATCTTGTCGTAGTTCCGCTTGAGGAAGAGGTAGAGCAGGATGAAGAAGCGCTTGGCGATGTCCTTGGTCGCCTGGGTCATGGAGCCGGACACGTCCATCAGGCAGAACATCACCGCCTTGGAGGAGGGGTTGGGCTGCTTGACCAGCAGGTTGTACTTGAGGTCGAAGGTGTCGAGGAAGGGGACACGCTCGATCCTGGCGCGAAGTCTGGATATTTCGGCTTCAAGTTCCTGGATATCGCCGAAATTGTCCGGCTCTTCGCGTTTCAGTCGCTCCAGTTCGGCCCGCGCTTCCTTGAGCTTGGTGCGGCTGCTGCCGGACAGGGCGATACGCCGGGCGTGGGCCGAGCGCAGGGTGCGGACGATGTTGATGCGCGAGGGGCTGCCTTCGTTGCTGATGCCGGCGCGCACGGTCTTGAAGGTGTCCGCCCCGGTGAGATGACGCTTCACCAGGTTGGGCAGTTCGAGGTCCTCGAACATGAAGTCGAGGAATTCTTCCTGGGTGATCTGGAAGACGAACTCGTCCATCCCCTCACCCTGGTTGCTGGCCTTGCCGCCGCCTCGGCCACCGCCGCCGCCCTGGGGGCGGGGGATGCGATCGCCGGTGGTGAATTCCTTGTTGCCGGGGTGGACGATGGTCTGGCGCCCGCCACGGCCGTGGTGAAGCACGGGCTCGTCGATATCGCGACCGGGGATGCTGATCTGTTCGCCGTGCTCCATGTCGGTGATGGAACGGCGGCTGACGGCTTCCTCCACGGCCTTCTTGATGTGCTCACGGTAGCGCCGCAGGAACCTCTGGCGGTTCACCGTGCTCTTGTTCTTGCCGTTCAGACGCCTGTCGATGACGTAGCTCATAGACCCCTCCGGGGAGCTTCAGGCCGCAAGGTGCGGAGGACGCCGTACGAGACGGCGCCTCCGGTGGGCGTGTTCCTGGCTTGCAGCTTGAGACTGTTTTACTGCGACTTGCGTACCCGCAGGTACCATTCGGACAGCAGGCGTACCTGTTTCTCCGTGTAGCCGCGCTCGACCATGCGTTTGACGAAGTCGTTGTGCTTCTGTTGTTCCTCCTTGCTGCCCTTGGCATTGAAGCTGATGACCGGCAGTAGGTCCTCGGTGTTGGAGAACATCTTCTTCTCGATGACGACGCGCAGCTTCTCGTAGCTGAGCCAGCTGGGGTTCTTGCCGTTGTTGTTGGCCCGGGCGCGCAGCACGAAGTTGACGATCTCGTTGCGGAAGTCCTTCGGATTGCTGATGCCGGCCGGTTTCTCGATCTTCTCCAGCTCCTCGTTCAGTGCCACGCGATTGAGGATCTCGCCGGTTTCCGGGTCGCGGTATTCCTGGTCCTGGATCCAGAAGTCGGCGTAGAGCACGTAGCGATCGAAGATGTTCTGACCGTATTCGCTGTAGGACTCGAGGTAAGCGGTCTGGATTTCCTTGCCGATGAACTCGATGTAGCGCGGCGCCAGGTATTCCTTGATGTAGCGCAGGTAGCGCTCACGCACTTCGGCCGGGAACTGTTCCTGCTCGATCTGTTGTTCCAGCACATAGAGCAGGTGCACCGGGTTGGCCGCGACCTCGTGGGGGTCGAAGTTGAACACCTTGGAGAGGATCTTGAAGGCGAAGCGGGTCGACAGGCCGTTCATGCCCTCGTCCACCCCGGCGGAGTCGCGGTATTCCTGGATCGACTTGGCCTTGGGATCGGTGTCCTTCAGGTTCTCGCCGTCATAGACGCGCATCTTGGAATAGATGTTGGAGTTCTCCGGCTCCTTGAGGCGTGACAGGGCGGAGAACTGCGCCAGCATGCGCAGGGTGTCCGGTGCGCAGTGGGCGTGGGCCAGGGAGCTGCCGACGAGCAGCTTGTCGTAAATCTTGATCTCGTCGGTGACCCGCAGGCAGTAGGGCACCTTGACGATGTAGATCCGGTCGATGAAGGCCTCGTTGTTCTTGTTGTTGCGGAAGCTGTGCCATTCCGATTCGTTGGAGTGGGCCAGGATGATGCCGCTGAAGGGGAGGCCGCCCAGGCCTTCGGTGCTGTTGTAGTTGCCTTCCTGGGTGGCGGTCAGCAAGGGGTGCAGGACCTTGATCGGCGCCTTGAACATCTCGACGAATTCCATCAGGCCCTGGTTGGCCCGGCACAGCGCGCCCGAGTAGCTGTAGGCGTCGGCGTCGTTCTGCGGGTATTCCTCGAGCTTGCGGATGTCGACCTTGCCCACCAGGGCGGAGATGTCCTGGTTGTTTTCGTCGCCCGGCTCGGTCTTGGCGATGGCGACCTGGTTGAGGATCGAGGGGTAGAGCTTGACCACGCGGAACTTGCTGATGTCGCCGCCGAACTCGTTGAGGCGCTTGGTCGCCCAGGGCGAGATGACGGTCCGCAGGTAGCGCCGCGGGATGCCGTATTCCTCTTCGAGGATGGTGCCGTCCTCATCCGCGTTGAACAGCCCCAGGGGCGATTCGAACACCGGAGAGCCCTTGATGGCATAGAAGGGCACGCGCTCCATGAGCTGCTTCAGTTTTTCCGCCAGGGACGATTTACCGCCACCTACCGGGCCCAGGAGATAGAGGATCTGCTTCTTCTCTTCCAGGCCTTGGGCGGCGTGGCGGAAGTAGGAAACGATCTGGTCGATGCACTCTTCCATGCCATGGAAGTCGGCGAAGGCCGGATAGCGACGGATCACTTTGTTGGAGAAGATCCGTGACAGCCTCGGGTCGATGGACGTGTCGAGCAACTCCGGGTCACCGATGGCCATGAGCATGCGTTCGGCGGCGGTGGCGTAGGCGCTGCGATCCTGTTTGCACAGGTCAAGATATTCCTGGAGGGAGTACTCCTCCTGGCGAGTCGCTTCGAAGCGTTGTTGGAAGTGGCTGAAAATGCTCATGACGTCACCTCGCTGGAATCAGGAAGCCGGCGCGGGGTCGGTTATACGGGTGCGGGCAGTCAGCCGAAGACGGTCGGCCGATGAAAGTCCCCCAGAACACCTGAATGGTCGCTGCCGATGGCCCGGAACCGGTGTACCGGCTCTCCCCTTTTATGGATGGCCTGAGCTAAGAGTAGTTCGTTATCGGCAAGGTCAAGCATTACGGAACGATAACAGGGGATTACCGTCCGTCGGAGAAGTGACGCCAAGCCAGTGATGGCGCGGGGTTGCGCCTCACCGAAAAAATTTCAATCGGCGCTCTGTCGGGCGACTTCGCCGGGGTAGACGCTGTGCCAGAGCTCGAAGCCGCCGTCCAGGCTGTAGACCTCGGAGAAGCCCTGGTGCGCGAGATAGGCGGCCGCGCTCTGGCTGGAGTTGCCGTGGTAGCAGGTGACGATCAGCGGCTTGTCGAAGTCGGCGTGGGCGATGAAGTCGGGCAGGGAGTAATTGTCCAGGTGGTGCGAGCCGCTGATATGGCCGAGGGCGAAGCTTTGCGGATCGCGGATGTCCACCACAACGGCGCCTTGTTCGCGCAGGGCCTGGGCCTGCTCGGGGGCGATGCGCTGGAATTCACTCATGGCGGTTCTCCTCGCAGCTGCAGCTGATGCGTGCGCCGCTGTCGATGTTCAGTAGGGTCATGGCGCCACCCCAGACACAGCCGGTGTCGAGGGGGAAGAGGCCGGGTTCGTTGCATTTGCCTTCCAGTGCCGCCCAGTGGCCGAAGATGATCTTCTGTCCACGGGTCCTGCGCTCGGGAAAGCTGAACCAGGGGGCATAGCCGGGCGGGGCGGTATCCAGGCCTTCCTTGGACTTGAGGTCCAGGGTGCCGTCGGCGCGGCAGAAGCGCATGCGGGTGAAGTAGTTGGTGATGACCCGAAGGCGCGTCACGCCATGCAGGTCCTTGTCCCATTTGGCCGGCTCGTTGCCGTACATGCCGTCGAGGAACAGCGGCAGGCGTGCGTCGTCCTGCAGCGCTTCCTCGACCTCCGCGGCGCGCTTGAGCGCCTTGCTCAGGCTCCACTGGGGCGGGATGCCGGCATGGACCAGGGCGATGTCGCGTTGCTCGTCGTAGTGCAGCAGCTTCTGCCGGCGCAGCCAGTTGAGCAGTTCGGCGCGGTCCGGTGCGTCGAGGATCTCGCGCAGCGTGTCGGCCTTGCGCAGGCGCTCGATGTCATTGGCCGCCGCCAGCAGGTGCAGGTCGTGGTTGCCCAATACGCACACCACCGATTCACGGATGGAATAGAGGAAGCGCAGGGTTTCGAGGGATTTGGGCCCGCGATTGACCAGGTCGCCCACCAGCCAGAGCTGGTCGTTGGCCGGGTCGAAGCGGACTTGCTCCAGCAGGCACTTCAGCTGATCCAGGCAGCCCTGGATATCGCCGACCGCATAAGCCGTCATGCCGACTCCTTCAGTGCAGCGAGCCGGGTACGGCGAGGCGGAAGGGGGCGATGTTGGCGTCGAAGCGTTTGCCATCGTCGGCGACCATCTGGTAGCTGCCCTGCATGCTGCCGACCTGCGTCGCCATCACGGTCCCGCTGGTGTAGGTGTGGCTGGCGCCGGGGGCGATCAGCGGTTGCTGGCCGACTACGCCGGCGCCGCGGACTTCCTGCACGTGGCCGTCGCCGTCGGTGATCACCCAGTGGCGGGTGAGCAGCTTGGCCGGTAGTTCGCCGTTGTTCTGGATGGTCACGGTGTAGGCGAAGGCAAAGCGGTTCTCGTCCGGCTGGGATTGCTCCGGAAGGAAGCGGGTGACGACGCTGACGTCGACCTGGTAGCGGGTATCGGACACGCGTAGGTTCTCGAGTAGCTGGAAGTGAAGTCTAGGAGCTGGGGCCGGTGGCGACCAATTGATCGGCCAGGCGGACGAAGGCGGCCAGGTCGAGCTGTTCCGGTCGAAGGCTGCCGTCGACGCCAGCGGCTTCGATGGCAGCGCTGTCCAGCAAGCCCTTGAGGGTATTGCGCAGGGTCTTGCGGCGCTGGTTGAAGGCTTCGCGCACCACGCGTTCGAGCATGGCGGCATCCTTGGCGGGATGCGGCAGCACCTCGTGGGGCACCAGGCGGACGATGGCGGAGTCGACCTTGGGCGGCGGATTGAACGCGCCCGGACCTACGTTGAACAGGTGTTCCACACGGCAGTGGTACTGGACCATGATCGACAGCCGGCCCCAGTCGCCGCCGCCGGGCTCGGCCGCCAGGCGTTCCACCACTTCCTTCTGCAGCATGAAGTGCATGTCACGGATGAGGTCGGCGTGGCTCAACAGGTGGAAGATCAGCGGCGTGGAGATGTTGTAGGGCAGGTTGCCCACCACGCGGAGGCTGTGGGGTTCGGCGTCGAGCTTGCGGAAGTCGAACTTCAGCGCGTCGCCCTGGTTGAGGCGGAAATTCGGCAGCTGGCCGAACTTGTGCTGCAGGATCGGGATCAGGTCCAGGTCCAGTTCGATCACGTCGAGCTGCGCACCGCTGCCGAGCAGACCCTCGGTGAGGGCGCCCTGGCCCGGGCCGATCTCCAGCAGGCGTTCGCCCTGGCGCGCGTGGATGCTGCGCAGGATGCGATGGATGACGCCGGCGTCATGCAGGAAGTTCTGGCCGAAACGCTTGCGCGCGCGGTGTTGGTAGTGTTCGGACATCGAAGGCTCCAGGCCTTGGGCCAGGCCGGGTAGCCTGGCGTGGAAACATGAGTGGCGCAGTTTATCAGGCGCGGGCCCGCGCCGCCTAAGGCTTGGCGGCGCGGGTGGCGCGGCTCACTGTCCGCGCTGTTGCGCGGCGGCCATCTGGTAGGCGGTTTCCAGGGCCACTTCGAGGCTGCCGCAATCGATGCGGCCACTGCCTGCCAGGTCCAGGGCGGTGCCGTGGTCCACCGATGTGCGGATGATCGGCAGGCCAAGGGTGACGTTCACCGCGGCGCCGAATCCCTTGTACTTGAGCACGGGCAGGCCCTGGTCGTGGTACATGGCGAGCACGGCGTCGCAGTGCTCCAGGTGCTTGGGGGTGAACAGGGTGTCGGCCGGGAGCGGGCCCACCAGGTCCAGGCCTTCGGCGCGCAGGCCTTCCAGGGTCGGCTCGATGACTTCGATTTCTTCCCGTCCCAGGTGGCCGCCTTCCCCGGCGTGGGGGTTGAGGCCGCAGACCAGGATGCGTGGCTGGGCGATGCCGAACTTGTTCACCAGGTCGGCATGCAGGATGCGGCTGACCCGTTGCAGGCGATCGGGGGTGATGGCGGCGGCAACGTCCTTGAGCGGCAGGTGGGTGGTCACCAGGGCGACGCGCAGTCCACGGGTGGCCAGCATCATCACCACCTGGCGGGTGGCGGTCAGGTCCGCAAGGAATTCGGTGTGGCCGGAGAAGGCGATACCGGCTTCGTTGATTACGCCCTTGTGCACCGGCGCGGTGATCATCCCGGCGAAGAGCCCGTCGAGGCAGCCTTGGCCCGCGCGGGTCAGGGTTTCCAGTACGTAGTCGGCGTTCAGCGAGTCGAGCTGGCCGGACTTCGCCGCTGCGCGCAGGGGCGTATCCCAGACATACAGGCTGGCCGCAGGGGCGGGAGTATCGGGAAGGCGGGCGGGATCGACGTCGATCAGGCGGATGGCCAGGCCCAGCTCGACGGCGCGTTGTTCGAGCAGCTCGCGGCTGGCGATGGCGATCAGGGCATGGGGCTGGGCGGAGCGGGAGAGCAGCAGGCAGAGGTCGGGGCCGATGCCGGCGGGTTCACCTGGGGTGAGGGCAAAGCGGAGAGGGGTCATGGCGAGTCCTGTGCAGGGGGCCGATACGCTGGCGGCGATTGTACCGCCAGCGCAGGGCCGAGACTCGCCCGGTTTTTACAACTTGGTTTCGACGTAGGCCTCGTCGCGGATCTGGCGCAGCCAGGCCTGCAGCTCCTCGTCGTACTTGCGATTGCGCAGGATGTTCGCCGCTTGCTGCTCGCGGAACTTCTCGCTGCTATCGGTGGCGCGACGCCCCATCACTTCCAGCACGTGCCAGCCATAGGGGCTCTTGAACGGCTTGGAGAGCTTGCCGGTCGGGGTCTGGGCCATGACTTCGCGGAACTCGGGGACCAGCGCGTTGGGGTCGATCCAGTTAAGGTCGCCGCCGTTGAGCGCGGAGCCCGGGTCTTCGGAGAAGCTTTTCGCCAGTTCGCCGAAGTCTTCGCCGGACTGGATGCGCTGGTAGAGGCGCTCGGCCAGGCGCTGGGTATCGGCTTCGCTGCGAATCTCGCTGGGCTTGAGCAGGATGTGGCGGACGTGCACTTCGTCACGCACCAGGGTGTCACCGCCACGCTTGTCCAGCAGCTTCAGGATGATGAAACCGCCTGGGGTGCGTACCGGTTCGGTCACTTCGCCGACTTGCAGGGCGCCGATCATGCCGTCGAAGGGAGGCGGCAGCTGGGCGGCCTTGCGCCAGCCGATCTCGCCGCCTTCCAGGGCGGTCTCGCCAGCCGAGCGGGAGATGGCGAGCTGGGCGAAGTCGGCGCCTTGCCTGAGCTGTTGGTACAGCTCCTGGGTCTGGCGTTCGGCGGCCTGGATGGTATCGGGCGAGGAGCCTTCCGGTACCGGGATCAGGATATTGGCCAGGCGGAACTCTTCGGACAGCTGGATCTTGCCCATGTCGGACGCGAGGAAGTTCTGCACTTCCTGCTCGGTGACCTGGATGCGCTCGGCCACACGGCGCTGACGCACCCGGCTGATGACCATCTCGCGGCGCACCTGGTCACGGGCGTCATCGAAGGACAGGCCGTCACGAGCCAGCGCGCTGCGGAACTGGTCGACCGTCATGCCATTGCGCTGGGCGATGGCTTCGATGGCCTGGTTCAGTTCCTCGTCCGCGATGCGGATACCGGAGCGGTCGCCGATCTGCAGCTGGATGTTCTCGATGATCAGGCGTTCCAGCACCTGCTGGTTGAGTACGTTTTCCGGAGGCAGCGAGGCGCCGCGCTTGGCGATGGTTTGCTGTACTTCACGCAGGCGCTGGTCCAGCTGGCTCTGCATGATGACATCGTTATCGACAATGGCGACCACGCGGTCGATGGAGCGGACCTCGGCGTGCGCAATGCCGCCGAGGAAGAGCGCGCCCAACAGCAGCGGGCGCAGACAATCAGAGAGCTTGGTCTTCACGTTCACGGTAACCTTGAATGCCTTTATCCAGGAAGCCTTCGATCTGGTTGCCCACGACACCACCCAGACCCTTGAGGACGATTTGCAGGAAGATCCCGTGGTCGCCGCTGTCGTTGGACGGATCCGGGTTCTGCTCGAACTCGTCGTAGTCGACCCAGTAGCGGCTGATCAGGCGCAGCTTCCAGCAGCAGCTGTCGTACTCGAAGCCACCGAAGGCTTCCAGGGTACGGTCGCGGTTGTAGTCGTACTGCCAGCGCGCGATGGCGCTCCACTGCGGAACCACCGGCCAGATGACCGAGAAGTCGTGCTGGCTGATCTTGTAGTAGTCCTTGATGAAGCCCGCTGTGCCCGGTGTGCCAAAGTCGCCGCCACCGACGACCCAGTTACCGGTCGACTGGTCGAAGCGGATGGTGTCGTTGCGGTAGCGATAGCCGGCGTTGACGACCTTGTTCGGGTTGTCTTCCGGCTGGTAGTGGAACATCGCGCTGCCGGAGCGGGTGCTATGGGTATCCGGGTCCCAGTTGAAGTTCGAGCTGACACGCCAGTCGCGGTTGAAGCGGTACAGGTACTCCAGCGCGTAGGGCGAAACGGAGGAGGTGTAGTCGGCTCGATCTTTCATTGGGCTGGTGCCCGGACGACCGCTGAAGCTGTCTGGCAGGGTCACCTGGCGATCTTCGAAGTAGAACGCCTGGCCAATGCTGAAACGCTGGCGCTCGAAGCCGTTGGACTCGATCCAGCGGTTGGTGACGCCCAGCGATATCTGGTTGGCGTCGCCGATGCGATCGCGGCCGGAGAAGCGGTTGTCGCGGAACAGCGAGGCGTAGTTGAAGGTGTACTCGCCCGTGTCGAACAGCGGGATGTCGGTCTGGTCTTCTTCCGGTACATAGAGGTAGAACAGACGCGGTTCCAGGGTCTGGGTGTAGTCCTTGCCGAAGAAGCTCGTCTTGCGGTCGAAGAGCAGGCCGCTGTCGATGCTGTAGATCGGTACCTGGCGGTCCTGGCTGCCGTGGAAGGTCTGTTCGGCAAAGAGAGAGTTCTTGCCTTGCTGGTCCAGATCCAGGTCGTACTGGGTGTAGGCGTATTTGACCTGTGGCTTGAGGAAGCCCCAGGTCCAGCTCATCGGCAGGCTGACAGCCGGCTCCACGTGGGTGCGATCGCCATTGGCGCGGGCAAGGCCGCGAATGTTGTTGTCGTTCCAGGGCTCGGTAAAGCCGTTGATATCCGAGAAGTCACCGGTGCGAAGGTCGCGGTCGAAGCGCACGAATTCGGTCTTGTAGGCGAAGTTCAGTCCGCCCGGCTGGTAGGGCAGTTGGCCGTCCAGGGTGAGCTGTGGCAGGCGATCGTAGGGCGTGATGTCGGTAATGGTCGCCAGCTCGTAGGCCTGGGCGTTCAGCCTCGCCGTGTAGGAGCTGCCGCGGTAGGTCAGGGTGCCGCGCTGGTTGACGTAGGTCGGCGTATCGACGCCCAGGTCGGTGTCCAGGTCCTCGAAGTAGTAAGGATCGCTGATGTCGGTGTAGTCGACTTCGGCCAGCAGGCGCGAGTTCAGGCCACCGGTGTGTTTCCAGTGGTAGAGCCAGCGCTTCTGCTCGTACTCGGACATGAGCTTGCGCTCGTCTTCCTGGTCGTCGAGGTAGGCGCCGCCGAACTCACCTTCGCTGCTATGGGTCAGGTAGCGGAATTCGCCTTCCATCAGCAGGCCGCGCTTGGACATGTAGCGCGGGTACAGGGTGGCGTCGTAGTTCGGCGCCAGGTTGAAGTAGTACGGCGTGACCAGCAGGAAGCCGGTATCGGTGCTGCTGCCGATGGTCGGCGGCAGGAAGCCCGATTGGCGACGGTCGTCGATCGGGAAATAGATGTACGGGGTATAGAACACCGGAATGTCCTTGACCCGCAGGGTGACGTTGGTCGCGGAGCCGAAGCCGGTGGCCGGGTTCAGCTTGACGTTGTTGCCCTTCAGGTGCCAGGCGTTGTCACCCGGTTCGCAGCGGGTGTAGGTGCCATCCTTCAGACGGATGATGGCGTCTTCCTGGCGCTTGGCGTAAAGCGCGCTGCCGCGGGTGTGGGACTGGTGCAGGACGTACTCGGCGTTGTCGACCTTGGCCTCGCCGTTGTCCAGCTGCAGTTCGGCGCGGTCGCCAACCACCAGGGCACCGTTGTCGCGCAGCCGGACGTTACCGACCAGCTCGCCACGGTTTTCCGCCTGGTGCAGGTTCGCCTCGTCGGCTTCGATCTGCATGCTGCCCTGGCGCAGGATCACGTCACCGGCGAGGGTGGCGACCTGCTGCTCCTGCTCATAGCGCGAGGCCTTGGCGGAGATGAAGGTGGGCGCATCTTCCAGGGGGGTCTTGTCGTTCATGCCCGGACGCGGCGGTTCTATATAGGCGCCGGCGCAATAGGGACCAGCTTCGGCCAGCTGCGCGGGCGTGAGCTTGTCACGCGGCACCCAGTCCAGGTGGCTGAAGTCGGCACTGCGGGAGACCAGGCCCTTGCCTTCGGCGTCGGAGACCAGGGTTGCCGTGCTGCCTTGGGCCTCGCCACCTTCGGTGGCCTGCGCGGCTGCACCGATGCTCGAGCTCACGGCACTGCCGCTGTGCACCGGACGGGGCGGCAGGCTCTCGGCACTGGCCTTGGGTGCACATGCCCAGCCGCCGGTAGCGGAGGGTTGGCAGTCGAATTGCTCTGCGGCGACGACGAATGAGCTGGCTACTGGCTGAAGGGCCAGCAGGCTGCCGGTCACCAGCAGAGGGAACTTTTTGTGAAACGCGGGGGTTCTTACTGCCATCTTGTTAGTCCGGGCTTCCTGCGCGCCTTCGGCCCGCTGGGGCCGCACGCCTCTCGATGGGCTGAAAAAGATGCTGGATAATAAAGCATGACCCGCACAACGGCTAGCGCCGCCGGAGACCACCCGATGCACCATGAAGACCTTCGCCTTCAGCAGCTGAGCCAATGGCTGGACCAGCAGTTGCCCACCCTGTTCGCTGCCGAAGGTTGGGGCCCCGTACCGGCCGCCACCCTGGTTCCGGCCAGCAGCGACGCCAGCTTCCGCCGCTATTTCCGTTGGCAGGCCGAGGGCCGCACCCTGATCCTGATGGACGCGCCGCCGCCTCGCGAGGACTGCCGACCCTTCGTCAAGGTGGCGGGCATGCTCGCCGAAGCTGGTGTGCACGTGCCGCGAATTCTTGCCGCCAATGTGGAACAGGGCTTCCTGGTCCTCGATGACCTGGGTCACCAGACCTACCTCGAGGTGATCAATGCCGACAACGCCGATGCGTTGTTCGATGACGCCCTGACCGCGTTGCTGACCTTCCAGCAGCGCAGCCTCGAAGCGCCCATGCCCAGCTATGACGACGCCCTGCTGCGGCGCGAGCTGCAGCTGTTCCCCGAGTGGTACCTGCAGCACCACCTGGGTATCGAGCTGGAAGGCGAGCGACTGGCTGCCTGGCAGCGGATTTCCGATCTGCTGATCGACAGCGCCCTGGCCCAGCCCAAGGTACTGGTGCACCGCGACTACATGCCGCGCAACCTGATGCTCAGCCGCCCCAACCCGGGCGTGCTGGATTTCCAGGACGCGGTCTACGGCCCGGTGACCTATGACGTCACCTGCCTGTTCAAGGACGCCTTCCTCAGCTGGCCCGAAGAGCGTGTCGCTGGCTGGCTGCAGCGCTACTGGGAGCGGGCGCGCGAAGCCGGCATCCCGGTCCAGGACGATTTCGCCGAATTCCACCGTGCCAGCGACCTGATGGGCGTGCAGCGCCACCTCAAGGTCATCGGCATCTTCGCGCGCATCTGCCATCGCGATGGCAAGCCCAAGTACCTGGGCGACGTACCGCGCTTCTTCTCCTATATAGAAGCAGTGATCGAGCGTCGTCCCGAACTGGCCGAGCTGGGTGAACTGCTGGCCAGTCTGCCCCGCGACGAGGCGGGCCGCCCATGAAGGCCATGATCCTCGCCGCCGGCAAGGGTGAGCGTATGCGTCCCTTGACCCTGCACACCCCCAAGCCCCTGGTCCGCGCCGCGGACACGCCGCTGATCGAGTTCCACCTCCGTGCCCTGGCCCAGGCGGGCTTCCGTGAACTGGTGATCAACCACGCCTGGCTCGGCCAGCAGATCGAGGACCACCTGGGCGATGGCGCGCGCTTTGGCCTGTCCATTCGCTACTCCGCCGAAGGCGAGCCGCTGGAAACCGGTGGGGGCATCTTCCGTGCCTTGCCGCTGCTGGGGGACGAGCCCTTCGTGGTGGTGAACGGGGACGTCTGGACCGATTTCGACTTCAACCGGCTGCGCCAGCCGCTGGATGGGTTGGCCCACCTGGTGCTGGTGGACAACCCGGCCCACCATCCGCGCGGCGACTTCCGTCTTGCCGACGGTCGAGTGAGCGATGCCGTGGAGGGCGAGCCCAGCCTTACCTACAGCGGCATCGCGGTGCTCCATCCGCGCCTGTTCGCCGGTTGCGAACCAGGCGCCTTCAAGCTTGCCCCGCTACTGCGCCAGGCCATGGCCGCTGGCCAGGTGAGTGGCGAGCACTTCCGTGGCCGCTGGGTGGACGTCGGTACCCATGAGCGCCTGGCGGAAGTCGAGCGCCTGCTGCTGATGGAGGCCTGAGTTGGTCTGGCCCGCGACCCTGCTCGGCGCCGCCGCCGGATTTGCCTTGGCGAACATCCCCGGCGCGATGCTCGGCGGCCTGCTGGGGCACGTGCTCGACCGGCGCCTCAACCTGGATTCCTGGAGTGCGTTGCGCGCGCGTATGTCTGGCGAGCGCGCCATCGAACGGGAGGACCTGCTGTTCGTCCTGCTCGGTCGTCTGGCCAAGAGTGACGGGCGGGTGCAGCAAGCCCATATCCAGCAGGCCCGCTCCGAGATGAAGCGCCTGGGGCTGGATGAAGCGGGCACTCGCCGGGCCATCACGGCGTTCAATCGCGGCAAGGCGGGTACCGACAACCTGCAGCCCGACATGAAGAAGCTCAGGAGTGATCGCCCGACGGTGGAGCGCCTCTTGCGCTGCTGCTGGCAGATGGCGGCGGCGGATGGTCGAATCGGCCAGCGCGAGCGCGAACTCATCCTGCAGTGGGGGCATTGGCTGGGCCTGACCACGCCACAGGTGGCGGCGCTTGGCGCCGGCTACGACACGCCCCAGGGCCTGCCGCCCAAGCGCGGCAACAGTTACAAGGATGCCCTGACCCTGCTGGGGGTGACCGCCGACTGTGAACCGGCGGTGATCAAGCGCGCCTATCGTCGCCTGCTCAGCCAGAACCATCCGGACAAGCTCGCCGGTTCAGGGGCCAGCCCGGCCCTGGTGCGAGCCGCCACCGACCGTACCCGCGAGCTGCACAGCGCCTACAACCTGATTCGCGAGCGCCACGGCTTTCGCTGAGAACCTGCTTACGATCTGCGGAGCAATGGCCCTGCGGCGTTAAAAACAGGCTCGGAAAGCCGCTTGCGGCTAACGCGCTTCAGCGTGGCCCGAAGGGCGAGCGGAGCGAGTAATGCTCGTTTACAACAGTAAATTCCGCTTCCTCGCCTGTTTGATTCGCTGGCGCTCACCCTTCGGGCCAGCCTTCGGCTGTTACTCCCGCTGGTCGTTGCGCCTTGCATGACTCTAGCTCGCAAGATCGTAAAGCCGGTTCTGATAAGTCAGCCGCCGCTGTCCGCGCCCGTATGCTGGCTCAGCCAGCCGCGAACACGGCGGATCAGTTGCTCTTGCTCGGTGCTGCGATCCCCCAGCAGGCCGGTCATGGCGACCTGTACATAGGCCGGGTGCTTCTGCCGCTTGCTTGCCTGCATGCGCAGCAGGGCGGCATCGCGGTCCGCGCGGCGCTCCTTGTAATAGAAGTCTCCGGTTGCCAGCTTCAGCGTCGGCAGGGAGTCCTCCAGGGCCGGCTCATAGCCTGTTGGTCGCTCCGCTGCGATGAGCAGCAGATTGCGCACATCCTTCGGCTCATTGGCGTTGAGGAACTGCGCCGCCCAGTAGGCTCCGGTGCCGTGGCCCAGCAAGACGATGGATTTAGGCTTCTGCTCCCGGGCAAACGCCAGCGCCGCCTCGATGCGGGCGAACACGCGCGCGTTCTGCAGCTTCTGGATCGCATCGCGGGAGAGTGGCGGCGGTGCCGGGTCGGTATTGGGCTCGGCGCTTCCGGCCTGCTCTGTATTGGCCGGGCCTTCTTCCTCCGCCTTTTCCGGGCTTACCGCCGGTTCCGCCTTGCTCGGTTCCTCGGTCTTCACCGGGCGCGGCGGCAGTGGATCGCCGCTGGGGTCGGGCAGGGTCAGGCTGAGGGTGCTCCAGCCGGCGTTCGGCAGATTGCGCCGGATCGGGCCTATCGCATCGGGCCAGTCGGCGCTCTCCCCCTCGCCGGGCAGCAGGATCACCAGGCCGTTGGGGGCGCTGACATTGGCGGGTTGCCAGAGCGCGAGGAAGCTCTCCTCGCCGGCCTTGAGCTGCTGTTGCTCACGGCTCGGCAGCTGGCGCTCCAGGCCGCTGGCGTCTTCCTGGCTGCGTTCTTCCAGCGGCGCGCGTTCCACCACCGGCGCTGGCTCCTTGGAGGCTGGCGCGGGTTCTTCTTCTGCCAGCAGCGCGGGGGCAACCGGCAAGAGGGCGAAGCAAAGGGCCGTGAGGATCGGGCGAGGGGCGCGAGGCATCTGGGAGTTCCTGGACGAGCTGGGAAGCAGGAGCCTAATGGCTCGCCGGAGTTTTGTCAGGCCGGGCCTTCCCATGGTTCGGCATGGCTGGAGTAAGGTATGTCGGCCGTATTCCTGGTTCTGGTTGGTCCTCGATGATCCGAGCGTTCCTCTCCCTGCTTTTAACCTGCTGCCTGGCGGCGCCCATCCTGGCCGCGCCGACCCAGTTGCCCCTGGACCAGGGCCAGCGACAATGGCTGGAGGATCACGGCCAGTTGCGCGTGGGGGCCGTGCTGCAAGCGCCCTATGTCCAGCTGGACCGCCGACTGCAGCAGCTTTCCGGGGCCAACGTCGAAATCATCAACTGGCTGGCCAAGGCGATGGGCGTGGAGCTGGTCTGGCGCACCTACGACAGCCCGGAAGAGCTGGAGCGGGCGTTGCGTGCCGGACAGATCGACCTGGCGCCAGGCCTTGGACAGACTCCCGCCGGCCTGCGCCATTGGCTGTTCTCCGATCCCTACCTGCGGGTTTCCCAGTTGCTGGTGGGCGAGCGCGACGGAGGCGCCGCGGTGGACCTGGAGCAGCTCGATGCCGCCTCGCTGGTGGCCGTGCGTGAAGGCAGCGCGGTGGCTGACTACCTGCGCTCCACCTATACCAACCTGAACCTCAAGCCCATGGCCAATGAGCGCCAGGCGCTGCAGGCCCTGCTTGCCGAGCAGGTGCGCTATGCCGTGCTGGATGAGGCCCAGCTCAGCCGCCTGTCCCGCGAGCAGGAATTCGCCGGGCTCGCGGTGGTGGGGGATATCGGCTTCCCGCAGTTGCTGCGGATAGCCTCGCGACGCGATTGGCCGGAACTGGCGTCGATCATCGACGTCGCCCTGCGCAGCCTGCCGGCCAAGGACCTCGACCAGCTCCACGAGCGCTGGCTGCAGCCCAAGTATCCGCGCCTGGGCGAGTCCGCCGGCTTCTGGCAGAACCTCAGCCTGTTGCTGGGCGTGCTGCTGCTGAGCGCCGCCATCATCATCACCTGGCTACGCCGCCAGCAGCGCCGGCTGGAGCGTCAGTTGCTCGATGCCCGCCACGCGCTGCAGCTGCGGGATGCCGCCGAAGAGGCGCTGCGTCTCACCCAGTTCTCCATCGACCACAGCACCCTCGGCATCCTCTGGGTGAATTGGGACAGCCATGTGCGCTACGCCAACCGTGCCGCCGAACAGATGCTCGGCTACCGGCCGGGCAGCCTGGCGGACCGCCCCCTGGCGGACTTCCAGCCCGAACTCGACATGGACCGCTGGCTCAACCTCTGGCGCCGGGCGCGCAACAGCGACGAGGGCCCGCTGAGCTTCGAAACCCGTTGCCTGCGCCCGGACGGCAGCTGGCTGCCGGCGGACGTTTCGCTGAGTTTCCTGCGCTTCGGTTCCTCGGAGTACCTGGTGGTCTTCCTCTCCGACGCAACCGAGCGCCGTCGTGCCCGGGAAGCCCTGGAGGAAAGCGAGGCGCGGCTGAAGGGCATCGCCTCCAACGTGCCCGGCCTGGTGTTCCGCCTCGAGCGGCCCCAGGCCGGGGCGGTGACTGATTTCGCCTTCATCGGCGAAGGCAGCGAAGGCCTCGTGGGCTACAGCGCCAGCGAGTTGCTGGATACCGGGCGCGGCATTCGCGGCCTGGTCCATCCGGACGACCGCGACAGCTACTGGGAAAGCCAGACCCGGGCGCTGGCCGCCGACCGTGACTGGCACTGGCAGGGCCGCATCCTCACCCGTGGCGGCCAATTGCGCTGGGCCGACATCAAGGCCGGCGCGCGGGTCTTCGACGACGGCCGCGCCGTGTGGGACGGCGTGGTCTGGGATATCACCGACAACAAGCAGATCGAACTGGAGCTGGCGGAGTCCCGCGCCCAGCTGCGCGACCTGTCGGCGCACCTGGAGAGCGTGCGCGAAGAGGAGAAGGCGCGCATCGCCCGCGAAGTGCATGATGAATTGGGCCAAGTGCTCACCGTGCTCAAGCTGGAAACCTCGATGTGCGAGCTGGCCTTCGCCGGCCTCGATTCCGGCCTGCGCGAGCGCCTGGAGAGCATGAAGCGGCTGATCGCCCAGTTGTTCCAACTGGTGCGCGATGTCGCCACGGCGCTGCGTCCGCCGATTCTCGATGCCGGCATCTCGTCCGCCATCGAATGGCAGGCCAGGCGCTTCGAGGCGCGCACCCAGATTCCTTGCCTGGTGGAGGTGCCCGAGCAGCTGCCGCAGCTCTCCGACGCCAAGGCGGTGGGCCTGTTCCGTGTGTTGCAGGAGGCGCTGACCAACGTCATGCGCCACGCCGAGGCCCATACCGTGGCGGTTCGCCTGAGCGAAGAAGAGGACACGCTCTGCCTGCGCATCAGCGATGATGGTCGTGGTTTCGATACCACCGCCCGGCACGGCAGTTCGTTCGGCCTTGTGGGCATGCGCGAGCGGGTACTGATGTTGGGTGGCAACCTGCAGATCGACAGCCAGCCCGGAGAGGGCACGACCCTTTGCGTGTGCGTGGCGCTGGATAAGGAGAAAGTGGCGTGATTCGAGTACTGGTGGCCGAAGACCACACCATCGTCCGCGAGGGCATCAAGCAGCTCATCGGCTTGGCCAAGGACCTCTGCGTGGCGGGGGAGGCCGGCAACGGCGAGCAGTTGATGGAGGTCCTGCGCCAGACGCCCTGCGAGGTGGTGCTGCTGGATATCTCCATGCCCGGCGTAAACGGCCTGGAAGCCATCCCGCGCATTCGCGCCCTGAGCAATCCGCCGGCGGTGCTGGTGCTGTCCATGCACGACGAGGCGCAGATGGCCGCGCGGGCGCTGAAGATCGGCGCCGCCGGCTACGCCACCAAGGACAGCGACCCGGCGCTGCTGCTCACCGCCATCCGCAAGGTGGCCGCAGGCGGGCGCTACATCGATCCGGAGCTGGCCGACCGCATGGTCTTCGAGGTCGGCCTGACCGACGCCCGGCCAAGCCACACGCTGCTCTCGGAGCGGGAGTTCTCGGTGTTCGAGCGCCTGGTGCGCGGTGAAGGCGTCAATGAGATCGCCCAGCAACTGGCGGTCAGCAGCAAGACCGTGAGCACCCACAAGGCGCGCCTGATGCAGAAGCTCGGGCTGCATTCGGTGGCGGATCTGGTCAAGTACGCCGTGGAGCACAAGCTGCTGTGAATGTCCGACAATCGCGCTGCGGATTGTAGGGCGATCCCTACAAGCAATCCTCTCTAAGCCTTATAGCAATCTCTCATACCGCCCGATTTGCGTGACCTGCCGGCTTCTCTAGGCTTTGTCTACGGCAGACACAAAAACAAAGGTGCGGTTATGGCCGAGACAAATGGCAGCGACATCCTGGTCAGCTTTCGCGGCGTACAGAAGAGCTACGACGGCGAGACTTTGATCGTCAAGGACCTCAACCTGGACATTCGCAAAGGCGAGTTCCTCACCCTGCTCGGGCCGTCCGGCTCCGGCAAGACCACCAGCCTGATGATGCTCGCCGGGTTCGAAACCCCTACCAGCGGCGAGATCCTCCTTGGCGGTCGCTCGATCAACAACGTGCCCCCGCACAAGCGGGACATCGGCATGGTGTTCCAGAACTACGCGCTGTTCCCGCACATGACGGTGGCCGAGAACCTCGCGTTCCCGCTCTCCGTGCGTGGCATGAACAAGACCGACGCCAGCGAGCGGGTCAAGCGCGCGCTGTCCATGGTCCAGCTGGACGCCTTCCGCAACCGCTACCCCGGCCAGCTTTCCGGCGGCCAGCAGCAGCGCGTCGCCCTGGCCCGAGCCCTGGTGTTCGAGCCGCAGCTGGTACTGATGGACGAACCCCTCGGTGCGCTGGACAAGCAGCTGCGTGAGCACATGCAGATGGAGATCAAGCACATCCACCAGCGCCTGGGTGTGACCGTGGTCTACGTGACCCATGACCAGGGGGAAGCCCTGACCATGTCCGATCGCGTGGCCGTGTTCCATCAGGGCGAGATCCAGCAGATCGCCCCGCCCCGCGAGCTGTACGAGCTGCCGAAGAACACCTTCGTGGCGAACTTCATCGGCGAGAACAACCGCCTCAATGGCCAGCTGGAGAGCCGTGACGGCGAGCGCTGCATCGTGCGCCTGGCCCGTGGCGAGAAGGTCGAGGCGCTGGCGATCAACGTCGGCCAGCCCGGCGAGCCGGTGACCCTGTCGATCCGCCCCGAGCGCGTCAGCCTCAACGGCCACAGCGAAAGCTGCGTCAACCGCTTCTCCGGACGAGTCGCCGAGTTCATCTACCTGGGCGACCACGTGCGCATTCGCTTCGAGGTGTGCGGCAAGCCCGACTTCTTCGTCAAGCAACCGATTGCTGAGCTCGACCCCGCACTGGCGGTAGGCGATGTGGTGCCGCTCGGCTGGCAAGTGGAGCACGTCCGCGCACTGGACCCGCTTCTGGCGGAATGACGCGGCGGCACCAAGGCATTAGCAACCCTGCACTGTGGAGAAAATAACAATGTCGAAATCCCTGAAACTCACCGCCATCGCCCTCGGGTTGGCCTGCGCCGCCCAGGCCATGGCCGCCGATCTGACGGTGGTGTCCTTCGGTGGCGCCAACAAGAACGCGCAGGTCAAGGCGTTCTACGAGCCCTTCCAGAAGAGCACCGACAACAAGATCATCGCCGGCGAATACAACGGTGAGATGGCCAAGGTGAAAGCCATGGTCGACACCAACAGCGTGTCCTGGAACCTGGTGGAAGTGGAGTCGCCCGAGCTGTCCCGCGGTTGCGATGAAGGCCTGTTCGAGGAGCTCGACCCGGCCCTGTTCGGCGACGCGGCGAACTTCGTCCCCGGCGCCATCCAGCCCTGTGGCGTCGGCTTCTTCGTGTGGTCCACCGTGCTGGCCTACAACGCCGACAAGCTGAAGTCCTCGCCCACCAGCTGGGCCGACTTCTGGGACGTGGAGAAATTCCCCGGCAAGCGCGGCCTGCGCAAGGGCGCCAAGTACACCCTGGAGTTCGCCCTGATGGCCGACGGCGTCGCGCCCAAGGACGTCTACAGCGTGCTCGCCACCAAGGAAGGCCAGGACCGCGCCTTCAAGAAACTCGACCAGATCAAGCCGCACATCCAGTGGTGGGAAGCCGGCGCCCAGCCGCCGCAGTTCCTGGCTTCCGGTGACGTGGTCATGAGCTCGGCCTACAACGGCCGTATCGCTGCCGTGCAGAACGAAAGCAACCTCAAGGTCGTGTGGAACGGCGGTATCTACGACTTCGACTCCTGGGCCATTCCGAAGGGTGCCAAGGATGCCGACAAGGCCAAGGAATTCATCGCTTTCTCGGTCCAGCCCGAGCAGCAGAAGACCTACTCCTCCAACATCGCCTACGGTCCGGCCAACACCCAGGCCGTGGCGCTGCTGGACAAGGGCCTGCTGAAGGACATGCCGACCACGCCGGAAAACATCAAGAACCAGGTCGCCATGGACGTCACCTTCTGGGCTGACTATGGCGAGCAGCTGGAACAGCGCTTCAACGCCTGGGCGGCCAAGTAAGGTCGCCGCTGTATCCCCTCTCTCTCTGGGAGAGGGGTCGGGGGTGAGGGGGCGACCCCTCACCCTGGCCCTACGGGGCTGAAAGTCCAACCCTGTTCCAACGGAGTTCGCCATGGCCACTGCAGTGCCCCAGAACGAGGTCGCCGGCCCCAGCCTCAAGCAGCGCCTCGCCCGAGCCGAGCGGATGAACCGCCTGAAATCCCAGGCGCTGATCCTGCCGCTGCTCATCTTCCTTCTGCTGACCTTCCTGGTGCCCATCGGCGCGTTGCTCTTCAAGAGCGTGAACAACCCGGAAGTGGTCGGCTCCATGCCGCGCACCGTCGAGGCCATTGCCAGCTGGGATGGCAAGGCACTGCCTGCCGAGCCGGTGTACAAGGCCCTGGCCGAAGACCTCGCCGAGGCGCGCAAGAACCAGACCATCGGCGACCTTTCCAAGCGCCTGAACATGGAACTGGCCGGCTACCGCAGCCTGATGGCCAAGACCGCCCGTGCCCTGCCGTTCAAGACCGAGCCCGCTTCCTACAAGGACGCGCTGGAGTCCATGGACGAGCGTTGGGGCGACCCGGCCTACTGGCAGACGATCCGTCGCAACGCCAGCCGCCTGACCCCCTATTACCTGCTGGCCGCCGTCGACCATCGCATCGATGACCTGGGCGAGCTGGCCCCGGCCACCCCCGACCAGGCCATCTACCTGGATATCTTCGCCCGGACCTTCTGGATGGGCGCGGTCATCACCCTGATCTGCCTCGCGTTGGCCTACCCGCTGGCCTACCTGCTGGCCATCCTGCCGACGCGCAAGAGCAACCTGCTGATGATCCTGGTGCTGCTGCCGTTCTGGACCTCGATCCTGGTGCGCGTCGCCGCCTGGATCGTGCTGTTGCAGTCCGGCGGCCTGATCAACGGCGCGCTGATCAAGCTCGGCCTGATCGACCAGCCGCTGCAGCTGGTGTTCAACCGGACCGGTGTCTACATCGCCATGGTGCACATCATGCTGCCGTTCATGATCCTGCCGATCTACAGCGTGATGAAGGGCATCTCGCCCACCTACATGCGCGCGGCGATTTCCCTCGGCTGCCACCCCTTCGCCAGCTTCTGGAAGGTGTACTTCCCGCAGACCGTGGCCGGTGTCGGCGCCGGTTGCCTGCTGGTGTTCATCCTGTCCATCGGCTACTACATCACCCCGGCGCTGCTGGGCAGCCCGAACGATCAGATGGTCAGCTACTTCGTCGCCTTCTTCACCAACACCACCATCAACTGGGGCATGGCCACGGCCCTGGGCGGACTGCTGCTGTTCGCCACCCTGGTGCTCTACGTGGTCTACACCTGGCTGGTAGGCGCCGGCCGCCTGCGCCTGGGCTGAGGAGAACAAGAAAATGCTGAGTCCCTACATGTCCCCCATCGAGCGCCTGTGGTTCTACACCCTGCGCACCCTGTGCGGCCTGGTGTTGCTGTTCCTGATCCTGCCGGTGCTGGTGATCATCCCGCTGTCGTTCAACTCCGGCACTTTCCTGGTCTACCCGCTGCAGGGCTTCTCCCTGCGTTGGTACGCGGACTTCTTCGGCTCGGCCGAGTGGATGCGCGCGCTGACCAACAGCATGATCGTGGCACCGGCGGCCACCGTGCTGGCCATGGTCTTCGGTACCCTGGCCTCCATCGGCCTGACCCGTGGCGAGTTCCGTGGCAAGGCGCTGGTGATGAGCCTGCTGATCTCGCCCATGGTGGTACCGGTGGTGATCATCGGCGTCGCCAGCTACCTGTTCTTCGCGCCACTGGGGCTGGGCAACAGCTACCTGTCGCTGATCCTGGTGCACGCCGTGCTGGGTGTTCCCTTCGTGATCATCACGGTGTCGGCCACCCTCCAGGGCTTCAACTACAACCTGGTGCGCGCCGCCGCCAGCCTGGGCGCGCCGCCGGTGACCGCGTTCTTCAAGGTGACCCTGCCGCTGATCGCCCCGGGGGTGATCTCGGGGGCGCTGTTCGCCTTCGCGACCTCCTTCGACGAAGTGGTGGTGACCCTGTTCCTCGCCGGCCCCGAGCAGGCCACCCTGCCACGGCAGATGTTCAGCGGTATCCGCGAGAACCTCAGCCCGACCATCGCCGCCGCCGCCACCTTGCTGATCGGCTTCTCGGTTGCACTGTTGCTGGTGCTGGAATGGCTGCGCGGACGCAGCGAGCGGATGCGCACCTCGATGCCCGAGTGACCCTCTCCAACCTTCCCGGCCCGCGATTTCGCGGGCTTTTTTTATGGTTCTGGGATGTGCTGGTGCCCGGCTCGTTTCCGAGTGGGCTGTGGGTTTCTGTTTCGCCCTTCCGGGCGAGTCCCTTTTCCAATCGCCGGATGGCCGCCCCCGTGAAAAGGAACCAAAAAACTTGCCCCAGCATCCGGCCCCGGCTTCGCCGGGGTTCCCTCCCTTCATCCTTGCTCCGGGGGCACGGCGCGAAGGGCCATCCATGGCCCTGCGCGCCCCTCGCGGCATCCATGCCGCTCGTCCCCCTGCACAAGGATTCCGCTCGGCCTTCTGAAGGGGCGTAGTCGTTGCCCCACCTTTATGGCCAGGTTTCAGATGGGTTTGGGCTTCAACACTGCTAGTGCCTCGCCGGCGCGAGTCACCCTCTCCTCTTAAGGTGCGGCCGGGGAGGGGAGAGGGAGGTATCCGCCTCAGTCATCGGTCGAATCCCCGCGCGCCATCCATCCCGGCTACAATTCGCGCCACCGTGATTCTGCCCCTGAGGTCAGCCATGCAGCCTTTCGCCATCGCTCCGTCGATCCTTTCCGCCGATTTCGCCCGCCTGGGCGAGGAAGTGGATAACGTTCTCGCCGCCGGCGCCGACATCGTTCACTTCGACGTGATGGACAACCACTACGTGCCCAACCTGACCATCGGCCCCATGGTCTGCTCGGCACTGCGCAAGTACGGCATCACCGCGCCGATCGACGCCCACCTGATGGTTTCCCCGGTGGATCGCATCATCGGTGACTTCATCGAAGCCGGCGCCACCTACATCACCTTCCACCCCGAAGCCACGCAGCACATCGATCGCTCCCTGCAGCTGATCCGCGATGGCGGCGCCAAGGCGGGCCTGGTGTTCAATCCGGCCACCTCGCTGGATGCGCTCAAGTACGTGATGGACAAGGTCGACATGATCCTGCTGATGAGCGTCAACCCCGGTTTCGGTGGCCAGAAGTTCATCCCCGGCACCCTCGACAAGCTGCGTGAGGCCCGCGCCCTGATCGACGCTTCCGGCCGCGACATCCGCCTGGAGATCGACGGCGGCGTGAACGTGAAGAACATCCGCGAGATCGCCGCCGCCGGTGCCGACACCTTTGTCGCCGGCTCGGCCATCTTCAATGCGCCGGACTACGCCGAAGTAATCGCCGCCATGCGCGCCGAGCTGGCCCAGGTCTGATATGGGAACGCTGCACCGGCTGTTCGACGGGCGCCTGCCACGCCTGGTGATGTTCGACCTGGACGGCACCCTGGTGGATTCGGTGCCCGACCTCGCGGCGGCCGTCGACCAGATGCTGCTCGCCCTGGGCCGTCCTGCGGCCGGGGTGGAGCGGGTTCGCGACTGGGTCGGCAATGGTGCCCGGGTGCTGGTGCGCCGCGCCCTGGCTGATGGTTACGAGCATTCCTCGGTACACGAGGAGGACGCCGAGCGCGGCCTCGAGCTGTTCATGACGGCCTACGCCGACAGCCACGCGCTCACCACCGTCTACCCGGGGGTGGCGGAAACCCTCAAGTGGTTGAAGAAGAAGGGCGTCGAGCTGGCGCTGGTCACCAACAAGCCCGAACGCTTCGTCGCGCCCCTGCTGGATGAGATGCGGCTGGGTCGTTATTTCCCCTTGATCATCGCCGGCGACACCCTGCCGCAGCAGAAGCCGGACCCGGCCGCGTTGCTGCATGTGATGCACATGACCGGGGTGAGCCGCAACGAGGCGCTGTTCGTTGGCGACTCGCGCAACGACGTGCTTGCGGCCAAGGCCGCCGGGGTGAAATGCGTCGCCCTGAGCTACGGCTACAACCACGGCCGACCCATTGCCGAGGAGGACCCGGCCCTGGTGGTGGACGACCTGCGTGAGCTGCTCCCAGGTGGTTGCGCCGCCCACGGCGCTGCGCTAATGTCGCCGGACTCCTCCGATTATCCGCCTCAACGAGACAGAAACGTGGTGGTTCCCTGCAAGCATTGGCTCGAACGAGCCGGAATGAAGATCATCAAGGCCGCCGCCCGTTGGCGCTGGCGCGCCTGAACTCATTCTGGCCGGACGCTCCGGCGCGCTTGCACACCAACGATTTCATCTCCAGGAACCCCCAAGGGGTTCCCCGCCCACGAGGCAGATCATGACCCGCGAAGAATTCCTGCGTTTGGCCGCCGAAGGCTTTAACCGCATTCCGCTTGCGTTCGAGACCCTGGCGGATTTCGATACCCCGCTGTCCCTCTACCTGAAGCTTGCCGATACCCCCTACTCCTACCTGCTGGAGTCGGTGCAGGGCGGCGAGAAATGGGGCCGCTACTCGATCATCGGCCTGCAGAGCCGCACCGTGCTGCGGGCCCATGGCCCGGCGGTGACCGTCAGCGTCGACGACCAGGTCACCGAGTCCCATGACAGCGAAGACCCGCTGGCCTTCGTCGAAGCCTTCAAGGAACGCTACCAGGTAGCGCCCATCGCCGGCCTGCCGCGTTTCAACGGTGGCCTGGTGGGTTACTTCGGCTACGACTGCGTGCGCTATGTCGAGAAGCGCCTGGCCAACTGCCCGAACCCCGATCCCCTGGGAACGCCGGACATTCTGCTGATGGTCTCGGACGCGGTGATCGTGTTCGACAACCTGGCGGGCAAGCTGCACGCCATCGTCCTGGTCGACCCGAGCCAGTCCGACGCCTTCGAGCAGGGCCAGGCGCGCCTGGCCGAACTGCGCGCCAAGCTGCGTCTGCCCGTCGTGCCGCGCCTGGGCGTGGACCCGGGCCTGCCGCTGGGCGGTGAGCCGGAGTTTCGCTCCAGCTTCACCCGCGAGGATTACGAGCGGGCGGTGCGCGAGATCAAGGAGTACATCCTGGCCGGCGACTGCATGCAGGTGGTGATCTCCCAGCGCATGTCGATCCCCTTCAAGGCTGCGCCCATCGATCTCTACCGCGCCCTGCGCTGCTTCAACCCGACGCCCTACATGTACTTCTTCAACTTCGGCGACTTCCACGTGGTGGGCAGCTCGCCGGAAGTGCTGGTGCGGGTGGAAGACGGCCTGGTCACCGTACGGCCCATCGCCGGCACCCGTCCCCGTGGCGCCACCGAGGAGGCCGATCGGGCGCTGGAAGAGGACCTGCTCTCCGACGCCAAGGAGCTGGCCGAGCACCTGATGCTGATCGACCTCGGCCGCAACGACGTCGGCCGCGTCTCCAGCACCGGCTCGGTGAAGGTCACCGAGAAGATGGTGATCGAGCGCTACTCCAACGTGATGCACATCGTTTCCAACGTCACCGGCCAGCTCAAGAAAGGCATCTCCGCCATGGAGGCCCTGCGCGCCATCCTGCCGGCCGGGACACTCTCCGGAGCGCCGAAGATCCGCGCGATGGAAATCATCGATGACCTCGAGCCGGTCAAGCGTGGCGTCTACGGCGGCGCCGTGGGCTACCTGGCCTGGAACGGCAACATGGACACGGCCATCGCGATCCGCACGGCGGTCATCAAGGACGGCGAACTGCACGTCCAGGCCGGCGCCGGCATCGTCGCCGACTCGGTCCCGGCACTGGAATGGGAAGAGACGCTCAACAAGCGCCGCGCGATGTTCCGCGCCGTGACCCTTGCCGAACAGACCGCCCAGACCGACGCCTGAGGATTGCACCATGCTGCTGATGATCGACAACTACGACTCCTTTACCTATAACGTGGTGCAGTACCTCGGTGAGCTCGGCGCGGACGTCCAGGTGTTCCGCAACGACGAGCTGTCCATCGCCGAGATCGAGGCGCTGAACCCGGAACGCATCGTGGTCTCCCCCGGCCCCTGCACGCCCAACGAAGCCGGAGTGTCCCTGGAGGTGATCCGTCACTTCGCCGGCAAGCTGCCGATCCTCGGCGTCTGCCTCGGCCACCAGAGCATCGGCCAGGCCTTCGGTGGCGACGTGGTGCGCGCGCGCCAGGCCATGCACGGCAAGACCAGCCCGGTGTTCCACAAGGACCAGGGCGTGTTCGAAGGTCTGAACCATCCGCTGACCGTCACCCGCTACCACTCCCTGGTGGTGAAGCTGGAAACCCTGCCCGAGGAGCTGGAGGTCACTGCCTGGACCCAGCACGCCGACGGCTCGATGGACGAGATCATGGGGCTGCGTCACAAAACGCTGAACGTCGAGGGTGTGCAATTCCATCCGGAGTCCATCCTTACCGAACAGGGCCATGAGCTCCTGGCCAACTTCCTCAAGCAGACCGGCGGAGTGCGCTGATGGACATCAAGGAAGCCCTGAATCGGGTGGTCAACCAACTGGACCTGACCACCGAAGAAATGCAGGACGTGATGCGCCTGATCATGACCGGCCAGTGCACCGACGCACAGATCGGCGCCTTCCTCATGGGCATGCGCATGAAGAGCGAGACCATCGAGGAGATAGTCGGCGCCGTTTCGGTCATGCGTGAGCTGGCCGTCCGTGTGGAACTCACCAGCCTGGACCGCGTGGTCGACGTGGTGGGCACCGGCGGCGATGGCGCGAATATCTTCAACGTCTCCTCGGCAGCCACCTTCGTGGTCGCGGCGGCGGGCGGCAAGGTCGCCAAGCACGGCAATCGCGCGGTGTCCGGCAAGACCGGCAGCGCCGACGTGCTGGAAGCCGCCGGTATCTACCTGGACCTCAAGCCGGAGCAGGTGGCGCGTTGCATCGAGAGCATCGGCGTCGGCTTCATGTTCGCCCAGGTCCATCACAAGGCCATGAAGTACGCCGCCAGCCCGCGCCGCGAGCTGGGTCTGCGCACCCTGTTCAACATGCTCGGCCCGCTTACGAATCCGGCCGGTGTGAAGCACCAGGTGGTCGGCGTGTTCAGCCAGGCCCTGTGCCGCCCGCTGGCCGAGGTGCTCAAGCGCCTGGGCAGCAAGCACATCCTGGTGGTGCATTCCCGCGATGGCCTCGATGAGGTCAGCCTGGCCGCACCGACCCACGTTGCCGAACTGAAGGACGGCGAGGTGACCGAGTACCAGATCCAGCCCGAAGACTTCGGGATCAAGAGCCAGAGCCTGATCGGCCTGACCGTGGGCAGCCCGCAGGAGTCCCTGGAGCTGATCCGTGATGCCCTGGGGCGGCGCAAGACCGAGAATGGCCAGAAGGCCGCCGACATGATCGTGCTGAACGCGGGCGCTGCGCTCTACGCCGCTGACCTCGCGTCCAGCCTGAAAGAAGGTGTGCGCCTGGCACAGGATGCCCTGCACACCGGCCTCGCCCGCGAAAAGCTGGACGAGCTGGCCTCCTTTACCGCGGTGTTCCGAGTGGAGAATGAAGCGTGAGCATCCCTACCGTTCTTGAGAAGATCCTGGCGCGCAAGGCCGAGGAAGTGGCCGAGCGCCGCGCCCGTGTTTCCCTGGCCGAGGTCGAGGCACTGGCTCGCATCGCCGACGCTCCCCGCGGCTTCGCCCGGGCATTGCTGGAGCGCGCCGAGCGCCACGAAGCGGCGGTGATCGCGGAAGTGAAGAAGGCCTCGCCGAGCAAGGGCGTGATTCGCGAAGATTTCCGGCCGGCGCAGATCGCCCGGAGCTACGAGGCCGGCGGCGCCGCCTGCCTGTCGGTACTGACCGATATCGATTTCTTCCAGGGCAGCGATGCCTATCTGCAGGAGGCACGTAGTGCCTGTTCGCTGCCGGTGATCCGCAAGGATTTCCTTATCGACCCCTACCAGGTGGTGGAAGCCCGCGCCATTGGCGCCGACTGCATCCTCTTGATCGTCTCCGCCCTGGACGACGGCCGCATGAAGGAGCTGGCGGCCACCGCCAAGGACGTCGGTCTCGACGTGCTGGTGGAGGTGCATGACAGCGAGGAGCTGGACCGTGCGCTGAATTGCCTGGACACCCCGCTGGTGGGCATCAACAACCGTAACCTGCACAGCTTCGAAGTCAGCCTGGAAACCACCCTCGACCTGCTGCCGCGCATTCCCCGCGACCGCCTGGTGATCACCGAGAGCGGCATCCTCAACCGCGCCGATGTGGAGCTGATGGAAGTCAGCGGCGTCTATGCCTTCCTCGTCGGCGAGGCCTTCATGCGCGCGGAGGAACCGGGCAGCGAACTCGCCCGGCTGTTCTTCCCCGATCGCAATCACGTGGTGGCGAGCATTGATCCGGACTGATCCGGGCGATTCGCGGACATGAAAAAGCCGGCTTGCGCCGGCTTTTTCGTTTGCGTTCTTCAGCGGGTACCGAAGACCACCATCGTCTTGCCTTTCACGTGCACCAGGCCTTGTTCTTCCAGACTCTTCAGCACGCGGCCGACCATCTCACGGGAGCAGCCGACGATGCGGCCGATTTCCTGGCGGGTGATCTTGATCTGCATGCCGTCGGGGTGGGTCATGGCATCCGGTTGCTTGCACAGGTCGAGCAGGGTGCGCGCCACGCGGCCGGTCACGTCGAGAAAGGCCAGGTCGCCTACCTTGCGCGTGGTGTTGCGCAGGCGGTCGGCCATCTGGCTGCCCAGGGCGTAGAGGATTTCAGGGTCCTGCTGGGTAAGCTCGCGGAACTTGGCGTAGCTCAGTTCGGCCACTTCGCACTCGGTCTTGGCGCGGACCCAGGCACTGCGCTCTTTCTCCGCCCCTTCCTTTTCGAACAGGCCCATCTCGCCGAAGAAGTCCCCGGGGTTGAGGTAGGCGATGATCATCTCGCGGCCGTCGTCATCCTCGATCAGGATGGTGACCGAGCCCTTGATGATGAAGAAGAGGGTTTCGCAGCGATCGCCCGCGTAAATGATGGTGCTCTTGGCCGTATAACGGCGGCGGTGACAATGCGCGAGTATCTTGTCCAGGCTCTTTATTTTTGGTGTAAGGGTTATTGCGACCATGCCCGAGTCCCGAAAAAAGAGAAGGTAAGCCTTTGTCCAACAGGCAATTTTCTAATAGTTGTCCGGCCAAGTGTGCCAGTAATCCGGCGCCAGCTTAACAGACGACCTTCATTCGACAATGTGATTTTGCGACGCACCTATCACCTGCTCGGGAACTATTTGAGGCCCGGCATGGAAAATGCGCTGTGATAAGCTACCGCACCTTTTTTCAAGCGGAGTTTCAGGCGATGAAAGCACGCATCCAATGGGCGGGCGAAGCCCTGTTCCTTGGCGAATCCGGCAGCGGCCATGCAGTAGTCATGGACGGTCCGCCCGAGTCCGGTGGTCGCAACCTGGGCGTGCGCCCCATGGAAATGCTGCTGATCGGCCTGGGTGGCTGCACCAACTTCGACGTGGTGAGCATCCTGAAGAAGTCCCGCCAGCCGGTGGAAAGCTGCGAAGCCTTCCTCGAGGCCGAGCGTGCCGATGAGGACCCCAAGGTCTTCACCAAGATCCACGTGCATTTCGTGGTGAAAGGGCGCGGTCTCAAGGAGGCCCAGGTCAAGCGCGCGGTGGAGTTGTCGGCGGACAAGTACTGCTCGGCCTCGATCATGCTCGGCCGTGCCGGCGTCGAGATCACCCACGATTACGAGATCATCGAACTCGGGGCTTGAACCCGGTGACGACGATCGGCCGGATGAGGACATCCGGCCATCATATTTGCTCGGCAAACTCTGGCAGACGGCGCCTGTCGTCTGCATAATTCGCCCCCTTCCAATTTCCGGGGCCCGGCCCCGAACCTACGACCACAATCGCCAACGCGAAGAGGTGTAAACCGTCCTACGCAGAAGTGTCGTGCGCTTCTGACGGGCATGCTCAACCACGCGGCAGAGCCGCATATGCACAGAGAGCTCTCAACGGTGAAAAGCAAACTCAAGCTCCACGGGTTCAATAACCTGACAAAGACCTTGAGCTTCAACATCTATGACATCTGCTACGCGGAAACCCCCGAGGACCAGCAGGCCTACGTCCAGTACATCGACGAAGAGTACGACGCCGAACGCCTGACCCAGATCCTCACCGACGTAGTGGACATCATCGGTGCGAACATCCTCAATATTGCCCGCCAGGATTACGATCCCCAGGGCGCGAGCGTGACCATCCTGATTTCCGAGCAGCCGGTGACCCCCACCGACAGCCAGATCGAGGAATCCCCCGGTCCGCTGCCGGAAACCATCCTGGCGCACCTCGACAAGAGCCACATCACCGTTCATACCTACCCGGAAATCCATCCGGTGTCCGGTATCGCCACCTTCCGCGTGGACATCGATGTATCGACCTGCGGCGTGATCTCGCCACTGAAGGCGCTCAACTACCTGATCCACCAGTTCGACTCGGACATCGTCACGGTGGACTATCGCGTGCGCGGCTTCACCCGTGACGTGGAAGGCAAGAAGCACTTCATCGACCACGAGATCAACTCGATCCAGAACTACCTCTCCGACGACACCCAGGACGCCTACCAGATGACGGACGTCAACGTGTACCAGGAGAACCTGTTCCACACCAAGATGCTGCTCAAGGACTTCGAGCTGGACAACTACCTGTTCGGCGACGCCACCAGCAACCTGACCGCGGAACAGCGCAAGGAAGTCGAGGCGCGCGTGCGCCACGAAATGCTGGAGATCTTCTACGCGCGCAACATGCCCAACTGAGGCGCTTGCACGCGGGAAACGAAAAAGGGCGCCTGATGGCGCCCTTTTTCATTGTGGGTTTCAAATGCGGTAGGTGCTCTTGGTCATCACCTTGGAGAGCAGGGTCATGCCGAATTTCACCGGTGCCGGGAAGCGCAGGCCGCCGGCCTCGATGGCGCTGGTGGCGTGTTGTTCCTCGTCGGTGCGCATCTGCTCGAGGATCGCGCGGGACTTGGTGTCCTCCGCCGGCAACTGTTCGAGGTGCTCATCGAGGTGCTTGCACACCTGGTCCTCGGTGGCGGCGACGAAGCCCAGGCTGACGCGGTCGCTGATCAGGCCGGCGACGGCGCCGACGCCGAAGGACAGGCCGTAGAAGATCGGGTTGAGCACGCTCGGGCGGCTGCCCAGCTCACGGATACGCTGCTCGCACCAGGCCAGGTGGTCGATCTCCTCCTCGGCGGCGTGTTCCATGGCTTCGCGCACTTCCGGCAGCTTGGCGGTCAGTGCCTGGCCCTGGTAGAGCGCCTGGGCGCAGACCTCGCCGGTGTGGTTGATGCGCATCAGTCCGGCGATGTGGCGGGCGTCCGCGTCCGCGAGCGCGGCATCGGGCTGGCCATCGGCGGGGGAGGGGCGGAACGGCTGGCCGGTGAAGGGCAGCAGGGTGCGCAAGGCGGCATCGGCCTGCAGCAGCAGCCGGTCGGCGGGAGAGTAGGAACGTTCGCTGGCCATGCGGCACCTCCGTGGAAAATCGATGGGCATTCTAACCCAAGGGGCCGGCCGAGGCTTGACCGGTGTCAGGCCCCGGCCCGGGCGATCAGCCCGGCGGCCAGTGCAGCGCGCGCTGGCCGAGCACATGCATGTGGATGTGGAACACGGTCTGGCCGCCCAGTTCGTTGCAGTTCATCACCACGCGGAAGCCTTCGTCGCAGCCTTGCTCCTTGGCCAGGCGCTGGGCGGTGTGCAGCATGTGCCCGGTGAGGGCCTTGTCGTCCTCGGTGAGGTCGTTGAGGGTGGGGATGTGCTTCTTCGGGATCACCAGGAAGTGCACGGGCGCCTGGGGGCCGATGTCATGGAAGGCGACGACCTGGTCGTCCTCGTAGAGCTTGCGCGCGGGAATTTGCCCGGCGGCGATTTTGCAGAACAGACAGTCCACGGGAATTCTCCGGCCTGTTATAAGAAACCCCGAGTTTAGCGGCGAGCCAATTGCCCGGCCAGTTGGGTCGGTGCCCACAAGGAGCCCCTTTGAAGAACGATATCCACGACCTCGGCCTGGTGCTGGATTCTCGGGTCAAGCTGATCCTGATCGAGTCCTGGGACGAGCGCCGCGTGCTGGAGACCCTCACCAGCCTGGCGGTCAAGCGCGGCCTCGGGCTCTACACCTGGGCGGTCAGCGAAGGGCTCCAGCGCCTGGGGTTCGGTGGCGAGAGCCTGGGCGAGGGCGATAGCCGCGAGCCTGAAACGGCGCTCAAGCTGATCAAGGCCGATCCGCAGCCGAATCTCTACGTGATGTGCGACCTGCACCCCTTCCTCGACGACAACCCCAAGACGATACGGCTGTTGAAGGAAGTGGCCATGGCCGAGGGCAACCACAAGCCGACCCTGGTACTGGTTTCCCATGCCCTCAAGCTGCCACCGGAAGTGCAGCGCTACGCCGCGCGGTTCGACTTGGCGCTGCCCAGTGAGGATGAACTGCTCGGCATCGTCCGCGAGGAGGCGACGAACTGGAGCGAGCGCAACCGTGGCGCTCGGGTGCGCACCGACAACCGCACCCTGCAGCAGGTGGTGAAGAACCTGCGCGGTCTGAGCCACGGCGAGGCCCGGGCCCTGGCGCGCAACGTCATCTGCGACGACGGCGCCATCACCCAGGAAGACCTGCCGGAGTTGAACAAGGCCAAGTTCCAGTTGCTGGACCTGGAAGGCGTGCTCAGCTTCGAGTATGAAACCGCGCGCTTCGCCGAGGTGGGCGGGCTGGCCAACCTCAAGCGCTGGCTGGCCGAACGCCAGTCGGCGCTGCTGGAAGACAAGGGCAAGGACCGGCCCAAGGGCGTGTTGCTGGTGGGCGTGCAGGGCGGTGGCAAGAGCCTCGCCGCCAAGGCCGTGGCCGGACTCTGGGGCCTGCCGCTGCTGCGCCTGGACTTCGCCTGCCTGTACAACAAGTTCTTCGGCGAAACCGAACGCAACCTGCGGGAGGCACTCCGGCTGGCCGAACAGATGGCACCCTGCGTGCTGTGGATGGACGAGGTCGAGAAGGGCCTGGCCAGCAGCGACCACGATGGCGGCGTCAGCCAGCGTGTGCTGGGCACCCTGCTGACCTGGATGGCTGAGCGCAAGGCGCCGGTGTTCCTGGTGGCCACCGCCAACGCCATCGAACGATTGCCGCCGGAGCTGCTGCGCAAAGGGCGCTTCGACGAGCTGTTCTTCGTCGACTTGCCGTCGCCCGAGGTGCGCGCCGAGATCTTCCGCATTCATCTGGCCCGTCGCGAGCTGGACCCGGTGCATTTCGATCTCCACCAACTGACGGCTGCCAGCGACGGTTTCTCCGGTGCCGAGATCGAACAGGCAGTGGTCGGCATGCTCTATGCGGCCCAGGCTCTGCAATGCCCGGCCGACCAGGCGCTGTTGCTGCGGGAACTGAAGGGAACGGCCCCGCTCTCGGTGTTGATGGCCGAACCGCTGGCCAACCTGCGTGGCTGGGCGAGCGGGCGCTGCGTGATGGCCGATTGAGGCTCAGGGTTGGGCGAAGCGGCGGATGATCCGGCCCGCCAGGCGTCGTACCAGCCAGCGCGGCGCCAGCCTGGGGAGGAAGGCGGCCACGCGGTTGCGCCAACCGGGGATGATGATGGCGCGGTCCTTCTCGAGGGCGCGCACGGTCTCCAGTGCGACTTCCTCCGGGCTCAGCATCAGCTTGCTGCCTTCCAGGCCGCCGACTTCGAGGTGGGCGCCACGGAAGAAAGCGGTGCGGGTCGGGCCGGGGCAAAGCACCGAGACCTTCACGCCACGGGGGCGCAGCTCCTCGCGCAGGCCTTCGGAGAAATTCAGCACATAGGCCTTGCTGGCGTAGTAGTTGCTCATCCAGGGGCCGGGCTGGAAGCCCGCCACCGAGGCGACATTGAGTATCTGCCCGCCACCCTGGCGCGCCATCAGGCCGCCGATGCCATGGCAGAGCCTGGCCATGGCCAGGACATTGAGTTCGAGCAGCTCCTGCTCGCGGCCCCAATCCTGGTCGACGTAGGCACCGGACGTGCCGATGCCGGCGTTGTTCACCAGCAGATCGATGTCCAGCTCCCCTTGTTCCAGGTCCATCAGCAGGCCGGATACGTGCAGGGGCTCGGCAAGGTCGCAGTAGCGGAACAACACCTCCACGCCGAAGCGCTGGGTCAGCTCGCAGGCGACGCTCTCCAGAACATCCCGTTGCCGTGCCACCAGCAGCAGGTGCCGCCCTCGCCGCGCCAGGGCTTCGGCCAGGGCCAGGCCGATACCGCTGGAGGCGCCGGTGATCAGGGCATAACGGGGCATCTGGAGGTTCTCCGTAACGGGGCCGGGTTGGACAACGCCGGCCCCGGGAGGTTGCTTACTCTGCCGCTTCGCCTTCGATGGCGGCCGGCTGGTCGATTCCGGCGGACTGGCCCATTTCTGCGTTCAGGTAGTCCTGATAGGCCGGAATCGAAACGGCGGCGACTATACCGAGAATCGGCACGAGGAGGATCAACCAGGCGAGCACTATCACCGCACGGCTGTTCGGCGGTGGCGGTGGGCCATAGCGGTTGGGACCGGCGGTGCCCGGCATGAACAGCATCAGCAGCGCGAACACGCTGCCCACCACCGGCACCAGGTTGAGCAGCCAGAGCCAGCCGGACCAACCCATGTCGTGGATGCGCTGCACGCCGATGAACAGGCTGACCACCATCAGCGCCACACAGGCGGCTATCACTAGCAGGCCACTGAGGGTGGTGGACACGGCCATGCTGCCGGCGATCAACGCGCCGATCGGCAGGAACGCCAGTAGCAGACCCATGCTCCAGCCGAGGTAGCGCACACGGCCGATGCGGCCGGTGGTGCTGAGCACCTTGAGCTCGCCGAATTCCGGCAGCTGCTCGCCTACCTGTGCCTGGGGCGGCGCGTAGGGGGAAGCCGTTTCGGTAGTGGCACTGGCGGCGACTGCGGCGGCTTTCTGTGGAGCGGACTCCTCCGCCAATTGCGCCTGGCGGGCCAGGTACTTCTCGATGATGACCCCGCAGGCCTGGCACTCGGCGGACTTGGGCTGTTCATGGCCGCATTTCGGGCAGCTCATGACGTCGGTCGTGGTGGCTTCGGCGGCCGCGACCGCATTCGGGTCCGGGTGGTCGTCGGTGGCCACCAGGCTCAGCTCGGCGGCCCGGTCGTGCTCCTTGCGCACATTGGCGCCGGCGCGCTGCAGGGCGGACAGGTACTTGTCGGCCTCCTCTTCGGGCAGGTCGCGCTTGAGGGCGACGCTGCGGCCGCCGAACAGGCCGTCGATCTTGCTGGGATCACTCTTGAACAGGCGGGCGAGGTTTTCCTTGACGGTATCCATTGCCACGCCGGGCATGGGTTCACCGTCGAAGACGATCTTGTAACGGGCTTCGGTCATACGGGCATCCTTGTCGACGACGGAAAAGATGATGGCACAGCGTAATTGCGCTGCGGCCCGCGGCACAAGCGGTCTGGCGCACAAATACAGGCTTCAGCCGGTGCCGAGGGGGCTCCAGCGACCCACCAGGCTGCCACCACGCAAGAGGCGAAGATCGGCGAACTCGCCGAGGGTCGTCTCGGACTGGGCCGGGCGCAGGAACACCCAGTCGTCCACGGCCAGCGCAGTCGCGCGGGAGCCGATCAGACGTTCCTGGTTGGCACTGCGGCCGTAGAGCGTGTCGTAGGCGAGTCCGACCGGCGATGCCGGGGTCGCCTGCCAGTTGCCGCCATAGAGGTAATGGGCGCGTTGGCGGTTGGGATTCCAGCCTTGCAGCAGGCGCTGCGCCGCGTCCAGAAAGGGCAGGGCGCCGTCGAGCACCTTGAGCACCGGCGTGGCTATCCACAGGGCCGGCTGATGGCCATGGAGCAATTCGCTGTCGAAGGCACCCGGCTTGAGCAGGGCGGAGCCCACTGCCACCTCGTTCAGCGGCCCCTGGCCGCCCACGTGCAGTGGGTAGGTCTGGCTGCCGCCGCCGTTGAGCAGCGGCTCGCTCGGCCAGAGCGGCGAGGCTTGGGCGGCGCGGATGAATGCCTGGTAGCGGGCGTTGCTCTCGTCCAGGGCGCGTTGGCGGCCGATCCAGAACGGCGCGTGCGCCACCTGGGCGTCGTAGCCCATCAGGCCACGTAGCCGCAACGGCGACGGCTGGGCCGCCAGTTGCCCAAGCGCAGTGCCCAGGGCTTCGGGCGTGGCGAAGCCGCCGCGCGCCAGGCCGATATCGATCTCCAGGGCGACCTGCAACGGCTGCCCGAGGGCGCGACCCAGCTCGGCGTACTCCTGCAGGCGCTGCGGGCTGTCGATCAACCAGGTGACCTGTCGGCTGGGGTCGAAGCCAAGGTGTTGTGGCAGTTGCCGGTAGAAGGCCAGGGCCGCGGCGGCCGGCAGGGGCTTGCCCAGCAGCAGGTCGGCGTTGGGGAAGAGTCGCGCCAGTTGGTTCAGCTGGGGCTGGTGGAACACCATGAAGCGTGAGCAGTTCAGGCGCCGGGCCAGGTAGTCCAGCAGACCGCCCGAGGCGAGGGACTTGGCCACCAGGCGCAGCGGTGTCGGACCGAGCCGCGTGGCCAGCAGGTCGGCGTTGGCATCCAGGCGGTCGAGGTCGATGACCAGTTGCGGGATGCCGCCGCCGTCCTGACGCAGCAACTGGTTCAGGCGCGCGAAGTAGGCATCGTGGGGGCGGCCCTGATCGCTGGGGCGCGCCGCCCACAGGCCCAGGGCGCCGAGCGCGCCGAGTCCGAGCAGGGTGCGGCGCCTCATCGGGTCCAGCGTTGGCCCAGTTGTCCGGCCTTGTCGCGGGCGGCGCGGTACTCCTGGTCGAGGCGGGCGACCAGTTCTGCAACCGTGGGCAGGTCGCGGATATTGCCCACCCCCTGGCCGGCGGACCACACGGTCTTCCAGGCCTTGGCCTCGTCGCTGACCGGCTTGAGCTTCTCGCCGTAGTTGATATCGGCCTTGTCGGCCAGGCGTTTCAGGTCATAGCCGGCGGCTTCCAGGCTCTGGCGCATGAAGCTGGCGGGTACGCCGGAGACGGCGGGCGTATGGACGATGTCCGCCGCGCGGGCATCGAGGATCATCTGCTTGTAGCGGGTTTCGGCATCGCTCTGCTGGGTGGCGATGAAGCGGGTGCCGAGGTAGGCGAGGTCGGCGCCAAGCATCTGCGCGGCGAAGATCTCGTGGCCGTGGTTGAGGCAGCCGGCGAGCAGCAGGGTCTTGTCGAAGAACTGGCGGATTTCGGCGATCAGCGCGAACGGGCTCCAGGTTCCGGCGTGGCCACCGGCACCGGCCGCGACCGCGATCAGCCCATCGACCCCGGCCTCGGCGGCTTTCTCCGCGTGGCGGCGGGTGGTGACGTCATGGAATACCAGGCCGCCGTAGCTGTGTACGGCGTCCACCACCTCCTTCACTGCGCCAAGGCTGGTGATGACGATGGGCACGCGCTTCTCGACGCAGATGGCCAGGTCCGCGGAGAGGCGCGGGTTGCTGTGGTGAACGATGAGGTTGACCGCGTAGGGCGCCGCATCCGCAGCCAGACCCGCTTCGATCTCCTCCAGCCAGGCACGGAAGCCGCTGCTCTCGCGCTGGTTCAGCGCCGGAAAGCTGCCGACGATGCCGCTGTTGCAGCAGGCCAGGACCAGGCTGGGGTTGGAGACCAGGAACATCGGCGCGGCGACCACCGGCAGGCGCAGGCGTTGATCGAGCAGGGCGGGCAGGGACATCTGGCATTCCTCTTGTCAGGTCAGAAGGGCTTGACGACCACCAGGATCACGATGGCGATCAAAAACAGCACTGGCACTTCGTTGAACCAGCGGTAGAACACATGGCCACGGCGGTTCTCGTCGCGGGCGAAGCGCTTGAGCAGGCTGCCGCAGGCGTGGTGATAACCGATCAGCAGGACCACCAGGGTGAGCTTGGCGTGCAGCCAGCCTTGGCTCAGCCAGCTCGGATTGAGGTAGAGCATCCACAGGCCGAAGACCAGGGTGGCGACCATCGAGGGGCCCATGATGCCGCGGTAGAGCTTGCGTTCCATGACCTTGAAACGCTCCCGGCTGGGCTCGTCCTCGGCGGTGGCGTGGTAGACGAAGAGTCGCGGCAGATAGAACAGGCCGGCGAACCAGCAAACGACGGCGATCAGGTGCAGGGCCTTGAGCCACAGATAGAGCATGGGACGGTTTCCATCGGACAGATCGTCCGGATAGTAGAGGCTTGAGCGCCCGCACGTCACCTCGGCGGTTGGCCCCTGGCCGATGCGGCCTTATCATCGGCAGCTTTCCAATCGGTTCTTTGAGGGGCAAGTGATGGTCAAGGTCGGAATCGTCGGCGGCACGGGCTACACCGGTGTCGAACTGCTGCGTCTGCTGGCGCAGCACCCGCAGGTGGAGGTCGCGGTGATCACATCGCGATCCGAGGCCGGGATGAAGGTCGCCGATATGTATCCGAACCTGCGCGGCCACTACGACAACCTGGCGTTCAGCGTTCCGGACGTGGCCACCCTGGGTGCCTGCGACGCGGTGTTCTTCGCCACCCCCCACGGCGTTGCCCATGCCCTGGCCGGCGAGCTGCTGGCGGCCGGTACCCGGGTGATCGACCTGTCCGCCGACTTCCGTCTGCAGGACGCAGAGGAGTGGGCCAAGTGGTACGGCCAGCCCCATGGCGCCCCGGCGCTGCTGCCGGAGGCCGTCTACGGCCTGCCGGAAGTCAATCGCGAAGCCATCAAGGGCGCGCGCCTGATCGCCGTTCCCGGTTGCTACCCGACTGCCGCCCAACTGGGCTTCATCCCGCTGCTGGAAGCCGGCCTGGCGGATACCAGCCAACTGATCGCCGACTGCAAGTCGGGTGTCAGCGGCGCCGGCCGTGGCGCCAAGGTGGGCTCGCTGTTCTGCGAGGCGGGCGAAAGCATGATGGCCTACTCGGTCAAGGGCCACCGCCACCTGCCGGAAATCAGCCAGGGCCTGCGCCGCGCCGCGGGTGGCCCGGTGGGCCTGACCTTCGTGCCGCACCTGACGCCGATGATCCGTGGCATCCACGCCACCCTCTACGCGAACGTGGTCGACAAGAGCGTCGACCTGCAGGCGCTGTTCGAGAAGCGTTATGCCAACGAACCCTTCGTCGATGTGATGCCGGCCGGCAGCCATCCGGAAACCCGCAGCGTGCGTGGCGCCAACGTCTGCCGTATCGCGGTGCACCGCCCGCAGGGCGGCGACCTGGTGGTGGTCCTGTCGGTGATCGACAACCTGGTGAAGGGCGCTTCCGGCCAGGCCGTCCAGAACCTCAACATCATGTTCGGTCTCGAAGAGCGTCTGGGCCTGTCCCATGCCGCGCTGTTGCCTTGATCGCGCCTGGCGCCGGCGTTTCATTGCCGGCGCCGCACTTCGATCCCTTTGCCGGGTCGAAACGCTTAATAGTTGACCAGTTTTCTAGGGTAAGCGGATAATGCCTCGCCTTAGCGCAGTATGGCGGCGTCAAGCCGGGAGAGTTGCAGCATGAGCGTCGAATCCTTCACCCCTTCAGCCCTGATGTTCACCGAGAGCGCGGCCAGCAAGGTGAAGAACCTGGTCGATGAAGAGGGCAATCCGCGCCTGAAGCTTCGTGTCTTTGTCACTGGCGGCGGTTGCTCGGGTTTCCAGTACGGCTTCACCTTCGATGAAGACGTGGCGGACGACGACACCATCGTCGAGCGTGACGGTGTCAGCCTGGTGGTCGACCCGATGAGTTTCCAGTACCTGGCGGGTGCCGAAGTGGACTACCAGGAAGGTCTGGAAGGGTCGCGCTTCGTGATCAAGAACCCGAATGCCGCCACTACCTGCGGTTGCGGTTCTTCCTTCTCGATCTGATTTCAGTTCGTCCAGCGAACGCCGTGCATATGCACGGCGTTTTCGTTTGTGCTGGATTCGCTCAGGCGGGGTAGATGGCGCCGAGAATGCGCAGGCCCCGGGCACCGGTGACGCTGGGACGGTTGGTGGGAATGCCTTCCAGGCAGCAGTGGGCGAGCCAGGCGAAGGCCATGGCCTCGACCCAGTCGGGGTCCACGCCGAAATCCGCGGTGCTGCATACGCGCGTGCCGGGCAGCAGGGCGGCGAGGCGCAGCATCAGCTGGCGGTTGTGAGCGCCACCGCCGCACACCAACAGGTCGTTGGTCCTGGTCTGAGCCGCGCGCAGGGCGTCGATGATGCTGCGGGCGGTGAGTTCCAGCAGGGTGGCCTGCACATCCTCGTGCTTGAAGCGGGGCAGGCGCGCCAGGTGGGATTGCAGCCAGCCGAGGTTGAACAGCTCGCGGCCGGTGCTCTTCGGTCCGCGAGCGGAGAAGAAGGTGTCGCCGAACAGCGTATCGAGCAGTCGTTGCTGTAGGGTGCCGCTGGCGGCCCAATCGCCGTTGCGGTCGAAGGTGTCGCCACGCTGCAGGTGGATCCAGGCGTCCAGCAGGACGTTGCCGGGGCCGCAGTCGAAACCGTGCACGGGCTTGCCCGGCTCGATCAGGCTCAGGTTGCTGAACCCGCCCACGTTGAGCACGGCACGGTGGCTGTTGGCGTCGCCGAAAAGGAACTCGTGGAAGGCTGGAACCAGGGGCGCACCTTGGCCGCCGGCGGCCACGTCGCGACGGCGGAAGTCGCCGACCACGGTGATGCCGGTTAGCTCGGCGAGCAGCGCCGGATTGCCGATCTGGATCGTGAAGCCCCGTGCGGGTTCGTGGCGCACGGTCTGGCCGTGACTGCCAATAGCGCGGATATCCCTGGCGCCGAGGTTGTTGCGCACCAGCAGCGCGTTGATGCCGGTTGCGGCCAGTTCGACCCAGCCATTCTCCGCCAGCGCTGCGCGAGCCAGTTCGTCAGGCCCGGGGGCGCAGAGTGCCAACAGCTCGCTGCGTAACGAGCCGGGCATGGGGATGTAGTGGGTATCGAGGAGGGTGATGCGGTCGGTCTGTTCAACCAGGGCGATGTCCAGGCCATCAAGGCTGGTCCCGGACATCACCCCCAGGTAGCGCGCCATGTGCTCAGCGCTTGTTCAGGGCCAGCATGCTGGCCTTTTCCTGGTCCATGCGCGCCAGCAGCGGCTGGGTCATCTGCAGGAAGCGCTTCTTCTCGCTGGCGATCAGCGGATCGGCCATGGGCAGTTTCACGCCCAGCGGGTCGACGTGCACGCCGTTCACCTGGAACTCGTAGTGCAGGTGCGGGCCGGTGGAGAGACCGGTAGTACCCACGTATCCGATGATCTGGCCCTGCTTCACGCTGCCGCCGGTGCGAATGCCCTTGGCAAAGCCTTTCATGTGGCCATAGAGCGTGCGGTACTTGCTGCCGTGCTGGATGATCACCGCATTACCGTAGCCGCCGCGACGACCTGCCAGGACGATCTTGCCGTCGCCGGTAGCCTTGATCGGAGTACCGCGGGGCGCTGCGTAGTCCACACCCTTGTGGGCGCGGATCTTGTTCAGGATCGGATGGCGGCGGCCGTTGGAGAATCGCGAGCTGATGCGGGCGAAGTCCACCGGTGTACGGATGAAGGCCTTGCGCATGGCGGTGCCGTCACCGCGCAGGTAAGTGGGGTTACCTTGCTTGTCGACGTAGCGCACGGTGGTGAAGGTCTTGCCACGATTGATGAAGCGCGCGGCGAGGATCTCGCCACTGCCGACCTTCTTGCCGTCGACCACCTTCTCTTCGTAGATCATCTCGAATTCGTCGCCTTCGCGGATGTCGAGGGCGAAGTCGATGTCGTAGCCGAAGATGTTCGCCAGGTCCATGGTCAGGTCATGGGACAGGCCGGCGCGCTTGGCGGAGAGGAACAGGGAGCTGTCGATCACGCCACGCGCGTACGCCGAGCGCACTTCGGGCTTGATCAGGTCACGCTTGAAGGCGTAGCCCTTGGAAGTCTTTTCGAGGTGAACACTTTCGAGCCCGCTCAGCTTGGTACTGATGCGCTCGAGCTGCCCTTCCGGGGTCAGCTTGAATTCGAAGTTCTGGCCGACCTTGAGGCGGCTGAGCTGCTTGGCGTCCTTGCTGCTGTTGAGCACGTCGTGCAGGACGTTGGCGGACAGGCCCACCTTGGCGAATACGGTGGACAAAGTGTCGCCGTTACCCACGGTCACAGCCTTCAGGCTGGGATCGACGGGTTTTTCAGTGGAAGCGAGTTCGGAAGCTTGGTCTGCCTTCTTATCCGCGTCTTTTCCGGCGCTGTTCTGGTTTTCTGCTGGGTTCTCGATCTTGGCGAACGGCGAGATACCCTCATCCCCGGCAGCGGAACCTTGTCGGAGGTCATCCTTCTCCTGGATCACCATCTCCGAGCCGTTTTCCAGCTCCAGGTTGATGAAGGTCTTCTTCGCCTCGACCTCGCGAGACGGGAACACCAGCAGGGCCAGGCTGAGCAGCGCAGCTACACCGCTAGCAGCCAGCAAGTGGCTCTTCGGGTAGGGCGGCTCTTTAGGTACTGAATGCGTCATGGCGTGTGGTGTGTTTTGGAATATGAACTAACTGCCTAAAATATAATCAAAATAAGCCCTAGGCAACCTCGGAGTGCTTCCTTCCGCTGACTGGCACGGGCTGGGCGCAAAACTTGTAATTGGTGCGCGATCTTGTATGGTTGGTTCCCCTTTGTCTATCCAATGGTCTACGAGTCCTGTCATGAAGTCGGTTGAAGAGCAGCTGGCGCTGATCAAGCGCGGTGCGGAAGAGGTTTTGGTCGAGTCCGAGCTGGTCGAAAAGCTCAAGCGTGGCCAGCCGCTGCGCATCAAGGCCGGCTTCGATCCGACCGCTCCCGACCTCCACCTCGGCCACACCGTGCTTATTAATAAGCTGCGCCAGTTCCAGGAGCTCGGGCACCAGGTGATCTTCCTGATCGGCGACTTCACCGGGATGATCGGCGACCCCAGCGGCAAGAGCGCCACGCGCCCGCCGCTGACCCGCGAACAGGTCCTGGATAACGCTGAGACCTACAAGGCCCAGGTGTTCAAGATCCTCGATCCGGCCAAGACCGAGGTGGCGTTCAACTCCACCTGGATGGACCAGTTGAGTCCGGCCGACTTCATTCGCCTGGCTTCTCAGTACACCGTTGCGCGCATGCTCGAGCGTGATGATTTCAGCAAGCGCTACAGCACCCAGCAGCCCATCGCGATCCACGAGTTCCTCTATCCGCTGGTCCAGGGTTACGACTCGGTGGCCCTGCGTGCCGATGTGGAACTGGGTGGCACTGACCAGAAGTTCAACCTGCTGATGGGGCGCGAGCTGCAGCGCGCCTACGGCCAGGAGTCCCAGTGCATCCTGACCATGCCGTTGCTCGAAGGTCTGGATGGCGTGAAGAAGATGTCCAAGTCCCTGGGTAACTACGTGGGTATCCAGGAAGCGCCGGGCGTGATGTACAACAAGCTTGTCTCTATCCCGGACCAGCTGATGTGGCGTTACTTCGAGCTGCTGAGCTTCCGTTCCATGGACGAGATCACCCAGTTCAAGCGCGACGTCGAGGCGGGTGCCAACCCGCGTGACATCAAGATCAAGCTGGCCGAGGAGATCGTGGCGCGCTTCCATGGCGAAGAAGCTGCCGCGACTGCCCATCGCTCTGCGGGCAACCGTATGAAGGAAGGTGAACTGCCGCTCGACCTGCCTGAGGTCCAGTTGCTTTCTGCTGAAGATATGCCCATCGCTTCCGTCCTTAATAAGGCAGGCCTGGTGAAGAACGCCGCGGTCGCACGTGACCTGCTGGGTTCCGGTGGTGTGCGTGTGGACGGCCAGGTGGTAGAGCGCGGCTTCGTATTCAAGCTCGGGGCCACCCATGTCCTGCAAGCGGGCAAGAAGGCGTTCGCGCGGGTTTCCCTCGCGGCCGAGTAAAGAGTTTCAAATAAGTGTTGACGGCAGATTCTGCGCGCCTATAATGCGCACCTCTTCCAGCGACGAGGCGGCGAAAGAGCTTGAAAATCAAGCACTTAACAAGGCGGAAAAGCGAGAAGAGGTGATCGGCGAGCGGTGGTAGAGCTGGCCACTTCGGGCTTCCGAAAGGGCGAACGAAGAAGATCACAGAGGCGTTGACAGCGAGTTTGAACGCTGTAGAATGCGCCTCCCGCTGACGAGAAGAGTGATCGGATCGAAAGCGCAAGCGGTTGAGTAGAAAGAGAAATTCTTCGAAAAACAGCTTGACAGAAAGAAAGGCTGCTGTAGAATGCGCGGCCTCGGTTGAGACGAAAGACTTGATCGAAACGCTCTTTAACAACTGAATCAAGCAATTCGTGTGGGTGCTTGTGAAGTAAGACTGGTAGTCGACTGATTATCAGCAACACAAGTAACTCTTCGTGAATTCAAAGAGTTTATTTGCGATTGCTGAGCCAAGTTTAGGGTTTTCTCAAAACCCAAGCAGTATTGAACTGAAGAGTTTGATCATGGCTCAGATTGAACGCTGGCGGCAGGCCTAACACATGCAAGTCGAGCGGCAGCGGGTCCTTCGGGATGCCGGCGAGCGGCGGACGGGTGAGTAATGCCTAGGAATCTGCCTGGTAGTGGGGGATAACGTTCGGAAACGGACGCTAATACCGCATACGTCCTACGGGAGAAAGTGGGGGATCTTCGGACCTCACGCTATCAGATGAGCCTAGGTCGGATTAGCTAGTTGGTGGGGTAAAGGCTCACCAAGGCGACGATCCGTAACTGGTCTGAGAGGATGATCAGTCACACTGGAACTGAGACACGGTCCAGACTCCTACGGGAGGCAGCAGTGGGGAATATTGGACAATGGGCGAAAGCCTGATCCAGCCATGCCGCGTGTGTGAAGAAGGTCTTCGGATTGTAAAGCACTTTAAGTTGGGAGGAAGGGCAGTAAGTTAATACCTTGCTGTTTTGACGTTACCAACAGAATAAGCACCGGCTAACTTCGTGCCAGCAGCCGCGGTAATACGAAGGGTGCAAGCGTTAATCGGAATTACTGGGCGTAAAGCGCGCGTAGGTGGTTCAGCAAGTTGGAGGTGAAATCCCCGGGCTCAACCTGGGAACTGCCTCCAAAACTACTGAGCTAGAGTACGGTAGAGGGTAGTGGAATTTCCTGTGTAGCGGTGAAATGCGTAGATATAGGAAGGAACACCAGTGGCGAAGGCGACTACCTGGACTGATACTGACACTGAGGTGCGAAAGCGTGGGGAGCAAACAGGATTAGATACCCTGGTAGTCCACGCCGTAAACGATGTCGACTAGCCGTTGGGATCCTTGAGATCTTAGTGGCGCAGCTAACGCGATAAGTCGACCGCCTGGGGAGTACGGCCGCAAGGTTAAAACTCAAATGAATTGACGGGGGCCCGCACAAGCGGTGGAGCATGTGGTTTAATTCGAAGCAACGCGAAGAACCTTACCTGGCCTTGACATGCTGAGAACTTTCCAGAGATGGATTGGTGCCTTCGGGAACTCAGACACAGGTGCTGCATGGCTGTCGTCAGCTCGTGTCGTGAGATGTTGGGTTAAGTCCCGTAACGAGCGCAACCCTTGTCCTTAGTTACCAGCACGTTATGGTGGGCACTCTAAGGAGACTGCCGGTGACAAACCGGAGGAAGGTGGGGATGACGTCAAGTCATCATGGCCCTTACGGCCAGGGCTACACACGTGCTACAATGGTCGGTACAAAGGGTTGCCAAGCCGCGAGGTGGAGCTAATCCCATAAAACCGATCGTAGTCCGGATCGCAGTCTGCAACTCGACTGCGTGAAGTCGGAATCGCTAGTAATCGTGAATCAGAATGTCACGGTGAATACGTTCCCGGGCCTTGTACACACCGCCCGTCACACCATGGGAGTGGGTTGCTCCAGAAGTAGCTAGTCTAACCGCAAGGGGGACGGTTACCACGGAGTGATTCATGACTGGGGTGAAGTCGTAACAAGGTAGCCGTAGGGGAACCTGCGGCTGGATCACCTCCTTAATCGAAGACTTCAGCTTCTTCATAAGTTCCCACACGAATTGCTTGATTCAATTGCGAAGGCGATTGGGTCTGTAGCTCAGTTGGTTAGAGCGCACCCCTGATAAGGGTGAGGTCGGCAGTTCGAATCTGCCCAGACCCACCAATTGTCGCGGGGTCGTATGACCGGTTGACATTGGGGCCATAGCTCAGCTGGGAGAGCGCCTGCTTTGCACGCAGGAGGTCAGGAGTTCGATCCTCCTTGGCTCCACCATCTCCAGGCTGATCAAGAGTCCAGAATTGAATATCTCGAGTGGGATATTGAATTCTGAACTTTGCTTCAGAATCGTTCTTTAAAAATTCGGGTATGTGATAGAAGTGACTTGTTGAGTGTTTCACTGCACTCAATGAATCAAGGTAAAATTTGCGAGTTCAAGCGCGAATTTTCGGCGAATGTCGTCTTCACCCCTATGATCACGAGCAGATTGCTTGGGGTTATATGGTCAAGTGAAGAAGCGCATACGGTGGATGCCTTGGCAGTCAGAGGCGATGAAAGACGTGGTAGCCTGCGATAAGCTTCGGGGAGTCGGCAAACAGACTTTGATCCGGAGATCTCTGAATGGGGGAACCCACCTAGGATAACCTAGGTATCTTGTACTGAATCCATAGGTGCAAGAGGCGAACCAGGGGAACTGAAACATCTAAGTACCCTGAGGAATAGAAATCAACCGAGATTCCCTTAGTAGTGGCGAGCGAACGGGGATTAGCCCTTAAGCTTCTTGGATTTTAGCGGAACGCTCTGGAAAGTGCGGCCATAGTGGGTGATAGCCCCGTACGCGAAAGGGTCCAGGAAGTGAAATCGAGTAGGACGGAGCACGAGAAACTTTGTCTGAATATGGGGGGACCATCCTCCAAGGCTAAATACTACTGACTGACCGATAGTGAACCAGTACCGTGAGGGAAAGGCGAAAAGAACCCCGGAGAGGGGAGTGAAATAGAACCTGAAACCGTATGCGTACAAGCAGTGGGAGCCTACTTTGTTAGGTGACTGCGTACCTTTTGTATAATGGGTCAGCGACTTATATTCAGTGGCGAGCTTAACCGAATAGGGGAGGCGTAGCGAAAGCGAGTCTTAATAGGGCGTTTAGTCGCTGGGTATAGACCCGAAACCGGGCGATCTATCCATGGGCAGGTTGAAGGTTAGGTAACACTGACTGGAGGACCGAACCGACTACCGTTGAAAAGTTAGCGGATGACCTGTGGATCGGAGTGAAAGGCTAATCAAGCTCGGAGATAGCTGGTTCTCCTCGAAAGCTATTTAGGTAGCGCCTCACGTATCACTCCAGGGGGTAGAGCACTGTTTCGGCTAGGGGGTCATCCCGACTTACCAAACCGATGCAAACTCCGAATACCTGGAAGTGTCAGCGTGGGAGACACACGGCGGGTGCTAACGTCCGTCGTGAAAAGGGAAACAACCCAGACCGTCAGCTAAGGTCCCAAAGTTATGGTTAAGTGGGAAACGATGTGGGAAGGCTTAGACAGCTAGGAGGTTGGCTTAGAAGCAGCCACCCTTTAAAGAAAGCGTAATAGCTCACTAGTCGAGTCGGCCTGCGCGGAAGATGTAACGGGGCTCAAACCATACACCGAAGCTACGGGTTCGTCGTAAGACGAGCGGTAGAGGAGCGTTCTGTAAGCCTGTGAAGGTGAGTTGAGAAGCTTGCTGGAGGTATCAGAAGTGCGAATGCTGACATGAGTAACGACAATGCGAGTGAAAAACTCGCACGCCGAAAGACCAAGGGTTCCTGCGCAACGTTAATCGACGCAGGGTGAGTCGGCTCCTAAGGCGAGGCAGAAATGCGTAGTCGATGGGAAACGGGTTAATATTCCCGTACTTCTAATTACTGCGATGGGGGGACGGAGAAGGCTAGGCCAGCTTGGCGTTGGTTGTCCAAGTTTAAGGTGGTAGGCCGAACACTTAGGCAAATCCGGGTGTTCAAGGCCGAGAGCTGATGACGAGTGTTCTTTTAGAACATGAAGTGGTTGATGCCATGCTTCCAGGAAAAGCCTCTAAGCTTCAGGTAATTAGGAACCGTACCCCAAACCGACACAGGTGGTTGGGTAGAGAATACCAAGGCGCTTGAGAGAACTCGGGTGAAGGAACTAGGCAAAATGGCACCGTAACTTCGGGAGAAGGTGCGCCGGTGAGGGTGAAGGACTTGCTCCGTAAGCTCATGCCGGTCGAAGATACCAGGCCGCTGCGACTGTTTATTAAAAACACAGCACTCTGCAAACACGAAAGTGGACGTATAGGGTGTGACGCCTGCCCGGTGCCGGAAGGTTAATTGATGGGGTTAGCGCAAGCGAAGCTCTTGATCGAAGCCCCGGTAAACGGCGGCCGTAACTATAACGGTCCTAAGGTAGCGAAATTCCTTGTCGGGTAAGTTCCGACCTGCACGAATGGCGTAACGATGGCGGCGCTGTCTCCACCCGAGACTCAGTGAAATTGAAATCGCTGTGAAGATGCAGTGTATCCGCGGCTAGACGGAAAGACCCCGTGAACCTTTACTGTAGCTTTGCACTGGACTTTGAGCCTGCTTGTGTAGGATAGGTGGGAGGCTTTGAAGCGAGGACGCCAGTTCTCGTGGAGCCATCCTTGAAATACCACCCTGGCATGCTTGAGGTTCTAACTCTGGTCCGTCATCCGGATCGAGGACAGTGTATGGTGGGCAGTTTGACTGGGGCGGTCTCCTCCTAAAGAGTAACGGAGGAGTACGAAGGTGCGCTCAGACCGGTCGGAAATCGGTCGTAGAGTATAAAGGCAAAAGCGCGCTTGACTGCGAGACAGACACGTCGAGCAGGTACGAAAGTAGGTCTTAGTGATCCGGTGGTTCTGTATGGAAGGGCCATCGCTCAACGGATAAAAGGTACTCCGGGGATAACAGGCTGATACCGCCCAAGAGTTCATATCGACGGCGGTGTTTGGCACCTCGATGTCGGCTCATCACATCCTGGGGCTGAAGCCGGTCCCAAGGGTATGGCTGTTCGCCATTTAAAGTGGTACGCGAGCTGGGTTTAGAACGTCGTGAGACAGTTCGGTCCCTATCTGCCGTGGACGTTTGAGATTTGAGAGGGGCTGCTCCTAGTACGAGAGGACCGGAGTGGACGAACCTCTGGTGTTCCGGTTGTCACGCCAGTGGCATCGCCGGGTAGCTATGTTCGGAAGAGATAACCGCTGAAAGCATCTAAGCGGGAAACTCGCCTCAAGATGAGATCTCACTGGGATCTTGAATCCCCTAAAGGGCCGTCGAAGACTACGACGTTGATAGGTTGGGTGTGTAAGCGCTGTGAGGCGTTGAGCTAACCAATACTAATTGCCCGTGAGGCTTGACCATATAACACCCAAACAATCTGGTGATTGTGGGTGCGACTGGTTGAAGTCGATAGAAACCGAAAGTTCGCAAGAACCGCAAATACCCAGACTGTCACATACCTGATTCGGGATCGCGCCTCACCGCGAGATCCCAACCGAATTGCTTGACGACCATAGAGCGTTGGAACCACCTGATCCCATCCCGAACTCAGTAGTGAAACGACGCATCGCCGATGGTAGTGTGGAGCTTCTCCATGTGAGAGTAGGTCATCGTCAAGCTTCTATCCCAAACCCCCGATACGCCTCGCGTATCGGGGGTTTGTCTTTGTGCGCGAAAAACTGGGCGCGCGAAACAGCCCCATGACACCGGTGGGCTGAGCCGCCAGTGTCGTGTATCGATTGAGCTACTTGGGCCTGCCGGATTTCTATGCAACCTGAGTGTGCATGGATATGATGCCTGCCTCATTGTGAGCCGGACCCAGCACATGCTGACTCTATTGAAACTTCTGCAGGATGGGCGTTTCCACTCCGGGCAGGCTCTGGGTGCAGCCCTTGGTGTTAGCAGAAGTGCCGTCTGGAAGCAGCTGCAGCAGCTAGAGGCGGAACTCAGTCTCCCTATATACAAGGTGCGCGGTCGTGGTTACCGGCTGCAAAGTCCCCTGAGCCTGCTCGACAGCGAAGCATTGAACAAGGCGGGTTCTCCTTGGGCGCATCGTGTGTTCGACTCGCTGGACTCTACCAATGCGGAGGTCATGCGGCGCCTTGCGGCTGGAGAGGTTCCTCCATTCGCGGTCGTGGCGGAGCGTCAGACCGAGGGGCGGGGAAGGCGGGGGCGCCGGTGGGTCAGTCCCTATGCCCAGAACCTCTACTACAGTCTTGCATTGCGCATTAATGGTGGCGCCCGCCAGCTCGAGGGCTTGAGCCTGGTGATCGGTCTTGCTGTGCTGAGTACGCTGCGCGCGTTCGGCTTGGTAGATGCCGGGCTGAAGTGGCCCAACGATCTCCTGGTCAACAACCGAAAGATTGCGGGAATCCTGCTCGAGCTCCTGGGTGATCCTGCCGACATCTGTCACGTGGTTGTCGGCATCGGCATCAATGTGAATATGCAGTCGTCCGTGGTCGATATCGATCAACCCTGGACGTCCATGCAGTCCGAGTCCGGCACATTGATCGACAGGAACGCATTGATTGCTCAGCTCAGCGCCTGCCTCGAAGGCTACTTGCGTCGCCACGAGCTCGAAGGGTTTTCAGCGCTTCGCGAGGAGTGGGAAGGCGGTCATCTTTGGCAGGGAAAGCCGGTCAGCTTGATTGCCGGCGTACAGAAAATCCAGGGAAGGGTCTTGGGAATCGATGCAACGGGGGCTCTGCGCCTCAGCGTCGATGGTGAAGAGCGAGCTTACAGCGGTGGAGAGCTCAGTTTGAGGTTGAGTGATGATTCTTGAGCTGGACTGCGGCAACAGTTTTATCAAGTGGCGGGTAATCGACAGCGCTCAGGTGAAGACGCTTGCTGGCGGTGTCGTCGGCTCCGATGAGGAGCTGGTCTCGGCGCTTCGGTCGGTTCCCGATTTGGCATTGCGCCATTGTCGATTGGTCAGCGTTCGGTCCGACGAAGAAACCCGCGCATTGACCCGGCAGTTGCAGGACATGTTCGGTGTTTCCAGTGCCAGTGCTTCGCCTGTGGTGGAAATGGCGGGTGTGCGCAATGGTTATTCCGAGTATCAGCGTCTTGGGCTGGATCGCTGGTTGGCGGTGTTGGGGGCCTATCACATCGCCCGCAAGCCTTGTCTCGTTCTGGATCTTGGGACTGCCGTGACCTCTGATCTGGTCACCGGGGAGGGTGAGCACCTGGGGGGCTTCATTTGTCCCGGCATGCCGCTCATGCGCAACCAGTTGCGGACCCACACGCGGCGTATACGTTACGACGATGCTGCTGCGGAGAAGGCGTTGCTGGAAATGGTTCCTGGTCGTTCGACCGTAGAGGCTGTTGAGCGTGGCTGTTTGCTGATGCTGCGCGGGTTTGTCCAGGCGCAGATCGAATTGGCTGCGGAGCACCTCGGGGATGATTTCGAGGTTTTCCTCACGGGTGGCGATGCTCTCCTGGTCCGCGATGTGCTGCCGCGCGCAAGGGTATTGCCGGATCTGGTGTTCACCGGGCTGGCAATCGCTTGTCCATTGCATTGAGGTTGTTCCATGCGTTGGTTGTTCCTGTTCCTCCTGGTCCTCAATCTTTTCTACTACGTCTGGCATCAGCAGCAGGCTCCGCTGCGGCCGAAGGAGGTGGAGACGCTGTCCCTCTATAAGGGTGGGCAGCAAGATATCCGCCTGCTCAGCGAGTCCGACAATGTTCAGCCCAGGCGTAGTGCAGCGCCTGCGGCGAAGGCAGAGGAGGCCGTTTGCCTCTTCCTGGGTGGTTTCGATCGCGAAGAACAAGCACGCGAAGTCGAACAACGGCTGATCAGCCTGGATATTGCCGCGACGGTTCAGCCGGTGGATGCCGCTGCGGGTGTGGACTATTGGGTCTATCTCGCGCCGCTGGCATCGCGGGAAGCGTCCCTGCGTCAACTCAAGGAGCTTCAGGCGCGCAAGATCGACAGCTATATCGTGACTCAGGGCGACCTGGTCAATGGAATCTCGCTGGGGATTTTCCCGCGGCTGGACTCTGCAGAGAGTGTCATGCAGCGTTTGCGTGATGCCGGATATGAGCCTTTCTTGCGAGAACTGACCCGTGCACACCGTGACTACTGGGTGCGCGTCGCCCCTGAAAGCCGCAGACTTGTTGATGATCCGCTGCTCGAACAGCTGTCCCGAGATTTTTCCGGATTAAAACATCAACTTATGCAGTGCGAAGGTGTTGCATCTCCTCGTTAGCTTGCATAGAATGGCGCCCGCTTCGCAGCGTAGGCCCAAAAGGCTCAATTGCGAAGCTGCTGCCAAGTGAGGCTAACCTCAAGATTTTAATGAGAAAATCGCTTGACAGCAGGGTGGCAGAAGAAGAGAATGCCGCCGTCCCTTGGAGGGATTCCCGAGCGGCCAAAGGGATCAGACTGTAAATCTGACGTCATAGACTTCGAAGGTTCGAATCCTTCTCCCTCCACCAGATTCAAAGCGAGAGCTGTGAGCTCCGCGGGTATAGTTCAGTGGTAGAACCTCAGCCTTCCAAGCTGATGATGCGGGTTCGATTCCCGCTACCCGCTCCAAGTTCGCTGTTTTCGTAATGTGTTTGGCTCATGTAGCTCAGCTGGTAGAGCACACCCTTGGTAAGGGTGAGGTCAGCGGTTCAAATCCGCTCATGAGCTCCATCTTAACAAAGGCAGATATGAAAATATCTGCCTTTGTTTTAATGGTGGCGTAACTCGCTCAACTCTTGATGGGAGACGTTCTCGATGGCTAAAGAAAAGTTCGAACGTAATAAACCGCACGTCAACGTCGGTACTATTGGTCACGTTGACCATGGTAAGACCACTCTGACTGCTGCGCTGACCAAGGTCTGCTCCGAGACCTGGGGCGGTTCCGCTCGTGCGTTCGACCAGATCGACAACGCGCCGGAAGAGAAAGCTCGCGGTATCACCATCAACACTTCCCACGTTGAGTACGATTCCGCTGTTCGTCACTACGCTCACGTTGACTGCCCCGGTCACGCTGACTACGTGAAGAACATGATCACCGGTGCTGCCCAGATGGATGGCGCGATCCTGGTTTGCTCCGCTGCTGACGGCCCCATGCCGCAGACCCGCGAGCACATCCTGCTGTCCCGTCAGGTAGGCGTTCCTTACATTGTCGTGTTCCTGAACAAGGCCGACATGGTTGACGACGCTGAGTTGCTGGAACTGGTTGAAATGGAAGTTCGCGACCTGCTCAACACCTACGACTTCCCGGGCGACGACACTCCGATCATCGTCGGTTCCGCTCTGATGGCTCTGGAAGGTAAGGACGACAACGAAATCGGCGTTTCCGCCGTTCGTAAGCTGGTAGAGACCCTGGACTCCTACATTCCGGAGCCGGTGCGTGCCATCGACCAGCCGTTCCTGCTGCCGATCGAAGACGTGTTCTCCATCTCCGGCCGCGGCACCGTGGTAACCGGTCGTGTTGAGCGTGGCATCGTCAAGGTTCAGGAAGAGGTCGAGATCGTCGGCATTCGCGCGACCACCAAGACCACCTGCACCGGCGTTGAAATGTTCCGCAAGCTGCTCGACGAAGGTCGTGCTGGTGAGAACGTTGGCGTCCTGCTGCGCGGCACCAAGCGTGACGACGTAGAGCGTGGTCAGGTTCTGGCCAAGCCGGGCACCATCAAGCCGCACACCAAGTTCGAGTGCGAAGTGTACGTGCTGTCCAAGGAAGAGGGCGGTCGTCACACTCCGTTCTTCAAAGGCTACCGTCCGCAGTTCTACTTCCGTACCACTGACGTGACCGGTAACTGCGAACTGCCGGAAGGCGTTGAGATGGTAATGCCGGGCGACAACATCAAGATGGTTGTCACCCTGATCGCTCCGATCGCCATGGAAGACGGTCTGCGCTTCGCGATTCGCGAAGGCGGCCGTACCGTTGGCGCCGGTGTTGTAGCCAAGATCTTCGAATAACGACTTGATCTTGGTGTGTCAGGCCGGCATAATGGTCGGCCTGACTTTGTTACAGGCCAGTAGCTCAATTGGCAGAGCGGCGGTCTCCAAAACCGCAGGTTGGGGGTTCGATTCCCTCCTGGCCTGCCAGATTCCACGAATGAGAATCTGGCATTTCTCTCACAGGATCTTAGCTGATGAATGCCAAGGCTGAAGCCAAAGAAGCACGCTTCGATGCATTGAAGTGGGTCGTTGTTGTGGCTCTTGTTGCTGTTGGTGTGGTCGGCAATCAGTACTTCTCTGCTGAGCCGATCCTGTACCGCGTTCTCGCGCTTCTCGCTCTTGCTGCTGCCGCCGCTGTCGTGGCTCTGCAGACTGCAAAAGGGCAGGCTTTCTTCGTTCTCGCCAAGGAAGCTCGCGCGGAAATTCGCAAGGTTGTTTGGCCGACTCGTCAAGAAACCACTCAGACCACTCTGATTGTTGTGGCTGTTGTCCTGGTAATGGCGCTGCTGCTGTGGGGTCTCGATACCCTGCTCGGTTGGCTTGTGTCGATGATTGTTGGTTAATAGGTGCGCCGTGGCTAAGCGTTGGTACGTTGTGCATGCTTACTCGGGTTACGAGAAGCATGTCATGCGCTCGCTGATCGAGCGCGTCAAGCTGGCTGGCATGGAAGAAGAGTTCGGCGAAATTCTGGTCCCCACTGAAGAAGTGGTGGAAATGCGTAACGGCCAGAAGCGCAAAAGCGAACGCAAATTCTTCCCTGGCTATGTGCTGGTTCAGATGGAGATGAGCGAGGCGACTTGGCACTTGATCAAGGATACGCCGCGCGTAATGGGCTTCATTGGTGGTACCGCCGATAAGCCTGCGCCCATCACCGAAAAAGAAGCTGAGGCCATCCTGCGTCGCGTAGCCGACAGCGGTGACAAGCCGAAGCCGAAGACCCTGTTCGAGCCGGGTGAGACTGTTCGTGTTATCGACGGTCCGTTTGCCGACTTCAATGGCGTCGTCGAAGAAGTCAACTACGAGAAGAGCCGGATCCAAGTGGCCGTGCTCATCTTCGGCCGCTCTACACCGGTAGAGCTGGAGTTCAGTCAGGTCGAGAAGGCTTAACTGACAATGGCATCCCAACCCCGCAGCCCTAGGTTGCGGGGTTTTGTCGTCACTGGGATAAACGCGAAAGCAATCGGGGAGCCTTCGGGCGCTAGAACCCGTAACTGGAGTTATACATGGCTAAGAAGATTCAAGCTTATATCAAGCTGCAAGTGAAGGCCGCTCAGGCCAACCCGTCGCCGCCCGTAGGCCCTGCCCTCGGTCAGCACGGTGTGAACATCATGGAATTCTGCAAGGCGTTCAACGCCCGTACCCAAGGCCTCGAGCCGGGTCTGCCGACTCCCGTGATCATCACCGTATACAGCGACCGCAGCTTCACTTTCGAGACCAAGAGCACCCCGGCTTCCGTGCTGCTGAAGAAAGCAGCCGGCATCACCAGCGGTTCGCCCCGTCCGAACACCCAGAAAGTAGGCACCGTTACCCGTGCTCAGCTGGAAGAGATCGCTAAAGCCAAGAAGGCTGATCTGACTGCAGCTGACCTGGACGCGGCCGTGCGTAGCATCGCCGGTTCCGCTCGTAGCATGGGCCTGAACGTGGAGGGTGTGTAATGGCTAAGCTGACCAAGCGCCAAAAGGCGATCGCCGAGAAAGTAGAAGCCGGCAAGCAATACGGTTTCGAAGACGCCGCCAAACTGCTGGCCGAGCTGGCGACCTCCAAGTTCAAAGAGTCCGTGGACGTCTCCATCAACCTCGGTGTTGACCCGCGTAAATCCGACCAGGTCGTTCGTGGCGCTACCGTTCTGCCGAACGGCACCGGCCGCAGCGTTCGCGTTGCCGTGTTCACCCAGGGCCCGGCTGCTGAAGCCGCTCTGGCTGCCGGCGCCGAAAAGGTTGGTATGGACGAACTGGCTGCCGAAATGAAAGCCGGCGACCTGAACTACGACGTCGTTATCGCCTCCCCGGACGCGATGCGTGTTGTTGGTCAGCTGGGCCAGATCCTCGGCCCGCGCGGTCTGATGCCGAACCCGAAAGTCGGCACCGTGACCCCTGACGTAGCAACCGCCGTGAAGAACGCCAAAGCTGGTCAGGTGCGTTTCCGTACCGACAAGAACGGCATCATTCACGCCTCCGTTGGCAAGGTCGACTTCGAGCCGATCAAGCTGAAGCAGAACGTTGAAGCTCTGCTGGCCGACCTGAAGCGTCTGAAGCCGTCCACCTCCAAGGGTGTGTACCTGAAGCGCGTGACCCTGAGCACCACCATGGGCCCGGGTCTGCAGATCGATCAGGCTTCCCTCGAAGGCTAAGTGATAAAGGCGCGGCGGATTCGTCCGTCGCGCCAGGTATTGGGGTCCCTGCCTGGCGGGGGCTATCCAAGACCGTAGGCGGCGCAAGCCTCAAACCGGGAAGCGATTTCCGAGCCTACGCAGATGGTGCTCCCGATTCGTTTACCGAATCAGACACCAAAACGCCGTCCGGCTCCGGCTGGACGAAACGGTAACATCCAGGAGTTAGACCCGTGGCAATTAAACTCGAAGACAAGAAGGCCATCGTCGCTGAAGTCAACGAGGCTGCCAAAGCTGGCCTGTCCGCTGTCGTGGCTGATGCCCGTGGCGTGACCGTAGCGGCTATGACCGGACTCCGTAAAGAGGCCCGCGAGGCTGGTGTATACGTGCGCGTAGTACGTAACACCCTGGCTCGTCGCGCCGTTGCCGGCACTCAGTTCGAAGTGCTCAACGACGTGTTCAAAGGCCCGACCCTGATCGCTTTCTCCAACGAACATCCGGGCGCTGCCGCTCGTATCTTCAAGGAGTTCGCCAAGGGTCAGGACAAGTTCGAGATCAAGGCCGCTGCATTCGAGGGCCAGTTCCTCGCAGCCAATCAGATCGACGTACTGGCGACCCTGCCGACCTACAACGAAGCCGTTGCACAGCTGATGAGCGTTATTCAAGGCGCTACCAGCAAGCTGGCTCGTACTCTGGCGGCTATTCGCGACCAGAAAGAAGGCGCTGCTGCCTAATCCAGGCCGCATAACCTCTTTCAGCAAAAACTTTCAAATTTTGATGGCCGCGAAGGCTGTCCACCAATACAGGAATTAGAGTCATGGCTCTGACCAACGAAGACATCATCAACGCCGTATCCGAAATGTCCGTTATGCAGATCGTTGAACTGATCAAAGCGATGGAAGAGAAGTTCGGTGTTACCGCTGCTGCCGCCGTTGCCGCTGGCCCGGCTGCCGCCGCCGCTGTTGCTGAAGAGCAAACCGAGTTCAACATCATCCTGACCGAAGCCGGCGACAAGAAAGTGAACGTGATCAAAGTCGTTCGCGAACTGACCGGTCTGGGTCTGAAAGAAGCCAAGGCAGTTGTTGACGGCGCCCCGGGCGTGGTCAAAGAAGGCGCTTCGAAAGAAGAGGCCGAAGCTGCCAAGAAAGCTCTGGAAGAAGCTGGCGCCAAAGTCGAGCTCAAGTAAGCGACGACCTTGCGTCAACAGCCGAAGCGCTTCGCGCAAGGCTGACGGCTGGTGGCTCATGCCACCGGCCTTTTTCCGTTCTAGGTGGTTGCCCTCCGGGTGCCACCTGGGATGGACCCCGACCTCCATTGGGAGGCGGAGCAAACCAAGGGGTTTGCACGATTTTCTGGCTGCTCCCGTCGGAGGGGCCAAACAAGCAGGTGACCAAGCTGGGGAACGCTGATGGCTTACTCATACACTGAGAAAAAACGTATCCGCAAAGACTTTAGCAAGTTGCCGGACGTCATGGATGTACCCTACCTCCTGGCCATCCAGCTGGATTCGTATCGCGAATTCCTGCAGGCGGGAGTCAGCAAAGAGCAGTTCCGTGACATCGGTCTGCACGCGGCCTTCAAGTCTGTTTTCCCGATCATCAGCTATTCCGGCAACGCCGCCCTGGAATATGTCGGTTATCGCCTGGGCGAACCGGCCTTCGATGTCAAGGAATGCGTACTGCGCGGTGTGACCTTCGCCGTGCCGCTGCGGGTGAAAGTCCGTCTGATCATTTTCGACAAAGAATCGTCGAACAAAGCGATCAAGGACATCAAGGAGCAGGAAGTCTACATGGGGGAAATCCCCCTGATGACCGAGAACGGTACCTTCATCATCAACGGTACCGAGCGCGTCATCGTTTCCCAGCTGCACCGTTCGCCGGGTGTGTTCTTCGACCACGACCGTGGCAAGACCCACAGCTCGGGCAAGCTGCTGTACTCCGCTCGCATCATTCCCTACCGCGGCTCCTGGCTGGACTTCGAGTTCGACCCGAAGGACTGCGTATTCGTTCGTATCGACCGTCGCCGCAAACTGCCGGCCACCGTCCTGCTGCGCGCGCTGAACTACACCACCGAAGAAGTGCTGAATGCCTTCTACGCCACCAACGTCTTCCACGTTAAAGGCGAAGGTCTGCACCTGGAGCTGGTTCCGCAGCGTCTGCGTGGCGAAATCGCCGTGTTCGACATCAAGGATCCGAGCGGCAAGGTGATTGTGGAGCAGGGCCGTCGTATCACCGCCCGCCACATCAACCAGCTGGAAAAAGCCGGTATCAAAGAGCTGGAAGTTCCGCTCGACTACGTCCTGGGTCGCACCAGCGCCAAGGCCATCGTGCATCCGGCTACCGGCGAGATCATCGCCGAGTGCAACACCGAGCTGACCACCGACCTGCTGGTGAAGATCGCCAAGGCCCAGGTTGTCCGCATCGAAACCCTGTACACCAACGACATCGACTGCGGTCCGTTCATTTCGGACACCCTGAAGATCGACTCCACCGGCAACCAGCTGGAAGCCCTGGTCGAGATCTACCGCATGATGCGTCCTGGCGAGCCGCCGACCAAGGAAGCCGCCGAAACCCTGTTCAACAACCTGTTCTTCAGCGCCGAGCGTTACGACCTGTCCGCCGTTGGCCGCATGAAGTTCAACCGTCGTATCGGTCGCACCGAGATCGAAGGTTCGGGCGTGCTGAGCAAGGAAGACATCGTTGACGTACTGAAGACCCTGGTCGACATCCGTAACGGCAAGGGCATCGTCGACGACATCGACCACCTGGGTAACCGTCGCGTACGTTGCGTCGGCGAGATGGCCGAGAACCAGTTCCGTGTTGGTCTGGTGCGCGTCGAGCGCGCGGTCAAGGAACGTCTGTCCATGGCCGAAAGCGAAGGCCTGATGCCGCAGGACCTGATCAACGCCAAGCCGGTGGCCGCCGCGATCAAGGAGTTCTTCGGTTCCAGCCAGCTCTCCCAGTTCATGGACCAGAACAACCCGCTCTCCGAGATCACCCACAAGCGCCGCGTTTCCGCACTCGGCCCAGGTGGTCTGACCCGTGAGCGCGCGGGCTTCGAGGTTCGTGACGTACACCCGACCCACTACGGCCGCGTGTGCCCGATCGAAACCCCTGAAGGTCCGAACATCGGTCTGATCAACTCCCTGGCCACCTACGCCCGCACCAACCAGTACGGCTTCCTGGAAAGCCCGTACCGCGTTGTCAACGGCACCCAGGTGACCGACGAGATCGTCTTCCTCTCCGCTATCGAAGAGGCCGACCACGTCATCGCCCAGGCATCGGCAACGATGAACGAGAAGGGCCAGCTGGTCGACGAACTGGTGGCCGTGCGTCACCTGAACGAGTTCACCGTCAAGGCGCCGGAAGACGTGACCCTGATGGACGTGTCGCCGAAGCAGGTCGTTTCCGTCGCTGCCTCGCTGATTCCGTTCCTCGAGCACGACGACGCCAACCGTGCACTCATGGGTTCGAACATGCAGCGTCAGGCCGTGCCGACCCTGCGTGCCGACAAGCCCCTGGTTGGTACCGGCATGGAGCGCAACGTAGCGCGCGACTCCGGCGTCTGCGTCGTGGCCCGTCGTGGCGGTGTGATCGACTCCGTCGACGCCAGCCGTATCGTGGTTCGCGTGAATGACGACGAAGTCGAGACTGGCGAAGCCGGTGTCGACATCTACAACCTGACCAAATACACCCGTTCCAACCAGAACACCTGCATCAACCAGCGTCCGCTGGTGCAGAAGGGTGATGTGGTCGCTCGCGCCGACATCCTCGCCGATGGTCCGTCCACCGACATGGGTGAACTCGCTCTGGGTCAGAACATGCGCGTCGCGTTCATGCCCTGGAACGGTTTCAACTTCGAGGACTCCATCTGCCTGTCCGAGCGCGTGGTGCAGGAAGATCGCTTCACCACCATCCACATCCAGGAACTGACCTGTGTGGCGCGTGACACCAAGCTCGGCCCAGAGGAAATCACCGCGGACATCCCGAACGTGGGTGAGGCTGCGCTGAACAAGCTGGACGAAGCCGGTATCGTTTACGTTGGTGCTGAAGTACAGGCTGGCGACATCCTGGTCGGCAAGGTCACCCCGAAAGGCGAGACCCAGCTGACTCCGGAAGAGAAGCTGCTGCGCGCGATCTTCGGTGAGAAGGCGTCCGACGTGAAGGACACCTCCCTGCGCGTGCCCACCGGCACCAAGGGCACCGTCATCGACGTACAGGTCTTCACCCGCGACGGCGTGGAGCGCGACAGCCGTGCCCTGTCCATCGAGAAGATGCAGCTGGACGAGATCCGCAAGGACCTGAACGAAGAGTTCCGCATCGTCGAAGGCGCCACCTTCGAGCGTCTGCGTTCCGCCCTGGTCGGTCAGACCGCTGAAGGCGGCGCCGGCGTGAAGAAAGGCACCGAGATCACCCACGAGTACCTCGACGGTCTCGAGCGCGGTCAGTGGTTCAAGCTGCGCATGTCCGAAGACGCCCTCAATGAGCAGCTGGAGAAGGCCCAGGCTTACCTGTCCGACCGTCGCCAGATGCTGGACGACAAGTTCGAAGACAAGAAGCGCAAGCTGCAGCAAGGCGACGACCTGGCTCCGGGCGTACTGAAGATCGTCAAGGTCTACCTGGCTATCAAGCGCCGCATCCAGCCGGGCGACAAGATGGCCGGCCGCCACGGTAACAAGGGTGTGGTCTCCGTGATCATGCCGGTCGAAGACATGCCGCACGATGCCAATGGCACTCCGGTCGACATCGTTCTGAACCCGCTGGGCGTACCGTCTCGTATGAACGTCGGCCAGATCCTCGAAACCCACCTGGGCCTCGCAGCCAAGGGCCTGGGCGAGAAGATCAACCGCATGATGGAAGAGCAGCGCAAGATCGCTGAACTGCGCGAGTTCCTCCATGAGATCTACAACGAGATCGGTGGCCGTCAGGAAAGCCTGAACGAGCTGAGCGACCAGGAAATCCTGGATCTGGCGAAGAACCTGAAGGGCGGCGTACCCATGGCCACCCCGGTGTTCGACGGCGCCAAGGAAAGCGAGATCAAGGCCATGCTGAAGCTCGCTGACCTGCCGGAAAGCGGTCAGATGCGCCTGTTCGACGGCCGTACCGGTAACCAGTTCGAGCGTCCGACCACCGTCGGCTACATGTACATGCTCAAGCTGAACCACCTGGTCGACGACAAGATGCACGCACGTTCCACCGGTTCCTACAGCCTGGTTACCCAGCAGCCGCTGGGTGGTAAGGCGCAGTTCGGTGGCCAGCGTTTCGGGGAGATGGAGGTCTGGGCTCTGGAAGCCTACGGCGCCGCCTACACCCTGCAGGAAATGCTGACTGTGAAGTCGGACGACGTGAACGGTCGGACCAAGATGTACAAAAACATCGTGGACGGCGATCACCGCATGGAGGCCGGCATGCCCGAGTCCTTCAACGTGTTGATCAAAGAGATCCGCTCGCTCGGCATCGACATCGAACTGGAAACCGAATAACACGCGACGCCCAAAACGCTACGGCTGGTCAAGGCCGGTCGTAGCGGGTCCGTGAGGAGGAAAGGCCTTGAAAGACTTGCTGAATCTGTTGAAAAACCAGGGTCAAATCGAAGAGTTCGATGCCATCCGTATTGGTCTGGCCTCGCCCGAGATGATCCGTTCCTGGTCCTTCGGTGAAGTGAAGAAGCCGGAGACCATCAACTACCGTACCTTCAAGCCGGAGCGCGATGGCCTGTTCTGCGCCAAGATCTTCGGCCCGGTGAAGGACTACGAGTGCCTGTGCGGTAAGTACAAGCGCCTCAAGCATCGCGGTGTGATCTGCGAGAAGTGCGGCGTGGAAGTCGCCCTGGCCAAGGTGCGTCGTGAGCGCATGGGCCATATCGAACTGGCTTCCCCCGTTGCCCACATCTGGTTCCTGAAGTCCCTGCCGTCGCGTATCGGCCTGCTGCTGGACATGACCCTGCGTGACATCGAACGCGTGCTCTATTTCGAGAGCTACGTGGTGATCGATCCGGGTATGACCACCCTGGAGAAGGGCCAGCTGCTGAACGACGAGCAATACTTCGAAGCCCTCGAAGAGTTCGGTGACGACTTCGACGCCCGCATGGGTGCGGAAGCCGTTCGCGAGCTGCTCAACGCTATCGATCTGGACCACGAGATTGGCCGCCTGCGCGAAGAGATTCCGCAGACCAACTCGGAAACCAAGATCAAGAAGCTGTCCAAGCGCCTGAAGCTGATGGAAGCCTTCAAGGACTCCGGCAACCACCCCGAGTGGATGGTGCTGACCGTCCTGCCGGTGCTGCCGCCGGACCTGCGTCCGCTGGTTCCGCTGGATGGCGGCCGCTTCGCGACTTCCGACCTGAACGACCTGTATCGTCGGGTGATCAACCGTAACAACCGTCTGAAGCGCCTGCTCGACCTGGCCGCTCCGGACATCATCGTGCGCAACGAAAAGCGCATGCTGCAGGAAGCCGTCGACGCCCTGCTGGACAACGGCCGTCGTGGCCGTGCCATCACCGGCTCGAACAAGCGCCCGCTGAAGTCCCTGGCCGACATGATCAAGGGCAAGCAAGGTCGCTTCCGTCAGAACCTGCTCGGCAAGCGCGTGGACTACTCCGGTCGTTCCGTAATTACCGTAGGTCCGACCCTGCGTCTGCACCAGTGCGGTCTGCCCAAGAAGATGGCTCTCGAGCTGTTCAAGCCGTTCATCTTCGGCAAGCTGGAAGCCCGCGGCATGGCCACCACCATCAAGGCGGCCAAGAAGATGGTCGAGCGCGAACTGCCCGAGGTCTGGGACGTTCTCGCCGAAGTCATCCGCGAACACCCCGTGCTGCTGAACCGCGCGCCGACCCTGCACCGTCTGGGTATCCAGGCGTTCGAGCCGGTACTGATCGAAGGCAAGGCCATCCAGCTGCACCCGCTGGTCTGCGCCGCGTACAACGCCGACTTCGACGGTGACCAGATGGCCGTCCACGTTCCGCTGACCCTCGAGGCCCAGCTGGAAGCGCGCGCGCTGATGATGTCCACCAACAACATCCTCTCGCCCGCCAACGGCGAGCCGATCATCGTGCCGTCGCAGGACGTGGTTCTGGGTCTGTATTACATGACCCGTGAAGCCGTCAACGCCAAAGGCGAAGGTCGCGTGTTCGCTGACCTGCAGGAAGTCGACCGCGTGTTCCGCGCCGGCGAAGCGTCCCTGCACGCCCGCGTGAAAGTGCGCATCAACGAGACCGTGAAGGACAAGGACGGTGGCATCACCAAGAACACTCGCATCGTCGACACCACTGTCGGCCGCGCGCTGCTGTTCCAGGTGGTTCCGGCCGGCCTGTCGTTCGACGTGGTCAACCAGCCGATGAAGAAGAAGGCGATCTCCAAGCTGATCAACCAGTGCTATCGCGTGGTTGGCCTGAAGGACACCGTCATCTTCGCTGACCAGCTGATGTACACCGGTTTCGCCTACTCCACCATTTCCGGCGTCTCCATCGGTGTGAATGACTTCGTCATTCCCGACGAGAAGGCCCGCATCATCGATGCCGCCACCGCCGAAGTGAAGGAAATCGAGACCCAGTACGCCTCCGGCCTGGTAACCCAGGGCGAGAAGTACAACAAGGTGATCGACCTCTGGTCCAAGGCCAACGACGAAGTGTCCAAGGCGATGATGTCCAACCTCTCGAAAGAGAAGGTCATCGACCGCGAAGGCAAGGAAGTCGACCAGGAGTCCTTCAACTCCATGTACATGATGGCGGACTCCGGTGCGCGGGGTTCCGCGGCCCAGATCCGTCAGCTGGCCGGTATGCGTGGCCTGATGGCCAAGCCGGACGGCTCCATCATCGAGACCCCCATCACCGCGAACTTCCGTGAAGGCCTGAACGTACTCCAGTACTTCATCTCCACTCACGGTGCTCGTAAGGGTCTGGCGGATACCGCACTGAAGACCGCGAACTCCGGTTACCTGACCCGTCGTCTCGTCGACGTGGCCCAGGACCTGGTAGTGACCGAAGTCGACTGCGGCACCGAGCATGGCCTGCTGATGACTCCGCACATCGAAGGCGGCGACGTGGTCGAGCCCCTGGGCGAGCGTGTTCTGGGTCGAGTGATCGCCCGTGACGTGTTCAAGCCGGGTTCCGACGAAGTCATCGTTCCGGCCGGTACCCTGGTCGACGAGCAGTGGGTCGAGTTCATCGAGCGCATGAGCGTCGACGAAGTGATCGTGCGTTCGCCGATCAGCTGCGAAACCCGCTACGGCATCTGCGCCAAGTGCTACGGTCGCGATCTGGCCCGTGGTCACCAGGTGAACATCGGTGAAGCTGTCGGCGTAATCGCCGCCCAGTCCATCGGTGAGCCGGGTACCCAGCTGACCATGCGTACCTTCCACATCGGTGGTGCGGCCAGCCGTACTTCGGCTGCCGACAACGTCCAGGTGAAGAACGGCGGTACCATCCGCCTGCACAACCTGAAGCACGTCGAGAACCTCAACGGCAACCTGGTTGCTGTGTCCCGTTCCGGTGAGCTGGCGGTTGCCGACGACTTCGGTCGTGAGCGCGAGCGCTACAAGCTGCCGTACGGTGCCGTGATTTCCGTGAAGGAAGGCGACAAGGTCGACCCGGGCGCAATCGTCGCCAAGTGGGACCCGCACACCCACCCGATCGTGACCGAAATGAAGGGTACCGTTACCTTCGTCGGCATGGAGGAGGGCATCACCATCAAGCGCCAGACCGACGAACTGACCGGTCTGACCAACATCGAGGTTCTGGATCCGAAGGACCGTCCGGCTGCTGGCAAGGACATCCGTCCGGCCGTGAAGCTGGTCGACGCCAACGGCAAGGAACTGCTGCTGCCGGGTACCGACGTTCCCGCCCAGTACTTCCTGCCGGCGAACGCCCTGGTTGGCGTGGCCGACGGTGCGCAAGTGGGTGTGGGTGACGTTATCGCCCGTATCCCGCAGGAAACCTCGAAGACCCGCGACATCACCGGTGGTCTGCCGCGCGTTGCCGACCTGTTCGAAGCTCGTCGTCCGAAAGAGCCTTCGATCCTGGCGGAAATCAGCGGCACCATCTCCTTCGGCAAGGAGACCAAAGGCAAGCGCCGTCTGGTCATCACCCCGAACGACGGTACCGATCCTTACGAGGAGCTGATTCCGAAGTGGCGTCACCTGAACGTGTTCGAAGGCGAACAGGTGAACCGCGGCGAAGTTATCTCCGACGGTCCGAGCAACCCGCACGACATCCTGCGTCTGCTGGGCGTCAGCGCGCTGGCCAAGTACATCGTCAACGAGATCCAGGACGTGTACCGCCTGCAGGGCGTGAAGATCAACGACAAGCACATCGAAACCATCCTGCGCCAGATGCTGCGCAAGGTCGAGATTGCCGAGTCGGGTGACTCCAGTTTCATCAAGGGCGACCAGATGGAACTGACCCAGGTACTGGAAGAGAACGAGCGTCTGGCGACCGAAGATCGCTTCATCGCCAAGTTCGAGCGCGTCCTGCTGGGTATCACCAAGGCCTCGCTGTCCACCGAGTCGTTCATCTCCGCGGCATCCTTCCAGGAAACCACCCGCGTTCTGACCGAAGCGGCGGTAACCGGCAAGCGCGACTACCTGCGCGGCCTGAAGGAAAACGTGGTGGTGGGTCGTCTGATCCCGGCCGGTACCGGCCTGGCCTACCACAGCGAGCGCAAGCGTCAGCGCGAAGCCGGCAAGCCGGTCCGCGTGAGCGCGAGCGAAGTGGAAGCGGCGCTGACCGAAGCGCTGAACTCCAGCAGCAACTAAGTGTGATAACCCCCCGGAGGCTCTGGCCTTCGGGGGGTTATTGCCTTGACGGGGGCATTCAGTCTCTTTAGACTCATGCACCCCTAAATTTGGCAGGGCGCTATGCCCTGTCATTTTGCTTTTTTGTAAGGCAATAGCGTCGAAAGACAACAGTGGAGCAATTAGATGGCAACTATTAACCAGCTGGTGCGTAAGCCGCGCAGCCGTATCGTCGAGAAATCCGACGTACCTGCGCTGCAAAACTGCCCGCAGCGTCGTGGCGTATGCACCCGCGTCTACACCACCACGCCGAAGAAACCGAACTCCGCACTCCGTAAGGTTTGCCGTGTTCGCCTGACCAACGGCTACGAAGTGACTTCGTACATCGGTGGTGAAGGTCACAACCTGCAAGAGCACAGCGTAGTGCTGATCCGTGGCGGTCGTGTAAAAGACCTTCCGGGTGTGCGTTACCACACCGTTCGCGGTTCGCTGGATACCACCGGCGTTAAAGACCGTAAGCAGGGCCGTTCCAAGTACGGCACCAAGCGTCCGAAGTAATTCGGCGCGTAATCAGTTTATCTATTCATTGAGTCGATAAGAGTAAGGTCGGGCGTAACCGAATGGTTATGGTCCCGGGCTAACCTGAAGACCGTTTGAGGGCTTATCAATGCCAAGACGTCGTGTAGCAGCAAAGCGTGAGATTCTGGACGATCCGAAATACGGAAGCCTGATCCTCGCCAAATTCATGAACCACGTGATGGAAAGCGGCAAGAAGGCTGTAGCCGAGCGCATCGTTTACGGTGCCCTGGATACCGTCAAAGCACGCAAGAACAGCGATCCCCTGGAAATCTTCGAGAAAGCTCTCGACGCCATCGCTCCGCTGGTCGAAGTAAAGTCCCGCCGTGTAGGCGGTGCCACTTACCAGGTTCCGGTCGAAGTTCGTCCGTCCCGTCGTAATGCCCTGGCCATGCGTTGGCTGGTTGAGTCCGCGCGCAAGCGTGGCGAGAAATCCATGGCCCTGCGCCTGGCTGGCGAGCTGCTCGATGCCTTCGATGGCAAGGGCGCAGCTGTCAAGAAGCGTGAAGACGTGCACCGCATGGCAGAGGCCAACAAGGCCTTCTCGCATTATCGCTTCTAATCTAGCGAGGATTTTTTCGTGGCTCGTACAACCCCTATCAACCGCTACCGTAACATCGGTATCTGCGCCCACGTAGACGCCGGTAAGACCACCACTACGGAGCGGATCCTGTTCTACACAGGTCTCAGCCACAAAATGGGTGAGGTGCACGACGGCGCCGCCACTACCGACTGGATGGTGCAGGAGCAGGAGCGTGGTATCACCATTACCTCCGCTGCCATCACCACCTTCTGGGAAGGCTCCCGTGGTCAGTACGACAAGTACCGCGTAAACGTCATCGACACCCCCGGCCACGTAGACTTCACCATTGAAGTTGAGCGCTCCCTGCGCGTACTGGACGGCGCTGTCGTTGTGTTCTGCGGTACCTCCGGCGTTGAGCCGCAGTCCGAAACCGTATGGCGTCAGGCCAACAAGTACGGCGTTCCGCGTATCGTTTACGTGAACAAGATGGACCGCGCTGGTGCCAACTTCCTGCGCGTCGTCGGTCAGATCAAGAACCGCCTGGGTCACACCCCGGTTCCGGTTCAACTGGCCATCGGTGCAGAAGACGACTTCCAGGGTCAGATCGACCTGCTGAAGATGAAAGCCGTCTACTGGAACGAAGACGACAAGGGCACCTCCTACCGCGAGGAAGAGATTCCCGCGGAGCTGGTTGACCTGGCCAACGAGTGGCGCAACAACATGGTCGAGGCTGCTGCCGAAGCCAACGAAGAGCTGATGAACAAGTACCTGGAAGAGGGTGAGCTGACGATCGAAGAGATCAAGGCCGGCCTGCGTCAGCGTACTATCGCCTGCGAAATCGTTCCGGCTGTCTGCGGTTCCTCGTTCAAGAACAAGGGCGTACCCCTGGTTCTCGACGCCGTTATCGACTTCCTGCCGGCTCCGACCGAGATCCCTGCGATCAAGGGCGTTCACCCGGACAGCACTGACGACAACGAAATCGTTGACGAGCGTCCTGCAGATGACAGCGCACCGTTCTCCGCTCTGGCGTTCAAGATCGCTACCGACCCGTTCGTTGGTACTCTGACCTTCGTTCGCGTTTATTCGGGCGTTCTGGAGTCTGGCCAATCGGTCGTTAACTCCGTGAAAGGCAAGAAAGAGCGCGTTGGTCGTATGGTGCAGATGCACGCCAACCAGCGTGACGAGATCAAAGAAGTACGCGCTGGCGACATCGCGGCTCTGATCGGCATGAAGGACGTCACTACTGGTGACACCCTGTGCGATCAGGAAAAGCCGATCATCCTCGAGCGTATGGACTTCCCGGAGCCGGTAATTTCGGTAGCTGTTGAGCCGAAGACCAAGGCTGACCAGGAGAAGATGGGTATCGCTCTGGGCAAGCTGGCCCAGGAAGATCCGTCGTTCCGCGTCAAGACCGACGAAGAAACCGGCCAGACCATCATCTCCGGTATGGGTGAGCTGCACCTGGACATCCTCGTCGACCGCATGAAGCGCGAGTTCGGCGTTGAGGCCAACATCGGCAAGCCGCAGGTTTCCTACCGCGAAACCATCACCAAGGACAATGTCGAGATCGAAGGCAAATTCGTTCGTCAGTCCGGTGGTCGTGGTCAGTTCGGTCACTGCTGGATCCGCTTCTCTGCCGCTGACGTGGACGAGAAAGGCAACATCACCGAAGGCCTGGTGTTCAACAACGAAGTCGTTGGTGGTGTGGTTCCGAAGGAATACATCCCGGCGATCCAGAAAGGTATCGAAGAGCAGATGAAGAACGGCGTTGTCGCCGGCTATCCGCTCATCGGCCTGAAGGCCTCCGTGTTCGATGGTTCGTACCACGACGTCGACTCCAACGAGATGGCGTTCAAGATCGCTGCCTCCATGGCGACCAAGCAGCTGGCCCAGAAGGGCGGCGGTAAAGTGCTTGAGCCGATCATGAAGGTAGAGGTAGTGACTCCTGAGGACTACATGGGTGACGTGATGGGTGACCTGAACCGTCGTCGTGGTCTGATTCAGGGGATGGAAGACAGCGTTTCCGGTAAGGTAATTCGTGCCGAGGTTCCGCTGGGCGAGATGTTCGGTTATGCGACCGACGTACGTTCCATGTCCCAGGGTCGCGCGAGCTACTCCATGGAATTCTCCAAATACGCCGAAGCTCCGTCGAATGTCGTCGAAGCACTGGTTAAAAAACAAGGTTGATTCAGCCCTTTAAGTAAGAGGTTTACTGTCGTGGCTAAAGAAAAATTTGAACGTAACAAACCGCACGTCAACGTTGGCACCATCGGTCACGTTGACCATGGCAAAACCACTCTGACCGCTGCTCTGACCAAAGTCTGCTCGGAGACCTGGGGCGGTTCCGCTCGTGCGTTCGACCAGATCGACAACGCGCCGGAAGAGAAAGCTCGCGGTATCACCATCAACACTTCCCACGTTGAGTACGATTCCGCTGTTCGTCACTACGCTCACGTTGACTGCCCCGGTCACGCTGACTACGTGAAGAACATGATCACCGGTGCTGCCCAGATGGACGGCGCGATCCTGGTTTGCTCCGCTGCTGACGGCCCCATGCCGCAGACCCGCGAGCACATCCTGCTGTCCCGTCAGGTAGGCGTTCCTTACATTGTCGTGTTCCTGAACAAGGCCGACATGGTTGACGACGCTGAGCTGCTGGAACTGGTTGAAATGGAAGTTCGCGACCTGCTCAACACCTACGACTTCCCGGGCGACGACACTCCGATCATCATCGGTTCCGCTCTGATGGCCCTGGAAGGCAAGGACGACAACGAAATCGGCGTTTCCGCCGTTCGTAAGCTGGTAGAGACCCTGGACTCCTACATTCCGGAGCCGGTGCGTGCCATCGACCAGCCGTTCCTGCTGCCGATCGAAGACGTGTTCTCCATCTCCGGCCGCGGCACCGTGGTAACCGGTCGTGTTGAGCGTGGCATCGTCAAGGTTCAGGAAGAAGTCGAGATCGTCGGCATTCGCGCGACCACCAAGACCACCTGCACCGGCGTTGAAATGTTCCGCAAGCTGCTCGACGAAGGTCGTGCTGGTGAGAACGTTGGCGTCCTGCTGCGCGGCACCAAGCGTGACGACGTAGAGCGTGGTCAGGTTCTGGCCAAGCCGGGCACCATCAAGCCGCACACCAAGTTCGAGTGCGAAGTGTACGTGCTGTCCAAGGAAGAAGGCGGTCGTCACACTCCGTTCTTCAAGGGCTACCGTCCGCAGTTCTACTTCCGTACCACTGACGTGACCGGTAACTGCGAACTGCCGGAAGGCGTTGAGATGGTAATGCCGGGCGACAACATCAAGATGGTTGTCACCCTGATCGCTCCGATCGCCATGGAAGACGGTCTGCGCTTCGCGATTCGCGAAGGCGGCCGTACCGTAGGCGCCGGCGTGGTTGCCAAGATCTTCGAATAATCGACGATCGCGGTAAAAAGAAAGGGCCCCTCAGGGGGCCCTTTTTCTTTTGGCTGGTCAAAAGTTGACACCTATCTGGCGCATCCGTACAATCACGCCTCCTTTTAACGGGCGTAGTCCGTCCGTTGGGGAAAGCAGAGATAGAGTCTGAGGTCAAAATGCAAAACCAACAAATCCGTATTCGGTTGAAGGCTTTTGACCATCGCCTGATCGATCAATCCACCCAGGAAATCGTGGAAACCGCGAAACGTACTGGTGCTCAGGTGCGTGGTCCTATTCCTCTGCCTACTCGCAAAGAGCGGTACACCGTTCTGGTCTCCCCGCACGTCAACAAAGACGCGCGTGACCAGTACGAAATTCGTACCCACAAGCGTGTTCTGGACATCGTCCAGCCGACGGATAAAACCGTCGATGCGCTGATGAAGCTCGACCTTGCGGCAGGCGTGGAAGTGCAGATCAGCCTCGGCTAATAACCCTCGGGTTCTTAGTCGTGTAACGCTCTGAAATGGGCGGCCATAGCGGGTGAAAGCCCCGTACACTCATGAGGTTTACAACATGACTATTGGTGTAGTCGGTCGTAAATGCGGCATGACCCGCATTTTCACCGAAGAAGGTGTCTCCATTCCGGTTACGGTCATTGAGATCGAGCCGAATCGTGTGACCCAATTCAAAAACGAAGACAGCGATGGCTATCGCGCCGTACAGGTAACTGTTGGTGAGCGCCGTGCCTCTCGCGTGACCAAGGCGCAAGCCGGTCACTTCGCCAAGGCAAACGTGGCTGCTGGTCGCGGCGTCTGGGAATTCCGTCTTGAAGACGGCGAGTTCCAGGCTGGCGATCAACTGACTGCAGAGCTGTTCCAAGCTGGTCAACTGGTAGACGTTACCGGTCAGTCCAAGGGTAAAGGCTACGCCGGTACCATCAAGCGCTGGAACTTCCGTGGTCAGGACAACACCCACGGTAACTCCGTTTCTCACCGCGCCCCGGGTTCTATTGGCCAGTGCCAGACTCCTGGTCGTGTCTTCAAGGGCAAGAAAATGTCCGGTCATCTGGGCGCTGAGCGCGTGACCGTGCAGTCCCTGGAAGTTGTGCGTGTCGATGCAGAACGCAATCTGCTGCTGGTAAAAGGTGCCGTTCCTGGCGCTACCGGCGGTGATGTGGTTGTGCGTCCGGCAGCCAAGGCTCGCGGTTAAGGGGGAAGCTGAGATGCAACTGAATGTAAATGGCGCTCAGGCTATCGAAGTCTCCGAGCGTACCTTTGGCGGTGAGTTCAACGAGACCCTGGTTCACCAGGCTGTCGTCGCCTACATGGCCGGTGGCCGTCAAGGCACTCGCGCGCAGAAGACCCGTTCCGAAGTTTCCGGTGGCGGCAAGAAACCGTGGCGTCAGAAGGGCACTGGTCGTGCTCGTGCTGGCACCATCCGCAGCCCCATCTGGCGCTCCGGTGGTACCACTTTCGCAGCCAAGCCTCAGGATCACTCCCAGAAGCTCAACAAGAAGATGTATCGCGCTGCCATGCGTTCCATCCTCGCCGAGCTGGTTCGTCAGGACCGTCTGATCGTGGTTGAAGACTTCGCTGTTGATGCCCCGAAAACCAAGGCCCTGCTGGGCAAGCTGGATGGTCTGGGTCTGACCGACGTGCTGATCGTTTCCGAAGCCGTTGATCAAAACCTGTACCTGGCTGCTCGCAACCTGCCGCACGTAGATGTTCGCGATGTGCAGGGTTCCGACCCGGTAAGCCTCATCGCCTACGACAAGGTGTTGATCACCGTGTCCGCCGTGAAGAAATTCGAGGAGCTGCTGGCATGAACCAGGAACGCGTATTCAAGGTGCTGGTTGGCCCGCACATCTCCGAGAAAGCCACGATGCTGGCAGACGGCAAGAGCCAATTCGTTTTCAAGGTTGCCACTGATGCAACCAAGCTGGAAATCAAGAAGGCCGTAGAAAGCCTGTTCAGCGTGAAAGTCGCTCGCGTCACTACCCTGAATGTCAAGGGTAAGACCAAGCGTACCGTTCGCGGTCTGGGCAAGCGTAACGACTGGAAAAAAGCGTACATCGCTCTCCAGCCGGGCCAAGATCTCGATTTCGCCAGCAGCGCTGAGTAAAGGGGTGCATCATGGCAATCGTTAAATGCAAACCGACCTCCGCTGGCCGCCGTTTCGTGGTCAAGGTGGTCAACCAGGAGCTGCACAAAGGCGCTCCTTACGCTCCGCTGGTCGAGAAAAAATCGAAATCCGGTGGTCGTAACAACAATGGCCGCATCACCACCCGCCACATCGGCGGTGGTCACAAGCAGCACTACCGTCTGGTCGACTTCCGTCGCAACAAGGATGGCATTCCTGCCACCGTTGAGCGCATCGAATACGACCCGAACCGTACTGCTCACATCGCTCTGCTGAAGTATGCCGACGGCGAACGTCGCTACATCATCGCGCCGAAAGGCGTGAGCGCTGGTGACCAGCTGATCTCCGGTGTCAACGCGCCGATCAAGGCCGGCAACACCCTGCCGCTGCGCAACATTCCGGTTGGTAGCACCGTTCACGGCATCGAACTCAAGCCCGGCAAAGGCGCGCAAATCGCCCGTTCCGCTGGTGCTTCCGTTCAGCTCGTTGCTCGTGAAGGCGCCTACGTGACCCTGCGTCTGCGCTCCGGCGAAATGCGTAAAGTACTGGCTGAGTGCCGTGCGACCCTGGGCGAAGTCTCGAACTCCGAGCACAGCCTGCGTTCGCTGGGTAAAGCTGGTGCCAAGCGCTGGCGTGGTGTTCGCCCGACCGTTCGCGGCGTGGCGATGAACCCGGTAGACCACCCGCATGGTGGTGGTGAAGGTCGTACCTCTGGTGGCCGTCATCCGGTGTCTCCGTGGGGCTTCCCGACCAAGGGTGCGAAGACCCGCGCGAACAAGCGCACCGACAACATGATCGTCCGTCGCCGTAAATAACTGAGGATACGACAGTGCCGCGTTCTCTGAAAAAAGGTCCTTTTATCGATCTTCACCTACTGAAGAAGATCGAAGTGGCGGTGGAAAAGAACGATCGCAAGCCGGTGAAAACCTGGTCGCGCCGCTCCATCGTACTTCCGCAAATGGTCGGCCTGACCATCGCGGTTCATAACGGTCGTCAACACGTCCCGGTCCTCGTGAACGAAGACATGGTCGGCCACAAACTGGGCGAGTTCGCCGCTACCCGCACCTATCGCGGTCATGCAGCGGACAAGAAAGCCAAGCGTTAAGGGGTAAGGAACGATGGAAGTAGCCGCTAAGCTGTCGGGCGCTCGAATCTCCGCCCAGAAAGCCCGCTTGGTCGCCGACCAGATCCGCGGGAAGAAGGTGGGCGAAGCGCTCAACCTGTTGACTTTCAGCAGCAAGAAAGCCGCTGAAATCATGAAGAAAGTGCTGGAGTCGGCCGTAGCCAACGCCGAGCACAACGAAGGCGCTGATGTGGATGACCTGAAGGTCTCCACCGTCTTCGTCAACGAAGGGCGTTCGCTGAAGCGAATCATGCCGCGCGCCAAAGGCCGTGCTGATCGCATCGTCAAGCGGTCTTGCCATATCACTGTCAAGGTTGCGGACAAGTAACGGAGTCGATCAGATGGGTCAGAAAGTACATCCCACTGGCATTCGCCTGGGTATCGTCAAGGAGCACACCTCCGTTTGGTATGCAGATAAGCGCACTTATGCCGACTATCTGTTTGCCGACCTGAAGGTGCGTGAGTACCTCCAAGACAAACTAAAAAGCGCGTCCGTAAGCCGTATCGATATTCATCGCCCGGCTCAAACCGCACGCATCACCATCCACACCGCTCGTCCCGGCATCGTGATCGGCAAGAAAGGTGAAGATGTTGAGAAGCTGCGCCAGGACCTGACCAAGCAAATGGGTGTGCCTGTGCACATCAACATCGAAGAGATCCGCAAGCCGGAGCTCGACGGTATGCTGGTTGCGCAGAGCGTAGCTCAGCAGCTGGAGCGTCGCGTAATGTTCCGCCGCGCCATGAAGCGCGCTGTACAAAACGCCATGCGCATTGGTGCCAAAGGCATCAAGATCCAGGTAAGCGGTCGTCTTGGTGGCGCTGAAATCGCCCGTACCGAATGGTATCGCGAAGGTCGTGTGCCCCTGCACACCCTGCGCGCCGACATCGACTACGCAACCTACGAAGCGCACACCACCTACGGTGTGATCGGTGTGAAGGTTTGGATCTTCAAAGGCGAGGTCATTGGTGGCCGCCAGGAAGAGCTGAAACCGCAAGCGCCCGCTCCTCGTAAAAAAGCTGCTAAGTAAGGGGTACGCCAAATGCTGCAACCAAAGCGTACGAAGTTCCGCAAGCAGATGACCGGCCACAACCGTGGTCTGGCTCAGCGCGGTAGCAAGGTCAGCTTCGGCGAGTTCGCGCTGAAGGCTACTGGCCGTGGTCGTCTCACTGCTCGTCAGATCGAGGCCGCACGTCGTGCTCTCACCCGTCACGTAAAGCGTGGCGGCAAGATCTGGATCCGTGTGTTCCCTGACAAGCCCGTTACCAAAAAGCCCCTGGAAGTACGTATGGGTAAAGGTAAGGGCGGCGTCGAGTACTGGGTAGCCCAGATTCAACCGGGCAAGGTCCTGTACGAGATCGAGGGTGTTTCCGAAGAGCTGGCGCGTGAGGCATTCGCCCTGGCTGCTGCAAAGCTGCCGCTCGCCACCTCCTTTGTTAAGCGGACGGTGATGTGATGAAAGCGAATGAACTTCGTGAAAAATCCGTACAGCAGCTGAACGAGCAACTGCTCGGCCTGCTGCGCGACCAGTTCAATCTGCGTATGCAGAAGGCAACTGGCCAGTTGGGGCAGTCTCACCTGCTCTCGCAAGTGAAGCGCGACATCGCTCGCGTGAAAACTGTGCTCAACCAGCAAGCAGGTAAGTAATCATGGCTGAAGCTCAGAAAACCGTCCGCACGCTGACCGGCCGCGTCGTCAGCGACAAGATGGACAAGACCATCACCGTTCTGATCGAGCGTCGCGTAAAGCACCCGATCTACGGTAAATACGTGAAGCGCTCGACCAAGCTGCACGCTCACGACGAAACCAACCAGTGCCGCATCGGCGACAAGGTCACCATCCGTGAGACCCGTCCGCTGGCAAAGACCAAGTCCTGGTCCCTGGTGGAAGTCGTTGAACGTGCCGTGGAAGTCTAAGGACTAAGGGTCGGAGAAAGATATGATTCAGACTCAATCCATGCTCGAGGTCGCTGACAACAGCGGTGCTCGTCGCGTTATGTGCATCAAGGTCCTTGGTGGTTCGCACCGTCGTTACGCTGGTATCGGTGACATCATCAAAGTGACCGTGAAAGAAGCGATTCCGCGTGGCAAGGTGAAGAAAGGCCAGGTAATGACCGCTGTTGTGGTCCGTACCAAGCATGGCGTTCGTCGCCCTGACGGCTCGATCATCCGCTTCGACGGCAACGCCGCCGTCCTGCTGAACAACAAGCAGGAGCCGATCGGCACCCGTATCTTCGGGCCCGTGACCCGTGAACTGCGTTCCGAGAAGTTCATGAAGATCGTCTCGCTCGCCCCCGAAGTGCTGTAAGGAGAAGCCGTCATGCAAAAGATTCGTCGTGACGACGAGATCATCGTCATCGCCGGCAAGGACAAGGGCAAGCGTGGCAAGGTGCTGAAGGTTCTCGCCGACAGCCGTGTGCTGATCAGCGGTGTAAACCTGATCAAGCGCCACACCAAGCCGAACCCCATGGCCGGTGTCCAGGGCGGTATCGTCGAGCGGGAGGCGCCTATGCACCTCTCCAACGTTGCCATCTTCAATGCCGAAACCAACAAGGCTGATCGCGTTGGTTTCAAGGTAGAAGAAGGTAAGAAAATTCGTGTCTTCAAGTCGACCCAAAAGCCGGTTGATGCTTGAGAATTGCTAGGTAGATAACCATGGCACGACTGAAACAGATTTACCGGAACGAAATCGCTCCCAAGCTGAAGGATGAACTTCAGCTTGCCAACGTGATGGAAGTTCCGCGCATCACCAAGATCACCCTGAACATGGGTCTGGGCGAAGCCATCGGTGACAAGAAAGTCATCGAGCACGCTGTAGCCGATCTTGAGAAGATCACTGGCCAGAAAGCCATCGTGACTTACGCCCGCAAATCCATTGCAGGCTTCAAGGTTCGCGAGGGCTGGCCGATCGGCATCAAGGTAACCCTGCGCCGTGATCGTATGTATGAGTTCCTGGATCGTCTCCTGTCGATCTCCCTGCCGCGCGTGCGTGACTTCCGCGGCCTGAATGCCAAGTCCTTCGACGGTCGTGGCAACTACAGCATGGGCGTGAAAGAGCAGATCATCTTCCCGGAAATCGATTACGACAAAATCGATGCGCTGCGCGGTCTGGACATCACCCTGACCACCACCGCCCGTACGGATGAAGAAGGTCGTGCCCTGCTGCGCGCCTTCAACTTCCCGTTCCGCAACTGATTGGAGTAGGAACATGGCCAAAATGAGCATGAAAAACCGTGAGCTGAAGCGTCAGCAAACGGTTGCTAAGTTCGCTAAGAAGCGCGCTGAGCTCAAAGCTACCATCGCCAACCCGAACTCCACTCCGGAAGCTCGTTGGGAAGCCCAGGTAGCCCTGCAGAAGCAGCCCCGTGACGCCAGCGCCTCGCGCCTGCGTAACCGCTGCCGCATCACCGGTCGTCCGCACGGCGTTTACCGCAAGTTCGGCCTCGGCCGTAACAAGCTGCGTGAAGCTGCCATGCGCGGTGATGTACCCGGCCTGGTGAAAGCCAGCTGGTAATGATCTCCGGCTAGGTCGGCTTCGGTCGGCCAAGCCCGGGTCATCTGAATCAAGCCCCTTTTGGGGCTTGATTCGTTTCTGGAGTATCTCTAGAATGTCCGGCTCGCCCGGGCCTGGCATTAGTCCGTCCAGTGCCTGCGTGTGTGACTCTAGCCGCAAGGCTATTTCTTTTTGTATCAGGAGCAACTAGCCCATGAGTATGCAGGACCCGTTAGCGGACATGCTAACTCGTATCCGTAATGCCCAGATGGCTGAAAAGTCTGTCGTAAGCATGCCGTCCTCCAAGCTGAAGGTGGCAGTAGCCAGCGTTCTGAAGAACGAAGGTTACATCACGGGATACCAAGTCAGCAGCGACATCAAGCCTCTGCTGTCTATCGAGCTGAAGTACTTCGAAGGCCGTCCGGTAATCGAAGAGCTGAAGCGCGTTAGCCGTCCTGGCCTGCGCCAGTACAAGTCCGTCGATCAGCTGCCGAAAGTACGTGGCGGCCTGGGCGTTTCGATTGTCTCCACCAACAAAGGTGTTATGACTGATCGTGCCGCTCGCGCTGCTGGTGTTGGTGGCGAAGTGCTTTGCACTGTGTTCTAAGGGGGTTGAAGCATGTCTCGCGTTGCTAAGAACCCCGTCAAGCTGCCCGCTGGCGTCGAAGTCAAGATCGCCGGTCAGCAGCTCTCGGTGAAGGGTGCCAAGGGCGCTCTGGAACTGAAAGTGCATTCGTCCGTGGAAGTCCTGGAGGAATCCGGTGAGCTGCGTTTCGCTGCTCGCAATGGTGACCAGCAGAACAAGGCCATGGCCGGTACCACCCGTGCGTTGGTTAACAACATGGTGATCGGCGTCAGCCAAGGCTTCGAGCGCAAGCTCCAGCTGGTCGGCGTTGGTTACAAGGCTCAGGCCAAAGGTCAAGTGCTGTCCCTGGCCCTCGGCTTCTCGCATCCGGTGGAATACGAACTGCCGCAAGGCATCACCGCTGAAACCCCCAGCCAGACCGATATCCTGATCAAGGGCATCGACAAGCAGCTGGTTGGTCAAGTGGCCGCTGAGATCCGCGACTTCCGTCCGCCAGAGCCTTACAAAGGCAAGGGTGTACGTTACGCCGACGAAGTCGTCCGTCGTAAAGAAGCTAAGAAGAAGTAGGGCATAGCAAATGAGCGTAAAGAAAGAAACTCGTCTGCGTCGCGCTCGCAAGGCACGCCTGAAAATGCGCGAGCTGGAAGCCGTACGCCTCTGCGTGTACCGCTCTTCCCAGCACATCTACGCCCAGGTCATTTCGGCCGACGGCGCCAAGGTCCTGGCAAGCGCCTCGACCCTGGACAAAGAACTGCGTGACAGTGCCACCGGCAACGTCGACGCGGCCAAGAAGGTTGGTCAGCTGGTCGCCGAGCGTGCGAAAGCCGCTGGCGTCACTCAGGTGGCGTTCGATCGTTCTGGCTTCAAGTACCACGGCCGCGTCAAGGCGCTGGCTGATGCTGCTCGTGAAGGCGGGCTGGAGTTCTAAGTTATGGCAAATAACGAGCAAAAGCGCGACGAAGGCTACATCGAGAAGCTGGTTCAGGTTAACCGCGTTGCCAAAACCGTAAAAGGTGGTCGCATCTTCACCTTCACCGCGCTGACTGTAGTTGGCGACGGTAAAGGTCGTGTTGGCTTCGGCCGCGGCAAGTCCCGCGAAGTGCCGGCTGCCATCCAGAAGGCGATGGAAGCTGCTCGCCGCAACATGATCCAGGTTGACCTGGATGGCACCACTCTGCAGTACCCGATCAAGTCCGCTCACGGCGCCTCCAAGGTGTTCATGCAGCCGGCTTCCGAAGGTACCGGTATCATCGCCGGCGGCGCCATGCGCGCCGTTCTGGAAGTGGCTGGTGTGCAGAACGTTCTGGCCAAGTGCTACGGTTCCACCAATCCGGTGAACGTGGTTTACGCCACCTTCAAGGGCCTGAAGAACATGCAGTCCCCTGAGTCGGTAGCGGCCAAGCGTGGTAAGAGCGTCGAGGAGATTCTCTAATCATGGCAACTGTCAAAGTAACGCTGATCAAGAGCGTTAACGGCCGTCTGGCTAACCATAAGGCTTGCGTCAAGGGTCTCGGCCTGCGTCGCATTGGTCACACCGTCGAAGTTCAGGACACTCCTGAAAACCGCGGCATGATCAACAAGGCTTACTACCTTCTGCGTGTCGAGGGTTAATCCATGAAACTGAACGATCTGCGTTCCGCGCCGGGTGCCCGTCGCGAAAAGCACCGTCCGGGCCGTGGCATCGGTAGCGGTTTGGGTAAGACTGGTGGCCGTGGTCACAAAGGTCAAACCTCCCGCTCCGGTGGCACCATTGCTCCGGGCTTTGAAGGCGGTCAGCAGCCGCTGCACCGTCGTCTGCCGAAGTTCGGCTTCGTCTCTCTGAAAGCCATGGATCGCGCCGAAGTGCGTACTTCCGAGCTGGCCAAGGTTGAAGGCGATGTCGTAACCCTGCAGGCGCTGAAGGATGCCAACGTGATTAACCAGAACGTACAGCGTGTGAAAATCATGCTGTCCGGCGACGTTACTCGCGCGGTCACCCTGAAAGGTATCGCCGCCACCAAAGGTGCGCGTGCGGCTATCGAAGCAGCTGGCGGTAAGTTCGAGGACTAAATGGCTAAGCAAGGTGCTCTCTCCGCGCTCAGCAATGGCGGGTTGTCCGAGCTCTGGGCTCGACTGCGTTTCCTGTTCCTGGCGATCATCGTCTACCGGATCGGCGCGCACATCCCAGTGCCCGGTATCAACCCTGACCGGCTGGCCGAGCTGTTCCGGCAGAACGAGGGGACCATTCTTAGCCTGTTCAACATGTTTTCCGGCGGCGCGCTGGAGCGCATGAGCATTTTCGCATTGGGGATCATGCCGTACATCTCGGCGTCGATCATCATGCAGCTCATGACCGCGATCAGCCCGCAGCTGGAGCAGTTGAAGAAGGAAGGTGAAGCTGGCCGTCGCAAGATCAGCCAGTACACCCGCTACGGCACTGTAGTCCTGGCACTGGTTCAAGCCATCGGCATGTCCGTTGGCCTGGCTAGCCAGGGCGTCGCTTTCTCGTCTGATTTCGGCTTCTACTTCGTGGCTGTCACCACCTTCGTGGCTGGTGCAATGTTCATGATGTGGTTGGGTGAGCAGATCACTGAGCGCGGTGTCGGCAACGGTATCTCGATGCTGATTTTTGCTGGCATCGTGGCCGGTCTGCCGAGGGCTATCGGGCAGTCTTTCGAGTCTGCACGTCAGGGCGATATCAACATCTTCGCTCTGGTTGCCATCGGCCTGTTGGCAGTGGCGATCATCGGTTTCGTGGTGTTCATTGAGCGTGGCCAGCGTCGCATTGCGGTGCACTACGCCAAGCGTCAGCAGGGCCGCAAGGTCTTCGCTGCGCAGACCAGCCACCTGCCGTTGAAAGTGAACATGGCCGGCGTTATCCCGGCTATCTTCGCCAGCAGCATCCTGCTGTTCCCGGCCTCGCTGGGAGCCTGGTTTGGTCAGTCCGAAAGCATGGGCTGGCTGCAAGACCTGTCGCAGGCTATCGCCCCTGGTCAACCGTTGAACATTCTGCTGTTTAGTGCAGGGATCGTTTTCTTCTGCTTCTTCTACACAGCGCTGATGTTCAACCCGAAAGACGTGGCGGAGAACCTGAAGAAGTCCGGTGCCTTTATTCCGGGCATCCGTCCGGGTGAGCAGTCTGCACGCTATATCGATGGCGTACTGACCCGCTTGACCATGTTCGGTGCTCTGTACATGACGGCTGTTTGCCTGCTGCCCCAGTTCCTGGTGGTTGCAGCGAATGTACCGTTCTACCTTGGCGGGACCTCGTTGCTGATCGTGGTAGTGGTTGTGATGGACTTTATGGCCCAAGTACAATCCCACCTCGTTTCGCACCAGTACGAATCCCTGATGAAGAAAGCCAACCTGAAGGGCTACGGCAGCGGCATGCTCCGCTGACCAGTTCCGTAAGGTTCTAGGAGTTACTGATGAAAGTTCGTGCATCGGTGAAAAAGCTGTGCCGCAACTGCAAGATCGTTCGTCGCGAAGGCGTCGTTCGTGTGATCTGCAGCGCGGAACCGCGTCACAAGCAGCGCCAAGGCTGAGTGTGATTCACGCGTTATGAGCCCGGCAGCTAGTGCGCTGCCGGGTTGATTATTTGTTTCTACAGCGCTAATATCTCGCGCCCTTTTCTTGGCTTCCGGGGCGTAGGTAGCTGTCAACTGGAGTTTCACTGAATGGCCCGTATTGCAGGCGTCAACATTCCAGATAACAAGCACACTGTTATCTCGCTGACCTACATCTACGGTGTTGGTCGCACCACTGCGCAGACCATCTGCGCTGCCACCGGCGTTAACCCGGCGGCAAAGATCAAGGATCTCTCTGACGAGCAGATCGAACAGCTGCGTGGCGAAGTTGCAAAAATCACCACTGAAGGTGACCTGCGTCGCGAAATCAACATGAACATCAAGCGTCTGATGGACCTGGGTTGCTACCGCGGCCTGCGTCACCGTCGTGGCCTGCCGGTTCATGGTCAGCGTACCAAGACCAACGCGCGTACCCGTAAGGGCCCGCGTAAGCCGATCCGCAAGTAATTGCGCCCGCGAATCGACAGGAATTAAGTCATGGCTAAGCCTGCTGCTCGTCCTCGTAAGAAAGTCAAAAAGACAGTGGTGGATGGGATCGCCCACATCCACGCTTCTTTCAACAACACCATCGTGACCATCACTGATCGTCAAGGTAACGCCCTGTCCTGGGCTACCTCCGGTGGTTCCGGTTTCCGCGGTTCCCGTAAGAGCACCCCGTTCGCTGCCCAGGTTGCAGCCGAGCGTGCCGGTCAGGCTGCTCTGGAATACGGCCTGAAGAACCTCGACGTAAACGTCAAGGGCCCGGGTCCGGGTCGCGAATCCGCTGTGCGTGCACTGAACGCCTGCGGCTACAAGATCGCCAGCATCACCGACGTGACGCCTATCCCGCATAACGGGTGCCGTCCGCCGAAGAAGCGTCGCGTGTAAAAGGAGACAGTGAGAAATGGCTCGTTACATTGGTCCCAAATGCAAACTGTCCCGTCGTGAAGGTACCGACCTCTTCCTGAAGAGTGGTGCTCGCGCGCTCGAATCCAAGTGCAACATCGAATCGGCTCCTGGCCAGCACGGCGCCCGCCGCGGCCGTCTGTCCGATTACGGCACCCAGCTGCGTGAAAAGCAGAAAGTGCGCCGTATCTACGGCGTCCTGGAGCGCCAGTTCGGTAACTACTACAAAGAAGCTGCTGGCCGTAAAGGCGCTACCGGCGAAAACCTGCTGCAACTCCTCGAGTGCCGCCTGGACAACGTCGTATACCGCATGGGCTTCGGCGCTACTCGTTCCGAGTCCCGTCAGCTGGTTTCCCACAAGGCCATCAGCGTGAACGGTCAGACCGTGAACGTCCCGTCCTACCAGGTTAAAGCTGGTGATGTGGTTGCCATTCGCGAGAAGTCGAAGAACCAACTGCGTATCTCCCAGGCCCTCGAACTGTGCGCCCAGCGTGGCCGCGTTGAGTGGGTCGAGGTAGACGCAGAGAAGAAGTCCGGCGTGTTCAAGAGCGTGCCGGCTCGCAGCGATCTGTCCGCCGACATCAACGAAAACCTGATTGTCGAGCTCTACTCCAAGTAAGGGCTAGAAAATAGGTGCATCCATGCAGAGTTCGGTAAATGAGTTCCTGACCCCCCGCCACATTGATGTGCAGGTGGTCAGTCCGACCCGCGCCAAGATTACGCTCGAGCCTCTCGAGCGTGGTTTCGGCCATACCCTGGGCAACGCGCTGCGTCGCATCCTGTTGTCCTCCATGCCTGGCTGTGCAGTAGTCGAGGCCGAAATCGACGGCGTACTCCATGAGTACAGCGCCATCGAGGGTGTTCAGGAAGATGTCATCGAGATCCTCCTGAACCTCAAAGGCCTGGCTGTCAAGCTGCATGGCCGTGACGAAGTAACGCTGAGCCTTTCGAAGAAAGGCCCGGGCGTGGTCACTGCTGCCGATATTCAGCTGGATCATGATGTCGAAATCGTCAACGGCGACCACGTTATCGCCAACATGGCGGACAACGGCGTCCTGAACATGAAGCTCAAGGTGTCCCGCGGTCGTGGCTACGAGCCCGCCGACGCGCGCCAGAGCGACGAAGACGAGAGCCGCAGCATTGGTCGTCTGCAGCTCGACGCCTCGTTCAGCCCCGTTCGTCGTGTTGCCTACGTGGTCGAAAACGCCCGTGTTGAGCAGCGCACCAACCTGGACAAGCTGGTCATCGATCTGGAAACCAACGGTACCCTGGACCCTGAAGAGGCCATCCGTCGTGCCGCTACCATCCTGCAACACCAACTGGCTGCGTTCGTCGACCTGAAGGGCGACAGCGAGCCGGTAGTGGTCGAGCAGGAAGATGAGATCGACCCGATCCTGCTGCGTCCTGTTGATGACCTCGAGCTGACCGTACGCTCGGCCAACTGCCTGAAGGCGGAGAACATCTACTACATCGGTGATCTGATCCAGCGCACCGAAGTAGAGCTGTTGAAGACTCCGAACCTGGGCAAGAAGTCCCTGACCGAGATCAAGGACGTCCTGGCCTCCCGTGGTTTGTCTCTCGGCATGCGCCTCGACAACTGGCCGCCGGCAAGTCTCAAGAAGGACGACAAGGCGACTGCCTGATCGTCGTAATCACCGAACGTACAAGTTTGGTAAGGAATTGAACCATGCGTCATCGTAAAAGTGGCCGTCACCTGAGCCGCACCAGCGCACACCGCAAGGCCATGTTCCAGAACATGGCAGTGTCGCTGTTCGAGCACGAACTGATCAAAACCACCCTGCCCAAAGCCAAGGAACTGCGTCGCGTTGCCGAGCCGCTGATCACCCTGGCCAAGGAAGACAGCGTAGCCAACCGTCGTCTGGCCTTCGACCGCACTCGTTCGAAAGCCATCGTTGGCAAACTGTTCAACGATCTGGGCAAGCGCTACGCCAACCGTCAGGGCGGCTACCTGCGCATCCTGAAGTGCGGTTTCCGCGCTGGCGACAACGCTCCCATGGCTTACGTCGAGCTGGTTGACCGTCCGGTCGCTGGTGAAGTCGAAGCTGCTGCCGAGTAAGTCGGTCGTTGCATGAAAAGCCGGGCCTAGCGCCCGGTTTTTTTATGCTCGGATGCTTCTCATCGCCTTGCCCTCATTACCTTTCTTAATGGGGGCGGCCGTTCTCGCTACCGCCTTCCCAGAGCCCTCTCCAACCCTTGAACCGCTCTGAAACGGCGTTTCCAGCAGTCGATTGCCGCGCCTTTGCTAAGAGATAAAAACTATCGATTGATTGATTTTCATAAATTGGCCCTTCTTTGGAACGCGGTCTAGTCTTATCCAATCGTTGGCCGCCGGTAGTGGGCCGACTCGATGAGGAGAAGGAGAGAACAATGTCGAATCAAGGCAAGTGTCCGTTCAACCACGTCGCCGGCGGCGGCACCACCAACCGTGATTGGTGGCCCAACCAGCTGCGTGTTGACCTGCTCAACCAGCATTCGGACAGGTCTAATCCGCTCGGCGAGAAGTTCAACTATGCCAAGGAATTCAGCAAGCTCGACTACAAGGCCCTGAAGGCCGACCTGGTCAAGCTGATGACCGACTCCCAGGATTGGTGGCCGGCCGACTTCGGCCACTACGGCCCGCAAATGATCCGCATGGCCTGGCATGCCACCGGCACCTACCGTACCACTGATGGTCGTGGGGGTGGCGGTCGTGGCCAACAGCGTTTCGCGCCGCTGAACTCCTGGCCGGACAACGTCAACATCGACAAGACCCGTCGCCTGCTGTGGCCGATCAAGCAGAAGTACGGCCAGCAAATCTCCTGGGCCGACCTGCTCGTACTGGCCGGCAACGTGGCTCTGGAATCCATGGGCTTCCGTACCTTCGGCTTTGGAGCCGGTCGTGAAGACGTATGGGAACCGGACATGGACGTGAACTGGGGTGCCGAAATCGCCTGGCTCGGTGTCGACCCCGAGCGAGTCACCGGCGACCGCGAGCTGACCGCTCCCTTCGGTGCCACCCACATGGGCCTGATCTACGTGAACCCCGAAGGGCCCAATGCCAGCGGCGACTTCATGCTGGCGGCCAAGGATATCCGCGCCACCTTCGGCCGCATGGCCATGGATGACGAAGAAACCGTGGCCTTGATCGCTGGTGGCCACACCTTCGGCAAGACCCACGGTGCCGCACCCGAATCCCACAAGGGTCCGGAGCCCGAGGGCGCGCCGATCGAAGCCCAGGGCCTGGGCTGGATTAGCGATTTCGGCAGCGGCCACGGCAAGGACACGGTCTCCAGCGGCCTCGAAGTGACCTGGACCAAGACCCCGGCCCTGTGGAGCAACAACTTCTTCGAGAACCTGTTCAAGTTCGAGTGGGAGCTGACCACCTCGCCAGCCGGTGCCAAGCAGTGGGAAGCCAAGGATGCGCCGGAGATCATTCCCGACGCGCACATCCAGGGCAAGTTCCACAAACCCACCATGCTCACCACCGACCTGACCCTGCGTTTCGATCCCGAGTTCGGCAAGATTTCCGAGCGTTTCCTGAACGATCCGCAGTCCTTTGCCGATGCCTTTGCGCGTGCCTGGTACAAGCTGACCCACCGCGACATGGGGCCCAAGGCGCGTTACCTGGGCCCGGAAGTACCGAAGGAAGACCTTATCTGGCAAGACCCGCTGCCGGCTCCCAGCCACAATCCCACTCCCGGCGATATCGCCGATATCAAGGCGAAGATCGCGGCCTCCGGTCTTTCGGTGGGTGACCTGGTTTCCGTGGCCTGGGCTTCGGCTTCCACCTTCCGTGGTGGCGACAAGCGTGGCGGTGCCAACGGTGCCCGCCTGGCTCTCGCGCCGCAGAAGGACTGGCCCGTCAACCAGCGTGCGATCAAGGCGCTGCCCAAGCTGGTGGAGATCCAGAAAGCCTCCGGCAAGGCGTCCCTGGCCGATGTGATCGTGCTGGCCGGCAACGTGGGCATCGAACTGGCCGCCAAGGCTGCCGGTGTGAGCGTCGATGTGCCCTTCGCTCCGGGCCGGGTGGATGCCCGTCAGGACCAGACCGATGTCGAGACCTTCGATGTGCTCGAGCCGGTCGCGGACGGCTTCCGCAACTACAGCAAGGGCAAGCTCGGCGTTCCTACCGAGGCGATGTTGGTGGACAAGGCGCAACTCCTGACCCTTACCGCACCGGAGTTGGTGGTGCTGGTGGGCGGGCTTCGTGCCCTGGGCGCCAACTACGACGATAGCCGCCATGGCGTGTTGACCGACAAGGCCGGGGTGCTCACCAACGACTTCTTCGTCAACCTGCTGAGCATGGCGACCGAATGGAAGCCTGTGGATGCCGATGGCGAGGTGTTCGAAGCCCGGGATCGCAAGACGGGCGAAGTGAAGTACACCGGCACCCGTAACGATCTGGTTCTCGGCTCCAACTCGGTACTGCGCTCTTATGCCGAGGTCTATGCCAGCGCCGACGCCAAGCAGAAGTTCGTCAACGACTTCGTTGCGGCCTGGACCAAGGTGATGAATCTGGACCGCTTCGACATCGCTTGAGAGGGACCGCGCCTGCCGTGAGGCAGGCGCGGGCAACAAGAAAAAGCCCCGCATTTGCGGGGCTTTTTTGTCAGGCTCTGTCTCGTTCCAGCAGCGGCTTGAGGAAGTGCCCGGTGTGGGATTGCGGCATGGCGGCCACTTCTTCCGGCGTGCCGGTGGCGATGATCTGGCCGCCCTTGGAACCGCCTTCCGGGCCCAGGTCCACCAGCCAGTCGGCGGTCTTGATCACATCCAGGTTGTGCTCGATCACGACCACTGTGTTGCCGTGGTCGCGCAACCGGTGGAGCACGTCCAGCAGTTGCTGGATATCCGCGAAGTGCAGGCCGGTGGTGGGCTCGTCGAGGATGTACAGGGTCTTGCCGGTGTCGCGCTTGGACAGCTCGCGGGACAGTTTCACCCGCTGCGCCTCGCCCCCCGAAAGGGTGGTGGCCGACTGGCCCAGGCGGATATAGGACAGGCCCACGTCCATCAAGGTCTGCAGCTTGCGGGCAATGGCCGGCACCGCGTCGAAGAAGCCGCGGGCTTCTTCGATGGTCATCTCCAGCACTTCGTGGATGTTCTTGCCCTTGTAGCGGATATCCAGGGTCTCGCGGTTGTAGCGCTTGCCCTTGCAGACGTCGCAGGGGACGTAGATATCCGGCAGGAAGTGCATCTCCACCTTGATCACGCCGTCGCCCTGGCAGGCCTCGCAGCGCCCCCCCTTCACGTTGAAGGAGAAGCGTCCAGGCCCGTAGCCGCGCGAGCGGGACTCCGGCACGCCGGCGAACAGCTCGCGGATCGGCGTGAACAGCCCGGTGTAGGTCGCCGGGTTGGAACGCGGGGTCCGACCGATCGGGCTCTGGTCGATGTCCACCACCTTGTCCAGGTGCTGCAGGCCGTCGAAGCTCTCGTGGGCCGAGGCCTCCAGGGAGGTGGCGCCGTTCAGTGCGGTGGCGGTGATGGGGAACAGGGTGTTGTTGATCAGGGTCGACTTGCCCGAGCCGGAGACGCCGGTCACGCAGGTCAGCAGGCCCACCGGGATCTCCAGGTTCACCTGCTGCAGGTTGTTGCCGCTGGCGCCCTTGAGCTTGAGGGACTTCTTCTTGTCGCGCGGGGTGCGCTGGGCGGGTACCTCGATCTTCACCCGGCCGGACAGGTACTTGCCGGTGAGCGAGTCGGGGTGCGCCATCACCTCCTCCGGGGTGCCCTCGGCGACGATCTGGCCGCCATGCACGCCGGCGCCCGGGCCGATGTCCACCACGTAGTCGGCCAGGCGAATGGCGTCCTCGTCGTGCTCCACCACTATCACCGTGTTGCCCAGGTTGCGCAGGTGGGTGAGGGTGGCCAGCAGGCGTTCGTTGTCCCGTTGGTGCAGGCCGATGGAGGGCTCGTCGAGGATGTACATCACCCCCACCAGGCCGGCGCCGATCTGGCTGGCCAGGCGAATACGCTGGGCCTCGCCGCCGGACAGGGTGTCGGCGCTGCGGTCCAGGGTCAGGTAGTCGAGGCCGACGTTGACCAGGAACTGCAGGCGCTCGCGGATTTCCTTGAGGATCTTCTCGGCGATCTCGCCGCGCCGACCGGTGAGGGTCAGGACGCCGAAATAGTCCGCCGCATCGCCCACGGGCAGGCCGGTGACCGCCGGCAGGGTCTTGTCGCCCACCCAGACATGGCGCGCCTCGCGGCGCAGGCGGGTGCCACGGCAGTCGGGGCAGGGCTGGGTGCTGAGGAACTTGGCCAGCTCTTCGCGCACGGTGGCCGACTCGGTCTCGCGGTAGCGCCGCTCCAGGTTGGGGATGATCCCCTCGAAGGGATGGGAGCGCTTGACGATGTCGCCACGGTCATTGAGGTAGCGGAAGTCCACATCCTCGCGGCCGCTGCCGAACAGCACGGCCTTCTGGTCCTCGGCGGAGAGTTCGTCGAAGGGCTTTTCCAGGCTGAAACCGTAGTGCGCGGCCAGGGAACCGAGCATCTGGAAGTAATAGACGTTGCGCCGGTCCCAGCCGCGGATGGCGCCTTCGGCCAGGGTCAGTTCGCCGTGGACCAGGCGCTTGGCGTCGAAGAACTGCTTCACCCCGAGGCCGTCGCAGGTGGGGCAGGCGCCGGCCGGATTGTTGAAGGAGAACAGCTTGGGTTCCAGCTCGCTGATGGAGTGGCCGCAATGGGGGCAGGCGAAGCGCGCGGAGAAGATGATCTCCTCGCCCGGCTCGTCATCCATGGGCGCCACCAGGGCGATGCCGTCCGCCAGGTTGATGGCCGTCTCGAAGGATTCCGCCAGGCGCTGCTGCAGGTCTTCGCGGACCTTGAAGCGGTCGACGACGACGTCGATGGAGTGCTTCTTCTGCTTGTCCAGCTTGGGCAGTTCATCCAGTTCGTAGAGCTTGCCGTCCACCCGTGCCCGGACGAAGCCCTGGGCGCGCAGTTCCTCGAACACCGCCAGGTGCTCGCCCTTGCGCTCGCGGATCACCGGGGCCAGCAGCATCAGCTTGCGGCCTTCGGGCATGGCCAGCACCTGGTCGACCATCTGGCTGACGGTCTGGGCTTCCAGCGGCACATCGTGATCCGGGCAGCGCGGCGTGCCGACGCGGGCGTAGAGCAGGCGAAGGTAGTCGTAGATCTCGGTGATGGTGCCGACGGTGGAACGCGGGTTGTGGGAGGTGGACTTCTGCTCGATGGAAATGGCCGGCGACAAGCCCTCGATGGTGTCTACATCGGGCTTTTCCATCATCGACAGGAACTGCCTGGCGTAAGCCGAGAGCGACTCCACGTAGCGGCGTTGGCCTTCGGCGTAGAGGGTGTCGAAGGCCAGCGAAGACTTGCCGGACCCCGACAGGCCGGTGATGACGATCAGCTTGTCGCGGGGCAGGGTGAGGTCGACGTTCTTCAGGTTGTGGGTACGCGCCCCACGGATCAGGATCTTGTCCACATCGGCCTCGATTGGCGGGCGGAAACCCGCGATTATACGGCCCGCGGCCTGGGCGCGGCAAAGCGTCACAAGCGTGTCGCAATCCGCCGGGACTGCTAGAATGCGCGGCATTTTTCGGGCACCGGCGGCAGCCGGGCACCCAGGAGCGGGTGGCCAGCCAGACAGGGGCGCATGACGCAGGCCCCGATCGTTCTCCCTTGAGGCACCTATGCACGATTCCCACTCTGAACGCATGAGCGGCAGCGAAACGCGCGCGGCCAGCGGCCTGGCCCTGGTGTTCGCCTTCCGCATGCTCGGCATGTTCATGGTACTGCCGGTCCTGGCCACCTACGGCCAGGATCTCGCGGGCGCCACCCCGGCCCTGATCGGCCTGGCCATCGGCGCCTATGGCCTGACCCAGGCCGTGCTGCAGATTCCCTTCGGGATCATTTCCGACCGCATCGGCCGGCTGCCGGTGATCTACATCGGCCTCTTGATCTTCGCCGCCGGCGCCGCCCTGGCGGCCAACGCCGACTCCATCTGGGGGGTGATCGCCGGCCGGGTGCTGCAGGGCGCCGGGGCCATTTCCGCCGCGGTGATGGCGCTGCTCTCCGACCTCACCCGCGAACAGCACCGCACCAAGGCCATGGCCATGATCGGCATGAGCATCGGCGTGTCCTTCGCCGTGGCCATGGTGGTCGGCCCGCTGCTGACCCGCGCCTTCGGCCTCTCCGGGCTGTTCTGGGCCACCGCCATCATGGCGCTGCTGGGTATCGTCATAGTCGCCGCCATGGTGCCGCGGGCCTCCCATCCGCTGCAGCACCGCGAATCCGGGGTGGCGCGCCAGGCGTTGCTGCCAACCCTGAAGCACCCCGACCTGCTGCGCCTGGACTTCGGCATCCTCGCCCTGCACGCGATCCTCATGGCCAGCTTCGTCGCCCTGCCGCTGGCGCTGGTGGAAAAGGCCGGCCTGCCCAAGGAAGAGCACTGGTGGGTCTACCTCACGGCCCTGTTGGTGGGCTTCTTCGGCATGGTGCCGTTCATCATCTATGGCGAGAAGAAACGCCAGATGAAGAAGGTCCTGGTCGGCGCCGTCGCGGTGCTTTTCCTCTGCGAACTGTTCTTCTGGCAGTTCGGCAACAGCCTGCGCGCCCTGGTGTTCGGCACCATCCTCTTCTTCACCGCGTTCAACCTGCTGGAAGCCTCGCTGCCGTCGCTGATCAGCAAGGTCGCCCCGGCCGGCGGCAAGGGCACGGCCATGGGTGTGTACTCCACCAGCCAGTTCCTCGGCGCGGCGCTGGGCGGCATTCTCGGCGGCTGGCTGTACCAGCATGGCGGCCTGTCTACGGTGTTCGTCGGTTGTGCCGTGGTCTGTGCAATTTGGCTGGCCATTGCTGTTACTATGCGTGAACCTCCGTACGTAACCAGCCTGCGCCTCCCGCTCAGTGCAGCGGCCGTGGCCGATACCGGGCTGGTTACGCGTATGTTGGCAATGCCCGGAGTGGCAGACGCCGTCGTGGTGGCCGAAGAGGCGGCCATCTACATCAAAGTGGATTCTGAAAAACTGGACCGCACGTCCCTGGAGAGCCTGATCGAATCGGCCCCGGAACGTGCTGAAGCCTAGGAGAACGTCATGGCCCGTGGGGTTAACAAAGTCATTCTGGTTGGTAACGTCGGTGGTGATCCGGAAACCCGCTACCTGCCCAACGGCAACGCGGTGACCAACGTCACCCTGGCCACCAGCGAGTCCTGGAAGGACAAGCAGACCGGCCAGCAGCAGGAACGCACCGAATGGCACCGCGTGGTGTTCTTCGGCCGCCTCGCCGAAATCGCCGGTGAGTACCTGCGCAAGGGCTCGCAAGTGTATGTCGAAGGTTCCCTGCGCACCCGCGAGTGGGAAAAGGACGGCGTGAAGCGCTACACCACCGAGATCGTGGTCGACATCAACGGCCAGATGCAGCTCCTCGGCGGCCGTCCCGGCAGCGAAGGCGACGCCCCGCGTGCCCCGCGCCCGCAGCGCGAGCCGCAGCAGTCCGCTCCGCAGCAGCAGCGTCCGGCCCCGCAGCCTGCCGCCCAGCCGGCTCCGGACTACGACAGCTTCGACGACGACATCCCGTTCTGAGTCGAATCGCGTAAGCGGACAAACAAAGGCGCAGCCATCCGGCTGCGCCTTTGTCGTTTCAGAGCAGGCTGACCGCCATGCTCCAGCCGATCTCCAGGGACTCGCCGGCCGCTAGCAGGCGCAGCCCCGGCCGGCCTGGCAGGTGGTGGGCGTTGACCGGGTGGGTGACCGGCTCGAAGCAGAAGAAGCCTTGGCCCTCGGGACAGAACAGCAGGAAGCTGTCGCAGCCGCTGGCGCTGCAATCGAGGCGATAGCCCAGGTCCGTCTGGAGGATGCCGCAGCGGCCCGGCCAGCCAGCGAAGCCGTTATCCACAAGCCCATCCGGCAGTGCCGCTGCGGTGGAGAAGTCCCAGCCGGCGGGCAAGGCGACCCGCTCGGTGGGCAGCTTGTCGGCGCCGCACAGCCAGGCCGAGTCCGCCGCCGCCAGCAGGCGTGTGTTCGCGCTGCGCGGGAAGTAGGGATGCAGGCCCAGGCCATACCAGGTGGCCCGTGGGTCCTGATGGGTCACCCGCAGGCGGATATCCAGTTGCCCGGCCTGCAGCTGGAAGCGCTGTTCGGCGCGGTAGGCGAAGGGCTGGCGGCTCTCCAACCCCAGGCGCACCAGGCTATCGCGCTGTTCCAGCAGGTCCCAGGGTTGCTGCCAGGCGCTGCCGTGGATGGGGTAGGGGTCGGGGCTGTTGGGTTCCAGGGCCAGCCAGCCGTCCGGCAGGGCGAAGCCGCCGTTGCCGATGCGGTTCGACCAGGGCGCCAGCGGGTAGCAGCCCAGCCGCCTGGGCGTGCCGGCGGCCAGGGCCTCGGCATCGGCGTGGCGCAGCAAGGGGCGGCCGTCCAGCAACTGCCAGTTGGCGATGGCGCCGCCCAGGTCGGGGGCCAGGGTCAGGCGGGTCAGGTGGTCTTCGAGCTGGAGCAGGGCAGTGGTCATCATCTGCTTACCGGGTGACAGGAATGAATGGAAAAGCCCGGAGTTCGCTGCAGATGAGTGTCATCGTACAACTGCCTGGGCTATGATGGACGCTCAGTTTCCACCGAGATCGAGTTCCCCCATGGACAACCCCAGCACCCAGCAACGTCCGCGCCGCAAGCACCGCAGCCTGGCCCAGGAGCTGGTGAGCGAACTCTCCCAGCAGATCCAGGACGGCGTGATCAAGCGCGGGGAGAAGCTGCCGACGGAGTCGGCGATCATGGAAGCCCAGGGCGTCAGCCGCACCGTGGTGCGCGAGGCCATTTCGCGGCTGCAGGCCGCGGGGCTGGTGGAAACCCGCCACGGTATCGGCACCTTCGTGCTGGATACCCCGAGTCCCATGGGGTTCCGCATCGACCCGGCGACCATCGTCACCATGCGTGACGTGATCGCCATCCTCGAGCTGCGCATCAGCCTCGAGGTGGAGTCCGCCGGTCTCGCCGCCCAGCGCCGTACGCCGGAGCAGCTGGTGGCGATCCGCGAGGCGCTGGATGTGTTCATGAACGCCGCCCATGGCACCAACGCGGTGGCCTCGGACTTCCAGTTCCACCTGCAGATCGCCCTGGCCACCAGCAACCGCTACTTCACCGACATCATGACCCACCTGGGTACCAGCATCATTCCGCGCACCCGGCTGAATTCCGCGCGCATCGCCCACGCCGACCAGGAGCAGTACATGGCCCGGCTGGCCCGCGAGCACGAGGAAATCTACGAAGCCATCGCCCGCCAGGATGCCGAGGCGGCGCGGGCGGCCATGCGCCTGCACCTGACCAACAGCCGCGAACGTCTGCGCCAGGCCCACGAAGAGGCCGAGCGGGAACAGCAGAAGGCGTGATCCCCGCGCCTGGGCCGACACGGCTCAGGCGCTCTTCCGATAAGTCAGCAGCACGATCCCGGCGACCACGATGGCGCCGCCGATCAGCTGCATGCCGTTCAGCACCTGGTCCAGCAGGACCCAGCCGAACAGCAGCGTGGCGATGGGCTCGACGTTCATCACCGGCGCGTTCTGGGCCATGTTCAGCCGTGGTACGCAGACGAACAGCAGCGAGAACGCCAGGCCATAGAGCAGCACCAGGGTGCCCAGGGCGACCCAGCCGCCGCCGCTCGCCGGCGTCGCCATGCCGCCCGGCACCAGGCCGCTGATGCCGGCCACCAGCATGCTGGCGAACACGATCATCAGGGTCAGCATGCTGCGCACCGGCCCGCGCAGGGCGGCCAGCTTGTGGTCGGTTATCCACAGGGCGCAAGCGAAGGCGCAGGCGGCGCAGAAGGCCAGCGTCACCCCCAGGGTCCACTCCGGCCCGGCGTCTTCCGCCGCCGCCAGGCGCCCGGGTACATCCAGGGCGAATACCAGGCCGAGCAGGATCAAACCCATCAGCGATGCATTGCGCCGGCTCGGCGCGCCACCGCCCAGGGCCCAGGTGAGCAGGGCGAGGACGATGGGGAAGGTGTTGCCCACCAGCAGCGCCAGGGCCACCGGGATTCGCGCCACCGCCGAGTAGAGGCATAGGCTCTGGGTGGCGATCAGCAGGCCCAGCAGCAGTTGCCAGCGGCGGGTGCCGGCGGGCAGGCCGAGAGGCTGGCGCTGCCAGAGCACGATGCCAGTGAGCACCAGCATGGTCAGGCCTGAACGGCAGAGGATGGCCAGCAGGAGGCCGGTGCCGTCGTCGAAGGCGAAGCGCGCGGCGATGTGGTTGCCGGCGAAGGAGCAGGCCAGCAAGGCCAGGAGCAGGACGGCGATGTGCCGGGGGAACAGCGTGGTGGCAGGCATGGAAACGGTCCGTGTAGGTGGTTCTCCGGACGACGTCGGGTCGTTCTTCTGGAGCGGGGGAGGCGGGCCGCGCGCGGCCCGCCGGGGTGGATCAGAGCACGACGCTGGGCAGCCAGAGGGAGATGGCCGGAATGTAGGTCACGGCCATCAGCACGGCGAACAGCGCCGCGTAGAAGGGCAGCAGGGCCTTCACGGTGCTCTCGATGCTGACCTTGCCGACCGCCGAGCCGACGAAGAGCACCGCGCCCACCGGCGGGGTGATCAGGCCGATGCCCAGGTTCACCAGCATGATCATGCCGAAGTGCACCGGGTCGACGCCGATGTCGACGATCACCGGCATCAGGATCGGGGTGAGGATCAGGATCAGCGGTGCCATGTCCATCACGGTACCCAGCAGCAGCAACATGACGTTGATGCACATGAGGATCACGTAGCGGTTGTCCGACAGGGTCAGGAACATCGTGGTGATCTTGGCCGGGATCTGCATCAGTGTCATGACGTAGCCGAAGCTGGCGGCGAAGGCGATGAGGATCATCACGATGGAGATGGTCCGCACCGTCCGGTGCATCAGCTTGGGCAGGTCGCGCCACTTGTAGTCGCGGTAGATGAACATGGTCACGAAGAACGACCAGACCACCGCGATGGCCGCCGATTCGGTGGCGGTGAACACGCCGCTGAGGATGCCGCCGAGGATGATCACCATGGCCATCAGGCCCCAGAGCGCCTCACCGGCGATCTTCAGCGCCTGGCGCAGGGGAATGACTTCGCCCTTGGGGTAGTTGCGCTTCTTCGCGAAGATCAGGCAGAGCACCATCATCACCGCCGACAGCAGCAGGCCCGGCATCACCCCGGCCATGAACAGCGAGGCGATGGAAACGGTACCGCCGGCGGCCAGGGAGTAGAGCACCGAGTTGTGGCTGGGCGGGGTCAGCAGCGCCTGCACCGAGCCGCTCACGGTCACCGCCGTGGAGAAGTCGCGGGGGTAGCCCTTGCGCTCCATTTCCGGGATCAGCACCGAACCCACCGAGGCGGTGTCCGCCACCGAGGAACCGGAGATGGCGCCGAAGAAGGTCGAGGCCATGATGTTGACCAGCGACAGGCCGCCGCGCACGAAGCCCACCAGCACCCCGGCGAACGCCACCAGGCGCCGTGACATGCCGCCCTCGGCCATGATCGCGCCGGCCAGGACGAAGAAGGGAATCGCCAGCAGGGAGAATTTGTTAACCCCGGCGGCGACCTGGATCATCATCGCCTGCAGCGGGATGTCGATCCACCAGGCGCCGATCAGCGCGGAAAGGCCCAGGGCATAGGCCACCGGCATGCCGAGGAGGATCAGCAGGATGAAGCTGCCGAGAAGGATGAATGCGTCCACTTATGCGGCTCCTTCGTTTTCTTCAACCAGGTCGAAGCGCACCACGCGGCGGTGGCTCTGGTCGCCCAGCAGGAGTTTCTCGAGTACGAACACCAGGGTTAGCGCGCCACCGATGGGAATCGGCGCATAGGTCAGGCCCACCCGCAGGCCGGGCAGGGCGGCGACGAACTGGTTCCAGGTGGTGGCGCACAGCTTGGCGCCCCAGACGGCCATGAACAGGCAGATCAGCGCCATCAGCACCTGCACCAGCAGCGCCACCAGGGTGCGCGTCTGCGGCGGCAGGCGATCGGTGACCATGGCCACCGCCATGTGCGCGCCGGCGCGGTAGCTGGCGGCGGCACCGACGAAGGTGAACACCACCATCAGCAGGATGGACACCGGCTCCGGCCAGCTGGAGCCTGTGCCCAGCACGTAGCGGGCGAAGATGCCCCAGGGAATGATCAGCGACATGGTCGCGACGGACAGCCCGGCGACCCAGATGCAGGTCATGTAGAGGCCGTCGTTGAAACGCAGCAGGGAGTCTTTCATGGGACTTCACCGGCACCACGGGGGCTGGCGCCCGCCGTGGTGCTCATCAGGGGTTACTGGACGTCGGCGATGCGCTTCATCAGGTCGGCGTACTGCGCGCCGTACTTCTCGCGTACCGGGGCGGTGGCGTCGAAGAAGGGCTTCTTGTCCACGGCGATGAACTCCACGCCGGCGGCCTTGAGCTTCTCCTCGCTGGCGGCGGACTTGGCGTCCCACAGCGCGCGCTCTTCCATCTGCGCCTCGCGCGCCACCTTCTTCACCAGGGCCTGCTGCTCGGGGGTGAGCTTTTCCCAGGTGGTCTTGGACATCACCACCGGCTCGGGGAGGATCAGGTGGCCGGTCAGGGTGTAGTACTTGGCGTTCTGGAAGTGGTTGTGTTCCAGCATGGTCGGCGGGTTGTTCTCGGCGCCGTCGATCACGCCGGTTTGCAGGGCGCTGAAGATCTCGCCGGTGTCCATGGCGATGCCGTTGCCGCCCATGGCGTTCATCATGTCGATGAACAGCGGGTTGCCCTGCACGCGGATCTTCTTGCCGTGCAGGTCCTCGATCTTGCGTACCGGCTCCTTGGTATAGAGGTTGCGGGTACCGCCATCCATCCAGGCCAGGGCCACCAGGTTGAATTCGGAGTTGGTGATCTTGTCGAGGATCTCCTGGCCGATCTCGCCGTCGATGACCTTGCGCATGTGCGCGTGGTCGCGGAACACGAAGGGCATGTTGAAGACGTTCACGTCCGGCACTACCGGGCCGACGATGCCGAGGCTGACGCGGGCCATCTGGATCGCGCCGATCTGGGCCTGCTCGATCACTTCCTTCTCGGAGCCGAGCACGCCGCCGGCGAACATCTTGAAGGTGATCTCGCCATTGCTTTGCGCTTCCAGCTTCTTGCCCATGTTCTGCTCGGCCACCACCGTGGGGTAGCCGGCCGGGTGGATCTCGGCGAACTTGATGTCCAGGGCGTGGGCGCTGCCAGCAAGGCCGAAGGCGAAGGGGAGGGCGGCGACGAGCAGCTTGCGTTTCAGGTTCATAGGGGAAACTCCGTCTTGTTTTTGTTTGGTTTCTATCCAGCGAACTGCGGTATTGCGATGGGGCTCAGCCCCGGAACAGCGGTTCCTCCAGTCCCTTGACCCCGGGGCGCAGGGCGAACACGCCACCGGCCAGGGGTTGATCGGAGAGGTCGCCGCCGGGGCGGATGGAGGTGACGAAGAGCGTGTCCAGGCCGGGGCCGCCGAAGGCGCACATGGCGGGTTTCTTCACCGGTACGGCCAGGGAGCGGTCGAGGCGGCCGTCGGGGGTGAAGCGGTGCACCAGGCCGGCGTCGTTGCCGCAGATCCAGTAGCAGCCGTCCTCGTCCACCGCAGCGCCGTCGGGGCGGCCGGGGTACTCGTGCATATCGACGAACAGGCGGCGGTTGTAGGGCGTGCCGCTGTCGATGTCGTAGTCGAAGGCCCAGATGGCCTGTACGTCGGGGTGCGAATCGGAGAGGTACATGCGCGTGCCGTCCGGGCTGAAGGCCAGGCCGTTGGGCACGATGAAACCGTCCAGGCGGATCTGCAGCGGATCGTTCCCGCCGTCGAAGCGGTAGAGCGCGCCGACCCGCGCGGCGGCACCCATGTCCAGCAGCATGGTGCCGGCCCAGAAGCGCCCCTGGCGGTCGCAGCGGCCATCGTTGAAGCGCATCTCCGGGCGGGCGTGGCGGACCTCGGCCAGGCGCGGGCCGGTCAGGCCGCCCTGGTCGTCCGCTTGCAGGCGGAAGATCCCGCTCTGCATCCCGGCGATCCAGTCGTCACCGCAACGGGCGATGCAGGCGAGCATCTCCCCGGCTTGCCAGCTGTGGCTGGCGCCGTCCCGCAGGCGCCAGCGGTGCAGGCGGCCAGCGGGAATGTCGACCCAGTAGAGGGCCTGTTCCTGCGGGTGCCACACCGGGCTTTCGCCCGTGGCGTTGCGGGCATCCACTATGAGTTCGGCATGCATGGCGGTCGGTCTCTTGTTCTTGTTGGCCGTGCGGATGGAGCGAGCGGGAACTCAGTCGAAGGGGCCCGCCGCGCAGAAGGCGCCGCCCTGGTACAGCACAGCCGGGTCGTCGGCTGCCGGGGCCGGTTGGGCCTCGACCTTGGCGCGGAACGGCTCGGAGCTGTCCTTGGCGGCATAGCCGAGGTGGCAGGCGAGGCGGTTGTCCCACCAGATGTCGCGGTTGGCGGACATGCCGTAGACCACGGTATGGCCGACGTTGGCGGTGAACAGCGCCTTGCCGATCAGCTGGGTCAGGTCGTCGTAGCTCAGCCAGGTTGAGAGCATCCGGCGGTTCTGCGGCTCGGGGAAGGACGAGCCGATGCGGATGCTCACGGTCTCGATGCCGTAGCGGTCGAAGTAGAAGCTGGCCATGTCTTCGCCATAGGACTTCGACAAACCGTAGTAGCCATCCGGGCGGCGCAGGGAGGCGGCGTCGAGCTGCTGGTCCTGGCCGTAGAAACCGATCACGTGGTTGGAGCTGGCGAACACCACGCGCTTCACACCGTGGCGGCGCGCCGCTTCGTAGATGTGGAACACGCCACGGATATTGGCCTCGAGGATTTCCTCGAACGGGCGCTCCACCGACACGCCGCCGAAATGCAGGATGGCGTCGACACCCTGGACCAGGGCATCCACCGCCGCCTTGTCGGCGAGGTTGCAGGGGATCACTTCTTCATGGGGGCCGGCCGCCGGGGCCATGGACGCGATGTCCGACAGGCGCAGGACTTCGGCGAAGGGGCGGACGGTTTCACGCAGGACCTTGCCCAGGCCGCCAGCGGCGCCGGTGAGCAGGATGCGCGCAAGGCGCGGGTTGGAAGCGGTCATATCTGGGCCATTCCGTGTTGTTGTTATTTGGCGTCGTTATATGTTGTCGTACGACAGTGCCGAAATTATCGACAGGCTTTCTTGGCCTTGTCAACGAGACGAAGGTGGAAAATTTCATCTCCGTAACGGCATCCCTGATGACCTGGAAAGCCCCCTCGTTGAGTGCGTGAAATGCCCGTCCTTGTGCGGTTAAGCTGATTTTTCAGACTATTGCTCCAAGCGCCGGACGGGGCAGGGCGTGGGCTGGCGGCTGACGAATGGCGGCAGGGAGCCGCGGAGGGACGAAAGGGGGTTGGAAATTTTTTGAGTTGTACGATAACGTATCTCTCAAGCCGGTTCGCCGGACCGCCGGATCACCGGCCGCCGGGTAGTCGAATCCCCGGCTCAACTCAAACCGTTTCGCAGGGTGCTCGAATAATGAATCCACAAGAACTCAAGTCCATCCTCTCCTCCGGGCTGCTGTCCTTCCCCGTCACCGACTTCAATGCCGCCGGCGATTTCAACGCCGCAGGCTATGTCCGTCGCCTGGAATGGCTGGCTCCCTACGGTGCCTCGGCGCTCTTCGCCGCGGGCGGTACCGGTGAATTCTTCTCCCTGGCGCCGGATGAGTACTCCTCCATCATCAAGACCGCCGTCGATACCTGCGCCAACTCGGTGCCGATCCTCGCCGGCGTCGGTGGTCCGACCCGCCAGGCCATCCAGTACGCCCAGGAAGCCGAGCGCCTCGGCGCCAAGGGCCTGCTGCTGCTGCCGCACTACCTGACCGAAGCCAGCCAGGAGGGCGTCGCCGCCCACGTCGAGCAGGTCTGCAAATCCGTGAAGATCGGCGTGGTGGTCTACAACCGCAACGTCTGCCGCCTGACCCCGGCCCTGCTGGAGCAACTGGCCGAGCGCTGCCCGAACCTGATCGGCTACAAGGACGGCCTGGGCGACATCGAACTGATGGTCGCCATCCGTCGTCGCCTGGGTGACCGCTTCAGCTACCTCGGCGGCCTGCCGACCGCCGAAGTCTACGCCGCGGCCTACAAGGCCCTGGGCGTACCGGTCTACTCCTCCGCGGTATTCAACTTCGTGCCCAAGACCGCCATGGACTTCTACAAGGCCATCGCCCGTGACGATCACGAAACCGTGGGCAAGCTGATCGACGATTTCTTCCTGCCCTACCTGGAAATCCGCAACCGCCGTGCCGGCTACGCCGTGAGCATCGTCAAGGCTGGCGCGCGCATTTCCGGCTACGACGCCGGCCCGGTCCGCGCGCCGCTGACCGACCTGCTGCCCGACGAGTACGAGCGCCTCGCCGCGCTGATCGACGCCCAGGGCCCGCAGTGATCCGCATCCAGGAGAAGTCTTGTGACTGAACAACGCTTCGATAACTACATAGGCGGGGAGTGGGTGGCCGGCAGCGGCTACTCGCGCAACATCAACCCCTCCGACCTTTCCGACGGCCTGGGCGAATACGCCCAGGCCGACGCCGCCCAGGTGGCCCAGGCCATCGCGGCGGCCCGCGCGGCCTTCCCGTCCTGGTCGGTCTCCGGCATCCAGGCGCGCGCCGATGCGCTGGACAAGGTGGGCAGCGAGATCCTCGCCCGCCGCGAGGAGCTGGGTACCCTGCTGGCCCGTGAAGAAGGCAAGACCCTGCCCGAAGCCATCGGCGAAGTGGGCCGTGCCGGCAACATCTTCAAGTTCTTCGCTGGCGAATGCCTGCGTCTGGCCGGCGAAATCGTCCCTTCGGTACGCCCCGGCGTATCGGTGGAAGTCACCCGCGAACCCCTGGGCGTGATCGGCTTGATCACCCCCTGGAACTTCCCCATTGCCATTCCCGCCTGGAAGATCGCCCCGGCGCTGGCCTACGGCAACTGCGTGGTGTTCAAGCCGGCGGACCTGGTTCCCGGTAGCGCCTGGGCGCTGGCCGAGATCATCTCCCGCGCCGGCTTCCCCGCCGGGGTATTCAACCTGGTGATGGGCAGCGGCCGCGTGGTCGGCGAAGCCATGGTGGGCGACAAGCGCGTCGACGGCATCAGCTTCACCGGCTCGGTGGGTGTGGGTCGCAACATCGCCGCCACCTGCGTCGCCCGTGGCGCCAAGGTGCAGCTGGAGATGGGCGGCAAGAACCCGCAGATCATCCTCGATGACGCCGACCTCAAGGTGGCCGTGGAACTCGCCGTGCAGAGCGCTTTCTACTCCACCGGCCAGCGTTGCACCGCCAGCAGCCGCCTGATCGTCACCGCCGGCATACACGACCGCTTCGTCGAGGCCATGGCCGAGCGCATGCGCATCATCCGTGTCGGTCATGCCCTGCACAGCGGCGTCGACATCGGCCCGGTGGTGTCCCAGGCACAACTGGAGCAGGACCTCGGCTACATCGACATCGGCCGCAACGAAGGCGCGCGCCTGGTGGCCGGTGGCGAGCGGGTGCGCTGCGAGACCGAGGGCTACTTCATGGCGCCGGCACTGTTCGCCGACAGCGAAGCGGACATGCGCATCAGCCGCGAGGAAATCTTCGGCCCGGTGGCCAACGTGATCCGCGTGGCCAGCTACGAGGAAGCGCTGGCGCTGGCCAATGACACCGAGTTCGGTCTCTCCGCCGGCATCGCCACCACCTCGCTGAAGTACGCCAACCACTTCAAGCGCCACGCCCAGGCCGGGATGGTCATGGTCAACCTGCCCACTGCCGGGGTGGATTACCACGTGCCGTTCGGCGGCCGCAAAGGCTCGTCCTACGGCCCGCGCGAGCAGGGTCGCTACGCCCAGGAGTTCTACACCACGGTGAAGACCACCTACATCGGAGGCTGATCCGACGCGTCACGAATACGACGGGGGCAGGGCCTGCCCCCGTGCATCAACAGGGACTACCGGCACAACAACAAGCACAGGTAGGAAAACTCGTGAAGATCAAACGAGTCAGAGTTACCCCCATCGCCTTCCGCGATGCGCCGCTGCTCAACGCCAGCGGCATCCATGAACCCTTCGCGCTGCGCTCGATCATCGAGGTGGAGGGTGACAACGGCCATATCGGCCTCGGCGAGAGCTACGGCGACGCACCGGTCCTGGCGGTCCTTCAGGCCATGCAGGACAGCCTGGTGGGCCTGGACGCCTTCGACCTCAACGGCCTGCGCGCCCGCGTCATCCAGACGGTGGCACGCCTCGGCCCGGTCCAGGCCGGCGCCGAACTGGCACCCGGCTCGCACCCGAGCAAGCAGGTGGCCAACGCCTATTCCGCCTTCGAAGTCGCCTTCCTCGACCTCCAGGCGCGCTCCCTCGGCCTGCCCCTGGTGGACCTGCTGGGCGGCGCGGTGCGCACTGAAGTTCCCTTCAGCGCCTACCTCTTCTTCAAGTACGCCAAACACATCGACGCACCCTATGCACCGGACTCCTGGGGCGAAGCCCTGTCCGAAGAGCAGATCGTCGCCCAGGCCGCGCGCATGATCGAGGCTCACGGCTTCCAGAGCATCAAGCTCAAGGCCGGCGCCCTCGAACCCGAGCACGAAGTGGCCTGCATCAAGGCGCTGAAGAAGGCCTTCCCCGACCACCCGCTGCGCATCGACCCCAATGGCAACTGGTCGCTGGACACCGCCCTGCGGATGGCCGAGCTGCTGGGCGACGACCTGCAGTACTACGAAGACCCCACCCCTGGCCTCGAAGGCATGGCCGAACTGCACGAGCGCACCGGGATGTTGCTGGCCACCAACATGGTGGTCACCGACTTCGAGGAGTTCCGCCGCAGCGTGGCGCTGAACAGCGTGCAGATCATCCTCGCCGACCACCACTACTGGGGCGGCCTGCGCGATACCCAGGCGCTGGCGCGGATGTGCGACACCTTCGGCCTCGGCCTGTCGATGCACTCCAACTCGCACCTGGGCATCAGCCTGATGGCCATGGCCCACGTGGCCGCCGCCGTGCCCAACCTCACCTATGCCTGCGACACCCACTACCCCTGGCAGGAAGAGGACGAGGAAGTCATCAAGGGCGGCAAGCTGCCGATCCGCAACGGCTGCGTGAGCATCACCCGGGCGCCGGGGCTGGGCGTGGAACTCGACCAGGACCAGCTGGCCAAACTCCATGAGCAGTACCTGTCCATCGATATCCGAAGTCGCGACGACGCACGGCAGATGCGCAAGTACGACCCGGCCTGGACAATCAGGAAGCCGAGGTTCTGACACCGTCCGCTGCCTGCGGAATGCACTACGACACTCGCGCCTTGCGATGCGCGAGCTCTTCGACAAGAACAATTCAGAGAGAAGAACCATGGGCGAAGTACTGAAACAAACCCGTGCGCGTTACCTGATCCTGCTCATGCTGTTCCTGGTGACCACGATCAACTACGCCGACCGCGCGACCATCTCCATCGCCGGCTCCACCATGCAGAAGGAGCTCGGCATCGATGCCGTCATGCTCGGCTACATCTTCTCCGCCTTCGGCTGGGCCTACGTGCTCGGCCAGATCCCGGGCGGCTGGCTGCTGGACCGCTTCGGTTCCAAGCGCGTCTACTTCATCAGCATCTTCACCTGGTCGCTGTTCACCCTGCTGCAAGGCTTCGTGGACACCCTGCCGGTGGCCTGGACCGTGGTCACGCTGTTCATGCTGCGCTTCCTGGTGGGCTTCGCCGAGGCGCCGTCGTTCCCCGGCAACGCCCGCATAGTCGCGGCCTGGTTCCCCACCGCCGAACGCGGCACCGCCTCGGCGATCTTCAACTCCGCGCAGTACTTCGCCACGGTGATCTTCGCCCCGCTGATGGGCTGGATCGTCCACAGCTTCGGCTGGGAACACGTGTTCATCGTCATGGGCAGCATCGGCATCCTGTTCTCCTTCGTCTGGCTGAAGTTCATCTACAACCCCAAGGATCACCCGCTGGCCAACCGTGCCGAGGTCGAGCACATCGCCGCCAACGGCGCCCTGGTGGACATGGACCAGAACCGTCGCGTGCCGGGTAACGGGCCGAAGTGGGAGCACATCAAGCAGCTGGTGAGCAGCCGCATGATGGCCGGCATCTACCTGGGCCAGTTCTGCATCAACGCCATCACCTACTTCTTCCTCACCTGGTTCCCGGTGTACCTGGTGCAGGAACGCGGCATGACCATCCTCAAGGCGGGCATCATCGCCTCCCTGCCGGCCATCTGCGGCTTCATCGGTGGCGTGCTCGGCGGCGTGCTGTCGGACTGGATGCTGCGTCGCGGCAACTCCCTCAGCGTGGCGCGCAAGACCCCGATCGTCTGCGGCATGCTGCTGTCGATGACCATGATCCTGTGCAACTACGTGGAATCCGACTGGATGGTGGTGGGCTTCATGGCCCTGGCGTTCTTCGGCAAGGGCATCGGCGCCCTGGGCTGGGCGGTCATGTCCGACACCTCGCCCAAGCAGATCGCCGGCCTCTCCGGTGGCATCTTCAACACCTGCGGCAACCTGTCGTCCATCACCACCCCCATCGTCATCGGCTACATCATCGCCGCCACCGGCTCCTTCAAGTGGGCCCTGGTGTTCGTCGGCGTCAACGCCTTCCTCGCCGCCTTCAGCTACCTGTTCATCGTCGGCGAGATCAAGCGTGTGGAACTCAAGGGCGTAAAGCCTGAAACCGGAAGCCCGGCGGCTGCCCCCGAAACCCCCGCCGCGTCCCCGGCCCGTTGAAACAGGAAGGAACGAACATGAGCCAGACCCAAGTATCCAGTGGCGCCCCGCGCATCACCGAACTCAGCGTGGTGCCGGTGGCCGGCCAGGACAGCATGCTGCTCAACCTCAGCGGCGCCCACGGCCCGTACTTCACCCGCAACATCGTGATCCTCAAGGACAACGCCGGCCACGTCGGCGTGGGCGAAGTGCCCGGCGGCGAAGCCATCCGCCAGACCCTGGAGGACGCCCGCGCGCTGCTGGTGGGCCAGTCCATCGGCAACTACCAGAGCCTGCTCAACCAGGTGCGCCAGGCCTTCGCCGACCGCGACTCCGGCGGTCGCGGCCTGCAGACCTTCGACCTGCGCATCGCCATCCACGCCGTTACCGCCCTGGAGTCGGCCCTGCTCGACCTGCTCGGCCAGCACCTGGAAGTGCCGGTGGCGGCGCTGCTCGGCGAAGGCCAGCAGCGCGACGAGGTGGAGATGCTCGGCTACCTGTTCTATGTCGGCGACCGCAACCGCACCGACCTCGGCTACCGCAGCGAGGCCGACGCCGACGACGCCTGGTTCCGCCTGCGCAACGAAGAGGCCCTGACCCCGGAAGCGGTGGTGCGCCTGGCCGAGGCCGCCCATGCCCGCTACGGCTTCAACGACTTCAAGCTCAAGGGTGGTGTGCTCCAGGGCGAAGCGGAAATCGAGGCGGTCACCGCCCTGGCCGAACGCTTCCCCGAGGCGCGCATCACCCTCGACCCCAACGGTGCCTGGTCGCTGTCCCAGGCCATCGCCCTGTGCCGCGACCAGCACCATGTGCTGGCCTACGCCGAGGACCCTTGCGGCGCCGAGAACGGCTACTCCGGCCGCGAGGTGATGGCCGAGTTCCGCCGCGCCACCGGCTTGCCCACCGCCACCAACATGATCGCCACCGACTGGCGGCAGATGGGCCACGCGATCTCCTTGCAGTCGGTGGATATCCCGCTGGCCGACCCGCACTTCTGGACCATGCAGGGCTCGGTGCGGGTGGCGCAGATGTGCAACGACTGGGGCCTGACCTGGGGCTCGCACTCCAACAACCACTTCGACATCTCCCTGGCCATGTTCACCCACGTCGCCGCGGCGGCGCCGGGCAAGATCACCGCCATCGACACCCACTGGATCTGGCAGGACGGCCAGCGCCTGACCAAGGAGCCGCTGCAGATCAAGGGCGGCAAGGTGGCGGTACCGCAGAAGCCGGGCCTGGGCGTCGAACTGGACATGGACGAGCTGGCCAAGGCCCATGCGCTGTACAAGGCCAAGGGCCTGGGCGCCCGCGACGACGCCATCGCCATGCAGTTCCTGGTGCCGAACTGGACCTTCAACAACAAGCGCCCCTGCCTGGTGCGCTGAGGCACAGCCCGTAGGGTGGACATCGCTTTTCATGTCCACCGGACGAACTCGATCCCGCCTCCGATGGTGGATCGATGAAGCGTGATCCACCCTACGCGTTGACCACCGAACAAGCCTGAACGAGAGAACAACAACGGAGTCAGCCATGCAGTTGATCCAACACCAGGACTCGCCCCGCCACGTGCGCCTGCACCCGGACGACAACGTCGCCATCGTCATCAACGAGCAGGGCGTGGCCGAAGGTGGCCAGTTCCCCGATGGCCTGGTCACCCGTGAAGCCATTCCCCAGAGCCACAAGGTCACCCTGGTGGACATCCCCGCCGGCGCCGCCGTGCTGCGCTACGGCACCGTGATCGGCCACGCCCTCCGGGACATCCCGCGCGGTAGCTGGGTACGCGAGGAGATGCTCGACATCCCCGCCGCGCCCGGGCTCGACCACCTGCCCATGGCCACCGCCGTGCCGCCGGCCATGGCGCCCCTCAGCGGCTACACCTTCGAAGGCTTCCGCAACCCGGACGGCAGCGTCGGCACCCGCAACATCCTCGGCGTGACCACCACCGTGCAATGCGTTACCGGCGTGCTCGACCACTGCGTGGAACGGGTACGCAAGGAAATCCTGCCGAAGTACCCCAACGTCGACGACGTGGTGGCGCTGACTCACAGCTACGGCTGCGGCGTGGCGATCAACGCGCCGGACGCGGTGATCCCGATCCGCACCCTGCACAACATCGCGCGCAACCCCAACCTCGGCGGCCAGGCACTGGTGATCGGCCTTGGCTGCGAGAAGCTGCAGGCCGAGCAACTGATGCCCGGCGACGCCCTCACCGCCGGCCAGGACGAGGAAGCCTGGTTCTTCCGCCTGCAGGATTCGGCCACCGGCTTCAGCGGCATGGTGGAGCAGATCATGGGCATGATCGAAGACCGCCTGAAGGTACTGGACCAGCGCCGCCGCGAGACCTGCCCAGCCTCCGAACTGGTGTTGGGCATGCAGTGCGGCGGCAGCGACGCCTTCTCCGGCGTCACCGCCAACCCCGCCCTGGGCGTGGCCGCCGACCTGCTGGTGCGCGCCGGCGCCACCGTGATGTTCTCGGAGAACACCGAGGTGCGCGACGGCATCCACCTGCTCACCCCGCGTGCGGCGACCCCCGAGGTGGCCCAGGCCCTGGTGCGCGAGATGGACTGGTACGACCAGTACCTGGCCCGTGGCATGGCCGATCGCAGCGCCAACACTACCCCCGGCAACAAGAAGGGCGGGTTGAACAACATCGTCGAGAAGGCCATGGGCTCCATTGCCAAGTCCGGCAACAGCGCCATCGCCGGCGTGGTCGCCCCCGGCGAGCGGGTACGCGGCAAGGGCCTGCAGTACTGCGCCACCCCGGCCAGCGACTTCATCTGCGGCACCCTGCAACTGGCGGCGGGCATGAACCTGCACGTCTTCACCACCGGTCGCGGCACGCCCTATGGCCTGGCCATGGTGCCGGTGATCAAGGTCTCCACCCGCACCCAGCTGGCCGAGCGCTGGCCGGACCTGATCGACGTCGACGCCGGGCGTATCACCACCGGCCGGGTGACCCTCGATGAGCTGGGCTGGGAGCTGTTCCGCTACTACCTGGACGTGGCCAGCGGCAAGGAGCACACCTGGGCGGAGAAGCATCGCCTTCACAATGACCTGACCCTGTTCAACCCGGCTCCGGTAACCTGAGCTGCGGTCTGCTGCGCGTCGGAATAACTGCGTTGGGAATGGCTTCGGGCTTGCTCATTTACAGCTCGTAAACTCCGCGCCCTCAGCCATTTTATTCGCTGGCGCTCCCCATTCGGGCCAGCCTGCGGCTGTTACTCCTGTTGGTTGTTGCGCCTTGTTGTTCTCTAGCTCGCGAGACCTCGACATCGGTCTGTTTACAGAAGGAACCCCGGATGAAGATTCTCCACATTGGCCCGCTGACCGAGCGCTTCAACCAGCGCCTGGTGACCGAGAACGACGTGGTGCAGCTGTGGCGCCAGGGCGATGCCCTGGCCTACCTCGACGCCCACGGCGGCGAGTTCGACATAGTCGTCACCTCGGCGCGCTTCGGCTGCTCGGCCGCGATGCTCGAGCGCCTGCCCAAGGTCCGCGCCATCTGCAGCTTCGGCGTCGGCTACGACGCCATCGCCGTCGATGTAGCGCGTGATCGCGGCATCCGGGTCAGCTCCACACCGGACGTGCTCAACGACTGCGTGGCGGATCTCGCCATGGGTCTCGTGATCGACTGCTCGCGGCGCATCAGCGCCTCCGACCGCTTCGTTCGCGCCGGGCTCTGGCCCGCCGGCAACTTCCCGCTGGCGCGCAAGGTCAGCGGCAAGCGCCTGGGGATAGTCGGCCTGGGTCGCATCGGCAAGGACGTGGCGCGCCGCGCGGGCGGCTTCGACATGCAGGTGCGTTACCACAACCGCCGCCCGGACGCCGACGCGCCCTACGGCTACGAGCCGGACCTGCTGGCGCTGGCGCGCTGGGCGGACTTCCTTGTGCTCCTCTGCCCCGGTGGCGCCGCCACCCATCACCTGATCTCCGCGCCGGTGCTCGATGCGCTGGGCCCGGAGGGCATCCTGGTCAACGTCGCCCGCGGTTCGGTGGTGGATGAGCAAGCCCTGGTGGCGGCCCTCGTCGAAGGCCGCCTGGGCGGCGCGGCCCTGGATGTGTTCGAGGCCGAACCCCAGGTGCCCGAGGTCCTGTACGGCCTGGACAACGTCGTGCTGACGCCGCATATCGGCAGCGGCACCGAGGAAACCCGCCTGCAGATGGAAGAACTGGTGTTCGCCAACCTGCGGGCCTTCCTCGACACGGGCGAGATGCTGACCCCGGTGGTCTGATCCGCCCACCCCATAGCGGTGGCCGCGTCGGGCGGCGCCACTATGCGGCTCCCCGCCACAAGCCGGGCGCCGTTTCCTCCCCACGAAATTGAGCTGCAGATTCGCAGTGACGGCGCACCACGAGTGCGCCGATTTTTTTCCGGTTTGCGGTCAGCTTCGTAGGATGTGGTTGAGCGCAGCGATACCCATCAACAGGGGTCGATGGGTATCGCAAGCTCAACCCATCCTACGCCTACGTCTGCGCTCAAGCGGAACACCGCCCGTCACGACCTACGGGGCCCGCCAACAAAAAAGGCACCCGAAAGTGCCTTGAGGAAAGCCGGGGTGAAGGGAGCCCTCCCCACCCCGGTTGGCGCATCAGAGGATCGACAGCGGGTAGTTGATGATCAGGCGGTTCTCGTCGAATTCGTTGTTGTTGAAGTCGCGGCGGATACTCGCGTTGCGCCACTTCACGTTGAGCGCCTTGAGTGCGCCCGATTGCACGGTGTAGCCGAGTTCGGTCTCGCGGATCCATTCCTTGCCGTCGGTGACCGCGCCCACTTCGGCGTCTTCGCCGCTGATGTAGCGGTTCATCAGGGTCAGGCCGGGTACGCCGAGGGCGGCGAAGTTGTAGTCGTGGCGCACCTGCCAGGATTTCTCCTTGGCGTTGTCGAAGCTGGAGTTGTAGCTGTCGTTGGCCAGGGTGCCGCCGCTGGTGCCGTTGACGCGCATCCAGGCATCGTCGCCGCCGACGCGCTGCAGGCCGACGTAGAAGGTGTTGCCGCCGTACTTGGCCGAGAGCAGGGCGGACCAGGTGTGGTTATCCAGGTCGCCGGCCAGGGCGCTGCCGTTTTCCTTGCCGTTGAAGTAGCCGAGGTTGGCGCCCAGGGTCCAGTCGCCCACCGGCTGGCTGTGCATCACCTGCAGGTATTGTTGCTGGTAGATGTCTTCCAGCTCGGCGTACCACAGGCCCACCAGGGTGCGCTTCTCGTTGAAGGCGTATTCGCCGCCGGCGAAGTTGAAGCGGTCGGAGGTGAAGGCCGCGCGGCCGTTCATCGACATGTCTTCCATGCTCGCGTCGTTACGCGGGCTGTTCTGGCGGAACTGGCCACCGTAGAGGGTCAGGCCGTCGATTTCCTGGGACGTCACCTGGCCGCCACGGAAGGTCTGCGGCAGGGAGCGGCCGTCGTCGGAGCGCAGGATCGGCAGCACCGGCATCCACTCGCCCACCTTCAGCTCGGTCTTGGACACACGCATCTTGCCGGCCACGCCCAGGCGGCCGAAGTCGTCGGCGGGGCGGCCATCGCTGTGCACCGGCAGCAACTGGGTGCCGCGGGTGCCGCGGCCGCCGTCGAGCTTGACCGAGAGCAGGCCGAGCATGTCGACGCCGAAGCCCACCGGCCCTTCGGTGAAGCCCGAGCGGGCGTCGAGGATGAAGTTCTGGGTCCACTCCTCGGCCTTGCTCTGGGGGTTGGTCGGGTTCACGAAGTTGCGGTTGATGTAGAAGTTGCGCAGGTTCAGGGTCGCCGTGGCGTCGTCGGCGAAGCCGGCGGCCTGGACGCTGGCGGGCAGCAGGGCGAGGCCGCAGGCGAGGCTGCCAGCCCCTACGAGGGTGGAGTGCAGGGCGGTGCGGAGGATCATTGTTGTTGTGCTCCGGGGTTTTCTTGGGTTGAGCCGACCCCCTGCACACGGCTGGTGCGCATCGTCATGACGGGGGCAATGGGGGAGCCCTGGGATCAGGGCACGACCTGGCCCTGGGGCCAGGCATCAGCCGCGGCTAGCCGTCGGCGAATCCTGTGGGTGCCGGATGGGTGCAATTCGGGAATGGGGGCGTGGCCCGGCTGGGGCGGGCATGGTCTGGCGCGGTGAGGCCTGGGCGGTCGAGGGTCATGGTCGATCCCTGTGCAGGTTCTTGTTCTTATTCTTTGTTATACGTTGTCGTACAACGCTGTCGGAATTATCAACAGGCCTGCCTCGCGTTGTCAACGCATCTACGGCTTTCGTCCAATGGAATGAGGCTTTGGTGCAAGAAGGGAGTAGCCGTGGTTGTACGACCACTAAATTAAAAAGCCGGGCGGATGGCCCGCCCGGCTTTGTGGGAACGCCTCAGAACTGGTAGCTGAGGGTGGCGCTGACGTTGCGCTTCTCGCCGAAGTAGCAGAAGTCGAGGCTGTAGCAGGAGGCGACGTAGTCTTCGTCCAGCAGGTTGTTGGCGTTCAGGCTGACGTCCAGGCCTTTCATACCCAGCTTGCCCAGGTCATAGCTGACGAGGGCGTCGACCAGGGTGTAGGAGGGTACGTGCAGGGTGTTCTCCTTGTCCGCCCAGGTCTTGCCCACGTAGCGCACGCCGAGACCGGTGCGCAGGCCGTCCAGCGCGCCGGCGTTGAAGTCGTACGCCGCCCAGACCGAGGCCATGTGCTTGGGCGCCTGGTTCGGGGTATTGCCCTGGTTGCCGTCCAGCGCCTTGGTGTAGGTGATGTCGGTGTAGGTGTAGCTGGCCAGGACCTTGAGGTTCTCGTTGACCTGGGTGTTGGCCTCCAGTTCCAGGCCCTGGGAGCGAACCTCGCCAACCGAGGTGAAGAAGGTGTCCTGGGGCAGCTTGGAGGCGACGTTCTCCTGGGTGATGTGGAACACCGAGGCGGTGTACATGCTGTTGCTGCCTTCTGGCTGGAACTTCAGGCCGGTTTCCCACTGGGTGCCCTCGGTGGGTTCCAGGGCCTTGCCGGCGGCGTCCGAGTAGGCGTTGGGGTTGAACGACTCGGAGTAGCTGATGTAGGGCGCAATGCCATTGTCGAAGAGGTAGAGCACGCCCACGCGACCGGTGAACTTGTTCCAGCGATCGTCGCTCTTGCTGTTGGCGGTGCGGTTCTCGTCGGAGACCTCCACCCAGTCCTGGCGAAGCCCTAAGGAGAAGCGCCAGCGGTCGAGGTCGATCAGGTCCTGCACGTACAGGCCGGTCTGTTCCAGGCGGCGGGTGTGGTTGTCTTCGCTGAGGAAGCTCAGGGTCTCGTTGCCGTACACCGGGTCGAAGGCGTTGAGTGGCGTGGAGACGCCGGAGGTCCAGTCCACGTGGGTCTTGCGGCGCTGGTAGTCGAGGCCGGTGAGCAGGGTGTGGCGGGTGTCGCCCCAGTCGAATTCGGCCTGGACCATGTTGTCGATGATGTAGGCCTCCAGCTCCTCGCTGGCGCCGCTGAAGTAGCGGTTCAGCTCGTTGCTGGTGGGGGTGGTCCAGCCGTAGCCGTAGACCTGCGACAGGTCTACGTCAGAGCTCAGGTAGCGGAAGTTCTGCCGGGCGGTCCAGACGTCGTCGAAGCGGTGCTCCAGCTGGTAGCCGAACATGCGCTGGGTGCGGTCGAAATCATCCAGGCCCGGCTCGCCGTCGAAGAACTCGCGGTCGATGCGCCGGCCGTTGCGCTGGAACAGGCTGCCCTCGGCCGGCACGCCGCTGTGGTAGCCACCGTTCGGCTCGTGTTGCAGGTAGCCGAGGAGGGTCAGGCTGGTGTCTTCGCTGAAATCGATGGCCAGCGACGGGGCGATGGCGTAGCGCTCGTCCTTGGCGTGGTCGAACTGGGTGTCGCTGCCCTTGCCCAGGCCCACCAGGCGGTAGGCGATGCGCTTCTCGTCATCCAGCGGGCCGCTGAAGTCGAAGCCCACGCCCTTCTGGTTCATGTTGCCGACCGTGGCCTGGACTTGGCGATAGTCCTCGTACAGCGGCTTCTTGCTGGTCAGCGCCACCAGGCCGCCCGGCAGGCTGCGGCCGTAGAGCACAGAGGAGGGGCCCTTGAGCACATCGATGCGCTCGAGGAAGTAGGGGTCCACCTGCATCGAGCTGAAGGTGCCGCTGTCGCCCATGGTCTTCAGGCCGTCGAGGTAGATGCTGTCGACGCTGTTGTCGGCGAAGCCACGCATTACCACGTAGTCGTAGCGGTTCGAGGCACCCACCTGGCCGGTGAAGATGCCGGGGGTGTAGCGCATGGCCTGCTGCACGGTCTTGGAACCCTGGTCGTCGATCTGCTCGCGGGTCACCACCGAGACGCTCTGGGAGGTTTCCAGCAGCGCCTTGCTGGTCTTGGTGGCCACATGGCTGTGGGTGGCCAGGTAGCCCTGCTCGCTGCCCAGGGCGTTGCCGAGGGCGAAGACCTGGGTGCTCGGCATTTCCAGCGCGCTGCCGGCCGGCACTTCACGCAGCACGAAGCTGCCGCCGCCGAGGCCTTCGGCCTGCAGCGAGGTGCCGTCGAGCAGGCGCGCGAGGCCCGCTTCCACCGAGTAGGCGCCGTTCAGGCCGCCGCTCTGCAGGCCACGGGTCTGCGCGGGGGTGGCGGAGAGGTTGATGCCGGCCTCGCGGGCGAAGCGGTTCAACGCCTCGCCCAGGTCGCCGGCGGGAATCGCGTAGCTGCGGCTGGCGACGGTGGCGGCCTGATCGGCGAGAGCCACGCCTGGCAGCAGTGGCGCACCGAGGCTGGCGCAGAGGATGGCGAGGGCGAGGCGGGAAGCGCAGGGTGGGGTCATGAACGGGTCCGGAAGCGGCAATGGTTAATGGGATTCATTTCCCTTGCCGGGGCAGGCGGGAAAACCCGCCAAAAAATTTTCAACGCTGTGGTCATGGCGAACGTTGCGGGGGCGAATTCATTCGCGATGCAGGCCGCAGGCCAGCAGTCTGGAGCCTTCATTGGGGCAGCTGCGCTGCCCTTGGCGATTGAAATCGCCCCCACAGGTAAGGCGATGTTCAGGTCCTGGCCTGTACCGTCACCCACCAGCGGGTGCGGTAGCGCAGCTGCACCGGCAGGGTTTGCGGCAGCAAGGCCAGCAGCTTGTCGGTGTCGTCCAGGCGGAACACCCCGGACAGGCGCAGGTCGCCGATCTCCTCGGAGCAGGCCAGGCGGCCGTGGCGATAGCGCGAGACCTCGGCGAGGAAGTCCGCCAGGCGCATGTCGCGGCCGACGATCAGGCCGTCGACCCAGGCGCCGGCTTCCATGCCGAGCTGTCGCACGGGGTGGATGCCGTCGTGGCTCAGGTCGAAACTCTGCCCGGCCTGCACCAACTGGGTGGACAGGCCGCCGGCCGGTTTCAGGGCGACGCTGCCCTGCAGCACGCTGAGGCGCGAGGCGGATTTGCCCTGGCGCAGGACGAAGCGCGCGGCCTGGGCTTCCAGCTGGCCATGGCGGGTACGCACCCGCAGCGGGGCGGCCTGGATTGCACTGCTGACGAGGATTTCCCCACGGCACAGTTCGACCAGCCGCTGCTGCGAGTCGAAGCGGATATCCACCGCCGTGTCGGTGTTCAGCTGCAGCTGGCTGCCATCGGCCAGCGCCAGGCCCCGGCGTTCGCCGGTGGCGGTGGCGAGGTCGGCGGAAAGGCGCTCCCAGGGCGTGATGTCGCGGGTCAGCCAGAGCGCGCCGCCGGCCACGGCCATGCCGGACAGCAGCTTCAGTGCCTGGCGGCGCTGCAGCCCGGCGCGGGCGTTGTCCAGCACCAGACCGGCACCGGGCATGGCCTTCAGGCCGGTGCCCAGCTCGCGGTCGAGTTGCTGCACCCGCTGCCAGGCCAGTTCGTGGTCGCCGCTCTGGCCGCGCCAGTGCTCGCAGGCCTTGTGCAACTCGGTGTCGCCGCTGCCGCGCAGGCGCATCAGCCAGTGGATGGCCTGGCGCACCACCTGTTCGTCGGGGCCGGCGACCCGGCTCTGGCCGCTCATTCCTCGAACCGCAGCAGGTAGCAGTGGTACAGGGCGTCGGCCACGTAGCGTTCCACCGAACGCAGGGAGATGCCCAGGCGCGCGGCGACTTCCTTGTGGGTGAGGCCCTCGCACTGGGCAAGGAGGAAGGCGGTGCGCGCCTTGGGCTTGAGGCGGTCGAGCAGCAGCGCGATACGTTCCAGCAGCTCGAGGATCAGCTCGCGTTCCTCGGGGGAGGGCGCCTGGGCCTCGGGCAGGTGCGCCAGGGCTTCCAGGTAGGCGCGCTCCAGTTCCTCGCGCCGCCAGTGGTCGATCACCAGGCCGCGCGCCACGGTGCGCAGGAAGGCACGCGGGGTGTGCAGCTCGAAGCTGTCGCCCTTGCCCAGCAGGCGCAGGAAGGTGTCCTGGGCCAGGTCCGCGGCATCGGCGGCATTGCCCAGCCTGCTGCGCAGCCAGTTCTTCAGCCAGCCGTGGTGCTCGCTGTACAGCGCCTGGAGGGTGATGGGGGGAGAGGACATGAAGGGCACCGCAAGATGCGATAGCAAATGAAAATTAATCGCATTTTCATCGTGGCGCGGGGTATTTGCAACAGCGCCGTGTACGGTTGCCGATGGGTATCGCCGAGCGTTCAGCGATACCAGCGCGGCGTATACACCCAGTCCTCGCCATTGCCCCTGGGCACGCGACGGGTCAGGGACGAGCCGATGATCACCAGGGTGCGCATGTCCACTTGCTCGGGAGTCAGCTCGCCGAGGCTGGTGATGCTCAAGCGTTCTGCCGGGCGGCCGATGTCGCGGCCGAGCACCACCAGGGTTTCCGGGGCGCGATGGCGGCGGACGATTTCCAGCGCACGACCCAGCTGCCAGGGCCGTGATCTGGAGATGGGGTTGTAGAAGGCCATGGCCAGGTCGGCGGCGCCGGCATGGTCCAGGCGCTTCTCGATCACGTCCCAGGGCTTGAGGTTGTCCGACAGCGACAGCAGGCAGAAGTCGTGGCCCAGCGGGGCGCCGGCCTTGGCCGCTGTGGCCAGGGCGGCGGACACCCCGGGGAATACCTGGAGCTCCACCCGCAGCCACTCCGGATCGCGGGCGTCGTCCAGCGCTTCGAGCACGGCGGCGGCCATGGCGAACACGCCGGGATCGCCGGAGGACACCACCACCACGCGGCGGCCGCTGGCGGCCAGCTCGAAGGCGTGGCGTGCGCGCTGCAACTCTTCGCGGTTGTCGGTGCAGTGGGCCACCTGGTCGGGGCGCAGGGGCCCGGCCATGCGGATGTAGGTTTCGTAGCCGAGCAGGTCCTGGGCCTCGTCCAGGGCCTGGCGCGCGGCCGGCACCATGAACTCGGCCGCGCCGGGGCCGAGACCGATGACGGTCAGGCGCCCGCGCGGCTGGCCGATGGTCGCAGGCTCCAGGGGCGCATCGGCCAGGTGGATGGCGATGCCGTCGGCTTCCCGCAGCAGGGGCGGCAGGGCGGACTCATCGGCGCCGAAGCGCAGTGGCACGCCCAGTTCGGTGGCGGTCGCGGCGAGTTGCCCGTCGACCATGCGCTCCCGCGTTGCCAGCAGGCAGGCCAGGGACAGCGGCGCCAGACCGGCATCCGCCAGGGCCTGGCGGATGGCTTCGGCACTGGCTTTGCCGATGATGCGGGCGACGGCCGCGCGGGGGTGGATCAGCAGTTCGTCGCGCTGCGCCGGGCGCGCTTCGGCGGTGATGTGGATAACCCGCTGCGCCTCGTCGGCCAGGGGCAGGCTGACCGCTGCCAGCCAGGGAGCGTCGCCTTCCACGCGCACCGCCTCACCGCCCAGCAGGTCGGAAACGAAGCGCTTGCCCTGCTCGATATCGGCCAGGGCATAGCCCGCCGGCGGGTCCAGCAGGCAGGTGCCGAAACGCAGCTCGCCGCTGGTGGTGATGGCGGGTGCCACGTTCAGGGTCGCGGCGATTTCCCGCGCCATGCGGTTCACCCCACCCAGGCCACCGAGCAGCGGCACCACGGCGCTGCCGTCCTCGGCCAGCGCCAGCACAGGCGGCTCGGCACCCTTGCTGGCCAGCAGCGGCGCCAGGGCGCGGATGAGGATGCCCGCGGCGCACAGGCCGATGATCGGCGTGTCGCTGCGGTAGAGCTCGCGCAGGGTTTCGCCGAACTCGGCGTAGCACTCGTCGGCGCCTTCCACGCGGCCGGCCAGGCCGAGGACTCGCGCCTGTGGATAAAGCGCCTGCACCCGGCGCGCGGTGGCCAGGCCGCCGTTGCCGAGGAGGACGATGGCCGGGGCGTTAGGCTGTTCCATCAACCCCTCCACTTCTGGCCGGGGATGACGACCATCGAGAAGTAGGGCGAGGCCATGGGGTCCACCTCGTCCAGCGGCACGATGCGCTGGTTGGCCATGGTGGCGCGCTCGACGTAGTGGGCGCGGCCGGCGATGCCGAGCTCCTGGAGCACCCGGCGGACCTTGTCGAAGTTGCGCCCGAGCTTCATCACCACGGCGGCCTCGGCGTCGGCCAGGCGTGCCTTCAGCTCGTCTTCCGGCAGCACGCCGGAGAGCACCGAGAGACTCTGGTTGCGGTACACCAGGGGCACGCCGAGCACCGCCGCGCTGCCCAGCATGGAGCAGACGCCGGGCACCACTTCCACTTCGTAGCGCTCGGCCAGGCGGTCGTGCAAGTACATGTAGGAGCCGTAGAAGAAGGGGTCGCCCTCGCAGATCACCGCCACGTCGCGACCGGCTTCCAGGTGCTGGGCAACCTGCTCGGCGGCGGTGTCGTAGAAGTCGCTGATGACGGTTTCGTAGGACAGCGGCGGCTCCAGTTTCTCGGTGGTCACCGGGTAGACCAGGGGCATGCGCTGCTGGGTCTCGGTCAGGTGCTGCTCGATGATGCCGAAGGCATTGCCGCCCTGGCCCTGGCTGGCCTTCGCCTTGGCCACGAAGTAGCCCACTATCGGCGCCGACTGCAGCAGGCGCAGGGCCTTGAGGGTAATCAGTTCTGGATCGCCGGGGCCCACGCCCAGGCCGATCAGCCGTCCCTTGCCGTTGCTCATCACTCCACCTCCGTGGCCAGGGCGTTGACCGCCGCGGCGGCCATGGCGCTGCCGCCGCGCCGACCGCGCACGATCACGTAGGGCACGCCACGGCTGTCGGCGGCGAGCATGTCCTTGGACTCCGCCGCACCGACGAAGCCCACCGGGAAACCGAGGATCAGCGCCGGCTTCGGCGCGCCGGCGTCGAGCATCTCCAGCAGGTAGAAGAGCGCGGTGGGGGCGTTGCCGATCACCACCACACTGCCCTCCAGATGCTCGCGCCAGTGCTCCAGGGCCACTGCCGAGCGGGTGTTGGCAAGCGTGCGGGCCAGCTCCGGCACGCCGGGGTCGTTGAGGGTGCAGATGACCCGGTTGTCCGCCGGCAGGCGTGCGCGGGTGATGCCTTCGGCGACCATGCGCGCATCGCAGAGGATCGGCGCGCCGGCGGCGATGGCGGTGCGGCCGGCGGTGCCGGCGCCAGGGGAGAAGCGCAGGTCTTCGACCACATCGACCATGCCGCAGGCGTGGATCACCCGCACCGCGAGTTTTTCCAGGTCGGCGGGAATGCCGGCCAGGTCGGCCTCGGCGCGGATGATGGAGAAGGAGTTGCGATAGATCTCCTGACCATCGCGGATGTACTCGATCATGGGGTGGAACTCCAGGTGTCAGGAGAGGCGGCCAGGCGCTCGCCGGCCTCGATGATGCCGATATCGCGCGCCAGCAGCCGGCCGAAGCCGGCGCCGTCGCGCTGGTAGAGGTCATAGCGGCCGGGGGCGACGGCCAGCAGGGTGAAGGGCGCCACATGGGCGGCGGCGCAGGAACGCGGGCAACCGCTGAGGTGCACCACGGCGGCGTCTGGCAGCAGAGGTGCGAGGGCCTGGGCATCGGCCTTGGTATCGGCCAGGCCCTTGGTGCAACCGGCCGAACCGGTGCAGGCGATCAGCCGCGCCAGGGGCTCACGGGCATCGGTGGCGAGGCCGAGCTGGTTCATGGCCTGCAGTACGGCGTCGGTGTCGCGGGCGTTGGGCAGCAGCAGCGATTGCCAGGGTGTGAGGCGCAGGTTGCCGTCGCCGAAGGTGTCGGCGAGATCAGCGAGGGCGTCGAGTTGCGCGGCATCCAGCCGGCCCAGGGCCGGCGCGCCGCCGACATGGCGCTCGGCGACAACGCCCAGGTGGGCGAAGGCCTGCGGCGCGGGGCGCTGCCAATTGCCCGCCGGCAACAGGGGGCGATCCAGGCGCTGTTGCAGGCGCAACAGCAGGTCGCCTTCGGGGTGTTCGGCAAGCAGGTGGCGCATGCGCGTCTGCTCGGGTGTCGCCAGTTCGAGGAAGAGTTCCAGCAGGGCTTGCAGCAGCGCCGGCACCTGGGCGCGCGGCACGGCGGCCAGGGCGGGGGGCTGCTCGGGCGAGTGTGGCGGGCAGCCGGCCAGGCCGAAGGCGAACAGGGCGTCGTCGCCCCGACCCATGGCGGACAGCCAGATGTCGTGGGGATGTTCCAGCATCGCCACGGCCTCGCCGCCATCGAGCAGCAGGGCGAACTTGGGCGATAGGGCGTGGAAGTGCGCCTGGTCCTGCAGCAGGTCGAGGATGTGTTCGGCCAGCGGCGAGATATCCACAAGGGCGTCGGTGTCGAGGCCGGCCAGGGGGCTGACCATCAGGTTGCGCACATCGTCGGCGCCGGGGGAGCCGGCACCCAGGCCGGCCGCCAGCAAGGCGTCGATCAGTGCCTGTTCTGCGTCGGGGCGCACGCCACGGATCTGCAGGTTGGCGCGATTGGTGGCCTCGATCACCCCGCTGGCATGGGCGCTGGCTGCGGCGGCCACGGCGCGGGCCTGGGCCGCGCTCAGGCGGCCGCAGGGCAGCTTGATCCGGCAGATACCACCGTCCTGCGCCTGGACGATACGCAGCAACCCCGGGCAGGCCGAGGGGCGGACGGATCGCGGATTGGGCTGGGCGTGTTCCACTCAGGTCACCATGGTTGGCGTCGCGGCGACCCGATTCCCCGACTGTCAGGGACAACGTTGCACCGATACACCCCGCTCGATACGTACACACGCGACTGGTTTCATCGGCAGGTCTCCTGGCTGGCAGGTCATCATCCAGTGCGGCCTTCCCGAAAAATTCAGTGGCCTGGATTGCATGGACTCGCTGCTTACAGTTGCGGGGGCAGCCACGGCTCGACCGTGTTCCCTCTTAGGCCGGGGCTCGTCAGGTGAGCGCCAGCGACCGATGAAGGGCGCTATTATGCCCGCTTTGCCCAGACCTAGGAAAAGGCTGCCTGTCGGAAGCTGGATGGCCTTGGCGTTTTCAGAGATCGAGGACAGCAGATGCAGCCCTGGCTGACAGTGGTGGGAATTGGCGAAGACGGCTACGCGGGCCTCGGCAAGGCCGCGCGCCACGCCTTGCTGGGCGCCGTCGAGGTGCTCGGCGGAGCGCGCCAGCTCGACCTGTTGCCGCGCTGCATCGGTGCCCGGCGCAGCCCCTGGCCCAGCCCTTTCTCCCTGGCGCCGGTACTGGAAAAGCGCGGTACGCCGGTCTGCGTGCTGGCCAGCGGCGACCCCATGCTGTTCGGCGTTGGCGCGAGCCTGGCGCGGCAGGTGGCGGCGGAGGAAATGCGCGTGATCCCGGCGCCGTCTTCCTACTCCCTGGCTGCCGCGCGCCTCGGCTGGCCGTTGCAGGACGTGACCCTGCTCTCGGTGGTGGCCCGGCCCCTGGCCGCGCTCAATGCCCACTTGCACGACGGTGCGCGTCTGCTGGTGCTGAGCAATGACGGCACCAGTCCGGCGGCCATCGCTGCGCAGTTGGCCGAACATGGCTTCGGCCCCAGTCGGCTAACGGTGCTGGAGCACCTGGGCGGCGAGCGTGAGCGGCGCATCGAGGGCATCGCCAGCGACTGGAGCCTCGCCGAAGCCGCCGCGCTCAACCTGCTGGCCATCGAAGTCCGGCCCGCCGATGGCACCTGCCCGCTACCGACCACCAGCGGCCTACCTGATGAGGCCTATCGCCACGACGGCCAACTGACCAAGCGCGATGTCCGCGCCATCACCCTGGCGCGCCTGGCGCCACGTCCCGGCGAACTGCTGTGGGACGTGGGCGCCGGCTGCGGCTCCATTGGCATCGAGTGGATGCGCGCCCATCCCGGCTGCCGCGCCATCGCCGTGGAAGCCAACGAAGGACGCCAGGGCCATATCCGCCACAACCGTGACACCCTCGGCGTACCCGGCCTGCAATTGGTGGCCGGCCAGGCCCCGGCGGCGCTGGACGGGCTGCCCGCGCCGGACGCCATCTTCATCGGCGGCGGCGTTACCGAACCGGGCGTGCTGGACCGCTGCTGGGCAAGCCTCAAACCTGGCGGCCGCCTGGTGGCCAATGCCGTGACCCTGCAGAGCGAAGCCACCCTGGTGGCCTTCCGCGAACGCCAGGGCGGCGCGCTCACCCGCATCTCCATCGCCCAGGCCCAGCCACTGGGGGATTTCGATACCTGGCGCTCGGCGCTGCCGATTACGCTTCTGGACGTGACCAAGGATGCGTAGGTTGGCGCTGAGTGCAGCGAAGCCCAACGTCGAGGCCCGAGCTGTTGGGCCTCGTTCCTCGGCGCCAACCTACGTGGGACCCTGAGCAGCCATGCGTGACGAAACCCCCGAACAGCCCGCGCCGCTGCGCAGCGGCTACACCACCGGCAGTTGCGCCACCGCCACCAGCCTGGCGGCGGCGCGCCTGCTGCTGGGCGGGGTAACGGCCGACGCTGTGGAGATCGTCCTGCCCAAGGGGCAGCGGGTGCTGATGCGTCTGGAGTTCTGTCGGTTGATGGAGGGTGGCGCCGAGGCGGGCACCCTCAAGGACGCCGGCGACGACCCCGACGTGACCCACGGTGCGTTGATCTATGCCCAGGTCCGCCTGGCGCCGGAGCCCGGCGTGCGCTTCCATGCCGGCCCCGGTGTCGGCACCGTGACCAAGCCGGGCCTGACCCTGGCCGTGGGGGAGCCGGCGATCAACCCGGTGCCCCGGCAGATGATGACCGGGCACCTCCTGGACCTGGCTGCCGATCACGGCTATGCCGGCGGCTTCGAGGTGAGCATCTGCGTGCAGGGCGGCGAGGCGCTGGCGCTGAAGACCATGAACCCGCGCCTGGGCATCCTCGGTGGCCTGTCCATCCTGGGCACCACCGGCATCGTCCGGCCCTTCTCCTGTTCGGCCTATATCGCGTCGATCCATCAGGGCATCGATGTGGCCCGCGCCAACGGCTTCACCCACCTCGCGGCCTGCACCGGCAACGCCAGCGAGGATGCCATGCGCAATCGCTACCACCTGGACGACACCGCCCTGATCGAGATGGGCGACTTCGCCGGGGCCGTGCTCAAGCACCTGCGCAAGGCCCCTGTGGACAAGCTCAGCCTGTGCGGCGGCTTCGGCAAGATCAGCAAGCTCGCCGCCGGGCATATGGACCTGCACAGCCGCAGCTCCAGCATCGACCTGCCGCTGCTGGCGCAATGGGCCGCCGAACTGGGCGCCGGCCCAGAGCTGCAGGAAGCCATGCGCGGCGCCAACACCAGCCAGCTGGCACTGGCCATGGCCCATGACGCGGGCATCCCCCTGGGTGACGCGGTCTGCGCCCATGCCCTGGCCTTCGCCCGCAAGACGGTGCCGGCCAGCGTGAGGCTGGAGGTGTTCGCCATCGACCGCCAGGGCAATATCGTCGGCGAGGCCGTGGAACTTTGATGAAACGCATTCTCCTGCTGGGTGGTGTCAGCGAGGCGCTGGCCCTGGCCCGCCGTCTTGGCCCCGAGCATATCTACAGCCTCGCCGGCCTCGGCAAGGTGCCGGACGACCTCGCCTGCCAGGTTCGCGTTGGCGGCTACGGCGGCGCTGAAGGGCTGGCGGGTTTCATGACGGAGGAGGGTGTCGATCTGCTGCTGGATGCCACCCATCCCTATGCCGCGCAGATCAGCCACAACGCCGCCCGCGCCGCCGAACTGGCCGGCGTGCCCTGCTGGGCCCTGCGCCGTCCCGGCTGGCAGGCCGGCGCCGGTGACGACTGGCGCGAGGTGGCCGACTGGGCCGAGCTGATCGAAGCACTGAAGGACTTCCAACGGCCCTTCTTCACCCTCGGCCGCGAACCCCTGGAACACCTGCGGGAGATACCGGCGCAGCAGCACTGGACGGTGCGTTGCCTCACGGCCCAGCCGGCCGGCGAGCGCTTCGAGGTGATAGGTGCGCGCGGCCCCTTCAGCCTGGAGGGCGAGCGCGAGCTGTTCGCCCGCCTGGCCAGCGATGTGCTGATCAGCAAGAACAGCGGCAGCCAGTCCACCGAACCCAAGCTGCAGGTGGCCCGTGAGCTTGGGCTGCCGGTATTGATACTCCGGCGTCCCGAGTTGCCGCCGGTGCAGCGCGAATTCGATTCCGTCGAGGCCCTCTGGCAGGCCCTCGTCCCCCACCTGGAAGCCCCATGACTGCAATTCCCTACGCCCGCGTGCTGTTCGCCGGGCCGGACCTCGGCCGAGGTTCATTCGGCGAACTCTTCCGCCGCCAGTTGATCGCCCTGCGCGGTGAGGCGGCGCTAGCCGACATCGTCGATACCGGTGACGGCTACGACGCGCTCTGGCAGCGCGTGCAGGAGAGCCCGCGCCCGCTGCTGGTGATCGACCTCGAAGTGGAATCATCCACCCAGCATCTGGACTGGTTACGCAGTGAACTCGCCAGGCTGGGCGCGCCGGAAGGCCTCTTCGTCGCCAGCCCGCTGGGCCAGTTCGACAGCGACCCGGCCAGTGTCGCCTGCGCCCTGGCCGAGCGCCGGGAACTGCACCTGGATTGCCTTGAGGTTCCGGAGCTGCCGGAGCGCCATTCCTGGTCCTGCATTCCGCCCCACGCCCGCCGTCTGCTGCTGTGCAACGGCCCGCGCTGCACCCGCCGTGGCGCGCTGCCGCTGTGGAAGAAACTGCGGGAAACCCTCAAGGCCGCGGGCAAACTGGAATGCGAGGGCGGCGTGCACATCACCCGCACCCAATGCCAGTTCCCCTGCGATTCAGGGCCCACCGCCAGCCTCTACCCGGAAGGGGAGTGGTACCGCATTCGCGACGAGGCCGAAGTGCTGCGCTGGGTGCAGGAGCGGATAGTCGAAGAGCGGCAGGTGCCGGAGCTGTTGATGGAGCCGTAGCCTTTCCGTCCGGCAGGCGGCTTTGACTGATGCTATGGATGCGCATAGCGTATGCGCATCAGTCGTGAGGGAGGTCCGTCATGCACCCTGTTTACGATCCGCAGGCGCCGAAGAAGGCCGCCAACCTCAGTATCAACAGCGACCTGCTGAGCAAGGCGCGGGCTTTGGATATCAACCTCTCGGCAACCCTCGAACAGGCCCTGGCCGATGCGTTGAAAGCCAGGCAACGCGAACTTTGGCTGGAGGAGAACCGCACAGCCATGGCGGCGTACAACGAGAAGGTCGAAGCCGAGGGCGTGTTCAGCGATGACGTGAGGCGCTTCTGATGCCCCAGTTCGCCGTGCACCTCAACACCAACCCTGCCACCCGCACGCGCATTCCCTACCTGCTGGATATCCAGAGCGACCTGATCGCAGAGTTGGGTACCCGGGTGGTTGTGCCGCTCTATTCCGCTGATGTGATGAAGGGCAAGGTGCTCAAGACCTTGATGCCCGTGTTCGAGGTGGAGGGGAATGCCGTGGTGATGGTCACGCCGGAGATGGCTGGCGCACCCCGGCGGATTCTGGGGCAGCAGGTGGCCGACCTGGCCGATGCCCGCCATGAAGTCATCGCGGCGCTGGATCTGCTGATTACCGGAATCTAGTTCGCCGATTGTGGAAGAGCGTTAGCTGCTTGGCGTGGGCGGAACTGATGCTTCTTCACTTCGGTAAGAATTTCCTCGCAATTTGATTCCTATCCCCGAAGAGGTGGTTCATCGGCGCCCATTGGCGGGGCTTTCTTGGCCCTGGTGCTACGGCGCTGGGAGTGAGTTGGAGAGACGGGTTTCGCTTCACTCGCCGAACGCAGCTAGTGGTTGAGGCTATCCGTTGCGGATCAGGATGTTTGCTGGGCGTCCGCCGAGGGTACTTGCTGTTTGTTCATCTGATACAGAGCGAGTGCTGCGCATGCTGCAAAGAGCAGTGCCAGGACATTGATGGTGAACTCCAGGTCGGGTTCGCGACCAAAACCGAAGCTCAGTGAAACTGGCCCAATGAAGTTGAAGTGGGCGTCAGGAGTTCGAAACGCAATGCTTTGCAACAGGCACAGCAACGCCATGAAGAAGTAAGCCGTTGGGCGCCCTTTGATTCCCAAGTAGCCCAGCAGTAGCGAAGCGATACCCAAGAGGAGGAGGTAGGTCGCACTGGCTGGCGAAACGGCGATGCCAAGGATCGCAAACAAGGCCGGAGCCAATACCGACATTGTTCCTTGGATAAGAGAAAACAGGGAAACAACGATACCGACCGCTGGCGCCTTGCGCCGGAAAGAGATCTCTTCCATGAAGTGTTCCTGAAATCTGTTGCGAAGCTGTGTGATGGCAAAGGACCGCGTGGATGGTATTGATCTGATATCACGCTGTCGACGTCCATCCACGTGCCATCTGCCTCGGAACGTACTGATTCGCGTATGGGTCTGCGAAACCCATAGCTCTAAAGTTCGGCGATGACTCGGTACTCCGCCCCCAGTTCATCCGCCAGCTTGCGCGCCCGCCCCAGGCGCACCGGGCCGCCCTCGATATCCACCAGCAGCGTCGGGCAGCCCATCGGGTCCAGCGCCGGCCACTCCTTCAAACGCCCATCGGTGAGGATCAGCACCCGCTGCTCCTCCGCCGGCTTCTGCCGTTGCCGGCGCGTCAGCCACTGGGCGGATTGTTGCAGGGCCTCGATCAGCGGGGTGCCGCCACCGGCGCCTAGTTCGGCGAGCCAGTGGTGCAGGGCCGGGGAGGCCTTGCTGCCCTGCCACAGCCACTGCGGCTGGCGGCCGGTGGCGTGGAGCACGGCGAGGCGCGCACGCTGGCGGTAGGCGGTCTCGAAGACGCCGGCCAGCAGGCCTTTGGCCTGGGTTAGGGCGCCGTGGCGGCGGGTGGAGGCGGAGGCGTCCACCAGCACCAGCCAGAGTTCGTCGGGTTGCCGGCTGCGGGGCGCGCGGATCAGGTCCGCAGCCTGGCGCGGGCGCCCGCGCAATAGCGTCGGCAACCATTGGATGGCGCCGGCGTTTCCGCTGCGGCGCGCACCGCTGCGGCCATTGCCGAGGGCGCCGGGCCTGGACCCCGCACCCGCCCCTGTGACCGTGCGCGGGCGGATGCTCAGGGCTTTTTTGGCCAGCGCGGCAACTCGCGTCGTTCACCCATGGGCACGGTTTGCGCCGGTAGTTCGCCCCACTGGCCTTCGCCAGTGGACGGCTGGGACTGTGCGTTGGCGGACGGGGATTCCGGTGGCTGCGCGGCGGGCGGCGGGGTGTGGGTGCGGCGATGGGCGAGGGCGAAATGCTCGACGGCGTCGATGTCCTCGGCCTCGATGCGTTCGACGCCGCGCCAGGCGGCATGGGCGCGGGCGGCGCGCAGCCAGACCAGGTCGGCGCGCAGGCCGTCGACCCCGGCGGCGAAGCAGCGCTGGGCGATCTCGTCCAGGGCGGCATCGTCCAGGGGAATGGCCGGCAGCCGCGCGCGGGCGTCCTGGCAGCGTTGTGCCAGGGCCTGCTGCAGGTTGCTCCAGCGGGCGAGGAACGCCTGCGGGTCGGTATCGAAGGCCAGTCGACGGCGAACGATCTCGGCGCGCTCGGCCGGTTGCGGCTGGCCGCCCTGCAGGACCTTGAGGCCGAAGCGGTCCAGCAGTTGCGGGCGCAGTTCGCCCTCTTCGGGGTTCATGGTGCCGATCAGCACGAAGCGCGCCGGATGCTGGTGGGAGATGCCATCGCGCTCCACCTGGTTGATGCCGCTGGCGGCCACGTCCAGCAGCAGGTCCACCAGGTGGTCGGGGAGCAGGTTCACTTCGTCTACGTAGAGCACGCCGCCGTGGGCCTTGGCCAGCACGCCCGGGGAGAAGCGTGCGCGACCTTCGCCGAGGGCCGCGTCCAGGTCGAGGGTGCCGACGATGCGTTCCTCACTGGCGCCCAGCGGCAGGGTGACGAAACTGGCGTCTTCCAGCAGGTCGGCGACGCCACGGGCCAGGGTGGACTTGGCCATGCCACGGGGGCCTTCGATCAGTACGCCGCCGATGGCGGGGTCGATGGCGGCGAGGCAGAGCGCCAACTTCAGCTCGTCGGAAGCGACGACGGCGCTCAGTGGGAAATGGGGAAGCTCGGACATGGCTGGATCCTACGGACGCATGGCCCGCATGGTAGCGGAAGGGCGGTGTCGCCGATAGAAAACAGTGATTGAACGGCGCGCGGCGATGCAGTAGGTTAGCCAGCATTCGCTTTGGAGATCGTCATGCCGCACCTCGCTTCCACATCGCTCATCGCTCGCCCGGCTCAAGCCCAGGCGCGTGTGCGTGTGGCCGCTGCAGCCAGCTATTTCTATGGGTATTGGTTTAGCCAAGGGCTGACCTGATACCCATCAGGCGGCCCACTCCAGCAGGGTCGCCACCAAAGCTCCACGAAACCCCCGGTCGGCAACCCGACCGGGGGTTTTTGTTTTCCGGCCCACAAGGCCAACAACCGACAGACAGGATCGCACCATGATCAGCTACCGCACCTACCAGACCTATTACCGCAGCTCCGACTGGCGATTTAGCCGCTCTGCCAACGCCGCCATTCCCTTGCATCGAACACCCAGATAGCGCCGCGCGCGGATCGAGCCGCGCCGGCTGAGGACGCCAGTCATGAATTCCCTGCAATCCGTTCTGCCCACCGCCGTACAGCAACCGCTCCACGCCATCGCGCTGGAGGTTGCCCCATCTCGCCGCACCCAGCCACTGCCCACCCCCGCCGAACTGCGCCAGCGCCTGCCGCTGTCCCATGAGCTCGCCCGCCAGATCCGCGCCCAGCGCGAGGCCGTGCGTGCCGTGCTGGATGGCGAGGACGCGCGCCTGCTGGTGGTGGTCGGTCCCTGCTCCATCCACGATCCCGAGTCCGCCCTCGATTACGCCCGGCGCCTCGCCGCCCTGGCGCCCGAGGTGAGCGACCAGCTGCTGCTGGTGATGCGCGCCTATGTCGAAAAGCCGCGTACCACCGTGGGCTGGAAAGGCCTGGTTTACGACCCGCACCTGGATGGCAGCGGCGACATGGCCGAGGGCCTGGCGCTGAGCCGCCGGCTGATGCTGGAGATGGCCGAACTGGGCCTGCCGGTGGCCACCGAGCTGCTGCAGCCGCTGGTGGCCGGCTACCTGGACGACCTGTTGAGCTGGGCCGCCATCGGCGCGCGCACCAGCGAATCGCAGATCCACCGCGAGATGGTCAGCGGCCTGGACCTGCCGGTGGGCTTCAAGAACGGAACCGACGGCAGCCTCGGCATTGCCACCGACGCCATGCGCTCGGCCGCCCATGCCCACCAGCACTTCGGCATCGATGTGCAGGGTCGCCCGGCGCTGGTGGAGACCGCCGGCAACGCGGATACCCACCTGGTGCTGCGTGGCGGCCACCAGGGGCCGAACTTCGATGCGGCCAGTGTCCAGGCGGCTCGTGCCGGGCTGGAGAAACTGGGCATCGCGCCGCGCATCCTGGTGGATTGCAGCCACGCCAACAGTGGCAAGGACCCGCTGCGCCAGCCGGCGGTGCTGGAGGACGTGATCGCCCAGCGCCTGGCGGGACAGGATGCGTTGCGCGGGGTGATGCTCGAGAGCCACCTGTTCGACGGCGCCCAGTCGCTGTCCTGCGACCTGCGCTACGGCGTGTCGATCACCGATGGCTGCCTGGGCTGGGCTGGCACCGAGGCCATCCTGCGGGAGGCGGCGGCGCGGTTGCGGGGGTAGGCTCCTGTAGGTTGGGTAGAGCCTGCGAAACCCAACGCGCGGGCTCAACTCTGAAACGTTGGGCTTCGCTGCGCTCTGCGTCAACCTACTGCTCTTCGCTGTCGAGCAACAGGTTCTCGATGGCCTCGCGGTAGTCGCCGGGGTTTTCCCAGAGGCCGCGCTGCTGGGCTTCCAACAGGCGCTCGGCGATATCGCGCAGGGCCTCGGGGTTGTGCTGGCGGATGAACTCGCGGGTGTCGTGGTCCAGCAGGTAGGCATCGGCCAGCAGTTGGTACTGGTGGTCGTCCACCAGTTGGCTGGTGGCGTCGAAGGCGAACAGGTAGTCCACGGTGGCGGCCAGTTCGAAGGCGCCCTTGTAGCCGTGGCGCTTCATCCCGGCGATCCATTTGGGGTTGGCCGCCCGTGAGCGCACCACCCGCGCCAGTTCTTCCTTGAGCGAGCGGATACGCGGCAGGTCCGGCTGGCTGTGGTCGCCGTGGTAGCTGGCGACCCGCTCGCCGCGCAGGGTTTCGGCGGCGGCGAGCATGCCGCCCTGGAACTGGTAGTAGTCGTTGGAATCGAGAATGTCGTGCTCGCGGTTGTCCTGGTTCTGCAGCACCGCCTGCAGCCGTTGCAGGCGCTGGGCGAAGCGCTCCCGTGCCGGGGTGCCGTCGTTCTTCGCGCCGTAGGCGTAGCCACCCCAGTTGAGGTAGACCTCGGCCAGCTCGGCGCGGTCCTGCCACTGGCGTTCCTCGATGGCGCCCTGTACGCCGGCGCCATAAGCGCCAGGCTGGGCGCCGAACACCCGCCAACCGGCTTGCAGGCGCGCATCCTCGATGGCCAGGCCGTCCGCGGCCAGGCGCGCGCTTTCCTGTTTCACCCGTGCGGCCAGGGGGTTCATGTCGTCGGGTTCGTCCAGTTCGGCGACCGCTTGCACGGCGGCGTCGAACAGGCGGATGAGGTTGGCGAAGGCGTCGCGGAAGAAGCCCGACACCCGCAGGGTCACGTCCACCCGTGGGCGATCCAGCAGCGACAGCGGCAGGATCTCGAAGTCTTCCACCCGCTGGCTGCCGGCCTGCCACACCGGGCGCACGCCCATCAGTGCCAGGGCCTGGGCGATGTCGTCGCCGCCGGTGCGCATGGTGGCGGTGCCCCACACGGAAATGCCCAGCTGGCGCAGGTGGTCGCCCTGGTCCTGCAGGTGGCGTTCCAGCAGCAGGCTGGAGGACTGGAAGCCCAGGCGCCAGGCGGTGGGCGTGGGCAGGTTGCGCACGTCCACGGTGAAGAAGTTGCGCCCGGTGGGCAGTACGTCGAGGCGCCCTCGACTGGGTGCGCCGCTGGGGCCGGGGGGGACGAAGCGGCCGTCCAGCGCCGCCAGTACGCCGCCGATCTCGGACGCGCCGCAGGCGTCCAGGGTGGGCGCGATGACACGGCGCAGGCTGTGGATAACCCCATCGCTGGCGGGCCCGAGGGAGCCGAAGTCCAGGGTCTCGATCAGCCCCATGGCCAGCAGCTCGAGGCGCTCGCGGGTATCGCCATTGCTGCGCCAGGGTTCGTCGCTGATGGCTTCCAGCAGCATCGGGCGCGGGCCTTCCCAGGGCTCGGCCCAGGCCAGGTCCAGCGGGTCGGCGCCAAGGCCGAGGTCGCTGGCCAGGGCGCGCAGCAGGCTGGCGTTGGCGCCCTTGCCATCGCCACGGGGGATGCGTACCAGGGACAGCAGGGTGTCGTTGCGCAGGCGTCCGACCGGGGATTCGCCGAACACGTGCAGGCCGTCGCGGATCTGCGACTCCTTGAGGTCGCAGAGGTAGGCGTCCAGTTGTGGCAGCCAGCTGTCCGCGTCGTCATTGAGGCTGAGGTCGAGCTCGCGGTCGAGGGCGGTGGCTTTCACCAGCTCGAGGATTTCCCCGCGCAGTTGCACGGCGCGGCGCGGGTCCAGCAGGGAGGCGTCGTAATACTCGTCGGCCAGGCGCTCCAGGTCGCGCAGCGGGCCGTAGTTTTCCGCGCGGGTCAGCGGTGGCATCAGGTGGTCGATGATCACCGCCTGGGCGCGGCGCTTGGCCTGGGCGCCTTCGCCGGGGTCGTTGACGATGAAGGGGTAGATGTTCGGCAACGGGCCCATGACCGCATCCGGCCAGCACTCGGCGGACAGCCCCACGCCCTTGCCCGGCAGCCACTCCAGGTTGCCGTGCTTGCCCACGTGGATCAGCGCGTCGGCGGCGAACACCTCGCGCAGCCAGAAATAGAAGGCCAGGTAGCCATGGGGCGGCACCAGGTCGGCGTCGTGGTAGATGGCCGCCGGGTCCAGCTGGTAGCCCCGCGCCGGCTGGATGCCGACGAAGGCCAGGCCGAAACGCAGGCCGGCCACCATCATGCGACCGCCACGGAACATCGGGTCCTGCTGCGGTTCGCCCCAGCGCTCCGTCACCGCGCGCTGGTTGGCCTCGGGCAGGCGGGCGAAGCAGGCGAGGTAGTCGGCCAGCGCCAGGCTCTGGGCGCAGGGCCGCGCGTCCAGGCTGTCGAGGTCGTTGCTGACCCCGCCCAGCAGGCTGTGGATAAGTGCCGTGCCGCTGTCCGGCAGGCCGGCGACGGGATAACCCTCGGCTTCCAGGGCGCGGAGGATGTTCAGCGCGGCGGCCGGGGTGTCCAGGCCCACGCCGTTGCCGATGCGGCCGTCGCGGGTCGGGTAGTTGGCCAGGATCAGCGCCACGCGCTTGTCGGCGTTGGCCTTGCTCGCCAGCGCGCACCAGCGTCGCGCCAGCGCGGCGACGAAGTCCATGCGCTCGCGGTGCGGCAGGTAGCAGACCACGTCGCTCTGGCTGCGCTCGCTGCGCCAGGCCAGGCCCTTGAAGCTGATGGGGCGGGTGATGATGCGCCCATCCAGTTCCGGTAGGGCGATGTGTATGGCCAGGTCGCGCGGGCCCAGGCCTTGTGGGTTGGCTTCCCAGAGCGGCTGGTTGTCCAGGGAGCAGATGGCCTGCAGCACCGGGATATCGCGACGGAAGGGGCGCAGGGCGGGGGCCTCGGGGTTCGACTGGGCGAACCCCGTGGTGTTGATGATCAGCGCCGCGTCGGCGGCGTCCAGCCAGTCTTCCACCGCCACCAGGCAGGCGGCTTCCTTGAGGCTGGCGACGGCGATGGGCAGGGGATTGAGGCCCTGGGCGGCCAGGCGTGTGCAGAACTCGTCGATGAAGGCGGTGTTCGCCGCCTGCAGGTGGGTGCGGTAGAAGAGCAGGGCTGCCACGGGCCGATCGGGCTGCCATTCGGCCCGCCAGTGTTCCAGGCCAGCCGGGCGAATGCGCGGGTGGTACAGGGTGACCCGGGGCAGGGTCTGGGGCTCGCGCCAGGGGTAGTCGCGGCCCAGCCCCTGGCTGGCCAGGTAGTTGAACAATTGCCGGGCGTTGTCCATGCCGCCCTGGCGCAGGTACTGCCAGAGGCGCTCGGCCTGCTCGGCCGGGACATTGCACAGGCCGGCCAGCTCCGGGTCGGGGCGGTCGTCGCCGGGCACCAGGATCAGGGTCGCACCGCATTCGGCCAGGGCCACCAGTTGCTCGATGCCGTAGCGCCAATAGCCGACGCCGCCATGCACCGAAACGAGGATGACCTTGGCGTGCCGCAGCACCTCGTCGACGTAGAGGTCCACCGAGGCGTGGTTCTGCAGCTGCATGGGGTTGGCCAGGCGCAGGCTCGGGTAGTCCTCGGGCAGCTCGCGGGCGGCCTCGGCCAGCAAAGCCAGGTGGGAATCGCCGCTGCAGAGGATCACCAGCTCGGCGGGCGTCTGGGCCAGGTGGGCGATGCCGTCGTCGGGGACGAAGCCGCCGGGTTGGGTGCGTAGCAGGTGCATGGCGGGACCCTCTCCCCAACCCTCTCCCTGAAGGGAGAGGGGCCAGTTCGGTGCGTGCGGTCGTGGCTGGGTGGCTCCGTAGGATGGGTTGAGCGAAGCGATACCCATCGATATCGCATCGTGGGTATCGCAGGCTCAACCCACCCTACGGTCGTGGGTCAGGCCAGCGCCGTGCGCAGTTCGTTGGCGATGGCGGCCTGGTCCAGTTCCTGGCCGATCACCACCAGGCGGGTGCCACGGGTTTCGTCTTGCAGCCACTTGCGGTCGAAGTGCTTGTCGAAGCGCTTGCCCACGCCCTGGATCAGCAGGCGCATGGGCTTGCCGGGGATGGCGGCGAAGCCCTTGATGCGCAGGATGGCGTGGTGCTCCACCAGTTGGCCGAGGGCTTCGAGCAGGGCGCCTTCGGCCACTTCCGGCAGGTCGAGGTGGAAGGAGTCGAACTCGTCGTGGTCGTGGTCCTCGTGGCCTTCGTGGTCATGGTGGGTGGGGCGGCTGTCGATGTGCAGCTCGGCCTCGGCGTTCAGGCCCAGCAGGATGTCCAGCGGCAGCTTGCCGCTGCTGGCTTCGATGATCTTCACCGCCGGCGGCAGCTCCTCGGCCACCTCGGCGCGCACGGCGGCCAGGGCGTCGGCGTCGAGCAGGTCGGCCTTGTTCAGTACCACCAGGTCGGCGCTGGCCAGCTGGTCCTCGAACAGCTCGTGCAGGGGGGATTCGTGGTCGAGGTTCGGGTCCTGGCGGCGCTGTTCGTCCACCTGCTCGGGGTGGGCGGCGAAGGTGCCGGCGGCCACGGCCGGGCTGTCGACCACGGTGATCACCGCGTCGACGGTGCAGGCATTGCGGATTTCCGGCCACTGGAAGGCCTGCACCAGGGGCTTGGGCAGGGCCAGGCCGGAGGTCTCGATGAGGATCTGGTCGAGGTCGCCGCGACGGGCCACCAGCTCGCGCATCACCGGGAAGAACTCTTCCTGCACGGTGCAGCACAGGCAGCCGTTGGCCAGCTCGAAGACACGGCCCATGGCTTCTTCTTCGCTGCAGCCGATGCTGCATTGCTTGAGGATTTCGCCGTCGATGCCCAGCTCGCCGAACTCGTTGACGATCACCGCGATGCGGCGGCCCTGGGCGTTGTCCAGCATGTGGCGGAGCAGGGTGGTCTTACCGGCGCCGAGGAAGCCGGTGACGATGGTGACGGGGAGTTTGGCCAGGGTTTTCATGCGCGCCTCTGCGTGGTCGGTCGGCGGGCATGACGAACGCAGCGGGACTCGGCCCGCGCAACGGATTCGCCACCGGATCACCCCGCCCGGTTGTCTGGAATATCGTCGAGGCAGGTCTCCTGGCTCACAGCCTGGCGCGTTGCGCCGTCTCTCCGCCTTCCCGCCCGAGGGGCAGTGGCTGTGGATAAGACATCAGCTGTTCACAGTTGCGGGGGCAGCCGTGGTTTGGACCACGTTCCCTCTTAGCTCCGGCGCCTGGCCGGAGAACCTCGAAAGGGCGAAGGCTACGCAGCACCCGGGCGACGGTCAATCGCGGCAGTTGACGCTTGGTCGGTCTCATGGTGTCCTAGCGGGGTTTTTTCAGGTGCCCTGCGTCGTCGTACACAGGGTGAAACGGGAAGTCGGTGCGTCCATTTCGGACTAGTCCGACGCTGCCCCCGCAACGGTAAGCGAACGTAGGGTTAAGTAAGCCACTGTGCCAATCCGGCATGGGAAGGCATGCCCATCCAGCCCCAAGGCTGGCGTCGCAAGCCCGGAGACCGGCCTGATCACGTTTTGGCAACCCGCGGTGGGCGGGCGCAAGCCGGAAACCTGGGCGCCTCCGTGCCCGCTTCCCCGCGCGCGTCCTTCTGCCGGTATCACTAGCACTGCAGAGGGAACTTCAATGTCCAGCCGCACCCTGTCCCATTCCGCCGTATCCTCCCAGACCCTGTCCCAGCGCCTGGCACTGGCTATCGGCGCCGGCCTGATCGGCCTCGCCCTGGTGTACTTCGCCGGCTTCTCGCATATCGAGGCCGTGCACAACGCCGCCCACGACACCCGCCACAGCGCCGCTTTCCCCTGCCACTGAGTGATGACCCGATGATCAAGCGTATCGCCCAGACCGCCGGGTTCGCCGGCCTGATCGCCGCCCTGGTGCTGACCCTGCTGCAGAGCCTGTGGGTCACCCCGCTGATCCTCCAGGCGGAAACCTATGAAAGCGCCGAGCCGGTAGCGGCGGAGCAGGCCCATGACCACGCGCACGGCGGTGCAGCCGTCGCCCACAGCCATGAGCACAGCGACGAGGCCTGGGCCCCGGAAGATGGCTGGCAGCGCACCCTGTCCACCGGTGGCAGCAACCTGGTGGTGGCCGTGGGCTTCGCCCTCATCCTCGCCGGGCTGTTCAGCCTGCGCGGCCCGAGCCGCGCCTGGCAGGGCCTGCTCTGGGGCCTGGGCGGCTTCGCCACCTTCGCCCTGGCGCCGTCCCTCGGCCTGCCGCCGGAACTGCCGGGTACCGCCGCCGCCGACCTGGCCCAGCGCCAGGCCTGGTGGATCGGCACCGCCTCGGCCACCGCCGTGGGCCTGGCGCTGATCGCCTTCGGCCGTCACTGGGCGTTGCGCGTGGTCGGCCTGGCGCTGCTGGTGATTCCCCATGTGCTGGGCGCGCCGCAGCCTGAGGTGCATGCCAGCCTGGCGCCGCAAGCGCTGGAGCATGAGTTCATCGCCGCCTCCCTGATCACCAATGCGGCCTTCTGGGTCGTGCTGGGCTGGGCCGCCGCCTGGCTGTACCAGCGCAACGCTTCGACCGCTGTTTGAAACTGGTCGCCGGACTGGGCTGTCGCGCTGGCTGCCCGCCGGATGAACTGCAGCGCCTGCTGCTGCAGTGCCTTGCCGAGGCCGGCGCCAGCCTCGACGAGCTGGTCGCCCTGGCCAGCAGCGAGGCTAAGGCCGCGGAGCCGGGGCTGATGGCCCTGGCCGCGTGGCTCGGCCTGACGCTGTACGGCCTGCCTGTGGATAGCCTCGCTGCCCAGGCCGGGCGCCTGAGCCAGCCTTCCGCGCGGGTGCTGGCGCTCACCGGCAGCGCCGGAATCGCCGAAGCCGCCGCCCTGGCCCAGGCCGAAGCCCTGTTCGGCGGGCCTGTCCGCCTGCACATCGATAAACGCCGCAGTGCCAGCGCCACCTGCGCCCTGGCCTGCATTGCCCACGAGGCTGAACGGCCATGACGGTCTATTTCATCGGCGCCGGTCCCGGCGATCCGGAACTCATCACGGTGAAGGGCCAGCGCTTGATCCGTTCCTGCCCGGTGCTCCTCTATGCCGGTTCCCTGGTGCCCGAGGCCGTGCTGGCCGGGCACAGTGCGGAGCAGGTGGTGAACACCGCCGAGCTGGACCTGGCGCAAATAGTCGCCCTGCTGGCCGAGGCCGATGGGCGGGGCCAGGACGTGGCGCGGGTGCATTCCGGCGACCCGTCGCTGTATGGCGCCATTGGCGAGCAGATCCGCCACCTGCGCGCACTGGGGATTCCCTATGAGGTGGTACCCGGCGTGACCGCCACCGCCGCCTGCGCCGCGCTGCTGGGCTGCGAGCTGACCCTGCCTGAGGTGTCGCAGACCCTGATCCTCACTCGCTACGGCCACAAGAGCCCGATGCCAGAGGGCGAGGCCCTGGGCGACCTGGCCCGGCACCGCGCGACCATGGCCATCCACCTGGGCGTGAGCCAACTGGCGAAGATAGTCGAGGAGCTGCTGCCGCATTACGGCGCCGCCTGCCCCATCGCGGTGATCCACCGCGCCAGCTGGCCGGACCAGGAACAGGTCACCGGCACCCTGGGCGACATCCTGCCCAAGGTGGCGGCGCGGGATTTCCGCCGCACTGCGCTGATCCTGGTGGGCGAGGTACTGGCCGCCGAAGGCTTCGCCGACTCTTCCCTCTACCGCGCCGGGCATGCCCACCTCTATCGCCCCGGCAAGGCGCAACCGCCACATGGCTAGTGACGTACGCCGGTGAAACCCGCAGAATGCGGCTCTTATGCGGCGGGAAATAGCCCGCCCACTCCTTCTAACCGGCTTTAAGCGACCTTTTTCTCTATGCGAATGCGCTTGATGCTGTTGGGTGGCGGCAATTCACTCGGACAGGCGCTGATTCGCCTGGGTGCCGAGGAAGACATAGGTTTTCTCGCTCCGCGTCCGCCCGAACAGGGCTGGGACGCCGCCAGCCTGACCCAGCTGCTCGATGACACCCGGCCCGACGCCGTGGTCAACCTCGCCTACTACTTCGACTGGTTCCAGGCCGACGAAGTCAGCGACGCTCGCCTGTCGGCCCAGGAGCGCGGTGTGGAACGCCTCGCGGAGCTCTGCCAGCACCACGGCATCGTCCTGCTGCAGCCTTCCAGCTACCGGGTCTTCGATGGCTCCCGCGCCACCGCCTACAGCGAGAAGGACGAGCCCATCCCCCTGAGCGAGCGCGGCCAGGCCATCTGGCGCATGGAACAGAGCGTACGCGCGGCCTGCCCCAAGCATGTGCTGCTGCGCTTCGGCTGGCTGCTCGACGACAGCCGCGAGGGTTCCCTGGGGCGTTTCCTCAGTCGCGCCGAGCAGGCCGACGAGATCTGCCTGGCCGACGATCGCCGCGGCAACCCGACGCCGGTGGACGATGCCGCGCGGGTGCTGCTGGCGGTGATCAAGCAGCTGGATTGCGCGGCGCCGCTCTGGGGCACCTACCACTACGGTGGCCACGAGGCGACCACGCCCCTGGCCCTGGGCCAGGCGCTGCTCAGCGAAGCCCGTGGCCTGCACCCGCTGAAGGTGCAGGACATCACCCCCCAGGCCCACGCCGCCCGCCCCGATGCGGCGGACGAACCGCAGAACGCGGTGCTGGCCTGCAAGAAAATCCTCCACACCTTTGGCATCAAGCCCCGCGCCTGGCGCGCCGCGCTGCCGACCCTGCTGGATCGTTACTACCGCCATGGTTGACGCCCCCATCCTGATCACCGGCGGCGCCGGCTTCATCGGCTCGCACCTGGCCGACACCCTGCTCGCCCGGGGCCATGCCGTGCGCGTGCTGGACAACCTCTCCACTGGCAAACGAGCCAACCTGGCGCTGAGCAATCCGCGCCTGGAATTCATCGAAGGGGATGTGGCCGACGCCGCGCTGGTGGCGCGCGTCACGGCGGGTTGCAAGGCGGTGGTGCACCTGGCGGCGGTGGCGTCGGTGCAAGCGTCGGTGGACGACCCGGTCGCGACCCACCAGAGCAACCTGATCGGCACCCTGAACGTCTGCGAAGCCATGCGCCAGAATGGCGTGAAACGGGTGTTGTTCGCCTCCAGCGCGGCGGTCTATGGCCAGAACGGCGAAGGCACGGCCATCGACGAAGACACGCCGAAGGCACCGCTGACGCCCTACGCGGTGGACAAGCTGGCCAGCGAGCAGTACCTGGACTTCTACCGCCGCCAGCACGGCCTGGAGCCGGCGGTGTTCCGCTTCTTCAACATCTTCGGGCCGCGCCAGGACCCGTCTTCACCCTATTCCGGGGTGATCAGCATCTTCACCGAGCGCGCGCTGGCTGGCCTGCCGATCACGGTGTTCGGCGACGGCGAGCAGACCCGCGACTTCGTCTATATCGCCGACCTGGTCCAGGTGCTGGTGCAGGCGCTGGAAGCGGAGTGGCTGGAAGTCGGCCCGGTCAACCTCGGTCTCAACCGCGCCACCAGCCTCAACCAGCTGCTCGCTGCCATAGGCGAGGTGCTGGAGGGCTTGCCGCCGGTGACCTACGTGGAACCCCGTGCCGGGGATATCCGTCATTCGCGGGCGAACAACGCGCGGCTGCTGCTGCGCTACGAGTTCCCGCAGCCCACGCCGCTGAAGGTAGGTGTGGCCAAGCTGCTGGGGCGCTGAGCCGCTGCTCCCCGGTGGGAGCGGCGGTCGGACTTCCCCGGATGAAATCCGGGACATTCCCGCCGCGGTCTTTCGCGAGCAGAGCTCGCTCCTACAGCACTTGCCCGACGAACAAAAAAGGCGCCCGCAGGCGCCTTTCTGTGTTTCCGCGATCGCGCGAGCTAGAGAAGAACAAGGCGAGAATGGCTGAGGGCGCGGAGTTTACGAGCTGTAAATGAGCAGCCCGAGGCCATTCTCAACGCAGTTATTCCGACGCGCAGCAGATCGCTGGTCCTCAGAACTTGTAGCCGACGCCCATCATGTAGACCCAGGGGTCCACATCCACATCGACCTTGACCCGGCCCGCGCCGGCCAGATCGGTGGTGGCGGTGGTGTCGATGTCGATGTACCAGACGGCGGCGTTGAGCAGGACGTTGTCGGTCAGCATGTAGTCCATGCCCACCTGGGCGGCCATGCCCCAGGAGTTATCCAGATCGAGGTTGCTGAAGCCCTGGGCCTTGCGCTGGCCGGTCAGGCTTTCGTCGAAGAACAGGGTGTAGTTCAGACCGGCGCCGACGTAGGGCTGGAACGCGGAGTTCGGGTCCATCGGGTAGTACTGCAGGCTCAGGGTCGGCGGCAGCTGCTTGATGTCGGCCAGCTTGCCGTCCAGGGCGCCGAGGCCCTTCACGCCCACTTCGTGCTGGAAGGGGGTGGCGGCCAGCAGCTCCAGGCCGACGTGGTCGGTGAGCATGTAGGTGCCGGTCAGGCCCAGCTGGGTGTCGCTGTCCAGGGTGGCTTTGGTGCCGCCGACCTTGCCGCCGGCGATGGACAGGGCGGAGCTGTCCTCGTTCGGGTCGACGGTGGCGGCGCCCGCGCGGATGATCACATCGCCGGCCTTGTGGGCCTGGGCCAGGGGCGACGCTATGGCGAGGGCGAGCAGGGAGGCGGTGAGAAGATGCTTGCGCATGGAAGGCTCCAATCGGTTCTAAGTGTGTTTGGCTGGAGCCAGTTTCGGTAATTAGGAAGCTTCGTATCTTGATCCAGAGCAATGTCGTTGCAGGTGGCAAAGAAAAGGCCCGGTGAAGGCGGGCCTTTTGGCGTCTGCGAGGGGCGAACAGGCTCAGCTGGACGGGGATTCGTAGGGGTAGATCTTGCTCGCATCCATCTGATAGCCGGCTTCGGCCAGCTCGCTGCTGCTGGCCTTGACCTGCAGCGGGCCCTCGATCCAGAACGGCTGGTAGAGGGCGTCCATCAGCACACCCAGCTCGCTCTTCACATGGACGATCTGGTTCGACGGCGGCGGCGGTACGTGGATGCAGGCGCCGAAGTAGGGCACCAGCAGGAACTCGGTGACACGGCCTTCCTCGGTCACGTCCAGCGGGACTATGTAGCCCGGCAGCTTCACCTGCTGGCCATCCAGCGCCTCGACCACCGGCGCGGCCGGTGATTGCTGGCCGGCGGCCGGTCCGGCCTCGGCGTTGAGGGCGTCGCCCAGTTGCGACAGGTCGTGGATGGGCGCGGGCGGCTCCGGCGGCGGGGCGCCCTCGGGAATCATCTCGGACCAGGTGAGTTCGCGCGCCTCGCCGGCCCAGAGCGGCGAGGACAGGGTGAGCAGGAGGGCCAGCAGGATGCGCTTCATGGAAATCTCACAGGCGAATGGAAAGGCCATCTGCCAGTGACTGCCGGTAGGCACGCCAGGCTGGCACCACGCCCATCAACAGGGCGGCGGCCAGAATAGCGCCGAGCAGCGTCCACTCATAGGGGCTGGGCAGCGCCAGCGGCAGGTAGAGGCCGTAGTTGGCCTGCACATAGCCCTGGCTGAGGCCGATGCCCAGGTACAGCAGGCCCACCCCCAGCGCCGCGCCGGCCAGGGCCAGGGCGAAGGCTTCCAGCACCAGCAGGCTGCCGACGTGCCAGGGCCGCGCGCCCACCGAACGGAGGATGGCCATTTCCCGGCGGCGTTCGTTGAGGCTGGTGAGGATGGCGGTGAGCATGCCGATCAGGCCGGTGAGCACCACGAACAGCGACACCACGAACAGCGCCTTCTCCGCCGTGCCCATCAGGCTCCAGAGCTCCTGCAGCGCCACGCCCGGGAGAATCGCCAGCAAAGGCTCGCCACGGTATTCGTTGATCTGCCGTTGCAGGGCGAAGGTGGCGATCTTGCTGTTCAGGCCCAGCATGAAGGCGGTGATGGCCTTGGGTTGCAGGTCCAGGGCACGGGCCTGGTCGGCGCTGACCTTGCCGGCGCCGCGGGCGGGCACGCCGTTCTGCCAGTCGACGTGCAGGGCTTCCATGCCGGACAGGGAAATGTGCAGGGTGCGGTCCACCGGGGTGCCGGTGCGGGCGAGGATGCCGACCACGGTGAAGGGCTTGTCGTCGTGCTGCACCAGGCTGACGGTGCTGACGCCGTGGGCCAGCACCAGCTTGTCGCCCAGCTTGTACTTCAGCGCCTGGGCCGCTTCGGCGCCGAGCACCACGTCGAACATGTCGGCGAAGGGCTTGCCCTCGGCCAGCTGCAGGGGCTTGCCGCGGCCAAAGCGGTAATGCTCGAAGTAGGCGGGGCTGGTGCCCATCACCCGGTAGCCGCGATGGGAGTCGCCGAGGGACATCGGGATGGCCCACTTCACCCGCTTGTCCTGGCTGATGGCTTCGAAGCTGTCCCAGCGGATGTTGTTGGTGGCGTTGCCGATGCGGAACACCGAATACAGCAGCAGGTTCACCGAGCCGGAACGCGCGCCGACGATCAGGTCGGTGCCGCTGATGGTACTGGCGAAGCTGGCGCGGGCCTCAAGGCGCACCCGTTCCACCGCCAGCAGCAGGCAGACCGACAGGGCGATGGCGAAGACCGTGAGCAAGGCGGTGAAACGGCGGTTGGCAAGGCTGGCCAGGGCCAGGCGCAAGAGATACATCTCAATCCTCCTCGATGCGCGCGGCGCGGTTCAGGTCGGCGAGCGACAGGCTGCGGTCGAACAGCGGCGCCAGGCTCTGGTCGTGGCTGACGAACAGCAGGCTGGCGCCGGCCTCGCGGCACTCGGCGAAGAGCAGCTGGAGGAAGGCCTCGCGGGCATCGGCGTCGAGCGCCGAGGTGGGCTCGTCGGCGATCACCAGCTCCGGCTGGCCGATCAGCGCGCGGGCGGCGGCTACTCGCTGCTGCTGGCCGATGGACAGGGCGTCGGCGCGGCGCAGCAGGAGTTCTTCCTTCAGGCCCAGGTGGCGCAGCAGGGTGGCGGCGGCCTCATCGACACTGCCATGGCGCTGGCGCGCCCGCTCCGCGCGCAGGGCGGAAAAACGGCAGGGCAGTTCGACGTTTTCCCGTACCGAGAGGAAGGGCAGCAGGTTGAACTGCTGGAAGATGTAGCCGGTGTGGTCCACGCGGAAGTGATCGCGGGCGCTGGCGGAGAGTTTCGCCAGGTCCTGGCCGAGCAGGCGGATGCTGCCGCGACCGGGTTTCTGCACGCCGCCGAGCAGCCCGAGCAAGGTGGTCTTGCCGCTACCGCTGGGGCCCTTGAGGAAGAGGCTTTCGCCCCGTTGCAGGCGGAACTCGGGAATATCCAGCAGTTCCGCGTGGCCGGGCCAGGCAAAGCCCAGCCCCTGGAGTTCGATCAGTGTCTGGTTCATGGGAAGACGTTCGGGTTGCCCCGACCGGTTCGAAGGAAGTTAGAAGCTGAGGCTGGTGGCGGACCTGGAGAGTTCCACGCCTTGCTGGCCGTTGGGGCCGATCAGTTGTACCTGAATTTTTTCGGTGGTGGGGAAGCGCTTGAACAGTTCGGCGAGGTCCAGGGCTTTGAGCGCTTCGGGGGTGGCGCAGTCGAGGCGATAGCTGGCGTGGACGTCGCTGTGATCGTGATCGTGGTCGTGGCCCTTGGCGTGCTCGTCGTCATCGCCGAACAGGGGGCTTTCCAGTTCCCGGCTGGCGACCTTGCAGCCGGCCGCCTCGGGGAGGGCGAAGAGTGCCAGGGGCTGTTCCAGTTCGGCGCGGGCGGCGGCGACCTTGGCCTTGTCGGCGTCGCTTTTCGCCTCGTGCTCGAAGCCCACCAGGTTCATCGCCGGGCTTTGCAGCTCCAGCTCGAGGGTCTGGCCGTCCAATGCCACGTTCAGTCGCGCCACGCCGTGCTCATGGGCTTCCAGGCTGTCGTGCCCGTGGTCATGGTCGGGCTCATGGGCCTGGGCAACGGCCAGGGGCAACAGGGCGAAGGGCAGGGCGAGCAGCAGGCGGCGCATGGACGATCTCCGGGATGGGTGAAAGTGTTCGTTACGTTATAACAAATGTAGGCAGCCTGCCAGCGCCGTGGGAGCATTGCGTATTGGCTGCTCGAGGAGGTGGATGTGCTGCGTATACGCGGAAAGGTCGGCGACTGGCCGGTGGACCTGACAGTGGAAATGGATGCCGAGGACTGGGACCAGTTGGCCAGCCGGCTGAGCCCGGAAACCGTGGCCCAGGCCGCCCCGGCGGCAGCGAAGGCTCCCCTCGCGCCACGCAGCGACGCACTCTGGGACACCGCCCAGCAGTTGCTGTGCGAAGCCGGGCGGATGGAAGGCCCGCGCCTGTTGGCCGAGCTGGAGGCCCTGGCCGGCGGCGCGGCGGCGGGCAAGCGCCTGCTGGTGCGCCTGCGCCATAGCGAGCAGGTGCACGTGGACGCGGGCAAGGATGCGCCGATCTATGTGTGGAAGGGGTAAGGCGGCGCGCGTGGTTAAACCGTAGGTTGGCGCCGAGCCTGCGAGGCCCAACATGCGGGGCCTGGATGTCGCTCGTTGGGCTTCGCTGCGCTCAGCCCAACCTACGGGGGCGGCCGGTCAATCAGTAAATCGCGTTGTACAGCTTGCGGCGGTAGGTGGTGACCAGCGGGTGGTCGCCGCCCAGCAGGTCGAATACCTGCAGCAGGGTCTTGTGGGGCAGGCCGTTTTCAAAGCCGCGGTTGCGCACGAAGAGCTTGAGCAGGCTGTCCAGTGCCGGTTCGTACTGCTGGCGGGCGAGCTGTTGCACGGCCAGCTGGTAGACCGCTTCGTCGTCGCCGGCATTTTGTGCCAGGCGCGATTTCAGGTCGGCCACTTCGGGGAGGTCGGCGGCCTGGCGCAGGAAGGTCAGCTGGGCGCGAGCGCCGGCCAGGGCCTGCTTGTGCTCGTCGCTCTTCACCGCGTTGAGCACGGTCTCCGCTTCGCCCAGTTCACCGCGTTCGGCCAGGCAACGGGCATAGAGGATCAGTCCGGCGGCATTGCTGTTGTCTTCGGTCAGCAGTTGCTTGAGCAGGTTCTCCGCCTCGCTGATGCGGCCCTCGCTGAAGGCGGCCTGGGCAGCATCCAGCAGGTTGCCCTCGGGCGTGGCGGGCAGCTGCACATGGGGTTCGAGCATGGCGCGGATGGCAGATTCCGGTTGGGCGCCGGCGAAGCCGTCCACCGGCTGGCCATCCTTGAACAGCACCACGGTGGGCAGGCTGCGAATGCCGAAGCGCATCACGATGTCCTGCTCGATGTCGCAATTGACCTTGGCCAGCAGCAGTTCGCCCTGGTAGGACTCGGTGATCTGCGCCAGCAGCGGCATCAGTGCCTTGCAGGGCGCGCACCAGTCGGCCCAGAAGTCCACGAGCACGGGTTTGTGGAAGGAGTTCTGGATCACCGCCTGGTCGAAGTCGGCGCCGGTGGTATCGAAGATGTAGGGAATGTCGCTCATCTGGACTCTCGAAAGCGCGAAAGGATGGGCGAATCATACGGCTGCCGGCGGGCAGATGGATATGCCCTCACGAGCGCCGCGACTGCCCCTGGCATGGCCTGCTTCACCTGTAGGGGCGAATTCATTCGCGAACCGGGTCGCAGGTCCGGCCCCGGAATCTGATCGGGAGCGCTGCGCGCTCCTTGGCGAATGAATTCGCCCCTACAGTTCCGGCATGGCGCCCCAAGGGAATCAGCGAATCGCGTGGTACAGGCTCACGCTGCGGAATTCCGCAGGCTCGGCCAGGTCTGGCCAGGTGCAGGCATCCAGCACGGCCAGGCGGGTGTAGAGCGGGTGCTGGAAGTCGCGTACCCGCGAGTCGGCCACCAGGGCCTGGCGGCCACGGCTGAGGAAGTGGTCCAGCAGCGGCAGGTTGGCGCGGTCGTAGAGGACGTCGGCGACTATCACCAGGTCGAAGCGGTCCTCTTCCTGGAAGAAGTCCGTCGAGTAGCGGAGTGTCACCCCGTTCAGCTCGGCGTTGGCGCGGCAGGCGTCGAGCGCCAGCGGGTCGAGGTCGCAAGCCACCACCTCGGCGGCGCCGGCCTTGGCCGCGGCGATGGCGGCCACGCCCGAGCCCGCGCCGAAGTCCAGCACGCGCTTGCCGGCCACCCACTCGGGCTTTTCGGCCAGCCAGCGCGCCAGGGCCAGGCCGCTGGCCCAGCAGAAGCACCAGTAGGGCGGCTCTTCGAGGATGCGCCGGGTTTCCTCGGGGCTGAAGGCGCGGTGCATGTTGTCGGGATCGATCAGCCAGAGGCGCAGGTCGGTGCCAGGCAGGGTCTGGGCACCCAGGCTGGCGTCGCCGAGTAGCTGGTTCAGTGCGTCCTGCAGCCGCTCTGGGGCGCTCATGGCGCGGGTACCATCCGCAGCGGGCCGAGCTCGCGGCTCTCCGGCTGGGTGACGGGCAGCGACTCGAGCTTGAGGATCAGCCGCCCGGACAGGCTGGCGCGAGCGCGTAGCTCGACCCGCTCGCCCTGGGGGAAGTACTCGGGATTGAACAGCAGGCGGAAGGGCAGCGGGCCGCCATTGCCATTCAGCTCCAGGCTGCCCAGCAGGCGCTGCGGGCGATCACGCTCGTCGACCGACATCAGCGCCAGTTCCACCACGCTGCCGTCGGGGGGCGTCTGCAGCACGCCGCTGAGTTCGCGCATATGGGCGGGCGTTGCCTGCACTTCGGGCAACGGCTTGGCGGCGGGGAGCTCAGGAGCGGGCTCTTCGCTGGCGCAGGCCGCGAGCAGCGTGGCCAGGAGCAGGGGAAGGAGTGGGCGCATCTGGAATTCCTGTTCTCTATAGCGCCGGCCTTATAGCGCAAAGCCGTCGGCTTGTCTTGCCCCGGGGATGCGCTACCATGGACCACCTTTTCTGCCGATGCCCCTCGAACGCCATGCATTGTCCCTTCTGCGGCGCCCACGATACCAAGGTCATTGATTCGCGGCTGGTCGCCGAGGGCGATCAGGTACGTCGCCGTCGCGAGTGCCTGGCCTGCGAGGAACGCTTCACCACCTTCGAGACCGCCGAGCTGGTGATGCCCCGGCTGATCAAGCAGGACGGTAGCCGCCAGCCCTTCGACGAAGACAAGCTGCGTGCCGGCATGCAGCGCGCGCTGGAGAAGCGCCCGGTGAGCATCGAGCGCCTGGAAGCGGCCATCGCCCATATCAAGCACAAGCTGCGCGCCACTGGTGAGCGCGAAGTGAAGTCGCGGGTGCTCGGCGAGCTGGTGATGGTCGAGCTGCAGAAACTCGACGAAGTCGCCTATATCCGTTTCGCCTCCGTCTACCGCCGCTTCCAGGACCTCAACGAGTTCCGCGAGGAAATCGAGCGTCTGGCCCGCGAGCCGTCGAAAGACTGATGGCCAGCAGCGACCAGGCCTACATGGCGCGCGCCCTGCAACTGGCGCACAAGGGCAGCTACTCCACTCATCCCAATCCGCGCGTGGGCTGCGTCGTGGTCCGCGACGGCCAGATCGTCGGCGAAGGCTGGCACGTACGCGCCGGCGAACCCCATGCCGAAGTCCACGCCCTGCGCCAGGCCGGCGAGCTGGCCCGTGGCGCCACCGCCTACGTCACCCTCGAACCCTGCAGCCACCATGGCCGCACGCCGCCTTGTGCCGATGCACTGGTGGCCGCTGGTGTGGCGCGGGTGGTGGCGGCCATGCAAGACCCCAACCCCCAGGTTGCCGGCCGTGGCCTGGCGCGCCTGGCGGAGGCCGGCATCGAAGTCGCGAGCGGTGTGCTGGAGGCCGAAGCGCGAGCGCTGAACGCCGGCTTCATCAAGCGTATGGAACAGGGCCTGCCTTTTGTGCGGGTGAAACTGGCCATGAGCCTGGACGGGCGCACCGCCATGGCCAGCGGCGAAAGCCAGTGGATCACCGGCCCGGCGGCGCGCTCGGCGGTACAGCGGCTGCGCGCCCGCGCCAGCGTGGTGCTGACCGGCGCCGATACCGTGCTGATGGACGACGCGCGCCTCACCGTGCGCGCCGACGAGCTGGGCCTGGACCCGGAGCTCACCGCCCTGGCCGTCAGCCGCCCGCCGTTGCGGGTGTTGGTGGACGGTAGCCTGCGGGTGCCGGCCACGGCGCCGTTCTTCCAGGCCGGCGCGGCCCTGGTGGCCACTGCCCAGGCGGACCGCGAGGCCTATCCCGGACACGAGCTGCTGGCATTGCCGGGCGCCGATGGCCATGTCGATTTGCGTCGCCTGCTGGAGGAACTGGCCGGCCGTGGCGTCAACGAGGTGCTGGTGGAAGCCGGCCCACGCCTGGCCGGGGCCTTCGCCCGGGCCGGGCTGGTGGACGAGTACCAGATATTCATCGCCGCCAAGTTCCTCGGTTCCAGCGCCCGGCCGTTGCTGGACTGGCCCCTGACGCGCATGGCCGAGGCCCAGGAGCTGTCCATCGTCGAGATGCGCGCGGTGGGCGACGACTGGCGCGTCATCGCGATCCCCCGCGCGACTGCCTGAAACCCCGCCGCCATGCATGGCGATTTCAGCCGATGCAAGTTGGCCGTGACTGTGATAAAACGCCAGCCAGCCAGTTTGATCACTGGCTGAAACGTTCTCAGGGCGGGGTGCAAGTCCCCACCGGCGGTAATTGCACCCATGGTGCATAGCCCGCGAGCGCCTACTGGAAAGCCCAGGATTGAGCGAGCTGGAGCGAGACAAGGCAAAAGCAGCCGAGGAAGCGCAGTTTACGTCGGTAAATGAGCATTCCGAGGCTGCTTTTAACGCCGTATCGCCGACGCACAGCCAATCCTGACTCACTGCCAGCAGGGTCAGCAGATCCGGTTAGATCCCGGAGCCGACGGTAACAGTCCGGATGAAGAGAGAACGGGATTGCCTGCCTGGGCCGGGGTACGTCCGTGCCAGCGCCCGCCAGATCCCTTTCGATCCATGCGCCCTGTTTTTCACGAAACAGGAGTTCCATCGATGTCCCATGCAACATCCCCCTTCCTTCCGGCGCTGGCGGCCTGTCCGCGCGCGGGTGAGGTGCGGGTGCCTATAATGCGTCTTTTGCCGGTTCCGGCCGGTTCGCTGCAAGCTCTGGAGGTCCCATGTTCACCGGCATAATCGAAGCCATCGGCACCATCCGCGCGATCACGCCCAAGGGTGGAGATGTCCGCGTCCTGGTGGAAACCGGCAAGCTGGACCTCGGCGACGTCAAGCTGGGCGACAGCATCGCGGTCAACGGCGTCTGCCTGACCGCGGTGGAGCTGCCGGGCAACGGCTTCTGGGCCGACGTCAGTCGCGAGACCCTGGCCTGCACCGCCTTCGACGACCTCAAGCCCGGTAGCCCGGTCAACCTGGAAAAGGCCCTGACCCCCTCCAGCCGCCTGGGCGGCCACCTGGTCAGCGGCCATGTCGACGGCATCGGCGAAATCATCGCGCGGGAAGACAACGCCCGCGCCGTGCAATTCAGGATCCGCTCTCCGCGTGAACTGGCCAAGTACATTGCCCTGAAGGGGTCGATCACCGTCGACGGCACGAGCCTGACGGTGAACGCGGTGAATGGCGCCGAGTTCGAGCTGACCATCGTTCCGCACACCCTCGGCGAGACCATCATGGCGGACTACCGCCCCGGTCGCCGGATCAACCTGGAGGTCGACCTGCTGGCCCGCTACCTGGAGCGCCTGCTGCTGGGCGACAAGGCGGCCGAGCCCCAGTCCTCCGGCTTGACCGAAAGCTTCCTCGCCGAACACGGCTACCTCAAAAACTGAATTCATAAGGAGGGCCCATGGCTCTCAACAGCATCGAAGAACTGATCGAAGACATCCGCCAGGGCAAGATGGTCATCCTCATGGATGACGAGGATCGCGAGAACGAAGGCGACCTGATCATGGCCTCCGAGTGCGTGCAGGCCGAGCACATCAACTTCATGGCGCGCTTCGCCCGCGGCCTGATCTGCATGCCCATGACCCGCGAGCGCTGCGAGCTGCTCAAGCTGCCGCTGATGGCGCCGCGCAACGGTTCCGGCTTCGGCACCAAGTTCACCGTCTCCATCGAGGCGGCCGAGGGCGTCACCACCGGCATCTCCGCCGCCGACCGTGCGCGCACCGTGCAGGTGGCCGCGGCCAAGGGCGCCAAGGCCGACGACATCGTCAGCCCCGGCCACATCTTCCCGCTGATGGCCCAGCCGGGCGGCGTGCTGGCCCGCGCCGGCCACACCGAGGCGGCCTGCGACCTGGCGCGCATGGGCGGTTTCGAGCCCTCCGGCGTGATCTGCGAAATCATGAACGACGACGGCACCATGTCCCGTCGCCCGGAGCTGGAGGCCTTCGCCGCCGAGCACGGGATCAAGATCGGCACCATCGCCGACCTCATCCACTACCGCCTGATCCACGAGCGCACCGTCGACCGCATCGCCGAGCAGCCGCTGGACAGCGAGCTGGGCCAGTTCAACCTGGTGACCTACCGCGACTCGGTGGAAGGCGACGTGCACATGGCGCTGACCCTGGGCAAGATCTGCCCGGAAGAGCCGACCCTGGTGCGGGTACACAACATGGACCCGCTGCGCGACCTGTTCATGGTCAACCAGGAAGGCCGCTGGAGCCTGCGCGCCGCCATGAGCGCGGTGGCCAAGGCCGGCAGCGGCGTGGTGCTGCTGCTCGGCAATCCGCTCACCGGTCCGCAGCTGCTGGCCCACCTGGAACGCCAGCTGGGCGCCGAAACCAAGGTGACCAACCCCACCACCTACAGCACCGTCGGTGCCGGATCGCAGATTCTGCGCGACCTCGGGGTGCGCAAGATGCGCCTGATGAGCTCGCCGATGAAGTTCAACGCGATATCCGGTTTCGACCTGGAAGTTGTAGAATACCTGCCCGCTGAATGACCCGAAGGGCTCCGGCCACCTAGGCCGGGGCCCTCGCTCTTTAATTGACGAGAACTCGCCCATGTCCCTGAAGACCATCGAAGGTACCTTCATCGCCCCCAAAGGCCGCTATGCCCTGGTGGTCGGCCGTTTCAACAGCTTCGTCGTGGAAAGCCTGGTGAGCGGCGCGGTTGACGCGCTGGTCCGCCACGGCGTCAGCGAAAGCGACATCACCCTGATCCGCGCGCCTGGCGCCTTCGAGATCCCGCTGGTGGCCCAGAAGGTCGCCCAGCAAGGCGAATACTCCGCCATCATCGCCCTCGGCGCGGTCATCCGTGGCGGCACCCCGCACTTCGAATACGTCGCCGGCGAGTGCACCAAGGGCCTGGCCCAGGTATCCATGGAATTCGGCGTACCGGTCGCCTTCGGCGTGCTGACCGTCGACTCCATCGAGCAAGCCATCGAGCGTTCCGGCACCAAGGCCGGCAACAAAGGCGCCGAAGCCGCCCTGTCCGCCCTGGAGATGGTCAGCCTGTTGGCTGCCCTGGAGGCCAAGTGAGCAACGCAGACGGTTCGGCGCCCAAGGCGCCGAAAGGCAAGATCGCAGCCCGTCGCCAGGCCCGCAGCCTGGCGATGCAGGCGCTCTACTCCTGGCACATCGCCGGTCAAGCGCTCAACGAGATCGAGGCGCAGTTCCGCGTCGACAACGATTTCAGCACGGTCGACGGCGCCTACTTCCACGAGATCCTCCACGGCGTGCCGCGCCTGAAGACCGAGATAGATGCAGCCTTCCTGCCCTGCCTGGACCGCGCCCTCGAGGAAGTGGACCCGGTGGAGCTGGCGATCCTGCGCCTGTCCACCTACGAACTGATGCAGCGCGTGGACGTGCCCTACCGCGTGGTGATCAACGAAGGCATCGAGCTGGCCAAGGTGTTCGGCGCCACCGACGGGCACAAGTTCGTCAACGGCGTGCTGGACAAGCTGGCGCCGCGCCTGCGCGAAGCGGAAGTCCGCGGCGGCAAGCGCTGATCGCCTGTCAGTGAATGGGTGAGTTCGAGCTGATCCGTCGTTTCTTCGCCTCCGCCGCTTGCGCGACCGGGGGCGAAGGCATTGCCCTTGGCATTGGCGACGACTGCGCCCTGCTGCAATTGCCCCCCTTTGATCAACTGGCGGTTTCCACCGACAGCCTGGTGGCCGGTGTGCACTTCCCGCTGGACGCCGATCCCTACCTTCTCGGCCAGCGCGCCCTGGCGGTTTCCGTCAGCGACCTGGCAGCCATGGGCGCCGCGCCCGTCGCCTTCACCCTTGCCCTGACCCTGCCCGAGGCCCGTGCCGACTGGCTGGAAGCCTTCGCCAATGGCCTCTGCGCCATGGCCCGGGGCTGCGGCATCGGCCTGGTGGGAGGGGACACCACCCGTGGCCCGCTGAGCCTGACCCTCACCGTCTTCGGCCGCGTGCCCGCCGGCCAGGCCCTGACCCGTGCCGGTGCGCGGCCTGGCGACCTGCTCTGCGTGGGCGGCAGCCTGGGTGATGGCGCTGGCGCCTTGCCGCTGGTGCTGGGCGAACGCCAGGACAACAGCGCGCAGGCGCAGTACCTGCTGCAACGCTACTGGGCACCGCAACCGCAGCTGGACCTCGGCCAGGCGCTGCGCGGGCTGGCCACGGCGGCGCTGGACATCTCCGACGGTCTGCTCGCCGACTGTGGCCATATCGCTCGCGCTTCGAAGGTGGCATTACTGGTGGACGCTGCGCGCGTGCCCCTGTCCGCCGCCCTCGAAGGGCTTTTTTCCAGGGAATTCGCCCTCAATTGTGCGCTGGCCGGTGGCGACGACTACCGGCTCGCCTTTACCCTTCCCGCCGACGCGCTGGCCAGCATCCAGGCCGACTGGCCTGAGGTGGCGGTGATCGGCCGGGTCGAGGCGGGGCAGGGCGTGCATCTGCTGGATGCCAGCGGCGCCGAGCTGCAGCCGCCGGCACTGGGTTATCAACATTTCGGGAGTCAAGGTGACTGATCACGAGTCGGCCACGCCGCAACCAATCCCCCATTCGGTGTGGAGCAACCCCTGGCATTTCCTGGCCTTCGGCTTCGGCTCGGGCACCTTGCCCAAGGCGCCCGGTACCTGGGGCTCGCTGGTGGCCCTGCCCTTCATCCCGCTCTGGCAGATGCTGCCGGACTGGGGCTACTGGCTGATGCTGGGGCTGACCATGCTGTTCGGCTTCTGGCTGTGCGGCAAGGTCGCCGACGACCTGCGCGTGCACGACCACGAAGGCATCGTCTGGGACGAAATGGTCGGCATGTGGATCACCCTCTGGCTGGTGCCCGAGGGCTGGCAATGGCTGCTGGTGGGCTTTGTGGTGTTCCGCGTGATGGACATCCTCAAGCCCTGGCCGATCCGCTGGATCGACCGCCACGTCCACGGCGGCGTGGGGATCATGCTTGACGACGTGCTGGCCGGGGTGTTCGCCTGGTTGGCGATGCAGCTCATCGTTTGGGGACTGGCCTAGGATTGTCAGGACCCTGTTCGGGGACATGTGGGTGAAGGGAGGTTTCATGCGCAGCTGGATAGTGGCGGTGCTGGTCGGTTGCATGCTGCTTCCCGCAGCCTGGGCCGAATCCTTCCCGGCCAACGAAATCCATCTCGCCAGCGAAGTCTGGCCCGAGCACACCGAGGCCGACGGCAGCGGGCTCGGCTGGGACATCCTGCGCCTGGTCTACGAGCCCGAAGGCATCCAGCTGAAGATCCGCTCGGTGCCCTATACCCGCTCCATCGGCCTGGTGCAGCGTGGCGAGGCGGATGCCTGGGTCGGTTCCTACCGCGGCGAGGTCGAGAACGCCTGGTACCCGCGCTGGCACTACGACGCCGACCAGGTCAGCGCCCTGGCGCTGAAAACCTCGCCGGTACCGACGCTGGAAAACCTGGGCCAATACCGCCTGGCCTGGATTCGCGGCTACGACTACCAGGACTACCTGCCGAACCTGAAGCTCTACAAGGAAATCCAGCGGCGCAGCGGCATCCTCTCGATGCTCGACCTGGGCCATGTGGACTTCTATATCGACGCCCGTACCGAGGTGGACGACGTGCTGGAGAGTGCCGCCGACCCAAGCCGCTACCAGGTCATCCCGCTGACGCGCCTGCCGCTCTACCTGGGGTTCGCCAACACCGAGCGCGGCCGGCACCTGGCGGAGGTTTTCGATCGGCGCATGAGCGCCCTGGTGGCCAGTGGCGAACTGCGGCCGCTGTTCGTGCGCTGGAAGCAACCCTATGCCTTCGACAAGGAACTGGAGAAACCCCATGTCGCGCACTGATGCCTACATCGCCGCCTGCCTGCTGGCGCTGCTTCCCGCGCTTGCCGGGGCGGCCACCCAGGTGCAGGTGGTGGGCCTGTTTCCGGGTGCCGCGGTGCTCAACGTCGATGGCCAGCGCAAGCTGGTGAAGGTGGGCCAGACCGGCCCCGGCGGCGTCCAGGTGATCAGCGCCGACAGCAAGGGTGCGGTACTGCGGGTCGACGGCGTGGAGCGTGGCTACAGCCTCAGCCGCGAATACAACACCAGCGCCGAGGCCGCCGAACCGGGCACCGCGGCGCCGCCGCAGCGGGCCCAGTTGAGTATCGCCCGTGGCAACAACGGGCACTTCCAGGTGGCCGGTTCCATCGAAGGCCACCCGGTGCAGTTCCTGGTGGACACCGGCGCCACCAGCGTCGCCATGAACGAGAACCAGGCCCGCCGCCTGGGCATCGACTACCGGGTCAAGGGGATGCCGATGAAGGCCAGCACCGCCGGTGGCACGGTCAACGCCTGGCGGGTGACCTTCAACAGCATCAAGGTCGGCAGCCTCGAAGTGCTCGGCGTGGAGGGCGCGGTGATCGAAGGCGACGCGCCGGTGGACGTGCTGCTGGGCATGAGCTTCCTCAACCGCGTGCGCTGGCGCGAGGAACAGGGCGTGCTGATGCTGGAGTCCAAGTACTAGCGGCTCCCTGCTTCGAGCCAATCGATACGTATCCCCAACTATTCAATCTGACGTGCCGGTCAACGCTGCTGCTACAATGCCGGCCTTCACAATTTCCAGGAGTTTCACGGTGTCTGTCGTATTCGTCGCCGCCTCCCAGCTGCCCACTCCTTTCGGCGTGTTCACCATGCACGGCTTTCTCGATGAAGCCAGCGGCAAGGAACACGTGGCCCTGACCCTGGGTGACGTGGCCAGCGGTGAACCTGTCCTGGGCCGCCTGCACTCCGAGTGCCTGACCGGCGATGCCCTGTTCAGCCTGCGTTGCGATTGCGGTTTCCAGCTGGAAGGCGCCCTGCGCGCCATCGCCGAAGCCGGCAGCGGCGTGCTGCTCTATCTGCGCCAGGAAGGCCGTGGCATCGGCCTGCTGAACAAGATCCGCGCCTACGAACTGCAAGACGCGGGCGCCGACACCGTGGAAGCCAACGAGCGCCTGGGCTTCGGCGCCGACCAGCGCGACTACGCCATGTGCCAGCCGATGCTGGCGCACCTGGGCATCAAGGCCATCAAGCTGATGACCAACAACCCGCGCAAGGTCAAGGCACTGGAAAGCTACGGCCTGAACGTCGCCGAGCGGGTGCCCCTGCAGACCGGCCTGAACAAGCACAACCGCAAGTACCTGGCCACCAAGGCGGGCAAGCTCGGCCACATGCTGGGCAACCTGCACCAGGCGGAAGCGGAGTCGTGACACGCCCGCAAGTCCGCCGCCAGCTGGCCCTGGCCTGGTGGCGCCAGCTGGGCTACACCCTGCTGCCGTTGTTGGTCATGAGCTACCTGTTCGGCGAGGACGAGCCGCTGCTGCCGGTGCTGCAGATGCCGCTGTTCATCGTCGGCCTGGCGTCCATGTTCCTCACCCTGCCGCTGTTCTCCGCCTACAAGCGCGCCCTGGTGGCCACCGAGGCCGCCCTTGGCCGTGCCGAAGAGCCAGGCGCCTGGGCAGAGCTGGCCCGCCGTCGTCGCAAGGCCTTCCTCGCCGCGGGCTTGCCGGCCTGGATCGCCGCCGTGGCGGTGCTGGTCGGACTCAACGGCGTGGCGCTGATCCTGCTCGCCGTGAGCAGCGTCGTGATCCTCTACCTCTACCGAATCCCTCGCCAGCTCGGCTGATGCGCCGGCTGCTCGCGCTGCTCGCGCTGCTCCTGCTGTGCCTGGCGCTGCCCGCCACGGCGCAGCTGCGTGTGGTCAGCCTGGCGCCTTCCCTCACCGAAACCATGCTCGACCTCGGCGCCAGCGACTTGCTGGTGGGCGTGCTCGATGGTGGCGAGCGCCCGGCTTCACTGGCCGGCCTGCCGTCCGTGGGGCGCTACGGCCAACTCCAGGCGGAGCGCCTGCTGAGCGTCAAACCCGACCTGGTGCTGCTCTGGCCGGACAGCGTCGGCGCCGCCGGTCGTGACCAATTGAAGAAACTCTCGATTCCCCAACTGGTGGTAGAGCCCCGGGACCTGGAGCAACTGGCCCAGTCCTTCATCACCATCGGCGAGCGTATCGGCCGCGCCGAGCAAGGCCGCCAACTGGCCGAACGCTTCGCGGCAGGGCTGGCGCAGCTGCGCCAGCGCCATGCTCGCGAGGTACCGCTCGAGGTCTTCTACCAGGTGTGGGACCAGCCGCTCTACACCCTCGGCGGCAAGCAGATCGTCAGCGATGCGCTGCGGGTCTGCGGGGCAAGGAACCTCTTCGCCGACCTCACCCTGCCTGCGCCGCAGGTGGGCATCGAAGCGGTGCTGCAGCGCAATCCGGCGGTGATCCTGGTGAGCGAACCGGCGCAGCTCGGCGCCTGGCAGGCCTGGCCGCAGCTGGATGCGGTGAAGAAGCGGCAGGTCTGGGCGGTGCCCGATCGTGGCCTGGAGCGGCCGAGCTTCCAGATGCTGCAGGCCACCGAGAAGCTCTGTCGATTGCTCGATACCGCCCACTGATGCGCTATCGGCGATGGGTATCGCTACGCTCGCGGAACGCCGCCCGACCCATCCTACAAAGGCAGTGAGTCCGTAGGATGGGTTGAGCGAAGCGATACCCATGCGGCCCGGAATCCCGGGGAGGCTGGAGCTCAGAGCCCCAGCAGTGCCATCCGCGCGCGCACCGAGGCGTCGATGCCGGCCGCGTCCAGTCCGCACTCGGCGAGCATTTCCGCCGGCTTGGCGTGTTCGACGTAGTAGTCCGGCAGGCCCAGGTGAAGGATCGGTTTCTGCAGGTTCTCGCGGGCGAGGAACTCGCTGACGGCGGCACCGGCGCCACCCATCACGCTGTTCTCCTCGATGGTCACCAGCAGGTCGTGGCTGCCGGCCAGTTCGCGCACCAGGGCTTCGTCCAGGGGTTTGACGAAGCGCATGTCGACCACCGTGGCATCCAGGCCCTCGGCCACCTGCAGGGCTTCGGCCAGTTGCACGCCGAACACCAGCAGGGCCACCTTGGCGCCCTGGCGGCGCACCACGCCCTTGCCGATCTGCACTGGCGCCAGCTCGCGCTCGATGGCCGCGTTGGGGCCGCTGCCACGGGGGTAGCGCACCGCCGCCGGGCCTTCGAAGTGGTAGCCGGTGGTCAGCAGCAGGCGCAGCTCGTTTTCATCGCTGGGGGTCATCACCAGCATGCCGGGGATGCAGCGCAGGTAGGACAGGTCGAAGCTGCCGGCGTGGGTCGGGCCGTCTTCGCCGACGAGGCCGGCGCGGTCGATGGCGAACAGCACATCGAGGTTCTGCACCGCCACGTCGTGGATCAGCTGGTCATAGCCGCGCTGGAGGAAGGTGGAGTAGATCGCCACCACCGGCTTGGCGCCGTCGCAGGCCATGCCGGCCGCCAGGGTCACGGCGTGCTGCTCGGCGATGGCCACGTCGAAGTAGCGATCGGGGAAGCGTTCGCTGAAGGCCACCAGGTCCGAGCCTTCCTTCATCGCCGGGGTGATGCCCACCAGGCGCGGGTCCTGCCCGGCCATGTCGCACAGCCACTGGCCGAAGACGCTGGAATACTTGGGCCCGCTGGCTTTCTTCGGTGCCGCCGAGGTGTTGATCGGGTCCAGCTTGGTGATGGCGTGGTAGCCGATGGGGTCGACCTCGGCCGGGGCGAAGCCCTTGCCCTTCTTGGTCACCACGTGGAGGAACTGCGGGCCCTTGAGGTCGCGCATGTTGCGCAGGGTGGCCACCAGGGTGGGCAGGTCATGGCCGTCGATGGGGCCGATGTAGTTCCAGCCGAGCTCCTCGAACAGGGTGCCGGGTACCAGCATGCCCTTGGCGTATTCCTCGGTGCGGCGGGCGATTTCCCAGGCGCCGGGCAGGCGCGAGAGCACCTTCTTGCTGCCTTCGCGCATGCTTGCGTAGGTGCGGCTGGAGAGGATCTTCGCCAGGTAGTTGGACAGGCCGCCGACGTTGCGCGAGATCGACATGTCGTTGTCGTTGAGGATCACCAGCATGTCGGCCTGCACGTCCGAAGCATGGTTGAGCGCCTCGAAGGCCATGCCGGCGGTCAGCGCGCCGTCGCCGATCACCGCGATCGACTTGCGATTGGAACCCTGCATGCGGGCGGCGATGGCCATCCCCAGGGCGGCACTGATGGACGTGCTGGAGTGGCCGACGCCGAATGTGTCGTACGGGCTCTCCACGCGGCGCGGGAAGGCGGCGACGCCGTCCTTCTGGCGCAGGCTGCCCATCTGCTCGCGGCGTCCGGTGAGAATCTTGTGCGGGTAGGCCTGATGACCCACGTCCCATACCAGCCGGTCGTCCGGGGTGTCGTAGACGTAGTGCAGGGCAATGGTCAGTTCCACCACACCCAGGCCGGCACCGAAGTGGCCGCCGGTCTTGCCGACGGTGTAGAGCAGGTACTGGCGCAGTTCGTCGGCCAGGGTCTCCAGCTCCGCTTCGCCGAGCCGGCGCAGTTGATCCGGCGTCGCCGCGCGGTCGAGCAGCGGCGTGACGGGGCGTTCGCGGGGAATCTCGTGGAACGTCGTGGGCATCAGGCGAATCGTTATAGGAAAAAAAAGATGGGCAAGTTTACCTGATGCGGCTTGGCCTGCCCAAGACGTGCTGTCGCCTGGCGTGTTTCGAGGACTCCTTGGGCCCGCACGCCCGCTCGTAGGGGGGATGACGCTTCACCCATCCACCATCGAATCGGTACCTGATCTCGATGGGTTTCGCTCCGCTCTACGCCATCCTACGGAGCCGGTTCGGGCTTCGGAGCACCGGCTCTTACCAGGTATCCACGAATGGCCGTTTCTTGCCGTCCCGCGCCGCCGGCTTCGCCGCCGCGTTGAGGCCGCGCAGCAGCCAGGCGCGGGTTTCCGCCGGGTCGATCACCGCGTCTATCTCCAGGAAGCTGGCCATGTTGATCGCCTTGCCGTTCTGGTAGGCCCTGGCCACCATCTTGTCGAACAGCTTCTGCCGCTCGGCGGGGTCCTCCTGGGCCGCCAGCTCCTTGGCAAAGCCCAGGCGCACCGCGCCTTCCAGGCCCATGGCGCCGAACTCGCCACTGGGCCAGGCGATGGTGAACAGCGCGGAATGGAAACTGCCCGCCGCCATGGCCTGGGCACCGAGGCCGTAGCCCTTGCGCAGCACCACCGTGAAGAAGGGCACCGAGAGGCTGGCGGCAGCCACGAACATGCGCGAGACATGGCGCACCGTCGCCTGCTTCTCCGAGTCCGGGCCGACCATGAAGCCGGGGGTGTCGCACAGCGAGAGCAAGGGGATGTCGAAGGCATCGCAGAGCTGCATGAAGCGCGCGGCCTTGTCGCCGGCCTGGGCGTCGATGGCGCCGCCCAGGTGCATGGGGTTGTTGGCCAGCAGGCCGAAGGGCTTGCCCTCGATACGGACGAAAGCGGTGATCATGCCGGGGGCGAACTGGCGGCGCAGCTCCAGCACCGAGTCCTGGTCGGCGAGCAGGCCGATCAGCGCGCGGATGTCATAGACCCGCAGGCGGTTCTCCGGAATGGCGTGGCGCAGCTCGCGCTGGTCGGCGCATTGCCAGTCGGGCAGCGTTCCCTGGAAGTAGGACAGGTAGCGCTTGGCCACGGCCACCGCCTCGGCTTCGTCCTCCACCAGCACGTCGATCACCCCGTTGGGGCCCTGCACCGACGTCGGCCCGACTTCCTCGGCCTTGAAGCTGCCCAGGCCTCCGCCTTCGATCATCGCCGGGCCGGCCATGCCGATGCTCGCGTTGCGGGTGGCGATGATCACATCGCAGCAGCCCAGCAGCGCCGCGTTGCCGGCGAAGCAGCGGCCGGACACCACCCCCACCAGCGGTACCAGGCCGGAGAGCCGGGCCATGCCGACGAAGGTGTGGCAGTCGAGCCCGGCCACGCCGACGAAGTCGGTATCCCCCGGCCGGCCGCCGCCGCCTTCGGCGAACAGCACCAGCGGCAGGCGCCATTGCTCGGCGAGGCCGAGCATGCGGTCGGTCTTCTTGTGGTTCATCACCCCCTGGGTGCCGGCGAACACCGTGTAGTCGTAGGCGATGGTCATGCAACGGGCCGCTTCGCTACCGAACTGCGCCGCGTTCACCGTGCCGAGGCCGGCCACCAGGCCGTCGGCCGGGCTCTGCTGGATCAGCTCGTCCAGGGAGCGGCGACGACGCTGGGCCGCCAGGGCCAGGGCGCCGTACTCGATGAAGCTGCCCGCATCCAGCAGGTCGTCGAGGTTCTCGCGGGTGGTGCGCTGGCCGGTCTTGCGCCGCTTGGCCACGGCGTCAGGGCGGCGCGCGTCGGTGGTGATGGCGTGGCGTTCCAGCACCTCGGCGAGGTCCGCGCGGATCTGCGCCAGGTCGCGGCTCTCCTCGCTGGCGACGGCCGCGCCATCCACCTCGGCCGGTTCCAGGTAAAGCAGGGCGGTGCCTTCGAAGAGGCTGTCGCCGGGTGTCACCGGCAAGGCGCGGACGATGCCGCCCTGGGTCGCCTTGACCACGAATTCCATCTTCATCGCTTCCAGCACCGCCACCTGCTGGCCGGGGGCGACGCTATCGCCCACCTGCACCTCCAGGCTTACCAGCACACCCTGGCTGGGGGCGTTCAGCGGTACGCAGCCGGGCGGTGCGTCGACGGCCTCGGCCCGTGCCACGCCGCCGCTGCCGGCACTGGCGAACAGATGCGGATGGGCCTGCTCGCGGGGCGCCAGCAGCGCGCCGATCTCCCGCTCGATAAAGCGGGTGTCCAGGCCACCGGCCAGCTCCGCGCGGCCCAGCAGGTTCTGCAGGAAGTGGATATTGCTCGCCACTCCTTCCAGGCGGAATTCGCAGAGGGCGCGGTAGGCGCGGCGCAGGGCGGCGGGCAGGTCCTCGCCCTGGACGATCAGCTTGGCCAGCAGCGAGTCGTAGCTGGTGCTGGTGGCATAGCCGGCGTAGCCATGGCCGTCGACGCGAATGCCGGGGCCGCTGGAGGGTTCGTAGGCGGTGATCACGCCACCGGCCGGCCGGGCGCTGCCGTCGGCCTGCATGCTTTCCAGGTTGATCCGCAACTGCACGGCGAAGCCGCGCGGAGCGGCGGGTTCCAGCAGACCCAGTTCGGCCAGGCTGGCGCCGGCGGCAAGAAGCAGTTGCGCCTGCACCAGGTCGACGCCGGTGACCGCCTCGGTGATGCAATGCTCCACCTGGATGCGCGGGTTGGCCTCCATGAATACGAAGTCGCCTTGGGCCGTGTCCACCAGGAATTCGAAGGTGCCGATGCCGCGATAGCGCGCCTCGCTGGCCAATGTCAGGGCCGCGTCGAGGATGCGCTGGCGCAGGGTCGGCTCCAGCTGCGGCGCCGGGGCGATCTCCAGGACCTTCTGCTGGCGCCGTTGCAGGCTGCAGTCGCGCTCCCACAGGTGGCTGACCCGCTCGCCATCGCCCAGCACCTGTACCTCGATATGCCGGGCCTGCTCGATCAGCCGCTCGACATACAGGTCTCCATTGCCGAAGGCGGCGCGGGCTTCCGACTGGCAGCGCGCATAGGCCTCGTCCAGCTCGGCCGCCTCGCGCACCGGGCGCATGCCGCGACCGCCGCCGCCGGCCAGGGCCTTGAGCATGATCGGGCCGCCCGCGAGAAAGGCGCGGGCCTCCTCCAGGGTGGTGGCGCGGTTGCTGCCGGCGGCCAGGGGCAGGCCGCAACGCTCGGCCAGGGCGCGGGCGCGGGCCTTGTCGCCGAACAGCTCCAGGGCTTCGGCCGAGGGACCGACGAAGCGAATGCCGGCGGCTTCGCAGCGGCGGGCGAAATCGGCGTTTTCGCTGAGGAAGCCATAGCCGGGGTGCACCGCGTCGCAGCCCTGGGCCCGGGCGATGTCCACCAGTTGCGCGGCGTCCAGGTAGGCCGCCGCGCCGCGCCCGGCCAGCGGTACCGCGAAGTCGGCCTTGCGCGGGTGCAGGGCGGTGGCGTCGTCCTCGGCGTACACCGCGACGCTCTGGATACCCAGCTCGGCGGCGGCGCGGGCGATGCGGATGGCGATTTCGCCTCGGTTGGCGATCAGCAGCTTGGTGATGGGGCGGTTCACGGTGGCGGTCCCTGTGGTGAACGGAATAGCCAATCCTAGGGGCTGGCGGGCGGGGCGGGACTGATAGTGGTTTAGGCGAATACCCCTTTCTCAGGCGCATTGATGGAGCGTTCGGGAACTTCATCGTAGGCAAGTTCGCTGCATTCTGCGCGAAAGCGCCGTTAAGCAAAGTGGCATGGAATCGGGCTATATCATGCGACGCACTTTCTCATAACACGGAGTGTGATAGTGAGCCCAAGGCCCCCCGAACCCTGCCGGTCCAATCGGCTTCCGCGTGCTGCGACTCTCCTCTTACCCCTGGCGTTCTGCGGCTCGGCCTTGGCCGGTGACTGCACGCCCACTGGCGGCGCCCGGCAGTTCGAGTTTCCCTTCAGCGCCACCTTCACCTCCCCGGACGACAACGCGCCCCAGCGGGTCCTGGCCAATGCCCATGCCTGGAACCTGGGGCAGAACTATCCGGGCTCCTGCACCTGTTCCAGGCCGGGCGTCACCTATGGTTCGTCTTTCATCTACACCACCCGCACGGACCTACCGGCCGGCTATTCGGCGGAGGTCGGCGGGCAGACCCGGCAGTTCTACCAGGTCAACCGCAATATCCAGGTGGCCTCCGAGGTCTGGGTCGCTGGCCAGAGGAATGCCTACATGCCGGTACCCCTCTCTGCCGTGAGCAACCTGATGACGGTCAACCGCATTTGCAGTACGACCGGCATCACGACGACTGCTTTCGCGTCCGGCGGCATGGGTCGGCTGCACCTGATGATCGACCGGCCCTTCATCGGTGAAGTGGTCATTCCCCGCACCCGCTTGCTCGACATGGTGGGCGCGTACGAGGTGGCGCCCACGGCCGCCGCCCAGCCCATGGCCAGCGTCTGGATGAGCGGCCGGGTGGTGGTGCCGCAGAGCTGCCGGCTGGCGCCGGGGCAGGTCACCACCATCGACTTCGGCCAGCTCAACCCGGGAGAGCTGCCGATGCCGGGGCAGAATCCCCGGCGCACGGTGTCCCGCGTATTCCAGGTGCAATGCGAGAACATCGCCCAGATGGTCTCCATCGACCTCAGCCTGGAGGGCATCACCCACTCCAGCGAACCTTCCGCCCTGGCGGTGAACGAGCGTCGTGACCTGGCGATCGTCCTTCGCCACGACGGCAGGCAGTTGCAGCCGGTGCCGCAGAACGCCAAGCCGGGGCCGGAGCACATCATTCCCCTGACCTTCGACCAGGGCAGCCAGCGTGGCGAGTTCCAGCTGGAGGCCTACCCCATCAAGCTGACTCCCATCCTGCCGCCCGGCACCTTCAACAGCCAGGTGACCCTGAAGTTCGACTTCCGCTGAACGCGGTCTTGCGCGGGCGGTGATGGCTTTTGTCCTGATCGGACCTTGCCGTCGCCGGCCGCGCTGCCGTATCTGTAGCGCCTCCGTCACGCGACCAAGGACGCGCCATGAACGAACTGCTCCACGGCCTGGACTGGGTGCTGCCCCTGCGCAGCGACACCCTGACCCCGCTGATGCACTTCTTCACCCTGCTGGGCTACGAGAAATTCATCCTGTTCTTCCTGCCGCTCGGCTACTGGGCCTGGAACCGCAGCGTGTTCCTGCGCCTGCTGGTGCTGGTGGCGGTGACCGCCTTGCTCAATGCCTGGCTCAAGGACTACTGGCAGGACCCGCGTCCGGACATCGCCCTGCGCATGGACCATGAGGTGGGCGACAGCTTCGGCCTGCCCAGCGGCCATGCCCAGATAGCCGTGGTGATCTGGTTCTGGCTAGCCTTCGAGCTGCGCCGCGCCTGGGCCTGGGTGGTGAGTGGCGTGGTGGTGGCGGGGATCATCTTCAGCCGCCTGTACCTCGGTGCCCATGATGTGGAAGACGTGATCGGCGGCTCGCTGCTGGGCATCGCCACCCTGCTGGCCTTCGCCCAGGTGCGCCACTGGAACTGGTGGGCGGGTGCCCATGGCGCCTGGCACCAGGGGCTGGTGCTGCTGGTGTTCCTCGCCGCCTGGCTGAGCTGGCCGGGCACGGCGCCCAGCTACGTGCCGCTGCTGGCGGGGCTGATGGCCGGCGTGCTGCTGGGCTTCCGGCAGATGCGTTTCTCCGCCGACGTTGCGCTCTGGCGCCGCCTGCTGGCTGCCACTATCGGTGCCGTTGCTTTCATCCTGCTGCAGAAGGTGCTGAAGCAGGCCGGCGCGCTCTGGCCCCTGGACCCGCAGCTGTGGCAGGGCCTGCGTGGCCTGGCCATGGGCCTGTTCGTGGCGGTGGCCATGCCCTGGACCCTGGTACGCCTGGGCCTGCTGGCCCAGGAAAAAGCCCCGGAGCCGGAGACCCTGGCCGAGACGATCGCCTGAGTCGGTCGGTGTTCTGCGAGCTTGCGAAACCTGTCGCTCCCCATTGATGGGTTTCGCTGTGCTCAACCACATCCTACGGTCGGCGCGGTAGGGTGGATGGCGCTTTTTCCATCCACCCGCGGTGCCATGCCGTGCTCCGACGGTGGACCGGTGAAGCGTGGTCCACCCTACGGGGCGACCTCGCCTGTTGCGCGACGGGCAGCTTGCTCGAATACCTCGTCCGCCCACTGGTTCAGGCTCTTGCCCATGGCCTGGGCGGCGATGGTAGCCGCTGCATGCACCTCGGGGCGGATGCGCAGCATCACTTTGCCCGATGCCGGTTTCTCCGGGCTGATACCACGCTCTGCGCAGTCCTCCAGATAGTCGTCCACCGCCACCTGGAACTGGCCGCGTAGCTCCGTCACCGACTGGCCCTGGAAACTGATGATGTCGCGTACACCCAGCAGGCGGCCGACGAAGATGTCATCGCGTTCGTCGAACTCGATGCGTGCGGTGTAGCCCCTGTAACTCATGCTGTTCATGGTTCAACCCCCGCTCGCTGAAGGAATTCGCGAGCTTCTTCCACCTGGTATCTCTTTGCCTCTTTGCCCGGATGCGGGCGGTGGCAACGCCATTGCATTTCCCCTAGCACGAGCCTCACGCGGGAGCCCTCCCGTTCGTGTACCTGCCCGCCGAGGTGCAGGACCAGTGCCTCGATGTCCGCGAACACGATGGATGCGCTGGTGGGCGTCCGGAAAATGGCCTGGAGCGTTCTGCGATGGCGGCTCTGCATGGCGATTGAATGATAGCAAAATTAGATAGCAGATGAGGGGGCCGACATTTCGCTGCCGGAGTCGATATAGGCCGGGGGAGGCTAGCAATTGCCGGGCGAAATGATGGGGCGCGTTGCCCGCTCGGGCTTGTGGGAAGGAGGCGAATCCAGCGTGGGACGCTACGCATACGGGGTGGTAGGTCCGTAGGGTGGATGGCGCTTTTTCCATCCACCTTCGGTGCCATGTCGTGCTCCGACGGTGGACCGGTGAAGCGTGGTCCACCCTAGGGTCAGGAGTCCTGGCAGCTTTCGTAGGTTGGGCCAAGCGCAGCGCGGCCCAACGTCGGTGGTCGGGAGCGTTGGGCTTCGCGTGGCTCAGCCACAACCTACGGTTCGGCGAATCAGCTGCGCCGTTCGACTATGTAGCGGGCCAGGGCGCGCAGGGGTTCGGCGGGCTCGCCGAGGTTGGCGACGGCGGCCAGGGCCTGGTCGCGCAGGTCGAGGGCGTAGGCCTTGGCCTGTTCCATGCCGAGCAGGGCGGGGTAGGTGGGCTTGTCGTGGGCCTGGTCCTTGCCCTGGGTCTTGCCCAGGGTGGCGGTGTCGCTTTCCACGTCGAGGATGTCGTCCTGCACCTGGAAGGCCAGGCCTACGGCGCGGGCGTAGATGCGCAGGGCCGCCAGGGACGCGCCATCGGCGCGGCCGCTGGCCAGGGCGCCGAGGCGCACGCTGGCTTCGATCAGGGCGCCGGTCTTGTGCCGGTGCATGGTTTCCAGGGCGCGCTGGTCGAGCTTGATGCCCACCGAACCCAGGTCGATGGCCTGGCCACCCACCATGCCGGCGGGGCCTGCGGCCTGGCCGAGGCTGGCAACCATGGCCAGGCGGGTCTCGGCGTCGTGGGGATTGCGCTCGGGGTCGGCCAGCACTTCGAAGGCCAGGGCTTGCAGGCCGTCGCCGGCGAGGATGGCGCAGGCTTCATCGAAGGCGATATGGGTGGTGGGCTGACCACGGCGCAGGTCGTCGTCGTCCATGGCGGGCAGGTCGTCATGGACCAGGGAATAAGCGTGGATCAGTTCCACCGCACAGGCCGCGCCATCGGCCCGCGCCGCATCGCCGCCCAGCGCGTCGCAGGCGGCGTAGACCAGCAGCGGGCGTACCCGTTTGCCGCCGTTCATTACGCTGTAGCGCATGGCCTGGTAAAGGCGTTCCAGCGGCGCCAGCGGGGGGATGAACAGGGCCTCGAGGGCAGTATCCACCCGCTCCTGGCAGCGGGCCTGGTAGCTGGCGATCATGCCTGTTCGTCCGCGTCGAAGGGGGCCTCTTCCAGTTGGCCGTCGCGCTCCAGCAGGATCTGCACTTTCTGCTCGGCCTGGTTCAGCGCGGCCTGGCATTCGCGGGTCAGGCGGATGCCCTGCTCGAAGGCGCCGAGGGAATCCTCGAGGGACAGTTCGCCGCTCTCCAGGCGTTCTACCAGGGTCTGCAGATCGGCGAGGGACTGTTCGAAATCGGGGGTGGCTTTCTTGCGGGCCATGCTGCTGTCTCGCGGAGGTCGAATCGGGCGCGACACTAGCAGAGCCGCCCCTTGCGGGCAAATGAAGGGGGCGGGCGGCAGGTCGGTTGATGGGCGGTTGACGCTTGTAGGGGCGAATTGATTCGCCATGCAGGCCGCAGGGCTGCCGAGGCGTTCGGGGGAACGCTGCGCGTTCCTTGGCGAATGAATTCGCCCCCACCCGTGCGCAGCCAAATCGACCGGGAACGAGCGGTGGCAACCGCCCGGCGAACGGTCGCAGGCCCATGGGCGCGCCGACCAGTGAGCCGAATCGCTGATGGGTGGGGACTCGCGTTGCGATTGCCGGCGTTATGCTTTGCTCAACTCGTATGGGGCGGGGGCGGTAAAGCGAAGGGAATCCCACTCCACAGGCCTTTCCAGGCAGTGTCAGCGGAAGGCAGGACGGAAGATCCAGAAGAATCACGCCATTGGCGTAAGGCCGGAACCGAGTGCAGACCCGATTCCGGCCTCTTTCATTTCGGCGGCTGGTCGTCGGCCAGCAGGGCGAAGCCCTCGCGGTTGTCGCTGACGATGCGGAAGTGCTCGCTCTGGCCCGGCTCCACATGGGCGGCCTTTTCACGGCGCAGGCGGCCCTTGGAGCAGAGGGTGTCGTCGGTCTCGTCGAGGCCGATGCCGACGATGCGGTCCCCCGGCGGCACCTGGAAGCTCGCCACTTCGCCGATGCCGATGCGCGCGGCCAACTGCCGGTCCACATGCACGGCGATGTAGCAGCCGCTGCCCAGCCCGCCCATGTCGCGATTCACCACGATCTGACCACCGCCTTGCACGGGTTCCTGGAAGGCCAGCAGGCGGTCGCTGGGCACCTGGGTGATCTCGCCCGGGTCGGTACGCCAGGACGAGCAGCCGGCGAGCAGGAGCAGGGAAACAGCGGCACAGATCAGACGCATGGGGCCCTCCTTGGGCGCAAAAGCGGAAGTGCTGGTGGAACTCTAGTGGATGGGCCGGGCTTTGCCACGCGCAGCCCGGCGAATGGCTTCAGCGCTGGCCGCTGGCATCCTCGGCCGGCAGTTTCTTCAGCCGGTAGGCCAGGGCGGGGCGGGTCATGCCGAGCAGGCGCGCGGCTTCCGACACGTTGTTCTGCGCCCGCTTCATCGCTCCCTGCATCAGGGCTTCCTCCAGCGCGTCCAGGCTCAGGCCGCTGTCGATCAGGCGGGTGACCCAGTCCGGCTCGACGCTGGCGCAGGTCTCCACCAGTGCGCCCTCGCTGGACAGGCCGATGCCCTGGGCTTCGTCGGACTGGTGCGGGAAGAGGGCGTCGGCGCTGATGCTCTGGTTGGCGTCGGTGATGATCACGCCGCGCTCAATCAGGTTCTCCAGCTCGCGGATGTTGCCCGGCCAGTCGTAGCGCAGGCAGGCTTCCAGGGCGCGGTCGGAGAGCCCCAGGGTGGTCTTGCCGTAGCGGTCGTGCAGGCGCGAGAGGAAGTGCTCCACCAGCAGCGGAATGTCTTCCTTGCGCTCGCGCAGCGAGGGGATGAACACCGGGTAGACGTTCAGCCGGTAGTAGAGGTCGGCGCGGAAGCGGCCGTCCTTCACCGCGCGGGCCAGGTCCTCGTGGGTGGCGGCCACCACCCGCACGTCCACCTTGCGGGTCTGCGAATCGCCCACCCGCTCCAGTTCTTCCTCCTGCAGCACGCGCAGCAGGCTGGCCTGGGCGCGGGGCGTGAGCTCCACCACTTCGTCGAGGAACAGGGTGCCGCCGTTGGCCCGTTCGAAACGGCCCATGCGCGACTGCTGGGCGCCGGTGTAGGCGCCGCGCTCGACACCGAACAGCTCGGCCTCGATCAGGTCCGGTGGAATGGCGGCGCAGTTCAGCGCCACGAAGGGCGCGCCGGCGCGCTCGCTGCGCAGGTGCAGGCTGCGCGCCATGACTTCCTTGCCCACGCCGGTTTCGCCGAGCAGCAGCACCGAGGCCTTGCCCGGCGCGGCCTTGTCGATCAGGGTGCAGGCCCTGCGGTAGAGCGGCGCCTGGCCGATGCCGTAGAACTGTCCGGCGTCCTCGTGCAGGCGCTGGCGCATGGTCGCCACCTGCACTTGCAGGGCTTGCAGTTCGTCGATGATCGGGTCGCTCTGGAAGTAGCGCAGGAACTCGCCGGCGTCCTCCCATTCCTCCACCGGCTTGCCGATGATCCGGCAGCGGGAATCGCCGCAGCCACGGCAACTGACTTCCTTGTAGAGCACCTGGCGGCCGAGGAAGAACGACGAATAGCTGATGGCGTAGCCGAGCAGGGTCCAGCACACCGGCTGGTCGGACTGCATGCCTTCGGCCTGGCAGTTGTCCACCTCGTAGGAGTTCTGCCACTCGAGGTCGGCGTAGAACTGGCCGTTCTCGATATCGATGTTCATCGAAATCGGCTCGACCTTGACCATGCCCTTGAGCGAATGCAGCTGCGGGCCGGTGAGGAACATCTCCACCGCGTCGGCGTCCGGGCGCAGCTTGCGCGCCAGTTCGGCGTCCTTCAGCCCCGACTGGTAGCCCAGGCGCAGGAACAGGCCCTTGGCCCGCTCGACGCCGAGCATCTCCACCAGCTCGCGGCGGAAGGAGCCCATGGCGGAGGCCTGCAGCAGGAGCATGCGTTGCTCGTCGAGCCAGATCTTGCCCTCGTTGCCGAGGAAGCGGACCCGGTCGGTCAGGTCCTTCAGGGTCGGGTGGTGCTCCGACGCCTTGTAATCAACTTTCATCGTGTCGCACCCCAGATTGTTCTTGTACGGGGAGGGGGCCGAACCACCGCTCAGGCGGGCGGTTTCGTGGGTTCGACCAGGCGGCCGGGAGACGCAAGGCAGGGCCGGGTTCTTTTTCTAAGCGGCCTGAAAGCCGCCGAAAAGTCAATTGCCAGTGGCATGGGCCAGGTGCCGATTGGCCATTTGCTCAAAGGGCTTCGGGCAATTGAGCAAATGGTTAAAACACACCGGTGGCCGGGGCTGTCGCAGGCTTGCTCCTCAGAGCTGCTCATGTCGGTTAAATCGTTTTAAAACAATGGCTTGAAGATATTCGTCGGTGGCCTTCCGTCCCTGGCACAGGCGTTGCTCTGTCTCCTGGCACCCGCCCATGGAGTCCGTTGCATGAGCCAGTCACAACCCCGCTTCGATCAACTGCCGCGCTATGTCCGGGTGCGCAGCGAACCCGATGCCGCCTTCGTCGAGTTCGACTTCGCCATCGGCTACCCGGACCTCTTCGTCGAGCTGGTCCTGCCGCAGTCCGCCTTCGCCGGCTTCTGCGAGAGCAACCGGGTCCAGCACATGGATGCGGCGATGGCCGCGGCCGTCGACGCCGACATGGAGAAATGGCGCTACGGCGAGAGCCGCGACCAAGCCGACTGAACGCCGGCCCACCCCGCACAACAACAATTACAGGACGCCTTGCATGAGTATCGAGATCAAGACGGCGACGGCCGAGCCGATCCGCCAGACCTTCAGCCACACCCGCCGGCGTTTCGGCGACAAGCCTGCCAGCCGCTACCAGGAAGCCAGCTTCGACATCGAGGCGGCCACCAACTTCCACTACCGCCCCCTGTGGCAGCCGGACAAGCTGCTCAACGACCCCACCCGCACCGCCGTGCGCATGGCCGACTGGTACGCCGTCAGCGACCCGCGCCAGTTCTACTACGGTGCCTACGTGCAGACCCGCGCCAAGATGCAGGAGAACGCCGAGCACGATTACGCCTTCTGCGAGAAGCGCAACCTGCTGGCCGGACTCAGCGCCGCCAGCCGCGAGCAGATCGCCCGCCTGCTGCTGCCCCTGCGCCACGCCGAGCTGGGCGCCAACATGAACAACAGCGGCATCGCCGCCGACGGCTACGGCACCAGCCTGACCCAGCTGCACATGTTCCAGGCCGTGGACCGGCTGGGCATCGCCCAGTACCTCTCGCGCATCGGCCTGATGCTCGACGACGGCGACACCGTGCTGCTCGCCGAAGCCAAGCGCCAGTGGCTGGAAGACCCGGCCTGGCAAGGCCTGCGCCGCTACGTGGAAGACAGCCTGGTGGTGCGCGACTGGTTCGAGCTGACCCTGGCGCAGAACCTGGTGAGCGACGGCCTGCTCTACCCGCTGCTGTTCCACAAGTTCGACGAGCAGCTCTGCGCCCAGGGCGCCGGCCAGGTGGGCATGCTCACCGAGTTCATGCGCCTGTGGTTCGCCGAGACCCAGCGCTGGGTCGATGCCCTGGTGAAGACCGTGGTCGGCGAGAGTGCCGACAACCGCCAGCTCGTCGAAGGCTGGGTGGCCAAGTGGCAAGCCCGTGCCCTGGAAGCCCTCGCACCCCTCGCGGAAATCGGCCCCGGTGCCGCCGCCCTCGACGCCGTGGCCGGCGAGTTCGCCGCCCGCCTGAAGAAACTCGGCCTTGCAGGAGCCGCGCAATGACTTCCCTCGTCTACATCGCCTTCCAGGACAACGACAACGCCCGCTACATCGTCGACGCCATCGTCCAGGACAACCCCCACGCCGTGGTCCAGCACCAGCCGGCCATGATCCGCGTGCAGGCCGAGCAGCGCCTGGAGATCAACCGCGCCACGGTCGAGGAAAAGCTCGGCCGTGAATGGGACGTGCAGGAAATGCTGATCGACGTCATCACCCTCGGCGGCAACGTCGAGGAAGACGAAGACCGCTTCGCCCTGCACTGGAACTGACCCCGCCCATAACGACAAGAATCGGGAGAGCCACCATGGCCGCCAAACGCCTGAACCAGAAAGACAAGTACCGCTGCCTGACCCGCGACCTCGCCTGGGAGCCCAGCTACCAGACCAAGGAAGACATCTACCCCTATGAGCGTTTCGAGGGCATCAAGATCACCGACTGGGACAAGTGGGAGGACCCCTTCCGCCTGACCATGGACGCCTACTGGAAGTACCAGGCCGAGAAGGAGAAGAAGCTCTACGCCATCTTCGACGCCTTCGCCCAGAACAACGGCCATACCAACCTGTCCGACGCGCGCTACGTCAACGCGCTGAAGCTGTTCCTCTCCGGCGTGACCCCGCTGGAGTACCAGGCCTACCAGGGTTTCGCCCGGGTCGGCCGGCACTTCGGCGGGGCCGGCGCACGGGTCGCCTGCCAGATGCAGGCGATCGACGAACTGCGTCACGTGCAGACCCAGATCCACGCCATGAGTCACTACAACAAGCACTTCAACGGCCTGCATGATTTCGCCCACATGCACGACCGGGTGTGGTTCCTCTCGGTGCCCAAGTCCTTCTTCGAGGACGCCCGCACCGCCGGCCCCTTCGAGTTCCTCACGGCCATCTCGTTCAGCTTCGAGTACGTGCTGACCAACCTGCTGTTCGTGCCCTTCATGTCCGGCGCCGCCTACAACGGCGACATGGCCACCGTCACCTTCGGCTTCTCGGCGCAGTCCGACGAAGCCCGGCACATGACCCTGGGGCTGGAGGTGATCAAGTTCCTGCTGGAGCAGCACGAGGACAACGTGCCGATCATCCAGCGCTGGATCGACAAGTGGTTCTGGCGCGGCTACCGCCTGCTGACGCTGGTGGGGATGATGATGGACTACATGCTGCCGAACAAAGTCATGTCCTGGGCCGAGGCCTGGGAGGTGTACTACGAGCAGGCCGGCGGCGCGCTGTTCAAGGACCTGGAGCGCTACGGCATCCGTCCGCCCAAGTACGTCGAGCAGACCACCATCGGCAAGGAGCACATCAGCCACCAGGCCTGGTCGATCTTCTACCAGTACAGCCAGGCCACCAACTTCCACACCTGGATGCCCACGGACGAGGAACTGGACTGGCTCTCGGCCAAGTACCCGGACACCTTCGACCGCATCTACCGCCCGCGCTACGAGCACTGGCGCGAGATGCAGGCACGCGGCGAGCGCTTCTACAACCCGACCCTGCCGATGCTCTGCCAGGTGTGCCAGATCCCGCTGTCGTTCACCGAGCCGGACGCCGACACCACCCTGAGCCACCGCAGCGTGCTGCACGCCGGCGAGCGCTTCCATTTCTGCTCCGACGGCTGCTGCGACATCTTCCAGTACGAGCCGGACAAGTACGTCCAGGCCTGGCTGCCGGTGCACCAGATCCTCCAGGGCAACTGCGGCGGCGGCGACGTCGAGGCGGTGGTGCGCGACTACTACAACATCGCCGCAGGCTTCGACAACTTCGACTACCAGGGCTCGCCCGAGCACCAGCGCTGGCAACAGTGGCAGGGCGACAGGCCCGCCGACTTCAACACGGCTGGCTGACCCCGGCGGCGGGCGCCACGCGCCCGCCTTTCCACCCCATTACAAGAAGGACAGCGTCATGCCCGTGACCGCCATCGGCGCCTATCAGGCGCAATCCCTGGACCGCCAGGAAAACTTCAACGGCCTGCAACTGGTGTACCTCACCTGGGACCGCCACCTGATGTTCTGCGCGCCCTTCACCCTGCCATTGCCGCCGGACATGCCGTTTGCGGACTTCATCGACAACGTGGTCAAGCCGGCCATCGCCGCGCACCCGGATGCCGTGCGAGTGGACTTCGCCCAGGCCATCTGGCGCCTCGACGACGCCGACTTCCAGCCCGACTGGCAGGCCGGCCTGGCCGCCAACGGCATCGGCCACAAGAGCCTGCTGCGCCTGGACACCCCCGGCCTGGACGGCCTCAACGGCAGCTTCAACTGAGGGCGTCGTCATGAGCTACCAAGTCACCATCGAACCCACCGGCGAACAGATAGAAGTCGAAGAGGGCCAGACCATCCTCCAGGCCGCCCTGCGCCAGGGCGTCTGGCTGCCCTTCGCCTGCGGCCACGGCACCTGCGCCACCTGCAAATTGCAGGTGCTGGAAGGCGAGGTGGACGTCGGCGCCGCCTCGCCCTTCGCCCTGATGGACATGGAGCGCGACGAGGGCAAGGTACTGGCCTGCTGCGCCATCCCCCAGAGCGACCTGGTGATCGAGGCCGACATCGACGTCGACCCCGACTTCGCGGGCCACGCCGTGGAGGACTACCAGGCGGTGGTCACCGCCCTGGAAGACCTCTCGCCCACCATCAAGGGCCTGCGCCTGAAGCTGGACCGGCCCATGGCGTTCCAGTCCGGCCAGTACATCAACCTGCAGATTCCCGGTATCGAGGGCACCCGCGCCTTCTCCCTGGCCAATCCGCCGAGCCGCGCCGACGAGGTGGAGCTGCATGTGCGCCTGGTGGAAGGCGGCCAGGCCACCGGTTTTATCCACAACCAATTGAAGGTGGGTGACGCCCTCGGGCTGTCCGGGCCCTATGGCCAGTTCTTCGTGCGCGGCTCCCAGGCCGGCGACCTGATCTTCATCGCCGGCGGCTCGGGGCTGTCCAGCCCGCAGTCGATGATCCTCGACCTGCTGGAGCAGGGTGACTCGCGGCGCATGGTGCTGTTCCAGGGCGCGCGCAATCGCGCCGAACTGTACAACCGCGAGCTGTTCGAGCGCCTGGCCGAGGAGCACGAGAACTTCACCTACGTCCCGGCCCTGAGCCAGGCCGCCGAGGACAGCCAGTGGAGCGGCTTCCGTGGCTACGTGCACGACGCGGCGAAAAAACACTTCGACGGCCGCTTCTCCGGCAGCAAGGCCTACCTCTGCGGGCCGCCGCCGATGATCGACGCTGCCGTCACCACGCTGATGCAGGGCCGGTTGTTCGAGCGCGACATCTTCATGGAGCGCTTCCTCACCGCCGCCGACGGCGCCGGCGAAAGCACCCGCTCAGCTCTGTTCAAGCGCATCTGATCCCGCCGCACCCGCCGTTCCGCGCCTTGGCGCGGAGGGCGGTCCACGCCCATAAGAACAACAAGGTAAAGCCTATGAGCACCACGTTGCGTGTCCTGTCCTGCTGCATCCTCGCGTCCCTCGGTCCTGTCGCCCAGGCCACCGAAGGGGGCGGCTCCACCTACCCCGTTGGCGCGGAAAGCTTCATGTCCGGGGTGATGCCGCCACCGGGTTTCTATGGCCAGGTGTTCTCCACCCACTATGAAGCCGACACCCTGCGCGGCAACGACGGACGCAGCCTGCCCGTGGACTTCCGCGTGCGTGCCAACGTCGTCGCGCCGCGGCTGATCTGGGTTACCGAGCAGCAGGTGCTCGGCGGCAGCCTGGCCTTCGCCGCGCTGTTCCCCCTGGTGGACCTCAAGGTGGAGGTGAACGGCCAGTCCCAGAGCAAGCGCGGCCTGGGCGACATCATCTTCGGCCCGGCGCTGGGCCATCACTACAGCGACAAGCTGCACAGCGTGGTCGCCCTGGACTTCATCGCGCCCTCGGGCGAATACGACCGCGGCGACCTGGCCAATATCGGGCGCAACTACTGGACCATCGAACCGGTGCTGGCGATCTCCCACGTCGACCCGGCCGGGCTCAATGCCAGCGCCAAGATCATGTACGACTTCAACCTGGAGAACTCCGCCACGGACTACCGCTCGGGCCAGGAATTCCACGTCGACTACGCCCTGGGCTGGGGCCTGGGCAATGGCTGGGTGCTGGGCGTGGGCGGCTACTACTACCGGCAGACCACCGACGACCGCCAGAACGGCGAACGCATCGAGGACAACAAGGGTCGCGCCTTCGCCATCGGCCCGTCGGCGATGTACAGCAGCAAGGACGGCTGGTTCGTCACCGCCAAGTGGGAGCAGGAAAGCCAGGTGCGCAACCGCGCCGAAGGGGATGCCTACTGGCTGAAGCTGACGGTGCCTTTCTAGCGCTTTGCTCCCCTCTCCCTCCGGGAGAGGGGCGGGGGTGAGGGGAGTTGGACTTGGCGCTGAAGGGCGGACCGCTGGCCCGCTTGGCGAATGAATTCGCCCCTACAAGGGCGAGGCGGGCGCGTAGGTGAATCACCCCCGCCGAAACACCAGCGCCTTCAGCCCCGCATCCGCGTCGATGTCCTCGAACTCCGGCGGATTCTCCAGGCGCTCCACGAAGCGCAGCTCGGGCGCTTCGGCCTGCATGCCCTGGATGAGGAAGTCCGGCCCGATGCCGGGGTCGTTGACGCACGCCAGCACCAGGCCCTGCTCGGTCAGCAGTTCCGGCAGGCGGCGGAGGATCTTCTGGTAGTCGCGGGTGAGGGCGAAGCTGCCTTTCTGGAAGGACGGCGGATCGATGATCACCAGGTCGTAGGGGCCGAGCTTCTTCACCTTGCCCCAGGACTTGAACAGCTCGTGGCCGAGGAAGCCCACGCGGCTGACGTCATGGTCGTTCAGGCGGTGATTGTCGCGGCCACGGCTGAGGGCCGAACTGGCCATGTCCAGGTTCACCACCCGCTCGGCGCCGCCGGCGATGGCCGCCACCGAAAAGCCGCAGGTGTAGGCGAACAGGTTGAGCACCGTCCTGCCCGCCGCGTTCGCCCGGACCCAGTCGCGGCCGTAGCGCATGTCGAGGAACAGGCCGTTGTTCTGCTTCTTGCCCAGGTCCAGCTTGAAGCGCAGGCCGCCTTCGCTGACCACGCACTCGTCCACCGCCTCGCCCCAGAGCAACTCGACGCTGCTTTCCAGCAGGTAGCGGTGCTGCAGCAGCAGGGTTCGCGCACCGCTGCCTTGCCAGGTGGGCGATTGGGTCAGGCTCGCCAGCATCGCTTTCAGCGCGTCCAGCTCCGCTTGCTCCACTTCGCGGAACAGCGACACCAGCACCACGCCTTGCAGCCAGTCCACCGTGACATGTTCCAGCCCCGCCCAGCGCCGTCCACGGCCGTGGAAAATGCGCCGAATCTCGCCCGGCGGGTTGTCCAGGGCGGTGGTGAGTTGCTGCTGCAGGGTGGCGATGGCGTCGAGGTTCATGGCGGCGGTTCGTGAAAGCGGGGCGGCATTCTACCCTCGTTGGCCATGGCGGGAAGGCTGGGTCGGTGGGCTTGCCGTTCAGCCACCCAGGGCGATGATCGCGAACATCAGGGCGGTACCGACAATCGCCATCGCCGCTCCACCCGCCCAGGTATTGCCGCCCGAGTAGCGGGCCAGCATCCAGCCGGCGGCGAACAGCATGCCCAGGGCCACCAGGTTGGAGGTGCGGATCGCCAGCCCCGTATCGGCCAGGAGCAGGAAGGGAATGACGATGGGGAAGGTCGCCAGCACCACCAGCAGAAAGGTGCCCAGGGCGCCGAGGAAATCGTCCAGCCCCAATCCCGTCCGAACGGGCGCGCCGCTGTAGTCGATCAAGCGACGGCGGAGCATTTCCAGGCCTTCGGCACCCGCCGCCGCGGCGATGCGCGGCGGCAACGCGTCGGCGACCAGGGCCTGGCCATCGCGGGCATCGGCGCTGTTCTGCAGGCGCTGCAGCAAGGTTCGGTTGCGGGTGCGGTCGGTCCAGGTCCGCAACAGGTAGATGACGGCATCTGCCAGGCCCCAGGCCAGGTTGCAGCCGAAGGCCGCGATCAGCATGGTGCGCGCCTCCTCGCGGCCGGATGTCGCCACACTCAGCGCCCCGACGAAGGTCATCGCCATCAGCAGGCCGAAAATCACTTCGGTGATGCGATCGGGTGGGTCGAGTATCGGTCGCCGCTTCTCATTGTCCGCTTCGATCATGGCGCATCTCCCAGGCCCTGGCGGCCGAGCCGCCAGGGCCGGCGGCGGGTCAAAGGCTGAGGAAGCCGCTGTAGAGCCCGTAACCGGCTATCAGGGCGCCAATGACCACCACCAGGAAGATCACTTTCTCGACGCCGGTGAACACCGGTTGGCCCAGCTCACGCTTGGCCTTGGCGAACAGGATGGCCCCGGGTGCATAGAGCAGCGCCGACAGCAGCAGGTACTGCACGCCCGCCGCGTACACCAGCCATATGGCGTAGAGGACGGCGACCAGGGCGATCAGCAGGTCCTTGCCACGCTCACCGGGTGCCTGCTCGTAGGTTTCGTGGCGCCAGGCCAGCAGCAGGGCGTAGGCCGCGGACCAGAAGTAGGGCACCAGGATCATGGAGGTCGCCAGGTACAGCAGGCTGAGGTAGGTGGAGCTGTTGAACAGGGTGACGACCAGGAACAGCTGGATGAGACCGTTGGACAGCCACAGCGCATTGGCCGGCACCTGGTTGGCGTTCTCCTTGCGCAGGAACTCCGGCATGGTGTGGTCACGGGCGCTGGCAAAGAGTATTTCCGCGCAGAGCAGCGTCCAGGACAGCAACGCACCCGCCAGCGACACGATCAGCCCGACGCTGATCAGCACCGCGCCCCAGTGGCCCACCACATGCTCCAGCACGCCGGCCATGGAGGGGTTCTTCAGGCCGGCCAGGGCGGCCTGGGCCATGATCCCCTGGGACAGGATGTTCACCAGCACCAACAGCAGCAGTACACCGATGAAACCCACCACGGTTGCCTTGCCCACGTCGCTGCGCTTTTCGGCACGGGCGGAGAAGATGCTCGCGCCCTCGATGCCGATGAACACCCACACGGTGACCAGCATCATCTTGCGCACCTGGTCCATCACCGTGCCGAGGTCGCTGTTGCCGGCGCCCCAGAAGTCGGCGGTGAACACATCCATCTTGAAGGCCACGCCGGCGATCACGATGAACAGCGCCAGCGGCACCATCTTGGCGATGGTGGTGAGGGTGTTGATGAAGGCGGCCTCCTTGATCCCGCGCAGCACCAGGAAGTGCAGGCACCAGAGCAGTACCGAGGCGCAGATGATCGCGGGCAGGGTGTTGCCTTCGCCGAACATCGGGAAGAAGAAACCGAGGGTGCTGAACAGCAGCACCATGTAGCTGACGTTGCCGATCCAGGCGCTGATCCAGTAACCCCAGGCCGAGGAGAAGCCCATGTAGTCACCGAAGCCGGCCTTGGCGTAGGCGTACACCCCGCCGTCGAGGGTGGGCTTGCGGTTGGCGAGGGTCTGGAACACGAACGCCAGCATCAACATGCCGACGCCGGTGATCAGCCAGCCGATCAGCGTGGCGCCGGCACTGGCGCTCGCGGCGATGTTCTGGGGCAGGGAGAAAATGCCGCCGCCGACCATGGAGCCGACGACCAGAGCGATCAACGCCCCGACCTTCAATTTGTCACTGCCGGTCGCGACCTGGGTTTCCTTGTGGGGCGGGAAGTCCTTGTCGATCTTGCTGGTTGTATCGACCATCTGAAGCTCCTTGCCCGAGCGGGCATCGTTCAAATAGATGGCCGGCCAACTGGAAATGGTCGCTAACCTACGGCATGACCCTTCGAGTGGCACGCGCCACCGAACAGACTGCTTGTATCGCTGCTGAGAGTTGGTTCGATGCAACTCATGCCCCGCAGCCGGGTACTGCACAAACGATAGACGCCCTACGAGCCCCGCAACATGCGAAAGTGCTCGGCAGCCCAGTGTTTCCGGGTTTCTTGCGACAGTGAGTGAGGCGCGTTCACGCGCATCTCCAGCTTGAGGGCGAAGGAGGTGGCGGATGCCTGGTCCGGGAAAACGATGGTCAGACCACAGGCATGCACCAGCCACAGGGGCCGTTCCTGCGTGGAGACCAACTCGATCGACAGGTCCATCAGCCTCTCCCGAAGCGTCGGAAGCGATGCCTACAGGTCCAGTTTAGCCATTGGTCGGGTAATGAAAGGGCAGTCCGAGTTCTTTTTTGGAACGCTCCAGGCCACGGCTGACAAGGACTTGAGGCAGTTTCGCGAGGTTTTCGACGTCGCCCGAATAGGCAGCCATTCTTAGGGTGTTCCCACCCCATGAAACGCTTGGCGTCCAGGTCAGGAAAGTCGACCTGGCCACGCCGGATATGCTGGTTTCCTGAACCGTCCCACCGAGGCAGGCGGAGCGCCCGATGAACGACAGCCAGCCCACCCAACCGAACGAGCCCGGGCGCTTGCCGCAATCCTCCGCCCCGACTGGCTGGCGCCGCTGGTTGCCCGGGTTGCAGGTGCTGCGCACCTACCAGGCCGGCTGGCTGCCGAAAGACCTGCTCGCCGGCCTGGTGCTGACCACCATGCTGGTGCCGGTGGGCATCGCCTACGCCGAGGCCTCCGGCGTACCGGGCATCTATGGCCTGTACGCCACCATCGTGCCGCTGCTGGCCTATGCGCTGTTCGGACCCAGTCGCATTCTCGTGCTCGGCCCGGACTCGGCGCTGGCGGCCATCATCCTCGCCGTGGTGCTGCCGTTGTCCGGCGGCGACCCCTTGCGCGCCATCGCCCTGGCCAGCGGCATGGCGCTGGTATCGGGGTTGGTCTGTGTGGGCGCCGGCCTGCTGAAGTTGGGGTTCATCACCGAGCTGCTGTCCAAGCCTATTCGCTACGGCTACATGAATGGTATCGCCTTCACCGTACTGGTGAGCCAGACGCCCAAGCTGTTCGGCATCTCCCTCGACGGTAGCGGGCCACTGCGGGAAATCTTCCTCCTCGGCCGGGCCCTCCAGGGCGGCCAGGCCAACTGGGTCGCCTTCGCCGTGGGGGCTGGCACCCTGGCGCTGATCTTGCTGCTCAAGCGTTTCGAGCGGGTGCCCGGCATTCTCATTGCCGTGGTCGCGGCGACCCTGCTGGTGGGCGGGCTCGACCTGGCCACCAGCCACGGCCTCAAGGTGCTGGGCCCCATGCCGCAGGGGCTTCCGGGCTTTGCGGTGCCCTGGCTGCGGCCGGAAGACCTGGTCAGCGTGCTGATTGGCGGCTTCGCCGTGGCGCTGGTGTCCTTCGCCGACACCAGCGTGCTGTCGCGCACCTTTGCGGCGAGGCTCCGCACCCCGGTGGACCCCAACCAGGAAATGGTCGGCCTGGGCGTCGCCAACCTGGCGACGGGTTTTTTCCAGGGTTTCCCCATCAGCAGCAGTTCTTCCCGTACGCCGGTGGCGGAAGCGGCCGGGTCCCAGACGCAACTGACCGGGGTGTTCGGCGCCATTGCCGTGTCGCTGTTGCTGCTCCTGGCCCCCAACCTGCTGCAGAACCTGCCCAACAGTGCCCTGGCCGCCGTGGTGATCGCCGCCGCCATCGGCCTCTTCGAGTTCAAGGACCTGGCGCGCATCTACCGCATCCAGCGGTGGGAGTTCTGGCTCTCCATCACCTGCTTCGTCGGCGTTGCGGTGCTCGGCGCGGTCCCAGGCATCGGCCTGGCAGTGGTGATCGCCGTGATCGAGTTCCTCTGGGACGGCTGGCGCCCACACTATGCGGTACTCGGCCGCGTCGACGGCATCCGCGGCTTTCACGATATCTCCCGCTATCCGGGGGCGCGTCTGGTACCGGGGCTGGTGCTGTTCCGCTGGGATGCGCCGCTGTTCTTCGCCAATGCCGAGCTGTTCCAGAAGTGCGTGCTGGAGGCCATCGCCCGGTCCCCGACCGACGTGCGTCGGCTGGTGATCACGGCGGAACCGGTGACCAGCGTGGACGTCACCTCGGCGGACATGCTCGTCGAACTCGAGCAGACCCTGCGTGCCGCCGGCGTCGAGCTGCGCTTCGCGGAAGTGAAGGACCCGGTCAAGGAAAAGCTCCAGCGCCTGGAAGTGCTCGACCACATCGGCCACGACGTTTTCCAGCCCACGGTGGGGGCCGCCGTGGATGCCTACCTGGAAGAGCACAACGTGGACTGGACGCCTTAGCGAATCTGGATGGGGTGCGGGCGACGCCATCGCGTGGCGCCCCCGCGTCACTGCCTATAGGAAGAGGGCGATCAGGATGATGATCGGGATAGGAATCCCGATGAGCCAGAGCAGTACAGAGCGCATGGCGTACTCCTTCGAATGGCCAAGCCATTCCCTGTGGAAATGAGGCGTTCAAAGGTTTAGGGAGAGGGTCGCCCGGATGGTTCAGGTTTTTCGCGGGGCGGTTGGCAAAGCCGAGCCTTCCGTCGGGACGCCTTGGCAGGCTATGGGCGATTCGCCACTATGCGCGCCCCTGACGCAAGGATGCGAGCGCAAGCCCGTGATTGACCGATCCCCGACCGTATACCGCCGGCCGATGAAACCGCTCTGGCTGCTGCTGACCGTGCTGACCTACCTGGCCGGGATGCTGTTCATGGCGGCATTGCTGGGCCTCGACTGGCTGCTGCTCGGCGGCGCCTTCGAAGCAGAAAAGCCGGGTGTTTCCCATTGGTTATCCACAGGTGCCGGACTGCTGGTGCTGGGCGGTTGCCTGCACATCCTGCGGATGGCACTGCCGCGGCTGCGAGTGCCGGGGTGGAGGCGGGGATAGCCAGACCCGTCTAGGGCCTTTCCTGCGCCCGCAATTGCGCCGCCTCGTACAGCACGCGCGCGTCGCTCAACAGCACACCAAGCGCCGACGCCAAACGCGTGGCCTGGTGCTGGACGAAATCCTTGCTGTCACTGAACTCCAGGATCTGCAGCAGATTGAGCGCTGCAACCATGCGTTGCTCGGCCGTGTCGAAGAGGTCCTCGGCTGGCGCTGCGGCATTGAAGTAGAGAACGTCCCGGCAGGGTTGGGGAAGGGGGCGGAAGTCGCTCATTAGCTGTACGTCCTGTTTAGCTCTGAAGGATGAGACTAAGGAAACCTTAGTATATGGGCGCGCCAAATCTAAGAATCTCTTAGCCTTTTGAGGGCTAGGAAATGTCCGTTTTCGCCAGGAGATTGAAAGAGGCGCGCAAGGCTGCAGGCCTGTCCCAGGAGTCGCTGGGCATCCGGGCGGAGATCGATCCCATGTCCGCCAGCGCGCGGATGAACCAGTACGAGAAGGGCAAGCACGAGCCCAACATCGTCGTCGTGCGCCAGATTGCCGCCGCCCTCGACCTTCCCGAAGCCTACTTCTATGCGGCCGATGACGACATGGCGGAGTTGCTGCGGCTATTCCACAAGCTGTCCCGGGAGAAGAGGGATGAAGTGCTTGAATTTGCGATGAAACTAGGTGGGGTAGGCCCTGCGATAAAGTGAGCCGCTTGCTCCCAGCACTGTCTTCGATTGCACGTTTGGGCTCCGAAGAGTTCCCAAGCCAGCGCCACCGCGCGTGGGATTAAAGGATCGGGTCGGCAGGACGGTGCAGAAACGAAAAGCCCCGCGCTTGGCGGGGCTTTTCTCGGAGCCAGGTCAAATGGTTTGAGCTTTGGCAGCCTCTATCACCTGGTTCTGCTGCTTGGTCGACTCGGTGATGACAGTGCTGTACACGCGCTTCTTCTCATCCGACTTGGCATTGCGGATGAATTCGGCAAACGGGTTACGGGTGGCCTTGCTGTTTTTGCCCATGTTGAAGAGGCTCATGCCTGCGGTCCTGATCCTGTAAATCCTAGTTTTGCTGCGAGCGAGGCCCTGCTATGCCGCTCAGGGATATGGTAGTCGATCTTGTCGACACCAGCCTTGTACAGGCGGCTGGAATTGTCGTTGCTCTTCAGAAGCAGATCAACATAGATAGCTTTGCCGAACTCTAGCTTGAGACGGTTCACCACGTCACGTGCGGCGAAGTATTGCTCGATGAAGTGTTCGGGGAGGATGCGCCTGCCCTCGGTGGTTTCTCTAGCCTTGACAAACTCCCAGGCCAGCAGCGGATCTTGGTAAACGTAGAGGATCTGCACGAATCTTCCGCGCTTCAGTGAGCGCTGTATGTTCTTCTTCGCTATCTCGTAGTTGGAGAGCGTGCCGTCCAGCAGGAACGACTGACGATTGTCCAGGGCAAAGTCGAGAATCTTTTCCACCAAGATCGAAACCGCACCTTGGAACAACCAAGCGTTTCCGCCCTTGTAGGCCTTGAACTCGTTGCGTAGTTCGTCTGGGTCGATCCGCAGGATGGACGTATCACTGAATAGGTTGAGTAGCGCAGTGGATGCCTCCGTTTTTCCTGCGCCAGGGGAGCCCGCCATGAAAACCGAAACGGGGTCCTCTTCCGGTGGGTAGATCGACTTGTCAGTCCGGCGCCTCGCAATGGCCTTCTTGTTGGCCTTTGCATACTCGAGCGCCTCGTCCCTGGTGTATTCCTCTATCGGGTTCATCCTTTGGCCCGCTACTCCGAAATGTCCTGCGCCTAGATCCTCGCTTCAGCCGAAGACTGCCGTTTGCCAGTGCTCTTCACTCACGATTGCAAGCGGTGCTCCAGCTTCACGAAGCTCAACGGCTTTCTTGATCTTGGTGCCGTAGGTGCTGTGAAGCCATTGTTCATTGCCAATGGTACCCACCACCAGATAGTGAATTTTCTTGCTGACACCTGCTCCGATCTGGCCACCACGGTCGATGACAAGGGCTTCGCAATCCTTGCGTGGACCATAAGCCATGACGCCGGTAAACACGAACAGTCGTCCCGCCCATTCCAGTTCGGGAACTGGCTTGCTCAGTGGTAGGTCAGTGGGCGCCGTGAAGGTATTGCCGCCGGTGCCGGGACGGGTGTTGCTGAGGCCGGCGAAACTACGCAGCGTCGTCAGCAGTTCGGCCGCTTCCTCTGCATCCAGTACGCCGTCAGCCAGCATATCGGAGAGGCGGCGGTAGAGTAGGTTGATGACTGGATCATCGAGGTGGGCCAGATTGCTGGAGATCCAGTTCTCCAGGAACTCAGCTTCTTGTTGATTGATCTGCCCGTCTGCACTCACGCCGGCAGCGAGGCCGACCAACGCATCAGCGGAGCGTCTGTCGATGCGGGCCTGGTGGAAGAAGCGGCTGTTTTGGAACTCCTGATGCAAATCAACCATTGGACTCTCCTTCGTCTTCGCTGCTTTGCGGCTCGGCCAGCTTTGTTAAGTCAGGCGTGAAGGTCACGACCATCCCGATTGCTGTGCAGGTGAGGGTGACTTCGGCTCCCTGGTCGATCTCCAGATCCTGGCCACGTAGGCCTTGCCATTGGGCCAGGTAAGAGAGGGCGCCGAACTTCTCCTTCTTCTTCAGCTCGCGCGCAACACCGCCTTTCCAATGTAGGGGTGGGAGCGCTCCGGCTTTGCAGCGTGCGGCGAGGTCGGGGTCTTGGCTGGCGAGATCACGGCCAGTTTCCCAGCACTTGATTAGGCCGTGGTCTGGGCCTTGCCAGGTTTCCTCCCAACTGCGTTTGGGACGGTCCGGCTCCGAGAAAGAACGGTGTATGAGGGAGGGGCCTACCATGGTGATCTCCGCTATCCATGCAATTGGGGCATTCTGCCGCCATGGATCGGGGAGCTGCCATAGCAAGAGGATAGAGGTACCGACAGTCGTCAGCGAGGCTATGGATGCGGTGAGTGTTGAATGCTCTCGATACTTTCTTCCGGACAATAAAAAAGCCGGCTTGTGGCCGGCCTTATTCACTCTGTAGGTCGCGTAAAATGCGGGTTTTGCCTGTTTGGTGTGATTTGTTCCCCCAGTTGTTCCCCCATTTTTTCTCCGCGTGATGCGCCCCCCCCACCCATCCAACTGCTAGCGCTGTGCTTGGCGATTCAGCCAGCGGCTCGTCTAGGAGCCCGACAGGATCGGTAGGCGCGCCAATGGTGTGTCCCTGGATTTCAGGCGGCTGGCACTCCAGCAGGGCGAGAACGTCCGGACCCTGGTGATTGAGCACGTTGGCACCAACGAGGTGCTGAGCCGGTTACCGCACTATCGGCGTTACATTCGCCTCACTGACGTCCAGGCCGACCTGCTGTACCAGGCCTTCGACGCGCTTACGAGGATCCCGGCCGAGGAGGCGTGAGGGTGGCCCTCCCAATGGGATCTGCGCAACTCGCAACTTTTCCCGCCAGTCCGTTCGGCGCCAGGATCAGGTCCATCAGGCGTTGCGCCGGCGGCGACAGGGTGCGTCCCGCCAGTCGCACGATGGCGCACTCGATGTGCAAGTCCGATGGCGAAAGTTCGGGGCGCAGCAAGGGGGACAGGGTAACCAGGCCGTCGTTGCGGTCGTCGCGATCGATCCAAGAACTCCAGGTGAAGAGGATGTTGTCGCTGCACAACGTCAGTTCGCTAGGTGCTTAGCCGTGGCCACGCTGCGAGAAGCCGGACGGCTTTCAGCCAAGCAGTTTGCTGTAGCAGTCCGTCACTGCGTTGTAGCATTCGCAGGCAGCTGCTTCGAGCCCGGCACGATCGAGGATGGTGATCTCACCGCGGCTGTAGTGAATGAGGTGTTGCTGCTGCAACTCCCCCGCAGCCACGGTGATGCCACTCCGACGCACGCCGAGCATATCGGCGAGAAACTCATGGGTGAGGTGGAAATGATCGGCCTGCGCCCGATCGTGGGTCATCAGCAGCCAGCGCGCCAGCCTTGGCTGGATCTCATGAAAGTGGATGCAGGCGGCCCCTTGCGACAGTTGCGCCATCAGTACGTAGAGGTAGCGATTCAAACTGCGTTGCAGCTCGGGGCACTCGTGCAACTCGCGCAGAAGCTGGCTGGAGGTGATGCGCAGGGCGTTTCCGGCGCCTTGCACCACAGCGCGGATGGGCGCCTTGCGCACGCCCAATATGAGCGTGACGCCCAGCATGCCCTCGCTGCCGATCAGGCCCATTTCCAGCGGCCGATGGGCATCCAGGTGCGCCACCAGCGAAATGAAGCCGGTAAGCGGGAAGTAGGCATGGCTGTATGGCTGGTCTGTCTCGCAAAGCAGGCTGCCGAAGACCAGCTCTACCGACTCGCAATGATTGAGCACCCGGTTGCGCTCTCTGCTCGGGATGCCACTGAGAAGATGGTTGGACACTGTGGTCGCCTCCCTTTTGCCCTGCAGCACGCGCAGGTCCCGGGCGGTGCAAGAAGGCTGCTGAGTTTTCTCATGCTGCACTCTTGCGCAATGTGGTGGCGACGGTCTGTTCGTTAGTGCACGCACGCGGGATTGATTGCAATGGAGGGCAGCCGGGAAGTGCTCCGCCGGTCTGTGCGGGGTGAAACTGCCTGTCTTGAGTGCGATACCGTACAGACCGTCCCTGGGCTCGGATGCAACCTGCAAGGAGGCAGGTCATTGCCATGCCGCAGCAGGAGAACGGAAATGTTCGAATTCGTCGTAATCGGATTGTTGGCTCTGTGGGTGGTGGGACTGCTTACTTCCTTCTACATGGGGGGACTCATCCATATCCTTCTGTTCCTGTCGATCGCGCTGGTCGTGTTCCGCTCCAGGCTGGCACGGCGTGAGTGAGCTCTAAGCCTCCTTGCAGTCAGAGCGCCTCTGCCAGGAGGGGCGATGCCACTCACTCCCACCCCGCGTTTCCGTAGAAGCGGCTGATCTGCATTTGCCAGCGCTGGTCGGCCATGTCAGGCCAGTGGTTCTTGTCGAATCCTGGGGCATCCTTCAGTTGGTACCGATCAATATCGAGCGTGAAGCGCTTGTGCTCGGTATCCAGTGCCAATGCCCTCCAGGGCACGGCGAAAAGTTTTTCACCCAGACCCAGGAACGACGTGAACGACAGCACCGCATAGATGACGCGGCCACTGCGCATGTCCAGCATGATTTCCTTGATTACCCCGAGGTCATCTCCCACGAGGTTGTAGACATCGTTGCCGATGAGCCTGTCTGCGCCCATCAGTTCAGGTCCAGGCCCTGTTCGAGTGGCTGGGCCGGCTACGTTGTCTTCGTTACTGGCGTTTTTTTCCTGATGGTTCATGGGTACCTCCCATAGCAGAAAGGTTGGCCGGCCCTTTCCCTGGAATGCCTGCGTACGGGGAACGAAGGCAGTGCAGGGGAAGGGGAGCCAATCAGGGAAACGGGTCAAGACCCCTTGGTGATGTCCTCTCTGCTGTCGCCGACCTTCTCCTGGATATTGCCGGCGGCATTTTGTGCCTTGCCTGCGTTTTCCAGCCGTTGGTTACCGAAAAGCCTGCCAGTGGTTTCCTTGATTAGGCCCTTCAACTGATCGACCTTTCCTTCGAATTGATCTTTGTTCATGAGCTTGCTCCATGGGCAACGCGAGCGGTGAGGCCGTGCATGTGCCCGGCTCGCGCACGATTGCGGTGAGAGGAGTCATGACCTTGTCGGTAACCAGGGGGCCTGTCTGTGCGTTGGCGCACTCACCCCTCAACCAGTCGGAAAGCCGTTGCTCAAACCAGCTTTTGCCAAACTTCAGCATCGGCCAGCTGTTCCTGGCTGGCATGCTTGCGCTCGCCATGGATCGGGCTGAGTTCATAGATGCCGCCCGCCTCGGAGACCGCCGCATAACGGACGCCCGTGAGTTTGTGCAGGTAGCGCAGCAGCGGTTGGCACTGCGCATCAATGCGCTGGAACAAGGTCGAGTCGTACATTCCGTTCATTGCCGGTACCTGCTGCAGCCTATGCCGCCCTGCGTTTGATTCATTCTGTGCCTGCCGGGCCTGCCGGTATGTACGCCATCGCACCCTGCGCCGGTGAGGTGCTATGAGCGCTGGCGCACCGACGGCGCACCGGCCATTGGCCATCGTGTGCTCCCGACGTCCCGCACCCCTACGGGACAACTGGTCTGGAGATGGTGATGAAATGGCCTATCCCGCCAACGTGCCCTGGGCACGCTATCCGAGCAAAACAGCAGCCTGCCTGCAGCGACAACGTCGTGCTGCGTCTGCGCCGGCAGTTGCTCCTGCTATGCGTCGCTTCCGCCAGCGCCCTGCCTTTGACCGCGATAAGCGAAGACCTGGCGAGGGACGCGGTAGCGCCGGGCATGATCGCGCCGCAGCCGGCGCTTTCGGACCGGTTGAGAATGACCTGGGGAACTTCGGCAGCAGCCGGGCCAGCGAGCCCACGCGCAACCGCGTGGAGTTCCAGGTGATCAGTGTCCCGCGCATCGCCTTCTGAGTCGTCTCTGTTCGTTGCCGTACAGATGCGCCGAAGAAGTGGGGCCAATCTAGTGCTCGGCCTCACATCGAGCGCCAGCGGGCGGGTTTCCGCTCCTTCAAGTCGGAGGGTACAGCCATGAGCTTGGGCACCATCCTGTTGATCGTCCTCATCCTGCTGCTGGTCGGCACCTTGCCGAACTGGCCGCACAGCAGGAACTGGGGATATGGGCCAACCGGTGGGTTGGGCATCGTCCTGATCATCGTCATCGTGTTGTTGCTCACCGGACGGCTATGAGCCCCCTGGGGTCGTCCAGGGCTGCGCGACACACCGCAAACAAACCAAGGAACGCCCGGACTTCCGATGATCTCACCACGGCCGCCCTTGTCGGGCGCAAGGGAGGTACACATGCAGCTCACATCGGTCCTTTTATCGTCTGCCTTCCCAGCCTACGAGGTGTCCCTGGCCTCGCGTCCGGACGGCAGGGTCCTGATGGTGCTCGCCCGGCCGGGAGCGGAAAGCTCGAGCAAGGTCATCGACGCCGGAGCACTGACCAACCCAACGCAGGCGGGCCTGGTGATCCGCCAGGTCCAGCGCGACCTGAGGTTGCTGGAAGGCAGCTTGAAGTGGCATTCGCCGGATGATTGCTGGATCAGCATTGAACTGCCCACCTACCACGATCGTCCCTTGCGCCAGCCCCCCATCTGGAACTGGACGGGACGGGGCCATGGCCGGCGCTTCTGAGGGCGGGGGGCCCAGCCGCGTCCCACGGCGTTCCCGGTAAGTAAGCGCGATTGCGCACCGACGGATTGCGCTGTTCGCTGCCACAGTGCTGATCCCCACCACCAACCCCAGAGGTTGACATGAGCAAGCACAGCAAACACATCCCGAGCAGCGGTGCGGCCAACAGCGCCACCCCGGCCAGGAAACCCGGCCAGGGCGCCGGCGCCACGCCTTCCGTGAAGCCCGAACGCACGGCTGATGCCAAGAACCCCGACCGCGAGGAGGCCAGAAGGGCGCCGCCGCGGGATGCGGACAAACCACCTGCCAAGGCCACCGCGAAAGAGCCGCCACGCGCGGCCAAGGGCGATGACGACCTCATGAGCCAGGAGCCCAGAAAGTCGTGAGCCTGCCCCGCACGGACCCACTCATCTGAGACACACGAGTCCTGAGCCGGACAAGATCCCCTGATGCACCGCCACGCGGTGTGTCAGGCGGCCCAAACCAGCGGCCCAGCCATCCACGGGTTCCCGGTTCGGATCAATCCCTTACCCGAATGGTGAAACCAGATGCACACACAAACCCGCAAGCTACTCCTTGCCGCCAGCATCGCGCTGGCGCTGGGAACCACGGGCGGTATGGCCGCCGCTGAATCGCAGACCTTCACTGACGCCCGCCAGGAAACCCAGATCTGGACGACCTATGCGTTGAATCCTCATCTGCGGGCCAATGACCTGAAAGTGTCGGTAGCGAACGGCAAGGCCACCCTGACCGGCAACGTCGCGGAAGAGGTCAACAAGGAGCTGGCCAAGGAGATCGCGCTGGGCGTCAGTGGAATCAATGCAGTGGACAACCGGATCATGGTCAAGCCCGACTACGTTCCGCCGCAGACGGGCCAGGACCGGAGCTATGGCGTCATGGTCGATGACGCGACCATCACCGCCGCGGTCAAGTCGAAGCTGCTGTGGAGCAAACAGGCCGACGGCATGACCACCAGCGTCTCGACCCGCTCGGGCAAGGTGACGCTGACCGGCAATGCCGATAGCCAGGCGGACAAGGATCTTGCCGGGCGTCTGGCGCTGAACACCAACAGCGTCGTCTCGGTGGACAACCAACTGGTGGTGGACGCCGCGAAATCGAAGCCGGTCGACAGCGCCAAGAACACTGCGAAGGCGGCCGGGGACAATATGGCCGACAGCTGGATCACCACCAAGGTGAAATCCACTCTGATGTACTCCAGCAATGTCAGCAGCTCTGACATCTCGGTAAGCACCAACGCCGGCATCGTTACCCTGAGTGGCGTCGTCGACAGTGGCGCCGAGCGCGACCTGGCGATCGAGCTGGCGCAGAATGTGCGAGGCGTGAAGAGCGTCCAGTCCACCAACCTTCGCTATTGAGGACTTGTCGCCATCCGTCCCGAGGAACGGGATCGCTGGCGACTCCCGCCGGCAGGTCGTGCCTGCCGGCGGTCCCTTCACTTGCCGACTCCTCAGGGTGCGTTCGCTCCGGTGGCGCTGGCATCCGCGCTACTCGGTGCGGAGTCGCACAGACCCTCGAGCCCCCCGCTATCAAGCTGGTGATACGCACCTTCGCGCAGCGCCATCTCAAGGAAATCACCATGGACCTGAAAACACTGTTGATCGCGGCAGCGCTCGCCGCTGGTCTCCCCTTCATCGGCGGATGCGCGCATCCCGGACACGAGCAGAGCAGCAGCGAAGTCCTCTCCGACATTGCCCTTACCACCAGGGTCAAATCCGCGCTGTTGATGGAGAACGACGTGAACTCGTTCGACATCAAGGTCAAGACGTTCAACGGCACGGTGCAGCTGACGGGCTTCGTCGACTCCCAGTGGCAGATCGACAAGGCGGTGCAGGTCGCCGCGACCGTCGATGGTGTCCGCCAGGTGAAGAACGACCTGGTCCACAAGCCGGCCCAGTAAGCGCCGGATGAAAAAAAAGGCCCTTCCATCGAAGGGCCTTTTGCCGGCTACTTCCGTGGGGATCACAAACCGCTGGATCCCGCAGGCTTGGCTGGCTGGTAGTAGGCATGGATTTCCTTCTGCCATGCCTGGTCGGCCATGTTGGGCCAGTGACTCTTGTCGAAGCCTGGCGCCTCTTTGAGGCGGTCCTTGTCGACGTTCAGGGTAAAGCGCTTGTGTTGCGTATCGAGCGTCAATGCTTTCCAGGGCACCGCGAAGAGTTTTCCTCCCATGCCCAGGATCGGGCCGAAGGACAGGACCGCGTAGATCACTCGGCCGGTGCGCATGTCCAGCATGATCTCCTTGATGTCGCCCAGGTCTTCATCCTTGAGGTTGTAGACGTCGTTGCCGATCAGGGTGTCAGCCCCCATCAGCTCGGGGCCGGGTCCTTTCCTTGTTTCCGGACCCACGCCATTGCCGTTGGTGCCGTACATGCCGAAGGTGTCTTTTTCTACATAGTTCATGGTGATCTCCAGTCGCTACCTGTGTGGCTTGGCCCTCGGATCGAGCGGACTCAATCCGGGTTCGCGAGATCGTCCTTGAGGTCGCCATAGTGCTTCTGGATTTTCCCGGCGGTGTCTTGCACCTTGCCTTTGTTTTCCAGGGTCTTGTTCCCGATGAGCTTGCCGGCGGCTTCCTTGACCTGGCCTTTCACTTGTTTGCCCCGGCCTTTCACTTGGTCTTCGTTCATGGGGTGCTCCAGTGGTGTGGATGAATGAAGCGCGCGGGGTTCAGATTTCCCCGCGCCTGTCCGTTCAAGGATGGACACCGCCCCCGGCAGAGTCTGTACGGAAACTCACATAGCCACGCCGGCGGGCTGAGTCGATGGGGGCGGAGCCGTGGGGCGGCGATGCTCGCGCGACTAGGTCATCTGGGCGATCAGGACGGAGTTGGTATAGATCAGGCTGCCGTCGCTGGCCCGATGCCCGACCAGGTGGAAGTGACCGCGGTTACTGTCCGGGTCCAGATAGACGCGCAGCTGGCAATCGGACAGCGGGCTGTATTCCTGCGACATGCTCAGGTCCAGGGTCGACATGTCGACATCGACCATGACCTCGGACAGATGGCTCTTCTGCAGGTATTCCTCGGCCTGCTCCAGGCGTAGATGGTCGTTTCCAGTCAGGTAGAACTGGATGTCCTCCACCGGGGTGGACCGCTGCCCAGTGCTGGTCTTGCACCAGCCTTCGATGGTCAAGGTACTCATGGCTAGGCCCCCTTTGGGCTGATACCCGGCCGGGATTGGCTGGGAAGGCCAGCGTGGCAGCCTTCAGCCGAGGGGTCGGTACGCTGGCCAACTCAGCCATCGCGACCGCATGCGTACGCCGACGCACAGACTGCCCGGGGCCAGTGCCGCCAGACTGGACCTGTCGCTACGGCTACCTGGTAGCCCATGGAGGTGCGGTCATGGTCGGTGCAATTGTGATTCTGCTGTTAGCCCTGTGGGCGCTGGGGCTGATCACGTCCTACACGCTGGGAGGTTTCATCCACATCCTGTTGCTTGTGGTGCTGGCCGGCCTGGTGTTCCTGATGCGTCAAGGACGGCGATTCTGATGACGCGTCGGCCGCGCCTGTCGGTCCCGGAGCGGGTACGGGCGAGGTGACCTCATGTCCGGCATGCTCGATTTGTCCGTCTGGCAGCTGGTGGTCGCCACCCTGCTGCTGACCCACCTGACCATAGTGGCGGTGACCCTCTACCTGCACCGCTACTCGGCGCACCGTGCCCTGGAGCTACACCCTGCGCTCAAGCATTTCTTCCGCTTCTGGCTGTGGCTGACCACGGGGATGACCACCCGGGCCTGGACCGCCATCCACCGCAAGCACCACGCCAAGTGCGAAACCGCCGAGGACCCGCACAGCCCGCGCTACAAGGGCCTGGCCACGGTCGTCTGCAAGGGTGCCGAACTGTACCGCGAGGAAGCGCGGAACGAGGAAACCCTGAGCATCTACGGCAAGCACTGCCCGGATGACTGGATCGAGCGCAACCTCTATAGCCGCTTCCCCATCGCCGGGGTGAGTCTGATGGCGCTGATCGATCTGGCCCTGTTCGGCGTCATCGGCATCAGCGTATGGGCGATCCAGATGATCTGGATCCCGTTCTGGGCCGCCGGGGTGGTCAACGGCCTTGGCCATGCGGTCGGCTACCGCAACTTCGAATGCCGCGACGCCGCCACCAACCTGGTGCCCTGGGGTATCCTGGTCGGCGGCGAGGAGCTGCACAACAACCACCATACCTATCCGGGCTCGGCCAAGCTGTCGATGAAGGCATGGGAGTTCGACCTCGGCTGGGCCTGGATCCGGCTGCTGTGTCTCCTGCGCCTGGCCAGGGTCAGGCGCATGGCGCCCGTCGCCACCCGGGTCAAGGGCAAGCGCAGCCTGGATGTGGACACCGCCATGGCCATCCTCAACAACCGCTTCCAGGTCATGGCGCAGTACCGCAAATTGGTGATCGCGCCACTGGCCAGGCAGGAACGCGCCAAGCTCGACGCGTCGCTGCGTCGTGCCAGGCGGCTCCTGTGGCGCGAGCCGAGCCTGCTCGACGAGCGGCAACGGGCCCTCATCGGGGCGGCGCTGGAGAAGAGCCAGGTGCTCAGGGTCGCCTACGAGAGGCGCATCGCCCTGCAGCGGATCTGGGGCGACGCCAGCTCCAGGGGCCTGGACATACCCGAGGCCATCCGGCAGTGGGTGCATGAGGCCGAGGCCAGCAATATCCGGGCGTTGCGCGAATTCGCCAAGATGCTCAGGACCTATGCGCTGCCGTAGGTTCCCACTGACCGAAAGGACTCCCGTAGTGCCTCGCCGGAGCCCGGGAACTCCATCGGCCCGCTTCCGCCGGCGGCATGCACGGCGTGGCCTCAACCGGCCGGGCGAGCAGGGACGTAGGGCAGCAGGCGATCGGTTTCCCGCCTCACCACGGCGTAGCATTCACAGCTCAACTGCTCGAGCCGCTGCCGGTCGAGCACGGTGATATGCCCACGGCTGTATTCGATGACGCCAAGCTTCTGCAGTTTGCCGGCCGCCTCTGTCACCCCTTCGCGACGGACACCGAGCATGTTGGCGATCAGTTCCTGGGTCATGACCAACTGGTTGCTTGGCAGGCGATCCAGCGACAGCAGCAGCCAGCGGCACAGTTGCTGGTCGATCGAGTGATGGCGATTGCAGACCGCCGTCTGCGCCATCTGGGTGATCAGGGCCTGGGTATAACGGAGCATCAGCACCAGCAGTTCGCCATGGCGGTTGAACTCATTCTTGAGCAACTGCCCAGGGAGTCGAAACGCATGCCCGCCACTCTGCACGACGGCCCGGCTCGGAGTGCTTTCTCCCCCCATGAACAGGGCGATTCCGACCAGCCCCTCGTTGCCGACCACGGAGATTTCCGCCGAGGCGCCGCTCTCCATCACGTAGATCAGGGAGATGATCGAGTCGGTGGGGAAGTAGACATGGCGCATGGTATGCCCCGACTCGTACAGCACCTTGCCGAGTGGCAATGGCACCTGTTCGAGATCGCAGAACAGACGCTGCTGAACGTCCTCCGAAAGGGCCGCGAGCAGGTGGTTCTGCCGCGGCATGGGCAGCTCTGACATTGGCTCCTCCCGACAATAGTCGATATGTCCGTCTGGCATCGCACGCCAGTGGAATCGTGCTCGATTGGTACGCTATAGCACAAACGAGAGGCTTGCCGCAGGTCCTCTCATCCGGGATTGCCGCCGTTCCGGCGGCGCTCCTTCGATCTGTCCGGGGTGGCTCCCACCGTGAGGCATCAGTGACCTTCGCGAGGGGGGTTCCCTGGCACGGCTATCAGCGTCAGCAGCGCGAGACCGGCCACCGCGGAAAAGACCGAGGCTGCGAAGATGCCCAGCTTGGCGCTGTCGATCAGGCTCTCGGGGAATGCCAGGTTGGCGATGAACAGGGCCATGGTGAAGCCGATTCCCGCCAGCAGGCCGCCGCCGGCCAGCAAGGCCCAGCCAAGGTCCGGAGGGCGTATGGCGATACCCAAGCGCACCGCCAGCCAACTGAAAGTCAGTACGCCAATGGGTTTGCCGAGTGCGAAGCCGATGAACACGGCCAGCGTGACGGAGTTGCCGATGTCCGCCAGGGACAAGGGCAAGCCGGCATTGGCGAAAGCGAAGAGCGGCATGATGACAAAGCCGACCCAGGGGTGCAGGGCAAGCTCCAGCCGCTCCACCGGGGACAGGGTTTCGCGCGCGGCGATCTCGGCTGCCAGCAAGGTCTTGCGATCCTTTGTATTGCCACTTGTTTCGTCATCGCTGGGGTGCGCAACGACCTGGCTCAGGATGGCGTACAGACGCCTGTCGCTGACCCAGCGGCGGGCCGGCGTCATCAGACCGAGCAGCACGCCGGTGATGGTCGCGTGTATCCCGGAGGCATCCACCGCGACCCAGATGAGTCCGCCCATCAGGAAGTAGATCGGGAAACCGCGGAAGCCGACCCGCGACATGAGGTGGACGCTCGCCAGGCCGCATGCGGCCAGGGCGAGCATGCTCCAGGCGATGTGCTCGCCGTAGCCGATGGCCACGACCAGGATGGCCCCGATATCGTCGACGATCGCCAGCGAAAGCATGAATACGCGCAGGATCGGCGGGATGCGTGGGCCCAGGAGCGCCAGGCAGCCGATGACGAATGCCGTGTCGGTCGCCATTACCGTGCCCCAGCCATGCTGGCCAGGCTGTCCCTGTTGCAGCAACCAGTAGAGCGCGGCGGGCACCAGCATGCCGCCGAGGGCGGCCGAGATCGACAGGGCCGCCATGCGCGGGTTCTGCAGTTCGCCAAGTACCAGCTCGCGCTTGAGTTCCAGGGCCACCAGGAAGAAGAACAGCGTCATCAGGCCGTCATTGATCCAGCCTTTGAGCGAGCGCATGTACTCCAGCGAGCCGATGCGAAAACCACCCTGGATCTCCCAGATGCCCAGGAAGGAATGTGCCCACGGCGAGTTGGAGAGGAGGAGGGCGGCCAGGGTGAACAGCAGCAGGACGCCGGCAGCGGCGGTCTCGATGTGCAGGAAACGGGAGAAAGGCGTGGTCAGCCGGTCGGCCAGCACCTTTGGCAGTCGGATGGGATCTCTATCGGTCTGCCGTTCTTGCTTCATGGGGGTTCGCAACACTTGGCCAAGGGGCTCCGGACGGAGCCTTCAGCGACATGGCGGACCCGGAGTGGCCAGTATAGGGAGACTGCCGGCGATATCTGTGCGTCATCGAACATATCCCCGCCCGGGCGTTCGAGGGGCGCACCGCTCCGGAGCCGTGGCGCCCCTATATGCGTGGCAGCGTACCGACGGCACGCCCGTTCACTGCCACTGTGGCGCTGTCCCGGTTCCGCGCAATGACCCGGTTCTCACGGGGATCCAGAGGCGAGCATGAACACCTACAGCAAACCCAACGCCACCAGTGGCACGGCGAAGACCGTGGATCCGGCACAGAACACCGGTCCGAACAGCACGTCACCCACCGCGACCCAGCCCGAGCGCATGCCCGATCCCGAGGCCAGGGCCCGGGAAGCCGCGCAAAAGGGCGTGCCCAGGGACAAGGTGGCGGGGAAGGGCAAGGATGCCCCCGCGGAGTCCGGAAAGTCATGAGGGCGGCCACTGCCGCTGCGCTTGCCAGGGGGCGGGAGTCGCCAGGCCGCCGGCCTGCCGCGACGCCGTGACCCCCGTACTGCCGAAAGGGTGCCGAATGAACCTGCAGTCCATCTGGAGTGGCGTGCGTATCTCATTGGCGCTGTGCCTGGCGTTGTTCCTGGTGCTGCTGATTTCCTGCAGTTCCCTGCCGACCCTGGTGCCTGACATGGCACGCGCGCCCGCCGCCCCTGTGCCGGTAGATGGAGTCCAGGGCCCGCTGTCGGCGGCACGCAGCAAAGCCATTCTCGATCGACTCAAGTCCGGCGGAGCGCCCACCAATATCTTCAGCCTGCATCTGGCGATCGAGGAGGCCATAGTCGGCAGCCCGCTGACCGAAGGCAACAAGGTCGAGCTGCTGCAGGATGGCCCGAATACCTACCAGGCGATGATCGAAGCCATAAACGCGGCGCGCGACCATATCAACATGGAGACCTACATCCTCGACGACGACGAGGTCGGACAGCGCTTCGCCGAAGCCCTGATCGCCCGGCAACGCAAGGGGGTGCAGGTCAACCTGATCCGCGACAGCGTCGGAACGCTTGGAACCCCGCCGGAGTTCTTCGAGCGTCTCAGCGCAGCGGGAATCAAGGTCCTGGAGTACAACCCGGTCAATCCGCTGACAGCCAAGGCCGGCTGGGACGTGAACCAGCGCGACCACCGCAAGCTGCTGATCGTTGACGGCCAGGTCGCCTTCCTCGGTGGCATCAATATCAGCAGCGTCTACTCGGGTGGTTCGTTCAGCGTGCGCTCCAAGGTCCGCCCGGGTGGTGAACTGCCCTGGCGCGACACCGACCTGCGGGTCGAGGGGCCGGTGGTCGCCGAGCTGCAGAAGCTGTTCATCGAGACCTGGGCCAAGCAGAAGGGCGGCGAGCTCGCGGCCCGTCACTATTTTCCGCCGTCCACGCGCAAGGGCGGCGAGGTGATGCGCGTCATCGGCAGTTCGCCGGAGGACCCCTATAGCCTGATCTACGCCACGCTGATATCGACCCTGGGGAGCGCGCAGACGGAAATCTGGCTGACCAATGCCTATTTCGTACCTGATCCGCAGTTGCTGGCGGCCCTCAAGGATGCCGTGGCCCGGGGGGGCGACGTGAGACTGGTGCTGCCCAGCAGCACCGATTCGTGGCTGGTGTTCCACGCCGGCCGTGCTTACTACAGCGAGCTGCTGCAGGCGGGCGTCAGGCTCTTTGAGCGCGGCGATGCCTTGCTGCACGTGAAGACCGCGGTGATCGACGGTGTGTGGTCCACGGTCGGTTCCACCAACCTCGACTGGCGCAGCTTCCTGCATAACCAGGAGGTCAATGTCGTGGTACTCGGTGGTGGGTTCGGCGAGAAGATGCGGACGGCCTTCCAGGCCGACCTGGCGAAGTCGAAGGAAATCACCCTGGAAGAATGGCGGAACCGCCCACTCGACGCGAGAGCCAAGGAGCGCCTTGGACGCCTCTGGGAGTACTGGCTATGAGCGCCATGCCACGCGGCTGGACAATGCTGCTCCGGGCCAGCTTGCTCTGCATGCTGAGCGGCGCATCCCTCCTGGTGCATGCCGGGGACGCTGCGCAGCTGCTGAAGGCGCGCCACCTGGCACTGGGCGGGGTACTGGCCGGCAACCCCTTCAATCGCCCGCTGTACCTGCAGGCGAGCGAGGCCAAAGGCACGCTCGAGGGCGAGATCTACGCGCGGGTGGAGCAACCCTTCGCGGTGGTCGGTCCGGCTCTGCAGGGCATCGACAACTGGTGCGACATTCTTATCCTGCACCTGAATGTGAAGAGTTGCCGCAACGCCTCCAGCGAAGGCGGCAGCGTGCTGAGCCTCAGCGTCGGACGCAAGTTCGACCAGCCCCTGGCCGATGCCTACGCGTTCAGCTTCCGCTACCAGGTCGTGGCATCCACCCCTGAATACCTGCAATTGCAGTTGACCGCGGCCGAGGGGCCGCTGGACACCCGCCGCTATCGGATCGTGCTGGAAGTGGTCGGGCTGGATGCCCGGCGCAGCTTCCTGCACCTGTCCTACTCGTACGCTTTCGGTGTGGCGGCGCGGATGGCCATGCAGGGATACCTGGCGACCGCCGGCCGCGACAAGGTCGGCTTCAGCATCGTCGGCCGCAACGCCCAGGGGCAGCCGGTTCACGTGGGTAGCACCCTGGGCGTGGTCGAGCGCAACACCATGCGCTACTACCTGGCGATCGAGGCCTACCTCGGCACCTTGTCGGCGCCCGCGCCCGATCGGCTGGAACAGCGTCTCAATGCCTGGTACGCCGCAGTCGAGCGCTATCCGCTGCAATTGCACGATCTCGAACGTGGCGAATACCTGGAGATGAAACACAGGGAAATCCAGCGCCAGCAGGCGGTGGTGGCGCAGTGACGCGGATCGGCCGCCGGAAAACGCCGGGCTTTGTGCGTCACCGAACAGATGCCGTCCGGCAGAGGCGCTCAATCTGCTTCAGGGCACAACGTCGCGAGGAATCCGCCCACGATTTCAGTGCCTTCACCCGGTCCGCGAGGTCGACCCCATGACGCCTATCGAACATCCGTCTCTGCTCCTGCTGCCCGGCCTGCTCTGCGATGCCCGGCTATGGCGCGACCAGGTGGAGGGGCTCGCCGACCTGGCCAGCGTCTCGATCGCCGACCTGTCGGGCGCCGACTCGATCCCGGAACTGGCATCCAGCGTCCTGGCCCAGGCGCCGACGGGGCGTTTTGCCCTGGCCGGTCTGTCCATGGGGGGCTACGTCGCGCTGGAAATCATGCGGCAGGCTCCCGAGCGCATCCTGGCCCTGGCATTGCTCGATACCAGCGCCCGGCCGGACACGCCCGAGGCAACGGAGGGGCGTCTCAAGCTCATGCAACTGGCCGAGACGAACTTCCCGGCGGTGCCCCATAGCCTGCTGCCCAAGCTGGTCCACCCCGCCCACCAGGAGGACGCGTCCATCGTGGGCCTCATAGTCTCGATGGCCAACAGCCTCGGCAAGGACGCCTTCCTGCGCCAGCAAAGGGCAATGATCGGGCGCGTCGATAGCCGCGGGTCACTTCTCCTTGTCCAATGCCCAACCCTTGTCCTGTGCGGACGCGAAGATGAGTTGACGCCAGTGGCGCTGCACCAGGAGCTGGCGGCCGGCATCCGGGGGGCGAAGCTGGTAGTGGTCGAAGCGTGCGGCCATCTCTCGACGCTGGACCAGCCCCCTGAAGTGACCGCGGCGCTCAGGCAATGGGTATCGGCCCTGGAGTCCTGAACGTGGCGGGTCGCCAGGTCGGTCAGCCCCGACGGGCCAGTGCCAGGCCCAGCAGGAAGGCAGCGGCGGCGCTGGCGCCTATCACTTTCCAGGGCTGTTCGTGGACGTATTCGTTGGTGGCCGTGGCGGTCCGGCGGCCTTGCAGGGCAAGGTTGTCGCCCAGTTCGCCGATCGATTCCCTGGCCGCCGAGATGCGTTCGACGATCCTGACCCGGGTCTGCTCCAGTTCGTCGCCGGTGAGCTCCGTGGTTTCCTTGACCAGGCCTTCGACATCCGCCAGGAAGTTGTAGAACTCCCGTGACAGGTCCTGGCTGGTGCTGCTCCTGCCGGAGCCGAGGCCGTTTGATTTGATGGACATGGGTAACTCCTAATGCTGGGGTGGGCGGATCCGATTGCCGGTCTCGTGCTTTCGCCCGAGGGAGGCCCGGCATGGTCGGGTATCCACATTGGCCTGGTCCCGCGGCCCTGTCTGTTCGCTGAAGCGCTTAGTCCGAGCCTCGCTCGCCACAAAAGAAAGCCCGCACGGGCGGGCTGTGGAAACGTGGCCTCGGCAGCTATGAGTCAGCCATAAGGTCCACCATGGCCGCGCTGATGAAATCGACGCAGGCCTCTAAGGTTCACCCCCCTGTTCAGCGACATTCCGCTGGGCCGGAGGCGATGGCTTCCGGGGCGTGGTCCACCTGTGATACGCGCTTGGCTCCATGCAACTCCACGGGGGCATCTGGTTTCGTCCCGGCCTCGTTCCGAGGCAGGACGGTAGGTGTCCACTATCTACCCTCCGGCCGGCCATTGCTTGCCTTTGTCGGTAAATCGGACCAGAGGGCAGCGCTCGCCAGTCTCGCCTTGGGTTCGTTGCCATACAGACTGGCCGCCGGCTTTGGAGCAGCCTGTAGGCAGGCAGATCATTGCCGTGTTGCTGAAGGAGAACCGAAATGCTCCAAACCCTTGTTGTGGTGTTGTTGGTTCTATGGCTGCTGGGACTGGTCACGTCCTACTCCATGGGTGGGTTCATCCATATCCTCCTGGTCGTGGCACTCGTGCTGTTCCTGCTCCAGTTCATTCAGGGGCGGCGTTCGTGACCCTGGCGCAAGGCGCCCGGCGAGCGTCTTGCAACTGAGCCTGTGTAATCCGGCCGCCAGGGCCTCGCACAGGGGCCAACCCTCCTGGCGGCCCGGATTCCACCAGATCCATCCCCTTTCCCGCTTTATGAGCGGCGGCCATTCGCCTGCCGGAGGCTATGCCGTGCCGTCCGTGCGCCCCGGCACCTGCGCAATGGCGTCCTCGGGCCAGGCCCGTGGCTGCGCCGGCCCGCAGGGTTGGCAGTGGACTTCGACATGGTGGTCCTGGCCATCGTCCACCAGGGGCACCCGGCGATCTTCGAGCCTTTCGCCATCGAGGCTGACCTGCTGGCCGCCCGCTACGCTGTCGGTCTGCACCAGGTCGATGTGGTACAGCGTCGAGCCGAAGCGGTAGCGCAGCCTGTAGCCCCGCCAGGCGGCCGGCAGCACGGGCGCGAAGCGCAGGCTCGGACCTTCGCGTTGCACGCCCAGCAGCGATTCGAGGATGAGGCGGTACATCCAGCCGGCCGCGCCGGTATACCAGCTCCAGCCGCCTCGGCCCCGGTGCGGGGCCATGGCATAGACATCGGCCGCCAGTACGTAGGGTTCGACCTTGTAGGTCTCGATGGCGTCGGCCAGGCCATGGCTGACCGGGTTGAGCATGTCCAGCAATTCCCAGGCCCGCGCGCCGTCGCCCAGCTCGGCGAAGGCCATGCTAGCCCAGACTGCGGCGTGGGTGTACTGGCCACCGTTCTCACGCACGCCGGGGACATAGCCCTTGATGTAGCCCGGATCCGGATCGGGCAGTGAACGGTCGAAGGGTGGCGCAAGCAGCAGGATCAGGCGGGCGTCGCGCTGCACCAGGTGCTCGAACAGCGAGTCCATTGCCTGGCGTCGGCGCGCGTCCGGGGCCACGCCCGAGAGCACTGACCAGCTCTGGGCGATGGCGTCGATTCGGCATTCGTCGTTGGCGGCCGAGCCCAGGGGAGAGCCGTCGTCGAAGTAGGCCCGTCGATACCAGGCGCCATCCCAGCCGTGCTGTTCCAGGTTTGCGCGTAGATCCGCGAGCCGCGCATTGCAGCGTGCGGAAAAGGCGACATCGCCTTGACCCAGTGCGATGGCCGCGAACTGCTCCAGCACCGCGTGCTGGAAGAAGCCCAGCCAGACGCTTTCGCCCTGACCCAGGACGCCGATCCGGTTCATGCCGTCGTTCCAGTCGCCGCTGCCTATCAGCGGCAGGCCGTGAATGCCTCGGGCCATTCCGCGCTCCAGGGCACGCAGGCAATGCTGGTAAAGGCTTTCCTGCAGCGTCGAGCGCTCCGGCAGGTCGTAGTAGGACTCCTCGCCGGCATTCAGTTCCCGTCCTTCGAGGTAGCTTACCGGCTCGTCGAGCACGGTCCGGTCGCCGGTCAGCTGCACATAACGGCTGACAGCCAGGGGCAGCCACAGGTAGTCGTCCGAGCAGCGCGTGCGTACGCCTCGGTCGAGAGGCGGGTGCCACCAGTGCTGCACATCGCCTTCCAGGAATTGATGGGCGGCGCAAAGCAACAGGTGCTGGCGTGCGCTTTGCGGGGCCGCATGCAACATGGCCATGCTGTCCTGCAGTTGGTCACGGAAGCCGTAGGCGCCGCCAGACTGGTAATAACCGCTGCGAGCCAGGAAGCGCGAGGCTATGACCTGGTACAGCAGCCAGCCGTTGAGCATCAGATCCACTGCGGGGGCTGCCGTTTCCACGCGCACCTGTCCCAGGGTTTCGCGCCAGTGCTCGCGTACGGCCTGCAAGGCTGCATGGGCAGCGCCACGGCTGAGGGCGTTGCGCAGCAGGCCCACGGCGGCTCCGGCGTCTTGCTCGGCGCCCAGGCAGAACACCAGCTCGCGTGAGGCTCCGGGGGCGAGCTCGATACCGACCTGGAGGGCTGCGCAGGGGTCGAGGCCGCCACCACAGTGCCCGAGGAGCTGCCCCTGCGCCATGGCGGCCGGCGCCTGGAGGTTGCCGTTGCGGCCGATGAACTCGCTGCGGTCCGCGGTGTGGCTGCGGCAGGGAGGGTCCATCGCGAAGAAGGCGACCCGCCCTGGGAACTCCATCGAATAGGGATTGCGCGCGAGTAGCGCGCCAGTGCCGTCGTGGACCTCGGTGACCAGGTGCATGGCGGTCTTGTCCCGCAGATCGCCCAGCACCCATTCGACATAGCCGGTGATGGACAGTTTGCGAGGGCGCCCGGACAGGTTGCGGACTTTCAGCAGGGAGTACTTGATCGGCGTGTCGAGTGCCACGCAGACCCAGAGTTCGCTTTCGATACCCTCTTCGCGATGCTCGAAGCAGCTGTAGCCAAAGCCGTGGCGTATCACGTACGGGCCATTACCGCGCCGGGGCAAGGGGGTAGGTGACCAGTAGTGCCCGGTCTCCTCGTCGCGCAGGTAAAGGACCTCGCCACTGGCGTCACGGACCGCATCGTTGTGCCAGGGCGTCAGGCGGAATTCGTGGGCGTTCAGGTTCCAGGTGTAGGCGCTTCCACTTTCCGAGATGACGGTGCCGAACTGCGGATTCGCCAGCACATTCACCCAGGGGGCCGGGGTGGCGACGCCGGGCCCCAGCTTGATCACATACTCGCTGCCGTCGCGACTGAAGCCGCCATAGGCGTTGGCCAGGCACAGGGTGGGATCGGCGGCGCCAGCCGCCGGTATCGGGGGCTGTGCCGGCGGGGGTATGAGGTCGGGGTCGAAGCGCGGCCACGGCGCCTTGGGCTGCCGGCGAAGGATCTGGTCGTGCAAGGTGCCAGCCGTGTCGTTGAGGATGATCCGCGCAACCGCCTTGATCAGGGTGCGATCTTCCTGCGAGAGCTGTTGCGCCGGCCGCACGAAAATCCCACCCGATCGGTCGACCAGGCTGGCTTCGGCGCCCGAGGTGATCAGACCCATGATCAGGTCCTGCAGTTGCTGCCGGTATCCGGCGCTGTCTTCGTTCCAGATCACCAGGTCGACCGCCAGGCCCTTTTGCCGCCAATAGGCATGAGCCTGTACCAGCTGGCGCACCAGCTCGATGTTGGCCGCGTCGGCGATCTGTACCAGCACGATCGGCAGGTCACCGGAGATCGCCTGGCCCCACAGGCCGGTTTGGTTGCGCTGATTGCCGGTCAGGGCGCCGTTCTTCGCCCTCAGCGCGGCATTGGCGTAAAGGATGGAGGCGGCCATCTGCTCGTAGAGCCAGGCGTCGGCCAGGGATGCGTTGAGTTGGCGCAGCAGCACCTGGCTGTGGGTCCAGGCGAGGTCGAAGACCCGGTCGGCGAGGTGGCGGTCACGGTACTTGTCGATCAGTTGCAGGCAGCCCTCGCGGCTTTCGCTGACGCCGCTGATCAGGTCGATGGTGGCGGCCTGGCCCGCATCGAGGGTGACGCGGCAGCGGATCGCGACAATAGCGTCCAAGACCGAGCCGGAGGCGCCACCCAGTACCTCCGCGCCGGCATCCATGGCCGCCGGGTGAACCAGGCCGCGACCTCGGCCGATGAAGCGCGCGCGGTCGGTCTCGTAGGAAATGCTATCGAGGTCTGCTCCATGGACCGCCAGCAGGTGGCAGAACCAGGGCGCCTGTTCCTCGCTCGAACGTGGCCGGCGCGTGCAGAGGATCGCCTGCAACGGCTTGAGCAATTCGGTCTGCACGAAGAGATTGCTGAATGCACGGTGCAGCGCATCGCTGATGGCCGGCGCCAGTACCACTTCGGCGTAGCTGGTGAGCTCGATGCTGCGCCGGGTACGGGCACGGTTGGTCAGGGTGATCCGGCGCAGCTCGATGTCATCTTCCGGGGATACGACGATCTCGCTGTGGGCGTCGAAGTCCCGGTGGCGAACGCGGAACTCCGCGCGGGCGTCGGAGAAGATGGCTTCGTACTGGTCCGGACGCTTCAGCGTCGGCTGGTGCGCGGCGGACCAGAACTCGCCACTGGCGATATCGCGCAGGTAGCAGAACATGCCCCAATCATCGCAGGTGGCGTCCTCATGCCAGCGGGTCACGGCCAGCTCGCGACAGCGGCTGTAACCGCCGCCGGCGCTGCTGACCATCACGTGGTAGCGGCCATTGGAAAGCAGTTGCACGGCAGGCAGACGGCGCCCCGGATCAGCGTATACCCGCAGCCTGCTTTCGATGGGCCGGGTGGCGGTGCTGCTGGCCTGAAGGTCGTAGGTGTACTGGTACTCCTGTGCGCTCTTGGGCACGCGTTCCTGCAGAAGCAATGCGCTCGCCTGGAACTGCGGATCCGACTCGAAGCGCTTCTGCATGGGGCGGTCCAGCAGCAGGCTGGCCAGTGCCAGCAAACTCATGCCCTGGTGGTGGGCCATGAACGAGCGAACCACCGCGGAGCTTTGCCCGCGTGGCAGGCGCGCCTGGGTGAAGTCGATGGCTTCGTACAGGCCGTAACGACCAGCCAGGCCTTGTGTCGCCAAGGCTTGCAGATTCCGGCAGGCCAGCTCGGGGGCCACCAGCAGGGCGAGCGCCGAGGCGTAGGGCGCCACCACCATGTCGTCGCCCAGGCCTCGTTTGAGGCCCAGGCCGGGCACCCCGAAGGCCCGGTACTGGTAGTTGAAGTGCGCATCCAGGGTGTTGTAGCCGGACTCCGAGACGCCCCAGGGAAGCCCCAGTTGCTGGCCGTACTCGATCTGCCTGGCGACGGCGGCGCAGCAGGTCTGGTCGAGCAGGGTGCCTTCGTATCTCGGCATCACCAGCAGCGGCATCAGGTACTCGAACATCGAGCCGGACCAGGACAGCAGTACCGGTACGCCACGGGTGCTGGTGAGCAACCGGCCGAGGCTGAACCAGCTCGCCTGGGGCAACTGGCCCTGGGCGATTGCCACGAAGGTGCTCAGCCGCGCCTCGGACGCGAGGAGGTCGTAGTAGCCGGCATCCTGGCGGCGCTCGTCGACGTTGTAGCCGATGCAGAACAGGTTGCGCTCGCCGTCGTAGAGGAAACCGAAATCCATCTTCGCCAGGCCTGCCGCTGTTTCCGCCAGGCGCTCGGCATCGCTGATCCGTGCGGCTGCATGACGGCGAACCGCACTGACGCTGTCGCGCATCGGTTCCGGCCACTGCCCGGCGTCGAGCTGGGCGAGCTGGCGCCAGGAGGGCAGGGACGTGAGGTTGGCGGCAGCGGCTCCGTCGTCGGAGTTGGGCAACAGGCAGAGACGCAGTTGATCGTGCAGGTCCGCGCATTGCGCGCGCAGGGCTTGCAGCCAGAACGCGGCATCGCTGTCGGGTGCGGCTTCGCTGGCCGTCGCCAGTTCCTCCGCGCGGTCGCGCAGTGCTTGCAGGCAGCCGCAGGCTGCCGCCAGAGATGTCGGCGGTTCGGCCAGTACTGCATCCAGCATGTCGCGAAGCCTGCGCAGGGATGGCCTTGAGTGTTCTTCGTCGGCGCAGGCGACCTCCAGCAAGTCGAGGGTGTCTTCGAGGCCACGCAGCTGGTTTGGCTGGAAGGGGCTGTCGTCGGCCAGCGCCAGAAGCCCCGGACTCAGTGTCAGCAGCATGCCCGCCAGGTTGCCGCTGTCCACGGTCGATACATATTGCGGGGCCAGGGGCTGCAGCGTCCGGGTGTCGTACCAGTTGTAGAAGTGCCGGCGGTGACGGTCGAGGCCCGCCATGGTGGCCAGGGTCCGTTCGCATCGCTGCAGCAGGCGCGCCGCGCTCAGGTAGCCGAAGTCATAGGCCGCCAGGTTGGCCAGGATGGCCACCCCTATGTTGGTCGGCGACGTGCGGTGGGCGAGGATGGTGGTGGGATGCTCCTGGAGGTTGTCGGGTGGCAGCCAGTTGTCTTCGGGGCCGACATGCTGGTCGAAGAATGCCCAGGTCTGGCGCGCCAGGTTGCGCAGAAAGCGCAGGTCTCCCGGTGATGGGGCAAAGCGCCTGGGCGTCGAAGGCCTGCTCAGCCACCAGGCGATAACCGGGCTCGCCAGCCACAGCAACAGCAGGGGAAAAGCGGCCGCCAGGGCCAGGGGTTTCATCACCAGCAGCGCCACGAGCAGCAAGGCCAGCGCCGGGCCGATCCACATCATCCGGTACAGGCCGCTCAGGTGGTTGGTGCTGGTGCGCTCAACCTCCCGTGACGGGCTCCACTGCAACAGCAGGGATTTGCTGACGTACATGCGCCACAGGGTGCGCAGGATCGCGTCGAGGCTGTAGTGGGTCTCATGGGGCAACCAGGCCAGGCTCAGCAAAGCGCGGGAAAAGTGCTGGGAAGAAGCGCGCAGGGTGGCCGTGAGGTGCTGCCCCAACGACATGTCGTGGGGCTTGCGCAGGAGATCGAGCAGTGAGGCGAGCAGCGGCGTGAGCATGCCGATGGCCAGTACCGCCAGGGTCCAGGCCAGGGGCTGGTCCATCAACAGCCAGCCCGCCAGGAACATGGACAGGAATGCGGCGGGTTCGAGGCTGCGCCGCAGGTTGTCGGCAATCTTCCAGCGCGACAGGGCGCAAAGGCGATTGCGCTGGCGGCGGCCGTGGGCGTTGGGTGCCCAGGGCAGGGTCCAGGGCAGCAGTTGCCAATCTCCGCGAATCCAGCGGTGGCGGCGTTTCACATCGCTGCTGTAGCGCGATGGGAATTCCTCGTAGAGCTGCACGTCGCTGAGCAACCCTGAGCGTGCGAAACAGCCCTCGATCAGGTCATGGCTGAGGATGCTGTTGTCCGGGAAGTGGCCGTTGAGAGACTGCTCGAAGGCATCCACTGCATAGATGCCCTTGCCGATGAACGAGCCCTGCTGGAACAGGTCCTGGTACACGTCCGATACGGCGCGGGTATAGGGGTCGACCCCGGCGTCGCTGCCGAGCAGTTGGGCATAGGTGGAGCGAGCGGTGCTCGGCAGGCTGATGCCAACCCGTGGTTGCAGGATGGCGTAGCCACCGATGATGCGTTGCCCCTGAGGATCGATACGGGCGCGGTTGAGCGGGTGGGCCAGGGTACCGACGAACTGCCGCGCCGCATCGCGCGGCAGTTGGGTATCGGTGTCGAGGGTGATGACGTAGTTCACCTGCCAGAGGACGTCGATCCTGCCGACGATCAGGGCGAAGCGTTCCAGGCCAGCGCCACGCAACAGCGCGTTGAGCTCGGAGATCTTGCCGCGTTTACGCTCAAAGCCCATCCAGGTTCCCTCCGCAGGGTTCCAGCGACGCGCCCGGTGGAACAGGAAGAACCTGTCCACGGCCGCGTCGGGGTACTTGCGGTTCAGCGCTTCGATGCGTTCCCGCGCCAGGGTCTGCAACTCGGCGTCCTGCTCCCGGACCTCGGTACTGGCATCCAGGAAGTCGCTCAGCAGGGCGAAATGCAGGTTGTTGTCGCGGTTGGCCAGGAAGCGGACCTCGAGGCCTTCGCAGAGCTCGTCGATGTCCTTGGCACTGCCGATCAGGGTGGGTACCACCACCAGGGTGCGTGCCTCGGCGGGGATGCCTTTGCTGTAGTCCAGGCGCGGGAGTTGGTGTGGCGCCACGGTCAGGGTGACCAGCCAGTTCACCAGGCTGACCGCCAACCGGCTTGCCATCAGGGCGGCTGACAGCGCCAGCAGGGCCACTGCAAAAGACGGCAGGGCGCTGGATAGCGCCCAGTGGATGAAGGGCCAGGTCAAACCCAGGGACAGCAGCGCAACCGGGCCCAGGTAGAAGAGCAGGGGGGCACTCTGCAGCAGGCGCTCCCAGCGTTCCCGGACCGTCAGGCGTACAGCCAGGCGTTGTTCGAGTTCAGGCCGTCCCTTGTCGATCAGGTAGTAGCCGACATGGCCGGCGATCTCCTCGGACGGGGCGCGTCCTGCCAGATCGAGAGCGGTGCGGACTACGGTTATTTCCGTGCTTTCGCAATGCTTGGCCAGGTGCTCCACCACGTGCCGGTAGAGGTCGCGGGTGGCGAATTCCATGGCGCCGTATATGCCGGCCGGGTCTTCGTGCAATGCCTGTTCGACGTGGCTCATGGCCTCGACGAAGTCGCGCCAGTTGGTGGCTGACAGCAGGCGCAGGCTGGCAATGCTGTTGCTGACGGCCACCTGATCCGCGGCTTGCTGCTGGGCATCGGCCGATACCAGGCGCTCGATGCTCAGCCCCGACTCGGCCAGGTGCTGTTCGATCCAGCTCAGCGGCAAGGCCAGCGCCGCGCTCTGGCCTTGCAGTCGTCGGGCCAGCTCGGCGACGAAGGAACTGGTCATCGGTGGCGCAGTACGTGCCATGTCAGCCACTGTCAGTACGACGCTCTTCGGGTCCTGCTCGGCAATCTCGGCCAGCCGGTCGGCCCAGTCATCGGCCAGGTTGCGGTCATCCCAGTTGGCCATGACGCGCGAGGCCACGCGGCGCAAGTTCTCGATCAACGCTAGGCGCAGCATGATGGGAATGGCCCAGAGTTCGCCGAGCTTGAGCGGCGATACGGCCTGGTAGGCGCGGACGAAGTGGCTGAGGCTGTCGCAGTCCACCCGTCCATCACCGTGGGAGATGGTCTCCAGGGCGATGTCATAGACCCGCGGCAAGCCCTCGGAACCGCCGGAGGCCAGGTGCGGCAGCTCGCGGCAGTATCCCTTGGGCAGGTGTTTGCGTGCGGTGCGGATCTGCTCTTCGATCAGATAGTGGTTGTCCAGCAGCCATTCCCCTGCGGGCGTGATGCGCCGGCTGGACAGCGAGGCGGCCGTGAGAATTCGGCAACTGCTGGCGAGGGTCGCTTCGTTGTCGTTCAGTCGCTGCAACAGCCCATCCGGCGTCCTGTGGGGGCTCAGTCGGTGCAGCCCTGCCAGGAGCGGGCCGTGTTGCTCCATCTGATCCGCGCTGAACAGGTCCGAGCGCAAGTCGGGCTCGTACTCGAAATGTCGGAAGGCCGTTTGCCAGCGCGAGAGCAGGGCGTTGAGGCTAGGTGGCCGGAGCGATGTCAGGGCACGAAGAATGTCCATCCCGGATGCCTGAGGTTGTGGTCGCCGCGTCAGCGATCGGCCCGCTGGTCGCGGCTGCGATCGAGCAGGAAGCTGCACAGGAGTCCGATGCCGAAGGCGGCCGCGCTCCAGGGGGCCAGTGCCAGCGCTACGGGCATCAACAGGAACGCACCGAGCAGCGCGGAGTTCGTCAACAGCGTCGGGATGCTTGCGCGCACGCCCGACTGCTGGGGCCATGGCGTGTAGTGACGCAGCATGGCCTTGATGGGAACCCATGCCGCCAGGCCGATCATGGCCAGGACACAGCCTTCCAGCCAGGGATCATGCGGGCCAGAGAACAGCAGGAAGGCCGTCAGCACGATCGCTGCACTGCCATTCATCAGCAGATCGGCCCGATGGGCAGTCTGGCTGCGCTTCGGCAAATACATGTTCATCGTGGCTCACCCCGGCCAAGTGCTGTGCAGAGTCGCCTTGTCGAGTCTGGGTGGGGGGGGGGCGAGGGCGTCTGTCTGCTAGCGCACATAGGTGAGCGTTGCGTCACTGTGTCGGGCCGGGGGAGGTGGCTGGTGACGACGCGTGGATTAGACGATCCGGCACGAATTCTGAGGTTTGGCGCTATTGGCCTTGGTCTGCCGGGTGATGCTTTGCAGGCTGATCAGGTCCTTGCCGGAAGCGAGGAAGTCTTCATAGCGCACCAGGCTGGAACTCGACACCGGGACATTGATAACAGTAGGCGTATCGTCTGGCGGACGCTCGCGCCGGGTGATCCGGATGATGTTGCCGGAACTCCTGGAAACTACGAAGTATGCAGAGATCATGGTGAACTCCTTTGCGAGGCCAGCCCTTCAGGTGATGCTCGCAGCTAGAGGGTGCGGCTTCTCTCGAAAAAGCTGATCACTTGCTTCTCGGCTTCTTCATGGCTCATCTGGTAGCGCTCCTCGATCAGGTTGGCCAGTTTCTGGGTGTCACCTTCGGAGCCAATTAGTTCGGCTACGGTCAGTTCATCCCAGACAACCCTGGCAGTACCTACCAACTCTCGCCATTTGCCCTTGATGATGTCTGCAAGAATCCTGCTCATGGTCTGACCTCAGTCATTGGATGGCGTACTCGCGAACGGGCGAGTGCTCATCAGAACCAGGATGGCAGCGGCGATATGATCGGTCGGTGCGCCATCGCGCTTAGCACCGACTGTCTCGCGAGGAGCCTGGCCGTTGCAGCGAAGGCGAGTGCCTGACGGGGAATCAGCGCTTGGGAGCCTCGACGGGGACTAAGCCGGTGAGCTCATCATCACCACGTGGAGTGATGGGCTGGTCGAAGCATGGATTTTGCTGCATTTCCTGCCGCAGAGGCTGCTCGCCGACGGCTTTATTCTCGGCTGGGCGTTCTGGTAGCAGCTCGCATCTTTTCTTGATGACCGCGTCGATCTTGTCGAGGAAGTGGTAGAGGGCGCGAGTTCGTTGTCTGCGCGCATGGTTAACCGCTTCCTGCCCAGCGCTATCGAGAGTATCGGGAGTATGGCTATCGTTTTCGTCGGTCATGTCGGCTTCTCACTGGAGGAATTACGGTCTGCGGGTATGGTGTCAGGCTCGCTGCACTCGGTCGGTGCGTTGGGCCTCTTAACCCTCCGTGGGCTGGCGCACCGAGAGGCTGCCGAGGACCTGCAATGATCGGTAGAAGGCACCGCAACCCGCAGCGCCTCCGATCCAGAGGTCGTCATGCACACTTACATCGATCCCAACCTGCCTCGAAAAACCGGCAAGCGTCGCTCTCGACGGCCGCCGCCCTTTAAGACGTCCGGCGAGTTGCTACTCCACCATGTCGAGGAGGCGAACGACGCGGCACGCGTACCAAAGAGCGACGAACTGCCGCAAGGGCCCAAAACATGAGCCTTGCGCGCTGTCGAGCATGAGTGCGGCGGCGCACCGACGTAGGTCTTGCACTCTGCAATGCTCAGGTAGCCGGCCCGCCGTATTCCGGGCCCTATCGAGAGCACCATGAGCATCTCAAGCTGTAGCGAAAAAACTACCTGGCCCCAAAGGCCCGCTGATCTTGGACAGTTGCATGAGGGCACGCCACGCTTGCCAGTCTTCTCCCGGGCGGAACTTTATTCGTTCCCGGTGCCGGAAGATGACGTAGAGGCCGACCTGATCGTCGTACCCACATGCCCGGAGGCCCCTCCGGCAAAACCTCCGACCCCGTAATCACACACCTACACAGCGGGCTTGTGGCGCCAGGCCGGTCCCATCACCTTGATGGATGTGTTATCCGCATCTGCGCTTGTACGCGTTACGCACCGATGCAAGGAGAGACAACATGAAATGCGTGAACTGCTTAGGTGAGGCGCGAACGATTGACGCTCAGATGAATGGGATTGACATCAATTGTCCCAACTGCGGGCATTTCTCTGTGTCTGCAAGCGTTCTAAGGCAGAGACCTGGGCGGTCACTGGACGCCGAGAAAACCCGGGTGTTTCTCCACAACGAACTCGATATCAACCCAGGACATCTCCCCGTGATCAATAGCGAGAACGTGATCTGGGCACCAACCGGCTAGCCTTTGCCCGAGTGGATTGATCGTCCTTTCCGGGCTTCCGCCATCTTGCGATCAGCCACCTTTGACTACCTGCCCGTGAACTTCGAGGGTCAACAGCTCGATGCGCTCTGTCAGCTCCTTGGTCAGTTCCGTGAGCCGGGTATTTCGTTCCAGCAACTCCAGCAACTGGGCGCTGCTCTGCGCTGCGATGGCTTGCCGCTGCTCATTGGCGATGGCAAGCGTCTCCCGGTGTTTTGCATCTGCTTCGGCATGTGCCTTGTCCCGGGCGGCTTGGCGCGTTTGCGCGAGCAGGATTAGCGGTGCCGCGTAGGCCGCCTGGAGACTGAAGGCCAGGTTGAGCAGGATGAAAGGGTAGGCGTCAAAATGGACCAGGCCCACAAGGTTCGCAGCAATCCAGACCAAGACAATTGCAGTTTGTGCCCCCAGGAAAAGCGGTGTGCCAAAGAACCGCGCGAATGCTTCGGCCTTGAGGGCGAACGAATCATTGCCAAAGGTCGGTGCCAGGTGCTCATGGGGGCGATGGAAACGCATGTGGTCATTGGCGACTTGGGTGGTCGATAACGACGCGGTGTTGGAGGGGGGCGTTTTCATTGGACTCTCCTGCTGGGCCCTGCCGGCTACCTTCCATGAGTCTGAGCGCCCGGATACCTGTGTAGTGTTCCGAAGTCGCATCCCGAATAGGCCCCAAGCTACCTGCGCATTGCCTATCTGCAGGTTGTGGCGTATCGAACTGCGCTATCGCCACTCCATCATCCAGCAATTCGCGTCCGGCATCGATTGATGCTCATTCCTACCTGCCCATCGAAACCAAGCCTTTGAAGCCTTCTCGGGGCATCTGGACGGTCTGTGGCGGTACGGTCTGGGGCAATTCAAACTGCTGGCTTGCCCTGGCTATTTCGAACCCAACTGGCCGCTGATCCGAAAGGACGTGGGGGGCGATCTGCTGGTGGACTGGCTACTGGAGGAAACCGAGTACAGCCTGCCATCACCAAGATGGAGTAGTGCACCGATATGTATATCTCCACTCTGCGCAGCACATCGAGGCCATGGGCGGACAGCTAGAGGTGATTTGGCATGGAAGCGCTGGAGTTTGAGTCGCCCTACATTTCTCGTTTGATACGCAGGACGGTAGTTGTAGAACAGTCGGCATGCCGCGCCGTAGATCTAATGCCGAGACCCGCCCTCAGAAGCTCGGCGACCCGCTTGTGCAGATCGGCGTCGACCGGGCGCCCCTTGTACTTGCCTTCATCCTTGGCTTTCTTGATGCCCTGGGCCTGGCGCTCGCGGCGCTGCTCATAGTCCTTGCGGGCGATGGCGGCCATCATCTCCACCAGCATCGAATTGATGGCGCCGAGCATGCGCCTGGTGAACTCGTCACCCTTGGTGTCGGCGATACCCTGGTGGCTGGTGGGCAGATCGAGCGCGACGATGCGCAGGCCCTTGGAGTCGATGGCAGCCTTCAGCTTCTGCCAATCCTCGGCAGGCAGGCGGGAGAGGCGGTCGATGGATTCCACCAGCAGCACGTCACCCTTGCGCGCATCCTTCAGCAGGCGCAGCAGCTCCGGCCGGTCGGCCTTGGCGCCGCTGGCGTTCTCCAGGTACTCCGCGGCGATCACGCGATCATGGCGGGCAGCGAACTGCTCCAGGACCTCGCGGGCTCGGCTGGCATCTTGCTCGAAAGTGGAGGCGCGGAGGTAGGCACGGACGAACATGATTCCTGGCTCCTGTATCATTTGAGGTGCTTTTTAAAAACTGTTGCACTTTGGGTGTTACTTTTCAATGAATCAGTACGAAGAAATCCCCGTCGCGCCGTTTGTAATTAGGTATGCCTTTTTGAAAACGAACAACAGAGTCGGCCAGAAGCAGCCAACAGCGGCTTCGGCGGTGGCCGCTGGCGATTTCGAGAAGGAATAAAGTGACCAGTCAAAGCCTGTTTTGGCGCCCGAAAACGAGGTGCGTTCGCCCATGAGAAGGGAGGCGAGATACTCCTCTGCAGAGACTTCGTTCTGCTCCCTGGCACAGAGGTACTCACCAGAAGTAGAGGTCAAGCCATAATAGCCTTCCGCTTTCTTCGCAGTGCCGCCGCCCACCTGCAGCCCGGCGGGCGCACCTGGCCCGGCTGAACTAGGAGTGCGCAATTTTGCGCAGTCGTTCTGCACCGGCCAGATAAAGTGACTAGACGGCTACTTTTACCAATCCGGCTACTTCCTTTTTTTGACCAATCTGCCCTCGGTCTAAAAATAGCTCTTATCTATTGGATGGTTGATTTTTTGAGCGTAAAATCTATCATCAGTTTTAGATTGCGCCCCTACGCGCGCCACCTCCGAAGCCCGGCCCCTGTCGGGCTTTTTCATGTCCGCCGCCAGAACCATTGGAGCGACCAGACGAAGCCGTAAAGCCAAGGCTGCTGCCTGCGCGAAGGGCGCGGCGAACTGACGAGGTGCCAATATGCGCAAGAAGAACCCCAGCAAGACCCCCACCGACAACCCGGCGGCCAAGCCAGCGGAGCCGACTAAGCCCAAGCGCGGCCCCGGCCGCCCGACCACCTACAGTGCGGAAATGGTCGAGCGCATCTGTGCCGCGCTGATGGAGCCCTGTTCGCTGAACCGCCTGTGCAAACGCCCAGGCATGCCGGCGCGTGCAGTGGTCTGCCGCTGGTTAATCAGGCACGAAGAATTCCGCCTCGCCTACCAGGCGGCCATGGCGGTGCGTATTGATCTGGTCGTCGATGAGACGCTCGACATCGCCGACGACGCAGAGCTTGATCCGGCGGCGATCAGCAAGGCCAAGCTGATGATCGACAGTCGTTGGCGGATGGCCGAGCGCCTGGCCGCGCGCAAGTACGGAATCAAGCAGCAGGTTGAAACCAGCGTCACCCAACTGACCCATGAGCAGTGGCTGGAACACCTGACTTGACCGCAGGGCTCGACGGGCTGGCGATCCGGCAGCGCCTGAAGGATGACTTCCTCCACTACACGCCGCGCTGCCTGAACATCCGCACCAAGGCGGGCGGGGTGACGCCGTTCACGTTGAACTAGGCCCAGGTCTACCTGCACAACATCGCAGAGCGGCAACTGCGCAAGCAGGGCTATGTGTCTGCGCCTGAATAGTCCGCAAGCCACTCGTCAACGCTTTGGTCCTCCGGTCTCTTATGTTGATAGGGTGGAATGCTCGCTCCCGTAAACCCGCGCCCCTTAATCACCTTGTTACCGTAATTCTTGTCGCTCGTAGTTTGTTTTGCTTGAAAGGCATGTGCTCCCTGGCTTTGAGCGAAATCCTTGTCCGGCATTCTTGTCTGGACGCTGTCCGGAATGTGTCTGGGTGTTGTCTGCAACTTGTCCGGCAGAATTGCGGCGTGCACAAGGCGCGAAGGTACAGTCAACGGACGTAGCGAACTGGCATCCATGCGGTCGTTCTGCACGGTCGCAGTAAACAGAATCCCCTTCAGGTTGCCCATATAGTCGTGGAACGACGAGAGGCGTTTGGGCTCCGGAAGCTCTGTTGATCTCCAGAAGCGATAGAAGTGGCTGCGTTTGCCGATACGAAAATGTCCTTTCGGCAATGCTGTCCCCTTCTTGGCAGATCCGACATTCCGGCAGCGGGTAAGCTCTGCATTGAAAATGACATAGGGCGATGCGTCTGTTGTTGGCGACAGAAACTGTAGGGTTACGCCAGGGGCTTTATGTGGCCCGTAGTGGCCTGTCGTGTAACCGCAAAATTCATAGGCCTCCAATCCAAGTGCGGTCAGGATTTCTCGGGCAAGGCCGGCCGTATGCTTCTTCAGCCATTCAGGTGGGACCGGTTTCCCACTTGCAGGTTGGATGATGATGCGTCCAAGTTCGATGCTAATTTCATCACCACGGCGGAGTAGCTTCGAGGCGAGAGGCGTCATGGGCTACCCCTGGCTTTTATGGTCCAGCAGGCCGAGAGGACTGTGTGGGGCGTCGCAGCGCTGACGTGCGAGGACGGACAAACACACCTGCAGAGCAAGCGAGATAATGGTGCCTGTGACTGCGGGTGGTTCGCCGGCCGTGGAGGAAGTCCGAATGCGGGCATTCGTGCTTACGACGGGAGTAAGGCGGGATGCTTGGCTCATTCTGCGTCCCGCGCTTCGATCTTGGCAGCCAGCCACCCCTTTCGCTCCAGGTAGGCGTTCATAATGTTCAGCTCCCGGCGGGCAGCGATGCTGTCCACCAGGCTAAGGTACAGATGCTCCAGCAGGTGAATGCACTGGGCTGCGGTGCTGGTATCATGGCCGTGCGACGGGCTGCGTTCTTCTTCGGGAGGCGTGGCCTTTTTCATTTAGGCGTCCTCGCCCAGCTGCTCGGCAACCCAGGCCTCAATCTCCCAGCTGTCCCAGCCGACGATGTGCGAACCAGCGATGCGGCGGCACTTCGGGAAGCGCCCCTCTTTCATCAGGTCGTAAATCATGGTGCGGCCCAAGCCGGATTTTTCCTTCACAGTCGGCAGGCGCATGATACGGCGGGACTGTTGAGTCTTTGCGGCCATCGTCGTTACCTCTAGGTAAGCCCCGGTGTGGGGCGGACGACCGCATGAAATCAGGCTTTTCTGGGTAAGCCCTATGCACCCAACCCACTAATTTCTCACCCAACCCACTTACCCAGCGGACAGGGCTTTGCGGATGGTTTCGAATGAGTCGGGCAGATTGAGATGCTGTTTTACCAGTTCGGCAAGCAGTCTTTTGCTGGCGGGCTCCTTTCTCGCCGCCTGAATCTCCGCGGCCTTCGCTCGCCATCGCTGGCGCTCGATCTCCCTGGCCGAGCGGTCTTCGCGTGGCTTGGCTGCCGAGTCCTTGCGAATGCTTCGTAGCTGGGCGCCAAGGGAGGCATCCGACTCGCATGGGACGTTGATCGCGGGGTTGGTGCTCACAAAACGCTCATACTCAGTCTGGCTTACCAGAAGATCAGAGGCCTGGAAACGAATGCCGTCTGGCGCAGTGCTAGAGAGAGGCGTGCACACCGTCTGGCTGTCGTCCGAGTATCGCACCAGGCTGGCAGGCTCCAAGTTGAGCGAGTAGACCGTGACAGACCCTTCGGCTAGGCATTCGCAGGCTTCTCGCGTTGAGAGACGGCCGTAACTCCCTGGAAATTGCCTTGCATGCCTGGGCTCTTCATCCCATAGCCCGGCTACACGCCACAGCCCGAGCTGGGGTGGCGCGTTCACGCAAACGCTCAGCCGGCCCGCCGTAACCAACTGAACCAATTCTTCTTGCTCGTCCCTTAGCATGCTAGCCACGTTGGCCAACGGAAGTGCCTTAGCCTGCGATCCCCAAGCTTCTACTGTCTTGCTCAATCTCTTGCTCTCTCAGGTGCCCCACTTTTTGAAGTAGCCGGCCAACCAGGCGGGTGGGAAGTCCGCTGTTTGTCACGTCGGACTAGGCTGGCCGGTGCTCAGTCAGGCGCGCTTGAAGCCGCCCTGAATCACGTTCCCCGCTGGCGGGGTGGTCGCGTACTGCGCCCAGTCGGCCATCAAGGCGCGGCGTTTCTCGAAAAAATCGGATCGGGAATAGGCGCCCTCGGTCTGGTCGCGCTCGTCATGGGCCAGCGCCAGCTCGCAGACTTCGCGCGGATAATGGGTGCGCTCGTTTGCCCAGTCGCGGAAGCTCGACCGGAAGCCATGGCGGGTGATGTCTTCATGCCCCAAGCGGTGCAACAGGTTGCGGATTGCGTTGGCGTGCAGTACGCCGGTCTTGCCCTGGCCGGGGAACAGATACTGGCTGCCCTCAATGCGTGGCATGGACTCCAGCAACTCGACCACTTGCGCAGGCAGGGGAATATCGAAGGCTTGGCGCACCTTCATCCGGTCGGCGGGCAACGACCATACGCCGGCTGCCAGATCGAATTCAGGCCAGGCAGCAAAGCGGATCATTTTCAAGCGGGCGCCAGTCAGGATCAGCAGGCGGGCGGCCAGTGCGTCCCGGCCTTCGATCTGCGCCAGCCGTACCATCAGTCCCGGCACGTCGCGCCAGTTCATTGCGGGGAAGTGCTGGCGTTTGCGAGCTTTCTTCTTCTCGGCCCGGCCCAGCAGGTTCTCCAGGTTCCCCCGCCAGAGCGCAGGGTTGTCGCCGTCGCGCAGTCTGCGGGTCTTGGCGGCGGCCAAGACGGCTTCAATTTGGCCACGTACTTCATCAGCCGTGCGGGTCTTGGTCGCCCATATCGGTTTCAGCACCTGCAAGATGTGCTCGGTGTCGATGGCGCTGGCGGGGAGAGTGCCGATAACGGGGAAGGCGTACAGCTCCAGTTTGCGCATCCAGCCCTTGCGCCATTTGTCCGACCAGCTCGCCCCATGGGCCTCCATGTACTCGGTCGCCAGCGACTTGAAGTCGCGGCGCTTGGCTTCCTGCTGGCGCTGCACCTCGCGCTGCCGCTCGCGTTCGGCGTCACGGGCTGCCATGGGGTCGGCACCAGCGGCCAGCAGTTTGCGCTGATCGGCAGCGGCCAGACGGGCTGCCTTCAAGCCCACCTCGGGAAAGCCGCCTAGCCCCATCTCACGGCGCTTGCCGTTGAGCTGAAAGCGCAGCACCCATGACTTGCGTCCGGTGGCCTTCACCACAAGACGCAAACCGTCGCCGTCTTCGTAGGTGCCAGGCTCGGCCAGATTCTCGACCTGTTTGGGGTTCAGCTTGCCCATGTTCTGCTCCGACCCGCTGTTTCTGTTCCCCCACTTGTTCCCCCACTTTTTCGCGGCAAGGGGCAGGTTAGGGCGAACGCCTGCGGACAATTATTAGGCTGAAAGCCGCGTGGAATCTAGGCTTTGCGGATAGTTGCGAAAAACTGCGGACAATAAAAAAGCCGGCTTGTGGCCGGCTTTCCGTGAGAGGTCGGGGCTTATTTTTGGTAAGCGCCAACCACTTTAGATTTCGTTTGCAGATCAGGTGCTTAGCTCTGCTGAGGGCGCGGAATGTAGCAAATTTGCACTACTCCCGCTACACCAAGGCGATGTGTTGCCGCCAAGTGGCGCGCACTATACCTCACTGAGGCGTTTGGCTGTAACGCGCGTCGGTCATTACTGCTTGCCGCCCCTGATGTTGCCGGCCACCCCGCCGGCGATACCGCCAATGGCGGCGCCAGTCCAGGCACTGCCGCCGGCGATCGCGGCGATGCCGGCGCCGGCTGCGGCGCCAATGGCCGCGCCGCTCATGGTGCCCTGTTGGCGTGAGCTCATGTTGGTGCAGCCCATCGCGCTCATCAGGGTGAGGGCTGCGGCAAACCATAGGAATCGCTTCATCTTCGCCTCCGCTAGGGGTTCTGCTTCAGGCCGGGTACGACCATCTCGAACCAGATGGTCTCGATGACGGGGCGGGTCACGTGCTCGGGGTGGGCGGCGTACCAGCGGTCGAGCCCTTCGCGCACGGAGTCGAGCGAATGGCCCTTCATGCCCCTGCCGAAACGGGGAATCAGGCTTCGGTCATCGGCTGGCGGCTTCGATCCGTGGAAGGCCGCTTCCACCTGGTAGGCGTTGGCGATGCCGACGAGATAGGCCTTCTTGACCTGCTCCGACGACTGCGTCCATTGCTCGCCGGTGACCAGCGGCACCTCTGCGGCGCGGGCAATGCCTGATGCCGTTGCCAGAGTCACGCATGCCACCAGGGCGAGCATGCCCGATCGCAATTTCCTCATCCCTTGCCCTCCTCGTTCTGACGCCGTGGCCCGCCCGCCAAGGTCTTGGCAGGGCGATATTTTGCTATCGAACAAGTGTAGATGGTCGACGCGCGCTGGCATCAAGGGCGGACGAGCGCGGCGAATCCGCTGCTCTTTGTTGCGGCCAGGCACAAAAAAGCCCGGCATGGGCCGGGCTTTCTGTGCCGCTGGCGGGGTGACCCCCGCAGGGCTTACTTCTGGTAAGCGGCGACCGCTTTGGTGATCTCGGCGCGGGCGGCGTCAGCGTTGCCCCAGCCTTCGACTTTCACCCACTTGCCTTTCTCGAGGTCTTTGTAGTTCTCGAAGAAGTGCTTGATCTGCTCCAGCAGCAGGGCCGGCAGGTCGGTGTATTCCTTCACGTCCTTGTACAGGACGCTCAGCTTGTCGTGGGGAACGGCCAGCAGTTTGGCGTCGCCACCGGCTTCGTCGGTCATGTGCAGGACGCCGACCGGACGGGCGCGGATGACGGAACCCGGAGCCACCGGGTAGGGGGTGACGACCAGCACGTCCAGGGGATCGCCGTCGTCAGCCAGGGTGTTGGGGATGTAGCCGTAGTTGGCCGGATAGAACATCGGGGTGGCCATGAAGCGGTCGACGAACAGGCAGTCGCTGTCCTTGTCGATTTCATATTTGATCGGCGCATGGTTGGCCGGAATCTCGATCGCGACGTAGATGTCGTTCGGCAGGTCTTTGCCAGCCGGGATCTTGCTGTAGCTCATGGTCAACTCCCAGGGGTGGGGCCAAAAAAGTGGGCGCGATTATAGGCACATTAAAAGGCCGATGCCACGCAGTTCTGCTCATCCATTGGTCGCGTCGCGGTAGTCCGGATGTCGGTCCTGCAGGCGCTTGAGGCGGGCCAGGGGGTCCTGCCGGTAGAAGGCCTGGAGCTGGCGGTAGACGGCGGGGAAGGCCTCATCCAGCAGATCCGGGGCGGTGAAGAAGTACTCGCTGGCGACGGCGAAGAACTCCGCCGGGTCTTCGGCGGCGTACGGGTCGATGGGGGGCGCGGCGTCGGGGTCGCGGTCCAGCGCTTCGTTCAGCGAGTCGTAGGCCGTCTGCATGGCCAGGGCCCAGTCGGATTGGCGCATGTCGCGGTGCAGCGGCGGCAGGCCGTTGGGCGAGCCGTTGAGCATGTCGAGCTTGTGCGCGAGTTCGTGGATCACCAGGTTGTAGCCGTCCCAGCCGCCGCTGGCGCGCACGCCGGGCCAGGCGAGGATCACCGGGCCGAACTGCCAGGCCTCGCCGCTGCGCTCGTCATCCCATTCGTGTTCCACGCCGGCGGCGTCGCGATGGCGTTGCGGGCTGACGAAGTCGTCGGGGTAGAGCACCAGTTCGTGGAAGCCCTGGTACCAGTCGAGGTCCGGCAGGTGCAGCAGCGGCAGCTGGGCCTGGGCGGCAAGTTGCAGGCGGTCCTCGGTGGACAGCTCGACGCCGGGCAGGGCGCTGATGCGCTTGGTGTGCAGAAACAGCACGCAGCGCTCGCGCAGGCGCTGGTCTTCGGCCTCGTCCAGGCCGTCGAGGATCGGCAGGCGCCGGCGCAGGGCCGCCCACTGCTGTGGGTCGACCGGGTTGCGAGCGAGGATGCGCCGGCGGCGCCAGGTGCGGAAGGACCACATGGCGCGTGGCTCAGTGCGACTGCTGGGCGCGCTTGGCGGCTGGGCGAAAGCGGCTGCGCAGCATGCCGATCAGCATCGGCAGCAGCGACAGGCCGATGACCACGACCACCATCAGCGACAGGTTCTGCTTGATGAAGGGAACGTTGCCGAAGAAGAAGCCCAGGGTGACCAGGCCGCCCACCCAGAGGATGGTGCCGAGCACGCTGAAGGCGAAGAAGCGCGGATAGGGCATGCGGCCCACGCCAGCGACGAAGGGGGCGAAGGTCCGCACGATGGGCAGGAAGCGCGCCAGGGTCACGGTCTTGCCGCCGTGGCGGTCGTAGAACTCGTGGGTGCGTTGCAGGTAGTCGCGGCGGAAGATCTTCGAGTCGGGGTTGCTGAACAGGCGCTCGCCCGCCGTACGCCCGACCAGGTAGTTGAGGCTGTCGCCACTGATGGCGGCGATCATCAGCAGGCCGCCCAGCAGCCAGGGGTCCATGGCGCCACCGGCGCTGACGGCGCCGGCGATGAACAGCAGGGAGTCGCCGGGCAGGAAGGGCATCACCACCAAGCCCGTCTCGCAGAAGATGACCAGGAAGAGGATGGCGTAGATCCAGGTTCCGTAATTGGTGACCAGCAGATTGAGGTATTGGTCCAGGTGCAGGATGAGGTCGATCGGGTTGAAATCCATGAGACGCCTTGTGCAGTGGAGCGGCGGGAGAGGGCGGTAACCCCCGCATTATAGGGAAAAGTCCTGCGCCGCCGCCTGGGCAATGGCCGAATGGTGAACGGCATAAAGGCTGCAACTGTTTCCATTGTTTTCCCGGATCAGGATGCCTGCCATGGCCTTGCAGCTACTGGAACACCCCGCCGTGAGCCTGGCCCAAGGGCACGGCCTGGACCTGCCCAGCCAGGCGGCCAGGGCTCGCGCCACCTGGGTGGCGGGGCGCCAGGGGCGTCCGCCCGTGTTGCTGGTGGCCCTGCTCTGGGGACGCTCGTGCACCACCGTGGTGCAAATGCTGGGGCAATACCTGGATGCGCTGTTCGCCGACTACGGCTGCACCCCCGAAGGCTGGAGTGAAACCCAGGCGGCGCGGCAGGTGCTGGCGGCGCTCAATCTCCAATTGTTTCGTCGCCGCCAGGCGGGCGAGCGGCTTCCCGAACTGAGCGCCGGCCTGTTGCTGGTGCAGGACGGCGAGGCGCATTTTCTCCAGGCCGGCGCCATAGGCCTGGTGCGCTTCCAGGGCGATCAGGAACAGGTCCTGGTGGGCCGCGACAACCCCTTGGGCAGCCAGGCGGAGCTGGCGCTGACCCAGCACAGCCTGCCGCTTGCTCCCCATCAACCGCTGTTGCTGGCCCCCCAGCCGCTGCTGGAGGTGGCCGACCTGCGCGCCCTGCGCGAATCCTCCAGCGGCCTGCGCTCGGGTCAACTGGGCAGCCTGCTGGAACCGCTGCTCAGCGCGCCCGGCGCGGCGGCCCTGGTCTTGCCGGGAGAGCCTCATTACCTGCCGCCCCAGGCCTCGGCCGGGCAGAGGCCGAAGCTCGCCGCCGCCACCCTGGGGCAGGAAGTGGATGGTTGGCGTCTGCTCGCGCCCTGCGACTACGGCCCGCCGGGGCGCCTGTTCCGCGCGGCGGAGGAGGGGCGCGAGGCCTTGCTCTGGCTGGCCGAGGGGGATGCCGACGAGGCCTTCTGGCAGCGTGAATGGGTGATGCGCCGCAGCCCGGTGGCGACCCTGCCGCAGGTGCTGTCGCCGCGTCAGGTGCGGCGTCATGCCTTCCTGCTCTACGCCATGCCGCCGGCCGGTGCCCAGAGCCTGGCCAGGCTGCGCGATGGTCGCGGGCCGCTGGATGCCGAGGCCACGCTGTCCATTCTGGTGCAGTTGATCGAGGCGGTGCGCTCATTGCAGCGGCGCGGCATGCAGGGGCTCTGGCTCAACCCGCGGCAGATACTGCTGGATGAGCGTGGCCAACTGCTGCTGTTGCCGGAGTTCGCGGCCATCCTGCCCGGCGTCGCGCGGCAAGCGGCGCCGGCCCAGGCCATTCCGCTGGCCCCGGAGCTGCGCCACGAACGGGCCCTGGATGGCAGCGCCGATCAGTTCGCCCTGGCGGCACTGGGCTATTGGCTGCTTGGCGGCCAGTGGCCGGAGGCGGCGCGGCCCGAGGGCGGCCAGGCGAGTCGCTACGTCCCCCTGGGCGGCCGCGTGCGTGGGGTGCCCGACGGCTGGGATGGCGTGCTGGCCAAGGCGCTGTCGCCGCAACCACGGGCGCGCTATGAGGCCTTGTCGGAATTCCAGGTGGCCCTGGAACGGCTCATGGAGCAGGCGCGTAGGCGCAAGCCGGCACGCGAGCGACGCAGCTCCCGGCCGTTGACCGTGGCGCTGCTGCTCGCGGTTCCGCTGCTGCTGGGGTTGGGCCTGTGGATGGGGCTGGGGTAGGACGACTCAAGCCCGGACCGGCCGGGCTTGTGCGGTGCGATCAGTCGCTGTTGATCGGCAGGATGTAGTTCTTGAACTCGGTGTCTTCGTGGAATCCGATGGATTCGTACACCTTGTGCGCCACCTCGTTGCTCACGCTGCTGGACACGCGCATGCGCACGGCGTTGGTTTCCCGCGCCATCTTCTTCGCGGTTTGCAGCAGGCGATCGGCCACCAGTTGGCGGCGGGCGTCTTCGGCGACGTAGATGTCGTTGAGGATCCACACGCGCTTCAGGGACAGGGAGGAGAAGCTCGGATAGAGCTGGCAGAAGCCCAGCAGACGGGTGTCGTCGTCATCCGGGAAGGCCAGGTAGATCACCGATTCCTTACGGCTCAGGCGCTTCTCGAGGAATTTTTTCGAGGACTCCGGGAAGGGCAGTTCACCATAGAACTCACGGTACCTCACGAACAGCGGCGTAAGCAGGTCCAGGTGCTCCAGGGTGGCTTGGACGATGCGCATGTTGGGCCTCGGTATCTGTTGATTGACGTGAATGGCGATGCAGGGGATGTGCCAGCCAGCACTGTCGATGCTGCACTAGAAATTATGGAAAGCGCAATCCAAGCAAGCGTTTGAATGGTTGCGGCGAAATGAGCAATCCGACCGGCGCCAGGGTCCAAGGCAAATCGGCACATGCGAAGGAGAACGCCATGCTCCGCTGCTCACTGGACCAGGCCGTCGAACAGGTGCTCGAACGCATCGACGGCCCGCTGCGCCTTGGCCTGCCCCTGGGGCTCGGCAAGCCGAACCGCTTCGTCAATGCGCTCTACCAGCGGGTCAAGGCGCTGCCGGAACGGCAACTGACCATCTACACCGCGCTGTCCCTGGCCAAGCCGCAGCCCGGCAGCGAACTGGAGCAGCGCTTCAGCGGGCCCTTCCTGCGGCGGGTGTTCGCCGATTACCTGGAGCTCGACTACCTCAGCGACCTGCGCTGTGGCGAGCTGCCGGCCAACGTGACGGTGGAGGAGTTCTACCTCAACCCCGGCAGCCAGCTGGACAACCCCCAGGCCCAGCAGCACTACGTCAGCCTCAACTACAGCCAGGTGGCCGCCGACCTGCAGCGCAAGGGCATCAACCTGATCGCCCAGCTGGTGGCTGCTCGACCGCAGAGCCCGGGGCGTTTCAGCCTGAGCTGCAACCCGGACATCACCCTCGACCTGCTTCCCGGCCTGCGCCAGCGTCGGGCCCGGGGCGAGACCATCCTGCTGGTGGCCCAGCAACACGCCGAGCTGCCCTATATGCCGGGCCCGGCGGAGCTGGATGCCGACTGCTTCGACTTGGTGCTGGACCGGGTCGAACGCAGTCGCCTGTTCTCCACCCCGAACATGCCGGTGAGCCCCCAGGACCATGCCATCGGCCTGCACGCCAGCACCCTGGTGCGCGATGGCGGCACCCTGCAGATGGGCATAGGCGCCATGTCCGACGCCCTGACCGCCGCGCTGCTGGTCCGCCAGGCCGACAGTACCGGCTACCGTGCGTTGCTGGCCGCGATGGACGTGCCCGACCGCTGGGGCGGCCTGATCGCGCGCGAGGGCGGCCTGGGGCCGTTCCACCAGGGGCTCTACGCGAACAGCGAGATGTTCCTCTTCGGCCTGCTGGTGCTGCTGGAGGCGGGCATCCTGCGGCGCCCGGTGTATGCCGATATCGAGCTGCAGCGCCTGGCCGACGCCGGCATCCTCGATGGCGACGGCGCCGTCGTCGACCTGGATGCCCTGGCCGCGCGGCTGCCCGGTGGTCTGGATGCCCAGGGACTGGCCTGGCTGCAGCGCCACGGCCTGCTGGACGCGGATATCCGCTTCGAGGAAGGGCGCCTGCGGCTGCCGGACTGGCGCAGCAGCGCCTGTGATATCCACAACCCGGAGCTGCAACCCTATTGGGGCCGGGCCAGGGGCGCGGCCCTGGTGCACAGCGGCTTTTTCCTCGGACCCCTGAGCTTCTACCGGCGCCTGGGCGAGCTGAGCGAGGAACGCCGCGAGCGGATCGTCATGAGCCCCATCAGCCAGGTCAATCGGCTGCTTGGCGATGAACCGCTGAAACGGCTGCAACGGCGCGACGCGCGCTTCATCAACAGCTGCTTCAAGGTCACCCTGCTGGGCGCCAGCGCCGCCGACCAGCTGGAGGATGGCCGCGTGCTCAGTGGTGTCGGCGGGCAGTTCGATTTCATTGCCCAGGCCCATGAGCTGGAGGGCGCGCGGGCCATCCTGATGCTACGCAGTTGGCGCGAATCAGGCGGTGAGGTGAGCTCGAACATCGTCTGGGACTACGGCCACACCACGATTCCCCGGCACCTGCGGGATTTGGTGGTCACCGAGTACGGCATCGCCGACCTGCGCGGCAAGAACGACGCAGAGGTCATCACCGCGCTGTTGCGCATCGCCGACTCGCGTTTCCAGGATGGGCTGATCGCCGAGGCGCAGCTGGCGGGCAAGCTGCCCGAGGATTTCGAGCTGGAGCCGGCATGGCGGCAGAACACGCCCTGGCGCCTGGAGGCCCTGCGCGCCGAGTTTCCCCACTTGTTCCCCGAGTATCCGCTGGGATGCGACTTCACCCCGGTGGAGCAGGAGCTGTTGCGGGCCCTGCGCTGGCTCAGGAGCAAGTTGAAACTGGGGGAGATTCTCGATCTTGGCCGGGCCGCATTGTTCGACCTGCCGGAGCCGGCGCTCTACGCCGAGCACCTGGAGCGGATGGGACTGCTCGCGCCGGCGGGCCTGCGCGAGCAGCTGTACCAGAAGCTGCTGCTGGCCGGCCTCAAGGCAACCGCGCAAGGCGGTTGAAGCGAGGCCGGCACGGCGTCAGAGGATGCTCAGGGGGTATTCGATGAACGCGCGGATTTCATTGAGGTCCGGACCGACCCTGTTGTCGGCGCGGTAGATCGAGTTGCGCAGCTTGAACGAGAGGTCCTTGGCCGGACCTTCCTGCAGCACGTAGCTCACCTGGTTGAAAATCTCGCGCTCGCTGCCGGTGCTGCCCGGGCCGACGTCGATCTGGCTGCCGCGCACGTAGGCGAACTTGTAGTTCAGGCCCGGCGCGCCGTAGGTGGCGAAGTCCAGCTCGTAGCTCGCCTGCCAGGAGCGCTCGTCCTTCAGGTTGAAGTCGGCGTAGTAGGAGTTGGCCAGGTAGATGGCGTTGCCGCCGTCACCGAAGTCGAAGGCGTAGCCGGCATCACCGGTGTTGCGCTGGTGGGCGAGGAGGAAGGCGTGGGCGCCGAGGCTGTACTTGGCCGCCAGGCTCCAGATGGTGTTGCGGTCGTTCTGGCCGTCGCCGCCGAAGGCCAGGGCGGCGACCGAGCCGTTGTCGTACTTGGTGCGGTAGATGTTGAAGTCGAAGTTCAGCGCCTGCTGGTCGCTGAAGGGGATGTTGTAGTTGGTGTTGGCGTAGTAGCGCTTGTACATGTCCTCGATGTCGGAGTGGTACAGCGACACGTTCAGGTTGTCGCTGACCGCGTAGCTGCCGCCGAGCACGTCGATGCTTTTGAGGCGGTTGGGGTCGCGGGCCGGGTCGGCCATGGGGCTGTCGCCGGTGAAGCGGCCGACGTTCAGTTCCAGGCCTTCGATTTCGTTGCTGGTGAGCAGGGTGCCGGTGAAGGACTGCGGCAGCAGGCGGCTGTCGTCATAGGCGAGCACGGGCAGGGAGGGGAACTGGTTGCCGTACTTGATCACGGTGTTGGAAACCCGCAGCTTCACTGCCGCGCCGGCCTGGGACAGGTCGTCCACCGGGCGGCCGTCGCTCTCGGTGTCGAAGAAGTCGCTGTAGTTGCGGCCACGACCGCTGTCCAGTTTCACCCCGAGCAGGCCGAAGGCGTCGAAGCCGACGCCGACGGTGCCCTGGGTGAAGCCCGACTCGACGGTGCCGATGAAGGCCTGGCCCCAGCTCTTGGCATCGCTGACGTTGTCCTTGTAGTCACGGTTGAAGTAGGCGTTGCGCAGCAGCAGGTTGGCCTTGGCGTCTTCCACCAGGCCCTGGGACCTGGATTGTTCGCTGGCCATCAGCGGCAGGCTGATGGTGGCGAGGACGGCCAGGCTGAGTGCAGTGAGTTTCATCGATTGGGCTCCAACGGTTTGTAGAGTTGCCGCGAGGCGGCTTCTTGTTCTGCGCATGCCTGGAAAAACCAGGTACACGCACCGTTGCAGATGGTTCCCTAATCGAACCGCGGGCGTTGTCGGGGGATGTCCGATACCGCTGTGCGTCAGTACGACGGCATCTGGACGAATATTCCGATGGGGTGGCATGCCCCGTCCTGGAGCCCTTGGCTCCGGGGCGGGGCGTGCATCAGAGGACGTTCAGCGGGTACTCGATGAAGGCGCGGACTTCATTGAGGTCCGGACCCACATCGTTGTCGGCGCGGTAGATGGAGTTGCGCAGCTTGAAGGACAGATCCTTGGCCGCGCCCTCCTGCACCACGTACTTGAACTGGTTGAAGATCTCGCGCTCGGTGGCGTTGTCGTCGCCCACCACCGAGATATTGCTGCCGCGCACGTAGGCGAACTTGTAGGAGAGGCCCGGCACGCCGTAGGTGCCGAAGTCCAGCTCGTAGCTGGCCTGCCAGGAGCGCTCGTCCTTCAGGTTGAAGTCGGAGTAATAGGAGTTGGCCAGGTAGATGGAGCTGCCGCCGTCGCCGAAGTCGTAGGCGAAGCCGGCGTCGCCGGTGTTGCGCTGGTGGGCGAGGATCAGGGCGTGGGCGCCGAAGCTGTACTTGGCCGCCAGGCTCCAGATGGTGTTGCGGTCATCCTGGCCATCGCCGCCGAAGGCCAGGGCGGCGGGGGAGCTGTCGTCGTACTTGGTGCGGTAGATGTTGAAGTCGAAGTTCAGCGCCTGCAGGTCGCTGAAGGGGATGTTGTAGTTGAAGTTGCCGTAGTAGCGCTTGTACATGTCCTCGATGTCGGAGTGGTACAGCGCCACGCTGAGATCGTCGCTGACGGTGTAGTTGCCGCCGAGCACGTCGATGCTCTTGAGGCGGTTGGGGTCGCGGGCCGGGTCGCCCATGGGGCTGTCGCCGGTGAAGCGGCCGGCGTTCAGCTCCAGGCCCTCGATTTCCTTGCTGGTGAGCAGGGTGCCGGTGAAGGACTGCGGCAGCAGGCGGCTGTCGTCATAGGCCAGTACGGGCATGGACGGGAACTGGTTGCCGTACTTGATCACGGTGTTGGAGACGCGCAGCTTCACCGCAGCGCCGGCCTGGGACAGGTCGTCCACCGGGCGGCCCTCGCTGTCGGTGTCGAAGAAGGCGCTGTAGTTGCGGCCACGGCCACTGTCCAGTTTCACCCCGAGCAGGCCGAAGGCGTCGACGCCCAGGCCGATGGTGCCCTGGGTGAAGCCCGACTCGAAGGTACCGATGAAGGCCTGGCCCCAGGTCCTGGCGTCGGCGGCGCCGTCCTTGAAGTCTCGGTTGAAGTAGGCGTTGCGCAGCAGCAGGGTGGCGTCGGCGTCTTCGATGAAACCCTGGGATTCCGATTGCTCGCTGGCGAGTGCGGGCAGGCTGAGGATGGCCGAAACCGCCAGCGCCAGGGCGCTTCGGGGAGATGGTTGCATCGCGGTTGCTCCTGATGGTCAGCAGACGATGGCCGCTCGAAGGCGGCCTATTTTTTGTCTAGCCGAGGATCAGCTGCCGCGTATGGCGCGGCGACCGGCGGTGCAGAGCGGTCGCGGCCGTTTGGCCGCGTTCCCGGTCTCAGTGATGGTCGCCGGCCAGCAGGAAATTGCCGGCCAGGGTGCGATCCGGCTCGCCGGAGAGGCTCGGCAGTTCGGCTTCGTCCTTCAGGTTGACCCCCGAGAGCTGGCGGCGGCAGGCCTCGCGCATCAGGTACATCAGGCGGTGCGCGGCCATGCCGTAGCTGAGGCCTTCCAGGCGCACATTGGAGATGCAGTTGCGGTAGGCATCGGTGAGCCCCACCTTGGGCGCCCAGGTGAAATACAGGCCGAGGCTGTCCGGCGAGCTGAGGCCGGGGCGTTCGCCGATCAGGATCACCACCATTTTCGCGTTCAGCAGCTCGCCCACCTCGTCGGCCACCGCCACGCGGCCCTGCTGCACCAGCACCACCGGCGAGAGCGACCAGCCCTCGGCCAGGGCCTGATCCTCCATGCGTTCGAGAAACGGCAGGCTGTGGCGCTGCACGGCCAGGGCGGAGAGCCCGTCGGCCACGACCACGGCGAGGTCGTAGCCGTCCGGGTTGGCCTGGGCGTGCTGCAGCAGCTGCTCCCGCGAGGCGGCGGCCAGGCGTCGGCCGAGGTCGGGGCGTTGCAGGTAGGTATCGCGGTCGCCCGCGGCGCTGTGCAGCAGCAGGCTGGCGCGGCCACGTTCGGCCAGCGCGTGGCTGAGGGCGCCATGGTCGAAGGGCAGGTGCACCGCGTCCCGCGCTTGGGCATGGGCGTACTGGAAGTTGAGCTGGGCGTGGGTCGGCAGGCTGATGCCGGCGCGGCCCAGGGCGATGCGCGCCGGGGTCAGGCGACGCAGTTCCTCCCAGGGGTTGCTGGTGTGGCCGGAGGTGGGGCGCTTCATTCGTCTCTCCTCGGGGTCAGGCCAGGCGCGCGATGGCTTGGCGGAAGGCGGGCGGCAACTGGTCGCCGAGGATCACGCGGCCATCGTTCTGCACCAGGATACCCATGCGTTCCAGCCAGGCCTCGAACTCCGGCGCGGGCTTCAGGCCCAGGCTCTGGCGCGCGTAGAGCGCATCGTGGAAGGAGGTGGTCTGGTAGTTGAGCATCACGTCGTCGGAGCCGGGGATGCCCATGATGAAGTTGATCCCGGCCACCCCCAGCAGGGTGAGCAGGGTGTCCATGTCGTCCTGGTCGGCTTCGGCGTGGTTGGTGTAGCAGATGTCGCAGCCCATGGGCACACCCAGCAGCTTGGCGCAGAAGTGGTCCTCCAGGCCGGCGCGGATGATCTGCTTGCCGTTGTAGAGGTACTCCGGGCCGATGAAGCCCACCACCGTGTTCACCAGGAAGGGGTTGAAGTGGCGGGCCACGGCGTAGGCGCGGGCCTCGCAGGTCTGCTGGTCGACGCCGTGGTGGGCGTTGGCCGAGAGCGCGCTGCCCTGGCCGGTCTCGAAGTACATCAGGTTGTTGCCCAGGGTGCCGCGCTTCTGCGACAGGCCCGCCTCGTAGCCTTCGCGGAGGACCTCAAGGCTCACGCCGAAGCTGGCGTTGGCCGCCTGGGTGCCGGCGATGGACTGGAACACCAGGTCCAGGGGCACGCCGCGTTCGATGGCGGCGATGGAGGTGGTGACGTGGGTCAGCACGCAGGCCTGGGTGGGGATCTCGTAGCGCTGGATGATGGCGTCGAGCATTTCCAGCATGGCGCAGATGGACGCGATGCTGTCGGTGGCCGGGTTGATGCCGAGCATGGCGTCGCCGTTGCCGTAGAGCAGGCCGTCGAGAATGCTCGCGGCGATGCCGGCCGGCTCGTCCGTGGGATGGTTGGGCTGCAGCCGGGTGGAGAGCCGCCCGCGCAGGCCCATGGTGTTGCGAAAGCGCGTGACCACGCGGATCTTCTGCGCCACCAGGACCAGGTCCTGCACGCGCATGATCTTCGACACGGCGGCGGCCATCTCCGGCGTCAGGCCCTTGGCCAGGGCGCGCAGACTGGTTTCGTCGGCGTGCTCGCTGAGCAGCCAGTCGCGCAGGCCGCCCACCGTCAGGTGACTGACCGGGGCGAAGGCGGCGCGGTCGTGTCCGTCGATGATCAACCGGGTGACTTCGTCTTCCTCGTAGGGAATCAGGGCCTCGTCGAGGAAGTGCTTGAGCGGGATGTCGGCCAGGGCCATCTGCGCCGCGACCCGTTCGCCATCGCTGGCGGCGGCGACGCCGGCCAGGTAGTCGCCGGAGCGGGCCGGACTGGCCTTGGCCATGACTTCCTTGAGGCTGTCGAAACGCCAGGTCTCGCCGCCGACGTTATGGGAAAAACTGCTCACTCGTGGCACTCCTCGATGAAGCGCCCCGCCGCCACGCAGCGGGGCGTGGCAGGGTCAGGCGCGGTTCAGCAGGGCATCGGCCGGTGCGCTGGCGCGATGGTGGGCGGTGAACTGGAAGTAGACATACCCGGCAGCCATGAATGCAAGGAAAATGCCGCCGACCAGGGTGTTGAACCAGGCCATCGCCAGCAGGCAGACCACGGCCAGCACCAGGGCGATGGCCGGCACCACCGGGTAGCCGGGGGCGCGGAAGCTGCGCTCCAGGTGCGGCTCGCTCTGACGCAGCTTGAACAGGCTGAGCATGCTGATGATGTACATCACGATGGCGCCGAACACGCTCATGGTGATCATCGCGGCGGTCAGGCTCATGCCCTGCAGGTTGATCAGGCCGTCGCTGTAGATCGCGGCGATACCCACCACGCCGCCGGCGATGATGGCGCGATGCGGGGTGCGGAAGCGCGACAGCTTGGCCAGGCCGCTGGGCAGGTAGCCGGCGCGGGCCAGGGCGAAGAACTGCCGCGAGTAGCCGAGGATGATGCCGTGGAAGCTGGCCACCAGGCCGAACAGGCCGATCCACACCAGCATGTGCATCCAGGTGGAATCATTGCCCACCACGGCCTTCATGGCCTGGGGCAGCGGATCGTTGATGTTCGCAAGCTGGCGCCAGTCGCCCACGCCGCCGGCCATCACCATGGTGCCGATGGCGAGGAATACCAGGGTCAGGATGCCGGCGATGTAGGCGCGCGGGATGGTGCGTTTCGGGTCCTTGGCTTCCTCCGCCGCCATGGCCGCGCCCTCGATGGCGAGGAAGAACCAGATGGCGAAGGGAATGGCGGCGAAGATGCCGGAAATCGCCTCGCTGCTGAACTGGTCGGAACCGGCCCAGCCGTTGAGCACGAAGTTGGAGAAGCTGAAGCCCGGCGCCACCACGCCCATGAACACCAGCAGCTCGGCCACGGCGAGCACGGTGACCACCAGCTCGAAGGTGGCGGCGATGCTCACGCCGAGGATGTTCAGGGTCATGAAGATGACGTACGCGCCCACCGCCGCGTGCTTCGGATCGAGCCCGGGGTACTGCACGTTGAGGTAGGCGCCGATGGCCATGGCGATGGCCGGCGGGGCGAAGACGAATTCGATCAGGGTGGCGATCCCGGCGATCAGTCCGCCCTTCTCGCCGAAGGCGCGGCGGCTGTAGGCGAAGGGGCCGCCGGCATGGGGGATGGCGGTGGTCAGTTCGGTGAAACTGAAGATGAAGCAGGTGTACATGGTGGCCACCAGCAGGGCGGTGACCAGAAAGCCCAGGGTGCCGGCCGTGCCCCAGCCGTAGCTCCAGCCGAAGTACTCGCCGGAGATTACCAGGCCGACCGCGATGCCCCAGAGGTGCAGGGTGCCGAGCGTGGGTTTTAGTGTTGTTGTGCTCATCGGGGTTCCTCTGCCCGGGGCGGGCGTGGTGGGTGGATGACCAGCCCCGATCTTATCCAGCGACCCTCCCCGGGACTTGACCCTGGAAGACGCTGTGCGGCGCCTGCGGTCAATTTGTGTCGAGCTGTTACCCATCACCCCAGTTGGCGTGCTCCGACAGGGGGCGGGGACCTCGCCGGTGCCCACAAATGGCCCGCCCCGGGCCCTGGGACGGGGCCGCGAGGCCCCTGGTACGGAATACTTGCAAGGGCATGGGTTTTGCTTGATTGAGCGTTCAAAAAAGAATCGGTGGTCCCTGATGAGCCAGTCCCTGTTTTCCACAGCCGCCTTGCACGCACCCATGGCCGGAAACGTCGGTGTGCTATCGGCGGCGGCCAGCGGGCTCGACCGTTTCATCACCGGGCAGGGTGGCGACCTGGATCGCATCTTCGGTCGTGCCGGCATCGACCCCGAACGCCTGTTGCACCCGACCCTCAGCCTGGCCCTGACCAACTACTGCCAGGTGCTGGAGGAGGCGGCGCGGCAGTCCGGCTGCGACAATTTCGGGCTGCGCTACGGCCAGCAGTTCCAGCCCCGCGACCTCGGCCTGCTGGGCTATGTGGGGCTGTTCTCCAGCACCCTGGAGGAAGCCCTGAAGAACTTCGCCGCGGCCTTCCCCTATCACCAGCACAGCACCTTGATCCGCCTGGTGGATTGCGGCGAGTGCTACCGCTTCGACTACCAGGTGCGCCATGGCGCCATCCTCGATCGCCGCCAGGACGCCGAGCTGACCATGGGCATGGCGCTGAACCTGGTGCGCCATGTGCTGGGTCACGACTGGACGCCGCGTGCGGTGGCCTTCGAGCATGAACGGCCCGAGGGTTGGCGCGAGCATGGCGAGGCCTTCGGCGCGCCGGTGCAGTTCGGCCGTCCGTGCAACTTCATGCTGCTGCCCAAGGGCGATGTGCAAGGGCGCGCGATGCCCGAGGGTGATCCGAACCTGCTGTTCCTGTTCCAGGACGTGATCCGTCGCCTGGGCGAGCAGGGCGTGGGCCCGAGCCTGGTGGAAGAGGCCGGGACCCAGATCCGCCTGGCCCTGGCCGAGGGGGAACCTTGCCTGGAGCGCATCGCCGAACGCCTGGAGCTGACTCCGGCCGGCCTGCAGCGGCGCCTGCGCGAGGAGAACCTGTGCTTCAGCCAAGTGGTGGAACGCACGCGCCGCGAGCTGGCGCTGCACTACCTGCGGCAACGCCAGCGGCCCATCTCCGAGCTGGCGCCCCTGCTCGGCTATTCCGAGACCAGTGCCTTTTCCCGCGCCTTCCGCCGCTGGTTCGGCGTGAGCCCGAGGCAGTGGCGGGGGGATGAGCGCTAGGGCAGCCCTCCGGGCTGCTTGGCGAATGAATTCGCCCCTACAGAACCAGGCAGGGTGGGAGGTGCGCATGGCGCACCCTGCGGCAAAGCGTTAGTCCCCATCCGTAGGGTGGATGGCGCTTTTCCATCCACCAGCGGTGCGATGCCGGGCCCCGATGGTGGGCCGGTGAAGCGTGGTCCACCCGCAACGATGTCTTTTTCCGCACCCTGCGAAATGGGGCGTCCACAACGAAAAAACGCGGCCGAGGCCGCGTTTTTTCATGGGGTGCCGGGGATCAGAAGAAGCCCAGCGGGTTGATGTCGTAGCTCACCAGCAGGTTCTTGGTCTGCTGGTAGTGGTCGAGCATCATCTTGTGGGTTTCACGGCCGACGCCGGATTTCTTGTAGCCACCGAACGCGGCGTGGGCCGGGTACAGGTGGTAGCAGTTGGTCCACACGCGGCCGGCCTTGATGCCGCGACCCATGCGGTAGGCGCGGTTGATGTCGCGGGTCCAGAGGCCGGCGCCGAGGCCGAACTCGGTGTCGTTGGCGATCGCCAGGGCCTCGGCCTCGTCCTTGAAGGTGGTGACGCCCACCACCGGGCCGAAGATCTCTTCCTGGAACACGCGCATCTTGTTGTTGCCCTTGAGCAGGGTCGGCTGGATGTAGTAACCGGTGGCCAGGCTGCCCTCCAGCTTCTCCACGGCGCCGCCGGTGAGCACTTCCGCGCCTTCCTTCTGGGCGATGTCGAGGTAGGAGAGTATCTTCTCGAACTGCTGCTGGGAAGCCTGGGCGCCGACCATGGTGTCGGTGTCCAGCGGGTCGCCGCGCTTGATGGCGTTGACCTTCTTCATCACCTCGGCCATGAACGCCGGGTAGATGGATTCCTGCACCAGCGCGCGGGACGGGCAGGTGCATACCTCGCCCTGGTTGAAGAAGGCCAGCACCAGGCCTTCGGCGGCCTTCTCGATGAAGGCCGGCTCGGCGGACATGATGTCCTCGAAGTAGATGTTCGGGCTCTTGCCACCCAGCTCCACGGTGGAGGGGATGATGTTCTCGGCGGCGCACTTGAGGATGTGCGAGCCCACCGGGGTGGAGCCGGTGAAGGCGATCTTGGCGATGCGCTTGCTGGTGGCCAGGGCCTCGCCCGCTTCCTTGCCGAAGCCTTGCACCACGTTGAGCACGCCGGGCGGCAGCAGGTCGCCGATCAGTTCCATCAGCACGGTGATGCCCAGCGGGGTCTGCTCGGCCGGTTTCAGCACCACGCAGTTGCCGGCGGCCAGGGCCGGGGCGAGTTTCCAGGCGGCCATCAGCAGCGGGAAGTTCCACGGGATGATCTGCCCGACCACGCCCAGGGGTTCATGGATGTGGTAGGCGACGGTGTTCTCGTTGATTTCGGCGGCGCCGCCTTCCTGGGCGCGGATGCAGCCGGCGAAGTAGCGGAAGTGGTCGACGGCCAGCGGGATGTCGGCGTTGAGGGTTTCGCGTACCGGCTTGCCGTTGTCCCAGGTCTCGGTGACGGCCAGCACTTCCAGGTTCTGCTCGATGCGGTCGGCGATCCTCAGCAGGACGTTGGAGCGGTCCTGCACCGAGGTCTTGCCCCAGGCATCGGCGGCGGCATGGGCGGCATCCAGGGCCTTGTCGATGTCTTCGGCAGTGGAGCGGGGGAATTCGGCGATCGGCTGGCCATTCACCGGCGAGGTATTGGTGAAGTACTGGCCCTTGACCGGTGCGACGAAGTCGCCGCCGATGAAGTTGCCGTAGCGGGACTTGAAGGAAACGACAGCGCCGGGGGTACCGGGTTGGGCGTAACGCATGGTGTTTCTCCTGGCTCTTGTGATTGTTGGAGAGAACGCTGCCTGTTCGGCGGATCGTGAACAGGCTCTCGGTGGCGTTTGTCTATCCTGAGCAAGGCCTGGGCCAAGGTGCCAGGAGTGCCGTGCCAGAGCGGTTCTCCGTTGTAGATCGCAAAGCGCCCGAGGTGGGCTGTCGCAGGGGCGGTACAACCCAGAGTGACACTTTGTCACGCATCTGGCACAGCAGGTGACCAGTGGGTCAGCGGGCCATTGCATTGGCCTGCACGCTAGGGGATGCTGCGTCGATGCGGGTGTCGCGCCACGGCCCGGGCTGCCTCCCGGAAACCCGCACTGCACTGGAGAACAATAACAATGCAGAACCCCCTCAGCCGTCACACCGAACAGGTGCTGACCCTGGCACAGGGCAAGGTGCAGGCCAGCGGGCCTGCCGCCGACCCTTCGATCGCCCGCTCCTGGTTGCGCTGCCTGGAGGACTACCGCCTCGACCCGGCGCAGTCCATGGCGCCCGCGGTGCTGGAGCACGGGCGCATGCTCGAATGCCGCGAGCGCATGCAGCAGGTGCTGGACGTCGCCACCGGCGAAATGAACAACCTCTATCGACAGCTCTCCGGTGCCGGCCATGCGGTGCTGCTCACCGACGCCCGTGGCGTGATCCTCAACTGCGTGACCGCCCATGCCGAGCGTTCCAGCTTCGAGCGCGCCGGGCTCTGGCTCGGTGCCGACTGGAGCGAGGCCCGCGAGGGCACCAACGGCATCGGCACCTGCGTGGTGGAGCGCCAGGCGCTGACCATCCACCAGGACGAGCACTTCCGCAGCCGTCACACCGGCCTCACCTGTTCCGCCAGCCCGGTGTTCGACCCCCAGGGCGATCTGATGGCGGTGCTCGACGTGTCTTCCGCGCGGCACGACCTGTCACGCCAGAGCCAGTTCCACACCATGGCCCTGGTGAACCTCTCGGCGAAGATGATCGAGAGCTGTTACTTCCTGCGTCGCTTCGAGGGCCAATGGCTGCTGCGTTTCCACCTGCAGGCCGAGTACGTCGGCCTGTTCAGCGAGGGCCTGCTGGCCTTCGACGGGGAAGGGCGGATCAGCGCGGCGAACCAGAGCGCGATCAACCTGCTGGGCTGCCCCCGTGAGCGCCTGCTGCACCAACCGGTGGAAGCCTTCTTCGATTGCCGGCTGGACGACCTGCTCGCCCGCGCCAACCCGCAACCCTCCGCCAGCTGGCCGCTGCGCACGCGCAATGGTCGTGCCCTGTTCGCGGTCCTGCGAGGGGTGCACCGCAGTGTCCCGCAGGCGGTGGCGCTGGAGCAGCCGAAGCCGGCCCGACCAGGCATCTGCCTGGGCGACGCCGCCTTGCAGAACGATTTCCGCCGTGCCGTGCGGGTCTACGAGCGCGATGTGCCGCTGTTGATCAACGGCGAGACCGGCTCCGGCAAGGAGGCCTTTGCCCGTGCCCTGCACCAGGCCAGCTCGCGGGCCGAGCGGCCCTTCGTGGCGCTGAACTGCGCGGCGATTCCGGAGACCCTGATCGAAAGCGAATTGTTCGGCTATCGCGGCGGCAGCTTCACCGGCGCGCGCAAGGAAGGCATGCGCGGCAAGTTGCAGCAGGCCGATGGCGGCACCCTGTTCCTCGACGAAATCGGCGACATGCCCCTGGCGCTGCAGACGCGCCTGCTACGGGTGCTGGAGGAGCGCCAGGTGGTGCCCATCGGCGGCGAGGCGCAGGCGGTGGACGTACGCATCGTCAGCGCCACCCACCGCGAGCTGGGCGAGCGCGTGAACAACGGCAGCTTCCGTGAAGACCTCTATTACCGGCTCAATGGGCTGGTGATCGACCTGCCACCCCTGCGCGAGCGCAGCGACAAGGCAGAGCTGCTGCACCATCTGCTGGGCGAGGAAGCGCGAGGCCAGCAGGTACACCTCGTCGAAGAGGCGCGCCAAGCGCTGCTGGACTACCACTGGCCGGGCAACGTGCGCCAGCTGCGCAACGTCCTGCGAACCCTGGCGGCGCTCTGCGACGACGGCATCATCCACCTGGCCGACCTGCCTCGCGAGGTGCTGGCCGGCGTGCCCGCAACCCCCGCCGTCGAACCCCAGGCCAGTCCCCTGGACGATGCCGAACGCACGGCATTGCTCGGCGCCCTGGAAAGCCAGCGCTGGCACATGACCCGTACCGCCGAGCAGCTCGGCATCAGCCGCAACACCCTGTATCGGAAGCTGCGCAAGCACGCGATTGCGACGCGGGGGTAGGGCGGTTCGTGCCTTCCCTTGTGGGGGCGAATTCATTCGCCTCTGCAACGCCACTTAGGATGGGTCGGGCGGCGTTCCGCGAGCTTGCGATACCCATCAGCCTGGTCCGCATGGGTATCGCTTCGCTCAACCCATCCTACGAGCTACGCCAACGAAAAAGCCCGGCCCCTTTCGGGGGCCGGGCTTTTCGCTTCCAGCGCGCCGCTTAGCTGGCCTGGGGCATCTCGCCTCGGGCCAGGCGCTTGTTGATGTCCTCGATCACCGCCGGCAGCTCGGCGATGGTGTCGATCAGGTAGTGCGGGCGGGAGGGCTCGAACATCTGGCCGATGCGCGCGCGCTCGGCGTCGAGCTTGTCCTTCGGCAGGGCCTTGAACTGCTCGTACGTCAGGCCAAGGGCGTTGCCCGAGCAGGTCAGGGCAACGGTCCACATGCCGGCGCTGCGGCCTTCGAGGATGCCCGGCCAGGTGTCGTCCACCTTCACGCAGGCGGCCACGTCGCTGATGCCCAGGGCGATGACGTTGGCGAGGGATTGCGCCGGGTGCGGGCGGCCGTTGGGTACTTCGTCGGTGGCGACAACGTGGTCCGGCAGGTAGCCGTTCTCCCGGGCCATTTCCACCACCTTGGCCATCACTACCGCCGGGTAGCCGGAGCAGGTGCCGATCTTCAGGCCGTCTTCCCGCAGGGTGGCGATGGCCTCCAGCGCGCCGGGGATCAGCGCCGAGTGCAGGCCGATCTTCTCGATCTGCAGCGGCATGAAGCGTTCGTAGATGGCGGTGACGTCGTCGTCGCTCGGCAGGCGGCCGAAGGCGGCGCGGTAGCGTTCGGCGATGGCCGGGATGTCGCAGAGGGTGCGGATGTGGTCCCACTTGCCCATGCCCATGGGGCCACGGGCTTCTTCCAGGGACACGGCGACACCGAACTCGGCGAAGGCCTCGACGAAGATCTGGGTCGGCGCGAAGGAGCCGAAGTCGACGACGGTACCGGCCCAGTCGAGGATCACGGCTTGCAGTTGCTTGGGTTGCTTGTATTGCATGGTGAGGGCTCCAGCGGGTTGCAGTTGAAAGGGGATTCAGGTCTTGGCGACGGCCATGGCCGGCTGCGTAGTGGCCGGCAGGTCTTCCGGCGTTTTCAGGGTTTGCGGGCGGCTGTTCCAGAAGGGCACCAGCATCAAGCTGGCCAGCAATGCCGCGGCGGTGAAGACGATGAATACGGTGACGGTGTCGAAGTAGCCCGGCAGCAGGCCACCGAGGATGGCGCCCACCGAGCCGCAGCCGTTGACGAAGCCCGCTGCGGTGCCGGCGCCATCCTGGGTGCCGAAGTCGATGGCGGCCGAGCCGCTGATCATCGAGTCGGGGCCGTAGAGGGTCATGCCCATCATGAACAGCAGGCCGACCACCAGGTACAGGCTGCCGCTCTGCATGGCCGGGACGAACAGCGCCAGGCACAGGGTCAGGGCCACCAGGCTGAGGACGCAGGCGGGCATGCGGCGGGCGCCGAACAGCTTGTCGGAGGCGTAGCCGATGAGGATCGGGCCCACCAGGCCGGCCAGTTCGAAAGCGGTGGGGACGATGGCCGAGGCGACCTTGCCGATGGAAGGCATGCGTTCGTAGATGATCACCGGGCCCCACAGCAGGATGGCGTAGCGCGCCGGCTTGAGCAGGAAGTAGGACAGGCCGAGGACCAGCACGGTGCGATTCTTCAGCACCTTGCGCAGGGCCTTCCAGTGTCCTTCGCGCGGCCCGCTGGCCTTCACGGGCAGGGCTTCCACCGGGGCGTGGCCGACATCTTCCGGGCGGTTGCGCTGGAGGAAGAAGAACAGCACGGCGACGGCACCGACCACCATGGCGCTGGAGATGAATGCCATGCGCCAGTCCTGGAACACCGAGTAGGCCCACCAGCCGGCGAAGGGCGTGGCCACCAGGCCGCCGAAGGCGTAGCAGGTGCTCCAGTAGCCCAGCACGCGACCGCGTTCGCGGGTGGCGAAGAAGCTGCCGATGTTCTTGCACAGGCCCGACCAGCCAGTGGACTGGGCCAGGCCCTGGATCACCATGCAGGTGGCGAAGATCGGCAAGGTGGCGAAGGTGCCCATGACGAGGGCCACCAGCGCCGAGATCACCAGGCCGCCGAGCACCACCACGCGGGGGCCGAAGCGGTCGGCAAAGATGCCCCAGGTGAACTGGCCCACGGCGTAGGCGGCCAGGTACAAGGCGTCGAGGTTGGCCATGGCGGCCTTGTCGAGTTCGAAGGTCGGGTCTTCACCGATGCCGAGTTTGGCGACGGAGAAGGCCTTGCGGGTGAAGTAGAAGGCGGCGTAGGCCAGCCAGGTGATGAGGAATATCTGGACACGCCAGCGCTGGAGGGACTTCCAGCCGCTGTGCAAGGCATCTGCTGTGTTGTTCATGGATTCTGACCCCGTGTGGGTATGCCGGACAGTGCAAATAGGGAGGTTGTTGTTGTTTTCAGTACTGCTGGGCTGTCTAAACGCACGGCCTTGGTCAGATGGCAGCGGTCGATGCGTCAGGCGGGTGGATAGATGTCGGCGCTGGTCATGGCTCCTGCCCGGCGTTGCCGAGCGGCTGGTTTACTACAGGGATGTTGCAGAAAAAGGTCACCGCACCACGGCCCCGCTACCCGCAGCGGAAGCCATTTCAGGACGGTGGGCGACCTGTAAAGGTTCGCCGCCGGCTCAGGCGGTCGTTTGCTCCATGTCCACGCCCATGGCCTCCAGGCTGTCGCCGATGGCGCGCAGCAACTGGCGGACGATGTGTTCGTCGATCTGGCCGATGCAGCCGATGCGGAAGCTTTCGGCCTGGGTCAGCTTGCCGGGGTAGATGACGAAGCTGCGGCTCTTCAGTTCCTCGTAGAAGCGCTTGAACTCGAAGTTCGGGTGCTCGGGGCTGAAGAAGGTGGTGATGATCGGCGACAGCCAGCGGTCTTCCAGCAGGGTCTTGAAGCCCATCTCGCGCATGCCGGCCACCAGCACGTCGCGGTTGCGGGTGTAGCGCGCCAGGCGGCCGGCCACGCCGCCTTCGCTGGCGTGTTGCTCCAGCGCCGTGCGGAAGGCCACCACGCTGTGGGTCGGCGGGGTGAAGCGCCACTGGCCGGTGCGCTCCATGTAGAGCCACTGCTCGTAGATATCCAGGGCCAGGGAATGGGCGCGGCCCTTGGCGGCTTCCAGCACCGTGCGACGGATGATCACGAAGCCGAAGCCGGGGATGCCTTCGATGCATTTGTTGGCCGAGGACACCAGCACATCGAATGGGATTTCGTTGATGGTCAGCGGTACGGCGCCGAAGGAACTCATGGCGTCGACGATCAGGCTCTTGCCGTGGGCCTTCACCACGTCGGCGATCTCGCGCAGCGGGTTGAGGATGCCGGAGCTGGTCTCGCAGTGGACCAGGAAGACGTTGGTGACGTCCGGGTTGGCTTTCAGCAGGGCGTCCACTTCATCGGGTTGCGGCGGCAGATAGTCGCCCTTGTCCAGTGTGAGGTAGGCGCGGCCGAGGTAGTCCAGGGTCTTGGCGGCGCGCTGGCCGTAGGCGCCGTTCATCAGGATCAGGCACTTGCCGTCGCGGGGGATGGCGGTGGCCAGGGCGGCCTCCACCGAGAAGCTGCCGCTGCCCTGCAGGGGCACGCAGGCGAAGCTGTCGTCCTGCACGCCGGCCATGGAGAGCAGCTCCTGGCGCACTTCGGCGGTGACCAGGTTGAAGGCGCCGTCCCACGAGCCCCAGTCGCGCAGCATGGCTTCCTTGGTGGCCTTGGAGGTGGTCAGCGGGCCGGGGGTCAGCAGGTAGGGCTCGCCCAGGGCGGGGGCGGCGAGCGGCTGGGTGGCGGTGGGGAATTCGGCTTTGGTCATGGTCGTCTCCAGCATCGTTCTGGTGAGGGCGCGTTGCGGTGGAGAGATAAAACCAATTTGCTAGAAATAAAAAAAATCGATTTATAGTATTTCAAAAATAACCTGAGCTTATTTGTAGGGAGGCAGGCGAATGGCGGTATCCCAGGCCCAGTTGAAGGCCTTCCACGCCGTGGCGGTGCACGGCAATTTCACCCGCGCGGCCGAAGCGCTGTTCCTCAGCCAGCCGGCGGTTTCCGACCAGGTGCGCAAGCTGGAGGAGCGCTTCGGCATCCTGCTGTTCCACCGCAACAAGCGCTCGGTGCAGCTGACTGACCTGGGCGAGCGCCTGCTGGCGATCACCCAGCGCCTGTTCACCGCCGAGGCGGAGGTGCAGGAGCTGCTCTCCAGCGAGCGGGCGCTGGAAACCGGCAGCCTGACCCTGGCGGTGGATTCGCCGGTGCACCTGCTGGGCCATATCGCGCGCTTCTGCGAGCGCTATCCGGGCATCACTGTGCGGCTGGTCACCGGCAACAGCGACGAGTGCCTGCGCCGGTTGCGGGAATACAAGGCGGACTTCGCCCTGCTGGGGCGGGCGGTGGAGGATGAGGGGCTGATCACCCAGGTGCTCAGCAGTTCCCCGCTGGTGGCCTTCGTCGCCCATTCCCACCCCTGGGCCGCGCGCGATTCGATCGTCCTCGCCGACCTGGAGGATATGCCCATGGTGCTGCGTGAGCGTGGCTCGATGACCCGGCAGATTCTTGAAGAAGAGATGGCCCGCGCCGGCATCGCCATCCGCCCGGCCATCGAGGTGGAAGGCCGCGAGGCGACCTTCGAGATGGTCGCCGCGGGCCTCGGCGTCGGCCTGGTGTCGGCGGCGGAAGTCGGCGCCAGCGCCAACGTCCAAGTGCTGCCGATCCGCGACTGCCGGCAGCGCATGACCGAGACCCTGGTGTGCCTGCGCGAGCAGGGTTCGCGCAGGATCATCGAGACCTTCTTCGAGATCGTGCGCGGGCCTCGTTAGCGGCGGGGTTGCTCCAGCCGGCCCTGGAAGGCTGCGCGCAGGTCCTCGGTGGGCGGGGGCGTGAAGCGCAGCCTGGCGAACAGCCCGTGCAGGTGGCGGCTCAGCAGTTCGCCGGCCAGCTCCGGATCGCCCGCTTCCAGGGCGTCCAGCAGCGCCTGGTGTTCATCGCAGGAGGCCTCGGTGTAGGCACGGCCCCGGCTCAGGGCGATGCTCAGCGCGGCGCGCGGCAGCAGCTTGGCCAGGAAGCTTTGCAGCCAGGGGTTGCCGGCGTGCTCGGCGAGGCGCAGGTGGAAGCGGTTGGCCTGGCCGAGCAGGCCGGCGTGGTCGCCCACCGCCAGGCAGTGGCGTTGTCGCTCGACCATCGCCCGCAGCTCCGCCAGGTGCTGTGCATCCAGGCGGTCGCCGATCAGGCGGATCACCTGGGCTTCGATCATCAGCCGCGCTTCCAGCAGTTCCCGGGCGTTGCGTTCGCAGGGGCGGGCGATGGCCGCGACCTGGTTCGGCGCCAGTTCCACCGCGCCCTCGTCCGCCAGCCGGGTGAGGGCCCGTTGCACGGTGCCGGTGCTGACGCGGAAGATGCGCCCGAGGGTTTCCTTGCTCAGCCGCGTGGCGGGCGCCAGGCGGCGTTCGAGGATCGCGCTGTAGAGCGCTTCGTAGACCAGGTGTCCGGGCGCGCGCGATTGCCCTTGGGCTTCGCCGCTGGCCGGGTTGGGGGGGCTCCCGACTTGCATCGCGTGATGTCTCCAGGGGGGCGGTGCCCCCATGCAGTGGTCTCGTTGTCGCCCTTTCAGGCCTCGGGCAGGCGCAGGTCCAGGTTCAGCCGCACGCCTTCGTTGAGGATGTGCTGGCGCATGGCCCGGCTGGCCAGTTCGCTGTCGTGGCGGCGGATGGCGCGCAGGATGGTTTCGTGTTCTTCGAGGATCTGCTCGGCGTGTTCCGGGTCGCGCAGTGCCGGGCCTTCGCTTTGCTCCAGGGCGCCAGCGATCTGCTGGGAAACGCTGAGGAAGATCGGGTTGGAGGTGATGGCCACCAGCTTGCGATGGAAGGCCGAATAGGCACTGGCCACCGCCGTGGGGTTGCGATCCTCCACCGCCTCGCGCATGTCCAGTACCAGCAGGCGCAGCTGGCTCAGGGCGTTGTCGTCCACCGTCTGCGCCACCAGGCCGACGATGAAGGGCTCCAGGGCGTAGCGCAGTTGCAGCACATCTTCGGCCGTGGCGCTGGCGGCGACGGGAATCCGCACCTCGTCCAGCGACTGGCCGCGGCGCTCCAGCACCATCACGCCCTTGCCGGGCAGGGAGCGGACCACGCCGAGGGTTTCCAGCACGGTGATGGCCTCGCGCAGGCTCGGCCGGCTGATTTCCAGCTGCTCGGCCAGTTCGCGTTGCCCCGGCAGCATCTGGCCGGCCGCCCACAAGCCCTGCTCGATGGGTTCGAGCAGCTTCTGCACGATGGAATTGACCCGCTTGGATGACGAGAACATTGAGCCTCCCTAGTGATTGAGGTCCTGTGACGGGTCGGCGCCCCGGACGGGGCACCGGCCGCCCTCAGGCATCCGTCTTGCCTGGCCGCGCCAGTTGCGTGCGCAGTTGCAGGGAGCCGTCCTGCTTGTCGTCGGCGTTGTCGCCCGCGAGTATCGCCTGGGCGCGCTGGATGTCGATGTCGCTCTCCCAGCGGGCGATGGTGACGGTGGCGACGCAGTTGCCGATGAGGTTGGTCAGGGCCCGGCCGATGCCCATGAACCAGTCGACCGAAAGTACCAGCACCAGGCCGGCGGCGGGAATGGCCGGCACCGCGGTGAGGGTCGCGGCGAGTATCACCAGGGCCGAGCCCGGGATACCGTGGGCGCCCTTGGAGGTCACCAGGGACACCAGCAGGATGGTCAGCAGGTCGCCGGCCGACAGCGGCGTGCCGGTGGCGTGGGCGATGAACACCACGGCCAGGGTCAGGTAGATGGAGAAGCCATCGAGGTTGAAGGAATAGCCGGTGGGAATCACCAGGCCCACGGTGGAGCTGCGGATGCCCAGGCGCTCCAGCTTGCGCATCACTTGCGGCAGCACGGCGTCGGAGGAGGCGGTGCCGAGGACGATCAGCAGTTCTTCGCGGAAGTAGCGGATGAACGGGATCAGCGGCACGCCGCACAGGCGCAGCACGCCGCCCAGCACCACCAGCACGAAGAGCGCGCAGGTCAGGTAGAAGACCGCCACCAGGGCGCCGAGGTGGCTCAGGGATTCGAGGCCGTAGCGGCTGGTGGTGAAGGCCACCGCGCCGAACACGCCGAGGGGCGCCAGGCGCACGATCATGCCCATGATGCGGAAGATCACGTGGCTGACTTCGCCGATCAGCCGGGACACGCCGCTGGCCTGCTCGCCCACCAGGTTCAGGGCGCTGCCGAAGAGCACCGCGAACAGCAGTACCTGGAGGATGTTGTTCTCGGCGAAGGCGCCGAACACCGAGGAGGGGATCAGGCCGAGGATGAAGTCCACCGGGCCGTGCAGTTGCTTGGTGGCCGAACCATAGACCGCCGCGTCGGCGCCATGCAGGCTGGACAGGTCGATGTTGGCGCCGGCGCCCAGGCCCAGGCCGTAGGCGACCGCCAGGCCAAGGACCAGGGCGATGGTGGTCAGCACTTCGAAATAGATCACCGATTTCAGGCCGATGCGGCCGACCTTCTTCAGGTCGCCGGCGCCGGAAATGCCGTTGACCACCACGCAGAACACGATCAGCGCGATGAGCATCTTGATCAGCTTGATGAAGCCGTCGCCCAGGGGTTTGAGATGGACGGAGAATTCCGGTAGCGCGACGCCGCAGAGCACGCCGATTACCAGGCCAACCACGACTTGCAGGAATATCGAGCGGGAGCAGAGCTTGAGTAGCATTGCGGGGGTCTCCGTTCGGCGCATCCGCGGGGCCCGAAGAGGGAAGGGCGCGTGGGGCGAATGCAATATTTGTTGTTGTGGTATTACCGGTCAGACCAGTTCAGCCTATTGCCAATGTCGGGAGCTTGGCAAGCGCTGTTTGTCAGGCTGTCGCGCAGGGGCACGTCCGATGCGACGACTTCGATCTTTTTCCTTGGGCCGAGGTCCAACGGCGAGCCTTTGCGGCCGTGAGGTCCGCCAAGCCCCTGTGCTAACCTGCGACAAGTTTTTTTCGGGCTCCGCAAGCCCGTTTCCAGAGGTCATCCATGCATATCCACATCCTCGGCATCTGCGGCACCTTCATGGGTTCGCTGGCGGTGCTGGCCAAGGAACTTGGCCACCGTGTCACTGGCTCCGACGCCAACGTCTACCCGCCCATGAGCACCCAGCTGGAGGCCCAGGGGATCGAGCTGATGCAGGGCTATGACCCGGCGCACCTGGACCCCGAACCGGACCTGGTGGTGGTCGGTAACGCCCTGTCCCGTGGCAACCCGGCGGTGGAGCATGTGCTGAACAAGGGCCTGCCCTATGTCTCCGGGCCGCAGTGGCTGGCCGACCATGTGCTGCAGGGCCGCTGGGTGCTGGCGGCCGCCGGCACCCATGGCAAGACCACCACCAGCAGCATGCTGGCCTGGGTACTGGAACATGCCGGCATGAGCCCCGGCTTCCTGATCGGCGGCGTACCGCAGAACTTCGGCGTGTCGGCGCGCCTGGGCGGCACGCCGTTCTTCGTGGTGGAGGCCGACGAGTACGACAGCGCCTTCTTCGACAAGCGCTCCAAGTTCGTCCACTACCGACCGCGCACGGCGATCCTCAACAACCTGGAATTCGACCACGCGGATATCTTCCCCGACCTCGCGTCCATCGAGCGACAGTTCCACCACCTGGTGCGGACCATCCCCGGCGAGGGCCTGATCATCCACCCGACCTCCGAAACCGCGCTCAAGCGCGTTGTGGAGATGGGCTGCTGGACACCGGTGCAGACCACCGGCGAAGGCGGCCAGTGGCAGGCGCGCCTGCTGTCCGAGGACGGTTCGCGCTTCGAGGTGCTGTTCGAAGGCGCGGTGACCGGCACCGTGGACTGGGAACTGACCGGCCGGCACAACGTCGCCAACGCCCTGGCCACCCTGGCTGCCGCCCGCCATGTGGGTGTGGTGCCGGAGCTGGGCGTGGCCGCGCTGTCCGCGTTCAAGAGCGTGAAGCGACGCATGGAGAAGGTGGCCGAGGTCAAGGGCGTGACTCTCTATGACGACTTCGCCCACCACCCCACCGCCATTGCCACCACCCTCGATGGCCTGCGCAAGCGCGTGGGCGATGCGCCAGTGATCGCGGTGATCGAACCGCGCTCCAACTCCATGAAGCTGGGTGCCCACCGCGACGGCCTGCCGGACTCGGTGAAACTGGCTGACCAGGTGTTCTGGTACGCGCCGCCGAACCTTGGCTGGGACCTGGCCGCCACCGTGGCCGGCTCGACCGTGGCGACCCGCGTGTGCGATTCGCTCGAGGCGATCATCGATGGCGTCAAGGCCATCGCCACCCCCGGTACCCAGGTGGTGATCATGAGCAACGGCGGTTTCGGCGGCCTGCACGGCAAGCTGGCCAAGGCCCTGGCGGAGTAAGGCGCGGCATGAACGGACCTTCCCGCATCACCCTGGCGATGACCGGCGCATCGGGCGCCCAGTACGGCCTGCGCCTGCTGGACTGCCTGATCCAGGAAGACCGCGAGGTGCATTTCCTGATCTCCAAGGCGGCCCAGCTGGTGATGGCCACCGAGACCGACGTCACCCTGCCGGCCAAGCCCCAGGCCATGCAGGCCTTCCTCAGTGAATACACCGGCGCCGCGCCGGGACAGATCCGTTGCTACGGCAAGGAAGACTGGATGTCGCCGGTGGCCTCGGGCTCCGGCGCGCCGGCGGCCATGGTGGTGGTGCCCTGTTCCACCGGCACGCTGTCGGCCATCGCCACCGGCGCCTGCAACAACCTGATCGAGCGCGCCGCCGACGTGACCCTGAAGGAGCGCCGCCAGTTGATCCTGGTACCGCGCGAGGCGCCGTACTCCAGCATCCACCTGGAGAACATGCTCAAGCTGTCCAACCTCGGCGCGGTGATAGTGCCGGCCTCGCCGGGTTTCTATCACCAGCCACAGACCATCGATGACCTGGTGGACTTCGTGGTGGCGCGCATCCTCAACCTGCTGGATATCCCCCAGGACATGCTGCCGCGCTGGGGCGAGCATCATCAGGGCGTCGATGATTAAGGGCGCCGTACCGATCCTGCTGGCGCTCGTCCTGCTGCAAGGCTGCGCCAGCGTCGGCACCCTCAATGCGGCCAAGCCCGGGGCGCCGATCATCTATTCCGGCACCCGGCTGGACTGGTATTCGCTCAATGACGGCTGCTGCCCCATGGATAGATTCGGCGTCGACGCGCCGGAGTATCCCGCCATCGACCTGCCGGCCAGCGCGCTGCTGGATACCCTGCTGCTGCCCTTTGCGGTGGCGGCGGAGCTGGGCGTGGTGCTGGGGGTAAGCGGCGGGTACTGATGCCGTCGAAAGACAGTGGAAGCGCATTCATTGGCTATGTCTGCGTTAGCTGTTGCAGAACCTCAGAGCATTGTTTGGTCCGGCGCTTTCAGGACTCCGCGCCCTGCCTGATGCATCCCTCTCCCCCGCCCCTCTCCCGGAGGTAGAGGGGTGACTCGCGCCGGGAGGCGCGAAGCAGTCCTGATGCCCATGCTGGTCTGAAACCAGGCAGAGAAGACGACGCCGCGCGAACCGCCCCTTCAGTAGGCCGAGTGGAATCCTTGCGCAGGGGGACGAGCGGCATGGATGCCGCGAGAGCCGCGCAGGGCCATGGATGGCCCTTCGCGGCGGGCCCCCGGAGCAAGGATGGAAGGAGGGGACCCGGCGCAGCCGGGCCGGATGTCGGGGCAAGCCTTTTGCTTCCTTTGGGGCGACTGCCAAAGGGAGTCGCCCGGGAAGGCGAAACAGAAACTCCCAGCTCACTCGAAAATCAGCTCAGCTTAAGACTTGCTAGCAGCACTTAACGCAGGCATAGCCAATTCATTCGCTAACTGGCCCGTAGGGTCTTTGATGGGGGATGCTGCGCATCCCTTGGCGAATGAATTCGCCCCCACAAGGTATTCCGCTAGTCCCAGCGAATCAGCCCGGTTCCTGGCAGACATCCACCCAGCGGGCTTCCACCAGCTCGGCCATGCGATCCGGCGTGATGCGCACCGCGCTGTGCACGGCGCCGGCGGCCGGCACCACTTCGTCGAAGGCCTGCAGGGAGCGGTCGCAATAGACCGGCATGGGGGTGGCCAGCCCGAAGGGGCAGACGCCGCCCACCGGGTGGCTGGTCAGGGCCTGTACGGTTTCGGCGTCGAGCATCTTGGCCTTGGCACCGAAGGTTTCCTTGAACTTGCGGTTGTCGATGCGCGCATCGCCGCGGGCGACCACCAGCACGGCGTCCTCGCCCACGCGAAAGGCCAGGGTCTTGGCGATGCGGCCAGGCTCCACGCCATGGGCTTCGGCGGCCAGGGCCACGGTGGCGGTGCTGGTCGAAAGTTCGATGATGTCGATGTCGGGCGCCTTTCCGGCGAAGAAGGCGCGGACCGATTCAAGGCTCATGGGAGATCCCTCTGGGTAAAGGCCGAATCCTTGTCCGGTCATGGGCCCGGCGTCAACCGCGCGGAGGCGGGGTCATCCAGCGTTCCCAGGGCGCGCGCGGGTGCTCAGCGACCCAGTCGGCGCAGTTCGTCGGATTCGATGATGCGAACGCCGTCCTGCTCTTCCAGGGCCAGGCGCCAGAGGGCGCGGGCCAGGCTGCAGGCGCCGATGCCGCGGTACTTGCCCGGCAGCCAGCGCAGGAACAGCGCCGCCACGCGCTCACCGAGGCGGAATTCGCTGCGCGGCCCCATCAGCAGCGAGGGGCGGGCGATGGTCAGTTGCGGCCAGTCCATGGCTTGCAGCGCCCGTTCCATCTCGCCCTTGACCTTGTTGTAGAAGACCGGGGAGGCCGGGTTGGCGCCCAGGGCGCTGATCACGATGAAGTGCCGTGCGCCCAGCTCGCGGGCGCGCCGGGCGACGGCCAGGACCAGCTCCAGGTCCACCGCGCGGAAGGCGTTCTGGGAACCGGCTTGGCGGATGGTGCTGCCCAGGCAGCAGAAGGCGACGTCGACCTGGCCTTGCAGTTGCGGCAACAGGTCGGCCAGCGGGCCTACGGGGTTCTGCAGGTGCGGGTGCTCGGCGAGCGGGCGGCGGGTAGGTGCCAGGACCCTGGCCACCGTGGGTTCGTTGAGCAGTCGGTCGAGCAGGTGCTCACCGGTCAGACCTGTGGCGCCGGCGAGCAGGATGTGCTGGGGCGTCAGATGCATGTTGTCTCTCCGCTGATACAAGCTGAGCTTAGTGGCTACGAGCGGTTTTGTCGGCGCTCGTGCCGCCTTGCGCAGTCAGGGCCTGTTCCGCCTGGTGCTCGCGCAGCGCGCGCCAGCGGGCGGTGACCGCCTTGGGCGCCCACAGTTGCGGCTCCGACGCTTCGAAGTCGTCGGCCTGTTCACGCTCGGCGACCTTGTCACGGGCGATACCGAAGGCGCGCTCCAGGTCGTCGGTTTCGCTGAAGGCATCGGCGAACAGGGCGCGGCCGAAGTAGGTGAAGTCGTTCTCCTCGGAGCAACCAAAGGACACGCGGTCGGAACGGGCTGCGGTCATGATCAGGGTCTTGTCGTCCTTGAGTGGGGGAATGAAACCGCCGGAGTAGCAGGCGGAGATCACCAGGACCTTGTACCTGTCCTTGAGAGGGGTGAGCAACCCGGCAAGTTCCTGCGCCGGCAGGTGACCCAGCTGCAGGCCGGGTTGCTCCAGCGCCAGTTCGTGGGTCGGCGAGCCGTGGCTGGTGAGATAGATGAACACCAGGTCCTCCGGCCCGCTGCGCTTGGCGATGGCCTCGACGGCGCGGGACAGGCTCTCGCGGGTGGCCAGGGGGCGGTCGCCCATGTGTTCGCGGTGGTTGACCAGGGTGACCTGGCCATGGGCGCGGAAACGCTCGGCGAGGAGCTTGGACACGTAGTCCGCCTCGCGCATGAACACGCTCTGCCGGCCATCGCCGGCGAGGCTGATGGAATACAGCTCCACCGCCGGGGTGGAGGCCGGCACGGCGGCCAGAGCCTGTTCCAGCAACTGGCCCTGGGCGAGCAGGCCGATTTCCAGCGGGTTGGGCAGGGCCTTGCCCTGTTCGTCGCGGATGCGCGTGCCGTCCTGCCAGACGCCGGTTTCGCGAGTGCCGTCGGCCAGGGTCAGGCTGCCTTCGCCACTGTAGAGCCCGTCTTTGAAATGGCCCTGGTAGTGGCTGCCGTCGGCGAGGGCCAGCTTGCCTTCGCCCTGGTAGCGCCAGTGGCGGAAGTGGCCCTGGTAATGGCTGCCGTCGGCGCCGATGAATTCTCCCTGGCCCGCCAGGTTGCCCTGCTTGAAGGTGCCGCTCCAGACATCGCCGTCGGCGCTGGTGAAGCGGCCCTTGCCGTCGAACACGCTGTCCTTGAACTCACCGATGTAGTGGGAACCGTCCTCGCCCTGGTAGGCGCCCTGGCCCTGGAGCTGGCCGGCCTTGAAGCGGCCGCTGAAACGGTTGCCGGCATCGTCGGTGCGCACCCCTTCGCCTTCCGGCTGGCCGGCGCGGAAGAGTCCCTGGTAGTTGCTGCCGTCGGCCCATTCGAGGCTGCCGGAGCCGTGGTACTTGTCGTTGCGGAACTGCCCGCGATAGGTGACGTCGCCCTGGCGCAAGGTGCCTTCGCCGTCGAACTGGTTATGGGCGAAGCCGCCCTCGTACTGGGTGCCGTTGCCGTAGGCGAGACGACCCTGGCCGTGGAACAGGCCGGCCTTGAACTCGCCGATGTACACCAGGCCATTGGGGCCGTGCCATTCGCCCCGGCCTTCCGGCTGGCCATCCTTGAACTGCCCTTCGAACCAGGTGCCGTTGTTGTAGTCCAGGCGTCCCTGTCCCTGCAGCAGGCCGTCGACCAGCTCGCCGCGATAACGGGAGCCGTCCGGCAGGCGGGCGTCCGGTGGAGTCAGGGGTTCACCTTCGCCGCAGGCCGCGAGCAACAGGGCGAGGCTGAGGGGCAGAAGCGCTTTCATCGGGTGTCCTTGTCCAAGCATCTGCCTTTCAGTGTGGCGCAAAAAAGCCCGCGATTGCGGGCTTTTTTGCCTCCTCGCCGCGCGCTAGACGAAGCTGAGGCTCAGGGATTCGGCGATATAGGCGGGCTTCTGCTGGCCTTCGATCTCCAGGGTGCAGAGGGCCTTGATCAGCCACTGGCCGGGGTTCTTTTCGGTGATGTCGATCACCTTGACCGCCAGGCGTACGCGGGAGTCGACCTTCACCGGCTGAATGAAGCGCACGCTGTCGAGGCCGTAGTTGACCACCATCTTCGCGCCTTCGGGCAGGATCAGCAGGTCTTCGATCAGCTTGGGGATCAGCGACAGGCTGAGGAAGCCGTGGGCGATGGTGCCGCCGAAAGGCGTCTGCTTGGCGCGCTCCGGGTCAACGTGGATGAATTGGTGGTCGCCGGTGCATTCGGCGAACTGGTTGATGCGATTCTGGTCGATGGTCACCCAATCCGAGTGGCCCAATTCCTTGCCAACGTAGTCCTTCAGTTCAGCTACTGGTACGAACGCCATGCGTCATCCTCCGTGGATGCAGTGTTGTAATTCTTCTTTTCGGGGGCATTGGCCCCTTCTTGCGTGCCGGTGTAGATCATCACGCCGGGAGGGACCGGTCAAGCCGCCATGCCCCCTGCGAATGGCGAGTTATAGCGCGGCGGCGGGGCAGCCTATAATGCGCCGTCCCGGCCGAGGCGCGCCTTGCCGGACCTGACTCGTGGAGATTCTCATGCTGTTGCGCGGACTGACCTGGCTGGTGCTGTTCCAGCTGATCGGCAGTGGGCTCAATGCCCTGTTCCTGTCCATGTTGCCCGGCCCCATCATCGGCCTGGTGCTGCTGTTCATCTATTTGCTGGTGCGGGGCGAGGTGGGTGAGCCGCTGAGCCTGGCCGCCAGCAGCCTGCTGCGCTACCTGCCGCTGCTGCTGGTGCCGCCTGCGGTCGGGGTGATGGTCTACGCCCGGGATATCTGGGCGGACTTCTGGGCCATAGTCGGCGCCCTGGTGCTGTCGCTGCTGCTGGCCTTCATCTTCTGTGGCGTGCTGATGCAGAAGCTCATCGACCGCCAGGCGCGTAGCCGGGAGGACACATGAGCCTCGACTGGCACGCCGCGGTGCAGGCGGTCACGCACCACCCGCTGTTCGGATTCGGCATGACCCTGGCGGTCTACCAACTGGCCCTGGCCGCCTACGAGAAGACCCGCTGGGTGTTCCTGCAGCCGGTGCTGCTGTCGATGCTGCTGCTGATCGGTGTGCTGCTGACGTTCGGCATCAGCTATCAGGAGTACCGCCAGAGCACCCAGCTGCTGACGGTGTTCCTGGGGCCCGCCACCGTGGCCCTGGCCGTACCGTTGTTCCTCAACCTCCGGCGAATCCGCCAGCTGTTCTGGCCGACCCTGCTGACGCTGGTGTTCGGCGGCCTCTTCGCTACGCTGTCGGTAGCGCTGCTGGGCTGGTGGTTCGGCACCGAGCGCATGGTCCTGATGACCTTGCTGCCGAAGTCGGTCACCTCGCCCATCGCCATGCTGGTGGCCGAGCAGATCGGTGGAGTGGCCGCCTTGGCGGCGGTGTTCGTGCTGATCACCGGCGTGCTCGGCGCCATATTGGGGCCAGAGCTGCTGCGCCGTTGCGGCGTGCGCCACCCGGCCGCGCAGGGCATCGCCCTGGGTGTCACCGCCCATGCGGTGGGTACCGCCAGAGCGTTGCAGGAGGGCGAGGAATGCGGCGCATTCGCGGCCCTGGCCATGAGCCTGATGGGCGTGGCCACCGCCGTGCTGCTGCCGCTGGCCGTTGCCATGATTGCTTGAGGTCGATGCATGAAGTTGCCGCTGTTTCCGCTCAACACCGTGCTGTTTCCGGGCTGCACCCTGGACCTGCAGATATTCGAGGCGCGCTACCTGGATATGATCGGGCGCTGCATGAAGCAGGGCGAAGGCTTTGGCGTGGTGTGCATTCTCGAAGGCCAGGAAGTCGGCGAGGCGGCCAGTCGTTTTGCCGCCATGGGCTGTGAGGCGCTGATCCGCGACTGGCAGCAGCGTCCCAACGGCCTGCTGGGCATCCGCGTCGAGGGTGGCCGGCGATTCCACGTTGGCAAGGCCGAGGTGTTGCGCGACCAGTTGACCCTGGCCGACGTGGAATGGCTGGAGGACGAGCCCGAGCGGCCGTTGCGTCCGGAACATGCCGACCTGGCGGCGCTGCTCAATGCCCTGGCCGAGCACCCCATGGTCCAGGGCCTGGGCATGGGCGGGGTGGTTGAGGGGCAACAGGCCCTGGCCAACCAGCTGTCCTACCTGCTGCCCTTCCATCTGAAGGAAAAACTGCAATTGCTGGCCCTGGCCGATCCCGACGAGCGCCTGGGCTTTCTCCAGGGGTTGCTCGATCAGTTGCAGGGTGAGTCCATCGCCTGACGAAGCGCTAGCTCGCAGGATGGGGCGGGCGGCGTTCCGCGAGCTTGCGATACCCATCAGCCCTGTCCGCATGGGTATCGCTACGCTCAACCCATCCTACGTTGCCTCACTCAACACGCTTCAGTAGCTGTAGCGCGCCAGCGCATCCGGCAAGGCCCAGGTGGCGACGCCGCCCAGCAGTGCCAGAACGGCCGGCAGGAGCAGCACCCATACCCGCGCACCCATGGCCGTCAGCGGTGCCGCCCGTTGCATCAGCGCCAGGCCAGCCGAGGCGATGCCGCCCGCCAGCAGGGCGCCGGCAAGGATATCGGACGGCCAGTGGACACCCAGGTAGACCCGCGAGAGGGCAATGGCCAGGGCCGGCAGGCAGGCCAGCAGCAGCCAGGTCAGGCGCAGGCGGCCCGGCTGGCCACGGCCGGCGAGAATCCCCAGCACCAGGAAGAAGGCGAACGCCGCCGAGCTGTGCCCGCTGGGGAAGCTGAACGTGGTAAGAGGCTCGGTGAGCACTTCCGGCCGCGCCCGCGCGAACAGGTGCTTGAGCCCGGTATTGGCCAGTGCCGTGGCCACCAGGGTGGCGACGGTGAAGCAGGCCGCGCGCCACTGGCGCAACAGCAGTAGCAGGCCGCCGAGCAGGGCGCCGGCGAGGAGCTGGGTCTGGAAGTCGCCCAGGCGGGTGACCAGCACCATGAACCGGTCCAGGCCGGCGTGGCGTTGCTCCTGGACCAGCGTCATCAAGCCCTGGTCCAGCGCCTGCAAGTGCGGCCAGCCGATCAGCAGGGCGCCCAGCGCCGCCAGGCAGAAGCCCGCCGCCATGGGGTTGGCCCAGCGTTTTTCGCGCAGGGTGCTGTGGATGATCAGGCCGAACATGACCACCAGGGTCAGCAGCACCACGCCGGCCTCGGCCCAGAAGCCTTCCGGTAGCGGCAGGCGCAGGGCCGCGCCGGTGGCCCAGCCGGGCACCAGGTAGGCCACGGCCCAGCCCGCCGCGGCCAGCATGCTGACGGCGATGAAACGCGGGAAGGGCATGTCGAGCATGCCGGCCACCATTGGCAGCATGGGCCGCAGCGGGCCTATGTAACGGCCCACCAGCAGGCTGGCGACGCCATAGCGCTGGAAGTAGTTTTCCGCGCTGTTGATCCATTCCGGGTGGTCGCGCAGTAGCGGAAGGCGCCGGATGTTCTGGTGGAAGCGGCGGCCCAGGCCATAGGAAATCATGTCGCCCACCAGCCCGCCGGCATAGGCGAGCAGCAGGGTTTCCCAGAGTTCCAGGGCGCCGCTGCCGGCCATCACGCCGACCGCGAACAGCAGGGCGACGCCAGGTACCACGATGCCGGCGATGGCCAGGCATTCGACCAGGGCGATCAGGAAGATGGCCAGGCCCAACCATTCCGGGTTGGCGCTCAGCCAGGCGGTGACCTGGTCATACCATTGACTCATGGGTGCTTGTCCTCGATCAGTTGGTAGTCCTGCCCTTCGACCTGCCCACGGCGCAGGGGGTTGCGTGTGCAGTGGCGGGCGTAGGCGGCGTCGACGAAGCGGTAGGGCAGGTGCTCGTCGCGGCCGTGGGGGATGCCCAGGCGGGCGGCCTGGATGATGCGCGCCGGGCGTTCGCCGACGTCCTCGACGAACAGACGCTGCCAGTCGAAGCGCTGGCCGTCCCAGTCGGGCACCTTGAGGCCGAGGGCCTTGCACAGCAAGGTCTGGCCGGCGCACAGCTGCTCGGGCGCTCGCGCCTGGCCCCGGGCATCGGGGTTGTTCAGTTGCATGGCGGCCAGGGCGTCGGCCTGGGAGATATCGTCGACCCAGGGGTGGCCGGACTTGATCAGCACGGCGTTGCCCGCGCCATGGGCGCTGAAGTTCAGCGAGTCACCGCCGCGGGCGTAGTACATATAGATGTGCCCCCCGTCGAGGAACAGCGCGCGGCGCTTGTGGGTGTAGCCGAGGGAGGCGTGGCTGCCCTTGTCCACCAGATAGTAGGCCTCGGTCTCGATGATGCGTGCCGCCAGCCAGCGACCGTCGACGCGATGGCGGATGACCTTGCCCAGGAGTTCCCGGGCCACGAGCTGGGCGTCGCGGTCGAAGAAGGTGTCGGCCAGCGGACGGGCGCCGGGCCAGGGCGGATTCAGGGTGGGATCGCGGGACATGGGGCTGTCGCAGTCTGGAAACAGGCTGGCGATTATACGGAAGCCATGCTGAGGCGAAGCTGAACTCCTGCAGCGGATTCGTCACGCGACATAACAAACGGCTTTCAGTGCGTAGGCGGCGCCCGACCCTGGTACCTCCACCGGGGAACAGGCTGTGCAACCTTTTTTTACACAAGCTGCGGGCCCGCCTGGGCCGAGCTTTGCACTGCCAATCACGTGGCCGCTGGAACGCCCTGTCTACCATCCGCCCGGCGCCGCTGGGCGCGGGCGAGCGCGGTCGCTATAATCAGCCGCTTTCCCTTCGCCAGAACACGAGACCATGACCGAGTCCGTTCTCGATTACATGACCCGCCTTGGCCGCGCCGCCCGCGCCGCCTCGCGTGTGGCCGCCCGTGCCAGCACCGCGCAGAAGAACCGCGCCCTGCTGGCCGCCGCCGATGCCCTGGACGGCGCTCGTGCCGAGCTGTCCGCCGCCAACGAGCAGGATCTGGCCAATGGCCAGGCCAATGGCCTGGAGCCAGCCATGCTCGACCGGCTGGCCCTGACCCCGGCCCGCATCGACGACATGATCGAGGGCCTGCGCCAGGTCGCCACCCTGCCGGACCCCATCGGCGAGATCCGTGACATGCGCTATCTGCCGTCCGGCATCCAGGTGGGCAAGATGCGCGTGCCGCTGGGCGTGATCGGGATCATCTACGAATCGCGGCCGAACGTGACCATCGACGCCGCCAGCCTCTGCCTGAAATCCGGCAACGCCACCATCCTGCGCGGCGGTTCCGAGGCCATCCATTCCAACCAGGCGATCGCCCGGTGCATCCAGAAGGGTCTGGCCGACGCCGGCCTGCCCAGCGAACTGGTGCAGGTGGTGGAAACCACCGACCGCGCCGCCGTGGGCGCGCTGATCAGCATGCCCGAGTTCGTCGACGTGATAGTCCCGCGTGGCGGCAAGAGCCTGATCGAGCGCATCAGCCGCGAGGCCAAGGTGCCGGTGATCAAGCACCTGGACGGCATCTGCCATGTCTACATCGACATCGCCGCCGACCTGGACAAGGCCATCCGCGTTGCCGACAACGCCAAGACCCAGCGCTACGCGCCCTGCAACACCATGGAGACCCTGCTGGTGCATGCCGGCATCGCCGCCCGTGTGCTGCCGCCGCTGGCCGCCATCTACCGGGACAAGGGCGTGGAACTGCGCGGCGACGCCGCCACCCGCGCGCTGCTGGGCAACGATGTGCTGGAAGCCACCGAGGAAGACTGGCGCACCGAGTACAACGCGCCGATCCTCTCGATCCGCGTCGTCGACGGCCTGGAGCAGGCCATCCTGCACATCAACACCTACGGCTCGCAGCACACCGACGCCATCATCACCGAGAACTTCAGCGACGCCCGGCGCTTCCTCACCGAGGTGGATTCCGCTTCGGTGATGGTCAACGCCTCGACCCGTTTCGCCGATGGCTTCGAGTATGGCCTGGGTGCGGAGATCGGCATTTCCACCGACAAGCTCCACGCCCGTGGTCCGGTCGGCCTGGAAGGCCTGACCAGCGAGAAGTACGTGGTCTTCGGCGACGGTCACGTACGCACCTGATGGGCAAACGTATCGGCCTCTTCGGCGGCACCTTCGATCCTGTGCACATCGGCCACCTGCGTGGTGCCGTGGAAGTGGCCGAGCAGTTCGGTTTCGACGAGTTGCGCCTGATCCCCAGCGCGCGCCCGCCGCACCGCGAGACACCGCAGGTGTCGGCGGCCCAGCGCCTGGAAATGGTGACGCTGGCCGTGGCCGGTGTTGCGCCGCTGGCGGTGGACGATCGCGAGCTCAAGCGGGAGCGGCCGTCCTGGACCATCGAGACGCTGGAGTCCCTGCGGACCGAGCTGCAACCCGACGACCAGTTGTTCCTGCTGGTGGGCTGGGACGCTTTCTGCGGCTTGCCGAGCTGGCACCGCTGGAGCGAGTTGCTGGACCATTGCCACATCCTGGTCCTGCAGCGCCCCGATGCCGACAGCGAGGCGCCGGAAACCCTGCGCGACCTGCTGGCTGCGCGCAGCGCGGCCGAGCCGCAATCCCTGCAGGGGCCTGCCGGGCAGATCGCCTTCGTCTGGCAGACGCCCTTGGCGATTTCCGCCACCCAGATTCGCCAATTGCTGGGGGAGGGGCGCTCGGTGCGCTTTCTCGTGCCCGACGCGGTATTGGCCTATATCCATGCGCACGACCTGTACCGTGCGCCGAACTGATTCACTGAGGTAGTTGAACCCGATGCAAAACGAAGAACTCGTCAAGGTCGCCATTGCGGCCCTGGAAGACCTGAAAGGTCAGGAAATCACCACCATCGACGTGCGTGGCAAGACCAGCATCACCGACTTCATGGTGATCGCCAGCGGTACCTCCAGCCGTCACGTGAAATCCCTGGCCGAGAACGTGCTGGAGAAGGTCAAGGAAGAAGGCATACGCCCCCTGGGCAGCGAAGGCCTGGACGGCGGTGAGTGGGCCCTGCTGGACCTGGGCGATGTGGTCGTGCACGTGATGCAGGTCGCCACCCGCCAGTTCTATGACCTGGAGCGTCTGTGGCAGGGTGCCGAGCAGAGCCGCGCCCACCACAGCCACGAGCACGAGTAAGCGGGGCGTACCTTGCGTCTACGTTTGATCGCCGTCGGCACGCGCATGCCGCGCTGGGTGGAAGAGGGCTGGAACGAGTACGCCAAGCGCCTTCCATCCGAGCTCTCGCTGGAGCTGGTGGAGATTCCCCTGACCACGCGCGGCAAGAATGCCGACGTGGCGAGGATGATCCGCCAGGAAGGCGAAGCCATGCTGGCCAAGGTGCAGCCGGGGGAACGTATCGTCACCCTGGAAGTCCAGGGCAAGCCCTGGAGCACCGAGCAACTGGCGGTCGAACTGGATCGCTGGCGCCTGGATTCGCGCACCGTCAATCTCATGGTCGGCGGCCCGGAAGGGTTGGCGCCGGAGGTTTGCGCGCGCAGCGAGCAGCGCTGGTCGCTGTCGCCGCTGACACTGCCGCATCCGCTGGTCCGCATCCTCATCGGTGAGCAGATCTACCGTGCCTGGACGGTTCTGTCCGGCCACCCCTACCACAAGTAAATCCTGTCCATGCCGCAACCGATCCGCCTGAAAGACCACGAAAGAGATGCCCGACTGGTGCGTCGGCGCGTCATCGTGGGCGCGGTGGCGGTGCTGCTGCTGACCTGCGTGCTGATCGCCCGCCTGTATTACCTGCAGGTGATCCAGTACGAGTACCACTCGACCCTGTCGGAGAACAATCGCGTCCACGTGCAGCCGATTCCGCCCACTCGTGGGCTGATCTTCGACCGCAATGGCGTGATCATCGCCGACAACCGGCCCAGTTTCAGCCTGAGCGTGACCCGCGAGCGTGCCGGCGACTGGGAGAAGACCCTCGACGTGATAGTCGAGGTCCTGCAGCTGACCCCGGACGACCGCGCGCTCTTCGAGCGCCGCATGAAGCAGGGGCGGCGGCCGTTCGAGCCGGTACCCATCCTCTTCGAACTGACCGAAGAGCAGATCGCCCGCGTGGCGGTGAACCAGTTCCGCCTGCCCGGCGTGGAAGTGGTGGCGCAGCTGGTTCGGCACTATCCCCAGGGCGCGCATTTCGCCCATTCGGTGGGCTATGTCGGCCGTATCAACGAGAAGGAGCTCAAGCAGCTCGATCCGGTGAACTACAGCGGCACCCACCATATCGGCAAGACCGGCATCGAGCGCTTCTACGAAGACCAGCTGCATGGCGAAGTGGGCTATGAAGAGGTCGAGACCAACGCCCGGGGCCGCGTGCTGCGGGTGCTCAAGCGTACCGACCCGAAGCCCGGCAAGGATCTGGTGCTGACCCTCGACGTGCGCCTGCAGGAGGCCGCCGAAGCGGCCCTGGCCGGCCGCCGTGGCGCCATCGTCGCCATCGAGCCGTCCAGCGGCGACGTGCTGGCCATGGTCAGCCAGCCGAGCTTCGACCCCAACCCCTTCGTGACCGGTATCAGCTTCAAGGCCTATGCCGAGCTACGTGATTCCATCGACCGGCCGCTGTACAACCGCGTACTGCGTGGCCTCTACCCGCCGGGTTCGACCATCAAGCCCATGGTGGCGGTGTCCGGCCTGGACGCCGGCGTGGTGACGCCGGCCACGCGGGTCTTCGATCCGGGCTTCTATCAGCTGCCGAACTACGACCACAAATACCGTAACTGGAACCGCTCCGGTGACGGCTGGGTGAATCTTGAATCCGCGATCATGCGGTCAAATGACACCTACTTCTACGATCTTGCGCATAAAATGGGCATAGATCGGCTTCATCAGTACATGAGTCGCTTCGGCTTCGGCCAGCGCGTGGCCCTGGACATGTTCGAGGAATCCGCCGGCCTGATGCCGTCCCGTGAGTGGAAGCGCGCCCGTTACCGCCAGGCCTGGTATCCGGGAGAAACCCTGATCCTCGGTATCGGCCAGGGCTACATGCAGGCCACGCCGCTGCAGCTGGCCCAGGCCACGGCGCTGATGGCCAACCGCGGCAAGTGGATCCGCCCGCACCTGGCCAAGACCATCGAGGGGCAGCCGCCGCTGGACCCGAACCCGGTTCCGGATATCACCCTGCGCGATCCGAAGTTCTGGGACTACAGCCGCTTCGGCATGGAGCAGGTCGTCCATGCCCCCCGTGGTACCGCGCACAAGGTGGGGGCGACTTCCGTCTACCGCATCGCCGGCAAGTCCGGTACCGCCCAGGTGGTCGCCATCAAGCAGGGCGAGAAGTACGACCGCAACAAGGTCCAGGAGCGCCACCGCGACCACGCCCTGTTCGTCGCCTTCGCCCCGGCCGAGGATCCGCGGATTGCCGTCGCGGTCATGGTGGAGAACGGCGAGGGTGGCTCCAGCGTGGCCGCGCCGGTCGCCAAGCAGGTCATGGACGCTTGGCTGCTCGGCGAGGATGGCCAGCTGAGGCCCGAGTTCCGTCCACCGCAGCCACTGGCTGAGCAGCAGAGCGCCAACCGATGAACAGCAACTTCGATCGCACCATCTCCCAGGAGGATGTGCTCAAGCGCCGCGCCACCCTGCTGCAGCGTTTGCATATCGACGGCTGGCTGCTGCTGATCATCCTGATGCTGGCGGCCGGCAGCCTGTTCGTCCTGTATTCGGCCAGTGGCAAGCACTGGGAATTGCTGATGAAACAGGCCAGCTCCTTTGGCCTCGGCATCGGCGCGATGATCGTGATCGCCCAGTTCGAACCGCGCTTCATGGCGCGCTGGGTGCCCTTGGCCTATGTGGTCGGGGTCGCGTTGCTGCTGGTGGTGGAGATCATGGGCCACACGGCCATGGGCGCCACCCGCTGGATCAACATCCCCGGGGTGATCCGCTTCCAGCCTTCGGAATTCATGAAGATCATCATGCCGGCGACCATCGCCTGGTACCTGTCACGGCACAACCTGCCGCCCAAGTTCAAGCATATCGTCGTCAGCCTGGTGCTGATCCTGGTGCCCTTCGTGCTGATCCTCAAGCAGCCGGACCTGGGCACGGGCCTGCTGATCCTGGCTTCCGGCGCCTTCGTGCTGTTCATGGCCGGCCTGCAGTGGCGCTGGATCGTAGGCGCGGTGGCGGCCGTGGTGCCGGTGGCCGTGGCGATGTGGTACTTCGTCCTGCACGACTACCAGAAGCAGCGCGTGCTGACCTTCCTCGATCCGGAGAGCGACCCGCTGGGCACCGGCTGGAACATCATCCAGTCCAAGGCCGCCATCGGCTCGGGCGGCGTATTCGGCAAGGGCTGGCTGCTGGGAACCCAGTCGCACCTCGATTTTTTGCCCGAAAGCCACACGGACTTTATCATTGCGGTCCTCGGCGAAGAGTTCGGCCTGGTGGGCGTCTGCCTGCTGCTGGTGGTCTACCTGCTGCTGATCGGTCGCGGCCTGGTGATCACCGCCCAGGCGCAGACCCTGTTCGGCAAGCTGCTGGCGGGCAGCCTGACCATGACCTTCTTCGTGTACGTGTTCGTGAATATCGGCATGGTCAGTGGGCTGTTGCCGGTCGTGGGGGTGCCCCTTCCCTTCATCAGCTACGGCGGAACCCATCTGGTGACGCTGTTGTCAGGGTTTGGGGTGTTGATGGCGATCCATACCCATCGCAAGTGGATTGCCCAGGTTTGAAACGAGTGAATGATTTGAAAGCACTGCGCAAGTGGATGCAGCTGGGCGCCACGGGGATGGCGCTGGTCGGACTGCTGGGGGCAGCCGCACCGGCACTTTCCGGGGACTACGAAGGATCGCCGCAGGTGGCCGAATTCGTCGCCGAAATGACCCGTGACTATGGCTTTGCCGGCGAACAGCTGGTGGACCTGTTCCGCGAGGTGGAGCGCAAGCAGTCCATCCTCGACGCTATTTCCCGGCCCGCCGAGCGGGTCAAGCAGTGGAAGGAGTACCGGCCGATCTTCATCACTCCGGCGCGCCTCCAGAAAGGCCTGGCCTTCTGGGACCAGCACGCCGATGCCCTGGCCCGCGCCGAGAAGGAATACGGCGTACCGGCCCAGGTGATCGTGGCGATCATCGGTGTCGAGACCTTCTACGGCGGCAATACCGGCAACTTCCGCGTGATCGACGCCCTCTCCACCCTGGGCTTCGACTATCCGCCGCGCGCCGATTTCTTCCGCAAGCAGCTCAAGGAGTTCCTCCTGCTGGCTCGCGAGGAACAGGTCGACCCGCTGATGCTCAAGGGTTCCTACGCCGGCGCCATGGGCCTGCCGCAATTCATGCCGAGCAGCTTCCGCGCCTACGCCGTGGATTTCGATGGCGATGGCCATATCGATATCTGGAACAACCCGGTGGACGCCATCGGCAGCGTCGCCAGTTACTTCAAGCGTCACGGCTGGGTCCATGGCGGGCCGGTGGTCAGTCGCGCCCAGGTTCGTGGCGAACGAATCGACGAAGGGTTGACCCAGGGACTGGACCCGGTGAAGAACGTCGGCGATCTTAAGGCGCTGGGCTGGTCCAGCGGCGATGTACTGCGCGATGATGTGCCGGTTACGGCTTTCAAGCTGGAGGGTGACGAAGGCGCGGAGTACTGGATGGGATTGCCGAACTTCTACGTCATTACCCGCTACAATCGCAGCGTGATGTACGCAATGGCCGTGCATCAGCTTTCCGAATCGCTGGTCAACGCAAGGGGCGGGCGTTAACCGATGCCGCAAATGACAAGAGTCGCCGTCTACGGCGCCGTAGCATTGTTGCTGGCGAGCTGCTCGAGCAGCCGCGCGCCAGAGCCGGTCCAACCCGGCGGGGCAATTTCCGGTCCAGGCGATTACTCGCGCCCGCACCGCGATGGCGCGCCCTGGTGGGACGTCGACGTCTCGCGCATTCCCGACGCCGTGCCCATGCCGCACTACGGCTCGGTCAAGGCCAACCCCTACACCGTACTGGGCAAGACCTATTACCCGATGAACGACGGGCGTCGCTATCAGGCGACGGGCACCGCGTCCTGGTACGGCACCAAGTTCCACGGCCAGGCCACCGCCAACGGCGAAGCCTACGACCTCTACGGCATGACTGCCGCGCACAAGACCCTGCCGCTGCCGAGCTACGTCCGGGTGACCAACCTCGACAACGGCCGCACCGTGATCCTGCGGGTCAACGACCGTGGTCCGTTCTATTCCGACCGCATCATCGACCTCTCCTTCGCCGCGGCGAAGAAGCTCGGCTATGCCGAGTCCGGTACCGCCCGGGTGAAGGTCGAGGGCATCGATCCCCATGAGTGGTGGGCCGCCCAGGGCCGCCCGGTGCCCATGGTGCTGGCGCAACCGAAGATGGCCGCGCAGGCCCAGGCCCAGCCCGTCGCCCGGCCGGTGGCCGTCGCCCCGATCGAGCAGTACACCCCGCCGCCACAGCAACATGCCGCCGCCGTCCTGCCTGTGCAGATCGACGCAAAAAAAAACGATTCACTCGCAGCCTCTGGCCTGTATCTCCAGGTGGGCGCCTTCGCCAATCCGGACGCTGCGGAACTCCTCAAGGCCAAGCTGAGCGGGACGGTGACTGCCCCGGTCTTCATCAGCTCGGTCGTGCGCAACCAGCAGATTCTGCACCGGGTACGCCTGGGGCCGATCGGAACTCAGGGTGAGGCCCAACAGGTCCAGGACTCCGTGCGCCTGGCCAACCTCGGCCAGCCCACACTGGTGAAGCCGGACTGACGGCTTCCTCGTTTATTGGCCCGCAAGGGCCTGTTTGACCATTAGCTACTTTTCAGAGAGACGGATGAACATCTTCAGCTTCGCCAAACGCCTGCTACTGCCCGCAGCCCTGCTCATCGTCGCACCGGTCTCCATGGCGGCCCAGCAGATCGTCCCGTCGCCGCCGCAACTGGCCGCCAAATCCTACGTGCTGATGGACGCCCTGAGCGGCCAGGTACTGGTCGAGAACAATGGCGACCAGCGCCTGCCCCCGGCCAGCCTGACCAAACTGATGACCGCCTATATCGCCACCCTGGAGATCCGCAAGGGCCAGATCGGCGAGTCCGACCCGGTGACCATCAGCGAGCATGCCTGGCGCACCGGCGGCTCGCGCATGTTCGTCCAGGTCAACACCCAGGTGTCCCTGAGCGACCTGCTGCACGGCATCATCATCCAGTCCGGTAACGACGCCAGCGTCGCGGTGGCCGAGCACATCGCCGGCAGCGAAGACGCATTCGCCGACATGATGAACACCACCGCCGAGAAGCTCGGCATGAGTGGCAGCCACTTCATGAACGCCACTGGCCTGCCCAACCCGGAGCACTACTCCACCGCCCACGACATGGCGACCCTGGCCCGCGCGATCATCTTCGAAGATCCGGCCCACTACGCCATCTACTCCCAGAAGGAATTCTTCTGGAACAACATCAAGCAGCCCAACCGCAACCTGCTGCTGTGGCGCGACAAGACCGTCGACGGTCTGAAGACCGGCCACACCGACGAGGCCGGCTACTGCCTGGTGGCCTCCGCTGTGCGTGACAACATGCGCCTGATCGCCGTGGTGTTCGGCACCAACAGCGAGCAGGCCCGCGCGGCCGAGACCCAGAAGCTGCTGACCTACGGTTTCCGCTTCTTCGAAACCCAGAGCTTCTACCAGAAGGGTGCTGAACTGGCCAAAGCCCAGGTGTGGAAGGGCGCGACCCGCGAAGTCAAGGCTGGCCTGGCCCAGGACCTGACCATGACCCTGCCGCGGGGCCAGGCGAAGAAACTGGCAGCCAGCATGACCTTGAACCCGCAGCTGATCGCCCCCATCAAGCAGGGTGACGTGATCGGCAAGGTGGAGATCAAGCTGGAGGACCAGGTTGTCCACAGCGCCGACCTGATCGCGCTTGAAACCGTTGAGGAAGGTGGTTTCTTCCGCCGCCTGTGGGATGGCATCCGCCTGTTCTTCTTCGGCCTGTTCAACTGACCTACTGAGCTGACGCCTCGAACCCTGACCGGGTGCGGGGCGTCGGCATCGCGGATCACGAGACCGCTGCCGCCATGACCGATACCCCTGACGTACAACCCCCGAAAATCGAGTTCCCCTGCGAGCGCTACCCTATCAAGGTGATTGGCGATTCCGGTGAAGGCTTCGCCGACCTGGTGATCGAAATCATCCAGCGCCACGCCCCAGACTTCGACGCTGCCACCCTGGTGATGCGCGACAGCCGCAACGGCCGCTTCCTCTCGGTGCAGGTGCTGATCACCGCCACCAGCGTCGACCAGTTGCAGGCCATTCATGTCGACCTGCGCGCCACGGGCCGCGTCCACATGGTGCTCTAGTGGCCCCTGCGCTGATCGTTCGTCATCTCGGGCTGGCGGACTACCTGCCGACCCTGGAGGCGATGCGCGAGCTGACCCGCACGCGTAACGAGCAGGCCCCCGACGAAATCTGGCTGCTGCAGCACCCCCGGGTGTTCACCCAGGGCCAGGCTGGCAAGGCCGAGCATCTGCTGGCGCCGGGCGATATCCCGGTGATCCAGGTCGAGCGCGGCGGCCAGGTCACCTACCACGGCCCCGGCCAGTTGGTGGCCTACGTGATGCTGGATCTGCGCCGCCTGAACCTGGGCGTGCGCGAGTTGGTCACCGCCCTCGAACAGAGCCTGGTGGATGTGCTGGCCGGCTACGGCGTTGACGCTGCGCCCAAGGCGGACGCCCCGGGTGTCTACGTCGATGGCGACAAGATCGCCTCGCTGGGCCTGCGGGTAAGCCGTGGCTGCTCCTTCCACGGCCTGGCGCTCAACGTCGACATGGACATGGCACCGTTCCGGCGCATCAATCCGTGCGGTTACGCGGGGCTGAAGATGGTGCAGCTGAAAGACCTGGTCGAGACGCCGCCGGCGTTCGATGAGGTGGCGCAGCGCCTGGAGCAGGCACTGCGAGAGCGGCTGGGCTACGGCTCCCAGGCAGGCGGCTGAAGCAGCAAAACACCGTGCATCTGCGAAACCCATCGGCGCCGCTGATGGGTATCGCTTCGCTCAACCCATCCTACGAACGCCAAGTGGCCCCGCTCCTTGTGGGCGAGGGAAAGCAGCTCAGCCCAGGTTGAGTACCGGGATGATGCTGGTGTCGACGCTCTGGCCCGGTACCGGAACCGGTGCCGCCAGGCCCAGGTTGTTCTTCTCGAACACTCGGTCGGCGCGGTAGCTGGAGCGCACCAGCGGGCCTGCCGCCACTTCCATGAAACCCTTCTCCAGGCCGATATCGCGGAAGCGGTTGAACTCTTCCGGGCTGACCCAGCGCTGGACCTTCAGGTGGTTGCGGGTGGGCTGCAGGTACTGGCCTAGGGTGAGGATGTCCACGCCAATGGCGCGCAGGTCATCCATGGTCTCGATGATTTCGTCGTCGGTTTCGCCAAGGCCCAGCATCAGGCTGGTCTTGGTCAGCACGTCCGGACGGTGGCGCTTGGCATGTTCCAGCACGCGCAGGGTCTTCTCGTAGCCGGCGCGCGGGTCGCGCACCACGTAGGTCAGGCGCTTGACCGTCTCGACGTTCTGGGCGAACACCTCCAGCCCGGAATCGACCACCGCCTCGATGGCCTGGTGATCGCCGTCGAAGTCCGGGGTCAGGGCCTCGACCACCACGTTCGGGGTGCGCTCCTTGATGGCGCGCACGCACGCGGCATAGTGGCTCGCGCCGCCATCGTCGAGGTCATCGCGGTCCACCGAGGTCAGCACGATATAGCGCAGCGCCATCAGCTCCACCGACTTGGCGGTGTTCTGCGGCTCTTCCAGGTCCAGCCAGCCGTTGGGGTTGCCGGTGTCCACGGCGCAGAAGCGGCAGGCACGGGTGCACACCGAGCCCATCAGCATGATGGTGGCGGTGCCGTTGGACCAGCACTCGCCCATGTTCGGGCAGTGGGATTCCTGGCACACGGTGCTCAGGCGATGTTCGCCGACGTTGCGCTTGACCGCCTCGAAGCGGCTGCCGCCCGGCGCCTTGACCCGCAGCCACTTGGGCTTGGGCTCGAACACCTGGGGTTCCGCCGAGTTGCGGCGCTTCTGTCCATCCTTGATCGCGGTGATGCCCTGGGCGTTACGGAACTTTTCGCCGCTGGCGACGGGGGTGGACGAGGCTTTATCGGACATCGGAAATCTGGCTCCGCTGGAGGCTTCGTTGGCTGCCGGAGGGGCAAGGAGAGGTCGCGCAGTTTATCACAAAGGTGCCGCGCGACGTTGGCCGTGGGCGCGTGGAGCGCCCGCGAGGCGAGGGGCTCAGCGCCCCTCGCGCAACTGGCCGAGCAGCTTCTGGGTGGGGAAGCCGTCCGCCGGCCAGCCCAGGCGCTGCTGGTAGCCCCGGATCGCCTTGCGGGTATTGGCGCCGATGATGCCATCGGCCGCACCCGGGTCGAAACCGGCGGCGGCCAGGGACTCCTGCAGTTCCACGCGCTCGCTGCGGCTCAATGGCAGCTCGTCGCGAGGCCAGCTGCCGATGAGCTCGCCACCGCCGTTGAAGCGTTCGGCCAGCAGGCTGACCGCCAGGGCGTAGGACGAGGAGTTGTTGTACTTGAGGATGGCGCGGAAGTTGTCCAGCACCAGGAAGGCCGGGCCGCGATGGCCTGCCGGCAGCAGCAGGGAGGCGGAGTCGCCGCCGAGGGCGGCGCCTTGTGCGCCGACCTGCACGCCCATGGCCTGCCATTGCGCCACGGACTTGCGGATATCGCCATCGGCATGGGCGTAGTCGAAGCCCGCGGGCAATTGCACCTGCAGCGCGGCGGGTTGGCCCTTGCGCCAGCCGGAGGCCTGCAGGTAGTGCGCGGCGGAGGCCAGGGCGTCGGCCGAGGATTTCCAGATATCGCGGCGGCCGTCACCGTCGAAGTCCACCGCATGGCTGTTGTAGGTGGTGGGGATGAACTGGGTCTGGCCCATGGCGCCGGCCCAGGAGCCGAGCATGCCGTAGGGCTGTACGTCGCCGTGCTGGAGGATTTCCAGGGCGGCCAGCAATTGCGCCTGGGCGAATTCAGGACGGCGTCCTTCGTAGGCCAGGGTCGCCAGGGAGCGGATCACCGACATGTCGCCCATGAACTGGCCGAAGCTGCTCTCCATGCCCCAGATGGCCACCAGGGGAGCGCGATCCACGCCGAAGCGTTGCTCGATGGCATCCAGGGTCGCCGAGTTCTGCTCCAGCAGGCTCTGGCCCTTGCGTACGCGGTAGGGCGATATGGCGCCTTCCAGGTATTCCCACACCGGGCGGGTGAATTCCGGCTGGCTGCGGTCGGCGGCGATGACCTTGGGGTCGGGGGTGACGTCGGCGAACGCGCGATCGAAGGTGGCAGCCGTTATGCCTTGGGCCAGGGCCGTGCGGCGGAAGTCGTCACGCCAGGCGTCGAAGCTGATGCTGGGCATCTCCAGGCTCGGCTCTACTGCCGGTGTCGGTTTCGCGACGGGCTTGCCGGCGGGCGCGCTCTGGGGGAGGGGAGCGGTGGCGATAGCCTCGGTCGGGGCGCCAGAGCAGGAGTTGAGCAGGGTGAGAGCGGAGGCCACGGCCAAACTGCGGAGGATCAGGCCGGAGGCGGGGGCGTCGAACATAGAGAAGTCTCGAGGCTAACGGATCAAGCCGCGACCTTAACACGTCTGCGACTTTTCAGGCCGCCATAAGCGACGAAGCCCCCCAATCTTGGGAGGCTTCGCGGCGGTAACTTCCTTTGCCTTTCAGGGGCTTCTCCTGGCGGCAGCGGAAGAGTGGTTGCGCTACCAGGGATTTCGCGCGATTTGGCGCGGCGTGCTTGCGTTTCTTGGCCATGGCCTTGTCCTCGGATTGGCGCCCGCAGCGGTGCGGGCGCGCGAATCATCGGCCGTTGCTCAATAAATGTCCAGCTATTCGGCCGGCAGGGGCAAACGCTGGCCGGCCAGCAGCAGCGCCAGGCGTGCCAGGCCGTTCCAGGGGTCGCCCTGGGCCTGGCCCTTGATCTGCGCATCGATGCGCTGGGCATCTTGCAGCAGCTGGTTCCAGCGCGACGCCGGATGGCGTTGCAGCGCACGCGTGACCAGGGGCCGGCGCTTGTCCCAGACCGGTGGACGGGCGGAGGCGAAGGCCTTGTCCAGGGGCACGCCCTGGCTGTATTGCTGGGCCAGGCTGGCCAGCAGGCGCAGCTCGCGGGCCAGCGCCCAGAGGATCACCGGCGGCTCTACACCTTCGCCGCGCAAACCTTCCAGGGTACGCAGGGTGTGGGCCGGCTCGCCGTTGAGGGCGGCGTCGATCAGGCCGAAGACGTCGAAGCGCGCGCTGTCGGCCACCGCCGCCTGGACGGTCGCGGCATCCACCTGGCCACCTTCGGCCAGCAGCTTGAGCTTCTCGATTTCTTGCGCGGCGGCCAGCAGGTTGCCTTCCACCCGCGCGGCGATCAGGTCCACCGCTTCCTGGTTGGCGGCAAGGCCCGCCTGGGACAGGCGCTGGCGAATCCATTGCGGCAGGTTGTGGGCCTCGACCGGCCAGACCTGGATGAACTGCGCGCCCTGGCCGTCGATCAGGGCCTTTGCCCACTTGGTTTTCTGGGTGCTGCCGTCGAGCTTGGGCAGGCTCAGCAGCAGCACGGTGTCTTCCGGCGGCCGGGACAGGTATTCCAGCAGCGCCGCGGCGCCCTTGTCGCCGGGCTTGCCCGAGGGCAGGCGCACTTCGATGAGGCGCTTCTCGGCGAACAGCGAGAGGCTGGCGCCGGCTTCCAGCAGCAGGCCCCAATCGAAGTTGGCTTCGGCGTTGAATACCTGGCGCTCGCTGAAATCCCGCCCACGGACGTTGGCGCGGATGGCGTCGCAGGCTTCCTGGCAGAGCAGCGGCTCGTCGCCGCTGACGACGTAGACCGGCGCCAGGGGGCCCTGCAGGTGTTTGCCCAGTTGTGCGGGATTGAGTTTCATAGGCGTAAATGAACGGGGCCGCTGGTGCGGCCCCTGGTACTCACTGGATGGGCAGTTGCAGCGGTGATTGCTGCGGTTGAGCCTTCTCGGCCTGTTGCGCGGCTTCCAGGGCGTCCGCCTCGGCCTTGGCGCGGGCTTCCGCGGTCTGCTGCAGCTCGTCGAGCTGGGCCGGGGTGATCAGCTGCAGGCGCATGATCATCTGCTGCACCAGCTCCTGGCGCATTTCCTGGCGCAGCTGCGCGGCTTCCTGATCGGAGCCGATCAGGTTGTTGGTGTCGTGCACGAAGTAGCGTTGCACGCTCAGCCGGTCGCCCATCAGCAGCAGGTCGTTGTTGCCGCGGATCTCGAACTGCACGGTCTGGGTCAGCTCGCGCTCGGCGCTGCGGGCGCTGGTGGTGTAGCTGGCGGTACGCTGGGTCTCGTCCTCACGGGTCAGGACCAGGGTGTAGGGCGCGCCGGCATGCACGTTCACGCCGTTCCTTTCCAGTGCCTGGCGCAGGTCGGTCACGGTCGGGCCGAAGCGGTTGCGGGCGGTCACGTCCATTTCGGTCAGGGCGAACTTGGCTTCGCCGGTGCCGCGAAGCTGGAAGCCGCACGCGCTCAGCAGCACGGTCAGGCCCAGGACCAACAGATTCCGTTTCTTCATTTCTTGCTTTCCCCTTGCGAGCAGTCCGGCGCCGCTCCCGAAGGAGGGCGCCGGCTTCGATCAGTTGGCGACAATGTTGACCAGTTTGCCGGGCACCACGATGACCTTGCGGATGGTCAGGCCGTCGGTGAAGCGCAGCACGTTCTCGTTGGCTCGCGCGGTGGCTTCCACCGCCTCGCGGCTGGCGTCGGCCGGCACTTCGATGTGGCCGCGCAGCTTGCCGTTGACCTGTACCACCAGCTGCAGGCTGTCCTGCACCAGGGCGGCTTCGTCCACGGTCGGCCAGGCGGCGTCGATGATGGCGTCGGCGTGACCCAGCTCGTTCCAGAGCACATGGCTGATATGCGGCGTGATGGGCGCCAGCAGCAGGGCCACGGCTTCCAGGCCTTCCTGCAGCAGGGCGCGGTCTTCGGCGCTGGCCTGCGGGGCCTTCTCCAGGACGTTCATCAGGGTCATCACGGCGGCGATGGCGGTGTTGAACTTGTGGTGCTGGCCGACATCCTGGCTGGCCTGCCTGATGGCCAGGTGGATGGAGCGGTGCACGGCCTTCTGCTCGTCGTTCAGGGCGCTGCGGTCCAGTTCGGCGACTGCGCCAGCGGCAACGTGGGCCTGGGCCAGGCGCCACACGCGGCGGAGGAAGCGGCTGGCACCCTCTACTCCGGAATCGGACCATTCCAGGCTCATGTCCGGCGGCGAGGCGAACATCATGAACAGGCGGCAGGTGTCGGCGCCGTAGGCATCGATCATCGCTTGCGGGTCGACGCCGTTGTTCTTCGACTTCGACATCTTCTCGGTGCCGCCGATTTCCACCGGCTGGCCGTCGGTCATCAGGCGGGCGCCGATGACCTTGGCCTTGGCGTCGCGCTCGACTTCGACATCGGCCGGGTTGAACCAGTCCTTGCCGCCGTTGCTGGCGGTGCGGTAGTAGGTCTCGGCGACCACCATCCCCTGGGTCAGCAGGTTCTTGAAGGGCTCGTCGGAGCTGACCAGGCCTTCGTCACGCATCAGCTTGTGGAAGAAGCGCGCGTAGAGCAGGTGCAGGATGGCGTGTTCGATACCGCCGATGTACTGGTCCACCGGCAGCCAGTGGTTGGCGGCAACGGGGTCGACCATACCCTGCTCGTAGTTCGGCGAGGCGTAGCGGGCGAAGTACCAGGAGCTTTCCACGAAGGTGTCCATGGTGTCGGTTTCGCGCTTGGCCGCGGTGCCGCATTTCGGGCAGGTGCAGTTGTAGAACTCGGGCATCTTGGCCAGCGGGCTGCCGGCGCCGTCCGGCACCACGTCCTCGGGCAGCACCACCGGCAGCTGGTCTTCCGGTACCGGTACGTCGCCGCAGCTCGGGCAGTGGATGATCGGGATCGGGCAGCCCCAGTAGCGCTGGCGGCTGATGCCCCAGTCGCGCAGGCGGAACTGGGTGCGGGCCTGACCCAGGCCTTTCTTCTGCAGGGCCACTTCGATGGCGTCGAAGGCGCCCTGGAAGTCCAGGCCGTCGAAGGCGCCGGAGTTGATCAGCTGGCCGTGCTCGCCGTAGGCGTCCTGCCAGGGAGCCGGGGTCTCGTCACCGGCGGCGGTGCGGATCACCGGTTTCACCGGCAGGTCGTACTTGTGGGCGAAGGCGAAGTCGCGCTCGTCGTGGGCCGGAACGGCCATCACGGCACCTTCGCCGTAGTTCATCAGCACGTAGTTGGCGACCCACACCGGCAGCTTGTCGCCGGTCAGCGGGTGCACGACGAACAGCGGAGTGGGCAGGCCCTTCTTCTCCTGGGTGGCGATGTCGGCTTCGGCGACGCCGCCGCGCTTGCACTCGTCGATGAACGCCTGCAGTTCGGCGGCCTTGTCGGCCGGCAGCTGCTGCACGGCCAGGGTGGCCAGCGGGTGCTCGGCGGCGACGGCCACGTAGGTGGCGCCCAGCAGGGTGTCCGGACGGGTGGTGAAGACCTTCAGGGCGCCGGCCTGGCCGATGCTGGCCTGGTCGTAGGGGAAGCTGACTTCCATGCCGCGGGACTTGCCGATCCAGTTGCGCTGCATGGTCTTGACCTGCTCGGGCCAGCCGGGCAGGTCGTCGAGGCTGCTCAAGAGCTCATCCGCATAGGCGGTGATCTTGAAGTAGTACATCGGGATCTCGCGCTTTTCCACCAGCGCGCCGGAGCGCCAGCCGCGGCCGTCGATGACCTGCTCGTTGGCCAGTACGGTCTGGTCGGCCGGGTCCCAGTTGACGGTGCCGTTCTTGCGGTAGATCACGCCTTTCTCGAACAGGCGGGTGAACAGCCACTGCTCCCAGCGGTAGTAGTCGGGCTTGCAGGTGGTCACTTCACGGGACCAGTCGATGGCAAGACCCAGGCTTTTCAGCTGGGTCTTCATGTAGTCGATGTTCTCGTAGGTCCACTTGGCGGGCGCGACGTTGTTCTTCATCGCGGCGTTTTCCGCCGGCATGCCGAAGGCGTCCCAGCCCATGGGCTGCAGGACGTTCTTGCCGAGCATGCGCTGGTAGCGGGCGATCACGTCGCCGATGGTGTAGTTGCGCACGTGCCCCATGTGTAGCTTGCCGCTCGGGTAGGGGAACATCGACAGGCAGTAGAACGTGTCCTTGCCGGGCTGCTCACTCACTTCAAAGGATTTGTGCGCATCCCAATGGGCTTGCGCGGCGGCTTCGATTTCGCGGGGCTGATACTGTTCGTGCATGGCTACTGGCGCTGGAGGATTGGGGTTCCTCGGTGCGGTCGCGCCGGCCTTGGCCGTGGCGCCGGACCCTGGAGGAAAAGGAAATTCAAGCGCCGTAGCATACATGACCCCCGTCGGCCTAGGGAAACCCTGAATGCACGGGAGGGCGTCCGTCGGCAATCCTGGCGCCGTTTGTCGCGGGCACCTTGCAGCAGGGAAGCGAACGCTAAGCTTTTCATAAGCTAGGCAAGCGTTTACGTGGTTCGAGGTGCCGGATGGGTGAATTGCGGAGGACGGATTCAGGGGATGGGCTCTACGAGCGGCTTTTGCACCGTTTGGCCCTGGCGCTGGATGAAGCGGACACGGCGGTCCGCTTGCGCGACGAGGAGCCGCTGGAACTTGAGCTCAAGGGATTGACCCCCGCCGAGATGGAGTTAATCCGCGCCTATCTTGACCGCGACACGCGTTGGCTGCGCGGTTGGCATGCGGCCGCCGAGGAGCTGGCCGCCATCGAGTCGCTGCCCCGCCGCGACGGCGGTCCGCCGAAGAGCTTCGCCCTCAAGCCCAGGCCGATGTTCAAGCGCCGTCCGCAACTCTGCTGCGCCATGTGCGGCACGCCGGCCGCCTGGCAGCGCGGGCAGGGTGTGCAGGCGTGCATGTCCTGCGGTTCGCAGCTTTTCCGCACGTCCAATCCCCGATAGGCTCCGGGCACCTGGAGGTGCCCATGCCGATTCGCTACATCCTCAAACAATTGATCCTGCCGCCCGGCGGCCTGCTGCTGCTGATCCTGCTCGCCTGGTGGTTGCGCCGGCGCATGCCGCGGTTGTCCATGGTCTGTTTCGTCACCGGGTTCGGCGGCCTCTGGTTGATGAGCCTGCCGATAGTGGTGGAGTGGTCCGCCAGGGCGCTGGAGCGCGAGCCGGCGCTGGCCGAATTCGAGTGGACGGGCTTGCCGGCGCGGGTGGACGCCATCGTGGTGTTGGGCGGCGGCCGTGCGCAGGGTGATCCGGCCTGGCAGGGCGACCAGCCGTCGCTGTTGGCCATGGAGCGGGTGCGCTACGCCGCGCGCCTGGCCCATGCCACCGGCCTGCCGCTGCTGACCAGTGGCGGCCTGCACTTCGGCGAGCCGCCCAGCGAGGCGCGGATCATGGCCGACAGCTTCAAGCGTGACTTCGGCCTGGAGGTGCGCTGGCAGGAAGGCGAGAGTCGCACCACCTGGGAAAACGCCACCTACAGCGCGAAGCTGCTCCAGCCACAAGGCATCCGCCGGGTCCTGCTGGTCACCCAGGCGTCGCACATGCCACGGGCGCGCTGGTGTTTCGAGCGGGTCGGTTTCGAAGTGGTGGCGGCGCCCATGGGCTTTCTCGGGGTACCCAACGGCCTACCGCTGGGCGGCTGGCTGCCGGAGCACAAGGCCGTGTGGCAGAACGGGGTGCTGCTCAACGAGGTGATCGGGCAGTTGGCCTATCCGCTGGCCTACCGCTGAGGGCGGAGGGCACAAGGGCCGCTAGGCGGCCCTTGGACTCTGGATCGAAGCTTGCCGGCCGTCAGAGCGTCTTGGCGAAACGGCTGGCCAGCAGCGCCCAGGCGAAGATCAGGCCGCAGAGGATCAGCAGCGGCCAGGCGCGCCACTTCAGGTAGGGCGTCAGGCCCTGCATCGGCACGACGTCGCCGTAGAGAACCCCTGGCTGGAACTGGGGGATCTGCTCGGTGATGGCGCCGAAGGGGTCGATCAGCGCGGTGACGCCGTTGTTGGTGGAGCGGATCATCCAGCGGCCGGCTTCCAGGGCGCGCATCTGCGCCATCTGCAGATGCTGCAAGGGGCCGATGGAGGTGCCGAACCAGGTGTCGTTGCTCACCGTCAGCAGGATGTCGCTGCGCGCGGCCATGGTGGCGGCGAACTCGGGGTAGACCACCTCGTAGCAGATGTACGGGGCGATGCGATAACCCTTGGCCATCAGCGGGCCCTGGTCGGACGAGCCACGGGCGAAGTCGGACATAGGCAGGTCGAAGAAGGCGATCAGGCCGCGCAGCACTTCCTGCAGCGGCACGTATTCACCGAAGGGCACCAGCTTCTGCTTGAGGTAGGTGCCTTCGCCTTCGCCGACCACGGTGATGGCGTTGTAGTAACGCTTCTCGCCGCGCTCGTTGTTCTGCCGCAGCGGTACGCCGGTGATCAGCGCGGATTGGCGGTCGCGGCTGTAGCGGTTCATCACGCCGAGGTAGCCCTCGACGAACTCCTTGAGCACCGGCACCGCGGTTTCCGGCCAGACGATCAGGTCCGTCTGGCGGGCGCTGAAGGTCATGTCGCGATACAGCGCCAACTGCGCCTCGAGTTGTTCCGGGTCCCACTTCAGGCTCTGCGCGACGTTGCCCTGGACCGCCGCCACCCGCAGCGGATCGCCGGCCGGCTGGGTCCAGGCGTGGCCCTTGAGCGCGAGGCCGATCATCCAGGGGGCGACCAGCAGGACGACGCCGGCACCGAGGAGGACCGGGCGGCCGCGCAGGCGTGCCAGGTTCACCAGCAGGGCGGCGGTCAGCGCCAGGGTGAAGGACACCAGCCACACGCCGCCCAGCGGCGCCAGTCCGGCCAGTGGGCCGTCCAGCTGGCTGTAGCCTGCGTAGAGCCAGGGGAAGCCGGTGAGGAACCAGCCACGGAAGATCTCCTGGGCCAGCCACAGGGCGGCGAAGGCCAGGGTGTCGGCGAGGGCCGCTTCGCTGCGGCGTAGCCAGCGTGCCCAGATCAGCGCCGGCAGGGCGAAGAACAGCGCGACGCCGGCACTGAAACCGACGGTGAGGAAGCCCGCCAGGGGCACCGAGGCGGCGCCGTAGTCGTGGATGCTGACGTAGATCCAGCTGGTGCCGGCGAGGAACAGGCCGAGGCCGTAGCACCAGCCGCGCCAGAAGGCCGCCTTCGGCGCCAGGTCGCGCAGGCTCAGGTAGAGCAGCGCCAGGGAGAGGATTTTCAGCGGCCAGAAGTCGAACGGCGCGAAGGCCAGGGGGGTCAGGGCGCCGGCGGCCATGGCCAGCAGGTTGCCCGGCCAGCCGGGGCGGGTGATCCAGTTCATGCTCGGTCCTTGGGCGGAAGGGGCGCTGGAGAGAAAGCGTGCGGGATTATCCAGTGCGCCCCTCCCCAGTGGAAGGGGCGCCTGATCATCAGCGGGACAGCGGCGAGAGGCGCAGCAGGTGGATGCGGCGGCTGTCGGCGTTGAGGACGCGGAAGCGGAACTCGCCGATCTCGGTGGTCTCGTTGCGCTTGGGCAGGTGGCCGAAGGCACCCATGACCAGGCCGCCGACGGTGTCGAACTCGTCCTCGGAGAAGTCGGTCTCGAAGAACTCGTTGAAGGCATCCACCGGGGTCAGCGCCTTGACGATGAAGTCGCCGCTGGGCAGCGGCTTGATGTAGCTGTCTTCCTCGACGTCGTGCTCGTCCTCGATGTCGCCGACGATCTGTTCCAGCACGTCTTCGATGGTCACCAGGCCCGCCACGCCGCCGTATTCGTCGATGACCACGGCCATGTGGTTGTGGTTGGCGCGGAACTCGCGCAGCAGCACGTTCAGGCGCTTGGATTCGGGCACGAAGGTGGCCGGACGCAGCAGGTCCTTGATGTTGAAGGCCTGGCCGTTGTCCTGAAGGATCAGCGGCAGCAGGTCCTTGGCCAGGAGGATGCCCATGACGTCATCCAGGCTTTCGCCGACGACCGGGTAGCGGGAGTGGGCGGCATCGATGATCGCCGGGAGGAACTCCTTCGGCGTCTGGTTGGCCTTGATGCTGATCATCTGCGAACGCGGCACCATGATGTCGCGGACTTGCAGGTCGGCGACCTGGATGGCGCCTTCGACGATCGACAGCGCTTCGCTGTCGAGCAGTTTGTTCTGGTGGGCTTCGCGCAACAGCTCGAGGAGCTCCTGGCGGCTTTTCGGCTCATGGGCAAAGGCCTGGGTCAGCTTTTCCAGCCAGGACCTGTGCCCGTTGCTCGATCGATCTTCGCTCATATGTCCTTTGCTCGATGCTTCTTATTGGTCTTCGTCGTTTTGGTAAGGGTCGGGGTGGCCAAGTTCAGCCAGCAATTCCCGTTCCAGTGTCTCCATTTCCTCGGCTTCCTCATCCTCGATGTGGTCGTAGCCGAGCAAATGCAGGCAGCCGTGGATGACCAGGTGCGCCCAGTGAGCCTCCAGGGCCTTGCCCTGTTCGGCGGCTTCCCGAGCCACCACCGTCGCGCAGATCACCAGGTCGCCGAGCAGCGGGATATCCAGCAACTCGTCCGGCACGTCCGCGGGGAAGGAGAGTACGTTGGTAGCGTAGTCCTTGTGCCGCCAGGTGTTGTTCAGCTCGCGGCCCTCGGGCTCATCCACCAGGCGGATGGTCAGTTCGGAGTCGGCCTCGCGCTGGCGCAGCGCCAGTTCGCACCAGCGACGGAAGTCCGACTCGCTCGGCAGGCCCTGGGCCTCGCTGGCAAGTTGCAGGTCGAGTTCAAGCATTGTCGTCTAGGGCGCCTGGGTCGTTGTCGGCGGGTTTGGCCTTGGCCGGTTGCTGGCGGCTGTCGAAGCGGTCGTAGGCTTCCACGATGCGCTGGACCAGCGGGTGGCGCACCACGTCCTGGGACTTGAAGTGGGTGAAGCTGATGCCCGGCACGTCGCGCAATACGTCGATCACGTGGGTCAGGCCCGACTTGGTGCCGCGCGGCAGGTCGATCTGGGTGATGTCGCCGGTGATCACGGCGGTGGAGCCGAAACCGATACGGGTCAGGAACATCTTCATCTGCTCGAGGGTGGTGTTCTGACTCTCGTCGAGAATGATGAAGCTGTTGTTAAGGGTGCGACCGCGCATGTAGGCCAGGGGCGCGACTTCGATCACCTGCTTCTCGATCAGCTTGGCCACCTGCTCGAAGCCGAGCATCTCGTAGAGCGCGTCGTAGAGCGGGCGCAGGTAGGGGTCGATCTTCTGCGAGAGGTCGCCGGGGAGGAAGCCGAGCTTCTCGCCGGCCTCCACCGCGGGGCGCACCAGCAGGATGCGGCGAATCTGCTCGCGCTCCAGGGCGTCCACGGCGCAGGCCACGGCCAGGTAGGTCTTGCCGGTGCCGGCCGGGCCGATGCCGAAGTTGATGTCGTGGTCGAGGATCGCCTTGACATAGCCCTGCTGGTTGGCGCCGCGCGGGCGGATGTTGCCCTTGCGGGTGCGCAGGGACACCGCTTCGGTCCGTGGGTTGGCCTCGTCCATGCCGGTTTCGCGCAGGAACAGGTGCACCAGGTCGGGCGACAGCTCGATGGCTTCGGTTTCGCGGTAGAGGCGGCGCAGGAGGTTTTCCGTGGCGCGGGTGCTTTGCGGGTCGCCGACCAGTTCGAACTGGTTGCCACGGTTGCGGATTTCGATGGCCATGCGCTGTTCGATCAGTCGCAGATGCTCGTCGAATTGGCCGCACAGATTGGCGAAGCGGCGGGCTTCAAAGGGTTCCAGGGTGAAGCGATGCAGATCCAGGGAGGCGTTCAATGTCGTGTGTTCGCCCTTGGGCGGTGGCAATGGGGTGAGTTGCAGAATAACTCCGAGGGCCCGGCTCGAAAAGCGCGGGCCCCGAAGCTCTGTCAGTGGAGGCGTTCTTCGAGCAGGGTGCCGCGCAGCGAATGGGGCAGGGCGTCGTCGATGTGGACGTCGACGAACTGGCCGATCAGGCGCGGGTTGGCGCTGCGGAAGTTGACGATGCGGTTGTTCTCGGTGCGGCCCTGGAGCATGCCCGGGTCCTTCTTGGAGTAGTCGCTGACCAGGATGCGCTGGACGCTGCCGACCATTCGTCGGCTGATTTCGAAGCCCTGCTGGTGGATGCGCCCCTGGAGGATCATCAGGCGCTGCTTCTTCACTTCGTCAGGGGTGTCGTCCACCAGGTCGGCCGCCGGCGTGCCGGGGCGCGAGCTGTAGATGAAGGAGAAGGAGAAGTCGAAACCGACCTCTTCCACCAGCTTCATGGTCTGTTCGAAATCCTTGTCGCTCTCGCCCGGGAAACCGACGATGAAGTCGGAGCTGATGCACATGTCCGGTACCGCAGCCTTGAGCTTGCGGATGCGCGATTTGTATTCCAGCGCGGTGTGGTTGCGCTTCATCGCCGCGAGGATGCGGTCGGAGCCCGCCTGCACCGGCAGGTGGACGAACTTCACCAGTTCCGGCACTTCGGCGTGGGCCTGGATGAGCGCGTCGGAGAACTCCAGCGGGTGCGACGTGGTGTAGCGGATGCGCTCGATGCCGTCGACGGCGGCGACCACGCGGATCAGCTCGGCGAAGTCGGCGATGCGCCCGTCATGGGTCAGGCCACGGTAGCCGTTGACGTTCTGGCCCAGCAGGGTCACTTCGCGGACGCCGTTCTCGGCCAGGTGGATCACCTCGGCCAGCACGTCGTCGAACGGGCGGCTGACTTCCTCGCCACGGGTGTAGGGCACCACGCAGAAGGTGCAGTACTTGCTGCAGCCTTCCATCACCGAGACGAAGGCGCTGGGGCCGTCGACCCGGGGTTCGGGCAGGCGGTCGAACTTCTCGATCTCGGGGAAGCTGATGTCCACCTGGGGTTTGCGGGTGGTGCGGGCGGCGTCGATCATTTCCGGCAGGCGGTGCAGGGTCTGCGGGCCGAACACCACGTCCACGTAGGGCGCGCGCTCGCGGATGGCGGCGCCTTCCTGGCTGGCCACGCAGCCGCCGACGCCGATCACCAGTTGCGGGTTCTGCCGCTTCAGCTCGCGCCATTGGCCAAGTTTCGAGAACACCTTCTCCTGCGCCTTCTCGCGGATCGAGCAGGTATTGAGCAGGATCACGTCGGCTTCTTCCGCGTGTTCGGTGACTTCCAGCGCCTGATGTTCGCCGAGCAGATCGACCATGCGCGAGCTGTCATACTCGTTCATCTGGCAGCCGTGGGTTTCGATATAGAGCTTCTTGGCCATGCGCGTATAGGAATCGGGTGGTTCGAAGAACCGCGCATTATAGTCGCCATGTCCCTGCCTTCCTAGCATCCGCTGCCTGGCGGCTATGCTATGATCTGCGCCCCCGAAATTCCGCCACGACGACCCTTCGATACGCCATGAGCAAGTCCGCCCCGATCTACAAGGTGATCTTCCTGAACCAGGGCCAGGTGTACGAGATGTACGCCAAGCAGATCTACCAGAGCGACCTGTGGGGCTTCCTGGAGGTGGAGGAGTTCGTCTTCGGCGAGCGCACCCAGGTCGTGGTGGACCCCAGCGAAGAAAAGCTCAAGGCCCAGTTCGAAGGTGTGGTGCGCAGCTTCCTGCCGATGCACTCGATCATCCGCATCGACGAGGTGGAGCGCCTCGGCACGCCGAAGATCAGCGAGGCGAAAGGCAACGGCAACGTGATGCCGTTCCCCATGCCGATGCCGGAGAAGTAAGCAGCGTCTGCTGGTGAGTCGCTGCCGTCAGGGCAGCGGTGAGAAAGGCGAGCTGCCGTCGGCGGCCTGCAGTTCCAGGAGATAGTTGCGGAAGATCTGCCCCAGTACCTGGGTGGCGATTTCCAACTCGTCGCTACGCATCTGCGCGGCCACCAGGTCGGCGCTGTCCATCGCTTCGTCCGAGCCGTTCACCGCGGCCATCTTCAGCACGATGTAGGCCTGCACGTTGTTGGCCGGCACACCTTCACCCCGGAAGAACATGTTGCCCAGGCGCAGCTGCGCCTGCGCGTGGCCCTTGAGGGACGCTTGCTCGAACCATTGCAGGGCCTGCGGCAGGTCGCGCGGGGTGCGCTTGCCGTCGTAGAAGAACTCGCCGAGTTCGTACTGGGCCTCGGCGTCGCCGGCCTTGGCGGCTTGCTGGCAAGCGGAAACGGCTTCCGAGAGGTTTTCCGGCAGGCTGTTCAGGTTGCAGCGGCCGGTAGCCGGGATCAGCAAGGAATTGCCGCCGGCATTGGCCAGCAGTGGCAGGAAGAGCAACAGGCAGCCCAGTGTCAGGGTGCGGCCGGTGCGTTTCATGGGAATCACAGCGCCTCGGAAGCAGTGCGGGCATCATGCCCGGCCGGCGAGAAACGCGCCGACGTTCACATTATGAAATAAGCCGGGGCGATCTTACAAAGGCTTTACTCGGTTTGCGGACGGCTTGCTGGCCGTTTGCCCCTGGAGGCGACTGGCCGGTACTGCTCTGGCGGGGTGTGGAGCTGGTGGAGGCGACGTAACGATCGGATAAAGCGTGGGCCTGGCCACCCGCGCCAGCTCGAAGGCGGGCGCGGATGGCGCAGTCTGCGTCAGGCCAGTTTGAGCTGGGCGAAGGCGCGTTCTGCGGCGTCCAGGGTGATCGCCAGCTCCTTGTCGCCGTGGGCGATGGAGGTGAAGCCCGCCTCATAGGCGCTCGGCGCGAGGTAGACGCCGCCGTCCAGCATCAGGTGGAAGAAGCGCTTGAAGCGGTCGGCGTCGCTGCTCATCACGTCCTGGAAGGTGACGATGCTGTCGGCGCCGCTGAAGTAGAGACCGAACATGCCGCCCACCTGGGTGGTGACGAAGGGGATGCCGGCGGCATCGGCGCGCTGTTGCAGGCCGTCGAGCATGCGGCTGGTGTAGTCGGTCAGCTCGGCGTGGAAGCCAGGACGGCTGATCAGCTTCAGGGTGGTCAGGCCGGCGGCCATGGCCAGCGGGTTACCGGACAGGGTGCCGGCCTGGTAGACCGGGCCCAGCGGGGCGATGTGCGACATGATCTCGCGCTTGCCGCCGAAGCAGCCCACCGGCATGCCGCCGCCGATGATCTTGCCGAAGGTGGAGAGGTCCGGGGTGATGCCGAAGTGGGCCTGGGCGCCACCGAGGGCGACGCGGAAGCCGGTCATCACTTCGTCGAAGATCAGCACCACGCCGTGCTTGTCGCAGAGGCTGCGCAGGCCTTCGAGGAAGCCCGGGGCCGGCGGCACGCAGTTCATGTTGCCGGCCACCGGCTCGACGATGATGCAGGCCACTTCGTTGCCCACTTCGGCCAGGGTCTTCTCCACGGCGTCGATGTCGTTGAACGGCAGGGTCAGGGTGTGCTGGGCGAAGGCCGCCGGTACGCCCGGGGAGCTGGGCACGCCGAGGGTCAGGGCGCCGGAGCCGGCTTTCACCAGCAGGGAGTCGGAGTGGCCGTGGTAGCAACCTTCGAACTTGATGATGCTGTCGCGGCCGGTGAAGCCACGGGCCAGGCGGATGGCGCTCATGGTGGCTTCGGTGCCGGAGCTGACCATGCGCACCATTTCCATGGACGGGACCAGGGAGCAGACCAGGTCGGCCATTTCCACTTCCAGTGCGGTCGGCGCACCGTAGGACAGGCCGTGCTCCAGCTGCCGGCGCACCGCGTCGAGCACGTCCGGATGGCTATGGCCGAGGATCATCGGACCCCAGGAACCCACGTAGTCCACGTAGCGCTTGTCGTCCTCGTCCGTCACGTATGCCCCGATCGCATGCTTGAAGAACAGCGGCGTGCCGCCGACGCTCTTGAAGGCGCGAACCGGCGAGTTGACGCCGCCGGGGATGTGTTTCTGGGCGTTGGCGAAGAGGGTTTCGGAACGGGACATGGGCAGGTCTCTCTTTACAAGCGAATTCGGGTTCAGACGGTATCGAACAGGGCGCTGAAGGCGCGGGCGCGGCGCTCCACCTCGGCGGCGGAGTCGGCACCGAACAGGGCGTGGATCACCGCCACCATGCTGGCGCCACGGGCGATCAGCTCGGGGGCGTTGTCCAGGGTCACGCCGCCGATGGCGACGATCGGCGCCTGGAAGCGCTGCTTCGCCTGTTCCAGCAGGTCCAGGGTGGCGGCGGGCGCGCCCGGCTTGGTCTGGGAATTGTAGAAGCGGCCAAAGGCGATGTAGCTGGCGCCTTCCTTGATAGCCGCAGCGGCCAGGTCGAGGTTGGCGTGGCAGGTGCCGCCGATGATCGCCTGGCGGCCGAGCAGGGCGCGGGCGGCGGCCAGGGAACCGTCGCCCTGGCCGAGGTGCAGGCCCACGCCCAGGCGCGCGGCCAGTTCGGCGTCATCGTTGATGATCAACTGGGCGCCGTAGCGGGTGCAGAGTTCGCGCAGCGCTTCGGCTTCGCGCAGGCGGCGAGCGTCGTCGCTGGACTTGTCGCGGTATTGCAGCAGCCGGGCGCCACCCTTGAGTGCGGCCTCGACGTACGGCAGGAGCTTCCCGTCGGCCAGCAGCTGGCTGTCGGTGATGGCATAGAGGCCACGCAGTTTCATTGGCAGAAATCCAGCGGCAAGCGGCGCGGCACGTACTGGCCACGGCCGGGTTGCTCGGCATCGCGCAGGGTGCGCCAGGTGTAGTCGAGGGCGGTGCGCACCGCGCTGGTCAGCTCTTCGCCCAGGGCCAGGCGGCCGGCCAGGGTGCTGGCCAGGGTGCAACCGGAGCCATGGTAGCTGCCGGGCAGGCGCTGGCAGGTGTAGGTGTGGCGTCCGCCATCCTGGGTGTAGAGGCGGTTGTGCACTTCGGATTCGTCGCCGTGGCCGCCGGTGATCAGCAGGTTGCGGCAGAAGGGCAGGAGCTTCTCCGCGCACTGGTCGGCGGTGCCTTCGGGCAGCTCGGCGAGGATGCGTGCTTCCGGCAGGTTCGGGGTGGCGATGGTCGCCACCGGCAGCAGGCGTTCGCGCATCGCGTAGCCCACTTCGTCCTTGCCCAGGGCGCCGCCGCCGCCGGCACGCAGCACCGGGTCGCAGACCAGGGGCACGCCCGGCAGGGATTGCATGATTTCGACCACGGTCTCGACCATCTCCACCGAGCCGAGCATGCCCAGCTTGACGGCGGCAACCGGCAGGTCGGCGATCACGGCCTGGGCCTGGGCCAGCACCCATTCACGGTCGAGGACGCGGAAGTCGGAAACGTTGACGGTATCCTGCACGGTCAGGGCGGTCACCGCTGGTGCGGCGTGGCAGCCTTGCGCGATCAGGGCTTCGATGTCCGCCTGGAGGCCGGCGCCACCACTGGGGTCGTGGCCGGAAAGGCAGAGGACTACGGGGCGAGAGTTGGTCGTTTTCATGGTCGGCGAGCTTACCATTATTCACCCCGTCCGGCCGCACCGGCGGCGCTTTGCCTCGGAGGGGCCGGCAGAAGCATCGGGGTGTTGGCTGGAAGGCCCGTAATAGAGCTGTTCCAGCATGATGGCGATGTGCAGCTTTCAGCCGCCTTGCGCTGTGCTAGAGTGGGCGGCATTTCAAACAATCTGGCCCTGGATGGCGCGTCGATCAAGGAGGTGGGACTTCCTGGCGCGGTCTGGCTGCCATTGTGGGGCCGCATGCGTATCCTCCTTTTCCTCTCCCTTTGCCTGCTTGCCGGCCTGGCCCACGCCGTGGGGTTCGATGAGCAGCTGCGCAGCCTCCCGCTGGGCGAGCACATGGACGTGTTCGAAGACGTTCGTGGCGACGCCAAGATCGACGACATCACCTCCGCCGCCCTGGACAGCAGTTTCCACCGTAACGACAAACCCGTGCTCAATGCGGGCTATTCGCGCTCGGTGTTCTGGCTGCGCATCGACCTGGATTACCGCCCGCACGATGCCGCGGCTCGGCACAACTGGCTGCTGGAGCTGGCCTATCCGCCGCTGGATCGACTCGATCTCTACCTGCCTGACGGCCAGGGCCGCTACCGGCTCGCCCAGAGCACCGGCGACGCACTGCCCTTCGCCAGTCGCCAGATCAAGCAGAACAACTACGTCTTCAATGTCGAGCTGGAGCCCAACCAGCCAACGCGTCTCTACCTGCGGCTGCAGAGTGAAGGCTCCATCCAGGCTCCGCTGACCCTCTGGTCGCCCCAGGCCTTCCTCGAGGAGCAGCCCGAGCGGACCTACGTGCTCGGCATCATCTACGGCGTGCTGCTGGTGATGCTGGTGTACAACCTGTTCATCTACCTCAGCGTCCGCGATACCAGCTACCTCTACTACATCCTCTATATAGCCTCGTTCGGGCTCTACCAGGTTTCCGTCAATGGCGCCGGTATCCAGTACTTCTGGCCCGACAATCCCTGGTGGGCCAACGCGGCGACGCCCTTCCTGATCGGCTCGGCGGTGCTGTTCGGCTGCCAGTTCTCGCGCAGCTTCCTGCACACCGACGACCACAGCCCCTGGATGGACCGCGCGCTGCTCGCCCTGATGGCCCTGGGCGGACTGGCGATGGTTCTGGCGCTGACCGCCAGCTACGGCCTGGCCTTGCGCCTGGCCACCTTCCTGGCGTTGATCTTCACCGTGGTGATCTTCGCCGCCGGCGTGCTCGCCTGGCTGCGGGGGCATGCGCGTGGCGCGCTATTTCATCATCGCCTGGAGCACCTTCCTCATCGGTGGCGCGATCAACACCCTGATGGTGCTGGGCTACCTGCCCAACGTGTTCCTCACCATGTACGCCAGCCAGATCGGCTCGGCGCTGGAGGTGGGGCTGTTGTCCCTGGCCCTGGCCGATCGCATCAACGCCATGAAGGAGGAGCGCACGCGCATCCTCCAGGACACCGGCCGCAAGCTCGAAGCGCTCAACCAGGAACTGGCCAACAGCAACCGCCTGAAGGACGAGTTCCTCGCCACCGTGACCCACGAGCTGCGCACGCCGATGAACGGCGTCATCGGTTCCCTGGAACTGATGCAGACCCTGCCCATGGACGATGAACTGCAGCAGTACCAGCGCACCGCCGCCGGTTCCGCGCGGGACATGATGCGCCTGGTCAACGACATCCTCGCCATGACCGAGCTGCAGGCCGGCAAGCTCTACCCACGGCGCGAACCTTTCAGCCTGCGCGGGCTGGTGGACAGCCTGCGGGTGCAGTTCGCCTCCCGCGCCGAGGAGAAGGGCCTGGTCTTCGAGCTGGGGCTGGACCCGCGCTTGCCGGACACCCTCGAAGGCGACGCCGGCAAGCTGGGCCAGGCGCTCGGCTACCTGCTGGACAACGCCATCAAGTTCACCAGCCGGGGCGGTGTCAGCCTCAAGGTCAGCGGCCAGACGCCGGCCGAAGGCAGTCTGGCGCTGAGCTTCGAAGTGACCGACACCGGCATAGGCTTCGCCAGTCCGCCGGATGGCCTGATCTATCGCCGCTTCTACCAGCTTGACGGCTCCATGACCCGTGAGTACGGCGGCCTCGGCATTGGCCTGGCCCTCAGTCAGCAACTGGTCGAACTGCTGGGCGGCAGCCTCACCCACCGCTCCCTGCCCGGCCATGGCAGCACCTTCAGCCTGGACCTCGTCCTCAGGCTGCCGGCCCAGGTCCAGGCGGAACTCGCACGCCGCCCCGAGGGCCCGGCCCGGCGCCGGCCCGAGCAATGCACCGTGCTGGTGGTGGAGGACAACGCCATCAACCAGTTGGTGACGCGCGGCATGCTGCTCAAGCTCGGCTACCGCGTGTGCACCGCCGACAACGGCGCCGAAGCCCTCGAACGGATCCGCCGGGAACCCATCGATGCCGTCCTGCTGGACTGCCAGATGCCGGTGATGGACGGCTTCGCCACCTGCCGCGCGCTGCGCGCGATGCCCGGTTGCGCCGACCTGCCGGTGCTGGCCGTCACCGCCCACAGCCACAGCGGCGACCGTGAGCGCTGCCTCGCGGCCGGCATGAGCGACTACATGGCCAAGCCGGTGAAGTTCGAGGAGCTGCGCGCCATGCTGCATGCCTGGCTGCTCTGCCGCCCCCTGGCGAGCGAGCGGACCCACGGCTGAAGGCGGCGAGCCCGGCGACCGCCACGGCGGATTTGCCTCCAAACGCGGCGCTTTTCCCGCTTCCTGCAAGGTCTGAATGCTGGTTCACTGAATAGAGTGAATCAGGATTCAGATCATGGCCTATCGCACCACCGCCTCCCGAATCGACCGTGACCAGGCATTGCGCCGTCATATCCTGGCCTGCGCCCACGCGCGGGTAGTGGAGGGCGGCTTCGCGGCGCTGACCATGCAGGCCCTGGCCGAAGACGCCGGCATCGCCACCGGTAGCCTCTATCGCCACTTCGGCAACAAGGGCGAACTGGCGGCGGAAGTCTTCGCCCAGGCCAGCCAACTGGAAGTGGACAGCCTGGCCAAGGTGTTGCAGGGCGAAGGCCCGGCCGCCGAACGCCTGGCGCGCGGCCTGCGCCAGTTCGCCGCGCGCGCCTGGCACAGCCGCCGCCTGGCCTTTGCCCTGATCGCCGAACCGGTGGACCCGGCGGTGGACGAGCAGCGCCTGCTCTACCGCGAGGCCTATGCCGATCTGTTCTGCCGCCTGTTGGAAGAAGGCCGCGCCAGCGGTGAATTCCAGGTGCCGTCCATCTCCCTGACCGCGGCCTGCCTGGTGGGCGCCATCGCCGAATCCATGGTCGGCCCGCTGTCGCCCCCGGCCCGTGCCCTGCGCGAAGCGGGTCACGGCCAGGATGACTTCGAATCCGTTTGCTCCAACCTCGTCATTTTCTGCCTGCGCGCACTTGGCGCCGGCCAACCTGCCCCGGAGACCTGCGATGAGCCTGCACGAGTTCGCTGAAACCCATGAAGTCTTCAATCAGGTGCCGCCACTGGATGGCGCCAACCTCTATCGCGTCGACCTGCCGCTCCAGGAGTGGGTCCGCCGCTACCAGGGTGGCTGGGCCGACCAGCGCCTGGATGCCTATGGCGCCCTGGCCGGCGGGCCGCTGATGGCGGCGGGTTTTCTCGCCAACGAGAACAAGCCGGTATTCAAGAGCCATGACCGTTATGGCCACCGCGTCGACCTGGTGGAGTTCCACCCGGCCTACCACGAGCTGATGCGAGCCGCCATTGAGCACGGCCTGCCGTCCATGCCCTGGACCGACCCCCGCGCCGGCGCCCAGGTGGCCCGTGCCGGCATGAGCTACCTGCACAGCCAGGCCGAGGCTGGTACCGGCTGCCCGCTGACCATGACCTTCGCCAGCGTTCCGGCACTGCGCCTGCAGCCGGATATCGCCGAGAAGTGGCTGCCGAAGATCCTCTCCACCGAATACGACCCGCGCAACCTGCCCATCGAGCAGAAGAACGGCGCCACCATCGGCATGGCCATGACCGAGAAGCAGGGCGGCACCGATGTGCGCGCCAATACCACCCGCGCCCATCCGGTGGGTATCCCCGGGCCGGGCCAGGCCTACGAACTGGTGGGGCACAAATGGTTCTGCTCGGCGCCCATGTGCGACGCCTTCCTCACCCTGGCCTACACCGACAAGGGCCTCTCCTGCTTCCTGCTGCCGCGCCACCGTCCGGATGGCAGCCGCAACGAGTTCTACATCCAGCGCCTGAAGAACAAGCTGGGCAACTGGTCCAACGCCTCCAGCGAGGTGGAATACCGCGGCGCCCTGGCCTGGATGGTGGGCGAGGAGGGCCGTGGCGTGCCCACCATCATCGAGATGGTTTCCCTGACCCGCTTCGACTGCATGATCGGCTCCAGCGCCCTGATGCGTCAGGCCCTGACCCAGGCCGCCCACCACTGCGCCCATCGCAAGGTCGGCGGGCGGGTACTGGCCGAGCAACCGCTGATGCAGAACGTGCTCGCCGACCTGGCGCTGGAAAGCGAAGCCGCCCTGGCCCTGACCATGCGCATGGGCCGCGCGCTGGACAACGCCCACGACGAGCAGGAGGACAAGTTCGCGCGCCTGGTCACCGCAGTGGGCAAGTACTGGATCTGCAAACGCGCCCCCGCGATGATCAACGAGGCTGCCGAATGCCTGGGCGGCGCTGGCTATGTGGAGGACACCGTACTCCCGCGCCTGTACCGCGAGGCGCCGGTGAACTCCACCTGGGAAGGCTCCGGCAACGTGCAGTGCCTGGATGTGCTGCGCGCCCTGTCCAAGGAGCCCGGCGTGCTCGACGCGCTGTTCACCGAACTGGGTGACGGCCATGGCGATGCGCGCCTGGCGGCCTTCATCGGCGCGCTCAAGCGGGGCTTCGCCGACACCGCCGATATCCAGTACCGCGCCCGCCAGCTCACCGAGGACCTGGCCGTGGCGCTGCAGGCCAAGCTGCTGCTGGAGGCCGGCAACGCCACCGTTTCCGACGCCTTTATCGGCAGCCGCCTGGCTGGCCACGGCCGCGTCTACGGCACCCTGCCGCGCGGCGCCGATGTCGAGGCCCTGGTCGCCCGTTCGACGCCGCACCTGGTCTGATCCGGGCCAGTTCCCCCCCGCTCCCGTGGCGGGGGGAACGAGCGGTGTGCATCCTGCCGAATCCTTCTATGCCTTTGCCTGTCCAAGCAGGCAAGATAGGTCCAGAGCGAACAGAAAGGATGCCGACCGTGAGCCTCGAAATGAACGATTTTGTGATTGCCGAAACCGCCGAGGAAGCCGTCGATCGCCTCGCCGAGCTGCACCGGCAGGCCACCGACGCCCTCAGTCAGGCACTGAAGCGCTATATCAAGGAACGCATCGAGCCGGACGCCGAACAGCGTGCGCTGTTCCGCTATCCGCTGCTGCGTATCACCTACCGTTGCCAGGGCGAAGTGCCTTCCACCACCCGTGCCTTCGCCAAGATCCAGGTGCCGGGCAACTACAGCGTTACCGTCACCCACCCGGACGCCTTCCGCAAATACCTGCTGGAGCAGTTGCGGCCGCTGATGCACGACTTCACCGTGCTGGTGGAAGTGGGCACCAGCCAGCAGAACATTCCCTATCCCTATGTGGTGGAGCAGGGCGATGAGCTGGCCGGCTCCGGGGTCACCGCCGCCGAGCTGGCGCGGGTCTTCCCCAGCACCGACCTGTCCGCCGCCACCGACGGCGTGGCCGACGGCCTCTATGACTGGGAACACACCGATCCCTTGCCCCTGGCGCTGTTCGACGCGGCGCGGGTGGACTTCTCGCTGCGGCGCCTGGTGCATTACACCGGCAGCGACTGGCGCCTCGTGCAGCCCTGGATCCTGCTGACCAACTACCACCGCTACGTCGACCAGTTCATTCGCCACGGTATCGACCAGTTGCGCGATGACCCGCGCTTCGTGCGCATGGTGCTGCCGGGCAATGTGGTGGTGGAGCGCGGCATGGACGAAGGCGAGATGCAGGCCATAGTCGATACCGTGGTCTGGCACCGTTACCAGATGCCCGCCTACCACCTGATCGCCGCCGATGGCCACGGCGTCACCCTGGTGAACATCGGCGTCGGCCCGTCCAACGCCAAGAACATCACCGATCACCTGGCCGTGCTGCGACCGCACTGCTGGCTGATGATCGGCCACTGCGGCGGCCTGCGGCAGTCCCAGACCATCGGCGACTACGTGCTGGCCCACGCCTACATGCGCCGCGACGGCATCCTCGACCGGGTGCTGCCGCCGCACATCCCCCTGCCGGCCCTGGCCGAGGTGCAGCAGGCGCTGCAGGAAGCCGCGGCCCAGGTCACCGGCGAGCGCGGCGAAGACCTCAAGCGGCGCCTGCGCACCGGTACCGTGCTGACCTACGACGATCGCAACTGGGAGCTGCGCTGGGCCCAGGAACGCCCGCTGATCAACCTGTCGCGGGCGGTGGCGGTGGACATGGAGAGCGGCACGGTGGCGGCCCAGGGCTACCGGCTGCGGGTGCCCTACGGCACGCTGCTGTGCGTGTCGGACAAGCCGCTGCACAGCGAGATCAAGCTGCCCGGCTCGGCCAGCGCCTTCTACCAGCGTGCCGTCAGCCAGCACCTGCGCATCGGCATTGCGGCCCTCGACCTGTTGCGCAACCAGCTGAACGCGCTGCACTCGCGCAAACTGCGCAGCTTCGACGAACCCCCCTTCCGTTGATCGGGGAGGTTCGTAGGATGGGTTGAGCGGAGCGATACCCATCACATCGGCCGGTGGGTATCGCAGGCCCAGCGGAACGCCGCCCGCCCCATCCTACGGAGCGTTGTCCACAGGCGGGATCAGCCACTGGTAACCCGGCGTCGGCAGGCGGAAGTCGTTGGCATCCACCTGCCATTCCTTCAGCGCCTTGCGCAGGTCCCGGGGCGGGGCGAACTGGCCTTCGTCGGTCAGGTTGAAGGTGCCGAAGTGGATCGCCAGGCTGCTGCGGGAGCCCAGCTGGCGGTGGGCTTGCACCGCATCGTCCGGGTTCATGTGGTAGTCGCGCATGAACCAGCGTGGTGCGTAGGCGCCTATGGGCAGGGCGGCGAAGCGCAACGGCCCGAAGCGTTCATGGATCTGCCGGAACTCGGGGCCGAGGCCGGTATCCCCGGGAAACAGGATGGGGCCGTCCGGTGATTCGATCACGAAGCCCATCCACAGCGTCTCGTTGGTATCGCTGCGGGTTCGCGCCGACCAGTGCTGCGCCGGCACCGCGTGCAGCGTGAGGCCGCCGTCCAGTGGCAGGGCCTGCCACCAGTCCAGCTCGATGACGTTCTTGAAACCGGTTTCGCGGATCAGCGGCCCGTTGCCCAGGCCGCTGACCACGGTGGCCAGGGGGAAGCGTTCGACCAGGGCGCGCAGGCTTTCCAGGTCCAGGTGGTCGTAGTGGTTGTGGCTCACCATGATCAGGTGGATGGGGGGTAGCTGGGCCAGGCTGAGCCCTGGCGGGTGATGGCGCTTGGGGCCGACGAAGCTGAAGGGGCTGGCGCGCTGCGACCAGACCGGGTCGGTGAGCATGTTCAGCCCCCGGTGCTGGATCAGCAGCGTGGCGTGGTTGATGTAGGTGACCCGCAGCTCGTCGCCGTCCACCCGCGCGGGCACCTCGGGCGGCACCTCGGGACCGGGCTGGTCGATCCAGGTCGCCTGCTTCTCGCGACTGAACTGCCAGCGCAGGAAGGCACTCATGCTCTTGCGGGACCTGGCTTCGACGTTGAGGAAGCGCTTGCCGTCGAAGTTGTCTGATACCGGGCCCCGGTAAGGCGAGCGGTGGAAGCCGGCGAGGGTCATCAGGCTGATCAGCCAGGTGGGGCGCAGGGCACGCGGCATGGCGTTGTCTCTTGCGGCGGGGGGACAGTCAACCTAGCATGCCTCTCCTGATCCCAGACCGCCAACCCGTTTCCAGGCATGTCCCGTCCACCACGCTCCTCCCGTCCCCCTTCCCGTCGCCCCGGCGTCGCCGCGCCCCGTCGCGTGGCCAAGGCCGCGCCGGCCGAACCGCGCCTGGTGCTGTTCAACAAGCCTTTCGACGTGCTGACCCAGTTCAGCGACGGCGAGGGCCGCGCGACCCTCAAGGACTACATCCCGATTCCCGGCATCTACCCCGCCGGGCGCCTGGACCGGGACAGCGAGGGCCTGTTGCTGTTGACCAACGACGGCAGCCTGCAGGCGCGCATCGCCGACCCCAGGCACAAGTTGCCTAAGACCTACTGGGTACAGGTGGAGGGCGAGCCCAGCGAGGAGCAGCTCGAGCGGCTGCGCCAGGGCGTGGAGCTGAATGACGGCCCGACCTTGCCGGCCGAGGCTCGGCGCCTTGAGGAGCCACAGCTCTGGGAGCGTGATCCACCGGTGCGTTTCCGCAAGAGCGTGCCCACCGCCTGGCTGGAACTGGTGATTCGGGAAGGGCGCAACCGTCAGGTCAGGCGCATGACCGCAGCGGTGGGGTTGCCCACCCTGCGCCTGGTGCGGGTGCGCATAGGCCCCTGGAGCCTCGATGGGCTGGGGCTGGGGGAGTACCGGGACGTGCCGGCGAAGCTGTGAACCGGGGCCGGGCTGCTGCGCGTCGGCGATACGGCGTTGCCGGCAATCTCGAACTGCTCATTTACTGGCGTAAACTCGCGTGCGAGCCCAGTCCGGTTCTCGCTTGCCGGCGCCTTGTCTCGCTCTAGCTCGCTGGCCCTGGGATTGTGCGTAGGCCTGGGGAGGAGGGGATCAGAGGCCTTCCAGGCTGCCGATTATCACGGTCTTGATCACGAAGCCGAGAACACCGAGGCCCAGGGCGAGGAACAGGATCATGGTGCCGAAGCGGCCGGCCTTGGACTTCTTGGCCAGGTCCCAGACGATGAAGGCCATGAAGCCCACCAGGACGGTGATCATCGCCGTCATCATCAACTCTTCGAATTTTTCCGGGCTCATCTCACACCTCGAGGACTGAATACAGGCTGCACCCGCCGGGTCGCAGGACCGGGCGGAAGGCGGGGCGGTGCGCTTGTGATTCTGTGAGCCGGAAGGCTCTTATGAGGCGGGGCCGCGCGGAGGTACAGCAAAGCGCGGCGATTATACGCCAAGCCGTCCGCCGCGCGAGGGCCGTTCAGCCGCGCAGGTGGCCCAGGGGCAGCTCGGTGCTGCTCAGCACCTGGTTGAGCACGAAGCTCGAACGCACGCTGGTCACCCCTTCGATGCGGGTCAGCTGGCCCAGCAGGAACTGCTGGTAGTGATCCATGTCCGGCACCACCACCTTCAACTGGTAATCCGCCTCCATGCCGGTGACCAGGCTGCACTCCAGTACCTCGGGGCACTGGCGGATCACTTCCTGGAAGTGCTCGAAGCGCTCCGGCGTGTGCCGGTCCATGCCGATCAGCACATAGGCGGTGAGGCTGAGGCCGAGCTTCTTGCGGTCGAGCAGGGCGACCTGGCGGACGATATAGCCGTCGTCCTCCAGTTGCTTGACCCGGCGCGAGCAGGGCGAAGGCGACAGGCCGATGCGCTCGGCGAGCTCTTGATTGGAGATGCGCGCGTCGCGTTGCAATTCGGCGAGGATCTTCAGGTCGTAGCGATCGAGTTTTTCCATTGCAGCGGCCCTTGTTTGTTTTGGTTGCTGAAAATATTGCTGTGTTAGTTATTAATTGCGTAATTGATGCCGTGGTGAGCAATATTAGCAATCATTTGTCGCGGACCGTGACGTAAGATTTCTCTCAGTTTCAAGGCCCGGACAGCAAGTCCACCCGACCCGCCCAATCAGGTGCGTCGGCGCCGCCGATCCAACCGGGTCGAGCTGGCAACCGGGTCCGCACTGCCCAATCAGGCAGGCGACGAAAGCGGCGACACAATCGCCAGCACAGGACGAATTTCCCGAAGGGGGGCCCGCAGTCAGGGGCTCCCCTTTTTGTTGCGCGCGTGGCGGGGGGCCGTCGATTCACTCGCGAGACGGCCTCGGACCGTCAGACCAGTTGCGCCAGGCGCAACAGCCACCAGGCGAGGATCGCCAGTTGCACGAAGAACCCGGCAAACCGCAGCCAGACGAACAACGCACTGGTGCTGATCAGGTGCGCGCAGCTCTGGAAAATCCGCGCCCCGAGCAGCAGGCCGGCCAGCGGGTCGGTGATTGCGGTTTGGCCGGCGGCGATGGCGTAGATCAGCATGGCCGCCTGCAGCGGCAGGTTTTCCAGGGTATTGGCGTGGGCACGCACCAGGCGCTTGCCAAAGGCGCTGGGGGTGTTGCTGCCATCGGCGGCGAAGACATTGACCTTCATCCGCCCGGTCAGTACCAGCAGGCCGCGCTGGTTCACCAGCAGGAACACCAGTAGCAGGCTCCAGGCCACCAGCCCGAGCAGGGCGGCGGCGGAAGGGGACAGGGGCATTGCGGACTCCTCGTTGTGGTTGGGCAGCGAGCGAGTCTAGAGAGGTTAGAGCAATTGCTCTAGTCTCGTTTCGCCACTTCGCTGGGGTCCGCATGCACCAGTACCTCGGCGCGGGGATACTGGCGGGTGATGGCTTCGGCGGCCTGTTCGCAGAGGGCGTGGGCATGGGACAGCGACAGCTCCCCCGGCAGCTCCAGGTGCAGTTGCACGTACCAGTGGCTGCCGGAAATCCGCGTGCGCACATCGTGGGCGCCGAGCACGCCGGGAACGGTGCAGGCCAGGCGATGCATGTCGGCACTGATCTGCGGCGAGAGTTCCTCGTCCATCAGCACCGCGACCGACTGCCGGGCGATGCCGATGGCGCTCCAGAGGATGTAGCCGGCGATACCCAGGCCGAACAGCGCGTCGGCCTGGAGCCAGCCCACATTGGCCAATACCAGGGCGAGGAGGATGCCGCCATTGAGCAGCAGGTCGGAGCGGTAATGCAGCGAGTCGGCGCGGATGGCCGTGGAGCCGGTGGCGCGGACCACCTTGCGTTGCAGCAGCAGCAGGCCGGCGGTGAGCAACAGCGAGAAGATCATCACGCCGATACCCAGCGCCTCCGCCTCCAGTGCTTGCGGGTCGCCCAGGCGCTGGTAGGCCTGGGCCGCCACCAGCACGGCGCTGATGCTGATGAACAGCGCCTGGGCCAGGCCCGCCAGGGCTTCGGCCTTGCCGTGGCCGTAGCGGTGGTCGTCGTCCGCCGGTTTCAGCGCATAGCGCACCGCCAGCAGGTTGAGCAGCGACGCCGCGCTGTCCATCAGCGAATCGGTGAGGCCGGCCAGCAGGCTGACCGAGCCGCTCATGGCCCAGGCCACGGCCTTGGCCAGTACCAGGGTGATGGCCACCGCGAGGGACGCACGGGTAGCCAGGCGCAGCAGTCGCGCATGCTGGCGGGGCGAAGTCATGCCGGCTCCGGCTTGAAGTAGATGAAGTCCATGGCGGGCGTTTCCAGGCCCATGGCCGATAGCGCCGCGGACGCCTGGCCGCGGTGGTGGGTACCGTGGTTGACCAGGTGGGTGAGGATGTCGGCCAGGGAGCGCTGCTGGGGTTCGCCGCGCATGTTGCGGTAATCCCGTGGGGTCAGCAGGTCGGCGTCATCCAGGCCGGCCAGCAGTGCCTGCCAGGCCTGGACGCCCTGGGCCAGGAAGGCGGCAAGCTGCTCGCGGTCGGCGGCCACTTCCACATCCAGGCGTGTGTAGGGCGGCGCTTCCCGGCGCACCCGCGCCAGCCAGATGCGATCCACCGCCGCCAGGTGGTTCAGGGTGCCGTGCAGGCTGCCGAAAAACAGCCCGCAGGGTGCGCGGTAGCCCGTCTCATCCACTTGCCGCAGGCTTTCCAGCAGGCGCTGGTAGGCCCAGCCGTGGTAGGCCAGCAGGTGCTGGAAGTGACGAGCCAGCGCGCCCATCTCAGGCGGCCGGGGGCAGCCCGTAGGCGGCCAGCTGCTGCAGGCTGCCGCTGCGCTGGAGCAGCTGCGGATTGTCCAGCGGCAGGTCGTGGCCGGTTTCGCGGGCGATGATCGCTTTCAGGCGGGCGGTGTCGACCTTGCCGTCGGCGGTGATGGCTTCGCGCAGGGCCTCGGGGGAAACCTGGGCGCTCTGGCCGCCGGGCAGGTAGATGGCACCGGTGGCGAAGTCGACCGCGAAGGCGATCAGACCGGGAATCACGAAGAACAGAATTCCGATGGCATTCATGGCGGCGACGACGGGGTCGATCTTGCCCTCGATCTGACCACGGCGATCCGGGTAGAACAGCGTGCCGCACGCGGACAGCTGGGTTAGCAGGGCAGCGGCGACGGCGCCGCCGATCAAACGGGAAGCAATGCGCATGAGCATCTCCTGATCGAAAGATCGCAACTATACCAAGCCACTTGCCGTAAAACTGCCTGGTATCGCTCAGACCCCGGCAAGTGACTGGCAGTTCGCCGGTATACTTCCGCGCCTGCCTGGAGAGTCCATGAATCCCTTACCCATCGATGCCGTCCTGCCCGACTTGCGGGCCGCCCTGCGTTCCCGTCACGAAGCCGTGCTGGAGGCGCCCCCCGGCGCCGGCAAGACCACCCGGGTGCCGCTGGCGCTGCTGGATGAGCCCTGGCTGGCGGGGCAGCGCATCCTCATGCTGGAACCGCGCCGGTTGGCCGCCCGCGCTGCCGCGGAACGCCTGGCGAGCGAGTTGGGCGAGGCGGTGGGGGAGACCGTGGGCTACCGCATCCGCCTGGAATCCAGGGTCGGCCCGCGCACCCGCATCGAGGTGGTGACCGAGGGCATCCTGGCCCGCCGCCTGCAGGAAGACCCGGCGCTGGAAGGCGTCGGGCTGGTGATATTCGACGAATTCCACGAACGCAGCCTGGACGCCGACCTGGCCCTGGCGCTGACCCTCAACGGCCGCGCCCTGTTGCGGGACGAGCCGCCGCTGAAGGTGCTGCTGATGTCCGCCACCCTGGAAGGCGAGCGCCTGTCGCGCTTGCTGGACGACGCGCCGGTGGTGCGCAGCGAGGGTCGTATGTTCCCCGTCGAGCAGCGCTGGGGACGGCCCAGCCAGCCCGGCGAGGCGCTGGAGCCACGGGTGCTGCAGACCGTGATCCAGGCCCTGGCCGACGAAGCCGGCAGCTTGCTGGTCTTCCTTCCCGGCCAGGCGGAGATCCGCAGAGTCGCCGAACAGCTGGGCGAGCGCCTGGACGGTCGCGGCGACATCCTGCTTTGCCCGCTCCACGGCGACCTGGACCTGGCCGCCCAACGTGCCGCCATCGAGCCGGCACCGGCCGGCAAGCGCAAGGTGGTGCTGGCCACCAACATCGCCGAGACCAGCCTGACCATCGACGGCGTTCGCGTGGTGGTGGACGCCGGCCTGGAGCGGGTGCCGCGCTTCGATCCCGCCAGCGGCATGACCCGCCTGGACACCCAGCGCATTTCCCGCGCCTCCGCCACCCAGCGTGCCGGCCGTGCCGGACGCCTGCAGCCGGGCGCCTGCTACCGTCTCTGGTCCGAGACGCAGCACGAACAACTGGCCGCCCACGGCAGCGCCGAGATCCTGCAGGCCGACCTCGCCGGTCTGGCCCTGCAACTGGCCCGTTGGGGCGTCGGCGACCCGAATGAACTGGCCTGGCTCGACCCGCCGCCAGCCGCTGCCTACGCCCAGGGCCGCGACCTGCTGCAGCGTCTCGGCGCCCTGGCCGGGGATGGCAGCCTGAACCGTCATGGCCAGGCCATGGCGGAGCTGCCCGCGCACCCGCGCATCGCCCATCTGCTGCTACGTGGCCAGGCCCTGGGCCTTGGCGCCCTGGCCTGCGACCTGGCCGCGCTGCTCGGCGAGCGCGACATCGGCCGGGGCGCTGGCGCCGACCTGCATGGCCGCGTGGCCCTGCTGGCCGGCGAGGACCGGGCTGCGCGCGGTGCCCGTGGCGGCGTACAACGTGCCCGCCAACTGGCGCGGCAGTTCCGCTCCTACCTGCGCGGCCCGGCCAGCGACGCGGTGGCCGACCCGCAGCACCCGCGCTGGCTCGGGTGCCTGCTGGCCTTCGCCTACCCGGACCGCATCGCCCAGCAACGCCGGGCCGGCGGCGCCGACTACCGCCTGGCCAACGGCCGCGCGGCGACTTTCGGCGAGCCGGATGCATTGATGAAGGAGCCCTGGCTGGTGATCGCCGATCTCGGCAGCCGCCAGGGGCAGCGCGAAGAACGCATCTACCTCGCGGCCGACCTCGATCCGGCGCTGTTCGACGGCCCCCTGGCGGAGCAGGTGAGCCGTCAGGAGCTGCTGGACTGGGATGAGCGCGAAGGAGTGCTGCGCGCGGAGCGGCAACTCAAGGTCGGCGAGCTGGTGCTGGCCCGCGAAGCGCTGGCGGGGCTGGACGACGAGATGCGGGCGCGGGCGCTGCTGGGCCTGGTGCGGCGCAAGGGCCTGGAGCTGCTGCCGTGGAATCCCGAGCTGCGCCAGTGGCAGGCGCGGGTGGCGCTGCTGCGTCGCCTGGACCTCGCCGGCAAGGGCGACAGCGAGTGGCCGGACCTCTCCGACGCCGCGCTGCTGGCCAGCCTGGAAGACTGGCTGCAGCCCTGGCTGGGCAAGGTAAGCCGCCTCAGCCATTTCGCCAACCTGGACCTCGCCGGCATGCTCCAGGGCCTGCTGCCCTGGCCGTTGCCGCAACGCCTCGACGAATTGGCGCCGCGCACCCTGGAGGTCCCTTCCGGTTCACGCATCCGCCTGGATTACAGCGAAGAGATGCCGGTGCTCGCCGTGCGCCTGCAGGAGTTGTTCGGCCTGGCCGACACTCCGCGCATCGCCGGTGGCCGCCAGGGCGTCAAGTTGCACCTGCTGTCGCCGGCCCAGCGCCCGGTGCAGGTCACCCAGGACCTGGCGAGCTTCTGGCGCAACACCTATGCCGAGGTGAAGAAGGACCTGAAGGGGCGTTATCCCAAGCACTACTGGCCGGACGATCCCCTGGTGGCCGAGCCCACCGCCCGGGCCAAGCCCCGGCGCTAGGCGCGGGGCTTTCCCGTAGGGACGCCCCTACGGGTGTACCGAGGGCAGGAAGAAGCGCGCGGCCAGCGGCAGGTGGTCGGAAATGCGCAGGGTATCGTCCTGGCGCACCCGCGCCTCGATACGGGTCAGGTTGGGGCTGTGGAACACATAGTCCAGGGTGCGGTCCGGCCCCTTCACCCGTGGGTCGTTGGGGTAGTGGGTGAACCAGCGGGCCTGCTGCGCGCCACCGGATTCCTCGAGGCTCGGGATCATCGGGTAGCGGCTCCACAGGGTCTTCAGCTCGCTATTGCGGGGATAGTGGCTGCGTTGCACCTGTGGCAGGCGATCGTACTGGCCGGTAGGCAATTGGCTGAAGTCGCCGGTCAGGACCCAGGGCAGCTTCTCGCTCTGCAGTTGGTCGAGCAGGCCGCGGGTCATGGCCACCTGGCGCTTGAGGGTGGTCGGGTCGTCGCTCAGGGCGTCCAGGTGCGTATTGATCACCGCCAGGCGCCCGCCGTCGCGAATCGGCAGGTAGCTCACCAGCAAGGCGCGCTTCTTGTCGAACTGCCGGCTCACCGGATCATTCAGCGCCAAGGGCAATTGCAGTCGCTCGGCGCTCTCGATCTTGAAGCGGCTGAGGGTAGCCAGCTTCATGCCGACGCTGCCGAGGATGTGCGCCTGCGGAACGAAGGCGGCCTTCCAGTAGAAGGCCTGGCTGGTACAGGGGTAGAGGTCCGCCAGGCGCTCCTGGAGCTGGGCCAGCTGGTCCTGGTAGTCCGTCGCGCGCGCGCCCTCGTGCAGTTCCTGGAGGTTGACGATGTCGGGCTGCTCCTCGCGAATCACCCGTACCACCTCGTCCAGGCTGTAGGCCAGGTCCTCGGGGGTGGGGCGCTCGTCCGGGCCTTCGCCATCGGGCAGGTCGTTGTAGAAGACGTAGCGCTTGCCGGCCAGGTACTGGAGGTTCCAGGTCATCACCTTGAGCGCCTGTCCGGGCTGCAGCAGCGGCGCTTCGGCCTGGCACGTCAGGATCGCCGGCTCGCGCGCCGCCGGGTGCCAGGTAAGTGCATAGATCAGGGCGACCAGGGCGACAGCCACGGCCGACAGGCTGAGCAGGGCATAACGCAGGACTCGGGGCATCGGAATGGGGCGGGACTATGCTGGAAGTGGGGCGAGCATACCCGAGCCGCTGCCGCCGCCCAAGTCAGGCTCGCACGGGAGACAGGCAATGGACAGCGAAGTGCGGATAGCCCGCAAGGGACCCTATGAGGTGGACGTGGTGGCCGGCCAGGACTACTTCTGGTGCCGCTGCGGGCGCAGCCAGAAGCAACCGTTCTGTGATGGATCGCACAAGGGTACTGGCCTAGCGCCACTCAAATATCATGCAGATGTCAGCGAAACCCTGTATTTCTGTGGCTGCAAGCACAGCCATACGCCGCCCTGTTGCGATGGCACCCACAACCAATTGAACGACTGATCCGGGAGCCGGCATGCAGCTGGGCGTAGTCCTCTGGTCAATGCAGGCCGCTTTTTCGCGAGCCTGGCGCCGACTCTGGCCAGCCGGCCTGTTGCTGCTGCCCGGCCTGGCGGGCGCGGCAGAGCCGGTCACCTTGCGCGTGATGACCGATTTCTGGCCGCCGTTTCGCATTGCCGGAGACGACGGGCAATTGCGTGGCCTGGACATGGACCTGCTGGCAGAGCTGGAGCGCCGCACCGGCTTGCGCTTCGAGGTGCAGCGCGCGCCCTGGTCGCGGGGGCTGGCGGCCCTGGAGCGGGGCTCGGCGGACCTGATGACCGGCCTGGCCAAGACCCCCGAGCGTGAAGCCTACATCGACTACCTCGAACGTCCCTATTTCACCTGCGCGCCGCGCTTCTACGGTTTGCCGGAACAGGCGCAAGGCATCACCGGCTATCCGCAGCTGGGCCAGTACGACATCGGCTACGTACGGGGATCGGCCTACTTCGAACCCTTCGACTCCGACCGCTCGTTGCGCAAGGTCGGTGTCGGCAACGAAGGGCAATTGCTCGACATGCTGCGCCACAAGCGCTTGCAACTGGTGATAGGCACCGACTGCCAGGTGGACTACGAGCTGCTGAGCGACCCGCAACTGGCCGGCCGCATCGTCAAGCTGGCCTATCGGCCGCCGGCGCGCACCGAGCTGTTCATCGGCTTCTCCCGCCAGCGTCCGCTGCAGGCGCAGCGCGAGGCGATCGCCCAGGCACTGGGACAGATGATCGATGAAGGCTGGGTACTGGACGCCGCGCGGCGCTACGGCCCCGGCGCTCAGTGAGCGTGGGGCTCGACGTAGAGCTCGTAACCCGCATCCAGCTCCATGTCCCAGAAGGCCGCCTCGATCTTGTGCCCGTCCGGGTCACGGACGAAGCAGCCATAGTAGGGCTCGCCGTACTCCGCCCGTGGACCCGGTTCGCCATCGCCCTGGCCGCCGGCATCCAGGGCCGCTTCGAAGAACTCGAGCACCGCTGCCTTGCTGGAAGCGAAAAAGCCGATGTGGGTACCGTTGCCAACGCTGGCCGGGCGGCCGTCGATGGGCTTCTGCACCCAGAACTCGGGGTATTCGCGCCCATAGGCCACGGCGCCGGGGTGCTCCATGATGCGCTTGCAGCCCAGGGTGGGCAGGACCTTGTCGTAGAAGGCAGTGGCGCGCTCGAAGTCGTTGGTGCCCACCGAAATGTGGGACAGGATGCTGGGATTCTCGGCCATCGAAATTCCTCCTTGAGTGGCCCGGAAAGCCTAGCAGCCGGTGGCGATTCCACCTGCACCTGGTCCGGTTGCCACCCTTAGCGGGGCCAGCCGGATCATTGCTCGGTGGCGGCCTGCTCCGTCACCAGGGTGAACATCCGGTACAGGGCAATGCTGACGAACAGCTGGAAGAAGCTGTTGATGCTTTCCAGGATCACGGTGCCCACCGGGTCGGGGTTTTGCCCGAGTTCGCGGTAGGCGAACCAGTCCACCACCCAGATCGGCCCCATCACCAGCAGCACGCAGGCGAGGATGGTCCAGAAGTGCCCACGGGTCAGGGCGAAGCTTTCCTTCACGGCGTCCAGCGGCGCCTTGCCGTCGAGCACCAGCAGGTACTCGGCGAAGGCCAGTTTGATCATCACGTAGAGGCCGGGAATGATCAGCAGCCAGGCGCCCACCATGATTAGCAGGGTGCTGATGGCCGCCAGCACGGCGAAGGACGGCCAGCGGAACAGCGCCATCTCCAGCACCTGCCGTGGCTTGAGGTGGATACGGTGGCTGCGGCTGTCGACGTAGATGATCAGCGCACCGACGTAGAGCGGGTAGAACAGCATGCTGACGATGATCGACGCGCCCTGGGACTTGTCCGGGCCAAGCCAGGAAACCAGGCCTTGCTGGGCGATGGCCTCGATCAGGATGGTCGGCAGGCAGAGCAGGGCGATGGCGCCCGCATTGCGCGAAAGGAAGTACCAGGAGGATCGCAGCAGCTCGAAGGGATTCATCTGGGGGCATTCACATCTTGCGGCAGTCGGTCTTGGGGACTTTAGCCCAAGCCGGGGCCACCTCCCAAGGCCGGCTCAGCCGGAACGATAGTGCAGTACCCGATTCGGCAGCTGCGGCAGCAGTCGCGCGAGATCGGCGGTGGCCACTTCCAGGGTGCGCTCCGGCGGACCGGGGGAGTAGATCAGGTAATCGTGGCGGAAGATCGCCTCGTCCACCAGCAGGACGATGTCCTCGGCATGGCCGAGGGGGCAGGCGCACTGGGGCACGCAACCGGTCAGACGGACCAGCTCCTCGTCGCTGGCCACGCTCGGGCGTGTGCCCAGCAGGGCCTTGAGCTGGGACCAGTCGGCCCGCGCGCCTTCCAGTGTCACCAGCATGGCGTAGGTGCCGTCCTTCAGGCGCAGGAACAGGCTCTTGCTCTCCACTCCGCGCAGCCCGAAGCGCTGGCGCACCACATGGGCGGTGGGGTAGTCGAGCACGGCTTCGTGGCTGACTTCCCGGTAGGCGATGGCGTGCTCCTCGAGCAGGGCCAGGTTGCGGGCGTGGAGCGACATGGAGGTTCCGGTGGGTGGCGGAGGGGAGGGCCATGATAATCCTTCAGGGCGGGCTCAGATCATCCAGCCCGGCTTCCTGCAGAACCTGGCGTTCGATCTCCCGCAGGCGGCCCCGCTGCGCCATTTTTCGCAGGACTTCCTCCAGGCGCGGCGCCAGGTCGCGATGACGGGGGTTGAGGTAGTGGTGCATGGGAAAGCGCTCCAGCGCCGGTCGCAGCGGCTTGATGCCGCGCAGGTCGTTCTGCCGCAGGACGCACATGCCCGAGTAGTAGTCCTCCACATGCACGTCCACCCGGCCGCCGGCCAGTTTGCGCATGCCGTTCTCCACACCGTTGGAGGGCGACTGGCGAACACCCTTCAGGCGCAATTCCAGCGCAGCCTTGCCGCGCTCGAAGCCCACCAGGTACGGCTTGAGGCTGGACCAGTCGTGCAACTGCAGCGGGCGGCTGGCGAAGGCCACCGCATAGGAGGCGAACAGTGGGGTGCGGATCAGCAGCAGGTCGTGGCGTTGCTCGGCGATCAGGCTGGTGCGGCACAGCTCGCCATCGTTCAGGCCGCGCTCGGCGTCCTGCAGGGCGCGGGCGGCCGGTGCCGCGCGGGTCTCGATGCTGATGCCGAGCTGGCCGTAGGCCTCGGCGAGGATGCGTTTGCAGATCTGGAACAGCGGCAGGCCCTGGTCGGGAAAGGCGCTGAATACCAGGCGTGTCTCGCCATGGCCGGGGGTGGCGAGCAGCAGCAGGGCGAACAGGCAGCATCCATGAGCACGCATTGCGCTTTTGCCTGGGGCACGGCCTGTGGCTGGGAGTGACTGCCAGACGGTGCCGCCTGCCATGGCGGGCACCTTGCTCCTTGCAACAGACCCTTGCGGTGGGTCTCGGCGTCTTCCCCGTTCTCGATACGCGCGGGGTTAGCTGCAACTATAGCCGCCCGCTCTCAGGGCGTTGGCCTGGCCGCCAGCAGCTCGTCCGCCGACAGCACCCGGGCGTACTCGCCCTGGAGATTGGCCATGGCCATGTCGTGCACCTCGTCGGCGCTGCGCGGGCGACCGGAGAAATCGGCCTTGGCGAAGGTGTAGCAGGCGTCGGCCACCACGCTGGTGGCGAACCCCAGGTTGCCGGCGCTGCGGGCCGTGGCTTCCACGGAGTTCTCGCTGGCCACGCCGACTATCACCAGCGCCTCGATGCCGCGCACCCGCAGCCAGCGTTCCAGCCCGCTGTTGATGAAGGCGTCGGGCACGTTCTTCTCCAGCACCTGCTCGCGGGCCTGCGGCATGAATTCCGGCTGGAACAGGGCGCCGGGCTGGCCGGGGGCGAACACCGAGTCCGGTTCGCGGGAAATGTGGCGGATGTGCACCAGCGGCCAGCCGGCTTCGCGCCAGCGGGCGAGCCGGGCGGCGATGCGCTCTTCGGCCCCGGGGTTGTTGCGCGGCCTGTCCAGGCGGCGGATACCCTGTTGCTGGTCGATGATCAGCAGGGCACCCGGCGAGTTCTGCATGGTCGAATCCACTTTCCGTTCCCCGAGGCTGGCATACTGGCCGCAATCTACCCTCATCCAGTCGCCGCCATCCAGCCGCGAGGAGCCGCGTTGAAGAAGATCGCAGTATTCGCCGACGTGCAGAACCTCTACTACACGGTGCGCCACGCCTACAGTTGCCATTTCCACTACAGCGCCTTCTGGCAGAGCGTCAGTGCCGAGGGTGAGATAGTCGAAGCCAACGCCTACGCCATCGACCGTGGCGACCCCCGGCAGCAACAGTTCCAGCAGATCCTGCGCAACCTGGGTTTCAACGTGAAGCTCAAGCCCTTCATCCAGCGCAGCGACGGATCGGCCAAGGGCGACTGGGATGTCGGCATCACCATCGACGTGCTCGACGCCGCGCCCCGGGTGGACATGGTGGTGCTGGGGTCGGGCGACGGCGATTTCGACCTGCTGCTGGAGCGGGTGGCGCAGGCCCACGGCGTGGAGACCCTGGTCTATGGCGTGCCGGGCCTCACCGCGCAGTCGCTGATCCGCGCCGCCACGCGCTACCAGCCCATCGAAGGCAACCTGCTATTGCGCAGCTGAGCTGCGCCCTCAACCTGGAATTTCCCGTGTACCCCATAGCCGTCATCGACTTCGAAACCACCGGCATCACGCCGGGGACCCATTGCCGCGCCACCGAGATCGGCGTGGTCATCCTGGAAGGCGGACGCATAGTCGACCGCTACCAGAGCCTGATGAACGCCGGTCTCCCGATCCCCGCCTTCATCCAGAACCTCACCGGCATCAGCACCGCCATGCTGCGCGACGCGCCGCCGCCGGAACAGGTGATGGGCGAGGCCGCCGACTTCATCGGCGACCTGCCGCTGCTGGCGCATAACGCGTCGTTCGACCAGAAGTTCTGGGACTTCGAGCTGTCGCGCATCGGCCGCACCCGTCGGCAGCCTTTCGCCTGCTCCCTGCTGCTGGCCCGGCGCCTGTTGCCCGAAGCCCCCAACCACAAGCTCGGCACCCTCAACAGCTGGGCGTGCCTGCCTGACACCGGCAAGGCCCACCGGGCCCTCGCCGATGCCGAGATGGCCGCCAACCTGACCCTGCACCTGGCCGGCCGCCTGCGGGAAAAACACGGGATAGGCGACGTTTCCCACCAGCTGTTCTGCAGCCTGCAGAAGGTGCCGGCGGCGAAGATTCCGGAAGCGCTCCGACGTCACCGGGCAGGCTAGGGCCTAGCCTACGAACCCCGGCACGTAACCGCCCTTGTAGGTTGGCGCAGAGCGCAGCGAAGCCCAACATCCCTCGATCGATGGGTTGGGTGGATGGCGCTTTTCCATCCACCAGCGGAGTCATGCCGGCCCCCGGATGGTGGACCGATGAAGCGTGGTCCACCCTACGCTCTCAACCCCGCACCGAGTGCAACGGCTCCACCTTGGCGCGCTCTTGCAGCACGCCGGGAATGCGTTGCTCGAAGGGCGTGGAGAGGATGAGCGAGGTCTTGGTGGCGCCGTACTTGCCAATCTGGTCGATCAGGTCCTGCAGTTCCGGCATCGAGGCCACCGCCGCCTTGATCAGCAGGCAAGCGTCGCCGGTGACACGGTGGCAGAGGGTCAGTTGCGGAATCTTTTCCAGGGCCTCCTGGGTGCGCTTGTAGTCACGGTCGGTGATGCGCAGTTCGATCACGCACTCGATGGGCAGGCCCACCTTCGCCAGGTCCACGCTGGCGTGATAGCCGGTGATCATCCCGCTGGCCTCCAGCTTGGCCACCCGGTCGGCCACCGCTGGCGGCGACAGGTTGACCCGGCGTGCCAGGTCGGCAAAGGACGCACGGCCATTCTCGATAAGCGCCGAAAGCAGCTGGCGGTCGTACTTGTCCACAGGGACCTCCACAATCAGTAGCTGTTGAATCCAAGCTGAAAGCACATCAATTCAGTGGTTTCCAAGGTTTGAGGGAGGATCAAGCTGCCTTTCAGCCTTATTCGCTCCCTGTCGCCTTTCATAGAATAGACGCTTCAATCCTGCCCCTGTCGAGTTCCGATCATGCCTGCCCGCCGCGTTCCGCTCCTGCTCGTCGGGGCCTTCCTCGCCCTGTACCTGATCTGGGGTTCCACCTACCTCGCGATCCGCATCGGCGTCGAATCCTGGCCGCCGCTGCTGATGGCCGGCATCCGCTTCGTGGTGGCCGGCGCCCTGATGTATGGCTTCCTGCGCTGGCGCGGGGTGCCCAACCCGAGTTGGCAGGAGTGGAAGGCCGCCGCCGCCATCGGCTTCCTGCTGCTCAGCTGCGGCAACGGTGGCGTGACCCTGGCCGAGTACCTGGGCGTGGCGTCCGGCGTGGCCGCCCTGGCGATCGCCACGGTTCCGCTGTTCGCCCTGTTGTTCGGGCTGATCTGGGGCCAGCGCACCGCCCGGCTGGAGTGGGCCGGCATCCTGCTCGGGCTGATCGGCATCGGCCTGCTCAACCTCGGCTCCAACCTCCAGGCCAGCCCGGTGGGCGCGGTGCTGATCCTCTTCGCGGCGGCGGCCTGGTCCTTCGGCTCCATGTGGAGCAAGCACCTCAAGCTGCCCGCCGGGCCCATGGCCAGCGCGGTGGAAATGCTCGCCGGCGGCGCCGCGCTGCTGATCGGCAGCCTGCTCAGCGGCGAGCGCATGCTCGCCGCCCCCACCCTGGCAGGCTGGGGCGCGCTGGCCTACCTGATCTTCTTCGGCTCGATCATCGCCTTCAGCTCCTACCTCTACCTGCTGAAGAACGTGCGCCCGGCCGCGGCCACCAGCTACGCCTACGTCAACCCGGTGGTGGCGGTGCTGCTGGGCATCGGTTTCGCCGGCGAAACCATCGGTGTCGAGGAAGGCCTGGCCATGCTGGTGATCATCAGCGCGGTGGTGTTGATCGGCCTGCCGCAATGGCGTGAGCGCAAGGACGGGAAAGCGCGCAAGGAAGAGGTGTTGCAACAGACCAGTTGATCCCGGAGGTGCTGGCCAGCCTGCTAGAATTGCGCCTTTTCCGCACACAGTGGCTGCCCCATGACCTTCGCTTCCCTCGGCCTGATCGAACCCCTGCTGCGCGCCACCGAGGCGCTCGGCTACAAGACCCCATCGCCGGTACAGGCCGAGGCGATTCCTGCCGTCCTCAAGGGCCGCGACCTGATGGCCGCCGCCCAGACCGGCACCGGCAAGACCGCGGGCTTCGCCCTGCCGCTCTTGCAGAAACTGACCCAGGAAGGCCCGGAAGTGGCCAGCAACTCGGTGCGCGCGCTGGTGCTGGTGCCCACCCGCGAGCTGGCCGAGCAGGTCAACGAAAGTTTCCGCGTCTATGGCCAGCACCTCCCGCTGCGCAACTACGCGGTCTACGGCGGCGTGAGCATCAACCCGCAGATGATGAAGCTGCGCAAGGGCATCGACGTCCTGGTCGCCACGCCCGGGCGGCTGCTGGACCTCTACCGGCAGAACGCGGTGAAGTTCAACCAGCTCCAGGTGCTGGTGCTGGACGAGGCCGACCGCATGCTCGACCTCGGCTTCTCCCGCGAGCTGGACGACGTTTTCACCGCGCTGCCCAAGCGCCGCCAGACCCTGCTGTTCTCCGCCACCTTCTCCGACGCCATCCGCCAGATGGCCCGCGAGCTGCTGCGCGACCCGCTGTCCATCGAAGTGAGCCCGCGCAACGCGGCGGCCAAGAGCGTCAAGCAGTGGCTGATCACCGTGGACAAGAAGCGCAAGGCCGAGCTGTTCCTGCACCTGTTGCAGGAGCGTCGCTGGGGCCAGGTGCTGGTGTTCGCCAAGACCCGCAAGGGCGTCGACGAACTGGTGGACGAGCTGCAGGGCCAGGGCGTCTCCGCCGACGCGATCCACGGCGACAAGCCCCAGCCCTCGCGGCTGCGCGCGCTGGAGCGGTTCAAGGCTGGCGAGGTGCAGATCCTGGTGGCCACCGACGTGGCCGCCCGTGGCCTGGATATCGACGACCTGCCGCTGGTGGTCAACTTCGACCTGCCCATCGTCGCCGAGGACTACGTGCACCGCATCGGCCGCACCGGGCGAGCGGGCGCCACCGGTGAAGCCATTTCGCTGGTCTGTGCCGACGAGGTACAGCTGCTGTCGGCCATCGAGGTATTGATCAAGCAGACCCTGCAGCGGCGCGATGAGCCCGGTTTCGTTCCGGACCACCGGGTGCCGCAGACCGATGCCACCGGGGCCATCCTGAAAAAGCCGAAGAAACCGAAAAAGCCCAAGGAGCAGGCCGCCGGCAAGGACGGCAAGGGCGCGGCGCTGGGGCGCTGGATCGACAGCGAGAAGCCCAAGGTCAAGGCGGTGCGCAAGGGGCCGGGGTTTGGGAAGGTGAAGAAGGGCTGAGGCTTTTGCGGCGCTCAGGGCCGTAGGATGGGTTGAGCGAAGCGATACCCATCAGGTCTCCTGGCTCGAGTTGGCGGCTCAGTTCATTTCCGAGTGGTTGTGGGTTTCTGTTTCGCCCTCCCGGGCGAGTCCCTTTTCCATTCGCCGGATGGCCGCCCCCGTGAAAAGGAACCAAAAAACTTGCCCCTGCATCCGGCCCCGGCTTCGCCGGGGTCCCCTCGTTCCATCCTTGCTCCGGGGGCCGCCGCGCAGGGCCATCCATGGCCCTGCGCGGCTCTCGCGGCATCCATGCCGCTCGTCCCCCTACGCAAGGATTCCACTCGGCCTCCTGAAGGGGCGCTTTGCGCGGCGTCATCTTCCCTTCTTCATGTCAGGCCGGTATGGGCATCAGGATGGATTGTCCCTAGCCGGCGCGAGTCACCCTTCTACCTCTGGGAGAGGGGCTGGGGGTGAGGGGGCGTCCGGCTACGAGGATTAGCCCTATAACCACCCTCTTTTGTGGCATTGGGTGACGCCTTCGGGGGCATCGGTTACCCGTTCGGGGGCGTGTCGTCACCCGGTACCCCCGTGCCAGAGCGCTTTGTGGGGCTTTCAGGATATTGGCTCACTTCCTGCATTTCTGTGCGAAATGCTGAACGCCTATAGTGATTGAAGCGCAGCCCAACCTCAGGCAATTCCTACATGCGCCACAAGGATCTCAAACACTGGACCACCGGTGTCGCTCATCTGCTTGCCCTGCCCGCTGGCCGTCCGCGTTTGCTCGGCCTCAGCCAGTGGTTGCAGCAGATCTGCCACGTCGACCATTTCGTGCTCTTCGTCTACGAAGGCAACCACCGGCCCTTGCCCCTGTTCGACACCTTCCCGCCGGACAAGCGCCATGTGTACGTCGAGGACTACCAGGTCGGCCCCTACCTGCTCGACCCCTTCTACCTCGCCTGCACCCGCAACCAGGCACCCGGCCTCTGGCGCCTGCGCCAGTTCGCGCCGGATCACTTCTACCTGGGCGAGTACTACGTCACCTACTACCAGCAGACCGGCCTGACCGAGGAAATCGCCTTCTTCATCGACCTGGCCGACGGCGCCAAGGCGGTGCTTTCGCTGATGCGCAGCACCTGCAGCCCGGCCTACAGCCGCGACGAGATGCAACTGCTGGATTGCGCCCAGCCGGTGGTGGAGCAGGTGGTCAACCAGGCCTGGGAACTGGCCCGCGCCCATGCGCCGCGTCCTGCCCAGGACCTGGACTACAAGATCCGCGAAGCCTTCGACCAGTTCGGCGCCCATGTGCTGACGGCCCGTGAGCAGGAGGTGGTGCAGATGCTCCTGCGTGGCCACTCCAGCGCTTCGGTTGCCGAGCATCTGGCCATCAGCCCCGGTACGGTGAAAATCCACCGCAAGAACCTCTACGCCAAGCTCGGCATCGGCAGCCAGTCGGAGCTGCTGGGGCTCTTCGTCCGTGATCTGGCCGGCCAGCGCGACGACCCGGAGCCCTTGCGCACGGCGGTCTAGCCTTATCGCGATTGGTGATCAAACCTGGCTGGTCAATAACCAACCAGTCGGCGTGAAACCAGCTCCCATGGGCCTCCGGCGCGGGTGCCCACGAGTTATCCACAAGACTTTGCACAGATTCTGTGAGCAGTGTCTGAAGCGATTGATCTGTACCTGTGGGGGCGAATTCATTCGTAAAGGGCAACGCAGTTGCCCCATGGTTATCCCAGGGCAGGCCCGTGGCCTGCTTGGCGAATGAATTCGCCCCCACGGGAAGCCACCCCATGTCGGCAGCTCTGCTGCTCAAAAACCAAGCACTTGCTCCTGGCCCTTGCCCCGCGCCGCCTGCAGCCGGTCATCCACGACTTATCCACAGTTCGTCCCACAGAAAATGTGGGCAGCGTGCATCGCCACGGCTGTTCAAAAAATGATCGGCGGCGCGCAGCCCACGCACGCCATGGCCCACAGCCGGTCATCCACGATTTATCCACAACAAGCCCCACAGTTTCTGTGGAGCATCGGCCTATCCCCCGAGGGATATATACAGCCTGAAAGCACCATCGCTAGCCTGTGAGCAGATGCCAAGAACACCTGCGAAAAGGGGCCGGCTGTGAGCGATGCAAGCGAGTTCTTCGATATCGAGTTCCGTCATGTGGTCAAGCGCTACGGCGCGGTCGCGGCGGTCAACGGCCTGAACTTCAAAGTGCGGCGCGGCGCCTTCCATTCCTTCCTCGGCAGTTCCGGCTGCGGCAAGACCACCACCCTGCGGATGATCGCCGGCTTCGAGCAGCCCAGCGAAGGCGAGGTGCTGCTGGCCGGGCGCTCCGTGGCCGGGGTGCCGGCGCACCAGCGGCCGGTGAACATGGTGTTCCAGAGTTATGCATTGTTCCCGCACCTGACGGTGGCGGAGAACATCGCCTACGGCCTGCGCTACCACCAGCCGCGTCCGAGCCGCGCCGAGCAGCGCCGCCTGGCCGACGAGGCGCTGGAGATGGTGCGCCTGTCCGGCTTCGGCCAGCGCAAGCCCCATGAACTTTCCGGCGGCCAGCAGCAGCGGGTGGCCCTGGCCCGCGCCCTGGTGAACAAACCCACGGTACTGCTGCTGGACGAGCCCCTGGCCGCCCTGGACCGCAAGCTGCGCAAGGAGATGCAGTCCGAGTTGCTGCGCTTGCAGCGGGAGGTGGGCATCACCTTCGTGCTGGTCACCCATGACCAGGAAGAGGCGCTGTCCATGAGCGACAGCATCAGCGTGATGCAGGACGGCAGGATCCTCCAGAACGCCAGCCCCGAGCAGCTCTACGAAACCCCGGCCACCCGTTACGTCGCCGACTTCATCGGCGAGTCCAACCTGTTCGATGGCACCGTGCGGCGCGTCGAGGACGGCCGCGTGCTGCTGGAAACCGCCCACGGCCTGCAACTGGCCAGCCCGCAGACACCCACCGGCCCGACCCTCCAAGCCACCGAGCCGGGCTGCATCGCGGTGCGTCCGGAGCTGATCGCCATCGGCGCCGGCGAAGACGCGTTGCCCCGCGAGATCAGCCTGCCCGGCCAGGTGGTGGACCGCATCTACCTCGGCAACCTCACCGAATACCGCGTACGCACCGAGCCCTTCGGCATTGTCTGCGTGCGCGTGCCGCGCCATGGCCAGCACCAGCGTTCGGCCTTCGAGCACGGCTCGCCGGTGCGCATCGGCTGGGACCAGGCCAGCGGCCTGGCAATGGCCCTCTAGCGCACGACACGCAGTACGGAACGGACAAGAACAACCACTCACAGGCAGGTAGCAGCAATGGATCGGAAAGACTTCATCAAGCAACTGCGCAGTTGGCAGAACGGTTCCATCAGCCGTCGCGAGTTCCTCGGCAAGACCGGCCTGGGTGTGGCCATGGCGGTCATGGCCGCCAATATGCCGGGCCTGCTCACCGGCAACCGCGCCTTCGCCGCCGAGAAGGGCTCACTCGGCGACCGCGTGGTCCTGGCCACCTGGCCGAACTATCACAACGCCGAGAACTTCGCCGCCTTCGCCGAGCAGACCGGCGCCCAGGTGCAGATGAACGTCTTCGGCTCCAACGAGGAGATGCTCGCCAAGCTGCAGGCGGGCGGCAGCGGCTGGGACGTCTTCGTGCCCACCAACTACACCATCAGCACCTACGCCGACCTCGGCCTGATCGAGCCGCTGGACCTCGCGCGCCTGCCCAACTTCGACCCGGCCTCCTACGAGAAGCGCTTCATGGAGCAGGGCGTCATCAACGGCAAGGTCTACGCCGTGCCGAAGAACTGGGGCACCACCGGCTTCGTCTACGACGGCGAGAAGATCAAGGCGCGGCCCACCACCTGGAAGGAGTTCTGGGAGCTGGCCAAGGGCGACGCCTCTGGCCGCGCGATGGTCCACGATTACCAGCTGACCGTGATCGGCAACGCCCTGAAGTCCTTCGGCTACAGCTTCAACTCCCTCGATCCGAAGGAGCTGGCCGAGGCCGAGAAGCTGCTGCTGGAGGTCAAGCCGCACCTCTTCGCGATCAACTCCGACTACCAGCCGTCCATGCGCAACGGCGACGCCTGGATGTCCATGTGCTGGACCGGCGACGCCTCGCAGCTGCACCGCGACATGCCGCAGATGACCTACGTGCTGGGCCGCGAGGGTGGCGAGCTGTGGAGCGATTTCTTCGCCATTCCCAAGGGCGCCGAGCGGCCCGATGCGGCCTACGCCTTCATCAACTACCTGCTCGACCCGCAGGTGAACAAGCGTGAAGTGGAAGCCCACGGCTACCCCACGGGTGACAAGCGGGTGGATGCGCTGCTGCCCAAGTCCATGCTCGAGGACCCGATCATGTACCCGGCCGCCGATCTGCTCAGCGCCCTGGAGTTCGGCGCCGCAGCAACCCTGACCAGCCCGGCGCGGGCGGAACTGATGGCCCGCTTCAAGGCGGCCTGATTGCCGCTTGGTAGGAGCGAGTTCTACTCGCGAACGGCTTCGCGAGCAGAGCTCGCTCCTACCGAAATGTCGCTTCCATGAATCGTAGGGATTCCTCCATGAACGTCGCTCTCAGCGCCCCCGCGCTGGCCGATGCGGGCCAGGCCGCGCCGGTCGAAAGTCGCAGCCTCGGCCGGCGCGTCACGCTGCTCCTGCTGTTGCCCTCGACCCTGTGGTTCCTGCTGCTGCTGCTGATGCCGCTGGTGATCATCCTGGTCTTCAGCCTGGGCGAGCGCAGCCCGGTGGGCGGCTACAGCGCAGCCCTGACCCTGGACAACTACCTGAACCTCGGCTCGCGGGCCAAGGCCTTCTACAACACCCTGCTGCTGGCGCCCCTGGGCACCCTGGTGTGCCTGGTGGCGGCGTACCCGCTGGCCTACTTCCTGGCGGTGAAGGTGCAGCGCAACCGGTCCCTGCTGCTGACCCTGGTGATCGTGCCGTTCTGGACCAGCTTCCTGATCCGCACCTACGCCTGGATCTTCATCCTCGGCGGCAAGGGCATCCCGGCGCTGCTGGCGATGGTCGGCCTGGAGGACGTGCGCCTCATCAACACTCCCACCGCGGTGCTGATCGGCATCGTCTACGGCTACCTGCCGCTGATGGTGTTCCCCATCTACGTGAGCCTGGAAAAGCTCGACAAGCGCCTGCTGGAGGCATCGTCGGACCTGGGCGCCGGCGCCTTCGAGACCTTCCGCCGGATCACCCTGCCGCTCTCGGCCCCCGGTGTCATCACCGGCGCCATGCTGGTGTTCATCCTGCTCATGGGCGAGTTCCTGATCCCGGCCATCCTCGGCGGCGGCAAGGTGTTCTTCGTCGGCAACGCCCTGGTGGACCTCTTCCTGCAATCGCGCAACTGGCCGTTCGGCAGCGCGGTGGCCATGACCCTGGTGGCGATGATGCTGGTGATCATCGCCCTCTACCTGAAGCTGGTGTCGCGCTACGGCAAGCGCGGCACGGAGGGGATGCTCTGATGTGGCTGCGCAGCTATTCCACCTCGCTCTACCTGTTCCTCTATGCGCCCATCGCGCTGATCGTGCTGTTCTCCTTCAACGCCGGGCGCAGCGGGCTGTCCTTCAAATGCTGCTCGGTGCAGTGGTTCGGTCGCGCCTTCGGCAACCCCTTCATCATGGAGGCCCTGGGCACCAGCGCGCTGATCGCCTTCTGCTCGGCGCTGATCGCCACCTTCTTCGGCACCCTGGCGGTGTTCGGCCTGCAACGCGCGGGCAAGAAGGTGCGCATGATCTTCGACGCCATGACCTACTGCGCGATCATCATCCCCGGCATCGTCATCGGCATCGCCACGCTGATCGCCTTCATCAGCCTGTTCGAGGTGGTCAACCCGCTGCTCGACCTGTTGCTGGGCGCCGGCCTGCCGCGCCTGCGCATGGGGCTCGCCACGGTGATCGCGGCGCATTCGCTGTTCACCATGGCGCTGGTGATGGTGATCGTCCGCACCCGCGTCGAGGCCATGGACAAGGCGCTGCTGGAAGCCTCCGCCGACCTCTATGCGCCACCTCTGGAAACCTTCCGCCGGGTGACCCTGCCGCAGATCGCCCCGGCCATCCTCGCCGGCTTCCTGCTGGCGTTCACCTTCAGCTTCGACGATTTCATCATCGCCTTCTTCGTCGCCGGCTCGGAAACCACCCTGCCGATCTACATCTTCTCCTCCATCCGCCGGGGCATCACCCCGGAGATCAACGCCATTTCCACGGTGATCATCTGCGTCTCCCTGGCGCTGCTGTTCACCTCCCGCTACTTGCAGAACCGCCGCAGCGGCGCCTGAGCGCCCATGGAGCAGAGCCATGCGTGACCAGCTGTACATCAACGGGCAATGGGTCCGACCCGACCTGGGCGGTTACTTCGACGTGCTGGACCCGGCCAGCGGCGACCTGATCCAGCGGGTGCCGGCGGCCACCGAGGAAGACATCGACCACGCCGTGCACGCCGCCCGCCAGGCGTTCAACCGGGGCTGGGGGCAGAGCAGCGGGGCGGAACGCGGCGGCTGGCTGGACGCCCTGGCCGACGAACTGGAGGGCCGCCAGGACGCCCTGGCCGTGCTGGAGGTACGGGACAACGGCAAGCCGCTGCCCGAGGCGCAGTGGGATATAGCCGACGCCATCGGCTGCTTCCGCTACTACGCCGAGCTGGCGCGGGAACTGGATGCCCGCCAGGACGAACCCCTGGCGTTGCCGGACGATCGCTTCAGCTGTCGCATCCGCCATGAGCCGGTGGGCGTGGCCGGGCAGATCATTCCCTGGAACTACCCGCTGCTGATGGCCTCCTGGAAGGTGGCGCCGGCCCTGGCGGCGGGCGCCACCTGCGTGCTCAAGCCCTCGGAGCTGACGCCGCTGACCGCCCTGGAACTGGCCAGCGCCGCCGAGCGCATCGGCCTGCCATCGGGCGTGCTGAATGTGGTCACGGGCCTGGGCAGCGAGGCTGGCGGGCCGCTGAGCCAGCACCCCGGCGTGGACAAGCTGGCCTTCACCGGCAGCGTGCCGACGGGGGCGAAGATCATGTCGGCGGCCGCTGCCGACATCAAGAACATCAGCCTGGAGCTGGGCGGCAAGTCGGCCTTCATCGTCTTCGACGACGCCGATGTGGAAGCTGCGGTGGAGTGGATCATGTTCGGCATCTTCTGGAACCAGGGCCAGGTGTGCAGCGCCACCTCGCGGCTGCTGGTGCAGGAGGGCATCGCCCAACGCCTGCTCGAACGCCTGGTGGACGAGACGCGGCGCATCAGCATCGGCCCGGGCCTTGAGCGCGGCGTGCTGCTGGGCCCGCTGGTGAGCGCCGGGCAGCACCAGAAGGTGCTGGGGATGATCGAGCAAGGCCGCCAGGAGGCCACGCTGCTCACCGGCGGCAAGCGTCCGGCGCACTTGTCCCACGGCTACTTCGTCGAGCCGACGGTGTTCGCCGATCCGGCGGACAACAGCCGTATCTGGCGCGAGGAGATCTTCGGCCCGGTGCTCTGCGTCAAGCGCTTCAAGACCGAAGCCGATGCCCTGCGCATGGCCAACGACAGCCGCTTCGGTCTGGCCGCCGCCGTGATGAGCGCCGACCTCGACCGCGCCGCGCGGGTGGCCAACGGGCTGCGCGCCGGCATCGTCTGGGTCAACTGCTCGCAACCCACCTTCACCCAGGCGCCCTGGGGCGGCATGAAGCAGAGCGGCATCGGCCGCGAGCTGGGCCGCTGGGGGCTGGAGAACTACCTGGAGGTGAAGCAGGTGACCGAGTACCGCAGTACCGAGCCCTGGGGGTGGTACCTGAAATAGGGGGAGGTGGCCGCTTTCCTGTAGGGGCGATTTCAATCGCCAAGGGCAACGCATTTGCCCCCTACGGACTCCGAGGGGCAGACCTTCGGCCTGCTTGGCGAATGAATTCGCCCCTACAAGGTTCCCGCCCCCACAAGGTTCCCGCGTCTACGAGGTTCCGTTCTCCGCCAACCGCCGCTTCAACCGCGCCACTTCGGTCATGTCGGTGATCACCAGGCACACCCGCTCCACCTGGCCGCCGGCGGCCGCCAGGGGCAGCAGGGTGAGGTTCTGGTACATGAAGTCTTCTTCGCCGGTGATCGGCCGGTAGTTCTCGAAGCGGATCAGGTAGGGGCGTTGCTCCCACAGGCTGAAGGCGCGGGTGCCCAGTTGCAGCACGGTGTCCATCTTGCGCCTGAACCAGTTGCGGTCGATCTCCGGGAACAGCTCGAAGAGGTTCTTGCCGTGGACCCGGTCCGGGCCGAAGCCGGAGTGGTTCTCCATGAAACTGTTCCACACCTCGATGCGGTACTGGCGGTCGAGCACCACCACGCCGACGTCCAGGCACTGGACGATATCGAGCAGCCAGTGGAGTTCCTTGAAATCGATCTGTGCCGGCATGGGTCAGTCCATCAGGTAGTGGATCTTCTGGGTCAGGCGCGCGATGGAGGTTTCGGTGAACAGCAGGAGCAGGTCGAAGTGCAGGTTGTGGTCTTCGATGGCGTAGCTGATCTCCACCGCCAGGGTCTTGCGCCAGCGCTTGTTGCTGAGCTGGAACAGCCGTTCGATGGAACTGTGCTGGCCGAGCAGTTGTGGGTGGCCCTGGGAGAAACGCACATCGATCTGCTCGGCGATGCCGGCCAGGCAGGCGCCGATCAGGATGCTCGCCAGGTCCAGCTGCATCTCGGCCTCGTCGGCATCGCCGTGGTTCTGCCAACCCAGCAGGCGCGCCACCTCGTCGCTTTCGGCGTCGTGGAACAGCAGCAGCGCCTCGCCGGCGATGGATTCGCCGATGAAGCCCTGGCACACCGCCGACAGCCGCTCGCCGCGCTGGGCGTCGGCCAGGGCCATGTGCAGTTCGCTGACTTCGAAGAGGTTGACGTTGGGCACCGGCAGCTGCACGAAGACCCCGAGCACCCGCGCCAGCAGGGCGGCGGCGCGGCCCATGGCGACGTTGCTGACTTCGCGCAGGGCATCGCGGAAGTTCACCCGCAGGTCGGGGTCGACGCGGCAGGGGACGCCGGTCACTGGGCTGGTGGAGGGCGCCGGGCGCAGCAGGCCGAGGCGGATCAGGGTATCGCGCAGCTCGTCCGGGTCGGCCGGCTTGCGGATGAAGGCCAGCGCGCCCAGTTCATGGACGCGGCGCTGGGCCTCTTCCTGGATATCGCCGGACACCACCACCACCTTGGCCTTGAGGCCTTCGGCGCGGAGCTGGCCGAGCACCTGGTAGCCATCCATCACCGGCATGGTCAGGTCCAGCAGGACCACCTGGCCATGGCCCTGGCGGATCGCATCGAGGGCTTCTTCGCCGTTGGTGGCCTGGGTGATATGCACCGGCCAGTCCAGCGGTAGCGCGCGGATAAGCTGCTTGCGCGCCATCATCGAGTCGTCGCAGACGAGGAGGGGAATCACCTTGGGGGCACCGCGCGGAAAAAGAAGCTGGGCTCTGGAAAAGCATAGACGCTGGCCGCTTGCCAGCCGACACCTAGCGGCCAGCTTCCGATCAGATGTTCTGTCCGATGCGCCAAAGGACGCCACTGGGGTCGCTGAGGATGAAATCGCGCATCCGCCAGGGCTGGTCCTGGGGCGGCTCGGCGCGTACGCCGTAGCGCTCGATTACCCCGGACGCCTGCACGTGCTGCCACCAGGCCTCAACGTCCTTCACCTGCAGGTGCATCATCAGGTTTTCCGCGAACTCCTTGGTGTAGAAGCTCTGCAGCAGGAAGGCGCTGTGGCCGTGGCGGAAGTAGCTGACCATTTCCGAGGTGCTGCACATCTCGAATCCGAGGTCCTGGTAGAAGGCCTTGCTTTGTTCATAGTCCTTCGCCGGGACGAAGGCTTTGATCTCGATGCTATCCAGTGCGCTCATGGCGGAATTCCCTGGCGGTTTGTGGAGAGGGGAGCACGGTCGTCGCTGGCCCTCTGCCGGGGCCTGGCGCTGGATGCTACTTCAGCGCGCGGCGCTCCGATAGCCAGTGCAGCGCACCGTGCGCAGCCACTCGACCGGTGGCGAAGCAGGCGGTGAGCAGGTAGCCGCCGGTGGGGGCCTCCCAGTCGAGCATTTCGCCGGCGCAGAACACGCCGGGCAGGTGCTTGAGCATCAGGCCGTCGTCTAGGGCCTCGAAGGGGACGCCACCGGCCGAACTGATGGCTTCGTCCAGCGGCCGCGCCCGCACCAGGGTCAATGGCAGGGCCTTGATCACCGCGGCCAGCCGGGCCGGGTCGAGGAAGTCGTCCTTGACCGAGAGCTCCCGCAGCAGGCCGGCGCGCGCCCCGTCGAGGCCCAGCTGGCTGTGCAGGTGCTTGGCCATGCTGCGCGAACCGCGCGGGCGGGCCAGCGCACCGACGACTTTCTCCAGGCTGTGGCTGGGCAGCAGATCCAGGTGGACCGTGGCACTGCCGCTGGCGTTGATCCGCTCGCGGATGGCGGCGGAAAGGGCATAGATCAGGCTGCCTTCGACACCGCTGGCGGTGAGCACGAACTCGCCCTGGCGGGGTGCTTCGTCGCCCAGGCGGATGGTCACCGGCTTGATCGGCGCACCGGCGAACTTGTCCTTGAGCAGGGGGCTCCAGCCCTGCACGTCGAAACCGCAGTTGGAGGGCTGCAGCGGCGCGATGGACACCCCGCGCGCCTCCAGCAGCGGCACCCAGGCGCCATCGGAGCCCAGCCGTGCCCAGCTGCCGCCACCCAGGGCGAGCACGCAGGCATCGGCGCGCAGCGCGCTTTCGCCCGCCGCCGTGGCGATGCGCAGGGCGCCGTCGGTGTTCCAGCCGAGCCAGCGGCTGCGGGTGTGGATGACCACGCCTTGCTCGCGCAGGCGCTTGAGCCAGGCGCGCAGCAGGGGAGCGGCCTTCATGTCGGTGGGGAAGACCCGGCCCGAGCTGCCGACGAAGGTGTCGATGCCGAGGCCCCCGATCCAGGCCCGCAACTCGTCGGCGCCGAAGCCTTCCAGCAGCGCGCCGACTTCGTCTCGGCGCACGCCGTAGCGGCCAAGGAAGGGCGCCTTGGGTTCCGAATGGGTGATGTTCATCCCGCCCACGCCGGCCAGCAGGAACTTGCGGCCCACCGAGGGCATGGCATCGAACAACTCCACCCGCGCACCGCCCTGGGCCAGGACTTCGGCGGCCATCAGGCCAGCGGGACCGCCGCCGATAACGGCGACGAAGGGGGAGGAGTCATTCATGGGGATCGATCGGAAGGGAATGGGGGAGGGCGCATTCTACCGGATGGAGAGCGTTTCGTAGGATGGGTCGGCCGGCGTTCCGCGAGCCTGCGACACCCATCGATTCAATGCGTGAACCACATTACTCCAACCCCATCTCCCGCCAGACCCTGCCCGCGCTGTGGTGCAGGATGCCGTGGCGCCGCGCCAGGGCGGCGCGGTCCTTGTCGTAGCCGCCGCCGATCACCCCCATCACCGGGATGTCGCGTCCCAGGCAGTGGCGGATCACCCGCTCATCGCGCTCGGCCAGGCCCGCGTCGGTGAGCTGCAGGTAACCCAGGGCGTCGTCCTTGTGCACGTCCACCCCGGCGTCGTAGAGCACCAGGTCGGGCTGGTAGAGGGGCAGCAGGTAGTTCAGGGCGTCGTCCACCACCTGCAGGTAGTCGGCATCGCCCATGCCCATGGGCAGGGGGATGTCCCAGTCGCTCTCGGCCTTGCGCGCGGGGAAGTTCTTCTCGCAGTGCAGGGACACGGTGATCGCCTCCGGGGTGTCGGCCAGCAGCCGCGCGGTGCCGTCGCCCTGGTGCACGTCGCAATCGAAGATCAGCACCCGTTGCACCGTGCCCGCTTCCAGCAGGTAGCGGCTGATCACCGCCAGGTCGTTGAAGATGCAGAAGCCCGCCGCGTGGTCGAAGTGGGCATGGTGGGTGCCGCCGGCCAGGTGGCAGGCCAGGCCGTGACGCATGGCCAGCTCGGCGGTGAGCAGCGAGCCGCCCACGGCGCGCACGGTGCGGCGGGCCAGCGCTTCGCTCCAGGGCAGGCCGAGGCGGCGTTGCTCCTCGCGGCCCAGGTCGCCATCGAGAAAACGCCGGATATAGGCCGGGCAGTGGGCCAGGGCCAGTACCTCGGCCGGGCAGATCTCCGGCCGGTGCAGCTGTTCGTCGCGGGTCAGGCCGCTGTCCAGGAGGTGCCCGTAGAGCAGGCGGAACTTCTCCATGGGGAAGCGGTGCTCCGCCGGAAAGGGCGGGCTGTAGTCGTCGTGGTAGACCAGCGGCAGGAACATCGAACGGCACTCGGAGCGGTACTCGCGGCAGTATGATGGGGCCTTCGCGCCGCACTCAAGAGACCCGCCCATGTCCCCGATCGAACTCATTACCCCGCGCCTGCACCTGCGCGCCTGGCGCGACGAGGACCTGCCGGCCTTCGCCGCGCTCAATGCCGACCCGGAGGTGATGCGTCACTTCCCGGCCTGCCTGAGCCGGGCGGAAAGCGACGCCCTGGCGGGGCGCATCCGTGGCCACTTCCTGCAGCACGGCTTCGGCCAATGGGTGGTGGAGCACCGTGACACGGGCGACTTCGTCGGCGTGATCGGCCTGCAGCACGTCGGCTTCGACGCGTCCTTCACCCCGGCGGTGGAGATCGGCTGGCGCTTCATGCTCGGCTACTGGCGCCAGGGCCTGGCCAGCGAAGCGGCGCGGGCGTCGCTGGCCTTCGCCTTCGAGCCGCTGCAGCTGACGGAAGTGGTGGCCTTTACCGTGCCCGCCAACCTGCGTTCCCAGGCGGTGATGGCGCGCATCGGCATGCAGCGCGACCCGGATGGCGACTTCGAACATCCCGGCCTGCCCCAGGGCCACGCCCTGCGCCCGCACCTGCTTTACCGCCTGGGACGCGCCGAGTGGGAGGCGTTGCAATGAGCGACGCCGTGCGCGCCTACCACGCACTCAGCAAGCACCACCCCGAGCGCTTCGCCCCCGGCCCCGGCCAACTGGACTGGGCCACCCAGCCGGCGCCCTTCCGCCGTTACGCCGGGGCGCGCCTGCTGGAGCTGTGGCAGCGCCCGCTGGAAGAGACGCCGCCCTACGACCTGGTGTTCGCCGGCCCCCTGGGCCAACCGGCGCCACTGAATCGCGAAAGCCTGTCGCAACTGCTCTACGACAGCCTGGCCATTTCCGCCTGGAAGGAGGCCGGTGCCAGCAAATGGGCGCTGCGGGTCAACCCGTCCTCGGGCAACCTGCATCCCACCGAGGCCTACCTGCTGCTGCCGCCAGGGTTGGAGGAAAGCGGGCTGCTGGCCCACTACGCACCGGACGCGCATGCCCTGGAGATCCGTGCGGAACTGCCGGGGCCCCTGGCCGCGCAATTGGCCGCGGCGCTGCCGCCGGGCGGTTTCCTGCTGGGCCTGGCCAGCGTGCCCTGGCGTGAAGCCTGGAAGTACGGCGAGCGTGCCTACCGCTACTGCCAGCACGACCTGGGGCATGCCCTGGCGGCGTTGGCCGTGGCCGCCAGCGCCCTGGGCTGGCAGGTGCGGGTGCTGGGCGGGGTCGCGCAAGAGCGGCTCGACGGCGTGCTGGGGCTGGACCGCCCCGGTTTCGTCGAGGGCGAATACGCCGATGCGCTGTTGTGGGTCGGCCCGGCCCAGGCGCGGGAATTCAGCCTCGACCCGACCCTGCTCGACGGCCTCGCCGCACTGGAATTGCACGGCAGCCCCAATCGCCTGTCCCGCCAGCAGCGCCACTGGCCCGAGCTGGAGCGCGTCCATGGCCTGTGCCGCGCGCCGCGCCAGCCGCTGGCCGAGTGGCCGCTGATCGAGGCCGCTGCGCGTGTGGATAACCCCGGCCTGCCCCTGCGCCCGCTGCTGCACCGGCGGCGCAGCGCCCAGTCCATGGACGGCCGCAGCGGTATCCAGGCCGAACTGCTGCTGGCCTGGCTAAGGCGCCTGATGCCGGAGCATTCGCCGGTGCCCTTCGCCAGCCTCGGTACACCCCAGGTGGATCTGTTGCTGTTCGTTCACCGCGTTCAGGGCCTGGAGCCTGGTCTCTACTGGCTGGCCCGTGGCGCCGTGGCCGAGACCGAACTGGCCGAGGGCCTGCGCCAGGACTTCCTCTGGCAGCGGGCCAGCGACGAGCTGCCGCTGTACCGCCTGTTGCAAGGCGACGCCCGTGGCCTGGCGGGCTTTCTTTCCTGCGGCCAGGACATCGCCGCCGATGGCTGCGTCGCCCTGGCCATGCTTGCGCGCTTCGACGCCGCCCTGGAACAGGGCGCCTGGCACTACCCACGGCTGTACTGGGAGTGCGGGCAGATCGGCCAGGTGCTCTATCTGGAAGCCGAGGCCGCCGGTCTTTCCGGCACCGGGATAGGTTGCTACTTCGACGATTCGGTACATGAATTGCTTGAAATGGCCGACAGCCGTTGGCAAAGCCTTTACCATTTCACCATCGGCCGCGCGCTGTGGGACGAGCGCCTGACGACGCTGCCGGCCTATCCAGAATTACGACGACCGCCCCGGCCATGACCGGGGCGGCGGCCTTGCAGAGGAGAACTCCATGACCCAGGTGCTCGACGAATTGGTCGCGCTGCTGAGCCTCGAATCCATCGAAGAGAATCTGTTCCGGGGCGTCAGCCAGGACCTGGGGTTCCGCCAGCTGTTCGGCGGCCAGGTACTCGGCCAGTCGCTCTCCGCCGCCAGCCAGACGGTGGAGCCCGAGCGTCATGTGCACTCCCTGCACGGCTACTTCCTGCGTCCCGGTGACGCCACCCTGCCGGTGGTCTACTCGGTGGAGCGGGTGCGCGATGGCGGCAGCTTCAGCACCCGCCGGGTCACCGCGATCCAGAAGGGCCAGCAGATCTTCACCTGCAGCGCGTCCTTCCAGCAGGACGAGGAAGGCTTCGAGCACCAGATCGCCATGCCCCAGGTGCCGGGGCCGGAGAACCTGCCCAGCGAACTGGAGCTTGCCCGGCAGAACGCGCACCTGCTCTCCGAGCGGGTGCGCGACAAGTTCCTCTGCGCCAAGCCCATCGAGATCCGCCCGGTCACTGCGGAAAACCCCTTCGACCCGCGCCCGGGCGAGCCGATCAAGCACATCTGGTTCCGCGCCGACGGCGGCCTGCCGGACGTGCGCGCCCTGCACAAGTACGTGCTGGCCTACGCCTCGGACTTCGGTCTGCTGACGACCTCGATGCTCCCCCACGGCGTGTCGGTGTGGCAGAAGTTCATGCAGGTGGCCAGTCTCGACCACGCCCTGTGGTTCCACCGCGACCTGCGCGCGGACGACTGGCTGCTCTACTCCATGGACAGTCCCTGGTCCGGCAATGGCCGTGGCTTCTCCCGTGGCAGCATCTTCAACCGCGCCGGCCAACTGGTGGCCTCGGTGGCCCAGGAAGGCCTGACCCGCCTGCGTGAAGACTGGCGCTGAGCCGGTGACGAGGGGCGGCCCGGTGGTCGCCTTTATCGCCTTTGGTACTTAAAAGCCTTCGCTCACTGTCAGGCGGCGCTATTACCGCTTAATGGCGAATTTCTCATTTTCTTGTAAGTGATTTGCTACTTCCAGAATCGGACGTCCGCGTACCGATTGCCTGTTCCTGCTGACAATTCAACTGTTTAGGCCGGCACTGAAGAGTGGCGGCCAGTGGCCATCTTTTTTTGACTGGACGCGCATTCTGGCTCGGCGTGCTTTTTGGACTACGGTCCAATCATGACTGTATGTAACGGCAAGGAGCCGTAGGAGTCGTCCGATGAAAAGCATGCGCTGGCTGCTTCCCGCCCTGTTGTTGCTGTCCCAGGTGCCCCAGGCACAGGCCGCAGGAACCCTGCAGGGGAACCTGGGCATCCAGCTCACCATCGGTGCCGGCTGCACGGTGAACAACAGCTCCAACGATGGCAGCAGCAACAGCTTCGGCAGCATCAGCTTCGGTACCTACCCGAGCCTGGCCAACATAGTCGACGGCCAATCCGTGGGTGCCGGCGCCGGCAGCTCGTTCGGCATCCAGTGCGCCAACAACACCGCCTACACCATCGCCCTCAACAGCGGCCTGGCGCCCAGCGGAAACCAGCGTCGGATGAGTGGCGGCAGCAGCGAATTCGTCAGCTACAACCTCTACCAGGATGCCGCCCGCAGCACGCCCTGGGGCAACGGCAGCAACGGCGCCACCGCCTATTCGGGCACCGGCAACGGCAGCAACCAGGACATAGTGGTCTACGGCCGCGTGCCAGCGCAGACCACGCCCTCGGCGGGCACCTACACCGACACGGTGCTGGTGACCGTCACCTGGTAGCGCATCGCGCCAGGGTCAGATCAACAGGGACGATCCACGAGATAGCAGGAGCGAGCCATGACGTGGCTACGCCAGAGCAGAGGGAGCGGGCTGGCGCTGATGGTACTGATGACCGCCCCAGCCTGCGGTTTCGCCGCCACCAAGAGCGCCACCATCGGCTTCTCCGCCGAGGTGCTGCCCGCCTGCAGCATCGGCGGCACGGCCCCCGGCAACCAGGGGCAGTTCGGTACCCTGGACTTCGGCAGCCACTTCTCCCTCTCCAGCGTGATCAACCTGGCCAGCACGGTCGGCAACGGCTCCCTGCGGGTGAACTGCCTGACCGGCACTCCCTACCGGGTGCTGATGAGCGGCGGCGGCAGCAACAACGTCAACGCCCGGCGCATGACCGGCCCCGGCAGTGCCCAGGTGGCCTACAACCTCTACACCAGCTCCAGCTACCTCAGCGTCTGGGATAACAGCGTCGGTGTCACCGGCGTCGGCAACGGCAGCGACCAGCACCTGGCGGTGTACGGCCGGGTCCCGGCGCAGGCGACCCCGGCTCCGGGTGTCTACAGCGACACGGTCGTCGTCACGGTGAGCTGGTGATGCGCGGCGTCGCGCTCGTCGCCCTGTCGGCCCTGGCCGTGCCCGTGGCGGCGGATACCGGCACCGACGAGCTGACGGTGCAGCGCCGCTTCCAGCTCCAGGCGGTGATCAGTTCGGGCTGCCTGCTCGGCAGTGGTGCCAGCGATGCCAGCAGCTTCGGTTCGCTGTCCTTCGGTCAGTTCGCCGCCTTGCCAACCGACGTCAACCGGGTGACCACCCCGGGTGGCGGTTCCATCGTCCTGCAATGCACGCCGGGGCTGGACATGAGCATCGCCCTCAGCGCCGGCGCCAACACCGGCAACGTCAGTGCCGGACGCTTCCTCGCCAAGGGCGCCGAGACCCTGCGCTACCAGCTCTACAAGGATGCCGGCTACAGCAGCGTCTGGGGCGACGGCAACAATGGCGCCACGGCCATGAGCCTGAGTTTTCCGGCGGGTGGCAGCAGTCAGACCTATCCGGTCTACGCGCGCCTGTTCAGCGCCGCCGTGATGCCGTCGGCGGGCGTCTACACCGATACGGTGACGGTGACCATCACCTACTAGAAGAACAACAAAGGGGGACACATGGACGTTCTGCACCTGGCACGGAAGGCGAAACCCGGCCTCGGGCTGCTGCTGTCGGGCCTGCTGCTGGCCAGCGCGCCGGCGCGGGCCGCCAGCTCCATCCTGATCTGGCCGATCAACCCGGTGATCGAGGCCGAGCAGAAGGCCGCGGCCCTCTGGCTGGAGAATCGCGGCCAGGCGCCCGTGAGCATGCAGGTGCGGGTGCTGGCCTGGAGCCAGGCCGGCTACAGCGACCAGCTGACGCCGCAGCAGGCCGTGGTGGGCAGCCCGCCGGTGGTCAGCATCGCCCCGGGCAAGCGCCAGATGATCCGCCTGATCGGCCTGCGGCCGGCGCCGCCGGGTACCGAACAGGCGTACCGGGTGCTGGTGGACGAGATGCTCGAGCCGGACGCCGAGCCCGACGCCAACCTGGGGGTGAAATTCCAGATGCGCTACTCGGTGCCGTTGTTCGTCTTCGGCAGTGGCGCCGGGATGGCCAGCGACGCCAAGGCCCGGCCCGGTATCCAGCCACTGGCACCGCAGCTCAGCTTCAGCCTGCAACAGGAGGGTGGGCAACGCTTCCTGCTGCTGCACAACCAGGGGCCGGCCCACGCTCGTCTGTCGGAGGTACGCCTGAGCCAGGGCGGCCGCAGCGTGCCGCTGGCCGAGGGCCTGCTCGGCTATGTGCTGCCCGGTGCGCGGATGCGCTGGGTGCTGCCGGCCGGGGTAGCGGACAGCGGACTCGGCATGGAGGCGAGGATCAATGAGTGGCGTGAGCCCCGGACGATTCCCGGCCAGTGACCCCGGCGCGGTGCGGGAGGGAGCATGGCGCGACGGCACGGGGGCAAGCTCGTCAGCTCTGGCGCGGGCCGCGTGGTCGCGCTGGCCCTGGCCCTGCTGCTGGGCACGGCTGCCGTGGCGGCCCAGGAGCCGGAGCAGCGCTACCAGCTCTACCTGCAACTGCAGATCAACCAGATGCCGACCCAGAGGATCATCCCGGTGACCGTGCAGGGCGGCCGCTATTTCGCCGACGCGGACGAGCTGCGCAGCGTCGGCGTACGCCTGGCGCACGGCGCCAGCGGCTTGCAGGCGCTGGACGCCATCGCCGGTCTGGGCAGTCGCTACGACCAGGAGCAGCAACGGCTGGACCTGACCTTGCCCAGCGAATGGCTGCCGCACCAGCAACTGGGCCAGACCAGCGTCTACGACATGACGCCGGCGCAAAGCGACCTGGGCCTGCTGTTCAACTACGACTTCTTCTACAACAACAGCGAAGACGCCGCCCAGTTCCTCAGTGGCTTCCTCGAGCAGCGCGCCTTCGGCGGCTTCGGGGTGCTGGACAACACCGGGGTCTACCGCCACACCTTCGACGACCTCGAGGAGAACGATGACGGCTACCGTCGCTTCGACAGCTTCTGGCGCTACAACGACCAGCCGCGCATGACCAGCTACCAGGCCGGCGACCTGGTCACCGGCGCCCTGACCTGGAACAGCGCGGTGCGCCTGGGCGGCGTGCAGGTCGCGCGCAACTTCGGCCTGCGCCCGGATCTGGTCACCTATCCGCTGCCGCGTTTCAACGGCGACGCCCAGGTGCCCACCTCGGTGGACCTGTTCATCAACAACGCCAGGGTCAGCAGCGACCAGATCGCGCCGGGCCCCTTCACCCTCAGTAACGTGCCCTTCATCAGTGGCGCGGGTACCGCCACCCTGGTCACCACCGACGCCCTCGGCCGCCAGGTGGCCACCACCGTGCCCTTCTACGTGACCAACAGCCTGTTGCAGCAGGGCCTCTACGACTACTCGCTGTCCCTCGGCCAGTTGCGCGAGGACTACGGCCTGAAGAACTTCTCCTATGGCAGCCGGGCCGCCAGCGGCACCTTCCGCTACGGGGTGAGCGATGCCTTCACCCTGGAGAGTCATGCCGAACTCGGCGAGGACCTGCGCCTGGGCGGCCTGGGCGGCACCTTCGCGGTGGGCCGCTGGGGCACGCTCGGCAGCTCCTACACCAGCAGCCACTACGGCGGCGAGCGGGGGCAGCAGTACAGCCTCGGCTACAGCTACTTCTCACCGCTGTTCGGCGTGGGCCTGCAGCGCCTGCAGCGCAGCACCGGCTACGTCGACCTCGGCCGGGTCGGAGCCCTGGAGGATGGCGTGCTGGGCGGTGCCCTGGCGCGGCGCATCGACCAGGCCACCTTCTCGGTCAATCCACCGCAGCTGGGCAGCTTCGGGGTCGGCTACTTCGCCAGCGAATCCATGGACGGCGAGCGCACCCGTCTGGTCAACCTGTCCTGGTCGCGCAGCCTGTGGGGCAACAGCAGCCTGTACCTGGCGTTCAACCGCGAGATCGGCGGGGACGGCTATTCGGCGCTGGCGCAGTTCATCCTGCCCTTCGACCTCTACTCCACCTTCAGTGCGTCCATCGAGCGCGACAGCCAGGGCGACTACCGCCAACGGGTCAACTACGGACGCGCACCGCCCAGTGACGGCGGTGTCGGCTACAACCTCGCCTACGGCATCGGCAACGGCCACTACCGCCAGGCCGACGTCACCTGGCGCAATCGCTTCAACCAGTTGCAGGCGGGGGCCTACGAGGACGATGGTCGGCGCACCGTCTGGGGCGACATGAGTGGCTCGGTGGTGGCCATGGACGGCAGCCTGTTCGCCGCCAACCGGATCAACGACGCCTTCGTGCTGGTCAGCACCGACGGCTTCGCCGATGTCCCCGTGAGCTTCGAGAACCAGCCCATCGGCCGCACCGACCGCGACGGGCACCTGCTGGTGCCCTGGGTGCCGTCCTATTACCGCGGCCGCTACGAGGTCGACCCCCTGGAGCTGCCGGCCAACGTGCGGGTGCCCGAGGTGATCCGCAACGTCGCTGTGCACCAGGGCAGTGGCGCCCTGCTGGAATTCGGCATGCGCCGGGTGGTGGCGGCCAGCATCCTGCTGGTCGACAGCCGGGGCGAGGTGGTGCCCAGGGGCAGCAAGGCGGAACTCGTCGGCCAGGGGACCACCGCCTACGTCGGCTGGGACGGCCTGGTGTATTTCGAGGGGCTCGGCGAGCGCAACCGGATCCGGGTGGAGCGGCCGGATGGCGGCCGCTGCGAGCTGTCGTTCGAGCTGAAGGACCCCGGCGGCGAGCTGGCCCAGGTCGGCCCGCTGACCTGCCGCTGACAGGCAAAGGAGAAGGCATGGCCGGGAAACTGCTGCGTTGGATGCTGGTGTCGGTCCTCCTGCTGGGAGCGGGCAGGGCGCTGGCGGCCTGCGCCGTGACCGCCTCGCCGCTGGTCAGCCTGGGCAGCGTCAGCTCGCTGAGCCTGATCACCACGGCCCAGGGCAATATCGGTGGCGCCGGCCTGCGCTGCGCCAGCGTGATCGTGCTGCTGGCCAACAACTACATCCGCGCCACCCTGCAGACTACCCCGCTGGTGCTCAGCGACGGCGCGGGTCACAGCATTCCGTTCAAGGTCTTCACCCGCAACGGCGGCACCGAGCTGCAGCCCAACGTGCCGCTGGAACTCTCCGACCTCACCGTCCTCGGCCTGCTGGCCGGCGCCACCGGGCTGCCCCTGTACTTCCAGGTGCCGGCCGGCCCCAATGTGCCCGCCGGCACCTACACCGCCACGGTGAACATCAACTGGCAGTACGCGATCTGCGAGAACGGCGTGCTGGTGCTCTGCGGCTGGCAGCGCAGCCCGGGGCTCACCCAGAACTGCCCGGCGAACCTGTGCGGCGCGCCGAGCAACTGGGGCACCGGCTCGATCGCCTCGATCCAGCTCACCCTGCTGGTGAGCAAGGCCTGCATCATCAACAGCACCCCGCCGGTGGACCTGGGGAACCACGCGCTGATCAGCCAGTTCAGCCGGGTCACCACCAGCGTGGGGGTGACCTGTACCAACACCGAGGGCTACACCATCGGCTTCGACAACGGCGAGAACTACCAGGCGCCCTGGCGCCGTTTGGTCTCCGGGACTTCGCACATCAACTACAACCTCTACTTCCCCGCCAGCGGCACGGTCTGGACCACCGCCCAGACCCAGTCGGCCAACGGCAACGGCGCGCAGCAGAACTACCAGTTCGACGCCAGCGTCGACCCGACCCAGGCCAACGTGCCCGCCGGCACCTACCTCGACAATGTCACCCTGATCATCAACTACTGAGGCGGCGCGGCGGTGTACCCTGCGGGCAACGAACTCAGCCGTTGGAGACAGAGATGAGCCTGGCGCAGTACCGCCACTGGGTGTTCGACATGGATGGCACCCTGACCATTGCCGTGCACGACTTCGCCGCCATTCGCGTGGCCCTGGAGATCCCGCCGGAGGACGACATCCTCCACCACCTCGCCGCGCTGCCCGAGGACGAAGCCGCCGCCAAGCACGCCTGGCTGCTTGCGCACGAACGGGAACTGGCGCTCAACGCCACGCCCGCCACCGGTGCCCTCGACCTGGTGCGCGAACTCCACGGGCGCGGTTGCCAGCTCGGCATCCTCACCCGCAACGCCCACGAACTGGCGCTGCTGACCCTCCAGGCCATCGGCCTCGACGACTGTTTCGCCAGCGCCGATATCCTCGGCCGTGGCGAGGCGCCGCCCAAACCCCATCCGGGCGGCCTGCTGCACCTTGCCGAACGCTGGCAAGTGGCCCCCGGCGAGCTGGTGATGGTGGGCGACTACCGCTTCGACCTCGACTGCGGCCGCGCGGCCGGCGCCGCCACGGTACTGGTCAACCTGCCGGAGAACCCCTGGCCGGAACTGGTGGACTGGCATGCGCGGGATTGTGGGGAGTTGCTGCGGCTGAGCCGGGGGTGAGAAAGGGCTGATTCGTCCTGAGGTGGGTGGGGGAGGTGGCAGGCTGGTGCGAATTCAGCCATGGGGCATGGAGGAAGCCACCATGCGCAAGCCGCCCATCGATGAGGAACATCTGGAGTTCAGCCGTGCGCTGAGGCGTACATCGACAGACGCCGAGCTGTATCTCTGGCACCGCCTGCGAGGCCGCCAGCTTCAAGGCTTGAAGTTTCGCCGCCAGCATCCGGTCGGCCCCTTCGTCCTGGATTTCTACTGTATGGAGACGTGCCTTGCAGTGGAGATCGATGGTGGGCAGCACTACCTGGATCCTCGGAGGGATCAGTTGCGGGATGGCTGGCTGGCGGAGCAGGGAATTCGGGTGCTGCGCTTCAGTTCGAGAGAAGCCTTGCGCGAGACGGAGGCGGTGCTAGAGCGGATTCTGCAGGCGGCGAAGCGGTAGGCGGGCATCCCTCACCCCCGCCCCCTCTCCCGGAGGTAGAGGGGTGACTCACCGCCCATCGCCGTGCCGGACGACTCCCCTCTCCCCCTGGGAGAGGGGCTGGGGGTGAGGGAAGTTTCAGTCCACTCGATTCCCCTCAGAGCTTCGCCACCGAAAAAGTATCGCAACGCCCCACTTCACCCTTCTCGAAGCCCGTCTTGAACCAGCGCACCCGCTGTTCCGAGGTGCCGTGGGTGAAGGAGTCGGGCATCACCTGGCCGCGGGTCTGGCGTTGCAGGCGGTCGTCGCCAATGGCATTGGCGGCGTTCAGGGCCTCTTCCAGGTCACCGGGCTCCAGCCAGTCCAGGCGCTTCTGCGCGTGGAAGGCCCAGACACCGGCCAGGCAGTCGGCCTGGAGTTCCTGGCGCACCAGCAGGCCGTTGTCGCCTTCCACCCGTTCGCCGCGCTGGCGGGCCGCGTTGACCTTGGCGGAGACGCCCAGCAGGGTCTGCACGTGGTGGCCCACTTCATGGGCGATCACATAGGCCTGGGCGAAGTCGCCGGCGGCCTGGAAGCGGCTGGCCATCTCCTCGAAGAAGTCCAGGTCGAGGTAGACCTTCTGGTCTCCCGGACAATAGAAGGGGCCGACCGCCGAATCGGCGAAGCCGCAGGCCGATTGCACGCCGCCGTTGAACAGCACCAGCTTCGGGTCCTGGTACTGGCGGCCGGCGGCCTGGAAGATGGCGCGCCAGGTGTCTTCGGTATCGCCGAGGACGGCACGGACGAATTCCCGCTCCTCCGGCGTGCCGGTGGGCATGGCCGATTGCTGCTGCGGGTTCACCGAGGTGCCCTGCTGGGTCATCTGGCCGAGAATCTGCAGCGGGTCCTCGCCCATCAGCAGCGCCACGACGACCACGATGGCGATCCCGCCCAGCCCCAGTCCCCTGCCGCCGCGCAGGCGCATGCCACCGCCGCCGGCGCTTCCGGCGTCTTCCACGTTGTCGCTGCGACGCGCACGTTGCCAGCGCATGTCCACTCTCCCGTCGTATCGCGAATTATTCAGTGTTGACGCTGGCGGCGATACCCGCCAGCCCGGTCGTCAGTCGAGCTCCGCCGGGGAGGGCAGCAGGCGCGCCTGGGCGAGCAGTTGCACCGTGCCGCCCACCAGCACGTTGCCGGCTTCGCCGACGCATACGTCGAGCCGGCTCGGTCGGCCCACGAAGCGCCCCTGGGCCAGGGAGAAGGCCTGCCCGGCCGGCTCCAGGCCCTGGCTCACCCGCCAGGCGGCCACGGGGCCTGCGGCGCTGCCGGTGGCGATGTCTTCCACCACGCCCAGCGGGTCCCAGGTGCGGCCTTCACGGGCGTCCACATCCATCAGGAAGACAAAGGCCGCGCCTATCCCGGCCAGGGCCGCGTCCAGCGGTTCGCGCTGCCTGGCGTCCGCGAGGCCGGCAGCGGTCACCGGAAGCAGCAGGTAAGGCAGGCCGGTGCTGACCACCTGGGCCGGATAGCGGCTGTCGTAGCGGCTGCCGAAGGCGCCGGCGAAGGTAGCGGCGCTGGCGCCATCCAGCACCTTGCCGAAGGTGGCCGGGCCCTGGTCCATCTCCGCATAGAAGCCCTTGCCCTGGCGACGGGTGGTGATGCCTACCGATTTTTCCGGTAGCTGCAGCAGCCAGTCGGCATCGGCCTTGCCGCCGTGCAGGTGGTGGAGCAGGGCGGCGGCGCCAAGGACCGGGTGGCCGGCGAAGGGCAGTTCCTCCTCCACCGTGAACACCCGCGCGGCGAAGTGGTTGGCGGCATCCAGCGGCGCCAGGAAGATCGACTCGAACTGCCGCAGCTCGCGGGTCAGTTCCTGCATCGCGGCCGGGGATAGGCCACGGCAATCGGGAAACACCGCCAGGCCGTTGCCGGCCAGGACCCGTTCGGCGAAAACATCGACTTGCCAGTACTCCATATGGGGCTCCAGGAACGAAAAACGGCCGCATCGGGCGGCCGTTGAAGGGGGGGCTCGGGATCAGTGTGCAGGATAGTCGCGAAGGACGTCCTGTTTGCCGTCGCGGGACACGCCGATCACCTGGAAGGCGTCATGGCGATCGCCCATTTCCATGCCGGGGGAGCCGACCGGCATGCCGGGCACGGCGGCGCCGAGCAGGTCGGGGCGTTCGCGCAGCTTGAGCACGTCGCTCGCCGGCACGTGGCCTTCGACGAACTTGCCGTCGACCACGCCGGTGTGGCACGAACCCAGGCTGTGGGGCACACCGAGGCGCGTCTTCACTGCGGCCATGTCGTTTTCCACATGGTCGCGCACGGTTATGCCGTTGTCCTGGAGGTGGCTGATCCAGGCCTTGCAGCAGCCGCAGTTGGGGTCGCGGTAGACGTCCATGGTGATCGGCTCGGCGGCCTGGGCGATGCCGGCGAACAGGGTGCTGAGCAGGAGGAGGTAGCGCATGGGGGGCTCCTTGTGGCGACGCGGGCCGGGACGAAGAGGGAAGCATAGCGCCAGCCCCGGCCGGCCCCAAGCGAAGCTCTGTATCAGGCTGTTCCCGGACCGCCTATGCTGATTTCCTGACCCTGTCGCGAGACCCGCCAATGCTCTTCACCCGCGTCCTGCTAGGGCTGCAGGCCCTGATTCTCGCCGGCTTCGGCCTGGCCTACTTCATCCGCCCGGAAGAAATGGCCAGCCTCAGCGGCATGCTGCTGATGGACCCCTCGGCGGTGACCGATGTGCGCGCCTGGTACGGCTGCCTGCAACTGGGCCTCGCGGCCTTCCTGCTGCTGGCGCAATTGCGCCTGCAACTGGCGCGGGCGGCGCTGGATCTGCTGGTGCTGGTCTACGTCGCCCTGGCCCTGGGGCGGGTCAGCGGCCTCTGGCTGGATGGCAGCCTGGGGCAGACCTTCAACCTCTATGCGCTGCTCTTCGAGGTGGTGTCGGCCGGGCTGGCCTTCGTGGCCTTGCGCAAGCTGGACGGGGGGTAGGGCGCCCCCCTCCCGTGGAAGAGGGGCCGGGGTGTGGCTCAGCGGCGTTCCAGCAACACACCCGATTCCATGTGGTGGGTGTAGGGGAACTGGTCGAACAGGGCGCAGCGCACCACCTGGTGGGTGTCGCTGAGCTGCTGGATGTTCGCCGCCAGGGTCTCCGGGTTGCAGGAGATATAGAGGATGCGGTCGAAGCGCCGGGTCAGCTCGCAGGTGTCCGGGTCCATGCCGGCGCGGGGCGGGTCGACGAAGACGTTGCCGAACTGGTAGCTCTTCAGGTCGATGCCGGCCAGGCGGCGGAACGGGCGAACCTCGTTCAGCGCCTCGGTCAGTTCCTCGGCCGAGAGGCGCACCAGGGTCACGTTATCCACAGCATTGTCGGCCAGGTTGGCCAGGGCGGCGTTCACCGAGGTCTTGCTGATCTCGGTGGCCAGCACGCGGCGCACCCGGGTGGCCAGCGGCAGGGTGAAGTTGCCGTTGCCGCAGTAGAGCTCCAGCAGGTCGTCCTGGCGCTCGCCCAGTACCTCGTAGGCCCAGCCGAGCATCTTCTGGTTCACCTCGCCGTTGGGCTGGGTGAAGGCGCCCTCCGGCTGGCGGTAGCGGAAGGCGCGATCGGCGACGGTCAGTTCTTCCTCGACATAGTCGCGGCCGATGACGATGCGCTTGCCCTTGGAGCGACCCACCAGGCTCACGCCCAGCTCGGCGGCGAGCTTTTCGGCCTCGACCTGCCAGGCCTCGTCCAGCGGACGGTGGTAGCAGAGGGTGATCAGCGCATCGCCGGCCAGGGTGGTGAGGAACTCCACCTGGAACAGCTTGAAGGACAGCACCTTGTTGCCCTGCCAGGCGGCCTTGAGCCGTGGCATCAGCTCGTTGATGCGGCGGCTGGCGATGGGGAAGTCCTCGATCATGATCGGGGTGAACTTGTCGCCGGCCTCGAACATGGCGTAGTGGCGGTTCTCGCTGCCGGTCTCGCGCCACAGGCGGAACTCGGCACGCAGGCGGTAGTGCTCGCGGGGGGACTCGAAGATTTCCGGCTCAGGCGCGTTGAACGGCGCCAGCAGCGCCTTCAGGCGCTGGGTTTTCTCTTGGAGCTGGGCGGCGTAGGCCGCGGGGTCGAATTGGGGACGGCTCATCAGTGGAAGAAACCCATCTTGATTACGAAAAGCACGGCCAGGATCACCAGCGCGGGGCTCAGTTCGTTGAAGCGGCCGGCGAGGGTCTTGATCGCGGCCCAGGCGATGAAGCCGAAGGCGATGCCATCGGCGATGGAATAGGTGAACGGCATGGCCAGGGTGGTGATCAGCACCGGCGCGGCGGTGGTCAGGTCATCCCAGTCTATTTCGGCCAGGCCCGACGCCATCAGCACGGCGACGAAGAACAGCGCCGGCGCGGTGGCGAACGCCGGGACGCTGGCCGCCAGCGGCGAGAGGAACAGCGCCAGGAGGAACAGCACGGCGACCACGATGGCGGTCAGGCCGGTACGGCCGCCGGCGCTGACGCCCGCGGCCGATTCGATGTAGCTGGTGGTGGTGGAGGTGCCCAGCAGGGAACCGCCCATGGCGGCGGTGGAGTCGGCGATCAGTGCGCGGCCCATCTTCGGCATGTAGCCGTCGGCGCGCATCAGGCCGGCCTTCTTGGCCACGGCGATGAGGGTGCCGGAGTTGTCGAACAGGTCGACAAAGAGGAAGGCGAAGATCACGCTGACCAGGCCGATTTCCAGGGCACCCTTGATGTCCAGCTGGAGGAAGGTGGGCGCCAGGGACGGCGGCATGGAGAAGATGCCGCCGAACTGCGAGGCGCCCAGGGCGATACCGGCGAGGGTCACCGCGAGAATGCCGATCAGCACGGCGCCGGTCACCTTGCGCGCTTCCAGGGCGACGATCAGGAAGAAGCCGAGCACGGCGAGGATCGGCTCGGGCTTGGTCAGGTCGCCCAGCGTCAGCATGGTCACCGGGTGGGCGGCGACTATGCCGGCCTTCTGCAGGGCGATCAGCGCCAGGAACAGGCCGATGCCGGCGGCGATGGCCGAGCGCAGCTCCAGCGGGATGCTGTTGATGATCCATTCACGGATGCGGAAGATCGACAGCAGGAAGAACATGCAGGCCGAGATGAACACCGCGCCCAGGGCCACCTGCCAGGTGTGGCCCATGTGCAGCACCACGGTGTAGGTGAAGAAGGCGTTCAGGCCCATGCCGGGAGCCAGGGCGATGGGGTAGTTGGCGATCAGGCCCATGACCGCCGAGCCGATGGCGGCCGCCAGGCAGGTGGCGACGAACACCGCGCCCTTGTCCATGCCGGTCTCGCCGAGGATGGCCGGGTTGACGAAGAGGATGTAGGCCATCGTCAGGAAGGTCGTCAGACCGGCCAGGATCTCGGTGCGCACGTTGGTGTCGTGTGCTTTGAGTTGGAATAGCTTTTCCAGCATGTGTGGCTCCCCGTGACGCACTGCGTCTTTGTCATTCAGCTGGCGAAAAGCAAAGCACAGTTGCACGGCGCGCGCGGGCGCCATGGACTTTTCTCTGCCAGTCTGGAAAAAGGCGCGCATCATACCAGCTAGCCCGGGAGCGGTGAATTTATGACCGGACGGACAGCTTCGGTTTCCAGGAGAAGGAGAACACCATGCATACCCAACCTCATCTCCAGGCCCTGATCGCCGTCGCCGAAGGCGTCGAAGACCTGGAAACCGTGACCCTGATCGACGTGCTGCGGCGCGCCGAGGTGAAGACGGTGGTGGCCAGCATCGAGAGCCGCCGCATGATCACCCTGGCCCGCGGCACCCGCCTGACCGCCGATACCATGCTGCTGGACGTGCTGGCCCAGGACTACGACCTCATCGTATTGCCCGGCGGCATGCCCGGCGCCCAGCGCCTGGGCGAGCATGAACCCCTGGCCGAGAAGGTCCGTGAGCAGGCCAAGGCGGGGCGCTTCTTCGCCGCCATCTGCGCCGCGCCGGCCATGGCCCTGCAGCCCTACGGCGTGCTGCGCCAGCGGCGCATGACCTGCTACCCGAGCTTCAGCGACCGGCTGTCCGGCTGCACCTTCGTCGACCAGCCGGTGGTGGTGGACGGCAACTGCATCACCGCCCAGGGGCCGGGCTGCGCACTGGCCTTCGCCCTTGCCCTGGTGGAGCAGCTGTGCGGCAAGGCCAAGCGCAACGAGATCGCCAAGGCGATGCTGGTGTAAAGCGGACGCGAGGAGCCTGTAGGGGCGAACCCCGGGCCTCAATGCAACTTGTCGCGCTTGGCCAGGGTCGGGAAGAGCCTTATCCACACGCCCGTGACGATCAGTGTGCCGACGCCGCCCATGACCACCGCCGGCACCGTGCCGAACCAGGCGGCGGTGACGCCGGACTCGAACTCCCCCAGCTGGTTGGAGGCGCCGATGAACAGGCCGTTCACCGCGCTGACCCGGCCGCGCATCTCGTCCGGGGTGTGCAGCTGCACGAAGGCCCCACGGATCACCATGCTGATCATGTCCGCCGCGCCCAGCACGGCCAGTACCGCCAGGGAGAACCAGAAGGAGGTGGACAGGCCGAAGGCGATGGTCGCCACGCCGAACACCCCCACGGCGGTGAACATGATCCGTCCGACATTGCGCTCGATGGGGAAGCGCGCCAGCCAGAAGGACATCAGCAGCGCCCCCACCGCCGGGGCCGAACGCAGCAGGCCCAGGCCCCAGGGGCCGGTGAGCAGGATGTCCTTGGCGAATACCGGGAGCAGGGCGGTGGCGCCGCCCAGCAGCACGGCGAACAGGTCCAGGGAGATGGCCCCGAGGATGTCCGGGCGGCTGCGGATGAAGCGGATGCCCGCCAGCAGGTTCTCCAGGTTGGCCGGCGCCTTGCTGGCCGGCTGCTGGCTGCTGGAAAGGCCGAGCATGAGGATGCACGCGGCGATATAGAGCACCGCCGTCGGGCCGTAGACCCAGAGACTGCCGAAGGCATAGAGCAGGCCGCCCAGGGCCGGCGCGACGATGGTCGCCGCCTGCATGGCCGAAGCCGAGGCGGCCACGGCGCGAGGGAAAAGCTCCTTGGGCACCACGTTGGGCAGCAACGCCTGGGTGGCCGGCATCTCGAAGGCCCGCGCCGCGCCGAGGACGAAGGCCATCAGGAAGATCAGCTCGCGGCTGGCGCTGTCGGTGGCGCTGCTGAACACCAGCACGCCGGCCACCAGGGCCTGCAGCACCTGGCAGGTGGCGGCGACGCGGCGGCGATCGAAGCGGTCGGCGACATGTCCGGTGTGCAGCATGAACATCACGCGGGGGAGGAACTCCACCAGCCCCACCAGGCCCAGGTCGAGCACGCTGCCGGTGAGTTGGTAGATGTGCCAGCCGATGGCGACGGTGATCATCTGGAAGCCGCTGGCCGTACAGACGCGGGCGAACCAGAACGCCATGAAGGGGCGATGGTGGCGCAGGAGAAGGGCTTGGGACATGGATGAAAATGCTTAGGTTGCTATCGGTGTGCAGCCTAGCACGGTAGCTGAAACATGCGGTTGCATTTGCAGAACAATGCGTTCGATCAGCGTATCGCTCATCAGATTTTCTGACCTGTAGGACAATTTTTTATTTGTCTGGGCCAGGGACTCCGTTAATATCTGACCTTCGAGTCAGGTAAATCCCACCGACTATTCTTGTTACGGCCCTTCCCCTCGGGAAGGGCCGACGATCGCTTCTGCACAACGAATGGGGCCGGTCGCAGCCGGCGCCGTGAGGAACGGGCATGTCCACTCCTGAATTATCCCGCCGCGCCTTCCTGCAAGGCAGCGTCGTCGCCGGTATCGGCATCAGCTTCGCGCCGCTCGGCAGCAAGGCCTTCGCCGCGCTGTTCGAAGCCCAGGTCACCCGTACGCCCGAGCCCTGGTACACCGCCAGCGGCCAGGCCCGTGGCCGCATCGACGGCGTCAGCAAGGTCTGCGGCAACAAGGTGTTCGCCCGCGACATCCGCGCCAAGGACATGCCCGGCTGGCCCCAGCAGCAGGGCCACGCGCTGCTGCTGAAAGCCACCCGCGCCGACCACCTCTACCAGGGCCTCGACCTGTCGATGCTGGGCGACGAACTCCAGCCCGATCGCCTGGTCACCGCCGTGGACCTCGCGCGTGACGGCATCGCCTTCCCCGAGGGCCACAGCCCCGATCCCTTCCTGCCCGAAGGCCAGGTGCCGATGTTCATCGGCCACCCGGTGGCGCTGCTGATCTGGAAGGACTTCGAGCGCTTCCGCCGGGCCAGGAACATCCTCAAGTCCAGCGACAAGGCGGTGCGCTACGGCGCCCAGGCGCCGTTGTACCAGCGCGACCCCTACGGCAGCTTCCGCTTCGTCCGCGTCGGCGGCGCCACGCCGTTCGAGCCGGATACCTTCTCCAGCCTGAAGGACAGCATGCTGTTCCCGCTGATCCGCGAGCGCAAACCCGCCTGGGGCGCCGGCAACCCCACGGGCGACCTGACCGCCCAGGGGCTGTTCCACGCCGAGCAGATGCAGCAGAAACTGCAGACTCCGCCGGAAGGCTGGCTGGTCTTCGATGAGCGCTACAAGACCCAGTCCATCGAGCCGGCCGCCCTCGAGGCGGACAACGGCAACGGCTGGTACGACCCGGCCAGCGGCACCCTGCATTTCGTGGTGGCCACCCAGTGCCCCTTCGAAGTGGCCGAGCAGACCGCGCACATGCTGGCGCCGTCGCGCTTCAAGGTGACCAGGCTGAACATGCACCCCGGCTACACCGTGGGTTACGGCTCCAAGGACAACAACATCTTCGTCTTCTATGCCGCCCTGGCCGCGATCTACGGCGACGGCGTGCCGGTGCGCCTGGCCAACGACCGCTACGAGCAGTTCCAGAGCGGCATCAAGCGCCATCCCTTCGACATGCACTACCAACTGGCGGTGAAGCAGGACGACCTGTCGTTCCAGATCTTCCGCGCCCACATGGATGTGGATGGCGGCGGCCGCATCAACTACAGCCCCTCGGTGGCTGCCGTGGGCGCTACCGCCGCGCAGTCCATCTACTACCTGCCGCAGAGCGACCTGGCCGCCACCGCCTACCACTCCCGTGGTGTCGAGGCCGGGTCCATGCGTGGCTACGGCACCCTGCAGACCATGGCCGCCACCGAGATGATGGTGGACGAGGTGGCCGCCCGCCTGGGCGTGGACGCCATCGAGCTGCGCAAGAAGAACGTCTTCAAGTCCGGCATGAAGAACACCCAGGGCGCCATCCCCGCCGGGGCCCTGCGCCTGGACGAAATCCTCGACAAGGCCGCCCAGCACGAGATCTGGAAGAACCGCGACGCGCGCAAGCGCGAGGAGGAGGCCAAGGACCCGGACAACTGGTACGGCGTCGGCTTCGCCATCTGCCAGAAAGACTTCGGCACCGGCTCCGAGGCACCCATGGCGAGCGTCGAGTTCACCGCCGAGGGCCGCGTGACCCTGCGCCAGATCGCCATCGACATGGGCACCGGCATGGCGACGTCCCAAGCCCTGCTGGTGGCCGACTACCTCGGCCACCCGGCCGACGATATCCGCACCGGTGTCACCGAATGGGCCGAGCTGGGCCTGACCACCAGCGGCAACCCCTACCTGATCAGCCAGGACGAGCAGGACGCCGCGCTGAAAGACCCGCGCTGGGTCGGCAAGCTGGCGTCGCCCTCGTCGGCGACCAACTCGGCCTACTACTCCGGTCACGGCACCCGCGAGGCCGCGCGCATCCTCTTCAACCACGGCCTCTGGCCGGCGGCGCTGAGCATCTGGGGCCGTGGCGAATTCGGCGGCATGGCCAACCCCTATGTGGTGCGCCGCGAGGACGCCCACTGGGTGGAAGGCAAGCTGACCGCCAACGGCCTGCCGCCGATTCCCTTCGAGCTGCTGGCGCACAAGGCCCACGAGCTGGGCCTGGTCACCGGTGTCAGCGTCCACGGCTTCAACCGCTGGGCCTGGGCCGAGGGCGAATTCGAGATCGACGGCAAGCGCGACAGCTTCCCGCTGGACGCGGTGGCGGTGAAGTACGGCGACGGCGCGACCAAGGAGAAAAAGGCGCGGATGACCAGCCATGGCTTCCACCTGCTGGATCGCAGCGCCATCAAGTACCCGCCGACCCAGCTGAACAACGCCATGGTCACCTACTACAGCCCGGTGGCCACCCTGGTGGAAGTGAAGGTGAACAAGGGCAGCTTCGAGGCGCGGGTGATCAACCACCACTCCTGGCTGGAATGCGGCCGGGTCATCGTGCCCGAGCTGGTGCGCGGCCAGCTCGAAGGCGGCATCGCCATGGGCATCGGCCATGCGTTGCTGGAAGAAATGCCGCTGTACGAGGGCGGCCCCGGTGAAGGCACCTGGAACTTCAACCGCTACCAGCTGCCCCGCGCCAAGGACTGCGCGGTCTGGACCCAGACCGCCGAAATCCTCCCGCCGCTGTCGCCCAGCGACCCGGCCAAGGGCATCGCCGAAGTGGTGATGATCCCCGTGGTCGGCGCCATCGTGAACGCCGTGGCCCATGCCACCGGCAAGCGCCTGCGCGACCTTCCCCTGACTCCGGCTCGCATCAAGGAGGCCCTCCATGGCTAAGCGCGCACTCAGCATGAACCTCAATGGCCAGGTCGTCGGCCCCTTCACCGTGGACGACGACCTGATGATGATCGAGTTCCTCCACGAATACCTGAACCTCACCGGCTCGCGCCTGGGCTGCGGCCAGGGCATCTGCCACGCCTGCGTGGCGATCCTCGACAAGCCGGACGGCACCAGCGAGGAAATCCGCACCTGCATCACCGGCGCGCATTTCTTCGACGGCAAGAAAGTGCGCACCATCGAGGGCCACGCCAAGCGCGACGCCAAGGGCGAGGTGAGCGAGCTGAACCCGATCCAGCAGAAGTTCATCGACCAGTTCGCCTTCCAGTGCAGCTACTGCACCCCCGGCTACGTCAACGCCGCCACCGTGCTGGTGGAAAAGCTCCAGCGCCAGCCGGTCAAGCGCAGCGAGCTGGAAGGGGAGATCGAGAACGCCCTGGGCAACCACATCTGCCGCTGCACGGGCTATGTCCGCTACTACAACGCCGCCCGCGAGGTGGTGGAAGGCCTCGGCCTGGTCAAGGAGGGTTGAGGATGCGTGGGTTATTTCTCGCGGCGTTGCTGCTGCCCCTGGCCGCCCAGGCGGCTGAACAATCGTCGGACAAGACGCTGATCGAACGCGGCAAGTACCTGGCCCGCGCCGCCGACTGTGTGGCCTGCCACAGCATCGAGGGCGGCGCCGAGTACGCCGGTGGACTGCCGCTGGTATCGCCCTTCGGCACCATCTACGGCACCAACATCACCCCGGACAAGGAACACGGCATCGGCCACTACAGCGCCGAGGAGTTCTACCGGGCGGTGACCCAGGGCGAGCGCCGGGACGGCGGCAAGCTGTACCCGGCCATGCCCTACACCTCCTACCACCTGCTCAAGCGGGAGGATTCGGACGCCATCTACGCCTACCTGATGAGCCTCGATCCCATCGCCAAGCCGAGCCCGAAGACCGACCTGGCCTTCCCCTTCAACGTGCGTTTCGGCATGACCTTCTGGAACATGCTCTACAAGAACCGCGTGCAGCTGGAACCGGCCGACGGCAAGGGCGAGGAGTGGCAGCGCGGCCAGTACCTGGTGGAAGTGCTGGGCCACTGCGGCGAATGCCATACCCCGCGCAACGCCCTCGGCGCCCTGCAACAGGACCTGCGCATGAGCGGCGGGGTGATCCTCGGCTACGAGGCGCCGAGCCTGCTGGCCAAGGACCTGGCCGAACGCGGCTGGACCACGGACGACCTCGCCACCTTCCTCAAGCACGGCATCAGCGACCAGGGCTCGGTGTTCAACGAGATGTACCCGGTGCTGCACCACAGCACCCAGTACCTGCCGCTGGACGACCATCGCGCCATGGCCACCTACCTGCTCGGCGAACAGCCGCCGGCGCCGCGCAGCATCAAAGCGGTGGCCGAGAGCGAGCTGGGCGAAAGCGCCGCCCGCGGCCGCCAGGACTACCTCAACCTCTGTGCCGGCTGCCACGAAGCGGCGGGCAAGGGCGTGCCCCACGTGGCGGTCGCCATGGACGGCAACACCACCCTGCGCCTCGCTGATTCGCGCAACCTGTTGCGGGTGATCGACGACGGCATTCGCGAGCAGCAGTTCACCGGCTTCGAACGCATGCAGCCAATGCCCGGCTTCAGGGATAAACTCGACGACGGCCAGATGCGCGACCTGCTCAATTACCTGCGCCAGACCTGGGGTGGCCTCGAGACCGAGGTGACGCCTGAACGGGTGGCGGAGTTGCGCGGCGAAGCCCCGTCCCACTGAAGCGAGTTCCCTCGATGCAACACCTCGATCTGCTGGTGGTGCGCAAGGCCCTGGACTGGTCCGTTTCCGGCCAGGACGTATGGCTCTGCACCGTCCTCGCCACCTACGGCTCGGCGCCCCGCGCGCCGGGCTCGTTGCTGGCGGCCAATGCCTCCGGGCACTGGATAGGTTCGCTGTCCGGCGGCTGCGTGGAGGACGACTTTCTCGAACGCCTGGCCGCTGGTGCCTTTGCCGAGCCGGTGCAGACGGTGCGCTACGGCGACGGCAGCGACACCCAGTCGTCGATCCGCCTGCCCTGCGGCGGCATTCTCGACGTGCTGGTGGAGAAGCTGGCGTCCGACTGCGACGTCCAGGCCCACCTGCGCGAACTGGAAAGCGCCCTGGCCGGCCAGCGCCGGCTGATCCGTGAACTCGACTTGTCCACAGGCGTGCGCCGCCTGTTGCCCGACCGTGGGCACGGGCCCCGGGTGGAACGCGAAGGCGACCTGCTGCGCCTGCGCGTCGGTGCCGCCCAGCGCCTGCTGCTGGCGGGCTATTCCAGCGTGGCCCAGGTGTGCGCCGAGATCGGCCAGAGCCTGGGCTTCGAAGTGGTGCTCTGCGATCCCCGCGACGAGGCGCTGCAAGGCGTCGAGCTGCCGGGGGTGGAGATCCGCCGGGAGCTGCCCTCGGAGTTCATCCGCCTGGGCGGTTGCCATGCCGACACGGCGGTGGTCGCCTTGACCCATGACCCGAAGATCGACGACCTGGCGATGCTCGAGGCGGTGCGCACCGAAGCCTTCTACATCGGCGTGATGGGCTCCATGGCCACCAGCGCCAAGCGCCTGGAGCGCCTGCGCCGGGTTGGCGGCCTGGGCGACGCCGAGATCGAGCGCATCATCGCGCCCATCGGCCTCAACCTGGGCAGCAAGACCCCCGCCGAGATCGCCCTGGCGGTGCTCGCCGATATCCTGCGGGTGCGCAATGGCATCGCTCGCGAGCGGGTGTAAGTCCGATGGGGCTCTTCCTTGTGGGGGCGAGTTCATTCGCCAAGGGCGGCACAGCTGCCCTCTGCAATCCCACAGGGCAGACCGGCGGTCTGCCTGGCGAATGAATTCGCCCCTACAGGGGAAATCCTGATGGCCTGCATAGCCTTGATCCTCGCCGCCGGTTTCGGCAATCGCTTCGGTTCCGACAAGCGCCGCGCCGCCATGGCGGACGGCCGCACCCTGTTGGCCGCCAGCCTGGCGCGGGCGCTGGAGGTGTTCGACGAGGTGCACCTGGTGCTGCGCCCGGAGGACGACCCGGCGGATCTGGGCCTGCCGGCCGACTGCGTCATCATTCGTTGCGAAAACGCCGGGCTGGGCATGGGCCATAGCCTGGCGGCGGGCGTACGGGCGTTATCCACAGGCCCGGGAGAAGCCATCGCGGTGTTGCTCGGCGACATGCCCTGGATCATGGCTTCCAGCCTGCGCGCGCTGGTGGCCAAGGCGGATCCGGCCCGCATCGTCTTCCCCATGTACCACGACGAACGCGGCCATCCGGTGCTGTTCGGCCGCGACTTCTGGCCCGAACTGCAACGGCTCACCGGCGACGAGGGCGCGCGCCGGGTGCTGCGTGCCCATGCCTCGGCCTGGGTGGCGGTGGGGGTGGACGATCCGGGCGTGCTGCGCGACGTGGACAGCCCCGAGGCGCTCGAACCGTAACCATCCCCGCAATTTCCCTGCGGCGCGCAGCCGCGCGACAACCTGTCGCGCGGCAACGAACCACAGATTCCGTCCCGGCCGAACCGGCTACTCTCTAGGCATCGCTTGATCCGCGTCAAAACCCTGGGCGTGGAATTGTGCAGGGCCGACCCGGCCCGTATTCGCCGCAGCCACAACAACAATCCTGCCCGGCGCAGTTCCCCATCTTGCGGAGCCGCGTCGAGCCCGTGCCTGTATCAACCTGATTAGAGGATTCGCCATGTTCGGCTTGGAGGCTCTCGATCTCGCCCGAATGCAGTTCGCCTTCACCGTGTCCTTCCACATCATCTTCCCGGCCATCACCATCGGCCTGGCGAGCTACCTCGCCGTACTGGAAGGCCTGTGGCTGAAGACCCGGCAGGAGGTCTACCGCGACCTCTATCACTTCTGGTCGAAGATATTCGCCGTCAACTTCGGCATGGGGGTGGTTTCCGGCCTGGTGATGGCCTACCAGTTCGGCACCAACTGGAGCGCCTTCTCCGACTTCGCCGGCGCGGTCACCGGGCCGCTGCTGACCTACGAGGTGCTCACCGCGTTCTTCCTCGAGGCGGGCTTCCTCGGCGTCATGCTGTTCGGCTGGAACCGCGTGGGGCCGGGCCTGCACTTCTTCTCCACGGTGATGGTGGCCATCGGCACCATCATTTCCACCTTCTGGATCCTCGCCTCCAACAGCTGGATGCAGACCCCCCAGGGCCACGAGATCATCGACGGCCGCGTGGTACCGGTGGACTGGCTGGCGGTGATCTTCAACCCGTCCTTCCCCTACCGCCTGCTGCACATGGCCACCGCCGCCTTCCTCGCCACGGCCTTCTTCGTCGGCGCCTCGGCGGCCTGGCACCTGCTGCGCGGCCGTGACAACCCGGCCATCCGCAAGATGCTCTCCATGGCCATGTGGATGGCGCTGATCGTCGCCCCGGTCCAGGCCTTCATCGGCGACCTGCACGGCCTCAATACCCTCAAGCACCAGCCGGTGAAGATCGCCGCGATGGAAGGCCACTGGGACAACAGCGATGGCGAGCCCACGCCGCTGATCCTCTTCGGCTGGCCGGACATGGAGCGCGAGGAAACCCGCTTCAAGGTGGAGATTCCCTTCCTCGGCAGCATCATCCTGACCCACAGCCTGGACAAGCAGGTGCCGGCGCTGAAGGAGTTCCCCAAGGAAGACCGCCCCAACGCCACCGTGGTGTTCTGGTCCTTCCGCATCATGGTCGCCCTCGGCCTGCTGATGATCCTGGTGGGCGTCTGGAGCCTGTGGCTGCGCTGGCGTGGCGGGCTGTTCCGCTCGCGGCCGTTCCTCTACCTCTGCCTGTGGATGGGGCCCTCGGGGCTGATCGCCATCCTCGCCGGCTGGTTCACCACCGAGATGGGCCGCCAGCCCTGGGTGGTCTACGGCCTGATGCGCACGGCCGATGCGGTTTCCAATCACAGCGTGACCCAGATGAGCCTGACCCTGGTGGCCTTCGTGGTGGTGTACTTCCTGCTCTTCGGTACCGGCATCGGCTACATGATGCGCCTGGTGCGCAAGGGGCCGGTCACCCATGAAGGCAAGGAACAGGGCATTGGCGGCCCCGGCCAGCACCGCACACCCGCCCGCCCGATTTCGGCCAGCCAAGAGGGCATGGACGATGACGACAACGCTGCAACCGAGGCGAGGAACTGAACCATGGGCGTCGACCTTTCACTGATCTGGGCCATCATCATCATCTTCGGCGTGATGATGTACGTGGTGATGGACGGTTTCGACCTCGGAATCGGCATCCTCTTCCCCTTCGTCAAGGACGATGGCGAGCGCGACGTGATGATGAACACCGTGGCGCCGGTCTGGGACGGCAACGAGACCTGGCTGATCCTCGGTGGCGCGGGCCTGTTCGGTGCCTTCCCGCTGGCCTATTCGGTGGTGCTCTCGGCCCTCTACCTGCCGCTGATCCTGATGCTGCTGGGGCTGATCTTCCGGGGCGTGGCCTTCGAGTTCCGCTTCAAGGCCAGGCCGGCCAAGCGGCACCTGTGGGACAAGGCCTTCATCGGCGGCTCGATCACCGCGACCTTCTTCCAGGGCGTGGCGCTCGGCGCCTACATCGAAGGCATCCCGGTGGTGGACCGCGCCTTCGCCGGCGGCTCCCTGGACTGGCTGGCACCCTTCCCGCTGTTCTGCGGCCTGGGCCTGATCGCCGCCTACGCGCTGCTGGGCTGCACCTGGCTGATCATGAAGACCGAAGGTCGCCTGCAACAGCAGATGCACGACATGGCACGGCCGCTGGTGCTGGTGCTGCTGGGCATCACCGGCATCGTCAGCATCTGGACCCCGCTGGCCCACGCGGACATCGCCGCCCGCTGGTTCAGCCTGCCCAACCTGTTCTGGTTCATGCCGGTGCCGATCCTGGTGCTGGTGTGCACCTGGGCGCTGCTGCGGGCGGTGGCCAACAACGCCCACCACGCGCCGTTCGTGCTGACCCTGGTGCTGATCTTCCTCGGCTACAGCGGCCTGGGGATCAGCCTCTGGCCCAACGTGATCCCGCCGTCCATCTCCATCTGGGACGCCGCCGCGCCGCCCCAGAGCCAGGGCTTCATGCTGGTGGGGGCGCTGTTCATCATCCCCTTCATCCTGATGTACACCGCCTGGAGCTACTACGTGTTCCGCGGCAAGGTGACCCAGGAAGACGGCTATCACTAGGAGCGTCCTGTGGACAAGTCCGAGCGCAAACCCCTGTGGCAACGCCTGGCCTGGCTGCTGGGCATCTGGACCGCCAGCGTCCTGGCCCTGGGCGCGGTGGCCTACCTGCTGCGGATGTTCATGGCGGCGGCGGGGTTGAGTACCCCGTAGGGGCGAATTCATTCGCCAAGCAGGCCGAAGGCGTGCCCTGTGAGCCTGGTGGGGCAGCTGCGCTGCCCATGGCGAATGAATTCGCCCCTACAAGGTTCTGGAGGCTGCGTTACTTGCTGGCTTTCAGCACCACGAACTTCGGCGTCGCCGCCACTTGCTCCACCCCACGGAACAGGCGCTTGAGCTTGGCGTGATAGCCCAGGTGGCGGTTGCCCACTATCCACAGCTCGCCACCCGCCACCAGGGCGTTGCGCGCCTGGACGAACATGCGCCAGGCGAGGAAGTCGCCCACCACCTGCTGCTGGTGGAAGGGCGGGTTGCACAGCACCAGGTCCAGGGAGTCCGCCGGTTGCTCGGCCAGGCCGTCGCCGGCGCGGATATCCGCCGGGCGCTCGCCGAGGGCGGCACGCCAGTTTTCCCGGGCCGACTGCACGGCCATGTAGGACTCGTCCACCAGGGTCATCTGCGCCTGGGGATTGTTCAGGGCGTAGACGATGCCCAGCACGCCGTTGCCGCAGCCCAGGTCCGCCGCACGGACGTCCGCGAGGCTGCGCGGCAGGTGCGGGAGGAAGGCGCGGGTGCCGATATCCAGGCCCTCGCGGCAGAACACGTTGGCGTGGTTGAGCAGGGTGAGTCGCGGCTGCTCCAGCTGGTAACGGCTGGGGTAGGGCGAGGCGACGGCCGGCTTCTGTTCGGGAGTGGCGATCAGCAGGCGCGCCTTCTTCACCGCCAGGGACGGTTGCATCGGGCCGATGTACTTCGCCAGCAGGTCGCCCGCGGCATGGGGCAGGTGCTTGACCATGCCGGCCGCCACCACGGTGGCGCCGGGGGCCAGTTGGCCATGCAGGCGGATCAGCTGTTCTTCGAGCAACGCCAGGGTCTTGGGCACGCGAATCAGCACCCGGTCGAAGGGCCCGCTGCACGCCTCGCTGGCCGGCACGAAACGCACCGGCGCCAGCTGGTTGCGCGCCAGGTTGCGCTCAAGGGCGATGTGGCCCAGGTGCGAGTCGCCGCTGCTGGTGACCTGGGCGAAGGGCGCGAGGCTCGCGGCCAGGGCGCCGAAGCTGTCGTTGAGCACCAGGATGCGGGTATCCGCCGAGATGCCCTGCTCATGCAGGTGGTTGAGCAGGTATTCGTCTGCGGCGTCGAAGGCCAGCAGCGGGTCGTCCTGCTGTTCGGGCTGACGGACCAGGTCGAGCTGGGCGAAAGGCGTAGCGAATATAGGCATAAGAACCGGCGGTGTTTCTGCGGGCCGCTTTGCGAGACACTGGAGCGGCCTTTGGACGAATCGGAAAGAGTGGGAGCGGAGTATGACCGCCAGCGAAGAGAAGTTCACCCGTCAGACCCTGCAGGACGTGCAGACCCTGACGCCCAACCTGTTCACCCTGCGTACCACCCGCGATGCGGGCTTCCGCTTCCGCGCCGGGCAGTTCGCCCGCCTGGGGGTCACCAAGACCGACGGCAGCACCGTCTGGCGCGCCTATTCCATGGTGTCGGCGCCCCATGACGAGCACCTGGAGTTCTTCTCGATCGTCGTGCCCGGTGGCGAGTTCACCAGCGAGCTGTCGCGCCTGAAGGAAGGCGACACCCTGATGGTGGACAAGCAGGCTTTCGGCTTCCTTACCCTCGACCGCTTCATCGATGGCCGCGACCTCTGGCTGCTGGCCACCGGCACCGGCCTGGCGCCCTTCCTGTCGATCCTCCAGGACCTGGAAGTCTGGCAGCGCTTCGAGCGCATCATCCTGGTCTACAGCGTGCGCAACGCCGCGGAGCTGGCCTACCAGCCGCTGATCGACGACCTGAAGAACCGCGACTACCTGGACGGCGTCGCCGACAAGCTGCTGTACATCCCGGTGGTGACCCGCGAGGAAGTGCCCGGCGCCTTGCACGGGCGCATCACCACCCTGATCGAGAACGGCGAGCTGGAACGCGCCGCCGGCCTGGCGCTGACCCCGGAGCATTCCCGCGTGATGCTCTGCGGCAACCCGCAGATGATCGACGACACCCGCGCCGTGCTGAAAAGGCGCGACATGAACCTCAGCCTGACCCGCCGGCCGGGGCAGGTGGCGGTGGAAAACTACTGGTAAGGCAAGGCACGGAAGCTTCCGTAGGATGGGTAGAGCGGAGCGAAACCCATGCTGCCTGGTAAAGCAGCGAACGCCGCTTTCTTGTGGGGGCGATTTCAATCGTCAAGGGCTGCGCAGCAGCCCCCTTCGGGCCCGGTAGGGCAGGCCTGCTTGGCGAATGAATTCGCCCCTACGTTCAAGCGTCCAGCTCAATGCGCGTACAACCCCCATCACACCTTCCCGGACAACCGCACCCCGTGCTGCTGCGCCCGGTGGCGCGCTCCATGCGCCGGGCCACCGGTTCGTCGTCGGCGAAGGGCAGCATGGTGGCTTCGTCGATCTGCCGCTGGCTGCGGCCACCCAGGCAGGCCTGGGTGGCGAGGAAGAAGAAGGTGGCGGCGGCCAGGCTGAGCAGGGCGTAGAGGCTTTCGCTATCCATGGGCCACCGCCTGCGGCACCGTTTCGGTGGTGCGTGCATCGCCCACCCGCACCGTGCGCCAGGTATTCCAGGCCATCAGCAGCATCCCGGTCAGGAAGAAGGCGCCGCCGAGCAGGCGCACCGCGAAGCCGGCGTGGCTGGCTTCCAGTGCCTCGACGAAGGAGTAGGTGAGGGTGCCGTCCTCGTTCACCGCGCGCCACATCAGGCCCTGGGTGATGCCGTTGACCCACATCGAGGCGATGTAGAGCACGGTGCCGATGGTGGCCAGCCAGAAGTGCGCGTTGATCAGGCCGACGCTGTGCATTCCTTCGCGACCCCAGAGACGCGGGATCAGGTGGTACAGCGAGCCGATGGTGATCATCGCCACCCAGCCCAGGGCCCCGGCGTGCACGTGGCCGATGGTCCAGTCGGTGTAGTGGGACAGCGCGTTCACGGTCTTGATGGCCATCATCGGCCCCTCGAAGGTACTCATGCCGTAGAAGGCCAGAGACACCACCAAAAAGCGCAGGACCGGGTCTTCGCGCAACTTATGCCAGGCCCCGGAGAGGGTCATCATGCCGTTGATCATGCCGCCCCAGCTGGGCGCCAGGAGGATGATCGACATCACCATGCCGAGGGACTGCGCCCAGTCGGGCAGGGCGGTGTAGTGCAGGTGGTGCGGGCCGGCCCAGATGTACAGGGTGATCAGCGCCCAGAAGTGGACGATGGACAGCCGGTAGGAATAGACCGGGCGATTGGCCTGCTTGGGGATGAAGTAGTACATCATCCCGAGGAAGCCGGTGGTGAGGAAGAAGCCCACCGCGTTGTGGCCGTACCACCACTGGACCATGGCGTCGGTGGCCCCGGAATACATCGAGTAGGACTTGAACCAGCTAACCGGGATGGCCATGTGGTTGACGATGTGCAGCATGGCCGTCACCAGGATGAAGGCGCCGAAGAACCAGTTGCCCACGTAGATGTGCCGGGTCTTGCGCTTCATGACAGTGCCGAAGAACACCACCGCGTAGGCCACCCAGACGATGCCCATCCACACCGCGCCGGCGAACTCCACCTCGGCGTATTCCTTGGTGGTGGTCAGGCCCTGGGGCAGGGTGACCAGCAGGATCAGCGCCAGCGCCTGCCAGCCCCAGAAGGTGAAGGGCACCAGCGGGCCGCCGAACAGCCGCGCCTGGCAGGTGCGCTGCACCGTGTAGTAGCTGGTGGCGAACAGCGCGCTGCCTCCGAAGGCGAAGATCACCAGGTTGGTGTGCAGCGGCCGCAGGCGGCCGAAGCTGGTCCAGGGCAGGTCGAGGTTCAGTTCCGGCCAGACGAGCTGGGCGGCGATGAACACCCCCATGCCCATGCCGACGATGCCCCAGACCAGGGTCGTCAGGACAAACTGGCGGACCACCTGGTAGTCGTAGGACGGTTCCGGGATTGCGGTGTTCATGTGCGGGCCTTTCGAGTGGGAGAGATTGGCGGACGCCATTCTGGAAAGGTCGCTGAAATGGAAACAGACTCAGATAATCTGGCTTTTTAGAGCTCAGACAGGTGGGTAAGCCCCGTGTAGGAGAGAGCTCTGCTCGCGAAGCGCGTCAAATCGCGAGCAGCGCTCGCTCCTACACCGGTCGAACCATCTGATACGGTTTTTCCTGTCGGACCTGGCGCTGTTTCCTACTCGCTCGCGCACCCATAGTGAAGGCCCCCGCACGCCTCGCTGGAGCCCGCTTGCATGTACCACTACGACGACTACGACCGCGCCCTGGTGCAGGAGCGCGTGGCGCAATTCCGCGACCAGGTGGCGCGGCGCATCAGCGGCGAGCTGACGGAAGAGGAGTTCCTGCCGCTGCGCCTGCAGAACGGCCTGTACCTGCAGAAGCACGCCTACATGCTGCGGGTGGCGATTCCCTACGGCACCCTGTCGTCGAACCAGCTGCGCTGCCTGGCGCGCATCGCCCGTGAGCACGACCGTGGCTATGGCCACTTCACCACCCGGCAGAACATCCAGTTCAACTGGATCGAGCTGGCCGAGGTGCCGGACATCCTCCAGCAACTGGCCGAGGTGGAGATGCACGCCATCCAGACCTCCGGCAACTGCGTGCGCAACATCACCACCGAGGCCTTCGCCGGGGTGGCCGCCGATGAGCTGCTGGACCCGCGCCCGCTGGCCGAGATCCTCCGCCAGTGGTCCACCATCAACCCGGAATTCCTCTTCCTGCCGCGCAAGTTCAAGATCGCCCTGTGCGCGGCGGAGGAAGACCGCGCCGCCATCCAGATGCACGACATCGGCCTCTACCTGTACCGCGACGATGCCGGCGAAATGCGCCTGCGGGTGCTGGTGGGTGGCGGCCTGGGGCGCACGCCCATCCTCGGCCAGCAGATTCGCGACGGCCTGCACTGGCGCCACCTGCTGTCCTATGTCGAGGCCATCCTGCGGGTCTACAACCGCCATGGGCGGCGTGACAACAAGTACAAGGCGCGGATCAAGATCCTGGTCAAGGCGCTGGGCATCGAGGCGTTCGCCCGCGAGGTGGAGGCCGAGTGGCAGCACCTGAAGGACGGTCCCGCCGAACTCACCGAGGCCGAATACCAGCGCGTGGCCGCCAGCTTCGATGCGCCGGCCTACGCCCGCCTGGACGATGCCGACCTGGATTTCGGCAGCGCCCTGGCACGGGACCCCGAGTTCGCCCGCTGGTGCGCGCGCAACCTGCAACCGCACAAGGTGCCGGGCTACGCCGCGGTGGTGTTGTCCACCAAGCCGGGGCCGGACATGCCGCCCGGCGACGTGACCGCCGCGCAGATGGAGGCGGTGGCCGATTGGGCCGAACGCTTCGGTTTCGGCGAGATCCGCATCGCCCACGAACAGAACCTGGTGCTGCCCGACGTGCCCAAGGCCGATCTCCACGGGCTCTGGCGACTGGCCTGCGAGCAGGGCCTGGCCACCGCCAACATCGGCCTGCTCACCGACATCATCGCCTGCCCGGGCGGCGACTACTGCGCACTGGCCAACGCCAAGTCGATCCCCATCGCCCAGGCGATCCAGGCGCGCTTCCAGGACCCGCAGGCGTTGCAGGACCTCGGCGAGCTGAGCCTGAACATCTCCGGCTGCATGAACGCCTGTGGCCATCACCACATCGGCAACATCGGCATCCTCGGGGTGGATAAGGGCGGCAGCGAGTGGTACCAGATCACCCTCGGCGGCGCCCAGGGCATGCACAGCGAACTGGGCAAGGTGATCGGCCCGTCCTTCAGTGCCGATGAGGTGCCCGACGTGATCGAAAAGGTGGTGGACACCTACCGCGACTACCGCGAAGCCGAGGAGCGTTTCGTCGACACGGTGCGGCGCATCGGCCTGGAGCCCTTCAAGGAGCGGGTCTACGCCCGCGCGGAGGTGCCGGCATGAACAACCTGATCAAGCTGCTGGACGGTCAGGCCCGCCTGGTGGACGACCCCTGGAGCCTGGTGCGCGAAGCACAAGGGGCGCTGCCGGAGGGGCCGCTGATCCTGCCGCTGGCGCTCTGGCGCGAGCGCGACGGCGCTGACGGACTGCTGCTGCAGCCGGATGACGAGGTGGAGGCGCTGGGGCCGCTGCTGTCCGGGGTGCCGCTGATCGCCGTCGAGTTCCCCAGCTTCCGTGACGGTCGCGGCTACAGCCAGGCCTACCTGCTACGCACCCGCCTCGGCTGGCGCGGCGAGCTGCGCGCGGTGGGCGATGTGCTGCGCGACCAGCTCAGCCATATGCGCCAGTGCGGCTTCGATGCCTTCGCCGTGCGCGAGGATAAATCCGCTGAGGATGCCTTGAAGGGATTGGCCGGATTGAGCGTGCTCTATGGCCGTTCGGTGATAGAGCCAAGACCGCTATTTCGTAGGCGCTAAGAGATTTCGTACATGATTGGTAAAAAATCGCCACTTAAAGCGGCAGGAACTCTGACTTAGCATTCGCAATTCGTTTATCCGAACCGGAAACCAATGGACAGCGATTGTTGCAAGCCACCCCCGGCACCCCAGGGGGCGGCCCCCCATCCCAGTGGCGCCCCTGCGCGCCAATCCGCACCGCAGCGCCCTGCTGCTATTCTCCCGCGCATGTCGATGCAACGCCCGCCGGCGTGGATCACGCCTGCCCGTAACCTTTTCCAGAGAGCCTGACCCAAATGGAATGGATAGCTGACCCTACGGCCTGGCTGGGCCTGGCGACCCTCATCGTCCTGGAAATCGTCCTCGGCATCGACAACCTGGTGTTCATCGCCATCCTCGCCGACAAGCTGCCGCCCCATCAGCGCGACCGCGCGCGGCTGATCGGCCTGTCCCTGGCGTTGATCATGCGCCTGGGCCTGCTGGCCAGCATTTCCTGGTTGGTGACCTTGACTACGCCGCTGTTCGAGGTGTTCGACAAGAGTTTCTCCGGCCGTGACCTGATCATGTTGTTCGGTGGCGTGTTCCTGTTGTTCAAGGCCACCATGGAACTGCACGAGCGCCTGGAAGGCCGCGCCCACACTTCGTCCGGCAGCCGTACCTATGCGCTGTTCTGGCCGGTGGTGGCGCAGATCGTGGTGCTGGACGCGGTGTTCTCCCTGGACGCGGTGATCACCGCCGTGGGCATGGTCGAGCACCTGGAAGTGATGATGATCGCCGTGGTCGTCTCCATCGGCCTGATGATCATCGCCAGCAAGCCGCTGACCGCCTTCGTCAACGCCCACCCCACGGTGATCATGCTGTGCCTGGGCTTCCTGATGATGATCGGCTTCAGCCTGACGGCCGAAGGCTTCGGCTACCACATCCCGAAAGGCTACCTGTACGCCGCCATCGGCTTCTCGTTGCTGATCGAGGCCGCCAACCAGCTGGTGCGCTGGCGCCGCAAGCGCCACCTCCAGGGTGGCCGCGACCTGCGTGAGCGCACCGCCCACGCCGTGCTGCGCCTGCTGGGCGGGCGTGGCGTGGAAGCCGACGAGGTGGGTGAGGACATCGCCGACCTGCTGGGCAAGGGTGATATCGGCAAGGTGCCGTTCGACCGCCGCGAGCGGATCATGATCAGCGGTGTGCTGGGTCTGGCCGAGCGCCCGATCCGCACCCTGATGACCAACCGCAGCGAGGTGGAGCGCATCGACCTGGATGACAGCCGCGAGGCGATCCGCGATGCCCTGCTGCGCTCGCCGCACTCGCGCCTGCTGGTGATCCGTGGCGGCAATGTGGACGAGCCCCTGGGCTACGTGCACAAGAAGGAGCTGCTGCGCGAGCTGCTGCAGGGCCAGGACCCGGATATCGAGCAGTTGCTGCGCACCCCGCCGAACCTGCCGGACAGCGCCTCGGTGCTCGGCACCCTGGAGGAGATGCGCAAGGCCTCTACCCACGTGGCCTTCGTGGTCAACGAATTCGGCGGCTTCGACGGCTTGCTGACCATGACCGACATCCTCGAGTCCATCGCCGGTGAGCTGCCGGACGCCAGCGAAGTGGACGGCCTGGATATCGAGCGTTGCGACGACGGCTGGAAGGTCAGCGGCGCGGTGAACCTGAGCCTGCTGGGTGAGCGCCTTGGCTTCACCGCCAAGCCCGGCGAGGACTACCAGACCCTGGCCGGCCTGTGCATGAGCTTGCTGGACCGCCTGCCGGTGGTGGGTGACTCCCTGGAAGTCGAGGGCTGGCGCCTGCAGGTGATCGAGGTGAAGGAGCGACGGGTGAACCGGCTGCTGCTGAGGTCCCTTTCGTAGATCGGAACAACTTGTAGGGGCGAATTCATTCGCCAAGCGGACCGCAGGTCCGCCCTGCAAGCCCGGAGGGGCCGCTTCGCGACCCATGGCGAATGAATTCGCCCCCACCAATGACAACGGCGCCCATGAGGCGCCGTTGTCTTTGGTGCGGATCGGTCAGGGCTGCTTGTCCTGTTGCGCCTTGAGCAGGTCGCGGATTTCAGTGAGCAGGGTTTCTTCCGCGGTCGGTGCAGGCGGTGCTTCGGGAGCGACGGCTTCTTCGCGCTTGAGCCGGTTGATCGCCTTGATCCCCATGAAGATGGCGAACGCCACGATGACGAAATCCAGGATGGTCTGGATGAACTTGCCATAGCTCAGCACCACGGCCGGGATATCACCCTCGGCGGCCTTGAGGGTCACGGCAAGGTCGGAGAAGTCCACGCCGCCGATGAGCAGGCCAATGGGCGGCATGATCACGTCGCCGACGAAGGACGAGACGATCTTGCCGAAGGCGGCGCCGATGATGATGCCCACGGCCATGTCGACCACGTTGCCCTTGACGGCGAAGGCTTTGAATTCGTTGAGCAGGCTCATGTTTCACTCCCTGAGGTTCTGGATTTAACGCTGAAGTGTAATTCAGCGGATCGAGGCCGCCAGCAACGGCGCCTTCCTTGCGGGCGCCCATGCTAGGACTCGGCCACCGTACAGCCAAGTACAGTTTCCGTCAGGCGGCGCTTGGCGGCGCCGGGGCCTGGTCTAGCCTGAGTGGGAGGCTGCTAGAGGAGGAACGCTGCCATGCCGCTAGAACATCACCCGCTCAACCGGGAATTCCCGGAGTTCAAGGACACCATGCGTTCGCTGTTGCAGAGCGACGCGCACTTTGCCCGGTTGGCGGGGGAGTACCAGACCCTGGATTCACGCATCTATGAAGTCGAGGACGGCAACCAGGCCCTCGACGATAGCGTCCTGCACGGGCTGAAGGTGCAGCGGGTCGCCCTGAAGGACGAGATCGCCCGAATACTCAAGGGCGCCAAGGGCTGACGCCCGCCTTGACCGGGATCAATGGTGCCCGGGTAGGGAGGGGATAGGCTGGGGGCTTCCACTGTTCGGAGAGCGCCCCCATGTCTGCCACCCTCCTGCTGTCCGACGCGGACTTCCAGTCCGCGCCGCGATTGTCCGCCGAACGCCAGGCGGCCAACGAGCGCCTGGAACGTCTACAGCAGCAGCGCGAGCTTTTGCAGCGTCGCATCCTGCGTGTCGAGGAAGGCAGCGAGCCCCTGGACGGCTCCAGCCTGGCTTCCCTGCACATGCGCCTGGAAGGCCTGGACCAGGACCTCGAACGCCAGCGCCGCCGCGCCAATGGCCAGTGCTGCAACTGTGGGGGCGGCTGCAAGGGCTGATCCGCTATCATGCGGGCTTTCGTTTTTTCGACGGAGTCCGCTGATGGCCAAGGCCAAGCGCATGTACGGCTGCACCGAGTGCGGCGCCACCTTCCCCAAATGGGCCGGCCAGTGCGCCGACTGCGGGGCCTGGAACACCCTGGTGGAAACCGTGCTGGAGGGCGCCGCGGCGACTTCCTCCGGCGGGCGCACCGGCTGGACCGGCCAGCAGGCGCAGATCAAGACCCTGGCGGAAGTCAGCGTCGAGGAAATGCCGCGCTTCTCCACCGCCTCCAACGAACTGGACCGCGTGCTCGGCGGCGGCCTGGTGGACGGTTCGGTGGTGCTGATCGGCGGTGATCCCGGCATCGGCAAGTCGACCATCCTGTTGCAGACCCTCTGCAACATCGCCGCACGCTTCCCCGCGCTCTATGTCACCGGTGAGGAATCCCAGCAGCAGGTGGCCATGCGCGCCCGCCGCCTGGGCCTGCCGGAAGACAAGCTCAAGGTCATGACCGAGACCTGCATCGAAAGCATCATCGCCACCGCGCGGCTGGAAAAGCCCAAGGTGATGGTGATCGACTCCATCCAGACCATTTTCACCGAGCAACTGCAGTCCGCCCCCGGCGGCGTCTCCCAAGTGCGCGAGAGCGCGGCGCTGCTGGTGCGTTTCGCCAAGCAGAGCGGCACGGCGATCTTCCTGGTCGGCCACGTGACCAAGGAGGGCGCCCTGGCCGGCCCGCGCGTGCTGGAGCACATGGTGGACACCGTGCTGTATTTCGAGGGCGAGTCCGACGGCCGCCTGCGCTTGCTGCGGGCGGTGAAGAACCGCTTCGGCGCGGTCAACGAACTGGGTGTGTTCGGCATGACCGACAAGGGGTTGAAGGAGGTTTCCAACCCGTCGGCGATCTTCCTCACCCGCGCCCAGGAATCGGTGCCCGGCAGCGTGGTGATGGCCACCTGGGAAGGTTCACGGCCCATGCTGGTGGAGGTGCAGGCGCTGGTGGATACCAGCCACCTGGCCAACCCCCGTCGCGTGACCCTGGGCCTGGACCAGAACCGCCTGGCCATGCTGCTGGCGGTACTGCACCGGCATGGCGGCATTCCCACCTACGACCAGGATGTGTTCCTCAACGTGGTGGGCGGGGTGAAGGTACTGGAAACCGCCTCCGACCTGGCATTGATCGCCGCCATCATTTCCAGCCTGCGCAATCGTCCCCTGGCCCACGATGTGCTGGTGTTCGGCGAGGTCGGTTTGTCCGGCGAGGTGCGCCCGGTGCCCAGCGGCCAGGAGCGCCTGAAGGAGGCCGCCAAGCACGGCTTCAAACGTGCCATCGTGCCCAAGGGCAACGCGCCCAAGGAAAACCCGCCGGGTCTGGAAGTGGTCGCGGTTACCCGCCTGGAACAGGCGTTGGACGCATTGTTCGAGTAGAGGCACTCGCTCCTACGGAATCGTGCGGGGTTCGAGATGGCGCCGGTGGTGGATGGAAAAGCGCCATCCACCCTACGGAGTTACGGCGCTAGGGCTCGCCCAGCGCCGTGAGGTCGCGCTCCAGCAGTTCCTCGTCGCCCAGGTTGAGCTCCACCAGGCGACGCAGGTGGCTGATGGAGTCGAGGTCGATATGCAGGCAGTTGAAGCCCAACTGGTCGTCCTGCTCCCGGGTCAGCTGCACTTCCATCAACACCTGGACCTCGCTGCCCAGTTCGACGCGGACGTCGAACGGCTGGTTCGGGTCGCCGTCCCAGTTGGCCGGGCGAATCACCAGGATGCCCTTGAGGGATATGTCGTGCAGCTCCGCCGTCCAGCGCTTGTCACCCTGGCTGAGCTCGGTGGCGGCGTCGAAGTTGATGCGGTGGAAGCGCCGACGTTCGCTGGCGGTTTCACTCATGTCCATGCTCCTGCGAGATTTCAACCACTATAGCCAAGGCTGGCCAGGCCTTCATTCGCCCCGGCGACGGCGGATCCAGAAAATCCCGGCGCCAATGACCAGGGCGGCCCCCAGCAGGTACTTGTAGGGACGCAGGGTGCTGCGCAGCCATTGTCCGCGTTCTTCCCAGACGCGCCGGCTGGCGGCGTCGAAGTCCGGTTCCTCGCAGGTCTGCCCGAAGTTGGCCGCCCAGGGCACGAATGGCCCGGTCTCCACATAGCGCCGGTAGTAGTCGCGCGCGCCCTGCAGATCGCGGTAGAGCAGCCAGCCGGTGGCCTTGCACAGCACCGCGGCGTAAGCCTGGCTGCTTGTCGGCAACTGGTCGGCGGCGCGGCCGGCCAGCTGCGCGGCGACCCAGCGGTAGTGGTAGCGGGTATTGGGCTGGGCGAGGTTGGTGTTCTGGCGTTCGGCCTCGTCGGCGCTGAGCAGGTCACCGGCTTGCTGATGGCCGACCTGGAGCAGGCTGAAGGAGCCACCCAGGCTGTGGAAGTCCGGCGACATCTCGTAGCCCAGCAGTTCCATGCCCTGTTCGCGGGCGATGCGGGCTGCCTCGTACAGGGCCGCGGCGCGACCGGTGGCGGTCAGGCGGTCCTCGCCGTCCAGCCGGGCCTGGCCATAGCGGTGGGCCGCGGCGCGTAGTTCGTCGCTGTGGAAATAGGCCGGTGCTTCGGCATAGCGGCCTTCGCGCAACAGGCGCCGGGCCAGCAGGTCGCGCAATTGCGCGGCGGGCGGGAGCGGCTGGTAGTTCTCGGGGTCCGGGTCGTTCTGCATGGCCGGGGCGGGGACCTTGGTGTCCACGTAACGCTTGAGTTCCTCCAGGCTGAGCACCCGTTCGGCGAGGGTGGCGCTGTCCCACCAATAGATATCGCCGCTGCGGTAGAGCAGGTCGAAGGCGTCCAGGTAGTCGCCCCGTTGCAACGAGAGGATGGCGTTTTCGCCATCGACCCGGCAGCGCGGCTTCACTGTTTCGTAATCCCAGTTGGCGGCGCGCCGGGTGCCCCAGTCTTCGCTGGCGGGGAAGGCGCGGGAGGCTTTCGCGTAGGCTTCGGCGGCGCCGGTGGCGTCGCCTTCACGCAGGGCCAGCTTGGCCCGCAGCCACCAGGCGAGGCCCGTGTCGCCGGCTTTCGCCAGGAAGTGTGCGGCGTCGGCATAGCGGCCGGACTGGTAGGCCAGGGCGGCCAGGCGGTCGGCATTGGCCAGGTCGGCCCCGGCGTTGTCGATCAGCAGGGTGGCCAGTCGGCTTTCCCCGGACTCGTCGCCATCGATGCGGCTGAGCAGGCGGGCGGTGAGCAGTTGCTGGACCTCGGTGATGGTCAGCAGCGGCACCAGCTGCGCATCGGGCATGCGCGCCAGTTCGCCGGCGAGCTGGCGCAGGGAGCTGTAGCCGGTGGCGGATTGATGGGCGGCCTGGCTGGCGTAGAGATCGATGGCTGTTGCCCAGTCATCGCCCTGGCGGGCCAACAGGGCTTCCTCCCCGAGGCTGGCGATGCCCAGCTCCAGCGGATCGGCGTAGCCCTGGGCGGCGAGCTGGCGGGTCTTCTGGAAGGCCTCCCGCGCGGCCTGGCCGGCGTCCTCCATGAACAGGCGTTGGTCCTCCTCGCTGCGCCGGGCTTCATCGGCGGGCACGCCGTCGCGGCGGCTGAGGCTGGCCTGGGCGCGGCCCAGGGAATAGGCGGCCCAGGTACTGCGCAGGCGGCGCTGCTCCGGCGGCAGTTCGAGCACGCGGCGGAAGTAGTCGCTGGCCAGCACCGGGTCCTGCTGGGCGAAGGCCACCGCGCCGGCGGTGTAGAGACGCAGTTCGGCGGGCAGGTCCAGGCCCTGGTCCTCCACCTGGCGGGCGTCGCCCAGGGCGCGCAGGCGTTTGACCTGCTGGTCGAGGGCATCTCCCAGTTGCTGTTGCTCGACCTCGTCGCGTTGCTGGAGGTAGCGCGAGTCGCCGTTGTCCCAGTAACTCACCAGGGTGGCGTCGCCTGCTTGACCGAGGCCGGGCACCGGCTTGCCCAGGCGCGCGGCCTCGAAGGCGAAGTTGCCCTCCGGCAGCTCGGCCAGGGTCTGGGCGCGGTCGTCCAGCAAGCTCAGGGGAAAGTCCGGCCCGCAGGCCTGGGCGCTCAGCGCCGGCAGACAGAGGGCGATGGCCAGGGCCAGGCAGTGGCGGCGTTCAGGGGTAGACACGGGATCCTCCTTGATCGAGTTGCTGGCAGCGTGCCCAACCCAGGGCGCGCTGCTGGCCAGCGGCGAGCCGGCCTTCGGTATGACGGGTGAATACCAGGCGTTCGGCGCTGCGTTCCAGCCGGTAGCCGGCCAGGGCGTCCGCGGCCTCGCAGGCGCGGGCCGAGAGTTCCACCCGCGCCGGCAAGGGTGCGCCCAGGTTGCCCAGGTTGGTCAGGCTGAGTTCGTGGAGCGGGCCTTCCTGGCGCAGGCGCGGCTGGATATCGGCATGCAGCGCGTCGCCGCGCGCCACCGCCTGCAGGGTGGCCAGCGGCCAGGCACGGCGGTCGCCGGCCAGGGGCAGGCGGAACCAGATGACTCCGGCCAGGTGCTCGGGCCGCTGTCGGCGCAGCTGTTCGAGCAGTTCGGCCAGCTGTTGCGGGTCCGCTTGCAGTTCCCGGCGGGGGCCGGCGATGGCCAGCGGGCTTTCGCTTTCCACCTTGCCTGCGACCAGGGCGATGCCGTAGGCCGGCAGGGCGAGCTGGAAGGGCCGCTCGCTCAGTGAGTTCCAGCGCCGGGCCCAGGCCAGGGCACGGGTGGGGTCGAACAGGCCGTCAGCCGGGGCGCTGACCGCATGCACCTGCAGCACGCTGCTGTCCACCTGGCGCAGCAGGCCGGGCAGTTCCGGGCTGTCGAGCCAGGCGGGCAGGGCGGTGATGCTCAGTTGCAGCTCGGCCGGCAGTGCCTGGCGCAGTTCGCCGAGGAAGCGAGCGTAGCCCGGCAGGCGCGCGCTGGCGCAATCGTGGTCGATCTCCAGGCCCCGTACGGCCAGCCCCTGGGCGCGCCAGTCGGCCAGCAGGGCGAGGATGTCCGCGCGGGCGCGCGGCAGGTCGAGTGCGGGCAGTTGGCCATCCAGGCGCACCACGGCGATCAGTGGGCGGCCGTCGGTCTTCAGCAGTTCGGCGTTGATCCGGGTGCGCGACCAGCCGGCGCCGGGATGGTCCTGGGCGGCGAGCACCCGCAGGGTCGAGAAGTCGTTGCGGCTGGCGGCCAGGGCGTCGGCGTGGGCGGGGCCCCATTGCCGCTGCCAGATGTACAGCTGCTGGTCGAGCGCGGGCGGGGCGTCGGGCCGGCAGCCGGCGCTGAGCAGCAGGAGCAGGACAAGGGCGGCGCGGCGGCGAAACGGGGACATGGTCAATGCGCGCCCAGCGGGCGGGCTCCTTGGGCAGTGGACCCGGACTGCGACGGATTACATCGGTATTCGTCGGTGCCGGCAAGGCGCTCGGCGCTGGTTTGACAGTTGCCCAAGCGTCGCCAAAGCTCCTTAGGCGGTTTCTCTATAAATACATGCGGAGCGCAAATAATGGATAAGCGACTGCTTAGCAAGGGCTTGATCGTAGGGTTGCTGGGCGTGGCCAGCCTCGCGGCGCAGGCCGACCAGGCCGGAGGCGGCGGCTGCGGCTGGGGCAACATGGTGTTCGAAGGCCAGCGCGGCCTGATCCCGCACCTGTTGGCCACCACCACCAACGGCACCTCGGGCAACGCCACCTTCGGCCTGACCTCGGGTACCAACGGTTGCGACTCCAGCGTGCGCCTGGGCTATGGCGGTCGCTCGCTGCTGGCGATGAACGGCATGCTCGACAACATCGCCGAAGACATGGCCCAGGGCCAGGGCGAAGCGCTGGACGCCTACGCGGTGCTGCTGGGGATCGAGGAGGGCGACCGCGCCCACTTCGCGCAAGTCACCCAGGCCAACTTCTCCAGCATCTTCTCCAATCCGGACGTGACCGGCGAACAAGTACTGGCTGCGACCCTCGACGTGATGAGCCGCGACCAGCAACTGGCGCGCTATTCCAAGCTGCCGAGTTAAGACCTGCAACGTATAAGAAAGCCGGGCCATGCCCGGCTTTTTTCTAGCCCCCCGTCGCTGCAAGGGGCATCCCAGACCCTGTCCGGGCAACGCTTGCAGCCAGAGGGACTAAGCTTGTGCGGCAGTTTGTCAGTTCATCCATTCGGAGCGTGCTATGAACAATAACAACAGCGTCCTGCGCCACCTGCCCTGGGCAGTGCTGGCCGTGGCCGGCGCCTGTGCCCTGGGTGTCGTCGCGCTGCGTCGCGGCGAAGCGATCAACGCCCTGTGGATCGTGGTCGCCGCTGTCGCCATCTACCTGCTCGCCTACCGCTACTACAGCCTGTTCATCGCCACCCGGGTGATGGAGCTGGACCCCAATCGTGCAACACCGGCGGTGTTGAACAATGACGGCCTGGACTACGTCCCGACCAACAAGCACGTGCTGTTCGGCCACCACTTCGCCGCCATAGCCGGCGCCGGCCCGCTGGTGGGGCCTGTGCTCGCCGCGCAGATGGGCTACCTGCCCGGCACCCTCTGGCTGATCTCCGGGGTTGTCCTGGCCGGTGCGGTGCAGGACTTCATGGTGCTGTTCATTTCCAGCCGTCGTAACGGCCGCTCCCTGGGCGAGCTGGTGCGCGAGGAAATGGGCCAGGTGCCCGGCACCATCGCGCTGTTCGGCGCTTTCCTGATCATGATCATCATCCTCGCGGTGCTCTCGCTGATCGTGGTGAAGGCCCTGGCCGAAAGCCCCTGGGGCATGTTCACCGTGATGGCGACCATTCCCATCGCGATGTTCATGGGCATCTACATGCGCTACATCCGCCCGGGCCGCATCGGCGAGATCTCGGTGGTGGGCGTGGTGCTGCTGCTGGGCTCCATCTGGCTCGGTGGCCAGATAGCGGCGGACCCGGTCTGGGGACCGGCCTTCACCTTCACCGGCGTGCAGATCACCTGGATGCTGATCGGCTACGGCTTTGTCGCTGCCGTGCTGCCGGTATGGCTGATCCTCGCCCCGCGTGACTACCTCTCCACCTTCCTCAAGATCGGCACCATAGTCGCATTGGCCATCGGCATCCTGATCACCATGCCCGAGCTGAAAATGCCGGCCCTGACCCAGTTCGTCGACGGCACCGGCCCGGTGTGGAAGGGCACCCTGTTCCCCTTCCTGTTCATCACCATCGCCTGCGGCGCGGTGTCCGGTTTCCACGCGCTGATTTCCTCGGGCACCACGCCCAAGCTGCTGGCCAGCGAAGCCCATGCCCGCTACATCGGCTACGGCGGCATGCTGATGGAGTCCTTCGTGGCCATCATGGCCATGGTCGCCGCCTCGGTGATCGAGCCGGGCGTGTACTTCGCCATGAATAGCCCGCCGGCCGTGGTGGGTACCGACGTGCACGCCGTGGCCGCCACGGTCACCAGTTGGGGCTTCGCCATCACTCCGGAACAGCTCGAGGCCACCGCTCGGGATATCGGCGAGCACACCGTGCTGGCCCGTGCCGGTGGTGCGCCGACCCTGGCCGTGGGCATCGCGCAGATCCTCCACCAGGTGTTGCCGGGCGAGAACACCATGGCCTTCTGGTACCACTTCGCGATCCTCTTCGAAGCGCTGTTCATCCTCACCGCGGTGGACGCGGGCACCCGCGCCGGGCGCTTCATGCTGCAGGACCTGCTGGGTGAGTTCGTTCCGGTGCTGAGTCGTACCGATTCCTGGACCGCCAACGTGATCGCCACCGCCGGCTGCGTGGCCCTCTGGGGCTGGCTGCTGTACCAGGGCGTGATCGACCCGCTGGGCGGCATCAACACCCTGTGGCCGCTGTTCGGCATCTCCAACCAGATGCTGGCGGGCATCGCCCTGATGCTGGGCTGCGTGGTGCTGATCAAGATGAAGCGCCAGCGCTATGTCTGGGTCACCCTGATCCCGGCCACCTGGCTGCTGATCTGCACCACCACCGCGGGCCTGATCAAGCTGCTCGACCCGAACCCGGCCGTGGGCTTCCTGGCGCTCGCCAAGAAGTACAGCGACGCCCTGGAAGCCGGCCAGATCCTGGCCCCGGCCAAGGACATCGCGCAGATGCAGCACGTGATCTTCAACGCCTACACCAACGCGGCGCTGACCGTGCTCTTCCTCTTCGTGGTGCTGAGCATCCTGTTCTACGCCATCAAGGTAGGGCGCGGCGCCTGGATGAAACCGGAGCGCACCGACAAGGAATCGCCTTTCCAGCCGATTCCGGACGCCTGAGGAGGAGCCCATATGTTCAACGACCTGAGCCGCATGGGTAAGTACCTGGGACAGGCGGCCCGGATGCTGGTGGGCATGCCCGACTACGACAACTACGTCGAGCACACCCGCACCAAGCACCCGGACAAGCCGGTGATGAGTTACGAGGAATTCTTCCGCGAGCGCCAGGAGGCGCGTTACGGCGGCGGCAAGGGGAGGCCCGTGCGCTGTTGCTGAGTGAGCGCTAGTCAAAACGCCACGGCATTGCCGTGGCGTTTTTGTTTGCGCTCCGTGATTGGGAATCCCGCAGGTAGGATGGGTTGAGCGCAGCGATACCCATCACATCGGCCGATGGATATCGCAGGCTCGCGGAACGCCGCCCGATCCATCCTACGAAATCCTTCTGGTAGCCCGGATGCAATCCGGGGACGGTGGTGCGCAAACTCCCGGATTGCATCCGGGCTACTGACCTGTGGCACGGCTCACGATTTTGGCAATCCGGCAGCCACACACAAGCACCTGGCAGCCAGGGCCATGACAGCTGGGGCGGTGATCCTTCTAATCCTTCCAGCCCCCACGGGAGCGGGGCGGGAGGGAACCATGAAGAAGACGTTCTGCCTGCTGCTGTTATCGGCCCTGGCGGGCCTGGCCCACGCCGAAGAGGTGTTGCGGGTCTACAACTGGACCAACTACATCGAGCCCGAGGTGCTCGCCGCCTTCCAGCGTGAGAGCGGTGTGCGCGTCGAATACGAGACCTTCAACACCGCCGCCGACCTGGATGCGGCCCTGGCGGGAGCGCCCAGGTACGACCTGGTGGTGCCCTCGCATTTCCAGCTGGCCCGCCTGATCGACGAGAAGCGCCTGCAGGCGCTGGACGTCGCCAAGCTGCCCCATTACGGCAGCCTGGACCCGGCGCTGCTGGCCATGCTCGCCGGCTTCGGTTCGGCCAACCGTTACGTGGTGCCCTATCTCTGGGGCTCAGTGGGGCTGGTGAGCAACCCGACCCTGGCCCAGCCGGCGTTCGGCGGCTCCCTGCCCAATAGCTGGAGCCTGCTCTTCGACGAGCAACAGCGCGCGCGCCTGGCCGGCTGCGGCGTGGGGCTGCTGGATGCGCCGGAGGAAACCCTGTCGCTCTGGCTCAACTACCGGGGGCGCAACCTCAGCCTCGGCGGCACCCGGCAGATCGACCAGGCCGGCAAGCAGCTGCTGGCCCTGCAGTCGCAAGTGCGCAACCTGGACAACGACCGCTACGTCGACGACCTCGCCAGCGGCAAGCTCTGCGTGGCCATGGCCTGGGTCGGCCACGCGCTGACGGCGGCCGAGCGCAATCCGGCGCTGCGCTTCCAGATTCCCGACGAGGGCGCGCTGGTGTTCATCGACAGCCTGGCAATTCCCGCCAACGCGGCGCGGCCGGACCTGGCCTACCGCTTCATCGACTACCTGCTGCAGCCCGACAACGCTCGGCGCAACGCCCTGGCTTCGCGCTTCTATTCGCCGTTGGCCGCCGATTCGCCGGAGATGCAGAGGCTGGCCCGCGAGCAGCCGGTGCTGGTGCCCGACCAGGCGGAGCGCAAGCGCCTGTACTTCCTGGAGCGCCTGACGCCGGAGCAGAAGGCGCGGGTCGATGGGTTGTGGCAGCAGATCAAGGCGGCGCGGCATTCCGGTTGAGTTAGGGGGAGTGGTTCGGATCGTAGGATGGGTTGAGCGGAGCGATACCCATGCGGGCAGGATTGATGGGTATCGCAAGCTCAACCCATCCTACGTGCTGATGGGTTTCGTACCTCAACCCATCCTACGTCGCTACGCTTGAGCGTCGGCGCCTGAGGCCAACAAGCCCCAAAGAAAAAGCCCGGCATTGCCGGGCTTCTTCATTGCGCGTCTGTCGCTTACTTGCCGTAAACCGGCAGCTTGGCGCAAACGGCCTTGACCTGCTCGCGTACGCGGTCGACCACGGACTCGTCGCCCATGTTCTCCAGGATGTCGCAGATCCAGGTGGCCAGCTCGCGGCACTCGACTTCCTTGAAGCCGCGGGTGGTGACGGCCGGGGTGCCGATGCGCAGGCCCGAGGTGACGAAGGGCGAGCGCGGGTCGTTGGGCACCGAGTTCTTGTTCACGGTGATGAAGGCGCGACCCAGGGCGGCGTCGGCGTCCTTACCGGTGATGTCCTGCTTGATCAGGCTGAGCAGGAACAGGTGGTTCTGGGTGCCGCCGGAGACCACGTCGAAGCCGCGGTCGATGAAGACCTGGGCCATGGCCTGGGCGTTCTTCACCACTTGCTGCTGGTAGGCCTTGAACTCGGGCTGCAGGGCTTCCTTGAAGCACACGGCCTTGGCGGCGATCACGTGCTCCAGCGGGCCACCCTGGGCGCCCGGGAAGACGGCGGAGTTCAGCTTCTTCTCGATCTCTTCGTTCTTGCGAGCGAGGATCAGGCCGCCGCGCGGGCCGCGCAGGGTCTTGTGGGTGGTGGTGGTGACCACGTCGGCGAAGGGTACCGGGTTCGGGTACACGCCAGCGGCGACCAGGCCGGCCACGTGGGCCATGTCGACGAACAGGTAGGCACCTACCTTGTCGGCGATGGCGCGGAAGCGCGGGAAGTCCAGGACCTGGGAGTAGGCGGAGAAGCCGGCGACGATCATCTTCGGCTTGTGCTCCACGGCCAGGCGCTCGACTTCGTCGTAGTCGATCAGGCCGTTGGCGTCGATGCCGTACTGCACGGCGTTGTACAGCTTGCCGGAGGAGGAGACGCTGGCGCCGTGGGTCAGGTGACCGCCGTGGGCCAGGCTCATGCCGAGGATGGTGTCACCGGCCGACAGCAGGGCCAGGTAGACGGCGCTGTTGGCCTGGGAACCGGCGTGGGGCTGGACGTTGGCGTAGTCGGCGCCGAACAGCTCCTTGGCGCGGTCGATGGCCAGCTGCTCGACGATGTCGACGTATTCGCAGCCGCCGTAGTAGCGCTTGCCCGGGTAGCCTTCGGCGTACTTGTTGGTCAGTACCGAGCCCTGGGCTTCCATCACCGCCGGGCTGGTGTAGTTCTCGGAGGCGATCAGCTCGATGTGCTCTTCCTGGCGTTGGGCTTCCTGCTCCATCGCGGCGAAGAGTTCTGCATCGTAGCGGGCGAGGGTCAAATCACGGCTGAACATGGCGGTCCTCTTAAGGATCGGTACTGGGAAAGGGGCGCATTCTACCTGATCGGTCGCGGGCTGGCATATGAAGGTCGGTCATGTGACAGACAAGCGGGCTTCATGTGGCCATTGCGGTGGGAGCTGGCCGCTCAGCTGAGGATGAAGTCGGTGGCGGCGCCGAACAGCCGCTCGAACTGGACCGCCGGCATCGGGTGGCCGAACAGGTAGCCCTGCACTTCGTCGCAGCCGTGCTCGCGGAGGAAGCCCAACTGGGCCGGGGTTTCCACGCCTTCGGCGATCACCGCCAGGTTCAGGCTGTGGGCCATGGCGATGATCGCGCGGGCGATCTGGGCGTCCCGCTCGCCATCGGGCAGGCCGTCGACGAAGCTGCGGTCGATCTTCAGCACATCGATGGGGAACTGCTTGAGGTAGTTGAGCGAGGAGTAGCCGGTGCCGAAGTCGTCCACCGCGATGCACAGGCCCAGGCGCTTGAGGTTCTCCAGGATGGCCATGGCCTCGCCGACGTCGCGCATCAGGATGCTCTCTGTCAGTTCCAGCTCCAGGCAGGCCGGGGGCAGGCCGCAGTCGTCGATGATCGCGGCGATGCGTTCGGCCAGCTGGCCATCGGCGAACTGGCGGGCGGAGAGGTTCACCGAGATCTTCGGCAGGCGCATCTTCGCCTGGTGCCAGGTCTTGAGCTGGCGGCAGGCCTCGGCCAGCACCCAGTCGCCGACCTGCACCACCAGGCCGAGCTCTTCGAGTACCGGGATGAATTCGCTCGGCGGCACCAGGCCGCGCTTGGGGTGGCGCCAGCGCAGCAGGGCCTCGACGCCGGTCAGGCGCTTGCCGTCGCCGGAGAACTGCGGCTGGTAGTAGAGCAGGAACTCGCCCTGCTCCAGGGCATGGCGCAGGTCGCTTTCCAGCTCCAGGCGCTCCAGCGCGCGGGCGTTCATGTCGGCCTGGTAGAACTGGAAGTTGTTCTTGCCGCGTTCCTTGGCGTGGTACATGGCGGTGTCGGCGTTCTTCATCAGCTGGCTCAACTCGCGGCCGTCCTGGGGCGAGAGGGCGATGCCGATGCTGGCGGTGACGAAGAACTCGCGGCCTTCGAGGACGAAGGGGCGGGCCAGGTTGCCGAGAATCTGTTCGGCCACATGGATGGCCTGGTTCAGCGCGCCTTCGCGGGTGGCGCGCGGCTGCAGCAGCAGGGTGAACTCGTCGCCGCCCATGCGCGCCACGGTGTCGTCCTCGTGCACGCAGGTGGCCAGGCGCACAGCCACGTCCTTGAGCATGCGGTCGCCGGCGGCATGGCCGAGGGAGTCGTTGATCGGCTTGAAGCGGTCGAGGTCGAGGAACATCAGCACCACCCATTCCTGGTTCCGCTCGGCGTACTGCAAGGCGGTATGCAGGCGGTCCTGGAACAGGGTGCGGTTGGGCAGGTGGGTCAGGCCGTCGTAGTAGGCCAGGCGGTGGATGCGCTGTTCGCTGGCCTTGCGCTCGCTGATGTCGCTGAAGAAGCAGACATAGCTGACCAGGTCGCCTTCCTCGTCGTGCACGGCGGTGATGCCGACCCAGGCCGGGTAGCTGTCGCCCTCGCGGCGCTTGAGCCAGATCTCGCCTTCCCAGCTGCCGCGCTGGTTGAGCTGGCTGATGATGAAGGTGAGCTGGTTGGCCTGCTGGCGGTCGGCCGTGAGCATCGCCGGCAACTGGTCCAGCACCTCGCTGGCGGCGTGGCCGGTGATGCGGCAGAAGGCTTCGTTGACCTGGACGATGTAGCCGGCCGGGTCGGTGACCAGGATGGCCGAGGTGGAGTGCTCGAATACCGTGGCCGCCATGCGCATGTCCTTCTCGGCGCGGCGTTGCTGGCTGACGTCGCGGCCGACGCCGAGCATGCCTTCGAAGCGGCCGTACTCGTCCCACATCAGCATGGTGCGCAGTTCCACCGGGATCTTCTGGCCATCGGCGCGCATGCAGTCGAAGAGGAACAGGCGCGCCGGCATCTGGGTGCGCAGTTCCGCCAGGCGCTGGGGATTGCCCAGGGCGTTGCGGATATGCTCCAGCTGTTCGAACAGGTTGACCATCTGCCGTGGGTCGGCGGACATGCCCTGGAAGCCGTTGGCGATGGTCCATTCGGCGCTGTAGCCGAGCACCGGCAGCACCGAGGGGCTGACGTAGCTGAGCTGCAGCTCGCTGTCGGTGGTGAAGATCACGTCGCTGATGCTTTCGGCGAGCATGCGGTAGCGGCGCCCGCTCTCACGCATGGACTCGGTGGCTTCGATCTGTTCGGTGATGTCCTTGGCCACGCCGATCAGGCGGCTGACCCGGCCGTTGTCGTCGCGGGACAGGGCCTGCTCGCGTACGTCGAACCAGCGCCAGCTGCCGTCCTTGTGGCGCCAGCGCAGCTGGCACTGCAGCAGCATGCCATCGCCCACCACCTGCTGCAGGCTGCGCACGCGCGAGTAGAGTTCGGCGTCGTCCGGGTGCAGCACCGACTCCCAGAAGCGCTCGCCCATCCTGCGGATGTCGTCGCGGTCGTAGCCCAGCTGCGGGGCCAGGCGGTTGTTGGTGAGCATCACCCGCTTGTCGATCATGTCGTGGACATAGAGGGTGTCGGGCAGCGCCAGCACCACGTCGGACCAGAAGCGCTCGCGCTCGATCAGCGAAAGCTCCACTTCCTTGCGGCTGGTGATGTCGTTGATGCTGAGGGTGACGGCTTCCAGGTCCTGGATCATGTCCGGCAGGTGCACCACCAGCCAGATGTGCCGCACCTGGCCTTGGGGCGTGACGAACTGGCTTTCCATTTCAAGATGCTTGCTGCCGCCCAGCAAGGCCGTCATCAGTTGGAAGCGGATGCCGCCCTCGCGCAGTGGCTGGCTGCCGATCAGTTGGCGCCAGGCCTGTTCGTTGCTGTTGACCTCCAGCAGGCGCATGCCCACCTGGTTGATCTCGGTGATGCGCAACAGCTTCAACAGTTCCGGATGGCGCTGCGGGTTGGCGCGGAGCCAGGCGGCCAGGCTGGCGCGGTCGCGCATGCCCTGCTGGATCAGGTGCTTGCGCAGCTCGGCGAGGTCGAGCACGCAGAGGGCGATGCCGCCGCCCTCGAAGATGTCCTGGTAGCGCCGCCGGGTTTCCTGCAGGACGCGCAGGGCGTGCTGTTCCTCGGTGACGTCGCGCAGTACCCAGACGTAGCCGAGCAGTTGCGCGCCATCGGTGAGGTCATTGCGGGTCACGGCCAGCAGGCGCTGCTCATGGCCGTTTTCAAACGGCACCAGGTCCGAGACCAGTTGGTGGTCCAGGCCGGGGGTATTGAGCAGCAGCGGGTCAAGGCCTGGCAGCAGGGCCAGCAGGTGATGGTCCTGGGCGGCCGCGCCGCTGACGCCGAACAGGCTCTCGGCCTGGGGGTTGAGGTAGCTCACGCGACCGTCCACCTGGGTCACCAGCACCCGTTCCTCGATCACCCCCAGGGCGCTGGCTGCCTGGCGCAGGGAGCGCCGCGAGGCGTCGTTGAGGGCGCGCAGGCCACGTTGTTCGCGCTGCAGGAAGTACAGGGCGATCAACGCCAGGCTGGCGGCGATGAAGAACAGCAGCAGCTTGCTGAGCAGTTCCGGCAGCAGGTGGGCGCGTACCTGGCGCTCGTCGTGCAGGGCGCGCAGTTGCCAGTCGCTGTGGCCGAGGGCCGAGACGAGGATGGTCTGGCCTTCCTGCTCGGCGGTCACCGGCATGATGATCGGGCTGTGGACGGTGCGGCCGCTCTGCGCCAGGACCCGTTGCAGGAAGTGGTCCTCCAGCAGCCAGCGGTAATCGCGGTCCTCGTGCTTGAGCAGCCAGGTGCGGATGGCCTCGGCGTCCATGCGCAGGACCCAGTAACCGCTGGGCTCGGGGAACGGCGACTGGCGCAGGACCAGGTACACCTCGCCACGCCCCACGGGGCTGAAGGCGTAGTGGTAGACCTGCCCTTCGGCGCGTTGCACCAGGTTGGCGAGGAACAATTCGTCGTCGCTATCGGGCTGGGTGTCGGCCAGCACGCCGCCATTGGGGTTGAGCCAGGCCAGGCTGCGCGAGGCCGGCAGCAGCGGGCGCAGCAGGTCGAGGGCGGCCAGGCGCTGGTTCTCGTTGCTGGACTCCGGCTCGCGTTGGCGCAGCAGGGCGATGACCGCGTCGGCCTTCAATTGCATGACCAGTTCGAGGTGGCTGGCCAGCTCGCGGGTCAGGGTGTAGTTGCGATCCCGTGCGCCTTCCTGCAGCTGGCGATATTCCTGATGCAGCTGCCAGAGCAGCAGGGTCAGCATCAGTAGCACCAGGCCCACCAGCAGCCCTTTGACCGAACGGCGCGTGGGGGCACCGGCCAGGGGAGATCCTGGCTCGCTCGGCGGTGGAGAGAGGGGGCTGGTTGGCACGGATTGCGTTCCTGCTGTTACTGCTCGATTGGCAGGTGGCGGGGCGTCCCGGACCCTCGGTCCGCGGGCCGGCTAGCATGCCTTGACGGCCTGTAAAGTGCCAGTACGACCGACGAATATCGTTTGCCCTCCCTGGTGCATTCCGGTAGTTCCGCGCGCGGGGCGATCGTTCCTTGCCACTCCCGCCCTGTCCGCAGCTTATCGGCAGGATCCGGGCTGTCTTGACCCCCTCCGGATGCACGACGATCGTGCGGCCGAATGTCGGGCGGAGGGCCCGGCGCCGTGCCGGAGGGCTGAAACTGGGGCAGTTCGGCGGCCGCATTTGCTAATATGCGCGGACTTTTGGCGCCTTTTTGTCTTTTTTAGGGAGTGCTGCACTTTGGCTCAATACGTCTACACCATGCACCGGGTCGGCAAGGTCGTGCCCCCGAAGCGTGAGATTCTCAAGGACATTTCCCTGTCTTTCTTCCCGGGCGCCAAGATCGGCGTGCTCGGCCTGAACGGCGCGGGCAAGTCGACCCTGCTGCGCATCATGGCCGGGGTGGATACCGAGATCGACGGTGAGGCCCGCCCGATGCCCGGGATCAAGGTCGGCTACCTGCCCCAGGAGCCGAAACTGGACCCGACCAAGTCCGTGCGCGACATCGTCGAAGAGGCGGTGGGCGAGATCAAGCAGGCCCAGGCCCGCCTGGACGAGGTCTACGCCGCCTACGCCGAGCCGGACGCCGACTTCGATGCCCTGGCCGCCGAGCAGGCCAAGCTGGAGGCCATCCTCCAGGCCTCCGATGGCCACAACCTCGAGCGCCAGCTGGAAGTGGCCGCCGACGCCCTGCGCCTGCCGCCGTGGGACGCGCAGATCGAACACCTCTCCGGTGGCGAGAAGCGCCGCGTGGCCCTTTGCCGCCTGCTGCTGTCGGCTCCCGACATGCTGCTGCTGGACGAACCGACCAACCACCTGGACGCCGACTCCGTGGCCTGGCTGGAGCACTTCCTCCACGACTTCCAGGGCACCGTGGTAGCCATTACCCACGACCGTTACTTCCTCGACAACGTCGCTGGCTGGATCCTCGAACTGGACCGTGGCCACGGCATCCCCTTCGAAGGCAACTACTCCGGCTGGCTGGAATCCAAGGCCAACCGCCTGGCCCAGGAAGCCAAGCAGGAAGCCTCCCACGCCAAGGCCATGAAGGCCGAACTGGAGTGGGTCCGCCAGGGCGCCAAGGCGCGTCAGTCCAAATCCAAGGCCCGCCTGCAACGCTTCGAAGAGATGCAGTCGCAGGAATTCCAGAAGCGCAGCGAGACCAACGAGATCTACATCCCGGCCGGTCCGCGCCTGGGCGACAAGGTCATCGAGTTCCACAACGTGACCAAGGGCTACGGCGACCGCGTGCTGATCGACGACCTGTCCTTCAGCGTGCCGAAGGGCGCCATCGTCGGCGTGATCGGCGGCAACGGCGCCGGCAAGTCGACCCTGTTCCGCATGATCCTGGGCAAGGAGCAGCCGGACTCCGGCCGCATCGAGCTCGGTGAAACCGTGCAGCTGGCCAGCGTCGACCAGAGCCGCGACAGCCTGGAAGGCGGCAAGACCGTATGGCAGCAGGTTTCCGACGGTTTCGAGCAGATCAAGATCGGCAACTACGAAGTCCCGTCGCGCAGCTACGTCGGTCGCTTCAACTTCAAGGGCGCCGACCAGCAGAAGTTCGTCAAGGATCTCTCCGGTGGTGAGCGTGGCCGCCTGCACCTGGCCCTGACCCTGAAGCAGGGCGGCAACGTGCTGCTGCTCGACGAACCGTCCAACGACCTCGACGTGGAAACCCTGCGTGCGCTGGAAGAAGCGCTGCTGGACTTCCCCGGCGCCGCCATCGTGATCTCCCACGATCGCTGGTTCCTGGACCGTATCGCCACCCACATCCTGTCCTACGAGGACGACGGCAAGGTGACCTTCTTCGAAGGCAACTACACCGAGTTCGAAGCGGACCGCAAGAAGCGCCTCGGCGAAGCCGCCGCGCAACCGCACCGGGTGCGTTACAAGAAGCTGGCGCAGTAATACAGCTGCCATTACGGAAACGGAGCCACAGGGCTCCGTTTTTGTTTGAGGAGGATCGATGAAGGGATTCAACCACTACATGTTCTGGTTCTCGGGCCTGGCGTTGTTCGCCGTCTGCGGCCTGTACTTCTCCTTTTATCCGTCCCCGGCCTGGACGCTCGCCTCGGTGCCCGGTGCCCTGCTGCTAGGGGGCGCGCTCTATGCCTGGCTGGCCCGGCGCGAACGCTTCGACACGCTGTTCGGCCTCGATACCGAACAAGCCCGCTGGTGGCTGCACCTGACCCTGGGCTCGCTGCTGACGCTGGTGCTCTGGGGCGCCCTGCAGGTGCCGGTGGCCGCGCTCTACACCCAATGGATGGGGCAGGATGCGGAGTTCGCCGCGCGGGTGCTGGACAAGGACGACGGCGGCCTGGGCTGCCAGTTCCGCGTTGAGTTGGTGCTGGACGATGCCTCCATCGGCGTGGGCGTCTGCGTGTCGGAAGCCGTCTGGTACGAGTTGCCGGACCGCGGCGCAGTGGTGATGCGCGGCAAGCGCAGTGCCCTGGGGATCAATCCGCGGGAAGTGCTGCGAGTGCAGACGTTGCCTTGAACGTTTGGGCTTTCTTGGTGCGTGCCGCGCGCTCAATTAGTGCGCAATATGCATGGGCGACTGGAGGATTTTGTAAGGTTGATCAGGGCTTTAGCGGGATATTTCACTGGTTGGGCCTGTGTTTTATAGGCTATGCACCAAAAAGATTCATAAATGCGTCATTTTGCACTATCGAGGTGCTGCCTGGCTTGATAGAGTCTCGCGCCTTGATCGTCCAAAAAAGAAATAAATGGTGAGAGACATGACGCAATCCGTCGACGCATTCCTGCAGCGCCTCAAGCAGCGCGACCCCGACCAGCCCGAGTTCCATCAGGCCGTTGAAGAAGTCCTGCGCAGCCTGTGGCCCTTCCTTGAAGCCAATCCTCGTTACCTGGAGGCCGGCATCATCGAGCGGATCGTCGAGCCGGAGCGTGCCGTCCTGTTCCGCGTGCCCTGGGTCGACGACGCCGGCCGGGTTCACGTCAACCGTGGTTTCCGCGTGCAGATGAGCAGCGCCATCGGCCCCTACAAGGGCGGCCTGCGCTTCCATCCGTCGGTGAACCTGGGCGTATTGAAGTTCCTCGCCTTCGAGCAGGTGTTCAAGAACTCCCTGACTTCGCTGCCCATGGGCGGCGGCAAGGGCGGCTCGGACTTCGATCCCAAGGGCAAGAGCGACGCCGAGGTGATGCGCTTCTGCCAGTCCTTCATGAGCGAACTGTACCGCCACATCGGCGCCGACCTGGACGTCCCGGCCGGTGATATCGGCGTCGGCGCCCGCGAAATCGGCTTCCTCTTTGGCCAGTACAAGCGCCTGTCCAACGAGTTCACCTCGGTCTTCACCGGCAAGGGCCTGGCCTACGGCGGCAGCCTGATCCGTCCCGAAGCCACCGGCTTTGGCTGTGTCTACTTCGCCCAGGAAATGCTCAAGGGTATCGGCCGCGGCTTCGACGGCCAGCGCGTGGCGATTTCCGGTTCGGGCAACGTCGCGCAGTACGCGGCGCAGAAGGTCATGGAGCTGGGCGGCAAGGTGATTTCCCTGTCCGACTCCGAAGGCACCCTGTTTGCCGAGGCCGGCCTGACCCAGGAGCAGTGGGACGAGCTGATGGAGCTGAAGAACGTCCGTCGCGGTCGCCTCAGCGAGCTTCGCGGCAATGGCCTGCGCTTCCTGCCGGGCCAGCGTCCCTGGTCCCTGGCCTGCGATATCGCGCTGCCCTGCGCGACCCAGAACGAGCTGGACGCCGAGGACGCCCGCGTGCTGCTGGCCAACGGCTGCGTCTGTGTGGCCGAAGGCGCCAACATGCCCTCGACCCTGGCGGCGGTGGACCTGTTCCTCGAGGCCGGCATCCTCTTCGCGCCGGGCAAGGCCTCCAACGCCGGTGGCGTGGCCACCAGCGGCCTGGAGATGAGCCAGAACGCCATGCGCCTGCACTGGACCGCCGGCGAAGTCGACCAGCGCCTGCACGGCATCATGCAGAACATCCACCACGCCTGCGTCAGCTATGGCGAAGAGAAGGGCCGGGTGAACTACGTCAAGGGCGCGAACATCGCCGGCTTCGTGAAAGTCGCCGACGCGATGCTGGCGCAAGGGGTCGTCTGACCCGCAGCCCGTTACAGCCGTAGGGTGGACCACGCTTCATCGGTCCACCATCCGGGGTTCGGCATGGCGCTGCCGGTGGATGGAAAAGCGCCATCCACCCTACGGCGTGACGGCGCGGCTCCAGCCCCGTCCTAATTCGGTTGCAGCGCCCTCCCCATGGCGTTGCCGCGGTTCCGATCCCACTCATCGTCATCCCGGTCGCGGAAGCGTTCCTCGTATTGCCGCCGCTCTTCGTTGCGTACCTGTGCCTGGCACTGGCGGAAGCCATCGCCCCAACCTTCGGCGTAGGTGGCGTCCTCCAGGTAGCGTGGTACGTCCTTGCGGAATTCCCCGGTCATCACCCCGGCCGCCTGGCGGCCGCTGCTGCAACCGTCGGTGAAACCATCGGCGAAGGCGGGCGGATAGCCCTGGGCGAGCAGGTGGTCGTGGGTGGTTTCGCAGCCCGCGAGCAGGATGCCGCAGAGCAACGACAAGGACAGGGTGCGCCAGGTGCGCATGGAAAAACTCCCTCGTGCCGACCAGGGCGCGACTGAGGGTGGGTCCATGGAATAATCCTAGAACGCTTGTCGACGTTTCGTGAAAACTCTGTCGGGGCCTTGTCGGACGCGGCCTACAGCGTGTCGGAATGCCGGTCTAGAAGGGTCGCATCCGTGAAAGTCAGGGCCGGATCGAGCTGCTAGCTTGCCCCGTTCCAATGGCTGCTGATCGAGGAACGACCATGACTGACCTGCGGATCACGGAGGAAACCGACACGCTCAACCGAACCGTATTCCTGGGCTCCGCCGGCTGCATTCTGGCTGTGGCCTGCTGGGCCCTGCTGGATGGCCAGACGGCCGCCGCCGCCCTTGGCCGGGTGCTGGGGTGGATATCCGAAGGCTTCGGTTGGTACTACTTTCTGGCGGCGACGCTCTATGTCGCCTTCGTCCTGGTGATCGCCTTCTCCCGTTTCGGCGATATCCGTCTCGGGCCGGACCACGCCAGGCCCGAGTTCAACCTGTTCACCTGGGGCGCCATGCTGTTCGCGGCGGGCATCGGCATCGACCTGATGTTCTTCTCCGTGGCCGAGCCGGTGACCCACCTGCTGGCGCCGCCGGAGGGCGAGGCGGGCACCCTGGAGGCAGCCCGCCAGGGGGTGGCCTGGACCCTGTTCCACTACGGCATCACCGGCTGGTCGATGTATGCGCTGATGGGCGCGGCGCTGGGCTACTTCGCCTACCGCCACGGCCTGCCGCTGTCGATCCGCTCGGCGCTCTACCCGATCTTCGGCCAGCGCATCCACGGGCCCCTGGGCCACGGGGTGGAAATCGCCGCGGCGCTGGGCACCGTCTTCGGCATCGCCACCTCCCTGGGGATCGGCGTCGTGCAGCTCAACTACGGGCTGAAGTTCATGTTCGACATTCCCGAGGGCATCCTGCCGCAAGCGCTGCTGATCCTGCTGTCGGTGATGATGGCGACGTTGTCCACCGTCTCCGGGGTCAACAAGGGCATCCGCCGGCTGTCGGAGCTGAACGTGCTGCTGGCCATCGCGCTGATCGGCTTCGTGCTGTTCAGCGGCGACACGGTGTTCCTGCTCAATGGCCTGGTGCTGAACATCGGCGACTACCTCAGCGGCTTCGCCGGGATGACCCTGAACACCTTCGCCTTCGACCGCCCGGTGGACTGGCTGAATGGCTGGACCCTGTTCTTCTGGGCCTGGTGGGTGGCCTGGGCGCCCTTCGTCGGCCTGTTCCTGGCACGGATTTCCCGGGGGCGCACCCTGCGGGAGTTCGTGGTGGGTACCCTGGTGATCCCCTTCACCTTCACCCTGGTGTGGATCTCCATCTTCGGCAACAGCGCCCTGGACGTGGTGCTGGCGGGCAACGCCGAGTTCGGCCGGGTGGCCATGGAGCTGCCGGAACGCGCCTTCTACTCGCTGCTGGCGGAGTACCCCTGGGTGGGCTTCAGCACCCTGCTGGCGACCCTGACCGGCCTGCTGTTCTACGTCACCTCGGCGGACTCCGGCGCGCTGGTGCTGGGCAACTTCACCTCGCGGTTGAAGGACCCGGCCAGCGACGCGCCCTCCTGGCTGCGCATCTTCTGGTCCCTGGCCATCGGCCTGCTGACCCTGGCGATGCTGATGGTGGGGGGCGTGCCGACCCTGCAGAACGCCACGGTGATCATGGGGCTGCCGTTCTCCTTCGTGATCTTCTTCATCATGGCGGGGCTCTACCGCGCCTTGCGCCTGGAGGTGCTGCGCCAGGACAGCCGTCAGCACGGCCTGGCCGGCTATCTCTCGGCGCGGCTGCAGCCGGTCGGGGTTGCGGCGCCCGACTGGGAGCAGCGCCTGGTGCGGGCCATCACCCAACCGGGACGCGAGCAGGCAAGCCAGATGCTGGAGGCGGTGTGCCGTCCGGCGCTGGCGGAGGTCTGCTCGGCGTTGCGGCGCCAGGGCCTGCCCGCGCAGCTGCGGGACAGCCCCGCGACGGAGGATGGGCTGCCCCGGCTGGTGCTGGACGCGCCCTGTGGCGAGGCCGCGCCCTTCCACTACGAGATCCGGGTAAGCGAGGCAGCGATGCCGACCTACGTCGCGGCCGATGGCGCCGGGCGTTACTGCCGGCTGGAGGTGCACCTGGCGGAGGGCGGGCAGGGCTACAACCTCTGGGGCTTCAGCCGGGAGCAGGTGATCGCTGATGTTCTCGACCAGTACGAGCGGCACCTGCATTACCTCCAGCAGCTGTCGCCCGACGCGCCGTCGCCCGGTACTTGAGTGTTCGGCCGGCCGGGGCGCCCGCCCCGGTCAGCCCTTGACGCAGACCACCTGGCGCAGGGTGTGCACCACTTCCACCAGGTCGCGCTGGGCAGCCATCACGGCGTCGATGTCCTTGTAGGCCATGGGGATCTCGTCGATCACGTCCTTGTCCTTGCGGCATTCCACGTGGGCGGTGGCGCGGACCTGGTCCTCCACCGTGAACAGCTTCTTCGCCCGGCCCCGGCTCATGGCTCGGCCGGCGCCGTGGCTGCAGGAGCAGAACGCCTCCTCGTTGCCCAGGCCCCGGACGATGAAGCTTTTGGCCCCCATGGAGCCGGGGATGATGCCCAGCTCGCCTTTCTGCGCCGACACCGCGCCCTTGCGCGTCACCAGTACCTCACGGCCGAAGTGCTGTTCCTTCTGCACGTAGTTGTGGTGGCAGTTCACCGCTTCCAGGCTGGCCTCGAAGGGCTTGCGGATCACCTTGCGCGCCGCCGCGATCACCGCCTGCATCATCAGGGCGCGGTTCTGCCGGGCGAAGTCCTGGGCCCAGCCGACGGCTTCCACGTAGTCGTCGAAGTGCCGGCTGCCCTCCTCGAAATAAGCCAGGTCGCGGTCCGGCAGATTGGCGATGTGCTGGCGCATGTCGGCCTGGGCCAGCTCGATGAACAGGGTGCCGATGGCGTTGCCCACCCCGCGCGAACCGCTGTGGAGCATGAACCAGACGCGCTCGGCTTCGTCCAGGCAAACCTCGATGAAGTGGTTGCCGGTCCCCAGGGTGCCGAGGTGGTGGCGGTTGTTGGTCTTCTCCAGGCGCGGGTTCTTCGCGGTGATGGCCTTGAAGCGCCGGGACAGCGGGCGCCAGGCCTGGTCGGCGGCGTCCGGCACGTCGTCCCAGGCGCCCTGGTCGCGCCTGCCGAAGGTCTTGCCGTGGGGCACCGCGCGCTCGATGGCGCTGCGCAGGCCGTGGAGATTATCCGGCAGGTCGGCGGCGCGCAGGGAGGTGAGGGCGGCGATCATCCCGCAGCCGATGTCCACGCCGACGGCGGCGGGAATGATGGCGCCTAGCGTGGGGATCACGCTGCCGATGGTCGAGCCCTTGCCCAGGTGCACATCGGGCATCACCGCCAGGTGCTTGAAGATGAAGGGCATCTTCGCGGTGTTGATCAGTTGCTGGCGGGCTTCGTCTTCCACCGGCACGCCCTGGGTCCAGAGCTTGATCGGCTTGCCATTGGCCACTTCCAGCAGTTGTGGGCCGTTCGTTTTCATCGGAGTTGCCTGAGCGGGGTGTGGATAACCATTCTGGGCCCGTTGCGGCGGGACGGGGGCGCAGCTTACAGGTGGTGGCGGGCTTTCTTGATGGGTATCGCTGCGCTCAACCCATCCTACGGTGTCGCGTCCGTAGGATGGGGCGGGCGGCGTTCCGCTGAGGTACGAAACCCATCAATAGTGGTACCACTTCAGTTCCAGCAGCACTTCGTTCACCGGCGTGGAGAGCTGGCTGAAGTCCCGTTGCGCGGTGAGGCGCAGGCCGAGGTTGCTGGAAATCTCCCACTGCTGGTTGAGGGACAGGCGGCGGCGGACTTCGCCATTGTGGAAGTAGTCGCCGGAGGCTTCCAGGCTGAGGCTGCCCAGCTTGTTGTGCCAGAGCAGGCCGGTGTTGAAGCCGGCGGCGGTGGCGATGAAGGGCGCGAAGTCTTCGTTGTGCTCGATGCGCGCCGTGGCCAGGGCGAAGCCCAGGGTGTTCTCGCCAAATTGCCAGGAGCCGCCTGCGCCGCCGTTGAGGTGGCTGACCAGGCGCTCGTCGCCGTCCTCGCCCGGCACGCGCTCCAGGCCGCCGGCTACCTGCCAGGACCAGGGCTTGAGCAGTTCGCCGCGGGGGGTGAGGGAGCGGATGGTGGCGAGGTCCAGGCGCTGCAGCTGCCAGTGGTTGTTCTCGTACTGGCGCAGCTTGAGCTGGAGGATCTCAATCTGCGCGCCGAGGGGGAAGCCGGAGAGGTTGTCGTTGAGGTCGTGGTAGGCCATGCGCAGGCCGTACTCGGCGAAGGCGCGGTCGTCGCGGCTACCCAGGCCCAGTTGCCAGGTGCGCGACTGGTGGCCTTCCTCGGGCAGTTCGGGGCGGTCCACTGCAAGTGGAGGCGGCGGGTTGCGGTTGATGCCCTGCAGCAGCCGGTAGCTGCGGGTGGCGGTTGCGCTGGTGCGTTCCTCGCCACTGGCGTGGTAGCGCACCAGGCGGAAGGCGGCGTCCTGGATCAGGGCGCGGCGCGGGGCGGGCAGGGCGAGGAAGGCGGGGTCGTCCAGCAGGCGTTCGTCCGCCGCCAGGCGCAGCACCCACTGTTGCTCAGCGTGGTCCAGGGGCTCGGCGCGGGCCAGCAGTTCCTTTTCCCGGGAGGGTCGGTAGTCGATGGACTCCACCAGCCCGGACTGCTTGACCGCACGCACGGTGTCGGTGGGGATGGCGGTGATCGGGAACTGGTCGGTGAGTTCGATGCCCGGGCGGGCGATCTCCAACAGCTCCAGCAGACGGTAGGAGCAGTTCTCGTCGAAGAAGTAGTAGTCGAAACGGATCTGTTTGAGCTCCCAGACGTGCTCCACCATGCGGCCGGTTTCTTCCGGCGTGAGGTTCAGGCGGTATTCCCAGAGGTCGCGGTTCTCCAGGCGGCTGTATTCCTTGAGCTTGTCGCGATAGGGCACCAGGGCGAAGAGGCCGGGGTAGCCGCCCATCAGGCCCTTCCAGGCGTAGAGGATGCTGTTGTCAGAGCCTTCGATGAAGGCACCGAAGTTCAACGCGTAGCTGAGCATCACCGTGTTGTTTTCGTGGACATCCGGCTGGTCGATGCGCAGCAGGGTGTGGCCGAACATGGAGGACGGGCTGTTCAGGTAGGCGGCGGGGAACACCAGCACGGTGCTGTGGGGGTTGATGTCGGTGTACCAGGCCTTGAACTCGCTGCAGTTCGGCTGGGGCAGGTCGGTGAGCTGCAGCTGGTCGCGCAGCCAGCGGGTGCGTGCCGGATAGATGCATTGCGGGTGCTTGTCGCCAAGTTCGGCAGGGGCGTAGAGCGCTTTGAGGGTGGCGCGCAGTTCGGCGGCCGGGTTGCTTGGCCCGCCCTCGGCGAGGAAGAAGTCGGCGTCGTCCACATAACTGCGCCAGCCGCCGAGCTTGCCCGTCTCGTAGTGGCCCAGGGCGATCCAGTAGGGATCGTCCGCCAATGCCTGGAGACGTTCGGCTGGAACCTGGGGAGCGGCGTGGGCGGTGATGCAGGTGAACAGAGCGAGGTACGGGAAAATCCGTTTCAAGTGCGCGGCTCTTCTTGCTGAGAGGTCGTCGGGCGGAGCTTTGGACAAGAGCCTGCGGGTGTCAAGCAAGGCCAAGGCGGGTATTTGCGCAAGTTTGCTACAGGTGGATGCAGGCTTCGTTACAGCGTCCACACTTAAGGGGTGAACCGGGGAGATTCCGACATGACCAGCTACGACCCCAGCGCCACCCTCGACGCTCTGATAGAGCAGTACACCGCCCGCGCCAACGCCATCCGCGAGGATCTGGCGAGCAGTCATTCGCCGGACTTCGCCGAGCAGGCGGTGCAGCGCGAGAACGACGAAGTGCTCGAAGCCATACTGGCCGAAACCGAGGCGGCCCTGCGCCGCGTGGGCCTGGCCAAGCTGCGCCTGGCCGACGGCAGCTACGGCTACTGCCAGCGTTGCGGCGAGCCCATACAGCCGGCGCGCCTGGCGGTGCTGCCGGCGGCCGAGTACTGTCTGGGCTGCGCCGACCTGTCCCACTGAAACCCGCTGGCGCAATGCCTTGCCAGTGATGACGGGGCGGCGCCAGAATGCGGCCATTGCTTTCCTGTCGATCCACTAAGGACACTCGATGCCTGACTCAATCGCTGCCAGCCTGCGTCTGGCGCCCGATGCGCTGACCCGTCCCTTCGAGCCCCAGCAGTTCAACTTCACCACCACTGACGACCTGGAACCCTTCCGCGGTGTGCTCGGCCAGGAGCGCGCGGTGGAGGCCCTGCAATTCGGCGTGGCGATGCCGCGCCCCGGCTACAACGTCTATGTGATGGGCGAGCCGGGTACGGGGCGTTTCTCCTTCGTGCAGCGCTACCTGAAAGCCGAGGGCAAGCGCCTGGAAACCCCGCCGGACTGGGTGTACGTCAACAACTTCGACGAACCCCGCGAACCCCGTGCGCTGCAACTGCCAGCGGGGGAGGCGAACGACTTCATCAGCGACATCAGCCACCTGGTGGATAACCTGCTGTCCACCTTCCCGGCGGTATTCGAGACGCCCACCTTCCAGCAGAAGAAGAGCGCCATCGACCGCGCCTTCAACCAGCGCTACGACCGCGCCCTGGATGTGATCGAGCGACTGGCCCTGGAGAAGGACGTCGCCCTCTACCGCGACAGCGCGAACATCGCCTTCACTCCCATGAAGGACGGCAAGGCCCTGGACGAGGCCGACTTCGCCCAGCTGGCGGAGTCCGAGCGCGAGCGCTTCCACGATGACATCGCGGCCCTGGAAGAGCGCCTCAACGAGGAGCTTTCCAGCCTGCCGCAGTGGAAGCGCGAGTCGAGCAACCAGCTGCGTCATCTCAACGAAGAAACCATTACCCAGGCCCTGCAGCCGCTGCTCTCGCCGCTGTCGGAGAAGTACGCCGAGAACGCCGGCGCGGTGGCCTACCTGCAGGCCATGCAGGTCAACCTGCTGAAGACGGTGGTGGACCAGCTGCTCGACGAGAAGCCCGACGCCCAGCGTCGCGAGCTGCTGGAAGAGCAGTACTGCCCCAGCCTGGTGGTGGGACATCACGCCAAAGGCGGCGCGCCGGTGGTGTTCGAGTCCCACCCCACCTACGACAACCTGTTCGGCCGCATCGAATACGGCACCGACCAGGGCGCCCTCTACACCAGCTACCGGCAGCTGCGCCCCGGTGCGCTGCACCGCGCCAACAGCGGCTTCCTGGTGCTGGAGGCGGAGAAGCTGCTGAGCGAACCCTTTGTCTGGGACGCCCTGAAGCGTGCCCTGCATTCGCGCCAGTTGAAGATGGAGTCGCCGCTGGCCGAACTGGGCCGGTTGGCCACCGTGACCCTGACGCCCCAGGTGATCCCCCTGCAGGTGAAGGTGGTGATCGTCGGCTCGCGCCAGCTCTACTACACGCTGCAGGACCTGGATCCGGACTTCCAGGAGATGTTCCGCGTACTGGTGGACTTCGACGAAGAGATCGTCCTGACGGACGACAGCCTCGAGCAGTTCGCCCAGTTGCTGAAGACCCGTACCTCTGAAGAGGGCATGGCACCGCTCACCGCCGCCGCCGTGGCCCGCCTGGCTACCTACAGCGCGCGTCTGGCGGAGCACCAGGGGCGTTTGTCTGCGCGTATCGGCGACCTGTTCCAGCTGGTCAGCGAGGCCGACTTCATCCGTCACCTGGCTTCCGATCCGACCACGGATGCCGGCCACATCGACCGTGCCCTGAAGGCAAAGGCCACCCGCACCGGCCGGGTATCGGCGCGCATCCTCGACGACATGCTGGCGGGCGTCATCCTGATCGACACCGCGGGCGCCGCGGTGGGCAAGTGCAACGGCCTGACCGTACTGGAAGTGGGCGACTCGGCCTTCGGCGTGCCTGCGCGGATTTCCGCCACCGTCTACCCGGGCAGTTCGGGCATCGTCGACATCGAGCGCGAGGTCAACCTCGGCCAGCCCATCCACTCCAAGGGCGTGATGATCCTCACCGGCTACCTCGGCAGCCGCTACGCCCAGGAATTCCCGCTGGAAATTTCCGCGAGCATCGCCCTGGAGCAGTCCTACGGTTACGTGGACGGCGACAGCGCTTCCCTCGGCGAGGCCTGCACGCTGATTTCCGCGCTGTCGCGTACGCCCCTCAAGCAATGCTTCGCCATCACCGGCTCGATCAACCAGTTCGGTGAAGTGCAGGCGGTGGGTGGTGTCAACGAGAAGATCGAAGGCTTCTTCCGCCTCTGCGAAGCCCGTGGCCTGACCGGCGAGCAAGGGGTGATCATCCCCCATGCGAACGTCACCACCCTGATGCTCGACGAGCGCGTGCTGGAGGCGGTGCGCCAGGGCCGCTTCCATGTCTATGCCGTGCGCCAGGCTGACGAGGCCCTGAGCCTGCTGGTGGGCGAGCCCGCCGGTGTGCCGGACGACAAGGGCCAGTTCCCCGAGGGCAGCGTCAACGCGCGCGTGGTGGCAAGGCTGCGGGAAATCGCCGAGATGGGCCTGGAGGAAGAAGAAAAGGCCGGCCCGGCCCAGGAAGTGGTCGAGGCCGTTTCCAAGGCCGCCGCACCGCCCAAGCCCGCGCGCAAGGGACCGAAGCAGGAGCCCGGCAAGGCCCCGGCCCCGGACAAGACCCAGGGCCCGGCCTGAGTGTCATTGCGACCGGCAGCCGGGGTTCGGTTCCCGGTGTGGCTGGTTGGTCATTGAGCGGTAGGGGCGCAGGCGTGCAGCGCTTGCGTCCCGTCGCCTTTCCCTCACCCTGTTCACAGGGTTATCCACAGCTCGCGGGGATAAGCGTCGACCTTTCGCAGTCGGTAACTCGGGTGTAGGCTGAAAACCAGGCCTCTGCGAGGAAAGCCGCCATGACGCGCAACCTCTGCCTTACCCGCCAATGCCTGGGACTGGTGACTCGGATCGAGTGCGTGATCCGTCCGCTGGCGGGAGAGAATGGACTCTGGACGCTGCTCTGCGCAGCGGGAATGTCGGGGGAACAACCCTCGGCGATCAAAGCCCAGGGCCCATTCCACGGGCCTCTGGTGGCGGAATCGGTGCTCAGCGCGATCGCCGATTGCCTGGCCGAACAGGGCTACACCGAAGCCTTCGATCCGCCCATCTGGCGTCTGCACCTGCAAGGGGAGTTGCGCCGCATCAACGGCACCCGCTGTCGACACCTCGGCGACTTCCAGTTCCGTCCCGAAACCTGACCGCCTGCAGCTGAACAGCTTTTGAGCAGCCGCTGCGAGCCAGCGGCGCAAGGGCGTCTCGCCGGATGTTCCAGTGCTCATGCACAGATTTATCCACAGTGTTTGGGGATATTTCCTCGGCAGTTGCCATTATTTTTCTGTAGGCAAGTCGCCGTTATACTCGCGGCCGGTTTTTATTGACTGCGAGAAGCCATGGAACGCTTGCTAGAAAATTCGATGTACGCCGCGCGCTGGCTGCTGGCCCCGATCTATCTGGGCCTGTCCCTGGCCTTGCTGGCGCTGACCCTGAAGTTCTTCCAGGAGGTGTGGCACATCCTGCCCCATGTGTTCGAGAAGACCGAGGCGGAACTGATCCTGGTGCTGCTCTCGCTGATCGACATGTCGCTGGTGGGGGGCCTGCTGGTGATGGTGATGATTTCCGGCTACGAGAACTTCGTGTCCCAGCTGGATATCGACGAAGGCAAGGAGAAGCTGAGCTGGCTGGGCAAGATGGACTCCGGCTCGCTGAAGATGAAGGTGGCCGCGTCCATCGTGGCGATTTCCTCGATTCACCTGCTGCGGGTGTTCATGGATGCGCCGAATATCGATAACAGCAAGATCATGTGGTACGTGATCCTGCACATGACCTTCGTTATCTCGGCCTTCGCCATGGGTTACCTGGACAAGATGACCAAGCACGATCACTGATCGCCGCTTGTTGCCCTCCGCGCCGCCCGGCCGCTGATAAAGCGGACGGGCGGTTGCGTATTGGTCGCCTGCTTCCGCCCCTGTGCATTAGATTTGAGGTGTACAGCGCACGAGGGCGACGCCATGAAATTGCACGACCTCACCAGCCATGCCCGTGCCGGGCACATCGAAGAGCTCAACCTCATTTCCCTTGAAGGCGGTATCTACCTGCTGGAGGCCCGCATAGACGGGCGTTCCCACTCACTGGACGACGGCCGCGGCCACGCCGTGCACCTGCGCTCGGTGGAGCACGCCCGGGAAGTGCTGCACGAGTTCCCGGAGCTGCCGTTCCACCTGGTGCACAGCGTGGTGCATGACGAGATGTGCGGCATGGAAGCGGACAGCCGGGATACGCTGCGCGTGCCCATGTCCACCCGGACCTCCCACTGAGGCCTCGATAGCCCTGCGGGGCCTGCTCCGGGGTAGGGAAGCTGTGCTAGTCTGGCCGGCCTTTTTTCCCCTTGAGCGGAGCTCCGCCGTGTCCCAACTCGATCTCTCCACCGACGAAACCCGTGTCAGCTACGGTATCGGTCGCCAGCTCGGCGACCAGATCCGCGACAACCCGCCGCCCGGCGTGAGCCTGGATGCCGTGCTCGCCGGCCTGTCCGATGCCTTCAATGGCGTTGAAAGCCGCGTTGACGGCGCCGCCCTGTCCGCCAGCTTCCGCGTGATCCGCGAGCGCATGCAGGCCGAAGCCGAGGCGAAGGCCGAGGCCGCCGCTGGCGCGGGTCGCGTGTACCTGGAAGACAACGCCAAGCGTGACGGCGTGACCGTCCTGCCGTCCGGCCTGCAGTACGAAGTGCTGGTGGCGGGCGAGGGCGCCAAGCCGTCGGCTGAAGACACCGTGCGTACCCACTACCACGGCACTCTGATCGACGGCACTGTGTTCGACAGCTCCTACGATCGCGGCCAGCCGGCCGAGTTCCCGGTGGGCGGTGTGATCGCCGGCTGGGTCGAGGCCCTGCAACTGATGAACGCCGGCAGCAAGTGGCGCCTGCATGTGCCGAGCGAGCTGGCCTATGGCGCCCAGGGCGTTGGCAGCATCCCGCCGCACAGCGTGCTGGTGTTCGACGTCGAGCTCCTGGAAATCCTCTGATTCCGGAGTCGATCCCGGGCGTGCCTTCCCTGGCCCGCCCGGGAACCAGCGAGGGCGCTCTTGCCCTCGCTGCAAGGCGGGCGCCCGGGCGCCGACCTTGCGGATGACGCGTCCTGGCGTCACCCAGAATCCCCCTTTTCCGTCAGTGCACCTCACCGTGGGGCCGTAGCGCCCTGGCGTAGCAGAACAGGAAGAGGTTTCGCACCAGCTCCTTGAGCACCACCGGCTCGCTGGAATTCAGGCCGGCGAGGTCGAGGTCGCCCTGGTCGCGCAGTTCGTCGAGGGCTTCCTCTTCCAGCACGGCGCAGACCTCACCGGTTTCCCGGTGGAGTATCCGCAGGTAGGGGTGGGGGCGATCCAGCCAGGCATCGATCAGGTAGGTCATGGCTCATCTCCTTGAGAAGCATGAGATGAGAATAATTCCTATTATCAAAATAGCAAGTGCCAATTGGCGCCTTTCGTCGAGGCAGAAAAAAGCCCGTCCTGGGACGGGCTCTTTCGAAGGCTCGTAACTCAGTGGGTTCGCGCGACGGCGAACTCGGTGAGTTCGATCAGGGCGTCGCGGTAGACACTGGGCGGCAGGCTGTCCAGGCAGGCGATGGCGCGGGCGGCGTAGTCACGGGCCAGGTTTGCGGTGTAGTCCAGGGCACCGGCCGCTTCCACGGCGGCGCGGATGCCTTCCAGGTCCTGGCTGCCGCCTTGCTGGATGGCCTTGCGCACCAGGCTGGCCTGCTCCGGGGTGCCGTCGCGCATGGTGGCGATCAGCGGCAGCGTGGGCTTGCCTTCGGCGAGGTCGTCGCCGACGTTCTTGCCGAGGGTGGCGGCGTCGCCGCGGTAGTCCAGCAGGTCGTCCACCAACTGGAAGGCGATACCCAGGGCGTCGCCGAACTGGCGCAGCGCTTCGCACTGCTCGGCGCTGGCGCCGGCCAGTACCGCGGCACTGTGGGTGGAGGCTTCGAAGAGCATCGCGGTCTTGCCGCGGATGACTTCCATGTAGGTTTCTTCGGTGGTGCTGGCGTCGCGGATCTTCGACAGCTGCAGCACTTCGCCTTCGGCGATGACCCGGGTGGCCTGGGAGATGATGCGCATCACCGGCATGGAGCCGAGTTCCACCATCATTTCGAAGGAGCGGGCATAGAGGAAGTCGCCCACCAGCACGCTGGGCGCGTTGCCCCACAGTGCGTTGGCGGTGGAACGGCCGCGGCGCAGGCCGGAGGCGTCCACCACGTCATCGTGGAGCAGGGTGGAGGTGTGCAGGAACTCGATAGTGGCGGCCAGGAGGCGCAGCTGGTCACCGCCGAAACCCAGGGCGTTGCCGCCGAGCAGTACCAGCAGCGGGCGCAGGCGCTTGCCGCCGGCGGACACTATGTAGTCGCCGATTTTCTCCACCAGGGGAACGCGGGAGGTGAGTTGCCGACGGATGATGTCGTCGACTGCGGTAAAATCGTCCGCCACCACGCGGTAGAAAGCCTGGGGTTGCATCTGCGAGATGTGCTCCTTTGAGGTTGCGCGGCATGCTAGGGGGCGGGGTAGGGGCTGTCAAGGCGAGCGCTGGCGGTGCTTGCGCGGCAATCGCGGCTTGCGTACAATCGCGGCCCCTGAACTTCCTTGGGCATTTTCCTGCCTTACGCAATTGCACTGGTGCCAGTTCCGGCCCATGCAGCCATGCCGACCGATACCTCTATTTATAAAGCGTCGGGTGAGCAGGTTTAACGGAGAAAATCCATGTACGCAGTTATCGTTACCGGCGGCAAGCAATACAAAGTCGCTGAAGGTGAATTCCTGAAGATCGAGAAGCTCGAAGTCGCCACCGGCGAATCCGTGACTTTCGATCGCGTCCTGCTGATCGGCAATGGCGAAGACGTGAAAATCGGTGCTCCGGTTGTAGATGGCGCCAAAGTAGTCGCTGAAGTGGTCTCCCAAGGCCGTCACGACAAAGTGCGCATCATCAAGTTCCGCCGTCGTAAGCACCACATGAAGCGCCAGGGCCACCGCCAGTGGTTCACTGAAATCAAAATCACCGGCATCCAGGCCTAATTTCCTTTTTGGAGGATTTGACTCATGGCACACAAAAAAGCTGGCGGTTCTACCCGCAACGGCCGCGACTCAGAAAGTAAACGCCTTGGCGTGAAGCTGTACGGCGGCCAGGTTGTCAAAGCTGGCAACATCATCGTGCGTCAGCGCGGCACCAAGTTCCACGCCGGCGTCGGTGTAGGCCTGGGCAAGGATCACACTCTGTTCGCGAAAGTGAATGGCGTGATCAAGTTCGAGGTCAAAGGTGCTTTCGGTCGCAAGTACGTAAGCATCGTCGCTGCCTAATCAGGTAAGCGCTGGAAAAGCCCCGTCTTGCGACGGGGCTTTTTCGTTTCTGCTTCATGGAAACTCTGCATCGGGCGGGGTTCCCTGTATCCTATGTGCTTTGTTTCACTAAACCCGTCCCCGTGGCGGGAGGCGTCCTGATGAAATTCGTCGATGAAGTATCGATCTTTGTAAAAGCGGGCGACGGCGGCAACGGCCTGATGAGTTTCCGTCGCGAAAAATTCATTGAGAAGGGCGGCCCCAACGGTGGTGACGGGGGCGATGGCGGCTCCGTATTCATGGAGGCCGATCCCAACCTCAATACCCTGGTGGACTACCGCTACACCCGTCGGTTCGACGCCCAGCGCGGCGAGAACGGCGGCAGCAAGGACTGCACCGGGCGCAAGGGTGAGGATCTGGTTCTGCCGGTGCCGGTAGGCACCACCATCATCGATGCCGGTACCCAGGAAATCATCGGCGACCTGACCAAGCCTGGTCAGCGGTTGATGGTGGCCCAGGGTGGCTGGCACGGCCTGGGCAACACCCGGTTCAAGTCCAGTACCAACCGCGCGCCGCGCCAGACCACCAACGGCAAGCCGGGCGAATCCCGCGATCTCAAGCTGGAACTGAAAGTGCTGGCCGACGTGGGGCTGCTGGGCTTGCCGAACGCCGGCAAGAGCACCTTCATTCGCGCGGTTTCCGCCGCCAAGCCGAAGGTTGCCGACTATCCGTTCACGACCCTGGTGCCGAACCTGGGTGTGGTCAGCGTGGGGCGCTTCAAGTCCTTCGTGGTCGCGGACATCCCCGGCCTGATCGAGGGTGCCGCCGAAGGCGCCGGCTTGGGTATTCGCTTCCTCAAGCACCTGGCGCGTACCCGCCTGTTGCTGCACATCGTCGACATGGCGCCGCTGGACGAAAGTGATCCGGCCGACGCTGCTGCGGTCATCATCGAGGAGCTCGGTCGCTTCAGTCCCGCCCTGACCGAGCGCGATCGCTGGCTGGTGCTGAACAAGGCCGACCAGTTGCTCGACGAGGATCGCGACACGCGCATGAAAGCCGTGCTCGAGCGCCTGGGTTGGGAGGGTCCGGTGTTCGTGATCTCCGCCCTGGAGCGCGAAGGCACCGAGGCGCTTTCCCAGGAAATCATGCGTTATCTCGATGAGCGGGCCCTTCGCATGGCGGAAGAGCCGGACTATGCCGAACAGCTCGCCGAGCTGGATCAGCGCATCGAGGACGAGGCCCGTGCCCGTCTGCAGGCGATGGATGACCAGCGTGCCCTGCGCCGCGCCGGTCTGAAGAACGCCGATGCTGATGATGACGACGATTTCGATGACGACGAGGATGACGGCGACGGGCCGGAAATCTTCTACGTACCCTGATCCTGGCACCGCCCGGTGCTGTGGGATGTTCGCATGGCCGCGCGCCTTGCCGCGCGGCCTTCTAGCTAAGGTTGGACGATATGCGGGACAAGGTGACTGGCGCGCAGCGCTGGGTGGTGAAGATCGGTAGTGCCTTGCTGACGGCCGATGGTCGCGGCTTGGATCGCTCGGCCATGGCGGTGTGGGTCGAGCAGATGGTCGCCCTGCGCGATGCGGGCGTCGAGCTGGTGCTGGTGTCCTCCGGTGCCGTCGCGGCTGGCATGAGTCGCCTGGGTTGGCAAAGCCGCCCAAGCGCCGTGCATGAGTTGCAGGCCGCCGCCGCGGTGGGGCAGATGGGCTTGGTGCAGGCCTGGGAATCCAGCTTTGCCGAGCTCGGCCGCCATACCGCACAGATCCTCCTGACCCACGATGACCTTTCCGATCGCAAGCGCTACCTGAACGCCCGCAGCACCCTGCGGACGCTGGTGGAGCTGGGTGCGATCCCGGTGATCAACGAAAACGACACTGTGGTCACCGACGAGATCCGTTTCGGCGACAACGACACCCTGGCCGCCCTGGTGGCGAACCTGGTGGAAGCCGATCTGCTGGTGATCCTGACCGATCGCGATGGCATGTTCGATGCCGATCCGCGCCACAACCCTGATGCCCAGCTGATTTTCGAAGCCCGTGCGGATGATCCCGCGCTGGATGCCGTGGCCGGTGGCACCGGTGGTGCCCTGGGGCGCGGCGGCATGCAGACGAAGCTGCGTGCGGCGCGTCTGGCGGCCCGTTCCGGCGCTCATACGGTGATAGTTGGCGGGCGCATCGAACGTGTGCTGGATCGCCTCAAGGCGGGCGAGCGCCTGGGTACCTTGCTGGCGCCCGAGCGCGGCATGCTGGCGGCGCGCAAGCAGTGGCTGGCTGGCCATCTGCAGACCCGCGGCGCTCTGGTGCTGGACGCGGGGGCGGTGAAAGCGCTGCGCGAGGATCGCAAGAGCCTGTTGCCGGTGGGCGTGAAGGCTGTTCAGGGCAGCTTCCGTCGCGGCGAAATGGTGGTGTGCGTTGGGCAGGATGGCGCGGAAATCGCCCGTGGCCTGGCCAACTACAGTGCCTTGGAGGCACAGAAGATCATCGGTCAGTCTTCCGACCTCATCGAGAAGCTGCTGGGCTATGTCGACGAGCCGGAGTTGGTGCATCGGGACAACCTGGTCCTGGTCTGAGCGGAGGGGCGGGAATGCGATTGATCAAGGGAATGGCGGCGCTCCTGCTGGCAGCGTCGCTGCCGGTGGCGGCCGAGGAGATCGGTACCGTCTCCACCGTATTCAAGTGGGTGGGGCCGAACGACAAGATCGTGGTCGAGGCCTTCGATGATCCCCGCGTGGAAGGGGTGACTTGCTACCTGTCCCGAGCCAAGACCGGTGGCGTGAAGGGTGGCCTTGGGCTGGCCGAGGATCGTGCCGAGGCGTCCATCGCCTGCCGTCAGGTGGGCCCTATCCGCTTCGATGGCGAGCTCAAGGATGGCGAGGAGGTTTTCAAGGAGCGCACGTCGCTGGTGTTCAAGACCATGCAGGTGGTGCGTTTCTTCGACCGCAAGCGCAACACCCTGGTGTACCTGGTCTATAGCGATCGCGTGATCGAGGGCAGTCCGCAGAACGCGGTGACCGCCATCCCTATCCTGCCCTGGCCGACCAAGCCCTGAGCTGGTTCTGAGTCAGCAAAAAGCCCGGGAGTCCCGGGCTTTTTTGTGTGCTGCATTTCATGCAGGCAATAAAAAACCGGCCAGAAGGCCGGTTTTTCGCAAGAACTCAAGCTTAGGCAGCAGCTTGACCGAGCGCCTTGATGTGGGCGTTCAGGCGGCTCTTGTGACGAGCGGCTTTGTTCTTGTGGATGATGCCTTTGTCGGCCATGCGGTCGATCACCGGTACAGCGGCGGTGAAAGCGGCTTGAGCCTTGGGCAGGTCCTTGGCGTCGAGAGCCTTGACCACGTTCTTGATGTAGGTACGTACCATGGAGCGCAGGCTGGCGTTATGGCTACGACGCTTCTCAGCCTGTTTGGCGCGTTTTTTGGCAGAAGGTGTATTGGCCACCGTCAAGCTCCTCGAATCTGGGGAATTGAATCAAATTAAGGCCGCGAATCATGCCGACGAGTCTTTGCCTTGTCAAGGGTGATCGGGTGGCTCGGGCGACGAGCGTAAGCTTTTCTCGCAGGATGCTTTTCTCCGGCCCGGACTCTACACTCGGCAGCCTTGACCGTCCCTCGGCCGTGCTGCCCGGCGGACCGCGCCTTTCCTGTCCGGACCACTGAATGAATCTGCTCAAGTCGCTGGCGGCCGTCAGCTCCATCACCATGCTTTCCCGCGTGCTGGGCTTCGTGCGCGACACCATCGTTGCGCGCTACTTTGGCGCCGGCATGGCCACCGACGCCTTCTTCGTCGCCTTCAAGCTACCCAACCTGCTGCGGCGCATCTTCGCCGAGGGCGCCTTTTCCCAGGCGTTCGTGCCGATCCTGGCCGAGTACAAGACTCAGCAGGGGGAGGAGGCGACCCGCACCTTCATCGCCTATATCGCCGGCCTGCTGACCCTGGTACTGGCGGTGGTGACCCTGCTGGGCATCCTCGCCGCGCCCTGGGTGGTGCGGGTGACGGCCCCCGGCTTCATCGACGACCCCGAGAAGTTCGCCCTGACCACCGACCTGCTGCGGGTGACCTTCCCTTACATCCTGCTGATCTCGCTGTCTTCCCTGGCCGGGGCGATCCTCAATACCTGGAACCGCTATTCGGTGCCGGCCTTCGTGCCCACGCTGCTCAATGTCAGCATGATCCTCTTCGCGCTGTTCCTGGTTCCGTACTTCGACCCACCCATCATGGCCCTCGGCTGGGCGGTGCTGGCCGGCGGTCTGGCCCAGCTGCTCTACCAGCTGCCCGCGCTGAAACGTATCGGCATGCTCGTGCTGCCGCGCCTGAACCTGCGCGACACCGGTGTCTGGCGCGTACTCAAACTGATGGGCCCGGCGATCTTCGGCGTGTCGGTGGGGCAGATCTCGCTGATCATCAACACCATCTTCGCTTCCTTCCTGGCGGCTGGCTCCGTGTCCTGGATGTACTACGCCGACCGCCTGATGGAACTGCCGTCCGGCGTGCTGGGCGTGGCCCTGGGCACCATCCTCCTGCCGTCCCTGGCCAAGACCTACGCCAGCGACGATCGCCACGCCTATTCCGCGCTCATGGACTGGGGCCTGCGCCTCTGCTTCCTGCTGGTGCTGCCCTGCATGCTGGCCCTGGCCCTACTGGCCGAGCCGCTGACGGTGGCGCTGTTCCAGTACGGCAAGTTCACCGCCCATGACGCCCTGATGACCCAGCGAGCCCTGATCGCCTATGCCGTGGGCCTGCTCGGGATCATCCTGGTGAAGGTGCTGGCGCCGGGGTTCTACGCCCGGCAGAACATCCGCACACCGGTGAAGATCGCTGTGTTCACCCTGGTGGTGACCCAACTGATGAACCTGGCGTTCGTCTTCCACCTGAAGCACGCCGGGCTGGCCCTGGCCATCAGCCTGGCCGCCTGCCTGAACGCTGGGCTGCTCTTCTGGCAACTGCGCAAACAGCAGCTGTTCCAGCCGCAGCCGGGCTGGGGGAAATTCCTCGCCAAGCTGTTGCTAGCGGTGCTGGTGATGTGCGGCGTGCTGCTGGCCGTGATGCAATGGTTGCCGGCCTGGGAGCAGGGCGGCATGACCGAGCGTCTGTTGCGCCTGGGACTGCTGGTGGGGGCTGGCGTGATCGCCTATTTCGGCATGCTGGCGGTGCTCGGCTTCCGTCTCCGTGACTTCGCCCGACGGGCGGTGTGATTCGCTGAGCGCGGGCTGGCGGCCGCTTGTCGCGCCGGCAGGCCTGTAGCGCCTGTTGTCCGGCGCCGGCTGTGCGTATAATCGACCACTTTGTGAACAAGACTTGTGCTATGCAGCTGGTTCGAGGCCTACACAACCTGCGGCCCCAACATCGGGGCTGTGTCGCCACCATCGGCAATTTCGACGGCGTGCACCGCGGCCACCAGGCCATTCTCAAGCGGTTGCGCGAGCGTGCGGCTGAGCTGGGTTTACCCTCGTGCGTGGTGATTTTCGAGCCGCAGCCCCGCGAATTCTTCGGTCCGGACACCGCGCCGGTCCGTCTCACGCGACTGCGCGACAAGCTCGAACTGTTGGCCCGGGAGGGCGTCGATCGGGTGCTCTGCCTGGCCTTCAATCGCCGTCTGCGCGAGCTCAGCGCCGCTGAGTTCGTACATGCCGTGCTGGTGGAAGGGCTTGGCGCGAAGCATCTGGAGATCGGCGACGATTTTCGTTTCGGCTGCGATCGGGCCGGTGATTTCGACTTTCTCCTGCAGGCTGGCGAAGCCGAAGGATTCAGCGTCGAAGCCGCGGCCACCGTGGAGCTGGATGGTCTGCGCGTCAGCAGCACGCGGGTCCGCCAGTCCCTGGCCGACGGCGATTTCGCCCTGGCCGAACGCTTGCTGGGGCGCCCCTTCACCATTACCGGACGGGTGTTGCACGGGCAGAAGCTCGGCCGCCAGTTGGGCACCCCGACCGCCAACGTGCAGCTCAAGCGCCGGCGGGTCCCGCTCAACGGCGTCTACCTGGTCAGCGTCGAACTGGAAGGCCGGCAATTGCCCGGCGTTGCCAACATCGGTGTGCGCCCCAGCGTCAAGGGCGACGGGCGCGCCCACCTGGAGGTTCACTTGCTGGACTACTCCGCCGACCTTTACGACCGGCGGATAAGCGTGACCTTCCACCACAAGCTGCGCGATGAGCAGCGTTTTGCCTCCCTGGAGGCGTTGAAGTCGGCGATCGATGCGGATGTCGCTGCCGCCCGTGCCTATTGGCAGGGTACTCAATCAAATTGAAGAGCCTGGACTGAAATGACCGATTACAAAGCGACCCTGAACCTGCCCGAGACGGCATTCCCGATGAAGGCCGGTCTGCCCCAGCGCGAGCCGGAACTGCTGCAGCGCTGGAACAGCATCGACCTGTACGGAAAGCTGCGCCAGATCGGTGAAGGTCGCCCGCGGTTCGTCCTGCACGATGGCCCGCCCTACGCCAACGGCAGCATCCACATCGGTCACGCGGTCAACAAGATCCTCAAGGACATCATCGTCCGTTCCAAGACCCTGGCGGGCTTCGATGCGCCCTACGTGCCAGGCTGGGATTGCCACGGCCTGCCCATCGAGCACAAGGTCGAGACCACCCACGGCAAGAACCTGTCCGCGGACAAGACCCGCGAGCTGTGCCGCACCTACGCCGCCGAGCAGATCGAAGGCCAGAAGGCCGACTTCATCCGCCTGGGTGTGCTGGGTGAGTGGGACAACCCCTACAAGACCATGGACTTCGCCAACGAGGCCGGCGAGATCCGTGCCCTGGCTGAAATGGTCAAGCAAGGCTTCGTGTTCAAGGGCCTGAAGCCGGTGAACTGGTGCTTCGACTGCGCCTCGGCCCTGGCTGAAGCGGAAGTGGAGTACGCCGACAAGAAGTCCGATGCCATCGACGTCGCCTTCCCCATCGAGGACGCCGACAAGCTGGCCGCCGCCTTCGGCCTGGCGAGCCTGGCCAAGCCGGCCGCCATCGTCATCTGGACCACCACTCCCTGGACCATCCCGGCCAACCAGGCGCTGAACGTCCACCCCGAATTCAACTACGCCCTGGTGGACACCGGCGCGCGCCTGCTGGTGCTCGCCGAGGAACTGGTGGAGTCCTGCCTGCAGCGCTACGGCCAGGAAGGCCAGGTCATCGCCACCGCCAAGGGCGAGGCGTTGGACCAGATCCGCTTCCGCCACCCCTTCTACGAGCGCCTGTCGCCGGTCTACCTGGCCGAGTACGTCGAGCTGGGCGCCGGTACCGGTATCGTCCACTCCGCGCCGGCCTACGGCGAGGACGACTTCCGTACCTGCAAGCACTACGGCATGAGCAACGACGACATCCTCAGCCCCGTGCAGAGCAACGGTGTGTATGTCCAGGACCTGCCGTTCTTCGGCGGCCAGTTCATCTGGAAGGCCAACCCGGCCATCGTCGCCAAGCTGGAAGAAGTGGGCGCGCTGCTCAAGCACGAGTCCATCAGCCACAGCTACATGCACTGCTGGCGCCACAAGACCCCGCTGATCTACCGCGCCACCGCGCAGTGGTTCGTCGGCATGGACAAGCAGCCGGAGCAGGGCGCCACCCTGCGCGAGCGTGCGCTCTCCGCCATCGAGCAAACCGAGTTCGTTCCCACCTGGGGCCAGGCGCGCCTGCACGGCATGATCGCCGGCCGCCCGGACTGGTGCATCTCGCGCCAGCGCAACTGGGGCGTGCCGATTCCGTTCTTCCTGCACAAGGCCACCGGCGACCTGCACCCGCGTACCGTCGAACTGATGGACGAGGTCGCCAAGCGCGTCGAGCAGGAAGGCATCGAGGCCTGGTTCAAGCTCGACGCCGCCGAGCTGCTCGGTGACGAGGCCGGCCAGTACGACAAGATCAGCGACACCCTGGACGTCTGGTTCGACTCCGGCACCACCCACTGGCACGTGCTGCGTGGCTCCCACGCCGAGCTCGGCCATGCCAGCGGCCCGGCCGCCGACCTTTACCTGGAAGGCTCCGACCAGCACCGCGGCTGGTTCCACTCGTCCTTGCTCACTGGCTGCGCCATCGACGGCCACGCGCCGTACCGCCAGTTGCTGACCCACGGCTTCACCGTGGACGAGTCCGGCCGCAAGATGTCCAAGTCCCTGGGCAACGTGATCGCCCCGCAGCAGGTCACCGACAGCCTTGGCGCCGACATCCTGCGCCTGTGGGTCTCGGCTACTGACTACTCCGGCGAGATGGCCGTATCCCAGCAGATTCTCCAGCGCAGCGCCGATGCCTACCGCCGCATCCGCAACACCGCGCGCTTCCTGCTGGCCAACCTGAACGGCTTCGATCCGGTCCGCGACCTGCTGCCCGCCGAGGACATGCTGGCCCTGGACCGCTGGGCCGTCGACCGCGCCCTGCTGCTGCAGCGCGAACTGGAAGAGGCCTACGGCGAATACCGCTTCTGGAACGTCTACTCCCGCGTGCACAACTTCTGCGTGCAGGAACTGGGCGGCTTCTACCTCGACATCATCAAGGACCGCCAATACACCACCGCCGCCGACAGCGTGGCGCGTCGGTCCTGCCAGACCGCGCTGTTCCACATCGCCGAGGCGCTGGTGCGCTGGGTCGCGCCGATCCTGGCCTTCACCGCCGAGGAAATCTGGCAGTACCTGCCGGGCGAGCGCAACGAGTCGGTCATGCTCAACACCTGGTATCAGGGACTGTCCGAGCTGCCGGAAGGCTCCGAGCTGGGCCGCGAGTTCTGGGAACAGGTCATGGCCGTCAAGGCGTCGGTCAACAAGGAACTGGAGAACCTGCGCAGCAGCAAGGCCATCGGCGGCAACCTGCAAGCCGAAGTGACCCTGTTCGCCGAGGAAGGCCTGGCCGCCAACCTGGCCAAGCTGGGCAACGAACTGCGCTTCGTGCTGATCACCTCCGTTGCCGAAGTCCAGCCGCTGGCCAGCGCCCCGGCCGACGCGGTGGAAACCGAGGTCGCCGGCCTCAAGCTGAAGATCGCCAAATCCGGCCATGCCAAGTGCGGCCGTTGCTGGCACCACCGCGCCGACGTCGGCCAGTTCGTGAAGCACCCGGAACTGTGCGGCCGTTGCGTGGAAAACATCGATGGCGCCGGCGAGGTTCGTCACTATGCCTAAGTCATACGGCCGCCTCGGCTGGCTCTGGCTGACCGCGCTGGTGTTCGTGCTGGACCAGGCGACCAAGTGGTACTTCGAGACCGAACTCGATCTCTACCAGCAGATCGTGGTCATTCCCGACTACTTCAGCTGGGTGCTGGCCTACAACACCGGCGCTGCCTTCAGCTTCCTCGCCGACAGCTCCGGCTGGCAGCGCTGGCTGTTCGCCGTGATCGCCATCGGCGTCAGCGGCGTGCTGGTGGTCTGGCTGAAGCGCCTGAAACCCGAGGAAACCTGGCTGGCCATCGCGCTGGCCCTGGTCCTGGGCGGCGCGTTGGGCAACCTCTTCGACCGCGTGGTGCTCGGCCACGTAGTCGACTTCATCCTGGTGCATTGGCAGGACCGCTGGCGTTTCCCGGCGTTCAACCTGGCCGATAGCGCCATCACGGTCGGTGCCCTGATGCTGGCACTGGATATGTTCAAAACCAAGAAGTCCGGAGAACCTGCCCATGACTGAACATCGCATAGGGCCGGATATGGAAGTCACCCTGCATTTCGCCATCAAACTGGATAACGGTGACGTGGTGGACAGCACCTTCCAGAAGAACCCCGCCACCTTCAAGGTGGGCGACGGCAACCTGCTGCCGGGCTTCGAGGGCGTGCTGTTCGGCCTCAAGAGCGGCGACAAGCGTGTCCTGGCCATCGAGCCTGAACAGGGCTTCGGCCAGCACAACCCGCAGAACGTGCAGGTGATGCCCCGTGGCAACTTCCAGGACATGGAGCTTTCCGAAGGCCTGCTGATCATCTTCAATGACGCCGCCAACGCCGAGTTGCCCGGCGTGGTGAAGCTCATCGACGACTCCCACGTGACCATCGACTTCAACCACCCCCTGGCCGGCAAGCCGCTGTCCTTCGAGGTGGAGATCCTGTCGGTCAGGCCGGCCTGAACCGCCTGCGGCCGGACGAGGTAACAGCATGCAAATCAAACTCGCCAATCCCCGCGGCTTCTGCGCCGGCGTCGATCGCGCCATCGAGATCGTCAACCGCGCGCTGGAAGTCTTCGGCCCGCCGATCTACGTGCGCCACGAAGTGGTGCACAACAAGTTCGTGGTCGAAGACCTGCGTGCCCGTGGCGCCGTGTTCGTCGAGGAGCTCGACCAGGTGCCGGACAACGTCATCGTCATCTTCAGCGCCCACGGCGTCTCCCAGGCCGTGCGCCAGGAAGCCGACCGTCGCGGTCTGAAGGTGTTCGATGCCACCTGCCCGCTGGTGACCAAGGTGCACATGGAAGTCGCGCGCTACAGCCGCGACGGCCGCGAGTGCGTGCTCATCGGCCACGCCGGCCACCCCGAGGTGGAAGGCACCATGGGCCAGTACGACGGCAGCAACGGCGGCGCCATCTACCTGGTGGAGGATGAGGCGGACGTCGCCAGGTTGCAGGTGCGCAACCCCGAGGCCCTGTCCTTCGTCACCCAGACCACGCTGTCCATGGATGACACCAGCCGGGTCATCGATGCACTGCGGAGCAAGTTCCCCAGCATCGGAGGCCCGCGCAAGGACGACATCTGCTACGCCACGCAGAACCGCCAGGACGCGGTCAAGCAACTGGCCCACGAGAGTGACGTGGTGCTGGTGGTCGGCAGCCCCAACAGCTCCAACTCCAACCGCCTGCGCGAGCTGGCCGAGCGCCTGGACACCCCCGCCTACCTGATCGATGGCGCAGAGGACCTCAAGCGCGAATGGTTCGAAAATGCCCAGCGCGTCGGCATCACCGCCGGCGCTTCGGCCCCCGAAGTGCTGGTGCAGGGCGTGATCGAGCAACTGCGGGAGTGGGGCGCGGAAGTCGCGGTCGAACTGGACGGCCGGCCGGAGAATGTGACCTTCTCCATGCCCAAGGAACTGCGGGTGAAGGCGCTCTGAGCCTTTCCTGCGTATAAATAAAACGGGGCCCTTGGGCCCCGTTTTTATTTGGCTGCTGCCTCAGTTCGACGGGCAGCGGTCCCAGGCGTTTACCAGGGCACCACCGCCGGCGCGAGCACCGGTGGAGGTCAGGGTCAGCGTATTGGCGTTGCCGTTCCACAGGCCGCCCGCGACGGGCGTGGCCGAGATGGAGAAGGCAGTCGCGGACGCGGCGCCCACCACCAGGTTGAACTGCGCCCGGCCTTGCTCCGGGCTCTGGGTCGCATAGATATCGGGTACACCGTTGGTCGCAGCCCCGACATAGGTGCCCTGTTGCGCCCGGAAGCGCTCCATGGCATTGGCCAGGCCTGTGAGCGAGGCTTTCGCAGCCTCGCAGGCATTGCGGCGCAAATAGCCCTGGTATGCGGGGTAGGCGATGCTGGCGAGAATGGCGACCACCACTACCGCGATCATCAGCTCGATCAGGGTGAATCCGCGCATCTGTCTTGGCTTGCTCATCAGTTGTCATCTATCCAGTAGGTGGATTCCTGGTAGGGGCCCTTGATGGTCTTGCACACGGTGCCGATACACAGCACCCACGGACCATTCTCGTCGCCACCACCACCGCTGCCACCCCCGTTATCCGGCAGGAGGAATACCGGCTTGGGCGGAATACCGCTGGTTTTCAGCAGGGTAGAGCGATCGGCCTTTTCCGGCGTGCCGTCCACGTTGTCCGCCGCCGGTGTGGCGTCGAACAGGTTGACCGTGTACGCCCGAGAGATGCCCTGGGCCGCGCGGCAGGAGTTGATGCTCGCCGTGGGTTCGTAGGTGGTGAACACCAACAGCCCGGCAAAGGTGGCGGAATCCGACAGAACCTTCTCGCCAGGGTTTTCCAGGCGGATGAACCAGCCGCCGGACGTCCGGGTGAAGGCGGTGGACGCCGTCTGCTGCTGCGAATTGCTGCCTTCCTGGATCAGGTTGTCAGTCGCGTCGTACATGCTCGATTCGGTCAACGTCGTGTGGGTGTTGGCCGCATCGGTGGTGGGGTTGTACACCAGGGGCGTCCGGAAGGAATAGAAACGATCCTGGGTTACGGCGTTCAGCGGGTGTCCGCGATAACCCGAGCCGATGTTCACGGTCAGGGTACGGGTGCCGTTGATGTTTAGCAGCGAGACGTCGGGCTCGTTATAGAAACGGCGCAGCTTGCGCTCCAGTTCGGCGGGCGTTTCGCTGCCGGTATCCGCGGCTATGACGTCGGCGAAGACGCCATCGTTGGCATCCGGCGCACCGGAGCCGTTGCCGTTCACCGGGCTTACCAGCGAACTGGCGGCGCTGCCGTTGTTGATGAAGAAGCGCCAGATCTGGCCACCCATGTCGCCGACGAAGAACTGGTCCGCCTTGCCATCGCGGTCGATGTCGATCACGCGAATCGGGGCGGGGATGCTGTATTGCATCTTGTTCAGGGTCAGGGTGTGGCCGCTGGTGGCGCTGGCGGACCAGATGAGGGCGCCGGTGGTGGCATCGACGATGTAGATGGCGTTACCCATGCCATCGGCAGTACGCGCTTTCACGTTGTCCTGGTTCTTGTCGTAACCACCGCCGAAGATCAGCACCTTGGTGGCGGTGCCGCCCACGTTGATGGTGGTCAACACAGGTGTCGACCAGGTTTGGCCTAGGCGTTCGAAGCCTGGGGTCGGGGTCTGGGGTTGGGTAGTGTTAACGCTAGCGCCCCTGATGAACCAACGCATCTTGGGTGCGGTGCGATCGGTGACGTCCAGTGAGTACAGGTTACTGCCGCCGCGGCCCATGGTGGCGTAGGCGTACACGAACTCGCCGGAGTTAAGGCCGGTCAGCTGGCGCGGCGTATCGGTGGAAGCAGGGTCGCGGCCGCCATAGATCACGCCGTTGTTGTTGGCGTCGTTGGCCCAGATCACCACGCTGTTATCCATGCCATAGATGCGCGGTTTTACCGACGTGGACTTGGCATCGACCATCAGTGGCTTGATGTTGGGCAGCAGCTCCTGGGGCATGAAGGCGAACTGCTCGACGCCGTTGCTGGTGTTGATGGCATGGACCATGCCTTCGTTGGTGCCGACGAAGGCGGTCTGGTCCTCATCCGAGCACGCGGTCAGTGCGGCGTTGCTGAAGGTGTTGCATTTGTAGGTCAGCAGGCGCGGCACCGAGTGCAGCGGGTCGCCCATGGCGTTACGGGCGGTGTTGTCGGTATTCAGGCCCCTGATCCAGTTGATCAACTGAGTGCGTTCGGTCGTGCTCGATGCACCCAGCAGCGACTCGGTCAGATTGGTGTTGGCGGTGTTCAGGCGGTGAGCCTGCGCATCCAGGCTGACGGCACTGCTGGGGCTGTTGCCGATATAGGTGAAGAGACTGCGGCCGGCGGCGGCTGGCATATTTGCCGCCGCACCACCAAGTTCCGTGTTGCCGCCGTCGTCGCCCGTGCTCCAGAAGCTGCGGGCGGTGCTCTTGAAGAAACCGGTCAGCGGGTCGATGGCGGCAATGTTGTCGGCGTCCAGTACCTCGCTGCCGGTGGTATTGGTCAGCTTGTAGCGCTTCAGGTTGCCGATCCAGCGGTCGTTTTCCGATGGTTTGAACAGGGCGAAGTAGATTTCGTTGCGGTTGGTCTGGCGGTTGAACTGGTTCACCGTTGCGCCGGGGCTGACGAAGGTGGTGTCGGTGGCCAGCACTTCCTGGATGATCCGGTTGAACGCAGTGCTCAGCTCGGATGCGGATTCCGCCGTATAGGTGGCGCCGCCGCCGTTCGTCGCCACTTCACGGAGGAACGCCTTGATGTTTGCGCTGGCGGTATCGCCGCTGGCGTCCAGGGCGAAGCCTACGGTGTGGGTGATGACGTTGTTCTTGCCGTCGATGTTGGGGGCCTGGTCGTTCGCGTAGAGGTAGGTGGCCAGGTCCCTGGCACAGCGCTCCCCATCGTCCGCCGAGGCACAGCTGGCATTGATCATGGAAGCGATGCCGTTCTTGGCGGTGTCGGTGTTGTTGTTGGCCTGGCCGTCGGTAAGCAGCACCACATGGTTGGCCTGGCAGGTGCTGTTGATGGGCGTCGGCCTGCCGGAGATCGAGCCCTTCAGGTAGCGGGCGGCGTCATAGAGGGTCGGGACGATCGGCGTGCCGTCCTCGGCGTACATGTTCTGCACCAGGGCGTTCACATGGCTGCGGACGGTAGTGGACAGGCCGCCGTTGCGAATCTTCAGGCGCAACTTGATGGACTGGGTCGGGTTCGTCTCGAAGGCGGTCGCCGTGAGCGTGCTGGTGGCCGTGTGACGGAGGAACATGGTCAGGGCATTGCCCCGGGTCCAGCTGTTGGACACGCTGAAGATCGAGGTCAGGGACGAAGCCAGGCCGGCGATATCGCAGGTAACAGGCTGGCCCGCCACCCAGCCAGTGGTGTTGTTGATCTGGCATTGCACTTCACTGGTGCGGCTGTTGCGGTTGCTGAAGTTGTTGTTGCCGGTGGTGAAGGCCGCCGAGTTGTTGCTGTTCTGGAAGCTGATCAGGCTGGTCTGGGAAGGGCTGTTGACCGTGGCGGCTGGTGTGATCACCACCTTGGCTTCCATGATCTCCGCCCCCGGGTTGATCGGCAGGTTGTCGAAACGCGCGCCGATTTCGCGGGTAGTCAGGGGCAGGGTCAGGGCACCGAGGGTCACGGCGCCGGAACTGTTCTGGTGGCCGTCGCCCTTCTCATCGGTGATGCGCGTTTCGACGATGGAGTTGAAGCAGCCACCGGTGCCGCCGGTGTAGCTCACCGTCAAGGTCGGTTGCAGGCCGCCGGCACCATCGAAGCTGCTGGCCGAGATGGCGCCGTTGGTGGACGTGGGGTCCAGGTAGAAGGCCATTGCGTTGTTGCCACACCATCCGGTGAGACCGACGACTTCCTGGACCTGGGCGGTGACATCCGGCCCCTGGATGGGCGCCGGTGTCGCCTGGAGTGGCCAGTTGTTGGGCGACCAGGTTGTCAGGGCGTTGGTCTTGCTTCTCGAGCGCAGGTCTTCCCCAGCGGTGAAGCCGTTGGCGTTGCCTTGCCGCTCTGCCTTGACCTCGAAGGTCGGGAACGGCGTGGTAGTGGTGGCGGCCGGGACGAAACTGATCCGAGCCTCAGTGATGGTGGCCCCCTGGGGAATGCCCACATCCTGGAAACGCAGTGCACCCATGCGCTGCTCCGGCGCGTAGCCGGGGTTGGTGTAGCGGATCACCAGGGTCGGGGCGTTGCCGGTGGAGCAGTTCTCGGCGCAGAAGGTGTAGTCCTGGTTATTGTTGTTGTTGCTGTTTGGCGTGAGTCGGACGAACACCCCGGTGATGGGCGAGTTGGTCGGGTTGGTCGCCGGTGTACTGGTGCGCAGCGTCTGGATCAGGCCGGTGATATCCATGCGTACCCGGTTGCCGCTGGTCCACCCCGATGCCTGGGTGGTGGTGCTGGTCAGGTAGGTACGGGTACCGAGGGTGTTGTTGTCGTTCAGGGCCGCGGGCGCCTTGCTGCGCTCCATCTGCACGTTGAACGTGGGATTGCGGCGGTTGGACTGGGTCGGCGTATTGGTCGGCGTGACCTCGATATAGGCCTCGCTGATGGTGGAGTTGCCCGGTACGTTCAGATCCTGGAAGTTGAACAGGGGCTCCTCGGGCGCGCTTCGCTTCAGGTTGAGGTCGGTCTTGGCCGTGTTGGTGCAGCGCAGCGTGCCTGAGCGACTGGGCGGGCTCAGACGGCAGGCGTACTCGGTGTTGCTGACTGTGACCCGGTAGAAGCTGCCGGTGGTGGTCAGCACCGAGGTCCCGGCGCTACCGTCGATGTCCTGGAGCGAACTGATGGTCCCCATTACCAGCGTCGGGTCGGTGGTCACCGCCGCATGGGTAACGCTGCCTTGGGTGGCGTCGTCGGTGCTGGCGCGGATCCCGGGCGTGGTGGCCACCAGGTCGGCGTTGCCGGGAAGCGGCTGATCGATGTAGGTCACCGGATAGACGAAGCGGGAATCGCCGTACGCGGCGCGGCTGTTCAGGACCATGACGCCGACGTTGATATCGCGGGTATGGCTCATGATGTCCTGGAAGGATGCCTTCAGGACGTCCATGCGCGATTGCTGCGAGCCGGTGGCGGTGTTGTTGCTGTTCAGGCGCCAGTTCATCGAGCCGGAGTTGTCGAGCACGAACAGGACGTTCGGGCGGATGCCGCTGTCGATTGCCGGGCCGCCGAAGAAGATCTCGGTGTCGTCGGCGTAGCTGTTGGCGCCGCTGAACAGCAGCAGGCCGGCCATGAGGCTGACGGTGAAGCGGGAGGTGGTGTCGAGCTTCTTGTGCATTGTTGATTCCCTCAGCACTGCATCAGCGTATTTCTACGGTCATGTAGCCCTGGCGGTGCAAGGCGTTGGTATTGCTGTTGTCGATGGTGGTCGCGCTCTTGTCGAGGGAGGCACTGCTGGTGAGGTCATAGGTCATCACCATGGGCGTGCCGCTGCCTTCGCGGAGCGAGTAACCGTCTTCCACCTTCGCAGCGACGACTACTCGGGTCCTGGCGGTGCGATCGGCCTCTTCGCTGTCGTTGCCGCAGGCGTTGTCGAGGTCCCGGCAGTAGCGGTAGGTCTGGTCAGCCGGCGGGGCGACGTAGCTGGAGATCATCGCGATCGTATTGGCCAGGCCGTTCTCCGCCGCCTGGAAGGCCGTATTGGCCTGCTGCGCGTTCGACGACATGCGCTCCTGCAGGGCCGAGGTGGAGGCTGCTGTGACCGCGAGCGTCGTGAGGATCAGCAGCAGCACCAGGCTGATCAGCAGGACCGCTCCTTGCTGAGAGTTCCGGGCGATGCGGGTCATTGGCGGTTCCTCAATTCGATGGCTGTGGTGAACACCCGGCGAAGGCGCTGGTCGCCCGCTGCGGCGAGCGCTGTGTTCTGGCCGAGGTTGGCGATGGACAATGTCTGGGTGCTGGTGCCGCTGGCCGCGTTTTCGGGGCTGGAGATGACCAGGCTGAGCTGCAGCTGGGTCACCTGCTCGCGCAGCGTGCTGGTCAGGCTGCTCGCGTTGACCCAGCGGGTCTGGCCGCTGGCGCGAATGCCGTAGAGCACCTGGAAGTTCTCGGCGTCGGCGATCAGCTCCTGTGCGCCCGAGCCATCGTGGTTGTTGCGGCACAGTCCCCGGCCGGAGGCGCAGATGGCAAAGGTGGATTGGTTGACCCGATAGAGCCTGGCGCCTGGGGCGATACCGCTGAAGTTCGAGTTGGCGGTGGTGATGCTGGTCACGTTGCTGCCGGCCGCGCTGGGCTTGAAGATCACGACGTTCAGGCAGTCGGTCAGGAGGAATGTCTGGTCCGCCGTGAAGCTGATTGCGCTGGGCAGGGTGAGCGTGCTGCTGGTAATCCCGGCTACGGTGATGGGAGCAGGGGCGGCATAGCGGACGGTCAGTGTGTCGCTGGCGGTCGCGGCTCCTTCGATGGAACCGCCATTGGCGGCGGTTTCGTTGCGCACGCCAAAGGCGTCCCGCGGGAAGATCAGGCTGGAACCGCTGCGGGTCGCGATGCTGCTGCTGGCGCAGCCCTGGTAGCCGGTTCGGCGGATATCCCGCTTGAGTACTTCGAGTGCGACGCGGCCGCTTTCCTGAAGGCGAGACAGGGCGCTGTTGGCGCGATCCGACGAACTGGCGTCGCTGAAAATCTGCAATACACCCAGCAGGAGCAGGCTGCTGAGCAGAATGGCCACCATCAGCTCGACCAGGGAGAAGCCCCGGCTACGACGGCCGATGTGCATGGTCATGGAGCTCATAGGTCAACCCTCAACTGGAAGAAGCAACGAGCGTTTGCGGCGCTATCCGGCGTGCCTGCGATGACCGTGTCGGTTGCATCGTCGACCACGCCATTACAGGCATAGCTGCCGTCACTCTCGGTTTCCCTGGCGTTGACGCTGGGCGTCCAGCTGACGGTGATGAGGTAGCGGCGGCCATTGCGTTGCACCGTGCCCGCTCCGCCGGGCAGCACCGCCACATAGGCGTCGCCATCCTGTCCCACGCCGTTGACGTCCTGGAAATTCTCCTGCCATTCGCGAAGATCGATGTCGGCGATGTTGGCTGTGGTGCAGCCGGTGGTCTTGCAGCCTGGGTCCGACGGCGGGGTGCTGGTCAGGTCGAACAGGTAATCGTCCGCGCCGCTGGCCAGGGTGCGGTTGAGGCGCAGCCGATCCGCCATGTCATAGGCGATCAGGCTGGCTTGGCCCCGCTGGTAGGCGTTCTGGTTGGATTGCAGGCTGGTCATCATCAGGCTGACCATTCCCAGCAGGCCGATGGCCAGGATGAGCAGGGCGATCAGTACTTCGATCAGGGTGAAGCCGCGACTTCTGGACTGCATTAGCGGCATGCAACGTCTCCCGCTTGAAAGGCCCGGCTGCGCGACTGGCCCGCCGTGTTGATCAGAATGGTTCGGGAATTCGCGTCACCCCGGCTGTCGCAGACGCGAAGGGCGCCGCCATTCGCGGTAGTCCCGTCGATGGCGAAGGTGATCGAGTTGGCACCCGAGAGGCTCAATGCACCATTGGCCACGGCCGGTGTAACCCGAACCACGGTGGCATCCGATAGCCGAACCAGAACGCCGACGTTCCAGTCGGTGCCAGCGGCGGCGCAAGTCGACTGATTCGTGGTTGGGCAGACGGTCGTCACCTTGCGTTGGGTAACGGCTTCACTGCGCGCCAGTTGAAGGACTCCCAGCAGCCCGTTGGTCTGGGATGTCATTCGGTTGTTCATGATCAGGGTCTGGAAGCCGGGATAGCCGATACTTGCCAGAATCGCCACGATGGCGATCACGACCATCAGTTCGATCAGTGTGAATCCTTTTCGCGAATGCATTGCCGCTTTCCGTTTCTGCCTGGGAGAACCCTACCCGATGAACGGATTATCGGCGCAATTGAAATGACCAGCGAGCAGAATCAACGACGAGTTGCTGCCAAGTTGCACCCATCTTGGCTAGAGGGTGCTCGAGTTCTCACTCTGCCTGATAGGTTGATCACGACAGCCATGAGCGGGGTATCAGCGTGGCAAATGGTGAAGGTGCCGTTGCTCGCCAGCGTCGTTCCGTCGGGTTGGTATTGCACGAAGCGTGTTGATCGAAAACTGCGCCAATGGATGTCCAGTGCTCGGTCCAGTGGAATCACCTTGAGCAGTTCTTCGCCGGCGTCCAGTTGGCCATTGCGGTTCTCGTCCACGAACACCAGGAGTTGTTCGTTCCAGTGCGTGGCCGCGTTGCAGGTGGACACCCCCGCACATATCCCCACCACCTTGCGCTCCATCACCGCTGTGCCGCGTGCATAATGCAGCGCCCCGAGCAGCTGGTTGACGGCTGCGGCCTGGCGGTTGCGCTCCAGGGTCGAGACGAAGGAGGGCGCGGCGAGGCCCAGCAGGATGCCCGCGATCAGCAGGCAGAACAGCAGTTCGACGAGGGAATGGCCTCTGGGCTGTTTCATGGTCGGCGTCCTTGCCGGGGTATGTGAGCAGCAGTCTAAGTTGGGAGTTTTTGATGCCAACCGATGTAGGAAAAAGCGTCGCCATCGTGGGGGGCGGTGCCCTGGGTCTTCTCAGTGCCCTGGAGCTGGCCCGCGACGGGTTGCAGGTGTGCCTGATCGAGCGCGGCAGCACCGGGCGCGAAGCTTCATGGGCGGGGGGCGGTATCGTTTCGCCGCTCTATCCCTGGCGTTACGGCCAGGCGGTCACGGCCTTGGCCCATTGGTCCCAGGACTTTTACCCACAGCTCGGTGAGCGCCTGCTCGCGGAAACAGGGATCGATCCCGAGGTTCACGAGACGGGTTTGTACTGGCTCGACCTGGACGACGAAGCCGATGCACTGGCCTGGGCGGCGCGCGAAGGGCGGCCACTTGCGCCCGTGGCGATGGATGCGGTGCATGCCGCCGTGCCGCCGCTGGGGCCGGGGTTTGGTCGGGCCATCTATATGTCCGGCGTGGCCAATGTGCGCAATCCGCGTCTGACCCGTGCGCTACGCGAGGCGCTGTTGCGGTTGCCGAATGTGTCGCTGCGGGAGAACTGCGCGGTGCGTGGTTTCGTGCGCCGGGACGGGTGTGTGCTCGGCGTGGAGACCGACCAGGGCGAGGTGCTGGCTGACCGCGTGGTGCTGGCCGCCGGTGCCTGGAGCGGCGAATTGCTGGGTCAGCTCGGCCTGGCGCTGCCGGTGGAGCCGGTGAAGGGGCAGATGATCCTCTTCAAGTGCGCCGCCGACTTTCTGCCGGCCATGGTGCTGGCCAAGGGGCGCTACGCGATTCCGCGCCGGGATGGCCACATCCTGGTAGGTAGCACCCTGGAGCACGCCGGTTTCGACAAGACGCCCACCACGGACGCGCTGGAAAGCCTCAAGGCCTCGGCCTTCGAGTTGCTGCCGCAACTGGCGGATGCGGAGTTGGTGGGGCACTGGGCGGGGCTGCGTCCCGGTTCGCCGGAAGGCATTCCCTTCATCGGCCCGGTGCCGGGCGCCGAGGGCCTCTGGCTGAACTGCGGCCACTACCGCAACGGGCTGGTGCTGGCGCCGGCCTCCTGCCGCCTGCTGGCGGACCTGATGCTGGGCCGCGAGCCCATCATCGATCCGGCGCCCTACGCACCGGAAGGGCGACTGGCCTAAAGGCTGGGCATCAATCGATGCCCAGCTTCTTCAGGCGATAGCGCATCGAGCGGAAGGTCAGGCCCAGGCGCTGCGCCGCTGCGGTGCGGTTCCAGCGGGTTTCCTCCAGCGCCTGCATGATCAGCTTGCGCTCGACGCCTTCCAGGTAGTCTTCCAGGTTGTCGATCTGCGCCAGGTTGGCCTCGCCGTTCTCGGCGGCTCCGCTGGCATCCGCCAGACGCAGGTCGCGAGCCTGTATCTGGTCATCCTCGCAGAGGGTGTAGGCGCGTTCGAGCATGTTCTCCAGCTCGCGCACGTTGCCCGGGAAGCGGTAGCACTTGAGCTTATCCAGTGCCTCGGGGGCCAGGCTGGCGACGTGCAGCCCGCTTTGCTGGGCCAGGCGCTTGAGCATGCTGTCGACCAGCAGCGGGATATCCTCGCGGCGTTCGCGCAGTGGCGGCACGCTGAGTTCGATGACGTTGAGCCGGTAGTAGAGGTCCTGGCGGAAGCGGCCTGCGGCCACCTCGGCGGCCAGGTCCTTGTGGGTGGCGCTGAGGATGCGTACATCCACCACCACCTCCTGCTGGCCACCGACGGCGCGTACGGCCTTTTCCTGGATGGCGCGCAGCAGTTTCACCTGCATCGGCAACGGCAGGTCGGCCACTTCATCGAGGAACAGGGTGCCGCCGTTGGCCGCCTGGAACAGCCCCTGTTTGTCTTCCACGGCGCCGGTGAAGCTGCCTTTCTTGTGGCCGAAGAATTCGCTTTCCATCAGTTCGGAGGGGATGGCGCCGCAGTTGACCGGCACGAAGGGCTGGTCGGCGCGGGGGCCCTGTTCGTGGATCAGGCGCGCCACCAGTTCCTTGCCGCTGCCCGATTCGCCGCTGATGTAGACCGGCGCCTGGCTGCGGGAGAGCTTCTGGATCTGCTTGCGCAGGGCGTTCATCGGCGGCGAGGCGCCCAGCAGGCGGCCGTCTACCGGCGCTTCGCCGTCTTCCGGGGTGCTCAGGCGCAGGGCGGTGTTGACCAGCTCACGCAGGCGGCCGAGGTCCACCGGTTTGGTGACGAAGTCGAAGGCACCGGCCTTGAGGGCGTTCACGGCGGTGTCGAGGCTGCCGTAGGCGGTGATCATCGCCACCGGTACCAGGGGATGGCGCTGCTGGATGTGCTGCACCAGTTCCAGGCCGGTGCCGTCGGGCAGGCGCATGTCGGTCAGGCACAGGTCGAAGGGCTCGCGCGCCAGCCACTCGCGGGCTTCCTTGAGGTTGCGGGCACTGCGGGTGTCGAGCTTCATCCGCCCGAGGGTGATCTCCAGCAATTCGCGGATATCGGGCTCGTCGTCGACGATCAGGGCTCTCTGTCGGGTCATGGTCAGCTCAGTTTGCGCGGATGGGCGAAGGTGATGCGGAAGCAGCTGCCGCCTTGTTCGCGCGGTTTGTAGTCGAGGCGGGCCTGGTTGCTCTCGCACAGCTCTCGGGAGATGTACAGGCCGAGGCCCGTGCCCTTGCTTTCGGTGGTGAAGAAGGGTTCGAAGATATTGTGCACCTGCTCGGGCGGGACGCCGTCACCGTCATCCTCCACTTCCAGCACCGGCAGGTCGCTTTCGCTGTCGCGGAACAGCTTGAGCCAGACCTGGCCCTGGGAGTGCCGCTTGGCGCTGTAGCGCAGGCCGTTCTGCACCAGGTTGGTCAGCACCTGGGTGAGCTGGTGCGGGTCCATGCGGGTCTGCAGGGTGCTGCCGAGGGTGGACAGGTGCAGGGTCTGGTCGGCACTGGACGAGCTGCGGAATTCGCTGGCGAAACGGGTCAGCCAGTACTTGAGGTCGAGCAATTGCGGTTCCGCCTGGCGTCGGCGGGACAGTTGCAGCACGTTCTCGATCACCAGGTTCATGCGCCGTGAATGGTCCTGGATGATCTGCGCCAGGCGGCGGTCGGGACCGTCGAGCTCTTCCGATTCCTGCAGCAGTTGGGCGGCGTGGCTGATGGCGCCCAGCGGGTTGCGGATCTCATGGGCGATGCCGGCGGTCAGGCGGCCGAGGGCGGCGAGCTTGAGCTGCTGGGCCTGCTGGGCGATCTGCGAGATGTCCTCGAGGAAGATCAGGGTGTTGCGCTGATTGGCTCGCTGCAGGTGGACGAAGCTGGGCTGCAGGGTGGGGCCGTCGGCGAAGGCGCGGATGCTTTGCGGCCGCATGGTCGGGTTGGCCCGCCACTGGGCCAGACTTTCCAGCAGTGTCGGGCACTGGTCGGCCAGGGCGCGGCCGGTCAGGTGTTCCGTGCCGAGCAGGGTCTGGGCGCCCTGGTTGGCCAGCAGCACCTGGTTGCGTGGGTCGAGCACCAGGATGCCGGTACGCATGCGTTCGAGGATCTGCGCGTTCAGCGCTTCCAGGTTGGCGACATCCACGGCGCGCTGTTCGGCGAGGGTTTCGCTCAGTTGCAGGCGTCGGCTCAGGCCCTGGATGAACAGCGCCGCGGCGAAGCACAGGGCGCCGAAGCCGCCGGCCTGGACGAACTGGCTGGCGGCCTTCGGGTGGGCGAGGCTGAGGTAGAAGGTCAGGTAGATCAGGCTGATGGTCGCCACCGCCGCCACCAGCAGGCCGATGCGCCCGCGCAGCAGGATGTTGGAGATGGCCACTGACACAACGATCAGGTTGGCGATGCCGCTGGGTGTGCCGCCTGCGGCGAAGAACAGGCAGGACAGCAGCAGCACGTCCACCACCGCCAGGCTGAACACCTGCACCATGCTCCGCGGGCGTGGCACCAGGGCGGCGATCAGGGTGTTGAGGATCAGGTAGAACCAGCTGGCGTTGCGGAACAGCTCCGGCCGGGCCAGGTCCAGCAGGCGGTCGTCCAGCTCGCTGGAGATCAGCAGCACCAGGGCCAGGCCGATCAGCAGCCGGTACAGGCTGTAGAGGCGGAAGATGCGCCGGCCCTGGGCGCTGAGCGCGCCCGGAGCGGGAAGGGTGTCAGCGTTCACCGGGGCGCTGGTCCTGTTCCAGGTGGGCCCGGCTGCAGTACCAGCGATCATCCTGGGACAGGGCATGGCTGCGGGGTAGATGCACGCCGCACTGCGCGCAACGCACCATGGGTTGGGAGTCGTCCTGCTGGCGCGGCTTGGGGCGCGGCGCCGAAGGGGTCTTGAAGCGGCGCCACAGCCAGATGGCGGCGAATATCACGGCAATCCAGAACAGCAGGCGAAACATGCCGAAGGTGCTCTCTTCTTGATGGAAAGCAGGCAGTTTAGCCAAGCCGGTTGTCCGCGCACAGAGACCGGCCGCACGCTGGTGCGTGTTGCCCGGTTTTCCCTGCGGAAGGGGCGGAGTATGGTGGCTGGGAAGCATTCGATGCCGTGGACAACGCTCGGGAGGCGGTCATGCGCCAAAACCTGCGAATCGTGATGGCCCAGCTCAATCTCCGTGTCGGCGATGTCCAGGGTAATGCCGAGCGGATCATCGAGGCGGCGAATTCCGCGCGGGAGGCCTGGGAGGCGGATGTCATCGTCTTCCCTGAACTCGCCCTGTGCGGCTACCCGCCGGAAGACCTGCTGCTGCGCTCCAGCATGCAGCGGCGCATCGAGTCGGGCCTGCAGCGCCTGCGCGATGAGGTGCGCGGCATCTACCTGGTGCTCGGCTATCCCTGGCTGGAAGATGAACTGCGCTACAACGCCTGCGCGGTGATCGCCGATGGCCAGTTGCTGGCGACCTACTACAAGCAGCATCTACCCAACTACCGGGTGTTCGACGAGAAGCGCTACTTCGAACCCGGCCGGCAGCCCTGCGTGGTGGATATCAAGGGCGTGCCGGTGGCGCTGTCGATCTGCGAGGACATCTGGCACCCCGAGCCCATGGCCCAGGCCCGTGCCGCCGGGGCCCGGTTGATGCTCAGCCTGAACGCCTCGCCCTTTCACCTGGACAAGCAGCTGGAGCGCGAGGAGATCCTCGCCGAGCGAGTGGCCGAAGGGGGCATGCCGGTGATCTACGTCAACCAGGTGGGTGGCCAGGACGAACTGGTGTTCGATGGCGGCAGCTGCGTGATGGATGCCGGCGGCATGATCTGCCAGCGTGCGCCGGCCTTCGTCGAGGGCCTCTATCCGGTGGACCTGCAAGTGGAGGATGGTTGCTGGGTACCGCGCCGGACCCACTGCGTCGAGCTGCCGGAGCTGGAGGCGAGCGTCTACCAGGCGCTGGTGGTGGGCGTGCGCGACTATGTCCGCAAGAACGGTTTCAACGGCGTGCTCCTGGGGCTGTCGGGCGGTATCGATTCGGCCCTGACGCTGGCGGTGGCGGCGGATGCCTTGGGGGCGGAGCGGGTCGAGGCGGTGATGATGCCCTACCACTACACGGCGCAGATCAGCCTGGAGGACGCCGAAGCGGAGGCGCGCCTGCTCGGCGTTGCCTATCGGGTGATGTCGATCGGGCCCATGGTGGAAGCCTTCCAGCAGGTGCTGGCGCCGGTGTTCGACGGCCAGCCCCGCGATGCCAGTGAGGAGAACCTGCAGGCGCGTTGCCGTGGCACCTTGCTGATGGCGATGTCCAACAAGAAGGGCTCCCTGGTGCTGACGACCGGCAACAAGAGCGAGCTGGCGGTTGGCTACGCGACCCTTTACGGCGACATGGCCGGTGGTTTCGATGTGCTCAAGGACGTACCCAAGACCCTGGTGTTTCGCCTGGCCGAGTACCGCAACAGCCTGGGGCCGGTGATTCCGCCTCGGGTGATCGAGCGTCCGCCCTCGGCCGAGCTGGCACCGGGGCAGCGGGACGAGGACTCGCTGCCACCCTATGGGGTGCTGGATGAAATCCTCACGCTCTACATCGAGCATGACCTGTCGGCCAACGCCATCATCGCCGAGGGTTTCGACGAGGACACGGTCAATCGCGTGCTGGCCATGGTCGATCGCAACGAATACAAGCGGCGCCAGGCCGCGGTCGGGGTGAGGGTGACCCAGCGTGGCTTCGGTCGGGATCGGCGCTATCCCATCACCTCGGGATGGCGACTGGGCGATTGATGGGGGTGTAAACGAAAAAGGGAAGCCATTGGCTTCCCTTCTTCGTTTGCGGCGTTGTTCAGTCGAACAGGCCGAAGGTCATGTAGCTGAACCAGGAGCGATCATCCGAGTTGGCAGCGGCTTCATGCTCGTCTTCGCGCACGGCGTCCTGGTTTTCCGGCAGCAGGTCCGCCGGAATCTCTTCCTTGGCATCTTCGTACTGCTTGATCACGTCCTGGGCGGCGCGGGTTCCGCCCGGAGGCAGCGGGGTTTCGGTTTCGATCAGACCCAGGGTGGCCTTGGCCAGCCAGGAGCGGTTGTCGGCTTCCTGCTCGCGCGGCACGAACTTGCCGTCCACCAGGGTCGGGTGATCCGGGTAGTTGAGCTTCAGGGTTTCCAGGCTGGTTGCGGCCAGCTCGTCCAGGCCCAGGCGCTGGTAGGACTCGACCATCACGGCGAGGCCATCGCCCACGGCCGGGGTTTCCTGGAAGTTTTCCACCACGTAGCGACCACGGTTGGCGGCGGCGACATAGGCCTGGCGGGTCAGGTAGTAGTGGGCGACATGGATTTCGTAGGCCGCCAGCAGGTTGCGCAGGTAGATCATGCGCTGCTTGGCGTCCGGGGCGTAACGGCTGTTCGGGTAGCGGGAGGTGAGCTGGGCGAACTCGTTGTAGGAGTCGCGGGCGGCACCCGGGTCACGCTTGGTCATGTCCAGCGGCAGGAAGCGCGCCAGCAGGCCACGGTCCTGGTCGAACGAGGCCAGGCCCTTCAGGTAGTAGGCGTAGTCGACGTTCGGGTGCTGCGGGTGCAGGCGGATGAAGCGCTCGGCGGCGGACTTGGCGGCCTCAGGCTCGGAGTTCTTGTAGTAGGCGTAGATCAGCTCCAGCTGGGCCTGCTCGGCGTAGCGGCCGAACGGGTAGCGGGATTCCAGTGCCTTCAGCTTGGCGACGGCGGGGGTATAGCTGCTGTTATCCAGGTCGGCCTGGGCCTGCTGATACAGCTCGGCTTCGCTCAGGTTCTCGTCCACCACTTCTTTGTTGGAGGAACAGGCGGCGGTGAGGGCGAGAGTGGCGATCAGCAGCAGGTGTTTCACTTGCATGGCGGCTTGCGTCCCTGTGACGGCTGGCTGTCTTGGCTGGAGCCGTCCTGTTATGATGGGCGCCCCGGAAGCCCCGGGGCAAAGACGCGGTATTTAACCACAAGCGCGTAGCTGAAACCAAAGGCTGCGCCCCCTCTGTTTCCGAGCATGTCTTCCATAACCAAAACGGTCATCCAACTCAGCGCCGAAGTGCCTTCCGAACTGGGCGGGCAACGCCTCGACCAGGTCGCTGCGCAACTTTTCTCCGAGCACTCCCGTTCCCGCCTCGCCGGCTGGATCAAGGACGGGCTCCTCACTGTCGACGGCAGCGTGCTGCGTCCGCGGGATATCGTGCATGGCGGAGCTCTGCTGGAGTTGAACGCCGAGCAGGAGTCCCAGGGCGAGTGGGTGGCCCAGGACATCGAGCTGAATATCGTCTTCGAGGACGACCAGTTGCTGGTTCTGGACAAGCCGTCCGGCCTGGTGGTGCATCCCGCCGCGGGCCATGCCGATGGCACGCTGCTCAACGCCCTGCTGCACCATGTGCCGGGGCTGGCGAACGTACCGCGCGCGGGCATCGTCCATCGCCTGGACAAGGACACCACCGGCCTGATGGTGGTGGCCAAGACCCTCGAAGCCCACACCAGCCTGGTGGCGCAGCTGCAGGCGCGTAGCGTCAGCCGCATCTACGAGGCGGTGGTGGTGGGCGTGATCACCGCCGGCGGCAAGGTCGATGCGCCCATCGGTCGCCACGGCCAGCAACGCCAGCGCATGGCGGTGGTCGCCGGTGGCAAGCCGGCGGTCAGCCATTACCGGGTACTGGAGCGCTTCCGTTCCCATACCCACACCCGCGTCAAGCTGGAAACCGGCCGTACCCACCAGATCCGCGTGCACATGGCCTATGTGAACTTCCCGTTGGTGGGCGACCCGGTCTATGGCGGCCGCTTCCGCATTCCGCCGGCGGCCAGCCAGACCCTGATCCAGACCCTCAAGGAATTCCCGCGCCAGGCCCTGCATGCGCGCTTCCTCGAACTGGACCATCCGGTAAGCGGCGAACGCATGAAGTGGGAATCGCCGCTGCCCGACGATTTCGTCTGGCTGCTGAGCCTGCTGCGCCAGGATCGCGAGTCCTTCGAGCAATGAGCAACTGGCTGACGCCCGACTGGCCCGCCCCGGCGCGGGTCAAGGCCTGCGTCACCACCCGCGAGGGCGGCTTCAGCCTGCCGCCCTATGAAGGCCTGAACCTTGGCCTGCATGTCGAGGACGACCCCCAGGCCGTCGAGCGCAATCGTCAATTGCTGACCACCACCCTGGGTTGCCGTCCGGCCTGGCTGAGCCAGGTCCATGGCGTGCGCGTGGTGCAGGCCGAGCCGAGCCGTGTGGACGAAGCCGACGGCAGCTGGACCGCCGAACCCGGCGTCGCCAGCGCCGTGCTGACCGCCGATTGCCTGCCGGCGCTGTTCTGCGATCGCGCCGGCACCCGCGTTGCGTCAGCCCATGCCGGTTGGCGCGGGCTTGCCAATGGCGTGCTGGAGGCCACCCTGGACGCCCTGGCCCTGCCGCCGGAAGAGGTGCTGGTGTGGCTGGGCCCGGCCATCGGTCCGGGCGCCTTCGAAGTCGGCCCAGAGGTGCGTGAAGCCTTCGTCGCCAGCCAGCCCGAAGCGGAGCAGGCCTTTAGCCCCAGCGTCGATGCCGGGAAGTTCATGGCCGACATCTACCAGCTGGCGCGTATCCGCCTGGCCGCCCGTGGCGTCACCGCTGTCTATGGCGGCGGCTTCTGCACCCACAGCGATCCGCGCTTCTATTCCTACCGCCGCGCCTCGCGTACCGGCCGTTTCGCCAGCCTGGTCTGGCTGGCGGACTGAATTCGCCCGACAGTGGGTGCGAATTCCTTCACGAATGAATTCGCTCCTGCAAGATGACGGAATGACGCCGGTCAATCACTCAAAGGTTGAATCACCGAGAATCGTCCCTATCTAAGCTTCATCCCGGCGGGCTTTTCGTGTCTGGCGCCTCCATCGCGCCGCCCGCTATCTGAAGGAAGGACGAACCTATGCGAATCGACCGTTTGACCAGCAAGCTGCAACTGGCGCTCTCCGATGCCCAGTCCCTGGCGGTTGGCCACGACCACCCGGCCATCGAGCCCGTACACCTGGTACTCGCCCTGCTCGACCAGCAGGGCGGTTCCATCAAGCCCCTGCTGATGCAGGTGGGCTTCGACCTGGCGGCCCTGCGCCAGGGCCTGACCGGCGAGCTCGACCATCTGCCGAAGATCCAGAACCCCACGGGCGACGTGAATCTGTCCCAGGACCTGGCGCGCCTGCTCAACCAGGCGGACCGGCTGTCCCAGCAGAAGGGCGACCAGTTCATCTCCAGTGAACTGGTGCTGCTCGCCGCCATGGATGACAACACCCGCCTGGGCAAGCTGCTGCTTGGCCAGGGCGTGACCCGCAAGGCCCTGGAAAACGCCATCGCCAACCTGCGCGGCGGCCAGGCCGTGAACGACCCCAACGTCGAGGAATCCCGCCAGGCGCTGGACAAGTTCACCGTGGACCTGACCAAGCGCGCCGAAGAGGGCAAGCTCGATCCGGTGATCGGCCGTGACGATGAAATCCGCCGCACCATCCAGGTCCTGCAACGCCGCACCAAGAACAACCCGGTGCTGATCGGCGAACCCGGCGTCGGCAAGACCGCCATCGCCGAAGGCCTGGCCCAGCGCATCGTCAATGGCGAAGTGCCGGACGGCCTCAAGGACAAGCGCCTGTTGTCCCTGGACATGGGCGCGCTGATTGCCGGTGCCAAGTTCCGTGGCGAGTTCGAGGAACGCCTGAAGGGCGTGCTCAACGAGCTGTCCAAGCAGGAAGGCCGGGTCATCCTGTTCATCGACGAATTGCACACCATGGTCGGCGCCGGCAAGGCCGAGGGCGCCATGGACGCCGGCAACATGCTCAAGCCGGCCCTGGCCCGTGGCGAGCTGCATTGCGTCGGCGCCACCACCCTGGACGAGTACCGCCAGTACATAGAAAAGGATGCCGCCCTGGAGCGCCGCTTCCAGAAGGTGCTGGTGGATGAGCCGAGCGAGGAAGACACCATCGCCATCCTCCGTGGCCTGAAGGAGCGCTACGAGGTACACCACGGCGTGACCATCACCGACGGCGCCATCATCGCCGCCGCCAAGCTGTCGCACCGCTACATCACCGATCGCCAGCTGCCGGACAAGGCCATCGACCTGATCGACGAAGCCGCCAGCCGCATCCGCATGGAGATCGACTCCAAGCCGGAGGCCCTGGACCGTCTGGATCGCCGTCTGATCCAGCTGAAGATCGAACGCGAGGCGCTGAAGAAAGAAGAAGACGAAGCGACCAAGAAACGCCTGGCCAAGCTGGAGGAGGACATCCAGAAGCTTGCGCGCGAGTACGCCGACCTGGAAGAGATCTGGAAGTCGGAGAAAGCCGAGGTGCAAGGTTCGGCGCAGATCCAGCAGAAGATCGAGCAGGCGCGCCAGGATATGGAGGCCGCGCGGCGCAAGGGTGACCTGCAACGCATGGCCGAGCTGCAGTACGGGATCATCCCGGACCTGGAGCGCAGCCTGCAGATGGTCGACCAGCACGGCAAGACCGAGAACCAGTTGCTGCGCAACAAGGTGACCGACGAGGAGATCGCCGAGGTGGTCTCCAAGTGGACCGGCATCCCGGTGGCCAAGATGATGGAAGGCGAGCGGGAGAAGCTGCTGCACATGGAAGACGGCCTGCACAAGCGGGTCATCGGCCAGCACGAGGCGGTGGTGGCGGTGGCCAACGCGGTGCGCCGTTCCCGCGCCGGCCTGGCCGACCCGAACCGGCCGAGCGGCTCGTTCCTGTTCCTCGGCCCCACCGGCGTGGGCAAGACCGAGCTGTGCAAGGCGTTGGCCGAGTTCCTCTTCGACACCGAGGAGGCGCTGGTACGCATCGACATGTCCGAGTTCATGGAAAAGCACTCGGTGGCCCGCCTGATCGGCGCCCCTCCGGGCTACGTCGGCTACGAGGAAGGCGGTTACCTGACCGAGGCGGTGCGGCGCAAGCCTTACTCCGCGGTGTTGATGGACGAGGTGGAAAAGGCTCACCCGGATGTCTTCAACGTCCTGTTGCAGGTATTGGAAGACGGTCGCCTGACCGACAGCCATGGCCGTACCGTGGACTTCCGCAACACGGTGGTGGTGATGACCTCCAACCTGGGCTCTTCGCAGATCCAGGAGCTGGTGGGTGACCGCGAGGCTCAGCGTGCGGCGGTGATGGACGCGGTCAGCGCGCACTTCCGCCCCGAGTTCATCAACCGGATCGACGAAGTGGTGGTGTTCGAGCCCCTGGGACGCGACCAGATCGGCGGTATTGCCCAGATCCAGCTGCAGCGCCTGCGCAAGCGCCTGGCCGAGCGCGAGCTGAATCTCGAGCTGAGCCCGGAGGCCCTGGACAAGCTGATCGCCGTCGGTTACGACCCGGTGTATGGCGCCCGTCCGCTGAAGCGGGCGATCCAGCGCTGGATCGAGAACCCCCTGGCGCAACAGATCCTCGCCGGCCAGTTCGCGCCCGGCGCCACCATTACCGCCAGGGTGGAGGGCGACGAGATTCTCTTCGCCTGATCAGGCCCCAGCAAAAAGCCCCGCGATGCGGGGCTTTTTTTGGTCGGCGTACCGGTTTCAGGTGCCGCGAATGAGCTGCAGCAGGTGTTCCAGTGCCGCCGCCTGGTCTTCGGCCAGGTCGATGATATGAAAGCCCGCCCAGCAATTGCGCTGGTCTTCGGCCATGCGGGTCCACAGGCAGTCGGCGCCCAGGCGGACTTCCTTCAGTCCATCTTCCCGGTTCAGTGGCACCAGTCGGCATTCCCAGACCGAGTCGGCCGTCAGCGGCAACTCACTCAGTACCATGAAGCCATCCATCGACAGGTCGACGATTCGGCCCAGGCATTGCTCCGAATGCAGGTCGAACACGGCCAACTGCAGTTCTGTGGTGTGGCGGCTGTGCTGGCGACGTTCTTCCATGGCGTACTCCTAGGCGGGCTCAGGCGCTACGGCCGGTGAAACGCTGCAGCACGCGGTAGATGGCGCCCAGGGCACGGTCCACCAGCGGGGCATTGCGTTCCGGCGGAACCAGGCGAGCCAGTCCTTGTTCCATGTCCAGTGCCAGTTGGGTGATCGGCATGATCGCCACGCGCTGGCCACTGTGGTCGACGAACATGTAGTTGCGGGTTGTCGGACTGTACCAGGACAGCTTGAGGATACGGGTGTCCGGCCCATCGATGAACTCGAACCAGGTACCGAACTCGAGTCGGGCGAGCTCCTTGATCAGCGCCTGGGCACGGTTGGACAGGCTGACCGGACGCGGGGTCTTGGCCAGTGCGGCATCGTCGCCGAGCATCTCGCCCAGCTTGCTCTCCGGCAGCGGGCTGTTGATGCGCGCGGCCACCTGGGGTTGCTGGGATTGCACGGCATGCTGGCAGGCCACCAGGTCCTGGAGCAGGCGGCGGATGCCGTCCTCGTGGTAGCCGCCGAGCAGTTCCAGGCCCTTGCGCAGGTCTTCCAGCATGGGAATACGCAGTTGTTGCAGGCGGGCGCGCCCATCGGCGTCCAGCGGGGTGCCGCTCCAGGCCAGTTGTTCGGCGACTTCCACCGAGCGCTGCCATTCGTTGCTGCGGTCGCCGTGGCGGAGCAGGACGAAGACCAGTACGTCGGTCCAGGTGAGTTCCAGGAAGTGCTGGATGATCCCCGGAAGTTCGCGGTCGGTGAGCAGGCGCGCCACCACGTCCACGGCTTGCTGGCGGGCGCCGAGCAGTTTGTCGCGGCCCTTGGCGGCTTCAACCGCGCGTTGCTCGCGCAGCTCCACCTTGTGGCGCAGGGTGCCGACGTACTCGTTGAACTCGTCGAGCAGGCTGTCGAACAGCAGCAGGTCGCCGCTGAAGCCATGCACCACACGCTCCACCACCCAGTGCATCTTCGCCAGCAGCCCACGTTCCTCGCCTTCGCCGGCATAGAGCACACCGGCCTGGGCCATGCTGTTGAGCAGGCGCCGGGCGGGGTGGTGGTGCTGGGTGAAGAGCGCCTTGTCCTGCAGGGCGACCTTCAGATACGGCGTGTGCAGGTGGGAGAGGGCGGTCTTGTAGATGTCGGCCAGGTTGTCGTCGTCGAGGATGAAGTCGAAGAGCATGCCCACCAGGTCGATCACGTCGGCTTCGTAGTCGGACAGCTTTTGCTGGCCGGGCAGGCGGCTGTGGCTTTCCAGTTGTTGTTGCAGGTCGGCCTTCAGGCCTTCGACACGCTGCGGCTGTCGCAGCTTGCTGGCGAGGTCCTGGGCCGATTGCTGTTGCAGGCGGTTCAGCGCTTCCAGCAGTTCGGCGGCGCTATAGGTACGGGTGGCGCCCCGTGGAGCGTAGCTGGAGATGCTCGGCGTGCCGCCGGGCAACGGGGCCTCGCTGTGATGCTGGCGGCGTTCGCCGAGCAGGGCAGCCAGGCCACTGAACAGCTGGCCGGGATCGCTGGGCGGTCCGCCGGCCAGGTCCACCGGGCCGCTGGCGGCGGTACCGGGCGTCTCCCGGGGCGTCTGCGGCTTGTCGGGTGCCTGCCCTGGCGTGGCTGCGGGTGAATGGCCGGTCCCGGGGGAGCGCTGCACGCTGTACTTGAGGTTGGGCAGTACGCGGGCCTGGACCAGTCGCTGATTGAGCGCTTCGTAGACACTGTCCAGCCCCTGCATCACGTGCCGGTCGAAGAGCATATAAAGGATGGTCTTGATCCGCAGGGGAAAGGGGCAGGGTTCCAGGGCTCCACGGAAGGCCAGCGCTATGGCCTGCGGGCCGAAGGGATTGTCGTCGTCGCCCAGCTTGCGCCCGCCGTTGAGCACCGCCAGGCGCTGGTCGAGGGCGAACAGTGATTGCGCGCAACGGGATTTGACCCGGCTGACCATGTTGGTGACCAGCAGGCTTTCTTCGTATTCGTCGTTCCCCATGAGCTGGAGGTGGTCCGCGTCCAGCTCGCTGGCTTTGAGTTCGGGCTTCAGCTTGCCGCCGAGGAAGTCCTCGAAGTTCTTGGCCACGCACTGGTGGTAGGCGCGCTCTATTTGCGGCCGCTGCTTGCGGATGTCCCGCATGCTGTCGAAGAACAGGGTCTGGACCTGATTGTTCTCGGCTTTCTCGGCGCATTCGAAGAGGGTGTCGTCGACTTGGTCGAAAACGCCGGTCAGATGTTCCGCGAGCCGGTTCATCGCCAGCTTGCGGCAGCTTTGCACCAATTCACCAAAGCGCGGCTGTATACCGCGGCTGGCCAGGGTCGTCACGGGACCGGGAGGAGGTGGGGGTCGATCCTGATTGCTCATAGCTGTCCTGTGGGGAGACAGGTCGCGACCACGACCTGGAACGATCTCGCCACGGCTCAGGTATAGCACTCGGCCGGTCATCTGCAAATCATTGTAGGAATTAGTTTTTTAGGGGGTTGACAGTGTGTTCTGAAACCGTAAAATGGCGCGCCTCAGAAGCGCGAAGCCAAATCGGCGAAGCGAATAAGAGTTGGAAGACCGAAGTTCCGCGATAGCTCAGTCGGTAGAGCAAATGACTGTTAATCATTGGGTCCCTGGTTCGAGTCCAGGTCGCGGAGCCAACTTCCAGACGGGGTATAGCGCAGTCCGGTAGCGCGCCTGCTTTGGGAGCAGGATGTCGGGAGTTCGAATCTCTCTACCCCGACCACCTCACATTTGGGTCGTTAGCTCAGTCGGTAGAGCAGTTGGCTTTTAACCAATTGGTCGTAGGTTCGAATCCTACACGACCCACCATACAAGACCTCTTCGGAGGTCCGAAGAAGCGGTAAGGCGAAAGCCTTACCGCTTTTTTGTTTGTCTCGATTTTCTTCGCCAGCTGTAGTCCTGAATGAACTGGCCGGGAAGAAGCTTCTGAAAAGCTTCCTCCCGGCCGCATTCGGTTCAGTGCAGTTTCAGGCGCGGGTCGGTGCTGCGGCCGATCCGGTCGCTGAGCATCAGCAGGAAGGTGCGGAAGGCGCCGTACAGGGCCATCTGGTGCATGCGGTAGAGCGAGATGTAGAACATGCGCGCCAGCCAGCCTTCCAGTTTCACGCTGCCCATCAGGTTGCCCATGAGATTGCCCACGGCACTGAAGCTCGACAGCGAGATCAACGAGCCGTAGTCCTTGTATTGGTACTCAGGCAGCGGCTGGCCCTGCAGTCGCAGCTTGAACGACTTGACCAGCAGCGAGGCCTGCTGGTGCGCGGCCTGGGCCCGTGGCGGCACGTTGCGCTCGCTGCCATCGCCCATGGGGCAGGCCGCGCAGTCGCCAAAGGCGAAGATGTCGTCATCGCGGGTGGTCTGCAGGGTCGGGCGCACCACCAACTGGTTGATGCGGTTGCTTTCCAGGCCATCCAGGTCCTTGAGGAACCCGGGGGCGCGGATCCCGGCGGCCCAGACCTTGAGGCTGGCGGGAATCATTTCGCCCTGGGCGGTGAGCAGGCCTTCGGCGGTGACTTCCTTGACCGCCGCACCGGTCATCACGGTGACGCCGAGCTCTTCCAGGGTGCGGTGCACCGGCGCGCTGATGCGTTCCGGCAAGGCGGGCAGTACCCGTGGGCCGGCTTCGATCAGGGTGATGCGCATATTTTCCGGCTGGATGCTGTCCAGGCCGTAGGCCGCCAGCTCGTGGGCGGCGTGGTGCAGTTCGGCCGCCAGCTCGACGCCGGTGGCACCGGCGCCAACGATGGCGACGCTGATCTGGTCGTTGGCGTCCTGCTGGGCGTGGGCGCGCAGGTAGTGGCTGAGCAGCTTGCGGTGGAAGCGCTCGGCCTGCTCGCGGGTGTCGAGGAATATGCAGTGCTGAGCCGCGCCTTCGGTGCCGAAGTCGTTGGTGGTGCTCCCCACCGCCAGCACCAGGCTGTCGTAGGCCAGTTCGCGGGCGGGCACCAGCTCGTGCCCGTCCTCGTCATGGGTGGCGGCCAGTTGGATGACCTTGCGCTTGCGGTCGAGCCCGCTCATGCGGCCGAGCTGGAACTCGAAGTGGTTCCATTTCGCCTGGGCGACGTAGTTCAGCTCATTCTCCGTGGAGTTGAGCGAACCCGCAGCCACTTCATGCAGCAAGGGTTTCCAGATATGGGTGAGGTTGGCGTCGGCCAGGACTACCTTGGCTAGGCCTTTCTTTCCGAGGGTTCTACCCAGACGGGTGGCGAGCTCCAGGCCGCCGGCGCCGCCGCCGACGATCACAATGCGATGGGACATGGGACGTTCTCACAAGGCTATAGGAATGCTGTGTCGCCGAGGGCGAGCGCGTCGGAAGGCTCATAGCACCAGTCGGCTCAGGAGGCGGCTGAGAATGCCCAGGACAATCACCACGGCCAGCGTCATCCACAGCAGACGCCACGGGCGGAACGGCTTGCGCTCCACCTGGTGTTGCGGGAGTTTCAGGTACTGGTCGACCTTTTGCTGGTCTTCGGGCGTCAGGCGGCTGGGCATAGTGGCCTCGACTTAGGAATGGTTGGCATTCTAGCTGGCGATCTCAGGGGCGCTCAACGAGCGGCTGGGGATATTTGCGAAGCCTGTTGCCACCGCTACAGGCCGATGCCCACATCGAAGAGGATGGTTCGGCCCAGATTGCTGCGCAGAAAATCCGGCGCGTCATTGTGGGCGAACAGCACGCGGGCGAAATTCGGCCCCAGTAGCGTGAGCGAGCGCCAGCCCTGGAGCAGGTACTCGGTAGGCGGCGGAAAAGGGCTGTTGAAGTCCGGCGTGGCGCGCTTGAGGTTGACGAAAGCCAGCAAGTCCAGCTCGCCGAGGTCGAGGCCGCGCTCGCGGTAGTTGTGCGCCTTCTTGCGCAGTGTTGGCGCGAGCCGAGCCTGCAGTTCGGCGGCCGGGATGCGCTTTGGACGGCTTTCGCGGCGTACCAGTTGCGCGAGGGAAAAGGCGCTGCGGCGGCGTTCCAGCTCGGCGCGCCATTCCTCGTTCAAGCGGCGGCCTTCGTCCAGCACGAAGAACACCTCGAAGTTGGCCTCGCGGAACTGCACGTCCGGCGGCTCCTGGCCGGTGCTGAAATCGTCGAGTCGAGAGGGCAGGTTGAGCGCCTGCAGGAGTCGCTGGCAGACCCAGCGCTCGCGTTCCCACTTGCGCGCATTCGACAGGAAGTCGTTGGCTTGCTCGGCCTGCCGTGTCAGCAGGCGCAGGTAGTCGGACTCGTTCATGAGCGGAGCTTAGCCCTCCGGCCGGGGCAATGGGTACCCCCAGATCGCCCCTGAACGAGCGGTCGCGACAAATGCGCACAGCTTGCCTGCTGGCGCCGCGGTGTAAACTTTCAGGACCTGCCTGGAGCCTGCCATGCACATTCGTCCAATCACCGCCGCCGACCATGCCGCCCTGATCCAGCTCTGGCGACGCACGCCGGGTATCAGGGTGCGTGCCGAAGATGAACTGGAACCCTTCTGCGGTTATCTACAGCGCAACCCGGACCTCAGCCTGCTGCTCGAGGACGACCAGGGGCGCGCGGGCGGTTGCCTGCTGGTTGGTCACGACGGGCGCCGCGGCTACCTGCAGCACCTGGTGGTGGACTTGCCGTTTCGTGGTCAGGGCTGGGCGCGGGCACTGTTGCAGGAAGCGCTGCGGCGTCTGGCGCTATTGGGCATCCGCAAGTCCCATGTATTCGTCCTGGAGGAGGCGCCGGAAGCGCTGGCCTTCTGGCAGATGCAGCGGGGCTGGTCGGTGCGTGAGGATATTCGTGTCTACTCGACCACTGGAGATTGAATCGATGCGGATCTGCCTCGGCCTGATGCTCTGCCTGCTGGCCACTCTCGGTCACGCCCTCGAGGTTGGCGAGCGCCTGGCGCCCTGGACCCTGCTGGACCAATACGAGCAGCCCTACAGCCTGGACGACGGGCTGCAGCTGTTGCTGGTGGCGCGCAGCATGGATGGTGCGAAGTTGCTGAAGGCTGCCCTGGAGGGCCGGCCCAAGGGCTACCTGGAGGCCCGCCATGGGGTGTTCGTGGCGGATATCAGTCGCATGCCGTCGCTAGTGTCCTCGCTCTTCGCCGTACCCGCCATGCGCGATTACAACTACCGCGTGCTGTTGGACCGCGAGTCCCGCGTTGCCAGCCGCTACCCCGGTAGCGAATCCGGCGTGCTCTGGCTGCGCCTCGATCACGGCAAGCTCATCGAAAGCAAGGAATTCAGCGACGCTGCGGCCTTGCGCGCGGCCCTGGAGTCCATCGCGCCGTGATTGCCGCCGAACTTCTTTCCACGCAAACCCTGGGACTCGGCTGGGCAATCTACCTGCCCGCGCTCGCCTGGGCTGCGTGGCGCGCGCCCTGGGTCGAACTGTTCAGCGATTCGCGCCGCCAGCACCTGCTGTTCGGAACGGTGCTGGTGCTCTTCCTGCTCTGGCTGATGCGCCGGGATTTCGACTCGGGGCTGTCCTATCACCTCATCGGCATGACCGCGGTGACCCTGTTGCTGGACTGGCCCCTGGCCGTGCTGGGGGCGCTGATTGCGCAACTGGGCCTGCTGGCGCTGGGCAAGCTGGACCTGGCGGCCCTGGGCATCAACGGAGCCCTGCTGGTGCTGCTGCCGGTACTGGTGACCGAGCTTTGCGCCATGCGGGTCGAGCAGCACCAGCCGCGCAACCTGTTCGTGTACATCTTCTGCTGCGGCTTCTTCCCGGCCGCCCTGGCGGTATTGCTTTGCGTGCTGATCGGGTTGGGCTTGCTGTGGGTGGACGGCATCTTCCTCATGCCGCCCTGGCTCGAGGATTTCATCGGCTACCTCTGGTTGGTGATGTTTCCCGAGGCCTTCATCAACGGCACGGCGGTCACCGCTCTGGTGGTGTTCTGTCCGGAATGGCTGGAAACCTTCAATCGCACCCGCTATCTCCAGGCTCCCTGGAAGGATGACGACAGCTCTCGCTGATGTGCGCCGATTCACCCGCTCGATGCCGCTGGGGCGCCTGACCTGCGTCAAGACTTCCGTGGGGCGACTCTCCGTAGGGTGGATGGCGTTTCCATCCACCAGCATGAGGAGCAGACGGCATGGGGATTCACGATTGGGCGAGAGAAGTCCTGGAGCGGGGCCTGGACGCGGCGAAGCAGGAGGGGATTGGCGAGGAGATGGCCTTGCGCGCCCTGCTGAGCGCAGTGGTGGAACGCAGCGCGACGCTGCGCTCGATTGATGACCTGGCCCGGGAGCTGGAATTCCTGGCGGTTAACCTGGAGCCGGGACGGGACTACGGATTCATGCGGCCCTGAGTGGGAGGATCAATGCTCGCGCGGCGGCAGTTCGCCGGAGAACAGGTCGTCTTCCATGTTGTCGCCGGGGATCGCATGCTCCTCGGCGGCCCAGGCGCCCAGGTCGATCAGCTTGCAGCGTTCGGAACAGAAGGGGCGGGAGGGGCTTTGCGGGCTCCACTCCACCGGAGCGCCGCAGGTGGGGCACTCCACAGTGACGGGTTGACTCATGGCTGGCCTCCTCGCAGGGTCAGGTAGAAATTGTGCAGCCGCTCCACTTCGCTTTGCAGCCAGTGGAGGTCGCGGTCATTGAGCAGCACATCATCGGCATGCTTGAGGCGCTCCTCGCGGCTGGCCTGCACCTTCAATATGGCTTGGACCTGCGCTTCGGGCACATTGTCCCGCTGCATGGTGCGCTGGAGCTGCGCGGCTTCGGGGGCATCCACCAGCAGCACGCGCTGGGTCATGCGGTACTGGCCGGATTCGATCAGCAGCGGCGACACCAGGATGGCATAGGGGGATTCGGCGCGGGCCAGGTACTGGCTGATTTCCTGGCCGATAAGCGGGTGCAGCAGGCTTTCCAGCCAGCGACGCTCTTCGGCGTCGGCGAAAATGCGCTGGCGCAGGGCTGCGCGGTCCAGCTGGCCGTCGGCCTGCAGTACCCCGCTGCCGAAATGCTCGGCGATCTTCGCCAGGGCCGGGCGGCCGGGTTCCACCACCCAGCGCGCGGCGTGGTCGGCATCCACCAGATGTACGCCAAGCTCGCTGAAATGGGCGGCGACGGCACTCTTGCCGCTACCGATGCCGCCTGTGAGGCCAAGAATCCAGGGTGTGTTCATTTGAAACCGGCGAACTGCAGATAGGTCGCCGTTATTTGATCACCCCAGAGCAATGCAATCCAGCCGGCAATGGCCAGGTAGGGGCCGAAGGGGATGGGCGTGGTGCTGTCCTGGTTGCGCAGGCGCAGCATGATCACCCCCAGCACCGCGCCCACCAGGGACGAGAGCAGGATGGTCAGCGGCAGTACCTGCCAGCCGCCCCAGGCGCCGAGCATTGCCAGCAGCTTGAAGTCGCCGTGGCCCATGCCTTCCTTGCCGGTCACCAGCTTGAACAGCCAGTACACCGACCACAGGCTCATGTAGCCGGCCACCGCGCCCCAGAGCGCATCCTCCAGGCTGGCGAACAGGCCCTGGCTGTTGAGGATGAGCCCGAGCCAGAGCAGCGGTAGGACCAGTGCATCCGGCAGCAGCTGGTGATCGACGTCGATCATGCTCATCGCCAGCAGGCCCCAGGTCAGCACCAGGAAGGCTCCGGCCTGCCAACTGAAGCCGAAATGCCAGGCGACGTAGGCCGACAGCAGGCCGCAGACTAGCTCCACCAAGGGATAGCGCGTGCTGATGGCGGCCTTGCACGACGAGCACTTGCCACGCAGGGCCAGGTAACTGACCACGGGAATGTTCTCCCAGGCGCGGATCTCATGGTTGCAGTGGGGGCAGCGCGAATTCGGCAGTACCAGGTTGAACACCGGGCCCTTGGGCTCGGCCGGCAGGCTCAGCACCTCGCGGGCCTGCTCCTGCCAATCGCGCAGCATCATCTGCGGCAGGCGATGGATCACCACATTGAGGAAACTGCCCACCAACAAACCAAGGGCGAGGGTGCAGAAAACAAAGGCCAGCGCATGGCTGGCCAGGAAGTCGATCAACTGCATGCTTAGACGACGTTGCCGAGTTGGAAGATGGGCAGGTACATGGCGATGATCAGGCCGCCGACCAGGACGCCGAGTACGGCCATGATCATGGGCTCCATCAGGGCGGTCAGGCCGTCGACGGCGTTGTCCACTTCGGCTTCGTAGAAGCTGGCGACCTTGTCGAGCATCTCGTCCAGGGCGCCGGATTCTTCGCCGATGGCGGTCATCTGCACGGCCATGGCGGGGAAGACGCCGGTGGTGCGCATGGAGAAGTTCAGCTGCATGCCGGTGGACACATCCTGCTTGACCTTGAGCACCGCATTCTTGAACACCACGTTGCCGCTGGCGCCTGCCACGGAGTCCAGGGCGTCCACCAGGGGCACGCCGGCAGCGAAAGTGGTTGCCAGGGTTCGGGCGAAGCGGGCTACGGCGGACTTGTAGAGGATGTCGCCGACGATGGGGAGTTTCAGGACGGTATGGTCGACCCAGTCGCGGAACTTCTGGGATTTCTTATGTGCTTGCTGAAGTCCGAAACCAATAAGGAAGAATACGGCTAGTACAATAAACCACCACTCTTGGAGAAGCTCGGACAGTCCGATAACCATCTGCGTGAATGCTGGTAGTTCTGCGCCGAAGTTGGCAAAAACAGATTGGAACTGAGGGACCACTTTGATCAGCAGGATCGCCGAAACGATAATCGCGACCACGATGACCGCAATCGGATAGTTCATCGCTTTTTTGATCTTGGCCTTCAGCGCCTCGGTCTTTTCCTTGTAGGTGGCGATCCGGTCCAGCAGGGTTTCCAGAGCACCGGCCTGTTCGCCGGAGTCGACCAGGTTGCAGTACAGTTCGTCGAAGTATTCCGGCTTCTTGCGCAGGGAGTTTGCCAGGCTGTTACCGGCGGCCACTTCCTGCTTGACCTCGTTCACCAGCGTGCGCATGGCAGGCTTCTCGAAGCCCTCGCCAATGATGTCGAAGGACTGCATCAGTGGCACGCCAGCTTTCATCATGGTCGCCATCTGCCGGGTGAAGAGGGCGATGTCCAGGGGTTTTATCTTCTTCCTTCCGCCGAGCAATGAGGTGGCTTTCTTTCGCACTCTGGTGGGATTGATACCTTGCTTGCGAAGCTGCGCCTTCACCAAGGCGGGGTTCTGTCCTGATATCTCGCCTTTGACCTTGGAGCCTTTCTTGTCGGTACCTTCCCAGGCGAAGGTACTCAGTTTCAGCGCTTTGTCCGCCATGCTTAATCCTTGGTCACGCGGTTGACTTCCTCCAGGCTGGTAATGCCATTCATGGCTTTTACCAGGCCCGAGGTTCGCAGGTCATTGAAGCCATCACGGCGCGCCTGCTGGGCGATCTGGATGGAGTTGCCTTCTTCCATAATAAGCTGCTGCAAGGCCGGCGTGATTTTAACCACTTCATAAATACCGACTCGGCCCTTGTAACCCTGGTTGCAATTGTCGCAGCCCACCGGGGAGTAGAGTTTGAAGCTGCCGATCTTCTCTTCAGGGAAGCCTTCCTTGAGCAGGGTTTCCCTAGGGACCTCGTGTTCCTTCTTGCAATGACTACACAATTTGCGTGCCAGGCGCTGGGCGATGATCAGGTTGACCGACGTGGCGATGTTGAAGGCTGGCACACCCATATTGCGCAGGCGCGTCAGGGTTTCCGCGGCGCTGTTGGTGTGCAAGGTGGATAGCACCATATGGCCGGTCTGGGCGGCCTTGATGGCGATCTCGGCGGTTTCCAGGTCGCGGATCTCGCCGACCATGATCACATCCGGGTCCTGGCGCAGGAAGGCCCGCAGGGCCTGGGCGAAGTCCATGCCCTGCTTGGGATTGACGTTGACCTGGTTGATGCCCTCGAGGTTGATCTCCACCGGGTCTTCGGCGGTGGAGATATTGATATCCACCGTATTGAGGATATTGATCCCGGTGTAGAGGGATACCGTCTTGCCGGAACCTGTAGGGCCGGTTACGAGGATCATGCCCTGGGGCTGCTTCAGCGCCGCCAGGTAGAGTTCTTTCTGCTCTTCCTCATAGCCCAGTGCATCGATACCCATCTGCGCGCTGGTAGGGTCGAGGATCCGCATCACGATCTTCTCGCCCCAGAGGGTCGGCAGGGTGTTGACCCGGAAGTCGATGGATTTCGTCTTGGAAATCTTCATCTTGATCCGGCCGTCCTGGGGCTTGCGGCGCTCGGAAATATCCAGTGCGGCCATCACCTTCAGGCGTGCGGAGATGCGACTGGCCAACTGGATCGGCGGCTTGGCCACTTCGTGGAGCATGCCGTCGGTACGGAAGCGTACGCGGTAGGAGCGCTCGTAGGGCTCGAAGTGCAGGTCAGAGGAGCCGCCGCGAATGGCATCCAGCAGCATCTTGTTGACGAAGCGCACCACGGGGGCGTCGTCGGCATCAACGCCGCCAGGAGTATCCTTTTTGTCATCATCGACTGCTTCGACGTCCACGCCATCCAGGTCGACATCGCCCAGTTCTTCCATTCCGCTAGTGGCGGAGTCGAAGAACTTCTCGATGGCATCGCCGAGCTTGTCGTCCTCTACAAGGATGGCTTCGGTATTCAGCCCGGTGCTGAACTGGATATCGGTCACGGCCTGATGGTTGGTGGGGTCGGAGATGGCAACGAAGAGCTTGTTGCCACGACGCCAGAGGGGAAGGGCGCGGTGCTGGCGGATCAGCTTTTCGCTGACCAGATCACGTGGCTGGCTCTCTTTGTCGACACTGCCGAGATCGAGAAAGGCCACGCCGAACTGTTCCGCCGCCATCTCCGCCAGATCACGGCTCTTGAGCAGCTTGTTCTGTACCAGGTAGGTGATCAGCGGGATCTTGTTGCGCTGTGCCTGGGTATGGGCCTGGAGGGCGCTTCGCTCATCGAGGAGGTTGGTCAGCACCAGTTGTTTGGCCAGGCCGGATAGCGTAGGAGCGGTCTCGTTCATGGGGCGCGTCAGTCTGCCGGTTGTGACTCTGCCTTATAACGTAGTTGGTCTTGGTCGCCAAATGCGTGTCCAGGGAGTGACAAAAAACGGCAGTTATTGCTGGAGTAGGGAGGCGCCCCAGGAATTGTTTGGTCGACTTTGCGGCACCTGGACGCCAATTGCGCAGGTGTCCGCACTACCGATGGCGACTTATTCAAGCCCTGAGGAGACTTGGCATACATCGTGCTGTCTCCTGCTCAGGCAACCGCCTAGTACTTCTGAGGATCAATAAATGAAAGCACAAAAGGGTTTTACTCTGATTGAGCTGATGATCGTTGTAGCGATCATCGGCATTCTGGCTGCAATCGCCATCCCGGCCTACCAGGACTACACCGTTCGCGCGCGCGTTACCGAAGGTCTGAACCTGGCCGCTTCCGCCAAGACCACCGTGGCGGAGAACGCCATGTCCGCTACCAGCCCGCTGGATGCCGGTTGGTCGCAGCCGGCTCCGACCACCAACGTTGATTCCGTTGCCGTGAACCCTGCGAACGGTGAAATCACCATCACCTACACCGATGCTGCTGGCGGCACTAACGGCACCCTCAACACCATTATCATGGTTCCTCGGAGCAGTAGCGTTGCCCTGCAAGGTGGCGTTGCTCCGGGCGGGGCTGTTACCTGGACTTGCAATACTGGCTCGCTTCCGGCTCGCTTCCGTCCCGCCAACTGCCGTCAATAATTTATCGGTGAAAGCGAAGAGGCGACCTAGGTCGCCTCTTTTTGTTGGGGGTGGTATGCAAAGTTTTTTTTTGTTCTGTCTTGGGTTTGTTCCTTTTGTCTTGTCATTTAGAGCTTATCCGGCACCCATAATCGTCTCGACACAATCTGCTCTCTTCTTATTGTCCTTGCTTCTGATTGCTACATCTTTTCGCTCGCAAGGCTTTCGCTTCGGGCGGTTGGCTTTGATGCTGCTCGTGGCGGGTGCTCTGCTGGCGGTGCAGGGCGTCTTTGTTGATTCAATAAACCCTGTTATGGCAGCCTCGCCAGGGATCTCGGTCATTCTCGCGGCGCTGGTTGTCGCAATGTTCAGTGGAGCTGGGGCGGCGAAGAAGATCGATCTAACCATGGCTTTTGCCCTTGGTTTGATTCTGGGTGGGGTTTTCAACGTCGTAGCCGGGTGGGGGCAGTGGTTAGAACTAGATCTTGGGCCTTTGTTCATTGGTAAGGGTGAACTTTCGGCTGGGGGGGTGTACGGAAACATAGCTCAGAGGAATATTTTTGTTTCCTACCTGTTTATTACCTATTTTGCGTTTGTCTATTATTTTTCTGGGCGCTCGTATGCGTTGAGAGTTGCGCCAATATATGGGGTTCTGGTGGGGGCTACCGTTGCGCTGACGGGGTCGCGTGCGGCTGTTGTTTATGTTCTGGTAGCAGTTTTTCTACCTGTATTTTTGACAGGGAAATCGCGGCGGTTGTGGTTATGGTCTGGTGCCTTGTTGCTGCTTTCCAATGTCGTGACTCAGGCTTATCTGTATTATCAGGGTGGCCCCCTTACGGGGGTGGAGCGATTCGTCTATGGAGAGAGCTTCCGTTTAGATGAATACAGGAAGGCCTTTTCGATCTTCCTGGCGAACCTTCCTATGGGCGTGGGTATGCAGAACTACGCGCTCAGCAGCTTCGAGTTGGGCGTCCTTGACCAACTGCCTAGTGCAACCGGCGATGCATGGAGTCATCCGCATAATCTATTTCTGATGCTTCTGGCTGGGTGTGGATTATTAGGTGTCGCGCTAAGTGTATTGATTGTGTGGCTAATGGCTTATGTGCTGAGGCGTGGAGGCAAGGACGACTCGTGGGCCTTCGGCGCGGGTGCATTGGCTTGTGTGTTTATTCATAGCCAATTGGAGTACCCACTCTGGCTGTTTGGCTACTTCGTGGTTTTCTGTGTTTTGCTCGGAATCGTGGTAGATGAGGGGGGCTACGTTCTGACGCGTTGGGGGAGCAAGGTCGTAACGGTGCTCATGAGTGGGGTTGCACTCTTGTCTGTGCATGCTGTCTATGGGTATTTCGTGTTTGTCCAGAACTACGCATCTGTAGATGGGGCGGAGCGAAATAGAGAGCGGCTTCATTCGGTTTATACGGTTTCGGTCAATCCACTGATTTCTCAAACGGCTGATCTTGTGGTTCTTAACTACCTGGTGCCAAGCCGTGAGAATTGGAAGGGTGGATTCTGCTTGTTTGAAGGGCTGGCGCGTTCAGTGCCATCCTATACGTTGCTGGATCAAATGGGATTTTACGCGTGGTACGCAGGAGATTTCGGGCTTGCATCGAGTGTTTGGCGTGCACGGGAGATCTACTTTCCAAATCGGGATTGGGAAACTGTGCGCGGCCTGTTCGAGCGATATTATCCCGGCCAAAGCGATTCCTGGTCTGATTTCCTGAGACTTGAAAAGGACGGTTTCAATCATGTTGAGCCATATTTTCTCAGTAAGTCGGATGTTTGCAGGAGATGAAGTCTAGGGGGCTGGTTGTCCTGATTGATTCTTGGATGGTCTGGTGCTAGTTTACGCGCGCACTTCTATGCGCCGGTGTAGCTCAGTCGGTAGAGCAGCTCATTCGTAATGAGAAGGTCGAGGGTTCGATTCCTTTCACCGGCACCATGATCCAAACGAAAAGCCCCGCAATCGCGGGGCTTTTTGTTTTCTGCGAACCGGCTTACAGGCTGAGGCGCATGGACAGGTCGATGGCCTTGACGTCCTTGGTCAGCGTGCCGATGGAGATGTAGTCCACGCCGGTGTCGGCGATGGTGCGCAGGGTAGTTTCGTTCACGCCGCCGGAGGCTTCGAGTTTGGCGCGGCCGTTGGTGAGGCGGACGGCGGTGCGCATGTCGTCGAGGCTGAGTTCGTCGAGCATGATGATGTCGGCGCCGGCGTCGAGGGCCTGCTGGAGTTCGTCGAGGCTTTCCACTTCCACTTCCACCGGCTTGCCCGGGGCGATGCGGTGGGCGGCTTCGATGGCCTGGGCGATGCCGCCGGAGGCCGCGATGTGGTTTTCCTTGATGAGGAAGGCGTCGTACAGGCCGATCCGGTGGTTGTGGCCGCCGCCGCAGGTCACCGCGTATTTCTGCGCCAGGCGCAGGCCGGGCAGGGTCTTGCGGGTGTCGAGGAGCTTCACCTGGGTGTCTTTCACCAGATCCACGTAGTGGCCGACGCGGGTGGCGACGCCCGACAGGCACTGGAGGAAGTTCAGGGCGCTGCGCTCGCCGCTGAGCAGGGCGCGGGCCGGGCCTTCAAGGTGGAAGAGGACCTGGTTGGCCTCGGCGCGCTGGCCGTCCTGGACCTGCCACTGGACCTGCACGCGCGGGTCGAGCTGGCGGAACACTTCGTTGACCCAGGCGCAGCCGCTGATGATCGCCGCTTCGCGGGTGATCACGCTGGCGCGGGCCTGGCGTGTTTCAGGGATGAGCTGGGCGGTGATGTCGCCGCTGCCGATGTCTTCCTTGAGGGCGGTACGGACGTTGGCCTCGATTTCGGTGGTGAGGTCAGCGAGGAGGAGGTTGGGCATGGTGGGCTCCGCAAGCAGAATGGCGGCGATTATAAAGGCTGCCGACGACTGGCGCAGTGGAGATGCACAACCGCTGCACGCTTTCTGCTAGATAGTCAGGATGGCATTTTGCGTGACGTGCGTTTGTCGGACAGCGGCCCAGCATCTGTGACTTGATTCATGTCTGTAGGAAATCTCTGCTTGGTTGTCGCGCCATCATCCATATAATGCAGTCGGAAATTAGTAAGTTTGACGCCAGATGCTTGACGTTATGGATGACTCCCCATGATCGAATCGCGGTCCGAAAAGCCCTACGGAAGGGCCCGGCCTGCGGGAGGCTCGTGATGCAGACCGACGCCAAGGTGGTGCCGTTGAACACGGGCGCCACCCAGCAATCGCCAACCTCTTCGGTAGGAAGGCTGCCCGTGGCCTTGATCCAGGTGCGCGACAAAACCGCAGTGCAGCTGAAGCAGTCGCTTCAGGTGCTGTTCGACAATGCGGACGACACCTTGTTCGAGATGGCCGATCGCGCCTCCAGCAACGCCGAGCAGAACGCCTTCTTCGAGGCGATGCGCGACCTGCGTCTCAAGCGCAAGAGCATCGAGCGCGCCTTCCTGCAGAAGGTGTTCGAGTCATTCTCCACACTCAATCAATACGAGATCGGTAAAGCGCCCCAGCTGGACGCGGTGTCCTTCGACAGCCTGTCCCTGGTGCAGAACGACGAACTCGAGGAAACCGTGGCCCTGGACGCCATGGTCGCCAAGGTGATGAACCGCGACGGCATCGCCCTGGGCCATCTCACCACCCGCCTCAACACCCTGGTCAGCAAGAAGGTCGACGACAAGGCCAACCCCCTTGGCCCGCGACTGCTGTGCGAAGGTTTCCTCGATGCCTGCCGCAGCCTGGGCGTAGAGATCAAGGTCAAGCTGATCATCCTCAAGCTGTTCGAGAAGTACGTCCTCACCGAACTGGATCGTTTCTACGCCGAAGCCAACCAACTGCTGGTGGCCGCCGGTGTGCTCCCGGACCTGCGCTCGGCACCGGCGCGGCGCCAGTCCGATCGCCCCGGCAACGCCGCGCGCCCGGCCCAGTCGGGCCAGGCGGCGGGGGCCAGCGAGGGCCCGGCTGCCGAAGAGGGCGTGCAGGAAGTCTTCGGTGTGCTTCAGGAGCTGCTGTCCCAGGTACGCGGCAGCGCCATGCCGCGCCGGGAGCAGCCCGCCGATGCGGTGCCGGTCAGCAGCATCGACCTGCTGCGGCTCCTGTCCCACCTGCAACAGCACCTGCCGCAGCAGTCCAGCGCCGACTATGACATGCGCTTCAGCCTCGACCAGTTGCTCAGCCGCGCCAGCGCCCGCAGTGGTCGGACCCGTGTGGTCGGCCAGGTGGACGACGACGTCATCAACCTGGTGTCCATGCTGTTCGAGTTCATCCTCGACGACCGCACTCTGCCGGATTCGCTCAAGGCCCTGATCGGCCGCATGCAGATCCCGATGCTCAAGGTCGCCCTGCTGGACAAGACCTTCTTCAGCCGCGGCAGCCATCCGGCCCGCCGCCTGCTCAACGAAATCGCCAGCGCGGCCCTGGGTTGGGTGGAGCAGGATGACGCCCAGCGCGACAGCCTCTACCACCGCATCGAGCAAGTGGTGCAGCGCCTGCTGAACGACTTCGTCGACGACCCGGCGATTTTCTCCGAGTTGCTGGCTGACTTCCTTTCCTATACCGGTGACGAACGCCGCCGCAGCGAGCTGCTGGAGCAGCGCACCCGCGATGCCGAAGAGGGCCGCGCCAAGGCGGAGCTGGCTCGCCGCCAGGTGGAAGACGCACTCAACCAGCGCCTGCTGGGCCGCACCCTGCCGGAAGTGGTGGTGCGTCTGCTGCAGGAAGCCTGGAGCAAGGTACTGCTGCTGACCTGCCTCAAGCATGGCGTGTCCTCGGATGAATGGACCGCCACCCTGCAGACCATGGATGACCTGATCTGGAGCGTGGAGTCCCACGAAGGGCCGGAAGCCCGCGCACGCTTGCTGGAGCTGGTTCCGGGGCTGCTCAAGTCCCTGCGTGACGGGCTGGCCAGTGCCGCCTTCGATCCCTTCGCCACCAGCGAGTTCTTCAGTCAGCTGGAGGCGCTGCACGTGCAGGCCTTCCAGCGCCTGCGCAAGCCGGAGCCGGTGGAAGTGCTCGCCGACGACGGTCTGGAGTCGCCGCCTCTGCTGCTCGAACTGCCGTCGGAAAGCGAGGCGCAAGACGAGTCCGAGCCGGCCATGGTGGCGGTGATCGAGGAGATAGTCCTCGCCGCGCCTGGCGAGAGCCCGACGCAGGAGCCCGAGGTCAGCCTGGCCGATGATGACGAGGCCCTGGGCTTCGTCGACAACCTGCGCGTCGGCAGCTGGGTCGAGTTCCAGGAGGACGAAGAGCACAAGCTGCGTTGCAAGCTGGCGGCGCTGATCAAGCCCACCGGCAAGTACATCTTCGTCAACCGCACCGGCATGAAGGTGCTGGAAAAGACCCGCATGGGCTTGGCGGTGGAGTTCCGCCGCAGCGCCATCCGCCTGCTGGACGACGCCCTGCTGTTCGACCGTGCCCTGGAGTCGGTGATTGGCAACCTGCGGCGCCTGAAAGGGGCCTGAGAACCTGTTTACGATCAGCTGCGCGTCGGCCCTGCGGCGTTAAAAACAGGCTCGGAAAGCCGCTTGCGGCTAACGCGCTTCAGCGCGGCCCGGAGGGCGAGCGGAGCGAGTACTGCTCATTTACAGCTCGTAAACTCGCGTGCGAGCCCAGTCCGCGTCCTCGCCTGTTTGATTCGCTGGCGCTCACCCTTCGGGCCAGCCTTCGGCTGTTACTCCCGTTGGTCGTTGCGCCTTGCATGGCTCTAGCTCGCTAGATCCTAAACAGGCTCTGAGGCAGGCCGCCTCTCGCTAGAATGGCTCCACTGCGCCTAAAGTAGGGGCAGACCACAGGAGCCGACATGCAACTGGACCCCGAATCCGGTTGGTGCCAGGGCATCAGCCACTGCCCATCGCCCAACTTCAATTGTCGCCCGCAGGACGAAGTCTCCCTGCTGGTGATCCACAACATCAGCTTGCCGCCCGCCGAGTTCGGCACGGGCAAGGTGCAGGAGTTCTTCCAGAACCGCCTGGACCCGGCCGAGCATCCCTACTTCGAGGGCATCCGCGACTTGCGGGTGTCCGCGCATTTCCTGATCGAGCGCGATGGCGCCGTCACCCAGTTCGTCTCCTGCAACGAGCGCGCGTGGCACGCTGGTCTCTCGCTGTTCGAGGGGCGGGAAAATTGCAACGATTTTTCCCTGGGTATCGAGCTGGAAGGCACCGATGATCAGGCGTTCACGGAACCTCAGTACGCTGCGCTGATCGCATTGGTGGAGCAGTTGCGCCGCGCCTACCCGGCGATCACGCCGCAGCGCATCTGTGGCCACAGCGACATAGCCCCGGGCCGCAAGACCGATCCGGGGCCGGCATTCGATTGGACGCGCCTGCGGGCTGCGCTCAGACCTTAGGAAGAGGAGGGACACATGTACTTTCTGGTGTTGTTGCTGGTGCTCTGGATCGAGAAATTCTCCGCCTGGCGCCGGCATATCCAGCAGGACGGCTTCTGGCTGCGCGAGCTGGCCAAGGCCGAGGCCAATCCACGACTCAGCGCACGCCCCTGGGCGATCCTGATGCTGCTGGTGCTGTTGCCCCTGGTGCTGCTGGCGCTGCTCCTGCTGGTCCTGGAGCCCGTGGCCTATGGTTGGCTGGCGCTACCGGTGCACCTGCTGGTGATCATCTACAGCCTCGGGCGCGGCGACGTGCTGGCCGATCTCGGTCCCTTCCGCGACGCCTGGCGGCGCGGCGACACCCAGGGCGCCTATCACGTCGCCGAACGGGATCTCGGCCTGGAAGCGGAGGAGGGTGGCGACCTGCTGCGCCAGGTGCAGGGCTACCAACTCTGGCAGGCCTACGAGGGCTTCTTCGCGGTGATCTTCTGGTATGCGCTGCTGGGACCGGTGGCCGCCCTGGCCTACCGCCTGCTCGCCCTGGCCGCCGAGAACGCCAGCACCCCGGTGCTGCGCGAGCGCGCCGAGGCGATCCGCCATGCCTTCGACTGGTTGCCGGTGCGGGTGCTGGCGGCGAGCTTCTCGCTGGTGGGCAACTTCGTCGGCGTCAGCCGCGTGCTGCTGCACGAACTGCTCAACTGGGACATCTCCGCGCGTCACTACATCGAGCTGGCCGGCCGCGCCGCCGCCGAGCTGCCGGAGCCCAGCAGTGGCGATGCCGGCGTGGCGACCCTGGATGCCCTCTGGCAGCTGCTGGTGCGCGCAGCGGTGCTCTGGTACGCCGGTTTCGCCGTCTGGACCCTCTTGTTCTGACTCCCGCCACGGTGCTCGTCCGTCGCCATCGGGCGGGCACCGCCTTGATTAACCTTTAGTTACAGAAACTCCGGCCGATATCGGGTACACAGATGATCGCGCCAGAATTCTCTGATTTGTTTCACAGAATCTTCTGATCGAACTCGGTGGTCGCCAGGCGATGTGGGGATGTTGCCTGGCTTCGGCCGCACGCCGTCAGCGGTTCCGAGCGCGCCCATAACAATAAATGAGAACAGGAGACGTCTCGTGAAGACCTTGTTGTATCCTGCCATCGCACTGATGAACCGCCTCAGTTTCGGCATGAAGTTCAGTCTGATCAGTGTTCTGTTCTTCCTGCCGATGTTGATCACCAACTTCTACCTGGTGCGCGACTCCTACCGACAATTGGTGAGCACCCGCTCCGAGCTGCAGAGCCTGGATCTGCTCGGTGCCAGCCTGTCCATGCGGCGCGACCTCGAAAGCCTCAACGACCTGGTGCTGATCAATGCGATGATCGGCCAGTCCGGTCATGCCGGCGATCTGGAAAAGCGCATCACCGACCTCGAACAGAGCCTGCTTGCCACCCTCCAGGGCCTGCAGCCGATCGCCTCCGAGGCGGAGCAGATCGAGGTCTTCAACGCCAAGCGCGAGGAGCTGCTCGCGGCCCTGCAGACCGCCAAGGGCGAGACTTCCCTGCAGAGCAAGAGCGCGATGATCGAGAAGCTCCTGGGCAACAGCCAGGTCTTCATCAAGTTCGTCGCCGGGCAGGCCGGTCTCAGCCAGGACGACCAGGCCGAAGTCCGCCAGATCGCCGAGCTGGTCACCAGCGCCACCCCCGAGGTGACCAGGGCCCTGGGCAAGGGCCGCGCCATCGGCGCCTACTCCCTCGGCCAGGGCTTCCTCAACTCGGCCGCCAGCACCAAGCTGGACGACCTGTTGCTGGACCTGGACAAGCTCAACGCCGAATACGGCCTGAAGATCGCCGATGCCCTCGACGGCAGCCCGCGCGCCCACCAGGCGCTGGACGCCCTGGCCGGCGCCAGCCGCGACACCATCAAGCAGGGGGCCGCGCTGTTCGAGGACAAGGTGATCATGGCCGATACCCTCGACACGCCCTGGCTGCAGTTCTACGACCAGGTCAGTGCCGCCCTGGAGAAGACCTACCAGCTCAACGACGGCTCCCTGGCCTTCCTCAAGGCCGAGCTGGAAAGCCGCCTGGCCGGCAAGCAGGTACAGACCGTGCTGCTGGTGGTGGCGCTGCTGGTGGTGTTCCTCGCCATCCTCTATCTCTACAGCGGCTTCTACGTGTCCATCCGCACCACGCTCAAGACCCTGGGCAAGGTGATGGACCAGGTTGCCGCCGGCGACATGACCGTCAGCTTCCGCGCCGAAAGCCGCGACGAGCTCGGCGAGCTGGGCCAGGTGTTCAACGGCACCGTGGCGAAGATCCACGACCTGATCGAGCTGGTGGGCCACACCGTCACCGAGGTGGAGCGCCAGGCCGGTCGCGTGGAGCAGGTGTCCGGTGACAGCAACCAGGCGGTTGCCGGGCAGCGCAGCCAGATCGAGCAAGTGGCCACGGCCATGAACCAGATGTCCGCCACCGCCCAGGAAGTCGCGCGCAGCGCCGCCGCCGCGGTGGACAGCGCCCAGAGCGTCAACCAGGAGACCGTCAGCGGCCGCGCCCTGGTGGAAAGCCAGCTGGGCAGCATCGAGCGCCTGGCCAGCGAGATCGACCAGTCGGTGAGCGTAATCAACCAGCTGGCATCGGACAGTGCGTCCATCAGCCGGGTGCTGGAAGTGATCAAGGGCATCGCCGAGCAGACCAACCTGCTGGCGCTCAACGCCGCCATCGAAGCGGCGCGGGCCGGTGAGCAGGGCCGTGGCTTCGCCGTGGTGGCGGACGAGGTGCGCACCCTGGCCAAGCGCACCCAGCAGTCCACCGAAGAAATCGAGCAGATGATCGTCAAGCTGCAGGGCGGTGTCGGCGCCGCGGTGAAGGCGATGAACGTCAGTCACCAGATGGCCGACGGCACCGTGAGCCAGTCGAGCAAGGTGCAGGCGGCGCTGGAAAACATCCTGGGGGCGGTGGGCATGATCGTCGACCAGAACCAGCAGATCGCCGCCGCCGCCGAGCAGCAGACCGCCGTGGCCCACGACATCGACCAGAACATCGTCGAGATCAACCACGCCGGCGAGCGTACCGCTGAAGGCGCGAGCCAGACCGAGAAGGCCAGCCGCGAGCTGTCCGGCCAGGTGGCCCAGCTCAAGCAACTGATCGGCGCGTTCCGCGTCTGAGCCAACCGCACCATGAGAAAGCCCGCCAATTGGCGGGCTTTTTCGTGAATGAATTCGCTCCTGCAAGCTTAGGGTGGACCGCGCTTCATCGGTCCACCATCGATGCCCGGCATGGCGCCCCTGGTGGATGGAAAAGCGCCATCCACCCTACGGAGCTCACATCTCCCAGCCGAATACCGCGCAGGCATTGCGCGTGCTGGCGTCGGCCAGCTCCTCGGGCGTTACGCCGCGAATTTCCGCCAGCGCCGCGCAGATCTCCGGGAGATACTCCGGGCTGTTGCGCCCGTAGGGGTGCATGGCCGGGGCCATGTCCGGCGAGTCGGTCTCCAGCACGATGTCTTCCAGCGGCAACTGCGCCACTACCTTGCGCAGGCGGTTGGCCTGGGGCCAGGTCGGGGCGCCGCCGAGGCCGAGTCGGAAACCCAGCTTGCGGAACTCCCTGGCCTCCTCGAGGCTGCCGGCGAACGCATGGACGATACCGGCTCGCTTGAGGCGGAAGCGCTTCAGGGTGGCGATCACCGCCGCATGGCTGCGCCGCACATGCAGCAACACCGGCAATTCGAACTCCGCCGCGAGGGCCAACTGGGCCTCGAACAGCTGCTGCTGCGCATCGCGGTCCAGTTCGGTGACGAAGTAGTCCAGGCCGATCTCGCCCACGGCGCAGAGCTTGGGATGACCGGCGTGGCGCTCCAGCCACTGGCGCAATTCCACCAGGTGCTCGGCGCGGTGCTCCGCCAGGTAGACCGGGTGCAGGCCGAGGGCGATATGCAAATCGTCCTCGCTGTTGGCCAGCTCCCAGACCCGCTGCCAGTTGTCGCGGAACACCCCGAGCAGCACCTGGCGGCGGACGCCGAGGGCGCGACAACGCGCCAGCAACGCCGGGCGGTCGGCGTCGAAGTCCGGGAAGTCCAGGTGGTTGTGAGTATCGATCAGCATGAGCGACAGCATATAGTGACGCGCACCATCGGACAGGCCCTCTGTCGGCGGATTCGGCGTTTTTTTCGGCGCATCCGCTCTGCCTCGCGACCTGCTGAATGCCAGTTGCATCCGCCTGAAAAAACGCTATTGAACACTCGTTCACGCTGGGCTATGGTTTGCCCACCCGCCGCCTGGTCCATGTAACCGGGCGGCCCGTTTCACTCCTTTTCAAAGGGGCTCGGACATGCGTTTCGCTTCGCTCGTGGAGAAGATGGCTGGGGCAGGCACCGCCGCCTGGGATATTCACTATGCGGCCATTGCCGCGCAACGTGCGGGCGAGGATGTCATCGTCCTCAGCATCGGCGATCCGGATATCGCCACGCCCGATGCGATCACCGCGGCGGCCATCGGCGCGCTGCAGGCCGGCGACACCCATTACTGCGATGTGGCCGGCCGCCCCGAGCTGCGCCAGGCCATCGCCGACCTGCACGGCCGCCTCACCGGCCAGGCGGTGTCCGCGGACAGCGCCATCCTGGTCGCCGGTGCGCAGAACGGCCTGTATGCCACCGCCAGATGCCTGTTGGAGGAAGGCGACGAAGTCATCGTCTTCGATCCGGTCTACGTCACCTACGAAGCCACCCTCAAGGCCTCCGGCGCCACACTGGTGGCGGTGCCCTGTCCCGCCGAGAACGGTTTCCGCCCCGACCTCGAGGCACTGCGCGCCGCGATCAGCAAGCGCACCCGGGCGATCTTCTTCGCCAACCCGAACAACCCCACAGGTGTGGTGCTCAACGCCGCCGAGCTGGAAGCCATCGCCGACCTGGCGCGCCAGCACGACCTCTGGGTGGTGGTGGACGAGGTCTATGAAAGCCTCACCTTCGAGCAGCCGCATCTCTACTTCGCCACCCTGCCGGGGATGCAGGCGCGCACCGTGAGCATCGGCAGCCTGTCCAAGTCCCATGCCATGACCGGCTGGCGCACTGGCTGGGTAGTCGCCTGCCCGGAGCTGGTGGCGCATATCGAGAACCTCGCGCTGAACTCGCTCTACGGCCTGCCCGGCTTCGTGCAGGAGGCGGCGCTGACGGCGGTACTCGCCTACGACCAGGTGACCGGGGAGATGCGCGAACTCTATCGTCGTCGCCGCGACCTGGTGCTGGCGGCCCTGGAAGGTTGCGCGCCGCTCAAGGTGCTCAAGCCGGCGGCGGGCATGTTCGTGCTGCTGGATGTCCGCGGCAGCGGCCTGAGCTCACTGGACTTCGCCTGGCGGCTGTTCCGCGAAACCGGCGTGTCGGTGCTCGATGCCGAGGCCTTCGGCCCTGCGGCGGCCGGGTTCGTGCGCTTGTCCTACACCCTGGGCGAAGCCGAGCTGACCGAGGCCTGCGCGCGCATCCGGCGTTTCGCCGCGACCCTCAGTGCCAGCCCGGTCATCGAGGTGAGCAGGACACGCGCCGTCGCTGCGGAACCCATCCGTGTCGAGCGGCCGAAGATGGTGGAGGTGGATGCCATCCACAAGCGCTTCGGCGAGTTCGAGGTGCTCAAGGGCGTATCGCTGACGGCCCATGAAGGCAGCGTGGTGTCGCTGATCGGCGCCAGCGGCTCGGGCAAGAGCACCCTGCTGCGCTGCATCAACATGCTGGAGATCCCCAACCAGGGCACGGTGACCGTCGATGGCGAGAGCATCCGCCTCGCCACCAACCGCATCGGTGAGCCGGTGGTGGCAGACCAGAAGCAGCTGACCCGCATCCGTTCACGGCTCGGCATGGTGTTCCAGAGCTTCAACCTCTGGCCCCACCGTACCGTACTGGAAAACCTCATCGAGGCGCCGATCCAGGTCCTGCGCGAAAGCCGCGCCGAAGCCCTGGAGCGGGCCGAGGCACTGCTGGAGCGGGTCGGCCTGGCCGCCAAGCGCCATGAGTACCCGTCCTTCCTGTCCGGCGGCCAGCAGCAGCGGGTGGCCATCGCCCGCGCCCTGGCGGTGGATCCCAAGGTCATGCTGTTCGACGAGCCCACCTCGGCGCTCGACCCGGAGCTGGTGGGCGAAGTGCTGCGGGTGATCCGTTCGCTGGCCGAAGAGGGCCGCACCATGATCCTGGTGACCCACGAAATGGCCTTCGCCCGCGACGTTTCCAGTCATGTCGCCTTCCTCCACCAGGGCCGCATCGAAGAGGAGGGCCCGCCGCAGGAGCTGTTCCAGCGCCCGCAGAGCGAGCGCTGCAAGCAGTTCGTCAACGCGCACCAGAATCGCTGACCCCGGCCGCCGGCGGCGGCCATCGCGACAAGCTCTAACCACAACAACATCAAGCAGAGCAGGGGAACACCATGAAGAAGACTCGACTTACTAGCTGGATGGCGGGCGCGGTAATGCTCATGGCTGGCGCGGCGGGCGCGCAGGCGGAAACCCTGAGGTTCGCCATGGCGGCCGAACCCTACCCCCCCTTCTCCTTCAAGCAACCCAACGGTGAATGGGCCGGCTTCGAGCCCGACCTGATCCGCGCCCTCTGTGCGCAGATGCAGGCCCAATGCGAGCTCAAGGATGTCGCCTGGGACGGCATCATCCCGGCCCTGCTGGCGAAGAAGGTCGACGTCATCTTCAACTCCCTGTCCATCACCGAGGAGCGGGAACAGCAGATCGCCTTCAGTCGCGCCTACTACGGCACCGACGTCGGCGTGGCGGCACCCAAGGGCATGACCGTGGACATCAGTCCCGAAGGCCTGAAGGGCAAGACCATCGGCGTGCAGATCTCCACGGTCAGCTCCAACTACCTGAAGAAGTACTACGAGAAGATCGCCAACGTCCGCTACTACGAGACCCAGGACCAGGTGAACGCCGACCTCCTGGCCGGACGCCTGGACCTGATGCTGGCGGACGCCAGCGCCGTGAGCAGCTTCATGAAGACCCCCGACGCCCAGGCCGGCGGCCTCGAATTCAAGGGCAACGTGCCCCACGACCCGCTGTTCGGCCGCGGCGTCGGCGCGGGCCTGCGCAAGGAAGACCAGCAGCTCAAGGCGAAGCTCGACGACGCCATCGGCAAGCTGCTGGCCAGCGAGGACTACAAGGCCATCTCCGCGCGCTACTTCGATTTCAGCGTGGCACCAAAGCAGTGATGGCGGCACCGCCGCGTCTTCACGAGCGGCGGTTACTGCTGGGGTCCGTTACTGAACTCGAGGATTTGTCATGTCGTCTTTCTTTGAGCTGGTCGGCTTTGGCGACCAGGGCTGGGGTGGCGCACTGCTGAAGGGGCTGTGGGTCACCCTGCAGATATCCTTCGGCGCTTTCCTGGTTGGAATGCTGATCGGGCTGGCGGTGGCTACCGTCAAGCTGAATGGGCCCCGGCCGCTGGTACGTGTGGCGCAGCTCTACACAACCCTGTGCCGCTCGGTGCCGGAACTGCTGTTGATCCTGTTGCTGTTCTACGTCGGTTCCATGGGGCTCGACCAGCTGTTCGCCTGGCTCGGCTACGGCGGGCTGCAGCTCGACGGCACCCTGGTGGCGATCGCGGTGCTGGGCCTGGTGCAGGGCGCCTATGCCGCGGAGATCTTCCGCGCCGCCATCCAGGCCGTGCCCTACGGGCAGATCGAGGCCGCCAGGGCGTTCGGCATGCGCGGGCGCGCGCTGTTCCTCCGGGTCACGCTGCCGGCCATGGCGCCCCACGCCCTGGCCGGGATGGCCAACCTGTGGGTCGTGCTGATCAAGGACAGTGCGCTGATCAGCGTGGTGGGCACCAACGAACTGCTCTTCACGGCCAAGCAGGCCGCCGGTTCGACGCGTCACTACCTGACCTTCTACCTGGTTGCGGCGGCGATGTATTACCTGCTGACGCTGATGTCCAACCTGCTGTGCGGCTGGCTGGAACGTCGTTTCCAACGCTGGATGCCATCGGTATGAGGGCCTGCGTATGAACACGCACTGGATAGTCGAATACAGCGGGCAACTGCTCGACGGCCTCGGCACCACCCTCACGCTGCTGGCGTTGTCGGCGGTGCTGGGGTTTGCCCTGGCGGTGCTGGTGGCGTTGGGCAGGATGTCGCGCAATCCGCTGGTCGCCGCGCCGAGCATCGCCTTCACCAGCGTGATCCGTGGCACGCCGCTGCTGGTGCAGATCTACATCTTCTACTACGGCCTGGGCAGCCTCTTCGCCCAGTTCCCGCTGATCCGTGGCAGCGTGCTCTGGCCGTACCTGCGTGACGGCTATTGGTACATCGCCGTTGCGCTGATCCTCTCGGTGGGAGCCTACGTCGGCGAAGTGGTGCGGGGTGGCCTGCGGGCGGTGCCCAGGGGTGAGCTCGAGGCCGCGGCGGCCTTCGGCATGACCCGGCGGCAGGTGTTGTGGCGGGTCAGGTTGCCGCGGGCGATTCGCCTGCTGCTGCCGACCCTGGCCGGTGAATCCGTGCTGCTGCTCAAATCCACCGCGCTGGCGTCAACCGTGGCGGTGGTGGATCTGCTGGGGGCGGCCAACGTAGTCCGCGCGCAGACCTACCAGGTCTATCAGCCGCTGCTGCTGGTGGCGGGCATCTATATCTGCCTGACCTTCATCATCGAGTCGGGATTCAGCCTGGCGGAGCGGCGAACCATGTTTCGCCGGGCGACCTGACAACCGGAAATGGCCGTGGCAGCGCATTCGCACATGAAGGCGCCGCCACGGGGAGATTTCAGGCGTAGGAGCCGCGTCGCAGGCTGTCCACCCAGCGGCGGCTGATTTCCAGGCCTTCCTCGGCGCTGAAGTTGTCGGGGTTCAGGCACCACTCCAGCCACAGGCCATCGAGCATGGCCGAGAGGCCGATGGCGGCCAGGCGCGGCTTGGCGATGGTAAAGCCTTCTTCCCGGGCAAGGCCGCAGAGCAGTTTTTCCAGCAGCACCAGGGAGCCGCCGTAGGTGCGTTCGTGGGCCTGGTTAACCTGCGGCGAATGGCGGATCAGGCTCCAGAACACCACCCAGGGGCTGAGCAGGTCGGGGTCGAGGGTTACCGGAGAAAAATAGCAGGTGAGGTAGGCTTCCAGGCGGGCGGAGGGCGTGGGCCCTGCGGCATCGATGCTCGCCTGCAGCCGCTGGCTGACTTCGCTGGCGAGGGTTTCGTAGGCCTGGGCCACCAGGGCGTCGATGCTGCCGAAGTAGTGGTTGATCAAGCCGACGGCGACATTGGCTTCCTTGGCGATGCGGCGCACCGAAATACCCGCATGGCCTTCGGCGACCAGGCAGCGCAGGGCCGCGCGTACCAGGTGTTCGCGGCGCTCGTCGGGGTTGGTCCGGGGTTGTCTTTCGCGGGGCGTTTCCAAGGGGCGATTTCCTTCGCTCTATGGGCCGGGATAGTACCGCCTGGCCAGGCGACACACCAAGCGCCGGGAGCACCCGGCAGCATTAGGAGGTAGGACATGATCGAAGACGTTTCCCTGAGCGTGCCGGCGGATTCCGGCGCCCCGTTGCGGGTTCCGGCCTGGCGCCTGGACAGTGGCAAGCCGGGGCCGCGGGTGCACCTGCAGGCCGGCGTCCACGCCGACGAGATCGCCGGCATGCTGGTGCTGCACACGTTGTTGCCGCGCCTCGAGGAGGCCGCCGAGCAGGGCCTGTTGCGCGGCAGCGTGACCCTGGTGCCGCAAGCCAACCCGCTGGGTATCGGCCAGTTCCGCCACGGGCGCATCCTCGGCCGGGTGCACGAGCCCACCAGCCGCAACTTCAATCGCGGCTTCCCGGCCTCGGCCGCGCAGGAGCGACCGGCGGGCAACCTGGCCGCCTGGCAGAAGGCCCTGGCGACGCTGGCGGCGGACGCCGATATCGTCCTCGACCTGCACACCGACGACGAGGCGGTGCCATACGTCTATCTGCACCAGTGCTTCTGGCCGGCCGGCCAGGACCTGGCGGCTGCCCTGGGGGCCGAGGTGGCGATCATCTGGGAGGGCGACAGCGATGGTGCCTTCGAGGAAGTGGTGATCGCGCCCTGGCTGGCGGAAGGGTGCTTCGACGGACGCCTGGTGTCCACCGTCGAGCTGCGGGGCCAGGCCGATGTCAGCGACGACCTGGCGCAGCGCGATGCCGATGGCCTCTATGCATTTCTCTGCGCGCGCGGCCTGATCGCCCAGGCCGTGGAGCTGCCGCAGTGGCGGGGCAGGGCGGTGCCCATCGGGCATATGGAAACCGTCTTCGCGCCGACGGCGGGGGTGCTGGTGTTCGAGCGTGAGCTGGGGGCGGAGGTGCAGGCGGGCGAGCGCTTCGCCCGGATCATCGCCAGGCCCGGCGACCCTGGCAGCGAGCAGGTGCTGGCGGCGCCCCAGGCGGGCCTGTTCGTCACCCGTTACCGCGACCGGCTGGTGCCGGCGGGGGCGATAGTGGGCAAGTTCACCGGCTCGGCGCCGTCGAGCACCTGGAGCGAAGGGGCGCTCGATCCTTGACTTGATGCCTGGCGTAGGGTGGATGGCGCTTTTCCATCCACCGTCGGTGCCATGTCGGGTCCCGATGGTGGACCGGTAAAGCGTGGTCCACCCGCCAGGTGGCGTGCCCCATCTGCTTGGAGCTGAGCAGTAGCCCGGCTTCGAATCCCGATGTTGGGTTTCGCTGCGCTCTACCCAACCTACAGGGCGTGCTTCGGTAGGGTGGATGGCGCTTTTTCCATCCACCATCGGCGTTATGCCGGACCTCAGTGGTGCTCGCGGGTGGCGCGGAATTTCACGTCCGGCCAGCGCTCTTCCATCAGGCTGAGGTTGACGCGGGTCGGCGCCAGGTAGGTGAGGTGGCCGCCGCCGTCGATGGCGAGGTTCTCGAAGGCCTTGTCCTGGAATTCCTTGAGCTTCTTCTCGTCGCTGCAGTCGATCCAGCGCGCCGACCAGACGTTGATGGCCTCGTAGGCGCACTCCACCTTGTATTCCTCCTTCAGGCGGCTGGCGACCACGTCGAACTGCAGCACGCCCACGGCGCCGAGGATGATGTCGTTGTTGCGCTCGGGGAAGAACACCTGGGTGGCGCCTTCCTCGGCCAGTTCCTGCAGGCCCTGGCGCAGCTGCTTGGACTTCAGCGGGTCCTTCAGGCGTACGCGGCGGAACAGTTCCGGGGCGAAGTGCGGGATGCCGGTGAAGCCCAGGGCCTCGCCTTCGCTGAAGGTGTCGCCGATCTGGATGGTGCCGTGGTTGTGCAGGCCGATGATGTCGCCGGCGAAGGCCTCTTCCAGCTGCTCACGCTCGCTGGAGAAGAAGGTCAGGGCGTCGCCGATCTTCACGTCCTTGCCCAGGCGCACATGGCGCATCTTCATGCCTTTCTCGTACTTGCCCGAGCAGATGCGCATGAAGGCGATGCGGTCGCGGTGTTTCGGGTCCATGTTCGCCTGGATCTTGAACACGAAGCCGGAGAACTTCTCTTCGGTGGGCTCCACGCTGCGCTCGCGGGTGGCGCGGGGCAGGGGCTTGGGCGCCCAGTCGACGATGCAGTCGAGCACCTGGTCGACACCGAAGTTGCCGAGGGCGGTACCGAAGAACACCGGGGTCATCTCGCCCTTGAGGAAGGCCTCCTTGTCGAACTCGTGGCAGGCGCCCTGCACCAGCTCCAGTTCCTCGACGAAGTTGTCGTAGAGGTCGCCCAGGTGGGCGCGGGCTTCATCGGAGTCGAGCTTCTCGATCACCTTGATCTCGGTGCGCTCGTGGCCATGGCCCGGCGTGTAGACGATGATCTTGTCGGCGGACAGGTGGTAGACGCCCTTGAAGTCCTTGTAGCAGCCGATCGGCCAGGTGATGGGCGCGGCCTTGATCTTCAGTACCGCCTCGATCTCGTCGAGCAGCTCGATGGGGTCGCGGATATCGCGGTCGAGCTTGTTGATGAAGCTGACGATGGGGGTGTCGCGCAGGCGGCAGACTTCCATCAGGGCGATGGTGCGCGGCTCTACGCCCTTACCGCCGTCCAGGACCATCAGTGCCGAGTCCACCGCGGTCAGGGTGCGGTAGGTGTCTTCGGAGAAGTCTTCGTGGCCGGGGGTGTCGAGCAGGTTGATCATGTGCTCGCGGTAGGGGAACTGCATCACCGAGGTGGTGATGGAGATGCCGCGCTGCTTCTCCATTTCCATCCAGTCGGAGGTGGCGTGGCGGTCAGACTTGCGCGACTTCACGGTGCCGGCGACGGCGATCGCCTTCCCCATCAGCAGGAGCTTCTCGGTAATGGTGGTCTTACCGGCGTCGGGGTGGGAAATGATGGCGAAGGTACGGCGCTTCGCGACTTCGGCGGCCTGAGTGGTCATGGATGCGTGCCTGCTGGAATCCGATGGCGGGGCGCGGACGGCCCGGAAAAGCGCGGGATTATAGCGGGAAATGGCCGGCCGATCAGCGCCGCCGGGCGTTCGGCGGCTAGCGCAGTTCAACGATCCGCCCGGAGCTGGCTCCGCCATCTGGAACCGGAAGCGCAATGACAGACGCCACCCCCCGCTCGCCACCCCATCATCGCCCCCTTCCTTCTGACGATTTCCTAGCCTCTGTCATCGGCCTGAAACCCGCATCTGTGCAGCATTCCATGACGTTTTGTTGAGTATTCGAAACAGTCAACTGGCGATGCGACAAAGGGATGCACGAAAGCGGCAATTTTTGATTGATCTGTGGTTCCTGTGGTCCTAAAGTTCGCGCCCGAACGTCCATGCTGGCAACGATCCATCCGGCTCAAGTACTGACGACGAGAGGTTTGATGTCGGAAACGACTGAAGATCCTCGGCGACATGCCTTGGGAAGTAGGCGAACCAAAGTGGGGAAACTGATCAGACGTTCCGGCCCGTTGTCCAACACGACACCTGGCCACCCCTAACAACCTTTGTTTGTTTTGCCATATGGAGTCCCTCGCATGTCGATCAAGGTCGAAGACTATTTCACGCCCGAAACCTTCCAGCGCATGAAGGCGTTTGCCGATAAGCAAGAAACCCCCTTCGTGGTCATCGACAAGCAGACCATCAGCAATTCGTACGACCAGCTGGTGAGCTGCTTCCCCTTCGCCAAGATCTACTACGCGGTGAAGGCCAACCCGGCCTCCGAAATCACCGAACTGCTGCGCGACAAAGGCTCCAACTTCGACATCGCCTCCATCTATGAGCTGGACAAGGTGATGAAGACCGGCGTCGGCCCGGAGCGCATCAGCTACGGCAACACCATCAAGAAAGCCCGCGACATCCGTTACTTCTTCGAGAAGGGCGTGCGCCTGTTCGCCACCGACTCCGAAGCCGACCTGCGCAACATCGCCAAGGCCGCCCCGGGCGCCAAGGTCTACGTGCGCATCCTCACCGAAGGTTCCACCTCGGCCGACTGGCCGCTGAGCCGCAAGTTCGGCTGCAACCCGGACATGGCCCTGGACCTGCTGATCCTCGCCAAGCAACTGGGCCTGGTGCCCTACGGCGTGTCCTTCCACGTGGGCAGCCAGCAGCGCGACATCGACGTCTGGGACGCCGCCATCGCCAAGGTCAAGGTGATCTTCGAGCGCCTGAAGGAAGAAGACGGCATCACCCTGCAGATGATCAACATGGGTGGCGGCTTCCCGGCCAACTACATCCAGCGCACCAACAGCCTGGAAACCTACGCCGAGGAAATCATCCGCTTCCTCAAGGAAGACTTCGGCGACGAGCTGCCGGAAATCATCCTGGAGCCGGGTCGTTCGCTGATCGCCAACGCCGGCATCCTGGTCAGTGAAGTGGTGCTGGTGGCGCGCAAGTCCCGCACCGCGGTCGAGCGCTGGATCTACACCGACGTGGGCAAGTTCTCCGGCCTGATCGAAACCATGGACGAGGCGATCAAGTTCCCGATCTGGGTGGAGAAGAAGGGCGAAGTGGAAGAAGTGGTGATCGCCGGTCCGACCTGCGACAGCGCCGATATCATGTACGAGAACTACAAGTACGGCCTGCCGCTGAACCTGGCCGCCGAAGACCGCCTCTACTGGCTGTCCACCGGCGCCTACACCACCAGCTACAGCGCGGTGGAATTCAACGGCTTCCCGCCGCTGAAGGCCTTCTACCTGTAAGGCTGCACTGCCTCCGACAAAGCCCGCCCCTTGGCGGGCTTCGTCGTTTTGTACGCCCGACGACGCGCTTTCTCTCAGATCGAAGTAGGTCGAATCTGTGACGGGTGAGGGTATTTCCGAACCTGGTTCTTGTGGGTGTGAATGAGAATCTATGCTGAATAGAGTCCCTCTCCAGTTTTCCAGGAGAGAGTCCAATGACGCAGTCCACCGCTGTATCCAGAACGCCCCAGCGCCATCTGCTGGCCACCACCATCGGCATCGCCCTGTTCGGCATCGACCTCGGGGCCCAGGCCGAGGAACAGGGCCGGGCCCTGCATCTCGACGACCTGAGTATCGAGGGCCGGCAGGAGAAGACCTACCGGCCCGAGCGTTCCGCCTCCGCCAAGTACGCCGTGCCCCTGCTGGACACGCCGCAGACCATCACCGTGGTGCCCCGCGAGGTGATCCGCGACCAGCAGGCCCTGAGCCTGCGCCAGGTGCTGTCGAACGTTTCCGGCATCACCTTCAACGCCGGCGAGGGCGGTGGCGGTTCCGGGGACAGCATCAACATCCGTGGCTTCTCCGCCAACGCCAACATGCAGATCGACGGCCTGCGCGACAGCGCCCAGAACAACCGCACCGACAGCTTCAACATCGAGCAGGTGGAGGTGATCAAGGGCCCCAGCTCGGTGTTCGGCGGCTCCGGCACCACCGGTGGCACCATCAACCAGATCACCAAGCAGCCCATGGCCGAGCGCTTCACCGATCTCGGCGCGAGCCTCGGTACCGACCGCTATCGGCGCCTGACCCTGGACACCAACCAGCCCCTGGACGGCGTCGGCCACGGCAGCGCGTTCCGGCTCAACCTGATGGCCCACGAGAACGACGTGCCCGAGCGCGATCACATCGACCGCCAGCGCTGGGGCGTCGCTCCCTCCCTGGCTCTGGGATTCAGCGAGGATACCCGCCTGACCCTGAGCTACTTCCACCAGCGCGACGACAATCTGCCCGACTACGGCGTGCCTACGGCGAACGGCAAACGGATGGCCGGGGTCAGCCGCGATGCCTACTTCGGCTGGCGCAACCTGGACAAGGAAGAGATCCGCCAGGACGCCTTCACCGTCAAGCTGGAGCACCAATTCAACGAGCGGTTGTCGCTGCAGAGCCTGACCCGCTACGCCGAGGTGCATCGCGATACGGTGATCTCCGCCGCCCATGTCAACGTCGACGGGATGCCACCGGGCCGCTACCTGCCAGCCGGGCCTCAGGCCTATGGTCGCGACGTCGACAGCCGGATGTGGATCAGCCAGACCAGCCTCACTTCAGAGTTCGACACCATCGGCTTCGGCCACACCTTGGTGGGTGGTGTGGAGCTGTCCCGCGAGACCTATTCCCGCGACACCTATTCCTACAACCTGGTCTTTCCCGCCAGCGGCTATCCCCTGGCCAGCCCACCCGGCTACTGGAGCGGTCCCACCAACAGGGCTACTTCCGCCAAGGTGGATACCCGTCTGATCGACCGCGCGCTCTTCCTGTTCGACACCATCGCCCTCTCCGAGCAGTGGGACCTCAGCCTGGGCCTGCGCTACGACTGGGTGGACGGCGATGCCGAAAACCTCACCCTGACCCGCGGCAGCTGGGTCCCGACGCGGTTCAGTTCCAGCGACGAGCGCTTGAGCGGCCGCGCCGGCCTGGTGTTCAAACCGGTGGAAAACGGCCGCATCTACGTCGCCTATGGCGACTCCTTCAACCCCTCGGCGGAGAACCTCGTCACCTCCGGCGCCGGCCTCACCGCCGCGACCGAAGACCTGGGGCCGGAGAAGAACCGCAGCTGGGAGCTGGGCACCAAGTGGGAACTGCTGGATAGCCGCCTGGGGCTGGAAGGCGCGCTGTTCCGGGTGGAGAAGACCAACGCCCGCGAGACCATGGTCGACGGCAGCACCGCCCTGGCCGGCGAGCGCCGTGTGCAGGGTGTCGAGCTGGCGGCCAATGGCAGGATCACCGAGCAATGGGCCGTGTTCGCCAACTTCACCTTCCTCGACAGCGAAACTACCGATGCGGCCAACACCCCGGCGGGGCTGGCGACCGAAGGCCAGGCCCTGGCCAACACGCCGCCACGCTCGTTCAACCTCTGGACCACCTATGACCTGCCAGAAGGCTTCCGGGTTGGCTACGGCGCGCGCTACGTCAGCGAACGAAACCTCACCTCGTCCAATGATGGCATCAAGCTGGACGCCTTCTGGCTGCACAACGCCATGCTCGGCTACAAGGTCAGCGAGACCCTCGACCTGCAGCTGAACCTCAACAACCTGTTCGACAAGGACTATGTCGAGCGCGTACGCACCGTGGTTGGCAACGCCGCGCGTTCCTCCGCCGTGGAGTACGGTGATGCCCGCTCGGCGGTGATGACCGCGACTCTGTCTTTCTAAGTCCGGCCCCCCTCAGGGACGCCCCGACCACGCACGTGGCCGGGGCGTTTTCATTGGGGCCGGGATACCGGCCTGGATCAATGTGCGGGGCGGCTGGCGCTGTCATAGTGCCGCCGCCCAATTTAGAATCATTCGCTACTGATAGGGGTTCGCCAAAGGACCCACGGAGACGCCGACCATGATGCTGACCATCCCCGACGTGCTCACGCCCGAGCAGATACGCCAGTGTCGCGCGGCGCTGGAGCGGGCCAGTTGGCAGGACGGTCGGAGCACGGCCGGGCATATCGCGGTCCGGGCCAAGGCCAACGAGCAACTGGCCCAGGACGATCCGCTGGCCGTCGAGATAGGCGACTTCATCCTCGACCGCCTGGCCGCCAATCCGCAGTTCGTGGCGGCGGCGCTACCCCTGAAGGTGCTGCCGCCGCGCTTCAACCGCTATGCCTGCGGTGGTACCTACGGCAATCACATCGACAATTCGATCTTCAGCGTGCCGGGCACGCCGCACCGGGTGCGCGCCGATCTGTCGGCGACCTTGTTCTTCAGCGATCCGGACGATTACCAGGGCGGCGAGCTGGTGGTGGAGGATCGCTACGGCAGCCATCGGCTGAAGCTGCCGGCCGGGCACCTGGTGCTCTACTCCAGCGGCAGCTTGCACCGGGTCGAGCCGGTCACCGGCGGTGCGCGGCTGGCGTCGTTCTTCTGGATCCAGAGCATGGTCCGCGAGGATAACCAGCGCGAGATGCTGCTGGAACTGGACGAGAGCATCCAGGCGTTGACCCGCCAACTGCCGGAAAGCCCCGAACTGGTGCGGCTGACCGGGCTCTACCACAACCTGCTGCGGCATTGGTCCCACACCTGAGCGAACCCCCATGACGCCTCTCCCCAAGCTTGCGCAGATACCCGCGGCCATCGCCGCGCTGGCCGACTACGAGGCCTTCGCCCGCGAGCGCATGACGCCCTCGGCCTGGGCCTACCTCAGCGGCGGCGCGGCGGACGAACTGACCCTGGCCGACAACCTCGCGGCTTTCCAGCGCGTGCGCCTGCTGGGTCGGGTGCTGGAGGATCTCAACGGCGGCCATACGCGCCTGCAGCTGTGCGGGCTTGATCTGGATTACCCCATCCTGCTGGCGCCCGTGGCCTTCCAGCAGTTGGCCCACCCGGCCGGCGAGCTCTCCAGCGTGCTCGGCGCGTCCGCCATGGGGGCGGCCATGGTGGTCAGCACCCAGGCCAGCGTCAGCCTGGAAGCCATCGCCGAGGCGGCGCAGACGCCGCTCTGGTTCCAGCTCTACATCCAGGCGGACCGCGACTTCACCCGCGACCTGGTACGTCGCGCCGAGGCGGCCGGCTACCGGGCCCTGGTGGTGACGGTGGACGCGCCGGTCAACGGCATGCGCAATCGGGAACAGCGTGCCGGCTTCGCCCTGCCCGAGGGCGTCGAGGCGGTCAACCTGCGGGGCATGCGCAGCCTGCCACCCAGCGTGGCCCAGCCGGGCGCGAGCCCCCTGTTCGGCAGCCAGTTACTGGCCCATGCGCCGACCTGGAAAGACCTGGAATGGTTGCAGTCCCTCACTTGTCTGCCGGTACTGGTCAAGGGCGTGATGAACCCGCTGGATGCCACGCGGGCGGTGGAGCGGGGCGTCGCCGGGATAGTGGTTTCCAACCATGGCGGCCGTACCCTGGATGGCATGCCCGCGACCCTGGACGTGCTGCCGGCGGTGGTGCGCGCGGTCGACGGCAAGGTGCCGGTGCTGCTGGATGGCGGCATCCGTCGGGGCACCGATGTGCTCAAGGCCCTGGCCCTGGGAGCCGATGCGGTCATGATCGGCCGGCCCTACGTCCACGGGCTGGCCACGGCCGGGGCCTCGGGTGTCGCCCATGTGCTGCATCTGCTGCGCACCGAGCTGGAAGTGGCCATGGCCCTGGGCGGTTGCGCCACGCTGGCGGATATCGACGCTTCGCTGATCTGGCGCTGAGCTCTGGACGCGAATCTATCGAGTGGCGGGTGTACTTTTGCAGGGCTTTCTTCTGTCAGCTCTTTCTAAAGGTTCAAATGTGACCGCTTGGTCATTTCCTTTCTGACATTCTCGATGGCTTGTTTGTGTTCGCCATTTTACGATTTTTATCGTCCATAAGTCGGTATTTAGCCGATTTTAGTGGATGCTTCTGCAATTTCTCGGCTATCAGGCTTCTTCCAAAGAAATGTAAAGATTGTGTAAGGTTCTTGATTGAATATTTACTGATAAATATTCGCAAATAGAATTGCGCCCCAATTCCGTAGGGGGAACGATTCTCATGAGCAAAAAGAACAAGCTGCCGCAACGCGCCATTCTTGGCACCGCCATTGGTCTGGCCATCGCTGCGCCGGCCGGTATCGCGATCGCCGCCGAGCAGGGCGGCACCCTGGAACTCGGCGCCGTCAAAGTCGATGGCAAGACCGAGAAGACCTACAAGGTCGAGCAGTCTTCCTCCGCGAAGTTCACCGCGCCGCTGCTGGATACCCCGCAGACCATCACCGTGGTGCCCCGGGAAGTGATCCGCGAGCAACAGGCGCTGAGCCTGCGCCAGGTGCTTTCCAACGTGTCCGGCATCACCTTCAACGCCGGCGAGGGCGGCGGCGGTTCCGGCGACAGCATCAACATCCGTGGCTTCTCCGCGAACAACAACATCCAGATCGACGGCCTGCGCGACAGCGCCCAGACCAGCCGTACCGACACCTTCAACATCGAGCAGGTCGAGGTCATCAAGGGCCCGAACTCGGTGTTCGGCGGAGCCGGCACCACCGGCGGCAGCATCAACATCATCAGCAAGCAGCCGATGGATCGCGCCTTCACCACCCTGGGTGCCGGCCTCGGCACCGACAACTACCATCGCCTGACCCTGGACACCAACCAGCCGCTGGAAGGCGTGGGTACCGACAGCGCCTTCCGCGTGAACCTGATGGCCCACGAGAACGACGTGCCCGGTCGCGACCAGATCGACCGCGAGCGCTGGGGCGTTGCGCCGTCCCTGCGCCTGGGCTTCAACGAGTCCACCCGCCTGACCCTGAGTGCCTTCCACCAGCAGGACGACAACCTGCCCGACTACGGCGTCCCGGCCCGTGACGGCAAGAAGCTCGGCGGTGTGAGCCGCGAGGACTACTTCGGCTGGAGCAACCTGGACAAGGATGAAATCGAGCAAAGCGCCCTCACCGCCAACCTCGAGCACGATTTCAACGAGAACCTGCGCCTGCAGAACCTCACCCGCTACAGCCGCATCGACCGCAACACCATCGTCTCGGCGTCCCACGTCAACACCGTCGGCGTGCCGCCTGGCCGCTACCTGCCGGCCGGCCCGCAGGCCCTGGGCCGTGACGCCACCACCGAGATGTGGATCAACCAGACCAACCTGCGCGCCAGCTTCGATACCTTCGGCCTGGGCCACGAGCTGGTCACCGGTGCGGAAATCTCCCGCGAGAACTACGACCTCAAGAGCTACAACCACGGCCTGGGCGCCGCGCTCTACCCGGCCGACGGCTTCGACCTGTCCAACCCGCCCGGCCATTGGGACGGTCCGGTGGCCAAGGCCACCACCGGCTACACCGAGAACCAGCTGGACGACAAGGCGCTGTACGTCTTCGACACCATCGCCCTGAACGAGCAGTGGGACTTCAACGTCGGCCTGCGCTACGACTGGTTCAAGGGGCACAGCGACACCTTCTCCGGCACCCATGCGCAGACCGGCCGCTTCACCTCCAAGGATGAGGAGCTCAGCAGCCGCGCCGGCCTGGTCTACAAGCCGGTGGAGAACGGCCGCTTCTACCTGGCCTGGGGCACTTCCTTCAACCCCACCGCCGAAGGCATCGCCTCCAACGGCGGCGGCCTGACCGCCGCGACCGAGAACCTGGACCCGGAAAAGAACGAGACCTGGGAACTGGGCACCAAGTGGGAACTGCTGGGCGGCAAGCTGGAGCTGGACGGCGCGCTGTTCCGCGTAGAGAAGACCGACGCGCGTGAAACCATGCTCGACGGCACCACCCAACTGGCCGGCAAGCAGCGCGTGCAGGGCGTGGAGCTGGGCGTGACCGGCCACATCACCGAGCAGTGGGATGTGTTCGCCAACTACACCTTCCAGGACAGCGAGACCCTGAAGGCCGCCGATACCACCGCCGGCATCGCCCGCGAAGGCCAGGCGCTGGGCAACACGCCGCCGCGCTCGTTCAACCTGTGGACCACCTACGAACTGCCGGAAGGCTGGACCCTGGGCTACGGCGCCCGCTACGTCAGCGAGCGCAACGTGAGCTCCAGCACCACCGCCAAGCTGGACGAATACTGGGTGCACAACGCCATGGTCGGCTACCGGGTCAACGAAAACCTGGACCTGCAGCTGAACGTGAACAACCTGTTCGACGAGGACTATGTGGAGCGGGTACGCCAGCAGAACGGTACCGACGCGCGTTCCTCGGCCATCGAATACGGCGACGCCCGTTCGGCGATCCTGACCGCCAGCTACTCCTTCTGACGGCAAGGCGCGGGCCCTGCCTGGCGCAGGGCCCGCGTAGCTGTAAATAAAAGGTAAAAGCGCCTTTAGGTGGTTTAATGCATCCCGTTCTCAAATAAAATCGCCTCCCGGTCTGGCGTGGTGCCGACCGTGAATCTGCGATTCGACGCGTACCCGCGCGTCCCCGAGGGATATCCACGTGTTGAAGAAGACCCTGTTCCAGCTGCACTGGCTGTTCGGTATCAGTGCCGGGCTGGTGCTGGCCCTGATGGGCGTCACCGGGGCTGCGTACAGCTTCCAGGAGGAAATCCTCCGCCTGCTGAACCCCGAGAGCCTGACGGTCCAGGTGCGCGACGGTGGTGTGCTGCCGCCGGCCGAGCTGGTGAGCAAGATCGAAGCCGCCGAGGGCAAGAAGGTCTCCGGACTCTGGGTCGAGACCAACAACGACCACGCCGCCCGCGTCTTCTTCACCCCGCCGCCGGGCGAGCGCCGTGGCCCCTGGCGCTACTTCGATCCCTATACCGGCGAACTCCTCGAAGAACCGATCGGGCAGCAGTTCTTCGGCCTCATGCTGCAGCTGCACCGGTTCCTCGCCATGGGCGAATTCGGCAAGCAGATCACCGCCGCCAGCACCCTGATCCTGGTCTTCTTCTGCCTCTCCGGGCTCTACCTGCGCTGGCCGCGCAAGGCCACCAGCTGGCGCGCCTGGCTGACCCTGGACTGGTCGCGCAAGGGCCGCAGCTTCAACTGGGACCTGCACGCCGTGGCCGGTACCTGGTGCCTGGTGTTCTACCTCCTGGCCGCCCTGACGGGCCTGTTCTGGTCCTACGAGTGGTACCGCGAGGGCCTCAACCGCCTGCTCTCCGACGCCCCCGCCGGCCAGCACAAACCTGGCGAACGCCGGGGCGAGGGACGCGGCGAAGGTCGCGGCCGTCCCGGCCAGCAGGCGCCTTCCGGTCCGCCGCTGGTGGTGGACTACGACGCGGTGTGGAAGAGCATCCGCGAGACCGCCGGCCCCGGGTTGAGCGCCTACAACCTGCGCTTGCCGCCGGTGGGCGGCCAGCCCGCCCAGGTGTTCTACCTGCTGGAAGACGCCGCGCACCCGCGCGCGCTCAACCAGATCAACCTCGACCCGGCCACCGGCAAGGTGGCGCGCAGCGAGCGCTATACCGACAAGAGCTTCAAGGCCCAGTTGCTGACCAGCATCTATGCCTTGCACGTCGGGGAGTACTTCGGCCTGCCCGGCCGCATCCTGGTGATGCTGGCGAGCCTGACCATGCCGCTGTTCTTTGTCACCGGCTGGTTGCTCTATCTCGACCGCCGGCGCAAGAAGCGCGCGGTGAAAGCCGCCCGTGGCGGCCTGGCCGAGGCCGGAGGCGACGACGCCTGGCTGATCGGCTTCGCCAGCCAGAGCGGCTTCGCCGAGCAACTGGCCTGGCAGAGCGCCAGCCAGCTCCAGGCCGCCGGCCTGCCGGTTCGGGTGGAGCCGCTGGCCGCGCTGGATGGCGGCACCCTGGCCCAGGCACGCAACGCCCTCTTCGTGGTCAGCACCTTCGGTGATGGCGAGGCCCCGGACAATGCCCGTGGCTTCGAGCGCAAGGTGCTCGGCCAGGCTTCCCAACTGGCCGGCCTGCGCTTCGCCGTGCTGGCCCTGGGGGATCGCCAGTACGAGCAGTTCTGCGGCTTCGGCCGACGCCTGCAGGCCTGGCTGAAAGGGCAGGGCGCCAGCCAGCTGTTCGACCCGGTGGAAGTGGACAACGGCGACGGCGGTGCTCTGCAGCACTGGCAACAACAGCTCACCCAGGTTTCCGGCGGTGTCGCGCTGAGCCCCTGGAGCGGACCGGCATTCGAGAGCTGGACCCTGGAAAGCCGCGAACACCTCAACCCCGGCAGCCAGGGGGAATCCACCTGGATGCTGCGCCTGCGCGCCCCGCTGGGCAGCCAGGTGGACTGGCAAGCCGGCGACCTGGTGGAAATCCTGCCGCGCCAGGCCGAACCGCGGATCCAGGCCTGGCTCGACCGACATGGCCTCGACGGCGATGCCCAGGTGGAGCTGGACGACGTCCGCCAGCCGTTGCGCCAGGCCCTGGCCGGGCGCCTGCTGACCGACTCCTTCGAGCACCTGGTGGGCTTGCAGCCCCAGGCCCTGGTACAGGCGCTGATCGGCCTCTCGGTGCGTCAGTACTCCATCGCCTCGCTGGCCAGCGACGGCGTGCTGGAGCTGATCGTGCGTCAGGAACAACATGCCGACGGCAGCCTGGGCATCGCCTCCGGCTGGCTGACTCATTACCTGTCGGTGGGCGCCGCCGTGCCCCTGCGCCTGCGCCGCAACAGCCGCTTCCACCTGATCGACGAAGACCGCCCGCTGATCTTCATCGGCAACGGCACCGGCCTGGCCGGCCTGCGTAGCCTGCTCAAGGCGGCTGTCGCCTCCGGCCGCCAGCGCAACTGGCTGCTGTTCGGCGAACGCAACCAGGCCCATGACTTCTACTGCCGCGACGAGCTGCAAGGCTGGATGGCCAAGGGCGAGCTGCAACGCCTGGACCTGGCCTTCTCCCGCGACCAGGCCGAGAAGGTCTACGTGCAGGACCGCCTGCGCGAAGCGGCCGGCGAACTGCGCGCCTGGCTGGACGAGGGCGCGGTGATCTACGTCTGCGGCAGCCTGCAGGGCATGGCCGAAGGCGTCGACCGTGTCCTGCGCGAAATCCTTGGCGACGAGGCGCTGCAGCAGCTGAATGACGACGGCCGCTACCGCCGCGACGTGTATTGAAGGCGCCCCGCGCCGAACCGAGTGATCCCTGCTCCTAGAGAAGCTTCGCCCCGCCTTGTGCGGGGCGTTTTTTTGGGCGCTTCACAGAGATCTGGGAGAGGTCTGTTAACTGGGAATCGGCAATGTTGTGTGATTGCCCTACCTGGCTCGCTGCTGCGGATACTGCCCTCTCCCCCGCCCCTCTCCCGGCGGGCGAGGGGTGACTCGCGCCGGCGGGCGCCGGACAGTCCTGATGCCTAAACTGATCTGACATCGGACAGAGAAGTTGAAGCCGCGCAAACCGCCCCTTCAGGAGGCCGAGCGGAATCGTTGCAGAGGGGGACGAGCGGCACGGATGCCGCGAGAGGCGTGCGGGGCCATGGATGGCCCCTCACGCCGGGCCCCCGGAGCGACGATGTAGCGAGGGAAGTTTGGCGAAGCCAAACCCGGATGTCGGGGCAAGCCTTTTTGGTTTCTTTTGGGGCGACTGCCAAAAGAAACTCGCCCGGGAAGGCGAAACAGAAACCTCCAGCCCGCTCGGCAATGAGCTGGGCAACGGCTGTGGATACGACACTGTCGTGGATGCCCGGTGCGTGGCGCGCCTTGCAGGATTGCTCCTGGGCGGGTTCAGATGATTTGACCCCTACCAGAGTCCCGGCTTTTAGCCATAATCGGCTGCATGAACAGACCAATCCTGCTGAACTGCGACATGGGCGAGAGCTTCGGCGCCTGGCGCATGGGCAACGACGAGCACGCCATGCCGCTGGTGGACCAGGCCAACCTCGCCTGTGGCTTCCACGCCGCCGACCCCTTGACCATGCAACGTACCGTCGAGCTGGCGCTGCGGCATGACGTGCGCATCGGGGCTCACCCGGCGTACCCCGACCTCGTCGGTTTCGGCCGCCGCCACATGGCCTGCTCGCCGGAGGAAGTACGGGCCCAGGTGCTTTACCAGTTGGGTGCGCTGGACGCCTTCTGCCGGGCGGTCGGTACCCAGGTGGCCTATGTGAAGCCCCATGGCGCGCTGTACAACGACCTGGTACGCGACGATGCGCTGCTGGAGGCGGTGCTCGATGCCTGCGCCAGTTACCGCAAGGGCCTGCCGCTGATGGTCCTGGCGCTGACCGACAACAGCCGCGAGCTGCAACTGGCGGATGCCGCCGACGTGCCGTTGATGTTCGAGGCCTTCGCCGACCGCGCCTACCTGTCCGATGGCCAGCTGGCGCCCCGGCGCCTGGCGGGCGCCGTGCACCACGAGCCCGAGCGCATTCTCGACCAGGCCCTGGCCATCGCCGCGGGCGAACCCTTCCCGGATATCGACGGCAAACCGCTGCGGCTGGTGGCCGACAGCCTCTGCGTGCATGGCGACAACCCCGAGTCCCTGGCGGTGCTGCGTCGTCTGCGAGGCAAGCTGGACGCCCTATGATCCGCCTCGAGCCTGCGGGTGCCGAAGCCCTGCTGCTGGTGCTCGCCGACGAGCCGGACGCCGGGTTGCCGGTGCGCATCGCCATGCTGGCCGATACCCTGCGCCAGCAACTGGGTCACCTGCTGCTGGACCTGGTGCCGGGCTGGACCGGGCTGCTGCTGCACTACGACCTCAGCCGCACCGACCACCAGCGGCTGGCGCTACTGATCGAGCCGTTGCTGGAAGACTGGCTGGCGCAGCCGGTCGCCGCCCAGGCCGGCCGGCTGCATGAAATCCCCATCTGGTATTGCGGCGAGGACCTGGCCTGGGTGGCCGAGTCCTGCGGCCTTGCCCTGGCCGACCTGGTGGCGATCCACAGCGGCGCCGAGTACCGGGTCGGCGCCATCGGTTTTTCCCCCGGCTTCGCCTATCTGGGCGGCCTCGATTCGCGCCTCGCCCTGCCGCGTCGCGCCAGCCCACGGGTTCGCGTGCCGGCCGGCAGCCTGGCCATCGCCGAACGACAGACCGCCATTTATCCACAGGCATCGCCGGGCGGCTGGCACCTGCTCGGCCTCTGCCCCTGGAGCCTGTTCGACGCCCGCCGCGAACCGCCCTGTCCGCTGGCCCTGGGCGACCGCGTACGCTTCTTCGCCATCGACGAAGAGCGCTACCGCGCGGAAGGGGGCGAGGCGTGAGCGGCCTGCGGGTGATCAAGCCCGGCCCCCTTAGCCTGCTGCAGGATGCCGGCCGTCACGGCTGGCAGCACCTCGGCGTATCGCCGGCGGGCCCCATGGACCTGTTGGCGGCGGCCTGGGCCAACCGCTTGCTGGGCAATCCGCGCCAGTGCGCCGTACTGGAAATCGCCCAGGGCGGTGTGGAGCTCGAGGCGGAGGAAGCGCTCTGGCTGGCGTTCACTGGCGCCGATATGCCGCTGCTGGTGGATGGCGAGCCGCGACTCAATTGGTCGCGCCTGCACCTGGCGGCCGGTCAGCGCCTGCAGATCGGCTACGCCCGCAGCGGCCAGCGCGGTTATCTGGCGCTGGTCGACGGCATCCGCGCCGACGCGGTGCTGGGCAGCGTCGCCTGCCAACTGCGTGAAGGGCTCGGTGGACTGGAGGGTGACGGTGCGCGCCTGGCCGTGGGCGATCGGCTTGCCGGCGGCAGCGGTGGTTTCCCCCGTGGCGCCAGCGTGCCCTGGCCCTGGCAACCGGACTACCAGGCCGAGCAGGTGCTGCGGGTGATGATTGGCGGCGATGCCGCGACCTTCGCCGAGGCACAGACCCGCGCCTTCTTCGAGCAGCCCTGGCTGCTCAGCTCGCAGTCCGACCGCATGGGCGCGCGCCTGCAAGGGGACGCCATGGTCGCGCCGCAGCGGCAGTGGTCCCAGGGCGTGGTCAGCGGCGCCATCCAGGTGCCGCCGGACGGCCAGCCCATCATTCTCATGGCCGACCGCCAGACCATGGGCGGCTATCCGGTACTTGGCTGGGTCCACCCGCTGGACCTTGGGCGCCTGGCCCAGTGCCCGGCCAACCGCTTGCTGCGCTTCGTCGCCATGGGCCTGGAAGAGGCCCAGGACGAGTTGCGGGAGTTCTATCGCTTCTTCGGGCGTTGAGCTTCAAGGCTTCTCTGCCGCAACAAATCCCGTAGGAGCGAGCGTTCGAGCTCGGGCTGTTCGCGAGCAGAGGGGCCTACTTCGGCAAGTGGCTCAGCGGCAGCGGGGAGGGCGCCTTCACCGTCTGGATGGCGAAGTTGCTGCGGATGTCGCTGACGCCGGGGAGCCTGAGCAGGGTGCCGGTGAGCAGGTGCTCATAGGCGCGCAGGTCCGGCACCACCACTTGCAACAGGAAGTCCGATTCGCCCGATACCAGGTGCACCGAGATTACCTCCGGCAGGCTGATCACCGCCGCGCGGAAGGCCTCGGCCTGTTCCTGGCCATGGCGTTCCACCTTGACCCCGACGAATACCGTCAGGCCCAGCCCGACCTCATCGCGGTCGAGGCTGGCGTGGTAGCCACGGATCACCCCGGCTTCCTCCAGCAGGCGCACCCGGCGCAGGCAGGGGGAGGCGGACAGGCCGATTTCCTCGGCGAGCTGCACGTTGGAGAGGCGACCGTCGCGCTGCAGGGCGGCGAGAATCCGGTGATCCAGGGCGTCGAGTTTGATGCTTGGCATAAGTGCTCTGATTGGTAGGTAATGATTGGCAGGAAATGCCATTAATCATGGCTCCATGGGCTGAATACGCAAGCACCTGCCCTGGCCTTCGGCTCTAGAATTTTCCTTCCAATGGCGAATCTGGAACACAGAAATGACCGCTTTCCTGATCGCCCTGGCGGTGGTCTACCTGCTGCCCGGGCCCGACATGATCCTCCTGCTGCAAACCGGTGCCCGCCAGGGCCGCGCCATGGCCCTGGCCACCGCGCTGGGGCTGGCGCTGGCGCGCGGGTGCCATGTGGCGCTGGCCGGACTCGGCCTGGCGGTGCTGTTCCGCACCGCGCCCTGGACCTTCGACCTGGTGCGCCTGGCGGGTGCCGCCTACCTCTGCTGGATCGGCGTGAAGCTGCTGCAGGCAGAGGCTTCTGCGCTGGTGGTGAGTGGTGCGCCGGAGCCGTCGCGGGCTTACGGCAAGGCCCTGCTGCGGGGCCTTTTGACCAACCTGCTGAATCCCAAGGCGCTGCTGTTCTGCTCGGTGCTGCTGCCGCAGTTCGTCGATCCGGCGGCGGGGCCGCTGGGGCTGCAGTTCGCCCTGTTGGGCGGGGTACTGGTGGCCGTGGGACTGGCCTTCGATAGTGCCTATGCCCTGGCGGGCGAGGGGCTGGGCCGCTGGCTGGGGCGCCGGCCGCTGGTACAGCGCGTGCAGCAGTGGCTGTTCGGTGTGGTGCTGGTGGGGTTCGCGGCGCGGCTGGCGTGGTTGCGGGATATCTGATGCTTCATCGAGGCGTCGTTAAATTTGTAGGAGCGAGCTCGGGCTGTTCGCGAGCAGAGCTCGCTCCTACGGTACGCATTCAAGGGCTCAGCCGTTGATGTCCTCGACGTTGTGGCAGGCCACCTGGCGCGCGTCGAGCAGCCGCAGTTCCGGTACTTCCACCTTGCAGCGCTCGGTGGCGTAGGGGCAGCGCTTGTGGAAGGCGCAGCCGGACGGCGGGTTGAGCGGGTTGGGCAGTTCGCCGGCGATCTTGATCTTCGGCTTGGCCGGGTCCGGGTGGATGGCCGGCGTGGCGGAGAGCAGGGCCCTGGTGTAGGGGTGCAGCGGACGCTCGTAGATCAGCGCGCTGGGGCCCATCTCCACCGGGCGACCGAGATACATCACCAGCACGTCGTTGGCGACGTGGCGCACCACCGCGAGGTTGTGGGAGATGAACACGTAGCCGGTGTTGTAGCGCTCCTGCAGATCCATGAAGAGGTTGAGCACCTGGGCCTGGATCGACACGTCCAGGGCCGAGGTCGGCTCGTCCGCCACCAGCACCTTGGGGTTGAGCATCATGGCGCGGGCCAGGGCGATGCGCTGGCGCTGGCCGCCGGAGAACATGTGCGGGTAGCGCTGGAAGTGCTCGGGGCGCAGGCCCACCTGCTGCATCATCGCCTGTACCTGCTCGCGCCGCTCGACGCGGGACAGCCCGGTGTTGATCGACAGCGGCTCGGCCAGTTGGTCACCCACCTTCTGCCGCGGGTTGAGGGAGGCGTAGGGGTTCTGGAAGACCATCTGCACGTCGCGGCGCAGCTGCCGGCGGTCTTCCTTGCTGGCGCCCGCCACTTCGCGGCCGGCGATCTGCAGGGAACCGGAGGAGGGCTCCTCGATCAGGGTCAGGGCGCGGGCGAGGGTGGACTTGCCGCAGCCGGACTCGCCGACCACGGCCAGGGTGCGACCGGCCTCCAGCTCGAAGGACACGCCGTTGAGGGCGCGCACCAGGGCGTGGGGCTTGAACAGGCCGCGGGATACCTCGTAGTGGCGGGTCAGCTCGCGAGCGGTCAATACGGCACTCATCGCGCCACCTCGATCAGGTTAAGGGGGTAGAAGCAGCGCACGGCGCCATGGGCGTGGGCATCCAGGGTCGGACGCTGGGCCACGCAGTTGGGCTGGCCATAGGGGCAGCGTGGCGACAGCAGGCAGCCATGGGGCCGGTCGTAGCGACCGGGGACTATGCCCGGCAGGGTCGCCAGGCGACGGGCGCCCAGGCTGTGCTCGGGAATCGCCTTGATCAGGGCTTCGGTATAGGGATGGGTGGGGGAGTCGAACAGGCGCGGCACTTCGCCGATTTCCACGGCCTGGCCGGCATACATCACGCAGACCCGGTCGGCGGTCTCGGCGACCACCGCGAGGTCGTGGGTGATCAGCACCAGGCCCATGCCCTGGTCGCGCTGCAGGTCCAGCAGCAGGTCCATGATCTGCGCCTGGATGGTGACGTCCAGGGCGGTGGTGGGCTCGTCGGCGATCAGCAGCTTGGGCTCGGCGGCAATCGCCATGGCAATGGCCACGCGTTGGCTCATGCCGCCGGAGAGTTGGTGCGGGTAGGCATCGAGGCGGCTGGCGGCGCCGGGGATCTCCACCCGTTCCAGCAGCTCGAGCGCACGCTGGCGGGCGGCCTTGCCCTTGAGGCCCATGTGCTGGTGCAGCACTTCCTCGATCTGGAAGCCCACGGTGTAGCTGGGGTTGAGCGCGGTCATCGGGTCCTGGAAGACCATCGCCAGGTCCTTGCCGACGATGTGGCGACGCTGCTTGCCCTTGAGGGTGAGCATGTCGTGGCCGTCGAAGCGCAGGCTGTCGGCGGTGACCCGGCCGGGCGCATCGATCAGGCCCATCAGGGCCATCATGGTCACCGACTTGCCGGAGCCGGACTCGCCGACTATGGCCAGCACTTCACCCTTGTTCACGCTGATGTCGAGGCCGTCCACCACCGGGACGGCATCGGCGTCGCCGAAGCGCACGGACAGGTTTTTGATGTCGAGGAGGCTCATACTGCGGTCTCCGGGCGGTACGCGATGTTCGGGGTGCTCGACCGGACGTGATGGGTATCGCTGCGCTCAACCCATCCTACGAAGATGATTTGATTCATGGCGGGCTCCTCAGACGGCATTCTTGAGTTTCGGGTCCAGCGCGTCGCGCAGGCCGTCGCCCATCAGGTTGATCGCCAGCACACTGAGCAGGATGGTCAGGCCGGGCAGCGAGACCACCCACCAGGCGCGTTCGATGTAGTCGCGCGCGGAGGCCAGCATGGTGCCCCACTCGGGGGTCGGCGGTTGTACGCCGAGGCCGAGGAAGCCCAGGGCGGCGGCGTCGAGGATGGCCGAGGAGAAGCTCAGGGTGGCCTGGACGATCAGCGGCGCCATGCAGTTGGGCAGCACGGTGACGAACATCAGGCGCAGCAGGCCGGCGCCGGCCAGGCGCGAGGCGGTGACGTAGTCGCGGTTCAGCTCGCCCATCACCGAGGCGCGGGTCAGACGCACATAGGAGGGCAGCGAGACGATGGCGATGGCGATCACGGTGTTGATCAGGCCCGGGCCGAGGATGGCGACGATGGCCACCGCCAGCAGCAGGGAGGGCAGGGCCAGCATGATGTCCATCAGGCGCATGATCGAGGGGCCCAGCAGGCGCGGGAAGAAGCCCGCCACCAGGCCGAGGAGGATGCCGGGAATCAGCGACATCACCACCGACGCCAGGCCGATCATCAGGGACAGCCGGGCGCCGAAGATCAGCCGTGAAAGCAGGTCGCGGCCCAGTTCGTCGGTGCCGAGCAGGAACTGCGCCTGGCCGCCTTCCAGCCACACCGGCGGGGTCAGCAGGAAGTCGCGGAACTGCTCGCTCGGGTCATGGGGCGCGACCCAGGGAGCGAAGAGCGCGCAGATCACGATCAGGATCATGAAGGCGAGGCCGCCGACGGCGCCCTTGTTGTGGGCGAAGGCCTTCCAGAACTCCTTCAGCGGCGAAGGGTAGAGGATGCTCGGGTCAGTGGCCGGGATATTTGAAACCGTGTTCATCAGTTGCTCCAGGGAAACTGTCCAGGGCCATTAACGCTGGTGGCGGATGCGTGGGTTTACCAGGCCATAGAGGATGTCCACGACGAAGTTCACCACGATTACCAGGCAGGCGATCAGCAGGATGCCGTTCTGCACCACCGGGTAGTCCCGGGCGCCGATGGCCTCGATCAACCATTTGCCGATGCCGGGCCAGGAGAAGATGGTTTCGGTCAGCACCGCGCCGGCGAGCAGGGCGCCCACTTGCAGGCCGAACACCGTGAGCACCGGGATCAGCGCGTTGCGCAGGCCGTGGACGAAGACCACCCGGGCCGGCGACAGGCCCTTGGCGCGGGCGGTGCGCACGTAGTCTTCGCGCAGCACCTCGAGCATGGCCGAGCGGGTCATGCGGGCGATCACCGCCAGCGGGATGGTGCCCAGCACCACGGCGGGGAGGATCAGGTGGCGCAGGGCGTCGACGAAGGCGCCTTCCTCTTCGGAAAGCAGGGTGTCGATGAGCATGAAGCCGGTCCTGGGCTCTATGTCGTAGAGCAGGTCGATGCGCCCGGACACCGGGGTCCAGCCCAGCCCCACGGAGAAGAACATGATCAGCAGCAGGCCCCACCAGAAGATCGGCATGGAGTAGCCCGCCAGGGATATGCCCATCACCCCGTGGTCGAACAGCGAGCCGCGCTTGAGCGCCGCAATCACCCCGGCCAGCACGCCGAGGGTGCCGGCGAAGATCAGCGCGGCGATGGCCAGCTCCAGGGTGGCCGGGAACAGGGTGAGGAATTCGTTCCAGACACCCTCGCGGGTGCGCAGGGATTCGCCCAGGTCGCCCTGTGCCAGCTTGCCGATGTAGTCCAGGTACTGTTCCGGCAGCGGTTTGTTGAGGCCCAGGCGTTCCATGGCCTGGGCGTGCATTTCCGGATCGACCCGGCGTTCACCCATCATCACTTCCACCGGATCGCCGGGAATCAGGCGGATCAGGGCGAAGGTGAGCAGGGTGACGCCGAAGAAGGTGGGGATCAGAAGCCCCAGTCGGCGCGCGATGAAACTCAGCATTTGGGCGAATCACTCCTCATCTTGGTAATGCCGGCCATTGGTTGACCGTTCCCTGCAGTTTAGGCCGCATGGGTGAAGGCGCCGGACCATGGGGCCGGGCCTTGCGTTCGTTGTGGCAGGTAAGAAAGGCTTCGGCCGGTCTGCGCCGGCTCGAAGTAGCCATCGAGGCCGGTTGCCCGGCCCCGATCACTCAGCGTTCGTTGGAGACACCATAGAAGCTGTTGCGGCCGAAGGGGCTGATCAGGAAGTCCTTCACGTCCTTGCGCATCGGCTGGTAGACGGTGGAGTGGGCGATCGGGGTGATCGGCAGCTGCTCCTTCAGGCGGTGCTGGGCTTGCTTGTACAGCGCGGTACGCTGCTCCACGTCGGCGGTGGCCTTGGCCGCTTTCACCAGCTTGTCGTAGTCGGCGTCGCACCACTTGGAGAAGTTGTTGCCGTTGACCGAGTCGCAGCCGTAGAGGGTGCCGAGCCAGTTGTCCGGGTCGCCATTGTCACCGGTCCAGCCGATCAGCATGGCGTCGTGCTCGCCGTTGTGGGCGCGCTTGATGTACTCGCCCCATTCGTAGCTGACGATCCTGGCCTTGATGCCCACCTTGGCCCAGTCGGCCTGGAGCATCTCGGCCATCAGCTTGGCGTTGGGGTTGTACGGGCGCTGCACCGGCATGGCCCAGAGGGTGATCTCGGTGCCTTCCTCGATGCCGGCGGCTTTCAGCAGCGCCTTGGCCTGTTCCGGGTTGTAGCCGGCGTCCTTGATGGTCTCGTCGTAGGACCACTGGGTCGGCGGCATGCCATTCACGGCAAGCTGGCCGGCGCCCTGGTAGACGGCGCCGATGATGGCCTGCTTGTTCACCGCCATGTCCAGCGCCTGGCGCACTTCGAGCTTGTCGAAGGGGGCGCGGGTGACGTTGTAGGCGATGTAGCCGAGGTTGAAGCCGGGTTCGCTGGGCACCAGCAGGTTCGGGTCCTTCTTCAGCGACTCGATATCCGCCGGGCGCGGGTTGAGGGTGACCTGGCACTCGCCGGCCTTGAGCTTCTGCGCGCGTACCGAGGCATCGGTGTTGATGGCGAAGATCAGGTTGTCGATCTTCACGTCCTCGGGTTTCCAGTAGTCCTTGTTGCCGGTGAAGCGGATCTGCGCGTCCTTCTGGTAGCGCTTGAGCACGAAGGGGCCGGTGCCGACGGGTTTCTGGTTGATCTGGGCGGCCTTGCCGGCCTTGAGCAACTGGTCGGCGTACTCGGCGGACTGGATGGCGGCGAAGTTCATCGACAGGTTCTGGATGAAGGCGGCGTCCACCTCGTTGAGGGTGAAGGCCACGGTCATCTCGTCGACCTTCTCCACCTTGGCGATGTTCTTGTCCAGGCCCATGTCGGTGAAGTAGGGGAACTCGGTGGGGTACGCCTTGCGGAAGGGGTGGTCCTTGTCGAGCATGCGCTGGAAGGTGAAGAGCACGTCGTCGGCGTTGAACGCGCGGGTCGGCTTGAAGTAGTCGGTGCTGTGGAACTTCACGCCGGGGCGCAGATGGAAGACGTAGCGCTTGCCGTCTTCGCCGATATCCCAGCTGCTGGCCAGGGCCGGCTCGACCTGGGTGCTGCCGCGCTGGAACTGGGCGAGGCGGTTGAAGAGGGTTTCGGAGGTCGCGTCGAAGTCGGTGCCGGTGGTGTATTGGCCCGGATCGAAGCCGGCGGGGCTGCCTTCGGAGCAGAACACCAGGTTGCTGGCGGCGTGGGAGAGGCCGGAGCCGAGAATCAGGCTGGCGGCGAGCATGGACTTGAAGGTGGATTTCTGACGCATGCGGACCTCGTTGTTGTTGTTCTGAGGGCGGCGTATCAGGTGGTCGCAGTCGGTGCTGTTGGTGGCCCCTGATCCTGTGGCTTCGTGGGCCGCAGGTCGCCCGTCATTCGCGAGCCGGGGTGCCGGATGCCGGCGCTCCCGAGCGGGCGATGAGAGGTGCGGAAAAAGGGATGACCCAGCCCGCACCGGAAAGGCCGAACTTAAGTGATGCTGAAATTAAGGTCAACTTAAATTCAGTGAGGCTTACTTGAGAAAAACTGGAGTTCAGGCGCTGGGATGGTCGTCGAACAGGCCCATGGTGGTGACGGTCAGCACCTCGGCGATTTCGTCGCCGGCGTTGGCGAGAAAGTGCGGCTTGGCGGCGTCGAAATGCACCGAATCCCCGGCACCCAGCGGGTAGTTGCGGCCTTCGATGGTGTAGACGATCTGCCCAGAGAGCACATAGGCGAACTCGGTGCCTTCGTGGGAGATGAGTTCGGACTGGTAGCCCACCGGCATGCTCATCTTCACGGCGTTGATCAGGTTGCCGGGGAAGTTGCTGGTCAGGCGCTCGTAGGCCAGCGGCTGGCCGCCAATGGTGTAGCGCACGCGCTGGCCCTGGTGGGAATCGGGCTGGTGCTGCATGGGCTGGTCGAACAGGGTGTTGAGCGGAATTCCCAGGGATTTGGCGATGTTCGCCAGGGATGAAATGGACACGCCGGTGAGGTTGCGCTCTGCCTGGGACAGGAAGCTGGCCGTCAGGCCCGATTCGGCGGCTACCTGGTTCAGGGTCTTGTTGGCGGCGCGGCGATAGCGGCGCAAGCGTTCCCCGATGCGATCTACGGTCATTGGCGTGGCTCGTGTTCTGAAGGGCGCCAGTATAGCCGGCGGCGCATCTTAGAAAAGGCTTGTCGCATTAATGAAATTAAGTAGAACTGAAATTTCGCATTGACGGTTATTTAAGTGGTGCTTAAATTCTGTCGACTGCAACAGGATTCGGGAGAACGACATGACAGTGGGTGTAGGTGGCAAGACTCCGCAACAGGCGCTGGGCGGCCTGACCAACATGACCGCGAGCGTGCAGCCCATCGATCTCGCCGAGTACCAGGCGCGCATCGCCAAGGCCCAGGTGCTGATGCGTGAGCAGGGGCTCAGCGCCATCTACCTGAACGCCGGCAGCAACCTGCGCTATTTCACCGGCGTGAAATGGAACCCCAGCGAACGCATGGTGGGGGCCGTACTGCCCGCCCATGGCGCGCTGGCCTATATCGCCCCGGCCTTCGAGGAAGGCACCATCCGCGATTTCCGCGAGGTGGACGGCGTTATCCACACCTGGCAGGAACACGAAAACCCCTACCGCCTGCTGCTCGACATGCTGGCGGGCATGGGCCTGGCCGCCGACGCGGTGGTGGGGCTGTGCCCGTCCCTCGCCTTCTTCATGTTCGATGGCATTCGCCGCCTGGGGGCGGGCTTCGATTTCGTCGATGCCGCCTGTGTGATCAACCCCTGCCGCTACCACAAGTCCGCCACCGAGCTGGCGCTGATGCAGCGCGCCAAGGACATGACCCTGGAAGTGCACAAGGCCGCCGCCAGCATCCTCCGTGCGGGCATCAGCACCCTCGAGGTGGCCGAGTTCATCCGCGAGGCGCACCGCAAGGTGGGCGCGCCGGGCTCGACCTTCTGCATCGTGCTGTTCGGCGAGGCCAGTGCCTTCCCCCATGGGGTCAAGCACGCGCAAGTGCTCAAGGACGGCGACATGGTGCTGATCGACACCGGCTGCCAGCTCCATGGCTACCAGGCGGACATCACCCGCAGCTATGTGTTCGGCACCCCCAGCGAGCGCCAGCGCGCGCTGTGGAACCTGGAGAAGGCCGCCCAGCAGGCCGCCTTCGACGCAGCCAACCTGGGCGCGCCCTGCGGCTCGGTGGACGCCGCCGCCCGCCGCTGCCTGGAGGCCGCAGGCCTGGGGCCGGATTACCAACTGCCCGGCCTGCCCCACCGTACCGGCCACGGTATCGGCCTGGACGTCCATGAAGGGCCCTATCTGGTCCGTGGTGACGAGACGCCGTTGGCCGAGGGCATGTGCTTCTCCAACGAGCCGATGATCTGCGTGCCGGGGGAGTTCGGAATCCGCCTGGAGGATCACTTCTACATGACGGCCAACGGCCCGCGCTGGTTTACCCAGCCGAGCCATTCCATCGACGACCCGTTCGGGTTGGAAGCCTGACGCGGTTGGTTGGTGGGGCCTCCCTCTCCCTCTGGGAGAGGGTCGGGGTGAGGGGCGGTTAGGGCTTGCCCCGGGGCGACCGGCAGGCCTGCGGCCTGCTTGGCGAATGAATTCGCCCCTACACCATGAGCGCGACCCGCCACGTTCTACGGCAGTTCGTAGATCCGGATGAAATCCGGGAGCGGCGGTGGGTTTTTCCCGGATTGCATCCGGGCCTGCTGATGGGTTTCGCTCCGCTCGCGGAACGCCGCCCGACCCATCCTGCGGGCTACCTGAGCTCGCTCCTACGGGACGACTTTCACCCTGGCGAAGTTGTTCGAGCCCAGGGGATTGAGCTGGAAGCCCTGCACGCCCTTGCGCAGGGCGGCGAACTGCCTGGGGTGGGCCAGGGGAATCCACGGCGCCTGTTCGTGGAAGATCGCCAGGGCCTGGCGATAGAGCTCGGCGCGCTTGGCGGGCTCGGTGATGGCGCGGGCCTGGCGGATCAGTTCGTCGAATTCCCCGTTGCACCAGCCGGCCTGGTTCTCGCCCGACTCGGCCGCCGCGCAGGACAGGTTGGGGGTGAGGAAGTTGTCCGGGTCGCCGTTGTCGCCCGCCCAGCCCATGAACACCAGGTCGTGCTCGCCGTTCTTGGCACGCTTGATCAGCTCGCCCCACTCGAAGACGCGAATCTCCGCCTTGACGCCGATGGCCGCCAGGTCCGCCTGGAGCATCTGCGCGCCGATTCCCGGGTTGGGGTTGGCCGGGCCGCCGCCGGGGCGGGTCCAGATGCTCAGCTTGAAGCCATCCTTGTGGCCGGCCTCGGCCAGTAGCTGGCGGGCCTTTGCCGGATCATGGGGCCAGGGGTCGAGCTTGTCGTTGAAGCCCAGCAAGGTGGCCGGGTAGGGCGCCACGGCGAGGCTGGCGTTGCCCTCGCCGAACTGTGCGCGCAGGTAGGCGCGGGTGTCGAAGGCGAGGTTGATGGCCTGGCGCACCCGCACGTCGTCCAGCGGCGGGCGACGGGTGTTGATACCGACGTAGGCGGTGAGCAGGGAATCCAGCTCGAGGATATCCAGCGCCGGGTCCTGGCGCAGGCCGGCGATGTCGGCGGGGCGCGGGTAGACGGCGATCTGGCAGGCGCCGGCCTTGAGTTGCTGCACCCGCACATTGGGATCGGGGGTGATGGCGAACAGCAGTTTCTCCACCGCAGGCTTGCCGGCCCAGTAGGTGGGGTTGGCGCGGAAGCGTACCTGGGCATCCTTGCTGTAGCGCTCGAAGACGAAGGGGCCGGTGCCCACCGGCTGCCGGTTCAGTTGCTCGGCCTTGCCGGCCTTGAGCAATTGCTCGGCGTACTCGGCCGAATAGATCGAGGTGAAGCCCATGGCCAGGTCGGCGAGGAAGGGCGCTTCGGGGTGTTTCAGGGTGAAGCGCACGCGGTGCTCGTCGAGCTTCTCGATGCTCTGGATCAGTTCGGCGAAGACCATGGATTCGGCATAGGGGAAACCACGCGGAGACAGCTTGTGCCAGGGATGCCGTGGGTCCAGCTGGCGCTGGAAGGTCCAGAGCACATCATCGGCGTTGAACGGGCGGCTGGGGCTGAACCAGGGGGTGCTGTGGAATTGCACCCCCTGGCGCAGCTGGAACTCGTAGACCAGGCCGTCGGGGCTGATGCTCCAGCTTTCCGCCAGGCCCGGCTGCAGGCGAGTGGTGCCGGGGACGAACTGCACCAGGCGGTCGAAGAGGGTTTCGGCCGACGCATCGGCGGTGGTGGCCGCGGTGTACTGGACGATATCGAATCCTTCCGGGCTGGCCTCGGTGCAGACCACCAGGGTCGCGGCCTGGGCGGCCCAGCTGAAACAGCCCAGGGCCAGCGCCAACGGGAGGGTTCGAAGCGTCTTCAACATCGCGTGACTCCTGGGCGCCGACCGATTTGGATGAACTCTACAGGAGGTTGAAGGGGAAGGTGCTGACGATGCGCAGTTCGTTGGTGCTGCCGTCTACCTGCTGCTTGCTAGCCTTGTGTTCCATATAGAGGACCCGGACGGTGCTGCCTTCCAGGTTGCCGCCGGGAACCTTGTAGTTGAGCGACAGGCCGTACTCCCGGTGACGCTCCCCGTCCATGGCGCGCACTTCGGCGTAGTTGCCATAGGCGCCGTTGCGATCGCCGCGGTAGCGGGTGCCGTCGATGCCCCAACCCTTGACGTACCAGTAGCCGGTGCTGACGCCGGGCACGCCGTACTGGCTCCAGTCGAAGTCATAGCTGAACAGCGCGGATCTTTCGTTCGGGCCGTTGTAGTCCGAGTAGCGGGAGTTGCCCAGGTGGATGGCATCGGTTTCGTTGACGTAGTCGAAGAACTCGTCGCCATGCACCCGTTGCCAGCCCAGGGTCAGGCTGTGGGCGCGGTGGGTCAGGTTGAACGCCAGGCTCCAGGAGTCGTTGTCGATGTAGCCGGCCTTGCGCGCACCCTGGTCGCGGGTCGAGTAGGCCCGCAGCTCGGTACGCAGGGCGAGCTCCTCGGGGTCGCCCAGTTCATGGGTGGCGCCGAGGAAGTGCTGGTTCCACACGTCCTCGAAACGGGCGCTGAACAGGCTCAGCTCCAATCCCTCGACCGGCGTGTGACGGGCGCCGACGTAGCTCATGCGATCGCTGCGTACCTCGCGGGTCCCGTATTCGGTGGTGAAGTCCTCGCTGCCGGCGCGGCTACGCGGGCTGACCTGGCGGAAGCTGCCGGCGTGCAGGCTGAGGCTGTCGAGCTCGAAGCTGTCGAGCGCCACGCCGTCGAAGCTGGAGGGCAGGGCGCGGTTGTAGATGTAGGAGAACACCGGTGTGTCCACTCGGAAGCGACCGGCCTTGAGCTCGCTGCGCGAGGCTCGCAGGCGCAGGTTGGCGACCCCCATCTTCGACCACTCCGCCACGCCATGGCCGTTGCTGTCGGCCAGGGTGCGATTGCCGCCGCCGGCGATGCGCCCCTTGCCCCGCTCCAGGTTCACGGCGCCGATGGCTTCCAGGTCCAGGCCGACGCCGACCGTGCCCTCGGTGTAGCCCGAGTTGTAGATGAGCCGGGTGCCTTGCACCCAGGTCCAGCGGTCCCGCGTGGGTTCGCCGCCGTCATCCTTGGGGATGGTGAAACTGAAGCTGTCCTGGGTGCGCTCGTGGGAGAAGAAGTTGCGGGTGACCAGGTCGACCTTCTGGCCCTCGACGAAGCCCCTGGCGGTGGATTGGTCTATTGCCTGCTCGGCCGCCAGGGTGGCGTTGGCGGTCAGCAAGGCCAGACCCAGCAGAGTTCCGTTGCGGGTAATCAGGTTCATGGGATGCGTTCCTCTTGTTGTTGTGTTTATGCGGGCGCGCCGAGACTCCCCGGGCCCCGTGGGCATGGCGGGATGCCGTTTGAACCCGACTGGAAATTAAGTGCTGCTTAAACTGGCAACAAGGCGCCTGCACTGCGTCAGGCTGTGGGAATTGTCTTGTCTAGCTGGGGAAATTTCCGGGGATGCGGCGCGGCGGGAGGAAGTGGGAACGCAGGAAAACAAAACGGGGCCCGAAGGCCCCGTTTTTTCAGGCGCGGCTTACTTGCCTACGCCCACTCCGTAGAAGGAGTTGAGCGCGAACGGGCTGATCTTGAAGTCCTGCACGTTCTTGCGCATCGGCTGGTAGACCGTGGAGTGGGCGATCGGGGTGATCGGCACCTGGTCCTTGAGGATGTGCTGGGCCTGTTTGTACATCTCGGTACGCTGGGCCTGGTCCGGGGTCGCCTTGGCCTGCTTGATCAGCTTGTCGTAGCCGGCGTCGCACCACTTGGAGAAGTTGTTGCCGTCCACGGCGTCGCAGCCGTAGAGGGTGCCCAGCCAGTTGTCCGGGTCACCGTTGTCGCCGCTCCAGCCGATCAGCATGGCGTCGTGCTCACCGCCCTTGGCGCGCTTGATGTATTCGCCCCACTCGTAGCTGACGATCTTGGCCTTGATGCCCACCTTGGCCCAGTCGGCCTGGAGCATTTCGGCCATCAGCTTGGCGTTGGGGTTGTACGGGCGCTGCACCGGCATGGCCCAGAGGGTGATCTCGGTGCCTTCCTTGACGCCGGCGGCCTTGAGCAGTTCCTTGGCCTGTTCCGGGTTGTAGCCGGCATCCTTGATGCTCTCGTCGTAGGACCACTGGGTCGGCGGCATGCCGTTCACGGCCAGTTGGCCGGCGCCCTGGTAGACGGCGTCGATGATGGCTTTCTTGTTCACCGCCATGTCCAGCGCCTGGCGCACTTCGAGCTTGTCGAAGGGCTTGTGGGTGACGTTGTAGGCGATGTAGCCGAGGTTGAAGCCCGGCTGCGACGGCATGTTCAGGTTCGGGTCCTTCTTCAGCGCGTCCAGGTCGGCCGGACGGGGGAAGAGGGTGACCTGGCATTCGCCGGCCTTGAGCTTCTGCATGCGCACGGAGGCGTCGGTGTTGATGGCGAAGATCAGGTTGTCGATCTTCACGTCACCGGGCTGCCAGTAGTCCTTGTTGCCGGCGAAGCGGATCTGCGCGTCCTTCTGGTAGCGCTTGAAGACGAAGGGACCGGTGCCGATGGGCTTCTGGTTGATGTCGGCGGCCTTGCCGGCCTTGAGCAACTGGTCGGCGTATTCGGCGGACTGGATGGAGGCGAAGCTCATGGCCAGGTTCTGGATGAAGGCCGCATCCACGCCGTTGAGGGTGAACTTGACGGTGCGGTCGTCGACCTTCTCCACCTTGGCGATGTTGGCGTCCATGCCCATGTCGGTGAAGTAGGGGAATTCGGTGGGGTACGCCTTGCGGAAGGGATGGTCCTTGTCGAGCATGCGCTGGAAGGTGAAGAGCACGTCGTCGGCGTTGAACTCGCGGGTCGGCTTGAAGTAGTCGGTGGTGTGGAACTTCACCCCGGGGCGCAGGTGGAAGGTGTAGATGAGGCCGTCGGGGGACACGTCCCATTTTTCGGCCAGGCCTGGAATCACCGCGGTGCCGCCACGCTCGAACTGGGTCAGGCGGTTGAACACGGTTTCGGCGGCGGCATCGAAGTCGGTGCCGGTGGTGTATTGGCCCGGATCGAAACCGGCGGGGCTGCCTTCGGAGCAGAACACCAGATTGCTTGCGGCGCTGGCGAAGGGCGCGCTGGCGATCAGCCCAGCGGCGACAAGTGCCTGGATGACGGCGTTTTTACGCATGTTGACCTCATATTTGTTTTGTTTGTCATCGTGAGGGGCCCCTCGTGGGGGCCTTGCCAGAAACTATGCAGGGCATATGCCCGATGCAAGGGCCGGTGGGCAAAGAGTGTAGTCGGGGGAATAAAGCTGTAAGGGCGTGTCGCAATTTCGCAAATCGAGACCAGCTGGTGGGGAGGGCGCCGCCTCGTTGCAAGGCGGCGCCCGGTCAGGCTCAGGGCATCTGCACTTCGATGGTGCCGTCGGCGCTGACGCTGACGCGGCTGGTGCCGGCTTCGATCTCGGACACGGCGACGCCATCGGCCATGCCCTTGGCGGCCATGCTGCGCATCATGATCGGCTGCGGCGGCTGGAAGCCCGCGCTGTTCAGGCTCAGGCTGACCAGCTTGTAGCCTTTGCCGCCAACGGCGTTGGTGGCCAGCTGGGCGCGGGCCTTGAAGGCATCCACGGCCAGCTTGATCAGCTCGTCTTCATGGGTCTTGCGGGTTTTCTCGGCGATGCTGAAGTTCATGCCGGACATCTTCAGGTCACCCTGCAGGTCGGCCACCAGCTGCGACAGCTTGGCGAAGTCGGCGCTTTCCAGGTTCAGCTCGGCGCGCTCGCGCCAGGTGGTGATCTTCTGCCCCTGGTTGTCATACACGGGGAAGCTGTGACGGCTGCCCAGGCTGACGGTGACGCCCTCGACCTTGTTGGCCTTGGCCAGGGCGCTGTTGAGGGCGCTGGTGATCTCGTTGGCGAGCTTGGCCGGGTCGGTGTTCTGCGACTCGCTGAAGAGGGTGACGTTCATCAGGTCATGGGCCACGTCATGGCTGACCTCGGCACGCAGGGAAACCTGATTGAAGCGTTGCTCGGCCGTGGCCTGGGTCGAAACGGCGACGAGGCTGGCGGCGCAGAACGCGAGGGCGACGAAATGCTTGAACTTGGACATGGGGGCTCCTTGTGGGACTTTGTTCCGCGCGGATCGCGCAGAGATTTCCGTGTTGGACGAGGGTAGACGACCATTCGGGTTAAGCGCGGCAATTGACCCTGATTCGGCACCGTTGTTCCAGAAGCTGCTGGCAGTTTGATCTTGGCGCGACAAGTATGGCCTCGCTGCGGCGAGTTGCCGCATGGAGGCGGGCCGGGGCGCGCCTTGGTTATACTCCGCCGATTCCAGGGAGTACCCATGCTCGAACCCGTACAGTTACTGTCCGCCAGCCGCCAGAATCTGCTGCGGCTGACCCTGATCCGCATACTCGTGCTGGCCGCCCAGGCCGGCTCGGTCGGCCTGGCCTACAAGAGCCAGCTGCTGCAATTACCCTGGCTGGCCCTGAGCCTGACCCTCTGCGTCTCGCTGGTGCTTTGCGTCGGCACCGCTGTGCGGCTGCGCGGGCCGTGGCCGGTCACCGAGCTGGAGTACGCCGTGCAGCTGGGCCTGGACCTGGTTATCCACAGCGTGCTGCTGTACTACTCCGGGGGCTCGACCAACCCCTTCGTTTCTTATTACCTGGTGCCGCTGACCATTGCCGCGGCCACCTTGCCCTGGCTCTACACCACGACGCTGGCGGGCCTCGCGCTCGCGGCCTACACCCTGCTGCTGGTGCTGTTCCATCCGCTGGAAATGCCCACCGGCCAGCGCGAGTCGCTGCTGATCTACGGCATGTGGCTGAGCTTCGCCCTGGCCGCGGCGCTGATCACCTTCTTCGTCGCGCGCATGGCCGAGGAACTGCGGCGCCAGGACCAGTTGCAGGCGGTCCGCCGCGAGGAAGGCATGCGCGACCAGCAACTGCTGGCCGTCGCCACCCAGGCCGCCGGTGCCGCCCATGAGTTGGGCACGCCGCTCGCGACCATGAGCGTGCTGCTCAAGGAGCTGCGCAGTGAATACCGCGACAAGCCCGGGCTGCAGGACGACCTGGCGTTACTGCAGGAACAGGTGAAGCTGTGCAAGGACACCTTGCAGCAGCTGGTGCGCGCCGCCGAGGCGGATCGCCGCCAGGCGGTGATGGAGCAGTCGGTGATCGAGTGGCTGGAAGTCACGCTCAACCGCTGGCACCTGATGCGCCCGGAGGCCACCTATCGCTACCAGTGCCTCGGCCTTGGCACCGCGCCCCGGCTCAAGCCGCCGGCCGACCTGACCCAGGCCCTGCTCAACCTGCTCAACAATGCCGCCGACGCCTGCCCGGAAAAGCTCGATATCCGCGTCAACTGGGACCACCAGTGGATGGTGCTGACCATCCGCGACCACGGGGCCGGCGTGCCCCTGGCCATCGCCGAGCAACTGGGCCGGCCCTTCTTCACCACCAAGGGCAAGGGCTTCGGCCTCGGCCTGTTCCTGAGCCAGGCCAGCGTTACCCGTGCCGGCGGCACGGTTAAACTTTATAACCATGAGGAAGGCGGTACCCTGACCGAGCTGCGCCTGCCGCGCAGCTACGGCGTCGCCTGAGTGCCTTGACGAAGAGGAAGCGAGATGACTGACGAACCCCTGATCGAAGGCGAAGAGCAACCCCACCTGCTGCTGGTGGACGACGATGCCACCTTCACCCGCGTCATGGCGCGGGCCATGGCGCGCCGTGGGTTGCGGGTATCGGTCGCCGGCTCCGCAGAAGAGGGGCTGGTGCTGGCCAAGGACGACCTGCCCGACTACGCGGTGCTGGACCTGAAGATGGACGGCGATTCCGGCCTGGTGCTGCTGCCCAAGCTGCTGGAACTGGACCCGGAGATGCGCGTGGTGATCCTCACCGGCTACTCGAGCATCGCCACCGCCGTGGAAGCCATCAAGCGCGGCGCCACCAACTACCTGTGCAAGCCGGCCGACGCCGACGACGTGCTGACCGCGCTGCTCTCCGAGCATGCCGACCTGGACAGCCTGGTGCCGGAAAACCCGATGTCGGTGGACCGCCTGCAGTGGGAGCACATCCAGCGAGTGCTGGCCGAGCACGAAGGCAATATCTCCGCCACCGCCCGCGCCCTGGGCATGCACCGCCGTACCCTGCAGCGCAAGTTGCAGAAGCGTCCGGTACGGCGCTGAGCCGGTTCTTGTGGGGGCGAATTTATTCGCCAAGGGACACGTAGTGTCCCCCTGCAAGTCGGCGGGGCAGACCTTCGGCCTGCTTGGCGAATGAATTCGCCCCTACAGATAGTCGATCCTGAAGACCTCGCGAAAGCCTTTTTCCCTTCGCAATTGGTATCCTTAGCCGCCTAACTATCCCGTGCCAAGGTTCGCCAATGCTCGCCGTCGTCCAACAGACCTTCAGCATCACCGCGCCGGTGTTCTCCATGCTGTTCCTGGGCGTGGGCCTGAAGCGCCTCGGCTGGATCGACACCGCCTTCATCAACACCGCATCGAGCCTGGTGTTCAAGGGCACCATGCCGACCCTGCTGTTTCTCGGCATCGTCCAGGCCGACCTGCGCACCGCGTTGCAGCCGGCGCTGATCGGCTACTTCGTCGCGGCGACCCTGGTGTGCTTCCTGGTCGGCTGGGGCTGGGCCATCCTGCGCTGTCCGGCCGCCGATCGCGGCATCTATGCCCAGGGCGCGTTTCGCGGCAACAACGGCATCGTCGGCCTGGCCCTGGCCACCAGCATGTATGGCGACTACGGGCTGTCGGTGGGCAGTATCCTCGGGGCAGTGGTGATCCTCAGCTACAACACCCTGTCGGCCATCGTCCTGGCGATCTACAGCCCGGACGCCAAGAGCGACCCGCTGAGCCTGGCCAAGAGCATCATCAGCAACCCCCTGATCCTCGGCGTGCTGGCGGCCATGCCCGTGGCCTACTGGCAACTGCCGCTGCCGGCCTGGCTGATCACCTCGGGCGAGTACTTCGCGCAGATGACCCTGCCGCTCGCGCTGATCTGCATCGGCGGCACGCTTTCCCTGGCGTCCCTGCGTTCCAGCGGCAAGGTCGCCATCAGTGCCAGTCTGATGAAAATGGTCTGGCTGCCGATCCTGGCAACCCTGGGCGCCTGGCTCTGCGGCTTCCGCGATGCCGAACTGGCGATCCTCTTCCTCTACTTCGCCAGCCCGACCGCCGCCGCGAGCTTCGTCATGGCCCGTGCGGTGAATGCCAACCACGAGCTGGCGGCGGCGATCATCGTGATCACCACCCTGGCGGCGGTGGTGACCACCAACGTGGGGCTGTTCCTGCTGCAGTGGGCCGGCTGGATCTGAGAGCCCATTCACGATCCGGACGTAGGATGGGTTGAGGTACGAAACCCATCATGCGGGGTTGATGGGTATCGCTCCGCTCAGCGGAACGCCGCCCGACCCATCCTACGTGTGTCCGTCCGGCGGTTGTCAGGCCTGCTGATGGGCGTCGATGACTTCCTGGGCGGCGCGGAAGGCGTCGATGGCGGCCGGTACGCCGGCGTAGACGGCGCAATGCAGCAGGGCCTCGCGGATTTCCTCGACGGTGCAGCCGTTGTTCAGGGCGCCGCGCACGTGGCCCTTGAGTTCCTGCGGGCATTTCAGTGCGGTGAGGGCGGCCAGGGTGATCAGGCTGCGGGTCTTGCGGTCCAGGCCTTCGCGGTTCCACACGCCGCCCCAGGCATGTTCGTTGACGAAGTCCTGCAGCGGCTGGGTGAATTCGGTGGCATTGCCCAGGGCGCGGTCGACGAAGGCGTCGCCCATGACTTCCCGGCGTACCTGGAGGCCGGGCTTGCGTGCTTCAGTCATTGTCTTTTCTCCAGTCAGTCGATGGTTTCCACCCGCACCAGTGCCACGCCGGCACGCAGCATGCCGAGGCGCTCGGCGGCCTCGTGGGAGAGGTCGATGATGCGGCCTCGGGTGTGGGGGCCGCGGTCGTTGATGCGTACCACCACCGTGCGGTCGTTGTTGAGGTTGGTCACCTTCACCCGGGTGCCGAAGGGCAGGGTACGGTGGGCGGCGGTGAGGGCGTGCTGGTCGAAGCGCTCACCGCTGGCGGTGCGCCGGCCATGGTGCCGGGAGCCGTAATAGGAGGCCTTGCCTTCGGCGCGGTAGCCGTGGGCGGACTCGCTCCCGCCACCACTGAAGGGGCTGGTGCTGCAGCCCGCCAGGAACAGGGCGAGCAACGGAAGTGCGAGCAGGGTGCGGAACATGCCGAATACCTCGGACAAGAAAACGCCGGGCAAGCCCGGCGTCGTCGATGGCTGGATCAGCTTTCGAGTTTCTTCTTCAGCAGATCGTTCACCTGGCCCGGGTTGGCCTTGCCCTTGGACGCCTTCATCGCCTGGCCGACGAAGAAGCCGAACATCTTGCCGCGCTTGGCTTCGTCGCTGGCGCGGTACTGTTCGACCTGCTCGGCGTTGGCGGCGAGCACTTCGTCGAGCATCGATTCGATGGCGCCGGAGTCGGTGACCTGCTTCAGGCCTTTCTTCTCGATGATCTCGTCGGCGGAACCTTCGCCGGCGGCCATGGCCTCGAAGACCATCTTGGCGATCTTGCCGGAGATGGTGTTGTCCTTGATGCGCAGGATCATGCCGCCCAGGTGCGAGGCGCTGACCGGCGACTGCTCGATCTCGAGGCCGTCCTTGTTGAGCAGGCTGGAGAGCTCGCCCATCACCCAGTTGGCCGCCAGCTTGGCGTCGCCGCAGACGTTGTTCACGGCTTCGAAGTAGTCGGCCATTTCGCGGCTGGCGGACAGCACGCTGGCGTCGTAGGCGGACAGGCCGAACTCGCTCTGGAAGCGCTCGCGCTTCTGGTTCGGCAGCTCCGGCAGCTGGCTACGGACTTCGTCGAGGAAGCTCTTCTCGATCACCACGGGCAGCAGGTCGGGGCAGGGGAAGTAACGGTAGTCGTTGGCTTCTTCCTTGCTGCGCATGGAACGGGTCTCGTCCTTGTTCGGGTCGTACAGGCGGGTTTCCTGTACCACCTTGCCGCCGTCCTCGATCAGCTCGATCTGGCGCTGGACCTCGTGGTTGATCGCCTTCTCGATGAAGCGGAAGGAGTTGACGTTCTTGATCTCCGCGCGGGTGCCGAACTCGGCCTGGCCCTTGGGGCGCACCGAGACGTTGCAGTCGCAACGCAGCGAGCCTTCGGCCATGTTGCCGTCGCAGATGCCGAGGTAGCGCACCAGGGCGTGGATCGACTTGACGTAGGCCACGGCTTCCTTGGCGCTGCGGATGTCCGGCTCGGAGACGATCTCCAGCAGCGGGGTGCCGGCGCGGTTCAGGTCGATGCCGCTCATGCCGTGGAAGTCTTCGTGCAGGCTCTTGCCGGCGTCTTCTTCCAGGTGCGCGCGCGTGATGCCGATGCGCTTGACGGTGCCGTCTTCCAGGGTGATGTCGAGGAAGCCCTTGCCGACGATGGGGTGGTCCATCTGGCTGGTCTGGTAGCCCTTGGGCAGGTCCGGGTAGAAGTAGTTCTTGCGGGCGAAGATGTTCTTGTCGGCGATCTCGGCATCGATGGCCAGGCCGAACTTCACCGCCATGCGTACCGCTTCTTCGTTCAGCACCGGCAGGGTGCCGGGCATTCCGAGGTCAACCAGGCTGGCCTGGGTGTTGGGCTCGGCGCCGAAGGTGGTGGCGCTGCCGGAGAAGATCTTCGATTGGGTGCTGAGCTGTGCGTGGATTTCCAGCCCGATCACTGTTTCCCATTGCATGTGAGTCGTCCTCAGAATCCGGCCGGTGCGCGTTTGTGCCAGTCGGTCGCCTGCTGGTACTGGTGGGCGACGTTGAGCAGGCGGCTTTCCTGGAAATAGGGTGCCAGCAGTTGGACGCCGACCGGCAGGCCATCGACGAAGCCGGCGGGCATGGAGAGGCCCGGCAGGCCCGCCAGGTTGGCGGTGATGGTGTAGATGTCTTCCAGGTACTGGGCGACCGGGTCGTTGTTCTTCTCGCCGAGTTTCCAGGCCGGGTTGGGCGTGGTCGGGCCGAGGATCAGGTCCACCTCGGCGAAGGCGGCGGTGAAGTCGTTCCTGATCAGGCGGCGGATCTTCTGCGCCTTCAGGTAGTAGGCGTCGTAGTAGCCGGCGGACAGCGCGTAGGTGCCGACCATGATGCGACGCTTCACTTCGCTGCCGAAGCCTTCGGCGCGGGAGCGCTTGTACAGGTCTTCCAGGTTCTGCGGGTTCTCGCAGCGGTAGCCGAAGCGCACGCCGTCGAAACGCGACAGGTTGGAGGAGGCTTCCGCCGGGGCGATCACGTAGTAGGCGGGAATCGCATGCTGCATGTTCGGCAGCGAGACTTCCTTGACCGTGGCGCCGAGCTTCTTCAGCTCTTCGACTGCGGCCAGTACGGCGTCGGCGATGCGGCTGTCGAGGCCGGCACCGAAGTATTCCTTCGGCAGGCCGATGCGCAGGCCGGCCAGCGGCTGGTTCAGGCTGGCGAGGTAGTCGTCCACCGGCGCGTCGACGCTGGTGGAGTCCTTCGGATCGAAACCGGCGATGGCGCCGAGCATCAGGGCGCAGTCCTCGGCGGTGCGAGCCAGCGGGCCGCCCTGGTCGAGGCTGGAGGCGTAGGCGATCATGCCCCAGCGGGAGACCCGGCCGTAGGTGGGCTTGATGCCGGTGAGGTTGGTGAAGGCGGCCGGCTGGCGGATCGAGCCGCCGGTGTCGGTGCCGGTGGCGGCGGGCACCAGGCGCGCGGCGACGGCCGCGGCGGAGCCGCCGGACGAGCCGCCGGGGACGCGATCGAGGGCCCAGGGGTTCTTCACCGCGCCGTAGTGGCTGGACTCGTTGGAGGAGCCCATGGCGAACTCGTCCATGTTCAGCTTGCCGAGGCTGACCGCGCCGGCGGCCTTGAGGCGGGCGACCACGGTGGCGTCGTAGGGCGCCTTGAAGCCGTCGAGGATCTTCGAGGCGCAGCTGGTCAGCACGCCTTCGGTGCAGAACAGGTCCTTGTGGGCGATGGGGGCGCCGAGCAGGGCGCCTTGCTCACCGGCGGCGCGCCGTACGTCGGCTGCCTTGGCCTGTTCGAGGGCCAGGTCGTCGGTGATGGTGATGAAGCTGTTGAGTTGCGGGTCGAGCTGATGGATGCGCGCCAGCAGGCCGCGGGTCAGCTCTTCGGCGGAGAATTCCTTGGCGGCCAGGCCACGGGCGATCTCGGCGAGGGTCAGTTGATGCATGGGGAACCCTTTCCTTATTCGATGACTTTGGGCACGAGGTACAGGCCGTTTTCGACGGCCGGTGCTATGGCCTGGTAGGCGTCGCGGCGATTATCTTCGCTGACGCGATCGGCGCGCAGGCGCTGGGTGGCGTCGAGCGGGTGCGCCATGGGTTCGATGCCGTCGGTGTCGACCGCCTGCATGGCGTCGACCAGGCCGAGGATGTTGTTCAGGGTCTCGGTGGTACGCGGGATATCGGCCTCGTTCAGGCCCAGTCGGGCGAGATGGGCGATTTTTTCCACGTCGGAGCGTTCAAGCGCCATCGGGGGTCTCCAACTAGAAGCGGCCTGCGTGGGCAGTCGACCGTGCGGGAATCGAGCGGGGAACGGTGCTGCGAACGAGCGGTCAAAGGCCGCGATGATGGGCCTTGCCGGCCCGGAAAAACGAGCAATTTAACATATCGGCGCCTTGCCCAAAATCCCTGTCATTGATAGAGTTTGCCGCACTTTTTTACCCACGCGTTGCCTAGGGTCCCTCTCCCATGTTCAAGAAACTGCGTGGCATGTTTTCCAGTGATCTGTCGATCGACCTGGGCACTGCCAATACCCTGATTTACGTGCGCGAGCGCGGTATCGTCCTCAACGAGCCTTCGGTTGTAGCCATTCGTAACCACGGCAACCAGAAGAGCGTGGTAGCCGTCGGCACCGAAGCCAAGCGCATGCTGGGTCGTACGCCGGGCAACATTTCCGCCATTCGTCCGATGAAGGACGGCGTGATCGCCGACTTCAGCGTCTGCGAGAAGATGCTGCAGTACTTCATCAATAAAGTGCACGAAAACAGCTTCCTGCAGCCGAGCCCGCGCGTCCTGATCTGCGTGTCCTGCAAGTCCACCCAGGTGGAACGCCGCGCCATCCGTGAATCGGCCTTGGGTGCCGGTGCCCGCGAAGTCTTCCTGATCGAAGAGCCCATGGCCGCCGCCATCGGTGCCGGCCTGCCGGTGGAAGAAGCCCGCGGCTCCATGGTCGTGGACATCGGTGGTGGTACCACCGAGATCGCCCTGATTTCCCTGAACGGCGTGGTCTACGCCGAATCCGTACGCGTCGGCGGCGACCGTTTCGACGAGTCCATCGTGACCTACGTGCGCCGAAACTACGGCAGCCTGATCGGTGAATCCACCGCCGAGCGCATCAAGCAGGAAATCGGCACCGCCTTCCCGGGTGGCGAGATCCGCGAGATCGACGTTCGCGGCCGTAACCTGGCCGAAGGCGTACCGCGCAGCTTCACCCTGAACTCCAACGAAGTTCTGGAAGCCCTGCAGGAATCCCTGGCGACCATCGTCCAGGCGGTCAAGAGCGCCCTGGAGCAATCCCCGCCGGAACTGGCTTCCGACATCGCCGAGCGTGGCCTGGTGCTGACCGGTGGTGGCGCGCTGCTGCGCGACCTGGACAAGCTGCTGGCCCAGGAAACCGGCCTGCCGGTGATCGTCGCCGAGGACCCGCTGACCTGCGTTGCCCGTGGTGGCGGCCGTGCCCTGGAAATGATGGATCGCCACGCGATGGATCTGCTCTCCACCGAGTAAGGTCGGAGAGCTTCGCTGCCATAGGAGCGAGCCATCAAGCCGCTATTCACCAAGGGACCTTCGCTCGGCGTGCGCCTGCTGGTGTTCGCCGTGCTCTCGGCTGCGCTGATGGTGGTCGATGCCCGTTTCGACACCCTCAAGCCCATGCGCAGCCAGATGGGCCTGGTTCTCACGCCTTTCTATTGGCTGGCTGACCTGCCGGTGCGCGTCTGGGACGGGGTCAGCGACCAATTCACCAGCCGCAGCACCCTGATCGCCGAGAACGAGAAGCTCAAGGCCGAATCCCTGCTGATGCAGCGCCGCCTGCAGAAGCTGGCGACCCTGACCGAGCAGAACGTGCGCCTGCGCGAGCTGCTCAACTCGTCCGCCCTGGTGGACGAGAAGGTGCTGGTGGGCGAGCTGATCGGCGTCGATCCCAACCCCTTCACCCACCGCATCCTGATCGACAAGGGCGAGAAGGATGGCGTGTTCCTCGGCCAGCCGGTGCTCGATGCCCGTGGCCTGATGGGCCAGGTGGTGGAGGTCATGCCCTATACCGCCCGCGTCCTGCTGCTCACCGACACCACCCACAGCATCCCGGTACAGGTGAACCGCAATGGCCTGCGTGCCATCGCCAGCGGCACCGGCAACCCCGAGCGCCTGGAACTGCGCCACGTGGCGGACACCGCCGACATCAAGGAAGGCGACCTGCTGGTCAGCTCCGGCATGGGGCAGCGCTTCCCGGCCGGCTACCCGGTGGCCATCGTCAAGGAAGTCATCCACGACTCCGGCCAGCCCTTCGCCATCGTTCGCGCCGTGCCCACCGCCGCCCTGAACCGCAGTCGCTACATGCTGCTGGTGTTCACCGACACCCGGAGCCCTGAGGAGCGCGCCAACGCCGCTGCCAAGGCCCAGGAAGAAGCCGATCGCGAGGCCGCGGCACAGCCCGGCGCCCCGGTTGGCGCCGCGCAGGCGGCGCCCGCCCCGGCCGCTCCCGGCGCAACCCCGGCGGCGCCTGCCGCTGCACCGGCTCCCGCAGCTCCTGCAGCCCCCGCGGTTGCTCCCGCCGCGCCGGCTGCACCTGCCCAAGCGACGCCGAACCGCCCGCCGGCGACGCAGAATGCCCAGGAGAACCACTGATGGTCAGCCAGCGCTCCAACAATGGCTGGGTCATCTGGATCAGTCTGATCCTCGCGCTGGTACTCAGCGTCGGCCCGGTCCCCAGCTTCATGGAGATCGGCCGGCCGCTCTGGCTGGCGCTGTTCCTCACCTACTGGACCCTCGCCCTGCCGCATCGGGTGGGCATGACCACCGCCTGGGTACTGGGCCTGGCGGAAGATGTGCTCTATGGCACCCCCCTTGGACAGAACGCCCTTATCCTGGCGCTGATCACCTTCCTCGTGCTGACCTTGCATCAGCGCCTGCGCATGTTCCCCATGTGGCAGCAATGCCTGGTTCTGCTGGTGGTTTTCGGCCTGGCTCAACTCGTACAGCTGTGGCTCAATGCCCTCACCGGTAATCGTCCCCCAACCCTGGTCTTCCTGTTGCCCGCGCTGGTCAGCGCACTGCTCTGGCCCTGGGTATACGCCGCCTTGCGCGGTACGAGTCGCCGCCTCAACGTCAACTGATCGGTTTGCGGCCATGTCGCAAGCTTTTGTCTTCGACATGGAGAAGTCCGCATGGCCACGCTGTACCTGGCTTCGGGGTCGCCGCGCCGGCGCGAGCTGCTGGCGCAGATCGGCGTTCCCCATATCACCCTGATCGCCTCCATCGACGAATCCGCCTTGCCCGGCGAAACCGCGAACGCCTATGTCGAGCGTCTCGCCCGGGAGAAGGCCCTCGCCGGCCTCGCCACCCTGGCCGAGGCCGGTGACGCCTGCGTGCTCGGCGCCGATACGGCCGTGGTGCTCGATGGCCGCATCCTCGGCAAACCGACCGACCGTGACGACGCCCTGGCCATGCTGGCGGCGCTGTCCGGCCGCGAGCACGAGGTGCTCACGGCGGTCGCCCTGGCCGCCGGTGGCCGCTGCGAAACCCGCGTGGTTGCCAGCTGGGTGCGCTTCCGTGAAATAGCCCGCAGCGAACTGGACGCCTACTGGGCCAGCGGCGAACCCGCGGACAAGGCGGGCAGCTACGCTATCCAGGGGCTGGGCGCGGTATTCGTCAGTCGGGTAGAGGGCAGCTATTCAGCGGTAGTGGGATTACCGCTGCTGGAAACGGCGGAAATGCTCGCCGGTTTCGGCATTCCTTGTTGGCAGCACCTGGGATAGGTCAACGGCATGAGCGAAGAGATTCTGATCAATATCACGCCGATGGAATCGCGCGTGGCGGTGGTGGAAAACGGTGTGCTGCAGGAGGTGCATGTCGAACGCACGCTGCGTCGCGGCATAGTCGGCAACATCTACAAGGGCAAGGTGGTGCGGGTGCTGCCGGGTATGCAGGCGGCCTTCGTCGACATCGGCCTGGACCGCGCGGCCTTCATCCACGCCTCTGAAATCAGCAACCGCGAAGGCAGCGCGGTGGAAAGCATCAGCGCCCTGGTCCACGAGGGCCAGGCCCTGGTGGTGCAGGTTACCAAGGACCCCATCGGCAGCAAGGGCGCGCGCCTCACCACCCAGCTGTCGATCCCCTCGCGCTACCTGGTGTACATGCCGCGCACCAGCCATGTGGGTATCTCCCTGAAGATCGAGGACGAGGCCGAGCGCGAGCGCCTCAAGCAGGTGGTGGCCGACTGCATCGCCGCCGAAGGGATCGAGGAAGCCGGGGGGTTCATCCTGCGGACCGCCGCCGATGGCGCCCGCACCGACGAGATCCTCGCCGATATCCGCTACCTGCGCCGACTCTGGGAACAGATTTCCGCACAGATGCAGACCGCCCCCTCGCCCTCGGTGATATACGAAGACCTCAGCCTGGCCCTGCGCACCCTGCGCGACCTGGTCAACCCGCGCATCGAGAAGATCCGCATCGACTCCCGGGAAACCTTCCAGAAGGTCACCCAGTTCGTCGACGAACTGATGCCGGAAGTCTCCGACCGCCTGGAGCACTACCCCGGCGAGCGGCCGATCTTCGACCTCTACGGGGTCGAGGACGAGATCCAGAAGGCCCTGGAGCGCAAGGTGCTGCTCAAGTCCGGCGGCTACCTGATCATCGACCCGACCGAGGCGATGACCACCATCGACGTCAACACCGGCGCCTTCGTCGGCCACCGCACTCTCGAAGAGACCATCTTCAAGACCAACCTCGAGGCCGCCACCGCCATTGCCCGCCAGCTGCGCCTGCGCAACCTGGGCGGCATCATCATCATCGACTTCATCGACATGGAGGATGAGGAGCACCAGCGTCAGGTACTGCGGACCCTGGAAAAGCAGCTGGAGCGAGACCACGCCAAGACCAACATCATCGGCATCACCGAGCTCGGCCTGGTGCAGATGACCCGCAAGCGCACCCGCGAGAGCCTGATCCAGGTGCTCTGCGAGCCGTGCTCCTGCTGCCAGGGGCGTGGCTTGTTGAAGACCGCGGAAACCATTTGCTACGAGATCTTCCGCGAGATCCTCCGCGAGGCCCGCGCCTACCAGGCCGAAGGCTACCTGGTGCTGGCCAACCAGAAGGTGGTGGACCGCCTGCTGGACGAAGAATCGGGCAACGTCGCCGATCTGGAGGCCTTCATCGGTCGTCCTATCAAGTTCCAGGTGGAAACCATGTATTCCCAGGAACAGTACGACGTGGTTCTGCTTTGAGGCGCTGAGTGGAAAACCTCGCTCGCTGGTTGATGCGTGTCCTGCGCTGGTCCCTGGGGATCTGCGCCCTGTTCCTGGTGCTGGCGGCGCTCTATGTCAGCCTCGGGCGCGAACTCGTGCCCCTGGTGGCCGAGTACCGCGCCGAAGCCGAGGAGAAGGCCTCCGCCGCCCTTGGCCGGCCCCTGCGGATCGGCAGCCTGGAGGGCCGCTGGCATGGGCTGGCGCCGCTGCTGATCGTTCACGACCTGATGCTCGGGGAGGGCGACAGCGCCCTGCGCCTGGACCAGGTGCGGGTGGTTCCGGATGTGTTCGGCAGCCTGCTGGCCCAGCAGCTGCGCATCGCCCGTCTGGAACTGGATGGCGTCCAGCTCGGGTTGAGCCAGGACGCGGACGGCAAGTGGCACCTGGAAGGCTTCGCCGCCGGTCCCGACAAGCCCACGCCCGCCCCGCGCCAGGTACGCGATGCGCTACGACGCATCGGCCACGTCTCGGTGCTCAACAGCCAGCTCACCCTGGAACCTCATGGGCAGCAGCCCGTCAGCTTCACTCATGCCAATTTCAGCCTGCGGGCCAGCGGCAGCCGCCAGCGTCTGGACGGCCGCATCGAGCTGCCCGACCAGCAGCCCCTTGCCTTGCGCCTGCGTACCCGGTTGAACGCCGACACCTGGTTGCAAAGCGAGGCCGAGCTCTACCTCAGCCTGCCGCAGAGCGACTGGTCCCGCTGGCTGCCCGCCAGCCTGACCGGTGAGTGGCACCTGCAGCGCCTGCAGGCCGGCGGTGAAGCCTGGGCCGAGTGGAGCAAGGGCGGCCTGCAGCGCGCGGTCGCCCGGCTGCACGCACCCGAGGTGCGCGGCGCCTATGCCAAGCGCAAGGCGGTAACCCTCGGCAACCTGGGTCTGAACGCCTACTTCACGCGCACCGACCAGGGCTTCCAGCTGTTGCTCGATTCCCTGGCCGCGAACATCGACGAGACGCGCTGGGGTGAGGCGCACCTGCGTATTGATCACCAGGCCGGCGAGCAGCCCCTGTGGCGACTCAATGCCGACCGCCTGGACCTGGCGCCGTTGCTGCCAGTGGTGGATGCCCTGGTGCCACTGCCCGAAGCTGCCGCGCAGGCGGTGGCCGCACTCAAGCCCCGTGGCGCCCTGCGCAACGTCAGCCTGACCTACCGTCCGCAGCAACAGGACGCCAAGCGCCTGGAGTTCAGCGGCAACCTCAGTGGCATCGGCTTCGAGGCCTATCATGGCGCTCCCGCCGTGGAGAACGTCAACGGCAGCCTGGTGGGTGATTTCCAGCAGGGCGAGCTGCGCCTGAACACCAACGACTTCGCCTTGCACCTCGACCAGTTGTTCCCCACGCCCTGGCGCTATCGCCAGGCGCGGGCGCGGCTGACCTGGCGCCTGGACGACAACGCCTTCACCCTGGCCAGCCCCTTCATGCGCCTGAGCGGCGAGGAGGGGGAAATCGCCGGGGACATGCTGATCCGCCTGATGCGCGACCCCGCCGCCGAGGACTACATGGACCTGCGCGTCGGCCTGCACGACGGTGACGCCAGCTATACCGAGAAGTACCTGCCGACGCGTTCGCCGGGATTCAGCCCGGCCCTGGCCAAGTGGCTCAAGGAAGCCATTCGCAAGGGCGCGGTGGACGAGGGCTTCTTCCAGTACCAGGGCTCCCTGGCCCATGGCGCCGATCCGGCGGCCCGTTCCGTCAGCCTGTTCTTCAAGGTGCACGACGCCGAACTGGCCTACCAGCCCGGCTGGCCGGAATTGCGCGAGGCCCGTGGCGAAGTCCTGGTCGAGGACAGCGGCGTGCGCGTGCGGGTGCCGGACGGGCGCATCCTCGACAGTCGGGTGAGCGATGCCACGGCCGCGGTGCCCCATGTGGAGCCCGGCCAGGTGCCGCGCCTGCAACTGGATGCGCAGCTGGACAGCAGCTTCGCCGACGGCCTGAAGATCCTTCAGGAAGCGCCCATGGACACCGCCGCGATCTTCGCCGGCTGGCAGGGCGAAGGCAGCCTGGACGGCAGCCTGAAGCTGGATATTCCCCTGGAGAAGGGCCATCCGCCCCATGTGGTGGTCGATCTTGCCACCCAGGACGCACAACTGAAGATCCCCCGTCCGGAGCTGTCCCTCAGCCAGCTCAAGGGCGCCTTCCGCTACGACACCGACAGCGGTCTTAGCGCCAAGGATATTCGCGGCCGAGCCTTTGGCCGCGAGGTACATGCCAGGGCCCAGGCCGAAGGCAGCAAGGGCAAGGCCCGTTCGCGCATCTTCGCCGACGGCAGCATCACCCTGAAGGACCTCACCGCCTGGCTCGGGGTGACCCAGGCGCTGCCGGCGTCGGGGACGCTGCCCTACAGCCTCAACCTGAGCCTGGATGGCAAGGACAGCCAGCTGCGCATCGACTCCAGCCTCAAGGGCCTGACCATCGATCTGCCGGCGCCTTTCGGCAAGGACGTCGACCTGGCCCGGGAGACCAGCTGGCGCATGACCCTGGAAGGCGACGAGCGGCGCTACTGGCTGGACCATGGCGGGCTCGTCAGCCTGGCCATGGCGGCGCCGGTGGGCAAGTTCGAAGAGGCCCGCGGCGATCTGGTGCTGGGTGGCGGCACGGCCAGCTTGCCGGGCGACAAGGGCCTGCGCGTGCGCGGGCGCATCGAGCAGCTGGATACCGCCCCCTGGATGGCGCTGGCCAAGCAGTACCTGCCCAAGGATGGCGCCGAGAAGGCGCGCCTGTTGCGCGAAGCCGACCTGGAAATCGGTCGATTCAACGGTTTCGGCACCAGCCTGGAGAACCTCAAGGTCAACCTGGATCGCTCCGCCACCGGCTGGAACCTCGGCCTGGACAGCTCCCTGGTGAAGGGCCGGGTGATTCTGGCCGACGCCAAGGATGTGCCGATCGATATCCACATGACCGAGGTGCGCCTGCCCAAGCCGCCCGAGAACGAGGTCGAAGCCGACGCCAAGCCCGACCCGCTGGCGGGCGTCGACCCGCGACAGGTACCGGCGCTGGATGTGCGAATCGACCAGGTGGTGCTTGGCGATGCGCCGCTGGGCGCCTCGTCGTTCAAGGTGCGGCCGAACGCCAAGGGGCTGGCCTTCAATGACCTGGACCTCAACCTCAAGGGGCTCAAGGTGGGTGGCGTGGCGGGTTGGGAAGGCGACGCCCAAAGCAGCGCCTCCTGGTACAAGGGGCGCCTGGAGGGCAAGAACCTGGCCGACGTGCTGAAGGCCTGGAACTTCGCGCCCTCGGCCACCAGCGAGCGCTTCCGCCTGGACGCCGATGGCCGCTGGCCGGGATCGCCGGCCTGGGTCAGCCTCAAGCGCTTCTCCGGCTCCCTGGACGCCAGCCTGCACAAGGGCCAGTTCGTCGAAGTGGAAGGCAGCGCCCAGGCCCTGCGGGTATTCGGCCTGCTCAACTTCAACGCCATTGGCCGGCGCGTTCGCCTGGACTTCTCCGACCTGTTCGACAAGGGCCTGGCCTACGATCGGGTCAAGGGCTTGCTGGTGGGCAGCGAAGGGCGTTTCGTCACCCGCAAGCCGATCACCCTGGAAGGTCCTTCCACCGGGCTGGAGCTGGACGGCACCCTCGACCTGCCGGCCAGCCGTATCGACGCCACGCTGCTGGTGACTCTGCCGCTGACCACCAACCTGCCGCTCGCCGCGCTGATGGTCGGCGCGCCGGCCATCGGCGGCGCGCTGTTCGTGGTCGACAAGCTGCTGGGGGACAAGGTGTCTCGCATCGCCAGTGTGCGCTACAGGGTTGAAGGTTCGCTGAAGAACCCCAAGTTCACTTTCGAGAAGCCATTCGAAAAGCCTCATTGAAGCGCGCTATCGCAGCTTGAGTTAGCATGCATCCCATGCCTTCTGCGGAGATTTCGATGTCCCTTGCCGTGATTCAGATGGTTAGCCAGGACGATGTCCTGGCCAACCTCGCCAGCGCCCGGCGCCTGTTGGAGCAAGCCGCCGAAGGCGGTGCCCGGCTGGCCGTGCTGCCGGAGAACTTCGCCGCCATCGGCCGCCGCGACCTGGCCCAGCTCGGCCGCGCCGAGGCCCTGGGCGAGGGGCCGATCCTGCCCTGGCTGCGCCAGACGGCCCGCGACCTGCGCCTGTGGATAGTGGCCGGGACCCTGCCGCTGCCGCCTGACGGTCGCCCCGAGGACAAACCCAATGCCTGCTCGCTGCTGATCGACGAGCAGGGCGAACGGGCGGCGCGTTACGACAAGATTCACCTGTTCGACGTGGACGTGACCGACAATCGGGGCCGTTACCGCGAGTCCGATGACTATGCCCACGGCGCCGAGGTGGTGGTGGCCGATACACCGGTTGGCCGCCTGGGCCTGACCGTTTGCTATGACCTGCGCTTTCCCGAGCTCTATGGCGCCCTGCGCGAGGCCGGCGCGGAACTGATCAGCGCGCCCGCGGCCTTTACCGCCGTCACCGGGGCCGCCCACTGGCAGGTGCTGGTACGCGCCCGCGCCATCGAAACCCAATGCTATGTGCTGGCGGCCGGCCAGGGCGGAACGCACCCCGGGCCAAGGGAGACCTTCGGCCATTCGGCCATCGTCGATCCCTGGGGTCGGGTCCTGGCCGAACAGGCCCGCGGCGAGGCGGTATTGTTCGCCAATCGCGACGCCACCGAACAAGCGGCCATCCGGCAACGCATGCCGGTCAGCACCCACAGAAGATTCATGACGCCGGCCACTCCTGGGCCGGCGCGTACGGAGTAGTTATGAGCGACCTCTTGTTATCCGTCAGCGAGCACCTGCTGGCGCCAGGCGACCTCAGCATCGAGCGGCTGCCGGAGATTCTCGGCGAGCTGGCCGGCCCCGGCATCGACGCCGCCGACCTGTACTTCCAGGGGCAGGTTTCGGAGTCCTGGGTGCTGGAGGACGGCATCGTCAAGGAAGGCAGCTTCCACCTCGACCAGGGTGTGGGCGTGCGCGCCCAGTCCGGCGAGAAAACCGGCTTCGCCTACAGCAACGCCATTACCTTCGATGCCCTGCGTCAGGCGGCACGGGCCGCGCGTTCGATTTCCCGCGCCGGCCAGGAGGGTCGCGTCCAGGCCTTCGCCAGCCCGCAGATCACCCGCCTGTACGATTCCAGCAGCCCGCTGGACGTGATCAGCCGTGCCGAAAAGGTCGAGTTGCTGAAGCAGGTCGACGTCGCCACCCGCGCGCTGGACCCACGCATCAAGCAGGTCACCGTGAGCATGGCCGGGGTCTGGGAGCGCATCCTGATCGCCGCCAGCGACGGCAGCCTCGGCGCCGATGTACGCCCGCTGGTGCGCTTCAACGTCAGCGTGATCGTCGAGCAGAACGGTCGCCGCGAGCGCGGGGGCCATGGTGGCGGCGGTCGTACCGACTACCGCTATTTCCTCCAGGAAGATCGCGCCATGGGCTACGCCCGCGAAGCGCTGCGCCAGGCCCTGGTGAACCTCGAGGCGGTGCCGGCCCCGGCCGGTACCCTACCGGTGGTGATGGGCGCGGGCTGGTCCGGCGTGCTGCTGCACGAGGCCGTCGGCCACGGCCTGGAAGGTGACTTCAACCGCAAGGGCAGCTCGGCCTATAGCGGCCGCATCGGCGAGAAGGTCGCGTCCAGCCTCTGCACCATCGTCGACGACGGTACCCTGGCCTATCGCCGTGGTTCCCTCAGCGTCGACGACGAGGGCACCCCGACCCAGTGCACCACGCTGATCGAGAACGGCGTGCTCAAGGGCTACATGCAGGACAAGCTCAACGCGCGCCTGATGAAGGTGGCGCGCACCGGCAACGGCCGGCGCGAGTCATACGCGCACCTGCCGATGCCGCGCATGACCAACACCTACATGCTGGCGGGCGAAAGCGACCCGCAGGAGATCATCGCCTCGGTGCAGCGCGGCATCTACTGCGCCAACCTCGGCGGCGGCCAGGTGGATATCACCAGCGGCAAGTTCGTCTTCTCCACCAGCGAGGCCTACCTGATCGAGAATGGCAAGATCACCACGCCGGTGAAGGGCGCGACCCTGATCGGCAACGGTCCGGAAGCCATGAGCCGGGTGTCCATGGTCGGCAACGACCTGGCGCTGGACAGTGGCGTGGGTACCTGCGGCAAGGACGGTCAGTCAGTGCCGGTGGGCGTGGGTCAGCCGACCCTGAAGATCGATGCGATCACCGTAGGCGGGACGGGGGCCTGATGACCCCCGAGCGACGGGCTCCAGGCCGCAGGCAGCGAGCATGCTCGCCCTGGGCCTCGGGTCTTGCGTACGGGCTCAGCGCAGGCCGCGCTTGGCTTCGTCCAGGTCGCGGATGTACTTGAACACTTTGCGCGCGGCAGCCGGCGGCTTGTTATGGGCCGCCTCGTGCTGGGCGTGACGGATCAGGCCGCGCAGGTGCTGGCGGTCGGTTTCCGGGTAATCGGCGACGAAGCTTTCCAGGGCGGTGTCGCCACCTTCGATGAGGCGGTCGCGCCAGCGCTCCAGGGCGTGGAAGCGCTCGTTGTACTCGCGGGTGGAGCTGTCGAGCTGGTCGATCAGGGCGACGATCGCTTCGACGTCCTGCTCGCGCATGAGCTTGCCGATGTACTGGATGTGGCGTTTGCGGGCGACGTTCGCCTTGTGCTTCGGTGCTTCGGCCAGGGCTCGCTGCAGGGCGTCGCTCAGCGGCAGCTTGGCGAGGACGTCGGCCTTGAAGGTGGTCAGGCGTTCGCCGAGCTCTTGCAGGGCGTGCAGCTCGCGTTTGACCTGGGATTTGCTCTTCTCTCCGGAGAAGTCGTCGTCGATGAATTCAGACATGGGGGTGGTCCAATGGGAAACGCCGCCATGATAACCAGTCGGGGCCTCCTTGTCCGGCCCGGCTGGCGCCGCCGCAGCGCGGCAAGTACGGCGCGGCGCCAGGTGGCGCGCGTCGTGTGGAAGAATTTTTGAACTGGAGTGGCTATGAGTGAAGTAGAAGTGGTCGGCCCGGAAGCCTTGCCGGAACTGCAGTCGCGGGTCGAACGCATCCTCGCCGAGGCCCGGCGCCAGGGCGCCAGCGCCTGCGAGGTGGCTGTTTCAGTGGAGCAGGGGCTGTCCACCAGCGTCCGTCAGGGCGAGGTGGAGACAGTCGAATTCAACCGTGACCAGGGTTTCGGCATCACCCTGTACGTCGGGCAGCGCAAGGGCTCGGCCAGTACCTCGGCCAGCGGCGAGGACGCGATCCGCGAAACCGTCGCGGCGGCCCTGGCCATCGCCAAGCATGCGTCCGAGGACGAGTGCGCGGGCCTGGCCGACGCGGCGCTGATGGCCCGCGAACTGCCGGACCTGGACCTCTACCACCCCTGGTCCATCACCCCCGAGCAGGCGGTGGAGCAGGCGCTGCTCTGCGAGGCGGGGGCCTTCGCCACCGACAAGCGTGTCAGCAAGGCTGACGGCACCACCCTCAACACGCACCAGGGCTGCCGCGTCTACGGCAACAGCCATGGTTTCGTCGGCGGTTACGCCAGTACCCGGCACAGCCTGAGCTGCGTGATGATCGGCGAAAGCGACGGGCAGATGCAGCGCGACTACTGGTACGACGTGAACCGCATCGGCAGCCAACTGGCCGACCCGGCGAGCATCGGCCGTCGCGCCGCCGAGCGCACCGCGGCCCGTCTGGGTGCGCGTCCCGTACCCACCTGCGAAGTCCCTGTGCTGTTCGCCGCCGAATTGGCCACGGGCCTCTTCGGCAGCTTCCTCGGTGCGATTTCCGGCGGCAACCTCTACCGCAAGTCCTCCTTCCTCGAAGGCACCTTGGGCCAGAGGCTGTTCCCCGAGTGGCTGTCCATCGACGAGCGGCCGCACATTCCCCGTGCCATGGCCAGCGCCACCTTCGACAACGATGGCCTGGCGACCTACGCCAAGCCGTTCGTGGAGAAGGGCGAACTGGTGTCGTACATCCTCGGCACCTACTCCGGACGCAAGCTGGGTTTGCCAAGCACGGCCAACGCCGGCGGGGTGCACAACCTCTTCGTCACCCACGGCCAGGAAGACCTGACGGCGCTGTTGCGGCGCATGGGCCGCGGCCTGTTGGTGACCGAGCTGATGGGGCAGGGCCTGAACATGGTCACCGGCGACTACTCCCGTGGCGCCGCCGGCTTCTGGGTGGAGAACGGCGAAATCCAGTTCCCGGTCCAGGAAGTGACCATCGCGGGCAACCTCAAGGACATGTTCCGCCAGATCATCGCGGTGGGCAGTGACCTGGAGCTGCGCGGCAATATCCGCACCGGTTCGGTGCTGATCGAGCGGATGACCGTGGCCGGCAGCTGACCGCCAGGGCTTTCCCCGCTGTTGAAAACGCGCCCATCCGGGCGCGTTTTTCATTTCCCGGACGCGACAGTCCGTCTGTTGCGCTTGCGCTGCTATCCACCAAAGTGTTTATCATTCTCAAATGTAAATCAAAATCATTTGAGGATTGCCATGCTCGATCGATTCCAGGCCCAGTCCCTCGACAATGATTGGCACTGGCAGGCCAACCGCATCCGTTGCGCCCTCGCCCCCGACGATCCCTGGCTGCTCGAGCGCTTCGTATCCCTGTCCTCGCAACATTTCCGCCATGGCCGAGCTCCCGCCTGGCGCGCCCAGGAAGTCGTCTTCCGCCTGCTGCTGGACACCGCCGCCGACCAGGCCTTGCCCTGGCACTGGCGCTGTCTGTGTCTGGATCACGCCTACCGCCCGCTCTGGGCACTGCGCAGCCTGGCCACCGATACCTCCAGCCGGAAACGGCTGCAGGGCCTGCAGCGGCGCCTGTCGTCACTGGTGCTGCTGCCGTCCCTGGATTTCCACGAACCGCAAGAAGGAATGCAACGTGACTGACATTCGAATCGAGCGCGACAGCATGGGAGAACTGGCGGTGCCCGCCGAGGCGCTCTACGGCGCCCAGACCCAGCGCGCGGTGAACAACTTCCCGGTATCCGGGCTGCGCATGCCGGAAGCCTTCGTACGCACCCTGGTCCTGGCCAAGGCCGCCGCGGCGCGAGCCAACGTCGACCTGGGGCAGGTCGAGGCGGCCATGGGCGATGCCATCGCCGGCGCCTGCCAGCAACTGCTCGCCGGCGAGTGCATGGCGCACTTCCCGGTGGATGTGTTCCAGACCGGCTCGGGCACCAGTTCCAACATGAACGCCAACGAGGTCATCGCCACCCTGGCGAGCCGCCTGCTGGGCGACAAGGTCAATCCCAACGACCACGTCAACTGCGGTCAGAGCAGCAACGACATCATCCCCACCACCATCCATGCCAGTGCCGCCATCGAGCTCAACGAGCGCCTGCTGCCGGCGCTCGGCCACCTGCTCAAGGTGCTCTGCGAGAAGTCCCTGGAGGTGCAACCCTTCGTGAAGACCGGCCGTACCCACCTGATGGACGCCATGCCGGTGCGCATGAGCCAGGTGCTGGACGGTTGGGCCCAGCAGGTGCAGGCCAACATCGAGCAACTGCGCAGCCTGCAGCCGGCCATCCAGCAACTGGCCCAGGGCGGTACGGCGGTGGGCACCGGTATCAACGCCCACCCGCAGTTCGCCGCCACCTTCTGCCGCGAGCTCGGTACGCTCACCGGGCTGCGCTTCACCCCGGGCAGCAACTTCTTCGCCCTGATCGGTTCCCAGGACACCGCCGTCGCCCTGTCCGGCGCGCTGAAGACCACCGCCGTAACGCTGATGAAGATCGCCAACGACCTGCGCTGGATGAATTCCGGCCCCTTGGCCGGCCTGGCCGAGATCGAGCTGGAAGCCCTGCAGCCGGGCTCCTCGATCATGCCGGGCAAGGTCAACCCGGTGATCCCCGAGGCCACCGCCATGGTCGCGGCCCAGGTGATCGGCAACGACGCCGCCATCACCGTCGCCGGTCAGTCCGGCAACTTCGAGCTGAACGTGATGCTGCCGGTGATCGCCCACAACCTGCTGGGCAGCCTCGAATTGCTCAGCAACGCCAGCGGTCTGCTGGCCGACCGCGCCATTGCCACGTTCACCGTCAACCAGGGCAAGTTGCGCGAAGCGCTGGATCGCAACCCGATCCTGGTGACCGCGCTGAACCCGATCATCGGCTACCTCAAGGCGGCGGAAATCGCCAAGCGCGCCTATCGCGAGGGGCGTCCGATCATCGATGTCGCCGAGGAAAGCACCGACCTCGGCCGCGCCGAACTGGAACGCCTGCTCGATCCCGAGAAGCTGACCGCTGGCGGTCTCTGAGCGTAAACCGGGGCGCCGCAGCGGCGGCGCCTTCCCACCCCGAGGAGGGCGGACCATGGAGCACTGGAAACTCACCATCACCGCGGGCAATCACTGCTTCAACGGCGGTGACTGGATCGAGGCGCGGGAGCTTTACCTGCAGGCCATCGGTCAGGCGCAAGTGCTGTTCGAACGTTGGCCGAACGCCGAGGAAGCCGTCGCCGCGCTGGTGATTTCCCATCACAACCTGGCCGACCTGCACCTGATGCTCGGCCAGCCGGAGGAGACCGCCGAGCACCTTTGCGCCAGCCATGAGCGGCTGCTCCAGGCGCTGGGCGATGGGCGCTTGCCCGGTGCCCTGCGCGAGGCCGCCTTGCGCCACAGCCGCACCACCTACACCAGCCTGCTGGAGTTCATCGGCGAGTACGGCGCCTATCCGCGCACCGACCGCCTGCTCGGCATTGGCCGTACCCCGCCAGGCCCGACCGGCCGTTTCGCCGCTGTCAGCCGCGTCCACCATTGATCAAGGAGCTGTCGATGTCCCACCAACTGCCCACCCTGCCGTATGCCTACGATGCCCTGGAGCCGCACATCGATGCGCAGACCATGGAGATCCACCACAGCAAGCATCACCAGACCTACGTGAATGGCCTCAATGCCGCGCTGGAGGGGCATCCCCTGGCCGCGCTGCCGGTGGAGCAATTGCTCCAGCGCCTGGACGATCTGCCGGCCGAGCTGCGTCCGGCGGTGATCAACCATGGCGGCGGCCATGCCAACCATGGGTTGTTCTGGATGGTGATGTCGCCCTCCGGCGGCGGTGTGCCCGAGGGTGAGTTGGCGGCGGCCATCGACGCCGAGCTGGGTGGTTTCGAGCGCTTCAAGGAGGCCTTCACCAAGGCAGCGCTGACCCGCTTCGGCAGTGGCTGGGCCTGGCTCAGCGTCACCAAGGCCAAGCGCCTGCTGGTGGAAAGCTCGGCCAACCAGGACAGCCCGCTGCTGCAGGGCAACACGCCGATCCTCGGCCTGGACGTCTGGGAACACGCCTACTACCTGCGCTACCAGAACCGCCGGCCGGAGTACATCGGTGCCTTCTACAACGTCATCGACTGGGCTGAAGTGGCCCGTCGTTACAAGCAGGCGATGGCCTGATTCCGCGGCGGAGGATGTCCCTCCGCCGACACCCATTCGACCCGACAAGATCCCCCCATGCAGACTTCCCTGATTTCCAGTAGCCGTTCCGTCCGCCAGTTCATCGGTGCCCTGGTGGTGATGGTCGGCCTCACGCTCCTGTCGATGCAGGCGATGATGGCCTTGCAACCTCTGCTGGAACCACACCTGTGGCAAGCGCTGCGCGCCGGTTCGCTCTGCGCCCTGGGAACGGCGCTGGGGGCGCTGCCGGTGCTCTTTCTGCGCAGCATCTCGGCGCGGTTGTCGGACGGCCTGCTGGGGTTCGGTGCCGGCGTGATGCTCTCCGCCACGGTGTTCTCCCTGCTGATGCCGGGGTTGGAGGCGGCCGGTGACCTCGGCTTCTCCAAGTGGTCGGCGGGAGGCCTGATGAGCGTTGGTCTGCTGCTCGGCGCCACCGGCCTGTTCGTGCTGGGGCGGTTTCTGCCGCAGCAGCCGCCACGGCTGGATGGGCAGTTTTCCATCACGCCGCGGGTCAAGCTCTTCGTCATCGCCATCGTCTTGCACAACATTCCAGAGGGAATGGCGGTTGGCGTGGCGGCGGGCGCGGGCCTGCCAGGCGCCGACGGCCTGGCGCTGGGCATCGCCCTGCAGGACATCCCCGAGGGGCTGATCATTTCGCTGGTGCTGGCGGGGGCTGGCATGTCCCAGGGGCGGGCGCTGCTGATCGGCGCGGCATCGGGACTGGTGGAGCCGCTATTCGCGGTGCTCTGCGCCTGGCTGGTTCAGGTCTCGGTGCTGCTGCTGCCCTGGGGTCTGGCACTGGCCGCGGGTGCGATGCTCTTCGCCGTGGTCCACGAGATCATTCCCGAGTCCCATCGCAATGGTCACGAGACGGCTGCCAGCCTCGGGCTGGCGGTGGGGTTCTGTCTGATGATGGTGCTGGATACCGCGCTGGCCTGAGAGGGCCGGAGGGTCATTCGCCTTCGTCGAACTTGTTGTTTATCAGCTCGATCAGGGCGGTCAGGGCATCGTCGTCCTGGTCGCCATCGGTGTGCAGGTGGATGGGCGTGCCCTTGCCGGCGGCGAGCATCATCACCGCCATGATGCTCTTGCCGTCCACCAGGCTCTCGGGGGTGCGGCCCACGCGGATCTGGCAGGGATAGCGACCCGCGACGCCGACGAACTTCGCCGCCGCCCGGGCATGCAGGCCGAGCTTGTTGATGATGGTGATCTCGCAGGCGGGCATCGCGGTTCCAATCCTTCTAGCTGAGGTCGCGGTGGCGAACCTGGACATTCTTCAAGCTGGGTTTCAGGGCCGCGCCCAGGCGCTCGGCGATGTAGACCGAACGGTGGTGTCCGCCGGTGCAGCCGATGGCGATGGTGACATAGGCGCGGTTGCTGGCGGCGAAGCGCGGCAGCCACTTGCTCAGGTAGCCGTGGATATCCTGATACATCTCTTCCACGTCCGGTTGCCCGGCGAGGTACTCGGCGACGGCCGGCTCCAGTCCCGAGTGCTCGCGCAGTTCGGGCTTCCAGTACGGATTGGGCAGGCAGCGCACGTCGAACACCAGGTCGGCGTCCACCGGCATGCCACGCTTGAATCCGAAGGATTCGATGAGGAAGGCGGTGCCGGGCTCGGGCTGGTTCAACAGGCGCAGCTTGAGGCTGTCGCGCAGCTGGTAGAGGTTGAGATGGGTGGTGTCGATCTTCAGGTCGGCGAGGTCCGCGATCGGCGCAAGCAACAGTTCCTCGTCACGAATGGCTTCGGCAAGGGAGCGGTTGTCGTTGGTGAGCGGGTGGCGCCGACGGGTTTCGGAGAAACGCTTTAGCAGCGTGTCGTTCTCCGCGTCGAGGTAGAGCAGGTCGCACTTGATGTGGCGGGCGCGGGCCTCGGCCAGAAGCTCCGGAAAACGCAGCAGCTGGCTGGGCAGGTTGCGCGCGTCGATCGACACCGCGACCAGGGGCTGCAGCAGCTCGGTGTGCAGCAACGCTCGTTCGGCCAGCTCGGGAAGCAGGGCGGCCGGCAGGTTGTCGATGCAGTAGAAACCGTGGTCCTCGAGAACATCGAGGGCGGTGCTCTTGCCCGAGCCGGAGCGGCCGCTAACGATGATCAGGCGCATGGCAAAACCCTAGCGTCCGCTCTGCACGTCCACCACCACCTGGTACAGGCTGGTGCTGTCGGGCGCCTGGCGAAGGCGCTCGCGCACGTCAGTGCGGTCGAGCATGCTGGCGATCTGTCGGAGCAGCTCGAGATGTTCGTCGGTGGCGGCTTCAGGGACCAGCAGCACGAACAGCAGGTCCACGGGGGCGCCGTCGATGGCGTCGAAATCTACTGGCGCGTCAAGGCGCAGCACGGCGCTGATGGGCGCGGTGCAGCCGGTGAGGCGACAGTGGGGAATGGCGATGCCGTTGCCGAAACCGGTGGAGCCGAGTTTCTCCCGGGCTACCAGGCTTTCGAAAATGTCCTGGTTGTCGAGGTCGGGAAGGTCGCGCGCGACCAGCTTGGCGATCTGTTCCAGTACGCGTTTTTTGCTGCCACCCGGCACGTTCACCAGGGAACGGCCGGGGGTCAGGATTTGCTCAAGTCGGATCATAGGGAGGGGTTCAGCGGGCGGTGGCACCCTGCTGGCGGTTCAACTGCTTTTCCTTGTGCTTGATCAATTGGCGATCGAGCTTGTCGGTGAGCAGGTCGATGGCGGCGTACATGTCTTCATGTTCCGCGTTGGCAACGACTTCGCCGCCGGCGATGTGCAAAGTGGCTTCGATTTTCTGTTTGAGTTTCTCGACCTGCATGATCACTTGCACGTTGGTGATTCGGTCGAAATGGCGCTCCAGACGGTCGAACTTCTCGACAACGTAGTTGCGCAGGGCGTCGGTCACATCCAGTTGATGTCCACTGATGTTGACTTGCATACCGCTTTCTCCTTATTGCCCGTGTGTAAGAGACAGGCTAACGGGCCTGCCACCGGAACACTTTGGCGTGGGTCAATATCCGCGTCACATCAGTCGCTTTCGTTCGCTGGAAGGCGCTATCCCAAGGGATTCACGATACTTGGCTACTGTGCGACGGGCCACTTGAATGCCCTGTGCCTCCAGTAAACCAGCGATCTTGCTGTCGCTCAACGGCTTTTTCGGATTTTCCGCAGCGACCAGTTTTTTGATGATGGCGCGGATCGCGGTAGACGAGCATTCGCCGCCTTCCGAGGTGCTGACGTGGCTGGAGAAGAAGTACTTCAGCTCGTAGATCCCGCGGGGTGTGTGCATGTATTTCTGGGTGGTCACGCGGGAAATCGTCGACTCGTGCATGCCCACGGCTTCGGCGATGTCGTGCAGGACCAGGGGCTTCATCGCCTCTTCGCCGTATTCCAGGAAGCCGCGCTGGTGCTCGACGATCTGGGTGGCGACCTTCATCAGGGTCTCGTTGCGGCTCTGCAGGCTCTTGATGAACCAGCGGGCTTCCTGCAACTGGTTGCGCATGAAGGTGTTGTCGGCGCTGGAGTCGGCGCGACGGACGAAGCCGGCGTAGTGCGGATTGACCCGCAGGCGCGGCACGGCTTCCTGGTTCAGTTCCACCAGCCAGCGCTCGTTGTGCTTGCGCACGATGACGTCCGGCACCACGTACTCGGGTTCGCTGGCTTCGATCTGCGAGCCCGGGCGGGGGTTGAGGCACTGGATCAGTTCGATGATCTGGCGCAGCTCGTCTTCCTTGACCTTCATGCGGCGCATCAGCTGGCTGTAGTCGCGGCTGCCGAGCAGGTCGAGGAAGTCGGCGGCGAGGCGCTGGGCCTCCACCAGCCAGGGCGTGCCCGAGGGCAGCTGGCGCAGTTGCAGGATCAGGCACTCGCGCAGGTCGCGTGCGCCGATGCCGGCGGGCTCGAACTGCTGGATGCGGTGGAGGACGACCTCGACCTCGTCCAGCTCGATACCGAGCTCGGGGTCGAAGGCTTCGACGATCTCGGCGAGGGTTTCCTCGAGATAGCCGTCGTTGTTGATGCAGTCGATCAGGGTGACCCCAATCAGGCGATCGGTGTCGGACATCGGCGCCAGGTTGAGCTGCCAGAGCAGGTGGCTCTGCAGGCTTTCGCCGACCGAGGTGCGCGAGGTGAAGTCCCACTCGTCGTCATCGTTGCTCGGCAGGCTGCTGGCGCTGGTCTGGTAGACGTCTTCCCAGGCGGTGTCGACGGGGAGTTCGCTGGGGATGCGCTCGTGCCATTCGCCGTCTTCCAGGGCTTCGGCGTTGGTCTGGACGCTGGACTCCTGGAAGCTGGAATCCTGGTTGCCGGAATTGGACTGCTGGTCACCTTCGGCCATGGGGTCGGAGGTGTCGAAATCGTCGCCATCCTCCTGCCGCTCGAGCATGGGATTGGACTCCAGCGCTTCCTGGATTTCCTGTTGGAGGTCCAGGGTGGAGAGTTGGAGCAGGCGGATGGCCTGTTGCAGCTGAGGAGTCATCGTCAGCTGCTGGCCCATCTTCAGGACTAGCGATGGTTTCATGGCAGGGGGCTTAGCACCTTATTCGCCGGCGCTCTCGCGCCATCCACTACAGGGCGCCGAAGCGCCACCAGGAAGCAAATTATATGCCTGACCTTGAAGGATTTTCCCAGCTCCTGCAACCCATCTTGTAGGTGCTTGCGCGGGAGACTACAGGCGGAACTCGTGGCCCAGGTAGACTTCCTTCACCAACTGGTTGGCCAGAATGGCTTCCGCGTCGCCTTCGGCGATCAGTTGTCCGTCACTGACAATGTAGGCCGTCTCGCAGATATCCAGGGTCTCGCGGACGTTGTGGTCGGTGATGAGCACGCCGATCCCCTTGGCCTTGAGGTGGTGGATGATCTGCTTGATGTCGCCTACGGAAATCGGGTCCACGCCGGCGAAGGGTTCGTCCAGCAGGATGAATTTGGGCGCGGTGGCCAGGGCTCGGGCGATCTCCACACGACGGCGTTCGCCGCCGGACAGGCTCATGCCGAGGCTGTCGCGGATATGGCTGATGTGGAATTCCTGCAGCAGGCTTTCCAGCTCCTTGCGGCGGGCGGCGCGGTCGAGTTCCTTGCGGGTCTCGAGGATCGCCATGATGTTGTCCGCCACGCTCAGCTTGCGGAAGATCGAGGCTTCCTGCGGCAGGTAGCCGATGCCCGCGCGGGCGCGGCCGTGCATGGGCTGGTGGGTGACGTCCTGCTGATCGATCAGGACGCGGCCCTGATCGGCCTTCACCAGGCCGACGATCATGTAGAAGCAGGTCGTCTTGCCCGCGCCGTTGGGGCCGAGGAGGCCGACGATCTGGCCGCTGTCGATGGACAGGCTGACGTCGCGGACCACCTGGCGGCTCTTGTAGCTCTTTGCCAGATGCTGGGCTTTGAGAGTCGCCATTACTGTGCTTTCTGCTCTTTCTTCTTCGGCTGTATGACCATGTCGATGCGCGGGCGCGGAGTGGTCACGCTGCCACCGGTGGCGCGGCCCGCGTTGACGATCTGGCGCTGGGTGTCATAGACGATCTTCTCGCCTTCGAAGGTGTTGCCTTCCTGGACCACCTTGGCCTGGTCGAGCAGGATGATGCGCTCGTTGGCAGCGAAGTACTGGATGGTCAGGCCGTAGGCCTTGACGATTTCCTTGTCCGCGGCCGGCTTCTGCTCGTAGTACGCGGGCTTGCCCACCGAGGTGAAGACTTCGACGTCGCCGGCCTCGTTCTGGGTGATCGTGACGGTGTCGCCAGTGATCTTCATGGTGCCCTGAGTGATGATCACGTTGCCGCGGTAGACCGCGACGCCTTGTTTGTCATCGAGCTCGGCGCTGTCGGCCTGGACGCGAATCGGTTGGTCGCGGTCCGTGGGCAATGCCCAGGCGGCGGCACTTCCGAGTGCGGTGCCCAGGCTGAGCAACAGGGGGAGGGTTTTAACGAACCTCATGCTGGCCTCTTACGTTGGACTGCAGGAGCATCCTGCCGTCATTCAAGTACGCTTTCATTCCTTGTGCCGTGGTCACCCCATTGGCCGCGTCGATTCTAACGGCTTGCTGGGTCTGCGCATATTCCTGGTCGGGGAATACGGTCAGGCGGCTCGTGGTGAGTATGGTCGGTCGGCCCTTGGCATCGGTGCGGGCCACCCGGACATTATCGATCAATTCCACTTCCTTGCCTTCCGGACCGACTTCGCCGTGTTCACTCTGGACATGCCAGGGGTAGGCGGTGCCGCGATGCAGCAGCAGGTCGGGTTTGGTCAGCAATGTGACATCAGTGGCCTTGATATGTTCGAGGCGGGTGGCGGTGAGCTCGTAGTGGAGCTTGCCGTCTTCCTGGAACTGGGTGCTCTTGCCATCCATCACGTAGAAGTCGATGGCGTTGTCGTCGCCGGCATTCGCCCCCTGGTCCATGAAGCTCTCGGGGCGGATGTTCCAGTAGCCGAGGGCGATCAGCAGCGCCGCAATGGGAATCAGGATGAGCGCCAGTCGAATGTTCTTGGGCATGACGGACCTCAGAGGTAGGCGGCCTGCGCCGCCTCCAGGTTGCCCTGGGCGCGCAGGATCAGCTCGCAGAACTCGCGGGCCGCACCTTCGCCGCCACGGGCCTGGGTGACGCCATGGGCGTGTTGGCGCACGAAGGCGTCGGCGTTGGCGACCGCCATGCCCAGGCCGACACGGCGAATCACCGGCAGGTCGGGCAGGTCGTCGCCCAGATAGGCGACCTGGTCATGGCCGAGGCCGAGTTCGGCGAGCAGGCCGTCGAGCACTACCAGCTTGTCCTCGCGACCCTGGAACAGGTGCGGGATGCCGAGGTTCTGGGCGCGGCGCTCGACCACTGCGGATTTGCGGCCGCTGATGATGGCGGTGGTCACCCCGGACTGCATCAGCATCTTGATGCCCTGGCCGTCGAGGGTGTTGAAGGTCTTGAATTCGCCGCCGTCGGGGAGGAAGTAGAGGCGGCCGTCGGTCAGCACGCCGTCCACGTCGAACACGGCCAGGCGGACCGCCTTGGCGCGGGTCAGGAGTTCATTGCTCATCAGATCACTCCGGCGCGGGTCAGGTCGTGGATGTGCAGCGCGCCGATGGGGTGGTCGGCCTGGTCGACCACCACCAGCACGTTGATCTTGTGGTCGTCCATGATTTTCAGGGCTTCGGCGGCGAGCATGTCCGGGCGCACGGTCTTGCCGTGGACGGTCATGACCTCGTCGATGCTGGCGTGGCGGACATCGATGCCCTTGTCCAGGGTGCGGCGCAGGTCGCCGTCGGTGAAGATGCCGGCGAGGGTGCCGTCGCTCTCCATGACCACGGTCATGCCCAGGCCCTTGCGGGTCATTTCCAGCAGCGCGTCGCGCAGCGAGGTGCCGCGGGCGACCTTGGGCAGCGTATCGCCGGCGTGCATGATGTTTTCCACCTTGAGCAGCAGGCGCCGGCCCAATGCGCCGCCCGGGTGGGAGAACGCGAAGTCTTCGGCGGTGAAGCCACGGGCCTCCAGCAGGGCGATGGCCAGGGCGTCGCCGAGCACCAGGGAGGCGGTGGTGGAGGAGGTGGGGGCCAGGTTCAGCGGGCAGGCCTCGTGCTCCACCCGGGCGTCCAGGTTGGCTTCGGCGGCCTTGGCCAGCGCGGATTCCGGGTTGCCGGTCATGCTGATCAGGGTGATGCCCAGGCGCTTGATCAGCGGCAGCAGGGTGACGATCTCGGCGGTCGAGCCGGAGTTGGACAGGGCCAGCACCACATCGTCCTGGGTGATCATGCCCATGTCGCCGTGGCTGGCTTCCGCCGGATGCACGAAGAAGGCCGGGGTGCCGGTGCTGGCCAGGGTCGCGGCGACCTTCTTGCCGATGTGCCCGGACTTGCCCATGCCGACCACGACCACACGGCCCTTGCAGGCCAGGATGAGCTCGCAGGCGCGAACGAAGTCGGCGTCGATGCGCGGCAAAAGTGCGTCGATCGCCTCGCGTTCGAGTTGGATGGTGCGTTGTCCGGACTTGATGAGATCGCTGGATTGGCTCATGGAAGGCGTGCAGTTGCCGAGGGGAAAAGGCGCCGATTATAGCGGTAAAGGTGATTTAGCTCACGCGCCAATGCCGTGGCAGCTGTCGCAAAGCTGAACGGACGCTGGCGCGGCCTTGGGGCGCGCTAGGGCGCAATGCTATAGTCCGCGCCTTGTTCGGCCCGTCCTGGGCGGGGTGTCCTTGCGTTGGGATGCGTCGTCTTTCAGGGAGGCTGTATCGCAAGGAGTCCAGATGAGCGCCGAAAACGCCTATGCCGTGGAGTTGAAGGGGGTCACCTTCAAACGCGGTACGCGCAGCATTTTCCAAGATGTCGATATCCGCATCCCGCGCGGTAAGGTCACCGGCATCATGGGGCCTTCCGGCTGCGGCAAGACCACGTTGCTGCGCCTGATCGCCGCCCAGCTCAAGCCCGCCAGTGGCGAGGTCTGGGTCAACGGCCAGAACCTGCCCAAGCTCTCTCGCGCCGACCTGTTCGACATGCGCAAGCAGTTCGGCGTGCTGTTCCAGAGCGGTGCCCTGTTCACCGATCTCGATGTCTTCGAGAACGTCGCGTTCCCGCTGCGGGTACACACCAAGCTCCCCGAGGAAATGATTCGTGACATTGTGCTGATGAAGCTCCAGGCCGTTGGCCTGCGCGGCGCCATCGAGCTGATGCCCGATGAGCTCTCCGGGGGCATGAAGCGGCGCGTGGCGCTGGCCCGGGCCATCGCCCTGGACCCGCAGATACTGATGTACGACGAACCGTTCGTCGGCCAGGACCCCATCGCCATGGGCGTGCTGGTGCGGTTGATCCGCCTGCTCAACGATGCCCTCGGGATCACCAGCATCGTGGTCTCCCACGACCTGGCGGAAACCGCCAGCATCGCCGACTACCTCTATGTGGTGGGCGATTCTCAGGTACTGGGGCAGGGCACGCCGGACGAGCTGATGAATTCCGATAACCCGCGTATCCGCCAATTCATGCAAGGCATTCCGGACGGCCCGGTACCCTTCCATTTCCCGGCTCCGGATTACCGCAAAGACCTGCTGGGGGGGCGCTGATGCGCAAGACATCCGTGCTCGAGCGCATTCGGCTGCTCGGGCGTTCCGGTCTGGACGTGCTGGAAGCCCTGGGGCGCTCCACCCTGTTCCTGATCCATGCCCTGTTCGGTCGCACCGGCACCCGCAACGGCTTCCAGCTGCTGGTCAAGCAGCTCTACGCGGTGGGCGTGCTGTCGCTGCCGATCATCGTCGTCTCCGGCGTCTTCATCGGCATGGTGCTGGCCCTGCAGGGCTACAACATCCTGGTGGACTACGGTTCCGAACAGGCGGTGGGGCAGATGGTCGCGCTGACCCTGCTGCGTGAGTTGGGCCCGGTGGTGACCGGCTTGCTCTTCGCCGGCCGCGCCGGTTCCGCGCTGACCGCCGAGATCGGCAACATGAAGTCCACCGAGCAGCTGTCGAGCCTGGAAATGATCGGCGTCGACCCGCTCAAGTACATCGTCGCCCCGCGCCTCTGGGCGGGTTTCATCTCGATGCCGCTGCTGGCCATTATCTTCAGTGTGGTGGGGATCTGGGGCGGCGCGATGGTGGCGGTGGACTGGCTGGGAGTCTATGAAGGCTCTTTCTGGTCCAACATGCAGAACAGTGTGCAATTCACCGAAGACGTGCTGAACGGCGTGATCAAAAGCGTCGTGTTCGCCTTCGTGGTGACCTGGATCGCCGTGTTCCAGGGCTATGACTGCGAGCCGACCTCGGAAGGGATCAGCCGCGCAACGACTAAAACCGTGGTCTACGCCTCGCTGGCCGTGCTGGGGCTGGACTTCATCCTGACCGCTTTGATGTTTGGAGATTTCTGATGCAAATCCGCACCTTGGAAATTGGTGTCGGCCTGTTCCTCCTGGCCGGTCTGTTGGCCTTGCTGCTTCTGGCCCTGCGGGTCAGCGGCCTGTCGTACGGCGCCAATGGTGATTCCTACAAGCTCTACGCACATTTCGACAATATTGCCGGTCTGACTGTCAGAGCGAAGGTAACCATGGCCGGTGTGACCATCGGCAAGGTCACGGCCATTGACCTGGATCGCGACAGCTACACCGGTCGTGTGACGATGGAAGTCGAGCAGCGCGTGGACAACTTGCCCACGGACTCGACCGCTTCCATCCTTACCGCCGGTCTGCTGGGCGAGAAGTACATCGGCATCAGCGTTGGTGGCGACGAGGAACTGCTCAAGGATGGCGGCACCATCCGTGACACCCAGTCCGCACTGGTGCTGGAAGACCTGATCGGCAAGTTCCTGCTGAACACGGTCAACAAAGAGAGCAAATGAGGATTCGACACATGATCAAAGCCCTGCGAAACGGCCTGCTGGTGCTACTGGCGGCCATGCCCCTGCTGGCCACGGCCGCACCGAGCGCGCGCGATGTGGTGCAGCAGACCACCGACCAGCTGCTGGCCGACCTCAAGGCCAACAAGGCGCAGTATCGCAGCGACCCGAATGCCTTCTACGAAGCCCTGAACGGCATTCTCGGCCCGGTGGTGGATGCCGACGGCATTTCCCGCAGCATCATGACGGTGAAGTACTCGCGCAACGCGACTCCCGAGCAGATGACCCGCTTCCAGGAGAACTTCAAGCGCAGCCTGATCCAGTTCTACGGCAACGCCCTGCTGGAGTACGACAATCAGGACATCCGCGTGCTGCCGGTCAAGAATGCAGACCCCGAGCGCACCAGCGTGGGCATGGAGGTCCGGGACAGCAAGGGCACCGTCTACCCGGTGTCCTACACCATGGTCAACGTCAACGGCCAGTGGATGCTGCGTAACGTGATCATCAACGGCATCAACATCGGCAAGCTGTTCCGCGACCAGTTCGCCGACGCCATGCAGCGCAACGGCAACGACCTCGACAAGACTATCGACGGCTGGGCCGAAGTGGTGGCCAAGGCCAAGCAGTCCGACGAAGCCAAGCAGGCGGGCGGACAATGAGCGAAGCCCGGATCGAACAGGCCGCGTCGGGCGAGCTGCGCCTGATCGGCGTGCTCGACTACAGCACCGGGCCGCAACTGCGCGAGGCGGGCCGGCAACTGATCCAGGCCGCCAGCGGCACCGCGCTGGTGCTCGACTGCTCCGCCGTGGAGAAGACCAGCAGCGTCGGGCTCGCCCTGCTGCTGGCGTTCATGCGCGATGCCGCCGCTGCGGGCAGGACGGTGACGGTGCGTGGCATGCCCGAGGACATGCGGCAGATCGCCGAGGTCTCCGAGATGACCGGGCTGCTTCCCCTGGAAGCCTGAGCCGGTCCAACGGCCCTCCGTCAGGCCCTGCGCAAGCGGGGTTCGCAGGCGGAGGGCTTTTTTGTATCATGGCCGACCCGCGCGCGTTGGGCGCCGATTGAGGTTGAGCATGCAGGCCGTAGAAGTGAAAAGCCTCCTGGAGGCGAAACTGCCAGGTACCCAGGTGGAAGTTGAAGGTGAAGGCTGCAACTTCCAGTTGAACCTGATCAGCGACGAGCTGGCCGGCCTGAGCCCGGTGAAGCGTCAGCAACAGGTATACGCCCACCTGAACGCCTGGATCGCCGATGGCAGCATCCACGCCGTCACCATGAAATTCTTCAGCCAGGCCGCTTGGGCCGAGCGTTCCTGAGCCCAGCCTCCGAGAGAGCTATGGACAAACTGATTATTACCGGCGGTCAACGCCTCGATGGCGAAATCCGCATTTCCGGCGCCAAGAACTCCGCGCTGCCGATCCTGGCCGCCACCCTGCTGGCCGACACCCCGGTCACCGTGGCCAACCTGCCGCACCTGCACGACATCACCACCATGATCGAGCTCTTCGGTCGCATGGGCGTCCAGCCGGTAATTGACGAAAAGCTGGCCGTCGAAGTGGACGCCAGCAGCATCAAGACCCTCGTGGCTCCCTACGAGCTGGTCAAGACCATGCGTGCCTCGATCCTGGTGCTGGGCCCGATGGTCGCCCGTTTCGGCGAGGCCGAAGTGGCCCTGCCCGGCGGCTGCGCCATCGGTTCCCGTCCGGTCGACCTGCACATCCGTGGCCTCGAGGCGATGGGTGCGAAGATCGACGTCGAGGGCGGCTACATCAAGGCCCGCGCTCCGGCCGGCGGCCTGCGTGGCGCCAACTTCTTCTTCGATACCGTCAGCGTGACCGGTACCGAGAACATCATGATGGCCGCGGCCCTGGCCAACGGTCGCTCCGTGCTGCAGAACGCCGCCCGCGAGCCGGAAGTGGTGGACCTGGCCAACTGCCTGATCGCCATGGGCGCGCAGATCCAGGGTGCCGGTACCGACACCATCACCATCGACGGCGTGAAGCGCCTCGGCGGTGCCCGCTACAACGTGATGCCCGACCGGATCGAAACCGGCACCTACCTGGTGGCCGCTGCCGCCACCGGTGGCCGCGTGAAGCTGAAGGACACCGATCCGACCATCCTCGAAGCCGTGCTGCAGAAGCTGGAAGAGGCCGGTGCCTACATCGATACCGGCAACAACTGGATCGAGCTGGACATGAAGGGTAACCGTCCCAAGGCGGTCAACCTGCGCACCGCGCCGTACCCGGCGTTCCCCACCGACATGCAGGCCCAGTTCATTTCGATGAACGCGGTGGCCGAAGGCACCGGTGCGGTGATCGAGACCGTGTTCGAGAACCGCTTCATGCACGTCTACGAAATGAATCGCATGGGCGCCCAGATCCTGGTCGAAGGCAACACCGCCATCGTCACCGGCGTACCGAAGCTCAAGGGCGCGCCGGTCATGGCGACCGACCTTCGCGCTTCCGCCAGCCTGGTGATCGCCGGCCTGGTGGCCGAGGGCGATACCCTGATCGACCGCATCTACCACATCGACCGTGGTTACGAGTGCATCGAAGAAAAACTGCAGTTGCTCGGCGCCAAGATCCGTCGCGTGCCGGGTTAGGTCGTGCCCCTGGCCGGCCCTGAACGGGGCCGGCCCGTAGCGACCGTGCAACAGGCCCCTCGCGGGCCGTAGCCAAGGAAAACCAGTTTCATGCTCACCATCGCGCTGTCCAAGGGCCGTATCCTCGACGACACCCTGCCGTTGCTCGCCGAAGCCGGCATCGTGCCCCTTGAGAATCCGGACAAGAGCCGCAAGCTGATCATCCCCACCACCCAAGAGGATGTGCGCCTGCTTATCGTGCGTGCCACCGACGTGCCGACCTATGTCGAGCATGGCGCGGCCGATCTCGGCGTAGCCGGCAAGGACGTGCTGATGGAGTACGGTGGCCAGGGCCTGTACGAGCCCCTGGACTTGCGGATCGCCAGCTGCAAGCTGATGACCGCGGGTGCCGTTGGCGCCCCCGAACCCAAGGGCCGCCTGCGCGTGGCCACCAAATTCGTCAACATCGCCAAGCGCTACTATGCCGAGCAGGGTCGCCAGGTCGATGTGATCAAGCTGTACGGCTCCATGGAGCTGGCTCCCCTGGTGGGCCTGGCCGACAAGATCATCGACGTGGTCGACACCGGCAATACGCTGCGTGCCAACGGCCTGGAGCCCCAGGAGCTGATCGCGACCATCAGCTCGCGGCTGATCGTCAACAAGGCGTCGATGAAGATGCAGCACGCGCGCATCCAGGCGCTGATCGAGATGCTGCGCAACGCCGTCGAGTCCCGACACCCAAGCTGACACCTTGAGTGCGGCCCCGTGCCGCACGCGCCTATCCGTGTCATAGCCACTATTCTCGGGTGCCCGCACGGTGGGCTTGCTACTCTAGCGGCGCCCGAGCATTTGCCATTCATGAGGCCCGCTATGACCGCTCCCTTTGCTATCCGCCGACTCAACGCCGCTGATCCGGACTTCGCGCGACACCTGGATCATCTGCTGAGCTGGGAGAGCGTGTCGGACGACTCGGTCAACCAGCGGGTCCTCGACATCATCAAGGCCGTGCGCGAGCGCGGCGACGCCGCCGTGGTGGAGTTCACCCAGCGCTTTGATGGTGTGCAGGCCACCTCCATGGCCGACCTGATCCTGCCCCGCGAGCGCCTGGAACTGGCGCTGACGCGCATTTCCAGCGAACAGCGTGAAGCACTGGAAACCGCCGCCGCGCGCGTGCGCAGCTACCACGAGAAGCAGAAGCAGGACTCCTGGTCCTACACCGAGGCCGACGGCACCGTGCTGGGACAGCAGGTCACGCCGCTGGACCGCGCCGGCCTCTATGTGCCGGGTGGCAAGGCGTCCTATCCGTCGTCGGTGTTGATGAACGCCATCCCCGCCAAGGTCGCCGGCGTCGCCGAAGTGGTCATGGTGGTACCGACCCCCCGTGGCGAGATCAACGAGATCGTCCTCGCCGCCGCCTGCGTGGCCGGCGTCGACCGCGTCTTCACCATCGGCGGCGCCCAGGCCGTGGCCGCGCTGGCCTACGGCACCGAAAGCGTGCCCCAGGTGGACAAGGTGGTCGGCCCGGGCAACATCTATGTGGCCACCGCCAAGCGCCATGTGTTCGGCCAGGTCGGCATCGACATGATCGCCGGCCCGTCGGAGATACTCGTCGTCTGCGACGGCGGCACCGATCCGGACTGGATCGCCATGGACCTGTTCTCCCAGGCCGAGCACGACGAGGACGCCCAGTCGATCCTGGTCAGCCACGACGCCGCTTTCCTCGACAAGGTAGCCGCCAGCATCGACAAGCTGCTGCCGACCATGGAGCGTGCCGAGATCATCCGTACCTCGCTGCAGAACCGTGGCGCGCTGATCCTGGTGGCCGACCAGGCCCAGGCCTGCCAGGTCGCCAACCGCATCGCCCCCGAGCACCTGGAGTTGTCCGTCGCCGATCCGCAGGCCTGGCTGCCGCAGATCCGCCACGCCGGCGCCATCTTCATGGGCCGCTATACCGCCGAGGCCCTGGGTGACTACTGCGCCGGCCCGAACCACGTGCTGCCCACTTCCGGCACCGCGCGTTTCTCCTCGCCGCTGGGGGTGTACGACTTCCAGAAGCGTTCCTCGATCATCTTCTGCTCGGCGGATGGCGCGTCCGTGCTGGGCAAAACCGCTTCTGTGCTGGCCCGTGGCGAGTCGCTGACCGCCCACGCCCGCAGCGCCGAATACCGCATCAAGGGGGAGTGAGCATGAGCAAGTTCTGGAGTCCCTTCGTCAAGGATCTGGTGCCTTACGTGCCGGGCGAGCAACCCAAGCTGGCCAAGCTGGTGAAGATGAACACCAACGAGAACCCCTATGGCCCTTCGCCCAAGGCGGTGGCGGCCATGCAGGCGGAAGTGGGTGACAACCTGCGCCTGTACCCGGACCCGAACAGCGACCGCCTGAAGCAGGCGGTAGCCGAGTACTACGGCGTGCAGCCGGCCCAGGTATTCGTCGGCAACGGTTCGGACGAGGTGCTCGCCCACGCCTTCCACGGCCTGTTCCAGCACGGCCAGCCGCTGCTGTTCCCGGACGTGACCTACAGCTTCTATCCGGTTTACTGCGGCCTGTACGGTATCCCCTTCGAGGCGCTGCCGCTGGACGAGCAGTTCCAGATCCGCGTGGAAGACTACGCTCGCCCCAATGGCGGCATCATCTTCCCCAACCCCAACGCGCCCACCGGCTGCCTGTTGGCCCTGGAGGCCATCGAGCGCCTGCTGCAGGCCAATCCGGATACGGTCGTGCTGGTGGACGAGGCTTACATCGACTTCGGCGGGCAGTCCGCCATCGCCCTGGTGGACCGCTATCCGAACCTGCTGGTGGCACAGACCCTGTCCAAGTCCCGCTCCCTGGCGGGCTTGCGCGTGGGCCTGGCGGTAGGTCACCCGGACCTGATCGAGGCGCTGGAGCGGATCAAGAACAGCTTCAACTCCTACCCGCTGGACCGTATGGCGATCGCGGGTGCCGCTGCCGCCTTCGAGGACCGCGCGTACTTCGAGGAAACCTGCCGCAAGGTGATCGACAGCCGCGAGCAGGTGGTGGTCGAGTTGGGCAAGCTGGGCTTCGACGTGCTGCCGTCGGCCGCCAACTTCGTTTTCGCCCGCCATCCGCAGAAGGATGCCGCCGGCATCGCCGCCGGCCTGCGTGAGCAGGGTGTGATCGTGCGTCACTTCAAGCAGGAGCGCATTGCGCAGTTCCTGCGTATCACCATCGGCACGCCGGAGCAGAACCAGGCGCTACTGGACGCCCTGGGCACGCTCTGAACGAGTCGCTGCAACAAAAAAACCGAGACGGGTGATCGCCTCGGTTTTTTTAATGGGCGCCTGCGGATGACGCGGGATCGACTCAGTTGCTGCCGTTGCCACCATTGCTGCCGTTGTTGCTGGGTGGCGGGCGGACCCCGACCTCGGCGGTCAGCTCCAGCTCCTTGCCGTTGCGCATCACCAGAATGCTGATCTTCTCGCTGGGACGGGTACGGGCCACCTGGTTCATCGAGCGACGGCCATCGCCGGCCGGTTCGCCATCGATGCTGAGGATGATGTCGCCGGGCTGCAGCGAGGCGCGCTGGGCCGGGCTGTCGCGGTAGATACCGGCGACCACGATGCCGGGCCGGCCCTCGAGGCCGAAGGATTCCGCCAGTTCCTGGGTCAGCGGTTGTACCTCGATGCCGAGCCAGCCGCGGATTACCGAGCCGTGCTCGATGATCGCCTTCATCACTTCCAGGGCCAGCTTGGTTGGGATGGCGAAGCCGATCCCCTGGGAGCCGCCGGACTTGGAGAGGATCGCGGTGTTGATGCCGATCAGGTTGCCGCTGGCGTCCACCAGGGCGCCGCCGGAGTTGCCGGGGTTGATCGCCGCATCGGTCTGGATGAAGTCCTCGTAGGTGTTCAGGCCCAGCTGGTTGCGGCCGGTGGCGCTGATGATGCCCATGGTCACGGTCTGGCCGACGCCGAAGGGGTTGCCGATGGCCAGGGCCACGTCGCCGATGCGGATGTTGTCGGAGCGGCCGAGGGTGATCGAGGGCAGGTCCTTGAGGTCGATCTTCAGCACCGCGAGGTCGGTTTCCGGATCGCTGCCCACCAGGTGCGCCAGGGTTTCCCGGCCGTCTTTCAGCGCCACCACTATCTGGTCGGCGCCGGCGGTCACGTGGTTGTTGGTCAGCAGGTAGCCTTCCGGGCTCATGATCACCGCCGAGCCCAGGCTGGACTCCATGCGTCGCTGACGGGGCAGGTTATCGCCGAAGAAGCGGCGGAACTGCGGGTCCTCGAACAGCGGGTGGGCCGGCTTGCTGACCATCTTGGTGGTGTAGAGGTTGGCTACCGCCGGGGATGCGCTGGTCACGGCGTCGGCATAGGAGTCCGGGCCCTGGCGGCTGAAGTTGAACTTCGGCGCTTCCTGCAGATGCACTTCCTGTTGGGGCAGGCCGACCCATTGCGGGTAATGCTGGATGATCAGCAGTGCCGCGAGCACGCCGACAACCAGCGGCCAGCCGAAATATCGCAGGGCCTTGAGCATCGAGGGAGAATCCTGAGGGTTGCGAGGGGCAAGGGTGCCCCTTAAGGTGGCGCCATTATACGAGGGCGCCCGTTAAAAACGAGCCGTCCGCAACAGCTTGTGAGGAATACCATGGCCATTGCCCTGAACACTCTGGTGGAAGAAGCCGACCGCTTTCTCAATGCCGCGCGCATCCAGGATTACTGCCCCAACGGCCTGCAGGTGGAAGGGCGTCCCCATGTCAGCCGGATCGTCACCGGCGTCACCGCCAGCCAGGCGCTGCTGGACGCCGCCGTGGAGGCCGAGGCGGACGTGATCCTGGTGCACCACGGCTATTTCTGGAAAGGCGAGAATCCCTGCGTGGTGGGCATGAAGCAGCGTCGCCTGAAGACCCTGCTGGTCAACGACATCAGCCTGCTGGCCTATCACCTGCCCCTGGACGTGCACCCCGAAGTGGGCAACAACGTGCAGCTGGCGCGCCAGCTGGATATCACCGTCGAAGGCCCGTTGGACCCGGACAACCCGCGCGTCGTCGGCCTGGTGGGCTCCCTGACCGAACCCATGACCGCCGGCGACTTCGCCCGCCGCGTGCGCGACGTGCTGGGGCGCGAGCCGCTGCTGGTGGAAGGCGAGCGGATGATCAGCCGGGTGGGTTGGTGCACCGGCGGTGGGCAGGGCTATATCGATCAGGCGATCGCGGCGGGTGTCGATGCCTATCTCACTGGCGAAGTCTCGGAGCAGACCATACATAGCGCGCGGGAGAATGGCGTCAGCTTCATCGCCGCCGGCCACCATGCCACCGAGCGCTACGGTGTGCAGGCGCTGGGCGACTACCTGGCCAGGCGCTTCGCCATCGAGCACCTGTTCATCGATTGCGCCAATCCCGCCTGAACGCGCATGGAATGTAAAAACGGCCGGCTCAGTGAGCCGGCCGTTCTTCATCGTGAGCCTTGACGTTGGCTGTCCACCGCCTTGCCCAGTTCCCACACCGCCATGGCGTAGTGCGTGCTGTGGTTGTAGCGGGTGATCACGTAGAAGTTCGGCAGGCCATACCAGTACTGGTAGGTCTTGCCCATGTCCAGGCGCAGCAGGCTGGCGCTCTGGTGATTGCCCAGCGAGCCCTGCGGCCGGAGCCCGGCCGCCGCCAGCACACTGATCGGGTACTGGGTCTTGAAGCCGTCTTCCAGCGTGCGCGCCTGGCCGGTGGCGCGCACGGCCACGGCGTCGCCGGTGATCCAGCCATGCTGCTGGAAGTAGTTGGCCACGCTGCCGATGGCGTCGCGGGGGTTCCACAGGTCTCGATGTCCGTCGCCATCGAAGTCCACGGCAAATCGGGTGAAGGACGACGGCATGAACTGCCCGTAGCCCATCGCGCCGGCATAGGAGCCGCGTCGTGACAGTGGGTCGTCACCTTCCTCGCGCGCTTGCAGCAGGAAATGCTCCAGCTCACCCGTGAAGAACTCGGAGCGGCGAGGGTAGGAGAAGGCGAGGGTGGCCAGCGCGTCGATGATCCGTGTGTTGCCCATCACGCGTCCCCAGCGGGTTTCCACACCGATGATGCCGACAATGATCTCCGGCGGTACGCCGTACGTTTGGTAGGCGCGCTGCAGGTCGGCTTCGTACTGGTCCCAGAACAGCACGCCGTTGCGCACGTTGCCCGGCGTGATGAATTTCTTCCGGTAGCGTAGCCAGGCGCCATTGGGGCCGCTGGGCCTTGTGTAGGTCGGCGCCTGGCGGTCCATCAGGCGGATCACCCAATCCAGTTCGCGGGTCTGGGCCAGCAGGTCCTGCAGGTGCGCGCGATTGAAGTCGTGCTGGCTGACCATGCGATCGATGAAACGCTGGGCGCTGGGGTTGCCCGCAAAGTCTCCGCGCAGCGGCGTGATCGGTTGCACCGAGCCGAATGTCGGATGGGCGCTGGGGGTGATGAGCGTCGGTTGCGTCGGCTTCTGCACCGGCTGCGGGGCGGGAGTCGGTTTGCTGCTGCAGGCGGAGATCAGGATGAGCAATGGCAAGGCGAAAACGGCGCGGCGCATGGGAAGTCTTTCGGGGCAGGAAAATGTGCCGGCTATGCTAGCGCAGCGCTGCGCAGGTACAAGTCCGAGGAAGTAGCGGTCCGGCGATCTTCTCCACCCTCCGAGGCTCCGTAGCGGCTCGGGTGGAAGGGGCCTGGCAGCCCGCTGCCACTGAATTCGCGCGGCTATATGACTATATTTTTTTGGTATAACGGCTCCCCCAGTTAGAGCCTGGCGCTGTGTTAGAGTGCCCGCTCGTCCACGGCCCGCCGGCCGTCGTATCAGAAAGACCTTCGTGAGTAGCCATGCTCGATAAACTGACGCACCTGAAACAGCTGGAGGCGGAGAGCATCCACATCATTCGTGAAGTGGCCGCCGAATTCGACAACCCGGTGATGCTCTATTCCATCGGTAAAGACTCCGCCGTGATGCTGCATCTGGCGCGCAAGGCGTTCTTCCCCGGCAAGCTGCCCTTCCCGGTGATGCACGTCGACACCCGCTGGAAGTTCCAGGAGATGTACAGCTTCCGCGACAAGATGGTCGCCGATATGGGCCTGGACCTGATCACCCATATCAATCCGGAAGGCGTCGCCCAGGACATCAACCCCTTCACCCATGGCAGCGCGAAGCACACTGACGTGATGAAGACCGAGGGCCTCAAGCAGGCGCTCGACAAGTACGGTTTCGACGCGGCCTTCGGCGGCGCCCGCCGCGACGAGGAGAAGTCCCGCGCCAAGGAGCGCGTCTACTCCTTCCGGGACAGCAAGCACCGCTGGGACCCGAAGAACCAGCGTCCCGAGCTGTGGAACGTCTACAACGGCAAGGTGAAGAAGGGCGAGTCGATTCGCGTATTCCCGCTGTCCAACTGGACCGAGCTGGACATCTGGCAATACATCTACCTCGAGCAGATCCCGATCGTGCCGCTGTACTTCGCCGCCGAGCGCGAGGTCATCGAGATGAACGGCGCGTTGATCATGATCGACGACGAGCGCATCCTCGAGCACCTGTCCGACGAGCAGAAAGCCTCCATCCAGAAGAAGATGGTGCGCTTCCGTACCCTCGGCTGCTACCCGCTCACCGGCGCGGTGGAGTCCACCGCCGGCACGCTGCCGGAAATCATCCAGGAAATGCTCCTGACCCGCACTTCCGAACGCCAGGGCCGTGTCATCGACCATGACCAGGCAGGTTCGATGGAAGAGAAGAAACGTCAGGGCTATTTCTAAGGATTCCGCACCATGAGCCATCAATCCGATCTGATCAGCCAGGACATCCTCGCCTACCTGGCCCAGCACGAGCGCAAGGAACTCCTGCGCTTCCTCACCTGCGGCAACGTCGACGACGGCAAGAGCACCCTGATCGGGCGCCTGCTGCACGACTCCAAGATGATCTACGAAGATCACCTGGAAGCCATCACCCGCGACTCGAAGAAAGTCGGCACCACCGGTGACGACGTCGACCTGGCGCTGCTGGTGGACGGCCTGCAGGCCGAGCGCGAGCAAGGCATCACCATCGACGTGGCGTACCGCTACTTCAGCACCGCCAAGCGCAAGTTCATCATCGCCGACACCCCAGGCCATGAGCAGTACACCCGCAACATGGCCACCGGCGCCTCCACCTGCGACCTGGCGATCATCCTGGTCGATGCGCGCTACGGTGTGCAGACCCAGACTCGCCGGCACAGCTACATCGCGTCCCTGCTGGGCATCAAGCACATCGTCGTCGCCATCAACAAGATGGACCTGAAGGACTTCGACCAGGGCGTGTTCGAGATCATAAAGGCCGACTACCTGCAGTTTGCCGAGCGCATCAAGCTGAACCCCACCTCGATCCACTTCGTGCCGATGTCGGCGCTGAAGGGCGACAACGTGGTGAACAAGAGCGAGCGTTCGCCCTGGTACACCGGCCAGTCGCTGATGGAGATCCTCGAGACCGTGGAAATCTCCGGCGACCGCAATGTTTCCGACATGCGCTTCCCGGTGCAGTACGTGAACCGTCCAAACCTGAACTTCCGTGGTTTCGCCGGCACCCTGGCCAGCGGCATCGTGCGCAAGGGTGACGACGTGGTGGCCCTGCCGTCCGGCAAGGGCAGCCGGGTCAAGTCCATCGTCACCTACGAGGGCGAGCTGGAGCAGGCCGGCCCGGGGCAGGCGATCACCCTGACCCTGGAAGACGAGATCGACGTGTCCCGCGGCGACATGTTGGTGCATGCCGACAACCGTCCGCTGATCACCGACAGCTTCGACGCGATGCTGGTATGGATGTCCGAGGAGCCCATGCTCCCGGGCAAGAAGTACGACATCAAGCGCGCCACCAGCTATGTGCCGGGCTCGATTCCGAGCATCGCCCATAAGGTGGATGTGAACACCCTGGAAGAAACCGCTGGCAGCAGCCTGCAGCTGAACGAGATCGCCAAGGTCAAGGTCAGCCTGGACGCCAGCATCGCCCTCGATGGCTACGAGCAGAACCGCACCACCGGCGCCTTCATCGTCATCGACCGCCTCACCAATGGCACCGTCGGCGCCGGCATGATCATCGCCGACCCGCAGGCCAGCCGTAACGTCGATGGGCACCATGGCAAGCAGGCCCACGTGGCTCGCGAAGAGCGTGCCGCTCGCTTCGGCCAGCAGCCCGCCACCGTGCTGTTCAGCGGCCTGTCCGGCGCTGGCAAGAGCACCCTGGCCTACGCCGTCGAGCGCAAGCTGTTCGACATGGGCCGCGCGGTTTACGTACTCGACGGACAGAACCTGCGCCATGACCTGAACAAGGGTTTGCCGCAGGATCGCGCCGGCCGTACCGAGAACTGGCGTCGTGCCGCTCACGTCGCGCGTCAGTTCAACGAGGCCGGCCTGCTGACCCTGGCCGCCTTCGTCGCCCCGGATGCCGAAGGTCGCGAACAGGCCAAGGCGCTGATCGGTGCCGACCGTCTGATCACCGTGTACGTCCAGGCTTCGCCCATGGCGTGCCGCGAGCGTGACCCGCAGGGCCTCTACGCCGCCGGCCAGGACAATATCCCGGGCGAGTCCTTCCCCTACGATGTGCCGCTGGATGCCGATCTGGTGATCGATACCCAGTCCAGCAATGTGGAAGAGGGCGTGAAACTGGTTCTCGACCTGCTCCGCGAGCGCGGCGCGATCTGAGTTACCGGCCAATAAAAAGCCCCGCAATCGCGGGGCTTTTTATTGGGCTTCTATCCGACTGGCCACTTGCGTGGCCGGCCGGGATGAAATCAGTACTTGCCTTTCAGGCCGAAGGTTTCGTCCAGGGTGCCGGGGGCATCCGGAGCCTTGGGCGCGTAGTCCTTGGGCGCTTCGTTGCTCTTGGGCGGGGTCAGGCGCTCGCGCGGGCTGGCGGCCTCGTCGGCGTGCAGGGCGGCCAGCAGGCGCTGGCGGGTCAGCTCGTCGAGGGCCAGGCGGCTGGCGCCCTCGGACAGGTGCTCCTGCACCTCCTGGTAGCTCTGGGTGAGCTTCTTCACCAGGCTGGCGGTGGTGTTGAAGTGAGTGACCACCTCGCTCTGGTAGGTATCGAAGCGTTCCTGCAGATCATCCAGCTGGCGCTGCGTCCGGTTCGGGGCGGCATTGGGCACCAGGCGTGCGATCAGGAAACCGATGCCGATGCCGGCGAGCAGGGCGAAGGCTGGTAACAACCAAACGGTGAGCGACTGTTCCACGAGTCCTTCCTCTATAAACGGCTTTGCTTTACGTTAACGGCTCGAATCCGCGCTGTATACCGCGACGCAAGCCCTGTTGTGCTTATCCAAGACGAGTCGACCCGTCACCGGGTCACGGAGTTTCCCTTGTTGATCCGCGAAAACCCTCTTCTGCTCGATGGTCCCTGTGGCCAGCTCGAGGCGCTGCATCTCGATCTGCCCGAGGCCCGTGGCCTGGCGTTGATCTGTCACCCCAACCCCGTGCAGGGCGGCACCATGCTCAACAAAGTGGTGTCCACCCTGCAGCGCACCGCCCGCGATGCCGGCTACAGCACGCTGCGCTTCAACTACCGCGGCGTCGGCGCCAGCGCCGGTAGCCACGACATGGGCACTGGCGAGGTGGACGACGCCGAAGCTGCGGCCCACTGGTTCCGCGCCCAGCGCCCGGAGCTGGAGCTGACCCTGTTCGGCTTCTCCTTCGGTGGTTTCGTCGCCGCCAGCCTGGCTGGCCGCCTGGAGCGCCAGGGGATCAAAGTGCCGCGCCTGTTCATGGCGGCGCCCGCGGTCATGCGCCTGACCGACGAACACCCGCTTCCCGAAGGTGGCGAGATGACGGTGATCCAGCCGGAAGTCGATGAAATCGTGCCGCCCCAGGCCGTCTACGATTGGTCGGCTGGCCTCGCGCGCCCCCATGAGCTGCTGAAAGTGGCAGAATGCGGGCACTTCTTCCACGGCAAGCTGACCGATCTCAAGGACCTGGTCCTGCCGCGTCTCTGATTCCGAACGAAGTCCGACAAGCGAACACCATGACCACTCGTATCCTTACCGGCATCACCACCACCGGCACGCCGCACCTTGGCAACTATGCGGGCGCCATTCGCCCGGCCATCGTTGCCAGCCGCGCCAGCGACGTCGACTCCTTCTATTTCCTGGCCGACTACCACGCCCTGATCAAGTGCGACGACCCGGCCCGTATCCAGCGTTCGCGCCTGGAAATCGCCGCCACCTGGCTGGCCTGCGGCCTGGACACCGACAAGGCGACCTTTTACCGCCAGTCCGACATCCCCGAGATCCCCGAACTGACCTGGTTGCTCACCTGCGTCAGCGCCAAGGGCCTGCTCAACCGTGCCCATGCCTACAAGGCCTCCGTGGACAAGAACCTGGAGAGCGGCGAGGACCCGGATGCCGGCGTCACCATGGGCCTGTACAGCTACCCGGTGCTGATGGCCGCGGACATCCTGATGTTCAATGCGCACAAGGTGCCGGTAGGCCGCGACCAGATCCAGCACGTGGAAATGGCCCGCGATATCGGCCAGCGCTTCAACCACCTGTTCGGTGCCGGCCGTGAGTTCTTCACCCTGCCTGAAGCGGTGATCGAGGAAGAGGTGGCGACCCTGCCAGGCCTCGACGGCCGCAAGATGTCCAAGAGCTACGACAACACCATTCCGCTGTTCGGCAGTGCCAAGCAGCTGAAGGATGCCATCGCCCGTATCGTCACCGACTCCCGTGCACCCGGCGAGCCGAAGGACCCGGACAACTCCCACCTGTTCACCCTCTACCAGGCGTTCGCCACGCCCGCGCAGCTCGCCGAGTTCCGCGCCGAGCTGCTGGCCGGCCTGGCCTGGGGCGAGGCCAAGCAGCGCCTGTTCCAGCTGCTCGACAGCGAACTGGGTGAAGCCCGCGAACGTTACCACGCGCTGATCGAGCGGCCGTCCGACCTCGAGGACATCCTGCTTGCCGGTGCCGCCAAGGCCCGCAAGATCGCGTCTCCCTTCCTCAACGAACTGCGTGAGGCCGTGGGCCTGCGTTCGTTCCGCACCAACGTTCAGGTGGGCGGCGAGGCGAAGAAGAAAGCGGCCAAGAGCGCGCGCTTCGTCAGCTTCCGCGACGAGGATGGCAGCTTCCGTTTCCGCCTGCTGGACGCCGATGGCGAGCAGCTGCTGCTGTCGCGCTCGTTTGCCGACGGCAAGGCCGCCGGCCAGGTGAGCAAGCGTCTGCAGGGTGGCGATGAGCTGGATCTGCGGGTCGAAGGCGACGCGTTCGGCATCTGGCTGGACGACGAGCAGGTGGCTACCAGCCCGTCCTTCGCCGACGATGCGGCTCGCGAAACGGCCATCCAGCGCCTCTACGCGGCCCTCGCGCCTCAGGAATAACTGTCTTTCCAGCGGCCGACGCTGTCGGCCAATTGCCAATCAACGGGGCAGGCCATAGGGTCTGATGCTGCTTCGCGCGCGGCCCTTCGGGTTGCGCGGCAAATGTCGCCATGCCGTGTTGCGGGACTTGCCAAGGGAATGACCATTGCCTGCGTCCCGCGCCTTGCCTGGCGACATTTGGCGCAGCAACGCGACTTGCGTCGAAGCGGCATCAGACCCTAAAGTACCTGCCCCGTTTTTCGTTGCCTTGCTACCGATCATGACCCCCCTCGAGCGCTACCAGGCCGATCTCAAACGGCCGGAATTCTTTCACGACGCCGCACAGGAAAACGCCGTTCGCCACCTGCAACGGCTGTATGACGACCTGATCGCCGACGACCGCAGCAAACCCGGCCTGCTGGGCAGCCTGTTCGGCAAGAAGCGCCAGGACCCCGTCAGGGGCCTGTACTTCTGGGGCGGCGTGGGTCGCGGCAAGACCTACCTGGTGGATACCTTCTACGACGCGCTGCCGTTCAAGCAGAAGATGCGTACCCACTTCCACCGCTTCATGAAGCGCGTCCACGAGGAGATGAAGACCCTCAAGGGCGAGAAGAACCCGCTGACCATCATCGGCAAGCGTTTCGCCGGCGAGGCGCGGGTGATCTGCTTCGATGAGTTCTTCGTCTCCGACATCACCGACGCGATGATCCTGGCCACGCTGCTGGACGAGCTGTTCAAGAACGGCGTCAGCCTTGTGGCGACCTCCAACATCGTGCCCGACGGCCTCTACAAGGATGGCCTGCAGCGCGCGCGCTTCCTGCCGGCGATCGCCTTGCTCAAGGAGCACACCGAGATCGTCAACGTCGACAGTGGCGTGGACTATCGCTTGCGTGCCCTGGAGCAGGCCGAGCTGTTCCACTTCCCGCTGGATGCCGAAGCCGAGGCCAGCCTGAGCCGCAGCTTCAAGAGCCTGCTGCCGGATTGCACCATGGCCCAGGAAGGCGAGGCGCTGATGGTGGAAAATCGCGAGATCCGCGCCGTGCGCGTCTGCGAAGACGTGGCCTGGTTCGAGTTCCGCGAGCTCTGCGACGGGCCGCGCAGCCAGAACGACTACATCGAACTGGGCAAGATCTTCCACGCGGTGATCCTCGCCAACGTCGAGCAGATGGGCGTGGCGAAGGACGACATGGCGCGGCGCTTTATCAACCTGGTGGACGAATTCTACGACCGCAACGTGAAGCTGATCATCTCGGCGGAAGTGGAGTTGAAGGACCTCTATACCGGCGGTCGCCTGAACTTCGAGTTCCAGCGCACCCTGAGCCGCCTGCTGGAAATGCAGTCCCACGAGTTCCTTTCGCGGCCGCACAAGCCCTGAGGAACGCGCAAGAAAAAAGGCTGCCCGAGGGCAGCCTTTTTCATTTGCGCGGATCGGCGAGGGTCATTCGCCCTTCTGCTGGTACTGGCGCCGGTACTGGTTGGGTGAGAGCTGGGTGTGCTGGCGAAACAGCCGGGCGAAGAAACTGGCGTCGTCGTAACCCACTTCGTAACTGATGGTCTTGATGCTCTTGCGGGTGCCGGAGAGCAGGCCCTTGGCCGTCTCGATGCGCAAGCGTTGCAGGTAGTGCAGGGGCTTGTCCCCCGTGGCGGCCTGGAAGCGGCGCATGAAGTTGCGGATGCTCATGCCGTGGTCCCGGGCCACGTCCTCGAAGCGGAACTTGTCGGCGAAGTGTTCTTCGAGCCAGTGCTGGATCTGCAGGATGGTCATGTCCTGGTGCAGCTTCTGGCCGCCAAAGCCGATGCGCCCCGGGGCATAGCTGCGCTGCACCTCGTAGAGGATGTCGCGGGCCACCGCCTGGGCGATGCTGGCGCCGCAGAAGCGCTCGATCAGGTAGATGTATAGATCGCAGGCCGACGTGACGCCGCCGGCGCAGTACAGGTTGTCGGCGTCGGAGAGGTGCTTCTCCTGGTTCAGCAGGACCTTGGGGAAACGTTCGGCGAATTCGCCGAAGAAGCGCCAGTAGGTGGTCGCCTCCTTGCCGTCCAGCAGGCCGGCCTGGGCCATCCAGAACACCCCGGTGGCTTCGCCGCAGATGGCGCTGCCGGCGGCGTGGCGTTCGCGTAGCCAGGTGCAGACTTGTGGATAACGGGCGAGCAGGGCGTCGAAGTCGCCCCAGAAGGTGGGGATGACGATGATGTCCGCGTGGTCCAGTGGCCCGTCCACCGGGATCTGGACGTCGCTGAAACTGCGTGCCGGCAGGCCATCCGGACTGACCAGGCGGGTCTGGAAGGCGGGCGTGAGGCCCTTACCCTGCAGCTTGCCGAAGCGCAGGCTGGCCATGTGGAAGAAGTCTTTGGCCTGCATGAGGGTTGAGGCGAAAACGCCGTCGACGGCGAGGATGCTGACCTGTCGAAGGTTAGGGGACTGCATGTTGCTCATGGTGTTGTTCTTATTAGGGGAAAGCGGTCATTCTGCGGCTGGATCGTCTTATTTTTTGTCCTAAGTGTCCAGTGTGGCGGGGCAGGGGACTGGCCTAGAGTCGGTGGCCTGCGTTTCCATACCTCCTCAGTGTCCCTTCAAGGTGATGCCATGATTCCAAGAACCCTGTTCAGCTCCGACCACGAACTCTTCCGCGACAGCGTGCGCAAGTTCCTCGAACAGGAAGCGGTGCCCTACCACCACCAGTGGGAAAAGGACGGCCACATCGACCGTGCCCTGTGGAACAAGGCGGGTGAGGCCGGCATGCTCTGCTCGCATATCCCGGAGGCCTATGGCGGCATGGGGGCCGATTTCCTCTACAGCGCGGTGGTGATCGAGGAGATCGGTCGCCTGGGCCTGACCGGCATCGGCTTCTCCCTGCACTCCGACATCGTCGCGCCCTACATCCTTCATTACGGCTCCGAGGAGCTCAAGCTCAAGTACCTGCCGAAGCTGGTCAGCGGCGAGATGGTGACCGCCATCGCCATGACCGAGCCCGGCGCCGGCTCCGACCTGCAGGGGGTGAAGACCACGGCGGTGCTGGACGGCGACGAGTACGTCATCAACGGTTCCAAGACCTTCATCACCAACGGCTTCCTCGCCGACCTGGTGATAGTGGTGGCCAAGACCGATCCGAAGGCCGGCGCCAAGGGCACCAGCCTGTTCCTGGTGGAGGCGGGTACGCCGGGCTTCGCCAAGGGCAAGCGCCTGGAAAAGGTCGGCATGAAGGCCCAGGACACCTCGGAGCTGTTCTTCCAGGATGTCCGTGTACCCAAGGCGAACCTGCTGGGGCAGGCCGGCATGGGCTTCGCCTACCTGATGCAGGAGCTGCCCCAGGAGCGCCTGACCGTGGGCATCGGCGCCCTGGCCTCGGCCGAGGCGGCACTCAACTGGACCCTGGACTACACCCGCGAGCGCAAGGCCTTCGGCAAGTCCGTCGCCGAGTTCCAGAACACCCGTTTCAAGCTGGCGGAGATGGCCACCGAGATCCAGGTCGGGCGGGTCTTCGTCGATCGCTGCATGGAGCTGCACCTGGCCGGCAAGCTGGATGTGCCCACCGCGGCGATGCTCAAGTACTGGGGTACCGACCTGCAGTGCAAGGTGCTGGACGAGTGCGTGCAGCTGCACGGTGGCTACGGCTTCATGTGGGAGTACGCCGTGGCGCGCGCCTGGGCCGACGCACGGGTCCAGCGGATCTACGCCGGCACCAACGAGATCATGAAGGAGATCATCGCCCGCGCGCTGGTCTGATCGGCGACTGATAGCGGAAGCCCGGCGATTGCCGGGCTTCTGTGCTTCAGGGAGCGGGGTTGGGCTGGTCCTTGTGGATGGCGGCGATGGCCTCCAGTACTTCGGGGGACAGCACGAGTTCGCTGCTGCCCAGGTTTTCTTCGAGCTGTTCGAGCGAGGTGGCGCCGATGATGTTGCTGGTCACGAAGGGCTGTGCCGTGACGAAGGCCAGGGCCATCTGCGCGGGCGACAGTTCGTGTTCACGGGCCAGCTTCACGTAGCGCGAGCAGGCGGACTGGGTCTGCGGATTGGTGTAGCGGGTAAAGCGGCTGAACAGAGTGATCCGCGCGTTGGCCGGGCGGGCGCCGCCCTCGTATTTGCCCGAAAGCATGCCGAAGGCCATCGGCGAGTACGCCAGCAGGCCGCATTGCTCGCGGATGGCCACCTCGGCCAGGCCCACCTCGAAGCTGCGATTGAGTAGGTTGTAGGGGTTCTGGATGGAGACGGCGCGGGGCAGGCCGAGCTGGTCGGCCAGTTGCAGGAACTTCATGGTGCCCCAGGGCGTTTCGTTGGACAGGCCGATATGACGGATCTTGCCGGCCTTGACCTGTTCCCCGAGGACTTCGAGGGTTTCCTGCAGCGGCGTGAAGTCTTCGTCCTTGTGCGCGTAGCCCAGCTGGCCGAAGAAGTTGGTGCTGCGTTCGGGCCAGTGCAGCTGGTAGAGGTCGACCCAGTCCGTGCGCAGGCGCTTGAGGCTGGCATCCAGGGCCGCGGTGATGTGCTCGCGGTTGTGCTTCAGGTTACCGCCACGGATGTGGCTGATGCCGTTGCCAGGGCCCGCCACCTTGCTGGCCAGGACCCAGTCGGCTCGGTCCCCGCGCTTGGCGAACCAGTTGCCGATGATGGTTTCGGTGGCGCTGTAGGTCTCCGCGCGCGGTGGAACGGGGTACATCTCCGCCGTATCCATGAAGTTGATGCCGTAGGCTTTGGCGCGCTCGATCTGGGCGAAAGCCTCCGCTTCGGAGTTCTGCTCGCCCCAGGTCATGGTGCCGAGATACAGGCTGCTGACCTTGAGGTCGGTGCGGCCGAGTTGGCGGTATTCCATTGCTGCCTCCAGCTTTCTCGTAAAAGGTGCATGAAATCAGGTTGATATTTTTCCTGCAATCGGCATAATTCCGCGGCTTTCTTTGCGGGGATGCCTAGCCTGCGGAGAAGGAAGGTGGGGATGCCTAGCCCGCCGAACAAACCATGCCGTAGCGGACGCGCTGACCCGAGCCCCCGATAGCGTCTGTTTCCGGCTGACCTGACCTTGTCAGGAAGCGCACTATTCAGTAAGATCCGCCGTCTAATTTTCAGGGCGGCCCCTGAGGCTATAGCGAATGAAGACTTTTACTGCAAAACCGGAAACTGTTAAGCGCGACTGGTACGTCGTCGACGCTGCAGGTCAGACCCTGGGTCGTCTGGCCACCGAAATTGCCAGCCGTCTGCGCGGCAAGCACAAGCCGGAATACACCCCTCACGTTGACACCGGCGACTACATCGTCGTGATCAATGCCGAGCAGGTACGTGTTACCGGTGCCAAGACCACCGACAAGATGTACTACTCTCACTCCGGCTTCCCGGGTGGCATCAAGGAGATCAACTTCGAGAAGCTGATCGCCAAGGCCCCTGAGCGCGTGATCGAGACCGCGGTGAAAGGCATGCTGCCGAAGAACCCGCTGGGCCGCGACATGTATCGCAAGCTGAAGGTGTACAAGGGTGCTGTTCACCCGCACACCGCTCAGCAGCCCCAAGAACTGAAGATTTAACGGGATAGTTCATTATGTCGGCGACTCAAAACTACGGCACCGGCCGTCGTAAGACTGCTACCGCGCGCGTCTTCCTGCGTCCGGGTACTGGCAAGATCTCCATCAACAATCGCACCCTGGATACCTTCTTCGGTCGCGAAACCGCTCGCATGGTCGTGCGTCAGCCGCTGGAGCTGACCGAGACCACCGAGAAGTTCGATATCTACGTTACCGTCGTTGGCGGTGGTGTAAGCGGTCAAGCCGGTGCAATCCGCCACGGCATCACCCGCGCTCTGATCGAATACGACGAGACCCTGCGCAGCCCGCTGCGTAAGGCCGGCTACGTAACTCGCGACGCTCGCGAAGTTGAACGTAAGAAAGTCGGTCTGCGTAAAGCGCGTAAGCGTCCGCAGTACTCCAAGCGTTAATTCGACGCTTGCAAAAAGCGCCCAGCCTCTTCGGAGCTGGGCGTTTTTTTATGCGCGAGAATTTCGTCCCTGCGACAGCTTGTCGCAGAGTCAAAACCCCCGTCATTCAAGGCTTTCGGGCTATTTGTATCCGGCTATTACCTTGTCAGGAAAGGGGGTTTTCTTTACCATTTGGCGAATTTTTTGCGCGGCTCGATTTTTTTACTTAGTAGAGGCCTGAACAACAGGCCACAAAGCTGATGGGAGACGACTGAATGAGCAATGACGGCGTGAATGCAGGCCGGCGTCGCTTCCTCGTAGCGGCCACGTCTGTGGTTGGTGCTGCGGGAGCGGTGGGGGCTGCGGTCCCGTTCGTGGGGTCATGGCTGCCCAGTGCCAAGGCCAAGGCCGCGGGTGCACCGGTCAAGGTGAATATAGGCAAGGTCGAAGCCGGCCAGCAGATCGTCGCCGAGTGGCGCGGTCAGCCTGTGTTCATCGTGCGTCGGACCGAAGAGATCCTTGCCAATATCGGCAAGATCCACGACCGCATGGCGGACCCCGAGTCCAAGGCGTCGGTGCAACCGACCTACGTGGACCCGGTTACCCGTTCGATCAAGCCGGAAATCCTGGTGCTGGTCGGTATCTGCACCCACCTGGGCTGCTCGCCGTCCTTCCGTCCGGAAGTCGCCCCGGCAGACCTGGGTGCCGAGTGGGTCGGCGGCTACTTCTGCCCCTGCCACGGTTCTCGCTATGACCTCGCAGGTCGTGTCTACAAGGCGCAGCCGGCGCCTCTGAACCTGCCGGTTCCGCCTTACTCGTACGAGTCGGATGACGTCATCATCGTCGGTGTGGACCAGGAGAAGGCATGATGAGCAAATTCATGGAATGGGTCGATGCGCGCTTCCCCGCGACCAAGATGTGGGAAGACCATCTGAGCAAGTACTACGCTCCGAAGAACTTCAACTTCTTCTACTTCTTCGGCTCGCTGGCACTGCTGATGCTGGTAAACCAGATCCTCACCGGTCTCTGGCTGACCATGAGCTTCACTCCGTCCGCCGAGGAAGCCTTCGCGTCCGTCGAGTACATCATGCGCGACGTGGAGTACGGCTGGATCATCCGCTACCTGCACTCCACCGGTGCATCGGCGTTCTTCATCGTTGTCTACATGCACATGTTCCGCGGCCTGCTCTACGGCTCCTACCAGAAGCCCCGTGAGCTGGTGTGGATCTTCGGCATGCTGATCTACCTCGCCCTGATGGCCGAGGCCTTCATGGGCTACCTGCTGCCCTGGGGCCAGATGTCCTACTGGGGTGCCCAGGTGATCATCTCGCTGTTCGGTGCGATTCCGGTGGTCGGCGATGACCTGACCCAGTGGATCCGTGGTGACTACCTGATTTCCGGCATCACCCTGAACCGCTTCTTCGCCCTGCACGTGATCGCCCTGCCGATCGTGATCATCGGCCTGGTCGTGCTGCACATCCTGGCGCTGCACGAAGTGGGTTCGAACAACCCCGACGGCGTGGACATCAAGAAACTGAAGGACGAGAACGGCGTTCCGCTGGACGGTATCGCGTTCCACCCCTACTACTCCGTGAAAGACATCGTCGGCGTAGTGGTGTTCCTCTTCGTGTTCTGCTTCGTGGTGTTCTTCTTCCCGGAGATGGGCGGTTACTTCCTCGAGAAGCCCAACTTCGAGCAGGCCAACCCGTTCAAGACGCCTGAGCACATCGCGCCGGTGTGGTACTTCACCCCCTTCTACGCGATCCTCCGTGCGGTGCCGGACAAGCTGGCGGGCGTTATCGCCATGGGCGCGGCAATCGCCATCCTGTTCGTCCTGCCGTGGCTGGACCGCAGCCCGGTGAAGTCCATGCGCTACAAGGGCTGGCTGAGCCGCATCTGGCTGGTGGTGTTCTGCGTATCCTTCATCATCCTTGGCATTCTCGGCGTTCTGGCGCCGACCCCGGGCCGTACCCTGCTGTCGCAGGTGTGCACCATCCTGTACTTCGCGTACTTCATCCTGATGCCGTTCTACACAAGGATGGAAAAAACCAAACCGGTACCGGAAAGGGTGACAGGCTGATGAAAAAGCTATTTGCTGCATTTGTTTTCGCTGCGCTGCCGGCTCTGACCTTTGCTGCTGGTGGTCATGATGTACATCTGGACAAGGTCGACATCGACCTGACCGACAAGGCCGCCATGCAGGACGGCGCGCGTACCTTCGCGAACTACTGCATGGGCTGCCACAGTGCCAAGTTCCAACGCTACGAACGCGTCGGCAAGGACCTGGGTATTCCTGAAGACCTGATGCTGAAGAACCTGGTCCTCACTGGCGCCAAGATCGGCGACCACATGAAGATCGGCATGCAGCCCCAGGACGCCAAGGTATGGTTCGGCGCTGCGCCGCCGGACCTGACCCTGGTTGCCCGCGTGCGTGGTACCGACTGGCTGTACAGCTACCTGCGTTCCTTCTACGAAGATCCTGCGCGTCCGTGGGGCGTGAACAACAAGGTCTTCCCGAACGTCGGCATGCCGAACGTCCTGGTCAACCTGCAAGGTCGCCAGGTCATCGGTTGCAAGCAGGTACAAGTGGTTGAGGGCGGCAAGAAGCAGTTCGACCCGCTGACCGGCGCTCCGATCACCCACGAAGCTTGCGACCAGCTGACTGTGGTGCCGAAGACCGGCAAGCTGACCGAAGCCGAGTTCGACGAGAAGATCCAGAACCTGGTGACCTTCCTGGCCTACTCCGCCAACCCGGTCAAGCTGGAAAGCCAGCGCATCGGTACCTTCGTGCTGCTGTACCTGGCGTTCTTCTTCGTGTTCGCCTACCTGCTCAAGCGTGAGTACTGGAAGGACGTCCACTGATACACTGCTGCACTCTTGTACCAAGCGCGCGCCCTACTAGGGCGCGCGCGTCTTTCTGCCCCTGAATAATCCAAAGCGAGGAGGGCGCAATGGCCGTCACCAATAGGCTGGCCTGTTTTTCCGACCCTGCCGACCACTACTCCCATCGTGTGCGCATCGTGCTCGCCGAGAAGGGGGTCGCCGCCGAGATCATCAATGTCGAGCCGGGCCGTTGCCCGCCCAAGCTGGCCGAGGTCAATCCCTACGGCAGCGTGCCGACGCTGGTGGATCGCGATCTGGCGCTCTATGAGTCCACCGTGGTGATGGAGTACCTCGAGGAGCGTTATCCGCACCCGCCGCTGCTGCCGGTCTACCCGGTGGCCCGCGCCAACAGCCGCCTGCTCATCCATCGGGTGCAGCGTGACTGGTGCTCTCTGGTGGATCGGATTCTCGATTCGCGCAGCAAGGAGGCCGACAAGGCCGTGGCGCGCAAGGAGCTTCGCGAGAGCCTGACTGGTGTTTCGCCGCTGTTTGCGGACAAGCCCTACTTTCTGAGCGAAGATTTCAGTCTGGTGGACTGCTGCCTGCTGCCGATACTCTGGCGCCTTCCCGTGCTGGGTATCGAGTTGCCGCGGCCGGCCAAGCCCTTGCTGGACTACATGGAGCGGGCCTTTGCCCGGGATTCCTTCCAGGCCAGCCTGTCCGCCGCCGAACGCGATATGCGCTGAGGAGAACCAGATGAATTCCAGTCGTCCCTACCTGGTCCGCGCCCTCTACGAGTGGATCGTCGACAACAACTGCACGCCGCACCTGCTGGTCAATGCCGAGCATGCCGGCGTGCGGGTTCCGCCCGGTTACGCCAATGATGGCCAGATCGTGCTCAACGTCTCGCCCAGCGCCGTGCGTCATCTGCACATGGATAACGAGGCGGTGAGTTTCGAAGGTCGTTTCGGCGGGGTTGCCCACAGCCTCTATATCCCTTCGGCGGCGGTCCTCGCCATCTACGCCAGGGAGAACGGCCAGGGCATGGTCTTCGATCTCGAGCCGCCGCTGCCGGGCGATGATGAGCCCGATGACGATGGTCCCTCCGACGAGCCGCCAGGCTCGGGTGGCGAGCCTTCGCGTCCAAGCGGCCGGCCCAGCCTGAAAGTGGTCAAGTAATGAAAAAGGCGATCCCAGGATCGCCTTTTTCATGTCTGCCGTAAGGCTCAGTTGGTGTATTCGAAGAGCCGGACGATCTTCTGTACCCCGGAAACACCCTGGACGATGCTGGTAGCCAACTGGGCTTCCTGGCGGGTGACCAGGCCCAGCAGATAGACGATGCCGTTCTCGGTCACCACCTTGATCTGCGAGCTGGGCACCTTGCTGTCGGCCAGCAGCTGGGTGGTGATCTTGGTGGTGATGGTGCTGTCGTTCATCCGTGCCAGGGTGGAGGCGGGCTGCATCACCTGCAGTTCGTTGTGCACGCGGCGTACGCCCTGGGCGGTCTGCGCGGCCTGGCCGGCCATTTCCTTGAGGTCGGCGCGCGGGGTCTGGCCGGCGAGCAGTACCACGCCGTTGTAGCTGGCAACGATGATGCGCGAGTTGGTTTTCAGGTCGGGGCTGGCGGCCTCTACCTTGGCGCGGACCTTGGACGGGGTGGACTGGTCGTCGATGGTCTTGCCGATGGTGCGGCCGCCGCAGCCGGAAAGCGCGAGGCAGAGTGCAAGGCCAGCGAGTAGCAGGGGGGAACGGGTCATTCTTCACTCCCAAACAGTTGACGGTCGATCAGGTCGCAGAGGCAGTGGATGGACAGCAGGTGCACTTCCTGGATACGGGCGGTGACCTTGGAAGGAACACGGATTTCCACATCCTCCGGTAGCAGCAGCGAGGCCATGCCGCCGCCGTCGCGGCCGGTCAGGGCGACCACCACCATTTCACGGTCGTGGGCGGCCTGGATGGCCTGGATCACGTTGGCCGAGTTGCCGCTGGTGGAGATGGCCAGCAGAACGTCGCCGGGCTGGCCGAGCGCGCGAATCTGCTTGGAGAAGACTTCGTTGTAGCTGTAGTCGTTGGCGATCGAGGTGATGGTCGAGCTGTCGGTGGTCAGTGCGATGGCCGGCAGGCTCGGGCGCTCGCGCTCGAAGCGGTTCAGCAGTTCCGAGGAGAAGTGCTGGGCGTCGCCGGCCGAGCCGCCGTTGCCACACGACAGGATCTTGCCCTCGTTGAGCAGCGCGTGGACCATCACCATGCTGCCGTGCTCGATATGCGGGGCCAGCAGTTCCATGGCTTGCAGCTTGGTGTCGATGCTGGCCTGGAACAGTTGGCGGATACGGGGTTGCATGTCCATCGGGTTAGACCTTCAGTGGGGCGACCGATCAGGTGTCGAAGGCATTCTTCAGCCAGGTCAGTCGCGGGGGTGAATCGCCGTCCATTGCATCGACAGCGATCACATCAAATCGACAAGGGTATTTTGCCCAGCGGGATTCCTGCTGGAGGAACTGCTGGGCGGCGTATGCCAGTTTTTCGCGCTTGCGGGCGTCGACGCTCTCGAGGGCGCCGCCCCATCCGGCGTGACGCCGGTAGCGGACTTCGGCGAATACTACTGTATCGCCGTCGAGCATGACCAGATCGAGCTCGCCGCGTCGGCACAGCCAGTTCTGGGACAGCAGACGCAGTCCGTTTGCTTCGAGGTGGGCGCGGGCAAGGGCTTCCGCCGCCTGCCCGCGTGCACGTCTATCGATCAAGAGTCGCTGTCTTTCAGGGGTTGGACCTGGCCGCCACGGAACTCGGCCCAGGGCAGTTCGCGTTCGATGCGCTGCGCGGGGTTAAGGCTGAGGCGCCCGGACAGTCCCTCCACCTGGGAATCCGGCAGGGCCTTGAGTTGCTCCAGGCGCGGCGCGAGGTTGTAGGCGTCGGCGCCCATGGCATAGAGGCGGCCCAGGCTGCCTTCGGCCTGCGGCCATTGGCTGCCCACCTGGCGGCGCAGCGGATCGTTGCCGTTCAGCAGCCAGGGCGTTTCGCAGAAGCGGATGCCATCCAGGTCCTGGTACTGGGCCGGGTCGTTGCTGGCCGAGTAGAGGTGGGAGGTGGCGTAGACCGGCACGTCACCGGCGTACTGGAAGGCCAGGGTCGGCTTGATCTGCTGGGCTTGCTGCGGGGTGGCGGCGAGGAAGATGAAGTCGATGTCCTGGCGGCGCGCCGGCTGCGCGGCCACGGGGACGCCCAGGGTGCCCTGCAGTTTCTTGGCGCGGCCTTCGCTTTCGCGGAGCTGGAACAGGTCGGCGATCTGCTGCGCCAGTTGCACCGGTTGATCGACATGCTCGGCGGCGATCAGTTGGCCGCCTTCGGCCTGCCAGCTCTGCTGGAAGGCACGCAGTACGCGGTCACCCCATTCGCCCTTGGGTACCAGGGCGACGGCGCTGCGCATGCCGTCGGCCCAGGCGCGGCGGGCCACTTCGCGGGCCTCGTCCTCGGCGGCGAGGCCGAACTGGAACAGTTGGGCCGGGCTTTCCTGGCCGGAGTCGCTGTAGTTCAGGGCCAGGGTGGTGATGGGTAGTTGCTCGCGGTTGCTGAGTTGCTTCACCAGCGGCTTCTCCAGCGGGCCGACCACCAGTTGCACGCCATCGGCCTGGGCCTTGCGGTAGAAGTCGTCGATGGAGGTCAGCTTGGAGCTGTCATAGATCTCGATGGTCGGTTGCGGCTGGCCGGACTGCTTGGCCTGGTAGTGAGCGGCCAGGAAGCCGTCGCGCAGGGCGCGGGAAACCGTGGCCAGTTGGCCTTCCTGGGGGAGTAGCAGGGCGATCTTGGTCAGCGGCTGGCCGGCGAGTTCCTTCAGCTTGGTCAGGGGCTGCGGCAGTTGCTTGGCCGCCGGGTGGTCCGGGTTCTGCGCGCGCCAGTTGTCGATGGCCGCCTGTTGCTGGTCCAGGGTGGAGCTGGTCTTGGTCAGGCGCGCCAGTTCCAGCCAGCCGGCCAGGTCGCTGTCGGCGCCGCCTTGCAGTTGGTCCAGGGGCAGGCTGGATACCAGTGCCCAGATGGCCTCGTGGTTGTTGCTGGCGGCTTCGCCACTCAGCAGTGGCGCGATGAATACGCGTTCGCGGGCGGCGGCAAGGGTCTGGCCTTCCGCTTCCAGGGCCCGCGCGCGGACCAGCTGGGTGCGTACCTGCTGATCGACCGGCAGTTCCGCCAGGTGCTCGAGGCTGGGGTGGCTCAGGGCCTTGAGGGCGCTCTTGGGCTGGTTGCGGGCCATGGCCAGTTCGGCGCCCAGGGTGCTGGCGAAAATCTGCTGGGCGGGCTTCAGGCCGTCCATCGGGATCTGCTCGAGGATGCGCGCCGAGCGGCCGATGTCCTTTTGCTGATAGGCGAGATCGGCGGCGGACAGGCGCAGCAGGGAAGCTTCTTCCGGCTCGGCCTGGCTGGCTTGCTGGAGCAGCTGCTCGATGCTGGCCTGGGGAGTGCGAGGCAGTTCGCCAAGGCTGGACGAGGGCGAGCTGGAGCAGGCAGCCAGCAGGCCGGCGAGGCAGAGGGCGGAGAGCGGACGCAGGCAAGCGATCATTTATCGGTCCCGAAACTCGTTGAAGAAAGCCGCGATTGTACCCAAGGCCCGGTTGAGGCGCGATGTCGGGCCGGTGAATCGGGATACAATGCGCGCTTTATGTCTTTTCCGAGGTGGCTTGTGACTCTTTCTTCCGCCAGTGGCAACGCGCCCGGCACGCTCTATGTGGTCGCAACCCCTATCGGCAACCTCGATGACATCAGCGCCCGGGCCCTGCGGATACTGCGGGAAGTGGCCCTGATCGCCGCTGAAGACACCCGCCATTCGGCGCGCCTGATGCAGCATTTCGGTATCCCGACGCCACTGGCGGCCTGCCATGAGCACAACGAGCGCGACCATGGCGGGCGCTTCCTGGCCCGCCTGCAGGCCGGGGATGACGTGGCGCTGATCTCCGATGCAGGCACGCCGCTGATATCCGATCCGGGCTTCCATCTGGTGCGCCAGGCGCGCGCGGCGGGCATCGCCGTGGTGCCGGTGCCCGGTGCCTGTGCGTTGATCGCGGCGCTGTCCGCCGCCGGCCTGCCGTCGGATCGTTTCATCTTCGAGGGCTTCCTGCCGGCCAAGGCCAGCGGGCGACGGGGACGACTGGAACAGATCAGGGAAGAGCCGCGCACGCTGATCTTCTACGAGGCGCCCCATCGCTTGCTGGAGTCCCTGGAGGATATGCGCGCCGTGTTCGGTGGCGACCGCCAGGCGCTGCTGGCGCGGGAGCTGACCAAGACCTTCGAGACCCTGAAGGGGGCGCCGCTGGATGAGTTATGTGCCTGGGTGGCCGCCGACTCCAACCAGCAGCGCGGCGAATGCGTGGTGCTGGTGGCTGGCTGGCAGGCGCCGGAAGGCGAGGGCGCCCTGAGCGCGGAGGCGCTGCGGGTGCTGGACCTGCTGCTGGCGGAACTGCCGCTCAAGCGCGCCGCAGCGCTGGCGGCGGAGATCACCGGCGTGCGCAAGAACCTGCTCTATCAGGCGGCCCTGGAACGCCAAGGTGATTCCTGAGCTTGTTCTTGAGGGCGCCTACCGTTAACCTTGGCGGTGGAGAGTCGATCGGACAGTCGCTGTCTCATTTCGTTCTACGATTTTGAGAGGGAGGAAAGTCCGGGCTCCACAGGGCGGAGTGCCAGGTAACGCCTGGGAGGCGCAAGCCTACGGAAAGTGCCGCAGAAAATAACCGCCTAAGCGCGCAAGCGCCGGTAAGGGTGAAAAGGTGCGGTAAGAGCGCACCGCACGACTGGTAACAGTTCGTGGCTAGGTAAACCCCACTCGGAGCAAGACCAAATAGGAATCCATGGCGTGGCCCGCGTCGGATTCGGGTAGGTTGCTAAAGGCTGTCAGTGATGGCAGCCGTAGATGAATGACTGTCCTCGACAGAACCCGGCTTACAGATCGACTCTTCACTTTTTCCCTCTTCTCCGCGTTAGCTCTTTCGCCCGCTCATCCCCTCCTTCGAAATACCGAAAAGATCTTACTCTTAACAAATTACTTTAAGTTCGACGTTCAGCTACTTGTAAGTGCTGGATTTTACTCCTCCTTTGTCCCGCCAAAACCCCGCAGTTCCCTTCTGAACCCTCGCTAAATTGCCGTCCTGTAAGGAGTTTTCCGCTTTTGCGCGCCTTGACGGTGGGGCTGGCGCATTTCTATAGTGTGCGGAAGTGGAGCGAAGTGGGTAGAAGTGGGATTAACTGGCACGGAAAGCCAATCAAAGGGGAAGCGCAGCCTTGTTTCGCGGAGCTAACGCCATCAGTCTCGACGCCAAAGGGCGACTCGCGATGCCAAGTCGGTATCGTGACGAGCTCATGTCGCGTTGTGGCGGGCAGCTCATCGTTACAATCGACGCCGTCGATCCCTGTCTGACTGTCTATCCCCTGCCTGAATGGGAGCTCGTCGAAGCCAAGCTGCGTGAGCTGCCTTCCCTGCGCGAGGAAACTCGCCGCCTGCAACGCCTGCTGATCGGTAATGCCGTGGACCTGGAGCTGGATAGCGCCGGTCGCTTTCTGGTGCCGCCGCGCTTGCGCGACCACGCCAGTCTGGACAAGCGCGCCATGCTGGTCGGCCAACTGAACAAATTTCAACTGTGGGACGAGGATGCCTGGAACGCGATTTCCGAGGCCGATCTCATGGCAATCAAACAGCCCGGCGGTTTGCCGGACGAACTACGTGACCTAATCCTGTGAGCGCAACCAGCAGCTTCCGCCATATTACTGTCCTGCTCGAAGAAGCAGTGGAAGGGCTCGCCTTGCGCGCGGACGGGTGCTACCTGGATGGCACCTTCGGTCGCGGCGGGCATAGCCGGCTCGTCCTGGAGCGGCTCGGGCCCGGTGGTCGCTTGCTGGGGTTCGACAAAGACCCGCAAGCGATTGCAGCGGGGCAAGCTCTGGCGGCCGATGACGGCCGCTTTGTCATTGTGCAAAGGAGCTTTGCCGAGCTCGGTGACGAGGTCCGCGCGCGCGACCTCGCGGGCAAGGTGGATGGCGTTCTGCTCGACCTCGGCGTGTCGTCCCCGCAGCTGGACGATCCGGAGCGCGGCTTCAGCTTCCTCAACGACGGCCCGCTGGACATGCGCATGAACCCTGACCGTGGCCAGAGCGCCGCGCAGTGGATCGCCAGCGCCAGCGAAGAAGAAATCGCCCGTGTCTTCAAGGATTACGGCGAGGAGCGTTTCGCCAAGCGCATGGCCCGTGCCGTGGTCCAGCGTCGCGTCGAGAAGCCCTTCGAGCGTACCGCTGACCTGGCGGCCGTGCTGAGCGCCGCCAACCCGGCCTGGGAGAAGGGCAAGAACCCGGCTACCCGCGCATTCCAGGGTATTCGCATCCACGTCAACAACGAGCTGGGCGATCTCGAGCAGGGGCTGGATGCCGCCCTCGAGTCCCTGGCCGTCGGTGGTCGCCTGGTGGTGATCAGCTTCCACTCGCTGGAGGACCGCATCGTCAAGCTCTTCATGCGCAAGCATGCCAAGGGCGAGGCCGACAAGCTGCCGCGCAATCTCCCGGTACGCCACGCGGTCTTCGAGCCGCGCCTGAAGCTGCTGGGCAAGCCGCAGTTCGCGTCGGACGAAGAACTCAAGGCCAACCCGCGCTCGCGCAGCGCCGTCATGCGTGTCGCGGAGAAGCTCAGGTGAGCCGCATCTATGCAAAGCCACTGCCGCCCGGCAGCACGGTGATGCTGGCGATGTTCGTGGCCGTGTTGCTTTCCTCCATCGCGGTGTCCTACAGCGCCTACTGGAACCGCAAGCTGCTCAACGAGCTGTATGCCGAACTCAGCGTGCGCGACAAGGCGCAGGCCGAGTGGGGGCGGCTGGTCCTCGAACAGAGCACCTGGACCGCTCATAACCGCATCGAGTCGCTGGCCAGTGAGCAGCTGAAGATGCGCATCCCCGATCCGGTCGAAGTGCGGATGGTGGCGCCATGATGAAGCTCGAAGGCGCACTCTACCCCTGGCGTTTCCGCATTGTCCTGGGCCTGCTCACCCTCATGGTCGGCGCTATTTCCTGGCGCATCGTTGACCTGCACGTGATCGACCATGATTTCCTCAAGGCCCACGGCGACGCCCGCAGCGTGCGGCACATCCCGATTCCCGCCCACCGTGGCCTGATCACCGACCGCAACGGCGAGCCGCTTGCCGTGAGCACCCCGGTCACCACGCTGTGGACCAACCCCAAGGACCTGATGGGCGCGCGCGACCAGTGGCCGCAGATCGCCCAGTCCCTTGGCCTGGACCCCAAGGCCTTCGCCCAGCGCATCGAGCAGAACGCCAATCGCGAATTCATGTACCTGATGCGCGGCCTGACCCCGGAGCAGGGGCAGGCCGTGCTCGGCAACAAGCTTCCCGGTGTCTACGGCATCGAGGAGTTTCGTCGTTTCTACCCGGCCGGCGAAGTGACCGCCCATGTGGTGGGCTTCACCGATGTGGACGATCGCGGTCGCGAAGGTGTCGAGCTGTCCTTCGAGGAATGGCTGGCCGGCGTGCCGGGCAAGCGCCAGGTGCTGAAAGACCGCCGTGGCCGCCTGATCAAGGACGTCCAGGTCGCGCGCAACGCCAAGCCGGGCAAGACCCTCGCCCTGTCCATCGACCTGCGCCTGCAGTACCTGGCCCACCGCGAGTTGCGCAACGCCCTGGTGGAAAACGGCGCCAAGGCGGGCAGCCTGGTGATAGTCGACGTGAAGACCGGCGAAGTGCTGGCCATGGCCAACCAGCCCACCTACAACCCGAACAACCGTCGCAACCTGCAACCGGCGGCCATGCGCAACCGCGCCATGATCGACGTGTTCGAGCCGGGCTCCACCGTCAAGCCGATCTCCATGTCCGCCGCCCTGCAGAGTGGCCGCTGGAAGCCCGAAAACAAGGTCGAGGTGTACCCCGGCTCGCTGCAGATCGGCCGCTACACCATCAAGGACGTGTCCCGGACCGAAGGGCCGGTGCTCGACCTGACCGGCATCCTGATCAACTCCAGTAACGTCGGCATGAGCAAGATCGCCTTCGACATCGGCGGCGAAGCCATCTACGACACCATGCGCAACCTCGGCCTGGGCCAGGACACCGGCCTCGGTTTCCCCGGCGAGCGCGTGGGCAACCTGCCCAACCACCGCGAGTGGCGCAAGGCGGAAACCGCCACCCTGTCGTACGGCTACGGCCTGTCGATCACCGCGATCCAACTGGTCCACGCCTACGCCACCCTGGCCAACAACGGCAAGGCGGTCCCCCTGTCGATGACCCGGGTAGACACCATCCCCGAGGGCGCCCAGGTCATTCCCGAAGACGTGGCCAGGACCATGCAGGGCATGTTGCAACAAGTGGTCGAGGCGCCGCGCGGTGTGTTTCGCGCCCAGGTGCCCGGCTACCACGTGTCCGGCAAGAGTGGCACGGCGCGTAAAGCCAGCGTAGGAACCAAGGGCTACACCCAGAACGCCTATCGCTCGCTCTTCGCGGGCTTCGGTCCTTCCTCCAACCCGCGCATCGCGATGGTGGTGGTGATCGATGAGCCCAGCAAGGCGGGTTATTTCGGCGGCCTGGTTTCGGCCCCGGTTTTCGGCAAGGTCATGGCCGGCGCGCTGCGACTGATGAACATCGTGCCGGACAACCTGCCCACCGAGGAACAACAGACCGCGAATGCGGCCAACGGCAAAGGAGGGCGGATCTGATGCCCATGCCACTGAACCAACTACTGCTCCAGGCGCAGAGCGCCACCCTGATTCGTGAACTGACCCTGGACAGCCGCAAGGTGCGTCCGGGCGATCTGTTCCTGGCCGTGCCCGGCGCCCAACAGGACGGCCGCGCCCATATCGCCGACGCGGTCGCCCGTGGCGCCGTCGCTATCGCTTATGAAGCCCTGGGCGCCGAAACCCCCGAGGCCTCCACCGCCGAACTCATCCCGATCACGGGGCTGGCCGGCCAGCTGTCGGCGATCGCCGGCCGCTTCTACGGCGAGCCCAGCCGCGCCGTGCGCCTGGTCGGCGTGACCGGTACCAACGGCAAGACCAGCGTCAGCCAGTTGCTGGCCCAGGCCCTCGACCAGTTGGGTGAGCGCTGCGGCATAGTCGGCACCCTGGGCACCGGTTTCTACGGCGAGCTGGAAAGCGGCCGCCATACCACCCCCGATCCCCTGGCCGTGCAAGCCACCCTGGCGGGCCTGAAGCAGGCCGGCGCCCGTGCCGTAGCCATGGAGGTCTCTTCCCATGGTCTTGAGCAGGGCCGCGTGGCCGCCCTGGACTTCGACGTGGCGGTGTTCACCAACCTGTCCCGCGACCACCTGGACTACCACGGCTCCATGGAGGCCTATGGCGCCGCCAAGGCCAAGCTGTTCGCCTGGCCCAACTTGCGTTCCAGGGTGATCAACCTGGATGACGAGTTCGGCCGCAACCTGGCTGCCGATCGCCACGAATCGCGGCTGTTCACCTACAGCCTGGAAGACACTAGTGCCTTCCTCTATTGCCGCGAAGCCCGTTTCGACGACCACGGTGTCAGCGCCCAACTGGTGACCCAGCAGGGCGAAGGCCTGCTGCGCAGCCCGCTGCTGGGCCGCTTCAACCTGAGCAACCTGCTGGCGGTGGTCGGTGCGTTGCTGGCCATGGACTACCCGCTGGCCGACGTGCTGCGCGTGCTGCCGTCCCTGCAAGGGCCGGTGGGTCGCATGCAGCGCCTGGGCGGCGGTGCGAAGCCCCTGGTGGTGGTCGACTACGCCCACACCCCGGATGCGCTGGAGAAGGTCCTCGAAGCCCTGCGTCCCCACGTCCGTGGTGAGCTGCTCTGCCTGTTCGGCTGCGGCGGCGATCGTGACCGTGGCAAGCGCCCGCTGATGGCCGAGGTGGCTGAACGCCTGGCCGATCGCGTGCTGGTGACCGACGACAACCCACGCAGCGAAGACCCAGCGGCGATCTTCGCTGATATCCGTCCCGGCTTCGTCACCGCCGACGCGGTGCAGTTCGTCGCCGGCCGTGGCCAGGCGATCGCCCAACTGATCGGCTCGGCCGGCGTCGACGACGTCGTGCTGCTGGCCGGCAAGGGCCATGAGGATTACCAGGAGATCGCCGGCGTACGCCATGCATTCTCCGACCTGGAAGAAGCCGCCAAGGCCCTGGACGCCTGGGAGGTGCTCGATGCTTAAGCCCTTCCGTCTGTCAGAGCTGCTCGCGCCGTTGCAGGCTGAGCTGGTGGGGGCCGACGTGGCCTTCACCGGTGTCTCCAGCGACAGCCGCAAGATCGAGCCCGGGCAACTCTTCATCGCCCTGGTCGGTCCGCGCTTCGATGGCCATGACTACCTGGCCGATGTCGCCGCCAAGGGTGCCGTTGCGGCACTGGTGCAGCGCGAAGTGGCTGATGCCCCGATCCCGCAGTTGGTGGTGCGCGATACCCGCGAAGGCCTCGGCCGCCTGGGCGCCTACAACCGCGATCTGTTTAAGGGCCGCGTCGCTGCGGTGACCGGTTCCAGCGGCAAGACCACCGTCAAGGAAATGCTCGCGAGCATCCTGCGTACCCAGGGTTCGGTGCTGGCCACCCGTGGCAACCTGAACAATGACCTGGGCGTTCCCCTGACTCTGCTGGAGCTGGGCGCCGAGCACGACAGCGCGATGATCGAGCTGGGCGCTTCCCGCGTCGGCGAGATCCGTTACACCGTCGGCCTGACCCGGCCGCAGGTAGCGATCCTGAACAATGCCGGCACCGCCCATGTGGGTGAGTTCGGCGGGCCCGAGAAGATTGTCGAGGCCAAGGGCGAGATCCTCGAAGGCCTTCCGGCCGACGGTGTCGCCGTGCTCAACCGCGACGACCGCGCCTTCGATATCTGGCACGCCCGCGCCGCCGGCCGCCAGGTCGTCGCGTTCGGCCTGACCGACCCGCGCGCTGACGTGCGCGCCGAGAACATCTCCCGCGATGCCCGCGGCTGCATGGCCTTCCGCCTGCTCGGCGTGGCGGGTGAAGCGCAGATCCAGCTCAACCTGTTGGGGACGCACAACGTCGCCAACGCCCTGGCCGCCGCCGCCGCCGCCCACGCCCTGGGCGTGCCGCTGGTCGGGATCAAGGCCGGCCTGGAAAACCTGCAGCCCGTCAAAGGCCGCACCGTAGCGCAGCTCGCCACCAGCGGCATGCGCGTGATCGACGACAGCTACAACGCCAACCCCGCGTCGATGCTTGCCGCCGTTGATATACTCGCCGGTTTTTCCGGTCGCACCATCCTGGTGCTCGGGGACATGGGCGAACTCGGCGAATGGGCCGAGCAAGGCCACCGCGAAGTCGGCGAATACGCCCGTGGCAAGGTCAGCGCCTTGTACGCGGTCGGCCCGCTGATGACGCACGCTGTGAGTGCCTTCGGCACCCAGGGCCGCCATTTCGCCGACCAGGACAGCCTGATCAAGGCGCTGGTGGACGAACAGGACTCAAACACAACAATTCTGATCAAAGGTTCCCGTAGCGCGGCGATGGACAAAGTCGTCGCGGCATTCTGCGGGACGGGGGAGGCTCACTAATCATGCTGCTGCTGCTCGCTGAGTACCTGCAACAGTTCCATAAAGGGTTCGGGGTGTTCCAGTACCTGACCCTGCGCGGGATTCTCGGCGTCCTGACAGCCCTGTCGCTGTCGCTCTGGCTCGGACCCTGGATGATCCGCACCCTGCAGATCCGCCAGATCGGCCAGGCCGTGCGTAACGATGGCCCGCAATCGCACCTGTCCAAGTCCGGCACGCCGACCATGGGTGGCGCGCTGATCCTGACCGCCATCGGCATCAGCACCCTGCTGTGGGCCGACCTGTCCAACCGCTATGTGTGGGTAGTGCTGGCCGTGACCTTCGCCTTTGGCGCGGTCGGCTGGGTGGATGACTACCGCAAGGTGATCGAGAAGAACTCCCGCGGCCTGCCGAGCCGCTGGAAGTATTTCTGGCAGTCGGTGTTCGGCATCGCCGCTGCGGTCTTCCTTTACATGACCGCCAGCACCCCGGCCGAGACCACCCTGATCCTGCCGCTGGTGAAGAACATCGAGATCCCGCTGGGTATCGGCTTCGTGGTCCTGACCTACTTCGTCATCGTCGGATCGAGCAACGCGGTGAACCTGACCGACGGCCTCGACGGCCTGGCGATCATGCCCACCGTGATGGTCGGCGGAGCGCTGGGGATCTTCTGCTACCTGTCGGGCAACATCAAATTCGCCGAATACCTGCTCATCCCCTACGTGCCGGGGGCGGGCGAGCTGATCGTGTTCTGCGCGGCCCTGGTGGGCGCCGGCCTCGGCTTCCTCTGGTTCAACACCTATCCGGCCCAGGTCTTCATGGGTGACGTGGGTGCCCTGGCCCTGGGCGCGGCCCTGGGTACCATCGCTGTGATCGTCCGCCAGGAAGTGGTGCTGTTCATCATGGGCGGCGTGTTCGTCATGGAAACCCTGTCGGTGATGATCCAGGTCGCTTCGTTCAAGCTGACCGGTCGTCGCGTATTCCGCATGGCCCCTATTCACCACCATTTCGAACTGAAAGGCTGGCCCGAACCCCGGGTCATCGTACGGTTCTGGATCATCACCGTGATCCTGGTGCTGATTGGCCTCGCCACCCTGAAACTGAGGTAATCGAGCGTGACGTTGATCGCTTCCGACCAGTTCCGCATCGTTGTCGGCCTCGGCAAGAGCGGCATGTCCCTGGTGCGCTTCCTGGCGCGCCAGGGCGTGTCGTTTGCCGTGGCCGATACCCGTGCGAACCCGCCGGAGCTTGCCACCCTGCGCGAGCAGTACCCGCAGGTGGAAGTGCGTTGCGGCGACCTCGACGCGGACTTCCTCAGCCGCGCCAGCGAGCTCTACGTGAGCCCCGGCCTGGCCCTGGCCACGCCGGCGCTGCAGGAAGCCGCCCGGCGCGGTACCAAGCTGTCCGGTGACATCGAACTGTTCACCCGCAACGCCAAGGCGCCGATCGTCGCCATTACCGGTTCCAACGCCAAGAGCACCGTCACCACCCTGGTGGGCGAGATGGCTCGGGCCGCCGGCAAGCGCGTCGCCGTGGGTGGCAACCTGGGTACCCCGGCGCTCGACCTGCTGGACGACGACGTCGAGCTCTATGTGCTGGAGCTGTCCAGCTTCCAGCTGGAGACCACCGAGCGGCTGAACGCCGAAGTGGCCACCGTGCTCAACGTCAGCGAAGACCATATGGACCGCTACGCCGACATGCAGGCCTATCACCTGGCCAAGCACCGGATCTTCCGGGGCGCGCGGCAGGTGGTGGTCAACCGTGGCGATGCCCTGTCCCGACCGCTGGTGGCCGACCAGGTGCCCAACTGGACCTTCGGCCTCAACCGCCCTGACTTCAAGTCCTTCGGGCTGATCGAGGAAGACGGCGAGAAGTACCTGGCCTACCAGTTCGACAAACTGATGCCGGTGCGCGAACTGAAAGTCCGTGGCGCGCACAATCAATCCAATGCCCTGGCTGCCTTGGCCCTTGGCCACGCGGTGGGACTGCCGTTCGAGCCCATGCTCGATACCCTGCGGACCTTCGCCGGCCTGGCCCACCGTTGCCAGTGGGTGCGCGAGTTGCGCGGCGTGTCCTATTACGACGACTCCAAGGCCACCAACGTCGGTGCCGCCCTGGCCGCCATCGAAGGCCTGGGTGCCGATATCGACGGCAAGCTGGTGCTGATCGCCGGTGGCGATGGCAAGGGAGCCGATTTCTCCGGCCTCAAGGCTCCCGTGGCGCGTTTCTGCCGCGCGGTGGTGCTGCTCGGTCGTGACGCCGAATTGATCGCCGACGCCCTGGGCGATTCCGTACCACAGGTGCGGGTCAAGACCCTGGACGAAGCCGTGCAACGCTGCGCCGAACTGGCCGAGGCGGGTGACGCCGTGCTGCTGTCGCCGGCTTGCGCCAGCCTGGACATGTTCAAGAACTTCGAAGAACGCGGGCGCCTGTTCGCCCAGGCCGCGGAGGGGCTCGCCTGATGCTGGCCCGTCTGCTCGCCGCCCCGTCGCCGCTGCGCAGCCGCCGCGGCATCGACATCGACTTCCCGCTGCTGGCCGGTTGCCTGTCGCTGCTCGGCCTGGGCCTGGTGATGATCACATCGGCCTCGTCGGAAGTCGCCGCGGCGCAATCCGGCAATCCGCTGTACCACATGATCCGCCACCTGATTTACCTGGCGATCGGCCTGGGCGCCGGCCTGGTCACCCTGCAGATCCCCATGGCCTTCTGGCAGAAGCATGGCGCACAGCTGATGCTGGCGGCCATCGTCCTGCTGGTGCTGGTCCTGCTGCCGGGCATCGGCCGCGAGATCAACGGCGCCAAGCGCTGGATCGGCTTCGGCCTGTTCAACCTGCAGCCGTCCGAGCTGGCCAAGCTGTTCACCGTGATGTTCATCGCCGGCTACATGGTGCGCCGTCAGGACGAGGTGCGCGAAAAACTCACCGGCTTCATCAAGCCGATGCTGGTGCTGGGCCCCATCGCCGTGCTGCTGCTGGCCGAGCCGGACTTCGGCGCCACCGTGGTGCTGGTGGGCTCCTGCATCGCCATGCTGTTCCTCGGTGGCATCAACCTGGTGCGCTTCATCCCGCTGGCCGGCGCCGTCCTTGCCGCCGGCGTGCTGGTGATGACCAGCCAGAGCTACCGGATGCAGCGCCTGACCAACTTCGTCGACCCCTGGGCCGACCAGTACGGCGCCGGCTACCAGCTGAGCCAGGCGTTGATCGCCTTCGGTCGCGGCGAGTGGTTCGGGGTTGGCCTGGGCAACAGCATCCAGAAGCAGTTCTACCTGCCGGAAGCCCATACCGACTTCGTCTTCGCCGTGCTGGCCGAGGAGCTGGGGATGATCGGTGCCCTGGCCACCGTCGGCCTGTTCGTCTTCGTCAGCGTCCGCGCACTGTATATCGGCCTCTGGGCCGAGAAGGCCCGTCAGTACTTCTCCGCCTACGTCGCCTATGGCCTGGCCTTCCTCTGGATTGGCCAGGTGCTGATCAACATCGGGGTGAACGTCGGCCTGCTGCCGACCAAGGGCCTGACCCTGCCGTTCCTCAGCTACGGCGGCAGCTCGCTGGTGATCTGCTGCGTCAGCCTGGCGCTGCTGCTGCGTATCGAGTGGGAGCGCCGCACGCACCTGGGCAACGAGGAAGTGGAATTCGTCGAGAGCGATTTCTTCGACGAGGAGGTGCGCCCATGAGCGGCAACGTGCTGATCATGGCCGGCGGTACCGGCGGCCACGTGTTCCCGGCCCTGGCCTGCGCCCGCGAGTTCCAGGCGCGGGGCTTCACCGTGCACTGGCTGGGTACGCCCAAGGGCATCGAGAACGAACTGGTTCCCCAGGCCGGCTTGCCGCTGCACCTGATCCAGGTGAGCGGGTTGCGCGGCAAGGGGCTGAAGTCCCTGCTCAAGGCGCCGTTCGAGCTGCTCAAGTCGCTGTTCCAGGCGCGTCGCGTGGTGCGTGAGCTGAATCCGGTCTGCGTGCTGGGCATGGGTGGCTACGTCACCGGCCCCGGCGGCCTGGCCGCGCGCCTGTCCGGCGTGCCGCTGATCATCCATGAGCAGAACGCCGTCGCCGGCACCGCCAACCGCAGCCTGGCGCCGATCGCCAGCCGCGTGTGCGAGGCCTTCCCCGAGACCTTCGGGAAAAGCGACAAACGGCGCACCACCGGCAACCCGGTACGCGAGGAGCTGTTCCTGGAGACCCCGCGCGACACCCTGGCCGGCCGCAAGCCGCGCCTGCTGGTGCTGGGTGGCAGCCTGGGCGCCGAGCCCCTGAACAAATTGCTGCCCGAAGCCCTGGCCAAGGTGCCTGCGGACCTGCGTCCGGAGGTGTTCCACCAGGCCGGTCGCAAGCATGACGAGATCACTGCGGAGCGTTATCGCGAAGCCGCGGTCGAAGCCGAGGTCGCACCCTTCATCAAGGACATGGCCCGTGCCTATGCCTGGGCCGACCTGGTCATCTGCCGTGCCGGCGCCCTGACCGTGAGCGAACTGGCGGCCGCCGGCCTGCCCTCGTTCCTGGTGCCGCTGCCCCATGCGATCGACGACCACCAGTCGCGCAATGCCGAATATCTGGCGAAGGAGGGCGCGGCTGTCCTTCTTCCGCAACATTCCACTGACGCGGCCAAGCTGGCCGCTCAGCTGACCGAGGTACTGATGCAGCCCGAAAAACTCAAGGCCATGGGCGCTACCGCCCGCCGTCTGGCCAAGCCCGCCGCCACCCGTACCGTGGTCGAGATCTGCCTGGAGGTGGCCCATGGTTGAGAGCCAGAAAGCCATGCCCCAGCCCGAGATGCGCCGTATCCGCCGTATCCACTTCGTCGGCATCGGCGGTGTGGGCATGTGCGGGATCGCCGAAGTGCTGCTGAACCTGGGCTACCGGGTGTCCGGCTCCGACCTCAAGGCCTCGGCGGTGACCGAGCGCCTGGAAATGTTCGGCGCACAGATCTTCATCGGCCACCGCGCCGAGAACGCCGAGCACGCCGACGTGCTGGTGGTGTCCAGCGCGGTGAACAAGTCCAACCCCGAGGTGGCGGTCGCCCTGGAGCGCCGCATCCCGGTGGTGCCGCGCGCCGAGATGCTCGCCGAGCTGATGCGCTACCGCCACGGCATCGCCGTGGCCGGCACCCACGGCAAGACCACCACCACCAGCCTGATCGCCTCGGTCTTCGCCGCCGGCGGCCTGGACCCGACCTTCGTCATCGGTGGCCGCCTGAACGCCGCCGGCACCAATGCGCAGTTGGGCACCAGCCGTTACCTGGTGGCCGAGGCCGACGAGAGCGACGCCAGCTTCCTGCACCTGCAGCCGATGGTGGCCGTGGTCACCAATATCGACGCCGACCACATGAGCACCTACGAAGGTGACTTCAATCGGCTGAAGAAAACTTTCGTGGAGTTCCTCCACAACCTGCCGTTCTACGGCCTGGCCGTGCTCTGCGTGGATGACCCGGTGGTCCGCGAGATCCTCCCCCAGGTGGCCCGTCCCACGGTCACCTACGGCTTCTCCGAAGACGCCGACGTGCGCGCCATCAACGTGCGCCAGGAAGGCATGCGCACCTGGTTCACCGTGCTGCGCCGCGACCGCGAGCCGCTGGATGTCTCGGTGAACATGCCGGGCAACCACAACGTGCTGAACTCCCTGGCCACCATCGCCATCGCCAGCGACGAGGGCATCAGCGACGAAGCCATCGTCCAGGGCCTGTCGGGCTTCCAGGGCGTCGGCCGGCGCTTCCAGGTCTACGGTGAGCTGCCGGTCGACGGCGGCAGCGTGATGCTGGTGGACGACTACGGCCACCATCCCCGTGAAGTCGCCGCGGTGGTCAAGGCCGTGCGTGGCGGTTGGCCGGAGCGCCGCCTGGTGATGGTCTACCAACCGCACCGCTACAGCCGTACCCGCGACCTCTACGACGATTTCGTGCAGGTGCTGGGCGAAGCCAACGTACTGCTGCTGATGGAGGTCTACCCGGCCGGCGAAGAGCCGATTCCCGGTGCCGACAGCCGCCAGCTGTGCCACAGCATTCGTCAGCGCGGCCAGCTGGACCCGATCTACATCGAGCGCGGCGTCGACCTGGCTCCGCTGGTCAAGCCACTGCTGCGTGCCGGCGACATCCTGCTCTGCCAGGGTGCCGGCGATATTGGCGCCTTGGCCCCGCAACTGATTCAGAACCCGCTGTTCGGCGGTCAGTCCGGTGACTCCGCCAAGAGGAAGAACAAATGAGCGCGCAACGCCAACCCAACCTCGAGCCGGCCGCCTTCGGTCGCGTCGCCGTGCTCTACGGCGGCAAGAGCGCCGAGCGCGAGGTCTCCCTCAAGTCCGGCGCCATGGTGCTGCAGTCCCTGCAGGCCGCAGGCGTGGACGCCTTCGGCATCGACGTGGGCGACGACCTGCTGCAACGCCTGCAGGCCGAGAAGATCGACCGCGCCTTCATCATCCTCCACGGCCGTGGCGGCGAAGACGGCAGCATGCAGGGCCTGCTGGAGTGCCTGGACATTCCCTACACCGGCAGCGGAATCCTCGCGTCGGCCCTGGCCATGGACAAGCTGCGCACCAAGCAGCTGTGGATAAGTCTGGGCCTGCCGACCCCGCGTCACGCCGTGCTGGCCAGCGAACAGGACTGCCGCCAGGCCGCCGCCGAGCTGGGCTTCCCGCTGATCGTCAAGCCGGCCCACGAAGGCTCCAGCATCGGCATGGCCAAGGTGGAGGGCGTCGAAGCCCTGATCCAGGCCTGGCAGGGCGCCGCCGTGTACGACTCGCAGGTGCTGGTGGAACAGTGGATCCAGGGTCCCGAATTCACCGTGGCCTGGTTGCGCGGCGAAGTGCTGCCGCCCATCCGCCTCGGCACCCCGCACACCTTCTACGACTACGACGCCAAGTACCTGGCCAGTGACACCCGCTACCAGATCCCCTGCGGTCTGGACGCGGACAAGGAGGAAGAGCTGAAGCAGCTCACCGCGCGCGCCTGCGAAACCCTCGGCATCCAGGGCTGGGCCCGTGCCGATGTGATGCAGGACGCCGAAGGGCGCTTCTGGCTCCTCGAAGTCAACACCGCACCAGGCATGACCGATCACAGCCTGGTGCCCATGGCCGCACGCGCTGCGGGCCTGGATTTCCAGCAACTGGTGCTGGCGATCCTGACCGACAGCGTCCAGGCAAGGGGCTGAACCCATGCGTAGCGCCACTATCCGCCGCCAGGAACCCGTAATCGGTCGCGCCGCTCCGTCGCGCAAGCCGATACCGCGTGGCGCCAGCCGGATGGTGGCCAAGGAGCCGCTGACCCAGCGTCTGCCCAAGCCGAGCTTCGGCTTCCTGCGCAAGCTGCTCTGGCCGGTGATGCTGGCGGTGCTCGGATTCGGCGCCTACGAAGCGGCGCAACGCCTGTTGCCCTACGCCGACCGGCCCATCGCCAAGGTCAATGTGCAGGGCGACCTGAGCTACATCAGCCAGCAGGCGGTGCAGCAGCGCATCGCGCCCTACATCGCCGCGAGCTTCTTCAGCATCGACCTGGCGGGCATGCGCCGCGAGCTGGAGCAGATGCCCTGGATCGCCCACGCCGAGGTGCGCCGGGTGTGGCCGGACCAGGTGCTGGTGCGCCTGGAAGAGCAACTGCCGATCGCCCGCTGGGGTGACGAGGCGCTGTTGAACAACCAGGGCCAGGCGTTCGCCCCGCGCGAGCTGGCCCACTACGAACAACTGCCGCAGCTCTGGGGGCCGCAGCGCGCCCAGGAGCAGGTCATGCAGCAGTACCAGATGCTCAGCCAGATGCTGCGCCCGCTCGGCTTCTCCATCGTCCGGCTGGAGCTGCGCGAACGTGGCAGCTGGTTCCTGTCGACCGGTCAGGGCGTCGAGCTGCTGCTGGGACGGGATCATCTGGTGGACAAGATGCGACGTTTCATCTCGATCTACGAGAAAACGCTGAAGGACCAGATTACGAACATAGAGCGCGTCGATCTGCGCTATCCGAACGGCCTGGCTGTGGCCTGGCGGACGCCGATCGAAGCCCCCGCGACGACCACGGTCGCCGTGCAGTGAATTGAGAGAGAAGGTTAGAACCATGGCAAGTGTACAGAGCGGCAAGATGATCGTCGGCCTGGACATCGGCACCTCCAAGGTGGTGGCGCTGGTGGGTGAGGTCGCGGCCGATGGCCAGCTGGAGATAGTCGGCATCGGCACCCACCCCTCTCGCGGTCTGAAGAAGGGCGTGGTGGTGAACATCGAGTCCACCGTGCAATCCATCCAGCGCGCGGTGGAGGAGGCCCAGCTGATGGCGGGCTGCCGCATCCACTCGGCGTTCGTCGGCATCGCCGGCAATCACATCCGCAGCCTGAACTCCCACGGCATCGTGGCGATCCGCGACCGCGAGGTCAGCGGCGCCGATATCGAGCGTGTGCTGGATGCCGCCCAGGCGGTGGCCATCCCGGCCGACCAGCGTGTGCTGCACACCCTGGCCCAGGACTACGTGATCGATAACCAGGAAGGCGTGCGCGAGCCGCTGGGCATGTCCGGCGTGCGCCTGGAAGCCAAGGTGCATGTGGTTACCTGCGCGGTGAACGCGGCGCAGAACATCGAGAAGTGCGTGCGCCGCTGCGGCCTGGAAGTCGACGACATCATCCTCGAGCAACTGGCCTCGGCCTACTCGGTGATCACCGATGACGAGAAGGAGCTGGGTGTCTGCCTGGTGGATATCGGTGGCGGCACCACCGACATCGCCATCTTCACCGAAGGCGCCATCCGCCATACCGCGGTGATCCCGATCGCCGGCGACCAGGTCACCAACGACATCGCCATGGCCCTGCGTACGCCGACCCAGTACGCCGAGGAAATCAAGATCCGCTACGCCTGCGCCCTGGCCAAGCTGGCCGGCGCCGGCGAGACCATCAAGGTGCCGAGCGTCGGCGACCGTCCGCCGCGCGAGCTGTCGCGCCAGGCCCTGGCCGAGGTGGTGGAGCCCCGTTACGACGAGCTGTTCACCCTGATCCAGGCGGAGCTGCGTCGCAGCGGCTACGAGGACCTGATCCCGGCGGGCATCGTCCTCACCGGCGGCACCGCGAAGATGGAAGGCGCGGTCGAGCTGGCCGAAGAGATTTTCCACATGCCGGTACGCCTGGGCGTGCCGCATAGCGTGAAGGGGCTCGCGGATGTCGTGCGCAACCCCATCTATTCCACGGGCGTGGGCCTGCTGATGTACGGGCTGCGCAAGCAGTCCGACGGCATGCCTGTTTCCACTGGCAGCTTCGGTTACGCCGAAGAGGCCAAGGCACCTGTACTGGAACGGCTGAAACGCTGGGTACAGGGCAATTTTTAACAGCGGTACGCAGTAGGCGAAAAACTAAAAAAGGAAGGAGAGGGGAAATGTTCGAACTCGTAGATAATGTTCCGCAAACAGCGGTCATCAAGGTAATCGGCGTCGGTGGTGGCGGTGGCAACGCCGTGAACCACATGGCCAAGAGCAACATCGAAGGCGTCGAGTTCATCTGCGCCAACACCGATGCCCAGGCGCTGAAGAACATCGGTGCGCGCACCGTGCTGCAGCTCGGCCCGGGCGTGACCAAGGGCCTGGGCGCCGGCGCCAATCCGGAAGTCGGCCGTCAGGCTGCCATCGAAGACCGCGAGCGCATCGCCGAAGTGCTGCAAGGCGCCGACATGGTCTTCATCACCACCGGCATGGGCGGCGGCACCGGTACCGGCGCGGCTCCGGTAATCGCTGAAGTGGCCAAGGAAATGGGCATCCTCACCGTTGCGGTGGTGACCCGTCCGTTCCCCTTCGAAGGTCGCAAGCGCATGCAGATCGCCGACGAAGGCATCCGCTCGCTGGCGGAGAGCGTCGACTCGCTGATCACCATCCCCAACGAGAAGCTGCTGACCATCCTCGGCAAGGACGCCAGCCTGCTGTCCGCCTTCGCCAAGGCTGACGACGTGCTCGCCGGCGCGGTGCGCGGCATCTCCGACATCATCAAGCGTCCCGGCATGATCAACGTCGACTTCGCCGACGTTAAGACCGTGATGGGTGAGATGGGCATGGCGATGATGGGTACCGGCTGCGCCAGCGGTCCGAATCGTGCTCGCGAAGCCACCGAGGCGGCCATCCGCAACCCGCTGCTGGACGACGTCAACCTGCAGGGCGCGCGCGGCATCCTGGTGAACATCACCGCCGGTCCCGACCTGTCCCTGGGCGAGTACTCCGACGTGGGTAACATCATCGAGCAGTTCGCCTCCGAGCACGCCACCGTCAAGGTGGGTACCGTGATCGATCCGGACATGCGCGACGAGCTGCACGTAACCGTAGTGGCCACTGGCCTGGGTGCGCGCATCGAGAAGCCTGTGAAGGTCGTCGACAACACCGTACAAGCCGCCGCTGTGGCCACCGCCACCGTTGCCACTCGTCCGGAGCAGTCGTCGGTGAACTACCGCGATCTGGATCGCCCGACCGTGATGCGCAACCAGGCTCACGCCGGCGCGGCCACCGCCGCAAAGCTCAACACTCAGGATGACCTGGATTATCTGGACATCCCGGCCTTCCTGCGTCGCCAGGCCGATTGATGGACTATATCAGGAGCATTAGGGTGATTGGTGTTCAGCAAAGGGCGGTTCTGCTATTATCGCCGCCCATTGTTGAAAACAGTTCGCAACTTGCGCACAAGCGGCCAATGCCATGATCAGACAACGCACTCTCAAGAACATTATCCGTGCCACTGGCGTAGGGCTGCATTCCGGGGAAAAGGTTTACCTGACCCTGAAGCCCGCGCCGGTCGACACCGGCATAGTGTTCCGCCGTACCGACCTCGACCCCGTGGTGGAAATCCCCGCCCGCGCCGAGAATGTTGGTGAGACCACCATGTCGACCACACTGATCAACGGTGAGGTCAAGGTGGACACCGTGGAGCACCTGCTTTCGGCCATGGCTGGCCTGGGCATCGACAACGCCTACGTCGAACTCTCCGCGTCGGAAGTGCCGATCATGGACGGCAGCGCCGGTCCCTTCGTCTTCCTGATTCAATCTGCCGGTCTGCAGGAGCAGGAGTCGGCCAAGAAATTCATCCGCATCCTGCGCGAAGTGACAGTAGAAGAGGGCGACAAGCGCGCCACCTTCGTGCCCTTCGACGGATTCAAGGTGAGCTTCGAGATCGATTTCGATCACCCGGTTTTCCGCAACCGCACCCAGAGTGCGAGCGTGGACTTTTCCAGCACCTCGTTCGTCAAGGAGGTCAGCCGCGCGCGGACCTTCGGCTTCATGCGCGACATCGAGTTCCTGCGTTCGCAGAACCTGGCACTCGGCGGTAGCGTGGAGAACGCCATCGTGGTTGACGAGAACCAGGTGCTTAACGAAGACGGCCTCCGTTACGAGGACGAATTCGTCAAGCACAAGATTCTCGATGCGATCGGTGACCTCTACCTGCTCGGCAACAGCCTGATCGGCGAATTCCGTGGCTTCAAGTCGGGTCACGCGCTGAACAATCGCCTGCTTCGCCAGCTCATCGAGCAGAAGGACGCCTGGGAAGTGGTGACCTTCGAGGATGCCAGGACTGCACCTATCTCCTATATGCGACCGGTAGCAGCCGTTTAAGCAATACCCTCTTTCCTGACTTCAAAGGCCACCCTCGGGTGGCCTTTTTTTTTATGGGCATTTGTTTGGGCGGGCGCGGATTGCATTCGGGCCACGTCATTGTCGGGTCGAATTCATTCGCAATTGGCGGGCACGGGCCTGCGGCCCTTCGCGAATGAATTCGCTCCTACATCAAGCAGGGTGTGCCAGGACCGGCATGGGCGCTCGGTGGCGGACTGTGCTTCATTCCTGGGGTTTGCCGTGGCGCGCCAGGCGCTCCAGGGCTTCGCGCAACCTGGGGTCGGTCACGGTATCGGCGGTGGCCTGCAGGCTTTCGGCGGCGGCGGGGGAGAGGCGACCTTCGAGTGCGGGGGCGGTGGCCGGGCTGTAGCTCGGTTGCACCTTGAAGATGATCCGCTCGAGGCCGGCGAACGCCTCGAAGCCCTTCAGCTGGCGCAGCAGGCGGGTCTGCTGGTAGCGCAGCCGGGTAGCCCAGTGGCCGTCGGTGACGATCAGCAGCAGCCGGCCTTCTCGCCAGGCGGCCACGTGGCAGTGCTCACGGGCGGCCGGTTGCAGCTGGCTGGCGAGCAGTTGCTGGAGCTGGTCGATGCGCTGGGCTTCGTTGAACAGTGCGCGCAACGGCTTCTGCTCGCGCAGCAAGGCGGCGGGGGAGCGGGCGGGCAACGGACGAAACGCCATGATGGGAGCTTGAATGAGGGCAGATGCGCCCATATTAACAGAGGGAGTCCATCGTCACGGTCCGTGTTCGTCCCCCGACGCCACGGCCGGCCGATCCGCTGGTGCGGTCGCGGTCCTACGGAGACCGGGAACCGCTCCCGCTTTCCTCGACAAGGATTCCGGGTAGAATGCCCCCTTCGCAAGCAGCCATGGCGGCTGCGCGGGCGACTCCAGGCCGCCCTCCATCCCAATGTGTGGAAGAATCTCTCTATATGTTTGCGCCATTGTTGAAGAAACTCTTTGGAAGCAAGAACGAACGCGAAGTGAAGCGCATGGCGAAGGCTGTCCAGGCCGTCAACGCGTTCGAAGAGCAGATGGTGGCCTTGTCCGATGACCAGCTGCGTGCCAAGACCGAAGAGTTCAAGGCGCGCCTGGCCAAGGGTGAGACCCTTGACCAACTGCTTGCCGAGGCCTTCGCCGTGGCCCGTGAGGCCGGCAAGCGGGTGATGGGCATGCGCCACTTCGACGTCCAGCTGATCGGCGGCATGGCCCTGCACGAGGGCAAGATCGCCGAGATGCGTACCGGCGAGGGCAAGACCCTGGTAGGGACCCTGGCCGTTTACCTCAACGCGCTGTCCGGCAAGGGCGTGCACGTGATCACCGTGAACGACTACCTGGCCCGCCGCGACGCCAACTGGATGCGTCCGTTGTATGAGTTCCTCGGCCTGTCCGTCGGTATCGTCACCCCCTTCCAGCCGCCGGAAGAGAAGCGCGCCGCCTACGCGTCCGACATCACCTACGGCACCAACAACGAATTCGGCTTCGACTACCTGCGCGACAACATGGCCTTCAGCCTGGACGACAAGTTCCAGCGCGAGCTGAACTTCGCCGTGATCGACGAAGTGGACTCCATCCTCATCGACGAAGCGCGTACCCCGCTGATCATCTCCGGTCAGGCTGAAGACAGCTCCCAGCTTTACATCCAGATCAACAAGCTGATCCCGCGCCTCAAGCGGCACATCGAGGAAGTGGAGGGCCAGGTCACCCAGGAAGGCCACTACTCGGTCGACGAGAAGACCCGCCAGGTCGAGCTCAACGAGATGGGCCACCAGTACATCGAGGAGATGCTCACCCAGGCCGGCCTGCTGGCCGAGGGCGAGAGCCTCTACTCGGCGCACAACCTCAGCCTGCTGACCCACGTCTACGCAGCGCTGCGCGCCCACACCCTGTTCCACCGCAACATCGAATACATCGTGCAGAACGACCAGGTCCTGCTGATCGACGAGCACACCGGCCGTACCATGCCCGGCCGTCGCCTGTCCGAAGGCCTGCACCAGGCCATCGAGGCGAAGGAAAACCTGCCGATCCAGGCCGAGAGCCAGACCCTGGCCTCCACCACCTTCCAGAACTACTTCCGCCTCTACAAGAAGCTGTCCGGCATGACCGGTACCGCCGACACCGAGGCCTTCGAGTTCCGTCAGATCTACGGCCTGGACGTCGTGGTCATCCCGACCCACCGTCCGGTTGCGCGCAAGGACTTCAACGACCTGGTCTACCTGACCCAGGAAGAGAAGTTCGCCGCCATCATCACCGACATCAAGGAATGCCAGGCCAACGGCCGTCCGGTGCTGGTGGGTACCGCCTCGATCGAAAGCTCGGAGTACGTCGCCGACCTGCTGACCAAGGCCGGCATCGAGCACAAGGTGCTCAACGCCAAGTACCACGAGCGTGAAGCCGAGATCATCGCCCAGGCCGGTAGCCCGGGCGCCGTGACCATCGCCACCAACATGGCTGGCCGTGGTACCGACATCCTGCTGGGCGGCAACTGGGAAGCCGAAGTGGCCGCCCTGGAAGCCCCGACCGACGAACAGGTCGCGCAGATCAAGGCCGAATGGCAGAAGCGTCACCAGCAGGTGATCGAGTCCGGTGGCCTGCACGTCGTCGCTTCCGAGCGTCACGAGTCCCGCCGTATCGACAACCAGCTGCGCGGCCGTGCCGGTCGCCAGGGCGACCCGGGTTCCAGCCGCTTCTACCTGTCGCTGGAAGACAACCTGATGCGCATCTTCGCCTCCGACCGGGTGAAGAACTTCATGAAGGCCCTGGGCATGCAGTCCGGCGAGGCCATCGAGCACCGCATGGTGACCAACGCCATCGAGAAGGCCCAGCGCAAGGTCGAAGGCCGCAACTTCGACATCCGCAAGCAGCTGCTCGAATACGACGACGTGGCCAACGAGCAGCGCAAGGTGATCTACCACATGCGCAACAGCTTGCTGGCCGCCGAATTCATCGGCGACACCATCAGCGAGTTCCGCGAAGAAGTGCTGAACAGCACCATCGACGCCCACATCCCGCCGCAGTCGATGCCCGAGCAGTGGGACATCGCCGGCCTGGAAGCCGCCCTCTACAGCGACTTCGGCCTCAAGCTGCCGGTCCAGCAGTGGCTCGACGAAGACGACAAGCTCTACGAAGAGACCCTGCGCGAGAAGATCATGGCGCAACTGCTGGCCGCCTATAACGAGAAGGAAGATCTCGCCGGCGCCGAAGCCCTGCGTGCCTTCGAGAAGCAGATGCTGCTGCGCGTACTGGACGACCTGTGGAAGGACCACCTGTCCACCATGGACCACCTGCGCCACGGTATCCACCTGCGTGGCTACGCGCAGAAGAACCCGAAGCAGGAATACAAGCGCGAATCCTTCACCCTGTTCCAGGACCTGCTGGATTCCATCAAGCGCGACACCATCCGCGTTCTCTCCCACGTCCAGGTTCGTCGCGAAGACCCGGTCGAGGAAGAAGCCCGCCTGCGCCGCGAAGCCGAGGAAATGGCCAGCCGCATGCAGTTCCAGCATGCCGCCGCGCCCAGCCTCGACGAGCCGGAAATGGCCGAGGAACAAGGTGACCTGGCTGTCGCCACCGCTGCCGCACCGGTACGCACCGAACCCAAGGTAGGCCGCAACGAACCCTGCCCCTGCGGCTCGGGCAAGAAATACAAGCACTGCCACGGCCAGATCGGCTAAGGCAACGCTGTAGTTCCAACGCCGCGACCGGCCCTGCCGCTCGCGGCGTTTTTCCAGATATCCCAGGCCGCCTGCGCCGACCGCAGCCGGTCACCCCCTGACAAAGGAGCGCTTCCATGGCTGTTGGTCTTGGCCCTCTGCCCACCCTGCACCCGGTTCCCGGTTTCGAACTCGGCATCGCCTCCGCCGGCATCAAGCGCCCCGGGCGCAAGGACGTCGTGGTCATGCGCTGCGCCGAAGGCTCCCGTATCGCTGGCGTTACCACCACCAACGCGTTCTGCGCCGCCCCGGTACTGATCACCCGTGAGCGCCTGGAAGGCGAGGTACGCTACCTGCTGACCAACACCGGCAACGCCAACGCCGGCACCGGCCCGGACGGCCTGGTCCGCGCCCGTCGTTCCTGCGCCAAGCTGGCCGAACTGGCGGGCGTCGGCGAAGACGCCGTGCTGCCGTTCTCCACCGGCGTGATCGGCGAGCCGCTGCCGGTCGAGAAGATCGAAGGCGCCCTGGCCGCCGCCCTGGCCGACCTCAAGGCGGACAACTGGGTCCAGGCCGCCGAAGGCATCATGACCACCGACACCCAGCCCAAGGGTGCCAGCCGCCAGTTCCAGCACGATGGCGTGACCGTCACCGTCACCGGCATCAGCAAGGGCGCCGGCATGATCCGTCCGAACATGGCCACCATGCTCGGCTACATCGCCACCGACGCCAAGGTTGCCCGTGACGTGCTGCAGGCACTGGTACGCGATGCGGCGAACAAGTCGTTCAATCGCATCACCATCGATGGCGACACCTCCACCAACGACTGCTGCATGCTGATCGCCACCGGCCAGGCTGCCCTGCCGGAAATCACCGCCGCCAGCGGCGAGCTGTTCGCCAAGCTGAAGGAAGCGGTGTTCGACGTATTCATGGAGGTCGCCCAGGCCATCGTCCGCGACGGCGAAGGCGCCACCAAGTTCGTCACCGTGCAGGTCAATGGCGGTGGCAACCACCAGGAGTGCCTGGACGTGGCCTACGCCGTGGCCCACTCGCCACTGATCAAGACCGCGCTGTTCGCCTCCGATCCCAACTGGGGCCGCATCCTGGCCGCCGTGGGCTATGCCGGCGTGCCGAACCTGGACGTGAGCCTGATCGACGTGTTCCTCGGCGAAGTCTGCATCGCCAGCCAGGGTGGCCGTGCCGCCACCTACACCGAGGCGCAGGGCGCGGCGGTGATGGCCCGCGAGGAAATCACCATCCGCATCGAGCTGGGCCGCGGTGATTGCAGCGAGACCATCTGGACCACCGACCTGTCCCATGAGTACGTAAAGATCAACGCGGAATACCGCACTTAAAGCCTATTACGATCAGCTGCGCGTCGGCCCTGCGGCGTTAAAAGCAGGCTCGGAATGCTCATTTACAGCTGTAAACTCCGCTTCCTCGCCTGCTTTTGCCTTGCATGGCTCTAGCTCGCAAGATCGTGAATAGGCTTTCGATCTGATCGTTCCCACCTGGCATTCCCGATTTTCATGCCCCGATGAAAATCGGGAATTTGCCACGGACCGAGGCAGCTTCCATGATCCAGCGATCCCCTGACGAACTGGAACCAAGGAGCTGGACATGTCCCTGACACTCATCATCGGCAACAAGAACTACTCGTCCTGGTCGCTGCGCGCCTGGCTGGCCATGGAGCTGACCGGCTCGCCCTACGACGAGGTTCGCGTCCCGCTCTACCAGGCGGACAGCCACCAGCGCCTGCTGGGCTACTCGCCCACCGCCAAGGTACCGGTGCTGCAGTCCGAAGACGGCACCATCTGGGACTCCCTGGCCATCGCCGAGTACCTTGCCGAGCGTTTCCCCGAAGCGCATCTCTGGCCCTTCGGCCAGGCCGCCCGTGCCCATGCCCGCACCGTCTGCGCGGAGATGCACAGCGGTTTCGTGCCCCTGCGCAGCAACATGCCCTTCGACCTCAAGCGCAACCAGCCGCTGGCCGAGGTGCCCGAGGAAGTGGCCGAGGATATCCGCCGCATCTGCGCTCTCTGGGCCGATTGCCGAGCGCGCTTCGGCCAGGATGGCCCCTACCTGTTCGGCCATGCGAGCATCGCCGACGCCTTCTACGCGCCGGTGGCTTGCCGCCTGCGCAGCTATGCCGTGGAGTTGCCGGAAGACGCCGCGGCCTATGTCGACACCATTTACCGGTGGCCTGCCTTCCAGCGTTGGTACCAGGCCGCCTTGCAGGAAACGGAGATCATTGAATGAAACGAGTGCATGTGGCCGCCGCCGTGATCCGTGGCGCAGACGGCCGTGTCCTGATCGCCAGGCGTCCGGACGACAAGCACCAGGGCGGCCTCTGGGAGTTTCCCGGCGGCAAGGTGGAGGAGGGCGAGCCCGTACAGGCCGCGCTCTCCCGCGAGCTGGAAGAGGAACTGGGGATTCGCGTCAGTGCTGCCCGGCCGTTGATCCAGGTCCACCACGACTACCCGGACAAGCACGTGCTGCTGGATGTCTGGGAAGTCTCGTCCTTTGCCGGCGAGCCCCACGGCGCCGAGGGCCAGCCCCTGGCCTGGGCCTCGTCACGCGAGCTCTCGGGCTACGAGTTCCCGGCCGCCAACAAGCCCATAGTTGCCGCCGCGCGTCTGCCGGACCGTTACCTCATTACCCCTGACGATCTCGAGCCGCCGGCGCTGCTGGCCGGCCTGAAGTCCGCCCTGGCCAATGGCGTGCGTCTGGTGCAATTGCGTGCACCACGCATGTTCGATGCCCAGTACCGCGACCTGGCCGTGGACGTGCAGGGCCTCTGCGCCGGCAAGGCGCAGCTGATGCTCAAGGGACCGTTGGAGTGGCTGGGCGACTTCCCCGCCGCCGGCTGGCACCTGACCGCCGAGCAACTGCGCAAGTACGCCCCCAATGGCCGTCCGTTCCCCCGTGAACGCTGGCTATCAGCGTCCTGCCACAGCGTGGAGGAGCTGCAACTGGCGGCGGCCATGGAAGTGGACTTCGTCACCCTCTCGCCGTTGCAGGCCACCCAGACCCACCCCGACGCCCAGCCCTTGGGATGGGAACGCGCGACGGAACTGCTGCGCGGCTTCAACCAGCCGGCCTACCTGCTGGGCGGGGTTGGCCCGGCCGATGTGGAGCGTGCCTGGAGCATTGGCGCCCAGGGCGTGGCGGGTATCCGGGCGTTCTGGCCCGAGTAATCTCCAGCGGGAGCGAAGCGTTGGGTTTCGCTTCGCTCTACACCAACCTACGGTTTGCTAGCCGCCTGCCAGAGCACCTCTTCTACGCCCTCGCGCCTGGCGATGAGCCGGGCGGCGACGAAGAGCAGGTCGGATAGGCGGTTGAGGTAGGCGAGGAGTTCCGCGCGCAGGGGCTCTTCGCCGTTCAGCGTCTGCGCCCGGCGTTCGGCGCTGCGGGCTGCGCTTCGGCAGACATGGGCCTGGGCCACGAGGCGCGAGCCGCCGGGCAGGATGAAGTTCTTCAGCGGCCCGAGCTCGTCGTTCCAGAGGTCGATGGCGGCTTCCAGTCGCTCTATCTCAGGCTGTTCCAGCACCTGGTATTCCGGCATCGCCAGCTCGCCGCCGAGGTCGAACAGGCGGTGCTGGCAGGGTTCCAGTACCTCGATCACTTCGCCCAGGCCGGGCCATTGCGGCTGGCCGTCGGCCAACTCCGCCAGCAGCAGGCCGAGCTGGCTGTTCAGCGTGTCCACTTCGCCGATGGCTTCGATCCGTGGGTGGTCCTTCGGTACCCGGCGGTTGCCGGAAAGCCCGGTCTCGCCCTTGTCGCCGGTGCGGGTGTAGATCTTCGAAAGGCGGTTACCCATTTCAGGCTCCTGCGTCCATGGCGCTGGAAGTCAGCGGCAGGCGCAAGGTGAAGCACGTCCCCTGGCCCGCCTTGGACTGCACTTCCATCTGGCCCTTGTGGTTGTTGGTGATGATGAAATACGAAACCGACAACCCGAGCCCCGTGCCCTGGCCCACTTCCTTGGTGGTGAAGAAGGGCTCGAAGATGCGCTTTCGGACGTTCTCGGGGATGCCGACGCCGGTGTCCTCCACCTGGATTTCCGCCCAGGGCGGGGCGAGCCGGGTGCGCAGGGTGATACGGCCTTCCTCGTCGTCCTCGCGCAGGTGGATGGCCTGGGCGGCGTTCTTCAGCAGGTTCAGCAGCACCTGTTCGAGTTCGTTGGCGGTGCCCGGCACAGCCCCCAGTTCCGGGTCGAATTCGCGGACGATGCGCAGGCCCTTGAAGTCGAAGCCTTCGGTGAGGTCGAAGTCGTTGCTGGCGATCTCCAGGGCCTGGTCCAGCAGCACCGGCAGCTGGCAGGGCGCCAGTTGGCGATTGCTGCGGCGGCTGAAGGCGAGCATGTGGGTGACGATCTTCGCCGCACGGGCGCCGGCCTGGTGGATGTCGTCCAGCAGCCGGGGCACTTCGCGGGCATCCAGGTACTGGTTCACCGACTCCAGGCTGATGCCGCTGATGGCGGCCTGTTCCTGGTTGCGGTCCAGTTCCGGGGAGATGCGCCGGCGGATGTTCTGCACGTTGTGCAGGATGGCCCCGAGGGGGTTGTTGATCTCGTGGGCCATGCCGGCCGCCAATCCGCCGACCGACAGCATCTTCTCCGACTGCACCATCAGCTCTTCCATGGACAGGCGCTGGGTGATGTCGTCGATGCGGATCACCACGCCGCGCCCGGTGCCGCCCATCAGCGGGTAGAAGGTCAGGGCGTAGTGGTGGACTTCTTCGCCGGCCAGCCAGCTGACCCGCTCGACCTTCTCCACCTTGTGCTTCTCGGCGGTCAGGCGGATCTGCGGCAGGAAGGGCTTGAGCGAGGGGAAGGCGAGGAATACCGGCTGGTTCAGCGCGTCGTCCATGGGCGTGCCGGAGAGGGCGCTGGCCTCCTGGTTCCACTGGGTGACGTAGAGCTGCTCGTCCAGGGCGATCAGCGCCGAGGGCATGGAGTCGATGATGCTGTTGAGGTAGTTCTGGAAACCGGTGAGCTTCTTCTCGATCTTGCTGCGTACCTGCACCTCCAGCTCCAGCTTGCGGTTGGAGTGGCGGGTTTCCTCGGCCAGTTCGTGAGCCTGGTCGAAGGCCGCCTGGGCGTCGTCGCGGGCGCGCTTGAGCTGCTGTTCGCGGGCTTCGATGCGGCTGAGCATGGTGTTGAACGCGTCGGCGAGACTGCCGATCTCGTCGCGATTGCCGCGAGGCGCGCGCAGGGCATAGTTTTCCTCGCGGGTCACCTGGCGGGACAGCTCCTCCAGGCGGCGGATGGGACGGGTCACCATGCGCCGGATCTGCCGCGCCACCAGCAGCCAGAGCAGCACGCTGCAGGCGAGGATCGCCAGGCTGGCGGTCAGGGTACCGGTGTAGAAGACCCCGGGCAGTTCGCTGGAAGCCACCAGCAGCAGGTGCCCGGCGGGACGGCCCGGCAGCGGCAGTTCCGCGACATGGGTGGTGCGGAACTCGCGCAGGCGCCACCCGCGAATATCGCCGGCGGTCATCGGCAGTTCCAGCTGGGCGCCGCGCTGCAACTGGGCCAGCAGGCGGCCGTCGCTGTCATACAGGGCGGCGGCGCGCAGCGGCGTGTAGCTGTCCAGGCGCTGCAGCATCTCCTTGGCCTTTTCTTCGGAGGACAGCGCCTCGTGGCCGATGGCCGAGGTGGCGAAGAGTCGGCCGAGGGTTTCCAGGCCCTGGGGCGCCACGCTTTCCTGGGAGATCCAGTAGGCGGCGCTGATGAAGGCCAGGTTGGCGATGAGCAGGACGGTGGCGAGCAGAACCAGCAGGGCTGCAAGCAGTTTGCGGCCGACCGACAGGTTCTCGAGGCGCTGACGCAGGCTGGTCAAGGGCGGGGCATCCACAGCTGGGCTGAGGGCAGGTTAGCGCGGGGTCAGGTGACCGGCAATCCGCGTTGCTGCAAGTGAGCCTTGAGGCGTGCGTGCAGGCGCTCCAGGTGCGGTAGCCCGAGCTGGTGGCGCGCGGCGGTGGCGCAGGCATGGCCCAGGAGGTAGCTGATTTCGGTGCGGCGGCCGTTGGCGACGTCCTGGTACATGGAGGAATAGTTCGCGGCGGTGGCCTGGATCACCCGCAGCACCTCCTCGTGCAGGTCCTCGGCGGCGGCGGGTTGGCCGCAGCGCTGGAGCAACTCCACCAGTTCCGCACAGAGCACGCTGACCTCGGCCGGGTGCTCGGCGAGGCCGCCGTTGCGGCAATCGTGCAGCACGGTGAGCGGGTTGATGGCGCAGTTCAGTGCCAGCTTGCGCCACAGCCGCGAGAGGATGTCCGGCGTCCAGCCATGGGGGATACCGGCGTGCTCCAGCTCGTCCAGCCACTGCGGCGCGCCAGGTCGCTGGGGGTCGCCGAGCCAGGTGAAGCCATGGCCGGCGAAGACCACCTGGAAGTCCGACTCGCGAAAGGCGCCTTCGGTACTGGAGGCCAGCACGCAGCGGGCGTGGGGTACGCGCAGGGCCACCTGGTCCTGGCTGCCGAGGCCGTTCTGCAGCAGGATCAGCTCGGCGCCTGGGGCCAGGCGCGGCAGCAGCGGCTGCACCGCGGCTTCGGCGTCGTAGGCCTTGCAGGCCACCAGCAGGCGCTCGATTGGGCCGGTGCCGCTGGGCAGTTCGGCGGCAATCGGGTAAAGCCGCGCCTGGCCCTGTTCCACCAGGGTCAGGCCGCCCGCGGCTTCATAGGCCTTGAGTCGCGCGCGGTCGCGCAGCAGCAGGCGCACAGGCACCCCGGCGCGGGCCAGGCGGGCGGCCCAGAGGCTGCCGAGGCTGCCGGCGCCGAGAACGTGCCAGGTCATGGTTGCGGGAGGCGCAGGGCGGTGACCCGGCCGCTGGCGTAGGCTTCGGGGAGCATGGCGGAGGCCTTCTCCAGGAGTTCCTCGGGGTCCAGGGGCAGGGCCTTGGTATCGAGGCCCACCAGGGCGATGCCGGCCTTGAGGGTGATGAACCCTTCGCTGGTCTTGAAGGCCTTCAGGTTCAGCCCTTCGTGCAGCCGCCGGAAGCTGCTGGGCGAGCATTCGTGCAGGTCGTCCAGCAGGGTGATCAGGCCGAAATGGCTGTCGTCCACGCGGGTCAGCACGTCCAGCGGTCGCACCAACTGCTGCAGGCGCCGGGCGACGCCGTGCAGCAGCTCGTTGTAGAAGGTTTCGCCGTACTGCTGGCGCAGCTGAGGCGCATCCAGCAGGCCGATCAGCAGGTAGCACAGCGCGCCGCCACGGGATTCCACCTGGCGCAGGCTGTCGGCGAGCTTCTGTCGCAGGTAGCGCGGGTTGCCGAGGCCGGTGAGGGAGTCCACCAGGTTGCGTTGCTCCAGGCTGGCGATGTTCTGGGTCAGCAGGCGGTTCTCCTGCAGCAGGCGCTGCAGTGTATTGCACAGCCGGTCGGCGGCGTAGACGCGGGGCACCAGCTGCTCGCTCATGGCGGCCTTGCTGATGAAGTCGTCCACGCCCCGGTCGAAGGCTTCGCCCAGTACGTTCTCACCTTCCTTGCCGGTGAGCAGGATGATGTAGCTGTAGTGGTCGGTCATTTCGTCGAGCTGGCGTACCCGCGCAGTCAGTTCGAGGCCGTCGATCTCGGGCATCAGCCAGTCGGCGAGGATGACGTTGGCCGGCTTGTCTTCCAGCAATTGCAGGGCTTCGCTGGCGCTGCTGGCGAATCGCAGATCCTGGTAACCGGCCTGGCTGAGCGTGCGGCCGATCATGGCGCTGGAGAACTTGGCATCGTCCACCACCAGGATACTGAGATGAGGGTTGGGCATGTGGCAGGCTCGCAAGGAGGAGGTGGGATAGAAAATTATGGCGTTATGATATCAAGTTGCAATCAGATTGCCTTGTGGCCCTACCGTTCTGCCGGTTTCGGACTGCTGGGCACGGCGCCGAAATGCAACGCGTCGCTCGGTTATAATGGGTGCGCATTTTTTACCGTCAAGCCAGGCGCTTTCATATCCGTGATGCAGATCGCGCCGTCTATCTGGAGGAATCCCATGCCCTCGTTCGACGTGGTGTCCGAACTGGACAAACACGAAGTCACCAACGCTGTCGACAACGCCATCAAGGAGCTCGAGCGCCGCTACGACCTGCGCGGAAAGGGCACCTTCGAGTTCAAGGAACTGACCGTCACCCTGACCGCCGATGCCGACTTCCAGCTCGAGCAGATGATCGAGATTCTCAAGCTGGCCCTGGTCAAGCGCAAGATCGATGTCCAGTGCCTCGAACTCAAGGATTCCTACGCTTCCGGCAAGTTCGTGAAGCAGGAAGCCGTGCTGCGTGAGGGTATCGACAAGGAACTGGCGAAAAAGATCGTCGCGCACATCAAGGACAGCAAGCTCAAGGTCCAGGCGGCCATCCAGGGCGAGCAGGTGCGTGTGACCGGCAAGAAGCGTGACGACCTGCAAGAGGCCATCGCCGCCTTGCGTGCCAAGGAATTCGGCATGCCCCTGCAGTTCAACAACTTCCGCGACTGAGCGGAACCTTCGCGACCGATTCGCGTCGCAACCCTAGAGTGTCCTGAACCTTGTTCGCCATGGCTTGTCCATGGCGACCTGGTTTTGTATTGCCCACGAAGTGCAGGAGAGCATCCATGGAGCTGAACGTCGATCAACTGGTGACGGCATCCGAAACCTGGGGGCCCATCGCCCTGGAATACAGCGGCAAGCTGTCCCTGGCCCTGGTCACCCTGTTGCTGGGTTGGTGGCTGATCAACCTGCTGACCGGCCGGGTCAGCGCCCTCATGACGCACCGCCGCGTCGATCGCACCCTGCAGGGGTTCATCGGCAGCCTGATCAACATCATCCTCAAGGTACTGCTGATGGTCAGCGTGGCCTCGATGATCGGTGTCGAGACTACCTCCTTCGTCGCCGTCATAGGTGCCGCCGGCCTGGCCATCGGCCTGGCCCTGCAGGGCAGCCTGGCGAACTTCGCCGGTGGTGTGCTGATCCTGCTGTTCCGGCCCTTCAAGGTCGGCGATTTCATCGAGGCCCAGGGCGTTTCCGGCACCGTGGACCACATCCAGATCTTCCACACCGTGCTGCGCACCGGCGACAACAAGACGGTGATCGTGCCCAACGGCAGCCTGTCCAACGGGATCATCACCAACTACTCCAAGCAGGAAAACCGCCAGGTGCTCTACGACGTGAAGGTGGACTACTCCGCCGACCTGTCCAAGGCGCGCGACGTGCTGCTCAAGCTCGCCCGCGACCCCCGCGTGCACCAGAACCCGGAACCGGTGGTGGTGGTGTCCGCCCTGGGGGACACCTCGATCAATCTGTCCCTGCGGCTGTGGACGTCCAACGCCGACTACTGGGGCGTGATCTTCAAGCTCAACGAGCAGCTGCGCGACAGTTTGAGCGCGGCCGGCGTCGAGCTGGCGCAGCCGCCGCGAATGGTCCAGGTGGTACCGGCCTGAGTCCCGACTGCGCCATGAAAAAGGCCGGCATATGCCGGCCTTTTTCATGTCCGTGGGAAATCAGGGCTGCTCGGTGGAACCGTTGGGCGCGGTCGGCGCGCTGGGCGAGCCGTTCTCCTTGGGTTGCTGGCGGTCGCGTCCCCACTGGATGGCGATCAGCAGCAGGGTCGGGATGCCCAGCAGGGCGGTGAGCAGGAAGAAGTTGTGGTAGCCCAGGCTCTCTACCATCACCCCCGAGTAACCGCCGATCAGCCGTGGCAGCAACAGCATGATGGAGCTGAGCAGGGCGTACTGGGTGGCCGAGAACTTGAGGTTGGTCAGGCTCGAGAGGTAGGCGACGAAGGCCGAGGTGGCCAACCCTGCGCTGAAGTTGTCGCAGGAGATGGTCAGGATCAGCATGTTCAGGTGCGCGCCCATGTCGCTCAGGGCCACGAACATCAGGTTGGTGGCCGCCGAGCTGACGCCGCCGATGAAGAGGATCGGCAGGATGCCGAAGCGCACGATGAGCAGGCCGCCGGCGCCGGCGCCGAGCAGGGTCATCACCAGACCGAACAGCTTGCTGACGCTGGCGATCTGTTCCTTGGAAAAACCCTGGTCGATGTAGAAGACGTTGGCCATCACGCCCATCACCGTGTCCGACATCCGGTAGGTGGCGATCAGGCCCAGCAGCAGCAGCGCTTGCCAGCGGTAGCGCTGGACGAACTCGTTGATGGGGGTCAGCACCGGCGCCATCAGCAGGCGGCCGGCGGCGGAGAAGCAGGCCAGGGTGATCAGCAGGAACAGGGTGCCGCGTGGCCAGGCGCCGGAGGAGAAGGCCTTCACGGCGGCGGCGATGGTCACCAGGATCACGATCAGCACGATGATCGACACCGTCTGGTGGACGAAGTCGAAGTTCGGCATCACCTTGCCCCGCGCGGCCACCAGTAGCTGACGACGCTGCTGGCTGAGCAGCTCGCGCACCGGCAGGATCTGGCGCATGCCCCAGGGCGACAGGCAGGTGATCAGGAACAGGGCGTAGAGCGCGGCGCGCGGCCAGGCGCGATCGAGCAGGCCGGTGATCATCGCCGGCAGGGAGATCAGCATCACCAGCAGGATAAGCACCGACGACAGCTGGTGCTTGAGCTTGAAGCGTGAGCTGTTGCTCTGGATCGGCAGGTCCACCTTGGGTTCGCGCATCCACAGGCTGGTGATCAGCCCCGGCAGCATGAGCAGGGCGAACAACAGGTAGGTGCTGGCCCAGGCGCCGTACTCGTAGACTTGGGTGGTGGAACCGAACCACTCGGCGAAATACAGCGCGCCGGCGGTGGCCAGCAGCGCCGAGACCCGGTAGCCGGTCATGTAGCTCGCGGCCAGCGCGGCCTGGCGGCTGTCTTCGGCGATTTCCAGGCGGTAGGCGTCGATGGCGATGTCCTGGGTGGCCGAGGCGAAGGCAACCAGTACCGCCAGGGCGATCAGCCAGGTGAGGTTGGTCTGCGGGTCGCACAGCGCCATGCCCACCAGGCCAATGCCGACCGCGGCCTGGGACAGCACCAGCCAGGAGCGGCGGCGGCCGAGGCGGCCCAGGAAGGGCAGGCGCCACTGGTCGAGCAGCGGCGACCAGATCCATTTGAAGGCATAGGCCAGGCCGATCAGGCTGGCGAAGCCGATGGTCTCGCGGGAAACCCCGGCTTCGCGGAGCCAGACTGAAAGGGTGGAGAACACCAGCATGTAGGGCAGGCCGGCGGCGAAACCCAGCAGGAGCAGCGAGAGAGTAGCCGGCGAGGCATAGGCGGCAATAGCGGCGCGCCAGGAACTATGGGGCATTAGCGGTGCGGTCCGAAAGGCGTGGTGCTGGACATGGGGCTGCTCGCGGCGTCCGGGAAAGGGGCAGGAAACAGGGCAGGGCGCACTCTAACCCTTGGGCGGCATGGGAAGCCAGCCGTGCCGACGCATGTCCACCTTGTCGTTCAGGATACTGACACCTTCCGCGCGCAAACGTGCCCGCTGCTCGTTGCCCGATGGCGTGCCCACGGCCAGGCTGAAACGCCCGCCGGAGCCCAGTACCCGATGCCAGGGCAGCAGGGTGCCGCTCGGCAGCTGGCTCAGGGTCCGCCCGACCCAGCGGGCGGCGCGGCCCAGGCCCGCCAACTCGGCGAGCTGGCCATAGGTCACCACCTTGCCCTCCGGTACCTGGCCGAGGGTCAGGTAGAGCGCCTCGCGACGGATGTCCGGGCTTGCTGTCGGCAAGTCCGCCCATGCATGCTCTCGCGCTTCTTCTTTCTTTTGCTTGCCGACCATGCTGCTCCGTAGCCTATTTACCCTGCTCGCGTATCTGGCCTGTGCGCCGCTGCTGGCCGATACCCTCTGGTTGAACAACGGCGATCGCCTGACGGGCGAGATCATTCTGCTCGACGGCGGCAAGCTGGCGCTGAAGACCAAGTATGCCGGCCAGGTGCTGATCAACTGGAAGGATATCGACACCCTGCGCACGGATAAACCGCTGCTGATCAAGCGCGAGGGCCTGGACAGCCAGCATAGCCAGAGCCTGGAGGCGGCGGGCAAGGGCATGGTGCGCTTGCACAACGGTACGAGCGAAATCGTGCCGCTGGCCAGCATCCGGCAGATGGTGCCGCCGCGGCCGATGCTCAGGGACCGCATCTGGGAGGGCAACCTCGACGCCAAGCTGGACCTGGAGCGCAACGAGAACAAGACGGACGAGTGGAAGCTCAAGGGCGACACCCGCGTCGAACACGGGCGCTGGCGCCACGTACTGAGCGGCGAGCTGGAGAAGGAGAGCAAGAACGGCGCGCGGACCGAGGACAACTGGGAGATGGAGTACGACCTCGACCGCTTCTTCACCGAGCACTGGTTCGTTCGCGGCAGCCATGAGCGGCAAGTCGACGACTTCCAGTTCGTCGAGCGCCAGCGCTCCTATGGCCTGGGCCCGGGCTATCGCTTCTGGGACAGCGAGCTGGGGCGCTTCGACCTGATCACCCAGTTCAGTCGCTTCCAGCTGGAAAGCGACGACGGCGACCTGGACTTCAATGCCTATTCCTTCGAATGGGACTTCAAGCGATTGCTCTCCGGCACCCGCTTCGAAATCTATTCCAAGGCGCAGGTGCAGGTCCCGCAGATCAGCGAGATCGACTACGTGCTCGACAGCGAATTCGGCCTGCGCTACCGCATCAACGGCTGGGCCAGGCTATCGCTGCTCTATGAGCTGGACCAGTTGCGCGGGCTCGGCCAGACCTCTTCCGACCGGCACTATCTGTTGGGTGTGGGTATCGGCTGGTAGGGCATTCGGGCGGGGCACGCCCATCGCTTTTTCGGAACTCGCAGGGGAAGGGCCGGTCAGTCCTTGCTCTGCTGTCGGTCATGAGGATAATGCCCGGCTTTTTCGAAAATCCGAGCAAAGAAGTCGCTTTATGTTGTCCCGATCCCTGCTCTGCGCGGCGCTTGTCGCCGCATCCTCCGCCGCTTTCGCCGACACCGTCTGGCTGAAGAACGGCGACCGTCTCACCGGTACCATCCGCGTCTTCGATGGCGGCAAGCTGGTCCTGGAGACCGACTACGGCGGCACCATCCCCCTGGACTGGAAGAAGGTCGCCACCCTGGAAAGCGATCGCGAACTGCTGATCAAGCAGGACGACCTCCACGGCGAGCGCGCCAAGTCCCTGCATCGCGCCGAAGACGGCAAGGTGATCCTGGCCAACGGCGAGGCACCCAAGGAGGTCGAACTCGCCAGCATCGAGCAGATCATGAAGCCCAAGCCGCTGGTGGAAGACCTGACCTGGACGGGCAACATCGACGTCTCCCTGGACTACAAGCGCGCCGAAAAGGACACCGACGACTACGACGTCGACTTCCGGACCCGGGCCCGCCATGGCCGCTGGCGGCACAACGCCTCGGGCGAGTACAACCGCGAATTCACCGACGATGTGAAGACCTCGGAGAACTGGGAAACCGAGTACGCCCTCGATCGCTTCATCACCGACAAGTTCTTCTGGCAGGGCCGCGGCGAGTACAAGCGCGACAAGCTCGGCGACATCGAGCGCCAGCGCACCCTGGGTACCGGTCCCGGTTACCAGTTCTGGGACGACGAGCTGGGCGCCTTCTCCCTGGCGGGGCTGGTCAACCGCACCGACTACCGCTTCGCCACGGGCAACAAGGAAGGCTTCTACTCCCTCAGCACCAAGTGGGACTACAACCGCTACCTGGTGGGCAAGACCGTGGAGCTGTTCACCAATGGCGAAGTTGGCCGCCCGCTGGACAACACCGCCGACTACTCGCTGGATGCCGAACTGGGCCTGCGCTACAAGCTCACCGACTGGGCCTCGCTCAACATGAAGGCGGAAAAAGACCTGGTCAGCGGCGCCGAGGGCGAGATCGACGAAACCCGCTACACCGTCGGCTTCGGCGTAGGCTGGTAACGGCCTGTCTAGCCGCCGCCTCAGGGTGGCGGCCTTACACCCAGGCGCCATTCCCGTACATCCGGTCCGCTTTCCCTTGCTGGTGTAAACTTAAAAGTCCAATATGGAAAAATAGTTTACATCCAGCCTCTGGGAGCGCCCCGATGACCAGCACCTCGCCCCTCGTCCTTGGCCAATCCGACGCCCGCCGCCTGCTCCAGCAGGTGGACGTGCACCAGGCCATGCGCCGCATGTTCCAGGACCTCGCTGCTGGCGAAGCCGTGCAGCCGGCCCAGCAACTGGTGGAGTTCCCCAACGCCGCCGGCGATTTCATCAACTACCTGGGCGTGCTGGCCAAGGATGGGGTCTACGGGGTCAAGACCTCGCCCTACATCAAGAAGCCCGATGGCGCCCTGGTGACCGCCTGGACCCTGCTGATGTCCATGGACAGTGGCCAGCCGCTGCTGCTCTGCGATGCCGGCGAGCTGACCACCGCACGCACCGCCGCCACCACGGCGGTGGCGGTGGAGGCCCTGGCAGCGGAGCGCGCCAGCCGCCTCGCGGTGATCGGCAGCGGCCCGGTGGCCCGCGCCCACCTGCATTATGTGAAGGGCCTGCGTGACTGGCAGCGCATCGCGGTGTTCTCGCCGGCCCTGGCCGCAGACGCCGACCTGCAGGCGCAATTGCGCACCCAGGACCCCCGCGTGAGCATCGCCGGCAGCCTGGAAGAGGCGGTGGCCGAGGCCGACGTGGTGATGCTCTGCACCTCGTCCGCAGGTCCCGTGCTCGACCCGCGCAGCCTCACCCGGCCGGCTTTGGTCACCTCCATCAGCACCAACGCCCCGCGCGCCCACGAAGTACCGCCACAGGCCCTGGGCGAAATGGATGTGTATTGCGACTACCGCGCCACGACCCCGGGTTCCGCCGGCGAGATGCTGCTGGCCGCCGAACAGCACGGCTGGAGCCGCGACAGCATCCGTGGCGACCTGCCGGAACTGCTGAGCGGCCAGGCGCCGCGCCCGGACTACCAACGCACGGTGTTCTTCCGCTCCATCGGCCTCGGCCTGGAAGACATGGCGCTGGCCAATGCCCTCTATCATCTGCAGCGCCAAGGCCAGTGAGGTGGACTCCATGAACCAGGCTGACTTCATCATCATCGGTGCCGGTATCGCCGGCGCTTCCACCGGTTTCTGGCTGTCCCGCCATGGCCGCGTGCTGGTGCTGGAACGCGAGGAGCACGCCGGCTACCACTCCACCGGCCGTTCCGCCGCCCTCTATACCGTCGCCTACGGCACGCCCCAGGTGCGGGCGCTGACCGCCGCCAGCCGCGCCTTCTTCGATGCACCGCCGGAAGGCTTCAGCGAGCACCCGCTGCTCACCCCGCGCGGTGAGATGGTGGTGGACTTCACCGGCGACGCCGAAGAGCTGCAACGCCAGTTCGACAGCGCCCTGGAAAATGTCCCCGACATGCGCATGCTGACCCCGGACCAGGCCTGCGCCCTGGTGCCGGTGCTGCGTCGCGACAAAGTGCAGGGCGCCATGCTCGACCCCAGCGCCGCCGACATCGACACCGACGCCCTGCACCAGGGCTACCTGCGCGGCATCCGCCGCAACGGCGGCGAAGTACGGCACAGCTGCGAAGTCACCGGTGTTCGCCGCGAAGGCGAGCAATGGCTGCTGGAAACCACCCAGGGCAGCTTCCAGGCCCCCGTGCTGGTCAACGCCGCCGGCGCCTGGTGCGACCAGCTCGCGCAACTGGCCGGCGTCCAGCCCCTGGGCCTGCAGCCCAAGCGCCGCGCCGCCTTCATCTTCAGTCCGCCGGAGGGCGTGGACGCCCATGGCTGGCCAGCCCTGGTGAGCCTGGATGAGTCCTTCTACTTCAAACCGGACGCCGGCGTGTTGCTGGGCTCCCCGGCCAACGCCGACCCGGTGGACGCCCACGACGTGCAGCCGGAAGAGCTGGACATCGCGATGGGCATCTACCAGATCGAAGAACACACCAGCATGAGCATTCGCCGTCCCACGCGGGTCTGGGCGGGGCTGCGCTCGTTCTTCCCGGATGGCGACCTGGTGTCCGGCTACGACCCCCGCACACCGGGCTTCTTCTGGGTGGCGGGGCAGGGCGGCTACGGCATCCAGACCTCCGCCGCGATGGGTGAGGCCAGCGCCTGCCTGATCCTGCGCCAGCCGCTGGCCGAGCACCTGGCGAGCTTCGGCCTGACCGAGGCCATGTTGTCCCCCGCGCGGCTGGGATGACGGCGCGGGCGCTTTGCGCCACACTCGCTGCGCCGGGCCCCGCGCCCGGCGCCGATCTTCCCGCTCCAGGAGCCGCTCCATGACCCCGCGCCCAGACCCCGCCCTGGACAACTACCGGGCCATCGCCGACGCCATCGCCACGCTGTTCTTCCCCCATGCCGAGGTGGTGCTGCACGACCTGCGCACGCAGAAGATCGACTACATCGCCAACAACATCTCCAAGCGCAGCGTCGGCGACGACGCGGCCCTGGAAGACATGCTCGGTGAAGACGTGGACGAGCGGAACATCGGCCCCTACGAGAAGCTCAACTGGGACGGCCAGAAGATCCGTTCCATGAGCACCGTGCTGCGCGACGCCCAGGGCGCGCCGGCCGCCGTGCTCTGCATCAATCTGAACATCTCCATGTTCGAGACGGCCAAGGCGGCGCTCGACCTGTTCCTCTCCTCCAGCAAACTCATCCCCCAGCCCGACGCTCTGTTCCGCGACGACTGGCAGGAGCGCATCAACAGCTTCCTGCACAACTGGCTGCGCCAGCGCCAGTTGGGCCTGAACCTGCTCACCCGCGAGCACAAGCGCGAGCTGGTGCTCGCCCTGCACGCCGAAGGCGCCTTCAAGGGCAAGAGCGCGGCCAACTACGTGGCCAACGTGCTCAATATGGGGCGTGCCACGGTCTACAAGCACCTCAAGGAATTGAAGGAAGAGTCGGTCTGAGCACCGTGTAGGAGCGAATTCATTCGCGAAACGGACCCACGGCCCGCTGCGCGGTCCTTCGCGATTGAAATCGCTCCTACGTCGAGCCGGCCGTGCCAGGTAGGAGCGTGGCGCTCGGTCAGATCCTACGGGGTGGCGCGTAGCTTGCGCCGGAAGGCCCCTGGCGTTTCCCCGCACAATTGCTTGAACAACTTGGCGAAGGTGGCGCGGTCGGCGTAGCCCACCTGGGCGGCGACCTGCTCCAGTGAGCGCGTCGGATGGCGCAGGGCGGTCTGCGCGGCGCTGATGCGCAGGCGTTGCAGGTAGGCGTTGGGCGTCAGCCCGGTGGCGGCCTTGAAGCGACGCAGCAGGGTGCGGCTGGAGCAGTGGGCGCGGGCCGCCAGCGCCTCCAGGTCCAGCGGTTCGGCCAGGTGCCGTTCCAGCCAGAGCAGCAGTGGCCCGATCTGCGGGTCCTCACTGCCGATCGCCGGCAGCAGTGGCGCGAAACGTGACTGGCGGCCGCGATCCAGGTCGAACACCAGGGCGCCGGCCACACGCCGCGCCAACCAGTCGCCGCCGTGCCAGGCGATCAGGTGCAGGCAGAGGTCGAGCCCGGCCTGGGCGCCGCCGGAGCAGAACAGGTTGCCGTCCTCCGTGAGCAGGGCCTCCGCGTCCAGGCGCACCTGTGGATAACCCTTGCGCAACGCCGGCGCCAGTGCCCAGTGGGTGGTGGCCCGGCGACCGTCGAGGCGCCCCGAGGCGGCCAGCAGGAACGCACTGCTGCAGAGGCTGGCGAGCTGCTGGGTGTCCGGCCGTGCCGCCAGCCAGGGCAGCAGCTCGCGGTTGGCCGCCAGGGTCCGCTCCACCGCGGCACCGGTGGCGCTCAGCACAATCAGGTTGGCCGCTTCGGCCAGTTCCAGGCCGCCGTCCACCCGGACCTCGGCCATGCCGATATCCACTGGCTGGCCATCCCGGCTGAAGCGCTGCACCAGGAACAGCGGCTCGCCGGCCAACTGGTTGGCCAGGCGGAAGGCGTCGTCGGCCATGGCCAGGCTGGAGCAAACGGTCTGGGGGCAGACGAACAGGGCTACACGGATCATGGCGGGGGCTCTGGGCAGGTTTGGCGATTATTGCCACAAAGTTGGCGATACCGCCAATCGCCTTCCTGCGCTTCCGGGTCAATACTTCCAGGCATACCGACCTTGCCGGAGCCGTCCCATGGCACACCCCAACGCCGAACTCATCACCCACTTCTACCAGGCCTTCCAGCGCCTGGACGCCGAGGCCATGGCCGCCTGCTACAGCCCCGACGTGCACTTCAGCGACCCGGTCTTCACCGACCTCAACGGGCGGGAGGCCGGGGACATGTGGCGCATGCTCGCCAATCGTGCGCAGCAGTTCAGCCTGACCTTCGACGGCGTCGAGGCCGATGACCTCACCGGCCGCGCCAACTGGGTCGCCACCTACCTGTTCACCCAGACCGGGCGCCGCGTGGAGAACCGCATCCAGGCGCGCTTCCTCTTCTCGGACGGCAAGATCATCGAGCACCACGACAGCTTCGACCTCTGGCGCTGGTCCCGTCAGGCCCTGGGGGCCAAGGGGCTGCTGCTGGGCTGGTTGCCGCCGGTGCAGGGCGCCATTCGCAAGCAGGCCGCCCGGGGCCTGGCCGCCTACCGCAGCGGGTCGCTGAAGAACTTGTCTTGAAGCGCTTCCCCAATGCTTAATGCGGCGGCCCTCCAGTAGGACCCCGCAATGCCCGAACTCGCCGAATCCGCCCCCGTCGCCAAGCCCTGGTTCGTCTACCTGGTGCGCGCCGAGAACGGCGCCCTCTACTGCGGCATCAGCGACGACCCGCAGCGTCGCTTCGCCCAGCACCAGAGTGGCAAGGGCGCGCGGTTCTTCCATTCCAGTCCGGCCCAGGCACTGGTGTTCGTCGAGGCCTGCGCCGACAAGGGCGAGGCCCTGCGTCGGGAGATCGCCATCAAGCGCATGAAGAAGGCGGCAAAAGAGGCGCTGATACTGGGCTGGGAGCGCGCCGAAACCATAGGCCTCACCGAAGTGCCGGGCTAAGCTGCGGCACTCTTCCAACCGCAGCGGAGACCTGCCATGTCCGAACTCATCCTGCACCAGTACGAGCAATCCCCCTTCGCCAAGAAGGCGCGGCTGATGCTCGGCTTCAAACAGCTGTCGTGGCGCTCGGTGGACATCCCCCGGATTATGCCCAAGCCCGACCTGATGGCGCTGACCGGCGGCTACCGCAAGACCCCGGTGCTGCAGGTGGGCGCCGACATCTACTGCGATACCGCGCTGATCGCCCGCCGCCTGGAAGCGGAAAAATCCGGCCCGGCGCTGTTCCCGGAAGGCCAGGAGTTCAATGTCGCCAGTTTCGCCCTGTGGGTGGACTCGGTGATCTTCCAGCACGCGGTGACCCTGGTGTTCCAGCCCGAATCCATCGCCGTGCGCATGGGCCAGCTGCCGCCCGCGGTGCAGCAGGCCTTCCTCGCCGACCGCGCCAAGCTGTTCTCCGGCGGCAGCACCACCCGCTTGCCGGCGGAGCACGCCCGCAGCAACTGGCCGGTGCTGATGGGGCGCCTGCAACAGCAACTGGAACGCAGCGAAGGCGACTTCCTCTTCGGCGAACCCTCGGTGGCCGACTTCTCCCTGGCCCACTGCCTGTGGTTCCTCAAGGGCACCCCGGTCACCGCCCCGCTGGTGGACGACTATCCGGACGTGGCGGCCTGGTTCGGTCGGGTACTGGGCTTCGGCGAGGGCGCCAGCAGCCCGTTGTCCGCCGCCGAGGCTGTGGATATCGCCCGCAACGCCACGCCGGCTGCGCTGCCGGTGGAAGACTTCGTCGACCCCAATGGCTTCAAGCCGGGGCAGACGGTGGCGGTGGCGGCCACCGACTACGGCGTCGACCCGGTGGAGGGCGGGCTGGTGTTCGCTGGCCGTGAGGAGATCATCCTGCGTCGCGAGGACGAGCGCGCGGGCCTGGTGCACGTGCACTTCCCGCGCCTGGGGTTCCGTATCGAGGGGCGTTGATCGGAGGCTTGTGATTCATTCGCGAATTGGACCCACGGGCCGCTAGCGGCCCTTCGCGAATGAATTCGCTCCTACAGGGAGCAGGCTGTGCCCCCTTGGGGGGCATCGCTCGGTATCGGATCAGTCCTTGCGCCGTTTCAGCTGATCCTTCAGCTGGGTGGGCAGCTGGCGGATGATCAGCATGTCGCGGCCTTCGTCGTATTCGACCTTCGAGCCCAGCAGGTGGGCCTCGAAGCTGATCGACAGGCCTTCGGCGCGGCCGGTGAAGCGCTGGAACTGGCTGAGGGTGCGCTTGTCCGGCGGAATCTCCGGGGACAGGCCGTAGTCCTTGTTGCGGATGTGCTCGTAGAAGGCGCGCGGACGGTCTTCGTCGATCAGGCCGGAGAGCTCGTCGAGGGTGATCGGCTCGCCCATCTTGGCCTGGGTGTTGGCGTAGTCCACCAGGGTCTTGGTCTTCTCCCGCGCCTGCTCCTCGGCCAGGTCCTCGCTTTCCACGAAGTCGCTGAAGGCCTTGAGCAGGGTACGGGTCTCGCTCGGCGGGTCGACGCCTTCCTGGCAGCCGATGAAGTCGCGGAAGTAGTCCGAGACCTTCTTGCCGTTCTTGCCCTTGATGAAGGAGATGTACTGCTTGGACTGCTGGTTGTTCTTCCACTCCGACAGGTTGATCCGCGCCGCCAGGTGCAGTTGGCCCAGGTCCAGGTGACGGGCCGGCGCCACGTCCAGCGAGTCGGTCACGGCGACGCCTTCGCTGTGGTGCAGCAGGGCGATGGCCAGGTAGTCGGTCATGCCCTGCTGGTAATGGGCGAAGAGCACGTGGCCGCCGGTGGAGAGGTTGGACTCCTCCATCAGCTTCTGCAGGTGCTCGACGGCCTGGCGGCTGAAGGCGGTGAAGTCGCGGACGCCGTCCTGGTACTCCTTCAGCCAGCCGCTGAAGGGGTAGGCGCCGGACTCGTCGTGGAAGAAGCCCCAGGCCTTGCCCTGCTTGGCGTTGTAGCTCTCGTTGAGGTCGGCCAGGAGGTTCTCCATGGCGTGGGACTCGGCCAGTTCGCTATCCCGGGCATGCAGTACGGCGGCGCTGCCGTCGGGCTTCTTGTCGATGAAGTGAACGATGCAGTGGCGGATGGGCATGGATCTTCGCTCTCAGGGGCACATCCGGCGCGAGGGGCGCCGGCGGGAAAAGAGCGCAAGTCTAACCGACCTGATCGAGGCCTGCCTGCCGTCTCTGCAGTGCATGGAGCCGTTCGATCACATAGCGCAGGTGCACGTGCAGGTCGTACAGCTCGTTGGAGTAGGACAGCGGCACCTCCACCTTGGCCAGGCGTCGTTCCAGCGTCTCCAGCTCCTCGATCTGGGCGACCAACTGGGCCGTTGGGGTGCTGGCATCCAGCTTGCGGTCGACTTCGCGCAGGTACTTGTACCAGCGGTAGATGCGCGCGCGGATGCGCCAGCGGTAGATGGGGCCGATGGCCTTGGACAGCGGGATCATGATCACCAGCAGCGGGATCAGCAGGATGATGTAGCGGTCGGCCAGGGAGGCGATGCGGAAGGGCAGGTAGCGCTGCAGGATCGGCAGGCCCTTTTCGTAGTAGTAGTTGGCTTCGCTGAGGGTGTTGAGCGTCTGCGGCTTGGCGCTGGGGAAGGTGCCGGGCGGGTCGAGTAGGGTGCCGTCCTGCATCACCTCACGGACCGCTTCGAGGATCAGCGGGGTCAGCGAGGGGTGGAATTCGTCGTTGGCCACCAGGGTGGCCACCGGCGCCAAGGTGCGGATATCCCGCGACGGGCTGTTGCTGGATAGGTTGAGCAGGCCCTCGCCTACTTCCAGCTTGGTCAGGAACGGCAGCCGCGCGCGGTAGGCGGCGCTGCGGCGCAGGCTCACCAGGTCCAGCTCGGGGCTGGCCGCCAGGCGCTGGACCACGGCGCTCTCGGCGGGCCCGAGGAAGAAGCCGGCGTCCAGCTCGGCGGCGAGCAGGGCGTTGGCCGCGCGGCTGCCGCTGATCGGCTGCCACTGCACCGGGAATCGCTCGGGGCTGATCTGGTTGGCCGCCAGCAACGCCTCGCTGACCGAACGGGTGCCGCTGTTCGGCGCGCCGATGGCCACCCGCAACTGCAGCAGGTCGGCCATGCTGTCGATGTCCATCTCCTTGCGTTTGAACAGCCAGAGCGGCTCCTGGTACATCACCCCCAGGCCATGCAGGCGTTCGCGCTGATGGGTACTGAGGGTGAGCTCCTGGCCGCTCTGCACCAGGGCGATCTCCACCTCGTCCTTCTGCAGTTTGGCCAGGTTGTCCAGGGAACCGGTACTGGGCACCAGTTCCAGCGCGAAGCCCTGTTTGGCGAGCACGTCCTTGAGCTTCACGCCGAACGCGTGATAACCGCCCGTGGGGCTGCCCGTGGCCAGCCGCGCGTGCATGGGCGGCGGCGGCGCGACGAAGTAGAAGAGAGCGCCCACCAGGGCGGCCAGCACCGGAACCAGCCAGAGGTTGGCCAGGAGCATGATCTTGATGTCGCGGAAGATGCGTTGCATGTCATTCCCTGTGTGCAGCGTATGGGGCAAGGATAGCGGCTCTGTTGTTGCCAGGCCGCGAAGGAAATGACAGGGTTGCCGGCATTTCCGTTCCGCAGCAGTGATCCCCGATGCGCATCCTCCACACCTCCGACTGGCACCTGGGCCAGCATTTCATGGGCAAGACCCGCCAGGCCGAACATCAGGCCTTCTGTCGCTGGCTGATCGAGCAGGTACGCGAGCGCCAGGTGGATGCGGTGCTGATCGCCGGGGATGTGTTCGACACCGGCGCACCGCCCAGTTACGCCCGTGAGCAGTACAACCAGTTCATCGTCGAGCTGCTGGATACCGGCGCCAGCCTGGTGGTGCTCGCCGGCAACCATGATTCGGTGGCCATGCTCGGCGAGAGCCGCGCCCTGCTGGCGCAATTGGGCACCCGCGTGGTGCCGGCGGTGGGCACCGACCTCGACCAGCAACTGCTGGTGCTCAAGCGGCGCAACGGCGAACCCGGCGCCATCCTCTGCGCGATCCCGTTCATCCGCCCGCGCGATGTGCTGCAAAGCCAGGCCGGGCAGAGCGCGGCGGACAAGCAGCTTTCGTTGCAGCAGGCGATCCAGGATCACTACCAGCAGCTCTTCGCCCTGGCCGAGCAGCGCCGCAACGAGCTGGGCGGCGGCCTGCCGATCATCGCCAGCGGCCACCTGACCACGGTGGGCGCCAGCGCCAGCGAGTCGGTGCGGGAAATCTACGTCGGCGCCCTCGAGGCCTTCCCAACCAGCGCGTTCCCGGCGGCGGACTACATCGCCCTGGGACATATCCACAGGCCGCAGAAAGTGGGCGGCCTCGAGCACATCCGCTATTGCGGCTCGCCCATCGCGCTGGCCTTCGATGAGGCGAAGCAGCAGAAACAAGTGCTGCTGGTGGAGCTCGACAGCATTGGCCTGCACCAGGTGGAAGCCCTGCCGGTGCCCTGTTTCCAGCCCCTGCATTCAGTGCGCGGCAGCCTCGACGAGTTGCCGGCGCAGCTGGCCGAGGTGACGCGGGAGGGGACGCCGGAACGTCCGGTGTGGCTGGAGGTGCTGGTGAGCACCGACGACTACCTCAGCGACCTGCAGGCGCGCCTCGCCGCGCTCTGCGAGGGCCTGCCGGTGGAAGTGCTGCGCATTCGCCGCGAACGCGGCAACGCCCAGCCCGGCCTTGCGCGCGCGGCACGGGAAACCCTGGATGAGCTGAACCCGGAAGAGGTGTTCGACAAACGCCTGGAAAGCGAGGTGCTGGAGGACGGCCTGCACCGCGAGCTGCTGGGGCTGCACCGCCAGGTGCTGGCCGACCTGCGGGAGGACCAGGCATGAAGATCCTCAGCCTGCGCCTGAAGAACCTCAACTCGCTGAAGGGCGAGTGGATGATCGATTTCCGTGGCGAACCCTTCGCCGGCAACGGCCTGTTCGCCATCACCGGCCCCACCGGCGCCGGCAAGACCACGCTGCTGGATGCCATCTGCCTGGCGCTCTACCACCGCACGCCGCGCATGGGCACGGTGTCGGCGAGCATCAACGAACTCATGACCCGGCATACCGCCGACTGCCTGGCGGAAGTCGAGTTCGAGGTGAAGGGCGAGGGCTATCGAGCGTTCTGGAGCCAGCGCCGTGCCCGTGACAAGGCCGATGGTGGCCTGCAGCCGCCGAAGGTGGAGCTGGCACGGGTACGGGATGGCGAGATCCTCACCGACAAGATCAACGACAAGCTCCGGCTCACCGAGAGCCTGACCGGCCTCGATTTCGAGCGCTTCACCAAATCCATGCTGCTGGCCCAGGGTGGTTTCGCCGCCTTCCTCGAGGCCAACGCCAACCAGCGCGCCGAGCTGCTGGAGGAGCTGACCGGCACGGAAATCTACGGGCGCATCTCCCAGCGGGTATTCGAGCGCACCCGCGAGGTGAAGGCCGCGCTGGACCAGTCGCGGGCTCGCGCCGAGGGCGTCGAGCTGCTCAGCGACGAAGCCCGCACCGCGCTGCAGGCGGAAGCCACGGACCTCGCCGGCCAGGCGCTGGCGTTGCAAGCCCGCGAAGCCGACCTGCAACGCCAGCGACAGTGGCGCGACGAGCTGGACAAGGCCCTGGCCCGCCAGCAAGCCGCCGAGGGCCAGGGGCAGGCGGCCCGCGTCGCCCTGGAAGGCGCCGCGCCGCAACTGGCCCGCCTGGCCGCCAGTGCGCCGGCCAGCCAGTTGTTGCCGTTGCACCTCGACTGGCAGCGCGCCCGGCAGCGGCTGGACCAGGGCGAAGACGAGCTGCGCCTGACCCGCCAGCAATTGCAGGCCCTGGCCGAACGCATCCTCGACCAGCTCTGGCAGGGTGCCCAGCTCGGCGAGCAATGGGTGCAGGCGCGGCAGAGTGCCCTGGACGGCCTCCAGAACGAGCGGCAAGCCCTGCACAAACGCCTGGCCGAACAACCCCAGCGGGCTCGCCTGGGCGAGCACCTGGGGGCCTGGAGGGCCGAATTCGGCGCCCTGGCCCGGCGCGAGGTCGAGCAGGCCGAGTTGCGGCGCGCCCAGGCCGAACTGCAGCGCCAGGGTGCCGAGCTGGAAGCTCGCGTGGAGCAGGCCCGCAGCGCCCAGGCGCGCGCCAGGGTCGAGCAGGGACAGGCCGGGCAGGCCGAGGCCGAGGCGCAGGCACGGCTCGATACGCTGCTCGGCGGCCAGGACGATGCCGCGCTGCGCGCGCAATGGCAGCAGCTGCTGGAACGTGGCGGCCAGCTGGAACGCCTGGAGCAGCTTTCCCAGCAACGCCGGCAACTGGCCGAGCGGCAGGCCCGTGCCCGTGAGCAATTGCAACCGCTGCAGGAGGAGCAGCAAGCCCTCAGCGAGCAGCGCGACGGCCTGCGCCGGCGCTTCGCCGAACTCAAGCAACAGATCGCCGACAAGGAGAAACTCCTCGAGCAGGAGCAGCGCATCCAGCAGCTGGAGGCCCATCGCGCCGCTTTGCAGCCGGGCGAAGCCTGCCCCTTGTGCGGCTCCCATGAACACCCGGCCATCGCCGCCTACCAGGCGCTCAACCTCTCAGCGACCCAGCAGGGGCTGAACGAGCACAAGGCCGCCCAGGACCAGGTGCGGCAACAGGGCGAAACCCTGAGCAACCGCCTTGCCGCCCTCGACGCGCAGGTCGCCCAGCTCAATGAAACCCTGCGCGGTGGCGAAGCCGAACAGAGCGAGTACCTGGAGCGCTGGCGCCAGCTGTGCCAGGGGCTGGAGCTGCAACTGCCGGACCTCGCCGCCTTGCAGAACGAAGTGCAGGGCCACGCCGAGCGCCTGCGGGCGTTGCAGGAGCGCCTGGCCCGGCTGGACCAGCTCAAGTCCGCCCTGGCCACGGCCCGCGACCTGCGCCAGCAACGGGACAAGGCCCTGCAGGACAGCAGCAGCCAGCTCGCCCTGCTGGAGAAGGACAGCGCCGGCCTGCGCCAGCAGGAACAGGGCAACGGCCAGCGCCTGGAGCAGCTGGATGGCCAGCAGCACGAAGCCCGCGAGGGCCTGGCCGCGAGCCTGGCGCCGCTGGGCTACAGCCTGCCGGTGGCGGGCGATGCCTGGCTCGCCGAGCGCGAAGCCGACTGGCAGCAATGGCAGCACGACCAACTGGTCAGCCAGCAGTTGGAAGGCCAGTTGCGCGACCAGCAGCACGCGCTGGCCACGGCCCAGGACCAGGCCCGCCTGTGGCAGGGCCGCTGGCAGGCCTCGGGTCAGGCCGGCCAAGCGCCGCTGGCGCCGGTGGAGGATCCCCAGGTCGCGCTCGCGGCGCTGGAGATCGATCTGGATGCCGCGCAGCAGCGCCTCAACCAGCTCAAGGGCGGCGAGCGCAGCCAGGAACAAGGGGCCCAGGAGGCCCGCCTCCAGCTGCAGCTCGCCCTGGACGCCTGGCGCCAGGGCCTGGCCTCAAGCCCCTTCGCGGATGAGGCCGCCTTCCGCGCGGCCCTGCTGGAGGAAGGTGAGCGCCTCGCCCTGGAGGCGTTGCAGCAGCGCCTGCAGCGCGAGCTGGGCGATGCCGGGGCCCTGTTGGCGGATGCAAGGGGCCAGGTCGAGCGCCTGCAGGCCGCGCCCCAGAGCGAACTGGATCGCGAGCGGTTGGAGGCCGAATGGCAGGCGCTGGGCGAGCGCACGCGCGAGCTGAGTCTGCGCCAGGGCGAAATCCGCGCCCAGCTCAGCGGCGACGAACAGCGCCGGCAGAGCCAGCAGGCGCTGTTCGCCGAGATCGCTCGGCAGGAGGCCGAGTACGACCTCTGGCAACGCTTCAACGGGCTGGTGGGCTCGGCCGATGGCGCCAAGTACCGCAAGTTCGCCCAGGGCCTGACCCTGGATCACCTGGTGCACCTGGCCAACCTGCAGCTGCAACGGCTGCATGGCCGTTACCAGCTGGCCCGGCGCCAGGGCGGTGAACTGGAGCTGGAAGTGATGGATACCTGGCAGGGCGATGTGGTCCGCGATTGCAAGACACTGTCCGGCGGCGAGAGCTTCCTGGTCAGCCTGGCACTGGCATTGGCGCTGTCCGACCTGGTCAGCCACAAGACCAGCATCGATTCGCTGTTCCTCGACGAAGGTTTCGGCACCCTGGATGGCGAGACACTGGAAGTGGCCCTCGACGCCCTGGATGCGCTGAACGCCAGCGGCAAGATGATCGGCGTGATCAGCCATGTGGAAGCGCTGAAGGAGCGCATCCCGGTGCAGCTCAAGGTCCACAAGGGCGTGGGCATGGGCTACAGCCGGCTGGATGGGTGCTTCGCGGTGGGTAGCATCACCTTGTAGGGGCGAATTCATTCGCCAAGGGTGGCATGGCCACCCCTCTCCGATGCGTGTGGGGCAGGCCTGCGGCCTGCATGGCGAATGAATTCGCCCCTACGGTCGTCCCCGGGCCCGGTTTACCAGCGCGCCCTGCGCCAGGCCTCGCGCTGGGCCGCGTCGAGGAAGGTCCAGGCCACGAAGCGGCTCTGCTTCTGGCCCTGGGCCATGTCCACCACCTGTACCTCCACGGCATCGCTGCGGCGCAGGCGGGCTTCCACGCCGGCCAGGTTGGCGCCCTTGGAGACCAGGCTGCTGAACCAGAGCACCTGCTCCTTGAACTGCAGGCTCTCGTCCACCATCCGCTGCAGGAACCCGGCTTCGCCGCCAACGCACCAGAGCTCCGCGCCCTGGCCGCCGAAGTTCAGCACCGGCAGCTTGCGTTTGGGGTCGAGCTTGCCGAGGTTCTTCCACTTGCGCTGGCTGCCACGGGTGGCTTCTTCCAGAGAGGCGTGGAAGGGCGGGTTGCACAGGGTCAGGTCGAAGCGTTCGCCCGGGGCGATCAGGCCCTTGAAGATATGGCGCGGCTCGGCTTGCTGGCGCAGTTCGATGGCCTCGCCCAATTGGTTGGACTGGACGATGGCGCGTGCCGAACCCAGGGCGGTGCCGTCGATGTCGGTGCCGGTGAAGTGCCAGCCGTACTCGCTATGGCCGATGAGCGGGTAGATGCAGTTGGCGCCCACGCCTATGTCCAGCGCCTGGATGCCCTTGCCGCGCGGGATCTGCCCGTCGTTCGCCACGGCCAGCAGGTCGGCCAGGCCGTGCAGGTAGTCGGCGCGGCCGGGAATGGGCGGGCACAGGTAGCCGGCGGGGATATCCCAGTGGCGGATGCCGTAGAACTGCCGCAGCAGGGCACGGTTGAACACCTTGACCGCCTCCGGGTCGGCGAAGTCGATGCTCTCCTTGCCGTAGGGATTGATGATGACGAAGCGCGCCAGCTCCGGGCTGCCCTGGATCAGCTGGGGAAAGTCGTAGCGGCCCTGGTGGCGGTTGCGCGGGTGCAACTGCCCCTTGGCGGCGGGCGGCTTGGCGGTGGCGGGGCGGGGGCGCTTGGGCGGTTGCGGCATGGTGGCGGGCATCGGCAGGTGAAGGCGCGGCATTTTCCCACAGGCCGGGCCGGGAGTGGGGATTCGGGTGGCATGGCGCGTTCGCTGATAGGGCGTATCAGCGCAGGCGCCTGCCCATGGGCGGGCAGGGTGCTAAGACTGCGTCGGTCCACGAATCAGCCAAGGACACACGCCATGATCGCCATTGCCAAGGGCATCGCCCTATCCGCCCTGCTGTTCGCCTGCGCCTTGCAGGCGCAGGCCGCCGACCCGCCGGCAAGGTCTTTGAACGTACTGCTGAACACCAGTTTTTCCGGACCGGTGGCCTTCTTCCTGTTGGCCGAGGAGCGCGGTTACTTCCGGGACGCGGGCGTGAATCCGCGGTTCAGCCCGGGCGAGGGGGCCTCAAGGGTGGTGCCGCTGGTGCGCGATGGCGAGTACGACGCCGGTTATGGCGACATGAGCAGCCTGATCGAGCGCATCGCCCGCTCGGCGCCGGGCCAGGGGCCCGTTGCCGTGTACACGACCTTCAACAGCGTGCCGTTCACCATCGTGGTGCCGTCTGCCGGGCCGATCCTGCGGCCACGAGACCTGGCCGGCCTGCGCATCTGGGGACACCCTGGCGATTCCGCCATGCTCACCTTCGACCTGTTCGCCCGGGCCACGGGGCTGGATGCCGGCAGCGTCACCCTGCTCGAGGACTCCACCGAGATGGGGGCCCAGGTGAAGGCCATGGTCGAGGGGCGGGGCCCGCAAGCCATGTTCGGTTTCGTCAACACCCTCATCGCCACCTCGGCCCACCATGGCGTGCGGCCCGAGCAACTGCGCTTCCTCACCTACGCCGAGCACCTGCCGGACATGTACGGCAATACGCTGTTCGTCACCCGTGAGCTGTACGACGGCGACAAGGCTGCCGTGCGTGCCCTGGTGCTGGGCGCGAACCGTGGCCTGGCCGCTACCCTGGCCGACCCGGAAGTGGCCATGGATGCGCTGCTCAAGCGCGCGCCAGACGCCTCGCGGGAAATCGACAGGCAACGCCTGATGGGCACTCTGGCCACTGAGATGGCGCACCCCGAAGGCGCCCGCCTGGGCATCGGCGCGGTGGACGAAGCACGGCTGCGGCGGCTGATCGCCCTCCTGGTCGAGGTCAAGGGGTTACCCCGTACTCCCACGGTGGAGGAGGTCTTCGATGCTGGCTTCCTGCCCAATGAGAAGGAGCGCATCAAGTCCCTGGCCCGGACAGGGCTTTAGCCTCGGGCTGGGCTCACGCCGCCCCGGTCAGGTTCGTTACCGTGATGAGGTAGTCGAACAGCAGGCAGTAGACCGCGATCGGCAGCGGCAGGCCGAGCAGGGTGCCGAGGAGGTAGTGGCGAAAGCGCACGCCGCTGAGGCTGAGGGCGTAGTTGAGCGGCGGCACCGTCTGGAACAGCACCCGCAGCAGGGTGATGACGGCCACCGGGCGGCGGTCGAGGTGGGCCAGGATGCGTTGCGCGATCTTGAAGTCCGGTTCGCGCAGGGCGTCGCCGCCGATCATGCGGACCAGGGCGAAGGTGGTGCAGCAGGAGAACGTCCCCGCGAGGTAGGTGGCCAGGCCGCCCCAGCCGCGACCGAGGGCGATCACGGCGGCGGCGAGGAAGATCCAGCCGGGGATGTGGATAAGGTTGCCCAGGGCGAACAGCAGGGCGAAGACGATCAGGCCCTTGACCTTGTTCTCCATCAGGATGTCGGTGAGGTAGCGCAGGTTCAGGTTTTCCCGCAGGCCGCTGAGTTCCACGGCCAGCAGCAATATGACGAGGAACAGGGCTGCGAGCAGCAGGCGACGGTATTTGTACATGTAGGGACTCGGGTGTCGGTGTCTACTGTGGAATTCAAAGCGGGAAAACCAGCGGCACTATCAGCACGCTGACCACCATCACCAACAGGGTGAGGGGCACGCCCACCTTGACGAAGTCGAAGAAGCTGTACTGGCCGGGACCTACCACCAGGGTGTTCACCGGCGAGGAAATCGGTGTCATGAAGGCAGCCGAGGCCGCCAGCGCGACGATCATCGCGAAGGGGTAGGGCGAGGCGCCCAGTTCCTGGGCCGTGGCGATGGCCACCGGGGCCATGAGCACGGCGGTGGCGGTGTTGGAGATGAACAGGCCGATCAGCGCGGTGACGATGAACAGGGTGGCGAGGATGGCGTAGGGCCCAGCCTCGCCCAGCACCGCCACCAGCCCCTTCACCGCGATGTCGATGCCGCCGGTCTGCTGCAGCGCCTGGGCGAAGGGCAGCATGCCGACGATGAGGATCAGCGTCGGCCAGTGGATGGCGCGGTAGGCGCTGTCCAGGTCGATGCAACGGAAGGCGCCCATCAGCAGGCAGCCGATCAACGCGGCCATCACGTTGGGTACCCAGCCCGTGACCATCAGCAGGATCATCACCGCCAGGCTGAGCAGGGCGTAGGGGGCCTTGCGTGCGGTGGGGGCTACTTCGTCCACCTCGGCGGGCAGGCTGAGCACGAGGAAGTCGCGGCTCTGGCCTTGTAGCTGGTGGATGCATTTCCATTCGCCGGCCACCAGCAGGGTGTCGGACGCCTTGAGCTTCTCGTCCACCAGCACCCCTTCCAATGCCTTGCCATGACGGCGCACACCGACCACGTTGAGGTTGTACCGGCTGCGGAAACCCAGTTCCTGGATAGTCTTACCCGGGAGTTTCGACTCCGGTGGCAGGGCCACTTCGGCCAGTCCCAGTTGGCGGGCGTGCAGGCTGTAGTAGGAGGAGGCCAGGGGCAGGGGTTCCAGGCCCAGTTCCTGGTAGGCGCCGAGCAGGGCGATGGCCGGGCTGGCGAGGTCCACCAGCAACACGTCGCCGGGTTCCAGCATTGTGTGGCCGGTGGCCATTAGCAGCAGGTTGCGAAAACGCTGGTGGCGCTCCACGGCGATCACGTTGATGCCGTACTGGCTGCGCAGCTCCAGTTCGTTGAGCGCCTGGCGCGCCAGGGGCGAGTCGGCGCGCACCTTCAGGCGTCGTTCCCGCTCGTGAAGGCGGTAGGCGGTGGCCAGGTCGGACAGGGTCAGGCGTGGCGCGCTGCCCTCGGCGTCCTTCTTGGGGCGGGCCAGCCAGTGCCGGGTCAGCAGCATGTAGACCACGCCCAGGGCCAGCACCACCAGGCCCACGGGGGTCAGGCTGAAGAAGCCGAAGCCCTCCAGGCCGGCGCGGCGCAGTTCGCTGTGCACCACCAGGTTGGGCGCGGTGGCCACCAGGGTCAGCATGCCGCTGATCAGCCCGGCGAAGGCCAGGGGCATCATCAGGCGCGCGGGGGAGATCTTCAGTTTTGCCGCGACCCCCAGGGCAACGGGGATGAAGATCGCCACCACGCCGGTGGAACTCATCACCGAGCCGAGGCCGGCGGCGGACACCATCAGCAGTACCAGCAGGCGGGTCTCGCTGCTGCCGGCCGTGGCCACCAGCCAGTCCCCCAGGCGATAGGCGATGCCGGTGCGCACCAGGCCGTCGCCGATGACGAAGAGGGCGGCGATCAGCACCACGCTGGGGTCGCTGAACCCGGCCAGGGTGTCGCGGATCTCGAGCACGCCGGTCAGCGGCAGGGCGACTATCACCAGCAGCGCGACCACATCCATGCGCGGCTTGTTGAGGATGAACAGGGTGACCGCGGCCAGAAGCAGGGCCAACACCCAGAGCAATTCGTGATTCAAGCGTTACTCCCGAAGGTTCCTCTATGGGGAGCAGCAGTCTTTCAGGGGTAACCCAAGACAGCCTTGATCTGATGCAGGTTAGCGGCGATCCAGCGTTTGTCGATGGCGCCCCAGTCGCGGATGACATAGTGGCCGGCGTTGTTGCGCTCCCCCTCGGTCTGCTCGAAGTGGCAGTCGATATCCAGGTCGGCCAGGGCCAGGAGGGTGTCCTGGGCGGTGCGCCGCGGCATGCCGGTGGCCTCCATCAGCGCCGGGACGCTGGCGGCGGTGCCGCTATCGATCAGCCAGGCGACGTAGAGGCGGCGGTAGAAGCTGGTCTTGGTCTTGCTGGTTTCCATGGGAGGTCCTTGCTGTGCTTGGCGCATAACGAACAAGGCCCGCCGAGTGGCGGGCCTTGTGGGCATTACAGGCTGGCGATGCGCCCGCGCTGTTCGGTCAGGTTGGCCAGGGCCTGTTCGGCCTCGGCCAGCTTGGCCCGTTCTTTCTCGATCACATCGGCCGGGGCCTTGGCGACGAAGCCTTCGTTGCCGAGCTTGCCGCCGACGCGCTTCACTTCGCCGTCCAGACGCTGGATTTCCTTGTCCAGGCGGGCCAGTTCGGCGTCCTTGTCGATCAGGCCGGCCATGGGCACCAGCACCTGCATGTCGCCGACCAGGGCGGTGGCGGACATCGGTGCTTCTTCGCCAGCGGCCAGGACGCGGATGGTTTCCAGCTTGGCCAGCTTCTTCAGCAGCGGTTCGTTGTCGGCCAGGCGACGACGGTCTTCGTCGTTGGCGTTGGCGAGGATGATGTCGATGCGCTTGGCCATGGAGATGTTCATCTCGCCACGGATCTGCCGCACGCCGAGCATCAGCGCCTTGACCCACTCGATGTCGCCTTCGGCGGCGGCGTCAATGCGCTCCGCGACCGGCATCGGCCAGGGTTGCAGCATCAGGGTGTCGCCGCTCTTGCCGGCCTGGCCCTTGATGCGCTGCCAGATCTCTTCGGTGATGAAGGGCATGAAGGGGTGCGCCAGGCGCAGGGCCACTTCCAGCACGCGGATCAGGGTACGGCGGGTGCCGCGCTGGCGCTCGATGGGAGCGTTCTCGTCCCAGAGTACCGGCTTGACCAGCTCCAGGTACCAGGCGCAGTACTGGTCCCAGATGAACTCGTAGAGGGTCTGGGCGGCCAGGTCGAAGCGGAAGCCATCGAGGTGGCGGGCGACTTCGCCTTCGGTGCGCTGCAGGGCGGAGATGATCCAGCGGTCCACGGAGGACAGTTCGACAGGCTCGTCGTTGATGCCGGTGTCCTGGCCATCGGTGTTCTCGATGACGAAGTTGGCGGCGTTCCACAGCTTGTTGCAGAAGTTGCGGTAACCCTCGACGCGGCCCATGTCGAACTTCACGTCGCGGCCGGTGGAGGCCAGCGAGAGGAAGGTGAAGCGCAGGGCGTCGGTGCCGTAGCTGTTGATGCCCTCGGGGAATTCAGCCTTGGTCTGCTTGGCGATCTTCTCGGCGAGCTTGGGTTGCATCATGCCGCTGGTGCGTTTTTCCAGCAGGGTGTCGAGGTCGATGCCGTCGACGATGTCCAGCGGGTCCAGGACGTTGCCCTTGGACTTGGACATCTTGTGGCCCTGGGAGTCGCGCACCAGGCCGTGGACGTAGACGGTCTTGAACGGAACCTGGGCGCTGCCGTCTTCGTTCTTCACCAGGTGCATGGTCAGCATGATCATGCGGGCCACCCAGAAGAAGATGATGTCGAAGCCGGTAACCAGCACATCGGTGGGGTGGAAGGTCTTGAGGAAGTCCGTCTGCTCGGGCCAGCCGAGGGTGGAGAAGGTCCACAGGCCGGAGCTGAACCAGGTGTCCAGCACGTCTTCGTCCTGGCGCAGCGGCTGGTCACCCAGGTTGTGCTTGGCGCGCACTTCGGCTTCGTCGCGGCCGACATAGACGTTGCCGGCGTCGTCGTACCAGGCCGGGATGCGGTGGCCCCACCAGAGCTGGCGGCTGATGCACCAGTCCTGGATGTCGCGCATCCAGGAGAAGTACATGTTCTCGTACTGCTTGGGCACGAACTGGATGCGGCCGTCTTCCACTGCGGCGATGGCCGGCTCGGCCAGGGGCTTGGTGGAGACGTACCACTGGTCGGTCAGCCAGGGCTCGATGACGGTTCCGGAGCGGTCGCCCTTGGGCACTTTCAGTGCGTGGTCTTCGATCTTCTCCAGCAGGCCGAGCTGTTCGAAGGCGGCGACGATCTGCTTGCGCGCCTCGAAGCGGTCCAGGCCGGCGAACTGCGCGGGCAGGCTGGCGTCCAGCTGGTCGTTGACGCTGCCGTCGAGGTTGAACACCTGGGCGCTGGCGAGCACGGCGGCGTTCTTGTCGAAGATGTTGAGCAGCGGCAGGTTGTGGCGCTTGCCGACTTCATAGTCGTTGAAGTCGTGGGCCGGGGTGATCTTCACGCAGCCGGTGCCGAACTCGGGGTCGCAGTAGTCGTCGGCGATGATCGGGATGCGGCGGCCCACCAGGGGCAGCTCGACGAAGGTGCCGATCAGGGCCTTGTAGCGCTCGTCTTCCGGGTGCACGGCCACGGCGGCGTCGCCGAGCATGGTTTCCGGACGGGTGGTGGCGACTATCAGGTAGTCCTTGCCGTCGGCGGTCTTGTGACCGTCGGCCAGCGGATAACGCAGGTTCCACAGGCTGCCTTTCTCGTCGTGGTTTTCCACTTCGAGGTCGGAGATGGCGGTGTGGAACTTGGTATCCCAGTTGACCAGGCGCTTGCCGCGGTAGATCAGGCCGTCTTCATGCAGGCGCACGAAGGCTTCCTTGACCGCTTCGGAAAGGCCGTCGTCCATGGTGAAACGCTCGCGCGTCCAGTCCACGGAGGAGCCGAGGCGGCGGATCTGGCGGGTGATGGTGCCGCCGGACTGTTCCTTCCATTCCCAGACCTTGTCGAGGAACTTCTCGCGGCCGAGGTCGTGGCGGCTGACGCCCTGGGCGGCCAGCTGGCGCTCCACCACCATCTGGGTGGCGATGCCGGCGTGGTCGGTGCCCGGCTGCCACAGGGTGTTGCGACCCTGCATGCGGCGGTAGCGGATCAGGGCGTCCATGATCGCGTTGTTGAAACCATGACCCATGTGCAGGCTGCCGGTCACGTTCGGCGGCGGGATCATGATGGTGTAGGACTCGCCGGAACCTTGCGGGGCGAAATAGTTATTCGACTCCCAGGTCTGGTACCAGGAAGTCTCGATGGCGTGGGGCTGGTAGGTCTTGTCCATGGTTCGGCGGGGACCCTAGAGGCAACTGAACGGGAAAACCGGAGAGTATAACGGTAACCGGCCGGGGAAAGAATTGGCGTGCGTTGTCGGCGGCGCCCGGTTGGTTCCGGGCGCGGTGCATTACTGCCGGCGGGGCGGCAGCAGGCGGGTGAGGCGGGCGTCGAGGCGGCGCTTGAGCTCGGCTTCGATCTGCGGCACGAAGTCGTCGATCACGTCTTGCAGGATCAGCTGGGCGGCGGCGCGCAGTTCGTTGTCCAGGCGCAGCAGTTCGGGGTTGCCGGCGGGCGTCATGCGCTGGCGAATGGCGTCGGCCATGGGCTGGTTGGATTGCGGCGCCGGAGCTGGCGCTGGAATCGGCTCGGCGGCGACTGTCGGCGTGGGCGCGGCAGGGCTCGCCGGCAACGGCAGCTCGGCCTGGGGTGGCTGCTGCGTCACGGGGGCGGTCGGTGCCGTCGGCGCGGGCGCGACTATGTCGGACAGCAGCGGGATGCTGTCGGGGTCCAGGCTGTCGGTGAGCAGCGGCGGTTCTACGTCGCCGAGGTCATCGCCGAGCAGGGCCCGGATGGATTCGAGGTCGTCCAGCAGGTGCGCCGGCTTGGGGGGAGGCTTTGGGGTATCCATGGGGCAGTACGGCTAGAGTTCGACTCGTTTCGGATCATAGCCCCGCTGCCGGTAGGTGCGGAAATTCTCCCGGCAGGCGGCAAGTAGATCGGGTTCCTGGTTGACGATCTCGATGACGCGGCTGAAACGCTCGACATGGGGCGAGATGTTCGACGCGAGATTGATCAGCAGGCCTTGCTGGACGTCGGGCTCTTCGTCCAGGGCCAGCACCACCGGGGCGTTGGCATCGTCCTCGATCAGGCTGTGGGGAATGAAGCTTTCGGCGCGGAAGGTCCATAGCAGCTGGTCCAGCGCTTCGCGCTGGGCGGCGTCGGTGCAGCGCAGCAGGACCGGCAGCCCATGCCGCCAGCCCTTGGCGGCCAACTGGCAGGCCGCGCGCAGGCGGTCCGCCGGGTTGGCCGAGGACAGCACGTAGAACTCTATCCTCACTTGACGCGATCCAGCAGGTACTGGGTGAGCAGGGGCACCGGACGGCCGGTGGCGCCTTTATCCTTGCCGCCACTGATCCAGGCGGTACCGGCGATGTCGAGGTGCGCCCAGTGGAATTTCTTGGCGAAGCGCGACAGGAAGCAGCCCGCGGTGATGGTGCCGGCCTTGGGGCCGCCGATATTGGCGATGTCGGCGAAGGGGCTGTCCAGCTGCTCCTGGTATTCGTCGAACAGCGGCAGCTGCCAGGCGCGGTCATCGGCGTATTCGCCGGCCTTGAGGATCTGCTTGACCAGGGTGTCGTTGTTGCCCATCAGGCCAGAGGTGTTGCTGCCCAGGGCGACGATGCAGGCGCCGGTGAGGGTGGCGATATCGATCACCGCCTGGGGCTTGAAGCGTTCGGCGTAGGTGAGGGTGTCGCACAGTACCAGGCGGCCTTCGGCGTCGGTGTTGAGGATCTCCACCGTCTGCCCGCTCATGGTGGTGACGATGTCGCCGGGGCGGGTGGCGCGGCCGCTGGGCATGTTCTCGGCGCAGGCCAGCAGGCCGACGACGTTGATCGGCAGCTGCATCTCCAGCAGGGCGCGGAAGGTCCCGAGCACGCTGGCGGCGCCGCACATGTCGTACTTCATTTCATCCATGCCGGCCGCCGGCTTGATGCTGATGCCGCCGGTGTCGAAGGTGATGCCCTTGCCCACCAGGGCGAAGGGTTTGTCGTCCTTCTTGCCGCCCTGGTAGTTGAGCACGATCATCCGCGGCGGCTGCTCGCTGCCCTGGGCCACGGCGAGGAAGGCGCCAGCGCCCAGTTCCTTGAGTTTCTTCTCGTCCAGTACCTCGACCTTGAGGTTCTTGTGCTCCTTCGCCATGGCCTTGGCCTCTTCGGCGATGAAGCTCGGGTGGCAGAGGTTCGGCGGCAGGTTGCCCAGATCGCGGGTGAAGGCCATGCCGTTGGCGATGGCCTGGGCGTGCAGGCTGCCGCGCTCCACGTCGGCCTGGGCGGCCTTGTCCACCAGCAGGGTGATCTTCTTCAGAGCCTTGGGGTCGGCCTTCTGGCTCTTGAAACGGTCGAAGACGTAGCCGCCGTCGGCCAGGGTTTCCACCATCAGGCGGGCCTTGCCATAGGCATCGCGGCCCTTAACGACCAGTTCGTCCAGGGCCAGGGTGGCGTCGCTGCCGCCGAGGCCTTTGAGGGCGCCGTTCACGGCGGCGATCATTTTGCGGAACTGGCGGTCAGATAGTTCGCGCTCCTTGCCTGCACCGACCAGAAGCACGCGTTCGGCCTTGAGGTTGGGGAGGCTGTGCAGGAGCAGGGTCTGGCCCGCCTTGCCGGCCAGGTCGCCACGCTTGAGCAGGGTGGTGATGGCACCGCCGGCAGCGGCGTCCACGGCCTTGGCGGCTTCGCCGAGCTTGCGTCCTTCGCCGATGGCGACGACCAGGGTGGCGGTTTTCAGGGTTTCCGGACGGGCGCTTTTGACGAGGAATTCCATGATGTGTCCCCAAGACAAAGAGCCGGTATTGGAAGATAATGCCGGCTATTTTTTCAGTGGCCCGTCAACAGGCGGGCTGGCCATAAAGCGGCTAGTTTGAGCGTAGCCGCCCGAGCCTGACAACCCTGGAGTGTCTGGTTTTGATTGTCTTCCGTTATCTCTCTCGCGAGGTGCTGGTCACCCTGAGCGCGGTCAGCGCCGTGCTGTTGGTGATCATCATGAGCGGCCGTTTCATCAAGTACCTGGCCCAGGCCGCGCAAGGCGCCCTGGACCCGGGTGTGCTGTTCCTGATCATGGGTTTCCGTATTCCCGGCTTCCTCCAGTTGATCCTGCCGTTGGGGTTGTTCCTCGGCATCCTGCTGGCCTACGGCCGGCTCTATCTCGACAGCGAAATGACCGTGCTCAGCGCCACCGGCATGAGCCAGCAGCGCCTGATGGTCTACAGCCTGGCGCCGGCCCTGCTGGTGGCCCTGCTGGTGGCCTGGCTGAGCCTGGGGCTGGCGCCCCAGGGCGTGGCCCAGGTGGCGCGCATCCTCAATGAGCAGGATGCCCTGACCGAACTCGATACCCTGGTGCCCGGGCGTTTCCAGGCGCTCAAGGGTGGTGGCAGGGTGACCTATACCGAGACCCTGTCCCCTGACCGTGGCGAACTGGGCGGCGTGTTCATCTCCGAGAAGCGCGTGTCGCGCCAGGACGGCAAGGACCGCGGCATCGGCGTGCTGGTGGCGGAGAAGGGGCACCAGGAGATCCAGGCCGACGGCAGTCGCTACCTGATCCTGAAGAACGGCTATCGCTACGACGGCAGTCCGGGCAAGGCCGACTACCGCATCATCCAGTACGACACCTACGGCGTGCTGCTGCCCAAGCCGGAGATCAGCTCCGAGATCGGCGAGCGCGAGGCGGTGCCCACCTCCGAGCTGATCGGAAGCCCGGACCCTCGTCACCAGGCCGAGCTGCAGTGGCGCCTGTCGATTCCTCTGCTGGTGTTCGTGGTCACCCTGCTGGCGGTGCCGCTGTCCAAGGTCAACCCGCGCCAGGGCCGTTTCCTCAAGTTGCTGCCGGCGATCCTGCTGTACATGGCCTACCTGTCCCTGCTGATCGCCGCGCGCGGCCAGCTGGACAAGGGGCGCATCCCCATGGCCGTCGGCCTGTGGTGGGTGCATGGGCTGTTCGCCGTGGTCGGCCTGCTGTTGTTGTATTGGGAGCCTCTGTCGTTGAAATGGGCGGCTCGTCGTGATGCCCGTGAGGTGGCCCATGGTTAGGTTGGATCGTTACATCGGCACCAGCGTGTTCTTCGGCATCCTCGCGGTGCTCGGGGTCATCGTCAGCCTGGCGGCGATATTCGCCTTCATTGACGAGCTGGGCGACCTGGGCGGCGGCTACGACGTGATGGCCGCGGCCTGGTACGTCGTGCTCACGCTGCCGCGACGGATCTACGACATGCTGCCCATGGCGGCGTTGATCGGCAGCCTGATCGGCCTCGGTACTCTGGCCAGCAGCAGCGAGCTGACCGTGATGCGGGCCGCCGGCGTGTCCATCGGTCGTATCGTCTGGGCGGTCATGAAGCCCATGCTGGTGCTGATGGTGGTGGGTGTGCTGATCGGCGAATACGTCGCGCCCTGGAGCGAGAACATGGCCCAGGCCAGTCGTTCCCTGGCCCAGGGCGGCGGTGATGCGCAAAGCTCCAAGCGCGGCCTCTGGCACCGCCAGGGAGAGGAATTCGTCCACATCAACGCCGTGCAGCCCAATGGCGTGCTCTATGGCGTGACCCGCTACCACTTCGATGGCGAGCGCCGCATGCAGTCCGCCAGCTTCGCCAGGCGCGCGCTGTACCAGGGCGACCACTGGGAGTTGGAGGACGTGTCCACCACGCACTTCCGTGGCGACCATACCGAAGTGGTGAATAGCGTCACCGAGCGCTGGGACGTGGAACTCAATCCGCAACTGCTGGGTACCGTGGTGATGGAGCCGGAGGCGCTGTCGATCACCGGTCTCTGGCGCTATATCCACTACCTCGCGGATCAAGGCTTGAACAATGGCCGCTACTGGCTGGCGTTCTGGACCAAGGTGCTGCAGCCGCTGGTTACCGCCGCGCTGGTGCTGATGGCGATTTCGTTCATCTTCGGGCCATTGCGCTCGGTCACCCTGGGTCAGCGGGTTTTCACCGGCGTGGTCATCGGCTTCGTGGTGCGTATCAGCCAGGACCTGCTGGGGCCATCGAGCCTGGTGTTCGGCTTCTCGCCGTTGTTCGCGGTGCTGGTGCCTGCGGGTATCTGCGCGCTGGCGGGGGTCTGGCTGTTGAGGCGGGCGGGCTGATCCGCTTCACGCAATAAAAAAGCCGGCATTGAGCCGGCTTTTTTATGGGGGATCACTTCTTGTGCGCGTCCTTGGGCAGGTGCACTACCTGGGATTCCGAATAGATGTCGTGCCAGGTGCGCTTTTCCTTGTCCCAGAGACTCCAGAAGAAGCCCAGGCCAAGGGTCAGCCAGGACCCGATGGAGATCACGAAGCGCAGTAGCGCCTGCCACAGGCTGATGGCCGAGCCGTCCTTGTTCTGCACGCGCAGTCCCCAGACTTGCATGCCCAGGGTCTGGCCGTTGTGGGTCCAGAATTTGGCGAAGAAGCCGAACAGGCTGAAGACCAGCAGGGTGGAGAGCAGGGGGTCGTGGGCCAGCAGGCCCTGGTCGGCCATCTCGCGCAGGCGCTCGCCGCCATGGATCAGACGCAGCACGATCTGCTGGTAGGCGAGGGTGACCACCATCAGCAGGGCGACGCAGAGCAGGAAGTCGTAGAGGATCGCGGCGAAGCGGCGAAGCAGCCCGGCGGCGGGGTAATCGCCCTGGGGGCGCAGCTGATGTTTCGGCATTGCGGGCTCTTGGCGTGTTGAGGGCGCGCCATTCTAGCAGCCGATCGCCAGGCACAAAAAAGCCCCTGATGTTTCCATCAGGGGCTTTCGGCGAAGCTCAGGATCAGTTTACGACCTGAACCTTGTCAGCCTGCATGCCTTTCTGGCCTTGAACGGCTTCGAAGGTAACCTTCTGGCCTTCTTTCAGGCTACGGAAGCCGCTGCCTTCGATAGCACGGAAGTGAACAAACAGATCCGGGCCGCTTTCCGGGGTAATGAAACCAAAACCTTTCTCGTCGTTGAACCATTTGACGGTGCCGGTTTGACGATTCGACATATCTTTAATCCTTGAAACTGAAGTTGATGGCAGCCTGCTGTATCACTGACGCGCCAGAAGGACTGGAACTGGTTGCAAAGAGGTAAGAGAAGTCGAGCGGGATGTAGCGGATCTGGTGATCTACCGCATCAGGTCACGATTCAACAGCGACCCATGCAAACACAGTTGGCCAACTCTACGCTAAGTTCTGAGTAAATGCCAAGCCCCGAAAAGCCAAACTTTTAGGGTCGGGGAGAGGCCCCGGACAGGCGGAAAAACGAGGGGGTCGAAAAGCCCTGGGAAAGGCTCTGGAGTGGAGCTGAGGGATATCGTGGTGCCCCGGGAGAGACTCGAACTCTCACTCTGTCGCCAGAAACGGATTTTGAATCCGCCGCGTCTACCATTCCGCCACCGAGGCACGATGGGCGCGCAGTATAGGGAGGCGCTCAAGGGCGGTCAATCCGTCTCCGTGGTCAGGATCGGGCATTTCCTGTACTATCTGCGCCCCTGCGATTCGACCTCCCACCATGCGCGTAGCCGACTTCCACTTCGAGCTTCCTGAAGCTCTGATCGCCCGTCATCCCCTGGCCGAGCGCCGCGCCAGCCGTCTGCTGGTGCTGAACGGCGAAACCGCCGAGCTCAGCCACAGGCATTTTGCCGACCTGCTGGAATACCTTCGCGAAGGCGACCTGATGGTGTTCAACAACACCCGGGTGATTCCTGCGCGCCTGTTCGGCCAGAAAGCCTCCGGCGGCAAGCTGGAGATTCTCGTCGAGCGCGTGCTGGACAGCCATCGCGTGCTCGCCCATGTGCGTTCCAGCAAGTCCCCCAAGCCGGGTACGACCCTGCTGATCGACGGCGGCGGCGAAGCCGAGATGATTGCCCGGCATGACGCCCTGTTCGAGCTGAAGTTCGCCGAAGAGGTGTTGCCGCTGCTGGAACGGGTCGGCCATATGCCGCTGCCGCCTTATATAGACCGGCCCGATGACGAGGCCGATCGCGAGCGCTACCAGACCGTCTATGCGCGCCACGCCGGCGCGGTCGCGGCGCCCACCGCCGGGCTGCACTTCGACCAGGCGCTGCTCGACGCCATCGCGGCCAAAGGGGTGGAGAAGGCCTTCGTCACCCTGCACGTGGGGGCGGGCACCTTCCAGCCGGTGCGCGTGGAGCGTATCGAGGACCACCACATGCACCAGGAATGGCTCGAAGTGGGCCAGGATGTGGTGGATGCCGTGGCCGCCTGCCGCGCCCGGGGTGGTCGGGTGATCGCTGTCGGGACCACCAGCGTGCGTTCCCTGGAAAGCGCCGCGCGGGATGGCCAGCTCAAGGCCTTCAGCGGCGACACCGACATTTTCCTGTACCCGGGCCGCCCCTTCCACGTGGTGGATGCCCTGGTCACCAACTTCCACCTGCCCGAATCCACCCTGCTGATGCTGGTCTCGGCCTTCGCCGGCTATCCGGAGACCATGGCCGCCTACGCGGCGGCGGTGGAGCAGGGGTATCGTTTCTTCAGTTACGGTGATGCGATGTTCATCACCCGCAACCCCGCTCCGCGCGGGCCCGAGGATCAAGCATGACGCGCACCTGCCGGATGAACTTCGAGCTGCTGGCCACCGACGGCAAGGCCCGTCGCGGCCGCCTGACCTTCCCGCGGGGCGTCGTCGAGACGCCGGCCTTCATGCCCGTGGGCACTTACGGCACGGTGAAGGGGATGCTGCCGCGCGACATCGAGGCGATCGGCGCGCAGATCATTCTCGGCAACACCTTCCATCTCTGGCTGCGGCCGGGCATGGAGGTGATAAAGCGTCACGGCGACCTGCACGACTTCATGCAGTGGCAGGGGCCGATCCTCACCGACTCCGGCGGTTTCCAGGTCTTCAGCCTGGGCGCCATGCGCAAGATCAAGGAAGAAGGCGTGACCTTCGCCTCCCCGGTGGACGGCGCCAAGGTGTTCATGGGGCCGGAAGAGTCGATGCAGGTCCAGCGCGACCTGGGCTCGGACATCGTGATGATCTTCGACGAGTGCACGCCCTATCCGGCCGACGTCGACACGGCCAAGCGCTCCATGGAGCTGTCCCTGCGTTGGGCCAAGCGCTCCAAGGTGGCCCATGGCGAGAGCAGCGCGGCACTGTTCGGGATCGTCCAGGGCGGCATGCATGAAGACCTGCGCATGCGCTCCCTCGAGGGCCTCAGCGAGATCGGTTTCGATGGCCTGGCCATCGGCGGCCTGTCGGTGGGCGAGCCCAAGGAAGAGATGATCCGCGTGCTGGACTACCTGCCCGGACAGATGCCGGCTGACAAGCCGCGCTACCTGATGGGCGTCGGCAAGCCCGAGGACCTGGTGGAAGGTGTGCGCCGTGGCGTGGACATGTTCGATTGCGTGATGCCCACCCGCAACGCGCGCAACGGCCATCTGTTCATCGAGACCGGGGTGCTGAAAATCCGCAACGCGGTGCACCGGCATGACGATTCGCCGCTGGATGCGAGTTGCGACTGTTACACCTGCAAACACTTCTCGCGGGCCTATCTGCACCATCTGGACAAATGCGGCGAAATGCTCGGCAGCATGTTGAATACAATCCACAACTTGCGGCATTACCAGCGCCTGATGGCTGGTTTGCGCGAGGCTATCCAACAGGGTAAATTGGCCGTCTTTGTCGATGCCTTCTATGCCAAGCGCGGACTACCGACTCCGCCCCTGGGCTGATAAAGCCGCATGGTTCCACATTCGAGTACATTCCAAATTTTCCGCAATAGGAGTTCTAGATGAGCTTTCTGATCCCCGCCGCCTTTGCTGACGCGGCTGCACCGGCCGCTGCTGCCGGCCCTGCCGGTACTGGCTTCGAGTGGGTATTCCTGATCGGTTTCCTGGTCATCTTCTATCTGATGATCTGGCGTCCCCAGGCCAAGCGCGCCAAGGAGCACAAGTCTCTCCTGGGTGGCCTGCAGAAGGGCGACGAAGTGGTTACCTCCGGCGGCATCGCTGGCAAGGTCACCAAGGTCACTGATGACTTCGTGGTCATCGAAGTGTCCGACAGCGTAGAGCTGAAGTTCCAGAAAGCGGCTATCGCGGCGACCCTGCCGAAGGGCACCCTGAAAGCTATCTAAGGGTTCATGGATCAACACCGACGGGGCGCCAACAGGCGCCCCGCTTCATAACGGGCGGAGTCATGCTCAACAAGTACCCACTGTGGAAATATCTGCTGATCCTGGCGGTGCTGGCGATCGGTCTGGTCTATTCCGCACCCAATCTCTATCCGGACGATCCGGCAATCCAGATCACTGGGACCAGTACCGCGCTGAAGATCCAGCAAGCCGACCTGGACAAGGCCGCCGCTGCTCTCGAGCAGGCCGGTATCGCGCTCAAGGCGTCCAGCCTGTCGCAGACTGGCGGCCTGCTGCGCCTGACCAAGCTCGGCGACCAGCTGCCGGCCAAGGACGTGGTGCGCAAAGCGCTGGGTGACGACTTCGTGGTCGCCCTGAACCTGGCGCCTACCACCCCGAACTGGCTGCGCAAACTCGGCGCCACGCCGATGAAACTGGGCCTCGACCTCTCCGGTGGTGTGCACTTCCTGCTGGAAGTGGACATGGAGAAAGCCGTCGATGCGCGCCTGAAGATCTACGAAGGTGAAGTCCGTACGCTGCTGCGCAAGGAGCGTATTCGCTATCGCAGCCTGCCGGCGACCGAGAACGGCTTCCAGCTCGGCTTCAGCGACCAGGAATCCCTGGACAAGGCCCGCGTGCTGATCCGCAAGAGCTTCACCGATTTCGACCTGACCGACGCCGAGCGTGGCGGCCAGCAGGTCCTGCAGCTTGCCCTGACCCAGGCCAAGCTGGCGGAAATCCGCGAATACTCGATCAAGCAGAACCTCACCACGGTACGTAACCGTGTGAACGAGCTGGGCGTGGCTGAACCTATCGTTCAGCGCCAGGGTGCCAACCGCATCGTGGTCGAGCTGCCCGGCGTGCAGGACACGGCCGAAGCCAAGCGTATCCTCGGCAAGACCGCCAACCTGGAATTCCGCCTGGCCGCCGAGCCGACGGCCAGCAAGGCGTCCACCGAGACCTTCGAATTCCGCGAGCCGGGTCGTCCGCCGGTACAGCTGGAGCGTGGCCTGATCATCACTGGTGACCAGGTTACCGACGCCCAGGCCAGCTACGACGAAAACGGTCGTCCGCAAGTGAATATCCGTCTCGACGGTCACGGCGGCGAGCTGATGAACCGTGCTACCCGCAACAACGTGGGTCGCAGCATGGCGGTGATCTTCATCGAGCAGCGCCCGGTCACCCGCTACGAAACCCGCGACGTCGATGGCGCGCAGAAGGAAGTGGCGGTACAGAGCTTCAAGGAAGAGAAGAAGATCATCAGCCTGGCGACCATCCAGTCGCCGCTGGGCAGCCAGTTCCGCATCACCGGCCTGAACGGCCAGGGCGAGTCCTCGGAACTGGCCCTGCTGCTGCGCGCCGGCGGCCTGGCCGCACCGATGTACTTCGCCGAAGAGCGCACCATCGGCCCGAGCCTGGGTGCCGAGAACATCGTCAAGGGCATCGAGTCCACCTGGTGGGCGATGGTCTTCGTATCGCTGTTCATCATCGCCATCTACCGCTTCTTCGGTGTGCTGGCCACCATTGCCCTGGCGTTCAACCTGGTGCTGCTGGTGGGCCTGATGTCGGTGATCGGCGCGACCCTTACCCTGCCGGGTATCGCGGGTATCGTGCTGACCCTGGGCATGGCGGTGGACGCCAACGTGCTGATCTACTCGCGGATTCGCGAGGAGCTGGCCAACGGCCTGTCGGTGCAGCGTGCGATCCACGAGGGCTTCGACCGCGCCTACACCGCGATCGTCGACAGTAACCTCACCACCCTGCTGGTGGGCGGCATCCTGTTCGCTCTCGGTACCGGTCCGATCAAGGGCTTCGCCGTGACCATGTCGCTGGGGATCATCACCTCGATGTTCACCGCCATCATGTTCACCCGTGGTCTGGTCAACCTGATCTTCGGTGGCCGCAACTTCAAGAAACTGTGGATTTGAGGCCTGCCATGATCAAGTCAACTATCCGTTTCATGGCGATACGCAACATTGCGTTCGCCATCACCGTGGTCATCAGCCTGATCGGTATCGGTGCGCTGTTCGTCAAGGGCCTGAACTTCGGCCTGGACTTCACCGGCGGTACCCTGATCGAGCTGTCCTACGAGCAGCCGGCTAACCTGGAGCAGATCAAGCAGAACCTGAGCAAGGCTGGCTTCGAGGATGCCGTGGTGCAGAGCTTCGGCGCCTCCACCGACGTGCTGGTGCGCCTGGCTGGCGAAGACCCGCAGCTGGGCAACAAGGTGGCCGAGGCCCTGCGTCAGCAGGACGCCGCGAGCGTCTTCGAGCTCAAGCGCGTCGAGTTCGTCGGCCCGCAGGTGGGTGAAGAGCTTCGCGACCAGGGTGGCCTGGCCATGCTGCTGGCGCTGGGCGGGATCCTGCTCTACCTGGCCTTCCGCTTCCAGTGGAAGTTCGGCGTGGGCGCTGTGGCCTCGCTGGTCCATGACGTGATCGTCACCCTGGGTATCCTGGCGTTCTTCCAGATCCCCTTCGACCTCACCGTACTGGCCGCGGTACTGGCGATGATCGGTTACTCGCTGAACGACACCATCATCATCTTCGACCGTATCCGCGAGAACTTCCGCGTGCTGCGTCGCGCCGACCTGATCGAGAACATCGACGTGTCGTGCACCCAGACCCTGCTGCGGACCATCGCCACTTCGATGTCCACCGCGCTGGCGCTGTTCGCCCTGCTGCTGTTCGGCGGCGACAGCCTGCATGGCTTCGCCCTGGCGCTGCTGGTGGGTGTGGTTGTGGGTACCTACTCCTCCATCTACATCAGCGCCCCGGTGCTGATTTGGCTGAAGTTGACCTCCGAAGACCTGATTCCGCCGGCGAATACCGCCGAGGTAGATGAACGTCCCTGAGTCGTCGCTTCAACGCTTGCGCAAGGCCCGGCAAATGCCGGGCCTTGTCGTTTCTGTTGTATGAGTAGTCCGTCCCATTTATCAGATTGTTCCTTCGTGCTTGGGAACTTGAACCGATGCATCCCATCCAAGGCAAGGAGTAGGGCACGTATGCCCGCAGAGGAAGCGAATCAGGAGGTTCATGTGAACAAGTCGATGATCGTCGGTGCCGTATTGGGCGCGGTTGGCGTGACCGCCGGCGGCGCGGTCGCCACTTACAACCTGGTAGGCAATAGCGGCCCGGAGTACGCCGAAGTGCTGGCGGTCCAGCCGATCAACGAAACCATCCAGACTCCGCGCGAGGTCTGCAATGACGTGGCGGTGACCCGCCAGCGTCCGGTCAAGGACCAGCACCAGATCGCCGGTACTGTCCTCGGCGCGGTTGCCGGTGGCTTGCTGGGCAACCAGATCGGCGGCGGTAACGGCAAGAAGATCGCTACCGTCGCCGGTGCGGTGGGTGGCGGCTACGCCGGTAACAAGGTGCAGGAGCACATGCAGGAAGGCGACACCTATACCACCACCGAAACCCGCTGCAAGATCGTCACCGACACCAGCGAGAAGCTGGTGGGCTACGACGTAAGGTACGAGTTGGACGGCAAGGTCGGTCAGGTGCGCATGGATCATGACCCGGGTCGGCAGATTCCTGTGACCAAGGAAGGCCAGTTGATCCTCAGTCAGCAGGGCGGTGTCGGCTCCTCCCCGTCCCAGGGCGGCGGCGCGGGCGTCCAGCAGTAGGGCGACAAGCCCCGGAAAACGAAAAACCCGGCCTAGGCCGGGTTTTTCATGTCTGCGTGAAGGCGATCAGCGCTTCAGCGACGGCGGCAAGTGCGGCTGGATGGCGGTCAGTACCGCCTTGAAGCACTTGGTGTTGCCCGCCACCACGTGGCCTTTCTCGAGGAAGTCATGGCCGCCGGTGAAGTCGCTCACCAGGCCGCCGGCTTCTTGCACCAGCAGCGCGCCGGCTGCCATGTCCCACTCGGACAGGCCGAATTCCCAGAAGGCGTCGAAGCGACCGGCCGCTACATAGGCGAGGTCCAGGCTGGCGGAGCCGGCGCGGCGAATGCCGGCGGTCTGGCCGACCAGGCTGCGGAACATGCCCAGGTAGTTGTCGAGGTTGTCCAGTTGGCTGTCGCGGAAGGGGAAGCCGGTGCCGAGCAGTGCGCCTTCCAGGCTCTTGCGCGGGCTGACGCGCAGGCGGCGGCCGTTCAGGGCGGCGCCACGACCACGGCTGGCGGTGAACTCTTCCTGACGGACCGGATCCAGGATCACGGCGTGCTCGAGGCGGCCCTTGTACTTGCAGGCGATGCTGACGGCGAAGTGCGGAACGCCACGGATGAAGTTGGTGGTGCCGTCCAGGGGATCGATGATCCACAGGTAGTCGGCGCCTTCGCCCTTGCCTTCCAGCAGGCCGCCTTCTTCGCCGAGGATGCCGTGGTTCGGGTAGGCCTTGCGCAGGGCCTGCACGATGGACAGCTCAGCGGCGCGATCGACCTCGGTGACGTAATCCTTGGCGTCCTTCTCGTTGACGGAGATAACGTCCAGGCGCTCGATGGAGCGGAAAATCAGTTCACCGGCGCTGCGAGCGGCGCGCAGGGCGATATTCAGCATAGGCTGCATGGGGAAGTCACCTGGGTCGTTAAAGAAGAAAGCCGCACATGGTACCAGATAAAGCTTAGGGCAGGCAGGGGGAGGCTACGTGATTCGTGGCGTTGAGTCGGTGCCTCCGGTAATATTCCGCTCCCCTGAGCTTCCGCTGAGACTAGAGCATTGCTGCAGAACATTCGCGTGGTGCTGGTCAATACCAGCCATCCCGGCAATATCGGTGGTGCTGCCCGCGCCATGAAAAATATGGGCCTGACCAAGCTGGTGCTGGTGGATCCCATGGACTTCCCCAGTCCCGAGGCTCGCGCTCGCGCGTCGGGTGCCGATGACATCCTGGATGGCGCCCAGGTGGTCGCCACGCTGGAAGAGGCTCTGGTGGGTTGCAGTCTGGTGGTGGGAACCAGCGCTCGCGATCGCCGTATCCCCTGGCCGCTGCTGGACCCGCGCGAGTGTGGTCGCACGTCCGTCGAGCAGGTGCAGGTCGGCGGTGAGGTGGCGCTGGTGTTCGGTCGCGAGTACGCAGGCCTGACCAACGAAGAGCTGCAGCGCTGCCAGTACCATGTGCACATCCCCTCCAATCCCGAGTTCTCCTCGCTGAACCTGGCGGCCGCCGTCCAGGTGCTGGTCTACGAGGTGCGCATGGCCTGGCTGGAGCAGGAAGGCTTGCCGAGCAAGGTGGAGAAGGTGGAAGCCACCGCCATGCTCAACACCCAGCCGGCTACCGTCGATGAGCTGGAGCGCTACTACGAACACCTGGAAAGCACCCTGGTGGAGATCGGCTTCCTTGATCCGGAGAAGCCCCGGCACCTGATGTCCCGCCTGCGTCGCCTCTATGGACGCAGCAACATCAGCAAGCTGGAGATGAATATCCTGCGCGGCATCCTGACCGAAACCCAGAAAGCCGTGCGGGGCGAAACAGGCAAACGGAGTGACACGTGATGTTCGAGCGCATTCGAGAAGACATTCAGGGCGTATTCCATCGTGATCCGGCCGCGCGCAATGCCTTCGAGGTGCTCACCTGTTATCCGGGCCTGCATGCCATATGGCTGCATCGTGTCGCCCACGCCCTGTGGATAAGTGGCTGGAAGTGGCTGGCGCGGTTGGTGTCGAACTTCAGTCGCTGGCTGACGGGCATCGAGATCCATCCTGGCGCGAAGATCGGCCGGCGTTTCTTCATCGACCATGGCATGGGCATCGTCATTGGCGAGACCGCGGAGATCGGTGACGACGTCACCCTCTATCAGGGTGTGACCCTGGGCGGTACCAGCTGGAACAAGGGCAAGCGCCACCCGACGCTGGAAGACGGCGTGGTGGTGGGGGCGGGCGCCAAGGTACTCGGGCCCTTCACCGTGGGGGCCGGCGCCAAGATCGGTTCCAACGCCGTGGTAACCAAGGCGGTGCCGGCGGGCGCCACCGCGGTGGGGATTCCCGGGCGGGTCATCGTCAAGGCCGACCCGGAGCAGGAGGCCAAGCGCCAGGCCATCGCCGAGCGCTTCGGCTTCGACGCCTACGGCGTTGGCCAGGACATGCCCGACCCGGTGGCCCGCGCCATCGGCCAGTTGCTGGACCACGTACAGGCGGTGGACGAGCGTCTGGACGGCATGTGCAAGGCGCTCACCGCCCTGGGCAGCGACTACTGCGCCAAGGCCCTGCCGGAGCTGCGCGAAGAGGACTTCGCCGGGGTCAAGGATGACGAGCCGAAGTCGGTGGTCTGAACCTTGCCGATTCGATCCGGGGCGGCTGTCTCGGGTCGGATTCTTAGGGTGCTAACGGGATTTCCCTCTGATATCATGCACGCCCCTGTATCGTGTAATTCCGACTGATTTGATCAGGCTTATAGTTGACTTAAATAGTCGGGAATTGCATACTCGCTGCATTCCAGCGATCCCGTGGTACTCACCATGCGACTGACCACCAAAGGCCGATACGCCGTCACCGCCATGCTCGACCTGGCGCTGCATGCGCAGCATGGGCCGGTGTCCCTGGCGGATATTTCCGAGCGACAGGGCATTTCCCTGTCCTATCTCGAGCAGCTTTTCGCCAAGCTCCGCCGCGGCAACCTGGTCAGCAGCGTGCGCGGTCCCGGTGGTGGCTACCAGCTTTCCCGCGACATGCATGGCATTCATGTCGCCCAGGTAATAGACGCGGTCAACGAATCGGTGGATGCCACCCGTTGCCAAGGCCTGGGCGATTGCCATTCCGGCGACACCTGCCTTACCCACCACCTCTGGTGTGATCTGAGCCTTCAGATCCACGAGTTCCTCAGTGGCATCAGCTTGGCCGACCTGGTCAACCGCCGCGAGGTTCAGGAGGTCGCTCAGCGGCAGGATCAACGCCGCTGTGGAAGCAACGGCAGGATGCCCCATCTCGATAAGATTGAAGCGTCCGCCATAGATTGAGCAGGGCGCCGGCCCGTGATTGGCCCCGATACCTGATAGGAGAGCCCAGATGAAATTGCCGATTTACCTCGACTATTCCGCCACTACGCCGGTGGACCCGCGCGTCGCCCAGAAAATGAGCGATTGCCTGCTGGTAGATGGCAACTTCGGTAACCCGGCTTCGCGCTCCCACGTGTTTGGCTGGAAGGCTGAAGAAGCGGTGGAGAATGCTCGTCGTCAGGTAGCGGAGCTGGTCAACGCCGACCCGCGCGAAATCGTCTGGACCTCCGGCGCGACCGAATCCGACAACCTCGCCATCAAGGGCGTGGCGCACTTCTACAGTGGCAAGGGCAAGCACCTCATCACCTCGAAGATCGAGCACAAGGCGGTGCTGGACACCACCCGCCAGCTGGAGCGCGAAGGTTTCGAAGTCACCTACCTCGAGCCCGGCGAAGATGGCCTGATCACTCCGGCCATGGTCGAGGCGGCCCTGCGTGACGACACCATCCTGGTCTCGATCATGCACGTGAACAACGAGATCGGCACCGTCAACGATATCGCCGCCATTGGCGAGCTGACCCGTGCCCGCGGCATCCTCTTCCACGTCGACGCCGCACAGTCCACCGGCAAGGTGGAGATCGACCTGGAGAAGCTGAAGGTCGACCTGATGTCCTTCTCCGCACACAAGACCTACGGCCCGAAAGGCATCGGCGCCCTCTACGTGCGCCGCAAGCCGCGTGTGCGTCTCGAGGCGCAGACCCACGGTGGCGGCCACGAGCGCGGCATGCGTTCCGGCACCCTGGCTACCCACCAGATCGTCGGCATGGGTGAAGCCTTCCACATCGCCAAGCAGGAAATGGCTGCCGAGAACGTGCGTATCAAGGCCCTGGCCGATCGCTTCTGGGCCCAGATCGACGGCATGGAAGAGCTCTACCTGAACGGCAGCGCGACTTCTCGTGTACCGCACAACATGAACGTCAGCTTCAACTACGTCGAAGGCGAGTCGCTGATCATGGCGCTCAAGGACCTCGCGGTCTCTTCCGGCTCCGCCTGCACCTCGGCTTCCCTGGAGCCGTCCTACGTGCTGCGTGCCCTGGGCCGCAACGACGAGCTGGCGCACAGCTCCATCCGCTTCACCTTCGGCCGGTTCACCACTGAAGAAGAAGTGGACTACGCCGCTGCCAAGGTGCGTGAAGCGGTCAGCAAGCTCCGTGAACTGTCCCCTCTGTGGGATATGTATAAAGAGGGCGTCGACCTGTCCCAGGTCGAATGGCAGGCGCACTGACGCCACCCTGATGAGTGAGGAATAGATACCATGGCATACAGCGAAAAGGTCATCGACCACTACGAAAACCCGCGTAACGTCGGCAAGCTCGACGCCCAGGACCCCAACGTGGGTACTGGCATGGTCGGCGCGCCTGCCTGTGGCGACGTGATGCGTCTGCAGATCAAGGTCAACGAGCAGGGTGTCATCGAAGACGCCAAGTTCAAGACCTATGGCTGCGGCTCCGCCATCGCGTCCAGCTCCCTCGCCACCGAGTGGATGAAGGGCAAGACGCTCGACGAAGCGGCTTCCATCAAGAACACCACCATCGCCGAAGAGCTGGCTCTGCCGCCGGTGAAGATTCACTGCTCGGTTCTGGCCGAGGACGCTATCAAGGCGGCCGTCCATGACTACAAGCAGAAGAAGGGTCTGCTCTAAGCACTCGAACGAGTAAGGAGTTGCAATGGCCATCAGCATGACTGAATCCGCCGCCCGCCATGTGCAGCGTTCCCTCGAGGGGCGCGGCAAGGGTGAAGGTATCCGTCTGGGGGTGCGTACGACTGGCTGCTCCGGTCTTGCCTATGTGCTGGAGTTCGTCGATGAACTGGCTGCCGAAGACATGGTCTTCGAGAGTCATGGCGTCAAGGTGATCATCGATCCCAAGAGCCTGACCTATCTCGATGGCACTGAATTGGACTTCGTTCGCGAAGGGCTCAATGAAGGCTTCAAGTTCAATAACCCGAACGTGCGCGGCGAATGCGGCTGCGGCGAGAGCTTTAACGTCTGAGGCGTATGTGGGAACTCCCTGTCATTTCGCCCTGTTCGACCTGAAGCCGGGTTATCGACTGGATCTTGACCAGCTTGCGGCGCGTTATCGCGAGCTGGCGCGTGCCGTCCATCCCGACCGTTTCGCCGATGCTACCGAGCGCGAGCAGCGCCTGGCGCTGGAGCGCGCCGCCCAGCTCAACGATGCCTACCAGACGCTCAAGAGTGGGCCGCGACGGGCGCTGTACCTGCTAGCCGTCAGTGGGCGCGAGCTGCCGCTCGAAGCCACGGTGCAGGACCCGCAGTTCCTGCTGCAGCAGATGCAGTGGCGTGAGGAACTGGAAGACTTGCATGACAGTGCCGACCTTGATGGCGTGGCTGCGTTCAAGCGCCGCCTCAAGACTGCGCAGGGCGAGCTGGATGGCGACTTCGCCGAGTGCTGGAACGATCCCGAGCGCCGCGAAGAGGCCGAGCGTGTGGTGCGCCGCATGCAGTTCCTCGACAAGCTGACCCACGAAGTGCGCCAACTGGAAGAGCACCTCGACAATTAACCCGCGATGCCGTCTTGGTTGCCGGTACGCCTGATAAATAGACAAGCATGGCCTTACTGCAGATCGCCGAACCCGGGTTGACCCCCCAGCCGCACCAGCGCCGCCTGGCGGTGGGCATCGACCTGGGTACCACCAATTCGCTGGTCGCTGCCGTGCGCAGCGGCGTCGCCGAGCCCCTGCCCGATGCCGAAGGTCAGGTCATCCTGCCTTCCGCCGTCCGCTATCACGCTGATCGCGTCGAGGTCGGTCGTGGTGCCAAGCAGGCCGCTTCCAGCGATCCGCTGAACACCATCATTTCCGTCAAGCGCTTCATGGGCCGTGGCCTGGAAGACGTCAAGCAGTTGGGCGAGCAGTTGCCCTACCGCTTCGTCGGCGGTCAGTCGCACATGCCGTTCATCGAGACCGTGCAGGGCGCCAAGAGCCCGGTGGAAGTGTCGGCGGACATCCTCAAGGCCCTGCGCCAGCGCGCAGAGCAGACCCTGGGCGGTGAGTTGGTGGGGGCGGTGATCACCGTGCCGGCCTACTTCGACGAAGCCCAGCGCCAGGCCACCAAGGATGCCGCGCGCATCGCCGGCCTCAATGTGCTGCGCCTGCTCAACGAACCTACCGCCGCTGCGGTGGCCTATGGCCTGGACAAGCAGGCCGAAGGCGTCGTGGCGATCTACGACCTGGGCGGCGGCACCTTCGATATTTCCATCCTGCGCCTGAGTCGCGGTGTCTTCGAGGTCATGGCCACCGGTGGCGACAGTGCCTTGGGCGGCGACGATTTCGACCATGCCATCGCCGGCTGGATGGTTCAGCAGGCCGGCCTTTCCGCCGACCTCGATCCGGGCGCCCAGCGCAGCTTGCTGCGCGCCGCCTGCGATGCCAAGGAAGCCCTGACCGAAGCCGACAGCGTCGAACTCGCCTACGGCGAATGGCGCGGTGTACTGACCCGCGAGCTGTTCGATTCGCTGATCGAGCCCATGGTGTCCCGCAGCCTCAAGGCCTGCCGCCGTGCCGTGCGCGATGCCGGCATCGAGCTGGAAGAGGTAGAGGCCGTGGTCATGGTCGGCGGCTCCACCCGTGTGCCCCGTGTGCGCGAGGCGGTGGCCGAGATGTTCGGTCGCCAGCCCCTTACCGATATCGATCCGGACCAGGTAGTGGCCATTGGCGCCGCGGTGCAAGCCGATACCCTGGCCGGCAACAAGCGCGGCGAAGAGCTGCTGCTGCTGGACGTGATCCCCTTGTCGCTCGGCCTGGAAACCATGGGCGGGCTGATGGAAAAGGTGATCCCGCGCAACACCACCATCCCGGTGGCTCGCGCCCAGGACTTCACCACCTACAAGGATGGCCAGACGGCCATGATGATCCATGTGCTCCAGGGTGAGCGCGAGCTGATCAAGGACTGCCGTTCCCTGGCGCGCTTCGAGCTGCGCGGCATTCCGCCCATGGTGGCGGGTGCGGCGAAGATTCGCGTGACCTTCCAGGTGGACGCCGATGGGCTGCTGGGTGTGAGCGCCCGCGAGCTGGCCTCGGGCGTCGAGTCGAGCATTCAGGTCAAGCCGTCCTACGGCCTGACCGATGGCGAGATCTCGCGCATGCTGCAGGATTCCTTCCAGTACGCCGGCGACGACAAGAATGCCCGTGCCTTGCGCGAGCAGCAGGTCGACGCCGAGCGTCTGCTCGAGGCGGTCCAGGCCGCGCTGGATGCCGATGGCGAGCGTCTGCTGGACGAAACCGAACTCGCGGCGATCCTGGATAGCATGCAAAGCCTTCGCGAGCTGATCGTCGGCAGTGATGTCGTCGCCATCGAAACCCAGATCAAGCGCCTGTCCCAGGTGACCGATGCCTTCGCCGCCCGTCGTATGGACGCCGCCGTCAAGGCCGCGCTGTCCGGTCGCCGACTCAACGAAATCGAGGATTGACCCAGAAATGCCGCAGATCATCTTCCTGCCCCACGCCGAGCATTGCCCCGAGGGTGCCGTGATCGAGGCGCAGCCGGGCGAAAGCGTCCTGAACGCCGCCCTGCGCAACGGCATCGACATCGAGCACGCCTGCGAGAAGTCCTGCGCCTGCACCACCTGCCACATCGTGGTGCGCGAAGGGTTCGACTCCATGGAAGCTTCCGACGAACTGGAAGACGACATGCTCGACAAGGCCTGGGGCCTGGAGCCTCAGTCTCGCCTTTCCTGCCAGGCTGTAGTCGCCGATGAAGATCTGGTGGTGGAAATTCCGAAATACACCATCAACCAGGTCTCCGAGGGTCACTGAAAATGAGCTTGAAATGGACCGATGTGCTGGAAATCGCCATTCAACTGGCGGAATCCAAGCCGGAAGTCGACCCGCGCTACGTCAACTTCGTCGACCTGCACAACTGGGTCCTGGCCCTGCCGGAGTTTTCCGACGACCCGCAGCGCGGCGGCGAGAAGGTCCTGGAGGCCATCCAGGCGGCCTGGATCGAAGAAGCCGACTGAGCGGCGACTACCTCCGGGCTGCGGCCCTTACGCATTTCCCCCTAACCCGCGTATAATTCGCGGGTTTAATTTTTCGCTTTAATCCTCGTTTCTGGAGTTTTTCCATGTCTGTTGAACGCACTCTCTCCATCATCAAGCCGGACGCCGTTGCCAAGAGCGTAGTTGGTGAGATCGTCACCCGCTTCGAAAAAGCCGGTCTGCGCGTTGTTGCCGCCAAGATGGTGCAACTGTCCGAGCGCGAAGCCGGTGGCTTCTACGCCGAGCACAAAGAGCGTCCCTTCTTCAAGGACCTGGTTTCCTTCATGACCTCCGGCCCGGTCGTTGTTCAGGTCCTGGAAGGCGAAGGCGCCATCGCCAAGAACCGTGAGCTGATGGGCGCTACCGACCCGAAGAAAGCCGACGCCGGCACCATCCGCGCTGACTTCGCCGTCTCCATCGACGAAAACGCCGTACACGGTTCCGACTCCGAGGCTTCCGCCGCTCGCGAGATCTCGTACTTCTTCGCCGCCACCGAGGTGTGCGCTCGCATTCGCTAATCGCGAATGGGAGAGGGTGAGGCCATGACTGAATCGACCGGTAAAGTGAACCTGCTGGGCTTGACCCAGCCGCAACTGGAAAGCTTCTTCGAGTCCATCGGGGAGAAACGCTTCCGCGCCGGTCAGGTGATGAAGTGGATTCACCACTTCGGCGTCGATGATTTCGACGCCATGAGCAATATCGGCAAGGCCTTGCGCGACAAGCTCAAGGCCTCTGCCGAGATTCGCGGCCCGGAAGTGGTCAGCCAGGACATCTCCAGCGATGGCACCCGTAAATGGGTGGTCCGTGTGGCTTCCGGCAGCTGCGTCGAAACCGTGTACATCCCGCAAGGCGGCCGTGGCACCCTGTGTGTCTCGTCCCAGGCCGGTTGTGCCCTGGACTGCAGCTTCTGCTCCACGGGTAAACAGGGTTTCAACAGCGACCTCACCGCCGCCGAAGTGATCGGCCAGGTGTGGATCGCCAACAAGTCCTTCGGGACCATCCCCGCGAAGATCGACCGTGCCATCACCAACGTGGTGATGATGGGCATGGGCGAACCGCTGCTGAATTTCGACAACGTGGTCGCCGCCATGAACATCATGATGGACGACCTCGGCTATGGCATCTCCAAGCGCAAGGTGACCCTGTCCACCTCCGGCGTGGCGCCGATGATCGACAAGCTGGGCGAGGTGATCGACGTTTCCCTCGCGCTGTCGCTGCACGCGCCCAACGACCCGCTGCGCAATCAACTGGTGCCGATCAACAAAAAGTACCCCCTGGCCGTGGTGCTCGACTCCTGCCGTCGCTATATCTCCCGCCTCGGCGAGAAGCGCGTGCTGACCATCGAGTACACCCTGCTCAAGGATGTCAACGACCAGCCCGAACACGCTCAACAGATGATCGCGCTGCTCAAGGACTTCCCCTGCAAGATCAACCTGATCCCGTTCAACCCCTTCCCGCATTCCGGTTATGAGCGGCCGAGCAACAATTCGATCCGCCGCTTCCAGGACCTGTTGCACAAGGCCGGGCACAATGTCACCGTCCGCACCACCCGCGGCGAGGACATCGATGCCGCTTGCGGCCAGCTGGTCGGCCAGGTCATGGACCGTACCCGCCGCAGCGAACGTTATATCGCCGTGCGCCAGCTGAACGCGGAAGCGGAGGCGTCGCAGAACGCCACGAACCGGAACTGATGAAGGACACCCCATGACCCTGCGCGCCGCGCTGCTCCTCGTTTCCACCGTATTGCTCGCGGCTTGCGTGTCGACCGGCCAGGTCGACCCGATGAAAACCGACAAGGGCCGTGATGAGGCGCGTGACGCCTATATCGCCCTGGGCATCGGCTATCTCAAGCAGGGCGCCACCGAGCGCGCCAAGGTGCCGCTGAAGAAAGCCCTCGAACTGGATCCGTCCAACGCCGACGCCAACGCGGCGCTGGCCCTGGTGTTCCAGACCGAGATGGAACCCCAGTTGGCCGACGAGCATTTCCGCAAGGCCCTGTCCGCCCGCAACGACTCGCGCATCCTCAACAACTATGGCGGCTTCCTGTACGAACAAGGCCGCTACAAGGATGCCTACGAGCGCTTCCAGCAGGCCGCCGACGACACGCTCTACCCTGAGCGTTCCCGTGTGTTCGAGAGCCTCGGTCTGACCGCCCTGAAGATGAACGACCCGGCCCTGGCCAAACAGCATTTCGACAAGGCGCTGCGGCTGAACCGCGACCAGCCTCTGGCGTTGCTGGAAATGGCCCAGCTGTCCTACGACGAAAAACAGTACGTGCCGGCTCGCGACTACTACGATCGCTACACCCAGATAGCCCCGCAGAATGCCCGCAGCCTGCTGCTCGGTGCGCGTCTGTCGACCATATTTGAAGACCGCGACCAGGCCGCCAGCCTCGGTCTGCAACTCAAGCGACTTTATCCCGGCACGCCGGAATATCAGCATTACCTGTCGGAGCAATGATGAAAGCGTCGCATCCCGAAGCTGTAGCGGCGACTCGCGCCAACCCGGGTGAAACCCTGCGTCTGGGCCGTGAGAGCAAGAATCTGAGCCTGGGCGAAGTCGCCCGTCACCTGAACCTGACCGAGCATTCCCTGCGCCGGCTCGAGGCCGGTGATTTCGACCAGTTGCCCGGCCACACCTTCGCCCGTGGTTACGTGCGCGCCTACGCCAAGCTGCTGGGCATGGACCAGGCGGCCCTGGTAGCCGAGTTCGACCATTACACCGGTACCGATGCCAAGGGCAGCAGCGTGCACAGCCTGGGTCGCATCGAAGAGCCGGTGCGCCTGTCCCAGAGCGTGCTGCGCATCTTCAGTTTCATTGTCCTCGTCGCCCTTGGCGGCGTCGGTTTCTTCTGGTGGCAGGAGCATTCCAGCCGCAATAACGACGAAGCCGCCAGCGTGAACATGGAACACGTGGAAGTGGAGAGTGCCGACGGCACCACCCAGATCCATCCCCTGGATGAGCCGGAAGACCAGGCCGTTGCCGAGGCCCAGGAAGGCCAGGCGCCGGTTCCGCCCCAGGTATCCCCGGAAACCGCCGCCCAGCCGGAACAGCCGGTGGCCGAAGGCGCGGCTGCCCAGCCCACGGGTGAAACCGCTCCGGTAGCGCCGGTAGCCCCCGTCGTGCCCGCCCTAGCCGCCGCGCCCACTGCTCCCGCCGCTCCGACGACCCAGTCTTCCGCGCCTGTCGCCGCCGTGCCCAGCGTTCCCGCTGCCACCCAGCCGACCGCTCCGACTGCTCCGACCGCGCCTGCCACCACACCGGCCCCGGCCGCCGAAGCGGCCGCCCCGGTCGTCGCGCAGCAGGGCGAGGGTGTGGTCAGTATCCAGTTCACCGCCAATTGCTGGACCCAGGTCACCGACGCCAACGGCAAGGTTCTGGTCAGCGGCCTGAAACGCACCGGAGACAAACTGGAAGTGGCCGGCCGGGCTCCGTTGGAAGTCCGTCTGGGCTATGCCCGTGGTGCCCAGCTGAGCTTCAACGGCCAGCCGGTTGATGTGTCGCCGTATGTCCGTGGCGAAACCGCCCGCCTGAAACTGGGGCAATAAGCCATGCATTGCGAATCCCCGATCAAACGCCGCGTCTCGCGGAAAATCTGGGTCGGCTCCGTGCCGGTGGGTGGCGATGCGCCCATCGCCGTGCAGAGCATGACCAACACCGACACCTGCGACGTTGCCGCCACCGTTGGCCAGATCCAGCGCCTGGTGGATGCCGGCGTCGACATCGTGCGCATTTCCGTACCGGACATGGATGCCGCCGAAGCGTTCGGCCGCATCAAGCAACAGGTCCAGGTGCCGCTGGTAGCGGACATCCACTTCGACTACAAGATCGCCCTGCGCGTTGCCGAACTGGGCGTCGATTGCCTGCGCATCAACCCGGGCAACATCGGCCGGGAAGACCGGGTCAGGGCCGTGGTCGACGCCGCCCGTGACAAGGGCATCCCGATCCGCATTGGCGTCAACGCCGGTTCGCTCGAAAAGGACCTGCAGAAGAAGTACGGCGAGCCGACCCCGCAGGCCCTGGTGGAATCCGCCCTGCGTCACGTCGAGCACCTCGACAAGCTGGACTTCCAGGACTTCAAGGTCAGCGTGAAGGCCTCCGACGTGTTCATGGCCGTCGAAGCCTATCGCCTGCTGGCCAAACAGATCGTGCAGCCCCTGCACCTGGGCATCACCGAGGCCGGCGGCCTGCGTTCCGGCACCGTCAAGTCGGCGGTGGGCCTGGGCATGCTGCTCGCCGACGGCATCGGCGACACCATCCGCATCTCCCTGGCGGCGGACCCGGTGGAAGAGGTCAAGGTCGGTTTCGACATCCTCAAGTCCCTGCACCTGCGCTCCCGTGGCATCAACTTCATCGCCTGCCCGAGCTGCTCGCGGCAGAACTTCGATGTGGTCAAGACCATGAACGAGCTGGAAGGCCGCCTCGAAGACCTGCTCGTACCGATGGACGTGGCCGTGATCGGCTGCGTGGTCAACGGTCCGGGCGAAGCCAAGGAAGCGCATATCGGCCTCACCGGCGGTAGCCCGAACAACCTGGTCTACATCGACGGTAAGCCGGCGCAGAAGCTGAACAACGACAACCTGGTGGACGAGCTGGAACGGCTCATCCGCGAGAAGGCGGCCGCCAAGGCCGAAGCTGACGCGGCGTTGATCGTCCGTAGCTGAAATAAGGAACCTTCGTGAGCAAGACCCTGCAAGCCATTCGTGGCATGAACGACATCCTGCCGGAGCAGACGCCCGCCTGGCGCTACCTGGAAAGCACCCTGGCCGAACTGCTGGATGGCTACGGCTACAAGGAAATCCGCCTGCCGATCCTCGAGTTCACCGAATTGTTCGCCCGCGGCATCGGCGAAGGTACCGACGTGGTCGACAAGGAGATGTACACCTTCCTCGACCGCAACGAAGAGTCCCTGACCCTGCGTCCCGAAGGTACCGCCGGCTGCGTGCGCGCCATGCTCGAACATGGCCTGACCGGTGGCGGCCAAGTGCAGAAGCTCTGGTATGCCGGCCCGATGTTCCGCTACGAGAAGCCGCAGAAGGGTCGCTACCGCCAGTTCCACCAGATAGGCGTGGAAGTCTTCAACCTGCCCGGCCCGGACGTCGACGCGGAGCTGATCGCGCTCACCTGGCGCCTGTGGAACAAGCTCGGCCTGGCCGACGCCGTGACCCTGCAGCTCAACACCCTGGGTTCCAGCGAGGCCCGTGCCCGCTACCGTGACGCCCTGGTGGCCTACCTGCAGGAGCGTTTCGACCTGCTGGACGAAGACAGCCAGCGTCGCCTGACCACCAACCCGCTGCGCATCCTCGACAGCAAGGACGGCGGCACCCAGGCCCTGCTGGTGGACGCCCCGACCCTGCACGACTACCTGGACGAAGAGTCCCTGGCCCACTTCGAGGGCCTCAAGGCGCGCCTGGACGCGCTGGGCATCCGTTACGAGATCAACCAGAAGCTGGTTCGCGGCCTGGATTACTACAACCGCACCGTGATCGAGTGGGTGACCGACAAGCTCGGCTCCCAGGGCACCGTCTGTGCCGGCGGCCGCTACGACGGCCTGGTCGGCCAGTTCGGCGGCAAGCCTACCCCGGGCGTGGGCTTCGCCATGGGCGTCGAGCGCCTGGTGCTGCTGCTGGAAACCCTTGGCCTGGTGCCGGAGGAGCTGAACAGCCCGGCCGATATCTTCATCTGCGCTTTCGGCGAAGCCGCCGAACTCGCGGCCCTGCGCATTTCCGAACAGCTGCGCGATGCCCTGCCGGGCCTGCGCCTGCTGGTCAACGCCGGTGCCGGCAGCTTCAAGAGCCAGTTCAAGAAGGCCGACAAGAGCGGTGCCCGCTACGCGTTGATCCTGGGGGACGACGAAGTGGCCAAGCGCGTGGTAGGTTGCAAGCCGCTTCGCGACGACAGTGAACAACAAAGCATTGCCTGGGATGCTCTGGCCGAGCATCTCGCAGCCTGCCTGAAGCAGGCTTGAGCAACTAAAGATCAGGAGTACGGGGTTTAAGCATGCAGACTGAAGAAGAACAGATTGCGCAGGTCAAGGACTGGTGGCAGCGCAACGGCAAACCCATGCTCACTGGCGGCGCCCTGGCGCTGGTAGTGGTCTTCGGTTGGCAAGCCTGGCAGAAATACCAGGGCAACCAGGCCCAGGGCGCGTCCATCGTCTACCAGCAACTGCTGGAGACCGCGCTCAATCCCAGCGGCACCCCGGATGCGGCGAAGGTCGCTGAGCTGGCCGGCAAGCTGAAGAGCGATTTCGGCGGCACCCATTACGCCCAGTACGGCAGCCTGTTCGTGGCCAAGGTCGCGGTCGAGGCCGGCAAGCTGGACGATGCCGCCGCCGAACTCAAGGCCGTGCTCGACAAGCCCGCCGACAAGACCCTGGGCGAGCTGGCTCGCCAGCGTCTGGCGCGTGTCCTGGCTGCCCAGGGCAAGGCCGAAGATGCCCTCAAGCTGCTGGATGGCGATGCCGACAAGGCCTTCCTCGCCAGCCGCGAAGAACTCAAGGGCGACCTGCTGGTACAGCTGGGTCGTGCCGACGACGCGCACGCCGCCTACCAGAAGGCCAAGGCTGCGCTGCCGGAAGATGCCGCCGTGGGCGGCCTGCAGATGAAGCTCGACGACCTGGCAAAAGGGGACGCGTGACGTGATGCGCTGGAAGAATGCCGCAGTGCTGGCCCTGGCCCTCTTGGCCGTGGGCTGCAGCAGCAACAGCAAGAAGGAACTGCCCCCGGCCGACCTGCCCGACATCACTGAAGAAGTGACGCTGTCCAAGGGCTGGAGCCGCTCGGTGGGTGATGGCCAGGGTTCGACCTACAACCTGCTGGTGCCCGCCGTCGATGGCGACACCATCTTCGCCGCCGACGTCGATGGCGTGGTCATGGCCCTCAATCGCTTCAACGGCGACGTGATCTGGAAAAAGGATTTCGAGCTGCCGGTGTCCGGTGCGGTGGGCGTTGGCTACGGCCTGGTGATGTTCGGCACCCTGAAAGGCGAAGTCGTCGCCCTCGACGCCACCAACGGCGAAGAGAAATGGCGCGCCCGGGTCAAGGGCGAAGTCCTGGCTCCGCCGGCCAACAACGGTGACGTGGTGGTCGTGCAGACCCAGAACGACTCCCTGGTTGGCTTCGACGCCGCCACCGGCAACCAGCGCTGGATCTACGAGAACACCCCGGCCGTGCTGACCCTGCGGGGCACCGGCGCGCCGATCGTGACCAACAACCTGGCTGTTGCCGGCCTTTCCACCGGCAAGGTGCTCGCCCTGGACATCCAGCGCGGCATCCCGGTCTGGGAATCCCGCGTGGCCGTACCCCAGGGCCGTTCCGAGCTGGATCGCGTGGTGGATATCGACGGTGGCCTGCTGCTCTCCGGCGGCACCCTCTACGTCGCGACCTACCAGGGTCGCGTCGCCGCCCTGGAACTGGAAAGCGGCCGTGTGCTGTGGGAGCGCGAGGCGTCCAGCTATGCCGGCGTAGCCCAGGGCTTCGGCAACGTCTACGTGAGCCTGGCCAACGGCAGCGTGGAAGGCGTCGACGAGCGCTCCGCCTCGGCCCTCTGGACCAACGATGCCCTGGCCCGTCGCCAGCTGTCGGCTCCGGAAGTCTTCTCCAGCTACGTGGCTGTGGGCGACTACGAAGGTTACCTGCACCTGCTGAGCCAGGTGGACGGCCACTTCGTCGGCCGCGAGAAGATCGACGGTGACGGCCTGCGTGCTCGTCCCCTGGTGGTCGGTGAGTGGGTCTACGCCTTTGGCAACAGCGGCAAGTTGGTCGGCCTGACCATCCGCTAAGCTGAAGCCTGATGTCCGGCCGCTGCCGTCAACACGGCAGCGGCCTTTGTGTTTTCTGAAATAACAGTGGAGAGCCTCATGGTTCCCGTAATTGCCCTGGTGGGTCGGCCCAACGTCGGCAAGTCCACCCTGTTCAACCGCCTGACCAAGACCCGCAACGCGATCGTCGCGGAGTACGCAGGTCTGACCCGTGACCGCCAGTACGGCGAGGCGAAGTGGCAGGGTCGCACCTATATCGTCATCGACACCGGGGGTATCTCCGGCGATGAGGAAGGTATCGACGCGAAAATGGCCGAGCAGTCCCTGCAGGCCATCGAAGAAGCCGATGCGGTGCTGTTCATGGTCGACTCCCGTGCGGGCATGACCGCCTCCGACCAGATGATCGCCGAGCACCTGCGCAAGCGGAACAAGCGCAGCTTCCTGGTGGCCAACAAGGTCGATACCGTCGACCCGGACCTCGCGCGTGCCGAGTTCAGCCCCCTGGGCCTGGGCGACGCCCTGCCGATCGCCGCCGCCCACGGCCGCGGCATCACCGGCATGCTGCAGGCTGCCCTCGGCGAGTTCCCCCGTGACGACGCCGCCGACGAAGAGGAAGCCGCCCAGGCCGAAGAGGTCGCCGAAGGCGAGGAAGCCAAGCGCATCCCCGGCCCGAGCGAGAAAGATGGCATCAAGATCGCCATCATCGGTCGGCCCAACGTAGGCAAGTCCACCCTGGTCAACCGCATGCTCGGCGAAGAGCGGGTGATCGTGTACGACCAGGCCGGCACGACCCGCGACAGCATCTACATCCCCTTCGAGCGCAACGAAGAGAAGTACACTCTGATCGACACCGCCGGCGTGCGTCGCCGCGGCAAGATCTTCGAGGCGGTGGAAAAGTTTTCGGTGGTCAAGACCCTGCAGGCCATCCAGGACGCCAACGTGGTGATCTTTGTGATGGACGCCCGCGAAGGCGTGGTCGAGCACGACCTCAACCTGCTCGGCTTCGTGCTGGAAACCGGCCGCGCGCTGGTGATCGCACTGAACAAGTGGGACGGCATGGAGCCGAGTGAGCGCGACTACGTGAAGACCGAGCTGGAACGCCGGCTGTTCTTCGTCGACTTCGCCGACATCCACTTCATCTCGGCCCTGCACGGTACAGGCGTCGGCCACCTGTACAAGTCGGTGCAGGAGTCCTTCCGTTCCGCCATCACCCGCTGGCCCACCAGCCGCCTGACCCAGATCCTCGAGGACGCGGTGCAGGAGCACCAGCCGCCGCTGGTCAACGGTCGCCGCATCAAGCTGCGCTATGCCCACCTGGGTGGTGCCAACCCGCCGCTGATCGTGATCCACGGCAACCAGACGGAGTCGGTACCCAAGTCCTACTCGCGCTACCTGGAGAACACCTACCGGCGCGTGCTCAAGCTGGTCGGTACGCCGATCCGCATCGAGTACAAGGGCGGCGAGAACCCCTTCGAGGGCAAGAAGAATACCCTGACCGAGCGTCAGGTGAACAAGAAGCGCCGTCTCATGTCGCACCACAAGAAAGCCGAGAAGAAGCGCCGCGACAAGAAGCGCTGATACCGGTTGCAGGAAGAGGGCGCCCACGGGCGCCCTTTTTCATGCCCGCTCCGTAGGATGGGTAGAGCCCGCGAAACCCATCAGCGATGCCCCTGGTTGCCACGCCATCCCCGGTGCGCCCCCTGCGCTCCCGCGTTAAGCTATGTCCCATTTCCCAGTCGCCAACAGCCGGATTGCAATGATCACCAGCAAGCTGCCCAACGTCGGCACCACCATCTTCACCCGTATGTCCCAGCTCGCCGCTGAAGTCGGCGCCATCAACCTGTCCCAGGGCTTCCCGGACTTCGCCGCGCCCGCTGCGCTGTGCGACGCGGTCGGCCGGCACATCGCTGCCGGGCATAACCAATACGCCCCGATGACCGGCCTGCCGGCCCTGCGCGAGCAGGTGGCGGCCAAGGTCGCGACCTTCTACGGCCGCGCCGTCAGCGCCGACAGCGAGGTGACCATCACCCCGGGCGCCACCGAGGCGATCTTCTGCGCCATCCAGGCGGTGGTCCGCAGTGGTGACGAGGTGATCGTCCTCGACCCCTGCTACGACAGCTACGAACCCTCGGTGGAGCTGGCCGGCGGCCGCTGCGTACACGTGCCCCTGGCGCTGCCGGGCTTCTCCATCGACTGGCAGCGGATGAAGGACGCGCTCAGCCCGCGCACCCGCATGATCATCCTCAACAGCCCGCACAACCCCAGCGGCGCGCTGATTTCCCGTGCCGAACTGGACCAGTTGGCCGAGCTGATCCGGGGTCGCGATATCTATCTGGTGTCGGACGAAGTCTACGAACACCTGGTGTTCGACGGCGTTGGCCACGTCAGCGTGCTGGCCCACGACGAGCTCTACGCCCGCTCCTTCGTGGTCAGCTCCTTCGGCAAGACCTACCACGTCACCGGCTGGAAAACCGGCTATGTGGTGGCGCCGCCACTGCTCTCCGCCGAACTGCGCAAGGTCCACCAGTACGTCAATTTCTGTGGCGTCACCCCCTTGCAGTGGGCCCTGGCCGACTTCATGGCCGCGCACCCGGAACATCTCGCCGAACTGCCGGCCTTCTACCAGGCCAAGCGCGACCTGTTCTGCGACCTGCTGGCCGATTCGCGCTTCACCTTCACTCGCGCCGCCGGCACCTACTTCCAGTTGGTGGACTACAGCGCCATCCGCGCGGACCTGGACGACGTGGCCATGTCCGAGTGGCTGACCCGCGAGCACGGCGTCGCCGCCATCCCGGTCTCGGTGTTCTACCGGGAAGCACCCAAGGACCTGCGCCTGGTGCGTTTCTGCTTCGCCAAACGTGAGGAGACGCTGCGCCAGGCGGCGGAAAAACTATGCGCGATCTGACCGCCCTACCCGACCTCAAGCTGGCCCTGGTGCAGACCACCCTGGCCTGGCACGACCGCGCCGCCAACCTGGCGCATTTCGAGGTACTGCTGGAACAGGCCCGGGGCGCCGACCTGATCATCCTGCCGGAGATGTTCACCACCGGCTTCTCCATGGACTCCGCCGCGCTCGCCGAGCCCGAGCAGGGCCCGAGCGACGCCTGGCTGCGCGAGCAGGCGCGGCGCCTGGACGCGGTGATCACCGGCAGCCTGATCATCCAGGCCGCCGACGGCAGCCATCGCAACCGCCTGCTCTGGGCGCGCCCGGACGGCGAGGTGCTGCACTACGACAAGCGCCACCTGTTCCGCATGGCCGGCGAGCACAAGCACTACACGCCGGGCGAGACCCAGGCGCTGTTCGAGCTCAAGGGCTGGCGGGTGCGTCCGCTGATCTGCTACGACCTGCGCTTCCCGGTGTGGAGCCGTGATCCCCACGACACCGACCTGCTGCTCTATACCGCCAACTGGCCGGCCGCCCGCCGTCATCACTGGAACCGTCTGCTGCCCGCACGGGCCATCGAAAACCTCTGCTACGTGGCGGCGGTGAACCGCGTCGGCACCGACGGCAAGGGCCATGCGTACAGCGGCGACAGCCAGGCGCTGGACTTCCAGGGTGAAAGCCTGCTGGACGCGGGCGACGTCGATGGAGTGTTCCTCGTCAGCCTGTCGGCGTCGCAATTGGCGGCCTACCGTGAGCGCTTCCCGGCGATGCGCGACGCGGACGGCTTCGACCTGCACCTCTGAGAGCGGGGTAGAAGCATGAGCGGACACAAGTCGCTACCGGCCGAGGGCAACCTGCTCGTGGCCGGGGAGAAGGTCTACAACACCCCGGTGGAAGTCACCCTGGCGGTGATCGGCGGCAAGTGGAAATCCCTGCTGGTCTACCACCTGATGCCGGCGGCGCGGCGCTTTTCCGAGCTCAAGCGGCTGGTGCCGGGTATCACCGAGAAGATGCTGACCCAGCAGCTGCGTGAGCTGGAGCGCGACGGCATTGTCTCGCGCACCGTCTATGCCGAAGTGCCGCCACGGGTGGAATACCGGCTCACCGAGCACGGCAGCAGCCTGAAACCGGTGCTGGACTCCATGTGCGCCTGGGGCAAGTGCCACTGGCAGCAGCAGGAGTAGGGCGCTGGTCTGTGGGGGCGAATTCATTCGCCAAGGGCGGCGCAGCTGCCCTGAGAGGATTCCGATGGCGGACCAGCGGTCCGCTTCGCGATTGAAATCGCTCCCACAAGAGCGACCCGCTACAAAAGAAAACCCCGCCAGCTGGCGGGGTTTTTCGTTACTGCGTCAGCCTCAGGCCGCTTCGGCCTCTGTCTGGCTCAGGGCGCGGTTGAGGGCGCTGAACAGGGCGCGGAAGCTCGCCGTGGTCAGGTTCTCGTCGATGCCGATGCCGTGCAGGGCGCGGCCGCCGTTGACGCGCAGCTCGATGTAGGCCGCTGCCTTGGCGTTGGTGCCGGCACCGATGGCGTGCTCGGAGTAGTCCATGATCTCGACGCCCACTGGCAGGCTGGCGACCAGGGCTTCCAGCGGGCCCTTGCCCATGCCGCGCAGGTGCTGGGTCTCGCCCTTGACCTGGACTTCGATGTCGACGGCGCTGGTGCCGTTCTCTTCCTGCAGGCGATGGCCCTTCAGGGTGAACGGGCTGGTGGCCTGCAGGTACTCGCTGTCCAGCAGCTTGTAGATCTGTTCGGCGGTCATTTCCAGGCCCAGGCGATCGGTTTCCTTCTGCACCACCTGGCTGAACTCGATCTGCATGCGACGGGGCAGGCTGATGCCGTATTCCTGCTCCAGCAGGAAGGTGATGCCGCCCTTGCCGGACTGGCTGTTCACCCGGATCACCGCTTCGTAGCTGCGGCCGATGTCGGCGGGGTCGATCGGCAGGTAAGGCACTTCCCAGCGGGCGCCTTCTTCCTGCTGGGCGAAGCCCTTGCGGATGGCATCCTGGTGGGAGCCGGAGAAGGCGGTGTGCACCAGGTCGCCCACGTACGGGTGACGCGGGTGGACCGGCAGCTGGTTGCACTCTTCCACCACCTTGCGCACGGCGTCGATGTCGGAGAAGTCCAGTTGCGGGTGCAGGCCCTGGGTGTACATGTTCAGCGCCACGGTCACCAGGTCGACGTTGCCGGTGCGCTCGCCGTTGCCGAACAGGCAGCCTTCGACGCGATCGGCGCCGGCCATCAGGCCCAGCTCGGTGGCGGCGACGCCGGTGCCACGGTCGTTATGGGTGTGCAGGCTGATGATCACGGAGTCGCGGCGGCTGACATGGCGACCGAACCATTCGATCTGGTCGGCGTAGATGTTCGGCGTGGCGCATTCCACGGTGGCCGGCAGGTTGAGGATGATCTTCTTCTCGGGGGTCGGCTGCCAGACGTCGATCACGGCGTCGCAGACCTCGACCGCGAAGTCCAGCTCGGTGGAACTGAAGATTTCCGGCGAGTACTGGAAGGTCCAGTCGGTGCCCGGCTGCTGGGCGGCCAGTTGCTTGATCAGGCTGGCGGCCTTGGTGGCGATCCCGATCACGCCGGCCTTGTCCTGGTTGAAGACGATGCGGCGGAAGGACGGCGCGGTGGCGTTGTAGACGTGGACGATGGCCTTCTTGGCGCCCTTCAGGGACTCGAAGGTACGGGTGATCAGGTCTTCACGGGCCTGGGTCAGTACCTGGATGGTCACGTCATCGGGAATGTGGCCGCCTTCGATCAGCTCGCGGACGAAGTTGAAGTCGGTATCGGAAGCGGACGGGAAGGCCACTTCGATTTCCTTCAGGCCCACCTGCACCAGGGTCTTGAAGAAGCGCATCTTCTTCTGCGCATCCATCGGCTCGATCAGCGACTGGTTGCCGTCGCGCAGGTCGGAGCTGCACCAGATCGGCACTTCGGTGATGGTCTTCGACGGCCAGGTGCGGTCCGGCAGGTTGATGGCCGGGAACGCCTGGTACTTGCGAGAAGGGTCTTTCAGCATGCTCATGGGGCAAATCCTTTGTTACTGCGGGCCTGCGCGGGGCGGCCGGGTAGGGAAGTCAGCGAGTGCGGCGGAGGTAGGTTTCAGCCACGCAGTCGTGGGCTGACTAGTCGCAGGCAGGCGTGTTGACGCAGAAGGATGAGGGTGTGTGCGGTTTTCATAAGGGCTAACCCTATTCATCGTGAGTGAATATGGCAAGCATCGCGGGAAAAATGGTGAAAAAGAGCGCAAGAATTGGCAAGTGAGGAAATTATTGCGCTCTGATCCGTATTTTCTTGATTGGATTGCGCTTCATTGCGGGGCTTGTGGCGGCTCGCCCGCGAAATGCCCTGGATCGGGCAATCCGTGGGCGAGGCGGATCACTCGGTCGACGGCAGGCGCCAATCACGCATGTCCGCGCCGCTCGGATGCTGGAACACCCGCAGGCCGAACTCCGGAAGTATCGCCAGCAGGTGGTCGAAGATGTCTGACTGGATGGCCTCGTAGCGGGCCCAGACCGTGGTGTTGGTGAAGCAGTAGAGCTCCAGGGGCAGGCCATCGGCGGTGGGCGCCATCTGCCGGACCAGCAGGGTCATGTCCTTGCGGATGTCCTGGTTCTCCCGCAGGTAGTGCTCGACGTAGGCGCGGAAGGTGCCGATGTTGGTTAGCTGGCGGATGTTGATGGGCAAGCGCTCGGTCTCTTCCAGCTGGCTGTTCCATGAGAGCAGCTCGCTTTCCTTGGTTCGCAGGTAGCCGTCCAGCAGGCGGAAGCGGTGCAGTCGCTCGATATCGTCCTGGCTGAGGAAGCGCACGCTGTTCTGGTCCAGATAGAGGCAGCGCTTGATGCGCCGGCCGCCGGATTCCTGCATGCCGCGCCAGTTCTTGAAGGAATCGGTGATGAAGCGCTTGGTGGGAATGGTGGTGATGGTCTTGTCCCAGTTCTGCACCTTCACCGTGTGCAGGGCGATGTCGATCACATCGCCATCGGCGTTGAGCTGGGGCATTTCCACCCAGTCGCCGACCCGGATGATGTCGCTGGACGTGATCTGCACGCTGGCCACCAGCGACAGCAGGGTGTCCTGGAAGATCAGCAGCAGCACCGCGGCCATGGCGCCAAGGCCGGAGAGCAGGATCAGCGGCGAGCGGTCGATCAGGCTGGCGATCATCAGGATGGTGGCAATCGCGTAGATGGCGATCTTCAGCACCTGCACGTAGCCCTTGATCGGGCGCAGGTGGGCGTCCTTGCGCCGCTGGTAGAGGGCGTTGACGATGTTCAGCGTGGCGCTCAGGGCCAGGGCGATGGTGAGGATGATGAAGGCGGCGCAGACGTTGGTGATCACCTCCACCAGCGCCCCGGGCAGGTTCGGCACCACCTTCACGCCGAAGGCCAGTACCAGCGCCGGCACCACGTTGGCCAGACGTTTGATCAGGCCGTGGTCCTGGATCTGGGCGCCGGTGATGCGGAACAGCCCGCGCAGGAGAATGCGCTTGACCAGCCAGTTGGAGGCCCAGGCCAGCAGCAGGAGGACGGTGGTGGAAACCACTGTGTGCAGCTCGTCGTGCTGCCGCAGCCAGACCAGCCAGTGGGTGTAGTCGTTCTCCATGGGTGCTCCCTACGGATGTTGCAAAAGGCGCCGGACCTTAGCAGAGGCTCCGCCAAGGTCCCAGGCCTGGCCTGTAAGCGTAGATGTAGCTCAATGCTTGTAGGCGCCGATGAATATGGCTGGGTCCACACGCACATCGTTGAGGCTGACGTTCCAGTGCATATGTGGCCCGGTGGCGCGGCCGGTGGCGCCGACGCGGCCGACCACGCCGCCACGGGGCAGCTGCTGGCCGAGTTTCACGTCCACCTTGGACATGTGGCAGAACATGCTGATCAGGCCCTGGCCGTGGTCGACGAACACGGTCTTGCCGTTGAAGAAGTAGTCGCCGATGAGGATCACCTTGCCCGCCGCCGGTGCCTTGATCGGGGTGCCGGCGCCCACGGCGAAGTCCAGGCCGGAATGCGGGTTGCGTTCCTCGCCGTTGAAGAAGCGGCGCAGGCCGAAGGGGCTGGAAAGCGGGCCGTTCACCGGCTTGTCGAACAGCAGGTTGCTTGGCGTACCGGGGCTGAAGCGGCGGTAGGCGGTGGTCTGCTCGGCCAGTTCGCGGTCGATGCGCTTGAGGTCTTGTGGCAGCGGGTTCACCTGGCGGGTGTTGGCCAGCTTGATGTGCTGCTCGCGGTAGCTGCGCGGGCCCACGTCGAAGGCCAGGGAGCGGCCGTCGTTCACCTCGATCCGCTGTGGGCCGGCCTTGGTGCCGAGGGGGATGCCGACGATGGCGATCCAGTCGCGGCCGTCCTCCTTCACCACCAGCACCGGCTTGCCCTGGTAGCGCGCCGTGGGCGCCTGGGCGCCGTTGCCCAGTTGCACCACGGCCACACCGCCGGGCACCGGCTTGTTCAGCAGGCGGGTGATGAAGCCTTCGGCATGGGCGGGCAGGGCGAGGCAGAGGAGCAGGGCGGCGAACAGGCGCATGGTCAGTCCAGCAGGGAAAGGTTCACGGGGGTGAGGTGGTTGTCTTCGACGCGCACGTCCAGCTCGCCTTCGCCCAGGCGCGCCTTCAGGCGCTGGCCGGGCAGGGTCTGGCTGGCGGCGCGAATGGCCTGGCCGCGTTCGTCGAGAAGGATGCTGTAGCCGCGCCCGAGGGTGGCCAGGGGGCTGACCACGTTCAGCGTCTGGGCCAGCGTCTCGAGGCGTTGGCGGCGGTCCTTGAGCGCATCGCGGGCGGCGCGGGGCAGGCGCGTGGCCAGGCCGTCGAGTCGCTGCCGCAACAGTGCCAGGGCGCGCCCCGGATGCTGGGCGGCGAGGCGGGTATCCAGGCGAGCCAGGCGTTCCTGGCGCACCTGCAGCTGGCGCTCGAAGGCGCGGCGCAGGCGCATGTCCAGGTCATCCAGGCGCTGGGACTGCTGGCGCAGACGCTCGCCGGGGTGGCGCAGGCGTCGGAATAGGCCGTCAAGGCGCAGGCGCTCGCGGGTCAGGCGCTCTTGCAGGCGCAGGACCAGGCGGCGTTGCAGGCTGTCCAGGCGCTGTTGCAGGTCACCGGCATCCGGGGCCAGCAGTTCGGCGGCGGCCGACGGCGTCGGCGCGCGCACGTCGGCGACGAAGTCGCTGATGGACACGTCCGTTTCATGGCCGACGGCGCTGACGATGGGCGTCCGGCAGGCCGCCACGGCACGGGCCACGGCTTCCTCGTTGAAGCACCAGAGGTCTTCCAGGGAGCCGCCGCCACGGGCCAGGATCAGCGCGTCGAAGCCCTGGGCATCGGCCAGCGCCAGGGCGCGGACGATCTGGCCGGTGGCTTCGCGGCCCTGCACGGCGGTGGGGATCAGGGTCAGGCGCACCTGCGGCGCGCGGCGGCGGAACACACTGATGATGTCGCGGATCACCGCGCCGGTGGGCGAGCTGATGATGCCGATACGTTGCGGATGGGCCGGCAGCGGCCGCTTGCGCTCGGCGGCGAACAGGCCCTCGGCGGCGAGCTTTTCCTTCAGCGCCTCGAAGGCCAGGCGCAGGGCGCCGTCGCCGGCCGGCTCCACGGCATCGGCGATCAGCTGGTAGTCGCCACGGCCCTCGAACAGCGAGACCTTGCCGCGTACCCGCACCGCCATGCCGTCGCGCAGGGCCTGGCGCACACGCTGGGCGTTCTGCCGGAATAGCGCGCAGCGCACCTGGGCCTGGGAGTCCTTGAGGGTGAAATAGAGGTGGCCGGAAGCGGGGCGGGCGAGGTTGGAGATCTCCCCCTCCACCCAGACCTGTGGAAACACGTCTTCCAGTAGATGACGGGCGCGTTGGTTGAGCTGGCTGACGGTCAGCACATCGCGGTCGAGGCCGAGCCGTTGGAAAGGGTCTTTGAACATGGGCGGAAATGATAATGGCTTTGTCGGGATGCGCCATAGTTGACGATGGAGAATCGCTCGTTAAGCTGCGCGCCCTCGTCCCCACCCCCTCTGCAGGAGTCCCGACATGGAATCGAGCCAACTGATCCTGGTGCCGCAGATATCCAGCTTGCCCGGCCAGCAGGCCCTGGCCGGTCGCATGCAGCGCTGGCTGGCCAGGCTCGACGTCGTCGCGGCGCTGCCGAGCACCTGCGGCCTGCGCGGCAACCGCATGGCCTACGCCATCGCGCCCGGCGCGCGGGAGGTGGTGGAGCATCCCGAGCGCCTGCCCTTCGGCCAGAAGGTCAATGGCCTGGAGCTGGTGGACAAGCGCTGCATCTATACGCCCACGCGCAATTTCCACAATGAAGCGGGCTGCCCGGAATGCCGCCGGGAGGTCGGCGAGCCGCTGTTCGAGAGCCTCGAGGACTGGTGGCCGGGGCACACCGACAACTTCACCTGCCCGGAGTGCGGCTTCGAGGACGACATCAACGGCTTCCTGTTCCTGCAGCCCTGCGGCTTCTCCAACCTTGGCTTCATCTTCAATGGTTGGGGCGAAACCCGTTTCACCGAGGCTTTCCTCGATGCCTTCGGCGAGCGCCTGGGATTCTCCGTGAGGCAGGTGAGAACGGACGGCTGATGGGTAGGAGCGATTTCAATCGCGAAAGCGGGCCGAAGGGCCGCCGCTGGACACCGGGGTAGCACTTCGCGAATAAATTCGCTCCTACAGGAAAAGAAACCCGATCTGCGACCTGTTTGCCGCGTTGAGCGGCGGCTCGTGCCTCGTTATAATGGCGCGCTTCCAATTTTCCCGCCTGGGAGCCCCCGCCATGCTGCGCATCAGCCAAGAAGCCCTGACCTTCGACGACGTTCTCCTGATCCCGGGTTATTCCGAGATTCTGCCCAAGGATGTCAGCCTCAAGACCCGCCTGACCCGCGGCATCGAACTGAACATCCCGCTGGTGTCCGCCGCGATGGATACCGTGACCGAAGCTCGCCTCGCCATCGCCATGGCCCAGGAAGGCGGCATCGGCATCGTTCACAAGAACATGACCATCGAGCAGCAGGCTTCCGAGGTGCGCAAGGTCAAGCGTCACGAGACCGCCATCGTCCGTGACCCGGTCACCGTCACCCCCTCCACCAAGATCATCGAGCTGCTGCAGATTGCTCGTGAATACGGCTTCTCCGGCTTCCCGGTGGTGGAAGAGGGCGAGCTGGTCGGTATCGTCACCGGCCGCGACCTGCGCTTCAAGCCGAACGTCGGCGACACCGTCGCCGCGATCATGACTCCCAAGGACAAGCTGGTCACCGCTCGCGAAGGCACCCCGCTGGAAGAGATGAAGGTCAAGCTCTACGAAAACCGCATCGAGAAGATGCTGGTGGTCGACGAGAACTTCTACCTGCGCGGCCTGGTGACCTTCCGTGACATCGAGAAGGCCAAGACCTACCCGCTGGCCTCCAAGGATGAGCAAGGCCGCCTGCGCGTTGGCGCGGCGGTGGGCACCGGCGCCGATACCGGCGAGCGCGTTGCCGCACTGGTCGCCGCCGGCGTCGACGTGGTGGTGGTGGATACCGCCCACGGCCACTCCAAGGGCGTGATCGAGCGCGTGCGCTGGGTCAAGGACACCTACCCCCATGTACAGGTGATCGGCGGCAACATCGCCACCGGCGACGCCGCCAAGGCCCTGGCCGAAGCCGGCGCCGACGCGGTCAAGGTCGGCATCGGCCCGGGCTCCATCTGCACCACCCGCATCGTCGCCGGTGTCGGCGTACCGCAGATCTCCGCCATCGCCAACGTCGCCGCCGCCCTGGCCGGCTCGGGCATCCCGCTGATCGCCGACGGTGGCATCCGCTTCTCCGGCGACCTGTCCAAGGCCATCGTGGCCGGTGCCTCCTGCGTGATGATGGGCTCCATGTTCGCCGGTACCGAAGAGGCTCCGGGCGAAGTCGAGCTGTTCCAGGGCCGTTCCTACAAGGCCTACCGCGGCATGGGTTCGCTGGGCGCCATGGCGCAGTCCCAGGGTTCCTCCGACCGCTACTTCCAGGATTCCGCCGCCGGTGCCGAGAAGCTGGTTCCCGAAGGCATCGAAGGCCGCGTTCCCTACAAGGGCAGCCTGACCGCCATCGTTCACCAGCTGATGGGCGGCCTGCGTGCCTCCATGGGCTACACCGGCTGCTCGACCGTCGAGGACATGCGCACCAAGCCGCAGTTCGTGCGCATCACCGGCGCCGGCATGGCCGAGTCCCACGTCCACGACGTGCAGATCACCAAGGAAGCCCCCAACTACCGCGTTGGTTGAGGCTGACTGAAAGCTAGTGCGTCACGGGGCTGTTCGATTCAGCCCCGTGTCGTTTGTGAATTCCGTAACGAGAGATGGCCATGTCCCAAGACATTCACGCCCACCGGATCCTGATCCTCGACTTCGGCTCCCAGTACACCCAGCTGATCGCCCGCCGTGTGCGCGAGATCGGCGTGTACTGCGAGATCCACCCGTTCGACATGAGCAACGAGGCGATCCGCGCCTTCGCTCCGCGCGGCGTGATCCTCGCCGGTGGCCCCGAGTCGGTGCACGAGGCTGACAGCCCGCGCGCGCCCCAGGCCGTGTTCGACCTGAACGTGCCGCTGTTCGGCATCTGCTACGGCATGCAGACCATGGCCGAGCAGCTGGGCGGCAAGGTGCAGGGTTCCGACCTGCGCGAGTTCGGCTACGCCCGCGTCGACGTGGTGGGCAAGGCCCGCCTGCTGGACGGCATCGAAGATCACATCGACGAGGACGGCGTCCTCGGTCTCGACGTGTGGATGAGCCACGGCGACAAGGTCACCGACATGCCGGATGGCTTCCACATCCTGGCCAGCACCCCGAGCTGCCCGATCGCCGCCATGGCCGACGATCACCGCGCCTACTACGGCGTGCAGTTCCACCCGGAAGTGACCCACACCAAGCAGGGCCTGCGCATCCTCTCCCGCTTCGTGCTGGAGATATGCGGCTGCGCCGCCCTCTGGACCGCGTCCAACATCGTCGAAGACGCCATCGCCACCGTGCGTGCCCAGGTGGGCTCGTCCAAGGTGCTGCTGGGCCTGTCCGGCGGCGTCGACTCCTCGGTGGTAGCGGCCCTGCTGCACAAGGCCATCGGCGACCAGCTGACCTGCGTCTTCGTCGACAACGGCCTGCTGCGCCTGCACGAGGGTGACCACGTGATGGCCATGTTCGCCGAGAACATGGGCGTCAAGGTGATCCGCGCCAATGCCGCCGACAAGTTCCTCGGCCGCCTGGCAGGCGTCGCCGACCCGGAAGAGAAGCGCAAGATCATCGGCCGCACCTTCATCGAAGTCTTCGATGAGGAAGCCACCAAGCTGCAGGGCATCAAGTTCCTCGCCCAGGGCACCATCTACCCCGACGTGATCGAGTCGGCCGGCGCCAAGACCGGCAAGGCCCACGTGATCAAGTCCCACCACAACGTCGGCGGCCTGCCCGAAGACATGCAGTTCGAACTGGTCGAGCCGCTGCGCGAACTGTTCAAGGACGAAGTGCGCAAGATCGGTCTGGAACTGGGCCTGCCCTACAGCATGGTCTACCGCCACCCGTTCCCCGGCCCGGGCCTGGGCGTGCGCATCCTCGGCGAAGTGAAGAAGGAATACGCCGACCTGCTGCGTCGTGCCGACCACATCTTCATCGAAGAGCTGCACAAGGCCGACTGGTACCACAAGACCAGCCAGGCGTTCGTGGTGTTCCAGCCGGTGAAATCCGTCGGCGTGGTCGGCGACGGCCGTCGCTACGCCTGGGTCGTGGCCCTGCGCGCGGTGGAAACCATCGACTTCATGACCGCTCGCTGGGCCCACCTGCCCTACGAGCTGCTGGAGACCGTCTCCAACCGCATCATCAACGAGATCGAAGGCATCTCCCGCGTCACCTACGACGTGTCGAGCAAGCCGCCGGCGACCATCGAGTGGGAATGATGGACGCGCCTTCGGGCATGCGTTGAATCACCGGCCAGGCCCTGAAAGCCTGGCCGGTTTCGTTTTGGGCGAAATACCGGTGGGGGCGAATTCATTCGCCAAGGGCGGCGCAGCTGCCCCAGTGACCTTGTCCCGCATGGGTATCGCTGCGCTCAACCCATCCTACCGGTCTGCATGGCGAATGCACCGTGCTCAGCTCCGCGCATCCACCACCAGCGTCAGCCGCGCTACATACCCCTCACCGTCTTCCACCAACTCGGCCACCGACTGATCGCCGTCCTGCCGGCGGAAGACGTAGTCCCGCTCCAGGGGCGTCCAGTGCTGGCCGGGATGGGCGTAGGGCGCTTGGGTCATGGCGGGGCGGATGACGGCCTCGGGGAAGTACAGCTGGCCGGTGTGGATATCCCGTTCGCCCAGGTGCAGCTTGAGGTGGACGTGGTTGGTGCGGCCCGGGTAGTAGCCGGGAAGGATGCTGCGGAACTCCGCGCGGCCCTGGGCGTCGGTGATCTGCACTCCGCGCAGGAAGCGGCTGGGGTCGGCGCCGACGCCCGAATAGGCGCCCTGGGCATCGCAATGCCAGATTTCCAGCGCGGCGTCGTCCAGGGGGCGGCAGCCGTCCAGTTGCAGCACCTCGAATTGCAGCCGCAGTGGTGTACCGGGCCGGCCCTCGGTGATGTCCTGGCGCAGCAGCGCATCCTCCAGGTAGAAGGGGCCTGCGGTCTGTACCGGGCTCAGGCGGCAGGTGCTGGTGGCGGCCTGGCCGAGGCGTGGCCAGTTCAACAACACCAGCCCACCGAGGCAGAACTGGATCATTTCGCGGCGCGTGGGATGCATGGGGCGATCCTCTGTGTACAGGCCTGCAGGCCCTCCCATCCTACGCCTGGCGGGGCAGGGCGGCTGCGCCCATCGGTCGCGGCCAATGCGGATGCTTTCACTTATCTTTCACAGTCGCGGGGTGTATCTTGTGCGCCCCGTAAGCCGGCACGTCAGAGGCCGGTTCGATTAGCCGATGGGCAGCCCCCGTTCTTCCCTTGAGGAGACTGACCCCATGTCCTTCACTCGCAGACAGATTCTTGGTGGCCTGGTTGGCCTCGGTGTGGTCGGCCTTGGCGCCGGCGGTGCCCGCTACTGGCTGGGTCGCACGCGGGGCGCCAAGACCCATGACTACGAACTGATCGCCGCGCCGCTGGACGTTGAACTGGTCCCTGGCCACACCACCCCGGCCTGGGCCTACGGCGGCCAAGCGCCGGGCGTCGAACTGCGTTCGCGCCAGGGCGATTGGCTGCGGGTGCGCTTCATCAACAAGCTCGACGAGCCCACCACCATCCACTGGCACGGCATCCGCCTGCCCCTGGAAATGGACGGCGTGCCCTACGTCTCGCAGCTGCCGGTATTGCCTGGCGAGTATTTTGACTACCGCTTCAAGACCGACGACGCCGGCAGTTTCTGGTACCACCCGCACCTGTCCAGCGCCCACCAGCTGGGACGCGGCCTGGTGGGGCCGCTGATAGTCGAGGAACGCGAGCCCACGGGTTTCCGCCACGAGAAAGTGCTCAGCCTGAAGACCTGGCACGTGGACGAGCAAGGCGCCTTCACCGCCTTCAGCGTGCCCCGCGAGGCCGCCCGCGAAGGCACCCGTGGCCGCCTGACCACCATCAACGGCAAGCCGCTGCCGACCCTGGACCTGCCCGCCGGCCAGGTGGTGCGCCTGCGCATCCTCAACCTGGACAACACCGTGACCTACCGGCTCAACCTGCCGGGGGGCGAGGCGCGCATCTACTCCCTCGACGGCCATCCGGTGGAGCCTCGCGATCTCGGCAAGGAGTACTGGCTGGGTCCGGGCATGCGTATCGAGCTGGCGCTCAAGGTGCCGGCCGAAGGCACCGAGTTGTCCTTGCGCAACGGCCCGCTGCGCCTGGCGACGCTGAAGAGCGTGGCCAGCAGCGAGGCGCCCGGCGACTGGCCGGCGGCGCTGCCGGCCAACCCGGTGCCCGAGCCCGACCTGGAGAAGGCCCAGGTGCTGCGCTTCAACTTCGAATGGGCGGCGACCCTGGCCAGTGGCGCCGGGCGGCCGAGCAACTACTGGCAGATCAACGGCAAGGCCTGGGACATCAATGACAAGACCTGCGCCGACCGGCCCATCGCCAAGCTGAAGAAGGACGGCCACTACATCTTCGAGCTGCGCAACATGGCCCAGTACCTGCACCCGATCCACCTCCACGGCATGGCCTTCAAGGTGCTGGACTCGGACCGCAAGAACATCATTCCCTACTTCACCGACACCTACCTGCTGGGCAAGAACGAGACCGCGCGCATCGCGCTGGTAGCGGATAATCCGGGGGTGTGGATGTTCCATTGCCACGTGATCGACCACATGGAAACCGGCCTGATGGCCGCCATCGAGGTTGCCTGAACCGACCATGCGCCAGCCCCGGATCATCGACCGCAGCCGAGACGAACATTTCATGCGCGAAGCCCTGGAGCTCGCCCGCCAGGGTGCGGCGCTGGGCGAGGTGCCGGTGGGCGCGGTGCTGGTGCAGGATGGCGAAGTGGTCGGGCGCGGATTCAATTGCCCGATCTCCGGCCACGACCCCAGCGCCCATGCCGAGATGGTGGCGGTGCGCGATGCCGCCAGCCGCCTGGAGAACTACCGCCTGGTAGGCAGCACCCTCTACGTCACCCTGGAGCCCTGCAGCATGTGCGCCGGGCTCATCGTCCACTCGCGGATCACCCGCGTGGTGTACGGCGCCACCGAACCCAAGGCGGGCGTGGCGGTCAGTCGTGGCCGCTTCTTCGACCAGGAATTCCTCAACCACCGGGTGCTGGTGGAGGGCGGGGTGCTGGGGCAGGAGTGCAGCGAAATGCTCTCGGGGTTCTTCCAGGCTCGTCGGGCGGCGCGCAAGGAGTAGGGGAGGGCGGACCTCAGGTCTGCATTCCTGCAAGAACCCTGGTCCGGATGCAATCCGGGAGTGGAGATGGGGTTTCCCCGGATTGCATCCGGGCTGCCGAAACAGGGATCAGCCGCTCAGAGCTTCTCGTCCTGAGTCTGCTCTTCCGGCGGGCGGGTCTTGTTGATGCCCGGCAGGTGACTGGCGTTCTCGGCCAGCTGGCTGCCTTCCAGCTGCGGCTGGGTCACCCAGGTGAGGATGTCGTAGTAGCGGCGGATGTTCTGCACGAAGTGCACGGTCTCGCCGCCCCGGGCATAGCCGTAGCGGGTCTTGCGGTACCACTGCTTCTGCGACAGGCGCGGCAGCATCTTCTTCACGTCCAGCCACTTGTTCGGGTTCAGGCCCTCGGCCTTGGCCAGCTTGCGGGCGTCGCCCAGGTGAGCGATGCCGATGTTGTAGGCGGCCAGGGCGAACCAGGTGCGGTCCGGCTCCTTGAGGTCATCGGAGAGGCCGTTCTTGATCATGGTGAAGTACTTGCCGCCGCCGTGGATGCTCTGCCGAGCGTCCAGGCGGTTGGACACGCCCATGGCCTGGGCGGTGCCTTCGGTGAGCATCATCAGGCCGCGGACGCCGGTCTTGGAGGTGGCGGTGGGCTGCCAGAGGGATTCCTGGTAGCCGATGGCGGCCAGCAGGCGCCAGTCGACGTCGTTTTTCTGCGAAGCCAGGCGGAAGTGCTGTTCGTACTTGGGCAGGCGCTGCTGCAGGTGCTTGGCGAAGGTGTAGGCGCCCACGTAGCCGAGTACGTCGACATGGCCGTAGTAGCGTTCCTTCAGGCGCTGCAGGGTGCCGTCCTTGCGGGCCTTTTCGAGGAAGGCGTTGACCGCGTCGTAGAGGCTGTTGTCTTCCCCCGGGGCCATGGCCCAGGCCAGGCTGGTGGAGTCGCCCAGGTCGAAGGCCACGCGCACGTTGGGGAAGTAGACCTGGTTCATCGCCAGTTCGTTGGAGTCCACCAGGGTCAGGTCGATCTGCCCTTCGTCGACCATGCGCAGCAGGTCGACCACCTCCACTTCGTCGGATTCCTCGAACTTCAGGCCCGGCAGGTCGGCCTTCATGGCTTCCAGTTGCTCGGCGTGGCTGCTGCCCTTGAGCACCATGATGCGGCGCCCGACCAGGTCGCCCGGGCGGGTGGGGCGGCGTTCGCCGTTGCGGTAGATGACCTGGGGGGTGACATCGAGGTAGGAGCGGGAGAAGCGCACTTCGGCGCGACGCGTATCGCTGGCCACCAGGCCGGCTGCCGCCAGCACGGGGCCGTTGGCCTGGCCGAGGCGGGAGAAGAGGTCGTCGAGCTTGTCGGCGGTCTCGATCTCCAGCTTGACGCCCAGGTCGTCGGCGAAGCGCTTGACCAGTTCGTACTCGAAACCGGTTTCGCCGTTGCGGTCTTCGAAGAAGGTGGCCGGACTGTTACGGGTGATGACACGAAGCACACCCTCCTCCTGAACGCGCTCGAGGGTAGTGGGCTGCTTGCAGCCGACGAGCATCAGGAAGAATCCGGTAGCCAGGGCCCAGAAAGCCCGACGTGTGCCGAACAGGTGTTGATTAAGCATCCCCGAAGTATACGCAAAGCCTGGCGGGCGCCATATCTCGACAGGAAACATCTTCTCTGCTAGCTGTCGGGCGACGCGAGGCACCTTCGGAGGTGCCGGAAAGCGGCGCTTTGCGCTAGAATGCACGGCCTCCCTGTACACCCCTTCCCAGAGGCTGTCCCGAAGATGTTGATCCTGCGCGGTGCTCCCGCCCTTTCCGCTTTTCGCCACGGCAAATTGCTCGAGCAACTGACCCAGAAAGTCTCCGCCGTCAGCGGACTCTACGCCGAGTTCACCCACTTCGCCGAAGTGACCGGCGTCCTCAGTGGGGAGGAAGAACAAGTCCTGGCCCGCCTGCTCAAGTACGGCCCCAGCGTCCCGGTACAGGAGCCCAGCGGCCGCCTGTTCCTGGTGGTACCGCGCGTCGGCACCATCTCGCCCTGGTCGAGCAAGGCCACCGATATCGCCCGCAACTGCGGCCTGGCCAAGATCGAGCGCCTCGAGCGCGGTATCGCCTACTACGTAGCCGGTGCGATCAGCGATGCCGACGCAGAGGCGATCGCCGCCGTCCTGCATGACCGCATGACCCAGCTGGTGCTGCCGGGCCTGGAAGAGGCCGCCGGCCTGTTCAGCCACGCCCAGCCCAAGCCGCTGACTGTCGTCGACATCCTCGGCGGCGGTCGCGCCGCGCTGGAGAAGGCCAACGTCGAGCTGGGCCTGGCACTGGCCGAAGACGAAATCGACTACCTGGTGAAGAGCTTCAACGATCTGGGCCGCAACCCCCACGACGTCGAGCTGATGATGTTCGCCCAGGCGAACTCCGAGCACTGCCGCCACAAGATCTTCAATGCCAGCTGGGATATCGACGGCCAGGCGCAAGAGAAGAGCCTGTTCGGCATGATCAAGAACACCTACGAGATGCACCGCGAAGGCGTGCTGTCCGCGTACAAGGACAACGCCTCGGTGATCGAGGGCTCCACCGCCGGGCGCTTCTTCCCGGACCCGGTGACCCGCCAGTACGGCGCCACCCAGGAGCCCGTACACATCCTGATGAAGGTGGAAACCCACAACCACCCGACCGCCATCGCCCCCTTCCCCGGCGCCTCCACCGGCTCCGGCGGCGAGATCCGCGACGAAGGCGCCACCGGCCGTGGCGCCAAGCCCAAGGCGGGCCTGACCGGTTTCACCGTCTCCAACCTGCAGATCCCCGGTTTCGAGCAGCCCTGGGAGAAGCCCTACGGCAAGCCCGAGCGCATCGTCACCCCGCTGGACATCATGATCGAAGGCCCGCTGGGCGGCGCCGCGTTCAACAACGAGTTCGGCCGTCCTGCCCTGACCGGCTACTTCCGTACCTTCGAGCAGGCCATCGACACCCCCCACGGTGAAGAAGTGCGCGGCTACCACAAGCCGATCATGCTCGCCGGCGGCATGGGCAACATCCGTGCCGAGCACGTGCAGAAGGGCGAGATCTCCATCGGCGCCAAGCTGATCGTCCTCGGCGGCCCGGCCATGCTCATCGGCCTGGGCGGCGGCGCGGCTTCCTCCATGGCCACCGGTTCCAGCTCCGCCGACCTCGACTTCGCCTCGGTGCAGCGCGACAACCCGGAAATGGAGCGTCGTTGCCAGGAAGTGATCGACCGTTGCTGGCAGCAAGGTGCCGACAACCCCATCAAGTTCATCCACGACGTGGGCGCCGGCGGCATCTCCAACGCCCTGCCGGAACTGATCAACGATGGCGGCCGTGGCGGCCGTTTCGAGCTGCGCGCCGTGCCCAACGACGAGCCGGGCATGAGCCCGCTGGAAATCTGGTGCAACGAGTCCCAGGAACGCTACGTGCTGTCCGTGGACGCTGCCGATTTCGAACGCTTCAAGGCCATCTGCGAACGTGAGCGTTGCCCCTTCGCCGTAGTCGGCGAGGCCATCGCAGAGCCGCACCTGACCGTCAACGACAGCCACTTCGGCAACAAGGCGGTGGACATGCCGCTCGAAGTGCTGCTCGGCAAGCCGCCGCGCATGCATCGTTCGGTCAGCCGTGAAGCCGAGCTGATCGACGATTTCGCCGCCGCCGAGCTGGACGTGGAAGACGCGGTGAACCGCGTGCTGAACCACCCGGCCGTGGCCAGCAAGAACTTCCTGATCACCATCGGCGACCGCACCATCACTGGCCTGGTGGCCCGCGACCAGATGGTCGGCCCGTGGCAGGTACCGGTGGCCGACTGCGCCGTCACCGCCACCAGCTTCGACGTCTACACCGGTGAAGCCATGGCCATGGGCGAGCGTACGCCGCTGGCCCTGCTGAACGCCCCGGCGTCCGGCCGCATGGCCGTTGGCGAGACCATCACCAACCTGGCCGCCTCGAAGATCGAGAAACTCTCGGACATCAAGCTCTCCGCCAACTGGATGGCCGCTGCTGGCCACCCGGGCGAAGACGCCCGCCTGTACGACACCGTCAAGGCCGTGGGCATGGAACTGTGCCCGGCGCTGGGTATCACCATCCCCGTGGGCAAGGACTCCATGTCCATGAAGACCCGCTGGCAGGACGAGGGTGTGGACAAGTCCGTCACCTCGCCGCTGTCGCTGATCGTCACCGGCTTCGCGCCGGTCACCGACATCCGCCAGACCCTGACCCCGCAGCTGCGCCTGGACAAGGGCGAAACCGACCTGATCCTGATCGACCTCGGCCGTGGCCAGAACCGCCTCGGCGGCTCCATCCTCGCCCAGGTCTACAGCAAGCTCGGCCAGCAAGTACCGGACGTCGACGACGCCGAAGACCTCAAGGCCTTCTTCGCCGTGATCCAGGGCCTGAACGCCGATGGCCACCTGCTGGCCTACCACGACCGCTCCGACGGCGGCCTGCTGGCCACCGTGCTGGAAATGGCCTTCGCCGGCCATTGCGGCCTGGACCTCTACCTCGACGCCCTGGCCGACAACCGTGACGGCCTGGCCGCCGTGCTGTTCAACGAAGAGCTGGGCGCGGTCATCCAGGTTCGCCAGGACGCCACCCCGGAAGTGCTGGCCCAGTTCAGCGCCGCCGGCCTCGGCGACTGCGTGGCGGTCATCGGCCAGCCGGTCAACGGCGCCGATGTCGCCATCAGCTTCAATGGCGGAGCCGTGTTCGGCGGCGAGCGCCGCATGCTGCAACGCCAGTGGGCGGAAACCAGCTACCGGATCCAGCGCCTGCGTGACAACGCCGAATGCGCCGACCAGGAATTCGACACCCTGCTGGAAGAAGACAACCCTGGCCTGTCGGTCAAGCTGGCCTTCGACGTCAACCAGGACATCGCCGCGCCCTACATCAAGAAGGGTGCGCGCCCGCAGGTGGCGATCCTCCGCGAGCAGGGCGTCAACGGCCAGGTGGAAATGGCCGCCGCGTTCGACCGCGCCGGCTTCGCCGCCATCGACGTGCACATGAGCGATATCCTCGCCGGCCGCGTCAGCCTGGAAGACTTCAAGGGCCTGGTGGCCTGTGGTGGCTTCTCCTACGGCGACGTACTCGGCGCCGGTGAGGGCTGGGCCAAGTCGATCCTCTTCAACACCCGTGCCCGTGACGGCTTCCAGGCCTTCTTCGAGCGCAAGGACAGCTTCTCCCTGGGTGTTTGCAACGGTTGCCAGATGATGTCCAACCTGCACGAGCTGATCCCCGGCACCGAGTTCTGGCCGCACTTCGTGCGCAACCGCTCGGAGCAGTTCGAAGCCCGTGTCGCCATGGTCCAGGTGCAGGAGTCGTCGTCGATCTTCCTGCGTGGCATGGCCGGTTCGCGCATGCCCATCGCAATCGCCCACGGCGAAGGCCATGCGGAGTTCGAAAGCGAAGAGGCCCTGCTGGAAGCCGACCTGTCCGGTTGCGTGGCGATGCGTTTCGTCGACAACCACGGCAAGGTCACCGAGACCTACCCGGCCAACCCCAACGGCTCGCCCCGTGGCATCACCGGCCTCACCAGCCGCGACGGCCGCGTGACCATCATGATGCCGCACCCGGAGCGTGTGTTCCGTGCCGTGCAGAACTCCTGGCGTCCGGATGAGTGGCAGGAAGACGCCGGCTGGATGCGCATGTTCCGCAACGCCCGCGTCTGGGTAGACTAAAAGCCGGCCGTAGGCCGTTCTGATGACCCTCTCCCCTCGGGGAGAGGGTGCCCGCAGGGCGGGAGAGGGCGCTTTTTGGCCCCCTCGGCCATCGACAGTAAAAGGCGGGAGAAGGCACTCTTCTCCCGCCTTTTTCGTTTCCGAGCCCCGCCATGTCGGACCCGACTCTCCCCGAAGTCCGCCTGCTGCAACCCGGCCAGCGCTGCCGCCTGTGTCGCTGCGGCCGCTCCGCCCGGTTGCCCGATTGCCCCGCCGATTGCCCCGACGGCCTCGACCACACCGCGCCCCGCGAACAACGCCTGCTGCTGTGCCGCTGTGGCCGGTCCGCGCTCATGCCTTACTGCGATGGCAGCCACAACCCGCCCGTGGACGGCCTCGGCCAGCGCTGGCGACGTTTCTGGAAAGGCGAGTAGGGCGTCGCATTTCTCGCCACGGGCAGCGTGCCAGGGCAGAACGCTTTGCCAGCCCATGGGTCCAACTTGCCGTATGTGAACGGCGCCTCGGTAAAAGTGACGTCAAAATGCCATCATTGGTGGCATCCATTGCCGAGTGCTAATCCGTCTTCCGGTCCATGGGGAGAAATCGATGTACAAGCTGTGTTTCTACGTTCCGGAGAGCCATCTGGAACCCGTGAAAAAAGCCATCTTTGCCGCGGGTGGCGGGCGCATCGGCGCCTATGACAGCTGCAGCTGGCAGACCCTCGGCCAGGGGCAGTTCCGCCCGTTGCAGGGCAGCAATCCCTTCCTTGGCGAGGTCGGCAGCGTCGAGCAGGTGGCCGAGTGGAAGGTGGAGATGGTGGTCGCCGATGAATTGCTCCACGGGGCGGTCAAGGCGTTGAAGCAGACCCATCCCTACGAAACCCCGGCCTTCGAGGTCTGGCGCTTGTCCGACCTGGTGTTCTGATCAGCGCAACGCCGCCCTGAAGGCCCCCGGCGTACCGCCGACCGCCGCCCGGAAGCGATTGCTGAAGTGGCTGGCGCTGGCGAAGCCGCAGGCCAGGGCGATCTCCTGCAAGGGCAGCGCGGTGTCGCGCAACAGCTTGCGCGCCCGCTCCAGGCGGCGCGCCAGTACGTACTGGTGCGGCGGCACGCCGAAGCTCTCACGGAACATCCGCGCGAAGTGGTATTCCGACAGCGCCGCGAAGGTCGCCAGTTCGCCCAGGCTGATGGGTTCGGCCAGGCGATTCTCGATGTAATCCACCAGGCGTTTGCGCAGGGCCGGCGCCAATCCACCCTTCAGGCGCAATCCGTCGCGCAGTCCGACCTGGGTCAGCAAGGCGTGGTGGATCATGTCGTGGGCCAGGCCGGTGGCCTGCAGGCGCTCGGCGGGCTCGTTCCAGTCCAGGCGGATCAACTGGTGGAAGCTGCGCGCCTGCTGCGGGTCGTCGAGGAAGGTCCGCTCGTGTAGCTGCAGCTCCCGGGGTTCGCGGTCCAGCAGGGTCACCGCGGCCTGGGCGAAGTGCTCGGCGCTGAAGTAGAGGTGGGCCAGGCGGATGTCGCCGTTGATCACCCAGGAGGACTCGTGGCCGGCGGGCAGGATGCAGAGTTTGTCCGGCGCGCCCTTGGTATCCGGCCGTTCGCGGCGGAAGGTGCCGGTGCCGCCCGCCAGGTAGCAGGACAGGGTGTGGACCTTCGGCCCCTGGTAGTCGCGGGCGTCGTGGTGGTTGCTCCAGAGTGCCGCGCCCAGGCCATCGCCCAGCTCCGCGCTGTGCTCGAGGCGAGCATGGGGTGAGCTGCTGAGGGACTGGAAGACCTGGTTCTGATCGAGTAACGACATGGGCGGAACGGCCGGTGTGCGAGTGAAGTCCATCCTAGCGCGCGAGCGCACGGCCGGGCAGGTCTCCGACGAGATAAGCGCAAGTTTGTGCAAGCGCCCGGGCAGGGGCGGGCGGAGACTGGCCCCATCGCCACCGGAGTCGCCCCGATGAACCTGTCCCTGTACCTGCTGACCGTCCTGATCTGGGGCACCACCTGGATCGCCATCAAGCTGCAGATGGGCAGCGTCGCCATTCCCGCCTCCATCGCCTATCGCTTCGCCCTGGCGGCCGCGGTGCTCTTCGCCTTCCTGCTGATAAGCCGGCGCTTGCAGAAGCTCGACGGCCGCGCCCAGATGATCTGCCTGGCCCAGGGCCTGTGCCTGTTCTGCGTCAACTTCATGTGCTTCTACACCGCCAGCCAGTGGATTCCCAGCGGCCTGATAGCCGTGGTGTTCTCCACGGCCACCCTGTGGAACGCCCTCAATGCGCGGATCTTCTTCGGCCAGCGCATCGCCGCCAATGTCCTCGCCGGCGGCGGCCTCGGCCTGCTGGGCCTGGGGCTGCTGTTCTGGCCCGAGCTCTCGCACCACACCGCCAGCCGCGAAACCTTCCTGGGCCTGGGTCTGGCCCTGCTCGGCACCCTGTGCTTCTCCGCCGGCAACATGCTCTCCAGCCTGCAGCAGAAGGCCGGACTCAAGCCCCTGACCACCAACGCCTGGGGCATGTTCTACGGCGCCTTGATGCTCACCGCGTGGTGCCTGGCCAGCGGCACGCCCATGGGCATGGAATGGAACGCCCGCTACATCGGCTCCCTGCTCTACCTGGCGATTCCCGGCTCGGTGATCGGCTTCACCGCCTACCTGACCCTGGTGGGGCGCATGGGGCCCGAGCGTGCCGCCTACTGCACCGTGCTGTTCCCGGTGGTGGCGCTGAACATCTCGGCCTTCGTCGAAGGCTACCAATGGACCGCGCCGGCGCTGCTGGGCCTGGTGCTGGTGATGGCCGGCAACCTCCTGGTGTTCCGCAAACCCAAACCGGCCACTCCAGTCGCCGCCGCGGCGGGTCGGGCATGAGTGCCAGTCGCGTGATTCGCTGCCGCGATTTCACCGCCGAGCGGGCCTGGGGCGCGCTGGACATCGCCAATCTCGACGGCACCACGGTGCGCCTGCACTGGACCGACCAGCCCTATGTCTGGCACGTCAACGATGGCCAGGAGGTCTTCGTGGTGCTGGATGGCGAGGTGGAGATGCGCTACCGAGAGAGGGGTGACGAGCGGCGGGTGCGGCTGGGCGTGGGGGATATCTTCCATGCCGGGGTCGGCTGCGAGCATGTGGCCCATCCCCTTGGGGCTGCGCGCATCCTGGTGGTGGAGCGGGAAGGCAGCGCCTAGTCGCTGTCTCCTCGCCCTCCCGCCTGTTGCAGGTGCATCAGCCGTTGAGCGGATGAGTCAAGTACAGGGCGATCTCCTCCGGGGCCACTTCGCCGGGGTCGTAGAGCATGGTGTTGAGCCCGCAGAAGATGAAGCCGGCGCGCTGGTAGAAGCCGATGGCCGGATAGTTGCTGGTCTGGGTTTCCAGCCACAGGCAGCGCATCGCCTGGCTGCGCGCATAGACCATGGCGCCGCCCAGCAGGGAGCGGCCGATGCCTTGGCCGCGGTGCTCCGGGGCCACGAACAGCGCACTCAACTCGGCGCTGCGGTTCCAGGGCACCAGGCGTACGCAGGCGAAGCCGGCCAGGCTGCCGTCCCGCGCCTCGGCCGCCAGGGCGAAGTCGGCTTCGGCGACCTCGGCGGGAAAACCGGTGGTGTCGTAGGCCTTGTGGAAGGGCTCCGGCAATTCTTCCTCGACCAGGCGCAGGGCCAGGCCGTCGGCCTCGACGCGCCAGATGTGGGAAGTGCAGTAGGAAGCCTCGAAGGCGGTGAGCCGGTCGCTGTCGGCCGGTACGCGCAAGGGACGGTAGTTCATGGTGGACATCCTTGTGGGGCGTCAGCGGCCGTTCGCCAATATCCGCTTCGGCAACAGCAAAGCGGCCATTACCGGATAGCAAAGGTAATGGACCAAGAACAGCAGGACACCCATGGGGCTGGGCGTGTCCTGCAGCGTCATCATCGCCAGCAGTCCTAGGTATAGCAGCCCGAGCAAGCCGCCGTAGAGGATCACGATGCGCCAGCGCTCGCCGGCTTCGGGGACTCGGCGCTGGATCAGGCGGAAGGCCAGGGCCAGCAGCGCGGCCGTGGCGGCTGCGATCAGCAGCGTGGCGAAGATGCCCCCGACTTTCACGAAACTGCGCAACAGCAGGTTGAGGATGATGGCCAGGGCGACGCCGCCGACGGCGTAGCGCATGGAGAGCGACATGGTCATGTCTCGTGGCTGGGATGGGGCAACTGTAGCCGGATTCCATCCGGGACGGTCATCGAACGAGCCCGGCAACGCTCGCGCCGCACCCGCTGGAATGGCCCTTGCGCTAGCGGATTCCCGCCACCGAATCCGGACTCCACCAGGGTGACGGCGGAATTTTTGTGTCCGGGTGTAACGCCAGGCGATGGGCATTCTCTACCTCTATGTCCGGCGCACGAAGCCGGTCTACCACCACCTTCGAGGACTACAAAAATGACCATCAAATCCTCCGCCAGCGTGACCGGCCTTGCCCTGGCCCTGACCGCCGCCAGCCTGTTCGCCAGCCTGCCGACCCAGGTCATGGCTGAAGAGGGCACCGTGCACTGTTACGGCATCAACGCCTGCAAGGGCCAGAACGACTGCAAGACCGCCAACAACTCCTGCAAGGGACAGGGCTCCTGCAAGGGCCAGGGCTTCAAGGCCACCACCCTGGCCGAGTGCAAGTCCGCCGGCGGCAAAGTCGGCGCCTGACGAGTCCGGGGTGGCCTGCGGGCCACCCCCGGTCCGGAGAGACCTGCCATGCATGCGAACCCCACCAGCCTGGGCTTCGGCCTGGGACTGAGAAGCCAGTATCACCAGGAGATCCTCGATCACCAGCCCGCCGTGGACTGGTTCGAGGTGGTCTCCGAGAATTACCTGGTCACCGGCGGAAAGCCGCTCTACTACCTGGACGCCATCGCCGAGCGCTATCCACTGGTGATGCACGGCGTCTCGCTGTCCATCGGCGGTCCCCACAGGCTGGACCGCGATTACCTGCGCCAGCTGAAGGACCTCGCCCAGCGTGTGCAGCCGCGCTGGGTGTCCGACCACCTCTGCTGGAGCCGGGGCAACGCCCACCAGTTGCACGACCTGCTGCCGCTGCCCTTCACCGAAGAAAGCCTGAGCCATGTGGCCGGGAGGGTGGCGCAGGTGCAGGAGCTGCTGGGCCGGCCACTGGTGCTGGAAAACGTCTCCAGCTACCTGCGCTGCGCCGACAGCGAAATGAGCGAGTGGGAGTTCCTCGCGGCCCTGGTGGAGCGCAGTGGCTGCGAGCTGCTGCTGGACGTGAACAACGTCTACGTCAGCGCGCGCAACCAGGGTTTCGAGCCCTGGGACTTCATCAGCGCGTTGCCGGCCAAGGCCATCCGTCAGTTGCACCTGGCCGGGCACAGCGACTACGGCCACTACCTGATCGATACCCACGACGCACCGATTTGCGACCCGGTCTGGCAGCTCTACCAACGCACCCTGGCACACCTGGGCCCGGTGGCCACGCTGCTGGAGCGCGACGACCACCTGCCGCCCCTGGACGATCTCCTGGCCGAGCTGGGCAAGGCGCGGGCGCTGGCCGCCGCCACTCTGGCGCAGGAGGCCGCATGCGCCTGAGCGAATTCCAGCGGCGCTTCGAGGACTACCTGCTGGATGCAGGCGGCAGTGTCGATCACGAGCTGCTCGCCGTCATCCGCGGCGGCCCCGAGCTGGGCGCGCTGGAGGGGCTGCAGATCTACCACCACGCCTTTCGCGCGCGGCTGCTGGAGACCCTGCGCGGAGACTACCCGGCGCTGCATCACTGGCTTGGCGACGAGGAGTTCGATGCCCTGGCCCTGGCCTACCTGGACGCCCATCCGTCCCGGCATTTCAGCCTGCGCTGGCTGGGCGCGGAGCTGGCCGGGTTCATCGAGTCCTGGCTGGTGGCCGAGCAGGCCGCGCCGCTGGCGGAGCTGGCACGCCTGGAGTGGGCCTTCACCCTGGCGTTCGACGCGCCGGACGCCGCCAGCCTGACCCTTGAGGCTATGGCGCGAATGCCCGCCGAGGAGTGGCCCGAGCTGCGCCTGGCATTGCTGCCGAGCGTGCAGCGCCTGTCGTGCCGCTACAACAGCCTGGCGCAGTGGCGCGCGGTCAAGCATGGCGGCGAGTTTCCCGCCAGCGCGCCATTGCCGCAGCCAGGGCTGTGCCTGGTCTGGCGCCAGGGATTGGTGGGGCAGTACCGCAGCCTCGCCGACGACGAGCGTGCGGCGCTGCTGGGTATGGTGGAGCAGGGTTGGAACTTCGCCGAGCTCTGCGCGGCATTGGGCGATCCGCTGCAGGCGGCGGGCTGGTTGAAGCTGTGGATAAGCGAGGGCCTGGTGGGGTTGTTCCAGGCGCACTGAGGCCCGCTGTTTACAACTCCACCGTCAGGCCGAAGCGTTTTTTCAACACGCGGTCCAGCAGCGCCTTCGGTACCCAGCGCGCCAGGATCGGCAGGGCGCGGCTGCCGTTGCCGATGCGTACCAGGGCCGGGCGCGGCGTGCGCTGCACGGCGGCCAGCAGGACGCGGGCGAAGTCCTCGGCCGGGGTGGGCTTGTCCTGGGATGCGCGGGCGCGGGCGCGGATGCCTTCGCGCACCGGCCACCAGGGCGAACCCTCGGCGATCACCGCCTCGGCCTCGCGGCTGGCGTTGCTGCCGAAGCTGGAGGCGATGGCGCCGGGCTGGACTTCCATCAGTTCGATGCCGAAGGGCGCCAGTTCCAGGCGCAGGGCATCGGACAGGGCGTGCACCGCCGCCTTGGAGGCGCAGTAGGCGCCGGCGAAGGGGGTGACCAGCACACCGGACACGCTGCCGATGTTCACCACCAGGCCCCGGCGCTTGCGCAGCAGCGGGAAGCAGGCGCGGGTCAGGTCCACCAGGGCGAAGACATTGGTGTCGAACTGCTTGCGCAGGGCCTCGACGCCGCCGTCCAGCAGCGGGCCCATGGCGCCGTAGCCGGCGTTGTTGACCAGCACATCGAGCCCACCCGCCTCGCGCTCCAGGCGCTCGGCCAGGGCGGCGACGGCGGCCCGGTCGTTGACGTCCAGTTCCACGGCGATGAAGCCGGCCGCCTGCAGGCTGGCCAGGTCCTGGGGTTTGCGGGCGCTGGCCCAGACGCTATAGCCGGCGGCCTTGAAGGCGTCGGCCAGGGCGCGGCCGATGCCGCTGGAGCAGCCGGTGATGAGGGCGGTGGGGGAGGGCATGACGTGTCCTTGTGCGCGGAATACTGGGCGGGCGGTGTGGGCCGAGCTTCCCTCACCCCCGGCCCCTCTCCCATGGGGAGAGGGGAGCATGGTCAGTCGACGAATGTGCCACGCAGATCGGCGGCGCGAAACTCCAGGGATTGGGCACGATAACCCTGGCGAATGGGCGGCGGCGGCAGGCAGTCGCTCCAGGTGGCGCCGGGCTGGATATCGGTGGGGCCGAGATAGCGCGGGCGGTCGTAGCTGGGACGGGCCAGGTTGATGTCGTCGCCGGGGCGGAAGGCCTGCACCTGCCAGGCGAAATCGCGCAGCACGGCGTCGGCGCCGTTGCGCACGGAGATGGCCAGCGGCCGGTCGGCGGGGCATTGCGAATCGAGGCGGAGCTGGATTTCCAGGCGGGCGAAGCGGCGTTGTTCAACGCGCTCCTGCCAGAACACCCAGCTGGCCACCAGGCCCAGGCCCGCCACGGCGACCATGGACAGCGGCAGCGCCTTGGCCGGGTAGCGCAGCAGCAGGATGACCCAGGTGAGGATGAGTACGAGGCCGATCAGCATGGGAACCTCCTTGTGGAGGCTCCCATGCTAACCCAGTCAGCGCCGATCAGCGGGCGATGCTGTGTACCGTGGCGGACTGCGGGGCGCGGCCGTAGACGTCATCCAGGCGCTCGATGTCGTCTTCGCCCAGGTAGCTGCCGGACTGCACTTCGATGATCTCCAGGGGGATCTTGCCGGGGTTGGCCAGGCGGTGCACCGAGGCGATCGGGATGTAGGTGGACTGGTTCTCGGTGAGCAGGAACACCTTGTCGTCGCAGGTCACCTGGGCGGTGCCGGACACCACGATCCAGTGCTCGGCACGGTGGTGGTGCATCTGCAGCGAGAGCTGCGCGCCCGGCTTGACCGTGATGTGCTTGACCTGGAAGCGGCCGCCCATGTCCACCGAGTCGTAGGAGCCCCACGGGCGGTACACGGCGCAGTGGTTCTGGGTTTCGCTGCGGCCATCGGCGTCGAGCTTGTTCACCAGCTTCTTCACGTCCTGCACGCGGTCCTTGTGGGCGATCATCATGGCGTCCTTGGTTTCCACCACCACCACGTCGTCCAGGCCGATCACCGACACCAGCTTGCCGTTGCCGTGCACCAGGCAGTTGTGGCTGTCCTGCACCACCACGTCGCCCTTGGTGACGTTGCCGTTCTTGTCCTTGTCGTGCACTTCCCAGATCGAGCTCCAGCTGCCCACGTCGTTCCAGCCGGCGGTCAGCGGCACCACGCAGGCGCGGGCGGTCTTTTCCATCACCGCGTAGTCGATGGAGTTGTCCGGGCAGCAGGCGAAGGTGGCCGAGTCGATGTTCACCGCGATGCCGTCGCGCTTGCTGCGCTCCAGGGCCAGCAGGCAGGTGTCGTAGATATCCACATCGTGCAGTTTCAGCTCTTCGAGGAAGCGGCTGGCGCGGAACAGGAACATGCCGCTGTTCCAGAAGTAGTCGCCGGAGGCCACGTACTGCTGGGCGGTGGCTTCGTTGGGTTTCTCGACGAACTGGGCGACGCGGCTGATGCCTTCCGGCAGGGCGCCGTCGGTCTTGCTGCGGATGTAGCCGTAACCGGTTTCCGGACGCTCGGCGGGTACGCCGAACAGCACCATCTCACCCTTCTCGGCGGCGATGGTGGCCAGCGCCAGGGCCTGCTGGAAGGCGCGCTGGTCACGCAGCACGTGGTCGGCCGGGAGTACCAGCATCAGCTCGTCGCGGCCTTCGGCCAGCAGCTGCATGGCGGCGATGGCCACGGCCGGCGCGGTGTTGCGGCCGAACGGCTCGAGCAGCATGGACTGGGTTTCCAGGCCGACGGCGTCCAGCTGTTCCTGGACGATGAAGCGGTGATCCTGGTTGGCCACCAGCACGGCCGGCTGCATGCCTTCGAAGTTCAGGCGTTGCAGGGTCTGCTGGAACAGGGTCTGTTCGCCGGTGAGGGCGAGGAACTGCTTGGGATACTGCTTGCGCGAAAGAGGCCAGAGGCGAGAGCCGCTACCGCCAGAGAGGATCACGGGAATCATTGGGTTTCTCCTAACTCGTAAGTGGGTGAGGCGCTGCTTCCATCGATCACCCAGGCGGCGTCAGCGCTACTGCGCTCGGTTCTGCTGCGTTGGAAACAACCTCAAGATGCTCATTTACAGTCGTAAACTCCGCTCTTTCGGCTGTTTCCGCCTTGCATAACCTTCGCTCGCGACGCGTTGACGCCGCCTGGTTCTACTTTTTCCCGCCCTCTGCGTGGCGGGTAATGACCGGCACGGTCCAGGCCGTGCCGGCTACTGCTCGGATACCGGGATTCAGGATTCCACGGGGCGCTTGACCCAGACCGGCGCGAGCTTGTCGCCGCTGCCGGTGATGTAGAGGCAGACCACCTCGCCGCGCTGCAGGGCGATGGGCTTGAGGTCGCTGACCTTGCGGTCGCCGTCGAACAGCGCCAGGCCAACCTTCACCGGGTTGATCTCGCGCTCGCCGCGACCTTGCGGAGCCACGTCGGCCACCACCGGGGTCTTGCCGTCGGCGGTCTTCAGGGTGAGCTTGGCGTCGGACAGGTTCTGCACGCGCAGCAGGGCTTTCTGCTTGTTGCGGAAGACCGGCTCCTCCACCAGCTGCGGCGACTTGCCGGTCTGGTTGACCAGGGTGTAGTAGCGGTCGGCTTCCAGCTTCACCGAGAGGTTGCTGCCGCCCACCTGGGCGCTGTAGTTGCCCGCCGGGAGGAACTTGAAGTCGCTGGAGCCCTGGGGCGGCACGTCGGTCAGCGCGGTGTTGCCGACGTTGACGCTGAGCTCGTTGCTGGCGGCGTTGTAGGCGCGGACGAAGGCCGACCCCTTGGGGGCTTGCGGGCCATACAGGCCGCCTTCATCGGCCTGGGCCTGCAGGGCACCGAGGCCGAGCACCAGGGCGCAGGCATAAGACGTCCAGCTGCGGTTGTTCTGTCGGTTCATGAGGTGTACCTCCATCTTCTCTCTTGATCGGGCCGGATTCGGCCCGGATTTCCCCTCGCGAGGGGGATTCAGTTGGCCGAGCGCGAAGCCAGGCGTTGGTCGTCGACCGAGCCCTTGCGCAGGCCGGCGACCCATTCGGGGTCGAAGTCGGACAGGTCGCTGGGCATCGGCAGGTAGCGTTCCGGGAACTCCCAGATCACCAGCTGCGGCGCGGCGTCCTTGAATTCGTCGCTCTTGAGGTACTTGAGCATCGGCAGGATCGGCCCGTGGCCGTCCTCGGCGTGGTTGGCCAGGTCGCGCTGCAGCGACTGGCGCAGGGCGCCGGCGAAGTTCCACTTGTCGTTGGCGCTGTAACTGGTGCCCACCAGCACCACCGGCACTTCGCTCTCGGCGAACAGGGCGTCGTCGCCGCTGGCGGCTTCATCAGCGCTGCGGGTGGTGCGCTGCTGCAACTGGTCGGGGGCCGGCATCAGGTTCTCGAACAGCGGGTCCAGGGGCAGGAAGCGGGTCAGGTCGCCCTTGTAGGCATCCACGCCCTGGGTCTCGGTGACGTACTGCTGCGGGTTGCCGCGCAGCTCCATGGCCTGGCCGACCGCCTTGCCCAGGTTGCCGGCCACCACCTCGGCGCCCAGCGGCGTCCAGTGGGTGTCGGTGCGCAGGAAGACCTGGCCCTGGTCCTTGGCGGCCTCGAGGCTGACGAGCAGGTCCGGGGCGATGATCCCGGCCTTGCGGGCGGCGCCACGGAAGCGCTCGTAGAGGTCCTGGCGCAGGGCGGTGGGAACGGCTTCGCCGACATGCTCGGGGTAGAGCCGCGACTTGGCCGGGACTATCGCCAGCACCAGCTGGACGTCATGTCGGGCCAGCTCGTCGCGAACGCCCTGGATCAGCGCCAGGTTGTCGCGCATCTGCTTCGAGCCGTCGGCCACCGGGTCGAACTCCTCGTCCGAGAAGAGCCAGCCGTCCTGGCCGATCACCACGCCCTGGCGGCCTTCGCCGAACAGTTTGTAGTCCAGCAATGCCCAGAGGTTGGTGCCCAGTTGCTTGACCGGGAATTGCGCGTCGTAGTTCTTCTCGAAGGCCAGCGCCAGCTTGCCGTCCAGCACGCTGGTTTCCCGGGCCACGGAGAAGCCGAAGACCGCGCGCATGGACCACAGGCTCAGCGCCAGCAGCAGGCCGCAGAAGAGCACGATGTAGAGCAGGTTCAGGGTTCTGTTCATGGTCGGTTCCACTCAGAACTGGAAGTACAGGAAGGGCGAGAAGCTCTGCGCCGAGAGCTTCAGCACCGAGACGGCGAACAGCAGCAGCACGGCGGCGTGGAACGCCAGGGTGGCGAGCTTCACGCGGGCGGCGGGCAGGGTGGCGCTGCCGTCGGCGTTGATGGCGATACCGTCGTCTTCGTCGCGAGCGCGGGCCTTGGGCGCGCCGGCCAGGGGCTGGGCGTAGAACTGGCGGATGCCGCAGATGGCCAGCACCACGTACGCCAACACCAGGGTGGCGATCTGCAGGCTGGTGAGCTGGGCACGGTTGAGCTCGGAAAGCTGCCAGTCACCGAAGCTGAACATGGCGGCGTACATGCGCCAGGCCACATCGAGGTTCTCGGCGCGGAAGATCACCCAGCCGATCACCACCAGCAGGAAGGTGAAGGCCAGCTTCAGCGGGTTGATCACCCGTGGCGCGGCGTTGACCCCTAGGGCGCGCTCGATGGCCAGCCAGGCGCCGTGCCAGGCACCCCAGATGATGTAGGTGAAGTTGGCGCCGTGCCACAGGCCGCCCAGCAACATGGTCAGGAACAGGTTGCGGTAGGTCTGGAAGGTGGTGCCACGGTTGCCGCCCAGGCTGATGTAGAGGTAGTCCCGCAGCCAGGTGGAGAGGCTGATGTGCCAGCGTCGCCAGAACTCGGTGATGGACTGGCTGATGTAGGGCTGGTTGAAGTTCTCCATGAAGCGGAAGCCCATCATCAGGCCGAGGCCGATGGCCATGTCGCTGTAGCCGGAGAAGTCGAAGTACAGCTGCGCGGTGTAGGCCAGGGCGCCGAGCCAGGCGTCGCCCGTGGTGGGGTCGGACAGGGCGAAGCAGTGGTCGGCGATGGGCGCGATGCTGTCGGCGATGAAGACCTTCTTGATGAAGCCCTGCATGAAGCGCGTGCAGCCCTCGGCGAACTTGTCCACCGTGTGGGTGCGGTGGTTGAACTGGTCCACCAGGTCGCGGAAGCGCAGCACCGGGCCGGCGATCAGGTGCGGGAAGATCGCCACGAAGGCCGCGAAGTCGATCAGGTTGCGCGTCGCCGGGGTGTCGCCGCGGTAGACGTCGATGATGTAGCTGATGGACTCGAAGATGTAGAAGGAGATCCCGATCGGCAGCAGGATGTGGGTGAGCACGAAGGGCTCCATGCCGAACGAGGCGACGATGGCGTTGAAGCTGTCGACGCCGAAGTTGGCGTACTTGAAGTAGCCCAGCACGCAGAGGTCGACCACCACGCCGAGCAGCAGCCATTTCTGCGCGGTTTTCGTGCGCACCCCGGCCGCGCCCACGCGCAGGCCGATCCAGTAGTTGAACACCGTGACCGCCACGAACAGCAGCAGGAAGTCGATGCGCCACCAGGCGTAGAAGATGTAGCTGGCAATCAGCAGCAGCAGGTTTCGGTAGCGTGTCCCGACCATGTAGTACAAGCCGAGGAAGATCGGCAGGAACAGGAACAGGAACACGTTTGAAGAAAAGACCATCCGAGTCTCTCCGTTGAACGTTTGATTTCGTCCCGCCACATGGGCGGGGGCGTTTGTCTCCCCTCTCCCTGTGGGAGAGGGGCTGGGGGGGAGGGATGTGGAACCGCGCGCGGAGCCCGGCTGCCCTCACTCCGGGGTCAGCTCCCACCCTCCTTCTTCGGGTGGAACACCCGGGTCACGTCGCCGCCCAGGCGGAAGGTCTTGTAGGGGCCCATCTCGTCCTTGCGTTCGAGGGTTGCGGCCGAGCACTGGTAGAGCGAGCACCAGGGCTCCAGCCAGGCGAACTTGGAATGCTTCTTCAGCTCGCTCATGTCCTGGTCGTCGCCGGTCTTGTCGTCGAAGGCTTCCGGGTCGTCCACGCCGGCCAGCACCTTGTCGCCGAGGCGTTGCAGGGCGCCGTCGTTCTCGTTGCGCAGGTCGAGGCCGTTGGCCTGGGCGAAGCTGGCGATCATCGCCAGCGGCGGCAGGCTGTAGTTGTGGTAGGCCAGGGCGCGCTGGCGGCGCTTGAGTTCGTTGGGCAGGAAACCGTCCTTGTCCACCTGGCTCGTCGCGACGCGGTACTGGTTCACCGACCAGTCGAAGAGGTCCTGGCGGTTGGTGGCGACGCTGGTGGCCATCACCGACCAGGCGGCCCAGTAGGAGTGGTTGTTGATCTTCTTCAGTGGCAGGTCGCTCCAGTCGTGGACGACCTGATCGGCCAGGCGCGAGAACCAGGATTCGATCACCTGGGTCTGCGCCTGGTAGGGCGCCAGCGGCTGGGACTCGGAGAACTTTAGGCGCAGGTAGGCCGAGGCCATGCTGCCTAGTGCCCATTTGCGCATGGACTTGCCGGTGTGGTTGTACTCGGTGCTGAGCAGGGCGTTGGCCTGCGCCCAGCTGCCCAACCACTGCAGGCTGCATTCGAGCTGGGTGCGCTGGCCCTTGCGCATGTACTCCATGACCATCTTGCTGACGCCGCGCTCCATCTCGGTGATGGCCGCGGTCTTGTCGCGGAAGGCCTTTTCCGCTGCCGGATTCAGGGTCGCGCGGGCCTTGTCGGAGCCCTCGTACTTGCTGCGGAACTCCAGCTTGGCGGTATAGGGCACTGGCGGTGCCTTGCATTGGCCGGCCGACTTGGCGTCGATATCCACAGGCGCGAAGTAGCCTCGCGGCGGCACCAGGTCGGCGGCGTGGGCCTGCCCGGCGAGCAGGATGCCGGCGAGCAGGGGAGCGATAAGCCAGGTTTGACGTTGCGGCATGGAGTCCTCCTTCCTCAGCGGGCCTGGGCCGTGAGGTCTTCCCCGCCCTTGCTCGGACGCTTGCAGAGGCTGACCTCGACGCTGAGGTCCTGGGGCATCTGTTCGGGGCTGTGGATTTCCAGGGCGAGCAGGTTCAGGTCGGCCCAGTCGGGATCGTTGCGCAGCTCGAAGACGTAGCGGCCGCCGGTGTCGACGCGATCGCTCTGTTCCAGCTTGAAGTTCTCGCGGCGGCCGTTGAGGTACCAGATGGTGGCCTTGGCCTCGTGCACCGAGGGGTCGCTGAAGGTCAGGTCCACCTGGTAGTCGCGGCCACGCAGGTCGCGGGGGGCCGAGCCCTTGCCGTTGACCAGCACCTCGTTGGCGCCGGGGTGCAGCTTGGCCTTGGCTTTCAGCGCCACCGGGCGGCCTTCGCAGCCGTTGTTCACCAGCGGCACGGCCTGGCGATAGAAGCTCTTCTGCGCCATGTCGTAGTGGGTGGCGAACTCCCAGACCAGCACCTTGGGCGGGTTCTCGTGGAACTCCTTGCTGCTCATGTACTGCAGCAGGGCGCTGTCGAAGCCGCCGCCGCTGACTGCCATGTTGAGTACCTCGGCGCCGCTGTGCTGCTGCAGGAACCCGGCGAAGTTGTAGGCCGGGCCGCTGTTACTGGTGCCCACCAGGGCCACCTTGGGGTTGGACTCGTCGCCGAACAGGCTGTCGCCACCGTCGCCCGCCGCCTCGGTCTCGAAGCGCTCGACGTACTGGGTGGCGTAGGTGGTGCCGCAGAGCTGGCCGGCGGTCTTGTGCAGGGTGCCGGCCTTGGGCAGCAGGCCCACCACCTTGCTCTGGAAGTCCTTCTTCGGAATGTCGGAGAAGCCGGGGATCTGGTTCAGGGTCTCGGCCACCAGCTTGGCGGTGCGCTCGGCACCGGCCGGGGTCCAGTGGTGGTCGGCCTTGAAGTAGTAGTCGGTGCCCACGCCCTGCTCGTCGAACAGCGGCGAGAGGTCGGTGGTCCAGATACCGGCCTTGCGGAACTGCTCCACGGCGGCGAGGTAGTTCTTCTTCGCCAGGTCGTAGTTGAAGTGGGCCTTCTCCTCGGGAGTGAGCTTCTCGCGGTTTATCAGGCCACGGGTGGGCTGGTAGACCACCAGCAGCTCGACGCCACGGGCCTTGAGCGCATCGCGCAGGCGACGGAACTGGCTCCAGCCGTAGGGCGTGGTGCCGAAGTCGGTGCGCAGGTCGTACTGGGTACGGAATAGCCAGTCGTCCTGGCCCTGCACCAGGGCGGTGAAGAAGCTGAGGTACTTGGTGTTGTAGCTGGCCGGGTCCTGGGCCACCGCGCAGAGCGGGCCGGTGCGTTGCACGCTGTATTCGGGCGCGGCCTGGGCGCCCTGTGCCGCGGCCAGCAGGGCGGCGGCCAGGGCCGAGGGGGTGAACCACTTGCGGGAAAGTCTTTGCATGATCTCGTACCTCAATCCTGGAGTTCGGCCTGGCTTTCGACGGGATCGATCAGCACCGCTTGCTGGCGGCGCACCATCAGGTCGAGGATTTCGTCCTGCTTCTCGCCGAGGATTCCGGCGAAGCTGATGCCGGTGGACTTGCTCGGGGCGAGCAGCTCGACGCGGTACAGCTCCACCGACAGCGGCGAGTCGATGGACAGGGGGCTGGACGCGTTGCCGGCGAGCTTGCCGCCCACCAGGATCAGCGAGACCTTGGTGTCGAAGGGGTCGAGCTCGATGTTCCGGTCGGTGTTGGAGAGGTCCTTGATGTGGCCGTAGACGCCGGTCAGGCCGTTGGCCGCCGAGAGGTTCTCGTAGAGGCGGATGTTCACGCTGTTGCGCACGCGGATGCCGTGGCGCTTGTTGTTGACGATGCGGTTGCCCCAGAGCAGGTTGTTGGAGCTCTCGTAGAGGGTGATGCCGTCGGAGTGGTTCTGGTAGACCTCGTTCCAGGCCACGAGGTTGTTCACCGAGTTACGGTCGATGACTATCCCTGAGAGCTTGTTGTCGTAGCTCTTGTTGTGGACGATCCAGCTGTCGTCCACCTCGCGGGAAATGATGATGCCGTGCTTCTTCCTGGTCCCGAACACGGTGTTGTGGGCGATGATCAGCCCGTGGGAACGGTCGTGGGGGTCGATGCCGTAGACGATGTTGTCGCGGTAGGTGTTGCCCTTGATCACCACGTTCTCGGCCTCGAAGCAGTAGAAGCCGTACCAGTGGTCTACGAACTCCGAATCCAGCAGCCAGCCGGTGGGCGCCGAGCGCTTCAGGCGCTTTGCCTGGCCCGGGGTGTACTGGGTGATGGAGACGCCGTAGGACTTGGAGTTGTTGTAGCCGAGGCTGGTGACCTTGCTGCCGACGATGTACAGCTCGCTACCGCCCCAGGAAACCAGGAAGGGGCGGAACTCGTCGGGCTTGCGGAACCAGGCCGGCTCCTTCTTCGCCTCGTTCCAGGCGGTGAGCTGGCTCTGGGTGATGAACAGCTTGCCGTCGTTGACCAGGAACGCGCCGCGCTCCTGGGACAGGCGGAAGTCCTTGGTGTCCTTGCCGATCTCCAGGTTCGCGCCCTGGGCCACCACCACGGGCAGGCGGGCCAGGTAGACACCCGGCTCGGTCTCGCTGAACTGGCTGTCGGGCAGGGCGCGCGCGAGGTCCTGCGGGGTCACGTGGCCGCCTTCGATGAAGATCGCCTGGGGCATGGCCTGCTGGCGCTTGACCCACTCGCGCAGGCGCTCGTCGCCGCCGATGAAGTCTTTCAGCGCGTCCTGCTGGACCATGCGCCGGACCACCACGCGGCCGGGCTTCGATCGGTCGATCTTCGCCTCCACGGCCTGCGCGGTGTAGCCGGACAGGTCCGGCACCTTGGGCGTTTCCAGGTGCAGCTGCTCCACCGGTGCGGTGGACACCGTGTAGTTCTTGATCGGCTTCAGCTCCTGAGCCAGCTCGGCACCCTGGACCCAGGGTGCGGCGAACTGCAGGGCGCCGAGCACGACGCCGCCCATCAGCATTGTGCTTCCCATGCCACGTTTCATGACTGTTCCTCCCATGCGCGGATGCCCATCAGAAGCGCCAGATGACGTCTACGAAGGCGCGGTGCATCAGTGAGTCGGTGCCGCTGCCGTAGGCATCGCCCGGCTTGAACACGCCGCCACGCAAACGCACCAGGGCCGAACGCTCGTCCAGGTGCTCGGCCATGGAGGCCGGCAGCAGGCCCTGCTTGAAGTAGCGGGTCACCACCAGGTCCATTTCCTGGCCGATGTCTTTCTCGCCGTCTTCCAGCGGCGCGATGATTCCGCTCTGGCCGACGTCCTGGTTGTCGTCCACGCGCCAGAAGCGGTGGTAGACCAGGCTCGCGTCGTAGTCCTCGCCCATCTGCCAGGAGGTGAAGGCGGTGGCGACCTGGAGGTTGCTCAGCTCGCCACGGAAGGCCTCGCCGAAGCGGTGCATGCGGGCTTCGGTGCCGGTGAAGTTGGAGCGGTTGCTCTCGAGGCCGGTCTGGCGGAACTGCTCGGAGCTGTCGTCATCGCCACCGCCGCTGCCACGGGCGTAGGCGCCGCCGACTTTCCACTGGTCGTCGATGTTCCAGCGCAGGCCGAGGTCCAGGGCCCAGGCGTCGACATCGACGTTGCGCTTGCCGCTGGCGATGTTCTGGTCGCCCACGGTGGTCTGCGACAGCTCATCGACATCACCGGTCAGCCAGGTGGCCTGGGCCCAGTAGTTCAGCGGCTGGGTGGAGCGGCGGTCGAAGAAGCCACCGTCGGCTTCCAGGCCCAGCCAGGTGAGGTCGCCGGTGGTGCGCTTGGACAGTTCGTCGACTTCCTCGCCCACCTTGGGCAGGTCGCCGGTGTCGTGGCTGTGATGCAGCTTGGCGCCCACCCAGTGGCCGGGACGCCATTGGGTGGAGATGTCACCGAAGAAGTGCTGGCGGTCTTCGTCTTCCGGGGCCAGTTCGTCGATGTCCGTGCGGTAGTCGGAGAAGCGCTCGGCGACGCCGGCATGGGCGCGCAGCAGGGTGGTGTCGAAGCTCCAGCGCAGGGCTTCGATGTTGGTGTCCCACCAGGTGCCTTCGTCGCTGCGCACGCGCTGGCGACCGAAGCGCAGGTGCTCGCCGGGGTAGGCGGTGAGGCCGCCGTAGTCGACCCAGAATTCGCGCATGGCCAGGTAGCTCTTGTCCGGCTCGCGGCCGTTGTTGCCCTGGCTGGCGTCGGCTTCGATGTCGCTGGATTCCAGGGTATCGGTTTCGACGATGTCGGTGGCGGTGACCGCCTGGCCCATGGCGAAGGCGCTCCACTCGCCGCGCTCGCCATAGACCCAGGGGCGCAGGTCCAGACCGATGCCGTTGACGTCGCCGCCATCGCGGGTGCCGAGGTCGCGGTCGTCTTCCGACTGCGCGGTGATCTTCACGTCCAGGCCGAAATTGCGGCCTTCGGGCTGGGCTGCGTGGGCGATGCCGACGGCCAGCAGGGACAGGCCGAGGCCTGCACGAATCCAGGGTTTGTTGCTCATCGTGTTTCCTTTGTTCTCGGTCCGCTGGCTGCGTTTTTCGTAGGTTGCGGCTGAGCTGTGCGAAGCCCAACGCTTGCCGCACTCGGCTGTTGGGCTTCGCTGCGCTCTGCCCAACCTACGGAGGCCATGCGGATTCATAGGCTGCTCATCTGGGCGTCCGGCGCGGTGCCGCGCGCGGCGCGTTCGTCGCGCAGCAGTTGTTCGGCACGGGCGCGTTCGGCCGTTGGCAGTTGCTGTTCAACCTGCTGCGCCAGCTCCAGGGCCTGCGGGGTGTTCTTGGGCAGGGCCAGCTGGCTGAAGACGTAGGCGTTGACCAGGTCGGGGCGGATGCCCTTGCCCTGGGCGTACATCTGGGCGAGGGCGAAGTCGGCGTTGACCTGGCCATTGCGGGCGGCGCTGAGCAGGTGCTCCAGGGCCTTGTCCGGGGCGATGTCGCCCAGGTAGCCGCGCAGGTAGAGCTGGCCCAGCAGGTAGTTGGCCGTGGGCTCGGTGGGCGCGGCCTTCTGCAGGTGTTCCTCGGCCTTCTTCGGGTCCAGGGGCACCAGCTTGCCTTCGTAGTAGAGGCGGCCCTGCAGCAGCTCGGCGCGGGGCAGGGAGGCGGCACGACCCTTCTCCAGGTAGCCCAGCATCTGTTCGGTATCGCCGAGGGCCGGGTAGTCGTAGAGCAGCTTGGCCAGGCTGACCCAGGCGGCGGGGTAGCTGGGCGCGACCGCTTCCAGCAGTTCCCGGGCCTTGCCTTCGTCGGGCGTGCCGATGTCGGCATCGGCCAGCACCTGGGACACCGCGTCCACCCGCTGGGCGGGGATGCGCCCGGCCTGGTAACCGGCCATCAACTGGTCCAGCAACTGTTGGCGGGCGTCGCCCTTGTCCTGCTTCTGGTAGACGGTGGTCAGCTCGACATAGCAGACGTCGGCCACGGCCAGGTTGCGGGTGCAGATCTCTTCGATCTCGCCCAGGTGCTGATCGTAGGTGCCCTGGGTGCGGTAGAAGAGGATCTGCGCCAGTTCGGCCTGGGTATGGCCTTCGGCGCGCCACTGCTTGATGCGTTCCGGCACGTTCACCGAGGGGAAGTCCTGCGGGTACTGCAGGTAGAGCATCACCAGCGGCAGCAGGCTGCTCTGTTCACCCGCCTCGAAGGACTCCTCCAGCAATTGTGCGGTTTCGCGGCGTTCGGCCGGGTTCAGGTCGGCCTTGCGCGCCAGCAGCTTGCCGAGGCGCGCCTTGGCGCGGGGCGATTGGTCCATGGCCTGGCGGTAGGTCTGCTCGGCCTTCTGCAACTGCGCGGGATCGCCGCTGGCCACCTGCAGGTCGGCCAGGCCGACCGCGGCGTCGGCATAGCCGAGGTCGGCCAGTTCGCGGAAGTTCTGCTCGGCGGTGGTGTTGTCACCACGCTGCAGCGCCTCGCGGGCGAGGCGCTCATCGGGCAGGCCGGCGCAGCCCGCGAGGGCGACGGCGGCTGCCAGCAGCAGGACGGGGGTGGCGTGATGGACCATGGCTGCGCCCTCCTCAGAAGCCCGCGGCCAGTGCGCGATCGACGAACCAGTCGATGGACGGGCCGCGATCGATGCTCACGTCAACCGGCTGGCCGGCGAGGGTGCTGGGCAGCGGCTCGTCGGGCTGGATGGTGGCGCGGATGTCGGCGGACATGCTGCCGTCATGCAGGTTGCTGCTGAGGATCTTGCCGTGGCGTACCTGGTCTTCGCCGGCCACCTGGAAGGTGACGCGGGCGCCGGGACGGGCCTGGGCGATGTTGCGGAAGGGGAAGCGCGCCTGCACGGTGGCCAGGCTGTCCTGGGGCACCAGTTCGAAGATCACGTCGCCCTTGCTGGCGAACTGGCCGTCGGCCACCAGCTGGCGGGAAATCTTGCAGTTGCAGGGGCTGGTGAGGGTGCCTTTCATCTGCTTGCCGAAGAGCTCTTCGACGTTGCCCGGAGTGAGCTGGTCGTCGGTCAGGTGGCCCTTGAGCATTTCCAGCATGGTGGCGCTGAAGGAGGCGATGGGGGCGCCCTTGCTCACCGTGGCGTCGGGGCCGACCAGGCTCTGTACCGTGCCTTCGCGGGGCATGGTGACCTGCAGGGACGGCACCGCCACCATGGCCGAGTCGGCATGGGTGACGAAGTACAGGCCGTAGAGGGACTTGCCGATGTAGCCGAAGGCACCGACGCCGATGACGAAGATGCCGAGGCTGAAGCCCACGGCCTTGAGGCGGGCGAGGGCGCCCATGCCGCCACCGGCACCGCCTTTGCGCGGCTTGGTGAAGTTCTCGCGCTGCAGGGTGTTGAGCAGGTCGCCGGCGGTGACCAGCTCGCCCGAGAGGTGGGAGCTGATCAGGTAGCGCAGGGTGGCGATGTCGCGCGGATGCAGGTTGTGGAAGACGCAGCCGATGCGCTCGTTGCGGCTGTCGACGGCGCGCACCTGGAACTCCACGTCCAGGCCGAGGCTGAGGCCGTCGATCTGGAACATCAGGCGGCCCTTGTGATGGTCGCCGATCGCGGCGCCGGAGCGTCCGCCGGTGAAGGCGAAGCCGCCGGCGGAGACGTCCAGCAGCGACGCTTCGAAGCGCTCGCCTCGGGCGATATAGCGGACTTTGCCGGGGATCTTCACCCGCGCGTGCTGGCGCTGGGCTTCGGATTCATGCACCACATTGAGATTGACGGCTGTATTCATGGCTTCGATTCCTGTCGGGTTCCTTGTGCTCACACGATCGCCAGCAGCGTTGCGATGAACACGCTGGTTGCGGAGAAGGTCATGGCGCGTGAGGACCAGGTGTTGAACCAGCGCGAGAAGCTGGCGAGGTCACGGTTGAGCTTGGTGTTCTGGCGGGTCCAGGACTGCTGGTCGAGGCGGAAGAAGACGTAGATCTTCACCAGGGCCCCGACGATCTGGTTGTAATAGAGGATCAGCGGGTAGGCCGGCCCGATCCGGTGGCCGGTAATGCTCAGCAGCAGCGTCAGGACCAGGCGGGTGAGGCCTATCCACAACAGGTACACCAGCAGGTAGGCGATGCTGTACTTCAGGCTGGCGATGATGGCCACGGCCAGGCCCAGCAGGCAGGTCCACATGGAGGCGCGCTGGTCGGCCAGCACCACGGTGGTGAACCAGCCGAGACGGCGCGGACCCAGCGCCAGGGCGCGGGAGTTCTGCCGCAGGTTGTTGCCGTACCAGCGGAACATCAGCTTGCGGCTGGCCTTGACGAAGCTCTTCTCCGGCGGGTGCTCGACCGTGTTGATCGCCGCATCCGGCACGTAGAAGGTGTCGTAGCCCAGGCGCATCAGGCTGTACCAGCTGGACTTGTCGTCACCGGTGAGGAACTGGAAGCGGCCCAGGCGCCAGTGGTCCAGGTGGTCGCTTTCGACGTCGGTGATGAAGTCCGGGTCGGTCACGACGCTGGCGCGGAACACCGACATGCGACCGGTCATGGTCAGCACGCGCTTGGACAGGGCCATCGAGCACATGTTGAGGTGGCGCTGGGCGAAGCGCAGCTTGTGCCACTCGCTCATGATGTAGCTGCCACGTACTTCGCAGAACTCGTTGGTGGTCAGGCCGCCGACATTGGGGAAGAGCTTGAACCAGGGCACGGTCTTCTTCACCACGCCTTCGGCCAGCACCGTGTCGCCGTCGATCACCGCCACTACGGCGTTGGCATCGGGCAACTGCCGGGAGATGGCGCGGAAGCCATAGGCCAGGCCGTCGCGCTTGCCGGTGCCGGGAATGCGCACGAAGTCCAGCTTGACCCGCGCGGGCGGCGCCATGCGGGACCAGAGGTTCTTCACCAGCAGTTCATCGGACAGCTCGACGATGGAGCAGACCACGGTGGTGGGGTAGCCGCAGTTGATGGCTTCCTGGATCACCGAGCGGTAGACCATGGCGGTGGTCAGTGCCTCGATGCGGAAGCTGGTCACCAGCAGGTACACGTGGGACGGATCGGCCGCATCGCCGAGCTTGGCCACGCGCCGCTTGTACCAGGGGTAGATGACGTAGAGGAACAGCGTGCCGCGCACGAAGTGCAGGGCACCCATGGAGTAGCGCCAGATACCCACGGCCCCGATCAACAGCAGGAAATGCTTGGAATCGGGGTCGAACACCGACTTGGGCAAAGCCAGTGCCAGCAGCATCAGCGCGATGAGGTAGAACAGCCAGCCCGATGCTTCGAGCAGACCATGCTTGATCTTGTCCATAGAGTCGTCCCGGGCTCGTTGGCGATGCCCCCTCCCGTGCGGGAGGGGGCGGTGCGCTTGGAACCTGTTTACGATCTCGCGAGCTAGAGAAGAACAAGGCGAAAATGGCTGAGGAAGCGGAGTTTACGAGCTGTAAATGAGCATTACTCACTTCGTTCGCCCTCCGGGCCGTGCTGAAGCACGTTAGCCGCAAGCGGCATTCCGAAGCCATTTTCAACGCAGTTATTCCGACGCGCAGCAGATCGTAAGCAGGTTCTTACCAGCAGATCCCCTCGGCGTTGCCGTGGGTGGCCTTGGGCATGAAGCCCACCAGGTCGATCACCTGCTTGCCGGCCGGTGCCTTCTGGGCCAGCGGGGCGAACAGCTCGTCGCGGTTGCCGAGGACGATGATGTCGGCCTTGTCGATCACCGCGTCGAAGTTGCTGTCGAGCAACGAGGAGACGTGGGGGATCTTCGACTCGATGTAGTCCTTGTTGGCACCGTGGACGCGGGCGTACTCGACGTTGCGGTCGAAGATGCTGAGGTCGAAGCCCTTGCCGATGAGCATCTCGGCCAGTTCCACCAGGGGACTTTCCCGCAGGTCGTCGGTACCGGCCTTGAAGGACAGGCCGAGCAGGGCGACCTTGCGCTTGTCGTGACCGGCGATGATGTCGAAGGCCTTCTGCACCTGGCCGGCGTTGCTGCGCATCAGCGAGCCGATCAGGGGCGATTCCACGTCCAGGGAAGTGGCGCGGTAGTTCAGTGCGCGCACGTCCTTGGGCAGGCAGGAGCCGCCGAAGGCGAAGCCCGGGCGCATGTAGTACTTGGACAGGTTGAGCTTGTGGTCCTGGCAGACCACGTCCATCACCTCGCGACCATCGACGCCGACCGCCTTGGCGATGTTGCCGATCTCGTTGGCGAAGGTGACCTTGGCGGCGTGCCAGACGTTGCAGGTGTACTTGATCATCTCGGCCACTTCGATGGGCTTGCGGATGACCGGCGCGTCCAGTTCTCGGTACAGGGTTTCCAGCAGGTCGCCGGAGGCGCTGTCCAGTTCGCCGATGACGGTCATGGGCGGGAAGTCGTAGTCCTTGATCGCGGTGCTCTCGCGGAGGAACTCGGGGTTGACCGCCACGCCGAAGTCCACGCCGGCCTTCTTGCCGGAGCAGTCTTCGATGATCGGGATCACCACGTCTTTCACTGTGCCCGGCAGTACGGTGCTGCGCACCACCACCGTGTGGCGCTCGGCCTTGTCGCGCAGGGCGAAGCCGATCTCGCGGCAGACGCCTTCGATGTAATCCAGCGACAGGTCGCCGTTCTTCTTGCTCGGGGTGCCGACACAGATGAAGGACACCTGGGTTTCCAGCACGGCACCGGCGACATCGGTAGTGCCACGCAGGCGGCCAGTCTTGACGCCCTGTTGCAGAAGTTCTTCCAGGCCCGGTTCGACAATTGGCGATTTGCCATTGTTGATCAGGTCTATCTTGGTCTGAGAAACGTCGACGCCGACAACTTCATGACCACGAGCAGAGAGGCAGCCGGCGCACACTGCACCAACATAGCCCAAACCGAAGATGCTGATTCGCATCGTATTCACCTCGTCCTTTCAGCACGCTGTTTAATATGTGACGGTAGTGTCACTTCCATTTGCACTGTTATGTGGCATAAGCAACTTTGCAGTGCACAGGCATGATTAATACCGGACGCCAAAGTTAGGGCGCCTGAACTGGGCATGTCGTATCGCTTGCCCGGGTAGAGTCCTGAGCTGATCGCCGCTAGGGCTCTGGCTCGTTGGTTTTGTCCAGTAGGTCGAGTTTGTTGCGCGTCTCCTTAATCAGTTCATTTGGCTTTCGCCAGACAAAAACTACCCCTCGGCGGCGAGCCGATAGTTAGCAGGCAGTTTTAAAGGCGCACCGAAAAAGTGGTGCAAAGAATTAAGTCACGGGTGGTATGAGTGTCGGTCTTTTCGGATAGTTCCTACCGTTCGTCCCTGAATTTTACTATTGCAGTTTTATTGCTGCGCAGCGCGTGGCTGTCGGTGGCATTCTCAGAGTTGGTCTGCTCTGGAAAAGTTCCTGGCAATGCAAATTGCAAGTTTTCGGTGGTTGCATTTTGCAACTTGGCCACTATCGGGAAGCAAGTTGGCCAGTATCAAATGGAAGTTTGTAGCGGCCAGATGATCTTGAAGTGATATTGAACTTGCGGTGGCCATTGAATGGCCGGCGCGGGTTCGTAGGTTGGTGCAGAGCGTAGCGAAGCCCAACGATCCGTGGCCCGGGTTGAGCGCCGTCGTTGGGCCGCGCTGCGCTTGGCCACAACCTACGGGGGAGAGGGAAGGGGGAGGCACAAACGAAAACCCCGCCGGGCGGCGGGGTTTGTGGGGTCACTCCTGCGGTTCGTCCCGCAGGAATACCAGGCTGTCGGGCTTGGAGTGTTCCACCGAGTAGCGGTAGCCCTGGTAGTTGAAGTCCTTGAGGCCGGCCGGGTCGGTCAGGCGCTCCTTGATCACGTAGCGGGCCATCAGGCCACGGGCCTTCTTGGCGTAGAAGCTGATGATCTTGTACTGGCCGTTCTTCAGGTCCTTGAACTCGGTATCGATGATGCGGGCGTTCAGGGCCTTGCGCTTGACCGCGCTGAAGTATTCGTTGGAGGCGAGGTTGAGCAGGATGTCGTCGCCCTGGGCCGCCAGGGCCTCGTTCAGCCAGCCGCTGATGCGCTCGCCCCAGAAGGCGTAGAGGTCCTTGCCGCGCGCGTTGGCCAGCCTGGTGCCCATTTCCAGGCGGTAGGGTTGCATCAGGTCCAGCGGGCGCAGCAGGCCGTAGAGGCCGGAGAGCATGCGCAGGTGGGCTTGCGCGAAGTCGAAGTCGGCGTCATTGAAGTCTTCGGCGTTGAGGCCGGTGTAGACGTCGCCCTTGAAGGCCAGCAGGGCCTGCTTGGCGTTGTCCGGGGTGAAGTCTGGGTGCCAGCTGCCGAAACGCGCGACATTCAGGCCGGCGAGCTTGTCGGACAGGTGCATCAGCTCGGCGATCTGCGCGGGGCTGAATCCACGCAGTTGCTGGATCAGCTCCTGGGAATGGTCGAGGAACTCCGGCTGGGTATGGCGCGGGGTGACCGGCGGGGTCTCGTAGTCCAGGGTCTTGGCGGGGGAAATCACCAACAGCATCGAATCGTCTCCTTCGGGAATGGGGCGATTCTAGGGATTTGCTGCCGAAGGCTCCAGCTATCCCGCCGATAGGCAGTTTCAACCCGACCGTGGGAACGGGGTGCTGGGGGGAGGGGGAAATTCGGTGAAAAGCGGGGGAGGGGACTTTCGACTTTAACGGTCTGTTTCCTACGCGCCAAGGGGTTTTTGTCGTGCTGAAAAAAAAGTTCGTACAGGCAAAAAAGTTCTTTTTTCTGTCATCCGGAATGGAGTATTAAAAAACCAGACCGCCGAACCCTGCAGACAGGTGGCGGCCAATGGCCCCCACCTTGTTGGCAGCTTTCCCCGCCTGGCATGACCCGGAACGGGGAGGTCGGCGGTTCTCCGCGGCGGAGAGCCTCCCTGGCATTCCGTCGCCTGGCCCTATAAGAAGGTGACCGAGTATGGATGACCACGGACGCTCCCGCCCTACCGCTCCAACCTTGTATGCGCTCGACACCAACGTCCTGATCCACGATCCCAACGCACTGTTGAACTTCCAGGAACACCACGTCGCCATCCCGATGACCGTGCTGGAAGAACTGGACAAGCTGAAGACCGGTAAACAAGGCGTTGCGGCCGAATGCAGGCAGGCCATCCGTAACATCGACAAGATCCTCAGTGGTGCCACTCCCGAGGAAGTGGAGCACGGCGTACCCATCCAGCGCGAGAAGAGCGGCCCCTGCGGCTTCCTCTCGATCCTCATGAGCAAGCGCGCAGCCCCCATCACCTGGCTGCCTGAAGACCTCAACGACAACCGCATCATCAACCAGCTGGTGGAGCTGAAGAGCCGCAGACCGGGCATGTCCGTGGTGCTGGTGACCAAGGACATCAACATGCGCCTGAAGGCGCGGGCCTGCGGGATCGACTCGGAGGACTACCACACCGATCAGTTGGTGGACGATGTCTCCCTGCTGTCCCGTGGCTACCACGACATGTCGGGCTCCTTCTGGGACCGCGTGAGCAAGGTGGAAACCCGCCAGGACCATGGCCGCACCTGGCACCGGGTGCAACTCACCGACAACCTGCCGGCGGTGCACGTCAACGAGTTCATCGTCGATGAGCAGGGATTCGTCGGCTGGATCAAGGGCATCAAGAACGACGAGCTGCTGATCCTCGACCTGCACCAGGAACCCCTGTTGCATCAGGAAGCCTGGGGCCTGCGCCCGCGTGACGTGTACCAGGCGCTGGCGCTCTACGCGCTGCTGGACCCGGATATCCACCTGGTCAACCTGTCGGGAGCGGCGGGTTCCGGGAAGACCATCCTGGCGCTGGCGGCGGCCATCGAGCAGACCATGGTGAGCAAGCGCTATCGCCGCATCATCGCCACCCGCAGCGTGCAGGGCCTGGACCAGGAGATCGGTTTCCTGCCCGGCACCGAGGCCGAGAAGATGGAACCCTGGCTGGGGGCGATCACCGACAACCTCGAAGCCCTGCACATGGATGACGAGAACACCCACGGCAGCGTGGACTACATCCTCAGCAAGGTGCCGCTGCAGTTCAAATCCCTGAACTACATCCGTGGCCGCAGCTTCCAGCAGAGCCTGATCCTGATCGACGAGTGCCAGAACCTGACGCCGCACCAGATGAAAACCATCATCACCCGTGCCGGCACCGGGTCCAAGGTGATCTGCCTGGGCAACCTGGCGCAGATCGACACCCCCTACCTCTCCGCGCCGAGCTCCGGCCTGACCTACCTCACCGAGCGCTTCAAGGACTTCCCCCACGGCGTGCACATCACCCTGCAGGGTGTGCCGCGCTCCGTGCTGGCCGAGTACGCCGAAGCGCACATGTAACCTGCAACTCCCGCCGGGCGGCAGCTGCCGCCCGATGGGTGTTTCTGTATACAATCTGTCTCCTGTTCGAGGAGACCTGCAGTGCTTACCCATCTCGATTCCCAGGGCCGCGCCAACATGGTGGATGTCACCGACAAATCGGTGACATCCCGTGAGGCCACGGCCGAAGCCCGTGTGCGCATGCGCCCTGAAACCCTCGCCATGATCCAGACCGGCGGCCATCCCAAGGGCGACGTCTTCGCCGTGGCGCGGATCGCCGGCATCCAGGCCGCGAAAAAGACCTCCGACCTCATCCCGCTCTGCCATCCGCTGATGCTCACCAGCGTCAAGGTGGAGCTGGAAGCCGACGGCGACGATTGCGTGCGCATCGTCGCCCGCTGCAAGCTGGCCGGGCAGACCGGGGTGGAAATGGAAGCGCTGACCGCCGCCAGCGTCGCCGCCCTGACCCTCTACGACATGTGCAAGGCAGTGGATCGCGGCATGACCATCGAAAACGTACGCCTGCTGGAGAAGCTGGGCGGCAAGAGCGGCCACTACCAGGCCGGGGAGCAATGATGATTCGCGTGCAGTATTTCGCCCGTTACCGTGAAGCGCTCGGCATCGAAGGCGAGCAGCTCAACTGGGATTCGGCGTTGGCGAATCTGGATGGCCTGCGCCAGCACCTGCTGGCCCGTGGCGGGGTGTGGGAAGTGCTCGCCGAGCAGAACCTGATGTGCGCCCGCAACCAGGAGCTGTGCAGCCTGGAAGAGGCGCTGGCCGATGGCGACGAGGTCGCCTTCTTCCCCACGGTTACCGGAGGCTGAGGTGGCCGTTCGGGTGCGGGAAACCGCCTTCGACCCGGGTGTCGAGCTCAATGCCCTGCACGCGGCCAATGTCGGCGTCGGCGCGGTGGTCGGCTTCGTCGGCTATGTGCGCGATTTCAATGACGGCCAGGACGTGGCGGGCATGTTCCTCGAGCACTATCCGGGCATGACCGAGAAAGCGCTGGAGAAGATCGCCCTTGAGGCCCGCGAGCGCTGGCCGCTGCTCAATGTGGATATCCTCCACCGGGTCGGCCGGCTCGAACCGGGCGAGCCGATCGTCTTCGTCGGTACCGCCAGCGCCCACCGCCAGGCCGCGTTCGACGCCTGCAACTTCATAATGGATTACCTCAAGACCCGCGCCCCCTTCTGGAAGAAGGAAGACACCGCCGAGGGCCCGCGCTGGGTGGAAGGGCGCTGCAGCGACAAGGCGGCGGCCGAGCGTTGGGAATGATCCCGGCGCGGACTGCTCTTTCCTGTGGGGGCGAATTCATTCGCCAAGGGCTGCGCAGCAGCCCCATGGGCGTCTGAAGGGCGGACCTTCGGCCCGCTTGGCGAATGAATTCGCCCCTACAAGGCGCCCCTGATGTATTGAACGAGCCCGGCATTGCCGGGCTTTTTCTTGGGTTGTTGACGATGTGTACATTTGAGTCCAGTATGGACTCACAAGTACAAGTTAGCGGCATCCATGATGATCCACAGCCAGCTACCCACTGCATTTCCAAGCCTGCCAGCCCTGGCGGCGTCTTCTTCTGCCCCGAAAACCCATTTCGAACCGGCTCGCCAAGTCCTGTGGCGGGCCCCTATCCGTACTGCGGGAGTCGCACCATGAAGAAACTCGTTCTGCTGGGCAGCCTTGCCCTCGGTCTGCTGGCCTCCAGCGTGTTCGCCGCCGACAAGCCGCTGCGCATCGGCATCGAAGCCGCCTACCCACCCTTCGCCTTCAAGACCCCGGATGGCCAGATCGCCGGCTTCGACTACGACATCGGCAATGCCATGTGCGAGGAGATGCAGGTGAAGTGCCAGTGGATTGAGCAGGAGTTCGACGGCCTGATCCCGTCCCTCAAGGTGAAGAAGGTGGACGCCGTGCTGTCCTCCATGACCATTACCGATGAGCGCAAGAAGTCCGTGGACTTCACCGGCAAGTACTACTACAGCCCGGCGCGCCTGGTGATGAAGAAGGGCAGCGTGGTCGACCCCGAGTTCAAGAGCCTGGTAGGCAAGACCGTCGGTACCCAGCGCTCCACCACCACCGACCGCTTCGCCACCGAGGTGCTGGAGCCCAAGGGCGTGAAGGTGGTGCGCTACAGCACCCAGAACGAGATCTACCTGGACATGCTGTCCGGTCGCCTGGACGCGGTACTGGCCGATGCCTTCCCGCTCAACGAGGGCTTCCTCAAGACCGATAACGGCAAGGGCTACGAGTTCGTCGGCCCGGTGCTGAACGATCCGCAGTACTTCGGCGAAGGCGCCGGCATCGCGGTGCGCAAGGGCGATGAGCAGTTGCGCGAGAAGTTCAACAGCGCGATCAAGGCGCTGCGTGCCAATGGCAAGTACCAGGCGATCCAGGCCAAGTACTTCGATTTCGATATCTACGGCGAGTGAGTCCTACCGTTGCCAAGAGGCCGCGCGATTGCGCGGCCTTTTTGTTTGCGCTGGAACCTGTAGGAGCGAGCTTTGCTCGCGATAGCCGTAGCCCGGATGAAATCCGGGGGCTTGGGGCTGGTGCTCAGCTCACTGCCGAGTGGGCTGCGAGTTTCTGTTTCGCCCTCCCGGGCGACTCCCTTTGGCAGTCGCCCCAAAGGAAGCAAAACGCTTGCCCCGACATCCGGCCCGGCTGCGCCGGGTCCCCTCCTTCCATCCTTGCTCCGGGGCCCGCCGCGAAGGGCCATCCATGGCCCTGCGCGGCTCTCGCGGCATCCATGCCGCTCGTCCCCTGCGCAAGGATTCCACTCGGCCTCCTGAAGGGGCGGTTTGCGCGGCGTCATCTCCGCTGCTTCGTTTTACACCTGCATGGGCATCAGGACCGCTTCGTACTGGCCGGCGCGCGTCACCCCTCTCCCTCCGGGAGAGGGGCGGGGGAGAGGGATGCGTCGGTAGGCTCGGTGCTCGAACATTTCGCGAATGAACTCGCTCCTACAGGGACTTCCCCGCACCAAAGAAAAAGGGAGCCCAAAGGCTCCCTTTCTCATCCAGCGACCAATCCTCAGTGCAGGATCTGCCCCAGGAACAGCTTGGTCCGCTCGTTCTGCGGGTTGTCGAAGAAGGCGTGGGGTTCGTTCTGTTCCACGATCTCGCCCTTGTCCATGAAGATCACCCGGTCGGCCACGGTGCGGGCGAAGCCCATCTCGTGGGTCACGCAGAGCATGGTCATGCCGTCGTGGGCCAGGCCGATCATGGTGTCGAGCACTTCCTTCACCATCTCCGGGTCGAGCGCCGAGGTGGGCTCGTCGAAGAGCATGATCTTCGGCTTCATGCACAGGGCGCGGGCGATGGCCACGCGCTGCTGCTGGCCGCCGGAGAGCTGGCCCGGGAACTTGTGGGCCTGCTCCGGGATGCGCACGCGCTCCAGGTAATGCATGGCGATTTCCTCGGCCTGGCGCTTGGGCATCTTGCGCACCCACATGGGCGCCAGGGTGCAGTTCTGCAGCACGGTGAGGTGGGGGAACAGGTTGAAGTGCTGGAACACCATGCCCACTTCGCTGCGAATCGCCTCGATGTGCTTGAGGTCGTTGGTCAGCTCGGTGCCATCGACGACGATGCGGCCTTGCTGGTGCTCCTCCAGGCGGTTGATGCAGCGGATGGTGGTGGACTTGCCGGAACCGGACGGGCCGCAGAGGACGATGCGCTCGCCCTGGCGGACATCCAGGTTGATGTCCTTGAGCACGTGGAACTGGCCGTACCACTTGTTCACGCCTTGCAGCTGGATGATCGGCTCGCCGGCGGTTTTCTTGCTTGCTTCAGTCATGGAATGACTCCTAACGCTTGTGGCCGGTGTCCAGCTTGCGCTCCAGGCTCATGGAGTAGCGGGACATGCCGAAACAGAAGATCCAGAACACCAGGGCGGCGAAGACGTAGCCTTCGGTGGCCATGCCCAGCCAGGCCGGGTCGGTGGTGGCCTGCTTGATGCTGTTGAGCAGGTCGAACAGGCCGATGATGATCACCAGGCTGGTGTCCTTGAACAGCGCGATGAAGGTGTTGACGATGCCCGGGATCACCAGTTTCAGGGCTTGCGGCAGGATCACCAGGCCCATCATCCTCCAGTAGCCCAGGCCCATGGCGGCCGCGGCTTCGTACTGGCCCTTGGGGATGGCCTGCAGGCCGCCGCGCACCACTTCGGCAACGTAGGCCGACTGGAACAGGATCACGCCGATCAGCGCCCGCAGCAGCTTGTCGAAGGACAGGCCTTCGGGCAGGAACAGCGGCAGCATCACCGAGGACATGAAGAGCACGGTGATCAGCGGCACGCCGCGCCAGAACTCGATGAAGGTCACGCAGATGACCTTGATCGCCGGCAGGTTGGAGCGCCGGCCGAGCGCCAGCAGGATGCCCAGGGGCAGCGCGCCGACGATGCCCACCGCCGCGATCACCAGGGTCAGCATCAGGCCGCCCCACTGGCTGGTGGAGACGGTGCTCAGGCCAAGGAAACCACCGTGCAGCAGCCAGTAGGCCACCAGCGGGTAGATCACCAGGAAGCCCAGGCCGTAGACCGCCTTGCGCGAAAAGCGCGGGATGAACAGCGGTGCGGCACCGATGATGGCGATCCACACGGCCAGGTCCACACGCCAGCGCAGCGCCTCGGGGTAGAAGCCGTACATGAACTGGGCGAAGCGCATCTTGATGAAGACCCAGCAGGCGCCTTCGCTGGTGCAGTCGGCGCGGGTCGTGCCGGACCAGTCGGCCTGGAGGAAGGCCCACTTGATCAGCGGTGGCACGATCAGCCACACCAGGTAGATGGCGAACAGGGTCAACAGGGTGTTGAACCAGTTGGAGAACAGGTTGGCGCGCAGCCAACCCAGCAGGCCGACGCTCATCCGGGGTGGCGGCTGGTCGGGCTTGAATACATGTGTCGTCATGGCTCGGCCCTCACCGCTCGACTAGCGCAATGCGCTTGTTGTACCAGTTCATCAACAGCGAAATGCTGATGCTGATGGCCAGGTAGACGCTCATGGTGATGGCGATCACCTCGATGGCCTGGCCGGTCTGGTTGAGTACCGTACCGGCGAACAGCGAGACCATGTCCGGGTAGCCGATGCCGGCCGCCAGGGACGAGTTCTTGGTCAGGTTCAGGTACTGGCTGGTGAGCGGCGGGATGATCACACGCAAGGCCTGCGGGATGATCACCAGGCGCAGGGTCTTGCCGACGGGCAGGCCCAGGGAGCGTGCGGCCTCGGTCTGGCCGTGGCTGACCGCCTGGATGCCCGAACGCACGTTCTCGGCGATGAAGGCCGCTGTGTACACGGTCAGCGCCAGGGTCAGGGCGATCAGTTCAGGGATCACCACCCAGCCACCGCGGAAGTTGAAGCCCTGCAGTACCGGCATGCTCCACTCGAAGGGCGCGCCGAACACCAGGGACACCAGGCCGGGGATCACCACCAGCAGCGCCAGCGACGCCAGCAGTACCGGGAAGCGCTGGCCGGTGGCCTCACGCTTGGCTTTCGCCATGCGCGCGACGGCGATGATCGCCGCCACGACCACCAGCAGGCTGACCACGAAGGCCCAGAAGCCATCAGTGGCCACCGGAGCGGGCATGTACAGGCCGCGGTTGTTGAGGAACAGGTGCTCGCCGATGGCCAGGCTGTTGCGCGGCCCCGGCATGGGCAGCATCACCGCGAAGTACCAGAAGAAGATCTGCAACAACGGCGGGATATTGCGGAAGGTCTCGATGTAGACGGTCGCCAGCTTGCGCACCAGCCAGTTCGGCGACAGTCGGGCGACGCCGAGGATGAAGCCGAGAATGGTGGCGAAGAAGATGCCGATGACCGAGACCAGCAGGGTATTGAGCAGACCGATAACGAAGACACGGGCGTAGCTGTGGCTTTCGTTGTAGTCGATCAGGTGCTGGGAAATCCCGAAGCCGGCGCTCTGCTGGAGGAAGTCGAAGCCGGACAGGATGCCGCGTTGCTCGAGGTTGTGCTGGGTGTTCTGGAATAGGTACCAGCCGAGCGCCATGACGGCGACGACGGCGATTATCTGGAATAGCCACGCACGCGCCTTCGGATCGGTCCAGAACGAACCTTTCGGGGCACGCGGGGCGTTGGCAGGTTTTTGCATGACAGCCCTCTGGGAACCGCTGGCCGACCGGATGGGGGGACGGCGGCCAGGGTTCGCGTATTACGGAACTCGGGCCCGGCGACCTCCTCATGAGGTCGCCGGGTGACGGTCAACGCACCGGCGGTGCGTACTGCAGACCACCCTTGTTCCATTGGGCGTTGAGGCCACGCTCGATCTTCAGCGCGCTGCCTGCACCGACGTTGCGATCGAAGATTTCACCGTAGTTGCCGACCTGCTTGACGATCTGCACCACCCAGTCGTTCGGCAGCTTCAGGTCCTTGCCGAACTCGCCTTCCTTGCCCAGCAGACGGGCAACGTCGGGGTTCTTGGTGGTCTTGGCCTGCTCTTCGACGTTCTTCGAGGTGATGCCCATTTCTTCGGCGTTGAGCATGCCGAACAGGGTCCAGCGCACGATGTCGAACCACTCTTCGTCACCCTGGCGCACGGCTGGGCCGAGGGGTTCCTTGGAGATCACTTCCGGCAGTACCACGTACTCGTCCGGAGCGGCCAGCTTGATGCGCTGTGCATACAGCTGGGACTGGTCGGAGGTCAGCACGTCGCAACGACCGGACTCAAGCGACTTGGCGCTCTCGTCGGAGGTGTCGTAGGTGATGGGGGTGTACTTCAGGTTGTTGGCGCGGAAGTAGTCGGACAGGTTCAGCTCGGTGGTGGTGCCGGCCTGGATGCAGACGGTGGCGCCATCGAGTTCCTTGGCGCTGGAAACGCCGAGCTTCTTGTTCACCAGGAAGCCCTGGCCGTCGAAGTACGTGATGCCCGTGAAGTTCAGGCCCATGGCCGCGTCACGAGAGCTGGTCCAGGTGCTGTTGCGCGAAAGGACGTCGACTTCGCCGGACTGCAGCGCGGTGAAACGTTCCTTGGCGGTCAGCGGGCTGAACTTGACCTTGCTGGCATCGCCGAACACGGCGGCGGCAACTGCGCGGCAGACATCGACGTCGATGCCCAGGTAGTTGCCCTTGCCGTCGGCATAGGAGAAGCCCGGGAGGCCGTCACTGATGCCGCATTGCACGAAGCCTTTCTTCTTCACCGCGTCCAGGGTGGCGCCCGCCTGCGCGAAACCGCTGACACCGAGAACGGTTGCCGCGGTCAGCACGGCCAGGGTGGATTTCACCATCTTCATCAAAACCTCCAGTTGCTTTTATTGGTGTTGGAGTCTCGGTCCCACCGCCGTACCCTCGTGAGGCAGGTTCAACCTTTTATGCACTGGAAAAGGTCAACCGGGGTGTAAGACCTAAGGAAGGAGTCTAGTTGGCGCTGCTCCGCTCGCCACCAGACACTTCCTTGCCCATTGGTCAAATGGGCTGGAGACGGATTGCGCACACCTTTCCGCCACGAATGGCGACAGGTAAACGCCTGCAAGGTTGCGACCGAAGGCGCAACCCAACCCGTTGCACGCCGGGCAAGTGTTACCTTGCGACCGACGCGATTCAGTTTGCTGCTGGTTAGCAAAGGTCGTACCAGCAGGGTGCCTGTAGGACGATTCCTATAGGTCAATAGATAAAGTTTTAGCGGTGCGACATCTTCTTCAGTTATCAAACCACTCCCTTCGATGCCGCCGCCCCACTACTGTGCAGATGCACCACAACGGAGCCACACATGAGCGACACACTGATCCTCGAGCCCACACTTGGCGCCGACGCCTGCATCATCTGGCTCCACGGCCTGGGCGCCGACCGCTATGACTTCCTGCCGGTGGCCGAGGCCCTGCAGGAAGTCCTCGACAGCACCCGCTTCGTACTGCCCCAGGCGCCGACCCGCGCGGTGACCATCAATGGCGGCTGGGCCATGCCCTCCTGGTACGACATCCTCGCCATGCGCCCCGAGCGCGCCATCAACGAGGCCCAGTTGGAGGAATCGTCCGCGCAGGTGCTGGCCCTGGTGCAGGCGCAGATCGACGGCGGCATCGACCCACGGCGGATCTTCCTCGCCGGCTTCTCCCAGGGCGGTGCGGTGGTGCTGCACGCGGCCTTCCTGCGTTGGCAGGGGGAGCTGGGCGGGGTGCTGGCGCTGTCCACCTACGCCCCCACCTTCAGTGACGACATGCAACTGTCCGACAGCCAACGGCAGCTGCCGGTCCTGTGCTTGCATGGCACCTTCGACGACGTGGTGCTGCCGGCGATGGGCCGTGCCGCCCACGATCGCCTGGCCGCGGCCGGAGTACCGGTCGCCTGGCGCGACTACCCGATGGCCCACGAGGTGTTGCCGCAACAGATCCGTGATATCGGTACCTGGCTGGTGGAACACCTGCAGCGCTGACCCCGAAACCCGACAGCACAAGAACCGACCATGGCCCAGAACGTAGCTCCGCCCATCGCCAACCTGCGCGATATCGAAGAAATCGAACGCCTTTCGCTGGAACAGCGCGGCATGCCGGACAGCACCTTTGAACTGATCCGCCAGAGCGCCGAACGCCACCCGCACAAGCGCGCCATGACCTTCCTGCTCCAGGGGGACGCCGAGGAAACCCCCCATGAGCTGAGCTACGCGCAGCTGCTGGCGCGCGTCACCCAGGCCGCCAACGCCTTCCATCACCTGGGTGTGCGGCCCGGCAAGGCGGTGTCCTTCCTGCTGCCGAACCTGCCCCAGACCCACTTCACCATCTGGGGTGGCGAGGCAGCCGGTGTGGTCAACGCCATCAACCCGATGCTGGAGCCCGAGCACATCGCCGAGCTGGTGCGGGCGGCGGACTCCAACGTCCTGGTGACCCTGGCGCCGTTCCCCGGTACCGACCTCTGGGACAAGGTGGCCGGCCTGCGCGAGCAGCTGCCGGAGCTCGAGGCGATAGTCACGGTGGACCTGGCCAACCTGCTGCCCGAGCCCCAGCGCAGTGCGATCAAGGCCCAGCGCGGCGCGCTGTCTGAGGGCGTACTGGACTTCGACGAGCTGCTCGACCGCTTCCCCGCCGACCACCTGCAGAGTGGCCGGGTGATCGCCCCGGACGACGTCGCGTCGTATTTCCATACCGGCGGCACCACGGGTACGCCGAAGCTGGCGCCCCACAGCCACCGCAACGAGGTGGCCATGGCGATGATCCTGGCCTACGCCATCAACCTGGGGGAGGGCGACAACACCCTCTGCGGCCTGCCGCTTTTCCACGTCAACGGCGTGATGGTGACCGGCCTCGCGCCCTTCTACGCCGGCGCCGAGATCCTCATCGCCACGCCCCAGGGCTATCGCAACACGCGACTGATCCAGAACTTCTGGAAGGTCATCGAGCGTTACCGCGTGAGTTTCTTCAGCGGCGTGCCGACCATCTATGCCGGTCTGCTGCAGGTGCCCAGCGAGGGCCATGACCTGTCGAGCCTGCGCTATGCCCTGTGCGGCGCCGCGCCCATGCCGGTGGAGCTGATCCGCCAGTTCGAGGCCAAGACCGGCCTCAAGCTGATCGAGGGCTACGGCCTGACCGAAGCCACCTGCGGCAGTTGCGGCAACCCCGCCCACGGCGAACGCCGGCCGGGCTCCGTCGGCATGCGCATGCCCTATGTGCAGGTCAAGGTGGCGGTGCTGGACGAGCAGGGACGTTACCTGCGCGATGCCGCCGACGACGAGATCGGTAACCTCTGCGTGCGCGGGGTGACCGTGTTCAAGGGCTACCTGCAGGCGAGCAAGAACCAGGACATCTGGGTCGACGGCGACTGGTTCAACACCGGCGACCTCGGCCGCATGGACGCCGATGGCTACATCTGGCTCACCGGCCGCAGCAAGGACCTGATCATCCGTGGCGGCCACAATATCGACCCGCAGATGATCGAAGAGGCCCTGCACCGGCATCCCGCCGTGGCCATGGCGGCGGCCGTGGGCAAGCCGGACGACAAGGTCGGCGAACTGCCGGTGGCCTATGTGCAGCTCAAGCCCGGCGCCAGCGCCAGCGAGGCCGAGTTGCTGGAGCACGCGGCAGGGCAGGTGCCCGAGCGCGCGGCGGTGCCCAAGGATGTCTGGATAATCGAGGCCATCCCGGTCACGGCCGTGGGCAAGACCTTCAAGCCGGCCCTGCGTTTCGACGCCACCCGCCGGGTCCTGGAGGATGTGCTGGGCGCCATTGCGCCGGGGGTGAAGGTGGAGGTGGTCAACGACGACCGCCATGGCCAGGTCGCGGAGATCCGCGTTCCGGGCCTGGACGCCGCCGTGCAGGCGAAGCTGGAAGCGCGCCTGGCCGGCTATTCGGTGAAGTTCCGCCTGATGGCTTGAAGCCACCTATACTGCCAATCGAAGGCCCCCCGAGGACGGCCTTCCGCCCCATGCCTCTTTCATGCCCCCAGGCTTCGAGCCTTCCGGGGGCATTTTTGCGCGCCCGGAAATTTGTTGCGAATGTGTGGCGAATATCAGGAAATGTCGCGTTCCTTACCGATATCCAGCCGTTTGTCGGCCCGGCTTTTGTCGAGCATTGTCATTCAAAAAGTGCGGGAATACTGTCACATCGGATTTACAGCTGAGACAAGGATCGTTAGCGGTATCCACCGCTTCGACTGCCAAACGAGGCCGTTGCAGGCATGAAGCATGTGAACTGGCAAGAAGACGTGGCCCTGTTGAGCCGATTGCGGCTGTTCCAGAATGTCACCGCGCACAATCTCGAACAGTTGCTCAAGGAATTCCGCGCCTGTGATCTGGAGGCGGGGGAAGTCGTGCTTTCGCCGTTCAACCGCAACCAGTACCTCTACCTGGTGCTGAGCGGGCGGTTGATGGTCTACCTCGGGTCCCTGGACAACAGCCCGGTGAGCACCATCATGCCGGGCGAGTGCGCCGGCGAGATCAGCTTCATCGACAACGACTGCCCTTCGGCCTATGTGGTGGCCGGCGAGCCCACCAGCGTCCTGCGCCTGCACCGGGAGTCCCTGGTCAAGCTGTTCCAGCAGGCGCCGCAGCTGATGCAGAACCTCCTGGAGCTGCTCTGCGACCGTGTCCGCCAGGGCAACCGGATCATTCTCGACACCGAGCAGAACGCCAAGATCGACACCCTCACCGGGCTGTTCAACCGCCGCTGGCTGGAACATATCTACCAGCGCGAAAGCACGCGCTGCGCCTTCAACGAGCAGCCGTTGTCCCTGCTCATGCTGGATGTGGACCACTTCAAGGACTACAACGACCGCCATGGCCACCTGGCCGGGGACTACGCCCTCTGCCTGGTGTCCCATACCCTGCGCGACCAGTTGCGGCCCAAGGACAGCATGGCGCGTTATGGCGGCGAGGAGTTCGTCATCCTGCTGCCGGAAATCGACAGTGGCGAGGCTCGCGCCATCGGCGAGCGGTTGCGTTCGAGCCTGGAGCTGATTCCCTTCTTCTACTCGCCGCTTGGCGTGCTGCCCGGCGTGACCGTCTCCATCGGCCTTGCCGAAATGCGCCAGTCGGACAGCCTGCAAGGCTTGATCGCCCGCGCCGACGGCGCGCTGTACCAGGCCAAACAGGATGGACGAAACCGCCTGAACGGCTGATTCCTCCCCGCCCATGGGGGGCGAAAGAAATCTCCCCTGGTTTTCCACTTCCCTCAAACGTCTGTTTGCTAGAGTCCGTTCACTAAAAAACAGCCTGGAAGCTGGACATGCGCAAACTCCTGATCGCTTTGCTACTGCTGGTGGCCGTTGGCCTGGGGATTTTCTTCTACCTGCCGGGGTTCCTCGACCGTGAGATGAACACCGTGGCCGCGCCGCCGCCCTACCGTGCCTCGGACGAGGCGGAAACCCTGCACAAGACCCTGTTCGTCGCCGACCTGCACGACGACGCCCTGCTGTGGAACCGCAACCTGCTGGAGCGCCATGATTTCGGCCACAGCGACCTGCCGCGCCTGCTCGAAGGCCATGTGGGCCTGCAGGTGTTCTCCACCGTCACCAAGACGCCACGGGGCCTGAACTACGAGAGCAATGGCGCCGATAGCGACGACATCACCCTGCTGGTCATGGCCCAGCGCTGGCCCCGTGCGACCTGGCACAGCCTGCTGGAGCGCGCCCTCTACCAGGGCCACAAGCTGGATGAGGCCGCCGCCGGTAGCCAGGGCAAGCTGATCCTGGTGCGCAGCCGCGAGGATTTCACCAAGTACCTCGCCGATTGGGAAAAGGACCCGAACCGCGTCGCCGCCATCCTCGCCACCGAGGGCCTGCATCCGCTGGAAGGCAAGCTGGAGAACGTCGATCGCATGTATGACGCGGGCTTCCGCATCATGGGCCTGACCCATTTCTTCGATAACGAGGTGGGCGGTTCGGCCCACGGCCTGGAAAAGGGCGGCCTGACCCCCTTCGGCCGTCGGGTGATCGAGCGCCTGGAAGAGAAGAAGATGCTGGTTGACCTGGCCCACGCCTCCCGCCCGCTGATCGACGATGTGCTGAACATGGTCGAGCGCCCGGTACTGGTGTCCCACACCGGCGTCGAGGGCACCTGCCCGGGTACCCGCAACCTGAGCGACGCGCATATCCAGCGCATCGCGGCCACCGGCGGCGTGATCGGCATCGGCTACTGGGACACCGCGGTGTGCGATACCTCGGTCGCCGCCATCGTCAAAGCCATCCGCTACGTCGCCGACAAGGTGGGCGTACGGCATGTGGCGCTGGGTTCGGACTTCGATGGCGCGGTGCACACGCCGTTCGACACCAGCGGCCTGGCGCAACTGACCCAGGGCCTCAAGGAAGCGGGTTTCAGTGAGGCGGACATCGCCTCGATCATGGGCGGCAACGTGCGCCGGCTGCTCCTGGAGAGCCTTCCCTAGTTCAAGTCAAGTCCTTGATTGCCCACAGCACTTCGCCCTGCGGGCATCTTGCTTTACACTGGCGGCCGTTCATTCCTTAATCAATCGACGAGACCACCGTGCTCAAGGCACTCAAGAAAATATTCAGCAAGGGCGAAGAGCCGCAGGTCGGCCCCGCCCCCACAGTGTCATCCCCCCTCCCGGTCGAGAAGCAAGAGCAGCCGGCCAAGCCCAAGAAAGCTCCCCGCGAAGCCGGCGAAAAGGCCGAAGGCTCTGGCGAGCGTGCCCCCCGTGGCGAAAAGAAACCCCGTAGCGACAAGCCCAAGCCCGACAAGCCGCGCCGTGAGCGCCCGGCCAAGGCCGCCGCTGTGGATAACTGGAAGCTCGAAGATTTCAACGTGGAGCCCCAGGAGGGCAAGACCCGCTTCCACGACTTCAACCTCGATCCGCGGTTGATGCATGCCATCCACGACCTGGGCTTCCCCTACTGCACCCCGATCCAGGCCCAGGTCCTTGGCCATACCCTCAAGGGCAAGGACGCCATCGGCCGTGCCCAGACCGGTACCGGCAAGACCGCGGCCTTCCTGATTTCCACCATCACCCAGCTGCTGCAAACCCCTCCGCCGAAAGAGCGCTACATGGGCGAGCCCCGTGCGCTGATCATCGCGCCGACACGCGAGCTGGTGGTGCAGATCGCCAAGGACGCCCAGGACCTGACCAAGTACAGCGGCCTCAGCGTGATGAGCTTCGTCGGCGGCATGGACTTCGACAAGCAGCTCCGCCAGCTGGAATCGCGCTTCTGCGACATCCTGGTGGCCACCCCGGGCCGTCTGCTGGACTTCAACCAGCGCGGCGAGGTGCACCTGGACATGGTCGAGGTGATGGTGCTCGACGAAGCGGACCGCATGCTCGACATGGGCTTCATCCCGCAGGTGCGCCAGATCATCCGCCAGACCCCCTTCAAGGGCGAGCGCCAGACCCTGCTGTTCTCCGCCACCTTCACCGAAGACGTGATGAACCTGGCCAAGCAGTGGACCGTGGACCCGTCCATCGTCGAGATCGAGCCGGAGAACGTCGCCAGCGATACCGTCGAACAGCACGTCTATGCCGTGGCCGGCAGTGACAAGTACAAGCTGCTCTACAACCTGATCGCCCAGAACGACTGGACCCGCGTGATGGTCTTCGCCAACCGCAAGGACGAAGTGCGCCGCATCGAGGAACGCCTGACCAAGGACGGCATCAGTGCCGCCCAGATGTCCGGCGACGTGCCCCAGCACAAGCGCATCAAGACCCTGGAAGGCTTCCGCGAAGGCAAGATCCGCGTGCTGGTGGCCACCGATGTTGCCGGTCGCGGCATCCACATCGAAGGCATCAGCCACGTGATCAACTTCACCCTGCCGGAAGATCCGGACGACTACGTGCACCGCATCGGCCGTACCGGCCGCGCCGGCGCCACGGGCACCTCCATCAGCTTCGCCGGTGAGGACGACGCGTTCGCCCTGCCGCCGATCGAGGAGCTGCTGGGTCGCAAGATCAACTGCGAGATGCCCCCGACCGAACTGCTCAAGCCGGTGCCGCGCAAGCACCACTGAGTCGGGCCGGAACGAGGAAAGGCGAAGCATGTGCTTCGCCTTTTTCTTTGGTGCTTGGGCCCCCTTTCCCTCTGGGAGAGGGCTGGGGTGAGGGCAATAGCCGGCCACTCGGTGCCGGGCCATTTCGCGAGTGAATTCGCTCCTACACTGCCCCCGGATTTCATCCGGGCTTGTGACTGAGCCAACTGTAGGTTGGGTAGAGCGCAGCGAAACCCAACGCGCGTGGTTGAGGCGTGGCAGCGTTGGGCTTCGCGTAGCTCAGCCACAACCTACGACGAGTGTCCGCCTACAGCGCCCCCGCCTTCTTCCACGCCAGGTAACGGCTCACCAGTTCGGGCCCCAGCTCGCTGGGGCGCGCGTCGAGCACCGGTACGCCGTGGGCGGCCAGGCGTTCATGGAGGCTGCCGCGGGCGTTGAGGTAGTCCACCGTGCCGCAGTAGGCCAGGGCGTCATCGAAGCTCTGCACCGGGGCATGGCGCAGGTTGTCGAGTATCTCCTCGCGCAGGCTCACCACCAGCAGCCGGTGCTGGCGGCCCAGGCGTTTCACGGCGTTGAACAGCTCGGCATCGTCCTCGTCGCGCAGGTTGCTCACCAACACCACCAGGGCGCGGCGACGCTGGCGCGCCAGCAGTTTGTCGGCGGCCGCGTTGTAGTCCGCTGGGCGCAAGGTGCTGTCCAGGTCGTAGACGCCATTGAGCAGCACGCTGAGTTGCGCCTGGCCCTTCACCGGCGCCACATGGCGGTCGCGCTCGGCGGCGAAGGTGGAGAGTCCCACCGCGTCGCCCTGGCGCAGGGCCACGTAGCTCAGCAGCAGGCTGGCGTTGAGGGCGTGGTCGAAGTGCGAGAGGTCGCCGTCATGGCTGCGCATGCGCCGGCCGCAATCGAGGAGGAAGACGATCTGCTGGTCGCGCTCGTCCTGGTACTCGCGGGCGATGGGCATGCGCTTGCGTGCGGTGGCCTTCCAGTCGATCTGGCGCAGGGTGTCGCCGTCACGGAATTCCCGCAGCTGATGGAACTCCAGGCCCAGGCCACGGCGCGGGCGTTGGCGCACGCCGAGCTGGCTGAGCCAGTCGTCCACCGCCTTCAACTGGGCCCCGTAGAGCCGCGCGAAGTCCGGGTAGACACGGGCTTCGCTGGGTAGCGCCAGCACCCGCTTGTGCCGCCACAGGCCGAGGGGGCTGGGCAGCTGCACTTCGCATGCGGGGAAGTGGAAGTGACCACGTTTGAGCGGGCGTACCCGGTAGCCGAACTCGGTCATCTCGCCCGGATGCAGCTCCACCCGTTGCGGCAGGAGTTCGAACTCCATGGCCGCCGGCACCTGGTCGAAGACCTCGACGGCCAGGCTGCGACCGAAGCCGTGGTGCAGGGTCAGGCGCACATCGCTCCAGCGACCGAGGGCCAGGTTGCCCAGCAGTTGCCGCTCCAGGCGCGGCGATGGCAGGCGGCGCAACCACAGGGCATCGAGCAGGCCGAGCAGTACCAGGGCGCAGAGCAGCCCCCACCAGAGCGGCCCCAGCTGAGCCGGCAGGCCGACACCCAGGGCGGGCAGAGCGCCCAGCAGCAGGGCGAGTGCGAGGAGCCCGGCCACCAGCGCGATCAAGGCGCGGGACGGTTTCATAGGCGCGGCGCCGGCACCTGGTCGAGGAGTTGTTGCAGTACCTGGTCAACCGACAGGCCCTCGATATCCAGCTCCGGCGACAGCCGCACGCGGTGGCGCAGGACGGCCAGGGCGCAGCCCTTGATGTCGTCCGGCAGCACGAAGTCGCCGCCGCGCAGCAGGGCACGGGCGCGGCCGCCACGCACCAGGGCGATGGAGGCGCGCGGCCCGGCGCCCATGGCCAGGCCCGGCCAGGTGCGGGTCGCACGGGCCAGGCGCACGGCGTAGTCGAGTACCTGGTCGTCCACCGGCAGCTCGCTGGCGATCTTCTGCAGGGCCAGCACGTCGCGGGCCTGGATCAGGGTACGCAGGGGCGCGACATCGAGCATGTCGGCACGGGCCGAACGGGTGACCTGGCGCACCAGTTCGAGCTCTTCGTCGGCGGCCGGATAGTCCATGCGCAGCTTGAGCATGAAGCGGTCCAGCTCGGCCTCCGGCAGGGGGTAGGTGCCTTCCTGCTCGATGGGGTTCTGCGTCGCCAGCACCAGGAAGGGCTGGGGCACCGGCAGGGCGCGGCCTTCGAGGGTGACCTGGCGCTCCTGCATCACTTCCAGCAAGGCGGCCTGGGTCTTGGCCGGGGCGCGGTTGATCTCGTCGGCCAGCAGCAGGTTGGTGAACACCGGGCCCTTGCGCAGCTTGAACTGCTCGCTCTGCATGTCGTACACGGCGTGGCCGGTCACGTCGCTGGGCATCAGGTCGGGGGTGAACTGGATGCGCGAGAACTCACCGCCGAAGCAGCGGGCCAGGGCACGTACCAGCAAGGTCTTGCCGAGGCCGGGAACGCCTTCCACCAGCACGTGGCCCCCGGCCAGAAGGGCGGTGAGTACGTCGTCGATCACGGCAACCTGGCCGACCACCGCCTTGCGCAGTTCCAGGCGCAGGGCCTGGGCCAGCTGGCTGGCGCGCTGGCGCTGGGTGGCGACCGAGGGCGCGGCGGCGGCGACTTCGGGTTGCGACGGGTCGGAAATCTGTTCGCTCGTCATAGGGCATTCCTGAGGGTTTGCAGGTGGGCGACCTGGCGGGTGAAGTCGGCGGCGTTGAGCCGTTGCCGGGGCAGCGGCCGCATGGCCTGGCTGATGGCGCTCGGCGGCAGGCGGGTCAGGCGGCCCAGCGCCTGCCACTGCTCGGCCACGGGGAGCCGTTCGAATCCGGGATGGCGATGCCTGGCACGGCGCTGGATGTCCCGCTGCAGGCCTTGCAGCAGGCTGGCCTGGCCACTGCGGCGCAGCAGGAAATCGGCGCTGCCGCGCAGGTGTTCTTCCAGTTGCCGCCGCGAGCGGCTGGCCGGGGCCTGCAGCGGGCCCTGGCGTTGGCCGACGTGCCAGAGCAGCAGGACGATGAGCAGGGCCAGGGCCACCAGCGCCTCGGCGAAGTTCTCCCCGAGCAGGCTGGCCAGGCTGTCGCGTTCGGCGCGGTAGAGCAGGGTGACGTCGCTGTCCTGGGTGAGGTACCAGAGCAGCCAGGCGTTGTCGTACTCGTTGATGTCGCGGTTCTGCCAGATCCAGCCGTCGGTGAGCACGGTCACCAGACCGTCGCCATGGTTCAGCTGGAGCATGTGCGTGGCCTTGGCACTGTTGGCCCAGGCGTGGGCGCGGTTCTGGCTGTCGAAGAGGTGGAAATCCGGGTCGAAGCTGGCGTAGGCCGGCGCCTGCTCGTTCTCCAGGTAGAGCTTGGTCAGCTCGGGGAAGGGGTCTTCCTCGGCGCGGGCCTGGTCGCTGTCGGCCGCTTCCTCCGGCTGTTCGCCGTCCGGCTCGGCGGCCTTGTCGCTGCCCTTGTCGAGGTCCCTGGTTTCGTACTGCTGGATGCCCAGGCGGTCGGCCAGCAGGTCGCCGCTCTCACCGACCTTTTCGTCATAGAGACGTTCGGCGATGAACAGCAGGTGGCCGCCCTTGCTTGCCCATTGCAGCAGGCGATCGGCCTGGCGCGGGGTCATCCGCGAGCGGCTGCCGAGCAGCAGCAGGCTGTGGCCGGCGCTGGGCAGCTTGTCCAGCACCTCCAGGCCGTCGGCGCGGGTCACCGCGAGGCCGCGTTTGCGCAGGAAGTGCTCGGCGGCCAGGTAGGGATTGCCCAGCACTTCGGGTGCAGGGCCGTGCTCGACGCTGTCCTGGTAGGGCAGCAGGCGCCCGCCGAGGTAGATGGCCAGCAGGCCCAGCAGCAGGAGCAGGCCGGCGCCGAGCAGCACCCGTGGACGCACGATCATGCCGTGGCTCCCGTGGCGAACAGGCGGCGCCAGCCATCGCAGAGGCCCTGGCGCAGTTCGGCGCTGGGCAGGCGATGGCCGTAGGCGAGGTTCTGCCAGTGGCCGGTGAGGTCCTGGCTGAAGTCTTCCAGCTCGATGTTGTCCAGGTGACGTACCAGTTGCAGCACTTCGCCCTCGGTATGGGATTGCTTGAGCGGCAGGCGGAAGTCGTGCAGCAGGCGGCTGAGCAGGGCGCGGTAGAGCAGGCCGAGGGCCTCGCGGGGCTGGCTGGCCCAGAGCCGTTCGGCCTCCGCGGCGACATCGTCGGGCAGGCTTTCCGGCGCCAGTTCCAGGCCGAACAGCACCGAGGGCGCCGCGCGTGGGCGGCGCTGGGGCAGGCCGATGCGACCGGCGAAGGCGCTGAACCAGTCGCGGTAGCGCCAGACCAGCAGGGCCAGGAGGCTGATCAGCAGGCCCCAGAGCAGCACCTTCATGACCAGGGCCAGGCTATCCAGGCTCTTGGCGTATTCGGCCAGCCGGAACAGGTTGCGAATGAACTCGGCCCAGCCCTGGGCGTTGTCGGGCTTGGCCTGCGCGTCGGCGTCGCCCATGTCCAGCTTCCAGCGGGTGACGGTTTCGCGGTTCTGGAAGGGCGGGGCGTCGAGGAGTGCGGCGATCTCCTCTTTGGCGGCCTTGCCGGTGAGGGTCTGGTGGGTGAGTCGTTCGCTGTCGGGGCCGTCGAGGTAGGCCTGGGGCGCGGGGCACAGGGCTGGTTCGCTGTCCGCCATGGCGGCTTGCGGCAGCTGGGTGAGCAACAGGCCCAGGCCCAGCAGCAGGCCATAGGCCGCACCGGTCAGGCGCTGGCGCATGCGGCGGAACTGCAACTCGATGTCCCAGCCTTCCAGGGCGGTACGGCGGTTGAGGTAGAGGGTGAAGCCGCAGGCGACGTACACCGGCCCCCAGACCATCAGCACCAGGACGTACAGGCTGTTGGACAGATGCTCGAGCCAGAGCCAGTCGCCGGAGGCCATTTCCAGCAGCTTTTGCCAGTCCCAGTTCAGCGCCACCTGTTGCGGCAGCATCAGGTAGAGCAGGGTGATCAGGCCGAACCAGAGCGCCGATTCCAGGTGCACGCCGATCACCGTCAGCCAGGTGGCGCCGCCGGCGTCGCGCTGGCCGAGTACCACCAGGCGCTGGCTGCGTGCCTGGCCCTTGAGTCCTTCGAGTTGCAGCACCGGCAGGTCGAAGCTGCGGGTGGTGCTGAGGCGGCGCCAGGTGAGGCTGGCCAGCAACTGCGGCTTGAGCAGGCGCGGGTAGGCGCGCAGGGCTTCCTTGAGGGTGGGCGTGTCGCCGAACAGGGCGCGGGAGAGGATGTACAGCGGCAGCCGTTCGTAGGCCGGCTTGAGCAGCCAGAAGATGAACACCGCGAGTCCCGGGTAGCTCCAGAAGATCAGGCTGAGCAGGGCGAACAGCGGAACGGTCACCAGGGCCCAGCTGGCCATCAGCAGGCCGGCGTGTCGGCGCGCCAGCAGCACGCCAAGGTCCATGGCCTCCCAGGCGCTGCGCGGGCGGATGGTGACGCTGGCATCAGTCAGGCGCATGGGATCTCCTGCCGACCAAGCCGAAATAGAGCCCCACCAGCAGCCAGAGGCCGCCACCCACCAGGTACTTCACCTGGGGTTCCACCAGCCTGATGGACGACCAGTAGGCCTCGACGAAGGCGGCGATCAGCAATAGCAGGATCACCCCGGCCACCAGCTGCACGCTGCGCCCGGCGGCCAGGCGCAGGGCTTCGCCACGGGGCAGGCGGCCGGGAGCGAGCAGGGCCCAGCCCAGTTGCAGCCCGGCGGCGCCGGCGAAGGCGATGGCGGTGAGCTCGAAGGCGCCGTGGCCGATGACGAAGGACCAGAAGGTCTCGCCGAAGCCGATCTGCGTCAGATGGCCGGCCACCGCGCCGATGTGCAGCCCGTTGAAGAGCAGGAAGAACAGGCTGCCGACGCCGAACAGCAAGCCGCCGGCGTAGGTCTGAAAGGCGATGCCGATGTTGTTCATGATGTAGTGGCCGAACATCATCCAGTCGTCGCCCGCATCGCGCTCGCTCATGGGGCCGATGCGCCGGGCGTCCGGGTCGTACATGGACTCCATAGACGACACCTGCTCCGGGTCCATCAGGCTGTAGACCAGGTCCGGCCACTGGTGTACCAGGACGCCCATCAGCAGGAGGCTGCCGTAGAACAGCAGGCTGGCGGCGGCGATGCTGCGCCACTGGCTGCGCACCAGGCGCGGAAAACCGCCGAGGATGAAACCCAACAGGCGCGCGCCGAGGTGGCTGCGATGACGGTAGAACTGCTGGTGGCCGCGCATGGCCAGCTGCTGCAGGTGTTCCACCAGGTGGCTGCTGTAGCCGCGTTCCTGGGCCAGGGCCAACTGCTGGCAGATCTGCCGGTAGTCGGCGGCGAAGGATTCGCAGGCACGGGCGTCGGCCTTGCCGCGCTCGAGGCTTTCGAGCAGTTCGGCGAAGGCTTTCCAGCGCTTCTGATAGTGGCGTTCGAACAGGTTCTGCTTCATGGCGACGTCGACCCCAGCAGGCCCCGGGCGATGCCGTTGATACGTGCCTGTGCCTGCTCCGGCGGTACGTCCAGTGGCTCGGCGAGAATGGCCGCGAGCTCGGCGCGGCGCGCCGGGGAGAGGCTCGCCTGGCGCTCCGCGAAGCTGAGCAGGGCACCCTGGTCGGCCAGGGTCAGGGCGAAGGGCGCGCGTTCCGGGTCGGCGGCCGGCAGTTCAGGGCGCGGATGCTTCTCGTCGCGGTAGACCACCAGGCTGCCGGCGGCGATGTCGCCCAGGCGCTTGAAACTGGGGTGCAGCAGGCAACTGAGGGCGCCCAGGGTGTAGGCGAAGGGCAGCAGGTCGACGAAGCGCAGCAGGTTGCGCACCAGGGAGGCGGACCAGCCGATGGGCGTGCCGTCGTCGTGGACGACCCGCAGCCCCATCATCTGTTTGCCCGGGGAGCGTCCCTGGTTGAGGACCTCGAACAGCACCATGTACCACCAGTTGAGCAGGAACATCAGGATCAGCCCGAGGCCGAAGCCGAGCTGGCCGAGCAGGGCCAGGGCGATGAACAGCACGAGCATGATGGCGCCGCGGATAGCCAGGTCGATGGCATAGGCCAGGGCGCGGGGCAGCAGGCCGGCCGGACGCAGGATCAGGTCGATGCCTTCCGGCGTTTCCACCTGGTAGCGGGTGTCCAGGGGCTGGACGAGGGTGGGATGGGAGCCGGATCGGGGTGAGGGCATCGGCGGGGCGCCAAAGGGAAAGCCCGATGCTAGCGAGCGGCCGGAATCCAGGCAACCTGACAGGGGCGACTCAGCCCGCATGCTGTGAATGATTCGGCTTGTTCGCGGGCGCGGAAACGGTGCAAGCGGCTGCGCGGGGTGCAGGCATGGGGCGATCCTTGTCGGCGGTAGCATCCAGTGGCGGCGATTCTAGGCCCGGCGGAAACCACCCAGCAAGCCGCCGCAAGACGAAGTTTCCCACCGCCCTCGACGCCCTGGTGAGCGACTGCCGGGTGATAGACTGCCGAGCTCACGAACAAGGGGGACGCCGTGACTTCCAGCATCTTCTGGCACGACTACGAAACCACTGGCATCAACCCGCGCTGCGATCGGCCGCTGCAGGTGGCCGGCATTCGCACCGACGAGTCGCTCAACGAGATCGGCGAGCCGATCAACCTCTATTGCAAGCCCAGCGACGACATCCTGCCCCATCCGGCCGCCTGCCTGGTGACCGGCATCCTGCCGGGCACCCTGGAGGCAAAAGGTCTCGGCGAAGCCGAGTTCATGCACCGGGTCCACGCCGAAATCTCGCTGCCGGGCACCTGCGGCGCCGGATACAACAGCCTGCGCTTCGACGACGAGGTCACCCGCTACAGCCTCTATCGCAACTTCTACGACCCCTATGCGCGCGAATGGCAGGGCGGCAACAGTCGCTGGGACCTGATCGACCTGGTCCGCACCGCCTATGCGCTGCGCCCGGAGGGTATCGAGTGGCCCCAGCAGGAGGGCCGCGTCAGCCTGCGCCTGGAACTGCTCACCGCCGCCAACGGCATCGACCACGGCCAGGCCCACGATGCGCTTTCCGACGTCCGCGCCACCATTGCCCTGGCGCGGTTGCTGCGTGAGCGCCAGCCGAAGCTGTACGACTATCTCTATCAGTTGCGCAGCAAGCACAAAGTGCAGGAGCAGGTGCGCCTGATGCAGCCGCTTGTGCATATCTCCGGGCGTTTCTCCGGCGAGCGCCACTACCTGGGGGTGGTGCTGCCGCTGGCCTGGCACCCGCGCAACCGCAACGCACTGATCGTGATCGACCTGCAGGCCGACCCGGCGCCGTTGCTGGAGCTGGATGCCGAGACATTGCGCGCGCGCCTCTATACCCGTCGCGATGACCTGGCCGAGGGCGAACTGCCGGTGCCGCTGAAGCTGCTGCACATCAATCGCTGCCCGGTGGTCGCGCCGCTGGGCGTGTTGCGCGAGGCCGACCGCCAGCGCCTGGGCGTCGACATGGAACTCTGCCAGCGCCGCGCCACGCTGCTCGGCGAGCAATCGGCGGCCTGGCAGGAAAAGTTGCCGGTCATTTATGCGCAGGAGGAATTCAGTGCGCTGGATGATCCGGAACAGCAGCTGTACGACGGGTTCCTCGGCGATCGCGATCGTCGTCTCTGCGAACAAGTACGCAGCGCCGATCCGCAGCGCTTGTCCAGGGAGAGTTGGTCCTTCGATGACCCGCGCCTGCCGGAATTGCTGTTCCGTTACCGCGCGAGAAACTTCCCTGAAACTTTGTCCGAGGCCGAGCGTACTCGTTGGCTGGAGTTCTGCAGAAATCGGCTGAAGAGCCCGGAATTCGGGGCGCCTAATACCCTGGAGAGTTTCCTCAAGGCGCTCGACGAGTTACAGCCGAAGGCCGACGTCGGGCAACAGGCGGTGTTGCGGGAGTGGCGTCGATATGCCCTGGAACTGGGCGGTCGCTTTCAGTTGTGAGGAAATCCCCGGAAACTATCCGGGGATTTTCCGAGGCCAATAAAAAACGCCAGCTGATGCTGGCGTTCTTTATTGCCGTTGGCTTAGCCCAGAATGGTGGCCCAACCTTCAACGACGTCGGCGCCCCACTTGGCTTTCCACTCTTTCAGGGTCTTGTGGTTGCCACCTTTGGTTTCGATGACTTCGCCGGTGTTCGGGTTCTTGTACTGCTTGACCTTGCGGGCGCGCTTGCTGCCGGTGTTGGCGGCCTTGGCGGCGCGCGGTGCCTTGGAGGCGCGGGACTCAGGATCGAGCAGGGCGATGATGTCGCGCAGGGATTTCTGATATTCACCCATCAGAGTGCGCAATTTGCCTTCGAACTCGAGTTCTTGCTTCAGCTTGTCGTCCTGGGACAGATTCTTCAGGCGCTCTTGGAGCTCCTTGATGGCTTCTTCCGTAGCCCGGTATTCATTGATCAGCGACATGTCGGCGTCCCTTGTTGGAATCGTGCGTTGACTTGCGATTGCGAAGTGTCATCAATAATAGACAGCGATTATCTGCAAGTAAATATGTGGGAAAACTTTTGTACGCATTGTTGGCGTCTTCTTCTTTGATACTAGTCCCATGATGGCTCTATTGCGTAGTTATGCTGGGGATACTCGCTATATTGGCGGCCCGGCTTGCCCTTTAGTTGTGCGTCCGGCGTTGTTCGGCAGCCACCGCCAATCCCCCAAGGGCCACGCGGTTACTGAAGTTTTCTCGCGCACTGGCTAGAATGGCCGCCTTTGCGAAGTCTCTGGAGTGTTTCCCCCCATGCGCACATTTCGTCTGGTGATTGCCTGTCCGGACGGCGTTGGTATCGTCGCCAAGGTCAGCAACTTCCTGGCTACCTACAACGGCTGGATTACCGAAGCCAGCCACCACTCGGACAATCAGAGTGGCTGGTTCTTCATGCGTCATGAAATTCGTGCCGATTCCCTGCCTTTCGACCTGGACGGCTTCCGCCAGGCGTTCGCCCCCATCGCCCGTGAGTTTTCCATGGACTGGCGGGTGACCGACTCCGAGGTGAAGAAGCGTGTCGTGCTGATGGCCAGTCGCGAGTCCCACTGCCTGGCGGACCTGCTGCACCGCTGGCACAGCGGCGAACTGGATTGCGAGATTCCCTGCGTGATCGCCAACCACGACGACCTGCGCAGCATGGTGGAGTGGCACGGCATTCCCTATTTCCACGTTCCGGTGGACCCGAAGGACAAGCAGCCGGCCTTCGACGAGGTGTCGCGCCTGGTGGAGGAGCACGACGCCGATACCGTGGTGCTCGCCCGCTACATGCAGATCCTCCCGCCGGAGCTGTGCCAGCGCTACGCCCACCAGGTGATCAACATCCACCACAGCTTCCTGCCGTCCTTCGTCGGCGCCAAGCCGTACCACCAGGCGTCGCTGCGCGGGGTCAAGCTGATCGGCGCGACTTGCCACTATGTCACCGAGGAGCTGGATGCCGGCCCCATCATCGAGCAGGACGTGGTGCGCGTGACCCATCGCGACAGCATCGAGAACATGGTTCGCCTGGGCAAGGACGTGGAGAAGATGGTGCTGTCCCGTGGACTACGCTATCACCTTGAAGACCGGGTGCTGGTGCACGACAACAAGACCGTCGTATTCGACTGATCCCTGCGGCGGGCACCCGATCCGGTCTGCCGGCAAAGGAGCCCGCCCATGCTCAAGTCGATCAAGGTGCGCGATTACATGTCGCGCCACCTGTTGACCTTCAGGTCCGACACCGATCTGTTCCTGGCCATCGAACGCCTGCTGGAGCACCGCTTGTGCGATGCTCCGGTGGTGGACGCCCAGGGGCACCTGATCGGCATCCTGTCGGAGAACGACTGCTTGCGGGGCACCCTGGCGGTGGCTTACTACGAGCAGGCCTGCGGCAGCGTCGGCGACTGCATGACGGCGCAGGTGCAGTGCATTTCCCCCGAGCTCGACATCATCGAAGTCTGCGAGTCCTTCCTGCGTGAGAACCGCACCAGCTACGCGGTGATCGAAGACGGTGTGCTGGTGGGCCAGATCACTCGACGCGACGTGCTGCGGGCGGTCAAGGCATTTGCCCAGCATGACACCGGCCAGCCCCCTGAAGTCTGAGGTACCCCATGTCCGACCCACGCGACCGCGCCACTTCCCGTCCGCCGCCCACCCTGGGCGAAGGCTGCGTCAGGCGCTATGACCCGGATGAGTTGAGCGAGGACGACGGTACCGAGTTTCCCGGCGCCGAGGAGTTGTGGCGCAAGGTGCAGGAAGAAGAAGAAAAGAAAAAGGCGCCCTAGGGCGCCTTTGTCATTCCGGTGTATCCGTCGGTCCAGATCGCGAATGAGTTCGCCCCCACAGAACCTACGTCCCCCGTAGGTTGGGCCAAGCGCAGCGCGGCCCAACGATGGGGGATGTTGGGCTTCGCGTAGCTCAGCCACAACCTACAGCCTTCGGGGGGGCCGCATCGTCAGATCCGGAAGCTGCCCACCAGTTGCTGCAGGCGTGCGGCCTGCTGGTCGAGGTCGGCGCAGGCGCGCAGGGTCGCCTGGAGGTTTTCCACGCCTTCCTGGTTGAGGGTGTTGATCTCGGTGATGTCCATGTTCAGCGAGTCGACCACGGCGGTCTGCTCCTCGGTGGCGGTGGCCACCGACTGGTTCATGCCGTCGATCTCGCCAATGCGGTTGGTCACGCTGCCCAGGCGCTCGCCGGCCTGGTTGGCGATTTCCACGCTCTGTTCGCTGTAGCGCTGGCTCTCGGTCATGGTGCTGACCGCCTCGCGGGCGCCCACCTGCAGTTCCTCGATCATCTGCTGGATTTCCTGGGCCGACTCCTGGGTGCGGTGGGCCAGGTTGCGCACCTCATCCGCCACCACGGCAAAACCACGGCCGGCTTCCCCGGCGCGCGCCGCTTCGATGGCGGCGTTGAGCGCCAGCAGGTTGGTCTGCTCGGAGATGCCTTTGATCACTTCGAGGATCTGGCCGATGTTCACCGTCTTGCTGTTCAGGGTCTCGATGTTGCCGCAGGAGGCACGGATCTTCCCGGACAGCTCGTTCATCGCCGAGATGGTGCGCTCCACCACCTGGCGGCCGTCTTCGGCCAGGGTGCGCGCGGAGGAGGCCTGGTGCGAGGCGTCGGCGGCGTTGCGGGCGATCTCCTGGGCGGCGGCGCCCAGCTCGTTGATCGCCGCGGCGACGCTGTTGGTGCGGTTGGCCTGCTCGTCGGAGTTGCTCATGGACGAGTTGGAGGCGTTGAGCACCAGCTTGGCCACCTGGTTGACCTGGGAGGTGGCCGAGGACACCTCGCGGATCGAGCCGTGGATACGCTCGACGAAGCGGTTGAAGGCGCCGGCCAGTTCGCCGAACTCGTCCTGGGCGTGGATCACCAGGCGGCGGGTCAGGTCGCCCTCACCCAGGGCGATGTCCTGCATGGCGCGGCCCATGATGTGCAGCGGCTGCATCAGTACGCGGATCAGCATGCCCAGCAGCAGGATGATGATGACCACGGCGATGACGGTGGCGATGATGGCCGAGGTGCGGAACTCGCTGAGCATGGAGTAGGCCTTCTGCTTGTCCACGGACAGGCCGATGTACCAGTTCACCGAGGGCAGGCCCTTGACCGGGGCGAAGGTGAGGATGCGGGGGGTGCCGTCCAGCTCGGCTTCGCTGAAGCCGGTGCCGATGCGCGGGGTGTTCTGCGGATAGATGTCCCGCAGGTTCTTCATCACCATGTCCTTGTTCGGGTGCACCAGGACCTTGCCGTCGGCGCTGACCAGGAAGGCATAGCCCATGCCGTCGAAGTCCAGGGCGTTGATGATCTGCACCAGGGTCTGCAGGCTCAGGTCTCCGCCGGCTACGCCGAGGGCCTGCACCGGCGTGGCGATGGTCATGATCAGCTGGCCGGTCGCCGCGTCCACGTAGGGTTCGGTGAGGGTCGTGCCGCCTGCGCTCTTGGCGCCCTGGTACCAGGGGCGGGTGCGCGGGTCGTAGCCGTCGGGCATGGCACTGTTCGGGCGCATGGTGAACTGCCCGTCCTGGGTGCCGAAGTAGGTGAAGGCGAAAGTGGATGCCAGCGCCCGCTGTTGCAGCAGCGCCGGTACGGCGTCGGACGAGGGGTTGCTGGCCAGGGATTCGGCCACGCTTTCCACCAGCAGAATCCGGCCCGAAAGCCAGTTCTGGATATTGCTGGCGGTGACTTCGCCCATTTCCTGCAGATAGTTTTCCAGGTCGTCGCGGATCGCATTCCTTTGCAAGTAATCGTTGTACAGGGTGAACAGCGAAAAGGCTGCTATTACCACCAGCGAGGCGGCGAGCAGAATCTTGTGGCTGAACCGCAGGTTTTTGATCATGTTTGCTTGCGTCCGGTTAGGTCAGGCACCAGTCTTTATGGCACGCAGGTGCTTAAAAACTGAGTAGAAACGTCGGTTTATTTATCGGCTGGGCCTACAAAAAGCTTTAATCCGAGGAAGGCAAAATGCCCGAACAACTTTCCCTGATTCTTGGTGCCGATCCAGAGGGCAATGCCGTTTCCCAGGCCATGAAGCTGGCCAACCGCCATGGCCTGATCGCCGGCGCCACCGGCACCGGCAAGACGGTGACTTTGCAGCGCCTGGCCGAGGTGTTCAGCGATGCAGGTGTGGCGGTCTTCGCTGCCGATATCAAGGGCGATCTCTGTGGCCTGGGCGCCATCGGCAACCCCCAGGGCAAGGTGGCCGAACGCATCGCCTCGATGCCCTGGCTGGGGCATCGGCCGCAGGCGTATCCGGTGACCCTCTGGGACGTGGCCGGGCAGTCCGGCCATCCGCTGCGCACGACCCTCAGCGAAATGGGCCCCCTGTTGCTGGGCAATCTCCTGGAACTGACCGACAGCCAGCAGGCCGCGCTCTACGCCGCCTTCCAGGTGGCCGACCGCGAAGGCCTGCTGTTGCTCGATCTGAAGGACCTCAAGGCACTGCTCAACCACTTGAAGGACCACCCCGAATTGCTGGGGGAGGATCGCGCCTTGTTCGCCGGTGCTTCCGCCCAGGCACTGCTACGTCGCCTGGCGACCCTGGAGCAGCAGGGCGCCGAAGCGCTGTTCGGCGAACCGGCCCTGCAACTGGAAGACATACTCCAGCCCGATCGCGACGGTCGCGGACGCATCCATCTGCTGGACGCCAGCCGCCTGGTCCACGAAGCGCCCAAGGTTTACGCCACCTTCCTGCTCTGGTTGCTGGCCGAGTTGTTCGAGCAGTTGCCCGAGCGCGGCGATGCCGACAAACCGGTGCTGGCGCTGTTCTTCGACGAGGCCCACCTGCTGTTCAGCGGCACCCCGAAAGCCCTGCAGGAACGCCTGGAGCAGGTGGTGCGGCTGATCCGCTCCAAGGGCGTCGGTGTCTACTTCGTCACCCAGTCCCCCAGCGACCTGCCGGACGACGTTCTGGCCCAGCTGGGCCTGCGCATCCAGCACGGCCTGCGCGCGTTCACCGCCAAGGAGCAGAAATCCCTGCGCGCGGTGGCTGACGGATTCCGTCCGAACCCGGCGATCGACACCCTGGCGGTGCTCACCGAGCTGGGCATTGGCGAAGCCCTGGTGGGCACCCTGGAAGAGAAGGGCACCCCGGCCATGGTCCAGCGCGTGGCGATCGCGCCGCCGCAGTCGCGTATCGGTCCGCTGACCGAGGCCGAGCGTACGGCCCTGGTGCGTGGTTCGCCCCAGGCCGGGCACTACGACAAGGCCATCGACCGCGAGTCCGCCTATGAAATGCTCACGGCCCGCAAGGCCGAGGCCCCCGCCGAAGCGGACGCTCCCGCCAAGGCCGGCGGCAAGGCGCCGGCCGAACAGCCCGGTGTGGGCGATCTGGCCGGCGAGCTGCTGGGCTCCTTCGCCAGCCAGGCGATGAAGACGGCGGTGCGCCAGGCCGCCAACCAGCTGGGTCGCCAGTTGGTGCGCGGGCTGATGGGCTCCTTGCTGGGAGGCAGCAAGCGGCGTTGAGGGCCTTGCCTGGTCGGGATCGGGCAATGGAGGTGATGGCCGGCAACGTAGGATGGGTTGAGCTTGCGATACCCATGCTGTTGGTTGGAGCCGATGGGTATCGCTACGCTCAACCACATCCTACGAGCTCGTCCCCAACGTTGGGCCGCGCTGCGCTTGGCCCAACCTACGGGTCTTCAAGCCGCTTTCCTGAAGCACGAAAAAGGGCGCCCGAAGGCGCCCTTTTTTCCATCCTCGTCCGGATCAGACGATGAAGGTGATGGCCAGCCAGAAGAGGGCGGCCGACAACAGGATGGTGATGGGCAGGGTGAGGACCCAGGCCATCAGGATGTTGCGCACGGTGCCGCCCTGCAGGCCGCTCTTGTTGGCGACCATGGTGCCGGCGACGCCGGAGGACAGGACGTGGGTCGTGGAGACCGGCAGGCTGTAGATGTTGGCCATGCCGATGGCGCAGGCGGCGGTGATCTGCGCACTCATGCCCTGGGCATAGGTCATGCCGTGCTTGCCGATCTTCTCGCCGACGGTGCGCACCACGCGCTTCCAGCCCACCATGGTGCCGATGCCCAGAGCCAGGGCCACGGCCAGGATCACCCAGAAGGGCGCGTATTCAGTGGTGGCGGTCAGGTCCTTGCGCAGCTTCTCGAGGTCGGCCTTCTCGCGGGCCGGCAGCTCGGAAAGCTTGCCCACCTTCTTCGCGGTGTCGTCCAGGCAGAGCAGGTAGCGACGGGCCTCGACGCGGCTTTCTTCGTCCAGGTTCTTGTAGTCGGAGACGCCTTCGAGGGTCTTCAGCAGGGCGGCGATGGTCGGCTCGGTCTGCTTCGGATCGCAGCGATAGAGCTTGGGCATCTCGCTGCCGTTGCTCTTGCCGAGGGCCAGCATCTCGCCGAGGGTGTCGGTGTGGCGCTGGTAGAACTGGCTCAGGTGGGTCGCGGCGTCGCGGGTGCGCTCGATCTGGTAGGTGGTGCTATTGAGGTCCAGGACGAACTTGGCCGGGACGATGCCGATCAGCACCAGCATGATCAGACCGATGCCTTTCTGGCCGTCGTTGGAGCCGTGCACGAAGCTCACGGCCATGGCCGAGATCACCAGCACCAGGCGGTTCCAGAAGGGCGGATGCTTCTTCTCGTCCAGCTCCTTACGGGTTTCCGGGGTCTTGTGCATCTTCGACAGCGGATACATCCACTTCAGGCCGAGCAGCAGCAGCGCCGCCACCAGGAAGCCGGCGGCCGGGGAGAAGATCAGCGACAGGCCGATGTCGATCGCCTTGCCCCAGTTCACGCCCTCGCCTAGTGGCAGGCCGGTGATCAGGGCATTGGCCAGGCCGACACCGAGGATCGAACCGATCAGGGTGTGGGAGCTGGAAGCCGGGATACCGAAGTACCAGGTGCCCAGGTTCCACGCGATGGCGGCGGTGAGCAGGCTGAACACCATGGCCAGACCGTGGCCGGTGTTGACGTTGATCAGCAGTTCCACAGGCAGCAGGTGAACGATGGCATAGGCCACGCCGACACCGCCGAGCAGCACGCCAAGGAAGTTGAAGATCCCCGAAAGGATCACCGCCCGGTAGGGCGACATGGCCTTGGTGTAGATGACAGTGGCCACCGCGTTCGCGGTGTCATGGAAACCGTTGATGAATTCGAAGGTCAGGACGAATGCCAGGGCGAGACAGAGGCTCAGCACCAGCCAGGCATCAAGCCCACTGAAGAGATCGAACATGAAGGTTATGTGACTGGCTCATGAAGGGGCCGCGATTATGCCAGAAAACCGGTCGTCGCCCAGACCCGGGCGTCGAGCGGTTCCTGGCATTCCCTTCAGAAGTTGTCGCAAATCAATACGAGCAACAGCCCGGACGGGCGTTGCGACAATCCCTCAGACTCCCTCGTTTCGCTCTTTCTCGATCTTCTCCAGCTCTCTTTCGAAGCTCTTGTCGAGCAGGCTGGGTTTCTTGCGCCAAGGCTTGCGCTCCGGATCCCTTTGCGCGGCATAGGTGGTGACCTCGCCGCCGTAAACTTCCTTGTAACGTTGCGCCTGGCGCTCGAGTTCGGCGCGCAGTTCGTCTTTCGTCACGTGGTCTATCCGTTTAATTGATCAATGGTCTAGGGCTGGAACAGGCGATCTAGAGGCTTTGGCCTCCACTGCGTCGATAACCTGTGCGAGGCCATCTGTGCGGCCTTCTTGTAGGACAAAGTGAGTGTTCGCAACTACGGGCCTTTTCTACGCATCAACGAAAAGACCCTACGACTGTTCCGGGGTTCGAAATCAATTTCGCTAAAAGCCCGGAAAGAACGTTGCAAAGTATAACAAGACATCGAGAAAGCTCCATTGCGGAAAATTCTCGCGTGTGTGAAGGAAATCTACTCTACGAGAATCAGGACTTACCCAGAAGTGATCTGATAATCCGCCCGAGAGTTTCCATTGCCTGTTCGCTGGAGTTGTCCCAGGGATGGCCATAGTTGAGGCGTGCGCAATGGCCGAAACGCCGTGTCGCGGAAAAAATGGGGCCCGGCGCGATGCTGATGCCCTGGGCCAGGGCCAGTTGGAACAGGCGCAGGGAGTCCACCTGCTCGGGGAACTCCAGCCACAGGAAGTAACCCCCTTCCGGGCGGCTGACGCGGGTTTCCTCGGGGAGGTGTCGTGCCACGGCGGCCAGCATGGCGTTGCGCTGGGTTTCCAGGGCGTAGCGCAACTTGCGCAGGTGGCGGTCGTAGCCGCCGTGTTGCAGGTAGTCGGCGATCGCCGCCTGGGCTGGCACCGAGGCGGAGATGCTGGTCATCAACTTGAGCCGTTCGATCTGCCCGGCAAAACGCCCTCCGGCTACCCAGCCCACCCGGTAGCCGGGTGCCAGGCTCTTGGAGAAGGAACTGCAATGCATCACCAGGCCTTCGCTGTCGAAGGCCTTCACCGGTTTGGGCGCGTGCTGGCCGAAGTACAGTTCGGCGTAGACGTCGTCTTCGATCATCGGCACCTGGTGTTTGGCCAGGAGTGCCGCCAACTGGCGTTTCTTGTCTTCGCTGAGGCTCGCCCCCAGCGGGTTCTGGAAGTTGCTCATGAACCAGCAGGCCTTGATCGGCAGGCGCGCCAGGCTGTCTTCCAGCACCTGCAGGTCGATGCCGTCGCGGGGATGCACGGGGATTTCCACCGCCTTGAGCTTGAGCCGCTCCAGCACCTGCAGGCTGGCGTAGAAGGCCGGTGCCTCGATGGCCACCAGGTCACCGGGGCTGGTCACCACCTGCAGGCAGAGGTTCAGGGCTTCCAGGGCGCCGTTGCAGATCACCAGCTCCTCGATGGGCAGCGGCAGGCCGCCAACCATGTAGCGCAGGGCGATCTGCCGGCGCAGGGCATGGTTGCCCGGTGTCATGTCGGACACCGTCGAGCGCGGGTCCATCTCCCGTACCGCATGGGCCATGGAGCGCGCCAGACGTTGCAGGGGGAAGAGCTCCGGGCTGGGGAAGGCCGAGCCGAAGGGCACGGTGTCCGGGTCCTTGATGGAGCTGAGCACGGAGAACACCAGTTCGCTGACGTCCACCTCGGTGGTGGCCGCCTCGCGGGGGCCCGCCTGGGGTTCGGGCAGCGGCCGGCGCGCGTGTTCGCAGACGAAGTAGCCGGAGCGCGCGCGGGCCATGATCAACCCGCGGCTCTCCAGCAGGTAGTAAGCCTGGAACACGGTGGAGGCGCTGACGCCATAGGTTCGGCTGGCGTGGCGCACCGAGGGCACCTTCTGCCCCGGGGCCAGTACCCCGGAGCGGATCAGCTCGGCGATGTCGTCGGCGAATTTCTCGTAGCGCTTCATCTTTTCCTGGTTGGGCAGCGGCAAGCCGGTGCCCAACTCTAAGCGCTCGATGCCCTTGCCGCCATGGTCCCTGGCCACGGGTCAGCGCCTCGGGCTGACGAAAGTGCTGCCGGCGCTGGCCTGGCTGTCCGGATCGTCGAGGCTGCGCACCACGAAACGCAGCGGACGGGACCCGGCCGGGCCGCTGTCGTCGGTCCGCGCAACCGAGACCGGCAACGAGATGATCTCGCCGGCCTTGATGCCCACCTCATGCTCACCCTGCAGGCGGAAGCCGGGCGCGTCGGCCAGTTCGATGACGAAGCGCTGGTCGCGCTGGGTCTTGTTGATCAGCTTGAGGTTGTAGATGTTCTCGATCTCGCCGGCGGCGTTTTCGCGGAACATGCCACGGTCCTTGATCACGTCCACCGACAGCTGCGAACGGGTGGCGCCCATCCAGACCAGGGCGACGATCATCAGCAGCAGGGCGCTGGCGTAACCGATCAGGCGTGGCCGCAGCAGCCGGGTCCGGCCACCCTCCAGGGCGCGCTCCGAGGAGTAGCCCACGAGGCCAGGGGCGTAGCCCATGCGCTCCATGATCGAGTCGCAGGCGTCGATGCAGGCGGCGCAGCCGATGCAGGCGATCTGCAGGCCATCGCGGATGTCGATGCCGGTGGGGCACACCTGCACGCACATCTGGCAGTCGATGCAGTCGCCCAGGCCCTGGGCCTTCGGGTCGCTGTCCTTCTTGCGCGGGCCACGGGATTCGCCGCGGGCGGCATCGTAGGAAACGATCAGGGTGTCCTTGTCGAACATCACGCTCTGGAAGCGCGCATAGGGGCACATGTGGATGCACACCTGCTCGCGCATCCACCCTGCATTTATGTAGGTGGCGGCGGCGAAGAAGATCACCCAGAACAGCGCGGTGCCGCCCACTTCCCAGGTAGCCAGGTCGGCCACCAGCTCGCGCACCGGGGTGAAGTAGCCGACGAAGGTGATGGCGGTGGCCAGGCTGATGGCCAGCCAGAGCCCGTGCTTGGCTGTGCGGCGTAACAGCTTGGCGGCGCTCCAGGGCGCGGCGGCCAGCTTGATGCGCTGGTTGCGGTCGCCTTCGGTGACCTGCTCGCACCACATGAAGATCCAGGTCCAGACGCTCTGCGGGCAGGTGTAGCCGCACCAGACGCGGCCGGCGAACACCGTGATGAAAAACAGGCCGAAGGCGCAGATGATCAGGAGCCCCGACAGCAGGATGAAGTCCTGGGGCCAGAAGGTGGCGCCGAAGATGTAGAACTTGCTGTCGTCCAGGCTCCAGAGCACCGCCTGGCGACCGTCCCAGTCGAGCCACAGGGTGCCGAAGAACAACAGGCACAGCAGGCCCGCGCCGACGCGGCGCAGGTCACGGTAGAAGCCGCTGAAGCGGCGGGTGTGGACAGGTCCGACGGAGGCGGAAAGGGGTTTGTTCGCAATGGGGGGCAGGCTGGGGGTGACCTCTATGACCTGCACCGGAATTCGTTCGCTCATGATCAGTGCCCATCAGGCTGTTACGGCGAGGCGGACTATAGGAAGGCACTGATGGGCAAAACAGATTCAGGTCAGACGGAAAAAACCATATCAGATGCGTCTGGAAGCGGCGCGAAGGCGCAGGGCGCGCGGATTCTGGCCCGACGCCGAAACACCTGCGCACGGGCGCGGCAATAGGTCGCGGGTCAGAACCGCATGGGCGGGGCGTAGCAGGACTGCGGTGCCTGCTGGCAGTGGTTCAGGCCGGCCAGCGGCGCCGGCAGCGGCCGTGCGAGCAGGCTCAGATAGGCGGCGACGAAGGCGCAGGCAAGGAGGAACAGGCAGAGTCTGGTGCTTATTGTCATGGCGCAACCTCGGTGAGGGTGGACGCTGATCTTGTCTGGGGCGTAGTCGCGGCCCGCTAGCGCAGACTAGGAGCCGCGGCGACAACCCGCCTCGTCCAAACGGACTATCTCAACCTTGGGTCCTCAACCCAGGGTCGCCACGCTGCGCAGGATCAGCCGCACCAGCATGGTCTGCCGCGTCACCCCGGTCTTGGAGAAGGTCGAGCGCAGGTGCGCGCGGGCGGTGTTGCGGCTGATGCCGAGGGCGTCGGAGGCTTCGTCCAGGGTCAGGCCGTTGGCCAGCAGCATCGCCAGCTGGGCTTCGGCCGGGGTGAGATCGAACAGCGCCTTGACGATCTCCTGGGGCGCGCTGGACTCCTGCTCAGGATCGCTGATGAAGATCACCACCGAGGGGCACTGCTTGCCTTCGTTCCAGGCCGACAGCGGCACCGAGCGCACGATGATCCCGAGGTCGGCCTTGCCCGAGGGCCGTTGTACCCGCAGCGCCTCCACCACCGAGGGCAGGTTGTTCTTCTGCGATTGCAGGGCCTGTTTCACCAGGCGGCGGAATTCCTGGGTATCCCGTGGATTGCCCACCTGCAGGCCTTCGTTGACCAGCTTCAGGCCGTCCTTGTCCTGCAGCAGGCGCTCGGCCACGCGGTTGGTCTGCAGCACCTTGCCGTCCTCGTCGAGGATGATGGTGCCCACCGCCAGCTGATCCACCGCGCCGGCGTAGAGGTTGCGCTCGGTCTCGATGCGGTTCAGCTGGGTGTGGATCTGGATGGAGCGTTCCAGGTGCGGGATGAACTGCGCCACCAGCGCCTTGTCGTCTGCGGTGAACTCCGCGTCCTCGCGGCCACGGCTGACGCGGATGCGGCACTGGGCGCCGTCGCTGGTGCGGATGTCCGCACCGAGGATGTGGAACACCCCCACCGGCTCCAGGAAGCTCTTGAAAAACTCCGACTCCTCCCAGTCCACGCGCGAAAGGAATTCGCTATTGGTGACCACCTGCCGGTTGGGCAGGCCGACGAAGGGGTCGAGGGCGAAGAAGTGCTTGTTGTAGGAGGCCGTCACCTCGGAGGAGCTGCCCGTGGTGTTGACCATCAGGCCTTCGGAGTGCTCGCTCGGCGGGCGCAGGATGAAGGTGACGTACTTGCTTTGCAGGTACTGGTTCAATTGGTTGAGGAAGGTTGCCCAGGGAATGTCTTCTAGCGGCCCCTGATAGAGGTTGCCGAGCATCCCGCTGAATTCGTCGAGCGTGAGTTCGTGTGCCATGTCTGAACCACATTGTTATTTTTGTAGGGTGCTTCTTACCGACTAAGCGGCGGATTCAGCAAGGCCGATCGTCCCCTTTGTTCGTAAGACGACCGGCGGCCTGAGCCGATCAGGCGGTTTCGACGATATCCAGGACGACGTAGGAGCGGGCCTCGGCCAGCGCGGCCGGGAGTTCGGCGACGTCGGTGTAGAACTGCTCGTACCACTTGCGCAGCTGGTAGACCGGGCCATCGCCGTCGCACAGCAGCGGGTTGTCCACGCGGGTCTTGCTGTGCCAGATGGCCACGTCCTCATAGAAGGCGGCCTGGGCCTGGGCCACGTAGGCGCGCGCCATCTCGCGGTTCTGTTCGTCGGTCAGGCCGGGAACCTTCTTCACCAGCACGCCGTAGCGCAGGGTGAAGCTGTGGAGGTCGATGGGCACGTGGCAGTTGAGCAGGATCGAGTGGATGGACACGCCGTCCATGGCACCGGTCATCTCGGTGATCTGATAGGCCGGGCCATAGTAGGTGGCCACCGTGGTCAACTCGCTGTCGCCGGACAGCCGCGCGCTGCTGCCGCGCATCACCTGCACCGCCATGTGCCGCTCGAAGGTGTTGCTGAAGTGGTTGAGGTCGGTGCCGTGCACGGCGTCGAAGTGCGCCATGTCCGAGATGTTGTCGATCAGCTCGCGGCAGTTGGTGTCGATCTTCAGTTCCGCCACTTCCCAGTCCGCCCAGTCGTCGCTGAAGCAGGCGTCGATGCGCGGGATGGCCTGCTCCTCGATCGGCGCGTTGCCTTCCGGGTCGTTCCAGACGAACAGCAGCTGGTTCTGTTCCGACACCGGCCAGGACTTGATCTTCGCCCGGGGCGGAATGCGTTTGGCGTAGGGGATGTCGTCGCAGACCCCGTCGGCGCGCCAGCGCCATTCATGGAAGGGGCAGCGGATGGCGTCGCCCTCGACGCAACCCTGGCTGAGGTCGGCGCCCATGTGCGGGCAGAAGCCGTCGAGGATACGGATCTGCCCGTCCTCGCCGGCGAAGGCCACCAGGCGGGTGCCGAATACGTCCAGGCGGTGGGCCTTGCCATCGCGGTACTGCTCGGCCAGTCCCAGGCAGTGCCAGCCACGGGCGAAGCGGGGTTCCAGCTGCCGGGCTTCGATGCGGTGCAGGGTGCTCATTTTCTTGTTCTCCCATCAGGTTATCGATGGCCGCCGCCATGCGCAGCGCTGCGGCTCTTGCACTCGGAGGATTCTGCGGTGCCTGCATTTCCCGGCATCGTCTGATCGGACGATGGCCGCGCCCGGCGCCAGGCTTTTACTGGCGACAACAAGAACAAGCCGGATGGACAATCTGCATGCGAATCGAACGAGGCCTGGTGGCGGTGATTACCGGTGCGGCCGGCGGCATAGGCCACGGCCTGGCGCAAGAGGCCGGCGCGCGTGGCCTGCGCCTGGTACTGAGCGATGTGGACGGGCAGCGCCTGGCGGCCCTTGTGGATAACTTGCAAGGGCAGGGGGTGGAAGTCGCCGGCCTGGCCGCCGACGTCGGCGACCCGGCGCAACTGGACGCCCTGCGCGACCTGGCCGTACAGCGCTTTGGCGGCGTCGACCTGCTGTTCAACAACGCCGGGGTGATGCAGACCGGTTTCAGCTGGGAGATCGATGCGGCACGCTGGCAAAGCCTGCTGGCCATCAACCTGGGCGGCGTGATCAACGGCATCCGCAGCTTCATGCCGCTGCTGCTCGGCCAGCAGCGCCCGGCCCAGGTGATCAACACCGCGTCCCTCGCCGGACTGGTCTGCAGCCCCATGCTCGGTCCCTACACCGTCAGCAAGCAGGCGGTGGTGGCCCTGTCAGAAACCCTGCATTACGAACTGGCCGCCTTGCAGTCACAGGTTAGCGCGGCGGTGCTTTGCCCGGGCCCCGTGGCCAGCGAAATCATGGCCTCCAACCAGGCCTCCAACCAGGCCTCCAACCAGGCCGCCGGCGAGGCCACCGGACAACTCGATGCCCTGCTCGACAGCAGCATCCGCCAGGGCATGGACCCGCGCGCGCTGGCCTGCGAAGTCTTCGCCGGCATCGAGGCCGGGCGCTTCTGGCTGCTGCCCCACAAGAACTTCAAACCGGCGCTGGAACGGCGCCTGAACAGCATTCTCGAGGAGACCAACCCGGTCTTCGAGATGGCCGACGCCTAAGGAGCCCAGGATGTCCCTCGACCCGCAGATCGCCGCCGTGCTCCAGCAGTTCAGCCAGGCGCCGGAGCCGGATTACGACCAGCTCGATCCCCAGCAGTACCGCCATTTCTGCGACAACCTCATGCCGCCGCTGCCCGGCGAGCGCCTGTTCGAGGTGCGCAACCTGCGCCTGGCCGGCGCCGAGGGCGAGCTCGACGCGCGCCTCTATCGTCCGGAGGATCGTGACGACCTGCCCCTGCTGGTGTTCTTCCACGGTGGCGGCTTCGTCATCGGCACCCTCGATACCCACGACAACCTGTGCCGCAGCCTCGCCCGCCTGAGCCAGGCGGTGGTCGTCTCGGTGGCTTACCGGCTGGCACCGGAGCAGCCCTTCCCGGCCGCGCCCCTGGACTGCTACCAGGCCACCTGCGACCTGGTGGCGCGCGCCGGGGAACTCGGCTTCGACGCCAGCCGCCTGGCCGTGGCCGGCGACAGCGCCGGGGGCAACCTGGCCATCGCGGTGGGGCGCCTGGCCCGACTGAACAAGGGCCCGCATATCGCTTACCAGTGCCTGTTCTACCCTTGCACCGACGCCGGCTGCGACAGCGCCTCACACGAGGCCTTCGCCGAGGGCTACCTGCTCAGCCGCGAACAGATGCGCTGGTTCTGGCGCCAGTACCTGCCGCAGCCCGCGCTGGCCGGCGACGCCCTGGCGTCGCCCTTGCGCGCAGAGGACCTGGCCGGCTCGCCGCCCACCACCCTGGTCAGCGCCGAGTACGACCCCCTGCGCGACGAGGGCGAGGCCTTCGCCCGGCGCCTGCAGGAGGCCGGGGTGCCGGTCCGCCTGGAGCGCGCCGACGGCATGATCCATGGCTTCGTCAGCATGGCTGCCTTCGTCGGCAAGGCCCAGGCCGTGCTGGAGTCCGCCGCCGCCGACCTGCGTCGGGCATTGAACTGAAAGGAGCGCTCATGGACACCCCGCAACGACTGATCGAGGCCATGGCTTGTGGCGCCATGCTGGTGATCACCGACGACGAGGCCGATGGCGAGGGCTCGTTGCTGATCGCCGCCGGCCACGCCGATGCCGCCGCCATCAATTTCATGGCCCGCGAAGCACGCGGGTTGATCTGCCTGGCGCTGACCGAGGCGCGATGCCAGGCCCTGGGCCTGGAACTCATGGTGCCCCACTCGCGGGCCCGCCACGGCATGGGCTTCACCCTCTCCATCGAGGCTCGCAGCGGGGTGTCCACCGGCATCTCCGCCGCCGACCGCGCGCGCACCATCGCCGTCGCGGTGGACCCGGCCAGCGGCCCGGCGGACCTGGTGCAACCCGGCCACATCTTTCCCCTGCGCGCCCAGCCCGGTGGCGTGATGCAGCGGGCCGGCCATGTGGAAGCGGCCTGCGACCTCGCGCGCCTGGCCGGGTTGATGCCCGCCGCCGTGCTGGTGGGCATTCTCGACGAAGATGGCGAGCCGGCCCGTGGCCAGGCCCTGCGGGACTTCGCCCAGCGCCATGGCCTGGCACTGGGCAGCGTGGCCGACCTGATCCACTACCGCATCCTGCACGAAGGCACCATCCGTCGTTCCGGCGAATACCCCCTGCGTACCCGGCACGGCGAGTTCCGCGTCATCACCTACCTGGACGACTACCAGGGGCAACTGCACCTGGCCCTGCTGCGCGGCGAAATCCGTCGCGACCAGCCCGCCCTCGTGCGGGTTCAGGCGGCGGAAACCCTGCGGGACCTGCTGGACAGCCATCCGGGTCAATGGAATCTTGATCGCTCCCTGGCACGGGTGGCGGAGGAGGGCGCCGGCGTGGTCGTGCTGCTGGCCCAGCAGGAGACCCCGGCGGCGCTGATCGAACAACTCCAGCAGGGCGCGCAGAAGCCGCGTCCGCCGAGCTTCCCCCAGCGCACCCTGGGAATCGGCGCGCAGATCCTGCGTGATGTCGGCGTGCGCCGGATGCGCCTGCTGAGTTTTCCCGTGAGCTACAAGGCGGTGTCCGGCTTCGAGTTGGAAGTCGCCGAATTCATTCCCTTCGACGCAGCGGAACCCGCATGAGCCCGCAACTGGACAGCCTGCTGCAACCGGCCCGCCTGGCTGGCCTGGTACTGCGCAATCGCCTGATCAAGACCGCCACCTTCGAAGGCATGTGCCCGGGCGGGATTCCCGGCGACGACCTGATCCGGCATCACGCCTCCATGGCCCGGGGCGGCGTCGGCCTGACCACGGTGGCCTACTGCGGCGTCTCCCCCGATGGCCTGACCTTCCCTGACCAGATGTGGATGCACGCCGGCATCTTCCCGCAATTGCGGCGCCTGACCGCCGCCGTGCACGGGGAGGGCGGCGCCATCTCCGCGCAGTTGGCCCATTGCGGCTACTTCAGCCGCAACCGCCCGCGCAGCATCCCGCGCCCGCGCGGTCCCAGCGTCTGCATCAACCAGTACGGCCTGTTCTCCGGCATCCCCTTCGGCGGCGCCATGGACGCGGCCGACATCCGCCGCACCGTCGCCGAGTACGCGGCGGCGGCGAGCCTGGTGCGCGACGCCGGCTTCGATGCCATCGAAATCCACATGGGCCACGGCTACCTGCTCAGCCAGTTCATTTCGCCGGCCCTGAACAAGCGCCGCGATGCCTATGGCGGCTCCCTGGAGAATCGCATGGCGCTGCCATTGCAGGTGCTGGCGGCGGTGCGTGGGACGGTGGGGCGCGACTTCCCGCTGCTGGCCAAGCTCAACCTCAGCGATGGCTTCAAGGGCGGCCTGGAAATCGACGAAGCCTGCCAGGCCGCGCGACTGCTGGAGCAGGCCGGGCTGGACGCCATCGTCATGAGCGGCGGCCTGGTGAGCCGCACGCCCATGTTCCTGTTCCGTGGCGACAGCCCCTTGCCGCAGATGGTGCTCCTGGAGAAGAACCCGCTGCAGCGCACCGCCATGAAGTGGTTCGGTGGCGCCAGCTTCCCGAACCTGCCCTTCGAGGAGCTCTACTTCCTCGAACTGGCCCGGCAGATGCGCCGTTCGGTGACGATGCCGCTGGTCTACCTAGGGGGTGTGTCCAGCGCCGAGGGCATGGCCAGGGCTGTGGACGAAGGCTTCGACTTCCTCGCCCTTGGCCGCGCCCTGCTCAACGACCCGCTGTTGCCGCAGCGCCTGCAGGTGCAAGGCCGCGACTGGCGCAGCGCCTGCAACCACTGCAACCAGTGCGTGGCGAGCATGGGGCTGCCAGGTGGCATTCGCTGTGTACTCGGCCCGCAGGCGGCGGTTGTCTAACGGCAGGCCTTGCCGAGTCGCGTCGGTAACTCATTACATGGCGTCATGAATGATGTGTGCGCCGGCGTATTTTTCCGCGCGGCGCAAGGCCCTAGATTGACCTCCACTTAGCTCCCTTCATGTCGAGGGGAGTACAGAGGAGAGTCGACATGCCCTTCGTCAGCGTGCGCATTACCCGCGATGGTGTCACCCGGGAGCAGAAAGCCCAGGTGATCGCCGAAATCACCGAGACCCTCGAGCGCGTTCTCAACAAGCGCCCGGAGCTGACCCACATCGTGATCGAGGAAGTCGACACCGATAATTGGGGGTATGCCGGGATGACTACCACCGAATATCGACGACAGCTTGCGGAGGAGAAGTAGCGGGCCCGGTTATCCGCCTGATAGGGGAGGGTGTGTTCGGCTCATTGCCGAGCGGGCTGCGGTTTTTTGTTTCGCCCTCCCGGGCGAGTCACTTCTGGCAGTCGTCGGGGTGCCGAACCACCCAGAAGTAACCAAGAGGGCTTGCCCCTGCATCCGGGTTTGGCTTCGCCAAACTCCCCTTGTTCCATCCTTGCTCCGGGGGCCCGCCGCGCAGGGCCATCCATGGCCCTGCGCGGCTCTCGCGGCATCCATGCCGCTCGTCCCCCTCCACAAGGATTCCACTCGGCCTCCTGAAGGGGCGCTCTGCGCGGCGTCATCTTCGCTGCTTCGTTTCAGTCCGGTATGGGCATCAGTTCGTAGCTCGTAACTTGTAGGATGGGTTGAGCAGAGCGATACCCATGCGGACAGGGCTGATGGGTATCGCTCTGCTCAACCCATCCTACGTTGCTTCCTTTGGGGCGACTGCCAAAGGGAGTCGCCTGGGAAGGCGAAACAGAAAGCCGAGAGCCACTCGGCAACGAACTGAGCAAAGCTGAATACCAGCCCACCGTTTTCCCGAAACCCCGCAAAAAAGCCCCCGATCCGGGGGCTTCTTCTTTCAGCCGAACGTCACGGCTTGAGGCCGTTCAGCATCAGCTTCGCTTGGGCCTGCACCAGGGGCGAGGCGGTGTAGTTGCCGTCGATGGGGGTGATCACCGCCTTGCCCAGGGAGAGCTGGTAGGCGTCGCCCTGTTTCTGCAGGGCGGTGGGTGCAGGCGGTGCGACCAGGTTCATGCGCACCACGCCATCGGCGCCTTGCTGCGGGGCGAAGACCACGTTGCCCCAGTCGCTGATGGGGGCGAAGGCCACGCCTTTCACCTCGCCCGACTCCAGCGCCGGGTAGTTGATGTTCAGCCCGGTAACCCCCGGCAGGCCGATCACGTTGATCTCGCAATGGGGCTTGGCCTTGCCGCGGCTCTTGGCGCACAGCTTGCGCGCCTGAGCGCCTACGGCTGCGGCGCGGTCGATCACGCGGACGGCGAAGCGTGCGGTGTCGTCCATGGCATTGAGGGTCTTCTGAGCGCCGGCCGCCGGGTTCTGGGCGATCAGTTGCAGGTCGATGGCGGTGGAGATGGCCACCGCCGGCACGCCCTTGAACATGGCGCGCACGGCTGCGTTCACCGTGCCGGACATCTGCGTCAGCGGGCCGACGTTGTCGCCGAAGTTGGTGCCGGAAACCACCAGGTCCGGGCGATTGTCCTTGAGCAGCAGGTCGAGGCCGACGTTCACCGCGTCCACCGGAGTACCGATGGCCGAGGTCTTGCCTGCCGGCGGGGTGTAGCCGGGGGGCGGGCCGACGCAGTACTTGTCCTGGGCCAGCTGGGTGATGGCGACCGCCTGGCCGGGCACCACCACGCTGGCGGCACCGATGCCGCTGCTGTCGTTCTGCGGGCCCACCAGGGTCACCTGGTGGCCGGCGGCGAGCAGGGCCTGGTAGACGGCGTCGATGCCGGGGGCGCGGCAGCCGTCGTCGTTGGTCAGGAGGATGTTCAGGGCACTGGCCTGCAGGGACAGGCCAAGGGCGGCCAGGCCGATACCGGCACGGAGCAGCATTGTCATTGTTGTTGTCCTTGTGGAAGTGAGGCTGTTAGGTAAAAGCCGACCTCGGGGTCGATGGGTGACGGGCGCTCGAGACGCCCGTTGCAACAACTGCCAGAGGGCTGCGGCCTTCCGGCATGCTCGTGAAGGTGAAGGGCGCCCAGGCGTGCGCGCCATTCCCCCGTGTCTGGTTGGCGCATCAATCCACCCGCCGCACGGGCGGCATCCTGAACGTGCCGGCGAGTACGTCCCGTGCGGGGATGTAGGCGCGCACGAAGAGCTGGAAGGGCTGGCCATCGGCGGGCGTCGGTAGCCAGTTGCCCGGCCGCTCCGCCGGTTGCTCCGGCTGGATGAACAGGTCGAGGCTGCCATCCGCGTTGGGCACAAGGCCGGTGCGGCTGCCCAGGTGGTGGCGGTTCAACGGGTTGGGGTAGAGAAACTGTCCGTCTTGCGCGGCGGTATAGAGACTGACCGACCAGAAGGCCTCGGACGGAACACCGCCCGCCGGCAGATGCAGGCGGTAGCGGCCGTCACCGCGCAGCGGTTGGCCGTGCTCGTCGCGCAGGGTGATCCAGTAGTTGGCCTCTTCGCGGCGCAGACCGAGCATGCCCATGCCGATGGCCAGGGCGTAGGCGCGCTGGGTGAAGTCCCGTTGCCGGTCGGTGCCCAGCAGGTTGCCGGGCGGGCTGTAGTCGATCCAGCCATTGGCCGCGCCCATCTTCAGGTAGGCCTGCATGAAGCCGGCCTGCAGCTTCGGCAGGGCGCCGCGCCAGGCCTGCTTCTGGGCTTCCGGCAGCGCCTCCCAGCTGCAAGCGCTGCCGCAGATACCCACGCGGGCGAAGCGTTCGAGCAGCGGCGCCTGGTCCGCTGGCGGCGGGTCGAGGGCGAGCATCTGGTTGACCACCTGCAGGTAGCGCTCGGCGTCATCGCGCAGGGGTTGCGGGCGAGTCGGGGCCGGTGCGGCCGCCTGTGCCAGGACGATGCGGAAGCCGTCCTGCACGCCGTGGGCCGCCGCCAGGTCGGCCTGGCCGTCCACCAGCACCCGCAGGTTCAGGTACAGGTCGTTGGTGGGCGCGCGCACCAGCCGGGTGCCGGCTGGCGCATCGCCCCTCCAGTCGGGCCCGACCAGCCAGAGCGCTTGCGCGGCGGTGCCGGTGGCGCGGGTGCCGGCGTAGAAGAAGGTGTTGCTGTAGAAATCGATCAGCGTCAGCACGTAGTAGCGCTTGCCGGTGTCCGGCGTATGCAGGGTGACGGGCCCGTTGGCCAGGTCGATCCAGGCGGTGGAGTAGAGCGCGTCGACGATCGGCGAGTTGGCCCAGCGATCGGCGGAGGTGGTGATGGCGCGGGAATGGGCGAAGCGGTTGACCTCGGTGGCGGTACGCGCGCCCGGGTCGTTGAGGGCGGTCCAGCGGTAGTCGGAAAGCTTGTAGAGCGGATAGCTGTAGTGGAAGGCCTCGCGGATCAGGTCCTGCTCCGTGTCGGCGGCCTGGGCCGTGACGCCCAGCAGGCAGAGCGAGAGGGCGAGTGCGGTGCGGCGAAGGGAGGGCATGCGGGGCTCCGGATCAGGGCATGGATCAGGTGGTGTCGAGGCGTCGCGGTTCGCGAAGAAGGCGCGTGCCAGCGACGGGCGCTGGCACGGCGGCTGTACTCAGCGGGTGCCGAGCTTGCGCAGGTAGCCGGGGGAGAACTCCTCCTGCGCCCACTGGCTGGCGTTGAGCAGCGCGGGTTTCTGCCCGTCGAGCAGGCGGTCCACCAGGTAGGAGCCGGCGATCAGGTCCTGGTAGATGCCCAGGCGCGCATGGAAGCGCTTGATGTCGTAGGCGTAGATCGAGGTCTGCATGTTGGTGCGCCACAGCTGGCCACGGGCGTCGTAGTTGTCCGCCATCACCGCCGCCCAGCTGTCCTCGTCTATGTACATCACGCGCTTGGCGTAGATATGCCGCGAGCCGGGTTTCAGCGTCGCCTCCAGGACCCACACGCGGTGCTTCTCGTAGCGCATCAGGTCCGGGTTCACGTGGCCGGTGGTGGCGAGGATCTGTTCGGTGGTGACCTTGGGTTCGTCGATCAGGTAGTTGTTGTACGGGATGTACAGCTCGCGCTTGCCGACGATCTTCCAGTCGTAGCGGTCAGGGGACCCGTTGAACAGGCGGTCCTCGTCGTAGGTGCGGAAGCCGCCGGCGCCGGTGGGGGAGTCGTAGCCCACGGTGGGCGCGCGGCGCACGCGGCGTTGGCCGGGCGCGTACTGCCAGGCCTGGCGTGGCTGGCTGAAGGCGTTGATGAACTCCTGGCCGGCGACGATCTCGCCTTTCTTACGCACCGGTTCCAGGTTGGTGATCATGAAGTTGGAAAGGATGCCGGCGGAGTCGCCGAGGGTCCGCGCCGGGTCCGACCAGACCGAGAAGATCTTGTAGTTGACCTTGTCGATGGTGCGGTTGCCGTCCGGGTAGATCACCGCCTGTATGTAGTTGGCCTCCTCGGTGCGTGCGCGGCCCTGCATGGTGTGGTTGAACAGCAACTCGGCACCGTTCTGCGGGATCGGGAAGGGCGAGGCGCCCCAGGCGTTGTGGGCTTCGTTGCCGCCACCGGCCAGTTCGGCGGTGGTGGCGTTCTTGCGGATGAACTCCTCGGTCACCTCATCGACGCGGAAATCGCGGTGGCTCGGATACACCGGGATCCGGAAGGTTTTCCCGTAGCGCTTGAGCAGTGCCTTCTGGCCGTCGCTGAGGTTGTCGGCGTACTGCTCCATGTTTTCCGCGGTAATGGTGAACAGCGGCTTTTCATCGGCATAGGGGTCCGGGTAGGGCGTGCCGGCGCCGGCGAACTTCACATGGGGCGGGGTGCCGCTCCACTTGCCGCTCCAGGCGGGGATGCTGCCGTCGGCGTTGCCGGCCTTTTCGGCGCCCAGCGGGGTGAGGTCCTGGCCGAGGCGGGCGAGTTCTGCGTCGCTGATCTTGGCCTGGGCCACCAGGCAGCTGCCGAGCAGGGCGATGGCCAATGCCGAACGCATCAGGTTGGGCTTGATCGTGTTCATGCGAAATTCCTCCAGCGTGCTCAGAAGCGGTACTTGAAGTTGAGGGCGACGTTGTCGCGGTCGGCCAAGGGGCTGTTGTTGGCGTTGCCGAGATAGGCGTTGTAGAGGGTCTCGACGGTGAAGTTGTTGAGGTAGCGCCAGGTGGTGCCGACGCTCATGCGGTTGTCGTGGGCGCCGTTGGCGATCAGGCCGTTGATGGCGCTGTCGCCATGGGCGGCGACGCTCAGGGTGAGGGGTACGGACATGTCCCAGCCGTCGAACACGTTGTTGTAGTCGAGGGTCGCCTGGGCGGTGAAACCCCAGGCGTCGCGGTCGTAGACCAGGCTGTCGGTGCCGGGCAGGGTGAAGCCGGGGAACAGGGTGACCGGCTCGGAGGCGTCGTTGTCGAGGACGTGGAGGTAGACCACCTCGCCCACCAGGGTCAGGTTGTCGGTGAAGCCGGTGGGGCCCACCACGTGCACCACGGACAACTGGGATTGCAGGGTCTCGGCGCGCACCGAGCTGGAGAAGCCGTTGTCCACCATCACCGGCTGGCCATCGCGGTAGCTGACCTCGCCGGCGATGCTGGTTTCGCCGAGCACGGTGGCGAAGCTCGCGCCGTACTGGTCGATGTTGTCGAAGTAGCGGACGCGGTAGAAGCCGAGGTCGCTCTGGAAGTCCAGGGTCGGGGCCTTGTCGTGGTAGCGCGAGTAGTACAGGCCGAACTCGGTGCCGTTGAGCAGGTCCGACGCGTAGGTCAGCGCCACGCCGTACTGGCCGCTGTCGCTGGGCTTGTCATCGGCCAGGCGGCGCACGGTGCCGCTGAAGTCGTTGAAGCCGCCTTCGTCGATCAGGTCGGTGGTGGAGAAGTAGCTGCCGACGCCGAACAGCTCGGTCTTGTCCCACTCGTATTGCACGTAGGTCTGCAGGTTGAGGCTTTCGGTCAGGTTGTACTGGGCGAACACCTGGCCCACCGGCAGCAGGATCTCCTTGACCTCCACACCCGGAGTGGTCGCCTTGGTCGCGTCCACCGGGCTCTGCGCGGCGGAAATGCCCGGGTAGAACATGCTCTCGCCCCAGCTCACCACCTGGTCGCCGACCCGCAGGTTGAGGCTGCGGTCGGCGACGGTCCAGTTGCCGTAGGCGTAGGCGTCGAGCAGGCGCAGGTCTTCGCGATGCTGGTCGATGGTGTCCTGGGGGAAGCGGTCGGGCCGCGAGCAGTGGCCGCCGGCGAAGCAGTTGGAGGTGCCGGTGCCGTTGTCGTTGCCCTGGTCGTAGACGTTGTCGTAGTAGCCGGCGCCGCGCACGAAGACGCCGTAGTCCTCACGCCACTTCAGGTTGGCCTCGCTGACGAAGCCGATGCGGTTGTTGATCAGGCTGCCCTTGTCGAAGGCGTTGTTGCCATCGTTGCCGTTGGCATCGGCCACCAGCTTGTGGTCGCGATCCTCGACACGCCAGGCCAGGCTGTAGCTGAGGGTCGTATCCCAGTCGATGGTCAGGTCGGGGGTGGGCGTGAAACTCATGGCCTGGCTCTGCGTGGCCAGCCCGCCCAGCAGGCCCACGAAGGCGAGGTGAATGGCTCTCTCGAGTGATTGTTCAGTGTTGCCGCTTCTTATTTTTATCATCGGTTCCCTCTCCGGGGCGTTGTGGCGCAGCCGCACGCGGACCACACCTGAGGTGTTCGTTGAATGAGGCGGCCTGACTATGTGGTCACCGGCAGCGGTCAACATCGTCCGAAAAGACTAAGCGGCTCGGACGGCCGGAACGCTCGCCGGCGCTAGTCCCAACGGACGATGCCGGTGGCGCTCGGGGCTGCCGAGAATCCGGCTGGATTGCGCATTCAGAACAACAAGGAGCGATCCAATGAGCGCGAACGGCCTGCAATGGGATGAGAGCTGCGACGTACTGGTGGTGGGTTCCGGAGCCGGCGCCATGACCGCCGCCCTGCGTGCCCGCGACCTGGGCTCCGAGGTGCTGGTGGTGGAGAAGAGCGACCGCTACGGCGGTACCTCGGCGGTGTCCGGCGGCGGTATCTGGGTTCCCTGCAACCACCGCATCGAGGCCCTTGGCGGGCATGATTCGGCCGAGGAGGCCATCGCCTACATCCGCGCGGTGACCCGGGGCGAAATCGACGACGGCCGCATCGAGGCCTACGTCGAGCAGGGCCATCGGGTGGTGCGTTACCTGGAGCAATGTTCCCGGGTGCGCTTCGAGGCGCAGCCGCGTTACGCGGACTACTACCCGGAAGTGCCTGGCGGCAAGCCGGGCTTCCGTTCCATGGACCCGCTGCCGTTCGACGCGCGCCTGCTGGGCGATGAATTCGCGCGGATGCGCGAGCCGTCGCCCGGCACCCTGATGATGGGGCGGATGACCATGACCATGGCCGAGGCCCAGGTGCTCCTCTGCCGTGGCCCCGGTTGGCTGGGGCTGACCCTGAAGATTCTCTGGCGCTACTGGCGCGACCTGCCCGGTCGCCTGCGCAGCCGGCGCGACCGTTTCCTCACCCTGGGCAATGCCCTGGTGGGGGCGCTGCGCCGCTCGCTGATGGAACGGGATGTGCCGCTCTGGCTGAACTGCCAGCTGCAGCGCCTGATCGAGGAAGACGGCCGGGTGGTGGGTGCCGAACTGCTGCGCGAAGGGCGCACGTTGCGGGTCCGCGCCCGCCGAGGCGTGGTGCTGGGCGCTGGTGGTTTCGAGCGTAACCAGGCCATGCGCAGCCAGTACCATCCACAGCCGTCGCGCAGCGACTGGAGCGCCACACCGCCCTTCAACACCGGCGACGCCATCCGCGCCGGCCAGGCCCTCGGCGCCGCCACCGCGTTGATGGACCACAGCTGGTGGGCGCCGACCACCCATGTGCAAGGCGAGGAGAAGCAACGCGCGCTGTTCGTCGAACGCACGCTGCCCGGCTGCATCATGGTGAACTCGATTGGCGAGCGCTTCGTCAACGAGGCGGCGCCCTACACCGATATCGTCTACGCCATGTACGACAACAACCGCGAGGGCGCCAGCAGCGTGCCCTGCTGGCTGGTGTTCGACGCCGAGTTCCGCCGCAAGTACCCCTGCGGCGCACTGCTGCCCGGCTATGCCATGCCCGACAGCCGCTTGCCCGCGCGTCTGCATGGCTACTTCCACAAGGCCGACAGCCTGCTGGAGCTGGCCGGTCGGATAGGCGTCGACCCGGCCGGGCTGCTGCGCACCGTCGAGCGCTTCAACCTCATGGCCGAAGCTGGCCGGGACGAGGATTTCCACAAGGGCGAGTCGCTCTTCGACCGCTACTACGGCGACCCTACCGTGACGCCCAACCCCTGTCTGGCGCCGTTGCTCAAGGCACCCTTCTACGCGGTGAAGGTGGACGCCGGGGACATCGGCACCAAGGGTGGCCTGCTCACCGATGTGCATGCCCGCGTATTGCGGGAAGACGGCAGCCCCATCGCCGGCCTCTACGCCATCGGCAACAGCGCCGCCTCGATGATGGGCCGCACCTATCCGGGGGCGGGTTCCACCATCGGCCCGGCCATGGTGTTCGGCTTCCTCGCCGCTGGGCATATCCACGCTGAGAAGTCCGGCGCCGATGGTGCGCATGACTCTGCCGGACGACGTGCGCAACCCCTCTCAAGGAGCATCCCATGACAACCCGTAATCCCCGTATCGCCCTGGTCACCGGCGCCAGTCGCGGCGTCGGCAAGGGCATCGCCATCGCCCTGGGCGCCGCCGGCATGACCGTCTACCTCAGCGGCCGTTCCAGCACCGAGAGTGCCAGCCGACTGCGTGGGCAATTGCTGCCGGGCAGTCTCGCGGAAACCGCCGAAGCGGTGACCTGCGCTGGCGGAAAGGGCATCGCCGTGCCCTGTGACCATCGAGATGATGAGCAGGTGCGCGAACTCTTCGCCCGCATCGAGCGTGAGCAAGGGCGTCTCGACCTGCTGGTGAACAACGCCGCCTTCCTCCACGAGAACCTGATCGATCCGGGGCCTTTCTGGGAGAAACCCCTGGAGCTGGTGGACATCCTCGATGTCGGCCTGCGCTCGGCCTATGTCGCCAGCTACCATGCGGCGCCGCTGCTGGTGCGCAATGGCCAGGGCCTGATCGCCTTCGTCTCGTCCTACGGGGCCGGCTGTTACATGCACGGCCCGGCCTACGGCGCGCAGAAAGCGGGTGTGGATAAGTTCGCGGCGGACATGGCGGTGGATCTCGAAGGCACGGGCGTCAGCGCGGTGTCGTTGTGGCTGGGGCCGCAGCGTACCGAGCGCACGGCCATTGCCGGAGCGGAACGGGCCGACCAGTACGAGGCCTTCCTGGCCATGGCGGAAACCCCGGAATTCAACGGCCGGGTGATCCACGCCCTGTTGGACGATCCGCAGTTGTCCACGCTATCCGGGCAGACGTTGGTGACCGCCGAGCTGGCCGAGGGCTACGGCATCAGCGAAGCCGAAGGCCGCCAGCCGCCAAGCTACCGCGAGATGCTCGGCGCACCTCGGCAGCAACACCCGGCGCGGGTGATCTGAGGCAGCCCGGATGAAATCCGGGGAGAACCCTCGGCAATGGCGCTGGACGGCTCAGCCCGCGCGCAGCTCGCGAATGCCCTTGCCCAGGCGCTTGCGCAACAGGGTGCGCAGGGTCACGCCGTCGGCGTAGCCCACCTCGGTGGCGATCTGCTCGACGCTGCGGTCGCCGGTTTTCAACAGGTGCACGGCACGCTCGATGCGCAGGTCCTGGACGTAGGCCAGCGGTGTCTTGCCCAGTACTTCATGGATACGCCGGGCCAGGGTGCGCTTGCTGGTGGCCAGCTCGGCCGCCGCCGCGTCCAGGTTGAAGCCCTCGGCCAGGCGTTCGCGAACCCAGCGGTCGAAGCGCTGCACCAGCGGGTCGGCATGGGCCAGGTGATCGGACAGGGCGTAGGCCGATTGCGAGGGGCGCGCGTCGACTATCAGGTAGCGCGCCACCAGCGCGGCCAGTTCCGGACTGGTCTGGCGGATCAGCCAGAGGGTCAGGTCCAGGTGACTCAAGGCAGCGCCGGCGGTCACCAGCTGCCCAGCGCTGACAATCATGCGCCCGGCATCCAGCCGCACCTGTGGATAACGCTGCCGGAACAGCGGCGTCAGCCACCAGGTGGTGGTGGCTTCGTGGCCATCGAGCAGGCCGCTCTCGGCCAACACGAAGGTGCCGATGCAGGCGGCGGCGATGCGTGCGCCGTCCTCCGCCCAGCCGCGCAGGGCGATGACGGCGTCGGCCACGTCCGGGCGGGCCAGGGCCTGCTGCAACGGCTCGGGCATCTTGTAGCCCATGGCGGGCACTATCACCCAGTCCGGCGTCGGGCAGTCCGCCAGCGGGCGCACCGGCACGCCGAAACCCTGGGCGCTGCGCACCTCAAGGCGGACACCGGCCAGGGTCACCTCGAACCGAGGGCAGGGCAGGCCGTGCAAGGCGGCCAGCTCGTTGGCGGTGGCCAGGGCGTCGAGCACGGCGGCCAGGCCGGTATCGAACACCCCTTCGAGGGCTAGGACGGTGAGCTTCATGGCGAGATCGCTACCAAAGTTGTCAATCGCGCCAGTATTGCAAAGGCCACGGCGGCCATACAGTGAGCCTCACCCCCCCTTGCCCCGGAGACGCCTCATGTACCAGAAGACCCTTATCGCCGGATGGGGCGACATGGACTTCAACTCCCATATGCGCAACACCGCCTACCTCGACAAGTCCGCCGACGTGCGCATGCTGTATTTCTCCGAGAACGGCTTCCCCATGTCGGAGTTCCGCCGCCTGCGCCTGGGGCCGGTGGTGATGAAGGACGAGATCGAGTACCTGCGCGAGATCAATCTGCTCGAGGAGATCGACATTGGCTTCTGCCTGGCCGGCATGTCCGAGGACGGCAGCCGCATGCTGCTGCGCAATGAGTTCCGCCGGGGCGACAGGCTGGCTGCGCGGGTCACCTCCACCGTCGGCTGGTTCGACCTGGAACAGCGCAAGCTGGTGGCGCCACCGCCGGCCCTGCTGCAAGCGCTCCAGGCGCTGGAAAAAGGCGAGGATTTCCGCGAGCTGCCGGGCAGCGCACGCTGAGGAGGAGGAAGGATGAGCATCAGCATCGTTCGACTGGGTACGCCACGCGCGGCCGACGAAGGCCCGCGCATCGGTACCGTGCGGCGCCCGCCACGGGGTGTGCCCAAGGCCGAGTTCGCCAGTCGCGACTACTACGACACCTGGCTGCCGCTGCTGGCGCCCAGCGCCGAGCTGATGGCCGGGGGCAAGACGGCCGAAAGCGAGTCCGACTGGGCGCGCTTCGCCAAGCGCTACCGTGCGGAGATCGAGGGTGGGGAGGGAGGTCGGGTGCTGGACATGCTGGCGCTGCTGTCCGCCACCAGCCATTTTGCGGTGGGCTGCTACTGCGAGGACGAGGCGCGCTGCCATCGCTCGGTGTTGCGGAAGATGCTGGAAGAACGAGGCGCTGTGTTGCGCTGAGGAGTGGGGACCGTAGGATGGGTCGAGCGGAGCGATACCCATCAGCTCTTCTGGCTCAAGGGCCGTAGGATGGGTTGAGCGAAGCGATACCCATCGGCGAAGCCCGGATGGACGCCGGCGGTGAGGCTGGAGCTCAGTTCATTGCCGAGTGGACTTCGGGTTTCTGTTTCGCCCTCCCGGGCGACTCCCTTTGGCAGTCGTCGGAATGCCGCACCACCCAAAGGAAGCAAAACGCTTGCCCCTGCATCCGGAACTCGGCGTCCCCGTTTGCCTTCGCCAAACTCCCCTCATTCCATCGCTGTTCCAGGGGCACGGCGCGAGGGGCCATCCATGGCCCCGCGCGCCTCTCGCGGCATCCATGCCGCTCAACCCCTTCCACAGCGATTCCACTCGGCCTCCTGAAGGGGCGCGTTGCGCGGCGTCATCTTCGTTGCTTCGTTTCAGGCCGGTGCGGGCACCACTTTGTAGGATGGGTTGAGGTACGAAACCCATGCGGACCGCGATTGATGGGTATCGCAAGCTCAACCCATCCTACGTTGGCGCCCCCGTGTTTACCGGCGCGATTCCCCACTCATTTGCCTCTGGAAGTCATTCGACCAAAGGCGCAAAATCGCGCCCCGTCGACGGAAGGTGCTGAATAACCCCGCACCTTCGTTTCTATACTTGGCTGATATCTTCCAAGTATTTCGTGGCTTTTCTCTTCCTATTCCCATCACTGGACGCATCGTGAATATTCGCAGTTCGATCGCCAAGCTGTTCGTCGTTGGTTCCTGCCTGTTGGTTCTTGCAGGCTCCCCAGTCCAGGCCCAGGAGGCGCCGCCGCCGGTTCGTGATCCGGCGCAGCTGCATCTGGCTTCCGGCAGCGTGCTGCTGCTGGACCTCAACTCCGACAAGATTCTCTATTCGCGCAATTCCAACCTGGTTGCCCCCATCGCCTCGGTGACCAAACTGATGACCGCCATGGTGGTGCTGGACGCCAAGCAGTCGATGGACGAGATCATCAGCGTGACCATCCGCGACAACCCCGACATGAAGGGGGTGTATTCGCGGGTGCGCGTCGGTAGCCAGGTGAATCGCCACGACATGCTGCTGATGACCCTGATGTCCTCCGAGAACCGCGCCGCCACTGCCCTGGCCCACAACTATCCGGGCGGCTACCCGGCCTTCATCAAGGCGATGAACGCCAAGGCCCGTGCCCTCGGCATGAGCAGCACCCGCTACGTCGAACCCACCGGCCTGTCGCTGCACAACGTGTCCAGCGCCCACGACCTGGTGCTGCTGCTCAAGGAAGCGCGCAAGTACCCCATGCTGAGCCAGCTCAGCACCACCCCGGAAAAGACCATCACCTTCGTCAAGCCGCGCTACAGCCTGGGCTTCCGCAACACCAACAACCTGGTGCGCAAGGCCGACTGGAGTATCCAGCTGACCAAGACCGGCTTTACCGACGAGGCCGGCCACTGCCTGGTGATGCTCACCCGCATGAACGGCCGCCCGGTGGCCATGGTGCTGCTGGATGCCTTCGGCAAGTACACCCACGTGGCCGACGCCACCCGCATGCGCCGCTGGCTGGAAACCGGCAAGAGTGGTCCGGTACCGGCGGCGGCGAAGAACTACCGCCAGTACAAGGACAGCCAGCTGCGCCAGGCCACGGTGCAGACCGAGGTGAAGAACTGAGGTTCTTCGCCACCATGAAAAAAGCCAGCCGCGAGGCTGGCTTTTTCGTTTCCGGCGGCCGTCAGGCCAGGGCTTCGTTCGTGGTGCGGGTGACGCGCTTGTGCACAGCTCGGTGGAGCAGGCTGGAGACGAGGAAGCCGATCACCGCCAGCACGCTCATCAGGCTGAACACGTAGGTGTAGCCCTGTTCGCCCGGGAAGTGGTCGAGCAGCGCGCCGTAGACGATGTAGGCGAACATGCCGGGGGCGTAGCCGATCAGGCAGCCGATACCGAAGGCGGAGCCGGTGATGCGTGCCGGGATGCCCACTTCGCTCATGGGGGCCCAGAACACGCCGCGCATGGTGAACACCACCAGGGCGAAGCTCAGGGTTGCGGCCATGCCGGCATAGATGTAGCTCTCGCCGCGGGGAATGCTGAGGATCACCGCCATCAGCGGCAACAGCGCGAGGAAGGCCCACTTCAGGTAGCGGCTGGGGCTCTTCAGGCCCTTGTCGGCCATGAAGCCGCCGGCCGGCCCGCCCAGCACCTTGAGGAAGTACTGGTTGATGATGCCGTAGGCGCCGACCAGGGCGACCGGCAGGTGGTACATCTCCTTCAGGTAGGGGATGAAGTAGGTCAGGCCGCAATAGACGATGTAGACCATGAACACGTTCAGGCTCACCAGCCAGATGCCCGGCACGCGCACCGCCTCCAGCAGGCCCGAGAAGCCCACGGGGTCACGGGCGGCGTTGTCCTGGCGGGCGCCGCGCAGGAGGAGCAGGGTGAGCAGGCCGACACCGATGTCGATCACGGAGTAGAACAGGATCGCGCCCTTCAGCCCGGCGGCGCCGGAGCCCAGGACGACGAACACGCCGAGGGCGGCGAACGCCACCAGGGTATCCACCACGCCACGGCCACCTTCGAGGAAGCCGAACATGCGCCCCTGTTCGCCGTCTTCACCGAGGTTGCGCACGGCCTTGAGCAGCGACGGCCAGAACAGGCAGTCGGCGCACACCGCCAGCAGGGCGAAGACGATGAGCAACTGGTTGAAGCCGGGGAAGCTGGCCAGGTACAGGCCCAGGGCGCCGGTGCCGATCAGCCCGAGGGGGATCAGCTTGCGGGTTTCGAAGCGGTCGGCGAGCAGGCCGCCCACCACGAACAGGGCGGTGGCCACGATGGCGTTGACGCTGAGCAGGGTGCCGATTTCGGTATGGCTCAGCCCCATCTGCTCCTGCATCGGGATGTAGAAGGCGTCCTTGAGGTTGGACAGTTTGTAGATGGTCCCGCCGCCGAGGACGAGGACCAGGAAACGGAGCCACTTGGCTTTAGCCTGTGCTGTCATTGTTGTTCTCCACAGTTTCCGGGGTAGGGGGAGCCGTCGGGACGGCCGCTCAGGTGCGTTCGCTGTCGGCCAGGGCCAGTTCGGCCAGCAGGCGCAGCTCGGCCAGCAGGCCGCGCATATGGCGCACCTGGTTGTTGGCCCAGCGGTGCTCGTCGGCCAGCATCCGCTCCAGGCTGTAGCCCGGCGGCAGCGGCGTTTCGCTCATCTCGCGGTAGGGAATGAAGGGATCTTCGTCTTCGCCCACCTGGCGGAAGGCCGGGGCGATGTAGTGGTTTTCCTGCTCCAGGATGAAGGCCACCACCTGGGGCGTGGTTTCGCCCAGCAACAGCAGTTCGAGCAGCATGCGCGCGCCGGGCAACTGGTCATCAAGGCTGCCCTGGAGTACGCCGTAGTGGCCGAAGCCATTCTGCTCGGGCACCACCCGCACGCCCTTGAGGTGAACCTGGCGGATGAACGGCGCGAGATTGGCCAGGGCCGGCAACGGCTGTTCGCAGGCGTTGATCATGTTGCCGAAGTCGAACAGGGCGTTCAGGCGCGGGTGTCCGACACGGCGCAGCAGGGTGGCGATCTCGTCGCTCTTGAGCTCCTCGTGCTGCTCGAAATCGAAGTTCAGGTCGTGTTCGTCGGCCAGCTGTGCCAGGCGCCGCAGGTCGTCCTCGATCAGGCCCATCACCCGCGACAGGTGGCCCTCGTAGCGCGAATAGACGCGGATGTTGCGGCTGCCGATGGCGCGGGCCACGGCCACCGCCTGGTCGACGTCGGCTGGCAGGGTGCTGCTGATCTCCACGTGGACGTCCAGCCCCAGGTCGCGGGCCTTGGCGCCGAAGGCGGCGAGGCGCTCGGGGGACATCCGCGAGAGGCTGTCGTGCTCGCCATCCAGCAGGTGCAGGGACAGGCCGTCGAGTTCGTGGCGATAGGCGAAGTCGAGCATGTCCTCGGGGCTGACGCGGCCCTGGGTGAGGTTGGTCAGCAGGGGATAGCCGTGGGCGAACAGGCGCAGGCTGTCGAGGCGCTGCAGCAGGCGGCGGGCGAGTTCGGGGGTGAGCGGCGGGGGCGTGGAGTCGGCCCCGGCGTTGTGGCTCAGCAAGGCGGCGAATCGGGCTTGGATAGCATTCATTATTGTCATTCCTGATAGCGGCGCCGGGGTGGCCGGCGGACTCTTTATCGCTCCGGAATGGTTCTATCTCTATAGCCATTTTCCTTTTGTTGTTATGACCACTTTGGTGGTGCGCAGAACCTGTTTACGCTCTCGCGAGCTAGAGCCATGCAAGGCAAAAACAGGCGAGGAAGCGGAGTTTACGAGCTGTAAATGAGCATTACTCGTTTCACTCGCCCTTCGGGCCGCGCTGAAGCGCGTTAGCCGCGAGCGGCTTGCCGAGCCTGTTTTTAACGCCGCAGGGCCGACGCGCAGCAGAGCGTAAATAGGTTCTCAGCGTAGGTAGCCGAGTGAGCGCAGGGCGCTGGCGAATTCCTGTACGCGCTGCTCCGCCTGCTCCTCCGGGGTGGCGGCGAAACCCAGCAAGAGGCCGGGCGGCAGGTAGCGGCGGATGCAGTAGTCGCGCAGGGCGTAGGTGTAGACCTGGTGCTCGGCGAGCCCGCGCGCCAGGGCGTCGTCGTCCACGGCCTGGTCCAGCCAGCCCATCAGGTGCAGGCCGGCTTCCACCGGAGCCACCCTGAGGAACCCACCCAGATGGCGCTGCAGCGATTCCACCAGGCTGGCCTGGCGCGCCTGGTAGAGCGTGCGCATGCGGCGGATGTGGCCGAGGAAGTGGCCGTCCTGCATGAAGTCGGCGGTGGTGGCCTGGTGCAGGGTGGAGGGGCTGCGGTCCATCACCGCGCGGATCGCGCAGAAGGGTTCGACCAGCGCCTCGGGGAGGATCACGTAGCCCAGGCGCAACGAGGGGTAGAGCACCTTGCTGAAGGTGCCCACGTAGATGACCTTCTGCCACGGGTCCATGGCGTGGAGCGCCGGCAGCGGGCGGCCGACATAGCGGAACTCGCTGTCGCAGTCGTCCTCGACTATCCAGCCCTGGCCACGGCCGGCCCAGTCGATCAGTTCCTGGCGGCGTGCGTAGCTCATGGTGGTGCCCAGCGGGTGCTGGCGTGAGGGCGTGGTGAAGGCCAGGCGCGCCTCCGGGCATTCGCGCAGGCCTTGCTGCACGTCCAGCCCCTGGTCGTCGATGCGCAGGGGCACCAGCTGGCAACCGAGGGCCTGGAAGGCGATGCGCGCGGCGATGTGGCCGGGGTCCTCCATCCACACGCTGTCGCCGGGGTTGAGCAGCAGCATGCCCAGCAGGTTGAAGGCCTGCTGCGCGCCGGAGGTGATCACCACCTGGTCCGGGCTGCAGTCGATGCCGCGCGCATCGAAGACGTATTCGACTATGGATTCGCGCAGGCGCTGCAGTCCCTTCAGTTCGCCGTAGCCCAGTTGCGCCTTGTTCGGCTTGCGCAGGTGGCGGTCGACCAGGCGCTTCCACACCGGCATGGGGAAGGCGTCGTAGGCCGGGTGGCTGGGCAGGAAGGAGGTGGGGCAGTCCGCCGCCCAGGCGTCGTAGGACACCCCGCCGAAGTGTTCGCTGCGCAGGGAGTGCACCGCCTGGCTCAGGCTCGACAGGCGCGGTGGCTTGCGCGGGGCGTCGGCGGCGGCGTCGCGGCCTTCCCACTCATCGCTGACGTAGGTGCCGGCGCCGGTGCGTGGCGCCAGGAAGCCTTCGGCGGTGAGCTGGTCGAAGGCGTTCAGCAGGGTGATGCGCGACAGCGCCAGTTCCTTGCACAGGGTCCGCGTGGAGGGCAGGCGGGTACCGCCGGGCAGGCGCCCTTCGAGGATCTGCTTGCGTACCTGCAGGTAGAGCTGACGATACAGCGGTATCGCGCTGGAGCGGTCCAGCGCGATGCCGGAGAGCAACATGCCGCCGGGGATCTTCATTCGGTTCCTGCCTTGTGCACAGCGTGCGATGGGCGCCTATTGTGCTCGCCCGTGCCTGGCGCGGGGAGGGCTCAGGGAGTGCCGGTGAGGCGTTGCGCCAGTCGTTGCCGGATCGCTTCGGCCTGTTCGCGGAACAGCTCCACCGCCGTGTCCACCAGGCTGGAGGCCGGGCGGAATTCGGGGCGGATCAGTTGTACCCGAAAGGGCACCGAGACGGCGAGGCGGCGCATCTCCAGGCCCCGTCCGGCCTCGTCGAGGGCGCTCAGCGGGTTGACGATGGCCAGGCCCAGGCCCTGGCGCACCATGGCGCAGACCGAGGCGGCGGTACTGGTTTCCACCACCAGGCGGCGGCTCACCGCGGCGCTGGCGAAGTGCGCATCCAGGCTCTGGCGATAGATGTCCAGGCCCGAGAGGCTGATGAAGGGCTGGTCATGGAAGTCCGCCAGCGCCAGCACCGGCTTGTGCAGCAGGGGGTGGTTGGCGGGGAGGATGCAGACCATGTCGGCGGCCAGCAGGGTGCTGCCCTGGGTGCCGCGCGGCACCAGCTCGGTTTCCGACAGGCCGAGGTCGTGGCGCTGGCCGCTCAGGGATTCCTCCAGCAGCGGGGACTCCTGCGCGGCGATGCTCAGGCTGACGCCGGGGTGAAGTGCCTGCAGCGCCTGGGCGAAGGCCGGCAGCAAGGTCTGGGCGAACACCGGCAGGCCGGTGATGGCCAACTGGCCCTGGTCGAAGCGGCGGATGGCCTGGGCCGCGCCGACGATGCGTTCCAGCCCCGCATAGGAACGCTGCACCTCGTCGTACAGCGCCAGCCCCTGGGCGGTGGGGGCCAGGCGACCACCCTCGCGGTCGAACAGGCGGAAGCCCAGCAGGTGCTCGAAGCGCGCCAGCTCGCGGCTCACCGTGGGCTGCGAGGTGAACAGCAGGCGCGCGGCGCCGGTGACGCTGCCGGCGGTCATCACGGCGCGGAAGACTTCGATATGGCGGATGGAGAGGTCCATGGCGAGCTCGGGCTAGGTGATTGGTCCATATCAATAATGAATCGAGTCTGCATAAATTGGTATTTTATTGAATCGATAGGCCTCGCCATCATGGCGCCATTCCCGTTTCCGGAGGCCGCCATGCGCCCGAACATCCCCGCCGCCACCCTCGCCAACCTTGCCCGTGAACACGGCACCCCGCTGTGGTGCTACGACGCCGCCGTGATCCGCGAGCGCATCGCCCAGCTCAAGGGCAGCTTCGACGTGGTGCGCTTCGCCCAGAAGGCCTGCTCCAACCTCTCGATCCTGCGCCTGATGCGCGAAGAGGGTGTGCAGGTGGATGCGGTGTCCCTCGGTGAAATCGAGCGCGCGCTGCTGGCCGGCTACTCGCCCAAGGGCGAACCGGCGGGCGTGGTGCTGACTTGCGACCTGCTCGACCGTGGCACCCTGGCCCGCGCCGTGGAGCTGGGCATCGAGGTCAACGTCGGCTCCATCGACATGCTCACCCAGCTCGGCCAGGCCAGCCCCGGCCACCGCGTGTGGCTGCGCATCAACCCCGGCTTCGGCCACGGCCACAGCCAGAAAACCAACACCGGCGGCGAGAACAGCAAGCACGGCATCTGGCACAGCCAGCTGGGCGCCGCCATGGCGGTGATCCGCGATTACGGCCTGGTGCTGGTGGGCCTGCACATGCACATCGGCTCCGGCGTGGACTACAGCCACCTGGAAGAGGTCTGCGGCGCCATGGTCGATGCCGTGCGCGAACTGGGCAGCGACCTGGAGGCGATCTCCGCCGGCGGCGGCCTGTCCATTCCCTACCGCGACGGCGACCCGGTGGTGGATATCCCGCGCTATGCCGAACTGTGGAACCAGGCCCGCCGCGAAGTCGAAGGCATCGTCGGCCATCCGGTGCGTCTGGAACTGGAACCGGGCCGCTTCCTGGTGGCCGAGTCCGGCTGCCTGCTCAGCGAAGTGCGCGCGGCGAAGGACGTGGGCAACAACCACTTCGTGCTGGTGGACGCCGGCTTCAACGACCTGATGCGCCCGTCCATGTACGGCAGCTTCCACGCCATGACGCTGCTGGACGACACCGGCTATCCGGTGACCGCGCCGAGCCGCCCGACCGTGGTGGCCGGCCCGCTGTGCGAATCCGGTGACGTCTTCACCCAGCACGACGGCGGCCTGGTGGCCCCCCGTGACCTGCCGGCAGCCAAGGTCGGCGACCTGCTGCTGATCCACGACACCGGCGCCTACGGCGCGTCCATGTCGTCCAACTACAACAGCCGCCCGCTGCTGCCGGAAGTGCTGGTTGACGGCGACGATGTGCGCCTGATCCGCCGCCGCCAGACCCTGGCTGACCTGCTGGCGCTGGAGCTGTAGGAGCGAAGTCGTAGGTTGTGGCTGAGCTACGCGAAGCCCAACGGTGCCAGGCCTTGACCGTGCGTGTTGGGTTTCGCTGCGCTCTACCCAACCTACGGTTGTGGCGGCTTGTGGCCACCGGCCACAATGCGGCCCCATGAACTTCGATTCCCCCCTCGCCGCCTACCTGCACGCCCTGGAGCAGGGCGGCTTCCAGCCTGACCCGGCGCAGCGCCTCGCGGTGGATTGCCTCGAGGCCTGTCATGAGGCGTTGCATCGCGCGGGCGAGGTGACCGGTGTGTACCTCTGGGGCCCCGTGGGACGCGGCAAGACCTGGCTGATGGACCGCTTCCACCAGAGCCTGCGGGTGCCCGCGCGGCGCCAGCATTTCCATCACTTCATGCTCTGGGTGCACCAGCGCCTGTTCCAGCTCACCGGCACCCCGGACCCGCTCCAGGCACTGGCCCGCGAGCTGGCGCGGGACGTGCGGGTGCTCTGCTTCGACGAGTTGTTCGTCAACGATATCGGCGACGCCATGCTGCTGGGCCGCCTGTTGCGGGCGATGTTCGACGAGGGCGTGGCCATGGTCGCCACCTCCAACCAGCCGCCGCGCGAGCTCTATGCCGATGGCTTCAACCGCGAGCGCTTCCTCCCGGCCATCGAGGCCATCGAGGCGCACATGCAGGTGGTGGCCGTGGACGGCGGCCAGGACCATCGCCTGCATCCCGGCGCGGCCCACCCGCGTTACTGGGTGGCCGAGCCCGATAGCCCCAGCGCCCTGGCCGAGGTCTTCGAGCGGCTGGCGGCGGGGCAGGGCGCTTCCAGCGAACCGGTGGAGCTGGGCCATCGTCCGGTGCCAGTGGTGCGCCAGTGTGCGGCGGCGGCCTGGTTCCGCTATGCCGACCTCTGCGAGCAACCCTTGGCGGCGCTGGACTTCATCGCCCTCTGCGACCGTTTCCCGGCGATTCTCCTGGGTGATGTGCCCAACCTCAGCGCCGCCCGCCGCGAAGGGCGCATCGCCCGAGGCACCGAGGATGGCGCCGAGCGGGTGGAGGCTGGTGATCGCGAGCTGCCGCAGTTGTCGGTGCACGACGATGGTGTGCGCCGCTTCATCGCCCTGGTGGACGAGTGCTACGATCGCCGGGTGCCGCTCTACCTGGAGGCGGCGGTGGCCATGGACTGCCTCTACACCGAGGGCTACCTGGAGTTTCCCTTCCGCCGCACCCTGAGCCGGCTGCGGGAAATGCAGTTGGCGCGCTTCTGAACCCGCTGGCTACTTGAGCTGTTCCCGCACCGCGTCCAGGCCGGCCATGGCGCACTGTTCGTCCAGGTGGCCGCCGGGCGCGCCGCCCATTATCAGGAACCCATCGATCATCGGCAGGTACTGGGCGGGGGGCGTGACGTTGTCGCCACGCAAGGCGCGGGCGGTGCAGTTGAGCCTGGCGAGTCTTTCGCGGAACGGCTGATGCCGCGCGTGGGCCGGTCAGTTCTCCCGCTTGCGCTTGACCCGCGAGAAGGTCACCGGGTCCATGGCCAGGTAGCTGGCCAGGTGGTACTGGGGCACCCGCTGTACCAGCCAGGGCTCGTTCTCCACCAGCCACTGGTAGCGCTGTTCGCCGTTGCTGGTGAGCAGCAGCGCCTCACGGTCCTCGTTGCGCAGCATGATCCGGCGGACCATCAGTTCCTGCATCTGCACCAGTTGCGGGAAGCGCTCGCCCAGTTGGGCGAAGAGGGACAGGGGCAGGGCGGCCAGCCGGCAGCGTTCCACCGCGGCGATGTTGTAGCGGCAGGGTTGCTGCTTGAGGTGGGCGCTGAGGGAACCGATCAGTTGGCCTTCGCGGAAGAAGCTCTTGTTCCACTGCCGGCCTTCGGGGGACAGGTAGTAGTAGCGGGCCACGCCGGAAAGGATGACGTAGAAGTGGCTGGGCCGTTCGCCGGCGTGGATGATCAGTTGCTCGCGCTCGACTTCGCGCAGCTTGAGCGACTGCAGCAGGCAGTCCTGCAGCGCGGGATCGGTCATTCCATGGGCGTGGAAGATTTCCTGCAGCTGGACCTTGGTGTCGGCGGGGATCATGGGTCTTGGCCTGGGGGCTATCCAGTCAGCTAAGCACATCCAACTCAACGGGGAATTGCCCGCCGCCCTGGCGTGCCTGACACTAGACTCCTTTTTTCAGCCTCCACCAAGAAGGAACTCCCCCGTGTCCCCACGCCAACAAGACAGCTGGGCCCAGATCTGCCTGGCCGCCGGCCTCGACCCGGAGAAGCGCCTGGCCGCCCGCCAGGCCGTGCTCGCCCATGCCGACGCCCTGGAATGCACCCTGTACCGTCCCGACGAGAACGACCTGGACGCCGAGGAGGAGGACCTGGGCGATGCGCGCATCGTCTTCACCGGCCCCTTCCAGGCCCCGGCCCAATGGAGCGCACAGGACCGCGAGGACTACTTCGGCGAAATCGATCCGGGCTCGTTCGTCACCGCCTTGATCGAGTGCCAGGCGGACCCGGCCAGCCGTGATTTCTTCCTCGCCGATTCCGGCGACTTCGTCGCCGTGGTCGCCGCCTCCGGCGAGGTGCAGATGTTCTATCTCTACGATTGCAGCGAAGACGACGACGGCCTGCACTGCGTGCTGGTGCGGGAAGACGAAGAGCTCTGACCGGGCTGGTCGTTCCCATGCGGCACGGCCGGCTTTCCGTAGCCCGGATGAAATCCGGGAGCGGCGGTGGGGGGTCCCGGGATTTCATCCGGGCTGCCTGCTGCCTCGTATAGGACTGCGATTGATGGGTATCGCTTCGCTCAACCACATCCTACGGTCCACGCCACGACCTTGGTGCCCATGGCGCACCCTACTTCTCTAGCGCAGGTTCACATGCCGGCTGATCAGCGCCCGCAGCGCGGCCGGCTTGACCGGCTTGGCCAGGTAGTCCAGGCCGGCGGCGTGGACTTCGGCCACCAGTTCGGCGCGGCCGTCGGCGCTGATCACCACGCCGGGTAGCGGCTCGCCCAGGCGGGTGCGCAGCCAGGCCATGAGCTCGGTGCCGGTTTCCCCTTCATCCAGGTGGTAGTCCACCAGCGCCAGTTGCGGCCGCACTTCCTCGGCCAGCAGGTGTTCGCACTCCAGGCGGTTGCGCGCGGTCCAGACCTGGCAGCCCCAGCGCGAGAGCAGGCTGTGCATGCCAGTGAGGATGCTGTCTTCGTTGTCGATGCACAGCACCTGGGTGCCGTTGAGCGCCTGGCCATTGGCCTCGGCCTGCTTCTGCACCGTCGGCGAGGGCTGCTGGACGCGCGCCAGGGGCACAGTGACGCTGAACACGCTGCCCTTGCCGGGCCAGGAACGCACTTCCAGCTTGTGGCCGAGCACCCGGCAGAGGCCGTCGGCAATGGCCAGGCCCAGGCCCAGGCCCTTTTCGGCGCGGGTCTGGTGGCTGTCCAGGCGCTTGAATTCCTCGAATATCACCTTGCGCTTGTCTTCCGGGATGCCGGGGCCACGGTCCCAGACTTCCAGGCGCAACTGGTCGCCGTCACGCCGTGCGCCCAGCAATACCCGGCCGCGGGCATAGCGGAAGGCGTTGGTGAGGAAGTTCTGCAGTACCCGGCGCAGCAGCTTCATGTCGCTGTCGACCCGCAGCTTGCTGCCATGCAGGCGGAACTCCATGCCTTGTTCCTGGGCCAGTGCCTTGAACTCCGCGCCCAGGGTGTCGAACAGCGAAGCCAGCGGGAAGGCGGTGCGGTCGGGGGTGATGCGGCCGCTTTCCAGGCGCGAGATGTCCAGCAGGTCGGTGATCAGGTCTTCGGCCGAACGCAGCGAGCTGTCCAGGTGGTTGACCAGCTCGCGGGCTTCGCGGGGCAGGGCGTCCTGCTGGTGGCCGAGGGCGGCGGAGAACAGTCGCGCGGCGTTCAGGGGCTGCATCAGGTCGTGGCTGACGGCGGCGAGGAAGCGGGTCTTGGACTGGTTGGCCGACTCGGCGGTGCCCTTGGCCTCGATCAGCGCCTGGTTGAGCTTGGACAGTTCATGGGTGCGCTCGATGACCCGTTGCTCCAGCCCTTCGTTGGCGTCTTTCAGGTCCCGCTCGGCCTGCCGGTAGGCGGTGATGTCGGTGAAGCTCATGACGAAGCCGCCGCCGGGCATGGGGTTGCCGATCAGCTCGATGACGCGGCCGTTGGGGAACAGCCGCTCGGAGGTGTGCGGGGTGCCCTGGCGCATCCAGAACAGGCGCCGGGCGACATGGGATTCCACCTCGCCGGGGCCGCACAGGCCGCGCTCGGCGTTGTAGCGGATGATGTCGGCGATGGGGCGGCCAACGCTGATCAGGCCGTCGGGGTAGTTGAACAGTTCCAGGTAGCGGCGGTTCCAGGCCACCAGGCGTAGGGACTGGTCCACCACGCTGATGCCCTGGGTGATGTTCTCGATGGCGCCCTGCAGCAGGGCGCGGTTGAACTGCAGCACTTCGGAGGCTTCGTCGGCGATACGCACCACGTCCTCCACCTGCATTTCGCGGCCTTCGATGGCGGCTTTCACCACCGCCCGCGCCGAGGAGGCGCCCAGTACGCCGGCGAGCAGGCGCTCGGTGTGGGTGATCCAGTCCTGGTTGGCGTTCTGCGCCGGGTTGAAGCTGATCCCCAGGCGGTAGGCGAAGCGGATGAAGCTCTGCCGCGCGCGTTCCTCGCCGACGAAGCGCGAGGCGAGCATCAGCAGGTCGTCGACCTGTACCGCCAGCAGCGAGCGGGAGCTGTCGCGGGCCGACACCTGCTGGCCGATGAAGCGGCTGGCCTGCCAGTGTTCGGACACCCGGGTGCGGGAGAACACCGAGACCCAGGCGAAGAGAACCCAGTTGCCGGCCAGCGACAGCACCACGCCCTGGGTCAGGGGTTCGATGGGCAGGTTCAGCGGGTTGGCCATGAACCAGGCCAGCCCCGGGAAGGTCTCCAGCGGCCAGCCGAGGCCTCTGGCCATGACCGGCAGCACCAGGGTGTAGGCCCAGAGCGCGGCGCCGGCGGCGAGGCCGGCGAACACGCCACGGCGGTTGGCCTGTTTCCAGAACAGCGCGCCGATCATCGCCGGGCCGAGCTGGGCGATGGAGGCGAAGGCGATCTGGCCGATGGTCGCCAGGCTCGCGGTGGAGCCCAGCAGGCGGTAGCTGACGTAGCCCAGCAGGATGATCACCACGATGCTCACCCGGCGTACCGAGAGCATCCAGTGGCGGAACACCTCGAAGGGGCGTTCGGCGTTCTGCCGGCGCAGCAGCCAGGGCAGCAGCATGTCGTTGGAGACCATGGTGGAGAGCGCCACGGCTTCGACGATCACCATACCGGTGGCGGCCGAGGCGCCGCCGATGAAGGCCAGCAGGGCCAGGGCGGGGTGGGCCTCGGCCAGGGGCAGGCTGATCACGAAGGAGTCCGGCATCACGCCGCTGGGCAGCAGCATCTGTCCGGCCAGGGCGATGGGCACCACGAACAGCGCGGCCAGGGCCAGGTAGATCGGGAAGACCCAGCGCGCCTGGCGCAGGTCGCGGGGCTCGATGTTCTCCACCACCGTGACGTGGAACTGCCGGGGCAGGCAGATGATGGCGAGCATGGCGACGCCGGTTTGCACCAGCAGGGCCGACCAGTCGGTGGACTGCTGCCAGTAGTGCTCCAGTTGCGGCGCGCTGCGGGCACGGGTGAAGAGGTCGTCGAAACCGTCGAATAGGCCAAAGGTGACGTAGGCGCCCACCGCGAGGAAGGCCAGCAGCTTCACCAGGGACTCGAAGGCGATGGCCAGCACCATGCCACGGTGGTGCTCGGTGGCGTCGAGGTTGCGGGTACCGAAGAGGATGGTGAACAGGGCCAGCACCAGGGAGACGATCAGGGCCGTGTCCTGGGCGCGGGTACCGGCGGATTCGGCGCCGGAACCGATCAACAGGTTCACCCCGAGGACGATGCCCTTGAGCTGCAGGGCGATGTAGGGGAGCACGCTGACCAGGCAGATCAGCGCCACCACTACCGCGAGGGTCTGGGACTTGCCGTAGCGCGCGGCGATGAAGTCGGCGATGGAGGTGATGTTTTCCTGCTTGCTGATCAGCACCATCTTCTGCACCACCCAGGGCGCCACCAGCAGCAACAGGATGGGGCCGAGGTAGATCGGCAGGAAGTTCCATACCTGGCCGGCGGCCTGGCCGACGGCGCCGAAGAAGGTCCAGCTGGTGCAGTACACCGCCAGCGACAGGCTGTAGACCCAGGCGCGCATGCGCGGCGACAACGGCGCGCTGCGGCGATCGCCATAGAAGGCGATGGCGAAGAGGATGGCCATGTAGAGGAAGGCGACCGTGGCGATCAGCCCGCTGGACAGCGACATTGCGGCTCCGGATGCTGCGCGGACGGTTTCGCCCGCCGGAATATGACTTCCAGCAGTTTCGCACCAAAGCCGGTAGTTCGTCAGGCCGCTGCTACCAAGGTCGCAGGTGCTCTTGAGCCCCCGCGGCGGGGCTGCTAGCGTGCTCTATTGTCCGCGCCGTTCCATTTTCTAGCGCGGATGCCTGCACGGCACTCGCGACGTTCCCATCCTGCCGGGTGCTTTCGCCTGAGGAGGGCGTAGATGTTCAATCCACAACCGGTCACCCTGCAGCGTGGCGCCTTGCGCCTCGATCCGCTGGCCGAGTCCGATATCCCGGCGCTGGTCACCCTGGCCGAGGCCAACCGCGAAGCACTGGTGTACATGAACGGCCCCCTGCGCCCCGACTGGTATCGCCAGGGCCTGGCTGCCCAGCGCGAAGGCCAGGCGGTGGTCTTCGCCATCCGTCTTGGCGACAACCTGGTGGGTACCACCCGCTTTGCCGACTTCATCCCCAACCTGCCCGCCGCCGAGATCGGCTGGACCTGGCTCGCCGCTGGCGAGCACGGTAGCGGCCTGAATGCCTCGATCAAGTACCTGATGCTGCGCCACGCCTTCGAGGAGTGGCAGCTGGTGCGGGTGCAACTGAAGACCGCCGCCAGCAACCTGCGCGCCCAGCGCGCCATCGAAAAGCTCGGCGCTCATCGCGAGGGCGTGCTGCGCAACCACCGCCGCCTGGCCGGCGGGCGCCTGGACGACAGCGTGCTCTACAGCATCACCGACCGCGACTGGCCGGATGTGAAGCAACGCCTGGAGGCGCTGTTCAGCGCTTGATGGAGATGGCGAACGGCGAGACGACGCGTTTCTGGCAGGCCAACGAGCTGGGTGGTGTGGAGTTGTTGCATGCGCGCTACATCGAGCAACGCTTCGCACCCCATGTGCACGAGGGGTATGTGTTCACCGTGATAGAGTCCGGTGCGCAGCGATTCCGTCATCGGGGCAGCGACCACCTGGCGCCGGTGGGCAGCATGGTGCTGATCAATCCCGACGAGTTGCACACCGGCTCCAAGGCCCATGAGCAGGGCTGGCGCTACCGGGGCTTCTACCCCGACCTGGAACGGGTCAGCGAGGTGCTGGAGGAGCTGGATATTCCCATGGACGGCCTGCCGGGCTTCGCCGAGAGCGTGATCCATGATCCCGAGGTAGCGGCCACCTTCATCAACCTGCACCGGATGCTGGAGAGCAGCTCGCCGGCGCTGCAGGTCCAGGAGGCCTGGCGCGAGGCGATCCTGCTGCTGTTCCGCCGCCATGCGCGCATCGCCATGCCCCGTGCGGCCGGCTCCGAGCCTCGGGCGGTGGCGCTGGCGCGGGAGATTCTCAGCGCCCACCTGGCCGAGCCGCCGTCCCTGGAGGACCTGGCCGCCGAGGTGGGGCTGTCGGCCTTCCATTTCGCCCGGACCTTCCGCCATGCCACCGGCATGCCGCCCTACGCCTGGCTCAAGCAGCGCCGCCTGGAACAGGCCCGCGCCCTGCTCAAGGCCGGCTGCGCGCCGGCCGGGGTGGCGGCGCAGCTGGGGTTTTCCGACCAGAGCCACCTGACCCGCCAGTTCAAGCAAGCCTACGGCGTGGGGCCGGGCGAGTACCGCGACGCCTGCGCAAGATCGTTCAAGACCCACTGAGGGCGCCGGGCTAACCTCACGGGACAAGGAGGCCCCATGTCCCGTTCCACAGAGTTCATCCACGGCGCCCGCGACATCGTTCCGATGATCGTTGGCGCGATTCCCTTCGGCATCATCTTCGGCACGCTGGCCGGCGGCGCCGGGCTGACCGCCTGGCAGACCCTCGGCATGTCGCTGCTGGTGTTCGCCGGTTCCGCGCAGTTCATCGCCATCACCCTGCTGGGCGGTGGCGCCGGGGTGGCGGTGATCCTGCTGACCACTTTCGTGGTCAATCTGCGCCACGCCCTCTACAGCGCCACCCTGCAGCCCTTCGTGCGTCACCTGCCTAGCCGCTGGCGGATGCCCCTGGCGTTCTGGCTCACCGACGAGGCCTTTGCCGTGGTCCAGCACCGCTATGCGGACAAGGACGAGTCGCCGCACAAGCACTGGTACTTCTTCGGCGCGGCCCTGGCCATGTACCTGAACTGGCAGCTGTGCACCCTGGTGGGCGTGCTGTTCGGCCAGGCGGTGCCCAACCTGGCTGCCTGGGGACTGGACTTCGCCATGCTCGCCACCTTCATCGGCATCGTCGTGCCCATGCTGCGCAACAAGCCCCAGGTGGCGGCCGCGCTGGTGGCCGGCGCCGTGGCGCTGGCCTGCCAGGGCCTGCCCTACAAGCTCGGGCTGATGGCCGCGGCCCTGTGCGGCATCGCCGTGGGCATCGTGCTGGAACGGCGTTATCGACTCGATCTGCTGGGGGAGGGTGTGTGATGGAAACCTGGAGCCTGATCCTCGGCATGGCGGCCATCACCTTCGCCATCCGCTACAGCCTGTTCGCCTGGCCCAACCTGAGCTTCCCGCCGGTGGTGCGCCAGGGCCTGCACTACGTGCCCACCGCGGTGCTCACCGCCATCGTGGTGCCGGGCATGCTGATGCCCGACGGCCAGCACCTGAACCTGGCCCTGGACAACGCCTACCTGCTGGGCGGACTGGGCGCCATCCTGATCGCCGCGCTGACCCGCCACCTGCTGGCGACCATCCTCGGTGGGCTGGTGCTGTTCTTCCTGCTGCGCTGGGTGATGGGGCAGTTGCCGATCTGAGGAGAATCGGGCGGCACGATTGCTTTTCGTAGGATGGGTTGAGCTTGCGATACCCATGCTGTTCGTTGGAGCTGATGGGTTTCGCTGCGCTCAACCACATCCTACGGTCCTTTGTGGGGGGAGGCTTCGCTCGGGCTTCGCGAATGAATTCGCTCCTGTGGGTGTGGCTTTTGGCCTGCGTGGTGCTGTCCAATCAGCGATGTGCGGTTCCAAGCCAACCACCAGGTACCAAGGAAGATGAGCCAACACTCGCAATTCGCCCTGTTGGGCACCCGGCGATTCCTGCCGTTCTTCGTGACCCAGCTGCTCGGCGCCTTCAACGACAACATCTTCAAGCAGTCGCTGATCCTCGCCATCCTCTACAAATTCGCCATCTCCGGCGACAAGAGCATCTTCACCAACCTCTGCGCGTTGCTGTTCATCCTGCCGTTCTTTCTGTTCTCCGCCCTGGGCGGGCAGTTCGGTGAGAAGTTCGCCAAGGACGCGCTGATCCGCGCCATCAAGCTGGCCGAGGTGGCCATCATGGTGGTGGGCGCCCTGGGCTTCTTCTTCGACAGCCTGCCGCTGCTATTTGCCGCGCTCTTCGCCATGGGCACCCATTCGGCGCTATTCGGGCCGGTGAAGTACTCGATCCTGCCCCAGGTGTTGCGCGAGAACGAACTGGTGGGGGGCAACGCCCTGGTGGAGATGGGCACCTTCCTGGCCATCCTCGCGGGCACCATCAGCGCCGGCGTCATGATGTCGGTGGAGCGCTTCGAAACGGTGGTGGCCTGCGCCATCGTCCTGGTTGCCTGCCTGGGTTACCTGGCCAGCCGCGGAATCCCCCGCGCGGCCGCCGCGCTGCCCGAGCTCAAGCTGGACTGGAACATCTTCCGCCAGTCCTGGCAGATCCTGCGTCTGGGTCTTGGCCAGCGGCCGGCGGTGTCGCGCTCGCTGGTGGGCAACTCCTGGTTCTGGTTCCTCGGTGCGGTCTACCTGACCCAGATCCCGGCGTTCTCCAAGGAATTCCTCCACGGCGACGAGAGCGTGGTGACCCTGATCCTCACGGTGTTCTCGGTGGGTATCGCCCTGGGTTCGATGCTCTGCGAGCGACTCTCGGGCGGCAAGGTGGAGATCGGCCTGGTGCCCTTCGGCTCGATCGGCCTGAGCCTGTTCGGCCTGTTGCTCTGGTGGCATTCCGGCGGCTTCCCCGAAGGCGCCGCGCCCCACGGCTGGCTGGCGCTGCTGGGGTACGGCCAGGCCTGGCTGATCCTCGCCGATATCCTCGGCATCGGCCTGTTCGGCGGCTTCTACATCGTGCCGCTCTATGCGCTGATCCAGTCGCGCACGGCGGAGAACGAGCGGGCCCGGGTGATCGCCGCGAACAACATCCTCAATGCGCTGTTCATGGTGGTCTCGGCGATTGCCTCGATCCTCTTCCTGAGCGTCGCCGGGCTGTCGATCCCGGAGCTGTTCCTGGTGGTGTCGCTGATGAACATCGCGGTGAACAGCTACATCTTCAAGATCGTCCCCGAGTTCACCATGCGTTTCCTGGTCTGGCTGCTGGGCCATTCCATGTATCGGGTGGAGCACAAGGGCCTGGAGGCGATTCCGGAGGAAGGACCGGCGGTGCTGGTGTGCAACCACGTGTCCTTCGTCGACGCCCTGCTGATCGGCGGCGCGGTGCGCCGGCCGGTGCGCTTCGTCATGTACTACAAGATCTACCAGCTGCCGGTGCTGAACTTCGTGTTCCGCACGGCGGGTACCGTGCCCATTGCCGCCCGCCACGAGGACCTGCTGGTCTACGACGCGGCCTTCAAGCAGATCGCCGAGTACCTGCGCAGGGGCGAGGTGGTGTGCATCTTCCCGGAGGGCAAGCTGACCGGCGACGGCGAGCTGAACGAGTTCAAGAGCGGTATCGAACGCATCCTCGAGGAGAACCCGGTGCCGGTGATCCCCATGGCGTTGCAGGGGCTCTGGGGAAGCTTCTTCAGCCGTGATCCGCAGAAGGGCCTGTTCCGCCGCTTCTGGTCGCGTATCAGGCTGGTGGCCGGAACGCCGCTGGCGCCGGAGTCGGCGGACCGCCAGACCCTGCAGATGCAGGTGGCGCAGTTGCGGGGTGAACTCCGCTGAATGAAAAAGCCCGCCAATCGGCGGGCTTTTTCATGGTGGTTAGCCGTGGCTGAGCTTGAGGCCGATCAGGCCGGCGACTATCAGCGCCACGCTGGCCAGGCGTATCAGCGCCATGGATTCGCCGAACAGGATGACCCCGGCGATGACCGTACCGACGGCGCCGACGCCGGTCCAGATGGCGTAGGCGGTGCCCAGCGGCAGTTCCTTCATGGCCAGGCCCAGCAGCCCCAGGCTGATGATCATGGCGCCAACGGTGAGCGCGGTGGGCAACGGCTTGCTGAAGCCGTCGGTGTATTTCAGGCCGACGGCCCAGCCCACCTCGAACAGGCCGGCGAAAAACAGAATGATCCAGGACATGGTGACCTCCAATGGGACAGCGTGTGATGGGGCCGTCCCCGGTTGATCACTGAGTGAGTGGCAAGGTCGTCCTTGCGCTGCGCAATATTCTGCACATCCTGGCCGGTCGGACAAGTCCGGCCGACCAGGAACTGTAGGAAGGCGGCGTCAGGCCTTGTCGGAGCCGTCGCTCATGCGGCGGAAGACTGCCGCCAACAGGGAGCCCGAGAGGTTGTGCCAGACGCTGAACAGCGCGCTGGGCACGGCGGCCAGCGGCGAGAAGTGGGCGTTGGCCAGTGCGGCGCCGAGGCCCGAGTTCTGCATGCCGACCTCGATGGACAGGGTCTTGCGCTGGGCCAGCGGCAGGCCGAACAGGCGGCCGGCCAGGTAGCCCAGGGCCAGGCCCAGGCCGTTGTGCAGGACCACCACGGCCATGATCAGCAGGCCGGACTCGGCGATCTTGGCTTGGCTGGCAGCCACAACGGCGGCGACGATGGCGACGATGCTCACCACCGAAACCAGGGGCAGCACGTCCACCGCCAGCCGTACCCGCTCTCCCAGCAGGCGCTGGGCCACGAGGCCGAGGGCGATGGGCAGCAGCACGACCTGGAGGATGGACATGAACAGCGGGCTGAACTCCACCGGCAGCCAGGCCGAGGCCAGCAGCCAGATCAGGGCGGGTGTCACCACCGGGGCGAGGAGGGTGGTCACGGCGGTGATGGCCACCGACAGCGCCACGTCGCCACGGGAGAACCAGGTCATGACGTTGGAAGCCGTGCCGCCCGGGCAGCAGCCCACGAGGATCACGCCGACGGCGATTTCCGGCGGCAGCTGCAAGGCCTTGCAGAGCAGCCAGGCCAGGCCGGGCATGATGATGAACTGGGCGAGCACGCCGATCAGCACCCGCAGCGGACGCCGGGCGACTTCGCGAAAGTCCTCGGCCTTGAGGGTCAGGCCCATGCCGAACATGATCAGGCCGAGCAGCGGCACGATCCATTTGGTCAGCGGCAGGAACCAGGCGGGCTGGTAGAACGCCAGCACGGCGAACAGCAGGATCCACAAGGCGAAGGTGTTGCCGACGAAGCGGCTGAGGGCGGCGAGGGCACGCATGGGCATTCCTTGTCGTTATCGTGAAAGCGCCGGCTCGGGGCCGGCGCTTGGAGGGTTCAGACGCCCTGCGGAATCTCTTCGCCGCCGAGGGCTTCGAAGAGCTGCGGGATGAACTCCACCAGGGTCAGCATCATCAGCGTGAAGCTGGCGTCGAGCTGGCCCAGGGCGTCTTCGCCGCCATCCTGTTCGGCCTTCTCCTGCAGCAGGTCCTCGAAGCGCAGGCGCTTGATCACCAGCTTGTCGTCGAGGATGAACGAGAGCTTGTCCTGCCAGGCCAGGGACAGCTGGGTGACCAGCTTGCCGGAAGTCAGGTGCAGCTGGATCTCGTCGCTGGTCAGGTCCTGGCGCTTGCAGCGCACCACGCCACCGTCTTCGTCGGTGTCACGCAGTTCGCACTCGTCCAGCACGTAGAAGTCGGTGGCGGCTTCCTGGGTCTTGACCCACTCGGTGAGGGTGGCGGTGGGGGCGATCTTCACCGTGGACGGACGCACCGGCAGCGAGCCGATGGCTTCGCGCAGGGTGGACAGCAGGTCCTCGGCGCGCTTGGCGCTGGAGGCGTCGACCAGGATCAGGCCCTGGGCCGGCGCGATGGCGGCGAAGGTGGCGGACTTGCGGATGAAGGCGCGCGGCAGGAAGGTCTGGACGATCTCGTCCTTGAGCTGGTCGCGCTCCTTCTTGTAGACCTTGCGCATCTGCTCGGCCTCGATTTCGTCGACCTTTTCCTTCAGTGCATCGCGCACCACGCTGCCGGGGAGGATGCGTTCTTCCTTGCGCGCGGCAACCAGGAAGAAGCCTTCGCTGACATGCACCAGCGGTGCATCCGGGCCTTTGCCGAAGGGGGCCACGAAACCGTAGGTGGTCAGCTCCTGGCTGGCACAGGGGCGGGCCGGCTTGCTGGCCAGCGCGGCTTCCAGGGCCTCGGCGTCAATGTTCAGATCCTGGGTGAGGCGGTAGACGAGCAGGTTGCGGAACCACATAGGGGGAAAACCTCCGGACACAAAGCGCGCATTATTCGCGTCGCGGAGCTCCAGGCCAACCCTGCGCTAAGCCTTTGGAAGGCCTGAAATTTTTTTTTCGAAAGAGGGCTTGCCAGGGGTCGGATACCTCTCTAGAATGCGCCCCACTTCGAGAGTGAAGGGTGATTAGCTCAGCCGGGAGAGCATCTGCCTTACAAGCAGAGGGTCGGCGGTTCGATCCCGTCATCACCCACCAATCTCGCAGTTACGCGCAGCGGTAGTTCAGTCGGTTAGAATACCGGCCTGTCACGCCGGGGGTCGCGGGTTCGAGTCCCGTCCGCTGCGCCATATTCCAACCCTTAGGCAGCGATGCCTGAGGGTTTTTAGTTTAGTGTGCGGTCTCTGAACAGCCGCACATTTGGGTGATTAGCTCAGCCGGGAGAGCATCTGCCTTACAAGCAGAGGGTCGGCGGTTCGATCCCGTCATCACCCACCATTTTCGCGAAACACGCAGCGGTAGTTCAGTCGGTTAGAATACCGGCCTGTCACGCCGGGGGTCGCGGGTTCGAGTCCCGTCCGCTGCGCCATATAGAAAGCCCTCAGGTAGCGATACCTGGGGGCTTTTTCTTGCCCGTAGGAAAGCGACAACATTGCTTACGTGATGCGTCGCAAGTCGCTGAACTAATTGCGGTGTCTCCGATCTTATTGCCCATAGCCACTACTTGCGGCGGCCTGCTAAGCTCGCCGTTCAATCGTATTGCCATCACGGCGACAGACAAGGATTCAGCATGAAACAACATCGGTTGGCGGCCGCAGTGGCCCTGGTGGGCCTGGTTCTCGCAGGCTGCGATTCGCAGACCAGCGTTGAACTGAAGACTCCGGCCCAGAAGGCCTCCTACGGTATCGGCCTGAACATGGGCAAGAGCCTGGCCCAGGAAGGCATGGATGACCTCGATCCCAAGGCCGTTGCCCAGGGTATCGAAGACGCCATCGGCAAGAAGGAACAACGCCTGAAGGATGAAGAGCTGGTCGAAGCCTTCGCCTTCCTGCAGAAGCGTGCCGAAGAGCGCATGACCGCGCTGAACGCCGAGAACGCCAAAGCCGGCAAGAAATTCCTCGAAGACAACGCCAAGCGCGAAGGCGTGGTGACCACCGCCTCCGGCCTGCAGTACGAGATCGTGAAGAAGGCCGAGGGTGCCCAGCCCAAGGCCACCGACGTGGTGACCGTTCACTACGAAGGCAAGCTGACCGACGGCACCGTATTCGACAGCTCCGTACAGCGCGGCAGCCCCATCGACCTGCCGGTCAACGGAGTGATCCCGGGTTGGGTCGAAGGCCTGCAACTGATGCACGTGGGCGAGAAGATCAAGCTCTACATCCCGAGCGAGCTGGCCTACGGCGAGCAGAGCCCGAGCCCGGCGATTCCGGCGAACTCCGTACTGGTGTTCGACCTGGAACTGCTTGGCATCAAGGATCAGGCTGCCGCTGCCCAGCAGTAAGTCGTCGCTTCCTCGCAAACGCCCCGTCTCGACGGGGCGTTTTCGTTTTCGGCGCAGTCCCACTCGAACCGCGAACCGTCCTTTCGGTCACAACGAGAGAGTCACGACGAGAAAGTGTTACGGTTATGCACATGACCGGGTAACCACGACTGTCGCGGGTGCGACCCGCAGTCGCATTGCGGACCATCTGGTCAAATACTTGATTTTGCTGGTCTTTTGCCACTGGGCAAAATTTGCCCGATTTGTCGCGGAGCCCCATGACATGGGCCTTTTCCTCCGATTGTGGAAAACTGCTAACAAGGTTATCCACAGATTTCGTGGATAACCGCGCAGCGCTGTCTAGGCCAGGCTTCTGCCGAGGAGTACCGATGAAAGCACCCTGGAATTTCCAGCGTTACCTCACTCTGGCGCAGCGTTTCCTCGCTGGTGGCCGTTTGCCTTCCCTGCTCTGGGCGGTCTCGCGCAAGAGCGCGAGCCAGAGCGGTCGGCTGGGTGCGGTGAAGGAAGACCTGCGACTGTTACTGTCCCTGGCCAATGCCTGGCTGCGGGGGGAGTACCGGCAGATCAACCCCAAGGCGTTGCTCGCCGTGGTGGGCGCCCTGATCTATTTCGTCACCCCCCTGGACGCGCTGCCGGATTGGCTCGTGGGTGTCGGCTTCGCCGACGACCTGGCGGTGATGGCCTGGGTGCTGAAGACCTGGAGTGGCGAGCTGGACGCCTTCCGCGCCTGGCGCGCGGCCCAACGTCCCGAAGTGCAGGCCGAGCTGGAACGCCTGTCGGCACCCGACTCTCAGCGTTCCTGAGGCGTGCCGCGCCGCTGTTCGTCCTGGAGCAGCGCGTCGAGTTCACCACTGTCGTGCAGCTTCCGTAGCACCGCATCCAGGCGTTCGGCCGCCACCGGCAGACCACCGCCATAGGCGCAATACAGGGGATAGCGCTCCACTACCCAGGGGCTGAACACCAGGGGCGCGTCGGGGTGCCGCGCCAGCTCAAAGGCGAGGGCCCGGCGCATGTCGATGACCGCGTCCAGGCGTTTGTGGCTGAGCAGATTCAGGCGCGTGCCCAGGTCGCGCACATCCTTGCGCGCGATGGCGCCAGTGGCGAAGGCTTCCATCATCGGCATGCTGTAGGCGAATCCCAGGCTGGTGCCCAGAACCTTGCCCCTGAGGTCGCCCAGGTTGTTGATGGGCGGGCTGTCGCGGTGCTGCAGGAGCGCATCCTCTTCCTCGAACAGCGGCGGTGACCAGTGATAGGCCGAGGCGTCGAGCATCCACTCGGGGTTCGAATTGCAGATCAGGTGGATGCGCCCGTTCTTCAGGGATTCCTCGATGCGCTTGTTCGGGGTTTCGACGAATCGCACCTGGATCGACAGATCCTTGGAAATACGTTCGCCGAGGCGCTGGATGAAGCCCCCAAGCAGGACGTGGTCGCTGACCTGCGCGTAGGGCATGCCGTCGGCCGGGCCGAAACCCCAGCGCAGCTCGTCTGCTGGAGACAGTCTGGGCACGAAGCCGACGAAGATGCACAGAACCACAAGAAAATGCCGCGCCACGAGGCTCCCCCCTCCAGGTGGACGCAGTATAGTTCACCCTCTGCGGGCACTCGGCCTGATAAGATGGCCGCCTGCATGGGGGTGCTGAAGCAGTCGGCACTGCGTTCCACGGGGAGCTTCAATGAGTGTGCAAGTGATCATGCGTGACGGCCAGGCGGAGTACGCGGTACTGCCCTGGGCGGAATACCAGGCGCTGCTGCGCGCCGCCGGCCAGGCCACCACGGAAAAGGCCGCCGAACCGAGCGCGACGGCATTCAGTCAACTGAAATCGCTGCGCGAAGCCCAGGGCCAGAGCCTGGAGCAACTGGCCCGCGCCGTGGGTATCAGCCCCCATTACCTGGGGCTGATCGAGAGCGGCGAGCGCGAGCCCGACGAAGCCATCAAACGTAGCCTGGCACGTATCCTCGGGGTCTCCGGCTGGGAGTCCGGATCTTGAGTCTGCGAATCAGCCGCCAGCACTGGCAAGCCCTGTTGACCGAACTGGAAGACGCCCGCCGGCAGCGCCACCTGCTGACCTACCGGGCGTTGATCGAACGTCTGCAACTGCCGTCCCCGGCGATGCAGACCCTCACCGCGGCCCTCGAGCACCTGGCGGCCCTGGATGCCCGTGCCGAGCGCCCGCTGCGCAGTTCCCTGGTGATCAGCCAGGGCGCCAGCCGCCTGCCGCGCACCGGTTACTTCGAGTGCGTGGTACGCCTGGGCCGTTTCGCCGGCCCTCCGGATGGCACCGCCGCGGCGTCCTGGCATGCCTCCGAAGTCGTGCGGGTGTTCGAGTTCTCCTACCCCGAGGAGCCCTGATGCTCTGGAAGCTGCGGGCACGGCTCGGATACCAGGTGGCGCGTTGGTTGATGCGCTTTCCCAAGCTGGTGGGCCAGCCGCGTGCCTGGCAATGGATGCAGAGCCAGTACGGGCGCATGGCGGCCCTGGGCGATCGTTCGGCGCAGAGCTTCTACGGCCACCTGCTGCTGCATCGTGGCAAGGGCTTCGGCGCGCGGGAGGAGGGCATTCGCCTGCTGCGCCTGGCGGCCACCGCCGGTGACGGAAAGTCGGCCTACCAGCTGGGTGTGCTGAGCCTGGATGGCGACACCCGCCAGGCACCGGACGCGGCCGAGGCCGCGCGCTGGTGGGGTCTGGCGACGGCAGCCGGCCACCCTCTGGCCGCCCGCAAGCTGGCTGATCTCTACCGCAATGGCGGCCCGGGCCTGGAGCCCGATCCCGCCGCCGCCTACCGTGCGGCCCAGCGTGCCGCCGAGCTGGGGCTCTAGCTTGCCCTGCCCGTTGGGCTTCGCGTAGCTCAGCCACAACCTACGCCATTGATGTACCCAGGCGGCGTACACGAGCACAGCGAAGCCCAATACCGGGCTCCGCAATGCTGGGTAGCTCACACCGCTTCGATGATATGCAGGCTGTAGCCGGGGATGGCCTTGGCGTGGCGCTTGGCTTCCGAGGCGAGGCTCGCCAGCTGCGCCGCGTCCAGTTGGCTGCAATCCTCGGTCTTGAGAGTCACCACGCCTATGGATATCGACAGCAGCGGGTATTCCTCGCGCTGGCCGTGGCGGTTGTGGGCCACGAAGCAACCCGCTTCCAGGTGGTCATTGCGATAGAAGCGCCGGCACTGCCCCTGGAAGTCCTCCAGCAGCTGGTTGAGCCGCAGGCGCCAGTCTTCCGAACCCAGCACCAGCATGAAGTCGTCGCCGCCGATATGGCCGACGAAGTCCCGTGCGGGGTCTACCCGCTCGCTCAGGCATTGGGCGAGGCACAGCAGCACTTCGTCGCCCTTGGCGTAGCCGTAGAGATCGTTGAAGGGCTTGAAGCTGTCGATGTCCACGTAGCAGACCACCGCCTGGCGTTGCTGATGCAGCAGGCGGGTCAGGCACTGCTGGATCGGCACATTGCCGGGCAGCAGGGTCAGCGGGTTGGCGTGGCGGGCCTGCTGGATCTTCAGCTCGGTGATCAGCTTGAGCACGTCGATCACCCGCCCCAGGCCCCGGTAGCGGCCGTCGAGGATGATGATGAAGTCTTCCTCGATACGCTGGCGCGCGCGGCTGGTGAGCAGGCGGCTGACCTGCTGCAGGGACTGCCCCAGCTCCACGGCGAGGAAGTCCGTGCTCATCAGCCTGCTCACCGGTTTGCGGGTGAGCAGGTCGGTGGCGAAGGGGCGCAGCAGCGCTTCGGACAGCAAGTGGCGATGGACGATGCCCACCGGCCGCTGGTGCGCGTCCAGCACCGCCAGTGAATTGAGGTTGGCCTGGGCACGGAAGGCCTCCAGCACCCGGTGGATGGGCGTGTCCTCGTGCACGGCGGGTTGCTCGTTGAGCAGCGCGCCGAGGTCGCTGGTCTCTTCGTTCAGGCTGCTGATCGATTCCACCGCCGGCAGCAGGGCGCGGGCATCGCGGGACGGGTTTTCATGGGGTCGGCCGAGCAGGTAGCCCTGGACCAGGTCGACGCCCATTTCGGCCAGTACGGCGAGTTCCTCCGCAAGCTCGATGCCTTCGGCGATCACCTGGGCGCGAGAGGCCTTGGCCATCTTCAGGATGGATTCGACGAACTCGCGCTTGACCGCGTCCTGGTGGATGCCGTCGATGAAATGGCGGTCGATCTTCACGTAGTCCGGGCGCAGTTCCGACCACAGGCGCAGGCTGGAGTAGCCGGCGCCGAGATCGTCCAGGGCGATGGAGAAGCCCATGGCGCGATAGTGGTGCAAGGCGGTGTCGAGCAGGTTGAAGTCTTCGGTGGGCGTCTGCTCGGTGAGTTCGATCACCACCCGGCTGGGCGGGATGCCGAAGGCCTGCAGCATCTTCAGGGTGCGTCCCGGCTGGTGCGCCGGGTCCAGCAGGGATTCCGGGGAGACGTTGAGGAACAGCAGGCCGTCGAGCCCCAGCGCCTTGAAGCGGCTGCAGGCGCTCTTGCGGCAGGCCATTTCCAGTTCGCTCAGGCGGCCGGCGTGGCGCGCCACGGCAAACAGGGTGACCGGCGGGTGCAACGGGCTGTTGGACGGGCCGCGGGTCAGGGCTTCATAGCCGAGGATGCGTCGCTCCGACAGCGACAGGATAGGCTGGAACAGGCTGTGCAGGTCGCCGTGAGCGAGGATCATGCCCAATGCGCTCAACTGCTCGGTGACGGTCATGCTGTTACTCGTGAAAAGAAAAGGTTCTTCGCGGATTCAGGGGGAAGAGCGAGTTGACAGTCAGGGAAGTGGGTAGATTGGCAGTCGCCAAACGAACCAACCCCCACTCCCTGCTGCCGCCGTGAATCCTATTGATCTTGCCCAGTTCTGGCCAGGCTACGAGGTCGTCGCCTGTCGCCAAGCCACTCACGACACCCTGCTGATTGAGCTCGAACCTCAAGCCGGCTCCCTCCCCAAATGTGGCCGCTGTCACCAAGACTGCCCGCTGATCCACGAGCGGCGAATCCGCCAGGTGCGTGACCGTGACCTGCTGGATCAGCGCGTGCTGCTCCAACTGCCGGTGCGTCGCGTCGATTGCCTGGATTGTGGGCGGGTGACCGAGCGGATCGACTGGCTGGAGCCGGCGTCACGCCTGACTCAGCGTTTGCGCGTCTGGCTCGAGGGTTTGCTGCAATTGCTGCCGATCAGTCACGTCAGCCGCCTCACTGGCCTGCATTGGCACACGCTCAAGACGCTCGACAAGCGCCGCCTGGACGCCTCGGTTGGCGCGTTTGAGCCAGGCGAGGTGCGTCGGCTGGTGATGGACGAGTTTGCCCTGCACAAGGGGCATCGTTACGCCACGGTGATCATGGATGCCGAGCGCACGCGGGTGCTGTGGGTCGGGCATGGCAACAGCCGTGAGGCGATCCGTCCGTTCTTCGAATTGCTCGGCGAGCACTGCCGGCAGATCGAGGCGGTGGCCATGGACATGAACACCGCCTTCGACCTCGAGGTGAAACGGCATTGCCCGCAGGCCGAGGTGGTGTACGACCTGTTCCACGTGGTGGCGCGCTACGGCCGGGACGTGATCGACCGGATCCGGGTCGACCAGGCCAACCTCCTGCGCCAGGACAAACCGGCGCGCAAGGTGGTCAAGCAAAGCCGCTGGCTGTTGCTGCGCAATCGCGAAAACCTCAAGGGCGGACAGGCCGTGCAGTTGCAGGAATTGCTCGCGGCCAACCAGCCACTGGCCACGGCCTACGTGCTCAAGGACGCATTAAAGGAAATCTGGTACGCCCCCAGTGTGCAGGACGGCTGGCGGCGCTGGCGAACCTGGCTGCGGCACGCCCGGGACAGCGGCTTGGCGCCGCTCCAACGCTTTGCCAGGAACCTCAAGCGTTACGCGCGCGGCATCCTCGCCAGCGCCCGTTTCCCCTTGCACACCAGCCAGCTGGAAGGGGTGAACAACCGCATCAAAGTGATCAAGCGCATGGCCTATGGCTTCCGCGACTCGGCCTACTTCTTCCTGAAAATCAAGGCCGCCTTCCCCGGGAAAGCGCGATGAACCAAAGAAAAGGGGCCGCTTGTGCGGCCCCCGGATTTCACGACAGTTGTGTGACGGCGTTATGACATCATTTCAGTGTTTCGCCACTGCGGAGTCCAAGCCCAGGAAGTCCAGCAGGATCTGCCCGGTTTCGTTCAGGTAGGCGTCGTCCTCCGGCTTGGTCTTGTCCTCTTCCGGCAGGGCATCTTCGTCCTCCTGCTTGAGTTCCTTCAGCAGCTCTTCACCCTTGGCCTTGCGACGGGTGTTCTCCATCGCCAGCTGCTTGGCTTCGATGTCCTGCTGCTCGGCACGACGCTTGGTTTCGTTGAGGCTGACCACGGTGTCCGTCATCAGGCTCTGCGCCAGCGCAAGGCGCTCACGGCTGTAGACGAAGTCCGGATCGTTGGCTGTGCGCGCATCGTGACGGGCCTTCAGTTCAGCCAGGAACGGCTTGAAGGGGTCCATCTCGGGCTTGATCGCCGGGCGGATGCTGTCCCAGGGCATGGCCTCGGGCAGGGCGCTTTCACCGATCTGCTTGGTGTCCACAACCGCGGGGTACTCGATGTCCGGCAGTACGCCCTGATGCTGGGTGCTCTGGCCGGAGACGCGGTAGAACTTGGCCAGGGTCAGCTTCAGTTCGCCGTGGTTCAGCGGCTGGATGGTCTGTACCGTGCCCTTGCCGAAGGTCTGGCCGCCGATGATCAGTGCGCGGTGGTAGTCCTGCATGGCGCCGGCGAAGATTTCCGAGGCCGAGGCGGAGAGACGGTTGACCAGCACGGCCATGGGGCCGGTGAAGTAAGTGCCGGTGTTCTCGTCAGCCAGTACGTCGACCCGACCGTCGCTGTTGCGCACCAGGACCGTCGGGCCCTGCTCGATGAACAGGCCGGTCAGCTCGGTGGCTTCCTGCAGGGAGCCGCCGCCGTTGTTGCGCAGGTCGATGACCACGCCGTCGACATTGGCCTTCTGCAGCTCGCCGAGGAGTTTCTTCACGTCGCGAGTGGTGCTCTTGTACTCGGGATCGCCGGCGCGGAACGCCTTGAAGTCCAGGTAGAAGGCCGGAATCTCGATCACGCCGAGCTTGAACTTCCTGCCTTCATGCTCGAGGTTGAGGATCGACTTCTTCGCCGCCTGCTCTTCCAGCTTCACGGCTTCGCGGGTGATGGAGACGACCTTGCTGGTCTGGTCGTTCGGCGCGTTGCTCGCCGGGATCACTTCCAGGCGCACCACCGAGCCTTTCGGGCCACGGATCAGCTTGACCACTTCGTCCAGGCGCCAGCCGATCACGTCGACCATCTCGCCATCGCCCTGGGCGACACCGACGATCTTGTCCGCCGGGGCCACCTGCTTGCTCTTCTCGGCCGGACCGGCCGGGACCAGGCGCACCACCTTGACGTACTCGTTGTCGCTTTGCAGCACTGCGCCGATGCCCTCGAGGGACAGGCTCATGTTGATGTCGAAGTTCTCAGCGTTGTCCGGGGAGAGGTACTGGGTGTGCGGGTCGTAGGTCTGCGCAAAGGCGTTGATGTAGGCCTGGAACACGTCCTCGCCGCGGGTCTGATCGAGGCGCGCGAGTTGGTTCTTGTAGCGTTTGACCAGCAGTTCCTGGATGGCCTTGGGTTCCTTCTTGGCCAGCTTCAGGCGCAGCACTTCATCTTTCACACGCTTGCGCCAGAGGTCGTCGAGGGCGGCGCGGTCCTTGGCCCAGGGCGCCTTCTCGCGGTCGGTCTCGAGGCTTTCGTCGATGGTGAAGTCGATCTTGTCGACGCCCTTGTCGAGCATCGCCAGGGCGAACTCCAGGCGCTCCTTGAGACGGTCCAGGTGACGCTTGTAGATGATGAAGCCGGGCTCCAGGTCGCCGCTTTTCAGCAGGTCGTCGAAGCGCGTGCGCCATTTGTCGAATTCCGCGATATCGGCGGCGGTGAAGTACATCCGCGCGGGGTCGAGGAGCTTGAGGTAGCCCTCGTAGATCTTCACCGAGCGCTCGTCGTTGAGCGGTGGCTTGTTGTAGTGGTGACGCTTGAGCAGTTCCACCACGTTGAGGCTGGCGATCACCTGTTCGCGGTCGGGCTGGATGGCGTCCCAGCTGTTCGCGGCGGTGGTGGCGGCCTGCAGTGGCATGACGCCAACGCTGAGGGCCAGGACAAGGGCGGAACTGATCAGGGAACGCTTCATGCTGATTCGACGTCGAGACAGGTGATATCGCATATTAGGCCGTAATTGAGAGCGCCAGGTTCCATCGGCGCAATACAAAGGCCCGGCAGCTCGCCGGGCCAGGTCAGATCTCACTATGGAGGCACCGTGAAGGCATTGCAAGGCGTCGAAGGGCGCGTGGAGTGGGGGGAGCGGGCCAGTCCGGCCTGTGACGTCGGGCAGGTGCGGATTCGCGTGGCGGCCGCTGGTCTGAATCGTGCGGACCTGTTGCAGCGCGCGGGCCTTTACCCGCCGCCGCCAGGGGCCAGCGACATCCTCGGCCTGGAGGCGTCCGGGGTGATAGTCGAGGTGGGCGCCGGCAGCGGTGCCTGGCGTGTCGGCGACCGCGTCTGCTGCCTGTTGGCGGGTGGCGGGATGGCCGAGGAAGTGGTGGTGGACGCTCGTCACGTGCTGCCGGTGCCCGAAGGCCTGTCCCTGGCCGAGGCTGCCGCGTTGCCTGAGGTATATGCCACCGCTTGGCTCAATCTGTTCCAGCTGGCCGCGCTCAAGCCCGGCGAGAAGGTGCTGCTGCATGCCGGCGCCAGCGGTGTCGGTTCGGCCGCGATCCAGCTGTGCAAGGCCTTTGGCAGCCCCTGCTGGGTCAGCGTCGGCTCCGCCGAGCGCCTGGCCTACTGCGAATCCCTCGGCGCACAGGGTGGCGCGCTGCGCGGCGAAGGCCTGGAAAGCCTGCGGGACTTCGGGCCCTTCGATGTGATCCTCGACCCGGTGGGAGGCAACTACGCCAGCCTCAACCTGGCCCTGGCCGCCACCGATGGCCGTTGGGTGAACATCGGCCTGATGGGCGGGCGCAAGGCCGAGCTGGACCTGGCCCTGGTGCTGGGCAAGCGCGTGCAACTGATCGGCTCCACCCTGCGCAGCCGCGACGAGCAGTTCAAGGCCGACCTCATCAGCGAACTGCGCCAGCATGTCTGGCCACTGTTCGCCGAAGGACGACTGCAACCGCGTCTGGAACGGGCCTTCCCGGCCAAGGACGCCGAGGTGGCCTTCGAGGCGCTGGCGAGCAACCAGGTGGAAGGAAAACTCGTGCTGGTGCTCGACGAAAGCCTCGCCTGAGGCCCTGGCCTGAGCGCTACAGACCCCATGGTCCGTGGCGTTCAGGCCAGGATTGAAGTACTCAATCGATCTGATGACCTCAATCAATATGATCTTTTTGGAATAACCCCATAGTCTTCGTCGGGTAAATTTTCTAACCCAACGAGGACGTTGCGATGTCTCTGATCAATACCGAAGTCAAACCTTTCAAAGCAACCGCCTACCACCACGGCAAGTTCGTCGAAGTCACCGAAGCCAGCCTGAAAGGCAAGTGGTCCGTATTCTTCTTCTACCCGGCCGACTTCACCTTCGTTTGCCCCACCGAGCTGGGCGACCTGGCTGACAACTACGCCGAGTTCCAGAAGCTGGGCGTGGAGATCTACGGCGTGTCCACCGACACCCACTTCACCCACAAAGCCTGGCACGACACTTCCGACACCATCGGCAAGATCCAGTACCCGCTGGTTGGCGACCCCACCTGGGTCCTGTCCAAGAACTTCGACGTGCTGATCGAAGAAGCTGGCCTGGCTGACCGTGGCACCTTCGTGATCGATCCGGAAGGCAAGATCCAGATCGTCGAAGTCAACGCCGGTGGTATCGGCCGTGACGCCCAGGAACTGCTGCGCAAGGTCAAGGCTGCCCAGTACGTGGCCGCCCACCCGGGCGAAGTCTGCCCGGCCAAGTGGAAGGAAGGCGAAGCCACTCTGGCTCCCTCCCTCGACCTCGTAGGCAAAATCTAAGCCTGCTGCTCCAAGCGGACGGCGCTAGCCGTCCGCTCTGCATCACACCCCTCATCCCGTTTCGGGCGGTCGGCAACGACCGTCGAGGGGTGACTCATGCCCGCAAGAAAGGAAATCGCCCATGTTGGACGCCAATCTCAAAACCCAGTTGAAAGCCTACCTGGAAAAGGTCTCCCAGCCGTTCGAGATCGTCGCGTCCCTCGATGACAGCGACAAATCCCGCGAACTGCTCGGGCTGCTGCAAGACATCGTCGGCCTGACCGACAAGATCACCCTGAAGACCGATGGCAGCGACGCCCGTCGCCCGTCGTTCTCCCTGAACCGTCCCGGCGCGGATATTTCCCTGCGCTTCGCCGGCATCCCCATGGGCCACGAGTTCACCTCCCTGGTGCTGGCCCTGCTGCAAGTCGGCGGCCACCCGTCCAAGCTCGACCAGGACGTGATCGAGCAGGTCAAGGCGATCGAGGGCGAGTTCAACTTCGAAACCTACTTCTCGCTGTCCTGCCAGAACTGCCCCGACGTGGTGCAGGCACTGAACCTGATGGCCGTGCTCAACCCGAACATCCGTCACGTCGCCATCGATGGCGCGCTGTTCCAGGACGAGGTCGATGCGCGCCAGATCATGTCGGTGCCCAGCCTCTACCTCAACGGCGAGCTGTTCAGCCAGGGCCGCATGGGCGTGGAGGAAATCCTCGCCAAGATCGACACCGGCGCCGCCGCTCGCGATGCCGACAAGCTCAATGCCAAGGCAGCCTTCGATGTGCTGGTGATCGGTGGTGGTCCCGCTGGCGCCGCCGCGGCCATCTATGCCGCCCGCAAGGGCATCCGCACCGGTGTGGCGGCCGAGCGCCTGGGTGGCCAGGTGCTGGACACCATGGCCATCGAGAACTTCATCTCCGTCCAGGAGACCGAAGGCCCGAAACTGGCCCGCGCCCTGGAAGAGCACATCAAGCAGTACGACGTCGACATCATGAACCTGCAACGTGCCAGCGCACTGATCCCGGCCAAGGCCGAGGGTGAGCTGCACGAGGTGCGATTCGAGAGCGGCGCGGCCCTCAAGGCCAAGACCCTGATCCTCTCCACCGGTGCCCGCTGGCGCGAAATGAACGTCCCCGGCGAGCAGGAATACCGTGGTCGTGGCGTGGCCTACTGCCCCCACTGCGACGGCCCGCTGTTCAAGGGCAAGCGTGTGGCGGTGATCGGCGGCGGCAACTCCGGCGTGGAAGCGGCCATCGACCTGGCCGGCATCGTCGCCCATGTCACCCTGATCGAGTTCGACGACAAGCTGCGTGCCGACGCCGTGCTGCAGAAGAAGCTGGCCAGCCTGCCCAACGTCAACGTGATCAAGAGCGCGCTGACTACGGAAGTGAAGGGCGACGGCCAGAAGGTCAACGGCCTGGTCTACAAGGACCGCACCACCGACCAGCTGCAGACCCTGGAGCTGGAAGGCATCTTCGTGCAGATCGGTCTGCTGCCCAACAGCGAGTGGCTCAAGGGTGTGGTGGAGCTGTCCCCGCGCGGCGAGATCATCGTCGACGCCAAGGGCCAGACCAACATTCCGGGCGTGTTCGCCGCCGGCGACGTGACTACCGTTCCGTACAAGCAGATCGTGATCGCCGTGGGCGAGGGCGCCAAGGCTTCCCTGAGTGCCTTCGATCATCTGATCCGTACGACCTGATTTACTCAGCGTGGTGTGCTGATGAGGCGGAGGGCTCGCGAGGGCCTTCCGCTTTTTTTATGGCTTTGTTGATTGCCTGGAACGTTTCGGTAGCTCAGCTCATTGCCGAGTGGGCTGTGGGTTTTCTTTTCGCCCTCCCGGGCGACTCCCTTTGGCAGTCGTCGGAATGCCGCACCACCCAAAGGAAGCAAAGCGCTTGCCCCTGCATCCGGCCCCGGCTTCGCCGGGGTACCCTCGCTGCATCGCTGCTCCAGGGGTACGGCGCGAGGGGCCATCCATGGCCCCGCGCGCCTCTCGCGGCATCCATGCCGCTCAACCCCTTCCGCAGCGATTCCGCTCGGCCTCCTGAAGGGGCGCTCTGCGCGGCTTCAACTTCTTGGCTCGCTATCAGGCTGGTGCGGGCATCAAGACCGTTTCGTGCCTGCCGGCGCGAGTCCCCCCTCTCCCTCTGGGAGAGGGGGGGAGGGCTGTATCAGCCGGCAGATAGCCGCGTCATGGCCATCACACAAATTTGCCAATCCAACATGGGCTCCCCGGAAATCTGCAAACAACCATCCCCACGACTTCGCGGTATCCTTCGCGCCTTCGATCCACAACGCGGCGGGCTCTTCCCTTGAAACAGCAACTTATCGAATTGATCACGGCGATCAGCTCCGGCTGCATGGCCGAGGACGAGATCCAGCGCGTCGCCGATGATGCAGCCCAGGCCTATGCCGATGAAGGCGCCTTCCTCGCCGCCAACCCCGACATCAACTACGACGACGACTTCCCGATTCCCCTGGGCGAGTGGGTGGTGGTGGGCAGCCTGCCGGACACCGTGCTGTTCCAGGCCGACACCTACGACCAATTGTTCCAGCAGGTAGTGGACTCCTTCGGTCCGAGCGTGAACTTCGTGCTCAAGCCCAAGCAGCTGGTGAAGGTCGAGCCGCTCAAAGCGCTGAACCGCATCCAGGTGCAGATGGGCAGCCTCTACCCGGAGCAGGGCGGCTACGTGCTGGTGGACTTCAGCGAGCCGCTGGATGACGAGCTGCAGTGCGTGCTGGTCTACAAGAACGACCTGGAGAAGGTCATGCAGCTGGCGGTGGAGGTGGGCATCTACGCCGCGCCGGCGCTGGAGGCACTGAAGGCCGCGATGGAGGAGGGCGACGACTGATCATGTCGTCAGCCCCATAGTCGTAGGTTGGTGCCAAGCGAAGCGCGGCCCAACGCTGCAGGATTGCGCCAGGATGCGTTGGGCTTCGCGTAGCTCAGCCCAACCTACAGAGGGTTCTTACAGCTCGTAGCCGTAGGACTTGATCACCTCGGCCGCCTTCGGCCCCTTCAGGTAATCCACCAACGCCTGGGCGGCCGGGCTGGCTTCACCCTTCTTCAGGATCACCGCGTCCTGGCGGATCGGCTCATGCATCTCGGCCGGCACTATCCAGGCCGATCCGTTGGTGACCTTGCCATCCTTGTACACCTGGGACAGGGCGACGAAGCCCAGCTCGGCGTTGCCGCTGGACACGAACTGCAGTGCCTGGGTGATGTTCTGGCCTTCCACCAGCTTGGGTTTCACGGTCTCGGTCAGGCCCAGCTTGTCCAGCACCTGGGTGGCCGCAAGGCCGTAGGGCGCGGTCTTCGGGTTGGCGATGGAGAGGTGCTTGTAGGCGCCGTTCTTCAACACGTCGCCCTTGGCATCCACATAACCTTCCTGTGGCGACCACAGCACCAGGGTGCCGATGGCATAGGTGAAGCGCGAGCCCGGTACGGTGTCGCCTTCCTTCTCCAACTTGGCGGGCGTGGTGTCGTCGGCCGAGAGGAACACCTCGAAGGGCGCGCCGTTCTTGATCTGGTTGTAGAACTGACCGGTGGCGCCGTAGGCGGCTACCAGCTTGTGGCCGGTGTCCTTCTCGAAATCCTTGGCGATGGCCTGGATCGGCGCGGTGAAGTTGGCGGCGACGGCCACCTGGACTTCCGCGGCCGATGCGCTGCCCAGGGCGAACAGAGCGGCGAGCGCGGCGGCGGCACGGGTGAGGCGATGACTCATGGGATGACTCCTGACGAGGTTGTTCTTATGCGATGCATCGCTATGTAGATTTCTATATAGCGATGGCTGGGCATTCTTGTGATAATTTGACTTTCAAGTCAAGTTTCGGTCTGATGCACGCCTTTCCGCTCTCGGACATTGCTTGCTGGCCCAGCCAGCGCTGCATATTCACCTATCGCTATATACAAAACAATACAGCGATTCGAGCCCGGATATACGACCAGCAGAGCCATCCACAGGAGTAGAACAATGAGAATCTCGCCCATCTGTCTCGCCACAGGTGCTGCCGTCCTGGCCCAGCAGGCATCCGCCGGCGGTTTCATCGAAGACAGCAAGGCCAGCCTGACCCTGCGCAACCTCTACATCAACCAGGACAACCGCGAAGGCACCGCCTCGCCGTCCAAGCAGGAGGAGTGGGGCCAGGGCTTCCTCTTCAACTACGCCTCGGGCTTCACCGAAGGCACGGTCGGCGTGGGCGTCGACGCCCTGGGCCTTCTGGGCGTCAAGCTGGATTCCGGCAAGGGCCGCCACTACAACCCCACCAGCAGCAACTACGGCGGCACCGTGTTCCCCACCGACAACGACGGCCGCGCCAAGGATGACTTTGGCAGCCTGGGCCTGACCGGCAAGGTGCGTATCTCCAAGACCGAAGGGCGCATCGGCACCCTGCTGCCCAAGCTGCCGGTGGTGACCTACAACGACGGCCGCCTGCTGCCGCAGACCTTCGAGGGCGGGCAGATCACCTCCAACGAGATCGCCGGCCTGACCCTGGTCGGTGGCCAGCTGGAACACGCCAAGGGGCGTAACTCCAGCGACGCCCGTGGCCTGTCGATCGCCGGCGCGAACAACGCCCGCAGCGGTCAGTTCGTCAACACCTTCTACTTCGCCGGCGGCGACTACAAGGTCAGCGACAACCTGCTCGCTCAGTACTACTACGGCAACTTGGAAGACTTCTACCAGCAGCACTTCGTCGGCCTGACCCACAACTGGGCGCTGCCGGTGGGCGCGCTGAAGTCCGACCTGCGCTACTTCTACAGTGACTCCGACGGCAAGAACAGCAGCCTCGCCGGCCGTGGCGAAGGCTTCGTCAGCAGCGGCAACTGGGCATCCAACGACCCGAACAAGGGCGAGGTGGACAACCGCACCTGGAGCGCCTTCTTCACCTACACCCTCGGCGGCCACGCGGCCAGCCTGGGCTACCAGCAGGTGTCCGGCGACAGCGCCTTCCCCTTCCTCAACCAGGGCGACGGCGCCACCGCCTACCTGATCACCGACCGCCAGATCGGCAAGTTCCTCAGCGCCGGCGAGCGCACCTGGGTGGCCGAGTACGGCTTCGACTTCGCCAAGGTCGGCGTGCCGGGCCTGAAGGCGACGACCACCTACCTCAAGGGCAGCAACATCGAGACCCAGGGCAGCGACCAGGGCGAGTGGGAACGGGATTTCCGCCTCGACTACGTGCTGCAGGACGGCCCGCTCAAGGGCCTGGGCCTGTCCTGGCGTAACGCCGTGCTGCGCAGCGACGCGGCCCGCGACCAGGACGAGAACCGCCTGATCCTGAGCTACACCCTGACGCTGTTGTAAGGCTGGAGTGTTGGGTTTCGCTGCGCTCGCGGAACGCCGCCCGACCCAACCTACGGGGACGCGCGGTGATTCCGTAGGTTGGTGCAGAGCGCAGCGAAGCCCAACGTGGGTGTTCCAACGGGGCTCCGCTTGTTGGGTTTCGTGCCTCTACCCAACCTACGGGTGAAGCACGGTGATTCCGTAGGTTGGTGCAGAGCGCAGCGAAGCCCAACGGGCGCGGCCTCAGCGCCACTCCAGGATCGGCCAGCCGGCTGCTTCGGCATGGGCGCGCAGGGCCGGGTCGGGGTTCACCGTGTTGGGGTTGGCCACCAGGGTCAGCAGGGGCAGGTCATTGCGCGAGTCGGAATAGAAGTAGGCGCCTTCCAGGCTCTCGCCCTGTTCCTCCAGCCAGGCGTTCAGGCGCGTCACCTTGCCTTCGCGGTAGGTCAGCACGCCCCGGGTGCGGCCGCTGTAGTGGCCGTGCTGTTCTTCCAGGTCGATGGCCAGCACTTCCTCCACCCCCAGGCGCTCGGCGATGGCGCTGACCAGGAAGCTCGCCGAGGCGGAGATGATCAGCAGCCGGTCACCGGCCTCGCGATGGCGCGCCAGGCAGCGCATGGCGTCGGAGTGGATCAGCGGCTCGATCACATCCTCGATGAAAGGCCCGACCACGAAGTCCACTTCTTCGGCCGAGCGCCCCACCAGCGGCGACAGGCTGAAGGCCATGTAGTCCTCCATCGCCAGCTTGCCGTCGGCGTAGAGCGCCATGAGTTCGTGGTCCTTGCGGACGAAGGATTCGCCATCGACCCACCCCAGTTCCGCCATGTGTTCGCTCCACAGGCTGGCGCAGTCGCCGTCTATCAGGGTGTCGTCCAGGTCGAAGATTGCCAGGGCCATCAGGCCACCTCCCGTATTGCGTGATCGTCTATGCGCAGGCCTATGCGTTGGCCCTTGGGGTGCAGATCTTCGGCGGAGCGGTTGAGTACGTCCACCACCAGTTCCACGCCGCGGGCCTCGACCCGGTAGCGCACCACGTTGCCCAGCAGGCTGTGGCTGCGCACTTCGGCCTCGATGCCGCCGTCACGGCTGAGGGCGATGGCTTCCGGGCGGATGGCGACGCGGCCGCTCACCGGGCGTTGCAGCAGGCGGCTGGCGGCATCGGCGTCGAGCAGGTTGTAGTTGCCGATGAAGCCGGCGGCGAAGGCGTTCACCGGGGCGGTGTAGAGGGTTTCGGCGTCGCCGCTCTGGACGATGCGTCCGTCGTTCATCAGGAAGATGCGGTCCGACAGGGTCAGCGCTTCTTCCTGGTCGTGGGTGACGAAGATGGTGGTCAGCCCGAGCTCCTGCTGGATGCCACGGATCTGTTCGCGCAGGTGCTTGCGGATGCGCGCGTCCAGGGCCGACAGCGGCTCATCCAAAAGCAGCAGGCGCGGGCGGGTGACCAGCGAGCGGGCCAGGGCCACGCGCTGGCACTGGCCGCCGGAGAGCTGGTGCGGGTAGCGCGCGGCGAAGTCGCCGAGCTCCACCATCGCCAGGGCCTCGTCCACCCGGCGCTTGCTGTCGGCGGGGGCGACCTTCTGCATGCGCAGGCCGAAGGCGACGTTCTGCTGCACCGTCATGTTGGGGAACAGCGCATAGCTCTGGAACACCATGCCGATGCCGCGCTTCTGCGGCGACAGCGGCACCAGGTCCTGGTCGTCCAGCAGGATCTGCCCGCCGTTGACCTCGGTGAGTCCGGCGATGCAGCGCAGCAGGGTGGATTTGCCGCAGCCAGACGGGCCGAGCAGGGTGACGAACTCGCCCTTGCCGATCTCGCAATGGATGTCGCTGAAGATCGCGGTCTGGCCATAACTCTTGTGCAGGCCACGGATGGAAAGAAAACTCATGCCTTGTCCTTGTTCAGACGGTTGGCTGCCCAGGTGAACAGCAGCACGAAGAAGAAGTAGGAGATCACCAGGGCGCTGTTGAAGTGGCCGCTGCTGTTGCGCATGTTGTTCAGGTACACCTGCAGGGTCTCGTAGCGGGTCCCCACCAGCAGGTTGGCGAAGACGAACTCGCCGAAGAGGAAGGAGAACGACAGGAACAGCGACACCATCAGGCCGTTGCGCAGGTTCGGCAGCACCACCAGGAAGGCCGCTTTCCAGGTGCTGGCACCCAGAAGCTGGGCGGCGTCCATCAGGTCACGCAGGTTGATCGCCTGCAGGTTGTTGGTGATGGCGCGGTACATGAAGGGCAGGGCCACGGTGAAGTAGCAGCCGATCAGGATCCAGGGCGTGCCGACCATGGCCAGCGGCCCCGAACCGTAGACTTGCAGCAGCCCTACCGAGGACACCACCGGCGGCACCGCGAAGGGCAGCAGGATGAGGATGTTCATCAGGGCATCGAGCCTGGGGAAGTGGTAGTTCACCACGAACAGCAGCGGCAGGATCAGCACCACCGACAGCGCCAGCGCGCCGAAGCACACCAGCAGCGACTGGCCGAAGGCGGTGAGAAAGCGCGTGTCGCTCCACAGCGCCAGGTACCACTTGAGGGTCAGGCCGTCGGGGAGGATGGTCGCCGACCAACTGGTGGAGAGCGAGTAGAGCAGGGTGCCGGCGAGCGGCAGCAGGAGGATCAGGAACAGCAGCCAGACCACCACGCGGTGATAGAGGCCGCCGCGCCCGGATTCAGCGCGCGACATGGTAGCTCCTCTTCAACAGCCACTGATGAACCACGGTGATCAGCGCCATCAGGCCCACCAGCACCATCGCCAGGGCGCTGGCCAGGTTGGGGTTGAGGGCGATGTCGCCGGCCACCATGGCGGCGATGCGGATGGTCATCACGTTGAAGTTGCCGGTGGTCAGGGCGTAGACCGTGGCGTAGGCGCCGAGGGCGTTGGCCAGCAGGATGACGAAGGTGCCGAGCAGGGCAGGGGTCAGCACCGGCAGGCCGATGTGCCGCCAGAACTGCCAGGGGCTGGCGCCGAGCAGTGCGGCGGACTCGCGCCAGTCCTCGCGCAGGGCGTCGAAGGCCGGGTAGAGCAGCAGCACCCCCAGGGGAATCTGGAAGTAGGTGTAGAGCACGATCAGGCCGGTCTTGGAGTAGAGGTTGAAGTCCTCGATCACCCCGGCCTGTTTGAGCAGGATGGTCAGCGCGCCGTTGAAGCCCAGCAGGATGATGAAGGCGAAGGCCAGGGGCACGCCGGCGAAGTTGCTGGTCATGTTGGAGAACGCCATGACGAAGTCCCGCAGCTTCGAGTCCACCCGGTGCAGCGAGTAACTGCCGATCACCGCGACCACTATGCCGATCAGGCTCGACCAGAAGGCTATCTGCAGGCTGTGCTTGATGGCCTGCAGATAGAACCTGGAGCCGAACACCTTGCTGTAGTTGGCAAGTCCCCAGCCCTCGGGACTGTTCAGGCTGTTGAGGGCGACCCAGGCCAGCGGCGCGATCTGGAAGGCGATGAAGAACAGCGCGAAGGGCAACAGGCACAGCAGTGCCAGCCATCTGCCCCGGTTGGATGACTTCACTTCAACAGCTCCCGGCAGAAGGTCTTGTCGTGGGAAGCCCCGAGCAGCTCGCAGACCGTTCCGCAGAGTTCGGTCTGCTTCGGCTGCGCGTTGGCATCCAGGCTGAAGGCGTCGCCGAGGACGAACAGCGGCACCTCGCGCTCCTCGGGGAGCAGGCCGTTGTGGGAACGGTCGTTGTTCATGCCATGGTCGGCGGTCACCAGCACCTGGTAGCCGGCGTCGAGCCAGCGTTGCAGGTACTCGGCCAGGAGGATGTCGGCCACCCGCGCGCTGTTGCGGTACTGCGGGGAATCCAGACCGTGCTTGTGGCCGGCGTCGTCCACGTTCATCGGATGCACCAGGAGGAAGTCCGGGTCGTGGCGCAGGCGCAGGCTTTCGGCGTCGGCGAACAGGTGCGAGTCCGGGTAGTGGTCGGCGTAGTAGAAGTGGCCGTGCTGGATCGGCAGGCCGGGTGCCTCGGTGTGACGGTCGCGGGCGGCCACGAAGGGCGATGCGTTGTACAGCTCGCTGACCCAGTGGTACGCCGCCGCGGCAGTGGACAGGCCGGCGGCGCTGGCGTAGTGGAAGATGCTGCGCTCCCTCGACAGGCGCGAGACGTCGTTGTGGACGATGCCGCTGGTGATCGGCGGCACCCCTGTGAGGATGCATTCGTAGAGTGGCCGGGACAGCGCCGGCAGTTCGCACTGGAGCTTGTACAGCACGGCGCGGCCGGCGCCGCAGTAGGCCAGCAGGTGGCCCAGCGCATGCCGGGCCACCTCGTAGTTCAGGCCATCCAGCAGAACGAGGATGACTTTGCGTTTCATCATTCTCTCCAAAAGCCGTTCAAGCTCTCGGCGAGCGCAGCTCAGGCAAGGCGAACGCGGGCGAGGAAGCGGAGTTTACGACTGTAAAATCGCATTACTCGTTCTACTCGCCCTTTCGGGCCGCCCAGAGGGCGTTCAGCGACAAGTCGCTGTCCGAGCCCGCGTTCAACACAGCATGAGCAAGCGCAGCCAGAGATTGGGCGGCTTTTATTCCATTTCGATGATTACGTGCTCTTGCCACAGCTGCGGCAGCGCCTTGGAGGTGTTTTCCCAGGCCTTGGCATCCTTGATCGGCTGGACCTTGGCGTACTGCTCGTTGGGCAGCAGCTTGGCCTTCACCTCGGCCGGCAGGGTCAGGTGCTCGGCGCGGATCGGCCGGGCGTTGCCCTTGGCCAGGTTGATCTGGCCGGCGTCGCTGAGGATGTATTCGCGGGCAAGCTTCGCGGCGTTGGGGTTCTTCGCGTACTTGTTGATGATGGTGGTGTAGCCGGAGATCACCGAGCCATCGGAGGGGATCAGCACCTCGAAGCGGCTGGGGTCGATCTGGTCGCGGTAGGACAGGCCGTTGAAGTCCCAGACGATGCCCACTTCCACCTCGCCCTTCTCCAGGGTCTGGATGGTCGGGTTGGACAGCGACAGGCGGCCCTGCTTGGCCAGTTCGGCGAAGAAGTCCAGGCCCGGCTGGATGTTCGTCTCGTCGCCGCCGTTGGCGATGGCCGCGGCCAGCACGCCGTTGACCGCCTGGGCGGCGGCGCTGACGTCACCGATGGCGACCTTGTACTTGCCCTGCTTCAGGTCGGCCCAGGACTTGGGGGCTTCCTTGACCAGCTGCTTGTTGACGATGAAGGCGATGGAGCCGGTATAGGCCAGCATCCAATGGCCGTCGGCGTCCTTGGCCCAGACCGGGATCTGTTCCCAGGTGCTCGGCTTGTAGGCCTGGGTCACGCCCTGCTGGACGGCGATGGGACCAAAGGCCGCGCCGACGTCGCCGATATCGGCGGTGGCGTTGTCCTTCTCGGCGGCGAACTTGGCGATCTCCTGGGCCGAGCTCATGTCAGTGTCGACATGCTTGAGGCCGTACAGCTTGTTGAGGTCGATCCAGGTGTCCTTCCAGTTGGCCCAGCTGTCGGGCATGCCCACGCTGTTCACTGCGCCTTCCTGGCGGGCGGCTTGTTCAAGACTCTTCAGATCTGCGTCGCTCGCCATGGCCTGGGTTCCCAGGGTAATGGCCGTTCCCATCAGTGAAGCCAGCAAGAGGCGTTTCATGTGAAGCTCCTTAGCAGGTTTTGAGGTTGGTCTAGATCAGCAAGACCCAGGCCAAATCTAGAAGCCTTGGATGACGGTTTGATTTCAGGCTCGCCGCCCGTTCCGGCGACGGCGGACGCCCAAAAAGCTTAGACCATGGCTAAGTAGCTGATTCACAGGGAGGTCGCGATTGGCGCTGGCATGCCGCATGCAGGCCTGGCTGGCTGTCACGCCATGGTCATCTAGGCTGCCTAGGATGGCCGGCAAACCCGGTAATGACGCACCTCGATGGTGCTGGTCTATTCCAGATTGGAGTCTTTCGATGCGCGACGAGGCGTCCCGCCCCCTGAACGCCATCTGCGCCGCACTGCAGGAGCAGATCGAGCATGGCCTGCTGCCCCAGGGCAGCAAGCTGCCGGCCGAGCGCAAGTTGAGCGAGTTGTTCGCCACCACCCGCATCACCCTGCGCGAGGCGCTGGGGCAACTGGAGGCCCGGGGGCTGATCTACCGTGAGGAACGTCGCGGCTGGTTCGTCTCACCGCCTCGGCTGCTCTACAACCCGCTGTTGCGCAGCCACTTCCACGCCATGGTCGCCGCCCAGGGGCGTACCCCCGCCACCGAGGTGCTGGGGGCGCGGCTGATTCCGGCCAGCGTGGAGATCTGCGAGCTGCTGGAGTTGCCGGCGTTGTCCAGCGTCTACCAGATCCGCCGCGTGCGGCGCATCGACGAGCGGCTGGTGCTCTACGTGGAGCATTACCTGAATCCGGCGTATTTCCCCGGCATCATCGATTTCGACCTGACCTGCTCACTCACCGAGCTGTACGCCAGCGAATACGGCATCCGCTACGGCCGGGTGCGTTTCGACATGGTGCCCACCGCCCTGCATCCGGAGGCCGCCGCACCGCTCAAGGTCACGACCGGCAGCTCGGCGTTGCGCATCACCCGGATCAACCGCGACCAGCATGGTCGGCTGATCGACTGCGACCTCGAGTTCTGGCGGCACGATGCGATCCAGGTGAGCGTGGAAGTACCGGAGTGAGACAGACGGAAGGTGAGTGGCTGGGTAGGATGGGTTGAGCGCAGCGATACCCATGCTGTCCGTTGGAGCTGATGGGTATCGCTGCGCTCAACCACATCCTACGAATCAAGCTCGGCACGCACTACGGCGGACAGGGCTGTCCGCAGGATGAGGTGGGCGGCGATTCGCTCCCTGCGGACGTCAGGCGTAGTTCTCGGGCGAGAGCTTGCGTTCCACCAGTTCGATCAGGATGTGGATCACCTTGATGTGCAGCTCCTGCACCCGGTCGGCGAAGTCGCCGCCGGGGGCGCAGATGCAGACGTCGGCCAGGGCTTCCAGGGCCGAGCCCGGCTTGCCGGTCAGGGCTATCACCTTCACGCCGAGGGCGCGGGCGGCTTCGGCGGCCTTGATGACGTTGGGGCTCTTGCCGCTGGTGCTGATGGCGAGCAGCACGTCGCCCGCACGGCCGTGGGACTCGACGTAGCGGGAGAAGATGTAGTCGTAGCCGAAGTCGTTGGCGACGCAGCTGATGTGGCTGGCATCGCTGATGGAGACGGCGGCGACCCCCGGCCGGTTCTTGCGGTAGCGGCCGGTCAGCTCCTCGGCGAAGTGCATGGCATCGCACATGGAGCCGCCGTTACCGCAGGAAAACGCCTTGCCCTTGTTCTCGAAACTCTCGACCAGGAGCTCGGCCGCCCGCTCGATGCTTTTCAGGGCGTTCTCGTTGGCGATGAAGTTGTCCAGGGCGGTCCTGGCTTCCTCCAGGCTGTTGCGGATATGGCTGAGCATGGGCTTACCTGTTCGAGTCAGTGGGTCAGGGCAGGTCGTGGCTGGAGTAGAAGGCGGCCAGCACCTTCACCAGGTGGGCCAGGTCCTGGCTACCGGCGAGTTCGCGGATGGAGTGCATGGCGAAGGTCGGCAGGCCGATGTCGACGGTGCGAACACCCAGCTGGCTGGCGGTGATCGGACCGATGGTGGAGCCGCACCCCATGTCGCTGCGGGTCACGAAGCTCTGCACCGGCACTTCGTTTTCCAGGCACAGGTGGCGGAAGAAGCCGGCGGTTTCGCTGTTGGTGGCGTAGCGCTGGTTGCTGTTGACCTTGATCACCGGGCCGGCGTTGAGTTTCGGGCCGTGGTTGCCGTCGTGCTTGTCGGCGTAGTTGGGGTGTACGCCGTGGGCGTTGTCCGCCGAGACCAGCAGCGAGCGCTGGATCACCCGGGCGAAGGCGTCGCCTTCCGGCAGCACGCGACGCAGCACCTGTTCCAGCATGGGGCCGTCGGCGCCGCAGGCGGAGCAGGAGCCCACTTCTTCGTGGTCGGTGCAGACCAGCACGCAGCTTTCGTCGGCGTCGGCGGCCAGCAGGGCCTGCAGGCCGGCGTAGCAGGACAGCAGGTTGTCCAGGCGCGCGCCGGCGATGAAGTCACCGGACAGGCCGATGATCGCGGCGCCCTGGGTGTCATAGAAGGACAGCTCGTAGTCCAGCACCGCGTCGGCGACCACGCCGTGCTCCAGGGTCAGCTGCTCGGCCAGCAGGTCGCGGAATTCGCGGGCCTCGCCGGCGGCCAGCTGCGCCAGGATCGGCGGCAGTTCGGTCTGGGCGTTGATGGCCCAGCCTTGGTTGGCCTCGCGGTTGAGGTGGATGGCCAGGTTGGGAATCACGGCGATTGGCGCCTGGAAGTCCACCAACTGGCTTTCCACCATGCCGGCGGCGCGGTAGGTGACGCGGCCGGCCAGGGACAGGTCGCGGTCGAACCAGGGCGCCAGCAGGGCGCCGCCGTAGACTTCGACGCCGAGTTGCCAGAAGCCCTGCTTGTGCAGTTCGGGATTGGGCTTGACCCGCAGGCAGGGGCTGTCGGTGTGGGCACCGACCAGGCGCAGGCCGCCTTCGAGCACCGGGCGCTTGCCCAGCTTGATGGCGATGATCGAGGAGTCGTTGCGGGTCACGTAATAACGGCCACCGCTTTCGACGCGCCAGGCCTCGCGTTCATCGAGGCGCACGTAGCCGGCGGCCTCGAGGCGCTTGGCCAGGCTGCGGGTGGCGTGGAAGGGGGTGGGCGAGGCCTTGAGGAAATCGATCAGGCCCTGGTTCAACTCTTCGCGCATTGTGGGACTCCGGACAGCAATGGCCGGGAGTTTATCCCATAGCTCCCAATGATTAGGAGGCCGGGCGGCGCTGATTTTTCCTAATGGGGCGATAGGGGCTGCTTTGTAGGAGCGATTTCAATCGCGATCGCGGGGCGATGTCTTGCGCCCAGGAGCATTCGCGAATGAATTCGCTCCTACAGGCGGCGGGCGACCACCGAGAACAGGTGCCAGTGCTTGTTGCGGCCTTTGGCGGTGATGCCATCCTCTTCCTTCTCTTCCAGCATCAGCACTTCCCAGCCGCTGAGCAGTTCTTCCAGCTGGCGGCGGCGCAGGATGGTGATGCCGTTGTCGGCCCAGTCGTCCCGCTCGCCGAACAGGTGGCCGGCGAACAGCCCGCCGCCGGGCAGGGCGGTGCAGATGGACTGCCAGAGGGTAGGGAAGGCGACCGGCGGGCAGAGCGGCAGGGCGAAGCTGGAGTTCACCAGTTGCGCCGGCGGCAGGGGCATGGCCTCGAAGCGGCCGCAGTGGCTGCGCAACAGGGAGCGTCGCTCCCCGTCCACCTGGGCTTCGAGGCGGGACAGGGCTTCGGGTTCGGCGTCCACGGCCAGGACCTGCCAGCCGCGCCGCAATAGCTCCAGGGTGTCCCTGCCAGCCCCGCAGCCCAGGTCCAGGGCGTGGCCGGGTGGCCCGTTCCAGACTTCCAGAGCGGTCAGCAGGGTGGCGCGGGCGGGCTGCCCCTGGGTGGCGTTGTAGAACTCTGAGAAGCTCATGATTGCCCCGACGCGCGGTCTTTTTCTTGAGCCTAGGTCAGAACGGGGCAGGGCACTCGAATCGCAGGCGTTCGCCGCTGACCGGATGGGTCAGGCACAGCATGCTGGCGTGCAGGCACAGGCGGTCGTGGGCGGCCAGGGCCTCGGGGTTGGCATAGAGCCGGTCGCCCAGGAGCGGGTGGCCGATTTCGAGCATGTGCACCCGCAGCTGGTGCGAGCGGCCGGTGATCGGGGTCAGCTCGACGCGGCTGTAGTGGCCGCAGCGTTCCAGCACCTTCCAGAAGGTCAGGGCGTGGCGGCCCTGCTCGAAGTCCACCACGTGGCGCGGCTTGGTCGGCGGGTCGTAGCGCAGGGGCAGCTCGATGCGGCCGCTGTCCAGCTCCGGCTTACCCCAGCAAAGGGCGGTGTAGGCCTTCTCGGTCTCGCGGTCGTGGAACTGGCGGGACAGCTCGCGATGGCTGTCGGCGTCGCGGGCCAGGACGATCAGCCCGGAGGTTTCCCAGTCCAGGCGGTGGACGATGCGCGCCTCCGGGTAACCGTTGTCCTGCAGGCGGGTGATCAGGCAGTCCTTGTTGTCCTCGGCGCGACCGGGCACCGAGAGCAGCAGGGTGGGCTTGTTGACCACCAACAGGGCGTCGTCCTGATGGACGAACTCGATCTGGGAAAGCGGCATGTTCTAGGTTGTCCGAAAAGCAAACGGCGGCCGAGGCCGCCGTTTATTGCACAACTGCTTCGATCAACGATCGGGCAGGGTAATGTTCAACTCGAGAATAGAGCAACTGCCCTGGTTCTCCAGCAGGACCTGGACCTGCTCCTCGTCGATGTCGACGTACTTGCGGATCACGTCCACCAGGTCTTTCTGCAGGGCCGGCAGGTAGTCCGGCTGGCTGCGTTGGCCACGTTCGTGGGCAACGATGATTTGGAGTCGTTCCTTAGCGATCGAAGCGCTGTTCTGCTTCTTCCGCTCGCGAAAGAAGTCGAAAATGTTCATTCACGGCCTCCGAACAGGCGTTGTAAGAGTCCTTTCTTCTGCACGTCGAGGAAGCGATGGGGCAGCTCCTTGCCGAGCAGGCGGTCGACGGCATCGCTGTACGCCTGGCCGGCGTCGCTCTGGTCGTCGAGGATAACCGGAATACCCTGGTTGGAGGCCTTGAGTACCGCCTGGGATTCCGGAATGACGCCGAGCAGGTTGATGGCGAGGATTTCCTCGACGTCTTCGACGCCAAGCATTTCGCCCTTGGTGACGCGCTCGGGATTGTAGCGGGTCAGGAGCAGGCGCTCCTTGATCGGCTCTTCGCCTTTCTCGGCACGACGGGACTTGCTGGCCAGCAGGCCGAGCATGCGGTCGGAGTCGCGCACGGAGGAGACTTCCGGGTTGGTCACGACAATCGCCTCATCGGCGTAGTACATGGCCAGGTGGGCGCCTTTCTCGATACCGGCCGGCGAGTCGCAGACCACGTATTCGAAGGTCTGCGCCAGCTCTTCGAGGACCTTGCCGACGCCTTCGAGGGTCAGGGCGTCCTTGTCGCGGGTCTGGCTGGCGGCCAGCACATAGAGGTTTTCCAGGCGTTTGTCCTTGATCAGGGCCTGGGTGAGGGACGCTTCGCCATTGATGACGTTGACGAAGTCGTACACCACGCGGCGTTCGCAACCCATGATCAGGTCCAGGTTACGCAGGCCGACGTCGAAGTCGACGATGACGGTCTTGTGACCGCGCAGTGCGAGACCGGTACCGATGGCGGCGCTGGTGGTGGTTTTACCCACTCCACCCTTGCCGGACGTGACAACGAGGATCTTGGCCAAGGTGATTCACCCCAAATGATAAGAAAATCGGGAAGTTATCAGCTCAATCCGAGCCGTCCGTCTTCCCTTTCAGGTCCCTGAATTCGCGGCAGTATCCGTTAAAGGCGGGTGATGTTCAACACGTCTCCCGACAGGCTGACCTGTACCTGCTGACCCCAGAGCGGGTCGCGCCGCAGGTCGTCGGCAACCTTGTACTGGCCGGCCACCGAGACCAGCTCGGCGGCCAGTTGGCGGCAGAAGATCCGGGCCTTGGTGTCGCCCTTTATACCAGCCAGGGCACGACCACGCATGGGACCGTAAACATGGATGTTGCCGTCGGCAAGAAGTTCCGCGCCGGGGCTGACCGCCGCCAGCACCACCAGGTCGCCGCCGGGGGCGTAGATCTGCTGGCCACCGCGCACCGGGGTGGTGATGATCCGGGTCGGTTGCACCGCGGGCTTGGCCGGCTCGGCGGTTTTTTCGACTTTCTTCTTCGCCCCGGGTTCAACCGGGTCGAGGGGGCGTTCGCGGGCGCCGGAGGGCGGCAGCACCGGGATGTCCAGGGCGTCGGCGGCGGCGATATGGGCCTCGCGGTTGGCGCGAATGGCCAGGGTGCGCAGGCCGTGGCGGCGACAGATCTCCAGCAGGGCTGGGAGGTCCAGGGGCGGTTCGCCCTCCGGCAGCTTGTCCAGCGCCATGACCAGCGGAGTGTTCTGGAAGAAGTTGGGCGCCTGGGCGACTTTCTCGTCCAATTGCCGGTCGAGACGTTCCAGGTCGTTGTGCGCCAGTTCCATCACGGTGATGGCGAGCATGCTGCCCTTGAGCTGGAACACGGGTTCTTGGTCGAGAAGGTCGGTTTGGCTCATGGTCGTTCTGCAATCGTGAATGGCGAGGACTTATAGCGAGATCGTCCGGCGCTAGCAAGCCGGAAGGGGGCTCTGCATTTGGAGTAGAATGCGCGGTTTTCTCGCTCGAGCGGATTCAGAGATGGATAGACCTCAATTTCGCCCACAGTTCCTTCACCCGCGCTTTTGGGCGCTGTGGCTGGGTCTCGGCCTGCTCTGGCTGATCACCCTGCTGCCCTACCGGGTGCAACTGGGGCTTGGGCGTGTACTGGGGGCGCTGATGCTGCGCGTGGCCGGTTCGCGCCGCAAGATCGCCCGGCGTAACCTGGAGCTGTGCTTCCCCGAGCTGTCCAGCGCCGAGCGGGCGCGGCTGCTGCGGGAGAACTTCGCCTCCACCGGCATCGCCTTCTTCGAGATGGCGATGAGCTGGTGGTGGCCCAAGGACCGCCTGGCGCGGCTGTCCCATATAGAAGGGCTGGAGCATCTGCAGAAGGCCCAGGCCGAAGGCCAGGGGGTGATCCTCATGGCCCTGCACTTCACCACCCTGGAGATCGGCGCCGCGCTGCTCGGCCAGGTGCACACCATCGACGGCATGTACCGCGAGCACAAGAATCCGCTGTTCGACTTCATCCAGCGTCGCGGCCGCGAGCGGCACAACCTGGATGCCACGGCCATCGAGCGCGAAGACGTGCGCGCCATGCTCAAGGTGCTGCGCGCCGGCCGCGCCATCTGGTATGCGCCGGACCAGGATTACGGTCGCAAGCAGAGCCTGTTCGTGCCGCTGTTCGGCATCGAGGCCGCCACCGTCACCGCCACCACCAAGTTCGCCCGCCTGGGCCGGGCCATCGTGCTGCCCTTCACCCAGCGTCGCCTGGAGGATGGCTCCGGCTACCGGCTGGTGATCCATCCGCCGTTGGCCGACTTCCCCGGCGAGACCGAAGAGGCCGACTGCCTGCGCGTCAACCAGTGGGTGGAAGGCGCGGTGCGCGAATGCCCCGAGCAATACCTCTGGGCCCACCGCCGCTTCAAGACCCGGCCCGAAGGCGCGCCCAAGCTGTACTGAAACCTATACTCGGAAAATCCCGCCCGGAGAGCAGTCCATGGATGCCAGCACCGCCACCCAGAAGCCCATTACCGGGCTGATCCTTTCAGGTGGCGGTTCGCGGGCGGCCTACCAGGTCGGGGTACTGGGGGCCATCGCCGACCTGCTGCCGGACGCGGCCTGCAATCCTTTCCCGGTGATAGTCGGCACCTCCGCCGGCGCCGTGAACGCCGTCGGCCTGGCCTGCGGCGCACTGCATTTCAGCCAGGCGGTCCGACGCCTGAACAGCGTCTGGCAGGGCTTTCGTTGCGGGCAGATCTACCGCAGCGACTGGCCCGGCGTGCTGCGCCAGAGCTCACGCTTCCTCGGCAACAGCCTGCTCGGCCTCGGCGGCCATGACCTGCCCGTGGCGTTGCTGGACAACGCCCCCCTGCGCGACCTGCTGACACGGGAGCTGGACTTCTCCGGCATTTCCGCCGCCGTGCGCACCCGGCATCTGCGTGCCGTGGCAGTGACCGCCTTCGGCTATGAGTCCGGCCAGGCGGTGACCTTCTACCAGGGCCGCGCCACTATCGACCCCTGGTACCGCCATCGCCGGGTCGGCGTGCCGACGCGCCTCGGCGTGGAGCACTTGATGGCCAGCGCGGCGATTCCCCTGTTGTTCCCGCCCGTGCGCCTGGGCCGCGAGTACTTCGGTGACGGCGCGGTGCGCCAGACCGCGCCCATCAGTCCGGCGCTGCACCTGGGTGCCAGTCGCGTGCTGGTGGTGGGGGTGAGCGGCAATCCGGTGGGGCCGAACTCGGCGCCGCTGCCGCCACAGCCCCAGTTCGGCCGGCCGCCGACCCTGGCGCAGATCGGCGGGCACCTGCTGAACAGCACCTTCATCGACAACCTGGAAAGCGACATCGAACTGCTGGAGCGGATCAACAGCATGAGCCGGGCCATTGCCCCCGAAGCCCGGCCGCGTAATCTCAGCTCCGAGCAGGTCGAGGTGCTGGTGATCTCGCCCAGCCGGCCCCTGGATGAAATCGCCGCCCGCCACAGGCGCGAGATGCCCCGCGCCATCCGCACCTTCCTGCGTGGGCCGGGGGCGACCCGGGCCAGTGGCGCGGGGGTGCTCAGCTACCTGCTGTTCGAGCCGGGCTACTGCAACGAGCTGATCGAGCTGGGCTACCAGGACGCCATGGCCAAGCGTGCCGAACTGCAGCACTTCCTCGGCCTGGAAACGGCGCCGGTGAATCCCCAGGTCGTTTCCGCCTTCTAAGGGCCTGGCTCAAACGCCGAAGCGGCCGTCGCGGTAGTCCCGCAGGGCCTGCTCGATTTCCTCGCGGCTGTTCATCACGAAGGGGCCGTACTGGACGATCGGTTCGCCCAGGGGGCGTCCGGCCAGCAGCAGTACCTTGGCGCCGCCGGCGCTGGCCAGCTCTACCGCGCCCGTCTCGGACAGGCGCGCCAGGCGGCCCTTGCCGAGGGTATGGCCGTTGACCTGCGCCTCCCCCTCGTACACGTAGAGCAGCACCCGCAGGCCATCGGCCAGACGCGGCGCCACCCGGCCGCCGGCGGGCAGGTCGAGGTCGAAGATCTGCGGTTCGCTATGGGGGCGCTGCACGGCGCCGTCCTGGTTGACCTGGCCATCGTCGAAGCGACCGGCGATCACCAGCGCTTCCACGCCCTGGGCGGTGGTCACGCGGGGAATTTCCGCCGGGTCGAAATCGCGGTAGCCGGGGTCGCCCATCTTGTCCCTGCCCGGCAGGTTGAGCCAGATCTGGAAGCCGCGCATCACGCCTTCTTCCTGTTCCGGCATTTCGCTGTGGATGATCCCGCGCGCCGCGGTCATCCACTGCACGCCGCCGTTCTGCAGCAGGCCGCTGTTGCCCAGGTGATCTTCATGGCGCATGCGCCCTTCGAGCATGTAGGTGATGGTTTCGAAACCACGGTGCGGGTGAGAGGGGAAGCCGGCGACGTAGTCGTCCGGGTTGGCCGAACCGAACTCGTCGAGCATCAGGAAGGGATCGAAGCGCGGTACGCCCTGCTCGGCGAAGACACGAATCAGGTTGACCCCGGCGCCGTCGGAGGCGGGCTGACCGGGGCGTTGTTCGAGAATCTGGCGGTAGTTCATCTGGGCCTCCTGGTAAATGGGATGGAGGTGATGCTACTCGTAGGAAATGGATGAATGGTGCGTGATTTTTCTTGGTATATATCGAATAAGTGGATTGAATTTGTGTTCTGTAGGGGCGAATTCATTCGCCAACCGGACCGCAGGTTCGGCCTGCAGATGCGGGGGCGGCTTCGCCGCCCTTGGCGAATGAATTTCCCCCCTACAACCCATCCTGCGAATTTCGCGAATGGATTCGCTCACACAAGGGGGCCTTCACTCCGCGATCTGCAGCCGGCGCGCCTGGGTATAGACGTAGCGCAGCTTCTCGTACTCGAAGGGGGTGTTGAGCTGGCCGTAGCGGAAGTTGGTGCTGTAGCGCTTGTCCACCATGCGCAGGACGGTGATTTCCGGGTGGTTGCTGCTGGCTTCGGCGACGTTGAGGAAGTTGATCTGGTCTTCGGCCACAAAGTCCACCACCAGGCCGCTGGTGTCCCGCAGGTTCGAGGGCCCGAGGACCGGCAGCATAAGGAAGGGACCTTCGCTGACCCCGTAGTGGCCCAGGGTCTGGCCGAAGTCTTCGTTCTGCTTGGGCAGGCCCATGCGGGTGGCGGGGTCCCACAGGCCGGCCAGGCCGATGGTGGTGTTGAACATCAGGCGCGCGGTGATCTGCATGGAGCGCTGGCCGCGCAGCTGCAAGATGCTGTTGAGCAGGTTGGGCACATCGCCCAAGTTGCTGAAGAAGTTGCTGACGCCGCTGCGCACCACCCGTGGCGTGACGAAGGTGTAGCCGCGCACCACGGGCAGGAACACCCATTCGTCGAAGCGGTAGTTGAAGTGGTAGACGCGCCGGTTCCAGGACTCGAAGGGGTCGAAGACATTCAGTGCGTCCAGGGTGGCGCGTTCGAACTCGCGCTGGTCCAGGCCGGGGTTGAACTTCAGCTCCTTCAGCGGCTGGGTGAAACCGTCCGGGTCTGCTTCCTGGGCGCTTGCCAGGCCGCTGGTCAACAACAGTGCGATCAAGAGTGCTTTCTTATCCACGGAAGAACTCCAGCATGGCGTCGCCGTTGACGCGGTAGTTGAGGTTGCCGCAGTGGCCGCCGTGTGGGTACAGGGTCAGCCGGTCGCCCAGGGTGCGACGCAGGAAGCCCAGGTCGCCCGGCCCGAGGATGAGGTCGTCGGCGTTGTGCATCACGGCGATCTTGCTGCTGCCCTTGAGGTAGTCCTCCAGGGCGTAGAGGCTGACCTGGTTGATCAACTGGCTCAGGCTGCCGCCATCGTACTTGGCGCGCCAGTAGGGGATCAGTTGCTCGGTGATGTAGCAATCGAAGTCGCACTGCAGGGCGCGCTTGTAGAAGCGGGTCAGGCTGGTGCCTTCGGTGATGGGGTACTTCGCCGGGGTGATCAGGCCACGGTGGTTGATCAGGTCCGAGGTGAAGGCGATGTCCGAGGAGGAGAAACGGAAGGCGGTGCCGATCAGCATCGCCATCTGCTCATTGGTCAGCCGTTGCCTGGACTCCTGGAAATCGAACAGCAGGGCGTCGTTCAGGTCGATGTAGCCCTTCTGCTGGAAGTAGCGGGTCAGCTTGCCGAGCACCACCTGGTAGAAGGTGGTGGTGTCGTCGACGCCCTTGACCCGGGTCTGTACCAGGCGGTCGAGGTTGGTCACCGAGGTATAGAGGTTCACCGGCGGGTTGAGCAGCAGCACGCGTTTGAAGTTGAAGCTGCGGCGGGTTTCGTCCAGGTGGCTGACGAAGGCCGCGTCCAGGGCGCCGAGGCTGTATCCGGTGAGGTAGAAGTCGGTGATCGGCAGGCTCGGGTGCTGGGCACGCACGGCCTGCATCACCCGGTAGAGATCATCGGCGTCTTCGCTGGAAATGCCGGGGGTGGCATGGCGCGAGGCGGCGGCCATGAAGTCGTAGCTGGTGGGTGAGGAGAGCTGCACCACGTGGTAGCCGGCGCCGTAGAACAGGCGCTTGAGGCTTTCGGCATGGGTGCTGGCGTAGTGGCCGCCGGTGCCGGCGATGACGAAAACCAGCGGCGCGGGGCCCTTCTGCCGGGCCAGGCGATAGCGCAGCGACTTCACCGGCCAGAAGTTGTCCGGCAGCTCGGTTTCCCGCTCCGGGCGCAGTTTGAGGTCGTAGTCGGACTGGTTGATGTCTTCGTTCGCCGGCACCTGGCTGCGCAGGTCCGGCGGAGTCGTGGCGATGGTCGCCTCGAAGGGGTTGGTGATCGGAAAACCGTAGGTGTTCGCGTCGAGGTCCGCGGCCAATACCTGGGCACAGAAGATCAGGCTACCCAATAGGGCAGCGAGTCGAAGGCGGAGCATAGGATGGTCCCTGTTCAGATTCTGCTGAGGCCTGGTTCCGCGTTGGCGGCCGGCTCCAGTCACTCCCCCGGGGCTTCCGGGCCACGTTCCTTATAAAAGCACGTCATGAGTGAATACCGAGGCTATGACAACTGCAAGTCCCGCAAGTGCGGCCCATCCATCAGACCGGGCCTGCGCGAGGTCTTGCATAGCGCCAGCGGGGGGGTATCCTTGGCGCCGCCTACCCATTCGGAGAGAAACATGTCGAGCCGTTCACCCTTCATCCTGCTGCTGATCCTGCTGCCGTTCTGGCTGGCCGCCAGCTACGGGCTTCGTTTCGCCCTGATGGAGGATGGCCAGTGGGTCGGCCTGTGCGTCGACGAGGCACAGCGCTGGGAATGCCAGGTGCGTTCCGGCCTGGGCCTGCTGATTCACTTCCGCGTCATCGCCTGGATCAGCCTGGGCGCCGCCCTGGCCGCGTTCTTCGTGCCCGGCCGCGCCGGTTGGGGCCTGGCCCTGCTGGCCTTGCTGTTCGCCCTGCCGGCCCTGGTGCTCTACACCGCCAGCCTCGCCGTGTTCGCCTGCGTCATCGCCGGCCTGCGCCTGGTGCGCCGGACCCAGCCGGTGGCGGTACCCGCCTGAGGCGAATCCGCAGCCATGAAAAAGGACGCCCGAGGGCGTCCTTTTTTGTTTACGGGTTTCACGCCATTCGGCATGGGCCGGTGGTTCACGAAGCTCTTTTGTTGGGTTTCGCTGCGCTCTACCCATCCTACGGGATGCATAGAGCCCGTAGGATGGGTAGAGCGCAGCGAAACCCATCAATCTTTAGCCGCGAACCCGCAGGCTGCGCCACAGCGCCGCCAGCAGCAGGGTGCTGACCACAGCCCAGCCGATGGCCTGGATGTTACCCAGGGTTTCCTCATAGAGCTGGGGCACGATGCCGGCGCCGATCAGCACCGCCAGCAAGGCGATCTCGCGACGGGGCGCGGCCACCGGACGGAACAGGTACACCAGCGCCGGCAGCAGCAGGGCGGCGCTGGGGAAGCTGCGGTAGCGGGCATCGAACACCAGGGCCAGCATCAGCACCGCGCCGGCGAAGGCGGAGGCGGACAGCCACCAGCCACCGCGGGCCTCGAGCCAGGCGAACAGGCGGCCACGGGCACCTTCCCGGGTGGACAGCGCCAGGGCGCCATGGGCCAGGACCACCAGGTTGAGGCCCACCAGGAAGGCCGCCCAGGCCCACTCGCCGACGAAGCGGCTGGTGACGCGTGCCATCTCGCCCCAGAGGCCGATGCAGGCGGCGCCCACGGCAGCCAGCAGCGGCAGCACCAGGGCGGCGCGGGTGGAGGCCGGACGGCCGGCGAGCACCAGGGTAACCAGGAAGATCAGGCCGGAAACCCCCAGCCACATGGGCCAGTAGGGCAGGTTGCTGACCGGGCCGGCGAGCACGCCTTTTTCCTGGCGGTCGGCGTCGAACAGACCCCAGTAGCCGCCCACCGCACCTTCGCTGGCGCGCTTCCAGGGCTGGTCGAAGGCTTCGATCAGGTTGTAGCCCCAGCCGTTCTGCTCGGCCAGGGCGACGAAGCCACGGATGAACTTGGCTTCGTTGACCCGGCTCGGCACGGCGGTTTCACGCTGGCGGCCTTCGCTGGGCCAACCGGTTTCGCCGATGAAGATGTCCTTGGGGGCGAACTTGTTGCCGAACACCTGGCGGATTTCGGCGACATGGCGCAGGGCCTCGTCGATACCGGCGGGATCGTCTTCCCAGTAGGGCAGCAGGTGGATGGTGAGGAAGTCCACCGCCGGTGCGACTTCCGGGTGGCGCAGCCAGAACTCCCAGACGTCCGCGTAGGTCACCGGTTGTTGCACCTGGGCCTGGACCTGCTCGATCAGCTTGGCCAACTGGGCGCCGGTGACTTCCTTGCGCAGCAGGGTCTCGTTACCGACGATCACCGACTGCACCACATCCGGGTTGGCGTTGGCGGCCTTGATCAGCGCATCGATCTCTTTCTGGGTGTCCACCGGGTTGCCATTCACCCAGGCGCCCAGCATCAGCTTCAGGCCGTGCTTGCGGGCCAGCTCCGGAATGGCTTCCAGGCCGGTCATGGAGTAGGTGCGCACGCAGTGGAAGCGGGTCGCCAGCAGGGCGAGGTCGGCGTCCATGCGCTCGGGGCGCAGCACGAAGGGCTGGTCGAAGGGCGACTGGTCCTTGTCGAAGGGGCTGTAGGACGCGCACTGCAGCTTGTGGCTGGGCGTCGCGGCGTCCGGCAGGATCACCGGCTTGCCAAGGCCGTACCAGAGGCCGGCGAGGGCCACGACGGCTACCAGGAACGAAAACAGATAGGGGAGTGCCGGGAAACGGGCGTTCTGACTCATGGCTAAGGCTGCTGCTTGCGTGGGGGCAAAGCCGCGCATCTTAGCGGATTCGCGCTCTCCGCTCCTACGCCCGGAGCCGGAAAATCCGTACAGCTGATTACTTAAGCGTGGTGGTGCAACCAGGCATGCTTGGGAATCTCCTGTTTCGGTTTGTCGTCCTTCTCGAAGCGCTTCCAGATCTTCTCGTGGAAGTAGAAACCCACCGAGTTGCACAGCGGCTCGACCGCCGCCACCAGGCCACCCACCGCGATGCTGCCGGTCAGGGCGTAGGTCACGCTGAACGCGATGCAGAAGTGCATGAGGGTGAAGGTCACGGTCTTGAGCATGGCGCACCTCGGTAATGAGAATGATTATTCGGATAGGCCAAGGCTAGGCGCGCGGTGCGATGCAGGGAAATGTTCATCCAGCATGGGGTTGATAGTTTTGCTGTATGAAAAGGCTACGACCTTGGTCGAGAATTGCCTGAAGTAAGACTAAGGTCGTCTGTTGTGCTTGTACGACCGTTCTATTGTTGGCTCACCAGCAACCCGCGCTGTGGAGGACAACAATAATGAACGACAGCACCTACAAGCGGATTCAAGAGAATCCGCGCTTTCAGGAACTGGTGTCCAAGCGAGAACGCTTCGCCTGGATACTCTCTGCCATCATGCTCGGCCTTTACCTGGCCTTCATCCTGCTGATCGCATTCGAGCCGCAACTGCTCGGCGCCCGCGTCAGTCCTGACTCTCCCGTGACCTGGGGTATTCCGATCGGTGTCGGTCTGATCCTGTCGGCCTTCGTGCTGACCGGCATCTACGTTCGCCGTGCCAATGGCGAGTTCGACCGCATGAACCAGGAAATCCTCAAGGAGGTCCAGCAATGATCGCGCGAATCCTTGCGGTACTCGGCCTGATGGCAGTGGCGCCCGTGCTCTGGGCCGCCGGTGCAATCGAGGGTGACGTCCAGCGCCAGCCGCTGAACACCTCGGCCATCGTCATGTTCGTCGCCTTCGTCGGCGCCACCCTCTACATCACCTACTGGGCCTCCAAGCGCAGCAAGTCGGCTGCCGACTTCTATACCGCCGGCGGCAGCATCACCGGTTTCCAGAACGGCCTGGCGATCGCCGGTGACTACATGTCCGCGGCGTCCTTCCTGGGTATTTCCGCCCTGGTGTTCACCTCCGGTTACGACGGCCTGATCTACTCCATCGGCTTCCTGGTTGGCTGGCCGGTGATCCTCTTCCTGATCGCTGAACGCCTGCGCAACCTCGGCAAGTACACCTTCGCCGACGTGGCCTCCTATCGCCTGAAGCAGAAGGAAATCCGCACCCTGTCCGCCAGCGGTTCGCTGGTGGTGGTGGCCTTCTACCTGATCGCCCAGATGGTCGGCGCCGGCAAGCTCATCGAGCTGCTGTTCGGCCTCAACTACCACGTCGCCGTGGTGCTGGTCGGTATCCTGATGGTGCTCTACGTGCTGTTCGGCGGCATGCTCGCCACCACCTGGGTGCAGATCATCAAGGCCGTGCTGCTGCTCTCCGGCGCTTCCTTCATGGCGCTGATGGTGCTCAAGCACGTCAACTTCGACATCGCCACCCTGTTCAACGAAGCCATCAAGGTCCACCCCAAAGGCGAGGCCATCATGAGCCCCGGCGGTCTGGTCAAGGACCCGATCTCGGCTATCTCGCTCGGCCTGGCACTGATGTTCGGTACCGCCGGCCTGCCGCACATCCTGATGCGCTTCTTCACCGTCAGCGACGCCAAGGAAGCCCGTAAATCGGTGTTCTACGCCACCGGCTTCATCGGTTACTTCTACATCCTGACCTTCATCATCGGCTTCGGCGCCATCCTGCTGGTCAGCACCAACCCGGCCTTCAAGGACGCCACCGGCGCCCTGCTGGGCGGCAACAACATGGCGGCGGTGCACCTGGCCAACGCCGTAGGCGGCAGCCTGTTCCTCGGCTTCATCTCCGCCGTGGCCTTCGCCACCATCCTCGCGGTGGTCGCCGGCCTGACCCTGGCCGGTGCCTCGGCCGTGTCCCACGACCTCTACGCGTCGGTGTTCAAGAAGGGCAAGGCGAGCGAGAAGGACGAGCTGCGCGTCTCGAAGATCACCACCGTGATCCTGGGCTTCGTGGCCATCGGCCTCGGCATCCTGTTCGAGAAGCAGAACATCGCCTTCATGGTCGGCCTGGCGTTCTCCATCGCCGCGAGCTGCAACTTCCCGGTACTGATCCTCTCCATGTACTGGAAGAAGCTGACCACCCGTGGCGCCATGATCGGCGGCTGGCTGGGCCTGGTCACCGCGGTGGGCCTGATGATCCTCGGCCCGACCATCTGGGTGCAGATCCTTGGCCATGCCACCCCGGTCTACCCCTACGAGTATCCGGCGCTGTTCTCCATCCTGGTTGCCTTCGTCGGTATCTGGTTCTTCTCGATCACCGACAAATCGGCCGCCGCGGACGAGGAGCGTGCGCGCTTCTACCCGCAGTTCGTGCGTTCCCAGACCGGCCTGGGCGCCAGTGGTGCCGTAGCTCACTGATCCAGGTTCGACGGCAAGACAAAAGGGCAGCCTTCGGGCTGCCCTTTTCATTTATGGCCGGCACGAGTTCGTAGATGAGTTACGCGATACCCATGCGGACATGGTTGATGGGTATCGCAAGCTCAACCCATCCTACGTTGCTTTTTCGCATTCCCCGGCGATTTCCTTCTTCAGCGTGAGGAGCCGGGAGAGGGCTATCCGTAGGATGGGTTGAGCGGAGCGATACCCATGCGGACAGGGCTGATGGGTATCGCTGCGCTAGAACCGGTGTGGGCTAGATCATCCCCAGCAACAACAGGACCACCACGATGACCAGCAATACCCCGACCATTCCGGATGGCCCGTAGCCCCAGTTGCGCGAATGGGGGAAGACCGGCAGGCCGCCGACCAGCAGCAGGACCAGGATGACTAGCAGCAGAAGGGTGATCATAGGCAGTGACTCCTCGTCAGCTCGATTGCCAGTGCGCGGCCGGTGTCGATCAGCCGTGCATGTAGCTACCGACTTGCCATCATGGAGGATGGTTCAAGGAAAACCACCGTACGGGGACCCGCCATGGCCTACAGAATCGCCGCCGACGCCGTGCTGACGCTGCACCTGGCGTTCATCCTGTTCGTGGTGCTGGGTGGCTGGCTGGTGCTGCGCTGGCCCCGTCTGGCGCTGCTGCATCTGCCGGCGGCGGCCTGGGGCGCCAGCGTGGAATTCTTCCACCTGTATTGCCCGCTCACCCCCCTGGAAAACCGGCTGCGCCTGGCGGCGGGGGAGCAGGGCTACAGCGGCGGATTCATCGAACACTACCTGGTGCCGGTGATCTACCCGGCGGGGCTGACACCGGCCATCCAGCTCTGGCTCGGGGCTGCGGTGCTGCTGCTCAACCTGCTGCCCTACGGGCTGCTGATAAGGCGCCTGAGGCAGCGCCGCTAGCGGGGTTTGCCCCTGTCATTCAGCGCCGTGATTCAAGGGTGGACGGACTATGGCCTTCGCTACACTGCGGCTCAACAACCGCACAAGCAGAAAGGCACCTCACCATGCAAAACCGCATCATGATCACCGGCGCCGGTTCCGGACTCGGCCGCGAAATCGCCCTGCGCTGGGCACGCGAAGGCTGGAAGCTGGCCCTGTCCGACGTCAACGAAGCCGGCCTGGCCGAAACCCTCAAGCTGGTTCGCGAAGCCGGCGGCGATGGCTTCACCCAGCGCTGCGACGTCCGCGACTACAGCCAGCTCACCGCCCTCGCCCAGGCCTGTGAAGAGAAGCTGGGTGGCATCGACATCATCGTCAACAACGCCGGCGTCGCCTCCGGCGGCTTCTTCGAGGAGTTGTCCCTGGAAGACTGGGACTGGCAGATCGCAATCAACCTGATGGGCGTGGTCAAGGGCTGCAAGGCCTTCCTGCCGCTGCTGCAGAAGAGCCATGGCAAGATCGTCAACGTGGCCTCCATGGCCGCGCTGATGCAGGGCCCGGCCATGAGCAACTACAACGTCGCCAAGGCCGGCGTGGTGGCCCTGTCCGAAAGCCTGCTGATCGAGCTGAAGGAAGAGGGCGTTGGCGTGCACGTGGTCTGCCCGTCGTTCTTCCAGACCAACCTGCTGGACTCCTTCCGAGGCCCGACCCCGGCCATGAAGCAACAGGTAGGCAAGCTGCTGGAAAGCTCGCCGATCAGCGCCGCCGATATCGCCGACTACATCTTCCAGGAAGTGGCCGCCGGCACCTTCATGATCCTGCCCCATGAGCAGGGCCGCATGGCCTGGGCGGTCAAGCAGAAGAACCCGCAGATGCTCTATGACGAGATGGCCGGTATGTCGGCCAAGATGCGCGCGAAGAATCGCAGCCACGCGTAAGCCTTGGCTGTCCTGTCGGTCAGCTTTTTCATCGTTCGAGGTTGCCCGGCGTCGGGGCGGGGGAGTAGGGTTGCTCCCCCGGCCTGGCTGCCAACCCGGATGGATTCACCGTGAAACCCCTTTCCCGCGCGCTGCTGTTGCTGGCGCTGGTGCTCGCCGCCATCAACCTGCGGCCCGGCATCACCTCTCTTTCTCCCCTGATCGAACGCATCGCTGAAGAACTGGCCCTGAGTCGCGGCCTGATCAGCCTGACGACAGCTTTGCCGGTGCTCTGCATGGGGCTGCTCGCGCCCCTGGCGCCGCGCCTGGCGGTGCGCTTCGGGCTGGAGCGGGTGATTTCCGCCTGCCTGGGCCTGATCGGCCTTGCCATGCTGGCGCGCCTCGGCAGCCATGCCAGTAGCGTGCTCATCGGCAGCTCCGTGGTCATGGGCGCCGGCATCGCGGTGGCGGGGCCGCTGCTCTCCGGCTTCATCAAGCGCCACTTCCATGACCAGGTCGGGCGCGTGGTCGCCTGGTATTCCCTGAGCATGACCCTGGGCGGAGCCGCTGGTGCGGTAGTGACGCCGGCGGTGACCCAGTTGCTGGCGGACCGCTGGCACTTCGGCCTGGCCTTCTGGGCCTTGCCGGCGATCCTCGCGCTGCTGCTCTGGCTGCGCATCCCCAACCGCGCCGACCCCGAGGGCGAAGCGGAACCGGGCGGCCTGCCCTGGGGCGAGCCGCGCGCCTGGTTGATCACCGCCTTCTTCGCGATCCAGGCTGGCCTGTTCTACGCCCTGACCACCTGGCTGGTGGCCCGCTACCACGAGGCGGGTCTCAGTCTGCTGCACAGCAACAGCCTGTTCGGCCTGTTCATGCTGGTGGGCTTGCCCAGCGCCTTCGGGCTGCCCTGGCTGGCCCAGCGCTTCGACAATCGCTACCAGTTGCTGTTGGCCTGCGGCCTGCTCAGCACGCTGTGCCTGGGGATGATCAGCTGGCAGCCGATGCTGCTGCCGGAGCTCTGGGCCGGCCTGCTGGGCCTGGGCCTGAGTGGCTCCTTCGCGCTGTCCCTGGTGCTGCCGCTGTACGAAGCGCACACCCCGCTGGCGGTGAGCCGCTGGACCGCCATGATGCTGTTCGCCGGCTACAGCCTGGCCTGCCTGACCCCGATCCTGATGGGGCTGGGCCGCGACCTGGCGGGCAGCTACCAGCAGCCCTTCATGGTCATCACCGGCCTCGCCCTGGTGATGTGCCTGCTGGCCTGGATGCTGGGCCGACCTCGCCGTTGAGGACTTCGACGCATTTCCTTTCTCCGGTGGCGGTCCTGTGTTAGAAGGCTGCCACTGTTTTCCTGGAGTGCCCGCGTGGAGTCCGAATCCATCGTCTATGGCTGCATCCGCGACTGGCCGTCGCTCGACGATCAGGCCCATCGCCTGCGCCGCGAGACCAATCGCCGCGTGCTGGACAGCCTGCCCGGCGGCGAGGGCTGGGCCTTTCTCGGCCGCGAGATGTTTTCCTGCTGCGAGCAACCCGGTGCCGGCCTGTTCCGTACCCAGGTGATCCACTTCGGCGCGAGCTACCCGGCGGTGGAGTACGAGTGGAGCCTCTGGGTCAAGGAGTTCGAAGCCCTGCTCAAGCAGCTGTACTGGAGCAGTGCGGTGGTTCACCTGGAAACCGAACTCAACGGCATCCATACCTTCCGCTGGGAGAGCGAGCAGGGCCTGCACAGCCCCCAGGAAGACAACCTGCGCGTGCGCTGTGCCTGGGAACGCGAAGGCGGCGTGCACGGCTGATCCACCTTCAAGGGACCGAACCCATGCTCAATTACCTCTGGTTCTTCCTCGCCGCGCTCTTCGAGATCGCCGGCTGCTACGCCTTCTGGCTCTGGTTGCGGATGGGCAAGAGCGCCTGGTGGGTCGCCCCCGGCCTGCTCAGCCTGACCCTCTTCGCCCTGCTGCTGACCCGCGTTGAAGCCGCCTACGCCGGCCGCGCCTATGCCGCCTACGGGGGCATCTACATAGTCGCCTCGCTGCTCTGGCTGGGCCTGGTGGAACGTACCCGTCCCCTGGCGAGCGACTGGCTGGGCGCGGCGCTTTGCGTCGTCGGCGCCAGCATCATCCTGCTCGGACCGCGCTTCTCCCAGTCCTGACCCTCGTCCGGCCCGCGCCGGACAAGCCCGGCCTGCCATCGCACGGATTCGCGATGTGCCGGACCCCGTGCCAGTATCAATCGGTGCCACCTCGACCAGGGAAGGATTTGCATGAGCCGCGCCAGGCCACTCCGTTTCTACCTCGTGTTGTTCATGGTGCTGATGACCAGCGGCGTGGGGGGAGTGATCGCATTCGTGCTCTACGAGCGCAGCGCCGGGTTGATCGCCCAGCGTGCGGCTACCCAGGCCCGCGATTCCGCCAAGGAGACCGCGGCCGAGCTGGAGCGCCTGCTGGGGCCCATCCGCACCAACGTGAAGTTGCTGACCCTGGCCCCCGGCCTCGACGCCGACGATTCCCAGCGCGACCTCGCCGCGCTGCCGGAGATGGTCGAAGCCCTCGACAGCTCGCCGGTCATGGTGTCGGTCTTCGTGGGCAACGAACGGGGTGACTACTTCCAGCTGCGTCCCCTCAGCGACCAGCGCGACATGGCCTTCTTCGATGCGCCCGTCGGGGCGCGTTACCTGCTCCAGAGCGTGGTGCGCAATGCCGATGGCGCCCGCTCCCGGTATGTCTTCCTGGATCGCCTGCTGAGCCCGATCGGGCAGCGCCTTTCGGACCACCTGACCGACTTCGATCCGCGCGAGAGACCCTGGTACACCCTGGCCAAGCAGCGGGGCGAGCTGGTGCGCACGCCGCCCTACCGCTTCTTCGAGACTCGGGTAATCGGCTCGACCGTGGCCATGATGACCCCTGGTGGTCAGGTGGTGGGTGCAGACCTGTGCCACACTCTGCTCGATGACTGGCTGCGGCAGACGCGTCACACCTTCGGTTCACGCATGCTGATCTTCGACGGCCAGAGCCGGGTCCTTGCTGGCGACACCCTCGACCATGGGCCCGAGGCGGATGATCGGCAGGTCACCCTGGGACAGATGTCCGACTCGGTGATCGCCGGCTTCGCGGCGTTACCCCTGCCCGACAGCGCGTTCGGCGCGGACAGCCTGGTGACCCAGCTCCAGTCAGTGGACGGGGATGACTGGCAGTTCTACCTGCAGCGCCTGCCGGTGCCGGAGGCGGCGACCCTCTTCCTGGGCATCGCCGTCCCCCGCGATGAACTGCTGCACGAAGCCGAGATCCTGCGCGACCAGGCCCTGCTGGTGACCCTGGTGGCGCTGCTGGTCACCGGCGCCCTGGCGTACTGGCTGGCCGGTGTGGTCAGCCGCCCGATCGATCGTCTCGCGCGCCAGTCGACACGGGTCCGTTACTTCGAGTTCGACGTGGAACTGAACGAGGAGAACAGTCCCATACGCGAGGTACGCGAGCTGTCCATCACCCTGCAGCGCAATCGCGATGCCATGGGTGGATTCATCAATGCGTTGAAGCGCCTGAACGACGAGCCGGACATCCGTCGCCTGCTGCCCACCCTGCTGCAGGTGACGGTGGAGTCGAGCCAGGGCCAGGGCGCCTTGCTGTTCATCCCGGAAGAAGGCGGCGGCCTGGAGGCGGTGGCCGGGCTCTGGCGGGGGCAGCCCATCGAGCAGGGCCTGGGCGCCTGTACCGGCCTGTTCGCCGCCGAGCAGGCACTGGCGAGCCGGCAAACCCAGGCCTCGGCGGCGGAGGCCGAGGCTGCAGCGCGCTTCGGTCTCTCCCCCTGCGCCAGCGTCAGCGTGCCGTTGTTCAGTCGTCACGGCGAGGCCCAGGGGGTGCTGGTGCTGTTCCATGCCACGCCGCCGCTGGCCAGCCACCTGCGTTTCATCGAGGCGCTGTCCGGGTTCGCCGCGGTGGCCCTGGAGACCCGTGGCCTGCTGGACCAGCGCAAGGCCATGTTCGACTCGCTGATCCGCCTGATCGCGACCGCCGTGGACGCCAAGAGTCCCTACACCGGCGGCCACTGCGCGCGGGTGCCGGAACTGGCGCGGCTGTTGGCCGAGGCCGCCTGCGCCGAGCGCGAAGGCCCCTTCGCCGGCTTCCATATGAGCGCCGAAGACCACGAGGCCATGCACATCGCGGCCTGGTTGCACGATTGCGGCAAGATCACCACCCCCGAGTACGTGGTGGACAAGTCCACCCGGCTGGAAACCCTCTACGACCGCATCCACGAAGTCCGCATGCGCTTCGAGGTGCTCAAGCGCGATGCCCGGATCGACTGGCTCGAGGCGCTGCGCGCCGGCGCCGACCCCGAGGCGGCGACGGCCACCCGGGATGCCGCGCTGCAGCGCCTGGACGATGACTTCGCCTTCGTCGCCGCCTGCAACCAGGCCGGCAGCATGGACGACGAGCGCCGGGAGCGTCTGCGGCAGGTCGCCGGGCGCACCTGGTTGCGTACCCTGGATGATCGCCTGGGCATCTCCGGCGAGGCCCGTCAGCGCAAGGAAGCCTTGCCAGCGCCCGAGTTGCCGGTGCCGGAACCCCTGCTGGCCGACCGCCCGGAGCACCGGGTGCCGCGCCGCGCCGAGGAACGGTTCGGCGCTGACAACCCCTGGGGCGTAAACCTGCGGCAGCCAGAACTGCTCTACGACCTGGGGGAGCTGAAGAACCTCTCCATCGGCCGTGGCAACCTGACCGAGGAGGAGCGCTACAAGATCAACGAGCATGTGGTCCAGACCATTCGCATGCTCGAAGCCTTGCCGTTCCCCGGGACCCTGGCGCAGGTGCCGGAGATCGCCGGCGGCCACCACGAACGCATGGACGGACGCGGCTACCCCCGGGGCCTGGACGCCAGCCAGCTGAGCCTGCAGGCGCGGATGCTGGCCATCGCCGATGTGCTGGAGGCGCTGACCGCGCGGGACCGGCCCTACAAGCCGAGCAAGACCCTGGAACAGGCCCTGGCGATCATGAAGGGCATGTGCGAGCAGGGACACCTGGACCCCGACCTGTTCAGCCTGCTGTTGCGTTCCGGCGCCTGCCTGCACTATGCCGAGCGCTACCTGGCCGAGGTGCCCGAGGCCGACGCGCTGTTGCGCTTCGTTCCGGAAAACTGCAAGCCGGCCTGAACCCCGGAGAAATTTCCCCAACCTTTCCCGCTGCCATGCTGTCGAACTGGCATGACAGCCTGGAGAGCGCATCTGCGCGCCGCCGCTGGACTTTCCAGGCACCACACCTCCCCCCCGCTGGAGGATGCTCAATGAAACTGCCGTCATCAGGGAGCGTGGCGCTGGTCCTGGTGGCGCTCTGTTGCACGCTCCTCCTGGCCTGCACCTCGTTGCCCCGCATCAACCCCGACATGGCCCATTCACCGGCTACCCCGGTGCAGGTGGACGGCGCCGGCGGGCCGCTTTCGGATGCCCAGAGCAAAGCCATCCTCGACCGCCTCAAGGCTTCCGGCATGGCGACCGACATCTTCGGCCTGCACCTGGCCGTGGAGGAAGCCCTGGTGGGCAGCCCGCTCACCACCGGCAACCATGTGGAGTTGCTGCAGGACGGCCCGGCGACCTATGCGGCGATGTTCGCGGCCATCGATGGCGCGCGCGACCACATCAACATGGAGACCTACATCCTCGAAGGCGACGAAACCGGGCAACGCTTCGCCGATGCGCTGATCGCCAAGCAGCGTAGCGGCGTGCAGGTCAACCTGATCTACGACAGCGTCGGCACCCTGGGCACGCCGCCGGAGTTCTTCGCCAGGCTGAAGGAGGCCGGCATCCGCCTGGTGGAGTTCAACCCGGTGAACCCCATGACCGCCAAGGCCGGCTGGGAACTGAACCAGCGGGACCATCGCAAGCTGCTGATCGTCGACGGGCGCGTGGCCATCCTCGGCGGAGTGAACATCAGCGGGGTCTATTCCGGCGGTTCCTTCGGCTCGAGCCGTGGGCGGGGGGAAGGCGAAGACCTGCCCTGGCGCGACACCGACCTGCGCCTGGAGGGGCCGGTGGTGGCTGACCTGCAGAAACTCTTCATCAGCACCTGGGACCGGCAGAAGGGCGGCGAACTGGTCAAGCGTCACTACTTCCCGCCGCTGGAGCCCAAGGGCAAGGAAGTGGTACGGGCCATCGGCAGCTCGCCGGAGGAACCCTACAGCCAGATCTACGCCACCCTCATCTCCGCGCTGCACAGCGCGCAGAGCGAGATCTGGCTGACCAGTGCCTACTTCGTGCCTGACCCGCAGTTGCTGGACGCCCTCAAGCAAGCCGTGGCCCGTGGCGTCGACGTGCGCCTGGTGGTGCCCAGCAGCACCGATTCCTGGCTGGTGTTCCACGCCGGAAGAGCCTATTACAGCGAACTGCTGGAGGCGGGCGTACGCATCTACGAGCGCCGTGACGCGCTGCTCCATGTGAAGGCCGGGGTGATAGACGGGGTCTGGTCCACGGTGGGTTCCACCAATCTCGACTGGCGCAGCTTCCTGCACAACCAGGAGGTCAACGTGGTGGTGCTGGGGGCGGACTTCGGCGAGCGGATGCGCCAGGCGTTCCTCTACGACGTGAAAGGCTCGGAGGAACTCACGGCGGAGAAGTGGCGCAAGCGACCGGTGAGTGCGCGGATGAGTGAGCGGATCGGGCGGGTTTGGGAGTATTGGTTGTAGGGGCGCCCTCTTGTCCCGCTCATTGCCGAGCGGGCTGTCGGGTTCTATTTCGCCCTCCCGGGCGACTCCCTTTTACAGTCGACGGAGTGCCGCCCACCTCAAAGGAAGCAAAACGCTTGCCCCTGCATCCGGCCCGGCTGCGCCGGGTTCCCTCCTTTCATCGCTGTTCCAGGGGCACGGCGCGAGGGGCCATCCATGGCCCCGCGCGCCTCTCGCGGCATCCATGCCGCTCAACCCCTTGACTCGCTACGCTCGCCCTTCGGGCCAGCCTGCGGCTGTTACTTCACTTCGCTTCGTTTCACAGCGATTCCGCTCGGCCTGCTGAAGGGGCGGTTTGCGCGGCGTCACCTTCTCTACTTCGCTTCGGGTCGGTGTGGGCATCACTTCCGTAGGATGGGTTGAGCTTGCGATACCCATCGGCCTTGTCAGCATGGGTATCGTTCCACTCAACCCATCCTACGACGCTACCGGCCGGTGTGGGTATCAGTTCGTAGGATGGGTAGAGCTTGCGAAACCCATCGAATTCCGGGCACGCCGGCCCATCCTGCGACGCTCTCACGTCCGCGGAGCGGGCTCCTGCCACGCACAGATATCCAGGCTGGCCCCACGTTGCAGCAGCTTCTCGGCCTGGCGGGTCTCCACCAGCTCCGAGCGCCCACGGTTGCAGAGCAGCACGCGTTGGCCCTGGTACTTCAGGTCGGCGAGTATCTGGCCCCAGTGGCGGTACTGCACGTCGTGCCCTTCGCCCGGATAGAGGCGGGTGGCCGCCACGTTGGGGAAGCGGCCTTTCCAGAAGTCGGCGTGGGCGGTGGTGACGGTGGCGTCCGCCAGGCCGTAGTAGAGGAAGACCGGCGCGTAGACGGCGGAGAGGTCGGCCACCGGCTGCTCGCAGTACAGGCGCAGCTCATGGGTCAGGGGCGCCATGTCGAAGCCCTTGGAGCCCTTGGCGTAGTAGAAGCGCGCGCCTTCATCGGCGGCTTCGTCGAGGAAGCCGTGGATCCGGTTCACCGCGGTGTTGGGGCCGAGGTCCCACCAGACCGAGGGCACGTCGTAATGGCCGGCCAGGTAGGCCTGGGCCACCTGCTCGTCGCTGGCGGCGCAGCGGGCCGGTGGCGCCACCACGCCTTCGATCTGCGAGAAGGCCGCCGCCATGTGGACCGAGCGCACCTGCGGCGCCAGCCTGGAGGCGATCTGCGCCACGTAGGGGCCGCCGCCGGAAATCGCCACGAGGGAGAAACGCTCGACATCCAGATGGTCGAGCAGGGCCGCCACTTCATCGGCATAGGACTGGTAATTGCCCGCCGGGTCGTACTCGGTCTGGCCGAATCCGTTGCGTTCCAGGGTGATGAAGCGCAGGCCCAGTTGTTCACGCAGGCTGCGCAGGAAGTCGGTCAGGGCCAGCACCCGGCCGCTGGTGCCGTTGCCGCCAACCAGCACTACCGGCAGACCATTTCGCGGACCTTCATCCAGGTAGTGCAGCGTCTTGCCGTTGCCATCCACCCAGCTCTGCATCGCCGGCCCCATGGCGTCGAAGCTGTCCTGCACCTTGATCGGGCCGGCCGCGTACGCCGCCCCCATACCCATCGTCCAGCTGAACGCCAACACCAGTCCTGCGCGGGAAATTCTCATCTGTACCTTCCTTCTTGTCGTTGGTGGTCGGCCCGTACAGCGTCCCGGCAACCCCGGTGGTTGGAGGGGCGGGCTGGCCAAGTCTAGGGAAGGGGCCAGGGAGAAAAGTTGATGCAAAGCGACGCTTTTTTGAAGCGGGCCGACCTTCCGTCGACCCCGAAGTGAGAGGGAGTAGCCCCTTGGCGGATCAGCCGTTGGTTTCGGCGGGTGTCCCACCTTCCTCTTCCCGCACACGGCGGAAGGCGGCCTCGTGCAGGGCCTGGGCGTCGGCCAGCAGGAGTCCGAGGGCGGAGGCTAGGCGGGCGGTTTCCTGGGGCAGTACGTCGCCATGGGCGCCGTTTTCCAGGATCTGCAGCAGGTCGCCCAGGGCGGCCATGCGCTGGCTGGCGGCTTCGAAGAGGTGGCTTGAGGGTGCCTCGGCGTTGATGAAGAGCACATCATCGTAGGGCTGCGACGGCAGGGGGAGGGGCCTGAACCCCGGCGGGGCGGTTAGGTCGTGGCGGCGCATATCCTTGCTTCCTCGCGTACTTGAGGCCGCCCCGGCTCGGGGGTGATGGGCGGCGGACCGTGCAGGGGTCGCAAACCGGTTACGCGAGGAAAACCCGGCAAGGCCTTGGCCTTCCCTGCACGGCCCGCCATTGAGCGATTGCATGCGTGGCATGCCGTGACCTGCGTGAAGTTCGGGTTGCGACACCCGGTGGCGATTCCAATCGCAACGGTCGGGGACTTTAGCGAGGGCTTTTGTAGGCGCTCAAGGCCAACGATTTGTACGAACTTTCTCCCAAGACCGGGGGATTTCTTGCGTCAGCCGGCTGCGGTGGATGCCGCGACCTAGAGCAGTTGTGCTGCCTATTCGCGAAGATACCGACGAAATGCCGGTGGTTTTTCCGCGCGTTGTCATCATTTCGTAGCAGAGCTTCTACACTCTGTACTCAGAGTCTATTGGTGCTCTGTGCTTTGTTTGGGTCGCCCCGTGGCGGCCTTTTTTGTGCCTGTCATTTCTGCGGCCCAGCGGTTGCTGGTACGGAATAATCGCCGCTTCATCGCCTCGTCTGTCTCATCCTGTTACATCGATTCCCTTCCGGATCAATCGGATAGCGCGCCAATCAGGTCGAGATGGCGCCTTGCCAGACCTTTGACGCTGCCTCGCCGCCCATCTACTACTGACTTACACCCCCACATGCGGGGGTTCCAGTTCAACTTCGGCTAAAGGCGCTGAAAGAGACGGCTATTGCCGTTAATCTGCGGGTTTCGTGCGCCTTTCAAGTGGGCTCTGCGAGAAGCGGGCGAGGCGGCGAAATGGGCGATCCGGCACAGGCTCCAACCTCCCTGCGGCTGCTCGCCGCGCTACTGCTGGTGCTGGCCGCCGGCCTCGCCGTCGCCGGGGATGCCGCGCAGTCCGACGACAAGTGGCTGGAGCCGGCGCGCTCCCGGTTGCTGGAGGACAAGCAGGGGCTGCCGTTCTTTCCCCATCGGGCCAATACGCCGAACAATGCCGTGCTGAATGTCGGGGACTTCGATGACGCGCAGGTCTGTGGCGCCTGCCATACCGAGATCTACCGGCAGTGGCGCACCTCGATGATGTCCCACGCCTGGGAAGAGCCCATCTACCGGGCGCTGTTGCGCCATGCCAGCGAGGCCACCGAAGGGCGTGTGGATAACTTCTGTACCGGCTGCCACACCCCCATCGGCCTCACCACCGGCCAGATCAACTCGACGGTCAATCGTGCCTCGGTGGCGTTCACCGCTCAGAACAACCCCATGCCCGGGGTGGATTGCGAAACCTGCCACAACATCAGCGCCCGCACCGGGCTGGACAACGGCGCCTATGTGCTGAGCCCGCGTGCCCATGGCAAACCGACCAAGTTCGGCCCGCGCAGCGACGGCGTCTCGCCCTACCACGACACCGTCTACTCCGGCCTGCACACCCGCTCGGACTTCTGCGCCACCTGCCACAACGTCACCCACCCCTTCAGTTCGGTGGCGGTGGAGCGCACCTACGACGAGTGGCTCGAGAGCCCCTACAGCTTCAACGGCCAGAGCTGCCAGAGTTGCCATATGCCGGGCTTCGCCGGCAAGGCGGCGACCATGGGGCCGGACCGGGCCGACGTGGCGTCCCACTGGTTCACCGGCGCCAACGCGGCGGTGCTGGAGTACCTGGGCCAGAAGGAAGCGGCCCAGCGTGCGCGGGACTACCTGGCCAAGGCCGCCGAGATCAGCTTCGAGTCAGTGCCGACGGACCTGGCGCCGGGGCGGGAGGCGTCGGTGCGGGTGAAGGTCGCCAACGTCGGCGCCGGGCACAAGCTGCCCACCGGTTTCCCGGAGGGGCGCGAGGTCTGGATCGACTTCCATGTGGTGGACGCCGCCGGGCGCGAGTTCTACCGGCTGGGGGCGATCAGGGACGGCGCCACCGAGCCCGATACCCGCAACTTCAAGGTTCACCTGGGGGACAAGGACGGCAAGGAGCTGGACATCGAGGTGTGGAATGCCACGCAGATCCTCTCGGACAACCGGATCCTGCCCAAGGGCTATGACGTCCGCGAGTTCTCCTTCCAGGTGCCGGCCGATGCGGTCGGGCCGATCACCCTCAGTGCGGAGCTGAACTACTGGCCCTTCCCGCAGCGCCTGGTGGACTACCTGCTGGGCCCGGACAAGCTGAAGGTGGAGGTGACGCGAATGGCCCAGGTGTCCACCAGCCTGCCCCTGACGACGACGGTGCAAGCCGGGCTGTGACCCGCTGATGGGTCACTCCTCCAGCCACTCCTTGGGCACGTCGAGCTTGAGCATCAGCTGGCACTGCTGGCTGTCGGCGTCGTAGACGATGACCGCTTCGCCCTTCTTCAGCGCCCGGCGCACCCGTTCGACGCGGGTGTCCAGTGGGGTGTCATCGCCATTGTCGGTGCCTTCGCGGGTGACGAAGTCCTCGATCAGGCGGGTCAGGGTATCGGCTTCGATCAGGTTAAAGGGAATCAGCATGGGGCCTCCGGGCAGCGGCGCGCATGCTAGCGCCGTCGCCATGCGCCGTCACCCGTCCACGTTCTGGCGCAGGATGAAACGTTCCAGGGTGGCGAACAGCAGGGCGCTGTCCAGGGGCTTGCCGAGGAAGTCGTCCATGCCGGCGTCCGCCCCGGCCTGGCGATGCTCCTCGAGTATGTGCGCGGTCAGCGCGACTATCGGTACCGCCGGCCAATTGCGGGTGCGTTCGAGCCGGCGAATCTGCCGGGTGGCCTCGAAGCCGTCCATTTCCGGCATCTCGCAGTCCATCAGGATCAGCTGGATGCCTTCCGGGTCGCGCTGGTACTCGTCCACCGCCGCCAGGCCGTTGGATACCGTGCGCACCAGGTAGCCGCGCTTCTTCAGGAAGCCCTGGACCACCATCTGGTTCACCGGGTTGTCCTCGGCCACCAGGATGCAGGGCGTGCTGCTGACCCGGCGGCGCTCTTCCTGCTGCTGGGTGCGCTCTTCCAGGCGGCGTTCGCGGTAGAGCTCCTGCAGGGTGCCGCGCAACTGCGCCAGGGTCAGCGGCTGCGCGATGGCGCGCAGGCGCAGGCCGGCCATGGACGGCAATGGCTGGCAGTGCTCCGGCGGGCAGATCAGCAGCACCCGTTGGCCGGGCTCCAGCTGCGGCCGCAAACGGTCCAGCCAGCGCTCCGGCGCGCCGGGCCAGGGTGCCTGCAGTACCAGCAAGGGCGGCACGGCGAAGTCTTCCAGGTGCGCCTGCAGGCGCTCCGGGTCCTGGCAGCGTTCGCAGCGCATGCCCCAGCGGCCGAGCAGGCGACCCAGCGCGTCGAGCCCCTGGGCGTCCTGGCAGGCCAGCAGCGCGGTGCGGCCGTCCAGCAACTGGTTGAGGTCGTCGGTGCTGAACTCGCCCGGCTGCAAGGGGATGTCGAAGCTGAAGCGGGTGCCCTGGCCCAGGGTGCTCTGCACCTCGATGCGGCCCCCCATCATTTCCACCAGCTCCTTGCTGATGGCCAGGCCCAGGCCGCTGCCGCCGTAGCGCCGGGTGGTGCTGGAGTCGCCCTGGGCGAAGGAGTCGAACAGCTGGCTCAGGGCCTCGGCACGGATGCCGATGCCGCTGTCGCTGACGTTGAACACCAGGCGCGGCTTGCCGCCGGCGTTGTGGCGCAGGCGCAGGTCGACGGACACATGGCCCTCGGCGGTGAACTTCAGGGCGTTGCCCAGCAGGTTCATCAGCACCTGCTTGAGCCGGGTGGGGTCGCCCTGGATGCGCCTGGGCACGCCGGCATCGAGGCTGAGGTGCAGCGCCAGGCGCTTCTCGATGGCCTGGGCGGTGAACAGGCCCAGGGTTTCCGACACCAGGTCTTCCAGGTCCAGCTCGATGTTTTCCAGTTCCAGCTTGCCCGACTCGATGCGGGCGAAGTCGAGGATGTCGTTGATCACCGTCATCAGCGCCGACCCGGAACCGGAAATGGTGTCGACGTAGAAACGCTGGTTGCGGTCCAGCGGGGTTTCCTTGAGCAGCTGCAGCATGCCCAGCACGCCGTTGAGCGGGGTGCGGATCTCGTGGCTCATCTTGGCCAGGAAGCGGCTCTTGGCCTGGTTCTCGAAGTCCGCCTGCTCGGCCGCCTGGCGCGAGCGGAAGCCTTCTTCCTTGAGGGTGTTGATGCGGTCGGCCAGGCCGATCGAGAGGGTGATCAGCTCGATGGTGACGCCGATCTTCACCACGGTGGCGCCGAACAGCCCCAGGGCTTCGCTGCCCAGGGAGCCGGCGGTGATCTGGATGAAGGCGAGCAGCAGCACGCCCCAGGCCAGGGTGTAGTAGGAGCCGTAGCGCAGCCCCTGGCGCCAGACGTAGAGGCCGGTGAACAGCAGGAAGGCGGAGACGCCGAGCATTGTCAGGCTGGCGAGGATGTTCCAGTTCGGCAGGCCGATCAGCGGGGCGCTCAGCAGCGCCACCAGGGTCCCCAGCATCAGGCCCCGCAGCACCCGGTCCAGGCGCGGGAAGTGCAGGCTGGTGTGCAGGAAATGCCGGCTGAATTGCACCGCCGCCAGGCAATGCAGGTACATGAAGATGTAGATGGCGACCGACTGCAGGGTCACATGCTCGGGGAGCAGCTTGAACAGCATGCCGTCGAAACAGGCGGCTAGCAGGCCGATGTTCAGGCTGTAGGCCAGGTACCAGAGGTACGCCGGTTCACGCAGGGACAGGTAGAGGAACAGGTTGTAGAAGAACATGGCCACCAGCACGCCATAGAAGGCCCCGTTGAACCCCATGAGGTTCTCCTGGGCGGCGGCGCTGGCGTCGTGTGTGCTGAACACCAGTGGCACGAAGATCGTGCTGGTGCTCTGTACACGCAGAATCAGGGTGCTCTGGCCCGGCTCCACCCGCAGGGGGAACCAGAAGTTGCGTACCTGCACCGGGCGCTCGGCGAAGGCGAAATGGTCGCCGGTTTCCTGGCTCTGCACTCGGCCGTCGGCGGTCAGGTAGTAGAGGCGGATGTTGTCCAGCAGCGGGTAATTGGCTTCCAGGTAGCCTTCCAGGGCGCGCGGGCGGCGGTTGTCCAGGTGCACCCGGAACCACCACACCGAGTCGTTCTTGCCCAGGTTGGCGTGTTCCCCCGGGATGGGCTGGAACGCCGGATCGGGCAGCTTGCGCACTTGTTCCAGGCTGAGTTCGCCCTTGGGGTCTTCCAGGTAGCCGACCCAGTGGCCGAGGGGCAGGCGCAACTGGTCCTGGTCGAGTGGTGCCGCCTCCATGGCGGATACGCTTCGACTGAGCCAGAGCAGGAGCAAGGCCAGACCGAGTGCGAGTGTTTTCACACAGCCTGAAAGGTGAAGCATGGGTGACCACCCGTGTTGTTATACGTCCCTGGGTGGCACTTTGCTCCTAGCACGGACGCCCTTCAAGGATTGCTTTCACCCTTTCCTACAAGACTTTCCACTGTCGGGACGCGTGTCTCGCTCTCCATCTGAGCGTCATGTTCCAACTGGTGACTGAACGGCTCCAGGGATTGCTGGTTGGCCACCGCGTCGGAGGCGAACACCGGCGGGCTCATCAGGTAGGCGGTGAGCAGGTGGGTCAGGGCTTCCAGGCTGTCGATATGGGTGCGCTCGTAGCCGTGGGTGGCGTCGCAGCCGAAGGCCAGCAGGGCCGCGCGGATATCGTGGCCGGCGGCGACCGCTGACTGGGCGTCGCTGTGGTAGTAGCGGAACAGGTCGCGGCGCAAGGGAATGGCGTTGACCTCGGCCAGTCGCAGCAGGTGCCGGGACAGGTGGAAATCATAGGGGCCGCCGGAATCCTGCAGGGCCACGGTCACCGCGTGCTCGCTGGAGTGCTGGCCGGGGGCGACCGGGGCGATGTCGATGCCGACGAATTCGCTGACGTCCCAGGGCAGGGCGGCCGCGGCGCCGGAGCCGATTTCCTCGGTGATGGTGAACAGCGGGTGGCAGTCGATGGGCGGCACCAGCCGGGCCTCGGCGATGCCCTTGAGGGCGGTGAGCAGGGCGGCCACGCCGGCCTTGTCGTCCAGGTGGCGGGCGCTGATGTGGCCGCTCTCGGTGAACTCCGGCAATGGGTCGAAGGCGACGAAGTCACCCACTCCCACGCCGAGGGTCTCGCAGTCGGCGCGGGTCGTGCTGTAGGCGTCCAGGCGCAGCTCCACGTGGTCCCAGCTCACCGGCAGGCTGTCCACCTGGGTATTGAAGGCGTGCCCCGAGGCCAGCAGGGGCAGGACGCTGCCGCGCAGCACCCGGCTGTCGCAGAACAGGCTCACCCGGCTGCCCTCGGCGAAGCGGCTGGACCAGCAACCCACCGGGGCCAGCCCCAGGCGGCCGTTGTCCTTGATCTCGCGGACGATGGCGCCAATGGTGTCCAGGTGGGCCGACACCGCGCGGTCCGGGCTGCTCTGGCGGCCCTTGACGGTGGCGCGGATGGTGCCGCGTCGGGTCAGCTCGTAGGGGATGCCGATCTCGTCCAGCCGTTCGGCGACGTAGCGCACGATGGTGTCGGTGAAACCGGTGGGGCTGGGAATGGCGAGCATTTCCAGCAGCACCCGCTGCAGGTAGGCGAGGTCGGGTTCGGGAAGTCTCTTGCTCATGGCGTCTCCTTGGCCGGGACTGGCCTTGGGGTTCCGATCCGTAGGGTGGATCACGCTTCACCGATCCACCTTCGCGGCTCGGGGTGATCGCCAGCGGTGGATGGAAGAGCGCCATCCACCCTACGCCTTGCTCAGGTTCGGCTTAACGGGAACAACAGGTCGATGAAGCGCTCCGCCGTGGGTTGCGGCTGGTGGTTGGCCAGGCCCACCCGCTCGTTGGCTTCGATCAGTACGTAGTCCGGCTGGTCGGCGGCGGACACCAGCAGGTCCAGGCCCACCACCGGGATATCCAGGGTCCGCGCGGCGAGGATCGAGGCTTCGGCCAGTGCGGGGTGAAGGTTCACGGTGACATCCTCGAGCACGCCGCCCGTGTGCAGGTTGGCCGTACGCCGCACCGCCAGGCGGGTGCCGATGGGCAGCACATCGTCATAGCCGTAGCCGGCGGCCCGCAGGGTGCGCTCGGTCTCGCCGTCCAGGGGAATGCGGCTCTCGCCGTCGGTGGCGGCCTGGCGCCGGAGGCTCTGGCGTTCGATCAGCTGACGCAGGGTGCGCTGGCCATCGCCCACCACTTCGGCCGGGCGGCGAATGGCGGCGGCCACCACCTCGAAGTTGATCACCACCACCCGCAGGTCCAGACCCAGGTGGCAGCTTTCCAGCAGCACCCGGCTGTCGAAGTGCTCGGCATTGGCGATGGCGGTCTGCACGTCTTCCATGTTCTCCAGGCCCACGGCCACCCCTTGGCCCTGTTCGCCATTGACCGGCTTGACTACAAGACTGCCGTGCTCGGCGAGGAAGGCGGCGTTGGTCGCGTCGCTGCCCGCCAGGCGCTGGGCCGGTTGGCGGATGCCCACGCGGGCCAGCGCCCGGTGGGTCAGTTGCTTGTCCTGGCAGAGGGTCATGCTCACCGCGCTGGTGAGGTCGCAGAGGGACTCCCGGCAGCGAATGTGCCGGCCGCCCTGGCTGAGGCTGAACAGCCCGCCCTCGGCATCGTCCACCTGGACCTCGATGCCGCGCCGCAGGGCTTCGTCGACGATGATGCGGGCATAGGGGTTGAGGGACTGCTCCGGGCCCGGGCCGAGGAACAGGGTCTGGTTGATGCTGTTCTTGCGCTTCACCGCGAAGGTGGCCAGGTCGCGGAACCCCAGCTTGGCGTAGAGCGACTTGGCCTGGCGGTTGTCATGCAGGACCGAGAGGTCGAGGTAGTTCAGGCCACGGCCCATGAAGTGCTCCACCAGGTGGCGCACCAGGGCCTCGCCCACGCCGGGCCGGCTGCACTGCGGGTCCACCGCCAGGCACCAGAGGCTGGAACCGCCTTCCGGGTCGTCGAAGGCCTTCTGGTGGTTGAGGCCCATCACCGCGCCTATCACCTGGCCGTCGCGCTCGTCCTCGGCCAGCCAGTACACCGGCCCGCCCAGGTGGCGCGGGGTGATGGCCGCCTGGTCCACGGGCAGCATGTCGCGGCAGCGGTAGAGCTGGTTCACCGCCTGCCAGTCGGCGTCGCTCAGGGCGCGGCGGATGCGGAAGCCTCGGAAGGCCCGGCGCGCCGGACGGTAGTCGGGGAAGCGCAGGCGCAGGGTATCGGAGGGGTCGAGGAACAGCTGTTGCGGCGCCTGGGCCAGCACCTGCTGGGGAGCAGCGACATACAGGGCGATATCGCGTTTGCCCGGCTGCTCGGCCAGCAGTTCGCGGGCCAGGCTCTCCGGGTCGGGAAAGGTGTGGCCGAGGAGCAGGCGGCCCCAGCCGCAGTGGAGTATCTGCGGCGCATCGTGGGGGGGCTGGTGTCCTTCGGCCAGGCGCGCTTGCAGGCGCTGGTAGGACGGCGCCTGGCCGCGCAACAGACGCTGGCCGTGCAGGGTATGGGCTTTCATGGCATCAGAGTCCCTGTTGATTGAGCCAGAGGTTGAGGGCGGCCATCTGCCAGAGCTTGGAACCCCGCAGCGGGGTGATGTCCTCCGCCGGGCTGGCCAGCAGACGCTCGAGCATGGCGGGCTGGAACAGGCCGCGATCCTGGCTCGGATCCAGCAGCAATTCGCTCACCCAGTCACGGGTGCGTCCTTGCAGGTGCTTGAGGCCGGGTACCGGGAAGTAGCCCTTGGGGCGGTCGATCACGGCGTGGGGGATCACCTGGCGCGCGGCGGCCTTGAGTACCGCCTTGCCACCGTCGCCGAGCTTGAAGCGCGAGGGGATGCGCGCCGAAAGCTCCGCCACCCGGTAGTCGAGGAACGGCACCCGCGCTTCCAGGCCCCAGGCCATGGTCATGTTGTCGACCCGCTTCACCGGGTCGTCCACCAGCATCACGGTGCTGTCCAGGCGCAGGGCCTTGTCCACCGGGTCCAGGGCGCCGGGCCGCTCGAAGTGCTGGCGGACGAAGTCGCCGGCCAGGTCGTCGGCCAGCCAGGCCGGCTGCACCGTGGCCTGGTATTCGGTGTGGCCGCGGTCGAAGAAGGCCGTGCGGTAGCTGTTGAAGGGGTCCGTGGTTTCGGCCAGCGGCGGATACCAGTGATAGCCGCCGAACAGCTCATCGGCGCCCTGGCCGCTCTGCACCACCTTGCAGTGCCTGGAGACCTCGCGGGAGAGCAGGTAGAAGGCGATGCAGTCGTGGCTGACCATCGGCTCGCTCATGGCGGCGAAGGCGGCGGGCAACTGCTCCAGCACCTCGCGCTCGTCGATGCGCAGCTGTTGGTGGCGGGTGCCGTAGTGCTGGGCGATCAGGTCGGAGAACTCGAACTCGTCACCGCGCTCGCCGCCGGCATCCTGGAAGCCGATGGAGAAGGTCGCCAGTTGCTCGACGCCGGTTTCCGCCAGCAGGCCCACCAGCAGGCTGGAGTCCACCCCGCCGGAGAGCAGCACGCCCACTTCCCGGGCGGCGCGCTGACGGATCGCCACCGCATCGCGCAGGCCGCCCAGCAGCAGGTCGCGCCAGTCTTCCAGGCCGAGGGTCTGCTCGTCGTCGCGCGGGCCGTATTCCAGCTTCCACCAGGTGCCCTGGCTGCAGTTGCCGTCGGCGTCGATCTGCATCCAGCTGGCCGGCGGCAGCTTCTCCACACCCTTGACCAGAGTGCGCGGTGCCGGCACCACGGCGTGGAAGTTGAGGTAGAAGTTCAGGGCCTGGGCATCCAGCTCGCCGTCCAGGTCGCCGCCCTGGAGCAGGGCTGGCAAGCTGGAAGCGAAGCGCAGGCGTTTGCCGGTGCGCGACAGGTACAGCGGCTTGATGCCGAGGCGGTCGCGGGCGAGGAACAGGCGGTGGCTGTCACGTTCCCAGATGGCCAGGGCGAACATACCGTTGAGTTTGGGCAGCATGTCCTTGCCCCAGGCATGCCAGGCTTTGAGCAGCACCTCGGTGTCACCGTCGGAGTGGAAGCGGTAACCCAGGGCGAGCAGTTCCTTGCGCAGTTCGGGGTAGTTGTAGATGGCGCCGTTGAACACCATGGCCAGCCCCAGTTCGGGGTCCAGCATGGGCTGCCCGGAGGCGTCGGCCAGGTCCATGATCTTCAGCCGTCGATGGCCCAGGGCGATCGGTCCCTGGCTGTGCAGGCCCCAGGCGTCTGGGCCACGGGGTGCCAAATGGTGGGTGATTCTATCGAGGGCGGCCAGGTCGGCCGGTTGTTTGTCGAAACGCAGTTCTCCAGAAATGCCGCACATAAGTCCTTACCGGTGTTGCCGTTGGGGAGTTCGTGCCACTCATTAAAAAGTGGCACTAAGGGGTCCGACCCCCGTGCACTTCCGTGAGTTTTATATCGATTGGTTATATCAGTGTCAGCTGATCAGTTTCTGCACGGCGAGAGAAAGGCTCACGGCCACCAGCATCAGGGCGAACAGGCGCTGCAGGGTGGCGCCCTTCAGACGGGTGGCCCAGCGACCGCCGCAGAGCACGCCGAAGGCGCCGCCGGCGGCCAGGCCCCCGAGCAGCGACATGGGCGGCTGGGCGCCGCTGAGGTAGATCAGGAAGCCGCCGCCGGAGACCAGGGCGATCACCGCCATGGAAGTCGCGGTGGCGGCCAGCATTGACAGCGGGGTGAACCAGAGCAGCGCCGGCACCACCAGGAAGCCGCCGCCCACCCCCATCAACCCGGAGAACAGCCCCACGCCGGCGCCGATGACCACCAGCGGCGCGCTGCGCACCGGGCCGTCGTGGCTTTTTGGTAGGTTGGCGCCGCGCCACATGCGCCAGGCCGACCAGAGCACCAGCAGGCAGAAGCCCAGGATCAGTGCGGACTCCGGGATGAAGCGCCCCAACCACTGGCCGACGGCATTGCCGGGCAGGCCGGCGATGGCCAGCAGCAGCACGGGGCGCCAGGCCACCATGCGCTGGAGGATGCGCGGCACGGCGCCCACGGCGGCGGACAGGGCCACGGCGCCCAGACTCACGCCGATGGCATCGCGCAGGGGCAGGTGCAGGCTGAGCAGCAGCGGCAGGGCCACCAGGGAACCGCCGGCGCCGGTCAGGCCCAGCAGCAGGCCGAGGACGGTGCCGATGGCCAGGGCTTCGAGCAGCAACGGGTCCATGGTCAGGCGCTCTGGCCGCGGATCAGGCGGCGCAAGGCGAAGCGGTTGGGATGGCAGGCCTCCGCCACCGCGCGCGGCACCGGCAGTGGTTCGTCATCGAGCCAGGCGGCCAGCAGCTCGCCGGACAGCGGCGCGGTGATCAGCCCGCGCGAGCCATGGGCGCTGTTCACATAGAGGCCGTCGAACCAGGGCGCCGGCACTTCCGGCACCTGGCGCGCGTCCTTGGCCAGCACCGCGTAGGCCTCGGCGAAGGCCTCGGGGTCGGCCAGGGGGCCGACTATCGGCAGGTAGTCCGGGGTGGTGCAGCGGAAGGCCGCACGCCCTTGCAACTGCTCCGGCGCCAGTTCGGCGACGCCCAGGCGCTGGGCCAGGTCTGTGGATATCTCTTCCAGCAGTTCGAGGTTGCCGGCGTGTTCGGCGGCGGTGGGCTCCAGGTCGTCGTTGTGGAAATCGAAACTGGCCCCCAGGGTGTGTTCACCCTCGCGCGGTGGCGCCACGTAGCCCTCGGCGCAGAGCACGGTAGCGAGCCCCGCGCTTTGCGCGGTCGCCGGCAGGCGGCTGATCTGTCCACGAATGCGTTTCTGCTGCAGCCCGGCGGTCTGCGGGAAGCGCAGCACCTCGGCGGCGCCGGCCAGCACCACCACCGGCGCGCTGGCGAGGGTCTGGTCGGCGGCGCGGGCCTGCCAGAGGTCGCCTTCGCGGCGCAGTTCCAGCGCTTCGCGGTGGGTGACCAGGCGGATGTTCGGGTGCCCGGCCAGCAGGCCGCAGAGGGCCGGCGGGTGGACCCAGCCGGCTTGCGGGTAGTACAGGCCGCCGGCGGGCAGGGCGACGCCGGCCAGGGCTTCGGCGTCGGCCTGGTCCAGCTGGTGCAGCAGGTCGGCGGGGAAGGCCTCGGCCAGCTTGGCCTGGCGCTGCGCCTCCTTGGCGTCGAAGGCCAGTTGCAGCACGCCGCAGGCCTGCCAGTCGCGGCCTTGCTCCAATCGCTGGAGCAGGCGGCGGGTATGGCCGAAGCCACTGAGGATCAACCGTGAGAGCGGCGTGCCATGGGCGGACAGCTTGAGGTAGAGCACTCCCTGCGGATTGCCGGAGGCCTCGCGGGCCGGTGCGTCGTGGCGCTCCAGCAGCGTCACCTGCCAGCCACGGGCGGCGAGGCTGGCCGCGCTGGCGCAACCGGCCAGGCCCGCGCCTATCACCAGGGCCTCGCGCCTGCCGGGGGTGAAGCGCGGCCGGGCGTACCAGGGCTTGGCCTCGTCGCCAGGCTCGCCGGTGAACAGGCCGCGGCTCATTTCCCACTTCTTGCCGAAGCCCGGGACGCGTTTGACGGCGAATCCCGCCTCCTTCAGCGCACGGCGTACGAAGCCGGCGGCGGTGAAGGTGGCCAGGCTGGCGCCGGGGCCGGACAGTCGCGCCAGCTGGGCGAAGAGGGCGGGGCTCCACATGTCCGGGTTCTTCGCCGGGGCGAAGCCGTCGAGGAACCAGGCGTCGATGCGGGCGTCCAGCTCCGGCAGGCAATCCAGGGCATCGCCCACCAGCAGGGTCAGCACCACGCGGCCGCCGGCCAGCTCCAGGCGCTGGAAGCCGGGGTGAATCGCCACGTACTGGTCGATCAGTTGCGCGGCCAGGGGCGCCAGGTCCGGCCAGAGGGCCAGGGCCCGCTGGAGGTCGTCGCGGGCAAGGGGGAATTTTTCCACGCTGACGAAATGCAGCCGGGCGTCACGGGGCGCGCACTGCTCGAACAACTGCCAGGCGCAGAGGAAGTTCAGTCCGGTGCCGAAGCCGGTTTCACCGATGACGAAGCGCCCGCCCGCCGGCAGCTCGGCGAAGCGCGGGGCCAGGTCGTTGCCGGCGATGAACACATGGTGGGTCTCGTCGATTCCCGAGGTGGGGGAGAAGTAGACGTCGTCGAACTCCCGCGACAGCGGTTGGCCCTGCTCGTCCCAGTCGAGCTGGGCGTGGTGGAAATCGGACATGGGGGTTCCCGTGGCAGCGAAGCGCGAATAGTAGCCGATCGGAGGCGGGGGCCAGCCTGTCTGTAGGAGCGATTTCAATCGCGATGGCGGAGGCGATGGGTATCGCTGGGCTCAACCCATCCTACGGGCTGGCTCTGATACGCAGGACAGACAGGTCCTTGGCCTTCCGCTACCTTTTCTCCAGTACGCCAAGGAGATCTGCATGTTCGAATCCGCTGAAATCGGCCATTCCATCGATAAGGACACCTACGAGAAGGCCGTGCTGGAACTACGCGAAGCCCTGCTCGAAGCGCAGTACGAGCTGAAGCAGCAGGCGCGCTTCCCGGTACTCATCCTGATCAACGGCATCGAAGGCGCCGGCAAGGGCGAGACGGTCAAGCTGCTCAACGAATGGATGGACCCGCGCCTGATCAACGTCGAGAGCTTTCTGCGCCCCACCGACGAAGAACTCGCACGACCGCCCCAGTGGCGCTTCTGGCGCAAGCTGCCGCCCAAGGGTCGCATCGGCATCTTCTTCGGCAACTGGTACAGCCAGATGCTCCATGCGCGGGTCGAGGGCGATATCAAGGATGCCCGCCTGGACCAGGCCATCCACGACGCCGAGAGCTTCGAACGCATGCTCTGCGACGAGGGCGCGCTGATCTTCAAGTTCTGGTTCCACCTGTCCAAGAAGCAGCTCAAGGAGCGTCTCAAGGCCCTGGAGAAGGACCCGCAGCGCAGCTGGCAGCTCAACCCGCTGGACTGGAAGCAGAGCCAGGTCTACGACCGTTTCGTGCGCTTCGGCGAACGGGTGCTGCGCCGCACCAGCCGCGATTACGCGCCCTGGTACGTGATCGAGGGTTTCGACGAGCGCTACCGCAGCCTCAGCGTCGGCCGCATCATCCTCGAAGGCCTGCAGGCCGCGCTCAAGCGCAATGGCCCGCCCGCGCCGCAGCCCCACGTGGCGCCGTTGATGTCGAGCCTGGACAACCTCGGCCTGCTGGGCAGCCTCGACCTCAGCCTCACGCTGAGCAAGGACGACTACAAGCAGCAGATCGCCAGCGAGCGGGCGCGCCTGAACGGCTTGATGCGCGACCCGCGCATGCGCGGCCATGCGTTGATGGCGTTGTTCGAGGGCAATGACGCGGCCGGCAAGGGCGGGGCGATCCGCCGCGTGACCGATGCGCTGGACCCACGGCAGTACCGCATCGTGCCGATTGCCGCGCCCACCGAGGAAGAACGCGCCCAGCCCTATCTCTGGCGCTTCTGGCGGCACGTGCCGGGGCGCGGGCAGTTCACCATCTTCGATCGCTCCTGGTACGGCCGGGTGCTGGTGGAGCGGGTCGAGGGCTTCTGCTCCGAGGCCGATTGGCTGCGCGCCTACAGCGAGATCAACGACTACGAGGAACAGTTGCACAAGTACGGCATCGTCCTGGTGAAGTTCTGGATGTCCATCGACAAGGACACCCAGCTGGAGCGCTTCAAGGAGCGCGAGGCGGTGCCCTTCAAGCGCTACAAGATCACCGAGGAAGACTGGCGCAACCGCGACAAGTGGGACCTCTACGTCGACGCGGTGGAAGACATGGTCGACCGCACCAGTTCCGAGATCGCGCCCTGGACCCTGGTGGAGGCCAACGACAAGCGCTACGCGCGGGTGAAAGTCCTGCGCACCATCAACGAAGCGCTGGAGGCCGCGTTCAAGCAGAAGTGACCCGAGGGGATGGGCGCGCATACGCGGGATGAATGATCGTGGTGGGGCACCATAGCGCGGAACTATGCTCGTCCCACTTTCCCTCCCGACAAGAACGAGGTGCGTCATGCGTGAAGTGGTGATAGTCGACAGCGTGCGGACAGGCCTGGCCAAGTCCTTCCGTGGCAAGTTCAACATGACCCGGCCGGACGAAATGGCCGCCCACTGCGTGAACGCGCTGCTGGCGCGCAACGACCTCGACCCGGCCCTGGTGGACGATTGCGTGGTCGGCGCCGGCTCCAACGAAGGCGCCCAGGGCCACAACATCGGCCGCAACGTGGCGGTGCTGTCGGGCCTGGGCATCCAGGTCGCCGGCATGACCCTCAACCGCTACTGCTCCTCGGGCCTGCAGGCCATCGCCATCGCCGCCAACCAGATCGCCTCCGGTTGCAGCGACGTGATGGTGGCCGGCGGTGTCGAGTCCATCACCCTGACCCTGAAAAGCATCAACCAGGACAACTTCGTCAACCCGCGCCTGAAGCTCGAACACCCCGGCATCTACTACCCCATGGGCCAGACCGCCGAGATCGTCGCCCGTCGCTACAACGTCAGCCGCGAGGCCCAGGACCTCTACGCCCTGCAAAGCCAGCAGCGCATGGGCCGCGCCCAGGCGGCGAACCTGTTCGCCGACGAAATCGTGCCGATGGCGGTGAAGTACGCCGTCGAGGACAAGGCAACCGGCGAGAAGCAGATCCTCGACGGCGTGGTCGATCGCGACGACTGCAACCGCCCGGACACCACCCTGGAAGGCCTGGCCTCGCTCAAGCCGGTATTTGCCGAGGATGGCTCAGTGACCGCCGGCAACTCCTCGCAGCTCTCCGACGGCGCCTCCATGACCCTGCTGATGAGCCTGGACAAGGCCCTCGAACTGGGCCTCAAGCCGCTGGCGATCTTCCGTGGCTTCACCGTTGCCGGTTGCGAGCCGGACGAAATGGGCATCGGCCCGGTGTTCTCGGTGCCCAAGCTGCTGAAAGCGCGGGGCCTGACAGTCGACGACATCGACCTCTGGGAACTCAACGAAGCCTTCGCCTCGCAGTGCCTCTACGCCCGCGACTTCCTCGAGATCGACAACGAGCGCTACAACGTCAACGGCGGCTCCATCGCCATCGGCCACCCCTTCGGCATGACCGGCTCCCGCCAGGTTGGCCATGTGGTGCGTGAGCTGCAGCGCCGCAACAAGCGCTACGGCGTGGTCACCATGTGCGTGGGGGGCGGCATGGGCGCCACCGGCCTGTTCGAGGCCTATCGCTGAGGCCGGCCCGGATAAGAAAAAACCCGCGCCTGGCGCGGGTTTTTTCTTTGCGGGACATTCATCGGCCCCGCAAAGCGAGGAGGGCGTTGGACTGATGGATGCGGCGAATGTAGAGCGCGATCTCCCGGTTCGCATCCACCCGTGTGAAGAAGGGGCCTTCCAGGGTCCCTTCGCGGGTCGAGAAAAAGTATTGCCCATTCACGGCGCTGACTCGTTCACTGCGGTAATGAGTGCCTGGCGCCATGTCGCACGCGCGTCGACCGAACATCGGACCACCTCCAATTTCCACTGGCTATATCAGTCTAACCAGCGCCGACGGACGTGCTGCGGGGCTCGACGGGCGGCAGCCCGGCACGACAGATACAGTTGCCCCGGCGACGGGCCGGCAACTGTTCCTGTGCCCTGGCAAGCGCTGCTTCTAGAATGGCGTCTCTTCCCCGCCCGCTGCCAACTGTCGGGCTCCCCGCAGAGGTTCCCATGCACGTCTCCTCCGGCCGTTGGGTTTTCGGCCTGCTCCTCGCCCTGACCACGGCCGTGCTCTGGGGTGTCCTGCCTATCTGGCTGAAAGAAGTCCTGCAGACCATGGACCCGGTGACCGTCACCTGGTACCGGCTGGTAGTCGCGGGCTCGCTGCTGTTCCTCTACCTCGGCGCCAACCGCCGCCTGCCCGCCATCCGTCCCCTGGGCGCGCGCGGCCGCTGGCTGATCGTGGTGGCGGTGGCCGGCTTGACCGGCAACTATGTGTTCTACCTCATCGGCCTGAAGATGCTCAGCCCCGGCACCACCCAGCTGGTGATCCAGGTCGCGCCCATCCTCTTCCTGTTGAGCAGCCTGTTCGTCTTCAAGGAAAGCTTCAGCCTGGGGCAGGCCTTCGGCCTGGTGGTGACCATCCTCGGCTTCGGCCTGTTCTTCAACCAGCGCCTGGACGAACTGCTCACCTCCATGGGCCAGTACACCATCGGCGTGCTGGTGATCCTGCTGTCGGCATTCGTCTGGACCTTCTACGGCCTGGCGCAGAAACAGCTGCTCAGCCACTGGAGCTCGGCCCAGGTGATGATGGTGATCTACCTCGGCTGCGCCGCGTTGTTGACGCCCTGGGCCCATCCGCTGGAGCTGTTGTCCCTGAGCCCGCTGCAGGGTTGGCTGCTGCTGGCCTGCTGCCTGAACACCCTGGTGGCCTACGGCGCCTTCGCCGAGGCCCTGGCCCACTGGGAAGCCTCGCGGGTCAGCGCCACCCTGGCCATCACCCCGCTGGTGACCTTCGCCAGCGTCGCCCTGTGCGCCAGCCTCTGGCCGGACCATGTGCAACCGGAAGAGGTCAACGCCCTGGCCTACGCCGGCGCCGTGGTGGTGGTGCTGGGCTCGGCGCTCACCGCCCTGGCGCCGTCGCTGATGCGCAGCTGGCGCGCTCGCGCTGTTGCGTAGGATGGGTATCGCTTCGCTCAACCCATCCTACGACCTGACCCGTAGGTTGTGGCTGAGCTACGCGAAGCCCAATACTGTCTGCCAGGCCTGGACTGCGTGTGTTGGGTTTCGCTGCGCTCGCGGAACGCCGCCCGACCCAACCTACCAAGGATTGCGCATCACTCTGCGGGCCGAACCTGTGGGGGCGAATTCATTCGCCAAGGGCAGCGCAGCTGCCCCCGTCGAACCCCCTTAGCAGCGCGTCCCCAGGGTTTCCGCCTTGCGCAGCCAGCCCTGGCGTTGCTCCTCGGAGGACGGGCGCACCGGCGAGAACTCGGTGAGGCGGCGGGTCTTGATGCCGCAGTAGCCGAGGATGGCGCGGACCATCTGGCGATGGGCCGGCGCGCCGTAGATCCAGCGGAAGTACCAGGGCGGGGTATCCAGGGTTACCAGCAGGTCGGCGGTGCGCCCCGTCAGCAGCTTGTCCCAGGCCTGGGTCGACTGGTCGCGATAGCGGAAGGCGAAGCCGGGCAGGAAGACCCGGTCGAAGAAGCCCTTGAGCAGCGCCGGCAGGCCGCCCCACCAGACCGGATAGACGAACACCAGGTGCTCGGCCCAGTGGATCTGCCGCTGGGCCTCCAGCAGGTCGGGCTCCAGGTTCTGGCTCTGGTCGTAGCCTTCGCGCAGTACCGGGTCGAAGTGCATCTCCCCCAGCTTCAACAGGCGCACCACGTGCCCTTCACTGCGCGCACCCTGGGCGAAGGCCTCGCACAGGGCGTGGCACAGGCTGCCGCCCTTGGGCGTGCCGAGAATCAACAGGATGCGCTTGCCATCGCCCTCCAGGGGCGTGGCGCCATGCTTTGCCGCTTCAGCCATGGTGACCGGCTCCCAGCATGCTCTCCGGGCGTACCCAGGTGTCGAACTCTTCGTCGGTCAGGTAGCCCAGGGCCAGTGCCGCTGCGCGCAGCGTGGTGCCTTCGGCATAGGCCTTCTTGGCGATCTGCGCGGCCTTGTCGTAGCCGATGTGCGGGTTGAGCGCGGTCACCAGCATCAGGCCGCGTTCCAGGTGCTCGGCCATGCGTGCGGCGTCCGGCTCCATGCCGGCCACGCAGTGCTGCTGGAAGTTGCGGCAGCCGTCGCCGAGCAGGCGGATGGACTGCAGCAGGTTGTGCACGATCACCGGCTTGAACACGTTCAGTTGCAGGTGCCCCTGGCTCGCGGCGAAGCCGACGGTGGCGTCGTTGCCCATGACCTGGCAGGCCAGCATGGACAGCGCCTCGCATTGGGTAGGGTTGACCTTGCCGGGCATGATCGAGCTGCCCGGCTCGTTCGCCGGCAGGCGCACTTCGGCCAGGCCGCCACGGGGGCCGGAGCCCAGCAGGCGCAGGTCGTTGGCGATCTTCATCAGGGCTACGGCCAGGGTCTTGAGGGCGCCGGAGAGGTTCACCAGCGGCTCGTGGCCGGACAGGGCGGCGAACTTGTTCGGCGCCGAGACGAAATTCAGACCGGAGAGTGCCGCCAGTTCGGCGGCCATGGCATCGGCGAAGCCATCCGGTGCGTTGAGCCCGGTGCCCACGGCCGTGCCGCCCTGGGCCAGCTGCAGCACCATCGGCAGGGCGGCGCGGATGGCCTTGTCGGCGTAGTCGAGCTGGGCGACGAAGGCCGACAGCTCCTGGCCGAAGGTGATGGGGGTGGCGTCCATCATGTGGGTGCGACCGGTCTTCACCAGCTGGGAATGGCGCGCCGCCTGCTCGGCGAGGCCGCCAGACAGCTCGGCGATGGCCGGCAGCAGCTCGTGCTGCACGGCGCGGGCGATGGCGATGTGCATCGCGGTGGGGAAGCAGTCGTTGGAACTCTGGGCGAAGTTCACATGATCGTTGGGGTGCACCGGGCTCTTGCCGCCGCGATTGCCGGTGGCCAGTTCGTTGGCGCGGCCCGCGATCACCTCATTGACGTTCATGTTGCTCTGGGTGCCGCTGCCGGTCTGCCAGACCACCAGGGGGAACTGGCTGTCATGCTTGCCGGCCAGCACCTCGTCGGCGGCCTGCTCGATCAGGCGGGCGACATCCGGCGGCAGGTCGCCGTCGCGGCCGTTGACCCGCGCGGCGGCCTTCTTGATCAGGGCCAGGGCATGCACCAGGGCCAGCGGCATGCGCTCGGCGCCGATGGCGAAGTTTTCCAGCGAGCGTTGGGTCTGGGCGCCCCAATAGGCGTCGTCGGCAACCTCGACTGCTCCAAGGCTGTCAGTTTCAGTTCGGCTCATGTCGATGGGCTCCGGCTATTGATTCCGCAGTTTAGGCCGCATCCACGGCACTCGGTTCAACCGTTCGGGCAATTACCAGCGCGCGCGGGTGGCCCCCAGCCAGCCAAGGGCGTTGGTCACCGGCACGCATTCGCCGTCCGGGCTGCGCAGGGTGCCGTCGAAGTGGCCGAACCACTGCCGTGTATCGGCGTACAGCGGGCCGATGCGTGGGTTGGCCTGGTGCAGCTGGCTCGGGGTGAAGGTGAGTGCCACCTGGCGGCAGGCGGTGGAGAGTTGCCAGGGCGCCAGGGGATTGTTCGGCGCCTGCTCGATGCGTACCGGGCGATCGAGCTTGGCCAGGCGACCGCCGAACCAGAGGGCGTTCTCGGTCAGGCCGCTGGAATCGGTCCAGCCGGCGCCGAAGTTGCCGGCGATGCCGCCGGGCGCGGCGAAGGCGGCGCGGGTCCAGTGGCTGTTCCAGGGCCACACGCCACGGCCGAAGTCCAGGGCGGCGAAGCTCTGGCCCGTGGTGCAGTGGTACTGGCGCTCGCCCAGCTGCACGCAGCCGCTGGCGGGGAGGCCGAGCTGGCGGCTGCTGGCGTGGAAGCAGCGGCCGGGGAGGGGGGCGACCAGGTTCACCGAATCCAGGTGGGCGGGGCGCTGCACGTCCAGGGTGGCATGCAGCGGCTGGCCGCCGAGGTCCGGCGCTTCCACCCGCAGGGTCAGGCGGCCGGGCTGCTCCTCGATGCGGATCGACAGGCGTGGATGCTCGAAGCTGTGGCTCTCCATCGCGGTGTCGGGCAGCCGGCAGCCGAGGGCGAAGGGGCGCATCACCGTATGGGCGACGGCCTGGCCGCTATCCAGGTCGAGGAAGTAGGCGCCGCCGTAGCCCAGGTAATCGGCGTCGGCGACCGTCAGCGAGAGCATCCAGCGCGGGGTGGTGATGCACCAGTGGTTCCAGCGCTTGCGCCGACCCAGGTGGCCGGGGATGGCGTAGTTCAGCTTCGGCCGGTTCGACCAGCCGATCACGCCGGACGCCAGCTTGCCGCGGGCATCGCAGAGCGCGGGAATCCCCGGGGGCAGGGTGGAAATATGGCTATTCATCGGGCACGTCCATGTGTGTGCGAAGCCTGGTCATTGCTTGCGCGGGTTCTGCCTGCACGATTCAGCCGTGCTTGGCGGATATCCGCACAATGCCTGAGGAAGCCGGCTGCAATCCCATCGGTAAACCCGTCGATGGACGCGACTAGATTCCTAGCCTGCGAAGCATGCCCAGTGGGGGGAAGCATGAGCAAGTGATGGCACTTTGACAACTGCTCGATGGAGTGCGGCATTGCACATTTTCGCCATGGGGTTGTCGAAAAAAGCCGCCGCTTGAGCCTGTCGTCGCCTTGAGCGCAGAATGACCAGCCTCGGGGCAACCCCCCGCAATCGTGCCCAGACAAAGGATTCACAATGACCAAGCTTCGCGTTCTCTGCACCGCCGTCCTGCTGGCTTGCGCCAGTGGCCAGGTCCTGGCCGACGCCGCCAGCCATGCCGCCGATGCCGAGCGCTTCCTCAAGCTCGCCCGCGCCGACAAGCTGACCGTTCCGGTCTACGCCCAGGTGCAGCAGATGTTCGAACAGCGCTTCGAGCAGACCCAGGCCCCGGCCACCAAGAAAGCCACCCTGGAAACCTACCAGGCCAAGGCCAACGCCGCCCTGGACAAGGCCGTGGGCTGGGACAAGCTCAAGCCCGAACTGGTGAAGATCTACACCAGCAACTTCAGCGAGCAGGAACTGAAAGACCTGATCGCCTTCTACGAATCCCCCCTGGGCAAGAAAGTGCTGGAAAAGATGCCCTCCCTCACCCAGCAGTCCGCCCAGCTCACCCAGAGCCGCCTGGAAGCCGCCGTACCCGAGGTCAACAAGCTGCTCAGCGACATGACCACCGAACTGGCGCCCAAGGACCAGAAGAAGCAGTAAGCGGAGCGACCCATGTCCATGCGTGACCGTATCCTGACCGCCCTGGCGGCACTCGAACCGCAGCACCTCGAGGTGCTGGACGAGAGCCACATGCACAGCCGCGGCCTGGAAACCCACTACAAGGCGGTGATCGTCAGCCCGGAGTTCGCCGGGCTCAACGCCGTCAAGCGCCACCAGAAGGTCTACGCCTCCCTGGGCGAGCTGATGGGGCAGTTCCACGCCCTGGCCCTGCACACCTACACCCCCGAGGAGTGGGCCGCGCAAGGCGCCGCGCCGGATTCGCCGACCTGCAAGGGCGGCAGCCAGCACGATCACTGAATCCCTATGAATGGCGAACCGCCATGGCCCGCAAGGGGCCATGGCGGCTTGGCGCGCCTATTTGAAGTCGAACACAACGGTTGCCTGGCTGCTGAAGGGGCCGGGCTTGACACTGGGGCCTGTGCGGATGGGGTAAGCCGTCAGGTCGAACGCACTCTTCTGTCTACCCCTGCCTGCTTCGAACATCAGCGGAATTCTGTCCGCGTTCTCGTGCGAATCACCGGGCTTCACGGGCGCGATAGCCTTTTCGCCATTGAACAGCAGGATGGCGATGTCATCGCGTTCGTTTACCGCCAGGGCCTGCTTGTTGGTGATATGGGGCGTGCCTTCCAGGCTCAGGCTGGCCGTTACCAACTGGCCCATGCCTGAACACTGAATTTCAAAGCTTCTGGTTATTTTCTTGCCGGCCGGCGCTTCCGAGAGCGAGAGCTCCCCGTTGGCAATGCTGCCGAAGTTGATGATGTTGTTGGCGGATGAAAGTTGACAGCTTTGCGGCGTTACGATGCGACCGCTTAACCAGAACGACGCCACAACTGGAGTTGTCGAGGTGGGTGGTTGATCTGCGGCTACTTGCAGGTCGAAGACATGGGTTGGTGGAATGACTATCTCCCCGGCCATTGGCTGATCGATTTTCAGATATATCGAGAAATACATTCCCAAGGTGCGGTTAATGGTATAGAACCCCTGATTGCAAAACCCGGTGGCCCGCTCTATTGGGTTGATATAGTTGGTTAGTGGGAGCGGAGTTTGAGGGCTAATTCCAGTTAAAACACTAGATACTTGGACGGGTATGTTGCTTATCTGGTAAAATTGCAAGTTATAGCCATTGTGTACGGAAGTTTCGCCTTTTTCGAGTTTATGAACAGTTGTCCAGACTTCATTTGTGAGCGAGTCCCCGTTGCATACACATTTTATAGGTGCTTGCTCTCTTGGCGCCCAGTAAAGGCTCGACACAGTTCTCGAGGTGTCGTTAGTGAAGGTTACTGATTCATCCGCATTGTAGTTGAATTGAATACCGGCACCAGTTCCAGAGGCGCAGTCGCCTGCCCATGAATACCCCCATAGAGCAATGGTAACCAAGCTGGCCAGCTTCAGGCCAAGACGATAAAAAATATTCATCAGCATTTCCCGAGCGAAGAATGAATAAGGGTATTTTTCCTTTCGGCCAGACGAGTGGAGTTCGGCCTGGGCCTGTTTTTCATGTTTGAAAGGAAGTGTGGAGTTGCTCGGGAAGGGGGAGAGCGACGGAACTTTGAAAGCCTGATGGTCTGGCGAGAAAGTGTTCGGGAAAGCGCGGGTTTAATTGAATTATTTTTGCTTGAAGTGTTTATTTTACTTTGTGCAATCTGTATAATAACGCAATAACGCAATAACGCAATAACGCAATAACGCAATAACGCAATAACGCAATAACGCAATAACGCAATAACGCAATAACGCAATAACGCAATAACGCAATAACGCAATAACGCAATAACGCAATAACGCAATAACGCAATAACGCAATAACGCAAATGAAGTTTCGCCCGGCATGGTCGGGGGCGGGACTGTTGGCTTCATTCTGTGAAGGATCACTTCCATGGGGTGGACTCCATCCCGGTTGATAAGGGGCGGGCAGTCTGCCAAGCGTGGTTTCGTCCTGTCTGTCAGGCGCTTCCATGGTTTTGTGAGATTTATCCATTCATCTTGTGTGGACATTCGCGCGGGTCCGACCAGCGACCGCCTGAGACCTTTTCACGCAGTCCGTCTCCTCCAGCTTTTTGATAGAATCCGCCTCTGCGCCGGCCCAGCCGGCGCAGTCGTTTCTGTCACCCGGTCCGCCCTTTACGCGGGCGACCACTGGAGGAAGTACCCGCATGACCCAGATCGTTGTTGCGGCGCTGTACAAGTTCGTCACCCTGAAGGACTACGTTGCGCTGCGCGAACCCCTGCTCAAGACCATGCTCGACCACGGCGTTCGCGGCACCCTGCTGCTCGCCGAGGAAGGCATCAACGGCACCGTCTCCGGCACCCGCGAGGCCATCGACGCGTTGCTCGCCTGGCTCAAGGTCGACCCGCGCCTGGTGGACCTGGACCACAAGGAGTCCTACTGCCTCGATCAGCCCTTCTACCGCACCAAGGTCAAGCTGAAGAAGGAAATCGTCACCCTCGGCGTGCCCGGCGTGGACCCCAACCAGCAAGTGGGCACCTATGTCGAGCCCCAGGACTGGAACGCCCTGATCAGCGACCCCGAGGTGCTGCTGATCGACACCCGCAACGACTACGAAGTGGCCATCGGCACCTTCGAGGGCGCGGTGGACCCCAAGACCAAGTCGTTCCGCGATTTCCCCGAGTACATCAAGGCCCACTACGACCCGGCGGTGCACAAGAAGGTGGCGATGTTCTGCACCGGCGGCATCCGTTGCGAGAAAGCCTCCAGCTACATGCTGAACCAGGGCTTCGAGGAGGTGTTCCACCTCAAGGGCGGCATCCTCAAGTACCTGGAAGAGGTGCCCCAGGCGGAAACCCTGTGGCGCGGCGACTGCTTCGTCTTCGACAACCGCGTCACCGTGCGGCACGATCTCTCCGAGGGGGATTTCGACCAGTGCCACGCCTGTCGCAATCCGATTTCCGTGGAAGAGCGCCAATCCGAGCACTATTCCCCCGGCATCAGCTGCCCCCATTGCTGGGACAGCCTGAGCGAGAAGACCCGCGCCAGCGCCCGTGAACGGCAGAAGCAGATCGAGCTGGCCAAGGCCCGCAACCTGCCTCACCCCATCGGCCGCGACCCGCGCCAAGCCCTGGAGGACTGAGTTTGTCCAATGCCCGCCTGCTCTATGTGATGGACCCCATGTGCTCCTGGTGCTGGGGCTTCTCCCCGGTGGTGGCGGCATTGGCTGAACAGGCCGCGGCGGCCGGAGTGCCGCTGCACCTGGTGGCCGGCGGTTTGCGCACCGGCCACGGCGCCGCCCTGGATAACCACACCCGGCGCTACATCCTCGAGCATTGGCAGGCGGTCAACCAGGCCACCGGGCAGCCCTTCCAGTTCGACGGCGCCCTGCCTGACGGCTTCGTCTACGACACCGAGCCGGCCTGCCGCGCCCTGGTGGTGGCCCGCGCCCTGGCGCCGGAGCTGACCTGGCCGCTGGTGCGGCTGATCCAGCAGGCCTTCTATGCCGAAGGCCGCGACGTGACCCAGGCCTCCACCCTGGTGGCCCTGGCCGAGCAGGCCGGGATTCCGCGCATCGAATTCGCCACGGCCTTCGACGCCGCCGCCAGCCATGAGGCGACCAGCGCCGACTTCACCTGGGTACAGGACCTCGGTATCGCCGGTTTCCCCACCCTGCTGGCCGAGCGCGATGGCCAGCTGGCGCTGCTGACCAACGGCTACCAGCCGCTGGCCGAGCTGCAACCCTTGCTGGGCCGCTGGCTGGAGCGAGGTACCCATGCCTGATCGCCTGAGCTGGGCGGAGATCCGCCGTCTCGCCTTGCGCCACAAGAAAGCCCTCTGGCTGGCCAACCTGGTGGCCGTGCTGGCCACCCTGTGCAGCGTGCCCATCCCGCTGCTGCTGCCGCTGCTGGTGGACGAAGTGCTGCTGCAACGGGGTGATGCCGCGCTGCGCTTCATGGATCACTTCCTGCCCCAGCCCTGGGAGAATGCCGCCGGCTACATCGGCCTGATGCTGGTGGTCACCCTGGTGCTGCGCGGCATGGCCCTGGTGTTCAACGTGCTGCAGGCGCGGCTGTTCGCGCGGCTGGCCAAGGACATCGTCTACCGCATCCGCATCCGCCTGATCGAACGCTTGAAACGCATCTCCCTGGGGGAGTACGAAAGCCTCGGCAGCGGCACCGTCACCGCCCACCTGGTGACCGACCTGGACACCCTGGACCGGTTCGTCGGCGAAACCCTGAGCCGCTTCCTGGTGGCCGTGCTCACCCTCACCGGCACGGCGGCCATCCTGGTCTGGATGCATTGGCAGCTGGCGCTGCTGATCCTGCTGTTCAACCCGCTGGTGATCTACTCCACGGTGCAGCTGGGCAAGAAGGTCAAGCACCTGAAGAAGCTGGAGAACGACAGCACCGGGCGCTTCACCCAGGCCCTCACCGAAACCCTGGAAGCCATCCAGGAAGTGCGCACCAGCAACCGCCAGGGTTTCTTCTTCGGTCGCCTCGGCCAGCGCGCCCAGGAAGTCCGCGACTACGCCGTCGCCTCCCAGTGGAAGAGCGACGCGGCGAGCCGCACCAGCGGCCTGCTGTTCCAGTTCGGTATCGATTTCTTCCGTGCCGCGGCCATGCTCACGGTGCTCTTCTCCGACCTGTCCATCGGCCAGATGCTGGCGGTGTTCAGCTACCTCTGGTTCATGATCGGCCCGGTGGAACAACTGCTCGGCCTGCAGTACTCCTACTACGCGGCCGGCGGCGCCCTCGGGCGCATCAACGAGCTGCTGGCGCGTGCCGACGAACCCCAGTACAGCGCCAGCGTCGACCCCTTCAAGGGCCGCGAGACGGTGGGGATCGAGGTCAAGGGCCTGCGCTTCGCCTATGGCGAGGAGCCGGTGCTGGATGGCCTCAACCTGTCCATCGCCCCCGGCGAAAAGGTCGCCATCGTCGGCGCCAGCGGCGGTGGCAAGAGCACCCTGGTGCAACTGCTGCTGGGGCTCTACCAGCCCCAGGCGGGGCAGATCCGCTTCGGCGGCTGCCGCCTCGACGAGATCGGCCTGGCCGAGGTGCGCGACAACGTCGCCGTGGTCCTGCAGCACCCGGCGCTGTTCAACGACAGCGTGCGCGCCAACCTGACCATGGGCCGTGAGCGCAGCGACGACGCCTGCTGGCGTGCCCTGGAAATCGCCCAGCTGGCCGACACCATCCGTGGCCTGCCCCAGGGGCTGGACAGCGTGGTCGGCCGCTCGGGGGTACGCTTGTCCGGCGGCCAGCGGCAGCGCCTGGCCATCGCCCGGATGGTCCTGGCCGAGCCCAAGGTCGTGGTCCTGGACGAAGCCACCTCCGCCCTGGATGCGGCCACCGAATACGCCCTGCACCAGGCGCTCGGCTCCTTCCTCAACGGCCGCACCACCCTGATCATCGCCCACCGCCTCTCAGCGGTTAAGCAGGCGGACCGGGTATTGGTGTTCGACGGCGGCCACATAGCCGAGGACGGCGACCACCAGCAGCTGATCGCCGAAGGCGGCCTCTACGCCAAGCTCTACGGGCATTTGCAGCAGGGTTGAGGTTGCAGCGCGAGCGATTTTGATGGGTATCGCTTCGCTCAAGCGGAACGCCGCCCGCCACATCCTACACACCGTCCGTAGGATGGGTTGAGCGAAGCGATACCCATGCGGACAGGGCCGATGGATATCGCAGGTGTGTGGACCATCCCTCAGCCGTAGCGCACGGCCTCGAGGAAGACGATGCGCTGGCCGATGTCATGGAACACCCGCGCCGAGGCGATCTGGTTGTAGTCCACGCCATCCAGCAGGCTGAGCATCTGCACGTCCTGGCGATAGTGCGGGCGCCAGTCCAGCAGTCCCTCCAGGAAGGCCACGGCGCTGACACCGGGAAGGAAGTTGGCCAGGAGCAGGCGTCCACCCGGGCGCACGGACTGGAACAGCCGTTGCACCAGCCGCTCGCAGCGATGGTCATCCAGCAGCTCGGTGATCCCGGCGGAAAACACCAGGTCGTAGCCCTCCAGCCCGCACTCGCCGGCCAGTAACTGCTCCAGGTCGCCCTGGCGGGTGGTCACGCCCAGCGCGCCGTAGCTCTTGCGCACGGTATCCAGGCGCGCGGCGTCGTCATCGAACACCAGCATCTCGCCGAAGCCACCGTGGCGCAGTTCGCGCGCCAGCTCCGCCTCGCGGAAATGCCCGCCGGCGATGCACAGGAGGCGTGCCTGCTGGCCAACGCGCTGGCAGGTCTCATCGATGGCGCGGGCCAGCATCCGCCGCCGGCAGCGCAGCGCGCGGGCCGCCTGGGCGCTGGTGGCGAAATCGAAGAGCTGGTGGGTGCGTTCCGCCGGCAGGTCGCGCAGGGCATCCGGCTCGACGCCGTAGAGATAATCCAGCAGCAGGGCGTTGCCGCAGCGCAGGCTGGGGCTTGGCAGCTGTCGCTTGGGGAAGGGGAGGATGTTGCTCGGCGGTGCCTGCTCCGGGGCACGGGGGGCGGGCTTGTCGTAGTGCAGACGCTCCCGCTCGGCTTTGATGCTCGCCAGCTCCTGTTGAAGCTGCTGTTGTTGTTCCAGGCCTTTGCTCAGATCTTCTGGACCACTGACTTCTTCCACTTGCCACCTCCTCTGGCCCTGCGTGGTTTCCTCGACCCGACACGCGGGATGGACGACAGGCGTACACTCCGTGTGGAACCTTAGTTGATGGCTATTGGCCCGCCATCATCCAGATGAATGAAAAGCGCTTTTCGGATAAACGGAAGTGGCTGATTCAGAGCCCCTGGAGGCGGGTGAACAGGTGCACCAGCTCGGCCTGGCGCTCGGTCTCGGTCTTGCGGAAAAGCGCGCGCAACTGGGTGCGAACCGTGTTGATCGACACGTTCAGGCGGGCGGCACAGGCCTCCGGGGTCAGTCCCCGGACCAGCAGGTCGGCGAGGCGCCGCTCCGCCGGGGTGAGCTGGAACAGGTCGGCCAGCAACTGGCTGGCCGGCTGGTTCTCCAGCAGCGCCACGAGCACCAGCGGCCCCCGGTGCCGGGCGGCCAGCGCCAGGTCCTCGGGCAACGGCGTCACCAGCAGTTGGCTCTGGGCCTCGCTGTCCAGGTCGAGCCAGCCGGCGCGGCGTTTTCCGTCGCGGCCGACGGCCTGGCGAATCAGTGCCTGCAGGCGGCCGTCGAGGGCCTTGCCATGCAGTCGCCCCTGGCGGCCCTGCAGGGCGAACTGTGGTTGGCCGAGGCGTTGCTCCGCCTGGCGGTTGCCATAGAGCACCCGCCCTTCGCCGTTCAGCAACCAGACCGGCGCCGGGTGGCGCTCCAGCAACAGGTCTCGGTGCGCCACCTCCAGTTCCAGCTCCTGCAGGCGGTCGCTCATCCGCGCCGCACGCAGCAGGTGCGGGCTCAGGCGGGCCAGCAGGTCGCGCTGGGGCATCTCCGGCAGGGTCGCGCCCACGGCGGTGAGCAACGACAGGTAGGTGCCCGAGGCGGCGGTCTCGTGCAGCTTGATGCAGGAGATGTTGTGCATGCCGAAGGGGATGTGGAATTCCTGGTAGTAGAGGTCGCGCTGGATGCGCCTCGACCCCAGCTCCTCCAGGTCGTGGTACCAGCTGCCCACCGCCCGTGGGACCAGCATCTCCTTGGCCGGGTCGAACTGGTGGTAGTAGGCGTTGTAGGCCTCCACGCTGGCCGGGTCGCAGCTGTGGATGGAGGTGACGCGCGGACGCTGATCGCGCTGGTCGAGGAAGAGCAGGGCGCCCATCTGGTGTCCGGTGGCAGCCGCCAGGTGATCGAGCAACGGCCGCCAGGCTCCCGGGTCCAGCACGCACTCGTAGCAGAGGTTCACCAGGCTGTCGTAGAGCTCATCCATGTGCGGCACGGCGCAGCTTCCTTGCGAAATTGATGGCGCATGGCCTTCATATCGCACAGGCCGTGACCGCTTGCAAACCGCCACCGGTCGGCTCGACGGACTACCAGCTGGCAGCCTGGCTGAACGCCTCGTAACGAAAACCTTACGCGAGCGGGGCGCCTGGCCCCTGCTATCGGCAGGTTCACGGCGTTGTAAGGAATACTTGCCGGTTCGACCGTCCGGCGCCTCGCTGGGCTGGCCGGGGCGCCTTGTTCCCCGGGCACTGCCAGAGTGAGATGACGCAAACAAGAAAGTGGCGACCCCATGAACTCCGAACTCACCCTCTACGGCTACTGGCGCTCCAGCGCCGCCTACCGTGTACGCATCGCCCTCAACCTCAAGGGCCTGGCCTATCGCCAGGAGCCGGTGCACCTGGTCAAGGATGGCGGCCAGCAGCACCAGGCGGCCTACCGCGAACTCAATCCCCAGGGCCTGCTGCCCTTGCTGGTGGACAGCGGCAACGCCGGGGGCGAACTGCGCATCGCCCAGTCCCTGGCCATTCTCGAATACCTCGAAGAAGTCTTCCCCGTGCCGGCGCTGCTGCCGGCCGACCCGGCCCAGCGCGCCCTGGTGCGCTCCCTGGCCATGCATATCGCCTGCGATGTGCATCCGCTGAACAACCTGCGGGTGCTGCAGTACCTCAAGACCGAGCTGGGTGTGGCCGACGAGGCCAAGGACGCCTGGTATCGCCACTGGATAACCCTGGGCCTCGGCGCTGTGGAAAAGGGCCTGGAAGCCTTCGGTTCCAAGCTCTCCCTGGGCAGCCGACCGGGCTATCTGGAAGCCTGCCTGGTGCCCCAGGTGTATAACGCGCGGCGCTTCGACTGTGACCTGTCGAGCTATCCGCGCATCCTCGATATCGCTGCACGTTGCGACGCCCTCGAGGCATTCAGGAATGCCGCCCCGGAGGCGCAGCCCGACGCGCAGTAACAGGTTTACCCACCTGCCTTGCAAACCTCCGCCGGGTCACAAGCCCGGCGGGTGAAATCCCGTCACGACAACAACAAAAGGTGACGCAATGAGTGACAAGCACCACTCGGGCGAGCTGAAACGCGGCCTGAAGAATCGCCACATCCAGTTGATCGCCCTCGGCGGCGCCATCGGCACCGGCCTGTTCCTCGGCTCGGCCGGGGTACTCAAGTCCGCCGGCCCCTCGATGATCCTCGGCTACGCCATCTGCGGTTTCATCGCCTTCCTGATCATGCGCCAGCTCGGCGAGATGATCGTCGAAGAGCCGGTAGCCGGCTCCTTCAGCCATTTCGCCCACAAGTACTGGGGCGGTTTCGCCGGCTTCCTCTCCGGCTGGAACTGCTGGGTGCTCTACATACTGGTGGGCATGAGCGAGCTCACCGCGGTGGGCAAGTACATCCACTTCTGGTGGCCGGAGATCCCCACCTGGGCGACAGCCGCGGTGTTCTTCGTGGTGGTCAACGCCATCAACCTGACCAACGTGAAGCTCTTCGGCGAGACCGAATTCTGGTTCGCCATGATCAAGGTGGTGGCCATCGTCGGCATGATCGTCCTGGGTTGCTGGCTGCTGTTCAGCGGTAGCGGTGGCGAGCAGGCGACGGTCGCCAACCTCTGGGCCCATGGTGGCTTCTTCCCCAATGGCGTCAGCGGTCTGGTGATGGCCATGGCCTTCATCATGTTCTCCTTCGGCGGCCTGGAAATGCTCGGCTTCACCGCCGCCGAGGCGGACAAACCCAAGCAGGTGATCCCCAAGGCGATCAACCAGGTCATCTACCGCATCCTGATCTTCTACGTCGGCGCCCTGGTGGTGCTGCTCTCCCTGAGCCCCTGGGACGCGCTGCTGGCCTCCATCAACAGCGCCGGCGACCCCTACAGCGGCAGCCCCTTCGTGAAGATCTTCGCGCTGATCGGCAGCGACACCGCCGCCCACCTGCTGAACTTCGTGGTGCTCACCGCCGCGCTCTCGGTCTACAACAGCGGCACCTACTGCAACGGCCGCATGCTGCTGGGCCTGGCCGAGCAGGGCGACGCTCCGCGCGCCCTGGCCAAGGTGGACAAGCGCGGCGTGCCGGTGCGCTCGATCCTGGTGTCGGCCGTGGTGACCTTCCTCGCCGTGGTGGTCAACTACGTGGTGCCGCAGAACGCATTGGAACTGCTGATGTCCCTGGTGGTGGCGGCCCTGGTGATCAACTGGGCGATGATCAGCTACTCCCACCTGAAGTTCCGCCAGCACATGGACAAGGGTGGCCAACGCAGCAGCTTCCGCGCCCTCTGGTATCCCATGGGCAACTACCTGTGCCTGGCCTTCGTGCTGTTCATCCTCGGCGTCATGCTGATGATCCCGGGCATCCAGGTCTCGGTGTACGCCATCCCGGTGTGGCTGCTGGTGATGTGGGGCTGCTACCGCCTCAAGCTCAGCGCCAAGGCCCAGGCCGCCAAGGTGGCCGGCGCCGAAGCCGCCTGATCACCCTGTGTAAAAAAGAACCCCGGCCTGGTGCCGGGGTTCTTCTTTTGTGGCGGCTGGTTTTGATGGGTTTCGCTTCGCTCGCGGAACGCCGCCCGACCCATCCTACAAAAGCTGCACCACCGTAGGATGGGTAGAGCCTGCGAAACCCATCGAGCCGGCGTGATGGGATTAGAGCTCGAATCGCGCCACCGACGACTGCATGGTGCCGGCCACCTGATCGAGGCGCTCGGCGGCCAGGGCCAGGTCGCGCATGGCGTGGCTGTTGCTGCGGGACATCTGTGCGATCAACTCCACCCGCTGGGCCACCTCGCCGCTGGCCTTGGACTGCTCACCGATGGTGTGGGAAATCTCCTCCACCACCTCGGCGGCGCGCTGGGCGCCGCTGCGGATCTCGTTGATCGAATCTCCCGCCTGGCGCGCCAGGCCCACGCCGTCCTGCACCCGTTCCACGCCTGCCTGCATGCTGTCCACCGCCTGCTGGGTGGACTCGCGGATGCGCTGGATCATCCCGGTGATTTCCTGGGTCGACTGCGCGGTGCGCGCCGCCAGGCTGCGCACCTCGTCCGCCACCACGGCGAAACCGCGCCCGGCATCGCCGGCGCGGGCGGCCTCGATGGCGGCGTTGAGGGCCAGCAGGTTGGTCTGCTCGGCGATGCCCTTGATCACCTGGATGATCGAGTGGATTTCCTCCGACGACTGTCCCAGCGCGGTGATGGTGCTGGAGGAACGGTTCACCGCCTCGGCGATGCGGTTCATGCCGTCCACCACCCCGAGAATCACCTTGCCGCCGCTGCCGGCAAGGTGCTCGGACTGGGCGGAAATGCCCTGGGCGTTGCGCGCGTGCTCGGCGATCTGGCCGATGTTGGCGATCATCTGCTCCATGGCCGCGGCCATGCTGGTGGCGCTGTCGGACTGCTCGCTGGCGCCGTCGACTATGTGCTGCGAGGTCTCGCTCAGGCGGTGGGCAGTGCCGCGCAGTTCCTCGCTCTCGTTGCGGATGGTGGCGATCATCTGCCGCAGGTTGCCCTGCATCTCGGCCAGGGCCCGCTGCAACTGGCCGGCCTCGTCGTCGCTGTCGATGCTCACCTGGGTCGCCAGGTTGCCCTGGGCAATGGCGCGCGCCACCTTGACCGTCTTCTCCAGCGGCCGCAGCACCGCGCGCATCAGCTGGCCGGTGACCAGGCAGAGCAGGCCGATCACCAGCAGGATGCCGCCCACCAGCCAGGCGGCGGCACTGCTCACGGCCGCCTCGCCGTCGGCGCGGGTCTTGGCCGCGTGAGCCTCGATCTTGCCGCTGAGGGCTTCGTTCCTTTCCTCCAGTTCGGCGAAGCTGCGCTCGAAGGCCGAGCGCTCGCCACGGGCCGCCTGCGGGTCGCGCAGGGCCAGGGCGACGAGGCGCTCGGCCTCGGCGATATAGGTTTCCAGGGCCGGTTGGGAGTCGGCGATGGCGCTGCGGATGTCGGCGGTGAGCGGCAGCTTCGCGTTGTCCGCCAGGGTGCGGCGGAACCACTCGCTGTGTTCGCGCAGGTCGTCGCGCACCTGCTGGGCGGCGGCCGCGTCGCCGGGCTGTACCACCAGGGCGGCCAGCACATCGGCGCGCAGGGCGTCGTGCATCATGTCGCCCTCCAGGTGGTTGCGCAGGGCGCTGACGCTCAGCTGGTTTTCCGCCAACGCCCCGGCCAGCTGGGTCTGGCCCCAGTAGCCGATGCCACCGAGCAGCACGGAAGCAAGGATGCTGATGGCGCCCGAAGCGACCATTTTCTGTCTTATTTTCATGTCCCTTCCCCAAGTGGTACTTCGAGTGTGGGGAAGGGTAGCCCAGCCGCACGCACCGGGGATAACCCGGTCAGCGGCGCAATAACCCCGCCCAGCTGGAAAGCGGCACGTTCTCGTCCTGGTGCCAGATGCGCGTCCAGAGCAGCTTCAGGCGCTCCAGGTCGCCACGGTCGCTGGGCCAGCGGCGCGCTTCGCTCACCGGCTACCAACGGCCGTCGCGGCGCTCGGCGAGGATGAAGCGGAAGGGGTGGAAGCCGGTCATGCCCAGGCGCAGGTCGGTGACCACCAGCGCCTGGTCGATCTGGTCGTAGCGCAGGATGCCGTGGGTGAACCAGGCCAGCCGCAGGTGCTGCGGCGAATCCCGCAGACGCCGCGCCAGCTCGGTGCCACGGGGGATGCGTTCGAGCCGGGGCGGTTGCTGGTCGAACCAGCTCACCAGGGCTTCGTGGTAGTCCTCGCCGTCCAGCACGATCACGCGCCAGAGCAGGGTGTTGAAGGGCGTCGGCGTGCTGAAGATCGCCTGCGGGCGGATGCCCTCGCGCTCCAGCACCTCCTGCACCCGCTGCTCGGCCATGAACTTGCCGCCGAGGCTGGAGAGCAGATACAGGCTGGACAGCGCCAGGGCCGCCACCGGCAGGCGCGGCGTGCGGCCGCGCAGGCCGAACAGCAGCCCGCCGATCACCGCCGCCAGCAGCGGCAGGGTGTAGAGCGGGTCGATGATGAAGATGCTCGACCAGGCGATGGGCGGCGTCTGCATGGGCCAGAACAGCTGGGTGCCGTAGCTGGTGAAGCTGTCCAGCAAGGGATGGGTGACCAGCACCAGCCAGAGGGTGAGGAACAGGCGCTGCGCGGAGTACCCGGGATTGGGCCGCCATCGTCGCACCGCCAGGGTGAGCAGCGCGGCCAGGGCGCTGAGGACGAAGAGCGAATGGCTGAAGCCCCGGTGGTAGGTCATCGCCGCCACCGCATCGGTGTAGTGGATCACCACGTCCAGATCCGGCAGGGTGCCCAGCAGTGCGCCGTAGAGCAGCGCCTTGCGCCCCTGCCAGCGGCCGAGCAGCGCGCCCTGGATGGTGGCGCCGAGCACCGCCTGGGTGAGTGAATCCATTGCCGTTCCCCGTGATTGATCCGCCGGCTAACTTACTGCGCCGGCCAGCTGTTCGGCAGCAGTAAATTCGCACCAGATTTTTCGGCGGACGATTCGGTAGGGGACTTTCGTGATCGCGATTCCACCCTGACTGGGGCTGGCCCTCAGGGCGCGGGGTGGGGTGCGCCCTGAGGGACCGACGACTTCAGGCCACTACTCGTATTCCACTTTCATGTGGTGAATGCGTGAGTGCGTACGGGTGGTGGGTTTGGCGATGGGTTCGACCTCGTTCGAGGTACCGGCTGCGGTGGGTTTCTCTTCTATCAACTGGACGAAGCGCTCGCTGTCGTCCCGCGTGGTCTGTTGACGCTGCGCCTGCATCTCCCGGTACTGCAAGAGGCGGTCACTGCCTCCCTCGGCCAGCATCAGCGGCTGCTGGTTTTCTGCTTGAAGGGACGCGCTGCTGGCCTGCATTGACGTGAATGCAACAATCGAAAACAGCAGGCTGGACAAGGCAGTGGTGGTAATTGCGGATTTCATCGTTTCTTCCTCGTGAACTCGTTAATCCCCCGGTAAACCCCCGAGAACGGATATTAAGGAAGTTGCGAAAGTCTTCCAGTGCTAACTTTTATTGACTGACAGGTGGTGAAATAAAAGATTGGCGGTAGTTTGTAATGTGCTGATTGGCATGGGTTATTCCTGCTGTTTTGCTCACTTTTAGCGCATGTAATGAAGTGTATTTTGATTTGTTAATTCATGTGGCTTGTATGTTTCTGGGAAGTTTCATTGAAACAATCCAGAAACAAATCAATTTGAATTTACATGAACTTTGGCGCGGGTTTTGTATTGAACTTGCGCGGCGGGTCAATCGCCCCGCATGTAGGAGCGAATTCATTCGCGAAGGGCTACGAAAATCTCGCATGCAGCGACCGTAGGATGGGTTGAGCGAAGCGATACCCATGCGGTCGGTATTGATGGGTATCGCAAGCTCAACCCATCCTACGAAAAGCCGACCGTGCCGCGCCGTCCCCTCGCAATGTGCCCCGCCACCGCCACAACCCCCGATTTCCGCGCCTTTCGCGCTAGTCCCATTGGACGATGCCTCCCCTCCGGCCTGCCGATTAAATCCCTCCCCATGGAGCCCCGCGTACGACCTGCGCGGGGCCGATGACAATGAGGAGAACCGCATGGATATCCGTGGCCTGGGTTACGTCACCGTAGCCTCGACAGACCTGACGCGCTGGAGCGACTACGCCACCGGGGTGCTCGGCATGATGGTGGATGCCGGCGCCCATGAGCGGCTCTACCTGAAGATGGACGAGCGCCCCTATCGCATCCTGGTGGAGCGCGCCGACCGCGACGGCTATGGCGCCTGCGGCTGGGAAGTGGCGGGCAAGGCGGCCTTCGAGCAGGCCATCGCCGAACTGCAGCAGGCCGATGTCGAGGTCCGCCGTGGCAGCGCCAGCGACGCCGCCTCGCGCAAGGTGCAGGAACTGGCCCTGTTCGCCGACCCGGACGGCAACCGTCATGAGCTGTTCTGGGGCCCGCTGCAGGATTTCGCGCCATTCATTTCGCCGGCCGGCGTGTCCGGTTTCGTCACCAGCGCGCTGGGCATGGGCCATGCGGTCCTGCCGGCGCCGTCCTTCGACCGCTGCCTGGACTTCTACCAGCGGGTCATGGGCTTCGGCCTCTCCGACCTGATGAAGGTGCGCTTCACCCCCGACCCCGCCGAGCCGGAAAAACGCATCCACTTCCTCCATTGCAACAACGCCCGCCACCACTCCCTGGCGTTGTTCGAATGCCCGATCCCCTCCGGTTGCGTGCACCTGATGGTGGAAGTGCGCGAGCTGGACGACGTCGGCCGCGCCCTGGACCGCATGACGGCCCACGGCGTGAAGCTCTCCGCCACCCTCGGCCGCCACACCAACGACGACATGACCAGCTTCTACATGCAGACCCCCGGCGGCTTCGACCTGGAGTACGGCTGCGGCGGCAAGGTCATGGACTGGGAGGTCCACACCCCCTTCGAAAGCACGGTGGTCAGCCACTGGGGCCATGACTTCAGCGTTGGCCGCCGCTAAGGAGCAGCACCATGGATAAACGCATGACCGCCGCCGACCTGGTCGGCCAGCTGCGCGATGGCATGACCATCGGCATCGGTGGCTGGGGCCCCAGGCGCAAGCCGATGGCCCTGGTACGGGAGATACTCCGCTCCGACCTCAAGGACCTCACCGTGGTCGCCTATGGCGGTGCCGATGTCGGCATGCTCTGCGCCGCCGGCAAGGTGCGCAAGCTGGTCTACGCCTTCGTGTCGCTGGACTTCATCCCGCTCGAACCCTACTTCCGCAAGGCCCGCCAGGAGGGCGCGGTAGAGGTGATGGAAATCGACGAAGGCATGCTCCTGCTCGGCCTCAAGGCCGCCGCCATGGGCGCCCCCTTCATTCCCACCGCCGTGGGCCTGGGCACCGACGTGCTGCGCCTGAACCCGGAGCTCAAACTGGTGGCCTCGCCCTACGACGACCGCCGCGACTGGGTCGCCATGCCGGCGCTGAAGCTGGACGCGGCGCTGGTGCACGTCGACCGCGCCGATGCCCGTGGCGTCTGCCAGATCGCCGGCCCGGACCACTACATGGACGACCTCTTCGTCCGCGCCGCGGCCAAGGCCTACGTCAGCTGCGACGAGCTGGTGGACAGCGCCTGGTTCCACGCCGACCCGGCCCGCGCCCGCCAGGTGTTCTGGGAACGCAACCGCACCAGCGGCGTGGTGCACCTGCCGGGCGGCGCCCACCCCTCGTCCTGCGCGCCGCTCTATGGCTTCGATACCGCCCACTTCAAGGCCTACAACGCCTCGGCCGCCGAGCCGGACGGCTGGCAAGCCTATGTGGAGCGTTACGTGAATTGTGGCGAGGCGGAGTACCTCGCCCGCGTCGGCGGCCTGGACGCCATCCGCGAATTGCCGCTCCCGGTTTTCTGAGGACGCTGAGATGACTGCCACCAAACAACCCTACAGCCTCGCCGAGCTGATGATCTGCGCCGCCTCCGAAGCCTTCGTCGGCGACGGCGAAGTGCTCGCCACCGGCATCGGCGTGCTGCAGCGCCTGGCCGCTTCCCTGGCCATGCTCAACCACAATGCCGACCTGATGATGACCGACTCCGAAGCCTTCATGGTCGCCGAGCCGGTACCCCTCGGCCCACGCGGCGACTACCAGCCGAAGTTCGACAGCTGGATGGGCTTCTCGCGCATCTTCGACAACGTCTGGAGTGGCCGGCGCCATGCCCTGGTGGGCCCGGTGCAGATCGACCGCTTCGGCCAGGCCAACATCTCCTGCATCGGCGAACACGCCAAGCCCAGGTCGCAGATGCTCGGCGTGCGCGGCTTCCCGGGCAACTCCATCAGCCACGCCAACTCCTTCCTGGTGTCCAGCCACAACAAGCGGGTGTTCGTCGAGGGCGAGGTGGATGTGGTCGCCTCCGTCGGCTACAACCCCGAGCGCCTGGCCCGTGGCTGGTCGCTGGACGAGATCGACATCCGCCTGATCGTCACCGACCTCTGCGTGCTCGACTTCCAGGGGCCCGGGCGGCAGATGCGCGTCCGCTCCCTGCATCCCGGCGTCGCGGTCGAAGACGTCCAGGCCGCCACCGGCTTCCCCTTGCACCTTCCCGAGCGCATTCCCACCACCGCCGCACCGACCCTGGAGCAGTTGATCCTCATCCAGCAGCTGGACCCGCACAACCTGCGCGCCAGCCAGCTCAAGGACAATCCGCCCGGCGTACGTGCCCGCGCCACCAGCCACTGAAGGGAACCGTGCAGATGAACCCCCAACAGCCCGACGACGAGGTGGTGCGCTACGAGGTGCAGGGCCCGGTGGCCCTGGTCACCATGCAGCGCCCCGAGTACCACAACGCGCAGAACTCGCGCATGACCTACGCCCTGGACGCCGCCTTCCGCCGTGCCTGCGACGACGACGAGGTCAAGGTCATCGTCCTGCGCGGTGCCGGCAGGCACTTCTCCGCCGGCCATGACATCGGCACCCCGGAGCGCGACATCCACCAGAGCTTCGACCGCGCCAGCCTCTGGTACGACCACGTCAACAAGCCCGGTGGCGAATTCCTCTATGCCCGCGAGCAGGAGGTCTACCTCGGCATGTGCCGGCGCTGGCGCGACATCCCCAAGCCGACCATCGCCATGGTCCAGGGCGCCTGCATCGCGGGCGGCCTGATGCTGGCCTGGGTCTGCGACCTGATCGTCGCCTCGGACGACGCCTACTTCGCCGACCCGGTGGTGCGCATGGGCATCCCCGGCGTCGAGTACTTCGCCCATGTGCACGAGCTCAACCCGCGCATCGCCAAGGAGTTTCTCTTCCTCGGCGAGCGCATGGGCGCCGAGCGCGCCTATCAGATGGGCATGGTCAACAAGGTGGTGCCCCGCGACGTGCTGGAGGACGTGACCCTGGACATGGCCCGGCGCGTGGCGCAGATGCCGCGCCTGGGGCTGCAGCTGACCAAGCAGGCGGTGAACAACGCCGAGGACCTGATGGGCAAGCGCGCCACCATGGACATGGTGTTCGGCCTGCACCACTTCGCCCATGCCCACAACGAACTGGTCAGCGGCGACCGCCTGGGTGGCTACGACGCCCGGGGCATGGCCGACTCCCAGCGCAGGACGGAGGCGTGATGGCGATCTCCCTCGACACCCGCCTGACCCGCCTGCTGGGCTGCCGCTACCCGATCATCCAGACCGCCATGGGCTGGGTCGCCGATCCCAGGCTGGTGGCGGCCACCGGCAACGCCGGCGGCTTCGGTTTTCTCGCCGGCGCCACCATCGAGCCGGCGCAGATGGAGGCCGCCATCCTCGAAACCAGGCGGCTGACCGACCAGCCCTTCGGCGTGAACTTCCACATGTACCAGGCCAATGCCGGCGAGATCGTCGAGCTGGTGCTCAAGCACAAGGTGCGCGCGGTGAGCTACAGCCGCTCGCCGGGCAAGGCCATGATCGCCAGGCTCAAGGATGCCGGCGTGATCTGCCTGCCCACCGTGGGCGCCCTCAAGCACGCGCAGAAGGCCGTGGAAATGGGCGCGGATGCGGTGACCGTGCAAGGCGGGGAGGGCGGTGGCCATACCGGTGCGGTGCCCACCGCGATCCTGCTCGGCCAGGTGGTGGACGCCCTCGACGTGCCGGTGGTGGCCGCCGGCGGCTTCAAGGACGGACGCGGCCTGCTCGCCGCCCTGGCCCTGGGCGCCGAGGGCATCGCCATGGGCACGCGATTCCTGATGAGCGCCGACAGCCCGGTGCCCCCGGCCACCCTGGAGCGCTACCTGAAGGTTCGCGACCCGGCGGCGATCATCATCAGCCGCGCCATCGACGGCATGCCGCAACGGATGATCCGCAACGAACTGCTCGACCGCCTGGAGCGTTCCGGCGGCCTCAAGCGCCTGCTGCTGGCCCTGCGCAGTTCCCTGGCCTACCGCCGCCACAGCGGCGCCAGCCTCACTCAACTGCTGGGCAGCGCGCTGAAGCTGCGCGGCAACGACGGCCTCTCCGCCGCCCAGACCCTCATGGCCGCCAACGCGCCCATGGTGATCCAGAAGGCCATGGTCGACGGCCTGCCCGCCGAGGGCGTGCTGCCCGCCGGCCAGGTCGCCGCCAGCATCGACAGCCTGCCGGGCTGCGCCGAACTCATCGAATCCATCGTGCAGCAGGCCGAGCAGGTGCTCGCCGCGCTGTGCCGCCGAACGGAGCCCTCGTAGGGACCAACAGCTGGTGCGCGCGGCGCACCCCACGAGTGAAGAAACCAATAACAACAGGGGTAGGCGGATGAGCAATCCATTTCACGTGAGCATCGACAACGGCATCGCCGAGCTGGTCTTCGACCATCCGCCGGTGAACGCCTTCGACAGCAAGGGCTGGGCCGCCATCGCCGCCGAGCTCGAACGCCTGGGCGACGCACCCGAGGTCCGGGTCATCCTCATCCGTGCCGAGGGCCGGGGCTTCTGCGCCGGCGTGGACATCAAGGAACTGGCCGCCGACGGCAACCTGATCGTCGCCGTGAACAAGGGCAACTACGACAGTTTCAAGGCCGTGCACCGCAATCCCAAGCCCGTGATCATCGCCGTGCATGGCTTCGTCCTCGGCGGTGGCATCGGCCTCTGCGGTGCGGCGGACATCCTGGTGGCCGCCGACTGCGCGCGCTTCGGCGTACCCGAGGTGGACCGTGGCGCCATGGGCGGCGGCGCCCACCTGCAGCGCCTGTTCCCGGTGCAGAAGGTGCGCCACATGTACTTCACCGGCGACATGATCGACGCCGCCGAGGCCTATCGCCTGGGCGCCGTGGAGCGCGTGGTGCCCCGTGCCGAACTGCGCGAGGCGGCCCTGGAGATCGCCCGCAAGATCGCTGCCAAGAGCCCGGCGATGATCGCCTTGGCCAAGGAGGCGCTCACCGGCATCGAGGACGGCAACCTCGAAGACAAATACCGCTGGGAACAGGGCTTCACCCTGCAGGCCTATCGCTCGCTGGATTCCCAGGAAGCCCGCGATGCCTTCGTCGACAAGCGCGCCGCCACCTTCAAGGGCTGACCACCATGGAACTGAACTACACCGCCGCACAACGCGCCCTGCGCGAAGAAATCCGCGCCTGGCTGGCCGCCAACCTGCCCGCCGAACCCCTGCAATCCTTCGACTGCGAGGCAGGCTTCGCCCAGCACCGCGCCTGGGAAGCCAAGCTCAACGAAGGCCGCTGGGGCATGGTCACCTGGCCGAAGGAACTGGGCGGACGCGGCTGCGACCTGATCGAATGGCTGATCTTCGAGGAGGAGTACTACCGCGCAGGCGCCCCGGCGCGGGTCAACCAGAACGGCATCTTCCTGCTCGGCCCGACCCTGATGGAATTCGGTACCGCCGCGCAGCAGGAACGCTTCCTGCCGAAGATGGCCACCGGTGAGGAAGTCTGGGCCCAGGGCTGGTCCGAACCGAATGCCGGCTCCGACATGGCCGCCATCCGCTGCCGCGCCGAGCGCCGCGGCGATGTGTACGTGCTCAATGGCCAGAAGACCTGGTCCACCCGCGCCGTCTGGGCCGACTGGCTGTTCGGCCTGTTCCGCAGCGACCCGCACTCCAGCCGCCACCACGGGCTCACCTTCATCCTCCTGCCACTGAACAGCCCCGGCATCACCGTGCGCCCCATCGCGCAACTGAATGGCCTGCCGGGCTTCGCCGAAATCTTCTTCGACGACGTGGAAGTGCCTGTGGATAACGTGCTGGGCGGGGAGGGCATGGGCTGGCATGTGGCGATGTCCACCGCCGGCTTCGAACGCGGGCTGATGCTGCGCTCGCCGGCGCGCTTCCAGGAAACCGCCAGGCGCCTGGTGCAGCTCTACCTGGCCAACCGCGAACAGGCGGACCTGGACCCGGCCATCGGCGAGGCGGTGATGCGCGCCTGGCTCGACGCCGAGGCCTACACCCTGAACACCTACATGACCGCTTCCCGGTTGCTGAAGGGCGGCAAGATCGGCGCGGAATCCTCCACCAACAAGATCTTCTGGTCCGAGCAGGACCTGCGCATGCACGAGACCGCCCTGTCGATCCTCGGCCTGCGTGCCGAGCTGCAGCCCGAGGCGCCGGACGCGGGGGACGTGGGCCACTGGCTCGACGGCTTCCTCTTCGCCCAGGCCGGGCCGATCTACGCCGGCACCAACGAAATCCAACGCAACATCATCGCCGAGCGCCTGCTCGGCATGCCGCGAGCCTGAGGAGCGCGCCATGGACTTTACCTTCAGCGACGACCAACTGCTGTTCCAGGACAACGTGCGCGCCTTCCTCACCAACGAAGTCACCCCGGAGCGCATCCGCGAACTCTGGCAGACCGAAAGCGGCCGCAGCGATGCCCTCTGGGCGCAGCTCACCGAGCTGGGCCTGACCGCGATCACCGTGCCGGACGGCTTCGGCGGCCTGGACATGAACGAGCTGGACTTCATCCTCCTGGCCCAGGAATGCGGCTACGCCGGCCTGCCCGAGCCCCTGGTGGACACCATGCTGGTGGGGGTGCCGCTGCTGACGGCGCTGACCGGCCAGCTCGACCTCCAGGGCGAATGGCTGACCCGCATCGCCGAAGGCAAGGCACGCCTGGCCGTGGGCCAACCGGGTAATCCGCTGGTGGCCGATGCCCATGTGGCCGACCTGCTGCTCTTGCCCCATGGCAACGAAGTGCATGCCCTGCGTCCCGATCAGGTACGCCTGACACGCAACGAGTCGGTGGACCCGAGCCGGCACCTCTTCCGCGTCGACTGGACACCCAGTGCCACCACCCGTGTGGCCGATGCCGAACAGGGCGAGGCGCTGTGGCACGCGGCCATGAACCGGGGTGCCCTGGGCAGCGCCGCGCAACTGCTCGGCCTGGCCACGCGCATGGTCGACCTGGCGGTGGACTACAGCTTCGAGCGCAAGCAGTTCGGCAAGCCGGTGGGCTCCTTCCAGGCGGTGAAGCACCTGATGGCCAACGTCGCGGTGCAGATCGAATTCGCCAAGGGCCCGCTCTACCGTGCCGCCTATGCCGTGGCCCGGGGCCTTTCCGAACAGGACGTGCAGGTCTCCCACGCCCGCCTGGCCTGCGCCGAAGCCGCGCTGCTGGCGGCCAGGAACGCCATCCAGACCCACGGCGCCATGGGGTACACCTGGGAGGTGGACCTGCAGCTCTTCATGAAACGCGCCTGGGCCCTGGACAAGGTCTGGGGCGACCGTGGCTGGCACAAGGCGCGGGTGCGCGAGGCGCTGTTCGCCGGGCGTATCCAGCCGGGGGCGGGCAATACCTTCTGACCCGGCTTCCCTCACCCCAACCCTCTCCACGCCGGTCGCCCCTGGGGGAGAGGGGGCTGTCCGTGCAACGGGCCGCTTGTCTCCCCTCTCCCTCCGGGAGAGGGGCGGGGGGTGAGGGAAGTTCATCTTCACAGCATTACTGAACATTCGAGGTTCCCATGCCCCAAGCCTACATAGTCGACGCCCTGCGCACCCCCACCGGCCGGCGCAAGGGCGGCCTGAGCCAGATCCACGCCGCCGACCTCGGCGCCCACGTGCTGCGCGAACTGGTAGCGCGCAACGGTATTCCCGAGGAGGACTACGACGACGTGATCTTCGGCTGCGTCGACACCATCGGCCCGCTGGCCGGCGATATCGCCCGCACCTGCTGGCTGGCCGCCGGCCTGCACCAGGCCGTGCCCGGCACCACCATCGACCGCCAGTGCGGCTCCTCCCAGCAGGCGGTGCACTTCGCCGCCCAGGCCGTGATGAGCGGCACCCAGGACGTGGTGATCGCCGGCGGCGTGCAGACCATGACGCAGATCCCCATCTCCTCGGCCATGACCGCCGCCGAGCCCCTGGGCTTCAGCGATCCCTTCTCCGGCTCCGAGGGCTGGGTGAAGCGCTACGGCCGCGTGCCGCCCACCCAGTTCCGCGCCGCGCAGATGATCGCCGAAAAGTGGCAGCTGTCCCGCGAGGCGCTCGAAGCCTACGCCCTGGAATCCCACCGCCGCGCCTTGCGGGCCATCGAGCAGGGCCGTTTCGCCCGGGAGATCGTGCCGCTCGCCGGCGTCGAACACGACGAAACCCCGCGCCAGACCAGCCTGGACAAGATGGCCGAACTGGAAACCCTGTTCGGCTGCGACCGAGTCACCGCCGCCGTGTCGAGCCAGACCTGCGATGGCGCCAGTGCCCTGCTGGTGGTTTCCGAGGCGGCGCTCAAGCGCTACGACCTCACGCCCCGCGCGCGCATCCAGCACATCAGCGTGCGCGCCGACGACCCGGTGTGGATGCTCACCGCGCCCATCCCGGCCACCGAATACGCCCTCAAGCGCGCCGGCATGAAGCTCGAAGACATCGACCGGGTGGAAATCAACGAAGCCTTCGCCTCCGTCGCCATGGCCTGGCTGAAAGAGACCGGCTACCCCCATGAACGCACCAACGTCAACGGCGGCGCCATCGCCCTCGGCCACCCCCTGGGCGCCACCGGCACCCGCCTGATGTGCACGCTGCTCCACGAACTGGAACGCAGCGGCGGCCGCTTCGGCCTGCAGACCATGTGCGAAGGCGGCGGGCAGGCCAACGTAACCATCATCGAGCGGCTCTGATCTTGTAGCCCGGATGCAATCCGGGAGCGGGCCCGACCATTGCCCCGGATTTCATCCGGGCTACGCAACTGGAAGACCCACTGCCAAAAGCTTTGACCTTATCCCCGGCCCCTCTCCCTGAAGAGGAGAGGGGAGCTCGTAGGATGGGTTGAGCGAAGCGATACCCATCAGAACCGTAGCCCATACGAATCACCGGAGAACTTCCCATGCCAATCTGCCAATCCCGTTCCGTCATCATCACCGGCGCCGGCGGCGGGCTGGGTCGGGCTTATGCCCTGGCCTTCGCCGCCGAGGGCGCCCAGGTGCTGGTCAACGACATCAACCTGCCCGCCGCCGAAGCGGTGGTCGCCGAGATCCGCGCCAACGGCGGTACGGCCATCGCCAACAACGGCGACATCACCCACTACGCCGCCGCCGGCGAAATCGTGCGCCAGGCCATCGAAGCCTTCGGCGACCTGCATGTGCTGGTGAACAACGCCGGCATCTGCCGCGACCGCATGTTCGCCAGCCTCAGCGAAGCCGACTGGGACGCGGTGATGGCCGTGCACCTCAAGGGCCACTTCTGCCTCGCCAGCCATGCGGTCAAGCATTGGCGCGAGCAGGCCAAGGGCGGTGTGGCGGTGCGCGCGCGGATCATCAACACCAGCTCCGGCGCCGGCTTGCAGGGTTCCGTGGGGCAGTCCAACTACGCCGCCGCCAAGGGCGGCATCGCCGCGCTGACCCTGGTGCAGGCCGCCGAGCTCGCGCGCTACGGCATCACCGCCAACGCCCTGGCCCCGGCCGCGCGTACCGGCATGACCGAGGAGGTGTTCGCCGCGGTGATGAAGAAACCGGAAGACGGCTTCGACCACTTCGCCCCCGAGAACGTCGCGCCCCTGGTGGTCTGGCTCGGTTCCGAAGCGTCCCAGTCGGTCACGGGGCAGATGTTCGAAGTGGAGGGCGGCAAGCTCTCCATCGCCGATGGCTGGCGCCGTGGCCCCGGCTTCGACAAGGGCGCCCGTTACCAGCCCGGGGAAGTGGGCGAGGTGGTCGAGCGCCTGCTGGCCGACGCCGTGCCGGCGCAGAAGGTGTATGGCGCCTGACGCCATCCGGGCTAGGAGCTAGAGAGACGGAGCACCGGGGCGGCCTGGCCCGGGCCGGGAGGGCACCGGGTCAGGCCGGAAAGCCTTTGTGGAAACCGGCCGGAAATTGTCCTTCGACAACGCCGGTGCCGGCCTGGCAAAGGATGCGCCGTAGGTTGCCGCGGCGTCCTTTCAGCAAGGGTGGAACAGCCGCAGGCGGACGCCCACGATCAGCTACTGCTCATCCGCGAAGATTTTCACGAGCCTGGCCACCGTCGCTCCGCCCGAGAAGCCGACGTGCCCAACAGGAATGTCGCCCCCTGTCGCCTCGATGACCTTCCCCACCCAGATCGCCTCGAAGCCACCACAAAGCTCAATGAACTGAACGTCCTCCCGGACGAGCTCAACGGCCAACCCTACCCGAGACGACGAGCCAGCCTGCGGATGCGAGTCCGTCTCAAAATTTTTGCTGCAAAAGTTGCGCGTCCGAGCCGCCTAACTAGGCTTCTCCTTGTCATGGCCGGTCTGGACGCACCGCCGCACGGCAGTTGCCATTCGCAGCACTGCACGGGGTAGCACGCGGGTTTCCAGGTACCGGGAGTGCCGTGGCCACCACTCTCGTCAGGGGATCGTCCATGAGAACGTTCGGCACTCGCACCACGCGCTATGTCCACGCTGCGGTACTTGCATCCGGCCTGGGCCTGCTCGGCAGCCAGGCGCACGCCGGCGGCGTCCTGATCTACGAGGCCGGCCAGGAAAGCGCGGGCCTCGCCAACGCCGGCTCCGCCGCCCTGGCCAGCGACCCCAGCGTGCTCATGAGCAACCCCGCCGGCCTCACCGAACTGGCGGGGACGCAGATCAGCGCCAACGCCCAGGTGATCCTCGGCGATATCCGCTTCTCCCGCGACGCCAACAACCAGTTCGACGGCAACGAAGGCGGCAACGCCCTGGAATGGCTGCCCGGCGCCAGCCTGTTCGTCAGCCACCAGATCGACGAGCGCTCGGCCATCGGCTTCGGCATGTACGGCAACTTCGGCCTGGCGGTGGACTACGACGACGACTGGGCCGGCCGCTATTTCACCCAGGAGGCCGCCATCATCGGCATCTCCCTGCAGCCGAACATCGCCTACAAGTTCACCGACCAGCTCTCGCTGGGCGTCGGCCCGCGCCTGGTGTACGGCTACTACCGCACCGAGGTGGCCATCAACAACAACCTGCTCGGCCTGCTCGACCGTCCGGACGGCCAACTGGAATACAAGGACACCGATACCGGCGCCGGCGTCAATCTCGGCCTCCTGTACAAGCTCGACGAGCGCACCCAGGTCGGGCTCGCCTACACCAGCAAGGTGAAGCTGGAGTTCGAGGACAATCCGGACGTGCGCGATGTCAGCAACCCGATCATCAACGCGGCGCTGGGCCGGCTCGGCGTCGACTCCCTGGAACTGGACTTGAACGTGCCGCAGACCGTGCTGTTCAGCGTGGCCCACCAGCTCGACTCGCAGTGGAAGCTGCTGGGCAGCCTGGGCTGGCAGGACTGGAGCGAGTTCGGCGACGTCGGCGTGGAAGTGGACGCCAACGCCGGTGGCGTGGATAGGTCCGTGGACCGCAAGTACAAGGACACCTGGCACGCCTCCATCGGCGCCCAGTACCAGGTCACCCGGCAACTGCGCTGGAACATGGGCGTGGGCTACGACAGCTCGGCGGTGGACGACGAAGACCGCACGGTGGACAACCCCATGGCCGAAACCTGGCGCCTGGCAACCGGGATCAACTATCAGGTGGACGAGGGGTTCGACGTGCATGTGGCCTACACCCTGGGGTGGCTCGGCGACATGGATGTGGAGCAGAGCAAGCGCCGCTCCGGCACCACCCTCTCGGGCAGCTACGACAACGCGGCCTTGCACATCATCGGCGGTGGCGCGACCTGGCGCTTCTAAACCGTTCTGATCGGCCAGCCGAGCGGTGCCGGGCAGACGCTCCTTGAGCATCGACACGCATTGCTGGCGGTTGCCTCGACAAGTACGGCGCATGTCGACCTCTGGTTCAACATCGTCACGCCTGTCGTCTTCGACTCGGGCCGTTTCTGTATTCTCCTGGGGGGATTCCATGGCGGTTGCATCCTTGCGGCTGTTGTCCGGCGTGTTCGCCTGCCTGGGCGCCGCGCACGCGCTGGCCGGTTCGGCGGGCTTCGCCGGTATCGCAGCCAGCGCCGACAGCGCCGAGACCGCCAGCGACAACCCCGCCGGCATGGCCCGGCTGGACAAGCCCAGCAGCACCCTCAGCCTGATGCAGGCCACCGGCTTCGGCACCTTCGAAGTGGATGAAGGGCGGACCACCACCAGCGGCGGCGACCCGGACAACGACCTCAACCCGGTGATGATTCCCCAGGCCTACTACGTGAGGCCGCTCAGCGACACCCTCCATGCCGGCATCTCGCTGACCATCCCTTCCGGGTTCGGCTCGGAGTACGGCTCCGACTGGGCCGGCCGCTACTACACCGACAGCTACTCGCTGGTGTACGTGGCCGTGACGCCGGCGCTGTCCTGGCGGATCAACGAGCAGTGGTCGGTGGGGGCCTCGGTGGGCATCAACTACATCTCGTCGCAGTCGGAAGTGGCCATCAACACCCTGACGCCCGGCGCCGGCGATGGAAAGCTGGAGGCCGACCTCGACGGCGTGGGCACCAACTTCAGCCTGTCGCTGCTGTGGGAAATGACCGAGAAGACCCGCTTCGGCCTGGTCTACACGAGCGAATCGACCACCGATATCGACGGCGACCTCAAGTTCCGCAACACCGGCCCGGTGATCGGCGGGCTGCTGGAACGGGGCATCCTCCCCGACGACATCGAAGTGGAGCAGGTGATGCCCCAGCGCATCATCGGCGGTGTGTACCACGAACTGGACTCGGGGGCGTTCATCGTCGCCGACATCGCCTGGGTGGAGTTCTCGCAATTCGGCGCCAACTCCATCTCCCTGGACGGCGAAACCCTCCATGTGGAAGACAGCGGCTTCAACAACTTCTGGGCGGGCACCCTGGGCTACGGCTTCCCGGCCAACGGCGGGCTGCGCTACACCCTCGACACCTTCTACGTGCAGGCCCCGGTGGACGATGGCAAGCGCAGCCTGGCCATGCCGCTGGACCGCATGTGGGGCGTGGGCGCCGGGGTGCAGGTGGAATACGCCAGCGGCAAGGCCATGGAGTTCAACCTGCACCTGGTGGACTTCGGCAAATCCCCCGTGGACACCGGCCCCTCCGCCGCGCGCGGCCGCGTGGTGGGCGAAACCGAGCACCCGTACGCGGTGATCGTTTCCGGGGCATACCACTTCTAGACTGCCGCGCACCTTGCGCGTCCCGCGAACAACCCCGCGCCGAGCTCATCCCAGCCTTGTGGGGGCGAATTCATTCGCCAAGGGCGGCGCAGCTGCCCCAGCGTACCCGGTTATCGCGAATGAATTCGCTCCTGCAAAAGCCCGGTTTCCATATCCCCCCGGGGGGATAGGATGTGGCGGTCCATTTCCTTGCACGGGGTCTTGCGATGAGCAAGCACGAACGCGGTCACCAGCACCAGAGTCATGGCGATATCGTCAAAAGGTTGAAGCGGGCGGAAGGCCATCTGCGCAGCATCATCGGCATGATCGAGGACGGTCGCGCCTGCGTGGACATCGCCCAGCAATTGCACGCGGTGGAAAAGGCCGTCTGCCAGGCCAAGCGCACCTTGATCCAGGACCATATCGACCATTGCCTGGAACACACCGTGGGGGGCGCTCACCAGTGGCGAGCGTGCCCCACTGGAAGAGTTCAAACAGATCACCAAGTACCTCTGACCCGCCATGTCCAGCTTCGCCGAAATACTGCAACAGGGGCCGGCCCATGCCTGGCTCTATTTCCCGAGCGCCATCCTTCTGGGCGCCTTGCACGGGCTGGAGCCCGGCCACTCGAAGACCATGATGGCGGCTTTCATCGTCGCCGTTCGCGGCACCGTGAAGCAGGCGATCCTGCTGGGTTTGGCCGCGACCGTTTCGCATACCGCCGTGGTCTGGCTGGTCGCTCTGGGCGGCATGTACCTCGGGCAGAACCTCGACGCCGAGACCACCGAGCCGTATTTCCAGCTGGCATCTGCGGCGATCATCGTGGCCATTGCGCTGTGGATGCTCTGGCGCACCTTGCGCGGCGAGCAGATGTGGCGTTTCGAGCAGGACGAGGACCATCACCATCATGACGAAAGCCGGCGTATCGACACCGGCCATGGGCGAGTCGAGCTGTCGATTTTCGAACAAGGGGTGCCGCCGCGCTGGCGGCTGAATGTGCTCAGCGGTCACACCTGGGATGCCGGTGAGGTGACCTTGCAGACCACCCGAGCGAATGGACGCATGCGGCGTTTTGCGTTCGCGGATCGTGGCGGCTATCTGGAGTCCGTTGACGAGATTCCAGAGCCTCATGAGTTCGGCGTGCGCCTGAGCCTGGGGCACGGCAATCACTCCCACGATTACGACCTGGACTTCCGCGAGCATGAGCACGACCACAGCCATGCCGAGCTGGGCGGGCTGGAACTGTCACTGGAGGGCTACCAGGACGCCCACGAGCGCGCCCATGCCAACGATATCCGCCAGCGTTTCGCCAATCGGAGCGTGACGACGGGGCAGATCATCCTGTTCGGCCTGACGGGCGGGCTGATCCCCTGTCCGGCGGCAATTACCGTGCTGCTGCTCTGCCTGCAGGTGAAGGAGGTCGCCCTCGGCGCCGTGCTGGTGCTGTGTTTCAGCATCGGCCTGGCCCTGACCCTGGTCAGCGTGGGCGCGGCGGCGGCCATCGGAGCCCGGCGGGCCTCCAATCGCTGGCCCTGGTTGGGGGCCGTGGCGCGTCGCGCGCCCTATCTGTCCAGCCTGCTGATCATCGGTGTGGGTATCTACGTCGGCCTCCATGGCTGGATGGGGCTGAGCGCCCAGCTCGGCTGAACCGGGGCGAGCTCTGCTAGCGAATAGTCCCCGCGCCGCGCTTATTCCAGCCTTGTGGGGGCGAATTCATTCGCCAAGGGCGGCGCAGCTGCCCCAGCGTACCCGGTCATCGCGAATGAATTCGCTCCTGCAAAAGCCCTGGGCCGGTAGCCCGGATTTCATCCGGGCCACACCTGTGCGCAACTGACCGCCGTAGGAGCGAGCTCTGCTCGCGAACAACCCCGCGCCGAGCTCACCTTCGCCTGATGGGTTTCGTACCTCAACCCATCCTACGTGCTGAACCGGGGCGCGCGATGACCGTTCGGGCCGTCGTGGCGTCTACAGGCCCTGGGTGGGCCGGCCGGCGTCACGCCAACCGGAAAAGCCATCGACCAGGTAGCGCGCGTCGAGCCCCATGGCTTCGAGGGTGGCGGCGATGCCCTGGCTGATTTCGTGGCCATGGGCGCAATAGAGCACCACGGGCCTGTCCCGTGGTACGGAGTCCTTCCAGCGCAATACCGACTCGGGGTCGAGCCAGTGCGCGTCAGCAATGACCGCCGCGTCAGCCGCACGCACCGCTTCGCGGCGTACATCCAGCAGCGTGAAGCTACGTCCTGCCGTTTGCCACTCCATCAGTTCACAGCTCGTGATTCGGTTCATCGCACACCTCTCAGGCACGCAACAGATGCACCGCCAGCCCAACAACGGCGCAGGCCAGCAGCACCTGGATGACACCCCGCTTGTAGCGGAACAGGGCAATCGCCGCTGCCACGGCGATCAGCGCCGACGGCCAGTCGAAGCGGCCGGCAAAGCCTGACGGCCAGAGCACGTGGTAGCCGAAGAACAGCGCCAGGTTGAGGATCACCCCCACCACCGCAGCCGTGATGGCGGTCAGCGGCGCCGTGAACCTCAGCTCGTTGTGGGTGGACTCCACCAGCGGCCCGCCCGCCAGGATGAACAGGAACGACGGCAGGAAGGTGAACCAGGTGACCAGGGCGGCCGCCACGGCGCCGGCGAGGAAGGCCTGGTCGGCACCGAACATGGGATGCACATAGCCGCCGACGAAACCCACGAAGGCGACGACCATGATCAGTGGCCCGGGGGTGGTTTCCCCCAGGGCCAGGCCGTCGATCATCTGCGTCGGCGTCAGCCAGCCGTAGTGGCCCACCGCGCCCTGGTAGACGTAGGGCAGCACCGCGTAGGCGCCACCGAAGGTCAGCAGTGCCGCCTTGGTGAAGAACCAGCCCATCTGGGTCAGGGTGCCTTGCCAACCGAAGACGGCCGTGAGCAGGCCCATCGGCAGCAACCAGAGCACCGCGCCGATGGCCATCAGTGTCAGCAAGCGGGACCCGCGAAAACGCGCATGCTCGGGCGTCGGCGTATCGTCATCGATCAGTGCCGGGCCGTAGCTGGCCTTGGCCGCGCCGTGGCCACCGCCAAGTGCGAACTTTTCCGGCGCCCAGCGGCCACCCATGTAGCCCACCAGACCGGCGCCCAGCACGATCAGCGGGAAGGGCAGGTTCAACGCGAAGATGGCCACGAAAGACGCCGCCGCGATCCCCCACAGCCAGTTGTTCTTCAGCGCCCGTGAGCCGATGCGATGGGCGGCCTGGACCACGATGGCGGTCACGGCCGGCTTGATGCCATAGAACAGGCCGGCTACCACCGGCACCTCGCCGAACGCGATGTACACCCAGGACAGCGCGATCAGGATGAACAGCGACGGCAGTACGAAGAGCACGCCGGCAATGATGCCGCCCCAGGTGCGATGCATCAGCCAACCGATGTAGGTCGCGAGCTGCTGGGCCTCGGGGCCTGGCAACAACATGCAGTAGTTCAAGGCATGGAGGAAGCGCCGCTCGCTGATCCAGCGCCTGCGCTCCACCAGCTCCTGGTGCATGATCGAAATCTGCCCGGCGGGCCCGCCGAAGCTGATGAAACCGAGCTTCAACCAGAACAGGAAGGCCTGGAACAAGCCCACGGGAGCGGTGCGGGTTTGCGACTGCTCGGCGGGCCGCACGGTGGTTTCATTCATCGTTCATCTCGTCCTACGCAAAGGCGCTCAGCAGGCCATCGAAGACGGCGTTGGCGGCGCTCAGGAGCTGATCATCATCGGTGATGCTTTCCCGCAGACCCGCCAGCAGCCGCTCGATACCCGCCGCCTCGGCCGGCTGCACACCGCCTACGTCCAGGTAATGCACCAGGGCGGCGATTTTCCCCAGGGCGGGGGCGTTCAGCTCGAAACTGGCTTGCAGGGTCTCGAACGTGACGCGGTTGCCGACGTGGCTGAAGGTGGCACCGTCGAAATCGAAGCCCAGCGCGTCGGGTGGGCAATCATGGGGCGAGTCCAGCCAGAGGATGCGCGCGTCGTGATCGATGAAGCGGCGAATCAGCCAGGCACTGGCGAGGCGATCCACCCACGGGCGCTTGCGAGTCGCCCATGTGCGTCCCTGATAGTCCTGCTGCCTCTGCAACGCAATGGGCTGGTCATGGCTGGATGGCTCGTCCGCGGAGAGGGCGCGGCTGACGGCGGTTTCCAGCTCCTGCAGAGCCGCATCGACCTGTTGGCGAGTCTGGTCCGCGAAGAAATCGATGTTCGCCAGCTGGGCAAAGGCCTTGCGAAGTTTGCGCACCTGCCTGGTGGAAGCCAGCGCGTTCTCCGCCCTCAGCTGGGTTCGGCAGGCGTCGATCTCGGTGCGCAGGTTCGCATAATCCTCGCTGCGTTCGAACAGTGGGATGAAGCGCTCACCCTGCGGGTCCTGGATGGGGAGCAGGTAGGCGGTGCCATTGATCGAAAGGATGTCGCGTTCGATATCGGCGAGCGCCGCGCGGCACATGTCGCTGTCGGGGAGCAGGTACACCCCGTCCCTCAGCACGGCGGCACCGGAGGCCTTCAGCGCGCGCCAAGCCCGCATGCGTGCGGTGGCATTGGCGGTGGGGAGGGCAAGAACGAGAGATAGCCAGTTTTTCATGTAGATCTCTCAACATGATTTGTATCTATCTCTACGTTATTCCTGCTCGAGGCCCAGGCAAAGCTCCGCCTGTCTGAAGACAGGCGGCTTCACAGGTCGATGTCGAGCTGTCGTCGATGTCCGCTCCTTGCCGATCACCAGCGCTTGTGAGCGGCGGCGATGGGGCGGGAGCGTCCGGTCTGCGGCTGGTCAGGGGCGTGCCGCAAGCATCCCGCCTATCGGTTCAACTCGTACGCGCACATGTTGACCGTGGTGGCCAGGTTCAGCGATTCGATGGCGCCGCAGCCCGGGATCGTGAAGGGCTGGGCATCGAGGGCCATCAGCTGCTCGCGGGGCACGCCGCGAGCTTCGTTGCCGAACAGGTAGCAATCGAAGGCCTTGAATCCGGCCGCTTGCACGGGCTCGCCCTGCATGTCCAGGCAGGCGATGCGCGCAAAGCGCGAGCCCAGGGAGTCCAGCTCCACATCCAGCTCCATGGGCGCATGGAAGATGGCGCCCATGCTGGAACGCACGACCTTGGGGTTGTATGGATCGACGCTGCCGGGGCTGAGCAGGCAGCGGAAGTTCCCGAACCACGCCAGGGTGCGCAGGATGGTGCCGAGGTTGCCCGGGTCCTGGATTTCATGCAGGTAGATGGCGCGCTCGTTGCCGGCGGGCGCGGAAACCGGCGCGGCCGGTGCCGGCATCGGCACCACCGCGATGATGCCCTGGGGCGTCTTGGTGTCGGCGATCTGCGCCATCTGGCGGTCGTTGATCAGATGGGTCTCGAACGGGCTTTGCCAGTGCTCGAAGGCGCCGGTCACATACAGCTGGCTGCGCAGCAGTAGCGGGTTGTGCACGGCGGCTTTTTGCAGCTCCAGCAGCAGATGCTCGCCCTCCACCAGAAAATGACCGAACTCGGCCCGGTACTTTTTCTGGTGAAGTTTCTTGATGTCGTCGAGTTTCATCAGGGCGGCGCTCAGTGGGTCTGCGCTTCGGTCTGGTTCAGCCCGGCCAGCAGCGACTTGGCCAGGGCTTCGGCGACCTTGATGCCGTCCACGCCCGCCGAGAGGATGCCGCCGGCATATCCGGCGCCTTCACCGGCCGGGTACAGGCCACGCAGGTTGAGGCTCTGCAGCGTCTCGTGGTCGCGGGTGATGCGCACCGGGGACGAGGTGCGGGTCTCGATACCGGTGAGCACCGCGTCGGGGCGATCGAAGCCGCGAATCTGCTTGCCGAAGGCCGGCAGCGCCTCGCGGATGGCCTCGATGGCGTAGTCCGGCAGCGAGGGCGCCAGATCGCCCAGGCGCACGCCGGGCTTGTAGGAGGGTTCCACCTCGCCGAATTCGCTCGACGGCACGCCGCGAATGAAGTCGCCCACCAGCTGCGCGGGGGCGCAGTAATCGCTGCCGCCCAGCACATAGGCGTGGGACTCCAGGCGCTCCTGCAGTTCCACGCCGGCCAGCGCGTCGCCGGGGAAATCCTGCTCCGGGTTGATGCCCACGACTATGCCGGCGTTGGCATTGCGTTCGTTGCGCGAGTACTGGCTCATGCCATTGGTCACGACGCGCTCCGGCTCGGAGGTGGCCGCTACCACGGTGCCGCCCGGGCACATGCAGAAGCTGTAGACGGCGCGGCCGTTCTTGGCGTGGTGCACCAGCTTGTAGTCGGCGGCGCCCAGCTCCGGATGGCCGGCGTACTTGCCCAGCCGGGCCTGGTCGATCAGGCCTTGCGGGTGCTCGATGCGGAAGCCCACGGCAAAGGGCTTGGCCTCCATGAACACGCCCTGGCGGTGCAGCATGCGGAAGGTATCGCGGGCACTGTGGCCCAGCGCGAGCACGACATGGCGGCTGTGGATAGTTTCGCCATTGGCCAGCACCACGCCCTCGAGCTGGCCATCGTCGATCAGCAGCTCGGTCACCTTGCTTTCAAACCGGACCTCGCCGCCGAGGGCGATGATTTCCTCGCGCATGGCCGATACCACACCGGTGAGGCGGAAGGTGCCGATATGCGGCTTGCTCACGTAGATGATCTCTTCCGGCGCGCCGGCGCGAACGAACTCGTGCACCACCTTGCGGGCGTAGAACTTCGGGTCCTTGATCTGGCTGTAGAGCTTGCCGTCGGAAAACAGGCCGGCACCGCCTTCGCCGAACTGTACGTTGGATTCCGGGGTCAGGACCTTCTTGCGCCACAGCGCCCAGGTGTCCTTGGTACGGCTGCGCACGTCCTTTCCGCGCTCCAGCACGATGGGCTTGAAGCCCATCTGCGCGAGCAGCAGCGCCGCGAACAGGCCACAGGGGCCGAAGCCCACCACCAGCGGCCGCTCGGTGAGGTCGGCCGGGGCCTGGCCCACCGGGTAGTAGTTGGTGTCCGGGGCCGGGCGCACGTTGTGGTCGTCGCTGAAGCGCGCCAGGATCGCCGCCTCGTCGCGGGCCTCCAGGTCGATGATGTAGATGAACAGGATGACGCTGTTCTTCTTGCGGGCATCGTAGCTGCGCTTGAACACGGTGAAGTTCAGCAGGTCGGCATCGCTGATTTTCAGGCGTTGGACGATGGCCTGGCGCAGTTCATCGGCGGAGTGATCGAGGGGCAGGGACAGTTCGTTGATGCGAATCATGGCGGTAATCCTGGCCGGTGACTCCGGCAAAGGAAGCAATAGGGGAGGGGGTAAGCCGCCAATTGTAGCCGCCGCCGCCCCCCCCTGTCAGGCCTGGCCCGATGGGGCACCCGCCCGGCGGATTTAACCTGGGCGGCGTTATCGGCTTATAATCGCCGCCACTTTGCGCCCAATCGCTTGCGTTCCGTCCTATTCGTTGGTGCGCTCCCCACTTCGATTCTCCCTGTTGGCTCTCCCATGAAACGATCCAAAAGCAGCCGCCGCTGGCTGGATGAACACGTCAACGATCCCTACGTCAAACGGGCCCAGAAGGATGGCCTGCGTTCCCGTGCCAGCTACAAACTCATCGAGCTGAACGAGAAGGACAAGCTGATCCGCCCCGGCATGCTGATCATGGACCTGGGCTCCGCCCCCGGTGGCTGGTCGCAGGTGGCCGGCCGGCTCGTCGGCGAAAATGGCCGGGTGATCGCCAGCGACATCCTGCCGATGGACCCGCTCGACAACGTCGACTTCATCCAGGGCGACTTCACCGACGACGCCGTGTTCCAGCAGATCCTCGACCTGCTCGCCGGCCGCCAGCCCGACCTGATCATCTCCGACATCGCCCCCAACATCAGTGGCGTGGCCGCCGCCGACCAGGCCTCCTCCATGTACCTGGTGGAGCTCGTCCTCGACATGGTCCGCCAGGTGCTCAAGCCCAACGGCAACTTCCTGGCCAAGGTCTTCCAGGGCGAAGGCTCAGACGAGTACCTGAAGGATGTGCGCACCTCCTTCGAGAAGGTGGTGATCCGCAAGCCGGAAGCTTCCCGACCGCGCTCGCGGGAGGTCTACCTGGTGGGCAAGGGCTTCAAGGGCTGAGGCGCCCACTAGCTACTCCGGCCTCGCATCTCGCGCAATGCCCCGTTCAGGGGCATTTGCTCCTGCATCCCACCGCAGCCCCAGGCGTTCGGCCTGTTCCGCACACCAGCCTCGATGTTCCACCGGCACGTTTTCGAGGTTGAGTACGAGGCTGCCATCGCTTTGCTGGTTCACCTCGACGGTGAGCCGAAGCCCCCGCTGTTCCGCGCGTTCGTTGTACGCGTGCGCCGCCGCCAGCTCGCGCAGGCGGTGCTTGATGATCTTGCCCACCGCCGTGACCGGTAATTGCTCCAGCAGGAAAATCCGTTTCGGGCAGGCCGGGCGTTCGGCCATGTGTTCAAGGGCGTACGCGAGCAGCTCGTCAACCCTGGCCAGGCTGCCCCGGCGCAGCTGCACGAAGGCCACCGGTAGTTCCCCTGCATATTCGTCGGGCATGCCGACGGCGGCGGCCAGCGACACCTGGGGGTGGGACTCCAGGCAGTTCTCGATCAGCGCCGGGTCGATGTTGTGGCCACTGCGGATGATCAGGTCCTTGGCCCTTCCGGTGATGAAGAGGTTGCCCTGGTCGTCCAGGCGCCCCAGGTCACCGGTGCGGAGCCAGCCGTCCTCCAGCGGGTTTTCGCCGTGTCCCAGGTAACCGGGGAAGACGGTCGGACCACGCACGCAGATCTCGCCGTTGCCGGCTATCCGAACCTCGATCGCGCCACTCACGTGGCCAGCGCTGCCGGGTATGGAGGGGCATTCGAGGTTGGGCAAGGTGATGACGCCGGCCGCCTCGGTCATGCCATAGGCCTGGTACAGATTCAGCCCGGTCATGGCGCGAAGCTGTTCGCAGAGTGCCGCCGGCACCGGTGCGCCGCCCGAGATCATTAAACGCAGCGAGCTGATGTCATGGCCGCCAAGGGGGACCTCGAGCATGGCCGCAACCGACGTCGGGATGCCGCCACTGATGGTGATGCCGTACCGCTCGACCAGTTGCCAGTGACGCTGGATCACCTCTGGATTGCGGAAGCCTGCGAGGGTCGGCAACAGCATGTGCAAGCCGCTGGCGATTCCGCCCAGGCTGTTCACCAGGGCGCCCGCGACGTGGAAGAGCGGCAAGCCGTTGAGCGCCACGTCAGCGGAACTGGCGGCCATGCAACGCACATAGGCGTGCGCTGCCGCCACCTGATTGGCGTGGGTGTGGCAGGCCAGTTTCGGCAATCCGGTGGTGCCGCCGGTGTGGAAGTAGGCGGCGATGTCGTCGGCCTGCGGCTGCAACTGTGCCTCCAGCTCGGCGGCGCTGTAGTTGTCCAGCAATGCCTCGAAGCTGAAGTCGCCCCCCGCGGTCACGACCGACACGCATTTGGGCTGGTGTGGCAGGCGTCGGGCAACGTTCAGGGTCTTTTGCCAAAGGTCGGAACCGGGCATCGGTCCGAGTACGAAGATCAGCTCGGTGTTCGCCTTCAGCATCAGGTTGTACAGCGCATCCTCGCAGAGCAGCGGGTTGAGCGGGTTGGCAACCCCGACGCAGGCGGCGGACCAGAGCAGGTACTGGCTCTGGGGAATGTTCGGCAGCAGCAGCGAGACTACCGGTTTACGGCTGCCTGCAAGGTCGAGAATCAGCCGCGCCGCGCGGTGGGTGTTGGCCAGCAGCTCGCCATAGCTCACCTGCTGCCCCTCGATTGGACTCAGGTCGCTGAGGTAGGTCAGTGCCGGTTTGTCACGATGGGCACTGGCAGACGCTTGCAGCAGCTCGTAGACGGTTTTCGCACGAGGAGGAGGGAGCATGGCAGGTTCCTGCGGATTGTTTTCTCGATTCTGTGCAGGCCATGGGAGGGGCGGCATTAACAAATGTTAAGAACCTGCGGTAGTGACTCAGAGGTTCGACGAGGCCTTTGCGCGTGCGCTGAACGAGCTGGGATCGGCTGCAACCACGGCTTCGACGCCAGGTTGCTCGATAGGCGGTAGCGCTAGTGGGCCGTCTGTTGACCCAGGTCCATGAACAGCCGGACGTGCGTTGTCCGGCTGCTGCGCATCCGCCAGAATTCACCTCATTCCGTTCCAATCGAGGCTAGCAACCATGCGCAAATCATTCTCCGCACTTGCTTTCAGCATCCTGGCGTCCCAGTACGTAGTCGCCGGCGAAACCACTAACACGGCGGTCGGCGGTGGCGTCGGTGGGGCCCTGGGGAGCGTGGTGGGCCAGGCCGTCGGCGGCAGCACCGGCGCGGCCATCGGTGCCGGCCTCGGCGGCGCGGCGGGCGGCGCGGTGAGCGCGAAGGATGGCAAGAAGACCGAAGCGGCTATCGGCGGTGGCCTCGGTGCGGCCGGTGGCCAGGTGCTCGGCAACAGCGTGGGCGGTGCCACCGGTGGCGCAATCGGCGCCGGCCTGGGTGGCGCTGCCGGCAGCGCCATCGGCAACAACCTGGCCGATGACGACGACCACCACGACAACCACAAGGCCAGCCACAAGCGTAAACACAAGCACAAGCATCACGACTGACCCCAGCGGTCGTTACCCGCAAGCCCGCCTTCCTGGCGGGCTTTTGCTTTTCAGCGTGCGATTGCGGGGTTGGCTGTGGAGGGATGGTGGGTACGCAGGGTGCTGGGGTAGGGGCACGACCGGTGTCAGCGGGCAGGGCAATCAGGGCCTGCCCCGTCATGGCCCCCGGTTAGGCCGGGATCATCTGTCGGACGGCCTGCTTCTCCAGCGCCTCCACCAGCCAGGTGCAGAAGCTGCGGGTGAGCGGGTCGCCCTCGCTGTCGCGGTGCACCAGCCAGCTCCAGTTCGGGCCACGCACGGTCTGCTCCGTGAGGGGCACCAGCAGCGCCTGATCCCGCGCGCGCCCGGCCAGCAACTGGCTCACCAGGGCGATGCCCAGCCCCTGGCTGGCGGCATCCAGCAGCAGGCCGGGATCGGAAAAATTCAGCCCCTGGCTCTGCTGGCCGATGTCGGCGCCGCCCTGCACCTGCCAATGGCTCCAGTCCATCTCGCGCTCGCCATGCAGGGTCGTCCGCGCATTCGCCGGCAGCTCCAGCAGGCCGGGGTGGCACGCGGGGTAGAGGCGGTCTTCCAGGAGCACGCGCAGGCTGCATTCGGCCTGTGCGCTGAGGTCGTCGCGCACGGCGATGTCGATGGTCTGGGTGGCCATGTCCGGCGTCTCGTCGGTGGTCAGCAGCCAGAGGTCCACCTGCGGGTGGCGCCGGTGGAAATCCGCCAGGTGCGGCACCAGCCAATGACGGGCGAAGGCCGGGGTGGTGTTGACCACCAACTGATTGGGCTTGCGGTACTGGTCGAGGCGGCGGATGCCCACGGCCAGTTGCTGCAACAGGGATTGGGTGGTGCTGAGCAGGTCGAAGCCGGCATCGGTCAGCGCCACGCTGCGGCCGTTGCGAAAGAACAGCGGCTGTTCGAGAAAGCTTTCCAGGCTGCGAATCTGCTGGCTGATGGCCGACTGGGTGAGGTGCAGCTCTTCGGCGGCCTTGTGGAAGCTGCCGAGGCGAGCAGCGGCTTCGAAGCCGCGCAGGGCATTCAGGGGTGGCCAGTGTTTCAGCATGATCGATAAGCCTTGCTAATCAGTGATCCGCAAAATCTATCGTTTGTTCCCGCATTTTTACAGGCCTAGCATGCAATCAACTACCGAGGCCTCGGTTTTCGCTGATAACAAAATCTGAACTCAAGGCACTTGTATGCAACTGAATGATGCGCAGAACGGCTGGGTCATGCCCGCCGAATGGGTCCAACATGCCGCCACCTGGATGGCCTTCCCCCACAACCGGGCGCTCTGGGAGAACGGCTGGGGCGTGACGCTGGCCGAGGTGCAGGTGGACTTCGCCCGGGTGGCCAACGCCATCGCCCGCTTCGAACCGGTGAAGATGGTGGTGGACCCCTCGGCCGTGGAGCGTGCCCGCGAACTTTGCGGACCCAACGTCGAGCTGATCGAACTGGCGATCAACGACAGCTGGTGCCGCGACTCCGGCCCCAGCTTCGTCTGCCATCCCACCCTGGGCGTCGCCGGGGTCAACTGGCGCTTCAACGCCTGGGGCGGCAAGTCCGCCTTCGACCTCGACGAGAGCCTGGCCCGGCGCGTGCTCGGCCACCTCGGCATGGAGTGCTTCGACACGGTGCTGACCAACGAGGGCGGCGCCATCCATGTCGACGGCCAGGGCACCCTGATCACCACCGAGTCCGTGCTGCTCAACAGCAACCGCAACCCCGGCATGAGCAAGGTGGAAATGGAGGAAATCTTCACCCGCCTGCTGGGGGTGAAGAAAACCATCTGGCTGCCGGGCGACCCGGACTACGTCACCGGCGACATGACCGACGGCCACGTGGACGGCGTGTGCGCCTTCGCCCGCCCAGGCGCGCTGCTGCTGGACGCCACCCGCGATTCGTCCTCGACCTACGCCAAGGTGGCGCGGGAGAACCGCCGCGCCCTGGAGCTGGCCACCGACGCCCAGGGCCGCCGCTTCGAGATGCTCGAACTGTACGAGGCCAGCGAGGCGGTGGACCCGAACGCCGAGGTGTTCTGCGCCTCCTACACCAACTTCTACATCGCCAACGGCGCCATCATCATGCCGGCCTACGGCATCGCCGCCGACGACGAAGCGGCGGCCACCCTGCGCCTGGCCTTCCCCGGCCGCGAAGTGGTGCCGGTGCAAATCAACCAGCTGGCCCATGGCGGCGGCGGTGTGCACTGCATCACCCAGCAACAGCCGGCCTGGCCGCTGAAGGGGTGATGGCATGAGCATCCTCACTGTCGCCACCACCCAGTTCCCCTGCAGCTGGGACCTGGGCAAGAACCTCGACCAGGCCGAGCAACTGGTGCGTGAAGCCGCCGCCAAGGGCGCGCAGCTGATCCTGCTGCAAGAGCTGTTCGCCACGCCGTACTTCTGCATCGAGCAGCACCACAAGCACCTCGCCCTGGCCGAGGAATACGGCCAGAGCCGCGTGCTCAAGCGCTTCGCCAACCTCGCCCGCGAGCTGGGCGTGGTGCTGCCGCTCAGCTGGTTCGAGCGTGCCGGCAACGCCTACTTCAACTCCCTGGCGGTGGCCGATGCCGACGGCACCTTGCTGGGCGTGTACCGCAAGACCCACATCCCCAACGCCATCGGCTACCAGGAGAAGGAATACTTCAGCCCCGGCGATACCGGCTTCCGCGTCTGGGACACCGCCTTCGGCCGCATTGGCGTGGGGATCTGCTGGGACCAGTGGTTCCCCGAAACCGCCCGCTGCCTGGCGTTGATGGGCGCCGAGGTGCTGCTCTATCCCACCGCCATCGGCTCCGAGCCGGGAGCGGCCGAGCTGGATTCGCGAGACCACTGGCAAATGGCCCAGCGCGGCCATGCCGCGGCCAACATCCTCCCGGTGATCGCCGCCAATCGCGTGGGCCATGAAGTGGCGACCACCGATCCGGAACTGCAGATGCGCTTCTACGGCTCGTCCTTCATTACCGATCACAAGGGCAAGTTGCTGGCCGAGGCCGGCCGTGACGACACCCGCGTGCTGGTGCAGCGGCTCGACCTCGGCCTGATGCGCGAGGAGCGACTGAACTGGGGCATCTACCGCGACCGTCGCCCGGAAATGTATGGCCCGCTGCTGGGCCTGGATGGCCGTCAAACCCACGTACGCTGGCAGCGCCAGGGAGACCGCACATGAACGCCATGAAAAAGCTCCTGATCGGTTCGCTGAGCGTTGTTCTGCTCGGTGCGCAGCTCACCGCCCAGGCCGAGGAAAAAGTCCTGCGGCTGTACAACTGGGCCGACTACTTCGCCCCGGAAACCCTCGCGGCCTTCAGCAAGGAAACCGGCATCCAGGTCATCTACGACGTGATGGACAGCAGCGAAACGCTGGAAGCCAAGATGATGTCCGGCCACAGCGGCTACGACCTGATCTTCCCCGGCGACACGGTGGCCGAGCGCCTGATGCGCGCCGGCGCCCTGCAGAAGCTGGATACCGCCAAGCTGGAGCACCTCGGCGACATCGAGCCCGGCCTGCGCAACCTGCAGACCAAGTACCCCTACTCGCGGCACGCCACCGTGCCCTACACCTGGGGCACCATCGGCCTGACCTACAACCAGGCGCTGATCGAAAAGCGCCTGGCCGATGCGCCGGTCAACAGCCTGGACATGATCTTCAAGCCGGAGCTGGCGGCGAAGTTCGCCGACTGCGGCATCTCGATGATCGACTCGCCCGACGAAGTGCTGGCCGTGGTGCTCAACTACCTCGGCCACGACCCGCGCAGCAGCAAGCCCGATGAGCTGGCCGAGGCGGTTGCGCTGCTCAAGGGCATCAAGCCGTACATCCGCAAGTTCCAGTCGCAGCCGGTCACCCAGCTGGTCAACGGCGACATCTGCCTGTCCCTCGGCTACAGCGGCGACATGACCCAGGCGCAACGGGCCGCCGACGAGGCCGGCAAGCCGGAGCGCTTCCAGTACCGCATCCCCTCCGAGGGCACCACCGTGTGGATGGACACCATGGCGATCCCGGCCGACGCCCAGCATCCGGAATACGCCTACGCGCTGATCAACTTCATCATGCGCCCGGAAAACATGGCGGCCATCAGCAACGCTACCGGCTACCCCACCTCCAGCGCCAAGGCCAAACCCATGGTGGCCGCCGACATGCGCAACAACCCGGATATCTATGTCGACGAGGCCACCTATGCGCGGCTGATTCCCGGCAAGGACATCCCCCAGCGCGACATGCGTGCGCGCATGCGTGCCTGGACCACCTTCAAGACCGCCATCCACGACTGATCCGCACAGGACGCGGCGCCCGCAAGCGGGTGCCGCCGCGATCCACTCGCCCACCCAACAGAGGACCTTCCATGTCTACACGTCGTGACTTCATCAAGCAGCTGATGGCGGCCAGCGGTGTCGGCGCCGTTGCCTCCCTCGGCCTCGGTTTCGGCGCGGCCCGCGTGCCGGCCGCCCTGGCCGCGAGCTGGTACATGCCCGACGAACACGGCCCGCAGGAGCGGGTGATCCTCGCCTTCGCCGCCTCCTCAAAGGTCTGGCAGGGCTGGGAGGGCGCGGTGAACAACTGCATCGCCCTGTTGGCCAAGACCATCGCCAAATACCAGCCGGTGACCGTGCTGTGCCGGGCCAGCCAGCTGTCCCAGGCCAAGAGCAAATGCGGCACCACCAACATCGAATTCCTCACCATGCCGCTGGATGACGTCTGGGTGCGCGACTACGGCGGCTGCTTCGTGGTGGACGGCGCCGGTGGCCTGGGCCTGGTGGACTTCAACTTCAACGGCTGGGGCGGCAAGCAGACCTCGGCCAACGACACCGCCGTGGCCGATCCGCTGAGCTACGAAATGGAAGCCGCCTACATCCGCAGCGCCCTGGTGGGCGAGGGCGGCGGCATCGAGGTGGACGGCCATGGCACCGCGATCATGACCGAGAGCTGCTGGGTCAACAGCAACCGCAACCCAGGGCTCAGCAAGGCGCAGATCGAAGCCGAACTGAAGGCCAACCTCGGCCTGCGCAAGATCATCTGGCTGCCGGGCATCAAGGACAAGGACATCACCGATGCCCACGTCGACTTCTATGCGCGCTTCGTCCAGCCGGGCGTGGTGATCGCCAACCTCGACAACGACCCCAAGTCCTACGACTACGCCGTGACCCGCAAGCACCTGGAGATCCTCAAGAGCGCCACCGACGCCGACGGCCGCAAGCTGGTGGTCCACACCCTGCCGCCGCCCCTGACCAAGCGCAACAACCAGTACACCCAGGGCAACCCGGATTTCGCACCCGGCTACATCAACTACCTGCCGATCAACGGCGCGGTGATCGCCCCGCAGTTCGGCGACGCGGCGGCGGACAAGTACTGCAAGGACCTGCTGACCAGGCTCTATCCGGGCCGGGTGGTGGAACAGGTCAATATCGACCCCATCGCCGCCGGCGGTGGCGGCATTCATTGCGTCACCAAGAACCTGCCGCGCACCTGAGGTATGACCTTGTGGGGGCGATTTCAATCGCCAAGGGCAACGCGTTGCCCCATGGAATCGAGACGGCCGAACCTGCGGTCCGGTCAGCGAATGAATTCGCCCCCACAACTACATGGGAATCTCCCCGCAGGCACAGCCCCGTAGGATGGGTTGAGCCCGCGATACCCATCGAATCCGAGCACCGCCCCCAAAAATGGCGGACCGGACCATGGGAGCTTCGCGAACGGAAACTATGGATGGCGGAATAGCTGAGCGTTGTTATTGATGAGGGTTTGCGCGATATCTACCGAGCCATTGATGGCGAACTGAACCCCCATGCACACGAGCAAAAAACCCATCATGCGCGAGATGGCATCGATGCCTGACGGGCCGGTCATTTTCATGATCAGCTCTGACGCGCGCAAACAACCCCAGAGAATCAGCGCGGTAGAAAGGAAGATCAGTGGCGGCGCTACCACCAATACCCAGGCTGGAAAGGTGGTGTTGTACTTGAAGGTGGCGGAAGCACTGATGATCAGCGCGATGGTGCCCGGCCCTGCCGTGCTGGGCATGGCCAGCGGGATGAAGGAAAAGTTGGCGCGTTGCGCCCCGTCGTTGTTGGCGGTGGTTGGCTGGGAAGGCTGAGGGAAGAGCATACGTGAACCAATGATTATCAGGATTCCGCCACCAGCGATGCGCAAACCCGGTATGGAAATATTGAAGACATCCATGATCAGTTCGCCCGCATAGAAGGCGAGCGTCATGATGACGAAGACATTGATCGCCGTGCGCAGCGCCTGCTGGTTCTTCTCTTCGCGGCCAAGCCCTTGGGAGAGCGTCAGGAACAGCGCCACTGTCGTGGGTGGGTTTATCAAGGGCAGCAAGGCCAGCAGCCCCAACACAACTACGTCGAATAAATCACCCATGCCCAGCCATCCTTAAACTGTTCTGGCGGATCCCCCGCGAGTGCCGGCAGCGGAAACGATCCGCGTCGGCAGCGTCGTCTCAATATAGACAAGCAGGGCGATGGTGAAGCCTGGGCGACACACCGCCGTAGGAGCGAGCTCTGCTCGCGAACAACCCCGAACTCCTGTAGGGGCGATTTCAATCGCCAAGGGCAACGCGTTGCCCCAAAGGCAAGCAGGCCTCACCGGTCCCCCGCCCATGATTCGGCGGGCTCCATGGGTGGAGGTGAAACGCGACATCCACCCGACCTACTGCCCCTTTGGCCATCAGTGAATCGTGGGGAAACGCTCTTTCACCAACACCTGGGCCTGATAGGCCAGCTGGTCGAGCAGGCGGTCGCGCTTGTTCTCGGCCTCGCGCATGGCCTTCTGGCCATGTTGCTTCACCAGGTAGGCGTGGATCTGCCGCACTTCCTTGGATTGGTAGATCGGGGCCAGGTCCTGCACCGCCACCATGCCGTCCGAGCGGTGGTCGCGGGTGTTCAGCAGCACCTGCGGCCCCTGCGCGGCCAGTACCTGGAACCCCATGGCCTCGAAGGCCGGCACCTTGCTCGCCACGCAGGCCAGCTCGACGTGGGGCCGATGCAGGGTCACCCGCTGCAACAAGGCCCGGGCGATACCGCGCCGGCGGTGGCTGGCCGCGACGGCCATATAGGCCAGGGTGCAGGCCTCGGCATCATCCTGGCTCGGCAGGTACAGGGCAAAACCCAGCACCTGGGAGGGGTCTTCATCATCCAGGGCCAGGATCAACCGCGCGCTGCTGTCCACGGCGCTGTCCATGCCCTGCAGATACAGGTGCACTTCAAAGCCGATCACGTACTGATACAGCTGATAGAGCGGATTGCTGGGCGTGAGCGGCACCGGGCTGATGTCGCTGAAGTAGTCCACCACCATTTGCAGAACCTGACTCTTCAGCGATTCGGGCGGCGATGTATCCAGGTTTACAAGGGTGAACATCTGAAGCGGGCTCCGGGCGTGCCCGATCCGGGGGATCGGCGCGGTCGCCATTGTAACGCCCGCAAGCACCAAACGTTTTGAGACCCTGTGGGGGCGATTTCAATCGCAGCTCCCCGCAGGAGCGAGCTCTGCTCGCGAACCCCCCCGCGCCAAACTCACCCCAACCCTGTAGGGGCGAATTCATTCGCCAAGGGCAACTCGTTGCCCCGGTGCCGGCACACATCCCCTGTGCCGTACTCACCCCAACCCTGTGGGGGCGAATTCATTCGCCAAGGGCAACTCGTTGCCCCGGGACGGCACACAATCCCCCGCGCGCACCCACCCCTGTAGGGGCGATTTCAATCGCAGCTCCCCGTAGGAGCGAGCTCTGCTCGCGATCACCCCCGCACCAAACTCCCCCCAACCCTGTAGGGGCGAATTCATTCGCCAAGGGCAACCCGTTGCCCCGGGACGGCACACAATCCCCCGCGCGCACCCACCCCTGTAGGGGCGATTTCAATCGCAGCTCCCCGTAGGAGCGAGCTCTGCTCGCGATTCCCCCACGCCAAACTCACCCCAACCCTGTAGGGGCGAATTCATTCGCCAAGGGCAACCCGTTGCCCCGGTGCCGGCACACAACCCCCGCACCAAACTCCTCCCCAACCCTGTAGGAGCGAATTCATTCGCGAAAGGGCAACCCCGTTGCCCCAACAAAACAAAGGCCCCTCTCCCAACCCGGAAGAGGGGCCCACCTCACCTCACACCAACGGCAACTTCTCCATCTTCGCCAACCGCAAGAAATCCTTCTCGTTGCTCCGGGACAAATAGATCACCGCCTCCATCAACGCACTCTCCTTGACGTTGTCCAGATAGGGCCCGGGAATCCCCTCTCGCATCGCTGCATTGTCCAGGAGGACTTCAGCCAGCACCCGCACCGTGTTCAGCCGCGAATCCAGCCGATTCACCAGCTCCCACAGCCGCCGCTCATCAAGGTCCTCGCTCATGCCGACGCCTCCTTGCCGCTAACCATAAAGGCCGGCAAATCCCGCCAGGCCACCCACACCTCACCCTGCCAGCGCACCACACCAATCCGCCGGCCTTCATAGCTCAGCTCGTTCCGGCGCGGCGCCGCATCCGGCACCCGGTGATAGTCATGCAGCGTTGGCACCAGCACTGCGCTGATCCAGCGGCCGACAGCCTCATGCTCAGGCCCGCCGAACTGGAACAGCGCCCGGTAGGCGCCGATATCGCTGATGGCGGTGACGTCTTCGTGGAAGTCATGGGTGTAGCCGAGGCAGAGGGTTTGCTGCTCGTGGGGCTCCAGGGCCTGGAGCAGGGATTGGGCATCGGGGAGGCCGATTAGACGCGCGAAGTCATGGGCGACGAACCAGGGCTGGTTGTCGACCATCACCGCGCGCAGGCGCTGGTGGTGGTGATAGAAAACGATTGGGGTGTATGCGTCGTGCATGGCGAATCTCCTCTTGCGATAGGAAGACTCCACCACCCGCGCTGTCATCGAGGGTGGCGGATCGCGCGGGGTTGACAGACCGAGGCAAGAGAACCCGGCAGACCACGAGGGTCTCCCCACGCGATCTGCCATAGATCAATGCAGTTGAAAACTGCATGCGAGCGAGAGCCTGCAGAAGCAGTTCGCCGCTTCCGCATGCACCTCTGAGGCGCAATCGCGTCTCTCGCTGTCAGGCTGTCAAACCCGGCCACGGGATTGACCGTGACGGGGAGGGACACTAGCCAGGGCGCGCGTAGGGCCTCAAGGCTAATGGGGTGTGGGAAAGTTCTCTGTAGGGAAGGGGAAAGAGAGTCGGAAAAATCTGTAGGAGGTGGCCGTGTGGACGACGCCATTATGTTGGTCAAACCAACTGGTTTCGTGCTTTGGCGTTACATGGGGACGGATTGGTGGACTGCAAATGGATGTAGCTGGCTGATAGACGCCGCGTTCGAGCGGCGGTTATCGGCCAATAGCGGTCATCGCGAGCGTGTCAATCGTGACAGCTAATTGAGCATGGCAGACGTTACGCCCATCTGTTGGTAGCTGGGTATAGACCCTCTTTTCGACGTCGAAGCGAAACCATTTAGTCGCCTTGGCAATCAGCAGATTCGTTCTAACAAGTCGCTAGCAAGCTCTAGCCGGGGCTGATGGCTCGCTCCACTTCTCTGCCCCGCGAAGCGTTGCGATGAGTGTGCGGATGGGATGGTCGTGGCTCCCAGCGAAGCGGGCTTACTCAGCTGGAGTACAGCCAGAGCGACACAGGAGCTGTGAATCGCCCCTAGTTTCGTAGACACCTCCAAGCCTCATAATGAGGCCCATTAGGAGGTGCCATGAGCAACCAGCGTTACCCCGAAGAATTCAAAATCGAAGCGGTCAAACAAGTGACCGAGCGCGGCCTCCCCGTAGCCGAGGTGGCAGCGCGGTTAGGCATGTCGGTGCATAGCCTGTATGCCTGGATCAAGCGCTACGGCAAGCCCCAGGCGCAGCGGCAGCAAGACGACGATCAGCAGGCCGAACTGCGTCGTCTGCGCGCCGAACTCAAGCGAGTGACCGAAGAGCGAGACATCCTAAAAAAGGCCGCCGCGTACTTTGCCAAGGAGTCCGGCTGAAGTACGCCTTCATCAGCAAGCTGTCGGTGGAGTACCCGGTTCGACGTCTCTGCCAGACCCTGAAAGTGCATCCCAGCGGTTACTACGCCTGGCTGACCGAGCCGAAATCCGTACGCGCCAAGGAAGATCAGCGCCTACTCGGGTTGATCAAACATGCCTGGCTGGAAAGCGGTGGGGTCTACGGCTATCGCAAGATTCACGACGACCTGCGTGAGCTGGGGGAGTCCTGTGGCCGGCACCGCGTGGCTCGCCTGATGCGAGGAGAAGGGCTGCGCTCACAGACCGGCTATCGGCGGCGCCCCGGCTATTACGGCGGCCGGCCAACGGTGGCTTCGCCCAATCGCCTGGAGCGGCAATTCAACGTTAGTGAACCGAACAAGGTCTGGGTCACCGACATCACCTACATCCGCACCTATGAAGGCTGGCTGTATTTGGCGGTGGTGCTGGATCTGTTTTCACGCCAGGTGATCGGCTGGTCGATGAAGCCACGGATGTGCAGCGACCTGGCTATCGATGCCCTGTTGATGGCGGTGTGGCGGCGCAAGCCCAAGCAGGAAGTGATGATCCACTCCGACCAGGGCAGCCAGTTCAGCAGCTCGGACTGGCAGAGCTTCCTCAAGGCCAACAACCTGATCAGCAGCATGAGTCGACGCGGTAACTGCCACGACAACGCGGTGGCGGAAAGCTTTTTCCAGTTGCTGAAGCGGGAACGCATCCGACGAAAAACCTACGGCACCCGCGAAGAAGCCCGGAGTGATGTGTTCGATTACATCGAGATGTTTTATAACCCCAAACGCCGGCACAGCAGCGCTATGCAGCTATCGCCAGTGGAGTTTGAAAAGCGTTATTTCCAGAGCTTGGAGAGTGTCTAGGAAAGCCGGGGCGATTCACAGAGCTCTCGCACATGGACTTCACTCTTAGCCAAGAGGTGCGCGAGGAGCTAATAGCGCATGCGAAGTCGCTGATGAAAAATAAACTTGCTAGAAAGCTGGTAAATGATCTTTCTGAAATATCGGCAAAAATATCTGAAGAATTGCTGAATTAGTGTCGTAATATGAATATAGATTATAACGTTGTTGCAACTGGACTTGTCGCTCCCTGTGCGATTTTTATTATAAAAACTCTTCTGGATTTTAGTCTCTCTCACTATTTTGTGAAATTCTTTCACTGGGTTCCTGTTAGGGGCTTTTTCCGAGATCGACCACCTGAAATTTCAGGCAGGTGGGAGCAGATCTGGGAAGCCCCAGACAGCCCTAGCTTCAAAGATGTTGCGGATAGGCACAGCTACACAGAGATCAAGCAGTTTGGGAAGTACCTGTATGCAGAGTTTGACGCTAAAGGTAGAACCTATTGTATGTTTGCCACGATAAAAAATTCGTACGTCATGGGGGAGTGGTACGATAAAAATGATCGGCTTGCATACTTTGGAACCCTGCAGCTTAAGATTGTTGATGCAGCAAAATTGGAAGGCCTGTACATAGGGCACTCTTCACGCACAAGCCGCGTGGAAAGTGGGGATTGGAATTGGAGGCGTTGCGCTACTTGAGAGCATTTGGCTGTAGGCCACATAGAATGGGCATCAAGCAGTAGGCGTAAGTTCGAGTGAGCCTTCTGCTCGTGTGTTAAGCCCCCAGATGGGGGCTTTTCCTTTAGCAGGTATGCCAGAAGCACTTATGGGACGGAAAGGGGATAGATTTACTTTCTCTACTCTAATCGCCCGCCTTTGGCCGATAGCGGCCTAAACCTACCGCGCTAACCTGTCCCTTCGCACTTCGAAAAATTCCTGCCCGGGGTATACCCGTCGCGCAGACCAACAGCTCGTCATTGTCTGCATGGTCCCGCGTTGGGTTTCGCTCCGCTCTACCCAACCTACACGGCGACCAACCCCCTCTAACCTCCCCCCTAACCCCCGTCGTCCATCCGGACGATTCCCCGCCCCGCACAAGCCGCCAGACTCGCTCCCGATCCCCGAGAGTCATGAGCAGGCAGCCCTATGGATTTCGCATTCAGCGATGAGCAGGAGATGATCCGCGAGTCCGCCGAGAGTTTTCTCGCGGATGTTTCCGATTCCGCCGCCGTGCGGGCGGCGATGGCCACTGCGTTGGGGCACGACCCGGAGCTTTGGCAGCGCGTATGCCGCGAGATGGTCTGGCCGGCCATTCATATTCCCGAGCAGTACGGTGGCCTTGGCCTCGGCTTTGTCGAGCTGGCGATTCTATTGGAGCAGATGGGCCGTCGCCTGTTCTGTTCCCCTTTCTTTTCCACTGCTTGCCTCGCTACCCCGGCCTTGCTGCTGGGGGGCAATGACGAACAGAAGGCGCACTGGCTGCCGCAATTGGCCGAAGGCAGCCTAACGGCGACCCTGGCCTATGCCAGCAACAACCGCAGCGGCCTGGACGCGGTGCAGGCCAGCGTGCGGGCCGAAGGTGCTGGGTTTGTCATCGATGGAGTCCTGCGCCAGGTGGTGGATGGCCACAGCGCGGGGCTGCTGATAGTCGCGGCCCGTGGCCGCGAGGGTATCGGGCTGTTCGCGGTGCCGGCTGATACGCCCGGCATCAGCCGTCGGCTTGTCCCGACCCTGGACCAGACCCGCAAGCTGGCCGAAGTGAGTTTCAGCCAGGTCGTGGTGCCGGCCGAGGCCCGTCTGGGCGCGGCGGGGCAGGGCGGTGAGTTGCTGGAGCGGGTGCTGCAATTGGCCTGCGTGGCCCTGGCCGCCGAGCAGGTGGGCGGTGCCCAGCAGGCCCTGGACCTGACCCTGGCCTACACCGCCGAGCGCCAGCAGTTTGGCCGCGCCATCGCCAGCTTCCAGGCCATCAAGCACCGCGCCGCCGACATGATGCTGGAGGTGGAGTGCGCGCGTTCGGCGGCCTGGTATGCCGCCTGCGTGGCCGAGGAAGCCCTGGCGTTCAATGGTGACAAGCGCATCGCCGCCGAGCTGCCGCTGGCGGCTGCGCTGGCCAAGGCGCGCTGCTCGGAGGCGTTCTTCCAGTGCGCGGCGGAATCCATCCAGCTCCACGGTGGCGTCGGCTTCACCTGGGAGTACGACCCGCACCTCTACTTCAAGCGCGCCCGGGCCAGCGAGGCCCTGTTCGGCGCGCCGTCCTGGCATCGCGAGCGCATCGCCGCCGCCCTCCTGGGGGAATACCCATGAAGATCAGTTTCAGTGAGGCGGACGAAAGCTTCCGCCGCGACGTGGCCGGCTGGCTGGCGGACAACCTGCGGGGCGAGTTCGAGCCGCTGCGTTTTCGCGGTGGGCCGGGGGATGAACACAGCTTCCCCGAGGAGCGCAAAGCCTGGGAGCGCCGCCTCGCCGAAGGCGGCTGGACCTGCGTGGGCTGGGCGCCGGAGCACGGCGGCCGTGGGCTTTCCATCAGCCAGCAGGTGATTTTTCACGAGGAGTACGCCCGCGCGGGCGGTCCAGGCCGTATGGGGCACATAGGTGAGGGCCTGGCCGGGCCGACCATCGCCGCCTTCGGCACCCCTGAGCAGCAGCGCCGCCTGCTGCCGGGCATAGTCGCCGGCACCGAGTTCTGGTGCCAGGGCTACTCCGAGCCCGCTGCCGGCTCGGACCTCGCCAATGTGAAGACCCGCGCCGTGCTGGAGAACGGCCAGTGGCGCATCAGCGGGCAGAAGGTCTGGACCTCGCTCGCCCATGAATCCGAGTGGTGCTTCGTGATCGCCCGCACCACGCCGGGCAGCGTCGGCCACCAGGGGCTGTCGTTCCTCCTGGTGCCCATGCACCAGCCGGGCATCACGGTGCGGCCCATCGAGCAGCTCACCGGTACCTCGGAATTCAACGAGGTGTTCTTCGACGAGGCGCTGACCGACGCCAACAACCTCCTCGGCGCCCCCGGCGATGGCTGGAAGATCGCCATGGCGCTGCTGGGCTTCGAGCGCGGGGTGTCCACCCTGGGCCAGCAGATGCTGTTCCACAACGAGCTGGAAGAAATCATCCGCATCGCCCGCGCCAATGGTGCGGCGCGCGACCCGCTGCTGCGCCAGCGCATCGCCGAGGCCTGGGGCGGGCTGCGCATCCTGCGCTACAACTCCCTGCGCATGCTCTCCGGCCCGCAGGATGGCTCGCTGCGCCGCGAGGCGATGATCTACAAGCTGTGCTGGGCCAACTGGCACCTGGCCCTCGGCAAGCTGGCCATGGATGTGCTCGGCCCCGACGCCGAACTGCTGGAGGGCGCGCCCTACCAACTGGGCCGCCTGCAGTCGATGTTCCTGTTCAGCCGCTCCGATTCCATCTACGGCGGCACCAACGAAATCCAACGCAACATCATCGCCGAACGCGCGCTGGGCATGCCCCGCGAGCCGCGCGTGCGCGCCTGATCCGAGGACCTTGCATGAGCATTCCAACCTACGTTCCCGGCCATGGCCTGCTGCGCGGCAAGTCGGTGCTGATCACCGCCGCCGCCGGTGCCGGCATTGGTTTTTCCGCCGCCCTGCGCGCCGCCGAAGAGGGCTGCCGGGCGCTGATGATCAGCGATATCCATGAGGGCCGCCTGCAGGAAGCGGCGGCGAAGATCCGCGAAGCCACCGGGCTGGAGCAGGTCCATGGCCAGGTGTGCAACGTCACCTCGGAGGAGCAGGTGCAGGCCCTGGTGGCCGCCGCCGAGCGCGAGCTGGAAGGCGTGGACGTGCTGATCAACAACGCCGGCCTGGGCGGTTCGCGCCTGCTGGTGGAGATGAGCGACGAGGAGTGGCACCGCGTGCTGGACGTGACCCTCACCGGCACCATGCGCATGACCCGCGCCATGCTGCCGAAGATGATCGAGCGCCAGCGCGGGGTGATCGTCAACAACGCCTCGGTGCTCGGCTGGCGCGCGCAGAAGGAGCAGAGCCACTACGCCGCGGCCAAGGCCGGGGTCATGGCCCTGACCCGCTGCGCGGCGGTGGAGGCGGCCGAGCACGGCATTCGTATCAACGCGGTGAGCCCGAGCATCGCCCTGCACGACTTCCTGAAAAGGTCCGCCCCCAAGGAGCTGCTGGACCAGCTCGCCTCCCGCGAAGCCTTCGGCCGCGCCGCCGAGGTGTGGGAAGTGGCCAACGTGATGATGTTCCTGGCCAGCGACTACAGCTCCTACATGACCGGCGAAGTGCTGTCGGTTTCCAGCCAGAGGGCCTGAGCATGACGATGATCTTCGAGACGCCGGCTGCGCTGCTGACGCGCGTGGGCGAGCCACTTGGCCACAGCGACTGGCTGACCCTGGAACAGTCGCGCATCGACCAGTTCGCCGAGGCCACCGGTGACCACCAGTGGATACACGTGGACCCGGTGCGGGCCGCCAGCGGGCCCTTCGGCGCCTGCATCGCCCACGGCTACCTGACCCTGGCGCTGGTCAACCTGTTCCTGCCGCAGATAGTCGAGGTGCGCGGCATTGCCATGGGGGTGAACTACGGCGGCGAGCGCCTGCGTTTTCCCAATGTGGTCCGTGCCGGCAGCCGCGTGCGCGGCAGCGCCCAGCTGATTGCCGCCGAAGAGGTGAAGGGCGGGGTGCAGGCCACCATCCGCGTGAGCGTGGAGATCGAGGGCGAGGAGCGGCCGGGCTGCGTGGTGGACACCATCAGCCGGTATTACCCCGCCGCGTGAGCGCGCTCTTCTTGTAGGGGCGAATTCATTCGCCAAGCAGGCCAGCGGCCTGCCCTGCAAGGCTCGATTGGGGCAGCTGCGCTGCCCTTGGCGAATGAATTCGCCCCTACAGGGCATTGATGAATCCGGAGTGATCCATGAAAGAAGCCGTAATCGTTTCCACCGCCCGCACCCCCATCGGCAAGGCCTTCCGGGGTGCCTTCAACGACACCGAGGCGCCGCTGCTGGGTGGCCATGTGGTGCGCGAGGCGCTGCGCCGTGCTGGTATCGAGCCGGGCGAGGTGGACGACGTGATCATGGGCGCCGCCGCCCAGCAGGGCACCCAGGCCTACAACCTCGGCCGCCTTTGCGCGGTGGCCGCCGGGTTGCCGCCCAGCGTGGCCGGCATGGCGGTGGAGCGCCAGTGTTCCTCGGGGCTGATGAGCATCGCCCTGGCGGCCAAGAGCATCATGTGCGACGAGATCGATATCGCCGTGGCCGGTGGCCTGGAGTCCATCTCCCTGGTGCAGAACAAGCACAAGAACAGCTACCGCAACCAGTCCGAGGCGGTGCTGGCGCAGGACCCGCGCGCCTATATCCCGATGATCGAAACCGCCGAGATCGTCGCCGCGCGCTACGGCATCTCCCGCGAGGCGCAGGACGCCTACAGCTACCAGAGCCAGCTGCGTACCGCGCTGGCGCAGAGTGCCGGCCTGTTCGAAGCCGAACTAGCGCCCCTCACGGTGAACAAGCTGCTGCTGGACAAGGCCACGGGCGAGAGCCGCCATGAGTCGGTGACCCTGCGCCATGACGAATGCAACCGCGCCGATACCACGCTGGAAAGCCTGGGCGCCCTGGAGCCCGTGTGGCAGGGCGGCCAGTGGACCGGCGCCGGGCGTTTCATCACCGCCGGCAACGCCTCGCAGCTCTCCGATGGCGCCTCCGCCTCGGTGCTGATGAGCGCCCAGGAGGCCGCGCGCCGTGGGCTGGAGCCCTTGGGCATTTACCGGGGCCTGGCGGTGGCGGGGTGCGCTGCCGACGAGATGGGCATCGGCCCGGTCTTCGCCATTCCCAAGTTGCTCAAGCGCCATGGCCTGTCGGTGGAGCATGTGGGCCTGTGGGAGCTGAACGAGGCCTTCGCCTGCCAGGTCATCCATTGCCGCGATGCGCTGGGGATTCCCGACGAGCGCCTGAACGTCAACGGCGGCGCCATCGCCATCGGCCACCCCTTCGGCATGTCCGGGGCGCGGATGGTCGGCCATGCGCTGCTCGAAGGTAAGCGCCGTGGCCTGCGCTACGTGGTGGTGAGCATGTGTATCGGTGGCGGCATGGGTGCCGCCGCCCTGTTCGAAGTGGCATGAGGAGAACGCAATGATCAGTCCGCAACAGGTTCAACAGACCATGGCTCGCTACATCGAGCTGGTGGATGCCTGCGACATCGACGGCATCCGCGCGCTTTACGCAGAAAACGCCACAGTGGAAGACCCGGTGGGCAGCCCGCAGCATGTGGGCATCGACGCCATCGACCGCTTCTACCGCGAGGGCCTGGGCAAGGCCAACGCCCGCGCCCGGCAAACCGGGCCGGTGTCCGCCAGCCATGCCGGCAGCGGCGCGGTGCCGTTCTGCGTGGATATCCTCTGGAACGGCAGCCCGTGCTCCATCCAGGTGATCGATGTGATGGAGTTCGACGCCGAGGGGCGCATCCGTTCCATGAAGGCCTTCTGGGGCGAGGCCAACGTGGTTCCAAGGGATCAGTCGTGAGCCTGGAGCAGCGTCTGGCCCGGTTGGAGGCGCTGGAGGCCATCCGCCTGCTCAAGCATTGCTACTTCAACGCCTGTGACCTGAAGGAGGTGGAGGCGATCCGCGCGTGCTTCGCCGAAGGCGCGATCGTGATCGACTACGGCCCCCTGGGGACGTTCGGGGAGCGCGACAGCTTTGTCGCGCTCTACCAGTCGATGGCCTGCAACGAGCGGGTGATCGACCTGCACCACGGCGCCAACCCGGAGATCGAGCTGACGGGGGAGGACGAAGCGCTGGGGCGCTGGGCGCTGTACTACTTCAACCTCGATGCCGAAACCGGCGCCACCCGGCAGCTGGGCGGGGTCTACCAGGATCGGTATCGGTGCATCGATGGCGCCTGGAAGATCGTCGAGACGGTGTTCAGGGCGCATTCGGTGGTGGAGTCGGTTGCTTCCAATTGATGGGTATCGCTTCGCTCAACCACATCCTACGGGTGCTACGTGGCAGGTCGTAGGATGGGTTGAGCTACGCGATACCCATCGGCTTTTTTCAATTCACCCCGGCGGCGTCGAGAAACGCCGGCTTCTCCCCGCCACCATGCACGCAGATATCCGCGCCGCTCACATAGCTGGCCAGCGGCGAGGCGAGGTACAGGCAGGCATCGCCGATATCCCCCGGGGTGGCCAGGCGTTGCAGGGGAATACCCGCCGCCACCCTTGCCATGCCTGCGGCATCGCCGTAATGCAGTTCGGCCTGTTCGGTGAGGATCAGCCCGGCGGTTACCGCGTTCACCCGCACCTTGGGTGCCCATTCCACGGCCAGCGACCGGGTGAGGTTGAGCAAGCCGGCCTTGGCCGCGCCATAGGCGGCGGTGCCGGGGGAGGGGCGGGTGGCGCTGACGCTGCAGATGTTGATGATGGCGCCGCCTTGTGGCTGCGCCTGCATCACCCGGTTGGCCAGCTGGCAGAGGTTGAGGGGCGCCAGCAGGTTGAGGCGGATGATGGATTCGGAGAAGCGTGGCGAGGCCGTGGCCGCTTCGGCATGGGGCGCGCCGCCGGCGTTGTTCACCAGCACGTCGAGGCGGCCGAAGCGCTCCACGATGGTGTCGAGCATGGCTTGCAGTTGCTCCAGGTCACGCACGTCGCAGGGCAGGAAGACAGCCTCGTGGGCGCCGTGGGCCGGCAGGCTGTCCGGCGCGTTGCGCCCGCAGATCACCACCTCGGCGCCGCCTTGCAGGAAGCGCTGGCTGATGCCACGCCCCACGCCCTTGCCGCCGCCCGTTACCAGTACCACCTTGCCGCTGAAATCCATCGGGTCGCCCATGGCTGCCTCGTCTGTGAAGGATCGATAGCGGCAGGCTAGGGCGAGTGGGGTGGGGTGCCTACGTCCAAGGGGACTAGGGCGGGTGCGCCCCTCCGGGTTCTTGAGGGGGCGGCTTCTTTTGTAGGGGCGAATTCATTCGCCAAGGGCAGCGCAGCTGCCCCGGGGCCTTCTGGGGCAGACCTGCGGTCTGCTTGGCGAATGAATTCGCCCCTACAGGGAAAACGGAGCCCGGTTCGGCACCGATGGTGGGTCGGTGAAGCGTGACCCACCCTACGAATGCCCCCACCTGCTAGTCCTCTCGGACGATGTTGCCCAACAGGCCGCGCCGAATAATCCCGGCACAACAACAAGCCGAGGAGATTCCCATGGGGGCGTTAGCGCAAGGGCGTTTCGTCACGCTGCCGGATGGCCTGCGACTGCATTACATCGAGGCGGGAGAGGGCGAGCCGGTGGTGTTCATCCATGGCAGCGGCCCGGGTGCCAGCGGCCATGGCAACTTCAAGCAGAACTACCCGACCTTCGCCAGCTTCGGCTACCGGGTGATAGTCCCGGACCTTCCGGGCTATGGCGCCTCCGACAAGCCGGAAACCACCTACAGCCTGGACTTCTTCGTCGGCGCCCTGGCCGGCCTGCTGGACGCCCTGGATATCCAGCGCTGCGTGCTGGTGGGCAACTCCCTGGGCGGCGCCATCGCCATCAAGCTGGCGCTGGATGCGCCCCAGCGCGTCAGCCGCCTGGTGCTGATGGCCCCCGGCGGGCTGATGGAAAAAGAGCAGTACTACCTGCAGATGGAAGGCATCCAGAAGATGGGCGCGGCCTTCGCCAATGGCGAGCTGAACGATGCCGCCGGCATGCGCCGCCTGCTCGCCCTGCAACTCTTCGACCCCAGCCTGATCAGCGACGAAACGGTCAACGAGCGGGTCGCCGTGGTCAAGCAGCAACCCCGCTGCGTGCTCAGCAGCATGCAGGTGCCGAACCTGACCGCGCGCCTGGCCGAGCTGGCCTGCCCGATCCTCGGGTTCTGGGGCATGAACGACAAGTTCTGCCCGTCTTCCGGCGCCCAGACCCTGCTGGAGGCCTGCCGCCACATCCGCTTCGTGATGCTCAGCGAATGCGGCCACTGGGTGATGGTGGAGCACCGCGAGCTGTTCAACCGCACCTGCCTGGACTTTCTCGCCGAGGGCCGACCATGAACGAGGCATTGCACCGTCAATACGGCGACGAGCTTTACCAGGCGCTGGTCGCCGGAAGCACCCTGCAACCCCTGACCAGCCGCTGGCCGGGCATCGGCATCGACGACGCCTACCGCATTTCCCTGCGCACCATCTCGCGCCGGGTGGCGGCGGGCGACGCCATCGTCGGCAAGAAGATCGGCGTCACCTCCGCAGCCGTGCAACGCATGCTCGATGTGCACCAGCCGGACTTCGGCTTCATCACCCGTGACATGCGCTTCGACGATGGCGCCGAGATTTCCCTCGCCGCCAACCGCCTGATCCAGCCCCGCGCCGAGGGCGAAATCGCCTTCAAGCTCAAGCACAACCTGATCGGCCCCGGCGTGACCGAGCAGGACGTGCTGGAGGCCACCGACTACGTGATGCCGTGCTTCGAGATAGTCGATTCGCGCATCCACGACTGGAAGATCCGCATCCAGGACACCGTGGCCGACAACGCCTCCTGCGGGGTCTTCGTGCTCGGCCGCGAGCAGGTGGACCCGCGCGAGCTGGACCTGCCCAACCTGCACATGCGCGTGTTCAAGAACGGCGCGCAGATCAGCGAGGGCCTGGGCTCGGCGGTGCAGGGCAACCCGCTCACGGCGGTGGCCTGGCTGGCCAACACCCTGGGCGAGCTGGGCATTCCGTTCAAGGCCGGGGAAATCATCCTCTCCGGCTCCCTGGTGCCGCTGGAACCGGCGCGCGCCGGTGACCGCTTCGAACTGACCATCGAGGGCCTGGGCAGCGCCCGGGTGTCCTTCCGCGACTGACTCCTGGGGAGCAATCATGAGCAAGAAACTCAAGGCGGCCATCATCGGGCCGGGCAATATCGGCACCGATCTGCTGATCAAGATGCGCCGTTCGGAATGGATCGAGCCGGTGTGGATGGTGGGCGTGGACCCGACCTCGGAGGGCCTGAGACGCGCCGCCGAGTTCGGCCTGAAAACCACGGCGGGCGGCGTCGACGGCCTGCTGCCCCATGTGCTGGACGACGACATCCGCATCGCCTTCGACGCCACCTCGGCCTATGTGCACGCCGAGAACAGCCGCAAGCTCAATGAGCTGGGGGTGATCATGATCGACCTCACCCCGGCGGCCATCGGCCCCTACTGCGTGCCGCCGGTCAACCTCAAGGAGCACGCCGAAACCCTCGCGCTGAACGTCAACATGGTCACCTGCGGCGGCCAGGCCACCATCCCGATGGTGGCGGCGGTGTCCCGGGTGCAGCCGGTGGAATACGGCGAGATCGTCGCCACGGTGTCGTCCCGCTCGGTGGGCCCGGGCACCCGGCAGAACATCGACGAGTTTACCCGCACCACCGCCGGCGCCGTGGAGAAGATCGGCGGTGCCAAGCGCGGCAAGGCGATCATCGTGATCAACCCGGCCGAGCCGCCGCTGATGATGCGCGACACCATCCATTGCCTCACCGAAGGCGAGCCGGACCAGGCGGAAATCCGCGCCTCGGTGCTGCACATGGTCAAGGAGGTGCAGCGCTACGTACCGGGCTACAAGTTGATCAACGGCCCGGTGTTCGACGGCCGCAAGGTGTCGATCTTCATCGAGGTGGAAGGGCTGGGGGATTTCCTGCCCAAGTCCGCCGGCAACCTGGACATCATGACCGCCGCCGGCCTGCGCACCGCCGAGATGTTCGCCGAAGAAGCCCACAAGGGCGCCCTCACGCTCCCCGCCCGCTGATTGGAGATACCCCATGAACCTGCAAGGTAAGCACGTGCGCCTGCACGACATGAGCCTGCGCGATGGCATGCACGCCAAGCGCCACCAGATCAGCCTGGACGAGATGGTCGCCGTTGCCACCGGCCTGGACGCCGCCGGCGTGCCGCTGATCGAGATCACCCACGGCGATGGCCTGGGCGGCGCCTCGCTGAACTACGGCTTCCCGGCCCACTCGGACGAGGAGTACTTCGCCGCGGTGATCCCGAAGCTCAAGCAGGCCAAGGTGTCCGCGCTGCTGCTGCCGGGCATCGGCACCCTCGACCACCTGAAGATGGCCCGCGACCACGGCGTTGCCACCATCCGCGTCGCCACCCACTGCACCGAGGCCGACGTGTCCGGCCAGCACATCGGCATGGCGGCGAAGATGGGCCTGGATACCGTCGGCTTCCTGATGATGGCGCACAAGGTCAGCGCGGAAAAACTGCTGGAGCAGGCCAGGCTGATGGAGAGCTACGGCGCCAACTGCATCTACTGCACGGATTCGGCCGGCTACATGCTGCCCGATGAAGTGACCGAGAAGATCGGCGCGCTGCGCGCCGGGCTGAATGCCGGCACCGAAGTGGGCTTCCACGGCCACCACAACATGGGCATGGCGATCGCCAACTCCCTGGCCGCCATCGAGGCCGGCGCCGCGCGCATCGACGGCTCGGTGGCGGGCCTGGGCGCTGGCGCCGGCAACACGCCGCTGGAGGTGTTCGTCGCGGTGCTGGAGCGCATGGGCGTGGCCAGCGGCATCGACCTGTACAAGATCATGGACGTGGCCGAGGACCTGGTGGTGCCGATGATGGACCAGCCCATCCGCGTCGACCGCGATGCCCTGACCCTCGGCTATGCCGGGGTGTACAGCTCCTTCCTGCTGTTCGCCAAGCGCGCCGAGCAGAAGTACGGCATCCAGGCCCGCGAGCTGCTGGTGGAACTGGGCCGCCGCGGCACCGTTGGCGGCCAGGAAGACATGATCGAAGACCTGGCCCTGACCCTGTCGCGCCAGCGCGAGGTGTTGCCGACCTGAGATCGAGGGGCCGTGCCATTTGGCACGGCCTGCCTTTGTCTGATGGGTATCGCTTCGCTCTAGCGGAACGCCGCCCGCCACATCCTACGAGCCATGCGCGAGGTTTCGTAGCCCGGATGAAATCCGGGGGCGGCGGTTGGATTTCCCCGGATTGCATCCGGGCTACATGGCTGGCACGGCCTGCCTTTGTAGGATGGGTAGAGCGAAGCGAATCCCATGCGGGCGGTGGTTGATGGGTATCGCTTCGCTCAAGCGGATCGCCGCCCGCCACATCCTACGAGCCATGCGCGAGGTTTCGTAGCCCGGATGAAATCCGGGGGCGTTGATGGGCGGATCGAGGGGCCGTGCCATTTGGCACGGCCTGCCTTTGTAGGATGGGTAGAGCGAAGCGAAACCCATGCGGGCGGTGGTTGATGGGTATCGCTTCGCTCAAGCGGAACGCCGCCCGCCACATCCTACGAGCCATGCGCGAGGTTCGTAGCCCGGATGGAATCCGGGCTACATGACTTACGACGATCCCGGGAAATAGCGAGCGGCGTCTGATTTCCCTCACCCCAACCCTCTCCCGGAGGGAGAGGGGGTAGTCCGAGTGTGGCTTATGGTCATGCGCTGGCACGAATGGCTCCCTCTCCCCCTGGGAGAGGGCGGGGGTGAGGGGAGTGTCCGCTGCTCGGTGCCGGGGCATCATGTGAAACCCCATCCCCTCAAGACCCCACTCACACCCGGTTGCCGCTGCCCCGTCTCCTGGCCTGGACCATGAGCGCCGGGCCGATGTCCTCCAGCGGCAGCACGTCCTCGGCCGCGCCGAGCTCGGCCGCCTCGCGGGGCATGCCGTAGACCACGCAGCTGGCTTCGTCCTGGGCCAGGGTGTAGCCGCCGGCCTCGCGTATCGCCAACAGGCCTCGGGCGCCGTCCTTGCCCATGCCGGTGAGCAGGGCGGCGATCAGGTTGCGGCCGGCGCAGCGGGCGGCGCTGTTGAACATCACGTCCACCGCCGGGCGATGGCCATTGACCGGCGGCGCTTCCGACAGCCGCGCAATGTAGTTGGCGCCGGAGCGCACCACTTCCATGTGCAGGCCGCCGGGGGCGAGCAGGGCGGTGCCGGGGAGGATGCGGTCGCCGTCGCGGGCCTCGCTGACCTGGATGCGGCAGAGCTTGTCCAGGCGCGCGGCGAAGGAGCGGGTGAAGCCGGCGGGCATGTGCTGGGTGATGACCACCCCCGGGCTGTCGGCGGGCAGGCCCAGGAGGACTTCCTTGATTGCCTCGGTGCCGCCGGTGGAGGCGCCGATGGCGATGAGTTTCTCGGTACCCACCAGGGGCAGTCCGCCCTCGGCCCCACGGGCCACCACCGGGGCGCGGCGCAGCATGCGCGCGCGGGCGGCCACCTTGAGCTTGGCGCGGATTTCCTCGGCGTAGGCCTGCATGCCTTCGGCTATGCCCAGCTTGGGCTTGGCGACGAAGTCGATGGCGCCCAGCTCCAGGGCGCGCAGGGTGGCCTCGGAGCCGCGCTCGGTGAGGGAGGAGATCATCACCACCGGTGTCGGCCGGCCTTTCATCAGCTTGTCGAGGAAGGTCAGGCCGTCCATGCGCGGCATTTCCACGTCCAGGGTGATGACGTCGGGGGAATGCTGCTTGATCAGGTCGCGGGCCACATAGGCGTCGGGCGCCACGCCCACCAGTTGCAGCTCGGCGTCGGCGCGGACGATCTCGCTGAGCAGGCTGCGGATCAGCGCCGAGTCATCCACCACCAGTACCTTGATCGCCACGGGGGTCATTCCTCGAACAGGTCGTAGGGGCCGAGCGCCTCGCCGCGCTTGAGGTAGAGCATGTATTCCAGCTCGCGCTGGAGGATGGTGTCGTTGTGCAGGCTCTTGAACTTCTTTACCAGCACCTTGCCGCTGGAGGGGAAGACGTAGACCTTGCGCGCCTCGGCGCCCATCACGTCCTCGGCCAGCAGGGTGATGCCTTCGGTGTCCAGGTAGCTGTGGATGAACTCCACGGTGCGCAGGGTTGTGTCGTGGCGCAGCAGTTCGTGGGGCAGGTTGCCGGCGCCGAACACCTTGGCCTCCAGCTGGTGGCGGCGGGCGCCCAGGCGCAGCAGGTCCTCGGAGAGTTGCTCCATGATGCGCACGCCGTGGTGGGTGGCGGCGCTGGCCATGCCGCTGCCGGGGCCGGGGTCGGGCAACAGGAAGTGGTTCATGCCGCCGATGCCGCGCTGGGCATCGAACAGGCACACCGCGATGCAGCTGCCGAGCACCGCCACCAGCACCTGGTCTTCTGCCGTGGCGTAGAACTCGCCGGGCAGCACCTTGACCGCCGGCAGCTGGAAGTCCGGGTCGAAATAGCGGGTGGCGGCGATGGCGCCGGCGGTTTCTCCTTTCATACCGCGACTCCTGCGACGGGTCGGTAGACGGTGCGGCTGACCAGCTTCACCAGGTGGTTGGCCTGCACGAAGCTTTCCGAATGGCCGGCGAAGAACAGCCCGTCGGGCCTGAGCAGGCGCACCTGGCGCTCCAGCAGGCGCACCTGGGTGGGCTTGTCGAAGTAGATCATCACGTTGCGGCAGAAGATGGCGTCGAGCCCGCCCGCCATGTGCCAGTCGGCGTCCAGCAGGTTGATGCGGCGGAACTCCACGTGCTGGCGCAGCTCCGGTATCACCCGCGCGAAGCCGGCGTTGCTGCCGGTGCCGCGCAGGAAGTAGCGCTTCCTGATGGCCGGGTCCAACTGGTCGATCCGCTCCAGGGGGTAGACCCCGTTGCGCGCGGTTTCCAGCACGCCGGTGTCGATATCCGAAGCGATGATCTGCACCTGCCCGAAGCGCTCACCCAATGCCTGGTGCAGGGCGATGGCCATGGAGTAAGGCTCTTCCCCGGTGCTGGCGGCGGCCGACCAGAAACGCAGGGTGCGGCCCCGGCGCTGGGCTTCGCCGGCCAGGGCTACCAATTGATCGAAGTGGTGCTTCTCGCGGAAGAAGGCCGTGAGGTTGGTGGTCAGGGCGTTGATGAAGGGCTGCCATTCCTCCGGGTGCTGGTCGAGGTAGGCCAGGTAGCTGGCGAAGCTTGGCAGCGCCAGGTGGCGCAAGCGACGGGCCAGGCGGCTGTAGACCATCTGCTGCTTGCTGGCGGCCAGGCTGATGCCGGCGCGACGGTAGAGCTGGTCGCAGACCTGCTCGAAGTCCCGCTCGCTGTAGCCGAACTCGTGTACGCCCAGTGCCTGTGCGTTCATCCGTTTACCTCGAAAGCCCCCGGCGCCTGGGCGCCGGGGGCAGCAGTGGCACTAGAACTCTTCCCACTCCTCTTCCTTGCTCCGCGCACCCCGACCGCCCCGTGCCGGCTGCGGCTGGCGCGTGCTGCGCTTGGCCTGCTGCACGTGCTGGGCCGGCGGCGCGGCGTGGGCCGGGTCGAGCTTGAACACTGCCACCGACTGGGCCATCAGCCCGGCCTGTTCCTGCAGCGCTTCGGCGGCCGCCGCGGCCTGTTCCACCAGGGCGGCGTTCTGCTGGGTCATCTCGTCCATCTGGTTGACCGCGCCGTTGACCTCCTCGATGCCGCGACTCTGCTCCGTGGAGGCGGCGGCGATCTCGGCCATGATGTCGGTGACCCGCTTGATGGCGATCACGATGTCGCTCATGGTCTGCCCGGCCTGGGCCACCAGGGTGTTGCCGTTCTCCACCTTGTTCACCGAGTCGGAGATCAGTGTCTTGATCTCCTTGGCCGCCGCCGCTGAGCGTTGCGCCAGGGTGCGCACCTCGGCCGCCACCACGGCGAAGCCACGGCCCTGCTCGCCGGCGCGTGCGGCTTCCACCGCGGCGTTGAGGGCGAGGATGTTGGTCTGGAAGGCGATGCCGTCGATCACGCCGATGATGTCGGAGATCTTGCGTGCCGACTCATTGATGGAGGCCATGGTGTTGACCACCTTCTGCACCACGTTGCCGCCCTCGGTGGCGACCTCCGAGGCGTTCACCGCCAGGGAGTTGGCCTGGCGCGCGTTCTCCGCGTTGAGTTTCACCGTGCTGGTCAGTTCCTCCATGCTCGAGGCGGTTTCCTCCAGGCTGGAGGCCTGCTGCTCGGTGCGGGTCGAGAGTTCTGCGTTGCCGCTGGCGATCTCGCTGGCGGCGGTGTTGATGGTGTCGGCCGACTCGCGGATCTGCCCGAGCATGCGCGAGAGGCTCTGCGCGGTTTCGTTGGAGTAGTCCTTGAGCTCGCCGAAGGTGCCCTGGTAGTCGGCGCTGATGCTCTGGGACAGGTCGCCCTGGGCCAGGGCACCGAGCATCCGCGAGATATCCTTGAGGCCCTTGTCGGCGGTATCCACCAGCTGGTTGAGGCCGCTGGCCAGGTTGAGGATGAAGCCGCTCTTGCCGTCTTCGCTGATGCGCTTGGTGAAGTCCCCGGCGGCGGCGGCGTTGACCAGGGCGGCCACTTCGCGCTCGACGTTCACTTCCACCGTGCGGTCGGCCCATTCCACCACCGAGCCCAGGCGTTCGCCGGTGTCGCTGATCACCGGGTTGGCCACCAGGCCGAAGGTGCGCCCGCCGACTTCGATCTGGGTGCGGAAGGTGCTGGTGAAGGTGGCGAGCAGGCGCTTCTGGTGCTCGGGGTTCTTGTGGAACTGGTCGATGGAGCCACCCAGCAGGCGGTTCACCGAGAAGCTCGGCAGGGCCTTGCGCAGGTCCGCCTCGGCGTTCTGCAGCATGCTGGTGACGGTCTTGTTCATGTAGATGATGTTGCGCTCGCCGTCGGCGATCATCACGTTGGTGCTGCAGTTGTCCAGGGCGCTCTTGATCCTGGTGTTTTCCCCGGCGGCGCGGGCGGCGGCCTGGAGGCGGTCGCGCACGCCGTCGATGGCCTCGGTGATCTGCGCCTTCTTGCCGGGCAGGCGTTCCATGTCGCGGCTGAAGTCGCCACGGCCGTAGGCCGTGACCACGCCCACCACCTGCATCTTCACCGAGATGTGGGCGGCCACCAGGTCGTTGATGCCCTTGGCGATGCGCGCCTGGGTGCCGGCGAACTTGTCCACCGGGATCACTTCGTCGATCCAGCCGTCGCTGTGCTGGTGGGTCATCTCCACCAGGGCGCGCTCCAGCGCCTCGGTGCTGGCGGCTTCCGCGCGTTGCTGGCGCAGGCCCTGCTGCAGCTTCGCCAGGCTGTCGTAGACCGGCGCCCAGGTGAGGTCGTCACCGCTGCCGATGGATTGGTCGAGGTTGCCGTCGGCCAGGCCCTGGATCAGGCTGGCCAGGTGCTGCGCGCGAAGCTGAGCTTGTGCTTTGGTGTTGAACAGACCCATGGATTTTCCCCTTGCGTGTCAGGCTGCGGCTGCTTCGACCAGGCCCATTTCGCGGCTGGTCATCAGCTTCTCGATATCCACCAGGATCAACATCCGCTCGGCCACGGTGGCTAGGCCCAGCAGGTATTCGGTATCGAAACTGGCGCCGAACTCCGGCGGTGGCTTGATCTCCTCGCCTGACAGGGCGATCACGTCGGACACCGAGTCCACCACCACGCCGACGATGCGCCGGCCGATGTTGAGGATGATCACCACGGTGAAGGGGTCGTAGGTGACGTCGGCCAGGTTGAACTTGATGCGCAGGTCGACGATGGGAACGATGGCGCCACGCAGGTTGATCACGCCCTTGATGAAGGCCGGGCTGTTGGCGATGGCGGTCACCTGGTCATAGCCGCGAATTTCCTGCACCCGGAGTATGTCGATGGCGTACTCCTCGCGACCGAGGGTGAAGGTCAGGTACTCCTGGGCCGGTTGCCCGCCCTGTTGCACGCTAGGGGAGTTCATGCAGCGCTGCTCCTTGTTGTTGGGCCAGCCCCGGCAGGGCGTCTACGTCGAGGATCAGGGCGACGCTGCCGTCGCCCATGATGGTGGCGCCGGCGATGCCTTCGATCCGGCGGAAGTTCTGTTCCAGGCTCTTGATCACCACCTGCTGCTGGCCCACCAGGTCGTCCACCTGCAGGGCGAAGGGGCGGCCGTCGGCTTCGAGGATGACCACGATGGATTGCTCGGCAGGCAGCGGCGGGGCGGCTTCGCCCAGCAGGTCGTGCAGCGAGAGCAGCGGCAGGTACTCGCCACGCACGCGAATCACCGCGCCTTCCTCGCCGCCCAGGCCACGGATGTCGGCGGCCTTGGGTTGCAGGGACTCGACTATGTAGGTCAGCGGGATCACGTAGTGGGTGTTGGCCACGGCCACGATCAGGCCGTCGAGGATCGCCAGGGTCAGGGGCAGGCGGATGCTGATGCGGGTGCCCAGGCCGGCGGCGGAGTCGATTTCGATGCGTCCGCCCATGGCCTGGATGTTGCGCTTGACCACGTCCATGCCGACGCCGCGCCCGGAGAGGTCGGTGACCACCTCGGCGGTGGAGAAGCCGGGCATGAAGATCAGTTGCCAGACCTCGGCGTCGCTCATGCCGTCGTGCACCGCCAGGTTCTTCTCGCGGGCCTTGGCGAGGATGCGCGCGCGGTCCAGGCCACGGCCATCGTCGCTGATCTGCACCACGATGCTGCCGCCCTGGTGGAAGGCGCCCAGGCGCAGGGTGCCGCTGGCGGGTTTGCCGGCGGCGAGGCGCACCTCGGGCAGTTCGATGCCGTGGTCGATGCTGTTGCGCACGATGTGGGTGAGGGGGTCGCTGAGGCGCTCGATCACGCCCTTGTCCAGCTCGGTGTGCTCGCCCTGCAGCAGCAGTTCCACCTGCTTGCCCAGGCGCGCGGAGGTGTCGCGTACCAGGCGCGGGAAGCGGCTGAAGATGAAGCTGATGGGCAACATGCGGATCGACATCACCGATTCCTGCAGGTCGCGGGTGTTGTGCTCCAGCTGCGCCAGGGCCTGGTGGATGCGCTCGTGCAGGCTCGGGTCGAGGGCGCCGCCGAGTTGGCCGAGCATGGCCTGGGTGATCACCAGCTCACCCACCAGGTTGATCAGGCTGTCGATCTTCTCGACGCTGACGCGGATCGAGCTGGATTCACCCTCGCCGGCGCTGGGTTTGGTGGATGGGGAAGTGGAAGGCGAGGCGGGTGGCGCTACCGCCTTGGGCGCTTCGCTCACCGTGGGGGCCGGGGTGCCGGGGGCATCGTCGAAGAAGCCGAAGCCGTCATCGGCCGCCTGGGCGGGGGCGCCGGGGGCTTCGTCGAAGAAACCGAAGTCATCGTCAGTGGCGGCCTGGGGCGTGCCCGGCGCGTCGTCGAAGAAGCCGAACGACGCCTCTTCGCCGGTGGCGGGCGCGGCGTCCAGCAGCTCGCGCAGGCGGGCGACGGTGGAGGACACCGGCACGTCCGGGTCGGGGCGCTGCTGGCGATGGGCATCGAGCAGGCGCATCAGGACGTCGCGGGCCTGCAGGAACAGGTCGACCATCTCCGCCTGCAGGGCCAGCTGGCCGCTGCGGATGCGGTCGAGCAGGGTTTCCAGCTCGTGGGTCACGGCGGTCAGGTCGTCGAAGCCGAACATGCCCGCCGAGCCCTTGATGGAATGGGCGGCGCGGAAGATGCCGTTGAGCTCTTCCGGGTCGGGCTGCTGGAGGTCGAGGCCGAGCAGCAGGAGTTCGAGGCTGGCCAGGTGTTCTTCGGTTTCCTCGAAAAATACCTGGAGGAACTGGTTCATCCCGTCGTTCATGGGAAGCGCCTTGTGCCGGAGTCAGGGGAGGACCTTGCGGGTGACTTCCAGCAGTTTTGGCGGATCGAAGGGCTTGACCAGCCAGCCCGTGGCGCCGGCGGACTTGCCTTGCTGCTTCATGGCATCGCTGGACTCGGTGGTCAGCATCAGGATGGGGGTGGCGCGGTAGCCGGGCAGCCCACGCAGGCTGCGGATCAGGCTGAGGCCATCCATGTTGGGCATGTTCTGGTCGGTGAAGACCAGGTTGTAGGCCTTGCTCTGGGCCTTGCCCAGGCCGTCCCGGCCATCCACCGCCTCGTCCACCAGGTAGCCGGCGGCCTTGAGGGTGAAGCTCAGCATCTGCCGGATGGAGGCCGAGTCGTCGACAATCAGGATCTGCTTGCTCATCAGTGCCGCTCTCCTTGCCGCTTTCTTATGGGTGAAGCCTGTGTAGGTTGGTTGCTGGCCTGCAAAGCTCGACATGGGAGCAGTCGGTTGCTCTGGTGGGCTTCGCTTTGCTCAGCCCAACCTACGGTGTTCCTCTGGCGCTGGATGGCTACTGGCCATGACTCTTTTTACAGGGGCGCGCAGCGGCGCGTCCAGATCCCGGCGCCACCCATTCGTCGCGCGGATGGATGGTGCCTGAGGGTTATCTATCGGTTCAGAAAAGCTCCACCTCGCCGGCCTTGACGCTGCTCTGGCTCACCGGGTTGGCGATGGGTTTGCGCAGTTCGGCGGTTTCCTGCTCCAGCCGTTCGGCCCAGTGCTCCGGCGCCGCCGCGCGCAGGCCGGCCAGGCCCGCGGCAAAGCCGCCGAGCTTGGCCAAGTGCTTGCGCATCTGCCCCAGCAACTGGCTGCCCAGATCCTGGAACTGCAGGGCGGTGATGGCCTGGTCGACCCCCGCGCCCACTTCGAGGGAGAGGCGGTCCATTTCCTGGATCACCTTCAGGGTGTGGCGGTTCATGCCGTCCAGGTCCTCCAGCATGTGGTGGAGCTGCTGGCGGGACTCCAGGGCGAAGCCCATGTCCTTGTCGGCGAGCTGGGAGATGGCCGATTCGGCGTCCTGGATCTCGCGGTAGACCTCGTTGACGTGCTCGCGGATCTGCTCGGAGAAACCGGTGGAGCGGGTGGAAAGGGCGCGCACCTCGTCGGCCACCACGGCGAAGCCCCGGCCGCTTTCGCCGGCGCGGGCCGCCTCGATCGCGGCGTTCAGCGCCAGCAGGTTGGTCTGCTTGGCGATGGCGTCCATATCGTGGGTGGATTTCAGGATATCGGCGATCTTGTGCGTGACCCGATCCATGCGGGTGACCAGCTCCTGGGAGGTCTGGCTGGTTTCCAGGGTGGCCTCGACGAACAGCCCCAGGGTGCTGCGGGTGGTGGCGATGAACTCCTGGAAGTTCATGCCCTCGTCGCCGCCCTGCTGGTTGCCATAGCGCTCGATCAGGGAATGGGAGTGGCCGCGCTGCTGGTCGATGCGTGCGGCCAGGCCATGGAAGCTCGCGCCGAGGCGGCCGATGGCATCCTGCAGCAGGCCGTCGATCTGCCCGGCGTGGGCCTGCAGGGTACCGAGCTGTTCATCCAGGGCATCGCGCGCCCGTTGCCAGTCGGGCTCCGCCAGCGCCGGCTGGGCATTGGCCGGCAGCGCCTGGGGCCGGCCGTCGCGTTGCAGCCAGAGCAACAACAGGCTGGCCAGCCAGCCGCCGCCAAGGGCCAGCCACAGGGGCAGGTGGACGGCGACCATGCCGGCGCAGGCCAGCCAGATCAGGGAGTGAAGGGCCAGGCCCTTGAAGGCGGACGACTGATGGGACATGAAGCACTCCCTTGCGAGGTTCGAATGCCGGAAGACGGCGCTTACCAGGTCTTGTACGAAAAGTCGTCGAGCGAAGGTCAGGCAAGGCGAAATCGGCCGAAGAAGCGCAGTTTACGTGTTGTAAATGAGCATTCTGAGGTCGATTTCAACGCAGCATCACCGAGCGCAGGCACTTTTCGTACAGACACTAGGTCATCGGCAATGCACGTTAAAGCTAGAGGGTCGTACGCTAGAGTCAAATGGCCAGCTGTCGGTTACTTGTGCCTTTTATCCCGTCGTTTCGGCCTCCTCCTCCGAGAGACTGAGGTAGCGATGGGCCCCGCAGCGCAGGCAGCGTTGACAGAACATGGGCGCGCCGCCCACCTCGGTACGAAAACCCTCGGTCCATTGGCAACCGAGCAGAAAGCAACGAATACGCATGGCTCCTCCCCCGGGGACTTTCCCCTGGTTCGATCCGGCAGTGAATGGATGGAACTGCACTCGCCTTGTTCTTGTTGGAGGCATGGGTCGGCGCCGAGCATCCGCCTGGCGCTCTAGAACGATCAACCTAAAGGGGCGAATGGTGCTGCCGTTGGTCGGGGAGGGCATTCCGGTGGGCGGATGGCGGCTGGGCGCTCACCTGCCCAACACGGGCGCCGGGCGGCCGCGCGGGGTTTTCGGCCGCCTTTTGGTCCGGCCTGGGCGGGGAATCTGCTGGCCATTCAATGGCTATGCTTGGTGGGCGGCCCAATGCAGTGCGACCGGGCGGCGGGTTTGGCGTGGGGCTTCCATCAGTCCAGGCGACAGGGGCAGGCTGGAGATCGGTAAATGGATTTTTTCAGAAGCGAAAGCGCCGCGCAGCGAGCCATCGCCAGCCCCAGGCCGCGGACGGCCAGATGGCACCGCATGTATTACTTCCTCGCCGGCTTCGACGTGCTGGTGGTGGTGCTGAGCGTGCTGCTCAACCACCTGATCGTCGACACCTATCACCGTTCGATCAAGGCCAACCAGTCCTGGGTCCTGCAGTTGTCCAGCTTTTCGACCCTGGGCAGCCTGGCCTCGGACGTCAACGCGCCGGGCAACAACGTCTTCGATACCCATGACGTCGAGGCCGAGCACCGCAACATGAGCGAGGCCCTGCGCGCCTTCAATGAGCACCTGGCCACCGCCAGGGCGCAATTGCAGGGGCGCATCGACAACCAGGCCGAACACAGCGCCGATATCCGCGCCTTCACCCTGCGGCTGAAGGACGAGGTGGATGCCGTGGACGCCGCCATGGTGGAGATGGTCAACGAGGCGCTGCTGATCTTTTCCTACTTCCGGCAGGGGCAGTCGGACAACGCCGGCAAGCGCATGGCGACCATGGACCGCAAGTACTCCGAACTGCTGGCCTCCCTGGCCACCGTGCGTGAACGGGTGGGGCTGATCCAGAGCAAGCTGCTGGAGGAAGAACTCGAGTCGGTGGAAGTCCTGCGCCGGGTCGAGTACGCCATCATGCTGTTCGTGCTGATGATGGTCAGCGCCGCCCTGGTCTATGGCGGCAAGATCCGCCGCGAGATGGAGGCCCACTCCGCCGAGCGGGAGGGCTACCTGGCCGTGCTGCGCGAGAGCGAGCGGCAGTTCCGCCAGCAGGCGTCCTTGCTGGACAAGGCCCAGGACGCCATCGTCGTCCATGGGATGGACCAGCGCATCCTCTACTGGAACAAGAGCGCGGAGCGCCTCTTCGGCCTGCCGAGGGAGGACGCCTTGGGCCAGTCGGCGCAGGGGATCATCTACCCGAGCCATCGCGCCTTCGACGATACCGTCGACAGCCTGATCGCCGTGGGGGACTGGGCGGGCGAGGTCACCCTCAAGCGGCGCGACGGCAGCACCATCACCCTGGAGAGCCACCGCACCCTGGTGCGCGACGACGAAGGCCTGCCGCAATCGGTGCTGTCGATCAACACCGACATCACCCACCGCAAGTCGGCGGAGCAGGAGGTCATGCGCCTGGCCTTCTACGACCAGCTGACTGGCCTGGCCAACCGCCGCCTGATGCTCGACCGCCTGCAGCACCTGCTGGCCCTGGGCGCGCGCAGCCTGCACACCAGCGCGGTGATCCTCATCGACCTGGACAACTTCAAGGCGCTCAACGACACCCTGGGCCATGACCGGGGCGACATGCTGCTGCAACAGGTGGCCCAGCGGCTCAGCCATTGCATCCGCGAGAGCGACACCGTGGCGCGGCTGGGCGGCGACGAGTTCGTGGTGCTGCTGGAGAACCTGAACGACAGCCCGCCGGACGCGGCGATCCAGGTCAAGGCCATCGGCGAGAAGATCCTCCAGGCGCTGAACATTTCCTACCAGCTGGACGGTTACGAACACCACAGCACCCCCAGCCTCGGCATCGCCTTGTTCCAGGGCCAGCTGAACAGTGTCGACGACATCATGAAACGCGCCGATCTGGCGATGTACCGCGCCAAGGCGGCGGGCCGCAACACCATGCGTTTCTTCGACCCGGAGATGCAGGCGGTGGCCACCGCGCGGGCCAAGCTCGAAGCCGACCTGCGCCAGGGCTGGCAGAACAAGGAGCTGGTGCTGCATTACCAGCCGCAGGTGAGCAGCGACGGGCAGGTGGTGGGGGCCGAGGCGCTGATGCGCTGGCAGCACCCCGAGCGGGGCATGGTGATGCCTCACGAGTTCGTGCCGCTGGCCGAGGAAACCGGGCTGATCCTGCCATTGGGCCGCTGGGCACTGCAGTCCGCCTGCATGCAGTTGGTGGTCTGGTCGAAGCACCCGGAAACCGCCCGGCTGAGCGTTGCGGTGAACGTCAGCGCCCGCCAGTTCCACCACCCGGACTTCGTCCAGGAGGTGCTGGACGTGCTGAAGTACACCGGCGCCGATCCGAAGCGGCTGAAGCTGGAGCTGACCGAGGGCCTGCTGGTGGAGGACATGGAAAGCACCGTGGCGCGGATGGTCGAGCTGAAGCAGATCGGCATCGGCCTGTCCCTGGACGATTTCGGCACCGGCTACTCGTCGCTGTCGTACCTGAAAAGCCTGCCGCTGGACCAGCTGAAGATCGACCAGTCGTTCATCCGCGATGTGCTGGTGGACGCCAACGATGCCGCCATTGCCTGCGCCATCGTCAGCCTGAGCAAGATCCTGGGGCTATCGGTGATCGCCGAAGGCGTGGAAACCGAGGCCCAGCGCGCCTTCCTCCTCAGCCATGGCTGCAAGACCTACCAGGGCTTCCTGTATGCCCCGCCGCTGCCGGCCGAACGCTTCCGGGAATATGTGCACGAGCGGTTGATGGCCGAGCATTGAGGAGGGGGAGGGCTGTATGTGCCGATGGGTTTCGCTTCGCTCTACCCATCCTACGGTCAGGTCGTAGGATGGGTAGAGCCTGCGAAACCCATCGAGGGGTGTCAGGCGAGTGCCTTGGCCTTGAGGCGGGCGAATTCGTCCTGGTTGATGGTGCCCGCATCCAGCAGCGACTTGGCGTCGGCGATCTGTTCGGCGGGGGACTTGCCGGCCACCTCGCGGATGTAGGCGTCGGCGTCCGACTTGGCGCGTTGCAGGCTGGCGCGTTGGCGCTCGGCCATGCCACGGCCGCGGACGATGATGTAGATCAGCGCGGTGAGGAAGGGCAGGAACACCAGCCCGATTATCCACAGCACCTTGAAGCCTCCGCCGAGTTCCGAGTCGCGGAACAGGTCGCCGATGATCTGGAACATGATCAGCAGGTAGACGAGGAGGACGAAGGTGGAGAGCAGCAGTTGAATCAGATCCCAGAAGTTGCTCATGTGACTTCCCATGTAATGGCCAAGGTTGAAAGAGGCGGTCGTCGCTGCGCCGGGGCGCTCTCGGCGGATGCCTGACGCTTAGTTCGGCCTGGCGGTGGCCTTGTTTATCCAGCTGCGCAGCAGGCCGAAGACGAAGCCTCCGGTGAACATGCCGAGCACGTAGACCGACAGAACGAGAATCGAGGTTGGCAGGGTGACGCTCATGTTCAACAGGGAGACGGTTGCCGTTTCCATGTTCTGGACTTTCAGCAGCAGGGCGATACCGGCGCAAAGTACGATCAATGCGATGTAGAGGTAGCGGCTCATACAGCGTGCTCCTGGGGGCGGAAAGGCTAGCGGCGCGGCCATGACGTCTTCGAGCTGGCCCGAGCCTCGATCCCCGTTGGCCGCGACGCATCCGGAGCGTCACGAATCGGCCGCCAGGCTTTTCCATGACCCTCTGCCAATCAAACGTAGTGGGGAGCCAAGCGTTGTCAAACCTGGGGGAATCGCGGCCCTCGCCGGGAAAGGGAGGGCCGGCCGCTTATTTCACACCCTTGTCCTCGATCAGGTCGGCGTCGAACAGGTGCTCCAGTTCCGCGCGGGCCTGGCGGGCGGTCTGGATCACCGCGGCGTCGTCGTCGTAGACCTGGTGCTGGGCGGCCAGCACTTCCTCGTCGTGACGCTGGAAGCGGCGGATGCGGGCGTCGGCCTGGTCCGGCGAAAGACCCAGGCCGAGCAGGGCCTGGCGGCTCATCTCCAGGGCCGAGTGGAAGGTCTCGCGCACCGGCACGGCGCCGAGGTCCAGCAGGCGGTGGACGTGCTGGCGGTTGCGGGCGCGGGCGATGACCTGGATGTGCGGGTAGAGGCGCTTCACCAGCTCAGCGGTTTTCAGGTTGGTGTCCGGGTCGTCGGTGGCGACGATGAAGAACTCGGCCTTGTCCACCTTGGCCGCCCGGAGGATTTCCGGGCGCAGCGGGTCGCCGTAGTAGATGGGCATGCGCCCCAGGCTGCGGCCGTATTCCACCATCTCCACCGCCGTGTCCAGGGCCACGAAGGGCACCCGCTGGGCCCGCAGCAGGCGCGCGATGATCTGGCCCATGCGGCCCATGCCGGCGACCACCACCCGTGGCTCGTCGTTGTCGATGCGGGTGTATTCCTCGGGCACCTCCACCGGCGCCGGTGCCGTGCCCAGCAGCGGAAACAGGCCGAGCACCAGCAGCGGCGTCACCGCCATGGACAGGGTGATGCTGAGCACCAGCAGGCCGTGCAGGCGGTCGTCCAGCATGCCCTGCTCGAAGGCCAGCTTGAACACCACGAAAGCGAACTCGCCGCCGGCCGCCAGGACTATCCCCAGGCGCAGCGCCTGGGCGCGTTCCAGGCCGCCGGCCAGGCGCCCCACCAGGTACAGCAGGGGCAGCTTGAGCATCAGCAGCAGCACCGTCAGCACCATCACCGCGAAGGGCTCGCGCAGCAGCAGGCCGAGGTCGGCGCTCATGCCCACGGCCATGAAGAACAGGCCCAGCAGCAGGCCCTTGAAGGGTTCGATCTGGGCTTCCAGTTCGTGGCGGTATTCCGAGTCGGCCAGCAGCAGGCCGGCGATGAAGGCGCCCAGGGCCATGGAGACGCCGGCCAGGTCCATCAGCCAGGCGGTGCCCATCACCACCAGCAGAGAAGTGGCGGTAGAGACTTCTTTCAGGCCGGCCTTGAGCACCACGCGGAACACCGGTCGCAGCAGGTAGCGCCCGCCGATGATCACCGCGCCGATGCTGGCCACGGCCAGGAGGATGTGTTGCGGGTCCATCTCGTCGGCGTCGAGCTGGCCGCTGCCGCTGAGCAGTGGCAGCAGGGCGATCAGGGGAATCGCGGCGATGTCCTGGAACAGCAGGATGGCGAAGGCCAGGCGGCCATGGGGGGCCGTGAGTTCCTTGCGTTCGGCGAGCAACTGCAGGCCGAAGGCGGTGGACGACAGGGCGAGGCCAAAGCCCAGCACGGCGGCGGTGTTCAGGCTCCTGCCGAACACCAGCCAGGCCACCAGGCCGATGGCCAGGGCGGTGCACAGCACCTGGGCCAGGCCGGCGACGAACACCGGGCGGCGCATCACCCAGAGCCGGCGGGGCGAGAGCTCCAGGCCGATGATGAAGAGCAGCAGCACAACCCCCAGCTCGGAGACGTGGGCGACGCTTTGCGGATCGGTGACCAGGCCCAGCACCGAGGGGCCGATGAGGACGCCGGCCAGCAGGTAGCCGAGCACGGCGCCCAGCTGCAGGCGCTTGGCGAGGGGTACGGTGAGTACGGCGGCTAACAGGAACACCACCGCGGCCTGTAGCAGGCTGCCTTCCTGGGTCATTGGGCTCTCCTTGGTCTTGGGGGGCGACATCTTAAGCTCTGTACGAAAAGTACCTGCGCTCGGTGATGCTGCGTTAAAAACAGGCTCGTGCGCGAGTCCGATCAGAATGCTCATTTACAACTCGTAAACTCCGCTTCTTCGCCTGTTTTTGCCTTGCCTGACCTTCGCTCGGAGACTTTTCGTAGAGACCTTAGAGCAGGGAGATGCCTCGGGGCAGGAGCCGCGTCGATGGGACGCGGCCCCTGAGTCTCACTTCTTGGCGGTGAGGGTGCTGTAGCTGGTGATCAGGTTGCGGTAGTCGGGGATATGGTTGGAGAACAGCTCGGCCAGGCCCTCGATGTCGTTGCGCCAGTCGCGGTGCAGCTCGCAGGCCACGCCGAACCAGGTCATCAGCTGCGCGCCGGCGGCCTCCATGCGGCGCCAGGCGGCGTCACGGGTGACTTCGTTGAAGGTGCCGGAGGCATCGGCCACCACGAACACCTCGAAGCCTTCCTCGATGGCCGAGAGCGCCGGGAAGGCCACGCAGACCTCGGTCACCACGCCGGCGATGATCAGCTGCTTCTTGCCGGTGGCCTTCACCGCCTTGACGAAGTCCTCGTTGTCCCAGGCGTTGATGTTGCCGGGGCGGGCGATGTAGGGGGCGTCGGGGAACTGCGCCTTCAGCTCGGGCACCAGCGGGCCGTTGGGGCCGGTCTCGAAGCTGGTGGTGAGGATGGTCGGCAGCTTGAAGTACTTGGCCAGGTCGCCCAGGGCCAGCACGTTGTTCTTGAACTTGTCGGGATCGATGTCCCGCACCAGGGAGAGCAGGCCGGCCTGGTGGTCGACCAGCAGGACGGCGGCATCGTTCTTGTCCAGACGCTTGTATTGGAAAGCCATGGTGAATCTCCTTGCACGGGTAGGCGTCTTGCCGCAGGTCCTCTGCGGCGCGACGGGATGGGAAAACTATAGGCGGCGAAGTTGTCGATTACGGGTCAGTCGTCGGTGCGTGCGGCGTGTCATGGAGTGCCGCTTTCCTTGTAGGGGCGATTTCAATCGCCATGCAGGCCGTAGGCCTGCCCGGGAGTCCCAGGGGGCGCTGCGCGTCCCTTGGCGAATGAATTCGCCCCCACAATTCGTTGCTGGGCGCTCCCTCCTCAGAAGGCGAAGCACGAGCAGCCCAGCGCGCCCCAGAAGCCCTGGTAGTCGCTCACCGGCATGTTCGACTGGCGCGCCCGTTCGTGGCTGTGGGCGTGCACGGCGCAGGCGCCGACGCATTGGTGGACCTGGGCGGTGAGCGGCGCGGCGGGCTTCCAGTGGCCGGGCACCTTGGCCACCGGCGACCACTCGGGCAGCACCGGCACCTGCGGCGGGCCGAGCTTGTCGAACTCGCCGGCGGCGTAGACCACCTTGCCGTCCACCACGGTGAGCACCGACTCGATCCACTTGATGGCTTCCTCGTCGACGCTGAAGTAGTCCGCCGAGAGCGCCGCCAGGTCGGCCAGCTGGCCCACCTTGATCTGGCCTTTCTTGCCCTGCTCGCTGGAGAACCAGGCGCTGCCGTGGGTGAACAGTTGCAGCGCGGTATCCCGGGACAGGCCCTGTGGATAAAGCTCCAGGCCGCCGACCGTCTTGCCGCTGACCAGCCAGTAGAGCGAGGTCCAGGGGTTGTAGCTGGACACCCGCGTGGCGTCGGTGCCGGCGCCCACCGGCACGCCCTCGGCGAGCATGCGCTGGATCGGTGGGGTCTTCTCGGCGGCCTTGGCGCCGTAGCGGTCGACGAAGTACTCGCCCTGGAAGGCCATGCGGTCCTGGATGGCGATGCCGCCGCCGAGGGCCTTCACCCGCTCGATGTTCTTCGGGCTGATGGTTTCGGCGTGGTCGAAGAACCAGGGCAGGCCGTTGAAGGGGATGTCGCGGTTGACCTTCTCGAACACGTCGAGCATGCGCGAGATGGATTCGTCGTAGGTCGCGTGCAGGCGGAAGGGCCAGCGCTGTTCCACCAGGTGGCGCACCACCGGTTCCAGCTCCTGTTCCATGGTCTGCGGCAGGTCCGGGCGCGGTTCGAGGAAGTCCTCGAAGTCGGCGGCGGAGAACACCAGCATCTCGCCGGCGCCGTTGTGGCGGAAGAAGTCGGTGCCGTCGCCGGGCTTGACCACCTTGCTCCAGTTCTGGAAGTCCGTGAGTTCTTCCTTGGGCTTCTGGGTGAACAGGTTGTAGGCGATGCGCACGCTGAGCTGGCCCTGCTTGGCCAGTTCGTCGATCACCTGGTAGTCGTCCGGGTAGTTCTGGTAGCCGCCGCCGGCGTCGATGGCGCTGGTCAGGCCCAGGCGATTGAGCTCGCGCATGAACTGGCGGGTGGAGTTGACCTGGTATTCCAGCGGCAGCTTCGGCCCCTTGGCCAGGGTGGCATAGAGGATGGTGGCGTTAGGCCGGGCGATGAGCATGCCGGTGGGGTTGCCGTTGCCGTCGCGCTGGATCTCGCCGCCGGGCGGGTTGGGGGTGTCCTTGCTGTAGCCCACGGCTTTCAGGGCGGCGCGGTTGAGCAGGGCGCGGTCGTAGAGGTGGAGGATGAACACCGGGGTGTCCGGCGCCGCGCGGTTGATCTCTTCCAGGGTGGGCATGCGTTTTTCGGCGAACTGGAACTCGTTCCAGCCGCCCACCACCCGTACCCACTGCGGCGAGGGGGTGCGGTCGGCCTGGTCCTTCAGCATGCGCAGGGCGTCGGCCAGGGAGGGCACGCCTTCCCAGCGCAGCTCCAGGTTGTAGTTGAGGCCGCCACGGATCAGGTGCAGGTGGGAGTCGTTGAGGCCGGGGATCACGGTGCGCTGCTTGAGGTCGATGACCTGGGTGGCGTCGCCGCGATGGGCCATGGCCTCGGCGTCGTTGCCGACGGCGAGGAAGCGGCCGTCCTTGATGGCCACGGCGCTGGCGCTGGGCTTCTCGCGGTCCACCGTGTGCAGGCGGCCGTTGAACAGGATCAGGTCAGCGGTCATGGAACCCCCTTGGGTGCTGGCATGGGCGGAGCCGGTGCTACCGGCGAATGGCAATGCGGACCAGAGCGCGCCGGCGGCGCCGAGCACGGAGCTGGCGGCGAGGAACTGGCGGCGGCTGTTGCTGGATGGGTCTTCGCTCATGGAACCCTCCTTGGGCTCAGCGTTGGTTCAGCCAGCCGGCGAAAAAGCGCGTCACCGGCGGCATGAAAAGATAGACAACCAGCAGCACGATGCTGGCGGTGATCACCACGTTGCTCGGCACATAGCCGCCGAGCCAGGGCACGACCTTGAACACGGGCTGCCAGAGCAGCGGCACGGCGAGCGCCAGCGGCAGGATCACCAGGAAGGTGACGCAGGCCTGCTTCCAGCGTGGCGGCGGCGTGGCGTCGGTGGTGGCCGGGGTGAACCAGAATTCCCGCTCGGGGTTGATCTCCACCTGGTCGCCGTCGGCCAGCAGGTGGCTGACTTCCGCCACCAGGTCGCGACGCTCGCTGGAGCCCAGCCAGGCCTGCAGCTGGTCGCCGCTGGCGAAGCGCAGGACGCAGGTGAATTGTTGCAGGCCGTCCTGCTTGTCCCGCACCACGTCGATCCCCAGGTGGCCGGGGTAGCCCTTGGCGATGCCGATGATGCGGCGCAGCCAGCCTTCGTATTCCTGTTCGCTGCCGTGTTTGACCCGGTGGCGGATCAGCAGGGTGACGATGTCGTCGGTGCTCATGGCGCGGTGCTCCGTGCAAGGCGTGGAAGGGGGCCGGGGGCGTCTCGCGCCGCCGGCCCGTGGGGCTTACTTCACCTGACGCTGGGGGGCCTTGTGCACCATGGTGTAGGCGTAGTCCACGCCCATGCCGTAGGCGCCGCTGTGCTCGCGCACCAGGTCCATCACCGCGTCGTAGCTGTCGCGCTTGGCCCAGTCGCGCTGGTACTCGAGCAGGACCTGCTGCCAGGTGACCGGGACGGCGCCGGCCTGGATCATGCGTTGTACCGACATGTCGTGGGCTTCCTGGGAGGTGCCGCCGGAGGCGTCGGTGACGATGTACACCTCATAGCCAGCCTCGAGGGCCTCCAGGGCCGGGAAGGTCAAGCAAACTTCGGTCCAGAGCGCGGCCATGATCAGTTTCTTGCGGCCGGTGGCCTTCACGGCGGCGACGAAGCCTTCGTCTTCCCAGGAGTTCATCGAGGTGCGCTCGATGGGCTGCTGGCCCGGGAACACATTCAGCAGTTCCGGCCAGATGTAGCCGCTGAAGCTTTCGGTTTCCACGCTGGTGAGGATGGTCGGGACGTTGAAGATCCTGGCGCTCTTGGCCAGGGCCACGGTGTTGTTCTTCAGCTGCTGGCGGTCGATGGACTGCACGCCGAAGGCCATTTGCGGCTGGTGGTCGATGAGGATCAGGGCGGAGTTGGTCGGGTTCAGCAGTTCGCGAATGGACATGGTGTTTCTCCTTGGGGCGATGGGTTGTTTGAGTTCTTCCTGCCGGTGCCTCCTTCGTGGAGGCTGTTGTGTGCCGACGTGGGATAAAGTTTGTGCTCACCCATTGAGAGAAACAATTAGCTATATTTGAACTTCATTGATTCTGAATTGGAGACACTGATGGACCGGGTCGACTGCATGCGCGCCTTTATCGAAACCGTGCGCAGCAATGGTTTTGCCGCCGCCGCGCGGGCGCTGGACCTGCCGCGCTCCACCGTGAGCAAGCAGGTACAGGCGCTGGAGGAGGCCATCGGTGTGCAGTTGTTGGTGCGCACCACTCGCAGCCTGCACCTGACCGAGGCGGGCGCGGAGTACTTCGAGTCGGCGCGGGACCTGCTGGCGGCCCTGGACGAGGCCGAGCAACGGGCGCGGGACGGGGTAGGGGAGCTGCGCGGGGTGCTGCGGGTGAACGCGCCCATGTCCTTCGGGCTGCGCAAGCTGGGGCCGCTGATCCCGCTGTTCCACGAGCGGCATCCGCAGATCGAGCTGCAACTGGTGCTCAGCGACCAGCAGGTGGACCCGGTGCGCGGCGGCTTCGACCTGACCATCCGCATCGCCAGCCTGGCGGACTCCTCAATGGTCGCCCGCACCATCGCGCCGGCCCCGCGCATCCTGGTGGCCTCGCCCGGCTACCTGGCCAAGGCGGGCACCCCGCAATCGCCCGAGGAGCTGGCCGAGCACGCCTTCCTCGGCTACGGCTACCTGCAGAGTGGGGTCAGCCTGGCCCTGTGCAACGGCGAGGAAACCCGCCGGGTGCAGTTGCACGGGCCGCTGCAGGCCAACAACGGCGACTTCCTTGCCCAGGTCGCCGAGGCCGGCATGGGCATCGCCCTGCTGCCCAGCTTCATCGTCGACGACGCCCTGGCGGCCGGCCGCCTGGTGGCCCTCTTGTGCCAATGGCAGGCACCGCCCATCAGCATCAACGCCGTCTACCCCTCGGCCCGACGCCTGCCGCAGAAGACCCGCGCCTTCATCGATTTCCTGGTGGAGGAAATGAGCCGGGCGAATGAGGCGATACCCTGCGCAGGTTTGTAGGATGGGTAGAGCGGAGCGAAACCCATGCGGCGCGAATTGATGGGTTTCGCAAGCTCTGCCCATCGAAGAAGAACGTTCCGTAGGATGGGGCGGGCGGCGTACCGCTGAGCGAAGCGATACCCATGCGGCCCCGCTGATGGGTATCGCAGGCTCAACCCATCCTACAAGGGCGGCTTGCTGCTTCTCAGCGCTGCGCCTGGCGCCGGGTTTCGTCGTCCAGGTACTGGAGCAGCGCCTGGATATCCATCTCGCCCAGTTGCAGGTTGGGCATGGCCACCTGGTTGAACTGGCGGAAGAGTTCGCTGGCCAGCGGGTCGTTTTCGGCGAGCATGCGGTCGGGTTCCTTCAGCCAGCGGATGAGCCAGGCGCGGTCGCGTTGGTGGGTCACGCCGAGCAGGTCGGGGCCGACGCTGCGCAGTGCGCCCAGCTCGCCGTCCTGGGGGCCGAGGGTGTGGCAGGCGCTGCAGCGGGTGCGGAACAGCTGCTCGCCGTTGGAGGGCGGGCGGATCACCGGGGCCTCGGCGTAGCTCTGGCTGCCGGCGTTGGAGCGGCGCCAGTTCTGCAGGCCGTTGCCGAGCTTGTCGGCGAGGATGTAGGGGTTCTCGAAGGGCGAGACCTTCATCCATTCGCCGGTGGCCTGGTTGCCCACCACCAGGCTGAGGTTGTGCTGCTTGAGGTTGCCCGGATCGTCGCCGGGCACCAGCAGGCCGAGCTTCTCCCGCAGCTGGGTGATGTCGTCGTAGTCGCCGGTGAGGAACTGCCAGCCCGGCGCCACCTGGAATTTCCGCGCATAGGCCTTGAGCACCTCGGGGGTGTCGTGCAGCGGGTCGATGCTGATGGAGTAGAAGTGGATATCCCGCCCGACCGACTCGCCCAGCAGCTTCTGCACCTGGCGCAGGCGCGCGGTTTCCAGCGGGCAGGTATCGCCGCAGCTGGTGAAGATGAAGTTGATCGCCACCACCTTGCCCTCGATCAGGTCGTCGAAGAAGCGCAGGTGGTTGCCGTCCTGGTCGATCAGGGCGGTGTTGGGGAAGTAGTCGCGGCCCCAGGGGGCGGATGAGACGGGGCGGCTGGCCGGTGCCAGCCAGAGGCCGGCGCCGCTGGTGGCCAGCGCCAGCAGGATGAGGGCCAGCCAGTGGATGCCTGGAATGCGCATGGGCTCTCTCCGGAAGGCGGAGCCGGTGGCTCCGCCTGGTTCAGGTTCAGCGACTGGTCTGGCCGGTGCCGTCACCGCTGCGGAAGGTCGGCAGGGCGACCGAGTCCACGTAGCTCACGCCGTCCCAGCTGGGCAGTGGCGTGGGCATCAGCTGGACCTGGCCGGGGTGCTCGATGTCCCAGCGCAGCAGCATCGAGTTGTCCTCGTGCTGGGTGTTGTGACAGTGCTCCATGTAGGTGCCGGCGAACTCGCGGAAGTGCACGGCCATTTCCACTTCCTGCTGGGTCTCGCTGTCTTCGCCGATGCGGTAGACGTCCTTGCGTGCCCACTTCTCCCATTCCGGCGGCGGCAGGCCACCCCGGCTGAGGATGACGCCTTCCTCGAAGTGCACGTGGACCGGGTGCGACCAGCCGCCGCCACCGTTCTTGATCTTCCAGATCTCCAGGGTGCCGGCGCCCGCGTAGCCGGCCGGCGTCGGGCCATTGGCCAGTTGCGGGGCGGCGGAGATGCGCCGTGGGTCCATGTTGTAGCCCTGGCCGCCGTCGGTCTTGATGGTCCAGGGGGTCTCGTCGGTGCCGTTGCTGCGGCCGAACTCGAAGCTGCGGTGGCGCGTCTGGCTCAGCAGCTGGCGGTCGCTGGCGTTATCGGCGTGCAGGGTCAGGGGGATCATCACCTTGCCGGCGGCCTTGCCCGGTTTGGCCGGCTCGTAGTCCGCCGGGTTCATCGCCAGGTCCTGTCCGCTGTAGGGTTGCACGCGCAGTTCGAGGAAGCGGCCCACACCAGGATCGCCCTTGTCCCAGGCGGGGCCCTTGCTGGTCTGCTTGATCACCGCCTTGTACTTCTCGGAGAGGATGTCGGCCAGGGCGATTTCCTGCTTGGCGCCCTTGCCGGTTTCATGCTCGAGGACGTTGACGAAGTAGAGCTTGTCCCCGGCCTTGACGCCGTTCCTGGCGAAATTGACCACGATGTCATAGCGCTCGGCGATGCCCTGGATGGGCAGGATGCCGAAGTGATCCTTGAGGTTGCCGTCGCGGTCCAGGTCCATGGTGCCGTCGAAGGGCACGGCGTGTTCCATGATGTTGCCGTCGTTGGCGATCATGTGGAACGGCACCCGCGCATAGGAAACCCCCGAGCCCTTGGGCCCCTGGAATTCGCCGCTGGTGCCCTTGATCTCGCGCACGATGGCGAGCTTGAGGTAGCGCGACACCGAGCCGTTGAGGATGCGGAAGCGGTAGCTGCGGGCGCGTACGTCGAACCAGGGCTTGTACTGCCAGTTGACCAGCACCTGGTCGCCGAGGAAGCCGTCGGTGTTGAAGGGGTTGAACCACAGCTGGCCCTGCTGATCCCAGGCCTTGTCGGCCACCAGCAGGTTGACGTCGTAGTCGCGGTTGCCCCAGGACAGGCCGGTGCCGCTGGGCAGGCGCAGGTTGACGCCGTCGTCGAAGGCTTCGTTGCCCCGGTCCACGGCGCTGTAGTAGTTCATCATCGCGGCGTTGCCCTTGTAGACGTTCTGCGCGGTGAAATCCTGCATGTGGTCGTGGAACCAGTGGGTGCTCATGGTTTCCCGCCAGTCGCCGCGAATCTGGATCTTGCCGTTCTGGCAGGTCTTCATGCCCGGATGGGCGTCGTTGACCCAGAGGGTTTCGCCGTCATCGCAGGGGAAGGCCGCGTGGGGGTCGGTGGCGCTGGTGTTGATGGTGTCGTAGCCGGCCAGCTGGATCGGCCAGCGGTAGTCGTAGTACTGGCCGGGGAAGAAGAAGGCGCTGGCGTAGCCGTCGCTTTCGGCCGGGGTGTGGCCGTTGTGTTCATGGGTGGTGATGGTGTGCAGGCCGAAGCCGCGGTTGGCCGCCGGGTCGATGGGCAGCGCGTTGTAGTGGCGCATCAGGATCGGCTGGCCATAGCGGACCATCATCAGCTTGGGCGGGAAGGTGCCGTCGAAGGTCCACAGGGCGTTGTGGTCCTGCACCGGCATGTTGGGGTGGAAGCGCGGCTGGATGCCACGGGTGGTGCCGTTGGTGTAGGGCAGGCCGGCGGTGTTGTAGTAGAGCCCGCCCGGCCCGAATTCCCCTTCGCCGTACTGGTGCCGCTGGTACTGGTCGCGGACACCGCCGTTGGTGCGGGCGCCGGCCTGGGCCGTCTTGATTTCCACTTGCGGGTAGAACTCGTTCCAGCGCTGGTGCGACCAGCCCATGCCTGGAGGGCGACCCTCCGCGGAGCCCGCTATGTTGCGGTGCAGGAAGTCCTCGATCTCCGGACTCCAGGGGTTGCGGTCCAGGGTATCGGCGTACTGGGTCGGGAAGGGCGCCAGGCCCGGCTGGCCGAGGAAGTCGTCGAGGTCCGCGCCGGACGGGCCGCTGCGCGAGACGTCACCCGGGTCCTGTTCCGGCGCGGCGCCCAGGCTCGGCGCTGGGAAGGGGAGGGATTGCGGCGGGGAGGTGGGGTCGAGTTTTTCCAGGCCGAAGACTTCGAACAGCATCATCTGCTGGCTGAAGGGCTGGGCGCCGAAGAGCGGGCTCGGCTGGCCGTTGGTGGGGTAGTTGAAGGAGGTCTGCCGCGACGGCGGCAACACGTTGTCGACCCGGGTGGCGTCGCGGTCGCCGGTTACCCCGTTGGGCAACTCGAGGGCGCCGGAATTGGCCGGGGCGGCGGTCTCCAGTGCCTCCAGTGCCGCCTGGGAGTTCTTCGGTGGACCGCTGAAGTGCGAGGGGTCGTCCGCAGGCGGCGGCCCGAACAGGTCCAGGGGAACGGCGACCGCGGCGTAGAGATCCAGCGCCATCAGTGCGCCAAGGAAAAAACCTGTGGATTTGAAGATCGCCGGCACCCTGTTCAGGGCTTTGGCGATCACGCGCGTTTTCCGGGCAGACATACCCACCTCGCTATCGAAGAGTGAGGAACACATCGAGAGAAGAGTCGAGCCACTGAGTAGAGGCACGGGTGGGGCGGAGGTCGTCAGCGCTGCTGACTGAAAACGGCGGCGCTGCGGCACGCGACATCAGGTGCGAGGCGGTAGTGGCACGTTGGCCTCGGGGTTAATCCTTTTCTTTGTAACAAGGTGTGTCAATGTGCGAGATGAGTCGCGTTTGGCGAAAGGTCAAAAGGCTGGCATCAGCGGTAGAACCCCCAAATACGGGGGTTACAGCCTGATAGAGGGCGTTTGGGTGGAGGTGGCGGAAAGCGGTTTTTAGCGGCCGACACTTTTCTGACGTGGCCATTAATGGTTGGTGGAAGCGGGTTATTTCTGATCAGTTTTGCGGGTTGTCCGATTGATCGACGGATTCCTCCGAATCGCTCTGTAGGGTGCCGAAAGGGTGTTTTGCCGGGTTTCTGCCGTGGCCTGAGCGGCGCTTAACATCCGCGCACTTCAAGCCCAAGCCCACTCACGAAACCGCCGGATGACCGCCATGCCCGACTACAAGAGCCTCGCCAGCCAAGGCGCCGTACTGCTCGGCTCCGTTCTTCTCACCCTGCCTATGTCCGCAGCGGCCGAGGAGGGCGGCTTCTTCGACGACGACAGCCTGACCCTTCTCAACCGCAACTACTACTTCAACCGCAGCGCCCAGGATGGCCGGCCGAACCGCCGGGACTGGAGCCATGGCCTGATGCTCGACTACAGCTCCGGTTTCACCCGGGGCACCGTTGGCTTCGGCCTGGATGCCTTCGCCTACCTGGGCCTGAAGCTGGACGCCTCGCCCGGCAAGAGCGGCACCTTCAACCTGTCGATCCGCGATGACGGCAGCGTGGCCGATGACTACGGCAAGGCCGGCGCCGCGCTGAAGCTGCGGGTGTCCGCCACGGAGTTGCGCATCGGCGAGCAGCATGTGGATACCCCGGTATTCGCCGTGGGCCACAACCGGCTGATCCCGCAGACCGCCACCGGCGTCGCCCTGGACAGCCGGGAGCTGAAAGGCCTGACCCTGCAGGCCGGGCATTTCACCTCGGCCACCGGCCATGTCACCACCGGCAGCGACGGCGATCTCTGGGCCCTCTATGCCGGCGTCACCACGCCCTCGGTCGATTACGCGGGCGGGCGCTACCAGTTCAGCCCGGACCTTTCCGCCAGCCTCTACACCGCGCGCTTCGAGGACATCTGGAACCAGTACTACCTGGAGCTTGCCGGTAGCCGCGAACTGGACAGGGGCCGCCGCCTGGGCGCCGAGCTCAACCTCTACCGCAGCCTCGACACGGGCCGTGCCCGTGCCGGCAGCATCGACAACACCACCCTGGGGCTCAGCGGCTGGTACCAGGTGGGCGCGCAGCGCTTCACCCTGGCCATGCAGAACATCGACGGCAATACGCCGTTCGACTTCCTCGCGGTGGGCGCCGTCAACCGCAATGGCCAGAATGGCCGGGACAAGGCCGGGCCCGTGCGCCTGCCCAACGCCGTGCAGTACTCCGACTTCAACGGCCCCAACGAGCGCTCCTGGCAGCTGCGCTACGACCTCGACATGGCCGCCTTCGGCGCGCCCGGCCTCAACCTGATGGGGCGCTGGCTACGTGGTTCGGGCATCGACGGCACCCACTTGCCAGCCAACAGCCCCTACGCCGGGCGCTGGGGCGATGGCGGCAAGCACCGCGAAACCAACCTGGAGGCGCGCTACGTGGTGCAATCCGGCGCCGCCAAGGGGCTGAGCTTCCGCCTGCGGCAGACCTGGCACCGGGGCAACCCGGCCCAGGGCGAGGGCAATATCGACGAGTTCCGCGTGATCACCGACTACCCCCTCGACCTCATCTGAGGTCCCCGCCCGCCGCCCGCTTCCTGCGGGCGGCGCATCGCACCTGAACTTTCCCGCGTGCGCGGTCCTCCATCCAAGGGAGAGGCATTTCGCAACCTGAGGAACACGCCATGAACACCTTCCGCGCCCTGGGCGCCGCCCTGATCCTGCTGGCGCCGCTATACGGCCACGCCGCCTGCACCACAGACGAAGCCGCGGCCAAGGCCGAGCAACTGGCCGCCAAGGTCAAGCAGGTCACCGAGAGCAACCCGGAAAAGGCCCGCGAGATCAACGAGGAGATGAAGGCGCTCAAGCCGCAGACCCAGACCAAGGGCGGCGAGGAAGAGTGCACGATCTACGACCAGCGCATCAAGGAGCTGGAGGAGGCCGACAGGAAGGCGGAGCAGGGGTGAGCGGGAGTTCCCCCTGCCAGCAGTGTGACTCGGACCCACGGGCCGCTGCGCGGCCCTTCGCGAATGAATTCGCTCCTACATAAAGCGCGGCCGTGCCGGCGCTGCGCGCATCGAATCCGAGCTCGGAATCCGGGGCCGTTGTAGGAGCGAATTCATTCGCGAAAGCAGGCCGAAGGCCTGCCCCGCATCTCTCGATCAATGCGCCCCGGCGCCCTTGACCAGGTCGCTCTCGTTCCACTCGCTGTACACGCAGGCATCCGCCGCGGCCCAGCGCACCATCACCGGGTCGCCCGGTTGCAGGGGCGCGGTGGCACCGGAGAGCTCCTTGAGGGTCAGCTGGGTGCCGCCTGCGGTGACGACGCTGCAGGTCAGGCTTTCGCCAAGGAACACGGTTTCGCTCACCTTGGCCTGGATCTGGTTCCAGCCGGCGGCCAGCGGTTCGCGGGCGGCCTGTTCCGGGCTCAGCACCTGGGCCTTCTCCGGGCGCACCATCAGCACCAGGTCCTGGCCGTTTTGCAGGCCGGCGGTGGGGCGGATCGCCAAGGGTTGGTTCTCGAAGCTGGCCACCGCGTTGCCCTGGGCCTTCACCTTGAGGAAGTTGGAGTTGCCGAGGAAGGAGGCGACGAAGGCATTCGGCGGGTTCTGGTAGAGGTCGAAGCCGCTGCCCAGGCCGACGATCTTGCCGTGGCTGAAGATGGCGATGCGCTGGGACAGCCGCATGGCTTCTTCCTGGTCGTGGGTGACGTAGACGATGGTGATGCCCAGGCGGCGGTGCAGGTGACGCAGCTCGTCCTGCAGGTCTTCGCGCAGCTTCTTGTCCAGGGCGCCGAGGGGTTCGTCCATCAGCAGGATGCGCGGTTCGTACACCAGCGCCCGGGCGATGGCCACCCGTTGCTGCTGGCCACCGGAGAGCTGGGCCGGGCGGCGTTGGGCGAACTGCTCCAGCTGCACCAGCTTGAGCATGGCCTCTACGCGGCGCTCGCGCTCGCCGGCGGCCTGCTTGCGGATGTCCAGGGGGAAGCCGATGTTGTCGCGCACGTTGAGGTGCGGGAACAGCGAGTAGCGCTGGAACACCATGCCGATGTCGCGCTTGTGGGACGGCACGTTCACCAGGGACTTGCCGTCCACCAGGATTTCGCCGGAGCTGGGGGTCTCGAAGCCGGCCAGCATCGACAGGGTGGTGCTCTTGCCCGAGCCGCTGGAGCCGAGGAAGGTGAGGAACTCGCCGTCCTGGATATCCAGGGAAATGTTATCCACAGCGGTGAAGTCGCCGTAGTGCTTGTTCAGGTTGCGCAGGCTGACCAGGGTCTTGTTTTCGCGGGTGTCTTGGATCACGGCACTCATTGTCTTTACCTCGGCGCTCAGGCGCTTGCAGGGTTGCGCCGGCGCAGCACGGCGGCTATCAGCATCACCAGGACGGACAGGCCGATCAGCAGCGTCGAGGCGACGGCGATCACCGGGGTCAGGTCCTGGCGCAGGGTGGTCCACATTTTCACGGGCAGGGTCTGCAGGGTCGGGCTGGCCATCATCACGCTCAGCACCACTTCATCCCAGGAGACCAGGAAGGCGAACAGGGCGCCGGCCATCATGCCGGGGCGGATCGCCGGGAAGGTCACCTTCATCACCGCCTGCAGCCGCGAGGCACCGCAGATCACCGCGGCATCCTCGATGGACTGATCGAACAGCTTCAGCGAGTTGATGATCGAGATGATGGTGAAGGGCAGGGCGACTATTACGTGGCTGACCACGAAGGAGAACAGCGTCCCGGTGTAGCCGAGCTTGAGGAACAGGGCGTACACGGCCACGGCGATGATCACCAGGGGCACGATCATCGGCAGGGTGAACAGGGCGTAGAAGAACTCCCGGCCGGGGAACTTGCCGCGCACCAGGGCAAACGCGGTGGGCAGGCCCAGGGCCACGGCGCAGACGGTGGTCAGCACGGCGACCTTGAGGCTGGCGAGCGCCGCGTCCATCCAGTCGGCATTGGAGAAGAACTGGCCGTACCACTTCAGCGTCCAGCCCGGCGGCGGGAACACCAGCCACTGGGAGGAGCCGAACGACAGCAGCACGATGAACAGGATCGGCAGCAGCAGGAAGGCCGCTATCGCCCCGGTGGTGAGGTAGAGGCCGATGCGCAGGCGCAGGCCCATGGCGTTGGGTGACAGCAGCATGGCTTACCTCGCAGTACTCGAAGCCACCGGGGATTCCGGCTGCAGCTTCAGGTAGACGTAGAACAGCGCCAGGGTGATGGCGATCAGCAACGCCGCGGCGGCGCTGGCCAGTCCCCAGTTGAGGAAGGACTGCACCTGCTGGACGATGAATTCCGGCAGCATCATGTTCTGTGCGCCACCCAGCAGGGCGGGGGTGACGTAGTAACCCAGGGACATGACGAAGACCATCAGGCCACCGGAGAACAGGCCCGGCCGGCACAGCGGCAGGAACACCCGGAAGAAGTTGGTCCAGGGGCTGGCGCCGCAGATCGAGCCGGCCTGCAGCACCATCGGGTCGATCGCCGCCATGGTGGCCTGCAGGGGCAGCACGATGAACGGGATCATGATGTAGCTCATGCCGATCACCACGCCGGTGAGGTTGTGCACCATCTCCAGCGGCTGATCGATGATGCCCAACGCCATCAGCGTCTTGTTGATGACGCCGGTGGCCTGCAGCAGCACCAGCCAGGAGTAGGTGCGCGCCAGCAGGCTGGTCCACATCGACAGCAGCACGATGCTCAGCAGCCAGCGCCCCCAGCCACGGGGCACCAGGGTGATCACCCAGGCCAGGGGGAAGCCGAGCAGCAGGCTGATCAGGGTCACCAGGCCGCCGACGGCGAAGGTGTTGAACAGCACGCGGGCGTAGGCCGAGTTGGCGAACAGCTGTTCGTAGTTGCCCAGCCCCGGCGTGGGTTCGAGCACCCCGCGCAGGAGCAGGCCGATCAGCGGTGCAAGGAAGAACAGGCTGAGGAACAGCAGGGCCGGGATCAGGTTACGGGCACCGCGCCAGCGCAGCGCGGTCTGGTTGTCTCGCTTCATCGGCGCAGCCTTCGAGTCGCTGCCGGCGGAGGCGCGGGCTGCGCCTCCGCCGGCGTTGGCCGGCGAGCCGGGCGGAATGGCCGCCATCTTCACTTGACCAGCCATTCGTTCCACCGCGCGGCGATAGCCTGGCCGTTCTTGGCCCAGTACGCATAGTCGAGGGTGATCTGATCCTTAGCGTAGGCAGTGGGCAGGTTGGGGGCGAGGTCGCCCTTGAGCTGGCTCACGCTGTCGACGTTCACCGGGGCGTAGGCGGTTAGGTTGGCGAACTCGGCCTGGCCCTTGGCGCTGCTGGCGTTGGCCAGGAACTTCATGGCCGCGTCCTTGTTCTTGGCGCCCTTGGGGATCACCAGGAAATCGGCCATGACCAGGTTCTGCTTCCAGGTCACGCCAACCGGCGCGCCGTCCTGCTGCAGGGCGTAGACGCGGCCGTTCCAGAACTGGCCGAGGCTGGCTTCGCCGGAGGCCAGCAGTTGCTGGGACTGGGCGCCGCCGCCCCACCAGACGATGTCCTGCTTGATGGTGTCGAGCTTCTTGAAGGCGCGGTCCAGGTCCAGCGGATAGAGCTTGTCGGCGGGCACGCCGTCAGCCAGCAGGGCCAGTTCCAGCACGCCGGGGCTCGGCCATTTGTAGAGGGCGCGCTTGCCGGGGTATTTGGTGGTGTCGAACAGGGCGGTCCAGTCCTGCGGGGCGTTGCCGCCGAGCTTGCCCTGGTTGTAGCCGAGCACGAAGGAGAAGTAGAAGGAGCCGACACCGTGGTCGGAGACGAAACGCGGGTCGATCTTGTCGCGCTGGATCACGTTGAAGTCCAGCGGCTCCAGCAGGCCCTCGGCGGCGGCACGCAGGGCGAAGTCGGCCTCGACGTCCACCACGTCCCACTGCACGTTGCCGCTCTCGACCATGGCCTTCAGCTTGCCGTAGTCGGTCGGGCCGTCCTGCACCACGCGAATGCCGCTAGCCTCGCTGAAGGGCTCGGCCCAGGCCTGCTTCTGCGCATCCTGGGTAGTGCCGCCCCAGCTGACGAAGCTGAGGTTCTCGGTGGCGAAGGCGGCGGTGCCGGTCGCGGCCAGGATGACTGCGGCGAGTACCGCGCTTGCACGTTTTTTCAACACCATCTTGCTTGCCCTCATTGTTGTGTTTGTACGCAAGCGGGCTTCGCTTTCTACCCGCTTATCAGGAGCAGGGGACCCCAATGGGGCCTTCAAGGGCGGCCGTGCCGAGTGCTCTTGTTACATGCTGGTCCCTGGCGGGCGCACTCGCTGAAAATCTACGGCCTACGGAATGTCATATTATGGTATTCCAAACTTTGTGCAAGCCTTTCGCCTTGCCGGTCATCGCCAGCGGTTGCGGATGGGGGAAGGTGTAGGGGGCGGGAGGTAGGAGCGAATTCATTCGCGAAGCAGGCCGCAGGCCTGCCCGGCCGGAAGCCGTAGGATGGGTAGCTCCGTAGGATGGGTTGAGCGGAGCGATACCCATGCGGCGCGAACTGATGGGTATCGCAGGCTCAACCCATCCTACGTCGCTGCGAAACCCATCATTCGGTGCGGACGATTCCCGGATTGCATCCGGGCTGCATCCTGCGATGGGTTTCGCTTCGCTCTACCCATCCTACGAAAGGGCATTCACGCCCTCGCAGGGCTCAACCCTCGAACGGCAGGGTCTCCACCACTTCCAGGTCGTAGCCGGTCAGGCCGGCGTACTTCAGCGGCGCGCCCAGGTGGCGCAGCTTGCCTACGCCGAGGTCCTGGAGGATCTGCGCGCCGGTGCCCACCTCGGAGTAGATGCGCGACTGCGAGCGGCTGAACTGGCGGCGCGCCTGGGTCAGCTGCGGCACCCGCTCCAGCAGGGCCTGGGAGGACTCGTTGTTGGCCAGCACCACCACCACGCCGTGGCCGGCCTCGGCCACCTTCTGCAGGGCGGCCCAGAGGGTCCAGTTCTTCGGCCCGGTGTATTCGGCGCCCACCAGGTCGCGCAGCGGGTCGATCACGTGGACCCGCACCAGGGTCGGCTGGTCGCGCTGGATCTCGCCCATCACCATGGCCATGTGCACGCCGCCTTCGATGCGGTCTTCATAGGTCACCAGGCGGAAGGTGCCGTGCACCGTGGGCAGTTCGCGCTCGCCGATGCGCGCCACTGTGTGCTCGGTGCTGAGGCGGTAGTGGATCAGGTCGGCGATGGTGCCGATGCGGATCCCGTGCTTCTTGGCGAAGGCTTCCAGGTCCGGGCGGCGGGCCATGGTGCCGTCGTCGTTCATCACCTCGACTATCACCGCCGCCGGGCTGAAGCCGGCCAGGCGCGCCAGGTCGCAGCCCGCCTCGGTGTGCCCGGCGCGGGTCAGCACGCCGCCTTCCTTGGCCCGCAGTGGGAAGATGTGGCCGGGTTGCACCAGGTCGTCGGCGCAGGCATCGGGCGCCACGGCAGTGAGCACGGTGTGGGCGCGGTCGGCGGCGGAGATGCCGGTGGTGACGCCGCTCGCGGCCTCGATGGAGACGGTGAAGGCGGTGGCGAAGGCGCTGCCGTTGGCCGGCACCATCTGCTCCAGGCCGAGGCGCTGGCAGTGCTCGTCGGTGAGGGTCAGGCAGATCAGGCCCCGAGCCTCGCGGGCCATGAAGTTGATTGCTTCAGGGGTGCAGGCTTGCGCCGCCAACAGCAGGTCGCCCTCGTTCTCGCGGTCCTCGTCGTCCACCAGCAGGACCATCTTGCCCTGGCGGAAGTCTTCGATGATTTCTTCGATGCGGTCGAATGGCATGGCGTGTTACCTGGCTGGATCAAAGGGGAAGTAATCTGGTATACCATAATACCAATTTTCACCGAAACAGCAGAGGTCAGCATGAAGGCTTACTGGATCGCCCACGTGGATGTCACCGACCCGGAACGCTATGCCGAGTACACCCGTCGCGCCCCGGCCGCGTTCGCCAAGTATGGCGGCAAGTTGCTGGCCCGAGGCGGCCGTTCGGAAGCCATGGAGGGCCGCGCGACGCCCCAGCGCAGCGTGGTGATCGAGTTCGATTCCTACGACCAGGCCCAGGCCTGCTACCGCTCGGCGGACTACCAGGAGGCCTGTGGATATCGCCAGGGGGTGGCGCGGGCGGAGGTGATCATCGTGGAGGGGGTCGAGCCGTAGGTTGGTCCGAGCCTGCGAGGCCCAACACGCGGAGCCGAGGTCTGCTCGTTGGGCTTCGCTTCGCTCTGCGCCAACCTACAAAGGCCTGGGTATTACCGGATGAAATGGATCTTCCCGGTATCGTCGTTGCCCATGTAGATGCCATAGACCCCCGCCTGGCGTTCCTCGATGTAGCGCTCGAGGATCTGCCGGATGGCCGGGTAGTAGATGGCGTCCCAGGGAATCTCTTCCGCGGCGAAGAAGCGGTAGTCCAGGGTCTCCGGGCCGTGCTGGCCGGTCACTTCCAGGGCGATGGCGCGGAAGATGATGTAGACCTCGCTGATCTTCGGCACGCTGAAGATGGAGTAGGGCGAGACGATCTCGGCGCGCACGCCGCTCTCTTCCCAGACTTCGCGCAGGGCCGCTTCCTCGGTGGTCTCGCCGTTCTCCATGAAGCCGGCGGGCAGGGTCCAGGTGCCGGGGCGCGGGGGGATGGCGCGCTGGCAGAGGAGGTACTTGCCGTCCTGCTCGATGATGCAGCCGGCGATGACCTTGGGGTTCTCGTAGTGGATATGCCCGCAACCGGCGCAGACCAGGCGCGAATGGGTGTCCCCGTCGGGTTGCCGGCGGCTCAGGTCGCCTGAGCCGCACTGTGAGCAGAATCGCGGGGCGGGCATGGCGTCAGCGCCCGATGCGCGGCTCTTTGAGGGCGATCGGGCTGGCGATGTCGCGCACCTTGCCTGGTTCGTCCTGCTTGGACTTGAGGTAGTCCAGCGCCACCTTGGCGGCGGCGCGGACATGGTCCACCGAGGCCTGGTGGGCGGCCAGCGGGTCGCCGCTCTTGATGGCCTCGACTATGCGTTCCATTTCCTGGTTGCTGGCGCCGCGACGGTTCTCCTGGGATACCGAGGTGGCGCGCAGGTAGCTGATGCGTGCCTGCAGCTGGCGCAGCTGGGTGGCGGCGATGTGGTTGCCGGAGCCTTCCAGCAGCACGTCGTAGAAGCCCTGCACCGATTCCAGCACCTGTTGCAGCTCGCCTTCCTCCAGGGCCTCGCGGTTCTCCGCCAGGGCCTTCTCCAGGGCGCGGATGTCCTTGGCCTTGGCGTTGAGGGTGAAGAGCTGGACGATCAGGCCTTCGAGCACGCAGCGCAGCTCGTAGATATCGCAGGCGTCTTCCAGGGTGATGATGGCCACGCGCGGCCCCTTGGCGTCGGCGAATTCCACCAGGCCTTCTGACTCCAGGTGGCGCAGGGCCTCGCGCACCGAGGTGCGGCTGACGCCGAGGCGGTCGCAGAGGTCGCGCTCCACCAGGCGGTCGCCGGGCAGCAGCTGGAAGTTCAGGATGGCGCCCCGCAGCTTGTCGAGGACGATCTCGCGCAGGGTGACGGGATTGCGGTTGACCTTGAAGCTGTCGTCGAGGGGCAAGCGTTTCATGTGGTCCGCTCTGGTTATGGCTGTCCGTAGGAAAAACGAAGGAGCACCAGAGGGTGCTCCATCATCGGGTGGCGCCGGCGGTCAACCCTGTGCTTCCGCGTCGGCTTCGGCGAAAGCCTCGCGGGCGATGCGGAAGCTGTCCACTGCCGCCGGCACACCGCAGTAGATGCCGACTTGCAGGAGGATCTCGCGGATCTGCTCGCGGGACAGGCCGTTGCGCAGGGCACCGCGAACATGCAGCTTCAGCTCGTGGGGGCGGTTGAGCGCCGAAATCATGGCCAAGTTTATCATGCTGCGTTCTTTCAGCGATAAGCCGTCCCGGCCCCAGACGTGGCCCCAGCAGTACTCGGTGACCAGCTCCTGCAGCGGGCGGGTGAAGTCGTCGGCGTTCTGGATCGACTTGTTCACGTAGGCCTCGCCCAGCACCTTCGTGCGGATCTCCAGGCCCTTGGCGTACTTGTCGTTGCTCATGCGCGGCTCCGGTTCCTCTGTGGATAAAAAAGGGCCGCTGCCGAGAGAGGTGGCGAGCGGCCCCGAAGGTGACTCAGGCGATCTCCGGCAGGGGACCGAGCTTGCCCTTGTGGTAGACCATGGGCGTGACCGGCTCCCGGGGCAGGATCAGGTTCTTCACCGCGCCGACGATGATGGCGTGGTCGCCGCCGTCGTACTCGCGCCACAGCTCGCACTCGATGATGGCCGTGGCCTTGGACAGCAGCGGGTTGCCCAGCTCGCTAAGGTGCCAGTCGATGCCGTTGGCCTTGTCCTTGCCCTTCTTCGCGAAGGCGTAGGCCTCGGCCTGCTGGTCGGAACACAGCAGGTGGATGGCGAAGCGCTTGCTGTCTCGCAGGATCGGGTAGGTGTCCGAGGCGTAGTTGGGGCAGAACAGCACCAGGGCCGGGTCGATGGACAAGGCGCTGAAGGCGCTGGCGGTGATGCCGACTATGTCGCCTGCCTCGTCCAGGGTGGTGACCACCGTGACGCCGGAGGGGAAGGAGCCCATCACTTCTTTGTAGATGCCGGGTTCGATCATGGCGGTGCCTCTCAGCGCATCACGAAGGGGTCGGGCATGGGCGCCTGCGAGAGGTTGATCCACACCGTTTTCAGCTCGGTGTAGGCCAGCACCGAATCGATGCCGCTCTCGCGGCCGTAGCCGCTGTTGTGGAAACCGCCGATGGGGGCCATGGCCGACACGGCGCGGTAGGTGTTGACCCAGATGATCCCGGAGCGGATGTCGCGGGCCATGCGGTGGGCGCGACCGAGGTCGCGGGTCCAGATGCCGGCGGCGAGGCCGAACTGGGAGTCGTTGGCCATGGCCAGCGCTTCGGCCTCGTCCTTGAAGCGGATCACCGAGGCCACCGGGCCGAAGACCTCTTCCTGCATGATCTTCATCGAGTTGCGGTCGCACTCGAACAGGGTCGGTTCGTAGTACCAGCCTTGCTCGTCGATGGCCGGGCGCTTGCCGCCCATGCGCAGGCGCGCGCCTTCGGCGATGGCGTCGGCCACCAGGCCCTCCACCACGGCAAGCTGCTGCGCGGTGGCCATGGGGCCCATCTCGCTGCCGTCGTCCTGGGGGTTGCCGATGCGGATGCGCTGGGCGCGGGCCACCAGGCGCTCGACGAATTCGTCGTAGATGTCTTCCTGCACCAGCAGGCGCGAACCGGCCACGCAGCTCTGCCCGGAGGCGGCGTAGATGCCGGCAACGGCGCCGTTGATGGCGCTGTCGAGGTCGGCGTCGGCGAAGATGATGTTGGGCGACTTGCCGCCCAGTTCCAGGGACAGCTTGGCGAAGTTCTCCGCGCTGCTGCGAACCACGTGGCGGGCGGTGGCGGCGCCGCCGGTGAAGGCGATCTTGCGCACCAGCGGATGGCGGGTCAGCGCCGCGCCGGTGCTCGGGCCGAAGCCGGTGACCACGTTGACCACGCCGGCCGGGAAGCCGGCTTGCAGGGCCAGGCGGGCCAGTTCGAGGATGGTCGCCGAGGCGTGCTCGGAGGGTTTCAGCACGATGGTGTTGCCGGCGGCGAGCGCCGGGGCCAGCTTGATAGCGGTGAGGTACAGCGGGCTGTTCCAGGGAATGATCCCGGCCACCACGCCCAGGGGTTCGTGGACGGTGTAGGCGAACATGTCCGGCTTGTCGATGGGCAGGGTGCCGCCTTCGAGCTTGTCCGCCAGGCCCGCGGTGTAGTGGAAGAACTCCGGCAGGTAGCCGACCTGGCCACGGGTCTCGCGGATCAGCTTGCCGTTGTCGCGGCTTTCCAGCTGGGCGAGGTGTTCCTTGTTCTCGGCGATCAGGTCGCCCAGGCGACGCAGCAGCTTGCCCCGCGCGGTGGCGGAGAGTCCGCGCCAGGCCGGGTTGCCGAAGGCCTGGTGGGCCGCCTGCACGGCACGCTCGACATCCGCTTCGTCGGCATCGGGCAGTTCCGCCCAGGGCGCGGCCAGGGCCGGGTTGAGGCTTTGGAAGGTCTTGCCGGACAGCGCATCGACCCATTGGCCGTCGATGCACATCTGGAAGCGTGCGAGCGTCATGCGACGATCCCCTTTGCGTGATTCTGGAAGTTCTGCGCCTGCAGGAGGAAGTCCAGCAGCATCTGGTTGACCAGACGCGGCGACTCCACCGGCATCATGTGGCGCTGCTCGTCGAGCACCGCCACCTGGGCGCCGGGAATGCGCTCGGCCAGTTGCCGGGCCATCTCCGGTGTCGAGCCCGGGTCCAGTTCGCCGGTGGCGACCAGGGTCGGCACGGTGATGCCGGGCAGGTCCTCGACCCGGTACATGTCCTGGGTGGCGAACAGCTCATAGGTAGTCAGATACCCCTGCGGATCATTGCTGGCAAGGGTCTGGCGGATGGCCGCGATCTGCGCGGGGTTGGCCGCCTGGTATTCGTGGCTGAACCAGCGCGACAGCGCCGCCTCGGCGTTGGCGTCGGGGCCGTGTTCGGCGGCCTGGCGGGTGCGTTCGATCACCCCGGCACGCTGTTCGGCACTGCGGTTGAACACGCTGTTGAGGATCACCAGGCCCTCCAGTCGCTGCGGGTGGTGCAGGGCGAAGGCCCGCGCCACCAGGCCGCCCATGGAGAAGCCGATGACCGTGGCGCGTTCGAGCTGCAGGTGTTCCAGCAACTCGCGCAGCTGCTCGGCGTAGCCCTCCAGGCCCGTGCCCGGTTCCGGGCGCGGGCTGGCGCCATGGCCGAGCATGTCGTAGGCGATGACCTGGAAGTGCGGGGCCAGGCCGACGATCTGGCCGCCCCACATTTCCTTGTTCAGGCCGACCCCGTGGATGAGCACCACGGGGTGGCCTTGGCCGGTCGCCAGGTAGCTGGTGCCGGCCGGTGTGCGTTCAGCGGTGAGCCGAATCATGGATCGCTCCTGCACGGGGCTTGGGATCACTGGGCCTGCTCGGCGGCCAGTTCTTCCAGGTCGATGTAGCGGTTGCCGATGCGCGGGTGCAGGCGGCCACCGTTGGCGGCGCCCAGCACGACGATGATCTCGTCGGCGCGCGGTGCGTCCTCGATCTGCATTTCCAGGGTGATGTAGTGGGAGCGCAGGCCCTCGTCGTCCTTGTGCATCATCGGGATCTGGATCGAGGTGCCGGGGCCACCGCGCTTGTTGGTGAAGCTCAGGTAGCTCTTGGCGTTCACCGCCTGGCGGTAGTGGTTGCCGAAGCGCAGGGTGTGGATAACCGCGGAGGCGTGTTCGATCTCACCGTCGGCGCCGACCACGGCGGCCTTGCCGTAGGCCTCGATCTTGTTGGCACCGCCGATGGCGGCGGTCAGGCGCTCGACCATCATGGCGCCGAGGTCGGAGCAGTTGGCCTTGATCTCGGGCTTGAGGTCCTCGACGAAGCCACGGCCGAGCCAGGGGTTCTTGATCACCACGGCCAGGCCGACCATGGTCACCGGTTTGTCGGTGGCCTTGCCGCCTTCGATGAAGGTCTCTTCCACGTAGCTGACGATCTTGCGGATTTCGAAGCTCATTGGGCTCTCCTGGTTTGGGAAATCTCTTGCTGTCTGATGGTATACCATAATATTGAATATGCAAGAGCCAGGGCCCAGGGGAGGACAGGGCCGGGCGACGGAAGGTCATGCAGCCCAGGAAGGGCGCGGAAGGATACGGGAAAATATGGAATACCGTAATACGGACTTCCATGTGGTGGGGGATATCCTGGGGGCGCCTTCGGTGCGGGAAGGATTGTTGTAGGGGCGAATTCATTCGCCAACCGGACCGCAGGTTCGGCCGGCAAGGTCCCGGGGCCGCTGCGCAGCCCATGGCGAATGAATTCGCCCCCACAAAGAAGCGTGCGCCGCGGATGGGCAGGATAGTTGTAGGGGCGAATTCATTCGCCAACCGGACCGCAGGTTCGGCCGGCAAGGTCTCGGGGCCGCTGCGCAGCCCATGGCGAATGAATTCGCCCCCACAAGGAAGGAAGGGGCTCAGGCCCGGGGAACGTACCCCAACTGCGCCGAGATCGCCGCAGCGCTCTGGAACAGCGCCTGGAGGAAGCGGCCCTGGGCGTCGGGGCCGTCCATGACGGCGTCGGCGCCGGAGAGGTTGATGGCCGCGACCACCTGGCCCGCGTGGTCGCGGATGCCGGTGGCGATGGCGGTGGAGTAGTCGGAGCGGTGCAGCACCCAGCCGCGTTCGCGGTCCTGGGCGATCAGCGCCTGCAGTTCCGGCAGGGTGCGCGGCGCCGGTGGCGGGTAGTCGTCCAGGCGCAGGTGTTGGTAGAGCTGGCCCAGCTCCGCCTCGCCCAGGGCGGTCAGCAGCACCCGCCCCAGGGCCGTGGCGTGGCAGGGCAGGCGGGTGCCGATGGGGATGTTTACCGTCAGTCGCTGGGGCGCGAAGGCGCGGTACACATAGAGGCTGTCGGTGTGCTCGCGGATGCTCAGGTGGCAGGACAGCGAGGTGCGGTCGCGCAGGGCGTTGAGCTCGGGCATGGCCACTTCGACTATGTCGCGGCTGGCCAGGTAGGCGAAGCCGTCGGCGATCACCTGGGGGCCCAGCTCGAAGGCGTTGCGCCCGGCCTTCTGCAGGTAGCCCATGTCCACCAGGGTCTGCACGATGCGGTACAGCGCCGAGGTGCTGACCCCCAGGCGCTCGGCCATGTCCTGCATGCCCAGCACCCGCTCGCGGGCGTTGAACATGCCGAGGATGGTCAGGCCGCGCTGCAGGGCCGGCACCCGGTAGTCCGTTTCGCGATCAGGGGTTTCGATGGCGGTCATGGAGACTCCTTCGATCAGGTGGACTCCTGTAGGTTGGGCAGAGGTACGAAGCCCAACGATCGGGGGCCCGCTGCGCGCGCCATGTTGGGCTTCGCTGCGCTCTGCACCAACCTACTAGAGCAACGCTTCCAACGACACCGGCTGGCCACCGAACTCCTCCATGGCATCCAGCATGGCCGCCTGGAAGTACTCCAGGGACGGCCGGTCGCAGAGGATGTGGAAGAACGGCCGCTCGCCGCTGCCGGCGTTGATCACGATGACGTTGATCCGCGCCGCCGAGGTCTGCGCCACCGCGCCCACCGGGAAGGCCTCGGGCCGCAGGTCCACCCCGCAGACCTTGGCCATCACCTCGGCCACATGGCGCCCAGAGAGCTGCAGCCAGGCATGGCTGTCCTGGCGCGGCAGCAGGTAGTTGCCCAGTTCGCCCAGCTGCCAGCCGGCTTCCTCGGCGGCGATACGTTCGCCTCGGTCGGCCAGGCTGCCCAGCAACAGGTACTCGGTCTGCGACAGGCGCGCCACCAGGCCGCCGTCGGCCTGGGCCAGCGCCCGGTTGGGCGCCTCCGGCAGCTGGTAGCCGCGCCCGCTGAGGAAGGCGGCGGCGTCGATGCCACGGAAGCCCACCCGTGGCAGGTCGGTGAGGTCGATGAGCGCGCAGCGCTCGATGGGGTTCAGGCTGGTCATGGCTCAGAGCTCCTGGCGCTGGTTGTCGGGATCGAAGAAGGGCAGTTGCACCACCGTGGCCTGCACCACCTGGCCGCCCTCGACGCGGATGGGGATGACCATGCCGGGTTCGGCCTGGTCGGCGCCGGCATAGGCCAGGCCGATTATCTGGCCGAGAGTGGTCGAGTACTCGCAGGAGGTGACGTTGCCGCTGATGTCCGGCCCCTTCAGTACCAGGTGGCCTTCCAGCGGTTGCGGGCTGCCCTTGGGCAGGGTGAAGCCCACCAGCTTGCGCTTGAGCGGCTGCGCTTCGAGGATCTCGATCGAGCGCTTGCCGACGAAGAAGGCCTTCTTGCGGCCGATGGCCCATTCCATGTCGATCTCACCCGGATGGGTCATGCCGTCGGTGTCCTGGCTGATGATCACGTGGCCCTTCTCCAGGCGCAGCAGGCGCTGGGTCTCGACGCCGAACGGGCGGATGCCGAACTCGGTGCCGGCGGCCATCAGCGCGTCCCACAGCTTGCCGCCATGGCGCGCCGGAACGTGGATCTCGTAGCCCAGCTCACCGACGAAGCCCACCCGCATCAGCCGCGCCGGGATACCGGCCACCGTGCCGGTGCGCACAGCGAGGTAGGGGAAGCCCTCGGCGGACAGGTCGACGTCGTCGCAGAGCTTTTCCAGCACCTGGCGCGACAGCGGCCCGGCCAGGTTCACGGCGGCCAGGGCGGCGGTGACGTTGGTGATGTCCACGTTCAGGCGCCACTGGGCGTTCCACTTGAGCATCTGCTGGTAGATGCGGTCGACGCCGCTGGTGGTGGCGGTGACGTAGAAGTGGTTGTCGGCCAGGCGCGCGCAGACGCCGTCGTCGATCACCACGCCCTGTTCGTTGGTCATCAGCGCGTAGCGGGTGCGTGCCACCGGCTGCTTCTTGAAGGGCAAGGTGTAGATGCGCTCCAGCAGTTCGGCGGCATCCGGGCCACGCACGTCGAGGCCGCCCAGGGTGGAGACGTCGATCAGGCCGACCTTCTCGCGCACATGGCGGGCTTCTTCCTGCATGCAGCGCTCGCGTTCCTCGGGCTTGCCGTAATAGGCCGGGCGCTGCCAGATGCCGGCGGGCATCAGCTTGGCTCCGGCGGCCACATGGCGGCTGTGCATGGGCGTCTGCCGGTAGGGGTCGAAGGCGCGGCCGGCGACATGGGCCAGCTTCTCCGCCTCGAAGGGCGGGCGCGCGGTGGTCACGCCGGTTTCGCTGATGCTGCGGCGGGTGGCCTGGGCCACCAGGCGGGCGGTGGGCAGCGCCGAATGGCGGCCCTGGGACGGGCCCATGCCGACGGTGGAGAAGCGCTTGACCAACTGCACGTCGCGGTAGCCGATGCGGGTGGCGTTGACGATGTCGCGCACTTGCAGGTCCTCGTCGAAGTCGACGAAATCCTTGCCCTTGGGGTGGGGGAAGATCGGCCAGTCGAAGTTGACCCGCGCCTCGCCGGCGAAGGCCGCCTCGCCGATGCCCGCGTCCAGGCCGAGGGCCACGCAGGCGCCGGCGGCGACACGGGCGCCGTCCAGCAGCACGTTGTCCAGGTTGTGCCGGCCGTTCACCGAGCCGGCAATGGCAAGGTGCTGCGGCAGGCCGCTGATGGCGAACTCGGCGCGCTGCTCGTCGTAGGCCAGCTTGCCTCCGGCCTGGCACAGCAGCTGGTACACCGGCATGTAGCCGGCGGACATGCACAGCAGGTCGCAGGCAAGCCGAAGGCCACTCTCGGAGACCTGGCCCTGGGCGGTGATGCGGCGGATATCCACCCCGCTGACATGGCGCATGCCTTTCTCGTGCAGGGCTTCATAGACGGTGCTGCCGAGGTGGCAGGGGATGCCCTGCTTTTCCACGGCGATTTTGAGGGTGGCATCGGACGGCTGCTGGCGCATGTCCACCAGGGCCGCGACTTGAACGCCTTGCTCGGCGAGGTCGAGGGCGGCCAGGTAGCCGTCGTCGTTGCCGGTGAGCACGACGGCGCGCTTGCCCGGCTTCACCGCGTAGAGCTTCATCAGCCGCTGGGCGGCGCTGGCCAGCATGATGCCGGGCAGGTCGTTGTTGCGGAACACCACCGGCTGGTCGAAGGCGCCGGCGCTGACGATGCACTGCCGGGCGCGCACCTTGTACATGCGCCGGCCCTGGATCACCGGCAGGTAGTTGTCGGTGAACCAGGCGTTGCAGGTGGCGTCCTTCAGTATCTGGATATTGGCGTGGCCTTCCACGGCGGCCACCAGCTCGCGGCGCAGCAGTTCGGCGCGGCGACCTTCCACATCGAAGCGGGCGTAGGTCAGCGAGCCGCCGAGCACCGGCTGTTGTTCCACCAGCAGCACCTTGGCGCCGGCGTTGGCGGCGGTCAGGGCGGCGGAGAGGCCGGCGGGACCGGCGCCGATGATGGCGACATCGACGAACAGGTAGGCCTTGTCGTAGTACTGCGGCTTGAAGCCGAGGTCGAGTACGCCCAGGCCGGCCTTCTTGCGAATCAGCGGCTCCCATACCTTCCACATGCCCTTGGGCTTGTAGAAGGAGCGGTAGTAGAAGCCCACCGGCATGAACTTGGAAAACTTGCCCAGGTAGGCGTCGCGGTCGTTGTCCAGCGAGCCGTTGAAGTTCTGCCCGGTCACCTGGATGCCGGCGCGGATCGCCTGGGCGTCGGCCAGCACGTTGGGCTCGTCGGGCAGCTGCACCAGGGTGTTGGCGTCCTGCCCGGCCATGGTCAGTGGGCCGCGCGGGCGGTGGTACTTGAAGGAGCGCGAGAGCAGCCAGCGGCCGTTGGCGAGCAGGGCGCTGGCGATGCTGTCGCCGGCAAAGCCCTGGTAGTCGGTACCCTCGAAGCTGAAGCGGAGCGGCTGGTCGCGGTCGATCAGCAGCCCCATGGGGGCGGGGAGGCGGCTCATCCGGCGATCTCCTGGGCGTGCGGGGCGAACTCGACCCGCTGGCTGAACACTTCCTTCGGATCGAAGGTACGAATGATCTGGTCGGTAACCGTGTGGCGCTCGGCGAGGAACCAGTAGCTGGAGGCGTTGTGCAGCCACCACTCGCGCACCACGCCGGCGGCGTTGTCGCTGTTGAACACGTAGTCGGCCCACTCGGCGTCGCTGCAGGTGGCCGGGTCGGGCATCACCTTGAATTCGCCGCCGTAGGTGAATTCGCTGATGTTGCGGGGGCCGTTGAGCGGACAGTTCATGATCTTCATGGTGGTTCCCCTTAGTGGCTCGCCGCCGTGGCGCCCATCTCGTTGACCTGCTGGAAGGTGCTGAAGCGGTCGAGGGCGAAGGGCTTGATCAGCTCCGGCACCTTGCCGCCGCTGGCCACCAGCTCGGCCATGGTCTTGCCGCAGATGGGCGTGGACTTGAAGCCCCAGGTGCCCCAGCCGGCGTCCAGGTAATAGTTCTGCACCGGCGACAGGCCCATGATCGGGCTGTAGTCCGGGGTCATGTCGGTGATGCCCGCCCACTGGCGCATCAGCTTGGCGTTGGCCATGAAGGGGAACATCTCGATGGCGTGGGCCAGCAGGCTTTCCTTCAGGTCCAGGGTGGAGCGGGTGTTGTACAGCGGGTAGGGGTCGGAGCCGCCGCCGAAGACGATCTCGCCACGACTGGTCTGCTGCACGTAGCAGTGCAGGGCCGAGGAACTCACCAGCGGGTCGAGGAAGGGCTTGAACGGCTGGGTCACCATGGCCTGCAACGGGTAGGTGTGGATCGGCGCGCGGATGCCCGCCTTGGCCAGCATCAGCGAGCTGGCGCCGGCGATGGCCTGCACCGCGCAACCGCATTTCACCGTGCCGCGATTGGTCTTCACGGCGGTGATGCGGCCGTTCTCGATCACCAGGTCCTGCACTTCGGTGAGCTGGTGGATTTCCACCCCGCGCTTGGCCGCCTGCTTGGCGTAGCCCCAGGCCACGGCGTCGTGGCGCGCGGTGGCGCCGTCGATGTGCCAGAGGCCGGCGAGCACCGGCAGGTGGCCCGGGTCCAGGTTGAGGCTGGGCACCAGTTCGCGGATCTGCTGGCGGTCGATCATCTCGGTGCGGCCACCGAAGTGCTTGTTCACTTCGGCGCGCTGGCGGAAGGCGCGCACCGTGGCATCCGTGTGGGCCAGGGTGAGCTGGCCGCGCTCGGAATACATGATGTTGAAGTCGAATTCGTTGGAGAGGTTCTGGAACATCTTCACCGACTCGGCGTAGAAGCGCACACCTTCGGAGGTGAGGTAGTTGGAGCGGATCACCGCCGTGTTGCGCGCGGTGTTGCCGCCGCCGAGGTAAGACTTCTCCAGCACCGCCACATTGGTGATGCCGTGGTACTTCGAGAGGTAGTAGGCGATGGCCAGGCCGTGGCCGCCGCCGCCGATGATGACCACGTCGTAGGACGGCTTGAGCTCGGTGGGCGGCGGCAGGTCCACCTCCACCGGGTACTCGGAGCTGAGGCCATATTTCAGGAGATTGAACGGCATGGCGCCTCCGGGAGCTTGGCAAGGTTGGGCTGGGCCGGGTGCTGCAGGCGCGCGGCGGCCAGGGTGTTCTTCATCAGGAAGGCGATGGTCATGGGGCCGACGCCGCCGGGCACCGGGGTGATGGCGGCGGCGTGGGCGAGGGCGGAGTCGAAGTCCACGTCACCCACCAGTTTCGAACGGCCGTCTTCTTCGATGCGGTTGATGCCCACATCGATGACCACGGCGCCGGGCTTGATCCACTCGGCATCCACCAGGCGCGGGCGGCCCACGGCGGCGACCACGATGTCGGCCTGGCGGCACAGATCCTTCAGGTTGGCGCTCTTTGAATGCACCACGGTGACCGTGCAGTGGGCCTTCAGCAGCAGGGCGGCCATGGGCTTGCCGACGATATTCGAGCGGCCGATCACCACCGCGTGCTTGCCGGCGAGGTCGCCGCAGGTGTCCTCAAGCAGGCGCAGGCAACCGGCGGGGGTGCAGGGGGTGAGCACCTCGCGGCCCTGGCTGAGGCCGCCGACGTTTTCGGCATGGAAACCGTCCACATCCTTCAGCGGACTCACGGCCTGGAGCACGCGGCTCTCGTCGATATGCCCCGGCAGCGGCAGCTGGACGAGGATGCCGTTGACGCTGTCATCGCCGTTGAGCGTGTGGATAAGTTGCAGCAGCTCGGCCTCGGCGGTGTCCGCCGGCAGCTTGTGCTCCAGGGAGCGAATGCCGCACTCCTCGGCGCGCAGCACCTTGTTGCGCACATAGACCTGGCTGGCCGGGTCCTGGCCCACCAGCACCACGGCCAGGCCCGGGGCGAGGCCTGCGGCTTTCATTTGCCGCACCTCGGCGCTCACCTCCGCCAGCACGCGGGCGGCGGCGGCCTTGCCGTCGATCAGCTTGATAGGGGCTTGTGCGTTCACCGGAAGATCACCGTACGGTCGCCATTGAGGAAGACCCGGTGCTCCAGGTGGTACTTCACCGCCTTGGACAGGGCCACCGTCTCGGTATCGCGGCCGATGGCGACCAGGTCGTCGGGCAGGTAGGCGTGGTCCACGCGCTGCACTTCCTGCTCGATGATCGGGCCCTCGTCGAGGTCGCTGGTTACGTAGTGGGCAGTAGCGCCGATCAGCTTCACGCCGCGCTCATAGGCCTGGTGATAGGGCTTGGCGCCCTTGAAGCCGGGCAGGAACGAGTGGTGGATGTTGATGGCGCGGCCGGACAGCTGGCGGCAGAGGTCATCGGAGAGGATCTGCATGTAGCGGGCGAGCACCACCAGCTCGGTGCCGGTCTCGTCGATGATCTGCAGCAGGGCCGATTCCTGCTGGGATTTGGTGTCGCGGGTCACCGGCAGATAGATGAAGCGGATGCCCTCGCGCTCGGCCATGGGCCGCAGGTCCAGGTGGTTGGAGACGATGGCGGTGATCTGCATGTCCATCTCGCCTTTGTGGTGGCGATAGAGCAGGTCGGCCAGGCAGTGGTCGTACTTGCTCACCATCAGCAGCACGCGCATGGGCTGGGTGGTGCCGTGCAGGGACCACTCCATCTCGAAGCGGCGGGCCACCGCGTCGAAGCCCTGCTCAACTTCGTCGATGTCGCCCTCGTACTGGTCGTTGAAGCGGAACACCGCGCGCATGAAGAAGCGGCCGCTGGTGTCGTCGTCGAACTGCGACATCTCGCTGATGTAGCAACCCTTCTCCGCGAGGTAGGTGGTCACCGCCGCAACGATGCCGGACGTCGCCGGGCAACTGATCTTGAGGATGTAATGGCTGGTGGCGTGTTGCATGTCGGGTCCTCGATTGGGGGGCGGCAGCTCATCGCAAGGCGGGAAAATTGCATGGGTGAAACGGGATTTCGTCCCTGAAATATTTTTACTGTCAGGAAATTAAAATTCCTGTTGCGCTTTTATAGGCGAAGTAAATCTGCAGGTCTAGCCTGTTGGGAAAATTTTTATCCTGTCAGGAAACTTTTCGTGCGGCGTCTGGCAGCCCTGCGGGCTGCTTGGCGAATGAATTCGCCCCTACAGAGGTTTACCGGACCGGGTGCGTAGGATGGGTTGAGCGAAGCGATACCCATCGGTGGAGATCGATGGGTATCGGAATGGGCGGACTTTACTCGTTGCCGTAGTTCATCACCGACAACAGGCGGATCGGCACCTGCAGCAGCTTCTCCGGGCCGTGGGGGATGTCGCCGTCGAAGGTCAGGCTGTCGCCGGCCTGCATGTGGTAGAGCTGGTTGCCGTGGCGGTACACCAGCTCGCCCTCCAGCAGGTGGAGGAACTCGGTGCCGGGGTGGGCGAAGGTGGGGAACTCCTCGCTGGCGTCATCCATGCTCACCATGTAGGCCTCGAAGTTCTTCTTCGGCCCGCGCGTGTGGTTGAGCAGGTGGTAGGTGTGGCCCTTCTCGGTGCCGCGGCGGACCACTTCCATGCCGTCGCCGGCCTTCACCAGGATGGCGTTTCCGTCGGGCTGGTCGTACTGGCTGAACAGCTTGGACATGGGCATGCCGAGCACGTCGCAGAGGCGGCTCAGGGTGTCCAGGCTGGTGGAGACCTGGGCGTTCTCGATCTTGCTGAGCATGCCCTGGCTGATCCCGGCGATACGCGCCACGTCCGCCAGCTTCAGCTCCTGCGCCTGGCGCTGGCGCTTGATCTGCATACCCAGGTACTGCTCCAGGCGGAGGCGAGGTGGGGTTTCGGTGGTCATCGGCGGCGAGTCCTGCACGGTTTCGGTTCAAGAATTATTTTTTCGCACTGGGAAAGTGCAATCCGGAATATCCGGGTTGGATCAGGCTCAGGAACTTTCCCACAGTGAAAACGATTTTCCCATATAAACAGTAGCTCGGTGCAAAACCGAGTGCCCTCCCTCCGCGATTTCCAGATTGGCAAGCTGCTTGCATTCCTGATGGGAAACTAAGTTTCCTGAGTGGAATTCGATGTCACAGCCAGGCCGCCAACTGCCCGATCCGACCCGCCGGACCCCGACGCTGGCGCGCCACAGCCTTCCCCATTGCCTGCCTTCCATTGACCGCCTTGCCCTATTCCAGGAGTGAAGACTCATGTTGCCAACCGAAACGCAGCGCATCATCGAACAGCACGGCATCAAGTACGTGCTGGCCCAGTTCGTCGATATCCATGGCGCCGCGAAAACCAAATCCGTGCCGGTGTCCGGCCTCAAGGCGGTAGCGGAGGAGGGCGCCGGGTTCGCCGGCTTCGCCATCTGCGGCATGGGCATGGAACCCCACGGCCCGGACTTCATGGCCCGTGGCGACCTCTCCACGCTGATCCCGGTGCCCTGGCAGCCGGGCTACGGCCGGGTGGTGTGCATCGGCCATGTGGAAGGCAAGCCCTGGGCCTACGACACCCGCTATGTCCTGCAACAACAGGTCCAACGCCTGACCGACAAGGGCTGGACCCTGAACACCGGCCTGGAGCCGGAATTCAGCCTGTTCCGCCGTGGCGCCGACGGCAAGCTGCAGCTGGTGGATGCCTCCGACAACCTCGACAAGCCCTGCTACGACTACAAGGGCCTGTCCCGCTCCCGCGAGTTCCTCGAGCGCCTGACCGAGGCCCTGCAGCCGGTGGGCTTCGACATCTACCAGATCGACCACGAGGACGCGAACGGCCAGTTCGAGATCAACTACACCTACAGCGACGCCATGGAATCGGCGGACCGTTTCACCTTCTTCCGCATGGCCGCCGGCGAGATCGCCAACGACATGGGCATGATCTGCTCCTTCATGCCCAAGCCCGATCCCAAGCGCGCCGGCAACGGCATGCACTTCCACCTGTCCATCGGCAGCGCCAGCAACAAGAACCTCTTCCACGACCCGAGCGACCCCAGCGGCATGGGCCTGTCGAAGCTGGCCTACCACTTCGCCGCCGGCCTGCTGGCCCACGGCCCGGCCCTGTGCGCCTTCGCCGCGCCCACGGTGAACTCCTACAAGCGCCTGGTGGTGGGCCGCTCCCTCTCGGGGGCGACCTGGGCCCCGGCCTTCATCGCCTTCGGCGCCAACAACCGCTCGGCCATGGTCCGCGTGCCCTACGGCCGCCTGGAATTCCGCCTGCCAGACGCCGGCTGCAACCCCTACCTGGTGACCGCCGCGATCATCGCCGCCGGCCTCGACGGCATCGACCGCCAGCTGGAACCGGACACCGTGTGCAACGAGAACCTCTACAACCTGAGCCTGGAAGAGATCGCCGCGCGCGGCATCAAGACCCTGCCCCAGTCGCTCAAGGAAGCCTGCGACGCCCTGGAAGCCGACCCGCTGTTCCACGAGGTGCTCGGCCCCGAGATCGTCGACGAATTCATCAAGCAGAAGCGCATGGAGTGGGTGGAGTACAGCCGCCACGTCTCCGACTGGGAGATCCAGCGCTACACCGAATTTTTCTGATCCCTTTACCTGCCCCGAGGAGACACGCCATGTGCGGAATCGTAGGTCTTTACCTGAAAAAGCCCGAGCTGGAAGGCCAGCTCGGCAAACTGTTCGAACCCATGCTCGAGGCCATGACCGATCGCGGTCCGGACAGCGCCGGCTTCGCCATCTACGGCGATGAAGTGGCCGATGGCTGGGTCAAGCTGACCCTGCAGGCCATCGAGGCCGACTACGGCTGGAAGCACCTGATGGGTGCCCTGGAAGGCCGCCTTGGCTGCTCCCTGGACTGGTTCCAGAACGCCAGCGCCGCTGTGCTCAAGGTCAACTGCGAGGAAGAGCGCGCGCGCGCCGCCCTCGCCGACCTGGCCCCTGAAGTGCGCATCATGAGCGCCGGCCAGAGCATCGAGATCCTCAAGGGCATGGGCCTGCCGAAGGAAATCTCCGAGCGCTTCGGCCTCGGCAAGATGAAGGGCAGCCACATCATCGGCCACACCCGCATGGCCACCGAAAGCGCGGTGACCATGGAAGGCAGCCACCCGTTCTCCACCGGCGCCGACCTCTGCCTGGTGCACAACGGCTCGCTGTCCAACCACTTCCGCCTGCGCCAGGAACTCAAGCGCCAGGGCATCAGCTTCGAAACCGAGAACGACACCGAGGTGGCCGCCGGCTACCTGACCTGGCGCCTGCAGCAGGGCGACAGCCTGAAGGAAGCCCTGGACAAGTCCCTGGAGGACCTGGACGGCTTCTTCACCTTCGCCATCGGCACCCGCAACGGTTTCGCGGTGATCCGCGACCCCATCGCCTGCAAGCCGGCCATCCTCGCCGAGACCGACGACTACGTGGCCATGGCCTCGGAGTACCAGGCCCTGGCCAGCCTGCCGGGAATCGAAAACGCAAAAGTCTGGGAACCCGAACCAGCCACCATGTACATCTGGGAAAGAGCATGAGTCGACCCATGCCTGCTGCGCGCACCGATTGCCGCGTCAGGTCCTCGCGATCCGCTCGCCGTACTACTCGTACTGTCTCGCGGATCACTCCGGGCCTTCCTTGCACTCGGCGCGCTCGCGACGGCCTGACTTCGACTCGACACTTTTTGGAGATTTCCTAATGAAGACCATCGACCTTTCCAGCGCCTCGGTGCGTGATCTGAACCAGGCCCTGCACGGCGACGTGCAGGACCGCGAATGGGTGGTCACCCACCCGGCCGGCAAGCACAACCTGGCCGTGGGCGTGAACCAGGCCGTGAGCATCGATATCAACGGCCACGCCGGCTACTACTGCGCCGGCATGAACCAGAAGGCCAGCGTCACCGTGCACGGCAACGTCGGTGTCGGCGTGGCCGAGAACATGATGTCCGGCACCGTACGGGTGAAGGGCAGCGCCTCCCAGGCCGCCGGCGCCACCGCCCATGGCGGGCTGCTGGTGATCGAGGGCGACGCCGGTGCCCGTTGCGGCATCTCCATGAAGGGCGTCGACATCGTGGTCGGCGGCAGCATCGGCCACATGAGCTGCTTCATGGCCCAGGCCGGGCGCCTGGTGGTCTGCGGCGATGCCGGCGACGCCCTCGGCGACTCGCTCTACGAGACCCGCATCTACGTCCGCGGCGAGGTGAAGTCCCTGGGTTCGGACTGCATCGAGAAAGAGATGCGCGCCGAGCACCTGGAAGAGCTCCAGGAGCTGCTCAACCGCGCCGGCTTCGACGCCGACCCGGCCAGCTTCAAGCGCTACGGCTCGGCGCGCACCCTGTACAACTTCAAGGTCGATAACGCATCCGCCTACTGATCCAGCACCGCCCCGACGAGGAATTGCAAATGAGCGAAAAACACACTCCGGTGCTGCGCGAGTCCGCCACCTTCGACCGCCTGACCATCCAGGAAATCCAGCGTGCCGCCGAGACCGGCATCTATGACATCCGTGGCGGCGGCACCAAGCGCAAGCTGCCGCACTTCGACGACCTGCTGCTGCTCGGCGCCTCGGTCTCCCGCTACCCGCTGGAAGGCTACCGCGAGAAGTGCGGCACCGACGTCGTGCTCGGCACCCGCTTCGCCAAGAAGCCGATCCACCTGAAGATCCCCGTGACCATCGCCGGCATGAGCTTCGGCGCGCTGTCGGCCAACGCCAAGGAAGCCCTCGGCCGTGGCGCCAGCATCGCCGGCACCAGCACCACCACCGGCGACGGCGGCATGACCCCGGAAGAGCGCGGCCAGTCCCAGCACCTGGTGTACCAGTACCTGCCGTCGCGTTACGGCATGAACCCCGACGATCTGCGCAAGGCCGACGCCATCGAGATCGTCCTCGGCCAGGGCGCCAAGCCGGGCGGCGGCGGCATGCTGCTGGGCATGAAGGTCACCGAGCGCGTCGCCGGCATGCGCACCCTGCCGGTGGGCGTCGACCAGCGCAGCGCCTGCCGTCACCCCGACTGGACCGGCCCGGACGACCTGGCGATCAAGATCGCCGAGCTGCGCGAGATCACCGACTGGGAAAAACCCATCTACGTGAAGATCGGCGCCAGCCGCCCCTACTACGACGTCAAGCTGGCGGTGAAGGCCGGCGCCGACGTGATCGTCCTCGACGGCATGCAGGGCGGCACCGCGGCCACCCAGGAAGTGTTCATCGAGCACGTGGGCATCCCGATCCTCCCGGCCATCCCGCAAGCCGTGCAGGCCCTGCAGGAGATGGGCATGCACCGCAAGGTGCAGCTGATCGTCTCCGGCGGCATCCGCAATGGCGCCGACGTGGCCAAGGCCATGGCCCTGGGCGCCGACGCGGTGGCCATCGGCACTGCCGCCCTGGTGGCCCTGGGCGACAACCATCCGCGCCTGGACGACGAACTGAAGAAGATCGGCTCCGCCGCCGGCTACTACGACGACTGGCAGAACGGCCGCGACCCGGCCGGCATCACCACCCAGGACCCGGAGCTGTCCAAGCGCCTCGACCCGGTGGAAGCCGGCCGCCGCCTGGCCAACTACCTGCGGGTGCTGGTGCTGGAAGCCCAGACCATGGCACGGGCCTGCGGCAAGTCCCACCTGCACAACCTCGACCCCGAGGACCTGGTGGCCCTGACCGTGGAAGCCGCCGCCATGGCCCGCGTGCCGCTGGCCGGCACCAGCTGGATTCCGGGGCAGGGTTACTGATCCGGCGGGTTATCCACGGCAGAAAAGGCCGGCGAGAAATCGCCGGCCTTTTTCTTTGCGGCACATGTTGGCTGCTGGCGCGGTACGCCTACCGGGCACCCGGTAGGATGGGGAGAGCGGAGCGAAACCCATGCTGCGGCGCTCGGCCACGATGGGTTTCGCAGGCTCTACCCATCCTACGGTCTGTCCGTGAGCAAGGGAGGACGTCGCTTTTCACGTCCACCGGCGGTGCCCATTGCGCGCGCCAATGGTGGATCGGTGGAGCGTGATCCACCCTGCGTTCTGCGCATTCTTAATTGGCAGGAAATTCAAATTCGCACCAAGAAAATGCGCCCGACACCGCCGCTGCAACCCACCTGACTCCTGTCCTCTCCGACAAACCCAATCCCATTCAACGACTTAGCAGAAATGTAAGCAGGTGCTGCGACCTTGGCAGGCCAATTGCTATGCCTGTAGGGAAACTAAATTGCCCTACAGGAAGTTCAAGGTGCAGGCCCGGCCTTTCCCTCCTGGGGCGTACAGACGGCGGGCCGCACGCCGACAGCGGCCCTGCCGAATCCCCGTCGGTTGGAGGCAACAGGCAATGATCCGGTTTTCACATGTGGGCCGCGGTATGTTGGGCCTTTCCCTTCTGGTGGGCAGCGTCGCCGCTTCGGCGGACGAAGCCGTGCCCGCGATCAACAGTGGCGACACCGCCTTCGTGGCGCTCTGCTCGCTGGTGGTGCTGCTGATGACCCTGCCGGGCCTGGCGCTGTTCTACGGCGGCATGGCGCGGACCAAGAACGTGCTGTCGATCCTCATGCAGGTGTTCTGCACCGCCTCGCTGATGTCGGTGCTCTTCGCCATCTACGGCTACAGCCTGACCTTCACCGACGGCGGTTCGCTGCAGTCGGTGATCGGTGGCCTCGACAAGCTGTTCATGGTCGGCATCACCAAGGACTCGGTGGTGGGCACCATCCCCGAATACCTGTACTTCCTGTTCATGCTGCTGTTCGCCGCCATCACCCCGGCGATCATCGTCGGCGCCTTCGCCGAGCGCATGAAGTTCGCCGCCGTGCTGGTGTTCATGACGGTGTGGCTGACCATCAACTACATCCCCATGGCGCACATGGCCTGGGGTGGCGGTTGGGTCTTCAACCTCGGTGTGCAGGACTTCGCCGGCGGCAACGTGGTGCACCTCAACGTCGGCATCGCCGCCCTGGTGGGCGCCTGGTTGCTGGGCCGCCGTCGCGGTTTCGGCACCCCGACCCTGGCGCCCCACAACATGACCATGACCCTCACCGGCGGCTCGCTGCTGTGGGTGGGCTGGCTGGGCTTCTGCGGTGGCTGCGCCCTGGCCGCCAGCGGCTTCGCCATGCTGGTGATGGTCAACACCATGCTCGCCAGCTGCGCCGGCGCCCTGGGCTGGATGCTCGTCGAGTGGCAACACCGTGGTCGGCCGAGCCTGTTCGGTGCGGTCTCCGGCGCCATTGCCGGCCTGGTCGCCATCACCCCGGCCTGCGGCTACGTCGGCCCCATGGGCGCCATCCTGCTGGGCCTGATCGCCGGCCCGGTGTGCGTGTGGTCGGTGGACAAGCTGAAACCCATGATCGGCCTGGACGACGCCTTCGACGTGTTCGGCGTGCATGGCGTGGCCGGCATCCTCGGCGGCCTGCTGACCCCGGTGTTCGCCCTCACCGCCATCGGCGGCCAGGGCTTCCCCGAGGGCCGCACCCTGTTCGACCAGTTGCTGGTGAACGGCGGCGCCATCCTCTTCAGCATCCTCTTCTCGGCCATCACCAGCCTGATCGCCTTCAAGGTGGCGGCGGCGCTGTGCGGCGGTCTGCGCGTGGACGAGGAAGCCGAGGTGGATGGCCTGGACCTCTCCGCCCACGGCGAAGTCGGCTACAAGTACTCGAACTGAAGGACGCGGCCATGAAACTCATCACCGCAGTGATCAAACCCTTCCGCCTGGACGACGTCCGCGAGGCGCTGACCGAGGCCGGGGTGAACGGCGTGACCGTCACCGAGGTCAAGGGCTACGGCCGACAGAAGGGCCATTCGGAAATCTACCGGGGCGCCGAGTACGTGGTGGAGCTGCTGCCCAAGATCAAGCTGGAAGTGGTGGTGGCCGACACCCTGTGCCAGGCCGCCACCGACGCCATCCTCAAGGCGGCGTACACCGGCAAGATCGGCGACGGAAAATTGTTCGTCATGGACCTGGAAAGCGTGGTGCGCATCCGCACCGGCGAGCTGGGCGAAGACGCCATTTGATCCATCCGCAGTTCCCCGCGCCGACGCCTTGCGTCGGCGCTTTCTTTGGTAACGGAAAAGCGCTGCGCACGGTTCAGGATTGAAGAGAAGGAGAGGTGAACGATGGCATGGTTGAACGGATGGGGATTCCTGCTGCTGGCGGGGTTCTGCGAGATCTTGTACGCGTCGATCATCCCGCGCACGGAAGGCTTCACCCGGCTCTGGCCGAGCCTCTACTGCGGGTTCTTCCTGCTGCTCAGCATCTACCTGCTGAGCCTGTCGGTGCGGGTGCTGCCGCTCGGGCTGGCCTATGCCGTCTGGGTGGGCATCGGCACCCTCGGCACCGTGGCCTACGGCACCCTGTTCCTCGGTGAGCAGCTGGGGGTGCTGAAGGGTCTGTGCCTGGTGATGATCATCGGCGGGATAGTTGGGCTGAAGCTGGTGAGCGAGGCGCAGGTGGCGTGAGAAGGGCGTAGGAGCGAGCTCATTTGTAGGATGGGTAGAGCGTAGCGAAACCCATCGCTGCGGAGTGATGGGTTTCGCGGGCTCTACCCATCCTACGGATCTGTCTGTGCCGGCCAAATAGACCGTAGCCCGGATTGCATCCGGGCTACGAGGGAAGGGCGGGTTATTTCAACTTCGGCAACTTCTCGTCCGGCAGGTCGTAGCTGTGCTTCTCGTGGATGAAGGTGGCCACCAGGGCGTATAGGGTGGCGGCGATCACCACCACGGTGATGACGCCGAGCACGGTGGGGTTGTCGGCGAAGGTGAACACGGCGCTGGCGCCTTCGTAGGTGCTGATGCTCATAGGGATACTCCTGCAGTCATTGGGCCGAGGCGGGCTTGCTGTCCACCACCAGGGTGGCTTCCACGCTGCCGTTGGGCTTCACGGTCTCGCCGTAGATGGCGGTCCATTCCGGGTAGGCCTGGGCCGGTACTTCGGTGAGGTCGAGGCCGCGTTCTTCCGCGTGGGCCGGGACGCGCAGCACGCCGGCTTTCTTCAGCGCGTAGGAGATCAGGTAGCCGGGGATGAAGCCCAGGGAGGCCATCACCAGGGCACCGCCCAGTTGGCCGAGGAAGCTGATCTCGGGCATGCCGTTGACGTTCGGGTAGCCCGCGAGGAACACCCCGCTGACCACCAGGCCGGCGAAGCCGCCGAAGCCGTGCACGGCGAAGGCGCCCACGGCGTCGTCGAGGCGGAACTTCAGCAGCAGGTTGTTCACCAGCGGCGCCATGGCCGCCACGCCCATGCCGATCAGGTAGGCCAGGCCGGGGTGGTAGAGGTCCAGGCCCGGGGCCACGGAGATGATCCCCACCAGGCCGCCGGACATCATCCAGTAGGGCTCGCGGGTGGTCAGGTAGGCGCCGATCAGGCCGCCGGCGAAGCCCATCAGGGTGTTGAAGGCGAAGGCCGAGAGGGTGGTGGGCGCGCCGTAGATGTTGATCCACTGGGCGCCGGAGCTGTAGATGATGCAGCCGCCGAGGAAGCCGAAGAAGCCGACGATGATCATCATCAGACCCACCACGCTCATCGGCATGCTGTGGCCGACGATGGCGTTGGCGCTGCCGTCGGGGTTGAAGCGGCCGATGCGCGCGCCGAGGTTGATCACCACGGCCAGGGCGAAGAAGCCGGCGATCATGTGCACCACGCCGGCGGCGCCGACGTCATGGTAGCCCCACTGCACGGTCAGCCAGCCTTCCGGGTGCCAGCCCCAGGCGGCGCCGAACAGCCAGAGCACCGAGCCGAGGAGGATGGTCATGACGATGAAGGCACTCATCCGCGCACGCTCGATGATGGCGCCGGAGAGGATCGAGCCGGTGGTGGCGGCGAACAGGGCGAAGGCGCCCCAGAAGATGCCGGTGGCGTTGTCCTTGATGTTCGGGCCCATGGCCTGGCTCCAGGGCATGGCGTTCATCAGGGCGTCCATGCGCGGCACCAGGCCGTCGGGGAAGGCGTTGTAGATGGCCCAGCCGAAGAGGAAGAAGGTGGGCACGATGAAGCCGAAGGCGAGGATGTTCTTGACTCCCGCGGCCAGGGCGTTCTTCAGTCGCGAGGCGCCTATCTCGTAGGAGAGGAAGCCGGCGTGGATCATGATCATCAGGGCGATGCACCACCAGTAGAATATTTCCATATTCAGGGTGTTGGTCATCTCGATCAGGCTCTGCAATTCCTCCAGGGTCGGTGTCTTCTGTTCTTCCATCACTCAATCCTCGATGCGAATTCGTTGGAATAGCGTTGGTGGGCAGATCGAAGCGAACACACGCCTGGGGCTTGTTGTTTTTATTTCCACGCAAGAAAAGTGCGTAGTGGGAAAGGCAAACCTTGTGCCAGTCCATGGCACGGAGCTATCACGCGGTGCGCGCGACGGGGTGGGGCGTAGGATGGGTTGAGCGGAGCGATACCCATGCGGTCCGTATCGATGGGTATCGCAGGCTCAACCCATCCTACGGTTTGTGCCAACCAGGGGCGTAGGGTGCGCCGTGCGCACCGCCGGGAAATGCCCCGTTTGCACTCATCCGCCTGGTAGCGCGCCTGAAATCGGGGCGTTTTCTCAGCGTTGCTGCTGCAGCATCGCCTGGATCTGCTGCACCGATTCCTGGGTGCGCCGGGCCAGGTTGCGCACCTCGTCGGCCACCACCGCGAAGCCCCGTCCCTGCTCGCCGGCGCGGGCCGCCTCGATGGCCGCGTTGAGGGCCAGCAGGTTGGTCTGTTCGGCGATGCCACGGATCACCCCGGCCACCTGGGCTATCTGTCCGTAGGTGGTCTGGATGCTGGCCTGCTCGCGCTCGTGCAGGCTGGCGGCGGTCTTCTCGTCGCTGATCTCGCGCACCGCGCCGGTGACGTAGAGCAGCCGGCCACGGGCGTCGCGCAGGCAACGGCCGCGCTCGCGGAACCACACCTCGCCACGGGTCTTGTGGCGCATGCGGTACTCCACCGCGTAGAAGCCGTCGCCGCTGGCATCCACCATCGACGCGTTGAAGGCCTTCATCACGCCCTTCAAATCATCGGCGTTGACCACGCCGAAGTAGCTGTCCCAGCCATCGGGGAATTCCGCGTGGCTGTAGCCGATCAGCTCGCGGAACTGCTCGGACCAGCGGATCAGGTTCTGCGGGTGGTCGGGGTCGCCGTTGACCACGTTCATCGCCCAGCAGCCCTCGGTGAGGGTGCGCTTGGTCAGCTCCCGCACCTGGCGGTCTGCGTCCCAGCGTTCGCGCTCGGCTTCCAGCGCCTGGAGCCGCTGCTCGCCGTCGTCCAGCTCGGCATGCAATTGCGCGTTGCGTGCTTCGGCTTCGGCCAAGCGTCGCTGCAACGCCGCGTACTCCTCGGCGCTGCACGGCGGCGGAGCCTGGCGCTCGGCATGCTGGCGGATGCCTTGCAGCTCGGCCCAGTCCCGTTGCAGCCGTTCCAGGCTGCCGAGCAGTTGGGGCTGGCGTTGCAGGCGCGGCGGGGCGAGCGTCCCGTCCCGTGCGCTGGACAGCTGGTCGAGCCACTGGCTGAGCTCGTTGGCCAGGTTGCTGGCGGCATTGCTGAACCACATCGGCCGATTCTCCTTGGCTATGGGATGAAGGCTTCCCTAGCAATTCTTCTTCCAGTTCCCCTCAGGCCCGTACGCGGGACTTGTCCGGGTCATAGGCCACGGTGCCTGCGGCCACCTTGGCGCGGATGCGCTTCTGCTGGCCGTCCAGCTTGCCCACCTCCAGTTCCGTGCCCGGCTCGCAGTAGCCGATATCGAGGCGGCACAGGGCGATGTTCTTGCCCAGCACCGGCGAGCGGGTGGCGCTGGTGATGACGCCCACCTGGGCGCGGCCGACGCGCACGCAATCGCCATGGGCGGCCGGCTCGTTGCCTTCCAGCTCCAGGCCCACCAGGCGCTGCTGCGGGTGGGCGCTGCGGCGCAGCAGGGCGTCCTTGCCGATGAAGTCGGCCTGCTTGGTCTTCAGCGGCACGCAGAAGCCGATGCCGGCCTCGAAGGGGTCGGTCTGGTCGCAGAATTCGTAGCCGGCGAAGATCAGCCCGGCCTCGATGCGCAGCATGTCGAGCGCATGTAGCCCCAGCGGCACCAGGCCCAGCGGCCGGCCCAGCTCCCACAGGCGGTTCCACACCGCCATGGCGTCGTCGGGGTGGCACCAGATTTCAAAGCCCAGCTCGCCGGTGTAGCCGGTGCGCGAAACCATCAGCGGCGCGCCGTTGTAGTCGTCCAGGCGGCCATTGAGGAAGCGGAACCAGCCCAGCTCCTCCAGCTTGGGCTGGGTGCCCGGGGTCCAGATCATCTGCTTGAGCAGTTCGCGGGCCAGCGGCCCCTGCACGGCGATGTTGTGGATCTGCTCCGAGGCGCTCTTGATCCACACCTTCATGCCGAGCTTCTCGGCCTGCTCGCGCAGCCAGATACCGGCATGGTCCTCGCCGCCGATCCAGCGGAATGCGTCGGCGCCAAGGCGCAGCAGGGTGCCGTCGTCGAGCATGCCGCCGTGCTCATAGCACAGGGCCGAATACACCACCTGGCCGACGGCGAGCTTGCGCACGTCGCGGGTCAGGCAGTGGTCCAGCAGGGCCTCGGCGTCGGGGCCGAGCACCTCGAACTTGCGCAGGGCGGAGAGGTCCATCACCGCCACCTTCTCGCGGCAGCCGTGGTACTCCTCGATGGTGCCGTGGCCGTCGAACTGGGTCGGCGTCCAGAAGCCGCGGTAGTCGACGAACTGGCGGGTGAGGGCGGAGGTGCCGGGGTGGAAGCCGCTTTCGCGGGTCAGCACCGGGTCGGCGTCGGGCGTCTTGCGATTGGCCATGGCGATACTGAAGCGCTCCTTGTCGGAATACACGCGGATATGGATGTCGGTGGGCTGCCAGCCGTTGGCCGGATCGATGTCGTCCGGGCAGGAACTGCTGGCGCAGACCAGGTCGGTCATGGCGCGCAGCAGCACGTAGTCGCCGGGGCGCGACCAGGGCTCGTCGAGGGTGAGGTGCTGGTGCGCGTCCACCCCGGTGTTGAAGAAGAAGTTGATCGCCGGCCAGCCGGGGCGGCCCTGCACGCCATGCTTCGCCACGGCGCGGCTGATGTTGTCGCTGCAGTTGGCGTGGCCGAAGTAGCCCTGGGCTTCGTAGTAGCGCGCGGTGCAGGCCAGGGCGAAGGTGTCGTGGCGGCCCACGGTGTCGCGCACCACCTCCAGCATCGGCTGCATATCACGGTCGTAGAAGCGGCTGAACAGGCCGGGGCCGGGGTAGGCGTTGCCGTTCAGGGTGCGGGTGACGGTGGGGTCGAGGTCGATCTCGCGGCCGGCATCCAGGCCCCGGCGGTCGAAGGCGACGAAGTCCGAGCACTGGCGCCCGGCCACGTCGATCACCTGGATGGTCTGGCCCGCGCTCACCACATAGTCCCGCGCGGTGCCGGGGCTGATGGTGAATTCGTCCACCAGCTCGCCCAGGGGCGCCGGCAACGGCGGGGCCAGGCTGCTGCGGGGGTTGGCGCGCTGGATCAGCAGGCGCAATTCGCTGGCGCGCAGCTGGCTGTCCACCGGTGTGGCGCCACCTGGGGCGGCTACCAGCACCAGCAGGGCCTCGGCGGCGCTGAAGCTGCGGCTGAACCCGGCCGGGGTGCCGGCGGGCCAGAGCTGCGCGGCGGCCGGCAGGTGGCGGCTATCGATGCCGCTCCGGGCGAGGCCGGCGCCGACATGGGCGGCCTCCGCGCTGCCGTCGTGCAGCAGGTGGCCGATGAAGGCGGCGCCGGGGCTCGGTTCGAGGCCGAGGGCGGACAGCGCCGGGCGGTTGCCGGCGAAGGCCAGCAGCTCGGCGGCCTGGTCGCCTTCGAGGTCGATCACCTGTAGCCGGTCACCCGGCTCCAGGGCCACCACCGTGAGGCCGCCGGGGGCGACGCGGTGGCGTTCCAGGCCCGGGCTGCGGGCGAACAGGGCCGGCTCCAGCGGCCGGGAAATCACGGGTGGTTGCATGCAAGGCTCCTGCAGTGACGTTGCTCCGTGGCGGTTCATCGGTGCGCATGGCGCACCCTACGGGCGGTAGGGTGCGCCGTGCGCACCGTTCACGGGTTCGTCATCGTTCGTCTGAGATCAACCCGTCGCCTTCATGGAAGGCTCCGGGCTATCGGCCAGGTAGGCACCCAGGGAGTCGTCGAGGGCTTGCAGCCAGGGGGTGTGGTGGGGCGTGGCCATGGTCCCGGTGATGAGCGAGCGGTGGCACTTGTCGCGGTAGCCCATGATGTTTTCGTACTTGTCGTGCTTCCACTCCAGGAAGGTCCGGTTCACCTCGGCTATGTCGAAGCTCGGGTAGTCGGTGGCCTCGATCAGCTGGCGGATGTACTCGCCCTGGAACTCGAACATCTGCTGGGCGGTTTCCAGGGTTTCTTCCTCGCGGCGCCAGGCCAGGTCCTCGGCCTGCATGCGCTCGAAGTCGGGCAGGGCGATGCGCCCGAGGATCACGTCGCGGGCATACCAGGCCTGGGCGTCGAACATGTTGAAGCTGTACCACTGGTCCTGCATGCCGAGGTAGATCAGCTTCGGGTTCTGCTCCCAGAACACGCCCTTGTAGAGGTTCAGCGGCCAGAGGCGGTTGCCGGTCTTCAGCCGCAGTTCTTCCGGCAGGAAGGGGAAGTGATGCTTGTAGCCGGTGCACAGGATGATGGCGTCGATGTGCCGGCTGCTGCCGTCGGCGAAGAAGGCGGTGCTGCCCTTCACATGGGTGAGCAGGGGTTTCTCTTCCCAGTTCTCCGGCCACTTGTAGCCCATGGGCGCGCTGCGGTAGCAGCTGGTGATGGAGCGGGCGCCGTACTTGAAGCATTGCGAGCCGATGTCCTCGGCCGAGTAGCTGCCGCCGACGATGAGCACGTCCTTGCCCTTGAATTCCAGGGCGTCGCGGAAGTCGTGGGCATGCAGCACGCGCCCGGCGAAGCTCTCGAAACCCGGGAAGTAGGGCACGTTGGGGGTGGAGAAGTGGCCGCTGGCGACCACCACGTAGTCGAAGGTCTCGCTGTAGGTCAGGTCCTGCTCGTAGCTGTGGGCGGTGACTTCGAAGGTCTGGCTTTCGGCGTCGAAGGCCACCCCGCGCACGGTGGTGTTGAAGCGGATCCAGGGGCGCACGCCGGCCTTTTCCACGCGGCCCTTGATGTAGTCCCAGAGCACCTCGCGGGGCGGGTAGGACCCCATGGGGCGGCCGAAGTGCTCGTCGAAGCTGTAGTCGGCGAACTCCAGGCACTCCTTCGGCCCGTTGGACCAGAGGTAGCGGTACATGCTGCCGTGCACCGCCTCGCCGTGCTCGTCGAGACCGGTGCGCCAGGTGTAGTTCCACATGCCGCCCCAGTCGGACTGCTTCTCGAAGCAGACCAGTTCGGGGATCTCCGCGCCGCCCGCCCTGGCCGACTGGAAGGCACGCAACTGGGCGAGGCCGCAGGGGCCGGCGCCGATGATGGCGACTCGTTGTTTCATGCTGGGTTCTCCATGGAAGGTTGGGGCAGGCCGGCGGCCGGGTGCTGGAGGCGCGCCGCGGCCAGGGTGTTCTTCATCAGGAAGGCGATGGTCATGGGCCCGACGCCGCCGGGCACCGGGGTGATGGCGGCGGCGTGGGCGAGGGCGGAGTCGAAGTCCACGTCACCCACCAGTTTCGAACGGCCGTCTTCTTCAATGCGGTTGATGCCCACATCGATGACCACGGCGCCGGGCTTCAGCCACTCGGCATCCACCAGACGCGGGCGGCCCACGGCGGCGACCACGATGTCGGCCTGGCGGCACAGCTCTTTCAGGTTGGCGCTTCTGGAATGCACCACGGTCACCGTGCAGTGGGCTTTCAGCAGCAGGGCGGCCATGGGCTTGCCGACGATATTCGAGCGGCCGATCACCACCGCGTGCTTGCCGGTGAGGTTGCCACAGGTGTCCTGCAGCAGACGCAGGCAACCGGCCGGGGTGCAGGGAGTGAGCACGTCGCGGCCCTGGCTGAGGCCGCCGACGTTTTCGGCATGGAAACCGTCCACATCCTTCAGCGGACTCACGGCCTGGAGCACGCGGCTCTCGTCGATATGCCCCGGCAGCGGCAGCTGGACGAGGATGCCGTGGACGCTGTCGTCGCCGTTGAGCGTGTGGATAAGTGCCAGCAAGTCGGCCTCGGCGGTGTCCGCCGGCAGCTTGTGTTCGAGCGAACGGATGCCGCATTCCTCGGCCCGCAGAACCTTGTTGCGCACATAGACCTGGCTGGCCGGGTCCTGGCCCACCAGCACCACGGCGAGCGCCGGGGCGAGGCCCGCATCCTTGAGGGCGATAACCTCGCGGCCAACCTCGGCCAGCACCCGCGCCGCCGCTGCCTTGCCGTCGATGAGCAGGGGAGTGGAGGCGGCGCTCATCGGAAGATCACCGTCTTGTCGCCGTTGAGCAGGACCCGGTGCTCCAGGTGGTACTTCAGTGCCTTGGACAGGGCCACGGTTTCTGTGTCGCGGCCGATGGCGACCAGGTCGTCGGGCAGGTAGGCGTGGTCCACGCGCTGCACTTCCTGCTCGATGATCGGGCCTTCGTCGAGGTCGCTGGTTACGTAGTGGGCGGTGGCGCCGATCAGCTTCACCCCGCGCTCGTAGGCCTGGTGGTAAGGCTTGGCGCCCTTGAATCCGGGCAGGAACGAGTGGTGGATGTTGATGGCGCGGCCGGACAGCTGCTTGCACAGGTCATCGGAGAGGATCTGCATGTAGCGGGCGAGCACCACCAGCTCGGTGCCGGTCTCCTCGACTATCTGCAGCAGGGCCGCTTCCTGCTGGGCCTTGGTGTCGCGGGTTACCGGCAGGTAGATGAAGCGGATGCCCTCGCGCTCGGCCATGGGCCGCAGGTCCAGGTGGTTGGAGATGATGGCGGTGACCTGCATGTCCATCTCGCCCTTCTGGTGGCGGTAGAGCAGGTCGGAGAGGCAATGGTCGTACTTGCTCACCATCAGTAGCACGCGCATGGGCCGGTCGCCGTCGAACAGTTCCCAGTCCATGGCGAAGGGCACCGCGACGTCGTCGAAGCCCTGGCGCAGGGCCTCGATATCGGCCTTGGCGCCGGTGTTGAAGCGGAACACCGCGCGCATGAAGAAGCGCCCGGTGATCTCGTCGTCGAACTGGGCGAGTTCGCTCAGGTAGCACTGGCGCCCGGCCAGGTAGGTGGTGACCGCCGCGACGATTCCGGAGGTGGCCGGGCAGCTGATCTTGAGGATGTAGTGACTCATGGTTGTCGGTCTCGTGCAGGCAAGGTCGGGTGCGCTCAGCCCTTGGCGGTGCGCTTCTTCTTCTCGGGGTCGTCGAACGGCAGGTTGTGGGCGATGGCCTTCACGCTGAGGCTGCCGCGCACCTCCAGGGGCACGCCCTGTTCGGCGATGTCGGGCTCGACGCGGGCAATGGCCATGGAGCGATCGGTGAGGCGCGAGTACATGGCGCAGGTGATCACGCCGACCTCGCGGCCCTCATGCCAGAGGGTGTCGCCGTTCTGCGCGGCGACCTGGCCGTCGAGCAGCACCCCGAAGATCCTGAAGCGCTCCTGGCCCTGGCGGCGGTAGTGCTCGCCGGCGCCACGGAAGTCCTGCTTGCCGGGGGACACGGTGAAGTCCAGGCCCAGTTCCCAGAGGGTGTCGCCGGCCTTCTGGTCGGCGAAGGGGTACATCTGCGAGTTGTCGTAGGGGTAGAACAGCAGGTAGCTCTCCACCCGCAGCCAGTCGAGAGCCGTGAAGGCGCAGGGGATGATGCCGAGGTCCGTGCCCTTCTCCAGGATGCCGTCCCAGATGGCCGGGGCGTCGGCGGCCTTGCAGAAGATCTCGTAGCCGCGCTCGCCGGTGTAGCCGGTGCGGGAGATCATCACCGGGCGCTCGAAGAGCTTGGTCTGCAGGTGGTGGAAGTAGGGCAGGTCGCGGATGCCGGGCACGTGCTCGGCGAGGAAGTCCACCGCCTTGGGGCCCTGCAGGGACAGGTCGTGCAGGTCGTCGTCGAACAGCACCGCCACCTGGCGGCCCTGGGCCGAGCGGATGAGCATCTCGTGGCCGATGCCCGCGCCGTGCACCACCATGAAGGCGTTGGGGCCGGTGCGGTAGACGATGCAGTCGTCGGCGAAGGTGCCGTCTTCATCCAGCATGCAGGCGTACACCGACTTGCCCGGGTAGAGCTTGGCGATGTCGCGGGTAGTGGCGTACTGCAGCAGGCTTTCGGCGTGGGGGCCGACGTAGTGCACCTTCTTCAGGCCCGACACATCCATCAGGCCGGCGCGGGTGCGGATGGCCTCGTGGTGGTCGGCGAGATCGCTGGCATAGGTCCAGGCGGTGCCCATGCCGTTCCAGTCTTCCAGGTTCGAGCCGAGTGCCAGGTGGCGTTCGCGGAGCGCACTGATGCGCCATGAGTTGGCCATGGGAATGTCCTCTTGTTGTCGGTGGGGTGATGTCAGGCTTCGGGGTCGAAGCGGCGCAGCCAGTCGACCAGCGTCTGGCGGTAGCGGGTGATGCCCTTGTAGTCGGCGATGGGCGCGGGCAGGTCGCGCATCACGCGGTGCATGCGCCGCGCCCAGGCCGGGTTGCTGACCAGCTCGTCGAGGCTGATCAGGTAGGTGCGGATGCCGAACAGCAGGGCGTTGGAGCGCGGCAGGCGGACCATCAGCTGCAACTCGACGCGCAGGTGCACCAGGCGGCCGACGTTGTCCGGGGTGACCTTGCCGCGGTCGTTGCCCCACTCGTGGTAGGTCTCGGGGGAGGTGTCCAGGCGCGGGTTGATGGTCAGGGTCCAGTTCAGCCGACGCACCGGCGCGCCCACCTGGATGTTCAGCAGGTACTTCAGGGCGCGGTCGAACACCCCGATCTGGTGGGCCATGGGCACCGGAGAGTGCCACTGCTTGAAGCTCATGCCGGCGTCGAAGCGCAGGGACCAGTCGGCCGGGCAGGTGACCATGCCGGCGTCCATGAACAGGTCGCCGTCACGCTGGTCGAGCACCGCGAAGTCGCCCTGCATCTGCCGGGTGATGTACTCCAGCGGCTCGCAGGGCAGGGTCGCCGGGTCGCCGAAGGTGAAGCGCTGGTCGATGCCCAGGGCGAGGTTGTGCCAGTGCCAGGCGTCGCCCTCGCGGTCCAGGCGGAAGTGCTGTGGATAATCCCGCGACAGGTTCTCCATCAGCAGCGCCAGGGTGTCCCAGGCGGCCGGGGCCATGTGCGGCATCACCAGGCAGCGCTCGGGGTCGCGCTCCAGCACGCGGGCGCGCTCGGCCATCTCGGACACGTAGTGCTCGTCCACGTCGAACAGGTGCTCGAACACCGAGCCGGGGTCGCGGGACACCGCCGGTTCCAGGTTCACCGAGTACATGTACTGGTCTTCCGGGAAGGGGAAGGGGAAGCGAGCGATGGCCTCCGGGCTGTTGCGGAAGCTGAAGTCGTCCCGGTAGGTCTCCAGCGGCTTGAAGGTCAGGGTGGTCATGGGGTGCTCTCCGGGTCAGATGTCCAGCAGGATCGGGCTGCCGCAGCCGCGCGAGACGCAGGGCATCAGGCTGTTGCTGCGCTCGGCGGCGGCGAGGAAGTGGTCGCGGTGCTCCACGTCACCCTTCAGGTAGGGCGTCTGGCACTGGCCACAGACCCCGCCCCGGCACAGGTTGGGGATTTCCACCCCGTTGGCCTCCAGGGCCTCCAGCAGGCTTTGGTCGGCGCCCACTTCCAGCTGCCGGCCGCTGCGCGCCAGCTCGACGCGGAAGGGCTGGCCGGGCTCCGGTGCGGCGAAGGCCTCCCAGTGCACGCGGCGGTCGCTCCAGCCCTGGGCGGCGGCCTGCTCCTTGAGGTCCAGCAGCAGGGACTGCGGGCCGCAGGCGTAGACGTGGCTGCCCAGGGGGCGCCCGCGCAGCAGGGCGGCCGGGTCGAGGCGGCGCTGGCCGGCGGGGTATTCGGCAAGGCGCGGGCCCAGCAGCTGGCGCAGCTCGGCCAGGTAGGCGTCGCTGACCCCGGCGCGGTAGGCGTAGTGCAGTTCGAAGTCGGCGCCCTGGCGCAGTAGCTCCCGACTATGGGCGAGGAAGGGGGTGATGCCGATGCCGGCGGCCACCAGCAGGTGCTTGCGCGCCTCGCTGTGCAGCGGGAACAGGTTGGCCGGCGCCGACAGGCGCAGCACGTCGCCGGCCCTGAGCTGCTGGTGCAGGTAGCGCGAGCCGCCACGGGAGGCCTCCTGCTGGCGCACGGCGATGCGGTACTGGCGGGTGTCGGCGGGGTCCCCTAGCAGCGAGTAGGCGTTGCGCCGTCCATTGGGCAGGTGCAGCTGCACGTGACTGCCGGCGGAGAAGCCGGGCAGGGCGCCGCCGAGGGCTTCCAGGCGGTACTCGCGTATCACCGGGGTGAGTTCGCGGATGGCGGCGACGCGGACATCGAGCAGGGCGCTCATGGCTGGATCTCCTGATAGGGCTGGTCGGCATCGGCGCAGACCCCGAGGTAGGCCCCCAGGCGCTGGGAGAAGTGGCGGCGCACCTCCAGCACCACGCCGCAGTGGGCGCAGGTCAGGTGCGCAGAGGCGCCCGCCGGCTGGCAATTGGCGCAGTGCACGCAGAACACCCGGCGGCTGCCGGAGGCGTCGCAGTGCAGGAGGATCTCGTCGGCCTGCAGGCCGGCCTGGCGGGCCAGGGCGTGCAGTGGCCAGATGAAGGCTTCGTCGCCGTGCAATTCCAGGCGCAGGCCGGCGGGGGCGGCGTCCAGCCTGGCCCGCAGGGCGGCTTGCAGCGCGGCCTGGTGGGGGAAGTCCGGCAGGGCCAGATGGCTGACCGGCACGGCGCCGAGTTGCGCGGCCAGGGTGCCGCGCAGGGCGGCTTCCGTGCCCTGGGTCACCAGCAGGTGTTCGGGAGCCTCCGGGCAGGGCTGGCCACTGGGGTAACGCGGAACGCTGAAGGGATGGTCGGTGGGGGCGCTGCTCATGCTGTCCTCGCGGATTCGCCTGTTTCCTCGTGGAGAAAATATTTTCTCGAAGGGAATCCGCGCTCAATCCGCAGGAGGAGATACGCCTAAAGGGGTAGTGGTGGAGGGAAGGCATGGAAGTTGCTGCGACAGGATACCCGCCAACCCCGCGCCGGAGGAGGAGAACGATGCACAACGCCAGCTTGTCACTGACCGCCGTGCCAGTTGCCCCGGCCTGGGATGAGCTGACCGAGCGCGAGGGCCAGACCCTCTCGCTCATCGGCGCGGGCCTCAGCAACAAGCAGATCGCCCGTGAACTGGGCATCAGCGACGGCACGGTGAAAATCTACGTGCGCAACCTGCTGCGCAAGTTCCGCCTGCATTCGCGCCTGGAACTGGCCACGCGGGTCCATCGCAGCGGCGCTTCCTGGCGCACTACCGAGGAACCGCCGTTGCCCCCGGACAGTGCAGCCCCGGTCCCGGCCGCACCGATTCCGCCCGCCCGGGGGCTGCTCGACGACCTGCCGGGGCTGATCTATCGCGGCGACAACGACCGCACCTGGTACATGGAGTACGTCAGCGCCGGCTGCCTCTCCCTCACCGGCTACACCGCCGAATACCTGACCCGCGACCCCGAGCACAGCTTCGGTTCGCTGATCCTCGACGAGTACGCCGACTACATCTGGTACTGCGTGCAGTGCGCGCTGCTGAAACGCGAGCCCTACCAGCTGAGCTACCGCATCCGCTGCGCCGACGGACGCATCAAGGACGTCTGGGAAACCGGCGTGGGCGTCTACTCCAGCAGCGGCGAGGTGCTGGGCATCGAGGGCGCCATCTTCGAACGGCGGCCGTGACATTCCCGGATTGCATCCGGGCTATGGCGCTTGTGTAGGGTGGAAATCGCTTTTTATTTCCACCATTCGGCGCTCGCCCTGGCGGCGATGGTGGATCGGTGAAGCGTGATCCACCTTACGGTGCCGGACAGGTCGATGGCGGAGCTCGCTCCTACAGTTCTCTAGATCCTGAAAGCTGGTGCGGAGTGGGCGTTCGTCCACAGCCCTGGCAGCACTTCCTGGTTGACCCAGCGCCGCAGCACGCGGTTCTCCGGGTGGTAGCAGTAGGTGCAGAGCAGGGCGTGCAGGCCGGATTCGCTCACCACGGTTTCCTCCTCGAACCAGCCATTGGCGGTGCAGGCTCACCTGCCGGCGCTGGTCGTCGCAGAGCTGGCCGAGCAGGCGCGGGTTGAGGTCGGCATTGAGCAGGCGGCGCAGGTCGCGGCTGGAAAACCAGGCTTCATGGCCGACGAGGAAGGCGCGCAACTGGCGGCGGTGGCGGAGGAAGGTGCGCGGGGTGATCTCGGTAAGGTGCATGACGGGACTCCATCCATAGGGTAGGGAGCCGCCACCGCAATCCATCAAAGGGTGGCGGACCGTGCGAGTGTGGAAGTACCGGGATCGTTCACCAGAACCGGTCGGGCTCGAGGCCCGCTCGCACGGTCCGCCATAGACTGCCGACGCACGAGGCGTCGCTATGGCGAGGTGAACGATCAATGTACGGGCTTCCACACCCGGTTGCGCCCAGAGGGGCACAACGCCGCAGACCCTATCCAAGCGCCTTGTAGGCCGGCAATGCGGTTGCCGTGTAGGCGGTTTCTCAAGACGGTCCTGTAGGTCGCGTCGGGCCGCGTACCGCGAGCGCAGTTCGTAGGATGGGTTGAGCTTGCGATACCCATGCGGTCGGGTTTGATGGGTATCGCTTCGCTCAACCACATCCTACGGTCCGCGGCTCTAGGCCGCGCACTGCCGCGCCAGGCTGCGGCGCATCGCCCCGTAGTAGGTGAGCGCCGGCACCACCAGCCCCACCACCCAGGCCAGGTCGATGCCGTCCAGGGCGCTGGCGATGGGGCCGACGTAGAGGCTGGTGTTAATGAAGGGCACCTGCAGCAGGATCGCCAGGACGAAGCTGCCGCAGGCGATGCCGTTCACCCGCCCGTAGCGGCCGTCGAGGTCGAAGATATCGGCCACGCAGTAGTCGCCTTTCCTCAGCCAGTAGAAGTCCACCAGGTTGATGGCGGTCCAGGGGATGAGGAAGTAGCTCATGAAGAAGATGAAGTTGAGGAAGAAGGCGATGAAGTTGTCCTGCCCCAGGGTGCAGAGCAGGGTCGCCAGCACGCTGATGGCGGCCATGAACAGCCCGCGTACCCGTGGCGTCACGCGGAGCCTCGCGAAGGGTTCGATCACCGTGACCGTGGACATGAAGGCGCCGTAGAGGTTGAACACGTTGATGGCCACCTGGCCGTAGACGATGAACACGAACAACAGCACCGCTCCCGCGCCGAACAGCCCGGCCAGGTGGCCGCCGACATTGGCCGAGAAGTCAGGGATGCCCACGGCGAGGATGGCGCCGAGGATCATCATCCAGGCGCCGCCGGTGACCGTGCCCAGGTAGCTGGACCAGAACACCCGCGCCGCCGGGGTGGTGCTGGGCAGGTAGCGCGAGTAGTCGGCCACGTAGGGCGCGTAGGACAGCTGCCAGGTCACGGCGATGCCGAGGGCGGCGAGGAATTTCGGCAGGGAGAAGTCCACCGGCGCCCATTGGCCTTCGGCGATCGGCAGGCCGAGGGCGAGCAGGGTGGCGATGCTGAACACCAGGATCGACAGCAGCGAGAGGAGCTTCTGCAGGCGGTGGATCAGCCGGTAGCCGTACAGCGCCACCACGAAGCACAGGGCGCTGATCAGGTAGATGTTGCCGCCGGCCGGCAGCGGGCTCACCGACTCGATGGCCTGGGCCGCCAGCAAGGTGTTGCTGACGAAGAAGCCGAGGTAAATGAGCATGACGAACAGCAGCGGCAGCACGGCGCCGATGACGCCGAACTGGGCGCGGCTCTGGATCATCTGCGGAATGCCCAGCTTCGGCCCCTGGGCCGAGTGGGAGGCCATGAAGATGGCGCCGATCAGCGAGCCGAGGATGATCGCCAGGGCGCTCCAGAACAGGTTGAGGCCGATCACCACCGGCAGTACGCCGGAGGCGATGGTGGTGATGTTCATGTTGGCGCCGAACCAGATGTAGAACAGCGAGGCCGGCTTGCCGTGGCGCTCGTTCTCGGGGATGAAATCGATGCTTCTTTTCTCGACGTGCATGGCGATCACTCCTGTTCGCGCCCGGGCAGTCCCAGGGCGTCTTGAAGGCGGCTGATGGTGGCGACGAACTGCTCGGGGCGATGGGCGAAGGCGTCCGGCTCGCTGCAGGGCACGGAGCGCCAGGGCTGCCCGGCGAGGCGGCGCAGGTACTGCTCGGTGGCGAACAGCTCCAGGCAGTACACCCAGTTCGCCAGGATCAGCAGGGCTGCCTGGTGCGCGGCCTCGGTGGTGGTGGTGCAGGCGTCGGCGATCAGCTCCACGCGGTAGCCGAGGGCGAAGGCGTCCTGCACCGTCGCCAGCACGCAGGCATCGGTGAGCACCCCGGTGACCACCAGGGTGCGGATGCCCCGTTGGCGCAGCCGCAGGTCCAGGTCGGTGCGGTGGAAGGCGCTGTAGCGCGGCTTGTCGATCACCGCATCGCCTGGTCGCGGCGCCAGGGCTTCGAGGATTTCCACCTGGCGGGTGCCGGCGCGGTAGCTCTGCGGCCTGCCTTCGGCGTCGCGCGGCTCGCCCAGGGGCAGGTCGGCGCCGTCCGCGTCGTTGACGTGACGGGTATAGAGGATGGGGATGCCGGCCTGGCGCAGGGCGTCCAGCAGGCGGGCGTTGTTGTGGATGACCCGGTCGAAGCCATGCAAGGGGAAACCATCCTCCTGCTGCATGTCGATGACCAGGCAGGCTTTGTCTGCGTTCATGAGCAACTCTTGTTTTTGTTGGACCACGGGTACGCATCGACACGCCGTCGGGGCCGGGCGCACGGAGGCGCCAGGCGCACGATGTGTCGGACGCGGGCGGTGTTCAGCGGGGGGAGTCGTTCAGCGGACTATCTGCCAGAAGCCGTTCTGCTTGGCGGAGACGCAGGCGCGCAGGCGCTTGAGGAGGACGCGGCCACGCAGGTAGGCCAGGGCGGCTCCCTGTTGCGGGCGCGGGGGGAAGGCGAGGTCGTTGGCTGTCATTGTTATCGACCGTCTGTGGGGTTGGAGAGGCCCCTTCGGGGCTGCCCATGGGACGCGCCGGGCGCGCCCCATGGGGTGAAGCTTATTTGAACGCCGGCACCACGTGTTCGATGAAGAGTTCCAGGGACTTCTTCTTCTCGGCATGGGACAGGCTGTTGTCGGCCCAGAAGCTGAACTCGTCCACGCCCAGTTCCTGGTAGTGGCGGATGCGCGCGATGACTTCTTCCGGGGTGCCGATCATGGTGTTCTTGCGGATGTTCTCCAGCTCGAACTCCGGGCGGTCCTTGAACTTTTCTTCCGGGCTCGGCGGCAGCAGGCCGTTGACCGGGGTCTGCTTGTTGCCGAACCAGGCGTCGAAGGTGCGGTAGAACTTGGAGATGGCCGCGGCGCCCACCTTCCAGCCGTCGGCGTCGTCCGGGCTGTACACGTGGGTGTGGCGCAGCACCATCAGTTGCGGGCGCGGCACGCCGGGGTTGTTGGCCAGGGCGGCCTCGAACTTGTTCTTCAGGTCCACCACTTCCTCGTCACCCTTCATCAGCGGGGTGACCATCACGTTGCAGCCGTTGGCCACGGCGAAGTTGTGGGAGTCCGGGTCGCGGGCGGCGATCCAGATCGGCGGGGCGGGCTGCTGGATCGGGCGCGGCGAGGAGGTGGAGGTGGGGAACTTCCAGATCTCGCCTTCGTGGGCGACATCGCCCTGCCACAGGGCCTTGACCACCGGGACCATCTCGCGCAGGGCCTGGCCGCCGGAGGTGGCGGGCATGCCACCCGCCATGCGGTCGAACTCGTACTGGTAGGCGCCACGGGCCAGGCCCACTTCCATGCGGCCGTTGCTGATCACGTCCAGCAGGGCGCATTCACCGGCCACGCGGATGGGGTGCCAGAAGGGCGCGATGATGGTGCCGGCGCCCAGGCGGATGGTGCTGGTGCGGGCCGCCAGGTAGGCCAGCAGGGGCATGGGGCTGGGGGAGATGGTGTATTCCATGGCGTGGTGCTCGCCGATCCACACGGTGCTGAAGCCACCGGCCTCGGCCAGCAGCGTCAGCTCGGTGAGGTCTTCGAACAGCTGGCGATGGCTGATCTGCTCGTCATACCGCTCCATATGCACGAACAACGAAAATTTCATGATGCGTTCCTCAAACCTGTGTCTGTTCGGCCCTGGGCTGGCCGGTTCGGCGAAGCGTGCACTGCGCCTCGATATCTCTCGGATTCCGCTGCGTCGGCAGACGCGTCTCGCAAGGCGGGGCGGATCGTTGGATATTGGTATACCATATTATGGGATGTCTGCAAGTCTTTCCGATGGGTGCCTTGGCTGAACAGGGAGTGGGGATCAGTAGTTCGTAGCCCGGATGGAATCCGGGAGAGTCGGCTGTGAGTCTGGGGTTCGGCTCATTGCCTCGTGGGCTGTGGGTTTTGTTTCGCCCTCCCGGGCGACTCCCTTTGGCAGTCGTCGGAATGCCGCACCACCCAAAGGAAGCAAAACGCTTGCCCCTGCATCCGGGTTTGGCTTCGCCAAACTCCCCTCATTCCATCGTTGTTCCAGGGGCACGGCGCGAGGGGCCATCCATGGCCCCGCGCGCCTCTCGCGGCATCCATGCCGCTCGTCCCCTTCCACAGCGATTCCATTCGGCCTCCTGAAGGGGCGCTTTGCGCGGCGTCATCTTTTCTGCTTCGTTTCAGGTCGGTGTGGGCATCGATTCGCAACTCGTAGGATGGGTTGAGCGAAGCGATACCCATGCGGACAAGGCTGATGGGTATCGCAAGCTCAACCCATCCTACGTCGATGGATTTCGGCCCGCTCGGCAATGAGCCAGACACGAACGTCAGCTAGCTGGAACCAAAAAAAAGCCCCCAATAAAGGGGGCTGTAAAACAAAGCACGGTTGCATGGATTCAGGCGAAGGCCTGCAGGGCCCCCATCTTGCCCCGGCAGTAGATCATCGGGACCACTTCCTGCTCGGGAACGATCAGGTTCTTCACGGCGCCCACCAGGATGGCGTGGTCGCCGCCTTCGTATTCGCGCCACAGCTCGCATTCGATGATGGCGGTGGCGTTGGCCAGGATCGGGTTGCCCAGCTCGCTCAGGCTCCAGTCGATGCCCTGGGCCTTGTCCTTGCCCTTCCTGGCGAAGGCGTAGGCCTCGCCCTGTTGCTCGCCGGACAGCAGGTGAATGGCGAAGCGCTTGCTCTTGATCAGCACCGGGTAGGAGTCGGAGCTGTAGTTGGGGCAGAACAACACCAGGGCCGGGTCCATGGACAGGGAGCTGAAGGCACTGGCGGTCAGCCCGACCATCTGGCCGTCGTCGTCCAGGGTGGTGATCACGGTGACGCCGGAGGGGAAGGAGCCCATGACGTGTTTGTAGACAGTGGTGTCGATCATTTTGGGTACCTGTCAGTGCAAGCGGCTGCGACCGGCAGCTCGTTTGTGTCTGATGGTATACCGTAATACTTTCATTGCAAGTGGTATTTTTCCGGGACTGGCGTCGTCCCGACGAACGTTCTGAAGCGTCTTGAAAGCCAACAACCACGGGGGATTGCTGGAATGTGCTTGATCGTTTCAGCGGCTCGAATGGCCCTTTTCAGTACAGTTTGGCAGCCAAAAAGGCCTTGTCTGAGTCTTGGAATACCATAATATGGTGTTCGCAAGCCGAGGCCGACTGCATCGTCGGTCCCCGAAGCCGCACGCCCTTGGGGCGCCTCTACAAAGACAATAAGCAAGGCAAGACGATGTCCGAGAATTCCCAGCAGACGCTGATCGAGAACCATACCGTCGACTATGTGCCGCCTGCCGAACGCCATGGCAAGGCCCGCGACCTGTTCACGCTGTGGTTCAGCACCAACATTGCACCGCTGCCGATCGTGACCGGGGCCATGGTGGTCCAGGTGTTTCACCTCGACCTGCTCTGGGGCCTGCTGGCCATCGTGCTCGGGCATATGATCGGCGGGGTCTTCATTGCCCTGGCGTCCGCCCAGGGCCCGCAGATGGGCATCCCGCAGATGGTCCAGAGCCGGGGCCAGTTCGGCCGCTACGGCGCGCTGCTGATCGTGTTGTTCGCCGCGGTCATCTATGTGGGCTTCTTCATTTCCAACATCGTCCTGGCGGGCGAGTCGATCCACGGTATCGCGCCCGCCGTGCCGCTGCCGGCCGCGATCATCATCGGCGCCCTCAGCGCCACCGCCATCGGCGTGATCGGTTACCGCTTCATCCACACCCTGAACCGCATCGGCACCTGGGTGATGGGCGGCGCGCTGCTGGCCGGCTTCATCGCCATCTTCGGCGGCGAGCTGCCGGCGGACTTCTTCAGCCGGGGTGGCTACAACCTGTCGGGCTTCCTCGCCACCATCTGCCTGGGGATCATCTGGCAGCTGAGCTTCTCGCCCTACGTGTCGGACTACTCGCGCTACCTGCCGGCCTCCATCGGCATCGGCAAACCGTTCTGGGCCACTTATTTCGGCGCCTGCCTGGGCACCATCCTGTCCTTCAGCTTCGGCGCGGTGGCGGTGCTGGCGACTCCCGAGGGCACCGAGGCCATGGCGGCGGTGAAGCAGGCCACCGGCGTGCTCGGCCCGGTGCTGATGGTGCTGTTCCTGCTGAACATCATCAGCCACAACGCCCTCAACCTGTACGGCGCGGTACTGTCCATCGTCACCTCGATCCAGACCTTCGCCGGCAGCTGGACGCCGAGCATCCGTGTGCGGGTGGCGCTGTCGGCCGTGGTGCTGGCCGGCTGCTGCCTGATGGCCCTGGGGGCCTCGGCCAACTTCATCTCCCATTTCATCGGGCTGATCCTGGCGCTGCTCCTGGTGCTGGTGCCCTGGGCCACCATCAACCTGGTGGACTTCTACCTGATCAAGCGCGGCCGCTACGACATCGCCTCGATCTTCGCGGCCGACGGTGGCATCTACGGGCGCTTCAACCCCCATGCCATCACCGCCTACTTCCTCGGCATCCTGGTGCAGTTGCCGTTCGCCAACACTGCGCTCTTCGTCGGCCCCTACGCCAACTGGATCGAGGGCGTGGACCTGTCCTGGCTGGCCGGCCTGCTGGTCACTGCACCGCTGTACTACTGCCTGGCCACCCGTGGCCGCACGGAGTCGGCGGGCGAGTTGAGCCTGGCGGAATAAGCCGTCGTCCCGTCCCCACGACGCCCCGGTCCGCTCCCGCAGGCCGGGGCGTCGTGCGTTTGCGCGTGCTCCCATGCAAGGTGGCGGCAGTCAGCTAGCTTGTAATGATCGAATTCCACACACAGGAGCCGATCATGGCAAAGGGCAAGAAGAAAGCGGACGGCGGCGCAGCGGCAGAGCGTGAAGCGCTGGGGCGCAAGGAGTACGAGAAGGAACTCAAGAAGCTGCATGTGGAGCTGGTGAAGTTGCAGCTGTGGGTGCAGGAGAAGGGGCTCAAGGTCTGCATTGTCTTCGAGGGCCGCGATGGCGCCGGCAAGGGCGGGACCATCAAGGCCATCACAGAGCGGGTCAGCCCACGGGTGTTCCGTGTCGTGGCCTTGCCGGCCCCTACCGAGCGGGAAAAGAGCCAGATGTATGGCCAGCGCTACATGAAGCACATGCCGGCGGCCGGCGAAGTGGTGATCTTCGACCGCAGCTGGTACAACCGCGCCGGCGTCGAGCGGGTCATGGGGTTCTGCACCGAAGAGCAGGCGCGCAAGTTCCTCATGGTGACCCCGGCGTTCGAGAAGCTGATGATCGATTCCGGGATCATCATCATCAAGTACTGGCTGGAAGTGAGCGCCGAGGAACAGACCCGCCGCCTCAAGGACCGCATCGACGACGGGCGCAAGATCTGGAAACTCTCGCCCATGGACCTCAAGTCCTACACCCGCTGGGATGAGTACACCCGCGCCCGCGACGAGATGTTCGCCGCCACCGACTCCACCTGGGCGCCCTGGTACATGGCCCATTCCGAGGACAAGCGGCGTGTGCGGCTGAACATCATCAGCCACCTGCTCAAGCAGATTCCCTACAAGGACCTGAGCAACCAGTTCAAGGTGGAACTGCCCAAGCGCGGCAAGCTCGGCAAGTACAAGTCGGTCCCCTATCCATTCAAGGTGGTCAAGGAGATCTTCTGACAGCGCCGCTATCGGCGGCGGAGGTGGTTCCATGAAATCCCTGAAAACCCTGGCCTGGCTGCTGTCGTTGACGCTGCTGGTGGGTCGTTGCGTCTGGGCGGAGGACCTGCCCAGCGTCGAGCTGAGCGCCTCGGAGGAAGCCGAGGTCGAGTCCATGGTGCTGCCAGTGCCCGCCGCCTGGAAGGGCGACTTCGAGGGTATGCGCGAGCGTCGCCTGGTGCGCATCCTGGTGCCCTACAGCAAGACCTTCTATGCCGTCGACCGCGGACGCCAGCGAGGCATCGCCTACGAGATCGGCAGGGCGCTGGAAGGCTGGCTGAACAAGAACCACCCGTACAAGAACAAGTCGTTGCAGTGGCGCGTGGCGTTCTTCCCGGTCGACCGCGGCGAACTGCTCGACAAGCTGGTGGCGGGGGAGGGGGACATCGCCGCCGGTGGCCTGGCGATCACCGACAAGCGCCAGCAATCGGTGGACTTCTCCACGCCCTTTGCCAGTGGCGTGCGTGAAGTGGTGGTGACCGGGCCGAAGAGCGACAAGATCGAGAAGCTGGACGACCTGGCCGGCAAGGAGGTGATGGTGCGGCCTTCCAGCAGCTATTACGAACACCTCATCGAGCTCAACGCCAGCTTCCGTGAGCGGGGGCTCGAGCCCATCGTGATCAAACCGGCCGACGAGAACCTGGAGTCCGAGGACCTGCTGGAGATGGTCAACGCCGGCCTGGTCAACGCCATAGTGGTCGACCGCTATATCGCCGACTCCTGGAACTCGATGCTCAAGAACCTGGTGATCCACGTGGACATGCCGGTGCGCGACGATGTCCAGCTGGCCTGGGCCGTGCGCAAGGACAGCCCGCAGTTGCTCAAGGCGCTGGATGGTTTCGTCAAGACCCACAAGCTGGGCACCACCTTCGGCAACAGCCTGCGCAACAAGTACGTGAAGAACAGCAAGGCACTCTACGACGCCACCGATGAGGAGGAGCTCAAGCGCTTCGCCGAGCTGGTGGGGCTGTTCGAGAAGCACGCCGGTACCTACGACTTCGACTACCTGATGCTGATGGCCCAGGGCTTCCAGGAATCCCAGCTGGACCAGAAGGCCCGCAGCCATCGCGGCGCGGTGGGTGTGATGCAACTGATGCCCAGCACCGCCGCCGACCCCAGCGTGGGCATCGCCGAGATCGACAAGAGCGCCGACCGCAATATCGAGGCGGGCAGCAAGTACATGCGGCTGTTGGCCGACAAGTACCTGAACGACCCCGGCCTGACGCCGATGAACCGCACCCTGATGACCTTCGCCGCCTACAACGCCGGGCCCGGCAACCTGCGCAAGTTCCGCCGCCTGGCGGAGAAGTCGGGGCTGGACAAGAACGTCTGGTTCGGCAACGTCGAGCATGCCGCCGCACGGGTGGTGGGGCGCGAGACGGTGGACTACGTGGGCAACATCTACAAGTACTACGTGGCCTACAAGCTGTCTCGCGACAAGGAGATGGCGAAGGCCCGCAATGTCAACGCGGTGACTCCGTAGCGGGTAGCGCGGATGCAATCCGGGAAGAACCCACCGCCTCCCCGGATTTCATCCGGGCTACGACTCCGAGTGCAGCGATACCCATCCTCTCCCACGAACAGCATGGGTATCGCTCCGCTCAACCCATCCTACGAGTTACGAGCACAAACTGATGCCCAAACCGACCTGATATCGGGCAGAGAGTTGAAGCCGCGCCAAACACCCCTTCAGGAGGCCGAGCGGAATCGTTGTGGAGGGGGACGAGCGGCATGGATGCCGCGAGAGGCGCGCAGGGCCATGGATGGCCCTTCGCGCCGTGCCCCCGGAGCGACGATGCAGCGAGGGGAGTTTGGCGCAGCCAAACCCGGATGTCGGGGCGAGCCCTTTGCTTCCTTTGGGTGGTGCGGCATTCCGACGACTGCCAAAGGAAGTCGCCCGGGAAGGCGAAACGGAAACCCGAAGCACGCTCGGAAATCAGCTGAGCAACAGAATGCCAATCCAGCGTGAACATCCTCCGCGAAGAAAAAAAGCGGGCACCCCTCCCGGGATGCCCGCCTTTTTCGTCGCGACTCAGACCAGGGTCAGGGTCACGTCGATGTTGCCGCGGGTGGCGTTGGAGTAGGGGCACACGATGTGGGCCTTGTCGACGATGGCGCGGGCTTCCTCGCGGTCCAGGCCGGGGAGGTCGATGCGAAGTTCCACCTCGATGCCGAAGCCGGTGGGGATGGCGCCGATGCCTACGATGCCTTCGATGGAGGTGTCGGCCGGCAGCTTGTGCTTGTCGCGGGCGGCGACGAACTTCAGGGCGCCGAGGAAGCAGGCCGAATATCCGGCCGCGAACAGTTGCTCGGGGTTGGTGCCTTCGCCGCCGGCACCGCCCAGTTCGCGGGGGGTGGTCAGGCTGATGTCGAGTACGCCGTCGGAGGAGATGGCGCGGCCGTCACGGCCGCCGGTGGCTTCTGCGGAGGCGCGGTAGAGAACGTTTTCGATGCTCATGATGGTGTCCTTTTCGGTAGGGGATGCGTGGTGTGCTTGGGTGATTGGGTGGAACGGATCAGCCGTCGTGGTTGATCAGCCATTCCGGGTACAGCGCGCCTTTGCCACTGCGGCTGTTTTCCGGCGGGGCGTCAGCGAAGCTGGCGGAGGAAAACGCGAGGACGGCGGTGAAGGTGATCAGGGCTTTCATGGCGAGTCTCCAGGGTTGGTTTGTTCGTTAATGTTTTGTGCGCTAAGTAACTTGGTGAGGCAGAAATTACCGCTGAGTTATTTTGCGCGCAATATATTTATTAGAGCATTTAGTGCTAACGGCTTTGCTAAATGGGCATAAGGCTCTGGAATGCACCTTGGCTGGCCACGAAGCCCGTGCCGCGGTGGTCTATAGGAACGGGCGCGGGCTGTGGCGCCTTTGTTGTTGTAATAACAAAAGTTTTTGCCTTGCCCGGGTGGGTTCGGCCGGCCGATGGAAGTATTGTGGTTTCCATGAGCGACACATCCTCCCGCTATCTGGAGTCGAGTCCATGCATCCCCGCGTACTTGAGGTAACCGAGCGACTGGTGGCGCGCAGCCGCGCAACCCGCGAGCGCTATCTGGCAATGATCCACAAGGCGGCCAGCGACGGGCCCCTGCGCGGCAAGCTGCAGTGCGCCAACTTCGCCCACGGCGTGGCCGGTTGCGGCGGCGACGACAAGCAGCGCCTGCGCCTGATGGAGTCGGCCAACGTGGCGATAGTCACCGCCTACAACGACATGCTCTCGGCCCACCAGCCCTACGAGGACTACCCCCGGAAGATCCGCCAGGCCCTGCGCGACATCGGTTCGGTGGGGCAGGTGGCCGGTGGCGTGCCGGCCATGTGCGATGGCGTCACCCAGGGCGAGCCGGGCATGGAGCTGGGCATCGCCAGCCGCGAGGTGATCGCCATGTCCACCGCCGTGGCGTTGTCCCACAACATGTTCGATGCGGCGCTGTTCCTCGGCATCTGCGACAAGATCGTCCCCGGCCTGATGATGGGGGCGCTGCGCTTCGGCCACCTGCCGTCGATCTTCGTGCCCGCCGGGCCCATGCCCTCCGGCCTGTCCAACAAGGAAAAGGCCGAAGTGCGCCAGCGCTACGCCGAGGGCAAGGCCAGCCGCGACGAGCTGCTGGAGTCGGAGATGAAGGCCTACCACAGCCCCGGCACCTGCACCTTCTATGGCACCGCCAACACCAACCAGATGCTCATGGAGGTGATGGGCCTGCACCTGCCGGGTGCTTCGTTCGTCAATCCGGATACGCCCCTGCGCGAGGCGCTGACCGTGGAAACCGCGCGCCAGGTCACCCGCCTGACCCGCCAGGGCGGGCAGTTCCTGCCCATCGGCGAGATCGTCGACGAGCGCGTGCTGATCAATGCGGTGGTGGCCCTGCACGCCACCGGCGGCTCCACCAACCACACCCTGCACCTGCCGGCCATCGCCCAGGCGGCGGGGGTCCAGCTCACCTGGCAGGACATGGCCGACCTCTCGGAAGTGGTGCCGACCCTGGCCCACGTCTATCCCAACGGCAAGGCCGACATCAATCACTTCCAGGCCGCCGGCGGCGTGGCCTTCCTGGTGCGCGAGCTGCTCGACGCCGGTCTGCTCCATGAGGACGTCAACACCGTGATGGGGCGTGGCCTGCGCCACTACACCCGCGAGCCGTTCCTTGAGGACGGCGCGCTGGTCTGGCGCGAAGGCCCGGCGACCAGCCTCGACGAGAGCATCCTGCGGCCGGCCGCGCGACCCTTCTCGCCGGAGGGTGGCCTGCGGGTGATGACGGGCAACCTCGGTCGCGGCGTGATGAAGGTGTCCGCCGTCGCCCCGGAACACCAGGTGGTGGAGGCGCCGGCGCGGATCTTCCACGACCAGCAGGCCCTGGCCGATGCCTTCCAGGCCGGCGAGCTGGATCGCGACCTGGTGGCGGTGCTGCGCTTCCAGGGCCCGCGCAGCAACGGCATGCCCGAGCTGCACAAGCTGACCCCTTTCCTGGGTGTGTTGCAGGATCGCGGCTTCAAGGTGGCGCTGGTCACCGACGGGCGCATGTCCGGCGCCTCGGGCAAGATTCCGGCGGCCATCCATGTCTGCCCGGAAGCCTTCGACGGCGGCCCGTTGGCGCGGCTGCGCGACGGCGACCTGATTCGCGTGGACGGCGTCACCGGCACCCTGGAAGTACGGCTGGACGCCGCCGAGTTCGCCGCCCGCGAACCGGCCCGCTGGGACCTGCAACCCAACGTCGGCACCGGCCGGGAACTCTTCGCCTTCATGCGCGAGTCGTTCAGTTCGGCGGAAGAGGGCGCCAGCGCCTTCACCCGCAACCTGGCAAGCCTGACGTGAAGCTGGCGCTGGTCGGCGACCTCGGCCGCTAGCTCGCCGACCTCGGCCTGGCAGTGGGCAGCCTAGGCGGTGCCCCCCGGCACCTGTGGCTGTCCGCAGGTGAGTTTCACAATCTTCGGTAGGAGGTTTCCGGTGTTTTTTCCCGGGTGTCGTCGGCGGACTACACTCCGGGCACCGGGCTGGCGTAGCCCAAGTACGACAAGGTTAAGGATATCCATGAGAAAATTCGCGGTAACCACCGGACATCTCCTGCTGTTGATCGTTGCCGTCGCTCTACTGACCTTCTGGGGGGTACGTGCCTACACGGCATGGCGTTCACCACCACCGCAGCTCTGGCACACCTTCGTGCCCAAGGAGCTGACAGTGGAAGAAATGGACCGCTCCAACTGGACCCAGTACCTGGACCGCGAAGCGCAGCTCTTCGCCGATGTGCGCAGCCAGGTGAGCGACAAGCTCCCGGACGAGGCGAAGACCCCGAGTAATCGCTACTACCCGGGCGCGCGGGTCTACCCGCCGAGCCTCGCCAATGACTGGAACCGTTCCTACGTGATGGAGCCCCGGGGTCCCGTGCGCGGCGCCGTGGTGCTGCTCCATGGCCTGACCGACACGCCCTTCAGCCTGCGCCATGTCGCCCAGCTCTACGCCGAGCAGGGCTTCGTCGCCATCGGCCTGCGCATTCCGGCCCACGGCACGGTGCCGGCGGCGCTCACCAGCGTCACCTGGGAAGACTGGATGGCCGGCACCCGACTTGCGGTGCGCGAGGCCAAGCGGCGCATCCAGCCGGACATGCCGCTGCACCTGGTGGGCTTCTCCAACGGCGGCGCGCTGGCCTTGAAGTACGCCATGGACAGCCTGGAGGACCCGGCCCTGGCTCGCGCCGACCGGCTGATCCTGCTCTCGCCGATGATCGGCATCACCCGTTTCGCCCGCTTCGCCGGCCTGGCTTCGGTACCGGCCTTCTTCCCGCCATTCGCCAAGTCCGCCTGGCTCGGCATCGTGCCGGAGTTCAACCCCTTCAAGTACAACTCCTTCCCGGTCAACGGCGCGCGCCAGACCCACCGCCTGACTACCACCCTGCAGCAGCAGGTGACGCGCCTGGCCCGCCTGGAGGTGTTCAACGAGTTGCCACCGATACTGACCTTCCAGTCGGTGATGGATTACACCGTGAGTACCTCGGCCATTCTCTACGCGCTCTATGAGCACCTGCCGCAGAACGGCAGCGAGCTGGTGCTCTACGACGTCAACCGTGCCTCGGTATTCGGCCCGCTGATGCGCTCGGCTTCCGAGGTGGCCCTGTCGCGCATCCTGCCGCCGTTGCCGCACAAGTACGGCATCACGGTAGTGGGCAACGCCGCGCCCAACTCCACCGACACGGTGGCCCGCACCACGGTGGCGGGTGGACGGGAGGAGCAAGTGGAGGACCTGCACATCGAGTACCCGAAGGACATCTTCTCGCTGTCCCACGTCGCGGTGCCTTTCCCGATGGACGATCCCTTGTACGGCATGCGCCCGGCCCCCGGCTCCGATGCCGAGTACGGGGTCAACCTGGGAACCCTGGCGGCGAGGGGCGAGCGGGGCGCGCTGATCGTCCAGCTGGATTCACTGTTCCGCACCACCTCCAACCCCTTCTTCCCCTACCAGATGCAGCGCATCGATGGGGCGATCCGCGATCCGAAGCCCCAGCATGCCGGCCTGGCGCCACGCAGCACGGTGCCGGAGCCGACCCCGCCGGCGACCTACGAGGCCGATATCGAGAAGTTCCTCAACGAGTCGACCGAGGACTACGACAGCCAGCCGTTCTGACGTCCCAACCTGCAACAGCCCGCTGGCCCGGATGGAATCCGGGCCAGTTCCGTAGGATGGGTTGAGCGGAGCGATACCCATCACACCGACCGATGGCTATCGCTCAGCTCAACGGAACGCCGCCCGACCCATCCTACGACTCTGTAGAGAACTCGAACCCGCGCCCTAGCTCGGTTCTTCGTCGTTGGGGTAGCGACTGGCGTTCAGGCTTTCCTTGATCTTGCGCAGGTGCGGCTGGAAGTCCACGCCGCGGCGCAGGGTCATGCCGGTGGCGAGCACATCGAGCACGGTGAGCTGGATGATCCGCGAGGTCATCGGCATGTAGATGTCGGTGTCCTCCGGCAGGGGAATGTCCAGGCTCAGGGTGCTGGCCCTGGCCAGCGGCGAGCCGGCGGCGGTGAGGCCGAGCACCGAGGCACCGTTCTGCCGTGCCAGGCGCGCCACCTCCACCAGTTCGCGGGTGCGCCCGGTGTAGGAAATGATCACGAACAGATCCCCCGTGTGGGCCACCGACGCCAGCATGCGCTGCATCAGCACGTCGGAGTGGGCGGACACCGCGAGGTTGAAGCGGAAGAACTTGTGCTGGGCGTCCAGGGCCACCGAGGCCGAGGCGCCGAGGCCGAAGAAGTGGATCTGCCGGGCCTGGATCATCAGGTCCACGGCGCGGCTGATCACCTGCGGGTCGAGGCTCTGGCAGGCGCTGTCGAGGGAGGCGATGGCACTGCCGAAGATCTTCCGCGTGTAGGCCTCGGGGCCGTCGTCGGCTTCCACCGCGCGGCTCACGTAGGCGGCGCCGCTGGCCAGGCTCTGGGCCAGCTGCATCTTCAGTTCCGGGTAGCCGTTGACGCTGAAGGAGCGGCAGAAGCGGTTCACCGTCGGCTCGCTGACCTGCGCCGCCTGGGCCAGGGCGGCGATGCTGAAGCGGGTGGCCTGCTGCGGGTCGCGCAGGATGACTTCGGCCACCTTGCGCTCGGCCTTGTTCAGTTCGCCGAGGCGGTTCTGGATCTGTTCCAGCAGGTTGTGCACGCGGTCCATCTGGATTCCTGGAAAGGGGCCGGCAATCGGTGGCTTATCCTACTGAGCGCACCCAGGCGCAGCCACCGCAATCTAGCGTCAGGGTAAATGTAGTTTTATTACTACATTTTGTCTTGCTGCGAGCCTGGGGCGGGTGTATTCATAGGGCCGTGTTTGCTAGAAGAACAAATATCATGGCCTCACATCCTGTCGAACCCTGCACCCTGGCGCTGTTCGGCGGCCTCGGCGACCTGGCGCTGCGCAAGCTGTTTCCCGCGCTCTATCAGCTGGACCGCGCCGGCCTGCTGCCCTCCGATACGCGCATCCTGGCCCTGGGCCGCGAGACGGGCGACGCCGCCGGACGCGTCGCCGCCATCGGTGCGCACCTGCGCCGCCATGTGCCGGCCGGTGAGCTGGAGGAGGGCGCCGTGCAGCGCTTCCTGGCGCGGCTCGACTACCTGGCCATGGACTTCCTCGAGCCCGAGGCCTACCCGGCCCTGGCCGACAAGCTCGGCCCCCTGATGCGGCTGATCGCCTACTTCGCCACGCCCGCTTCCGTATATGGCGCCATCTGCGCGGGCCTGGCCGCCAACGGCCTGGCCGACGAACGCACCCGGGTGGTGCTGGAAAAACCCATAGGCGCCGACCTGGAGTCCTCCCACGCGGTGAACGACGCGGTCGCCGCGCACTTCCCGGAGAACCGCACCTACCGGATCGACCACTACCTGGGCAAGGAAACGGTGCAGAACCTGATCGCCCTGCGCTTCGCCAACAGCCTGTTCGAGACCCAGTGGAACCAGCACCACATCTCCCACGTGGAGATCACCGTGGCCGAGCAGGTGGGCATCGAGGGGCGCTGGGGCTACTTCGACCAGGCCGGCCAGCTGCGCGACATGATCCAGAACCACCTGCTGCAGCTGCTCTGCCTGATCGCCATGGACCCTCCCAGCGACCTCTCCGCCGACAGCATCCGCGACGAGAAGGTGAAGGTCCTCAAGGCCCTGGCGCCGATCGCCCCGGAGCAGCTCGGCCAGCAGGTGGTACGCGGCCAGTACGTGGCGGGCAGCATCCTCGGCCAGCCGGTGCCCGGCTACCTGGAAGAGGACAACGCCAATACCCACAGCGACACCGAGACCTTCGTCGCCCTGCGCGCGGAAATCCGCAACTGGCGCTGGTCCGGCGTGCCCTTCTACCTGCGTACCGGCAAGCGCATGCCGCAGAAGCTTTCGCAGATCGTCTTACACTTCAAGGAACCGCCGCACCATATCTTCGCTCCCGAGCAGCGGCCGCTGATCAACAACCGGCTGGTGATCCGCCTGCAGCCGGACGAGGGTATTTCCCTGCAGGTGATGACCAAGGAGCAGGGCCTGGACAAGGGTATGCAGCTGCGCAGCGACCCGTTGCAGCTGAGCTTCTCCAATACCTACCGCAGCGCGCGGATTCCGGATGCCTACGAGCGTCTGCTGCTGGAAGTGATGAGGGGCAAGCAGAACCTCTTCGTGCGCAAGGACGAAATCGAGCACGCCTGGAAGTGGTGCGACCAGTTGATCGCCGGCTGGCGGCAGCAGGGCGACGCGCCCAGGCCATATGCGGCGGGAACCTGGGGGCCGACGGCCTCCATTGCATTGATCACCCGTGATGGCAGGAGCTGGTATGGCGATCTGTAATCTCGACCTGCCGACGCAGGTCACCGGGCTCAGCCTCGGCAGCCCCGAACAATTGGCCGGTGAACTGGCCATCACCGTGGCCAACGCCCTGCGCGACGCCATCGACAGCCATGGTTCGGCCGTGCTGGTGGTGTCCGGCGGGCGCAGCCCGGTGGCCTTCTTCGAGCGCCTGCGTGGCCAGGAACTGGATTGGTCGAAGGTCACCGTCAGCCTGGCCGACGAACGCTTCGTGCCGGTCGGCCACCCCGATAGCAATGAAGGACTGGTGCGCCGCCACCTGTTGCAGGGGCCGGCCGCCAAGGCGCGGCTGCTGGGCCTCTACCACGCCGCGCCGAGCCTGGAGGAAGCCGCTCGCCTGGCCGACGCGGCCCTGGCCGAACTGGGGCGCATCGACGTGCTGGTGCTGGGCATGGGGGAAGATGGCCATACCGCCTCGCTGTTCCCCGCCAGCCCGAACCTGGAGCTGGCGCTGAGCCCCGGCTGCCGGCAGCGCTGCCTGCCCATGCAGGCACCCGGCGTGCCGCGCCAGCGCCTGTCCCTGACCCTGCCGCTGCTGGCCAGCGCGCACCTGACGCTGCTGGCGCTGCAGGGCCAGGCCAAGTTGGCCACCCTGGAAGACGCCCTGGCGGGGGATGACGTGGCGGCCATGCCGATCCGCGCCTTCCTGCGCCGTCCACTGGAAATCCACTGGTGCCCTTGAGCCCGAAGGAACGCCCATGACCAGTCTCCCCACCCATCGGGCCAATAGTCGCGAAGCCGTGCCGAGCATGGCGGACAAGGCTGCCCTGATCGACGTCCTCTGCGGCGCGGCGCGCATCCTTCCGGTGATCACCATCGAGCGCGAGCAGGATGTCCTGCCCCTGGCCGACGCCCTGGCCGCCGGGGGCCTGCATACCCTGGAAATCACCCTGCGCTCGGAGCATGGGCTGTCCGCCATCCGCACCCTGCGCGAAGAGCGTCCGGAGCTCTGTGTCGGCGCCGGCACCGTGCTGGACGAGTGGATGCTGGCCGAGGCCGAGGCCGCCGGCTCGCAGTTCATCGTCACCCCCGGCTGCACCGCCGAGTTGCTGCGTGCCGGCGTCTACAGCCCGCTGCCGCTGCTGCCCGGCATCGCCAGCGCGTCTGAAATCATGCTCGGCCACGCCCTGGGCTACCGGCGCTTCAAGCTGTTCCCGGCGGAGCTCTGCGGCGGCGTCAGGGCCATCCAGGCCTTCGCCGGGCCCTTCCCGGGCATCCGCTTCTGCCCCACCGGCGGCGTCAAACCCGACAACCTCCGCGACTACATGGCCCAGCCCAACGTGATGTGCGTGGGCGGCAGCTGGATGATGGACAAGGACTGGGTCCGGCGCGGCGATTGGCAGCGCATCCAGGATGTCACCGCCGAGGCGCTGGCGCTGCTGGTCTGAGGGCTGCTCGTAGGATGGGTCGGGCGGCGTTCCGTTGAGCCTGCGATACCCATCGGCCGATGTGATGGGTATCGCTTCGCTCGACCCATCCTACGGTGCTGGGGCTTCGCGCGGCGAATTGCCGTTGTAGGAGCGAATTCATTCGCGATCGGGCAGCGCAGCTGCCCTCAGCATGTGATGGGCAGGCCTTCGACCTGCTTCGCGAATGAATTCGCTCCTACGGTTCCCTTCCCCTGATCTGTGCCTTCCCCTGTGAGGGATTCCGCCAAACGGTTTGCTGAAACGATTTACCTAATGGAAAAACCGCGTTAAAACCGACTCCAGTGGTTTCGATCCAGAGGAAAGCGCAATGACCGACAACAACAACCTCGACGCCCTGTTCCCCACTGCCGAGCAGATCCCCGAACGCTACCGCCCCGGTGCCGCCATCGAGCAGCGCGAATACCTGGTGGGCGGTGAGCTGCTGCGCTGGGACGGCCCCCTGGCGGCGGTGCGCAGCCCGATTTTCCTGGCCAGCGAGCAGGGCGACCAGCAGGTGGTGCTGGGCAGTACGCCGCTGCTGGATGCCGAGGCCGCCCTCGCCGCGCTGGACGCGGCCGTTGCCGCCTACGACCACGGCCAGGGTCTCTGGCCGAACCTGCGGGTCGCCGAGCGCATCAGTCATGTGGAGAAGTTCCTCACCCGCATGCGCGAGCAGCGCGAGGCGGTGGTGCGCTTGCTGATGTGGGAGATCGGCAAGAACCTCAAGGATTCCGAGAAGGAGTTCGACCGCACCTGCGACTACATCGTCGACACCATCGAGGCGCTCAAGGAGCTGGACCGCCGCTCCAGCCGCTTCGAGCTGGAGCAGGGCACCCTCGGCCAGATCCGCCGCGTGCCCCTGGGCGTGGCCCTGTGCATGGGGCCCTACAACTACCCGCTGAACGAGACCTTCACCACCCTGATCCCGGCGCTGATCATGGGCAACACCGTGGTGTTCAAGCCGGCCAAGTTCGGCGTGCTGCTGATCCGTCCGCTGCTGGAGGCCTTCCGCGACAGCTTCCCGCCGGGCGTCATCAACATCATCTACGGCCGAGGCCGGGAAACCGTCAGCGCCATCATGGCCAGCGGCAAGGTGGACGTGTTCGCCTTCATCGGCACCCACTCCGGCGCCGCCGACCTGAAGAAGCTGCACCCACGGCCCCACCGCCTGCGCGCGGCCCTCGGCCTGGACGCGAAGAACCCCGGCATCGTCCTGCCCCAGGTGGACCTGGACAACGCGGTGAGCGAGGCCATCACCGGCGCGCTGTCGTTCAACGGCCAGCGTTGCACCGCGCTGAAGATCCTCTTCGTCCACCAGGACGTGCTCGAGCCCTTCCTCGACAGGTTCTGCGCGAAGCTGGCCGCCCTCAAGCCGGGCATGCCCTGGCTTGAGGGCGTAGCCCTGACCCCGCTGCCCGAGCCGGGCAAGGTGGCCTACCTCAGCGGACTGCTGGAGGACGCCGTGGCCAAGGGCGCCAGGGTGGTCAACCCAGGCGGCGGCTGCCACCGCCGGAGCTTCTTCTACCCGGCGGTGCTGAGCCCGGTGACCCCGGACATGCGCCTCTACCAGGAGGAACAGTTCGGCCCGCTGATCCCGGTGGTGCCCTACCGCGAGCTGGAGGAGGTGATCGACTACGTGCTGCACTCGGACTACGGCCAGCAGCTCAGCCTGTTCGGGAATGATCCGGCGCAAGTGGGTCGCCTGGTGGATGCCTTCGCCAACCAGGTGGGGCGCATCAACATCAACGCCCAGTGCCAGCGCGGCCCGGACACCTTCCCCTTCAATGGGCGCAAGAACTCCGCTGAGGGGACCCTCTCGGTGCATGACGCGCTGCGGGTGTTCTCGATCCGGACGCTGGTGGCCACGAAGTTCGATGAGCGAAACAAGGCGCTGGTGAGCGAGATCATCCGCGCCCGCGCATCGAATTTCCTGACTACGGATTACATTTTCTGAGGGGGATCTGGCGCGTCTGTAGGATGGGTAGAGCCTGCGAAACCCATCAACCGCGGTGCTCGGCCATCGATGGGTTTCGCTCCGCTCTACCCATCCTACAAATGGCTTTTGTGCAGGACCTGCCGGGCGATCAGTCTTCCGGCAGGTTGGCGTAGATCTTTTCCAGGGTGCCGTTGAGCTTGGCGATCTGTGCCTCGCTGAGGCCCTGGAAGCTGTTGGTGAAGATGTGCGCGGTGTTCACCTGGATCTCTTCCACCATGTGCCGGCCCTTGTCGGTGATGGTCACCTGGGTGACGCGGCCGTCGTTGGCGCAGGGGGCGGTGTCCACCAGGCCGTCGTCCTTCATGCGGTAGACGATCTTGGTGACGGTGGAAAGCTTGGCGATGGCGTGCTCGGAGATCTCCGAGATGCTCGACTGGCCGTTCTCCTTGAGGATGAACAGGATTCGCCAGCGCGGGATGTCCAGGTCGATCTTCTTCAGGGTCTTTTCCATGGCCATGTTGTAGCGGCCATAGACGCGGGCGATCCAGTAGAAGGGGAATTCCTCCTTCTTGAAGTCGTCGCTGGCGGGGTTGTAGCGGTTGAGGCGCTTTTTCGGGGTGCTCATGCGAGTGGGGCAAGGTTCATGCTGACAGGGGGAGAGTTATAGGGGGTTGCGCGGACGCTGTCGACAGCCATCTGGGCCCGTCTTGATCCGGGTCAGCATTCACCGGCCACCCCATGGGGCAACCGGTGTCGCTCAGCCGTGCAGGAAGCGCTGGGCCAGGTCCAGCTGGGAGTGCGCCAGCTGGTGCAACTCCTGGCCGATCTGGGTACTGCGCTGGGCCTGGCCGGCGCTCTGTTCGGCGAGGCCGGCGATGCGTTCGATCTGCCGGCTGATCTCCTCGGCCACCTGGCCCTGTTCTTCGATGGCGGTGGCCATCTGCAGGCTCATGCCGCTGACCTGGCCCACTTCGCCGCTGATGCGCCGCAGGGCCTCGCGTACCTGCTCGACATCCGCGCTCGATTGCCGCGCGGCCTGCTCGCCGCGCTGGGCGGTGGCCAGGGCCTGGGCGCTGCCGTTGCGCAGGCGTTCGATGGACTGCTGGATCTGCCCGGTGGAATCGCGGGTACGCGAGGCCAGGGTGCGCACCTCGTCGGCCACCACCGCGAAGCCCCGGCCGGACTCGCCGGCGCGCGCCGCTTCGATGGCCGCGTTCAGCGCCAGCAGGTTGGTCTGCTCGGCGATGCTCTGGATCACCTCGGCGATGCCGCTGATGGACTCGATGGACTCGGCGAGCTGGCCGACCGCCGCGCCTATGTCCTCCACCGAGCCGCGCAGGGTCTGCATCGAGGCCTGGCTCTGGCCGGCGAGGCGATCGCCGTCCCGCGCCAACTGGTCCACCGCCTGGGTGGCCTGGGCGCTGTCCTGCAGGTTGCGCGACAACTCCTGGATGGTGCAGCTCATCTGCTGCACGGCCGCCGCCGACTGCTCGGTTTCCTCCAGCTGGCGTTCCAGCTGGCCGGCCTCGCTGGCCACCAGCGCGGAGGATTCCCCGGCGCGGTGACGCAGGATGTCGCCGTTGATATGGATGCGCGCCATCACCGTGCGCAGGCGCAATTGCAGGTTGCCCATGGCCATGTCCAGCAGGGCGTCGGCACCACCCCGCCGGCTGTAGGCCGGCGCCAGCAAGGGGTCGCTGTACACCTGTGGATAACTCGCCAGGCCGGCGCTCACGCCGCGTCGCCGTGCGTGGACGGCCTGCAGGCCGATGGCGCCCAGGCCGCCGAGCAGGGCCAGGCCAAGGCTGGCATCCAGTTGCCCGGCCAGGGTGGCGCCGGCCAGCAGCAGGGCGGCGAGGGCGGCGAGGCTGTACTCGCCGGACAGGCGCAGTGCGCGCGCCGCCAGTGACTCGGCGGGCTTGCCCTGGCGCAGGCGTGCGTAGAGGGCCTCGGCGCGCAGGCAGGCCTCGCGCCCCATGGGGTGGTAGACGGTGCCCAGGGCCACCAGTTGGCCGTTGTCGAACAGCGGCACCACGTAGAGGTCGCTCCAGAACACGCCGCCTTCGACGTGGCGGCCCATCAGCGGGCCGTTCCAGGGCACGCCGGCACGCAGGGTCTGCCACATGCGCTCGATCACCCGCGCCGGCATGCCGGGGTGGTTGATCTGCTGGAATGGTTGGTTCAACAGCGCCTCGCGCGGGTAGCCGCACAGCTCCAGGTAGGCGTCGTTGCAATGCAGTACCCGGCCTTCCGGGTCGAGGCGGGAAATCGGTGGCTCAGCGAAGGCCTGTGCGTTCATGGGGTCCTCCATGGATGGGGCCCGGCCTCGCGGCCGGGCCGAGGGCTCAGCCGGCGAGCATCTCCTGGTGCTTGCTGGCCAGGCCCAGGTAGGCCTCGATCACGCGCGGGTCGTCGGCCAGCTGGGCGGCGGGGCCCTGCATGGCGATCTGGCCGGTCTCCAGCACGTAGGCGTAGTCGGCCACGCGCAGGGCGGCGCGGGCGTTCTGCTCCACCAGCAGGATGGACACCCCCTGCTGGCGCAGGGTGCTGATGATGCGGAAGATCTCCCGGGTGATCAGCGGCGCCAGGCCCAGGCTCGGTTCGTCGAGCATCAGCAGCTTGGGCTTGGCCATCAGCGCGCGGCCCACGGCGAGCATCTGCCGCTCGCCGCCGGAGAGGGTGGCGGCCAACTGGTCGCGGCGTTCCCACAGGCGCGGGAACAGCTCATAGACCTCCTTGAGGGTGGCGGCGTGGTCGCGCTTGCCGCTGCGATGGCGCTGGAAGGCGCCCAGCAGCAGGTTGTCGGCGACCGTCATGCTGCCGAACAGCTCGCGCTTCTCCGGCACCAGGCCCAGGCCGCGGGACACCATCACCTCCACTTCGGGCACCGCTTCCAGGCTGCCGTCGAAGGCCACCCGGCCACGGGAGCCGAGCACCCCCATGATGGCCGAGAGCAGGGTGGTCTTGCCGGCGCCGTTGGGCCCGATCACGGTGACGATCTGCCCCTGGCCTACCCGCAGGTTGGCGCTGGAGAGGGCTTCCACCTTTCCGTAGGCGACGGATAGGTCGCTGACCTCCAGCACCGGGTTGGCGACGAGGTTTTCGGGTTGCTTCAGGTCTTGAATCGGCATGTTCATCACTCGGCTCCTCCGAGATAGGCTTCCAGCACCGCCGGGTCCTTCTGCACCTCGGCCGGCAGCCCGTGGGCGATGCGCTGGCCGAATTCCATCACCACCACGCGGTCCACCAGGCCCATGACGAAGTCCATGTCGTGCTCCACCAGGAGGATCGCCATGCCTTCGCTGCGCAGGCGGCTGAGGAGGAGCCCCAAGGCTTCCTTCTCCTTGTGGCGCAGGCCGGCGGCGGGCTCGTCGAGCAGCAGCAGGCAGGGGTTGGCGCACAGGGCGCGGGCGATCTCGAGGATGCGCTGCTGACCCAGGGCCAGGCTGCCGGCTTCGGCATCGAGGTAGTCACCCAGGCCCACGCGTTCCAGCTGGTAGCGCGCTTCGGCGAGCAGCTCGGCTTCCTCGGCGCGGTCCAGGCGCAGGGCGGCGGACAGCACGCCCTTGTTGCCGCGCAGGTGGGCGCCGATGGCGACGTTCTCCAGCACGCTCATCTCCGCCAGCAGCTTCACATGCTGGAAGGTGCGGCTCATGCCCATGCGGGCGATCTCGCGGGAGGGCATGCCGTTGATCCGCTGGCCACGGAACAGCACGTCGCCCGAGGTGGGGGTGTCCACGCCCGAGAGCTGGTTGAACAGGGTGCTCTTGCCGGCGCCATTGGGGCCGATCAGCGCGAGGATCTCGCCGGCGCGCACTTCCAGGTTCATGTCGTTGTTGGCCACCAGGCCGCCGAAACGACGGGTGACATTACGCGCTTCCAGCAGCACCTCGCCGGCGGTCGGCAGTTCGCGGCGCGGCAGTTCGGTGGCGCTCGCCAGCGCCTTGGCGGCCTTGCGCGGCTTCCAGGCGTCCGGCACCAGGCGCAGCAGCAGGGGCCAGAGGCCGCCCGGTGCGCGTTGCATGAGCAGGATGATGATCAGGCCGAAGACGATCACCTCGTAGTTGCCGGTGGTGCCGAAGAGTTGCGGCAGGAGGTCCTGCAGCCACTGCTTGAGCATGGTCAGCATGCCGGCGCCCAGCAGTGCGCCCCAGACGCTGGCCACGCCGCCGATCAGCGCCATGAACAGGTAGTCGATGCCCATGTGCAGGCCGAAGGGCGTGGGGTTCACGAAGCGCTGGGTGTGGGCGTAGAGCCAACCGGAAACGGCGGCGAACAGGGCGGAGATGAGGAAGATCACCAGCTTGGAGCGGAAAGTGTTCACCCCCATGGATTCGGCCATCAGCTGGCCGCCCTTGAGTGCGCGGATGGCCCGGCCTTCGCGGGAGTCCAGGAGGTTCTGGGTGATCAGCATGGCGCACAGCAGCACGGCCCAGATCAGGTAGTAGATCTCCTCGCCCTTGTTCATCTCCCAGCCGAGCAGCGAGATGGAGGGCAGGCCGCTGACGCCGGTATGGCCGCCGAGGGATTCCAGGGTACCGAACAGGTAGTACAGCGACAGGCCCCAGGCGATGGTCCCCAGTGGCAGGTAGTGGCCGGAGAGCTTGAGGGTCATGGCCCCCAGCAGCAGGGCCACCGCGCCGGTGAGCACCAGCCCCACCAGCAGGGTCAGCCAGGGCGAGGCGCTGGCCCAGGCCAGCCAGCCCGGCAGGTCCTGCACCGTGGTGAGGTAGGCGCTGGTGTAGGCGCCCAGGCCAACGAACGCCGCCTGGCCGAAGCTGGTCATGCCGCCGACCCCGGTGAGCAGCACCAGGCCGAGGACCACCAGGGTGTAGAGCCCGATGTAGTTCAGGAGGGTGACGTAGTAGGGCGGCAGCACCATGGGCGCGATGCCGAGCACGGCCACCAGGGAGAGGATCAGGTAGCGCGGTTTCATTCATCGTCCTCCACGTGACGGCTGGTGAGGGAGCGCCAGAGCAGGAAGGGGATGATCAGGGTGAAGACGATGATCTCCTTGTAGGTACTGGCCCAGAACATCGAGAAGGCCTCGATCAGGCCAACGCCCAGGGCGCCCAGGGCGGCCACCGGGTAGCTCACCAGGCCGCCGATGATGGCGCCGACGAAGCCCTTGAGGCTGATGACGAAGCCCGAGTCGAAGTACAGGGTGGTGATGGGGGCGATGAGGATGCCCGACAGCGCACCGATGAAGGTGGCCAGGGCGAAGGTGGCCTTGCCCGCCAGGGTCGGCGAGATGCCCATCAGCCGCGCGCCCAGGCGGTTCACCGCGGTGGCGCGCAGGGCCTTGCCGTAGAGGCTGCGTTCGAAGAACAGGAACAGGCCGACGATCAGCGCCAGGGACACGGCTATCACCCACAGGGTCTGGGCGTTGAAGGTCACCGGGCCCAAGGTCAGGCCGGCCTCGGAGAAGGGCGCGGTGCGGGCACCTTCCGGTCCGAACATCAAGAGGCCGATGCCCACCATGGCCACGTGCACGGCGATGGAGACGATCAGCAGCACCAGCGAACTGGCCGAGGCCAGGGGCTGGAACACCAGGCGGTAGAGCTGCGGGCCCAGCGGCACCACCAGGGCCAGGGTGAGCAGCGCTTGCACGGCCATGGGCAATTCGGCCAGGGGCAGGCTGCGCAGCAGGCCGAGCAGGAGCAGGGCGTAGGCGAGCTTGGGGACTATCCGTTTCTGGAAACGGAAGCCACGGCTGGAGCGGGTGGCGTCGTACAGGTCCATGGCGCAGTCGGCCAGGGTCAGGCCGAGCAGCAACCAGACCAGCGCGGTGGGCTGGCCGGCCTGCAGGCTGGCCATTGTCAGCGCGCCGTAGGTGACGAACTCGCCCTGGGGGATCAGCAGGATCCGCGTGACGGTGAAGACCAGCAGGAGCGAAAGCGCCAGCAGCGCGTAGATCGCGCCGTTGGTGATGCCGTCCTGGCCGAGCAGCAGGGCTATCTGGAGATTCATGGTGGGAACTCTTTATTGCAGTAGGGAGGTGCCGCACGCGTAGGGTGGATGACGCTTTACCCATCCACCTTTGGTGCCTGACCGGGGCGCCGCAAGGTGGACGAAGAGAGCGTCGTCCACCCTACAAACAGCCCCTGCGATCAATTGCTGCCCAGCAGGGTCCAGGTGCCGTTCTTCACCTGGATCAGCTCGCGGCCGCGCTCGTCGAAGCCGCTGTGGTCGTCCGGGGTCATGTTGTAGACGCCCTGGGTGGCGGGCACTTCATGGCTCGCTTCCAGCGCGTCGCGCAGGGCTGCGCGGAACTCCGGAGTCCCCGGCGCGGCCTTGGCGGCGGCCAGCGGGATGGCTTTCTGCAGCAGCAGGCCGGCGTCGAAGGTGTTGGCACCGAAGGTGGCCGGCTTGCTGCCGTTGAGCTTCTCGTAGGCGGCCACGTACTCGCCGGCGAGTTGCTTGGAGGGATGGCTGTCGGGCATCTGGTCGAGCACCAGCATCAGGCTGGCGGCGAGGATGGTGCCTTCCACCTTCTTGCCGCCGAGCTTGAGGAAGTCCGGCAGGGCGGCGCCGTGGGTCTGGTACATCTGGCCGCGATAGCCCTGGTCGAACAGGGTGGTCTGCGGCAGCACCGCGGCGCTGCCGGGTGCCGCCACCAGCACGGCGTCGGGGCGTACGGAGAGCACTTTCAGGCTCTGCCCGGTCACCGAGGTGTCCTGGCGCTGGAAGCGCTCGTTGGCCACCAGCTTGATGCCGTGCTCGGCGGCCATGGCGCCGATCACCTTGGACCAGTTCTCGCCATAGGGATCGGCGGTGCCGATGAAGCCCAGGGTCTTCACGCCGCGCGCGGTCATGTCACCCACCAGGGCCTTGGCGATCAGGTCGTCGTTCTGGGTGGTCTTGAACACCCACTTCTTCTGCTCGTTCATCGGCAGCACCACGGCGGCGGTGCCCACCGGCGCCAGCAGCGGCACGCCGGCCTCGGCGACGAACTGGATCACGCCCATGGCGTTGGGCGAACCGCTCGGGCCGATGATGGCGTCGACGTTCTCCTCGCTGATCAGCTTCTTCAGCGCTTTCACGGTGGCGGTGGGGTCGCTGCCGTCATCCAGGGGAATGTAGGTCACCTTCTGGTCGCCGGCCTGGGTGGGCAGCAGGGGGGTGGAGTTTTTCTGGGGCAGCCCGACCAGGGCCAGGGGGCCGGTGGACGAGGTGATGACGCCGACCTTCACGTCCGCCTGGGCGGAGGACAGGCAGATGGCGCTGAGCAGCAGGGTGGACACGGCTTGTTTGAAGTGCATGACGTACTCCGGGGTTGCAAGGCTACTGGAGAGGCAATGATCCGCAGGGCGCGCCGGGCTCCAGGGGAGACCTGCGCGCGGATGGCTTGCCGCCTTTTTGTTGTTCTGGCGCCTTGAGGCGCTACCGGCGGGTATCCCGCTCGGCGGGGAGCGAAATTGCAGCTCCCGTGCCAGAAAAACCTGCTCCATGCCGGTGCGGTGCCGCAGGGGCCCCGTTCGTCTGAACCTTTCCAGCCTCCCCGCGGCAGCTGCCGACGCCCCCGGCGAGCCCTTGCGCAAATACCTTTCATCCCAGCGCTGATCGGCCTCCCAGGGTTTTGCCGGAGCTGATATTCAGTCAGAAAAGTCATGATTTTTGCGATAAAAAAGCCCTGTTTTTGCGTCTAAAAAATCGCAATAAATTGCAAATATTGCGTTCGATAAACGCACAGCTGGAAAGCTGTGAATTTGCCGGTGTTTCCGCTCGGTCAAATGAAAACAATTCTTATCGGAATTGTAGCTTACTGAAAAATAACAACTTTATAGCTTGTTTTGGAAGCCGTTGTGATTTTGTGGCTGTTACCGTTCTGCACGTTACTGGTGCTGAATTACGTGAAAGTGCACCGAATCTACACACTATTTTTCCAGTGATAATTCAATTGACATTTCACGTAATTCTTCCGATTCTGGATTTACGCATTCGACACCCCGGCAAGGGCTGTCGAGCACCAACAAGAACGCCAATGGGTAATGCAGATGACGATAGTGGTCGAGAAGCTCGAGCTGGGTGGCTCAGGCAGGACGGTGATGGTGAAGGACACCATCGATATCGCCGGCCATCCCACCCGGGCTTCCAGCCGTGCGCTGATCGATGCGCCCGACGCCTCGCGCCATGCCGACGTGGTCCAGGCCCTGCTGGACGCCGGCTGCCGTATCACCGGCAAGACCAGCCTGCATGAGCTGGCCTTCGGCACCACCGGCCTCAATGCCTGGACCGGCACCGCGGAAAACCCGCGCTACCCCGGCCGCGTACCTGGTGGTTCCTCCAGTGGCTCGGCCGCCGCCGTGGCCGCCGACCTCTGCGACTTTGCCCTGGGCACCGACACCGGTGGCTCGGTTCGGGTCCCCGCCTGCTGCTGCGGCGTGTTCGGCATGAAGCCCACTTTCGGCCGCGTCAGCCGTGCCGGCGTGATGCCCGCCGAAACTTCCCTGGATTGCGTAGGCCCCTTCGCCGCCAGCGTCGACCTGCTGATCGAAGCCATGGCCGCCATCGACCCGTCCTTCGATACGCTGCCCACCGTCAGCGGCGTGCGCATCGGCGTCGTGCCGGTGCAGGCCAACCCGGAAGTGCTCGCCACCCTGGAAGCCGTACTGGAAGCCTCCGACTTCGAGCTGCAGGACGCGCCGCTGCCCGGCATGCAGGCCGCCTACGATGCCGGCCTCTCCGTGATCAACAGGGAAACCTGGAATGCCTGCGGCCACCTGGTGGCTACCGGCCTGCTGGGTGCGGATATCGCTTCCCGCCTGCAGGCCGCCGGCAACACCACCGACGCCGCCCTGCGCGATGCCGAAACCATCCGCGCCGCCTTCACCGCCGAAGTGGATGCCGCCCTGGCGCGCTGCCCGATCCTCGCCCTGCCGACCATGCCGGATTACCCGGCCCTGGTGGCGGACGCCGCCGATACCCGCGCGGCCATCGGCATGACCGCCTTCGTGCGGCCGTTCAACCTCACTGGTCACCCTGCGCTGAGCATTCCTTTCGAGGGTGCCTCGAAGCTGCCGGTGGGCCTGCAACTCGTTGCCGCCAAGGGCGCGGACGAACTGCTGCTGGCAGTCGCCCGTGAGCTCGTGCGACGCCTCGAACAATAAACAAGAAGCCCACCAGGAGAGCCTTATGTCTTCGCTAAGCGAACTGGATTACCAGAGCCCCGCCCCGATTACCGCGAGTGAAGGATTCCAGGCGTTGCTCGCCGACATCCGCGAGCGTGCCCGGAGCGAGGAATTCGACCGGCAGAAATACATTTCCCAGGACGTGATCGAGCGCTTCAAGGAGCTCGGCGTCTACCGTGCCCTGGTGCCTACTCGCTTCGGCGGCGACCAGCGTTCGCCCATGGAGTTCTGCCAGATGGTGGAGGACATCTCCGCCGCCGACGGTTCGGCCGGCTGGGTCGCCAGCTTCGGCATGAACCCGGTGTACCTGGCGGCGCTGCCCCTGGAGACCCTGAAGAAGGTCTACGCCAACGGCCCGGACGTGGTCTTCGCCGGCGGCATCTTCCCGCCGCAACCGGCCGCCTTCGTCGACGGCGGCCTGGAAGTGAACGGCCGCTGGAAGTTCTCCAGCGGCTGCATGGGCGCCAACCTGATCGGCGTCGGCATCAGCCCGAAGAATGGCGACACCGTGGGCCTGCCGCGTCTGGCGGTGATGCCGCGCGAAAAGGTGAAGATCGAGGAGACCTGGGATGTGGTCGGCCTGATCGGCACCGGCAGCCATGACGTGGTGATCGAAGGCGTGGTGGTGCCCGAGGAGTGGACCTTCGTCCGTGGCGGTCCGTCCAACCTCGACGAGCCGATGTTCCGCTACCCCTCGCTGTCTTTCGCCACCCAGGTGCTCTCGGTGGTTGGCCTGGGCGTTGCCCGCGCCGCCCTGGACTACCTCTGCGGCATGGCCACCGGCCGCTTCTCGGTCACCGGCGCTCCGGCACTGTCCGACCGCCCGCTGGCGCAGATGCAGATGGCCAAGGCCGAAGCCGAACTGCGCGCCGCCCGCGCCTGGTTCTACGAAGCCATGGAAAGCGCCTGGGCCAGCGTGGTCGCCGGCAACCCGGTGAGCGTCGAGCAGACCAACCTGCTGCGCCTGTCCTCCACCCACGCCACCCGCGTGTCCGCCGAAGTGGCGCGCAGTGCGCAGATGCTCTCGGGCATGACCGGCGTGTACCGGGACAACCCGCTGTCGCGCTTCGTCAACGACACCCTGGTGATCACCCAGCACGCCTTCATGGGCGACATGACCTACCAGAACGCCGGCGCGATCTTCTTCGGCAACAAGCCGCTGCCCGGCTACCTGTGAATTTTCGACTGACTGATCGGTGACTGTTATGAGTGAGAAAAAAGCCCTGCGCGTCCTCTTCTGCATGGGGATCAACCAGAACTTCTTCGACGCCCCGCGCGAAGAGCAACTGCAGGTCTGGGCCGCCTTCAGCGCCATGTGGAACGGCATCCACGACCTGCCCGGCGTGGAAGTGTTCGGCAATATGGACGACGACCAGAGCATGGTCGGCCCATCTACCGGCTACCCCTGGACCACCTACCTGCTGGCCGACGTGCCGGACATCGAGACCGTCCACGCCGCCTGCAACCTGTTCCGCACCACCCCGGTGGGCGAGGGCACCTACAAGCTGTGGCGCTACTGCAAGGTCGAGGCCCGTACCGGCCGCGAACTGATCATCCAGCGCGCGTGACCGCCATGTCGACCCAAGCCCTCGAAGCGCGCCTGCGCCAACTGGAAAGCGAACACGCGGTGCGTGCCTGCATGAACCGCTACATGGAGCTGTGCGACGCCCTCGACGCGCGCACCCCGCTCGATGAGCTGGCTGGCCTGTTCACCAACGACGCCGTCTGGGAAGGCAAGGGCGCCAAGTACGCCAAGAGCTTCGGCGGCTACCAGGGTCGCGACGCCATCCGCGCGATGTTCGCCACCTACATGGTGGAGCCGGCGCACTTCGCCCTGAACGTGCACTTCCTCTGCTCGGAGCTGATCCGCGTCGAAGGTGCGCAGGCTTCCGGCAGCTGGGTGATGTTGCAGACCTCCACCTTCGCCAGCGGCGCCTCGCACCTCAACGCGGCGCGCCTGACGGTGAAGTTCCGTGAGGAGGAGGGCGCCTGGCGCATGGCGCATTTCCAGACCGAGAACCTGTTCAGCCGCCCGGTGGATGCCTGGAACGATTCCGCGCACCTGCCGGTGCCGGGCAAGAGCGGCGAATGACCTATTTCTGTGAGTCGGCGTATTGCGTCGACGAGGAGTGACCGTGACCAACCTGATCGAAACCGTGAACCTGGCCAGCTCGCCGGCCGACCTGGTGCTGCACGACCGCGTGCACACCTCCCTCTACACCGACGCCCGCCTCTTCGACGAAGAGCTGGAAAAGGTCTTCTACAGCACCTGGATCTGGGTGGCCCACGCCAGCGAGATTCCCGATAACGGCAGCTACAAGAGCACCTACATCGGCAAGCAGCCGGTGATCGTCGTACGCGACCGCAAGAAGGACGTGCACGTGCTGCTCAACCGCTGCCGCCACCGTGGCGCCACCGTCTGCGAGCACAAGAAGGGCAAGACTAACAGCTTCGTCTGCCCCTACCACGGCTGGAGCTACGCCCTGGACGGCAGCCTGCGCGGCGTGCCGCACCCGGAAAGCTACGCCGACTGCCTGGACAAGGGCGAACTGCCCCTGGTGAGCCTGCGTGTCGAGCAGTACAACGGCATGATCTTCGCCACCTTCAAGGACGACATCGAGCCCCTGGTGGACTTCCTCGGCCCGGCCAAGAAGTGGATCGACCTGTTCATGAAGCAGGGCGCCGGCTACGGCGTGAAGGTTTCCGGCGAGCACCGCTTCCGCTTCCCCGGCAACTGGAAGATCCAGCTGGAAAACACCACCGACGCCTACCACTTCCCGCTGGTGCACAAGTCCTTCCTGTCCTCGGTGGACGAGCAGACCCTGGAACTCTTCGACTTCGTGAAGGGCCCGGGCTACGTCGAGGATCTGGGCAACGGCCACAGCGTGATGGTGATGATCCCCGACCTGGTGGACCTGGAAGCCAATCTCGACCTGCCGATCCCCGAGCGCTTCGAGGCCCTGGCCGATGAGCTGCGCGCCGAAGGCATCGAGGAAGAGCAGGTGCGCCGCATCGTCCGCGCCGTCGGCGGCTCGGGCTTCAACCTCAACCTGTTCCCCAACGTCGCTTGCTCCATGGCCTTCTTCCGCGTGCTGCAGCCGGTCTCGGTGAACGAGACCGAGATCCACCACGCCGTGATCACCATGGACGGCGGCCCGGCCGTGGCCAACCGCTACCGCCTGCGTCTGCACGAACACTTCCAGGGCCCCATGGGCTTCGGCACCCCGGACGATTCCGAGGCCTGGGAGCGCGTACAGAAGGGCGCCCAGGCGGGCACCGACCTCTGGATCATGCTCAACCGTGGCCTGCCCGGTGAGAAAGAGAGCGAGGACGGGCTGATCAGCGACGTGAGCGCCGAGACCGGCATGCGCGCGGCCTATCAGCAGTGGAAAAAGATGATGTCGGCCTGAGCCCGATCCGGCGCCGCGCGCGCCCTTTCCCCAACGGCAAGGGCGACGCGGCCACGCTAAGCAGAATCTGAAAGAGACCAGCCATGAACCTTGAATTGCTCAACCACGTCAGCGCCTTCATCTGGCAGGAAGCGGACATGCTCGACCACGGCGACTTCGACGCCTGGCTCGCCCTCTGGGCCGAGAAGGGGACCTACATCATCCCCATCGACCCCAACGAGACCGATTTCGAGAACACCCTGAACTACGCCTACGACGACCACCACATGCGCAAGCTGCGGGTGCAGCGCCTGATCGGCGGCGAGTCCATCTCCACCAGCCCGCGTGCCCGCACCGTGCGCGCCCTGTCGCGCTTCCGCGTGCTGGGCGAGGAAGACGGCGTGGTGACCGTGCGCTGCGCGCAGAACCTGCGGGAATTCCGCAAGGACGTGCTCAAGCACTACACCGCCGACATCACCTTCCAGCTCAAGCGCGAAGGCGAGTGCTTCAAGATCCAGCGCAAGCTGATCCAGCTCATCAACTCCACCGATACCCTCGCCGGTATCGGCTACATCCTGTAAGGGGCGCGCCATGAGCCAAGTTGCACTGGTTACCGGCGCAGCCCAGGGGCTGGGCCTGGCCATCGCCAGCCGGTTGTTCGCCGCCGGCTACGCCGTGGCCATCACCGACCTTTCGCTGGAACGTGCCCAGGCCGCCGCCGACCGGCTCGACCCGAGTGGCCAGCGCAGCCTGGCGCTGAAACTGGACGTGGACAGCAAGGCCGACTTCGAGGCCGCGCTGGCCGCCGTGGTGGAACGCTTCGGCGCCCTGCACGTGGCGGTGAACAACGCCGCCATGACCATGACCACGCCGGTCATGCAGATCAGCCCGGAAGAGTTCGACCGCGTCCTCAGTCTCAACACCCGCAGCGTCTTCGTCGGCTGCCAGGTGTTCGGCGCGCACATGGCGGCGGCCGGCTACGGGCGCATCGTCAACATGGCGTCGCTCGCCGGGCAGAACGGCGGCACCGCCACCGGCGCGCACTATGCCGCGTCCAAGGGCGCCATCGTCACCCTGACCAAGATATTCGCCAAGGAGCTGGCATCTGGCGGCGTCACCGTCAACGCCATCGCCCCGGGGCCCATCGAATCCCCGGCGGTACGCGCGGCGGTTCCGCCGGAGCGCATGGAAGGCCTGCTCGCCAACATCCCGGTCAAGCGCCTGGGTGACGCCGATTTCCTCGGCGACCTGGTGGTGCAGCTGGCGCGCCCGGAAGCCTACTTCACCACCGGGGCGACCTGGGATGTGAACGGTGGGCTGTTCATGCGCTGATCGTCTGTCCAGGGTCAGCTGCGCGTCGGGGAAGCAGCGTTGAAAGTGCCTTCGAAATGCTCATTTACAGTCGTAAATTCCGCTTTCTCAGACCCTTTCGCCACGCTTCGACCTAGCTCGCTAGCCCCTGAATCAGACGATTCCAAATGATGTCGTGCGTGCAGTGCGGCAAGTAACAACGATCGAGAACAATCAGCACCCATGAGGGTGCGGGAAGGCCGGTATGAGTGAGCAAGTATTGAATCTGGTGGTCCGCAAGCGGGTGGAGCAGGGCGAGGGCGTGGTGATCCTCGACCTCGCCGACCCTTCGGGCAAGAACCTGCCGGCCTTCGAAGCCGGTGCCCATGTGGACATCCACCTGAAAACCGGCCTGGTGCGCCAGTACTCCCTCTGTGGTGACCCGGCCAACGCCGCCGTCTACCGCCTCGGCGTGCTGCGCGACCCGGAATCCCGTGGCGGCTCGGTGGCTGTCCACGAACTGCTCCAGGAAGGCAGCGAGGTGGCCATCGGCGCACCGCGCAACCTCTTCCCCCTGGCCGCGGACGCGAGCCGCTCGATCCTCATCGGCGGCGGCATCGGCATCACCCCGATGATCGCCATGGCCCACCAGCTGACGGCCCAGGACAGCGCCTTCGAGCTGCACTACTGCGGCCGTTCCCGCAGCCGCACGGCCTTCCTCGACGAACTGGCGAACGCCCCGTTCGCCAGCTGCGTGCGCACCCACTTCGACGACGAAGACGCCGCGCAGAAGCTCGACCTGCCCGCCGTACTGGGGCAGCCGGAAGACGGCGTGCACGTCTACGTCTGCGGCCCGGCCGGCTTCATGGACTGGGTGATCAGCGAAGCGCGCAAGGCCGGCTATGCCGAGGAGCGCATCCACCGCGAGTACTTCCAGGTGGAAGTGGACGCCAGCGGCGAGAGCTTCGAAGTGGTGGCCGAGCGCAGCGGCAAGACCGTGCAGGTGGCCGAGGGCCAGAGCATCGTCGACGCCCTGGCCGGGGTGGGCATCAAGATCGAGATTTCCTGCGAGCAGGGCGTCTGCGGTACCTGCCTGTGCGACGTGCTGGAAGGCGAGCCGGATCACCGCGACGTCTACCTGACCGATGAAGAGAAGGCCGCCAACGACCAGATCCTGGTCTGCTGCTCGCGGGCCAAGTCGAAAAAACTGGTGCTGGACATCTGACAGCTGAGGGGCAAGACCATGGTCGATACCACTGGATTCCGTAATGCCATGGCGCTGCTGGGCGGCGCCGTTTCGGTCATCACCACCGATGGCGCCGCCGGGCGCTTCGGTTTCACCGCCTCGGCGGTGTGCAGCGTCACCGACCAGCCGCCGACGCTGCTGGTGTGCATGAACCGCTCCTCCTTCGCCAACGGCCACTTCAAGCAGAACGGCGTGCTCAGCGTGAACGTGCTGACCGCCGAGCTGAAGGACATCTCCGCCGTTTTCGCCAACCGCGAGCTGAGTTCCGACGAGCGCTTCGCCCGCGCCAGCTGGAGCACCCTGGAGAGCGGTTCGCCGTTGCTTGAAGGCGCCCTGGTGAACTTCGACTGCCGCATCGCCCAGGCCCATGAAGTGGGTTCCCACACCATCTTCTACTGCGAAGTGCTGGGCATCCTCCACGGCAAGAGCCAGGAAGGCCTGGTGTACTTCAACCGCGCCTACCACCGCCTCGGCGACGCCTCCCGCTCGGCCTGCTGAGCCGGTGTCCTGGGGTGGCTTGCGTTGGGCTTCGCTACGCTCAGCCCAACCTACCGTACCGACCCTAACCCGTAGGTTGGGTAGAGCGAAGCGAAACCCAACGAGCGGTGTTGATCAAGAATTCCGGAACCAATCCGGAACATTGGCTGAAGTTGCTTATCGGCCAATTCAAAAGCTGTACCCATAACTAGAAATCGAGGGTGCCCGTAACTTCCGGGTAACGGGCCTTGCTACGCCTTTTTGCAGTAAGTGGTCATAAAAATAACAGTGTGGATTAACTGCCGAAGTTGGACTTCTTGCTAATTAATCTGCTTCCACTCGATGTGCCGTGCTTGCACATGTATTAAGGATAATTCCATGTTTCAGAAAAGCTGGCTGGCCAGCGGCGTCGCTGCCGCAGGCCTGATGGGGATGCTCGTGCCGTTCTCCGCCCAGGCGGACTTCGTGAAGGATCGGCAAATCAGCCTTGGCCTGCGAAACTTCTATATCGACCGTGACTTCAAACAGAACGATGCGCCAAAGTCGCGTATCGGTAGTTGGACCCAGGGTTTCGATTTTCGCGCTATTTCCGGATATACCGAGGGTACTGTCCAGTTCGGTCTGGATGTATCCGGACAATATGCCTATCGCCTCGATGGCGGTGGCGGCCGTGGCCCGGACACCATCATTCCCTACGACGACAGCAGGGGTGAGCAGGTCCGCGATTACGGTCGTGCCGCGCTGACCGGCAAGATGCGCTACTCCAAGACCGAGCTGAAGGTGGGCGAGCACCGCCCGATGCTACCGGTGGCCTTCTATGACGATTCCCGGCAACTGGTCACCACCTTCCACGGCTTCATGCTGGAGTCCCGCGAGGTGGACAAGCTGACCCTCACCGGCGGCCGCTTCACCGAGATCAGCAGTCGCGAATCGTCCAACCGCGAGAAGATGTACCTGTTCAACGGACCGGACATCAAACGCCGCAGCGATGGCCTGAACTTCGGCGGCGCCACCTACGCGTTCAGCCCGGCCTTCACCGCCAGCTACTTCTATGGCCAGCTGGAAGACATCTACCAGCAGCACTACCTGGGGGCGACCCACATCGCCGACCTCGGCAACGGCTTCGGCCTGAAGACCGACCTGCGCTACTTCGACAACAGCGAAGACGGCAAGGCGCTCTATGGCGAGATCGACAACCGCTCCTACGGCGCCATGACCACCCTGCGCAAGGGCCCCCACGCCATCGGCGTCGGCTACCAGCGCATGCTCGGCGAAAGCGCCTTCCCGACGCTCAACGGCTATGCGCCGCAGCCCTACCTGGTGAACTGGTCCACCGTCGGCTTCGTCAAGCCCAACGAGAGCTCCTGGCAACTGCGCTACGACCTGGACTTCGCCGCCTACGGCGTGCCCGGCCTCAAGCTGATGACCCGCTACCTGCGCGGCACCGGCATCGACCGTGGCAACAACGCCCTGGACGACAACGTCGAGAGCGAGCGCAACCTCTACCTCAGCTACGTGGTGCAGAGCGGCGCGTTCAAGGGTGTCGGCTTCGAGTGGCGCAACATCGACGTCAAAACCCGCTACGGCAACGGCGGCGCCTCGGGGCCGGACTACCAGGAGAACCGCCTGATCACCACCTACACCTTCAAGTTCTGATCCACGAGCCACCCAGGGCCGGCCACGCCGGCCCTGTCCTCGACCCTGACCACGAGATAGCGATGCGACTCTACGAACTCATCACCTTCACCCTGCGGGTACGCACCCCGGCCGCCGCCCTGGCGCGCCTTGAGGGCACCCTGGCCGAAGCGGCGCCGGGCTGCACCCTGGTTGGCTGCTGGGCGTCGGAGATCGGCCCGCTGAACCAGATCGCGGTGCTGCGCGGCTTCAGCGACGAGCAGGCGCGACAGACCGAGCGCGAGCGCTTCCTGCTGGCGCGGGACGCCTTCGGCATCGAAGAATTCATGCTCGACATGAAGGTGGAGAACTACACGCTCTTCCCCTTCTTGGAACCCCTGGCGCCGGGCGCACACGGGCCTTTCTACGAACTGCGCGAGTACAACCTGATCCCTTCGGGCCTGACCCCCACCCTGGAAGGCTGGAAGAAGGCCGTGGGCCCGCGCACCGGGGAAGGTTATTCACAGGTCTACGCCGCCTTCTACGCCACCGACGGGCGTACCCCGCGCTACCTGCACATCTGGCCCTACCGGAGCCTGGAACAACGCCTGGACGTGCGCACGCGAGCCGTCGAGGACGGCGTCTGGCCCCCGGAAAACTCCGGCCCGCAGCTGCGTGAAATGCATTCCACCGCCTACCTGCCGGCGAAGTTCTCGCCGCTGCGCTAGGCCGGTAACCCTTTGGTCTTTTCCTCGGCCCGTGCCACTCCTTTGCGGGCCTTTTTTATTGCGACATCGCGGCGGCATTTCACCGTAGGGGCGAATTCATTCGCCAAGCCGTTCGTAGGATGGGTTGAGCGAAGCGATACCCATGCGGGCCACGGTTGATGGGTATCGCAAGCTCAACCCATCCTACAAGAGCAGATTGCTACAGCCGCCCCCGCGACAACTCCTCGATCAGCGCCAGGCAATGGGTCAGCGCCGGGGAAGCGTCACCGGTGCGGCGGCTGATGATGATGGGCGAGGTGGCCTGGGCCTCCTGCAGCTTGGCGTAGCCGATGTCGGCGCGGTGCAGCACCTGCACCGAGGCCGGCACCAGGGTGATGCCGATGCCGGCGGCCACCAGGCCGATGGCGGTCTGCAGTTCGTTGGTCCACTGCGCCACCTCGATCTGCAGGCCATAGGCGGCGAACAGCGCCAGCACGTGGTCGGCATAGCTCGGCCGGGGGTTGCCCGGGTAGAGCACGAAGCTCTCCTGGGCAAGGTCGGTGAGGCTCACCGGGCCCGGCAGCAGGGGATGCCCGGCGGGCAGGGCGGCCACCAGCGGGTCGAGGGTCAGCACCTGCTGCTGGATCGCCGGGTCGTTGATGTGGATGCGGCCGAAGCCGACGTCGATGCGTCCGGCCTTGAGGGACTCCACCTGTTGCAGGGTGGTCATTTCCGACAGGCCCAGCTCCAGGCCGGCGTCGCTGCGCAGGCGGCGTATCAGATCGGGCAGTACGCCGTAGAGGGTGGAGGGGGCGAAGCCGATGCCGAGCCAGGCTTTTTCCCCCGAACCAATACGCCGGGTATTGTCACAAACCTTGGTCAGCTGCTCGAGGAGGGTGCTGGAATGTTCGTGGAAAAAGCGTCCGGCTTCGGTAAGCCGCAGCGGTCGGCCACGTTCCAGCAGGGCCACCCCGAGTTCGTCCTCGAGCTGCTGGATCTGCCGGCTCAACGGGGGCTGCGCGATGTGCAGGCGTTCCGCGGCGCGGGTGAAATTGAGGGTCTCGGCGAGCGCCTGGAAGTAGCGCAGGTGGCGAAGCTCCATGGTGACTCCGGGGTGGTGGTGTTCGGGGTTCATCGATACCTTGCGGGTATCGTGCTAGACAAACTCTATATTGGACCCCACGGTTTGTCGCGGCCACTATCCGATACCAGAACAAGCAAACCTGATGGGTATTGAAGTGAGCCAAGTCCTGATCGAAAGCGTCGAGACGATCATCGTCGACCTGCCGACCATCCGCCCGCACAAGCTGGCCATGCACACCATGCAGCACCAGACGCTGGTGGTGATCCGCCTGCGCTGCTCCGATGGCATCGAAGGTCTCGGCGAGTCCACCACCATCGGTGGCCTGGCCTACGGCAACGAGAGCCCGGAAAGCATCAAGCAGAACATCGACAGCCACCTGGCTCCGCTGCTGATCGGCCAGGACGCCGCCAATATCAACGCCGCCATGCTGCGCCTGGACAAGGCCGCCAAGGGCAACACCTTCGCCAAGTCCGGCCTGGAAAGCGCCCTGCTCGACGCCCAGGGCAAGCGCCTTGGCCTGCCGGTCAGCGAGCTGCTCGGCGGCCGCGTCCGTGACGGCCTGGAAGTGGCCTGGACCCTGGCCAGCGGCGACACCGCCAAGGACATCGCCGAAGCCCAGCACATGCTGGAAATCCGCCGCCACCGCATCTTCAAGCTGAAGATCGGCGCCGGTGAAGTGGACCGCGACCTCAAGCACGTGATCGCCATCAAGCAGGCCCTGGGCGACACCGCCAGCGTGCGCGTGGACGTCAACCAGGCCTGGGACGAATCCGTTGCCCTGCGCGCCTGCCGCATCCTCGGCGACAACGGCATCGACCTGATCGAGCAGCCCATCTCGCGCATCAACCGTTCCGGCCAGGTACGCCTGAACCAGCGCAGCCCGGCGCCGATCATGGCCGACGAATCCATCGAAAGCGTCGAAGATGCCTTCAGCCTGGCCGCCGACGGCGCCGCCAGCATCTTCGCCCTGAAAATCGCCAAGAACGGCGGCCCGCGTGCCGTGCTGCGCACCGCGCAGATCGCCGAGGCGGCCGGTATCGCCCTTTACGGCGGTACCATGCTGGAAGGTTCCATCGGCACCCTGGCCTCGGCCCACGCCTTCGTGACCCTCAAGCAACTGACCTGGCACACCGAGCTGTTCGGCCCGCTGCTGCTGACCGAGGAAATCGTCACCGAAGCGCCGGTCTACCGCGACTTCCAGCTGCACGTGCCGCGTACCCCGGGCCTTGGCCTGGCCCTGGACGAAGAGCGCCTGGCGTTCTTCCGCCGCAAGTAAACAGGAGATCGATCCCATGCTGTTCCACGTGAAGATGACCGTAAGACTTCCGGTCGACATGGACCCGGCCAAAGCCGCCAAGCTCAAGGCCGACGAGAAGGAACTGGCCCAGCGCCTGCAGCGCGAGGGCAAGTGGCGCCACCTGTGGCGCATCGCCGGTCACTACGCCAACTACAGCGTGTTCGACCTCGAAAGCGTCGAGGCACTGCACGACACCCTGATGCAGCTGCCGCTGTTCCCCTACATGGAGATCGAGGTGGACGGTCTGTGCCGCCACCCGTCGTCGATTCACGAAGACGATCGTTGATCGTTTCGCAACCGATAAAAACAAGATGAGGAAATAGCCATGACTATCAAACTGTCCAGCACCGAAAGCGTTCAAAAGTTCTTCCAGGAAGCCAGCGGCTTCAACAACGACCAGGGCAGCCAGCGCATGAAGAAGCTGGTCAACCGCATCCTGCTCGACACCGTGAAGATCATCGAAGACCTGGAAGTCACCACCGAAGAATTCTGGAAGGCGGTCGATTACCTCAACCGCATGGGTGCCCGTGGCGAAGCCGGCCTGCTGGTAGCGGGCCTGGGCCTGGAGCACTACCTCGACCTGCTGCTGGATGCCCAGGACGAGGCGGTCGGCCTGTCCGGCGGCACCCCACGCACCATCGAAGGCCCGCTGTACGTGGCCGGCGCCCCGCTGTCCGAAGGCGAGACCCGCATGGACGACGGCACTGACGCCGGCACCGTGATGTTCCTTGAAGGCCAGGTGGTCGATGCAGACGGCAAGCCGATCGCCGGCGCTACCGTCGACCTGTGGCACGCCAACACCAAGGGCACCTACTCCTACTTCGACACCACCCAGTCGGACTACAACCTGCGCCGCCGCATCCTCACCGATGCCAACGGCCGCTACCGCGCCCGCAGCATCGTGCCGTCCGGCTACGGCTGCCCGCCGGATGGCACCACCCAGGAAGTGCTGAATCTGCTCGGTCGCCACGGCAACCGTCCGGCCCACATCCACTTCTTCATCTCCGCGCCGGGCTACCGTCACCTGACCACCCAGATCAACCTGTCGGGCGACGAGTACCTGTGGGACGACTTCGCCTACGCCACCCGCGATGGCCTGGTCGGTGAAGTGCGCTTCACCGAAGACGCCGCCGCCGCCAAGGCCCGTGGTGTGGACGGCAGCCGCTTCGCCGAGATCGAGTTCGGTTTCCAGCTGCAGAAGGCCCCGACCGCCGAGCAGGAAGCCATTCGCGACCGCGTACGCGCAGAAGCCTGAGTTGTGATTGTGGCGGGGGAGGCTGGTTCTCCCGCCATTTGAGCCGGCCGTTTGGCCGGCTTTTTTATGGGCGGGGTATGGGGGAGGACACTCCTGTAGGGGCGAATTCATTCGCCAAGGGCAACGCAGTTGCCCCTGAGGTTTCCCCGGGCAGACCTTCGGCCTGCTTGGCGAATGAATTCGCCCCCACAAGTAGCCTGCCAGCGTTGCCCCAACTCCCCGGATAGCCATCCCCGACTATCCGGATTTCCCCGCGCCACCCTTTGCCGCCTAATCCACGGACGACCAACCGGAGGTGCCCATGACCCGTCCCAACGAACCGGCCGAACTGGCCGCCTACTACGACGTCCAGTACAACGCCCGCGAGAGCGTCGAGGACTTCGACCAGTACCCGCGGCAGTACCGCGCGCTGAGCGATGACGCCCATGCCCGGCTGCGCTGCATCAAGGACGTGGCCTACGGGCCGGGCGCGGGCGAGCGCCTGGATATCTTCCCCGCCGAGCGACCCGACGCGCCGGTGCTGCTGTTCATCCATGGCGGCTACTGGCGGGCGCTGTCCAAGGCCGACTCGGCCTTCATGGCGCCGGCGCTGACCGCTGCCGGTGCCTGCGTGGTTGTGCTGGACTACGACCTGGCCCCGGCGGTGACCCTCGACCATATCGTCGACCAGACCCGCCGCGCGCTGGCCTGGCTGCATCGGCACATCGCCGAGTTCGGCGGCGATCCGCAGCGCCTCTACGCCAGCGGCAGCTCGGCGGGCGGCCACCTGACCGGCATGCTGCTGGCCGGCGGCTGGCACGCCGACTACGGGGTGCCCGACAACGTGCTGCGCGGGGCATTGCCCATCAGCGGCCTGTTCGACCTGCGCCCGCTGCTGGAGACCCATATCAACGGCTGGATGGGCATGGACGACGCGGCGGCCCGGCGCAACAGCCCGAGCTTCCAGCTGCCGACCCGGGGCGCGGAACTGGTGATCAGCTATGGCGCGCTGGAGACGGCGGAGTTCGCCCGCCAGTCCCACGAGTTCCTCGAGGCCTGGACCGCCCGTGGGCTGCCAGGTCGCTTCGTCGCGGCGCCGGGCAGGAACCACTTCGACGTGGTGCTGGAGCTGGGGCAGCCGGGGACGCCGCTGTACCAGGCGATGATCGAGTTGATGGGGTTGAACCTGTAGGGGCGAATTCATTCGCCAAGGGCAGCGGAGCTGCCCCTGCGGACTCCTCGGGCAGACCTGCGGTCTGCTTGGCGAATGAATTCGCCCCTACGGGAAAACCCGCCCCCAGGGCCGCACTTCACCCCAGCAGTTGACGCAGGCTTCCCGCCAGCCGCTGCTTCTCGTCGAGGCGCTGCATGATCCGCTGGACGATCTCGTAGCGGGCGGTGGCCACGAATTTCATCTGGGCCAGGGCCTCGAGGGCGACGTCGGATTTTTCCAGGCCGGTGCGGGTGGAGCCGTCCACCTGGCCGAGGCCGCTGCGGGCGTCGCTGGAGGCCTGTTGCAGGCCGCCGACTATCTGGCGGATCTGCTCGCTGGCTTCGTTGGCGCGGCGGGCGAGGTTGCGCACCTCGTCCGCGACCACCGCGAAACCGCGCCCCTGCTCACCGGCGCGAGCCGCTTCGATGGCGGCGTTCAAGGCCAGCAGGTTGGTCTGCTTGGCGATCTCCTGGATGCTCCCGACTATCGAACCGATGCGTTGCGACTGTTCGCTGAGGTCGTTGAACACCTCGGTGATATGGCCCATGTAGCTGGCCAGTTCGCTGATGGTGGCGCGCGAGTCCTGGATGCTGTGGGTCGACAGCTGCAGGCATTCCCCGGCGCGGCGCGCCAGGTTGTTGGCCTGCTGCATCTCGGCCTCGCTCTCGGCGATGGAGCGGCTGAGCAGTTCCAGGTGCTGGAACAGCTGCTCGAAGGGGACGGCCGGAGCGGGCGCCACGGTCTTTTCCACAGCGGCCTGGATAACCGCTGGCGGTGCCAGAGCCGGCACTTCGACCACTACTTCTATCGTCCGTGGCGGCGCGCAGTGGAAAAGCCAACCCGCGCCCAGGTTGCAGGCCAGCCCCAGGCCAAGCAGCCAGGGGCTGGCCAGTACGAAGGCGATCAGACAAACAAGGCCGCCACTGCCAAGCAGCAGGGCGGCCAGGGTTTTGCGGGACATGGAACGACTCCTTGTTGGTGGCCAGGACGTTTGTGGGGGCGATTTCAATCGCCAAGGGCAGCGAAGCTGCCCCGGGGTTTCGAAGGGCAGACCTGCGGCCTGCTTGGCGAATGAATTCGCCCCTACAGGTAGAGCAGGCCGTGCCCAGGATGGGCAATGGCCCTCGGCCTTAGAACAGCGCCAGGGTGTAGTTGAGGATCAGGCGGTTCTCGTCGATGTCGGTGCGGTAGTTGGAGCGCGCGGTGACGTTGCGCACGCGGATGCCCAGGCCCTTGAGCGAGCCGCTCTGGATCACGTAGCCGATGTCCAGGTCGCGTTCCCAGTCCTTGCCTTCGAAACCCTTGCCGGTGTCGACGTTGTCACCGGTGATGTAGCGCACGGTGGTGGTCAGGCCGGGGATGCCGAGGGCGGCGAAGTCGTAGTCGTGGCGTACCTGCCAGGAGCGCTGGTCGGCCGAGGCGAACTCGTAGGTGGGCACCTCGTTGCCCAGTGGGCTGATGTTGGCGAACACGCGGGGGAAGCCCTGGTCGCCGAACATGGCCTGGTAACCGACGAAGAAGGTGTTGCCGCCGCGCTTGGCCGACAGCAGCGAGTAGAAGGCCTGGTTGTCGATCGAGCCGATCAGCGCCTTGCCGTCCTCGTTGGAATCGTAGAAGCCGAGGTTGGCGCCCAGCACCCAGTCGCCTACCGGCTCGGCGTGCTTGAGGCCGAGGTGGCGCTGGTCGTAGATGTCTTCCAGCTGGCCGTACCAGGCGCTCAGGGTGGTGCGGTTGGCGTTGAAGGCGTAGTCGCCGCCGGCGTAGTTGAAGGCGTCGCCGGAGGCCTGGCGCTGGGGCTGGTAGCCGACGATGGCCTGGATATCGCTGCGGCCGGACTCGTTGCGCAGGCTGGTGGTGTTCAGGTGGCCGCCCTGCAGGGTCAGGCCGGCGATCTCGCCGGAGGTGACGCTGACGCCCTGGTAGCTGGGCGGCAGCAGGCGGTTGTCGCTGAACACCAGCACCGGCACGTTGGGTTGCAGTTCGCCGACCTTCAGTTCGGTCTTGGAGTAGCGCATCTTCCCGGCCACCCCCAGGCGGCTGTAGTCGTCGGCGGCGCGGCCGTCCTCCTGCACCGGCAGCAGGCCGGTGTTGCTGCGGTCGGGGCTGCTGTCGAGCTTGATGCCGAGGGTGCCGATGGCGTCGATACCGAAGCCCAGCGGGCCCTGGGTGTAGCCGGACTTGAAGTTGAGGATGAAGCCCTGGGCCCATTCCTCGGCCTTGGACTGCTGGTTGGGCCCGACTATGTCGGAGAAGTCGCGGCTGAAGTAGTAGTTGCGCAGTTGCAGGGTGGCGGTGGAATCCTCGATGAAGCCGGACTCGGCGGCCTGGACGCAAAGGGGGAGGGCGCTCAGTAGGAGGGGTAACGCACGGGACTTGTAGATCATCGCAAGGCTCTTCTTCTTCTGGTTTTCAAGGCGCAGCCATTCGCCGCCGGCCCGCGAGGGGCCGAGGGTGATAGCTGCGTCGGGGTGTCCGGCTCGTCGTGACCCGAGCCGGGGATTCAGGCGCCGGTCAGACGCCGAGGTAGCGGTGCGACAGCTCCGGTGTCGCCGCCAACTGTTCCGGCGTGCCCTGCCAGACCTGTCGGCCCTTCTCGATGATGTGGTGGCGATCGACCACCCGCGCCATCTCCTTGAGGTTCTTGTCGATCACCAGGATGGTCTCGCCCTCGGCCTTGAGGGTGGCCAGGCAGTTCCAGATGGTCTCGCGGATCACCGGGGCCAGGCCCTCGGTGGCTTCGTCGAGGATCAGCAGCTGCGGGTTGGTCATCAGCGCGCGGGCCACCACCAGCATCTGCTGCTCGCCGCCGGAGAGGGTCCTGGACAGTTGCTCCTGGCGCTCTTCCAGGCGCGGGAAGAGCTTGTAGATGCGCGCCAGGTCCCACTTGCCGCCACGGGTCGCGGTGGCCAGGAGGTTTTCCTTCACGCTCAGGCTGCCGAAGGCGCGACGACCTTCCGGCACCAGGCCGAGGCCGGCCTGGGCGATGCGGAAGGGCAGGGCGCCGCGCATCTCCTTGCCGTGGATGCGGATGCTGCCCGCGCTGGGCTTGAGCAGGCCCATGATGGATTTCACTGTGGTGGTCTTGCCCATGCCGTTGCGGCCGATCAGCGAGACCACCTCGCCCTGTTCGATCTTCAGGTGCATGTCGAACAGCACCTGGCTCAGGCCGTAGCCGGCCTGCAATCCACTGACTTCAAGCATGTTCTTCCCCCAGGTAGGCCGCGCGGACCTGTGCGTTGCTGCGGACTTCGTCGACGCTGCCGGTGAGGATGGTCTGGCCGTAGACCAGGACGGTGATGCGGTCGGCCAGGGCGAACACGGCGTCCATGTCGTGCTCCACCAGCAGGATGGCGTAGCGGCCCTTGAGCGACATCAGCAGCTCGGTCATGCGCGCGGACTCCTCCGCGCCCATGCCGGCCATGGGCTCGTCCAGCAGCAGCACCGAGGCTTCCTGGGCCAGCGCCAGGGCCAGCTCCAGTTGCCGGCGTTCGCCGTGGGACAGCTCGCTCACCAGGTGCTCGGCGCGCGGGCCGAGGCCGACCTGGTCGAGGTACTGGCGGGCCGGGTCGAGCAGGCGGCGGTCCCGGCCGAGCGGACTCCACATGCCGAAGGTGCGGCCTTCGCGGGCGGCGATGGCGACGGCGACGTTCTCCAGCAGGCTGAAGTCGGGGTAGAGCTGGCTGACCTGGAACGAGCGGGCCAGGCCCAGGCGCGGCCGCTCATGGGCCGGCACCGCGGTGATGTCCTGGCCGGCGAAGAGAATCTGCCCCTTGTCCGGGCGGATCTCCCCGGCGATCTGCGAGATCAGCGTCGACTTGCCCGCCCCGTTGGGGCCGATGATGGCGTGCAGCTCGCCGGCCGCCAGTTCCAGGTTGGCGCCGTTGGTGGCCTTCACCGCGCCGAAGGCTTTCTCCAGGTTGCGGATGGACAGTTGCGCGCTCATGGGTGCACCTCCTGGGCGGTGGCGACCGGGGCCGGTTTGCTCGCCGGCTTGCGGGGTTTGCGGCGGGCCATGAGCAAGCCGTACACGCCCTGGCGGCCGAACAGCACCACCAGCAACAGCAAGGGGCCGAAGATCAGCAGCCAGTGTTCGGTCCACAGGCTCAGCAGTTGCTCCAGGCCGAGGTAGACGGCGGCGCCCAGTACCGGGCCGAGCAGGGTGCCGACACCGCCGAGGATGACCATGGCCATCAGCTCGCCGGATTTCTGCCAGGCGCCCATGTCGGGGCTGACGAACAGCGCGTAGTTGGCCCAGAGCACTCCGGCCAGGCCCGCGCCGAGGCCGGCGATGACGAAGGTGGTGAGGCGGTAGCGCAGCGGCTTGAGGCCGAGGCTGATGGTGCGTCGCTCGCTCTGCTTGAGGCCGCGCAGGACGAAGCCGAAGCGCGAGCCCACCAGGCGCCGGCAGAACAGCAGCCAGGCCACCAGCAGGGCGACGCAGAGGTAATAGAACTGGTTGGCGTTGTTCAGGTCGAGGCCGGGCAGGCTGTTGCGCTCGTTCATCAGGATGCCGTCGTCGCCGCCGTAGAGGGACAGCGAGCCGAGGATGAAATAGAGCATCTGGCTGAAGGCCAGGGTGATCATGATGAACTGCACGCCGCTGGTGCGCAGCGACAGGTAGCCCATCACCAGGCCCAGCAGGGCGCAGCAGAGCAGGGCCAGCGGCCAGACCACCAGCGCGCTGTTGCTGCCCTCCCAGCCCCACAGCGGCAGCATCTGCGAGCTGTGGAAGGCGATGATGCCGACCACGTAGCCGCCCAGGCCGAAGAACGCGGCGTGGCCGAAGCTGACCAGGGCGCCATAGCCGATCAGCAGGTCGAGGCTGGCGGCGGCCATGCCGTAGATCGCCAGGCGGGTGAACAGGCTGACCAGGAAGGGTTCGTCGAGCAGCGCGGCCAGTAGCGGCATCAGCGCGAAGGTGGCCAGGCAGGCCAGGTCGATGATGATTCGACGGGACATGGGATTCTCCTCAGGCACGCGCCGGCAACAGGCCGCGCGGACGCACCAGCAGCACCAGGGCCATGACGATGTAGGCGCTGGCCGACAACAGCCCGGCGCTCAGGGTGCCGCTGACTTCGGCCGGCAGCAGTTGGTCCAGCAGCGGCGGGACATAGGCGCGGCCCAGGCTGTCGACCATGCCGATCAGCAGGGCGCCGACCAGGGCGCCGCGCACCGAGCCGACGCCGCCGACCACGATGACCACGAAGGTGGTGATCAGCACCTTCTCGCCCATGCCGATCTCCACCGAGAGCAGCGGCGCGGCCATGAAGCCGGCCAGGCCGCAGAGCACGCAGCCGAAGACGAACACCAGGGTGTAGAGGCGCGAGATGTTGACCCCCAACGCACCGACCATTTCGTGGTCGTCGGCGCCGGCGCGGATCAGCATCCCCAGGCGGGTGTGGTTGATCAGCAGCCACATCCCCAGGGCCACCAGCAGGCCGACGGCGATGAACAGCAGGCGGCTGACCGGGTACATCAGGCCGGGCAGGACCTCGACGAAGGCGTTGTACCAGTCGGGCGTCGGCATGGCCGGCGGGCTGCGGCCGAACAGCAGGGTGATGAGTTCGTTGGTGAAGAACACCACCGCCAGGGTCGCCAGCACCTGGTCCAGGTGGTCGCGGTTGTAGAGGCGGCGGATGATCCCGGTTTCGATCACCAGGCCGTAGAACGCGGAGCCGGCCAGGGCGGCCAGGCCACCCAGCCAGAAGGAACCGGTGGCGACGGCGGTGTAGGCGGCGCTGAAGGCGCCGACCATGTAGAAGGCGCCGTGGGCGAGGTTGATGACACCCATGATGCCGAAGATCAGCGTCAGGCCGGAGGCGAGCAGGAACAGCAGGGCGCTGTACTGCAGGCCGTTGAGAAGTTGTTCGAGCAACAGCATGGCAAGGGTCCTACGCGAAGCCTGCCGCCGGGGCCGGCGGCAGGCGGGGGGACGTCAGCGACGGGTCAAAGCGGGCACTTGGCGGCGTAGCTGTCCACCTGGGCCTTGGCGATGGTCTTCACCGGCACTTCGGTGAGCTTGCCGTCGGCGCCGGGCTGGACCTTGAGCAGGTGCCAGTCGATGACCGCGTGCTGGTTGCTGCCGAAGCGGAAGTCGCCGCGCACCGAGTCGAAGCGCGCTTCACGCAGGGCGTTGCGCAGGGCGTCGGGGTTCTTCAGGTCGCCGTTGGTGGCCTTGAGCGCCGAGCCGATCAGCCGCGCGGTGTCGTAGCCCTGGGCGGCGTACATGGTCGGGGCGCGGTTGTACTTCTCGGTGAAGGCCTTGACGAAGGCCTGGTTGGCCGGGTTGTCGGACTGCGGGTTCCAGCCGCTGACCACGTTCACACCCTCAGCCACATTGCCGGTGGCGGCGAGCATGCGTTCGTCCATGGAGAACACCGGGACCACCATCGGGATCGTCTTGGACAGGCCCGCGCCGCCGTACTGCTTGGCGAAGTTGATGCCGGCCCCGCCTGGGTGGAACTGGAACACCGCGTCGGGGTTCAGCGAGCGGATGCGCGCCAGCTCCACGGAGAAGTCCAGCTGGTTGAGCTTGGTGTAGATCTCGGTGACCTCACCCTTGAAGGTGCGCTTGAAGCCCGCCAGGGCGTCGCGGCCGGCCTGGTAGTTGGGCGCCAGGATGACCATCTTCTTGTAGCCCAGGTCGTTGGCGGCGACGCCGGCCATCTCGTGGGGGACATCGTTCTGGTAGGAGGCGGCGAAGTAGTTCTGCTTGCACTGCTCGCCGGCCAGGTTGGACGGCGCGGCGTTGGTGCTGATGTAGAAGCTGTCGCCCTGGGTGGCGCCGTTGACCACGGCGGCCAGCACGTTGGAGAACATCACGCCGGTGTACAGCGAGATGCCGTCCAGGCTCATGCGGTCGATGATCTGCTTGCCCTTGGCCGGCTGCAGGCCGTCGTCCTCCACCACCAGCTCCACCGGCACGCCGCCGAGCTTGCCGCCTTCCTGGTCCATGGCCAGGCGGAAGGCATCGCGGGCGTCTTCGCCCAGGTAGCCGGCGGGAGTGGAGAGGGTAGTGATGAAGCCGATGCGCACAGGGTCCTGTGCCAGGGCGGGGAGGGAAGAGGCCAGTGCGGCCCCGAGCATCGCAAGGTTAAGGGTCTGTTTCATGGTTACCGCCTTGGTTGCGCAGTGCCGCGTGACTCGGCCTGCTGATTGTTGTTTGGGCAGTTGGTGCAGCTGGGTTTCTAGTTATGTGTGGTTTGTAGGATGGGTTGAGCGCAGCGATACCCATCGATGGGGGGTGATGGGTATCGCTTCGCTCGCGGAACGCCGCCCGACCCATCCTACGAAGAGGGTCGAGTGGGCCTTCAGGTGTTGCTCTCGGTGAACTTCTCGAAATACAGGTGGCCGTTGTCGAGGGCGTTTTCCGTGAGCCAGGTCTTCACCGACTCGACCATCGGCGGCGGGCCGCAGAGGTACATGTCGAAGGGCGTTTCGCGCAGGGCGGCGGCGTCGAAGTGCTCGGGCACGTAGCCGCGCTTGCCGCCCCAGTCCTGGCCTTCGTCGCTGATCACCGGGGTGAAGCTGAAGCCCGGGATGCGTTCGGCGTAGTCCTGGATGCGTTCCAGCTCGCAGAGGTCGGCCACCTGGCGCACGCCGTAGTACAGGTGCACCGGCTGGCCGCAGCCGCCGCCCTCGGCGATCTCGTCGAGCATGCCGAGGAAGGCCGACAGGCCGGTGCCACCGGCCACCAGCAGCAGGGGCTTCTCGATGTGGCGCATGTAGAAGGCGCCCAGCGGGGCTTCGAAGCGGATCTCGTCACCCACCTTGCAGCGCTCGCGGATGTAGTTGCTCATCACCCCGTCGGGCAACAGGCGGATGAGGAACTGCAGCTGGTTCTCGGCATTCGGCCGGTTGGCGAAGGAGTAGGAGCGCCGGGAGTCGGTGCCCGGCACCTGCAGGCGGGCGTACTGGCCCGGCAGGAAGTCCAGCTTCTGGCCATCGACGCCGGCATCCAGGTGGAGGATGGCGGTGGTCGGCGAGACCTGCTCGACGCGGGTGACGATGCCGCGCTCCTGCACCGTCTTCGACCCGCCGCAGAGGGCGGAGTCGAAGTCGAAGTAGAAGGAGGCGTCGGACTGCACGCGGGTCTGGCAGGTGAGCATCTTGCGCTGTTCCAGGTCCTTGGCCGACAAGGCCTCCTCGTCCACGTAGTCCATTGCGTAACGGCCGGACTCGCAGCGGCCCATGCAGGTACCGCAGACGCCCTCGCGGCAGTCCAGCGGGATATTGATGCCGTTGCGCAGGGCGGCGTCGAGAAGGATCTCGTTGCCCTGCACGGGGAAGAACAGGGTTTTGCCATCGGCAAAACTGAAGGCGACCTTGTGGTTCATGGCGCGTACATCCGCAGATCAGAGGTGGTAGAAATCGAGCACCGAGTTGATGGTGTCGTTGAGCAGCACCATGTGCTTGCGGGTGATCTTCCAGCTCTCGCCGTCGGGCTTGAGGCGGTAGGTGGCGTGGCCGAAGAAGTGCTCGGCCTGGCCCAGGCGGTAGTACAGGGTCTGCCAGCCGGCCTTCACCTCCAGCTGGCCGTCGTCGCGCTCCTCGATGCGTACGTTGCTGATCTGGTGCAGGGTGCGCGGCATCGGGATGGTCGAGGCGGCCTTACCGGTGCGGATACGGAACACCCGGTCTTCCAGGCCCGAGCGGTTGCTGTAGTAGATCAGCGACATGCCGCGCTTGGGGTCGGTGGTGTACTGGTGCTCCGACTCCCACTGCGGCAGGTGGTATTCGCACTGCTCGTCGAACAGGTCGAGGTAGGCGTCCCAGTCCTGGGCGTCGCACAGGGCGGACTTGCGGTAGAGGAACTGCTCGATCTGGTATTGCAGCTGCGGGTTCATGCCTGCACCTCCTGCAGTTTCAGGGCTTTCTTGTCCAGGCCCTCGAGGAGGAACCGCTGCCAGTTGCCGTGCTGGTTCACGTACAGGCCTTCGTGGGTGAATTCGGCGCCGGTCATCACCGGGGCGATGCCCAGGGTCTGGCTGTTGGACGTGGCGCCGGTGACCCACTTGCCGTAGCCGCGGGAGATGTCGCTCCAGCGCTCCAGGCGGCCCTGGAAGCCGCGCTGCTGCTCGCGGAATTCCACCAGGTCGTCGGGGGTGCCCATGCCGGAAACGTTGAAGAAGTCCTCGAACTGGCGGATGCGGCTTTCGCGGTCGGCGTCGGACTCGCCCTTCACGCCGATGCACTGGCTGATGATCTCGGTCTTGTTCCAGGCCACCGGGCGCACGATGCGCAGCTGGGAGCTGATCTGGTCCATGAAGAACAGGCTGGGGTAGATGTTCAGGTTGCGCAGGCGGTGCATCATCCACTCCGCCTTGCCCTGGCCGAACTCTTCCACCAGGCGCGGCATCACGGTGGCGTAGCCGGGGCGCACGGTGGGGTTGGGCATGTCGCTGAACAGCACGCTGTGGCCGTTGTTGAAGGAGAACCAGCCGTCGTCGGTCTCGGCATCGCCGGCGCCCAGCTTGCTGTAGTCGAGGGTGCCGCTGGCGGCGCCCTTCTCGGCGTTGACCTGCTGGCGGTGCTGCACGGTGGCCACGTAGTTGTAGTGCACGGTGCTGACGTGATAGCCGTCCAGGCCGTTCTCGTTCTGCAGCTTCCAGTTGCCGTCGAAGGTGTAGGTGGACTTGCCGGGCAGCACTTCCAGTTCACCGGTGGGCGACTGGGCGACCATCATGTCGAAGAACACCTTGGCGTCGCCGAGGAAGTCTTCCAGGGAGTCGGTGCCGTTGGGGTCCAGGCTGATGAAGACGAAGCCCTTGTAGCTCTCGATGCGGGCCTTCTTCAGGCCACGGGTGGCCTTGTCGAAGCCTTCGGGGTATTCGCCCGGCGCCTTGACCTTCACCAGGCGGCCGTCGCTCTTGTAGCACCAGGCGTGGAAGGGGCAGGTGAAGGTGGACTGGTTGCCCTTGCCGACGCGGGTGAGGGTGGCGCCACGGTGCTGGCAGGCGTTGATCAGGGCGTGCAGCTGGTTATTGCCGTCGCGGGTGATGATCATCGGCTGGCGGCCGGCGCGCATGGTCATGAAGTCGTTGGCGTTGGCGATCTCGCTTTCATGACAGGCGTAGATCCAGTTCTTCTCGAAGATCAGTTCCATCTCCAGGTCGAACAGTTCCGGCTCGGTGAACATGTCGCGGGCAATGCGATAGACGCCTTCTTCCGGACGGAAGTCCAGGCAACCGCTGACGTACTCCCTCCACTGGGCGATGTTCTTATTCGAAGTATTCATGGGGTGGCACCTTCCACATCGGGCGATTCGTGGAATCCATTAGAAAGAGCGGGGAGATGTCCGGTCTATCCGCATAGTTGGCAAAGCAGCGCCGTAAATTTTGGCCAGTGAACGGCGGGCTGGAAGCTACGGATGGCGAGGGTTCCGGCGGTTTTTCAAGGCGCGGAAAAAGTGGATAGAGGTCGCTGAAAAAGCGGCTGGCGCGCTGCATTGCGAGCGGGGTTGAATCGCTGCTCCCACCGGGCCGGGAGCCCGGGGTAACGCTTTGCGCGCGCCCGGCGAGCGGCGGTAACGCTTCCTTGGGTCGCTATCACGGGAGGTGGGCGGGCGCTATCCGAAAAATTGGCCAAGGCTATCCGCTTGTTTGGCTGGGGCCGGCTTCGGTGCGGTAGACGCCCCGGGCGGGTAACAACCTTGGGGCCCGCTGGCGATCAGCCTGCTGCGCGGGCATGCGCCGGGCCGTTTGCGACAGCCTTCCCCGGCCATGCGCCAGGTTGTGGCGACCGGGCCCCGGAATGGAGCGCAAGCCGCGCCACTGCTGGCCTGCGCCGTCCGTCCGGCGGGGCTCCTATCCGAAAAGTTGGGCAATGCTATCCTCCTGTTTCGAATCGCGATGGAGCGCCTGGGCGTGGCATGGACCTTGCCTCTTTCAGCCTGACGCGCCGCAAGAGCGCGCATGTCCTTTTGCCGTGCTGGGTGCCGCGTGATGAGTACGAAGAACAATCCGCATTTCCGTGACCTTTCCGCCGATCGCTACGATCTGGCCGGGGCTCGATCCTGGATGTCCAACATCTGCGGCCCGCACCACCTCAAGGCGTCCAGGCCCGAACGGATCCAGTTCCACCACAGCGGCAACGTGCTGCCGTCCATGTCCACCACCCTGGGCTATGTCGAGTACGGCACCGACGTCACCATCGGTGTCGGCGACGAGATGAACCTCAACTGCTACAGCCTGAGCCTGCCGCTCGCCGGCGAGCAGGAGCTGGCCAAGTCCGGCAGCCTGCTGCGCTCGGACCGCGACCGTGGGGTGATCGTCTCGCCCTTTGAGGAGCAGGAACTGACCATTGGCGGCGACTGCCACAAGCTGCAGGTGGCCATCCCTCGGGCCGCGATGCAGCAGATCCTGGAGGAGATGCTGCAGCGCCAGGTGGGCACGCCGCTGTGCTTCCACGCCGAGATGGATGCGGTGGAGGGCGCCACCGCTTCCTGGTGGCGCATGGCACGGCACCTGATCGACGAACTGGAGCGCAGCCGCGACCTCTACGGCCAGCTGTTCTTCACCCGTGACCTGGAGAGCGCGCTGATCAAGGGGCTGATCCTCGCCCAGCCGAACAACTACTCCGACGAGCTCCGGGGGCGCCTGGAGGTCAAGCTGCCCCACTACCTGGTGCGCGCCCGCGACTTCATCCAGGCCAACGCCCGCGAGGAGCTGTGCCTGGAAGATATCGAGCGGGCGGCGGGCGTCTCGCGCTTCAAGCTGTTCGAAGGCTTCAAGAAGTACTTCGGCCACTCACCGATGGCCTACCTGAAGAAGTTCCGCCTGACTGCCGTACGCCAGGAGATCCTGGAAGACCGCAGTGCGCGGAATATCTCGGTGATCGCCATGGGCTGGGGCTTCACCCACCTTGGGCGCTTCGCCAGCGAATACCGCAAGCTCTTCGATGAAACCCCGAGCATGACCATCCAGCGGCTGGAAGCACGGCGCGGGCGCATGCTCTGAGGCCGGACCGCTTGTCGAGATTCCTCCGGGCGCCTGTCGAATGCGTCCGGCCTGGGTCGACCATTGGGGGAGAGTGACTTTCCCAGGTCCGGTTCAGGAGGATGCGACATGAGTATCGACAAACACCCCGTGGTCTCCCGCGAACAATGGCTACAGGCCCGCGAGGAACTGCTGCGCAAGGAAAAGGCCTTCACCCGCGAGCGCGACCGCCTCAGCGCCGAGCGCCGGGCATTGCCCTGGGTACGCATCGATCAGGTCTACGCCTTCGAGGGGCCGGCGGGGTGGGAAACCCTGGCGGACCTCTTCGATGGGCGCAGCACGCTGGTCGTCTACCACTTCATGTTCGGCCCCGGCTGGCAGGAGGGCTGCCCCGGCTGCTCCTTCCTCGCCGACCATATCGACGGCGCCAACCAGCACCTCAAGCACCATGACGTGACCCTGCTCTGCGTGTCGCGGGCACCGCTGGCGGAGTTCCAGGCGTTTCGCAAGCGCATGGGCTGGAAGTTCAAGTGGGTGTCGTCCCAGGGCGGCAGCTTCAACCAGGACTTCGGCGTGGCGGCCAGGCCCGAGGACATCGCCGCCGGCACCGCGCGCTACAACTACGGCACCAGCAAGGACCCGGGCGAGGACATGCCCGGCCTCAGCGTGTTCCATCGCAACGGGGCGGGGGAGATCTTCCACACCTATTCCACCTATGCCCGTGGCCTGGACATGCTGGTGGGTGCCTACAACTTCCTCGACCTGCTGCCCAAGGGCCGGGACGAGCAGGAGATCATGGACTGGATGACCTACCACGATCGTTACGAGGACGAGCCGGCCAAGGTCCATAGTTGCTGTGCGGAGTGATGCCGACCAACCGGTGCGCACAGGTGCCTTGTGGGGGCGAATTCATTCGCCAAGGGCAACGCAGTTGCCCCTGATGTTTCCCAGGGCAGGCCAGCGGCCTGCATGGCGAATGAATTCGCCCCTACGAAAAGCAGGTGCGCAAGCGAAGATCGTAGGTTGGGTAGAGCGCAGCGAAACCCAACGCATGGGTGTGCCGCGAGGCCCGGATGTTGGGCCGCGCTGCGCTTGGCGCCAACCTACGTCATTGCCGCTTGCTCGTGAGTGCCCTGTAGAAGCGATGTCAATCGCGAAGGGCAGCGCAGCTGCCCCCTGGTAAACCGCTATCGCGAATGAATTCGCTCCTACAACGCCGGCACGGCCTCCATCGCCGGCTGCTTGGCCCGCAACACCAGGGCTACGGGTGCCCTGTAGGAGCGATTTCAATCGCGAAGGGCAGCGCAGCTGCCCTCTGGGAAACCGCTATCGCGAATGAATTCGCTCCTACAACGCCGGTACAGCCTCCACCGCCGGCTGCTTGGCCCGTAACACCAGCGCGCACAGCGCCGGCAGGAACAGCAGGGTGAGGAGGGTGCCCACCAGCACGCCGCCGATCAGCACATAGGCCAGGGACGACCAGAACACCGAGAGGGTCAGCGGGATGAACGCCAGGGCGGCGGCCAGGGCGGTGAGCAGCACCGGGCGGGCGCGGCGTACCGTGGCTTCGATGATGGCCTGTTGCAGGGGGCGGCCGTGGGCGCGTTCCTGTTCGATCTGGTCGGTGAAGATCAGGGTGTTGCGCATGAGGATGCCGCCGATGCCGATCAGCGCCAGGATGGCGTTGAAGCCGAAGGGCTGGTTGAACAGCAGCAGCGCCGGCACGGCGCCGATCAGGCCCAGCGGGGCGGTGGCGAAGACCATGAACATCAGGCCGAAGGAGCGCACCTGGAACATGATCACCACCAGGGTCAGCAGGATCATCACCGGGAACAGCACGGCCAGTGCCTTGTTGGCCTTGGCGCTTTCTTCCACCGGGCCCGCGATGGTCACCTTGTAGCCGGGCGGCAGCTTGGCGATCAGCGGTTGCAGGTCGGCGTACACGGCCATCTCCACATCCGGCGGCTGGGTGCCCTTGATGATGTCGGCGCGCACTTCGAAGGTCAGCTCGCGGTCACGGCGCTTGAGGATGGGGTCCTCCATCACCGGCTGGAAGCGGCCCACCTGTTCCAGCGGCACCGAGACGCCGGCGGCGTTGGTGATGGTCAGCCCCTCGATACCGCCTAGGTTCTCCCGCTGGGCGTTCTGCGCGCGCACCATCACGGCCACCGAGCGGGTGCCTTCGCGCACCTCGGTGATCGGGTTGCCGCTGAGCAGGGCGTTGAGCTGGCTCTTCACCTCGTTGGGGGTGAAGCCGAGCAGGCGCAGGCGGTCCTGGTCGAGCACCAGGCGATAGGCGCTGGTGCGCTCGCCCCAGTCGACGAAGGCGTCGCGGGTCATGGGGTTGGCGGCCACCACGGCGCGGACCTCTTCGCTGATCTGCCGCAGCTGTTCGAGGTTCGGCCCCGAGACGCGGAACACCACCGGGAAGGGCACCGGCGGGCCGAACAGCAGCTGGGTGACGCGCACCCGCGCCGAGGGGAATTCGCCGGCGTCGATGCGTTCGTGCATGCGCGCCTTGAGGGCGTCGCGGGCGTGGGAGTCGGCGGTCTGCACGATGATCTTGGCGAAGGCCGGGTCCGGCAGTTCGGGGTTCAGGGACAGGAAGAAGCGCGGCGCGCCGCCGCCTACGTAGGAGTCCACCAGCTTGGTCTGGGGTTCTTCCAGCAGGGCTTTTTCCACTTGCGCCACCACCGCCTCGGTGGCCTTGAAGGCGCTACCCGGCGGCATGTAGACCTCCAGCAGCAGCTCGGAGCGGTCGGAGTTGGGGAAGAACTGCTTCTTCACCACGCCCATGCCCAGCACGCTGCCGAGGAAGGCCAGCAGCACCAGGGCGATGACCCACAGGCGGCGCTTCACGCACCAGCTCACCAGGGCGCGCAGGCGCTGGTAGTTGCGGGTGGCGTAGAGGGCTTCATGGCCGCCGGGCACCGGGGTGATCCTGGGCAGCAGCTTGACCCCCAGGTAGGGGGTGAAGAACACCGCCACCAGCCAGGAGGCGAGCAGGGCGAAGCCGACGATCCAGAAGATGTTGCCGGCGTATTCCCCGGCGCCGGACTTGGCGAAGCCCACCGGCAGGAAGCCGATCACCGTCACCAGGGTGCCGGCGAGCATGGGCGCGGCGGTGGAGGTCCAGGCGAAGGTGGCGGCCTGGATGCGGTCTAGGCCTTCCTCCAGTTTCACCACCATCATCTCGATGGCGATGATGGCGTCGTCCACCAGCAGGCCGAGGGAAAGGATCAAGGCGCCGAGGGTGATGCGGTCGAACTCGCGCCCGGTCATCAGCATCACCACGAAGACGATGGACAGGGTCAGGGGCACGGCGGCGGCCACCACCAGGCCTACGCGAAAACCCAGGGCGAGCAGGCTGATCAGCATGACCACGCCCAGGGCGACGAAGAACTTGAGCATGAACTCGTTCACCGCCAGGCGGATCTTCTCGGCCTGGTCGGAGACCTTGTCGAAGGTCACGCCCAGGGGCAGCCCGGCGTGGATGCGGTCTTCCTCGGCCGCGAGCGACTTGTCCAGCTCCAGGCCGTTGAAGTGCTGGTCCATGATCACGCCGAGCATCAGCGCCGGTTCGCCCTGATGGCGGATGCGGTAGCTCGGCGGGTCTTCATAGCCGCGCCGCACGGTGGCGACGTCGGCGATGCGCAGCAGGCGCCCGTTGGCGTTGATGGGGACGTTTTCGATCAGCTTCAGGCTGTCGAAGGCACCGTCGATGCGGATGTAGGCACGCGGGCCGGCTGTTTCGACGAAGCCGGCCGGGGCCACGCCGTTCTGCTTGGCCAGGGCTTCGAAGATCTGCTCGGGCTTCAGGCCCAGGGTGGCCAGGCGCTCGTAGGAGAACTCGACGAAGATGCGCTGGGCCTGTTCGCCGAGGATGTTGACCTTCTTCACGCCGGGCAGGTTGAGCAGGCCCTGGCGCATGTCCTCGGCCATGCGCACCAGCTGGCGGTGCGGCAGTTGCTCGGCCTCCAGGGCGTAGAGGGCGAAGTAGACGTCGGAATACTCGTCGTTGAAGAAGGGCCCGACCACGCCCTGGGGCAGGCGCTTGGCCTCGTCCGAAAGCTTCTTGCGGGTCTGGTAGAAGAGTTGCTGGATGTCCTGCGGGCGGGTGGAGTCGAGGAATTGCAGTTTCATCGACACGAAGCCGGGTTGGGCGATGGTTTCCACCCGGTCGTAGAGGTCGAGTTCCTGCAGGCGCTTCTCCAGGCGGTCGGCGACCTGCTCCTGCATTTCCCGGGCGGTGGCGCCGGGCCAGGCGGCGGTGACGGTCATGGTCTTGACCGTGAAGGAGGGGTCTTCGGCGCGCCCCAGCTTGCCGAAGGCGATGGCCCCGGCCACCAGGGTGGCGATGATCAGGAACAGGGTGACGGCCCGGTTGCGTACCGCGAAGGCGGAAAGGTTGAAGCGGCTCATCTCATTGCTCCAGGGCCAGCGACGGCGCCGGCAGTTCACGCACGCTGTCGCCGGCGTTGAGCAGGTGGGCGCCGAGGGCGACTACTCGCTCGCCCGGCTGCACGCCACCTTCCAGCACCGCTTCTTCCTGCTCCAGGCGCACCACCTGTACCGACCGCAGTTCGACTTTGTTGTCGGCATCGATGACCCAGACGCCGGTGCCCTGGCCCTTGTCGTGCAGGGCGCCCAGCGGCACGCGCAGCAGCTGCCGCTGGGACGAGCCGTCGAGGCGCAGGGTGACGGTGGAGCCTATGGCCAGGGCCGTGGAGTCGCCGCCCAGGGTGTAGCGGGCACGGAAGGTGCGGGTGGTGGCATCGGCCGCTGCGGAGAGTTCGCGCAAGCTGGCCGGCACCGCGTCGCCGGTGGCGCCATAGGGATAGGCGCGGGCCGGGTGGTTGGCCAGGGCACGCTGGGTTTCCGGGATATCGATCACCGCTTCGCGGGCACCGTCGTGGGCGAGGCTGGCGACCACCTGGCCTTCGGCGACCACCTGGCCACGATCGACCCGTACGTCGGTGATCACGCCATCGGCGTCGGCCTTGAGAGTGGAGTAGGCGCGGCGGTTCTCCACCTGGGCGGCTTCGGAGGTGGCGGCGGCCTGTTCCGCCTGGGCCACCCGCAGGCGCGTGGCAGCCTGGTCGAAGACCTGCCGCGAGACGGCGCCGGTGCCAGCCAGGCGGCGGTAGCGGGCTTCGTCGTCGCGGGCCTGGCGCAATTCTGCCTCGGCGGCGGTGACGCGGTTGCGCGCGGTACGCAGGGCCAGTTCGAAGTCGGTGTTGTCCAGCACCAGCAGCACGTCGCCACGCTTGACCCGGGTGCCCGGGTCGACCTTGCGGGCGATCACCTTGCCGCCGACGCGAAAGCCCAGGTCACTGGCGGTACGCGCCGCCACCACGCCGGTATAGAGGGCGTCCTGCTGGCTGGCGGCCTGCACCTCCGCCGCCAGTACCGCACGGGGCTGAGGGGTGGTGACGGTGACGTCGGCCTGGCTGTTGCAGCCGCTGAGGGCGAGCAGGGCGGCGGGGATCAGGGCGAGCAGGGCAAGGGGCGGGCGGTTCATGGAGCGGTCCTCGACGTGGGCGGTGACGGGGCGGGAATGCCGCAGGTCGAAAATATGATAGTCATAATCTTATTTGGTGTATATATGTCGCTCGTAATCTAATTAATCGCCCCAAGGGCGAACCGATAAGCGGAGGTGCCTGCAATGAACGATCAACAGCAGAAGGTGGAACGGGTGTGTGCCGCACCCTCGGGTGTGGGCGCCGAGGACTGGCAGGCCCTGGAGTGGCAGTTGCTGGCCCTGGCGCTGGACGCCACTGAAGAAGGAGAGCCGGCATGAACCCGTCGCGCCTGCTGCTGGTCATCCTGATGGTGCTGACCGCCCTGGGGGAGATATCCACCCAACTGATCATTCCCGCCCTCGGCAGCATCGAGCAGGGCCTGGGCGCCGCCCATGGCGCCAGCCTGGCCGCGCTGTCGGCCTTCGTCGCCGCCTTCGGGGTCGGCCAGTTGCTGCTGGGCCCGTTGTCCGACCGGGTGGGCCGTCGCCCGGTGCTGATCGGCGGTCTCAGCCTGTACCTGGCAGCCACTGCCTGGATGCTCCTGGCCGACGACATGGGCGGCTTCGTCATCGGTCGTGTGCTCCAGGGCCTGGGTGCTTGCGCCGCCCTGGTGCTGGCGCGGGCCATCGTGCGTGACGTGTGGAGGGCGCAAGCCGCGCCGGCCCTGGCCCTGACGGTGATCGGCATGCTCAGCGCCATCGCCCTGGCGCCCATGGTGGGCGGCCTCCTGACCCAATGGGGCGGCTGGCATGCGCCGATCCTCGCCTCGCTGACGGTGGGCACCATCGCGCTGCTGGCGGTGCTGGCCTTCTATCGTGAGTCCAACCCTAGCCTGGACCCCAAGGCCGGCCATCCGGCCACCCTGGCGCGGGACTATTTCGACCTGCTCAAGCAACCCACCAGTCGTGCCCTGGCCCTGACCCTGGCGGGCACCTACGGCGGGATGTTCGCGGTGGTCGCGGGCTCCTCGGCGGTCTACATCGGCCTGCTGGGGCTGAACTCCGCGCAGTACGGCCTGGCCTTCGGCGCCACCATCTCCGGGTTGATCGGCGGGGCGCTGTTCGCCCGGCGCAAGATCATGCAGCTGGGGCCGCAGCGCATCGTCGGTATCGGCGTCAGCCTGGTGGTCACCGGCGCTACGCTGACGGCGCTGGTGCACGCCGGCCTGGGCCTGTCGGTGCTCGGCCTCTCCCTGCCGCAGGTGCTGGTAACCCTGGGCGGCGGCATGCTGATCCCGGCCTCGGTGGCCGGCGTGGTGATGCCCAACGCCCACCGCGCGGGCCTGGCCGCCGGCCTGATGGGCTTTGCCCAGATGCTCGGCGCCACCCTTAGCGGCCTGTTGCTGGGCGCCCTGCAGGACGGCACTGCCTGGCCGATGATCGGTGTCCAGGGTCTGTTCGCCTTCGCCGCCATCAGTGCCTTCGTCCTGCTCACCCGCAAGGCGCGCAGCGCTGCCGTCTCGGCGGCTGGTTGAGATCGGTAGCCCGGATGCAATCCGGGAGTCGCCGGCAACCTGTCCCCGGATTACATCCGGGCTACGATCTGCGGGTTGAGGTCTTGCGCCAACCGGGCCCACGGGCCTCGCGGCCCTTCGCGAATGAATTCGCTCCTACATCGAGCCGGCCGTGCCACCGGGAGCACCGAGCTCGGTGGGGGGCTGGGGCTTCGTAGCAGGTAGCCCGGATGCAATCCGGGAATCGCCGGCACCCTGTTCCCGGATTACATCCGGGCTACGATCTGCGGGTTGAGGTCTTGCGCCAACCGGGCCCACGGGCCTCGCGGCCCTTCGCGAATGAATTCGCTCCTACATCGAGCCGGCCGTGCCACCGGGAGCACCGGGCTCGGTGGGGGGCTGGGGCTTCGTAGCAGGTAGCCCGGATGCAATCCGGGAATCGCCGGCACCCTGTCTCCGGATTACTTCCGGGCTACGGGCTGGTTGAGGGGCTGGAGAATCCAGCCTGATTGCCAGCCCGCGGTCTGGCAATCGGGCGGGCGCGTGGCGGCGTTGGCCCTAGGCCGGACGGAAGCTCAAGGCGGTATCTTCGATGGGTTGGTTGAGCAGCATGTCCCGGTCGATCTTGAGGTCGTTGGTCACCCGCCATGGCAGGCTGCGCCCCTGGCGGGGCAGGACCGCGTTGCCCCGCTGCACGTAACCCGATTGCATGCTGTCGCCCATGATGCTCGCGGTCTGCCGTTCGCCTTCCGGCGATTGCGGGACCACGACCGAGAGGTTGTGCGAGCGCATGTGGTTGATCAGGCGGCAGAGATACTTCGAGGACAGGTCCGCCTTGAGCGTCCAGGGCGCGTTGGTGTAGCCGAAGATGAAGCCCACGTTGGGCAGGCCTTCGGACATAACGCCCTTGTAGGTCATGCGTTCGTTGATCGCCACCTTCTGCTCGTCCAGGTACAGGTCGGTTCCCCCGAACACTTGCAGCTTGAGCCCGGTTGCGGCGATGACGATGTCGGCGTCCAGATGCTCGCCCGATTCCAGCTGGATGCCCGTTTCGGTAAAGGTCTCGATGTGGTCGGTGACCACCGAGGCCTTGCCTTCGCGCAGCACCTTGAACAGGTCGCCATCGGGCACCGCGCAGAGGCGCTCGTCCCAGGGCATGTAGGTGGGCGTGAAGTGGCGCATGTCGACGCTGTCGCCCAGCTGTTTGCGCACCCCTTTGAGCAGCAGGCCGCGAACCTGTTCCGGCCAGCGTTTCGACGCCTTGAAGATCGCGCGCTGGAGCCAGATGTTGCGATGCCGGGCGAATCCGTAGGCCCACTCCGCGGGCAGGATTCGGCGCAGCAGGCCCGTCAGTTTGTCTTCGCCCGGTACGGTGATCACGTAGCTGGGCGAGCGCTGCAGCATGGTCACGTGAGCCGCCTCTTCGGCCATGGCCGGCACCAGGGTCACGGCGGTTGCGCCGCTGCCGATGACCAGGACTCGCTTGCCCTTGTAGTCCAGGCCCTCGGGCCACTTCTGGGGATGGATGAAGATGCCCTGGTAGCGCTCGCGCCCGGGAAACTCGGGGAGATAGCCTTCGTCCTGGCTGTAGTAGCCGGTGCAGGACACCAGGAACCTGCAGGTGAAGCTGCGCGGCTCGCCCGTGTCCACGTCCACCGCCAGGACGGTCCAGAGCTGGCGCTCGCTCGACCAGCGGGCGCTGGTGGTGCGGATGCCGAAGCGGATCTTCTGCCGCACGCCGTGCTCGCGGGCGGTGTCGTCGATGTACTTCTGGATGGAGGGGCCGTCGGCCAGCGTCTTGAGGCTGTGCCAGGGCCTGAAGTCGTAGCCGAAGGTGAACATGTCGGCATCCGAGCGAATGCCCGGGTAGCGGAACAGGTCCCAGGTGCCGCCGACGGCTTGTCGCCGCTCCAGTATCCCCACGCGGGTGGTCGGGGAATCCGTGGCCAGATGGCAGGCCAGGCCCACGCCGGAAAGTCCGGCACCAATGATCAGCACATCGTAGTCGGGCATGGGATACCTCTTTTGTTGTTATTTGGAGTGAGGATAAATCTCGTCCTGCGCTCCGACTTGTTATTTCACGACAGCATTGGCATGTTTTCGCCTGTGCATCGAGGTGCTGGAACATGGCGATTCGGTACGAAGTCCGCAGTGCCAGCCTGATCGGCCTGGTCACCGAAGTGGAGAAGCTGGGAGGCGACCTGGAGTCGCTCCTGGGCGAGGCCGGCTTGTCGCTCGATCAGTTGGGGGATCACGATTGCTTCATCGGGCTGGACTCCGTCATCCGGGTGCTGGCTCTGGCCGCCGGGCGCCTGGCCTGCCCGGCCCTTGGCATGCGTATCGCCCAGCACCAGGGCTTCTTCGCTCTCGGCCTGCTGGGCAAGCTGGTGGCTGCCGAGCCGGACCTCGGCGCTGCGTTCAAGGCGGTGCAGCGTTACCTGGCCCTGCACAACAACGCCGAGCAATGGCGCATGCAGGTCCACAGCGGGCGCGCCTACCTCCAGCGTATCGAGCAGTTCTACGGACTGCCCCAGGCCCAGCAGTACCGCGAGCTGGCCCTTGCCACCTATGTACGTCTGGCGATGGAACTCGGGGGGCCGGACGCGCGCCCGATCCGCGTTGAAATCAGTCACAGCCGCATTGCTTCAGTAAAGCTCTACCAGCAGTACTTTGGGTGTGAAGTGCTGTTCGACCGGGAGCACGACTGTCTCGTGTACGACGAGAAAGTGATGCGCTACCCGGTACGGCCGATACCCGAGTTGGCCGTCGACCAGGCCGATGAGTACAGGCGCGCCCGCCTGGCCAACCTGCGGGGCAGCCTCGAGCTGCAGGTGCGCAGCCTCATCGCCCAGGCTTTGGGCTTCAACCAGCATTCCCTGGAGAGCGTCGCGGCGCTGATGGACATGCACCCGCGCACGCTGCAGCGCAGGCTCCGGGAACAGGGGCTTGGTTTTCAGCCATTACTGCAGGAAGTGAAGATGCAGCTGGCCTGCTGGCACCTCGAAGCATCCGCCATCGACCTCACGCTGCTCTCCCATGCCCTGGGGTACAACGAGCTCGCGGCGTTCTCCAAGGCCTTCAAGAACCACACCGGCGTAGCGCCTTCGCACTGGCGCAAGCAGAACCGCCAGCTGCCCGGATAGGGCGCGCTTCACCCGTCGATCCAACGCGTCTTCGTCAGCGGCTCACCGTCGGAATGAGGCCTTTCTCGCGGAATTCGTGATTCGGCCAGCGGGTTGCCGCAGCCCAACTAGACTGCAGTGCGAACAGGCCCAACGGATCAATCCATGGGCAGGCCTGGAAGCCTGATGTCGACACGGTGAAATGAATTGGACCTGACCCGCCGAGGGGAACATCGGTGGGGCGGGCGTAACCGTACCAACCCTCCCGCTACACCGACCATAGGAAGCCTCAGCATGCAAATGAAGTCATTGGCGGCATCGTTGTGCCTGGCGACGCTGGTGTTGTCCGGCTGTGCCAGCAAGTACGTTACCCCCGAACAGTATTCCGGGTTCCTCAAGGACTACAGCGCATTGAAGGAAGAAAAATCGCCGTCCGGGGCTCCCGTGATGCGCTGGATCCAGCCGGGCGTCGATGTAAGCCGCTTCACCAGTGTCTACATCGAACCCAGCCAGCTCTATCCGCAGCCGCAGCCCACCGAGAAGATCCCGGCCAGCACCCTGCAAGGCATCACCCAGTATTACGACCAGGCCCTGCAAACCCAATTCGCCAAGGTGCTGCCGCTGGCCAGCGGGCCCGGCCCGGGCGTGCTGGTGGTGCGCCCGGCGATCACCGCCGTGAGTTCCAGCACCCAGGGCCTGCGGCCTTACGAGGTGATCCCCATCGCGCTGGTGGCGGCGGGGGTGAGCGTGGCGACCGGTATCCGTGATCAGGACACCAGCATCGCCACCGAAGCGGTCTTCCTCGATGGCGGCAGCAACACGACCCTGGCCGAGGTGGTCCGCAAGGGCGCTGGTGCCGAGTTGGAGAATTCCTCCCAGGTCATGCAGCCCAGCGACGCCCGTGCCGTGCTCGATGGCTGGGCCAGGGACATGGTCTCCTCGTTCCAGCAACTCGCGGCGAAGTAGCGGCGCCGCGTCGTTGAGCGCCTGGCGGGACGATGGGAAACGATGAGCGTTGCCGCCAGCCTGCGGCAGGAGCTGTCATGACTCGCCCCGCCGGGTGTTTATCAGCGAGTTGTCATCAGCGGCTGATAGTTTCCACGCCCGCCTGCCCTGCACTCCGGTGAGTGCAGGGCGACACCATGGAACAGCCGGGATACCAGCAGGTGGATTCAGCAACTTCGTGCAAGCCGTTTGTCATCAGGTCCGAGGACATGGGCGCCGGTGGCGGTGCGGTCGATCAGGGCGCCCTGACGCAGCAGGTAGCTGGTGGCGTCGGCATGCACCTGGCCACCGACGGTGGAGTCGGCCCCGGCGAGGGTGCCGGCGTCGATGGCCGACTGCAGGAACAGGTTGTAGGCGCTGAAGGTGCCGGACAGTTCGCTGTCCCGCAGCGACAGCAGCAATTGCGCGGCTGAATCGCTGCGCGAACTGTCCGTGGCGTGCGTGATTCGTCCGTGTCGGCATGCCCGGCCATTGCCGGAGGGGAGACGGGGCTAGGCTGAAACTGTTCCGCATGCGGTCAGCGAGAGGCGCGTGTCATGTCCCTGATACTCTACGGTCATCCCTTTTCCTCCTACACCCAGAAGGCCCTGATCGCCCTCTACGAGAACGACATGCCCTTCGAGTTCCGTTGCCTCGGCCCGGACACGCCTCGGTTCGGGGAAGAGTGGCTGCGGCTATGGCCCATCGGGAAGTTCCCTGTTTTGCTGGACGGGACGCGCAGCGTTGCCGAGAGCAGCATCATCATCGAGTACCTGCAACTGGCCTACGGCGGGCCGGTGGGCCTGTTGCCCGGCGACCCCGGGGAAGCGCTCGAGGTGCGCTTTCGCGACCGCTTCTTCGACCTGCATGTGATGAGCCCGGTGCAGCATGCCGTGGGCGGGGCGATGAGCGGGGATGACGGCAAGCGCCGGGAGGCCCTGGCCGACGCCGTGGAGAAGCTGGAACGCGCCTACGTCTGGCTGGAGGCGAACCTGGGCGGTGGGCCCTGGGCCACGGGTGAGGCCTTCACGCTGGCGGATTGCGCGGCGGCTCCGGCACTGTTTTATGCCGACTGGACCCATCCGATCGCGCAAACGTATCCGAGACTCAAGGCCTATCGCGCACGCCTGCTGGCGCGGCCGTCCTACGCTCGCGCGGTGGACGAGGCTCGCCGATACCGACCGCTGTTCCCTCTGGGGGCGCCGGATCGGGATTGAGCAGGACAAGCGGGCGATACCCATCAGACATGCCCGCATGGGCTTCGCGAACATAAAAGAGCACCCGAAGGCGCTCCATGGAGGGGATAGTCGTGCGCGTCAGCGCAGGTTCAGCTTGAACCTTGCCCCGAGCAGCGCGCAGAGACTGAGCAGCGCGGCGAACATCAGGTAGTAGCTGGGGGCGGTCTTGTCGCCGCTGAGGGTGATCAGCGAGGCGGCGATGAAGGGGGCGAAGCCGCCGAACAGGGTCACGCCGATGTTGTAGCTCAGGGACATGCCGATGGCGCGGGTCTGCACCGGGAAGGTCTCGGCCATCAGCGCCGGCAGCGGGGCGAAGTAGATCGCCTTGATCAGCGCCATCAGGCAGACGATGAGGATCAGCGAAGTCTGGGTCGGCGCGGCGTTGAGCCAGACGAAGGCGGGGTAGGCGACGCACAGGTAGACCAGCGCCGCGGCGATCATGATGCGCACCCGGCCGACACGGTCCGAGAGCATCCCCACGAAGGGCGTGACGAAGGTCAGGATCAGCCCGCCGATAAGGGTCGCCATGAAGCCGGAGGCCTGGGGCATCCCCAGGTCGTTGGCGGCGTAGGAGGGCATGTACTGGATCAGGAAGTTCGACGCGGTGGAGACGATCAGCGTGCCCATGGCGATCAGCACCAGCAGCTTCTGCCCGCTGAACAGGTCGCGCACCGGGCGGCGACTGGGCTCGGCCTGCTGGAAGGCCGGCGACTCGTCGCAGTGCTTGCGGATGTAGAAGCCCACCGGGCCGATGAGCAGGCCGAAGATGAAGGGGATGCGCCAGCCCCAGGCGAGCAGGTCTTCGTCGCTGAGGGTGCTGGTGAGCACCAGGCCGAACAGCGAGGCGAGCACGGTGCCCAGGCCCTGGCTGGCGAACTGCAGGCTGGCGATGAAGCCGCGCTGGCGTTCGCTGGCGTGCTCGATGAGGTAGGCGGTGGAGCTGCCGAACTCGCCACCGGCGGAGAAGCCCTGGAGCAGGCGCGCGGTGAGGATGCCGATAGGGGCGAGGATGCCGATGGTTTCGAAGGTGGGCAGGCAGGCGATGATGAAGGTGCCGGCCATCATCAGGCTGATGGACAGGGTCAGGGACTTCTTGCGCCCGGCGCGGTCGGCGTAGGCGCCGAGCACGATGGCGCCGAGGGGGCGTATCAGGAAGGAGACGCCGAAGGTGCCGAAGGTGATGAGCAGCGAGAGGCTGGCGTCGTCGGTGGGGAAGAACAGTCTGGAGATGGTGTAGGCGAAGTAGGCGTACAACGCCATGTCGTACCACTCCAGGGTGTTGCCGATCAGCGCAGCGCTGGTGGCGCGCCAGATGGACTGTGGCCTGGCGCTGGCGCCGCTGTGAGGAGTCGCCGTATCAACTGAGCTCTGCATGGTGAATCCGCCTTGTTGGGTTTGTTCTAGGCAGCTGCATGGAGGCGCTGGCGCCTCGTTCCGATAGCGCGTTCGCGATTGCGGTGTGGTTGGGGTGTCCCCGGGGATGGCTATCGAGGCGGATTCTAGGCACGGCTCCTGCGTTCTTGAAATCATTAAAAAGGCAAGCTTCTGTGCTGATTTTGAGAACGCTAAGCCCGCCTTGCGCGCGCCGGGAACAGGCCTGGGCAGTGCCTAGCCGACCTGGCGGGCGAGGCGTTCGGCCAGGTGGTCGCGAAACGCCGTGACCGCCTGGGGCAGGATGCGTCCGGCCATGCTTTGCAGCTCGATGCGGCGCGCCTGTAGGGTTTCGTCGGTGAAGGGCAGGGCGACGATCTGCTGGCTGTCCAGGTACTGGCGGTTGCTGATGGCGTTGGACAGGCTCACGCAGCCCTGCTGGGTCACATAGCGGAACAGGGTTGCCAGGTAGTTGCATTCCAGGGCGATGACGAATTCCAGGCCCTGTACCCCACGGCAGATGTCGAACAACTGGCGGGCAGTGGTTTCCGGCATCGGCAGGGCGATGGGGTAGGGCTGCAGTTCCGCCAGGGCGATGGCATCGCGACGGGCCAGGGGGTGTCCGGCCGGGACTATGGCCATGACCGGGCCGGGCACCGCGCATTCGATGGCGACGTCCGCTTGCGGGGCCAGGCTGTAGGTCAGGCCCAGGTCGGCGCGGCCTTCGCGAACCCGTCGCGAAACCTCGTCGGGGGAGGTCACGTCGAGGCTGAAGGTGATGCCCCGGTGCTGCTCGCGGAAGGCGGCGATGGCGTCCGGCAGGAAGTCGATGGCGAAGCCCTGGGAGCTGGCCAGGTGCACATGGCCGCGCTGCAGGCCCCGCAGTTGCCCGAGCTCCTCCACAAGCTGGCCCACTTCCATCTGCGCCTTGCGTGCGTAGCCGGCCAGCAGTTCGCCGGCGGCGGTGGGCAGCATGCCCCGGGCGCGCCGCTCGAACAGCGCGGTGCCGAGCTCGTATTCCAGCTTGGCGATCTGCCGGCTGACCGCCGAGGCCGCGACATTGAGTTGCAGCGAGGCCTCGTTGACCGAGCCGCTGCGCACCACTTCGAGGAAATAGCGCAGGGCGATGGACTGCATGCTGGCGTGGGACATGGGGTCTCCATTCGTTGCTGATCAGGCAATGCTTCGTTCTAATCATTGTGATTGTGGCACTGGCGAGGGCCAGTCTAGAGTCCTCGCCGACACCACGCCAGCGCCGGTTTTCCGGCCCCCACGGCCCCGGCCTGGCCCACATCAGAACAACAGGAAGGACGTGGACGATGACTCGTGCGACGGCGATGGAACAGGTAACGCGGGCGTTCGATGAGGGTTGCTACCAGGCATTGCTGGCAAGCGCCGTGGCCTATCGCACCGAAAGCCAGGACCCGCAGCGCGAGCCCGAGCAGTTCGCCTACCTGCAGGCCTTCATCGCCCCCCGCCTGGCGGCCATGGGCTTCGACTGCCGCGTCCACCCCAACCCGGTGGCGGAGTCCTGCCCCTTCCTGGTGGCCGAGCGCTTCGAGTCCGCCGACCTGCCGACCCTGCTGATGTATGGCCATGGCGATGTGGTCCGGGGCTATGACCAGCAATGGCGGGAAGGGTTGTCGCCCTGGCAACTGGTCTGCGAGGGCGAGCGCTGGTATGGCCGCGGCACCGCCGACAACAAGGGGCAGCACCTGATCAACCTGCTGGCCCTGGACGAGGTGATCCGGGTGCGCGGCAGCCGCCTTGGCTTCAACCTCAAGCTGCTGCTGGAAATGGGCGAGGAGGCCGGCTCCCCGGGCCTGCGGGAATTCTGCGAGGCGCAGCGCGACGCCCTGGCGGCCGACCTGTTCGTGGCCTCGGACGGGCCGCGCTTCGCCGCCGCCCAGCCCACGCTCTTCCTCGGTTGCCGGGGTGGCTGCAACTTCGAACTGCGGGTGAAGCTGCGCGAGGGCGCCCACCATTCCGGCAACTGGGGTGGCCTGTTGCGCAACCCCGGCATTCTGCTCGCCCACGCACTGGCCAGCCTGGTGGACGACAAGGGGCGGTTGCAGGTGGAGGCGCTCAAGCCACGGGGCATTCCCGATGCGGTACGGCGTACCCTGGCGCAGCTGGAACTGCCCGAATCCATCGCGGGTGAACCGGAGGTGGATGCGGACTGGGGCGAGCCCGGGCTGACGCCGGTGGAGCGGGTGTTCGGCTGGAACACGCTGGAGGTGCTGGCCTTCAAGACCGGCAATCCCGAGGCACCGGTGGGAGCCATTCCCGGACAGGCCGTGGCCCACTGCCAGATTCGCTTCGTCCCCGGCTGCGACCATCGCACCTTCCTGCCGGCCATTCGCGAGCACCTGCGCCAGCGCGGCCTGGATTACGTGGAAGTGATGGAGGCGGGTGGCGAGGTGATGCACGCCTCGCGGCTTGACCCGGACGATCCCTGGGTGCGCTGGGCCCTGGACTCGATGCAACGTACCCTGGGACGGCCGGCGACCCTGCTGCCGAACCTGGGCGGCTCGCTGCCCAACGAGGTATTCGCCGAGGTGCTGGGGCTGCCCACCCTGTGGATTCCCCATTCCTATCCGGGCTGTTCCCAGCACGCCGCCAACGAGCACATGCTGGCGCCGGTGGTGCGCGAGGGGCTACAGGTCATGGCCGGGCTGTTCTGGGATCTGGGGGAGCGGGAAGGGCGCCCTGAGCACGGCTGAAACCGGCCTGCCGCGTCCATGAAAAAACCGCCTTGAAGGCGGTTTTTTCATGGGGCTTGATCGGGAGCGGTTTACACTGGATAGGCAAATTTGTGTGATTGCCCTGTCTGACTCCCTGCCGCCCGATACTACCCTCTCCCCCGCCCCTCTCCCCGAGGTAGAGGGGTGACTCGCGCCTGCGAGCACTAGACAGTCCTGATGCCCGTGCCAGCCTGAAACGAAGCTGAGAAGACGACGCCGCGCAAACCGCCCCTTCAGGAGGGGAGTTTGGCGAAGCCAAACCCGGATGTCGGGGCAAGCGTTTTGCTTCCTTTTAGGCGACTGTAAAAGGGAGTCGCCCGGGAAGGCGAAACAGAAACCCGCAGCCCGCTCGGCAATGAGCTGGACAACAGCACTTCACACCCGGCATGAACCCTCACCTTCTCCGGGACAATCCGCGAAGCACCTGTGCAATGCGCGCGCGTCAAGGCTCGGCGAAAGGCAGCGGCGTATCCGTACCGCGCCGCACCTGGAACACATTCAGCGTCATCGCCACCAGGGCGTAGTAGCCCAGCACCCCCACCAGTTCCACCACCGCTGGCTCGCCGAAGGCGGCGACGGCTTCGGCGTAGAGGGCGTCGTCCACGCGACGGGTGCCATAGAGCGAGTGGCCCAGTCGGTAGATGAGGCGTTCGTCGTCGCGCTCGAAGGCCGGCTCGCGGCCCTGGCGCAAGGCGTCGATCACCGCGTCGCCGAGGCCGGCCTGGCGGGCGATGGGTTCGTGGATCTGCCATTCCGCCTGGGATTGCCACCAGCTTGCCGTGAACAGGATCGCCAGTTCCGTCAGGCGCAGTTCCAGGCCCGTGCCGTAGCGGCAGAAGGCGCCGAGGCGCTGGGCGTGGTCGGCCAGTTCCGGGCTGTGGATCCAGGCCAGGAAGGGGCCATCCAGGTTCCCGCGCGGGCCGCTGAGGATGGCCTGCAGCACGGTGCGCTGGGCCTCGCTCATCCGGGTTTCATCCAGGGCGGTCAATCTCGATTCGATTTTCATCAGGGCTACCTCAGACCTCGGCCAGGGCACTGCGCAGGGCGGCGTCGAGCTTATCCACAAGCTCGTCCAGGTGCGTCTCTTCGAGGATGAAGGGTGGCGCCAGGAGGATGTGGTCGCCACGGCGGCCATCGAGGGTGCCGCCCATGGGGTAGCACATCAGTCCCCGGGCCATGGCGGCTTTCTTCAGCTTGGCGTGGAGTTTCAGCGCCGGGTCGAAGGGTTCCTTGCTGGCGCGTTCGCGCACCAGTTCCACACCCTGGAACAGGCCACGGCCACGAAGGTCGCCCACATGGGGGTGGTCGCCGAAGCGTTCCTGCAGGCGGGCCCGCAGGCCTGCGCCCAGTTCGCTCACGCGGGCCAGGAGCTGGCGTTCTTCGATGGTCTTCTGCACCGCCAGGGCCGCCGCGCAGGCGGTGGCGTGGCCGATATAGGTATGACCGTGCTGGAAGAAGCCCGAGCCCTGGCGGATGGCGTCGACGATGCGGCCACTGACCAGGGTCGCGCCTATGGGTTGGTAGCCGGCGCCCAGGCCCTTGGCAACGGTGATGAGGTCGGCACTGATGCCTTCCTGCTCGGCAGCGAACAGGCTGCCGGTGCGGCCCATGCCGCACATCACTTCGTCGAGGATCAGCAGCACGCCATGGCGGTCGCAGACCTCGCGCACGCGCTTGAAGTAACCGGGCACCGCCGGCACCGCGCCGAGGGTGGCGCCCACCACCGGTTCGGCGATGAAGGCCATGACGTTCTCGGCGCCGAGGTTGAGGATTTCCGCCTCCAGCTCCGCCGCCAGGCGCATGCCGAGGGCTTCCGGGGTTTCGTCGGCGCGCTGCTCGCGGTAGGCGTAGCAGGGGCTCACATGGCTGACATCGATCAGCAGCGGCTGGAACTGCTGGCGGCGCCAGGCGTTGCCGCCGGCCGCCAGGGCGCCGAGGGTGTTGCCGTGGTAGCTCTGGCGGCGGGCGATCACATGGCGGCGCTGGGGCTGGCCGATTTCCACGAAGTACTGGCGCGCCAGCTTGAGCGCGGCTTCCACCGCCTCGGAACCGCCGGAGACGAAGTACACCGACTCCAGCCCTTGCGGCGCACGTTCGATGAGGAAGTCCGCCAGCGCTTCCATCGGTTCGCTGGTGAAGAACGAGGTGTGGGCGTAGGCGAGCGTGCCGACCTGCTCGCGGATCGCCTCGATCACGCCGGCGTCGCTGTGGCCGAGGCAGGACACCGCCGCGCCGCCGCTGGCGTCCAGGTAGCGCTTGCCCTGGCTGTCGATCAGATAGGGGCCGTCGCCGCGGACGGCGGTGGGGTAGCTCTGGGTGAGGCTGCGGTGGAATACGTGGCTCATGATGCCCTCCGGTGCATTTCGGCAAAGAATATCTGCAAAAATTGCACATGCAATAATTATTTGCCTTTCCGCAAATAACCGTGCGCAGCCGTAGAGCTTTGAATGAAGGGCTTTGATCCTTTATTTTCGCGGTTTAAAAGGGATTAATAGGGTCTTTCTGGTGCAAAATGGTTGTGCAAATAACTATTGCATTAACAAAAAATGCATGTTTATCTTGCTCGAAAGCACGGTGGCTGTGCAGCGAGCAAGCGACGCTGTGGCCTAGCAGCTAACAACAACAAACCAGTCGGGCGCCTGCCTCGGGCCCTTGCTGAAACTTGACTGCCAGAATCGCCCGACGCCACGCCGGCAAGGGCCAGATCGTCCACGACCGAGAGGAAGCACGCACATGAAGCACCTGCTCAAAGCAGCCCTGGCTGCACTCGCCATTGCCGCAACCACCCACGCCAACGCCACCGACAAGGAACTGCTGGTGGCCACCGACACCGCCTTCGTTCCCTTCGAGTTCAAGCAGGGCAACGAGTACGTGGGCTTCGACATCGATCTCTGGGCGGCCATCGCCAAGGAGCTGGGCTGGAAGTACCAGCTCAAGCCCATGGACTTCAACGGCATCATCCCCGCGCTGCAGACCCGCAACGTCGACCTGGCCCTGGCCGGCATCACCATCAAGGAAGAGCGCAAGCAGGCCATCGACTTCTCCGACGGCTACTACGACAGCGGCTTCATGCTGATGGTCCGCAGCGACAACGACAGCATCAAGGGCGAGGCGGACGTGGCCGGCAAGACCCTGGCGGTGAAGAGCGGCACCTCGTCCGCCGACTACGCCAAGGCCAACCTCAAGGCCAGTGACCTGCGCCAGTTCCCCAACATCGACAACGCCTACCTCGAACTGCGCACCGGCCGTGTCGACGCCGCCATGCACGACACCCCCAACGTCCTCTACTACATCAACACCGCCGGCGAAGGTCAGGTGAAAGCCGTGGGCCAGCAGATGCTCGCCCAGCAGTACGGCATCGGCTTCCCCAAGGGCAGCGAGCTGCGCGAGCCGGTCAACAAGGCGCTGAAGACCCTGCGCGAGAACGGCACCTATGCGCAGATCTACCGCAAGTGGTTCGGCACCGATCCGCAGTGAGCCCGGCCCGTCATTGAAGTAGGAGCAGTGCAATGACTTTCCAATGGGATGCCATCTGGGGTGCCCTGCCCGTGTTGCTGGAGGGTGCCAAGCTCACCCTCTGGATCTCCATCCTCGGCCTGTTGGGCGGGGTGGTGATCGGCCTGGTCGCGGGCTTCGCCCGCGCCTATGGCGGTTTCTTCAGCAACCGGCTGGCCCTGGTATTCATCGAGCTGATCCGCGGCACGCCGATCATGGTGCAGGTGATGTTCATCTACTTCGCCCTGCCACTGATGGTGCCGGTGCGCATCGACCCCTTCGGCGCGGCGGTGGTTACCATCATGATCAACTCCGGTGCCTACATCGCCGAGATCACCCGTGGCGCGGTGCTGTCGATCAACCGTGGCTTCCGCGAGGCGGGCCTGGCCCTTGGCCTGTCCGGGCGCGACACCCTGCGCTACGTGATCGCGCCGCTGGCCTTCCGGCGGATGATCCCGGCCCTGGGCAACCAGTGGATCGTCAGCATCAAGGACACCTCGCTATTCATCGTCATCGGCGTGGCCGAGCTGACCCGCCAGGGCCAGGAAGTGATCGCCGGCAACTTCCGCGCGATGGAAGTCTGGACGGCGGTGGCGGTCATCTATCTCATCATCACCCTGGCCCTGAGCTACACCCTGCGCCGCATCGAGGGGAGACTGAAAATTCTATGATCGAGTTCAAGGGCGTCTCCAAGCACTTCGGCAGTACCCAGGTGCTGCATGACATCGACCTGAAGATCGGCAGCGGCGAAGTGGTGGTCATCATCGGCCCGTCCGGTTCGGGCAAGTCCACGCTGCTGCGCTGTATCAACAAACTGGAGGTCATCAGCGGCGGGCAGCTGTTCGTCGATGGCTTCGAGGTCAACGACCCCAAGGTGGAGGAACGGTTGATCCGCCAGGAGGCCGGCATGGTCTTCCAGCAGTTCCACCTGTTCCCGCAGATGACCGCCCTGGAGAACGTCGCCTTCGGCCCCATCCGCGTACGCGGTGCGAAGAAGGCCGACGCCGAGGGTCTGGCCCGCGAGCTGCTGGCCAAGGTCGGCCTGGCCGAGCGCGCCGGGCATTACCCCTCGGAGCTGTCCGGCGGGCAGCAGCAACGCGTGGCGATTGCCCGCGCCCTGGCGGTGAAACCCAAGCTGATGCTGTTCGACGAGCCCACCTCGGCGCTGGACCCGGAGTTGCGCCACGAGGTGCTCGGGGTGATGAAGAACCTGGCGGAGGAGGGCATGACCATGGTCATCGTCACCCACGAGGTGGACTTCGCGCGCAAGGTGGCCAGCCGCCTGATCTTCATCGACAAGGGCCGCATCGCCGAGGACGGCGACCCCGCCGCGCTCATCAGCAACCCGCCGAGCCCGCGCCTGCGCGAGTTCCTCCAGCACGTTTCCTGAACAGGAAGAGAGTCATGGCATTCACTCACCTCCAACTCGGCGGCAGCGCCTACGAGATCGGCCGGGGCCTGGGCCAGTTCGGTCGCGACGCGGTGCATGAGCACCTGCGGCCGCTGGCCCTCTGGCGGCGCCTGGCGAGCCTGGCCGGCAGCGAGGCGGCACGCCGCATGCGGTCGGCCGTGGAGCAGCGCTTCCCACGGTACTGGCAGGAGCTCGAAGGCCTGGCCGCCGGGTTGGAACTGCCCCTGGACGAAGTCTTCCTGTGGAACTGCCGCGGCGATTTCGTCCAGTCACAGAGCGTCGATGGCTGCACCACGGTGCTCGGCCCCACGGCGAACGGCACCCTGATCGCCCACAACGAAGATGGCCTGCCGCAACTGCGCGGGCACTGCGCCCTGGTCAGCGTCACACCGGAGCAGGGCCTGGACTTCACCTCCTTCGCCTATCCCGGTTCCATTCCCGGCCACACCTTCGCTGTGAACCGGAAGGGCCTGGTGGTGACGGTGAACAATATCCGCCCCTCCGCCATCCCCGCCGGGTTGCCCCGGCAGGTGCTGGGTCGCGCCAGCCTGGATGCGGAGAGCATCGACGAGGCTGTGGATATCCTCTCCAGTGCGGGTCGTGGCGGCGCCTTCCACCATGCCTTGGGGCAGACCGGCAGCACTCGCCTGGTGAGCTTCGAGGGCACCTCGCAAGGGGCTTCGGTGGTGGAGGTGGCGCGCCCCTTCGGCCACTCCAACCACCTGGTACATCCGGCACTCGGCGACATCGCCCAGCGCATTACGGGCAGTTCGGGTGCGCGCCAGGCCTGCGTGGATCAAAAGCTTGCCGGCCTCGGCGAGACGCTGGACGGCGCCGCTGCACTGGCCATCCTTCGCGACACATCGGGCGGAGAGCTGCCGGTCTACCGTTGCGCGGCCGATGACCCGGACGACGAGAACACCCTGGCCACCGCGCTGTTCCTGATCGGCGCCGACGGGGTGGACTGGGCGGTATACACCGAGGCGGACACCCGCATGGCCACGTTCAGCGGACGGGTGAGCGGTTGATGCGAACCCGGCCGTCGCGGCCGGGTTCAAGGCTCGGTAGTATGGGCACCTGCCACCGGGGCGCGTCCCGGGAAACCTTCAGATGGATGCTGTCATGGCGAACCCCCCAGATACCCTGGCTGGCTTGAAACTGCTGCTCGAAGCCATCGAGCGCCGGGAGGCCGACATTTCCCTTGGCAGCAGTTCGCGCCGCGTGCTCACCGCCCTGATCGAGGCGCCGCAGCGTGCAGCGGTATCGTCCATCAGTGAGCTGGCCGAACAGTTGGGGGTCAATCCGTCGACCTTCTCGCGCCTGGCGCAGAAGCTCGGCTATGGCGGTTTCAGCAAGTTCCAGGACGTGTTCCGCCGTGAACTCACCGAGGGTCGCAGCTTCTACAGCGACCAGGCGTCACGCCTGCTGGCGCCGGCCAACGGCAGTGGCGACAGCATCGGCCAACTGACCCGTCTCGGGCGCCAGGAAAGCGCCAACATGGCGAGCATGATCGAACAGGTGGATTGCGCCGACTTCGATGCCACCGTCGAGTTGCTCACCAGCGCCCGCCGCGTGCGTATCCATGGCATGCGCCAGTTCAACTCCCTGGCCCTGTTCATGGCCTATGCCCTCGGCATGTTGCGTCCGGATGTGGCGCCCCTGGACGCTGCGCGCCAGGGTGTGGCCGATGCCCTGGCGCAACTGGACGAAGGCGATGTGCTGGTGGTGGCGAGCTGCTTCCCCTACACGCCGAGCGTGCTGGCCACGGCGGAAGTGGCGGCCAAGCACGGCATCAAGGTCATCGCCCTGACCGACTCCGGCAGCTCGCCCCTGGCGCGGATCGCTCGCTACAGCTTCTATGTGCCCAACCAGAGCCTGTTCTTCAGCAACAGCATGTGCGCCTTCATGCTGCTCGCCGAGGGCATCCTCAGCGCCGTGGCCAGCCGCCTGGGCGAAGCCTCGGTGGCGGCGCTCAAGCACCGCGAAGCGCTGATCACCGAGCTCAACGCCTCGCTCTGACGCCTGTCCATTGCACGAATACACCGCCCTTTAGGGGGAAACTCGTAGCCCGGATGAAATCCGGGAGCGGCGGTCGGATTTTTCCCGGATTTCATCCGGGCTACGGACCTGTGACGCACTGCTGCATCGCGAATGAATTCGCTCCTACGGTGCGGTGCGTCCTTCAGCCACGTAGGATGGGTTGAGCCTGCGATACCCATGCTGCCTGTGGAAGCTGATGGGTATCGCTCCGCTCAAGCGGAACGCCGCCCGTCACATCCTACGAATGTCATCCTGATGGCCTTGCAGCTCAATCGTCACAGGCAGAGCCGATGACTCATGACCACGTCCCAAGGACGTGGTTTCCCTAGTTCAAATGAATTCGCCCCTACTGCCCGGTGCGTCCTGTAGGAGCGACTTCAGTCGCGATGAGTTCCCGCAGCAGGTTGCTGGCCGGCACTGCTCACCACCGTGGGCCTGAGGGCCCGCGCCACTTCGACCTGGATCTTGTAGGCCGGCGCTTCCACGGCGTTGAAGTCGCGGGTGTAGCGCAGGGCGAAGTCCTGCACGCCCCAGTCCAGGTACTGCTGCACGTGCTTGAGTTCGTGGGCCCAGAGGGCGACGTTGTCCTGGGCGTCCTGCGGGTTGCGGAAGACGATCACGTCCACCAGGGTCACCGCTTCCACATCGGGGTTCTGCATCAGCGTGTTGGCCGCGTTGAGCTCGCCATCGATGCCCACCTTGTAGCGCACGGTGTCCAGCACCCGCAGGTCGTAGTAAGGCTCCAGCTGCGCGCGGATGTGCAGCGGAATGGGCTGTATCTGCCCGCTGGCGAGGTTGTTGCGCGACTGCACTATCCACTGCTGCAGGCTGCCGGCGGCTACGCGGTTGACGTTCTCCAGCAGCGGCGCCATGTCACCTTCGCCGCCCGGCGCGCAGAAGCAGGTCACCATGCACACCTGGGTTTGCCCGGCGGGGCAGGCGAGGGCGGCGGTGGAGACGAAGGACAGGGCGAGCAAGGTCTGGGCAAGCAGCGAACGCGGGGATACAGCGAGCAAGTGGGCCTCCCGGAGGCACTGACGGAGCGCGCCATTATGGACAGCGGCGGCGGGGATTGGTTGCGCCATCCCCGCCCGGCCGTCGGCTCAGTCCTCGTCGTTGAGGTAGCTGACCTGGCGCAGGTCGGGCAGCAGCAGGCAGACCACCAGGGCCACGCCGCACATGACCGACACATAGATATAGAAGTACTCCTCGACGCCGAGGCTCTTCAGCCCGAGGGCCACGTACTCCGCCGAGCCGCCGAAGATGGCGTTGCCCACCGCATAGGACAGGCCGACGCCGAGGGCGCGGATCTGTGCCGGGAACATCTCCGATTTGATCAGCCCGCTGATGGAGGTGTAGAGGCTGACGATGGCCAGCGCGAGGATGATCAGGCCGAAGGCGGCGTAGGGGCTGGTGACGGTCTTCAGCGCCGAGAGGATCGGCCAGGTGCAGAGCATGCCCAGGGCGCCGAACCAGAGCATCGAGGTCTTGCGCCCGATGCGGTCGGACAGCGCGCCGAACAGCGGCTGCAGGCACATGTAGACGAGCAGCGCGAAGGTCATCACGCCGCTGGCCGTCCGGGTGTCCATGCCGGCGGTGTTCACCAGGTATTTCTGCATGTAGGTGGTGAAGGTGTAGAAAATCAGCGAGCCGCCGGCGGTGAAGCCCAGCACGGTGAAGAAGGCGCGCTTGTGGTGGCGGAACAGCTCGCCCAGGGTGCCGGACTCCTTGCGGTTGAGGTTCTCCGCCTTGGCCGTTTCGTTCAGCGAGCGACGCATGTAGAAGGCGATCACCGCGGTCGCCGCGCCCACCACGAAGGGAATGCGCCAGCCCCAGTCGCGCAGCTGCTCGTTGCTCAGCAACTGCTGCAGGATCACCACCACCAGCACCGCCAGCAGTTGGCCTCCGATCAGGGTCACGTACTGGAAGGAGGCGAAGAAGCCGCGCTGGCCCTTGAGCGCCACCTCGCTCATGTAGGTGGCGCTGGTGCCGTACTCGCCGCCCACCGAAAGCCCCTGGAACAGGCGCGCCGCCAGCAACAGCATTGGGGCCAGCACGCCGATGCGCTCATAGGTGGGCATCAGCGCGATGGCCAGCGAGCCGCCGCACATCATCAGCACCGAGATCATCATTGCCGTCTTGCGACCCTTCTTGTCGGCGATACGGCCGAACATCCAGCCGCCGATGGGGCGCATCAGGAAGCCGGCGGCGAACACCCCGGCGGTATTGAGCAATTGCACCGTAGGGTTGTCGGACGGGAAGAAGGCGTGGGCGAAGTAGATGGCGGTGAAGGCGTAGACGTAGAAGTCGAACCACTCCACCAGGTTGCCTGATGACGCGCCGACGATGGCGAGGATGCGCGTACGGCGTTCTTCGGCTGAATACTGCGGTATCGAGGCGGGTGCGTTCATGGCGTCTCCCTTGCAGGACTGCGACCGGTTTCCGGGCCCGCGCCGACGGCACAGGGTGGAAATATTTTGAAACATTATAGGTCGCGAAGGTTCCCCGAGAGGGTTGGGCGTTGCACCGGGATTGCCCCTGGCCCTTGCCACAAGAGCGGCGGCAGGTAACCGTGGCAACCTGGACAGCATCGAACCGAAGGAGACTATGACCATGCAACCAACCAGCACCTACCCATTATCCGAACCACGCTTCGAGCAGGGCGACGAGCTGTTGATCGCCGGGCTCGGCGAGCGTTTCAGCGCCGGCAAGACCCAGGGCATAGTCGACCTCTGGCAGCGCTTCGTGCCTTACATCGGTCGGGTGCCGGGGCAGCAGGGCCATGAGACCTTCGGTCTGTGCCACAGCCCGGACGGGGAGGGCGGATTCGAGTACCTCGCCGGCGTGCGGGTCAGCCGCACCGATGAGCTGCCCAGCGGTTTCACCCACCAACGGCTGCCGGCTCGGCGCTATCTGGTGTTTCGTCACCAGGGCCCTGTTAACAGCATCCATGAAACCTTCGCCGCGATCTTCCAGCGCTGGTTGCCGCAATCCGGACTGCAGGCGGCGGATGCACCGGAGTTCGAGTACTACAGCGCTGATTTCGACCCCGTGGCCGGCACCGGTTGGGTCGAGGTCTGGGTGCCGTTGAACGACTGATGGGGAAGACTGCCGGGGGCTGGCGAGCCTACACTTGGGCCTTTCCGCAAGGTCCCCGCCCATCGATGCCGATCCCGTTGGCCCAATACGCTTGCCGAGTGCCGTACCTGGTCGCGCTGTTGCTCATGGTTTTCTGGCCGCAGATCGGCCGCACCGCCGAACAGTTGGAGTACCGCGTCGGCGTGGAGCAGGTGGACTACTACCCGATCTTCTCCGCCGTGCCGCCGGACAACCAGTACCGTGGCTACGCCCGCGACCTGCTGGACCTGTTCGCCGCCCACGAGAAACTGCGCTTCACCTACGTGGCGCTGCCGGTGCGACGGCTGTTCCATGCCTACTGGGCCGGCCAGCTCGACCTGGTCTTCCCGGACAGCCCGCGCTGGGACGTGGCGCACAAGCCGAGCGGCATCACCTACTCGCAGCCGGTGCTGCAGTTCCAGGACGCCATGCTGGTGCTGCCGCAGCGCCGGGGCGAGCCGCGCGAGCGCTTCCAGCGGCTCGGTTTCGTCCGTGGCTTCACACCCTGGAAGTTCCAGGAGGAAATCGCCGCCGGGCAGGTGGTGATCAAGGAAGCGCCCAATCCCGAAGGGCTGATCCACATGGCCCTGTCCGGCTACATCGACGCCGCCAACATGGCGCGGCAGGTGGCGCGCTTTCACCTGAGGCACCAGGGCCGGGAAGGCGGCCTGGTGGTGGAGCCCTCCCTGCTGCCGCTGACCGACAGCTATTACCACCTCTCCAGCATTCGCCACCCGGAGCTGATACGCCGCTTCGACGCCTTCCTCCAGCGTGAGCGGCAGGCGGTGGAGGCGTTGAAGGCGAAGTACGAACTCTGAGCCCTCGGGTAACACCGGCAAGCCGCGTTGTAACGCCAGCCGGGGCTTTCGGGGGTTCCTGGGGGAAATCCCTCTTTCTGTCTATCCCTCGCGTCCGCCGGGTTTATCCAGCCGGTCCCGGATTGACGATGGGCTGTTTCCTTCAGTGGCAGTTGCCGCTGCCCACTGGTGTCCAACGTCCGGCTCCCGGCCGTCTCGCCTTGGTGCGACCGGCGGCCGGCCATGGGCCTGCCAATCCTGCGGGACGAGGTGCAACGCAGGCGGGGCGGCCCTCGGACCCACCTGAATGGCCACAAACTCCGCCATCGCTATCCCCGCTTTCCTGGTCCGTCTGCTGGCGCGTGCGCTGGCATGGCACTTGCTGCCAGGAGTCACCACGCGCCATCAGAGCGCGCATGACAAGAGCGAAATTGATGGGTGCCCTGTGATGATGAGCAAGCCTGAAGCGCATGTGAGCGATATCCGTGTGAAGCATTTCGACCTGGCCGGTGCCCAGGCCTGGATGGCGGATGTGTGTGGGCCCCATTGGCTGAAGGCCACGGCCCCGCAGCGGGTCCGTTTCCAGCACAACGGCAGTGTGTTGCGCTCGACGGCGACCACCCTGGGGTTCGTCGAATACGGCACCGATGTGACGGTAGGTGTCGGGGCGGAAGACGGGCTGGATTGCTACAGCCTGAGCCTGCCCCAGTCCGGCGAGCAGGAGGTGCTGGCCGGTGGGCGGGCGCTGAGTTCCGATCGCGACCGGGGGGTGATCCTGTCGCCCTACGGTGCCCAGGAACTGAACATCGGTGGCGACTGCCGCCAGTTGCATGTGGCGATTCCCCGGCAGGCCGTGGAACAGGGCCTGGAGGACCTGATCCAGAGGCGTATGGATGCGCCCCTTCTGTTCGAGCCGGTGATCGATGCCGTCAACGGCGCCTCCGGTTCCTGGTGGCGCATGGTCCGCCACCTCGCCGAAGACTTGCACCGCAGCCACGAGCTCTATGGCCAGGCCGGTTTCACCCGCGATCTGGAACATGCCCTGGTGAAGGGCCTGATCCTGGCCCAGCCGAACAACTACAGCGCCGAGCTGTTTGGCAGCCAGGAACTCAAGCTGCCGCACTTCCTGGTGCGGGCGAGGGAGTTCATCCATCGCCATGCCCGCGAGGATATCGGCCTGGCGGATATCGAGGAGGCTTCGGGGGTGTCCCGCTCCAAGCTGTTCGATAGCTTCAGTCGCTACCTCGGCCTGCCACCCATGGCCTACCTGAAGAAACACCGCCTGGCTGCGGTGCGCCAGCAGTTACTGGAGGACGGCAGTGCCCGCAACATCTCCGCTATCGCCATGGGCTGGGGCTTTACCCACCTGGGGCGCTTCTCCTGCGAGTACCGCAAGCTCTTCGACGAGTCGCCGAGCATGACGCTGCAACGGCAGCTGGCGCGGCGGGGCAGGGCGCACTGAGGGGGTAGCGCAGCGCCGGCGTCCCTTGGTAACGCCAAGGGGCGCCGTTCGATCGGGGGGAAACAAGACCCTGGGGTCATGGCCCGGATGGCGGTCGGAAGGTCACGACTTCCGGTTGTCATCCAGGCCATGACGGGTGGCGAGGTGCGTACCGGACAGACCCGTGAAGCCCGCCACGTACCTCGTCGCACCCTGGCCCAGGTTCAGTTGGCCGCCAGGCGCACCGGTTGCCCCGGACGTTGCGTGCCGGTGGGCTGGCTCTGGGCGGCGCGGAGTATCTGGCTGCGTACCCAGGGATCGGCCATGCCGTGGTGGATGATGCGGCTGCGCGCATCGTCCGGCAGCACCGACACTTCGCCGTACAGGCATGACCAGCGCTGGCAGTGCTCGGCCAGCTCCCGCTCATGGGCTTCCCAGGCCTGCAGGCGTTCGGGGATGTCGCGGCGGTCCTCCAGGTCTTCGAGGAAGGTGGCCAGGGCCAGCCCGCTCTGCATCGCCATGCCACCACCCTGGCCGAGGTTCGGCGGTTGGGCGTGGGCGGCGTCGCCGATCAGCGCGGTGCGTCCGGCGGACCAGGCTTTCACCTTGACGATGCTGTAGGGCGCCCAGGGCAGCAGGGTATCGACGCGCTCGATCAGGTGCGCCCAGTGGGGGAAGGAGGCAATCCAGGCGGCCTTGTCCAGGGGGCTGGCCTTGCCCGCCAGGTCGTCCTTCTGGCAGGTGAAGGCCAGGTAGATCTCGTGGCGGTTGAGGGGGGTGATCAGCAGCCGGCGCGACCCGCTCCAGAGCTCGATGTACTTGCCCTGGCCATCGAAGCCGAGGTCTTCCTGGGTGCCGGGAATAATGGCGCGCAGGGCGCCTTCATCGGTCTGCTGGTGGAAGAGTTCGAGGCCGAGGGCGCGGCGCACGGCCGACCACACGCCGTCGGCGCCAATGGCCAGGTCCGCCTGCGCGCTGCGGGCACCGGCGAAGTGCAGGTCGCCGGCGGCACCGGCGCCTATCACCTCGGCGCCGGTGCGGATCTCCACCCCGGCGCGCAACGCCGCGTCGCGCAGGCCGTTGAGCAGGTCCTTGCGCGCCACCGTCACCAGGCGCACCGAAGGCGGGAAGTCGCCCGGGTCGATGACCTGGTTGTTGCGGTCCCGTTGTTCCATGGCGCGGCCGTGGAAGGAATCCCGGGAAACCACCTGCGCACCGATGGCATCGAGGATGCGCAGGCCGTTCTCCCAGATATAGATGCCGGACCCGGAGGCCCGCAGTTCGTGCTGGCGTTCGTACACGGTCACCGACCAGCCGCGTTGGGCCAGCGCGGTTGCCGCCGTCAGGCCGCCGAAACCGCCGCCGGCGATGATCGCCTTGAAAGCGTTGGACATGGAGTGCTCCTGGTATCGGTCAGTCAGCTCTGGAAGAACTCGCGGATGGCGCGGGCCACGGCCACGGGGTTTTCCAGACTCGGGAAGTGGGTGTTGCCGGGGATGTGGTGCGGGTCGAACCAGCCGTGGTCGGCGGCAAAATTCAGCTGCATTCGGCGATAGTCCTCGGACAGCGGCTGGGAATAGATATGGCGCACCTGCGGCTTGTCGGCGATGGCGGCCATGCGCTCCAGGGGGCTGCCCCAGCGGCGGTAGTTGGCTTCGATCTCGCGGCAGGCGCGGCGCCACATCGCGCCGTCGAACCAGGGCATCTCCCGTTGCAGGTGGTTGAGCACGTCGGCGTTGTCGGTGGTGGCCGCCCACTCGTCGAAGAAACTCTGGCGCCCGGCCGCGTAGCCGGTGGGGTGCTGCCCCTCGGACAGCTGTTGCCAGAAGCCGGGGTGCGGCTGCATCAGCCAGTCGATCACCACGGTCCTGGGCAGGTGCCCTGTGCCCAGGCGCTCGCAGACCTCGATGTTCACCCAGCAGCCATGGGAGGTGGAGACCAGGCGCACGTCCGTGAGCTGCTTGGCGTCGATGAAGGCCAGCAGGTCGTCGGCGAGGTCATTCGAGCCGAAGTCCCCGTTCAGGGTCTGCTGGGGATCGTGGCCGCGCCAGTCGGGGCAGATCACATGGAAGTCGCGGGCCAGCTCCGGGGCCAGGGTCTTGAACAGGCGCTGGTCCTGGCACCAGCCGCTGAGCAGCAGCAGCGTTGGCGCCTGCGGGTCACCGTATTCGCTGTAGGTCATCAGCACACCGTTCAGGTCGACGGATTGCATGGGGTACTCCTTATGCATCGTTGCGGGTTGGGGCCGGGCCAGGGGCCCGGCGATGATTCGGCTCAGGCGCCGGAGCGCTCGGGCGTGAAGCGGGGTTGCAGGCTGCCGGCGCGTTCGTCGCTGCACAGCAGCAGCGCCAGGAGGATCACCAGCTGCACGGCGACGAAGGTGCCGAAGGCGGCCACGAAGGAACCGGTCGACTGGATCACCGCGCCCAGCAGCGCCGGGGCGACGAAGGTGGAGGAGATACCGACCATTTCCGCGTAGCCGATGGCGCTGCCACCGAGGCGTTCGCCGTACTTCTCGCTGATCAGGGCGAAGATCGCGCCGCCGCTGAACACCACCACGCCGCTGAACGCCGCCACCAGCAGGAGGCCGCCGTGGGGCAGGCCGTACTTCACCGTGAGCAGCAGGGAGAGGCCGGAGAGCAGGGACAGCGCGGCACCGATCTTCAGCATCAGCACCCGGCGGCGCAGCAGGTCGCTGATGTGTCCGCCGATGAGCAGCAGCACTACCTGGGACAGCCCCATCAGCGTGCCGACGGTGGCGGCGGTATGGGCCTCGATGCCCTGGGTCTGGATCAGCGCCGGCACCACCCAGGTGGCGGTGGCCGAGACGGCGAACATGTCGCCGAAGATGGCCAGCGCGGCGATGTAGAACCAGCGCGACTGGAAGATGGTCCAGAGGCTCGGCATGGCGCCGCCGCCCAGCACTTCGTCGTCCCAGCTGAAGCGCGGCAGGCCCACCGCCGTGCGCTCGTTCTTCACCAGCAGCAGGCCGAGCAGGGCCACCACCAGGGTGCTGATTGCCAGGACCATGAAGAAGCCTCGCCAGCCGATGGCCTCGGCCAGGGGGATGCCCAGGGCGAAGTCCAGGGTGATGGCCAGGCTGAAGGCCGCGAGCAGGGCGCTGAGGGCGCGGCCCCGCTGTGCCGGCGGGAACCAGACGATGATCAGCCGGGCTGCGCCGATCCACACCGCGGCATCGAAGAAGCCCACCGCCAGGCGGGTGGCCACCAGCGCCTCGTAGCTCTGCGCCTGGGTCTGCACCAGCATCGACAGGCCTACGCCCACCAGGCCGGCGCAGTACAGGACGCGGGTCGACAGCCGCTGGCCCAGCGCACCCCAGAAGATCATCCCGAGGGCGTAGGTGATGGAGAACGAGCCCTGCACCATGCCGACCTGGAAGGGCGACAGCGCAAGGTCCGCGGCGACGAACTGGCTGACGGCGGCGAAGCCGTACCAGTCCCCGGCGAGGAACAGCTGGGCGGCGATGCCCATCGCCAGGCTGATGGTCTTCCAGCGGCCGAGGCGGGCGCTGTCGGCGGCGGACAACGACGAACACTTGAGGGAGGCGGGCTCCCGCGAATCGAAAATGGCGGAGGTCATAGTTTGTGTACCCAGCGCAGGTTGAAACGATTGCCTTCGGGGCGGTTGCGGCTTTCGCTTTCGAAGTAGAGGTTGGCCATCAGGCTGTCTTGGCGGGAAAAGGCGAACAGCGCCCCCGGGCCGATGGCGAAGACCTTCTCGCGACGGCCGGAGACTTCGTGGCCATCGATGCGTGAGTCGGTGATCTGGTTCAGCCAGTAGCCGTTGACGCCGGCCTGGAACCTCGGCGTGAAGGCGTAGAGCAGGTTGAAGTTGGCATGCACCGCCTGCCCGGCCTGGACATCGCTGACATCGGGCCCGTAGGTGGCGGGGGAGGGATCGGTGTTCTTGGCGTTCCACAGGTAGTGCAGGCGCCAGGACAGGGTGGTCTTCGGGGTGGCCCAGAAGGTGCCGGCCCAGTAGGGGTTCACCGACCAGAAGTTGGACCCCGGGTTGATCGCCGTGTCGCGGTCGTAGCGGCCCACCGGGGCCACCAGGTCCAGTTCCAGGCGATGGGCGAAGCGCGGTCCCTGGTCCCCCATGATCGGGCGGAACTGCAGGTAGAAGCCGAAGTTGAGGTCGGCGACGCCCGCCTGGCCGTCGAGCGCGGCGTTGTTCATGCCGTCGTCCACGTCCAGTCGCGTGACGATCGGCAGCAGGGCGCTGAAGCCCCAGTCACTGTCCAGTGGTCCGCCGATGCCCTGGTAGATCAGTTGCAGCGTGGCGGTGTCCACCGTCACTTCCGACCTGGGCAGGGCGATGCGCTCGCCATCATTGTCGGTGAGCTTGCGGCCGTCGTAGTGGTTGAGGAACAGCGAGCCGTACCAACCCGGACCGCCGGGCAATGGCGCGCCATCGTAGAAGGTGGTGGAACCGAGGTTGACCGCCGGCAGGTCCGTGGCCTGGGCTGGCGAGCTCAGCGCCAGGCAGCCGATCAACGCCGTGCTCATGCCGGCGCCGAAGTTGATGGACCCGCTGCGGGGCGGATGGGTTTTCTTCACCTGCGACACTCCTGTTGTTGTGCGGATCGGGTGATCCGTTTGGGCTCGGGCAGTGGAAGGGAAAAGCGCGTGGGTGCTTGCGGCACCCTGTGTTTCTGCGTTGTGGGGAAATGGTGCGGCGGGCGGGGGTGGCGGCTCTATCCCGCTTCTCGAGCGTCGTTATCCGCTGAGTCCCGGCTTGGGTGGCGGGGCAGGAGTGGGCTGGACGGGCGGTGCAGTGGTCAGCGGGCAGGCGCCGTTCTGCCAGGGCGGGCTGTGGGCCACCCTGGCAGGGCGAACAAGCGGTGGAGGGAAATCAGTGGGCGGGCAGGGGCCACCGAAGGTGCGGGGAGAAACGCGTCACTGGATGGGACGCCTGGCGCTCAGTTGGTCGCGCTATTGGCCTGGTGCTCCGGTGAGGCCACCTGGGGCAGCGGCTGCTGCTCCCGGATGCAGAACAGCACCATGTGGAAATCGTTGCGCCATTCCGACTCGCAGCGGCTGCGAATGGGCCCGCTGTAGTGCGTCACCATCTCGGCGGCCTGGTGCTGTTCTTCGAGGCAGTAGGCCCGCATGGCATCGCCGCTCCACTTCTCATGGCAATGGGCCTGGATGGCGGAATCAGCGGCATGGGTAACAGGCAGGACGCCGCTCGCAAGCATCGCGACCGCGGCGATCAGACGGAATGAGTACGGCATGAGTACACTCGCTCTCCACGTTGGATGACGGCCCTCCTGGCCAGCGAAATACTGGATGCATCGGTTGAAAAGCCTGTGCGTGGGGCGAGCGGACTCGAGGCAGGCGCTGCTGGCCCGCACAGTGGTGGTGCAGTCTAGTACAGGGTGGCGCACAGGGAGGGCAAAGCGCTGTCGCCGCAGAGACAGTCCCGGATCAGCGGCAATGTCGCGGCGGTCGCGCCAGGCGGGCAGGGCGATTTAGCGAGGAGGTCCGGAACTCGTTTCAGCGGCCGCAATCTGAGGGAAACGCAAACCCAAAGGAGTCACCATGCGTTTCCGCACTACCGCTGCAACCCTCGCGCTCATCGCTATCCCCTTCACCTCCGCCATGGCCAAGCACGACCACCACGACGACGACGGCGACCTGCTGCGCGGTCTCCTCTCCACCGGCGCCACCAGCGCCTCCACCTACCTCACCAGTGGCGGCGACCACAAACTCGTTGGCCCGGTGTCGGACGACGCCAGCACCTTCATCGCCAGCGACGGCGCCATTCGCGGCCCCTACCTCGAAGCGGAGCTGCAGCGGATCCGCAGCGAGAATCCCGGCCTGAGCGAGAGCAGTGATCTGGAACTGGCCGGGGCAATTCTGAGCGCTCAGGCGAAGTGATCGGCGTCGACGCCTGCGGCTTGGCCGTGGGCGGGCATGATGCAGCGGTGGGTGCGCAGGCTCTGGCGCCACATGGGCTTCTGCGCCGCCTCTTCGCTGCGGGCATTGAAGGAGAGGGTGGGCGGCTTGTCCTGCTTCCACCAGAAGGGGATCAGTCCCCAGCGCGCGGCCGCCAGTTCCAGCTCGCCCTGGGCGTCCTGGCGGATCATAGGCACCTGGGTTGTGGGGGCGACGTTGAAGCTCTGGATCCACCGGCCGGAGTTCCGGGCGCCGATGTGCCAGAAGTCCTCGATCGCCCGGTCAGATGGGGTGACGTAGCGTCCGCACATGGTTATCCCTCCTTTCCTGTGAGGTTAGTACCGCTGGGCAGGGTGTTGTTCCTCGTCCTTGCGTGCAGGGCCGTCGTCTCTACCGATGCCTCGATAGTCAGGCCGGTACTCCGAGAATTTCTTGCGCAGGAAAAGCCGGGCACCTTCGGTGCCCAGTTCGGCCACTAGGAACCTGAGGCCGAAGCTGGCCAGGTCCTCGGCGGTGGTGGGTGTGAGTACAAAGTCGTGCTCTCGACTCTTCACCAGGATCAGGGACTGGAGGCTTACATATCGACGCATGATGCTCTCCTGATCTTTCAAGATGAATCACAAATGAGAGCGACTGGCCAAGGTGTTCCACCACCCCGGCCAGCCGCTGAACCGCAGACCGTACCTGCAAGCCCAGCCAAGGCTCCCGCCTCGTGCACGAAGCGCGGCGAGTCTAACAACTGGATATTCATACAGCAAAGGCTTGCACAAAATGACCAATCCAATCGTTCCCTGGATGGGCGGTAAGCGCCGCCTGGCCGACCGCCTTATCCCGCTGTTCCCGCCCCTTGAGTGCTATGTCGAGGTGTTTGCCGGCGGCGCTGCGCTCTTCTTTCTTCGCCCGATGCCGGCACCCACAGAGGTGCTGAACGACATCAACGGTGACCTGGTGTGTCTCTACCGGGTGGTGCAAAACCACCTCGAGGAGTTCGTCCGCCAGTTCAAGTGGGCTCTATCCAGCCGGCAGATCTTCGAGTGGCAGAAGATGACCCGACCCGAGACCCTGACCGATATCCAGCGCGCCGCGCGCTTCTTCTACCTGCAGCATCATGCCTTCGGCGGCAAGGTCTCTGGGCAGACGTTCGGCACGGCCACCACTGCGCCGGCAATCAACCTGCTGCGGATCGAGGAGAACCTCTCCGCGGCCTGGCAACGGCTGTCCGGCACCTACGTCGAAAACCTGCCCTGGCTGGAGTGCGCCGAGCGCTATGACCGGCCGCACACTTTCCACTACATGGACCCGCCGTACTGACAGACCGAGGGCTACGGGGTGGACTTCCCCTTCGAGAACTATGAGCGGATGGCCGATTTCATGCGGCGCTGTAAGGGGAGGGTAATGGTTAGCATCAATGACCACCCCGATATTCGGCAGGTGTTCGAGGGCTTTCATACGCAACGGTTGGACATCCGTTACAGCACCACCAATCAGCGGCAAGGGCAGGCTGAGGTGACAGGGGAACTGTTGATTTCGAACTGGGAGCCAGCAGCACTGGGTGACCTGCTTTCGGGTGCCTAAAGCGTGGCGTCGTGCTGTTACCGCTCCATTTCCTGGGTGCCGGGAGCGAGGATCATCCCGTCCGGGTATAGGCCAAGAATTTCGACGTAGCGGTCGGGCGGTACTGGGGACACCTGCAGATAGGGCGTGTCCTCTTTGTAGCCCGATAAAGAGCATGTCAAGGAGTGCTGGCGAAGTGATACCTTCGGCCTTGGCGTTGTTGCCGTACAAGGACGGACATCATGATTGAAGGTAATAGCCTGAGAAGCATCACCAAGATTGTGGCGGAGGCGCGCGGAGCGAGAGAGGTCAGCTTTATTTTTCCGCGAGGACAGGTATCTCTGGAGAGGCAGGAGCAGCTTGGGCTGAATCGGCTGGATAGGGTTGGTGATTCAATTGTACCGAGCATCATTGGTAAATTTTCAGAATATAACTCCCGAGGGAAGGAGGTTGTTCGGAGGGATCTACCGTTAGTAAAAAAGTCCGTCCCTAGCTATAGGACCTGGAAAGATTGGCATGGACAGGAACACTCTGGCGTTCAGCATCGGACAATGGATGTATACCAGAGGGACTATGTACCGGCTCCAGATGAAGTGTTTATCCTGGCGGAATATATTCAAGAGGGCTGCTTCTCAACAAGGAGAATAAATCTTCTTGACGAAGATGAGGGCCGGATTCTGCATCTCGCCAACCTGATGCTGGAAGCATTTGGGAGCTTTGAAATATACGATCATGCTGCTCTGCAGGTTGCAGCGGTCCCCTTGAGGCGGCTTCAATGGGAAGTACTACCGCCTGGGAAATACCCTTGGAAAGTAACAAAGGATGTTATTGGTCCCTATCTGAATCGACTTGACCAGTCTGATAGGGGAGTCATTGAAGAGCGCATGCGACTGCTTGCCCAGTATGAGCCTGATTTTTTGGCTACCGGACGCGGTGGGTACTCAGGGTATTTTGTATATGGATTTGAGTCTAGAAAGATCTATGCCTTGGAAAGTGTGCATCTAAATAATGCAACTTACGTATTTGGGGATGATTGGGAGGAGCTTTCTTCCCTCACCAAGGATCAGATTATTAATGGGGATGTGTACCACCAGCGAATTGTGCATGACAAGAAATGGCATTGGGCAATTCGTAATCTAATGGCTATGGCGCTTCCCTGAAGCTTGAATAGAAGAAAAGAGCCCGACCATGTTGGGCTCTTTTTTGATCAGCTGTGGGTGGTAGGCTGGTCGGTGGCCGCAGGGAGAGGAGAGGGTTTTGAAGCCTTGAATTTTTCGTAGACCTCAAAATCAAACTTAGTCGCAGAGATAATTTCATCCTGACGAAGGATGAGGGTGACGTCAGCTCCTGCCTCTTTGTACTGAGTAGTAAAGGTGACAGTCAAATTGTCTTTGTCCCGATAGCCACTCATTACTGGCTTTATGGATATTTCTTGGTCGGCACCTTGAGTTTCGTTGGGCTCGCCCATCGTTGATATAACTCCGACATACACCTTTCGGTCATCCATGTGGAGCATGACCAAGTCTCCGCTCAATGCGGACTTGAATAGGAAGGCATCTAGTGGGCTATCGTTAAAGATGGTAGCCATAACCATCAACTTCACTTGGCCTGCGTCCTTCGCTCCGAGGCGCCACATGTAGTAAAGGCGTCTGGTCAGGTAGCCCCAGATATGTGGGATCGGATAGAAGGCAAGGAGGATCGACCAAGAAATGATAGCTGCGCTGACGGCCCTTTTCTTGCTAACTACCCCTACTGCCAATAAGTGATTGGCAGTCCAGTCGAAGAAGTTGATATTCTTAAGATCGAAACAGAGGACCTTGTAGTTTTCCAAGAGATGGTACAAGGCTACGCAAATTAAGAAGCCAAAAACTAAGCTGTAGACGCCAAGTCTCACGCATTGAATATAAAAGTATTGGCCGTCTTGACGGTGGATCTTATAGAAGTAAAGAGGGTGGTGGTGCAGCACTAAAAAGCCACTGACTAGCAGTGGCAGAATAAGCAAAATACCCATCAGCGTTTTACGATAGAGGCGGCCCGTTCAAGAGCTTTCTTGAACTCAGGAGAGTCAAAAATTGTCTCCGGCTCGATCACGACAGTGCCGCGACCTACCACGTCGATGGCTTGGGTTTCGCGGATGTGGTCGAAGAGCTTGGAGAGTTCGTTTTCCTCTTTGGACTTCGACTTGAGCAATTGAAGGAACATGTGACCTCCTTGGTCAATTGCAAGCCCGCGTGGCTGCGTCTTGAGGATAGCCTGTAAAGCGGGATCAAGGTGCAAAGCTTTGGTCAAAGCACTGCGTTTTTCACGCCCTAACTGTCACCAAAACTGTCACCGAAGAAAGCGCTAATTTCGCCTTCAGGGCTGGATGGCCCAAGAATTCTGGAGCGGGCGAAGGGAATCGAACCCTCGTCATGAGCTTGGGAAGCTCAGGTAATGCCATTATACGACGCCCGCGAAGGGTGCTCTTTTTACCAGAAGCGGCGGGCGAGGTGAAGCCCAGGGCAGTCACAAGTTACTGAAAATACTTGCACCTGCCCGGGCGGCCACGCGTTCAAACGGCAATTGCCTGGTAATCGGCGACCTGCGGGCGAGCGATGCCCTTGGTTGCCTGGGTCTTGAGGAAGCCCAGCATCGCTTGCTGGGTCTGCATCCAGCCGGCCTTGTGTTCGACGTCGACGAAGTGACCGGCGTTGTCGATGGTGGCGAACTGGCAATCGCGTGCGTGCTTGGCGAAGTGGCGGGCGTCCTCGGCGGAGGTGTACTCGTCACGGTCGCCGTTGATGAACAGCAACGGGATGTCGACGTTGGCCAGGCAATCCACGTAGCAGCGCGAGTCCATGTTCAGCACCTGGCGGACGTGGAAGTGCATCTGCAGGTACTCGTGCTCGTCGAGGCTGCTGCAGTGCTTGTGGTTGAAGCGCTGGTACAGGCTCGGCAGGTACTTGCCGATGGTGCCGTTCACCAGGTTGCCCACGGCGTCGCGGTCGACGGCCGAGAGGCAGTCCATGCCACGGGTCAGGTAGTCCATCATCGGTTCATTGAGGATGGGCGAGAAGGAGGTGATGACGGCCTTCTTGATCCGCGCCGGGCATTGGGCCAGGGCGAGCAGGGCGGAGACGCTGCCCCAGGAGAAGGACATCAGGTAGTCCACCCGGAAGTGCTCGATCAGGTGGAGGAGGATGTCGGCCTCGGTCTCCTTGCTGATGAAGCGGCTGTTGTCGTTATGCGCCTTGGACTGGCCGGCATAGGGCTCGTCGAAGAGCACCACGTTGAAGTGCGGTTGCAGGTATTTCACTGTCTGCGCGAACGAGGCGGTCGTCGACAAGGAGCCGTTGACCAGGATGATGGTCTCCCTGGCTTCCGGGTTGCCGTAAAACTCCGTGTGAACCTTGTACTGGCTGTGAATCTCGACGATGGCGGTTTCCGGCCTCATGTCGTTTCCTCCTGGCGCAGATGGGTCATGCGAGCCCTCTGAACGGCATGGCTCGCTGTAAGTCTTGGCAGTAGGAAAGCGCCTTTCGATGACAATCCAATGTCAGGCGAGATTTTTTAAAATTCTTTATATTTCAAGCGGTTAGTTCGAGAAAAGACGGCGGGGTCCGACGCTGTTCAAGGCGTCGGATCGGGTCTTCTAACCAGGCAGGGAACTTACGAGTGCAAAGCACAGGGGACCGCAGGAACGCTTAGATGGTCTGCGTGACTCTTTGGTCACGCTTTGACCTTGTGTCCGATTTAAGCGGGGCCTCATTACCGCTGCAAGCTTATTGAAAGGGAAAATTCTTGCAGTTCGTCGGGTTATTCGATTCCGATGTGACTTGCAGAGGTTCTAGCTAAAAGCAGGCCACTTCCGCCTCGGTGAGTGACCGGTAGTCGCCTGGCGTCATGTGCGGGTCCAGCTTCAGTGGGCCGATGCTTTCGCGGTGCAGGCGCACCACGCGATTGCGGAAGTGGCCGAACATGCGCTTGACCTGGTGGTAGCGGCCCTCGTGCAGGGTCAGGCGGGCGCTGTGGGTATCGAGGATTTCCAGCTGTGCGGGGAGGGTGGTGAGGTCCTCGAAGGCGAAATAGAGCCCTCGGGCGAAGGTTTCGACGTACTCGGTGCCGATCGGTTGTTCGGTTTCCACGTGGTAGACCTTCGGCTGCTTGCTGCCGGGCAGGGTCAGCCGGCGTGACCAGTGCCCGTCGTTGGTGATCAGCAGCAGGCCGGTGGTGGTCAGGTCCAGGCGTCCGCCCAGGTGCAGCTCGTGCTTGTCGGGCTCGTCCAGCAGGTCGAGCACCGTGGGGTGCTCCGGGTGCTCGGTGGCGCTGACGTGGCTGGAAGGCTTGTAGAGCATGAAGTAGCGCGCCGGCTTGCCGGCCTGGAGCAGGCGCTCGTCCAGTTCCACGCGGTGGAATTCGCGGATCTCGAAGCGACCGTCGAGTACGGGGCGGCCATCCACCCGAATCCGACCGGCGGCCAGCAGCAGGCGCGCGTCGAGGCGGCTGAAGTCGGGGAAATTGCTCAGAAATCGATCAAGGCGCATCAGGTTGGTGCATCGCTGGGCAGCGCCTGGGCGCAGCGGGGGCAGAGGCAGGCACGGTCGATGGCCGGCGGGGGGACGCGTTGCAGCGCGGCCGGGTCGACCTTCGTCGTGAAGCACCAGCACGCTTCCCCGGCACGGGTCGGGTCGGCCTGGCTGCACTGGTTGCTCTGGCCGCAGAGCGGGCAGCGGGTGGGATCGACGGGAGCGCTCATGATCATGGTCTGTGGATAACCGGGCGCAAGGGTGCCGCCTTGCGGGATTGCCTGCAAGTCTGCGCCGATAGGCGCCGTTTCCCGATGACCGTGCAGGGATGGACGTTGCTGTCTGGCGTTAATCGCCTAGGCTCGAATAAGCACGGTAAAGATGCCTGAAAACGACATGGCCGACCTGATAAAAGTCTGAACGCCTCCAGGAGGCTGACGCATAATCGCGGTCTATTGATTTCTGTCCCCACTACTCAGAGCAGAGCTGCCTCGTGTCCACCAACATCACTGTCGTCAATAAAGCCAAGGCCTGGTCCGCTCACGGTGTCACCGCCACCGGCGTCGTGCTGGCCCTGATGGCCATTCTCGCGCTGTTCGACAACCAACCTCGCGACTGCCTGCTCTGGCTGGGCGCCGCCCTGCTGGTGGATGGCCTCGATGGCACCTTCGCCAGGCGCGTGCAGACCAGCACCATGCTGCCGAACTTCGACGGCTCCACCCTGGACCTGGTGATCGACTACCTCACCTACGTGTTCATTCCCGCGATCTTCATCTACCGCTACATCGACCTGCCCGAGCACACGGCGCTGGTGACGGTGAGCCTGATCCTGGTGTCGTCGCTGTTCTGCTTCTGCAACCTGAACATGAAGAGCAGCGACAACTACTTCGTCGGCTTCCCCGCCGCCTGGAATGTGGTGGCGCTGTACATCTGGATCATCGATCCGCTGCCCGTGGTCAGCCTGACGCTGATCTGCGTGCTCGCGGCCCTGACCCTGACCAAGCTGAAGTTCCTCCACCCTTTCCGGGTGCGCAAGCTGATGCCGCTGAACATAGTGGTCACCTTCGTATGGATGATCAGCAGCATGTTCCTCATCCTCCAGCACCCCTTCTACAAGTCCCTGGTGCTGGGTATCTGGTGGCTGTCCTCGGCCTACTTCGTGGGCATCTGCCTGTGGCGCAGCCTGCTGGACTGGACCCACAAGCTGAAGGCCTGATCTCTGCGGCGGACCCCAGGACTTCATCCCTGCAATTGGCCACCTGCTAATAGGGGCAATTGGCCGTAGGTCGCCAGCCCCGCCGGCAGTAGTTTGGAGGCATCCCTTCCCACCCTGAGGATGCCTCGATGACCCCACGCCTGGACTACTACGCAGCGTCGCCCGATGCGCTCAAGGCGATGCTCGCCCTGGACGCCGCGGCGAGCAAACTGCCCCTGGAAAAATCGCTGCTGGAGCTGGTGAAGCTGCGGGCTTCCCAGCTCAACGGCTGCGCCTTCTGCGTCGACCTGCATTCGGGCGATGCGCGCAAGCGCGGCGAGACCGACCGGCGCCTCCACGCCCTGGCGGTCTGGCGCGAAAGCCCCTTCTTCACGCCCCGGGAGCGCGCCGCGCTGGCCTGGACCGAAGCCCTGACCCGCCTCGCCGACACCCACGCCCCGGACGCGGACTACGCCCAGCTCGCGGCCCACTTCAGCGAGCGCGAGCAGGTAGACCTGACCCTGGCCATCAACACCATCAACTGCTGGAACCGCTTGGCCGTCGGTTTCCGCAAAGTCCCGAGCGAGTGACCACCATGCGTAATCTCAAGACGATGAGTGCCCTGGCCGCCGGCCTGGCGCTGCTTAATTTCCAGCTCGCCTACGCCCATGGCGATGGCCAGGAAGAGGTCAAGGTGCTGCAGGAACAGGCGTTGCTCAACGCTCCCGGCAAGCAGGGGCTGCTGCTCACCGTGGACTATGCGCCGGGGCAGCGCTCCGTCGCCCACAGCCACGCCGGCTCGGTGTTCGCCTATGTCGCCGAAGGAGCGGTGATCTCCCAGTTGAAGGGCGGGGAGCCCAAGCGCTACAAGGCCGGCGAAAGCTGGTACGAGCCGGCCGGCAGCGTCCACCTGGAATCGCGCAACGCCAGCGACAGCAAGCCGGCCAAGCTGGTGGTGTGGATCCTCAAGACCGACAAGCAGGCCGTGCTCGATCCCTATCCGAAGTGAGCGGGCGGGCGTTTGTCGGAGAACCCCATCAACTCGGACGCGGCCATCGATGGGTTTCGCAGGCCCTACCCATCCTACGGCTTGTCCGCCGAGTGCGTAGGATGGGTCGGGCGGCGCTCCGCGAGCGGAGCGAAACCCATCAACATGGAGTGCGCTTACCAGAGCGGCAGGCTGTAGCTGAGGATCAGCCGGTTCTCGTCGAGGTCGTTGCCGAAGTTGGTGGAGCGTACCGTGGCATTGCGCCATTTCACGCCGAGGTTCTTCAACGGCCCGCTCTGCACCACGTAGGCGATGTCGGTGTCGCGTTCCCACTCCTTGCCGTCCGCCTTGCCGGCACCCAGTTCCACACCGTCGCCGGACAGGTAGCGGGTCATGAACGTCAGGCCGGGAACCCCCAGGGCGGCGAAGTTGTAGTCGTAGCGGGCCTGCCAGCTGCGTTCCTCGCGGTTGGCGAAGTCGCTGATCTGCACGAAATTCACCAGGTAGGCATCGCTGCCGTTGACGTAGGCGAAGCCGGTGTCGCCGCTCATGCGCTGGTAGCCCAGGCCCAGGGCGTGGCCGCCGAAGCCGTAGGTGAACAGGGCGCCGAAGGCCTTGTTGTCGACGTTGCTGCCGCCTTCGTCGGTGGAGCGGGCGTAGCGCAGGTCGCTCTTCAGGCTCTGGCCGGCGGCCAGCGGCAGCAGGTGGTTCAGGGTCAGGTAGTGCTGGCGGTAGAAGTCCTCCAGGCGGCCGAAGCCGTAGCCGGTGGTCAGGCTGTCGTTCCACTTGTAGCTGGCGTTGGCGAAGTCGAAGGCGTCGCTGCCGGTGGCCTGCGCGCGGATGTTCTTCGCTCCGACGGTGGTGATGCCCATGTCCTCGTAGTCGGAGGAGTCGCGCTGGTTCACCTGGGTCAGGCGCCCGGCGTCGAAGGTCAGGCCGTCGAGTTCCAGCGAGTTGAGCTGGCCGCCCTTGAAGGTCTGCGGCAGCAGGCGCGAGTCGTTGGCCAGCAGCACCGGCAGCCTGGGCATCAGGGTGCCGAGCTTGAGGGTGCTTTTCGAGGCGCGCAGCTTGGCGGTCAGGCCGAGTTCGCCGTACTCGTCCTGGGCCCGCTTGGGTGCCTCGCGGTCGCGCTTGAGCAGGCCGGTGCCGGCGCGGTCGGGGCTCGAATCCAGCTTCACGCCGAGCAGGCCGATGGCGTCGACACCGACGCCGATGGTGCCTTCGGTGAAACCCGACTCGTAGCGCAGCAGGAAGCCCTGGGCCCATTCCTCGGCCTTGGACTGGGGCGCGCCGCTCTGGCGGAAGTCGCGGTTGAAGTAGAAGTTGCGCAGTTCCAGGGTGGCCTTGGAGTCCTGGATGAAATCCGCCGAGGCGGTGGCGGACAAGCCGAGGGAGCCGCCGGCCAGCAGCAGGCCGGTGGTGAGGGTGGTTCGGGTCATGCTGGTTCCTCTTGTTGTTGTTTTCTCGGGGTACTGCGGAATAAAAAGGCGCGGCCCAAAGGAGCGCAGGCCGCGCCACGCTCAAGGGTCAGAACTGTTCGCTGGCCAGGCCGAAGAGCGGTTCGGCGCCGGCGCGGATGGAGGCTTCGAAGGCCAGGGTGCGCGGCAGCAGGCGGCGGAAGAAGAACTCGGCGGTGGCCCGCTTGGCGCCGTAGAAGGCCTCGTCCTCGGCCTGGCGCGCCTCGGCCACGGCGACCATGCGCGCCCAGAGCCAGGCGTAGGCCACGTGGCCGAACAGCTGCAGGTATTCCACCGAGGCCGCGCCCACTTCGTTGGGGCTCCGGGTGGCCTGTTGCAGCAGCCATTCGCTGGTGCCTTCCAGGCGTTGCAGGGCTTCCAGCAGCTCGGCGGCGTAGGGCGCGGCCGGCTGGGTGGCGAAGTCACGCACCTCGGCGCAGAACAGCTTCAGCGCCGCGCCGCCGTTGGCCACCACCTTGCGCCCCAGCAGGTCGAGGGCCTGGATGCCGTTGGTGCCTTCGTAGATCTGCGCGATGCGCACGTCGCGCACCAGCTGTTCCTGGCCCCACTCGCGGATGTAGCCGTGGCCGCCGAACACCTGCTGGCCGAGCACGCAGCTGTCCAGCCCGGTGTCGGTGAAGAAGGCCTTGGCCACCGGGGTCAGCAGGGCCACCAGGGCTTCGGCGCGCTGGCGCTCGTCGGCATCGATGGCGAACTTGGCCAGGTCCAGCTGCTGGCCGACGTAGCAGGCGAAGGCGCGGCCGCCCTCGGTCATGGCCTTCATGGTTAGCAACATGCGGCGCACGTCGGGGTGGTGGATGATCGGGTCGGCGGACTTGTCCTTCGCCACCGGGCCGGAGGGTGCGCGGCTCTGGATGCGCTCGCGGGCGTAGGCCACGGCGCCCTGGTAGGAGGCGTCGGCGCAGCCGATGCCCTGGATGCCGATGGACAGGCGCTCGTAGTTCATCATGGTGAACATCGCCGCCAGGCCCTTGTTGGCTTCGCCCACCAGCCAGCCGCTGGCGCCGTCGAAGTTCATCACGCAGGTGGCCGAGGCCTTGATGCCCATCTTGTGCTCGATGGAACCGCAGCTCACCGCATTGGCCGCGCCGAGGGAACCGTCGGCCTCGACCATCCGCTTGGGCACCAGGAACAGCGAGATGCCTTTCGGGCCGGCCGGCGCGTCGGGCAGCTTGGCCAGCACCAGGTGGATGATGTTCTCGGTCAGGTCCTGCTCGCCGCCGGTGATGAAGATCTTGCTGCCGGTGATGGCATAGCTGCCGTCGGCCTGGGGTTCGGCACGGGTGCGGATGATGCCGAGGTCGGTGCCGGCGTGGGCTTCGGTCAGGCACATGGAACCCGCCCAGCGGCCTTCGTACATGGGCGCCAGGTAGATCTGCTTGAGGTCGGCGCTGGCGTGGGCGTCGATGGCCAGGCAGGCGCCGGAAGAGAGCGCGGAATACAGGGCGAAGCTGGAGTTGGCGGCGTAGAGCATTTCCTCGAACTGCACCGCGAGCATCTTCGGCATGCCCAGGCCGCCGAATTCCGGGTTGCCGGAGAGACCCACCCAGCCGCCTTCGATATAGGTGGCGTAGGCCTCCCTGAAGCCCGCCGGGGTGGTCACCACGCCCTCGCGCCACTGCGCGCCCTCTTCGTCGCCGCTGCGGTTGAGCGGGGCGATCAGTTGCCCGGTGACCTTGGCCGCTTCTTCCAGGATGGCGTCGGCGGTGTCGGCATCTACCCGTTCGGCCAGCGCGGGCAGGCGCGCCCAGAGGGACGGGGCGTCGAAGACCTCGTGCAGGACGAAACGCAGGTCGCGCAGCGGGGCGTTGTAATCGGGCATGGCGTGGAACCTCTGTTACTGCGATTGCGGGAAGGCACGGCGCACGCGCCGTGCCGGATGGATCAATGGCTGCTGGCGGCCGCCGCGCCGAGGCCGGTCTGGGCGCGCACGAACTGGTCGGCGTAGGCGGCGCGCTCGCGGCTGGCACGGGCGCTGCGGTCGAGGCTGGAGACCAGCACGATCACGGCGAAGGCCAGCGGCATGGAGAACAGCGCCGGGTGGTCGTAAGGGAAGATCGCCTTGGCGTGGCCGAGCACCGTTACCCACACCGCCGGTGAAAGGATCACCAGCACCAGGGCGGACACCAGGCCGACCAGGCCGCCGCACAGCGCGCCACGGGTGGTCAGGCCCTTCCAGTACATGGCCATGATCAGCACCGGGAAGTTGGCCGAGGCGGCCACGCCGAAGGTCAGGCCCACCAGGAAGGCGATGTTCATCTGCTCGAACAACAGCCCCAGGCCGATGGCCACCAGGCCCAGGCAGACGGTGGCGATGCGGCTCACGCGCATCTCCTGCTTCTCGCTGGCGCGGCCCTTCTTCAGCACGGTGGCGTAGAGGTCGTGGGAGATGGCCGAGGCGCCGGCCAGGGCCAGGCCGGCCACCACGGCGAGGATGGTGGCGAAGGCCACGGCGGAGAGGAAGCCGAGGAACAGGTTGCCACCCACGGCCTGGGCCAGGTGCATGGCCACCATGTTGCCGCCGCCCACTAGGGCGCCGCCCAGCTTGCCGTCGACGAAGTATTTCGGGTCGGTGCCGACGATGACGATGGCGGTGTAGCCGAGCACGCAGACCACCAGGAAGAAGAAGCCGATGAAGCCGGTGGCGAAGAGCACCGAGCGGCGGGCTTCCTTGGCGTTGGGCACGGTGAAGAAGCGCATCAGGATATGCGGCAGTCCGGCGATGCCGAACACCAGGCCGAGGGACAGCGACACGGCGTTGATCGGATCGGCCAGCATCGAGCCGGGGCCCATGATGCCGTTGCCGATGGCATGAGCTTGCACCGCGCGGCCGGCGAGGTTTTCCAGGCTGAAGCCGAACTCGCTCATGGCCATCAGTACCAGGGTGGTGCCGCCGGCCAGCAGCAGCACGGCCTTGACGATCTGCACCCAGGTGGTGGCGATCATCCCGCCGAAGATCACGTAGACCAGCATCAGCACGCCCACCACCACCACCGCCATCTGGTAGTCGAGGCCGAACAGCAGCTTGATCAACTGGCCGGCGCCGACCATCTGCACGATCAGGTAGCAGCAGACCACGGTCAGCGAGCCGAGGGCGGCGAAGCTGCGTACGCGGGTCTGGTCCAGGCGGTAGGAAACGATGTCGGCGAAGGTGTACTTGCCGAGGTTGCGCAGGCGCTCGGCCATGAGGAAGGTGATGACCGGCCAGCCGACGAAGAAGCCGATGATGTAGACGAAGCCGTCGTAGCCCTTGGTGAACACCAGGCTGGTGAGGCCCAGCAGGGTGGCCGCGGACATGTAGTCACCGGCGATCGCCAGGCCGTTCTGGAAGCCCGAGATGCCGCCGCCAGCGGTGTAGAAGTCGGCGGTGGAGCGGGTGCGCCGGGCGGCCCACCAGGTGATCGCCAGGGTGGCGAGGACGAAGACGAAGAACATGCCGATGGCATGCAGGTTGAGGGGCTGCTTCTGTGCCGTGATGGTGTCGGCGAAGCTGCTCAGCGGTGCCAGGGCGAGGAGGGCGAGGAGGGCTTTCATGCCTGGGCCTCCTGGAGGATTTCTGCGCTGAGGCTGTCGAAACGGGTGTTGGCGCTACGCACGTACCAGGCGGTCAGCAGCCAGGAAAGGACGATGATGGCCGCGCCCAGGGGGATGCCACGGCTGAGGTGGCTGCCCTCGTACAGCGGCAGGTGCAGCCAGCCCGGCACGAAGGCCACCAGCATGATGAACAGGTAGTAGACCCCCAGCACCACGGCGCTGAGGGACCAGGCGAGCACCGCGCGCTGGCGTGCCAGGCGCTGGAACTTGGGGTTGGACCGGATGCGGTCGCAGCTTTGCGAGTGAGGTGTTTGCTGAGTACTCATGACGGGCTCCGCTTGTTGTTGTTGTCGATGCCTGTAGCCGGCCGCCGCCGCCTTTTCGGGCATGCGACGGCCCCTGGCGGCAACCGCTGGCTGCCGCCCTGTTCCTGGAACTCTGTTGGGTCCGGCCGATGCCGGCGCGGGTTAGAGGTTCTTCGCCATGTCCCGCAGGACGTACTTCTGGATCTTGCCGGTGGAGGTCTTCGGCAACTGGGTGAAGATCACCGTCCTCGGCACCTTGAAGCCGGCCAGGTGCTCGCGGCAGAAGGCGATGATGTCCGCCTCGCGGGTGTCCTGCTGGTCGGCCTTGAGGGTGATGAAGGCGCAGGGCGTTTCACCCCATTTCTCGTCGGGGCGCGCCACCACGGCCGCTTCCAGCACCGCCGGGTGGCGGTAGAGCACACCTTCCAGCTCGATGGTGGAGATGTTCTCGCCGCCGGAAATGATGATGTCCTTCAGCCGGTCGCGGATTTCCACGTAGCCGTCCGGGTGCCAGACCGCCAGGTCGCCGGTATGGAACCAGCCGCCCTCGAAGGCCTCGCTGGTGGCGCTGGGGTTCTTCAGGTAGCCCTTCATCACGGTGTTGCCGCGCATGAAGATCTCGCCGATGGTCTGGCCGTCCATGGGCGCCGGTTCGAGGGTTTTCGGGTCGGCCACCATCACCCCTTCCAGGGTGGGGTAGCGCACGCCCTGGCGGGACTTGATGCGGGCGCGCTCTTCCAGCGGCAACTCATCCCATTCCTCGTGCCAGGCGCAGACGGTCACCGGCCCATAGACCTCGGTGAGGCCGTAGACGTGGGTCACGCGGATGCCCATCTCCTCCACCGCGCCTATCACCTTGGCCGGCGGCGCGGCGCCGGCCACCATGGCGTTCACCGGGTGGTCGATCGCGGCCTTGGCCGATTCGGGCATGTTCACCAGGGCGTTGAGCACGATGGGCGCGCCGCACAGGTGGCTTACCTGATGCTCGCGGATCAGGTTGAGGATCTTCTGCGGGTCCACCCGGCGCAGGAACACGTGCACTCCGGCCAGGGCGGTGACGGTCCAGGGGTAGCACCAGCCGTTGCAATGGAACATCGGCAGGGTCCAGAGATAGACCGGGTGGTTGCCCATGTTCCAGGTCATCTGGTTGCCCAGGGCGTTCAGGTAGGCGCCACGGTGGTGGTAGACCACGCCCTTGGGGTTGCCGGTGGTGCCGGAGGTGTAGTTCAGGGAGATGGCCTGCCACTCGTCCGCCGGCCATTGCCAGGCGTAGGCCGGGTTGCCCTCGGCCAGCAGCGCCTCGTAGTCCAGTTCGCTCACCGCCTGGCCTTCGCCGTACTCCGGGTCGTCGACGTCGATCACCAGCGGCGGGTGGTCGAGCATGCCGATGGCGGCGTGGATCACTTCATGGAATTCGCGGTCGGTGATCAGCACCTTGGCTTCGCCGTGCTGCAGCATGAACGCGATGGCCTCGGCATCCAGGCGCACGTTCAGGGTGTTGAGCACGGCGCCGATCATCGGCACGCCAAAGTGCGCCTCCAGCATCTGCGGGATGTTCGGCAGCATCACCGCCACCGTGTCGCCCTTGCCGATTCCACGGCCGGCCAGGGCCGAGGCCAGGCGCCGGCAGCGCGCGTAGGTCTGTGCCCAGTTGCGACGGATGGAACCGTGGATCACGGCCGGGTAATGGGGATAAACGGCGGCGGTGCGCTCGATGAAGCTGAGGGGGGAGAGGGCGATGTGGTTGACGGCGGCAGGGGCGAGGCCCTGATCGTAGATCGACATGCTGGATACCCGGCGGCTGATTATTAGCTCTTCTGCACCGGCTCATCTGGAAGAGGCCGGTAGCTCTCTAGGGTGATTTATATACCAACTTCGCAATGATATGGAAGTACATCTAGAGTCTTATAGTAATAGTACTATATTGTTTCTGTTCCTCCTGAAGGCCGGTATATCCTTGCCCACCCCCAGCCGCTGGACTCGCCATGACCCAGACTCCAGTTCGACTTCACACCTGGCTGCGCCTGCAGCGCGAAGGCGTACCCCTGGCGGCCCGCGCCGACGCCCTGTGCCGGGCGCTGCGCGGCTGTCCCGAAGTGCGCCAGGCCTTTTACCTGAGCTGGCAGCCCGGCGCGCGCATCTACAGCCATGAGGGTAGCGGCCAGCAATTGCCCCCGGGCCAGGGCGATCCGCTGCAGGCCAGCGATGAAGTATTGGTGGCGCGCCTGGCAGAGCAGGGCCGGCTGTCGCTGCAGCAGCTGCGCCAACTCGATTGCTGGCTGGCCGGGCGCCTGCGCCGGGCCGCCATCAGCCATGGCCAGGCCTTCGACCTGGCGCTGGAAGCCGGCCAGCGTGGATTGCTGCTGGTGGACGTGCACGAAGGCGTGGCGCTGGACTGGCTGGGGTGGCTGCATGAGCTGCTGACCACCTTGCTGGGCAGCGTCAACGGCCTGCTGCGGGCTTCGCCATTGCTCGGCCACGACCCGCAACCGAGCCTGCTGGTGGACGCCAGCGCCTCGCCGCTGGAGCTGAACGCCGCGCTGCTGGCATTGCTCGGGGAACTGCCCTTGGTCGAGGTGCTGCGCTTCCTGCCGGTGAACCATGCCTCCCTGGTGCGCGCCTGCCTGGCCCAGGAGCGTGCCATCGAAGGGGTGGAAGCCCAGTGCGGCGAGCGCATTCTGATCTGGACCTACATCCCCGATCCACAGGAACGCCGGGTCCTGCTGCGCTGCCGCGAGGCCACCGCGCAGATCCTCACCGAGCGCGAGGCGGCGCGGGCGCGCCGGCTCTACCGTCTGATCACCGAGAACACCACCGACCTGATCTCCCGGCACACCCCCGACGGCCGTTTCCTCGATGCCTCGCCGGCCTCCTGGACGCTGCTCGGCTACTGGCCGGAGGAACTGCGCGAACAGCTCGCCCAGTGCCTGTTCCACCCCCAGGAGATCGCCCAGCTGGTGCAGCGCGCCCGCGACGCCCTGGAGCAGGACGGCTACCACACCATGACCTACCGCATCCGCCATCGTGCCGGGCATTACCTGTGGTTCGAGACCGCCAGCCGCGCCATCCGCGAGACCTACACGGGCGCCGTGGTGGAGGTGGTCAGCGTGTCCCGCGACATCACCGCGCGGGTGCAGGCCGAGGAGAATCGCCGGCGCCTGGCCGAGGTGGTGGAGGCCAATACCGACCCGGTGCTGTTCGTCGATCCCGCCGGCCATATCACCTACCTCAACCCGGCGGCCCGCCGCGCCCTCGGCCTGGAGGCCCGGCAGGCGATGCCGGCGCTGGCCGAGGTGCTGCCGGCCGACGACCTGGCGCGGCTGCAGCGCGAGGGCTGGAGCAGCGCCGAGCGCAAGGGCGTGTGGGGCCTCGATTCGCGCTTGCTGCCGCCCGCCGGTGGCGCCTCGGTGCCGGTGTCCATGGTGCTGCTGGCCCACAGCACGGCGGGCGGCGAGCGCTTCTACTCGCTGGTGGCCCACGACATGACCGAACGCGAGCTGCGTGAAGCCCAGCAGCGCCGCCACCAGGACGAACTGGCGCACACCGCGCGACTGGTTACCCTGGGCGAACTGGCCTCGGGCATCGCCCACGAGATCAACCAGCCGCTGGCCGCGGTGGTCAACTACGCCAGCGCCAGCCAGCGCTATCTGCAGTCCCTGGGCAGCAATCCGGAGGCGGCGGGACGGGTGGCCCAGGGCCTGGAACGCATCACCGAACACGCCAACCACGCCTCGGAAGTGATCAAGCGGCTGCGCGCATTCCTGCGCAAGGGCCAACGCCGGATGCAGGCGCTCGACGTGGCCGAGGTGGCGCGCGAGGCGGTGCGCCTGTGCGCCTGGGAAGCCAGCGCCTGCCAGGTGGCGATCGAGGAGCAATTGCCGGACAATCTGCCGCCGGTCTACGCCGACCGGGTGCTGCTGGAGCAGGTGCTGCTGAACCTGCTGCGCAACGCCATTGACGCCAACCGCGAGGCCCAGCCCGGCCGGGCGTCGGTGATCCGCCTGGCGGCACGGACGGAAGGCGGCCACCTGGCCATCGAGGTCCGCGACCAGGGGCCGGGGCTCGGCGAAGCGGAACTGGCTCGCATCTTCACCCCCTTCTACACCAGCAAGCCGGACGGCCTGGGCCTGGGGCTGTCGATGAGCCGCAGCATCATCGAGGGATTCGGCGGCGCGCTGGACGGGATGCCCAACGGGGAGGGCGGCCTGCTCATGCGCTGCCGCCTGCCACTGCAATAACAAGAACGTAAAAGGAGCGATTTGATGTCCAACGGTGGCGAACAGGTGGTCTACGTGGTGGACGACGACCAGGGCATGCTGGATTCCACGGTCTGGCTACTGGAGTCGGTGGGCCTCAAGGCGCTGCCCTTCACCAGCGGCCGCGCCTTCCTCGACGCCTGCGACGCCAGCCTCGCCGCCTGCGTACTGCTGGATGTGCGCATGCCTGGCATGGGCGGCCTCAACGTGCAGGAAGAAATGCGCAGCCGCGGCCTCGACCTGCCGATTATCTTCGTCAGCGGCCACGCCGATGTGCCCATCGTGGTGCGGGCCTTCAAGGCCGGCGCCCGAGACTTCATCGAAAAGCCGTACAACGAGCAGCTGCTGCTGGACAGCGTGCAGCAGGCGCTGTCCAGCTTCGACGAAAGGCGCAGCACCGCGGGCGGCCAGGGCCAGCTGCAGGAGCGCCTCGACAGCCTGACGCCGCGCGAGCGCGACGTGCTGCTGCCGCTGGTGCAGGGCTACACCAACCGCGAGATCGCCGAGCAGCTGGATATCAGCGTGAAGACCATCGACCTCTATCGTGCCCGGGTGATGAAGCGCATGCAGGCCGAGAGCCTGCCGGACCTGGTGGGCATGGCCATCGCCGCCGGCCTGGTGGACCCGCTGAAGCTGCGTTGAGCCCGGTGCACACCGTGGGATTGGCGGGTGTCGGGATTTTCGTAGCCCGGATGGAATCCGGGCTACTCCGGTAGGGTGCGCCGTGCGCACCGGGAAGGATGGTCGGTGCGCGTGGCGCGCTCAGGAGTGGCGAAGCAAGACTAATGTTTAGCCATCGCTTAACCAAAGATAGAAAAACCTGCATTTTATTCACCGATGACGCCGTGCGAGCCTGCTGGGCATTCCAATAACACGGCTTTACCTCATGGGTTGTCCCACTCCGCACCAATCGCTGCTGGCCAGCTTGCCCCTCGGGCAACTGCGCGCCGCTCGTCGTGCTCCCGGAGTCGCACCCCAGGCCCAGCTCTTCCGCAAACGGGCCACCCACCTCCTGATCTCCCTGCCGCTCGAACTCGCCTTCTGGGCACTCTGGCATTGCCGTCACGCTCGTCCACCGGACAGCGCCCGCGCCTGACGCCCGGCCGCCAGCGTTGCGGCCAACCTCACCCAGAACGAAGTACCAGCCCCGCCTGAATGGCGAGGGCCAGTTTGCGTGCCCACGGGCACTAATAGAGAGCGCCATGACCTTTGCCAGCGTGCAGGAAGCCCGGGATTTCCTTGAACAGAACCCGGACATCGATGCCTTCGAACTCTTCATTCTCGACGCCAACGGCGTACCGCGCGGCAAGTTGCTGCACCGCGACGAACTGCTGGCGGTGTACGAAACCGGCCGTCCGCTGCCCAGCACCATCCTTGGCCTGACCATGCACGGCGAGGATGTGGAGAACTCCGGACTGGTCTGGGAAGTGGGCGATATCGATTGCCGCGCCTATCCCCTGGCCGGCAGTCTGGTGCGCATGCCCTGGCGCAGAATGCCCACCGCCGCGGTGCAAGTCAGCATGCACCCGCAGGAGGGCATGCCCGCCGCCATCGCCGATCCGCGCCATGTCCTGGTCCAGGTGATCGAGGGCCTGAAGGCCGATGGTTACCACCCGGTGATGGCCTGCGAGCTGGAGTTCTACCTGCTGGACCAGAAGCGCGATGCCGCTGGCCGTCCGCAGCCGGCGCTGGATGCCGACGGGCAGCGCCCACGCTCTACCCAGGTGTACGGCCTGCGGGAGCTGGAGCAGATCGAACCGTTCCTTGCCGACCTCTACGCCGCCTGCAAGGCACAGGGCATTCCCGCGCGCACCGCCATTTCCGAGTACGCCCCGGGCCAGGTGGAAATCACCCTGGAGCACGGCGATGCCCTGGAGGCCATGGACCAGGCCGTGCGCTACAAACGCCTGGTCAAGGGCGTGGCCCATGCCCACGGCATGCAGGCCTGCTTCATGGCCAAGCCCTTCGCCGAGATCGCCGGCACCGGCATGCACATGCATGTGAGCCTGGCCGATGCCGAAGGCCGCAATCTCTTCGCCAGCGAAGATCCGGCCGGCACGCCGCTGCTGCGCCAGTCCGTGGGCGGCATGCTCAAGAGCCTGCTGGATTCGCTGCTGCTGTTCTGCCCCAACGCCAACTCCTACCGCCGTTTCCAGGCCAACAGCTACGCGCCGCTGGCGCCGACCTGGGGTGTGGATAACCGCACCGTGAGCCTGCGCGTACCGGGTGGCCCGGCGAACAGCCGGCATATCGAGCACCGCATCTGCGGCGCCGACGCCAACCCCTACCTGGCCGCCGCCGCCATCCTCGCCGGTATCCATCGCGGCATCCGCGAGAACCTCGATCCGGGCGATCCCATCGAAGGCAACGGCTACGCCCAGGCCAAGGAGCTGCTGCCCACCGACTGGCTCACCTCCCTGCGCGCCCTGGAACAGTCCAGCTGGGCACGGGACGCCCTGGGCACCGCCTTCCTCGGCGTCTACCTGGCGGTCAAGCGTGCCGAATACCGCCAGTTCATGGCCGAGGTCGGCGAGCAGGACTGGAGCTGGTACCTGACCCAGGCCTGAGGCCGAAACACGTATTTTCCAGGGGACCTGTAGGGGCGAATTCATTCGCGAAGGCAGGCCGCAGGCCTGCCCCGGGACCCGAGCATCACAAAGGAATCCACCATGACCGCTGCATTCAAACACCCGCTGCCCGCCGCCGAGCGCGCACCGTCCTACTACTCCGCGAGCCTCAACGAGGAAACCGCCTATCCCACCCTCGAAGGTGAGGTGAATGTCGACGTCGCCATCATCGGTGGCGGCTTCACCGGCGTCGCCACGGCGGTGGAGATGGCCGAGCGCGGCTACAAGGTGGCGCTGGTGGAAACCCACAAGATCGGTTGGGGCGCCACGGGCCGCAACGGCGGCCAGGTCACCGGCAGCCTCTCGGGTGACGCCGCCATGCGCAAGCAGATGAGCCGCTTCCTGGGCAAGGAAGTGGACGACTTCATCTGGTACCTGCGCTGGCGCGGCCACGAGATCATCAAGAACCGCGTGGCCAAGTACGGCATCCAGTGCGACCTCAAGCACGGCCACCTGCACGCGGCGATGAAGAGCTCGCACATGGACGAGCTCAAAGCCTCCTATGAAGAGGCGGTGCGCCGGGGCATGGGCGATGACGTGACCCTGCTGGACGCCGCCGGGGTGCGTGAGCACCTGGGCTCCGACCTCTATGTCGGCGCCATCAAGAACACCCGCAACATGCACCTGCACCCGCTCAACCTGTGCATTGGCGAGGCCAAGGCCGCCGCCAGCCTGGGTGCGCTGATCTTCGAGCACTCCGAAGTGCAGGACATCATCCACGGCGATCGCCCGGCGGTGGTCACCAGCCGTGGCCGGATCAACGCCCAGCAGGTGCTGCTGGCCGGCGACGTCTACCACAAGCTGGAGCGCAAGAAGCTCAAGGGCATGATCTTCCCGGCCATGGGCGGCATCGTCACCACCGAGCCCCTGGGCGACCTGGCCAAGCAGCTCAACCCCCAGGACCTGGCGGTCTACGACTGCCGCTTCGTGCTGGATTACTACCGCATGACCGGCGACGGCCGCCTGCTCTTCGGCGGCGGCGCCAACTACTCGGGGCGCGATTCCCGTGACATCGAGGCGGAGCTGCGGCCCTGCATCGAGCGCACCTTCCCGCAGCTCAAGGGCGTGGGGATCGACTTCAAGTGGAGCTGCGCCATGGGCATCGTGATCAACCGCATCCCGCAGCTGGGCAAGCTGTCGAACAACGTCTGGTACTGCCAGGGCTACTCCGGCCATGGCGTGGCCACCACCCACATCATGGGCGAGGTCATGGCCAACGCCATGAGCGGCAGCCTGGAGAAGTTCGACGCCTTCGCCCGCTGCCAGCACATCCGCGTGCCCCTGAGCGAGCGCCTGGGCAACCACATGCTGGCGATGGGCATGTGGTACTACCAGATGCTGGAAAAGCTCCGCTGATCGATTTTGTTGTGCGTCCTTATATAGCCGGCCTCGTGCCGGCTTCTTTTTGTCCGCTGCTTGCGCAGTCGCGATGCAGGCCAGTCCTTCAATCCGCTCAATTTGTTTCACACATAAAACCGCGTTTTATGTGTAGAACAGCAACGGCTGTTACCAAACGGATCAGCTCATGCGCTCGCGTTGTGCAGTGACAACTCAATTGCCCGAAAGCAAGGCAAGCGGCCGCTCGGCTCTCTAGTTGACGTTTGTCGGGAATTTTCTCAAGACCTACTCTAAAAACAATATAACTAATTGATTTAAAAGGTTTAATACTCGAAACAAGGGGGCTCTCAACTGTGCCTTGTTCTTGGCATGGCTCATGCACGTTTTATAAATAAAACAATGTTTCATATATGAAACGACTTGCGTGAGGTCAGAAACAGATGAGAGCCACCTCGTTGAATACCTACACCGACGAACCGCCGCAGGGCGCGTACCGCGCCGGGGAATCCCGCGTCGAGATCGAATTCCGCGGTGTCACCAAGCGTTTTCCGGTCAAGGGCAAGAGCGAGCCCACCACCGCGGTACAGGGCCTGGACCTTACCATCCGCTGTGGCGAGATCGTGTCCATCATCGGTCCGTCGGGCTGCGGCAAGAGCACCCTGCTGAACATGGGCTCGGGCCTCTACGCCCCGTCCGAGGGGGAGGTCCATGTCGGTGGCGAGCGTGTTACCGGCCCGGTGCGCAAGGTCTCCTTCATGCTGCAGAAGGACCTGCTCATGCCCTGGCGCAGCATCCGCAGCAACATCGAACTGGGCCTGGAGATCGAGGGCCGGCCGGCCGCCGAGCGCTGCAGCATCGCCGAGCGGATGCTGAAGAAGTGCCACCTCGACGGCTTCGGCGACCACTATCCGTTCCAGCTTTCCGGCGGCATGCGCCAGCGCGCCGCCCTGGCCCGCACCCTGGCCACCGACCCGCAAGTGCTGTTCCTCGACGAACCGTTCTCGGCCCTCGACGCGCAGACCAAGATGATCCTCCAGCAGGACCTGGCGCAGATGCTCTTCGAGCAGAAGAAGACCGCGCTGTTCATCACCCATGACCTGATCGAAGCCATCGCCATGTCCGACCGCATCCTGGTGATGAGCGCTCGCCCCGGCACCATCATCGAGGAGATCACGGTGGACCTGCCGCTGCGCAACAACCCCCTCGAACGCCGCAAGCTCCAGGCAATCGGCCCGCTGGCCGGGCGCCTGATGACCTTGTTGAAAGTCGGTGAAGGCACCGACCTGCATTGACCGACCCCCGACCCGAATTCCCTAGCAGGAGCCGCAGATGCTCAAGTCCCTGATCAACGCCTCGCTGTTCTCGGTCGCCCTGACCGCCGGACTTTCCGCCCAGGCCGCACCCAAGGAAATCACCTACCTGTTGCCGGCGCCGCCGAACTCGCCGGCCTTCGCCCCCTGGATCATCGCCCAGCACAAGGGCTACTACGCCGACCAGAACCTCAAGGTCACCTTCATCGCCGGCAAGGGCGGTGTGGACGTGGCCAAGCAGATCGGCGCCGGCAACGCCCTGGTGGGCGGCGCCATCGGCGACACCCCGATCATCGTCCGCGCCAACGGCGTGCCGGTGAAGGCCGTGGCCGTGCTCGGCGCCAGCGGTGTGACCATGCTCGCCGCCGATGCCAACGCCGGGGTCGGCTCGGTGAAGGACCTCAAGGGCAAGACCATGACCGTGATGTCCTACTCGGACACCACCTACTACGCACTGCTGGCGTCCCTGCGCAAGGCGGGCCTGAGCAAGTCCGACGTCGACGTGCAGGCCGCTGGCCCGTCCGGTGTCTGGCAGCTGTTCTCTGCCGGCAAGTCCCAGGCCATGGCCGGCGTGCCGGACTGGGTGGTGAACGCCGAGGAGTCCGGGCGCGCCGTCAAGCTGCTGCCCCAGAGCGAGATATTCGAGAGCATGGCCCAGGCCATCCTCGCCTCGGACGAGGCCATCGAGAAACAGCCCGAGGTGGTCAGTGGGGTGGTCAAGGCGACCCTCATGGGCATGCGCGACATCATCGACGACCCCAAGCAGGCCGCCGCCACCTTCGCCGACGCGGTGCCCAGCTACAAGGGCAAGGAGGCCAGCCTGGAGAAGGTCCTGCGCCTCTACGTCGAACACGTCTACGCCAACCAGCAGCCCCTGGGCCGCATCGATTCGCAGCGCCTGGACAACGTCCGCAAGTTCTATGTCAGCGAAGGCATCGTCAGCCGCGAGACCCCGCTGGATGAGCTCTACACCAACCGTTTCGTCGAAACCGACGACGTGGCCGCCAAGCAATAAGGTGCCCAGATGAAAGCCCTGAACAAACCCACGCTCGGCAGTGCCGTACTGCTGCTCCTGTTCCTCGCCGCCTGGCAATGGGGCCCCGGCCTGCTCGGCATGCCCGAGTTCGTCCTGCCGAAACTGAGCCGGGTGCTGGAGGAGGGCGTCGCCATGTGGCGCAACTCCGGCCTGCTGGAGCACACCGCGATCACCACCCTGGAGATCATCGCCGGCTTCGCCCTCGGCGCCCTGCTGGGGGTGGCCATCGGTGTCGCCCTCGGCCTGTCGCCCACCACCGAGGCCGTGCTGTCGCCCTACATCCTGGCGTTGCAGATCGCGCCCAAGGTGGCCTTCGCGCCGCTCTTCGTGATGTGGCTGGGCTACACGGTGTACCCGAAGATCCTCATCGCCGTGCTCATCGTGTTCTTCCCGGTGATGATCAACGTGCTCTCGGCCATCCGCACCGTCGACCCGGACATGATCAACCTGGTGCGCGCCATGAGCGCCAGCCGCTGGCAGATCTTCCGCCTGGTGGAGTTCCCCTCGGCCATGGCCGCGCTGTTCTCCGGCCTGCGCATCGCCTCCACCCTGGCGGTGATTGGCGTCACCGTCGGCGAGCTGGTCGGTGGCAACAAGGGCCTGGGCTTCCTGCTGGTGGACTCCGAAGGGCAGGGCAACACCGCCGGCGTCTTCGTCGCCATCGTCATGCTCACCCTGATCGGCGTGCTGGCCTACAGCGCGGTGGTCTGGGCCGAGAAGCGGGTCCTGCACTACCTGCCCAAAGCCAACCTGAGCACGGTGTGAACGCCATGAACCCGACCTCTCTCCTGCAAGGCCGCCGCGTGCTCATCACCGGTGGCGCCCGCGGCCTGGGCCATGCCTTCGCCGAAGCGGCGGCCCGCGCCGGCGCCCGGGTAGTGATCGCCGACATCCTGGTCGAGCGCGTGCAGCAGTCCGCCGCCGAACTCGCCGCCCAGGGCCTGGACGTCAGTGGCCTGCCGCTGGACCTGGCCGACCCGGTCTCCATCGAGCGTTGCGTGGCCACCGCCGTCGAACGCCTCGGCGGCCTCGATGGCCTGGTGAACAACGCCTCCATCACCAACTCCGGCGGCAAGAGCTGCGAGGAGCTGGAGATCGAGATGTTCGACCGCGTGCTGCAGGTCAACGTGCGCGGCACCTGGCTGATGACCCGCGCCTGCCTACCGGCGCTGCGCCAGTCCGGCCGCGGCGCGGTGGTCAACCTGGCCTCCGATACCCCGCTCTGGGGCGCGCCCAACCTGCTGGCCTACACCGCCAGCAAGGGCGCGGTGATCGCCATGACCCGCAGCCTGGCCCGCGAACTGGGTAGCGACGGCATCACCGTGAACGCCATCGCCCCGGGCCTGGTCGAGGTCGAGGCCACCCAGTACGTGCCCGCCGCCCGCCACCAGCTGTACCGCGAGCAGCGCGCGCTGCAGCGCGGCCAGGTGGCGGATGACGTCAGCGGTGCCGTGCTCTTCGCCCTTTCCGATCTTTCCCGCTTCATCACTGGACAAACCCTGCCGGTCAACGGCGGGTTCGTCATGCCCTGATAGGAGGCTCCATGACCGACCTGAACCAAAACCTGAGCGCCCCGAAATCCTGGGACCGTCCCGAAGGCGCCAGCTTCGAGGAATGGTGCAACACCCGCATCGCCCGCTACTCCACCCGCAAGTACGACTGGAACGCGCTGAAGTTCCAGGCCGACTACGACCCCAAGTTCCGCCGTGCGCAGATGCGCTACATCGGCACCGGCGGCACGGGCGTGGCCACTGACATGAACACCATCCCGTCCGAGCACTTCACCTTCTCCACCATGGTGATCCCGGCCGGCCACGAAGGCCCGCCGCACCTGCACATCGACGTCGAGGAAGTGTTCTTCGTCCTGCGCGGCAAGCTCAAGGTCGTGCTGGAGAAAGATGGCGAACGCTTCGAGACCATCCTCACCGACCGCGATGTGATCTCGGTGCCGCCGGGCGTATACCGCGAGGAAATCAACATTGGCGACGAGGACGCGCTGATGTGCGTGATGCTCGGCGCGAAGAAGCCGATCACCCCGACCTACCCGCCGGAGCACCCTCTGGCGAGCATCAAGCGCTGAGGCTGGACATGAACATGGCGCAGACCCGCATCCCCGCCCCCAGCCTGCCGCAGAGCTTCCCCGAGCGCCTGGTGCAACTCGCCGACGGCGCCCAGGTGGCGATCCGCGAGTGCGGCCAGGGCCCCGCCGTGGTGCTGTTGCACGGCATAGGCTCCGGTTCGGCGTCCTGGCTGCATTGCGCCCAGCGCCTGGCCGCGAGCTGCCGGGTGATCGCCTGGGACGCACCCGGCTACGGGCAATCCACACCGCTGCCGCAGGCGCAGCCCAGGGCCGGTGACTACGCCGCGCGACTGGAGCTGCTGCTGGCGGAACTGGGGGTGGAGCGCTGCCTGCTGGTCGGGCATTCGCTCGGCGCGCTGATGGCCACGGCCTATGCCAGTGGCGTCGGCGCGGCGCGGGTCGGCCGCCTGCTGCTGATCAGCCCGGCACGCGGCTACGGCGCGCCGGAACTGCGTGACAGCGGCCTGCGGGTGCGCCAGCAACGCCTGGACAACCTCGAGCGCCTGGGCATCGACGGCCTGGCCAGCGAGCGCACCGCACGCCTGCTGGGCCCCAACCCCAGCGAGGGCGCCCTGGCCTGGGTGCGCTGGAACATGGCGCGGCTCAACCCGCACGGCTACCGCCAGGCCGTCGAGTTGCTCTGCGGCGACGACCTGCTGGCCTACGGCGTGCCCGCCATGCCCTGCGAAGTGCACTGCGGCGAAGCCGACGGCATTACCCCGCCGCAGAACTGCAGCGCCATCGCTCGTTTGCTCGACGCGCCGTTCTCGATGATTCCCGGGGCCGGCCATGCCAGCCCCATCGAACAACCCGAAGTGGTAGCAGGACGCATCGGCCACGCACAACGCCACTCTTTCCAAGGAACCGCCAATGGATAAGCCAGACGATCCGCAAGACAAGTACATAGTGCCCGGCCTGGAGCGCGGCCTGCTGCTGCTCTGCGAGTTCAGCCGGAAGAACCGTACCCTGTCGGCACCGGAGCTGGCGCGGCGCCTGAAGCTGCCGCGCTCGACCATCTTCCGCCTGCTGACCACCCTGGAAACCATGGGCTTCGTCACCCGCAACGGCAACGAGTACCGCCTGGGCATGGCGGTGCTGCGTCTGGGCTTCGAGTACCTGGCCTCGCTGGAACTGACCGAACTCGGCCAGCCGCTGCTGAACCAGCTGTGCGACGACATCCGCTACCCCTGCAACCTGGTGGTACGCGATGGCCGCTCCATCGTCTACGTGGCCAAGGTCTCGCCCTCCACCTTGCTGACCAGCACGGTCAACGTCGGCACCCGCCTGCCGGCCCACGCCACCGTGCTCGGCCGCATCCTCCTGCAGGACCTGTCGCTGGGCGAGCTGCGCGACCTGTACCCGGAAGAACACCTGGAAAGCTACTCGCCGAACACCCCGCGTACCGTGCTGGAGCTGTTCAACCTGCTGCAGAGCGATCGCCTGCGCGGCTTCGTCCAGGGCGAGGGCTTCTTCGAGTCGACCATCTCCACCGTGGCCGCGCCGGTGCGCGACCACAGCGGCAAGGTGGTGGCCGCCATGGGCGCCACCATCCCCTCGGGGCACATCGAGCCGAACAGCATCGACAACCTGGTGAGCACCGTGCGCGCCAGCGCCGACCAGCTGTCGCACCTGCTCAACTACGCCCCGGACAGCCACGACAACGTCACCTCCATCTTCCGGAGCAAGCAGCATGAGTCTGTGTGATCTGTCCCATGCCGTCGCGGTAGTCACCGGCGGCTCCTCGGGCATCGGCCTGGCCACCGTCGAGCTGCTGCTGGAAGCCGGCGCCGCCGTGGCCTTCTGCGGCCGCAACGGCGAGCGCCTGCGGGCCGCCGAAGCCGGCCTGCGCGAGCGTTTCCCCGCCGCGCGGCTGTTCGCCCAGGCCTGCGACGTGCTCGATCCGGTGCAGGTGAAGGCCTTCGCCGAGGCCAGCCAGGCCCGGCTCGGCCGCGCCAGCATCCTGGTCAACAACGCGGGACAAGGCCGCGTCTCCACCTTCGCCGACACCACGGATGAAGCCTGGGGCGAAGAGCTGCAGTTGAAGTTCTTTTCCATCATCCACCCGGTGCGCGCCTTCCTGCCGCAGCTCGAAGGCCAGGCGGATGCCGCCATCGTCTGCGTCAACTCGCTGCTGGCCAGCCAGCCCGAGCCGCACATGGTGGCCACCAGCGCCGCCCGCGCCGGGGTGAAGAACCTGGTGCGTTCCATGGCCTACGAGTTCGCGCCCAAGGGCGTGCGGGTCAACGGCATCCTCATCGGCCTGGTCGAGTCCGGCCAGTGGCGCCGCCGCTTCGAGGCCCGCGAAGAGCGCGAGCTGGACTGGGCCCAGTGGACCGGCCAGCTGGCGCAACGCAAACAGATTCCCCTGGGGCGCCTGGGCAAGCCGATCGAAGCGGCCCGCGCCATCGTTTTCCTCGCTTCTCCCCTGTCTGCCTATACGACGGGTAGTCATATCGATGTTTCCGGAGGTTTGTCCCGTCATGCGTAACGAAAGCAAAGTCACAGTCGGCGCCGCCATCGCCGCGTTCCTCGAGCAGTGCGACGTCAAGGCTGCGTTCGGGGTCATCTCGATCCACAACATGCCGATCCTCGATGCCTTCGCGATCCGCGGCAACATCCGCTTCGTGATGGCCCGTGGCGAGGCCGGCGCAGCCAACATGGCAGATGCCTACGCCCGTACCACCGGTGGCCTGGGCGTGTGCCTGACCAGCACCGGCACCGCCGCCGGCAACGCCGCCGGCGCCATGGTCGAGGCGCTCACCGCCGGCACCCCGCTGCTGCACCTGACCGGACAGATCGAAACCCCCTACCTGGACCAGAGCCTGGCCTACATCCACGAGGCCCCGGACCAGCTGACCATGCTCAAGGCCATCTCCAAGGCGGCCTTCCGCGTGCGCAGCGTCGACACCGCCCTCAGCACCATCAAGCTGGCCGTGCAGACCGCCCTGACCGCGCCCACCGGCCCGGTGAGCGTGGAGATCCCGATCGATATCCAGTCCGCGCTGATCAACATGCCGGCCGACCTCTCGCCACTGCCGGTCACCGTGGCCAAGCCATCCGAGCAGGTCCTGGACGACCTCGCCGAACGCTTCGCCAAGGCCAAGCGCCCGATGCTCTGGCTGGGCGGCGGTGCCCGCCATGCCGGGCGGCAGGTCCAGCGCCTGCTGGCCATGGGCGTGGGTGTGGTCACCAGCACCCAGGGCCGCGGCATAGTCCCCGAAGACGACGAGCGTTCCCTCGGCGCCTTCAACCTGAACAAGCCTGTGGAGCAGTTCTACCAGAGCTGCGATGCCATGCTTGTCGTTGGCTCGCGCCTGCGCGGCAACGAAACCCTCAAGTACGAGCTCAAGCTCCCGCGTCCGCTCTACCGGGCCGACGCGGATGCCACGGCGGAGGGTCGCTGCTACCCGAGCGACTTCTTCGTCTGTGGCGATTCCGAACTGGTTCTCAAGGGCCTGGCCGACCGCCTGGAAGGGCGTCTGTCGGTGGACCCGGGCTTCGCCGCCGACCTCGCCGCCGCGCGCAACCAGGCCCGTTCGCAACTGGTGGACGGCCTCGGTCCCTACGCCTCCCTGGTGGAGCAGCTGCAAGGGCTGGCCGGCAAGGACTTCAACTGGGTGCGTGACGTCACCGTGTCCAACAGCACCTGGGGCAACCGCCACCTGAAGATCTTCAGCCCCCGTGCCGGCGTGCACGCCCTCGGCGGCGGCATCGGCCAGGGCCTGGCCATGGGCATTGGCGCCGCGGTGGGCGCGGCGGAAACCGCGCGCGGGCGCAAGACCTTCGTGCTGGCCGGCGACGGCGGCTTCATCCTCAACCTCGGCGAGCTGGCCACGGCCGTGCAGGAACGCGCCGACATGGTCATCGTGCTGATGAACGACCAGGGCTACGGGGTGATCAAGAACATCCAGGACGCCGCCTACGGTGGTCGCCGCTGCTACGTCGACCTGCACACCCCGGACTACGCCCAGCTGTCCGCTTCCCTCGGCCTGCGCCATGCCAAGGTCGGCGACCTCAGCGACTTCAGCCGCGTACTCGACGGTGCCCTGGCCGAGTCCGGTCCCTTCCTGCTGGAAGTGGACATGCTCTCGGTGGGCAGCTTCAAGACCATCTTCGCCGGTCCGCCGACCAACGAAGCCAAAACCGCCAAGGCCACCGTCTGAGGCATTCGCCATGCTCAACATCACCATGATCGGTTGCGGCGCCATTGGCGTCGGTGTGCTGGAACTGCTGGAGAGCGACCCGCAACTCTGCGTCGATGCGGTGATAGTCCCGGAAGAATCCCAGGGGCTGGTCCGCCAGCGCCTGGCCGGCCTGCGCAAACCGCCGCAGGTGCTGAGCGAACTGCCGGCCGGATCGCGTCCCGACCTGCTGGTGGAGTGCGCCGGCCATCGCGCCATCGAGCAGCACGTGCTGCCGGCCCTGGCCCAGGGCATTCCCTGCCTGGTGGTGTCGGTGGGCGCGCTGTCCGAGCCCGGACTGGTGGAGCGGCTGGAGGCCGCCGCCGAGTTCGGCGGCACCCGCATCGAGCTGCTGCCCGGCGCCATCGGTGGCATCGATGCGCTGTCGGCGGCCAAGGTCGGCGGCCTCGAATCGGTGCGCTACACCGGCCGCAAGCCGGCGCGCGCCTGGTTGGGCACGCCGGGCGAGACGGTCTGCGACCTGGAGCACCTGGCCGAGGCGCAGGTGATTTTCGAAGGCAGCGCCCGCGAAGCCGCGCGGCTCTACCCGAAGAACGCCAACGTCGCCGCCACCCTGTCGCTCGCCGGCCTCGGCCTGGACCGCACCCAGGTGCGCCTGATCGCCGACCCGCTGAGCTGCGAGAACGTGCACCAGGTGGAGGCCAGCGGCGCCTTCGGCGGCTTCGAGCTGACCTTGCGCGGCAAGCCGCTGGCGGCCAACCCCAAGACCTCGGCGCTGACCGTGTACAGCGTGGTCCGCGCCCTGGGCAACCACGCCCACGTGATTTCGATTTAGGGGCACTACCGTGATAGACCTGAACCCGATCCAACCCATCTGCATCGCCGGCGAATGGCGCCTGGGCGGCGGCGCCCTGTACGCCAGCCTCTACCCGGCCACGGGCGAGCCCATCGCCCGGCTGCACGCCGCCAGCCTGGACGATGTGGAAGAAGCCATCCAGGGCGCCCAGCGCGCCTTCCGCGAAAGCGGCTGGGCCCAGCGCAAGCCCCATGAACGCGCCGCCGTGCTCTACCGCATCGCCACCCTGATCCGCGAGCGCAGCGAAGAACTGGCCCAGTTGCAGCGGCTGGACAACGGCAAGCCGATCCAGGAAACCCGCAACCTGGTGGCCAGCGCCGCCGCCACCTTCCAGTTCTTCGCCGCCGCCTGCGAAACCCTGGAAGAAACCATCACGCCCTCGCGCGGTGATTTCCTCACCATGAGCGTCCATGAGCCCATGGGCGTGGTGGCCGCCATCACCCCGTGGAACTCGCCCATCGCCTCCGAGGCGCAGAAACTCGCCCCGGCCCTGGCCGCCGGCAACGCCGTGGTGATCAAACCGGCCGAGATCACGCCGCTGGCCGCCCTGGCCCTGGCGCGCATCTGCGATGAAGCCGGCCTGCCGCGCGGGCTGGTCAGCGTGCTGCCGGGCAAAGGCTCGGTGATAGGCGACGTGCTGACCCGCCATCCGCTGGTCAAGCGCGTGTCCTTCACCGGCGGCACCAGCACCGGCAAGCACATCGCGCGGATCGCCGCCGACAAGATGATGCCGGTGTCCATGGAACTGGGCGGCAAGTCGCCGACGATGGTGCTGGCCGACGCCGACCTCGACCACGCGGTGGCCGGGGTGCTCTACGGCATCTTCAGTTCCAGCGGCGAATCCTGCATCGCCGGCTCGCGGCTGTTCGTCGCCCGCGAGCACTACGAGGAATTCATCGAGCGCCTGGCCGCCGGCGCCGCCGCCCTGCGCATCGGCGACCCGGCCGACGAACGCACCCAGATGGGCCCGCTGATCAGCGCCGCCCACCGCGACTCAGTGGAGCGTTTCGTCGCCATGGGGGTGGCCGAGGGCGGCCGCCTGCGCACCGGCGGCATGCGTCCCCGGGGCGAGGCCTTCGAGCGCGGCTACTTCTACACCCCGACCATCATCGAAGGCCTCTCCAACGGCGCCCGCCTGTGCCAGGAAGAAGTCTTCGGCCCGGTCCTGGTGGTCATGCCCTTCGAGGACGAGGCCGAGCTGATCGAGCAGGCCAACGACAGCTGCTACGCGCTCGCCGCCGGTATCTGGAGCCGCGACTTCCAGCGTGCCTGGAAGCTCGGCCGCGCCGTGCAGGCCGGCACCGTGTGGATCAACACCTACAAGCAGTTCTCCATTTCCACGCCCTTCGGCGGCTGGCGCGACAGCGGCCTGGGCCGCGAGAAGGGCCGCCTGGGGATTCTCCAGTACATGGAGCAGAAGAGCCTCTACTGGGGCCTGAACGAACAGCCGCTGGCCTGGGCCGGCGGCCATTGATGAGGACAACGCGATGAGCGTATTGGGAATCGACGAAATCACCTACGGCGTGGAGGACCTGGCCAGCAGCGCCCGCTTCTTCGCCGACTGGGGCCTGAAGCAAGTGGCCGAAGACGCGGACCAGGTGGTGTTCGAAAGCCTCAACGGCTGCCGAGTGATAGTCGCGGCACTGGACAAGCCCGGCCTGCCGCCGGCTATCGAACCCGGCTCCACCCTGCGCGAAGTGGTCTGGGGCGTGGAGAGCGAGGCCGACCTCAAGCTCTACGCCGAGCGCATCGCCGGCGACGCCGGCTTCATCGAGGGCGAGGGGCGCATCGGCTGCACCGACCCCAATGGCATGGCGATCCGCTTCCAGGTCACCAGGAAGCGCGACATCCAGGTGCAGTGCGGCCAGTCCAACACCTGGCAGTTCAAGGGCCGGGTCAACCAGGCCAGCCCCATCTACGAACGCGCCCAGCCCATCGAAGTTGGCCACGTGGTGTTCTTCGTCAAGGACGTCAACGCCTGCGAGCGCTTCTACAGCGAGCGCTTCGGCTTCGTCTGCTCCGACCGCTACCCCGACCGTGGCGCCTTCATGCGCTGCGCGGAGGAGGGCGGCCACCACGACCTGTTCATGCTGCAGCTGCCCCAGCCGCGCGCCGGCCTCAACCATGTGGCCTTCACCGTGCGCGATATCCACGAAGTGTTCGGCGGCGGCATGCACATCTCCCGCTGCGGCTGGGACACCGAGATCGGCCCGGGTCGCCACCCGGTGTCCTCGGCCTACTTCTGGTACTTCAGGAACCCCGCCGGTGCGCTGGTGGAGTACTACGCCGACGAGGACCAACTGACCGGCGAATGGCAGGCCCGCACCTTCGAGCCCGGCCCCACGGTATTCGCCGAGTGGGCCATCGCCGGTGGCCTCGACGGCAACACCCGGCGGCAGAAGAACGCCGAGGCGCCGCAAGGCAAGTTCCTGACCGACAAGCCCAAGCAGTGAGGAGCACCCCATGACGCAACTGAATATCGGCATTCTCGGCGGGGGCATCGGTGGCCTCGCCGCCGCCATCGCCCTGCGCCAGGCCGGCCACCAGGTACGGGTCTTCGAGCAGTCCAGGGCCTTCCTGCGGGTCGGCGCCGACATCAACCTGACCCCCAACGCCGTGCGCGCCCTCGATGGCCTCGGGCTGGACGTGGCGGCCAGGGTGCGTGAACACGCCGCCCGCCCGACCCACCGCATCAGCCGCCTGTGGGATACCGGCGAAGAAACCTCGCGCTTGGAAATGGCCGACAGCGCCGAGCGGAAATACGGCGCCCCGCAGCTGACCATCCACCGCGCCGACCTGCTGGCGGTGCTGGCCGATGCCTTCCCCCTGGAGCAGGTGCTGTTCTCCCGGCGCGCCGAAACCGTGGTGCAGCAGGCCGATGGCGTGGACATCTGCTTCCAGGACGGCAGCCGCGACCAAGTGGACCTGCTGGTGGGCGCCGACGGCATCCACTCGGTGGTCCGTCGCGCCCTGTTCGGCGCCGAGAACCCACGCTTCACCGGCGTGGTCGCCTACCGCGCGGTGGTGCCGGTCGAGCGCGTGGCCCGGGTGCCGAACATCCAGGCCTTCACCAAGTGGTGGGGACCGAACCCGGAAAGCCAGATCGTCACCTTCCCGCTCAACCAGGGCCGCGACATCTTCATCTTCGCCACCACCGGCCAGGACAGCTGGCATGAGGAGTCCTGGACCGGTGCCGGCGACGTCGACGAGCTGCGCAGCCACTACACCGCCTTCCATCCGGACGCCCGCGCTCTGCTGGCGGCCTGCGACCAGGTACTGAAGACCGCGCTCTACGAACGCGATCCGCTGCCCTTCTGGTCCCGGGGTGGTATCACCCTGCTGGGCGACGCCTGCCACCCGATGATGCCCTTCATGGCCCAAGGCGCCGGCCAGGCCATCGAGGACGCCGTGGTGCTGGCGCGCCACCTGGCCGGCGCCAGCCACGCGAACCTCGCCGAAGCCCTGGTCGGCTACCAGGACTCGCGCCTGGCCCGGACCAGCGAGATCCAGATCGGCTCCCGCGGCAACCAGTGGCTCAAGGCCGGCGGCAATGCCGACTGGGTCTATGGCTACGACGCCTGGCGCCAGCCACTGGACCAGGTTGGGGCAGGTACCTCGGCATGAGCCGGACGCTGCCGCTGACCGTGCTGCTCAAGCACGACGACATCCACGAACGGGGCCGCAATGGAGGCCGATGACATGCAACAACCCTACCTGGAACCCCATCAGGCACGTACCCGCGTGCCGAACTCCTTCGAAGACCTGCTCGGCGACTCCATCGAGCGCGCCTTCGCCGTCGGCATCCACGACCTGCCGGGCCTGGTCGGCTACCTCAACCAGGCCGGCCCGACCTGCCCGGGCGGCGAGCCCTGGACCGAGGACGCCTACAAGACCCTGATGGCCCGCCTGGGCGAGTGAATTCCCTGAAGAGGAAAGCGAAATGAGCACCGTGGACCCTGTTGAACAACTCCTCGCCAACGGCCTGAAGAACCTCTGGTACCCCATCTGCCCGACCGGCTTCATCGCCGACAAGCCGGTGTCCCTGCGCCGGCTCGGCTACAAGCTGGCGCTCTGGCGCGACACCGACGGCACCCTGCATGCCCTCGAAGACCACTGCCCGCACCGGGGCGCGCCGCTGTCGCGCGGGGTCAACCTGGGCGACCGCCTGCAGTGCCCCTACCACGGCGTGGAAGTGCGCTGCGACGGCGTCACCACCCGCGTACCAGGCAGCCCGGGCTGCAAGCTGGAAGGCAGCCAGGCGACCCGCTACTTCCACGTCACCGAAGCGGCCGGCGCGGTCTGGCTGTACAACTCCGCGGGCAACATCGAGGAAGCGCCGCCGCTGGTGCTGCCCGAGCAACTGAGCTCCGCCGAGTTCTCCCATTTCCTCTGCTACGCCGAGTGGCGCGGCGACTACCGCTACGTGCTGGACAACGTCATGGACCCCATGCACGGCACCTACCTGCACAAGCAGTCGCACTCCATGTCCGAGGGCGAGAGCCACGCCAAGTTCGTCACCCGTGATACTGACACCGGCTTCATCTTCGAGAAGGATGGCCAACGCGGGGTGAACTTCGACTGGACCGAATGGGCCGATACCGGCGTGCACTGGATGCGCCTGGAGATCCCCTATCCGAAGACCGGCGGTCCGGGCGGCAACTTCCATATCGTCGGCAGTTACACGCCCATCTCCCGCGAGCTTTCCGCGGTCTTCCACTGGCGTTGCCGCCCGCTCACCGGCTGGCAGCGCGATACCTGGCGCTTCCTCTACAAGAACCGCCTGGAAGCCCGCCACTGGGCCGTGCTGGAGCAGGACCGCGAGATGCTCGAGTTCATGGAGCCGGACGCCAACCAGCGGGAGAACCTCTACCAGCACGACCTGGGCCTGGTGCGCCTGCGCCGCCACATGAAGAACCTGGCCAAGGCCCAGCTCGAACTGATCGAGGCCAGGCAGCTGTGATCCTGGTCCGCCGTATCCGCGCCACCGACCCGCCGGGCATCGCCCCGGCGAACCGCGACGAAGCCTGAACCAGAGGTAGAACATGACTCTCACTAACACGCTAACGGCCTTCGTCCACACCCTGCGTTTCGAAGCGGAAGGCATCATCAGCGTCGAGCTGCGCCCCCAAGGCGACCAGGAGTTCCCCAGCTTCGGCGCCGGCTCCCATATCGACCTGCACCTGGGCAACGGACTGGTGCGTAGCTATTCGCTGCTCAACTCGCCGGAGGACCGCGACCGCTACGTGGTCGGCATCCTCCGCGACCGCAACAGCCGGGGCGGTTCCGCCTATGTGCACCAGAACCTGCGAGTGGGCATGCAGCTGCAGATATCCCCGCCGCGCAACCTGTTCCAACTGGACGAAGCGGCCGGGCACACGGTGCTGGTGGCCGGCGGCATCGGCGTGACTCCGATCTACTGCATGTTCAACCGCCTGCGCGCCCTCGGCCGCTCGGTAGAGATGCTCTACTGCGCTCGCACGCGCAAGGAAGCCGCCTTCGTCGAAGAGCTGGCCGCCATCGACGGCAATATCCGGCTGCATTTCGACGACGAGAAGGGTGGGCCGGTCGACCTCAAGGCCTTCCTCGCCGAGCGGCCGTCCAGCGCGCACTTCTACTGCTGCGGCCCGACCCCGATGATCGATGCCTTCGAGAGCCTCTGCGAAAGCCTCGGCCACCCGAACGTGCATATCGAGCGCTTCGCCGCCGCAGCCCCCGCGCCGACGGCGCCCCAGGGCACTTATGAAGTGCAGCTGGCCCGCAGCGGCAAGCGCATCGAAGTGCCGGGTGGCAAATCGCTGCTGGACGCCCTGCTGGAGTCGGGTATCGAGGTTGATTGCAGCTGCCGCGAAGGCGTCTGCGGTGCCTGCGAAACCCGCGTGCTGGAAGGTGAACCCGAGCACCGCGACGGCGTGCTGACCAAGGCCGAGAAGGCGGCGAACCAGACCATGATGGTCTGCGTTTCCGGCTGCAAGGGCGCGCGCCTGGTGCTCGACCTGTAGTTGCTCCCTCCTTGCTGTTGTTCTCACCATTTGGCCGGCGCTCGTGACGCCGGTTTTTTTTGCGGGGGGAGTGGGGATGATTGGCAGTTTTGTGCGGATTCCCAGTCGCCCCTCTCCCCGTGGCGAGGGGAGCCGGCGCAGCCGGGCCGGATGCTTGGGGCGAGCGTTCTTGGTTACTTCTTTGTGGTTCGGCATCCCGACGTTTGAAAGAAGTAACTCGCCCGGGTGGGCGAAACAGAAACCCACTGCCCGCGCAGCAATGAGCTGAACAACTGATCTTGTTTCGCTAATCAAACATTCAGCGCAACTTCTGTTCTTAATTAAGTTCTCTGTTATCACGCCAAAAAAACGTGAGTGTTTTCTGTGTGAAACGTAGAAGTCCCCAGAAAGTGTCACCGTGAATATTCTACGCACACACTTTGTGCGTTTTTGTTACCCCGCCAACTGCCCGTTTCGAGGGCGGTACAAACTTCTTCATTTCACATATAAACAATTGTTTTTAAAGTATTTATTTGGTTAGTGGCTGCTGGCGATGCAATGGCATGATTCATGCTCAAAACGTCGTGTCGCAGATAAAACGAAATGCGATGTGGATGGCCTCTCGACAACCCTGTCGGGTAACAGCCGAAAAGGCCGATGGAAGGGCCGAAAAATAATTGACGGGCAATAAGCAAAGCGTCTGTTTATTTCCATGATGACAACTTCAAGTTGTCGTGGAAGTTCAGGCGATGGATATCGCTTTGCCCAAAGCTCTGCCTTCGCGAACTGCAGATGAGGTCGTAATGAACAAGTACCTGTTGTCCCTGGGGCTCGCCCTGTCCAGCCTTTCCGCCATGGCCGACCAGTCCGCCGGCCCCGCGTCGCCGGTTGGCGTGCCGCCGGCCGCCACGCCGCCCAAGCCATTCCCGCATATCAGCCTGCGCAGTGACGATGGGCAGAGCAGCCTGGACATCGGTGGCGCCCTGCGGATGAACTATCGCGACGAAAACTGGGATACCACCGAGAACAACGGGCGCTTCCTCTTCGATACCTTCCGTCTCGATGTGCAGGCCACCCACCAGAACTTCTTCTCCGATGTCGGCTACTGGTTCCAGGACGACGGCAAGCGCTCCATCGACCGTGGCTTCGTCGGCTACAAGTTCAACGACACCTCCAGCCTGCAACTGGGCGCGCCCTTCAAGCCCTTTGGCCTGGAGCCCTACCCGCAGTTCGGCTGGAGCTATCACATTCCCTTCTTCCTGGGTTACGGCTCGAGCGCCGGCGCTGGCGCCAAGTACGTCTACAAGGACCCCGAGTGGCACGTCCAGGCCGGCTACTTCCCGCGCATGCTGCCCGGCAGCCTGCGCTACTCGCCCGAGGTGGGGCGTTTCTCCGACCTGAACGACAACGCCATCCCGGCCATCCACTCGCGCCAGGACAACGAGAAGCGCGACCAGGTGAACCTGCGCGTTGCGCGCAACTTCGCCGGCGATGGCTGGAAGACGGAACTGGGCGGTTCGGTGGCAGCGGCGCGTCTCTACAACGCCACCACCCGGGACGACGGCGACTATTGGGCCGGTGCGCTGCATGCGGTGATCAACCGTGGCAACTGGTCGGTGACCACCCAGGCCATCCGCTACGAGTTCGATCCGAAGAACCCGGCCGGGGTCAGCGACGACAGTGTCCTGATGGGCGCCAACGGCCTGACGCCGGCCTTCCTGATCGCCTCGAAGGCGTCGGTGGCGTCCTTCAACGTTGCCTACGACGTGCTCACGCCGAACATGGGCATGCTGAAGAAGCTGCGCTTCTATAACGACTACAGCCGCATGTTCAAGGACAAGAGCGGCTGGGACGACTCGCAGATGTACACCGCCGGCGTGCAGTTCATCGCCATGCCGATCATGGGCTGGCTGGACTTAACCTGGGGCCGCAACGCCAACCCCTACGGCGGCGCCGAGAGCGGTACCGGCTTCACCAGCACCACCTCCGCACGCAGTGACGAGTGGCTTTTCCGCACCAACCTGAACATCGGTTACTACTTCTGAGCCCACGGCGGCGGCTCGGCCGCCGCCTTCTTACCGAGCCTTTTCATGTTCCCACCGCGCCTTTACCGGATGGCCGACCTGCGGGTCGGCCTCAAGCTGGGCCTGGGTTTCGCGCTGGTGCTGCTGCTGGCGCTGCTGATCACCCTGGCCGCCCTTTCAAGCCTGGACCGCCTCAGCCTGCGTGGCGACCAGCTCATCCAGGGCAACGACCTGAACCTGCACTTCCTCCAGGCCGACCGGGCCCGCAGGGATTTCACCCTCGGCGGCGACAAGGCTACGGGCGAGCGCGTCGCGACACTCGCCGAGGCGATGCTGGCCGACTCGGCGCGACTGGGCGCTGACCTGGACGATGCCGCCGACCGCCAGCGCGTGGCGCAGATAGGCGACGCCATCCAGGCGTATCGCGAGGCCTTTACCGCACTGACCCAGGCCCGCACCGACCAGCAGGACGCCAGCCGCTTCGGAATTGCCGCAGCAGAGCAGGGCATGCAGGCGTTCGCTCGGCTGGAGGAGCAGTTCTTCGCGGACCTGGAGCAGCTCTTCGATACCCACGCAATGCTCGACCAGATCCGCGCGGTGGGTGGCCTCAACCAGCAGTTCCTGCGGTTGCGTCTGTTGACCCTGGCCTATGTGCGAGCGCCGACGCCCGAGGGCGAACGCGCGGCCTTCGACGCCGGTGAATCCCTGGCCAAGGCTACCGGCACCCTGCAGAGCCAGTTGCCGGCGCGCAGCGGCGCCATTCTCGGGGAGACCCTGAAAGCCCTGGAGCGATTCCAGGAGTCCCTGCAGCGCTTTCGCCAGAGCATCGCCAGCATGGCGGCGGCCAACCGTGTCATGACCGAACGGGCGGAGGGGGTGCAGGGGCTCAGCGAGCAGTTGCAGGCGTCCTTGCTGGAGCGGCGTAACCGCGAGACCACCCGGGTACGCCTGCAATTGCTGGGTATCGCCGGGGTGACGCTGCTGGTGGCCCTGTTCGCGGCCTGGAGCATCACCCGGCAGATCGTCCGCCCGCTTCGGGAAACCCTGGTCCAGGCCCGGCGCATCGCCGAGGGCGATCTCTGTGGTGTGGCGCCGGCAGCCCGAGGCGACGAGCTGGGGCAGCTGCAGCAGGCCGTGCAGGGGATGCAAGGCAGCCTGCGGGAACTTATCGGCCGCATCGGCGGTGGAGTGGGCGAGATCAACGGCGCGGCCCTGGCGTTATCCAGCGTTACCGAGCAGACCCGGATCGGTGTCGAGGAACAGAAGTCCGAGACCATCCAGGTCGCCACCGCCATGCAGGAGATGGCCTATACGGTGCAGGAGGTGGCGAGCAACGCCGGCCAGGCGGCCAGCGCCGCGCAACTCGCCTGCGACGAGGCGGGCAAGGGCAACAAGGTGGTGCAGGCTGCCATCCAGCAGATCGAGCACCTGGCCGCCGGGGTGGAAGCGTCGGCCCAGGTGATGGCCCGGCTCCACGAAGACAGCGCGCAGATCGGCTACGTGCTGGATGTGATCCGCTCGGTGGCCGAGCAGACCAACCTGCTGGCGCTCAACGCCGCCATCGAGGCCGCCCGCGCCGGCGAGGCGGGACGTGGCTTCGCGGTGGTGGCCGACGAGGTGCGTGGGCTGGCCCAGCGGGTGCAGAGCTCCACGACCCAGATCCAGGACCTGATCGGGCAGTTGCAACACGGCGTGCAGCAGACCGCCAGCACCATGCTCGGCAGCCGCGACATGAGCCAGCTGACCGTGGACCTCGCGCGCCAGGCGGGCCAGGCGTTGCTCGGCATCGACCAGAGCATCGACGACCTGCGTGGCCGCAACTTGCAGATCGCCACGGCGGCGGAGGAGCAGAGCGCGGTGAGCGAAGAGATCAATCGCAGCATCCTGCGGGTGCAGGCGGTGGCCGAACAGACGGCGGCGGCGAGCCGGGAAACCGCCAGTTCCAGCCAGTTGCTGGCACGGTTGGGGGGCGAGCTCCAGGAGTTGGTGGGGCGTTTCCGGGTGTAGGGGCTGGACTCGGTAACCTGCTCGTCTGTACCAGGTCCAGGCCAACAAAAAGCCCCGCATTTGCGGGGCTTTGGGCAAGGCGCCAATCAGAGGTCGAAATCGTAGTCGGAGAGCTGCTTCTGCAGGCGTCGTTCCTCGAGGTAGTTGTCGATGATGCGGCGCTTGGTCAGGTTGGTCTTCGCGGCTTCCGCCGGGGCTTCCGACTCTTCGGAGTCCTCCGCGACGAAGTCTTCTTCGAGTTCGATTTCTTCTTTGGCTGTGGTCATAAGGTTCACTCCACGATGCGGGGCGCTCTTGGCGGACCTTATAACGGCAAAGCTGGAGTCGGTAAAAAAGATTTTTTCAATCGGATACTTGAGTAAATCAATAGGCGATCAATCGTCCGAGGTCTTCGCCTTGTACTCGCACAGGTCCTCGATGCGGCATGCACCGCAGCGGGGTTTGCGCGCCACGCAGACGTAGCGGCCATGCAGGATCAGCCAGTGGTGGGCGTCGAGGAGGAATTCCTTCGGGACGAATTTCAGCAGCTTCTTCTCCACCTCCAGCACGTTCTTGCCGGGGGCGATGCCGGTACGGTTGCTGACCCGGAAGATGTGGGTGTCCACCGCCATGGCCGGTTGGCGGAAGGCGGTATTGAGCACCACGTTGGCGGTCTTGCGGCCGACGCCGGGCAGGGCTTCGAGGTCTTCGCGGTTGTCCGGCACCTGGCTGTCGTGCTTCTCGACGAGGATGCGGCAGGTCTCGATGACGTTCTTGGCCTTGCTGTTGTACAGGCCGATGGTCTTGATGTACTCCGACAGCCCGTCCACGCCCAGGGCGTGGATGGCCTCCGGGGTGTTGGCCACCGGGTAGAGCTTGGCGGTGGCCTTGTTGACGCCGACGTCGGTGGCCTGGGCGGAGAGGATCACCGCGATCAGCAGCTCGAAGGGCGTGCTGTAGGCCAGTTCGGTTTCGGGGTTCGGGTTGTCTTCGTGCAGGCGGCGGAAGATTTCGTAGCGTTTCGCGGCGTTCATCGGGAATCAGCGGTCCGGTTGGTCAGGTGGCGCCACAGCGCCAGAAGCGTGCCGAGCAGGATAAAGGCTCCGGGTGCCAGGGCGAACAGCGGAATGCCGTTGGCGCCCAATTGCAGCTGCCAGCCCAGGGCCGTCGGTCCCAGCAGCCAGTCGGCGTGGGCGAACAGGCTGGCGTGGCCCAGGGCTTCGCGCAGCGCGCCCAGCAGCAGGGCGAGCAGGGCGAAGGCCAGCCCCGCGCGCAGGCCTTCCAGGGCGTCGGGACGCTCCCGCAAGGCAAGGTGCACGCAGGGCACCACCAGCAGGTAGGGGTAAGGTCCCAGTGCCTGGTGCAGGTCGAAGGCGCCGGCCTGCAACAGCAGGCTGGCCAGGCTCACCAGCAGGGCGGACAGCAGCGTCGCGCCCAGCCAGTGGGCGTTTCCCGTCAGGTGTCGGTCGAACAGCGGCAGGGCGAGACCGAACAGCGTCAGCACGGGCAAGCCGAGCAGCGCCAACCCCAGGCCCTTGACCAGCAGGTCGGTGGCGCCCAGCAGCAGGGCCAGGCCCAGCAGGCCGAGGTGGTCGGCTTTCATGGCGATGTCTCCCCGAGCAGCAGTTGCCGATGGCCGTCGAAGTACTGCAGGGCGTGCTGGATAGCGCTGACCACGGCGCGGGAGGTGATGGTGGCGCCGGCGATCTGGTCGAACTGGCCCTTGTCGGCCTTTACCCGCCATTCCGCCTCCGGGTGGCTGGCCAGGGCGGCATCGCTGAATGTCTGCCGCAACCAGGCGCTGCGGGCCGGCTCGATGCGGTCGCCGATCCCGGCGGTTTCCCGGTGGCCGAGCACTTTGGTGGCGAGCAGGCGGCCGTCCGGGCGAATGGCCAGCAGCAGGTGTATCGGTCCTTCGTAACCCTTGGCCGTGGCGGGCAGCAGCACGGCCACCGGGAGCCCCTGGCGGCTGGCCAGCCAGGCCTGGGTGAGAGCCGGATTGCCGAGCAATTCGCTGGCGGGCAGGGCGATGGGTTGGGCGAGCGGATGGTTGTCGTAGCTGCCGGGGGGCAACAGGTCGAGCAGGGCGCGCTCGGCGGCGGCCTGACGCCCGGTTTCGATGCGCTCGCCGAGCAGCTGGCCGACGGCGATCAGCAGCACCAGGCCGAGGACCGCCAGCGCGGCGAGTATCCCCAGGTCGCGGCCCTTCATGGCCGCACCTCCCGGCCGCGCTCGGCGAGGCGGTCGAGGGTGGGCACCAGCAGGTTCATCAGAAGGATGGCGAAGGCCATGCCGTCGGCATAACCGCCCCAGGCGCGGATCACGTAGACCAGCACCCCGGTGCCTACGCCGAACAGCAGGCGCGCGCGGTCACTGCCGGCGCCGGAGACCGGCTCGGTGGCGATGAAGAAGGCGCCGAGCATGGTGGCGCCGCTGAACAGGTGGAACAGCGGCGAGCCGTTGGAATCCGAGCCGCTACCGTTCCAGCACAGCAGGCTTGCGACGAAAAGGCCGGCCAGCAGGCCTACCGGCGCGTGCCAGCGGATCACCTTGCGCTGCAGCAGGAACAGGCCACCCAGGAGGAAGGCCAGGTTGATCCATTCGGCGCCGCGTCCGCCGAAGCCGCCAAAGGCCGTGTGGCCGGCGAAGAGTTCGTCGATGGTCAGGCGATTGTTGTGCTTGAGGCTGTCCAGCGCGGTGGCCTGGCTCCAGCCATCGGGGAGGCCAGCGCCCAGGCCCAGCACCTGTTGCAGCGATTCGCCAAGGCCGGGGTGCTGGCCGGGGCTGGGCCACTGGTTGAGCAGGGCGGGGAAGGCCACCAGCACCACGGCGTAGCCGAGCATGGCGGGGTTGAAGGGGTTCTGGCCGAAGCCGCCGAACAACGCCTTGCCGAACAACAGGGCGAAGGCGCAGGCGCCAGCGGTGAGCCACCAGGGCGAGTAGGGGGGCAAGGCCAGGGCCAGCAGGGTGGCGCTGACCAGGGCGCTGCCTTCGCCCAGCACGGGCTGGTTGAACAGCGCCGCTTCGGCCATGGCCGGCTGCCGACGCAGGCGGCACACCAGCGCTTCGCAGGCGAGGGCGACCGGTATCGCCACCAGGAGTTGCAACAGGCTGCCCCAGCCGTATTGCCAGAACAGCGCAAGCAGGCCCGGCAGGCAGGCGACCAGCACCAGCTGCATGCTGGGGCGCGGGTCGAAGGCCGGGCGGGTGGTCATGACGACGGCGACTGTTCGGCGAGGGCCCGTTCCGCCTTGGCCAGGCGCTCACGGGCGTTGGCCAGGGCGGCAGGGTCGGCGGCGGACTGGCGCTCCAGCTTGCCGAGGTCGGCGCGGGCGTAGGCCAGTTCGGTCTTGATGGCGCGCAGGGCCGGGTCGATCGGGCGCTTGTCGACGCGTTGCAGGTTCGGCGGCTGCTTGCCGGAAGCATCCTCGGCGGCGTGCAAGGCGGTTTCGGCGGCGGCCAGGGCCTTGCGCAGTGGCGCCAGTTCGGCTTCGCTGGCGCCTTTCTGTTCCGCGCTCTTGAGCTCGGCGCGACGGCTGGCCAGGGCGATCTTCGCGCGCTTGAGATTGGCCTCGCCCGCGCTGGCTGGCGCGGCGACCGGTATGCCCTGGAGGCTGTCCAGATGTTGCTGGGCACGCTCCACCGCGGCGCGCAGCTCGGCAAGCTGGGCCTGCTGATCGGCAGTGGGGGCGTCGCCGAAGGCCTTCTCGGTACGGCTCAGCTGGGTACGGCTCATGGCGGCGGCGACCTTCGCCTGCTTGAGGGCGGCTTCGTCCACCTGCGGGGCCGGCACCGCCAGCGCTGCCGTGAGCGCGGCCTGGGCCTTGTCATTGGCCTGGCGCAGTTCGGCCACCAGGGATTGCAGGTCGGAGGTGCCATAGACCTCCAGCCGGTCCTCGGCCTTCTTCAGCGCCACCTGGGCCATGGCGGCCTCGATCTTCAGACGCTTCTGCTGGTCGTTCAGGCTGGGGAGCGCGGCTTTCTGCGCTTTCACCCGTTCGATGGCGGCCTGTACCGCGTCCAGCGGCGCGGCGCTGCTGGTCTCGGCCTGGGCGGCTTCGGCGGCGCGAGCGGCACGGGCTTCGCGATCGGCACGGCGTCGGGCGTCGTCACGGGCGAGGCGCGCGTTGCGGAACTCGAAGCGCTGGCGGAACTGGTCGGCGCGCTGGCGTTGGGCGCTGGCGGCCGGTTCCGCCAGTGGCAGGATGTCGATGCAGTCCACGGGGCAGGGCGCCACGCAGAGTTCACAGCCGGTGCACTCGTCGCTGATGACGCTGTGCATCTGCTTGGCGGCGCCGACTATGGCGTCCACCGGGCAGGCCTGGATGCACTTGGTGCAGCCGATGCATTCGGCCTCGCGGATGAAGGCGATCTGTGGCGGCACCGCGCCGTTGGGAGCGTCCAGCGGCAGGGGCTGGACCTGCAGCAGGTCGGCCAGGGCGATGATGGTGGCCGTACCGCCGGGTGGGCACTTGTTGATCGCCTCGCCCCGGGCCATGCCCTCGGCGTAGGGCTTGCAGCCGGGATGGCCGCACTTGCCGCACTGGGTCTGCGGCAGCAGGGCGTCGATGCGCTGGATCAGGTTGGCCTGGCTCATTGCGCCCCCATGCCGTTGAAGCCGAGCAGCGCCAGGCCCATCAGCCCGGCGCAGACCAGCAGCAGGGGCGCGCCACGGAAGGCGGCTGGCACCAGGGATTCATCCACTTGCCGCAGCAGGTCGTCGAACAGGCTCAGCACCAGCCAGAAACCCAGGCCGCCACCCAGGCCCATGCCGAGGGCGACCGGGAAGCTGCCGGCGGCGCCCAGCAGCATGGCGCCCAGCGCCGCGCCATTGACCACCAGCAATGGCCAGAGGCCGTCCCGGGCCAGGGCCGGGCGCAGGCGGGCGAGCAGGCGCAGGCTGAGCCAGGCCAGCGGTGCCAGCAACGGCAGGAAGATGAACAGGCGCACGGCGCCCAGCTCCAGCGGCGCCAGCAGCAGGTGCTCCAGCAGCCAGGCCAGGGGCGTGGCCAGGGCGATCACCGCGCCGCCGGCAAGCGCCAGGGCGCGGCTGCGTGGCTGGCGCAGGCTATCGGCGCCGAACGGCAGGCCGAGAACCAGGTTGTTGACCAGGGCCGCGCCGAGCAGGGCGAAGAGGAAATCGGTCATAGGGACTTGAGCGTCGCCGGTCTGGAAAAAGGGCCGCGTATTATCCGGGATGCAGCCGGAGTGGTACAGGGGCGCGGCCGCGCCTGGGTTAAGGCTAGCTCAGGGAGGTTGCGGGCACCCTGCGGTATGGCACGACCCTCTCCCCCGGCCCCTCTCCCTTGAGGGAGAGGGGAGGCATGAAAGCACAACGCCCGCACGAGGCGGGCGTTGTGTTGCAGCCGAGGGGCCTTACTTGACGCGCTGGCCCGGCTTGGCGCCGCTGTCGGGGCTCAGCAGGTAGATTTCCTCGCCGCCGGGGCCGGCGGCCAGGACCATGCCTTCGGAGACGCCGAACTTCATCTTGCGCGCGGCCAGGTTGGCCACGTACAGGGTCAGGCGGCCTTCCAGCTGTGCCGGGTCCGGGTAGGCGCTCTTGATGCCGGAGAACACGTTGCGCTTGGCATCGCCGATATCCAGGGTCAGGCGCAGCAGCTTGTCGGCACCTTCGACGAACTCGCACTTCTCGATCAGCGCGATGCGCAGGTCGACGGCGGCGAAGGCGTCGAAGGCGATCTCGGCGGCCAGCGGGTCCTTTTCCAGCTCGCCGTTGCCCTTGGGCGCGTTGGCGGCGGCCAGGTCTTCCTTGGAGGCGGCGACCATGGCTTCGATCTTCGCCGGCTCGATGCGGGTCATCAGCGGGTTGAAGGGGTTCAACTGATGGTCGGCCAGCAGCACCTTGTGGTCGTCCCAGGTCAGCGGGGCGACGTTGAGGAAGGCTTCGGCGGCGGCGGCCAGCTGCGGCAGCACCGGCTTGAGGAAGATCACCAGCTGGCGGAACAGGTTGACGCCGGCGGCGCACACGGCCTGGACCTCGTCCTGCTTGCCTTCCTGCTTGGCCAGGGCCCAGGGCGCCTTGTCGGCGATCCAGGCGTTGGCGCGGTCGGCCAGGGCCATGATCTCGCGCATGGCGCGGGCGAAGTCACGATTCTCGTAGGCGTCGGTGATGCTCGGCGCGGCGGCGGCGAACTCGGCGAACAATTCCGGCGCCGCATTGGCCGCCACCAGCTTGCCGGCGTTGCCCTTGTGGATGAAACCGGCGCAGCGGCTGGCGATGTTGACCACCTTGCCCACCAGGTCGGAGTTGACCTTCTGCACGAAGTCCTCGAGGTTCAGGTCGAGGTCGTCGACGCTGCGGCTCAGCTTGGACGCGTAGTAGTAGCGCAGGTATTCCGGCTGCAGGTGGTCCAGGTAGGTGCGCGCCTTGATGAAGGTGCCGCGGGACTTGGACATCTTCTGCCCGTTCACCGTCAGGTAGCCGTGCACGTTCAGTGCGGTGGGCTTGCGGTAGCCGGCGCCTTCGAGCATGGCGGGCCAGAACAGGGCGTGGAAGTTGACGATGTCCTTGCCGATGAAGTGGTACAGCTCGGCCTTGGAGTCCTTGTTCCAGAAGGCGTCGAAGTCCAGCTCCGGACGGCGCGCGCAGAGGTTCTTGAAGCTGGCCATGTAGCCGATGGGGGCGTCCAGCCAGACGTAGAAGTACTTGCCGGGGGCGTCCGGGATCTCGAAGCCGAAGTAGGGCGCGTCACGGCTGATGTCCCACTCCTGCAGGCCTGCATCCAGCCATTCGGCGATCTTGTTGGCCACCGATTCCTGGAGGGCGCCGCTGCGGGTCCACTCCTTGAGCATGGCCTCGAAGTTCGGCAGCTTGAAGAAGTAGTGCAGCGACTCCTTGAGCACCGGGGTGGCGCCGGAGATGGCCGACTTGGGGTTCTTCAGCTCGGTGGGCGAGTAGGTGGCGCCGCAGGATTCGCAGTTGTCGCCGTACTGGTCTTCGGCCGCGCACTTCGGGCAGGTGCCCTTGATGAATCGGTCGGCCAGGAACATCTGCTTGTCCGGGTCGAAGTACTGGGTCACCGGGCGGGTGGCGATGTGGCCGGCGTCGCGCAGCTTGGTGTAGATGCTGCTGGAGAGCGCGCGGTTCTCTTCCGAGTGGGTCGAGTGGTAGTTGTCGAAGTCCACCAGGAAGTCGGCGAAGTCGGTGGTGTGCTCGGCACGGACGTTGTCGATCAACTGCTCGGAGGTGATGCCTTCCTTCTCGGCGCGCAGCATGATGGCCGAGCCGTGGGCGTCGTCGGCGCAGACGTAGATGGCCTGGTTGCCACGCATCTTCTGGAAGCGCACCCAGATATCCGTCTGGATGTACTCGACCATATGCCCGAGGTGGATGGACCCGTTGGCATAGGGGAGGGCGCTTGTCACAAGAATCTTGCGGGGCTCGGTCATGGTGCTCGGCTACCGGATACGAAACAAAAGGAAGTCGGCAACTATATAGGCCCGGCGCGATTTTTTCACGCCCGAAGGACCCAGCGGCTGGGCGGTCGGTTAGGATAGCCGCCTATTCTGCTCGGTCTTTCCGGAGTTATGCGATGAGCACTCTTTCCCGCGCCCAGGTCGAAGCCACCCTGCGCCAGTTCACCGATCCCCATCTCGATCAGGACCCGGTCAGCGCCGGCTGCCTGCGCGAGGTCGATATCCAGGGCGGCAAGGTCCGCGTGCGCCTGGAATTGGGTTATGCGGCCGGCCTGTTCAAGTCCGGCTGGGCACAGATGCTGAAGATGGCCCTGGAGAACCTCGATGGCGTGGACAGCGCCGAGGTGCAGGTGGATTGCGTGATCGCGGCGCACAAGGCCCAGGACCAGGTTCCAGCCCTCACCAACGTGAAGAACGTGATCGCCGTGGCCTCCGGCAAGGGCGGTGTGGGCAAGTCCACCACCGCCGCCAACCTGGCCCTGGCCCTGGCCCGAGAGGGGGCCCGCGTGGGCATCCTCGATGCCGATATCTATGGTCCCAGCCAGGGCATCATGTTCGGTATCCCCGAGGGCACCCGGCCCAAGGTGCGCGACCAGAAGTTCTTCGTGCCGATCGAGGCCCATGGCGTCGAGGTGATGTCCATGGCCTTCCTCACCGACGAGAACACTCCGGTGGTCTGGCGCGGCCCGATGGTGTCCGGCGCGCTGATCCAGCTGATCACCCAGACCGCCTGGAACGACCTGGACTACCTGGTGGTGGACATGCCGCCGGGCACCGGCGACATCCAGCTGACCCTGGCACAGAAGGTGCCGGTGGCCGGCAGCGTGATCGTCACCACCCCGCAGGACCTCGCCCTGCTGGACGCCAAGAAAGGCGTGGAGATGTTCCGCAAGGTGAACATCCCCGTGCTGGGCGTGGTGGAGAACATGGCCGTGCACATCTGCTCCAACTGCGGCCATGCCGAGCACCTGTTCGGCGAAGGCGGTGGCGAGAAGCTGGCGGCGCAGTACGGCGTCGATCTGCTGGCCTCCCTGCCGCTGTCCATGGCCATCCGCATGCAGTCCGACGGCGGCAAGCCGACCACCATCGCCGACCCGGAAAGCCAGATCGCCATGATCTACCAGCAGATGGCGCGCTGCGTCGGGGCGCGTATCGCACAGTCCGACCAGGCCGCCACCGCCATGCCGAACATCACCATCAGCGACGACTGACAGCGCGGCCATCCGGCGGGGGCCTTTGCCGAGGCTCCCGCCGGACTGTAAGATTCGCGGTCAATTTTCAACCCCCTACAGGACGCCCGCCATGAGCATCAAATCGGACAAGTGGATTCGCCGCATGGCGCAGGAACACGGCATGATCGAACCCTTCGTCGAGCGCCAGGTGCGCGGCGCGGACGACAGCCGGGTGATTTCCTACGGGGTTTCCAGCTACGGCTACGACGTGCGTTGCGCGGCCGAGTTCAAGGTGTTCACCAATATCCACTCGGCGGTGGTGGATCCGAAGAACTTCGATGAGAAGAGCTTCGTCGACATCAACAGCGACGTGTGCATCATCCCGCCGAACTCCTTCGCCCTGGCCCGCACCGTGGAATACTTCCGCATTCCTCGCGACGTACTGACCATCTGCCTGGGCAAGAGCACCTATGCCCGTTGCGGCATCATCGTCAACGTGACCCCGCTGGAACCCGAGTGGGAAGGCCACGTGACCCTGGAGTTCTCCAACACCACCAACCTGCCGGCGAAGATCTACGCCCACGAAGGCGTGGCGCAGATGCTGTTCCTCCAGTCGGACGAGGCTTGCGAAGTGTCCTACCGGGATCGCGGCGGCAAGTACCAGGGCCAGACCGGCGTTACCCTGCCGAAGGCCTGAGGCCTATCAGGCAAGAAAAAAAGCCGGGCGATTGCCCGGCTTTTTTGTGCCCGTGGGGGGATTCTGCACACAGTCACCGTAGATACCGCGCTTCACCGGTCCACCATTCGAGGTCCGGCATAGCGCCGCTGGTGGATGGAAAAGCGCCATCCACCCTAGGTGGGGTCGATTCCTGCCGTTACGGCACCAGCGGCAGGATGCGCTTGTGCTGGGTGTTGTCGTAGGTGCGCACGATCACGTCATAGGCGTGCTGGCTGACCTGCTGACCATGGAGGAAGGCGTCGATCTCGACATAGCTCACGCCGTGAGCCTCCTCGTCGGGTTTGCCGGGGCGCAGTTCTTCCAGGTCGGCGGTGGGCACCTTGTGCACGGCGCTTTCCGGGGCGCCCAGGTAGCGGGCGATGCTGCGCACCTGGTTCTTCACCAGGCCGGAGAGCGGGGCCAGGTCGCAGGCGCCGTCGCCGAACTTGGTGAAGAAGCCCATCACCGCCTCGGCGGCGTGGTCGGTGCCGATCACCAGGCCGTTGTTGGCGTTGGCGATGGCGAACTGGGCGACCATGCGGATGCGCGCCTTGATGTTGCCGGTGACGAAGTCGCGGCGGGCGTCGGCCAGGTGGTTCAGGTGGCTGACCTGCTCGGCGAGGCCGAGCACGCTGTCGGCGATGTTCACCGTCTCTTCTTCATCGGCGCGGATGAAGTTCATCGCCACCTGGGCGTCCTGTTCGTCGTGCTGGACGTTGTAGGGCAGGCGCACGGCGATGAAGCGGTAGCCGGCGTCGCCGGTTTCGCTGCGCAGCTCCTCGACGCTGAGCTGGGCCAGGCGGCCGGCGGTGGTGGAGTCGACGCCGCCGCTGATACCCAGGACCAGGACCTTGAGGCCGGAGGTGCGCAGGCAGTTCTTGATGAAGGCCTTGCGGCGCTCGACTTCGGCCACCAGGGCGGCTTCGTCGGCGAAGGGCGGGACAACGTCCAGGGCTTTGGCGATTTCTTGCTGGCGGTTGCTGCTCATGTGCGGGTCCTTACTGGGGGTCGCTGACGCGGAAAACGTGTTTCAGGTAGGCGACGAAGTTTTCGTCGCGGCATTGGGTCTTGCCCTGCTCATCGGAAATCTTCGCCACCGGCTGGCCGTTGCAGGCGGTCATCTTGATCACGATGTTCATCGGCTCGACGCCGGGGATGTCGCAGGTCAGGTTGGTGCCTATGCCGAAGCTGACGTGGATGCGCCCGTGCAACGCGCGGTAGAGCGCCAGGGCCCGGGGCAGGTCGAGGCCGTCGGAGAATACGAGGGTCTTGGTCAGCGGGTCTATGCCCAGCTTCTCGTAATGGCGGATGGCTTTTTCCGCCCATTGCAGCGGGTCGCCGGAGTCGTGGCGCAGTCCGTCGAAGAGCTTGGCGAAGTACAGGTCGAAGTCGCTGAGGAAGGCCTGCATGTTGATGCAGTCGGTCAGGGCGATGCCCAGCAGGCCGCGGTATTCCCGTACCCAGCAGTCGAGGGCGGCGATCTGGCTGTCGATCAGCCTGGGGCCGAGCTGCTGGTGGGCCATCAGCCACTCGTGGGCCATGGTGCCGATGGGCTTGAGGTCGTACTCGCGGGCCAGTTGCACGTTGCTGGTGCCGACGAAGCGGCCGGGGAAGTCGCGCTTGAGGATATGCACCACGTCTTCCTGGACCCGGTAGGAAAAGCGCCGGCGGGTGCCGAAGTCGGCCAGCTGGAAGCCCGCCAGTTCCTCGTCGCTGGCGTTGGCGCGCAGCCAGTCGAGCTTGCGGTAGAGCTGCTCGCGGGCCTGGACCAATTGCACGTCGCGATAGCGGTAGCGGTTGCGGACCTCGCTGATGATCGCCAGCAGCGGGATCTCGAAGAGGATCACATGCAGCCAGGGGCCGCGCAGGCGCACGCATAGCTGGCCGTCTTCGATGCCCACTTGCAGGTAGCGCAGGTTGAAGCGGAACAGGCTGAGGAACCGGGTGAAGTCCGGTTTGATGAAGGGGATGCGCTCGAGGAAGTTGAGCTGGTCGGAGGTGATGGAGATGTCGGCCAGTTGCTCGATCTGGTAGCGGATTTCCGCGAGGTAGGGCGTCAGGTCTTCATTGTTGCGGCAGCGGAACTCCCACTCGACTTCGGCGTTGGGGTAGTTGTGCAGCACCGCCTGCATCATGGTCAGCTTGTAGAAATCGGTGTCCAGCAGGTTCTGCACGATGCGGCCGGAAAAGGCACTGTCAGCCATGGTCGGTTCTCGGGGCTCCGGGCAGCTGGCGAGGAAAGGGCGCAGGATGCGACAAGGGCGGGCTGTGCGCAAGCCAGCGGGATGGGGGATAAACCGTGTAGGGGCGAATTCATTCGCCAACCGGAACGCAGTTCCGGCCGGAAGCACCGAAGGGGGATGCTGTGCATCCCTTGGCGAATGAATTCGCCCCCACAGGAAAGGCGGCTCACTGCCGGCGAGCAGGCAAAAGAAAAGGCGCCCGGGGGCGCCTTGAAATGTGATCTATGGAGTAAGTCCACTGGATCAGAGTGGGTGGGCTGCGGGAAGTTCCGCCGCCCGCCGATCATTTTTGCGGTGTCAGCATCAGGCGCTTGGTGCCATAGACGGCATCGAGGTTCTGCGGCTGGAAGGGGAACTTCATGTAGCGCGCCTTGAGCCAGGCATCGATGCCGTCGGCGTAGTGCGGGCTGGCCGGGTTGCCCGACTGGCCGGTGCTGTTCATGCCGATCATGGGTTCGGGCTGGCCGAAGTCGACGATGATGCGCATGGCCGGGATCAGCCAGGTGTCGAAGTCCTGCGCCCAATGGTAGGCGGCGACGTTGAGGGTGCTGTGGTCGCCACCGGCCGGGTAGGGGCCGCGGTCCAGGTAACCCTTCAGCGCGTTGATGCCGGCGCGCTGGCTGGCGGTCATGAAGGGCGCCACCTGGGTGCTTTCGCTGATCCAGCTATAGGTGTGCAGCTTGCCCCATTGCCAGGCCTTGCGGTCGGCGCCCAGGCGGCTTTCCGCGAAGCGGGTGGCGGCGGCCAGACTGCGGGCGAGGATGGCCGGCTTGTCTTCCTTCTGCGCCGTGTTGACGTCGTCCCAGAAGGGGCTGTCGACGCGGCCGAGCAGGTGGTCGGCCTGGGCCGAGTAGGAGAGGTCGGCGTTCTGCACCAGGGCGCGCCAGGCCGGGCTGGTTTCCGGGCCCAGTTCATCGAGGAAGATCTGCCGCGCGCTTTCGTGGAGGAAGGCGCCGTAGTAGGCGGCGTCTGCCGAGGTCGGGCTGAGGCGGCCGTCGAAGGCCAGCAGGCGGTCGAGGCCTTCCCGGGCCAGGGGTCGCTCGGCCGGCGGCAGGGCGTCGATGGCCTGCTTCAGCGGCTGGGCCATGCCCGGGTCCTGGAACATGGCCTTGAGCTTGGCGGGGAAGGGGCTGGTCTGGTCGTACTGCATGGCGATCATGCTCTGCCAGTCGTGCTTGCCGCTGCCAGCCAGTTCGGCGATGCGCTCGGCGCGCTCCGGGTAATACCAGGAGTTGGAGAGCTGCACGCCGTAGCCGCCCTGCACGGTGCGCTGGTTGGCAGTGCCCAGCCAGCCTTGGGCCGGGTTCTGGTCGTACGGATGGAGCATGGGGTCGGCGAAGCCGTCCCAATCGTAGCGGCCGTCCCAGCCGGGGGAGGGCAGCAGGCCACGACCTTCGCGGCGATTGGGGTAGCGGCCGGTGACCTGCCAGGCGATGTTCTTGGCGTCGGCGTAGAGGATGTTCAGGCCCATGGCGCGGATAGAACGGGTGGCTTCGTGGGCCTGTTCCACCGATTGCGCGCGGGACAGGGCGAAGAAGGCGTCCAGGGACTGGTCGTTCTCGAACTGGCTGGTCTGCAGGGCGATGCCGTAGCCGCTCTTGATCTCCAGGGGCTGCAGCGGGTGCTTGCGTTGGCCGAGGACCGAGTTCAGCAGCGGGCCGTGGCGGGTCTCAAAGATCACCTCGCGCACCGGGCGTTCGCCCTTGATGAAAAAGGTCTCCATGCGTTCGCTGGCCGGCAGCCATTTGCCGTCGGCCTGGTAGAGGAGGCGGTTGCCTTCGCGGCGGACCTTCTCCAGGAACAGGTCCTGGTTGTCGCCCATGACCATGGTCATGCCCCAGGCCAGTTTGCCGTTGTAGCCGGCGACCACGGCCGGCACACCGGCGATGGAGACGCCGGCGGCCTGGAATTTCGGCGAACGGATCTGCACGAAGTTCCACACCGAGGGCATGGCGATGGGCAGGTGGGTGTCGTTGGCCAGGATGCTGCGGCCATTGCGGGTGTTCTGCGGGGCGATGGCCCAGTTGTTCGAGGCGGCCACGCCGAGCATGTTCAGCTCGGCGATCTGTCCGGCGGCGTCGTTGAGCGCGGCCAGCCCCGGGATCTGCCCGCCCAGTTGCAGGCCCTTGAGCTTCTCGGCTTCCTCGACGGGCAGCGGCTCGTCGGGGTAGATGGGGGTCAGCCAGGCCAGCTTGTCGGCACCGACCTTCTGTGCGATGACCAGGGAGGCGATCTCTTCCTGCAGGTTCACCGACAGGCCGAAGTTCAGCAGGGCGAAGATCAGCGCCGAGTCTTCCGGCTTCCAGTAGCCCGGGCGGTAGCCGGACTCGGCCAGGTCCATCGGCAGGTTGTCGCGGTAGCGGTACAGGTAGGCGTTGACGCCACGGGCGTAGACCGCGAAGAACTCCTTCAGGCGCGGCGAGGCGTTCTTGTAAAGGATGTCGGCACTTTTGCGCAGGTTCACCGCGCGCATGAAGCGGTCGATCTCCAGTACACCGGGCCCCGCCATTTCGGCCAGGCGACCTTCGGCCATCAGGCGCATGCCGACCATCTGGCTGAGGCGGTCGGAGGCATGCACGTAACCGAGGGTGAACAGGGCGTCGTGGAAGGTGGTGGTTTCGATCAGCGGCATGCCCAGCGGGTTGCGGCGGATCGACACGCTCTGGGCCAGGCCCTTGACCGGCTGGAAGCCGGAGGTGGGCGGCAGGCTGCCGGCGTAGCGGCTGTCCAGCCAGGACTGGCAGCCACTGAGGCCGATCATGGCGCCAGCGGCGGCGGCAACGCAGAACCGGGGAAGGAAGCGCTTGAAGGCTGGCGAAGCCATGGAAGGGGCTCTCCTCGCGAGGGCATTGAATAAAACGCGCTACGTTAGTGAGCCGCCTTGCGCCGCGCAAGCGCCGTCCGGGTTACTTTTTCACGGCGGCCGGGTTCACCTGCTCCACCAGAGCGTAAGCGCGGACCGTGGCCGGGCGCGCCTGGATGCCCAGGTACCAGCGCTTGAGGTTGGGGAAATCCTCCAGGTCCTGTTCCTGCCAGGCGTGGCGGTCGATCCAGGGGTAGATGGCCATGTCGGCGATGCTGTACTCGGCGCCGGCGACAAAGGTGCGGTCGGCCAGGCGCTTGTCCAGGACGCCGTACAGTCGCGCGGTTTCCTTCATGTAGCGCTGGATGGCGTAGGGCAGCTTTTCCGGGGCGAAGCGGTTGAAGTGGTGGTTCTGCCCAGCCATCGGGCCGAGGCCGCCCATCTGCCAGAACAACCATTGCAGGCACTCCTGGCGGCCACGCAGGTCCTGCGGGATGAAGCGGCCGGTCTTTTCCGCCAGGTACAAGAGGATGGCGCCGGATTCGAACAGCGACAGCGGCTCGCCGCCGTCGGCGGGCTGCTGGTCGACTATGGCGGGGATGCGGTTGTTCGGCGAAATCTTCAGGAAGTGCGGCTGGAACTGCTCGTCCTTGCCGATGTTGATCGGGTGGATGCGGTAGGGCAGGCCGGCTTCTTCGAGGAACAGGCTGACCTTGTGGCCGTTGGGGGTGGTCCAGTAGTACAGGTCGATCATCGGTGGGGCTCCAGGGGATTTTCCAGCGCGCGGAAACGAACAGGCCCGCACTAGGCGGGCCTGGGAGCGTGCATCGGCGTCAGGCGCCGTGGCACTTCTTGAACTTCTTCTGGCTGCCGCACGGGCAGGGATCGTTGCGACCCACTTCCTTCAGCGGATTGCGCACCGGCTCCTGGTGGCCGTGATTGCAGTGCGGGCCATGCACGTGGCCGGGGTGATCGTGGTCGTGGTCATGGTCGTGATTGCAGTTCGGACCATGGACGTGGGGTTCTTGGCTCATGAAAGTACTACTCCGGAATGTAACTGCCGGGGATTATCTCGCCATTGCGGCTCAGGTGCACGCTCTTGCCGAACATGAATCCCGTCTTCACCTCGCCCTGGAGCCGGTACTTGATGGGCTCGTCGGGCTTTTCCAGGAGTTTGACGATGTACTTCATGTGCCGCCACAGGTTGGTCCGCACCGGTACCTCGAAGGTATGGCTGCCATGGGCGGGCACGGTGAACCAGGTGCTGGATTCGCCGGCGGCCAGCTTCACGTCATTGAGGTGCACGGTGTAGTTCAGTCCGCGCACGGGCAGGCTCACATCGTTGGGGTTGTCGATGCGAAAACGCAGGACGAACTGCTGCTCCAGCAGCTTGGCGCGAACCACGTCCACCTTGAGCAGGCGAATTTCGGGTTCCTGGAAGCTGCCGGTGAACCAGGTGGAACATCCGCTGAGGCCCGAAAATGGGAGGGCGAAGACAAACAGTAGGCTGAGAATTCTTATCATTTGCGCCTGGGAAAACATTGCAATACTCCAAGTGACGCTCCAGTGTAACAAGCAACTGCTTGGCCGCAAGCGGTTGTAGGGGGAAAAAAAGCTGCGCCATACTGCAGGGCAAATCGGACAGGAGTATGACCAATGGGTCGTTACGAGATCGCCTTCTCCGGGAAGCTGGTAGCCGGGGCGCAGCTGGAGCTGGTGCAGGCGAACATGGCCAAGCTGTTCCAGGCCGACGCCACGCGCGTGGCCATGCTTTTCTCAGGCCGGCGCGTGATCCTCAAGAACAACCTGGATGAGGCAACCGCGGAGAAATATCGCGTTACCCTGGAGCGTGCCGGCGCACTGGTCGAGGTGCTGTCCATGGAGCCGGTGATCGAGGAAGTGGAGCTGGCTCCGCCGCCGGAACCGGAACCCGAGGTCCAGTCCGCGCCGGCCGCCGCCGAGACGCAGGCCGGTGTGCGCAATCGCCTGAAAGTGGTGCCGCGGGACGAATACATGGCCGCCTTCGTCGGGGTGGACGCGCCGGACTTCGGTATCGCCCCGGTCGGCGCCGACCTGCAGGACAGCAAGCCGCAGGCGCCGGCGCCGCGCTTCGACCTTTCCAGCCTCAGCCTGGCGCCGGTGGGCAGCGACATGGGGCAGGCGAAGTCGTCCGCCGTGGAACCGCCGCCGGATACCTCGCACCTGCGCCTGGAAGAGCGCAAATAGACAGCAGCCAGATAGAAAGCAGAAGGCCCGCGATATGCGGGCCTTCTGGTTCTTGCATCAGAAGTAGCTCGAACAGCACTTCTTGTATTTCTGCCGGCTGCCACAGGGGCAAGGGTCGTTGCGCCCGGCCGTGACCTGCACCGTGGGGTCCAGGAAGTACCAGCGGCCGTCCGCCTGGACGAAGGCCGAACGCTCGCGGTGGCTGTGTTCGCCGCCCTCGTCGTGCCAGCGCGCGGTGAAGGTGACGAAGGCGTGCTCGGGCTGGCCGCCCAGCAGTTCGTGGGCTTCCACTTCGAGACCGAGCCAGGTGCTGGACAAGCTCCAGGCGCGGATCGCCTCTACATCCAGGCCCCCGCGTTGGGCGGGCAGGGTAGTTTCCACCAGGTAGTCCACCAGGCCCAGCACATAGGCGCTGTAGCGCGAGCGCATCAGCGCTTCGGCGCTGGCGGCGGGGTGGCCGGCGTGATGGCGGCCACAGCAGACCTCGAGGAGGTTGCCGCTACCGCAGGGACAGATCGCGGTGCTCATGTTTACCACCAGTACTTGCCGAAGTTTTGCGGGTTGGCCCAGAACTTCGCGTTCAGCCAGTCGGGGACCTGCTTGTACTCGCGCAGGTCATAGGTGAACAGCGTCACAGTCTGAGCTTCGCGTTGGAAGCGCTCGCTGGCCTGGAGCGCCAGGGAGAAGAAGTCGGTGTCCTGCCAGCCGCAGGCACTGAGGTCCGCGAGCACCGCCACGCGGCTGGCATTGAGGTTGCGGATGCCGCCGAGCAATTCCAGGCCGGAACGCTTGGGCAGGTGTTCCAGGCAGTCGGCCAGCAGCGCCAGGTCGAAGCGGCACGCGGCCTGTTCGGCCGGCAGCGGGCCGGCGGGAACCTGCACCACCTGGCAGTCGGGGTGGGCGGCGGCGAAGGCTTCGAGCGCCGGGAGCGGGCTGTTGCCCACCAGCAACAGACGCTGCGGAGCGCAGCGTTCGAGCAGGGCCGCAAGGGCTTGCTGGGGAGTGCGGGAAGAGAAGCTGTCAGTCATCGAAAGTCCTCGAACAGGTAGGTCAAGACTAGCCTGAAGGCAAGTCATGGCCTAGTGCTGGCGGTTTCCGAAGTGGGCGTCTTTACTCCCTAGTTGTCGGTATGGGCCGATTCTAAGAGGAGACTCGCTTATGAGCATTACACGGATAGCTTTACCCCTTGTTCTATTGGTGTCCAGCTTGCTGGCCGGTTGCTCCGGCCTTCAGAAGACCGACTGGCCCAAGTGCGCTGCAGTAGGGGGTGTGGTAGGTGCGGGGCTGGGTGCGATTGAAAGCAGCACTTACGCCGGTTGGGGCGCGCTGATTGGTGCCGGTACGGCGGCTGCCTATTGCTGGGTGCATGGCGATGGCGACGAAGACGGCGATGGCGTACCTGATAGCCGCGACAAGTGCCCTGGCACACCGCGTGGCACACCGGTTGACGCTGATGGTTGCCCGATCAAAGAAGAGGTGGTTGAGGAAGTGGTAGTCGTCGAGCACGAAACCATCGTGGTTCGCGACCTGCTGTTCGCCTTCGACTCCTCGAAACTCAATGAGGCCAGCCAAGCGAACCTGGACACTGTTGCCAGCCGACTGAAGAACGAAGCTCCGAACGCCAAGCTGAGCATCACTGGTCACACCGACAGCGTTGGCACCGAAGAATACAACCAGGGGCTGTCCGAACGCCGTGCTCAAGCGGTGGCCGACTACTTGGTGCGTAGCGGTATCCCGGCAGCGAACATCGTTAGCGTCACTGGCGCGGGCGAGCTCCAGCCGATCGCCGACAACGCCACCAAAGATGGCCGTGCGATGAACCGTCGCGTGGAAATCCAGATCGACCGTTAACCCCGGAATGCCTGCGGCGCACGCCTTGTGTGCCGCGGGTCCCGGGTCTTTACTCCTGTGTTACCGGTGTGTCCGGTGACACAGGAGCCCCTCCCATGAGCAACCAACTCCCCCGGGTTGCGATTTCCCTTCTTCTGGTCAGCGGTTTCCTCTCGGGTTGCGCATCCACCTCCAGTGACGACGGTGCGCAGAACCAGGGGATCTGGCCTGTCTGTAGCCTCATTGGTGGTCTGATCGGTGGTGGCCTCGGCGCTATCGAGAGTTCCGCCTGGGCGGCTGGCGGTGCCGCGACCGGCGCCATCGTCGGCGGCTTGATCTGCTTCGCCCAGGATGGCGACGCCGATGGCGACGGTGTGTTCGACCGCCGCGACAGCTGCCCCGACACGCCGGCCGGCAGTCCAGTGGACAGTCGTGGTTGCCCGGTGCGGACTTATCCCCAGGCACCCGCTGAAACCCCGCCGGCGGCGGAAGATGAAGTGATTGTCCTCAGCGACCTGGGCAATGTCCTGTTTGCCTTCGCCTCGGCCGAACTCACCGATGCCGCGAAGGATCAGTTGGCGTCCGTCGCCAATCGCCTGAGCGGTGCCACGCTGATCGGCGTCAAGGTGATCGGCCACACCGACAGCGTCGGCTCCGAGCAGTACAACCAGGGGTTGTCGGAGCGCCGGGCACGAAGCGTGGCGGACTTCCTGGTGAGCCAGGGCGTGCCCGCCGACAAGCTGACGACCGAAGGTATGGGCGAGCGCCAGCCGGTGGCGGACAACGCCACGGAGGCGGGCCGCGCGCAAAACCGCAGGGTGGAGATCCACGTCGACCGCTGAGGGTTTGCCCGAGGTCAATGATGTGATCGCATATCGACGCTTTTCCCGGCGATGCACTGGTGCGTCGCCGGGCTTCGGCGTATGTTTCGCAAAACTAAAACAATGCTGGGTTCACAGTGGAAAAGCGCCGATTACAGGCGCTGGCCATAGAGAACTTCGAGGGGGAGGGACGAATGCGTTTGTTCATGGGATTGGGCAAGGTCGTTGCCTTGCTGTTTTGGCTGGTGGTGGTCGTCAATCTGCTTTCACCCTTCGCAAAACCTTTCGACATGCTGCTGAGCGGCGCCGGAATCCTGCTGGTTCTGGTCCATCTGTTCGAAATCATGCTGTTCAATTCGCGGCTTCGCGGGCGTGTCCATCCCTGGTGGGATCGCCTGCAGTTGCTGGTCTTCGGTGTTTTCCACCTGCTGAGCATTCCGCGCCGCGGCGCCCGGGAGGCTGGCCATGCGTAAGCTCTGCCTGCTGGCTGCACTGTTCGCTCCCCTGGCCCTCGCCCAGAGCGAGGTGAAGGTGGAGGCCCATAGTTTCCTCAAGCTGCCGCCGCGCACCGGTAGCCTCAGCCTCGACCAGGTCGAGGTTGCCGACTACGCCACCCTGCTGATCCCGGCGGGCGTCACCGAACTGCGCATCGGCGAGTTGCGCATGGGGCGCGAAGCGCGCCTGGGCATCGCCCCCGCCGAACAGGGCCTGCGCCTTGAAGTGGCCCATGGCGAAATCGGCATCGGCAGCCATATCACCGCATCCGGCTCGGCCGGTAGCAGCAGCAAGCCGGCCACCGCCGGCCGCAATCTGAGCCTGCGCCTGGTGGATGTGAAGGTCGGCGAGATGACCGTGGATGTACGTGGCGGTATCGGTGCCCCCGGTCTTTCGGGGCTGGCCGGCGCCGATGGCGATTCCGCCGGCTGTCTCTGGGGCGAGGCGAGTCGCGGTTGGGATGGTCAGCCAGGTGGCGATGGCCAGACTGGCGGCGCCGGCGGACAGGTGCGCCTGGAAGTGCCCGAATCCTTCCCCGTGGACCTGTTGCGCGTACGCCTCGACGGCGGCGCCGGCGGTGCGCCGGGCGAAGGTGGAGCCGCTGGCGAGGGCGGAGAGAGCAAGGGCTGCCTGCTCTATGAGGCCGACGGCGCCAAGGCCGGTCGCGCCGGGCAACCCGGCCAGCCCGGGGCTGCCGGCAATCCCGGCAGCTTCAAGGTCGTGCGTTTCTGATTGGCCAAGGGCGCACAGGGATGTGCGCCTGAATTCAGAATCGGCCCATGATCCTGCGAGCTAGAGCCATGCAAGGCGCAACGACCAACGGGAGTAACAGCCAAAGGCGGGCCCGAAGGGTGAGCGCCAGCGAATCAAACAGGCGAGGAAGCGGACTGGGCTCACACGCGAGTTTACAGCTGTAAATGAGCATTACTCGCTCCGCTCGCCCTTCGGGCCGCGCTGAAGCGCGTTAGCCGCAAGCGGCTTTCCGAGCCTGCTTTTAACGCCGCAGGGCCGACGCGCAGCTGATCATGGGCCGATTCTCAGAAGGTCGGGCGAATGGCGACAATGGTCACCAGCGCCAGCCCGATCAGCAGGTTGAACCCCACCACACGGCGGATGCGACCCAGCACCGCGCCTCCTTCCGGCCAGTTCTCGGCGGTCACCGCGGCGCGCAGCTGCGGCAGCAGCAGGGCGCTGACCCGCACGAACAGCGCGAGCATCGCTACATAGAGCCCGATCATCATGTGCACGTAACGTGGCGCGGCCTCCATGCTGGTGTAGGACATGTGCAGCATGCCGACGCCGGTGATGGGCAACACCAGCACCGCCGGCCATACCCAGTGGAAGAAGCGGCGGAACACCTCCAGCCACAGGCGCAGGCGTGCCGGGGGCTCCAGGGTGGTGACCGCGGCGGGCCGCAGGATCATCCAGGCGAAGAACATGCCTCCGACCCAGATCAGGGCGGCCAGCAGGTGCAGGGCATAAAGGGCGGCGTGAGGTGTCATCCGGTCAACTCCATTCGGCGGGGAAGAGAAGGCGCGCTATGATAGCCGGCCTGTTAAAGTACTGAAAATTTATCCAGCACTCCGGCCCCGCCATTCCCCATGCTCAGCACCGAACTCAAGTCCCAGATCCAGGGCGCCTACAGCCGTTTCCTCGAAGCCAAGGAACTCAAGGCCCGCTATGGCCAGCGCCTGATGATCGCCGAGGTGGCCAAGGCCCTGGGCGCCATTCCCGTGGACGACGAGGGGCACCGCGAGGGCGACCCCGCCGTGGTGGCGGTGGAGGCGGGGACCGGTACCGGCAAGACCGTGGCCTACAGCCTGGCGACCATTCCGGCGGCCAAGGCCGCCGGCAAACGCCTGGTGATCGCCACCGCGACGGTGGCCCTGCAGGAGCAGATCGTCCACAAGGACCTGCCCGACCTGATTCGCAACAGCGGCCTCAACTTCAGCTTCGCCCTGGCCAAGGGCCGTGGCCGCTACCTGTGCCTCTCCAAGCTCGACATGCTGTTGCAGGAAGGCCAGGCGCAGAGCTCGACCGCCCAGTTGTTCGCCGATGAAGGCTTCAAGATCGACGTCGACGAGCAGGGCCAGAAGCTGCTCAACCAGATGATCGAGCGCCTCGCCGGCAACCGCTGGGACGGCGACCGCGATTCCTGGCCCGAAGCCATCGAGGACCAGGACTGGGCGCGGGTCACCACCGATCACAGTCAGTGCACCAAGCGTCATTGTCCGAACTTCCAGCAGTGCGCCTTCTACAAGGCGCGGGAAGGCATGACCAAGGTGGACGTGATCGTCACCAACCACGACATGGTCCTGGCCGACCTGGCCCTGGGCGGCGGCGCCGTGCTGCCGGACCCGCGTGAAACCCTCTACGTGTTCGACGAAGGCCACCACCTGCCGGACAAGGCCATCGGCCATTTCGCCCATTACACCCGGCTGCGCTCCACCGCCGAATGGCTGGAGCAGGTGGCCAAGAACCTCACCAAGCTGCTGGCGCAGAATCCCCTGCCGGGCGACTTCGGGCGCCTGGTGGAAGGCGTGCCCGAACTGGCGCGGGAAATCCGCACCCACCAGCAATTCATGTTCAACGCCTGCGAGGAACTCGCCGATTTCCGCGCCGGCGAGGATATGGAGGGGCGCGATCGCCCACGCCACCGTTTCGAAGCGGGCGTGGTGCCCGAGCACCTGCGGGAGCTGGGGATCGAACTGAAGAAGGGCTTCTCCCGGCTCAACGACGTCTTCACCCGGCTCACCGAGCTGCTCAAGGAAGCCATGGATGGTGAGGCCACCATCGGTCTCGCCAGTCACCAGGCGGAAGAGTGGTACCCCTTGTTCGGCAGCCTGCTGTCCCGCGCCCAGGGCAACTGGGAGCTGTGGACCGCATTCACCGCCGAGGACCCGGAAGACAGCCCGCCCATGGCGCGCTGGCTGACCCTGGCCGAGAGCGGGGCCCTGCATGACATCGAGGTCAACGCCAGCCCGATCCTGGCTGCGGAGACCCTGCGCCGCAACCTGTGGAATGTCGCCTACGGTGCGCTGGTGACCTCCGCCACCCTCACCGCCCTGGGCAAGTTCGACCGTTTCCGCATGCGTGCCGGACTGCCCAAGGCATCCGTCACCGCCGTGGTGCCGAGCCCCTTCCATCATGCCGACGCCGGCCTGTTGCGGGTCCCGGACCTCAAGGCCGACCCGCGTGACGCCGCCGCCCACACGGCAGCCATCGTCCGTGAGCTGCCCGCACTGGTGGAGGGCGCGCGGGGCACCCTGGTGCTGTTCGCCTCGCGCCGGCAGATGCAGGACGTGTTCGAAGGGCTGGATCGCGACTGGCGCAAGCGTGTGCTGATCCAGGGCAACCTGTCCAAGCAGGAAACCCTGAATAAGCACAAGTCGCGCGTCGACGACGGCGAGGCCAGCGTGCTGTTCGGCCTGGCGAGCTTCTCCGAAGGCGTCGACCTGCCGGGCGCCTATTGCGAGCATGTGGTGATCGCCAAGATCCCCTTCGCCGTGCCGGACGATCCGGTGGAAGCGGCGCTGTCCGACTGGATCGAGGCCCGTGGCGGCAATCCCTTCATGGAGATCGCGGTGCCCGACGCTTCCCTGCGCCTGGTGCAGGCCTGTGGACGACTGCTGCGCACCGAGGCCGACCGCGGCACCATCACCCTGCTGGATCGACGGGTGGTCAGCCAGCGCTACGGCCGCGCCATACTCGATGCCTTGCCGCCGTTCCGTCGCGAAATAGCCTGAAACCCTTCGCTGGATCCCAACGCGCCATCCCTTGACGCTTGGCGCCCCCGATCTGCGATGATGCCGGAGTTTTTGCGGGCACCCGCCAGCGCCCGCCTGGCCTGCTTCATTTTGTCGCCCCATGGCGAGAGTTGAACTTCCTGCGGTCTATGCACTGCATTCTCTTGGGAACACCGGTCCGATGCTTTCGACATCCAAACGCCCCCTTGCCCTGGCCATCCTCCTCGGATTGTCGGGAATTCCCCTGGCTGTCCAGGCCGAGACCCTGTTCAACTTCGTCCGTCCGCTGGACGCCGTGCAGGTGACCACCCAGGACGCCAGCCTGCCGAGCCTGACCGCCGAATCCACCGCCAATGGCGAAATCCTGCGCCGACTGACCTTCAACGCCGCCGAGAAGCCCTCCCTGCGCCTGACCCCGCAGAGCGGCAGTTGGGACTGGTCCAAGTCCGAGGCCATGAGCCTGCGTATCCAGAGCGCGCAGGACTGGGCCATCACCCTCGATGTGACCATCGAGAGCACCGATGGCAAGGTCCTGACCAGCCAGGTGGCGCTGCCGGCCGGTCCGGCGCAGACCCTGCTGGTGCCCCTGGCCGCCACCTCGCCCAACGCCCATGGCATGCGTGCCGCGCCCCCGGTGCCCTGGACCCGCGATGGCCAGCGCTGGCTGCCGGCCACCCTGGTCAATGGCGAGCTGGACCGTAGCAAGGTCGCGTCCGTCACCCTTTCCCTGAACCAGCCCAATGCCGCCCAGAACGTCCTGCTCGGCCGCTTCGGCACTGCCGAGGACAACCAGCAGCAAGCGCTCTACGCGGGCCTGATCGACGCCTACGGCCAATCCACCCGTGGCGATTGGCCGGGCAAGGTCAAGAATGACGAGCAGTTGAAGAAAGGCGCCACCGACGAGGCCAAGCTCCTGGCCGACTGGACCGCCAAGTTGCCGCAGCAGGACGCCTATGGCGGCATGCTGGGTGGCGAGACTTTCGAGGCCAGCGGATTCTTCCGCACCGAGAAGCGCCACGGCCGCTGGTTCCTGGTCACCCCGGAAGGCCACCCCTTCTTCTCCCTGGGCGTCAACGCGGTGACCCCCAGCCTGAGCCAGACCTACGTCGAGGGTCGCGAGTCGATGTTCACCGCGCTGCCCAAGGACAACGAGCCGCTGGCCAGGTACTTCGGCAAGGGCAACGACAGCGACGGTACCGACGCCAACAAGGGCCGCGCCTACAACCAGGGCCGCTGGTACGACTTCTACGGCGCCAACCTGGAGCGCACCTACGGCGGCAACGACCCGCAGCGCTGGGCCGAACACGGCCTGGATCGCCTCAAGGCCTGGGGCTTCAACACCATCGGCAACTGGAGCGACCCGGCCTTCAGCGGCAACAAGCGCATGCCCTACACCTTGCCGTTGTCGATCCATGGTGATTTCGCCGTGATCAAGACCGGCTTCGACTGGTGGGGCGGCATGCCCGACCCCTTCGACCCGCGCTTCGCCATGGCCGCGGAGCGGGCTATCGCCATCGCCGCCCGCGACCATCGCGACGATCCCTGGCTGCTGGGCTATTTCGCCGACAACGAATTGGCCTGGGGCGGCCACGGCAGCGATCCGAAAGCCCGCTACGCCCTGGCCTACGGCACCCTGCGGCTGACTACCGACGTGCCGGCCAAGCGCGCCTTCCTCAAGCAGCTGCGGGACAAGTACCGCAACCAGCAGGGTCTCTCCAAGGCTTGGGGCATCGAGCTGCCGGCCTGGGAACTGATGGAAGACCCGGGGTTCGAGCCGCCATTGCCGAGCCCTGAGTTCCCGTCCATCGAGGAAGACTTCCAGCGCTTCCAGCGTTTCTACGCCGACACCTACTTCAAGACCATCGCCGACTCCATGAAGTGGCACGCGCCCAACCACCTGTTGCTGGGCGGCCGCTTCGCCGCCACGGTGCCGGAGGCCATCGAGGCCTGCGCCCAGTACTGCGACGTGCTGAGCTTCAACCGCTACACCCGCGAGCCGCAGCACGGACTGGACATGGACCTGCTGCGGCGCCTGGACAAGCCGCTGATGATCACCGAGTTCCACTTCGGCTCCCGCGACCGAGGCCCCTTCTGGGGTGGCGTAGCGGAGGTCTACAAGGCGGAAGAGCGCGGCCCGGCCTACGCCAACTTCGTCAAGAAGGCCGCCGAGGAGCCGCTGATGGTCGGCGCCCACTACTTCCAGTACCTCGACCAGCCGGCCAGTGGTCGCCTGCTCGACGGCGAAAATGGCCATATCGGCCTGGTGGGCATCACCGACCGTCCCTGGCAGGGATTCGTCGATGCGGTGCACAAGGCCAACCTGGCCGTGGTCGGCGACATCGGCAAGGCGCAGCCGGGCAGCGAGCCGGCGAAGGCCGTGTCCCCGGAAGCGGCCAAACCCGCTACCCCGCAACCGCCGGCCCCCGCGCCCAAGGCCGAGGAACCGGCGGCTCCCCAGCAGGAGGGCGCCGGGAAGCCCTGACCGGCTACTCGGCCCCGGCACGATTCACAAGGGGCGGCAAGGCTGGAACAATGCCGCCTCCCCACTTCCAGCAGGAACACGCCAGTGCAGACCCAGGGCTACTTCGACTTGCGCTTCGAGGCGGCGAGAGACGCCTTCGCCGAACTCTTCGCCGATCCCCAGGAGCGCGGCGCCGCGCTGTGCGTCCAGGTGGGCGGGGAAACCGTGCTCGATCTCTGGGCCGGCGTGGCCGACAAGGATGGCCAGGAAGCCTGGCACAGCGACACCATCCTCAACCTGTTCTCCTGCACCAAGACCTTTGCCGCCGTGACCCTGTTGCAGCTGGTGGGTGAGGGCAAGCTGGAGCTGGATGCGCCCGTGGCGCGCTATTGGCCCGAGTTCGCCGCCGCCGGCAAGGAACGCATCAGTGTCCGCCAACTGCTGTGCCACCGCGCCGGCCTGCCGGCGATCCGCGCCGCGTTGCCGGCCGAAGCTCTCTATGACTGGCAGGCCATGACCACCGCCCTGGCCGCCGAACAGCCCTGGTGGACGCCGGGGGAGGCCCATGGCTATGCGCCCATCACCTTCGGTTGGCTGGTGGGCGAGCTGATCCGCCGCGCCGATGGTCGTGGCCCGGGCGAGTCCATCGGCGCGCGCGTCGCCAGGCCGCTGGGGCTGGATTTCCACGTCGGCCTGGATGACGCCGAGTTCCATCGTGTCGCCCACATCGCCCGCGCCAAGGGCAACCTGGGCGACGCCGCGGCGCAGCGCCTGCTCAAGAGCATGATGACCGAGCCGAACTCCCTGAGTACCCGCTCCTTCACCAATCCGCCGTCCATCATGACCAGCACCAACAAGCCGGAATGGCGGCGCATGCAGCAGCCGGCGGCCAATGGCCATGGCAACGCGCGCAGCCTGGCCGGCTTCTACGCCGGGTTGCTGGAGGGCCAGTTGCTGGACGCCGAACTGCTCGCCGAACTGACCCGTGAGCACAGCCAGGGCGAGGACCTCACCCTGCAGACCGCCACCCGCTTTGGCCTGGGATGCATGCTCGACCAGCCGGACGTGGCCAACGCCACCTACGGCCTCGGTCGTTACGCCTTCGGCCATCCGGGCGCCGGCGGGTCCACCGGCTTCGCCGATCCCGAGCGCGAACTGGCCTTCGGCTTCGTCACCAACACACTCGGCCCCTACGTGCTGATGGACCCCCGTGCGCAGCGCCTGGCACGTGTGGTCAAGGAATGCCTGGGCTGAGCCACTCGTCAGATACACATATTTTTTCTTTGCTGATTAAAGACTTGCCGCCAGAATTTAAGCCAGATTGTGAAATTAATTCGCCATCATCGCAGTGCTGGCGAGCGGCCCTCAGCAACTACGGAGCCCTGCCCATGAAGCTGTTCAAGATATCCACCTTGATCCTCTGCATGACTGCGTCTGGCTGCAGCATGCTCGGCCAGCAAAAGGCCGAAGCCCCCGCCAAACCCGAGAAGGCCGCCGCGGCCAGCTCCTGGTGGTGGCCCTTCGGCGGCGAGCAGAAGTCCGGCTCGCCGAAGGTAGCCAAGGTGGACGTCAAGGCCACCCAGGCCTGGCTCGACCAGTACGAGCCGCGCCTGCGCGAAGCCGTGAAGGACAGCAAGCTGGAGGTCGAGCGCCGGGAGAACGTCCTGGTGGTCACCCTGCCGGTGGATGTCTCGTTCAACCCGGACCGCCCGAGCATGCTCCTGGCGATGTCCCTGGGCCCCATCACCAAGGTGGCCAAGCTGGTGGAAGGCGACACCAAGACCGCCGTACTGGTCCTGGGTCACGCCGACACCTCCGGCAAGGACGAAACCAACCGCAAGATCAGCCAGGAACGCGCCCAGTCCGTGGCGGCGATCTTCCGCCTGAGCGGCTTGCAGCGTGATCGCCTGTCGCTCAAGGGTGTGGGTTCGGACATGCCGCGCGCCGCCAACGACAGCCAGCAGGGCCGCTCCCTCAACCGCCGCGTGGAAATGGTGCTGACACCCCAGGAGACCCTGGTGGCGCTGATCGCCCAGTACAACAAGCCGGCCAAGCCGGAGCAGTCGGGCAAGGCCGAGCAGGTGGTTGCGGCAGATCAAACCAAGTAGGCCAGGCTTGGGTAAGCTATTGGCTTTGCTCACACAGGATCGCCAATCATGACCCAGACCCTGGCCGACATGCGCCGTGACTACACCCGTGACGGGCTCAGCGAGGAGCAGGCTCCCGCCGAGCCCTTCGGCCTGTTCCAGCACTGGTTCGGCGACGCGGTGAAGACCGAGCAACTGCCGGTCGAACCCAACGCCATGACCCTCGCCACGGTCGACGCCCAGGGCCGCCCCCATTGCCGGGTGCTGCTGCTCAAGGGCCTGGACGAGCGTGGCTTCACCTTCTTCAGCAATTACGACAGCGCCAAGGGCGAACAGCTCGCGGCCAGTCCCTTTGCCGCCATGACCTTCTTCTGGCCGGCCCTGGAGCGCCAGGTGCGCATCGAGGGGCGGGTGGAGCGGGTGACCCCGGCCGAATCCGATGCCTACTTCCAGGTCCGACCGCTGGGCAGCCGTCTCGGCGCCTGGGCCTCGCCCCAGAGCCGGGTGATCGCCGATCGCAGCGAGCTCGAATCCCTGCTGGCGCAGACCGAGCAGCGTTTCCTCGACCAGGCACCCACCTGCCCGCCGCACTGGGGCGGCTATCGCCTCTTGCCCGAGCGCATCGAGTTCTGGCAGGGGCGGGCCAGTCGCCTGCATGACCGCCTCAACTACCGTCTGGTGAATGACGCCTGGGTTCGCGAGCGTCTGGCGCCCTGAGGTTTCCCGAGGGGAGGGGCGGGGCGGTAGACTGCCCGCTTCCCAGGAGACCCTCCCCATGCTCGCACTCGATTCGGCACTGGCGCAGCTCATCGTCGACCGCGCCATGGCCATCCTTCCATACAACATCAACGTGATGGATGACCAGGGCATGATCATCGGCACGGGAGATCCCCAGCGCCTGCATACCCGCCATGAAGGGGCGCAATTGGTGCTCGCCAACCGCCGGGTGGTGGAGATCGACAGCCAGGCCGCCAGCTGCCTGCGTGGCGTCCGTCCCGGGGTGAACCTCCCGCTGCTGCATGCCGAGCGGCTGATCGGTGTGCTCGGCATTACCGGCGAACCCGAGACCGTGCGTCCCTATGCCGAGCTGGTGCGCATGGCCGCCGAAGTGCTGGTGGAGCAGCGCCAGTTGCAGGTGGAGCGGCATTGGCAGCGTCACCAGTTGGAGTCCTGGCTGTGCCAGCTCGCCGATCCAACCACGGAGCTGGTGCAATTGGCCGCCGAAGGCGAGCGCATCGGCCTGTTGCTGGCCTGGCGTCAGCAGGTTTGTGTCCTGGAGATGACGGAGGCGGGCGACACCCTGCAGCGCAGGGCCCGACTGATCGACGCGCTGTCCCGCCAGGGCCAACTGTGTGCGCCGCTGTCGGCGCGCGAACTGATCTGCTGCCGCCCGTTCAGCGCCGAACGAGACGATCACGCCTGGCTCGCCCAGGCCGATGAGCGCGGCTGGGGCGTCGCCCGGCTGTGTGTCAGCGATCCGCAGGCGTGCATTGGCGATCTGCGCGAAGCGGCCCTGGCCACCCGATCCCTGCTGGCCTTCGCCCAGGCATGCCGGCCGGCGCAGCGCCTGCTGCGCCTGGAGGAGCATCGCTTGTCGACCCTGCTGTTCAGCCAGCGCGACAGCTGGCTCCTGCGCCGTTGGCTGAGGCCGCTGGAGCGCCTGATCGCGGCGGATCAGGATGCTGTCCTGCGCGAGACCCTGCGCTGCTGGCGCGAGCACGATGGCCATGCCCAGGAGTGCGCCCAGGCCCTCGGCATCCACCGCAATACCCTGCGTTACCGGCTGGAGCGCATCGCCGAACTGGTCGGTCTGGAACAGGCCCGCCAGGACCAGCTGATGTTTCTCTCCCTGGGGTTGGAGCTGTTCCAGGAACGGACCCGGACTTGTGCCGATGCACTTGCCGGGCCGCGAAATGAGTTGTTGCGTTAGGGCGTCCGCACAGGGATCGACTGGGGCCGTTGCGGCACAATCCCAGGGCTGCATACGGCACCCATAACAACAACCAAGGAGTCCGCACATGGTCCTGGTACTGATTCTGGCGGCGTTGATCGCCTTCATCGTACTCTCCACCACGCGCTTGAAACTGCACCCTTTCCTCGCCCTGCTGGCGGCCGCCTTCATCGCCGGCTTCGCCTACCAGGTCCCCGCCGGTGAAATCGTCAAGACCATTACCGCGGGCTTCGGCAGCATCCTCGGCTACATCGGCATCGTCATCGTCCTCGGCACCATCATTGGTGTGATCCTCGAGCGTAGCGGCGCGGCCATCACCATGGCCGAGACCGTGATCAAGCTGCTGGGCGAGCGCTTCCCCACCCTGACCATGTCGATCATCGGCTACCTGGTGTCCATCCCGGTGTTTTGCGACTCGGGCTACGTGATCCTCAACTCCCTGAAGAACGCCCTGGCCGCGCGCATGCGCGTTTCCACCGTGGCCATGAGCGTGGCGCTCGCCACCGGCCTCTACGCCACCCATACCTTCGTGCCGCCGACACCGGGCCCGATCGCCGCCGCCGGCAACCTCGGGCTGGATGCCAGCCTTGGCCTGGTGATCGCGGTGGGGCTGGTGGTGGCGCTGGTGACCGCCTTCGCCGGCATGTGGTGGGCCAACCGCTTCATCGGCCGTGAAGTGCAGTTGGAGGACGATGGCCTGCCGCACCAGCCGGATCAGGACTTCGCGGCCCTGCGCGCCAGCTACGGCAAGCTGCCCAGCGCCTTCCAGGCCTTCGCGCCGATCTTCGTACCTATCCTGCTGATCTGCCTGGGCTCCATCGCGGCCTTCCCCAGCAAGCCCCTCGGCAGTGGCCTGTTCTTCGCCACCCTGGGCTTCCTCGGTACGCCTGTAGTTGCGCTACTGGTTGGCCTGGCCTTGGCCTGCACGCTGCTGAAAAGCGCGGACAAGCGCAAGGAGTTCCACGACCACGTGGCCGAAGGCATCCTCTCCGCCGCGCCTATCCTGTTGATCACCGGTGCCGGTGGTGCGTTCGGCGCCGTGCTGAAGGTCACCCCCCTGGGCGACTACCTGGGCAGCACCCTGTCGGCGCTCGGCATCGGCCTGTTCATGCCGTTCGTGGTCGCCGCCGCGCTGAAAACCGCCCAGGGTTCAACCACCGTGGCGCTGGTCACCACCTCCGCGCTGGTGGCGCCCCTGCTCGGCCAGCTCGGCCTGGACAGCGAGATGGGCCGGGTGCTGACTGTGATGGCCATCGGTGCCGGCGCCATGACGGTATCCCATGCCAACGACAGCTTCTTCTGGGTCGTGACCCAGTTCAGCCGGATGCCGGTTTCCCTGGCCTACCGCGCCCAGACCCTGGCTACCCTGATACAGGGTATCGCCGGCATGCTCGCCACCTGGCTGCTCAGCCTGGTCCTGCTCTGACCGCAACGCCGCCCGGGGCCTGCGTGGTCCCGGGCCCTTCCTGAGGTATCCCGATGAAAGTCGTCATTGCTCCCGATTCCTTCAAGGAAAGCCTGAGCGCACCTGAGGTGGCCGCTGCCATCGCCCGTGGCTGGGCCTCGGTGTTTCCCGATGCCGAGCTGGTGCAAAAGCCCATGGCCGACGGTGGCGAAGGCACGGTGGACGCGGTGCTCGCGGCCACCGGCGGCGAACGCCGGGAGGCGCGGGTTCTGGGGCCGCTCGGGGAAAGCGTCCAGGCCCATTGGGGCTGGCTGGGTGAAGGCCGCGCGATTATCGAGATGGCCGCCGCCAGCGGACTGCACCTGGTCACGCCGAGCGCCCGCGACGCCACCCGCACCAGCAGTTTCGGCACCGGCGAATTGATTCGCCAGGCGCTGGACGCCGGGGCGACACGCATCATCCTCGGCCTGGGCGGCAGCGCGACCAACGATGGTGGCGCGGGCCTGCTTTCAGCCCTGGGCTTGCGCCTGCTGGACGAAGACGGCGTGCCACTGCCGGGCGGTGGTGCCGCCCTGGCTCGCCTGGCGCGGATCGATGCATCCGGGCTCGATCCCCGACTTGCCGGGGTCGAATTCGAAGTGGCGGCGGACGTGGACAATCCACTGTGCGGTGACAAGGGCGCTTCCCAGGTCTTCGGCCCGCAGAAGGGCGCCAGCCCCGAACAGGTGACGCTGCTGGATGCCGCGCTGGGGCACTACGCCCGGGTGGTCGCCACGCAATTGGGAGCGGACCACAGCCTGTATCCCGGCGTGGGCGCGGCCGGTGGCCTGGGCTTCGCCGCCCGGGCATTCCTCGGGGCGCGCTTCTGCCCCGGCATCGAACTGGTGGCGGAACTGGCCGGTCTCGCGGAGGCGGTGAGGGATGCCGACCTGGTGGTAACCGGGGAGGGCCGCCTGGACGCCCAGAGCCTGCACGGCAAGACCCCGGTCGGGGTGGCGCGTATCGCTGGCGCCGCCGGGGTGCCGGTCATAGCGCTCGCTGGTAGCCTGGGGGAGGGCTACCAGCGCCTGCGCGACGCCGGCATCGAGGCGGCCTTCAGCCTGGTTCCCGGCCCCATGGCGCTGGAGCGGGCCATGGCCTGCGCGGCCGTCGAGCTGCAAGCGCGCAGTGCCGAAATCGCCCGCCTCTGGGCCCTGGCCGCGCGGCGCTGATCGCAGCGCCTGAATCGTGCGACCTGCTCCAACCGGGCAGGTCCCCGCCTCACAGGTACATCCTCCGATCGGCGCGACCTGCGCACCGCCAGCCGGCAGCGGCAATCGCCGGCGACGGATATTCGATGCTGCAGTAACCCATGGACTACCCTAGGAGGACGGGAGAACGTGGAAGGGATCCCTGATAGCACTCTGCAAACTGAACTCCGCCTGAACGAGCTCCGAGTAATCACCTCTCGGGGTGACAGCTTCCAAGGCGCAGAGTTTAATGATTAGGTCTCGAATCTGGAGGTATTGCTATGCGTAAACCCGTTCTGTTGGTGGGGGCCTTCATGGCTGCTGCGCTGACCTTGGGTGGTTGTCAGTCGAACCTGAGCGGCGACACCTTCAGCCGCGATGAGGCCCGCCGGGTACAGACCGTGCGCATGGGCACCATCGAATCGCTTCGCCCGGTACAGATCGAGGGCACCAAGACGCCGATTGGCGCCGGCGCCGGCGCGGTGGTCGGTGGCATCGGTGGCAGCGCCATCGGTGGTGGCCGTGGCAGCGCCGTAGCCTCGGTGCTCGGTGCGGTGGCTGGCGGTATGATCGGCGCCGCGGCCGAGGAGGGCCTGACTCGTACCCAGGGCGTCGAGATCACCGTGCGCGAGGACGATGGTTCGTTGCGTGCCTACGTCCAGGAAGTCAGCCCCAATGAAGTATTCCGCGTCGGTCAGCGCGTACGCATCCTGACGGTCAACGGCACCAGCCGCGTCAGTCTCTGAAGCTGAGCTGTCCCAGTGGGACAGCTTGTTCTTTTTCCGTTCCGGTCCTGCAGAAAGAGCGACAGTGGCGACGCCCTGTCGCCCTTTGAACCTGTTTACGATCTGCTGCGCGTCGGCCCTGCGGCGTTAAAAACAGGCTCGGAATGCTCATTTACAGCTCGTAAACTCGTGTGCGAGCCCAGTCCGCTTCCTCGCCTGTTTTTGCCTTGCATGGCTCTAGCTCGCGATATCGTAAACGGGGTCTACGGTTGGGTATTTTCTGGCGCCGCTCGCGTTTTGAAATAATTCAATCCATCGCGATCAATCGATAGTATTGGATAATCGCAGGGATTTTCGCCTGCCGTTTCCGTTACTTACGAGGGAAATGGCGCTGACCTTGGGGAGTTATGGATGATCTTGGCGCTCATTGTCGCGCTGCCGTTTCTTGGGGCGTTGCTTCCACCGCTGGTTGAGCGCCATGGCCGTTCCGTCTGCGCGGCCGCCGCCGCGCTGGTACCGTTGACCGGTCTCATCTTGCTGCTGGCCCAGACCGATAGCGTCTTCGCCGGCCACACCCTGACCCTGATCCAACCCTGGTTGCCGGGCCTGGGCCTGAGTTTCAGCCTGCGCCTGGACGGCCTGGGTTACCTCTTCGCCCTGCTGATCCTCGGCATCGGCGTGCTGGTCATCATCTACGCCCGCTACTACCTGTCCGACGAAGAGCCCATGGGGCGCTTCTTCGCCTTCCTGTTGCTGTTCATGGGCGCGATGCTCGGCGTGGTGCTGTCCGAAAACCTGCTGCTGATGCTGGTGTTCTGGGAGCTGACCAGCCTGTCGTCCTTCCTCCTCATCGGCTTCTGGGGGCATCGCTCCGATGCCCGCAAGGGCGCGCGCATGGCCCTGGCGGTCACCGGTGGCGGTGGCCTGGCGTTGCTGGCCGGGGTGCTGCTGGTGGGGCACATCGCCGGAAGCTTCGAGCTGACCCAGGTGCTGGCCGCCGGCGAGCAGATCCGCGCCCATGCACTCTATCCGCTGGCCCTGGTGCTGGTGCTGCTGGGCGTGTTCACCAAGTCCGCCCAGTTTCCCTTCCACTTCTGGTTGCCCCATGCCATGGCGGCGCCGACCCCCGTATCCGCCTACCTGCACTCGGCGACCATGGTCAAGGCAGGGGTCTTCCTGCTGGCGCGCCTCTACCCGGCGCTGTCCGGTAGCGACCTGTGGTTCTACCTGGTCAGCCTGAGCGGCCTGGCGACCCTGTTGCTCGGCGCCGCGATGGCCCTGTTCCAGCACGACCTCAAGGGCCTGCTGGCGTACTCCACCATCAGCCACCTGGGCCTGATCACCCTGCTGTTCGGCCTGGACTCCCAGCTGTCCAACGTCGCGGCGGTGTTCCACCTCATCAACCACGCCACCTTCAAGGCCTCGCTGTTCATGGCCGCCGGGATCATTGACCACGAGACCGGCAGCCGCGACATGCGCCTGCTCAACGGGATGTGGAAGTACCTGCCGCACACGGCGGTGCTGGCGATGGTGGCGTCCCTGGCCATGGCCGGGGTGCCTTTGCTGAACGGCTTCCTCAGCAAGGAGATGTTCTTCGGCGAGACCCTGCAACAAGACCTGCTTGGCAGCTTCAGCTGGGTGGTGCCGGCGGTGGCGACCCTGGCCGCCGTGTTCTCGGTGGCCTATTCCCTGCGTTTCGTCCATGACGTGTTCTTCAATGGCGAGCCCAGGGCCCTGCCCAAGTTCCCGCCCCACGAGCCGCCGCGCTACATGAAGTTGCCGGTGGAAATCCTGGTGCTCCTCTGCCTGGTGGTGGGCATGCTGCCGGGAGTCACCGTCGCGCCGCTGCTGGCGGCTGCGGCCTCGGCGAGCCTGGGCGGCGAGTTGCCCGAATACAGCCTGGCCATCTGGCACGGCTTCAACATGCCCCTGGCCATGAGTTTCGTGGCGCTGGTGGGCGGTGTGCTGGTCTATGTGATGCGCCAGCCGCTGTTCCGCTGGTACGCCGATCTGCCGGACACCGACGCCAAGGACGTGTTCGAGCAGCAGGTGCAGCGCGTGACCCACGCGGCCCGCTGGATCACCGGCCACCTGGAGAACGGTTCCCTGCAGCGCTACCTGGCCTGGCTGCTGGGGGCCGCCACCCTGATGGTGGCGCTGTGCCTGGCGCCGCTGCCGCAGATCGCCGGTGCGCGTGCACTGACCCCGCTGGACGGCATGACCGCCCTCGGCATGGTGGTGCTGTCGGTGTCCGGCGTGCTGACGGCGATCTTCCATCGGCAGCGGCTGATCGCCCTGATGGTGCTGGGCGTGGCCGGCCTGCTGGTGGCCCTGGCCTTCGTCCGCTTCTCGGCACCGGACCTGGCCCTGACCCAGCTGGTGGTGGAAGTGGTGACCCTGGTGCTGCTGATTCTGGCGCTCTACTACCTGCCGTCCCGCACGCCGGGGGAGAGTTCCAGCCTGCGCGGGTTGCGCGACCTGATCCTGGCCTGCGCCTTCGGCGTGATGGTGGCGCTGCTGGCCTTCGCGGTGCTGACCCGTCCCTATGCCAGCATCGCCGACTACTTCCTGGCCAACAGCGTCTCCGGGGGCGGCGGCACCAACGTGGTGAACGTGATCCTGGTGGACTTCCGTGGCTTCGACACCCTGGGCGAGATCACCGTCCTGGTGATCGCCGCCGTGGGAATCTACGCCATGCTCTCCGGCCTGCACCTCTCCACCCCCACCTGCGATCCCCAGGGGCGCCGCTGGGCCCACGCCAAGCACCCGTTGGTCCTCGAGACCCTGTCGCGCCTGATGCTGCCCCTGGCGTTGCTGATCTCGGTGTTCATCTTCCTGCGGGGCCACAACCTGCCTGGCGGCGGCTTCATCGCCGGGCTGATCACCTCCGTGGCACTGGTGCTGCAGTACATCGCCAGCGGCATCGCCTGGGTGGAGCGGCGGATGAACTTCAAGTACCAGCGCATGGCCGGCGCCGGCGTGGTCATCGCCGGTCTGACCGGCCTCGGCAGCTGGGCCTTCGGCCGCAGCTTCCTCACCACCGCCTTCGGCCACTTCGAGTTGCCGTTGGTGGGTGAGTTCGAATTGGCCAGCGCCCTGTTCTTCGACCTCGGCGTCTACCTCACCGTGGTCGGTTCCACCCTGCTGATCCTGGTCAACCTGGGGCGGGTGAGCCTGGCCCCGACCGAGAGCAAGGAGATTCACTGATGGAGGCGCTGTTCGCCATTACCCTCGGCCTGCTCACCGCCAGCGGCACCTATCTGCTGCTGCGCGGGCGCACCTTTGCGGTGGTGCTGGGCCTGACCCTGCTGTCCTACGCAGTCAACCTGTTCCTCTTCGCCATGGGGCGCCTGGCCGGCGAGGCCGCCGTGCTCGGGCGCGACGTGCAGTACGCCGACCCGGTGCCCCAGGCGCTGGTGCTCACCGCCATCGTCATTGGCTTCGCCATGACCGCCTTCGTGGTGGTCCTGGCCCTGCGCGGGGTTTCGGAGCTCGGCAGCGACCATGTGGATGGCCGTCGCGAGGAGGACTCCGCGCCATGAGCCACCTGCCGATCCTGCCGATCCTGCTGCCGTTGTTCGCCGGCGCGTTGCTGCTGATGCTGCCGTCCCTCGAACGTGTGAAGCGCAGCATCTCGGTGATATCCACCATTGCCCTGGTGCCGCTGGCGCTGCTGTTGATGCAGCAGGCCGGCGATGGCCAGCTGCGGGTGTATGCCCTGGGCAGCTGGCAGCCGCCCTTCGGCATCATCCTGCTGCTGGACCGCCTGGCGGCGCTGATGTTGCTGGCCACCTCGGTGCTGGCCAGCTGCGCGGTGCTCTACGCGGTGCGCGGCGACGACCGCGTCGGCATGCGCTTCCACGCGCTGTTCCAGTTCCAGTTGCTGGGCATCAACGGCGCCTTCCTCACCGGCGACCTGTTCAACCTCTTCGTCTTCTTCGAGATCCTGCTGATCGCCTCCTATGCCTTGCTGATGCACGGCAACGGTGCGCAGCGGGTGAGGGCTGGGATGCACTACGTGATCCTCAACCTGGCCGGTTCCGCGCTGTTCCTGATTGCGGTGGGCACGCTGTACGGCATCACCGGCACCCTGAACATGGTCGACATGGCCCGCCAGGTGGCCGCCGCCGATCCGTCGCAGGCGCCGGTGCTGGCCGCCGCGGGACTGGTCCTGCTGCTGGTGTTCGGCCTGAAGGCGGCGCTGCTGCCGTTGTACTTCTGGCTGCCCCGGGCCTACGCCGCCGCCAGCTCACCGGTGGCCGCGCTGTTCGCCATCATGACCAAGGTGGGCATCTACTCCATCCTGCGGGTCTACAGCCTGATCTTCGGCCCGGAAGCCGGGGAGCTGGCCAACCTGGCCCAGCCCTGGATCTGGCCGTTGGCCCTGGTCACGGTGATCCTCGGCGCCCTGGGTGCATTGGCCGCCACCAGCCTGCAGGGGCTGCTGGCCTATCTGGTGGTGGTGTCCGCCGGCACGCTGCTGGCCGCCATCGCCCTGGGCACCCCCGAGGCCCAGGGCGCGGCGCTGTTCTACCTGCTGCACAGCACCTGGGTGGCGGGTGCGCTGTTCCTGCTGGCCGACCTGGTGGCGCGCCAGCGCGGCGACAAGGCCGGCCTGCTGGTCCAGGGCCCGGCGCTGCAGAACCCCCATGTGCTCGGCGCGGCCTTCTTCTATGGCGCCATCGCCGTGGCCGGCCTGCCGCCGCTGTCGGGGTTCTTCGCCAAGCTGATGCTGCTCCAGGCGGCGCCACCCGGTGCCGGCGCACTGCCGCTGTGGAGCGTGTTGCTGATCGGCGGCTTCATCGCCCTGGTGGCGCTCTCCCGTGCCGGCAGCACCCTGTTCTGGCGCACCGGCCATCAGGCACTGGGCAGCGCGGAGCTGGATGGCGGGCGGCTGTTCGCCACCCTGTTGCTGCTGTCGGGCAGCCTGTTGCTGGTGGTGTTCGGCCAGCCCTTGCTGGACTACGCCCAGGCCACGGCCGCGCAGCTCAATGACCTGAACCTCTATCGCGGGATACTCGGGGAGACCGGCGCATGATCCGTAAACTCTTCCCCCATCCGGCCGAAAGCCTGCTGCTGCTGGTGGTCTGGTTGCTGCTGGTGGATTCCTTCGCCTTCGGCCAGTGGTTGCTGGGGGCCTTCCTCGGCTGGTTGATCCCATTCTGCTTCAAGCCGCTGCTGATTGAGCGCCCGGCCCGCTGGCATCCGCTGAAGCTGGCGCGCTTCCTGTTCATGGTGATAGGCGACGTCCTGGTGGCAAACTTCCAGGTCGCGCGCCTGACCCTGGGCCGCGTCGAGGCGCTGCGCCCGGCCTTCGTCGAGGTACCCATCGAGCTGGACAACGAGCTGGCCATCAGCGTGCTGGTGAGCGTGGTGTCCCTGACCCCCGGCTCCCTGGCCGCCGACCTCAGCGCCGACCGCCGGATCCTGCTGGTGCACGGCCTCGACGTACCGGACAAGGCCGCCATGGTGGCCGAGATCAAGCAGCGCTACGAGGCGCCGCTGAAGGAGATCTTCCCATGCTCGCCTACGTGATCCCCCTGTGCCTGGCCATGCTCGGCCTGGCGCTGCTGCTGACCCTGGCCCGGCTGATCAAGGGCCCCTGTCTGCCGGACCGCGTGCTGGCGCTGGACACCCTCTACATCAACGCCATCGCCACGCTGGTGCTCTACGGCATCTGGAAGGGCAGCGACCTGTTCTTCGAAGTGGCCCTGCTGATCGCCGTGCTCGGCTTCGTCAGCACCGTGGCGGTGGCCAAGTACATGCTGCGCGGAGACATCATCGAATGACCGGCGAACCCCTGGCCCTCTGGGCGGAAATTCTCGTCTGCGCGCTGCTGCTGCTGGGCAGCGCCTTCGTGCTGATCGGCGCCATCGGCCTCTACCGCCTGCCGGACTTCTTCATGCGCCTGCACGGCCCGACCAAGGCCACCACCCTGGGCGTGGGCGGTGTGGTGATCGCCTCCCTGGTGTTCTTCTCCGCGGGCCCCGACGGCCTCAGCCTGCACGAGCTGCTAATCAGCCTGTTCCTCTTCATCAGCGCCCCGGTCAGCGCCTACATGCTGACCAAGGCCGCGGTGCTGCAGCAACTGCCCGTGGACCCGCGCACCCGCGGCAAACCCTGGGACCAGTGAGCGCTACAGTTTTTCAGCCTTGCTGTGACTGTCTGGCGGCCGGGCCGGTCGCCTAGACTGGCGACTTTTTCCCGGAGGTGAGGCAATGGCGCAGCAGGCTCGACTGGTGGCGATTGCCTGCCTGGTGCTGGCCATGGCGCTCTGGGGCAGCTCCTTCATCGCCCTCAAGCTGGCCTTTGCCGAAGTCGCGCCGCATTGGGTGATCTTTGCCCGCATGGCCTTGGGCAGCCTGATCTTCCTGCTGGCCTGGCGTTGGCGCGGCCAGCTGGACTACCGCCCCGGCGACTGGAAATACCTGTTGGGCCTGGCCGCCTGCGAGCCCTGCCTCTACTTCATTTTCGAGGCCCTGGCACTGCAGCACACCAGCGCCTCCCAGGCTGGCATGATCACCGCGCTCCTGCCGCTGATGGTGGCGGTGGGCGCCTACGCCCTGCTGAACGAGCGGGTTACCCGCAGCACCCTGGCCGGCTTCTTCCTCGCGGTGGTCGGTGCCGTCTGGCTGAGCCTGGCCAGCGAGTCCGACAGCCATGCACCACAGCCGCTGCTGGGCAACTTCTACGAATTCCTCGCCATGCTCTGCGCCACCGGCTACACCTTGCTGCTCAAGCACCTGTCGTCGCGCTATTCGGCGTTCTTCCTCACCGCCATGCAGGCCTTCATCGGCAGCCTGTTCTTCCTGCCCCTGGCCTGGTTCACCTCGCCCTTGCCGGTGTCGGTCAGCCCCGTGGGCATAGCGGCGATGATCTACCTGGGCACGGTGGTCACGGTGGGCGCCTATGGCCTCTACAACTTCGGCGTGTCGCGCCTGCCGGCCAGCCAGGCCACCGGCTTCATCAACCTGATCCCGGTATTCACCCTGGTGTTCGCCTGGGGCCTGCTGGGCGAGCGGCTGACCGGCATGCAGCTGGCGGCGGTCGCCCTGGTGTTCGCCGGCGTGGCGCTGAGCCAGTGGCGCAGCACCACACCGGCACCGGCGGGAGTGCTGGACTAGGCCCTGTCGAAAGCGGCCCGTGTCCAGCGACTTCCAGCCAGTAACCTCAGGGATTCAGCCAGGCCAGCAGCACATCCAGCATGCGGTTGGCGAAGGCCCATTCGTTGTCGTACCAGGCCAGCACCTTCACCAGGTCGCCCTGCACGCGGGTGTGGTTGAGGTCCACCACGCAGGACACCGGATAGCCGTTGAAGTCGCTGGAGACCAAGGGCAGGGCGTTGCACTCCATCACTCCGGGCGGCAGGTCGCGCGCGCCGGCTTCCAGGGCGGCGTTGATCGCATCGCGGCTGGCCGGGCGTTCGGCGATGAACGAGAGGTCCACCAGCGACACGTTGGGCGTCGGTACCCGTACCGCCAGGCCGTCGAGGCGCCCGGCCAGTTCCGGCAACACCAGGCCGATGGCCTTGGCCGCGCCGGTACTGGTGGGGATCATCGAAAGGGCGGCGGCCCGGGCGCGGTAGAGATCGGCGTGGCTCTTGTCGAGCAGGTTCTGGTCGTTGGTGTAGGCGTGCACCGTGGTCAGCAGGCCGCTGCGGATGCCGACGTGCTGGTGCAGGACCTTGGCCAGGGGCGCCAGGCAGTTGGTGGTGCAGGAAGCGTTGGAGATGATCTGCTGGCTGCCCAGCAGTTCGTGGTTGACGCCGTACACCACCGTGAGGTCGGCGCTGTCCAGCGGATGGGAGAGCAGCACGCGTTGCGCGCCGGCGGTGAGGTGCTGTTCCACCTGGCTGCGCTTCTTCATCTTGCCCGAGCACTCCAGCACCAGGTCCACACCCAGCTGGTCCCAGGGCAGGTTCACCGCGTCGCGCTCGCGCAGCAGGCGAATGGTCTGGCCGTTCACCTGCAGGTGATCGTCGTGCAGGGCAACGTGGCCCTTGAAGCGGCCGAAGGTGGAGTCGAAGTGGGTGAGGTGGGCCAGCGACTTGAAGTCGCCGAGGTCATTGATGGCTTCGATGCGCAGGCGCTGGTCGAGACCCCGCTCGAACAGCGCACGAACCAGGGCGCGACCGATGCGCCCATATCCATTCAGGGCGATACGCAGCATGGTGTTCTCCTTCCTGTGATCCTTCACTCAGCTTAGCGATGGCGCACAGGAAAGGAGCCTGAAACCCTGTAGGAAAGCGGTTGGGGTTACTCGTTGCGGGCGCCACCGAACGAGGCGCAGCCCCGTTGAATCTTGCCGTCCAGGCGCAGCTCCGCGGAAAGGTGCTGCACCGCGCCGCTCATGCTGTCGACGCAACGCTGGGGCGCTACCCAGAGCTCCAGGCGCTGGCCGTTGGCTTCGCTGGAAAGGTTGAAGCGGCCGTCCGGCAGCTGCTCTTCCATGTAGGGCAGGGCCAGGGAGGGCTCGCCGGGGCGGTCGAGGATCAGCCCCTTGGCGCTGACGCTGACGTGCCAGCCCGGCTCGTTGCCGCTGGCGCGCAGCAGCAGGCGCTTGAAGTTGAGGTCGTCGCAGCCGTGACCCTCGCGCTGCAGGCGGTAGAGGGTACGGACATCCAGCTGGCCGTCGGCGCCCGGTACCGTGGTGGCGCCCATCGCCGCGCGGATGTCGGCGAACAGCGGCCCCGGGCCGTCGGCGGAGAGATTGGCCGCTTCCGGCAGGAGGCCGGTGGCGCCGCCGTCCACCAGCGCGAAACGGCGCTTCTCGCCGCAGGGGCTGAACATGACCTGGCCAGCGTCTACGCTCAGCAGACCCTGCAGGCGCACCAGGTTGGCGGTAGGGGAGGGGGCGGATTCGGCGAACATCTGACAAGCGCCGAAGAGCGGCAAGAGGCTGAACAGCAGGGGGCGGGCAAGGCGCATCGAGGTCTCCTTCGGGAAGCGGCCAAGGTACCGGTGCGGGGCGTCCAGCTCAAGGGAGAAGGCGGATGATCCACTTCAAGCGGGTCTTTGAGGCGGCGCAGGCCACCGATGGCCGGCGGGTGCTGGTGGATCGCCTGTGGCCCCGGGGCTGTCGCAAGGACGCCCTGGGACTGGATGCTTGGCTGCGCGAGGTGGCGCCTTCCGAAGGGCTGCGCAAGCGGTTCTGCCACGACCCGACGCTGTTCGCTGAATTCCGCCTGGGTTACCGCGCCGAACTGGCCGCCCATCCCGAACACTGGCAGATGCTGCTTGAACTGGCTCGCCAGGGCGACCTGACATTGCTCTACGCGGCGAAGGACGAGCACCACAACAATGCCCGGGTGCTGGCGGAGTTCCTCGAAGAGGAACTGGACCGCTGCGCCCCGCCCAGCTCGCCGGTGTGCTACGCCGGCGAGCTGTAGCCGCCATCAGCCGACGTGATAGACCTGTCCGGTCTGGGCACCTTCCGCGCTTTTCCCGTAGGCCAGCGCCGCCTCGGCCGCCGGCACCGCCTTGTAACCGCGGAAGTAGGGGGCGTAGGCCGGCAGGGCTTCCTCGACGACCGTGGGGCTGACGCTGTTGATGCGCATGCCGCGTGGCAGTTCCAGGGCGGCGCTGCGCACGAAGGAATCGATGGCGCCATTGACCATGCTGGCCGACGCGCCATAGCGGATCGGGTCGTGGCTCAGCACGCCGGAGGTGAGGGTGAAGGAGGCGCCGTCGTTGGCGAACTCGCGGCCGATTAGCACCAGGTTCACCTGGCCCATCAGCTTGTCCCGCAGACCCACGGCGAACTCGGCTTCGCCCATTTCCGCCAGGGCGCCGAAATGCACCTTGCCGGCGGCGCTGATCAGCGCATCGAAGGGGCCGGCCTTCTCGAACAGGCGGCGGATCGATGCGGGGTCGGTGATGTCCGCTTGCAGGTCGCCGCTGTTGCGACCGACGCGGATGATTTCGTGGCGCTCCTTGAGCTCCTGTTCGATGGCTTTGCCGATGGTGCCGCTGGCACCGACAAGGATGATTTTCATGGGACCGGCTCCGGTTGGGGGAAGGGAATACCGGTTCAGTGTAGAGTGGGGGCTGTTATCGATAATCCATCCAATTGGAAAGATTTGGTTTTCATATGGAAACAATGGCGCGGTGTGGGCGATGAGCGAAATGGACGATCTGGCGGCCTTTGCGGTGTTGATGGAAGCCGGCAGCTTCACCGCCGCGGCCCAGCGCCTGGGCTGCAGCAAGGGCCAGCTGTCCAAGCGCATCCGCCTGCTGGAGCAGGGCTTGGGAGCCGCGCTGCTGCACCGCACCACGCGTCGCCTGGACCTGACCGCCGCCGGCGCGGCGCTGTTGCCCGAAGCCCAGGCCCTGGCCGCCCAGGCCGAGCGCGCAAGGCAATCGGTACTGCGGCTGCAGGAAGACCTGGCCGGCTGCGTACGACTGACGGTGCCGGTGTCCCTGGGGGAGACCTTTTTCGACGCGCTGCTGCTGGATTTCACCCGCCAGTACCGGCAGATCCGCATCGAGCTGGACCTGCACAACGGCTACCGCGACCTGGTGGCCGACGGCTTCGACCTGGCCATCCGCTCCGGCACGGACCTGGACGAGCGCCTGGTGGCCCGGCCGCTGTTCTCCCTGCAGGAGATCACCTGCGCCACGCCGGCCTACCTGGCGGCCCATGGCGAGCCCCTGAAACCGGCGGACCTGGCGACGCACCAGTGCCTGTTGAATACCCACTACAGCGGTTTCGAGGAGTGGCTCTACCACCGCCAGCACCAGCTGGAACGGGTCAAGGTGGCCGGCGCCCTGGCCAGCAACCACTACAGCTTGCTGAAGAAGGCGGCGCTGACCGGTGCCGGCATCGCGCGGCTACCGTCCTACCTGGTCTACGACGAACTCGCCGATGGCCGCCTGGTGTGGCTGTTGCGGGACTACCAGACCCGGCAGACGCCGGTGTTCCTTGTCCACCCCTGGCAAGGCGGCCTGCCCCGGCGCACCCAGGTGCTGGTGGACTACCTGCTGGGCTGGTTCGAGCGCAGCCGGCGGATGCTGGACCAGGTGGAGAAGCCGTAGGGTGCGCCGTCTGTTCGACCCGGAACCTGTAGGAGCGATTTCAATGGCGAAAGGGCGACCGCGCCGATCTCATCGCGAATGAATTCGCTCCTAGAAGCAGTCACGTAGGATGGGTTGAGCGAAGCGATACCCATCAGTGCTTTCCGCATGGGTTTCGCAAGCTCAACCCATCCTACGAAAAGCACCTCAGCCCCTCGCCGCCCCCAGCTTCAGGCTGTGCTCGGCCACCGCCTTCTCGTCCGCCGCCACCCGCTCCGGGAGGAACTCGCGGAGGAACTCGACCCAGGTACGGATCTTGGCATCGAGGAACTGCCGCGACGGATAGAGCGCGTAGATACCCAGCGGGAACAGGCTGTGGTTGGGCAGCACGCGGATCAGGCTGCCGTCCTGCAGGCCGCTGATGGCCGAGTACACCGGCAGCACGCCCACGCCCATGCCGGCCTTGATGGCCTCGGTCATGGCATCGGCGGTGTTCACCTGGAACGGCGTCTGGTTGACGCTCACCAGTTCCTGGCCGTCCGGGCCGTCGAACAGCCACTTGTCCAGGGACATCACGTTGTTCACCAGGCGCAGGCAGCGGTGCTTCGACAGGTCGGCGGGCAGGCGCGGCGCGCCGTGTTTCTCGAGGTAGCCGGGGGAGGCGCAGAGCACGCTGTAGGTGGTGCCCAGCTGCTTGGAAATGAAGCCCGAGTCGGGCAGCTCCTGGGCGATCACCACCGAGATGTCGTAACCCTCGTCGAGGATATCGGTGGTGCGGTTGGCCAGGGTCAGGTCGAAGCTCACGTCCGGGTACTTGTCGCTGTACTGGGCGATGGCCTTGATCAGGTAGTGCTGGCCGATGCCGGTCATGGCATGCACCTTCAGGTTGCCCACCGGGCGCGCGTGGGCCTCGCTGGCCTCGGCTTCCGCCTCCTCGATGTAGCCGAGGATCTGCTCGCAGCGCAGCAGGTAGCGCTGGCCGGCTTCGGTCAGGGCGATGCGGCGGGTGGTGCGATGCAGCAGGCGGGTACGCAGGTGGGTTTCGAGGGTGGCCACCGCGCGGGAAATGTACGAGGTGGTGAGGTCCATGCGCTGGGCGGCGGCGGTGAAGCTGCCGGTCTCCGCCACGCAGACGAAGGCGCGCATGTTGAAGAGGATATCCATGGAGGGTCCTGGCCCAGGAGGGAGGCGGATTTTGTCACGAAGTGTGTCCTGGATTATGGCTGATTCAGTACACAATGCTTCATCTATCCGTCGCCTTATCCTGCAACCTGCCGGGGCCTAGAATCGCCGCCGTTCCAGGCGCCGTCCCTGGTTACCCAGCATTCAGGATATGCCGCAGTGCACCGCAATCCTTGGCCCGGCATCGCCCGTGCCGGTCTGTTCACCGTCGTTTCACTTCTTAGCGCCTGTATCGATAGCCAGGGCATAGCGCCACAGGCCAACCGCCTGGACGCCGCCCGGCTGGACCCCGGCACCGCCATCCGCCGTGCCGAGCAGGACGCCGCCTGGCCCAGTGCTCAGTGGTGGCGCGCCTATGCCGACCCGCAGCTGGACGCCTGGATGGACCAGGCCCTGGCCGGCAGCCCCGACCTGGCCATGGCCGCCGCCCGCGTGCGCCGCGCCCGTGCCCTGGCCGGTGTGGTGGAGTCCGCCGAACGACCGCAGGTCAACGTCGACGCCAGCGTGCAGCGCAAGCGCTGGCCGGATGATTTCTTCTATGGCCCCGGCGAACTGGCCCGTAGCAGCAGTTGGAACAACACCAGCCTGCTGGGCTTTTCCTATGACCTCGACCTCTGGGGACGGGAGCGCAGCCGCAGCCACCAGGCCCTGGACCAGACCCGCGTGGCGGTGGCCGAAGCGCGCCTGGCCGCGCTGGAGCTGCAGGGCAACCTGGTGCGCAGCTACATCCGCCTGGCGCTGTTGCACGCCGAGCGCGATGTCGCCCAGGCCAGTCTTGCCCAGCAGGAACAAATCCTGCGCCTGGCCGAGCAACGCCTGCGCGACGGAATCGGCACCCGCCTGGAGGTCAGCCGCGCCGAGGCACCGCTGCCGGAAACTCATCGGCAGCTCGATGCCCTGAACGAATCCATCGACCTGACCCGCAACCAGCTCGCCGCCCTGGCGGGCAAGGGGCCGGGGGAGGGCGAGCGCCTGCAGCGCCCCACATTGGCACTGCAGCGCCTCCCCGGCCTGCCGGCGCAGTTGCCGCTGGAGCTGCTCGGCCGTCGCCCGGACCTCGTGGCCAGCCGCTGGCAGGTCGCGGCCCAGGCGCGCGGCATCGAAGTCGCCAAGGCCGGTTTCTACCCCAACATCAACCTGCTGGGTGGCGTCGGGTCCAATGCCACCCAGGGCGGCGTGCTGGATTTCCTGCGTTACGACAAGCTCACCTACGGCCTGGGCCCGGCCCTCAGCCTGCCGGTGTTCGACGGCGGCTTGCGCCGTGGCGAGCTGGGCGCCGCCAGCGCGGAGTACGACCTGGCGGTGGAGCACTACAACCAGACCCTGGTGGAGGCCCTGCGGGAAGTGGCCGATGCTCTGGTGCGGATCAAGTCCCTGGACCAGCAGCAACACCTGGCCGCCGAGGCGGTGGCCGTTGCGCAGAAGACCTGCGACCTGGCGTTGCTGGCCCAGCAGCGCGGCCTCACCGGCTTCGATGCGGTGCTGGAAACCCAGCCCGGCCTGTTCCACAGCCAGCTCAAGGAACAACAGGTGCGCGCGGCGCAGCTGGCGGCCCAGGCCGACCTGCTGCTGGCCCTGGGCGGCAGTGTGCTGCCCGCACCCGCCGCGCCGGCCGATGCCGAACTGGCGCCGCAGGAACCCCGCCTGCGCTTTCTCCCCACGCCCTGAGGAACCTCCATGGTGCACACCTTCAACCGCGCCCTGGCCGAGTGGGCGCGCAGTGACGGCCTGACCTGGGCTTTCATCTTCAAGGCCCTGCTCACGGCCTTCCTCGCCCTCTGGCTGGCCTACCGCCTGGAGTTGCCGCAGCCGGGCACCGTGCTGGTCACCGTGTTCATCGTCATGCAGCCGCAGAGCGGCCAGGTCCTGGCCAAGAGCTTCTACCGCATCATCGGCACCCTGCTGGGGTTGTCGGTAATGGTGCTGCTGATCGCCCTGTTCAACCAGGAGCGCGTGCTCTTCATGCTCTGCGTGGCCATCTGGATCGGCTTGTGCACCGCCGGCGCCACCCGTTATCGCGACTTTCGCGGCTACGCCTGCGTGCTTGCCGGCTACACCGCGGTGATGATCGGCCTGCCGGCCACCAACCACCCTGACGACGCCTTCATGCTGGCCCTCTGGCGGGTGCTGGAGATCAGCCTGGGGATTCTCTGCACCGGCCTGGTCAACGGCCTGATCCTGCCGCAGAGCAGCAACAGCGACCTGCGCAACACCCTGCACGGACGCTTTCGCGACTTCGCCGCCTTCGCCTGTGAAGGCCTGGCCGGCGGCCTCGATACCACGCGCTTCGATGCCTGCAACGCCCGCTTCGCCGCAGCGGCGGTGAGCCTGGAGAACCTGCGCAGCGCCACGGCCTTCGAAGACCCGCACATGCGCATGCGCAGCGGCCGCCTGGCGCGGCTGAACAACGAATTCATGGTGCTCTCCACCCGCTTCCACGGCCTGCACCAGCTGCTGCGCAGACTGGCCAACGGTTCGGGCGTTCCCGATGGCGGGGCGGTGCTGGATGCACTGCAACCCTGTTTCGCGGAAGTCGCCGGATTGCTCGCGCCCCTGCGCGAGCGCCTCAGCAGCGAGGCCGACGCCGCCCAGCTCGCCCAGCGCCTGGAAGCCTGCAAGCAGGAGCTCATGCAGCTGATCCGCGCCGGCCGTGCGCGCCTGGCCATGCAGCAGCCCAGCGAGGCGCAGACGCTGGACTACGACACCGCCGCCGAACTGCTCTATCGCTTCGCCGACGACCTGCACAACTACGCCCAGACCCACGCCTCGCTGCTGGAAGACCACCACGCCCGCGAGCAGTGGAAGGACAGCTTCCGGCCCCGCGCCAACGCCGTGGCCGCTACCGTCGCGGGGTTGCGCAGCAGCCTGCTGATCCTCCTGCTGAGCCTGTTCTGGATGGCCACCGCCTGGCCCAGCGGCGGCACCTTCGCCCTGACCATCGGCATGGTCTCGGCCCTGGCGTCGACCTCGTCGCAGCCCAGGCGCCTGTCCTTGCAGCTCACCCTGGGAGCCTTCGGCGGTGCCTGCCTCGGCATCCTGATGACCTTCTGGGTGCTGCCGGCAATCGACGGCTTCGCCTTGCTCTGCTGCGCCCTGGCCCCGGTGGTCGCCATCGGCGCCTGTCTGCTGGCGCGGCCACAACAGGCCGGTGCGGGCCTCGGTCTGCTGATCTGGTTCGCGATGACCTCCATGCCGGCCAACCAGGCGCTGTTCGATCCCTACCGGGTGTTCAACGAATACCTCGCCGCGGTGCTGTCCATGGTCCTGGCCACCGCCGCCGCCGCCGTGCTCCTGCCGCCCAACCGGCCCTGGCTCTGGCGTCGCCTGGAGCGTGAGCTGCGGATGTGCGTGGTGCGCGCGGTGAGCGGGCGGACCAAGGGGCTGGTGTCGGGTTTCGAAAGCGGCACCCGCGACCTGCTGAACCAGGCCTACCTTTACTCCGCCGGGCGACCCGACGTGCAGCGCCAGTTGCTGCGCTGGATGTTCCTGGTGCAGGAAGTGGGGCACGCGGTGATCGAGCTGCGCCTGGAGCAGGCGCGCCTGCCGGCGCTGTCCTGCTATGCCGAGTCGATGCCCTGGCGCAACGCCATCCGCGCCATGGGGCGGGCCCTGGCGCGGCTGTTCCTGCAGCCGTCGGAGGCCAACCGCCAGCGCGCCCTGGTTGCGGTGGAACAGGCTATCGACAGCGTGCGCGGCACCGCCGAGCCCTGCGCGCCGCAGTTCGATACCTCGCCCCTGCGGCGCCTGCAGAGCTACCTGCACTTCATCCGCAGCTCGCTGCTGGACCCCCAGAACCCGCTGGCCGGCGACGACGCGCCGGCGCGTCCGCAAGGAATCGTCCATGCCGCGTGAGATCGCCCTGCACGGTGTCTACCTGCCGAGCCTGACCCTGTTGTTCCTGGTGGCCATGCTGCTGGGCTGGGGGCTGGACCGCCTCTTCGCCTGGTGCGGCCTGTACCGCCACGCCTGGCACCCGGCGCTGCTGCGCGTCGGCCTGTTCACCTGCCTGTATGGCGCCCTGGCGCTGACCATCTACCGTTGAGGCCCCCATGTTCTTGAAACGAATCATCAGCGTCGGCGCCACCTTGCTCATCCTCGCCCTGGCGGCCCTGCTGGTGCGTACCCTGTGGCAGCACTACATGAACTCCCCCTGGACCCGCGACGGCCGGGTGCGCGCCGATGTGATCAACATCGCCCCCGACGTGGCCGGGCTGGTGGCGGAGGTGATGGTGCGGGACAACCAGGAGGTGGCGGCCGGCGACCTGCTGCTGCGCATCGACCCTTCCCACTACGAGGTGGCGGTGAAGCAGGCCGAGGCCCTGGTGGCGGCGCGCAAGGCGGCGCTGGACATGCGCCGGGTCAACGCCGACCGCCGTGCCGACATGGACGACCTGGTGGTCTCCCGCGAGAGCCGCGAGGACGCCGGCCACCTGGCCGCCGGTGCCCAGGCCGACTACCAGCAGGCGCTGGCCGCACTGGACGCGGCCAGGCTCAACCTGGCGCGCACCGAAGTGCGCGCACCGGTGGCCGGCCACATCACCAACCTCAATGTCTACAAGGGCGACTACGCCGAACGCGGCGAAGCCAGCATGGCCCTGGTGGACGACCGCTCCTTCTACGTCAACGGCTACTTCGAGGAAACCCGCTTGCCGCACATCCGCGTGGGCGACCGCGCCGAGCTGCGGCTGATGAGCGGAGTGCGCCTGCGCGGCCAGGTGGACAGCATCGCCCGTGGCATCTACGACCGCGACAACCCGGAAAGCCGCGAGCTGACCGCCGATGTGAACCCCACCTTCAACTGGGTGCGCCTGGCCCAGCGGGTGCCGGTGCGGATCCACCTGGACGAGGTGCCGGAGGAGGTACTGCTGGCCGCCGGCATGACCTGCACCGTGGTGATTGGCGAAGCGGGCGCGGAACCGGAAACGTCCGGCGTGCTCAACGGATTGTTGTTCGCACAGTAAACAGTCCTTGTTGTATTAGGCGCTGTTTGTGAAGTTCCCCGGACATTAAAATTATCCCGCCTCCCACGATGAGGCACTTGCTGCCGTAAACATCACCGAAAGGTGTTGCGCTGTACCTTCGGCCAGTTCGTGGAGAGCTGGCCGAAGTTCCAACTTCCAAGTATTCGGGAAACTATCCAATGAAAGCTCTTGCCTTGCTGGCGCTCGCCGGCATGTCTGCCTTCGCCTGCGCGTCGGAACAGGCGCAAACTGCCGCAGCCGATGAACCCCTGGTCGAGCAGTACCACTATGGAATGGAACTGGATATCGCCAGGGTAATTTCCCGCAGCGATATTCCCGATGTCTGCGGGGTAGTTCCCGCCTATATGACCTACGAAGACCACCAGGGCAAAGTTCATCGCCTGGAATACATGGTGTTCGGCAACGGTTGCAGTAACGGTTGATAGTTCACGGCGACAACCGGATGTAGGAGCGATTTCAATCGCGAATGAACTCGCTCCTACGGTCAGGCCTCCTGCGCCTTCAGGAACAGGCCGAACAACTCCGACTGCGACTTGATCCCCAGCTTGCTGTAGATGTGCTTGCGGTGGACCTTCACCGTCTCGGCGGAGATATCCAGCTTGCGGGCGATTTCCTTGCTCGAGCAGCCGCTCAGCATCAACCGGCCCACCTCCAGTTCGCGGGCGGTGAGGGCGTTCTCCACCTTCTGCCCGGCGGCTTCCAGCTGCTCCCGCCAGGCCGGGGCGGGGGGCGGCGGGCTGGCCATCAGTTCCTGCTCGAAACTCAGGCGCTGGCGCATCAGTCCGGCGACCCAGGGCTGGATCAGGCCGAGCAGGGCGATCTCCTCCGGGGTGAAGGGCCGCCGTGAGCCCAGGGACAGGCACAGGGTGCGTCCGCCTTCCAGCGGCACATTGAGCTGCACCTCGTCGGCCACCACGTTGAGCCGGAAGTAGCGCTGGTAGTAGTCGGTCTGCTCGAAGCATTCCGGCGCCACCTCGGCCAGGCGGAACAGCCCGCCGCTGTTGCGCTCGTGGCTGGCGATGTAGAAGGGATCGAGCAGGTAGAGGCCGCGCAGGTAATCCTTGAACAGCGGGTCCGGCCCGCCATCCACGCCCGGGCACTCGGCGAACACCTGGGGCCGGCCATCGCTGAAGAGCAGGGCGACCCAGCTGTCGAATGGCACGTATTGTTCCAGCAGGCGCACAAGGGCGATCCAGAATCCCGGCCGGTCGAGTTGTTCGATCAGCCGGCCGACGGACTGGTGCCAGGCGATGTCCTGCAAGGTCAGACTCATGTTTCTACCCCCGATGGGTTAACACTCCCGCGTAATTACTCCTGGCCCCGGCGCGCTCCATACTCCGGACATGCCAGGGCGGGTGCCGAGCATTGTGACCGTTGCGCGCCCGCTGACAAGAACAAGCAGGAGTACCCATGAAGGTCGAACTCGTCCAACTCGCCGGCCGTGACGGCGACACCGCCTACAACCTCGAACGCACCCTGCGGGCCATCGCCGCCTGCGCGCCGGATACGGACCTGGTGGTGTTCCCGGAAACCCAGCTGATGGGCTTCCCCACTGCCGATAACGTCGCCGCGGTGGCCGAGCCGCTGGACGGCCCCAGCGTGCAGGCCGTACAGCGCGCCGCCCGCGAGAAGGATGTCGCTGTGCTGGTGGGGCTGCTCGAACGGGCCGATGGCACCGTCTACAACACCTCGGCACTGGTGACGCCCGACGGTGTGTCGCTGCATTACCGCAAGACCCACCTCTGGCCGTCCGAGCGCGGGCTGGTCACGCCCGGTGACCGCTACGCCACGGCCCTATGGAAGGGTGTGCGTATCGGCATCCTGATCTGCTACGACATCGAACTGCCCGAGACCGCGCGGGCACTGGCCCAGTTGGGCGCCGAGCTGATCCTGGTCACCAACGGCAACATGGACCCCTATGGTCCCGTGCATCGCACCGCGATTATGGCCCGCGCCCAGGAAAACCAGGCTTTCGCGCTGATGGTGAACCGGGTGGGAGAGGGCGATGACGAGCTGGTATTCGCAGGCGGGAGCGCGGCGGTCGATCCTTTTGGCCGCATGATTTTCGAGGCCGGCCGCGAGCCCTGTCGGCAGGTGGTCGAGCTGGATTTCCGCCTGCTGCAGGAAGCCCGCAGCGAGTACCAGTACCTCGCCGACCGCCGTCTGATTCTCCCCGGCGAACACATCGAGCATGCCGATGGGCGCCGCGAACTGCTGATTCCCTGAGTCGAACCACCCCTGACCACTTCCCGAACCGGGCGGCCTGCGGCCGCACCTGGTCCACCTGGAGCACCTTGATGACGCCAACCCGCACCCTGACGATCGCCCTGGCCTCGATCCTTGCCGTAGGTCTCGGTCAGGCCCAGGCCGAGACGCCCAAGCAACGCGTTCATGTCTACAACTGGTACGACTACATCGGTCCGGATGTGGTGAAGAACTTCAGCCGCGAGACCAACATCAAGACCGTCTACGACGTGTTCGATAGCAGCGAGATGATGGAAGGCAAGCTGATGACCGGCGGCAGCGGCTACGACGTGGTTGTCGCGACCAACAGCACGCTGCCCAACCTGATCAAGGCCGGCGTGCTGCAGCCACTGGACCGCGACAAGTTGCCGAACTGGTCCCATCTCGACCCGGAAATCCTCGTCAAGCTGCAGACCAACGACCCGGAAAACCGCTACGCCGTGCCCTATCTCTGGGGCACCACCGGTATCGGCTACAACGCGGACAAGGTGACGGCCATTCTCGGTGATGATGCGCCGGTCGACTCCTGGGACCTGGTGTTCAAGCAAGAGAATCTCGAGAAGCTCAGCCAGTGCGGCGTCGCGATGATCGACGCACCGGGCGAAGTCATCCCGATCGCGCTCAACTACCTGGGGCTCCCTCCCCACAGCACGCGCAAGGAGGACTACGCGAAGGCGGAAGAACTCCTGGTCAGGCTCAAGTCCCATATCCGCTACTTCAATTCCTCGAAGTTCATCACCGACCTGGCCAATGGCGATATCTGTGTGGTGGTGGGTTGGGCCGGCGGCGTCTACGAGGCGCAACAAACGGCGAAGAGCGCCGGCTCCTCGGTGCGCCTCAAATACAGCATTCCACGAGAGGGCGCGCCGGTCTGGTTCGAGAACCTGGTGCTGCTCAAGGATGCCCGGCACCCGCAGGAAGGCTTCGCCTTCATCAACTACATGATGCGTCCCGACGTGATCGCCGATACCTCCAACTACCTTGGCTACCCCAACGCCAACAAGGCCGCCGATACCCTGGTCACCCAGGCACTGCTCGACAACCCGATGGTCTATCCGCCGCAGGAGGTGATGGACAAACTGTTCACCCTGGAGCCGCTGGCGCAGAAACTGGAGCGTGTGCGGACGCGGGTCTGGAGCAAGGTCAAGTCGGGGTCCTGATGCGGGCGAGCGGGGGGCGTGAACCAAGGTGTCCGCCCTTCGTCTTGCCGGGCTGCAAGCGTGCGGATATTTTCATTAAAATCTTCACGATACAGTCCCGGACCCTCGTCACCATGCCTGAAACCCGCCCCTCCCTGACCCTGACGCTGCTCCAGGCCCGTGAAGCGGCCATGAGTTTCTTCCGCCCCCTGCTCAACGAGCACGACCTGACCGAACAGCAATGGCGGGTGATCCGCCTGCTTCGCCAGCACGGCGAGCTGGAGAGCTACCAGCTGGCGGAACTCGCCTGCATCCTCAAACCGAGCATGACCGGCGTGCTCGCGCGCCTGGAACGCGACGGCATGGTGGTACGGCGCAAGGCCCCCCAGGACCAGCGCCGCGTGCTGATCAACCTGACCGCCGAGGGCGAGCGTTGCTTCGTCTCCATGAGCGCGGGAATGGAAGCCAACTACCAGAAGATCCAGGACCAGTTCGGCGAGGCCAAGCTCAAGCAGCTTTTCGAGCTGCTCAACGAGTTGAAGCAGATCAAGCCCTGACGTCCCAAGGTTTCGGGATGGACCGAAACCTTGGGCTGACGTTGTAGGGGCGAATTCATTCGCCAAGCAGACCCAAGGTCTGCCCCCGGGACTTCGTGGGGGCAACTGCGTTGCCCTTGGCGAGTGAATTCGCCCCTACGGCCGTCGCCTGCTCCCGCCTGTGAAGACTCCCATGAAAAGTGCAATCGAGAGTCCGTAACGTCCATTCAGGGGCCCCTCGCCCCCATCCCATAATCGCCCTGCACCTACCTGGTTCCATGCCTGCGGCGGTGTCCTGAAGGCTCCATCAGGACCACCACGACCCGGCGGCGCCACTTCTAACAATAAGCAGGGCTCCGACATGAAAAAGCCAAATCCGCTTCTCGACGACCTCAAGGCCATCCTTCCCGCCATTGCCGCCAACGCCGCGCAGGCCGAGCAGTTGCGCCGGGTTCCCGACGAAAACATCGCCATGCTCAAGGCCATCGGCCTGCACCGCGCGCTGCAGCCCAAGCACTACGGCGGCATGGAAATCTCCCTGCCGGAATTCGCCGATTGCGTGGTCGCCCTGGCCGGCGCCTGTGCCAGCACCGCCTGGGCCTTCAGCCTGCTCTGCACCCACAGCCACCAGTTGGCGCTGTTCTGCGCGCGGTTGCAGGAAGAGGTCTGGGGCGAGAATCCGGACGCCACCGCCAGCAGCTCCATCGCCCCCTTCGGCAAGGTGGAGGAAGTGGAGGGCGGCGTGCTGTTCAACGGCGAGATGGGCTGGAGCAGCGGCAGCGACCACGCCGAGTGGGCCATCGTCGGCTGCCGACGGAAGAACGCCGAGGGCGAGCTGGTCTACTGCTTCGCCGTGCTGCCGCGCAGCGACTACGAGATCCGTGACGACTGGTTCGCCGCCGGCATGAAGGGCAGCGGCACCAAGACCCTGGTGATCAAGGACGCCTTCGTGCCGAATTACCGCATCCAGGCGGCCAAGGACATGATGGAAGGTCGCTCCGACGGCTTCGGCCTCTACCCCGACAGCAAGATCTTCTACGCGCCGTATCGCCCGTACTTCGCCAGCGGCTTCGCCGCCATCAGCCTGGGTATCGCCGAGCGCATGCTGGAGGCCTACAAGGAGAAGACGAAGAACCGCGTGCGCGCCTACACCGGCGTCAACGTCGGCACCGCCACCCCGGCGCTGATGCGCCTGGCCGAGTCCACCCACCAGGTGGCCGCCGCCCGCGCCTTCCTCGAGAAGACCTGGCAGGAGCACGCCGAGCATGGCGAGCGCCACCAGTACCCGAGCCGCGAGACCCTGGCCTTCTGGCGCACCAACCAGGCCTACGCGGTGAAGATGTGCATCCAGTCGGTGGACCGCCTGTTCGAGGCGGCCGGCGGCACCAGTTGGTTCGAGAGCAACGAGATGCAGCGGCTGTTCCGCGACTCCCACATGACCGGCGCCCATGCCTACACCGACTACGACGTCTGCGCGCAGATCCTCGGCCGCGAGCTGATGGGCCTGGAGCCGGACCCGAGCATGGTCTGAGCCTCGAACCACTCCCTTCGAACCATCGCGCGGCCGTCCCATGAGGCGGCCGCCAGGAGTCTTGCCATGTCCTCCCTGGAAAGTCCCATCGATTCCCGTGCCTTCCGCCGTGCCCTCGGTAATTTCGCCACCGGGGTCACCATAGTCACCGCCACCGCGCCCGATGGCACTCGCGCCGGTGTAACCGCCAACAGTTTCAACTCGGTGTCCCTGGACCCGCCGCTGATCCTCTGGAGCATCGACAAGCGTTCCAGCAGCCTGGCGGTGTTCCGGCAGGCCAGCCATTTCGCGGTGAACATCCTCGCCGCCGACCAGATCGAGCTGTCCAACCAGTTCGCTCGCCCCCGTGACGACAAGTTCGCGGGCGTGAGCTTCGACAGCGGCCTCGGTGGTGCGCCACTGCTGCCCGATTGCGCGGCGCGCTTCCAGTGCCAGTTGCACCAGCAGGTGGACGGTGGCGACCACGTCATCCTCATCGGCCTGGTGCAGGCCTTCGACGATCTGGGGCGCTCGCCGCTGCTCTACCACCAGGGCGCCTATTCCATGGTCCTGCCCCATACCCGCATGACCGCCAAGGCTGAGGGCCAGCCGGCCTCCAGCGCCTTCCAGGGGCGCCTGTCGCACAACCTCTACTACCTGATGACCCAGGCGGTGCGCGGCTACCAGGCCGACTACCAGCCCAGGCAGCTGTCCACCGGCCTGCGCACCAGCGAGGCGCGCATGCTGATGGTCCTGGAGAACGACGCCGGCCTCTGCCTCGGCGACCTGCTGCGGGAAGTGGCGATGCCCCTGCGCGAAATCGAGGAGGCCGTGGCCATCCTCAAGCGCAAGGGCATGGTCGTCGATGCCGAGGACCGCTATGTCCTCACCCCGGCCGGGGTGGAGCAGGCCGACGCCCTCTGGCGCATCGCCCGGGAGCAGCAGGACAAGGTGTTCGCGCAGTTCAGCGAGGAACAGGTGGAGACCTTCAAGACCATGCTCAAGGCGGTGATCGCGTTGGGTTGAGGTCGGATGCCAACAGTGGCGCCCTATTGGGCGCCAATTTTTCGTGGCGGTTTTCGTAGGATGGGTAGAGCCTGCGAAACCCATCGCCCAGGACAGCATGGGTTTCGCTTCGCTCTACCCATCCTACAAAAGCGAAAAAGCCGGCCACAGGGCCGGCTTGTTACTCACCTTCGAATCCTCAATACACCCCACCCCCACCCACCGGCGCGGTCGTTCCTTTGAACGCCCCCGCCAGGCTTTGCAGGCCACGCATCAGCACGGTGGTGTCCACGCCGACTGCGACGAAGGCCGCGCCCAGTGAGAGATAGCGCCGGGCCAGGGCCTGGTCGGCGCTGAGGATGCCGGCGGCCTTGCCGGCAGCGCGGATGCGGACGATGGCGTCCTCTATGGCCGCCTGTACTTCCGGGTGCCCCGGGTTGCCGCGATGGCCCATGGCGGCGGAGAGGTCGGCCGGGCCGATGAATACGCCGTCGACACCGTCCACGGCGGCGATGGCCTCCAGGTTGGCCAGGCCGTCGAGGTTCTCGATCTGCACCAGCAGGCACATCTGGGCGTCGGCGTTATCCAGGTAGCCGGGGATGCTGTTCCAGCGCGAGGCGCGGGCCAGGGCACTGCCGACGCCACGGATGCCGAAGGGCGGATAGCGCATGGCGCGTACCAGCTCAGCGGCCTGGTCGGCAGATTCCACCATGGGCACCAGCAGGGTCTGGGCGCCGATATCCAGCAACTGCTTGATCAGTACCGCATCGCCGATGGGCGGGCGGATGATCGGCTGGGCGGGGTAGGGCGCGATGGCCTGGAGCTGGGCCAGCAGGCTGCGCAGGTCGTTGGGCGCGTGTTCGCCGTCCAGCAGCAGCCAGTCGAAACCGGCGTTGGCCGCCAGCTCGGCGCAGTAGGCATCGGCCAGGCCAAGCCAGAGGCCGATCTGCGGCTGGCCGGATTCGAGACGGGCTTTGAACGTATTGATGGGCAGGTCCATGAGGAGCTCCTAGGAAGGCGCTGAAGCGTAGGAGCCAGCTCTGCTGGCGAACCAGAAGCTTCGCGAGCAGAGCTCGCTCCTACGGGGCCTTGCGGTTCAGACGAAACGGCAGGCGATGGAGCCCAGCTGGTCGTAGTCGACGTGGAAGGTGTCGCCGGGATTGGCGGCCACCGGGCGGGTGAAGGAGCCGCCGAGGATGATCTGCCCGGCCTCCAGGGTGACGTCGTAGGGGGCCAGCTTGTTGGCCAGCCAGGCCACGCCCTTGGCGGGGTGGTTGAGCACCGCCGCGGACACGCCGGACTCCTCGATCACGCCGTTGCGGTAGAGGATCGCCGGCACCCGGCGCAGGTCGATCTCGGTGGGTCGCACGGCGCGGCCGCCCATCACCACGCCGGCGTTGGCGGCGTTGTCGGAGATGGTGTCGAAGACCTTGCGGGTGACCTTGCTGTCCGGGTCCACCTGGTGGATGCGCGCGTCGATGATTTCCAGCGCCGGGATCACCCATTCGGTGGCGTCCAGCACGTCGAAGACCGTGCAGTTCGGTCCGCGCAGGGGCTTGCCGAGGACGAAGGCCAGCTCCACCTCCACGCGCGGGACGATGAAGCGCTCGAAGGGGATGTCGCTGCCTTCGTCGAAGAACATGTCGTCCAGCAGCGCGCCGTAGTCCGGTTCGGTGATGTTGGAGGAGACCTGCATGGCGCGGGAGGTGAGGCCGATCTTGTGGCCCACCAGCCGGCGGCCGTCACGGATCTTCTGCGCCACCCAGGCGCGCTGGATGGCGTAGGCGTCGTCGATGTCGATGCCGGGGAAGTCGAGGGAGAACTGGCGCACCTGCTCGCGGGAGCGCTCGGCGGCGTCGAGGCGGGCGGCGGCTTGCTGGATGATGCTGGCGTCGAGCATGGGAACCTCAGGAATGCTTCTGGAACAGGGGGTGCAGGCTGCTGTGCTTGGCGTCATAGACCTGGCCGGGGCTTTCGTCGATCTGCAGGGTGATGCCGATGGGGCGTTGCTCCAGCAGGGCGCCGAGGTACTCGCGCAGCACCGCCAGCAGGCCGTCGCCCACCTGCTTGTGGACCTCGGGACTACGTCCGGCGCCCATGCGCAGGTTGGCGTAGAGGAAGCCGTAGTCGCCCTTGCCGTCGGCCACGGCAGCGTGGGCCACGGGGTAGGCCAGCACGCGGGTGCCGCCGGTGGGGAACACCTGGCGGCCGGATTCATCCTTCTGTTCGAGCATGCGGTCGGCCAGGGCGCGGCAGAGCGCGCCGATGTCCGCCTCGCGTTCGATATCGGGGCTGTAGAGCAGGACCAGATGGGGCATGGCGGTGCTCCTCAGAGACGGCTGGTGGAGGCGACGCCGGCCGGGTTGGAGGCCTGGGCGGCGGGGATGGCGGAGCCGTCCTGGGGAGTGACCGGGAAAATGGCGTTGATCTGGCCGGTGCCCGAGGAGCCGAAGTAGGGGGTGACCACCTCGGCCTTGCCGTCGTACTTCGACCAGCCCAGCGCGCCCAGCAGCATCGCGGTGTCGTGCATGAAGCCTTCGCCGTGGCCCTTGACCGCGTACTCCGGGAGCATTGCGCAGAAATCTTCCCAGTCGCCGTCCTCCCACATCCGCACCACGCGGTGGTCGAGGGTTTCCAGGAAGGGGCTCCAGACCTTGGTGGCGAAGTCCGGCGCCTGGCCGTTCTGGGCGAAGCGGTGGGACAGCGAGCCGCTGGCGAGGAAGGCGACGGTGCCGTCGTAGTGTTCTTCCACCGCCTTGCGCATGGCCCAGCCGAGGCGGGCGCTGTCGTTCAGGTAGTGGGAGGTGCACAGGGCGGACACCGACACCACCTTGAAGTGGCGGTCGGCGTTCATGTAGCGCATGGGCACCAGGGTGCCGTACTCCGGCGCCAGGGTGGTGGCGTCGTGGGCCATGGTCTCCACGCTCTGGCGGTTGCATTCCTCGGCCAGCAGACGGCCCAGCTCGGGGTTGCCGGGGAACTCGTACTCCATGTTGGCGATGAAGTGCGGCAGCTCGTTGCTGGTGTACAGGCCCTGGAACTGCGGACCGCAGTTGATGTGGTAGTTGGCGTTGACCAGCCAGTGGGTGTCGAACACGACGATGGTGTCCACCCCCAGTTCGCGGCAGCGGCGGCCGATCTCGATATGCCCGTCGATGGCCGGTTTGCGGAAGCCCTGGCGCGGCCCCGGCAGCTCGGACAGGTACATGGACGGTACGTGGGTGATCTTGGCAGCCAGAGCAAGTTTGCCCATGACGGTGACTCCTAATCTTTATTGTTCGGTCGGTTGCACGCCGGCACTTAGGTTGCTCTTTTTTTTCGACAGCTTGTGAGTCTGTTCACGATCGCGCGAGCTAGAGAAGAACAAGGCGGAAATGGCTGAGGAGGCGGAGTTTACGAGTTGTAAATGAGCACTCCGAAGCCATTTCCAACGCAGTTATTCCGACGCGCAGCAGATCGTGGGCGGGCTCACAGGCCCCAGCGGGGAATGTGATGGCCCCCCATGGAAATGCATACGTTCTTGATCTCGGCGAACACCTCGAAGCTGTACTGGCCGCCTTCGCGGCCGGTGCCCGAGCCCTTCACGCCGCCGAACGGCTGGCGCAGGTCGCGCACGTTCTGGCTGTTGATGAAGACCATGCCGGCTTCGATGCCACGGGCCAGGCGATGGGCCTTGCCGATGTCCTGGGTCCAGATGTAGGAGGCCAGGCCGTATTCGGTGTCGTTGGCCAGTTTCAGCGCCTCGGCCTCGTCCTTGAACTTCATCAGGCAGACCACCGGGCCGAAGATCTCTTCCTGGGCGATGCGCATGCGGTTGTCCACATCGGCGAACACCGTGGGCTGGATGAACTGGCCACGGGTGAGGTGCGCCGGCAGGTTCGCCGGGCGCTCCAGGCCGCCGGCCAGCAGGGTGGCGCCTTCCTCGATGCCGATGCGGATGTAGCCGGTGACCTTGTCGTAGTGGGCCTGGGTGATCATCGAGCCGACCTGGGTCTTCGGGTCCTGCGGGTCGCCGACGATCAGGCGCCTGGCGCGGGCGGCGAACTCGGCGACGAAGGTGTCGTACACCGACTCCTGGATGAAGATCCGGCTGCCCGCGGTGCAGCGCTCGCCGTTCAGGGAGAAGATGGTGAACAGCGCGGCGTCGAGGGCGCGGTCGAGGTCGGCGTCGTCGAAGATCAGCACCGGGCTCTTGCCGCCCAGCTCCATGGAGTACTTCTTCAGGCCGGCGGTCTGCATGATCTTGCGGCCGGTGGCGGTGCCGCCGGTGAAGGAAATGGCGCGCACGTCCGGGTGGCGGACCAGGGCGTCGCCGGCGCTGGCGCCGTAGCCCTGTACCACGTTCAGCACGCCTTTCGGGATGCCGGCTTCCAGGGCCAGGCGGCCCAGTTCGTTGGCGGTCAGCGGCGACAGCTCGCTCATCTTCAGCACCGCGGTGTTGCCCAGGGCCAGGCAGGGCGCGGTCTTCCAGGTGGCGGTCATGAACGGCACGTTCCACGGCGAGACCAGGCCACACACTCCCACCGGCTGGTAGAGGGTGTAGTTGAGCATCTGGTCGTCCACCGGGTAGCTGTGGCCGTCCATGCGGGTGCAGACCTCGGCGAAGAATTCGAAGTTGTGGGAGGCGCGGGGGATCAGCACGTTCTTCGTCTGGTGGATCGGCAGGCCGGTGTCCAGGGTCTCCAGCTCGGCCAGGTGCGGCACGTTCGCATCGATCAGCTCACCCAGCTTGCGCATCAGTTTGGCGCGCTCTTTGGCCGGAGTGTTGGCCCACTTGGGGAAGGCTTCCTTGGCGGCGGCCACGGCGGCGGCGATCTCTTCGGCACCGCCGCTGGCGACTTCGCCGATGGGGTCCATGGTGGCCGGGTTGTAATTGACGAAAACCTCTTTGCTTTCGACTTCCTGGCCGTTGATCCAGTGCTTGATCATGGTGTTCATGCCTCGTTCTTACGTGCGAAGAATTCACCTTCGCTGATGATTCGGTTGACCAGGCGGCCCACGCCTTCCACTTCCACGACCACTTCATCGCCCGGCACCACGTCGGCCAGGCCCTCCGGTGTGCCGGTGGCAATCATGTCGCCCGGCTGCAGGGTCATGAAGCTGGAGAAGTATTCGATCAGGTAGGGGATGTCGAAGATCATGTCGGCGGTGGTGCCTTCCTGTTTCAGCTCGCCGTTGACCCAGGTGCGCAGCTTCAGCCTGGAGGGATCGGCCACGTCACTGGCATCGACTATCCAGGGGCCGACCGGGGTGGTGGCGTCGCGGTTCTTCACCCGCAGGTTGGGCCGGTAGTAGTTCTCCAGGTAGTCGCGGATGGCGTAGTCGTTGCAGACGGTGTAGCCGGCGAGATAGGCGAGGGCGTCCTCGCGCTTCACATTGCGCGCCGGCTTGCCGATCACCGCCACCAGCTCGCACTCGTAGTGCATGTAGGCGACGTTGTCCGGGCGCCAGGTGACCTGGTTGTGGCCGGTGTAGGTGCCCGGCGACTTGATGAAGGCCAGCGGTTCGGTGGGGGCCTTGAAGGACAGCTCGGCGGCGTGGTCGGCGTAGTTCAGGCCCAGGGCGAACATGCTGCCGGTGGCCGGTGGCAGCCACTCGACCGCGTCTTCGGCGAGCAGGCGGCCATCGGCCAGGCGCACTGCGTTGTCCTCTTCGACAGTGACGCTGTGGATAACGCCCTGATGGCGGATGCGTGCGTGTTTCATCGGGGGCTCCTTATTCCGCGACCACTGTGTTGGCGAGACGGCCGAGGCCGGTGATTTCCACTTCCACGACATCGCCCGGCTGCACGTCGACGCGGCCCTCCGGGGTGCCGGTGATCAGCACGTCGCCTTCGTGCAGGGTCATGAACTCGCTGATCTCCTCGATCAGCTGCGGGATGCCGCGCACGAGATTCGCCGTGGTGTTTTCCTGGCGCAGCTGGCCGTTGACGAAGAGCTTCAGGGTCAGCGCATGCGGGTCCTGCACATCGGCTGCCGGGACGAATTCCGGGCCGAGGGGGCAGAAGCCGTCGCGGCACTTGGCCTTCACCGCCGGGCGGTAGTAGCTCTCTTCCGGCAGGCTGAACTCGTTGACGATCACGTAGCCGGCCACATGGGCCATGGCGTCTTCGGCGCGCACCCGGCTGGCGCTCCGGCCTATCACCACACCCAGGGCCGGGCCCGGTTGCAGGCGCTCGACGCCCTGTGGATAAACCACCGGCTGGCCGTGGCCGTTGCGAGTGTTGGGCGTCTTGATGAACAGCACCGGCTTGACCGGCGGCTTCTGGTAGGGCGCTTGCTGGAACTCCTGCAGACGGCTCTCCAGCAGGCCCCGGTAGTTCAGCGCAACGCCGAACAGGGTGCCGGTGGCGACGTGGTCGAGGGCGGGGCGCATGGTCGTCTCCTGTGGCAGAAAAGCGGGTGGGCGGTGACAGCAGGCGCACCCGTAACGAGGGTTTCGTTAATGTGTTAACGTTATATTTAACATGTTAATGATCGTCAAGCCTTGCGTCTTCGCCATTCGTCATCGAAGGTGGGCGAAGGCAGCGGAGAAGGTCGCCATGGCAGAGCGCCAACCCATCCCCAACATCAACATCGGCCGGGTCTACGACCAGCGTTACGCCGACGCCGAAGTGCACTACGAGGCCCTCGGCAAGCTGGCGGACTTCTTCGGCCGCAACATGCCGGTGCACCGCCACGACCGTTTCTTCCAGGTGCACTACGTGAAGAGCGGGGCGGTGCGGGTCTACCTCGACGAGCAGCAGTACCGCCAGGAAGGGCCGCTGTTCTTCCTCACGCCGCCGACCATTCCCCATGCCTTCGTCACCGAGCAGGACGCCGACGGCCATGTGCTCACGGTCCGCCAGCAGTTGGTCTGGCCGCTGCTGGAGGCCGAGCAGGGCCTGGCCGATGGGCCGCAGATCGCGCCGGTCTGCGTGGCCTTCGCCGAGCTGGGGGAGGAGTACCGCGAGGAGGTGCAGCGCCTGGACCTGCTGTTCGACCAGCTCCGCTCCGAGTTCGCCGCCGACCGGCCCGGGCGGGAGGCCAGCCTGTCGGCGCTGACCCGGCTGATCTTCATCAGCCTGCTGCGCCTCTCGGCCCGCTCGCTCAAGGCGCAGCCGGCGCGCCACGAGGACCTGCAGGTGTTCCACCGCTTCAACGGCCTGATCGAGGCCCACTACCGCGAGCACTGGCCCCTGGGCCAGTACGCCAGCCAGATGGGGGTGACCGAGGCGCGCCTGAACGACATCTGCCGACGCATCGCCGACCTGCCGTCCAAGCGCCTGATCCACGATCGGGTGATGCAGGAAGCCAAGCGCCTGCTGCTGTTCACCGGCAGCTCGGCCAACGAGATCTGCTACCTGCTGGGCTTCAAGGACCCGGCCTACTTCAGCCGCTTCTTCGCCCGCAACGCCGGCATGAGCCCCGGCGAATACCGCCTGCGCAAGGCCGGGGACAAGGAAGAGGCCTGGCGCTGACGTGTTGTCGCCCACCACGTCACGAGCGCCGCTGCCAATCCGTTGCACGACCTTCTTGCTGTAGGAGCGAATTCAATCGCGAAGGGCGCGCAGCGGCCCGTTGGCCCGCATCGCGAATGAATTCGCTCCTACAACGGCTATCCCGTTACCAGAGCGCCAGGCTATAGCCCAGTACGATTCGGTTCTCGTCGATGTCCTGGGGCAGGCCATTGCCGGAGCGGAAGGTGACGTTGCGCAGGCGGATGTTGAAGCCGCGCAGCGGGCCGCTCTGCACCATGTAGGCCAGGTCGCTGTCGCGCTCCCATTCGCGGCCGTTGCGTACCGCGCCCTGGCGTACGCCGTCACCGCTGATGTAACGGGTCATGAAGCTCAGGCCGGGGATGCCCAGGCTGGCGAAGTCGTAGTCGTAGCGCAGCTGCCAGGAGTCTTCCCCGGGCCGGGTGAAGGTGTTGAAGGTCACCAGGTTGACCACGTAGGGATCGCCGCCGCTGAGGTAGGGGAAGGCGCTGTCGCCGGACTGCAACTGCCAGCCGGCGGAGAAGCGCTGGGGGCCGACACTGAGGCCGAGGATGCCGTTGAAGTTGCGGTTGTCGATGCGCCCGGCCTTGGCCGCGCCAGTGTCACGGCTGTGGAACCAGCGCAGGTCGCTCGCAAGGCTCATGTTCTCCCCCAGGGGCAGACTGTGTTCCAGGCCGGCGAAGTGCTGGCGGTAGATATCGTCCAGCTCCGCGCCATAGGCGCTGAGGGCCAGGTTCGGGGTAGCGCTCCAGGTGCCGCCGATGAAGTCGAAGTGGTCGCTGGTCTGCCCGGCGTAGCCGATGTCGTCGAAGCCGGCGGAGTCCCGGGGGTTGGCGCGGGTCAGACGTCCCAGGTTCAGTTCCAGGCCTTGCAGTTCCTGGCTGGTGAGCATGCCGCCATGGAAGGTGGAGGGCAGCAGGCGGGTGTTGTTGTAGTGGGCCACCGGCAGCGTCGGCAGCAGGGTGCCCAGACGCAGGACGCTGTGGGAGGCGCGCAGCTTGGCGGTGAGGCCCAGCTCGCTGTAGTCGTCCACCGGTTCTCCGGAATTGGGGCCGAAGGGCAGCAGGCCAGTGCCACGGCGGTCGCGGCTGGAATCCAGCTTCACCCCGAGGGCGCCGCGGGCGTCCAGGCCGAAGCCGAGGGTGCCTTCGGTGAAGCCTGACTCGAAGCGGGCGATGAAGCCCTGGGCCCATTCCTCGGCCTTGGAGCGGGGAGCATCGTGTTGGCGGAAGTCGCGGTTGATGTACTGGTTGCGCAGCTCGAGGCTGGCGCTGCTGTCCTCCAGGAAGCCGGCCGTGGCCGGGGCACAGCCGAGGGACGTGAACACGATGGCGAGGGAAGAGAGCAGAGGGCGGAGAGAGGTCATTGTTGTTGTCTCCGGTTGGCCTATGGAAGGTCGCGCGGCCCTTTCAAAGGGCCTTCGGCGGAGCACTGTCGGCAATAGGCCATCCGGGCGACAGTCGGATACCTGCGTTTCCCAGCCTGGGAAATTTCCCAAAGATCAGAGCGAACCGCAGCGCAACACCTTGATGCGTCCAGGCCTGCAGCCAACCGGGAGACGGCGCCTGCCGGGCCGTGGGAGTTGCCCAGGTTGACAGTGGCGGCATAGTCGTTAAGTTATTAACGATATATTGAATATGTTAACGAGATCTTCGCGCCTTTGCCGCACCCCGCGCGGCGGGCATCCAACAAGAACAACGAGGCTCAACCCATGAAGATGTCCAAGCTCGCCGTCCTCTTCGCTGTCGCCTGTACCTCGGGCGCCGCTCTCGCGCAAACCACCCATACCCTCAAGGTCGCGCACTTCCTGCCCGCCAGCTCCAACGCCCAGCGCAATATCATCGAGCCTTGGTGCGCGCAGCTGGCCAGCGAGTCCGCCGGGCGCCTCAAGTGCCAGCTCTACCCCTCGATGCAGCTGGGCGGCACCCCGGCCAAGCTGGCGGACATGGCGCGCAACGGTGTGGCCGATATCGTCTGGACGGCGCCGGCCTACTCGGCGGGCAAGTTCCCGCGCATGGAGGCCATGGAGCTGCCCTTCATGCTTCCCGCCGGGGCCAGGGCCGGCAACCCGATCATCTGGAAGTACTACGAGCAGTACGCCCGCGATGACTTCAAGGGCTACAAGGTGCTGTCCGTACATGGCGACGGCGGCATGGATATCCACACCCGCGGCAAGGCCGTGGCCAACCTCGACGACCTGAAGAACCTCAAGCTGCGTGCCTCCAGCCGCACCGCCGCGAAGCTGCTCCAGGCCCTGGGCGCGACCCCGGTGAGCATGCCGCCGGCGCAGATGACCGAGTCCATCGCCAAGGGCGTGGTGGACGGCGCGCTGGCCTCCTGGGAAGTGGTGCCGCCGACCAAGCTGGACGAAGTCACCGACCGCCATTCCGCGATTCCCGCCGGGGAGCCCGCCTTCGCCTACACCGTGCTGGCCATGCTGATGAACCAACGCAAATTCGACAGCCTGCCCGAGGACCTCCAGGCCATCATCGAGCGCAACAGTGGTCCGGCGCTGAACGAGCGCTTCGCCGACGCCTGGGACGCCTTCCTCGATCGGGCCCGCGCCGCCACCCCGGGCGAGCAGATGGTGAGCATCACCGCGCCCGACTACGCGGCCATGCGCCAGGCCGCCGCACCGGTTGCCGATGCCTGGGCCGTTGACGCGAGCGGCAGGGGGCTGGACGGCAAGGTGTTGCTGGATGGTGCCCGTGCACTGTCCGTCGGTCCCCGGTGATCCGCCATGAACGAGTCCCTGTCCTTCGCTGACACTCCCGCCGAGGAGGCGGGCCCTGCCGCCGGCCTGTTGCTGCGAGCAACCCAGGCATTCGCCCTGGGCGGTGGCCTCATCCTGCTGGCGCTGGTGGCCATGTCCCTGGTGTCGATCATTGGCCGCAAGCTGTTCGCCACACCCATCCAGGGCGATATCGAACTGATGGAGATCGGCGCGGCCATCGCCATCGCGGCCTTCCTGCCGTTCTGCGAGCTGCGTGGCCAGCACATCAAGGTGGACGCCTTCACCCTGAAGCTGCCGGCACGGGCCAAGGCCTGGCTGGACGCCTTCGCCCATCTCCTGTGCCTGCTGGTGGCCCTGCTGCTGGCCTGGCGCACCGGCCTGCAGGTGCTGGAGAGCCGCGAGTACGGCGAGGTCTCCACGCTGCTCTCGGTGCCCCTGTGGCTGCCCCTGCTGGCCATAGTCCCGAGCTTGCTGTTGCTGGCGCTCGCCGCTGGCGCGCGAACCTTTCTTTGCCTCGTCCGGGAGCAACCGCAATGAGTGGACTGTCCCTGGGTTTGCTGGCGCTGGCCGCCACCTTCACCCTGCTGGTGCTGCGGGTGCACATCGGCCTGACCATGATGGTGGGCGGCGCCCTGTGCTTTCTCGCGGTGAACGACGGCGACTTCTCGGCGCTGCTGTTCAGCCTGAACAACCTGGCCTGGTCACGGCTGTCCAACTACGACCTGGCGGTGATCCCGCTGTTCGTGCTGATGGGCCAGTTCGCCACCCATGGTGGCCTGTCCAAGGCCATTTTCCGTTGCGCGGCTGCCTTCGTCGGCCACCTGCGCGGCGGCCTCGGCATGTCGGCCATCGGTGCCTGCGCCGGCTTCGGCGCCATCTGCGGCTCGTCCCTGGCCACCTCGGCCACCATGAGCCAGGTGGCCTTGCCGGAGCTGCGCCGGCACAACTACTCCGGGCGCCTGGCCACAGCCACCGTGGCGGCGGGTGGCACCCTGGGCATCCTCATCCCGCCGTCGGTGCCGCTGATCATCTACGCGGTGCTGACCCAGGAATCCATTGCCAAGCTGTTCGTCGCCGCCGTGGTGCCGGGCCTGCTGGCGGCCCTGGGTTACCTGGTGGTGGTACGCCTGATGGTGGCCCGCGAACCGGAAGGCCACCGCCACAGCGAACCAGCCAGCGCCGGCGAGCGCTTCAAGGCATTGCTCCAGGTACTGCCGGTGCTGGGGGTGTTCCTGGTGGTGATAGTCGGCATCTACGGCGGCTGGGCCAACCCCACCGAAGCGGCTTCCATCGGCGCCGCGGCGTGCGGCCTGCTGGCGCTGCTGCAGGGCGGCCTGGACTGGAGCGGCCTGCGCGCGAGCCTGCTGGGCACCGCCGAGACCACCGCGATGATCTTCCTGGTGCTGCTGGGGGCGGACCTGCTGAACGCGGGCCTGGCCCTGACCCAGATGCCCACCGAGCTGGCCGAGTGGGTCCAGGCCAGCGGTCTGGCGCCCATGCTGGTGCTCTGCAGCATCCTGCTGCTGTACCTGCTGCTGGGCTGCGTGATGGATTCCCTGGCGATGATCCTGCTGACCATCCCGATCTTCTATCCGGTGGTCATGGGCCTCGATTTCTACGGCATGAGCGAGGTGCAGAAGTCCATCTGGTTCGGCATCCTCGCCCTGATGGTGGTGGAGATCGGCCTGATCCACCCGCCGTTGGGGATGAACCTGTTCATCGTCAACAAGGTGGCGCGCGATGTGCCCTACCTGGAAACCGCCAAGGGCGTGCTGCCGTTCCTCGCCTCGGACCTGCTGCGCATCGTCCTGTTGGTGGCCTTCCCGGGTATCTGCCTGTGGCTGCTCAGCCTCTGAGCCGAAACGATAGGTAGGTTGGGCCGGGCGGCGTACCGCGAGCGCAGCGAAGCCCAACGTCCGATGTCCGGCTCCCGCAACCAACGTTGGGCCGCGCTGCGCTTGGCCGCAACCTACAAGACTGGCACTAGGCCGGATGGGGGCCCAACACGTCACGAGCGCCGCTGCCGGTCCGTAGCACGACCTTCTTGCTGTAGGAGCGAATTCATTCGCGAAGGGGCGCGCAGCGGCCCGTGGTCCCGTCTCGCAAATGTCTCCACATGCCCGCTTGCACGCGCCTGATTTGCTCGCCATCGAGCCCCTTCGCGAGCAGAGCTCGCTCCTACGATGGAGTCGTCGAGGCGCCCGTCGCACCTTTTCGCGAATGAATCAGCCCCTACAACGCCTTACCAGAGCGCCAGACAGTAGCTCAGCACGACACGGTTTTCGTCGACATCCCGGGTCATGCCTCAGCCATCCTCCCGGGGCATGCTGGTGAGTTCCCGCCCTAGCCGGCGCTGGCGCGGCAGCAGCCAGGCGCAATAGGCCAGCAACAGTACCCCGGCGCCGGCCATGGCCCAGGGGGCGCCGAAGTGCTCCGCCAGCACGCCCACCAGCAGGCCGCCGATGGCGTCGAAGCCGAAGCGCGTGGAGGTGTAGAGCGCCACCACGCGGCCGCGCAGATGTTCCGGCGCCAGGGTCTGCAGGAGGATGTTGGTGCCGACGTTGCAGTTGGTGATGGCGAAGCCGAGCACGGCCATGGCCAGTAGCGACAAGGCGAGCTGCTGGCTGGCGGCGAAGGCCAGCAGGCCGGCGCCCGCCGCCAGCGCGCAGGCCATGATGCTGTTCACCAGGCTCGGCAGTGCATGGCGGTTGGCGAGGAACAAGGTCCCCAGCAACGAACCGAGGCCGGCGGCACCCCAGAGCCAGCCGAGGGTGCGCGCGTCGCCGGCGAAGATGTCCTTGGCGAACACCGGCAGCAGCACCGCGTAGCTGGAGGCGGTGAGGTTGATCACCAGGACGCTGGTCATCATCAGGCGGATCGGCTGCCGGCCGGCGATATAGCGCAAGCCTTCGCGGAACACATCGCCGGTCGAGCCCGGGGCGCGTGGCGTGGGCGCCATGCGAATGACCAGCAGGCCGGCGGTCAGGCCCAGGTAGGAGAGGGCGTTGAGGGCGAAGCAGGTCGCCTCGCTGGTGAAGCCCAGGAGCAGGCCGGCCAGCGGCGGGCCGATGAAGCGCGAGCTGTTGAACAGCATGGCGTTCAGCGCCAGGGCGTTGGGCAGGTCGTCCTTGCCGTTGACGAACCGGCTCAGCAGCGACTGCCGCAGTGGCGTGTCGAAGGCATTGAGCACGCCCAGCAGCGCGGCCATGGCCACGATCAGCGTCGGGCCTATCAGGCCGCTGTAGGTGAGCGCCGCCAGGGCGATGGCCTGCAAGCCGAGCAGGCCCTGCACACCAATCAGCAGGCGGCGCTTGTCGTGGCGATCGATCCAGGCGCCGGCCAGCGGGCCCACCAGCAACTGCGGCAGCAGCGCGGCGAAGGTGGTCACCCCCAGCAGCGCGGCGGAACCGGTGAGGCGGTAGATCAACCAGGCCAGTGCCACCTGTTGCAGCCAACTGCCCAGGGTGGAGATGGCCTGGCCGGCGAAGTACAGGCGGAAATTGCGGTGGCGCAGGGCGCGGACGGCGGCGGGCCAGGGACGGGAATCAGGCATGGAGGTGTGGACGGAACGCGGCGATGGATGAAAGTTAATATCTTAACTTGATTCGGTTGCGCCTGGTCCTGTCCATGGCGGATGGGGTGGCGCTTTCTTCCGCCGACAGCCTCGATTACCTGGGTAACTGATTGATCAGGAAGGTGTTTTGACACTATTAACAACGTCGATCTTTGCTATCTCGACTGATCACTTCTTAATCAATGGCAGGTCCGTAAGATTGGCTCCGTACCCAGTTTCCAGCCCCCATCGAGGAGCCCACGATCATGAAAACCCAAGCCTTCGCCGCCCTGTTCATCGTTTCCCTGAGCACTTCCGTTTTCGCCCTGCCGTCCAACGAGCAACCCGTGCTGGGTGAGTCGAAGGAAGCCCGCTCCATCCTGGTCGTCGATCCGGTGGCCGTTGAAGGTGGTTTCATGGTTCTGGACCGCGTTGCCGAAGGTGGCGCTGAGCGTACCGGCGCCAACCGCGTTGCCGAAGGTGGTGCCGATCGCACCGGTGCCAACCGCATCGCTGAAGGTGGTGCCGATCGCACTGGCGCCAACCGCATCGCTGAAGGTGGTGCCGATCGCACCGGTGCCAATCGCATCGCTGAAGGTGGTGCCGACCGCACTGGCGCCAATCGCATCGCCGAAGGTGGCGCTGACCGCACCAATGGCTTCCGCGTAGCCGAAGGTGGTTCCGACCGTCTGCTGCAGGTCCAGCGCGTCAGCTGATCGCAACAGGCTTCACCCCCTCAAAGCCCGGCACAAGCCGGGCTTTTTGCTTGTGGGGACGGGGCCGGGCGCGCGCTTACTGCGGGTATTCCGTGCGGTTGAGCACGCTGCAGTGCGAGCTCACCGGGAAGTTCGACAGCTGGCCGAAATCGCCGCCGGCATAGCCGCAGATCTTGCCGTCGCTGCGGTGGTGTTTCAGGTCGATCAGCACCAGGCCGAGGGTGGGGATGATCTTCTCGCGCCAGACGAAGAGGTAGAGCTCGTCGGCGATCTTCAGATAGTGGCAGCGGTCGGTGTCGGCCAGGCCTTGCTCGACCCCCTTCAGGCACTGCCAGCTGTAGAAGTTGTCGTTGAGGTAGATGTGCTCGTAGACCTCGCTGGGGCTGTAGCGATAGAGGTTGCGCAGGCCCACCAGCTCGCGGGTCGGGGCGTGGGGGCAGGCACCTTCTCGCCAGGGGCGGTCGATCGAGCCCTGGAGGAATTCGGCCTGCACCGTGGTCAGTTCGCCGCCGGCCAGGGCCCTGGCGAACAGGTCACCGCGCGATTCCGTCTCGCTGGGCATGCGCCCGAGCACGGCGGTGAATGCGGCGTTGGCGATATCCAGCACCAGGCTGACGGATACACAGCCTCCGTCTTCTTCCTTGAGGAAATCCACCAGGTACAGGCCTTCGCGCACCGAGGTGGCGCGGTAGGGCGCCTCGCCACCGCTGCCGTCGGCCGTGGTCCAGGCCAGCTGCTCGGTACCGAAGCGGTGCTCGATCCGCCAGCCGTTGGCGAAGTACAGCGTGAAGGCCTTGCCGGCGAGGTCCGCCAGGTTCGGCAGGATGAAGGCTTCGGGGGCGAAGCCGTCGGCCAGGGCGCCTACGGTGATCCATTCGGGTTGGGTGGTCATGGCACAGCTCCATTGGGTGGGGATGGCGCCATGTTCGGCTGGAGCGGGAGGGGGCGATATCAACCGGAAGGTGGAGGTACGGATCACGACGGCCGGATGGTTGAGGTGAGCCAGGCTTGCGTAGAATTGCCGGTCTTTTCGCAACCGGCCGGATACCCCCATGGCTTACCACGATCGCTTCCGCCTCAGCTCTCACGCTGTGATCACCAACCAGGACAATCAGGTGCTGATGCTCAAGGCTACCTACGGCGAATGCGGCTGGGGGTTGCCGGGCGGTTCCTTCGATCCGGGCGAAACCATCCACGAGGCCCTGGAGCGCGAGTGCCGGGAAGAGCTCGGCGTAAACGTGGTCGCCCATCACCTCACCGGCGTGTACTACCACAGCGCCTATGAGTCGCAGTCGTTCATCTTTCGCTGCGAACTGGCAGAACCGGCGCCCATCCAGCTCAGCTTCGAGCATTCCGAATACCGTTATTTCTCCCTCGACGAACTAAATGACATGCAGCGCCGCCGGATCGAGGATTGCCTCGGGTACGCCGGTGTGGTCTCCAGCGCCAAGTTCTGATCAGGCCATACCTCGGGATCACACGGGTTTGATGGGTTTCGCTTCGCTCGCGGAACGCCTCCCGCCCATCTGACGGAGAAGTCGGTACGTGGGAGGGGCGGTATCACCGGAAGGTGGAGCCGGCTGGACTACGCTGGTCAGACCGTTCCCACGCAAGCGAGGTGTACGCCATGCACGCAGCAAGCCCCCGGCTGCTCGACAAGGTCGCGATCATCAGCGGCGGCGCTGGTGGTTGCGGCGAAGCCGCCAGCCGCCTGTTCGCCGCCGAAGGTGCCAAGGTGGTGATCGTCGACCGCAACGGTGATGCCGCCGTGGAATTGGCCAGGCAGATCAAGGCGGCCGGTGGCGAGGGCGCTGGGTGTTGGCGCCGACGTTTCCAAGGCGGACCAGGTGAAGGCCGCGGTGGCGGCGGGGGAGGCCGCCTTCGGTGGTGCGGACGTGCTGTTCAATCACGCCGGCACCCTGATCGTGAAGCCCTTCCTCGATGTGGAGGAGGACGAGTGGGACTGGCTGATGGCGGTCAACGTCAAGAGCATGTACCTGATGACCCGTGCCGTGCTGCCGCAGATGCTCGCCAAGGGCAAGGGCAGCATTGTCTGCACCTCGTCCATCTCGGCCGAGTACGCCACCCCCGGCGAGGTGGTCTACAACGCCACCAAGGGCGCCTGCCAGATGTTCGCCAGGGCCATAGCCGTGGAGTTCCGCGACCGTGGCATCCGCTGCAACGCGGTGGCGCCGGGGTTCATCCGCACGGCCCATGGCGTACGCGAAATGAAGGAGCTGCAGGCCATGGGCGTGGACGCCAGCGAAGCCGCCATCGCGTTGCAGCAGGGGCGCCTGTGCGAGCCGGAGGAAGTGGCGCGCGCGGCCTTGTTCCTGGCCTCGGACGAGGCGTCCTTCGTGAGCGGCGCTCGCCTGTTCGTGGATAACGGTTTCTCGTCGGTCTGAGCCCGGCGCGCCTCAAGGAAACAGTCGCCGCACCAGCTCGGTCCGGCTGCGGGCGCCGCTCTTGCGGAACAGGTGGATCATGTGGGTCTTGACCGTGGCCAGGCCGAGGTCCAGCTGGCGGGCGAGGTCCTTGTTCGACAGGCCCTCGCGCAGCAGCAGGGCGATTTCCCGTTCCTTGGGGGTCAGGCCGGCCAGGGCATCGAGCTCCGCCGGGGCATCCGGCAGCCGGCGTACGGCGAGGTCCAGCAGGCCCCGCAGGCCATGGAGCCGTTGCAGTTCCTCGGCGCTGAAGGGCGCAAGGCTGTTTGTGCGCAACAGGGAAACGCCGGCCACCGGGCGCTGGCGGTCATGGGCGATGACTTCCACCACGTCGTGAATACCGTGACGGGCGAGAAAGCCCTGATAGACAAGGCGCGCGCCTCCGGCCTGGCGCGCCATGGCGTCGCCCAGCGGCACCACGGGGCGCTGCTCGTCGAGGCAGAGCGCCGGCTGCAGCGGGTCGAAATCGCGGTAGTGCGCCAGGTAGTCGCGGTGGGTTCGGGCGTCCATGCGCAGCAGCTGGAAATCCCGCGCGCGCAGCTGTTCATCCACCCGGTAGAAGGCGAAGCAGGAGGCCGGGACCACCTGGCTGAAGGCGATGAGGCACTGCTGGCCGAAGTCCTGTTGCATAGCGTGCTCCAAATGCGCGAGGGCGCAGCATGGCCGCGCCCTCCAGAGGGGGCAACGAAGTATCGCCGACGTGCAGTAGATCCTTATCGGGCCTCTTGGAAGCCGATGGCGAGGGCGTTGACGATGGTATCCAGCTGCTCCTGCTCGATCACCAGCGGCGGCGAGAGGATGATCTTGGTGCCCACCGGGCGTACCAGCACACCGTTGGCGCGGGCGATCTCGGCAACCCGGTTGGCGTAGCCGCCCATGGGGTCGATGGGCTCGCGGGTGGCTTTGTCGCTCACCAGGTCCAGCGCCACCATCAGGCCCTTGCCGCGCACCTCGCCCACGGCGGCGAAGCGCTCGGGGAAGGACGTCAGGCTCTCCAGCAGGTGCTGGCCCTGCTTGGCGGCCCGGGCCGGCAGGTTTTCCTTTTCGACGATGTCCAGGTTGGCCAGGGCGGCGGCGCAGGCCACCGGGTGCCCGGAGTAGGTGTAGCCGTGCATGAGCGCGCCGGTGAAGTCGCCGTTGCCGGCGAAGGCCTGCTCGATGCGCTCGTTGACCACGGTGGCGCCCAGGGGGATGTAGCCCGAGGAGATGCCCTTGGCCAGGCACATGATGTCCGGCTTCACGCCCCACAGGCGGCTGCCGAACATGGAGCCGGCGCGGCCGAAGCCGGTGACGATCTCGTCGGCGATCAGCAGCACGCCGTACTTGTCGCAGACCTTGCGGATCAGCGGCCAGTAACTGGCCGGCGGCACGATCACGCCGCCGGCGCCCTGGATCGGCTCGGCGATGAAGGCGGCCACGGTGTCCGGGCTCTGGAACTGGATTTCACGCTCCAGCAGGTCGGCGCAGATCTGCGCCAGCTCTTCCGGGTCCTGGCTGTAGGGGTTGCGGTAGAGCCACGGTGTGTCGACGTGGAAGCATCCCGGCAGCAGCGGCTCGTAGTTGCGGCGGAACACGGTGTTGCCGTTCACCGAGGCACCGCCGAAGTGGGTGCCGTGGTAGCCCTGGCGCAGGGAAATGAACTTGGTGCGGTCGGCCTGGCCCTTGAGCTTCCAGTACTGGCGGGCGAGCTTGAGGGCGGTTTCCACCGCGTCCGAGCCACCGGAGCTGAAGGCCACGCGGCGCATGCCTTCGGGCTCCAGCATGGCGATCACCTTGGCGGCCAGTTCCTCCGCGCGGGGGTGGCTGATGCCGTCGAACAGCTGGAAGTACTCCAGCTCGTCCAGCTGGGCGGTGATGGCCGCCTTGATCTCCTTGCGGCCGTGGCCGACGTTGACGTTCCACAGGCCGGCCACGCCGTCCACCAGGCGGTTGCCCTTGTCATCGAAGACGAAGCAACCCTCGCCACGGAGGATGCGGATGGGCTCGCGCTGCTTCATTTCGTTGGGGTGCAGCATGGGGTGCCAGAAGGCGCTGTCGCGGGTGGTCATCTGAAAACTCTCCTCTAGGGCAGCGGTGCGAGCTGCGTGGCTGCATTTGTGCCCGAAGCCGCCGGCGAATACTTGCACCTGCCTGCCAGCGGGTTTGGCTTTTCCTGCCAGCGCGACTGGCAGCCATTGGCAAGTCCCCCGGCAGCCAGGATCAAGATCGCGCCCCGGGGCAGGGCGCAGAGTGCCACTCGACTATCCGAGACACCGGCCACCCGCTGGCCGAGCGAGAAGAGGAATCGAGATGAGCATTGCCCTTGACCCCCGTGTGGCGGCCTTCGTCCAGGCCCGCCATGGCCTGTTGATCGACGGCCAGTCGCGTCCTGCGCTGTCCGGCAGCGAGATGCCGGTGCACAACCCCGCCACCGGCGAAGAGCTGGCGCGGGTGGCGGTGGCCGGCAAGGCCGACGTGGACCAGGCGGTGGCCGCCGCACGGCGCGCCTTCGAGGGTAGCTGGGCGGCCCAGCGTCCGGCCGATCGCGAGCGTCTGCTGCTGAAGCTGGCGGACCTGCTGGAGGCCCACGGCGAAGAACTGGCGCAGCTGGAAACCCTGAACAACGGCAAGTCGATCAACCTGTCGCGGGCCGTCGAAGTGGGTGCCGGGGTCGAGTACACCCGCTACATGGCCGGCTGGGCCACCAAGATCGAGGGCAAGAGCCTCGACCTCTCCATCGGCGCCATTCCCGGCGGCAAGTTCCGCGCCTACACGGTGCCGGAGCCGGTGGGCGTGGTGGGGGCCATCGTGCCGTGGAACTTCCCGCTGATGATGGCCCTGTGGAAGATCGTGCCGGCCCTGGCCTGCGGCTGCACCATTGTGCTCAAGCCCGCCGACGAAACCCCGCTCACCGCCCTGCGCCTGGGCCAGCTATGCCTGGAGGCGGGCATCCCCGCCGGGGTGGTGAACATCGTCACTGGCATCGGTGCTGAGGCCGGCGCAGCCCTGGCGGCCCATCCCGGCATCGACAAGCTGGCCTTCACCGGCTCCACCCCGGTGGGCAAGCTGATCGGCCATGCGGCCGTGGAGAACATGACCCGCTTCACCCTGGAACTGGGCGGCAAGAGCCCGGTGATCGTGCTCGACGACAGCGCCCTGGACAGCGCGGCCGCCGGTGCCGCAGGGGCGATCTTTTTCAACCAGGGCCAGGTCTGCACCGCCGGCTCGCGCCTCTACGTGCAGCGCAAGTCCTTCGACCAGGTGCTGGAGCGCCTGCATGGCATCGCCGGCTCCCTCGCCATCGGCCCCGGCCTGGACCCGGCCGCGCAGATCAACCCGTTGATCTCCGCCAAGCAGCAGCGCCGGGTGCTGGGCATGATCGACAGCGCCCGCGCCCAGGGCGCCAGCGTCATCTGCGGCGGCGCGGCCCATGGCGAGCGGGGCTTCTTCGTCAAGCCGACGGTGATCGCCGACGTGCGTCCGGACATGCAGGTGGTGCGCGAGGAAATCTTCGGCCCGGTGCTGGTGGCCACGCCCTTCGACGAGATCGACGAAGTGGTCGGCCTGGCCAACGACAGCCCCTATGGCCTGGCGGCGAGCATCTGGTCCAACGACCTGAAACAGATCATGGGCCTGATCCCGCGCCTGAAGGCCGGCACCGTCTGGGTCAACGCCCACAACCTGCTCGACCCGTCCATGCCCTTTGGCGGCTTCAAGCAGTCCGGCATCGGCCGCGAGATGGGCCATGCGGCCATCGAGGCCTTCACCGAGAACAAATCCGTGTGCATCGCCTATTGAGCGATGCCGTAGCGCATCCCCCGTGAGGAATACAAGAATGAACAAGACCTCCACCAATGGCCTCGGCATGACGGTTCCGGCAGCGGCCGGCGAATCGGCCCGGCCGGCGAAGAAACCCCTGGGCTTCGCCACCATGATCGCCATCTGCATCGGCGTAGTGGTGGTGCAGGGCGCGATGATGTCGGCGCTGCAGGGCCTGGGCTTTGGCGGGCTGGGCTTCATCGCCGCCTTCACCGTCGCCTTCATCCTCGCCCAGTGCTACGTGCAGAGCTTCGCCGAGCTGTCGCTGATGTTCCCCCAGGCGGGCACCCTGGCCACCTACACGCAGAAGGCCATCGGCCATTTCCCGGCCATAGTCGCGGTGTTCGCCGGCTATGTGATCGTGGCCATGTTCGGGCTCTCCGCCGAGTTGCTGCTGGTGGATGCGATCCTCGACAAGCTGTTCCCCGGGGTCTTCCCGGCAACCCTGGTACCGCTCGCCATCCTGGTGGTGCTGGCGGGGCTGAACATCCTCGGCACCGATGTGTTCGCGCGGCTGCAGAACGTCTTCACCTTCGCCATGGTGGCTGCCCTGCTGCTGGTGGGTGTGGCGGCGGTCGGTGGGCTGGCCGAGACCCCGGCGACGGGCTTCGTGCCCGACGTGAACTGGGGCTGGGACGGCATCCTCGACGGCAGTTTCATCGGTCTGGTGGCGCTGGCCATGTGGCTGCTGGTGGGGGCGGAGTTCATCTGCCCGCTGATCGGTGAGGTGCGTCGGCCGGAGCGCGACATCCCGCGTTCGATGATGCTCTCGCTGGCCATTACCTTCAGCCTGTTCGTGCTCTTCTGCATCGGCGCCAGCCGCTACCTGTCGGTGGAGACCCTGACCACCTCGCCGCTGCCCTACCTGGACTACGTGTTCGCGGTATTCGGCAAGGGCGCGGTGATCATCGCCACGGTGATGGCCCTGACCGCCACCTGCTCCACCGTCAACACCGTACTGGCGGCGGTGCCGCGCATGCTTTGCGGCATGGCCGAGAACGGCCAGGCCTTCCCGCAGATGAAGGTGCTGCACAAACGCTTCGGCACGCCGTGGATGGCCATCGTCTTCATGACCATCATCATCGCCCTGCCGTTCCTGCTGATGGGGCCGGACTCGATCATCACCCTGCTGATCGCCGCGTCCACCAGCTGGTTGCTGGCCTACATCATCGCCCACGTCAACGTGATGGTTCTGCGCCGCCGGCAACCGGACCTGCCGCGTCCGTTCAAGTCGGCCTTCTACCCGCTGCCGCAGGTCGTCGGCATCCTCGGCATGGGCTATATCGCGCTGAACAATTCGCCGTCGCCGGAGATGACCCAGACCGTCTACCTGCTCACTGGTGCGGTGCTCGCGGTGGTGGGGGTGATCGCCTTGCTGTGGGTGAAACTGGTGATGAAGCGCAAGCTGTTCGAGCCGGATATCTGAGCCTCGACATCCAGTACCAAGGGCCGCCATGCGGCCCTTTTTCGTTGTTCCCGGAGGGTGGCTTGCCGGTATTTGGTTAACATGTTAATTATATCGACATAACGACAAGGCCGGCATCAAGCCCGCTCCCGGAGGTGTCCGATGGTTGCCCCAGCTATCCGCTCCAACGATTTCGATTCTTGGCTCCGTTCGCTGCAGGGTGTCTGCGGCCGCTTCGAGTCGCGTCCGGCCCTCAGTCACGGGCTGTTCATCGGCGAGATCGCCCGCCAGGACCTCTCCGGCCTGGAGGTGGCGCAGATCCGCACCAACGCCGGCAGCATCCGCCGCCAGCGCACCTCCATCGACCATGACGACGACCGTCACTGTTTCCTGATCGTGCAGCGCAGCGGCCGCGCCCAGTTGCGCCAGGGTGGTGAATTCATCGAGCTGGCGCCGGGGGAAATGGCCCTGATGGATTCGGCCAGCGCCTGCGAGATCCTGCCCCTCGGCCTGATCGAACACGCCTCCTTCCATCTGTCCCGGGAGGCGGTCTGCCGCCACCTGCCGGCTGGCCGGCCGACCTTCGGCAAGCTGTCCCAGCAATGCGCCAGTGGCCGGGTGCTGCGTAGCCTGGTGGAGCAGATCAGCGGCGGCGAACTGGATCACTGCGCCGGCCTGGAGGAGGGCGATGCCCTGCAGGAAGCCCTGATCGCGTTGCTCGCGCCGACCCTGCGGCAGCAGGCCGGGCAGACCACCAGCGAGCTGGACGGCTCGCACAATGCCGGCCTGCGCAGCCTGGCCCAGCAACTGATCGACCAGTCGTTGTCGGAACCCGGCCTGACACCGCTGTCCCTGGCCCGGCAACTGAACATCTCGGTACGCCAGCTCTATCGCCTGTTCGAGGAGCAGGGCGACAGCGTCTGCCGCTTCATCCAGCGAGCCCGCCTCAAGCGCAGTGCCGCCGATCTCAGCAATCCGCGCCTGCGCAGCGAGTCCATCACCGACATCGCCTTCCGCTGGGGCTTCACCGATTCGGCGCACTTCAGCCGCACCTTCAAGAAGCATTTCGAGCAGTCGCCCCGGGACTACCGCGCCAGGGCCTTCACCGGTTGAGACTCACTGCTTTTGTAGGATGGGTCGGGCGGCGTTCCGCTGAGGAACGAAACCCATGCTGCCCGCTCGGAAACGATGGGTATCGCTCCGCTCAACCCATCCTACGTACTGCTCCTACCGCTCCTTGAGGCGGCGCGCCACGCCACGCACGCCGGGCTCGTAGATATCCCGCTCCACCGCGTCCAGGGCCAGGGCCAGCACCTGCTCGGCGATCAGCTCGTGCTGCTGGTACATGGAGTTCACCGGCAGCGGCAGGAAGTCCAGCAACTGGGTGTCACCGAAGGTGCCCACGCGCATCCCCTCGGGCCAGTCGCCCGCCTCGCGCAACGCATCGAGTACGCCGGCCAGCAGTACATAGGCCGTGGTGATCAGCACATCCGGCAGATCGCCCCGTCGCAGCAGCTCCGTCATCAGGCGTTCGCCGCAGGCGCGGCTGAAGTCCTCGCCCTGGAGTTCCAGCACCTCGCAGTGCAGCCCCGCCAGGGCATCGTGGAAGCCCGCGCTGCGCTCGGCGCTGATGGGCAGGTCCGGCCGCGCGCCGAGCAGGGCGATGCGTCGGGGCACGGGGTCGAGCAGGCTGCCGGTGAGCTGCTGGCTGGCCTGGCGGTCGTCGCTCACCACCGTGCAGAAACGCGCGGGGTTACGCACCCGGTCCACGGCTATCACCGGCAGGCCTTCGTCCAGCAATTGCTCCAGGGCGTCGTCCTGGGGCGGCAGGCAGCTGGCGACTATCAGGGCGTCGCAGCGTCGCGCGCGGAACAGCTTGAGCAGTTGCCGTTCACTTTCCGGCTCGTCGTCGGAACTGGCGATCAGCAACTGGTAGCCCCGCGTCCGCGCACCTTGTTCCAGCAGCTTGGCCAGGCGCGCGTAACTGGGGTTCTCGAGGTCCGGGAGGATGAAACCCAGGGTGCGCGTCTGCCGGCTGCGCAGGCCAGCCGCCTGCGGGTTGGGCTTGAAACCATGTTCGTCCACCACCGCCTGCACGCGCTCCACGGTCGCCGGGCTGATGCGCTTCTGCGCGGCCTTGCCGTTGATCACGTAGCTGGCCGTGGTCACCGACACACCGGCCAGGCGGGCGATATCGCTGAGTTTCAAGTTGACGACTCCTGTTATGCGGATGTGTTTCATCGGGCGGACTTCAAGAATCGAAGATTATCGAGTAACGTGCCAAGACAGATTAGTGAAACGATTCAGCAAGCGTTCTGTCTAGGCTACACCCAATCGATCCGCGATGGGGCACGCTGCTGATGGCGGGTGATAACGACAAGAAGGGCGCAAGGCCCGGAGAGGTGATGCGATGCTCGAACTGACCGCAGGGCAGATTTCCATGGGCCTGGTCGCGGCGGACAAGGCCGGCGCGTTGCGGATGCTCGCCGAGCGGCTCGAAGGCGATGGGCTGGTGGCGGCGGGCTACCTCGCCGGTCTGGAGGCTCGCGAAGCCCAGGGCTCGACCTTCCTCGGCCAAGGTGTCGCCATTCCCCATGGCACCCCCGAGACCCGCGACCTGGTGTTCGACACCGGCGTGCGCCTGTTGCAGTTCCCGGAGGGAGTGGACTGGGGCGGCGGGCAGATAGTCTATCTCGCCATTGGTATCGCCGCCAAATCCGACGAGCACCTGCGCCTGCTGCAGCTCCTCACTCGCGCCTTGGGTGACGCCGACCTCGGCGGCGAACTGCGCCGCGCGCAAACCCCGGAGCAGATCCTCCAGCTGCTGCAGAGCGCTCCTCGGGAGCTGGCTCTGGACGACCAACTGATCGGCCTCGGCATCGCGGTGGAAGACTACGACGAGCTGGTGGTGCAGGGCGCCCGCCTGCTGCGCCGCGCCGACTGCGTGGAGCGCGGGTTCGCCGCCGCCCTGCTGCAGGGCGAGCCGTTGCCGCTCGGCGACGGCCTCTGGTGGCTGCACAGCACCCAGGGGGTACTGCGCCCCGGCCTGGCCTACCTGACCCCGGAAAAACCCCTGCGCCACCAGGACCAGCCAGTGAACGGGCTGTTCTGCCTGGCCAGCCTGGGCGATGCCCACCAGGCGCTGCTGGAGCGTCTTTGCACCCTGCTCATCGAAGGCCGTGGCCGTGAGCTGGGGCGCGCCACCCAGCGCCGCGCCGTGCTCGAAGCCCTGGGTGGGGAAACCCGGCCCGACTGGCCCAGCCTGCGCCTGCCGCTGGCCAACGCCCATGGCCTGCATGCGCGACCGGCCAAGGAGCTGGCGCTGCTGGCCAAGACCTTCGACGGCGAGATCCGTCTGCGCCTGGCCGACAGTGGCGTCGCGGCCGTATCCGCGAAGAGCCTGAGCAAGCTGCTGAGCCTGGGCATCCGCCGGGGCCAGGTGATCGAAATCATCGCCGAACCGGCCATCGCCGAGGCCGCGTTGCCGGCGCTCAAGGCAGCCATCGAGCGGGGACTGGGGGAAGAGGTGGAGCCGCTGCCCGCCGAAGCGGCGACGCCGCTGATCGAGGAGCCGCAAGCGCAACCCATTGCGCCGCCGGCCCCCGGCAGCACGCTGCAGGCGGTGCCCGCGGCCCCCGGCATCGCCATGGGCCCCGCGCATATCCACCTGCACCGGGAGCATGACTATCCGCTGCGCGGCGAATCCCCCGGCGTGGAGCGCGAGCGGCTGCAGCACGCCATCGGCCAGGTGCGTGGCGAGATCGAGGCCCTGGTGTTGCGTAGCGAGGCCAAGGCCATCCGCGAGATCTTCACCACCCACCTGGAAATGCTCGCCGACCCGGAACTGGGCGACGAGGTGGATGCCCGCGTCAAGCAGGGCGCCAGCGCGCCCGCCGCCTGGATGACGGTGGTGGAAAGCGCCGCCGCCCAACAGGAGAGCCTCCACGATGCTCTGCTCGCCGAACGCGCCGCCGACCTGCGGGACATCGGCCGCCGCGTGCTGGCCCAGCTCTGTGGGGGCGAAGACGCACCGGAGCCGGACGAACCCTACATCCTGGTGATGGACGAGATGGCGCCCTCGGACGTGGCGCGCCTGGACCGCGAGCGGGTCGCCGGCATCCTCACCGCGCGCGGCGGCGCCACCGCCCACAGCGCCATAGTCGCCCGCGCCCTGGGCATTCCCGCCCTGGTGGGGGCCGGGGCGGGCGTGCTGTTGCTGGCTCCGCGCACAGCCTTGCTGCTGGATGGCCAGCGCGGTCGCCTGGTGGTCACCCCGGATAGCGAACAGGTGCAACGCGCCCGGCAGGAACAGGAAGGTCGCCAGCGGCGCCTGCAACTGGCCGATGCCCACAAGCTGGAACCGGCCCTGACCCGCGACGGCCAGCGGGTGGAGATCTGCGCCAACCTGGGCGACTGCGCCGGCGCCGCCAAGGCCGTGGCCCAGGGTGCCGAAGGCGTGGGGCTGCTGCGCACCGAATTCATCTTCATGGCCCACCCCCAGGCGCCGGACCTGGCGACCCAGGAGGCCGAGTACCGCCGCGTGTTCGACGCCCTCGACGGCCGCCCGCTGGTGGCCCGCACCCTCGACGTGGGCGGCGACAAGCCCTTGCCCTACTGGCCGCTGCCGGAGGAGGAGAACCCCTTCCTCGGCGTGCGCGGCGTACGCCTGACCCTGCAACGCCCGCACCTGATGGAAACCCAGCTGCGCGCGCTGATGCGCGCGAGCGACGGCCGGCCGCTGCGGATCATGTTCCCCATGGTCGGCACGGTCGAGGAGTGGCGCCAGGCCCGCGACATGGCGCTGCGGGTGGCGACGGAGATTCCCCAGGCCGACCTGCAACTGGGGATCATGGTCGAGGTGCCGTCGGCGGCGCTGATCGCCCCGGCGCTGGCCCGCGAGGTGGACTTCTTCAGCATCGGCACCAACGACCTGACCCAGTACTGCCTGGCCATCGACCGTGGCCACCCGACATTGTCCGCCCAGGCCGACGGCCTGCATCCGGCGGTGCTGCAACTGATCGACCTCACCGTGCGCGCGGCCCATGCCCAGGGCAAGTGGGTGGGGGTTTGCGGCGAGCTGGCCGGCGACCCGCTGGCGGTACCGCTGTTGGTGGGGCTGGGGGTGGACGAACTGAGCCTGTCCGCCGGTGGCATCGCCGAGGTCAAGGCGCGGGTACGCGAGTTCAGTGCGTCGGCGGCCCGTGAACTGGCGCAGGCGGCCCTGGCCCTGGACAGCGCGGCGGCGGTGCGCGAACTGGCGGAGCACTTCTGATGGCACGCATCCTCACCCTCACCCTGAACCCTGCCCTGGACCTGACCCTGCACCTGGAGCGCCTGGAGCCCAGCGCGGTGAACCGCAGCCTGGCCCAGGTCAGCCATGCCGCCGGCAAGGGCCTGAACGTGGCCCAGGTACTGGCCGACCTCGGCCACCAACTGACCGTGAGCGGCTTTCTCGGCGCGGACAACGCCGACGCCTTCGAGGCGCTGTTCGCCCGGCGCGGCTTCACCGACGCCTTCGTCCGCGTGGCCGGGGAGACCCGCAGCAACATCAAGCTGGCCGAGGCTGATGGCCGTATCACCGATATCAACGGCCCGGGTCCACTGGTGGATGCGATGGCCCAGGTGGATCTGCTGATGCGCCTGGAGACCCTTGCCCCTGGGCACGATCTCGCGGTGGTGGCCGGCAGCTTGCCCCGAGGCGTCGAGCCGTACTTTCTGACCGACCTGATCACGCGTCTTCAGGGCCACGGCCTCAAGGTGGCCCTGGACACCAGCGGCGAGGCCCTGCGCGCCGGCCTGCTGGCGACGCCCTGGCTGATCAAACCCAACGTCGACGAGTTGGCGGATATCTGCGAGCGCGACCTGGCCAGTGTCGAGGCCCAGCGGGAGGAGGCCAGGCAATTACGCGCCATGGGCATCGAACACATCGTCATATCCCAGGGCGCCGACGGAGTGAACTGGTTCGGCCCCGGCTTCGCCCTGCATGGCCAGCCGCCCCGGGTCAGCGTGGCCAGCACGGTGGGCGCCGGCGATTCCCTGCTGGCCGGCATGGTCCATGGCCTGCTCAATGGCTGGTCGGCGGCGCGCACCCTGCGCCTGGCCACCGCCATCGCCGCCCAGGCGGTGACCCAGGTGGGCTTCGGCATCCAGGATGCCGCGCAACTGCAAGAGCTCGAAGGCGCCGTCGACGTCCAGGCGCTGCCAGAACAACAAGAGGTATCCCGATGAAACTCGCCCTCGTCACCGCCTGCCCCAATGGCCTGGTCACCAGCGTGCTCTGTGCGCGCCTGCTGGAGGCCAGCGCCCAGCGCCTGGGCTGGAGCACCAGCGTCGAAATCGTCGACCCGCAGCACCCGGAGCAGCAGCTCTCCGCTGCCACCCTGGACGCCGCCGACTGGGTGCTGGTGGTCCGGAGCGGCGAGCTGGATCTGTCGCGCTTCGCCGGCAAGCGCCTCTTCGTCGCTACCCCCGCCGAGGCCTTGCAGGATCGCGAGGCGTTCCTCCTGCGCGCGGCGGTCGAGGCGCGGGAACAGTTGGCCGAGGTAGCGCCCGCCGCCGTCGCGCGTCCGCGCATCGTTGCCGTCACCGCGTGCCCCACGGGGGTCGCCCACACCTTCATGGCCGCCGAGGCGCTGAAGCAGGCGGCGCAGCGCGCGGGCATCGAGCTCGCCGTGGAAACCCAGGGTTCGGTGGGGGCGCGCGACCCGTTGGACGCCGCAGCCATCGCCGCCGCCGACGTGGTGCTGCTGGCCACCGATATCGAAGTGGACACCGCACGCTTCGCCGGCAAGAAGGTGTTCCGCTGCGGCACGGGTGTCGCGCTCAAACAGGCCGAGGCCACCTTGCGGCGTGCCCTGAGCGAGGGGCAGCCGCTGCAAGCCAGGGCCGGTGGGGAAGGGCAGGTGGGCCAGGCCAAGGCGGAACCCAAGGGTGCCTACAAGCACCTGCTCACCGGGGTTTCCTACATGCTGCCGATGGTGGTGGCGGGCGGGTTGCTGATCGCCCTGTCCTTCGTCTTCGGCATCGAGGCGTTCAAGGAACAAGGAAGCTTCGCCGCGGCGCTGATGCAGATCGGCGGCGAGGCGGCGTTCAAGCTGATGGTGCCGCTGCTGGCGGGCTACATCGCCTATTCCATCGCCGATCGCCCCGGTCTTGCGCCAGGCATGATCGGCGGCCTGCTGGCCAGTACCCTGGGGGCCGGTTTCATCGGCGGCATCATCGCCGGCTTCCTCGCCGGGTATTCGGCGCGGGCGATCAACCGCCACCTGAAGCTGCCTCAGAGCGTCGAGGCGCTGAAGCCGATCCTGATCATCCCGCTGCTCGCCAGCCTGTTCACCGGCCTGGTGATGATCTACGTGGTGGGCCAGCCGGTGGCCGGCATGCTCGCCAGCCTCACCCACTTCCTCGACAACATGGGCACCTCCAACGCCATCCTCCTCGGCCTGCTGCTGGGCGGGATGATGTGCGTCGACCTCGGTGGGCCGATCAACAAGGCGGCCTATGCCTTCTCCGTGGGCTTGCTGGCGTCCCAGAGCTACGCGCCCATGGCCGCCACCATGGCGGCCGGCATGGTGCCGCCCATCGGCATGGGCCTGGCCACCCTGCTGATGCGCCACAAGTTCGCCCAGAGCGAGCGCGAGGCCGGCAAGGCGGCGCTGGTGCTGGGGCTGTGCTTCATCTCCGAGGGGGCCATTCCCTTCGCCGCCAAGGACCCGCTACGGGTGATCCCGGCGAGCATCGCCGGCGGCGCCCTGACCGGCGCCCTGTCGATGTACTTCGGCTGCAAGCTGATGGCACCCCACGGCGGCCTGTTCGTGCTGCTGATCCCCAACGCCATGAACCACGCACTGCTCTACCTGCTGGCGATAGTCGCCGGCAGCCTGGTGACCGGGGTGATCTATGCCCTGCTCAAGCGCGGTGCTGAGCAGGAGATGTTGCTGGGGACACAGCGCGCGGAAGGAACCTTGTAGGATGGGTCGGGCGGCGTGCCGCGAGCGGAGCGAAACCCATGCTGCGGATTGATGGGTTTCGCAAGCTCTACCCATCCTACGGATGCTTTTCCCATGCTTGTCATCTCCAGCAACGTCGAGCTGCCCGACGACGAAATCGAACTCACCGCCATCCGCGCCCAGGGGGCGGGCGGGCAGAACGTCAACAAGGTGTCCAGCGCGCTGCACCTGCGCTTCGACATCAACGCCTCGAGCCTGCCTGACTTCTACAAGGAGCGCCTGCTGGCGCTGCGCGACAGCCGCATCACCGCCGAGGGCGTGATCGTCATCAAGGCCCAGCAGTACTGCACCCAGGAGCAGAACCGCGCGGACGCCCTGGAGCGCCTGGCGGAACTGATTCGCAGCGTGGGCAAGGTGCAGAAGGCGCGCCGGCCCACCAAGCCCACCCTGGGCTCGAAGAAGCGGCGCCTGGAAGGCAAGGCCAAGCGTGGGGCGGTGAAGGCGGGAAGAGGAAAGGTGGATTACTGAGAGAGGCGGGATGTGGGGGCGAATTCATTCGCCAAGTCCGTAGGTTGGGCTGAGCTTGGCGAAGCCCAACGATCCAGGCACGCTGCGCGCGCCTTGTTGGGTTTCGCTGCGCTCTACACCAACCTACGAAGACAAGGTCAGCAGACCGCCGAGATGGCTTTCGCCAGATCGTCGATGCGGCTGAAATCCAGCCCCGCGACATTGGCCCGGCCAGTGCCGACCATGTACACGCTGAACTCCGCGCGCAGCCGCGCCACCTGCTCGGGCGTAAGGCCCGTGTAGGAGAACATCCCGCGCTGCTCGCCGATATGCGCGAAGCGCTCGGCCAGGCCGTAGGGCTGCAGGGCGTCCACCAGGCCGCGACGCAGCTCGGCGACGCGGCTACGCATGGCCTCCAGTTCCGCGACCCATTGGGCCTTGAGCGTGGCCTCGCCGAGGATGGTGGCGACCACCGCGGCACCATGGGCGGGCGGGGTGGACCAGAGGTTGCGGGCCAGGAAGGCCAGCTGGCTGCGCACGTCGGTCAGCTTCTCGCTATCGCTGGCGCAGACGATCAGCGCGCCGGTGCGTTCGCGGTAGAGGCCGAAGTTCTTCGAGCAGGAGGTGGTGACCAGCAATTCCGGCAGTGCCTCGGCGAACAGGCGCACGGCCCAGGCATCCTGCTCCAGGCCGTCGCCGAAGCCCTGGTAGGCGAAGTCGATCAGCGGCAGCAGCTCGCGGCGTTTCACCACGTCCAGCACACGGCGCCAGTCGTCCGCACCGAGGTCGAAGCCGGTGGGGTTGTGGCAGCAGGCGTGGAGCAGGACCACATCGCCCACGGGCACCTGATCCAGGGCGGCCAGCATGGCCTCCACATCCAGGCGGTTGGCCGCGTCCACATAGGGGTAGTGGTGCACGGCAAGGCCGACGCCGGCGAAGATGGTCTCGTGGATCGGCCAGGTCGGGTTGCTCAGCCAGATGCCACGGCCCGGCAGCTTGTGGGCGATGAACTCCGCCGCCAGGCGCAGGGCGCCGGTGCCGCCGGGGGTCTGGGTGGCGCCGGCGCGGCCCGCCGCTTCCAGCGGGTTGCCGATGCCCAGTACCAGGTCCAGCAGCAGGCGGCCGAAGGCGGCGTCGCCGTGGCCGCCGACGTAGGTCTTGGTGGTTTCGGTATCCACCAGGCGCTGCTCGGCCAGCTTCACCGCATGGGGAATGGGCGTCAGGCCGCGGGCGTCCTTGTACACGCCCACGCCCAGGTCGAGCTTGGCGGGATTGGGGTCCAGCCGGAACGCATCCATCAGGCCGAGGATGGGGTCGCCCGGCACCCGCCCAACCTTGGCGAAATGGCTCACTTACGGCCCTCGGCGGTTTCCGCCACGCGGTCGGTGCGGGCCGACATGATGAAGTCGTTGCGGTGCAGGCCCTTGGCTTCGTGGCTCCACCAGGTCACGGTGACCTTGCCCCACTCGGTGAGCAGGGCGGGGTGGTGGCCTTCTTCCTCGGCAATGGCGCCAACGGCGTTGCTGAAGGCCAGGGCGTAGCGGAAGTTCTTGAAGCGGAATTCCTTCTCCAGCTGCATCACGCCATCACGGACTTCGATGTTCCAGTCGGGGATTTCCTTGATCAGCACGGCCAGTTCTTCGTCGGACACCATGGGGGCGTCGGCACGGCAGGCTTCGCAATGGGCTTGGGACAGGGCGGTCATTTTTGTTCTTCCAGAATGGGGTTCGTGGGGAGGGTGGCTGGAGCAGCCACCATTCGCAGGTTCTGTTCAGGCCGCCTTCGGCTTCGGCGGGAATTTCGGCGCGTGCAGGCCCATGGTCATGGCCTTGTGCACCAGCGCCATGATGTCCTCGTGGGCCAGGTCGAACAGGCGCTTGAGGTCCGGCAGCACGAAGTACAGCGGTTGCAGGATGTCGATGCGGTACGGCGTGCGCATGCATTCCAGCGGGTCGAAGGCCTGGTGTTCGGGCTCGCCAGACAGAGCGTAGACGGTCTCCTTGGGCGAGGAGAGGATGCCGCCGCCGTAGATGCGCCGGCCCTGGGGGGTGTCCATCAGGCCGAACTCGATGGTCATCCAGTACAGGCGGGCGAGGTAGACGCGCTCTTCCTTGCTCGCCTTGAGGCCGAGCTTGCCGTAGGTGTGGGTGAACTCGGCGAACCAGGGGTTGGTGAGCAGCGGGCAGTGACCGAAGATCTCGTGGAAGATGTCCGGCTCCTGCAGGTAGTCCAGCTCCTCCGGGGTGCGGATGAAGGTGGCCACCGGGAATTGCTGGCTGGCCAGCAGCTCGAAGAAGGTCTGGAAGGGGATCAGCGCCGGGACGCGGGCGACGCGCCAGCCGGTCGTGGCCTGGAGCACCTTGTTGATCTCGCCCAGCTGCGGGATGCGATCGTGGGGCATGCCGAGCTTTTCGATGCCGTCGAGGTATTCCTGACAAGCGCGGCCCTCGATCACCTTCAACTGACGGGTGATCAGGGTGTTCCACACCTGGTGCTCGGTTTCCGGGTAGTGGATGAAACCGTTTGCATCGGGTTCACGGGCCACGTACTGCGTCGCTTTCATTCGGCCTCCTGGCGGCGGGGCTTCGTTGTTGTGTTGCCCTATGGATAGCGCACCCGGAGGCGGGAAGCAGCAGGGGCCGGGCTCGCGCGGGCCGTGGATGGTCGGTCATCTCGTAAGGATTTCTTTACGGTTTGGCGCGGGCGGCCAGGAATCGCCTTGTCGCTGCGGCGAGATGTCACATATTCTTGACGAAAAAAGTGGGTCGAGAACGGATTCTTCTCGCCACAACCCAAGGAAAAACTCGACCCAGGGGTGCCTGATGCGTATCAAAGTCCATTGCCAGAACCGCGTGGGAATCCTGCGCGACATCCTCAACCTGCTCGTCGACTATGGCATCAACGTCAATCGCGGCGAGGTGGGCGGGGACCAGGGCAACGCCATCTACCTGCTCTGCCCGAACCTGATCAACCTGCAACTGCAGTCCCTGCGACCGAAGCTGGAAGCCATTCCCGGCGTGTTCGGCGTCAAGCGCGTGGGCCTGATGCCCAGCGAGCGCCGCCATCTGGAGCTGAACGCGCTGCTCGGTGCGCTGGACTTCCCGGTGCTGTCCATCGACATGGGCGGCTCCATCGTCGCCGCCAACCGCGCCGCCGCCCAATTGCTCGGCGTGCGGGTGGACGAGGTGCCGGGCATTCCCCTCGCGCGCTACGTGGAGGACTTCGACCTGCCGGAACTGGTGCGTGCCAACAAGGCGCGGATCAACGGTCTGCGGATCAAGGTCAAGGGCGACACCTTCCTTGCCGACATCGCGCCGCTGCAGTCGGAACACGATGAGAGCGAAGCCCTGGCCGGCGCCGTGCTCACCCTGCACCGCGCCGACCGGGTCGGCGAGCGCATCTACAACGTGCGCAAGCATGAACTGCGTGGCTTCGACAGCATCTTCCAGAGTTCCAAGGTGATGGCCGCGGTGGTGCGCGAGGCCCGGCGCATGGCGCCGCTGGACGCGCCACTGCTGATCGAAGGCGAGACCGGCACCGGCAAGGAGCTGCTGGCCCGCGCCTGCCACCTGGCCAGCCCGCGCGGGCAGTCGCCGTTCATGGCGCTGAACTGCGCGGGCCTGCCCGAATCCATGGCCGAGACCGAGCTGTTCGGCTACGGCCCCGGCGCCTTCGAAGGCGCCCGCCCGGAAGGCAAGTTGGGTCTACTGGAGCTCACCGCCGGCGGCACCCTGTTCCTCGACGGAGTGGGCGAGATGAGCCCGCGCCTGCAGGCCAAGCTGCTGCGCTTTTTGCAGGACGGCTGCTTCCGCCGGGTGGGCAGCGACGAGGAGGTGTACCTGGATGTGCGGGTGATCTGCGCCACCCAGGTGGACCTCTCCGAACTCTGCGCCAAGGGTGAATTCCGTCAGGACCTCTACCACCGCCTGAACGTGCTGTCGCTGCACATCCCGCCGCTGCGCGAATGCCTCGACGGCCTGCCGCCCCTGGTGGAGCACTTCCTCGATTCGGCCAGCCGGCAGATCGGCTGCGGCCTGCCCAAGCTCGCGCCGCCGGTGCTGGACAAGCTCGGCCACTACCACTGGCCGGGCAACGTGCGGCAGCTGGAGAACGTGCTGTTCCAGGCGGTTTCCCTGTGCGATGGCGGCACCGTACGCCCCGAGCACATCCGCCTGCCGGACTACGGTGCGCCGCAGCCCCTGGGGGACTTTTCCCTGGAGGGTGGGCTGGACGCCATCGTTGGCCGCTTCGAGAAAGCCGTGCTGGAGCGGCTCTACCTCGAACATCCGAGCAGCCGCCTGCTGGGCAAGCGGCTCGGTGTGTCCCATACCACCATCGCCAACAAGCTGCGCCTTCATGGCCTGGGCAAGGACGACTCGTGAGCAGGTCCTTAGACCTTCGTTCAATGGCGGGGAGGGGGCTTGGTGCGTAAAAAGGGTCTTGTCTGAATCTTGCGTGATGCGGACACAAGCGTTTCTGACATTCCTCTCCCGGAATGATTGGGCGGGCGACCAACAGGTCGCCCCTTTTTTTGCCCGCAATTTGGCAGCGGGCTGCAGTAAGCCGAAGAAGCAGGATGGGACGGGCGGCGTTCCGCGAGCTTGCGAAACCCATCGGCGGTGCTGCATGGCGCTCGTCAGGTTACGCCAGCTTCAACAGCCCCATCCCCACCAGCAGCAAGCCCAAACCCAGCCAGCCACGGCCGGCCAGACGCTGTCCGAACAGGGCCCAGCCCAGGGCCACGGTGGCGAGGATGCCGAAGCCGCCCCAGATGGCATAGGCCAGCGACAGGTCGATCCCCCGCACTGCCTGGGTCAGGGCAGTGAAGGCCGCGAGTATGCAGAGCAGCGAGGCCACGCCGGGCAGTCGGCGGCGGAAGCCGTCGGAATACTTCAGCAGTACGTTGGCCAGTACCTCCAGGACAATGGCCAGGCCCAGCCAGGCGAAGTGGATCCAGGTCACGCCGTTCATGCCAGCACCTCTTGGCCACGGGCCTCGGGGGCGGCGCGGGTGCCGGACTTGATCAGCAGGATGCCGGCGATCATCACGGCCAGGCCAAGCGCCTTGTACAGGCCGATGCTCTCACCCAGCCAGGTGACGCTGATCGCGGTGATCAGCACGATGCCGATGCCTTCCCAGAGGGCGTAGGCAACGCCGACAGGCACGCGCTTCACGGCCAGGGCGAGGAAGTAGTAGGACAGGCCGATCAGGCTGTACATCAGCAGCAGGCCGAGCACGGGGGCGTGTTCGGCGGCGAATTTCATCGAGGTGGTGCCAACGACCTCGAAGAGGATCGCGGCAAGCAGATAGAACCAGGAACGCATGTTGCCCTCCCATGGGCATGCAGGGCCCTTCACCCGGTGGGGCGAATGAGGCGAATGCAGGAAGTCCAGGCCATGGCGCGCAGGACGCGGCCAGGGCGTATGGCGAGGGGAGGGGCTAGAGGTCGCCGGTCCAGTGGCGCTCGCGGGAGGCCAGGCGGTCGAAGTGGAAGGGGTGAATCGTTGCGTTCAACATAATGAACGCAATATTAGCCGCGCTCATCGGGTAAAGGCAAATTCAGGCGCTGTGATGGCTTGTCGCGGGCTGTGGTGTGTTCGTTATTTCGTTCAGTCGGCCCTGTCGGCGAGGACCGTAGGATGGGTCGGGCGGCGTTCCGCGAGCCGCGAAACCCATCGCATCTGCTTGATGGGTTTCGCTTCGCTCTACCCATCCTACGAGACCTCCCGGCTCAACCAATCGAAGAAGGCCTTCACCGGCGGATGCCGTTCGCGGCCCGGCACGCAGAGGGTGGAGTAACCGGCGCCGGCCACGCTGACCTCCGACCGGTAGGGCGCCAGCAGGCCGCTGGCGAGGCTTTCCGACACCAGGATGGAGCTGGCCAGCACCAGGCCCTGGCCGGCGATGGCGGCCTGCAGGGCGTAGTGCTCCTCGTCGTACTCCCGCTGCGGGGCTATTTCCAGCAGGTGATCCTCGCCCGCCGCCTGGCACCAGGCCTTCCAGCCCAGCTCGTAGAGCAGGGCGTTGCGCCAGCGCACGGTGATCAGTGTCGGCAGGTTGTCGCCGAGGTTGGCCACCAGTGCGGGCGCGCCGTAGACGCCGAAGCGTTCGTCCAGCAGGCACTGGCTGTGCAGGTTGGGGTAGTCGCCCATGCCGTAGCGGATCACGCAGTCGACGCTGGCGTCCTGGTGCAGGTCGATCAGCGTGTTGCTGGTATCCAGGCGCACGTTGATTTCCGGGTGCTCGGCGTAGAAACGGCCAAGCCGTGGGATCAGCCAGAGCGCGGCGAAAGCCGGCGTGGTCGAGAGGGTCAGGTTGCCGCTGCTGCGTTGCGGGCGCAGTTGGTCGAGGGTCTGGGTGACGTCCAGCAGGGCGCCGTGGAGGCTGCCGAACAGGCGCTGGCCGCAGTCGGTCAGGCGCACCCTGCGTGGCAGGCGCTGGAACAGCGGTACCCCCAGCCAGCTTTCCAGGCCGCGAATCTGGTGGGACACCGCCGTGGGGGTCACCGCCAGTTCCTCGGCCGCCGCCTTGAAGCTGGACAGGCGCGCGGCGGATTCGAAGGTGCGCAGGGCGGTGAGGGGCAGGCTGGAGAACATGCTAACTCCACTGGTGAAATGAATTCATCCAAATGAACTAATGCTCATTTGTCCCGGATGGCTGGCGTAACTAGATTAGCGCTTGAGTTTCAGCCAATTGAAGTGCTTCTGGAAGCACAGCCATCAAGGAGGTAGAGATGAGCACGATTCTTTCCATTCAAGGCAGTCCGCGCGGCGAGCGCTCCCATTCCCGGCGTTTGCAGGAGTCCTTCCTGGCTGCCTGGCAGGCCGGCGCAGGCGACCGCCAGGTGTTGCGTCGCGAAGTGGGTCGGGTGAGTGTTCCGGCTGTCACCGAAGGCTGGATCGCCGCCGCCTTCCACCCCGAGCCGGAGGCCCGTAGCGAGGTGATGAAAGCCGACCTGGCCACGAGCGACCTGCTGGTGAACGAACTGTTCGCCGCCGACCGCCTGGTGATTTCCGCCCCCATGTACAACTTCGGCGTACCCAGCGGGGTCAAGGCCTGGGTCGACCAGATCGTACGTATCGGCCGCACCTTCGACTTCGACCCGAACAAGCAGGGCAACCCCTATACGCCCCTGGTGCGGGGGCGCAAGGCGCTGATCATCACCACCCGTGGCGACCACGGCTACGGCCCCGGCGGCGCCAACGCCCACATGAACCACGCCGACGCCTACCTGCGCACGGTACTGGGCTATATCGGCATCACTGACGTGACGGTGGTGGCGGTGGAGAACGACGAGTTCGGCGGCGACGCCTTCGAGCGGTCCTACCAGCGTGCGGAGCGCACCCTGGCGGATCTCGCGGAAAGCTTCTGAGGAGGCGGCCATGGCCTGGATATTCCTGCTGGTGGCGGCGTTCTTCGAGGTGCTGTTCGCCATGGGCATGAAGTACGCCGAGGGCTTCACCCGGCCCTGGCCCAGCCTGCTGGTGGTGGTGGCCGCGGTGGCCGGGATCTGGTTCCTGACCCTGTCCATGCGCGTGCTGCCGGTGAGCATCGCCTACCCCATCTGGACCGCCATCGGCACCCTGGGCACGGTACTCCTGGGCTTCCTGCTGCTTGGGGAAGCGCTGACGCCGAGCAAGCTGGTGTCGGTGGGGCTGATCATCGTCGGGGTGGCGGGGTTGAGGTAGCGCGGTTCGGTGTGGGGGCGAGTTCATTCGCCAGCAACGTAGGATGGGTTGAGCGTAGCGATACCCATGCTGGTCGCTGGAGCCGATGGGTATCGCTGCGCTCAAGCGGAACGCCGCCCGCCACATCCTACGAACTGCATCTTGATAGCTGGGTAGCCAATCGTCATACGCAGAGCCGATGACTCATGATCGCGCCGTTAGAGCGTGGTTTCCCAAGTTCAGATGAATTCGCTCCTACCGCCGGCTCACCTGTACCGCAGGGGCCAGTTCCTGGCACTGGGTGTTCATGCCGGGGGTGAGGTAGGGCTGGAGGATCGGCGCCATGCCCTTGAGCACCTGCACCGGCAGCGCCGAGGTGAAGGTGAACTTGTCGGCCTGGCTGCCTTCGACGAAGGCGGTGAGGGTGCCGAAGTGGCGCGGGCCCAGGTAGAAGACGAAGGTGGCGGTGCGGTTCATCGCCTTGGAGCTCTTCACCGCGCCCCAGCGGGTCACCGTCTGGATGCGGTTGTCGCCGGTGCCGGTCTTGCCGCCCAGCACCAGGGGCTGGCCGTCGGGCAGGGTGAAGCTGCCCTGCAGGCGCCGCGCGGTGCCGCCCTCGACCACCTTGGAGAGGGCGTCGCGCAGGGTCGCGGCCACCTCCGAGGTCATCGCCCGCTTGCCTTCCTCGGCGTCGTGCCCCACCAGGGTCTCGTAGGGGGTGTCGGCGGCGAAGTGCAGTTGGTCGATGCGCAGGGTGGACTGGCGCACGCCGTCGTTGAGGATGATCCCCATCAGTTCGGCCAGGGCCGCCGGGCGGTCGCCGGAGCTGCCGAGGGCGGTGGCCAGCGACGGCACCAGGTGGTCGAAGGGGTAGCCCAGGGACTTCCAGTGCTCGTGGATATCGAGGAAGGCTTCCACCTCGAGCATGATGCGGATGCGCTTGTCGCGGGCGTACTTGCGCTTGGACTTGAACAGCCAGCCATAGACTTCGCGACGCTGGTCGCCGCTGGCTTCCACCGCCTCGCGGAAGGTCGCCTGGGGGTGCGCCTGCAGGTAGCCGAGCAGCCAGAGTTCCAGCGGGTGCACGCGGGCCACGTAGCCCTGGTCGTTGAGGTCGAAGGCGCCGGGTCCGTAGCGGGTGTAGAGGTCTTCCAGGCGCTTGTCGGTGAGCGCCGGGTTGGCCTTGGGCACCCGTTCACGCATGAAGGCGCTGAAGGTGGCGAGGTCGGCCTGGGGTTGCAGGTAGCGGTGGATGGCCGCCATGCGCGCCCCCCAGGGGTTGAGGCCATCGAGGAAGGTGGTCAGGCGCTGGTCGGCGTCCTTGCCCTGGTACTTGTTCCAGAAGCGGCGCAGGTAGGTCTGGCTCTCGCGGGAGACGAACAGGTCGAGGTAGCCCTGGCGGCGCGGGTCCTTGTCGTCCGAGAGCAACTGCATCTTGCCGCCGTCGGGGCGGTACATGTCGTGGCGCACCACATCGCGCAGCAGTCGCACGAAGGGCAGGTTGATGGACTCGCGCAGGGCGTCGCGCAAGCTCGGCCGGCGGCCGTTGTCTTCCTTGCGGAAGTTGTTGAAGGTGTGCAGCCCGCCGCCGGTGAAGAAGCTTTCGTAGGGGCTGGCGGAGTAGGTGCGGTCCATGGCGGCCTGGAGCATCGCGCCGAGGTCGTGGTTCTTGTTCTGGATCAGGTAGTCCAGGGCCCAGCGGCTGATGAAGTCGATCGGGTCCACCTCCACCTTGCGCAGCTCGGCCGGGGTCTTGCCGGCGTAGCGCTGGTGCAGGGTGGCGACGTTCTCCAGGTAGGTGGCCAGGACCCGCAGCTTGGCGGTGGAGCCCAGTTCCAGCTTGCTGCCTTCGTTGATGTCGAAGGGCTGGTCGGTGTTGTCGGTCTGCACCCGCACACGGTTGCCCGACGGCGTGCGCTCGAACAGGGTGAAGCTGTAGCGCACTTCGCGGGTCTTCTCCGGCGACAGCAGGCGTTCGCCGTAGAGCCCCACCTGCTCGGCGAAGGCCGGGTCGGCGAGGTGCCGCAGGTAGTCGGTGACGGCGTTCTGCAGCTCGCTCTGCAGGGTGCTGCTGGCGGTGAGGTCGAGGCGGTCGAGGTCGTACAGCGGCATCTTCAGCATGCTCGACAGTCGTCCACGGGCCACGCTGATGCCCTTGTTGGCTTCCACCGCCTGGATCGCCGGCTCTTCTACCCAGTTGCGGAAGCGCAGCTTGGCGCCAAGGGCTGCGTCGCGCAGCGGCTGGTCCATGATCCCGGCACCGGCCAGCACGCGGATATGGCTGTCGGTGAGGGTGTTGAGTTCCTCATGGGCGTTGGACAGGTAATAGGAAGGGCGCCGCTGGGCGATGAACAGCGACAGCACCTGGCGCATGGCCAGGCCGCGTTCGGCGAGGTCTGCGTCCTTGTCCGCGAGGATCCGGTTGACCCGATTGAAGTCGGCGCCGTACCAGACCCGCAGGCCATCGGCGATGCCATGCACCTCGCCGTGCCCGGGCGCCGCCGACAGCGGCACGCTGTTCAGGTAGTCCATGACGATGCGTTCGCGCGCGACCAGGGTTTCCGGGCCGCCCTGGTAGGCCCGCACGCTGGCTGAGACCATCTGGCGGATCTTCTCGGATGCCGACGCGGTGCGACCGAAGGGCGAGTGGCGGTACTTCTCCAGCTGGGTCGCCAGGGTGCTGCCGCCGGCGGATTGGCCGTCCAGGTCGATGGCCTTGCCCATCTGGGTCAGAGCCGCCTTGGAGAAGCGCGGCCAGTCCACCGCCGGGTTGGCCAGGGGCTCGGCCGGGTCCAGCAGCTTGCGGTTCTCGATGAACAGCAGGCTGTTCACCAGCAGCGGCGGGATGCTGGCGAAATCGGGATAACGCTGCTGCGGGTAGCTGAACTGATAGAAGGGGCGGCCACGGCAGTCGCAGATGCTGATGCCGGCCTGGACCTTCTCCCGGTAGGGCGGGAACAGCCCGTGCTCGGTGTAGCTGATCAACGCCGCGGAAAATCGGGATTGCTGCTGGATCTCGTAGCCGCGTTTCTCCAGGCGCTCGAGCATCTGCGGCAGGAAGGCATAGCCCAGGCGCCGGTCGAAGGGACCGTCCCCGGGGTAGCGGATGGCCTTGCTCGGGCCATCACCCAGCTCGTAGTTGAGGGTGGCGGCGTAGCGGCTGAGCTCGCGGGCTTGCAGGCGCGAGGTCTGCATTTCGTGGGTGGCGGCGACGCCGACGATGCCGGCGGTCAGCAGGAACACGCCCCAGAACAGGAGGCGGTGTTTGCGGCGGGGCTTTTTCGGCGGGACGCCGGGGTCATCGAGATGACCTTGGGGTACCTCTTGTTTCCTTGATTCGTCGGATTGCCATATTGCGCCCATAGTCCACCGGCCTGGCCTGTCACCGCTCTTGCTTGCAATCTTAGTAGGTCACTGGCTGGCTGCATGGCGGAGTGGCGGCAAAATGGGAGCGAATCCATGACAGGCGACAATCGGAAGCAACTCGGCCACAGCTGGCATGCCAACGCCTTAGCTTGGACACGCGCCGTGCGGGAAAGTCGCATCGAAAGCAGGCAATTGGCCACTGACCGGGCCATCGTCGAGGCCGTCCTGGCTCGTCGCCCCGCACGGGTACTGGACCTGGGCTGCGGCGAGGGTTGGCTGAGCCGGGCCCTGGTCGAGCGAGGCCTGCAGGTGCTCGGCGTTGACGCTTCGGCGCCCCTGGTGGCAGCGGCGCAACAGGCCGGCGGCGAGTTTCGTTGCCTGGATTACCAGGCCTTGCAGGCGGACCCTGGCCGGCTCGGTCGCTTCGACGCCGTGGTGTGCAACTTCGCCCTGTTCGAGGAAGACCTGGAGCCGCTGCTGCTGGCCCTGCGCCAGCTGCTGGGCGACGACGGCCGGTTGCTGATCCAGACCGTCCACCCCTGGCAGGCTCGGGGCCAGGACGGCTACCGGGACGGCTGGCGCCGCGAGGACTTCAGCGCCTTCGGCGGCGAGTTCCCCGAGCCCATGCCCTGGTACTTCCGCACCCTGGAGTCCTGGTGCGCGCTGTTGCGGCGCTGCGGCTACCGCATCGACGCCCTGGGCGAACCGGCCCATCCGCACACGGGCGAGCCGCTGTCGCTGCTGCTGGAGGCGATCCCCATCAACCTGGCCTGATGGGGATCGCGTTGCGCGGCGGAACGCCGTCCGACCCATCCTGTTGGTACTTTTGTGCACCAAAAGTAGGCATGACGTTGCCTCGTCTTTGTGCAAGACTCGCCGCCGATCTCGGACGCGTGCGCGCCCGCCAGGCTGTTCCGCCCCACAAGGACGGGCCTTCCAGGCGGCCAAGGGTCGTTACCTCGACCCGGCTTTTCGGCTACGCGGCTGACTCCTCGACAACTACAAGATGAGGTACCACCCCATGTCCGTTGCTGATCACCAGCCACAACATGAAGCGCTGCACCGCGATCTCGGTGAGCGTCATATCCGCCTGATGGCCCTGGGCGCCTGTATCGGCGTCGGCCTGTTCCTCGGTTCGGCCAAGGCCATCCAGATGGCCGGCCCGGCCATCATGCTGTCCTACATCATCGGCGGCCTGGCCATCCTGGTGATCATGCGCGCCCTCGGCGAGATGGCCGTGCACAACCCCGTGGCCGGCTCGTTCAGCCGCTACGCCCAGGATTACCTCGGCCCGCTGGCGGGCTTCCTCACCGGCTGGAACTACTGGTTCCTCTGGTTGGTGACCTGCGTGGCGGAAATCACCGCCGTGGCTATCTATATGGGTATCTGGTTCCCCGAGATACCGCGCTGGATCTGGGCCCTGGCGGCGCTGGTGAGCATGGGCGGGATCAACCTGATCGCCGTGCGCGCCTTCGGCGAGTTCGAATTCTGGTTCGCCCTGATCAAGATCGTCACCATCATCGCCATGGTGGTGGCCGGCACCGGCATGATCGTCTTCGGTTTCGGCAATGACGGCATCGCCACCGGCATCGGCAACCTGTGGGAACACGGTGGCTTCATGCCCAATGGCGTGCAGGGCGTGCTGATGTCCCTGCAGATGGTGATGTTCGCCTACCTCGGCGTGGAAATGATCGGCCTCACCGCCGGCGAAGCGAAGAACCCGCAGAAGACCATTCCCCAGGCCATCGGCTCGGTGTTCTGGCGCATCCTGCTGTTCTATGTCGGCGCGCTGTTCGTGATCCTCTCCATCTACCCCTGGAACGAGATCGGCACCCAGGGCAGCCCTTTCGTGATGACCTTCGAGAGCCTCGGCATCAAGACCGCCGCCGGCATCATCAACTTCGTGGTGATCACCGCCGCGCTGTCCTCCTGCAACGGCGGCATCTTCAGCACCGGCCGCATGCTCTACAGCCTGGCCCAGCAGGGGCAGGCGCCGCGCGCCTTCGCCGTCACCTCCAACGGCGTGCCGCGCCGCGCGCTGCTGGTGTCCGGCGCCGCGTTGCTGCTGGGCGTACTGGCCAACTACCTGGTGCCGGAAAAGGTGTTCGTCTGGGTGACCTCCATCGCCACCTTCGGCGCCATCTGGACCTGGGCGATGATCCTGCTGGCGCAGCTGAAATTCCGCCGCAGCCTGAGCCCGGCCGAGCAGGGCGCCCTCAAGTACCGCATGTGGCTGTTCCCGCTGAGCTCCTACCTGGCCATGGCCTTCCTGGTGCTGGTGGTGGGCCTGATGGCGTACTTCCCCGACACCCGCGTCGCCCTTTATGTAGGGCCGGCCTTCCTGGTCCTGCTGGTGCTGCTGTACAAGGCCTTCGACCTGGCGCCCGCCAAGGCCGCGGAGCCGCTGGGCGAAGCCGCCTGAGCCCCTTCCGCGCTTGAACCGTCGGGCCCGCCATGTGCGGGCCCGATGCTTTTTCACGACCGGTGGGCGGCAGCAGCGACTAGGCTGAATCCATCAAACGTTCTGGAGATTCCCGCCATGGCCGGTTCCCCCTGCATACCCTGCCTGCGTTATCGCGACGCGCTCGCCGCCATCACCTGGCTGTGCAACACCTTCGGCTTCGTCGAGCACCTGGTGGTGAGCGAGGCCGACGGCAGCATCGCCCACGCCCAACTGAGCCACGGTAATGGCATGGTGATGCTCGGTTCGGTGCGCGACAACGACTACGGCCGCCTGCTGCGCCAGCCCGACGAAACCGGCGGACTGGGCACCCAGGCCATCTACCTGGTGGTGGCCGAAGTGGATGCCGTGCATGCCCGTGCCCTGGCCGCCGGCGCCAGCATCGTGCTGCCGCTGAAGGATGAGGAGTACGGCGGCCGTGGCTTCACCTGCCGCGACCCGGAAGGCCATCTGTGGAGCATCGGTTCCTACGATCCCTGGGCTTGAGCCGTTCGACCCCTTGTCGGAATATTCGGCGCCAGCTGCCGGCTATCCCGACTGAACGGACTTTCCGAGGAACACGCCATGCATAGCATCACCTTCCCCGACGGCACCCGGGTGCCCGCCATCGGCCAGGGCACCTGGCACATGGGCGAGAACCGCAGCGAGCGCGCGCGTGAAGTCGCCGCCCTGCGCCTGGGGCTGGAACTGGGACTGACACTGATCGACACCGCCGAGATGTACGCCGAAGGCGGCGCCGAGGAGGTGGTGGGCCAGGCCATCGCCGGACTGCGCGAGCAGGTGTTCCTGGTCAGCAAGGTCTATCCCTGGAACGCCAGCCGCACGGGCACCGCCCTGGCTTGCGAGCGCAGCCTCAAGCGCCTTGGTACCGACCATATCGACCTCTATCTGCTGCACTGGCGCGGCGAACACCCGCTGGAGGAAACCGTGGAAGCCTTCGAGCGCCTGCGCGAGCAGGGCAAGATCGCCCGCTGGGGCGTCTCCAACCTCGACCTCGACGACCTCCATGAGCTGCCCGCCGGCTGCGCCGCCAACCAGGTGCTCTACAACCCCGAGGCGCGGGGTATCGAGTTCGACCTGCTGCCCTTCCAGCAGCAACAGGGCATGCCGATGATGGCCTATTGCCCGGTGGGGCAGGGTGGCAAGCTGCTGCGCAACGCGGCGCTGCAAGAGGTCGCCAGCCGCCATCAGGCCAGCCCCGCCCAGGTGGCCCTTGCCTGGGCCCTGCGCCAGGACGGCGTGCTGGTTATCCCCAAGGCGGTCGATCCGCTGCACCTGAAGCAGAACGCCGATGCCCACGGGCTGCGGCTCAGCGCCGACGACCTGGCGCTGATCGACCACGGCTTCCCGCCGCCACGGCGCAAGCGGCCATTGCAGATGGTTTGAGGGAGGCGACGGTCGTAGGAGCGAATTCATTCGCGAAACGGGCGGGCATGAAACCCGCCTGATACCACCCTCACCCCAACCCTCTCCCAGTGGGAGAGGGCCCAGTCCGTAGCCCGGATGGAATCCGGGGGGAATCCCGCCACCGCTCCCGGATTTCATCCGGGCTACGACTAGTCGCGCAGGCCAACGCGTACGTGTATCCCTGTAGGAGCGAATTCATTCGCGAAACGGGCCGGCACGGAACCCGGCTGATACCACCCTCTCCCAGTGGGAGAGGGTGCAGTCCGTAGCCCGGATGGAATCCGGGGAGAATCCCGCCGCCGCTCCCGGATTTCATCCGGGCTACGAGTTGCCAGCCTGTTGCCGCCGTATTGGAGGTAGATAGCAAGATAATTCCTTGGCCCAGATTCCTATTATCTGACAGCTCTCTTAGACTCTCGCCCCATTCTTTCCAGGGAAAGGTTGTCATGAATCGCACGCTGTATCCGCTGCTGGGCTTGCTGGGAATGGTCGCCACCGCCTGGGCGGAGGAGCCACCGAAAGACCCCCTGCTCGATGTTCCCGCCGCCAGCGCCGCGTCCGGTGGCGAAGCCCGTGGCGTGCTGCGTGCGCGCAACCAGGCGGTGCTCGCCAGTGAACTGCCGGGGCGCATCGTTGAAATGCCCTACGCCGAAGGTCAGGCCTTCAAGAAGGGCGAGGTGCTGGTGCGCTTCGACTGCAGCGCCTACCAGGCCCAGCTCAACGCCGCAAATTCCGCCGTGCGCGCCGCCCGCGAGGAGCTGAAGAACAAGCAGCAACTGGCCGCCCTCAATTCCGTGGGGCGCTTCGAAGTGGCCCTGGCGGAGGCGCGCCAGGCCCAGTCCCAGGCCGAAGCGCAGGTCTACCAGGTGCAGGTGCAGCGTTGCCAGGTCAAGGCGCCCTTCGACGGCCAGGTGGTCGCGCGCAAGGTGCAACCCCACGAGAGCGTGGCCAGTGGCGCCCCGCTGCTGGAAGTGGTGGACAACCGCACCCTGGAGATCCACCTGCTGGTGCCGTCGAGCTGGTTGAGCCGGCTCAAGCCCGAACAGGGCTTCAGCTTCGTTCCCGATGAAACCGGCCAGCCGCTGCAAGCGGTGGTCAAGCGCCTTGGCGCGCGCATCGACGAAGGCAGCCAGACCTTGCTGCTGATCGGCGGCCTGCCGGCCGACGCCCCCGGCCTGCTGGCCGGCATGAGTGGCACCGCGCACTTCCCGGAAACGCCATGAGCGCGGCCCTGCCAAACGCCGCCGAGCGCGTCTTCGCGCTTTTCCTCGGCCTGGAGAAACAGGCCCGCCAGGCCGCCAGCACCGAGCAACTGGCGTTCGCCATGGTCAACGATGGCCAGGCGCTGTTCGGTTTCCGCCATGCCGCGTTGCTGGTCGCCGGCAAGGTGCGGGCGCTCACCGGGATCAGCCAGGTGGAGCCCAACGCGCCGTTCGTCGCCTTCGTCGAGCGTGCCACCGCGCAACTGCTCGGCCAAGGCCTGCTCGACCAACCCCATGCCGTGGATGCCGCGCTGCAGGACGAACAGGCCCGCGCCGACTGGCAGGCGCTGTCCGCCGCCGAGGCGTTCTGGCTGCCGCTGAAGGATCGCCAGGGCGAGGTCTTCGGCGGCCTCTGGCTGGCCCGCGAACAACCCTTCAACGGCGCCGAGCAAGCCCTGCTGGCCCAGCTCGGCGACAGCTACGCCCACGCCTGGCTCGCGTTGCAGCCGCGCAAGCCCTGGCGCCTGCGCTGGCCGAAGAAAAAGCTCCTGGCCATCGCAGGCAGCCTCTGCCTCCTGCTCCTGGTGCCGGTGCGCCAATCGGTGCTGGCCCCGGCGGAAGTGGTGCCCCAGGGCGGTCGGGTGGTGGCCGCGCCGCTGGACGGCGTGGTCGCCGAGTTTCTCGTCAAACCCAACCAGACCGTCGCCGCCGGTGACCTGCTGGTGCGCTTCGACGCCACCAGCCTGAAGGCCCAGGCCGACGTCGCCGAGCGCGCCCTGGGCGTCGCCGAGGCGGAGCTCAAGGCCAATACCCAGCGGGCGTTCAGCGATGCCGAATCGAGCTCGCGGATCGACCTGCTGGCCGCGCGGGTGGAGCAGAAACGCGCCGAACGCGACTACGCCCGGCAGTTGCTGGCGCGCAGCGAAGTGCGCGCCGAGCGCGCCGGTATCGCGGTGTTCGCCGATGCCGAGCGCCTCACCGGCAAGCCGGTACAGACCGGCGAGCGACTGATGCAGATCGCCGACCCGACCCAGGCCGAGCTGCGCATCGAATTGCCGGTGGGCGACGCCATCGCCCTGCAACCCGGCGCGGAGGTGGCGCTGTTCCTCGACAGCGATCCCCTCAACCGCCATGACGCGCGCCTCGAACGGGCCGCCTACGAGGCCCAGGCCACCGCCGCCGGGCAACTGGCCTATCGCCTCGACGCCGCCTTCAACGAGGCGCCGCCGCGCATCGGCCTGCGGGGCACCGCCAAGCTGTTCGGCGACCGCGCGCCGCTGGCCTATTACCTGTTGCGTCGGCCCCTGGCCGCGGCACGCCAGAGCCTGGGCTTCTGATGCTGCCCGCCCTGCGCCCCGACCTGCAGTTGTCGCCGGCCGCCCCCGGGCTGGACGGCGCTCCACAATGGACCCTGGCCGACCCCCTGCGCGGGCGCTACTTCAAGCTCGGCGCCGCCGCCGTGCGCCTGCTGCGCCACTGGGCCCTGGGCGATCCGCAGCGGGTGCTGGAGGCCGCCAACGCCGAACCGGGCCTGCCGCTCGGCAAGTCCGAGCTGGAGGAGTTGCTGCGTTTCCTGCGGGGCTACGACCTGATCGCCGCCCTGGATGAGGAGCAGCGCGCCAGCTATGGCCCGAAGGCCGGCGCCCAGCGCCAGAGCCTGTGGAACCGGGTGCTGCACCAGTACCTGTTCTTCCGCATTCCGCTGTGGCGGCCGGACGCCTTCCTCAATCGCGCCTGGCCGGTGCTGGAACGCCACGGTCCCTGGCTGCTGCGCTGGGGCCTGCCGCTGGTGTTCGCCCTCGGCCTGTTCCTGGTGGCGCGGGACTGGCAGCGCTTCATCGCCACCTTCCCGCACCTGTTCAGCCTCGGCGGCGCCCTGGCCTTCGGCATCGCCCTGACCTTCGCCAAGCTCTGTCACGAGTTCGGCCACGCCTTCATGGCCAAACGCGCCGGTTGCCGGGTGCAGAGCATGGGCCTGGCCTTCATGGTGCTGCTGCCGATGTTCTACACCGACGTCAGCGACGCCTGGCGGGTGCGTGACCGGCGCTCGCGGTTGCTGATCGGCGCCGGCGGCGTGCTCGCGGAATTGGTGCTGGCAGTGCTCGCGCTGCTGGCCTGGTCGCTGCTGCCGGACGGCCCGGCGCGCACCTCGGCCTTCATGCTGGCCAGCGCCACCTGGATCACCACGGTGATCATCAACCTCAATCCTTTCATGCGCTTCGACGGTTACTTCCTCATCAGCGACCTCTGGGGTGTGGATAACCTCCAGACGCGCGCCTTCGCCCTCTGCCGCTGGCGCCTGCGCGAGGCGCTGTTCGGCTACGGCGAGCCGGCCCCCGAGCCCTGGTCGCCGGAAATGCGCCGGCGCCTGCTGGTCTGGGGCTACGGCTCCTGGCTGTGGCGGGCGGTGCTGTTCTTCGGCATCGCCCTGGCGGTCTACCACCTGTTCTTCAAGGTGCTGGGCATCTTCCTGATGCTGGTGGAACTGGTCTGGTTCATCGGCCTGCCGGTCTGGCGCGAGCTGGGCGAGTGGTGGCAGCGCCGCGAGCAGAGCGAGCCGCGCAAGGTGCTGCTCACCGGTGCCGGACTGCTGGTGGTCCTGGTCCTGCTGGTCCTGCCCTGGCGCAGTTCGGTGGAAGTGCCGGCGCTGCTGGAAGCCTCCCGCGCCACCGCCCTGCATGCGCCCGTGGCGGCGCGGCTCAAGGCGTTGCAGGTGACCGACGGCCAGATGGTGGAGCAGGGCGCCTTGTTGCTGGAGCTGGAATCCCCCGACCTGGATTCGCGACAGACCATCGTCCGCCGCGAGATCGAGATTCTCCAGCTGCAGCTGCGCCGCCAGGCCGGGCGCAGCGAGACCGCCGCCGACGCGGGCATCCTCGAACAACGCCTGGCCGAGGCGGTGGCCGAATACCGTGGCCTCGCCGCCCAGCGCGAACGCCTGCAATTGCGCGCACCCCAGGCCGGCGTGGTGCGCGACCTGTTGCCGGACCTCAGCGTGGGCCGCTGGCTCAACCCCGGCGAAACCCTGGCGCGGGTGGTGGAACCGGGCCTGCGCCTGCGCGGCTACCTCGCCGAGGACGAGCTGTGGCGCGTCCAACCCGGCACCGAGGGGCATTTCATCGCCGACGACCCGGCGCGCCCGGCCCTGCCGGTGCGCCTGGACGAAGTGGACGCCACCGGCGTGCCCTACCTCGAACTGGAAGCCCTCAGTTCCGATCACCACGGCCCCATCGCCGTGCGCCGCGATGCCCAGAACCGCGCCGAGCCGGTGCGGGCCCAGTACGGCGCGCGCCTGAGCCTGCTGGATGCCTCCATCGAACCGGCCCAGCCCCTGCGCGGGGTGGTGGTGCTGGATGGCCAGGGGCAATCGCTGCTGGGGGCAGCCTGGCGACGGTTGGCGGCCCTTGGCGTCCGGGAGAGTGGTTTCTGACCCGCGAGCGGGTCACTGCGCTGGGATGCGCCTCTGCTATTTAGATGGCCCCGCGTGAATGCGGGGCGTGCATGAACAGACGCGCCGGGCGAACCGGGCGATAGAGAGCGCCAACGGCTGACGCCCCCAAGGGGGGGCGGTGCCAAGCGCTCCGTAAAAACAAGAGGAAGAAGTAGATGGGCTGGGGTAAGTGGAAGCGGGCTTTGCGGGGCGGGAAGGCGCGCGCGTTGGAATCGGCGCCGGAGCCTCGATCGCAATCGCTGCCGCTGATCAGCGTGTTGGAAGCCCGCATGATGTTCGACGGCGCGGTCGCCGCCACCGTCGCGGAGGCTCCAGCCGCCGACGCCGCCACCCCTGATGCCCCCAGCGGCGCGGCCGACCAGGCCGGTCATGACTACGCCCAGGCCGGCCCCGTGGCGGAAGCCACCGGCAACCGCAAGGAAGTCGTCTTCGTCGATGGCGCCGTGGACGACTACCAGTCGCTGGTGTCGGGCATGGACGAGAGCGTCGAGGTGGTTGTGCTCGACCGTGCCCGGGACGGCGTGGAGCAGATGGCCAAATGGGCCCAGGGCCGCTCGGGCTATGACGCGATCCATGTGATTTCCAATGGCAGCGAGGGGCGCACGAAGCTGGGCACGGCCGAGCTCGATGCCAAGTCGGTCGCCAACTACGCCCGCGCCCTGGGGCAGCTCGGCGCCGCGCTGACCGCCGATGGCGACATCCTGCTCTACGGCAGCGAAATCGGCCGCGATGCGCGGGGTGGTGAGCTGCTGGCCGGGATCGCCAACGCCACGGGCGCCGATGTGGCGGCCTCGAACGATGCCACGGGCGCCGCCGCCGCCGGCGGTAATGGTGCGCTGGAGATCCACTTCGGCAACGTGACCACCCCCTCGGCCATCCGCGCCGAGGACTGGGACGCTTTCGGTGGCCTGCTGACGGAGAGCGTTTCGCCGCTGGTGGACAGCGGAACCAGGAACGTCGAGTTCCAGGTGGGTGATTTCGATGGCGACGGCGATGTCGACATCCTGACCCAGGAAGGTGGCCCGGGAGCCGCCGTAGCCCTGTGGCGCAATGACGGCAGCGGCGGGTTCACCTACTCGCAAGCCATTGCCGACGGTGTGAGCGGGCTGAGCCTTGCCTCCGGCAGCGCTCGGGTGACCGACCTCGACAACGACGGCGACCTCGATTACCACCAGCAGAACGCCTTCGCCGGTAACGACCTGTATTTCGCCAACAACGGTGCGGGCGTTTTCACGGCCGCGACCCTGCCGTTCGCCGATAGCGGCACGCGCAACCCGGCCCATACCCAGGTCGGCGACTTCGACAACCAAGGTGGCGTCGACGTCCTCACCCAGGCGGGCGGCCAGGGCGCCGCAGTGACGCTGTGGACCAGCAATGGCAGCGGTGGCTTCAGCTCCTCGCTGGCCATTCCCGCCGGTGTGAGCGACCTGAACCTCAGCCTTTCCAGCGTCCGCGTCGCCGACTTCGACAACGATGGCGACCTCGACGTCTACCAGCCGGTTGCCGGCGACGACAACGACCTCTATTTCACCAACTTCGGCCACGGCATCTTCCTGGCGGGTACGCCACCGCTGGAGGACTCCGGCACGACCAACGTCGGCTTCATCCAGGTGGGGGACCTCGACAACGACGGTGATTCCGACATCCTCACCCAGGAGGACGGCGTGGACGCCGCCGTCACCCTGTGGAGCAACAATGGCAATGGCGCCTTCACCCCGTCGCAGGCGTTCGCGGCTGGCGTGGCCGGGCTGAACATCGCCTCTGGCAGCGCGCGGATTGCCGATTACGACGGTGATGGCGACCTCGACTACTACCAGCGTAACCCCGGTGCCGGCAACGACCTCTACCTGCGCAATGACGGCCAGCTCGACAAGGAGCTGGCGTCGGCCGAGCGCGGGAGTGCTGAGCAGGGGCCGCGAGGCTTGCAGGGAGCGCCTACGCTGGGGCAGCAATTGCAGGGTATGCACGAGGGCGAGCAGCGTCTGGTGCGGGACCTGGCCGAGGCATTCGGGCAGATCGGTGTCGATCTCCGGTAAGCGGGCGAGCACGCAGATTTCGATCTCAGCATGAAGGAGCAAGGACGTTCCATGACATTACCCCGTTGTTCCAGGCTCCCCCTGGCGTTCGAGCTGGCGCCGCTGCTGGCCGCCTTGGCGCGGGTGCCCGCCGATGCCTGGCGGCACCACTTCAATACCGGTTACTACGAGGGCGACTGGAGTGGCGTCGCCCTGATCACCCCGGATGACGCACTGCTGCCCCTGGCTCCCGGCCAGGGCGCACCGGTGCGCAGCGCCTGGTGGCAGGGCGAGCCTGCCTGGGGCGCGCTGCTGGCGTTGTTCCAGGCCCAGATACGCAGCGCCCGCCTGCTGCGCCTGGGATCGGGCTCGCGTATCCACGAGCACTGCGACCCGGACCTCGGCCTGCCGGACAGCGACCTGCGCCTGCATGTGCCGCTGCTGAGCCCGCCCGGCGTGGAGTTCCTCGTCGACGGCCTGCAGGTACCCATGGCGGCGGGCGAGTGCTGGTTCATCGACCTCGCCCGGCCCCATCGGGTGGACAACCCAAGCGCTGGCGAGCGCATCCACCTGGTGCTGGACTGCCAGCGCAACGACTGGCTGCTGGAGCGGGTGCAGCAGGGCCTGGCGGCGACCCCGGCCTTGCAGCCGGGGAGGGCGGGGCGGGACTTCGCCGCGTTTCGCGAGCGGGTGGCGCGGGACCCGGCGCTGGCCGCGCGGCTGCAGGCGCTTTCCGATGCGCGGGACTTCCTGCAGGAAACGGTGGCTCTGGGGGCGGAGCGGGGGCTGGAATTTTCCGAGGCGGAGGTGCGCAGCGCCATGCGCCAGGGCAAACAGGCATGGAACGATCAATGGCGCGTATGAATCCCGAAAACGATTTCAGCGGCTGGCTGCCCATCCGCGCCTGGCGGCGTGACGGCGAGTGGCGCCTGGACTGGTGCTGGTTCGGCGAAACCCGGCTGACCCGGCCATTCTTTCGCGATGACGTGGACCAGGCGCTGCGCCTGCCGTTCAACCAGGCGTTCCGCCGCGAGACGGACATCCAGGCTCTGCTGGATTGGCAGGGCGAGAGTCCCGGCGTTGCGCCTGGCGCTTTCATCTTCCACGCCTCCCGCTGCGGCTCCACCCTCATGGCGCAGATGCTGGCGGGCCTTGCGCGCAATATCGTGCTGTCCGAACCGCCGCCGCTGGACAACCTGCTGCGCGCGCATTTCCTCGACCCCTATGCCGCGCGGCTACAGAGCGGCTGGATCGAGGCGCTGCTATCGGCCTACGGCCAGCGCCGCTGCGGCACTGAAGAGCAGTTGCTGATCAAGCTGGACGCCTGGAACGTCTTCGAGGCGCCGCTGCTGGCCGGGCTCTTCCCGGACACGCCGCGCATCTTCCTCTATCGCGATCCGCTGGAGATCGTCGTATCCCAGTTGCGCCAGCCGGGCATGCAGCGGGTGCCGGGCATGCTCGGCCCATCGGCGCTGGACGAGCTTGTGCCGGGGGGCCTGGCCATGTCGCCACTGGAGTACAGCTGCCGAATGATCGGGGCGATCCTCCAGGGTGGCCTGGAGTTGTGCCAGCGTCATGGTGGCGTGCCGGTGAACTACAGCGAACTGCCAGGGGCCGTCTGGGGCCGACTGGCGCCGTTGCTCGGCGCGGAATCGGCCGATGAGGCCAGGCTGCACGAGATTGCCGCCTTCGATGCCAAGCAACCGGCCATGGCCTTCCAGGCCGATGGCCAGCGCAAGCGCGACGCCGCCACGGATGAGTTGCGCGAAGCCATCGTCCGCTGGGCTGCCGAGCCTTACCAACTGCTGGAACGACTACGCCTGGATGGCGCCGACAAGGCAGTTGTCAGAAAGTTCACTCATACTTAAGGACTAATCGTCGTAAAGTTTAAGTAAGTGCTGGCGATTGGCTTTCAGAATCGATTAGTCTCCCGCTGTTCGAGTCGCGTGATATCAAAACAACAGGTGCCGGCCTCCGAGGGATTCCGGCGCGCAAGGATGCCGACGCCGTGCCTAGTACCGAGCTCAACCTCCGTCCGATCGAGGGCGCCGACCAGGCGTTCCTGCGGGAGCTTTATGCAAGCTCCCGCGCCGACGAAATGGCGGCGGTGCCCTGGGATGACGCGACCAAGACTGCCTTCCTCACCCAGCAGTTCAACGCCCAGCACAGCTATTACCAGACGCATTATCACGATGCCGATTTCTCGGTGGTTTGCCACCGGAACGAGCCCATCGGGCGTCTGTATGTCTTTCGCGGCCCCTCCGTCCTCAACCTGATCGACGTTTCCCTGCTGCCTGAATGGCGTGGCCAGGGCATCGGTACGGGTTTCCTGCGCGCATTGGTCGATGAGGCGGACGCCGCCGCGAAGTCGATCCGTCTGTTCGTCGAACCCGGCAACCCGGCCAAACGACTTTACGAGCGCTTCGGCTTCACGGTGACCGGTTCCAATCACGTCTACCTGCAGATGCAGCGTGCGGCCACGCCCGCCCTGGCTGTGCCGGCATGAGCCAGATTCCTACGTTCGAGCAGTTCGAGCGCCAGCTTGGGCAACCCTGGACATTGCGTTGGGATGAGGGCGAAGGGCTTGCCATCACCCTGGTGGAAGTGGCCGAGGGAACCGCGATGAACGCCCGTTACCAGTGCTACGACGCTGTCTTCGCCCAACCCCCGGGAGTCCAGATGCCCCAGCACGTCTATCGGCTGTGCAGCCCGGAAGGGGATGAGTGGGACGTCATGCTCACCCCCATCGGCCCGGACCAAGAAGGCGACTGCCACCTGTTGCAGGCGCTGTTCCATGTGAAGCGGCCGAAGCCGGTCGGAACCCACCCTTAGGACAACTACAGTGCCGCGTGCGCGGCCTCATCAAGGAGAGAAAAGGCAATGAGTGATCCGTTTTTGGGTGAAATCCGCATGGTCGGCTTCAACTTTGCACCACGGGGCTGGGCCCTGTGCTGGGGACAGCAGATGGCTATTGCGCAGAACAGCGCCCTGTTCTCGCTGCTGGGCACCCTGTACGGCGGCAATGGCCAGGTGACCTTCGGTCTGCCGGACTATCGCGGCCGCAGCCCGGTGGGCATGGGGCAGGGGCCTGGCCTGAGCAATATCGATCAGGGCGAGGTCGCGGGTAGCGAGAGCATGACCCTGACCATCAACCAGATGCCGATGCATAACCATGCCATGGTCGCATCGGCTGTCACCGGCAGCGCGCAGGTTGCCGTACCTGCCAACTCCAGCTCGACCACTGCGGTGTCCGCTCCTTCAACGACTGCCGTACTGGGCCCAGTCACCGCTGCTGGTCGTGCGGGCACGCTGTACACCAACGATGCAGCCAACACCACCCTGGCACCCTTCACTGCCAGCGTGAACTGCTCGGCGCCCACCGTGACCTGCGGGGCTGCTGGCGGAAGCCAGCCCTTCGGTCTGCGCAACCCGTACCTCGGCACCAACTTCGTGATCGCGCTGGAAGGCATCTTCCCGTCGCGCAACTGACCCCGGCACGCCCCAGGCGGATAACCGGAGTCGCAACCGTATAGGGGGAGGGCGAAGCTCGCCTTCCCTCGTTGAAAAAGCAGTAGGAGGTGTTCCATGTGGCGGAAGAAGACTGCTCGTGAGCAAGTGGCCGGCCAGCCGGCTCGTTCGGCGCTGGCCTTGGCGCTTGAAGCCCGAATGATGTTCGACGGCGCAGTCGCCGCTACCGCAGTCGAAGCGGCGGATGCCACGCCCGCTGCCGACTCCTCCGCTGACCAGGCTGGCCAGGCGGATGCCACTGGCCACGACAGCGCAACCGATAACCTGGCCGCGACCCCGTCGGGCACCGCCGACAATCGCCAGGAAGTGGTCTTCGTCGACGCTAACGTCAAGGATTACCAGCAACTCATCAGCGGCCTGAAACCGGGCACCGAAGTGGTGGTGCTGGATGCCAACAAGGACGGTCTGCAGCAGATCGCCGACTACCTCGATGGTCGCAGTGGGGTCGATGCCATCCACATCCTCAGCCATGGCGATGTGGGCAAGATCCAGTTGGGTAAAGACTGGCTGGACAGTGGCGATCTGGCCGCTCGCAGCGAGGTACTCGATGCCATTGGCCAATCTCTCGACAAGGATGGCGACATCCTGCTGTACGGCTGCGAGGTTGGCGCCAACGGGGAAGGGCAGTCCTTCGTCGATGGCCTGGCCAATGCAACGGGCGCCGATGTTGCAGCATCGAACGATGCGACCGGGGCGGCCAGCAGAGGCGGTGATTGGGCCCTGGAGGTTAAGCGGGGCGCCGTTGAAACCGTCTCTCTGGATATGCCTTCCTATGCGGGGCTGTTAGCGACGCCAGTGGACCAGAATTTCGACGGTGTGACGCTGGGCAATAAGGGTTCCGGTTCCGTTGTCATCGGCGATCTCACCTACTTCAACAACGATGCTGGCTGGCAGATCGCAGTTGTAAACGACGGTGACATCGCCGCTGGTACGGACCGAGCACTGGGCCTCCGAAGCACCGGGGCAGGTACATCGACTCAGGTGGGCTTCAAAACCACCGACAGTAGCGAGTTCCAGCTCAATGGTTTCGACATCAGCAGTGGGCTTGGCTTGACTACGAACTTCACCATCAAGGGGTATCGCGATGGCGTGGAAGTAGCCAGTACCAACTACGACGTCAGCGGTGTTTATTTCGGCAACTTCAATGTGACTGGCAACACGGCCTGGCAGTACATCGACGAGGTGAGGATCACTGGAGCCGACCTGGATGTCGATATCGATAATATTGACTTCAGCGAAGGAGTTCCGCCCGATGCACCACCCACCGTCGGCAATCTGAACGGCGACAGCGTAGCCTGGGCGGGCGTCGGCAGCACCGTAACCCTCGACTCTGGTGGCAACGCCACACTCGCAGACGCCGAATTGGACGCGCTCAATAGCGGCAATGGCGATTGGCTGGGCGCAAGCCTCACCGTAAAACGCCCTGGCACAGCCGTGAGCTCCGATATCTTCGGCTTCAACACCTCGGGTGCGCAGTTCACCGTCAGTGGCAACAACCTGCAATCTAGCGGCAGCACTTTCGCCACCTTCACCAACACCGGCGGTGTGCTGACGATCACCTTCACCAGCAGCGGCACCACGGCCACCACGGCACTGGTCAACGATGTGGCGCGGCATATCACCTACCGCAGTGATACGCCGGCCGGTGACGCCACCATCCAGTACGCCCTGAATGATGGCACTTCCACCACCACGGCGAACGTCACCGTCACCAGCGACACCATCTACGTCACCAACACCACGGACACCGCCACCGTCGACGTCAGCAACGGTGTGAGCTTCAGCGAGGCAGTGGCCATCGCGGCTGCCGATGCAACCGGCAGTCAGACGCTGGTCCTCTCCAATGCCTTCGCCACCAACGTGAACCTGGCCGGGAGTCTCTCCATCAACGAGAGCCTGACCATAAATGCCGATTCGGCCTCGGGCATGACCATCAGTGGCGGCAACACCATCACCCTGGGTGGCGGCACCACGCTGGACTTCACCAATTCCACCGGCACCGTCACCATCGCCGCCACGCTGGGCGGCAGCGGTTCACTGAGCAAGGCTGGCGGCGGTACGTTGTACCTGTCGAGTGTCAGCAACGAGGCCAACATGTCGGGCGGAATCACCGTCACCGGCGGCACTTTGCAGGTGAGTAGTGACGACCAACTGTCCTCCGGCACGCTGACGCTCAACGGCGGCACGCTGACCAACTTCTCCACCGCGATGACCATCGACAACGCCATCGTGCTGGGCGCCTCGGGCGGCACTTTCACCATTGGTGGGGGCAGCGGCGCCACCTCGGTCGTGCTGTCCGGGACGGTCTCGGGCAGCGGTACCCTGACCAAGAACGGCCAGGCCATCCTGGAACTGAGCGGGAACAACACCTACACTGGTGCCACCAATGTCACGGCTGGCACCCTGATCGCCAGCCACGCCAATGCACTCGGTACTACCGCCGGCTCCACCACGGTCGCCAGCGGCGCCACCGTTCGCCTTGGCGGCGGGCTCACGGTAGCCGAGTCGTTCAACATCGCCGGCAGCGGCAATACGGTGTCCGCCGCCAACTACGGCGCTCTGCACCTCGGCAGCGGCAGCACCACCGTAAGCGGCACGGTGACGCTGACCGGCGCTGCCGACATCAGCGCAGCCTCCGGCAGCACGCTGACCATCAGCGGTGCCATGAGCGGCGCTTTCGCGCTGAACAAGACCGACGCCGGCACGCTTGTCCTGTCCAACAGCGGCAACGAGGCCGGGCTCACCGCCGGCACCACCATCACCGCCGGCACGCTGTCGATCGCCAACGACGACTACCTGAGTTCCGGCACGATCACGCTGAACGGCGGCACCCTGGCCATCACCGGGGCCACCAACATCGATAATGTGATCGCGCTGGCCGCAGCCTCGTCCATCAGCAATAGCGCAAATGCCACGCTGAGTGGCGCGCTCCAAGGCAGTGGCAGCCTGACCAAGACCGGTGCCTCCACTCTGACCCTTAGCGGCAGCAATACCCACAGCGGTGCCGTCAGCCTTACCGCTGGCGGCCTGACCCTGAGTGGCGGCTCGGCAATCGGTAACACCAGCGCGGTGACGATGTCGGCCGGTACCGTGCTGACCATCTCCACCGCCGAGACCATCGGCTCGCTGGCAGGTACCGGCAGCGTGGTACTCAACGCCGCGCTGACCACCGGCGGCGACAACACCAGTACCACCTATTCCGGCGTCATCTCGGGCACTTCCGGCCTTACCAAGGCGGGCAGCGGCACGCTGACGCTGACCGGCAACAACACCTACACCGGCGCTACCAACGTGTCGGCGGGGGGACTGACAGTCAACCGCATCGGCGGCGCGCTGGACGACAACACCTCGGTGACGGTGGCGGCCGGCGCGAACCTGACCGTCGCGGCCGACGAGACCATCGACGCCTTGTCCGGCGCCGGTACCGTGGCCCTCGGGACCTCGGCGCTTACGATCGGGATCAACGGCACCAGCAGCACCTTCTCCGGCGCGATCACGGGTTCCGGCGCCTTGGCGCTGGATGGCGGCGGCACCTTCACGCTGACCGGCAGCAACAGCGGACAGAGCTGGGGCATGCAGGTATTGAGCGGCGGCACGGTGGCGATCGCTGGCGACGCCAATCTGGGCAGCGGAACCGTGCAGCTGAACGACGGCACACTGTCGGTCACCAGCACTGGGACCATCGACAACGCCATCACGCTGGGCGCAAGCTCCGGCCGCGTCGCAGTGGATTCCGGCCTGGCCGTCAGCTTGAGCGGCGCGATCGGCGGCGCCGGCGCCCTGACCAAGACCGGTAGCGGCGCCCTGACACTCTCGGGCAGCAACAACTACTCGGGCACCACCACCGTTTTGGCCGGCACCCTGGCGGTCAACGGCAGCACCGCCAGCGCCACCACCGTTGCCAGTGGAGGCACGCTGGCCGGTACCGGCACCCTGGGTGGCAATGTCACGGTCAATAGCGGCGGTTTGCTGTCCCCGGGCAATGCCGGTGCGGGCAGCCTGACGATCAACGGCAACCTGCAGATGAATGCGGGCAGCGTCCTGGCCGTCGAGATCGATGGCACCACGGCCGGTACCCAGTACGACCAGGTGGTGGTCAATGGTGCCGTGAACGTTTCCGGCGCCATCCTGTCCGCTACCCATGGCTACGCGTCCGGGCTCGGCGACGTCTACACCATTATCTCCAACGATGCCAGTGACGCCGTCACCGGCAGCTTCAGCGGCCTGGCCGAAGGCGGCACCCTGACTGCCGGTGGCAACAGCACCGTGCTGACCGCCAGCTACATCGCGGGCACCGGAAATGATTTCACGCTGACGGCGCCGACCAACACCCCACCTGTCGTTGGCAACCTCAATGGCGATAGCACCGCCTATACCGCCGGCAGCACGGTGGTGCTGGATGCAAGCGGCAACGCTGTGATCAGCGACGCCGAAGACGACCTCGTCAACTGGAACGGCGGCAGCCTGGTCATCCAGCGCTATACCAACGGGGTCGCCGATCCTAGCGCCAACGACCTGTTCGGTTTCGACCAGAGCACCTCCGCTTTCAGCGTCAGCGGCACCCCCTTCAGCGGCGACCTGCAGTTCGCCGGCCTGACCTTCGCCACCTACAGCTACAGCGGTGGTGTGCTGACCATCAACTTCACCGGTAGCAGCCTCCCGGCGTCCACCGCCCTGGTGCAGGATGTTGTACGCCACATCAGCTACCGCAACGACACGCCCTACGGCGACGCGAACATGCGCCTCGCGCTGACCGACAGCATGGGGGGCACCTCCAACAGCGACGTGACGCTCACCTGCGACACCATCTACGTCGACCAGAGCAACGACGATGCCGGCGGTGACGCGGCCGACGGCTTCAGCCTGCGCGAAGCCCTGGCCCGCGGCGCGGCCCAGGGCGGCGCCGATACGATCCGCGTGGTCCTGGCCGATAACAGCACCATCACCCTCGGCAGCGGCGTCACCGGTGGCGCCGGCGATACGCTCGATCTGGATGGCGCCAACGGCCTTACCGTCACTGGCAGCACCCTTACCCTGGGTAGCGGGTTCACCGTCAACAACGGCTCTGCCGACACCGCCACCATCGCCAGCACGCTGGCCGGCAGTGGCACGCTGACCAAGACCGGCGCCGGTACGCTGGCCTTGAACAGCACCGGCAACGAAGCCGCCTTCTCGGGAGCCATCGCCATCAACGGCGGCACACTGGCGACCGGCAGCGACGATGCGCTCGGCAGCGGTGCGCTGCAGTTCGATGGCGGCACCCTGAGCGTTACCAGCGGCGGCGTCACGGTCGACAACGCCATGGCCTTCGGCGTCGGTGGCGGCACTCTCCACGCTGACGTCAACTGGACCGCCTCGGGCGTGTTCTCCGGCGGCGGCACGCTGAGCAAGACCGGCATCTTCGGTACCCTGACCCTGACCGGCACCAGCCAGCACACCGGCGTCACTACGTTGGGCGAGGGCATCCTGGCGGTCGGCAGCGACAGCAACCTCGGCAGCGGCCTGGTGAGCGTCTACGGCGGCACCTTCTCGGTGAACACCACCGGCCAGACCATCGACAACGCGTTCGACATCACCAGCCGCTCGGGCGCCATCGAACTGGGCTTCGGTATCACGGCCACGCTGTCGGGCCAGATCACCGGCACGGGCGATTTCTTCAAGAGCGGCTCCGGCACCCTCCATCTGACCAACACCAACAACAGCCTGAGCAGCTGGACCTTCGGCCAGATCAACGGCACGACGGTGGTCACCTCGGCCGACCAGATCGGCGGCGGTATCCTCAAGCTCGCCGGCGGTACCCTGGCTATCAACTCTAGCGGCAGCTTCACCCTCAACCGCACGACCCAGGTGATCAGCACGGTCGCCATCGACGCGACCGGCAGCGGCACAGGCGCGGTGATCAGCCTTGGCGGCGCGACGAGCGGCAGTGGCGCGTTCAGCCTCAACGCCGGCGACAGCCAGATCTACCTGAGCAACGCCAGCGGCCTGACCGGCGATCTCACCCTGTCCTCGAGCGGCAGCAGCGGCCTGGTGGCCGCAATCGGCAGCGGTACCCTGGGCAGCGGCCAGATCAACCTGACGGCGGGTTCCACCTTCGGCATTGCCGGCAGCAGCCGTACCTTCACCAACAACATCGTGTTGCTGGGCGATGCCACGATCCGCACCGGATCACCAACTACCGGCGCCGACACCATCACTTTCACCGGGGTCATCAGCGAAGTCGGTGGCCCGCGCAACCTGACGGTGAACGCCTATACGGTCGGTGGCAACCATACCGACGTGGTGCTGGCCGGCAACAACACCTACACCGGCTCCACCGTGCTGAACAGCGGCATCCTGCAGGTGGCCAGCGACGCTAACCTGGGCAGCGGCGACATCGTCCTCGCTGGCGGCACACTGGCTATCAGCGGCGCCACTACCATCGACAACGACGTGAGCGTGACGGCTGGCGGGACCATCCGGACCGATGCGTCGGCCACCCTGTCCGGCGTGATTTCCGGCGGCGCCACGCTGATCAAGAGCGGCAGCGGGACCCTGACCCTGACCGGTGCCGAGACCCACACCGGCGCCACCACCGTCTCCGCCGGCACCCTGGTGGTCGATGGCAGCACGGCCAGCGCCACCACCGTGGCCAACGGCGCTACCCTGGCCGGTACCGGTAGCCTGGGCGCAGTGACGGTGCAGAGCGGCGGTACGCTCGCCCCGGGCGGCAACGCGACGGGCATCCTCACCATCGATGGCCCCCTTACCATGGCTGCCGGCAGCACCCTGGCGCTGCAGATCAATGGCACGACCGCGGGCTCGGACTACGACCAGGTCGTGGTGAACGGCACGGTGGACGTGAGCGCTGCCACTCTGGCCGTCACCCACGGCTACACGGCGGCGGAAGGCGACGCCTACACGGTCATCAGCAATGACCTCGTCGACGGCGTGACTGGAACCTTCGGCGGCCTCGCGGAGGGCGCCACCCTGGCCGCCGCCGGCAACGGCACCTCGCTGATCGGCAGTTACATCGGCGGCACCGGCAACGACATCACCCTGACGGTACCCGTCCTGCCAAGGGTGACCGGCGTGACATCCAGTAACGCCAATGGCCAGTACGGTATCGGCGATGTCATCACCATCACCGTGACCTTCGACGACAACGTCCTCGTGACCGGCACGCCTCAACTGCTGTTGGAGACCGGCGCCACCGACCGGACCCTCAACTACGTTTCCGGTTCGGGCAGCAACACCCTGACCTTCAGCTACACGGTGCAGGCGGGTGATGTTGCGGCCGACCTCGACTATGCCTCCGCCACGGCGCTGACCCTCAACGGCGGCAGCATCAAGGGTGCTGCCAGCCAGGACGCCGTCCTCACCCTGGCCGCCCCTGGCGCCGCGGGTTCCCTGGGGGCCAACAAGGCCCTGGTGGTCGATGGCGTGCGGCCGACCGCCAGCATCGCGATCAGCGACAGCAGCCTGAAGGTCGGCGAGACCGCCACGGTGACCATTACCTTCGACGAGGCGGTGAGCGGCCTGGATATCGGCGACTTCAGCGTGGCCAACGGCACCCTGAGCAACCTCAGCAGCAGCGACGGTGGCATCACCTGGACCGCGACCCTGACCCCCACCGCCAATAGCGAGAGCAGCGGCAACCAGGTCACCCTGGACGCCACTGGCTATACCGACGCAGCGGGCAACACCGGGGCGAACAACACCGCCTCTGGCGCCTACGCCATCGACACCCAGCGCCCGACCGCCACTATTTCGGTTGCGGACACGGCACTGGCGGCAGGTGAGACCAGCACCGTCACCATCACCTTCAGCGAGGCGGTCAGCGGCCTGACTACCGCGGACTTCAGCGTGGCCAACGGCACCCTGAGCAACCTCAGCAGCAGCGATGGCGGTATCACCTGGACGGCCACCCTGACGCCGACGGCGGGTACTACCAGCACCGGCAACCTGATCACCCTGGACAACACCGGCGTGCAGGACGCGGCGGGCAACAGCGGGGCGAACACCACCACCTCCAACGCCTACGCCATCGACACCGCCCGCCCGACCGCCACCATCACGGTCGCGGACAACGCACTGGCGCTCGGGGAGACCAGCACCGTCACCATTACCTTCAGCGAAGCGGTGAACGGCCTGGATATCGCCGACTTCACAGTGCAGAACGGTGTGCTCAGCAACCTCAACTCCAGCGACGGTGGCATCACCTGGACAGCGACCCTGACGCCGATCGCAAGCGTGACCGCCTCCGCCAACCTGATCACCCTGGGCGGCAACGGTTACACCGATGCGGCCGGCAATACCGGGGCGAACACCACGACCTCCAACAGCTACGCCATCGATACCCAGCGTCCGACCGCCACTATCGTGGTTGCCGATCCGACCCTGTCCATTGGCGAGACCAGCACCGTCACCATCACCTTCAGCGAGGCGGTGAGTGGCCTGGACCTGGCCGACTTCTCCGTGGACGGCGGCGTGCTGAGCAACCTCGCTTCGACCGATGGCGGCCTCACCTGGACGGCAACCCTGACGCCGACGGCGGGCATCACCGACGCCACCAACGTCATCGTGCTGAACAACGCAGGCGTGACCGACCAGGCAGGCAATACCGGCACCGGCATCACGGGCTCCAACGCCTACGCCATCGACACCCAGCGCCCGACCGCCACCATCACGGTATCGGACACCGCGCTGGCGGCGGGTGAGACCAGCACGGTCACCATCACCTTCAGCGAAGCGGTCAGCGGCCTGACCACCGCGGACTTCACCGTGGCCAACGGCACCCTGAGCAACCTCAGCAGCAGCGACGGTGGCATCACCTGGACGGCCACCCTGACGCCGACGGCGGGTACTACCAGCACCGGCAACCTGATCACGCTGGACAACACCGGCGTGCAGGACGCGGCGGGCAACAGCGGGGCGAACACCACCACCTCCAACGCCTACGCCATCGACACCCAGCGTCCGAACGCCACCATCACGGTCGCAGATCCGGCCCTGTCCATTGGCGAGACCAGCACCGTCACCATCCGTTTCAGCGAGGCGGTGAGCGGCCTGGGCCTGGCCGACTTCAGCGTGGAGAACGGGGTACTGAGCAACCTCGTCTCCACGGACGGCGGCCTCACCTGGACGGCAACCCTGACGCCGACGGCGGGCATCCGCGATGCCAGCAATGTCATCACCCTGAACAACGCGGGCTATGTCGACCAGGCCGGCAACACCGGTACCGGCAACACCGCGTCCAACGCCTACGCCATCGACACCCAGCGCCCGACGGTTTCCAGCGTCAGCGTCCCGGCGGGCATGCACTACAACGCCGGCGACACCCTCACCTTCGTGGTCAACGCCAGCGAAGTGGTACTGGTCAATGGCAGTCCGCGCCTGGCCCTGGATATCGGCGGCACCACGGTGTTCGCCGACTACCTGGCCGGCTCCGGCACCAACACCCTGGTGTTCCAGTACACCGTGCGTGCAGGTGACAACGACGCCAACGGCATCGCCGTCAGCGGCCTGGTGACCAACGGCGGCAGCGTGCGGGATGCGGCCGGCAACGACCTGAACCTGGCCCTGAACAACGTCGGCAACACCCGTGGCGTGATCGTCGACACGATCGCACCCGGCGCCAGCGCCACCGTCACACCGCTGCCCACACCCGGCAGCGTGCAGTACACCGTGACCTTCGACGAGAACGTCAGCGGCGTCGACCTGGGCGACTTCAACCTGGTCACCACCGGCAACGTCGTCGGCACGCTGCAATCGCTGGTGCGGGTGGATGCCCGCACCTACATCGTCACCGTGAGCAACGTCGCCGGTGCCGGCACCCTGACCCTGGGCCTGAACGCCACCGGCACCCAGATCACCGATGCAGCCGGCAACCCGCAGGTCTCGGCGCTGTCCGCACAGAGCTACAGCGTGCAGCAGAACGATGGTGATCCGGAGTTCCGGACCACCACGCCAGTGATCCTGCCGCCGGAACCCACGGTACCAGTGGACAACGTGCAGCCGAATACGCCGCCGCCGCCCTTCACCTCGCCGCTGATTCCGCCGCCGCTGTTCGAGCAGCCGACGCTGGGCAGTGGTATCCCCACCCTGGGCAATATCTTCATCAACCAGGGGGCGCTGGCGCCCAGCTTCATCGCCCAGGTATTCGCCAGCAGCGATGGCTTTGGCGACGGCAGCGGTGCGGGCTTCCTCGGCTTCGGCGGGGGCGATGCCAACGTCTTCGGCAGCAGCAGCTTCTCCAGCCTGTTCAGCAAGGATGTGCCGCAGGAGTCCGGTGATATCCAGTTGCAATGGCGCGGGGGCGCGGGTGCTGGCCAAGGGGGGCAAGGCATCTTCGGCGCGCCGACGCTGGGGCAGCAGTTGCAGGACATCAAGAACAACGAACAGCGTCAGGTTCGGGAACTGGCCATGGCGCTCGGGCAGGTCGGCGTCGATCGCCCACAGGCCTGATAGCAGAACAACGAATTAGAAATTCAAATGAGCCGTGTCTAGGGGGCGGCCCAAGGATGAGCAAAGCAGCGAAGTTTTTCACCATCAGTATGCTGGCGCTGGCGGTCACCGGTTGTGCGGTGACCAGCGAACCGATCGACCGCAGCGTCAGCGAGCAGCGTGCACGCCAGGATCTGCAAAGCATGTTCAAGGACCAGGAGCCCCTCAGCGGGCCCCTGACCCTGCACGAGGCCATGGCCCGTGCGGTGAAGTACAACCTGGAGGCGCGCCTCAAGGTGATGGAGGAAGCCCTGGCCAAGCGCCAGGTCGACCTGGCCAGCTTCGACATGCTGCCGCGCATGGCGATGGAAGCCGGCTATGCCGGGCGCAACAACGTCAGCGCCTCCAGCAGCCAGAGCGTGCTGACCAACACCCAGTCCCTGGAACCGTCCACCTCCCAGGACCGCGACCGTGACGTCGCCGACCTGACCATGGTGTGGAACGTGCTCGATTTCGGCGTCAGCTACGTCAGCGCCAAGCAGCAGGCCGACCAGCGCCTGATCGTCCAGGAGCGCCGCCGCAAGGTGGTCCACACCATCATCCAGGACGTGCGTTCGGCCTACTGGCGTGCCGTGGCCGCCGAGCGCCTGCTCAAGCAGATCGACAGCCTGATGGCCCGCGTCGACGAAGCGCGCGGCAGCAGCCAGCGCATGAGTTCGGAGCGCATCGGTGACCCGGTGCAAGCCCTGAGCTACCAGCGTGCCCTGATCGAGGCCACTCGCCAGCTGGAAGAACAGCGCCGCGCGCTGTCCCTGGCCAAGACCGAGCTGGCCGCGCTGGTCAACCTGCCGCTGAACGCCGACTTCACCCTGGCCGCCGAAGACGGCTACCAGATGCCCGAGCTCAAGGTGGACTTCAGCCGTCTGGAAGAAGAGGCCCTGGCCAGCCGTCCGGAACTGCGCGAGCAGGACTACCAGGCGCGCATCAGCGCCGCCGAAACCCGCAAGGCCATGCTGCGCTTGCTGCCGGGCCTGGAGTTCTCCGCTGGTGGTCACTACGACAGCAACAGCTTCCTGGTGAACCAGAGCTGGGCCGACTACGGCGTGAAGGTGACCTGGAACCTGTTCAACGCGATCTCCGCGCCGGCGGCCATAGACGTCGCCAAGGCTGGCGAGTCCGTCGCCGCGGCCCGTCGCCAGGCCATGTCCATGGCCGTGCTGGCGCAGCTCTATGTGGCCAACGCGAACTACCACGAGGCCCAGCGCCAGTTCCAGACCAACCAGGAACTGGCCAGGCTCGACGACCAGATCGCCGAGCAGCTGCGCAACCGCTACAAGACCCAGAGCATCGGCGAGCTGGACCTGATCCAGGGCGAGCTGAACACCCTGCAGGCACAGCTCAAGCGCGACCTGTCCTATGCCGAACTGCGCAACGCCTACGCCCAGCTGTTCGTCAGCGCCGGCGTGGACCCGCTGCCGAAATCGCTGCCGGACGACCGCGTGGCGACCATCGCCAGCGCGCTGCAAAGCAACGAATCGCGCTGGGCCTCCGGCGATATCGGCGCGGTGAAGTAAGGGGAGGGCGGGCCTGCGGCCCGCTTGGCGAATGAATTCGCCCCCACAGGTGCACGCGAGGTTGTAGCCCGGATGCAATCCGGGAGCGAAGGTTGGCATCTCCCCGGATTTCATCCGGGCTACGGATTGCTCCCTCTCCCAGTGGGAGAGGGTTGGGGTGAGGGTGGTTTCGGGCGGGTTCGGTGCCCGCCCGTTTCGCGAATGAATTCGCTCCTACAGGGATATTCGTACGCGTCGACCTGCGCGACTAGTGCGCGTGCTCCTCGCTGTGGCCATGCCCCTCATCCTCCGCCACCTCGGCGCCGTGCCCGTGGGCCGGGGTTTCGCCGCCGCCGTGCTGGTGCCCCTCGCTGCTGGCCACCAGTTGGCGATAGCCGTCCGCGTCCAGTTGCGGCAGTTGCTGGAGAAAGGCCACCAGGCCCCAGATGTGCTCGTCGCCCATGCTCTTGCCCCAGGCCGGCATGCCGGTGGCCTTGATGCCGTGCCTGATCACCCAGAAGGCCGCTGCCGGGTCACCGTCCACGCCTTGCCGGCTCAGGTTCGGAGGGGCGGGGTAGAGGGCCTGGCTGAGCTCGGTGGCGGCCATGCCCGGCGCCAGGTGGCAGCCCGCGCACATGGCGGCGTAGTTGCCGGCGCCCGCGCGGATCAGCTCGGCATCCTGCAGCGGCGGAACCTGGATATCCCGCGAGCGCAGTGCGATGGAACGGTCCCGCGCGGCGGCGAGGAAGGCATGCACCAGGGTGTAGTGCGGATCGTCGGCGGCGACGTTGACCACGCCGCTGTAGACCACGCCGCCCACGCCGGCGGCCACCAACAGGCCGGCGAGAGCCAGCGTCTTTATTGTTCTTTTCATGTTTGGGGTCTCAGAACCAGAGGCGGATACCGGCGACGAAGCGGGCTTCGTCGTTGTCCTCGCCTTCTTCGCGGGCGAAGTCGGCGGTGTTGCCGTAATTGCGGTTCCAGTTCACGCCGATGTAGGGCGCGAACTGTGGCACCACTTCATAGCGCAGGCGCAGGCCCAGTTCGGTGTTGGCCAGCCCTGAGCCGGTGCCACGAGCTTCGTCGTTGCGGCCGTAGAGGTTGACCTCGGCCATGGGCTGGAGGATCAGTCGGTTGGTCAGCAGGATGTCGTACTCGCCTTCCAGGCGCAGGGCGCTCTGGCCGGCCTCGCCGAGGTAGGCGGTGACCTTGGTTTCCAGGCCATACAACGGCATGCCCTGCACGCCCAGCGCGGCCCAGGTCTGCGGTGATCCGGGCTTGAAGTCCTGGCGCACGCCGCCCAGCACTTCCCACCAGGGGCTGATGGCGCGGCCGTAGAAGCCCTGCACTTCGGCTTCCTCGGTGTGGCCGTTGGCCCGTTCACCTTCCGAACGGAACCAGAAACGGTTGAGGTCGCCGCCGATCCAGCCGGAAGCGTCCCAGCTCAACACGCTGGCGTCGTCGGCGTTCTGGTACTCCAGCTGGTCCAGCAGGAAGAAGCTGTTGATGCCGCCGGTGTGCATGGCATGGGGCGGCAGGTCCGGGAAGGCCGCCGCCCGGTCGGCGTCGCTGGGCATCGGGATGGGGGGGCGGCTGCCCTGGCCGGCGGACTGGGATGACGGCTGCTTGCCGTGGCCCATGGCACCGTGATCCATCTGGCTGTGATCCATCTGCTGATGGTTCATGGCGCCATGGTCCATCTGCCCATGGTCCATCGCCCCGTGATCCATGGTCTCGGCCGCCTGCGCGCTGCCGGCCGTGGCGAGGGCCATGGCCAGGGCGAGCAGGGCGGGGCGCTTGCGGCTATCGGTCATCTTGGTTGTCCGCCTTGGGCCTGGCGTTCTGGTCCTGGTGCATGGCGCCGTGGTCCATCTTGCCGTGGTCCATGCCCTGCATCTTGCTGTGATCCATGTTCTGCATCTGGCTGTGGTCCATCTGCCCGTGATCCATCTGGCCATGGTCCATCTTGCGGGCTGCGTCCGGCCGGGCCTGCTCGTGGCCAGCGTGGTCGTTCTCGCCGGCCCAGGCGGCGGGGGCCAGCAGGGTGAAGGCCAGCGCGGCGGCGGTGAGGGTCTGCATCGTTCTGTTCATCGGTCTCTCCTTATTCGTCCACGCGGACTTCACGGAACATGCCCATGTCCATGTGGAACAGCAGGTGGCAGTGGTAGGCCCAACGGCCCAGGGCGTCGGCGGTGACGCGATAGCTGCGGCGGGTGCCGGGTGGCATGTCGATGGTGTGCTTGCGCACCAGGAAGTTGCCCGCCTCGTCCTCCAGGTCGCTCCACATGCCGTGGAGGTGGATGGGGTGCGTCATCATGGTGTCGTTGACCAGGGTGATGCGCAGGCGCTCGCCATAGGTCAGGCGCAATGGCTCTGCATCGGCGAAGGGAATGCCGTCGAAGGACCAGGAGAAGCGCTCCATGTGTCCGGTCAGGTGCAGTTCGAGGGTGCGAGACGGTTCGCGGCCATCGGGGTCGGCGAAGGTGCTGCGCAGGTCGGCGTAGGTCAGCACGCGGCGGCCGTTGTCGTGCAGGCCGATGCCCGGATCGGCCAGCTTCGGCGCCGGCGTCATGGTCTGCATGTCCACCAGCGGGTTGTTGGTTTCCGAGGCGGGGTGGGACTGCATCTGGGTGCCGCCCTGGCCGTGGTCCATGCCGGCCATCTGGCTGTGGTCCATGCCCGCCATGCTGGAGTGATCCATGCCTGCCATCTGGCTTTGGTCCATGCCCGCCATGCCTGAGTGATCCATCCCGCCCATCTGGCCATGATCCATGCCCATGTCGGCCATGCTGATCAGCGGGCGTGGGTCCGGTTCCGGCACCGGGGCGCTGAGGCCTTCGCGCAGGGCCAGGGTGCCGCGGGCGTAGCCGGAGCGGTCCATGGACTGGGCGAAGAGGGTGTAGGCGTCGGCGCCCGCCGGTTCCACCAGCACGTCATAGGTTTCGGCCACGGCGATGCGGAATTCATCGACGCTAACCGGCTCCACCGGCTGGCCGTCGGCGGCGATCACCGTCATCTTCAGGCCGGGGATGCGCACGTCGAAGTAGGTCATGGCCGAGCCGTTGATGAAGCGCAGGCGGATCTTCTCGCCCGACTGGAACAACCCGGTCCAGTTGCCGTCCGGCGCCTGGCCGTTGAGCAGGTAGGTGTAGGTGGCGCCGCTCACGTCCGCGAGGTCGGTGGGACTCATCTTCATTTCTGCCCACATCCTGCGGTCGGCCAGGGTGGCGCTCCAGCCTTTCTCGCTGACGTCGTCGATGAAGTCGCCGACGGTGCGCTTGTGCTGGTTGTAGTAATCCGACTGCTTCTTCAGCTTGGCCATGACCCGCGCGGGGTCTTCGTCGGTCCAGTCGCTCAGCATCACCACGTAGTCGCGCTGGTACTGGTAGGGCTCCGGCTCCTTCGGGTCGATGACGATGGGGCCGTACACACCCACCTGCTCCTGCATGCCCGAATGGCTGTGGTACCAGTAGGTGCCGTGCTGGTTCACCTTGAAGCGGTATTCGTACAGGCCGTCCGGGGCGATTCCGGCGAAGCTCAGGCCCGGCACGCCGTCCATGTTGGCCGGCAGGATCATGCCGTGCCAGTGGATGGAGGTCTCTTCGTCCAGGCGGTTGCGGACGCGCAAGGTCACGGTGTCGCCCTCGCGCCAGCGCAGCAACGGACCGGGAACCGTGCCGTTGATGGTCTTGGCGACGCGCGCCTTGCCGGTGAGGTTCACTGGCGTCTTGCCAATGAAAAGGTCGAACTCGGTGCCGCTGAGCACGGTCGGCTGGCCCGGGCTGGTCACCGCCCACACGGGGGTTTTCCACAGCCCGAGGCCACCGAACAGGCCGCTGGCGGCCAGGCCCTTGACGAAGGTCCGCCGCGAGGTTTTGCACTGCATGCCGTTTCAGTCCAGTCAGTCGAAGGAAACTGTCACGCAGCCTCATGCCACGTGATCTGGATACGGAAATTGCCATATCGGGCGAAGGCAGGTGATTACATTTCTGTCAGCTTTGCCGCGCCGGAGTTCAGCCGCTGGGCTATCGTTTCCCAACGGCAGTGGTAGGGCGCATGCCTTTGCCTGTCTCAAGGAAAGTCACCATTCATGCGGGAGTCGCACCATGCCCATCCGCAACCCAGCCTGTGTACTGCTCACGGCCTTGCTGGCCTGCAGTGCCACGCCCCTGCTGGCCGCCAACGACGCCGGCATTTCCGCCGCCAGCGACGACGCGCCCACTGCCGGAGTGTCCGCCGCGCCTGACACTGCTCCGCCGCCCCAGCCAGCCGCTCAGCCAGCCGCCACCCAGGCGGTGTTCAAGATTGAAGAGCTCGACCAGATGATGGCCCCCATCGCCCTCTACCCGGACTCCCTGTTGGCCCAGGTGCTGATGGCCGCCACCTACCCGGGCAACGTGGCCGACGCGGTGGTCTGGTCCAAGGCCCACCCGGACGCCAAGGGCGACGATGCGGTGAAACAGGTCGCCGACCAGGCCTGGGACCCCAGCGTGCAATCCCTGGTGGCCTTTCCCCAGGTGCTGGCCACCCTTGGCCAGGACCCGGCCTGGGTACAACGGGTGGGGGACGCCTTCCTCGCCCAGCCGAACGATGTGATGGACTCCGTCCAGCGCTTGCGCCGCCAGGCCCAGGCGGCCGGCAACCTGGAGTCCAACGAGCAGCAGAAGGTCACCGTGCAGGAGGCGCCGCCGCCCAGTTCCACCACTACCGTGGTGCAGCCGGCGGCCACCCAGACCATCGTCATCGAGCCCACCAACCCGCAGGTGGTCTACGTGCCCAGCTACAACCCCACGGTGGTCTACGGCAGCTGGTCCTACCCGTCCTATCCGCCGCCTTACTACCCGCCACCACCCAGCTATGGCTATCCGATCGCCACGGGTCTCGCCACCGGCCTGGCCTTCGGTGTCGGCGTGGGTATCGTCAACTCCCTCTGGGGCGACTGCGACTGGGGTGGCGGCGATGTCGACATCGACGTCAATCGCTACAACAACATCAACAGCAACCGGCAGATCAACCGCAACCAGAACAAGTTCGTCCACAACCCCATCAACCGCCAGGGCGTGCCCTACCGCGACAACATCAACCGTCAGCAGAACGGCCTGCGCCTCAATGGTGGCGCGAACCGCGAGAACCTGCGTGGTTACGACGCCCAGCGCACCGCCGAGCGCCAAAAGGCCCGCCAGAGTCTGCAGCAGCGCGGTATAGAAGCCCCCGCGCGTACCAACCAGCAGGCCCGCGAGCGAGCCCAGGCCGCCACCCGGGACCTGCGCAACGAACCACAGGCCCGCCAGCGCGCCGACGGCGCCCTGCAGAACCGCCAGGCCACCGGCAACCGGCAGCAGCGGCCCCGTGTGAACAACCAGCAAGTGCGCCAGCAGGCCCGCCAGCAGCACTCGGCCGTCAATCGCCAGGGTGCGCGCAACAACGCCTTCGCTGGTGCGCGGCAACCGTCCCAGACCCGCGCGGCCGCCAACCGTGGCCAGATCAGCCGGGCTTCCGCCTCGCGTCCGCACCAGTCGGCCGCCGGCCGCCAGGTATCACGCCCCGCCCATGCGCCGTCCCGTGGTGGCGGCGGTCGTCGGCGCTGAACAGGAGACAGCACATGACTCGCGCATATCGCACTCTCATCCTGCTGTTGCTGGTCGGCTGCGCCGCGCTCGCCGGCGCCAACGAACGCTTCAAGACCCCGGAGGCCGCCGCCGAGGCCTTCGTCGCCGCACTGGGCACGGAGAAGGCCGATGCCAACCGCCTGGCGGCGCTGCTGGGTGCCAACTGGCAGGAGTACATCCCCACCAAGGGCATCGAGCGCAAGGACGTCGACGCCTTCCTCGCCCACTACCGCGAGAAGCACAGCATCGACAGCCAGAAGGGCCGCGCGCACCTGGTGGTCGGCAACGATCCCTGGACCCTGCCCATTCCCATGGTGCAGGCCAAGGACGGCTGGGCCTTCGACGCCAAGGCGGCCGGCGCGGAAATCCGCCTGCGCCGGATCGGCCGCAACGAGCTCTCGGCCATCGAGGCCGCCGAGGCCTACCACGATGCGCAGATGGACTACGCCGAGGTCGACCGCAATGGCGACGGCGTGCTCGAGTACGCGCAGAAGTTCATCAGCACCGACGGCAAGCACGACGGCCTCTACTGGGCCGACGAGGACGGCACCGACGAGAGTCCCCTGGGCCCGCTGTTCGGCGGCCAGACCAAGGGTGACGACTGGCACGGCTACCACTTCCGCATCCTCACTTCCCAGGGCCCGTCGGCCCCCGGCGGTGCCTACGACTACAAGCTGGGGCAGGCCATGAGCCGGGGCTTCGCCCTGGTGGCCTGGCCGGCGCAGTACGGGGATAGCGGGGTGATGAGCTTCATGATCAGCCACGAAGGCCAGATCTTCCAGAAGGACCTGGGGCCCGACAGCGAGAAGCTCGCCAAGGCCATGAAGACCTTCGACCCGGACAGCAGCTGGGAGGAAGTGAAGACGCCGGACGAGTCCTGAGGCTGGAGAGTCCGCAGACTCAGGAACGAAAAAGCCGCAGGGTGCCATGGGCGCCCTGCGGCTTTCCTGTTCAAGGTCGGGCATCCTTGCCCGACCACGCTCAGCAGGTAGCGAGCGCGGGAGTCATTCCAGCGGGAACACTGTTGGTGCTGCGGTTGGCGGCCCACTTGACCAGCAGGCTCATGGCGACGAAGCCGAGGCAGATCAGGACCGGGTAGGCGAGCATGATGTCGCCGAGGGAGTACTTCCAGCTCAGCGGGCGGGCGATACCCAGCATCGCGCCGTAGAACCAGGACACCCCGGAAACCACACCCGAGAACAGCGCGAGGCTACGGGCGTTGATATCCATCTTGAGCAGGCTGCCTGCCTTGTCCATCGCCGGCATCACCACGCTGTGCAGAACCCAGCCGTTGAGGGTCAGCAGGGCGACCACGAGGATCTTGGCCTGGAGTTTCGGGTTGAGGAAGTACATCGCGCCCTTCTGCGAGTAATCCAGCGCCACGATGCCGATACCGGTTACCCAGAGTGCGGCCAGTGCGAGCAGCACGGTCTTCTTCAGTGCGTGCAGGTGTTCCTTGTCGGCGGCGGTGGAATCACGGCCCTGGAACAGCTGCTTGACCATGGCGATGTCGCTGGTGAGCACCATGCCGATGGCCACGCAGCAGGCGATGAGGTGGGCGTAGACGACGCCCATGCGAGTCAGCTCCATGGTGGCCGGCTGTTGGAACAGGGCGGCTACAAGATGAAAAAGCTCCATGGTTTACCTCTTTTGACGATTGAAGCGGCTGTACTGATGCAACAGCGGCATTGGAATTATGGGTTCGACCGTTCGCCTTTTTCAGGGACGAAAAATCCCCGGCACATGAACTTTCATGCACTGTGGATTTGTTCGGATTTATGTGGGAGTCAGGTCGCTCTATCAGTGGTGTTGATAACGGCGTGCGTCCTGATCGCCGGGGCATAATAATCACAACCTCCGGTTTTTGTTCAAAAAACGATCAAAGCCCCGACCAGTGGCAGTGGTGAAAGCGGTTATAACGGCCCTGCAAATGGTGCTGTATCGCCTCTAAACCGGTAGTTTCCGAGAGGCGTGAAACCCCTGCGGGCGGCGCTGGATTTTCTGGACTTGCTGGGTGGTGAATCGGTCGCAGATGGCCGATTTGCCGTTATGATCCGGGCGCATCAGTTCGTTGCCCGGTCAACTCAAGGTATCGATTTCGGAGACTTCCTATGGAAGGGAATGCTTGGTTGCTGTTGGCCGCCATGGGCACCGCGCTCGCCGCCGTGCTGCATGTCTGCTGCATCCTGTTCGGCCCGGTCTGGTACGACGCCATGGGGGCCGGGGAGCGGATGGTCCGTCTCGCGCGCCAGGGCCGGTGGCAGGCGACGTTCATCACCGGCGCGATCAGCCTCGTGCTGGTGATCTGGGCCCTGTACGCCCTGGCCGGTGCAGGCATGCTTCCCGTCCCGCCAACTGCCCGCTGGGTACTGCCCGGGATCGTCGCCGTCCTGCTGTTGCGCGGAATGGCGGGCCTGGTCATTGCCCGGGTCAGGCCCGGTTACAACGGTGTCCGCTTCTGGATCGTCAGTTCGGTGGTCTGCCTGCTGCTCGGTGGGCTCTACCTGCTCGGGACCCTGCAGGCCTGGCCCAGGCTGTAGGAGCGAATTCATTCGCGAATGGACGGCGTAGCCGTCCCCGGGTTGGGCAGGGCAGGTCTTCGACCTGCATCGCGATTGAAATCGCTCCTGCAAGGGTGGTCACCGGATGGCCTTACTTGAGCAGCCCCAGTTGCTTCATGAAGGTGTAGTCGTCGTAGAACAGCCACTCTTCGTCCATGGTGCCCTGCTCGTTCCAGCGGCCGATGGTGGCCATCTCGAGCTCGAAGCGCTTGCCGGTGGGCTGGATGACGCTGCCGTCGGCCAGCACCATGGGTTTGGTGAAGGTCCCACGCCAGATGCCGGTCACCGCGGTGTAGTTGCCCTGACCGATACGCACGTGGTGGATGGGGTTCTCGGTGTCGGGGGCGAAGGCGAAGATCTTCTTCGATCGTTCCAGGTGCGCTTCCAGGCCATGGGTAACGCTACCGTCCGGATAGTGGACGATGATGTCCTTGGCGTGGCTGCGGTCCATTTCGTCCCATTTCTGATGGCTGTAGACGTTGAAGTCCAAGTCATCGAAGTTTCTCAGGTTCTTCTCTACGGTTTCCCGCTCGGCCCTGAACTCTTCGAGGGTCTTGTTTATTCGTTGGTCGGCAAGGGCATCTGATGTCGAGGAGAAGTCGTCGGGTTTGTTTTCGGTGGATACCGCCGGAAGACTGACCAGCAAGACTGAAAGCAGGCTTACTTTCAACACATTGATTCGATTCATGGTGATTCCTACAGACTGTGGGATTTGCAGACGTTGCCCATGAGAACCTAGGGGCCGGCGGACTCTAGCCAAGGCATTTGTAGGCCCTCAAGGCTATGGGCGCGTAGGGAGTGGGAAGAGAGGGCATGGAGAAAACGCCGTAGGAAAGCGCCTTCGCCGTATGTCGCCATCACTCATGACAGCCGACGCAAGGCAGCCCCGGGGCCTGGTGGGCGCTGATCAAAAACTATACTGAAGGTGCGGGGGTAAGGCCTGGGGGAGCCATGCAGGAGGGTTCGCCATGGGTATCCTCAAGCCGTTCATCTTCCTCCTGGCCTGCGCCAGCGCAGGCCTCGCCCTCGCTGCGGACCCCTGGTCCAGCCGCGGTTCGAGCGACCCGCTCACCCTGGCCTGGAACGGCGGCGGCCATGGTGGCGGCCGGCACTTCGACAACCACCGTCACGGTTCCCGCGACTATTACGGTTCCAGGGGCGGCTACGGGCATCGCGGTGGGTACGGTCACAGAAGCCGCTACCGGCACCACGACTACTACGGCCATGGTCCGCGCTTCATCCTGACGCCCAGGTACTACGGCGGCATAGTCGTTGGCCCGCAGCCCTACTATTACCAGCGGTACAGCAGCCCGAGGATCGTCATCCAGTACTACGACCCGCGACTCGGGATATTCGTGGGGACGGATGTACGGGACTATTGATGAGTGAATGGCGGGGCTGGCGATTGCCGCCGGCTCCGACCGGTGGGGGCGCTGTTTCAGTTCCCACAGGAGGCGGTGACCATCGAGGGTGAAACCGGCGATTACGCAGGGCGTTTTTTCTGTCCCCGCTGCGGCTCGTCGGTCTTCGCGCGCACTGCGGAATATCGGCTGTACTGAATATTTGGACATGGGAGGTACAAGCCATGGGAAAACCTCTGCTCGCCGTTTTGACCGCGACGATCTTGCTGCTGGTAGCGGTGGACGCCTCCTGGGCCACCGAGCAGGCCCAGCAGCGCCGTGCCGCACGCGACGTCCGCCAGGAAACGCGCCAGGATGCACGGCAGATCAAACAGCAATGTCGCGCCGCCGACCTGCAAACCAACCCCGCCTGCCGGCAGGACAAACGCCAGATGAAGCAGCAAGGGCGGGAGCGCGCCCGGGATATCAAGTATTGAGTCGCTGCTCCGCGAGGCGGCCGGGATAGCCAGCTGCGCAAGCCGGTTGGACCCAGGTTGTGCCTGGCCTTATTCGCTTTCGCCGCAATCACGCGCCCGGTATCGCTGTACTTCCGCCATGAGGCTGCCGAGGCAGGTCTCGATCGACCAGTCGGAGGTATCGAGGCGAATCGCCGGCTGCAGCGGCGGCTCGTAGGGCGCATCGATGCCGGTGAAGTGTTCCAGCTCTCCCCGCCGCGCTTTCTTGTAGAGCCCCTTGGGGTCGCGGCCTTCACAGATGTGCAGGGGGCTGTTGACGAAGACTTCGTGAAATCGCTCCGCGCCGACGATCTGCCTGGCCAGCGTGCGATCCGCCGCCAGCGGTGAGATGAACGCCGCCAGTACGGTGAGTCCGGCGTCGTTCATCAGGCGGGCCACTTCTGCCACCCTTCTGATGTTTTCCGCGCGGCTCTCGGCATCGAAGCCCAGGTCCTGGCAGAGGCCGTGCCTGAGGTTGTCGCCGTCCAGCACTACGCAGAGTATGTCCCGCTCCACCAGCAGACGCTCGAGGCGGAAAGCCAGGGTGCTCTTGCCGGCGCCGCTCAAGCCGGTGAACCACAGCGTCATGGGCACCTGGCCCAGCTTGTGAAGGCGGTCGTGCAGTGAAAGGCTGCCAGTCTGCCAGGTGACACTTTCGCGTTTACCCATGCCTGTCTTCCTTGGTCTCGTGCGGGCGTTCGGGCGAACGCTGAGCGCCCATGGCGCGCCGACAGGGCCGGTGACGCGAGGGCATCGGGATAGTGGCAGAAAATCGCGGGTTTGCCAGGCGGGGGGTGTAGCGGGGAAGGGCAGGCGCCGCCGGGCGGCGGCGCCTGGGAACCATCAATCCTGACGGTCGGTGACTTCCAGCAGGTGGTAGCCGAACTGGGTCTTTACCGGGCCTTGCACGACATTGATCGGGGCGCTGAAGACCACGGTGTCGAATTCCTTGACCATCTGGCCGCGGCCAAAGGAACCGAGGTTGCCGCCGTCGCGGCTGGAGGGGCAGGTGGAGTGCTGCTTGGCGACTTCGGCGAAGTCGGCGCCGGCTTCGATGGCTGCCTTGAGTTCGTTGCACTTGGCTTCGGTGGAAACCAGGATGTGGCGGGCGGTAGCGCGTGCCATGAGGGGGTACTCCTTACAGTTGAGGGGGCACAGCCTAGCGGAATTGGCGGCTGATTCAAGGTGGTTGGTCAGCCCGGCGTTGCCGTTGTCAGGCGCCATGGGCCTGGGCGGTCAGCCAGTCCACCAGTTCACGCAGCTGCGGGCTGGGGGCGGTGCGCTCGGGGTAGACCAGGAAGTAGGCGCCGCCGGTGGGCACCCTGATGTCGAAGGGCGCGACCAGATGGCCGTTGGCGAGGTCTTCGCCGATCAGCGACCAGTCCCCCAGGGCCACGCCGGCGCCCTGGGTGGCGACGGAGAGGGCCAGGTCCATGGTGTCGAAATGGTGTCCGCCGCTGAGCGGGCCGGGCGTGTGGCCGGCGGCGAGCAGCCAGTTTTCCCAGTCATGCTTGTCGCGCGCCGGGTGCAGCAGCACATGGCGTTCCAGGTCCGCCGGGGTGTCCAGTGGAATCGGGCCATCCAGCAGCTTCCGGGTGCAGACCGGCGTCAGCTGCTCGTTGAACAGGTGGTGGGCGACGATGTTTCCGGCCGGCGCGGTGGCGTAGATGATCGCCGCGTCGAACTGGTCGCGGCGAAAGTCCACGCCGTAGGCGATGGTGGTGGTCAGCTCCACCGGCACATCGGGGCGCTCGGCCTGCCAGTGCATCAGGCGTGGCAGCAGCCAGCGCATGGCGCAGGTGGGGGCTTTCAGTTGCAGGGCCTTGCGCCTGGCGCCGACTTCCTCCACGGCTTCATCGATAAGGCTGAACACCTGCTGGATTCGCGGGTAGAGGTCGCGGCCCTGGTCGGTCAGGGCCAGGCCACGGGCCTGGCGCAGGAACAACGGATAGCCCAGGTGGCTTTCCAGCCCGGCGATCTGCCGGCTGACGGCACCCTGGGTGATGTGCAGCAGCTCGGCGGCACGGGTGAAGTTGCAGCACTGGGCGGTGATGAGGAAGGTATGCAGGGCGGGCAGGGGCGGCAGGCGTTTCATGGGAATAGTCATGACGTAGGGACATGGCTAGTATGACGATTTTTGCCTTGTCAGTCCCGCCGCCGAACGGCTCAATGGGCGTCATTCGTGGCCCTCCAGCCGGTTTCGGTTCCATGTGCAGGGAGTGGCCGTCCCCCGTCCCGCTCATGGAGCCCATGCAATGTCGAATACCCTCCCGTCGTTCCCCGAGACCCTGGCCGGCGTCTACATCGACGGCCAATGGCTGCCCGGCGGCCCGGTCCTGGAGGTGGTGAACCCCGCCACCGAAGAACACCTGGCCAGCATCGGTAGCGGTGACGCCGTCAGCGTCGATGCAGCGGTGCAGGCTGCCAGCCGCGCCTTCCCGACCTGGGCCCGCAGCGCCGGCGCCGAACGTGGCGCGGTGCTGCGCCGGATCGCCGAGGGCGTGCGCCAGCGTCGCGACACCCTGATCCAGTTGCAGTCGCTGAACAACGGCAAGCCGCTGTTCGAGGCGACCATCGATGTCGATGACGTGATCGGCACCTTCGAGTACTACGCGGGCCTGGCCGAGGCGCTGGACGCCCAGCAGGACCGTCCGGTGGAGCTGCCGGTGGAGGAGTTCGCCGCCCGCCTGCGCCGTGAGCCTTGCGGCGTGGTGGGGCTGATCGTGCCGTGGAACTTCCCCATGGTCACCACCGCCTGGAAGCTGGCCCCGGCCCTGTCCGCCGGCTGCACCGTGGTGCTCAAGCCCTCCGAAGTGACGCCGCTGGCGGAGCTGGAACTGGTGCGCATCATCGCCGAAGCCGGCCTGCCGACCGGCGTGCTCAATGTGGTGTGCGGCACCGGCCTGGCCGTAGGCGCGCCGCTGTCGTCCCACCCCAAACTGGCCAAGGTGTCCTTCACCGGCAGCAACGCGGTGGGCGTGCAGGTGATGCAGCGCGCGGCGGAAACCGTGAAGGGCGTCAGCCTGGAACTGGGCGGCAAGTCGTCGCTGCTGGTGCTGGAAGCGGCCGACCTGGACCTGGCCGTGGAGCTGGCCTGTGGCGGCGCGTTCTTCAATGCCGGGCAGATGTGCTCGGCCACCAGCCGCGTGCTGGTCGCCGAACCCCTGGCCGCTGATTTCCTGGCCCGGGTCAAGGCCCGCGCCGAGGCAACCCAAGTGGGTGACCCCTTCAGCGAAGGTGTGGAAATGGGCGCCCTGGTCAACCAGGCGCAGTACCAGCGGGTGCGCGGCCATATCGAGCGCGGCATCGCGGCTGGCGCGCGCCTGGTGTGTGGCGGCGAGCGCCCGGCGGAACTGGCGCGCGGCTTCTTCCTGCAGCCCACGGTGTTCACCGATGTGCCGAAGGAGAGCGCCCTGTGGAACGAGGAGATCTTCGGCCCGGTGCTGTGCGTTCGCAGCTTCGCCACCGAGGCGGAGGCCATCGAGCTGGCCAACGACAGCGAATTCGGCCTGGTGGCCAGCGTGGTCAGTGGCGACCTCGAGGCTGCCGAGCGGGTGGCCAACGCCCTGCAGGCCGGCATGGTGTGGATCAACTCGCCGCAGGTGATCTTCCCGCAGACCGCCTGGGGTGGTTACAAGCAGAGCAGCATCGGCCGCGAGCTCGGCCCGTGGGGCCTGGCGTCGTTCCAGGAGCTCAAGCACGTGGTGCGGGCGGTGTAATCAAGAACTTGTTTGCTAGGCGGGCAGAAGGCTCGCCCGGACGCGGCGCCTGCGTGGCGTCGCGTCCATTCGCGAATGAATTCGCTCCTACAGGTTTGTGCATGCCCTTCGAAGGCGCACACTGGCGGGTGAATCTGGAAAGGGAGTAGCGATCATGGACCTTCAACTCGAGAACCGCAGCGCCCTGGTCTGCGGTGGCAGTTCCGGGCTGGGTTTCGGTGTGGCCGAGGCCCTGGCCCGGGAAGGGGTGCGGGTCTGCATCCTGGCGCGCAACCTGTCGAAGCTGGACCTGGCGGTGGAACGCATCCGCCGTGCCGGCGGCGAGGCCCAAGGCGTGGCCGTGGACCTCAACGACCTGGGCGCGGTGGACATGGCCGTGGAGCAGGTGGTGGCGGCCATCGGCGCGCCGGACATCCTCATTGCCAATAACGGTGGGCCGCCGCCGATCAACGCGGTGGATTTCGACCCCCAGCTCTGGCACCGCCAGCTGGACGCCACGGTGCTGTCTACCATGGCCCTGGTCAACGCCTTCCTGCCCGGCATGCGCCAGCGCCGTTTCGGCCGCATCCTGATGATTTCGTCCACCAGTGTGGTGGAGCCCATTCCCGGCCTGGTGCTGTCCAGCGCCCTGCGCAGCGCACTGGCCAACTGGGCGAAGACGCTGTCGGCCGAAGTGGCGGCCGACGGGGTGACGGTCAATACCCTGATGCCCGGCTCCTTCTGGACCGAGCGCACCGAGACCCTGCTGTTGCGCGCCGCCGAACGCAGCGGCACGCCGGTGTCGGGCCTGATGGCCCAGGAGCAGGCGGCTATTCCGGTGGGGCGCTATGGCGCTGCCGAAGAGTTCGGCGCGATCGCGGCCTTCCTGGCCAGCCCCCTGGCCAGCTATGTGACCGGGGCGCTGATCCCGGTGGATGGCGGGGTACTGAAGGGTTGAGCTGTAGCTGGGGTGTCTGCGTAGGATGGGTTGAGCGAAGCGATACCCATCGGGGGGAATGATGGGTATCGCAGGTACAAAACTATGCATTCACCACGCGCACGACGGCTCGAAGCTGTCGGCCCGCGCCATTTCCCACATGCGCTCGTAGAAGTCCGCCTCGATCTTTTCCTTCAGCAGGTCGCCCGGCTGGAGGAACAGGTGGATCTGCGAGAACAGGCGGATTTCCTTGTCCGAGACGCGTCGCACCAGGTGGCGCGGTTCCAGTTGGTTGGGGTGGTCGAGGCCGGCGGCGGCGAGCATCTCCGCCAGGGCCTTCAAGGTATTGCGGTGGAACATCTGCACCCGCTGGGCCTTGTCCGGGACCACCAGGGCGCGTTGGCGCAGGTTGTCCTGGGTGGCGACGCCGGTGGGGCACTTGTTGGTGTGGCAGGACTGCGACTGGATGCAGCCGATGGCGAACATGAAGCCGCGCGCCGAGTTGGCCCAGTCGGCGCCTATGGCCAGCACGCTGGCGATGTCGAAGGCGCTGATGATCTTGCCGCTGGCACCGAGCTTGATCTTGTCCCGCAGGTTCAGGCCGACCAGGGTGTTGTGCACGAACAGCAAGCCCTCGCGCATGGGCACGCCGATGTGGTCGGTGAATTCCAGGGGCGCCGCGCCGGTGCCGCCTTCCTTGCCGTCGACCACGATGAAGTCCGGGAGGATGCCGGTTTCCAGCATGGCCTTGGCAATGCCCATGAACTCCCAGGGGTGTCCCAGGCAGAACTTGAAGCCCACGGGCTTGCCGCCGGACAGCTCACGCAGTTTGGCGATGAACTGCATCATCTCGATGGGCGTGGAAAAGGCGCTGTGGCGCGAGGGCGAGACGCAGTCCTCACCCATGGGCACGCCACGGGTCAGGGAGATTTCCTCGGTGATCTTGTGCTTGGGCAGGATGCCGCCGTGGCCGGGCTTGGCGCCCTGGCTGAGCTTGATCTCGATCATCCGCACCTGCGGGTTGCTGGCCTGGGTGGCGAAGCGTTCCGGGTCGAACTGGCCGTCGCTGGTGCGGCAGCCGAAGTAGCCGCTACCCAGTTCCCAGACCAGGTCGCCGCCGTGCTCGCGGTGGTAGGGGCTGATGCTGCCTTCGCCGGTGTCGTGGTAGAAGTTGCCGAGCTTGGCGCCCTGGTTGAGCGAGCGGATGGCGTTGGCGCTGAGGGAGCCGAAGCTCATGGCGGAGATGTTGAACACCGAGGCGGAGTAGGGCTGGCTGCACTGCGGGCCGCCCACCACTACGCGGAAGCTTGCGGGATCGCTCAAGGGCGCCGGGCGCATGGAGTGGCCGATGAATTCGTAGCCGGCCTGGTAGACGTCGATCAGGGTGCCGAAGGGCTTGTCGCCCCCTTCGTTCTTGGCCCGCGCGTAGACCAGCGAGCGTTGCGCGCGGGAGAAGGGCAGGCGGTCGTCGTCGGCCTCCAGCAGGTACTGACGGATTTCCGGACGGATGCCTTCCACCAGGTAGCGGATGTTGCCGAGGATCGGGTAGTTGCGGCGTACCGCGTGGCGCGCCTGCAGCAGGTCGAAGAGACCGAGCAGGCTGAGTGCGCCGGCCAGCAGGGTGAAGGGCCAGACCCAGTCGTGGGCGACGAAGGGCAGGCTGGCGAGGGTGAACAGTACGCAGAAGGCGAAGAAGGCGTATCGGCTCAGCAGTGACAGGCTCATGCGGGCTCCTTGATTGCAGGTAACGGCATAGCGTAGTGCCAATGGCCGGAAAATGCCTTGCGATAGCTCAAGGGCGAGCTGTAGGGAGGTGCCGCACGGGGATTGGCTGGTGTTTACATCAAGCCGATCGTGCCGGTGGCCAGCGTTGGTGCTCGGAATTATTTCAGTTCGTAGGCTGGGTTGAGCGTAGCGATACCCATGCGGTCGGGGCTGATGGGTATCGCAAGCTCAACCCATCCTACAAAAGCAGTTCGTGCTGGTAGCCATCCGAGGTGCGAAAAAAAACGGCCCCGAGGAGCCGTTTTCTTTTGCCGCGTTTGGCTTAACCGCCGAGGTAGGCGTCGCGGACCTTGGGGTCGTTGAGCAGGTCGTCGCCGCTGCCTTGCATGACGATGTGGCCGTTCTCCAGCACATAGCCACGGTCAGCCAGCTTGAGCGCCTGGTTGGCGTTCTGTTCCACCAGGAAGATGGTCACGCCTTCCTTGCGCAGCTGTTCGATGATGTCGAAGATCTGCTGGATGATGATGGGCGCCAGGCCGAGCGACGGCTCGTCGAGCAGCAGCAGCTGGGGCTTGCTCATCAGCGCGCGGCCGATGGCGAGCATCTGCTGTTCGCCGCCGGACATGGTGCCGGCGCGCTGCTCGAAGCGTTCCTTCAGGCGCGGGAACAGGTGCAGCACCTTGTCCATCTGCTCCTGGAAGTCGCCCTTTTCGGTGAAGAAACCGCCCATGGCCAGGTTCTCCTCGACGGTCAGGCGGGCGAACACGCGACGGCCTTCCGGCACGACGGCGATGCTCTTGCGCATGATGTCGTAGGACTCCTTGCCCACCAGCTCTTCGCCTTCATAGCGAATGCTGCCGCTGGCCGCGCGGGGCGAGCCGCAGAGGGTCATCAGCAGGGTCGACTTGCCGGCGCCGTTGGCACCGATCAGGGTGACGATCTCGCCTTTCTTCACATCCATGCTGACGCCGTGAAGCGCCTGGATCTTGCCGTAGAAGGTGGAAACCTTGTCGAAAACTAGCATGGCTCAGGACTCCCCCAGGTAGGCTTTGATCACGTCGGGGTTGTTGCGGATCTGCTCCGGCGTGCCGTCGGCCAGGGGGGTGCCCTGGTTGATCACGTAGATGTGGTCGGAAATGCTCATCACCAGCTTCATGTCGTGCTCGATCAGCAGCACGGTCACGTTGTGCTCGTTGCGCAGCATGGCGATCAGCGCCTTGAGGTCGTCGGTCTCTTTCGGGTTGAGGCCGGCGGCCGGCTCGTCGAGCATGAGGATGCGCGGGCGCGTCATCATGCAGCGGGCGATTTCCAGGCGGCGTTGTTGGCCGTAGGCCAGGGTGCCGGCCGGACGGTTGGCGAAATCGGTCAGGTTGACCTTGTCCAGCCAGTGGGCGGCGTAGTCCATGGCCTCGCGCTCGCTCTTGCGGAAGCCCGGGGTCTTCAGCAGGCCGGCGAGGAAGTTGGTGTTGAGGTGGCGGTGCTGGGCAACCAGCAGGTTTTCCACCGCAGTCATTTCCTTGAACAGGCGGACGTTCTGGAAGGTCCGAACCACGCCCTTGCGCGCGATCTTGTGGCCCGGCAGGGCCTCGATCTGCTCGCCATCCAGGCGGATGCTGCCGGAGGTCGGCTGGTAGAAGCCGGTCAGGCAGTTGAACACGGTGGTCTTGCCGGCGCCGTTCGGGCCGATCATGGAGACAACCTGCTTTTCCTGTACGGTCAGACCCACCCCGTTGACGGCCAGGAGGCCGCCGAAGCGCATGGTCAGGCCGCTTACTTCGAGAATCGGGCGGCTCATTGTTTCAGCTCCAGGTGGGGGCGTTGCATCGGCAGGAGACCCTGCGGACGCCAGATCATCATCAGCACCATCAGGGCGCCGAACATCAGCATGCGGTACTCGCTGAACTCACGCATGAGTTCGGGGAGCAGGATCATCACGATCGCCGCAAGGATCACACCCAACTGGGAGCCCAGGCCACCGAGCACCACGATGGCGAGGATGGTCGCCGACTCGATGAAGGTGAAGGACTCGGGAGTCACCAGGCCCTGGCGCGCGGCGAAGAAGCTGCCGGCGAAGCCCGCGAAGCAGGCGCCCAGGGTGAAGGCGGAGAGCTTGATCAGGGTGGGGTTCAGGCCCAGCGCACGGCAGGCGATCTCGTCTTCGCGCAGAGCTTCCCAGGCGCGGCCCAGCGGCATGCGCAGCAGACGGTTGATCACGAACAGGGTCAGCAGCACCAGCAGCAGGGCGATCAGGTAGAGGAAGATCACCTTGTTGATGGAGTTGTAGGCGAAGCCGAAGTATTCGTGGAAGGTCTGCAGGCCTTCTTCGGCACGGCGCTCGAAGGACAGGCCGAAGAAGGTCGGCTTGTCGATGTTGCTGATGCCGTTGGGGCCGCCGGTGAGACCGGTCAGGTTACGCAGCAGGATGCGGATGATCTCGCCGAAGCCCAGGGTCACGATGGCCAGGTAGTCACCGCGCAGGCGCAGCACCGGGAAGCCGAGGATGAAGCCGAAGAAGGCCGCCATCATGCCGGCGATCGGCAGGCACACCCAGAAACCCAGGCCGTAGTAGTGCGAGAGCAGGGCATAGCTGTAGGCGCCGACGGCGTAGAAGCCGACGTAACCCAGGTCCAGCAGGCCCGCCAGGCCGACCACGATGTTCAGGCCGAGGCCGAGCATCACGTAGATCAGGATCAGGGTGGCGATGTCCACGGCGCCGCGGGAGCCGAAGAACGGCCAGGCCAGGGCCAGGATGATCAGGCCCAGGAGGAACCAGCGCTGGGTGGAGGGCAGGGTGAGGAAGTTGGCGGTGCCCTTGGACATGCTCGGCTTGGGCACGGTGGCCCAGACGCCCTGCACCTTGTCGCGGAACAGTTGCCAGAAGAACATGGCCACGGCGCACGCGAAGATGGCGATCAGGGTGGAGGTCTTGGCACCGGTAACCACCAGGCCCACGCCCACGACGCTGAGTTTCAGGCCGAGGATCGGGTAGGCGACCGCCAGTACGAGGAGGGCGCTGAAGAACGCCGTCTTGAATCGATTGTTCATACCTTCTCCACCTCAGGACGGCCAAGGATGCCGGTCGGGCGGAACAACAGCACCAGTACCAGCAGGCTGAAGGCCACGACGTCCTTGTACTGGTCGCCGAAGATGTCGGCGCCGAAGGCTTCGGCCACGCCCAGCACCAGGCCGCCGAGCATGGCGCCCGGAATGCTGCCGATGCCGCCGAGCACGGCTGCGGTGAAGGCTTTGATACCGGCGAGGAAGCCGATATGGGGGTTGATCACACCGTATTGCATGCCCAGCAGCACCGCGGCCACGGCGGCCAGGGTGGCGCCGATGACGAAGGTCAGGGCGATGATGTTGTTGGTGTTGATGCCCAGCAGGTTGGCCATCCTGATGTCTTCCGCGCAGGCGCGGCAGGCACGGCCCAGGCGCGAACGGGAGATGAACAGGGTGAGGCCGTACATGACCAGGAAGGTGACGACGAAGATGAGCACCTGCATGTAGGAGATCACCACGCCATTCATGCTGCTTTCACCCAGGATGAAGTTCCCCGGGATCAGGTTGGGGATGGCCTTGTCCTTGGAGTCCTGCGCCAGCAGTACCTGGTTCTGGAGGAAGATCGACATACCGATCGCGGAGATCAGCGGGATCAGGCGATTGCTGCCGCGAAGGGGGCGATAGGCGACCCGTTCGATGCTGTAACCGTAAGCGCTTGCAACGATGATGCTGGCGGCGAAGGCCGCGAAGATAACGATCGGAAGGCTTTCCAGACCGAGCATGGTGAGCCCGGCAATCGCGATGAAGGCTACGTACGAGCCAATCATGTAAACCTCGCCATGGGCGAAGTTGATCATGCCGATGATGCCGTAGACCATGGTGTAGCCGATGGCGATCAGGGCATAAGTGCTGCCAACGGTGAGCCCGTTAACCAGCTGTTGCAGATAGTGGTAGAGATCAGGCATTCCCTAACTCCTCGGGCATCACGAAAAGCGGCGCTTGTGGCGCAGCGGAGCCCGTAAAACACGGATAGACAAAGCCCACTGCGCGAGCAGTGGGCTTTGCGTTCAGGCGGGAAGCTTATTTAGCTTCGGTCTTGGTGCCGTCCTTGTGCCACTCGTACACCACGAAGCTGAAGTCCTTCAGATCGCCCTTCTCGTCGAAGGCCAGTGCACCGGTCGGGGTTTCGAAGGTGTTGGCGCGCAGGGCAGCCGCAACCTTGGCGGTGTCGTCGGCGCCGGCTTTCTTGATGCCTTCGGCGATGACTTGCACAGCGGCGTAGGCCGGGAACACGAACGGGCCGCTCGGGTCTTCGTTCTTGGCCTTGAAGGCCTCTACCAGAGCCTGGTTCTTCGGATCCTGGTCGAAGGATTTCGGCAGGGTTACCAGCAGGCCTTCGGAAGCCGGGCCGGCGATGGCGGAGAGCTCTTTGTTGCCCACGCCTTCCGGACCCATGAAGCGTACTTTCAGACCTTTTTCAGCCGACTGGCGCAGCAGCAGGCCGAGTTCCGGGTGGTAGCCGCCGTAGTAGACGAAGTCCACGCCGCTTTGCTTCAGCTTGGCAACGATGGTGGAGAAGTCCTTGTCGCCGGCGTTGATGCCTTCGAACAGCGGAACCTTGACGCCTTTGGCTTCCAGGGTCTGCTTCACGGCGGTGGCGATGCCTTCGCCGTACTGCTGCTTGTCGTGGATGACGGCAACGGCCTTGGGCTTGATGTGGTCGGCGATGAAGTTGCCGGCGGTCGGGCCCTGCAGGCTGTCCAGGCCGATGGTGCGGAACACCAGCTGGTAGCCACGGGAGGTGATGTCCGGGCTGGTGGAGGCCGCGGTGATCATCAGGATGCCTTCGTCTTCGTAGATGTCGGACGCGGGCTGGGTGGAGCTGGAGCAGAGGTGGCCAACGACGTAGTGAACGCCGTCGTTGACGATCTTGTTGGCTACGGCTACGGCTTGTTTCGGATCGCAAGCGTCGTCGTAGACCACGCCTTCGAGTTGAGCGCCGTTCACCCCGCCGGCCTTGTTGATCTGGTCGATCGCCATCTTGGCGCCAATGAACTGCATCTCGCCGTACTGGGCGACCGCACCGGTCACCGGGCCAGCCAGGGCGATCTTGATGGTATCGGCTGCTACGGAGTAGCTGGCAACACCGGCCAGAGCCATGGCGGCGAACAGTTTGGAAATCTGCTTGGTAGCCTTATTCATAGTGCTCCACTCTTGTGTTTTTCGTTGTTGTTGTCCTGTTTGCCGAAGCTACGGGACAGGGAATTGCACCCCGCCACTCCCCCTCCGGCAACTGTACCGGAACAGTGTAGATTGCCGATTTGCGGCTTGAAAAGTCAGGGAATGATGGCGGAATGATCTGGTGTCGCTTAATTGAAACAAACGTATAGAAAAACGGCGTGTCTTGAGTGCGGTTGGCGTCGTCAGCTCGGGCTTGTCTGAATGTTGACCGACGCTATCATTGCGCCCCCAATCCATTCGTTACCAACCAACACAAAACAAGCCATGAACGATAACGCTAGCACCCTCTATGCCAAGCTGCTCGGTGAAACCGCCGCCATCACCTGGGAAGAGTTGCAGCCCTTCTTCGCCCGTGGCGCCCTGCTCTGGGTGGACGGCGCGCAGGACCTGGTGGCCGTGGCCCTGGCCGTTGCCGAGGACGACAAGCCCAAGGTCGCGGAACTGCTGACCTCCGGCAAGCTCTGCAAGGTGGAAGAGACCCGCGCCCAGGACCTGCTGGCCCGCGATCCGAATCTCTGGGCCGTGGTCGTGGCGCCCTGGGTACTGATCCAGGAGCGCGACGAGGCGCCGACCCGCCACTGATCGTGCGTTGCCAAGGGCTCCAGGGAAGGGGACCAGGAGTGTGCCGCTACCCCGACCGTGCACCGGTCAGGGGCGGCGGCGAAACCGGAGGGGCGAGCTAGACTCAATCCACCTACTTCATTCAGTCACCACAGGGAGCGTCATCATGTTCGAACCAGGCCATGTACATCGGGCCAGCGTGCCCGGATTGCCGGGGCAGCAGTTCTCCATAGACCTCTATTACGAGGCTCGCCCGAATGCGAAGGAAGGCACCATGCTGCACTTCCGCATGGTGGGCGATATCGACGGCAAGCAGTTCCAGGACGAGTTCGAGATGCACCGCGACACGGCGTTCAACTTCGCCAGCCTGGTGTCCAAGGTGGCGATCAAGAACGGGTTGCACCCGAACACCACCCTGATCATGCGCAACCACAAGGAGTACGACCTGATCTTCGAGGACATCCGCCGTGTGCTCGGGGCCGAATCCGGCGAGCCGGTGAACTTCGATCATCTGGACAAGGATGGCGTCTGAGACCTGTCCGCAGTCGAAAAGGGAGGCCATTGGGCCTCCTTTTTTATTTGGGGCGCTTCGCATGCTGGGGGAGCGCTCTAACACTGCGATGGCAACTTTGTGTGATCGCCTTTTGCTCGGCACTCTGCTTGCGGAAGGTTCCCTCTCCCCCGCCCCTCTCCGATCGCGGCCCGCCCAGAGGTAGAGGGGTGACTCGCGCCGGCAGGCGCGAAGCAGTCCTGGTGCCCATGCCGGCCTGAAACGAAGCAGAGAAGACGACGCCGCGCAAAGCGCCCCTTCGCGGCGGCCCCCGGAGCAAGGATGTAGCGAGGGGACCCCGGCGCAGCCGGGGCCGGATGCAGGGGCAAGCGTTAATGGTTCCTTTGGGGCAACTGCCAAAGGGACTCGCCCGGGAGGGCGAAACAGACCTCAGGCCGCACTCCAATGAGCTGGGCACCAAGCTTGTAGGATGGGTTGAGCTTGCGATACCCATCAGCGATGTCCGCATGGGTATCGCTCCGCTCAACCCATCCTACGTTGCTTCAGGGAGAGAGGAGTCCGTAGGTTGGGTAGAGGTACGAAACCCAACGAGCGGAGCCTTGCCTAGGCACTGACCCAGCGTTGGCGCATCCAGCCGCTGAGGGCATCCACTCCCAGTACCAGCACCAGCATGGCGAGGATCACGCTGGCCGCCTGGGCTTCCTGGAACAGCGACAGGCTCATGTAGAGCATCTGCCCCAGGCCTCCGGCGCCGACGAAGCCGAGCACGCTGGCCATGCGGATGTTGTTCTCCCAGCGATAGAGCATGTAGGCCACCAGCTGCGGCCAGACGCCGGGCAGGGTGCCGTAGCAGAACGCGACGATGTGTCCGCCGCCGCCGAGGCGAATGGCTTCGGCCGGTGCCGGCGGGGTGTTTTCCAGCGCTTCGGCGAACAGGCGGCCCAGTACGCCGGTGGTGTGTAGCGCCAGGGCCAGGGTGCCGGCGTTGGGGCCGAGGCCGGCGGCCAGCACCATCAGCGCTGCCCACACCAGCTCCGGTATCGCGCGCAGGGCGTTGAGCACCAGCCGCGCGGCGCTTTGTGCCAGGGCGCCGAAACGGCCGGCGGCGGGCAGGGCGAGCAACAGGCCCAGCACGGCCGCCAGCAGGGTTCCCAGGGCGGACATGGCCAGGGTTTCCAGGGCGCCCCAGCCAATGGCTTGCAGATGCGCCGCGGACAGGTCCGGCTTGAGGAAGCGCGCGGCGTAGCTGCCCATCTGTTGCAGGGCGTCGCCGCTGACCAGGGCGCCGAGGTCGATGCCCAGCCAGATGAAGGAAGCGATCACCGCCGCCAGCAGGGCGAGGATCACCAGCAGGTTGCCCGGCCTCACGCGAACCTCCCGCGCAGGAAGCGGCTGAACTGATCGGCCAGCAGCACCAGGACGAGGAAGGTCAGCAGCATGCTGGCTACCTCGCCGCCGGCGAACATGCGCATGGACAGGTCCATCTGCTGGCCCAGGCCGCCGGCCCCGACGAAGCCCATCACCACCGATGCGCGCACCGCGCATTCCCAGCGATAGACGCCGTAGGAAAGCATTTCCGCCGCCGCGCTGGGCAGCACGCCGTAGGCGAAGGCGGCCAGGCGTGGGCTGCCAGCCGCCAGCAGCGCCCGGGTGGGGCGCGGGTCGACGGACTCGAAGATTTCCGCATAGACCTTGCCGAGCATGCCGCTGTAGGTGATGGCGATGGCCAGCACCCCGGCGGTGGGACCTAGGCCCACGGCGCGGACGAACAGCAAGGCCCAGACGATTTCCGGCACGCTGCGCAGGAAGATCAGTAGCCCGCGCACGGGCCAGCGCAGGGCCTGGGCCCACCAGGCCGGACGGCCGCCTCGGGGCAGCGCGGACAGCGACAGCGCGCGGCTGGCCCAGAGCGAGGCGGGCAGGGCGATCAGCAGCGCCAGGCTCATGCCGGCAGTGGCGATGGCCAGGGTTTCCAGGGTGGCGCGGCCCAACAGCAGGAGGAACTCTTCGCCGTGCTCCGGCGGCCAGAAGGCCGCGAGGAACTGCCCCATGGTGTGCATGTTGCCTTCGTCCAGCAGCACCGCCGGGTTCAGCTCGCTGAGGGAGAGCCCCGGCCAGAGCAGGGCCAGGGCAAGCAGGGTGAGCAGCAGGCGGGGCAGGGCCGCAGGATCGCGGGGTGCGGTTGTCAGCATCGTGGAATGTGCAGTACGGCCACGGCCGGGGACGGCGGGGACGGCAGGTCGCCGGACAGCTGTTCGTTGGCGTAGAGGGCGTCCAGGTCGGCCTGGCTCACCGCTGCGCGGGGGCGGTCGAAGGCGATACGTCCGTCCCGTACGCCGACGATGCGCGGGAAGTGCTCCAGGGCCAGTTCCACCGCATGCAGGCTGGCCAGCAGGGTGACGCCGCGGCGGCTGGCGTCGGCACAGAGCACGCCGAGGGTGTGGTCGGCCAGCACCGGGTCCATCGCCGAGACGGGTTCGTCGGCGAGGATCAGTTCCGGCGCCTGGTACAGCACACGGGCGATGCCGACCCGCTGCAACTGGCCGCCGGAGAGCTGGTCGCAGCGCTCGAAGAGTTTGTCGGCCAGGTCCAGTCGCGCCAGGGCCGCCTGGGCACCGGGGCTGTCCAGCGGGTGCAGCAGGCTCAGCAACCCTTTGGCCAGGGGCCATTGGCCGAGCTTGCCGGCCAGCACGGCGGTGACTACCCGCTGGCGCGGCGGCAGCGGCGGGGCCTGGTGCACCAGCCCGATGCGCGCGCGCAGGCGTTGCCGGGCGCCGGCGGAAATCCCCCAAGGCGTCGTGCCGAGCAGTTCGAACTGCCCGGCGGCGGGTTTCAGGCTGGTGGCGAGCAGGCGCAGCAGGCTGGTTTTGCCGGCACCGGAGGGGCCGATGATGGCCACCCGTTCGCCATTGCCCACCGCCAGATCGATGCCCCGCAGCGCAGGCTGGCCGTTGGCGTGGACCAGGTCCACGCCGCGAAGCGCGAGGCTCACTTCAACAGGCCGGCCGAACGTGCGGCTTCCTCGATGCCGGTGTAGTTCTCCGGCTTGGTGGGGATGAAGCGGCTGGCGGCCTGCAGGTCGAGGATCGCCTTGTGCTCCGGGTTGGCCGGGTCGAGGGCGAGGAAGGCCTGCTTGATCTTCTCGGCCAGGGCCGGGTCCAGGGTGCCGCGCACGGTCCAGTTGTAGTCGTAGTAGGTCGGCGTGGTGGCGAAGACCCGGACCTTGTCGGTGTCGACCTTGCCGGCATCCACCAGCTTCTGCCAGACGCTGGCATTGAGCACGCCGGCATCCACCTTGCCGGCCTGGACCCAGGCCACGGTGGCGTCGTGGGCGCCGGAGAAGGCGACGCGAGAGAAGAACTGCTCGGGGACTATGCCGTCCTTCTGCATGAAGTAGCGCGGCATCAGGCTGCCGGAGGTGGAGGACACCGAGCCGAAGGCGAAGGTCTTGCCCTTGAGGTCCTGCAGGGAGTTCACCTCCGGGTTGGCGGTGATGAACTTGCTGGTGAACTTCTCGTCCTGCTCGCGCTGCATCAGGGGTATGGCGTTGCCGGTCTTCAGGCGCGCCTGGACGAAGGTGAAGCCGCCGAGCCAGGCCATGTCGAGGCGATCGGCCGCCAGGGATTCGACCACCGCGGCGTAGTCGGCCACCGGGATGAATTCGACCTTCATGCCCAGTTGCTGCTCGAGGTAGGCACCGAGTGGCTTGAACTTGCGTAGCAGTTCGGTGGGGGCTTCGTCGGGAATGGCCGAGACGCGCAAGACATCGGCGGCCTGGGAAACCACGGCGGACAGGGACAGGGCGATGCCGGCCACGAGGGCCAAGGTGCGTTTGAACATGGGGTTCTCCGGTTCAATAGCGGAAAAGGCAGGCGGATTATAGTGGCCGCCGGCGGGCAATGAAGGCCCAAGTTGCCGGCCAGGCGTTTAAGATGTGCGTTTCGCCAACTGCCTGGAGTTTCGGCATGACCGCTTCGTTGCCCTCCATTGCCTTTGCCGGCATCGGCCTGATGGGCCTTCCCATGACCCGCCGACTGCTGGCCGCCGGTTTCCCGCTGACCGTCTGGAACCGTTCCCCGGAAAAGTGCGCTCCGCTGGTGGAGCTAGGCGCGCGGCGGGCCAGGACCCCGGCCGAACTCTGCGCCGAGGCCGACATCGTGATGCTCTGCCTGGCCGATACCCGGGTGGTGCGCAAGGTGGTGTTCGGTGAAGAAGGCATCGTCCAGGGCGCCCGGCCCGGCCAGTTGCTGGTGGACTTCTCCAGCCTGGAGCCGGCCGCCACCCGCGAGATGGCCGCCGAGCTGGAAGCGCTCACGGGCATGCGCTGGATCGATGCGCCGGTTTCCGGCGGCACGGCCGGCGCCGAGGCCGGTACCCTGGCGATCATGGCCGGTGGTCATGAGGATGACGTGGAGCGGGTGCGGCCGATCCTCGCCCACCTGGGCCAGCGCCTGACTCGTATGGGCGCGGTGGGCGCCGGCCAGGTGACCAAGGTGTGCAACCAGATGATCGTCGCCTGCAACGCCCTGGTGATCGCCGAAGTGGTGGCCCTGGCGGAAAAGGCCGGGGTGGATGCCAGCCTGATCGCACCGGCGCTGGCCGGTGGTTTCGCCGATTCCAAGCCGCTGCAGATTCTCGCGCCGCAAATGGCCGAGAGCCATTTCGAGCCCATCAAGTGGCATGTGCGCACTCTGTTGAAGGACCTCGATACCGCCGTGCGCCTGTCCCGCGAACATGACTCGGCGACGCCGCTCAGCGGCCTCGCCGCGCAGCTGATGCGCCTGCACGGCAGCCAGGGCAACCTCGAGCGCGATCCGGCTACGCTGGTGGAAATGTACCGGGAGAATCACTGATGAAGATCGCCGCCAACCTGTCGTTGTTGTTCACCGACCGTCCGCTGATCGAGCGCGTCATCGCCGCTCGCGTCTGCGGTTTCGACGGGGTGGAAGTGCAGTTCCCCTATGAGCTGCCGGCCATTCGCATGAAGGAAGTGCTGGAAGCGGCCGGCCTGCCGCTGATCCTCATCAACCTGCCGGCCGGCGACCTGATGGAAGGCGGCCCCGGCCTGGCCGCGGTGCCGGAGCGCCAGGAGCAGTTCGACGACGCCCTGGAGCAGGCGCTGAGCTACGCCGCCATGACCCGTCCGCGCTTCGTCAACGTGCTGGCCGGGCGTCAGGCCGAGGGAGTCAGCCGGGATCGGGCGATGGCCTGCCTGGCGAACAACCTGCGCAAGGCCGCCGAGGCCTTCGCGGTGCTGCGCATCGGTGTGCTCTGCGAGGCGATCAACTCGCTGGATATGCCTGGGTTCCTGGTCAACACCCCGGAGCAGCTGGATGAGCTGCTGCGCGACGTCGACCACCGCAACCTGCAGGCCCAGTACGACCTCTATCACATGGCCCGCCAGGGCGTGGACGCGGCGGCGGGCATCCGCCTGCTGGCCGGCCGCATCGGCCATGTGCAGTTCGCCGACTGCCCGGGACGGGGCGAGCCGGGCAGTGGCAACACCGACTTCGGCCCGGCCCTGCGCGCGTTGAGGGACGACGACTACCCCGGCTGGCTGGGCGCCGAGTACAAGCCCGCCGGCGTCACCGCCGACAGCCTCGGCTGGCTGAAGGAATGGAAGGCCAGGGTGGCCTGAACCGAGAACGCACAAGGTGTAGGGGCGAATTCATTCGCCAGGGTTCGCGCAGCGGCCCCGGCAAATGCCGGCGGCGGACCGTTGGCCCGCATGGCGAATGAATTCGCCCCTACAGGCACTCAACCTGATTCCGTAGAGAGAACCATGACCGACCCCATTCGCCTCACCCAGTACAGCCACGGCGCCGGCTGCGGCTGCAAGATCGCTCCCAACGTACTGGAGGTGATCCTCGCCGGCAGCGGCGCGCAGAACCTGGACCCGAAACTCTGGGTGGGCAACGCCTCGAAGGACGACGCGGCGGTCTACGCCCTGGACGATGAGCGCGGCGTGGTGTCCACCACTGATTTTTTCATGCCGATCGTCGACGACCCCTACGACTTCGGCCGCATCGCCGCCACCAACGCCATCAGCGACATCTACGCCATGGGCGGTGACCCGCTGATGGCCATCGCCATCCTCGGCTGGCCGGTGAACCTGCTGCCGCCGGAAGTGGCCCGCGAAGTGGTGCGCGGTGGCCGTTCGGTGTGCGACGAAGCGGGTATTCCCCTGGCGGGCGGGCATTCCATCGACGCCCCCGAGCCGATCTTCGGCCTGGCCGTCACCGGAGTGGTCGACAAGCGCCACATGAAGCGCAACGACACCGCCAGCGCCGGCTGCAAGCTCTACCTGACCAAGCCCCTGGGCATCGGCATCCTCACTACCGCCGAGAAGAAGGGCAAGCTGCGCGAGGCGGACGTGGGCCTGGCCCGCGACTGGATGTGCACACTGAACAAGCCCGGCAGCCGCTTCGGCAAGCTCGAAGGGGTGAAGGCCATGACCGACGTCACCGGTTTCGGCCTGCTCGGCCACCTGGTGGAGATGGCCGATGGCAGCGGCCTGACCGCCCGGATCGACTACGCGAAAGTGCCCAGCCTGCCCGGCGTGGAGTACTACCTGGAGCAGGGCTGCGTGCCCGGCGGCACCCTGCGCAACTTTGACAGCTACGGCCATCGCCTGGCGCCCCTGGCCGAGGTGCAGAAGCTGCTGCTCTGCGACCCGCAGACCAGCGGCGGCCTGCTGGTGGCGGTGGCCCCTGATGGCGAGGCGGAGTTCCTCGCGGTAGCCGAGGAGCTTGGTCTCACCCTGGCGCCCATCGGCCAGCTGCAAGAGCGACAGAGTCTCGCGGTCGAGGTGCATTGATGCGTCCGGACACCTCGAACTACCGCGAAATCTTCCTCGACGATTTGCCGATGATGGATGCCCGCGCCCCGGTGGAGTTCGCCAAGGGCGCCTTCCCCCACACGGTGAACCTGCCGCTGATGACCGATATCGAGCGGCAGAAGGTCGGTACCTGCTACAAGCAGCACGGCCAGGCGGCGGCCATCACCCTCGGCCATCAACTGGTCCAGGGCGCCACCAAGACCGAGCGCATCGAGGCCTGGGCGGCCTTCGCCCACGCCAATCCCCAGGGCTACCTCTATTGCTTCCGTGGCGGCTTGCGGTCGCAGTTGGTCCAGCAATGGCTGAAGACCGAGGCGGGTATCGAGTATCCGCGTGTGAAGGGCGGCTACAAGGCGATGCGGACCTTCCTCCTGGAAACCACCCAGCAGGCGGTGGAGCAGTGCGACTTCGTGCTGGTGGGCGGCCTGACCGGCACCGGCAAGACCGACGTGATCGCCCAACTGGCCAACAGCCTGGACCTGGAGGGCCACGCCAACCACCGTGGTTCCAGCTTCGGCAAGCGCGCCACGCCGCAGCCGGCGCAGATCGATTTCGAGAACGCGCTGGCCATCGACATCCTCAAGAAGCGCGCCGCCGGCCATGGGCAGTTCGTGCTGGAAGACGAAGGGCGCATCGTCGGCAGTTGCTCGCTGCCCCTGGAGCTCTACCAGGGTATGCAGGCGTATCCGCTGGTGTGGCTCGACGACAGCTTCGAGGATCGGGTGGAGCGCATCCTGCGCGATTACGTGGTGAACCTCTGCGCCGAGTTCATCGCCGCCCATGGCGAGGAGCATGGCTTTGCGCGCTTCGCCGCGCGCCTGCGGCAGAGTCTGGCCAATATCGTCAAACGCCTTGGCGGCGAGCGCCACCAGCGCATGGCGGCGTTGATGGACCAGGCCCTGGCCGAGCAGGAGGCCACCGGCAAGGTGGAGCTGCATCGTGGCTGGATCGAGGGCCTGCTTCGCGAGTACTACGACCCCATGTACGCCTTCCAGCGCGAGAGCAAGGCCGCGCGCATCGAGTTCGCGGGGGAGCAGGCGGCGGTGCTGGAATACCTGCGCCAGCGCAGGCCGGTTGGACGCTGAACCTCGAACCGGGTTGCTGACTGTAGGAGCGATTTCAATCGCGAAGGGCTGCAACGCAGCCCCCTGGAGATCCGCCGGCGAGCCTGCGGCCCGTTTCGCGACTGAATTCGCTCCTACGGGGTGCCGCCGGATAGACGCGGAGCGGGATCAGGCCGGATTCGAGTCCGCCGGGCGCAACGGCAGCACATTGCTTGCGCCCAGCCCATGGGGATGGCGCAGGAACTCTTCGATCACCGCCAGCGGCTGCGGGCGGCTCAGCAGGTAGCCCTGGATGAAGTCGCAGCCGTGGGCGCGAAGGAATTCGAGCTGCTCGCGGGTCTCCACCCCTTCGGCCACTACCTGCAGTTGCAGGGTGTGGGCCATGACGATGATGGCCTGGACGATTTCCATGCCGGCGCGGGTGCCGGGAATGTCCATCACGAAGGAGCGGTCGACCTTAAGCGTGTCCAGCGGCAGGCGCTTGAGATAGGCCAGGGATGAGTAGCCGGTGCCGAAGTCGTCGATGGAGATGCTCACACCCAGGCCGCGGATGCGTTCGAGCAGCAGCAGGGCCTGGTTGACGTTGCGCATCAGGGCGTTCTCGGTCACCTCCAGCTCCAACCGCTGCGCACGTATGCCTGACTCCCGCAGGGCGCTCTCCACCTCATCCGGCAGCTCGTCGCGACTGAGGTTCAGCGCCGAGCAGTTCACCGCCACCCGCAGGTCGTGGAAGCCCTGGGCGGCCAGGCTGGCCAGGTCGCGGCAGGCGCTGCGCAGCACCCAGGCATCCAGTTTGGCGATGAAGCCATTGGCTTCGGCTACGCCGATGAAGCGGTCCGGCGGCAACAGGCCGAGCTGCGGGTGCTGCCAGCGCACCAGGGCTTCCAGTTTGGTCACCTGGCCTGTGTGAAGGTCGAGGATGGGCTGGTAGGCGAGGAACAGGCCCTGGTCCCTGGCCAGGCAATTGTGCAGTTCTTCTTCCAGTTGCAGCTCGAAGGTGGCCTTGTGCTTGAGGTGGCGGCTGAAGAAATGCAGGTTGTTGCGCCCGCTGCCTTTGGCCTGGTAGAGCGCGAGGTCGGCGTGCTTGAGCAGTTCCTCGCAGGTCTCGCCGTCATCGGGGTAGAGGCTGATACCGATGCTGGTGGTCATGGTGACATTGCGCCCAGCCAGGGTGATGGGTTCCATCATCCGCTGCATGATGCGCTGGGACAGCGCCCTGGCTTCGCTCAGGTTGACCAGGCTGGCGAGCACGCAGAACTCGTCGCCGCCGAGGCGGGCGATCACGTCCTCGCGACGCAGTACGCCGCGTACCCGGTCGGCGACCACCTTGAGCAGCTCGTCGCCGGCGTCGTGGCCGAGGCTGTCGTTGATGCGCTTGAAGTGGTCCACGTCGAGGAACATGACCGCCATGGATTGCCGGTGCTCGGCGTGGCTTTTCAGCTTCTCGGCGAAAAATTCGTTGAAGGCGCGGCGGTTGGGCAGGTTGGTCAGGGCGTCGTAATGGGCGACGTTCTGCAGCTTGACCTTCACCTGCTCCAGCTCCCGCAGCAGGTTGCTGACATGCAGCAGGTCGCGCTCCTTGCCCTGGAGCTTCTTGTCGGTCCAGACCACGCAGAAGGCGAAGACCAGCACGATGCCGGCGATCACCGCCAGGCTAAGGCCCAGTTGCAAGGCGTTGTCGGCTCGCTCCAGGTGCAGTTCGGTACCTGCCGGAACCGCCAGTTGCAGGGCCAGGATGCCGGTGAAGTGCATGCTGCAGATGGCGCCGCCCATGGCCAGGCTGGCGGGGATCTTGAGCAGCTTGTGGCTGTCACTGCGTTCGCGGAAGAAGCTCGACAGCAGCATGGCCGCCAGGCTGGCGGCGATGGCGACGCCCAAAGAAATCGCGACCATGCCGGGGTGGTAGTACTGGGTCGCCACCGAGCGGATCGCGGCCATGCCGGAGTAGTGCATGGCCGCGATGCCGAAACCGACGGTCAGCGCGGCGGCGAAGTAGTGGCGCGGTTCCGCGCTGGGGCGGCCAAGGGTGTGCATGCCCACCAGCGAGACGGCCAGCACCAGCAACAGGGAGAGGGCGGTGGTGGGGATGTCGTAGTCGATGGCGATCGGCGCCTCGAAGGCCAGCATGGCGATGAAGTGCATCGCCCAGATGCCGCCGCCCAGGCAACAGGCGCCGAGCCAGGTCCAGCGTCGACGGATTTCCGGCTGCTGGGCATGGGCCACCCGTTCGGCCATGTCGAAGGCGCAGTAACCGGCTCCCGAAGCGACCAGGAAGGCCAGCAGCACCAGCCAGCTATTGTGCGTGCAGGCCAGCAGTACCTGGCCGTCAGCGGGGAGTTCGGTACCGAAACGCAGGCCCAACCAGTCCATAGTGGGATTCCCCATGCAGGCGATGCAACGTCGGGTAAGGGAGGGTGCTGGCACAATGACTTCAACTTCGAAAGCATGGCAGGCAAATCTGGGACGGCCGTGCCCGGGCGCTGAACGGTTGTCTTTGGGGGGTGATCGGTCGCGCCGGGTGCCGGTGCCCTTGTGGCGGCAGCATCGGGTTACATAAATGCCACGAATTTTCGCAGACAGCCGGCGGGCGAAGCCTCTAGATTGCGGAATCGAGCCCGGCCGGCGGTTGCCCGGGCGCCTGACAACAAAAACGAGACCGACACATGCAGCAATCCCCTCAAGCGGCCAATGCCTGGCGCGTGCTCTTCCTGCTGTTCCTGGCGAACCTGTTCAATTTCTTCGACCGGACCATCCCGGCCATCATCATCGAGCCGGTGCGCCATGAGTGGAGCCTGAGCGACTTCCAGCTGGGCCTGATCGGTACCGCCTTCACCCTGGTCTACGCCATCGCCGGTGTGCCCCTGGGGCGCATGGCCGACACCGGCGCGCGCAGGAAGATCATGGGCTGGGGCCTGGCGGTGTGGAGCGGGCTTACTGCGGTGAACGGCCTGGCCTGGAACTTCTGGAGCTTCCTGCTGATACGCATGGGGGTGGGCATCGGCGAGGCCAGTTACGCGCCGGCGGCCAACTCGTTGATCGGTGACCTGTTCCCCGCCCACAAGCGCGCCCGCGCCATGGGCATCTTCATGCTCGGCCTGCCGCTGGGCCTGGTCCTGGCCTTCTTCACCATCGGTGCCATGGTCAAGGCATTCGACAGCTGGCGCGCGCCTTTCTTCATCGCCGCCGTGCCGGGGCTGATCCTGGCGATCTTCATGTTCTTCATCAAGGAACCGCCCCGTGGCGCCGCCGAGAGCGTGCAGATGACCCTCGCACCGGTGGACAAGCCGCTGCGCCGGGTCCTGGCGATCCGCACCTTCTGGTGGCTGACCCTGGCCGGCCTGACCTTCAACTTCGCCACCTACGCCACCAACTCCTTCATGGTGCCGATGCTGCAGCGCTACTTCCTGCTGCCCCTGGAGCAGGCCGCGATCGCCACCGGCATCATCACCGGCCTGACCGGACTGGTGGGCCTGACCCTGGGTGGCTGGGCGGCGGACAAGGTGCACCAGAGGTCCGAGCGTGGCCGCCTGCTGCTGGCCGCCTTCAGCATGCTGATTGCGGCGGTCTGCACCGGCTACGCGCTGCTGGCCGGGCGCGTCGAGATCGCCGTGTTCGTGGGCGTGTTCAGTATCGGTTGGCTGTTCGCCTACAACTTCTATACCTGTGTCTACACCGCGATCCAGGACGTGGTGGAGCCGCGCTTGCGGGCCACCGCCATGGCGCTGTTCTTCGCCGGCCTCTACCTGCTCGGTGGCGGCCTCGGCCCGGTGGTGGTGGGGCTGCTGTCGGACCACTACTCCCAGGCGGCGATGCTGGCGGCCGGCGCCAGCGAGATGAACGAGTCCTACAAGGCGGTGGGCCTGCACAACGCCCTGTACCTGGTGCCGGTGGCGCTGACCCTGACCATGTTGTCGCTGTTCCAGGCTGCGCGCTGCTTCGTGCGCGATGCCGCGAACATGCGCGAGGGGATGGCGGCCGCGGCGGCCTGACATTGTTCCAGACGCAAGAAGGCCCGCATTTGCGGGCCTTCTTTTTGGTGATGGGTATCGCTTCGCTCAACCACATCCTACAAGGGCAAGCCCGGTAGTTCGTAGGATGGGTCGGGCGGCGTTCCGCGAGCCTGCGATACCCATCGATCGATGCCGATGGGATCGAATCAGCCGGCCACCAGCACGCGGATCGACTCCAGGCGCAGGGCGGCCTTGTCCAGCAGTTGCAGGCCCTGTTCGAGCTGGTGGCGTACGGCTTCCAGCTCGCTGTCGCGCACGCTCGGGTTGACCGCCTGGAGCGCGGTGAGGCGCGCCAGTTCTTCCACCAGCTCGGCCTGCAGGCGGTGCTTGGCGTCGGCCACGCGCTCCTCGTGGCGCGGGGCCACCTTGCTTTCGGCGGCGTTGATCTGCTTGGCGAGCACATCGCGCTGGGCCTGGACGAACTTGTTGGCGCTGCCGCGCGGCACGCTTTCCAGCTGGTCGTTGAGGGTGTCGAAGGCCACCTTGGCCGCCAGGTCGTTGCCGTTGCCGTCGATCAGGCAGCGCAGCGCCTTGGGCGGCAGGAAACGGCTCAGCTGCAGGCTGCGCGGGGCCACCGCCTCGCTGACGTAGATCAGTTCCAGCAGCACGGTACCGGGCTTGAGCGCCTTGTTCTTGATCAGGGCCACCGCGGTGTTGCCCATGGAGCCGGACAGCACCAGGTCCATGCCGCCCTGCACCATGGGGTGTTCCCAGGTGAGGAACTGCATGTCTTCGCGGGACAGCGCCTGGTTGCGGTCGTAGGTGACGGTCACGCCCTCGTCGTCGCCCAGGGGGAAGCCGGCGTCGAGCATCTTCTCGCCGGGCTTGAGCACCAGGGCGTTCTCGGAGTGGTCTTCGCTGTCGACGCCGAAGGCTTCGAACAGGGACTCCATATAGATGGGCAGGGTGAACTGGTCGTCCAGTTCGAGAATGTCTTCCACCAGGCGTTCGCCTTCGCCGGCGCCACCGGAGTTGAGCTCCAGCAGGCGGTCGCGGCCGTTGTGCATTTCGCCTTCAAGGCGCTTGCGTTCGGCTTCGGCCTCGTTCACCAGGTCCTGCCAGTCCTGGTCGTCGCCGCCTTCGAGCATCGGCAGCAGGCGCGGGCCGAACTGGTGCTGGATGGCGTTGCCGGTGGGGCAGGTGGCGAGGAAGGCGTTGAGGGCCTGCTGGTACCACTGGAACAGGCGCTCCTGGGGGCTGGTTTCCAGGTAGGGCACGTGCAGCTGGATGGTGTGCTTCTGGCCGATCCGGTCGAGGCGGCCGATGCGCTGTTCCAGCAGGTCCGGGTGGGCCGGCAGGTCGAACAGCACCAGGTGGTGGGCGAACTGGAAGTTGCGGCCTTCGGAGCCGATTTCCGAGCAGATCAGCACCTGGGCGCCGAACTCTTCGTCGGCGAAGTAGGCGGCGGCGCGGTCGCGCTCGAGGATGCTCATGCCTTCGTGGAACACGGTGGCGGGGATGCCGGAGCGCACGCGCAGGGCGTCTTCCAGGTCCAGGGCGGTTTCCGCGTGGGCGCAGATCACCAGCACCTTGAACTTCTTCAGCATCTTCAGGGTGTCGATCAGCCACTCGACGCGCGGATCGAAGCGCCACCAGCGCTCGGAGTCGTCGGTGCCGTCCTGCTGGGCCTGGAAGCTGACTTCCGGGTAGAGGTCCGGGTGCTCGCCAATCGGCAGCTCCATGTACTCCACCGGGTTGGGCAGCGGGTAGGGGTGCAGATGGCGCTCGGGGAAGCCTTGCACGGCGGCGCGGGTGTTACGGAACAGCACGCGGCCGGTGCCGTGGCGGTCGAGCAGCTCGCGCACCAGGCGCGGCGCGGCCTCGCTGTCGCCAGCGGCCAGGGCTTGCAGCAGGCCTTCGCCTTCCTCGCCGAGGAAGCCCTTGATGGTGGTCTCGGCCTTGGCGCTCAGGCGGCCCTGGTCGAGCAGTTCCTGGACGGCTTCGGCCACCGGGCGGTAGTTGGCGCTTTCGGCACGGAAGGCTTCCAGGTCGTGGAAGCGGCTCGGGTCCAGCAGGCGCAGGCGCGCGAAGTGGCTTTCCTGGCCCAACTGCTCCGGCGTGGCGGTGAGCAGCAGCACGCCGGGGATGATCTCGGCCAGTTGCTCCACCAGGCGGTATTCGGGGCTGGCCTGTTCCGGGTGCCAGACCAGGTGGTGGGCTTCGTCCACCACCAGCAGGTCCCAGCCGGCGGCGAAGGCGGCATCCTGGGCGCGTTCGCTGCTTTTCAGCCATTCCAGGGAAACCAGGGCCAGCTGGGTATCCTCGAAGGGGTTGCTGGCGTCGCTCTCGGCGAAGCGCTCGGCATCGAACAGGGCCACCTGCAGGTTGAAGCGGCGGCGCATTTCCACCAGCCACTGGTGCTGGAGGTTCTCCGGTACCAGGATCAGCACGCGGCTGGCACGGCCGGAAATCAGCTGGCGGTGGATCACCAGGCCAGCCTCGATGGTCTTGCCCAGGCCCACTTCGTCGGCCAGCAGGACGCGCGGCGCAACGCGGTCGGCCACTTCACGGGCGATGTGCAGCTGGTGGGCGATGGGCTGGGCGCGGGCACCGGCAAGGCCCCAGAGGGACGATTGCAGCAGGCGCGAGCGGTGCTCCAGGGTGTGGTAGCGCAGGGCGAACCACTTGTGCGGGTCGATCTGGCCGGCGAACAGGCGGTCGTTGGCCAGGCGGAACTGGATGAAGTTGTTCAGCTGGGTTTCCGGCAGCATGCGCGGCTCGTTCTGCGCCGTGATGCCGTGGTAGACCAGCAGGCCGTCGATATCCTCGACTTCCTGGACGTTGAGCTTCCAGCCGTCGAAATGGGTGATTTCGTCGCCGGGGGCGAAACGCACGCGGGTCAGGGGGGCGTTGCGCAGCGCGTACTGACGGGTTTCGCCAGTGGCCGGGTAGAGCACGGTGAGCAGGCGGCCATCCGATGTCAGGATGGTTCCGAGCCCAAGCTCCGCTTCGCTGTCACTGATCCAGCGTTGCCCCGGTTGATACTGCTGCGCCATGCGTGTCTCCCTGAGATGAAAAAAGCCGCGTATGTTAACGGAACCGAAGGCGCAGGGCGACGCCGGATACGGGCCGACTATCCGCAAAAGTGTAGCGAGCGCGGGTAAAGAAGCGCCGAAGGCGGCCGACAGACTGACCAAAGGAGGGCTTCCATCATGTTGCCACCCATTCCCCAAGGCCTGATTCCTGTCACCGCCCAGCACGACGCGGTCAAGCCGCGCCCGGATATCCCGCCGGTCACCCCCCTGCAGGAGAGCGCGCAGGAAAGCGCCGTCGGCCTGGACAAGCGCCATCCACAGGAGGCCGAGGAGCTGCTGCGAGAGGAGCAGCGTCGGCGCCAGCGCCGGGGCTACACCCCCGAGGAGCTGGCTGCCGGAGAGGTGGCCGAGGAGGACCAGGCGGTCCTGGAGGCGCTGCCGCGCAAGGGGTTGTGGGTGGATGTGGAGGTCTGAGGGGGCGCAGAATGACCCATCCGATTGCCTGAAGCCGACGCCGGTGGACCTGTTCGACGATATCCCCCTCAAGCTGCCCGACGCCCGGTTGCGTTACGAGCCGCACTTTCTCACGCCCGCCGAGGCCCGCGACTGGTTGGCACGGCTGCTGGCCGAAACGCCCTGGGAGCAACCCCAGGTGCATCTCCATGGCCGTTATTACCCGGTACCCCGGCTGGTGGCCTGGTACGGCGACCCCGAGGCCAGTTATCGCTATTCCGGCCTGGTCCACCAACCCCTGCCCTGGACGCCGCTGCTGGCGGAAATCCGCGCGCGGGTCGAAGCGGCGGTGGGGCAGCGCCTGAACGGCGTGCTGCTCAACTATTACCGCGACGGCCAGGACTCCATGGGCTGGCACAGTGACGACGAACCGGAACTGGGCCGCAACCCGCTGGTGGCGTCGCTCAACCTGGGCGGCACGCGCCGCTTCGATCTGCGCCGCAAGGGCGCGAGCCGCATCGAGCATTCCTTGGAACTTGGGCATGGCGCGCTACTGGTCATGAGCGGGCCGACGCAGCATTATTGGCAGCATCAGGTGGCGAAGACCCGTACCCCTTGCGCCCCTCGCCTCAATCTCACCTTTCGCTGGATCCGCTGATGAGCAACGACGAAAACCTGATCGACTTCGGTGCCGAGCGCGACAAGCGCATCCATGACCTCAACGACAAGCGCCTGAACGACATGCGCAAGGCCTTCGAGCAGGCCATGCCGTTGTCCAAGGGCAAGAAGGGCGCCAAGAAGCCGAAGAAGCGCTGAGCGGGCTCCCGCTGGTGCTCGATCCGGGGCTTTGGCGAAGCGCCTGCCCGTAGGTTGTGGCTGAGCTACGCGAAGCCCAACGCTTCGAGACCCCGGCTGGGTGTGTTGGGTTTCGCTGCGCTCTACCCAACCTACGAGTTAACCGTTTCGCATCCGGGCCGCCCGGAAGCTCGCTGCCGTTTCTTTGTAGGATGGGTAGAGCTTGCGAAACCCATCGTTCGGGTGTGTCGGGTTTCGCTCGCGGAACGCCGACCGACCCATCCTGTGAACTGTTCGCGAGCAGAGCTCGCTCCTACAGGCGACGCATTTCGGCGTTGGCATGGATACCGCCACGAAATGAGCGTCCCCAGCGCCTCCCTCGCTTCACACCCTCCAGAAAATTGACCTGCGTCAGTATTCCGAGCGCCTGTTCGCCGGTGCCTCGCGGCTATTGATCCAGATCAATTTTTCCTTCCTGCCTTGGGGGTAACTTGAACCCATCGAAGCAACAACGCCACACAAGCAGGAGGCAGATCATGTTCGTCGATACAGTGGTTCTCGCCGGTATAGGCACCGTCGGTCTCATGGTCGCCTTCTTCGTAGGCGTCGGTTACTTCATCTGGAAAGACTCGCACAAACGCGCTCCGCGTTGAGTCACTCCGGGTTTACAGGCACGCAAGGCACCTCGGGCGACTTCGGTCGCCCATTTTTTTGTCCGCGCTTTTCTTCCTGAACGGCCCGCGCCAGACTGGCGCCATGCCGATCCAGACAGTTTCCCGCCTCGATGAACTCGACCCGCAGCACTGGGATGCCCTGCTGCCGGACGAACAACCCTTCCTGCGCCATGCATTCCTGTGTGCCCTCGAGCAGAGCGGCAGCGTGGGCGGCCGCAGTGGCTGGCACCCTGCCCACCACCTGTTGCGCGGCCCTGCTGGTGAACTGAGGGCCGCACTGCCGGCCTACCTCAAGAGTCATTCCTACGGCGAATACGTGTTCGACTGGGCCTGGGCCGATGCCTGCCAGCGCGCCGGCATTCCCTACTACCCCAAGCTGCTGGTGGCGGTGCCCTTCACTCCGGTGGGCGGCGCGCGCCTGCTGGCGGTGGATGACGCGGCGGCCGGCGAGCTGCTCGATGGGGTAGTGGCCGATGTGGTTAGCGACGACTTGTCGGGGCTGCATATCAACTTCACCGATGCCTTCGCCGACCATCATCTGCGGGGCCGCGCAGGCTGGCTGGAGCGCCTGGGTTGCCAGTTCCACTGGCGCAACCACGGCTACCGGGACTTCCAGGACTTCCTCGACGCCCTGAGCTCGCGCAAGCGCAAGCAGATCCGCAAGGAGCGCGAACAGGTGGCGGGGCAGGGGATCGAGTTCCAGTGGCGCCAGGGCCATGAGCTGGATGAGGCGGAGTGGGATTTCGTCTATGCCTGCTACGCCAACACCTATAGGGTGCGTGGCCAGGCGCCCTATCTGACGCGCAATTTTTTCAGCCTGCTGGCGCAGCGGATGCCGGAGGCCATTCGCGTGGTGCTGGCGATGCAGGGTAGCCGGCCGGTGGCCATGGCCTTTTCGCTACAGGGGGGCGACACCCTCTATGGGCGCTACTGGGGATGTCTGGCCGAGTTCGACCGGCTGCATTTCGAAACCTGCTTCTACCAGGGTATCGACCAGGCCATCGCCGCCGGTCTCCAGCGTTTCGATGCAGGGGCTCAGGGTGAGCACAAGTTGATTCGGGGTTTCGAGCCGGTGATCACCCGCTCCTGGCACTGGCTGGCCCATCCGGGCCTGCGGGCCGCGGTGGACGATTTCCTCGTGCAGGAGCGGGGTGGGGTGCTGGCCTACGCCGCGGAGGCGCGCGACCTGCTCCCGTTTCGGCGCGATTGATCAGGCGGTCTGTTCAGGTTGGCCGGGCTGGTCGGGGGTGACGGTGGTGCCGCCCCACTCGAGGAAGCGGATCTTGTGCACTTCGCCTTCGCTGTCCTCAAAGACGAGGGTGACCGGCACGACGCCGACCTTGTGAGATGTGTCGGTGCGGTGCAGCACCTTCTGGACATCGATCTCCATCCCGTAGTGGTAGTCCACCGGCGCGACGCCGGCTCCTTGATTCTGCAGGCCGTCCTGGGCGAATACGCTGGGTGCGAGGCTGGAGAGCAGGGCGCTTACAACCGAGGCCATTTTCATAAGGCTTGTATTCCTCTGTTGGGTTTCGCTGACAAGGGACTTCATCTGACCCGGTGAGAACGGTTAGTTCAGCGACCCTGTTCGGCGAATGCGCCCTGAGCGTTTTTTGAGCAATCGCCAGCCCCCGTGCTTGAGGCGCCGCGACCGTTTGTCGCAGCCTGTGAAATTTCCTGGTGAATGGTCTAGCGGGTACGTGGGTGCCATGTTGCAGGCGCCGGGAGCCCGAGGCGCGGGCTCCCGGCCGCGGACGCTCAGCTGTTGCTGGTGTGGCGGCTCCATTCGAGGAAGCGAACCTTGTGCAGTTCGCCCTGGCTGTCCTCGTAGACCATGGTGACCGGCACCACGCCGGCTTTCTGGGAAATGTCGGTACGGCTGAGAACGCGCTGCACGTCCAGTTCCATGCCGTAGTGGTAGTCGACTAGCGGGATGCCGGCGCCTATGTCCCGGTGGTACTCCTGGGCGAACACGCTGGGGGCGAGGCTGGCGAGAACGGCGCTGATGGCGGAAGCGATCTTCATGGGGCTGATCCTCTCGGGTCCGTGGTGGGTTTCGGTGAAACCGGAAACGGGCTCAATAAGACCAGCCGGGCTCGGCGGGTTGAAATCGAAGCGCGTGCTAGTGCAGATCAGCGACGTCAATGGTGCGTCGCGCGGCGTTCCGTTCACTCCACGCCGACGAAGCCGCCGGTCTGGTGTTGCCAGAGGCGCGCATAGAGGCCGCCGTTTTCCAGCAGTTGTCCATGGGTGCCGCTTTCCACCACATGGCCCTTGTCCAGCACCACCAGGCGGTCCATGCGGGCGATGGTGGAGAGGCGGTGGGCGATGGCGATCACGGTCTTGCCGCGCATCAGGGTTTCCAGGCTTTCCTGGATGGCCGCTTCCACTTCCGAGTCCAGCGCCGAGGTGGCTTCGTCGAGGATCAGGATCGGCGCGTCCTTGAGCAGCACGCGGGCGATGGCGATGCGTTGGCGCTGGCCGCCGGACAGCTTCACCCCGCGTTCGCCCACATGGGCGTCGAAGCCGCGCCGCCCGGTGGCGTCGGATAGCTGCGGGACGAACTCGTCGGCGCGGGCCTTGTGCACCGCCTCCAGCAGCTCGGCATCGCTGGCGCCGGGGCGGCCGTAGAGCAGGTTGTCGCGGATCGAACGGTGCAGCAGCGAGGTGTCCTGGGTGACCATGCCGATCTGTGCGCGCAGGCTTTCCTGGGTCACCTGGGCGATGTCCTGGCCGTCGATGAGGATGCGCCCGGCTTCCAGGTCGTAGAGCCGTAGCAGCAGGTTCACCAGGGTCGACTTGCCCGCGCCTGAGGGGCCCACCAGGCCGATCTTCTCGCCAGGCTTGACCACCAGGTCGAGGCCCTCGATCACGCCGCTGCCCTTGCCGTAGTGGAAGCTGACCCCTTCGAAGCGCACCTCGCCCCGCTCGACGCGCAGGGGCAAGGCGCCTTGCCGGTCGGTGACCTGGCGCGGCACGGCGATGGTCTGCATGCCGTCCTGGACCTGGCCGATATTGTCGAAGATGCCGTTGACCACCCACATGATCCAGCCGGACATGTTGTTGATGCGAATCACGAGGCCAGTGGCCAGGGCGATGGCGCCGACGCTGATGAGTCCCTGGTTCCACAGCCACAGGGCGAGGCCGCAGGTGCTGACGATCAGCAGGCCGTTCATGGCGGTGATGGCGGTGTCCATGGCGGTCACCACGCGCGAGGCCATCTGGGTGTGGTAGGTCTGCTCGTCGATGGCCTCGCGGGCGTAGTCCTCCTCCTCGCGGGTGTGGGCGAAGAGCTTGAGGGTGGTGATGTTGGTGTAGCCGTCGACGATGCGTCCCATCAGCCGCGAGCGGGCGTCGGAAGACTCCACCGAGCGTTGCTTCACCCGTGGCACGAAGTAGTAGAGCGCGTAGAGGTAACCGGCTATCCACAGGGCCAGGGGCAGCATCAGGCGCCAGTCGGCCTCGGCGAACAGCACCAGGGCGCTGACCGAATAGATCAGCACGTGCCAGAGGGCGTCCACCGCCTGCACCGCCGAATCCCGCAGGGAGTTGCCGGTCTGCATGATGCGCTGGGCGATGCGCCCGGCGAAGTCGTTCTGGAAGAAGCCGAGGCTCTGCTTGAGCACGTAGCGGTGGTTCTGCCAGCGCACCAGGTTGGTCAGGCTGGGGTTGATGCTCTGGTGCACCAGCAGGTCGTGCAGGCCGTTGAACAGGGGGCGCAACACCAGCGCCACCAGGGCCATCCACGCCAACTCTTCGCCGTGCAGGGCGAAGAACTGGCCGCTGGGCGTGCTCTGCGCCAGGTCGACGATACGGCCGAGAAAGCTGAACAGCGCCACTTCGATCAGCGCGACTATCAGGCCCACCAGCAGCAGCGCGCTGAAGATCGGCCAGACCTGGCGCAGGTAGTGGATGTAGAAATGCAGCACGCTGCGCGGGGGCATTTCATCTGGCGCCTGGCGGAATACGTCGATCAGGCGCTCGAAGCGTTGGAAAAGCATGGCGAGTCCATCCGAAAGCAAAACGCTCGGCCCGGGCGTCCTGCCCGGGCCGAGAGGGTCAGAGCCGCTTGGCGGAGAGGATCACCACCGGCTGCTGCGGGACGTTCTGGAACATGCCGCGGTTGCCGGTGGGCACGTTGGCGATCTTGTCGACCACGTCCATGCCACGCAGCACCTTGCCGAACACCGCATAGCCGAAGTCGCGGCTGCCGTGGTCGAGGAAGGCGTTGTCGTTGTGGTTGATGAAGAACTGGCTGGTGGCGGAGTTCACCGCCTGGGTGCGGGCCATGGCCAGGGTGCCGCGCAGGTTCTTCAGGCCGTTGTCCGCTTCGTTCTTGATCGGCTCGCGGGTTTCCTTCTGCTCCATGTCGGTGCTGAAGCCGCCGCCCTGGATCATGAAGCCGGGGATCACGCGATGGAACACGGTGCCGTCGTAGAAGCCGGCGTCCACGTAGTCGAGGAAGTTCTTCACGCTCACCGGTGCCTTGTCGGCATACAGCTCCACTTCGATCTCCCCGGCGCTGGTGGTCAGCAGCACGCGGGGATTGTCGGCGGCCATCAGGTTGAGGGAGACGAGCAGGGCGCAGGCGCCCAGGACGAGTTTCTTCAGCATGGGGTTTGGTCCTTGTTGCGCTCTACTTCGTCGATGAAGTCGAGCAGGGTGGCGTTGAAGTGTTCGGGTTGATCCAGGGGCGTGGCGTGACGGGAGTTCTTGATGACCACCAGGCGCGCGTCCGGTAGCTCCTTAACATAGGCCTCTTTCTGCGCGACCGGGGTGTAGTCGTGGTCGGCGGTGATGACCAGTGTCGGGCACTGGATGCGCTGCAGGCGATCGCGAACGCCCCAGCCGATGATGGCGTCCAGGGCGGAAAGGTAGGCGCGTTTGTCGTTCTGCGGCCAGCGTTCCTCGATCTTGCGGCGCAGGTCGGCCTGTTCCGGCAGGGGGAACAGCAGGCGGCCAAGGGCCTTGGCGATGGTCTCCAGGCTGAGCACCCGCGACAGGGTCCAGCGCTTGGCGATCTCCAGGTAGTCCTTCGGCGAGTGGGGCTTCACCTCGGGACCGCTGTTGACGATGGTCAGGCTGCGCAGCAGCTCGGGGTGGTCGACGCCCAGCTGGAAGCCGATCATGCCGCCCATGCTGATGCCCACCAGGTGCACATCGATCAGGCTCAGGTGTTCGATCAGCGCCGCCACGTCCTCGGCGTAGGTGGCGATGTCGTAGCGTTCCCGGGGCTTGTCGGAGCGGCCGTGGCCGCGTACGTCGATGACGATGACCCGGTAGTGGGCGGCGAGGACGGGGACCTGGTATTCCCAATCCCGGGTACTGGAACCCAGGCCGTGGACCAGCACCACCGGCATGCCGTGTCCGTAGTCCTCATAGTGCAACTGACAGCCGTCGTTCTCGAAATAGGACATGGTCGACCTCCTGTCAGGCACTGGAAACCGGAGCCGCGAAGGGGGCGTCCAGCGGAGCCGCGTCGAAGTTCTTGATCAGTTCGACCAGGATCTGCGACGCCGGGCCGAGGGCCTTGTCCTTGTTGGCGTAGAGGTAGAAGGAGGGGTGGCGGCTGCCACCCTGCTCCAGGGGCAAGGGCTTGAGCTGGCCTTCCTTGAGTTCCCGCTCGATGATGTGCCGGGGCAGCCAGGCGAAGCCCAGGCCGCTGCTGACGAAGTTGGCGGCGGTGGACAGGCTGCCCACCGTCCAGCGTTGTTCCGCGCCGAGCCAGCCGACGTTGCGCGGCTGGGTGCGGCCGGTGTCGCGGATCACCACTTGCAGCTGGCTTTCCAGGTCCTGGAAGTTGATCTGCCGCTGCAGGCGGTGCAGCGGGTGGTCGGGGTGGGCGACCGCGATGAATTCCACGGAGCAGAGACCGGCGCCCAGGTAGCCCTGGATATCCAGGCCTGTGATGGCCAGGTCCGCCGAACCTTCCAGCAGCACTTCCTCCACGCCGGAGAGCACTTCCTCGCGCAGGCGCACGCGGCAGCCACGGCTCTGCGGCATGAAGGCGGAGAGGGCACGCACCAGGCGGGCGTTGGGGTAGGCCGCGTCGACCACCAGGCGCACTTCGGCTTCCCAGCCCTGCTCCATGTGGTGCGCGAGGTCTTCCAGCTGGCTGGCCTGCTTGACCAGCTGCCGCGAGCGACGCAGCAGCACTTCGCCGGCTTCGGTGAGCACGGCCTTGCGTCCTTCGATGCGCAACAGCGGAACGCCGAGCTGTTCTTGCATGCGCGCCACCGTGTAGCTGACCGAGGACTGCGAGCGGTGGGTCGCTTCGGCGGCCTGGGCGAAGCCGCCGTGGTCCACGACCGCCTGTAGGGTGCGCCACTGATCCAGGGTTACGCGCGGGGCTTTCATGCTGTTGCTCCTATAGCTGCTTATACCTGCAAATTGCGCGCGCCCATGGCCCTGATGCCGTTCGCGGCGCTCTGCTAAGCTGGCGCCTCTGCATTGGAGAACGCCCCATGAACAAGCTGTTCCTCGTCCCGCTCATGTTGTTGCCGTCGCTGGCCTTCGCCTTCCCGATCGATGTGACGAAGAAGCTCAACGGCGCGGAGATCGTCTACAACACCACCACTATCAGCAGCAACATGGCGGCCATCAATATCCAGAACGTCGGCGGTACCGCGGCGCAATGCCGCGTGGTGTTCGTCAACGGCCCGGAGAATCCCCGCGTGCGCAACACCGTGGTGCAGAGCGGTAGCAGCTCCTACGTGACCGCCAATTTCAACCGCGCGGTGATCCGGCTGAGGATCACGCTGACCTGCAATCCCACGTAGCCGGTGCAGTGGTTCTGGCACAAGGTCCTAGCCTAGTGCCACCAATGCCATGAATCAACTTTATTGATATTTTTAGGCGGATATTTACGCTTTTTTATCGATATGTGGCGACCTAACCTGCGCTCCATCGACGCAATCAACCCCCGATGGAGTTAGCCCAATGTCCCGCGTACTTGTCATCGAAAGCAGCGCCCGCCAGCAAGGTTCCGTTTCCCGCCAGCTCACCCAGGACTTCATCGCCAAGTGGCAAACCGAGCACCCGGCCGATGAAATCACCGTCCGCGACCTCGCCGTCGACCAGGTACCGCACCTGGACGCCGACCTGCTGGGTGGCTGGATGAAACCGGCCGACCAGCATAGCGAAAGCGAGCAGGCCGCCCTGCAACGCTCCAACCTGCTGACCGAAGAGTTGCTGGCTGCCGACGTACTGGTGATGGCGGCTCCCATGTACAACTTCGCCATTCCCAGCACCCTGAAATCCTGGCTCGACCATGTGCTGCGCGCCGGCGTTACCTTCAAGTACACCGAGACCGGTCCCAAGGGCCTGCTCACCGGCAAGCGCGCCTTCGTCCTGACCGCCCGGGGCGGCATCTACTCCGGCAGCGCGCTGGACCACCAGGAACCCTATCTGCGCCAGGCCATGGGCTTCATCGGCATCCACGATGTGACCTTCATCCACGCCGAAGGCTTGAATCTCGGCAACGAGTTCCAGGAGAAAGGCCTGGCCTCCGCCCGCGCCCAACTGGCCCAGGTGGCCTGATCCGGCTATTGCTCTCCGGCTCCTTCAGGTGCGCCTTGGCTCCTTGAGCGCACCGATACTGCCCGGCCCTTGTGGTCGGGCTTTTTTATGTTCGTGCAGTTATGCGTTGGGCTCTTTGCCGTGTGAGCTGAGGGTTTCTGTTTCGCCCTCCCGGGCGACTCCCTTTTACAGTCGCCTAAAAGGAAGCAAAACGCTTGCCCCGACATTCGGGTCCGGCTTCGCCGGACTCCCCTCGCTACATCGTCGCTCCGGGGGCCGCCGCGAAGTGCCATCCATGGCCCTGCGCGGCTCTCGCGGCATCCATGCCGCTCGTCCCCCTGCGCAACGATTCCGCTCGGCCTCCTGAAGGGGCGGTTCGCGCGGCTTCAGCTTCTGTGCTTCGTTTCGGGCCGGAATGGGCCGTAGGATGGGTTGAGCGAAGCGATACCCATGCTGGCGCGGCTGATGGGTATCTCAAGCTCAGCGGAGCGCCTCCCGACCCATCCTACGTTGCTGGCCTGCTTCGAACGTGCCGATTTCGCGGGCGCGACGCACATGGCGTTTTCGGCAATGCCGGGGGCGGGTCTGCCCGGATGGTCAGGAACGGCCCTTGTTAAGCTTTCGCTCGCGGCAAGGAAGGCGTATGTTCGCCGGCTGCTTTGCGAGGCCCCAGATGATTTCGCTCCCTGTTCCCTTCCATGTGCCGAGGCGGTCATGAAGCTGTCCGGTCGTGGCGTTGCGCTGTCGCTGACAGCCTCCTTCCTGTTTGCCCTGATGCCCGGTTACGTGCGCGAGCTGGCGCCGCTGGATGGCGTGCAGATCTTCGCCCAGCGGGTGCTCTGGTCCATTCCGGCGGTGCTGCTGCTACTGGTGGTCAGCCGCCAGTGGCCCACCTTCATCTCGGTGCTCGGGCGGCTGCGTCGCGAGCCGCTATTGCTGGCCGCGCTGCCGATGGCGGCGGTGCTGATCGGCGTGCAATGGGGCTTGTTCCTCTGGGCGCCGCTGCAGGGGCGGATGCTGGAGGTGTCCCTCGGCTACTTCCTGCTGCCCCTGGCGATGGTGCTGGCCGGACGGGTGTTCTACGCCGAACGCCTGCGGCCGTTGCAGGCGCTTGCGGTGCTCTGCGCGCTGCTCGGGGTGCTGCACGAGCTGTGGCTGACCCGTGCCTTCTCCTGGCTGACCCTGGTCACCGCCCTCGGCTACCCGCCGTATTTCATGCTGCGTCGCTGGATGCGGCTGGATGCCTTGTCCGGCTTCATCCTGGAAATGGCGGTGCTGGCGCCGCTGGCGATCTGGCTGATCCTGAACTTCTCGCCGCCGGGTGCGTTCAGTACCACGCCGCAGCTCTGGTGGCTGATCCCCGGCCTCGGGTTGCTGGGTACCCTGGCGTTCGCCGCCATGATGGCGTCGAGTCGCCTGTTGCCCCTGGGGCTGTTCGGAATCCTCAGCTACGTGGAGCCGGTGCTGCTGTTCGCGGTGGCCGTGGCCTTCCTCGGCGAACCCTTCAACCCGGACCAGCTCTGGACCTACCTGCCCATCTGGCTGGCGGTGCTGCTGATCGGTTGGGACAGTGCCAATCTGTTACGGAAGCAGGCGCGGCAAGGCTTCTAGGCACTGTACGAAAAGTGTCTGCGCTCGGTGATGCTGCGTTGAAATCGGCCTCAGAATGCTCATTTACAACACGTAAACTGCGCTTCTTCGGCCGATTTCGCCTTGCCTGACCTTCGCTCGACGACTTTTCGTACAAGGCCTAGCACATGGTCCCGCAGCAGCGGGGCCAGGTTCTCCGGATGGGGCTGGCCCGGCTCCAGCCAGGCCAGTTCCTCCAGTTCGGCCGCCGCCTGGACCGCGTGGGGCAGGCGGGCGACGAATATCTCGGCATCCACCCAGGTGTCCGCCTCGTTGGCGGCCGGCGCGCGGAAGCGGCCCAGTGGTTCAAGGGCCGAGGCATCCAGGTGCAGCTGGAGTTCTTCCAGGAGTTCGCGTTGCAGGGCCTGGAGTGCGCTTTCGCCGGCTTCGCGCTTGCCGCCGGGCAGCATCAGTGCCCGGGTACCGCGCTTGCGAACCAGTAGCAGGCGGTCCTGTGGGTCCAGCAGGCAGGCGGCGGCGATGTTCAGGGTGGTCATGGCGTCTCGGTTTCAGGAAGAAGTTGGTAGTGCAGCTGCACCACGCCAGTGGGGAAGCTGCGCTGCTCGCGTAGCTGCAGGCGGCGTTCGAGGTTGGTGGCGATCATCGGGATGCCGGCACCGAGGATGCGCGGGATGATGCTGACCACCAGCTCGTCGAGCAGCCCGGCAGAGTAGCAGGTCCCGGCCAGCGAGCCACCACCCACCAGCCAGATGCGCCGGCAACCCAGGGCGGCCAGCTGCTCGATGGCCTGGGCGGGGGTGTCATGGCTGATGTGGACATCCGCGGTGGCGGGCGTCGGCTCGCCACGGGTGAGCACGGTGCAGGGCTTGGCGGGGTAGGGCCAGTCGCCACCGAAGGCGAGCACGGTTTCGTAGGTCACCCGCCCCATCAGCAGCCCGTCGATGCTGTCGTAGAACGCCTGGAAGCCGTGGTCGTCGCCGGCCTGGTCCAGGGCTTGCAGCCAGTCGACGCGGCCATCGGGGCGGGCGATGTAGCCATCGAGGCTGGTGGCGACGTAGTAGATCAGGGCGGCTTGCATGATCAGGGCTCCTGAGGTGGGTGGATTGAGCCTATACCCGGGCGGGTTTTCCGTCGCTGTGTCGCACGGAAATCGGGCGTTTACCCGCGACTCCGGTTAACCTATGCAGCTGTTTACGCTTTCGATTAGAGGTAGCACCGTGTTTTCCCAATTCGCCCTGCACGAACGTCTGCTCAAGGCCGTTGCCGAACTCAAATTCGTCGAGCCGACCCCGGTGCAGGTGGCGGCCATCCCGCCGGCCCTGGAAGGGCGCGACCTGCGGGTAACCGCCCAGACCGGCAGCGGCAAGACCGCCGCCTTCGTCCTGCCTCTGCTCAACCGCCTGATCGGCGAAGCCAAGCCGCGCGAGCGCATCCGCTCGCTGATCCTGCTGCCCACCCGCGAGCTGGCCCAGCAGACGTTGAAGGAAGTGGAGCGGTTCTCCCAGTTCACTTTCATCAAGTCCGGCATCGTCACCGGTGGTGAGGACTTCAAGGAGCAGGCCGCGCTGCTGCGCAAGCTGCCCGACGTGCTGGTGTCCACCCCCGGCCGCCTGATCGAACATCTCAACTCCGGCACCGTGGACCTGCGCGAAGTCGAAGTGCTGGTGCTGGACGAGGCCGACCGCATGCTCGACATGGGCTTCGCCGAGGACATGCAGCGCATCACCGAGCTCTGCGCCAATCGCCAGCAGACCCTGCTGTTCTCCGCCACCACCGGCGGCAACGCCCTGCGTGAAGTGGCCAACAATGTGCTGCGCGACCCGCTGCATCTGCGCCTGAACAGCATCGACCAGCTCAGCGAGGGCACCCGCCATCAGATCATCACGGCCGACCATGCCGAGCACAAGGAACAGCTGGCGCGCTGGCTGCTGGCCAACGAGACCTACCAGAAGGCGATCATCTTCACCAACACCCGTGTCCAGGCCGACCGTCTCTACGGCCACCTGGTGGCCGGCGGCTACAAGGCCTTCGTCCTGCACGGCGACAAGGACCAGAAGGACCGCAAGCTGGCCATCGACCGTGTGAAGCAGGGCGGTACCAAGGTGCTGGTCGCCACGGACGTCGCCGCCCGTGGCCTGGACATCGAAGGGCTGGACCTGGTGATCAACTTCGACATGCCGCGTTCCGGTGACGAGTACGTGCACCGTGTCGGCCGTACCGGCCGTGCCGGTGGCGAGGGCCTGGCGATTTCGCTGATCTGCCATAACGACTGGAACCTGATGTCCAGCATCGAGCGTTACCTCAAGCAGAGCTTCGAGCGCCGGACCATCAAGGAGCTCAAGGGCACCTACAGCGGTCCGAAGAAGGTCAAGGCGTCCGGCAAGGCCGCCGGCGTCAAGAAGAAAAAGACCGACAAGAAGGGCGACAAGAAGACCACCGCCAAGGCCGCCGCACCCAAGCGCCGGCCGAACAAGCCGCGCGAGGAGACCCGCGTGGTGAGCAGCGATGGCCTGGCGCCGCTCAAACGTCGCAAGACCGAAGAGTGATCCGGGCCTGCGGCGGGTCGCATCGATACCTGCGGTAAAGATTGCGGCCTGGCGCCCCGGCCAGCCTGATGCACAATCCTTGCGGTCGAACGCACGCGGAGGTGCTCACGGAAATGTCCAGGAAGATATGGCTGGGCCTGCTGGCCCTGATCGGTGGCTTGGCCCAGGCTGCGCCTGAGCAGCACCCCAGTGAACTCGGCAAGGTGACCACCGAAGTGGTGGCTTCGGGATTGGAGAATCCCTGGGCGCTGGCGTTCCTGCCGGACGGCCGGATGCTGGTCACCGAACGCCCCGGACGGCTGCGACTGGTGGCTGCCGATGGCAGCCTGGCGCCGCCGCTGGGTGGCGTGCCGGAGGTCTACGCACGCAGCCAGGGCGGTCTGCTCGATGTGGCGTTGTCACCGACCTTCGCCCAGGACCGGCTGGTCTACCTCTCCTACGCCGAAGGCGGCGGTGAGGGCGGTACCGCCGGAACCACGGTCGGGCGTGGTCGATTGAGCGACGACGCCAGCCGGCTGGAGGGCTTCCAGGTGATCTTCCGCCAGGAACCCAAGCTCTCCAGCGGTATCCACTTCGGCTCGCGCCTGGTGTTCGATGGCAAGGGCTACCTGTTCATCGCCCTGGGCGAGAACAACCAGCGCAGCACCGCGCAGGATCTCGACAAGCTGCAGGGCAAGGTCGTGCGTATTCACCCCGACGGCCGCATTCCCGATGACAACCCCTTTGTCGGCAAGGCCGGCGCGCGTCCGGAAATCTGGTCCTACGGCCATCGCAACCAGCAGGGCGCGGCGCTCAACCCGCGCACCGGCGTGCTCTGGACCCACGAGCACGGCCCCCGTGGCGGCGATGAGCTGAACATTCCCCAGGCCGGCAAGAACTACGGCTGGCCGTTGGCAACCCATGGCATCAACTACTCGCTGCTGCCGATTCCCGAGGCCAGGGGCAAGACCCTGCCCGGCACCGAGGAGCCGATCCATGTCTGGGAACGCTCGCCGGCCATCAGCGGCATGGCCTTCTATAGTGCTGAGCGCTTTCCGGCCTGGCGCGACAACCTGTTCATCGGCGCCCTGGCCCAGCAGCAACTGATCCGCCTGCAACTGGAGGGTGACCGCGTGGTGCACGAAGAACGCCTGCTGGAAGATCTCGACGCGCGCATCCGCGATGTGCGCCAGGGGCCGGACGGCTACCTCTACCTGCTCACCGACGAAGCCAAGGGCCAGTTGCTGCGGGTGGGGCTGGAGGCGAAATGAGCATTGGCCCCCTGCAGGCGCTGGCGCTTGCCTACCTCGGCATGAGCCTGCTGTGTTTTGGCGCCTACTGGCGCGACAAGCGCCTGGCGGTGGCGGGCTCGCGGCGCATCCCCGAGGCGCGCCTGCACCTGCTGGAACTGCTGGGTGGTTGGCCGGGCGGCCTGCTGGCCCAACGGCTGATCCGTCACAAGAATCGCAAGGTCGCCTACCAGGTGAAGTTCTGGCTGATCGTGGCGGTGCACCTGGGTTTGCTGGGGTATTGGCTGGTGGGGTAGGGCGGGCCGGCGGCCCAGCAGTCACGTAGGTTGGGCTGAGCTCCGCGAAGCCCAACGATCCAACGGCACGTTACACGTGCAATGTCGGGCTTCGCTTCGCTCAGCGCCAACCTACATAGTGCGAACAACCGAACGTCAGGGCACCAGCACTATCTTGCCGTCCCGCTCGCCACTGGCCGCGGCGGCCACTGCTTCCTTGACCTGGCTGATGTCGTAGGTAGCGGCGATGCGTGCCTTGAGCTTGCCGCTGGCGATCAGCTGGATCAGCTCGCCGAACAGCTGCATCTGCTGCTGCGGGGTGGCCTGGCGGAACCAGCGGGCCAGCCAGAAGCCCTTGAGGGTCACGTCGCGGAACACGAAGGAGCCCGGATTGACCTGGCAGGGTTCGCCACTCATGCGGCCGTAGTTCACCAGCACGCCGCCTTCGGCCAGGCTGTTCGCCAGGTGGTCGGTGGAAGCGCCGCCCACGGCGTCGATGCCGAGCTTCACGGGCGCACCGCCGGTGGCCTCGCGCACGCGCTTGGGCAGGTCGGGGCCGTCCACCAGCACCACGTCGCCGCCTTCGGCCGCAACGGCGGCCACCGCCGAGTCACGGCGCACCACGTTGATGGTTTTCAGTCCACGGATCTTCGCCAGCTGGATCAGGTAGCTTCCTACGCCCGAGTTGGCGGCGTTCTGGATCACCCAGTCGCCCGGCTGCAGCTCGACGAAGTCGCGCAGCATCAGGTAGGCGGTGGGCGGGTTGACGGTGAGCATCGCCAATTGCTGCGGATCGGCGCTGGGTAGCGGGATCAGCTGCTTGGCGTCGGCGATCAGGTGGGTACGCCAGGTGCCGCAGCCCACTGGCAGCAGCACGGTCTGGCCGGGCTTGAGGTTGCTCACGTCGGCGGCGACTTCCAGCACCTCACCCACGCCTTCGTTGCCGCCGATGGCGGGCAGCGGCGGCAGCATGCCGTATTCGCCGGTCAGGGTGAGCACATCGGAGGGGTTGATCGGCGCGGCCAGCACTTTCACCAGCGCCTGGCCGGCGGCCACGGCGGGGAGTTCGAACTCCACGGCTTCGATTACGTCCTGGGGTACGGGGCCACGGGTCTTGTATTCGGCTTTGAGCATGACGCTTCTCCTGGCGGCTTGGGGGAGCATGAGTCTAGCCGTTGCCGGGCGCGGGGCGCTGAATCCCCCGGCATTTGCCCCATTGATGGCATGGCGCAATGAGGACGTCGGGGGTCGCTCCGGGGCCAGAACGGCACAGGGTCTTTGCTAGGTTCGGCGGCGAAGCCGAAGTGGGGGCTTCGTCACACACATGCAAACTGGCAAAGGAATAAGAAGATGAATATCGCCAAGACACTGATGTCCGCCGTGTTGTGCCTGAGCCTGGCGGGTACCGCCCAGGCCGCCACCGAACTCAAGCACTGGCCGGAACCTGCCGCGAAGCAGCTGGACGAGATGATCGCCAAGCATGCCAACCAGGGTAACTACGCCGTGTTCGACATGGATAACACCAGCTACCGCTACGACCTGGAGGAGTCCTTGCTGCCCTACCTGGAGATGAAGGGCGTGCTCTCCCGCGAGAAGCTCGATCCCTCGCTCAAGCTGATTCCGTTCAAGGACGTGAAGGGCCACAAGGAAAGCCTGTACAGCTACTACCTGCGCCTCTGCGAGGTGGACGACCTGGTCTGTTACCCCTGGGTCGCCCAGGTGTTTTCCGGTTTCACCCTGCGCGAACTGAAGGGCTATGTCGACGAACTGATGGCCCACGGCAAGCCGATCCCCGCCACCTACTACGAAGGCGACGAGGTGAAGACCACCGAGGTCAATCCGCCGAAGCTCTTCACCGGGCAGCAGGAACTGATGAACAAGCTCAGCCAGAACGGCATCGAGGTCTACGTCATCACCGCCGCCCTGGAGGAGCTGGTGCGCATGGTCGCCTCGGACCCGAAGTACGGCTACAACGTGAAGCCGGAGAACGTCATCGGCGTCACCACGCTGCTGAAGGACCGCAAGACCGGTGCGGTGACCACCAGCCGCAAGCAGATCACCGACGGCCAGTACGACGAGAAGGCCAACCTCGACCTGGAGCTGACGCCCTACCTCTGGACCCCGGCTACCTGGATGTCCGGCAAGTACGCGGCGATCCTCACTTACATCGATGAGTGGAAGAAGCCCATCCTGGCCGCCGGCGACACGCCCATCAGCGACGGCTACATGATGTTCCACGGTACCGACGTGGCGAAGGGCGGGATCAACCTGTGGATCAATCGCAAGGCCAAGTACATGGACCAGATCACCGCCATGCAGAAGGCCAACGCCGAGGCCCAGGCGAAACAGGGCCTGCCGGTCACGGCGGACAAGAACTGGATCGTGGTGGTACCCGAAGACATCCAGTGAGCACAGCGGCCGCCCCTGGGCGGCCGTTTCGCTTCATGTACTAGGGTTCTCCTGTCGGCTTGATTGGTGAGTCCGGCTGTCCTGGCTGGACAGTGAAGTCGTGCGCCACGACTGTTAACCTGCCGCCCCTTGCTCGAAACCCTGTACCGGAGTGATCGATGAAGTACCTGGCGCTCGCCCTCAGCCTGAGCCTTGCCGGCCTGCCGACTGCGGCCATGGCCTGGTCCAACCATGCCCTGGGCACCGCCCTCGCGCTGGCCGGCCTGCCGCAGATCAAGGACGCGCCGCCGGTGCAGGTGGAAAGCCTGGAGTCCTTCCTCGAAGAAGAGGGCGTGGCCCTGGAGCAGTTGCTGGACGAGCAGGAAGAGTACTTTCGCGAGAACCTGCCCGACTATCCGGCCCGCCCGGACGAGCTGCGCTGGATTCCCACCCATGGCGGTGACCATCGCAAGGCGTTCCTGACGGCGCTGCGGGTGAACCCCGAGATCAAGCTGGCCTACTTCGTTCAGGGCCTGCCGGGCATGGACTGGCGTGGCCACAAGCTGCTGGACGCCGCCGACGTGCTGGTATTCCGCAAGCTGGGCGTGTGGCGTGAGTGGCGTTTCTACCAGGTACAGCCCGGCGAAACCCTGCCGGCCCTGGCGGTGGTGGCCAGCGCCGCCGACGAGCCGGACTACGGCCACGACATCAATCTGTTCAGCGATAACCCAGGAGACGTCGGCAGCCGCTACAACTTCGGCAAGCAGCCCTTTGGCGATGCCCGTTTCGAGTACTCGTCCCAGGCGCCGTTCCACATCGGCTACTACCACGAGGACGAGATCATCTACCGCGCCGCGCCATACCTGGCCCGCACCTATCCCGAGGTCCGTGTCCAGCAGTACCTGGGGCTGGCGCGTTTCGCGTTCGAGAGCGGCCACCCGTACTGGGGCTACCGTTTCCTCGGCTGGGGCCTGCATTACATCCAGGACCTGACCCAGCCCTATCACGCCGAGGTACTGCCGGGGCATGGCACGTCCGAGCTGATCTGGATCGCCCTGAAGGCGGCGGTCGGACTGGACAGCGACAAGCGCGCGGCCATCGAGCAGGTGGCCAACCGGCATACCGCCGTGGAGCAGTACCAGGCCGACTGGCTGCGCAAGCTGCTGCGGGAAGGCCGCAACGACAGTCCGCTGCTGCGCGCCTACGCGGACCAGCGCACGGATGGCGACTATCCACCCTTCGACGGCGAGTCCCTGCGTCTGGTGGTGTCCCAGGAGTCCTTCGATGCCGCCGATGACTTCGACGCGCGCATCGCCAAATGGCTGGCCGGTGGTCAGTCAGCAACTGGCTTCAGCCAGGGCAACCGGCTGGAGTCGCTGCCCGACGACGTCCAGCTCGACCAGGCGCTGGTGCGGCTGATCCGCCACTTCGGTGCCCACAGCCGCAACGCCACCCGGACGACGGTGCCGTAGAAGACTTGCGCGCAGGTGGGTAGGGTGCGCTGTGCGCACCACCGCCTAATCGTTGAGGTGGCACTGACGGTAGGAGCGATTCCAATCGCGATACGGGCCGCAGGCCCGTCCCGGTAACGCAGCGTGCCAGGGCTTTTCGCGAATGAATTCGCTCCTACGGGTGTTGCGGGGCTTCAGTGGTACTGCTGCAGCCGCAGCTCGGTGCTTTCCGGGAGCACGGCGCGTTCCTCGCCGGGGTTCTCCAGTTCTCCCTCCATGGCGTCCTGTTGCCGCGCCAGCAGCCCGAAGAAGGTGGTGATGGGATGCAGCGGTCGCTTCTGCGCGATCTGGCTGCCATCTTCCACGGCCAGGGCCGGCAGGGGCTCGGTGGTCACCCGGAAATCGCTGATCTGGATGACCCCGCGACCTTCGGCCAGCAGGTGGAAGGAGAAGGCCTTGCGCGCCTCGGGGTTGTCGAAGGAGAAGTTCACCTGCAGCGGCTTGCCTTGCTTGAGCAGCGGCATCTCCGGGATCGGCAGGGCCACGTCACGCTCGAATTCCTTGGCTTTCAAGCGCAGCTGGGCACCCTGGCGGTCCATGCGCAATACCTTGATGGTCATCTGCACATTGGTGCGGCTGTGCTTGGGCAGCTCCATGTACTGCGCGCCGATCAGGTTGTCGGCCCAGTCGTCCTTGGCCTTTTCCTTCAGGCGGATGCGCTCGCGGGTGGCGAACTGGTATTCCTGGCCGAGGTTGCCGCCTTGCAGGGACTGGTCCAGCAGTGCCGCGCGCTGGCTCACCAGGCGCGCCTTCTTGCCGCTGTAGCTGCCCAGGTAGCGTGCGCCGTCGGCGATGAAGCCCTCGCTCTGGTAGCGCCGGCAGACCTGGCGGAAGTCGCATTCGGTGAAGGTGTCCTTGCCGTCGTGGTAGCGCAGCTTGCCGTTGGTGTAGGACATGATCTCGCGGCCGCTGGCGTAGTCGCGGAACAGCGAGCGTCCGGAGAGGTTCTGCGGTACCCGGTAGCCGAAGTAGTCGAGGATCGAGGCGGTGAGGTCGACGTGGCCGTAGACGCCGGCCTTGATCGGCGGCAGCGCGGCCTGTTCCGGCGCCAGCACCAGGTTGAAGCCCCAGGCCGAGGCGAGGCGGACGTTCTCGATGCCGTGGGATTCGTCGGAGGTGACTATCACCAGGGTGTTCTTCAGCACGCCCTGTTTTTCCAGGCCGGTGAGGAAGGCGTCCACGGCGTCATCCAGGTAGGCGATGGCAGCTTTCTTGGCGTCCGGGTAGCGCATCAGGTAGTCGGCCGGTGCCGAGTAGGGCTGGTGGGTACCGACGGTGAGCAGGGTGAGCATCCAGGGTTTCTTCTGCTGGCGCAGTTGCTTCACGTAGGTCTGCGCACCTTCGAAGAAGGCCTTGTCGTCCATGCCCCAGGGGAATTCCAGGTAAGCCTTGTTGCGGAACCAGTCGCGCCCCAGGGTCTTGTCGAAGCCCATCTGCGGCATGATCTTGTCCTTGGCCATGAAGCGCAGCCCCGCCCCTTGCAGGAAATGGGTGCTGAAGCCGTGCTGGTGCATCTGCGCGGGCAGGCAGGCCTTGGCGCGAGCAGGGTTGTTCAGCAGCTCCAGACCCTTGGGCGTGCCCGAGTCCAGCTTGCTGTAGTCGCCGCAGAGCATGGCGTAGAGGCCGCGAATGGTCTGGTGGCTGTGCAGGACGTAGTCCGGGGTGGTCATGGCGCGCTCGGCCCAGGCGCTGAGCTTGGGCATCAGCGAGTCCTGGTAACCGCTGTTGATCGCGGCGCGGTTGGCGGCGATGTAGGCGCCGGGAATACCTTCCAGGGTGATCACCAGCACGTTGCGCGCGCGGCCGGGGCCGGGGAGCAGGGGTGTGCCGTCGAGGTCCAGGCGTGCCAGGCCGGCGATATCCGGCGGCGTGTCGGGCTGGTCGCCGTCGAGCCAGTCTTCCACCGCGAGCTGGCCGCTGTTCACCGCACTGGCCATCAGCTTGTGCGGCAGGTTGAACTGCTGCCACTGGTCCGCATCGCTGGGCTGCACCTGTTGCAGGGTCATGTGCCCCGCCAGCAACGCGGCCGGCGCGGCGAACCACTTCCAGTTCAGCGGACGGTGCCGGCGTCGCCAGCACAGCAGGCAGGCCAGCACGCTGGCGCCCAGCGCCACGGCGAGGTAGGGGTGGGTGATGCCGCCGCCCTGGGTGGAATGGCTGACGAATTGCGGGTCGAGCAGGTACTTGAGGTCGCCCGGCTCCGGCATACGGCCAACGGCGCCCACCAGCTCGGCGTTGCCGAGGATCATCAGGTACCAGAACAGCATCAGCGGCAGCGCCAGCAGGAGTGGGCGGCCGTAGAGCAGGACGATCAGGAAGCTGCCGAAGGCGAGGTCGGACAGGTAGCCAAACGGGTTGGACCAGCCCAGCCAGTAGCGACCGGCAAGGGGAATCACCAGGAACAGTACGCCTAGTGTTGCGAGCGAAAGGGACTGCGACAGCCAACGGCTGAATGGGCGCACAGGAACTCCTGAGATGGGGCAGTGAGAATCCGTCGTTCGATGCCGGAAAACGTGGGGTCGTTGTAGCGACGACACGATTCTGAAACATCATCGTGCTAGCGACCAGTAGACAGTTTTGCAGAATGAAAATTCAGGATGCTTTTTGCGGCCCGTCCGACGACGAATGGCCTCAACGGCGGGGCGGACAGAGGTCTTTGCAACCTGTTGCCGACCGCGCGGCTTTTTCCACTGCCGGGCATCGTGATTCACCCAGGAGCCGGGCCAGCGAGTAGAATGCGGCCTCGACTCAAAGAGGTAGCGAAGATGGCACTAATCGGGCGTTTCAATTCTCTCCAGGTGGTCAAGCACACCGACTTCGGCCTGTACCTGGATGGCGGCCCGGACGGCGAGATACTCCTGCCCAATCGCTACATACCCAAGGACGAGCCCACCGAAGAAGGTGACTGGCTGAACGTCTTCCTCTACCTGGACAGCGAGGACCGCCCGCTGGCCACCACCCAGAAACCCAAGGTGCAGGTGGGCGGCTTCGCCAGCCTCAAGGTGGTGGAGATCAACCGCGTCGGCCTGTTCCTCGACTGGGGCCTGCCCAAGGACCTGCTGCTGCCGCACTCGGAAGAGAAGCGCCCGCTGCAGGTGGGTGACTACTGCGTGGTCCACGTCTACCTCGACAAGCGCACGCGGCGCATCACCGCCACCGCCCGCCTGGACCGCTACCTGGACAACACACCGCCGCGCTACCAGCCCGGCCAGGCCGTCGACCTGCTGGTGGTGGACAAGACCGACCTCGGCTACAAGGCCATCATCGACGGCCAGCACTGGGGCCTGATCCACAAGAACGAGGTGTTCAAGTTCCTCCGCAGCGGCATGCGCGAGCAGGGCTACATCAAGGAGCTCCGCCCCGACGGCAAGATCAGCCTGAGCCTGCAACCGGTGGGCACCGAGGCGGTCAGCGGCCTGGGCGAACAGATCATCGCCGCGCTGCGCGCCGAGGGCGGGGTGCTGAACCTCTCCGACAAGAGCCCGCCGGAGCTGATCAGCCAGCGCTTCGGTGTCAGCAAGGGCAACTTCAAGAAGGCCATCGGCGGCCTCTACAAGCAGGGTCTGATCCGTATCGACGACGATCGTATCGAACTGCTCTGATCGCCCCGCAGGCCGCGTCAGCCGCGGCGTTGAATACAAAACCCCCGATCCGGCGTCAGGCCTGATCGGGGGTTTTGCCTTGTATGGGGGTTGCAAAGTGCACGTCGGTGGGGCCGTGAATCGTGCGCAATGCATGGCAAAAATTGTTTAAAAATTTCGCAAAGGACTGATTTATTTGGGATTTCCGTTGTCATAGCGCAGGCATGCACGATTCAGGCTATGTGCGAAAAGTCGCCGAGCGACGGTCGGACGAGGCAAAAAGCGGTGAGGAAGCGGACTGGGCTCGCACGCGAGTTAACGCCTGTTAATGAGCATTACTCGCTCAGCTCGCCCTCCGGGCCGCGCTAAAGCGCGTTAGCCGCAAGCGGCTTCCGAACCGATTTTTAACGAAGTATCACCGAGCGCAGGCACTTGTCGCACATAGCCTATGGGGTGCAGGAGCAACTAACTTTCTGGGAGAGAAGACATGGATCTGGATTTCGACAAACTGATCGGCGCCTTTCCGGAATACGAGCTGAGCACCAAGCCCCGGCCCGATGGCGGCTTTGTCCTGACGCTGGAACGCGAGGGGAAATTCTTCCAGCGCGTGGTGGCGGCGACGGTGCAGCTGGATTGGCTGATCAGCACGCTCCAGCGCGATCTGGCGCTGGAACATGGGGAGGTTCCCCCGGTGGAGTCCCTCAAGGTGCTCCACCGCAGGCCCCTGCCGCGCTACTTGCGCGCCTGAGGGCGGGTGGCCGCGACAGGCGTGTCGCGGCTGCGTCCTGAAGGGCTCAGGTCTCGACGCCGGAAGGGGGCAGCATGTCGTCCCCATCCCTTGCTTCATCCTTGTTCGACGGCGCGCGCGGCGACTCTTCGCGAGCTTCTTCCTTGGGTTGTTCACCCAGGAGTTCCTTGGCCGACGCCTGGACGTCGTCGACTTGCTTGTTCAGCTCTTTGACCGCTTCGCCGATGGCTTCCCGGGCGATTTCCTGGGCGGCCGCCTCGGCTTTCTCCGCCAGTTTGTTGGCCGACTCTTCGGCCAGGTCGCAGCCGGCGAGGCTGGCCAGAAGGCCGGCGCCGAGCAGCAGGGCGGTGAGGCGGGGGGCAGATTTCATGCAGTGATTCTCCAGTTTCGACACGCGGCGGCCATCATTGCCTACGGCAGCGTCTGAGGAAACCAGCCTGGTCGACGATTCTGTGTGCGGACGTTTCTGATGGGATGTGTAGAAGAAAGCCCTGGGCTCCACAGCGGCGACTGATTGGAGCCCAGGGCCTGGGGCCGACTTCCGCCGACCTCGAATAGACTGACCGGCGGATAGTGGCGGGGTTCCACAGGCCTGTTCAATACGTCTTGTTTAACTACCCTTAGCCAGGCCAACCGGTGCGCGAGGCGGGTCGATATGGGCAAGGGAAAAGTGCGCGGCACGCTGGGCTGGTTACTGCTGGGGCCGGCAATGGCCTTGGCGCAACCGCCGACATTCGACGATATCCAGCCAATCCTCCAGGCCCGCTGCGTGATGTGCCACGCCGGTGAAGCCGCGCCCCTGGGCCTGCGCCTGACCAGCCTCGACGAGTTGCTCAAGGGCAGCCGTCGTCCGGTGGTAAAGGGTGGCGATGCGGCGGGCAGCGAGCTGATCCGCCGGCTCAAGGGCCAGACCCAGCCGCGCATGCCCATGACCGGGCCGCCGTTTCTCAGCGACGCCGAGATCGCCCTGTTCGAGGGCTGGGTCGAGGGTGGTCTGCAACCGGGTAGCCGTCCGGCGAACGCCAGTGTGGAACCGGCACCGTTGCAGCGTCCGCCGCCGGGCCAGCCGGTCACCTACAGCCATGTGGCGCCGATCTTCGCCAGCCGCTGTGTCAAATGCCATTCCCCCTACGGCCTGATGGGCTCGGCGCCCGAGGGCCTGCTGCTGAACTCCTATGCCGCCATCCTCGATCGCGACGAGCGCGTGCGTGTGGTGCCCGGTGTCTCCGGCGCCAGCGAGCTGGTGCGGCGCATCCGGGGCCAGTCGCAGCCGCAGATGCCCTACGACGGTCCGCCGTTTCTCAGCGACGAGGAGATCCAGCTGATCGTCGACTGGATCGACCAGGGCGCCCGCGACGCCGACGGCCAGCCGGCGCCCAGCCCGGTGGGCTCGCGGGTGCGCCTGCAGGGGGTGTTGGGCGAGGGCTGGACCCTGGATTCGCTGCAACTGGTGGTGGGGCCGGAGACGCGCATCGACAAGTCGCCGGGGGTTGGCGACTACGTGGAAGTGCGTGGACGCTGGGGCCAGGACGGACGGGTGCTGGTGGAGCGCATCCGCCGGCGTTGAAGGATCACCCCTCGGAAGTGGCCAGCGCCTTGCGTCGCTGGCGGCCACGCAGCAGTTCGGCGCCGCTGACCAGCACGATGCCGCCCAGTACCAGGGTGGCGCCTATGGCGAAAGACAGGTCGATGGTCTCCCCCAGCACCAGCACGCCGAAGCTGACCCCGAACAGCGGTGTCATGAACGACAGCACCGACAGGCGTGTGGCCAGGTAGCGGCGCAGCAACCAGAACCAGGCCAGGTAGCTCACCAGGGCGATCACCACCACCTGGAACACCAGGCTGACGATGGCTTTTTCGGTCAGATGCATTTCGGTCGTGCCGGTACTGAAGGCGACCACGCCCAGCAGCAGGGCGGCACCGAACAATTGGTAGAACAAGGTCTTCACCGGGTTGGCCTCGGACAGGCTCGAGCCACGGATCACCAGGGTGGTTGCGCCCCAGGCGAGGGCGCCGAGCAGGGCGTAGGTGTCACCCAGCAGCATGTTGCCGGGAGCGTTCGCCGGCTTGCCGAGGAACGCCGAGGCGATGCCGCCGAAGGCCACCAGAACCCCCAGCCATTGCACGGGCGAGAGGCGTTCCTCGGGCAGCATCAGGTGCAGGCCGAGGGCGGCGAACATGGGCGCGGTGTAGAGGAACACCGACACGTGGGAGGCGCTGGTGTGGTTCAACGCTTCGCCGATGAACAGGAACTCCAGGCCGAACAGCGCCCCCACGGTGATACCCGGCAGCAGGGTGCCGTCGCTGAAGGCTGCGCGGCCTTCCTTCCACAGCACCAGGGCGCCCAGCACCAGGGCGGCGCCGCCTGAGCGGACGGCCAGCTGCAGGATGGACGGCACGTCGTCCAGGGTCAGCTTGATCGCCACCTGCTGGAAGCCCCAGCAGATACAGAGGACGAACATCAGTCCGCAGGCGAACCAGTCCAGGGGGAGGCGGGAGGGTTTCATCGTACGACTCGCAAGACAGAGAGCGGCAGGCGCCGCCAATGGTAGGCAGGATCGGTCCTCGGGCGCCTTGCATTCAAACGATGATTTGTCATCATGCTTTGACTGAAACTCAAAGCGAACTCCTATGCGTCTCCCTTCACTCATCGCCCTGCGCACCTTCGAGGTGGCCGCGCGCAGCCGCAACTTCACCGAGGCCGCCGAGGAGCTGTCGGTGACCCCGGGTGCCGTGAGCCGGCAGATCCGCCTGCTGGAGAACGAGCTGGGCGTGAGCCTGTTCGACCGCACCCGCAACACCGTCAGCCTCAACGACAATGGCCGTCGCCTGGCGGCTACCGTCACCCAGGCCTTCGAGCTGCTGACCCGTGGCGCCGACGAGCTGCGCAACCAGGACGAAGGGCCGATTCACATCACCTGCGCGCCCTCCATCGCCAGCCATTGGCTGATGCGCCGGCTCAACCAGTTCGCCGCTGGCAACCCGGATATCACCCTCAGCCTGGAGGCGACCGAGCAACTGGTGGATCTGGAGCGTGGCGAGGCGACCCTGGCGATCCGCTTCACCACCACCGATGCGCCCATGCCGGCCAGCGAGCTGCTGTTCCAGGAGGAGTTCTTCCCGGTGTGCAGCGCGGCCTACCTGGAACAGTTCGGTGCTGTGCGCGAGCCGCGCGACATGCTTGGCGCGCGGCTGATCCATACCCACTGGAAGAACAACGCCAACCTGCAGCTGCCGAGCTGGGAGGACTGGTTCGCCACTTATGTGGGCGAGCCGGGACCGGTGAAGGGCGGGATGCGTTTCGGCCTGATCGGCCACGCCATACAGGGCGCGGTGAGTGGCCAGGGGTTCGCCCTGGGCTCCACCGCCCTGGCCTGCGACGACATCGCCAATGGCCGATTGCTGCTGCCCTTTGGCGAGCACTGTCGCCTGGCGACCCCCTGGGCCTACCGCCTGGCCTGGAGCCGCAGGTCGCCGCCGACTGAGAAGGTGCGCCGCCTGATCGACTGGTTGCTGGCCGAAGCCCGCGCCAGTGCCGTGCCGGAGCTGGACAGCTGAGTTGAAGCGGCGGATGACGCCAGGCGTTGCATTCGCCGCCGCGAGCGGGGAAGGTTCCGGACGAAAAATCGTCGAGCGAAGGTCAGGCTAGGCACAACGACCAACGGGAGTAACAGCCGAAGGCTGGCCCGAAGGGCGAGCGCTAGCGAGTCAAATCGGTGAGGAAGCGGACTGGGCTCGCACGCGAGTTTACGAGTTGTAAATGAGCATTACTCGCTCCGCTCGCCCTCCGGGCCGCGCTAAAGCGCGTTAGTCGCAAGCGGCTTCCGAACCGATTTTTAACGACGCATCACCGAGCGCAGGCAGTTCTCGTCGTGAACCTAGATCATTCTGCGAATTTGGTGGAGTCGGTGCTGCAAGCCTTCGGCCCAGTCCGGCGTGGCTTGGCCAGTGCCGGCGATCCTGAGCAGCGGATGGTGGCTGACGACGCGGGAGAGGATGGCTTCCTGGGCGGGTTTCACGTCGACGAAGAACACATGCTTGCCTTCGTCCAGGGTGGGCTGAAAGCGTTTCACCACCGCGTTGGGGGTCTGTATCCCGAACAGGCTGCCTTCCCAGACGCTGAAGCCGAACAGGGCGATGGCGAGGAAGATGAACGGGATCCAGCCAGCCGCCGTGCCGGTCCAGCCGCTGAACCAGGCCACCAGCATCACCAGGGCCGCCAAGGCCAGGCCGATGCCGACGCCGATCAGGCCGGAATGCAGCATGTCGCGCTTCATCACGGAGGAGACGTCGTGGAGGTGGTAGTGCTCGATGTCGGCATCGCGTTCGCTGAGCACGTGAATCTGCTCATGATCGATACCCTGGGACTCGAGCTCGTCTTCGACCTTTTCCAGGTCCTTGAGGTTGTCGCTGATGTAATAGTGCCGCTGCATGGGACACCTCCCATCTGGCTGACACCGGGCCCCCATCCGGCTGAATCCCCCAGTTCCGGCCGCTTTGGGCCTGGATGGAAGTGTAGCGCGGTGAGTCGGTGTACAAGCGGCATCCGCCCATTGGCGGGGCGGCGATGGCGCCGGGCGACGGGGCTGGTCCCCGCCCACCCGTGGGCGCCAGGAGGGTCTTACTTGTTGCCGATGCGAATGTGGCGGCTCGGAGCAACCTGAGCGCTGACGCCTTTGGCGATTTCCTGGATCTCGCCACCCTGCTTGAGGAATGCAGCGATCTGGGCGTCCAGGGCTTCGCTGTTGGTGGTGGCGGCGGGGGCCTTGGGGGTGCTGCTGTGGGAAGTCTTGATACGCATTTCGCTTTCTCTACTCGCTGACACTATCTGGAGCTATCTGTCGCACTGAAAAAAAAACCGGCCCGTAGGCCGGTTTTCTTTCGGCTCGTGATTAGATCACTTGCACTTCGTCGGCTTGCAGGCCTTTCTGGCCCTGCACGGCGATGAAGGAGACTTTCTGGCCTTCCTTCAGGCTTTTGAAGCCGGCGCTTTGGATGGAACGGTAGTGAACGAACAGATCCGGGCCGTTATCGGTGGTAATGAAGCCGAAGCCCTTTTCATCGTTGAACCACTTGACGGTGCCGGTTTGGCGCTCGGACATTGGAATGTCTCCTAGAAACTGAATTATCGCTGGGCTGGAACCTTCCAGCCTGTCACTGAGTGCAGAGAGTCGGCAACCGATGAAAAAGGGACCGCTAAAGTACAGACCGTTTCCCGGTGACACACGCATCACAGCGCTCGACACAATACCTTCGCTTTCGAGGAATGCCTAATCTTTTAATTCACCAGCGCCACTTCGCCACACCGCCGCCGCTCTCTACGGCGGGTTCTCGGGGGCATCGACCGGCGGTCGGTCAGTTTGCGCCGGGAAACTGCGCGTAGGGCTTTTCCGGTGCCTGTCCGGGCGGCACGAAGGCTGGAACCATGCTGCCGGCCGGGCCCAGGTGGCGGATGTAGCGGTAGATCGCCAGCAGGTCGCCATCGTCCATCCGCCGCAGGTTGAACCAGGGCATCGGTGGCCGCCATTCCCGTCGCGCGTGCTCCAGCCATTGCCGCTCGCCGAGGTTCTGCGCCACCAGGCGCAGGTTCGAGGCATAGGTGGTGCCCCAGGGGCCGCGCCAGCCCAGCGGGCTGCCGGTCAGCCACTGGCCTTCGGCTACCTGGCCGGCCGACTCCATCCAGCCCGCGGTGTGGCAGTCGTTGCAGCCGGAAACCTGGATCAGGTAGCGCCCGCGCGCCACCGGGTCGGTTTCGGCCTGGGCTGGTGCCACCAGGCACAGCAGCAGGACGGAGAGCAGGGTACGGCGGCGCGCGTCCAATGCGCCTGGGAGTGCCCGTGGGGCAGCGACGGTCGGGGACATGGTGGGACCCGCAGAAGGGGGATGACCAGAAAAACATAGCAGCCCGGTTCCGCCTGCGCGGCCTGGATGGCCAGTTGTCAGTCGATTGAGCTGGGTCAATGGAATGCAGGGGCGGCTGGACAGTCCCGTCTCGAGGGGCTTTCCTTGAAGGGCGACGATCCCTGGACCGCACTACCCGGTAAATGGACGACCGGGTCAAGGAGAGCGCTATGTCATTCAAAGTCACCATGGTTTTCGGTACCCGTCCCGAAGCCATCAAGATGGCACCCCTGGCGAGGGTGCTCCGACAGCGGGACGACATCGACCTGCACATCTGCTCCACCGGACAACATCGGGAAATGCTCCAGCAAGTGCTGGATTCCTTCGAGCTGGAGGTGGACGAAGACCTCGACGTCATGACCCAGGGCCAGACCCTCAACGGCCTGTCCGAACAGTTGATGAACAAGCTCGATGCCAGCTACGCGCGCCGGCGGCCGGACATCGTCCTGGTCCACGGCGACACCACCACCAGCTTCATCGCCGCACTGACCGCCTTCCACCTGCAGATTCCCATCGCCCACGTCGAGGCCGGGCTGCGCACCGGCGACCTCAAGGCGCCCTGGCCGGAAGAGGCCAACCGCAGCCTGACGGCGGTGATCGCCGACCTGCATTTCCCGCCGACGAAGAAATCCCGCGACAACCTGCTGCACGAGAACATCTCCATCGACAAGATCGAGGTCACCGGCAACACGGTGATCGACGCCCTGTTGTGGATGCGCCAGCACCTGCACGACACCGACTGGCACCCCGCGGCCGACTCGCCCCTGGCGGTACTCGACTCCGACAAGCGCATGGTGCTGATCACCGGCCACCGGCGGGAAAACTTCGGCAAGGGCTTCGAGCGCATCTGCCTGGCCTTGGCGGAGCTGGCCGAGGCTTATCCCGACGTGCAGTTCGTCTACCCGGTGCACCTCAATCCGCAGGTGCAGAACGCCGTCTACGGCCTGCTCGCCGGGCGGCCCAACATCCACCTCATCGCCCCCCAGGACTATCAGCACTTCGTCTGGCTGATGGACCGCGCCTACCTGATCCTCACCGACTCCGGCGGCATCCAGGAGGAGGCCCCGGCCCTTGGCAAACCCTTGCTGGTGCTGCGCAAGGTCACCGAACGGCCGTCGGTGCTGGAAGGCGGCACCGTGCTGCTGGTGGGGACGCTGCAGCACCGGATAGTCGAGGAAACCCGACGGCTGCTGGACGACCCCGAGCACTACGCGGACATGAGCCGGGTCCACAGCCCGTTCGGCGACGGCCACGCCAGCGAGCGCATCGCCGAGCGCCTGAGCCTCTGGCTGGTCGAGCACCGGCAGGGTGGCGCCGCTGAATGAGTCTGGAGCTGATCGATTTCCTCGCTTACGTCCTGTTCGGCCTCAAGTACCTGGCAATCGTCCTCGCCGCGCTGATGTTCCTGCTCGGCCTGGATGACCTGTTCATCGACCTGGCCTACTGGTTCCGCAAGCTGATCCGGCGTTTTCGCGTCTACGGCACCTTTGAGCGCGCCGACGAGAAGCTGCTCTACTCGGTGGCGGAAAAACCGCTGGCGATCATGGTGCCGGCCTGGCAGGAGGTGGGCGTGGTGGGGGAAATGGCGCGCCTGGCCGCCTCGACCCTGGACTACGAGAACTACCAGATCTTCGTCGGCACCTACCCCAACGACCCGGATACCCAGACCGACGTCGACGCCGTGTGCCGGCACTTCCCCAACGTGCACAAGGTGGTCTGCGCGCGTCCCGGCCCCACCAGCAAGGCTGACTGCCTGAACAACGTGATCGACGCCATCCTGCGTTTCGAGGCGGACGCCAAGGTGGAGTTCGCCGGCTTCATCCTGCACGACGCCGAGGACGTCATCTCGCCCCTGGAGCTACGCCTGTTCAACTACCTGCTGCCGAACAAGGACCTGATCCAGATTCCCGTCTACCCCTATGCACCGGAGTGGTGGGGCTTCACCGCCGGCCACTACGTGGACGAGTTCTCCGAGAACCACGGCAAGGACGTGGTGGTGCGCGAGGCCCTCAGCGGCCAGGTGCCCAGCGCCGGCGTCGGCACCTGCTTCAGTCGTCGCGCCATCGCCGCGCTGCTGGAAGACGGCGACGGCATCGCCTTCGACGTGCAGAGCCTCACCGAGGACTATGACATCGGCTTCCGCCTCAAGCAGAAGGGCATGAAGTGCATCTTCGCCCGCTACCCGGTGAGCGACCCGAAACTGGCCCTGGCCAAGGACTGGGTCTTCGGCATGAGCCGGCCGTTCACCCAGGTCATCTGCGTGCGCGAGCACTTCCCGCGCACCTGGCAGCACGCCGTCCGGCAGAAGTCGCGGTGGATCACCGGCATCGTCTTCCAGGGCACCACCAATCTCGGCTGGAGCCCGCGCGCGGTGATGAACTACTTCCTCTGGCGCGACCGCCGGGGCCTGTTCGCCTACCTGCTGAGCTTTCTGGTCAACCTGCTGTTCCTGGTGCTGCTGACCATGTGGCTGATCACCACGCTCAACCCCGAGGCCTGGCACTTCCCCTCGCTGCTGGCCGGCAGCACGCTGCTCAGCGTGCTGCTCTGGCTCAACGGCCTGATGCTGCTCAACCGCCTGTTCCAGCGCGCCTGGTTCGTCACGCGTTTCTACGGTGTGTTCCAGGGGCTGCTGTCGGCTCCGAGGATGATGTGGAGCAACTTCGTCAACTTCTTCGCCAACCTGCGCGCCTTGCGCCAGGTGCTGGAAATGGGCGATTCGCGCCGCGTGGCCTGGGACAAGACCACCCATGAGTTTCCCTCCCTTGGCCAGGCGCAGGGCAAGACCCTGGGCCAGCGCCTGCTGGACAAGGGCCTGCTGACCGAACCCGACCTGCAGGCGGCCCTTACCAGCCCGATACGCCGCCAGCTCGGTCGTGAGCTGCTGTTGCGCGAACTGGTGGATAGCACCCAGCTGGTCACCGTGCTGGCCGAGCAGCTGGACATGGACTGGGCGCCGCTCAACCCCTTCCGGCTCGATCCGCAGCTGATCGAGGCGTTTCCCAAGCGTCTGGCGCTGCGCTACGCCGTGTTGCCGGTGGCAGAGGAGGGCGACACTCTGGTGCTGGCCAGCGAACGCGCAGTCAGCCAAGTGTCCCTGGGTGCCATCAGCCGTCATATAGGCCGACCCGTGCGCTGCCGTCTGGCGCCCCAGGGCCGCGTTACCCTCGGCCTGCGCCACTGCTACGGCGGCAGGCAGCACAATCCGGAAGCGCTGAGGATGATGGAGAAGCTCGCGCGACACGCCGATGACGCCAACCTGCTGGAGCGTGTCTGCTGTCACCAGGTGTTGTTCGGCACCCTGTTGCAGGTACGCGGCATGGTGCCGCCATCGTTGTTCAGCCAGGCACTGATCGACTTCGACCCCGAGCGCGAATCCCTCGGTGAACACCTGATGGCGCGCGGCATCATCACCCAGGAGGTGCTTGACCTTGCCCTGGCCGAACAGGCCGAGGAACAGCGCGAGGCCTACCGGCTCGTCGAGGAGGCTGCATGAAGCCGCTCCTGGTCGCCGGACTGGCCGTCCTTCTGCTCGGTAGCGGCCTGGCTTGCCAAGCCCAGGCCGCCGATACCCTGAGCGAGTTCCAGCGCTTTCGCAGCTACCCCTTCATCGACCGCGCCTACCGTGAGGCCGGCCGGCAGAACTGGGACGAAGTGGAACGCCTGATGCGCCACCTGCTGGAGCGGGTCCCGAACAACGCCGAGGCGCGCAAGCTGCTGGTGGAAGCCTTGGCCAAGCAGCGGCGCTACGCCGAGGCGGAACAGATCGCCGCGCCCCTGGGCACCACCCAGGCGGGCCAGGACAGCCTGGAAGAGCTGCGCCTGACCTGGATCGAGCAGGACCCGCCTACTTCCACCCAGGTGGAGCGTTGGCTGGAGCAGATAGAGGGTGATCAGCGGGTGCGCCTGTGGCAGGCCTACAGCCTCAGCCTGGCCAAATACGGCGGGGCCAAGCGGGCGCTGGACTGGCTCAACCAGCTCCCCTTGCGCGACGATGGCGTGGTTCTGCGCATGGCGCGGGCCAACTGGGCCGAGCAGCTACGTGACTGGTCCACCACTGTGGAACAGCTGCAACCCCTGGCCGACAGCGGCCAACTGCGGGATGAAGACTGGCGGCGCCTGGCCAATGCCCAGGTGCAGTTGCTGGGCGAGACCGGCCTGGAACGTCTGCTGCAACGTCCGCCGTCGGCGGCCGAGGCGCGCGAAGTGCGCCTGGCCATGCTCGACCGCGCCGTCGACCTGGGTCGCCTGGACATGGCCCGACGCTGGCTGGCGTCCTTGCCCGAGCAGGACCGCCAGGATCCGGCCCAGCGTGCGCGCCTCTGGGAACTGGCGCGCCAGGAAGGCGATAGCCCGCTGGTGCGCGAGCTGGGCAACCAGCTGGCGCGGCCCTGCCTGGAAACCGCCGAATGGTTGTCCCGCCACGATCCGGCTGCGGCCCGTGAACAACTGGCCGGCTGCCGCGCCGAGGATGATCCGCAGACCTGGCTGGTGTTGGCACAGCGCCTGGGCGCCAGCGACCTGATGGAGCGCCAGCGCCTGCCCGAACCCTGGGACGGCGCTCGGCGCAATGCCCTCGTTAGCCTCTGGCAGGAACAAGGCCGCACCGACCTCGCCCTGGCCTGGCTCGCCCGCCAGCCGCAGACGCCGGAGGTGCTGCGCCAGCGCGCCGGGCTGATCCAGGCCAGTGGCCGGGACGGCGAAGCCGAGCGCCTGTGGCTGGACTACTACCGCCGCACCGGCGACCTCAAGGCCCTCGACCAGGCCAGCTACCTCAGCCTCAAGGCCGGTCGCGAAGCCGAGACCCGGCGCCTGCTCGACCAGGCCTACGACCGCCATGGCGGCCGTTTGCCGGCGCCTTTACTGCAGCGCCTGGCGGGGCTCTACGCCAAATCCGACGCTCCCCTGGACCTTGCGCGCATCGAAGCGCTGGCGGCACGGGTCGATGCGGCCAGCCGTGGGCAACTGCTCGGCCGCCTGGCTGAAGCCGGCCAGTGCCAGGCGGTCGAGCGCCTGGTAGGGGAGGCCGAGGACGCCATCTCCCTGCGCGCCCTCGGCCGCTGCGCCATGCCCGCGCGGCCCGGCGAGGCGGTGGTCTACTACCAGGCCGCCCTGGCCAAGGGCGATGAAGCCAGCCGCCTGCCCCTGGCCTATGCCCTGGAGGCCGCCGGCGATCCGGCCGGCGCCTGGCGCATCTGGCAGGGCATATCGTTGGCGCATCTGGACAACACGGCACGCCTCACCGCCGCCCGCAGTGCCCTGGCCGCCGGCGATACCGAGGCAGCCGAGTGTTACTGGCAAGCGGCCGAGTCCACCCGGGCGGACGATTTCGCCCTGGGTGCCTCCATCGCCCTGGCCGCAGGCCACCCGCCGTTGGCCCTGGAGCGCCAGCGCCAGGCCCTGGCCCATGATCCCCGCGCCGAGCACTACTACGCCGCCGCGGGTACCGCCCAGGCCGCCGGCGACAGTGCGCAGAGCACCGCCTGGCTGGCCGAAGCCGCACGTCTGGCGCCGGACAACCCGCGCTTCTCCGCCGACTACGGCATGCGCCTGGCGGGGTCCGACACCCCCGACGTGCGGCGCCAGTCCATTCCCTACCTGGAACGGGCTACCCGCGGCTACCCGGAGGACTACCGCATCGGCGAAACCCTGGCCTGGCGCTACGACGAGGTCGAGGACAGCGCCAGCGCACGCCGCGAGTTGCGCCGGGTCATCGACGTCGAACAGGACCTGGTGGACGGCGACGACGAATACGGCAGCCTTGAGGCCCGTCGTTACCGCCAGCGCCGCGCCCACGATGTGCTGTCCCGGCGCGACAACCTCACCCTGGCCAGTACCTGGTCGCCGGCCGGCACCGCCACCAACGACAGCTTCCGCCAGGACGGCAGAGTCGACGAGCGACGTCGCGCCCAGTCGCAGAACGTGCAGCTGGCCATGTGGGACCATGCCTTGGGCGACGAGCCGACCCGCGCCGGCAAGAGCCTGTCGGTCTATGGCCGGGCCCTGCTGGGTGGCGACGGCCGCAACCGCTACGGGCGTTCCCTCGGTGCCGGCCTGGGCCTGCGCTTGAAGCCCATCGGTACCCAGAACCTCAACCTCTACAGCGAGATCTACACCCAGAGCCAGCTGCGCGACGACGACTTCAGCGGCTTCAGCCTTGGCCAGTGGCTGAACCCGGGCGAAGTCTGGGACGCCCTCGATGACCATGTGCGTGATGGCCGGACCACCACCGACCTGCTGCTGCGCGCCACGGCGTCCTTCTTCGACCAGGACCAGTACCGCAACGACTGGCGGGTGGACGAATCCGAGTGGAACGAGCGCTTCCTCTACCTGGATGCCGCCTGGTGGACCCGCGCCGGCGACCATGCCTGGTTGTCCCGCTACCAGCAGGGCAGGGCCTACAAGCTGCCGGTGGACAGCCCGCAGACCCTGATGCCCTACGGCTTCCTCGAATTCTCCGCGCAGGACCCGAGCAACGACTGGCGCCAGGACTGGCGCACCGGCGTCGGCCTGCGCTGGCAGTACTGGTACGGCGACGACCGCTACAACGCCTACCGCGCCCACGTCACGGTGCGCACCGAGTACCAGTGGGGCCTGGGCGGCAACCTCTACGAACAGGCCGAAGGCGTGCTGGTGGGCGTGGAGGTGAACTTCTGATGCGTGGCTTGCTCTTCGCACTCTGCCTGCTGCTCGGAGCCCAGCTCCACGCCGAGGAGCGGCTGTTCTTCCAACCGCTCAATGCCGACCAGCGCATCGCCCAGGACACCTGGCGGGAGATCTGGCGGGCCAGCGCGCGCCATGGCGTGAAGACCCTGATCGTGCAGTGGACCGCCTACGGTGATTCCGACTTCGGCGGCGCCGACGGCTGGCTCGCCCAGGCCCTGCGCGCCGCCCACGAGCAAGGGCTGCAGCTGGTGCTGGGCCTGTACATGGACCCGGCCTACTACCAGCGCCAGCAGGAGCTGGACAACCCGGGCCTGGCCGCTTACTGGCAGCACCAGCTGGGCCGCTCGCTGGCCCAGCAACGTGTACTGCGCGACGCGTGGAAATTGCCGGCGGCGGGTTGGTATTTGCCCCTGGAACTGGATGACCAGCAGTTCCAGGCCCCGGAGCGCCGCGAAGCCCTGGCCCGCCAGTTGCGGGATATGCGCAGCCGCCTGGACGCCCCCCTGCACCTCAGCGCCTTCAGCGCCGGCAAGCTGGCACCGTCGGCCTATGCCGAATGGCTGGCGGATTTGCACGACCTGGGCATCCAGGTCTGGTGGCAGGACGGCGAGGGCACCGCCGCCCTCCCGGCCAGGGTGCGTCGCGCCTATGCCGCTGCGCTGCCCTGCAGCCTCGGCGTGGTACGCGAGGCCTTCCGCCAGGTCAGCAAACCCGGCCAACCCTTCCGCGCGGTACCCGCCGAACCGGCCAAGGCCTCCGGTTGCCACCCCGATGCGGTGTTCTCCCTGCGCTACCGGCCCTGGGGCAAGGCGCTTCTGCAATGAGCCACCCCACCGGTACGGCCTGCCTTTGTAGGATGGGTTGAGCTTGCGATACCCATCAGCTCGGTCCGTATGGGTATCGCTTCGCTCAAGCGGAACGCCGCCCGCCGCATCCTAGGGTACGCAGCATGGCGCGCAGCAGCTGGCCCGCAGGATGCGCCAGACACCGTCACTGCCCTTGAGCTAGGCTGCTGGAATCGCCAACGGAGGGCCCCATGTTCCACACCGTCGAAGCCCAGCTGTCGCACCAGGTCGTCACCCCGGAACTGCGGGCAGAGTTCCGGCAACATGATTTCGAGCGCCTGCGCACCTTCTGCCTGCTGGTGTTCTGCGTCAGCATTGGTCTCTGGTTCTTCATCGACGTGTTGGTGAGCTTCGAGGGCGGGCAGGGGTTCACGCCCAAGTCGATCCTCTTCCTTGCCCTGCTTGGAGGCCTAACCTGCTGCGTGCCCTTCATCCGTCGGGCACGCAGCTTCTACCTGCTCAACCTGTTGTACGTGGGCGTCTACTGCTTTTCTTCGCGACTGGTGATCGAGGGCATGCCCGAGGTCGTGCAGCCGCTCTGGCTGACGCTCACCGCCTCCAGTGTGGTGTTCCTCGCGTCGGTGATGCCGCAGAACCACTACAGCTACTTCGGCATCCAGGCCGTCACCTGGCTGGTGCTCAATCCTTTCTCCGACGGCGTGGCGGGGCTCGAACTGGAAGACAGCCTGATCTTCTTCTACGTGCTGTTCTTCCTGGGGATGACCGTCTACACCTACCTGCGCTTGACCCAGGGCAAGCTGAACAACTTCCTGATGGCCAGGCTGCTGATGGAGCAGGCCTACCTGGATGCGCTGACCCGCATCCCCAACCGCCGCGCCTTCATCAGCCAGACTACCGAGCGTCTGGAAAAGTCCGAGCCCGGCCAGCGGCGCTACCTGGCCATGGTGGATATCGACTTCTTCAAGAAGATCAACGACAGCTACGGCCACGATATCGGCGACGAGGTGTTGCAACGGGTTGCCGGCAACCTGCGCGACGGGCTGGAGGGCTTCGAGTTCGCCCGGTTGGGGGGAGAGGAGTTCGGGATCTACCTCTGGGACCTGTCCCCCGAAGAGGCCGGGCAACTCATGGAAAACCTGCTGCGTGCCGTGCGCGAGGCCCCCACGAGCCATCCGGCCACCATCAGCATCGGCCTCGCCCGACTGGCCGATGGCGACACCCTCAACCAGGCGCTGATCAAGGCCGACCAGGCGCTCTACCAGTCCAAGCACAACGGCCGTGATCGCAGCACCTACGCCCCCTAGGCGCGCCCCCTAGGGCAAGGTGTGCTCGCGCACCAGCGCTTCCAGCCAGTCCATGAAGGCGCGTACCCGTTGGGGCAGGCGACGGTGGGCGTAGAGCAGGCTGACCTCCAGGGAGGGCGCCTGGTAATCGGGCAGGACCGCCACCAACTCGCCGCGCTCGAGCTGCTCGCGCACCCCGTGCAGCGGTGCCTGGATCAGCCCCAACCCGCCCAGGCAGGCGGCGCTGTAGGCTTCGGCGTTGTTCACCGTGAGACTGCCGGCCATGGGCAGCTGGCGAAGCAGGTCGCCGTCGAGGTATTCGAAGCCCGGCGGCCGTCCCCCCAGCACCGTGACGTAGTGTACCAGCCGGTGGCCGGCGAGCTCGTCCAGGGTCCGTGGCGTGCCGTGGGCGGCGAGGTAGGCGGGGCTGGCCACATTGACCACGGGGAAGGCGCCCAGGCTGCGGGCCACCAGGGATGCATCCAGCAGCGGACCCACCCGCAGCACCAGGTCGAAACCCTCGCGCACCAGGTCCACCCGACGGTCGGTGCTGCTGACTTCCAGCTCCACCCCGGGGTGCGCGGCGGTGAACTCCGCCAGGCGCGGCATCACCAGCTTGCGCGCCAGCACCGTGGGCATGTCCACGCGGATGCGCCCGGCAAGCGCGCTGGCATCCTCGCGAAACAGTCCCTGCAATTCGTCCATCTGCGCCAGCAGTTCACGGCTGCGTTCGTAGAACAGCAGGCCATCCTGGGTGGCCTGCACCTTGCGCGTGGTGCGCTGCAGCAGGCGCGTGCCGAGCATCTCCTCCAGCGCCTGGACCTGGTCGGAGACGGTGGAGCGGGGCAGGCCGAGGCTGTTGGCGGCCTGGGTGAAACTTGACAGTTCGCTGACCCGTACGAAGGTTCTCAGTAGCTCCAGTTTGTTCATCCGTGCGGGGCCTCTCTGCGGATTGTTCGATAGTGCCGATCAGTGCTTCCGAGATCAGCATATTTATCGCGCCATGTCCGGACAATAAGCTCCTCACCACTTCCACCACCTGCAACCAGGAGCACTGCAATGATCCGCAAGATCGCACTCATCACCGGCGCCAGCCGCGGCCTTGGCAAGAGCATGGCGCAGCACCTGGCTGCCCAGGGCATCGACATCATCGGCACCTACCACAGCAAGCTGGACGACGCCGAGGCGCTGAGCCGGGAACTCCTCGACCTCGGCGGCCACGCTGCCATGCTGCAACTGGACGTGAGCAAGAGCGCCAGCTTCGACACCTTCGTCGCCAGCCTGGGCCGCCTGCTGAAGAACGAGTTCGGCCGCGACAATTTCGACTTCCTGGTGAACAACGCCGGCATCGGCATCCACGCCAGCTTTGCCGAAACCACCGAGGAACAGTTCGACCAACTGGTGAACGTCCAGCTCAAGGGCCCGTTCTTCCTTACCCAGAAGCTGCTGCCGCTGATCGCCGACGGCGGCCGCATCCTCAACATCTCCACGGGGCTGGCGCGCTTCGCCCTGCCGGGCTATGCCGCCTACGCGGCAATGAAGGGCGGCATCGAAGTGCTCACCCGCTACCAGGCCAAGGAACTGGGAGCTCGGGGGATTTCGGTGAACGTGCTGGCACCTGGCGCCATCGAGACCGATTTCGGTGGTGGCGTGGTCCGTGACAATTCCCAGGTCAATGCCTTCATCGCCAGCAACACCGCCTTGGGACGCGTCGGCCTGCCGGAGGACATAGGCGCCGCGGTGGCCATGCTGCTGTCCGATGCCGGCCGCTGGATCAACGGCCAGCGGGTGGAGGCCTCCGGCGGGATGTTCCTGTAGCGGCGACGTGAGCCGAAGCGAAATGCCGCGCTACGGGACTTTCAACAGTTTTTGCTATCCGCAACGATTGGCGGGAGCACTTCAGATGGCCTGACCTGGCGACGTCCCTACATGGAAATGGAGGGCATAGGCGCCGGGGCATGCCACAACCCGGCGTCGTGATAAGGCGGAGAGTCCGTTCCGTCAGGCCAGCACGAAGTCGGCTGCCGCGACTGCCGGATGCACGGCAGAACCCACGATGGCGATCCGGACTGCGGCGCCCGCTCCCGTGCCATCGGAGTCGTAGGCCAGGGAACCTGTGGTCCGGTCATAGAGGATCCGATCATCCGCATCCAGGGCGGCGGCGCCGGCCCGGAAGAAGCCCCCAGATGCCAGGCTGGCGTCGCTGATCGCGCTGAAGACGGTGCGGCTCAGCGAGATGTCGTCTACGCCGGTGGTGAAATCGACCAGGGTGTCCACGTTGGTCGTCTGGTTCAGCGCCGACGAGAACCTGAAAGTATCCTGGCCCGCACCGCCGTTCAGGCTGTCGTTGCCGGCGCCGCCGTTGAGCACATCATTGCCGGCCGCACCGGTCAGTACGTTGGCGCCAGTATTGCCGGTGAGCAGGTTGGCGAGGGCATTGCCCGTACCGTTGATTGCGGCGCTTCCGGTCAGCGTCAGGTTGTCGAGTTCGGCGCCGAGGGTGAAGCCGATGGAGGACTGAACCATATCCACACCACCGCCGGCCGCCTCGACGAGCACGTCGCTGGCGTTATCCACCACGTAGGTGTCGTTGCCCAATCCACCCACCATGCGGTCGGCGCCCGCGCCACCGTTGAGCAGGTTGTTCGCGGCGTTGCCGGTAATCAGGTTGGCCAGGGTATTGCCGGTGCCATTGATGGCTGCGGCCCCGCTCAGAGCCAGGTTCTCCACGTTGGCCGCCAGTACCTGGCTGATAGCGGACTGTACGGTATCCGTACCGGCGGCCGCTGCTTCCACCACGACGTCACCAACGTTGTCCACCACGTAGGTGTCGTTGCCCATGCCGCCTGCCAGGCGGTCGGCACCCGCGCCACCGTTGAGCAGGTTGTTCGCGGCGTTACCGGTGATCTGGTTGGCCAGGGTGTTGCCGGTGCCATTGATGGCCGCGGCACCGATCAGAGTCAGGTTCTCCACGTTGGCCATCAGTACATGGCTGATGGCGGACTGCACGGTATCGGTACCGGCGGCGGCCACTTCCACCACGACGTCGCCGACGTTGTCCACCACGTAGGTGTCGTTGCCCAGGCCGCCTGCCAGGCGGTCGGCGCCAGCGCCACCGTTGAGCAGGTTGTTCGCGGCGTTACCAGTGATCTGGTTGGCCAGGCCATTGCCGGTGCCGTTGATGGCTGCGGCCCCGATCAGAGTCAGGTTCTCCACGTTGGCCGTCAGTACATGGCTGATGGCGGACTGCACGGTATCCGTACCGGCGGCCGCCGCTTCCACTACTACGTCACCGACGTTGTCCACAACATAGGTGTCGTTGCCCAGACCACCCCCCATACGGTCGGCACCGGCGGCTCCATTGAGGATATTGTTCGCGGCGTTTCCGGTGATTGCGTTGGCCAGGGCATTGCCGGTGCCATTGATGGCCGCGGCACCGATCAAAGTCAGGTTTTCCACGTTGGCCGCCAGTACCTGGCTGATGGCGGACTGCACGGTATCGGTGCCGGCGGACGCCGCTTCCACCACGACGTCACCGACGTTGTCCACCACGTAGGTATCGCTTCCCAGGCCGCCTGCCAGGCGGTCGGCGCCAGCGCCACCGTTGAGCAGGTTGTTCGCGGCGTTACCGGTGATCTGGTTGGCCAGGCCATTGCCGGTGCCGTTGATGATGGCGCTGCCAGTAAGTGTCAGGTTCTCCAGTTCCGCGCCGAGGATATAGGTGATGCTTGACTGCACGGTGTCTGTGCCGCCGCCCGCCGCTTCGACGACCACATCGCCAGCGTTGTCTACCTCAAAGGTGTCGTTGCCCAGGCCGCCCACCATGCGGTCGGCGCCCAGCCCCCCCACCAGTTGATCTGCGCCCGCGCCACCATCGAGCAAGTTGTTCACGGCATTGCCGGTGATCAGGTTGGCCAGCGCATTGCCGGTGCCGTTGATCGCGGCCGTGCCGGTCAGGGTCAGGTTCTCCAATTCGGCGCCGAGGGCATAGCTGAAGGACGACTGCACGGTATCGACGCCAGCGGCTGCCGCTTCTACCACTATGTCGGCGGTGTTATCCACGATATAGGTGTCATTGCCCAGGCCGCCCACCAGGCGGTCGATCCCGGCGCCGCCGTTGAGTATGTTGTTCGCTGCGTTGCCGGTGATCGCGTTCGCCAGGGCGTTACCGGTGCCGTTGACAGCGGCTGCGCCGGTCAGGGTCAGGTTCTCCACTTCGGCGCCGAGGGTGAAGCTCGCGGCGGACAGAACGGTATCGGTGCCGGCGGTGGCCGCTTCCACCACGACGTCACCGACGTTGTCCACCACGTAGGTATCGTTTCCCAGGCCGCCTACCAGGCGGTCGGCACCTATTCCACCGTTCAGCACATTGTTCGCGGCGTTACCGGTGATCTGGTTGGCCAGGGCGTTGCCAGTGCCGTTGATGGCGGCGGTACCGGTGAGGAACAGGTTCTCGAAGTTGGCACCAAGGGTGTAGGTGATCGCCGAAAGGACGCGGTCCACGCCGGCTGCAGCCGCCTCCGTCACGCTGTCGGCCACGTTATCGATGACGTAGGTGTCATTGCCGACACCGCCGTCCATGACATCGACACCCGCGGCGCCGATCAAGACATCATCACCGGCTCCACCAGTAATAGTGTCGACTACTGGCGTACCGCTGAGCACATCTGGCCCGGCGGTGCCGGCCAGGGCGAATACGGCGGGCAGGGGGCTTTCACTGTCGAGGATGGAGCCTGTGGCTGTCGCCGTGCCGATCACGGCACTGACCGCAGAGGCCAGTCGCAGGCTGAAGGTTTCGAGCGCTTCGGCCGCCAGGTCATCGTTGAGGGTCACGCGTACGGTCTTGACCATGTCCCCCGGAGCGAACCTGAGGGTGCCGGAAGTGCCGATATAGTCGGCAGCGAGCCCACTCAGCGCAGTGCCATTGGCAGTGCTGTAGTTGACCGAAACCACAGAGGTGGCGGGGTTGCTCAAGGCCACCAGGAAGTCGAGGTAGCCGCTGCCTTCCAGAGCGACCGCATTGGACGCCGTGATGGTGGGACTACCTGATGCTGGCCCGTTGCTGTCAGATACGACCACATGGGCATTGGCATCGGCCAGCGTGGCACCAACGGGGTTCGACAAGGTTACGTCGAGCAGTTCGGGGCCTTCGGTCAGGGCGTCGTTCAGTGGTGTGAACCAGATGGTCTTGACGGTTTCGCCGGGGGAGAAGGAAATCACTCCACTGGAGAGCTGGCGGTAATCCACGCCGCTGGCCGCTGTGGTGCCCTGGATTCCATAATTCACCGTCACGGGCGCGACGCCCGGCCTGTCGAGTCTGATCGTGACCTGGGCGAGGGAGTTCGCTTCGTCGACGACCAGGTCGCCAACCGACAGGGCCGGCGTGGCTACGGGCAAGTCGTTGTCGATTATGGTGGCGGTGCCCAGGGGTCTCGCAATGGTCGCGTTGGCGCTGGGGCTGAACAGTTGCAGCTTGAAGTTCTCGACGGGATCGACACCGGCCTCCGGGCCCAGGGTGCCGAGGCTGATGCGCACCGTCTTGACCGTCTCGCCAGCAGCGAAATTCAGCGTGCCGGCATCACCGAAGAAGTCGCCGTCGATATTGCGCGCGGTCTCGTTCAGTGTCTGGTAGCGCACACTCACGGCGCTTAGGTTCGGTGCGTTGAGCCGCACCTGGAACTCGGCGTAGGTCTCGCTTTCACCCACCACCAGATCATCTACCGTGATGGTGGAAGTGGCCAGCGCAGCGGTGTCGTTCTCGTGGATGATGGCCGTGCCCACAGCATCCGGTGCGGTGGCTCCGCCAGTGAGGCCCGAAACCACCAGGTTGAAACTTTCAGAGGACTCTGCGAGGGCGTCGTTGATCAGGCTGACCCGCACGGTCTTGGCGGTCTCGCCGATGGCGAAGGCGAGGCTGCCGGTCAGGGCCGCGTAATCGGAGCCCGCGAGGGCGGAACCGTTCTGTGTGGCGTAGTTCAGCGACACCACACTGGTTCCTGCGCGATCCAGGCTGACGACGAACCAGGCCTCGCGGCTCGCCTCGTCCACCACGAAATCACTGATCGACACCCGTGGCGTGGTGGTAGGGCTGTCATTGTCGATGACGGTAGCTATCGCCACGTCCCGGGCGATGGTCGCATTGGCGCTAGGGCTGAACAGCTGCAGCTTGAAGTTTTCGATACGGTCGACGGCAGATTCCAGGCCCAGGGTGCCAAGGGTGATGCGAACCGTCTTGACCATCTCGCCGGCAGCGAAATTCAGCGTGCCGGCGTCGCCAAAGAAGTCGCCGTCGATATTGCGCGCGGTCTCGTTCAACGTCTGGTAGCGCACGCTCACGGCGTTGAGGTTCGGTGCGTTGAGCCGCACCTGGAACTCGGCGTAGGTCTCGCTCTCGCCGACCGTCAGGTCATCCACCGTGATGGTGGAAGTGGCCACCGGTGTGGCGTCGTTCTCGTGGAGAGTGGCCGTGCCCACGGCATCCAGTGTGGTGGCGCCGCCGGTGAGACCCGAGAGCACCAGGTTGAAGCGTTCCGAGAGCTCGGCGAGGCTGTCGTTGATCAGGCTGACCCGTACGGTCTTGGCGGTCTCGCCGATGGCAAAGGCGAGGCTGCCGGTTTGCGCCACATAGTCCGACCCCGCCAGGGCGGTGCCGTTCTGTGTGGTGTAGTTCATCGTCACCACATTGGTCCCGGCGCGATCCAGGCTGACGACGAACCAGGCCTCGCGGCTCGCCTCGTCCACCACGAAATCGCTGATCGACACCTGTGGTGTGGTGGTAGGGCTGTCATTGTCGATGACGGTGGCTATCGCCACGTCCCGGGCGATGGTCGCGTTGGCGCTAGGGCTGAACAGCTGCAGCTTGAAGTTTTCGATACGGTCGACGGCAGACTCCAGGCCCAGGGTGCCAAGGGTGATGCGCACCGTCTTGACCATCTCGCCGGCAGCGAAGTTCAGCGTGCCGGCGTCACCGAAGAAGTCGCCGTCAATATTGCGCGCGGTCTCGTTCAACGTCTGATAGCGCACGCTCACGGCGTTGAGGTTCGGTGCGTCGAGTCGCACCTGGAACTCGGCGTAGGTCTCGCTCTCACCCACTACAAGGTCATCCACCGTGATGGTGGAAGTGGCCACTGGTATGGCGTCGTTCTCGTGGAGGGTGGCGGTGCCCACGGCATCCAGTGTGGTGGCGCCGCCGGTGAGGCCAGAGAGCACCAGGTTGAAACGCTCCGACAGCTCGGAGAGGCTGTCGTTGATCAGGCTGACCCGTACGGTCTTGGCGGTCTCGCCGATGGCGAAGGCGAGGCTGCCGGTTTGCGCCACATAGTCCGACCCCGCCAGGGCGGTGCCGTTCTGTGTGGTGTAGTTCATCGTCACCACATTGGTCCCGGCGCGGTCGAGGCTGACGACGAACCAGGCCTCGCGGCTTTCTTCATCCACCACGAAGTCACTGATCGATACCTGTGGCGTGGCCGTGGGGTTGTCGTTGTCGATGACGGTAGCTATCGCCACGTCCCGGGCAATGGTCGCGTTGGCGCTAGGACTGAACAGCTGCAGCTTGAAGTTCTCGATACGATCGACGGCGGTTTCCGCTGCGGTCGAACCAAGGGTGATGCGCACGGTCTTGAACGTTTCTCCTGCGGCGAAAGTCAGCGTGCCGGCGTCACCTACGAAGTCCCCGTCGATATTGCGCGCGGTCTCGTTGAGCGTCTGGTAACGCACGCTCACCGCTTCCAGGTTCGGCGCATTGAGCCTCACTTGAAAGTCGACGTAGGCCTCGCTCTCGCCGACCACCAGGTCATCCACCGTGATGGTGGAAGTGGCCACTGGCGTAGCGTCGTTTTCATGGAGGGTGGCGGTGCCTACGGCATCCAGTGTGGTGGCGCCGCCGGTGAGGCCAGAAAGCACCAGGTTGAAGCCTTCGGACAGTTCGGCCACCGAGTCGTTGATCAGAGCGACCTTGATAGTCTTGACGGTCTCGCCGACGGCGAAGGCGAGGCTGCCGGCCTGCGCCACGTAGTCCGACCCCGCCAGGGCGGTGCCGTTCTGCGTGGTGTAATTCATCGTCACCACATTGGTCCCGGCGCGGTCGAGGCTGACGACGAACCAGGCCTCGCGGCTTTCTTCATCCACCACGAAATCGCTGATCGACACCCGTGGCGTGGCGGTGGGGTTGTCGTTGTCGATGATTGTCGCGGTCGTCTCCGTGTCGCCGATCAGCGCGTTCACGCTCGGCGCGGATAGCTGCAGCTTGAGGGTTTCCACTCCCTCCGGGGTCGCGTCGTTATTGACCACGAAGGGCACTGTCAGCTCGGTGATCCCGGCGTCGAACGTCAGCGTGCCGCTGGCTGCGGTGAAGTCGGAACCGGCTGTCGCGGTGTGCGCAAGCAGTGACCAGTTGACCGTAATAGGGGTGGCACTCGGCTCGCTGAGCCAGACGACGAACTGCGTCGGTTCCGAATTCAGTTCACCGACGGCCGCGCGCCGCACTTGAATGACAGGAATAGCCATGGTGCACCACCTGCATAGAGTCTCGCCGCCTCAGAGAGTGGTAAGGATAGGTGCCACATGGCCCATTGCTAGCGGGGCGCCAGGGCACCCGGAGGGCGAAAAACGCTTGCGCCAGAGCCTTTGCGGACAAGTGAGAATGTGGGGTGCATCGCAGCTAATCGACGCCAGACCGCGCAGATCGCGTCTTGCTCGCAGCTGCCGTGAAGTGCGCGGGCTTCCGATGCCGGCTGGTCGCGTAGCCATCAGGCCCTCCGATCAGACCGCGACCAAACCAGGCGACTGACGAACAGCAAGTTTCACCAACCGAGTGGTTGCGAGGCCGCGTCGTTGCTAGGGTCGGCCTGTTTCCTGGGCTTTACACCGGCTGACTCCAGGCGGATCCCACGGACCTTTACCTCCGGTAAACGGAGAAATGTCGGGCGACGGATAGGTTGCGGCGAGCGCATGGTTTATGGCTGCGCTGTATTACGAATCCTGGATAAGAAAGCGCCGACGTTGCCGCCGGCGCTTGGGTGTTGTGAAGCATCGCGATTCCTATATGCCCCAAAAACTGTTCGCCAAGTTTTCAGGTCCCTCCCTCGATGGGGGACGGGCCATCGAGGGGGCGTTGTCGTGGTGGCTCATGCCTCACGGATTGGGCGCGTGGCTGCCCAGCAGGCCGGCGCCGGATTTCCTGGCGCGCTTGGCTTCGCGTTTTTCCAGAAGGGTTTTCTGCGGCTTTTTCTTCGCGGTGCGTTTTGCATCAAGACCTTTGCTCATGGCGGTAACCTCCGCAAGAGAGTGGGTGGGTCAGCGCATCCCTGCCTTGAAGCGCTCAATTGCCATTACCACCTCCTGGGCTGCTCGAGCCGGTGAATGATCGGACCAATGGAGACAGCATAGCCCCCTGGCGCGCCGCTGCATGGTCGGGCAAATCCTCGACTGATTAACAGTTCGTAAGCTGGGCGGTGACAGCGTCCGGCCGCCGCCGCATCATGGCGGGTCAACGCTGGATGGCCGTAGGGAGCCCCATGCCCGAGTTCCTTGGATACGCCGCGCAGTCCATTACCGGCTGCGTGCGTGAACACAATGAAGACGCGTTGCTCTGCGTGCCCGAGCTGGGGCTCTGGGCCGTGGCCGACGGTATGGGCGGCCATCAGCGCGGCGAAGTGGCCAGCGCCGTGGCCGTCGCCGCCCTGCGGGATGCCGTGGCCTCTGGCCAGGGCCTCGGCGCGGCGCTGCAGGCCGCGCACCAGGCGGTGGTTGCGGCGGCATCGGGTTCCGGCATGGGCACCACCCTGGTAGCGGTGCGGTTCCACGGCTCCAGCTTCGACCTGGCCTGGGCCGGCGACAGCCGTGCCTACCGGGTGAGCGCCAGCGGCATCGAACGTCTCAGCCACGACCACAGCCTGGTCCAGGCCCTGGTGGATGCCGGCGAGCTCAGTCCGGAGGAGGCCCGCCGGCATCCCCGGCGCAACGTGGTGACCCAGTGCCTGGGGCAACTTCACCAGGCGCTTGAAATTGGCTACCTGCAGGGCACACTGGCGCCCGGTGAACTGATGCTGCTGTGCAGCGACGGCCTGACCGGCGAGCTGGACGACGGGCGCATCCTCGCCCAGTGCGCCAGCGCGGAAACCCTGGACGAGCTGGTGGCCGGGCTGTTGCAGCAGGCCTGCGATGCCGGCGGTCGGGACAACATCTCCTGCATCGTGCTCGGCCTGGCCCCACCGGAACCTTCGGTGGCCGCAAGCCGTCCGAGTTCATTCCTGAGCAGGTTGTTCAAACCCCTGAGACCCTGAACCCCTATGAACGACAGTCTCCTCCACATACCCGGCTACAGCGTGCATGGCAGGCTGGGCAAGGGCGGCATGGCCGAGGTCTACCTCGCGACCCAGGAATCCCTCAACCGCAAGGTGGCGGTGAAGGTGCTGGACAAGCTGGATGACGAGGCCTTCACCACGCGCTTCATCAAGGAGGCGCGCATGGTCGCCTCCCTGCATCACCCCTCCATCGTCACCATCCACGCCATCGACCGCCTGGCCGACGGGCGCCATTACCTGGCCATGGAGTTCCTGCCCGGCGGCGATCTGGGCCGCTACAAGGGCCAGGTGCTGGAGCCCGGCGAGGCCTTGCGGATTGTCCGGCAGATCGCCGGCGCCCTGGCCGTGGTCCACGACAAGGGCCTGGTACACCGTGACATCAAGCCGGGCAACATCCTGTTCCGCGACGACGGCACGGCCGTGCTCACCGACTTCGGCATCGCCAAGGACCTGGAACTGGACAGCGACCTGACCCAGTTCAATGTCGCCGTGGGCAGCCCCGCCTACAGCAGTCCCGAACAGGCGCAGTGCCAGCCGCTGGACGCCCGCAGCGACATCTACAGCCTGGGGGTGATCCTCCTGGAGCTGCTGACCGGCGAGAACCCCTACCGTGGCGCCAGCTATGCCGAAACCGTGCTCAATCATGTGCAGATGGACCCGCCCTTGCTGCGGCGGGCCCTGGACGATTACCAGCACCTGATCGACCGCATGCTGGCCAAGGACCCGGACGAGCGCTTCTCCGACTGCCGCGTGCTGCTGGAGAGCCTGGCCGAGCTCAGCGACCTCGACCTCGACTTCACCCGCATCGCCCCCGCCATCCCCCTGTCCCGGCAGGCGGAGCAGCCGGCGCCGCGCCGTCGTTATCGCGGGCTGCTCTGGGGGCTGGCCGGGCTGATGCTGCTGGTGGTCTCCAGTGGCGGCGGCTACTACGTGGTGCTGCGGATGAAGATCGCCGACCTGCTGGAACTGGGCGAACAGCGCCTGGCCGAAGGCAAGCTGATGGAACCGGTGGGGGACAACGCCGACTTCTACTTCCATGAAGTCCTGCGCCTGGATGACGACAACGCACAGGCCGGCGACGGCCTGCAGCGGCTGCTGGCCGCGCGCATCGCCAACGCCCTGGTGCTGGCCGGGCAGCGCCTTGCCGAAGACCATCTGGTGCAGCCGGAGCAGGACAGCGCCGTGTTCTATTACCAGCAGGTGCTGGGCTGGGCGCCGGACAACGCGCAGGCCCTGGCTGGCCTGGAGCAGGTGGCGCAGCGCTTCATCGCCCTCAGCGACGAGGCCTATCGCCGTCGTGAGTTCGCCCTGGCGCTGGAATACATCGAGGCCGGCCTGCAGGTGGCGCCGCAGAACCCGACCCTGTTGGAGCTCCAGGCCACCCATGAGCAGAGGGTGCGCAAGGCCAATGCCGCGCGGGTGGCGAGCCGTCCGGCCAAGACACAGCCCCGGCAGCAGCAACAGGAGCAAAACCCGATCAAGAAGTTCTGGAACCGTCTCTTCAACTAACTGCCAACTACAGCAAGGTCAGGATTGCAGGCACATGGCTATCATTGCCCTGTGCCCTGCCTCCAAGGACCTCCCATGCTCAGGATTCATTTCGCGGATAACCGCCAGGCGCCCATCTGGCTGGTGGACGAACGCTTCACCATCGGCCAGGACAGCCGCAACAGCCTGGTGCTGGCGGAGCCGGCGATCAGCCTGTTCCATGCCGAGATCCGCCAGGACCACGGCCAGTACTACCTGAGCGATTGCGGGACGCCCGGCGGCACCTTCGTCAATGGCGAACGCATTGGCGCGCGCTTCCAGTTGCGCGCGGACGATCGCCTGCGCATCGGCGACCTGGAGCTGTTCCTGGTGGACCCGGCAAAGGTCAGGCCCAAGGCGGACAGCGTTGCGCGCTGGTACCTGCAGGTGATCAAGGGCGAGCACGAAGGGCAGAAGCACCACGTCAACGGCTCCATGACGTTCGGCCGCTCGGTGAAGTGCGAGCTGTGCTTCAGCGACCTGGAACTGTCGCGCCGGCACTGCGAGTTCTTCCTCAAGGACGACGTGCTGGAGGTCAAGGACCTGGCCTCCGCCAACGGCGTGTTCGTCAACCAGCAGAAAGTGAGTACCGCCGTGCTGCAGCCCGGCGATCAGGTGCGCATGGGCTCGGTGACCCTGCTGGTGATCGGCCCCAAGGTGGCCGCGCCCCAGGCGGTGGACGAAGACGCCACGCTGTTCATGCCGGTGGTGCAACTGCCCAAGGCCACGACGCCGCGCCCGGCCAGCCGCCCACCCGTGGCCAACCCCTTGCGGGCGGCCGCGCAGCAGGAAGCCGCACCGGCCGAAGCACCACGCCAGGCACCGAACCGGTTGTTGCTCGGTCTGCTGGTGCTGGTGATCGCCGTGGCGGGGGCCTTCGCCGGCAAGACGCTGCTCTGACCGCAGATGCTTTCTGTGGGGGCGAATTCATTCGCCAAGGGCTGCATAGCGGCCCCGTAGGTTGGTGCTGAGCGAAGCGAAGCCCAACGGATCCCTGTCAGGTTGGGCGTTGGGCTTCGCGTAGCTCAGCCACAACCTACGCGAGCGCGCCATCCAGCGGCCGATCAGGCCTGGACGCCGAACACCTGCGCCAGATGCTCTTCGTAGCGCTTCACGTCCGCCTCGATGTTCGGCCGCTTCATCACGTCCACGCAGAGGAAGGTGGGCAGGGCGCTCATGCCGAGGAACTGGTTGGCTTTGTGGAAGGGGAAGTACACCGCGTCCACGCCCTTGGCCTCGAAGAAGTCGGTGGGATCGTCGAAGGCCTGTTGCGGAGCGTTCCAGGTCAGCGACAGCATGTACTGCTTGCCCTGGATCAGGCCGCCGCTGCCGTACTTCTGCGAGGCATCGGAGCGGGTGCGGCCGTCGTTGGCGTAGAGGCTGCCGTGGCCGGCGGTGAACACTTCGTCCAGGTAGCGCTTGACGGTCCAGGGGGCGCCCATCCACCAGCCGGGCATCTGATAGATCACCACGTCGGCCCAGAGGAATTTCTGCACCTCTTCATCGATGTCGTAGCCGCCGTCGATGAAAGTTTCCTTCACGTCGCAGCCGGCGCGGTCGAGGAAGGCCAGGGCGGCTTCGTGAAGGGTGGCGTTGTAGCGGCCGTCGGAGTGGGCGAATTTCTTGCCGCCGTTGAGCAACAGGATCTTTTTCATGGCAGGTGCCTCGGTCATTCGATGTGGCGGCAGCCTACCGGCCGCGCCCTCGCGGAAACACCGTGTCGGGCGCAATTGATACTTGCTTGAAAGTCATCAATGGAGGTTTTTGCTTTGCGGTAGGGTTGATAAATCACCTGTCACCTGCAAGGCCATCACCATGACCCAAGCCTACGGCTTCATCCTTCATGCACACTCCAAAGCCGAGAAGGCCGATGAGTTCGAAGCGCTGTTCCGCGCCTATGTCGAACCCAGCCGGAGCGAAGAAGGCTGCATCGAGTACCACATGCTGCGCGATGCCCAGGACCCGAGCCTGTTCATCTTCTTCGAGGTCTGGCGCAGCCGCGCCGATCTGGAGATCCACAGCGCCCTGCCGCATATGCGCCGCTTCCACGAGAACCGCATGGACTACCTGCAGCGGGACTTCGAGATCCGCGAGATCGAAATGCTCAGTCCGTCGTCGGCGGGCTGATAGCTGCAGAGGCCCCAGCGGCTCTCGCACCAGCGCCGGTGCTACCTGGCGATGACCGGAGCCTCCAGCCCTTCGCGGAGCAACCGCAGGTAATCCGGATGGGCGCCGATATCGTTGTGCCCCACGCCGGGTATCTCCGCCCAGCGGGCCACGCCGGGGCGGAACCGGGCGTAGAGCTTTTCGCTGCTCCAGCGCGGAATCACCTCGTCCCGTTCGGCGACTATCAGCAGCGTCGGCACATCGATGGCCGGGGCGTAGCGCCAGGACTCGAACCTGTCCTGGAGCATCCAGCGCACCGGAAAGATCGGGAACTGCCGCCGGGCCAGTTCGAGGATGCTGTTGTAGGGCGTGACCAGCACCAGGCGCGTCGCCGGGCGCTGGCTCGCCAGGCGGATGGCCACGCCGCTGCCCAGGCTGCGGCCCACCAGGGTGACGTCGCTGTGCAGGGCGGCGACCTTGTCGAACAGGGCCAGGGCGTCTTCAGTGATGGCCGCTTCCGTAGGCTTGCCGGTGCTGTCGCCGAAGCCCCTGTAGTGCAGCAGGTAGAGCGCGTGCTCGGGGAAGGCTTCGGCGAATGCCGGCAGGCTGCGGGAAACGTCCTCGGCATTGCCGCCGAAGTAGATCAGCGCCTTGGGGCTGGCCAGCGGGCGCACGGTGACGGCGACCTGCTCATCGGTGGCTGGCAGCATCAGTTGCCGCTCCGGCCCCCCGATGGCGCGGGGCTGCGGGAAGTACAGCAACGAGCGCTGGAACACCATCAGCGCCGCACCGAGCCCCAGGTAGAGCACGATGGCCAGCAGGACGAGGCCGATCAGGCTGCGAACCATGGCATCAGCGGTGGCGGAGCTCGGTGTGCGGGTTGTGCCAGTTGTCGTGTGCCCTGGCAGGCCTTGAGCATGGTCGCTTTCCTCTCGGACAGGTTCAGAACGCCGAGCGGACCACGCCGCCATCCACCCGCAGGGCCGCGCCGTTGGTGGCGGAGGAGGCTTCGGAGCAGACGTAGACCACCAGGTTGGCCACCTCCTCGGGCCGGGTGAAGCGCTTGAGCAGGGAGCTGGGGCGCGCGGTTTCGAAGAACTCCTTCTCGAATGCCTCGAACGACTGGCCGCCGGAGAGCTTGCCGACGAATTCCTCCACCCCTTCGGAACTGGTCGGGCCGGGCAGCACGGCGTTGACCGTCACCCCGGTGCCCGCGCAGGTTTCCGCCAGCCCACGGGACAGGCCGAGCTGGGCGGTCTTGGTCACGCCGTAGTGGATCATCTCCACCGGGATCTGGATGCCGCTCTCGCTGCTGATGAACACCACCCGACCCCAGTTCTTCGCTTTCATCTGCGGCAGGTAGGCGCGGGACAGGCGCACCCCGGACATCAGGTTGATGTCGAGAAAGCGCAGCCAGTCTTCGTCCGGGATCTCCTCGAACGGCTTGGGATCGAAGATGCCCAGGTTGTTCACCAACACGTCCACCGCCGGGTAGCGCGCGGTCAGTGCCTCGATCTGGCGCGGGTCGGCCAGGTCGCCGGCGAAGCCTTCGGCCCTGGCGCCCGGCTGTGCCGCGTGGAGGCGGGCAAGGGCATCGTCCACCGAGGCCTGGGAGCGACCGTTGAGGATCACCCGCGCGCCTTCCCGGGCCAGGCCCTGGGCGATGGCGAAGCCGATGCCTTTGCTGGAGCCGGATACCAGGGCGAGCTTGTCTGTGAGGCCGAAGTCCATTGCATGAGTCTCCGCGGAAGTGGGCAGGTGCAGCCAAGTGTTGTAGTGCACACCCGCCCCGGCAAGTCGAGCGCCGAAGAATCGGGCAGCCGGTAGCGCGGCGGATGGCCTGCGTGCCGAAGCGGCATTGGCTCTCCTAAGCTGAAAGAGCACGCCCCCGCGAGGTAGCCCCCATGGAACGCAAACACGCTCTCGACACCTACAAGCGCTTCAAGAAACAGCACCCGGCCTACTTCCAGGCCGTGGAAACCCTCGGCGCCGTGGTGCGCCAGGCCGGCCCGCTGGACGAACTCAGCCTGCAACTGATCCAGCTCGCCGCCGCCGCGGCCAGCCACTCCGAAGGCGCGGTCCACAGCCACACCCGCCGGGCCCTGGAGGCTGGCGCCAGCCCCGCGCACATCCACCATGCGCTGCTGGCGCTGACCAGCACCATTGGTTTTCCCACGGTGATTGCCGCCCTGAGCTGGGCGGAGGATGTGCTGGAGCCCGAGTCGTAATCCGCCGGTAGGGTGCGCCGTGCCCACCGACATCTCTCCGTGCCGGAAAGGGAGCGGCGGGGCCACTCCCGGCGAATGAATTCGCCCCACAGTCGATCGGACTTTCCCCGGATTTCATCCGGGCTTCCGACGAGGGCTAGCCCAAGGGTGGATGGCGCTTTTCCATCCACCTGCGGTGTTATGCCGGGCTGGGAGCTTCCATGTCGTAGGTTGGGCCAAGCGCAGCGCGGCCCAACGTGAGCTGGATGTTGGGCTTCGCGTAGCTCAGCCACAACCTACGTTCCTGAAACTCACCTTTGGGCGAAGGCTCAGACGGCCTCCGGCTCCTGCTGCTGCAGCAGCCACATCTGCGCATAGCTGCCGCCGGCTTCCAGGAGCTCGCGGTGGGTGCCTTTCTCGATCACCCGGCCGGCGTCCATCACCAGGATCTGGTCGGCATCCATCACCGTGGACAGGCGGTGGGCGATGACCAGTGTGGTGCGGCCGACCTGGATGCGGTCCAGGGCGGTCTGGATGGCTTTTTCCGACTTGGAGTCGAGTGCCGAGGTGGCCTCGTCGAAAATCAGGATCGCCGGGTTCTTCAGCAGCGCGCGGGCGATGGCCACGCGCTGCTTCTCGCCGCCGGAGAGCTTGAGACCGCGCTCGCCGACCGGGGTTTCGTAGCCGTCGGGCAGGCGCAGGATGAAGTCATGGATATGCGCGGCGCGGGCGGCGGCTTCCACCTCTTCGCGGCTGGCTCCGGGGCGGCCGTAGCTGATGTTGTAGTAGATGGTGTCGTTGAACAGCACGGTGTCCTGGGGAACGATGCCGATGGCGCTGCGCACCGAACCCTGGGTCAGTTCGCGCAGGTCCGTGCCGTCGATGCGGATGTGGCCCGAGTCGATGTCGTAGAAGCGATAGAGCAGGCGGGCGAGGGTGGACTTGCCCGAGCCGGAATGGCCGACCACCGCCACCGTGCCGCCGGGCGGGATCTCGAAGTCCACGCCGTGGAGGATCTCCCGGCGCGGGTCGTAGCCGAAGTGCACGTTCTCGAAACGCACCCGTGGGCGCTGGGCGTCCAGGGCGATGGCCCCCGGCGCGTCCTGCACGTCCTGGCGCTGGTCCAGCAGGCCGAACAGGCGCTCCATGTTGGTCAGTGCCTGCTTCACCTCGCGGTACATCATGCCCAGCATGAACAGCGGCGCCGAGAGCTGCAGCAGGTAGGTATTGACCAGCACCAGGTCGCCGATGGTCAGTTCGCCCGCCACCACACCGGCGGCGGCGCGCCACATCATGGCGGTCACGCCCATGGCGACGATGGCGGTCTGGCCCAGGTTGAGCAGGGCCAGGGACTTGGTGGCCTTGACCCGGGCGTTTTCCAGGAAGCGCAGGTTCTCGTCGTAGCGGGCCGACTCGTGGGCTTCGTTGTTGAAGTACTTCACCGTCTCGTAGTTGAGCAGCGAATCCACCGCGCGCTCGTTGGCGCGGGTGTCCGCCTCCACCGAGGCGCGGTAGTAGCGGGTGCGCCACTCGGTCACGGCGAAGGTCCAGAGTCCGTAGGCCACCAGGGTGCCGAGGGTAATGAAGGCGAAGCCCCAGTCGTAGGCCCAGACCAGCACGATGGTGACCAGCAGCACCTCGAGCAGGGTCGGGACAATGGTGTAGAGGGTCCAGTCCAGCAGGTCGGAGATGGCGCTGCCGCCACGTTCCACGTCCCGCGCCACGCCACCGGTGCGCCGGGCCAGGTGGAACTTCAGGCTCAGCCCGTGCAGGTGCTGGAACACCTTCAGGGTGATCTGCCGTGAGGCACGCGCCATCACTCGGGCGAACACCACCTGGCGCAGTTCGGTGAACAGGGTGACGCCGATGCGCGAGGTGCCGTAGGCCAGCAGCAGGGCCACCGGCAGTACCGCCAGGCCCGGCTCGACGTTGAGCTGGTCGACTATCTGCTTGAGGGCGATGGGAACGTAGAGGTTGGCCAGCTTGGCTGCCACTATCAGCCCCAGGGCCAGGGCGATGCGCCCCGTGTAGGGCCGCAGGTAGGGCAGCAGGGTAGCGATTACGGCGGCGTCGCCACGGGAACCGGCCTTGCGCGCGATCGGCGCACTGCCGTCATTCTTGTCGCCGGCCGCGCCTTGCGGGGCCGGGTTGTCATCCAGGGCTGCCATCGCCCACCTGCCTTCTGTTATCGAGATGTGGCGACCTTACTCCAGAGGCGGGGTGGGTGCGAAGGTCCGGGCGAGAAACTGGAGCAGCAGGCGGTTCACTTCCCCGGCGTTCTCACCCTGTATCCAGTGGCCGCAATCCAGCACATGGGCCTGCAGGTTCGGCACGTGCTCGGGCATGCGTTCGAAGGTGTAGGCCTCCAGCGTCGCTACCGGATCGCGGGTGCCGATCAGGAACAGGGTGGGCTGCTCCACCTTGCGCCCGGCCAGGGGCTCGGTGTCGTGCCAGTTGCGCTCGAAGTTGCGGTACCAGTTCAGCGCGCCGCGAAAACCCCGGCCGGCAAACGCCTGGTGGTAGTGGGCGAAGTCCTCGGGCGGGCACCAGTCGGGCAAATCCAGCGACAGCGGCAGGCCGTCGAGCAGGCGCGCATCGGCCGGGCGCGGGGTGAGGAACAGCTCGCCGGCGCTGCCACCGTGCATGAAGGCGCGCAGGGTGCGGTCGATGTCGGCGTCCAGCTCGGCTTCGGCCACGCCTGGTTCCTGGAAGTAGAGGATGTAGTTGAAGTGCTCGGCGTGGACCTTGCGCAGGATCTCGATGGCCGGACGCCGGGGACGGCCGGCGAAGGGCACGGAGAGGGTCGCCAGGGCGCTGATCCGGTGCGGCTCCAGCAGGGCCAGGTGCCAGGCCACCATGGCGCCCCAGTCGTGGCCGACCATGCAGACGTCTTCCTGGCCGAAGGCATCCATGGCGGCCTGGATATCGGCGCAGAGGGTCAGCAGGGAATAGGCCTCCACCGCCTCGGGCGCATCGCTGGCGCCGTAGCCGCGCATCTCGGGCACGAACACCCGGTAGCCGGCGGCCACGAGTGCCGGAATCTGCTGGCGCCAGGAGTGCCAGCACTCGGGGAAACCATGCAGCAGCCACACCGGCCGACCCGTTTCGGGGCCCGCCACATGGACGCTGAGATGGATGCCGTTGACCGCTAGCAGATGCTGTTCCATGGCGCGCTCCCAAGGGTTTGCAGCGACCCTAACAGGGCGCGCGGGTGGCACCCAGCATCATTCGCCGGCCCTATGGCGGGCAATGGCGATCGGCCTGTGGGCGGACGAGAAGCAGATCGTAAGTTTGCGCTCGCGGCCCTTCGCGAGCAGAGCTCGCTCCTACGGGGCGGGCGTTTTTCCGCTGGGCCTCACGCCATCGGCGGCAACCGGCGTTTCACCGGGGTCTTCTTGACGATGGCGGTGCTGGTTTCGGCGCAGACATTGATGCGGTCCAGCAGGGTGTCGAGCTGTTCCATGGAGCGCACGCACATCCTGGCGATGAAGCAGTCGTCGCCGGTCACCTTGTCGCACTCGGTGAACTCCGGAATGGCCTGGATCTGCCGCTCCACTTCCTGCAGCTGGCCGGGCAGGGGACGGATGCGCACGATGGCCTGGAGTTGGTAGCCGAAGGCCTTCGGGTCCACTACCACGGTGTAGCCCTTGAGCACGCCGCGCTCCTCCAGCTTGCGCAGCCGCTCGGCGACGCTGGGAGCGGAGAGGCCGCTGATCTGCGCCAGGGCCTTGAGGGAGCGGCGGGAGTCTTCCATCAGCGCGGAGATCAGCAGTTGGTCGATGTCGTCGGTCATGGCGGCCTCGTTAAGTCATTTCGAAAAATTGCCTTGATAGTAAAGGTAGATGACCAGGACTGCCTTTGCTTGTGCATGGAATCACCCCGATCCGGCTCGTCATACTGTGCCCCATGCAGAGGAGCCCAATCATGAACAACTCGATACATCGCGGTTCGTTGGAAATGGTCGCAGCCATGCTCATCTCCGGCACCATCGGTTGGCTGGTGATGCTGTCCGGTCTGCCGGTGCTGGATGTGGTGTTCTGGCGCTGCCTGATCGGCGCGGCGACCCTGCTGGTCATCTGCGCGCTGATGGGCTTCCTGCGGCCCGGCATCCTGACCCGCACCACCTTCCTGCTCGCGGTGCTCAGCGGCGTGGCCATAGTCGGCAACTGGGTGCTGCTGTTCGCCTCCTACTCGCGGGCGTCGATCTCCATCGGCACGGCGATCTACAACGTCCAGCCGTTCATCCTGGTGGGGCTGGCGGCGTTGTTCCTCGGCGAGCAGCTCACCGCGCGCAAGCTCGGCTGGCTGCTGGTGTCCTTCGTCGGGATGCTGGCCATCGTCAGCGCCCACGGTGGGCAGGGGGAGAGTGGTGGCGACTACCTGCTGGGCATCGCCCTGGCCCTGGGGGCGGCGCTGCTCTACGCGATCGCCGCGCTGATCATCAAGTGGCTGGGCGGGGTGCCGCCGCACCTGATCGCGCTGATCCAGGTCAGCACCGGCGTGCTGTTGCTGGCGCCCTGGGTCAACCTGTCGAGCCTGCCGCAAGGCGGCACCTGGTCGATCCTGCTGACCCTGGGCGTGGTCCACACCGGTGTGATGTACGTGCTGCTCTACGGCGCGATCCAGAAGCTGCCGACCGCCTTGACCGGCGCACTGTCGTTCATCTACCCGATCGCGGCGATCTTCGTCGACTGGTTCGCCTTCGGCCATCACCTCGACCTGCTGCAGTGGGCTGGCGTGGCGGCCATCCTGGTGGCGGCGCTGGGGATGCAGCAGGGCTGGGGCTTCAGCCTGCGCCGCACGGAGCAGACACAAATGTAGGTTGGGCAGAGCAACGCTAAGCCCAACGTCGTGCCCGAGAGGAGTGCGAGCGTTGGGCTTCGCTGCGCTCTGCCGCAACCTACGGAAGGCGCCCGGCCGTAATTAGATGGTGGATCGATGAGGCGAGATCGCGCGTCAGTGCAGCTCTTTCGAGGCCTGGCCGAACTGGCGGTCGGCGGTATTCAGGCGCTCTAGCTCGCGGCGCACCATGTTGGCGAAGGCCGAGGGCTTGAGGTGGTAGAGCTCGGTGGCGACCCAGGCCAGCCAGCGCGGACCCATGGCCTCGCGCTGCGCCAGCAGGCGCAACGCTTCGGACAGAGCCTGCTCGGTGTGTTCCTGGTGGAACCGCCGGCGGTCCTGGGGCTCAGTTGGCTTGCAGGCCGACATAGACGTTCTGTACGTCGTCGTGGTTGTCCAGGGCCTCGAGGAAGGCTTCCACTTCCTCCAGCTCGGCGCCGGACAGGCCGACCGGGTTCTTCGCCTTGTAGCCCAGGTTGGCCGACTGCACGGTGAAGCCGAACTCCGGCAGCGCCTTGCACACGGCGTCCAGGTCGGTGGGGTCGGTGTAGAACAGGGTGGCGCCTTCGTCATCGGCTTCGAAGTCCTGGGCGCCGGCCTCGATGGCGGCGAGTTCGGCGTCGGCATCGGCGCTGGCCGGCTCAGCCTCGATCATGCCCAGGTGGTCGAAGTCCCAGGACACCGAGCCGGAAGTGCCCAGCTGGCCCTTGCGGAACAGCACGCGCACTTCGGCGACGGTACGGTTCAGGTTGTCGGTCAGGCACTCGACGATGACCGGTACGCGGTGCGGCGCGAAGCCTTCATAGAGGGTGCGCTCGTAGTTGACCACCTCACCGGAAAGGCCCGCGCCCTTCTTGATGGCGCGCTCCAGGGTGTCCTTGGGCATGGAAGCCTTCTTGGCCTGGTGCACGGCGAGGCGCAGCTTGGGGTTCATGTCCGGATCGGCGCCGTTACGCGCGGCGATCATGATCTCTTTCACCAGCTTGCCGAAGATCTTTCCTCGGGCGTTGGCGGCTGCTTCTTTCGGTTTGGCTTTCCACTGGGCGCCCATGATGGCTCTCTCACTGGTTCGGATGGGAAACGGGTGGCGATTCTACTGGGGCGACGGGGGCGGCTGCCAGCCAGCTCGTCAGGGCGGCCCCCGACCTGTCGCGAGAATCTGGCACCAGATGGCCATTATGGTTAGATTGCGCAATCCCAGGCCGATGAGCGCCAGGCGGCGTAACAGCCCCGGTGATGCGGAGTCCGAATGCAGTTGCCCAGCAGTTCCAAGTCGCCGGAAGGCCCCCGAGATGAGCGATTCGACGGCCTGATCCGTATGGCCAGGAGGCAGTTCGGCGTCCTGGCCGTCCTGCTGACCAGCGGCGACCAGGACCGCCAGCGGTTCCGCGCCAGCGCCGGGCCGATCGCGGGCGACGCCCTGCAAGACCTCCACTGTCCGCCGCCCGCCGGCATCCAGGCTGATGCGCTGCTGCTGGTGGCCGATACCAGCCGTGACGAGCACCTGCGCAATCACCCGCTGACGAAGGCATTGCCCGAGCTGCGCTTTCTCGCCGCCTGCTCGCTGCGGGCGCCGGATGGTGGGCCGCTCGGCCTGCTGTACCTGTTGCACGACCAACCCCGCGAGCTGGATGCCGAGCAGCAGCAAGGGTTGCGCGAGTTCGCCGAACTGGTGGCTGCGTTGCTGGTGCGGGAGGAGGCGGATCGACGCGAGCTGGAATGCTTGCGCGAGAGCGAGCGGCGCATGGCGCTGGCCATCGCCGGCAGCGGCACCGGTATCTGGGACCGCAACGCGCTCACCGGCGAAATCCACTATTCCAGTGGTTGGAAGGCCCTGCTGGGCTACACCAGCGACGAGGTCGGCAATCGCATCGAGGAGAGCTACACCCGCGTCCATCCCGGCGACCTGGCGTACGTGCAGGCCAGCATCCAGGCGCACTTCGACGGGCGCACCGAGGCTTACGAAGTGGAGCACCGGCTGCGCTGCCGGGATGGCAGCTACAAGTGGGTCTGCAGTCGCGGCAAGGTGGTGGAGCGTGACGCCGCCGGCAAGCCCGTGCGCATGGTCGGCACCACCTCCGACGTCACCGCCATGCGCGCCCTGTCGGAAAAAATGCAGCAGACCGCCGCGCTGATGACCGACCTGACCAACGAAATTCCGGGCATGGTCTTCCAGTACCGGCGGCAGGTGGATGGGCAATCCAGCTTCTCCTACGTCAGCATCGGGGTCCGCGACATCTACGGGTTGACGCCGGAGCAACTGGTGCAGGATGCCGACGTGCTGCACCTGATCATCCACCCGGACGACCTGGCGGCGTATCTCGGCTCCCTGGAGGCGTCCGCGCGGGACCTCAAGCCCTGGCACCAGGAATACCGGGTATTGCTGCCGGGGGGCGGCGCCACCTGGCGACAGGGCGATGCGCGGCCCAGGCCGCTGGCCGACGGTAGTGTGCTCTGGCACGGCTTCATCACCGATATCACCGAGCGCAAGCTGATCGAAGCCGAGCTGCAGGTGTTCGCCACCACCGATTCCCTGACCCAACTCTCCAACCGCCGCCATTTCATGCAGCAGCTCGAAAGCGAGCTGGCGCGGGTGCAGCGCTCGGTCGACTACCGCGCGGTGATCCTGATGTTCGACCTGGACCACTTCAAGGCCATCAACGATCGCTGGGGCCATTCGGTGGGCGATCTCGCGTTGCGGCACTTCTCGGCGATCCTCTGCACGCAGTTGCGCCGGACCGATGCCGCCGGTCGCATGGGCGGCGAAGAGTTCGCCGTGGTGTTGAGCAATGCCTCCGTCGACGAAGCCATGATCTTCGCCCAGCGCGTGCAGAGTGAGCTGGCCAGCGCCCCATTGGCCCACGGTGACGAACACCTGGCCTTGGCGGTCAGTGTCGGAATCGCCTCTCTCCACCCCACCGACGCCAGCGCCGAGGCCGGCCTGTCGCGCAGCGACATGGCGCTCTACAGCGCCAAGCGTGCCGGCCGCAACCGCATCGAATGTCATTGAAAAGGCCGGGCGAGACGCCGCGACGCCCTTGATCTTCAGCCTCGGCTGAGTGAAAACAGGGAACTGCGCGGCGCAATCGGGTAACAAAGCCTTATCCAGGACGTTTCAGGCCGGGAATCCGCTCGGCGGATAGTCGGCCGCGCACTGTCATTTGCCACGGAGGGTGCACAGGATGGGAAGGAATCGCGCATCATTGGGCGCAGTCTGTTCGAGAGAGGTTTCCATGGGGGACAAAACATCCGTTCTGCGCCTGGCGTTGCTGTCACTGGGCCTGGCGTTCGCCGGCAGCGTAGCGGCGAGCGAGGAAACGCAGCTGGTCGAGTCGATCAACGCCTACCGTGGCCAGGTCCAGCCCTGCGCGGGCCAGGTTTCCATGGAGCTGCCGCCACTCAAGGCCGACCCGCGCCTGGTCCTCCCGGCCGGCAGCATCGGCGACCTGCAGCAGGCGCTGACGCGCACGGCTTATCCGCTGGTCAACGTCCAGGCGATCAACCTCTCCGGCCCGCGTGACGCGCAGGCGGCCATGAAGGCGTTGCAGGAAAGCTTCTGCCAGGTGGTGCTCGACCCGCAGTTCTTCGACGTCGGCGTGAGTCGCCAGGACCGCGAATGGCGCATCGTGCTGGCGCGGCCGCTGATGGCCGGCGGCCTGGGCGACTGGCAGGCGGAAGGGCAGAAGGTGCTGGAGCAGATCAACGTCGCCCGTGGCACGGCGCGCCAGTGCGGCTCGCAATCCTTCGCCGCCGCCGCGCCCCTGGCCTGGAACGCCACCCTGGCCGGCGCCGCGCAGGAACACACCCGCGCCATGGCCAACCAGAACTTCTTCGACCACAAGGACCGCGACGGCCGCACCCCCGGCGACCGCGCCGAACTGGCCGGCTACTCCGCCCAGCTGGTCGGCGAGAACATCGCCGCCGGCCTGGATACCGCCAGCAAGGTGGTCGAAGGCTGGCTGGCCAGCCCCGGCCACTGCGCCAACCTGATGAACCCGCAGTTCCGCGAACTGGGCGCCGCCTACGCGGTGGACCCGAAGAGCGACGCCGGCATCTACTGGACGGTGATGTTCGGGACGCAGTGAGTCCTCATCACCCCGGCCGCAGCGCCCTGCGGCCGAGGGCTGCCAGGCGCCGTCGTTGACGGCAACCTTCCCTAGCCCCATGTTCAATCCCGCTCTATATGGGCGGCGAAGCCATGCTGCTGCGGCGCGAGGTCCGGGCGCAGGGTGAGGGCGGGAATCTCGTAGTCGCCGGCGTTCTGCCGGCGGTAGGCAATGGGCGGCGTCTGCCAGAAGTTGTCCAGGCGCTGGCCCAGCTCTTCGCCGAGGGCGGCGAAGCGGCTGTCGTCCATGCGGCTGGTGCGGTAGACCAGGAAGGGCGGCAACACCTCGAAGCCGGGGTAGTGGAGGATGCCGTGCTGGATCGGAAACAGCAGGTCGTCCATGGGGCCGTTGATCCCGCGGGCGCTGTAGTGGGAGTCCCAGCCACCGGTGGTGACCATCAGCATGGCGCGCTTGCCGGCCAGGTTGCCCTCGCCGTAGCGGCTGCCCCAGCGCTTGTCCGAATGCTCGCCCACGCCGTAGGCGAAGCCATAGGCGTACACCCGGTCGACCCAGCCCTTGAGGATCGCCGGCATGCTGAACCACCACAGCGGAAACTGCAGGATCAGCCCATCGGCCCAGCGCAGCTTGTCCTGCTCGCCGGCGATATCGGCACTTTGCCGGCCGTTGGCGAAGGCCTGCCGGGAGTCGCCGGACGGGGAGAAGGGGTTGTCCGGTCGATAGTCGAGGTGGTCATCCGCGTCCAGCGTGGCCTTCCAGCCCATGGCGTAGAGGTCGCTGACCCGGACCTGGTGGCCGGCGGCCTCCAGGCGCTGCACGGCAAAGTCCCTGAGGGCGCCGTTGAGCGAGCGGGGTTCGGGGTGGGCATAGACGAGCAGGATATTCATGGGGAAAACCTCCGGTGCGTGATGGGCGCAGGATGCTGTTCCTCACGGTATATTTGAAATGAATACCCAATATTCCAGGTATACGAATGAATAATCTAAGGCAGCTGGACCTCAACCTGCTGGTGACCCTGGACGTGCTGCTGGCCGAGCACAATGTGACCCGCGCGGCGGAGCGGCTGCATTTTTCCCAGCCTGCGGTGAGCGTGCACCTGGCCAAGCTGCGGGAGATATTCGACGACCCGCTGCTGCTGCCGGGACCGCGCGGCATGCGCCCCACCGCGCGCGCCGAGGCCTTGCGCGAGCCCCTGCGCGAAGCCCTGGCGGTGCTGGAGCGGGCGGTGGCCCCGGCCAGCCCCTTCGACCCCGCCGAGGCGCGGCAGACCTGGCGCATAGCGGCCACCGACTATGGCGAGACGTCCATCCTGCTGCCGGCCATGGCCGGGCTGCGCGCCCAGGCGCCCGGCACCCGCCTGGCCGTGGTGGAGATGGTGCCGGCGCGGATCGCCCGGCAGGCGGAACAGGGGGAGATCGACCTGGCCTTCCATACCGTCGAGGGCTCGCCGCCCAACCTGCGGCGTCGCACCCTGTTCGCCGAGCGCTATGTGCTGGCCGGCCGCGTGGGCCATCCGGCCTTGCAGCGACGTCCGACCCTGAAGCGGTTCTGCGCGCTGGAGCACGTGATCGTGTCGCCCGATGGTGGCGGCTTCCACGGGATCACCGACGAGATCCTCGGAGAGCGGGGGCTGGAACGGCGAGTGGTGCTGTCGGTGCCGCACTTCCTCTTCCTGCGCTCGGTGCTGGAGAGCAGCGACCTGGTGGCCATGTTGCCCGAGCGGCTGGTACGGGGCTGCGCCGGCCTGCGGGTGGTCGAGTCGCCAGTGGCGCTACCGGGCTATGAGATGGCCATGCTCTGGCACGAGCGCTCCCACCGCGATCCGGCGCACCAATGGCTGCGCGAGCGGATCGTCCAGGCGGTCTAGTCAACGCTGGCGCAACGGCTAGTGCTGGGAGAGTCCTGGCCTTGCCGATGGCGTTCCGAAGGCTCCTTCGGACAGAAAGACACCGCACCAGATCATTGCGCCAATTGCTAATCGACGTTTCGTACAAGCGCCATCCAGTCCGCGTGCCTTTGTGCTGAACCCACGGCTGCTAGGGTCCAGTTCGGACTTCAGGAAGGGGGTGGATGTATGGAGCCGATATCAGTGGTGATGAGTGTCCGCTCGCTGCTGATCAGCAGCTTGCTGGTGGCGGTGCTGCCAGGCGTCGTGCTGGTCATGAGCGAATGGTTGTCCAGCAAGACCCTGAGCCCGCAAATGTTGCTGCTCAGTGCGGCGATTTATGGGGTTCTCCAGGCATTTGTCGTGTTCCAGGGCGTGAGTGGCCGGGTCTCTCTCGATAGAGGCGTGCTGCAGGTTCGCTCGGGCTTCTACAGCGCCTCCTGGCCCAGCGCCGGGCTGCGGGTTGTCGAGGAGCGCCAGAGCCCGGTGCCGGGCCTGCGGATCAATGGCGTGGCCATGTTCGGCATCAGGGCGGGCTGGTTTCTGGTGGATGGCAGGGACGCCTTCGTACTGACGACAACCGATGAAAGGCTGTGCCTTGCGCGCAATGCCAAGGTGGTGGTCTGCCTGGATCGGCACGTGGTGGAGCGGTTGTGGCCCTTTCTGGATGGGTAGGCCGTTTGCAGCACGCCCCTGGCCGATTCCAGTCCTAGGTCTTGTACGAAAAGTCGTCGAGCGAAGGTCAGGCAAGGCGCAACGACCATCGGGAGTAACAGCCGAAGGCTGGCCCGAAGGGAGAGCGCCAGCGAATCAATCGGCCGAAGAAGCGCAGTTTACGTGTTGTAAATGAGCATTCTGATCGGACTCGCGCACGAGGCCGATTTCAACGCAGCATCACCGAGCGCAGGCACTTGTGGTACAGAACCTAGCTCCGTCCCGGAGGGGCTTGGTGCGCCTTGGCCACACTGCGCGCGGCGATCTTCATCAGGCGCTGGAACGACGGGCATTGCAGGTGATTGGGCGCGCCGCACTCGGCGGCGTGGCGCAGCCCGTCGCGGATGGCCGAGAGCCGCCTGATGGTGCGGTCCAGTTGGTCGGCCTGGTCCCGCAGGCGGTCGCGGTCGATGCTGGGTTCGGCGCCGGCATTGAGCATCTCGGCGATGGCATCCAGGGAAAAGCCCGCCGTGCGGCCCAGGGCGATCAGCGACAGGCGTTCGACCACCGAGGCGTTGAACACCCGCTTCAGGCCATTGCGGCCGATGGAGCGGATCAGCCCCTTCTCCTCGTAATAGCGCAGGGTCGAAGCCGGCAACCCGGACCAGCGCGCCACCTGGCCGATATCCATCTCTTTCATGCTTGACCTCAAGTCGACTTGAACTGGCAGCCTCATGTACAGCGGCATTCAACACACTGTACGAGGAGCAAAGCATGCTTGGCGAGATGATCTTCCGCGTGATCCTGGTCGGCGTCGGCGCCACCCTGGCCACCGATATCTGGGCCTGGTTGCGCCGGCGCTTGTTCGGCGTCCCGTCACTGGACTACGCCCTGGTGGGGCGCTGGCTCGGGCATATGGGCCGTGGGCGCTTCAGCCATGAGGCCATAGGTAGGGCGGCGCCCATCGCGGGCGAACGCGTCCTCGGCTGGGCCTTCCACTACGCCACCGGCGTGGTGTTCGCGGCGTTGCTGGTGGCGCTGGCGGGGCAGGGCTGGTTGTGCCGGCCGAGCCTGTTGCCGGCCATGCTGTTCGGTGCGGCCACGGTGGCGGCGCCCCTGCTGCTGATGCAGCCGGCGTTCGGCATGGGCCTGGCGGCTTCGCGCACGCCGCAGCCGGGCAAGGCGCGGCTCAGGAGCCTGGTGACCCACCTGGTGTTCGGTGCGGGGTTGTTCGTTGCGGCCTGGGCGGCTACGGGGCTGGGCTGCGCCTGAACGGCGCGGAAGCGGAAACGACGACGGGAGCCCTTGGGCTCCCGTCTGGGTGAATCAATGCGGCTGGTTCAGGGTCAGGCGCATGTGGCGGTTCACATCCTTGTACAGCAGGTAGCGGAAGCGACCGGGGCCACCGGAGTAGCAGGCCTGCGGGCAGAAGGCGCGCAGCCACATGAAGTCGCCGGCTTCAACCTCTACCCAGTCCTGGTTCAGGCGGTAGACGGCCTTGCCTTCCAGCACGTACAGGCCGTGCTCCATCACGTGGGTTTCGGCGAAGGGGATCACGCCGCCCGGCTCGAAGTTGACGATGTTGACGTGCATGTCATGACGCATGTCGGCCATGTCGACGAAGCGGGTGGTGCTCCAGCGGCCTTCGGTGTCCGGCATCACGCGGGGCTCGATGTCCTGCTCGTTGGTGACGAAGGCTTCGGGCAGCGGTACGCCGTCGACGCGCTGGTAGTGCTTGCGAATCCAGTGGAAGCGGGTGTGCTGGCCGGAGGTGTTGCGCACCTTGTAGTCGGCGCCCGGCGGGATGAAGGCATAGCCGCCCGGTTGCATGTTGTGGACCTGGCCTTGCAGGGTCAGGGTCAGCTCGCCTTCCACCACGAACAACACCGCCTCGGCGTTGACGTCCTGTTCCGGCTTGTCGCTGCCGCCGTTGGGGGCGAGCTCGACGATGTACTGGGAGAAGGTCTCGGCGAAGCCGGACAGCGGGCGGGCGATGACCCACATGCGCATGTTGTCCCAGAAGGGCAGGTGGCTGGTGACGATGTCACGCATCACGCCCTTGGGGATCACGGCATAGGCTTCGGTGAACATGGCGCGGTCGGTGAGCAGCTCGGTCTGTGCCGGGTGCCCGCCGTGCGGCGCGTAGTAGCTGGATTTGGACATGGGGTCTTTCCTCATTGTTGTCTTGCCGCCCCGCGCGCCAGTGGCGCGGGGGCGTACAAAGCGGGCGGAGCGGTGCGCCAGGGGTAGGGCGCGAACCGGTCGCTGAAGGCCACGATATCCAGCGTCTGGTGCATGCACAAATTAAATGTTGGAATCCGCCACATTTGATTTGTGAATGAAAAAAGCAGGCCTCTCAGCCACGGGTATCCTGGGCCAGCACCTTCGACAACACCTGGGCCAGGTCCTTGATCATCGGGTCCGCCGCCGGGCGGTGCAGCAGCGCCACCTCGAACATATCCACCGAGGGCAGCCCGACGGATTTTGGCACCACGGCGTGGCCCGCCGTCACCGCCCGCATCGGCAGCAGGCCTATCCCCATGCCATCGGCGATGGCCGACTGAATGCCGCTGAGGCTCGAACTGGTGAAGCTGATGTGCCAGCGCCGGCCCATGGATTCCAGGGCGGCGATCAGTTCGTCGCGGTACACCCCGCGCGGCGGGAAGGTCACGATGGGCAGCGGGTCGAGGTCGATGCAGGGGTTGCTGGCGCTGTCCACCCAGCGGGTCTTCTCCGGCCAGCAGGCCACTGCCTCGCGGCTGTTCTGGCGTTGCTTGAGCAGCACCAGGTCGAGTTCGCCACGGTCGTAGCTGGCGGACAGGTCGCGGCTGAGGCCACTGGTGACCTCCAGCTTCACCTGCGGGTAACGCCGGTTGAACGCCGCCAGTTGCTGGGTGGTGCGGCCGCTGGCGAAGTCATCCGGCACGCCGATGCGCACGGTCAGGGCCACGGTGGCGCCGGACAGCGCCTCCACCAGTTCATCGTTCAGGGCCAACAGGCGACGCGCGTAGCCCAGCAGGGTATTGCCGGCGTCGGTGGGCAGCACGTCGCGGTTGCCGCGTTCCAGCAGGCGGTGCCCGGCCAGTTCCTCCAGGCGGCGGATCTTCTGGCTGATGGTGGACTGGGTGGAATGCAGGCGCGTGGCGGCGGTGGTGAAGCTGCCGCAGTCGGCCACCGTGACGATGGCCCGCAGCAGGTCGAGGTCGAACAGGCGGCTATTCGATTTATCACTTTCACTCATGGTGGTATCGGCTTTTCAAATGTCCATCCCGGTTTTAGCAGTTCACTCCAGCCCCGGCAACGTCCGCAGCGGCGGCCGGGCTGGGAGGGGGCCGGTGCTATCATTCCGCTTCTCCCTGGCCGGCTATGGGGGTGCCCTATGGACCGCCTGTCTACCCTGCTGTCGCAATTCGGCGTCCGCTCCAGGCTGTTCCACAGCGGCAAGCTGTGCGGCACGGCCACCTACGATGGCACCGACCAGCGCGGCCATATCCATTTGCTGCAGTCGGGCAGCCTCGGCCTGCGAGGTCTCCGCGGCGCCAACCAGTTGCTCACCCGGCCCAGCCTGATCTTCCTGTCCCGACCGACCTGGCACCAGCTCATTCCCGTGGAGCCCGAAGGCGCCCGGCTGCTGTGTGCCTCCATGGCCTTCGATGGTGGCGCCGACAACCCGGTGTCCGCCTCGCTGCCCGACCTGCTGGTACTGCCCCTCGACGAGCTGCCGCTGCTGGCCGATACCCTGAGATTGATGTTCAGCGAGGCGGCGGACGGGCACTGCGGCCGGGAGGCGCTGCTCGATCGGTTGTTCGAGGTGCTGGTCATCCTGCTGCTGCGGTATCTGCTCGATGAGCGGAAGCTGAGCACCGGAATTATGGCCGGGCTGGCCGACCCGCGCCTGGCGCGCTCGCTGGTGCGCATGCACGAGATGCCCCAGCGGGCCTGGTCGGTGGCGGAGTTGGCGGCTGAGTCGAACATGTCGCGCACCGCCTATGCCGAGCATTTCCGCGCTGTCGTCGGCCAGACGCCGGCGGAGTACCTGCTGAGCTGGCGCATCAGCCTGGCGCAGAAGCGTTTGCGTGAGGGGCGGCCGATTGCGCTGATCGCCGATGAGGTGGGCTACGAAAGCCCGTCGGCGCTGGCCCGGGCGTTCCGCCGCAAGACCGGCAGCAGCCCCCGGGAGTGGTTGAAAGCCCGTGAGGATGCCGAGGGACGGATAGCGCAAAGAGCCTGAACGCGGCGGCGCGTCCAGGCCCTGTTCGGCGCGGCGGTTCAGCGGGTTTCCAGGCGGGTCAGGGAATGGCCGGCAACGAAGATGGAGAGGGCGAGCAGGCCCAGGTCTTTCAGCAGGAACTGGCCGGGCGCCACGCTGATGGCCGGGAAACCGAGGCTGGGCTCGATCACCCCGGGGGTGGAGAACATGAAGCTCAGCGTGGTGACGAACAGCCCGGCGGACAGCGCACCCCCCACCAGCGACAGCTTCGGCGACAGCAGTCTCCCGGCGATCAGCAGGCCGATGGAGACCTCCAGGACGCCCAGCATGCTGGAGAAGGTCCGCACGCTGAACAGCTCGTAGACCCAGCCCAACAGCGGGCTGTTGCTCACCAGTGGCACCAGCCCTTCGGCTTCGTACTGGGTGAACTTCATGCCGCCAAACCAGAAGTAGATGGCGGCGAGGGCGAAGTAGGCGCCGTAGATGCCCACGGCGGTGGTCAGGGTCCCGAGGGACGGATTGGCGGCGGCGGTGCGGTGTTGCTGGGTAAGAGTCGTGGTGTTCATCGTTGTGCTTCCCGTGTTCTGGCAAAGGGGCGTCCCGGCGATGGGACGGTGGTCAGGCTGTATGCGATCTGCGTGATGACGACCGGGTCGTCGCTGCGCGCCCCTCACGCCAGGGGCCGTCAGTCCATCCAGTTCGTGCTGTCGATGAGTCGTCTCCCGTTGGGCCGACGCGTTGTGCGTCTGCATGGAGAGAGTCTCGCCATCCGCCCCCTCCGCGTGGGTGCCGAACGTACGGAGTTCGATGCAGATCGTTCAGGCCGGCCAATGAAGCGCCGTCCCCGGAGCGTCCGAGGGAGGTAGGTGTGGCGGGGGAGTGATGCCTATTGGTGCATTGCACCAAGGTCGGGAGGAACTGCCCGATGGGCAGGGGGAGGGCACGCGGGCCCTCCGGCAACCTTCCAGGTCCAGGGTAGAGCCGCGTGTTGGACCGCCGCGGGTCTCAATCGATATCAGCGAACGCCGGCTCCTGTGCGCCGCTTCACGTGCGCGTGGTCAGAAATCGATGCTCTGGTCCCACGGGTCGCTGCTCTTGCCGCGCCTGGCGCTCTGCCGGCGGTCCTGCTCGAAGCGGATGGTCTGACGGCGATCGTCGTTCTTGCGCCGGTCGCCACCGCTACGGGTGTCGATCTTGAATACTGCCTTGCCCCGGGAAGTAGGCGAGCCGGTGGAGGGCTGCAAGGGTTCCAGGCTGAGTTCGAGGTTCGGCTTGTCGTCGGTGTTCATCGCATCGCTCCACGGGGCTGGGCAATGAACTGAGGGTAGATGGGAGATTTTCCCCAAACCCGGGGGATGGCATGAGCGGGCGAATCGGGCGGCGGACGGGCTGCCGCAGGGGCGCGAGCGAATCGCTCACGCCTCCCTTGCCCGGCTTTGGCGGGTTTCTATGCCGCCCTCACTTAGGCCAGATATCGGTATCGAAGTACTGCTTCGACAGTTGCGTGTACTTGCCCGATTCGTACAGCTGCGTAAGGGCCAGGTCGATGCGCGCCTTGAGCGCGGTGTCGTCCTTGCGCAGGCCCGCCGCAACCCCCAGGCCGTACTTCAGCGGGTCCATCCTGACGCTGCCGGTGCCTTTCTCCTCGAACATCGCGCCGAGGTCGGATTTCAGAAAGTCGATGTTGCCGAGGTTGTCGAGGAACATGGCGTCGATACGGCCGGATACCAGGTCGGCGGTGCAGTCATCCTGGGTGTTGTAGAGGCGGATGTCCGAGGTCTTGCCGTAGGTGGCCTGGATGAACTCGGCGTTGGTGGTCGACACCTGCACGCCGATGGCCTTGCCCGCCAGCCCCTCGGGGGTCAGCGTCAGTTGCGTGTCCTTCGGGGCCACGAACACCCCGGTGGTTTCGTAGTACGGACGGGAGTAGGCGATGACTTTCTGGCGTTCCGGGCTGATCCCCATCGAGTTGAAGATCACGTCGAACTTCTTCGCCAGCAGGGCGGGAATGATGCCGTCCCAGGCCACTTCCTTGATTTCGCACTTGGCCTTCATCTGTTCGCAGAGCGCGCGGATCAGGTCGGGTTCGAACCCGGCGAACTGCCCGGAGGGAGTCTTCAGCAGAAAGGGCGGATAAGGCTCCGCGGCCACACCGAAGCTCAGCGTTTCCTCCGCTGAAGCCGAAACAGAACTCAAGGTCATACCGATAGCGGCGAACAAGGTCAGAGTACGGAGCATTCGTTTCATGGCGAGTACCTCTTTCGGGAGGAAGGCGACAGGCTTCGGTTATGTGCAACTGTTCAACGAGGTTGTTTCAGGCTGCGGGGACGGGCAACGACAGCCAGCCCTGGATCCTCTGCCAGTCCGACTCGAGGGCGGCGAAACGCGAGAGGGAAAGGGTGGAAAGGTCGGCGAAACTGCACTGCCCATCGACGACGAGATCGCGAATGGCGTGGCCGCTGGCCGGCGAGAGGCCGAAGCCGACGCCGGACATTGTGGCCACGGTGAGGTTCTCCAGTGCGGCGGGACGGTCGATGACCGGGCGGCCGTCCGGGGTGTTTTCGATGAACCCCGCCCAGCTGCGAATCATGCGTTTGTGCGCGATTTTCGGGAAGAGCTCGGCGAGCCGTTTGGCGATGTTGCATTGCAGAGGCGTCGACTGCGGTCGGGTGCCGTGCAGGTCGGCCAGCTCGACCCATTCGTGGGGGCCGCCGCCATAGGCCAGGTTGCCCCGCAGGGTTTGCCGGCCATACAGGCCATTGCCATCCACACCGCCCACCTCGATCAACGGCAGAGGCTCGGTGACGATCATTTCGGCGCGTGCGGTGACCAGGGGAATCTCCACCCCGAGCTGGGCCGCCAGCTCGCCGGTGTGCGGGCCGGCGGCGATCACCAACTGGTCGCAGGCGATCAGGCCATGGGAAGTGTGCACGCCGGTCACGCGGCCGCCTTGGCGAGCGAAACCGGTGACCGGGCAGTGCTCGACAACGCGGCCGCCGAGATTCTGCAGCGCCCAGGCATAGGCCTGTAGCGTGCGGTGTGGGTTGGCGTGGCCGCCGAGGTGGTAGTAGTAGCCGGCCAGCACGTTATCGCCGGCAAAGGGGACGAGATCGCGGACCTGTTGCGGGTCCAGGCGGTCGGCGCGCATCCCGTGGAAGGCGATTTCGTCGACGACCTTCAGGTCCAGGGAAAGCTGGTGCTCGTTGAGGGCGATGCTGATCCGGTCCGGGCGATACTCGGTCGGATACTCCAGCAGTTCGTCCAGCATCGGCCAGAGCCGTTGTTCCTCGAGGAACAGCGGGCTGTGATGGTGCGAGCAACCGCCGCCGTTGCGCCCGGAGGCACCCCAGCCGATCAGGCCCGCCTCGAGGACGAGCACATCGACCCCGTCCCGTGCCAGCCACCAGGCGGCGCTCAGCCCGGTCACGCCTCCACCCACGATTACGACGGACGCACCCTTGGGCGAATTCGCAAGTCTGTGCATCGTCTCAGCCCTCGTTGTCATGCAGTGAGTGGGGTTGCCCGGGCGTTTCCTGTGGGCGCCTGGCCGTGGTCTGCTGCCCGGCGCAGAGCCAGAACGGCGTCCACTGCGACGGCATGTCGAACCACGCATCCCATCGGTCTTGCATCTGCGGCACCTCCTCGATCTGCCCGGCCTGGCGCAGCGACAGTGGGCGGACGGGCGGGCGGAACGACGCCAGGGCGATCTCGGCGACGCTCACCCCCGAGTCGAGGCTGAGCAGCCCGGCCACCTGTTCACGGCAACGGCGTCCTTGGCAGGGCCCCATGCAGGCGCGGGTGAGGCGCTTGGTCACGTCCGGATTGGGCGAGTCCTTGTAGCTGCCCGGAATCGCGACGGCAGGGGGCCACCCGAGGTAGCGGGGCGGTTGCTGACCGATGATTTCGCGGGCGGTCACCTCTTCGCAGAGGCAGATGTACGGTTCGTTCTGCGCATGCAGCGCCGAGGCCCGCACCCAGTCCGCGCGGCGGGCGGCGATATCGCCGGCCGGCAGGTCGGGCAGCACTGCTTCTTCATCCTGCTCGATCTCGACACCCAGTGCGGCCAGGGCGGTCTGCGCGGCGATCCGGCCTTCGCGCCGGGCGATGTCCTCGTCGAGGCTTTTCGACGACCAGGCACCGGCGCAGTCGCCGGCCACCAGGACGTACGGCAACGAGGTGCGCAGCGCGGCGTCCGTGTCGGCGACGTGGCCACCGCGCTCGGCCTTGAACGAGGTGCTGCACCCCGCCGACTCCACCAGCTCGATGGCGGGTATGGCGGCCACGCCGAGCAGCACGCTGTCGCACTCGATTTCGCGTTGGGCGCCGTCGACGCGGTGGCCCGCCGAATCGACCGCCACCACGCTGACCCGCTTGACGCCCAAGGCATCGCCGCCGGCCTCGGCAATCACATGCCCGGTCAGCACCTGGGCGCCCTGTTCCACCAGCAGGCCGAGCAAGGCTGCATCGCCGCTCACCTCGGCGGCCTGCTCGACGATCGCGGCGATCCGTACACCCTTGCCGCTGAGGGCATGGGCGGTTGCCAGGGCGTGGGTGTCGCTGCCCAGCACCACGGCGATGCGCGACTCCAGCGCGCCATAGACCGTGGCCAGCCGGTGGGCGGCGCTGATGCCCATGACGCCGGGACGCTGCCAGCCGTCGAAGGCCAGGCCCATGTCCCGTCGTCCGGCGGCGACAATCACCTGGCGAAAGCGCAGCAGATAGGCGTTTTCGTCATCGGCCAGGCCTGCGACGGCGCCCGCTATCCAGGCCCGTGTGGGTTGTTGCGGGAACAGCCCCCAGACGGCGGTCCCGAGCCTGACGTCGACACCGGCTTCCAGCGCCTCGGCGATCTCCGGGCGGGCCTCGAGCAGGGTGTTGAGCACGCTGTTACGGTTGCTCACCGCCGCGCCCATCCGTCCACCGAAATGCAGCGGGACCTCTTCCCCCATGGTTTCCAGGGGGACCGGGTTCTCGTCCACCAGGGTGACGTTCAGGCCATGTCCGGCGGCGGTCAGGGCGGCGGCGAGCCCCGCCGGGCCCGCGCCGACGATGAGGATATCGGTCTCGTCCCTGATCGGCGGCGCCTTGCCAGCTACCGATGCGGGGTCGTAGTAGAGCGCTTGCTCGGGATGTCGTGTCACCGTATTCCCTCCCTGATGCCGTGGGTGTGCGAAATGAGGCGTGGGTATCACCTAGAACAGCGAGGAGGGCGGCTTGACGTCGCCCTCGGCAAAGCGCGACAGGCGTAGTTGGCGCATGTCCAGCCCCGGATCGCCGGTGTGGATCCAGTCGGCCAGTGTCTTGCCCACGATCGGGCCCATGGCGAAGCCGTGGCCGCAGAAGCCGGTTGCCACGGCCAGGCCGCGCGGCGACGTCTGCGCGTCGATGACCGGAATGCCGTCCGGCAAGACATCGATACCGCCCGCCCATTGCTCGACGATCTGCGTGTTCGCCTGGTAGGGGAAGGCGTCCTTGAGCGCGCGCAGCGCCGTTCGCAGGCCTTTGCCATTGGGTGGGGTAAAGGGCTCGCGCTGGTGGATACCGGGGCCGAGCTTTGAAGCTTCCGACCACGGCATGCGCTGCCGCAGATCCGTCAGGCAGGCGCCGTTCAGGTTGAAGCGGAACGACTTGCGGTGCGCCCAGAGCGAGGGCGCGTACCAGTGCAGGGCGCGCAGGTGGCCGAGCGTCATGTCCACGTCCACATGGGCGTCGTCGGCAATGTTGAAGCTGCCGTCGACGCGCTGGCGGAAGCCCACGCCGTTGGCGATGGTGGAGATGCCGCTCAGGGCGGGGCCCGGCGTGGTCCTGGCCACGGTGCCCCTGACCAGTTGTTGCGGCAGGGAGATACCGAGCAGGCGCAGCAGGCGGAAGGTGGTGATGCCGGCAGCGCAGACCACGGCTTTCGCCTTCACGTAGCCCCGTTCGGTTTCAACGCCCACCACCTGCCCGGCGGCGACGTCGATGCCCCTGGCGCCGCAGTGCTCGACGATGCGCACGCCGAGTTCCCGGGCGCGCATCGCGAAGGCGCGCGCCACCTGTGTGGGCTCGGCCTGTCCGTCGCTGGCGGTGAACAGGCCGCCCAGTTGCGGGACTGCATAGCCCGGCAGCTTGCGCTCCACCTCGCGCGGCGAAAGCATCACCGTATCGACTGAAAAGCTCCGGGCAACCGACAGCCAGGACTCGTAGCCCGCCCGCTCGGCCTCGTTGCCGGCAACGAACAGGCAGCCGTCGTTGCGCCAGCCGAGGTCTGCCTGGAGTTCGCGTTCCAGCTCGCGCCAGATGCCGATGCTGGCTTGCATCAGGGGCACTTCGGCTTCGTCGCGCGATTGCTGGCGCACGAAGCCCCAGGCCCGTGACGACTGCTGGCCCGCCAACAGGCTTTTCTCGAGGAGCAGCACCTTGGCGCCCGCCTTGCCGAGGTAGTAGGCACAGGCACAGCCCATCAGCCCACCGCCGATGATGGCGACATCCACTTCATCGGGCAGGCGGTCGTCGCGAGGGATCGAGAGGGCGGCAAATGCCGCTTCTGGACTGTTCATGAGGGGCACCGGTAGATTGTGGGCGGCGCGTCGTCGCGCGCCGGCGTCTGGCCCAAGAATGTGCCCCGGACGGCCGAAAGATAAGTGACGTATCGGCATTTATCCCATGTGAGGAACGCATAGAACGATGAGTCGCCAGCTGCCATCCATCGAGCTTCTGCAGGCGTTCCTGACCGTGGCCAAGACCGGCAACTTCGGCAAGGCCGGCGAGCAGCTCCACCTCAGCCAGAGCGCCGTTAGCCGCCAGGTGGCGCAGCTGGAGAGAAGCCTGGACAGCCGCCTGTTCGAGCGGCACACACGCAAGATCGTGCTGACCGCCGCCGGCACGTCGCTGGTGCCGGTTGCCGAGCAGGTCATCGGCCTGCTCTCGGATGCCTCGCACATGCTCGCCACGGCGGGGCGAAGCGTGAGCCTGCGGGCGCACCCGACCATGGCGACGCGCTGGCTGATTCCACGGCTGAGCGACTTCTATCGCCTGAATCCGGACGTCACCGTCAGCGTCGACACGGCCTATCAGAGCTTTCCCGACTTCGCCTTCGAATCGATCGACGCGATGATCACCTACGGCACCGCCACCTGGCCCGACTTCGAAGCGCTGGAGCTGTGGGAGGAGGAGCTGATCCCGGTGTGCGCGCCGGCCTTGCTCGCTGGCACCACCACGGAAGAAGTGCTCAAGACCGGGCGCTTGGTCGACGGCAGCATGGATCGCCTGGACTGGCGCCGCTGGGACGAGCTGTACCCGGGCTCGACAGGGTCCAATAACGGCCACCTGACCTTCGATACCCTGGAATCGGCCATCGTCGCCACCACCTGCGGCCAGGGCATCGCCCTGGTCGACCCCGTCATCACCCGCGATGAACTGCACCGCCAGCAACTGACCCGCGTCCACCCCGGCAACATCACCACCGGCGCGCGCTACACCCTGGTCTACCCCAAACGCGTGAAGCGCTCCCGCGGCTTTGCGGAGTTCCTCGAGTGGCTGGAGCAGGAAGTGGCTGGCTGACGCTCGTATTCCACGCTCGGACTTGATGGGTTTCGCAGGCTCTGCGGAGCGCCGCCCGACCCATCCTACGAGGCAGCCAACGGACTATTCGTAGGATGGGTAGAGCGCAGCGAAACCCATGCGGTCGGTGTGGTGGCTCGCCAGCCCCCCAATTGCACCCCTCGCACTCGAACTCGGGTACCTTGACGCCGTTTATGCAATGGAGCGTTGAACCATGGATATCTTCGACCGATTGAAAGCCGCTGCGACAGACGACTGGAACAGCTATGTGGACCATGCCTTCGTTCGCCAGATGGGCGCAGGGACATTGCCGCAGTCTGCGTTCCAGACCTATCTGGTGCAGGACTACCTGTTCCTGATCCAGTTCGCCCGGGCCTGGGCGCTGGCCGCCTACAAGAGCCGCACCCCGGCGGACATCCGCGCGGCCCAGGCGGGGCTGGCGGCGATTCTCGACGAGACCGACCTGCATGTGCGCTTGTGCGCTCGCTGGGGCCTCTCGCAGGAAGACATCGAATCGGCGCCGGAGCACCAGGCCACCGTGGCCTATACCCGCTACGTGCTGGACTGCGGCGCCGCCGGCGACCTACTGGAACTTCATGTGGCCCTGGCGCCCTGCGTGATCGGCTATGCCGAGATCGGCAATAACCTGACGCCCAATGGCATTGCGGCGCTGGCCGATCATCCCTACCGCGAGTGGATTGGCGAGTACGCAGGTGAGGTGTACCAAGGCGTGGCTGCAGCGGCGCGCAAGCACCTCGATGAATTGGCGGCGCGCAGCATGACCGAGCAGCGTTTCGACGAGCTGGTGGCCGTGTTCGCCAAGGCCTCGCGCCTGGAAGCGGAGTTCTGGCAGATGGGCCTGGACAGCGCACAGGCCTGACCCTGGCAGTGAAGCATCAGTAGGTCGGGCCGCGTCTCGCAGAGGTACGGAACCCAACGAACAGGCGTTTGGATTGAGCACTGATGGCGGACTGTGAAAAGTTGGAGGGCTCATTGGATTGGGGGAGGGCGGTCGCTTTCCTTCCCCAATCCAGGCACTTGCTCAATGGCAAGGGGCAGAGCGGAGTCGGAGCCAGGCCATGATGCCGATCAACAGCGAGGATGTCAGGGTGAGCACCAGAGGATTGAGCAACGTCGTCGGGTTGTATGACTCGATGGCCAGTATGGACAACACGTACTGAAGCGTGGCCAACACATAGAACCTGATGCTTTCCTCGTTAGGTGCAACTATCGCTTTTCTCAGCGTCATGTAGAACGCAGCGATGTCGATCAGCGTGACCACGACTACGGCAGCCAGCGGGCTGTCGGTCAGCACCCATATTGGAATAGCGAGCATCGCCGCGATGAACGCAATCCAATCGCCCTTGGAGATGTAGCGGGTCCCGGTTCGATAGGAAAGTCCGACAACGAGAAAGCAAAGCAACGCGACTAGCGCCATTGCCCAGGCTCCCGGGCCGGCATCGGCCGACCATTGTGCAACTGCGACGATACCGGCGCTTACACCCCAGATGAGGTATGAAAAAACGTGTGGTCGGAGCTGCTTGCGGTAGATCGACCGACAGTAGGGGGTGTACTGCACAAGCGTAACCAGTAGCGAAATAACGCCCAGTATTTCCTTATTCATTGTCATTTTCCCCTGCCAGCGATTTGGCTATCTGCTTGGCTACGGCCAGTCCCATCTCATTACAAAATGGAAGACCTGCGTGGTTCTTTCGTGATTAGTGAAAGTACGTAGTGGAGTTCTGATGCTCAATGTGCTGGTTTGTCTCTGTTCTGGAATAGGAATTTTCTCGGTGATTTCTGGGATTTTTCGCTATAGGTGGATGGGTTGTTAGTTTTTACTGGAGTAGTTGTTTTTGGTTGTTATGTTTTTTTGATATATGTTTTTTGGTGGCGAGCTTGGGCGGTAGTGGTTTTTGCGTGCATGGTGTGGTTAGGGGCGAATTTGCCGTTGTTGAGTGCTGTCGTGTTCGTTTAGAGGGTATTGAGTGCTAATACCTTAGTGCTAGTGCGATGGTGTTAACTGCCTTCTTTGGTAGCGGGTTCTATTTGTTTTCTTGACGAACTTGCAGCTAACTCGCGAATCTTTACCGCCAGAAAAAACCAAAAACAACAATAACGACTCGGCGTATTTCGCTGCGTCAATGGAAAAGGAGTTCAGTGATGCTGGGTTACTACGCGCAATACAGCCGGGAATACATCGCCACCCTGATGGTACTGACCACTCTATTCTTTGCCCTGCCCATCTTCATCGCTCCGCTCAGCTGGGCACGGCTCATGCGCTGGACCATCCCGGAGCATGACCACCTGGCCATCTACTTCGGCCGCTGCCTGGGTGCTTTCATTCTCGTTATCGAAATTGCCATGTTGCGCTCGGTAGTCACCGGCACTGGCTTCAGCTACGCCTTCGATCTGCTGTTCCTGGTGTTCGCCCTGATGTTCGTCGTGCATGTCTACGGCGCCATCAAGCGCATCCAGCCGATTACCGAAACCCTGGAAATCGGCTTCTGGATGATCCTCTTCGTGCTCAACGTGCTGTTCTACCCGGCCAGCAGCATCACGCTATAGGTTTCGCGCTCGTCCGTACGCCCTGGCGGGGTACTGGCCACTGGCTAGACTTCAGCGGAACACGCCTCGCCGTGTTCCCTCGCGGCGGGAAGTCTGGCGTGTCATCGTCAATGACTACCGGGCTGGTTCCGGGAGGAGGCGGGCGTGGACAAGCAGCCAAGGGCAGGCATCTCGCGGCGTCATTTCCTGGGGAGCGGCATGGTCCTGCTGGGCGGTGGGCTGCTCGCCGGGCCCACCTTCGCGCAGCCAGGCTGCGCCGTGACCCAGGGCGACATCCTCGGCCCTTACTACCGTTTCGGTGCACCTTTCCAGTCACGCCTGGCCGGGCCGGAGGAGCCGGGGGAGCGCCTGCTGGTGAGCGGCACCGTGTTCAGTTCGGACTGCCGCACGCCCATCCCCAATGCGCTGGTGGAAATCTGGCAGGCCAACGGTGCCGGCCTCTATGACACCGAAACCCCCGGCAACTACACCGACAAGGGCAACTTCCACCTGCGGGGCATGCTCTACACCGATGCGCAGGGCAAGTACCGCATCGAGACCGTCATGCCCGGCCGCTACCCCGTGCCGCCGAACCTGCCGGGGCTGGAGAAGTACGGCGGGTTGATGCGCCCCGCGCATATCCATTTCCGGGTCATGGAGTCGCTCCATGTGCCCGTTACCCTGCAGCTCTACTTCAAGGGCGACCCCTTCATCGCCGGTGACCCCTGGGCCCACGAGCGGACCACCAACATCATCGAGCTGGAACAGGACGGCGAGCTGCGCCGTGGGCTGTTCGATATCGTGCTGGCGCGGGGCTTTGGTTGAGTGGGGCAAGCCGCGAAATTGCGCGAGCTGGCCTGCGAAACCCGTCGACATCTCTGCGATGGGTCCCGCAGGCTCAACCGACGTGGGTCAGCCGATCACCTGGGGCGGCGTGTGCAGCAGTCGCGGGCAATCGCGTAACTGCAGCCAGGTATTTCCGCGCCAATGCAGCACCTCCAGCTCCCGGTCCAGCCACTGCATCAGGGCGCGGTAGGGCAACTGGCCGCCGATGCGCGCTTCGTGGCGCAGGCGCGGCACCACCTGCTGGGTGAGCCATTGGCGGATGCAGCGGTTTTCCGGGTGGTAGTAGAGAATCAGCACGGCGTACACGCCGGACTCGCTGATCAGCAGGTCTTCCTCATAGTCCCCATGGCTGTTGCGCAGCCAGGCGCGTTGCAGCTGGTCTTCGTCCAGATTGCGCTGCACTCGCTCGGGCTGAAGCGGGTGGTTGATCAGCCGCGCCAGGTCGCTGGCGACAAACCAGGCTTCATCGTCCAGCAGCACGGCGCGCAGCTGGCGCTTGTGGCGGATGAACTGGGCGGGCATCAGGACTTCGGCGTCCGGGGGAGGGGCGGGGTGGAACTGGGGGAACTCGGGCATATCCATTTACCTCTGCTTGATTGAACAGCTTTCTTAGGGCTGTTGGAGTCGGGAGCTAAGAAACCCCAAGCAGAGGGCCGGACGTATTCCCCTTTCGGGTCTTGTATTAGCCCGCTCCCGACAGAGCAGAGTTTTGTGCGGGCGCGAGTATGCCGCAGGCACAAAAAAGCCGCTGAGCTTTCGGGAGCGGTTGGTCCGCTGCTTGAGTAAGCGTTTCTTAGGCGCCGAGGACAGAGGTTATGGGTGGAGCGGGGGAGAGGGAAGGCAGTTGGAGTGTGGGATTTGGCTGATTGGTAGGCGGGAAATCATCTACTTTGATCACCGCACTGAGGGGGAGTGATGTCTGGTGATGAGTGTTTTTTTGATTTTGTTTTCAGGCGGGTGAATGAAAATTCATTCACCCTGATCCTGTTCTAAGCGTAATTAGCTTGCGCTCTCTTCTGCCTCTCGTTGTGTGATTGCGTTTCCACACCCCGGGCAAGTGTTTCTCTCCCACGCATGCTTCATCTTGGGCGTGATCTCGAATCCGCATGTCCGGCAGGGGAACATTTCACCCTCCGTAAGCTTGCGTTGTTTGATTATTTTGCAAGGGTCATAAATGTATCTTCTGACTCTGTTGTGAATGTCTTCGTACCTTGTAATGAACTGAAATTTCTTGTCTCTTTGATGGTGGTCGTAGGTACAAGAGTAACTCAGAGCATATATGGATAATTTGTTTTTGATAGAGCTTTCTTTTGCGCTTACTCGATCCATTCGTTTGTGAAGTAGTCGCTGATAAATTAGCTCGGAGAAATCTATTTCTGCCAGCGCTGAATGATTTTCAGGTGTTTCCTCCACCGCGACATGACTCGTTTTGTTTCTTATTGCGAAGTCTTCTAGATCTCTCCAGGCAGCCATTGCGTGCGGGGTCGAATTGAAATTGAGTAGCTTCTTTTCTCCATCGGACTTTATGGCATCTTTGATCATGGAGGCCGAGACGTATTGGAATGCCCCGCCACGCTTAAGAGGCATACTTCTGTATGCTACGAATTCACTCCATGCGTGGACAAGAATTGTACCGAAATCTCGAGGGTTCCCCATTGACCCCATAATCAGTAACTCGAAGTTCTTCTTGTTGTTGATAAGGACTGAGTTAGATATGTCTGGCCTATGCAGGTGGTGCTGGAGGCGTTTGTCAATAAAGTCTTGGAAATACTTTATGCATGATTGTTGGTCGCTTTCATATATGAGCGATTCGTCCAAGTCTATTCGGTGCTGAAGATCATTTCCGATAGAGAGGGGGTGTAGTGTTCCACGATAGGGTACGTATGCAATCCAGAAGTAAATAGGATTATCAATTATTTTATTTATATAGTTGGCAAGAAATTTTTGTGCATCATTTTCGTAGTAAAGTTTTTCCCATTCATCGATATAGAATGTTATTGTTTTTATTTTTAGTGTTTTAATTATTTTATTTAATGTGGTGGAGATGTGTTCTATGTCTAGGTAGCTTATATATTTGGAGGATGAATCGCCCCTAGTTTCGTAGACACCTCCAAGCCTCATAATGAGGCCCATTAGGAGGTGCCATGAGCAACCAGCGTTACCCCGAAGAATTCAAAATCGAAGCGGTCAAACAAGTGACCGAGCGCGGCCTCCCCGTAGCCGAGGTGGCAGCGCGGTTAGGCATGTCGGTGCATAGCCTGTATGCCTGGATCAAGCGCTACGGCAAGCCCCAGGCGCAGCGGCAGCAAGACGACGATCAGCAGGCCGAACTGCGTCGTCTGCGCGCCGAACTCAAGCGAGTGACCGAAGAGCGAGACATCCTAAAAAAGGCCGCCGCGTACTTTGCCAAGGAGTCCGGCTGAAGTACGCCTTCATCAGCAAGCTGTCGGTGGAGTACCCGGTTCGACGTCTCTGCCAGACCCTGAAAGTGCATCCCAGCGGTTACTACGCCTGGCTGACCGAGCCGAAATCCGTACGCGCCAAGGAAGATCAGCGCCTACTCGGGTTGATCAAACATGCCTGGCTGGAAAGCGGTGGGGTCTACGGCTATCGCAAGATTCACGACGACCTGCGTGAGCTGGGGGAGTCCTGTGGCCGGCACCGCGTGGCTCGCCTGATGCGAGGAGAAGGGCTGCGCTCACAGACCGGCTATCGGCGGCGCCCCGGCTATTACGGCGGCCGGCCAACGGTGGCTTCGCCCAATCGCCTGGAGCGGCAATTCAACGTTAGTGAACCGAACAAGGTCTGGGTCACCGACATCACCTACATCCGCACCTATGAAGGCTGGCTGTATTTGGCGGTGGTGCTGGATCTGTTTTCACGCCAGGTGATCGGCTGGTCGATGAAGCCACGGATGTGCAGCGACCTGGCTATCGATGCCCTGTTGATGGCGGTGTGGCGGCGCAAGCCCAAGCAGGAAGTGATGATCCACTCCGACCAGGGCAGCCAGTTCAGCAGCTCGGACTGGCAGAGCTTCCTCAAGGCCAACAACCTGATCAGCAGCATGAGTCGACGCGGTAACTGCCACGACAACGCGGTGGCGGAAAGCTTTTTCCAGTTGCTGAAGCGGGAACGCATCCGACGAAAAACCTACGGCACCCGCGAAGAAGCCCGGAGTGATGTGTTCGATTACATCGAGATGTTTTATAACCCCAAACGCCGGCACAGCAGCGCTATGCAGCTATCGCCAGTGGAGTTTGAAAAGCGTTATTTCCAGAGCTTGGAGAGTGTCTAGGAAAGCCGGGGCGATTCATTTAGATATATGGTGAGATTGCCGTGGTCGAATATGTTTTGGTTGACTTTGTGGCGTGCTAGAAGGAATAAGTGAGTTTTTCCAGTCCCGCGGAGACCTTGCAATACCCCACTGGAAGATCCTGTGTGGGAAATCAGTTTGCTTAAGTTGTCCTTGACGTCTACATGGGTTTCGGAAAGTTCATTTATTTTTTCTGCAGAAGCATCAAGGCTCAAATCAAAGTCGGCGCGAAGGTCAGAAAATGATTTTGTTATTTTGCGTACGAGATCTTGGTCTTTCACAATATCTCGTAGTTTGACTTTTTGTTTGGACATAGTCGTCTTAGAATAAAAAAGCCCCGCACTTGGCGGGGCTATAACCTTTCTTTTGCTGCCCCAAATTTCCATTTCAGGTAAAGCGTTTATATTTTCCTAATGTCTTGACCCGGACTCAATCCCAGCTCAGCGCACCGCCGGTCTGGTACTCGATGACGCGAGTTTCGAAGAAGTTCTTCTCTTTCTTCAGGTCCATGATTTCGGACATCCACGGGAACGGGTTGCTGGTGCCCGGGTATTCCTCTTTCAGGCCGATCTGGGTCAGGCGGCGGTTGGCGATGAACTTGAGGTAGTCCTCCATCATGGCCGCGTTCATGCCCAGTACGCCGCGCGGCATGGTGTCGCGTGCGTATTCGATTTCCAGTTGGGTGCCCTGGAGGATCATCTGGGTGGCTTCGTCCTTCATCTGGGCATCCCACAGGTGCGGGTTTTCGATCTTGATCTGGTTGATCACGTCGATGCCGAAGTTCAGGTGCATGGATTCGTCGCGCAGGATGTACTGGAACTGCTCGGCGGTGCCGGTCATCTTGTTGCGGCGGCCCATGGAGAGGATCTGGGTGAAGCCGCAGTAGAAGAAGATGCCTTCCAGTACGCAGTAGTAGGCGATCAGGTTGCGCAGGAACTGGCGGTCGGTCTCCGGGGTGCCGGTCTTGAACTCGGGGTCGGAGATCGAGCGGGTGTACTTGAGGCCCCAGGACGCTTTCTTCGCGACGCTCGGGATCTCGTGGTACATGTTGAAGATCTCGCCTTCATCCATGCCCAGGGACTCGATGCAGTACTGGTAGGCGTGGGTGTGGATCGCCTCTTCGAAGGCCTGGCGCAGGATGTACTGGCGGCATTCGGGGTTGGTGATCAGGCGGTACACGGCCAGCACCAGGTTGTTGGCAACCAGGGAGTCGGCGGTGGAGAAGAAGCCGAGGTTGCGCATCACGATGCGGCGCTCGTCTTCGCTGAGGCCGTCCTTGCTCTTCCACAGGGCAATGTCGGCGTTCATGTTCACTTCCTGCGGCATCCAGTGGTTGGCGCAACCATCCAGATACTTCTGCCAGGCCCAGTCGTACTTGAAGGGTACGAGCTGGTTGAGGTCGGCGCGGGCGTTGATCATCTGCTTGTCGCCAACCTGCACGCGCGCGGCGGAGCCTTCGAGGTCGTCCAGGCCTTCCTGGATGTCGAGGGCGTCCAGGGCCTTCTTGGCGCGGGCGACGGCGTCGGAGTCGTCGGCCGAGACGGCGCGGGCTTCTTCAACGGAGCCGGCGGCTTCGTTGTCGAGCTTGTCGATGGCCTTGGCGGCGGCCTGGGCAACGGCGGGGGCTGCCTTGGCTTCGGTGGGGTCTTCTTTGTCGAATTCGTCCCAGCTGAGCATTGTTCCTCTCCTGGTTGGCGTGGATGGTGGCGCACGCTAAAGCGGTGGTTCATGGCCGGGCGGTGAATTGCCCTGGCTTGTGCACACCCGGTTTGCGGGTGTGATTATTCGGATATCGGTGCTGCCTGAGGTTTCCCTCTCCCGATCGCGGTCCGCCCCGGCCCCTCTCCCGGAGGGAGAGGGGAGGGGTTTTCCCGGTCGAGCGTGGTGCTGTGCGAGTGACCGCTAGGCGCCCGGTTGGCTGGAGCCCCTGAGCGTACGTCTGTACGTGATGGGGGCCAGCCAGCCGGGCAACAACGCGGGCGCCGCTCAGCGACGCGCGCTTATTGGCACGCTTCGCAGTCGGGGTTGTCGATGGAGCACGCACTGGGCACCGGAGCCGGCGCCGGCGCTGCAGCCGGAGCGGCCTGCAGGGTCTCGCTGCCACCAGCCGACACGGCGTTGAGCTTGCCGGTGTTGATGGTGGATTTCTCGGTGCTGGTGGCGGCCAGGGCACGGAGGTAGTAGGTGGTTTTCAGGCCACGGTACCAAGCCATGCGGTAGGTCACGTCGAGCTTCTTGCCCGAGGCGCCGGCGATGTAGAGGTTCAGGGACTGGGCCTGATCGATCCACTTCTGGCGGCGGCTGGCGGCGTCGACGATCCACTTGGTCTCGACTTCGAAGGCGGTGGCGTACAGGTCTTTCAGGTCTTGCGGGATGCGCTCGATCTGCTGCACGGAGCCGTCGTAGTACTTCAGGTCGTTGACCATGACCGGGTCCCACAGGCCACGGGCCTTGAGGTCGTGTACCAGGTAGGGGTTGATCACGGTGAACTCGCCGGAGAGGTTCGATTTCACGTAGAGGTTCTGGTAGGTCGGCTCGATGGACTGCGATACGCCGGTGATGTTGGCGATGGTCGCGGTCGGCGCGATGGCCATGATGTTCGAGTTACGAATACCTTTCTGTACGCGAGCACGTACCGGGGCCCAGTCCAGGGACTCGGTCAGGTCGACGTCGATGTACTTCTGGCCACGGGCTTCGATCAGGATCTGCTGGGAGTCCAGCGGCAGGATGCCTTTGGACCACAGGGAACCCTCGAAGGTCTCGTAGGCGCCACGCTCGTCGGCCAGGTCGCAGGAAGCCTGGATGGCGAAGTAGCTCACCGCTTCCATGGACTTGTCGGCGAACTCGATGGCGGCGTCGGAACCGTAGGCGATGTGCTGCAGGTACAGGGCGTCCTGGAAGCCCATGATGCCGAGGCCCACCGGACGGTGCTTGAGGTTCGAGTTGCGCGCCTGCGGGACCGAGTAGTAGTTGATGTCGATGACGTTATCGAGCATGCGCACTGCGGTCTTGACGGTCTTCTCGAGCTTGGCGGTGTCCAGCTTGCCATTGACGATGTGGTTGACCAGGTTGACCGAGCCCAGGTTGCAGACCGCGATCTCGTCCTTGTTGGTGTTCAGGGTGATCTCGGTGCACAGGTTGGAGCTGTGGACCACGCCCACGTGCTGCTGCGGGCTGCGCAGGTTGCACGGGTCCTTGAAGGTCAGCCACGGGTGGCCGGTCTCGAAGAGCATCGAGAGCATCTTGCGCCACAGGTCTTTGGCCTGGATGGTCTTGAACAGCTTGATCTTGCCGTACTGGGTCAGGGCTTCGTAGTACTCGTAGCGCTCTTCGAAGGCCTTGCCGGTCAGGTCGTGCAGGTCCGGTACTTCGGAGGGCGAGAACAGGGTCCACTGGCCATCGTCGAACACGCGCTTCATGAACAGGTCGGGAATCCAGTTCGCGGTGTTCATGTCGTGGGTACGGCGACGGTCGTCACCGGTGTTCTTGCGCAGCTCGATGAACTCTTCGATGTCCATGTGCCAGGTTTCGAGGTACGCGCAGACGGCGCCCTTGCGCTTGCCACCCTGGTTCACGGCGACGGCGGTGTCGTTCACCACTTTCAGGAAGGGGACCACGCCCTGGGATTTGCCGTTGGTGCCCTTGATGTAGGAGCCCAGCGCACGGACCGGCGTCCAGTCGTTGCCCAGGCCACCGGCGAATTTCGACAGCATGGCGTTGTCGTGGATGGCGCTGTAGATGCCCGACAGGTCGTCCGGCACGGTGGTCAGGTAGCAGGACGACAGCTGCGGACGCAGGGTACCGGCGTTGAACAGGGTCGGGGTGGAGCTCATGTAGTCGAAGGACGACAGCAGGTTGTAGAACTCGATGGCGCGTTCTTCTTTCTGCTTCTCTTCGATGGCCAGGCCCATGGCCACGCGCATGAAGAAGACCTGCGGCAGTTCGAAGCGGATGCCGTCCTTGTGGATGAAGTAACGGTCGTACAGGGTCTGCAGGCCGAGGTAGGTGAACTGCTGGTCACGCTCGTGGTTGATGGCCTTGCCCAGTTTTTCCAGGTCGAAGGTCTTCAGCTGCGGGTCGAGCAGCTCGAACTCCACGCCCTTTTCCACGTAGGCCGGCAGGGCCTTGGCGTAGAGGTCGGCCATTTCGTGGTGGGTGGCGCTTTCGGCAACGCCGAGAAAGCCCAGGGCTTCGGCGCGCAAGGTGTCCATCAGCAGGCGGGCGGTGACGTAGGAGTAGTTCGGCTCGCGCTCTACCAGGGTGCGGGCGGTCATCACCAGGGCGGTGTTGACGTCCTTCTCGGCCACGCCGTCGTAGAGGTTCTTCAGGGTTTCGCGCTCGATCAGGCCGCCGTCGACTTCGGCCAGGGCCTCGCAGGCTTCGCTGATGATGGTGTTCAGGCGGCCCATGTCCAGCGGCACGAGGCTGCCGTCGGCGCGGGTGATGCGGATGCTCGGGTGCGGCTGGGCGACTTCGCTGTCGGCGCTGCGCTTGGAGCGCTCCTGGGCACGGGATTCGCGGTAGATCACGTAGTCGCGGGCGACTTTCTGCTCGCCGGCGCGCATCAGGGACAGTTCGACCTGGTCCTGGATCTCTTCGATATGGATGGTGCCGCCCGACGGCATGCGACGCTTGAAGGTCGCGGTGACCTGCTCGGTCAGGCGCGCGACGGTTTCATGGATACGCGAAGAAGCAGCGGCAGTACCGCCTTCCACGGCGAGGAACGCTTTGGTGATGGCAACGGTGATCTTGTCGTCGGTGTACGGGACGACGGTGCCGTTGCGTTTGATCACGCGCAGCTGGCCGGGCGCGGTGGCGGCCAGATCCTGGATGGAATCTGCTGCCTGGGGCGCTGCGGCCTGCGGGTTCTCGCGAGTGGTGTCGGTCTGCATGGGGTTCTCCATGTTCTGATTTATCTAAGGGCGCACGAGCCGCCTTCATTCCCTTTTCACAACGTCATACGCACGGCGAGGCGCCGGGCGCAAAACGAGGTGCTACGAGGCAGAAGGACAGGACTCAAGCGCCTTCCTGGCCCTACAAGTCAAACGTCACGGTGTTAAACCGCCGTGACAACACAATACCTAGTGGTGAGCGCGCTTCGCGCCACACCCGCTTCCAGCCGCCAGTCACGTTCTTTCGTGTCCTGGGCCGGCACCATTCGCCTGGGGCGCCTGGTGGGTGAAATACCGCTTTGACACACCGGTGGTCGGCTTCTGAAGAAGCCTTTAGCGCTTGATTCTAATTGTGTCCGGTGGTACGCCCTCACCCCAATATGTAGGGGTTGGGCCTGATGGGGGTACAAGATAATGCGCTGTTTGGGGTATTGCAAGGCGACCCACAACATCTAGCCTGTGGATAAGTTGTGGGTGATTTGTGGGTGACTGTGGAGTAACGAGGGCGGAGGCCCACTGGCTCTAGGCTCTGCCGTTCGTCGCCGGCAAACGGTCAGTTCGAGAGGCCGAATCGAGCTGTTGACGGCGTCGCAAGCTAACACAATATCTTGTGTTTTGGTGTCCAGCTGGCATGCGCTGTGCTATCGGTTCGGCGTTGCTACAATGCGAACCCTTTTCACTGGTCCTGACGCTGTCTTTGGAGTGCGTGGTGGAGCAAGAAGCCTGGCGAATCCTCATAGTCGAAGACGATCAGCGTTTGGCCGATCTGACGCGCGAATACCTGGAAGCTAACGGTCTGCAGGTGGCCATCGAATCCGATGGCGGCCAGGCCGTGGCGCGCATTCTCAGGGAGCGCCCGGACCTGGTGGTGCTCGACCTGATGCTGCCGGGCGAGGACGGCCTGTCCATCTGCCGCAAGCTGCGTGGCCAATATGAAGGCCCCATCCTGATGCTCACCGCGCGTACCGACGACATGGATCAGGTACTCGGCCTGGAGCTGGGCGCCGACGACTATGTGTGCAAGCCGGTGCGCCCCCGTGTGCTGCTGGCGCGCATCCGTGCACTGCTGCGGCGCAGCGAGGTGGTGGCCGAGGTGCCGGTGGCGGAAAACCAGCGGCGCCTGGAGTTCGGTCCGCTGGTGGTCGACAACGCCATGCGCGAGGCCTGGCTCAACGAGCGCAGCATCGAGCTGACCAGCGCCGAGTTCGACCTGCTCTGGCTGCTGGCGGTGAACGCCGGGCGCATCCTGTCCCGCGAGGAGATCTTCAATTCCCTGCGCGGCATCGAGTACGACGGCCAGGACCGTTCCATCGACGTACGCATTTCGCGCATCCGCCCGAAGATCGGTGACGACCCCATGCACCCGCGGCTGATCAAGACGGTGCGCAGCAAGGGCTATCTATTTGTCAGAGAGGCCGCCGAAGGCCTCTGACGGACCGGTGACGGTTCGCAGTTTCCGGGCGAGAGTCCATGAACTCGATCTTCCTGCGTATCTACGGCGGCATGCTGGTGACCCTGGTTGTGGTGGCGCTGCTTGGCGTGTTCACCATTCACCAGGTCAACGAGGTGCGTTCCGACCAGTACCGTGAAAGCCTGGCCCGCGGCACCTTCCGCCTGATGGCGGACAACCTGCAGCCGATGAATGAGGTGGAGCGCCGCCGCGCGGTGGTGCTCTGGGGGCGCCTGCTGGGCATTCCCCTGGAGTTGCAGCCCATGGACGGTTCCGGCCTGGACAGCAGCGCGCGCAATCGCCTGCTGCGCGGGCAGGTGCTGGTGGAGCAGACCGGCCCTCATGCGGCGCGGGTGTACAGCCTGGTGAGCCTGGGCCAGCGCTTGCTGCTGACCGGCGAGGTGGAGCAGATCAGCGAGCAGCTGGCGCGGGCCACCGTCTACCTGTTGATGGATGAGCTGGTGCGCTTCCCGGTGAACGAACAGCCCCAGCGGCTGGCGTCCCTCAAGGAGAACAAGCAGTTCGGCTTCGACATGCGGCTGATCCCGCTGAAGGACGCCAACCTGGACGTGGACCAGCGCCGCCGGGTGGACGAGGGCGATACGGTGATGGCCCTGGGCAAGGATGGCGATTCCATCCGCGTGTTCTCCGGCATGGTGGACACGCCCTGGGTGCTGGAAATGGGCCCCCTGCACCAGATGAACCCCTATCCGCCGCAGATGCTGGTGCTGATCGGCTTCCTCGGCCTGACCCTGATCGGCCTGACCGTGTATTTCCTCGTGCGCCATCTGGAGCATCGCCTGATGGGGCTGGAAAGCGCCGCCACCGATATCGCCCAGGGCAAGCTGGATGCACGGGTGCCGGCCCGGGGCGCCGACTCGGTGGGGCGTCTGGCCGCGGCCTTCAACGGCATGGCCGAGCAGTTGCAGCGCCTGTTGAGCCTGCAGCGCGAATTGATCCGTGCGGTGTCCCACGAGCTGCGCACGCCGGTGGCGCGGCTGCGCTTCGGCCTGGAGATGATCGCCGACGCCGAAACCGAGACCGCCCGGCGCAAGTACATGGACGGCATGGACAGCGATATCCAGGAACTGGACAAGCTCGTGGACGAGATGCTGACCTACGCGCGCCTGGAGCAGGGCTCGCCGGCGCTGCATTTCCAGCGCGTGGACCTGGATGCGCTGTTCGACCAGGTGATTGCCGAGCTGTCCCACCTGCGCGCCAATGTGCGCATCGAGCGGGGCCTGTGCCTGAACGTCGGCAGCGACGGCGCCTGGGTCGAGGCCGAGCCGCGCTACCTGCATCGCGCCCTGCAGAACCTGGTGAGCAATGCCATGCGCCATGCCGAGTCGCGGGTGCAGTTGAACTACCAGATCGGCCACAAGCGCTGCCGCATCGACGTCGAGGACGACGGCCCCGGCGTGCCGGAAAACCAGTGGGAAAAGATCTTCAAACCCTTCATGCGCCTGGACGACAGCCGCACCCGCGCTTCCGGCGGCCACGGCCTGGGGCTGTCCATCGTGCGGCGCATCATCTATTGGCATGCCGGCCGCGCGCAGATCGGCCGCAGCGAAGCGCTGGGCGGGGCTAGGTTCAGCCTGGTGTGGCCGCGCCGGCAGAGCGAGGCGGAAACCCTCTAGCGCTTTCCTGAGGGTGCGAGATGGATTTCGCGGGCTCTACCCATCCTACGGCGCTGAGCGATGGGTATCGCTCCGCTCAACCCATCCTGCGTGGCGTATCGCGGTTGGGTGCGCCGCCCGCACCACGACAGATCGTAGGATGGGTTGAGGTACGAAACCCATGCGGACCCAGGTTGATGGGTTTCGCAAGCTCAGCGGAGCGCCGCCCGACCCATCCTACAAGGCTGCTTCGTTCAGGCCGCCACCGCCACCAGGCTCAGCAGTCGGCCCTGGAACTGGCAGTGCCAGCCTTCCAGTTCGCTGCCCGCTTTCCATTCTTCCGACAGGTCGATCAGCAGGCGCAGTTGCGCCCGGCCGGCGGCGTCGCACGCCAGCAGTTCGGCGTCGTGGAAGTAGAAGCGCTTGCCCACCAGCGGGTAGAGCGCCTTGAACAGGCTCTCCTTTATAGAGAAGGTCAGGGTGATGCGCTGGGCCTGCTGTTCCGGAGTGAGGCCTTGCAGTCGCTCGACTTCGGCGGGGGTGAGGATTTCTTCCGCCAGGCGCAGGGCGCGGTCGCAGGCCAGCGGTTCTTCCAGGTCCAGGCCGAGGCCTCGCCACTGGCTGCTGTCGGCCACCAGGGCGATCGCCAGCCCGTGGCTGTGGCTGATGGAGCCGCTGACCCCAACAGGCCAGACCGGCGCGCGGTCCTCGCCCAGGGTGGGTGCTTCGAAGCGGCCCGTGAGTACCTGGAGCGCGGCGCGGGCGCAGAGGCGGCCGGCAAGGAATTCCGCCTGCCGCTTGGCCACCGAGCGCTGGATATTGGCCGGCGCCAGGATGGCGCTGCGGGGGAAGTCGTCGGCGGCGAGCAGCGCGGGGTCGAAGCGACAGGAGCGCAGCACCGCGCCTGGCAGTTCCCAGGGGAAAGGCCAGGTGGTGTCGAACGGGGTGCAGCAGGCGGGATGGCTGGAAATCATCGCGGCATTCTGCCCGGCGTCGCCGCAATCGGCCAGCGGCGTCGCCGTTTACATATGTTTGCAAATGACAAACAAAGCGAAACGGAACCCGCGTCCCGCTTTTGCCAGACTGGCCCTGCGTTTCTTCTGGAACGCAGGTGAGGTTGTAGTCTGGAGCCCTGGCATTGCCGGTTTCGGACATTTTCTCTGAATTGAGTGCGGGAGCCCGGATGGGCTCCCGTTTTTTTTGCGCGCGTTTTTTCAGGGCGGTCGCGCACTCGTTCAGCGTTGGTTCAAGGAGGGTTCAGGCGGGGTTCAGTGGCCGGCGCGCAATCTGGTTGCGAGTTCAGCCAACCACCAAAGGGAACCTCTCATGAACCGCACCCTGAGCCGCATCGCCCTCGCTTCCGCCCTGGCCTTCGCCGCAGTCGGCGCCCAGGCCGCAGACAACTTCGTCGGCCTGACCTGGGGGCAGACCAGCAACAACATCCAGAAATCCGACTCGCTCAACGCGAACCTGAACAACCCCAAACTCGACAAGGTCATCCACGGCACCGACACCTGGGGTGTACGCGCCGGCCAGCAGCAGGATAACGGCCGCTACTACATGACCTACGAGAACTTCTCCGACACCGACCGTGGCAACAAGCTGCGCCAGCAGAACCTGCTCGGCAGCTACGACCTGTTCGTTCCGGTGGGCGACTACAACACCAAGCTGTTCGGCGGCGCCACCCTCGGCCTGGTCAAGCTCGAGCAGGAAAGCCGCGGCATGAGCCGCGACAGCAACATCAACTACGCGGCCGGCCTGCAGGCCGGTATCCTGCAGGACATCAACAAGAACGCGTCGATCGAGGCCGGCTATCGTTACCTGCGTACCAACGTCAGCACCGATATGGGCGAGCACGGCGGTCCGCGCCTGGGCTCCCTGGACCTGTACAGCAGCGGCCAGGCCTACCTGGGTGCCAACTACAAGTTCTGATTCGACGTTGCACTGCGGCCGGGCACTCGCCCGGCCGCGTCATTGATTACGTTCTGTACGAAAAGTGCCTGCGCTCGGTGATGCTGCGTTGAAATCGGCCTCAGAATGCTCATTTACAACACGTAAACTGCGCTTCTTCGGCCGATTTCGCCTTGCCTGACCTTCGCTCGACGACTTTTCGTACAAGACCTAGGGAGACAGCCCATGAAGTTGCTGGTGGTGGAAGACGAGGCGCTACTGCGCCACCACCTGTACACCCGCCTGGGCGAGCAGGGCCACGTGGTGGACGCCGTGCCCAACGCCGAGGAGGCGCTCTACCGCGCCGAGGAATACAACCATGACTTGGCGGTGGTCGACCTCGGCCTGCCGGGCATGAGCGGGCTGGACCTGATCCGCCAGCTGCGCAGCCAGGGCAAGATCTTCCCCGTCCTCATCCTCACCGCTCGTGGCAACTGGCAGGACAAGGTCGAAGGCCTGGCCGCCGGCGCCGACGACTATGTGGTCAAGCCCTTCCAGTTCGAAGAGCTGGAGGCCCGGCTCAATGCCTTGTTGCGGCGCTCCTCGGGCTTCGTCCAGTCGACCATCGAGGCCGGTCCGCTGCTGCTGGACCTCAACCGCAAGCAGGCGCAACTGGACGGCGAGGTCCTGCCGCTCACCGCCTACGAATACCGCATCCTCGAGTACCTCATGCGCCATCACCAGCAGGTGGTGGCCAAGGAGCGCCTGATGGAGCAGCTCTATCCCGGCGACGAAGAGCGCGATCCCAACGTGATCGAGGTGCTGGTGGGGCGGCTGCGGCGCAAGCTGGAGGGCGACAGCGGCTTCAAGCCGATCGATACCGTGCGTGGCCAGGGCTACCTGTTCACCGAGCGCTGCCGATGACCCCGGGCTGGCGCGGTCTGTTCCGCCCCTTGAAGTGGTCGTTGCGCCTGCGCCTGATGCTTGGTGCAACCGCGATGGCCTCTCTGTTCATGCTGGCGCTGCTGCCTGCGCTGCGCGGCGCTTTTGTCATGGCTTTCGAGCAGTCGATCCAACAGCGCCTGGCCGCCGACGCCGGTTCGCTGATCGCGGCGGCCAGGGTGGAGAACGGCCAGCTGGAAATGCCCGACAAGCTGCCCAACGAGGAATTCGACAACCTGGAAGCCAACCAGCTGGGCTTCATCTATGACAGCGAGGGTGTGCTGGTCTGGCAGTCCCAGTCTTCGCGGGACGAGCAACTGGTCTACCGGCCGCGTTACGACGGCCAGAGTTTTGAGTTCCTGCGGGTCACCGATGCCCAGGGGCGCGAGTTCTTCGTCTATGACGTGGAGGTGGACCTGTTGCGCGGACAGCGGGCCGCCTACAGCGTCGTCACCATGCAGCCGGTCAGCGATTACCAGCCCATGTACGACGGCTTCCTCGAGCAGCTGTACCTCTGGCTTGGCGGCGCCTTGCTGGTGTTGCTGGGGCTGCTCTGGTTCGGCCTGACCTGGGGCTTTCGCAGCCTGCGCGGGATCAGGGCCGAGCTGGACGAGGTGGAGTCCGGCAGTCGCGACAGCCTGAGCGATGAGCATCCACGGGAGCTGTTGCGCCTGACCAAGTCGCTCAACCGCCTGCTGGACAACGAGCGCCGCCAGCGTGAGCGCTACCGCAATTCCCTGGATGACCTGGCCCATAGCCTGAAGACCCCGCTGGCGGTGTTGCAGGGGGTCAGCGAAACCATCGCCGCGCAGCCGCATAACCTGGACCAGGCCCGCGTGCTGCGTAGCCAGATCGAGCGCATGAGCCAGCAGATCGGCTACCAGCTGCAGCGCGCCTCCCTGCGCAAGAGCGGCCTGGTGCGCCACAAGGTGCAGTTGTCGCCCTTGCTGGACACCCTCTGCGACGCCCTGGACAAGGTCTACCGGGAGAAGCAGGTACGGGTGGAGCGGGACTTCGACGAGGGCCTGCTGGTGCCGATGGAGCAGGGCGCCTTGCTGGAGATCCTCGGCAACCTGTTGGAGAACGCCTACCGCCTCAGCCTTGGGCACATCCGCGTGAGCGCCCGGGTGTGCGACGGCTATTGCGAACTGCGGGTGGAAGACGACGGCCCCGGCGTGCCCATGGGCCAGCGCGAACGTATCCTCAAGCGCGGCGAGCGCCTGGACGCGCAGCACCCAGGCCACGGCATAGGCACGGCGGTGGTCAAGGACATCATCGAAAGCTACGACGGCGAACTGTTCGTCGACGAGTCGGCTTTGGGCGGTGCGGACTTCAGGATCCGCTTCCCGGCGCTCTGAACCTCCCTCTTGGAGAGGGGCGGGAGTGAGGCAGGAATCCTGTAGGTTGTGGCAGAGCGGCGCGAAGCCCAACGCCAGTGGCGAGGATTCCCATGTTGGGCTTCGCGAGCTCAGCGCCAACCTACGGCAGGACTTCGTCCTGCTTGGCGAATGAATTCGCCCCCACAGAACAATCGCCCCCCTGGCGCCTCAGGCTTCCTGCGCCCTGTAGGCCCCAGGGGTCAGCCCCGTCCATTTCTTGAAGGCGCGATGGAAGGCCGAGGGCTCGGAAAAGCCGAGCTGCTCGGCGATGTCCTGGATCGACAGCTCGTCCCGACCCAGGTGGTAGATGGCCAGGTCGCGGCGCAGGTGGTCCTTCAGTTCCTGGAAGCTCGAACCTTCTTCCCTCAAGTGCCGGCGCAGGGTCTGTGGGCTGATGTGCAGGTGCTGGGCCACGGCTTCCAGGTCGGGCCAGTCGCGGCAGTCGCGGCCGAGCAGACGGCGGATCTGGCTGGTCAGGCTGTCGCCGCCATCCGGACGGGCCAGCAGGTCGGCCGGCGAGTGTTCGAGGAAGTGCTTCAGGGTGCGCTCGTCCTGCAGCAGCGGCATGGCCAGGTAGCGCACAGGGAAGCGCAGGCTGATGGTCGGCGCGTCGAACCGCCGGCTGGTGGGGAAGAGCAGTTCGTATTCGCTGGCGTGGGCCGGTTCGGCGTAGCTGAAGGTGGCCTGTTCCAGGCGGATGCGCTGGCCGATCAGCCAGCTGCCCAGGCGGTGCCAGATCACCAGCAGGCTCTCCACCAGGAAATGGTCCGGGTCCTGGAGCAGGCTGTCGTCCACTGCCAGCACGGCGAAGTCGCCGTCCCGCTCGAGGGTGATGCGCGGCCCATCGGGGAACAGTCCGTAGAACAGCGTGCCACGGCCCAGGGCCTTCTCCAGGGTGCGGCAGTGGATGATCGCGTGGCACATCATGGCGAAGGTGCCGCGCTTGCTGCGCTGCTGGCCGAAGCCCATGTACTCGTCGTCCAGCGCCTCCCAGAGCAGCTGCATCAGCCGCGAGAACTGTTCGGGGGCGACCCGTGCGCGGGGTTCGTCCAGCAGGGCCGGCTGGATGCCGGCATTGCGCAGGATCGGCAGGCAATCCACGCCGCGAACCATGGCGCCGCGCAGGGCGGCCCGAACGAAATGGCTGGCGATGGTGCGCTCACGCATGGTGCTGATCCGTGGTCGGGGAGGCCGATGGTAGGGCGTGGCCGGAGGCGGCCACAAGTGCGCAGGTGGCGGAAATCCCCCCTGGGGTCTGGCGGAAATCCGCCCGATGGTCGCTGGGGAGTAACGGCCGTTTATGTATAACTAATTGAAAAATAAGGATTTTAATTTTTTATTGAGGTTGGCACAGGGGCTGCAATAGGGAGAGTGCCATCCATTCGACTGGATCGCACAACAACAAAAGTCTCCCAGACAGGGGGATACGTCGATCACGGTGACGCCAGGCCCAAATGGAAGCGGTCGGGATCACTTGAAAGGAACACTGCCATGTCCCGCCAACCGTTCTACAAAAGCCTGTACGTCCAGGTCATCGCCGCCATCGTCATCGGCATTCTGCTCGGCCACTTCTATCCGGAGACCGGTGTCGCGCTCAAACCCCTGGGTGACGGCTTCGTCAAACTGATCAAGATGGCCATCGCGCCGATCATCTTCTGCACCGTGGTCAGCGGCATCGCCGGCATGCAGGACATGAAGGCAGTGGGCAAGACCGGCGGCTACGCGCTGCTGTACTTCGAAATCGTTTCCACCATCGCCCTGATCATCGGCCTGGTGGTGGTCAACATCGTCCAGCCGGGCGTCGGCATGCACGTCGATCCGGCCAGCCTGGACATCAAGGGCATCGCCGCCTACGCCGCCGCCGGCGAGCAGCAGAGCACCGTGGCCTTCCTGCTCAACGTGATCCCGAGCACCATCGTCGGCGCCTTCGCCAGCGGCGATATCCTGCAGGTGCTGTTCTTCTCCGTGATCTTCGCCTTCGCCCTGCAGCGCATGGGTGACTACGGCCGGCCGGTGCTGGAGTTCATCGACCGCATCGCCCAGGTGATGTTCGGCATCATCAACATGATCATGAAGGTCGCCCCCATCGGTGCATTCGGCGCCATGGCCTTCACCATCGGCCAGTACGGCGTGGGCTCGCTGGTGCAGCTCGGCCAGCTGATGCTGTGCTTCTACATCACCTGCGTGTTCTTCATCCTGGTGGTCCTGGGCGGCATCGCCCGCGCCCACGGCTTCAGCATCCTGCGCTTCATCCGCTACATCCGCGAAGAGCTGCTGATCGTGCTCGGCACCTCGTCCTCCGAGTCGGCCCTGCCGCGCATGCTGAACAAGATGGAAAAGCTGGGCGCGAAGAAATCCGTGGTCGGCCTGGTGATCCCCACCGGCTACTCCTTCAACCTCGACGGCACCTCCATCTACCTGACCATGGCCGCGGTGTTCATCGCCCAGGCCACTGACACCCCGATGGACATCACCCACCAGCTGACCCTGCTGGCCGTGCTGCTGGTCGCCTCCAAGGGCGCCGCCGGCGTCACTGGCTCCGGCTTCATCGTGCTGGCCGCCACCCTGTCCGCCGTCGGCCACCTGCCGGTCGCCGGCCTGGCGCTGATCCTCGGCATCGACCGCTTCATGTCCGAAGCCCGTGCCCTGACCAACCTGATCGGCAACGGCGTGGCCACCATCGTGGTCGCCAAGTGGTGCAAGGAGCTGGACGAAGACACCCTGCAGCGCGAGCTGGCCAGTGGCGGTACCGCAGACGCCGGCGTCGCTCCGCAGACCACTGCCTGATCGACCAGAGCTACAGCGTTCTCCTCCGTGAGGAGAATTTTCCAGGCCCGGCCCCCGTAGCCGGGCCTTTTTTTGTCCGTGATTTTTCGAGGCGGGGGCTTGAACGATTGGGTCAACCCGCGCTGAGCGCTTGGGTCATTGAGGGGGCGAGCGCCTGGCGCCTAACCTGCGGCACGACATCGGCCCAGGGAGCCAACGCCATGCAGCGCATTCATTTCGAGACCGAGCACAACCTGTTTCGCGACGCCTTCCGCGCCTTCCTGCAGAAGGAGGTGGTGCCGCACCAGGAGGAATGGGAGGCCGCCGGTGTGGTCGACCGCAGCGTCTGGAAGAAGGCGGGGGAGATGGGCTTCCTGTTGCCCTGGGCGGACGAGGAGTACGGCGGCGCCGGGCTCAAGGACTTCCGCTACGAGCAGATCATGGCCGAAGAGCTGGCCTACATTAACGAGCCCGGCTTCATGATCCCGTTGCATTCGGCGCTCTGCGGCCCCTACATCGCCGAATACGGCAATGCCGAGCAGAAGGCGCGCTTGCTGCCGGGGATCATCCGTGGCGAGACCATTCTCGCGGTGGCCATGACCGAGCCCTCCGCCGGCTCCGACCTCGCCGGCATGCGCACCACCGCCGTGGACAAGGGTGACCATTGGCTGCTCAACGGCTCCAAGGTGTTCATCTCCAACGGCCTGCTGGCGGATGTGGTGATAGTCGCCGCCAAGACCGACCCCGCGAACAAGCACGCCATGGGCCTGTTCCTGGTGGAGCGGGGCATGGAAGGGTTCGAGCGCGGTCGCAACCTGAAGAAGCTGGGCATGAAGAGCCAGGACACCGCCGAGCTGTTCTTCAACAACCTCAAGGTGCCCAAGGAAAACCTGCTGGGCGATGCCAAGGGCGGCTTCTTCTACCTGATGAACATGCTCGCCCAGGAGCGCCTGACCAACGCCTGCGGTGCGGTGGCCGGCGCCGAGGCGGCGTTGCAGGCCACCATCGACTACGTGAAGGAGCGCAAGGCCTTCGACCGTCCGATTTCGCACTTCCAGAACACCCGCTTCAAGCTGGCCGAGATGCGTACCCAGATCGACGTCGCCCAGGTCTTCACCGACCGCTGCGTGATGGACCACAACCAGAAGCAACTCACCCCGGAAGTGGCCGCCGAGGCCAAGCTGTTCACCACCGAACTGCTGGGCAAGGTGGTGGACGAGGGCGTGCAGTTGCACGGCGGCTGGGGCTACATGTGGGAATACCCCATCTGCCGGATGTACGCCAACGCACGCATCCAGCGCATCTTCGCCGGCACCTCGGAAATCATGAAGGAGATCATCAGTCGCGGCATGAAGCTCTGACGCCATGACGCCCATGTTCTAGAGTGTCGGGCTGCCAAGAACAACAACAAGAGGGCTGCAGGATGAGCGAACAACTGCCGTTGCAACGATTCGCCCACTGGGTGGAGCGTGCGCCGGACCGCGTCTGGTTGCGCCAGCCGGTGGCGCGGACCTGGCACCCCATCACCTGGCGCGAGGCCGACGACCGCGCCAGGCGCATGGCCAGCGCGTTGCGCGCCATGGGCTGCGAGCCGGGGGACCGGGTGGCGATCCTCGCCAAGAACTGCGCCGAGTGGCTGCTGAGCGACCTGGCGATCATGCTCGCCGGCCTGGTCAGCGTGCCGCTCTATCCGTTGCAGTCGGCGGCAAGCATCGACTATGTGCTGCGCCATTCGGCGTGCAAGGTGATCATCCTCGGCAAGCTGGACGACGCCGAGCGGCTGGAGCCGGGCATTCCGGCCGAGATACGGCGCATCGCCATGCCCTATCCGACCCTGCGCGCCGACCATGGCTGGGGCGAGCTGCTGGCGCTTCACGAGCCACTGCGCGAAGCCCATGAGCAACGGGCGGACGACCTGCTCAGCATCCTCTATACCTCCGGCACCACCGGCCAGCCCAAGGGCGTGATGCAGACGGCCGGGGCCTTCGCCTTCGCCTCCAGTCGCTCGGTGGCCGAAACCGGGCTGGGGCCGGACGACCAGTTCTTCTCTTACCTGCCGTTGTCCCATGCCGCCGAGCGTTTCCTGGTGGCGACCAACAGCTTGTACTGCGGCGCCGGGATCGCCTTCGTCGAATCCCTGGAGACCTTCGCGGAGGACCTGCGCGCGGTGCGGCCCACCCAGTTCTTCTCGGTGCCGCGCCTGTGGACGCGTTTCCAGCAGGGCGTGCTGGAGCGGCTGCCGCAATCGAGGTTGGATCGCCTGCTGGCGCTGCCGCTGCTGGGCGCGCTGGTGGCCTGGAAGATCCGCCGTGGCCTGGGGCTGGATCGTGCGCGGGTACTGGTGAGCGGCGCCGCGCCGATTCCGGTGGCGCTGCTGGAGTGGTACCGGCGCATCGGCCTGACCATCTGCGAGGGCTACGGCATGACCGAGAACTTCGCCTACGGCAACTTCAATCGGCCAGGGCAGGTTCGCTTCGGCACCGTGGGGCGGGTGATGCCGGATAACCAGCTGCGCATCGCCGACGATGGCGAAATCCTCTACCGCAGCCCGTCCTTGATGACCGGCTACTACCTGGAGCCGGACAAGAGCGCGGAAACCCTGCGCGATGGCTGGCTGCACACCGGCGACAAGGGGCAGATCGACGCCGACGGTTACCTGCGAATCACCGGCCGGGTGAAGGACATCTTCAAGACCAGCAAGGGCAAGTACGTGGCGCCCGCGCCCATCGAAGGCGAAATCGCCAAGAGTCTCTGGGTGGAGCAGGTGTGCCTGATGGGCAGCGGCCTGGACCAACCCCTGGCGCTGGTGGAGCTCAGCCCGGCCGCCCGCGCGCAAGCCCGCGCGCAGGTGGAGGCGGACCTCCTGGCCACCCTCGAACAGATCAACGGCACGCTGTTGCCCCATGAACGCGTCAGCCACCTGTTGCTGGTGCGTGAGCCCTGGACGGTGGATAACGGCTGCATGACCCCCACCATGAAGATTCGCCGCAACGTGTTGGAAGCCCGTTACGCCGAGGCGGTCGATCGCCTCGATGCGCGCCAGGCGTTGCACTGGGAATAGCCATCAGGAGTTGCCATGAAAGGCCCGCTTTCCTCACTGAAGATCCTCGATTTCTCCACCCTGCTGCCGGGGCCGTTCGCCTCGCTGCTCTTGGCCGACATGGGCGCCGACGTGTTGCGGGTGGAGTCCCCGACGCGCACGGACCTGGTGCGGGTGCTGCCGCCCCACGACGGCGGCCAGTCCACCAGCCACGCCTACCTCAATCGCAACAAGCGCAGCATCGCCCTGGACCTGAAGCGGCCGGAGGCGGTGGAGCTGGTGCGGCAGCTGGTGGCCGACTACGACATCGTCCTGGAGCAGTTCCGCCCCGGGGTGATGGAGCGGCTGGGGCTGGGCTATGAGGCGTTGAAGGCGATCAATCCGAAGCTGATCTACGTCTCCATCACCGGCTACGGCCAGACCGGCCCCTACCGCGACCGCGCCGGGCACGACATCAATTACCTGGCCCTGGCCGGCATCGCCAGCTACACCGGGCGCCAGGACAGCGGCCCCTTGCCGCTGGGCGTGCAACTGGCGGATATCGGCGGCGGTTCGCTGCACGGGGTGATGGGCCTGCTGGCGGCGGTGATTCATCGCCAGGCCACGGGGGAGGGGCAGCATGTGGACGTGAGCATGACCGACTGCGCCTTCGCCCTGCACGGCATGGCCGGCGCCGGCTACCTCGGCGCCGGGGTCGAGCCGGACATGGAAAACCAGGCGCTGAATGGCGGCAGCTTCTACGACTACTATCGCACCCGTGATGGTCGCTGGTTCTCGGTGGGCAGCCTGGAGCCACAGTTCATGCAGCAGTTCTGCGCCGCCATTGGCCGCCCCGAGCTGGCGGCCAGGGGCCTGTCGCCCAAGCCGGAAGACCAGCAGGAGCTGAAACGGGCCATCGGCATCGAGTTCGAGAAGCGCGACTTCGCCGAGTGGCTGGAGGTGTTCGCCGCCCTGGATGCCTGCGTGGAACCCATGCTGCCGCTGTCCGAGGCGGTGGAGCACCCGCACATCCTGGCCCGCGACCTGGTGGTGGAGGTGCCCCGCGAGGGTCTGCCGGCGCAGCGGCAGATCGCCTGTCCGATCAAGTTCTCCGCCGGCCTGCCGGCGCCGCGCCATGCCGGCGGGGCGCTGGGCTCCCATACGGCCGAGGTGCTGGCCGAGCTGGGGCTAACTCCTGAGCGGATCGCGGCATTGAAAGCTGCGAAAGTGGTGGGGTAGGGCTGGGGTGGGAGCACCTTGTGGGGGCGAATTCATTCGCCAAGGGCGGCGTAGCTGCCCCCGAAGCGGCGGTGGGCAGTCCTCCGGACTGCTTGGCGAATGAATTCGCCCCTGCATGTGCAAGAGCAATCTCGATCGGGTGTTAAGCCTGGCTCTGCTCGCCGCTGAACACCAGGGTCACCCGGCAACGCCGGCAATAGTAGCGGCGGCCGCGCGCCACCAGGGCGTGACGCTGGGCGGAGAAGGGGTGGTCGTCGGCGCAGGCGCAACGATAGAGGTAGCGGGTCACCTTGCGCCGCTTCACTTCATAGTTGTGGCAGCGGTTGGGCGGCAGCTCGTAGACGCCGCGCATGATCAGCTGCCATTCCTCGCCGTGGGGCTGGATACGGTGGCCGAACAATTGGTGGGCGACCAGGTGCGCGACTTCGTGGGCCACGGTCTGGCGCAGGAAGTCTTCCTGGTTTTCGCGGTAGAGCTGCGGATTGAAGCGCAGCTTGTTCTCGTCCAGGTGGGCGACACCGGCTTTCTGCCCACGTAGCTTGAAGCTCACTTCGGGGCGAGGGAACTGACATTTGAAGAAGTCTTCCGCCTGCTGGTAGCAGGTTTCGACGCGGGCAAGCAGCTGCTCGGGCATAGGGCACTCCGTTGGCGCGGAATTATGCCGCAAAGCGGCCCCGGCTCGAATCTCCGTCCCGCCGAGTGGTTCGGCCAGGCATGAAAAAGGCCGCCCGCAGGCGGCCTGGAAATCAGTGGATTCGCTTAGCTGGTGTATACCGGCCCGAGGCCGAAGCCCCAGAGGATCACGGCGGAGGCCATCATCGCCACCAGCACGACCAGGCCGACCGCCAGCACCGAGCTGGAGAACAGGAAGCCTTCGTCCTTCGGAATGTTCATGAAGGTCGGTATGCCCACATAGAGCAGGTAGACCGTGTAGCAGATTGCCAGGGTACCCACCGTCGCGCCGAACCAGAGGTGCGGATAGAGCGCCGCCAGGCCGCCGATGAATAGCGGGGTGGCGCAGTACGCGGCGAAGACGATGCACTCGGTGATACTCGGATTGGCATCGTAGGTGCGTGCCATCCAGTGGATGAAGGCGCCCATCACCGCCACGCCGGCCAGCATCGCCAGGTAGGACATGATGGACATCTGCAGGGCGCTGGCCTGGGTGAGCATCACTGGATCGCCCTTGCCCAGTACCCAGCCGACCTGGGTGGTGCCGATATAGGCAGAAATTACGGGAATTGCAGCAAGGAGCAAGACGTGGGTGAGGTACATGTGGCTGACGCTTTCTTCTTCGCCACGGATCTCTTGCCACTCTTGATCGGGATGGGTGAAGAGCCCCCAAACGTGGTGGATCATGCTGAACACCTCCTCATTATTATGAGGTCGCCCCCCAGCGAAGCGCCGGGGGCGCGTAGCCAGCGCCACCCGGTACCCGGCCGACCTATGCGACCTTATGTCGCAGTATAGGCAGGCTGCCCGGAGGCGCCATAGAGCGAATCGAAGATTCAGGCTCAGCTGTAATAGCGCTGCAGTATTTCCATGGCCTTGTTGATCGATTGCAGGCGCGAGGTGCTGCCGCCGCGATCAGGGTGGTGCTGGCTCACCAGTTGACGGTAGCGCTGCTTGATCAGGGCCAGGCTGAGCGGCTGGTTGCCGCCGTGCAGGCCGAACAGTTCCAGTGCGGCGAGCTTCTCCTCGCTGCCCTGCATGCGCGTCCAGAAGCTGGCCAGCAGCCGCTCCACGTCCTGTTCGGTGGTGTCCCGCAGGTTGTCCAGGTCCAGGTAGTAGTCGCGCAGCGGGTCCAGCTCGCAGAGGGCGGCGCTGCCGGCCGTGTAGGGCAGCAGCTGGACGCACAGGGGGCTGATCGCCAGTTGGCCGCTGGCCTCGGCATTGAGCTGGTCGCGCAGGCGGTAGAGGGCGTTGAACACCAGGAAATGGGTGCGGAACAGCACCAACCTGTCGGTGAGTTCCAGATGGGGGATATGGGTGGAGTGGCGGGCCTTCAGGGCCTGGATCAGCTGGTACTCGCTCAGGCCCTCGGGAGCTTCACGCAGCAGTTCGTGGAGCTGGTCGGCGAGGTCTAGCGCGGGGTCGAGGTCATGGCTCATCGGCGGGCCTAGGTTCGTACGAAAACTGTCTGCGCTCGGTGATGCGTTGTTAAAAATCGGTTCGCAATGCTCATTAACAGCTCGTTAACTCCGCTTCCTCACCGATTTTTGCCTAGCCTGACCTTCGCTCGACGACTTTTCGTACAGAACCTAGCACAGGCTGACGATGGGGCTGGGGCCGCGCGCGCTTTGTGCGTAAAATAGCCAGCTTTTCGCATTCCCCCCGGACTTCAGAGCACCATGGGCACCCTTTCGGTCAACCAGAACAAACTGCAGAAACGTATCCGCCGCCTGGCCGGCGAGGCCATCACCGACTTCAACATGATCGAGGATGGCGACAAGGTCATGGTCTGCCTGTCCGGCGGCAAGGACAGCTACACCATGCTGGACGTGCTGCTGTACCTGCAGAAGGTCGCCCCGATCAAGTTCGAGATCGTCGCAGTGAACATGGACCAGAAGCAGCCCGGCTTCCCCGAGCACGTGCTGCCGGCGTATCTGGAGTCCATCGGCGTGGCGTACCACATCATCGAGAAGGACACCTACTCGGTGGTGAAGGAGAAGATCCCGGAAGGCAAGACCACCTGCTCGCTCTGCTCGCGCCTGCGCCGTGGCACTCTCTATACCTTCGCCGACGAGATCGGCGCGACCAAGATGGCCCTGGGGCACCACCGCGACGACATCCTGGAAACCTTCTTCCTCAACATGTTCTACGGCGGCACCCTCAAGGCCATGCCGCCCAAGCTGCTGGCCGACGACGGCCGCAACGTGGTGATCCGTCCGCTGGCCTACTGCAACGAGGCCGATATCGAGGCCTACTCCGTTCTCAAGGAGTTCCCGATCATCCCGTGCAACCTCTGTGGCTCCCAGGAAAACCTGCAGCGCCAGGTGGTCAAGGAGATGCTCAACGATTGGGAGCGCAAGTCGCCGGGCCGCACCGAGATCATGTTCCGCGCCCTGCAGAACGTGGTGCCCTCGCAACTGGCCGACCGCAACCTGTTCGACTTCGCCAGCCTGCGCATCGACGAGACTGCGGCGCCGCGTACCCTGGACGTGGTCAATATCTGATTCGGCATGCGCCGGGGGCATTCCTCCCCCGGCCAGAAAGGATTCCCCATGCGCGACTACCGCTGGCTCCACGAGTATTGCCTGAACCGCTTCGGCTCGGCCGAGGCCCTTGAAGCGCGCCTGCCGCAGCCGCGCAGCGACGCCGAGCTGCGGGCGCTCACCGACGACCGCTACCTGTCGCTGCTGGCGCTGCGGGTGTTCCGTGCGGGCCTCAAGCACAGCCTGGTGGACGCCAAGTGGCCGGCCTTCGAAGAGGTGTTCTTCGGCTTCGATCCGCACAAGGTGGTGCTGATGAGCGCCGAGCACCTGGAGCGGCTGATGCAGGACGCCCGCGTGATCCGCCACCTGGGCAAGCTCAAGAGCGTGCCGCGCAACGCCCAGTTCGTGCTCGACGTGGCGCGGGAGAAGGGCAGCTTCGGCGCCCTGGTCGCCGACTGGCCGGTGAGCGACATAGTCGGGCTCTGGAAGTACCTGGCCAAGCACGGCAGCCAGTTGGGCGGGCTCTCGGCGCCGCGCTTCTTGCGCATGGTGGGCAAGGACTCCTTCATCCCCACCGATGACATGGTGGTCGCGCTGAAAGCCCAGGACATCATCGACAAGGCGCCCACCAGCCTGAAGGACCTGGCCCTGGTGCAGGCCGCCTTCAACCAGTGGCACGCCGAAAGCGGCCGCCCGCTCTGCCAGCTGTCCATGATGCTGGCCCATACCGTCAATCACTGAAGCTCGCCGGACACCGGCGGGCGGGGAGGGAAGATGTCGGATATCCAGCGTGTGGCGGCGGCCATCCAGGCGGCCGAGCGGATTCTGGTAATCACAGGGGCCGGGCTGTCGGCCGATTCGGGCCTGCCCACCTATCGGGGCCTGGGTGGCCTGTACAACGGTGTGACGGAGGAGGGGCTACCCATCGAGGAGGCGCTCTCCGGGCCCATGCTGCGGCGCAACCCGGCGCTCTGCTGGAAGTACCTCGCCCAGCTCGGACGCGCCTGCCTGGGCGCCCGGCCGAACGCCGGTCACGAGGCCATCGCCGAGCTGCAGCGGTTCAAGCCCGAGTGCTGGGTGCTGACCCAGAATATCGATGGCTACCACCGCCAGGCGGGTTCCCCCGTGGACAGGTTGATCGAGATCCATGGCGAGCTGTCGCCGCTGTTCTGCCAATCCTGCGGGGCGGAAAGTCCCGACCTTGCCCGACATCTGGCAGGGGAAATGCCTCCCAAATGCCATGAATGTGGTGGTATTCTCCGGCCACCCGTGGTGCTGTTCGAAGAAATGCTCCCAGAGCAGGCCATCGACAGCCTCTACGCCGAGCTACGCAAGGGATTCGATGCGGTGATCTCGGTGGGAACCACGGCGAGCTTTCCCTACATCATCGAGCCCGTCCTCCGCACCCGCCAAGCAGGCGGTTTCACCGTGGAGATCAACCCGGCGCTCACCGACCTCAGTCCTGTGGTCGACGTCCACCTCAGAGGAAAAGCCTTAGAAGTCCTGCAAGGACTGCTAAGTCACATTTCGGGCGATTAAATTTGCATATGAGAGCGATAGAGGGCATAGTCGGCCGTCATTAAAAATTGTCTGACACGGTCGTGCCCATGCTGAAGCGCTTCGCACCCCTCGTGCCCATCACGTTGGCGCTGTTCCTCGCCGCTTGCGCAAGTAATGTGCAGCAGCAGCCCGAATACCAGTCGGCGGCTCCGGTAGCCGACGGCGCTCCTGATTCGTTGCTGGCCCGCCACGAGCTCACCGCTCTGGACCTGGCCAATCTCACCGATGATGAGCCCTACCAGATGCCCTCCCTGGCCGATGGCCTGTTGGAGCGTGGCTTCGAGCTGGTGGGCACGCCTTACCGCTTCGGTGGCCGCTCCCTGAAGACCGGCTTCGATTGCAGCGGCTTCGTGGGCTTCCTGTTCAAGGAAGAGGCCGGCATCCAGCTGCCGCGCTCCACCCGCGAGATGATCAACCTGAAGGCCCCGGTGATCGCCCGCAGCGAGCTGCAACCCGGCGATATCGTGTTCTTCAACAACCGTGGTCGTGGCCGCGTCAGCCACGCCGGCATCTATATCGGCGACGACCAGTTCATCCATTCCAGCAGCCACCGCAGCGGCGGTGTGCGCGTCGACAGCCTCGACGACCGCTACTGGAAGGCCAGCTACATGGAAGCCAAGCGCGTCCTGGCCATGAACACCCCACGCCACCCGCTGCATCGCTGATCGGGCGGGCGGGACGAGAAACCGAGGCGGCCTCGACGGCCCCCTCGGTTTTTTTCTGCCTGATCGTGCAGCTTTCACTTGCAATATCACTGTGAGATCAGCAAATTAGCGTGCATACCTCAAGTCAGGACTGACTTGCCATGCTCGCACCGGAACGCTTTGCCATCCTCACCCTGGCTGCGCTGCTCACCGCTTGCGCGAGCAAGGCGCCGCCGCCTCCCGCTCCCGTCGTCTACGCCCCCTCCCAGCAGTTCTCGCCCGTCGCCGAAGATGTGCTGTTCCGCGCCCTGGGCCTGGTGGGCACGCCCTACCGCTGGGGTGGCAATACCCCGGACAGCGGCTTCGACTGCAGCGGCCTGATCGGCTACGTCTACCGTGATGTCGCCGGCATCAGCCTGCCGCGCACCACCGGCGAGCTGATCGCCATGCGCGCCCCCAGCATCGGCGCCAATGCGTTGCAGAGCGGCGACCTGGTGTTCTTCGCCACCAATGGCGGCGGGCAGGTCAGCCACGCCGGCATCTATGTGGGTGAAGGTCGTTTCGTCCATGCGCCGCGCACCGGCGGAACGGTGCGCCTGGACAGTCTGTCCAACAGCTACTGGCAACGTAGCTACCTGAGCGCCAAGCGGGTGCTCTTCGCCCCGCGCGTGGCCCAGACTCACTGAGGCGCCCATGACCAACCGCACGCTGAATCTCGACGACGCCCTCTATGGCTATCTGCTCGATGTTTCGCTGCGGGAGACCCCGCTGCTGCAACGCCTGCGTGCGGAAACCGCGGCCATGCCCACGGCCCGCTGGCAGATCGCGCCGGAGCAGGGCCAGTTCATGGCCCTGCTGGTCAAGCTGACGGGCGCCCGGCGCATCCTCGAGGTGGGTACCTTCACCGGCTACAGCGCCCTGTGCATGGCCGCGGAGTTGCCGGACGACGGCCGAATGGTCTGCTGCGACCTGCCCGGCGACTACAACGCCATCGCCCGTCGCTATTGGCGGGAGGCGGGCCTCGCCGAGCGCATCGAACTGCTCCTGGCGCCGGCGCTGGGCACCTTGTCCGGCCTGGCGGATGGCAGCTTCGACCTGATCTTCATCGATGCCGACAAGGCCAATTACCCCGCCTATCTGGAGCAGGCCCTGCGCCTGGTGCGCCAGGGCGGCCTGGTTCTGTTCGATAACGTGCTGTGGAGCGGTCGCGTGCTGGAAACCGCGCCGGACGATCCCGACACCCGCGCCATCCAGGCCCTGAACCTCGCTCTGAAGCACGACCCGCGCGTCGACCTTTCCCTGCTGCCGCTGGGCGATGGCCTGACCCTCTGCCGCAAACGCTGACAGGCAGTCAGGGGGGGCGCGGGTAGGGCGGGTTGAGCGAAGCGATACCCATCGATTCCCTGGCTGATCCATCGGGTTTGACGCTGTTCCCCCAACCCTCTAACCTTCGCCGCTGCCTCAGGTGCCCCCTTGGTTTCGACCCAGGGAGTGAAACAGGGAAGCCGGTCCATTCCTTCGAAGAATCCGGCGCTGCCCCCGCAACGGTAGGCGAGTAGAACGCCGCAATCGGCCACTGTGCACTGCACGGGAAGGCGCGGCACGGGAGCTCAGGCTCCACTCGCAAGCCCGGAGACCGGCCTGGTGCAAGCAGGGCATCGCGGAGCCTTCCGCATGCAGTACCCCCTATAGATGTCGCGCGGGTGGCACGACGGAGATCCAGACCATGATTCGCAAGCCTTTCATCGGGCCGGCGGCCTTTGCGCTGCTCGGCAGTACCAGCATTTCCCCCTTCCTGGCCGCTGCGCCCCTGACCCTCGACGAGCAGGTGGTCACCGCCACCCGTAGCGAGCGGCCGGTGCGCGCGAGCCTCGCCGCCACCACCGTGATCGACCGCGCCGAGATCGAGCGCACCCAGGCGCGCTCGGTGCCCGAGCTGCTGCGCAGTGTTCCAGGCATCACCCTCAGCAACAACGGCGGGCCGGGCAAGCAGACCACGGTGTCCATCCGCGGGACCGAGTCGGACCATGTGCTGGTGCTGATCGACGGGGTCAAGGTGGGCTCGGTGAGCAATGGCCTCGCCGCCTTCCAGGACCTTCCCGTGGAACTGATCGAGCGCATCGAAGTGGTCCGTGGCCCGCGCTCCAGCCTCTATGGCTCCGAGGCCATCGGCGGGGTGATCCAGATCTTCACCCGCAAGGGCACGAAGGAGGGCGCCAAGCCCTGGTTCTCCGCCGGCTACGGTACCCACGACAGCTACCAGGGCGCCGCCGGTGTGGCAGGTGGCGATGGCCGCGCCTGGTACAGCCTCGGCGTGAGCAGCCAGGACACCGACGGTATCGACGCGCTCAACGCGCGCAACAGCTACCACGAGCCGGACGACGACGGTTACCGCAACCTGTCCGGTAACCTGCGCGCCGGTTACCGCTTCGACAATGGCCTGGAACTGGACGGCACCCTGATGCGCGCCAAGGGCCATACCGACCTCGACCTGGTCAGCCCCTACAACCCCGGCGGTGGCCACAACGCCAACGCCGACAACGAACAACGCCTGGCCGGCGGTCGTGCGCGCTTCAGCCCCCTGGAGCGCTGGGATGTGACCCTGCAGGCCGGGCGCAGCGAAGACCTCGCCCGCACCGAGACCGGTGGGCTGTTCTATTCGCGTTTCGATTCCCAGCGCGACTCCGCTTCCTGGCTGAATGACCTGACCCTGGCCGAAGGCCACGTGCTGACCCTGGGCTACGACTGGCAGCGGGACGAAGTCAGCAGCTCCACCGCCTTCGACCGCGATTCGCGGCTGAACCGGGGCTGGTTCGCCCAGTATCTGGGTGAGTACGGCCGCCAGGATTGGCAGCTGTCCCTGCGTCGCGACGACAACCAGCAGTTCGGCACCCACGACACCGGCAGCGCCGCCTGGGGCTACGCCCTGACCGACGCGCTGCGCTTCAGCCTGAGCTACGGCACCGCCTTCAAGGCGCCCACCTTCAACGAACTGTACTTCCCCGACTACGGCAACCCCAACCTGGACGCCGAGACCTCCGAGAACTTCGAGGCCGGGATCGAGGGCAAGCACGGCTGGGGCCACTGGTCGGTCAACGCCTTCCGCAACGAGGTGGACGACCTGATCGTCCACGACGCCAACTCCGGCCTCGGGCCCTTCGGCAGCCCCAACAACATTGGCCGGGCCCGCATCGACGGCGTCGAACTGGTGCTGGGCAGCCAGTGGCTGGGCTGGGATTGGAATGCCAACGCCACCCTGCTGGACAGCGAGAACCGCTCCCACGACCAGAACCGTGGCAACCAACTGCCACGCCGGGCCCAGCAGGTGTTCAACCTCGACCTGGATCGACGCTTCGGCAAGCTCGGCCTGGGCGCTACCCTGCATGCCGAGGGGCGGCGCTTCGACGATGTGGAAAACAACGATCGCCTGGCCGGTTACGCCACGGTGGACCTGCGCGGCGAGTACTGGCTGAACGAGGAGTGGCGCCTGCAAGCCAAGGTGACCAACCTGCTCGATGCCGACTACGAAACCGCACAGGACTTCAACCAACCTGGCCAGGCGGTGTACTTCACTGTTCGCTACCAGGCTCTGTAACGAGGGATCACCGATGAGCGAATCCGCCGAACGCGACGCCCGCCACAAGGCGCGCATGCAGCGCAAGAAGGCCGTGATCGACGAGAAGATCGCCCAGGCCCGGGACGAGTACGGGCTGCTGCTGGTGCACACCGGCAACGGCAAGGGCAAGAGCAGCTCGGCCTTCGGCATGGTGGCCCGGGCCTTGGGCCACGGCCTCAAGGTGGGCGTGGTGCAGTTCATCAAGGGCGGCATGTCCACCGGCGAGGAAAACTTCTTCCGCCGCTTCCCCGAGGAAGTCAGCTACCACGTGATGGGCGAGGGCTACACCTGGGATACCCAGGACCGCCAGCGTGACATCGACAAGGCCCGCGTCGCCTGGGCGGTGGCCCGAGACCTGCTGGACGACCCGGAGATCGGCCTGGTGGTGCTGGACGAGCTGAACATCGCCCTCAAGCACGGCTACCTGGCGCTGGACGAGGTGCTGCGCGACATCGAATCCCGCCCGGAACACCAGCATGTGGTCGCCACCGGCCGTGGCGCGCCCCAGGGGTTGATCGACGCCGCCGACACCGTTACCGAGATGACCCTGGTCAAGCATGCCTTCAAGGCCGGGGTGAAGGCCCAGCAGGGCGTGGAGTTCTGATGGCCCGTTCCTGCCCCGCGCTTCTGATCGCCGCTCCCGCCTCCGGCCAGGGCAAGACCACGGTCACCGCCGCGCTCGCGCGCCTGCATGCCCGCCAGGGCAAGCGGGTGCGGGTGTTCAAGTGCGGGCCGGACTTCCTCGACCCGATGATCCTCGCCCGTGCGTCCGGCGCCCCGGTCTACCAGCTCGACCTGTGGATGGTGGGCGAGGCCCGAAGCCGCCGCCTGCTCTGGGAAGCGGCGGGGGAGGCCGACCTGATCCTGATCGAGGGTGTGATGGGCCTGTTCGACGGCTCGCCCTCGGCCGCCGACCTGGCGCGTCATTTCGGTGTACCGGTACTCGCCGTGATCAACGGCGCGGCCATGGCCCAGACCTTTGGCGCCCTGGCCGTGGGCCTGGCCACCTACCAACCGGGCCTGCCCTTTGCCGGGGTTCTCGGCAACCGCGTCGGCAGCCAGCGCCACAGCGACCTGATCCGCGCCAGCCTGCCGGACTGGATCCGCTGGTACGGCTCCCTGCCGCGCAGCGCGGAGGTGGAGCTGCCCAGCCGCCACCTGGGCCTGGTGCAGGCCGAGGAACTGGCCGACCTGGATGCACGCCTGGACGCCGCCGCCGATGCCCTGGCCGCCTCGGCTTCCGTGGAGCTGCCACCGGCGGTGAGCTTCGCCGCGCCGGACGAAGAGGGCATCGAACCCTGGCTGGCCGGGGTGCGCATCGGCGTGGCGCGGGACACCTCGTTCGCCTTCCTTTACCAGGCCAACCTCGACCTGCTGCAACGCCTGGGTGCCGAGCTGGTGTTCTTCTCGCCCCTGATCGACGCCGCGTTGCCCGAGGTGGGCAGCCTCTATCTTCCGGGCGGCTACCCTGAGCTGCACCTGCAAGCGCTTGCCGCCAATCGCGCCATGGCCGAGGCGATCCGCGCCCACCACAGGGCGGGCAAGCCCATCCTCGCCGAGTGCGGCGGCATGCTCTACCTGCTGGAGGCCCTGACCGACGCCGCTGGCGAGAGCGCCGAACTGCTTGGCCTGATCCCCGGTCGCGCCACCTTGCAGAAACGCCTGGCGGCCCTGGCACTGCAAGAGGCGCCGCTGCCGGAAGGCAGCCTGCGCGGCCACACCTTCCACCATTCGCTGCTGGACTCGCCCGTCGAGCCCCTGGTGCGCGGGCTCTGCCCCAACGACAAGCCGGTGGCCGAGGCGGTGTTCCGCATTGGCCGGCTGACCGCCTCCTACATCCACTTCTACCTGCCGTCCAACCCACGGGCGGCCGCGGAGCTGTTCCGACCATGAGCGAGCACGCCTTCAGCGCGGACGAGCGCGCAGCGGTCTACCGCGCCATCGCCGAACGCCGCGACATGCGCCACTTCAGCGGCGGCGAGGTGGCGCCTGAGCTGCTCGCCCGGCTGCTGGAGGCCGCCCATCACGCGCCCAGCGTCGGCCTGATGCAGCCCTGGCGGTTCATCCGCATCACCCGGCCCGAGTTGCGCGAGCGCATCCATGGCCTGGTGGAGGCCGAGCGAGTCCGTACAGCCGAAGCCCTGGGCGAGCGCTCCGACGAGTTCATGAAGCTCAAGGTGGAAGGTATCCGCGACTGCGCGGAACTGCTGGTGGCAGCATTGATGGACGGCCGCGAGGCCCATGTGTTCGGCCGTCGCACCCTGCCGGAAATGGACCTCGCCTCGCTGTCCTGCGCCATCCAGAACCTCTGGCTGGCGGCCCGCGCCGAAGGCCTGGGGATGGGCTGGGTATCGCTGTTCGAGCCTGAGGCCCTGGCCGACCTGCTGGGCATGCCCGCGGGCAGCAAGCCCCTGGCGGTGCTCTGCCTGGGGCCGGTGACCGAGTTCTACCCGGCGCCCATGCTGGCCCTGGAAGGCTGGGCGGAACCCCGCCCGCTGGCCGAGCTGGTGTTCGAGAACCAGTGGGGGGCACGCCCATGAGCCTCGGATTGCTCAGCCTCGGCGCCGTGGCCCTGGATGCCCTGTTCGGCGAGCCCAAGGGCTGGCACCCGCTGGTGGCCTTCGGCAAGTTGGCCAACCGGCTGGAGCGCCGCTTCAACCCCGACGGCGGTGGCTGGCGCAGCCATGGCGTGAGCGCCTGGGTGCTGGCGGTGCTGCCGCTGACCCTGGCGGCCTGGCTGCTCTCGCAGCTGCCCTATGTGGGCTGGCTGGTGGGTGTGTTGGCGCTCTATGCCGCCATCGGCCTGCGCAGCCTCAACGAGCATGCCGAGCCGGTGGCCGAGGCCCTGGGCGCGGGCGATCTGGAGCGCGCCCGCCAGCGCGTGGGTTATATGGTCAGCCGCGACACCCGCGCACTGGACGAACCCGCCGTAGCCCGCGCCGCCACCGAGTCTGTGCTGGAGAACGGCAGCGATGCGGTGTTCGCCGCGCTGTTCTGGTTCGCCGTGGCCGGGGCGCCGGGCGTGGTGCTCTATCGCCTGTCCAACACCCTGGATGCCATGTGGGGCTACCGCAACGAACGCTTCGAGCGCTTCGGCTGGGCCGCCGCGCGCATCGACGACGTCCTCAACTACATTCCCGCGCGGCTGGTGGCTCTGACCTACGCGTTGCTGGGCAAGACCGCCACGGCGCTGCGCTGCTGGCGCCGCCAGGCCCCGCAGTGGGACAGCCCCAACGCCGGCCCGGTGATGGCCGCCGGCGCTGGCGCCCTGGGCGTGGCCCTGGGTGGCCCGGCCATCTACCACGGCGAACTGCATGAACGCCCGGTGCTCGGCGAAGGCCCGGCCGCCCGCGCTGAAGATATCGGGCGCGCCATGGACCTGGTGCGCCAGGGCGTGCTGCTCTGGCTGGCGGTGCTGATCATCGGGGGCTGGCTCCTTGCTTGAACATGGCGGACGGCTGCGTGCGGCGGCGCGCCGTCATGGCATTGCCGAGGCCGACTGGCTCGACCTGTCCACCGGCATCGCCCCCTATGGCTGGGAACTGCCCGAGGTGCCGGCGGACGCCTGGTCGCGCCTGCCGGAGCGGGACGACGGCCTGGAACTGGCCGCCCGGCGTTACTACGGGTGCGATTCCCTGCTGCCGGTGGCCGGTTCCCAGGCGGCGATCCAGGCCCTGCCACGGCTGCGCAAGCCGGGCAGGGTAGGGGTGATCTCGCCCTGCTATGCCGAGCATGCCCATGCCTGGCGCCGCGAGGGCCACGCGCTGGAGGAGCTCGACAGCGTTCGGGCTGAGGTCGAACTGGAGCGCTTCGACGTGCTGCTGGTGGTCAACCCGAACAACCCTACCGGCCAGCGCATCCCGCGCGACACCTTGCTGGCCTGGCGCGCGCGCCTGGCCGGGCGGGGCGGTTGGCTGCTGGTGGACGAAGCCTTCATGGATTGCACGCCCGAATACAGCCTGGCCGGACACTGCCCCCTGCCGGGGATGGTGGTGCTGCGCTCGTTCGGCAAGTTCTTCGGCCTGGCGGGAATCCGTCTGGGCTTCGTGTTGGCCGAAGCGGCACTACTCGAACGGCTGGAAGAGCTGCTCGGTCCCTGGACTGTCAGCGGACCGGCACGATTCCTGGCCAAGGCCCTGCTGGAAGACACTGAAGGCCAGGCCCGCCAGCGCCAGGCACTGCTGCGGGACGGCCAGCGCCTGCAGACCCTGCTGCGGGACTGCGGCCTGGGGCCCAGCGGCGGCACTGCGTTGTTCCAGCGGCTGGTCCGCGACGATGCCGCCGCCCTGCATGAATTCCTCGCCGCGCGCGGCATTCTCACCCGGCTGTTCGCCGTACCCGCCAGCCTGCGTTTCGGCCTGCCGCCGGACGAGGCCGGCTGGGCGCGACTGGGCCGGGCATTGATCGACTATTCCAAGGAGCGTCCATGACGACCCTCATGGTGCAGGGCACCACCTCCGATGCCGGCAAGAGCACCCTGGTGACGGCCCTGTGCCGCTGGCTCAAGCGCCAGGGCGTGGCGGTTGCGCCGTTCAAGCCGCAGAACATGGCACTGAACAGCGCGGTGACCGCCGACGGCGGCGAGATTGGCCGTGCCCAGGCGGTGCAGGCTCAGGCCTGCGGGCTGGCGCCCCATACCGACATGAACCCGGTATTGCTCAAGCCCAATACCGACATCGGCGCCCAGGTGATCATCCACGGCCGCGCCGTCACCAGCATGAATGCCGTCGCCTATCACGACTACAAGAAGGTCGCGATGGCGGCGGTGCTGGAGTCCCACCAGCGCCTGCGGGCCCAATACCCCGTAGTGCTGGTGGAAGGCGCCGGCTCGCCGGCGGAGATCAACCTGCGCGCCAACGACATCGCCAACATGGGCTTCGCCGAAGCGGTGGACTGCCCGGTGATACTGGTCGCCGACATCGACCGCGGCGGCGTCTTCGCCCATCTGGTGGGCACCCTGGAGCTGCTGTCGGCGAGCGAGCAGGCGCGGGTGAAGGGTTTCGTCATCAACCGCTTCCGTGGCGACATCGCCCTGCTGAAGCCGGGCCTGGACTGGTTGGAGCAGCGCACCGGCAAACCCGTGCTCGGCGTGCTGCCCTACCTCACCGACTTCCACCTGGAGGCCGAGGACGCCATCGACCTGCGCCAGGCGGGCAAGGCGGCGGATGCGCTGCGGGTGGCGGTGCCGGTGCTGCCGCGTATCAGCAACCACACCGACTTCGACCCGCTGCGCCTGCATCCCCAGGTGCAGCTCGACTTCATCGCCCCCGGCCAGCCCATACCGCCGGCCGACCTGATCATCCTGCCCGGCTCCAAGAGCGTGCGCGCCGACCTCGCGCGGCTGCGCGAACATGGCTGGGACCAGGCCCTGCAGCGCCACCTGCGCTACGGCGGCAAGGTGCTGGGCATTTGCGGCGGCTACCAGATGCTCGGCCGGCGCATCGCCGACCCCCATGGCCTGGAAGGCCCGGCAGGGGAGAGCGCCGGTCTCGGCCTGCTGGATATCGACACCGTGCTGGAGCCGGAGAAGCAGCTGCGCAACGTCCGCGGCCGGTTGCTGCTGGAAGACGCGCCAGTGAGCGGGTACGAGATCCATGCCGGCGTCACTGGGGGGGCCGGCCTCGACACACCGGCCGTGGCCCTGGACGACGGCCGCACCGATGGCGCCCGCAGCGCCGATGGCCAGGTCATGGGCACCTACCTGCACGGCCTGTTCGAGTCCAATGCGGCCTGTTCGGCGATCCTGCGCTGGGCGGGGCTCGCGGACGTGCAGGCGGTGGACTACCAGGCCCTGCGCGAGCGTGATATCGAGCGCCTGGCCGACCAGGTCGAGCAGCACCTGGACACGCGCCTGCTCGCGGAGCTCTGTGGCATCCGGGAGAACGCCCATGCCTGAGCTGATCCTCGGCGGCGCCCGTTCCGGCAAGAGCCGGCTGGCGGAGAAGCTCGCCACTGAAAGCGGATTGAAGGTCGTCTACATCGCCACCAGCCAGCCCCTGGACGGTGAAATGAGTGCGCGGGTGGCCCATCACCGCGCCCGCCGGCCGGACCACTGGGGTCTGGTGGAGGAGTCGGTTGAACTGGCCCGGGTGCTGCGCGAGCATGCCGCTGCCGACACCTGTCTGCTGGTGGACTGCCTGACCCTCTGGCTGACCAACCTGCTGATGCTGGACGACCCGGCGCGCCTGGATGAGGAGCGCGAGGCGCTGCTCGACTGCATCGCCACGCTGCCCGGCCGCGTGCTGCTGGTGAGCAATGAAACCGGCCTGGGCGTCGTGCCCCTGGGCGAGCTGACCCGTCGCTATGTCGACGAAGCCGGCTGGCTGCACCAGGCCCTGGCCGAACGCAGCGAGCGGGTGATCTTCACCGTCGCCGGCCTGCCCATGACCCTCAAGGGAGACCCCCTATGACCCTCGATTGGTGGCGCAACCCCTGCCAGCCCCTGGACCCGATCGCTCGCGGCAAGGCCCAGTCCCGCCAGGACCAGTTGACCAAGCCCCGTGGTGCCCTCGGCCAGTTGGAAGAACTGGCCATCACCCTGGCCTCCCAGCAGGGCCGCGAGCGGCCGTGCATCGATCGGCCCTGGTTCGCCGTGTTCGCGGGCGACCATGGCGTGGTGGAGGAGGGGGTTTCCGCCTACCCGCAGGCGGTGACCGGCGAGATGCTGCGCAACTTCGTCCGTGGCGGCGCCGCCATCAGCGTGCTGGCGAAAACCCTTGGCGCCACCCTGGAGCTGGTGGACCTGGGCACCGCGCTGCCCCTGGAGCCGCTGCCGGGCGTGCTGCATTTGCATGTGGGTGCCGGCACCGCCAACTTCGCCCGTGAGCCGGCGATGACCGCCGCCCAGTGCCTGATCGCCCTGCAAGCCGGCCGCGCCAGCGTCGAGCGCGCCCTGGCCAGCGGTGCCGATCTCTATGTCGGCGGTGAGATGGGCATCGGCAACACCACTACCGCCAGCGCCCTGGCCTGTGCCCTGCTGGGCCTGCCGGCAACCGCGCTGGCCGGCCCCGGAACCGGGTTGGATGACCAGGGCGTGACCCACAAGATCCAGGTGATCGAGCACGCCCTGGCGCTGCACCGCGACGGTTGCGACAGCCCCCAGGAAACCCTGCGCCGCCTCGGCGGTTTCGAAGTGGCGGCCCTCACCGGCGCCTATCTGGGCTGTGCCCAGCTGGGCCTGCCGGCCCTGGTGGACGGCTTCATCTGCAGCGTCGCGGCGCTCTGCGCGGTGCGCCTCAACCCGGCCTGCCGCGAGTGGCTGCTGTTCTCCCACCGTTCCGCCGAGCCTGGCCATGTGGCCGTGCTCGAGGCGCTGGAGGCGCGGCCGCTGCTGGACCTGGGCCTGCGCCTGGGCGAGGGCAGCGGTGCCGCCATCGCCCTGCCACTGCTGCGCCTGGCCTGCGAGCTGCACGATGGCATGGCGACCTTCGCCGAAGCTGCGGTATCGGACCGGCCGGTATGAAACTCGACCTCCTGCGCCACGGCGAAACCGAACGGGGCGGCGGCTTTCGCGGCAGCCTGGACGACGCCCTGACCGAAAAGGGCTGGGCACAGATGCGCGCGGGCATCGAAGGGGCAGGCCCCTGGGATGTGCTGGTGAGCTCGCCGCTGCAGCGCTGCGCCGCCTTCGCTCGCGAGCTGGAACAGCGTCTCGGCCTGCCGTTGCACTTCGATGCCGACCTGCGCGAACTGCATTTCGGCCAGTGGGAAGGCCGCAGCGCCGCTGAACTGATGGAGGATCAGGCCGAAGGCCTGGGCCTGTTCTGGAACGACCCCTACAGCTTCACCCCGCCCGAGGGCGAAACCCTCCTGGACTTCGAGGCCAGGGTGCTGGCGGCCGGCGAGCGTCTGCTGGAGCGCTTCGTCGGTCAGCGGGTGTTGCTGGTTACCCATGGCGGCGTGATCCGTGTGCTGGTGGCCCGCGCCCGGCAATTGCCGCGGGCCCAGCTGATGCAAGTGGAGGTCGCCCATGGCGAACTGTTCCGCCTGGACGTGGGCGAGCACGGCCTGCGGGAACGCCCATGACCCCCCTGCTGATAGCCCTGCAGTTCCTCACCCGCCTGCCCGTGCGCCTGGCAGGCATGCCCGAGCCCCAGCAGGTCGGACGTTCGCTGCTGTTCTATCCCATGGTCGGCTTGCTGATCGGCCTGTTGCTGCTGGGCGCCGCCTGGCTGCTGCAAGGGCACCCGGTGCTGCTGTCGGCGGCGCTGCTGCTGGTGCTCTGGGTAGGGTTGTCCGGTGGCCTGCATCTGGATGGCCTGGCCGACACGGCGGACGCCTGGGTCGGTGGCTACGGCGACCTCGAGCGCACCCTGGCGATCATGAAGGACCCGCGCAGCGGCCCCATTGCGGTGGTGGTGCTGGTGTTGGTGCTGCTGCTGAAGTTCGCGGCGCTGGTGGCGTTGCTGGACGCCGGCCAGCTGTTGCCCCTGCTGCTGGCGCCCTGGTTGGCGCGGGGCATGCTGCCGCTGTTGTTCCTCACCACCCCCTATGTGCGTGCCGGCGGCTTGGGCCAGGCCCTGGCCGACCACCTGCCGCGCCGGGAGCTACCCCTGTGGCTGGCGATCCAGGGCGCGGCGATGCTGCTGCTCGGTTGGCCGGCCTGGGTGGCATTGACCGTGGCGATGGTGCTGTTCGCCTGGCTGCGAGGGCGCTTCCTGCAGCGCTTGGGCGGCACCACCGGGGATACGGCGGGGGCCATGGTGGAGCTGGTGGAGATGGCGGTGCTGGTGGCGGTGGCGCTGGTCTGAGTGGCCCGGCCATCTCTCATCCACATCTTTCGATTGACGCTCCGGACTTTGCGGGTATATACACGCATCCATGTTGCCGACCCAATGCCTCTGCACCAAGCTGCGCCGCGCCACGCGAAACGTGACCCGGCTCTACGACGACGCCCTTGCCGGCGTCGGGTTGAACGTCGCCCAGTATTCGCTGCTCAAGCACCTGGCGCGCCTCGATCAGCCGAGCATCACCAGCCTGGCTGAGGCCATGGGGCTGGACCGCAGTACCCTGGGGCGCAATCTCAAGGTGTTGGAGGCCAAGGGCCTGGTGCAACTGGAAGGCGGCGAGGACCAGCGCAACCGCCTGGTGTCGCTGACGCCTGCCGGTCGCCTTGTGCTCGAGCAGGCGCTGCAGGCCTGGGAGCAGGTACAGCAGGACTTGGGGCAGCGCATCGGACCGGAGAATCGGGCGGCGCTGATGGCGCTGCTGGACGATCTGGAACATATCGCCTGATCTTTCGCTGGAAAGCGGGTATCTACCCGGAAAGGATTTTTTTATGACATCGGTATGGCGTACAAGCGGCTGGGTTCTTCTCGGGGCATCGTTGATCCTGGCTTTGTCCCTGGGCATCCGCCATGGATTCGGGTTGTTCCTGGCTCCCATGAGCAGCGAGTTCGGCTGGGGGAGGGAGGTGTTCGCCTTCGCCATCGCCCTGCAGAACCTGATCTGGGGCCTGGCGCAGCCCTTCACCGGCGCCCTGGCAGACCGCTTCGGCGCGGCGAAGACGGTAATGGTGGGCGGCGTGCTCTATGCCCTGGGCCTGGTGCTGATGGGCTTTTCCGATTCGGCCTTGTCGCTGTCCCTGAGCGCCGGCCTGCTGATCGGCATCGGCCTGTCCGGTACGTCCTTCTCGGTGATCCTGGGCGTGGTGGGTCGCGCCGTGCCGGTGGATCAGCGCAGCATGGCCATGGGTGTCGCCGCGGCTGCCGGGTCCTTCGGCCAGTTCGCCATGCTGCCCGGCACCCTCGGCCTGATCAGTTGGCTCGGCTGGTCCGCCGCCTTGCTGGCGCTGGGCCTGCTGGTAGCGCTGATCGTGCCGCTGGTGGGGTTGCTCAAGGATAATCCGCCGCCGTCCCAGGCCCATGAACAGAGCCTGGGCGAGGCGCTGCGCGAGGCCACCGGCCATTCGGGCTTCTGGCTGCTGGCTTTGGGTTTCTTCGTCTGCGGCTTCCAGGTGGTGTTCATCGGCGTGCACCTGCCGGCCTACCTGGTGGACCAGCACCTGCCGGCCTCGGTGGGCACCACGGTGCTGGCGCTGGTGGGGTTGTTCAACGTGTTCGGCACCTACATCGCCGGCTGGCTGGGCGGGCGCCATGCCAAGCCGAAGCTGCTCACCGGCCTCTATCTATTGCGTGGCGTGGTGATCGTGGCGTTCGTCTACTCGCCGCTGAGCATCGGGAGTGCCTACGCCTTTGGCATGGCCATGGGGCTGTTGTGGCTGTCCACCGTGCCGCTGACCAACGGCACCGTCGCGACCCTGTTCGGTGTGCGCAACTTGTCCATGCTCGGTGGTATCGTCTTCCTGTTCCACCAGCTCGGCGCCTTCCTCGGCGGCTGGCTGGGTGGCTACCTCTACGACCACACGGGTAGTTATCAACTGGTATGGCAGATCTCCATCTTCCTCAGCCTGCTGGCCGCCGTGCTGAACTGGCCGGTGCGCGAACAGCCGGTGGCGCGCCTGCAGGCCACCGGAGCCGCATGAGCCAGCGCCTGGGCTGGGGTTTGGGCGCTGTGCTGCTCTCCCTGTTGCTGGCCCTCGTCTGGTGGGGGTGGCAGCAGGGCGGGCTGGCATTGATGCAGCTAGGCATGAGCCTCTGCTGATTGATAGGCGGGAGCGCACGCAGTAGCGTAGGTAGATCAGACGATCTACACCGGAGCCGCTCATGAACGCCTTGCCCGCCCTGTCACTGTCACTGTCACTGTCGCTGCTCGTCCTGTTCGGTGGCCAGGTCCTGGCCGCCGAGTGCCCGACGCTGCTGCAGCACGAGCTGCCCAAGCTGCGCTCCAAGGAAACCATCGACCTCTGCCAGCGCTTCGCCGGCAAACCCCTGGTGATCGTCAATACCGCCAGCCATTGCGGTTTCACCCCGCAGTTCAAGGGGCTGGAAGCGCTCTACAAGCGCTATCAGGACCAGGGGTTGGAAGTACTGGGCGTGCCCTCCGACGACTTCAAGCAGGAAGCCGCCACCAGCGAGGAAACCGCCACGGTCTGCTACGTCAATTACGGCGTGACCTTCGCCATGACCCAGCCGCAACACGTCACCGGTGACAAGGCCACGCCGCTCTACAAGGAACTGATCGCCCAGTCCGGTCAGTCCCCGCGCTGGAACTTCTACAAGTACGTGGTGGATCGCCAGGGCAAGGTGATTGCTCATTTCTCCAGCCTGACCAAGCCGGATGACCCAGACCTGCTGAAGGCTGTGGAGCAGGCTCTGGACAGCAAGCCTTAGTGGGTTTGTAGGAATAATCTGTTTTTTGCTGGTTGACTTGACTGTGCTAAAGTTTGCGCGCTTCCGATTTTTCGCAAGGATTTGCATATGGCTATCAAGGAATTGATGCGCCGCCCCCCTACCCCTATTTAGTTTCTGAATCCGTATCAGGCACAGCGCGACCGCGCGCCTGTGGCCGTTGGTTACGTGCGTGATTCCGTTCGGCGGCTTGCTCTAACCAAGACTTGTTCTAATTGGCTGGGTCCTTATGATGGCAAGCTGCCGTCGCGACCACGCAATTAGTAGTAAGTTCCCTGGGCATGACGAACGGTGCATCGCCGCTTTTTCCTACATGGAAGACATGAATGAACGCCCCTATTGCCTACGCTCAGCGCAACCCCGACGAGATCGATATCCTGGAATTGGTCAAGGACCTCTGGCGTCAGAAGGTTCTGATATTGGGGTTCGCCTTGCTGGCTGCCGTGCTAGGGGTGATCTACGCCCTGACCGCCACGCCGCAGTACAAGGTGCAGAGCGTTCTGCGGCCAGCATCACTCAAGGACCTCGACCAGTTGAATGAGTCTCGTCTCTACTCATTGACGCCGAAAGCGGCGTTGAAGAGGGTGGGGGAGGCATTGGAGTCCTATGGCCTGAAGTTGCAGTTCCTGCAGGAGCATCCGGATCTCGTCGTCCAGTTGCGAGGGGAGTCTGAGTCCATGGACCAGCTGTTGGATCGCTTGAACCGCGATGGCTTCACCGCGCTGCGCCCGGATCCAAAAAAGCCGTCCGCTCCCTTCGAAGGTGTCAGTCTTACCTATCCGGCAGGCGTTGATGGCGTGGCCTTGGTCAATGGCCTGGTCGCTGCGGCAATGACCCAGGAACAGCAGCGGATCCAGGATGATTTCGAGGTCCTGCGGGGTAACCGTCTGTCTCAACTGCAAAGTGCGATCGCGGCGGAACGCGCCCGTTATGTGGCCGGCAAGGAATCGCGTATCGCCAATCTGCTGGAAGCCAACGACCTGGAGAAACGCCTGCTTCAGGATGAGCTGAAAGTGTTGCGGCAGAAGCTGCAGGTCCGCCGACAGAACCGTATCAAGCAGCTGGACGAGGCGATCCAGATCGCCGCTGAGCTGGGCATCGTCAAGCCGACTACGCCCTCCGCGCTGGGTGAAAGCGCCCGGGAAGGGCAGGGCAGCGTGATGCGTACCGAGGTCAACAATCAGCAGATTCCGCTGTACTTCATGGGTACCGATACCCTCAAGGCCGAGCGCGCCGCGCTGCAGTCCCGTCGTTCCGATGAGTTCACCGAGCCGCGCATCGCGGATATCCAGGCCAAGCTCAGCCTGCTGGCGAACAACCGTGAGGTGGAGGTACTCAAGCAGCGCGAGAACGAGGACCTGTTCTTCAAGGACCTGGTCAAACTCCGTGGCGAGCAGGCGCGCCTGGAAAACCTGAAGGTCGATTTCTCCCGCTTGCAGTTGGTGCACATCGACCAGGTGGCGACCACGCCGCTGCGACCGATTGCACCGCGCAAGTCTCTGATCGTGGTGGTGGCCTTGGTGCTGGGCCTGATGCTGGGTGGTTTCATCGCCCTGGTTCGTAGCATCGTACGACGTTCCCGGCATCCTGTGGACGCGGTGCGCGAGCTGCCGGTCTATTCCTGAGGTTTGGCCTTGCTACAAAAAGCCAGTCAGTTCCCTGACTGGCTTTTTTATGGTTCTTCGCGGATTCAGGGGGAAGAGCGAGTTGACAGTCAGGGAAGTGGGTAGATTGGCAGTCGCCAAACGAACCAACCCCCACTCCCTGCTGCCGCCGTGAATCCTATTGATCTTGCCGCTTTCTGGCCAGGCTACGACGTCGTCGCCTGCTGCCAATCCGATCACCACACCCTGTTGATCAGCCTGGAGCCCCAAGCCGAGCGTCTACCGGAGTGTGGTCGCTGCCGCCAGCCCTGCCCGTTGGTCCATGAGCGGCGCATCCGTCAGGTGCGCGAGCGCGACTTGCTGGACCAGCGGGTGGTGCTCCAGCTGCCCGTGCGCCGTGTCGACTGCCTCACCTGCGGGCGCATCACGGAGCACATTGACTGGTTGGCGCCGACCTCCCGCTTGACCCAGCGCTTGCGGGTCTGGCTCGAAGGCTTGCTGCAGCTGCTGCCGATCAGCCACGTCAGCCGCCTCACCGGCCTGCACTGGCACACCCTCAAGACGCTCGACAAGCGCCGCCTCGAGGCGGCCGTGGGGACCTTTGAGCCCGGTGAGGTGCGGCGGCTGGTGATGGACGAGTTCGCCCTGCACAAGGGCCATCGCTACGCCACGGTGATCATGGATGCCGAGCGCACGCGGGTGTTGTGGGTCGGCCACGGTAATAGCCGTGAGGCGATCCGCCCGTTCTTCGAATTGCTCGGGGAGCACTGCCAGCAGATCGAGGCGGTGGCCATGGACATGAACACCGCCTTCGACCTCGAGGTGAAACGGCATTGCCCGCAGGCCGAGGTGGTGTACGACCTGTTCCACATGGTGGCGCGCTACGGCCGGGACGTGATCGACCGGATCCGGGTCGACCAGGCCAACCGCCTGCGCGAAGACAAACCGGCGCGCAAGGTGGTCAAGCAGAGCCGCTGGCTGCTGCTGCGCAATCGCGAAAACCTCAAGGACGGACAGGCCGTGCAGTTGCAGGAATTGCTCGCGGCCAACCAGCCACTGGCCACGGCCTACGTGCTCAAGGATGCATTAAAGGAAATCTGGTACGCCCCCAGTGTGCAGGACGGCTGGCGGCGCTGGCGTACCTGGCTGCGGCACGCCCGGGACAGCGGCCTCGCGCCGCTGCAACGCTTTGCCCGCAACCTGCGCAAGTACGCCCGGGGCATCCTCGCCAGCGCCCGCTTCCCCCTGCACACCAGTGTCCTGGAGGGCGTGAACAACCGCATCAAGGTGATCAAGCGCATGGCCTATGGCTTCCGCGACTCGGCCTACTTCTTCCTGAAAATCAAGGCCGCCTTCCCCGGGAAAGCGCGATGAACCTTTTTTATTGGTCAGGCATCGTCAGGTTAAAGACCCTGAAAAGCAAAAAGCCCGGACATGTCCGGGCTTTCCTTTTTCCTGCCGCCTGATCAGAAGCGATAGGTCAACTGGGCGCCAAGGCCATGGGCGCTGTTCTGGAAGGTCGCCTGATAGGCACCCTTGCTAGCGCTGACCTGATCGATCTTGGCGTCTTCCTCCTTGAGGTAGGAGTAGGCGACGTCGATGGTCATGTCGTCGTTGGGGCTCCAGGCGGCGCCCAGGCTGAAGATCTTGCGGTCGTCGCTGGGGATGCGCGGCGAGCGGAATTCGTTGCGTGTCGGCGTCTGGTCGTAGGCCAGGCCGGCGCGCAGGGTCCATTGCGGGTTCAGCTTGTACGCGGCACCCACGGCGTAGGACCAGGTGTCGTGCCAGTCCTGTTCTTCGACGATGGTGCCAAGGGCCGGGCCGAGCAGGCCGCCCACGCCCTTGTTTTCCACCCGGATCTCTTCCAGGCGGCTCCAGCGGGTCCAGGTGCTGCCGGCGTAGAGGGTCCAGGCATCGTTCAGGTCGTGGGTGACCGAGAAGTCCACGGATTCCGGGGTTTCCAGGTCAAGAGAGGCATCATACTTGCCCGCAGAGCTGCCCAGCACGAAGCCGCTGCCGGACACCGTGGTGTCGCCGCGCAGGGTGTAGTCCACCTTGGAGTGGTAGGTCAGGCCGAAGCGGGTGCGGGCGTCCAGCTCGAAGAGCACGCCGGCGTTGAAGCCCAGGGCGGTGTCGTCGCCCTTGACCTTGACCTTGCCGTCGTTGCTGCCAGGGGAGAGCGGGTTGAGCACGGCGGAGGTCAGTTCGCCCTCGATGCGGTTGATGGTGGGGCCGAAGCCGACCGACAGCTGATCGTTGATGCGGTAGCTGACGGTGGGCTGCAGGGTGATCACCTGCACCTCGCTCTTGTTGCCGAAGTAGCGGCCGGCGAAGCTGCCTTCGTAGTCGGTCATCAGGCCGAAGGGTACGTACATGCCGAAGCCGACCGCCCATTTGTCATCGATCGGCTTGACGTAGTAGCCCATGGGCACGCCCACGGTGGGGACCATGTCGCCGTCGTTGGTGCCGCCGAAGGTGCTGCGGGCATCGTCGATGTCGGTCTTGGCGAAGATCACTGCAGCGCCGACGCTGACCTGCTCGCGCTTGAGGCGCGCCATGCCGGCGGGGTTGCCGAATACGGTGGTGGCGTCGTCGGCGGAGGACGAACGACCGGCGAAGGCGGTACCCATGCCGCTGATGCTCTGCTCATTGAGCGCGAAGCCGGAGGCCAGGCTATAGCTGGAAGCGGCGCTGACGGCGAGGGCGAGGGCGGTCTTGAAGACTCTGCTTATCACGATTGACTCCTGAACGGTGGTGCAAAGGCCGGCACGCTAACAGGATTCCAATGGCCTGGCCAGCGTGGATACTTCCGGTAAAAGGTTAGGAAATATTGTCGAACAATCCGACAAAATCCTGGATTTTCGCTGATCGTGCAAATTGCCTTGCACGCTCGTTCCTGACTGGTCGGTCATTGCTCAGGCGACTTGGCTGAGCCCACCAACATGACGTTGCCAAGCGTCGAGGAAATCCCTTGGGCTGCCTTCGGGGCGAAACACCTGGCGCCAGACCTGAGCCATGCCGAGCAGGTCGTCGGCGGCGGGCATCACCAGGATGCTCGATTCCACCAGCATCCAGGCGATGGCGGTGGCGTAGCGCAGGTTGACGGTGAGTTCCAGGTGCGGAGCGGCGAGGAAGGCGTGCTGGCTGGCCAGGCCACGTACCTGGCTGGCGAGTTCCGGGTCATGGGCCAGGTGCTGGTCCCAGAGCTGTTGGTGGCGTTCGTCACTGATACCGTAGAGGCCACGGCCCTGGCTGCAGTCCAGGGCGCTGCCCAGGGCCGATTGGCTCGCGGCGGCGCCGAGCAGCAGGCTTTCGGCGATGGAGGAGGGGCGCTGCAGGTAGAGCAGCGTCGGGCGAATCACATGCTGGCGTAGATCGCAGGCGGCAATTCCCATGGGGCCCTCGAGAAGGGTGCCGGCGGGGCCGGGGCGTTTTGGCAGCTTCTCATCGTTCTTGGGAAGGGCCCCACCGGGAGCGGAGTTAGCCGCTCGATTTGAAGTCTAGTGGGAAATTTGTGCTGTAAAGGTCTGTTTTTAAACTGTTTCGTGTTTCTGGCTATTGTCCATATAGCCACCTGTGATTAAAAAACAGCCAGCAGCGGCGGGTCGCCAAACCCATTTTGCTGCTGGCTTTTCGCCTTATTCGCCCTTGGCCAGGGGCCTTGCCGGGTTGGTGATCCATTCGCTCCAGGAGCCGGCGTAGAGCCGTGCCAGGGGGTATCCAGCGAGGCTCAGGGCGAAGAGATTGTGGCAGGCGGTGACGCCCGAACCGCAGTAGGCCACCAGCTCATCCAGCGGGCGCTCGCCGAGCATGGCGGCGAAGCGCTGCCTCAGGGCGTCGGCCGGCAGGAAGCGGCCATCGCTTCCCAGGTTGTCGGTGAAGGCCGCGCACTGGGCGCCGGGAATATGCCCGGCCACCGGGTCGATGGGCTCCACTTCGCCCTTGAAGCGCGGCAGGGCACGGGCGTCCAGCAGGGTCAGGCCGGCGTTGCCCAGGCGTTGCTGGAGGCTGTCGGCGTCCACCAGCAGGCTGTCATCGGGCTGGCCCGCGAAACGCCCCGGCTGCACCGCCGGGGTCACGGCGGTCAGCGGCAGGCCGGCATCGCGCCAGGCCTTGAGGCCACCATCGAGCAGGAACACCCCCTCACGCTTGCCCAGCCAGGCCAGCAACCACCAGGCGCGGGCGGCGAAGGCGCCGGGACCGTCGTCGTAGAGGACGATGCTGCTGTCCGCGTCGATGCCCCAGTCGCGCAGCCGTCCGGCCAGCGTCGCCGGGTCCGGCAGCGGGTGGCGGCCGGTCACGCCACGGGTCACCGGACCGGAAAGGTCCTGCTCCAGGTCGGCGAAGCGGGCCTTGGGAATGTGGCTCTCGGCATAGCTGCGCTGGCCGTAGGCCGGGTCGTCGAGGGAGAAGCGGCAGTCGAGGATGACCAGGCCCGGTTCATCCTGGCGGGCACTGAGTTGGGCAGGGCTGATGAGTTGCGCGAGCGACATGGCGGGGTCCTTGTCGTGACCTGTGTTGTGGCAAGCATCATAAGGACGCCCGCACAGGCTGTCGCGCGCTATCGGCGGGGCGCGGCGCCCCGCCGTCCGGAGTTCAGCGGCAGGCAGCGCGGAGGCGGCGGAAACCGTCCTCGAGGTCGGCGATCAGGTCGTCCGGGTGCTCCAGGCCGATGTGCAGGCGCACCAGCGGCCCCTCGGCTTTCCAGGTGGTGGCGCTGCGGTGGGCGCTGGGGTTGGTCAGCAGGATCAGGCTTTCGAAGCCGCCCCAGCTGAAGCCCATGCCGAACAGCTGCATGCCGTCGAGCATGGCGCGCATGGCCTGCTCGGGCAGTGCCTTGAAGACCACGCCGAACAGGCCGCAGGCGCCGCTGAAGTCGCGTTTCCACTGGGCGTGGCCGGGGGCGTCGGGCAGGGCGGGGTAGAGGATCCGCTCCACTTCCGGTTGCTCGGCCAGCCACTGGGCGATCTTCTCCGCGTTGCGCTGGTGCCGCTCCAGGCGTGTGGAGAGTGTGCGCAGGCCGCGCAGCGCCAAGTAGGCGTCGTCGGCGCTGACCGACAGGCCGAGCTGCTTGTAGAAACCTCGGACCTGAGGGAAGAGCGCCTCGGTGGTGAGGATCACACCCATCAGCACGTCGGAGTGGCCGACGATGTACTTGGTGGCGGCATGGATGGAGATGTCCACGCCGTGCTTGAAGGAGGGGAAGTGCACCGGCGTGCCCCAGGTGTTGTCGAGCATTACCAGCGCGCCGTGGGCATGGGCGACCGCGGCGATGGCGGGCACGTCCTGCACCTCGAAGGTCAGCGAGCCGGGGGACTCGAGGAACACCACGCGGGTGTTGGGGCGGATCAGCGCGGCGATGCCTTCGCCGATCAGCGGGTCGTAATAGCTGGTCTCGATGCCGAAACGCTTCAGGGTTTCATCGCAGAAGGCGCGGGTCGGGTCGTAGACCGAGTCGGTCATCAGCAGGTGGTCGCCGGGCTTGAGCGTGGCCAGCAGGGCGGTGGTCAGCGCGCTCAGGCCACTGGGGGTGAGCATGGCGCCGTAGGCGCCTTCCAGCTCGGCCAGGGCGCTCTCCAGCGAGCGGGTGGTGGGATTGCCGTGGCGGCCATAGGTGTTGAGGGTGCCGTTCTGCGCCTGCAGGGATTCCACGCTGGGGAAGAGCAGGGTGGAGGCACGGTACACCGGGGTGTTCACGGTGCCGCCAATCCGGCCACGTTCACGGCCTTCATGGGCCAGCAGGGTTTCTGGGTGCAGCTTGCGGTCGTCCACCTGGGGCTTCCTCTGGATCAGTACGGCGAAAGGGGGCGACGCCTGCCAAAAGGGCGGGCGTCTGGAATGGCGAAAAGATTACCGGCGGAGGTGGGGAATTTCTTTGCTTTGATGGGCAGGGATATCGAATTTATTGGAAGTTAAATCTACTGAAAATTGATTTTGTGGAAATAATTTCCTGGTTGTGATCATGAGGCGAAAATCATGACTCTCCAGCCTGTATCAGGTGATCCAGCGGCAGCGCCGTGGTGTGCTTGATCACTTCCATGGCGAAGCCGGAACTGACATCGGACAGGTCGGCGACACGGATCAGGCGCTTGTACACCGCGTCGTAGCCCTTGATGTCCGGCACCACGATCTTCAGCAGGTAGTCGACGTCGCCGGTCATGCGGTAGATCTCGACGATTTCCGGAATGTCCCGGGTGCCTTCGACGAACTGCCGGGTCCAGTCGTCGCTGTGGCGGCTGGTGCGGATGGTGACGAACACCGTGACCCCGAGCTTCAGCCGCTCGGCGTCGCACAGCGCCACCTGGCGGGTGATCACGCCGTCCTCGCGCAATTTCTGCAGGCGCCGCCAGCAGGGGGTGGCGGACAGGTTCACCGCCTCGGCCAGCTCCGCCAGGGAGATGGAGGCGTCCTGCTGCAGGAGGGCGATGATCTGCAGGTCTTTCTTGTCCATGTATTGGGTCCGTGGCGGATGCGTTTGGTCAGGGGGCCCGTGGCCAACTGTGTCGAAACGATGACACTCGGCATCATATGTCACCCGCCCATGAAGTCGCGCGGGGCAAAAGATGGGAGAGCTGAATGCCTGGCCTGCACCTGCTGAACGAACCTGCCTCGCTGATCCGCCGCATCGGCGTGATCCTGGGGACCCTGCTGGTGGTCTTCTACTATTGCTGCCTGGTGCTGCTGCGTGCACCGCTGGGGCGACTCGACCGTGCGCGGGTCGACCACTACACCCGCGCCATGTCGCGGCTGTTGCTGCGCCTGGTGCGCATGGACCTGTCCGTGCACGGGCAATTGCCCGATTTCAACGATGGCCGCCGCTACCTGATCCTCTGCAGCCATTCCAGCCACTACGACATCCCGGCCAGCTTCGTCGCCCTGCCGGGCTCGATCCGCATGCTGGCGAAGAAGGAGCTGTTCCGGATTCCCTTCCTCGGCGCAGCCATGCGCGCGGCGGAGTTCCCGTCCATCGACCGGCACAACCGCCGGCAGGCGCTGGACGACCTGGCGAGCGCCCGGCGCATGATGGAAAGCGGCATCGTCCTCTGGGCGGCGCCCGAAGGCACCCGCTCCGCTGACGGGCGTCTGCTGAAGTTCAAGAAGGGCTGCTTCCACCTGGCCCTGGATACCGATGCGGTGATAGTCCCGGTGTCCATCCGCGGCATCCACCGCGTGCTGCCGGCCCGCAGCTTTCGCCTGAACCTGGGGCAGCGGGTGGAACTGCATGTGGGCGAACCCATCGATGCCGGTCGCTACAGCGCCGAACAGCTCGCCGAGCTGATGGCCGAGACCCGTGGGCGCATGCAGGAATTGCTGGGGCATGAAGCGGCGCAAGTGGTGGCGGCGAAGCCGCGCGAAGCACTGGCCTGATTCACCGCCCATTCCTTCCGCAGGGTGCGCCGCGCGCACCGGGCGCCTGGCTCGGTGCGCACCCTGCGGCCCTCAGCGAATCTTCAGCTTGCCGATCCGGTCGTTGTCCAGGCTGCCGAAGTAGAGGTAGTCGCCCACCGGCTTGGCCGAGGTGATCATGCGCAGGTGGGTGCCGCTGGTGTCGTGCAGGCTGTGGACGATCTCGCCTTGCTCGTTCAGCTGGATCACCAGGCCATAGGGCACCGCCTTGGGCCAGAACATGCGCGGTAGCTTGGCCATCTGCGCTTTGAGCCAGGGCTGGGTGTGGAGGAAGTCGGCATCGGCCTTGCGCGGCGTCGGCAGGGCAACCCAGAAGTTGCCCTGGTGGTCGCCCTGGAGGTTGTCCGGCAGCCCCGGCAGGTTGTCGATGAACACGTCATGGGTACCGGCCTTTTCACCGCTCAGCCAGTAGCGGCTGATGCGGTAGCGGTAGGTCTCGTTGACCAGCACGAAGTCCTCGTTGGCCGACAGCGCCACGCCGTTGGCGAAGTAGAGGTCCTTGAGCAGCACCTCGGTCTTGCCGGTGAGCGGGTCGAAGCGCATCAGGCGGCCATGGGGCCGGGCCTCCAGCAGGTCCAGCAGGTAGTCCGGCTGCTCGAAGCGGCTCGACGCGTCGGTGAAGTAGATGCGTCCGTCCTGGGCGATATCCAGGTCGTCGGTGAAGCGGAAGGGCACGCCCTCGGCTTCGCTGGCGAGCACCGTGATCTTGCCCTGCGGGTCGATGCGCAGCAGGCCCTTGTAGGCGTCGCCGACGATCAGGTTGCCGGCTGCGTCGAAGTCCATGCCCAGCGGGCGGCCGCCGGTTTCGGCGAAGGTTTCCACCTGGCCGTTCTCGCCGATGCGCACGATGCGGCCGTCGTGCAGGCCGGCATAGAGGCGGCCCTGGGCGTCGACGGCGGTGTCTTCCGGCCCGTGGACCTGACCCTGGGCGATCAGCTCGGCCTTCATCAGGGTGTCGTTGGGTTCCAGCACGCCGGTCATGGCCGGGGCCTTCGGCGCCTGCCAGGCCAGCGGATCGATGGGGGAGGGGGTGACGGCGAGGTAGACCGTCAGCGCGACGAGCACCAGAGCGAAAACGCTCAGCAGTTTCTTCATCTTCTTCTTGTATCCCTTCAGGTGAGGTTCCGGCCGGGGCCTTTTTATCTGCGCGGGATTTTTAGCAGCCGCCCGTCTCCGGCGCCAGAGCTGAATGTTGCGGCATCAACCAGGCAACGGTTGACAGGGTGGGGGCGGGCTGCGCAGTATCGGGCCTTCGCTTCATGCCACCGAGCTCCCAATGCCCGCCATCGCCCTTTCCACCGCACGCATCCTGGCCCTTTCGGCCCAGGCGTCGGTCATTGGCGTTGCCGCTGGCAAATCGAAGAAACAGTCGCTCATTTGACCGGGGCGCGCTGTCCCGTCAGATGGGCTGACAGGACAGTAGGCGCGAATCAGGTCGATCCTCCCGCGAATTCCCCTCCCTGCATCCCTCCGACGGTGACTCTGACGGTCAGCCAATGGAGATTTGCAATGCCTGTGTTTTCCGGAATCTGGGTTGCCCTGGTAACCCCCTTCAACGAGGGTGCCGTCGACTATCCCGCCCTGCGCCGCCTGGCCCGCCACTTGCTGGACGAGGGCGCCGCCGGCCTGGTGGCCTGTGGTACCACCGGGGAAGCCGCCGCGCTATCGACGGACGAGCAACTGGCGGTGCTCGACGCTTTGCTCGAGGTGGTGCCCGGCGAACGCCTGGTGATGGGCCTGGCGGGCAACAACCTGGCCGAGTTGCTGAGCTTCCAGCGTGAGGTGCAGCGTCGACCCATCGCCGGCGTGCTGGTGCCCGCGCCTTACTACATCCGCCCCTCCCAGCAAGGCCTGCTGGCCTGGTTCGGCGCCATCGCCGACGCGTCGAGCGTGCCGGTGATCCTCTACGACATTCCCTACCGCACCGGCGTGCGCCTGGAACTGGCCACCCTGCGCCAGCTCGCCCGTCACCCCAGGGTGGTGGCGATCAAGGATTGCGGCGGCAACCCGGAAACCACCCTGGCGCTGATCGCCGATGGCGAGCTGGATGTGCTTACCGGCGAGGACGGGCAGATATTCACCACCCTGTGCATGGGCGGACGTGGCGCCATCGCCGCCTCGGCGCATATCCGCACCCGCGACTTCGTGCGCCTGGCAGATTGTGTCGCCCGAGGCGAACTCGAGGCCGCGCGGGGGATCTTCCAATCACTGCAACCCTTGATTCGCCTGGCATTCGCCGAGCCGAATCCCGCGCCGGTAAAGAGCCTGCTGGCTTTCGAGGGGCTGATCCGCGACGAGTTGCGTTCACCCATGCAGTGCAGTTCAGCCGGTTTGCTGCAGGCCTTGCGTACCGAACTGGCCTAGGCGCCGGACCGCCCGGCGCGAAGCAGCCGCGACGGGCGGGAGCGAAGCAAGGCGCGAAGCGAGGACCCGGCGCGATATATACTGCGCGCCATTGATTCAAGGAGAGCCCTGTGGCCATCGATATTTTCTGGATTCGCGACGACGCCGCGCTGGCCGAACATTGCGCCGTATGGCGGCGTCTGCCCTTCGTGGCCCTGGATACCGAGTTCATGCGGGTCGACACCTTCTACCCCAAGGCCGGCCTGATCCAGGTCGGTGACGGCGAGCGGGCGTACCTGATCGATCCCCTGCTGATCCGCGACTGGTCGCCTTTCGCCGAACTGCTGGAAGACCCGGCGCTGCTCAAGGTGCTGCACGCCTGCAGCGAGGACCTGGAAGTCTTCCTGCGCCTGACCGGCGCGCTGCCGCAACCGCTGCTGGATACGCAACTGGCCGCCGGCTACCTGGGCATCGGCTACTCCATGGGCTACTCGCGCCTGGTGCAGGCGGTGCTCGGCATCGACCTGCCCAAGGACGAGACGCGCTCCGACTGGCTGCAACGCCCCCTCACCGAGATGCAGATTCGCTACGCCGCCGAAGACGCGCAGCACCTGGCCGAGCTCTACACCGCCCTGGAACCGCGCCTGACCGAACCCAAGCGCGCCTGGGTGCTGGAGGATGGCGCCGAACTGGTGGCCAACCTGCGTCGCGAAGTCATTCCCGAAGAGCTCTACCGCGAAGCCAAGCTGGCCTGGAAGCTCTCCCGTGCCCAGCTCGCCGTGCTGCGAGAGCTGTGCGCCTGGCGCGAAATCGAAGCCCGACAGCGCGATCAGCCGCGCAACCGCATCCTGCGGGAACACAGCCTCTGGCCCCTGGCGCGCTTCCAGCCGGACAATCTCGTGGCCCTGGCGCGGATCGACGACATGCACCCGCGCACCGTGCGCCAGGACGGCAATACCCTGCTTAAATTGATCCGCGAGGCCGCCGAGACCCCGCCCGAGCATTGGCCCGAGGCCCTGCCCGAGCCGCTGCCCCACGAGGCCTCGCCGCTGCTCAAGCAACTGCGTGCCGTGGGCCAGGCCGAAGCCGAGCGCTTAGGCATCGCGCCGGAACTGATGCTGCGCAAGAAGCACCTGGAGGCCTTGCTCAAGAGCGGTTACCCGGACGGCCCCTACAGCCTGCCCGAGGGCCTGCGCGGCTGGCGCCGTGAACTGATGGGCCAGGCCCTGCTGGACACCCTGGCCACGCCCGGCCAATGAACCTTCAAGCCGTGCCGTTGGCGCGGCAAGCCCCACGAGCCCGACCATGAAACGTATCTGCTCCATCTACAAAAGCCCGCGCAAGAACGAGATGTACCTCTACGTCGACAAGCGTGAAGCCCTGAGCCGCGTACCCGAGGGCCTGATCAGCGCCTTCGGCGCCCCGCAGCACACCTTCGACCTGGTGCTCAGCCCCGAGCGCAAGCTGGCCCGCGAAGACATCGGCAAGGTGCTGGAAAACATCGAGAAGCAGGGCTACCACCTGCAGATGCCACCGGGCGAAGAGGAATACATCGAGCATCTGCCTGAAGAACTGCTACGGATGAACGATCCACTCTGATGAAAATCCTGATCGCCGAAGCGGAGTTCGCGCTCTACGCCGACCTGCTGCGTACCGAGTCCGGCCTGCAGCTGCATGGCGGCAGCGAGCCGGAGCGCCTGCTGGACGCCGCGCGGGAGTGCCCGATCTGGCTGGGCGAGCCCGACCTCATGGCGCAGCTGCTGCGCCAGGGCTGCAAGCCCGAGTGGATGCAGTCCACCTGGGCCGGCATCACACCGCTGCTGGCGGCCGACCTGCCCCACGACTACCAGTTGACCCGCGCCGTCGGCATCTTCGGCCAGGTGATGGCCGAGTACGTGCTGACCTACCTGCTGGCGCACCAGCGCCGCCTGCTCTCGCGGGTCGCCGCCCAGGCCGAGAAGCGCTGGGACAACCGCCTGCCGAGCAGCCTGGAAGGCAAGCGGGTGCTGATAGTCGGCAGTGGCGACATAGGCCAGAGCGTGGCCGGGTTCCTCGAGCCCTTCGGCGTCGAACTCCACGGCATCGCCCGTGAACCGCGCCCGCTGGAGCCCTTCGAGCGGGTGTTCGGCATGGAGGCCCTGGCCGACCAGGTGGCCTGGGCCGATACGGTGGTCAACCTGCTGCCGGATACCGCGGCCACGCGGGATATCTTTGACGCCGCGCTGTTCGCGCGGATGCGTCCGACGGCACTGTTCATCAACGCCGGGCGCGGCGTCGCGGTGGTGGACCAGGACCTGGTGGCGGCGCTGGCCGCCGGCCAACTGGCGGGTGCGGTGATCGATGTCTGCCGGGAAGAGCCGTTGCCGTCCTGGCACCCGTTCTGGACCGCGCGCAACCTGCTGGTCACCGGCCACAGTTCGGCACCGACAGTGCCCAGCGCCATGGCCGCGCTGTTCGTCGACAACCTGCAGCGTCGGCGCAGCGGCGATCCCTTGCGTGGGCTGGTGGATTTCCAGCGCGGCTATTAACGGCCGCGCGTCAGCTATGCTTGGCCGACACACCCGACGCGACTAGACTACGCGCCCCCGAATCAGCCCCTGTACGCCATGGCCGCCAAAGTCGAACCCTTCTGGAAGCGCAAGACCCTCGATCAGCTCGATCAGGAGGAGTGGGAATCCCTCTGCGACGGCTGCGGCCTCTGCTGCCTGCAGAAGCTCGAAGACGAGGACGACGGCAGCGTCTACTACACGCGTATCGCCTGCAAGCTGCTGGATCTCACGACCTGCCGCTGCACCGACTACACCAATCGTCGCAAGTTCGTTGCCGACTGCATCCAGCTCACGCCGGCCCAGGCCGACGAGTTTCGCTGGCTGCCGCCCACCTGCGGCTATCGCCTGGTGGCCGAGGGCAAGGACCTGCCGCCCTGGCACCATCTGGTCTGCAACGACCCCGAGGCGGTGCATAAAGCGGGCATTTCCCAGTCCGGCCGCATGCTCAGCGAGAACAGCGTGGCCGAGGACGATTGGGAGGACTATCTGATTTTTCGCGCTGGTTGATGCCGGCCACGGATCAAACCGTCGCCTTTCGAGTCTCAGGGACTGACCGTCACATCGCCCAAGGAAGCCATCTTCGATGCCCGCCCGTTCCCAGCTCCTGCTGTCCACCGTCCTGCTGACTCTGAGCGCCACCTCCTGGGCGGCCAAGCGGGTCGATCTCGACTATCAGGTGCGCTTCTTGCCCGAGACCGACCAGGCCGAGGTCAGCCTGGTGCTGAACAAGGCGGAGGCGGTGCGCAGCCTGCGTTTCGACCTGGGCGACAAGGGCTACTACAGCGACTTCAAGGCCAGCGGCAGCTGGAAGCAGGATGAGCCCGGCCACGGTACCTGGGTCCCGGGCAATGGCAAGTCCAGCCTGAGCTACCGGGTGCGTGTGAGCCATCCGCGCGGCGACGGCCGTTTCGATGCGCGCATGACCCCGGACTGGGCCCTGCTGCGAGGCGACGACCTGGTACCCAGCGCTCGCCTTGACCTGGCCAACGGCACCGAACTGGTGGCGCGCCTGCAGTTCGAGCTGCCCAAGGGCTGGAAGTCGGTGGAAACCGGCTGGCCACGGATCGGCAAGGGACGCTTCCGCATCGACAACCCCGAACGCCTGTTCGACCGTCCCACCGGCTGGATCCTCGCCGGCAAGCTCGGCAGCCGCCGCGCCAAGCTGGGCAACACCGATGTCGCCGTGAGCGCGCCGGTGGGCGAGGGCATGCGCCGCATGGACATCCTCACCCTGCTCACCTTCGTCTGGCCCCACGCCCAGGAAGTCTTCCCCCGCGAGCCGGGCAAGCTGCTGGTGGTCGGCGCCAACGACCCCATGTGGCGCGGCGGGTTGTCGGCGCCCAACTCCTTCTTCATGCACGCGGCGCGGCCGATGGTGAGCGAGAACGGCACCAGCTCGCTGGTGCACGAACTGGTGCACGTGCTCAGCCGGATCAAGGACACCGACCGCAGCGACTGGATCAGCGAAGGGGTGGCCGAGTACTACGCGATCGAGCTGCTGTACCGCGCCGGCGGCTTGTCCGATGACCGCCATGAGGCCATCCGCAAGCAACTGCGCGGTTGGAGCCGCAAGGTCGACAACCTGCGTGGCGAACATGCCAGTGGCGCCGTCACCGCCCGCGCCGTGCTGCTGTTGCAGGACCTGGACAAGGAGCTGCGCCTGCGCACCGACGGCAAACACTCCATGGATGACGTAGCCCGTGGCCTGATGCGCCTCGACAAGGCCAGCACCAAGGACTTCATCGAGATCAGCGAAAGCCTCCTGGGCGGCCGTTCCAAAGTGCTCGACACGCCGCTGCTGGCCGACCCCAAGGGCGCCTGAGCCAGCGCGCCCCAGGCCCGCGTCTAGCGGCTGAGCAGTTCCAGCATCGCCGCGGCGGTGGGTTCGGAGGAGGCGGGATTCTGCCCGGTGATCAGGTTGCCGTCGCTGACCACATGGGGCTGCCAGTCGGCCACCTTGGAGAAGTGGCCGCCTTTCTCCTTCAGCGCGTCCTCGAGCAGGAAGGGCACCACTTCCCCCAGGCCCACGGCGAATTCCTCGGAGTTGGAGAAACCGGTCACCGCGTTGCCCTGCACCAGCGCCGTACCCTCCGGGGTCTTGGCGTTGAGCAGCACCGCCGGCCCGTGGCAGACGGCGGCCACCGGCTTGCCGGCGGCGTAGAAGCTTTCGATCAGCACGATGGAGTGCAGGTCGTCCACCAGGTCCCACATCGGGCCGTGGCCGCCGGGGTAGAACAGCGCGTCGTAGTCGCCCGGGGCCAGGCTGGCCAGCATCAGGGTATTGGCCAGGGCGCGGCGGGCCTCGTCGTCGGCACGGAAGCGATGGGTCGCTTCGGTCTGGGCCTCAGGGTCGTCGCTCTTGGGGTCCAGCGGCGGCTGGCCGCCCCTGGGCGAGGCCAGCACCACCTCGGCGCCGGCGTCACGGAAGGCGAAGTAGGGGGCGGCGAACTCCTCGAGCCAGAAGCCGGTCTTCTTGCCGGTGTTGCCCAACTGGTCGTGGGAGGTCAGTACCATCAGGATCTTCATCATGATCTCCTTGGGAACTCGGTGACGAACGGCCCGTTGGGCTATTCCTCTCGCTTCAACAGGTCACCAATGGCGGCGAACGCCTTATAGGTGGCGCTCGACGACTGCTTCGCGCCCGGTTGTTCCTCGCTGTGCCACTGCTGGTCGGTGTATCGGGAGTGCTCGTTGTCATGGCAGTAAAGACAGAGCAGCTCCCAATTGGAGCCGTCCGCAGGGTTGTTGTCATGGTTGTGATCGCGGTGGTGCACCGTGAGTTCAGACAGCCGCTTGCCACTGAATTCGCGGCCACAGCGGCCGCAGACCCAGGGATACATCTTCAGCGCCTGTTCCCGGTAACTCTGTTCGCGTCGCTTGCGTTCGTCGGCCAGCAGCTTGTCCAGCTTGTTCGCCGGCGACGCCGAGGGTTCCGTGGCCATGCTCCGCTCCTCTGGCTGAAACTGTGAAAAGTCTAGTTCCCGGCGCGGCGGATGGCCGGCATCCCGTCGCGTGGGGCGGCACGCCCTGCCGTGGGGATTAGACTCAAACAAGGTAAAAAGCCGGAGGCAAGCCCATGAAGCGTACGCATCCGCCATTGCTGCTGGCGCTGGCCCTGATCGCCGGTAGCGCCGTGGCGCAGAATCCACCCTTGCTGCGGGCGCCTTTGCAGGCCCCGGCGGGAACGCCGGGGATACAACCGAACCCGATCATGGTGCCGCGCGCCAACCCGGTGCCCCAGGGCAGCCCGCAGCTCATGCGGCGCCCGGACCAGGAACAGCGCCTGCGCGAGTCCCTGGAACAGCGCGATGCGCCCATCCCGGTGCTGGATCAGCAACTCCAGCGCAACACCAAGGGGCTCGGCACGGGCACCGGCAACCCCTGATCAGCGCTGGGGCAGCCCCAGTACCTTGAGCAGGAAGGCGTATTCCAGGGCCACGTCGCGCAGCGCCTGGTAGCGGCCGCTCATGCCGCCATGGCCGGCGCCGAGATCGGTCTTGAGCAGCAGCGGCTTGTCATCGGTTCTGGTCGCGCGCAGGCGGGCCACCCACTTGGCCGCCTCCCAGTACTGCACGCGACTGTCGTTGTAGCCAGCCACCACCAGCATCGCCGGATAGGCCTGGGCGCTGACGTTTTCATAGGGCGCGTAGGCCTTGATGCGCGCGAACACCTCCGGTTCGTTCGGATCACCCCATTCGTCGTACTCGGTCACGGTCAGCGGCAGATCGGGGTTCTGCATGGTGTTCAGCACGTCGACGAACGGCACGTCGGCGATGGCCGCGGCGAACAGTTCCGGGCGCAGGTTGAGCACCGCGCCCATCAGCAGGCCGCCGGCGCTGCCGCCGCTGATGGCCAGCTGCGCCGGGCTGGTGTAGCCCTCGGCGATCAGGTGTTCGGCGCAGGCGATGAAGTCGCCGAAGCTGTTGGTCTTGTGTTCCAGCTTGCCGGCGCGGTACCAGGCCTCGCCCAGCTCGCCGCCGCCGCGCACATGGGCGATGGCGAAGACGAAACCGCGCTCCAGCAGGCTCAGCCGCGCGTGGGAGAACCAGGGGTCGAGGCTCTCGCCGTAGGCGCCGTAGCCATAGAGGTAGAGCGGGGCGCTCTGGCCCAGGGTGTCGCGGCGCGCGACCAGGCTGATGGGAATGCGCGTGCCATCCGCCGCGCTGGCCCAGAGACGCTGGCTGACATAGGCGTCGGCGTCGAAGGGGCCCTCCACCGGGGTTTCCTTGAGCACCAGCTGCGCCCCCGTTGCCAGCTCCAATTGACGCACCTGGGCCGGGCGGTTGAGCGCCTCGTAGCGCAGGCGCACCACCGGGCTGTCGAATTCCAGGCTGTCCTGCACGTAGAGGCTGTAGGCGGCGTCGGGCAGTTGCAGCGGGTAGGGCGCGGCGCCTTCGGGGTGCACCTGGATGATCGGCAGGCCGCCTTCGCGCAGGCTGAGCACGTAGCCGCCGGCGTTCAGGCTGATGCCCTCCAGCATGCGCGCCTCGTCATGGGCGATCAGCTCCCGCCAGTGCGCGCGCTCGGGCGCCGCTTCGCCGGCCTGGTAGAGGGCGAAGTTGATACCGGTCTGGTTGCTGCGGATCAGCCAGGTCCACTGGCCGCCCAGCTTGCCGTGATCGGCGTAGTACTCGTGGTCTTCTTCGCGCGGCGCGAGGCAAGTCCAGGCACCTTCCGGCGTATCGGCGTCCAGCACCCAGGATTCGCTGGTGGTCTTGCTGTTCAGCAGCAGTATCAGCTGGCGCTCGGAGCTGGCGCGGTAGCAGTGGAGGAAGAAGCGCCCGTCGGCCTCCTCGAACACCAGGCTGGCGCCGGGTTCACCGAGGCGGGTGCGGTTCAGGCGGTAGGGGCGGTGGGTCTCGTCCAGCTCGCCGAAGAACAGCGTGGCGCTGTCGTTGGCCCAGGTCATGCTGCCGTCGCAGTTCTCGAAGGGCAGGGCGGTGATGTCGCCGGTGGCCAGCTCCTTGACGAATAGCTGGTAGATCTCGTCGCCGCTGGTGTCCAGGCTGTAGGCCAGGCGTCCGTGGTCGGGGCTGACGCTGAAGGCACCGACGGAGAGGAAGCCGCCTTCCGCCAGCTCGTTGGGGTCCAGCAGCAGCTGCTCACAGGCAGACTCCAGGCGCAGCGAACCATCGGCCGGGCGCGGGCAGCGGTAATGCCGCGGGTACTCGTCGCCGGCGGTGGTGCGCTGGTAGTACAGCCAGGGGCCCCAGGGAACTGGCAGGGACAGGTCGGTTTCGCGGATGCGGCCCTTGATCTCCTGGAACAGCGACTCGCGCAGGTCCTTCTGGTCGGCCAGTTCGGTGTCCAGCCAGGCGTTCTCGGCTTCCAGGTAGGCGAGCACGTCAGGTGCGTCGCGCTCCTCCAGCCAGCGGTAGGGATCGTTGCCGGGTTCGATGCGGGCGATGGGGGCTTGGGGCATGGGCGGTCTCGAAGGCTGGGCGGTAGGGCGACGGCAGGAGCGCCGGAACCGAGAAAAGCCGTTATCATAAGCGCCCCTTTGCCAGCCTTGCCACGGACGCCAATGACTGAGAACGACTACCTGCTCGCCTGGGCCGCTTACGGAATCGCCGCGCTCGGCTGCCTGCTGGTCTGGTTCCGCCTCACCGGCTGGATGTGGCGCTGGCTGCGCGAGCCCCTCAGGCTGCTGATGGCGGTGCTGCTGCTGACCCCCACCATCGTCGATCCGGCCAAGGATCTGTTCGCCCCGGCTGTGGCCATCACCGCCCTGGACGTGCTGTTCAACGTGGGCAACAACGCCTGGAAAGCCACCCTCGACCTGACCATGTACAGCATCATCGGCCTTGCGCTGTACCTGGTGTACGCCGGTATCCGCTGGCCCATCGAGCGCAAGCTCAAGGCCCGCCGCGCCGAGCGCGAAGCCGCCCAGCAGGCCGAAGCGGAGCCGACCCTGCGCGAAGTCATGAGCGAACGCGCCAACGCCAATGACGGCGACACCCGCTTCGACCAGAACGGCGACCGCCGCCTGCGCATCGAACCGCGCCTCTGACGCGTCGGGCCTTGCGGCCCGGCCAAGGCGCGTTCAGCATGGACCACTCGCCGCCCTGATCCGCTCCCGGTCCGGGAAATCTCACGAACGCCTGACGCCAGAGTCCTGAACCATGTGCGAACTGCTTGGCATGAGCGCCAACGTCCCCACCGACATCGTCTTCAGCTTCACCGGCCTGATGCAACGCGGCGGCGGCACCGGCCCGCACCGTGATGGCTGGGGCATCGGTTTCTATGAAGGCCGTGGGCTGCGGCTGTTCCAGGACCCCGCGGCGAGCGTCGAGTCCGAGGTGGCGCGCCTGGTGCAGCGCTACCCGATCAAGAGCGAGACCGTGATCGGCCACATCCGCCAGGCCAACGTCGGCAAGGTCTGCCTGTCCAACACCCATCCCTTCGTGCGTGAACTCTGGGGCCGCAACTGGTGCTTCGCACACAACGGCCAACTGGCGGGTTTCGAACCGCCCAAGGGTTTCTATACCCCGGTGGGTGACACCGACAGCGAAGCGGCCTTCTGCAACCTGCTCAACCGCGTGCGCGGCGCCTTCCCCGAGGCGGTGATGGCGGAAATCCTCCTGCCGGTGCTGATCCAGGCCTGCTTCGAATACCGCCAGAAGGGCGTGTTCAACTGCTTGCTGAGCGACGGCGACTGGCTGTTCAGCTTCTGCTCCACCAAGCTCGCCCACATCACTCGGCGCGCCCCCTTCGGCCCGGCACGGCTGAAGGACGCCGACCTGCAGGTGGACTTCCAGGCCGAAACCACCCCCAACGACGTGGTCACCGTGATCGCCACCGAGCCCCTGACCGACAACGAAACCTGGAACATCTTCCAGCCCGGCGATTGGATCCTCTGGCGCCGTGGCGAAATCGTCGCCCAGGGCCGTACCTGACCGAGCGGAGACAGGGAATGTTGCGAAGCTACCTGCGCCTGATGCTGTTCACCCTCGGCCTGCTGGTGGGCGTGCAGGTGCCGGGCTTCATCGACGACTACGCCAAGCGCGTCGAGGCCCATCGACTGGAAGCGGAGCAGGGCCTCAAGGGCTTCCGCGAAACCGCCCAGCGCTTCTTCCAGGGCGACCTCGACGCCCTGGTGGCCCACTACCGTGCCAGCGACGACCCGGTGATGCGCAGCGACGCCGACAGCGTCTCCCACCTGGTCGCCCGCGACCGCCTGCTGCAGCAGGAATGGCAGGCCCTGCAGGGCCCCTGGTACCAGTGCGCCTGGCATGTCCTGGCCATGGCCAACCCCGGGTTGCGCCAGGAAACCTTCGGCGCCTACAGCTACCAGTTGCTGCTAAGGCCCGAGGCCATCGCCTGGGGCCTGGCCTCCGGCCTGCTGCTGGCCTGGGTGGTGGAAAGCTGCCTGTTGCTGCTCGGTGCCGCCGCCGGTATCGGCCGCAGCAAGAAGGTGCTGCAGCGCCATCGGTTGTAGGCCTCGATGGGTTGCGCTGCGCTCTGGCCATCCTGCGGTTGCGGCTTGCCGGCGTGCCATGGCCTGTAGAGCAACTACAGTGTGTTCGGTAGGCCTGAGGCCTGCCTGCTGAACCCGGCTACCAGAGGCTCCCGCACATGCCGAAATCGGTATTGAACTGGTTCATCGATCACGCCACCGAACTGAGTCGCCAGGAATCATCGCCTTGCGACTGCGTCGCCGCCCTGGCGCCTTTCATGATGGAGCTGATCGGCAATGCCCCGGACTTCCTGGAGCCGGAGCACTATCGCAGCGATGCCGCACACTATTCCCGCAACCTCATCTACCGCTCCGGCAACGACGACCTGTCGCTCTACGCGCTGGTCTGGATGCCGGGGCAGTGGACGCCCGTGCACGACCACGGCAGTTGGGGCGTGGTTGGCATAGTCGAAGGCGTACTGGAAGAGCGCAGCTACGTCTGCCTGTCTGTGGACCGTACCCGCGACGAGGGAATCGAACTGGTTCGCGGCGGCATCATCCTGTTGCCCGCAGGGGCCGTGACGAGCTTCGTGCCGAACCCCGATCACATCCACATCACCGGCGTGCCCGCCGAACGCAAGCGCGCCGTGAGCCTGCACCTGTATGGGCGGATGATGAGCGACTTCCATCTCTACGACGTCGAGGCCGGCACGCGCCAGCTGGTGGCGCTGGAGCACAACGCCAGCTAACCGCCGCCCCTGCAACGCATCGACTGGGTGCGCCGATGATCGCCCGGGCGCGATGCGATCGAGACGGATGCGTAGATGATTCCTATCTTGATTGGAATGCCCGTCCCGTTGCTGGAGGCCAGCTTTCATGGGCGTTTTTTCCTCTATCCATGAGCGTCTGGTCGAGTGGGCGGTCGCGCCGGTCGTCGACCATGTCGCCGGACTCTTCGACCTTCATGGCCGCTTCGGCCTGCTGTTTCTTGGCATCTCCTATGGCGTCGCCTACGGCCTGTTTCGTCTCAGGAAGCAGCGCGGGATGACCGACGCGGCCTCGTTCTGGCAGTTCATCGGTGGTGGCCGGGTGCATTTCCATCCCTCGGCGTTGCTGGACTATCGCTACTTCTTCGTCCGTCCCATCCTGAAGATCACCCTGGTCCTGCCCGTGGTCGGCCTGGTCGACCCGCTGGTCCTGCGCTCCGGGGACTACATCGCCTTCTTCACCAACCTCTGGGGCGCGCGTCCGCAACTGGGGGAGAATCTGGCGCTTTCGCTGCTCTACGGGCTGGGTGTGTTCCTGGTGGCGGACTTCATCCACTACTGGGTCCACCGGGCCTTCCACACCCGCTGGCTCTGGGCCTTCCACAAGGTCCATCACTCGGCACCGGTGCTGGTGCCGGCCACCGCGAGCCGTGTCCACGTCGTCGAGAAGATCGTCGAGAAGCTGGCGGCCGCCGTCGGCCTCGGCCTGTACATCGGGGTCTTCTGGTACGCCTGTGGCGGCGCGGTGAGCCGCTACACCCTGTTCGGCGTCACCTACCTGGTGTTCATCTTCAGCACCCTGGCCGTCCACCTGCGGCATAGCCATGTGTGGCTGTCGTTCGGGCCTGTCGTCGAGCATGTGCTGAACAGCCCGGCCCAGCACCAGATCCACCACAGCGACGCACACCGGCACCGCAACAAGAACTTCGCCACCAACCTGTCGATCTGGGACTGGCTGTTCGGCACGCTCTACGTCACCACCGCCAAGCCCGAGGACATCCGTTTCGGCACCCAGGAGAAGGACCAGGAGCGCTACCTGACGGTCTACAGCCTGATCGTCACCCCCTTCGTCGACACCGCGCGCAAGCTCGTCCTGGCCAAACGCCCTCGGAGGCTCAGGCCCGATGCTTCCGAAACGCCCTCTTGAAGTCGATGCCGGGATCTAGGACAGCTCTTCGCTCATCGACCAGCTGACGGCGGACACGTAGGGCGCCAGGGCCAGCTGGCCCACCAGGTCCTCCAGCAGGCTGTCCTGCTGGTTCATCGACAGCACCACGGCGTTCACCTTCACCTGGCCACCCGTCTTGAGGGCGTGGCTTTCCAGGCTCTGCAACGCCAAGCCGTTGTCGCTCAGGCTGCGCAGCAGCTTGGCGCGCACGAAGGCTTCCTGCTGCGCGTCCGCGATCGCCTCCACCATGTAATAGCGTTCATTGGTTACTTCGAGCGGCGCGAATCGATAGATCAGCCGGGCCAGGGGCGGCAGCGACAGGTTGCACAGAATGATGAGTGCCGTGGCGATCATGGCGGCAATCGGAAAGCCGCTACCCGCCAGCACTCCGACCGCCCCGGTGCACCACACCGTGGCCGCGGTGCTCAGGCCCCGCACGCTGAGGCCGTCACGCATGATCACCCCGGCACCGAGGAAGCCGATGCCGGTGACCACCTGGGTGGCCACCCGGGGCACCTGGTCCTCCCTGTCCAGCAGAAACGGCAGGGTGACGAAGGTGGCGGCCCCCAGCGCGACCAGTGCATGGGTCAGGATGCCGGTGAAGCGTTGGCGCCACTGCCGCTCGAAACCAATCAGGGTCCCGAAGCACAACGCCGCGAGAAGGTCTTGGATCAGCTCGACATACATGTCCGGGTACCCACCAAGCATCGCTCCTGAAACTCCAGGAGCCGGAGTCCTTGACTCTAGCGGAGATTCGAAACGTGCCGTGCGGCCCCCCGGTTCATCCCTCCACCCTTCGAGGCCCGGAATGGCAGCGCCGATGGATGAAAGAAATCCCGTGGGAGGGCCGGTCGGCTGCCGGCGGGGCTCAGGCCTCGCGGCCGTGGGCGGTTGCGGCCAGTTGCCCGGCGTCCACGCGGACGAAGACGGAGTCGCCGACGGCGGTCAGCAGTTCCCCCGCATAGACCTCGCAGATCACCCGGGTCTTGCGGCCTGCTTCGCCCTCCAGGCGGGCGCGTAGCAGCAGCGGTACGCCCATGGGCGTCGGCTTGATGAACTTGATGCCGAGGTTGCCGGTGACGCACTCGATGCGTGGCAGGCTGCCGGGTTCGCGGCCCTCATTGCGGTAGTGGTAGGCCATGGCGGTCCAGTTGGAGTGGCAGTCCACCAGCATGGCGATCAGCCCGCCATACACCAGGTCCGGCCAGCCGCAGTACTTGGCATCCGGCACATGCTCGGCCACGACGTGTACGCCATCCTCGTGCCAGTGGCTCTTGATGTGCAGGCCGTGATGGTTGCGGCCGCCACAGCCGTAGCAGACGCCGTCCGGCGCGGCGGCATCCTGCAGGGAGATATCTTGCATGTTCAGCCCGTTTCGAAGGAGTGAGTGCCAAGCCTAGCGGCACTGGCGACAAAGCAGAACGGGCCCTCGCGGGCCCGTTGCTCATTTCGACAGGAACTTCATTCCATCTTCCAGCCCCTGCAGGGTCAGGGGGTACATCTGGTCGTTGATCAGCTCGCGGACGATGCCGGTGGAGGCGGTGTAGTTCCAGGTGTCCTTGGGGTAGGGGTTGATCCAGATGAGCTTCTTGTACTTCTCCATGAAGCGCTTCATCCAGGCGTAGCCCGGTTCCTCGTTCCAGTGCTCGACGCTGCCGCCGGCCTGGGTGATCTCATAGGGCGCCATGGCGGCGTCGCCGACGAACACCACCTTGTAGTCCGCGCCGTACTTGTGCAGCAGGTCCAGGGTGGAGGTGCGTTCGCTGGTGCGGCGCAGGTTGTTCTTCCACACGGACTCGTAGACGAAGTTGTGGAAGTAGAAGTACTCGAGGTGCTTGAACTCGGTCTTGCAGGCCGAGAACAGCTCTTCGCAGACCTTCACGTGGGCGTCCATGGAGCCGCCGATATCCAGCAGCAGCAGGAGCTTCACGGTGTTGCGGCGTTCCGGGCGCATCTGGATGTTGAGCAGGCCGGCATCCTTGGCGGTGTGGTCGATGGTGCCTTCCAGGTCCAGCTCTTCCGCCGCGCCCTGGCGGGCGAACTTGCGCAGGCGGCGCAGGGCCACCTTGATGTTGCGGGTGCCCAGTTCCACCTGGTCGTCGAGGTTCTTGTACTCGCGCTGGTCCCAGACCTTCACGGCCCGGCCCTGGCGTTTGCCGGCGTCGCCCACGCGGATGCCCTCGGGGTTGAAACCGCCCGAGCCGAAGGGGCTGGTGCCGCCGGTGCCGATCCACTTGTTGCCGCCGGCATGGCGTTCCTTCTGCTCTTCGAGGCGTTTCTTGAACTCTTCGATCAGCTTGTCCAGGCCACCCAGGGACTGGATCTGCGCACGCTCCTCATCGGTGAGCAGGCGTTCGAATTCCTTGCGCAGCCATTCCTCGGGAATCAGCGCCTGGAGGTAGTCGTCGAGTTTCTCCAGGCCCTTGAAGTAGGCGGAGAAGGCCCGGTCGAACTTGTCGAAATGGCGCTCGTCCTTGACCAGTACCGTGCGGGCGAGGAAGTAGAACTCGTCCATGTCGGCGAACACCACGTTGTGCTTCAACGCGTTGATCAGGTCCAGCAGCTCGCGTACCGACACCGGCACCTTGGCTGCGCGCATTTCGTTGAACAGGTTGAGCAGCATGGCTGCACCCTCGTCTGTTTATCTGTAGGGCCTCAGGAGCGGGGCTCCTGGGGCAGGCCGTCGGCGATGGCGTACCAGTCGGCCTTGGATTCCGGGTAGATGTGCTTCTGCGGGATCTCGCCCAGGGGCGAGTCCAGGGTGCCCAGGGCGATGGAGACCCACTTGGGATGGGCGCTCTCGCTGTACCACTGGAGCGTGGCGCCACAGCTGCGGCAGAAGGTCCGGGTCACGCCGGGGGAGGAGTGGTAGCGCACCACCGACTCCTCGCCGGCGGTCCAGCGGAAGCTGCTCCAGCGCACGTTGCCGTAAGTGCCGAAGGCCGCGCCATGGGCCTTGCGGCACTGGCTGCAATGGCAATGGGTGGCGGCTTCGATAGGGGCGTCGATCCGGTACTTCACCGCGCCGCACAGGCAACTGCCGTGGTGCATGGCTTGTCTCTCCCGTGACCCCTCTCCGCAAGGGAGAGGGGAGATAACGCACTCAGCGGCTGGCGCGGCGGCTCATGAAGGCCAGGCGTTCCAGCAGCTGCACGTCCTGCTCGTTCTTCACCAGGGCACCGGCCAGCGGCGGGATGGCCTTGGTGGGGTCGCGCTCGCGCAGCACGGCTTCGCCGATGTTGTCGGCCATCAGCAGCTTCAGCCAGTCCACCAGTTCGCTGGTGGAGGGCTTCTTCTTCAGGCCCGGAACCTTGCGCACGTCGAAGAACACGTCGAGCGCCTCGGACACCAGGTCGGCCTTGATGTTCGGGTAGTGCACGTCGACGATCTTCTGCAGCGTCTCGCGGTCGGGGAAGGCGATGTAGTGGAAGAAGCAGCGGCGCAGGAAGGCGTCCGGCAGTTCCTTCTCGTTGTTCGAGGTGATGATGATGATCGGGCGCTGCTTGGCCTTGATCGTCTCGTTGGTCTCGTAAACGTAGAACTCCATCTTGTCGAGTTCTTGCAGCAGGTCGTTGGGGAACTCGATGTCGGCCTTGTCGATCTCGTCGATCAGCAGGATGACGCGCTCTTCCGACTCGAAGGCCTCCCACAGCTTGCCTTTCTTGATGTAGTTGCGAACGTCGTGGACCTTGTCGGAATCCAGCTGGGAATCGCGCAGACGGCTCACCGCGTCGTACTCGTACAGGCCCTGGTGCGCCTTGGTGGTGGACTTGATGTGCCAGGTGATCAGCTTGGCGCCGAAGGAGGCGGCCAGTTGCTCGGCCAGCATGGTCTTGCCGGTACCCGGTTCGCCCTTGACCAGCAGCGGGCGCTGCAGGGTGATGGCGGCGTTCACCGCCAGTTTGAGGTCGTCGGTGGCGACGTAGGACTGGGTGCCTTCGAACTTCATCAGGGAATCCTCGGACTTAAGGCGCCGGTTGGAAACCGGACGGTTCAGTATTTGGGAAAAGGCTGACTATAACGCGCGCGCCAGTCGACTGTGAACGCAGACGCTTCATTCAGTCACTGAATGGCAGGTCAGGCCGCGACTCCGCCCGTGCGGCGCTGGACGCTCCGAAGGCCCAGCCTTAGGCTTGGGATCTTTTTCCGCCATGACAAGGATTCCGCCATGAGCCGCATCTTCGCAGACAACTCGCAAGCCATCGGCAACACGCCCCTCGTGCGCATCAACCACCTGGGCGCGCGGGGTGTGACCATCCTCGCCAAGATCGAGGGCCGCAACCCCGCCTACTCGGTGAAGTGCCGCATCGGCGCCAGCATGATCTGGGACGCGGAAGCCTCCGGCCGGCTCAAGCCGGGCATGACCCTGGTGGAGCCCACTTCCGGCAACACCGGCATCGGCCTGGCCTTCGTCGCCGCCGCCCGTGGCTACAAGCTGATCCTCACCATGCCCGCGTCCATGAGCCTGGAGCGGCGCAAGGTGCTCAAGGCCCTGGGCGCCGAGCTGGTGCTCACCGAACCGGCCAGGGGCATGAAGGGCGCCATCGACAAGGCCAGCGAGCTGGCGGCGTCCAACCCCGAGCAGTACCTGCTGCTGCAACAGTTCGAGAACCCGGCCAACCCGGCCATCCACGAGAAGACCACCGGTCCGGAAATCTGGAACGACACCGATGGCGCGGTGGACGTGCTGGTGGCCGGCGTCGGCACCGGCGGCACCATCACCGGCGTATCCCGCTATATCAAGCAGACCTGCGGCAAGCCGATCCTGTCGGTGGCGGTTGAGCCGGTGACGTCGCCGGTGATCAGCCAGACCCTGGCCGGTGAAGAGGTCAAGCCCAGCCCCCACAAGATCCAGGGCATCGGCGCCGGTTTCGTGCCGAAGAACCTCGACCTGACCATGGTCGACCGCGTCGAGCAATGCACCGACGACGAAGCCAAGGCCATGGCCCTGCGCCTGATGCGCGAGGAAGGCATCCTCTGCGGTATCTCCTCCGGCGCCGCCCTGGCGGTGGCCGCGCGCCTGTCCGAGCGTCCGGAAATGCAGGGCAAGACCATCGTCGTGATCCTGCCCGACTCGGGCGAGCGCTACCTCTCCAGCATGCTCTTCGACGGCCTGTTCACCGAGCAGGAGCTGCAGCAGTAGGTTGGTCCGAGCTTCGCGAGGCCCAACGCTGCGACACCCGACTCGGGCTCTGGCGTTGGGTATCGCTGCGCTCAACGCCAACCTACGGTTCCGGCGTGCCGGGAACCGGCTCGTACCTTCCTGATTCATAGCTCACCCCGTGGCGTGTCCTGGGTGGGCCGTCGCCTGCGTGGAGCATGGTCAGGTTGTCGATGATCGCCTTGTCGGCGATGGTCAGGCGGTCGAGCATGCGCAGGTGCTGCAGCCAGTTCTCCACCACGAAGACCTCCTGCCACAGCTCGGAATCGCCGGCGTCGCGGTACAGCGCCCAGCGTTGGGCGCCATTGCGCAGGCGCAGGCGGCGCAGCGGCCGGCTGGCGCGCACGAAATCGCGGGTGCGCTCCTGGGGGATGCGGTATTCGATGGTCACCAGCACCGAGCCACGGTCCGGGTTGAAGGCGAACGTGGGCTCGCCGGGAATCGGGCTATCGGCGTGGGCGGTGCTGGCGGCGTCCAGTTCCGGCAGGCGGCGGGGGTAAAGCACGAAGGCGCAGGCGATCATCAGCAGGCCGGCGCTGAACAACGCACCCTTGACCCCCATGGTCTCGGCCAGGTGGCCCCAGAGGTAGGAGCCCAGGGCCAGGCCGCCGTAGATGGCGGTCTGGTAGAGCGCCAGGGCGCGGGCCTTGACCCAGTCCGGCACCAGGATCTGCACCGCCGAGTTGTAGCTGGCCACCGCGGCTATCCAGCAGATGCCACCCAGCAGCAGGGCGGGGAAGATCACCCAGAGGCTGTCCAGGGAACCCAGCGCCACCATCACCAGGCCGAACACCAGGCCGGCCAGGCTGATCAGCTTGCTGGTGCCGATCAGCAGGCGCCCGCGATTGACCAGCAGGCTGCCGCAGATGGCGCCGATGCCCAGCGCGCCGAGCATGTAGCCGTAAACCGCCGCATCGCCGTCGGGGTTGCGGTGCGCCAGCAGCGGCAGCAGGGCCCAGACCGCGCTGGCGGAAATACCGAAGGAGAAGGAGCGCAGCATCACCAGGCGAGTAACGCTGGAGTACTGGGTGAAGCGCAGCGCCGCCATCACGCCTTGCAGCAGGCCTTCCGGCGGCAGCGTGCGGGCCGGCAGGTCGCGCTTCCAGCGCTGGATCGCCCAGATCAGGCCCAGGTAGCACAGGCAGTTGAACAGGAACACCCAGGCCGAGCCCACGGCGCTGAGCATCAGCCCGCCCAGGGCCGGGCCGGCGGCGCGGGCGACGTTGTAGTTGACGCTGTTGAGCAGCACCGCGTTGCCCACCATGTCCTTGGACACCTGCTCGCTCACCGCCGCCTGCCAGGCCGGGATGGTGATGGCGCCGCCGATGCTGATCCAGAGAATGGAAACGATCAGCAGGATCGGGTCGAGGTAGCCGAGAAAGGCGCTGGCGGTGAGGAAGATCGCGCCGGTCAGCTCGAAGCTGAGACCCACCAGCATGATCTTGCGTCGGTCGTGGTTGTCCGCCAGCACCCCGGAGAGGATCGACAGCAGCACCAGGGGCAGGGCGGAGGCCACCTGGATCATCGCCACCAGCAGGGGACTGGCGTGGGCATCGGTGACCACCCAGGCGGCGGCCACCGATTGCGCCCAGGTGCCCAGGTTGGCGAAGAGGTTGGCGATCCAGATGGTGCGGAAGGCCGCGATGGTGAAGGGGCTGAACAGGCCCTTGCGCACCGTGGCGTCGGGTTCGGTATCGAGGGGGAGATCGTTCTTCGGGGAAACGGACTGGAGCATCGTGCCATCCTTGCGGTGCGCGGCCCCGGGCGAGCGGGCCGGTCAAGGCAGAAGTGTAGACCCTCGTCCGGCCCCGGCTTTGCTCCAGGTCAGACTTCCTCGCGGGTCCGCTGGGACTTGCCGTGCATTGTCACTGCCGGTGTTGATGGCGAAGCTGGAAGCCCCGGACGACGGGGTCTCGATCCACAAGCAGTCAGGACATAAAGACAATGAGAAGTCCCTTAACGCCCCTCCTTCTAACGCTGGCCATGTCCACCGCCGCCCAGGCGGCCGGTACGGTGAGGATCTACAACTGGAGCGAGTACATCGCCCCGGACACCGTGGCCAACTTCACCAAGGAATCCGGCATTCAGGCCACCTACGATGTCTACGACAGCAACGAGACCCTCGACGGCAAACTGATGACCGGCAAATCCGGCTATGACGTGGTGGTGCCTTCCAACCACTTCATGGCCAAGCAGATCCAGGCCGGCGCCCTGAAGCAGCTGGACAAGAGCCAGTTGCCCAACTGGAAGAACCTCAATCCGGTGCTGCTCAAGGCGCTGGAGGTGAACGATCCGGGCAACCAGTACGGCTTCCCCTACCTCTGGGGCAGCACCGGCATCGGCTACAACGTCGACAAGGTCAAGGCGGTGCTGGGCGACAACGCCCCGGTGGATTCCTGGGACCTGTTCTTCAAGCCCGAGAACATGGAAAAGCTCGCCAAGTGCGGCGTCGCCGTGCTCGACAACGGCCCGGAGCTGCTGCCGATCACCCTCAACTACCTGGGCCTGCCGCACCACAGCCAGAAGCCCGAGGACTACAAGACCGCCCAGGCCGAGCTGATGAAGGTGCGCCCGTTCATCACCTACTTCCATTCCTCCAAGTACGTCAGCGACCTGGCCAACGGCGATATCTGCGTGGCGGTGGGCTTCTCCGGCGACATCCTGCAGGCCTCCACCCGCGCCAAGGAAGCCGGCAACGGCGTGAACATCCGGTACTCGATCCCCAAGGAAGGCTCGCCGATGTGGTTCGACATGGTCGCCATGCCGGCCGACGCGCCTGACGAAGCGGCCGGCTACGCCTTCCTCAACTACCTGCTGAAGCCCGAGGTGATGGCCGGCATCAGCAACTCGGTGCACTACGCCAACGCCAACCTCGCCGCCGATCCGCTGGTGGAGGCCGAAATCAAGGCCGACCCGACGATCTACCCGCCGGCCGAGGTGATGACCAACCTCTTCGCCCTGGAGTCGATGCCACCGAAGATCGACCGCGTGCGTACCCGCGTGTGGAGCGCGATCAAGACCGGGCGTTGAATCTCCGTCCATATTGATGGGTTTCGCGGGCTCAACCCATCCTACGGTCTGGCAATGTCGGCTTCTGTAGGATGGGTCGGGCGGCGTTCCGCGAGCGAAGCGAAACCCATCGATGGTCCATCACCCCGCCGATTTCGCCCCGGCCGGCACCGCCGCCGGCTTCAGCACCAGCCACAGCGCCAGGGCGATCAGCACGCCGCCCTGCAGGTGCGCCATCGACACCGACTCGTCCAGCAGCATCACACCCCAGAATACGCCGAAGGGCGGGATGAGGAAGGTCACCGTCATGGTCTTCACCGGCCCGACGTTGGCGATCAGGCGGAAGTAGAGGATGTAGGCGAACGAAGTGCAGATGAAGCCCAGGGCCGCCAGGGCCAGCCAGGTGCCGGGTTTGGCCAGAGGCGCGAGTGGCATGGCGGCCGCGTCCCAGGCGAATGCCGGCAGCAGGCAGAGGGTGGCGCCGATCTGGCAGCCGAGCGCAACCAGCCCGCTGTCCATGCCGCCCGCCTCGGTGATCCAGCGCTTGGTCATGAAGCCGGCGAAGCCGTAGCAGGTGGTGGCCACCAGGCAGGCGGCGGCGCCCCACAGCAGCTGGGCGTCGAAGGCCACCGGGCCGGTACGGGTCAGCACCGCCACCCCCGCCAGGCCCAGCAACACGCCAACGGCCTTGGCGGTGGTCAGTTTCTCGCTGAAGAACAGCGCCCCGATCAGCACCCCCATCAGCGGCGTAGTGGCGTTGAAGATGGCCGAGTAGCCCGCCGGCAGCACCTGCGCCGCCAGGGCGTACATGGCCGCCGGCACCCCGGAACTGACGATGCCGATCACCAGGGTCTTGCCCAGCTTGCCGCGGAAATCCCAGTTGCTGCGCAGCACGGCGAGCAGCACCGCGAGCCCCAGGGCCGACAGCAACACCCGCAGAAAGGCCGTGGGCAGCGCGCCGATTTCCGGCACCAGCATGCGGATGAACAGGAAACTGGCGCCCCAGATGGCGGCAAGGCTCAGCAGGCGGGCGAGGTCGGCGGGCTTCATGATGGGCTCCGGGTAGTGGAGCCGGCACAGTGCGCCGCCGCCGGGGGGCGGCGCAATCTACAACTTGCTTTCAAATTGGCGGCACAGTTCCGGCCATGTGCCGCCACGGGCTCCGGGGTTAGAAGCTTTTGCTCACGCTGGCCACCCAGGTCGCCGTGCAGACATCGGTGAAACCGTAGTTGCTGGCGCACTCGGACTCGGAGAGATTGGTGTCGACGTAGGACAGGCCCCAGGTGACGCCGACGAAGTCGCGGGTCAGCTTGGCCTCCCATTCGCGGTAGTCGTCGGTGCTCTCGCCACTGTGGGACCAGAACATCGGGTCCTTGAAGTCCATCCGCCCGTAGCGCAGCTCCAGGCCAACCTCCAGGGGCAGGCGGGTTTCGTAGCCGACATAGCTGTAGAGGCTGTCCTGGTCCTCGCCGAACAGGGTGGAGGCGTCGTTGGAGTAGTAGGCACCCAGCTTGAATCCGTAGGCGTTGAGCAGGGCGTAGGCCTCGCTCATGTTGAACTGGCTTTCCCGCGGGTAGGTGTACTTGATGTAGCCGAGATCCAGGCTCACCGCGTCGGTGGCCTGCCAGTACCAGCCGGCGTAGTAGTCCACTTCCTGGCGGGTCTTGAGGCCGAAGCCGAAGTCCACGTTGGAGGTCCAGGCCCCGGCGTAGAGGCCGCTGCTGTGGGCCAGGGTGGCGCCGGCCTGGGCCGCCGGGTCGTTCTGGGTCTGGGAGATGCCCCGGGTGCGGTAGTCGCTGGCCAGGTTGAGGTCGACCATCAGGGCGAAGTCGTCGGTCAGTTGCACGGCCTGGCAGGCGAGAGGGGCCAGGGTGAGGGCGAGGAGCGTGATGCGGCGCATGGTGTTTCCCGTCGTTGTGGTTGTTTTGGCAGATGCGGGCAAGGCTCCGCCCGGCCCCCGCCGTGAGGCGGGAGCGGGCAGGGAGCGGGTGGTGCTTGTGTTTAGAGGGCGGAGCTGAACACTTCGCGGCCGGCGAAGTAGGTCTTGAGTACGCGGGTTTCGGCCAGGTCCTTGTCGGCGACGCTGAGCACGTCGCGGTCGAGGATGATGAAGTCGGCCTGCTTGCCCGGGGCCAGGGAACCGATGCGCTGCTCAAGGCCGATGGTGCGGGCGGCGTTCAGGGTGTAGGCCTGGAGCATGGTCTGGCGATCGATGCGTTCGTCGGCGTTGAGCACGCCCTTCGGCCCTTCGCGGGAGATCGCCTGGTGGATGGCCTCCCAGGGGTTGGGCGAGGACACCGGCCAGTCGCTGGCGCCGGCGATGGTCGCACCCTGCTGCAGCAGCGAGTGGGCCGGGTACTGGTAGCGGAAGGCGAACGCGCTGACGTAGGGCTTGACCATGTCCAGGGTGTAGTCGTCGCCGGCTGCCCAGAGCAGCTGCATCGAGGCGATCACGTCCAGCGGCTTGAAGCGCGCGAACTCCTTGGGGTTCACCAGTTGCAGGTGGGTGATGGAGTGGGCGATGCCGCTCTGGCGGTCCTTGCGGGCCTGCTCGATGCCGTTGAGGGATTCGCGCACCGCACGGTCGCCGATGGCATGGATGTGCACCAGCCAGCCACGGGCATCGGCGGCGCTGACCAGCTCACCGAAGTGTTCGGGTTCGATCAGCAGTTCGCCGCGTTTCTGCGAGTTGTTGTAGGGGTCGATCAACGCCGCGCTCTGCGCCGGGTATTCCAGCACGCCGTCGGCGAAGACCTTGATGCCCGGCAGGCTCAGGTTGGGAATGCCCTGGAACTGCTGGCGCACCTTGTCCAGGGTGTCCAGGTCGGCCGGACGGCTTTTCGGGTTGGCCACCAGCAGCGCGGCGACATGGGCGTTCAGCTCGCCCTTCTCGGCCAGCGCCTTGTACACCGGCAGCACGCCCACGGTCTTCTCGGTGGGCTTGAGGGCGAACAGCGACTCGCCCGGCGCGGCGTTGGCCGCCGGGTCCATCCAGGCGGTAATCCCCAGGCTGTTGTTGTATTGCACCGCTTTTTCGCCGGCGCGCAGCAGTTCCTCTGCGCTGGCAGGCGGGATCACGGCCACCAGGCGGTCCCAGCCGGCGTCCACGGCAAAGCCGTTGGGTTGGCCGTCCTTGCTCACGCCCAGGGTGCCGCGTTCGGCCTCCGGCAGGCCTTTGATCAGCTTCGCGTCGATGCCGGCGCGGTCCAGCATGGCCTGGTTGGCCCAGCCGGTGTGGTGGTCGCTGCCGCTGAACACCACCGGCACCTTGGCCCATTCGCCCTGGTTGAATACCCGCTGCAGTTCCTCGGCCTTGCCCCAGTACGCCGAGCTCATGCCGGCGATGTTCAGCACCTCGCCATGGCGGGCGGTGCCGTCGTCACGCCAGGCGCGCAGGCGCTTTTCCAGTTCCGCCGTTTCCACCACCTCGTCGCCCATGTTGGCCGAGGACATCTCCAGGCCGCCGAAGATGGAGTGGGAGTGGGTGTCGATCAGCCCCGGCAGCAGACGCTTGCCGGCCAGGTCGATGACCTGGGTGGAGGCGTCGGCCAGGGCCTTGATCTCGGCGTCGCTGCCCACCTTGAGAATCTTGCCGTCTTCCACCGCCATCGCCTGTGCCGAGGGCTGGGAAGGATCGGCGGTGTACAGCTTGCCGTTGAGCAGCACCAGGTCCGGGGCCGCCATGGACTCCATCGAGGAAAAAGCCAGCGCCATGGCCAGCAGGGTGGGTGTGAAACCTTTCATTGGGAAACCCCTTGTTTTTCTTGGTCTGGCAGCGAGACTAGCGAGTGCGGCGGGCTGGCAGAATGCCCGGATCGTGCAAAACCTTTTTTCCCACTAGGAAAAACCATGGATAAGTTCGCTGCCCTCGGCATGTTCGTCGCCACGGCGGAGCACGGTGGTTTCAGCCGTGCCGCCGAGCAACTGGGCAAAACCCCCTCGGCCCTGACCAAGGCGGTCACCCACTTGGAAGAGGAACTGGGCGTACGGCTGTTCGAGCGCAGCACCCGGCGCACGGTCCTGACCGAGGCCGGGCGGGTCTACCTGGAGACCGCGCGCCAGGTGTTGCAAAGCCTGCGTGACGCCGGCGAGGAGGTGGCGCAGCTGCAGCATGGCGTACACGGCGTGCTGCGGCTCACGGCGCCGCTGGCCTTCGGCCGGGCCTTTCTCGATGAGGTCTGCGCAGGCTTTCTGGTGGAGTACCCGCAGATCCGCCTGCGGGTGGACCTCACCGACGACTTCATCGACCTGGTGGACGCCGGCTACGACCTGGCCCTGCGGGAAGGGCGCGGCGATTCGCCAGGGTTGATCGCCAAGGTGGTGGGCAGCAACCGCCTGGCCCTCTGCGCCAGTGTCGCCTACCTCGCCCGCAAGCCCCTGGCGGTGGCGCCGGAAACCCTCGACCAGCACGACTGGTTGCTCTACCAGCATGCCGCCCTGGACCGCACCTGGTGGTGGGCGGAGCGCGACGGCCAGCGCCTGAGCCTGCTGCGCCCCACCGCACCGCGCATGGAAAGCGACAACCACGACCTGCTCATGGCCGCCACCCTGGCCGGCGCCGGCCTGTACCATGTGCCGCTGTGGAGCGCCGCGCCCTATCTCGCCGACGGCCGCCTGGTGCAGCTGATGACCGACTACGAGATCGATCCCGACGCCTTCGGCGCGCAGATCCTCGCCGTGTACCCCAGCCACCGCCGCGCCACCGGCAAGGTGCTGGCCTTCATCGACTACCTGGCCCGGCACCTGGCGGAGCAGGGGCTGGCGTAGGGGAGTGCGGTTGGCACACGTAGCTTTGTAGGATGGGTTTCGCAGGCTCTACCCATCCTACGTACTGGCAGAAACCCGTAGGTTGGGCCAAGCGAAGCGCGGCCCAACGTGGGGTGATGGGGCGAAGATGTTGGGCTTCGCGTTGCTCTGCCACAACCTACGGGGACGGGAGAGTCAGAAACTCTTGCTCACGCTGGCCACCCAGGTCGCGCTGCACACGTCGGTGAAGCCGTAGTAGCTGGCGCACTCGGAGTCGGACAGGTCGGTGTCGACATAGGCCAGGCCCCAGGTGACGCCGGCGAACTCGCGGGTCAGCTTGGCTTCCCACTCGTGGTAGTCCTCGGTGCTTTCGCCGTTGGCGGACCAGAACATCGGGTCCTTGAAGTCGTTGCGGCCGTAGCGCAGCTTCAGGCCCAGATCCAGCGGCAGGACGGTTTCGTAGCTGACGTAGCTGTAGAGCAGGTCCTGCCTTTCGCCGAAGAGGTTCTTCGCGTCGTTGGAGTAATAGGCGGCAACCTTGAAACCATGGGCCGCGAGAATGGCGTAGACCTCGCTCTGGTTGAACTGGCTTTCCTTCGGGTAGGTGTACTTGACGTAGCCCGTATCCAGACTCACCGCGTCGGTGGCCTGCCAATACCAGCCGGCGTAGTAGTCCACCTCCTGGCGGGTCTTGAGGCCCAGGCCGAAGTCCACGTTGGAGGTCCAGACCCCAGCGTACAGGCCGCTGCTGTGGAGCAGCGTGGCGCCGGCCTGGGCGGCCGGGTCGTTCTGGGTCTGGGAGATGCCGCGGGTGCGGTAGTCGCTGACCAGGGCCAGGTCGATCTGGGCGGAAAAGTCGTCGGAGAGCTGCACGGCCTGGCAGGCGAGGGGGGCCAGGGTCAGGGCGAGGAGAAGGCTGTGTTTCATCCAGGTTTCCAGTTGTTGTTGTGATTGTTCTGGCAGATGCGAGCAAGGCTCCGCCCGGCCCCCGCGCGGACGCGGGAGCGGGGAGGGGAGCAGGGGTTTCTTGTGTGCTAGAGGGCGGCTTCGAAGACTTCGCGGCCGGCGAACCAGGTTTTCAGCACGCGGGTGTCACGCAGGGCTTCGGGTTCCACCTGGAACACGTCGCGGTCCAGCAGGATCAGGTCGGCCTGCTTGCCGGGGGCGAGGGAGCCGATCTGCTTGTCCAGGCCGATGGTGCGGGCGGCATTGAGGGTGTAGGCCTGGAACATGGTGTCGCGGTCGAGTTCTTCGGCGGCGTTCAGTACGCCCTTCGGCCCCTTGCGGCTGACGGCCTGGTAGATGGCCTTCCAGGGTTCCGGCGTGGTCACCGGCCAGTCGCTGGCGCCGGCGATGGTGGCGCCGTTCTTCAGCAACGAACGGGCCGGGTACTGGTACTGGAACGCCATGGCGCTGATGTAGGGCTGCACCAGGTCCAGGGTCGAGTCGTCGGCGCTGGCCCAGTACAGCTGCATCGAGGCGATCACGTCCAGCGGCTTGAAGCGGGCGAACTCCTTGGGGTTGACCATCTGCAGGTGGGTGACGGAGTGGGCGATGCCGCTCTGCCGGTCGCGGCGGGCCTGCTCGATGCCATTGAGGGATTCGCGCACCGCGCGGTCGCCGATGGCGTGCACGTGCACCAGCCAGCCACGGGCGTCCGCCGCACTCACCAGCTCGCCGAAGTGCGTCGGGTCGATCAGCAGCTCGCCGTACTTCTTCGAGTTCGTGTAGGGCTCCAGCAGGGCGGCGGTCTGCGCCGGGAACTCGGGCACGCCGTCGGCGAAGATCTTGATGCCCGGCAGGGTCAGGTTGGGCAGGCCCTGGAACTGCCGACGCACCGCATCGAGAGTGTCCAGGTCGGCCGGGCGGCTCTGGGGATGGGCCACCAGCAGGGCCGCGACATGAGCGGTCAGCTCGCCCTTCTCGGCCATGGCCTTGTACACCGGCAGGATGCCGAGGGTCTGGGCGGTGGGTTTGAAGTCGAACAGCGGCTCGCCGGGCGCGGCGTTGGCCGCCGGGTCCATCCAGGCGGTGATGCCCAGGCTCAGGTTGTAGCGCAGGGCCGCGCGACCGGCTTCCAGCAGTTGCTCGGCGGTGGCCGGCGGGAACTGCGCCAGCACCGGGTCGAGGCCGGCGTCGGCGAGGAAACCGTTGGGGCGTTTGTCGTCATGGTGGCCGATGGTGGCCAGCTCCTCGCCCTTGAGGGCCTTCACGGTGCCGGCGTCGATGCCGGCCCGCTTCAGCATGGCCTGGTTGGCCCAGCCGGTGTGGTGGTCCCAGCCGACGAAGACGATGGGCACGTCCTTCCATTCGCCCTGGTTGAAGCGCCGCTCGAACTCCGCCACCTGGCTCCAGTAGGCCGAGGGCAGGCCACCGACGCTGAGGATTTCGCCATGACGCGCCTTGCCGTCGTCGCGCCACTGGCGCAGGCGTTGTTCCAGTTCGGCCATGGGCAGGAGCTGGGTGCCGACATTGGCCGAGGCCAGCTCCAGGCCGCCCATGACCGCGTGGGAGTGGGAGTCGACGAAGCCCGGCATCAGCACCTTGCCGCCCAGGTCGATGACCTGGGTGCCGGCTTCCTTGAGGCGCAGCATGTCGGCGTCGCTGCCCACCGCGTGGATCTTGCCGTCTTCCACGGCCAGGGCCTGCTGCAGGGGCTGGCCGGGTTCGGCGGTGTAGACCTTGGCGTTGTGCAGGATCAGGTCGACCGCCGCCATGCTTTCCATGGAGGCACAGGTCAGCGCGAGGGCCATGAGGGTAGGGGCGAAGCTTTTCATCGGATGCGTTCCGGTTCTTGTTGGTATTGGCGCTGAGCCTAACCAAGCCGACGCGACGGCAGAATGCTATGTTCTCGCACAACTTTTGTGCCGAACCGGAACAGATCCATGGACAAGCTCAGCGCCCTCAGCATGTTCGTCGCCACCGCCGAACACGGCAGCTTCAGCCGTGCCGCCGAACAACTGGGCAAGACGCCGTCGGCCCTGACCAAGGCCGTGGGCCACCTGGAGTCCGAGCTGGGCGTGCGCCTGTTCGAGCGCACCACCCGGCGCATGGCCCTGACCGAGGCCGGGCACATCTATCTCGAAGGCGCGCGCCAGGCGCTGATGCAGCTGCAGCTGGCCGGGGAGGAGGTGGACCAGCTGCAGCACGAGCTGCGCGGAAGCCTGCGCCTCACTGCGCCACCGTCCTTCGGCCCGGCCTTTCTCCACGAGGTCTGCTGCCGCTACATGGAGGCCCATCCGCAGGTGCGCCTGGAGGTGGACCTGAACGACGCCTTCGTCGACCTCATCGACGGCGGCTACGACCTGGCCCTGCGCGACGGCCCCACCGACCTGCCGGGGCTGATCGCCCGGCCCCTGACCGAGAACCGCATCTACCTCTGCGCCAGCCCGGCCTACCTGGAACGCAAGGGCCTCCCGGTGATCCTGGACACCATCCCGCAGCATGATTGGCTGATCTTCCAGCATCCGCTGCTCAACCGGCATTTCTGGTGGCTGCGCCAGGGGGATGAGCGCATACGCCTGGCGCAGCCGGCGGCGCGAATGGTCAGCGACAACTACGACTTCCTGCTCGCCTGCACATTGCGTGGCCATGGCCTGCAGGTGCTGCCGCGCTGGAGCGCCGAGCCCTACCTGGCCAGCGGCCAACTGGTGCGGGTGATGTCCGAGTACCTGCTGGAGCCCGATGTGTTCGGCCCCTGGGTGCATGTCCTCTACCTCGCCCACCGCCGCCGCACGCGCAAGGTCCGGGCGTTCATCGAGATGCTGGAAGGCTACATGCAGGAGCGGGGGATTGGTTGAGGGGCGTTGTGGGGCTCAGACCGTAGGATGGGTTGAGCGGAGCGATACCCATGCGGCCAGGATTGATGGGTATCGCAGGCTCAACCCATCCTACGGGCTACAAGGCGCCGGTTTTTCTGGCTAAGCTCGCCATTCCGTTCCCGCAGCCGAGACATGACCATGGCGCAGCACTGGCCGGCCGAAGGCATCGCCCGACTGATCCTCGAAGGCTTCGACGATTACCGTGAGCATTTCCGCCAGATCACCGACGGCGCCCGCGAGCGTTTCGAGCAGGCCGAGTGGCAGGCCACCCAGCAGGCGGCGGCCGAGCGGATCGCCCTCTACGAGGTGAAGGTCGGCGAAACCAGCGCTCGGCTGCGCGCGACCTACGCCACCGACGAACTGCTGGACGTGCAGCTCTGGCCCCTGGTGAAGAGCGCCTACATCGACCTGATCGACCTGCGCCTGGACGATGAGCTGTCCGAGACCTGGTACAACTCGGTGTTCTGCAGCCTGTTCAGCCACGACCTGATCAGCGACGGCTGCATGTTCATCCACACCACCCGGCCCTCGTTGCGCAGCCACGAGCGCCCGCCCCAGACCCGCAGCTACCGCCCCGGCGGCCGGCTGGGCGCGGCGCTGTCGGCGATCCTCGACGACTACCGCTTCGATGTGGCCTACGACGACCGCGCTGGCGACCTGGAGCGCCTCGAAGCCCAGCTGCGCGAAAGCCTGCCGGACTGGGTGTGCAAGGACCCGGAGCTGTGCATCGAACTCTTCGCCGCGCCGCTGTTCCGCAACAAGGGCGCTTACCTGGTGGGCCGCATCTACACCCGCGACGAACAGTGGCCGCTGGTGATGCCCCTGCTGCACCGCGAAGGGCGCGGCATCCAGGCCGACGCGATGATCACCGACGAGGCGGAGGTGTCGATCATCTTCTCCTTCACCCGTTCCTACTTCATGGTGGACGTGGCGGTGCCCGCCGAGTTCGTCGGCTTCCTGAAGAGCATCCTGCCGGGCAAGCACATCGCCGAGCTGTACACCTCCATCGGCTTCTACAAGCACGGCAAGTCGGAGTTCTACCGCGCCCTGATCAACCACCTGGCCAGCACCGACGACCGCTTCATCATGGCGCCCGGCGTGCGCGGCATGGTGATGAGCGTGTTCACCCTGCCGGGCTTCAATACCGTGTTCAAGATCATCAAGGACCGCTTCGCCCACGCGAAAACCGTGGACCGCAACACCGTGATCGAGAAATACCGCCTGGTGAAGAACGTCGACCGGGTAGGGCGCATGGCCGATACCCAGGAATTCGCCGACTTCCGTTTCCCGAAGTCCAAGTTCGAGCCGGAGTGCCTGGCCGAGCTGCTGGAGGTGGCGCCGTCCACCGTGGCCATCGAGGGCGACGTGGTGCTGATCCGCCACTGCTGGACCGAGCGCCGCATGACCCCGCTGAACATCTACCTGGAAAGCGCCAGCGAAGCCCAGGTGCACGAGGCGCTCTACGACTACGGCCTGGCCATCAAGCAACTGGCGGCGGCGAACATCTTCCCCGGCGACATGCTGCTGAAGAACTTCGGCGTCACCCGCCATGGCCGGGTGGTGTTCTACGACTACGACGAGATCAGCTACCTGACCGAGGTGAACTTCCGCGTCATCCCGCCGCCGCGCTACGAGGAGGACGAGATGTCCGCCGAGCCCTGGTATTCGGTGGCGCCCAACGACGTGTTCCCCGAGGAATTCCCGCGCTTCCTGTTCGCCGACATGGGCCAGCGCCGCCTCTTCAACCAGCTGCACGGCGACCTCTACGACGCCGCGTACTGGAAAACCCTGCAGGCGGCCATCCGTTCCGGCAAGGTGATCGATGTCTTCCCCTATCGGCGCCAGGAGCGGGAACTGACGGAAGCCATCCAGTAGATGATCGAGCACGTATTTTCCCGCGCCACCTGGCTCAACTCCCTGCACATGTCGGCCCTGACCGTGGCCCTGTTGCAGGAAGAGGGCATCGCCGCCTGCGACCTGCTGGCCGGCAGCGGCATCAGCGAGCAGGACCTCCTCGAATTGCAGCGCCTGATCAACCCCGACCAGGAGCAACGGGTCTACGCCAACGCCGTGCGCCTGGCACCACGGGTGGCCCTGGGCCTGACCCTCGGCCTGCGCACGCGCATTTCCGCCTACGGCCTGCTCGGCTACGCCATGCTGTCCGCGCCGACCTTCGGCGAGGCCCTGCGCGTTGGCCTCAGTTACCCGGTGCTGCTGGGCACCTACTTTCGCCTGGCCCTGGAACAGGACGGCGACACCGTCTGGCTGAGCGCCGCCGGCTACAGCGAGGACGAGTCCCTGCGGGCCTTCAACACCGAGCTTTGCCTGGGCTCGCTCAAGGTGACCTTCGCCGACCTGCTGGGCCAGCCCCTGCCGCTGCGCGCGGCGCGGTTCGACTACCCGGCCGTCAGCGGCATGGCGCGTCCCTACGGGCGGGGCTTCGGTTGTCCGGTGGAGTTCGGCGCCACCCCCAGCGCCATCGGCTTCGACGCCGCCTGGCTGGACCGCCGCCTGCCCCTGGCCGACCCGGTGACCCACAAGGAAATGCTCGAACAGTGCCGCCGCCAGAACGTCGAGTTCGCCGCCCGCCGCGCCTGGCTGGAGCGCGTGCGCGGCCTGCTTGCCGCGCGCCTGCAGGAGCCGCCGGGCCTGGAAGAACTGGCCAGGCAGATGAACTGTTCCGCACGCAGCCTGCGCCGCCACCTGGCCCAGCAGCAGACCAGCTACCAGCAGCTCTTGGACGAACTGCGCTTCACCCGCGCCAAGGAAATGCTCCAGCAGGGCGACATCCCCATCTACCGCATCGCCGAGGCGCTCGGCTTCAGCGAAACCGCCAGCCTGCGCCACGCCTTCCAGCGCTGGAGCGGCCAGCCGCCGAGTCATTTCCGCGGGTAGGGCAGGGACCTGTTCGTAGCGAATCGTAGGATGGGTTGAGCTAGCGATACCCATCAACCCTGTCCGCATGGGTATCGCTTCGCTCAACCCATCCTACGCAGCTACGCCGCAGCGGCCCGGGTTGCCGCGCGCAGGGCGGGGATCAGCTCGTGGGTCAGCCACTGGCGCAGGTTGCGGTTTTCCGGGTGGTAGAAGCGCCGCAGGATCAGGTCGTAGGCGCCGGATTCGCTGATCATCAGCTCTTCCCCCACCAGGCCGCGCCCGCACCTGAGCAGGCCGGTGCGCCATTGGTCGGCGTCGAGGCCGTCGTTGAGCCGGACGTTGGCTGACACGCCCAGCAGACGGGCGAGGTCGCGGGCGGCGAACCAGGGTTCCTGGCCGATGAGGGTGGCGCGCAGCAGGCGGCCGTGGCGGAAGAACTGGAGGGTCTCGTAGTAGCGATGGCTCATGGTGCAGCTCCCTGTGAGCGTTTGCGGAGCCGCCATCCCGTGAGAGGAGAAGGGTGGCGGACTGTGCAAGGTTGGAACCACCGGACAAAGCGACCGGCCGGGCGCATGCCCGCCTCGCACAGTCCGCCATGACTGCCAAGTGAATTGCGTGAGGCCAAGTCACTTGCATGGCTTTGCTGTGCGCTTTGTTGTCTGGGGTTCCAGCCCAGGTCACGACCGAGGTCGCAACGAGGCCGGATGCTGCCCAAGGGCCTTGTAGGACGGCAACGCGGTTGCCATGTCGGATGTTTCGGGTAGCCCCCGGGCCCTTTGTAGGATGGGTAGAGCGAAGCGAAACCCATCAGCCGCCAACGATGGGTTTCGCAGGCTCTACCCATCCTACGGTCTTCAAAGAGAGAGGAGGTTGCTTAGGCCATAAATATTGGCCATATCGATCCCCTATTGGCCGCCCCACCCTCTGCGCAATACTGCCGTTCCACCACAGAATCGCTCCATCAATAACAAGACCTGAATGAGGTACCCGCCATGCTGACCGTCTACAGCGACGATCACCGTCTCCACTTCGGCCAGTCGGAACTGGTCGACGGCAAGCTCCAGCCCTGCTTCGAGATGCCCAGCCGCGCCGACACCGTGCTGGCACGGGTGCGCCAGCAGGAAATCGGCGAGGTGATCGAGCCGAAGGACTTCGGCCTGGAGCCCATCCTGCGGGTGCACGACGGTGCCTATGTGGAGTTCCTCAAGGGCGCCTGGGACCGCTGGGCCGCCGAAGGCCACAGCTGCGACATGCTGCCCAGCACCTTCCCGGCCCGCCGCCTGCGCCGCGACGGCCCCATTCCCACCGCACTGCACGGCCAGCTCGGTCACTACTGCTTCGACACCGAGGCGCCCATCACCGCCGGCACCTGGCAGGCCGTGTACAGCTCCGCCCAGGTGGCGCTGACCGCCCAGGACCACATTCGCCAGGGCGCCAACACCGCCTTCGCCCTCTGCCGTCCGCCGGGCCACCACGCCGGCAGCGATTTCATGGGCGGCTACTGCTTCTTCAACAACGCCGCCATCGTCACCCAGGCCTTCCTCGACCAGGGCGCCAAGCGCGTGGCCATCCTCGACGTGGACTACCACCACGGCAACGGCACCCAGGAGCTGTTCTACGACCGCGCCGACGTGCTCTTCGCCTCGATCCACGGCGATCCGCTGGTGGAATACCCCTACTACCTGGGCCATGCCGACGAGCGCGGCGAAGGTGCGGGCACCGGCTTCAACCACAACTACCCGCTGCCCCACGGCACCGGCTGGGCAGGCTGGTCCGCCGCCCTCGACGATGCCTGCCGCAAGATCGCCTCCTACGCGCCCGATGCCCTGGTGATCTCCCTGGGGGTGGACACCTACAAGGACGACCCGATCTCCAAGTTCAAGCTGGACTCGCCCGACTACCTGGTGATGGGCCAGCGCATCGCCGCCCTCGGCCTGCCGACCCTGTTCATCATGGAAGGTGGCTACGCGGTGGAGGCCATCGGCGTGAACGCGGTGAACGTGCTCCAGGGCTACGAGGGCGCCAGCCGATGAAATCCCGTCTTGTCCTGGCGGGGGCCCTGCTCGGCGCCTCGCTGAGTGCCGTCGCCGAGCCCCAGGTGCGCATCTACAACTGGTTCGACTACATCGCCCCGGACACCCTGAAGAACTTCCAGGCCGACAGCGGCATCAAGCCCCAGTACGACGTCTTCGACAGCAACGAGGTGCTGGAGGCCAAGCTGCTCTCCGGCCATTCCGGCTACGACCTGGTGGTGCCCAGCGACAGCTTCCTGCCCAACTACATGAAGGCCGGCGTATTCCAGCCGCTGGACAAGAGCAAGCTGCCCAACTGGCAGAACCTCAACCCGGCGCTGCTCAAGGTGCTGGCCGCCAAGGACCCGGGCAACCAGTACGTGATGCCCTACATGTGGGGCACCAACGGCATCGCCTACAACGTCGACAAGGTCAAGGCGGTGCTGGGCGAGAACGCCCCGGTGGACTCCTGGGAGCTGGTCTTCAACCCGGCCAACCTGGCCAAGCTCAAGCAGTGCGGCGTGGCCTTCCTCGATTCGCCCACCGAGGTGATCCCGGCGGTGCTGCACTACCTGGGCCTGCCGCCGAACAGCCAGAACCCGGACGACTACAAGAAGGCCGAGGCCCATCTGCAGAAGCTGCGGCCGAGCATCACCTACTTCAGTTCCTCGAAGTTCGTCACCGACCTGGCCAATGGCGACGTCTGCGTGGCCCTGGCCTGGTCCGGCGGCGCCATGCAGGCGGCGGCCCGCGCCCAGGAGTCCGGCAACGGTGTGAAGGTGGAGTACCGCATTCCCAAGGAGGGCGCCGCGGCCTGGTTCGATGTGCTGGCCATTCCGAAGGACGCACAGAACGTCGAGCAGGCCCACGCCTTCCTCAACTACCTGCTGCGTCCGGACGTGGTGGCGCCTATCTCCGACCATGTGGCCTACGCCAACCCCAACCAGGCGGCGGACAAGCTGATCTCGGCGGAGTTGCGCGACAACCCCAACGTCTACCCGACGGCCGAGGTGCAGGCCCGGCTCTACTCGGTGGAGATGCTGCCGCCGAAGCTGGAACGCATCCGTACCCGCACCTGGACCAAGATCAAGACCGGCACCTGATGCCGATGCCACAAGAAAAAGGGCCGCAATGCGGCCCTTTTTCGTGGGGTCAGGGTTCCTGGTGGATGGCGCTTTTCCATCCACCCGCGGCGCCATGCCGGGGCTCGGATGGGGCAGGCCTGCGGCCTGCTTGGCGAATGAATTCGCCCCTACAGAGGAACCCGCAGGGAGAAGAGGCTCAGGCGTATTGCCCGGCCGCGTAGCCGGAGGCCCAGGCCCACTGGAAGTTGAAGCCGCCGAGGTGGCCGGTGACATCCAGCACTTCACCGATGAAGTACAGCCCGGGCGAGCGCTGCGATTCCAGGGTCTTGGACGACACCTCGTCGGTGCTCACGCCGCCCAGGGTCACTTCGGCGGTGCGATAGCCCTCGGTGCCCGATGGGGTCAGCCGCCAGCACGACAGCTGCGTGGCGATGGCCGCCAGCTCCCCCGGGGTGTACTGCTTCATCGGCTTGGAGACGAACCACAGGTCGGCCAGCAGCCCGGCGAGCTTCTTGGTGAACAGCTCGGCGAGCAGGGTCTTGAGCTCGCTGTTGGGGCGTTCTCGCTGTTGCTGCGCCAGCCATTCGCCGGCGTCGTGGTCGGGCAGCAGGTCGATCTCCAGGGTGTCGCCCGGCTGCCAGTAGGAGGAAATCTGCAGCATGGCCGGGCCGCTGAGGCCACGGTGGGTGAACAGCAGGTTTTCGCGGAAGACCTGGCCGTTGCAGCTCACCCGGCAATCCACCGAGGTACCGGAGAGCTCGGTGCAGAGCTCCTTCAGCTGATCGGTGATGGTGAAGGGCACCAGTCCGGCGCGGGTCGGCAGGACTTCATGACCGAACTGGCGAGCGACCTGGTAGCCGAAACCGGTGGCGCCCAGGGTCGGGATCGACAGGCCGCCGCTGGCGATCACCAGGGATTGGCAGTGCATGGGCCCGGCGCTGGTCTGCAACTGGTAGCCGCCGTCGTTGCGGGCGATCTCGCTGATCGACGTCTCCAGGAGGATCTCCACACCGGCGGAGTCGCACTCGCTGAGCAGCATGTTGAGGATGTCGCTGGACTTGTTGTCGCAGAACAGCTGGCCGAGCTTCTTCTCGTGGTACGGCACCTGGTGCTTGGCCACCAGGCCGATGAAGTCCCACTGGGTATAGCGGGCCAGCGCCGACTTGCAGAAGTGCGGGTTGCGCGAGAGGAAGTTGGCCGGCTCGGTGTACATGTTGGTGAAGTTGCAGCGGCCGCCACCGGACATGAGGATCTTCTTCCCGGCCTTGTTGGCATGGTCGAGCACGCGCACGCGACGGCCGCGCTCGGCTGCCGTGATCGCGCACATCAGACCGGCCGCACCGGCACCGATGATCACCACTTCCGTACTCGACACTGTCCACCCCACTCATGAAAAACGGCGCGCATCTTACCTGAACGGGCGGTGGCTCGCCGAATCTCCCGACGCGGAACATCGCGTGGCTGTTGCGCGGATCAGTGTCGGCAGGGCAGGCCTTCGGCCTGCTTCGCGAATGAATTCGCTCCTACGGGTTCACCAGACCTGGCCCTGAGCATCAGGCCGCCCGCCAGCAGAAGCCCGGCGCCAGCCACATAGAGCGCCCCTTGCAGGCCGCCGCTGAAATGGCTGCTCAGCGCCGCCAGCAGCGGGCCGAGCAACTGGCCCAGGGCGAAGGCGGCGGTGAGCAGGCCGACGTTACGCGCGTGGCCGTGGGGGGCCAGCTCGCGGGCGTACTGCATCACCAGTTGCATGCCGGCGAGGAAGGGCCCGCCGCTGAGGATCACGCCCAGGGCCAGCCCGGCCATGCCCGGCAGGGTGCAGGCCAGGGTGCCCAGGGCTTGCAGCCAGAGCGCCGCCACCAGCCAGCGCCGGGTGCCGCCGGGGCGCTGCCGGCGCAGGCTGACCAGCACCACGCCCAGCGCCGCCGCCAGGCCGAAGGCCGGCCAGAACAGGTCCGCCTGCCATTGCCCGTGGAAGCGCGCGGCGGCCATCTGCGAGAGGAAGGTGGCGGGAATGATGTAGCCCAACCCCACCAGGCCATAGGCGGCCAGCAGCGCGTACAGCGCCTGCGGGCGCTTGCCGGCGGGCGCGGCGGCTGCGGTCGCGGGCTGCTGCGGACGGGGCAGCAGCGGCTGGGTGACCAGGGTCAGCACCAGCGCCAGGGCACCGAAGGCTAGCCAGAGGGTGGCCGAGCCCTGGCCATGCAGGTTCAGCCCCAGGGCGAGGAGCCCGGTGAGCATCACGCCCAGGGCCGGTCCGGCGAACACCAGGCTACCCAGGCGGGGCCGGTTGGCTTCGGCGGCGATGCGCTGGCTGAGGCCGGTCACCACTACCAGTACCCAGGCACTGGCAACGCCCAGGGCGAAGCGCAACAGGGCATGGGGCCAGAGACCTTCGGCCGGCACCGAGGCGAAGGTCAGCAGCACGCTGGCCCAGAGGCCGATCACCAGGCGCCAGCGGGTCTGGCGTGGCGAGCGGGCGTTGACCGCATCCAGGGCGCCGACCAGGTAGCCCAGGTAGTTGGCGGCGGCCACCAGGCCGGCACCGGTCAGGCTCACCTGGCCTTCGGCGATCAGGTGCGGCAGCTGGGGTGTGAGGGCGAAGCGCCCGACGCCCATGGCGACGAGCAGGGCGAGGAAGCAGGCAAGCAAGCGAATCAGCGGCGGCATGGCAGGCTCCGAGGCAGGTCATCGGAATTCCATGCTAGGGGCTGGATGTGTTCATTAAAAACGAATAAAACAGAACGCACATGTTCTCGTTTACTGAATGGTTACTCCATGGAACTCAGCCAGCTCCGCATCTTCCAGGCCGTCGCCGAGGAAGGCTCCATCACCCGCGCGGCGTCACGCATGCACCGGGTGCCGTCGAACCTGTCCACGCGGCTCAAGCAGCTGGAAGAGAACCTCGGCGTCGATCTGTTCCTGCGCGAGCGCCAGCGCCTCACGCTGTCCCCGGCGGGCAAGGTGCTGCTGGGCTATGCCGAGCGCATGTTCGCCTTGCAGGCGGAAGCCGAGGCGGCCCTGCGCGGTGGCGAGCCGGCGGGGGATTTCGTGATCGGCTCGATGTTCAGCACCGCCGCCATCCACCTGCCGCCCATGCTGGTGCGTTATCACCGCACCTGGCCGGCGGTGAACCTGCAGGTGCAGACCGCCCCCAGCGGCGAGCTGCTCGAAGGCCTGCTCGCCGGTCGCCTGGATGCCGCCCTGGTGGACGGGCCGCTGGAGTTCGCCGAGCTGGACGGCCTGCCGATGTTCGAGGAAGAGATGGTGCTGATCACCGAGGCCGCCCACGGTCCGGTGAAGTCGGCCCAGGATGTGGCCGGGCTGGAGGTTTATGCCTTCCGCCAGAGCTGCTCCTATCGCCGCCGCCTGGAGGGCTGGTTCGTCGCCTCCCGGGTGCCCATGGCACCGCCCATGGAAATCGAGTCCTACCACAGCATGCTGGCCTGCGTGATCGCCGGTGGCGGCATCGCCCTGGTGCCGCGCTCCATGCTGGAAAGCCTGCCCGGCCGGGACGAGGTGCGGGTGCATCAACTGGCGGCGCCGTTCAATCGCACCACCACCTGGCTGATGTGGCGCAAGGGCATGCTGGGGGCCAACCTGCGCGCCTGGATCGACCTGCAGCAGGGCGGCCCGGTTGCAGGGTAGGGCGCACCCTGCGGTGGGTCGATTCCTCGCTACCGTTCAGCAGTTTGACGCAGATCAGTAGGAAATTTCCGGGCGAGCGTATTTTGGATCTTGCCCGGAGCAACTAAGCTCCAGACGAGGGTGGCCCGAGAAGCAAGGGCCACCCGACCATCGTCCCAGGAAAGGGGGTCAAGCATGAAAAAGCGGCTAGAAGCGTGGATGTGGCAGTTGGGTGTCGCGCTGGGGCTGGTCGAGAAACCGCGCCTGCAGCCCATTCCAGTCCGTAGTGGCGAGCAGCGCCGTCTCACCGAGCAGCGCCGCACCAGGTAGCAACCGGTTTAGCCGTGAGCGCTTAGCCAGCTGTCCGCCAGCTCGCGCAGGCGCTCACCGGAGAAACTCGGGAAATGCCCACCATGCACGGTGCGCACCGGAAGGTCGCGCAGCCGTGCGAGGCTTCTTGCGTAATGCTCCAGGTTGGAGTGATACGCGTTATCAACCAGCGGGCCGTCGTAGATGATGTCGCCGCTGAACAGCGTTCCCGTCTTCGCTTCCCACAGGCTGATGCCGCCCGGTGAATGACCGGGGGTATGCAGCACCTCCAGGACCCGATCGCCCAGGTCCAGCACATCGCCCTCATCGATCAGCCGCGTCGCCGGCGCCGCCTTCACGCGGTATTCGGCGTAACACAGCGGGCAGTCCGGGTGCGCCTCGAACATCTCGTCGCCGACATAGTCCGCCGCCAGGGTATTGGCCCCGGTGGGCATGGCGAGTATGTCCGCTTCCGCCGGGTGTACCAGGCGCTCCGGGAACTCGTGGTGGCCGGCGATATGGTCGAAGTGGGTATGGCTGGCTACCGCCAGCAGCGGCCGCTGGGTCAGCCAGGGCAACTGCTCGCGCAGGCTGACCAGGCCGGAGCCGGAGTCGATCAGCAGGTCCTTGTCGCGGCCCTGCACATGCCAGAGGTTGCAGCGGTAGAAGGGGCGCACGAAGGGTTCGCTGATCAGACTGATGCCGTCGTAGTGATGCTCGACCTCGAACCACTGGTCGCGGCGGACGATTTTCATGGGGTGCTCCGTGCTCTGACTGCCAGTGGATCCGCTGTAGGGGCGAATTCATTCGCCATGCGGACCGCAGGTCCGCACCTGAGGGTGGGCGGGGGCAGCTTCGCCGCCCTTGGCGAATGAATTCGCCCCTACAAGATTAGGCCGCTGGGAAGCCGGGATAAAAAAAAGCCCCGATCGGCCGGGCCGCATCGGGGCTCGAAGGCCGCCCCGGGGGAGGCGGCAGTGCATGGAGGTATCAGGCCAGCTCGATGGAGCCGCTGGCGCTACGGGACATCAGGCTGATCACCACGAAGCTCACGGCACCTACGGCCAGGCTGTAGTAGATCGGGGTGTTGGCGTCGAGGCCGTCCAGGAACATGAAGACGCAGGCGGTGAGGCTGCCCAGGAGCATGCTGGCGATGGCGCCGGCGGTGCTCGCGCGCTTCCAGTAGATGGCGCCCAGCAGCGGGATGAGCATGCCGCCCACCAGCAGGTTGTAGGCCAGGGTCAGGGCGCTGATCACGTCGCTCACTACCAGGGCGATACCCAGTACCACCACACCCAGCAGCAGGGTGAACAGGCGGTTCTTGTGGGCGTCGCCATCGTCGTCGGCGTTGCCACCCAGCAGCGGCCAGAGGTCCTGGGCGGCGGTGGTGGATGCGGCCAGCAGGCCGGCGCTGGCGGTGGACATCAGGGCGGCCAGGGCGGCGGCGACCACCAGGCCACGGATGCCGTCCGGCAGGGTGGTGTCGACGATGGTGGCGAAAGCGTTGTTGACGTTGTCCAGGTCAGGCAGCACGACCTTGGCGGCCATGCCGATCACGGCGCCGGCCAGGCCGTAGAGCACGCAGTACACGCCGGCGGCGGTGCCGGAGACCTTGGCTACGGTTTCGGTGCGGGCGGTGAACACGCGCTGCCAGATGTCCTGGCCGATGAAGATGCCGAAGAAGTAGATCAGGAAGTAGGTGATGATGGTGTCCCAGCCGATGGCGGTCAGGGAGAAGTAGCTGGCCGGCAGCTTGGCCACCAGGGCGTCCCAGCCACCCGCATCGCTCAGGGTCATCGGCATCAGGATGAACACGATGCCCACGGTCATGATCAGGAACTGCACGATGTCGGTCAGGGTCAGGGACCACATGCCGCCAATGGTGGAGTAGGCGACCACGATGCCGCCGCCGATCAGTACCGAGACCCAGAAGGGCAGGCCGAACAGCACTTGCATGACGGTGCCGATGGCGATGGTGGAGGTGGCGCCGATCATAAGGGCGTACACCAGCATGATCGCGGCGCTGGCATGGCGGGCGGTCGGGTTGTAGCGACGCTCCAGCACCTGGGTCACGGTGTAGATCTTCAGCTTCAGCAGCGGCTTGGCCAGGAACAGGCTGATGCCCATGATGCCGAAGCCGAGGCTGGCGCAGAGCCAGAAACCGGAAATGCCATGGACGTAGCCCAGGCGAACGGTACCGATGGTGGCGGCGCCGCCGAGCACGGTGGCGGCCATGGTGCCCAGGTAGAAGCCCGGGCCCAGGTTGCGCCCGGCCACCAGGTAGTCTTCACGGGTCTTGGCGCGGCGCATGCCGTACCAGCCCAGCGCGAGCATGGCAGCTACGTATAGGAGTACTACGAAAATATCCAAAGCCATTTCAGGTCTCTCTTTCTATTGTTGTCGCCACGGTTTTCAGGCCGCGGCGGGTGTTGCAAGGCGCGCAACGCTTCACACTGCGCCGTTACAAAGCAATCCTGCTTTTCCTAGTCCTTGTATTCGGGACATTCCCTCTCCAGCTTGCGCAGCCAGGCTTCCCACACCAGGTGGCGTTGCCATTCGGCGGCCTGGAACTGCTCGCAGGCGTGCGCGCTGAGTTCGCTGGGCATCTCGCGGACGCCGCGTAGGGACGAGGCGGCGAGTTGGATCTCGCACGCCTTGTTCAGGTAGTACATGACGTAGAAGGCATCGGCGACGCTGGCGCCGACGCTGAGCAGGCCGTGATGGCGCAGCATCAGGGCGATGTTGTCGCCCAGCGACGTCACCAGGCGATCACGCTCGCCCAGGTCCAGGGCGATGCCTTCGTAGGTGTGGTAGCCGACCCGCTGGTGGAACTCGGCGCTGATCTGGTTGAGCTGGGCCAGGCCGCTGTCCGTCGCGGCCACCGCCATGCCCGCCAGGGTATGGGTGTGGATCACGCAATGGGCATCGGCGCGGGCCATGTGCACCGCGCTGTGGATGGTGAAGCCAGCGACGTTGTAGTCGGCGTTGCCCTCCACCACGCGACCGTGCATGTCGACCACGATCAGGTCGCTGGCGCGGATCTCCTCGAACATCAACCCGAAGGGGTTGATGAGGAAGCGCGGCTCCACCCCCGGCAGGCGCACCGAGAAGTGGGTGTAGAGGGTGTCGTCCCAGCCGAACAGGGCGGCCAGCCGGTAGGCGGCCGCCAGGTCTCGGCGCAGGATGGCTTCGGTGTGCATGCTCATCAGTGACGGATCTGCGACAGGAAGGCCCGGGTGCGCGGGTGCTGGGGGTTGTCGAAGAACTCGGCCGGCGAGGCGGTTTCCACGATCTGGCCGGCGTCCATGAACACCACGCGGTCGGCCACCTTGCGGGCGAAGCCCATCTCGTGGGTCACGCAGAGCATGGTCATGCCGTCCTGGGCGAGTTCGGTCATCACTTCCAGCACCTCGCCGACCATTTCCGGGTCCAGCGCCGAGGTGGGCTCGTCGAACAGCATCACCTTCGGGCTCATGCACAGGGCGCGGGCGATGGCCACGCGCTGCTGCTGGCCACCGGAGAGCTGGCCGGGCTTCTTGTGGGCCTGGGAGCCGATGTGCACGCGGTTGAGGTAGCGCAGGGCCAGTTCCTCGGCCGCCTTGCGCGACAGGCCGCGCACCTTCATCGGCGCCAGGGTGCAGTTCTCCAGCACCGTGAGGTGGGGGAACAGGTTGAAGTTCTGGAACACCATGCCCACTTCGCGGCGTACGTGGTCGCCGCCGGACTTGGTGGCGACGTCCTGGTTCTCCACGGTGATGGTGCCGCTGTCATGGGGGTTGAGGCGGTTGATGCAGCGGATCAGGGTCGACTTGCCGGAGCCCGACGGGCCGCAGATGACGATCTTCTCGCCCTGGCGCACCGAGAGGTTGATGCCCTGCAGCACCTGGAAGTCGTCGTAGTGCTTGCCGACGTTGTCGAGACGGATGATTTCGCTCATGGGGTTCTCCTCAGATACGGCGCATGCGGGCCAGGGTGCGTTGCACCAGGCCGACGGACTTGCTGCTGGTGCCGCTGTGGGAATCCCACGACAGGCGCCGTTCGAGGCCACCCTGCATCCAGGTCAGGGTGTAAACCATGACGAGGTAGTAGACGAGGGCGACGGCGTAGTACTCGGAGAACTGGAAGGTGGTGGAGACCGTCTGCGAGGTCACCGCCATCAGCTCCTGCAGGGAAATCACCGAGGCCAGCGAGGTGATCTTCAAGAGGGTGATGAATTCGTTGGCGGTCGGCGGCACGGCGATGCGCGCGGCCTGGGGCAGGGTCACGTAGCGGAAGATCTGCCAGCGCGACAGGCCCAGGGCGTGGCCGGCGGCGTACTGGCCCTTGTCCACGGATTTCAGTGCGGCGCGGTTGATCTCCACCTGGTAGGCGGCTTCGTTCAGCGACAGCGCGATCCAGGCGGCGATGAAGGGAGTGAACCACTCTTCACGGAAAATCGGGAAGAACTGCGGCAGGGCGTTCCACACGAACAGCAGCTGCAGCAGGGTCGGGGCGCCGCGGAACACGCTGAGCACGCCGCGCAGGCTGCTGCGCCAGACGCTGGGCGGGCCGTCCAGGGCCAAGGCGCAGGGAATCGAGATCAGGATGCCCACGGAGTGGGAGAGCAGGGCCAGCACCAGGGTGATGCAGGCGCCGCGGAAGAAGTGCCAGGACGTCAGGGCGTCCCAGAAGACAGTCACATCGAAGTTCATGTACGTGTCCTGCGTGAATGGAAGCGGGCCAGTGCACCCTCTCCCGCGCACGGGAGAGGGGCCGGTCGGTGACCGTGATTACTGAGCGGTGGTGTCCAGGTTGGCTGGATCGAGCTTCCATTTCTCGGCGATGGCCTTGAGGGTGCCATCCGCTTTCAGGGCGGCGACGGCATCCAGGACGGCCTGCTTGTCTTCCGGGTTCGGCCGCATGTAGGCACCGAAGATGTCCTTCTCGGGGAACGCGTAGAGGGTCTTGAACTGGCCGGGGGTCTGCAGTTCGCGGTAGGCCAGTTCGGTGTCCTGGGACAGGCCGGCGGCGGCGCGGCCTACCAGTACCTGCTGGGCTACATCGCTACCCTTGGGGTAGGTCTGCAGGGTGGCCGGGGTCTTGCCGGCGGCCTTCAGCTGCTCGTTGAGCTTCTCCATGATGGTCACGTAGCGGGTGCCGGACTGCACCGCCACCACCTTGCCGGAGAGGTCTTCCAGGCTGTTCAGCTTGACGTCGCCCTTGCCGCTGCCGAAGACGATGGTGGAGCTGGCCAGGTAAGGCACGGCGTTGAGCTTCTGGATCCGCTCGGGGGTGATCAGGGTGCCGCTGATGACCGCGTCGCAACGCTTGGCGTCCAGGCCCGGCAGCAGGCCGGTGAACTCGGTGACGATGAAGCGCGGCTTCACGCCCCAGTGCTTGGCCATGGCGCGGATCAGGTCGGCGTCGAAGCCGCTGGGCTCGCGGTCACCGGTCTTCTCGAAAAACTCCAGCGGCGGGAAGGTCGGGTCGGAACAGACCTGGAAACTTCCCGAGCTCACGAACGACGGCTTGCTTTCAGCCATGGCGCCGGCACTCAGGGTGGCGGCGGCCAGGCCGGCCAGGGCCAGCAGTTTCAGCGGACGGTTGCTCATCGGTAACTCCTTCAAGGCGTATTGCAGTGGTTGTTGTTGTAGGCAGTCGCAATAAAGTGGAGCTATTTCGTGGTTACGCAGCTTCGGCCGAGCCCGGCACGCGAGCCTGGGAAGGCTTGCCTGCAGGGACCCAGCGCGGGCCTTTCGGACCGTACACTTCGGCCGGTTCCGGGAAGATCGTCAGCAGGGCCAGGTAGAGCAGGGCGGCGGTGCCCAGGGTCACCGGCAGGCTGATATCGATTCCGCCGGCCAGTTCACCCAGCGGGCCGACGAACTGGCCCGGCAGGTTGACGAAGCACAGGCCGACCAGCGCGCTGGGAACCCAGGCGCCCATGCCGCGCCAGTTCCAGCCATTGGTGAACCAGTAGCGGCCGCCGGACAGGCCACGGGTGAACACCTGCAGGTCGTCCGGGCAGTAGAAGCCACGGCGCACGATCAGGCCGAGGATCATGATCACCATCCAGGGGCTGGTGCAGGTGATGATCAGCACGGCGAAGGTGGACACGCTCTGCACCAGGTTGAAGGCGAAGCGGCCGATGAAGATGAAGCCGATGGACAGCACGCCGATCATCACGGTGGCCTGCACGCGGTTGAGCAGGCGCGGGAACACCGAGGACATGTCCAGGCCCGTGCCGTAGAGCGAGGTGGTGCCGGTGGACATGCCGCCGATTACCGCGATCAGGCACACCGGCAGGAAGAACCAGGCCGGGGATACGGCCAGCAGGCCGCCGACGTAGTTGTTCTGGGCGATGTAGTCCGGCGCCTGGACGGCGACGATGGTCGCGGTGACCAGGCCGAACAGGAACGGGATCAGGGTGGCGAACTGCGCGGCGATCACCGCCAGCATGATGCGCTGCTTGGAGGTCTGGCGCGGGATGTAGCGCGACCAGTCGCCGAGGAAGGCACCGAAGGACACCGGGTTGCTCATGGCCAGCAGGGCGGCGCCGATGAAGGCGGCCCAGAAACCTTCCTGGCCGAGGTTCACCGAACCTGCATAGCTGGCATCGAACGGGCCGACGAAGGCTGCAACGCCCAGCAGGAACATGACGCTGGCGGCCCAGACGGCGACCTTGTTCACCAGCAGCATGAAGCGGAAGCCGTAGATGCACACCACCAGTACCAGCACGGCGAACAGGCCGTAGGCCAGGCCCAGGGTCAGGTCGGTTTCCGGCAGGCCGAAGAGACGTTTGGCGCCGCCCACCAGGGCGTCACCGGAGCTCCATACCGACAGCGAGAAGAACGCGATGGCGGTGAGCAGGGAGAGGAAGGAGCCAACGATACGGCCATGCACGCCGAAGTGGGCGCCGGAGGACACCGCGTTGTTGGTGCCGTTCAGGGCGCCGAACACGCCCATCGGGGCGAGGATCAGCGAACCCACCAGCACGCCCAGCAGGATGGCCCAGAAGCCCGCCTCGAAGGACAGGCCGAAGAGCACCGGGAAGCTGCCGAGCACGGCGGTGGCGAAGGTGTTCGCGCCGCCGAAGATCAGGCGGAACAGGTCCTTGGGGCTGGCATCCCGTTCGTTATCGGGGATCTGCTCGACACCATGGGTTTCTATTCGGGTGACTGCGTGATCGTTGTTGTTGTTATGCATTCTTACTCTCCCAGGGAGCCTCATCAGGTTTGCGGCAGCTGCTCCGGCATCGCCGACAAGTGCTCGTGACAGGCCAACCAGTGGCCTTTTTCTTGTTGCCGACGGAAAACGATGGTTTCCCGCTCACGGCTTTCTATTTCTTCACCCTGGATGCGCAGGCGCGTGGCGACGTCGTGGTAGAAGATCGCCACGTCGCCCTGCAGGCACACCACGGGGTTGATGGATTGGCACGCCAGCACCTCGAAACCGTCGCGCTGCCAGCTTTCCCACAGCTCGCGGTACGCCGCGCGGGTGGGCAGCGGCGCATCGCAGGTGTGGAAGACGAAGCTGGCGTCTTCGCTGAAGGCGGCGAAGTAGGCTTCGGTATCGTTCGCGGCGAAGGCGGCCACCAGCGTGCTGGCGGCCTCCAGGACTTGCTTCTGGTCGCTCATGGCTGCTCTCAACGACGCTCGACGCCCGGCAGGACACAGAGCATTTCGTAGAGCAGGTTGGCGCCCAGCAGGGAGGTATTGCCGGTGGTGTCGTAAGGCGGGGACACCTCGACGAGGTCGCAACCGATGATGTCCAGGCCCTGGCAGCCACGGACGATCTCGATGGCCTGGATGGTGGTCAGGCCGCCGATTTCCGGGGTGCCGGTACCGGGCGCCCAGGCCGGGTCGATGCCGTCGATGTCGAAGGACAGGTACACCGGGCCGCCGCCGACTTTCTCGCGGACTTCGGCCATCAGCGGCTCCAGCGACTTGTGCCAGCACTCTTCGGCCTGGACCACGCGGAAGCCCTGCTTGCGGCTCCAGTTGAAGTCTTCGGCGGTGTAGCCCTGGGCGCGCAGGCCGATCTGCACCACGCGGTCGCAATCGAGCAGGCCTTCTTCCACGGCGCGGCGGAAGGTGGTGCCGTGGGCGATCTTCTCGCCGAACATGTTGTCGTTGACGTCGGCGTGGGCGTCGATGTGCACCAGGCCCACCTTGCCGTGCTTCTTGTGGATGGCACGCAGGATCGGCAGGGTGATGGTGTGGTCGCCGCCCAGGGTCAGCGGCAGGATGCCGTGGTCGAGGATGCGGTCGTATTCCTGCTCGATGATGCGCACGGCTTCCAGCAGGTTGAAGGTGTTGATGGCCACGTCGCCGATATCGGCCACGTTCAGCGAATCGAAGGGGGCAGCGCCGGTCGCCATGTTGTACGGGCGGATCATCACCGATTCGGCGCGGATCTCGCGCGGACCGAAGCGGGTACCGGAACGCAGGGAAGTACCGATGTCCAGCGGCACGCCGACGAAGGCGGCATCCAGGGCATTGAGTTCTTCAGGGGATTGGATGTGCGGCAGGCGCATCATGGTGGCGATTCCGCCGAAGCGGGGCATTTCATTGCCGCCCAGGGGTTGGTGCAGTTTCTTGTCCATGGGGTGGCCTCACGGTTGTTGTGGTTGTAGGTCGTCGGTCGATTCTGGTGACAGTGCCATCACGGACAAATCGCTGGCGGCAAATAATTACTTCAAGGATTTCTAAACTATCGGGAGCGGGTAAGATGGCCACTTGCCTGCGGGAATTCTGCTTTCCGTAGGGGCGAATTCATTCGCCAAGGGCCGCGCAGCGGCCCCTCAAGGCTCCAGGGAAGAGGCAGGACCTTGTCCTGCATGGCGAATGAATTCGCCCCTACATCGTTCAATCAGACCTGGAGCCGCGACGCCGATGTCCACCTCCCTTCCCGATCTCAAGCTCCTGCGCATCTTCGCCAGCGTGGTCCGCCACCAGGGCTTCGCCGCCGCGCAGCAGGAGCTGAACCTCTCCACCTCGGCTATCAGCACCTACATGAGCCAGCTGGAAGGGCTGGTGGGCCTGACCCTTTGCCACCGGGGCCGAGGCGGCTTCAGCCTGACCAGCAAGGGCGAGCTCTACTACCAGGAAACCCTGCGCCTGCTGGGCGAGCTGGAGAGCTTCGAGCGCTACTCGGCGTCCCTCAAGGGCGAGCTGCGCGGCACCCTGAACCTGGGGGTGCTGGACTCCACCGTGGGCGACCCGTCGCTGCCGCTCGCCGAAGTCATCGGCGCCTACAGCCAGGAGCACGCGGCGGTGCACCTGCACCTCTCGGTGATGAGCCCCTACGACCTGCAGCTGGGGGTGCTGGACAACCGCCTGGACCTCGCCATCGGCGCCTTTTCCACGCGCATGAACGGCCTGGTCTACCAGCCGCTCTACCGCGAGCAGCACTGGCTCTACTGCAGCGAGCGCCATCCGCTGTACAACGAACGGCGCATTCCGGGCGAGCTCATCACCCAGCAGCGCATGGTGGGCCGTGGCTACTGGAGCCAGGCGGAACTGGCCCGGCATGGCTTCAAGCACAGCGCGGCGACCGTGGACAGTATGGAGGCGCAGCTGATCCTGGTGCTCTCCGGCGCCTACATCGGCTACCTGCCGGAGCACTACGCCCAGCCGTGGGTCGAGCAGAAGCGTCTGCGGGTGCTGTTGCCGGCCACCTTCGGCTACCAGGCGCCGTTCTCCATGATCCTGCGCAGGGGGCGTTCCAAGGAGCCGTTGATCCTCACTTTCCGCGACTTGCTCAGGGCCCAGCTGAACCTGCGCTGAGCCCTTGAAAAGCGGACGATTGCAATCAGCGTTTTCCTGATAGTGCAGGTTTCGACGCGCGTGCTAGACATAAATCTCGAGGGGCTGAAATAGCCGGAAAACCTGCCTACAGGGATGAATTAGCCATGCGCCAGAACTTGCCCGTCACCCAGCGGGAACGCACCTTCGCCGCCGACGAAAGGTTGATCTCCACCACCGACCTCACCAGCAAGATCACCTACTGCAACGACGCCTTCGTCGCCCTCAGCGGCTTCACCCGCGAAGAGCTGATCGGCCAGCCCCACAACATCGTCCGCCACCCCGACATGCCGCCGGCGGTCTTCGCCCACATGTGGGAGACCCTCAAGCAGGGCAAGCCCTGGATGGGGTTGGTCAAGAACCGCTCCAAGAACGGTGATTTCTACTGGGTCAGCGCCTATGTCACGCCGGTCTACGAGAATGGCCGGATAGCCGGCTACGAGTCGGTGCGCTCCTTGCCCAGCCGCGAGCAGGTGGCCCGCGCCGATGCCCTCTACGCGCGGCTGCGCGCCGGCAAGTCGCCGGTGCCGCTGCTGGAGTCCTGGACCTACGACTTCGCGCGCTCCTGGCCGGTGGTGCTGGCCACCCTGGTGCTGCTGGGCGGCAACCTGCTGTTGCAGGGCTGGCCGATGGTGGCGCTGACCCTGGCGACCATGTTCGGCCTGGGCTCCCTGCAGCTCCATCGCTACCGGCAGACCATCCGCCAGACCCTGGCCGAGCATCCCAAGGCCTTCACCAGCGCCCTGGTGGCCCTGACCTACACCGACAGCCGAGGCGCCCAGGCCCTGCTGGACATGGCCATGTTCAGCGAGGAGGCGCGCCTGCAGACCGCGCTGACCCGCCTGGAAGACGCCGGCGAAAGCGTCAAGCAACGCGCCGCCGAGGCCGCCCGGCTGTCCCGCTCGGAAGCCGAGTTGCTGGAGCAGCAGCGCAGCGAGACGGATCAGTCGGCCACCGCCATCAATGAAATGGCGGCGACTATCCAGGAGGTCTCCCACAACGTCAGCCATACCGCCCACGCCGCCGAGGAGGCCGAGCGCCTGGCGCGCCAGGGCAGCGACCTGGCCGGCGAGAGCCTGGGTGCCATGCGCCACATGGCCGAGGCGGTGAGCGAGATCGGCCGGGCGGTGCACGACCTGGCCGAGTCCACCCACAACATCGGCAGCGTGGCCGACGTGATTACCGCCATCGCCGAGCAGACCAACCTGCTGGCGCTCAACGCCGCCATCGAGGCTGCGCGGGCAGGGGAGCAGGGCAGGGGCTTCGCGGTGGTGGCGGACGAAGTGCGCACCCTGGCCTCGCGTACCCGCCAATCCACCGAGCAGATCCACGAGATCATCGCCTCCCTGCGCTCCGGCGCCGAGCGCGCGGTGGCTACAGCCAGCCGTGGCGAGGCCATTTCCCGCGAAAGCGTGGGTAGCGTGGAGTCGGTGCGCGAGGCCCTGGAAGGCATCAGCCAGGCGGTGACCCGCATCACCGGCATGAGCCAGCAGATGGCCGCCGCATCCGAACAGCAGAGCCACGTGGCCGAGGACATCAGCCGGCAGATCACCCGCATCGCCCAGCTGTCCGACCACAGCGCCGGCCAGGCCCAGGAAGGCGCCGCCATCAGCCAGGACCTGGAGCGCATGGCCGATTACCTGCACAGCCTGGCGGAGCGGTTCAACCGGTAGGTGTGAATTCATTCGCGATAACGGCGTCCCAGGGGGCAGCTGCGCTGCCCTTCGCGATTGAAATCGCTCCTACAGGGCCCCGTAGCCCGGATGCAATCCGGGGGCAGGGGCATGTGGCAGAATGCGCGCCCCAGGAGACCGTCCATGCCCCGCCCGAGTTGCCCGCGCTGCCAGCGCCCCGAAAGCCATTGCCTGTGCCCGCTGATCCCGCAGCTGGCCAGCCGCACCCGGGTATTGCTGTTGCAGCACCCGAGCGAGGTGAACCATGCGCTGAACACCGCGCGCCTGGCCGCCCTGGGGCTGGAGAATGCCGAGCTGCGGGTGGGCGAGCGTTTCGACGACCTGGCCGCTGCCCTGGCCGATCCCGCCTATCGCCCCTGCCTGCTGTTCCCCGGTGAGGATGCCCACCCACTGGCGGAGGTGGCCGGCGCCGACCCGCGCCCGCTGTTGCTGGTGGTGCCCGACGGCACCTGGCGCAAGGCGCGCAAGCTGCTCTACCTCAACCCTGAGCTCGAGGCCCTGCCACGAGTGACCCTGCCCGAGGGCATGACGTCGCGCTACCGCCTGCGCAAGGCACCCATGGCCGGGGCGCTGTCCACCGTGGAAGCCATCGCCGCGGCCCTCGATATCCTCGAAGCACCGGCACGCTTCGATGAACTGCTACGGCCCTTCGAGGCATTGATCCAGGGGCAGATCGAGGCGATGGGTGAGGAGACTTTCCAGCGCAACCACGGCAGCGAAACCTAGCCAGCGGCTGCGCTAACGGTCCGGTGCAGTCGTAGGGTGGACCACGCTTCACCGGTCCACCATCGAGGTCCGGCCTGGCGCCGCTGGTGGATGAAAAGAGCGTCATCCACCCTACGAACTTTCAGGAAGAACCACGACCAATGATTAGTATCGGTAGGGACTGCCTTGCGTAGGATGGGACGGGCGGCGTTCCGCGAGCTTGCGATGCCCATCAGACCTTTCCGCATGGGTATCGCTCCGCTCAACCCATCTACGAACTGCATGCGCCACGAGTGCCGTGATCTGCTTTACCTAGGAGCTCCTACCGCTCCCGCATCGCCTCCTGGCGGGCCTTGAGCACCGGCTTGAGCAGGTAGTCCAGCACGCTCTTCTGGCCGGTGATGATGTCCACCGTGGCGACCATGCCTGGGATGATCAGCAGCGGGTGGTCGTCCTTGCCCAGGTGGCTTTTGTCGGTGCGCACCTGGATCAGGTAGAAGCTCTTGCCTTCCTCGTCGGTGATGGTGTCGGCGCTGATCAGCTCCAGCCCGGCCTTGAGGCCGCCGTAGATGGTGTAGTCATAGGCGGTGAACTTGACCATCGCCTTCTGCCCGGGGTGGAGGAAGGCCACGTCCTGCGGGCGGATGCGCGCCTCGATCAGCAGGCTGTCCTCCAGCGGCACCACTTCCACCAGGTCGCTGCCCGGCTGCACCACGCCGCCGATGGTGTTGACCTTCAGCTGCTTGATCACTCCGTGCACCGGCGACACCACTGTGGTGCGGCTGACGCGGTCGTCGATGGCCTTGCCGGTGGAGGTGATCTTCGACAGCTCGGTGCGCACCTCGTTGAGTTCCTTGAAGGCGTCGGAGCGGAAGGACAGCCGGCTCTCCTCCATCTTCCGCTCGATCTCCGCCATCGCCGACTCGGCACGGGGTATGGCCAGGTTGGTGGCTTCCAGCTCGCCACGGGTTTCCACCGCGCTGCGCTGCAGCCGGAGGATCTCCACCTGGGAGATGGCGCCGGCCTTCACCAGCGGCTGGGACATGTTCAGCTCCTGCTGGATCAGCCCGAGGCTGGAGCGGTACTGCTGGCTCTTGGAGCGGAATTCGGCGAGTTCCTGTTTCTTCTGCCGCAACTGCTCGCTGAGGATGCGCTGCTCGCTGTCCAGGCGTTCGTTGCGCGCGCGGAACAGGGCTTTCTCGTCCTCGGCCAGCTGCGGCGCCTCGCGGGTGATTTCCTCCGGCAGCTGCATGTCGCGACCCTCGGCCTCGGCGGAGAGGCGTTCGACCCGGGCCGTCAGCGCCAGGCGGTCGGCCTCGCTCTCGCCCTTGTTGGAGCGGAAGCGGGTGTCGTCCAGGCGCAGCAGCACCGTGCCCTTGTCCACCACCTGGCCCTCGCGCACGAGGATCTCCGAGACGATGCCGCCTTCCAGGTTCTGGATGACCTGCACCTTGCTCGAGGGAATGGCCTTGCCCTCGCCGGTGGTGACCTCGTCCAGCACCGCGAAGTGCGCCCAGACCAGCGCCACCAGCAGCACGATGCAGGCCACCCAGACGGTGACGCGGGTGGCCCGTGGCGAGTCCTCCAGCACGGCGCCGGCCACCTCCGGCATGAACTCGGTGTCGGCGCCGTCGCGGCGGCCGAAATAGGGGTTGGGCGTGTCGGTGTGGGCCATGATGGGTCTCCTCAGGCGCCGCCCGATCCGATGCGGCCTTTGCGCAGGGCGTCGATGACGGTGTCCTTGGGCCCGTCGGCGACGATCTGGCCGTTGTCCAGCACCACCAGGCGGTCCACCAGCGCCAGCATCGAGCTGCGGTGGGTGATCAGGATCAGTGTCTTGCCCGCCGACCAGTTGGCCAGGCGCTGACGCAGTTGTTCCTCGCTGCTGTTGTCCATGGCGCTGGTGGGCTCGTCCAGCACCAGCAGCGGTGGGTCGAGCAGCAGGGCGCGGGCCAGCAGCACGGTTTGCCGCTGGCCGCTGGAAAGCAGTTGGCCGCGTTCGCCCACGGGACGGTCATACCCCTGGGGATGCTGCCGGGCGAGCTCGGCCACGCCGGTCAGTTCGGCCACTTCGAGCATGCGTTCGTCGCTGACGTAGCGCGCACCCAGGGTCAGGTTGTCGCGCAGGCTGCCGGCCAGCAGCGGCAAGTCGTGGCTGACGTAGCCGATCTGCTGGCGCAGGTCGCCGATGTCGGTCTGCCGCAGGTCGATGCCGTCCAGCAGCAACTGGCCTTCCTCCGGCGCGTAGAAACCGAGGATCAGTCGCGCCAGGGTGCTCTTGCCCGAGCCGCTGCGGCCGATGATGGCGACACGCTCGCCGGCGGCCACGCGCATGCTGACCTTGTTCAGTGCCAGGCTGGTCTGGCCCGGATAGCGGAAGTCCACCTGGCGCACTTCCAGGTCGCCCTTGAAGCTCTGGTGCCGCAGCGGCTGCTGCCCCTCCTCGCGTTCCTGGGGCAGGGACATCAGCGCGTCGGTGGAGGTCATGGTCAGGCGTGCCTGCTGGTAGCGGGTGATCAGCCCGGCGATCTGTCCCAGGGGCGAGAGCACGCGGCTGTTGAGCATGTAGCAGGCCACCAGGGCGCCGACGCTGAGGTTGCCGGCGATGATGGCGTAGACGCCGCTGACGATCATCGCCAGGCCGGCGAACTGCTGCATGAACAGGGTGCCGTTGGTGGCCAGCGCGGAGAGGAAGCGCGCGTGGCTGTCGAGGCGGGTGAGGGCGCCATGGGTGTGTTCCCAGCGGTGCTGGCGCTCGCTTTCGGCGCCGCAGGCCTTGAGGGTTTCCAGCCCCGACAGGGTTTCGATCAGCAGGGCCTGGCGTTCGGCGCCCAGGGCCAGGCTGCGCTGCACGGTATCGCGCAGGCGCACCTGGATGATGTAGGCGAACAGCGCGGTCAGCGGGAAGGCGAGGATCGGGATGACCACCAGCGGGCCGCCGAGCAGGCCGATCACCAGCAGCATCAGCACCGAGAAGGGCAGGTCGATCAGGCTGGTGAGGGTCACCGCGGTGAGGAATTCGCGCAGGCCCTGGAAGTCGTGGATGCTCTGGGCGAAGCCGCCGATGGTGGCCGGGCGCGCCTTCAGCGCCATGCCGGTGATGCGCTCGAAGAGGGTGGCCGAGAGCACGACGTCGGTCTTCTTCCCGGCGTTGTCCAGCAGGTTGGCGCGCAGGACCCGCAGCAGCAGGTCGAACCCCGTGCCGATCAGCAGGCCGATGGTCAGTACCCAGAGGGTCGAGGTGGCCTGGTTGGGGACCACGCGGTCGTAGGTCTGCATCACGAACAGCGGCACCAGCATGCCCAGCAGGTTGATCAGCAGGCTCGCCAGCATGGCGTCGGCGTAGAGCCAGCGGGACAGCTTGAGGGTGTCGCGGAACCAGGATTTCACCCTCGGCAGCAGCGGGTTGCGGGCCGCCTCCAGGTCGTGGCGCGGACGGGCGAACAGGGCCTGGCCGCTGTACTCCAGGGCCAGGATCTCCCGTGGGACCCACTGCTCGCCGCCATCGGCCTCGCAGGGCAGGATCAGCGCCTGGCCACGCTCGTCGAAGCGGGTCAGCACTGCGCTGCGGCCGCCCTTGAGCAACAGCAGCAGCGGCAGGTTGAGCGGCGAGATGGCCGCCAGGTCGCGGCGCAGCAAACGCCCCTGCAGGCCCGCGCGAGCCGCCGCGCGGGGCAGCAGCTCGGCGGACAGGCGCTGGCCCGGCAGCGGCAGGCCGCTGCACAGGCTGGCGCGGCTAGCCACCTGGCCGTGCAGCCGGCAGAGGATCAGCAACCCGTCGAGCAGCGGGTCGTCATGCCCCTGGCGCGGGTCCCTGGGACTGTCAGTCCTTTCCATGGTGGTCATGGCGGTGGACTCCCATTCAGGCCTATTTCATGTCCGGCAGTTGGGCATCGCTTTTCACTTCACTCACGGCGACGGCCTCTGCCGGGACTACGACTTTCTGGCGACGCAGCAGGTCGCCCATGGCCGAAATCACCCGGTACATGGAGAACTCCTCGATGTAGCGCACTTCCACGTAGCGGCGGTTGGCGGTGAAGAGTTCGTTCTCGCTGTCCAGAAGGTCCAGCAGGGTGCGCTGGCCGAGGCCGAACTGCTGCTGGTAGGCCTCGCGGACGCGGGCGGTGTAATCGGCGTAGGAGCGCGCCTCGGGGGTCTGCTTGCGGGCGTTTTCCATGGCGTTCCAGGCCAGCGAGAGGTTCTCGTTGAGCACCCGCAGGGCGTTGTTGCGGATGTCCATGGACTGGTTGATCTGGTGCGCGGCGGCCTGCAGCCGGGCCTTGTCGCGCATGCCGTTGAACAGGTTGTAATTCATCACGACGCCGGCTCGCCAGGTGTTGTAGTGGCCTTCGTCGCCCTGCACGTTGTCGTCGGCGGTGGTGGCCAGTTCCGCGTCAAGGCGCGGGTAGAAGGGGGCCTTGGCCGACTTGTACTGGCTCTCCGCAGCTTGCACGTCGGCCTGGGCCGATTTCAGCAGCGGGTTGGCTTCCATCACGCCCTGGCGCGCGGCCAGCAGGTCGGCGGGCATTTCGCCCTTGATGGTCGCCGGGGATACCAGTTGGTCGGCCGGCAGGCCCACGGCGCTGAAGAAGTTGGCTTCGGCGTCCGCCAGGTTCACTTCCTCGGTGTAGAGGTTGTTGCGTGCCAGGGCCAGGCGCGCTTCGGCCTGGTCGAAGTCGGCGGTGCTGCCCACGCCGCGTTCGCTGCGCAGACCGATCTGGTCGTGGATGCGCTCGTGGGCCATGAGGTTGTTCTTGGCCAGGGTCACCATCTCGCGGCGCTTGAGCACCTCCAGGAAGACCTCCACGGTGCGCAGCGCCAGGCTTTCGGCGGTGCCCAGGGTGAAGTAGGCGCGGGAATTGACCACAGCCGTGGTGCGATCCACCTCGTTGGGCGTGTTGAAACCGTCGAACAGCATCTGCCGCAGTCGCAGTTCGGCGTCACGGAAGTTCAGGGTCTCCTTGTTGTGATCGCCGAGTGCCCGGGTGGTGGGGTTGTCGGTTTGCTCGCGGCCGACACCGGTGATCAGGTCGACAGTCGGTAGGTAGCCTCCTTTGGCGACTTTTACCTCTTCGTCGGCAACCAGGCGATTCTGGGCGTTGGCCAGGAGCTCCGGATGTTTGTCCAGGGTGCTCTGAATCGCGTCTGTCAGGGTCATGGCCTGGATTTGCGTGGCAGCCATGGCCAGCAAGATGCTGGACCACAAGGGGGTGAAAGTGCGCATTTTTTGTCGTTCTCCATGCCGGAATTTTGCTTCCTGGCGCCGAAAAATTGGCGAATATCCATAGCAAACCGTTTCAGGCTTGTAACATCAGAGATAAGAGCAACTTTCGAATTTGGCTAATAAGAAATTCGAACAAGGGTTAGCAGGAAAAATTCTTATGCACTCGTCGGATATTCAAGACATCTTTTTGCCAGCAGGGTGCATGTCTTGGGGCTTCCAGGGCGCCTCTGCTGCGGGAGGTCATGGTCAAGCACATTTCTCGAGCTGCTGGGGCGAGGCAATTCAGAAGGAGTAGTAGGGCGCCGGGTCGCGTGACGTTTTATTGACATTGCGTGGTTTTTGTTTTTCTGACGCGGCTGCTTTTCTCGATTCTTCTTCCCCTTTTCCAGGTTCGGACCCGACGTGCTCTGGCCCTCATTGTCTGGGATCGGCGCTGCCCGATTGGCAGCACGCGGTGCGGGAGGAAGGAATCATGGCGGGATCAATCGGGGTCGTTCGGCAGGTCGTGGGCGAAGTCTTCGCGGTGGCAGCGGACGGCTCGCGCCGCCCCCTCAGCGAAGGCGACCGGGTGTTCGCCGGTGAGCAACTGGTTACCGGCGCCCAGGGCGCGGTGGCGGTGGCACTGGCCAACGGTCAGGAGCTGGTGCTCGGCCGTGACAGCAGCCTGCCGCTGAACAACTCGCTGCTGGCCGGCAGCCCCGATTCCAGCCAGTCCGGCAACGAAAACGTGCCGGCCGCGCCGAGCCAGCAGGACCTCACCGACGTCGAGAAGCTGCAGGCCGCCATCGAGGCGGGCGTGGACCCGACCCAGGCCGCCGAGGCCACCGCAGCCGGTCCCGGTTCGGGCAGTGGCGGCGGCAATGCCGGCGGCGGCCACTCCTTCGTGATGCTGGGCGAAACCGGGGGCGCCGTGGACCCCACCATCGGCTTCCCTACCGGCCCCATCAGTTCCGCCATCGAGTTCCCCGCGCCGGAGACCGGCATTCCCGCAGTGCCGCTGGCCGCCGCCACGCCGGTCAACGGCGTGCCGCTGGCCCAGGACGATGCGCAGAGCGTCGCCGAGGGCGGTGAAGGCGTGCAGGGCAATGTGCTGGACAACGACGACGGTGGGCCGGACCTGCCCACCCAGTTCCTTTCCTGGCAGGCACCGGGGGCCACAAGCGGCGCCAATGGCAGCCTGCTGGTCAGCAGCCCCTTCGGCGTGATCACCCTGAACCCGGACGGCAGTTACAGCTTCGTCCTGGCCAACGGTGCCGCTGCGGTGGAAGGGCTGGATGAAGGGGAAAGCGTGCAGCTGACCTACAGCTACAGCATCCAGGACAGCAACGGCGACCAGAGCACGGCGACCCTGACCATAACCATCACCGGCAGCAACGATGTCCCGTCCCTGGAGGTGAGCTTCCCGGATGCCCAGGGGGGGCCGGCCCAGGTGTTCGAGAAAGGCCTGGCGGATGGCAGCAGCGCCGGCGATGGCAGCACCGTCATCAACGGCAGCTTCAGCGTGGCCGATTCCGATGGCCTGGATAACCTCAAATCGCTGTCGGTCGGCAGCCTGAATCTCGACCTCACCACCAGCGGCTTTGCCAGCCTGGTGGGGCAGAGCTTCGCCGCCGCCCATGGCACGGTGTTGATCACCGGCTACGCCAATGGCACCTACAGCTTCAGCTACACCCTGACCGGCGCCACCACCGATGCCGCTGGTCCGGAGACGGACGGCTTCCTTATTACCGTGGGCGACGGCCTGGCCAATGCCTCGGCCAACGTGACCATCGAGATCGTCGACGACCTGCCCCAGGCCAACCCGGACAGCGGCAGCCTGGTGGAGAACGGCCAACCCTCCAGCCTGGCCGGCAATGTGCTGGGCAACGACGTCGGTGGCGCCGACCAACCCAAGGCCTTCACCAGCTGGAACGGCGTGACCGGCGCGACCGCCGGGGAGAACGGCAGCCTGTTGGTGAACACGCCCTATGGCGTGGTGACCCTGAACGCCGATGGCAGCTACAGCTTCGTGCTGGCCAATGGGTCGGCGGCGGTGGAGGCGCTGGAGCAAGGCCAGCAGGTAACCCTGCAATACGCCTATTCCATGCGCGACGGGGATAACGACCCGAGCAGTTCCACCCTGACCATCACCATCGTCGGCAGCAACGATATCCCGACGGTGAACGTCAGCTTCCCGAGTGCCGAGGGCGGCCTGGCCCAGGTGTTCGAGAAAGGCCTGGCGGATGGCAGCAGCGCCGGCGATGGCAGCACCGTCATCAACGGCAGCTTCAGCGTGGCCGATTCCGATGGCCTGGATAACCTCAAATCGCTGTCGGTCGGCAGCCTGAATCTCGACCTCACCACCAGCGGCTTTGCCAGCCTGGTGGGGCAGAGCTTCGCCGCCGCCCATGGCACGGTGTTGATCACCGGCTACGCCAATGGCACCTACAGCTTCAGCTACACCCTGACCGGCGCCACCACCGATGCCGCTGGTCCGGAGACGGACGGCTTCCTTATTACCGTGGGCGACGGCCTGGCCAATGCCTCGGCCAACGTGACCATCGAGATCGTCGACGACCTGCCCCAGGCCAACCCGGACAGCGGCAGCCTGGTGGAGAACGGCCAACCCTCCAGCCTGGCCGGCAATGTGCTGGGCAACGACGTCGGTGGCGCCGACCAACCCAAGGCCTTCACCAGCTGGAACGGCGTGACCGGCGCGACCGCCGGGGAGAACGGCAGCCTGTTGGTGAACACGCCCTATGGCGTGGTGACCCTGAACGCCGATGGCAGCTACAGCTTCGTGCTGGCCAATGGGTCGGCGGCGGTAGAGGCGCTGGAGCAAGGCCAGCAGGTGACCCTGCAATACGCCTATTCCATGCGCGACGGCGATAACGACCCGAGCAGTTCGACCCTGACCATCACCATCGTCGGCAGCAACGATATCCCGACGGTGCAGGTGAGCTTCCCGAGTGCCGAGGGCGGCCTGGCCCAGGTGTTCGAGAAAGGCCTGGCGGACGGCAGCAGCGCCGGCGATGGCAGCACCGTCATCAACGGCAGCTTCAGCGTCGCTGATTCCGATGGGCTGGATAACCTCAAGTCCCTCAGCGTCGGCAGCCTGAACCTCGACCTCACCACCAGCGGCTTTGCCAGCCTGGTGGGGCAGAGCTTCGCCGCCGCCCATGGCACGGTGCTGATCACCGGCTACGCCAATGGCACCTACAGCTTCAGCTACACCCTGACCTCCGCCACCACCGATGCCGCCGGTCCGGAGACGGATGGCTTCCTTATTAGTGTGGGCGATGGCCTGGCCCATGCCTCGGCCACCGTGACCATCGAGATCGTCGACGACCTGCCCCAGGCCAACCCGGACAGCGGCAACCTGGTGGAGAACGGCCAACCCTCCAGCCTGGCCGGCAATGTGCTGGGCAACGACGTCGGTGGCGCCGACCAACCCAAGGCCTTCACCAGTTGGAACGGCGTAGCCGGGGCGACCGCCGGGGAGAACGGCAGCCTGCTGGTGAACACGCCCTACGGCGTGGTGACCCTGAATGCCGATGGCAGCTACAGCTTCGTGCTGGCCAATGGGTCGGCGGCGGTGGAGGCGCTGGAGCAAGGCCAGCAGGTGACCCTGCAATACGCCTATTCCATGCGCGACGGCGATAACGACCCGAGCAGTTCGACCCTGACCATCACCATCGTCGGCAGCAACGATATCCCGACGGTGCAGGTGAGCTTCCCGGATGCCCAGGGCGATGCGGCCCAGGTGTTCGAGAAAGGCCTGGCGGCCGGCAGCAGTGCCGGCGATGGCAGCAATGTCATCAATGGCAGCTTCAGCGTCGCCGATTCCGACGGGCTGGATAACCTCAAGTCTCTCAGTGTCGGCAGCCTGAACCTCGACCTCACCACCAGCGGCTTCGCCAGCCTGGTGGGCCAGAGCTTCGCCGCTGCCCATGGCACGGTGTTGATCACCGGCTACGCCAATGGCACCTACAGCTTCAGCTACACCCTGACGGGCGCCACCACCGATGCCGCCGGTCTGGAGACGGACGGCTTCCTTATTACCGTGGGCGACGGCCTGGCCACTGCCTCGGCCAACGTGACCATCGAGATCGTCGACGACCTGCCCCAGGCCAAGGCCGATAGTGCTTCGGTCAGCGAGGGCGGCAGTGTTGGCGGCAATGTGGTGACGGGTGCCGGGCTGGGTTCGGCGGCTGATATCTTTGGCGCCGATGGTCGGCCGACGCCGACGTCCGGCGTGGTGGGCGTGCGTGCCGGTGGCAATACCGCGATCCCGGCCTCGGGCGGCGTGGGCACCAGCATCGTCAGCGACCTGGGAACCCTGCTGCTGAATGCCGACGGCAGCTACACCTATACCAGCCATGCGAACAGCCTTGGCCAGGCGGGTGGCGTCGATACCTTCACCTACACCATCGTCGACGCCGACGGTGACCTCAGCACCACCACCCTGACCATCGATGTGTCCAACATCACTGTGGTGGGAAGCGTGGGTGCCGGTTCCGACAACGATGTGCGCGAAGCGGCGCTGGGCTTCGGTAGCGAGCCGGGCAGCAATGATGAGTTCGCCAGCGGCACCCTGCAGGCCAGCGGCGGCAGCGGTCCCTACAGCTTCAGCCTGGGCGCGGGTGCCGGCAACGGCCAATACGGCCAGTTGGTGGTCGATAGCGCCGGCAACTACAGCTATACCCTGCTCACGGCGCCCAAGGTCAATCCGGGCAATAACGGCAACAACCTGCAGTTCACCGAAACCTTCACCTTCCAGGTGACCGACGCCCACGGCAACATCGGGGGCGGCACCCTGACCATCGACATCCTCGACGATGTGCCGAGCATCAGCGTCAAGGGCCAGTACGGGCTCGACCTGCAGGTAGACGAAACCCAACTGGGCACCGCCGACAGCACCAGCTTCGCCGCAGCCTTTGCGCCAGTGTTCGGCGCGGACGGCGCGGCCAATACCAATGCCACCACCTACAGCCTGGAGGTGAAATCGCCGGGCGTGGACAGCGGCTTGCGGGACACCGCCACCGGCAACGGCATCCTCCTGTTCAAGGAGGGCGCGGATATCGTCGGGCGCGTGATCGGTGGTGGGCAGGTGGCCTTCCGCCTGAGCGTGGACGGCGACGGCCTGGTGACCCTGGTGCAGTCGCGGGCGATCTTCCATACCCCCAATACGGGGCCGGACCAGTCGGCCGGCCTGGCCAGCGGCGACCTGATCAGCCTGACCGCCACCATCACCGACGGCGATGGCGACAAGGACAGCGCCAGCCTAAACCTGGGCGGCGCCATCAGCTTCAAGGATGACGCCCCCTGCATCGAGCCCTATGTGAAAGTCAGCCTCGACGACGACGCCCTGCCTCACGGGATTCCCGGCGGCGTTGGCGACAACGACCCGGACACCCGCAACACCAGTGGCGTGATCGAGCATGATTTCGGTGCCGACGGCCCAGGCGAGATCGAGCTGCAGGACAGCGGTGCGCCACAGGGCTTCACCTATGTGGAAACCAAGGGCGGCCTGCTGATCAAGCAGGGCGACCTGACCGTCATTACCATCACTCTGGACAAGTTCACCGGCGCCTACACGGTGACCCAGAACGCGCCGATCCTGCATCCCTATGGCGGCAACGAGAACGACCTGACCTTCGAGATCGAGTACAAGATCGTCGACCGCGATGGCGATCGCGCCGAGGGCTCGCTGTACATCAAGGTCGACGACGATACCCCGCAGGCGTACGCCGATCACCGCTACCTGACCGAGAACGGCACCCCGGACAACGTCAGCGGCAACGTGCTGGACAACGACGCCAGCGGCGCCGACCTGGCCAAGGCCTTCAGCAGCTGGAACGGCGTGTCCGGGGCAACCAGTGGCCCGAATGGCAGCCTGCTGGTGAACACCGCCTACGGCGTGGTGACCCTGAACGCCGATGGCAGCTACAGCTTCACCCTGGCCAATGGCTCGGCGGCGGTGGAAGGCCTCGACCAGGACGAGCAGGTGACCCTGCAGTACGCCTACACCATGCGTGACGGCGACCACGATCCAAGCAGCTCGACCCTGAGCATCACCATCACCGGCAGCAACGATGTGCCCACGGTGGTGGTGAGCACGCCGAACGCCCAGGGCGACATGGCGATGGTCTACGAGAAGGGCCTGACCAGCCTGGCCGATACCAGCGAGACCACCACCGGCAGCTTCACCGTGGGGGACTCGGACGGCCTGGACAACCTCAAGTCCCTGACTGTCGGCAGCATCACCCTGGACCTCACCACCAGCGGCTTCGCCAGCCTGGTGGGGCAAAGCTTCACCACGGCCCATGGCTTGGTGAGCATCACCGGCTACAGCAATGGCAGCTACAGCTTCAACTACACCCTGACCGGGCCGACCACCGACGTGGCCGGCGTGGCGGAAACCGACGGCTTCCAGGTGAGCGTGAGCGATGCCTCGACCAGTGCCTCGGCCAATGTGGTGATCGAGATCGTCGACGATGTGCCCAAGGCCTATGCCAACGAGGCCGTACAGCTGGACGACGACGCCCTCCAGGGCGGCAACCCCGGCGGCACCGGCGATGTGGACCCGAATACCGCCAACCTGACCGGTACCCTCGGCCACAATTTCGGCGCCGATGGCGCGGGCTCCATCAGCCTGCTGACCAGTGGTGTCCCGGCCGGCTTCGAGTATGTGAATGTGGGTAACAGCCTGCTGATCAAGCAGAGTGGCGTCACCGTCATTACCCTGACCCTGGATGCCGCTACCGGCGCCTATAGCGTGGTGCAGAACGCCGCCATCCGGCATCCGGAGGGTGACAACGAGAACGATGTCAGCTTCACCCTCGGCTACACGGTCACCGACAAGGACGGTGACAGCGCCACCGGCAGTCTGACCATCAATGTCGACGACGACACACCGACCGTCTCCTACAACCACGCCGTGCAGCTGGACGACGACGCCCTGCCGGGCGGCAACCCCGGCGGCACCGGCGACGTCGACCCGAGTACCGCCAACCTCACCGGCACCCTGGCCCACAGCTTCGGCGCCGATGGTGCCGGCTCCATCAGCCTGCTCACCAGCGGTGCGCCCAGTGGCTTCAGCTATGTGAAGGACGGCGACAACCTGCTGATCAAGCAGGGCTCGACCATGGTCATGACCGTCACCTTGAACGCGTTGACCGGCGCCTACGAGGTGGTGCAGAACGCCGCCATCCAGCATCCGGACGGCTATGACGAGAACGACCTGAGCTTCACCCTCGGCTACACGGTCACCGACAGGGACGGCGACTCGGCCCAGGGCAGCCTGGTGATCAATGTCGATGACGACACCCCCACCGTGGGCATGAACGCGGCGGTGCAACTGGACGACGACGCCCTTTACGGCGGCAACCCCGGCGGCACCGGAGATGTCGACCCGAATACCGCCAACCTCACCGGCACCCTGGCACATAGCTTCGGCGCCGACGGCGCGGGCGCCATCAGCCTGCTCACCAGCGGTGCGCCCAGTGGCTTCAGCTATGTGAAGGACGGCGACAACCTGCTGATCAAGCAGGGCGGCGTGACCGTCATCACCGTGACCCTGAATGCGGTCACCGGCGTGTACAGCGTGGTGCAGAACGCCGCCATCCAGCATCCGGAGGGTTACGACGAGAACGATGTTGGCTTCAGCCTCGGCTACACGGTTACCGACAAGGACGGTGACAGTGCCACCGGCAGCCTGACCATCAATGTCGACGACGACACACCGACCGTCACCTACAACCAGGCCGTGCAGCTCGACGACGACGCCCTGCCGGGCGGCAACCCCGGCGGCACCGGCGATGTCGACCCGAACACCACAAGCCTTACCGGCACCCTCGGCCACAGCTTCGGTGCCGATGGCGCCGGCTCCATCAGCCTGCTCACCAGCGGCGCCCCCACAGGCTTCAGCTATGTGAAGAACGGCGACAACCTGCTTATCAAGCAGGGCGGCGTCACCGTCATCACCCTCACCCTGAACTGGGCCACCGGTGCCTACAGCGTGGTGCAGAATGCCGCGCTGCAGCACCCGGACGGCTATGACGAGAACAACCTGAGCTTCACCGTCGGCTACAAGGTCACCGACAAGGACGGCGACAGCGCCACTGGCAGCCTGACCATCAACGTCAATGACGACACTCCGACCGTTTCCTACAACCATGCGGTGCAGCTGGACGACGATTCCCTCGCTGGCGGCATTGCCGGTGGCACCGGCGACGTGGACCCGAACACGGCGAACCTCACCGGCACCCTCGGCCATAGCTTCGGCGCCGACGGCCCCGGGTCCGTCAGCCTGCTGGCCTCGGGCGCGCCGGATGGCTTCGAGTATGTGAAGGATGGCAACAACCTGCTGATCAAGCAGGGCGGCCAGACCGTGATCACCCTGAAGCTCGACCCGTCCAACGGCGCCTACCAGGTGATCCACAACAAGCCGATCCTGCATCCCGATGGCCAGGACGAGAACGATGTCAGCTTCACCATCGGCTACAAGGTCACCGACAAGGACGGCGACAGCGCCACCGGCAGCCTGACCATCGATGTCGATGACGACACCCCGCAGGCGAAGAACGACTCGGCCACGGTCAACGAGGCCCGCACCGAGGACTTCAACGTGGTCTTCGTGCTGGACTTCAGCGGCAGCATCGACAACGTCGAGCTGAACCAGATGCTCACCGCGGTGCGCGCGGCCGGCCAGGCGCTGTTCAATGGCGCCAATGGCGATGTGAAGGTGCAGGTCGTCGCCTTCTCCGGGACCGCCTCTTCCTATGCGGTGAATGCCGACTTCACCAGCTTCTCCAACCTGATCAAGAGCCTGAACCCCGCCGAGGGCGGTATCCGTCCGTTCGGTGGCCAGACCGACTTCACCGCCGCCATCCAGGAGGTCATGTCCGACTACCAGCCGCTGGCGGGCTACAAGAACCAGGTGTTCTTCATCAGTGACGGCAACCCCAACGAGCAGACCGGTACGGGGGGCAACTCTCTCAGCGATGGCACGGCGAGCAACTGGGCCAGCTTCATCGGCACCCACGGACTGAACGTCACCGCCATCGGCATCGGCGAAAACATCAGCATTCCGCGCCTGCAGGACGTGGACCTGGACGGCTCCGGCACCCCCATCAGCGTGTCCGGCTTCAATGGCTTGATCACCACGCTGCTCGAGCAGGTCAGCAACGGACTGGTCAGCGGCAACGTGCTGCTGGGCAACGACGGCGCGAGCGGCGGCGGCGATGACGACAGCTACGGTGCCGACGGCCCGGGCGCCATCAAGTCCATTCTCATCAACGGCACCCTGCACACCTGGAACGGCGACCCGGCCAGCGCACAGCTGAGCAATGTCCTTACCGGCGCGGGCGGCAAGCTGAGCTTCAACTTCGCCACCGGCGCCTGGAGCTACCAGGCGCCCAGCGGGCTCAGCGGCGATGTGCTGGAACAGTTCACCTACACCCTGGTGGATGCCGACAACGACCCCTCCAGCGCGGCGCTGAGCATCACCGTCAAGGCGCTGGACGATGCACCGCTGGCGGTGAACGATCACCTGAGCACGGCCGAGGACCAGGCCCTGACCATCACCGCCCAGCAGCTGTTCGGCGCTGACGGTACCGGCCCGCTGAACGACAGCGACGCCGACTCCTCCAGCTTCACCAGCATCCGCGTCACCCAGCTGGCCAGCAATGGCGTGCTCACCCTCAATGGCAACGCGGTGACCTTGAACCAGGTGATCACCCTGGCCCAGATCAACGCCGGCAACCTGGTGTTCGTGCCCGACGCCAACGAGAACGGCGACCCCTACGCCACCTTCAAGTACCAGGTCAGCGACGGCACCAGCTACAGCAACGTGGCCACCGTGACCATCGACGTCACCCCGGAGAACGACGCGCCGGTGGCCCGCGACGACAGCTTCAGCACCCAGGAGGACACCGCCGTCACCATCAGCTACAACGGCCTGTTTGGCAGTGACGGCACCGGTGGCAACAATGACTACGACATCGACTCGGCGGCGTTTACCAAGATCAAGATCACCGCGCTTCCCGACGAGGGGAGTCTGCAGCTCAACGGCGTGTCCGTAGGGATCGGTGACGAGATTTCGGTGGCCGATATCAGCGCCGGCAAGCTGAAGTTCGTGCCCGATGCCGACGAAGCCGGCAATCCCTACGCCAGCTTCAAGTACCAGGTCAGCGACGGTGCGCTGTACAGCAACGAGGCCACGGTCACCATCAAGGTGGACGAGGTCAACGACAAGCCGCTGCTGGACCTGGATGCCAACGACAGCAGTGGCGCTACCGGCGCCAACTACCAGACCAGCTTCACCGAAGGCGGCCCGGCGGTGGCCATTGCCGACCTGGATACCCGCGTGACCGATGTGGACGACAGCAATATCGAGTCGGCCACCATCGTGCTCACCAACGCCAAGGCCGGCGACTCGCTGTCCCTGGGCGGCCTGCCCGGCGGCATCAGCGGCGTGGTGGATACCAGCGTGGCCGGCAAGATCACCGTCACCCTCAACGGTTCGGCCAGCAAGGCCAGCTACGAGACGGCCATCGAGGCGATCCGCTTCTCCAACAGCAGCAACACCCCGGACACCACGCCGCGCAACCTGACGGTGGTGGTCAACGACGGCAACCTCAACTCCAACGTCGCCGAGACGCGGATCAACCTGATAGCGGTCGACAACGCCCCGGACGCCAAGAACGACCAGGCCTCGGTCAACGAAGGGCAGGGGCAGGACTTCAACCTGGTGTTCGTGCTGGACTTCAGCGGCAGCATCAGCAACACCGAGCTGAACCAGATGCTCACTGCCGTGCGCGCGGCGGGCCAGGCGCTGTTCGATGGCACCTCGGGGGACGTCAAGCTGCAGATCGTGGCGTTCTCGTCCACCGCCACCTCTTATCCGGTGGTCAGCGATTTCGCCGCCTTCTCGGCGCAGATCGCCGCCATCAACCCGAACGAGGGCGGTACGCGGCCCTTCAATGGAAATACCGACTTCACCGCCGGTATCCAGGAAACCATGGCCGTCTACCAGCCACTGAACGGCTACAGCAACCAGGTGGTGTTCATCAGTGACGGCAACCCCAACGAGCAGACCGGCACCAACGGCAACTCCCTGGCCAACGCCACGGCCACCGCCTGGAACAACTTCGTCGACAACAACCATCTGAATGTCACCACCGTGGGCATCGGCGACGGCATCAACACGGCGCGCCTGCAGGATGTCGACCTGGATGGCCAGGGTTCGCCGCTGAGCGTGTCCGGTTTCGAGCAACTGATCGATGCGCTGAAGAATCAGATCGTCGGCGGCGACGTATCGGGCAATGTGTTGCACGGCAGCGACAACATCCCGGGCACCACCGACGACGACAGCTTCGGTGCCGACGGCCCCGGCTACATCAAGTCCATCGTCATCAACAACGTGACCTACACCTGGAACGGCAGCAACGTCATCGACGCCAGCACCGGGCCGGACATCGCCGGCAGTGTCCTCAGCAATATCGGTACGGCGGCCGGCGGCAAGCTGACCTTCAACTTCGCCACGGGCGCCTGGAGCTACGTGGCGCCCCAGGGCATCAGCGCCAACATCACCGAGCACTTCACCTACAGCCTGGTGGACGCCGACGGTACCCCGGACTCGGCCACCCTCAGCGTGACGGTGGTGGACGTGAACATGGCGCCTACCGGCGCGGACAAGAGCATCACCCTGCTGGAGGACGGCAGCCGCGTGCTGAACACCGCCGACTTCGGTTTCAGCGACGCCGACGGCGACAGCCTGCTGGCGGTGAAGATCACCACGCTGCCGGGTGCCGGTAGCCTGGTGCTGGCCGGCGGCCCGGCCCTGGTGGCCGGCAGCAGCGTCAGCGTGGCGGACATCACTGCCGGCAAGCTGAGCTTCGTGCCGGCGGCCAACGGCAACGGCGCGGGGTACGCCAGCTTCTCCTTCCAGGTGCAGGACAATGGCGGCACCGCCAACGGCGGCGTGGACCTGGATGCGAGCGCCAACCGCATCACCTTCAACGTCACCTCGGTGAACGACGCGCCGATGCTGGGCGGGATGGGCGGCAGCATGGCCTACACCGAGAACGCCAGTGCCAAGGTGATCGACGCGAGCGTGAGCCTGGGCGATGTCGACTCGCCCAACTTCGATACCGGCAAGCTGACGGTGGCCTTCAGCAACAACGGCACCACGGCGGACCAGCTGTCGATCCTGGCGGGCGGCGGCATCACCCTGCAGGGCAGCCAGAACGTCCGCTACAACGGCAACACCATCGGTACCTGGACGGGCGGCGGCAACGGCAGTGCGCTGGTGATCAGCTTCAACGCCCAGGCCACCCTGCTGGCGGTGCAGGCGCTGATCCAGCAGATCGCCTTCGCCAACAGTTCGGATAACCCGAGCGGGCTCGACCGCACGCTGAGCTTCTCCCTGGACGATGGCGACGGCACCGCCAACGGCGGCCAGAACCTCGCCACGGCCTACGCCATCGTGCAGGTCAACGCGGTGAACGATGCGCCGGTGGCGGTGGCCGACCGGGTGGTGACCAACAGCTCAGGTTCGGTGGCCATCCCCGAATGGGCACTGACCTGGAACGACACCGACGCCGAGGGCAACGCCCTGGATGTCACCAGTGTCAGCGGGGGCAGCAACGGCACTGCAACCCATAGCGCCGGTAGCGGGGCCCTGGGCAATGTCACCTTCAGCGATGCCAGCGGCAGCTTCAGCTACCGGGCCGCGGATGACGGCGGCAACAGTGCCAACGCCGCGACCGTCACCGTGACCGCGGACACCAGCAGCCCCTTGGGCAGCAACAGCACCAGCACCGACCAGATCGTCATCGACAGCAGCGCCAACGGCAACACGCTGCAGGGCGGCAGCGGCAAGGACGTGCTGATCGGTGGCCTCGGCAACGACACCCTGGAAGGCAACGGCGGCGACGACCTGCTGGTGGGCGGTGCGGGCGATGACATCCTGCGCGGTGGCGGCGGTTCGGACACCGCGTCCTACCATGACGCCAGCACCGGCGTCACGGTGGACCTGGCCAAGGTCGTGCAGCAGAACACCGGTGGCGGCGGGCTGGATACCCTGATCGACATCGAGAACCTGATCGGCTCGCGCCTGGACGATGTGCTCAGCGGCAACGGCGGCAACAATGTCCTGGCCGGCAACAGCGGCAACGACCTGCTGACGGGCGGCGCCGGTGCGGACACCTTCCAGTGGCTGCCCGGGGACAGCGGCGTCACCACCATCACCGACTTCACGCCGGGGATGGACAAGCTGGACCTGTCGCAACTGCTCACTGGCGAGCACAGCAATGTGGGCAGCCTGGACGACTACCTGACCATGGCCTTCGGCGCGAGCACCACCATCACGGTGGACAGCAACGGAACGGGGACGGCAGGCGGCGGTGGCCAGACCATCGTGCTGCAGGGAGTGAACCTGATGACGGCTTATAACGCGCCGGATGCGGCGTCGGTGATCTCGCACATGCTCGATGACGGCTCGCTGAAAGCGGACGCCTGAGCCTTGGCCGACGCCCGCCTCCCGAGGCGGGCGTCGTTGTGGATGGGAGAGGGGAAGGAACCATGGTGTATGTGCAACGGGATGAAAAGGGGCGGGTCCTGCGGGTGGAGCCCGAGCCCTTCGAGAACATGACCCAGAGCATGCCGGCCAACGATCCGGAAGTGCGGACCTGGTTCGCCAGCCGCAGCCTGCATGACCACCTGATGTCCCTGCAGCATTCCGACCTGGAACTGGTACGGGTGATCGAAGACCTGGTGCACGTCCTGGTCAGTCGCGGCGTGATGAGCTACACCGACCTGCCCGAAGCCGCCCGGCAAAAACTCCAGCACAGAGCGCACACCCGTACCCAGGTGGGGGATCTGGGTGGGCTGGTGATGGATGAGTCGCAGTTGCCCTATTGAGGTGGGATGGCGCCTTTTTCGCGAATGAATTCGCTCCTACGGGGTCGTTATCCATGCCAGATCGTAGCCCGGATGAAATCCGGGGATGTCGGCAGGGAGTTCCCGGATTGCATCCGGGCTACCGGCAGAACCTCACAACCGGGCTCGGTACCGCCTGTGGCAGGGCCGGCTTGATGTAGGAGCGAATTCATTCGCGAAGGGCCGCGAGGCCCGTGGATCCGATTCGCGAATGAATTCGCTCTTACGGGGTCGTTATCCATGCCACGGCGCCGGCGCACCAATTAGTCGACCCATCGCACCCTTGATTCCCAGTTCCCGTAGCACCTCGAGTTCGCCCTGGGTTTCCACCATCTCGGCGATCAGCGGCAGGTCGATGCTGTTGGTGGCGCGGAACAGGGCTTCGATGAACAGGCGCTTGTCGCTTTCCTGGTCGATGGCGCGTATGTAGGTGCCGTCGATCTTCAGGTAGGCCAGGCCCAGGTGGGCCAGGTTGCCGATCAGGCTGAAGCGCCCGCCGAAGTGTTGCAGGCCGACGCTGTAGCCGGTTTCACGGATGGCCTGGCAGACCTCGCCCAGTTCGCTGGCCGGTGGCAGGTGGCGTTCGTCCAGCTCGAGGGTGAGCAGGGTCGCCTGTTGCGGATGGGCCTTGAGCATACCGAGCAGGCGTTCGCGGTTGTCGGCCTGGCGCAGGCTGGCGGCGGACAGGCTGAGGGCGAGGGGAGAGGGCGTTTGCGCCAGGTGCGCCAGGCAATGCTCGAGCATCGCCAGGTCGAAACGGGCGGCCCAGCCAAGGCGCTCGATCCAGGGCAGGAAGCGGCCGGCGGGCACGGCTTCGCCGTCCGGGTCGAGCAGGCGCGCCAGTACCTTGTGGTGGATGATCTCCTCTGGATTGGTGCAGGGGCCGACCGGCTGGAAGTACAGGCGCAGCTTGCCCTTGACCAGGGCGTCGTCGATCCAGGCGCGCCAGTCGTGCAGGCTCTGGCCAGGCGCGGCGTCGAAGTCGTCCAGGCGCTCCCAGGAACGGTTGGTGTTCTGCGTGGCCTGGGCCAGGGCCTGGTCGGCGCGGCCCATGACCTGGTTGATGGCTTCTCCGGGGCGGTAGGCGGCGATGCCGATCAGGGCCACCGGGCTGCGATCACTGGCGCCCGTGGCGTGCAGCGTTTCGAGTTGGGCTGTGAGTTCTTCGGCCAGTTGCTCGATGTCCTCGCCATTGAGGCCGGGTGCGAGCAGCGAGAATTCGCCGCCACGGCTGCGCGAGGCCAGCCAGTCGGGGTCACCGCGCCGCGCCAGCAGGCCTTTCAGCAGCTCGCCGATGTCGCGGATCAGGGCGTCGGTGCGTTGGCCGCCTAAACGCTGGTTGAGCCCGCCGAGGTCGTTGACCCGCAGCAGCAGCAGGTAGCCGGCGGCGTTCTGGTCGTTGGGCACCAGTTGGTTGGCCAGGCGAATGTCGAACTGGCGGCGGTTGGCCAGGCCCGTGAGGCTGTCCTGGTAGGCCTCCTCGCGCAGGCGTTCGCTACGGGCGGCTTCCTCGGCGAAGAGGTTGCGCAGCTTGTCCACCATCTGGTTCATGGCCAGTACCACGCGGCGTAGTTCCGGCGTGCGCGGCACCTTGGGCAGGGCGAGGAATTCCCGGCGGCTGATGGCCTCGGCCTGCTGCACCATGTTGTCCAGGGGCTTGAGCTGGGTGCGCAGCAGCCAGGCGCCGAGCAGGGCGCTGATCAGGCCGCAGAGCAGCAGCCAGACCAGGCTTCCGACTGCGCTGTCCCAGAGCTTGGCCAGGGCGAACTGCGGATGGCTCAGCACTTCCACCCGCGCCGCCTGCTGCCAGCCGCGCATGATCAGGGCGTCGCCGCCCTGGGGTTTCAGGTCGACCAGGTGGGCGAACCAGCGTGGCACCTGCTCGCTGGTGGTGGTGGTGCGGCGTTCGGCGATCACGCCGCCGTCGGCGATGCGCACCACGCGGATGCTGGCGAAGTAGCCGCTGTCGAAGATCGAGCTGACCATCAGTTCGATCATCGCCGGGTCGTCCACGTGGGGCGTCATCGACAGGCCGAGGGCGGTGGCGGCGTCCTGGGCATGGGAGCGCAACTGGCTGAGCAACTGCTCGCGGGAACTCTCCACGCCCGCGAGGAAGCTGCCGGCGAAGGCCAGTGCGAGCAGCAGGCAGATGGCCAGGAACAGCTGCTTGAGTAACGACATCGACTAACCCTCTCCAATGGCGAAGCCTTCGGCGCGCATTTTTTTCAGCAGGTCCTGCCAGCGCGACAGTTTCTTGGTATCCCCGGCGCGCTTGGCGCCGGTGTAGAGCCCCTCGGCGTTGAACGCGTACACCGGCAGCAGGTCGTCACGCTGGGACGCCGGGCGTATCTCGCTGATCAGGTTGTCCAGGACCAGGGGATCGGCGCTGGGGGATTTGTAATAGGTGAGCACCATGTGCGCCTGGTTCTGGCGCAGGGCCTTGACGTAGGTGATGCGCAGCTTCTCGGCGGGGATGCCGAGGCGGCGCAGGGTGAAGTACTTGGCGATGGCGTAGTCCTCGCAATCGCCGGCGCCCTTGACCAGCGCCTCGATGGGCGTGGCCCAGTAGTCGTTGTCGCGCCAGGTGCGGATGTCGTCGGTGAAGCGCAGCTCGCGGTTGAAGAAGCGATTCACCGCCTTGAGCTTCTCGGCTTCGGGCAGGTCGACGCTGGACTGGATCAGCTCGCTCCAGGCGAGGATGCGCGCCTTCGCCGGGCCGAGGTCGCCGTAGCGCTTGCTGGCGTTCTGCAGGATCAGGTCGAAGTCCCAATTGGCGAGGACGCTGGCCAGGCACAGGAACAGCCCGGCGAGCAGGCAGCTGCCTTGCCATGCCGGCCACGAAGGGTTTCGCAGTCCCGTTGCCACCCAACGTAGCCGCATCGGCCGTCTCTCCGCCCAGGTTGCTCAGAGCATAGGCGCGCCATCGGCGATTTGCCGGGGATTTCAGCGGTTGTGCAGGGTCTTCTGACGAAGGATGTAGATGCTTACCAGCACGGCGCTGGTGAGCATGAATCCACGGGCCCAGGGCAGGGGGACGAGGAAGCAGGAGAGGGTGATGCTGGCCCACATCAGGACCAGGGCATAGACCTTGCCCTTGAGCGGAATGCCCTGGCCTTCGAGGTAGTCGCGAATCCACGGCCCGAGCCGTGGATGCTCCACCAGCCAGAGGTAGAAACGCCGCGAGCTGCGTACGAAGCAGGCCGCGGCGAGCAGCAGGAATGGCGTGGTGGGCAACACCGGCACAAAGATGCCGATCACCCCCAGGGCGACGCTGAGCCAGCCGATGGCCAGCAGAATCATGCGCAGCGCCGGGTGGCGCTGCTGCTGAATATCGCTGTGCGCCATTCGCGCCTGGCCTTAGTGGTGGCGGGGCTTGAGCAGGGCCGGTTTTTCTTCCGGGGCGTTGCAGAGCAGGAACAGGGCGGTGAGCAGCTCGGGGATCTGCTCGACCATTTCGTCCACCAGGTTGCGGTCCTTGGCGATATCGGCGAACTCGGGCTGCTCGTCGAACAGGCCGGAACCCACCATGATCGGCAGCAGCAGTTCGCTGACTTCGTCCTCGGCGTTCTCGAACCAGGCTTCCTCACGCAGGAAGACGCCTTCCATGAAGCCGATGCACCAGCCGCGCAGGTCGGAATCGTCCGGGGTTTCGCCCAGATCCAGGTCGCAGGGCATCTCGGGGTCTTCGTCGCTGGCCAGTTGGCGGGCGATGTGACCCTTGAGGGCCAGCAGGGAGGCTTCGATCTCTTCGCGCTCGGCGTCGCTGCGGTAGTGCGGCGGCTCGGCGAACAGCGCGTCGATCCATTCGCGCTCGGGCACCTGGTCCGGGCAGATGGTCAGGGCGGTCAGGTAGCCGTGGGCGGCCACATAGTCCAGAGCCTCCTCGTGCAGATCATCGGCGTCGAGAAAGGCTTGCAGGCGGGACAGTTGCTCAGCGAAGGACATCGTGGGACTACCTTGAGGGATAAACGACGCTGAATTCTAGTCGAGTGCGAGGTCTGCGGCAAAAGGCGCGGCGATGGGCGTGGCCGACTTGCCGGCGCGGCTGACGTATAATGCCCGGCTTGCTCCGGAGACCCCCATGCTCGACCAGGCACTGCGCATCCTCAAAGACGTATTCGGCTACGACGCTTTTCGCGGCAACCAGGCCGCGATCATCGACCGTGTGGCATCGGGCGGCGATGCCCTGGTACTGATGCCCACCGGCGGTGGCAAGTCGCTCTGCTTCCAGGTGCCGGCATTGCTGCGCGATGGCCTGACGGTGGTGGTTTCGCCGCTGATCGCGCTGATGGACGACCAGGTGGCCACCCTGGACGAGCTGGGCGTGGCGGCCGTGGCGCTGAACTCCACCTTGACCGCCGAGGCCCAGCGGGAAATCGCCGACCGTCTGCGCCAAGGGGAGATCAAGCTGCTCTACCTCGCCCCGGAGCGTCTGGTGCAGCCGCGCATGCTGGCCTTCCTGCAGCGCCTGCCGATCGGGCTGTTCGCCATCGACGAAGCCCACTGCGTGTCCCAGTGGGGCCACGATTTCCGCCCCGAGTACCTGCAGCTGGGCCAGTTGGCCGAGCTGTTCCCCAATGTCCCGCGTGTGGCGCTGACCGCCACCGCCGACATGCGTACCCGCGAGGAGATGGTCCAGCGCCTGCACCTGCAGAACGCCGAGCGCTTCCTCTCCAGCTTCGACCGGCCGAACATCTTCTATCGCATCGTCGCCAAGGATCAGCCGCGCAAGCAGTTGCTGGGCTTCCTCGCCGAGCGGCGCGGGGATGCCGGCATCGTCTACTGCATGTCGCGCAAGAAAGTGGAGGAGGTGGCGGCCTTCCTCTCGGACCAGGGCTTCCCGGCGCTGCCCTACCACGCTGGCCTGTCCAACGACCTGCGGGCACATAACCAGAAGCGCTTCCTCAATGAGGAAGGGCTGATCATGGTCGCCACCATCGCCTTCGGCATGGGCATCGACAAACCCAACGTGCGCTTCGTGGCCCACCTCGACCTGCCCAAGTCCCTGGAAGCCTATTACCAGGAAACCGGCCGCGCCGGTCGTGACGGCCTGCCGGCGGACGCCTGGATGGCCTATGGCCTGCAGGATGTGCTGCTGCTCAAGCAGATGCTCAGCAACTCCGAGGGCGACGAGCGCCACAAGCGCATCGAGCAGCACAAGCTCGACGCCATGCTCTCGCTCTGTGAAGAGACCCGCTGCCGGCGCCAGGCCCTGCTGACCTATTTCGACGAAGAGCTGCTGCAGCCCTGCGGCCACTGCGACATCTGCACCGACGGCGTGCAGACCTGGGACGCCACCGAGCCTGCGCGCCTGGCGCTCTCGGCCATCCATCGCAGCGGCCAGCGCTACGGCGTCGGCCATCTGGTGGACCTGCTGCTGGGTCGCGACAACGAGAAGGTGCGTGCTTCCGGCCATCAGCACCTGTCGGTGTTCGGCAAGGGCAAGAACCTCTCCGAAGCCGATTGGCGCACCCTCTATCGCCAATTGGTGGCGCGGGGCCTGGCGGATGTCGACCTGGAGGGTTTCGGTGGCCTGCGCCTGACCGAGGCTTGCCGCCCGCTGTTGCGCGGCGAGGTCAGCCTGGAGCTGCGTCGCGACCTGTCGACCAAGGCGCCCAAGCCCGCCGCCAGCGCCGCCAGCCAACTGGTGCGCGGCGAGGAGCGCGAGCAGTGGGAAGCCCTGCGCACGCTGCGCCGCAAGCTGGCCGAAGAGCACAGTGTGCCGCCCTACGTCATCTTCCCCGATGCGACGCTGCTGGAGATGCTCCGCAGCAAACCGCGCAGCCTCTCCGAGATGGCGCAGGTCAGCGGCGTGGGCGCGCGCAAGCTGGAACGCTACGGCGAGGCCTTCCTCGAGGTGTTGAACGGCGCCGGCGAAGCACCGCGCGCGGTCGCCGACCTGCGCCACGAACTGGTCAGCCTGGCCCGAGCCGGCATGACCCCGGCGCAGATCGCCCGCCAGCTCGAATGCAGCGAGAAGAACGTCTACAGCCTGCTGGCCGAGACCATCGGCAACCAGCAGTTGAGCCTGGAGCAGGCGCTGGACCTGCCCGAGGACCTGCTGGGGGAGATCCAGGATGCCTTCCTCGACGGCGAAGGCGAGCTGCCGCCGGTGGCGCAGATCGCCGAACTCTTCGCCGGCCGCGTGCCCGATGGCGTATTGCACTGCGTGCGTGCCGCCCTGGCGGCGGAGTTCGAGGCTTGATCCGGACTGGGTAGCGCCCCTGGCGGGCGCGATTCGTCGCTCCGGATGGCGCGTGGCGTGACTGTCCGGGGCGCTGGCCGGTGCTAGCATCGCCGCTCCTACCGCTTCGAGCGATCCGCATGGACAAGCTGATCCAGGCCGATGGCCAGCCGCACTACGGCATCTTTCCCGCCGCGCCGGGCCACATCAATTATCGCGATTTCGACTTCCGCTCGCCCATGGGCCGCCGCCTGGGGCCTCTGGCCAAGTGGCGGCGCTTCCACCAGTTCCAGTACTTCGGCCTGCTGGGCAACGAGCTGATCGGCGGCTGTGCCCTGGCCAACCTGAGCCTGGTGGGCATCGGCTTCGTCTACCTGTTCCACCCGGCCAGCGGGCGCATGATCGAACGCCAGTTCAAGCTGCCGCTGGGGCTGGGCACCTCCTTCTCGCAGACGCCGGACGACGGGGTCTGCGAGCTGCGCCAGGGACGCAACCTGCTGCGCCTTCAGAACTGCACGACGAGCGGCGAGAAGCGCCTGCTGGTGGAGCTGGACGACGGCACCCGCATCGATGCGGCGTTCAGCGAGCGGCAACCGGCCTTCCAGCCAATGTGCATCTGCACGCCGACGGCGGTGAATGGCTGGGTCTACGCACAGAAGGTGGCGGGCGTCGCCTGCCGGGGCCAGGTGCGTAGCGCACTGGGGGATTTCGACCTCGGCCAGATCGGCGCCTTTGCCCACCACGACTGGTCCGCTGGCTACATGCGCCCGGAAACCAACTGGAACTGGGCCTGCCTGTCCGGCCTTGCCGGCGGGCTGCGGGTTGGCCTGAACCTCTCTTGCGGGGTCAACGAGACCAGCTTCAGCGAGAACTGCTTCTGGCTGGATGGCGAGCTGATCAAGGTCGATGGCGTGCGTTTCGCTTTTAATCGCGACCAACCGCTGAAGACCTGGACCATCAGCTCCCACGACGGCCAGGTGGAGCTGCGCTTCGAAGGCGAGGGGTTGCACGAAGAGCGGCTGAACCTCGGTTTCATTGCAAGCAATTTCAAGCAGGTATTCGGCCGTTTCAGCGGCAACCTGCGGCCGTCGGGCCGTGCGCCGGTTTCGATCGACGGCATGTGGGGCTTCGTCGAGGACCAGTATGTGAAGTGGTAGGGGGAGGGGGCTTGCTCGCGGCTTAAGGCTATGATTAGCTGGCTAATAATTAGTATAAGAAGTCCGAGTCAATTCGATGCCGCACCCCGATCAACACCGTTTCGCCATGCAACTCGCTCAGATGTCCCGCGCATGGCGCGCTGAGCTCGACCGTCGCCTGGCCGGCATGGGGCTATCCCAGGCCCGCTGGCTGGTCCTGCTGCATCTTTCCCGCTTCGAGGAGCCGCCCACCCAGCGCGAGCTGGCCAAGAGCGTTGGCGTCGAAGGCCCGACCCTGGCGCGGCTGCTCGATAGCCTCGAGGCGCAGCAGCTGATCCGCCGCATGGCGGTGGCCGAGGACCGCCGGGCCAAGAAGATCGACCTCTGCCCGCCCGCCCGCCCGCTGATCGAGAAGATCGAAGCCATTTCCAGCCAACTGCGCCAGGAGCTCTTCGCCGGTATCGATGACGAAGAGCTGGCCCGTTGCCAGCAGGTCCACGAGCGGATTCTGGCGAACCTGGATCGCCTCTGATGGGGCAGAACCTGGAAGCGCTGCACGAGCGCTTCGGGGCCCGTTACCCGCAATGGCTGCTGGGCCTGCTGATGCTCGGCAGCATGGCGATGATCCTTGCCTCCACCAGCATCAACGTCGCCCTGCCGGCGATCATGGCCGACTTCGAGATCGGCCGTCCGCTGGCGCAATGGCTCGCTACCGGCTTCCTCGCGGCCATGACCGCCGGCCTGTTGCTCGCCGCCTGGTGCCAGGCGCGGCTGGGCGCGCGGCGTACGGTGCAGCTCGGGCTCGGCCTGTTCAGCCTGGCATCGCTCCTGGCCCTGGTGGCCACCTCGGCCTGGCAACTGATCGGCCTGCGCATCCTCATGGGCGCCTGCGCCGGCATCATCCAGCCACTGGCCATGGTGCTGATCTTCCGCGTCTACTCATCTGGCGGTCGTGGCCTGGCGCTCGGCATCTACGGCCTGGGCATCATGGTGGCACCCACCCTGGGGCCGACCATCGGCGGCTACCTGATCGACCATTTCGGCTGGGGCGCGGTGTTCTGGCTGCCGCTGCCGTTGTGCCTGCTGGCGCTGATCGGCGCCCAGTGGCTGATGCCCAGCGACCGCAATCGCGATACCCCCGGCGTCGACCTGATGGCCTTCGGCTTGCTCTGCGTTGCGCTGTTCGCGCTGCTGGGCGCTCTTGCCGAGGCGCAGCGCTTCGGTTGGCTGGCGCCGAGCACCTGGGTGCCGGGGCTGCTGGGCCTGGGGTGCGCCGTAGCGTTCTTTCTGCGCAGTCGCGCTTGTGAACGGCCGTTGTTGCCCCTGCAGCTCTGGCGCCACGCGGCGTTCCGCAAGGCCAGTTGGGTTGCGCTGGCGCTGGGATTGGGGCTGTACGGCTCGACCTACCTGATCCCGCTGTTCCTGCAGACGGTGGAAGGCTACAGCGCCGGCGAAGCGGGCATGCTGTTGTTGCCCACCGGCGTGGTGCTTGGCCTGGCGTCCTTTGTCGGCGGCTGGGCGAGTGATCGACTGTCGGCGGCCACCATGCTGGTTTTCGGCCTGCTGGTGTTCGCCCTGTCCTCGGCGGCGCTCGGCCTGGCGGGGCAGGGGACGTCCTTCCTGGTGTTCTGCATCTGGGCCTGCGTCGGCCGACTGGGCCTCGGGTTGCTCCTGCCCGCGATGAGCACCGGCGCGCTGGATGTCCTCAATCCCGAGGAGCTGGCCCTCGGCGCAGGCGCCATCACCTTCGTCCGTCAGCTCGGTGGCGCCTTCGGGGTCAACCTGCTGACCTACTTCCTGGAGTGGCGCCACGCCGCGTCAGGCGGTGATGCCGCAGCCGAAGCGCTGGCCTTCGAGCAGAGTTTCTGGCTGGTCGCACTGCTCTTCCTGCTGGCGGTGATACCCGCCCGAGGCGTGCGACCTGCACGAGGTTGAACTTGCATTTCGCACGATGAAAATTTTGTCAAGTCCCCTAGCGAAAAACGGCGGATTGTGGAGTAAGCTACAACGCAGGTCTGTGGCCAGCTGCCAGTACGTCGAGTACGGGAACGGAAAACCCGGTGTCATGGATCTGGAGTGGGATGAATAAGGAGCGATGTCCCACTATCATTGTTGTTTTTAGGCCAGGGTGATTCACGTCGCTTCGAGGATGCCCGGGCGGGACATCAGAGGCGTGACCAGTGAAGACGAGTGGCCGGGGAGGACAAATGGCAAGGGTTCACAAGCTCCTTCTGACGCTTGCATCCGGCTCTGCACTGTATTCGGGTCTGGTACCGGCACTGGGGCTAGGTGAAATCACCCTGCACTCCGCGCTTAACCAGCCGCTGGATGCCGAGATCGAGCTGCTTGAGGTTGGCGACCTCGACGCCAGCGAAATCAAGGTCAGCCTGGCGTCCGCCGATGCCTTCGAGCAGGCCGGCGTCGACCGCTTCATCTTCCTCAACGACCTTCGTTTCAGCCCGATGATCCGCGGTTCGAGCAGCCGCATCCGTGTGGTGTCCAACAAGCCGGTCCGCGAGCCCTACCTGAATTTCATCGTCGAAGTGGCGCGACCCAATGGTCGGCTGCTGCGCGAATACACCCTGTTGCTGGACCCGCCCGGTTCGGCCTACACCGCCAGCGCCGCCCCGCTCGGCGCAGCCCGCGAGATGCCGGTCGCAACCCGCGAGGTGGCACCGGTGCAACCCAAGCCGGCGCCCGCCGCCAACGACGGCAAGCGCTACCAGGTTGCACGGGGCGACAGCCTCTGGGCGATCGCCAAGCGCTTCAGTGCCGGCAGCGGCCTCAGCCAGCAGCAGATGCTGGACGGCATCTATGCCCTCAATCCCCAGGCCTTCCCCGGCGGCGACATCAATCGCCTGCACGTGGGCCAATCCCTGTTGCTGCCTGATGCGGCGCAGCAGGCCAGCGCGCCGACGCCAGCCGTCGCCGCCCCTGAAACCGCCGCCCCGGTCGTCGCGCCTGTTGAGGCACCCGCTCCGGTCGCCGCCGTACCTGTCCCGAACCTGGACGACCTGAATTCGGCCCAGCAACGCCTGGACTCGAGCCTCGCCCAAGGCGAAGCCGAGCGCGCCGAACTGCGCCAACACATCGCCGAGCTCCAGGCCAAGCTGGACGCCATGCAGCAACAACTGAGCGGCAGCGACCAGCAGATGACCGAGCTGCAGACCCAGGTCCAGCAGATGGCTGCCGTTCCCGCCGCCCCGCAAGCGGAACCCGTCGCGCCCGCCGCGGTGGTGCCGGCCGTCCAGGCCGCCGAACAGGCACCCGCGCCTGAACGGGTACAGCAAGGCAGTTCCGGCATCAGCGCCTTCTGGTGGGCGATCATGGTTTCCGGCCTTGTGCTGCTGTTCCTGCTGGACTGGGTACTGCTGCGTCGTTCTCGCCGCGAAGCCCAGGAACAGGAACTGGAAGACGCCCAGCTCAATGGCAAGGCCAAGGTGGCCTTCCAGCATCGCCGCCAGGACGTGCAGCCTGTCGCACCGGCCATTCCGGAGCCGGCTCCGGTTGCCGCCAAGCTCGCCGCGGCACCGCTGGCGTTGGCGCCCAGCTCCAAGCTCAGCTCCGATGCCCTGGAAGGCGCCAACATCTACATCGCCTATGGCCGCTGGCGCGAAGCGCTGGCCGTGCTGCGCCCGGCTATCGCCCAGGAGCCCCAGCGCCTGGAACTGCGCTACCGGCTGCTGGAAGTGCTCGGCGAGCTGCGTGATTCGGTCGCCTTCACCCTGGAAGCGGCCGCACTACGCGAGCTGCACGCCGATGAAGCTCGTCTGTCCGGCATCTGCGCCCGTTACGTGGACGTGGGCGCCGCCCAGGCCCCCGTCGAGCCGGTATTCGTCCTGGACGAATCCCCGTCGACCCTGGCCGACGCCAGCAACGAATCCCTTGCTGGCGCGCAGGCGGACTTCGATGGCTATCCGCTGGATGCCGACTGGGATCAGGTCAGCCCCTTCAAGACCGCCGAGCCCAAGCGCAAGGCCACCGTGGTCCAGGCTTTCCCGACGGTGGAAGACGACCTGGGATTCCCGACCAATCTCCAGGAGCTGCCGGAAGTCTTCGAGCTGAGCCTGGATGCCGATACCCTGAGCCCCTTCGGCAAACTGCCGGAGCTGCCCCAGGCCGAAAGCCTCGACGAGCTCACCGCCGAGTTCATCGACCCGATCGCCAGCCTGGAAGAGCTGGACAAGCTGGATGCGCGCCAGGAAAACCTCACCAAGTTCAACCTGGCACTGGCCTATATCGAGCAAGGCAATATCGAAGCGGCCTGCAGCATACTCAACGAAGTGATCAGCGACGGCGACGACCAGCAGAAACAGGAAGCACGGGACCTGCTGGCCAGGATCGCCTGAAGGTTCCCTGCCTGAACGAGAAAGCCCGGACCTGGTTCGGGTTTTTTTATGGTTCTTCACGGATTGCCGGGAAAGTTGTTCTTGATCTTCATGAAAAAGAATTCGCTGTCTCGGTAGCCGTAGCTTCGTAGCCCGGATGCAATCCGGGGAAGGCCCAGGCATCGCTCCCGGATTACATCCGGGCTACGAACTGCGAGCCTCGGCCTTTCGTAGGATGGGTTGAGCCTGCGATACCCATCGGCCGAGGTGATGGGTATCGCTCCGCTCAACCCATCCTACGATTCTGAGATCGAGTTCGGTGCGCCATCTGGCACGGTCGGCTTGATGTAGGAGCGATTTCAATCGCGAAGGGCCGTGAGGCCCGTGGGTCTGGTTTGCGAATGAACTCGCCCGCGTTAGCCGACAGGCTTGCGCAAGAACATAGGGGCTACCGAGTGGCGTGCCTAAGGTGCGCCGTGTGCACCAGGCCCGCTATTTCAATCGCGAATGACGGAGCGCGCCGGCCGCGCGAGGCCGAACATGCGCTTGGCCGCCAGCACCAGCCAGCAGGCAAGGATGAAGGGCGCGGTCATCGCCGGCAGGCCGAGCGCGGCGAATCCTGGTTGCAGCGCCACGCCCAGCAGGATGCCCGCCAGCGCACACCAGGGGCGCTGCAGGTCCTTGCCCAGGGCCAGGGCGATCAGTGCGCCGTTCAGGCCGAACAGGCCACCCAGCACCGCCTGCACCGGCATGCCCTGGAGCAGCGCCAGCAGCATCGCAGTCAGCGAGCCCAGCAAGGCCCAGAGCGCCACCCTCCAGCCGGCGAGGGCGAGGGCGGCCAGCACCAGGGCGCCGGCCACCGGCTGGTCGAGGAAGATCACCTGGCCGATGCCGCGCACCACCGCCATCGCGGTGTCGATCCCGCCCATTTGCAGGTCGCTTGCCGCCACGCTGGTGGGAGTCAGTTCCAGCGGTCCGCCGAGTGCCAGCAGCAGCCAACCGAGGCCAACGAAGGGCGAGGTGTAGGCCGGCAGCCAATTGTGCTTGCGCGCGGCGCCGAGCAGGGGATTGAGCACCAGGCTGGACAGGCCGCCGGCGCAGAAGATCAGGAGCGCGAGGTAGAGCGAGGGCTCGAAGCGGGCGCTGAGCAGCAGGCCGAGGAGTACGCCGTTGTAGCCATAGAGGCCGGCGTCGATGTCTGCGGGGGCGTAGCGCCGGCGCACGGCGGTGAGCCAGGCGGCCGCACCTCCGAGCAGCGCGCCGCCCAGCAACTGGGGCGCGCCGACGGCGATGGCGAGGAGAATCAGCGCGCCGCAGCCGGGATGGCGCTGGAGGAATATCTGGCTGAATCCGTTGAGTTGGGCGGAAGCCCAGCTACGGACTTCGGGTCGTAGAGGCAGTCGGTACATGGCAGCTTCAAAAAAAGAGGCGCCCCGGTGAGAGGGCGCCGACTAACTGGCGGTAGCCAGATGGGATTCTGTTCCGCCCGGCATCGAGGCCGGTGCGGGGGCGCGGGTTCTCTATGGACCCCGTCGCCCGGGTGTTTCATATCAGTTCAGGGTTTCGATCCGCAGGCTGTTGGTGCTGCCCGGCTGGCCGAAAGGCACGCCGGCGGTGATCACCACGGTATCCCCGCGTTTGGCCATGCCCTGGGCCTGGGCGATCTCCAGCGCGGTGCTGGTGACTTCCTCGACCTTGTGCAGGCGTTCGTTGACGACCGAATAGATACCCCAGGCCACGCTCAGGCGACGTGCGGTGGTCAGGCTCGGGGTCAGGCTGAGGATCGGCGCCTTGGGTCGCTCGCGGGAGGCACGCAGGCTGGAGCTGCCGGACTCGGTGTAGTTGACCAGGGCGACCACCGGGAGGATGCCGGTGATGCGGCGGATGGCGCAGCTGATGGCGTCCGAGGCGGTGGCTTCGGCTTGCGGGCGGCTGACGTCGAGCTGGCTCTGGAAGTCCGGGCCGTTCTCCACCTGGCGGATGATCTTGCTCATCATCTGCACGGTTTCCAGCGGGTAGTCGCCGGAGGCGGTCTCGGCCGACAGCATCACCGCGTCGGTGCCTTCGGCCACGGCGTTGGCCACGTCCGTGACCTCGGCGCGGGTCGGCGCCGGGGAGAAGCGCATGGATTCGAGCATCTGGGTGGCCACCACCACCGGCCGACCCAGCTGGCGGCAGGTACGAATGATGTCCTTCTGGATGCGCGGCACGTTCTCGGCCGGTACTTCGACGCCGAGGTCGCCACGGGCGACCATGATGGCGTCGCAGAGGCGGGCGATCTCTTCCAGGTGCACCACGGCCGAGGGTTTCTCGATCTTGGCCATGAGGAAGGCGCGGTCCTTGATCAGCTCGCGGGCTTCGAGGATGTCTTCCGGGCGCTGCACGAAGGACAGGGCCACCCAGTCCACGCCCAGTTCCAGGCCGAAGTCCAGGTCGCGGCGGTCCTTGGCGGTCAGCGGCGAGAGCTGCAGCACCGCTTCCGGCACGTTGACGCCCTTGCGGTCGGACAGTTCGCCGCCGGCGACCACGGTGGTCTCCACCGCGTCGGCGTGCTTGGCGACGACCTTCAGGCGCAGGCGGCCGTCGTCCAGCAGCAGGTTCATGCTTGGTTCCAGCGCGGCGATGATTTCCGGGTGGGGCAGGTTGACGCGCTTGGCGTCACCAGGGGTGGCGTCCAGGTCCAGGCGGAAGGCCTGGCCGCGCTCGAGGTTGACCTTGCCTTCGGCGAAGCGGCCAACGCGGAGCTTCGGCCCTTGCAGGTCCATCAGGATGCCGATCGGGTAGTTCAGCTGGCGCTCCACCTCGCGGACCCACTGGTAGCGCAGGGCGTGGTCGGCGTGTTCGCCGTGGCTGAAGTTCAGGCGGAACAGGTTGACGCCGGCTTCCACCAGTTGGCGGATGTCGTCGATGCCTTTGATCGCCGGACCGAGGGTGGCGAGGATTTTTACTTTCTTGTCAGGCGTCATTTTTCAGGGCTCTCGAGAATCAGGATGGCGCGGAAGTCGTTCACGTTGGTGCGGGTCGGTTCGGTGACGATGAGATCGCCGAGGGCGGCGAAATACCCGTATCCGTCGTTGTTGTCCAGTTCGTTGTTGGCGGACAGGCCCAGCTGGGTGGCACGGGCGAAGCTGTCGGGGGTCATGATGGCGCCGGCATTGTCCTCCGAGCCGTCGATGCCATCGGTGTCGCCGGCCAGGGCGTAGACGCCCGGCAGGCCCTTGAGGCTGGCGGTCAGGCTCAGCAGGAACTCGGCGTTGCGTCCGCCACGGCCATTGCCACGCACGGTCACCGTGGTCTCGCCGCCGGAGAGGATCACGCAGGGCGGCTTGATCGGCTGGCCGTGGAGCACCACCTGGCGAGCGATGCCGGCATGGACCTTGGCCACCTCGCGGGATTCACCCTCCAGGTCGCCGAGGATCAGCGGGGTGAGGCCGGCGGCGCGGACCTTCTCTGCGGCGGCGTCGAGGGACTGCTGGGGCGTGGCGATCAGCTGGAAGTGGCTGCGCGAAAGGTGGGGGTCGCCCGGTTTCACGGTTTCGGAGCGCGGGTCCTGCAGCCAGGCGCGGACGTTGGTCGGTATCTCGATCTCGTAGCGGGCGAGGATCGCCAGGGCTTCGGCCGAGGTGGTCGGGTCGGCCACGGTAGGGCCGGAGGCGATCACGGTGGCCTCGTCGCCGGGTACGTCGGAGATGGCGTAGGTGTAGACGGTGGCCGGCCAGCAGGCCTTGGCCAGGCGGCCGCCCTTGATCGCCGAGAGGTGTTTGCGCACGCAGTTCATCTCGGAGATCGAGGCGCCGGATTTCAGCAGGGCCTTGTTGATCGCCTGCTTGTCCTTGAGGGTCAGGCCTTCCGCCGGCAGGGCCAGCAGGGAGGAGCCGCCGCCGGAGAGCAGGAAGATCACCCGGTCGGACTCGGAGAGGCCGCTGACCAGCTTCAGTACGCGCTGGGCGGTTTCCAGGCCGGCGGCATCCGGTACCGGGTGGGCGGCCTCCACCACTTCGATTTTCTTGCAGTCGGCGCCATGGCCGTAGCGGGTCACCACCAGGCCGGAAATCTCGCCTTGCCATTCACGCTCGATCACTTCGGCCATGGCCGCGGCGGCCTTGCCGGCGCCGATGACGATGACCCGGCCGGAGCGGTCGGCGGGCAGGTGGTCGGCCAGTACCTGGCGTGGGTGGGCGGCGGCGATGGCGGTGGCGAACAGGTCGCGCAGGAAGGCTTTGGGATCGAGGGACATGGCAGGCTCCGGGGCGCTGGATTCTTGTTATGGGCTGGTGTCCGGGCGGGCGTGCCCGGTGCCGAGGCCGATTACAGTCCGGAGCCGCCGCACGCAGCGGTTCGGGACTGGAATCGACCTTCCTGGCCTTTGGCGCCGTGTCGCCGCCGGCCAGGAGGGTCGAAAGGGGCCCACCGCAGGGAGAACCTTGTAGGTTGGTGCCGAGCCCGCGAGGCCCAACGCTCGGAGCTGCCGGCTCGATAATGTTGGGCTTCGCTTCGCTCTGCACCAACCTACGGTGTTGCAGTTCAACCTTGCAGTGGGTAATGCATCACTCCTCGCGGATGGAGAAGTTGGCCATGTGCTCCAGGCCCTTGATCAGACCGGAGTGGTCCCAGTTGCTGCCGCCGATGGCCGCGCAGGTGCTGAACACTTGCTGGGCGTTGGCGGTGTTGGGCAGGTTCAGGCCCAGTTCGCGGGCGCCGGACAGTGCCAGGTTGAGGTCCTTCTGGTGCAGGCTGATGCGGAAGCCCGGGTCGAAGGTGCCCTTGATCATGCGCTCGCCGTGGACTTCGAGGATCTTCGAGCCGGCGAAGCCGCCCATCAGGGCCTCGCGTACCTTGGCCGGGTCGGCGCCATTCTTGGCGGCGAACAGCAGGGCTTCGGCGACGGCCTGGATGTTCAGGGCGACGATGATCTGATTGGCGACCTTGGCGGTCTGGCCGTCACCATTGCCACCGACGCGGGTGATGTTCTTGCCCATGGCCTGGAACAGCGGCAGGGCGCGTTCGAAGGCGTTCGGGCAGCCACCGACCATGATGCTCAGGGTCGCGGCCTTGGCACCCACTTCGCCGCCGGAAACCGGGGCGTCCAGGTAGGCGGCGCCGGTGGCCTTGATCTTCTCGGCGAAGGCCTTGGTGGCGGTGGGGGAGATGGAGCTCATGTCGATCACGACCTTGCCGGCGCCGACGCCTTCGGCCACGCCGTCCTTGCGGAACAGGACGTCATCGACCTGGGGGGTGTCCGGAACCATGACGATGATGAACTCGGCTTCCTGGGCAACCTCTTTCGGGTTGGCCAGGGCGACGCCGTTGTCGCCCAGCAGGTCGGCCGGAGCCTTGTCGAAGTGTTCGGAGAAGAACAGGGTGTGGCCGGCTTTCTGCAGGTTCTGAGCCATGGGCTTGCCCATGATGCCGGTGCCGATGAATCCGATCTTGGCCATGTGGAATACCTCGTTCTTAGATGGCGTTATGGGTTTTCAGCCAGCCAAGGCCAGCGACGGTAGTGGTAGCCGGCTTGTATTCACAGCCGACCCAGCCCTGGTAGCCGATGCGGTCCAGGTGCTGGAAGAGGAAGCGGTAGTTGATCTCGCCGGTGCCCGGCTCGTTGCGGCCCGGGTTATCGGCCAGCTGCACGTGGTTGATCGCGGCCAGGTTGGACTCGACGGTGCGCGCCAGGTCTCCTTCCATGATCTGCATGTGGTAGATGTCGTACTGCAGGAACAGGTTGGCGCTGCCGACCTTCTCGCGGATCTCCAGGGCCTGACGGGTGTTGTTCAGGTAGAAACCGGGAATGTCGCGGGTGTTGATGGCTTCCATCACCAGCTTTATGCCGGCGGCGGCGAGCTTGTCGGCGGCGAACCTGAGGTTCTCGACGAAGGTCTTCTCGACGGTCGCGCAGTCGACGCCCTGGGGGCGGATGCCGGCCAGGCAGTTGATCTGGGTATTGCCCAGGACCTTGGCGTAGGCGATGGCCTTGTCCACGCCGGCGCGGAATTCCTCTACGCGGTCGGGATGGCAGGCGATGCCGCGCTCACCCTTGCCCCAGTCACCGGCGGGCAGGTTGAACAGCACTTGTTCCAGTTTGTTGGCGTCCAGGCGGGCGCGGATCTCTTCCACCGGGAAGTCATAGGGGAAGAGGTATTCGACTCCGCTGAAGCCGGCTTCGGCGGCAGCGGCGAAACGGTCCAGGAAGTCCACCTCGGTGAACAGCATGGACAGGTTGGCGGCAAAACGGGGCATGAATGTCTCCTTCTGATTCCCCTCTCCCGCACGCGGGAGGGGGAGGTGAAAGCCCCTCTCCCACCACGAATGGGAGAGGGGAGACGGCAATCAATCCAGCAGCGAGATGGCGGTCGGGGCGTCGGCGCCGGTCAGGGCCAGGTCCTCGAACTCGTTGATCGCGTTGATCTCGGTACCCATGGAGATGTTGGTGACACGCTCCAGGATGACCTCGACCACTACCGGTACGCGGAACTCTTCCATCAGCTTGCGTGCCTGGGCGAAGGCGGCCTGCAGGTCGTTGGCGTCGAACACGCGGATCGCCTTGCAGCCCAGGCCCTCGACCACCGCGACGTGGTCCACGCCGTAGCCGTTGAGTTCCGGCGCGTTGACGTTCTCGAAGGACAGCTGCACGCAGAAGTCGATCTCGAAGCCGCGCTGGGCCTGGCGGATCAGGCCCAGGTAGGAGTTGTTCACCAGCACGTGGATATAGGGCAGGTTGAACTGCGCGCCCACGGCCAGCTCTTCGATCATGAACTGGAAGTCATAGTCGCCGGACAGCGCCACGACCTGGCGGCTCGGGTCGGCCTTGACCACGCCGAGGGCCGCCGGAACGGTCCAGCCCAGCGGGCCGGCCTGGCCGCAGTTGATCCAGTGGCGCGGCTTGTAGACGTGCAGGAACTGAGCGCCGGCGATCTGCGACAGGCCGATGGTGCTGACGTAGCAGGTCTCCTTGCCGAAGAACTCGTTCATCTCTTCGTAGACGCGCTGGGGCTTGACCGGCACGTTGTCGAAGTGGGTCTTGCGCTGCATGGTGCGCTTGCGCTCGCGGCAGGCTTCCACCCAGGCGCTGCGGTCCTTCAGCTTGCCGGCGGCTTTCCACTCGCGGGCCACTTCCAGGAAGGCGTCCAGGGCGGAACCGGCGTCGGAGACGATGCCCAGGTCCGGGGTGAACACACGGCCGATCTGGGTCGGTTCGATGTCCACGTGGATGAAGCGGCGGCCCTGGGTGTAGACGTCCACCGAACCGGTGTGGCGGTTGGCCCAGCGGTTGCCGATGCCGAACACCAGGTCGGACTCCAGCACGGTAGCGTTGCCGTAGCGGTGCGAGGTCTGCAGGCCGCACATGCCAGCCATCAGCGGGTGGTCGTCGGGGATGGTGCCCCAGCCCATCAGGGTCGGGATGACCGGTACGCCGGTCAGTTCGGCGAATTCCACCAGCTTGTCGGAGGCGTCGGCGTTGATGATGCCGCCGCCGGCGACCAGCAGCGGGCGCTCGGCGTCATTCAGCATGGCCAGGGCCTTCTCGGCCTGGATGCGGCTGGCGGACGGCTTCTGTACCGGCAGCGGCTGGTAGGCCTCGATATCGAATTCGATCTCGGCCATCTGCACGTCGAACGGCAGGTCGATCAGTACCGGGCCGGGACGGCCGCTGCGCATTTCATAGAAGGCCTTCTGGAAGGCGTAGGGCACCTGGCCCGGCTCCAGAACGGTGGTCGCCCACTTGGTCACCGGCTTGACGATGCTGGTGATGTCGACGGCCTGGAAGTCTTCCTTGTGCAGACGGGCACGCGGCGCCTGGCCGGTGATGCAGAGGATCGGGATGGAGTCGGCGGAGGCCGAGTACAGACCGGTGACCATGTCGGTGCCGGCCGGGCCGGAGGTGCCGATGCACAGACCGATGTTGCCCGGGTTGGTGCGGGTGTAGCCCTCGGCCATGTGCGAGGCGCCTTCGACGTGACGGGCCAGTACATGGTCAATGCCGCCGATCTTGTTCAGGGCCGCGTACAGCGGGTTGATGGCGGCGCCGGGGATGCCGAACGCGGTGTCGATGCCTTCGCGGCGCATCACCAGGACGGCAGCCTCGATTGCTCTCATTTTGGCCATGTTTTGTGCCTCTTTCTTGTGAAAATTGTATACAAGCGACGTGACTGGATTCTATTCAGCTGCTGACCGAAGGGTCAAGGCCATTTGTGAGGCCAAAGGTCGCAGGCGGTAGACTCTTTTAAAACGCCCGTTTCATGGGCGTCCGAATAGCTGTTCAGCACGCTGACGGAAATACTGTATACAAAAGACAATGTGATTGTATCTATATGTTGATTTTTTTGTGTTCGGTGAGATAGTGCGCTAAAGCTTTTCGATGCGTCGCAGGACGGGCTGGAAAATGCCCGCGTGGTCGTAGGAGCGCTCCAATCCTTCCCCGGACGACGCCGCACAAGGTTCAACCACTCACGAGGAACGCTTGAAAATGACCACCCTGACCCTGGAAACCGCTGTGAGCATTTCCAATCACGCCCTGGCCACTGGCCGCGACCTGCGCACCGCGCCGCTGACCATTGCCGTGCTGGACGCCGGCGGACACCTGATCACCCTGCAGCGCCAGGACGGCGCCAGCATGCTTCGGCCGCAGATCGCCATCGGCAAGGCCTGGGGCGCCGTGGCCCTGGGCAAGGGCTCGCGCCTGATCGCCGCCGACGCCCAGCAGCGTCCGGCGTTCATCGGCGCGGTGAACAACCTGGCCGACGGCAACCTGGTGCCGGCACCGGGCGGCGTGCTGATCCGCGATGGCCAGGGCCAGGTGATCGGCGCCATCGGCATCAGTGGCGATACCTCGGATATCGATGAACAGTGCGCGGTGAGCGCAGTGGAAGCCGCTGGACTGAAGGCGGACGCCGGCGCGGCGTGAGGTCGGTCGGGGCCGCTATGCGGCCCTTGATGAATGAATTCGCCCCCGCAGGGTCAGTGCCGATTGGTGCCGGCCTTGCAAGGGGCGAATTGCTTTTGTGGGGGCGAATTCATTCGCCAAGAAGCCCGAAGGGCTGCCCGGAATGATGGCAATCGGCTTGTCGTGGGAGCGGATTCATTCATTCGCGAAGCGGACCCACGGGCCGCTGCGCGGCCCTTCGCGAATGAATTCGCTCCTACATGAGGGCGGGATTCAAGCGCTTTTGGCGGGGGCCTTCTCGTCCACTTCGCAGCCCTTGATCACCAGGCGGATGATGGTTTCCGCGGCGGCGTCGTAGTCGGCGTCGCTGAGGCTGGCCTTGCCGGTGACGGTGGAGATCTGCCAGTCGAAGTCGGCGTAGGTCTGGGTAGCGGCCCAGATGCTGAACAGCAGGTGATGGGGGTCGACCTTGGCCATCAGGCCCTGGTCGATCCAGTGCTGGATGCACTCGATGTTGTGCTTGGCCTGAAGGTTGAGCTGCTCGGTCTGTTCCTTTGATAGGTGCGGCGCGCCGTGCATGATCTCGCTGGCGAACACCTTGGAGGCGTAGGGCAGGTCGCGGGAGATGCGGATCTTCGAGCGGATGTAGGCAGTGAGCACCTCGAAGGGGTGGCCCGCCTGGTTGAACGGCGAGGAGGCCTGCAACAGCGGCTCGACGATGCTCTCGAGAACCTCGCGGTAGAGGTTCTCCTTCGACTTGAAGTAGTAGTAGACGTTGGGCTTGGGTAGGCCGGCCTTGGCCGCGATGTCGCTCGTCTTGGTGGCGGCGAACCCTTTGTCGGCGAATTCCTCGCTGGCCGCGCGCAGGATCAGGTCTCTGTTGCGCTCGCGAATGCTGCTCACATCGGCTCCTTCGTTGGCTCGCCCGGGCGCCAGGAAGGCCGGCCGGCGAGAGGTCGGGCATGGTATCACCCGCATCAAAGGCCCCTCAAGCGAGCCACTGGATGAATTTCCTGTATACAAAATCAATCGCTTCTGTTTCCATTCGGCATCCGTCCATGTCCCCGGCGTCCTGTCCGGTGCGTGTTGCGGCAGACTGCACCCCATGCAAGACAATCAGTTGCTCGATCCTTTCGGGCGCCGAATTTCCTACCTGCGGCTCTCGGTCACCGACCGTTGCGACTTCCGCTGCACCTATTGCATGAGCGAGGACATGGTCTTCGCTCCCCGGGCGCAGATCCTCAGTCTCGAAGAGCTCTATACCGTCGCCGATGCCTTTATCGGGCTCGGTGTCACGCGTATCCGGGTCACCGGCGGCGAACCGCTGGTGCGCAAGGGCCTGACCTCGCTGCTGGCCCGCCTGGGTGCCCGTGAGGAACTCGAAGACCTTTCCATCACCAGCAATGGCTCCCAGCTCGGGCACATGGCCGCCGACTTGCGCGGCGCCGGGGTCACCCGCCTGAACATCAGCCTCGACTCGCTGCAGCGCGAGCGCTTCGCCGCCTTCACCCGCCGCGACCGCCTCGACCAGGTACTGGCCGGGATCGACGCAGCGCGCGCCGCGGGTTTCAGTCGGATCAAGCTGAACACCGTGGTGCAGAAAGGCCGCAACGACGACGAGGTCGAGGACCTGGTGGGCTTTGCCGTGGCGCGCGGCCTGGACATCAGCTTCATCGAGGAGATGCCGCTGGGCAGCGTCTCCAGCCACGAGCGCAAGGTCACCCTCTGTACCTCGGACGAGGTGCGTGAGCGTGTGGCGCAGCGATTCCAGCTCCTGCCCAGCAGCTACCGCAGCGGCGGGCCGTCGCGCTATTACCAGGTGGTCGGCAGCGGCACCCAGGTGGGTTTCATCTCGCCCCACAGCCGCAACTTCTGCGGCGACTGCAACCGCGTGCGCGTCACCGCCGAAGGCAAGCTGGTGCTCTGCCTCGGCCACGAAGGCGCGCTGGACCTCAAGGCGCTGCTCCGTCGTCACCCCGGCGATAGCCAGCGATTGCGCGCGGCGCTGATCGAGGCCCTCCGGCTCAAGCCCGAGCGGCACCATTTCGAGGCCGACCAGCAAGTTCAGGTCGTCCGCTTCATGAGCATGACCGGCGGCTGATCGAGGCGCTCGGGTTAGCCCTGGCCGCGTTGCTTCATCTCGCCGTAGGAGACCTACTGTCTTCGATGAAGCGCCTTGCCATGGCGTCCCCGAGCACCCCGATCCCCACCTGATCACAAACAGAAAACAAGAGCGCCCCCGAGGGCGTAGGAGAAGACGCGTGGCCAAGACACTCTTGATCAAGAACGCCGACCTGCTGGTGACCATGGACGACCAGCGCCGGGAAATCCGTCAGGGCGGGTTGTTCATCGAGGACAACCGCATCACCCAGGTTGGCCCGAGCAGCGAGCTGCCGCAGACCGCCGACGAAGTCATCGACATGAAGGGCAAGGTGGTGATCCCCGGCCTGGTCAACACCCACCATCACATGTACCAGAGCCTCACCCGCGTGGTGCCGGCGGCCCAGGACGGCGAGCTGTTCAACTGGCTGACCAACCTCTACCCGATCTGGGCGCGGCTGACGCCGGAAATGATCGGCGTCTCCACCCAGACCGCCATGGCCGAGCTGATCCTTTCCGGCTGCACCACCTCCAGCGACCATCTCTACATCTACCCCAACGGCTGCAAGCTGGATGACAGCATCCATGCCGCCGGCGAGATCGGCATGCGCTTCCACGCCGCGCGCGGCAGCATGAGCGTCGGCCGTAGCCAGGGTGGCCTGCCGCCGGATTCGGTGGTGGAGAAGGAGGCCGACATCCTCAAGGAATCCCAGCGCCTGATCGAGGATTACCACGATGCGTCCCATGGCTCGATGCTGCGGGTGGTGGTGGCGCCGTGCTCGCCGTTCTCGGTGAGCCGCGACCTGATGCGCGAGGCGGCGGTGCTGGCGCGCCAGTACGGTGTGTCCTTGCACACGCACCTGGCGGAGAACGTCAACGATATCGCCTACAGCCGAGAGAAGTTCGGCATGACCCCGGCCGAATATGCCGAAGACCTGGGCTGGGTCGGCCATGACGTCTGGCACGCCCACTGCGTGCAACTGGACCAGCACGGGATCGAGCTGTTCGCCCGTACCGGCACCGGCGTCGCCCACTGTCCCTGCTCGAACATGCGCCTGGCCTCGGGCATCGCCCCGGTGCGGCGCATGCGCGATGCCGGGGTACCGGTAGGGCTGGGGGTGGACGGCTCGGCCTCCAACGACGGAGCCACCATGATCGGCGAAGTGCGCCAGGCGCTGCTGCTGCAGCGGGTCGGCTTCGGTCCGGACGCCATGACCGCCCGCGAGGCCCTGGAGATCGCCACCCTGGGCGGCGCCAAGGTACTCAACCGTAACGATATCGGTGCCCTCAAGCCGGGCATGGCCGCCGACCTGGTGGCCTTCGACCTGAACCACATCGCCTATGCCGGCGCCCACCACGACCCCCTGGCGGCGCTGGTCTTCTGCACCCCGACCCAGGTCTCCACCAGCGTGATCAACGGCAAGGTGGTGGTCCGCGACGGCCAACTGGTGACCATCGACCTGCCACGGGTGCTGGAGCGCCACAACCAGCTGGCGCGCCAGCTGGTCACCGGCGAGTAAGTGGTCAGTGGAGCGGGGCGATCCCGCTCCGTTCCCCCCGTTCCAACGCAGAACAAGGAGGAGGTCATGGAGCCTCGGGTTTTCGGCTGGCTCGCTGCCGGCCTGCTGTGTGCAAACGGCGCCCTGGCGCAGAGCTATGTGGTCGGCGTGGAGAAGCAGTCCTTCCAGCCCCACTACTGGCTCGGCGAGCAGGGGGAGTACCAGGGCTTCGCCCGCGACCTGCTGGACCTGTTCGCCCGGGATGCCGGCCTGGACATCCAGTACCGGCCCTTGCCGGTCAACCAGCTCACCGGGCAGTTGCTGGACGGCGGCATCGACTTCAAGTACCCGGACAACGCCAATTGGGCCGGCGACCTCAAGGCGGGCAAGGACATCGTCTACAGCCAGCCGGTGGTGAACTACGTCGACGGCGTGCTGGTGGCGCCCAAGCGCCTGGGGCAGGGCGTCGAGCAGCTGCGACGGCTGGCGGTGGTGGATGGCTGGACGCCCTGGACCTACCAGGAGCGCATCGATGACGGCCAGACCCAAGTGGTGGGCAGCGACGACCTGGGACGGATGGTCAGGCAGGCGCTGAAGCAGGAGGCCGATGGCGCCTACTACAACGTGGTGGTCGCCACCTACTACCTGGACAACATCCGCGCCCGTCCCGGCGCCCTGGTGTTCGATCCGTCCCTGCCGCACACCCGTGGCACCTTCAACCTGTCCAGCCTGCGTCACCCGGAGCTGATCGCCCGCTTCGACCGCTTCCTCGCCGAACATCGCCAGGAAGTCGAGGCGCTGAAGGCGCGCTACCGGGTGGAGGCCAACCTGGATTCCGAGTACCTGGGCATGGAGCAGTGGAAGATCGATTTCCTCGAGCGGCAGAAGGCCAAGGCCCAGCAGTGACGGTGCTGGCCCTGAACCCCATGGCAGAGCCGTCGGGTACGGGTGCGTAGGAATCGTCCTGAAACTTTGTACACAATTCTGAAAGAAAGTGTTGTTACCGCTGTTTACAGGGTGTATATAATTCGGAAAATCCTGACCGCTGGATCAGCTTTTCCGGCGAAGCAACTGCAAGGGGTGCATGACGCCACCCTGCGAGCCCACGACCTACAAGAACAACAGGCAGGCTTTGAGCATGACTTCATTCGACAGCCCCGGGACCCGTCCCGAGACGTTCCGACTCCACCCGGCGCCGACCGCCGCGTCGGTATCCACTGCACAACCCACAGCCATTTCTCTCGTCGAGGTCCTGCAGGGCCTCCTGGATGCAGCCGAACAGCGCAACGCTGAAGACAGCCCGTCCAGTTCCGCCCGTCAGAGCTGCCTTGGCCTGACCGGCTGAGGCCTGGCGCGCACCGCTCTCCACTCCCGAGCCCTTCTGTTACCTGCCCCGATACCGGGCGGGTTGCCGGTGGGCGCGAGACGGAAAAACCTGAAACCCACTACAACAAGGAAAAACCATGAAAGCCAAGTATCTGCCGCACTGCCTCGCCCTCTCGACCGGCCTGCTCGCGGCTGGGCAGGCCGGCGCCGGTGACCTGCTGTTCTGGCAAGACAACAGCCTGAGCTACCTCTACGGCAAGAACTACAAGATCAACCCGCCTATCCAGCAGACCGTCACCTTCGAGCACGCCAACGGCTGGAAGTACGGCGATACCTTCTTCTTCGTGGACAAGACCTTCTTCAACGGCGCCGACGACCCGCAGGTGGGCAGCAACACCTACTACGGCGAGTTCCAGCCGCGCCTGTCGGTTGGCAAGATCTTCGACCAGAAGATCCAGTTCGGCCCGGTGACCGACGTGCTGCTGGCCATGACCTACGAGTTCGGCGAGGGTGACGTGGAGTCCTACCTGATCGGCCCGGGCTTCGACCTGGCGATCCCCGGCTTCGACTTCTTCCAGTTGAACTTCTACAACCGCCGCACCGACGGCAGCCGCCCTGGCGACAACGTCTGGCAGATCACCCCGGTGTGGAGCTACACGATTCCGGTGGGCAATTCCGACATCCGCATCGACGGCTTCATGGACTGGGTCGTGGACAACGACGAGAACCGTCGTGGCACCTACCACGCCAACCTGCACTTCAACCCGCAGGTGAAGTACGACCTGGGCAAGGCCATGGGCTGGGGTGAGAAACAGCTCTATGTCGGTTTCGAGTACGACTACTGGCGCAACAAGTACGGCATCGACAACGACAGCTTCCTCGGCGACGAGATCCTCGATGGCACCAACCAGAACACCGCCAGCCTGCTGGTGAAGGTGCACTTCTGATCCAGCGGAAAAAGGCCGGGGGAGGGCGGGCGCAAACCGCCCTCCCCACGGCTAGAAGGGGAGGTAGTGCATGTCAGGTAGGAGCGAATTCATTCGCGATTGCCACGGCATGACGGGCACGCCTCCGGCCTGCTTGGCGAATGAATTCGCCCCTACAGTGTTCTTGCGAGTGAAGTCAGAAGGTGAATTCCAGGTTCACCGTCGGCGTCGAGGTGCGGCTGCCACGGCCGCCGTCGACGCCGAACTTGTTGTGCCAGTACTCGTAGCCCACCCCCAGCCAGAGGTTCGGCTTGCGCTTGGCGCCCGGCATCGCGGCGACCATCAGCGAGGTGCGCATCAGGGTTTCCGGCGCGGTGTCCTTGTCGAAGTAGTCCTCGCCCTTTTCCCCGACGTAGTTCACGAAGCCCTGGAGCTTGGCGTCGTGGTCGCCCAGCTGGAAGGGCTTGAGCCACGTCAGGTTGAGCATGTAGGTGGCGTCGAAGGTGTGGTTCGGGTGCTTGGCGTTGGGAATGCCCGAGTGGTTCCGCTCGCGGTAGTACATCAGGCTGAGATCGAGCACGGCGGCGCCGTTGAGCTTCAAGGTCGGGCCGAACACCAGCGCGCGCTTCTTCGCCGAGGCCAGGTTGTTGTTGCGGTTGGCGTCGAAGCCGAAGGTGAAGGCGTAGTCCTTGACCAGGCCGGTGCCCAGGGGCTGGTCGAATACCCGCGAGGCGAACAGCTGGTGGCGGTAGACCGCGTAGACCTCGCTGCCGCCGTTGTCGGTGCCCTTGCGCGGGTCGCGACTGTCGGAGAGGAACACGTCGAGGTTGAAGAAGTTGCTGCCGTAGCGATAGCCGTTGGCGTGGGTGAAGCTGTAGATCCGCTTGGCGAACTTGTCCGGGTTGTTGGGGTTGGTGAACTGTTGGCCATAACGGAAGCCGACGCTGTTGTTCATCCACTCGAAGATTTTGCCGTCCTCGGCGGCGGAAGCCGAAGTGCCGAGGGTGATCAGAGCGGCGCCGAGCGCCAGGTGGGTGCGGCGAAGCATCAGGTACTCCTTCTTGTTGTTGTGCAAAAAAAGCCGGATGAGCGCGACCTGAACGGCTGCGCGCGGAGTCGGCCGTCCTGGGGGCGGGTTTAAAAGAGCCCGCCGGATAGGCGGGCTGTGGAATTCCGATCGCGCCTCTTGGGCGGGGCCGGATGGGAGCAAAACGGGTCAGAGCCGATTCAATGCGCCGTGCACTGCTGGCTGCGGTTCTTCTCGCCGAAGATGTTGAACAGCAGGTTGAGAGTCAGGGCGCTGACCGTGGCCATGGCGATACCGCTGTGGGTGATCGGCTCCATCCAGTGGGGCAGTTGGGCGAAGAGATCGGGCCGTACCACCGGCGCCATGCCCATGCCGATGCTCACCGCCACCAGCAACTGGTTGCTGCGATCGGTGATGTCCGCTTCATGGAGGATCTTGATGCCGGTGGCGGTCACCATGCCGAACATGGCGATTCCCGCGCCACCCAGTACCGCCGGCGGAATGGAGGCCACCAGGAAGGCCGCCTTCGGCAGCAGGCTGAGGATGATCAGCAGGCTTCCCGCCGCGACCGTCACGTAACGGCTGCGCACGCCGGTCATCTGCACCAGGCCGATGTTCTGGGCGAAGGACGAGTGGGTGAAGGTGTTGAAGAAGCCCGCCAGGAAGGACGCGCCGGCGTCGCACATCAGGCCGCGGCGCAGGGCGTTGGGGCAGATCTCGCGGCCGGTGATCTTGCCCAGGGCGAGGAACATGCCGGTGGACTCGACGAAGATGATCACCACCACCAGGCACATGGACAGCACCGAGGCCAGCTCGAACCTGGGCATGCCGAAGTGCATGGGTTCGACCAGCTGGAACCAGGGCGTCTCATCCAGCCCGGTGAGGTCGACCATGCCGCTGGCGCCCGCCAGCAGGTAGCCCAGGGCCATGCCGAGCAGCACCGAGACGTTCACCCAGAAACCCTTGAGGAAACGGTTCACCAGGAGAATGGTGCCCAGTACCAGTGCGGCGATGGACAGGTACTCCAGGGCGCCGAAGTGGGTCGCGCCGTTGCCGCCGCCGGCCCAGTTCACCGCGACCGGGAACAGGGTGAGGCCGATGGAGGTGATCACCGTACCGGTCACCAGAGGCGGGAAGAAGCGCACGACGCGCGACATGAAGGGGGCGATCAGCAGGCCGAAGAAGCCGGCGGCGATGGTGGCGCCGAAGATTCCCTGGATGCCGACGCCGGGCATTCCGGCCATCACCACCATGCTGCCCACGGCGGCGAAACTGGCACCCATCATCACTGGCATGCGGATGCCCACCGGGCCGATGCCGATGGACTGCACGATGGTGGCGATACCGGCCACCAGCAGGTCGGCGTTGATCAGGAAGGCGATTTCTTCACGGGAGAGACCGGCGGCCTGGCCGACGATCAGGGGGACGGCAACGGCGCCGCCGTACATCAACAGGACATGCTGGAAACCGACCAGGAGCAATTGCATCAGGGGCAGGCGCTGGTCAGCGGGCGAAAGGGCGGTAGTCCGCTCTGTCGGAGTGGTCATGCAACACCTCGGGCGCTTTTGTTCTTGTAAGTCGCTTGGCAATGCCGCACCTCGTGGGCGCGGCCTGCCGGGTATTCATGTTGCGGGTCGGGTCGGGACACTCGACCGGGTAATGCCTGGATGAAAAAAAAGCCCACCTGGTGGCAGGCTTGAACGCGGACGGTGCTTGGGGGCACCGTCCGCCGTGGGCGTGCGCGAGGGGCAGCGGGTGCTGGGCCCTCGCCGATGCTCAGTTGGTCTTCGCGCCCTGGGCGATCCAGCGGCCGATCAGGTCACGCTCTTCCTGGGTCATCTGGGTGATGTTGCCCAGCGGCATGATCTGGCTGGCGACGGCCTGGGCCTGGATCTTGGGTGCGAGCATCTGGATCTGCTGCGGGGTGTCGAGCATCACGCCGCCCGGCGCCGCGGTGAACAGCGGGCTGGTGGGCTTGGCGGAATGACAGACGGTGCAGCGTTCCTGGATCACGCTGTGGACCTTGTCGAAACCGCCGGCGGCGCTGGCCTGGGCGGGTTGCGCCGGGGCGGCGGCCGGTTCGGTGGCGGCAGGCTTGCTTTCGCTGGTGGCCGGCGCGGTTGACGAAGCGGTGCTGGCGGGGGCGGCCTGCTCCTGGTGAGCGGGTTCGACTGCCAGGGTGGGTTCGGCGGCCTTGTAGTTCGGCGCGGTGACGAACGCCAGGCAGATCATGCCGAGGGCGCCGGCCGGCAGGGTCCAGGCGTACTTGTTGCTGTCGTGGCGCGTGTTGAAGTAGTGGCGCACCAGTACCGCGATCACCGCGATCCCGGCCAGGATCAGCCAGTTGTACTGGCTGCCGTAGGTGCTCGGGAAGTGGTTGCTGATCATGATGAACAGCACCGGCAGGGTGAAGTAGTTGTTGTGGCGCGAACGCAGCAGGCCCTTGGCCGGCAGGACCGGGTCCGGGGTGCGGTTCTCTTCGATGGCCTTAACCAGGGCGCGCTGGGCCGGCATGATGATGCGGAACACGTTGCCGACCATGATGGTGCCGATCAGGGCGCCGACATGGATGTAGGAGCCACGGCCGCTGAACACGTGGGTGAAGCCCCAGGCGGCGCCGACCACCAGCACGAACAGCACCAGGCCGAGCAGGGCGGGCGTCTTGCCCAGCGGCGAGTCGCAGAGGAAGTCGTAGATGAACCAGCCGGCGATCAGGGAGCCGATGCCGATGGCGACCGCGGCGGCCGGGGAGATGTCCACGCCGGGGGCGATCAGGTACAGGCTCGGGTTCAGGTAGAACACCACGGTCAGCAGGGCGACGCCCGACAGCCAGGTGAAATAGGCTTCCCATTTGAACCAGTGCAGGTTGTCCGGCATTTTCGGCGGGGCGAGCTTGTATTTCTCCAGGTGGTAGATGCCGCCACCGTGGATGGCCCAGAGGTCACCCGACAGCCCGTCACGCGGGTTGCTGCGGTTGAGGTTGTTTTCCAGCCAGACGAAATAGAAGGACGCGCCGATCCAGGCGATGCCGGTGATCATGTGAACCCAGCGAATGCCCAGGTTCAGCCATTCGGTCAGATGTGCTTCCACAGTTTCTTACCTCTTTCCCGCCGACCGGCACGCCGATCGTTGGGCTTCTCTTATTAGTGGTTGGGGGCGAGGAGCAGCTGCTCGTCCTCGGTGAAGTAATGTTCGTCGCAGTTGTTGCCGGAACCGCTGCGATCAACCACCAGGAAGTCATCCCGCTTTTCGATCGTCAGCACCGGGTGGTGCCAGACGCCGCGATGGTAATTAACGCCCTGCCTGCCATTGGAAATGAAGGCGCGGACCAAGCCCGGTACAGGTACGTCGCCAACGGGCGCGACCACGACCAGAAAGGGGTTGCCGAGCAGCGGGATGAAAGCCTGGCTGCCCTGCGGATGTCGTTCCAGCATGCGGATGCGCAGGGGCATCTCGAGGGATTCGGCGCTGAAGATGCTGATGATCGCCTTGTCGTCCGGCTGGGCGGTCTCGACGGTGGCGAGCTTGTGGTAACGGCGGGTGGAACCGTTGTTGATCATGAAGTACTCGCTGCCGTCGGTTTCGATCACATCTCCGAAGGGGGCGAAGGCTTCTTTGGTCAGGGGCTCGATCTTCAGGGTACGCATGGCTGTTCTACTTGTTCGTTGCTGGTTCCCGTCCCGCGAGGGGAGGGGCCGTGCGGGGAGGTGGTCGTTCCATCCTCCCCCCTGGCGCTCCGGATCGGTGGGGCGCCGATGGACGGGGCTAGCCGTTCGGTCGTTGCGATTCGGCGGTGTGCCTGCGGCTTACAGCTGCTGCAGGCGGAACAGCGCGATCTTGTTGATCTCGGCCAGGGCCCGGGTGAACTCGGCTTCGGGGGCGTTGTGGATGCGCTCCTCGAAGGCCGCCAGGATCTGGTGCCGGTTGCTGCCTTTCACCGCCATGATGAAGGGAAACCCGAACTTGGCCTTGTAGGCGTCGTTCAGCTCCGTGAAGCGCGCGAACTCTTCAGCCGTGCACTCATGGATGCCGGCACCGGACTGTTCGTTGGTGCTGGCTTCGGTCAGCTCGCCACGTACCGCTGCCTTGCCGGCCAGGTCCGGGTGAGCGTTGATCAGTGCCAGCTGGGCGTCGTGGCTGGCACTGAGCAGGATGTCGGCCATGCGCTGGTGCAGGCCGTCGATTTCGTTGATGGCGTCATCCTGGCCCAGGTCGAAGGCTTTCTCGGCGACCCAGGGCGAGTGTTCGTAGATATCGGCGAAGGACTCGACGAAGGCCGCGCGGGACAGGGTGGACGGGGTCAGGGTCTGGAAGCGGCTCATTTCGCTTGCTCTTTGAAGGGGTGGGTGGCTTGCCAGTGGCGGGCGATGTCGACGCGGCGGGCGAACCAGACTTTCTCGTGGCCCTTCACGTAGTCGAGGAAGCGTGCCAGGGAAGCCAGGCGTGCCGGGCGGCCGAGCAGGCGGCAGTGCATGCCGATGGACAGCATCTTCGGGGCGCCGGCGGCACCTTCTGCATAGAGCACGTCGAAGGCGTCCTTGAGGTATTCGAAGAAGTCGTCGCCCTTGTTGAAGCCCTGCACCTGGGTGAAGCGCATGTCGTTGGTGTCCAGGGTGTAGGGGATCACCAGGTGCGGCTTGGCGGTGTAGTTGTTGGGCTCCCAGTAGGGCAGGTCGTCGTCGTAGGTGTCGGAATCGTAGAGGAAGCCGCCTTCCTCCATCACCAGGCGCCGGGTGTTGGGGCTGGTGCGGCCGGTGTACCAGCCCACCGGGCGCTCGCCGGTCAGTTCGGTGAGGATGCGGATGGCTTCGAGCATGTGCTCGCGTTCCTGGGCCTCGTCCATGTACTGGTAGTCGATCCAGCGGTAGCCGTGGCTGCAGATCTCGTGGCCGGCCTCGACCATGGCGCGGATCACGTCCGGATGACGCTGGGCGGCCATGGCCACGGCGAAGATGGTCATCGGGATATCGTGCTTCTTGAACAGGTTCAGCAGGCGCCATACGCCGACGCGGCTGCCATATTCGTAAAGGGATTCCATGCTCATGTTGCGCACGCCCTGCAGGGGCTGGGCGGCGACCATCTCGGAGAGGAAGGCTTCGGACTCCTTGTCGCCATGGAGCACGCTGCGCTCGCCGCCTTCCTCGTAGTTGAGGACGAACGACAGGGCGATGCGGGAATCATCCGGCCAGTGCGGATGGGGAGGGTTGTTGCCGTAACCGATCAGGTCGCGTGGGTACTCAGCGCTCACTGCAGTCTTCCTTCTTGTGTGTTGGGCGATCTGCGACAGCCTGGGAGATGGTGCGCGACCGGGGATGGGGCAATTGTATACAAAACGTCGTGCACTTTGTAAATCAAAAAATTGCCTGGATCATCATTACGCGGCCAAGCAAGAAATCTGCCCATTCGGTCAAGTAAAAACCACGGAAGGCCCGGTGGCAGGCTGGTGTACAAATCAGCGTCAGGCCTGGCTTCTGGCCATCGTCGACGAATGCGTCCTGCATATTGTGTACAATTTCTAGTGTTTATGTCTTACATTCTTCCGGTCGCATGTTATTCTGCGCTCCATACCGGGGCCCAGGCCCTACCACGCACCAATATGAACAAGCAGAGGAGGTGTGGCGTTCCGAACGCGGCCAGTACAACGGCCCGGCGGGCGCCCAGCGAGCAATGGGACGTTTGACCACGCATGTACTGGATGCCGCCCACGGCTGCCCTGGCCGTGACATCAAGATCGAGCTCTACCGCGTGGAAGGCGCGGGCCTGGAGCTGGTCGCCACCGCCACCACCAACGATGACGGCCGCTGCGACGCGCCGTTGCTGCAAGGCGCCGACTACCAGAGCGGCGTCTACCAGATCCATTTCCACGCCGGCGATTACTACCGCGCCCGTGGCGTCGCGCTGCCCGCGCCGGCTTTCCTCGATGTGGTGGTGCTGCGCTTCGGCATCTCCGCCGAGCAGGACCACTACCACGTGCCGCTGTTGATCTCTCCCTACAGCTATTCCACCTATCGCGGCAGCTAGTTTTCCGATTCTCGTTACCCTCGACTCACTGAGTCCTTATGGCCCGTTCACACTGCGGGCCTTTTTTATGCCTGCGGGAAAGTGGCTAGCTGGGGTGGGGGGTTGGAAGCCTGGCTCAATGCCGAGTGGGCTGCGGGTTTCTGTTTCGCCTTCCCGGGCGAGTAGCTTTGGGAGCCGCGTAGGGTAGGGTGGGTGGCGTTCCGCTGGGCGAAGCGATCCCCCATGCGGGCAGAGCTGATGGGTATCGCAAGCTCAACCCATCCTACGGGCTGATGCCCAAACTGGCCTGAAACGAAACAGAGAAGATGACGCCGCGCAAACCGCCCCTTCAGGAGGGGAGTTTGGCGTAGCCAAACCCGGATGTCGGGGCAAGCCTTTTGCTTCCTTTGGGTGGTGCGGCATTCCGACGACTGCCAAAGGAAGTCGCACGGGGGGGGCGAAACAGAACTCCTCAGCGCACTCGGCAATGAGCTGAAAGAGAACGCCAGGCCCGTTCCTTGCAACGCATCGCCACTCCGGCATGAACACTATCTCCCAGTCTTTCCGCGAAACCCCAAAAACGAAAAGGCCCCGCCGCATAGCGGCAGGGCCCTGGTGGAGCGGGGATGGGATCAGAGGAAGATGAACTTGGCCACGAAGATCGCGCAGAGTGCGTAAAGGCTTACCGACACTTCCTTGTACTTGCCGGTAAAGGCCTTCATCGCCACGTAGGTCACGAAGCCCAGGGCGATGCCGTCGGCGACCGAGAAGGTCAGCGGCATCATGATCACGGTGACGATGGCCGGGATGGTCTCGGTGTGTTCCTTCCAGTCGATGTGGGCCATGCCGCCCATCATCAGCATGGCGACGTAGATCAGCGCGCCAGCGGTGGCATAGGCGGGGATCATGCCGGCCAGCGGGGCGAAGAACATCGCGGCGATGAACAGCGCGCCCACGGTCACCGCGGTCAGGCCGGTACGGCCACCGGCGGCCACGCCTGCGGCGCTTTCCACATAGCTGGTCACCGGCGGCACGCCGAGCACGCCCCCGAAGACGCTGGAGGCGCTGTCCGCCTTCATGGCCCGGGAGAGGTTCTCGATGCGGCCGTCTTCCTGGACCAGGTTGGCGCGCTGGGCCACGCCCATCAGGGTGCCCGCGGTGTCGAACATGTGCACGAAGAGGAAGGCCAGGATCACGCTGACCATGGTCACGTTGAAGGCGCCGGTGATGTCCATGGCCATGAAGGTCGGGGCCAGGCTCGGCGGCATGGAGAACACGCCACCGAACTTGACGATGCCCAGGCCCACGCCGACCAGGGTCACGGTGAGGATACTGATGAGGATGCCGCCGAAGACGCGGCGGTATTCGAGGACCGCGATCATCAGGAAGCAGATGGCGGCCAGCAGCGGGCCGGGGGAGGTCAGGTCTCCGATGTGCACCAGGGTGGCCGGGTGGGCAACCACGATACCGGCGGTCTTCAGGCCGATCAGCCCGAGGAACAGGCCGACACCCGCACCCATGGCGAAGCGCAGGCTGCTGGGGATGCTGTTGAGCAACCATTCGCGGATGCGCGAGAAGGTGAGGATCATGAACAGCACGCCGGAGAGGAACACCGCGCCGAGGGCGATCTGCCAGCTGTAGCCCATGGTGTTGACCACGGTGTAGGTGAAGAAGGCGTTCAGGCCCATGCCTGGGGCGAGGCCCACCGGCCAGTTGGCGTAGAGCCCCATGAGGAAGCAGCCGAACGCGGCGGCAAGGCAGGTGGCAACGAAGGCCGCGCCATGATCGATCCCGGCATCGGCCATGATGTTCGGGTTGACGAAAATGATGTAGGCCATGGTGATGAAGGTGGTCAGGCCTGCAGCCAGCTCGGTTTTCACGGTGGTGCCGTGAAGGCTGAGCTTGAAGAGACGTTCCAGCAGGCCCTTGGCGGGCGGTGTTGCGGCGTACGTTCCTTGTTCTTGTTGTTTGATGCTTTCCACAGCGTGGTACTCCTCATCTCTTTTGTTTTGTTCACCCAGGGCCTGGAGTGGGCTCCGGACTGACTGAGGCGGATGGCGTGAGTGGTGCACTCCCCAAATACTTGACCTATGGGTCAGGAAGTCACGGCGCGATTATGCCTTTGTATACAAAAAAAACAAATAATGTTTTAAATGTTCGATAAAACGCACCAATCGGAAAAATCTGACCATAAAGACAGCTTTTGGCGAGACAATTTTCAGAAATTTTCATCTGGTAATTTGTTTAAAAACAATGAGTTAAGTTTTTTGCAGGAAGTCGCGGGGAAACCGAGGCGGGGTGCCTAAAGCACCTGATGGAGCAGAGAAAGCCGTGTTTATGCCAAAAAAATGTAGGGAGATTCGGCCTTTGGTCCTGTTTCCTCTATTGGGACCGGGCGAAAACCAATCGACTTGAAACCTGTTCAACTGGTCAGGAATGGGCATTGAGCTGCAGCGAAACTGTTCAAGATGGGATGATTGTGTACAATATCCGTTGCTTTTTACCTGTTTTCCCTCGCTGAGCTACCCGTTCCGTGCGGCGGAGAAGGGCAAAAAGGGCCCAGGAAGACCGCCGACCCCACTGACGCGAGCCCTCATGAACGAACAGTTGCAGCCACTCAAGAAGCAGCCGCGCACCGCCAAAAGCACCCGCAGCGGCACGCAGGACGACGTCGTCTATGCGCATATTTTCGATGCCATCCTCGAGCAGCGCCTGGCGCCCGGCACCAAGCTGAGCGAGGAGGCCCTGGGCGAGATCTTCGGCGTCAGCCGCACCATCATCCGCCGTGCCTTGTCGCGCCTCGCCCATGAAGGCGTGGTGCTGCTGAGGCCCAATCGCGGCGCCGTGGTGGCCAGCCCCAGCGTCGAGGAAGCCCGACAGATCTTCTACGCCCGCCGTCTGGTGGAGCGCGCCATCACCGAGCTGGCGGTCGAGCACGCCACCGCCGAGCAGCTGCAGGAACTCCGGCAGATGGTCCTCGAGGAGCAGGCCTGCTTCTCCCGTGGCGACCGAGGCGCGGGCATCCGTCTGTCCGGCGAGTTCCACCTGAAGCTGGCCGAGGCCGCGAAGAATGCGCCGTTGGTGAGCTTCCAGCGCAGCCTGGTGTCCCAGACCTCGCTGATCATCGCCCAATACGAGAGCGGAAGCCGCTCCCACTGTTCCTTCGACGAGCACAATCGCCTGATCGACGCCATCGAGTCCCGCGATGCCGAGCGCGCGGTGATGCTGATGATGCATCACATGGACCACATCGACGACAAGCTGAACCTGGATGAAGGCGGCGCTTCGGACGACCTGCACGCGGTGTTCTCGCACCTGTTGCAGACCAAGAAGAAGCCCGGCCGCGGCACGCCCCGCAGCGCCTGATCGGCTCGGATGAAAAAAGCCCCGCGAATGCGGGGCTTTTTGTTTTGCGAGGCTGGGCGCGATGGAACTCGTAGGATGGGTAGAGCCTGCGAAACCCATCAACCCGACGGCGCAAGCGATGGGTTTCGCTTCGCTCTACCCATCCTACGGTCTCTATCCATCTTGCGGTTCAACCGCGCTGATGCACGCTGCGGCCGGCGGCGAAGGTTTCCTTCACGGTGCGGTCGTCGCCGAGGATTGTCAGGGCGAAGAGTTTCTCCGCGAGGGTGCTGGCCTGCTGCAGGCGGTAGTCCAGCAAGGGCGTGGCCTTGTAGTCGAGGACCACGAAGTCCGCGTCCTTGCCGACCTGCAGGTTGCCGATGCGCTCGTCCAGGTAGAGCGCGCGGGCGCCGCCCAGGGTGGCGAGGTAAAGGGACTTGAAGGGGTCGAGCTTCTTGCCCTGCAGCTGCATCACCTTGTACGCCTCGTTCAGGGATTGCAGCTGGGAGAAGCTGGTGCCGGCACCCACGTCGGTGCCCAGGCCCACGCGCACGCCGTGCGCCTCGAGTTTCTCCAGGTCGAACAGGCCGCTGCCGAGGAAGAGGTTGGAGGTGGGGCAGAAGGCCACCGCCGAGCCGGTTTCCGCGAGGCGTTTGCACTCCTCGTCGCACAGGTGCACGCCGTGGGCGAAGACCGAACGCTGGCCGATCAGCTTGAAGTGGTCGTAGACGTCCAGGTAGCCCGTGCGCTCGGGGAACAGCGCCTTGACCCATTCGATTTCCTTGCGGTTCTCGGACAGGTGGGTGTGCATGTACAGGCCCGGGTACTCGCCATAGAGCTTGCCCGCCAGCTCGAGCTGTTCCGGGGTGCTGGTGGGGGCGAAGCGCGGGGTCACCGCGTAGTGCAGGCGGCCCTTGCCGTGCCAGCGTTCGATCAGTTCCTTGCTGTCGGCGTAGCCGGATTCGGCGGTGTCGGTGAGGTAGTCCGGGGCGTTGCGGTCCATCAGCACCTTGCCGGCGATCATGCGCAGGTCGAGGGCGTGGGCCGCTTCGAAGAAGGCGTCCACCGACTCCTTGTGCACGGTGCCGAACACCAGGGCGGTGGTGGTGCCGTTGCGCAGCAGTTCCTTGAGGAAGATCGCGGCGACGTCGGCGGCGTGGGCCTTGTCGGCGAACTGCCGCTCGGTGGGGAAGGTGTAGGTGTTCAGCCAGTCCAGCAGCTGCTCGCCGTAGGAGGCGATCATGCCGGTCTGGGGGAAATGGATGTGGGTATCGATGAACCCAGGGGTGATCAGGGCGTCGCGGTACTCCTGCACCCTGACGCCGGAATCCAGGCTCGGCAGCAGCGATTTGGCGTCACCCAGGGCCTTGATGCGCCCATCTTCCACCACCAGCAGGCCGTCCTCGAAATACTGATAGGACTGCTCGACGCCCACCAGGGCGGGGTCGGCGATGCTGTGCAGGATGGCGGAGCGGTAGGCGGTTACGTGGCTGGTCATATCAGTCTCGTTCATTGATGTTGCGGCTTCTGGCTCCCGGAAGGGGCCGGAATGGGGGGCGCCCTGTCACCGGCTCCCCCCACCCGGCACTGCTCGTTGCCTCGTTCCGGGAACGCGTTGTTCAGGCCTGTTCGCGGCGGGAGGAGGGCAGCAGTCTGGCCACCGTTTCTCCTTTCTTCACTTCGTTGCCGAAGCTGGCGTTATAGGTGGCGACCACCTCGCCGGCGATGGAGATGGCGATCTCCACCGGCAGCTTGCCTTTGACTTCGCTGATGCCCATGGGGCAGCGCATGCGTTGCACGGTATCCGCGGCGAAGCCGCGCTCGCGCAGGCGATGCTCGAACTTCACGCGCTTGGTCTTCGAGCCGATCAGGCCGAAGTAGGCGAAGTCGTTGCGCTTGAGGATTTCGGCGGTCAGTTCCAGGTCCAGCTGGTGGTTGTGGGTCATGACGATGAAGTAGCTGCCCCGGGGCATCCCGGCGATCTCGTCGATCACTTCTTCGTTGACCACCTTTTCCACGCCGGCCGGGATCTGCTCGGGGAATTCGTTCTCCCGCGAGTCGATCCAGCGCACCTTGCACGGCAGGCTGGCGAGGATCGGCATCAGGGCGCGGCCGACATGGCCGGCGCCGAATACGGCGATGTGCGCCTGGGGTTGACCCATGGGTTCGAACAGCAGCACGGTGGCGCCGCCGCAGCATTGGCCGAGGCTGGCGCCCAGGCTGAAACGTTCCAGGCGGGTGTCCTGGGTGCGCTCTTCGAGCATTTGCCGGGCGATTTCCATCGCCTTGAACTCAAGGTGTCCACCACCGATGGTCTCGAAGATCCGCTCGGCCGTGACCACCATCTTCGAACCGGCGTTGCGCGGCGTGGAGCCACGCTCTTCGATGATGGTCACCAGCACGCAGGGTTCACCGCGTTGCTGCAGGTCGGCGAGGGCGCTGATCCAGCTCATTTGCTCAATCTCCAGCTACGCAGTGGCCTGGTGGTCCGTGACAGCCGCCAGTCGTCCTTGGGACGCAGCGGGGCTGGCAGGGTTTCCAGCAGCACGGCGTCGTCGCCCTGCTGCGCGGTTTTCGGTCGATCGGTGGATGTTGTCATTGTTCTGCACCGTTTTTCAGTTAGCGGAACCGGCCCGCAGCTGGCTGCGGGACCGGTTCGCGCGGGTCATGCCGGTTCGGTCTGCGCCGGGGCGCTGGCCGTGGCCGGTTGTTGCAGCTTGCGCATCTGCTCGACGCCCCAGAGCACGCGCTCGGGGGTGGCGGGCGCGTCGATCGCGGGTTGCACGCGGTAGTCCGCCAGGCTCGCCACGGCGTCCTTGATGGCGCACCAGACGGCGATGCCTAGCATGAACGGCGGCTCGCCCACGGCCTTGGAGTGGAACACCGTCTGCTCCGGGTTCTTGCGGTTCTCCACCAGCTTCACCCGCAGGTCGATGGGCATGTCGGCGATGGCCGGGATCTTGTAGCTGGCCGGTCCGCTGGTCATCAGCTTGCCCTTGGCGTTCCACACCAGCTCTTCCATGGTCAGCCAGCCCATGCCCTGGACGAAGGCGCCTTCCACCTGGCCGATGTCGATGGCCGGGTTCAGCGAGGCACCCACGTCATGCAGGATGTCGGTGCGCAGCATCTTGTACTCGCCGGTCAGGGTGTCGACTATCACTTCGGCGCAGGCCATGCCGTAGGCGAAGTAGTAGAAGGGGCGGCCGGCGGCCTTGTCGCGGTCGTAGAAGATCTTCGGCGTGCGGTAGAAGCCGGTGCTGGAAAGCGAGATCTGGTTGAAGTAGGCGAGCTGGATCATTTCCTCGAAAGAGAGGAAGTGGTCGCGCACGCGCACCTGGCCGTTCTTGAACTGCACGTCCTCGCTGGTCACCTTGAAGTGATTGGTGAGGAACTCCACCAGGCGGCCCTTGATGGTCTCGGCGGCGTTCTGCGCGGCCTTGCCGTTCAGGTCGGTGCCGCTGGAGGCCGCGGTCGGCGAGGTGTTGGGCACCTTGTCGGTGTTGGTGGCGGTGATCTGGATACGCTCGATGTCCACCTGGAAGACTTCGGCCACCACCTGGGCGACCTTGGTGTTCAGGCCCTGGCCCATCTCGGTGCCGCCATGGTTCAGGTGGATGCTGCCGTCGGTGTAGATGTGCACCAGCGCGCCGGCCTGGTTGAGGAAGGTGGCGGTGAAGCTGATGCCGAATTTCACCGGGGTCATCGCCAGGCCTTTCTTCAGCACCGGGCTCCTGGCGTTGAACGCGCGGATTTCCTCGCGGCGCTTGGCGTACTCGCTGCTCGCCTCCAGCTCCTCGGTCATCTCGGCGAGCATGTTGTGTTCGACGGGCTGGTAGTAGTGGGTGACGTTGCGCTCGTCCTTGCCGTAGTAGTTCAGCTTGCGGACTTCCAGCGGGTCCTTGCCCAGGTGGCGGGAAATGGCGTCCATGATCTCTTCGATCGCTACCATGCCCTGGGGGCCGCCGAAGCCGCGGTAGGCGGTGTTCGACGCGGTGTTGGTCTTGCAGCGATGACCATTGATGGTGGCGTTTTCGAGGAAGTAGGCGTTGTCCGAGTGGAACATCGCGCGATCGACGATGGAGCCGGAGAGGTCCGGCGAGTAACCGCAGTTGCCCGCCAGCTCCAGCTCGATGCCCTTGAGCAGGCCGTCGTCGTCGAAGCCCACGTCGTATTCGACGTAGAAGGGGTGGCGCTTGCCGGTGATGCTCATGTCTTCCATGCGCGGCAGGCGCATCTTGGTGGGCCGGCGGGTCAGGTGCGCGATCACCGCGCAGAGGCAGGCCGGGCCGGCCGCCTGGGTTTCCTTGCCGCCGAAGCCGCCACCCATGCGGCGCATGTCGATGACGATCTTGTTCATCGGCACACCCAGCACTTCGCCCACCAGCTTCTGTACTTCGGTGGCGTTCTGGGTGGAGGTGTAGACGATCATGCCGCCGTCCTCGGTAGGCATCACCGAGGAGATCTGGGTTTCCAGGTAGAAGTGCTCCTGGCCGCCGATGTGCAGGGTGCCCTGCAGACGGTTCTTGGAGCTGGCCAGGGCGCTGCCGGAGTCGCCGCGCTTGTGCTGGTGGCTGTCCAGCACGAAGTGTTTCTTGCGCAGGGCGTCGACCACGTCCAGCACGGGCTCCAGGTCCTCGTATTCGACTATCGCCGCCATGGCCGCCTTGCGCGCGGTTTCCAGGCTGTCGGCGCCAACGGCCAGGACCACCTGGCCGACGTACTCGACCTTGCCGTCGGCCAGCAGCGGGTCACCGGCCACCACCGGGCCGATGTCCAGCTGGCCGGGAACGTCCTTGGCGGTGATGGCGATGGCCACGCCGGGGAACTGGTAGCAGGGCGTGGTATCGATGCGGGTGATGCGCGCATGGGCGCGGTCACTCATGCGGGCGTAAACGTGCAGCTGGTTGGGGAACTCCAGGCGGTCGTCGACGTACACCGCTTCACCCGAGACGTGCTTGGGCGCGCTTTCGTGCTTGACGCTCTTGCCCACGCCGGTGGTGATGTCGGCGCGGAACAGTTCGGCGAGCTCTTCCTGGGTCTTGTGGTGGAAGTGGTTAGACATACGCGGTCACCCGGGTTTCGACTTCTGGGGATTGCAGCTCGAGGAAGAACTTGCGCAACAGGTTCTGCGCGGTCAGCAGGCGGTATTCCTTGCTGGCGCGGAAGTCCGAAAGCGGGGTGAAGTCCTTGGCCAGGGCCTCGCAGGCGCGTTCGACGGTGCCCGGGTACCAGGCGGAGCCGACCAGGACCTGCTCGCAGGCGCTGGCGCGTTTGGGAATGCCGGCCATGCCGCCGAAGGCGACGCGGGCCTTGCGTACCACGCCATTCTCGATCACCAGGTTGAAGGCGGCGCAGACGGCGGAAATGTCGTCGTCCAGGCGCTTGGAGACCTTGTAGGCGCGGAAGGCCTGGTTCTTGCGGGCACGCGGCACGCGGATCTTCTCGATGAACTCGGATTCCTGGCGGGCGGTGACCTTGTAATCGAGGAAGTACTCGTCCAGCGGCAGGATGCGGGTCTGGTTGCCCTTGCGCAGGACGATCTCGGCGCCCAGGGCGATCAGCAGCGGCGGGGCGTCGCCAATGGGCGAGGCGTTGCCGATGTTGCCACCCAGGGTGCCCTGGTTGCGGATCTGCAGGGAGGCGAAGCGGTGCAGCAGCTCGCCGAAGTCCGGGTACTCCTGGGCCAGGCTCTCGTAGCAGTCGGACAGCGGGGTGGCGGCGCCGATCTCGATGAAGTCCGCGCTCTGTTCGATGCGCTTCATGGCGTCGATATGGCCGACATAGATCATTACCGGCAGCTCGCGGTGGAACTGGGTGACTTCCAGGGCCAGGTCGGTGCCGCCGGCCAGCAGGCGGGCCTGCGGGTTGGAGACATAGAAGTCGGCCAGGTCGGCCACGGTCAGCGGTACCAGGCAGCGCTTGTCGCCGCTGTTCAGTTCGGCGGTTTCACGCGGTGCAATGGCTTTCAGCTGGGCGACGGTCTGGGCTTCGGCGGCGTCGAACTGGTCGGGCTGCTTCTGGCAGCAGGCCTGCTCGGCGGCGTCGATGATCGGGCGGTAGCCGGTGCAGCGGCACAGGTTGCCGGCCAGGGCTTCCATGGTCTGGCCCTTGTCGTAGCCGTTGCTGTTCTTCTGCAGGGCGAACAGCGACATGACGAAACCGGGGGTGCAGAAGCCGCACTGGGAGCCATGGCAATCCACCATGGCCTGCTGCACGGAATGCAGTTGGCCCTGGTGCTTGAGGTCTTCCACGGTGATCAGTTGCTTGCCATGCAGGGAGGAAACGAAGGTCAGGCAGGAGTTGAGGGTGCGGTAGCGGATGCGGTCCCCTTCCAGCTCGCCGACCACCACGGTGCAAGCACCGCAATCGCCCGAGGCACAGCCTTCTTTGGTACCGGGTTTGCCCGCGTGCTCACGCAAGTAGTTGAGCACCGTGACATTGGGATCGAGGGCATGCTCGGTGCACAGCTCCCGATTGAGTAAAAACTGGATCAAGGACGACCTCCAGGCACTTTATTGTTTTTACGAGGGCTCGTATGAGGGCAAATTTAGAGGTGTCTGACTTTTCGGTCAATAAATAATTGACTCAAAAGTCAGGAATTCTTCATCTCTTTCGGTTATTAGCCCGCTGCGCCCGCTCTGCCTCAAGGTTCAAGCGCGATTCGTGCCACCTGACTTAAGTGTAGGAAGCGGAGGTAGGGGGCGCTTTTTTCCTGTGGGCGCGAATTCATTCGCGAAGCGGGCCGCAGGTCTGCCCTGACGGTGTCGGGGGGGGCTGCTTTGCAGCCCTTGGCGAATGAGTTCGCCCCCACAAGAGCCACTCGCCGCCTTGTGATAAACTCCGCCACCTGCCCGCGTCCTGCGGTGGAGCCGAAAATTCCCCAACCGCTCTTGCACCCACTGCCCGTACCCGTAGTACTGTCAGCGCCGGAGCCGTTGAGCGGGAAAGCTCCCGTTGCTGCGCACAATGTCCCTCAGTTCAAAGGAAAAACATGACGTTCCAGGCACCGGACAGCCTCTCCGAGCAGATTGCCCATCATCTGGCCGAGCGCATCATTCGTGGCGAGCTCAAAGAGCGTGAGCGCATCCAGGAGCAGAAGGTCACCCAGGCCATGAACGTCAGCCGGGGCTCGGTGCGCGAGGCGCTGCTGATCCTCGAGCGCCGCCACCTGATCACCATCCTGCCGCGCCGTGGCGCCCAGGTTTCCGAACTGACCCCGCAGCACGTGCGCAGCCTCTACACCCTGGTGATGGAGCTGTACATCCTCTTGGGGTACGCCGTGGCCGAGCACTGGCGTCGCGAGGAGGACCTGCTGCCCTTCCGCGCCATCCAGCAGCGCCTGGCCGAAGCCCGCGAGCGCGAAGACATCCTGGCCTTCGTCGATTCCAGCTTCGCCATCATGCAGGCGGCCTATCCCTTCGCCGACAACCCCTACCTGCAGCAGACGCTGGACAACCTGCAGCCGGCCATCGCCCGTACCTACTACATCGCCCTTGAGCGCCGCCGTGGCCAAATGCACCAGCTCGGCGCGGTGTTCGACGGCCTGTTGCAGGCGGTGATCGCCCGCGACCCGGTGCGCATCCGCGAAGTGCTGCTCGATTACGGCAAGCAGAACTGCGAGCTGGTGCTCGCGGCACTGGCAGAACGTTGAGCGGAGCGCGCCAATGCGGCTGAAGTGCATCAAGCTGGCCGGGTTCAAGTCCTTCGTCGACCCGACCACTGTCAGCTTCCCCAGCAACATGGCGGCCGTGGTCGGCCCCAACGGTTGCGGCAAGTCGAACATCATCGACGCCGTACGCTGGGTAATGGGCGAGAGTTCGGCGAAGAACCTCCGGGGCGAGTCGATGACCGACGTCATCTTCAATGGCTCCAACACCCGCAAGCCGGTGGCCCAGGCCAGCATCGAGCTGATCTTCGACAACTCCGACAACAGCCTGGTGGGCGAATACGCCGCCTTCGCCGAGATTTCCATCCGACGCCGCGTCAGCCGCGATGGCCAGAACACCTACTTCCTCAACGGCACCAAGTGCCGACGCCGGGATATCACCGACATCTTCCTCGGCACGGGCCTGGGGCCGCGCAGCTACTCGATCATCGAGCAGGGGATGATCTCCAAGCTGATCGAAGCCAAGCCCGAGGACCTGCGCAACTTCATCGAGGAAGCCGCCGGCATCTCCAAGTACAAGGAGCGCCGCCGCGAGACCGAGAGCCGCATCCGCCGTACCCAGGAAAACCTCGCGCGCCTGACCGACCTGCGCGAGGAGCTGGAGCGTCAGCTGGAACGCCTGCATCGCCAGGCCCAGTCCGCCGAGAAGTATCAGGAATACAAGGCCGAGGAGCGTCAGCTGAAGGCCCAGCTCGCCGCGCTGAAATGGCGGGCGCTGAATGACCAGGTCGGCCAGCGCGAAGCGGTGATCGGCAACCAGGAGGTCAGCTTCGAGGCCCTGGTGGCCGAGCAGCGCAACGCCGACGCCAGCATCGAACGGCTGCGCGACGGGCACCACGAACTGTCCGAGCGCTTCAACCTGGTGCAAGGCCGCTTCTATTCCGTGGGCGGCGATATCGCCCGGGTGGAACAGAGCATCCAGCATGGCCAGCAGCGCCTGCGGCAGTTGCAGGACGACCTGCGCGAAGCCGAGCACGCTCGCCAGGAAACCGAATCCCACCTGGGGCACGACCGCACCCTGCTCGCCACCCTGGGCGAGGAGTTGGAAATGCTCGGCCCCGAGCAGGAAATGAGCGCGGCCGCCGCCGAGGAAGCCTCCGCCCAGCTGGAGGAGGCCGACTCCGGCATGCAGGTCTGGCAGGAGCAGTGGGACGGCTTCAACCAGCGCAGCGCCGAGCCGCGCCGTCAGGCCGAAGTGCAGCAGTCGCGAATCCAGCAGCTGGAGCAGAGCCTGGAACGCCTGATGGAGCGCGGGCGTCGCCTCAATGACGAGAACAGCCAGCTGGCCGCCGACCCGGAAGACGCCGCCGTCCAGGACATGCTCGAAGAGCTGGCCGTGGGCGAAATGCGCCAGGAGGAACTCCAGGCCGCCGAGCTGGCGCTGGTCGAACAGCTGGAAACCCTGCGCGAAGAGCTGCAGCAGGCCGGTCAGGCCCAGCAGCAGGCTCAGGGCGAATTGCAGCGCCTGAATGGCCGCCTGGCCTCGCTGGAAGCCTTGCAACAGGCCGCGCTGAACCCCGGCAAGGGTGCCGCCGAATGGCTGCGCGAGCAGCAGCTGGCCGAGCGCCCGCGCCTGGCCGAAGGCCTGCGTGTGGAGCAGGGCTGGGAGCTGGCGGTGGAAACCGTGCTCGGCGCCGACCTGCAGGCCGTGCTGCTGGACGATTTCGCCGGTCTCGACCTGTCCGGCTTCGACCAGGGCGAGTTGCGCCTGGCCAGTGCCGGTCGCCCGGGCGTTCGCGCGCCGGGCAGCCTGCTGGACAAGGTGGAGGCGCCGATGGACCTGGCGCCCTGGCTGGCCAAGGTCCTGCCGGTGGAGAGCCTGGAACAGGCCCTGGCGCGCCGTGCTGCGCTGGGCGAGGGCGAGAGCCTGATCAGCCGCGATGGTTACTGGGTCGGCCGCAATTTCCTGCGGGTCCGGCGCGCCAGTGAAGCCGAGAGCGGCCTGCTGGCCCGAGGCCAGGAGCTGGAGCGCCTGCACGCTGAACGCGAGGAGCGCGAAGCAGCCCTGGAGCTGCTGGAGGAGCGCCTGCAACAACTGCGCGACGGCCAGCGCCAGCAGGAAGAAGCCCGCGAGCAGCAGCGCCGCCTGCTGCAAGAGGAATCCCGCACCCTGGGCGAGCTCAAGGCGCGTCTATCCGCTCAGCAGGCGAAGGTCGAGCAGCTGGCTCTGCGCCGTCGTCGCCTGGACGAGGAACTGCGCGAGCTGGACGAACAGCGCAGCCTGGAGCACGAACAGCTGGGCGAGGCCCGCCTGACCCTGCAGGACGCCCTGGACGCCATGGCCAGCGACACCGAGCAGCGCGAAAAGCTGCTGGCCGAGCGCGATGGCCTGCGCGAGCGCCTCGACCGTATCCGCCAGGAAGCCCGCCAGCACAAGGACCATGCCCACCAGCTCGCCGTGCGCGTTGGCTCGCTGCGGGCGCAACACGATTCCACCCGCCAGGCCCTGGAGCGCCTGGCCCTGCAGTTCGAGCGCCTCAAAGAGCGTCGTGAGCAGCTCAATCTCAACCTGGAGGAGGGCGCCGCGCCGCTGGAAGAGCTGCGCCTGAAGCTGGAGGAGCTGCTGGACAAGCGCCTGGGCGTGGAAGAGGAACTCAAGCTGGCGCGCCTCGCCCTGGAGGACGCCGACCGCGAGCTGCGCGACGCCGAGAAGCGCCGCAGCCAGGCCGAGCAGCAGTCGCAACTGCTGCGCGGCCAGCTGGAGCAGCAGCGTATGGAGTGGCAGGCCCTGACGGTGCGTCGCAAGACCCTGCAGGACCAGCTGCACGAGGATGGCTACGACCTGCACGGCGTGCTCGCCACGCTGCCGACCGAGGCCAGCGAGGGCGCCTGGGAGGAAGAACTCGAGCGCCTCGCCGCGCGTATCCAGCGCCTAGGCCCGATCAACCTGGCGGCCATAGACGAGTACCAGCAGCAGTCCGAGCGCAAGCGCTACCTGGATGCGCAGAACGACGACCTGGTGGAAGCCCTGGAAACGCTGGAAAACGTCATCCGCAAGATCGACAAGGAAACCCGCAACCGCTTCAAGGAGACCTTCGACCAGATCAACGCCGGCCTGCAGGCGCTGTTCCCCAAGGTCTTCGGTGGCGGGCATGCCTACCTGGAACTCACCGGCGAAGACCTGCTGGACACTGGCGTGGCCATCATGGCCCGCCCGCCGGGCAAGAAGAACAGCACCATCCACCTGCTGTCCGGTGGCGAGAAGGCGCTGACCGCCCTGGCCCTGGTATTCGCCATCTTCCAGCTCAATCCGGCGCCGTTCTGCATGCTCGACGAAGTGGATGCGCCGCTGGATGACGCCAACGTCGGCCGTTATGCGCGACTGGTGAAAGAAATGTCCGAGAAGGTGCAGTTCATCTATATCACCCACAACAAGATCGCCATGGAGATGGCCGACCAGCTGATGGGTGTGACCATGCACGAACCCGGTTGCTCGCGCCTGGTGGCAGTGGACGTGGAGGAGGCGATGTCTATGGTTGAAGCCTAGCCATGACGGTGGATGCGAACTCCGGATCGGCAAGTGGATCAAATTCGCATCGCCTGCGTGCGAAGCCTCTATCAGAGGTTTCTCTGCTGGGCTGGTCGTGCTAGCTTTATGCCCAATTTTGTTGCACGTGGAAAACGCCATTCAGAACATGGAGTTGGGCGCCACGTTTCAGGGGACGGGATGTCCTTTCTTCACGATTGTTCGTTTGCATTTTTCACTAGGGGACACAGGACTAAATGGATATCGGTCTGCGCGAGTGGCTGATTGTCATTGGCATCATCGTAATCGCCGGCATTCTGTTCGATGGCTGGCGCCGCATGAGTGGCGGCAAGGGGAAACTCAAGTTCAGGCTGGATCGCAGTTTCTCCAATGCCCCTGACGAAGAAGAAGATCCGAATCTGCTTGGCCCGGCACGGGTCAAGGATCGCTCGCACCAGGAACCCTCCCTGGACGAGGCCGACCTGCCATCGCTGAGTGCTCGCGATCCGAGCAAGCGTCGCGGCGAGCCGCACCAGGGTGACCTGAACCTCGACGAGCCGGTGCCGACCCTGCTCAACCCGGTTGACGAAGGCAAGAAGAACGGCAAGGCCCAGCCGCAGCTGCAGACCCAGGAAGTGCCGGTGGAAGAAGTCCTGGTGATCAACGTGGTCGCCCGCGACGAAGCCGGCTTCAAAGGCCCGGCCCTGCTGCAGAACATCCTGGAAAGCGGCCTGCGCTTCGGCGCCATGGACATCTTCCATCGCCACGAAAGCATGGCCGGCAACGGCGAAGTGCTGTTCTCCATGGCCAACGGCGTCAAGCCGGGCACCTTCGACCTGGACGACATCGACCATTTCAGCACCCGCGCCGTGAGCTTCTTCCTCGGCCTGCCGGGCCCGCGCCATCCGAAGCAGGCCTTCGACGTGATGGTTGCCGCCGCCCGCAAGTTGTCCCAGGAGCTGAACGGCGAGCTGAAGGACGACCAGCGCAGCGTGATGACCGCCCAGACCATCGAGCACTATCGCCAGCGTATCGTCGAGTTCGAACGCAAGCACATGACCCAGAAGCGCTGATCCAGTGCCAGTCAACGAAAGAGCAGCCCCGGCTGCTCTTTTTGTTTCAAGAGAAAGAGCCTGAACCATGACCGATGCCCAAACCGCCGCCAATCGCATCCACGCGCTGCGTGCCGAGCTGGATGCGCACAACCATCGCTACTACGTGCTGGACGAGCCCAGCGTGCCCGATGCCGAGTACGACCGCCTGTTCCGCGAGCTGCAGGCCCTGGAGGCCGAGCATCCGGAGCTGGTGACGCCGGAGTCGCCGACCCAGCGCGTGGGCGGCGAGGCGCTCAGCGAGTTTGGCGAGGTCCGCCACGAAGTCCCCATGCTCAGCCTGGGCAACGCCTTCGAGGAAGAGGACCTGCGCGCCTTCGACCGCAGCGTGCAAGGCGGGCTCGGTCTTTCGGCCGGCGACCTGTTTGGCGGCGGCGCCGAGGTGGAGTACAGCTGCGAACCCAAGCTCGATGGCCTGGCGGTCAGCCTGCTGTACCGCAACGGCCAACTGGTGCGCGGCGCCACCCGTGGCGATGGCAGTACCGGCGAAGACATCAGCAGCAACGTACGGACCATCCGCAATGTGCCGCTGAAGCTGCAGGGCGAGGGCTGGCCGGAGCTGCTCGAAGTGCGCGGCGAGGTCTACATGCCCAAGGCCGGCTTCGACGAACTCAACGTGCGCCAGGCCGAAAGCGGCGGCAAGACCTTTGCCAACCCGCGCAACGCCGCCGCCGGCAGCCTGCGCCAGCTGGACCCGAAGATCACCGCCAGCCGGCCCCTGGAGTTCTGCTGCTATGGCGTCGGCCAGGTCAGCGGCGAACTGCCCGCGACCCAGGTGGGCATGCTCCAGCAGCTCAAGGCCTGGGGCGTGCCCATTAGCCGCGAGCTGAAGCTGGCCAAGGGCGTGGAGCAGTGCCTGGCCTACTACCGCGATATCGGCGAACGGCGCATGGACCTGCCCTACGACATCGATGGCGTGGTGTTCAAGGTCAACAACATCGAAGACCAGCAGCAGCTGGGCTTCCGCGCGCGCACCCCGCACTGGGCGTTGGCGCACAAGTTCCCGGCCCAGGAAGAGCTCACCGAGTTGCTGGACGTGGAATTCCAGGTCGGCCGTACCGGCGCCGTAACCCCGGTGGCGCGGCTCAAGCCGGTGAAGGTGGCCGGCGTGACCGTGGCCAACGCCACCCTGCACAACATGGATGAAGTGGCGCGCCTGGGCCTGATGATCGGCGACACGGTAATCATCCGTCGCGCCGGCGATGTGATTCCCCAGGTCATGCAAGTGGTTGCCGAGCGTCGCCCGGCCGATGCCCGGCCTGTGCACATCCCCGAGCAGTGCCCGGTGTGCGGCTCGGCGGTGGAGCGCACCCAACTGGTCAAGCGCAGCAAGGGCAAGGCCACCACCAGCGAGGGTTCGGTATACCGTTGCGTCGGTCGCCTGGCCTGCGCCGCCCAGTTGAAGCAGGCGATCATCCACTTCGCCTCGCGCCGTGCCCTGGACATCGAAGGCCTGGGCGACAAGATCGTCGAGCAACTGGTGGACACCGGCCTGGTCGCCTCGCCGGCCGACCTGTTCACCCTGGCCTATGACCAGGTGGTGGCGCTGGAGGGTTTCGCCGACCTGTCCACCCGCAACCTGATCAACGCCATCAAGGACAGCAGCAAGCCGACCCTGGCGCGCTTCATCTATGCCCTGGGCATTCCCGATGTGGGCGAGGAGACCGCCAAGGTGCTGGCCCGCGCCCTGGGCTCCCTGGCGCGCATCCGCAAGGCGCTGCCCGAGGTGCTGACCTACCTGCCTGACGTGGGCCTGGAAGTGGCGTCGGAGATCCACAACTTCTTCGCCGACGAGCACAACCAACAGGTGATCGAAGCCCTGCTGGCCCGAGGCCTGAGCTTGCAGGAGGAGGGAGACCTCAACCCCGAGTTCGCTGCCTGTGCGACGCTGCCGGGTTTCATCGACAAGCTGAACATCCCCTTCATCGCCGCCACCGGCGCCGAGAAGCTGGCGGCGAAGTTCGGCACCCTCGAAGGCATCATCAAGGCCGACTGGCTCGACCTGCGCCAGGTCGAGCGGCTCAACGAGAAGGCAGCGAAGTCGCTGCGCGATTTCTTCGACAACCCGGCCAATGCCCAGCGCGCGGCGCTGATCGAAGCGCAGCTGCGTGAATTCGGCATGCACTGGGAGAGCGAGAAGAAGACCATTGAAGGGCTGCCCCTGGCCGGGCAGACCTGGGTGCTCACCGGCACCCTCGAACTGATGAGCCGCGACGTCGCCAAGGAGAAGCTGGAGGCGCTCGGTGCCAAGGTCGCCGGTTCGGTATCGGCGCGTACCCACTGCGTGGTGGCCGGGCCCGGGGCGGGCTCCAAGCTCGCCAAGGCCAATGAGCTGGGCGTCCGCGTGCTGGACGAAGAGGCGTTTCTCGTCGAGCTCAAGGGGTTGGGCGTGGCGCTCTGAAGCATGAACGAAAAAGGCCGGGCATATGCCCGGCCTTTTTCATTGGGGTGTGGCCAGTCGGCCTCCGACCCCGTCCTGCGGTGTTACTTGTTCACGGCGTCGGTCAGGGCCTTGGCAGGGACGAACTTGACGACTTTCTTCGCGGCGATCTCGATGGCCTTGCCGGTCTGCGGGTTGCGGCCGGTGCGAGCGGGGCGGTCGCCCACCTTCAGTTTGCCGATGCCCGGCAGAGTGATCTCATCGCTGTTCTCCAGGGAGTCGCTGACGATCTCGCCGAGCTGTTCGAGTACCGCGCGCACAGCGGCCTTGGTGGTGTCGGTAGCTTCGGCGATGTCGGAGATCAGCTGGTCTTTGGTGAGTGCCATGGTGGTGTAGCTCCATTCAATGAGTGTCTGGCTTGTGGCCTTGCCGGTTGCGCCGGCCCTGATGTGACAAGCGGCGCGTCCGGAAGTGCGGCGCAGGCTTGCCGCGATGGCGACCGGGGGAAGCTAGCACAAAAGGGCTGCGTGGCCCGTGAGCGAGGGCGATCTTTGCGTCGATTTGACGCAACCTTCCATCGGGCCGTGGCAGCCGACGACAGGTCGTCACTGGAAGCGAGAAATGGTCGTCTATCAAGGCTGGCGGTCACACCGTTGTCGCCGACCCTGAATTCCTTCGAACGACTACGCTTGGCCTTGTGATGCCACGCGATAAGGAGAGTCGCCATGCTACGTGCCTTCGCCGATCTGGGCTTCCGCTGGAAAATCGCCTTGCCCATCCTGATGCTCGCGCTGTTGATGGTGCTGGTGGGTGGCCTCGGCATGCAGGGCATCGCCCAGGTCGCCGACTCCAGCAAGCAGCTCACCAATCGCTACCTGCCCGCCATCAGCCTGCTGCTCAACGCCGATCGCGACCTCTACCAGGCCTTCATCGCCGAGCGCAGCCTGCTGGACGAGGCGGCCGGCGAGCATGCCCAGGCGCTCAAGGACAGCCATGGGGAAAACCTGCAGCAGGCCTATGACCGCGTGCACCAGTACGCCGCCATGGATGTCAGCGCGGAGGCGAAGCAGTTGGTGGCGCAGTTCGATCGCGGTTTCGCCCAGTGGAAGGCTACGTCCCAGCAAGTGGTGCAGCTCTCCACCCAGGACCCCAATGCGGCGAGCGCACTAAGCTTCGGTGGCAGCGAGCGCCAGTTCGAGGCCATGCGCGATGCCATCGACAAGCTCGGCGAGCTCGAAGACCAGGCCGCCAACGCAGAAGGGCAGGGTGCCATCGCCCTTGGCGATGCCCGCGCCTGGCAGCAGGGCCTGGCCATCGGCATCGGCCTGGCGCTGTGCCTGCTGCTGGTGGTCGGCTTCCCGGCCCTGGTGACCCGCCCGCTGCATAGCCTGCTGGAGCGCATCGAGCAGATTGCCGATGGCGACGGCGACCTGCGGGTGCGCCTGGAAGTCCTGTCGCGGGATGAGCTGGGCAAGCTCAGCCACGCCTTCAACCGCTTCCTCGACAAGCTGCAACCGTTGATCCGCGAAGTCAGCCGGGTGACGGGTGAGGTAGCCGATTCGGCGCGCAGCCTGGCCGGCCTGGCTGCCGCCAACGACCGCTTGATCAGCAGCGAACACGCCGCGGTGGATCAGGTGAGCACCGCCGCCACCGAAATGAGCGCGGCCGTGCACGAGGTGGCGCGCAATGCCCAGAGCGCGGCGGATGCGGCGCGCTTCGCCGAGGAACAGTCCCGCGAGGGCGCCCAGGTAGTGGGTGCGACCATCGCCGCCATTCGCCAGCTGGCGGTGGAAGTGGACAGCGCGTCCGCCACCATCGGCACCCTGGAGCAGGAAACCGCCAACATCGGCGCCGTGCTGGCGGTAATCAAGGGGATTGCCGACCAGACCAACCTGCTGGCGCTGAACGCTGCCATCGAGGCGGCGCGGGCGGGCGAGCAGGGTCGCGGTTTTGCCGTGGTGGCCGACGAGGTCCGTGCCCTGGCGGCGCGAACCCAGGATTCCACCAAGGACATCCAGCTGATGATCGAGCGCCTGCAGGTCGGCGTGCAGGATGCCGTGCAGGCCATGCGCTCGGGCAGCCTGAAGGCGCGGGACAGCGTGGAGCGGGCGGCGGGCGTCGACCAGGCGTTGTCCGATACCGGCGACTCGGTACAGCGGATCAACGACATGGCCGCGCAGATCGCCACCGCCTGCGAGGAGCAGAGCAGCGTGACCGAGGAGATCGCCCGCAATATCACCGATATCCGCGATCTCTCCAACGAGGCGGCGCAGACCTCCGAGCAGAGCACCCAGGCCAGCCAGCACCTGTCCGAGCTGTCCAGTGGCCTGGCCCAGTTGGTGGGACGCTTCCGGGTCTGATTCGCAAGTGCTTGTAAGGAAACCGGTTTTACCGGTTGTAAGTTGGCGAAGAGCCGGTACAATGGCGCGGCTCGCCGATCTGGCGAGCTGCGTGATGGTGGCCCTGCCGGTCCCCCCGCAACGATCAGCCGTGAACCCGGTCAGGCCCGGAAGGGAGCAGCCGCAGCGGTGAAATCGTGTGCCGGGGTGTGGCTGGTGGGGTCACCTCCAATTCCTAAGTCCTTAATTCTAAAGGACTTTTCTCGCCAAAAATCGAAGAGTGGAACAGCGTTTAGGTACACCTAAGTGGTGCACTGTGCTGGGCATTCTAGTCGACTGATTCCTTTCCCTCCAAGCATCTCTTCTGTAACGCCTCCTTCTCGTTGGCTCTACGGCTTGCTGTCGTCCTCATCTTATTCATTTGAGAATTTGGTATTCGACCTATTCGTTGTATAGTGGCCAACTAATGGCGTTGGGTGCGATCATGCTTGCCAAATCAATACGCGGGATAGCGATTAAAAAATAGGTGACGAGGCGATGGTATGCCGTTAAAGGAAATGAAATGGCAAAGGACTGGTTGAATTGGATAAATTGATCTCCGTGGTGTCATTTTTCTCAGATTTATTTACGATTGCAGCTTCCGGTGTTGCTGTTTATCTTTTTGTTGCAAAGCGTGAGCAGGTTTCTTCTGTTTTTTCTTTGCTTCTCAACTATACCTATCAACTTTCTCTTTCAGAGATAAAAGAGAAGCTGGAGAAGTTGAATGATTTGAATCCTTCTGATTCAGATCAAAAATCAGAAATTGAAAGCATTATGCATGACATAATCGGCCAAATAAGCGGGAATGAACGATTAGAGCAGCATCTTTCGTCTGTGGTTAACAAGATGGAAAAATTTGGCGCGGGCCCGAAATTCAGCACAGATGCATACAAAAGACGCGTAGTGAGCGAATTAAGGGAAAGGCTGCGAAATGTTAACGCAGCTAACATCGACAGCTTGGTAGGGAAAAGTTGATGAGTAAAATCATTCAAGCTATTAATGTGATGATTTCTAATTCTAGTCGCATAACCGATGTTGTTGGTGGTTATACTGATTCGGAGTATTTTTTTATATACGATGGCAAGCATAAGTGGTCTATGCTTATCGGTAATGGTGGTGCGTACTACTTGCATTTTTATCCGGGAGATCAAGACCTAAATCATATTGCGGTACTTGATGAGGATGAATGGGATAGGTTTACGAAAAGAGTTAGTTACAATACAAGGGATTTGGCAGATAAAGAGGCTATTGATTCTTTTAGAGAACTTTATTCAATTCTGAAAGAGAAGGCTTACGGAATGGATGAGGTGCTAAGCGATATCATTGACTCAGACCTCTGATTGACGTAGGAATAATAGAGGTGGTAGTAAAAGTTTGGATTTGTTGTTCTTTATAATTTCCTGAGTTGCAAGAATTTGTGCAGGGCTGGTAATTTTAAATAAAGATTCAAATTCATATCCTCTCGCTATATATAGAAAAGCTCCGTAACTCAACGAGTTCCGGGGCTTTTTTTACAGTTTTACGTAGCCGTTGTACGTAAATCCTCGCGCTCTGTGACTCTGCCATGGGGCCGCTGCTGCACTGCTTTCCTTGTGTTCGCTGTTGCTGCCCTCTGTGGTTGGCTGGCACACTGAGATCACACCACCATCGAGGGAGCGAAATGGCGTTGATTGAATGCGGCGACTGCAAGCGCGAAATCAGCTCGCTTGCGACTTCCTGCCCGAACTGTGGAGCCCCCGTCTACGGCAGAGGGACTACACCGTTAGGTGCTTGGACTAGTTCGGGCAAGGAGGCGTGGGGCGAAGTGCCCAACCATTCCAAGGTAGATAAGGTGGCTGCGGCAAAAGAAGATGCCCTTCAGGCTCGATTGACGCTCATCCTGCTAATTGGTGGCATTGCCTTTCTGTACTTCTTCCGGGAGGAATGGCTGCAACCGCTCCAAAAAATCTTGATGGCGTTCAGTTGACGTGGACGCTTCCAAATTGGAAAAGCTCAAACGCCAGAAGTGAATCAGCACGCAGGATGCCGCAGCATGAAAGCCCCTTCCGATATCAAAATTCTGAGTAAAATTTACAAGCTGTATTACGAAGAATATAAAAACTTTTCCACGGAAGTAGAGAACGGAAGAAAAACGAAAATCTTCGTGCCAATTGACTGCCAGATGATTGCCGACGAACTCGATACTGATGGGGACATAATCTTCGGGCGTCTCTACTACCACATGGAGCAAAAGTACGGCTACCGCCGAGACGATGACTCCAGAGTAGCGTTCTTCTTGTTACAGGCTGGGAACGACCAAAAATGCGTCAATTTCCCACTTCTTGCGTCGGTGCTTGCTGGTATGCAAGAAGAAGACAGTAAGTTCAAAATCTCCACATGGCTTTCTACCATCGCAATTGTTGTAGCTGTAGGGACTGCCGTAGCTCAGGTTATACAGTCATAAGCCCAGTTTCCAAGTTGGAAAATCCTGTCCCCCGCCCCCGTGTCTCGACCAATAATCTACGCTTGCCGAAAACAAGGAGCGTGGTGAGTCGTGGAAAGGGAATACGTACTGGCTGGGATAGCTGCCGCCATCTGGTTGATGCACATGGGGTTGATTGCTGCGGTTAGCTACACCGGCAATTCAGATGAAGAAAGAACCGTGAAGCTGGTGAATGGTCTTGTGCTTGCAACGGTTGCCGCTGCGGGGTGTTTCACCCTGTATCTGGCGATGACGCTCCCCTAGCATTCGCCCAAACAGGAAAGCCACCGCGTTCCATGTGCCCGATGGGGAGGGGGCGTGCGATGGCTTTCAGTCCTCTTGGTGGGATACTTTCAGACTACGCCCTGTGCGCCTGAGCAAGCGTGGCAGTGATAAACGGCAGAAAAAGAGGCCGTCACGGTTTGCGAGCATTCATTTCAGGGGAGGATGAATTCCCCGTGACGACCTTAATCGAGTGGTCATTCGTCCTCTTCTGGGACAACTCCAGCATAGGCCGGCTGTATACGTTCGGGAGTGCAGGTGACAAGCGGGGGAATTTTTCCCACGCCCCTTTTTCAAAATCGAAAAAACCAATTTCCCGCCAAAATTTTTGCCCCCTTTTCTGGCGGGAGAATTTCAGCCCGGCAAAGTATCACCAGCCTTTTCCAAAATGACTGCGCTCTCTCGTAGGCTCTCAACACATCGCACAGGGGGTCTACTCAAGCTGCCCTTTTATGGAAATATCCAGACGTTGAGGCGTCTGACGCTTACGGAAACTTGATTTCCAAGCGGGACAGCAGGCGCTGAACCTGAACAGCTTGCCACTTCCCTACCTCGCCACGCGGACTAGCAATCGCCTTGGCATTCATCCAGCCAGCCAAGGCAGATAGCGTTTTCACACCTTCGAACATTGCCGCCTTGATGTGGCTGTCATACGCCAATGCCTTGTTATCAGCCTTGGCACGGTTAGCAGCTTGGGCAGCCTTATAGGACTGTGCGACGTTAGCGGCCTTCCTACCATTGTCCCGATTGGCAATCTTGGCCTGTGCGGCTTCGTCGCCTTTATCGGCCCGTTGTTGGAGGCTGGCTAACCCATCCTTTGTACGCTGACTAATGAACGTACGTTCTTGTTCCGCCAGCATTGCGTACAGATGGAGTTGCATCGTGTCCGCTTTGGGCATGGTGGCAACCATGAACTTGCTGCGCTTCATCAAACCGGCGATGTGTTCAACGTCACGCGAAAGTCTGTCGAGCTTGGCCACGACCACAGGCAGGCCATGTGTAAACGCCTTGGAAGCTTCTGGGCGGTCCAATGGATGCACGGAACCAGATACCCCGCTGTCGGTGTATTCCGCCACCACGTTCCATCCCTGCTGGCCAGCAGCAAAGCGGATGTAATCCTGTTGGGCTTCCAGACCCAGCCCGGATTCACCTTGCGAGCGAGTGGATACGCGGTAGTAGGCAACAACGTTCATTACGGTAACTCCCTTTACAACATGGCTTAGGGCTAATTTTACAATATGCTGACGACCATCAGCAATGCGTAATGATTGAAAAGTAACCAACTTCCCCGCTTCTGCCGCTGTCATGCAGGCCGCCTACGGCTGGTTAAATTTTGAGCAACACTGTTTTCTGAGAATCTGAATCCATTTGTACTTATGGGAGCTGTTCTGAAAATCAGGCGTAGAAAAGTGCGTTGGCTGGGCAATCCATATGTACAGGGCTTGGAAACACTGTGATTCCATGCAGGCCACGGGCTACCATCAGCCACGTTCTCAGGGAATAGGCGCCCTGTTATCCGCTTGTTAAGGATTGATGGAATGGAAAGCAAACGTACTTGGATATGGGCGGGACTTGGCGTCCTTGTGCTTGCCACTCTTGTAACTGCCCTACCGTGGATTGGGAACTTTCACAATCACCTGTGGAGCGACGACCCCGCCCACTGGGGCCAGTTTGGCGACTACATCGGCGGAACACTCGCAACGATCCTTGCAGCCCTTAGCTTCGGCGGCTTGATGTTGAACGTGATTCAGCAAAACCAAGCTATGCGGAAGGAGTGGCAGCTTCGTGATGACGAGAGCTACGTAAAGCAAGCCGTTGTTTGTTTGGAGCGGGCCTTTAGCAAGGTTAGGCCGAATCCAAATCGAAGCTTTCCCCTGAGAAGCCGATTGCTATGGCTAGAGTGCGCGCGACTCATTCTGACAGCCGAATCAATGGCGAATAACATTAAAACCGCTGGCTTCAAGGCGATGTACGAAAGCGAGCGTGAACATTGGCGGGGGCAGTTCAGAAACTTGTTCGACCCAGAAAATGAGATGTTTTTAGTATCCAATTTACCTACTTACTTTGAAAAAGGTAAATATGGCGATGAAGCATTGGAGCATAATTCTGTATACGTCATTTACGAATTCATGACTTGGCAAGATGAACAGCCAGACCCGATAAAAACCATCGACTACAAATGGAACCTAAAAAGAATCCTCCATGGTTATCGTGGAGCAAGGGAATACTTGCATAAATTTGATAAAAGTCTAAAAGACTAATAACAAAAAGCCCCGGTATTCGCAGGGGCTTGCTTTTACACTATCAATAATCCAGAAGCTTCCTGCCTGCTGGGAGCAAGCGTATCTCCATAAACTCGCCGCCATCGTCATCTGAGGCGTCTACAGCGGCAACATAACCGCCTTCATACATTTCTTTGAGTAGCTTGAAATCCTTGTGGGATGCATTGATGCAATCCGGGAAAGTGCCTTCTGCAATGGACTCTGCAATGGGGTAATAGGCTTTCATGGGGCTGTCTCCAGTGTGGTTGGGCCTGCTTACGTCAACACAATTAAGTTGACGGTTCAAACGTTGACGTAAGTGTCATCTTGGAAATCTATAAAATTCCACTTTTGGCACGCCGTTTTCCAGAGAATGAAAAGCCCCGACACTTGGTCGGGGCTTTTCTTATTGCTTAACAGGCTGTCGGAATCCGCGAATAACCCACACAACCAACCATCCCACCACTTGCATTCCAGCCACACCGATGATCCCCCAGAGGATGAAAGCGTCATCCTTTCCGCCACCCCACATCACATTTTCGATGTAGACGAACAAACCGAACAGGTAGATCAACGAAGCCAACACCCACAGTCTGAACCAACCTTTACGACTATTTATGTTAAAGCTCATGGATTCCCCTCCCTACGGGTTTGGGGATTATGACTTAACCCTGAATGGAAGGGAATGGCTCTGGCCAGCGCTATATGAACGTGTAGAGAGGTCAGCGATAATTGCGCTCTACATGCAGGGTTAAGTGAATGCATTCAGAATGGGTTCAGCTTGTAGATCAGAGGATGCGACCTATGCAGCCATGCTTGAGCGAAGCGAGGTGCTGCATATGTTTGTCCGTCTCTATGCGTGCATTGGGTCACGTATCAAGTCCATGATGCTGCCATCATGCGTTGAAGGATACACTCCCATAGAGCATTTATCAGAAGGCGAGCCGGGGTACAAATGTACCAATCCCCGGCCCACAGAGCCCTTATATTTGTAATTCATGGTCGGGCGACCATGCACTACGAATGAGGCGTTTACATTTACTAGGGGGTAACCGAGGGGCTCTTCGCCCCCGCCCTCGGGCGCCCTCGCGGGTCGGGAGGATGGCCCTGCTAGGGCGAGTTAATACTCTGTGTAGTGCGTATCAAATCGGATGACGGAAGGTCATTTAATTCGATACATTTATAGTATTTGGGATTTCAAAGAGAGATGTACCACCCATGCGGATCTCGCTTCGCTTCAGTCATGACCGCATGATCAGATGCTTTCTATATCTGTCGTTAAATAGTTTTACAGTTGACAGCGAGGACAACCTTTGTCGGATGTCCCCTTCTATATCTGTCGTTAATTCAAGCTATCAAGAATTCCGGTGTATCGTCGCAGAATTCATACACATCATCGAATCCGCATATGCCAATTTCTTGCTCCAATTGCACCAGCGTAGCCGGATGACGGTCGAGGTAGAGGGTAATTCCACCTAATGCAACGCTTGCTGCCTTCACGAGACGTTGGGCCTGCCTTGCACTCATGGGTTCGAAGTCGTGGTTTAGAATCGATTGCATGACGCCTTGAACTGAAATGGCAGACATGCACAAGACCCGTATTACATCGGCAGGGGATACACTGTAACGTCCATTTATAACGCCGGGCCCTGTATGGATTCCTCCAACAATAAAATCATCAAGCCAAGATGGCTTGTTTGTCGCTGCAATTTGCATGACTTGGGCCAGTGGGTTCTCTACAGTCTTCGCAGGGCGCCCTCTTTTCGATTTGGGAAACTGAATAATATTCTTTGATGTGGATTCCTCTGTATTGAGTTTGACTTGCTGGTCTTGGTCTTGGTCTTGGGGTGCGAGTTCAGAAATCCCATCGATTGAAAAGAAGCGTCTTGTCTCAATCTCAAGGAAAAGCTCTTTCGGCGTGGTGGGAGTGTGGTAGTCGTACGGTTCCGGATCGTACTGAGAGTGAATATACTCACCTATAATTTCACCGGTTTTTCTATTGACGACGCTGCCATCTACAACAATTGCTCGCTTTTCCAGAAGAGCAAGATGGATGTCAGAGAGATCGAAGGCGGTAGTATGTTGGGTGGTACTGTTGACGCTATGATTCATTTTAGTTTCCTTATTGAGTTTCAATTCATAGGCGATTTCCTATGTAGGTTGGTGCTGCCGATTTGCAAAACCCAGAAACGAAAAAACCTCCGTGCAAGGCATTGCTTTTCGGCAATGGTCGCGTGGAGGTTTTCGTTCTGAGAGTGTCTGCTGGGCAGGTTGGCGATTATATTTGAGTGCGTTGATGGTTGCAACTGCTGTAATGATTTCGAGCTGCCAAGTTTTAGATAATTTAGAAAACAGGGGAGAGGAGCGGGTTGGCTTAACAACTCCCACTGTAACCACTGCAGTATCTGGGGTTCGGCTCCGATGATCTGTGTTTGTACAATTTTAAATTAATTGTTAGTCGGCTGTTCAGAGGCCTGTTGCGTGGTGTCATTTTTGTACAATTCAACATACCCCCGTCAAAACCTCCTACGCTGCGTTTACGAGGCGCTTCGGCTTCTTGTAGGTCATCCTGTAGGGTCGGGGTACGATCGTCGCGTATACGTCAATTCTGAGGGGATGAAGGTTCGAGGCATTGGATTGACGTGATGGCATCGAGCATCGCCTTCAGCGGTAGTCGGCTCCCGTATACACCGAACGTCACCGAACCGTCCTCGTGGCCAACCATTCGTTTTACCAGTGAGTCTTGCACGCCAGCTTCCCGCAGGTCGTCAATGAAAGTGTGCCGGAAGCTGTGGAATGCCTTTCGCGGATCGTTGATACCGAGCTTGACCTTGTATCGACCGAACCACTTGCTGGGAGCATGGCCATACTTGTCGCGAGTCGCTTCCAGATCGGGAAACAGGCGGGAGTGGTCAGCAGCTCTGACGGCCTCCACATGCTCCAGCAGTCCGAGACTCAGTAGCTCATGGTGTATGGGCAGTATTCGGCGACTGCTCTGGTTCTTGAGTTGCTGACCTTTGCGGCTGTCGTCAAAGCGGATGCACGGAATGCCTTGCACGGTAGTGACGTCATCGACGTGCAACTGGCAAAGCTCTTCTAGTCGAGCACCAGTGAATCGGGCTAGGAGGGGCAGCCAGTATCGCCACGGATGTTTGCGGGCCACGTTGGCAAGCGTTTCACGGTTGAGCAGGGTTCGTAGCTCGCTGGGTTCGAATGAGAGGCGAGCATCCTTTGCAGCGCCAGCCATGACCTTCATTCCAGTCAGCGGATTCTGTTCGATGTAGCCGTTGGCCTTGCACCAATTAAAGAAGGCCGTCAGCTTCCGTAGCCGGTTATTGATCGTTACGGCGGTGATGGTCTGGTAGGTCATCGTCGAGTCGACCACCTGCCGCAGTGTCATGCCTTTGAACTCGGGGCGTTGGGCAAAATACTGCGGGCACCTTGCCAGTCGTTCCTTGAGGATTCGGGATTGCTCCATACCAAACGACAAGGCAGGCATATCGCCCATCAACTCGAAGAAATCGCGTAGGGCGCGTTCCACGTCGAGCGTGCTGACGGTTCGCCAAACACTGCTCCGCTTGCCTTCCTCTATATACAGCTTCGCCAGACTGGCCAGTGTTGGGCCGTCCGTTGCTTTGCTGACGCGCTTGGTCGAAGTCTTTGCCGGGCTGGCTGTGATCGTCGGAACTGGTGTGCTGGTTCGCCACTCTGCACACAAGGCCAGCAGCTTGCGAGGTTCAGTTAGGGGGTGGCTACTGATGTGCTCGTGTACTCGACGGGCAAGCTCAGATGCGATGATTACGGCGGTTTGACGGTCCCTGACACCGAGACTTAAGCGGAGAGTGGTGCGGTCGGGGTAGAGGTGCTTAGGTAGCCGCAAGTTCAGGTAGTACGCGGCTCCGCGTCGAGTGATGTAGGACAAAGTGGTACACCAGAGTGGTACAGCAGAGTGGAACACGGCTAGTCACACCCCAGACTTTTGACGGCCTATCAAGTTCGAAATTGAGCCAGAAATGGCTATTGAAATGACGCCCGTATCAGCCTGAAAGCCCCGTACCATAAGGATTTAAACGATCAGCGAGCAGGCTTGCCTGCCAACCCGGTCAGGCCCGGAAGGGAGCAGCCGCAGCGGTGAAATCGTGTGCCGGGGTGTGGCTGGTGGGGTCACCTCCAATCTCTCCCGTTACCCGTCTCAGCGGTAACGCGCCAGAATCTCCTCGATCTCCCCCGATTCCTTCATCTGTACCAGTGTGCGCAATATGCGCTGCGCGGGCACGGCCGGGTCATTGCGCACCAGGCAGCCGATCGGTTCCTCCTCCAGTGTGCCCACGTCCACCAGATGGTCCGCATCCGGCAGGTCGCGGTTGAACCAGCCCAGGGCCAGTTCGTTGCTCAAGGCGTAGCGGTAGCGCCCGGCCAGCAGTTTCTGCAACACCAGTTCCTGGGTGCGGGCTTCGTCGCGCTGCAGGGCGCCTCGGTCGAACAAGCGTTGCAGGCGCGGGTAGGTGTAGCCCAGCACGGTGCCGATGCTTTCTCCGGCGAGGACGTCCGGGCTGGCCAGTGGCTGGCTGCCCTGGCGGGCGACTATCAGGTCGCGCTGATAGATGAACGGCAGGCTCCAGAGGTATTCGTTGCTGTTGGCGACCCATTTCGGGCTGATGTAGCAGCGAACGTCGATTTCGCCTTGTATCAGTGCCAGTTCCACGCGGTTGCGTGGGAGCACCTGGATCTGCGCCGGCATGTCGAGGTGTTCGGCCAGGCGCAGGATCAGGTCGTGGAGGATGCCGCCCACCAGTCGGTTCTCCCGGAACTCGGCCAGCGGCATGGCCCAGCTGTCCACGGCCGAGAAGCGCAGCTTGGCCGGCGCGGCGCTGCCGACGGCGCTCCAGCACAGGAGCAGGGCGAGGACAAATGAGCGCATCGGGCTCCCTTGTCTGGGTGGGCGGTGCTCAACAATGCCCGTTGCCGGGCGGATTGAACAGGGCACCGTTCGCATCGGATGCAATTTGTCCAACGCTCCGCTAGCATTAGCCCCTTCTGCTTTTCAGACGCGATGGATTTCAATGAGTTATCAGGTTCTTGCACGCAAATGGCGCCCGCGCTCGTTCCGCGAAATGGTCGGCCAGACCCATGTGCTGAAGGCCTTGATCAATGCCCTGGACAACCAGCGCCTGCACCACGCCTACCTGTTCACCGGTACCCGTGGCGTGGGCAAGACCACCATCGCGCGAATTCTCGCCAAGTGCCTGAACTGCGAGACCGGCATCAGTTCCACGCCCTGCGGCCAGTGCTCGGTCTGCCGGGAGATCGATGAGGGTCGCTTCGTCGACCTGATCGAAGTGGACGCCGCCAGCCGCACCAAGGTGGAAGACACCCGCGAACTGCTCGACAACGTGCAGTACGCCCCCAGCCGCGGTCGCTACAAGGTCTACCTGATCGACGAAGTGCACATGCTCTCCACGCACTCGTTCAACGCCTTGCTGAAGACCCTCGAAGAGCCGCCGCCCCACGTCAAGTTCCTGCTGGCCACCACCGACCCGCAGAAGCTGCCCGTCACCATCCTCTCCCGTTGCCTGCAGTTCTCCCTGAAGAACATGCCGCCGGAGCGGGTGGTGGAGCACCTGACCCACGTGCTCGGCGCCGAGAACGTGCCGTTCGAGTCCGATGCGCTGTGGCTGCTGGGTCGCGCCGCCGACGGTTCCATGCGCGATGCCATGAGCCTCACCGACCAGGCGATCGCCTTCGGTGAAGGCAAGGTACTGGCTGCCGACGTGCGCGCCATGCTCGGTACCCTCGATCACGGCCAGGTCTACGGCGTGCTCCATGCCCTGCTGCAGGGCGACGCCCGCGCGCTGCTGGAAGCCGTGCGCCAGCTGGCCGAACAGGGCCCCGACTGGATCGGCGTGCTCTCGGAAATGCTCAATGTGCTGCACCGCGTGGCCATCGCCCAGGTGCTGCCGGATGCCGTCGACAATGGCCAGGGTGACCGCGACCGCGTGATGGCGGTGGCCCAGGCGCTGCCTGCCGAAGACGTGCAGTTCTACTACCAGATGGGCTTGATCGGCCGCCGTGACCTGCCCCTGGCGCCGGACCCCCGTAGCGGCTTCGAGATGGTGCTGTTGCGCATGCTGGCGTTCCGTCCGGCGGATGCCGATGGCACGCCAAAGGTCCAGCTAAAGGACCCGGGGATCAGCCAGGCCACGGTTGATCCCCGGACCAGTCAAGTGGCCGGAGCCGCCCCGTCGGCCCCGGTTGCCGTTGCTCCGTCGCAACCGGCACCCGCACCTGTGATTGCCCCAGCGCCCGCCGTCAGCCAGCCTGTCACGGCTCCGGCTCCGGCTCCGGCTCCGGTGGTCGAAGCGACAGCGCCCGCACCTGTGGTCGTCGAGCCGAGCGAGGCCGCCGTCGAGCAAGCCGCGCCGGTTGCCGCCATCGCGCCCGTGGCCGAGGTGGTTGCCGCGACTGAGCCTGCTGTCGAAGCGGTTGCCGAGGTAGTCGTCGAGCCGGTTCCGCAAGCTGCGGTGGACGTGCCGGTCGTGGCCGTCGAAGCCCCGGCCGAGGCGATCGACCTGCCGTGGGAGGAGCCAGCCGCTCCGCTTGCCGCCGCCCCTGTCGCCGACCCGCAGCCCGAGCCCGTACCCGCCGCAGAGACCATTGCGGAGGTCGCGCTCGTACCTGTGGCGGCCGAGCCGGTCGCACAAGTTCAACCCGAAGTGGCCGTGGCCAGCGACGATGCCGACGACGAGCCGCCGCCCGGTGATTACGACGACTACTACGAAGCTGGTGCCGACAGCATCGCCTACTTGGATGATTTCGCCCCGGCGGAAGAAGCCAGCGCCGCGCCGGAAGTGCTGCCTGCCTCCCAGCCGGCCACGGGGCTCGCGGCCGAGTGGCTGGACCTGTTCCCGCGCCTGGGGTTGTCGGGCATGACCGGCAATATCGGCGCAAACTGCAGCCTGGTGGCGGTGGAGGGCGATGTCTGGCGCCTGCACCTGGACCCGGCGCAGAGCGCGCTGTACAACGCCACCCAGCAGCGCCGCCTGAACGATGCGCTGAACCAGTACCACGGCCGCCCCCTCAAGCTCGAAGTCGAGGTGCGCCGCCCCGAGCAGGAAACCCCGGCCCAGGCCGCCGCACGCAAGCGTGCCGCTCGTCAGCGCCAGGCGGAAGAAGCCATTGCCAGCGATCCGCTGGTGCTGAAAATGATCCAACAGTTCGGCGCCCAGGTGCGTGCCGATACCATTGAACCACTTGACCGCTGAGGACAATCACCATGATGAAAGGTGGCATGGCAGGCCTGATGAAACAGGCCCAACAGATGCAGGAAAAAATGCAGAAGATGCAGGAAGAGCTGGCCAACGCCGAAGTCACCGGCCAGTCCGGCGCCGGCCTGGTGAGCGTGGTGATGACCGGTCGCCACGACGTCAAGCGCGTCTCCCTGGATGACAGCCTGATGCAGGAAGACAAGGAAATCCTCGAAGACCTGATCGCCGCCGCGGTGAACGATGCCGTGCGCAAGATCGAGCAGAACAGCCAGGAGAAGATGTCCGGCATGACCGCAGGTATGCAGCTCCCCCCCGGCTTCAAAATGCCGTTCTAAGTGAGTGACGCCCAGCCGGCACGCATTGCTGTGTTGCAAGCGGCCCCGGGCATCCTCATTTACAGTCGTAAACTCCGGTGCCCGTGGCCGCTCGCGCCTTGCACTGCATACCGTCTGGTCGCCCCTGACGGTTTGTGGTGAGTGGCGCCGGAACTCTTTCCCGCCAATTCGAGACATCCATGAGTTTCAGCCCGCTGATCCGCCAACTGATCGACGCCCTGCGCATCCTGCCCGGTGTGGGCCAGAAAACGGCGCAGCGCATGGCGCTGCAGCTGCTGGAGCGTGACCGCAGTGGCGGCTTGCGCCTGGCCCAGGCGCTGACGGCGTCCATGGAGGGCGTCGGGCACTGCAAGCGCTGCCGGACCCTGAGCGAGGAAGAGCTCTGCCCGCAGTGCGCCGATCCGCGCCGCGACGATTCGTTGCTCTGCGTGGTGGAAGGCCCGCTGGATGTGTTCGCGGTGGAGCAGACCGGCTATCGCGGCCGCTTCTTCGTGCTCAAGGGGCACCTGTCGCCCCTGGACGGACTCGGGCCGGAGGCCATCGGCATTCCCGAGCTGCTGGCACGTATCGAGAGCGGCCAGTTCGCCGAGGTGATCCTGGCCACCAACCCCACCGTGGAAGGCGAGGCCACCGCTCATTACATCGCCCAGTTGCTGGCGCCTAAGGCCATCGTCGTCTCGCGCATCGCCCATGGCGTGCCCCTGGGCGGCGAGCTGGAACTGGTGGATGGCGGCACCCTGGCCCACGCCCTGGCGGGTCGCCGGCCCATCGGGCTCTGATTTCGCGTCCGCCCGAGGCCGATACGCCCGAATCGATGGCGTAACTCGCATCTTGATAACCAAGCAAGCGCTCGGTAAGTTCGTTCGATCTTACCGGGGAGCGTTGCCATGTCTGCCTACCAGGAATACTTCGACGAGTCCCATCAACTGGTGCGGGACTCGGTTCGACGCTTCGTCGAGCGGGAAATCCTTCCTCACATCGCTGATTGGGAAGAGGCGGAGGAGTTTCCCCGGGAGCTGTACCTCAAGGCCGGCGCCGCCGGTATCCTCGGTATCGGCTACCCGGAACGCTTTGGTGGCAGCCATGAGGGTGACCTGTTCGCCAAGGTGGCGGCCAGCGAGGAGCTGATGCGCAGCGGTTCGGGCGGCCTGGTGGCCGGCCTTGGCTCCCTGGATATCGGGCTGCCACCGGTGCTCAAGTGGGGGCGTGAGGAGCTGCGCAATCGCGTGGTGCCCGAGGTGCTGACCGGCGAGAAGATCATCGCCCTGGCCGTTACCGAGCCATCCGGCGGTTCGGATGTGGCCAACCTCAAGACCCGAGCGGTGCGCGACGGTGACTACTACCGCGTTTCCGGCAGCAAGACCTTCATCACCAGTGGTGTGCGGGCCGACTACTACACAGTGGCGGTGCGCACCGGCGGCGAAGGCTTCGGTGGCGTCAGCCTGCTGCTGGTGGAGAAGGGCACCCCCGGATTCAGCGTCGGACGCAAGCTGAAGAAGATGGGTTGGTGGGCATCGGATACCGCCGAGTTGTTCTTCGACGACTGCAAGGTGCCGGTAGAAAACCTGATCGGCATGGAGAACATGGGGTTCGCCTGCATCATGGCCAACTTCCAGAGCGAGCGCCTGGCGCTGTGCATCATGGCCAACATGACCGCGCAGCTCGCCTTGGAAGAGTCCCTGGCCTGGGTTCGCGAGCGCGAAGCCTTCGGCAAGCCCATCGGCCGTTTCCAGGTGCTGCGCCACCGCCTGGCGGAAATGGCCACCCAGCTGGAGGTGTCCCGCGAGTTCAGCTACCGCCAGGCGGCGAAGATGGCGGCCGGCAAGAGCGTGATCAAGGAAATCTCCATGGCGAAGAACTTCGCCACCGATATCGCCGACCGCCTCACGTACGATGCGGTGCAGATGCTCGGCGGCATGGGCTACATGCGCGAGAGCCTGGTGGAGCGGCTGTACCGTGACAACCGCATCCTTTCCATTGGTGGCGGTACGCGGGAAATCATGAACGAGATCATCGCCAAGCAGATGAACCTCTAGGCAGGGCAGACATGCAATGGGGGCTGGGATCGTAGGAGCGAGCTCTGCTCGCGATAGACCCGTAGCAAAGCTTCGCGAGCAAAGCTCGCTCCTACGGGTTCCGATGAAGGAATCTGAGAAAGAGCCGGAACCTCCGAAAGGGCGTTCCGGTTTTCTTCGATTCAGATATATTACGACCAACATGCAACTCGACCGATTGACCCAGGAGAACCCCGATGAGCGATATGTCCCGCGAAGAGAAACTGCAGGTCTGGCTGGCCGCCGAAGCCGAGATACGGGCGCGCCTCAAGCCCGGCACCATGGCCATTGCGGACGTGGCGGCGCTCAACCCGCTGGAGTTCTTCGATGGCATCGGCAGTGGCGAGTTTCCCGCGCCGCCGATTGGCGAGCTGATGGGGTTCGTGCCCATCGAATGGTCGAAGACCAGCTTCGTCTTCCAGGGCGTACCGCAGATGCAGCACTACAACCCCATCGGTTCGGTGCACGGCGGATACGCCGCGACCCTGCTGGACTCGTGCATGGGCTGCGCGATCCACGCCAATCTGGAGAAGGGCCAGGGCTACACCACCACCGACCTGCGCATCAGCTATATCCGTGCCCTGACCACCAAGACCGGCCCGGTGCGAGCCGAAGGGCGCATCATCCATGTCGGCCGCTCCACCGCCTTGGCCGAAGGACGCATCTATGACGTGGACGGCAAGCTCTACGCCACCGGCTCCACCACCTGCCTGATCCTGGGTGGGAAGTAGCGCGGGGCGGGAGAAGTCTGTAGGGGCGATTTCAATCGCCAAGCAGGCCGCAGGTTTGCCAGGCAGGGGTGAGGGCAGCTGCGCTGCCCATGGCGAATGAATTCGCCCCTACAAGAAACAATCCAGGATTCATTGGTGCAAAAAAGGGGGCACGCTTGTGGCGTGCCCCCATTGCCGTCAGTGAAAAGACAGCCAACCGTCGAAGAGTGGGCGCCAGCATCCCGGTAAGGATGAGTCGCCTGGAGGTCGAACCTCCGATGTAGCGCCCGGCGCCGGCCTTGTGGGCCAGCGTCGGGGTGGAAGCGTGCCGCGCCCGAGGGCGCGGCGGGCCGTCAGCCGATGGTCATCAGGCTGGCGTTACCGCCGGCGGCGGCGGTGTTGACGCTGATGGCGCGTTCGATCAGCAGGCGCTCCAGCGGGATCGCGGTCTCGCCCTTGGACAGGCCCTGGACGCCGATGATCGGACCCTTGCGAGCGGCGACCTGGCGGCAGACGCCACCCAGTTGGTCGGAGTCGCCATGGTGCAGGACGGCGTCGAAGGCGACGTCGGCCTGGGTCCAGTCAGCCACCAGCTGGATGCGCGCCTGCACGGCCTTGGGCAGGGCGCCGCGCAGCTTGCCGGTCAGCTCGCTGGTGGCCCAGAGGGCGCTGCTGCCAACGGCCAGGGTGGCGGCCAGCTGGGTCAGCAGGTCGGCTTCGTCGTCGGCCAGGCACAGCACGGTCTCGCGGGGCAGCAGCACATAGGTGTTGCGCTCGCCGGTCGGGCCGGGGAGTACGCGGCTCAGGCCGCTCTGGGACTGCTCGGCGAAGCTGTCGCAGAGGCTCGCCAGACCATCCTTGCCGTTTTTCGCGGCCCAGGCCTTGAAGGCTTCCAGGGGCTTGCCATGGCGTTCCTGCAGGGCGCTGCGTTGCAGGGTGTCGGCGACGGTCGCGCCATCCAGGCGCTGGAAGGTACGGCTGACGCCATCCGCCGGGCGCGTGGCCAGCAGGCGGTACATGTACAGCGGGCCGCCGGCCTTCGGGCCGGTGCCGGACAGGCCTTCGCCACCGAAGGGCTGCACGCCGACCACGGCGCCAACCATGTTGCGGTTGACGTAGAGGTTGCCGGCATGGGCCTTGTCCACCACCTTGGCGATGGTCTCGTCGATGCGGGTGTGCACACCCAGGGTCAGGCCGTAGCCGGTGCCGTTGATCTCGTCGAGCAGGGCGTCCATGTCTTCGCGCTTGAAGCGCAGCAGGTGCAGGACCGGGCCGAAGATCTCGCGCTCGAGGTCGGCGAGGCTGCTCAGTTCGATCAGGGTCGGCATCACGAAGGTGCCGCGCTGCATCACGTCACCCTCGGTGCGGGCGATCTGGAACACGCTGCGGCCTTTGCCGCGCATGGCCTGGATGTGCTTGTCGATGTTGCCCTTGGCTTCGGCGTCGATCACCGGGCCGATGTCCACATTGAGGTGCTCGGGGTTGCCGATGCGGCACTCGGCCATGGCGCCCTTGAGCATTTCCACCACGCGGTCGGCCACGTCTTCCTGCACGCACAGTACGCGCAGGGCGGAGCAACGCTGGCCGGCGCTGTCGAACGCGGAGGCGATCACGTCGGTCACCACCTGCTCGGCCAGGGCCGAGGAGTCGACGATCATGGCGTTCTGGCCGCCGGTTTCGGCGATCAGCGGGATCGGGCGACCTTGTGCGTCCAGGCGGCCGGCGACGTTGCGGGCGAGGATGCCGGCGACTTCGGTGGAGCCGGTGAACATCACGCCCTTGACACGCTCATCGGCAACCAGGGCGGCGCCCACGGTGTGGCCGAGGCCCGGCAGCAGTTGCACGACGCCTTCCGGAATGCCGGCCTGGAGCAGGATGCGCACTGCCTGGGCGGCGATCAGCGGGGTCTGTTCGGCCGGCTTGGCCAGCACGGTGTTGCCGGCGGCGAGGGCTGCGGCGACCTGGCCGCTGAAGATCGCCAGGGGGAAGTTCCACGGGCTGATGCACACCACCGGGCCCAGCGGGCGGTGGCTGTCGTTGGCGAAGTCGTGGCGGGCCTGGGCGGCGTAGTAGCGCAGGAAGTCCACGGCCTCGCGCACTTCGGCGATGGCGTTGGCGAAGGTCTTGCCGGCTTCACGGACGAGGATGCCCATCAGCGGCTGGATATCGGCTTCCATCAGGTCGGCGGCGCGATCCAGGGCGGCGGCGCGCTCCACCGGCGGGGTGGATTGCCAGATCGGCGCGGCGGTGATGGAGGCCAGCACGGCATTGCCGACGTCGGCGGTGGTGGCGTTCTGCACGTGGCCGACCACGTCGCGGTGGTCCGCCGGGTTCAACACGGGCTCGCTCGGGCCTTCGCTGGCCGGGCAGCCGAGCATCGGCTGGGCGCGCCAATCGGCGTGGCCGGAGCTGAGCAGGGCGCTGGACAGGGACGCCAGGCGGTGTTCGTTGGCCATGTCGATGCCGCTGGAGTTCGCGCGGGCGTCGCCATACAGGGCCTTGGGTTGCGGGATGCGCGGGTGCGGCAGGCCCAGGCTGCCTTCGACGCTGGCCATGGCTTCGGCGCTGGCAACCGGGTCTTCCACCAGCTCCTTGATGGAGATGCTGTGGTCGGCGATGCGGTTGACGAAGGAGGTGTTGGCGCCGTTTTCCAGCAGGCGGCGAACCAGGTAGGCCAGCAGGGTTTCATGGGTGCCGACCGGTGCGTAGATGCGGCACGGGCGGTTCAGCTTGCCATCGGCGACCTTGCCCACCACTTGCTCGTACAGGGGCTCGCCCATGCCGTGCAGGCACTGGAACTCGTACTGGCCCGGGTAGTAGTTCTGCCCGGCGATCTGGTAGATGGCCGAGAGGGTGTGGGCGTTGTGGGTGGCGAACTGCGGGTAGATCACTTCCGGCACGCCCAGCAGCTTGCGGGCGCAAGCGATGTAGGACACGTCGGTGTAGACCTTGCGGCTGTAGACCGGGAAGCCTTCCAGGCCGTCCACCTGGGCGCGCTTGATCTCGCTGTCCCAGTAGGCGCCCTTCACCAGGCGGATCATCAGGCGGTGCTGGCTGCGGCGGGCGAGGTCGATGACGTAGTCGATCACGTACGGGCAGCGCTTCTGGTAGGCCTGGATGACGAAGCCGATACCGTTCCAGCCTTTCAGGCCCGGCTCGAAGCACAGGCGCTCGAGCAGGTCGAGGGAGATTTCCAGGCGGTCGGCTTCTTCGGCGTCGATGTTCAGGCCGATGTCGTACTGCTTGGCCAGAAGGGTGAGGGACAGCAGGCGCGGGTACAGCTCGCCCATCATGCGCTCGTACTGCGCGCGGCTGTAGCGCGGGTGCAGGGCGGAGAGCTTGATGGAGATGCCCGGGCCTTCATAGATGCCGCGACCGTGGGAGGCCTTGCCGATGGCATGGATGGCCTGCTCGTAGGAGGCGTAGTAGCGCTGGGCGTCTTCCTCGGTCAGCGCGGCTTCGCCGAGCATGTCGTAGGAGTAGCGGAAGCCCTTGGCTTCGAAGTTGGTGGCGTTGGCCAGGGCCTCGGCGATGGTTTCGCCGGTGACGAACTGCTCGCCCATCAGGCGCATGGCCATGTCCACGCCCTTGCGGATCAGCGGCTCGCCGCTCTTGCCGATGATGCGGTTCAGCGAGCTGGAGAGGCCGGATTCGTTGTGGGTGGACACCAGCTTTCCGGTGATCAGCAGGCCCCAGGAGGCGGCGTTGACGAACATCGACGGGCTCTGGCCCAGGTGCTGCTGCCAGTTGCCGTTGCTGATCTTGTCGCGGATCAGGGCGTCACGGGTGCCCTTGTCCGGGATGCGCAGCAGGGCTTCGGCCAGGCACATCAGCGCCACGCCTTCCTGGGACGACAGGGAGAACTCCTGCAGCAGGCCCTGGACGATACCGGCGCGACCGCCGGCGCTCTTCTGGTTACGCAGCTTCTCGGCGATGCCATAGGCCAGCTTGTAGGCGGCGTCGGCCATGTCGGCGGGCAGGCGGGCCTGCTCCAGCAGCATGGGCACGGCTTCCTGCTCGGGGCGGCGGTAGGCGGCGGTGATGGCCGCGCGCAGCACGGACTGCGGCAGGATGCTCTCGGCGAATTCGAGGAACGGCTGGTGGGAGGACTCGGGCAGGGCTTCGAGGGCGTCGTGGTCACCTTCGGCCAGGCGCTGGGCGATGCCCTGGAGTTCCGGCAGGGTCATGCCGCTTTCCAGTGCCTCGAGGTAGCTGAAGATCGCTTGCTTGATCAGCCAGTGCGGGGTGCGCTCGATCTTGCGCGCAGCTTCCTTGAGACGATCGCGGGTCGCTTCGTCCAGTTTCACGCCAAGGGTGGTGCTCGTAGCCATTTCTTGTCCTCTTTTCAGCCGCGGTCGCACGGCATTAGCGGCGCAAAGATTAGCGTTGTCCTACAAGGGGTGCAACCGGGTGCAACCATTGCGGGAGAGTCTGGCGGCGATCTCCGGATGAAAGGTCGCCCACTAGGTCGAAAAAGGTTGCGCCTGAATGGTGTCAAAGCCAGCGCTGTCAGGCGTCAAGCTGGATAGGTGCGGCTACTGTGGAGGGGTGCAACCAGGGTGCAGCCGGTTTCGACCCTACCCCGGAAAGCATAGGCCGCCCCTGGCGAATGCCGAGGGCGGCGACGGATGGTGGTGGGGCTCAGGCCTGGGCGGCGCGGGCGGCTTCCACCTGGGCGAGGAGGGTGTTGCGGGCGCTGGCGAGGATACGGTCGGACAACTCTTCGCTGGCCACGCTGCGAGCGAGGGACAGGGCGCCCACCAGGGTGGAGAGCATGGCCAGGCTCTGCTCGGCGCTACCGGTTTCCTTCTCCAGCAGTACCAGCAGGTTGTTCAGCACGGTGTCGGTGATGGGGCTGGCGTTGCCGCGCTGGCCGAGTTCCGCCGACATGGTGGGCAGCGGGCAGCCTTGTTCCGGGTGGGCGCGGTGCTGGGGCGAGAGGTAGCGCTCGAAGAAGGTCTTCAGCGGCTGGTCCTTGGTGAAGGCCTTGACCCATTGCGCGTTGGCATCGTTCGCCGCCGCCTGGAGGGCTTCTTCCACCAGGGCATCCTTGGACTTGAAGTGCGCGTAGAAGCCGCCATGGGTCAGGCCCAGGGCCTTCATCAGCGGTTGCAGGCCGGTGGCATCGATGCCGTCGGCACGGAAGCGCCGAGACGCCTCGGAGACGATGCGTTTGTGGGTCTCGGCCTTGTGGTCTTCTGGGTAGCGCATGTCGATGGCCTCGTTCGCAAGATTGATATTGCGAGTGTAATTCCACATTCCCCGACATGCGAGCGGAATGGCCCAGCGGTAGGTGGGGCGCCCTCGCGGGAGGGCGCGGGGAAACTCAGGAGGCCAGGGCGAATTCGGCCAGGACGCCGAGGAGGATGAGGCGGAAGCCCCTGTAGGTGTCGTGCATGGCGGTGATCCTGGTGGGATGAGGCGGGTGGGTTGATGAGCCTGTAGGTGGGCGATTTCAATCGCCAAGCAGTCCGCAGGACTGCCTGACGGCATCCTCGGGGGCGACTGCTTCGCCCTTGGCGAATGAATTCGCCCCTACAACAACAGCGGCACGAATCCGGGCGTCGCGCGCGCGGAGCGGGCCAGGCGAGGAGGGCGGAGAAAGCGGAATGTACTGCAGTACATGAGCATTTCGACGTTCTCCTCAACAACGCCCGGGCCCGCGAGCGGCGTCCGGATCAGTGTTTGAACATGACGTGGCGAATGGCGGTGTAGTCCTCCAGCCCATACATGGACATGTCCTTGCCGTAGCCGGAGTGCTTGACGCCGCCGTGGGGCATTTCGCTGACCAGCATGAAATGAGTGTTGACCCAGGTGCAGCCGTACTGCAGGCGTGCGGACAGGCGGTGGGCGCGGCCGACATCCGAGGTCCAGACCGAGGAGGCCAGGCCGTAGTCGGAGTCGTTGGCCCAGTCCAGCACCTGCTCCTCAGTGTCGAAGGCGGTGACCGAGACCACCGGGCCGAAGACTTCGCGACGGACGATTTCGTCGTCCTGGCGGGCGCCGGCGAGCACCGTGGGCTGGAAGAAGAAGCCCGGGCCGTCGACGCGCTTGCCGCCGGTGACCACCTGGATGTGCGGCACGGCGCTGGCGCGCTGGACGAAGCCTTCGACGCGCTCCAGGTGCTGCTCGGTGATCAGCGGGCCGAGCTCGGTGGCCGGGTCGTCCTGCAGGCCGGTCTGGATGCTGCCGACGGCCTCGCCCAGCTTGGCGACGAACTTCTCGTAGATGCCTTGCTGCGCGTAGATGCGGCAGGCGGCGGTGCAGTCCTGGCCTGCGTTGTAGAAGCCGAAGGTGCGGATGCCTTCCACGGCGGCGTCGATGTCGGCGTCGTCGAAGATGATCACCGGGGCCTTGCCGCCCAGTTCCATGTGCATGCGTTTCACGCTGTCGGCGGTGCCGGCGATGATGCGCGAACCGGTGGCCACCGAGCCGGTGAGGGAGACCATGCGTACCTTCGGGTGGGTCACCAGGGGTTCGCCGACGCTGGGGCCGCGGCCGAACACCAGGTTCACCACGCCGGCGGGGAACAGCTCGTTGATGAATTCGGCGAGCTTCAGCGCGGTCAGCGGGGTCTGCTCGGAGGGCTTGAGCACCACGGTGTTGCCGGCGGCCAGCGCCGGGGCGAGCTTCCAGGCGGCCATCATCAGCGGGTAGTTCCACGGCGCGATGGAGGCGACCACGCCCACCGGGTCGCGGCGGATCATCGAGGTGTGGCCGGGCAGGTATTCGCCGGCGGCGGAGCCGGACAGGCAGCGGCTGGCGCCGGCGAAGAAGCGGAACACGTCGGCCACCGCCGGCAGTTCGTCGTTCAGCGCCGCGGTGTAGGGCTTGCCGCAGTTCAGGGATTCCAGGCGGGCGAGTTCCTCGGCCTGGGCGTCGATCTTGTCGGCGAGCTTGAGCAGCAGGCCGGCGCGGTCCTTCGGCGGGGTCTGCGACCAGGCCGGGAAGGCGGCATCGGCGGCGCGCACGGCGGCGTCGACCTGGGCCGGGCTGGCCTCGGCGATTTCCACCAGGGCGCTGCCCAGCGACGGGTTGAGCACGGCGAGGCCGGGGCCTTCACCGGCGACGAGCTGGCCGTTGATCAGGAGTTTGGTTTGCATGGTTCGGTTCTCGTAGTGGTTCCCTCTCCCTGAAGGGAGAGGGGAGAAGTTCGAGGGAGCGAAGGCTGGATTACTGCGCCGGCACGCCGGCTACATCAGCGGCCTTCGGAGCGGGCTTGGAGAACTTCCAGGCGTCGCCGGCCGGGGCGGTGCCCTTGTCGTAGGGCTTGGCCAGCAGCATGTAGAGGAAGCCCGCGCCCATCACCACGACCGTGGTCAGGATCATCGAGTAGTTGATGTACCAGGCGGCGTCCGGGCTGCGCGGCCAGACCATGTTGACGATGGCGCCCAGGCCGTAGATCAGCGCGGCGACGTTCACCAGCAGGCCCCAGCCGCCCAGGCTGAACTGGCCGCTCGGGCGCCAGCCCTTGGCGCGGGCGATCAGCGCGGCGATGACGATCAGCTGGAAGGCGACGTAGATACCGATGGCGGCGAAGCCGACGATGGTGGCCACGGCGTCGGCCATGAACAGGCCGAGGCAGACGATGGCCGCCGGTACGACACCGCTCACCACCAGGGCGAAGGACGGTACCTGGGCGGCGGACAGGCGCTTGAGCAGGTTGCTGCCGACGATCATCTCGTCACGGGCATAGGCGAACAGCAGGCGGCTGGCGGCGGCTTGCAGGCTGAGCACGCAGGAGATGAAGGACACCATCACAACGGCCATCACCAGGCGCGAGCCCACCGGGCCGAAGGCGTTGTTGAGGATGGTGGAAACCGGGTCGGTGTCTTCGCCGTTGATGACCTTCTGGATGTCCGGTACCGCGAGGATCAGCGCCAGGCAGGCGAACATGGCGGCGGCGCCACCGATGTAGATGGTCATGCGCATGGCCTTGGGGATGCGCTTGCCGGGGTTGGGGGTTTCCTCGGCCACGTCACCGCAGGCTTCGAAGCCGTAGTACTGGAACAGGCCCGCCAGGGAGGCGGCGAGGAAGGCCGGCAGGTAGGAGCCGTTGATCTCGATGTCGAAGGTGTTGAACAGCACGCTGAAGGGCTGGTGACGCTCGAAGATCAGCAGGTAGCCGCCCACCAGGATGGCGCCGATCAGCTCGCAGAGGAAACCGAACATGGCCACGCGGGCAAGCAGCTTGGTGCCCACCAGGTTGAGCGCGGTGGACAGCAGGATCAGGCCGAGGGCGATATAGATGCCGGTGTTGGGGCCGGCCTCGAAACCGAGCATGGCGGCCATGTAGGGGCCAGCACCCACCGCCACGCCGGCGATGGTGGCGCACAGCGCCCAGGCGTAGACCCAACCCACCATCCAGGCCCAGCGCTTGCCCACCAGGCGACGGGCCCAGGGATAGACGCCGCCGGAGATGGGGAACTGCGAAACCACTTCACCGAACACCAGGCACACCAGCAGCTGGCCGAGGCCGATCAGCAGGTAGGACCAGAACATCGGCGGGCCGCCCGCCGCGAGGCAGAGGGCGAACAGGGTGTAGACGCCCACTACCGGTGACAGGTAGGTGAAGCCCAGGGAGAAGTTCTCCCACAGGCTCATGCTGCGGTTGAAGTTGGAGCTGTAGCCGAGCGCGCGAAGCTGTTCGGCGTCTTGATCGATCGAAGCGGTTGCACGCGCCGCAGAAGACCCACTCATATTGTTTTCCTCATTTGAATGGCAGTCGTTTGCTTGGCCGGCGGACGGTCGTCCGCCGGTGCCCATCGAGGGGCATTTGTTGTTTTGGGTGAAGCGTGATGCGGTCTTACCCGGCCTTGGCCACCTCTTCGTCGCGGCCGTCGTCGAACTGCGAGAGCCACTCGACGGCGGCGTCGCGGTAACGGGTGAAGCCCTTGTAGTCCACCAGGTCCTGGTTCAGGGACTTGAGCACGCGGTGCATGCGCTTGGCCCAGGCCGGGTTGGTGGCGATGTCTTCCAGGTTCAGCAGGTAGGTGCGGATCGGGAACACGATGGCGTTGCTGCGCGGCAGGCGGTGCAGCGGTTGCAGCTCGATGCGCAGGTAGACCAGCTTGCCGGCGTTCTCGGCGGTGACCGTGGTGCGGTCCGGCGCCCAGTCCGGCAGGCTTTCGGCGGAGACGTCCAGGCGCGGGTTGACCGTCAGCGACCAGTTCAGGCGACGCACCGGGTGGCCGCAGCGCAGGCGCAGGAGGAACTTCAGCGCGCGGTCGAGCATGCCGGTTTCCTTCACCAGCGGTACCGGGCCGTGGAACTCGTGCCAGGCCATGCCGAGGTTGAAGCGCAGCGAGTAGTCGGCGCGCTGGGTGGCGATGCCAGCGCCCCAGTAGAGGGTGCCGTCGCGTTCTTCCTGCAGCACCCAGTCGCCCTGGGCCTGGCGGGTGATGTACTCCATCGGCTCATAGGGCAGTGTGGCCGGGTCGCCGAAGGTGAAGCGGTCGTCGATGCCCAGCAGCTTGTTGGTCCAGTGCCAGCGGCTGCCGTCCTTCTCCAGGCTGAAGTACTCGGGGTAGTCGTTGGCGTAGGATTCCATGATCAGCTCCAGCAGGTCCCACTGGGCTTCCATCATGTGCGGCGCCGAAACGTAGTGCATGCCCGGGTCCTTCTCCAGGGTGATGGCACGGTCGCGGCATTCGCTGATGTAGTGCTCGTCGATGTCGAACACGGCCTTCAGCGCGGCATCACCCACCGACACGTGGGGCTCCAGGTTCATCGAGTACATGTACTCGTCGTCCGGGAAGGGGAAGGGCGCGCGGGCGATGCACTCGGGGCTGTTCGCGTAGGTGTAGTCGTCGCGGTAGGTTTCGTCGGGTCGGAACTGGATGGTCATGGGGGTTCTCCGTTCAGCAGTCGATGACCAGCCGCGAGCACTTGGCGCGCGATACGCAGGGCATGATTTTCTTGTTTGCGGCCTTGTCCTCGTCGGACAGCCAGTCGTCGGTGTGGAGGATCTCGCCGTCCAGTTCCAGGACGTCGGTCTCGCACATGCCGCAGGCGCCGCCACGACACAGGTAGGGGATTTCGTGGCCGGCGGCCTCGGCCGCTTCCAGCAGGCTCTGGTCGGGGGAGACCTCGATCGTCGCGCCGCTGCGGGCGAGGGTTACGCTGAAGGCTTCGCCGGCGCTGCCCTGCTCCAGGAAGCGCTCGTAGTGGATGTGGCTGTCGGTCCAGCCCTGGGCGCGGGCGCTGTCGATGGCGCCCTGGATCATGGATTCCGGGCCGCAGACATACAGGTGGCTGCCCAGCGGACGGTCGGCGACCACCGCGGCTATGTCCAGGCGCTGGTCGATGTCGTTGCGGTACAGGCGCACCGCATCGCCGTACTCGCGCTGCAGCTCTTCGCCCAGACGCGCGTGCTCGGCGCCGCGCACGGCCAGGTGTACCTCGAAGGGGGTGCCGCGCAGGCGCAGCTCGGCCAGTTGCGAGCAGACCGGGGTGATGCCCACGCCGCCGGCGATGAACAGGTGCAGGCGGGCGTGCTTGCTCAGCGGGAAGAGGTTCACCGGGCGGAGGATTTCCAGCACGTCGCCTTCATTCACCGCCTGGTGCATCTGCCGCGAACCGCCACGGCCATCCTCGACCCGGCGCACGGCGATCTGGTAGGCGCTGGAGTCGTAGGGCGAGCTCATCAGCGAGTAGGCGTTGCGGTAGGTGCCGCTCGCGTGGGGGATCAGCACCACCACGTTGCTGCCGCCGGAGAAGGGCGGCAGGTGCGCGCCGTCGGTGGACACCAGGGTGAAGCGCTTGATTTCCGGGGTGACGGCTTCGATGCGGGCGACCCGCACGTTCAGGGTTCCGTTGCTCAGGCTCATGTGTCGAGCTCCTCGGCGACCGGCAGTTCGCCGGGGACTTCGGCGTCGGCCTTCACGGCCTGGAAGGCGGCGAGGCGGCGGGAGTAGTGGTCACGCACCACCAGCATCGAGCTGCAGCCGGGGCACTGGAACACGCGCTGGGTGACGTTCTCGGTGTAGCTGTCGCAGTGCACGCACCAGACGCGGCGGACGAAGGAACCCGCGTGCTCGCGCAGCACTTCGTCGCTGTTCATGTCGTAGCGGGTGGCGACCTGCATGGCGGTGCCGATGAAGCTTTCCGAGCCGGAGAGGTAGAGGCGGGTGCCCATGCGGGCGTCGCCCAGGACCCGATTGAGGTCGTCCACCAGCGCCTGGTTGCTGGGATAGATGCGCAGGTCGGCGATGTCCCGCTGCTGCAACTGGGCGAGGAAGTCCTGGCCGGAGAAGGATTCGCGGGAGTAGAGCAGGGTGATGTTCAGGCCTTCCCCTGCCATGTCGTCCAGCAGGCGCAGCATGGCGAGTCCGCCGCTGCCCTGGCCCGCGATCAGGTGGTGGGTGCCACCTGGAAGTGGATGCAGCTGGTCGTAGACCGGCCGACTCTTGATGCCTGTGATCAGCATTGTTGTTTTGCCTCCAGAACCGCCGGTGCCTATGGGGCCGGCTTTTTATGCGTTGACCCACTCACGTGGATGGGTTGCAGGTTGCTAGAGCACATGCTGTGCCAACTATGTAAGTTACTGAAAAATAAAGGATTTAATTTTTTGTGTAAGACGATATGTAGGCAAAAATGAACTGCGTTGTAGGCATTCTTGCAGCGTTGTTGCGGAGGTCGGGGAGGGGGGATTCTGGAAGGGGGGCGCAGCGCCGGGCACGTCCCTGTGCCTTGGGATCAGTCGCGTTGCAGCTTGCGGATCAGGGTACCGATGTCGATGCCCAGGTATTGCGCCGCCTTGCGCTTGCTGCCCCGGCTCTGCACCGCCTGGAGGATGAGCTGGCGCTCGAAGCGTTGCACATGGGCCTTGAGGTTGCTGCCCGTATCGTCGCCGCTTGCGGCCAGGGTCTCGGGCTCCTGCTCCAGTTCCGGCTCTGGCTTGCGTTGCGGCGTGGCGGGACGGGAGAACATCGGCGGGATCAGGCCCAGCAGCTCCGGCGGCAGGTGCTGTTCGCCGGCTTCGTCGTCGGCCAGGACGGCCAGGCGCTCGAAGATGTTCACCAGCTCGCGGATGTTGCCCGGGTAGTCGTAGTTCAACAGGCGCTGGCGGCAGCCGCCGGAGAGCCGCAGGGTCGGCTGGCGGTCGCGGTTGATGCGTATCAGCAGGATATCCATCAGCACCGGCAGGTCTTCCAGGTGCTGGCGCAGCGGCGGTATCTCCACCGGCAGGACCGCCAGGCGGTAGTAGAGGTCGGCGCGGAATTCGCCGGTCTCCACCAGTCGCCGCAGGTCCTTGTTGGTGGCGGCGATCACCTGCACCTGGACGGTCTTGGAGAGCGGCGAGCCCACCGACTGGATGCTGCCGTCCTCGAGGAACTTCAGCAGCTTGGCCTGCACGTGCAGGGGGATTTCACCGATTTCGTCGAGGAACAGGGTGCCGCCCGAGGCGCTTTCGATGTAGCCACGCTTGCCGCCCTGGAGCGCGCCGGTGAACGCGCCGCGTTCGTAGCCGAACATCTCGGACTCGAACAGGCTCTCCGGAATGCTGCCGCAGTTCACGTGAATGAAGGGCCGATCGCCCCAGCCGGCGGCACGGTGGATGTGACGGGCGATGGCGGTCTTGCCCACGCCGGGCTCGCCCAGCAGGAGCAGCCGTGCCCGCCGGCGGAAGGCGCGCACGCCGGTGTCGGCGATGCTGGAGAGCAAGGGGGAAAGGTGCAGTGCGTTGTCCTGGGGGTCGCCCAGGCCGTTGTTCTCCGCTGGCACGAAGGCCTCCCGGGAGGTGCGGCGCTGGCTCTCGCGGCCTTCGAAGTCACGCTGGATCAGCAGGCTGTAGGGCTTCTCGTAGGCGCCGGTGGGCACGGCCTGGGTGCTGGTGAGGAACATCCGGCCATCGCGGGAACGGGTCAACGCGCTGTTGGCGCCACGGCTGACGGCCTGCTGGAAGTCCTCGAAGGCCAGGGCCGAGCGCTGGAAGAATTCCGTGTTGGGCAAGCCCACGACGTCCTGGCGGGACAGGCGATTGATGCGCTCGGCGGCGAGGTTGAGAAAACGCACCCGCGCGTCGCCGTCGCAGAGGACGATGGCTTCGCTGAAGCTGTCGAGCAGGGCGTGCAGCGCAGGGGTTTCCAGCAGCGCCGAGAGCACTTCGCTGCTGACGTTGATCGACGAGCGCATGCCCATTTTCAAGGACGGCAGGAGGGGTTTCTCGATCATGGATGCAGCTCGCCGCTGTGCCGCTGGTTGCGCTCGGTGGCCCGCAGCACCGCGACCTTCCAGGCCACGCCTTCCTGCATGAGGATCCGCGAGCAGTGCACGTTGAACTGCTGGGTGCGGCCGCTGAGGTCGGGCAGCTCCAGGCTGTGCCAGGTGCGTTCGGGCAGCGAGGTATCGAGCAGGGTCTGGGCGATGCTGGTGCCCTGGGTGATGCCGAAGAGGTTCTCGAAGGCCGCGTTGCGCCACTGCGGCTGGAGTTCTTCGTCGATCACCACCACCGCGTCGGGCACCGCGTCGAACACCCGGCGCAGGGCATCGATGCGCTGCTCGGCGTCGTGCTGCATGCGCAGTTCCTGGCTGACGTCGCGGATGCTGCCCCACATCCGCAGCAGGCGGCCATTCTGGATGGTGGCGCGCACGTCGTTCTCCACATAGGCGGGGGAGCCGTCGTGGCGGCGGTCCACGGAAAGCGCGCCGTCGACGCAGAATCCGGTTTCCACCAGGCGCCGCACGAACTCTTCGTTGGCCGGGCTGCGCGGCCAGTAGAGCCGGACTGGCTGCTGGTTGAAGTCGACGTCGGCGGGCATCTCGTAGACTTCGGCCATGGCGCGGTTGCACATGCGCCAGTGGGAGCGGTTCTCGAACACCTGGCGCACCACCTCGTCGGGTGTCTGGGTGACGTCCACCGGTTCGGCCCACTCGATGCACCAGTAGGCGACCTTGGCGCTGTAGAGCATGTGGCTCATGACTTCGTTGGCGTTCTGCTGCTCGCTGATGCGGCGGCTCAGGGAGCCCAGCGGCATCATGATCAGGTGCAGGCGCGGCGAGGGCGTTGCGCGCCACTCGAGGATGCCGCTGGCGATGACCGGCATCAGGCCGCCGCTGTGGCGGATGAGGGTCAGTTCCAGCTCTTGCACCCGCTCGTCGGCGGGTGGACTGGCGAACAGCTGCTGCAGGGTACGGACCGACTCGGCGGTGTAGATTTGCTCGATGCCCAGGCCCGGCAACTCGTCCGGCGCGAAGCCGAGCTGGTCGCTCAGGCTGGGGGAGATGTTCAGCAGTTGGCCGTTGACCGAGAGCGTGGTGGAAAGCAGCAGGCCGCGTTCGGCCAGCAGGTGCAATGAGTCCATGTCGATTCCAGAAGTGCTGTGCGAGATTCGGAATTCAACCCGCACATTGCGTGCCAGACGCCAGGGGCAGGAGACTTGGGGCCTGCAGCCGGGCGCGAAGTGCGGATGCTGCATTTTTACAGCACCTCTGTGCAGGGCCACAGCGCCTCCGGTCGGGCGATGGGCGACAGGGGGCAGTAGTCGGGCGGCTTCTGTGCGCCGGGGGCGAAATGGTCGAAGCTCGGTATCACCGGCGGTGATGTGCGTGCCAATGGACGCTTGAGTGACGCGGGCTTAGTCGATATCTTGAGTCGCCTAATCATTAGTCTGCTACCAAGCCCTTCTCCAGCAGACGATCCGGACCCCTGATGAGCTCCCAAAGCCCCCTGTCGAATCGTATCGACCAGCCGCTGAAAGGCATTGTGCTGGTCTGTCTGGCCACCTTCCTGTTCTCCAGCCACGATGCGATTTCCAAGTACCTCTCGGCCTTCTATCCCATCGTGATGGTGGTCTGGGTGCGCTATGTGGTGCACACCGTGCTGATGGCCGGCTTCCTGTTGCCCCGGGAGGGGCTGCGGGTGCTGCGGACCAAGCGGCCGCTGCTGCAGGTGGTGCGGGCGTTCTGCCTGGTGGGGGTGAGCCTGCTGTTCACCACCGGCTTGCGGCATATCCCGCTGGCGGAGGCGACCTCGGTGATCTTCCTGGCGCCCTTGCTGGTCACCGCGTTGTCGGTGCCGCTACTGAAAGAACGGGTCACCCGGGGGCAGTGGGTGGCGGTGCTGGTGGGGTTCGGCGGGGTCCTGTTGATCGTACGGCCGGGCGGCACGCTGTTTACGCCGACCATCCTCTATCCGCTGTCCGCCGCCGTGTGCTTCGCCCTGTACCAGGTGCTGACGCGCATCCTGGCCCGCACCGACAGTTCCGCCACCAGCAATTTCATCACCGGCCTGACCAACACGCTGCTGATGAGCCTGCTGGTGCCGTTCTTCTGGCACCTGCCATCGAGTCTCGAGCACAGCCTGTTCATGCTGGCCCTGGGCACCTGCGGGATGGGCGGGCACATGCTGCTGACCCAGGCCTTCCGCCATGCCTCGCCGCCGTTGCTGGCGCCCTTCGGTTACGGGCAGATCGTGTTCGCCGGCCTGCTCGGCCTGTTGTTGTTCAACCACGCGCCGGACCAGTTCGGCCTGCTCGGCATCGCCATCATCGTCGGCAGCGGCTTGTTCATGGCCTACGCGCAGAAGCGCTGACGGGGTCGCACGGGCAGAGGTCAGGCGCTTTCCATCTGACGCGTGTCCACGTAGTCCTTCAGCCACCTGAGCACTTGCACCGGCTCCCAGCGGGTCGGGTCGAACAGGGCATAGGCCTGGCCCTGGTAGCCCACCACGTCCAGTGGCCGGTGATAGCCGGCGCGCTGGAACAGGGCCTCGATCTCCGCCAGGCAGGTATTGAAGTGCAGGCGGCCGAAGGGCGTCTTGCCATCGGTTACCAGGCCTTCCAGGCGCAGCTCGTCCACCGCTTCGCGGATTTCTTCCGGAGCCATGCGGCTCACCGTGTATTTCAACTGACGTACATCCAGCATCTGGGCTTCCTCGGGCGGGTTCAGTGCAGCCGCCGGCCGGCGAACAGGGGCTGCGCCCGGCCCCGTGGCGGAAAGGGCAGCGGCAGCTGATAGGGCAGGGGCACGTTCGATGGAGCAGGCTGTTCGGGTTTTGGCAGTCGGATCGGGGCTGATACAGGCATAGGACTTTTCCTGGATTACTGTATATTTATACAGATAGCAGTTGCCGCCATCTGATGGCAACCAAACCAAAGGAAAAATCTGCTGTCAGTCATTTCCCCTGATGCAGTTCCCAGGAACAAGAAGTCCGATGATCCGCTCTATCCTGCTGCTTTGCCTGTTGTTCTCCGCCGCTGCGCACGCCACCGCTCCCCGTACCTTCAACGAAGCCAAGAAGGTTGCCTGGAAGCTCTATGCCACCCACCCCGTGGAGTTCTATTGCGGCTGCCGCTACCAGGGCAATCGGGTGGACTTGAAGAGTTGTGGCTATGTGCCGCGCAAGACGCCGCAGCGGGCGGCGAGGATCGAGTGGGAGCACATAGTGCCGGCCTGGGTGATCGGCCATCAGCGCCAGTGCTGGCAGAAGGGCGGGCGCAAGAACTGCGCGGAGAACGATCCCACCTACCAGCGCGCCGAGGCGGACCTGCACAACCTGGTGCCGAGCATCGGCGAGGTGAACGGCGACCGTAGCAACTACAGCTTCGCCTGGCTGCCGCAGAAGCCCAGCCAGTACGGCGCCTGTCCCATGGTGGTGGACTTCAAGGCGCGCAAGGCGATGCCGCGCCAGCAGATCCGCGGGATGATCGCACGCACCTATTTCTATATGAGCGACCGCTATGGCCTGCGCCTCGCCAGCCAGGACCGCAAGCTCTACAACGCCTGGAACCGCCAGTACCCGGTGGAAGCCTGGGAGCGCAACCGCAACCAGCGCGTGGCCTGCGTGATGGGCTACGGCAATCCTTTCGTGGGCAAGGTGGATATGAGCGTCTGCAAGCGTTGAGGCCATGGCCGGGAGCCCGCCTGTTTTTCCGGAGCCGCCAGGAGGGCAGTTCGTAGATGGGGCGGGCGACGATCCGCGAGCCTGCGATACCCATCGACCGATGTGATGGGTATCGCTCCGCTCAACCCATCCTACTTTTCCACCGCCCACCAGCTCGGCAGCAAGCGCTGCACCTGGGGCTGGGCGAAGCGATCGTCGATCAGGTGCACGACACCTCGGTCGGAGGGCGTGCGGATGACCCGGCCGGCGGCCTGCACAACCTTCTGCAGGCCGGGGTAGAGGTAGGCGTAGTCGTAGCCGGCACCGAACAGCCTGGCCATGCGCTGGCGCAGTTGCTCGTTCACCGGGTTCAGCTGCGGCAGGCCCAGGGTGGCGATGAAGGCGCCGATCAGGCGGTCGCCGGGCAGGTCGATGCCTTCGCCGAACGCGCCACCCAACACCGCGAAACCTATGCCCTGGCCATCCGCCGCGAAGCGCTCGATAAAGGCCTGGCGTTCGGCTTCATCCATCTGCCGTCCCTGTAGCCAGACAGGTACGTGGGGATGCTCGCGGGCGAACAGTCCGGCCGCTTGCTGCAGGTAGTCGTAGCTGCTGAAGAAGGCCAGGTAGTTGCCGGGGCGTTCCTCGAACTGCCGGGCCATGAGGCGGCTGATGGGCGCCAGGGAGGCGGCGCGGTGCTGGTAGCGGGTGGAGACCTCGGCGCAGACCCGCACGTGCAGTTGTTCCGCGCTGAAGGGGGAGTCCACTTCCAGCCAGGGGGTGTTCGGCGCCAGGCCCAGGAGGTCGCTGTAGTAGTGGCGTGGCGTCAGGGTGGCGGAGAACAGCACGGTGGAGCGGCTGGCGGCGAAACGCGGGCCGAGGAAGGGCGCCGGCACCAGGTTGCGCAGGCACAGGCGTGACAGGCTGCCGCTGCCCCTGCCGGGGCGTTTGCTTATATCGAACAGCGAGTGGCTGTCGAACAGCTCGGCCATGCGCCCGAACTGCATGGCTTCGAAGTAGAAGTCCTGCAGGGCGGCATCCAGGGCCGTGGGGTTGTCGGCGAGGTAGTCGGTGATCGCGGTGACGGCGCCTTGCAGGGCGTGCAGCAGTTTCTGCGGTGGCGCGTCGTAGGCGCGGTAGTCCTCTGCCTGGTCCCGGTTCAGTTCGCTCCAGTGGCGACCGACCCGCTCCAGGGGCTTCTTCAGCGCGGACGGTGCGCTTTTGCGCAGGGACTTGAGGCCGAGCTGGTCGAGCTCCGCCGAATACATCCTGCGCGCGCGCTCCACCAGGTTATGGGCCTCGTCCACCAGCACCGCCACGCGCCATTGGTTGGCACTTGTCAGGCCGTGGAGCAGGGCGCTGCTGTCGAAGTAGTAGTTGTAGTCGCCGACCACCAGGTCGCTCCAGCGCGCCATTTCCTGGGCCAGGTAGTAGGGGCAGAGCTGATGGGCCAGGGCCACGTCGCGTAGCGCCTGGCGATCCAGCCAACCATGCTCCGCCGCTGCCTTGCGGGCTGCCGGCAGGCGGTCGTAGAAGCCCTTGGCGAGGGGGCAGGAGTCGCCATGGCAGGCGTTCTCCGGGTGCTCGCAGGCCTTGTCGCGGGCCACCAGTTCCAGTACGCGCAGGGGCTCGGCGGCTAGCTGCCGGAGGGCATCGAGGGCGAGCTGGCGGCCCGGTGTCTTCGCCGCGAGGAAGAAGATCTTGTCCAGGCCCTGGCGCGGTGCCGCCTTGAGCAGTGGGAACAGGGTGCCGAGGGTCTTGCCGATGCCGGTGGGTGCCTGGGCCATGAGGCAGCAGCCGGTGCTGGCCGCCTTGTACACCGCTTCGGCGAGCTGGCGCTGGCCGTGGCGGAAGGCACCATGGGGGAAGGCGAGGGCTTCGAGGCGGGCATTGCGCGCAGTGCCGTGGGCCAGCTCCTGCTCGGCCCAGGCGATGAAGTGCCGGCACTGTTCCTCGAAGAACTGCCGCAGGTCGGCGGCGGCGTGGCGTTCGCAGAGCAGGGTTTCCTGCTGGCTGCCGATATCGAGGTAGACCAGGGCCAGTTCGATCTCGTCCAGGCCCAGCTGCTGGCAGAGCAGCCAGCCATAGACCTTGACCTGGGCCCAGTGCAGGTGCCGGTGGTTCTCCGGCACGCGCTGCAGGTCGCCGCGATAGGTCTTCACCTCTTCCAGGCGGTTGCGCGCCGGGTCGTAGCCGTCCGCCCGCCCGCGCACCCGCAGCGGGCCGAATTCGCCGCTGAGGGCCACCTCGGACTGATAGCCCTCGCCCCGTCGGCTGGCCACCAGCGCGTGGCCGGCAATGCCTTCCTGGGCGGTGGGCGCCGGGGTGAAGCGCAGGTCGAGGTCGCCGCCCTTGGCGGTGAACTCGCAGAGTGCGCGCACGGCGACGGTGTAGGCCATGTTCAGGCGTCGGCCCACTGCACGTAGCAGACTTCCACGGGGATCTCGTGCTGGGCGCAGAACTCCAGCCAGCGCAGCTGATTGTCCTGCAACCGGTCGCCCGGGCCCTTCACTTCGATCAGGCGGTAGCGGCGCTGTTCCGGCCAGAACTGGATCAGGTCCGGCAGGCCGGAGCGATTGGCCTTGATGTCGGCAAGGATGCGCTGGAAGCAGGCTTTCAGTTGCGCCGCCGGCAGGCAGGCCAGGGCCTGGTCGAGCAGGCGTTCATCGAGGTTGCCCCAGTAGACGAAGGGCGACAGCAGACCCTGCTTGGCGGCGTAGGTGCGGCGGATGGCGGCCTGGTAGGCATCGCTGTCCAGTTGCGCCAGGCAGGCGTCGAACAGCGCGGCACGGCGCCCGTGGAAGTCGGGGCTGAGCAGGTCCGCTGGACCGTTGTGGAAGGGATGGAAGAAGGCGCCGGGGAGCGCGGCGAAGATGGCGTCCCAGCAGAGCAGGCCGAACAGCGAGTTGAGCAGGGTGTTCTCGACGTAGTGCACCGGCGCGCCTTCCTCATGGAAGTGCAGCAGTACGGCTTGCTCCACCGACATCGGCTGCTCTGGTGCCGGCAGGATCAGGTCGATGCGTTGCACCGGGGCGCGGTCGTTCGTGGCTTCCTTGGCCAGCCCCAGCTTGCGCCGCAGGCGCGGCAGGATGCGCGCCAGGTGTTGCTGCTCCTCTTCGCTCTCGGGGGCCGCGAGGGCCAGTTGCGCCAGATCGAAGGCCTCCCGTTGGGCGTCGAGGCGCTCCAGCACGCGAATGCGCCGCACCCGCGCGCCGGAGTACTGGCAGAGGCCATAGAGCCCCAGGGCCGCCTCCAGCAGTTCGCAGCGCTCGCATTGCTGGCCCACCTGGAACAGCAATTTGCGCCGGCGGGCGTCCAGCCAGGGGTTGCCGTGGGCTTCCAGGGGCAGTTCCGGCAGCAGTTCGCCCAGTTCCTCGCCGCACTCGAAGCGTTCCCGCCAGCGGTGCAGGCGCAGGTAGTAGTCGAGGTCGGCGCGCTCGCGAAAGCCCCGGGCCGCAGCGTCGATCTCGACCTTCTCGTACTGATGGATGCCGAGGTCGGCGAGGACGAACTCCGACCAGTCCTGGTAGAGGTTGCCGAAGAACATCAGCCGCAGCCGATCGCAGATGTCCATCAGCCCGAGGGCAAAGACCCGGTCCTCGCTGGCGGGATACCAGGCGGCGAAGGTCTGTGCGGCGTCGTGTTCGGCGAGCAGCGCCTGGAGGCGCTCGGCCTTGCGTCCGACAGCCCTGCCGAAGCAGGCGTCGATCTCGCGCAGGGTCAGCAGGGCGAACAGCTGGGCCAGGTCAAGTTCAGGGGCGTCGTCCAGCCAGCCCTTGGCCACCAGGGGCGCCGCCGCTTCGAGGGTGTCGCCGATCTCCCCGTAGTTGAGCTTGCTGGCGCGAAATTGCGTGCCTTTGCGCATCACCATGCGTACCAGCAGCCCTTGCGATGTGCGCGGCAGGCTGCGGAAACCCTCGATGAACGCCTGTTCCTCGGCATCCAGCAGGTCGCCGTAACGCTCGCTGATCCAGTCGAGCAGGCTGTGGAAGTTGTGCAGGTAATAGAAGGGGTCTTCGAGGGCGGCTGGCATGAGGGCGAGGAGGTGCAGGCTTGTACTGTGTATTCATACAGATATCAGGCCTGGCCGGCCGGCGGCAACCGGATTTGGATCAGTGGGGGCTTGCCGGGCGTTCGGCGGCGGCCACCCTGGAGGCCGGGCGGGCGCGGGACGCTAGTCGATATGTCGCCCCTGAAACTAAAAAATCTATAGCCGAAGCCTTCTGCCATGCGGGCCCGGCGCTTTTGCGCGCGCGCAGTTTTTTCCTAGCCAGCGACTACAAAAATCATAATTTCGCGAATCCTCGGCACTGAACAGAATGCGGCCAACAGTCACCGCTAGCCGCAACAACAGAACAACAACGATCAGAGTCAGAGGAGGCAAGTCATGACCGATCTGAACCAACCCGCCTTGCAGAATTACGCCGGCGCGCCAGTCGAAACACTGGAAATCGATACCCTTATCGTCGGTGCAGGCCAGGCAGGCGTGGCCATGAGCGAACACCTGAGCAAGCTCGGTGTGCCCCACCTCGTCCTGGAGCGCAACCGTATCGCCGAAGGCTGGCGTACCGGTCGCTGGGACTCGCTGGTTGCCAACGGCCCGGCCTGGCACGATCGTTTTCCCGGCATGGAGTTCGAGGGGCTCGATCCCGACGCCTTCGCCCCCAAGGAGCAGGTCGCGGCTTACTTCGAGGCCTATGCGAAGCAGTTCAACGCCCCTATCCGCACCGGCGTGGAAGTGAAGAAGGTGGTGCGCAACGGCGATCGGCCAGGCTTCACCGTTGAAACCTCCGAAGGTGTTATCCAGGCCAATCGCGTGGTTTCCGCGACCGGGCCGTTCCAGCGTCCCATCATTCCACCGATCGCTCCCGAGGATGAGCGGATCACCCAGATCCACTCCGCCCAGTACCGCAATCCCGGGCAACTCCCCGAAGGTGCCGTGCTGGTGGTGGGCGCCGGTTCGTCGGGCGTGCAGATCGCAGATGAACTGCAGCGTGCCGGCAAGCAGGTTTTTCTCTCGGTGGGACCGCACGACCGTCCGCCGCGCGCCTATCGCAACCGCGACTTCTGCTGGTGGCTGGGGGTGCTTGGCCTGTGGGACGCGGAAGCCGCGCAGCCCGGCAAGGAGCACGTCACCATCGCGGTGAGCGGTGCTCGTGGTGGCCACACCGTGGACTTCCGCGGCCTGGCCCATCAGGGCATCACGCTGGTGGGGCTGACCAAGGCCTTCAAGGATGGTGTGGTGACCTTCCAGACCGACCTTGCGGACAACCTGGCGCGTGGCGATGAGAACTACCTGTCGCTGCTGGATGCGGCGGATGCCTATATCGCCCGCAACGGCCTTGACCTGCCGGAAGAACCCGAAGCCCGCCGTACCTTCCCGGAGCCGGCGTGCGTGACCAATCCCATTCTCGAACTCGACCTGGTCGAGGCGGGCGTGACCTCGATCATCTGGGCCACCGGCTACGCGGTCGACTTCAGCTGGCTGCAGGTCAACGCGTTCGATGCCAAGGGCAAGCCGCAACACCAGCGGGGCGTGTCGAGTGAGCCGGGGGTCTACTTCGTCGGCCTGCCTTGGCTGTCGCGCCGGGGTTCGACCTTCATCTGGGGCGTGTGGCACGACGCCAAGCACATCGCCGACCACATCGCCACGCAACGCAAGTACCTCGACTATCGCGATGCCTCGCAACGCCAGGCGCAAGACTGATCGAAAGAACAGCCTCGACACATACGTTCAAGCAACCAGATCGATGGAAGTAAGTTGATGCCTACCCATACCCGCATCCGCATGTTCAACACCAAAGACACCTACCCGAACCAGACGCTCGACAATGACCTGTGCCAGGCGGTACGCGCCGGCAACACGGTCTACGTGCGCGGCCAGGTGGGTACCGATTTCGAAGGCCGGCTGGTTGGGCTGGGCGACCCGCGCGCGCAGACGGAACAGGCCATGAAAAACGTCAAGCAATTGCTGGAAGAGGCGGGCAGCGACCTGTCGCACATTGTCAAGACCACCACCTACCTGATCGACCCGCGCTATCGCGAGCCGGTCTACCAGGAAGTGGGCAAGTGGCTGAAGGGCGTGTTCCCGATCTCCACCGGCCTGGTGGTGTCGGCCCTGGGTCAGCCCCAGTGGCTGATGGAGATCGACGTGATCGCGGTGATCCCGGACGACTGGCAACCGGCCAAGGCATAAGGAGCAGCAACATGACGTTCTCCATCATCGGTCGCTGCCCCGAAACCGGCCAGCTTGGTATCGCCATCAGCTCATCCAGCATTGCCGTGGGGGCTCGCTGCCCCTGGGTACGCGCCGGGGTGGGAGCGGTGGCGACGCAGAACGTCACCCTGCCGGCCCTCGGGCCGCAGATTCTCGACCTGCTCGATACCCAGCAGCTGGAGCCGGCGAGCGCACTGGACCGGGCCCTGAGCTCGAACGGCTGGAGCCAGTATCGGCAAGTCACCGTGATCGACAGCCAGGGGCGTGTCGCGCTGTTCAGTGGCAGCGAGGCCCTGGGCACGCACAACGCCGTGGCCGGCGAACAGTGCGCCGCCGCCGGCAACCTGTTGTCGGGGCCGGAGGTGATCGAGGCCATGGTGCAGGCCTTCGAGGCGGCGCCGGGGATGCTGGCCGACCGCCTGCTGGCGGCGATGCATGCGGCGATGGCGGCCGGTGGCGAGGCGGGCCCGGTGCACTCGGCGGCACTCAAGGTGGTGGGCGACCTGACCTGGCCGATCGTGGATCTGCGCGTCGATTGGGCGGATGAAGACCCCATCGGTCAGCTGGACGGACTGTGGCAAGCCTATCGGCCGCAGATGCAGGACTACCTGACCCGCGCGCTGGACCCGACGGCGGCGCCCAGCTACGGGGTGCCGGGCGATGAGTGAGGTTTCCAGTCGCGAGTTGCTCGCGCGGCTGATCGGTTTCGCCACGGTCAGCCGGGACTCCAACCTTGAGATGATCGCCTTCATCCGGGATTACCTGGCCGGGCTGGGGGTGGAGTGCGAGTTGTTCCACAACCCGGAACGCACCAAGGCCAACCTGTTTGCCACCATCGGTCCTCGTGACCGGGGTGGCGTCGTGCTCTCCGGGCATACGGATGTGGTGCCGGTGGATGGCCAGGCCTGGACGGTCGAGCCATTCCAGATGACGGAACGGGCAGGGCGGCTGTACGGGCGTGGCGCCGCGGATATGAAAGGCTTCATCGCTTCGGTTCTGGCGGCCGTGCCGGCTTTTCTGGAGCGGCCGCTGAAGCTGCCGGTTCACCTGGCCTTCTCCTATGACGAGGAGGTTGGCTGCCTGGGGGTTCGCTCCATGCTCGAGGACCTGCAGAGGCGCACGCACAAGCCGCGCCTCTGCCTGATCGGCGAGCCAACCGAGCTGAAGCCCGTGCTCGGCCACAAGGGCAAGCTGGCCATGCGCTGCCAGGTGCAGGGAGCCGCCTGTCACTCCGCCTACGCACCCTATGGCGTCAATGCCATCGAGTACGCCGCGCGAATGATCGGCAAGCTGGGGGAAATCGGCGCGGACCTGGCGCGGCCGGAGCGACATGACGAGCGGTTCGATCCGCCTTTCACGACTGTGCAGACCGGCACCATCAAGGGCGGCCGAGCACTGAACATCGTGCCGGCGGAGTGCGAGTTCGATTTCGAGGTGCGCGCCTTGCCGGGCTTCGATGCCCATCAGGTGGCGGAGGAGCTGCAGAGTTACGCCGAGGTCGAGTTGTTGCCAAAAATGCGTGCGGTGGTGGCCGATACCGGCATTCGCTTGCAGCCATTGAGCGCCTATCCGGGGCTGGCCACATCGCCCGATAGCGAGGCGGCGCGTCTGCTGGCGCTGCTCAGTGGTTCGACCGAGTTCGGCACGGTCGCCTTCGGCACGGAGGGCGGATTGTTCGATCAGGCGGGCATTCCCACCGTGGTTTGTGGGCCGGGGAGCATGGACCAGGGGCACAAGCCGGATGAGTTCATCAGCGTCGAACAGCTGGGCGGCTGCGACGCCATGCTGCGCCGTCTGGCGCTTCACCTGCAGGCCGACGACCCGCTGCGGTAAACTGCCCGACCCTCGCTGGAAATGGCTGGGCGCCCGATTGACGGGCGTCTGCCCCGTTGCTACCATTCCAGCCCTTATGTTGGCTCGATTTCTCCGTCTGGAGGCTGAAAGAGCCAATGTCAACCCTGAGTTTTGCGTCGTAGCTCGCATCTGCGGGAAACGGCGCCACCGGGGTGGCGCGGGATACCAGCTTCGATCCCCGTCGCCTCTATTGATGATCTGACCGCATTGGCTGGAGTGCGGAATAGGGCCTTTCCTGGCCTTTGACTACAGGTATGAACATGAGCGAAAGCTTTGCAGAACTTTTTGAAGAAAGCCTGAAATCCCTCGACATGCAGCCGGGTGCAATCATCACCGGCATCGTGGTCGACATCGATGGTGACTGGGTCACCGTCCATGCTGGCCTGAAGTCCGAGGGCGTCATCCCGGTCGAGCAGTTCTACAACGAACAAGGCGAGCTGACCATCAAGGTGGGTGACGAGGTCCACGTAGCGCTCGACGCGGTGGAAGATGGCTTCGGTGAAACCAAGCTGTCCCGCGAAAAAGCCAAGCGTGCCGAGTCCTGGCTGGTTCTGGAAGCTGCCTTCAACGCCGAAGAAGTGGTCAAAGGCGTTATCAACGGCAAGGTCAAGGGCGGTTTCACCGTCGACGTCAGCGGCATCCGCGCGTTCCTGCCGGGCTCCCTGGTGGATGTGCGCCCTGTGCGCGACACCACTCACCTGGAAGGCAAGGAACTCGAGTTCAAGGTCATCAAGCTGGACCAGAAGCGCAACAACGTTGTCGTTTCCCGTCGCAGCGTCCTGGAAGCCGAGAACAGCGCCGAGCGCGAAGCTCTGCTGGAATCCCTGCAGGAAGGCCAGCAAGTCAAAGGTATCGTCAAGAACCTCACCGACTACGGTGCGTTCGTTGACCTGGGCGGCGTAGATGGCCTGCTGCACATTACCGACATGGCTTGGAAGCGTATCAAGCACCCGTCCGAGATCGTCAACGTTGGTGACGAGATCGACGTCAAGGTCCTGAAGTTCGACCGCGAGCGCAACCGCGTCTCCCTGGGTCTGAAGCAGCTGGGCGAAGACCCATGGGTCGCCATCAAGGCGCGTTACCCGGAAGGCACTCGCGTTACTGCCCGCGTTACCAACCTCACCGACTACGGCTGCTTCGCCGAGCTGGAAGAGGGCGTGGAAGGCCTGGTACACGTTTCCGAAATGGACTGGACCAACAAGAACATCCACCCGTCGAAAGTCGTTCAGGTTGGCGACGAAGTGGAAGTTCAGGTTCTGGACATCGACGAAGAGCGTCGTCGTATCTCCCTGGGCATCAAGCAGTGCAAGTCCAACCCGTGGGAAGACTTCTCCAGCCGCTTCAACAAGGGCGACAAGATCTCCGGCACCATCAAGTCGATCACCGATTTCGGTATCTTCATCGGCCTGGAAGGCGGCATCGACGGTCTGGTTCACCTGTCCGACATCTCCTGGAACGAAGTTGGCGAAGAAGCCGTACGTCGCTTCAAGAAGGGCGACGAGCTGGAAACCGTCATCCTCTCCGTTGATCCGGAGCGTGAGCGCATTTCCCTGGGCATCAAGCAACTGGAAGACGATCCGTTCTCCAGCTACGCCTCGATGCACGAGAAAGGCACCATCGTTCGCGGCACCGTGAAAGAAATCGACGCCAAGGGCGCTGTAATCAGCCTCGGCGGCGAGATCGAAGGTGTTCTGAAGGCTTCCGAAATCAGCCGTGACCGCGTTGAAGACGCGCGCAACGTGCTGAAGGAAGGCGAAGAAGTCGAAGCCAAGATCATCAGCATCGACCGTAAGAGCCGCGTAATCAGCCTCTCCATCAAGTCCAAGGACGTTGATGACGAGAAGGACGCCATGAAGGAACTGCGTAAGCAGGAAGTCGAGTCCACCGGCCCGACCACCATTGGTGACCTGATCCGTGCTCAGATGGAGAACCAGGGCTAATCACCCCTCTCCGTTAGCAAAAAGGGCGGCCTAGGCCGCCCTTTTTGTTGTCCGCGTTTTCTCCTCCGGCGTTTGGGCTGTTCAAAGCCTCCCTAGCGTGCTAAAAACTCCTAGAGCTGATCTAGCCGCTTGAATTAGAAGGGAAAACCATGACCAAGTCGGAGTTGATCGAACGAATTGTTACTCATCAGGGCCAGCTGTCGTCTAAGGACGTAGAGCTTGCCATCAAGACGATGCTTGAGCAGATGTCCCAGGCGCTGGCGACAGGCGATCGTATCGAGATTCGTGGCTTTGGCAGCTTCTCGCTGCATTTCCGTGCGCCACGCGTAGGGCGTAATCCAAAGACAGGGGAGTCGGTGAGGTTGGACGGTAAATTCGTGCCGCATTTCAAACCGGGCAAGGAGCTCCGAGATAGAGTGAACGAAATTGAATAAACTATAAGTTATTACCTTGTTGCCATTGGTGCTAGTAAGCTAAGAGAATATTTAGGATTTTGCATCAATTTATAAGGGACTTTATAGTCCTTGTTTGTGTTTGTGTTTGTGTTTGTGTTTGTGTTTGTGTTTGTGATTTTTTGTTTTTGGAAGGTATATAAGGTTTCAGGGTTTATGAATTCTGGCACTTTTGTAGTAGGGGCTAAATTTAAGTGATTGATCGTGATCAGAACGCAGACCCTACCAGTGGCGAAGCCATTGATATTTTTAAGATGGTTTCCGATCTGTGGGAGCAGCGCTGGTTAGTTCTTTCTGTAGTGCTGATCTGTGTGGCAGTTGCAGGTGCATATCTAATATATGTTGAGCCGATTTATGAGGCAAAAGTATCCGTACAGGCACCTAAAATTAGCCAAGTAACAGGATTCAATACTGGGCGGGATAAGGGGGACGGTTTGGCACCCTTTAGCCCGAACGATGTATATGCCGTTTTCAAGCAGCGACTTATATCTGATGAGAGTCTAGGTAAATTTTTTAAAGAGTACTATTTCCCAGCCTTTCATGATTCATCTGTGTCTGAACAAAGTGCCTTATATCGAAGGCTCATAAATAGTTTTAGGATAGAGACTAGAGACAAGGCGCGACCTGATCGATACACGCTAACGTTTCTGCATACGGATCCTCAGCAAGCAGCAAAATGGCTTATGCAGTATATTCAGATGGTATCGAACGATGCGAGTCAGGATATGCTGAACAACGCCCGAAGCCAGTTGTCGATGAAGGCTGATTCGGTTCTTCATCGAATTCAAATTGTGAAAGATGCGGCTAAGGTTCGTCGGGAAGATCGGATTATAAGACTCAAAGAAGCATTGGCGATTGCGGATGAGATAGGAATGGATAACCCGCCTGTTGTTACCGCTCAGTTGCAGAGGCAATTATCTGCCGTGATGGAGGGGGAGCTAATGTACATGCGAGGATCTAAAGCCCTCAAAGCAGAGCTGAATCTACTGGAAAACCGCAAGTCGGATGACCCTTTCATTCCTGGGTTGCGAGACCTAGAAGAGCGTTATTCTCGGTATACTGGCGTTAGCGTAGATATGGGCGCTATTGCTGTATCTAATTTAGATGGTGAAATTGAGGCTTCTGAACAACCAGTCAAACCTCAGGTCTTGCCCATTATGCTTCTTAGTATTATCGCAGGATTTACGGTTAGCATCTGTGCTGTGTTAGCTAGCTCTGCGCTCTCTCGAAAGCGCAGAAACTAGGCGCAATCCTCTTCTCTGTAATTAGTGTAGTCATAGCTATCTCTTAATTATTGAATTTATACGTAATAGTGTGCGGATGGTTCATGTTTTTTTGTATCCGAGATACGGTATGTGGGTTATGAATGCAGATATTTTTACGTGTTGGGGGATGATTGATCGGGAATAGTGCTTAGGGATAGAGATTTTAAATTATTTGATCAATTATTTTATGTGGAGTGAGTCGTGGAATTGAACTGCAAGCAGGATGTGATTGGTAGGCTGAAAAATAAGCAGTCAGTTATTGGTATAGTTGGGCTCGGATATGTCGGGCTCCCGTTGATGTTGCGATATAATTCTATTGGTTTCCGTGTTTTGGGTATTGATATTGATGCCAGGAAAGTATCTCAGTTGAATTCGGGGAAGAGTTATATTGAGCATATCTCATCGGAAAGAATAGAAAAAGCGCGAGGAACTGGTTTTGAGGCGACAGTTGATTTCTCTAGAGCTGCCGAATGTGATGCGCTGATACTTTGTGTTCCAACTCCTCTAAATAAGTACAGAGAGCCTGATATCAGCTACGTGATTAGCACGACTGACGCGCTTAAACCATACTTGCGAGCAGGGCAAGTGGTATCTCTAGAAAGTACAACCTATCCTGGGACGACCGAAGAGGAACTGCTCCCTAGAGTTCAGGAAAATGGACTTAAAGTCGGAAAGGATATTTTCTTGATTTACTCGCCTGAGCGAGAGGACCCCGGTAATCCAAACTTTGAAACCAGAACGATTCCAAAGGTAGTTGGTGGACACACTAACGAATGCTTAGAGGTTGGTGTTGCTCTCTATGAACAGGCGATAGACCGTATCGTTGAGGTGAGTTCTACCAAAGCAGCTGAGATGACAAAGTTGCTGGAGAATATCCACCGAGCTGTAAATATTGGGCTGGTTAATGAAATGAAGGTAGTTGCCGATAAAATGGGCATAGATATCTTCGAAGTAGTCGACGCTGCGGCCACCAAGCCATTCGGCTTTACTCCTTATTACCCGGGACCCGGATTGGGTGGGCATTGCATTCCCATTGATCCCTTCTATTTGACTTGGAAGGCGAGGGAGTATGGCGTCAATACAAAATTTATTGAGCTGGCTGGGGAAGTAAACCGGAATATGCCCGAGTGGGTGGTTGGTAAAACCATAGATGCACTAAATTCTCATGGGAAATCACTGAAGGGTAGTCGTGTTCTTGTGCTTGGTGTCGCGTATAAAAAGAACATCGATGATATGCGTGAGTCACCGGCGGTAGAAATTATGGCTATGCTGGGGAATAAAGGTGCGAGAGTGGACTATAGTGATCCACATGTATCTGATTTTGTTGATCATCATGGTCATAAAACTGGCTTGACTAGTGTTGCTTTGAATGATGACACCATAAGAGAGTATGACGTACTGGTTCTGACTACGGACCATGACCTTTTTGATTATCGATTGATTGAAAAGTCCGCAAGACTGATTGTTGACACGCGAGGAAAGTTCAGAGAAAGCCGAGGAAACATCGTCAAGGCTTAAGATGAAGGGGAAAAAATATTTAAAATTAGTTCTAATGGCATTTGGCAGGCAGGGAATGTCTGCCATTTTAAATTTTTTTAGCATACTTATTATTGCTCGTTATCTCGGGCCAGAAGGGAATGGGGCCTTTTCTCTCGCGATGACTGCTGCGTTAACATTTGGCCTAATGATAAATCTTGGGCTTGGGCAAGCAAACGCCTATTTTATTGGTCGTGGTGAAACAACTGCGTCATCAGTGGTTTCAACATCTGTAACCATGATGCTCCTCTACTTATGCATATTTTTGGGTGGGCTGGCTGTCTCCAGACAGTTTCTGACAGTCACTGATGACGACTGGACCTATCTATATGGTGTTGTTTTTTTTGGAACTTTTATTGCTTGTAATAGTTGGTTATTAGGGGCTTTGCAAGGCCTTCTGAGATTCGAATATTACAATTTTTCAATGATTCTTCCTTCTGCCTTTTTTCTAGCAATAACCATTTCTTTAGTCATGTTTGGTGTTCGTGATCATCGCATGTATTTTTTGGGTTGGGGGCTAGGAAATATAAGTTCATTTTTCTTTATGGCTTTCCATTTTAGGGATGAGCTTTCTCGTGGCTCCATTTCAAAGGACAAATTTTTGCGGTCCATTTCTTATGGTTGGAAGGTGCACGTCGCGAATCTTTGTTCTTTCCTAGTGTATAGAGTGGATATCTATATCTTGGGTATCTTTTGGGGGGCTTCAACTGTTGGTATTTACTCAGTGGCTCAACAAGTAGTAGAGAGATTTTGGATGATATCCCAAGCCATTTCTACGGTGATGTTCCCGAGCCTCGCATCAATGAAGTCAAAAAATGATAGCGACGGGGTAGATCTCATCGTCAAGAAGTCATTGAAATGGGTTTTTATTTCATCATTTTTGGGGCTGTTGATTCTATTCGTTGTCGTCGACTGGGCAATCGTTTTGGTATTTGGTGACAGATATGCTGAGGCGTCAACTCTTATAAAAATTCTGCTCCCAGGGATGGTGCTATTCAATGTTTCCAGAGTCCTTGCGAGTGCTACAGGGGCCGCTGGTCGTGTGGGTGTCATGGTTGTAGTGTCTTTAACCTGCCTTCTATTTAGCGCTACACTGAATTATTACTTAATCCCATTATATGGTGCAGTGGGTGCAGCTTCCGCGACCTCGATATCTTATGGGGTCGCGTTCTTTCTTGGTTGGTTTGTATATAAAAGATTTTAATAAATAATGAAAAAAATTAAGAAGGTATTGTTCATAGGGACTCTCAATTGGCCGCAGCGATTAGCTCGTCTCGTTAATTCGTACGACAGCCAATCTGCATTCGCTACAGGACTCTCATTGGGTGTGAAAACATTCCCTCGATTGTTATTTCACCTGATGAGGTCTGATGTGGTTGTTCGAGTCGGGCTTCGTCCCGGAGCAAGAAACTGGAAGATGTTTCTGTTTGATTGTGTATGGTTCTTTTTTTCATCGTTAAAGTCACGTGCTGTTTATTGTGTTTACTGGATTGGTACCGACGTAGTCATGGCATCTAAAGAGGTAGATAGAAATACTTTATTCTTAGAGCTTTCTAAAAAGAATCTTCACTTGGCAGGTGCTCCTTGGTTTTCACAAGAATTATTGCCTTTAGGGCTCGACGCAAAGTCTTCCATATTTCCGTTGCAAATTAATTTTTCAGAAGTCACAGAGTTGGCGCCAGATCGGTTTTTTGTCTTGACGTATATACCAGATGAGCGTCATGAATTTTACGGAGGAGAGCAGGTACTGGCTTTGTCCAGGGCATATCCCGAGATAGACTTTTTTGTAATCGGTGGAGAGGGTCGCTGGACTTTAGAGTCACAACGTAACTTGAAGTTTCTCGGCTGGGTAAAAGATATAGACTCGCTCTTGAGAGTTAAACCAATTTTATTAAGGCTGGTCTCACATGACGCAATTGGTGGGACAGTTAGGGAGGCACTCGCATACGGGTGTCACGTAGTTTATACGTACGACCTTCCATATTGTGAAAAGGCGGTATTTGGAAATGATTTAAGCATTTCCAAGGCATTCAGTGATGCGTTAGCAAAGCGTCGTGATGCGAGTAGGGCCGTTAATATGGACGGCGCAAGATATGCAGTTGAAAACTGGGATTCAAAGACTCTAACGAGAGGGCTAATGGACGCACTCGCAGACGGTGTGAAGAATGAACAGTAAATTACTTCCTTCCACCGTGCTTGCGGTGTTTATTAGTTTGGTTATCCTGCTAATTTATTGCCTCTCCAGTATTTATGTTGATGAAAATTCCGGGGTTGCATATTTTTTTGTTTTTTTATCTGTTCTTGTTGTCTCTATTTTGATCGTCGTTAGAGGCGGACTTTCTGTCTTCGAACCAATAACATGGTTCTATTTGATGTCGTCTCTATTCTATGTTTTTGCAGGTATTATTTGTTTTTATGGGTTTGATTTTTTATATCACGATAATTTTTCCAATCGTCCTGATAGGTACTCGCTTCTATTCGATGCGATATTTGTTTTCACTATAGGAGTTATAGGCTATTGGGTCGGTGATTATTTCGCTGGCCTCTATAGATATGCAGAGGCGAAGGGTGAGGTGACGTGTGTCTTTTCAAATAGATCACTACTGTTCTTAGGAGGAGTAAGTATCGCTGTTGGGATATTTAATTATATTTTGAATGCTTATATGTATGGCGGTGGGGACCTTCTGTTGTTGTTGAAAGATTTTGGCGCACGAGATCATCGCGCTGAAGATGTTTCTTTCTATTCTACCTTTGGATACAACTTTATAGTGGTTGGACTCTTCTTTCTAATGCTAAGGAGGGTGGCTTACTTTGGGAGCATTGGAGTTTTATACAAAATAATATTCGTATTGGGTCTTTGCATCCTCTTGTCCACTGGTCGCATCTGGTACAGCATTTCTCTATTTTTTGTATTCTTGGCTCTGGCGCACTTTTCCGGACTAACAGTTAGCTACAAAAGGTTGGCAAAATACTCTGTCCTATTTCTTCTGTTTATTATTTCTGTATATTTTTTGAGATATTATAGTAATTTACTATATATCGGGAAGGAAGGTAGTTTTGATGCAGAGATTGGGAATGATTTTCTGACGGGGTTTTTGGTTTTTATTTTTGGAAGAAGTAATGTTCCATCAGTTCCAATCCTGATGGAGGTTGTTCATTACTATTCTGAGACTCAAGATTTTTACTTGGGGAAGACGTTCTTTTATTGGCTTAGTTATTTCGTTCCAGGATATGACGTCATTTTCCTCGGGCATGAGATAAAGGAGAATTTTTATCCAGGTCGACCGGGTGGATTTCCACCTACTTTTTTTGGAGAGCTTTTTGCAAATGGAGGGATTCCTTTTGTAGTCGTGTTTTCGATAGTTGCGGGTTTCATTTTTAGAACCTTCTATCTATATGCTAGAGGGCGTGGAAGCTTCCTAGTGTATTTCGTTTATTCGTCGATATTGTTTAGATTCATTTTCATGCTGCCTAAATTGGAGCTTTCGGCTTTCGGTAGTGCGGTCTGGTTGTTTTTGCCTACGTTTGTAGTCTGTTCTTTAATATATCTTGTTTATAGAGTTGGCAGGCCTGGGATGGCAAAAAAATGAATTTTCTACATATATGCAATAATTTTATTTCAAGCAAGGTTCATTGCAATCTTATACTTGCGTTGGGTGGCGATGTTATTACGCAAAAGATCTATGTTCCTATTCGTCGAAGGACGGATCGAGGTGTGAATTCTATATCTGGATCTGGCGTATCTGTTGTTTACGACTACTGCATATTTCCAGTGCTTAAGTATTTTCCTCTAATGAAGGCTCTTTGGGTTGCAGTTCGCTTCATTTCGGCTTTCTCAAAAAATAAAGAGAACTATGTTGTTGCGCATAGCCTATGGTCAGACGGTCTGCCTGCATTTCTTTATAGTTGCATACGGAGGCGGAAGTACTGTTTGTTTGTGCGGGGGACGGATATAAATTTCTTTATCCCTAAGCTACCACATTATAGGCCTTTGATGTGGTTAATGCTTCGGTATTCTGATCTTGTTGTGTTTTTGAGTCCTGCTCAAGAGGATGTTTTCAAAGTTAAATATCCATGCCTTTATCGAGTTATAAGTAGGCGAATTATATTGCCAAATGGCGTAGATAGGTTTTGGTTGGATAATATATATGCCGGATCAACCCCAAGGAAAGGTCTTATTTTTGTTGGGCGTTTGGATAGAAATAAGAATATAGATGTGGTCGTGGATGTTCATGAACGGTTGTCTCATAAGGGGGTGTCGAGCAATCTGAGAATTGTTGGGGGAGATAGTGAAGATGTTGAGAGATTGATCGGTGCCGGCGGGATTCCTCCTGGAGTAGATGTGGTTGGTAAAGTAGCAGATAAGAATCTGCTTCTGGATTTGTATAGGAAGTCGTCCGTTCTGATTGTTCCGTCGAAGAGTGAAACTTTTGGTCTTGTTTATATTGAGGCCCTGACCCAGGGGTGCGCGGTTGTTCACACTAAGGGGCAGGGGATAGATGGATATTTTGATGGTTGTGATTTCGTTAGGTCGGCGCATTGCCGGGATATAGATCAGCTATCTATTTGTTCTATTGAGCTAATTGAAAAATATCCAGAAGGGGTGATGTCAGGAGAGTTGAGGGAGAAACTGCAGGAGTTTAGTTGGGATAGAATAGCTAAAAGATTTTATACTTCTATTTCGAAAGAGGGATGAAGGTGAGAATTGTTTATATCCATCAATATTTCAAAACCCCAAAGGATGCCGGGGGGACTCGATCCTATGAAATGGCTAGAAGGTTGGTTGCAGCAGGTCATGAAGTAAATATGATTAGCTCGCGTCCAAAGGAAGAGTTGGTTGATGGAGGCGTGGATGAAGTTTCAGGGATAAAGGTGCATTGGATTGGCGTTGACTATAATAACAAGATGGGATTTATTTCTCGTGTGAAGTCATTTTTTTTGTTTGCGATTCTTTCCTCGTTAAAGGCTATAAGATTGAGGGCGGACGTAGTCTTTGCAACCAGCACTCCATTGACTGTGGCTGTCCCTGGGGTTATTGCTTCATTCTTCAAGCGTGTTCCATTGGTTTTTGAAGTTCGTGACCAATGGCCAAGAATTCCTATCGCGATGGGGGTTTTGAGAAATCCCATATTGATTTTTTTGGCAAATATTTTAGAGCGTTTTACCTATTGGTATTCATCTCATATAGTTGCGTTGTCTCCAGGCATGGCTGATGGCATAGCTTCTCGTGGTGTCTCAAGGAGAAAAATAACGGTAATTCCAAATGGCTGTGATTTGGAGTTGTTTTCTAATGAGAGTATCAGGGGGGGTGAGTTTAGAAAAAAGAATCCTCATATTCCGGATGGTCCTATAGTTCTATATCCCGGGACCATTGGGAAGGTTAACGGCGTCGGTTATCTTGCGGAGCTTGCTGCCGCGACTATAAGAATAGAAAAAAATATTAATTTTGTTGTTGTTGGTGACGGTATCGAACTCGATGAAGTGGTAGAGCTCTCGAATACTTTAGGGGTCAATGGTGTTAATTTCTTTGTCCTGCCGCCACTTCCAAAGGATGAGTTGGTCTATGCGCTGCGGGACTCTTCGATAATTGTTTCGTTGATTATTGATGTTCCTGAGTTGGAAGATAATTCTGCCAATAAATTTTTTGATGCTCTCGCAGCTTCTCGGCCAATCGCAATCAATTATGGTGGGTGGCAGAAGGAAATAATTAAAAGGGAAAGAGTGGGTTTGGTAATCTCTAGAGATGTGGAGCAGGCCGCACGTGAAGTGGTTGAGTTTTTGTCTGACGATCGGCTTGTTAAAGCTAGTGGTGAGCGGGCAAAATCTTTAGCTGAGTCCATGTACAATAGAGACGTACTGGCCATGAATTTAGAGAAGATATTCGTGGAAACGGCTGTATGAATATTTCTAGATCGTTTAAGCGTTTTTTTGATTTTTTGGTCGCATTGGTTTTGCTTGTGTTTTTGTTTCCTCTGCTTTTATTTATTGCCATGTGGGTTAAGCTCGATGTTGGCAAGGTTTTTTTTCGCCAAATCAGGCCGGGACTTAATGGTATCCCATTTGAGATGGTAAAATTTCAGACGATGGTGGATAGCCATGACTCAAGTGGCCGCTCCTTGCCTGATTCGGAGCGTCTAACAAAGCTGGGAATTTTTCTGCGCTCTACTAGCTTGGATGAGTTACCTGAGCTGTGGAATGTACTTCGAGGTCATATGAGTCTTGTTGGGCCTCGTCCACTGCTTATGGAATACTTGACCTTGTACGATAAAAAACAGTTTCGTCGTCATGAGGTGCGACCTGGGATAACTGGCTGGGCGCAAGTAAATGGCCGAAATGCGCTAAGCTGGGACGAGAGGTTTGAGCTGGATGTGTGGTATGTCGAGAATCAGTCATTCAAGCTTGACATGAAAATACTCCTACTTACCGTAAGGAAAGTGATAGCGCGAGAGGGTATCACTAGCAAAGGAGAGGCGACCATGTCGAAGTTTAAAGGGGGACGCTCTTGAAACGATTGGCGATTCTCGGTGCTAGTGGTCATGGAAAGGTTGTTGCAGATACTGCTGAAAACTGCGGATGGCGCCAGATAGAGTTCTTTGATGATGCCCCTCAGATTCAAAGCAAAAATGATATTTGGCCCATAAGTGGTGGAAGTGAAGCTCTATATAGCCGGCTCCTCGATTTTGAAGGTGTAGTGGTGGCGGTAGGTAATAATGCTGTACGCCACAAGTTGCTTATGGAGCTTCAGAACGCTGGCGCGCCACTGGTTAGTTTGCTCCACCCCCAAGCTTTTGTAAGTCGCTATGCATTGCTTGAAGTGGGTACGGTTGTATTTGCTGGTGTGCAGGTAAACGCGGGTGCGCATATTGGATTTGGCTGTATTTTAAATACCGGATGCAGTGTGGATCATGACTGTCGATTGTCGACCGCAGTACATATAAGTCCAGGTGCTAGGTTGGCGGGTGGGGTTAAGGTTGGTGAGCAAAGTTGGATTGGGATTGGTTCTTGCGTTCGTCAACTCGTTAATATCGGTCGGTTTGTTGTCGTAGGGGCCGGAGCTGCTGTAGTCGATGATGTTCCTGACGGACTGACCGTTGTAGGTGTACCTGCACGTCAGCTAGTTAAGTGATATATAATTCAGAGTTTTGACAGGATACCTAAATGCTGAATACGTCTTTTTCTCCGTGGCCCTCGTTCTCCGAAGAGGAAGCCGATGCTGTCCGTGATGTTATCCTATCTAATAAGGTTAACTATTGGACTGGTCAAGAGTGTCGCGAATTTGAAAGGGAGTTTTCGGCATGGGCTGGAACGGAGTATGCGATCGCCCTGGCCAATGGAACGGTCGCTCTCGATTTGGCTCTCAAGGCATTGGAAATTGGCGCGGGCGATGAAGTGGTTGTAACCTCGCGAACTTTCCTGGCGTCTGCGTCGGCAATTGTTACGGCGGGCGCTGTTCCGGTTTTTGCCGATATAGACCGCGAGTCGCAAAATATTACAGCTGAATCTATCGGGGCTGTTTTGACTTCACGGACGAAGGCTGTGATTTGCGTCCATCTGGCCGGATGGCCGTGCGATATGGATCCAATCATGGAACTCGCTGAAGAACGCGGGCTCTTTGTAATAGAGGATTGTGCCCAAGCGCACGGCGCAATGTACAAAGGGCGCCCTGTAGGCTCTATAGGACACATCGGGGCATGGTCGTTCTGTCAGGACAAGATCATGACTACCGGGGGCGAGGGCGGTATGGTTACGACCCGCGACCGCAACCTTTGGTCTAAGATGTGGTCATACAAGGATCATGGCAAGAGTTGGGACGCGGTCTACGAGCGGCAGCACGCTCCGGGATTTCGGTGGCTGCACGAAAGCTTCGGTACCAATTGGCGCATGATGGAGATCCAGGCCGTTATTGGGCGGATTCAATTGCAACGTATGGCTCAGTGGCATGAACTACGTAAAAAGAACGCCCAATCCATTTGGCGATGCGCGAGTCAATTGCCTGCTTTACGAGTTCCAAGTATTCCGGCAAACATCGAGCATGCTGCCTACAAAGCATATGTGTTTGTCGAGCAAGAAAAGCTAAAAGCTGGTTGGACACGAGACCGGCTTCTGAATGAAATCACCTCTCGCGGTGTCCCTTGTTACTCCGGATCCTGCTCTGAGGTCTACTTGGAAAAGGCGTTTGAAGGAACTGGTTGGCAGCCAGTTGCACGCTTACCCGTGGCTCAAGAGCTTGGTGAGACTAGCCTTATGTTCTTAGTCCATCCTACGCTTACAGAGAGCGAAATTCAGAAGACTTGTGAAGTATTGTCCAGTGTAATAAGAGACGCCACTGAATAATGGAATGTTCTTTTCGGTGCTTTTGCTTTTTTGCAATGGGCCGTGAGTCAAGACCATAAGATTGGTCGGGTTAGGAGTTGCCGATGTTACGTGAGCGATTACTGGGGCTGAGTCGACAGCGTAAGCGTATCCTTCAAGTGATTGCTGATGTGCTGCTCGTTTGGCTGGCATTATGGTTGGCGTTCGTGGTGCGCCTTGGGACAGACAGGCTTGTTGATCCTCTAGGCGGTCACGCGTGGCTGTTCGTCTGTGCGCCTCTGATTGCGATCCCTCTATTCGTTCGTTTGGGTATGTACCGTGCGGTGCTGCGTTACTTCGGAAATGATGCGCTGGTAGGTATAGCTAAAGCCGTATCGCTTTCGGCTCTACTGCTAGCGCTGGCCGTTTACTGGTATCGCGACGCTCCTGAGGTTGTGCCGCGTTCGATTGTGTTCAATTACTGGTGGCTCAGCTTGGTACTCATTGGCGGCTTGCGCTTGGCAATCCGCCAATACTTTCTGGGTGATTGGTATGTTGCCAGCCAGGCCATACCATTCGGTCCGAAAGATAACGGCCTGCCTCGCGTGGCGATCTATGGTGCGGGCGCTGCGGGTAATCAACTGGTCACTGCGTTGCGCATGGGGAGGGCCATGAGGCCCGTAGCATTCATCGACGATGACAGCAGCATTGCTACGCGTACCATTAGCGGGCTTCAGGTGTACAAGCCCAAGCATATCCAGCAGATGATCGATCAAACCGGTGCGCAGGAAGTGCTTCTGGCCATTCCCTCCGCAACTCGAGTTCGTCGTCGCGAGATTTTGGCCACTCTGGAAGGCTATCCCCTGCATGTACGTAGCGTTCCAGGGTTCATGGACCTGGCCAGTGGCCGGGTCAAGGTTGATGACATCCAGGAAGTCGATATCGCCGACCTGCTGGGTCGTGATGCGGTACCGCCGCGCAAGGAGCTGTTCGAGCGCTGCATCCAGAGCAAGGTAGTGATGGTCACCGGCGCCGGTGGTTCGATTGGTTCCGAGTTGTGCCGGCAGATCCTGGGGTGTGGGCCCAAGACGCTGATACTTTTCGAGCACAGCGAATTCAACCTCTACAACATCCAGATCGAACTTGAGCGGCGCATTGCGCGTGAATCTCAAAGCGTTCAGCTGATCCCGATCCTCGGTTCCGTGAGGAACCTGGCGCGGTTGGTGGATGTGATGCGGACATGGGATGTGGATACCGTGTATCACGCCGCCGCCTACAAGCATGTTCCCATCGTCGAGCACAATATTGCCGAAGGTGTGTTGAACAACGTGATGGGCACTCTCTATACCGCACAGGCTGCAGTGCAGGCGGGCGTGGAGAATTTCGTGTTGATCTCCACGGACAAGGCGGTACGTCCGACCAACGTGATGGGCAGCACCAAGCGCCTGTCCGAAATGACCTTGCAGGCATTGAGTCGCGAGTCCGCTCCGGTGATGTATGGCGACAGCGAAGCGGTGCATCGGGTCAACAAGACCCGCTTTACCATGGTTCGCTTCGGCAACGTGCTGGGCTCTTCCGGCTCGGTGATCCCGCTTTTCCGTGAGCAGATCAAGCGTGGTGGGCCTATCACGGTTACCCACCCGAATATCACGCGTTACTTCATGACCATCCCGGAAGCCGCACAGCTGGTGATCCAGGCGGGTTCCATGGGGCAGGGCGGTGATGTTTTCGTGCTGGACATGGGGCAGCCGGTGAAAATCGCCGAGCTTGCCGAGAAGATGGTCCACTTGTCCGGTCTGACCGTGCGTTCCGAGCGCAACCCCAGTGGCGACATCTCTATCGAGTTCACTGGATTGCGTCCGGGCGAGAAGCTCTATGAGGAGCTGTTGATCGGTGACAACGTCAGTCCGACCGAGCATCCGATGATCATGCGGGCCAACGAAGAGCATTTGTCCTGGGATGTCTACAAGCGTGTTCTGGCCGAGTTGTTCGTTGCGGTAGAGAAGGATGACTACGTTCGTGTTCGTCAGCTCCTACGTGAAACCGTTAACGGTTACACCCCTGAAGAAGAAATTGTTGACTGGATCCATCAGCAGCGTCGGATTGAGCCTTCCAACTCCAGGCACTAGTTTGGTTTGGGCGGTTTAGGAAGTACCGCCCTTTCCAATACTGATGACAGGGAGTGTTCAACATGCTTCGTTCTCGAATCGTTTCGTTGCTCTTCGTACTCTGTTCCTTCTGCCTGGGCTATGCGCAGGTTGCCAGTGCCGCTCAGGAGGCACCCGCCGTGGCGGCGAGCGCGGCGGCACAGGGTGCGCTGAACATCAACTCGGCCGATGCGGCTGCGTTCCAGGGGCAGATGGTTGGCATCGGAGAGGCCAAGGCTCGAGCCATCGTGCAGCATCGCGATGAGCACGGCCCGTTCTCCTCGGTGGATGACCTGCTGGAGGTCAAGGGGATAGGCGCCAAGACGCTGGAGCAGAATCGCGACAGGCTCAGCGTGGAGTGAGTAACTAGTGCATCAGAAAGCCGGCCATGTGCCGGCTTTTTTGTTGGGGGGCGCTATCCGCAGAGGGAATGTGGCGCTGTCGAGGGGCGCTTTAGCGCGGCCTAAGGACCGAATAACCTGGGACGCAGTCCCTGGTGAGAGTCCAGCCCAGAAAGAAAAAGCCCCCGGCATGTGCCGAGGGCTTTCTGTTTGGCTCCGCGACCTGGACTCGACGGCGTAAGCCGAACGCGCTTCAGCGCGGCCCCGAAGGGGTGAGGGCCGGAGGACCGAATAACCTGGGACGTAGTCCCTGGTGAGAGTCCAGCCCAGAAAGAAAAAGCCCCCGGCATGTGCCGAGGGCTTTCTGTTTGGCTCCGCGACCTGGACTCGAACCAGGGACCCAATGATTAACAGTCATTTGCTCTACCGACTGAGCTATCGCGGATCGGATGCGCGTATCTTACTGATTAGAAAGGAGAAGTCAAGCATCTACTTGAGCTTCTCCATGACTTTCTCAGATCACCTGGGTAATGGCGCGGGTGATGCCTTCCAGGTTGCTGTTATTCAGCGCTGCGACACAGATACGGCCGGTGCTGACGGCGTAGATGCCGAACTCGCTCCGCAGGCGCTCCACCTGTTCGGCGGTGAGGCCGGAGTAGGAGAACATACCGCGTTGGCGGGCGACGAAGCTGAAGTCACGCTTGGCGCCCTGGGCGGCCAGTTGCTCGACCATGGCCAGGCGCATGCTGTGGATACGGCTGCGCATTTCGCCCAGTTCTTCTTCCCACATGGCGCGCAGCTCGGGGCTGTTGAGCACCGAGGCGACCACTGTGGCACCGTGGGTCGGCGGGTTGGAGTAGTTGGTGCGGATCACGCGCTTGACCTGGGACAGGACGCGGCCGGCTTCTTCCTTCGAGCTGGTCACTACCGACAGGGCGCCGACGCGCTCGCCGTAGAGGGAGAAGGACTTGGAGAAGGAGCTGGACACGAAGAACTGCAGGCCGGACTCGGCGAACAGGCGTACCGCGAAGGCGTCTTCATCGATGCCGGCACCGAAGCCCTGGTAGGCGATGTCGAGGAAGGGCACGTGCTCGCGCTCGCGCAGTACTTCCAGCACGGCTTTCCAGTCGTCCAGTTCGAGGTCCACACCGGTCGGGTTGTGGCAGCAGGCGTGCAGGACCACGATGGAGCGTGCCGGCAGGGCCTTGAGGTCTTCCAGCAGGCCGGCGCGGTTCACACCGTTGGTGGCGGCATCGTAGTAGCGGTAGTTCTGCACCGGGAAGCCGGCGGACTCGAACAGGGCGCGGTGGTTTTCCCAGCTCGGGTCGCTGATGGCGACGACCGCGTTGGGCAGCAGGCGCTTGAGGAAGTCGGCCCCGGTCTTCAGTGCGCCGGTGCCACCCACGGCCTGGGTAGTCACTACGCGGCCTTGGGCGAGGAGTTCGGAGTTGGCACCGAAGAGCAGCTTCTGCACGGCCTGGTCGTAGGCAGCGATGCCTTCGATCGGCAGGTAGCCGCGCGGTGCGTGTGCTTCGATGCGGGCCCTTTCCGCTTCGGCTACAGCGCGCAGCAGCGGGATACGGCCTTGCTCGTTGTAGTAGACGCCTACGCCCAGGTTGACTTTGTCGGCGCGGGTGTCGGCGTTGAACGCTTCGTTGAGACCCAGGATAGGATCGCGCGGAGCCATTTCGACGGCAGAAAACAGACTCATGATGCGGCAGCTCGGAGGAGGAAGAAGAGGATGGGATGCAACCCCGAACGATGTGCGCTAGGGGTTGCGCAATCGGGCCGGTATTATAGCGACCCAGACAGCTTGCGGCGACATCGCGTGCAAGCTTTCCGCTCAGGTATGACGCCCGTTCCGCCGAGGTGTCACATCCCAAGTCGAGGTCAGCATGTCGGAGTTCCAGCTTGTCACCCGTTTCGAGCCCGCCGGCGACCAGCCGGAGGCCATTCGCCAGATGGTGGAAGGGCTGGAAGCCGGCCTCTCGCACCAGACCTTGCTGGGGGTGACCGGCTCGGGGAAAACCTTCAGCATCGCCAACGTCATCTCCCAGGTACAGCGTCCGACGCTGGTTCTGGCGCCGAACAAGACCCTGGCCGCGCAGTTGTACGGAGAATTTCGCTCTTTCTTTCCGAACAACTCGGTGGAGTATTTCGTTTCCTACTACGACTACTACCAGCCGGAAGCCTACGTCCCGTCCTCCGATACCTATATCGAGAAGGATGCTTCGATCAACGACCATATCGAGCAGATGCGTCTGTCGGCGACCAAGGCCCTGCTGGAGAGGCCCGACGCCATCATCGTCGCCACGGTCTCCTCGATCTACGGCCTGGGTGACCCGGCGTCCTACCTGAAAATGGTGCTGCACATCGACCGTGGCGATCGCCTCGACCAGCGCACCCTGCTGCGGCGCCTGGCGGAGTTGCAGTACACCCGCAACGACATGGACTTCGCCCGCGCCACTTTCCGCGTGCGTGGCGATGTCATCGACATCTTCCCGGCCGAATCCGACCTCGAGGCAATCCGCGTCGAGTTGTTCGACGACGAAGTGGAAAGCCTCGCGGCCTTCGACCCGCTCACCGGGGAGGTGATTCGCAAGCTGCCGCGCTTCACCTTCTATCCCAAGAGCCACTACGTGACGCCCCGCGAAGTGCTGCTGGAGGCCGTGGACAAGATCAAGGACGAGCTCAAGGAGCGCCTGGAGCAGCTGCGCACCGCCAACAAGCTGGTGGAGGCGCAGCGGCTGGAGCAGCGCACCCGCTTCGATCTGGAGATGATCCTCGAGCTGGGGTACTGCAACGGCATCGAAAACTACTCCCGCTACCTCTCCGGCCGCGCGCCGGGTGAGGCGCCGCCCACTCTGTACGACTACCTGCCGGCCAATGCCCTGCTGGTGATCGATGAATCCCACGTCACCGTTCCCCAGGTCGGCGCCATGTTCAAGGGCGACCGTTCGCGCAAGGAAACCCTGGTGGAGTACGGCTTCCGCCTGCCCTCGGCGCTGGATAACCGCCCGTTGCGCTTCGACGAGTGGGAGGCCATCAGCCCCCAGACCATCTTCGTGTCCGCCACGCCTGGCCCTTACGAGGGTGAGCACGCCGGCCGGGTGATCGAACAGGTGGTACGCCCCACCGGCCTGGTGGATCCGGAAGTGGAGGTTCGCCCAGCCACCACCCAGGTGGATGACCTGCTCTCGGAAATCCGCAAGCGCGTGGCCGTGGAGGAGCGCGTGCTGGTCACTACCCTGACCAAGCGCATGGCCGAGGACCTGACGGACTACCTGGCCGACCACGACGTCAGGGTGCGTTACCTGCACTCGGACATCGACACCGTGGAGCGGGTGGAGATCATCCGCGACCTGCGAATCGGCGCGTTCGACGTGCTGGTCGGGATCAACTTGTTGCGCGAGGGCCTGGACATGCCGGAGGTGTCTCTGGTGGCCATCCTCGATGCGGACAAGGAGGGTTTCCTGCGCTCCGAGCGCTCGCTGATCCAGACCATCGGTCGCGCCGCGCGCAACCTCAACGGGCGAGCGATTCTCTACGCCGACAACGTCACCGGGTCCATGCAGCGCGCCTTGGGCGAGACCGAGCGGCGGCGTATCAAGCAGGTGGCTTTCAACGAGGCCCATGGCATCGTGCCCAAGGGTGTGAAGAAGGATGTCCAGGACATCCTCGAAGGCGCCACCGTGCCCGGTTCGCGCAGCAACAAGCGCAAGGCCATGGCCAAGGCGGCGGAGGAGAACGCCCGCTACGAGGCCGAGCTGCGCTCACCCAGCGAGATCACCAAGCGCATCCGGCAGATGGAAGAGAAGATGTTCCAGTTGGCGCGCGACCTGGAGTTCGAGGCAGCGGCCCAGCTGCGCGACGAGATTCAGAAGCTGCGGGAGCGCTTGCTCAAGCTGTGATGGGAAAGGGGCGCCAGCGGGCGCCCTTGTTGTTTGCGCTCAGCGGCGGCCGAAAATGATCATGACCACGCCGACCAGGATCGCCAGGCAGGAGAGCAGGGCGGTGGCCTCCAGCCGTTCGTCGAGGATCAGGAAGCCCAGTAGCAGGGCTACCACCGGATTGACGAAGGTGAAGGTCGACACCAGGCTCGGTTTCACTTCGCGCAACAGCCAGAAATAGGCCGGGTAGACGCCCAGGCTTACCGGCACCACCAGATAGGCCATCCATAGCCAGGCATCGCCGCTCACGCCGCTCAACGCCAAGCCCTGCCAGTCGCCGCGCCAGGCGCCGAATATCGCCAGAACCAGTGTGCCGGTGAGCATCTGCAGGCTGAGTCCCATCCAGCTGGAGCGGAACGGCGGCCGCTGGCGCAGCAGCCAGGCGCCTACGGCCCAGAGCAGGGTCGCGGTGACCACCAGGCCGCCGGCGAACCACTGTTCGACGCCGGCGTCCATGCCCAGCGCGCTGCCCATCAGCATCACGATGCCGCCGCTGGCCAGTGCCAGGCCGCAGAGCACCCACAGCGGCGGCTGGCGGTCCAGCAGCCACTCCAGGGCCACGCTCCAGAGGGGCAGGGTGGTGTAAAGCATCGCCAGCATGCCGGTAGGCAGGTACTGGTTGGCGTAGATCAGCGCACCCTGGCCGACGGCTATCAGCAGCACGCCACCGATGAGTGCGCCACCCAGGTCGCTGCGCTGCACCTGCGCCTTGCCGCTGGCCAGCACCCAGCCCAGGGCGAGGAGACCGGCGAAGAGGAAGCGCAGGGTGGCGATGACGAAAGGCGGCAGCTCGCGCAGGAGGAAGTGGTTGACCAGGTAAGTGGTGCCCCAGCCGATGTAGATCATGGCGAAGGCACCGATCAGCAGAAGGGTGCGGCGGGATGAAGCCTGGGAAGACATGTACAGCCTGAAAAAACGGAGCGCCGGATACCCGGCGCGGGATTAGTGGGCGGCGGCGCTGGCGCCTGCGGTGTTGCCGGCGGGGAGGGCGCGGGTGAACAGCACGGCGACCATGCTGATGCCGAGGACGATGCCGATGAAATGGAAGGCGTCATTGTAGGCCATGATGCTGGCCTGCTGGTGGGCGATCTCGCTGAGCTTGCCAAGGGCGGCCTGCTCGCTGCCGAGTTTGTCCGCCAGCAGCGCCAGGCGCTCGGCCACCTGCGGATTGCCGGGTACCAGGGATTCGCGCAGGTAGTCGAAGTAGACCTTGGCGCGGGCGTCCAGCAGGGTGGCGAGCAAGGCGATGCCAATGGCGCCACCCAGGTTGCGCAGGATGTTGAACAGGCTGGAGGCGGATCCGGCGTCCTGGGGCTGGAGGTAGGCGGTGGCGATCAGCGACACGGTCACCATCACCAGGGGCTGGCCGAGGGCGCGGATGAGCTGGATCTGGTTGAACTGCGGCCCGGCGAAGTCGGGGTTGAGCACGCCGGACGCGAAGCTGGCGTAACCGAACAGGCCAAAGCCCAGGGCGCAGAGGAGCTTGGGCGAAATCACCTTCATCAGCTTGGGCACCAGCGGAATCAGGAACAGCTGCGGAATGCCCATCCACATGATCACTTCACCGATCTGCAACGCGTTGTAGCCCTGGATTTGCGCCAGGTAGAGCGGCAGCACGTAGATGGAGCCGTACAGGCCCATGCCCAGGCCGACGCTGGAGATGCTCGACAGGCCGAAGTTGCGGTTCTTCAGGATGCCCAGGTTGATCAGCGGGTTGGGCCGGGAGACCTGGAGGATGACGAACAGGACCAGGCTGACCAGGGCGACGCTGCCCAGGCCGACGATCAGGCTCGACTCCAGCCAGTCCTTGCGGTGACCTTCTTCGAGGAACACCTGCAGGCAGCCCAGGCCCAGGCCCAGGGTCAGGATGCCGGCGTAGTCGGTCTGCTTCAGCAGTTCCCAGTGCGGTGCCTTCTTCTCCAGGCCGTAGAGCAGGCCGGCGATCATCAGCAGGCCCGGTGGCACGTTGATGTAGAAGATGTATTCCCAGCCGAAGTTCTCCGTCAGCCAGCCGCCCACGGTGGGGCCGATGGAGGGGGCGAAGGTGGCGGAAATGGCGAACAACGCCATGCCCTTGGCTCGGTGGTGCTCCGGCAGCTTGATCAGGGTCAGGGTGAACGCCAGGGGGATCAGTGCGCCGCCGGTGAATCCCTGCATGGCACGGAACACGATCATGCTTTCCAGGCTCCAGGCCTGGGAGCAGAGCAGGGAGGAGATGAGGAAGCCGACCGATACCCAGACCGCCAGGCGCCGTGCCGAGAGGAGCTGCACCAGCCAGGCGGTGAGGGGGATCATGATGATCTCCGCCACCAGGTAGGAGGTGGAAATCCAGGAGCCTTCCTCCAGGGTGGCGGACAGGGCGCCCTGGATGTCCTTGAGCGAGGAGTTGGTGATCTGGATGTCCAGCACCGCCATGAAGGCGCCGAGCATGGCGCTCATCACCGCTATCCAGTCGCGTCGGCTCGGCTCGCCCGTGGGACGGAGCAGTGCGTCAGCCGCCATGGTTTTCGGCCTTCAGGCGAACCTTGACCTGCACCGACATGCCCGGGCGGATGCGGCCCTGGAGCGGATTGTCGGCGGCGAAGGTCAATTTCACCGGAATGCGCTGTACCACCTTGGTGAAGTTGCCGGTCGCGTTATCCGGCGGCAGCAGGCTGAACTGCGCCCCGGAGGCGGCGAACAGGCTGTCGATGCGGCCCTCGATCGGGGTGCCGGGGAAGCTGTCGAACACCAGTTCGGCGGTCTGGCCGGGTTGCATGTGCTCGATCTGGGTTTCCTTGAAGTTGGCCTGGATCCAGATGTTCGAATCCGGCACCACGGACAGCAGGAAGGCGCCGGCCTGGGTGTACTGGCCATTGCGCGCGGCGCGCTGGCCGACGCGTCCGTCGATGGGCGAGCGGATTTCGGTGCGGCCGAGGTTCAGCTCGGCCTGGGCGATTTCGGCGCGCGCGGTGGTGATCTGGGCTTCCAGGCGCTTGATCTCGGCGTTCAGGGCATCCACTTGCTGGCGCTGGGCCTTGAGGTCGGCCTCGGCCTTGGCCACCTGGGATTTCGCCACCCGGGAGTCGGCGGAGAGCGTGGTGACCCGCTCCTCGGAGATGAAGCCCGGCTTGCGCAGGGTCTCGGCGCGGGACAGGTCGATCTGGGTGCGGCCCAGGTTGGCCTGGCTGGCGCTGACGTCGGCCTGGCTGGCGGCGATGAGGTTGGACTGCTGGGCCAGCTTGCTCTGCGCCTGGGCCAGCTCGGCTTCGCGGGTGGCGCGCAGGGCGCGAGCCTGTTCCAGGTTCAGCTTGAAGTCGTCGGCTTCCAGGCGAACCAGCAGGTCGCCTTTCTTGACCTGCTGGTTGTCGTTGACCAGCACTTCGTCGATGCGCGCGCCGAGTTGGCTGGAGATGCGCGTGATCTCGCCCTGGACGTAGGCATTGTCGGTGGTTTCGACGAAGCGGCCGATCAGCAGCCAATGGGCGAAGACCGCGGCGATGACCAGTGCCACCAGGGCGAGGAAGACGAACATGCGGCGTTGAAGTTTGGCGGGCATGGGGAAAAGGCGGCTCAAGTTTTTCAGAATGTTGCAAATTTAGCAGTGTTCCGTGCTCGCTAATAGACGGTACAATTCAGAAACTTTGTTGCTTATAGGGAACAATAATGGGCCTTGATGACGCCCTGATCTTCACCCGCGTGGTCGAATGCCACAGCTTTACCCAGGCGGCGCAAAGCCTGGGTATGCAGAAATCCACCGTCAGCCGGCGTATCGCCCTGCTGGAGGAGCGCCTTGGCGTGCGCCTGCTCAATCGCACCACCCGCAAGCTGCGCCTGACGGAAGTGGGGCAGGCGTACTACGAGCGTTGCCGGCAGATCATGCTGGACTTCGCCGAGGCCGAGCAGGCGGTGATGCAACTGCAGCAGGAGCCTTCCGGGTTGCTGCGGGTCACCGCGCCCATCGAGTTCGGCCAGTTGTTCCTCGGTAAGGTGCTCGGCAGCTTCATGCGCCAGTACCCGCAGATCACCGCCGAAGTGGAGATCACCTCGCGCAATGTCGATCCGCTGGAGGAGGGCGTGGATATCGCCATCATGATCGGCCAGCCCCAGGATTCCACCCTGATCGCCCGCAAGCTGTTCGAGAGCGCTCGCCGGCTCTGCGCCAGTCCGGACTACCTCGCCTCCCATGGCACGCCGCGTACGGTGGAGGCGCTAGCCGGCCATCGCGCCGTGCTGCTGCCCCAGGACTCCCAGCGCTACTGGATGCTGCAGGGGGAGAGCGTGCCCTGCCAGCGCGTGCTCTATTGCAACAACATCACCTTCGCCCGCGAGGCGGTGATGGCCGGCGCCGGCATCGCCGCGCTGCCACTGATGTTCACCGAGCCCGCCGTGCAGCGCGGCGAGCTGATCGAACTGCTGCCCGAGGCGCGCCTGCCCAGTGGCGAGATCTACGCCGTCTACCCGTCGCGGCGCTTCCAGGCGATGAAGGTCAAGGCTTTCCTCGACTTCCTCATGCGCAGCCTGCCGGTGCAGGAAGGACACTTGCTGGAGCCAGCGGCTGCCAGCCTGATAAGATCGCGCCTTTGATCGACCCTCTGTTTCGAGACCACTCCATGACCACCGTCCGCACCCGAATCGCGCCGTCGCCCACTGGTGACCCGCACGTGGGCACTGCCTACATCGCCCTGTTCAACCTCTGCTTCGCGCGCCAGCACGGCGGTCAGTTCATCCTGCGCATCGAAGACACCGATCAGCTGCGCTCCACCCGCGAGTCCGAGCAGCAGATCTTCGACGCCCTGCGCTGGCTCGGTGTGGAGTGGGACGAAGGTCCGGACGTGGGCGGTCCCCACGGCCCGTATCGGCAGAGCGAGCGTGGCGAGATCTACAAGCAGTACTCCAAGGAGCTGGTGGACAAGGGTCACGCCTTCCCCTGCTTCTGCACCGCCGAGCGCCTGGACAAGCTGCGCGCCGAGCAGACCGAGCGCAAGGAAACCCCGCGCTACGACGGTCACTGCATGCACCTTACCCGGGATGAGGCCGACCAGCGCATCGCCGCCGGCGAGCCCCACGTCGTGCGCATGAAGGTGCCGAGCGAAGGCGTCTGCGTGGTGCCGGACATGCTCCGTGGCGATGTCGAGATCCCGTGGGACCGCATGGACATGCAGGTCCTGATGAAGACCGACGGGCTGCCCACCTACTTCCTCGCCAACGTGGTGGACGACCACCTGATGGGCATCACCCACGTACTGCGTGGCGAGGAATGGCTGCCTTCGGCGCCCAAGCTGATCAAGCTCTACGAATACTTCGGCTGGGAGCAGCCCAAGCTCTGCTATATGCCGCTGCTGCGCAATCCGGACAAGAGCAAGCTGTCCAAGCGCAAGAACCCCACGTCCATCACCTTCTACGAGCGCATGGGTTTCCTGCCCGAGGCGATGCTCAACTACCTGGGGCGCATGGGCTGGTCCATGCCGGACGAGCGCGAGAAGTTCTCCCTGGAGGAGATGATCGAGCACTTCGACTTGTCGCGGGTGTCCCTGGGCGGGCCGATCTTCGATCTGGAGAAACTCTCCTGGCTGAACGGCCAGTGGATTCGCGAGCTGCCGGTAGAGCGCTTCGCGGCCGAGGTGCAGAAGTGGGCGCTCAATCCCGAGTACCTGATGCGCATTGCGCCGCACGTGCAGGGCAGGGTGGAAACCTTCAGCCAGATCGCACCGCTGGCCGGCTTCTTCTTCTCCGGTGCCGTGCCGCTGGACGCCAAGCTGTTCGAGCACAAGAAATTGAGCCCGGATCAGGTGCGCCAGGTCATGCAGCTGGTGCTGTGGAAACTCGAATCCCTGCGCCAATGGGAAAAGGATCGCATCACCGGCTGTATCCAGGCCGTCGCCGAACACCTGGAGCTCAAGCTGCGTGACGTGATGCCGCTGATGTTCCCGGCGATTACCGGTCAGGCGAGCTCGGTGTCGGTGCTCGATGCCATGGAGATTCTCGGGGCCGATCTCAGTCGCTACCGTCTGCGCCAGGCCATCGAGCTGCTGGGTGGCGTGTCGAAGAAAGAAACCAAGGAGTGGGAGAAGCTGCTCGGCGCCATCGCCTGATGGTCCCGCGGCCGGTGCTGGGCGGGCCCGCATCGGCCGAGGTCGGGTAAGTGTTTGTTCTTCCAGATAAAAAAGTTTGGCTTGTTGAAAAAATAGTGTTGACAGCAGGAGGGGGCGCACCTAATATGCGCCCCGTCCTCGCGACGGGGCTATAGCTCAGCTGGGAGAGCGCTTGCATGGCATGCAAGAGGTCGACGGTTCGATCCCGTCTAGCTCCACCACTCTTTCAGGGTGGATCGTCGCGAACAGGCATGAAGGTTTCGTCCCCTTCGTCTAGTGGCCTAGGACACCGCCCTTTCACGGCGGTAACAGGGGTTCGAGTCCCCTAGGGGACGCCATATTCCAGCAGCATCGGCAATGCCGGTGCAGCCGAAGTGATTCGGGGCTATAGCTCAGCTGGGAGAGCGCTTGCATGGCATGCAAGAGGTCGACGGTTCGATCCCGTCTAGCTCCACCAAACACGATGCGCCACGCATCAAAAGGACCAGCCTAGCGCTGGTCCTGTTTTCAGAAGGATTTGTCCCCTTCGTCTAGTGGCCTAGGACACCGCCCTTTCACGGCGGTAACAGGGGTTCGAGTCCCCTAGGGGACGCCATATTCCAGCAGCACCGGCAATGCCGGTGTAGCCGAAGTGATTCGGGGCTATAGCTCAGCTGGGAGAGCGCTTGCATGGCATGCAAGAGGTCGACGGTTCGATCCCGTCTAGCTCCACCAAATCGATGCCACGTGCATCACTCAGGGCCAGCCTAAGTGCTGGCCCTGCTGTTCGAAGGTTCTTGTCCCCTTCGTCTAGTGGCCTAGGACACCGCCCTTTCACGGCGGTAACAGGGGTTCGAGTCCCCTAGGGGACGCCACTTTCAGATTTCCCGCACTGCGGGCTTTTCAAGGGTCATTCCAGTCTGGAATGGCCCTTTTGTTTTTCTCCCCCTTTGAAAAATCGCTGCCGACGAACGGCGTCACAAGTGGCTTGCCAAGTTGTATTACACAAATAATATTATGTGTGTAATTTAATCGGAGGCCGCCATGAGCGAAAAGAAAGCCCAGACCCGTGAGCGCATCCTGGAGGCTGCCGCCTCGGCCATGCTGCAGCACGGCCCGCAGGAACCCGGCGTGGCGGATGTGATGGCCGCCGCCGGGCTGACGGTGGGCGGCTTCTACGCCCACTTCAGCAGCAAGGATGCGCTGATGCTGGAGGTCTTCGAGCAACTGCTGCGCAAGCGCAGGGACCTCATGGCGCTGCTCGAGCCGAGCTTGCCCGGCCCCGAGCGACGTGCCCTGGCTGCGGGTTTCTACCTGTCGCGCAAGCACCGCGACGCCACGCGCGCCGGTTGTCCGCTGCCCAGCTCCCTGGGGGCGATGCCGCAATTGCCCCAGGCCTATCGCGAGCTGTTGGCCGAGCACCTGGAGTTGATCAGTGCCCAGATGTGCGACTCCCCCGAGGAGGTCGACCAGGCCCTCGCCGACATCGCCCTGATGGTGGGCGGCCTGGCCCTGGCCCGCGCCCTGGGCGAAGGCGATTTGTCCGATCGCGTACTGCGTGCCGCCAAGTCGGCGGTGATCTGAGGAGACCGACCGTGAATAACCTGCCTCTTATCCGTGGCGTCAATGCCGTTCTCGGCCGCCTGGCCCCGCAAACCGTCGCTCGCCGCATGCGCCGCCAGTTCATGACGCCGCGCAACCTGCCGCCGCGGGATTGGGAAATGCCCCTGCTCACCAGCGGCGAACGCATCACCCTGCGCTTCGGCCTGTCCGCCCTGCGCTGGGGCAGCGGCCCGACCGTACTGCTCATGCACGGTTGGGAAGGGCGGCCGACCCAGTTCGCCAGCCTGATCGAGGCCTTGGTGGCGGAGGGTTACGGCGTGGTGGCGCTGGATGGTCCCGCCCATGGGCGTTCGCCGGGGCACGAAGCCAATGTGGTGCTGTTCGCGCGGGCCTTGCTGGAGGCCGCCGGTGAGTTGCCGCCGTTGCACGCGGTAATCGGCCATTCCCTGGGTGGCGCTAGCGTGTTGCTCGCCAGCCAGATGGGGCTGCGTGCCAGGGCCCTGGTGAGTATTTCAGCGCCCAGCCGCATCCTCGGGCCCTTGCGCAGTTTCGCCAGCTTCATGGGGCTGCCGCCGAAGGCGAGGGCGTATTTCGTCAGCGAAGTGGAAAGCCACGCCGGAATTCCCGCTGCGCATCTGGACGCGAGGCGCTACCAACTGGATATCCCCGGTCTCGTGGTGCACGCCGAAGACGACCTGGAGGTGCCGATCAGCGAAGCCAGGACGCTTCACGACGTCTGGTTCGACAGCCAGTTGCTGCACCTGGAGCGCGGTGGTCATCGGCGGCTGCTGGCCGACGCCCGAGTGCTGGACGCGGTGCTCAGGCTGCTGGCCCAGGTGCGCGAGCCGGCGAGCACGGTGCAGGCGTCCGCCTGAAGCGCGCGGGGCTGGCAGGTGACCCGCCGTCGGTGCTCTACTTCCAAGGTTCATCGGCCGGGTGTGGTGGTTTGCTCCCGGGGCGGAGAATTTTGTGATGTGGAGAACGGACATGAGCCTGACGATGGATGTGGTGCTGCAGCGGGCGCGACCGGTTCTGCCTGTGCTGGTGATCGAGGATATCGGGCTGGCCCTGGATCTTGCGGGAGCGCTCAGGGCCGGTGGCATCGACGTGCTGGAAGTGACCCTGCGCGCACCGCGGGCGCTGGACGCGCTGGCGGCGATCCGCAAGGAGTTCCCTGACCTGCTGGTGGGGGCGGGCACCCTGATCCACACCGAACAGTTCCTCGAGGCGCGCGACGCCGGGGCGCATTTCGCCGTCAGCCCCGGCTGCACCGAGCGTCTCGCCGCGGCCGCCGAGGATTCCGGCCTGCCTTACCTGCCCGGCGTGATGACGCCCTCCGAAGTACTGCTGGCGCTGGAGTATGGCTACCGCTCGCTGAAGCTCTTCCCGGCCAATGGCAATGGCAGCGTGAAGATGCTGAAGAGCCTCAAGGGCCCCTTCACCGGCATCCGTTTCTGCCCTACCGGCGGGGTGACCCCCGACAACCTGCTGACCTTCCTGCGCCTGCCCAACGTCGCCTGCGTCGGCGGCACCTGGATCGCACCTACAAGCCTGATCCGCGCCCGCGCCTGGGATCAGATCACCCAACTCGCCAGTGAGGCACGTGAACTGGCCGGTAGCCTGGAGCTCCATTCATGAACTGGGACATGCCCAATCCCTTCGTCATCGATCTCAAGGTCGGCGCCGATGATATCGATGGCCTCGGCCATGCCAACAACGCGGTCTACGTCAGTTGGCTGGAGCGCTGCGCCTGGCGCCACTCCCAGAGCCTGGGGCTGGACCTGGCCGAATACCGCCGCCTGGACCGCGCAATGGCCGTGTTGCGGCATGAGATCGACTACCTTGCCGCTGCCTACGAGGGGCAGGAGCTGCAGGTCGGCACCTGGATCGTCGAGTCGGACCATCGCCTGAAGATGGACCGGCGCTTCCAGTTGGTGCGGCCGGAGGACGGCGCCACGCTGCTGCGGGCCAAGACCACCTTCGTCTGCATCGAGCTCTCCAGCGGCAGGCCCAAGCGCATGCCCGGCGAGTTCGTCGACGGTTACGGCGCTGCCTTGCAGCCGCCGTTCCCGATGGAGTTGTAAGGGCTATTCCGCAGCGGGTGCGAGAAACACTTCATGCTGCTCCTGGACGATGCGCAGGTGGCGCACTTCGCCAGGCTGGATGATCGCCGACTGCGGGCTGCCGGCGGGTTGCCCGGCGCAATAGCCGGAACTGCTCGACGCCACCCGCAGGGCGACCTCGCCGGCGCGTACCGGGATGCTCACCGACTCGCCGGGGGCCAGTTGCGCCACCAGTTCGTTCTGTACGTACAGGTCGATATCGCAGGCGTTCGCCGCGTTCTCGTCGCGGCTGACCAGCAACTCGCCCAGGGCGTCCGGCGCCGGCTGCAACGGTGGCGCGAAGATCGCCTCGCTGGCGGCGAAAACAACGGTGGAGGCCAGTGTGAGCGCGGCGAGCACGGGTACGAGCGAATTCATCCAGCAGTTCTCCTGCACTGAATCGATGTTTTTTCGACCACCAGTCCTGCCTGATGCTCCCCGGGATATTCGCCGTCCATCATGCTGCGTAAACTACGCACCTTTTCTTCCGAGCCTGTTGCCCATGCAAATCGCCCTGGCCCCCATGGAGGGGCTGGTCGACGAGATCCTTCGCGATGTGCTGACCCGTGTCGGCGGCATCGACTGGTGCGTGACCGAATTCATCCGGGTCTGCGACCGCCTGCTGGCGGCCAGTACCTTCGAGAAACTCGCCCCCGAACTGGCACAGGGTGCCCGGACTGCCGCCGGCACGCCCATGCGCGTGCAGCTGCTGGGGTCCGACCCGGTCTGCCTGGGGGACAACGCCGCCTTTGCCTGTGAGCTGGGCGCCCCGGTGATCGACCTCAACTTCGGCTGTCCGGCCAAGACGGTGAACAAGTCCCGGGGCGGCGCCGTGCTGCTCAAGGAGCCGGAGTTGCTGCACGCCATCGTCCGCGAAGTGCGCCGCGCCGTACCGGCGGCCATCCCGGTGACGGCGAAGATGCGCCTCGGTTTCGACAGCCCGGACGGCGCCCTGGATTGCGCGCGGGCGCTGGCCGAGGGTGGCGCCCAGCAGATCGTGGTGCACGCGCGGACCAAGGTCGACGGCTACAAGCCGCCGGCGCACTGGGAGTGGGTGGCGCGGGTGCAGGAGGCGGTCAAGGTGCCGGTGTTCGCCAACGGTGAGATCTGGACCCTGGACGACTGGCGCCGCTGCCGCGAGGTGAGCGGGGTGGAGGACATCATGCTCGGCCGTGGCCTGGTGTCGCGCCCGGACCTGGCCCGGCAGATCGCCGCGGCGCGGGCTGGTGAGACGGTGCGGGAAATGACCTGGGCCGAACTCCAGCCGTTGCTGCAGGACTTCTGGCGCCAGGCCCGGCGCAAGCTGGCGCCGCGCTATGCGCCGGGGCGCCTCAAACAGTGGCTGGGCATGCTCACCCGCAGCTATCCCGAGGCGGTGGTGCTGTTCGCCGAAGTACGCCGGGAAAGCGACTGCGCGCGCATCGATGCGTTGCTTGGCGTGCCTGAACTCGCCCGGGACTGGGCCGAAGCGGTCTAGCGTCCGCCGGCCACATCCAGGATCGCCCCGCTGGTATAGGACGCCTCCTCGCCAGCCAGCCAGAGGATGGCCGCGGCCACTTCCTCGGCTTCGCCGCCGCGCCCCATGGGTACCGCCTGGCGCACCCGTTCGACGCGATCGGGCTCGCCGCCGCTGGCATGGATCTCGGTGCGGATCACGCCGGGCCGCACGGCGTTGACGCGTATGCCGTCGCCGGCCAGCTCCTTGGCCAGGCCCAGGGTCATGCTGTCGATGGCGCCCTTGGCCGCTGCGTAGTCGACGTACTCGTCCGGCGCGCCGATGCGCGCGGCGATGGACGACAGGTTGACGATGGCGCCGCCCTGGCCGCCATGGCGCGTGGACATGCGCCGGATCGCTTCCCGCGCGCAGAGGAAGCTGCCCAGCACGTTGGCCCGCAGCACCCGCTCGATGCGTGCGCCATCCATGTCCTCCAGGCGCATCTGGCGCTCCAGCATGCCGGCATTGTTCACCAGCACATCCAGCCGCCCGAAGGCCTGGTCCAGCTGTTCGAACATCCGCAGTACCTGGTTTTCGTCGCCGACATCCGCCCCCAGGGCGACGGCGCGCCCGCCCGCCGCCTCGATCTCCCGTACCAGCGCATCCGCGCTGTCGCGGCGTTGCCGGTAGTTGATGCCCAGGGCGTAGCCGCGCTGGGCGGCGAGACGAGCGGTGGCGGCGCCGATGCCACGGCTGGCACCGGTGATGAGCATGACTTTCTGCATGGGATTTCCTCGGGGGCTTGAAATGCGTTCGGCCGACCCTATCTAGTTTACTGCGGGATGCCGAAGTCGGGTCCCGCACTTGAAACACTTGCTGATTACTCAGGAGATCGATACATGAGCACTGCTTTTTCCCTCGCCCCCCTTTTCCGTCATTCCGTGGGCTTCGACCGTTTCAACGACCTGTTCGAATCCGCCCTGCGCAATGAAGGTGGCAGCAGCTACCCGCCCTACAACGTCGAAAAGCATGGCGATGACCAGTACCGCATCGTCGTCGCCGCCGCCGGCTTCCAGGAAGAAGACCTGGAGCTCCAGGTGGAACGTGGCGTGCTGACCGTGGCCGGTGGCAAGCGCGAGAAGAGCGACGAAGCCGTCACCTACCTGCACCACGGCATCGCGCAGCGCGCCTTCAAGCTGTCCTTCCGCCTGGCCGACCACATCGAGGTCAAGTCCGCCGCCCTGCAGAACGGGCTGCTGAACATCGACCTGGTGCGCGTGGTGCCCGAGGAAGCCAAGGCCAAGCGCATCCCCATCGGTGGCCAGCGGGCAGTGCTGGAAAACTGATCTCCGGACAAGCCGGAACGAAAGAGGGCGCCTGCGGGCGCCCTTTTTCATGCCCGTGTCAGGGTGCCATCGAGGTTCGCGCCAGCAGGGCTCGGAACTCCGCCAGGGACACCGGGCGGCTGTACAGGTAGCCCTGGTAGAGGTGGCAGCCCTGCTGTTCGAGGAAGGCCAGTTGCTCGGCCTGTTCCACCCCTTCGGCGATCACTTCCAGGCCCAGGCTGTGGGCCATGGCGACGATGGCGCGGACGATCTCCGCATCGTTGGAGTCCTGGGTAGCCTCGCGGACGAAGGACTGGTCGATCTTCAGCGCATCCACCGGCAGGCGCTTGAGGTAGGTCAGGGACGAATAGCCGGTGCCGAAGTCATCCATGGCGAAGCTCGCGCCGAGCTTCTTCAGGCGACGCATCTTGCCGATGGTGTCCTCGATGTTCTGGATGACGATGCCTTCGGTGATCTCCAGTTTCAGCAGCTGGGCCGGTAGCTGGCTGCGTTGCAGGCTGCGTTCGACCCGTTCGACGAAGTCGCTCTGGCGGAACTGGCGTGGGCTGATGTTCACGCACAGGCTGAAGTCGCGGGGATCGACCAGCCCCTCGGCCACCAGTTGCTCGCAGGCGTTGCAGGCCTCGTCCAGCACCCAGGCGCCCACCTCGAGGATCAGGCCGCTTTCCTCCAGGACCTGGATGAACTGGCCGGGGGATTGCGGGCCCAGGGTCGGGTGGTGCCAGCGCAGCAGGGCTTCGGCACCCGTCACGCGGTTGTTGCGGGCATCCACCTGGGGCTGGAAGTGCAATTCGAACTCGCCGCGGGCCAGGGCCAGGCGCAGATCGTTCTCCAGCCGCAGGCGCTCGCTGGCGGCTTCCTGCATGGTCTTGCGGAATATCTGGATCGCGTTGCGTCCGGAATCCTTGGCGCGGTAAAGGGCGATGTCGGCGCGCTTGAGCAGGTCGGCCGGGCTGTCGCCGTGGTCGGGGATCAGGGCGATACCGATGCTCGGGGTGACCTGCAGGCGATGGCCTTCCAGCAACATCGGCTCGGCCAGCAGCTTACGCAGCTTGTCGGCGATTTCGCGCACCTGGCGGGTGACCGCCGAGCGTTTGCCCTCAAGGCCCGTCAGCAGCACCACGAACTCGTCGCCGCCCAGGCGCGCCACGGTGTCTTCCATGCGTACGCTGGCTTCCAGGCGGGCGGTGACCATCTTCAGCACCGCATCGCCCAGGGGGTGGCCGAGGGAATCGTTGATGTGCTTGAAGTGGTCGAGGTCGAGGAACAGCAGGGCGCCGCGCATGCCATGGCGCCGCAGCAGGGCGATCTGCTGCTTGAGCCGGTCGGTCAGCAGCGCGCGGTTGGGCAGGTTGGTCAGCGGATCGTGGTAGGCCAGGTGCTGGATCTGCGCCTGGGCGTCCTTGAGGGCGCTGATGTCCCGCGCGGTGAGCAACAGGCAGGTCTTGCCGTCGAGTTCGATCTGCTCCACCGAGACCTCAACGACCTTGTGGCTGCCGTCGCGGTGCTGGCCGAGCATTTCCAGGTGGTGCACGCGGCCGTTGCGCCGGAGCAATTCGAGCAATTGCTCGCGGCCGCCGGGGTTGGCCCAGATGTTCATGTCGCCGGCGGTGCGGCCCAGGACTTCGTCGGCGCGGTAGCCGGTGAGGCGGCAGAAGCCTTCGTTGACCTCGATGTAGCGGCCGGTGTCGCGCTCGGTGATGGTGATGGCGTCGGGGCTGGAGTGGAAGGCCTTGGCGAACTTCTCCTGGCTGGCCTTGAGCGCCGCCTCGGCCTGCTGGCGGGCGGTGATGTCACGGAAGGTGGTGGTGATGCAGAGCTGGCGCTCGACACGGATGAAGCGGCTGGACACCACGCAGGTCAGCAGACGGCCGTCGAAGGTGCGGAAGCGTGCCTCGACGTTGTCCAGGCCCTGGTCGCGCAGTATCTGGGCGTACAGCCGCGAACGCTGCTCGGGGTCGGCCCAGAACTGGATCTGCGGCGCGGCGCGCCCGACGATCTGCTCCGGCTGCCAGCCGAACACTTCGCTGAAGCTCGGGTTGATCTCGATGAACAGGCCGTCGCGGATGCGCGATACGCAGATCGGGTCGGGGCTGGCCTGGAACAGGGTGACGAACTTCTCTTCCGACGCCGCCAGCCGCTGCTCGCGGCGCACCCGTTCGCTGATGTCCATGAGGATGCCGGTCATCCGTACCGGCCGGGCGAGTTCGTCGCGGTAGAGCCTGGCGGTGCTTTCCAGGTAGTGCACCTCGCCATTGTCGAAGCGGGCGCGGTAGGTCACCTGGTATTCGTCGCTCTCGCCCTCGAGCACTTCCTGGTAGGCGCGACGCATGTTCTGGCGGTCCTCGTCCGGCACGTAGACGAAGAAGTCGCGGAACTCACCCTCGAAGGGCTCCCGGGCCAGGCCGTGCAGGGCCGAGGCGCGGGCGGAGCCGTAGAGGGTGCCGGCGTCGATGTGCCAGTCCCAGGTGCCGAGATCCGCGGATTCGAGTGCCAGGTTGAGGCGCTCCTGACTGTCCTTCAGGGCTTGCTCCTGGGCGCGCTGGAGGGTCACGTCACGAACGGTCAGCACCAGGCAGGTACGACTGCCCAGCTCGATTTCCTCGCCGTAAAGCAGGCAGGTGGCCGGGCTGCCGTCACGGCGCCTGAGGTTGACTTCCAGCTCGTCGAGGCGGCCGTGGCGCTGCAGGGTGTCGAGCATCCGCTGGCGCTGCTGCGGGTCTTCCCAGATACCCAGTTCCAGGGAGCTGCGGCCGATGGTTTCTTCCTGGCTCCAGCCGAACTGGCGCTCGAAGCCGGTGTTGATCTCCATGAAGCAGCCGCTGGCGCGATCAGTGATCACCACCGCTTCGGGGGTGCTGCGGAAGGCCTTGGCGAACTTTTCCTCGCTGATCCGCAGGGCGTTCTCGGCGCGCTTGCGTTCGGTGGTGTCGAGGAAGGTGCTGATCAGGTAGGGCTGGCCTTCCAGTTCGATGTACTGGCTGGACAGTACGCCGTCGAGCACGCCGCCCTGGCGGGTGCGCAGCTTGACCTCCTGGGCCACCGGCGCGCTGCTGCCGTGGCAGTTGTCGTGCAGCCACTGGCGCTGGCCGAGGTCTTCCCAGATGCCCAGTTCCAGGGTGGTGCGGCCGATGGTCTGCTCCACCGGCCAGCCCAGCAGGTTCTCGAAATGCTGGTTGGCTTCGACGATCAGGCTGTCGGCCAGGCGCACCAGCAGCACCACGTCGGGGCTGAGGTGGAACAGGCTGGAGTAGCGTTGCCTGGAGTTGATCAGGTCCTGGGCGTGTTGCTGCTGCTCGGTGACGTCGCGGATCACGCCGATCATGCGCCGCTTGCCATCGGTCATGGGCTGCAGGCTGCCGCTGATTTCCAGCCAGTGCAGGCTGCCGTCGGGCCAGCGTATGCGGTGGAGCAGGGCGCGCTCGGCCTGGCGTCCATCGAGCACGTCGCGGAACAGGCGCAGGACTTCGCCGCGATCCTCCTCGGGAATCAGTTCGATGTAGTCCACCGGCTTGCGCAGGGGGCGGTGCGGGTCGAGGCCGAACAGGGCCTGGGCGCCGCGGGACCAGCTCACCCGGCCGGAATCGATGTCCCAGGACCAGGCGCCGAGGCGCGCGCCGTTCAGCGCAGCCAGCAGGCTGGGGGCATCCTGCCAGGATCGCTCGAAGGCGCTGGGGTCGATGGCGGGGATATGGGGGAGCGGGGGATTCGGGTCACTGGCTTTGCGCATGCGCGCCCCTTTCCGGCGATAGGGCAGAGAGTGGGTCGGTGAAGAGTGGCCAATCCTGGCGCCTTCCCGACCCTGTTCTTATTGGCTGGGGTTCAACTTAGCCTTTGCGCTTACAGGTACGCAAGGTCATCGCGCTGGGCATCCAGCAGCGCCATGAAGGCTTTGGCGGCGTTCGACAGGGTGCGCTCGGTGTGCAGGATGTAGCCGAGCTGGCGCGACAGCTGGATGTCCTGCAGCGGCAGGCGCACCACCGAGTCGTCGAGCATGGTGCGCGGCAGCACGCTCCAGGCGATGCCGATGGAGACCATCATCTTGATGGTCTCCATGTAGTTGGTGCTCATGGCGATGTTCGGTGTCAGGCCCTCGGCCTCGAACATGCGGCGGACGATGTGGTGGGTGAAGGTGTTGCCGCCGGGGAATACCGCCGGGTGCCGCGCCACGTCGGGGAGGAAGATGGTCTTGTCGCGGGCCAGGGGGTGTTCCGGCGCGGCGACGAAATCCAGCGGGTCGTTCCACACCTGCACCGCCTGTACCGGTAGCGCGGTCTCAGGTGCCAGGGTGATCACCGCCAGTTCCACGCGGCCATGGAGGATTTCCTCATAGGCCACTTCCGAGTCGAGGAACTGGATGTCCAGGGCCACCTGCGGGTAGGCGCGGGTGAAGGCGCGCAGCAGCGGCGGCAGGCGGTGCAGGCCGATGTGGTGGCTGGTGGCCAGGGTCAGGCGGCCGCTGATGTCGCCGGACAGGTTGCTCAGGGCGCGGCGGGTGTCGTCCAGCACATTGAGGATCTGGTAGGCCCGTGGCAGCAACGCGCGCCCGGCCTCGGTCAGGCTCACTTCCCGGCCCAGGCGGTCGAACAGGCGCACGCTGAGCTGCTGTTCCAGGGAGGCGATGCGCTTGCTCACCGCCGGCTGGGTCAGGTGCAGGCGCTCGCCCGCTTCCGAGAAGCTGCCGGTCTCGGCAATGGCGATGAAGGCATTGAGGCTGGCCAGATCCATGTATGGACTCCGTGATTGCTGGGGCTCGTATGCTTATACATTCCTCAAAGGAATGCTTTAAATAAAAAATATGAATTTGAGTTATTCGATGCAAGCCCCTAGCATCGTCCCCACAAGCAAAAGGGGCTTTCGACCCCTGCGCAACGAAGCACGCTGATGAGGACCTGACGATGGCCGGCAAGACGCTCTACGACAAGCTCTGGGATGCACACGAGGTGAAGCGCCGCGACGATGGTTCGTCGCTGATCTACATCGACCGTCACATCCTCCACGAAGTGACCTCGCCCCAGGCCTTCGAAGGGCTGCGCCTGGCCGCTCGCAAGCCCTGGCGCATCGACGCCAACATCGCCACCCCGGACCACAACGTGCCGACCACCCGCGCCGAGCGCCAGGGCGGCCTCGACGCGATCGCCGACGAAGTGTCGCGCATCCAGGTCAAGACCCTGGACGAGAACTGCGATGACTTCGGCATCCTCGAGTTCAAGATGAACGACGTGCGCCAGGGCATCGTCCACGTGGTGGGCCCGGAGCAGGGCGCCACCCTGCCGGGCATGACCGTGGTCTGCGGCGACTCCCACACCTCCACCCACGGCGCCTTCGGGGCGCTGGCCCACGGCATCGGCACCTCCGAGGTCGAGCATGTGCTGGCCACCCAGTGCCTGGTGGCGAAGAAGATGAAGAACATGCAGGTGCGCGTGGAGGGCCAACTGCCCGCCGGCGTCACCGCCAAGGACATCGTGCTGGCCGTCATCGGCAAGATCGGTACCGCCGGCGGCAACGGCCATGCCCTCGAGTTCGCCGGCAGCGCCATCCGCGACCTGTCCGTCGAAGGCCGCATGACCATCTGCAACATGTCCATCGAGGCCGGTGCCCGCGTCGGCCTGGTGGCGGTGGACGAGAAGACCATCGCCTATGTCGAGGGCCGTCCGTTCGCACCCAAGGGCGCCGACTGGAACGCCGCCGTGGCCGCCTGGCGTGACCTCGTGTCCGACGCCGACGCCCACTTCGACACCGTGGTCGAGCTGCGCGCCGAAGACATCATTCCCCAGGTCAGCTGGGGTACTTCCCCCGAGATGGTGCTGCCGGTCGACCAGCGCGTGCCGGACCCGGCCGCCGAAGCGGACCCGGTCAAGCGCGGCTCCATCGAGCGCGCCCTGAAATACATGGGCCTGGCCGCCAACCAGGCGATCACCGATATCCAGCTGGACCGCGTGTTCATCGGTTCCTGCACCAACTCGCGGATCGAAGACCTGCGTGCCGCCGCCGAAGTGGCCAAGGGCCGCAAGGTCGCCGCGACCATCAAGCAGGCGCTGGTGGTGCCGGGCTCCGGTCTGGTCAAGCAGCAGGCCGAGAAGGAAGGCCTGGACAAGGTCTTCATCGAGGCGGGATTCGAATGGCGTGAGCCGGGCTGCTCCATGTGCCTGGCGATGAACCCCGACCGCCTGGAGAGTGGCGAGCATTGCGCGTCCACCTCCAACCGCAACTTCGAGGGGCGTCAGGGTGCCGGTGGTCGTACCCACCTGGTCAGCCCGGCCATGGCCGCCGCCGCGGCGGTGACCGGTCGTTTCGTCGATGTTCGCGAACTGCTCAAGTAAGGAAGGAGAGTCGAGATGAAAGCCTTTACACAACACACCGGTCTCGTCGCTCCGCTGGATCGCGCCAACGTCGATACCGACCAGATCATTCCCAAGCAATTCCTCAAGTCGATCAAGCGCACGGGCTTTGGCCCCAACCTGTTCGACGAGTGGCGCTACCTGGACGTCGGCCAGCCGAACCAGGACAACTCCAAGCGTCCGGTGAACCAGGACTTCGTGCTGAATTTCCCGCGTTACCAGGGCGCCAGCGTGCTGCTCGCCCGCGAGAACTTCGGTTGCGGCTCCTCCCGCGAGCACGCGCCCTGGGCCCTGGAAGAGTACGGCTTCCGCGCCATCATCGCGCCGAGCTACGCCGACATCTTCTTCAACAACAGCTTTAAGAATGGCCTGCTGCCGATCATCCTGAAGGACGAGGAAGTCGACGAGCTGTTCCAGCAGTGCGAGGCCAACGAGGGCTACCAGCTCACCGTGGACCTGGCGGCGCAGACCGTGACCCGTCCGGATGGCAAGCAGTACGGCTTCGAGGTGGACGCGTTCCGCAAGCACTGCCTGCTCAATGGTTTCGATGACATCGGCCTGACCTTGCAGGATGCTGAGGCGATCAAGACCTTCGAAGGCAAGCACCGCGCCAACAGCCCCTGGCTGTTCCGCGACGCCTGAACAACCCGAGGAGTACAAGGTGAGCGACAAGGCCCATGAGCAGGTTGTCCAGCGTCAGTTCGGCGAGCAGGCCAGTGCCTATCTGAGCAGTGCCGTGCACGCCCAGGGCGTGGAGTTCTCGCTGCTGCAGGCGGCGGTGCAAGGCCATGGCGCTGCCCGTGTCCTCGACCTTGGCTGCGGCGCGGGGCACGTCAGTTTCCATGTCGCGCCACTGGTGGGCGAAGTGGTGGCCTACGACCTGTCCGAGCAGATGCTCGAGGTGGTCGCCGCGGCTGCCGCGCAGCGTGGCCTGGCGAACGTGCGTACCGAGCGCGGGGCGGCCGAGCGGCTGCCCTTCGCCGACGCCAGCTTCGACTTCGTCTTCAGCCGTTACTCGGCGCACCACTGGAGCGATCTGGGCCTGGCCCTGCGCGAAGTGCGTCGGGTGCTGAAGCCCGGCGGCGTGGCGGCCTTCATCGACGTCGCCTCGCCGGGCAGCCCGTTGCTCGACACCCATCTGCAAACGGTGGAGGTGCTGCGCGATACCAGTCATGTGCGCGACTATTCGACCGCCGAATGGCTGCGGCAGGTGAGCGAAGCGGGCCTGCACGTCGATCGCCATACGCGTCAGCGCCTGCGCCTGGAGTTCGGCTCCTGGATCGAGCGCATGCGCACCCCGGCGGTGTTCCGCGACGCCATCCTGGCCTTGCAGAACGCCCAGGGTGAAGAGGTTCGCGAGTATTTTGAAATTGCTGCGGACGGCTCCTTCAGCACCGATGTACTGGTGCTCTGGGCCGGACGCTAGAACGCATTGCATGGCGCGGAGTGCGCCTAACGAGAGGAAAGCATGAGCAAGCAGATTCTGATTCTTCCCGGCGACGGTATCGGCCCGGAAATCATGGCCGAAGCGGTCAAGGTGCTGGAGCTGGCCAACGACAAGTTCCAGCTAGGCTTCGAACTGACCGAGGACGTCATCGGCGGCGCCGCCATCGACAAGCACGGCGTGCCCCTGGCCGACGAGACCCTGGAGCGTGCGCGCAAGGCCGACGCCGTGCTGCTGGGCGCCGTGGGCGGCCCGAAGTGGGACAAGATCGAACGTGACATCCGCCCCGAGCGCGGCCTGCTGAAGATCCGTTCGCAACTGGGCCTGTTCGGCAACCTGCGCCCGGCCATCCTCTACCCGCAACTGGCCGCTGCCTCCAGCCTCAAGCCGGAAGTGGTCGCGGGCCTGGATATTCTCATCGTCCGCGAACTGACCGGCGGCATCTACTTCGGCCAACCGCGCGAGCAGCGCGTGCTGGAGAACGGCGAGCGCCAGGCCTACGACACCTTGCCGTACAGCGAGAGCGAAATCCGCCGCATCGCCCGTGTCGGTTTCGACATGGCCCGCGTGCGCAACAAGAAGCTCTGCTCGGTGGACAAGGCCAACGTCCTGGCTTCCAGCCAGCTGTGGCGCGAAGTCGTGGAGGAAGTGGCCAAGGACTATCCGGACGTCGAACTCAGCCACATGTACGTCGACAACGCCGCCATGCAGCTGGTGCGTGCGCCCAAGCAGTTCGACGTGATGGTCACCGACAACATGTTCGGCGACATCCTGTCGGATGAGGCTTCCATGCTCACCGGCTCCATCGGCATGCTGCCATCCGCCTCGCTGGATTCGAACAACAAGGGTATGTACGAACCCTGCCACGGTTCGGCGCCGGATATCGCCGGCCAGGGCATCGCCAACCCGTTGGCGACCATACTCTCCGTATCGATGATGCTCCGCTACAGCTTCAACCAGACCGCTGCCGCCGACGCCATCGAAAAGGCCGTCAGCCTGGTGCTGGATCAGGGCTTGCGGACCGGCGATATCTACTCCGCCGGTGCGACCAAGGTCGGTACTCGCGAAATGGGCGATGCAGTGGTCGCAGCACTGCGGAATCTGTAATCTGTCGGGCCCGCTGGGGTACCAGCGGCCCACTTTTTCAAGAAGGTGTAGTTGTCATGAAGCGTGTAGGTCTTATCGGTTGGCGCGGCATGGTGGGTTCCGTTCTCATGCAGCGAATGCTGGAAGAGCGGGATTTCGACCTGATCGAGCCGGTGTTCTTCACCACTTCCAACGTCGGTGGCCAGGGCCCCGCGGTCGGCAAGGAAATTGCCCCGCTGAAGGACGCCTATAGCATCGACGAGCTGAAGAACCTCGATGTGATCCTCACCTGCCAGGGCGGCGACTACACCAACGAGGTATTCCCCAAGCTGCGCGAAGCCGGTTGGCAGGGTTACTGGATCGACGCCGCGTCCAGCCTGCGCATGCAGGATGACTCGGTGATCGTCCTCGACCCGGTGAACCGCAAGGTGATCGACCAGCAGCTGGACGCTGGTACCAAGAACTACATCGGCGGCAACTGCACCGTCAGCCTGATGCTGATGGCGCTCGGCGGCCTGTTCGAAGCCGGTCTGGTGGAGTGGATGAACGCCATGACCTACCAGGCGGCCTCCGGCGCCGGCGCGCAGAACATGCGCGAGCTGATCAAGCAGATGGGCGCTACCCACGCGGCCGTCGCCGATGACCTGGCCAACCCGGCCAGCGCCATCCTCGACATCGACCGCAAGGTGGCCGAAGCCATGCGCGGCGAAGACTTCCCCACCGAAAACTTCGGCGTACCCCTGGCCGGCAGCCTGATCCCCTGGATCGACAAGGAACTGCCCAACGGCCAGAGCCGTGAAGAGTGGAAGGGCCAGGCCGAGACCAACAAGATCCTCGGTCGCTTCAAGAGCCCGATCCCGGTGGATGGCATCTGCGTGCGCATCGGCGCCATGCGCTGCCACAGCCAGGCGCTGACCATCAAGCTGAACAAGGACGTGCCGATCGCCGACATCGAAGGCATGATCAGCCAGCACAACCCCTGGGTGAAGCTGGTGCCGAACCAGCGCGAAATCAGCATGCGCGAGCTGACCCCGACCGCCGTGACCGGCACCCTCAGTGTACCGGTCGGCCGTCTGCGCAAGCTCAATATGGGCTCGCAGTACCTGGGCGCCTTCACCGTTGGCGACCAGCTGCTCTGGGGCGCCGCCGAGCCGCTGCGCCGCATGCTGCGCATCCTGCTGGAGCGTTGACGGCGAGCAGGGTGCCGATGAGGCTCGTCGGTACCCTGAGTCCCTTGATTGCTTGCATGCGGGGTGGCGGTTACAGTGCCGCTCCTCGCATCGCCATTAAGTAGTACCCCATGAGCCAGTCCCTCGATATCGCCGTGATCGGCGCCACCGGCACCGTTGGCGAAACCCTCGTCCAGCTCCTCGAAGAGCGGGAATTCCCGGTCGGGAACCTGTATCTGCTCGCCAGCGGCGAATCCGCCGGCGCCTCCGTGCCCTTCAAGGGGCGCAACCTGCGCGTACGGGACGTGGCCGATTTCGACTTTGCCCAGGTAAAACTGGTCTTCTTCGCGGCAGGCGAGGCGGCGACCCGCAGTTTCGCGGCCAGCGCAACCGGCGCGGGCTGCTCCATCATCGACCTGTCCGGCGCGCTGGACGCCAGTGAAGCGCCGAGCCTGGTGCCGGAAGCCAACCCGCAGCTGCTCGAAGGCCTGGTGCCTCCTTACAGCCTCAGCAGCCCGAGCGCCTCGGCGGTCGCCCTGGCCTGCGTGCTGGCGCCGCTCAAGGGCCTGCTCAAGCCGCAGCGCCTCAGCGTGCTGGCCAACCTGGCGGTATCCAGCCGTGGTCGCGAAGGCGTCAACGAGCTGGCCCGGCAGACCGCGGAGCTGCTCAACGCACGCCCGCTGGAACCGCGCTTCTTCGATCGCCAGATCGCCTTCAACATCTTTGCCCAGGTCGCTGCGCCGGACGCCCAGGGGCATATCGCCCTGGAGCGCCGCCTTGGTGCCGAGATCAAGCAGTTGCTCGGTGAGCCGGGTCTGCGCGTGGCCGCCACCTGCGCCCTGGCGCCGGTGTTCTTCGGCGACAGCCTCGCGGTTTCCCTGGTGGCCGAGCAGGCGGTGGACCTCGCCGCGGTGCGTGAATGCCTGAGCCGGGCGCCGGGCGTCGAATTTGTGGAGGAGGAGGGCGACTATCCGACCGCTGTCGGCGACGCCGTGGGGCAGGATTCGGTATATGTAGGCCGGGTTCGCGGCGGCCTGGATGACCCTTGCGAACTCAATTTGTGGATTGCTTCCGATAATGCAAGAAAAGGCGCTGCGCTCAACGCTGTGCAGTCGGCCGAGTTGTTGATAAAACACTATCTGTCAAAGATACTTACCTGAAAATTGGTAGAAACTTTCTAGCTTGACAATACTGGCTTGGCCTTATCGTTGATGGGGAGCCGCCGATCCGGCGTGCGCAGGCAGCGACTTAAGACCCTCCTCCCGTTATGCGGGAAAAAAGATAAAACAAGGGAATCACTCTATGGTTCGGGTTCGCAAACTTGTGCTGGCAATCGCGGCTGCATCCGCGCTGACTTCGGGTGTGGCCAACGCCCTCGGGCTGGGGGAAGTCACCCTGCGGTCCTCCTTGAACCAGCCTCTGGATGCGGAGATCGAGCTGCTCGAGGTGCGCGACCTGGCCTCCGCCGAGGTCAAGCCGAACCTGGCCGCCGCCGAGGAGTTCACCAAGGCCGGCGTGGATCGCCAGTATTTCCTGCAGGACCTGAAGTTCACCCCCGTGGTCAAGCCCAATGGCCGCAGCGTCATCCGCGTGACTTCCAGCAAGCCGGTTCGCGAGCCCTACCTGAACTTCCTGGTCGAGGTGCTCTGGCCCAATGGCCGTCTGCTGCGTGAGTACACGCTGCTCCTCGACCCGCCGCTCTATTCGCCCCAGGCCGCAGCCGCCGCCGCTCCGCGGGCACCCATCGCCGCGCCGGTGCAAGCACCGCGTCCGGCCGTGACCCCTGCGCCGCAGCGCACCACCCCGGCAGCTCCGGTCGCCGCTGCGCCGCGTCCGAGCGCGCCTGCGCCCGCAGCCGCCCCGGCCCCCAAGACGCCGGCCGACCAATACCGCACCACCTCCCGCGACACCCTCTGGGAAATCGCCGAGCGCAACCGGGCCGGCGGCTCGGTGCACCAGGCCATGCTGGCCATCCAGGACCTGAACCCGGACGCCTTCGTCGACGGCAACATCAATCGGCTGAAGAGCGGCCAGGTGCTGCGCCTGCCGGACGAGAACCAGATTGCCAGCCGCTCCCAGGCCGAGGCCATCAGCCAGGTCCAGGCACAGAATACTGCCTGGCGTGAAGGTCGCAGCCTGGCGGGCGAGGGCAAGCGCCAGCTGGACGCCACCAAGCGCGGCAGCGCTGGCGCCGCTCCCGAGAAAGTCGAGACCCAGGACAATCTGCGCCTGGTCTCCGGCGAAAGCGGCAAGGCCTCCAGTGGCAATGACAAGGGCGTCAATGGCGATAGCAAGGCGCTCAACGACAAGCTGGCCGTCACCCAGGAAAGCCTGGATTCGACCCGTCGCGAGAATGACGAGCTGAAAAGCCGCATGGGCGACCTGCAGAGCCAGATGGACAAGCTGCAGCGCCTGATTCAGCTGAAGGACGACCAACTCGCCAAGCTTCAGGCCGATATGGCTGGCAAGGACAAGCAGGCACCTGCGGCTCCTGCCGCTGCCGCCACCGCACCTGCTGCAGCAGCCAAGCCGGGGGCCACACCGGCTGCCCCGGCAGCGCAGCCTGCCGCGCCGGTCGCCACCGCGCCCGCCCAGCCTGTAGCGCCCGCCGCCGCTCCCGCTCAGCCGGCCGTTGCAGCCGCTCCGGCAACTCCTGCCCAGCCTGCCGCCCCCGCTGCGCCCGTTGCAGCAGCTCCGGCGAAACCGGCCGAGCCTGCCAAGCCGGCGGCACCTGCCAAACCCGCAGCCCCGGCCAAGCCGGTGCAAACCGCTCCGGCGGCTCCGGTGGCCGAGCCGCCGAAGTCCAGCATCATCGACGACGTGCTGGCCAATCCCATGCTGCTCCTGATGGCCGGTGGTAGCGCCCTGGTAGCCCTGCTGGTGCTGCTGATGGTGTTGTCCCGCCGCAACGCGCTGAAGGAAGCCGAGCTGCAGAACAGCCGCGCGGCGCAAGAGGGCGACGACAGCTTCGACGGCGACCTCGACCTGAAAGACGACGGCCTTGACGCCCTCGACAGCGTTGATCTGGGTGACGTGGCTGATGCCCCGGAAGCCGCGCCTGTCAAAGCCGACGACCGCGTGACCGCGCAGACGGGCGACGTCATCAGCGAGGCCGACATCTATGTCGCCTACGGCCGCTTCAACCAGGCTGCCGAGCTGCTGCAGAACGCCATCAACGACGAGCCCCAGCGCAGTGACCTGCGCCTGAAACTGATGGAGGTCTACGCCGAACTGGGTGATCGCGAGGGCTTCGCTCGCCAGGAAAGCGAGCTCCGCGAAATCGGCGGTGTCAGCGGCGAAATCGACCAGCTCAAGGGCAAGTACCCGGCCATGGCGCTGGCAGCCGTTGCCGCCGGCACCGCGGCCGCCGGCTTCTCCGCTGCGGACGACCTGGACAGCTTCAGCCTCGATGACCTGACCCTGGACGACACGCCGAGCAGCGCTCCGGCCGCTGGTGCGGACCTGGACGATGCCTTCGACCTGAGCCTGGATGACCTGGGTTCCGATCTGGATCTCGACCTGGTGGAGGAAAAGCCCGCTGCCGTTCAGCCCGCCGTCGCACCGGCGCCTGTCGACGAGCTGAGCCTGGACGACCTGGAATTCGACGCGCCGGCCGCACCGGCCAAGGCCGACGACCTGGACTTCGACCTGGATATCGGCGGTGACGATCTGCTCACCGGCAACGAAAGCCTGGAACTCAGCGACGACCTGGCCGGCTTCAGCCTCGACCTGGAGCCGACCGCCCAGCCGACCAGCACCGAAGAGGACGAGTTCCTCCTCAGCCTGGACGGCGACCTCGACGCTCCGCTGAGCATCGAGCAGCCTGCCGTTGCGCAGGAACCGGCCACCAGCGCCAACCTGCTGGACCTGCCGGCGGACTTCGATCTGTCCCTGCCCGACGAGCCGCTTGCCGAGCCGATCACCGACAGTGACAGCTTCTCCGCCCAGCTGGATGAGGTCAGTGCCGAGCTGGACCAGCTGTCGGACAGCCTGCAGCAGGCGCCGGAACCGGTAGCCGTTCTGGAAGACGAACTGCCGGAGCCTGACATGGGGCTGGCTGAGGAAGACGATTTCGATTTCCTCTCCGGCACCGACGAAACCGCGACCAAACTGGACCTGGCTCGCGCCTATATCGACATGGGTGACACCGAAGGTGCTCGCGACATCCTCGACGAAGTGATGTCCGAAGGTAACGACACCCAGCAACAGGAAGCGCGCGAGCTCATCGCCCGACTCAGCTGATAGATGACAGACGCAGTACCCGCAGCGGCAGCCCCTGAGGCTGCCGCTGGCATTTACAGAATCGCACTTGGTGTTGAATACAAGGGCTCGCGCTATCGTGGCTTCCAGCGTCAGATCGACGGGGTTCCCTCGATCCAGGGCGCTCTGGAGAAGGCGATTTGCCGAGTGGCCGGCGGCATTCCCGTCACCCTCAGTTGTGCCGGGCGCACCGACGCCATGGTTCACGCCTGCGGCCAGGTCGTGCACTTCGATACCCCGGTGTCCAGAAGCGAGCTCTCCTGGATCATGGGCGCCAACGCCAACCTGCCGCCGGACATCAGCGTCACCTGGGCGAGGGAGATGCCGAAGACCTTCGACGCCCGTTTCAGCGCCATGGCCCGGCGTTATCGCTATGTGATCTACAACGACCAGATCCGTCCGGCGCACATGGCCGAGGAAGTCACCTGGAACCACCGGCCACTCGATCTGCAGCGCATGCGCGAGGCCGCACGCTGCCTGGTCGGTACCCATGACTTCAGCGCCTTCCGCGCCCGCCAATGCCAGGCCAAGTCGCCGGTCAAGACGGTGCATCACCTGGAGCTGCTCGAGTTCGGTCGAATGATCGTCCTCGACATCCGCGCCAACGCCTTCCTCCATCACATGGTGCGCAACATTGCCGGTGTGTTGATGACCATCGGTGCCGGCGAGCAGCCGGTGGCCTGGGCCCAGCAGGTGCTGGAAGGGCGTATCCGTCGCGAGGGCGGGGTGACTGCGCATCCCTACGGGCTCTATCTGGTGCGGGTCGAGTACCCCGAGCCGTTCGAGCTTCCCGAGCGCTACCTGGGGCCGCACTTTCTTTCCGGTCTGCCGGATATCCTGAGCTGACGCTGCCTCGGGCCTTTGCTAACATCCTGGGTCTTTAGCCATAAGGTGCCTGCATCTTGTCCGCCGTTCGCATCAAAATCTGCGGTATTACCCGAATCGAGGACGCCCTGGCCGCCGTTGCCGCCGGGGCCGATGCCATAGGTTTTGTGTTCTATGCCAAGAGTCCGCGTGCGGTGACGCCGGCCCAGGCCAGGTCGATCATCGCGGCGCTGCCGCCCTTCGTGACCACGGTGGGCCTCTTCGTCGACATGCCGCGGGCCGAATTGCGCCAGTTGCTGGGTGAAGTCCCGCTGGACCTGTTGCAGTTCCATGGCGATGAGTCCGCTGAAGATTGCGCGGGTTTCGGTCGGCCCTATATCAAGGCGCTGCGGGTGAAACCAGGCGACGACATCGCGGCCGCCGTTTCCCGTTACCCCGAGGCGTCCGGCCTGTTGCTGGATACCTATGTGCCCGGTGTCCCGGGTGGCACCGGAGAGGCCTTCGATTGGAGCCTGGTGCCCCAGGATGCGGCAAAGCCGCTGATCCTCGCCGGTGGCCTGACCCCCGACAACGTCGGCGAGGCGGTGCGCCAGGTACGGCCTTATGCGGTGGACGTCAGTGGTGGCGTCGAGGCTGCCAAGGGCATCAAGGATGCAGCGAAGATCCAGGCCTTCATCCAGCGAGCGCGTAGCTGAAATGCCGCTGCCGGAAACTTTTGCCCGTCCGTTTGTTGGTGCGTCTCCTGCATATGTGACGGACGGCGTTTCGCTGCCGTCCATAAGCGAGTTGCCCAGACAGGCGAAGCCTGTCGGGTCGCGTGGCAAGGCTGCGTCGATCGGGCCTGTTTTTGTTGAGTGCGATGGCCGGTCCATCGCCAGGGCGACCGCCGGGCATGCCTTGACTGCCGGGGTCGCAACCATGAATTCGCCGAAGAACATGCGCGGGGCAATGAACCGCTAGCGCGTGTTCGGGCCTGAAAGCTGTGGAGAACTAGAGCATGAGCAACTGGCTGGTAGACAAACTGATCCCTTCGATCATGCGTTCCGAGGTGAAGAAGAGCTCGGTCCCGGAAGGCCTCTGGCACAAGTGCCCGTCCTGCGAGGCGGTGCTGTACAAGCCCGAGCTGGAAAAGACGCTGGACGTCTGCCCGAAATGCAACCACCACATGCGTATCGGCGCGCGCACCCGTCTGGACATCTTCCTCGATCCGGAAGGCCGTGAAGAACTCGGCGCCGACCTGGAGCCGGTGGACCGCCTGAAGTTCCGCGACAGCAAGAAGTACAAGGACCGCCTGACCGCCGCGCAGAAGGATACCGGTGAGAAGGACGCGCTGATCGCTATGCGCGGAACCCTGCACCAGATGCCGGTCGTCGCCTGTGCCTTCGAATTCTCCTTCATGGGTGGCTCCATGGGTGCCATCGTCGGCGAGCGTTTCGTCCGCGCCGCCAACGCCGCCCTGGAGCAGCGCTGCCCGCTGGTCTGCTTCTCCGCCTCCGGCGGTGCGCGGATGCAGGAAGCCCTGATCTCCCTGATGCAGATGGCCAAGACCTCGGCTGCCCTGGCGCGCCTGCGCGAAGAAGGCATTCCGTTCATTTCCGTGCTGACCGACCCGGTCTATGGCGGCGTATCCGCCAGCCTGGCGATGCTCGGCGACGTAATCGTCGGTGAACCCAAGGCACTGATCGGCTTTGCCGGTCCCCGCGTGATCGAGCAGACCGTGCGCGAGAAACTGCCGGAAGGCTTCCAGCGCAGCGAGTTCCTGCTGGAGCACGGCGCCATCGACATGATCATCCCCCGCGCGGAACTGCGAGAGCGCCTTGGTCGGCTGCTGGCGCAGATGACGCGTCAACCCTCCCCGGTTATCGCATGACCCAGAGAACCCTTGCCGACTGGCTTTCCTACCTTGAACAGCTCCACCCCACGGCTATCGACATGGGGCTGGAGCGCAGTCGTGAAGTGGCCACCCGGCTCGGCCTGGCCCGGCCGGCGCCGAAGGTGATCACGGTCACCGGCACCAACGGCAAGGGTTCTACCTGCGCATTCCTGGCCGCGCTGCTGCGCGCCCAGGGGCTGGCGGTCGGCGTCTACAGCTCGCCGCATCTGCTGCGCTACAACGAGCGGGTCCAGATCAATGGTGTCGAGGCGTCCGACCAGGCGCTCTGCGACGCCTTCGTTGCCGTCGAGGCGGCGCGCGGCGAGATCTCCCTCACCTATTTCGAAATGGGCACCCTGGCGGCCTTCTGGCTGTTCCAGCATGCCGGCCTGGATGCCGTGGTGCTGGAGGTCGGTCTGGGAGGTCGCCTGGACGCGGTCAACCTGGTGGATGCCGATCTGGCCCTGGTCACCAGCATAGGCGTGGACCATGCCGACTGGCTGGGCGACACCCGGGAGAGCGTCGCCTTCGAGAAGGCGGGTATCTTCCGTGCCGGCAAGCCGGCCCTGTGCGGCGACCTCGATCCGCCCAAGCCCCTGCTGGAGCAGGCCGCCGCCCTGGGCGCGCCGCTGTTGCTGCGCGGCCCCGACTTCGATCTCGCCATGGGGGAGGGGAGCTGGCACTGGCGCGGTTTCGCGGCCTCGGGAGAGCCGCTGGAGCTGCACGAGCTGCCGCTGCTCGACCTGCCCATGGAGAACGCCGCCCTCGCGCTCCAGGCTTATGCCCTGCTGGACATGCCCTGGCAGCCGGAAGCGCTGCAGGCTGCACTGCTGGGCACCCGCGTCGCCGGGCGTCTGGATCGGCGTAGCGTCATCTGGCGCGGCAAGGCGCTTTCCCTGCTGCTGGATGTCGGCCACAACCCCCATGCCGCCGAGTACCTCGCGGCACGCCTGGCCGCACGCCCGGTCGCGGGTCGCCGGCTGGCGGTATTCGGCCTGCTTTCCGACAAGGATCTCCCTGGCGTCCTGCTCCCCCTGCAGGCGCGCCTGGCCCACTGGGCGGTGGCGCCGCTGCCGACCCCTCGCACTCGCTCCGCAGCCGAGCTGCAGGCGGCATTGACGAACCTTCACGCAAGCGTCAGTGTCCACGAAACTATCGCCGCCGCGCTGGATGCACAGTGCGAGCAGGCGACGCCGGATGACGAGATTCTGGTGTTCGGATCGTTCTACAGCGTGGCCGAGGCGCTGAGCTGGTTGGAAAGCCAAGCAAAGGGGGAGTAGGGGAAATGGCTGTACTGGACAAGGGACTCAAGCAACGTATCGTCGGCGCGCTGGTGCTGGTGGCGCTCGCGGTGATCTTCCTGCCCATGCTGTTCAGTCGTGAAGACGAACTGCGCCAGGTGGTGGTCGAAGCGCCGCCGATGCCCAAGGCCCCGGACATGCCGAAGGCGGAGCTGGAGCAGGTCGAGGTGCCCGAACCCCAGGCGCTGCCCCAGGAACCCGTGCCGCCGCTGGAACCCACTGGCGAGGCGCTGGCATCCAGTGTGCCGCCTGTGGTGGACACCGCTCCGGCTCAGCCAGCCGTTCCCGCCGTACCGGCTCCCGCCCCGGCACAATCCCAGCCATCGGCTCCGGCCCCGGTTCCGACTCCCGCCCCGGCGCAGCCCCAGGTGCAGGCCAAGGTGCCCGCGCCGGCGCCGGCCGCTCCCGTTGCTGCGGTCAAGGCCGAGGAAAAGCGCCTGGACGTCAATGGCCTGCCGGTCAGTTGGTCGGTTCAGCTGGCCAGCCTGTCCAGCCGTTCCAGTGCGGAGAACCTGCAGAAGAACCTGCGCACCCAGGGCTACAACGCCTATATCCGCAGTGTCGAGGGCATGAATCGGGTCTTCGTCGGTCCGCTGATCGAGCGCGCCGAAGCCAACCGCCTGCGTGACCAGCTCAGCCGTCAGCAGAATCTGAATGGCTTTGTCGTACGTTTCCAGCCTGAAAAAGGCTGATAGACAAGGTTAATTAAGCCCTTTCGGTTCCGCGGGTTACCGGAGCTGAAGGGCTCTGCTAAAATGCAGCGCCTTTTCAGTTTGTGGGCTGCACTGTGGCATTAACCTGGGTCGATTGGACGATCATCGCCATCATCGCCATTTCCAGTCTGGTCAGTTTGAGACGCGGCTTCGTCAAGGAAGCGCTCTCGCTGCTCACCTGGATAGTCGCAGGCGTCGTCGCCTGGACCTTTGGCGGCGCCCTGTCACTGCACCTCACCGAATTCATCGAAATGCCCTCGGCGCGAATCATCGCCGCGTGCGCCATCCTCTTCGTCGCCACCCTGCTGGTGGGGGCCTTGATCAATTTCCTGATCGGCGAGCTGGTCAGGGTTACCGGCATGGACGGTACCGACCGCGTGCTGGGCATGGCCTTCGGCGCCGCCCGTGGCGCGCTGCTGGTGGTGCTGCTGGTCGGCCTGCTCAGCCTGGCGCCGGTACAACAGGATCCCTGGTGGCAGCATTCCACGCTGCTCCCGCATTTTCTTTTGGTTGCCGACTGGTCGAAGAACCTCATTCTGGGCTTCACCAGTCAGTGGATCGCGAGCGGCATCAGCTCACCCAGCTGATGCGTCGCAGCAGTAGCATGCCCGCCCAAGCCCAAACGGCCTGGTCGGGTACTTGATTAGCCTGAACTACTAGCAGGGGTTGCGTCACATGTGTGGCATCGTCGGTATCGTCGGTAAGTCGAACGTCAATCAGGCGCTGTATGACGCGCTTACCGTGCTCCAGCATCGCGGCCAGGACGCTGCCGGTATTGTGACCAGCCATGATGGCCGGCTCTTCCTGCGCAAGGACAACGGCCTGGTCCGTGACGTCTTCCAGCAGCGCCATATGCAGCGCCTGGTGGGCTCCATGGGCATCGGCCACGTGCGCTATCCCACCGCGGGTTCCTCCAGTTCCGCCGAGGCCCAGCCGTTCTACGTCAACTCGCCCTACGGCATCACCCTGGCGCACAACGGCAACCTGACCAACGTCGAGCAGCTGGCCAAGGAAATCTACGAGTCCGACCTGCGCCACGTGAACACCAACTCCGATTCGGAAGTGCTGCTCAACGTGTTCGCCCACGAGCTGGCCCACCGCGGCAAGCTGCAGCCTACCGAGGAAGACGTGTTCGCCGCGGTTTCCGGCGTGCACCAGCGCTGCAGTGGCGGTTACGCGGTGGTCGCGATGATCACCGGCTACGGCATCGTCGGCTTCCGCGATCCCCATGCGATCCGCCCGATCGTCTTCGGCCAGCGCCACACCGACGAAGGCGTGGAGTACATGATCGCCTCCGAGAGCGTCTCCCTCGACGTGCTCGGCTTCACCCTGATCCGTGACCTGGCCCCGGGCGAAGCGGTGTACATCACCGAAGACGGCAAGCTGTTCACCCGCCAGTGCGCCACCAATCCGCAGTACTCCCCGTGCATCTTCGAGCACGTCTACCTGGCGCGCCCGGATTCGATCATGGATGGCATCTCCGTCTACAAGGCACGCCTGCGCATGGGCGAGAAGCTGGCCGAGAAGATCCAGCGCGAGCGTCCGGAGCACGACATCGACGTGGTGATCCCGATTCCGGACACCAGCCGCACCGCGGCCCTAGAACTGGCCAACCACCTGGGCGTCAAGTTCCGCGAAGGCTTCGTGAAGAACCGCTACATCGGCCGTACCTTCATCATGCCAGGCCAGGCCGCGCGCAAGAAATCCGTGCGCCAGAAGCTGAACGCCATCGAGCTGGAATTCCGCGGCAAGAACGTGATGCTGGTGGACGACTCCATCGTCCGTGGCACCACCTGCAAGCAGATCATCCAGATGGCCCGCGAAGCCGGCGCCAAGAACGTCTACTTCTGCTCGGCGGCCCCGGCGGTTCGCTACCCCAACGTCTACGGCATCGACATGCCCAGCGCCCACGAGCTGATCGCCCACAACCGCTCCACCGAGGAAGTGGCCGAACTGATCGGCGCCGACTGGCTGGTCTACCAGGACCTGCCGGACCTGATCGACGCCGTTGGCGGCGGCAAGGTGAAGATCGACCACTTCGACTGCGCCGTGTTCGATGGCCAGTACATCACCGGTGACGTCGACGAGAACTACCTGAACAAGATCGAGCAGGCGCGCAACGACCTCGCCAAGGTCAAGGCGCATGCGGTCAGCGCCATCATCGATCTGTACAACAACTGAGTCGCAAGCCGTTGGCGGCGAGCTGAAAGTCTGTAGCCCGGATAACCTCCGGGCTTCGTTTCTGAAGAGGTAGGGATATGACGCAGGAATGGGAAGCCGGAAGGCTGGACAGTGATCTGGAAGGCGCCGCCTTCGACACCCTGGCTGTGCGTGCCGGCCAGCGCCGCTCGCCGGAAGGCGAGCATGGCGAGGCCATGTTCCTCACCTCCAGCTACGTGTTCCGCACCGCCGCCGATGCCGCCGCGCGCTTCGCCGGCGAAGTGCCGGGCAATGTCTACTCGCGCTATACCAACCCGACCGTGCGCACCTTCGAGGAGCGCATCGCCGCCCTGGAAGGCGCCGAGCAGGCCGTGGCCACCGCTTCCGGCATGTCGGCGATCCTGGCCATCGCCATGAGCCTGTGCAGCGCCGGCGACCACGTGCTGGTGTCCCGCAGCGTGTTCGGCTCCACCATCAGCCTGTTCGAGAAGTACCTCAAGCGCTTCGGCATCGAGGTCGACTACCCGGCGCTGTCCGACCTGGCCGGCTGGGAAGCGGCGATCAAGCCGAACACCAAGCTGCTGTTCGTCGAGTCGCCGTCCAACCCCCTGGCCGAACTGGTGGACATCCCCGCCCTGGCCGACATCGCCCACGCCAAGGGCGCGCTGCTGGTGGTGGACAACTGCTTCTGCACACCGGCTCTGCAACAGCCGCTGAAGCTGGGCGCCGACATCGTCATGCACTCGGCCACCAAGTACATCGACGGCCAGGGCCGCACCATGGGCGGCGTGGTCGCCGGCCGCGCCGAGCACATGAAGGAAGTGGTGGGTTTCCTGCGTACCGCCGGCCCGACCCTCAGCCCGTTCAACGCCTGGGTCATGATGAAGGGCCTGGAAACCCTGCGCGTGCGCATGCAGGCCCATTGCGCCAGCGCCCTGGAAATCGCCCGCTGGCTGGAAACCCAGCCCGGCGTCGAGCGCGTCTACTACTCCGGCCTGGAAAGCCATCCGCAGCACGAACTGGCCAAGCGTCAGCAGAAGGGCTTCGGCGCCGTGGTCAGTTTCGAGGTCAAGGGTGGCAAGGAAGCAGCCTGGCGCTTCATCGACGCCACCCGGATGATCTCCATCACCACCAACCTGGGTGATACCAAGACCACCATCGCCCACCCGGCCACTACCTCCCACGGTCGCCTGTCGCCACAGGAGCGTGCCAACGCGGGTATCCGCGACAGCCTGGTACGCCTGGCCATCGGCCTGGAAGATGTGGCCGACCTCAAGGCCGACCTGGAGCGCGGGCTCGCGGCGCTGTGATCGACTGGACCCTGAAGGCGGCCAGTGCCCATAACGGCAAGGTCGCCCTGGTCACTGGCGCATCGCGCGGGATAGGTCTGGGCGTCGCCGCCTGGCTGATCGCCGAGGGGTGGCAGGTGGTGCTCGCCGATGTCGACCGCGTTCGCGGTTCCAGGGTCGCCAAGGCCCTGGGCGAAAATGCCTGGTTCGTCGCCATGGACGTGGCCCATGAAAGCCAGGTGGCGGTGGGCATCGCCGAGGTGCTGGGACAGTTCGGTCGCCTCGACGCCCTGGTGAGCAACGCCGCCGTCACCGAACCCCACAACCCGCCGCTGGAAAGCCTGGAGTTGGCACGCTGGAACCGTGTGCTGGCGGTCAACCTGACGGGCACCATGCTCCTGGCCAAGCACGCCGCGCCCTATCTGCGCGGCCATCGCGGCGCCATCGTCACCATCTCCTCCACCCGTGCCCATCAGTCCGAGCCCGACAGCGAGGCCTACGCCGCGAGCAAGGGTGGCCTGCTGGCCCTGACCCATGCCCTGGCCGTGAGCCTGGGGCCGGACATTCGGGTCAACGCCGTCAGCCCCGGCTGGATCGATGCCCGCGACCTCGGCGCACGGCTGGAGGCGCCGCTGGGCGAGTCCGATCACGGGCAGCACCCGGTAGGTCGCGTGGGCCTGGTGGAGGACGTGGCGGCGCAGGTGGCCTGGTTGCTCTCGGATAACGCGGGCTTCGTCACCGGCCAGGAGTTCATCGTCGATGGCGGCATGACCCGCAAGATGATCTATCTCGGCTGAGCTTTGGCTGGGATAGGGCAGGGCGGCTGCACCGGGAGGCTGGGTGTATCGGATTGGCAATTCGCTGTGATTGCCCTACCTGACTCCTAGCCGGCGGATGCTTCCCTCTCCCCCGCCCCTCTCCCCCGCCCCTCTCCCGCAAGCGGGCGAGGGGCGACTCGCGTTGGCAAGCGACAGACAATCCTGATGCCCACTCATGGCTTGCAACCTTGCTGAAGAGATGAGGCAAGGACTCCGCCCCTTCAGGAGGTCGAGTGGAATCGTTGTGAAGGGGGACGAGCGGCATGGATGCCGCGAGAGGCGCGCAGGGCCATGGATGGCCCTTCGCGCCGTGCCCCCGGAGCGACGATGTAGCGAGGGGAGTTTGGCGCAGCCAAACCCGGATGTCGGGGCAAGCCTTTTGCTTCCTTTGGGTGGTGCGGCATTCCGACGACTGCCAAAGGAAGTCGCCCGGGAAGGCGAAACAGAAACTTGCAGCCCACTCGACAATGAGCTGGGCAACAGAACCTCACACCCAATAGCCAATCCAGCGCGAACAGCTCTTCCCCGAAATCCCGTGTGCGCTAGCGGTCAATGCCTGCGCAGGTCCACCGCCGGCTCCTGCCGGCCGTCGAACAGCTCCACCGGTTTGCGCGGCAGGACGGACGGACGGCCGTCGGTTTCGTGTTCGCCGACTATGCGGATGTCGTTGTATTTCTTCCCGGACAGCGCCGCGAGGCCGGCGGCGTCGCGCACCACGGAGGGGCGCAGGAACACCATCAGGTTGCGCTTGACGTGGGAGTCGCGGGTGGAGCGGAACAGCCGGCCGATGATGGGCAGGTCGCCCAGCAGCGGCACCTTGGAGTCGGTCTGGGTGACGTCTTCCTGGATCAGCCCGCCCATCACGATCACCTGGCCGTCCTCGGCGAGGATGGTGCTCTTGATCGAGCGCTTGTTGGTGATCAGGTCCACCGCTTGGGCGGTGAGGGTGGCGGAAGGGGCGATGGAGGAGATTTCCTGTTCGACTTCCAGGCGCAGGGTGGCGCCTTCGGTAATGTGCGGCGTCACCTTCAGGGTCACGCCGATATCCTGGCGTTCGATGGTGGTGAAGGGGTTGTTCGCCCCTGAGGCGTCGGTGGTGAAGGTGCCGGTCTGGAAGGGCACGTTCTGGCCCACCAGGATTTCCGCCTTCTGGTTGTCCAGGGTCAGCAGGCTCGGGGTGGACAGCAGGTTGCTCTTGCTGTTGGCCGAGAGCGCGGTGATCAGCACGCCGAAGTCTTCCGAACCGATGCCGATGATGGCGCCGTCCGGCAGGTTGTCGGGAATCTCGTCGTCGCGGATGGCGTTGAGCACGGTGCCCAGGGAGAGGCCGGTGTTGCCGAAGTTCACCCCGCCCAGGCCACCGGTACTGCCACGGGCATCCACCGCCCACTGCACGCCGAGGGCGTCGGTGATATCGCCGGAAATCTCGACGATGGCGGCTTCCACCATGACTTGGGCGCGGGGCACGTCGAGCTGGCGGACGATGTCTTCCAGGGCGGTGACCACGTCCGGCTCGGCCAGCAGGACCAGGGCGTTGAGGCTCTCGTCGGCGCGGATCAGGATGTTCTGCGGCTTGCCGCTGCCGCTTGGGGCGCCTTCGCCGCCGCCTTCTTCGCTTTTCAGGCCCTCGGACAGTTCGCCGAGGGTTTCGGCCAGCGTCTTGGCGTCGTTGTGCCGCAGGCGGATCACCCGGGTATTGGCCGAACGCGAGGTCGGCGTATCGAGGGATTGCGCCAGTGCCGCCAGCTTGGCTCGGGCGGACGGCGGGCCGAGGATGATCAGGCGGTTGGTGCGGGAGTCGGCGATCACCTGGGTGCCCGAGGTGCCCTTGGACTGGCCGCGATTGAGGGAGGCGTTGAGCACCTCGGCGGCGTCCATCACCCAGGCGTAGCGCAAGTTCAGCACGGTGTAGTCGCGGTCGCCCTTCTGGTCGAGTTGGCGCATCAGGTCTTCGATCCGCGCGATGTTGGCGGCGCGGTCACTGATGATCAGGGCGTTGGAGGAGGTCACGGCGGCCAGGTGGCCGTACTGGGGGACCAGCGGTCGAATCAGTGGAATGAGTTCCGTCACCGGCGTGTGCTGCACCTGGATCACGCGGGTTTCCAGGCTCTCGGCGCCCGGGCGGCTGCTGCCGGCCTCGGCCTTGGCTTCGGCATTGGGGATGATGCGGGCCTGGTCGCCCTGGGTCACCACGGTGAAGCCATGGGTGGCCATCACCGAAAGGAAGAGTTGATAGACCTCGTTGAGCCCCAGAGGCGCCTTCGATACCACGCTGACCTGGCCCTTCACTCGCGGGTCGACGATGAAGGTCTCGCCGGTGATGTCGGCGATCTGGTCGATGAACTCGCGGATGTCGGCATCCTTGAGGTTGATGGTCCAGCCATCCTGCTGCTGTTGCTGCGCGCTGCCCGGCGCCGTCGTTGCGGCGAGCAGGGGCAGGGGGGCGGCGAGCATCCCGGCGGCGATCAGGGCGAGCGTGAGGCGCGAGAAGGTCAGGGTCATCGTGTCATTCGCTATCCTGGGGCTGTTCGGTGGGAGGCTCGGAGACGCTGTTCTCCGGGTCCTCCATCTGTTGGCGCAGCTTTTCCATGCGCTCGCGCAATTCGGCGGCGTTGTCTTCCTGCAGGCCATTGAGGTCGTCGATCACGGCGGCGGAAGGATCTTCGGCGGCGTTGCCGTTCACCGGGGTGAAGCGCGAGCGCGGCGCCGGAAAGCTGAGACTTTCCAGGCGACCATTGCGTTCGATCTCGACGCGATTGCGATACACCCCGTGCACTTTCACACCACTGGTGATCTCGTCTCCGGCCACGAAGCGGCGCGGCTTGCCGCCTTCGTACTGGATGATGGCGATGGACTTGTCGGGCCCGGCATGGACGAAGCTGCCGAGCAGGGTCAGGCGCAGGTTGGTGGTGGGGGGCGGGCCGCTGGGCTGGATCTTCACCCCGGGGCCGAACAGCGGTTCGAGATTCTGCAGCGGTTGCGCGCTGGCAAGCGGAGTGCCCTGTTGCTGCGGCGCCGCGACCGGCGCCTCGACCAGACGCAGCCATTGCCGGGTCTGCCAGGCGAAGCTGGCGACCATGGCCAGAACCAGCAGCGCAGCAACGAGGGCTGGCGCATGGCGCTGCAGCCGATGCGCGGATTCCGGTGCGTGCAAGTGGGTACGACTCCTAATGCTGTGTTGTTCTTTTGGTCTTATAGGTACGCAGAACTGCTTTGATCATAGCAGCGCCTTGGGACACCATGCTCGGCCATCTGGAGGATGTTGGCAGTGTGTCGCTGTGCTAAAGATATCTGTGAATTTTTACGGCTTTAGGTGGTTTTGTTCACACACATCATAAGAATCGAACCGTGGCTCTGCACAAGCGTCAGATTGCGCTGCAATACTTGTTTGCGGACTCACTTGAAATAGGCACCCAAGGATGAACCCACCACTGGTTGAATCGCCCCTGCGACGGCTGCCCTTCGGCTTCGCCAAGCGACACGGCGTGTTGCTGATCGACGGGACCGAGCCCTGCCTGGCCCACCGTCCCGGTGTCGAACTGGTGGCCCTGGCCGAGGCCAGGCGCTTCGCCGGCCGCAGCCTGCCGCTGCGCCCGCTCACGGGCGAGGCCTTCGACCAGGCCCTGGCCCTGGCCTATCAGCATGACTCCTCCGCGGCCATGCAGCTGGCCGAGGACCTGGGCGGCAGCCTCGACCTCGCCGCCCTGGCCGAGCAGATTCCGGAAACCGAGGACTTGCTGGAGCAGGAGGACGACGCGCCGATCATCCGCCTGATCAACGCCATCCTCGGCGAGGCGATCAAGGAAAACGCCTCGGACATCCACCTGGAAACCTTCGAGAAGCGGCTGGTGGTGCGCTTTCGCGTCGACGGCATCCTCCGCGAGGTGCTGGAACCCAAGCGCGAGCTGGCGGCGCTGCTGGTGTCGCGGATCAAGGTGATGGCGCGGCTGGACATCGCCGAAAAACGCATCCCCCAGGACGGCCGCATTTCCCTGCGGGTGGCCGGACGGGAGGTCGATATCCGTGTCTCGACGTTGCCCTCGGCCAACGGCGAGCGCGTGGTGTTGCGCCTGCTGGACAAGCAGGCCGGGCGCCTGACCCTGCAGCACCTGGGCATGAGCGAGCGCGACCGGCATCTGCTGGAAGACACCGTGCGTCGTCCCCACGGCATCCTGCTGGTCACCGGGCCCACCGGCTCGGGCAAGACCACCACCCTCTATGCCAGCCTGGTGACCCTCAACGACCGCACCCGCAACATCCTCACCGTCGAAGACCCCATCGAGTACCACATCGAGGGCATCGGCCAGACCCAGGTCAACACCAAGGTCGACATGACCTTCGCCCGTGGCCTGCGCGCCATCCTGCGCCAGGACCCGGACGTGGTGATGGTGGGCGAGATCCGCGACCAGGAAACCGCCGAGATCGCCGTCCAGGCATCGCTCACCGGTCACCTGGTGCTGTCGACCCTGCACACCAACAGCGCCATCGGCGCCATCACCCGCCTGGTGGACATGGGGGTCGAACCCTTCCTGCTGTCGTCGTCGTTGCTCGGCGTGCTGGCCCAGCGCCTGGTGCGGGTGCTCTGCCCGCATTGCAAGGAGGCCTACCAGGCCGATGCCGCCGAATGCCTGCTGCTGGGCGTGGAAGCCGACAGCGCACCGACCCTGCATCGCGCCCGTGGCTGCGGGCAATGCCACCAGCAGGGCTATCGCGGACGGACCGGGATCTACGAACTGGTGGTGTTCGACGACCACATGCGCAGCCTGATCCACAGCGTCGCCTCCGAGCAGGAAATGATCCGCCACGCGCGCCTGTCCAGCCCCAGCATCCGCGAGGACGGCCGACGCAAGGTGCTGCAAGGGGTCACCACGGTGGAAGAAGTGCTGCGGGTGACCCAGGAAGAATAAATGGCCGCATTCGAATACCTCGCACTCGATAGCAAGGGTCGCCAGCAGAAGGGTGTGCTGGAGGCCGACAGCGCTCGCCAGGTGCGCCAGCTGCTGCGCGAACGCCAGCTGGCGCCGCTGGAAGTGCGCGCCACTCGCGTGCGCGAGCAGGCCGAGCGCGGTCGCTTCAGCCTGGTGCGCGGGCTGTCCGCCCGTGACCTGGCGCTGGTGACGCGGCAACTCGCGACCCTGGTGCAGGCCGCGCTGCCCATCGAAGAAGCGTTGCGGGCGGCGGCCGCGCAGTCCAGCAGTTCGCGCATCCAGTCCATGCTGCTGGCGGTGCGCGCGCGGGTACTGGAAGGCCACAGCCTGGCCAGCAGCCTGCGGGAGTTTCCCTCGGCCTTCCCCGAGCTCTATCGCGCCACGGTGTCCGCCGGCGAGCATGCCGGCCACCTGGGGCCGGTGCTGGAGCAGTTGGCCGACTACACCGAACAACGCCAGCAGTCGCGGCAGAAGATCCAGCTGGCGCTGCTCTACCCGGTGATCCTGATGTTCACCTCCCTGGCCATCGTCGCGTTCCTCCTGGGTTTCGTGGTGCCGGACGTGGTCAAGGTATTCATCGATTCCGGCCAGACCCTGCCGTTGCTAACGCGCGGCCTGATCGCCCTCAGCGACCTGGTCAAGCACTGGGGCTGGCTGATGCTGCTGGTGCTGGTGGCGGCCTTCGTCGGTGCGCGCTGGGCACTGCGCGACCCGGATATCCGACTGCGCTGGCATGGGCTGGTATTGCGCATTCCACTGGTGGGGCGGTTGGTGCGCGCCACCGATACGGCGCGCTTCGCTTCCACCCTGGCGATCCTTACCCGCAGCGGGGTGCCCCTGGTCGAAGCCCTCGGCATCGGCGCCGAAGTGATCGCCAACCGGGTGATCCGCGCCCAGGTGGTGGTGGCCGCGCAGAAGGTCCGTGAAGGCGGCAGCCTGACCCGCGCCCTGGAGGCCAGCGGGCAGTTCCCGCCGATGATGCTGCACATGATCGCCAGCGGCGAACGCTCCGGCGAACTGGACCAGATGCTCGCCCGCACCGCGCGCAACCAGGAAAACGACCTGGGGGCGCAGATCGCCCTGCTGGTCGGTCTTTTCGAACCGTTCATGCTGGTGGTCATGGGCGCGGTGGTGCTGATGATCGTGCTGGCCATCCTGCTGCCTATTCTTTCTCTCAACCAACTCGTGGGGTAATCGCGTGAATCTGCGCCGTAGTCAGTCGGGCTTTACGCTCATCGAAATCATGGTGGTGGTGGTCATCCTCGGCATCCTCGCCGCTCTGGTGGTGCCGCAGGTGATGAACCGCCCCGACCAGGCCAAGGTCACGGTGGCCAAGGGCGACATCAAGGCCATAGGCGCCGCCCTGGACATGTACAAGCTGGACAACTTCGCCTACCCCAGCACGCAGCAGGGCCTGGAGGCACTGGTGAGCCGGCCTTCGGGCAACCCGCCGGCGAAGAACTGGAACAAGGACGGCTACCTGAAGAAGCTCCCGGTGGACCCATGGGGCAACACCTACCAGTACCTTTCCCCGGGCAGCAAAGGCACCTATGACCTCTATTCCCTGGGGGCCGACGGCAAGGAAGGCGGCAGCGACAACGACGCCGACATCGCCAACTGGGACAACTGATGAACAGCGGGCGGCGGGGCGGCGCGAGCCGGATGCCCGGCGCCTCGGCGTCCGCGGGCTTCACCCTGATCGAGGTGCTGGTGGTGATGGTGATCATCGCCTGCCTCGCCGGCCTGGCGGTGATCAGCTCGGGCGTCGCCGGCCCGACCCGCGAACTCAACAACGAGGCCGAGCGCCTGGCCGGCCTGATCGGCGTACTGGCCGACGAGGCCGTGCTGGACAATCGCGAGTACGGCCTGCGCCTTGAGCGTGACGGCTACCAGCTCTACTACTACGACGAATCCGTGAGCCGCTGGCAGGCCATGTCCGACGGCGGCCGGCAGCTGCCCGACTGGGCGGAACTGAGCTTCGAGCTGGAAGGCGAGCCGCTGGTGCTGCCGGCGCCCGCAAAGAGCGACAAGGACGACACGCAGCCGAAGGACGCGCGGCCGGTGCCGCAGCTGGTGATCCTCTCCAGCGGTGAGCTCAGCCCGTTCCGCCTGGTGCTTGGCGAGCGCCGCAAGGATGGCTTGCGCCTGCAGCTGTCCAGCGACGGTTTCCGCCTGCCCCGGGTGGAGAACCTCAATGGCAAGGGGCGCGCCGGATGAAAGGCAGTCGCGGCTTCACCCTGATCGAAGTGCTGGTGGCCCTGGCCATCTTCGCGGTGGTCGCCGCCAGCGTACTCACCGCCAGCGCGCGCAGCCTGCAGATCGCCTCGCGGCTGGAGGACAAGACCCTCGCCATGTGGATCGCCGACAACCGCCTGACCGAGCTGCAGCTGCGCAGCACGCCCCCGGGCAATGGCCGCGACCAGGGCGAGCTGGATTACGGCGGTCGGCGCTGGGAATGGCAGAGCCAGATCGATGCCACCACTGATCCGGCGCTACGCCGGGTCACTCTCTGGGTGGCGCCGCGTCCGAACCGGGGCATCGGCGGCAAGCTGGAAGACCGGGCCACGGTGCGCCTGGTGGGCTTCGTCGGGAGCACGCCATGAAGCGCTGCGCCGGCTTCACCTTGCTGGAGCTGCTCATCGCCATCGCGATTTTCGCCGTGCTGGCCATGGGCACCTGGCGCATGCTGGGCGCGGTACTCGACAGCGACGAGGCGACCCGCGAACAGGAGCGCCAGCTGCGCGAGCTGGTACGGGCCATTTCCGCCTTCGAGCGGGACGTGCGCCAACTGGTGGCGCGGCCTATCCGAGACGCCTACGGAGAACCTCGCGCCGCGTTGTTGAGCGAGCACGAGGGTGACGACGACAGCATCGAACTGACCCGCAGCGGCTGGCGCAACCCCACCGGCAGCCAGCGTTCGCGCTTGCAACGGGTGCGCTGGCAGCTGTCCGGCGAGCGCCTGGAACGGCGCTACTGGACGGTCCTGGACCAGGCCCAGGACAGCCTGCCGCAGGTGCAGTCGACCCTGGACGGGGTCACGGCCATGAAGCTGCGCTATATGGACGAAACCGGCGACTGGCAGGACAGCTGGCCACCCGCCGGCCTCGCCGAGGATGAGCGGCTCGATCGCCTGCCGCGTGCCCTCGAACTGACCCTGGAGCACCGCCGCTACGGCGAGCTGCGCCGGGTGGTGCGTCTGGTGGACAACCCGCCACGGCAACGGCCCCAGGCCGGCGGCGGGCAGCAGGACGGCGACCAGCAGCCTGATGGTGGGCAGCAGGATGGCGAGCAGGAGCCGGTGCAATGAAGCGCCAATCGGGTGTCGCGCTGCTCACGGTACTGCTGGTGGTGGCGGTGGTCACCGTGGTGTGCGCCGGCCTGATCGCCCGGACCCAGCTGGCCATCCGTTCCAGCGGCAACGAGCTGCAGGTCCGCCAGGTGGCCCAGTACGCCCTCGGCGGCGAAGCCCTGGCCGAGGCGATCCTGCTCCGCGACCTGCGCCAGGGCGATCCGCGTACGCCGGTGGATCACCTGGGCGAAGCCTGGGCACGGCCACTGACTACCTTCCAGCTGGACGACGGCGGCTCCCTCAGCGTGCGCATCGACGACCCCAGCGGCCGCTTGAACCTCAATGGACTGGTGCGCGATGGCCAGATCAACGAACAGGGCATCCGCCAGTTCCGCCGCCTGCTGCTGCGCCTGGGCATCGAGGCGCCCTACACCGAGCGCCTGGTGGACTGGCTCGACACCGACCAGGAACCCTTCGGCCCCAATGGCGCGGAAGACAACCAGTACCTGCTGCTGAAGCCGCCGTATCGGGCGGCCAACCATGCCATGAGCGATATCTCCGAGCTGCGCCTGGTGCTGGGCATGACCGAGCTGGATTACCGCAAGCTGCTGCCCTACGTCAGCGTGCTGCCGGCGGATGCCACCCTCAACGTCAACACCGCCAGCCCCCTGGTGCTCTCCACCCTGGCCGACAACCTCGACGCCAGCGGCGCGGGCTTGTTGGTGGCGGCGCGGGGCGCCACGGGCTTTCCCAGCATGGAGGCCTTTCTCCGGCAGCCGGCCCTGGCCGGGATGGGCCTGGAGGCCCAGGGGCTGGCCGTCGGCAGCCAGTATTTCCTGGTGATCAGCGAGGTACGCCTTGCCGGTCGCCGCCAGGTTCTGTCCAGTACCCTGCAACGTGGCACAGACGGCAAGGTACGGGTTCTCTCTCGTGATCTCGGGCAGGGCGGCTTGCCGCCGGCGCCCGTCAAGGAGCCGCAGTCATGACACAGGCTTGCATCTTCCTCCCCGTCGCCGCCTGCCAGCAGCTGGACGCCGAACTGGATGTGCTGCTCTGGCAGGGTGGGACGAGCCGTCGCCTGCCCCTGGCCCGGGCGCTGGAAGAGGTGGCGCCACCCTGGCGCCTGATCCTGCCGGTGGAGGCGGTGACCTGCTGCGCCGTGCGTTTGCCCACCCAGAAGGGCCGCTGGTTGCGCCAGGCGCTGCCCTTTGCCGTGGAGGAACTGCTTGCCGAGGATGTGGAGCACTTCCACCTGGGGCTCGGTGGCGCCGTGGCGGATGGCCGGCACCGGGTCTTCGCGGTGCGCCGCAGCTGGCTGGCCGGCTGGCTGGAGCTGGTGCGCAAACTCGGCCCGGCGCCTGCGGCTATCCAGGTGGACGCCGACCTGCTGCCGGAGCAGGGCAGCCAACTGCTCTGGCTGGGGCAGCGCTGGCTGCTGGGTGGCGAAGGCAGTACCCGGCTCGCATTCGAGGAACAGGACTGGCCCCATCTGCGCGATGCCTGCCCGGCGCCGCGCACCGGCCATGCACCTGCCGAACGACAGACCCTGGACGGCGTGGACCAGTGGCAGGACGCGCCCGACCTCCATGGTTGGCTGGCGGAACAGAAAGGCAGCGATCTGGCCCAGGGCGAATTCACCCTGAAGGAAGAGCGCCAGCAGTGGTCGCGCTGGAAGCCCCTGCTGGGCCTGGTGGGCCTCTGGCTGTTGCTGCAGTGGGGATTCAACCTGGCCCAGTCGTGGCAGTTGCAGCGCCAGGGCGACACCTACGCCCAGGCCAATGAAGCGCTCTATCGCGAGCTGTTCCCCCAGGACAGCAAGCTGGTGAACCTGCGCGCGCAGTTCGACCAGCACCTGGCCGAGGGTTCCAACTCGAGCCAGGGGCGCCTGCTGGCGTTGCTGGGCCAGGCGGCCCAGGCGCTGATCGCGGAGGGCGCCCAGGTGCGCGTGCAGCAACTGGATTTCAGTGAAACCCGTGGCGACCTGGCGCTGCAGGTCCAGGCGCCGGGCTTCGACGCCCTGGAGCGCCTGCGTGAACGCCTGATCGGCAGCGGGCTGTCGGTGCAGATGGGCTCGGCGAGTCGCGACCAGAGCGGCGTCAGTGCCCGCCTGGTGATAGGAGGATGACAATGCTCGACGCAATCAAGACGCCGCTCCAGGCGCAATGGCAGTCCTCGGCCCTGGGCGCGCGCTGGCGCAGCTTGCCGGTGCGCGACCGTGTGGCCCTGGCAGGGTTGGGCCTGTTCCTCGGGCTGATGCTGCTCTACCTGCTGCTCTGGTTGCCGGCCGAACGGCGCCTGGCCAGCTCCCGCGAATACTTCGAGACCCAGCGCGGCCTGCACGCCTACCTGCAACTGCATGCCCCCGCGGCAAGGGCGGTGAAGGTCGAGCCGCAGACCCGGGTGGACCCGGAGCGCCTGCAGGGGCTGGTCACCGCCACCGCCGCCGAACAAGGCCTGGCGGTGGAGCGTATCGACAGCGACGGACCAGGCTCGGTGCAGGTGAACCTGCAACCGGCGGCCTTCCCCAATCTGCTGCGCTGGTTCGGCGTGCTGGAAGGGCAGGGTGTGCGCATCGACGAAGCCGGGCTGAATCGCAACGAGGATGGCCGGGTGACGGCGAGGATTTCACTGAAGGCCGGTAGCTGAGTCCGCCCCGATCCGGTGCGGGCGCACCGTCCTGGTGCTCTCGTGGCGGCCAGGGCTGCCCCGGCAAAAAACACACCCCTGAAGAAAAAATCCATACAGGGTGTTGACTTAGCGGAGGCCTCTGCGTAAATTGCGCGCCTCGCAAGGCGAAGGGTGATTAGCTCAGCCGGGAGAGCATCTGCCTTACAAGCAGAGGGTCGGCGGTTCGATCCCGTCATCACCCACCACTCCTTGCGAATTTCGGACGAAAGTCCGGCCGACGCGCAGCGGTAGTTCAGTCGGTTAGAATACCGGCCTGTCACGCCGGGGGTCGCGGGTTCGAGTCCCGTCCGCTGCGCCATATATCCCATGTTCGAGTTGCTCGGGCATGAGGCGGCAAGAGGTCCTTCGGGGCAGTCGCCAGACGATGCAAGGGTTTTACCGGACGCAAGTCCAGCCGACACGCAGCGGTAGTTCAGTCGGTTAGAATACCGGCCTGTCACGCCGGGGGTCGCGGGTTCGAGTCCCGTCCGCTGCGCCATATAGAGAAGCCCTCAGGTAGCGATACCTGGGGGCTTTTTCTTTGCGCCTGAAAAAGCACCTGGCCTGCGCTTGCCCATCGAGCGGGGTAATATTTCGGTCACCTGGGTTCGTTACATTTTCAGGCATGCCGAGCAGGCTTGGCATGGTCTTTGTTTCCATGACCTGTATCGAAACAGGAGGAACTACCGATGGATGACTACCAGGAAGAAATTCTCGATTTCCACGCCGATGAGCAGGACTACGTGGAGCCCGCGGAAGACGCTACCGAAATGTGATCAGCCCGCCTGGCGCTGGCTGCGGCGGAACTCGCCTGGCGTGCTGCCGCTCCAGCGCTTGAAGGCGCGCTGGAAGGCTTCCGCCGAGGCGAAGCCGAGCAGGTAGGCGATTTCGCCGAACGCCAGTTCGGTGTCGCGGATATAGGCCATGGCCAGGTCGCGACGGGTTTCGTTGAGGATGGCGCGGAACTGGGTGCCTTCCTCGGCCAGCTTGCGTCGCAGGGTCCAGCTGGGCATCTGCAGGCGTGCCGCCACTTCTTCCAGGTCCGGCTCGCGGCCATGCAGCAGCGGCCCCAGCAGTTGGGTGATGCGCTCGCGCAGGCTGCGGGTGCGGGTCAGTTGCTGCAATTCCCTCTCGCAGATATCCAGCAGCTGCCGCCAGGTGCTGGGGCAGTGCTCGTGGCCGCGCAGGGCCAGGGTGTCCTGGGACAGGCGCAGCTGGTTGGCGCCGGCCTCGAACTCCACCGGGCAGCCGAAGTGCTCGGTGTAGCGCTCGGCGTAGTCCGGCGCCTGGAACTCGATTTCCACCTTGTCGATCCTTATCCCGCTGCCGGCCAACTGGCCCAGGTGGCTCTGCCAGCCCGCCAGCACGGAATCCACCACGAAGCGGTTATAGGCGTTGTAGGGGCTGATGGAGTAGAAGCGCAGCCAGGCGCCCTTGCTGTCTTCGTGGAAGCTGGATTGGCCACGGTAGTTGCTGGCATAGAGCAGCTCGAAGCGCGTCAGAGCGCGGGCGGCCTCCCGCAGGTTGGGCGCTTGCGCCGCGCAGACGCCCGCCAACCCGAATTGGCCGAGACGGCTGAGGCGCCCCATGGACAGGCCCAGGGCCGGATCGCCGCTGAGCTGGATAGCGGCGTGGCCCAGGCGCATGTAGCGCGGGATCGACAGTCGCGCCTGGGGTTCGGCCAGGCGCGCGGCATCCAGGCCGAAGCGTTCCAGTAGTTCGGCGGGGGACTGGCCGGCCTGTTGCATGGCGGCGGCCAGGCTGTGGACACAGCCCACCGACAGGTCGCCGAGCTTGACCCGTTGCGCTTTCATTGGGCGTCCAGCCAGGCATTGAGCAGGTGGCTGCCGGGCGCGTCGCTTGCTTGCGGGGCGGCCAGGGGAGTCAGCTCGCTGCCGGAGGGGGAATTGTGCAGGGGCCAGAGGCGGCCACGCAGGAAGAGCTCCTCGCTGGCGCTGGACTGGCCGTTGTCCAGGGTCACCTTGCTCCGGGGGTAGCCCTGGCCCCAGCTGCGGGTGATGGTCACCAGGCCGCCGGCGGTCTGCAGGGTCTGGCGGGATTCGCCCCGGGCGCTCTGCGGCCAGGGCTGGCTGTAGGGTTCACCCAGCAGCAGGCCGTCCGGGGAGAATGCCAGCGCGAGGTTGTAGAGGGCGCCATGGCCGCTGCGCAGCTTGCCTTCCTTGAAGTAGGGCGAGGGCAGCAGGATGGAGCCGGCGAGGATGGTCACCTGGTAGTGGCTGGCGAGGCGGCCGAACATTTTCTGGTAGTCCCGCGCCATGCGCCGGGCCTTGGCCCGCAGCAGGGCTTCTTCCAGGTCCTGGCCCTGGAGGAACAGGCGGCCGAGCAGGGTCGGGTGGCTGAGGGTCAGCAGGCGGCCGGCTTCGGCCAGGGAGCGTGCCTTGTAGAGGTCCTGCTTTTCGTTCTGCAGCAGCAGCCAGGTACCGATGTGGTCGGGCAGGGCGACCACGGTGCGCTCGGTCAGCAGGCCCTGGTCGCGGGCCTGGTCGAGGGCGGCGGCGAGCTTCATGTGCAGCAGGTCCGGGTCCCGGTAGTCGCTGGGATAGAGCGCCGGGCGGATGGCCAGCAGGTTGCCGCCGCTGCCGGCCGTGCCGACATCGCTGGCCAGGCTGGCACGCAGGTCGGACAGGTAGTGGGCGCGCGGCCGTTCGCCGGTCCAGACCGCGTAGGCGGTCAGGCAGCTCACCAGGAGGGCGGCGATCAGGGGCGTCAGCAGTTTGCGCATGGAGTGTCCGTGGCTCGGGGATAACGTTCAGGGTAGGGGAGGCGCTGGCGGTTGCCAAGGGTCGCTGTTCGTTTGGGTCAGTAACTTGTCATTTCTGATCATTGAGCCGGTGAGGCACGCTCTTTATCGTTTGCCCCATAACCGACCCCGGCCCTGAGGCTCGGGGCATTTCGTGAATAGCAACGCCTGTTGTGGAGGAACCATGACCGCCACCCGTTACCCGAACCTGCTCGCGCCCCTCGACCTGGGCTTCACCACCCTGAAGAACCGCACCCTGATGGGTTCCATGCATACCGGCCTGGAAGAGAAACCCAACGGCTTCGAGCGCATGGCCGCCTATTTCGCCGAGCGCGCCCGTGGTGGCGTCGGCCTGATGGTCACCGGCGGCATTGGTCCGAACGCGGAAGGTGGCGTCTACGCCGGCGCCGCCAAGCTGACCACCGTGGAAGAGGCCGAGAAGCACCGGATCGTCACCCGCGCGGTGCACGAGGCGGACGGCAAGATCTGCATGCAGATCCTCCATGCCGGCCGTTACGCCTATAACCCCAAGCAGGTGGCGCCGTCGGCCATCCAGGCGCCGATCAACCCCTTCAAGCCCAACGAGCTGGATGAAGAGGGCATCGAGAAGCAGATCCAGGACTTCGTCACCTGCTCGAAGCTGGCCCAGCACGCCGAGTACGACGGCGTCGAGATCATGGGTTCCGAGGGTTACTTCATCAACCAGTTCCTCGCCGCCCACACCAACCAGCGTACCGACCGCTGGGGTGGCAGCTTTGATAACCGCATGCGCCTGGCGGTGGAGATCGTCCGCCGCGTGCGTGAGGCCGTGGGCCCGAACTTCATCATCATCTTCCGCCTGTCGATGCTGGACCTGGTGGAAGGCGGCAGCACCTGGGACGAGATCGTCACCCTGGCCAAGGCCATCGAGGCGGCGGGCGCCACCATCATCAACACCGGCATCGGCTGGCACGAAGCGCGCATCCCCACCATCGCCACCAAGGTGCCGCGCGCGGCCTTCACCAAGGTCACCGCCAAGCTCAAGGGCGAGGTGAAGATCCCGCTGATCACCACCAACCGCATCAACACCCCGGAAGTGGCCGAGCAGGTCCTGGCCGAGGGCGACGCCGACATGGTGTCCATGGCCCGTCCGTTCCTCGCCGACCCGGACTTCGTCAACAAGGCCGCCGAAGGCCGCAGTGACGAGATCAACACCTGCATCGGCTGCAACCAGGCCTGCCTGGACCACACCTTCGGCGGCAAGCTGACCACCTGCCTGGTGAACCCGCGCGCCTGCCACGAGACCGAGCTGAACTACATCCCCACCACCACCGTGAAGAAGATCGCCGTGGTCGGCGCCGGCCCGGCCGGCCTGTCCGCCGCCACCGTGGCCGCCGAGCGTGGCCACCAGGTGACCCTGTTCGACTCCGCCAGCGAGATCGGCGGCCAGTTCAACGTGGCCAAGCGCGTGCCGGGCAAGGAAGAGTTCTTCGAGACCCTGCGCTACTTCAAGCGCAAGCTGGAAACCACCGGCGTCGACCTGCGCCTGAACACCCGTGTCAGCGCCGACGACCTGGCCAAGGGCGGCTTCGACGAGATCATCCTGGCCACCGGTATCGCTCCGCGCACTCCGGAAATCCCTGGTATCGAGCACCCGAAGGTGATCGGTTACCTGGACGCCATCCTCGAGCGCAAGCCGGTGGGGCAGAAGGTGGCGGTGATCGGCGCCGGCGGCATCGGCTTCGACGTCTCCGAGTTCGTCACCCACCAGGGCGAGGCCACCAGCCTGTCCCGCGAAGCCTTCTGGAAGGAGTGGGGCATCGACGGCGCTCTGGAAGCCCGTGGCGGCATCGCCGGGATCAAGGCCCAGCCGCATCCGGCGGCGCGCGAGGTGTTCCTGCTGCAGCGCAAGAAATCCAAGGTGGGCGACGGCCTCGGCAAGACCACCGGCTGGATCCACCGCACCGGCCTGAAGAACAAGCAGGTGCAGATGCTCAACGCGGTCGAGTACCTCAAGGTGGACGACGCAGGCCTGCACATCCGCATCGCCGAGGGTGAGCCCCAGGTGCTGCCGGTGGACACGGTGATCGTCTGCGCCGGCCAGGACCCGCTGCGCGAACTGCAGGACGGCCTGGTCGCCGCCGGCCAGAGCGTGCACCTGATCGGTGGCGCCGATGTGGCCGCCGAGCTGGACGCCAAGCGCGCCATCAACCAGGGTTCGCGCCTGGCCGCCGAGCTCTGACCACGAGCCCGAGCGGGCTCCGACCGCTTCGCCGCCCGGCCCCGCGCCGGGCGGTGCTCCCCGCAGGACAAACCACGTCACATTTTTGCCTAGCCGCCAGTCCGACGGGATGCGACGGCGGGGCACTGCCAACCCAGTCACATTGCTCGACGGCTAATATCCCCTAGACTTTTCTAAAGTCCGGATCAGTTTGCGTGGACGAAATCCATGCACCATCAGGCCCCCCCATCAATGCCCGCCGTGAGTCACCGCGCAGAGCCAGAGGTAGAGCGATGAGCATGCTGAAGAAGCCGCAACTGGTGGAAGCCGTCGTGTTCTTCAACGAGCGCGGCGTCTGCAAGCAGATGCTCTTTTCGGAGTTCGAAGCCATCCTCGATGGCGTGGTCGGCATGCCGGAGTTCGCCGACCGCCAGATGAACCTGGCCTACCTGATGATCAACCCGCGCCTGCAAGTGCGCGCCGTGGTCTTCTTCTACCTCGACTTCGATGAAACCGGCCGCGCCGATACCGGTTGGAACCTGCCGCTGCGCCAGCTCGCCGAGCGCGCCGGGCGCGGTCCGGACCTGGGCGCCGGGCCGATCCGCCTTGCCTGCCGTAGCCAGTGCCCGGTGTCCTGGCAGCAGATGCACCTCTGGGACCCCAGCCTCAACGCCGACCGCAACGACCTGGCGCTGCTGCGCGATGCCATCAAGCGCAACAGCCTGGGCCTGCTGGTGGAAGAGGAGCTGCCCAAGGTGCTGGACGCCGAGCGGCTGCAGGTGGCCTCGGAAGACAGCTGGTACGCTCCGCCGGAAATCACCAAGGAGATGGCCGAGCAGCTGGCGGAAAAGATGGAGAAGGAGCACCGCCTGAAGACCGCCCAGTTGGTGCGCCAGCAGCGTCTGCGCCTCAGCTCCCTCAGCCAGCAGAACGAAGAAGCCATGGCGCGGGTGCGCCACGACGCCGACCAGAGCCACTCGGCGTTGCAGGAGCAGATCCGTACGCTGCAACACGCCTTGCGCCAGCAGGAGGAAGCCAACGCCGGGCTGCAGGCCCATATCGACGGCGAGTCGGAACGCTTCCGGAGCAGCCGCGAGGAAATGAGCCTGCAGCTGCGCGCCCTGGAGCGTCACGGGCGCACCGAGGCGGACATCCTCCGGGCCCAGTTCGAAAGCGAGCTGCAGGCGCGCGTCGCCGCCGCCGTGGCCGAGTACCGCGAGCAGCTGGCCATACGCGACGTCGAACTGGCCTACCGCGACCAGCAGGACGCCCAGTTGCAGACCGAGCTCAATCGCCTGCGCCTGGAATGCGAAGCCCTGGAAGGTCAGTCCGGCCAGTTGATGCTGGAGCGCCTGGCGCAGCTGGGCGTGGTCTTCGTGGTCTACCACCCCGGTGCCGGCCACCTGACTATTCCCCTGGCCGACATCGCTCGCTACCAGGACAACCCCCAGGCCTACGCGGCGGCCAAGTGCTTCGTCTCCGAAAGCCAGTACCGCCAGTGGCTGCTCCACTACCAGCAGCCCACCTGCGACGCCACGCTGCCCAATGGCGAGCGTTGCAGCATGCCCATCGACCGCATCGAGGCGCCTAGCCGCTTCGTCGCCGGTGAATCCAACTGCTGCCCACGGCATCGGGCGGGAGGGCGGTTGCGCACCGCCGGCTGAGCGGGACCGCGACACCCACCTGCTTTATCCTTGCGCCCCCGAATGGACGCCAACGGACTCGACCTTGCCCCTGATTCCGCCTGACTGGACCCCCCGTGCCGCCCTCGAACCCCTGCACCTGCCCTGGCTGGCGGAAGCGGGCCTGGAGCTGGCCGTGCTGCGCCTGGACGCCCTCGACCCGCTGGTGTCGGGCAACAAGTGGTTCAAGCTGGCGCCCCACCTGGAGCAGGCCGGGCGCAACGGTGTCGACGGTGTGATCAGCCTGGGTGGGGCCCATTCCAATCATCTCCATGCGCTGGCCGCCGCCGGGGCACGTTTCGGCTTCCCCTGTGTCGGCCTGCTGCGGGGCGAGCCCCAGGACACGCCCACGGTGCGTGATCTCCAGCGCTTCGGCATGACCTTGCACTGGCTGGGCTACGGCGGCTACCGCGCGCGCCACCAGCCGGGTTTCTGGGAGCCCTGGCGGCAACGCTACCCGCACTTGCAGGCGGTGCCCGAAGGCGGTGGCGGTTTGCCCGGCGCACTGGGTTGCGTCGCGCTGGTAGGGATGGTCCGCGAACAGCTCGCGGACCTCGGCTGGGACGATTACCACAGCCTCTGGACCGCCGTCGGCACCGGCACCACCCTGGCCGGGCTGGTGCTCGGCGAGAACGGGCGGCACCCGGTATTCGGCGCCCTGGCGGTACCGCCGGACCACGGTGTGGCCGAACAGGTCAGTGCCCTGCTCGTCGAGGCGGGTCGCTTTGATGCCGACTATCACCTGCTCGACGCCAGTCGCGGCGGCTTCGCCCGGCTGGATGGCGAACTCGCGCGCTTTCTGCTGGACAGCGAGCGGGACGGCGGCCTGATGCTGGAACCCCTCTACACCGCCAAGGCCCTGCTGGCGATTCGACAGGAGGCGCGCGCTGGCCGCCTTCCCGCCGGCAGCCGCCTGGTGCTGCTGCATACCGGTGGCTTGCAGGGACGTCGTGCCTTGCAGGCCGAGCTTGCGCAACTGGCGGGCTACACTGGTCCGGCAGTGGAAGCACAAGGATGAGTCCATGAGCGAAGCCCTGAATCCCCAGCAATTGCGCAGCCTGATTCCCCTCAACGCGCTATCCGACCAGCAATGGCGCGAGCTGCGCGCCCATCTGGTGCCCCAGCCGCTGTTGGCGGGCCAGTTGTTGTTCCGGCGCGGTGACCAGGCGCGGCTGACCTACTACCTGCTGTCGGGTGAACTGCTACTGCGTGACGCCGACGGCAGCGAGACGCGCCTGGAGGCGGGCAGCGAAGCCAGCTGCCACCCGGTTTCCCCGAGCCTGCCGCGCTTGTACGAGGCGTCGGCCCTGCGCGATTCATCGCTGCTGGCCATCGACAGTGCGGCCCTGGCGAGCCAGCTCACCTTGGGCTCGGCCCACCAGGACCTGCTGCTGGAGTACGGCCTGGACGGCGACGGCGAATGGCTCGAAGCCTTGCTGGCCAGCCCCCTGCTGGCCAGGGTGCCGCCGGCCAATGTGCGCAGCATGCTGGAGCGCCTGCGGCGGGTGGAGTTGCCGGCGGGTAGCCGGGTGATGGCCGAAGGGGAGGAGGGCGACTGCTGCTACTTCCTGCAGTCCGGCCGCGCCGAGGTGATCCGTGGCGCCGGCAGCGAGCGCCAGTTGCTCGCCGAGCTGGACGTCGGCGCCTGCTTCGGCGAAGAGGCCTTGCTCGGAGATTGCCCGCGCAATGCCAGCGTCACCCTGCTGGAAGACAGCGTGTTGCAGCGCCTGGACCGCGCGGATTTCCTCGAGTTGCTGAAGGCCCCGGTGGTGGATGAGGTCAGCCTCGGCGAAGCGGTGCGCCTGCTCGGCGGCGGTGGCCAGTGGCTGGACGTGCGTCTGCAGGAAGAGTACGAGCGCGCCCATGCGCCCCAGGCGCTGAACATGCCCCTGCACCTGCTGCGCCTGAAGGCACGTCTGCTGCAGGGCGGTGCCACCTACCTGTGCTACTGCGACAGCGGCAAGCGCAGTGCCAGCGCGGTATTCACCCTCTCCCAGCTGGGATTCCGCGCCTACGCCCTGCGCGACGGCCTGGATGCCCTGCCGGCGCTGCAGCGGGAGGCGCTGATCAGTGAAGCCGGCTCCGGCTACCTGGCGCGTTCCGGTGGGCGCATCGAACGCAGCCGCTGACCTCGTCGCTCAGGCCTGGAGCGGCTCCAGCGGCCAGCGGTCGCTGACCACGAAGGCCCGCTCGGCTTCCCGCCAGCGTCCGTCGGCGTCCGCCACCAGGCGGACCAGCAGGCGCGCCGGGCTGTCGGGATCGAGCTCCGCGCGCCATTGGCCGAAGCGCTCCGCTGGCCAGCAGTCGTTCGCCTCGCTCACCGCCGGCGCCAGCCAGGCGTGCCGCGCCAGGGGCTGCCAATGGCCCTCGGCGGGCTGACCAAGGAAGTCGTCCAGCTCGTTCTGGCGCAGCCAGCGGCCGCGCAGGTGGCCCGGGTTGGCGCCCTGGGGCGCGGTGCAGTTGCCCGGCCAGGGGTAGAAGAAGTAGCCGCCCAGCCAGAGTTCCGCGCTGGTCGGCTGAACCTCCAGCTGCGCCAGCGCCTCCTGGCTTTCCGGACGGGAGGACAGCGGCAACTGGTGCAGGCCGAGATGCTCCAGCTTGAGGTCGAGGCGGTCGTGGCTGCCGGGGCCGAGCCATTGCGACGGGGTGCTGCCGTCGCCATGGCGGGGCCCCAGGTAGAGCTTGATCGCCAGTTCCAGATGGTGCACGCCCTCGGCGTCGCGCAGCAGGAGGTCGAGCTCGCCCAGGGTCTGGCCGCCGAGGCGGATCGGCAGGTTGGCCGCCAGCAGTTGCACGTCCGGCGCCTGGCCCAGGGCGAACTGCCAGAGGCGCTCGTAGTAGAGCCCCAGCCGATGGTTGGGCGCCTGCGCCAGCCAGTGTTCGAGGGGGCCGGGTTGCCGGTCCTGGGCCAGCAGCCAGTCGGCCAGGCGCTCCGGGTGGCTGGCCCAGCCGCTGGCGCAGAGCGGATGGCGCTGGCGCCAGGGTGTCTGGCTGAGCAGCGACGGGGAGAGCAGGGCCCAGGCGAGGTCGCGCACAGCGGCATGATCCAGCTGGCGCGGCAGGTCGGTAAGCGATTCGAAGGCTTGCATGTTGCGAGCATAGCCGACGGCGGTTTGCCGCTGTCTGCCGCTATCCTCCATACTTTCGCCATTCACTACGCCGCTATACCCCCCTTGGAGTCCCATGGAGCAATTCCGCAATATCGGCATCATCGGTCGCCTGGGCAGTTCCCATGTGCTCGACACCATTCGCCGGCTGAAAAAATTCCTGCTGGACCGCCACCTCCACGTGATCCTCGAGGACACCATCGCCGAAGTGCTGCCGGGCCATGGCCTGCAGACGTCGTCGCGGAAGATCCTCGGCGAGGTCTGCGACCTGGTCATAGTGGTCGGCGGCGACGGCAGCATGCTCGGTGCCGCCCGGGCCCTGGCGCGGCACAACGTGCCGGTGCTGGGGATCAACCGCGGTAGCCTGGGCTTCCTCACCGATATCCGCCCCGACGAGCTGGAAGTGAAGGTGGCGGAGGTGCTGGACGGCCGCTACAGCGTCGAGACGCGCTTTTTGCTGGAGTCCGAGGTACGCCGCCACGGCGAGGCCATCGGCCAGGGCGATGCCCTCAACGACGTGGTGCTGCATCCCGGCAAGTCGACGCGGATGATCGAGTTCGAACTGCACATCGATGGCCAGTTCGTCTGCAGCCAGAAGGCCGACGGCCTGATCGTCGCCACCCCCACCGGTTCCACCGCGTACGCGCTGTCGGCCGGTGGCCCGATCATGCATCCCAAGCTCGACGCCATCGTGGTCGTGCCCATGTATCCGCACACCCTGTCCAGTCGCCCCATAGTGGTGGACAGCACCAGTGAGCTGAAGATAGTGGTCTCGCCCAACATGCAGATCTACCCGCTGGTGTCCTGCGATGGCCAGAACCACTTCACCTGCGCCCCCGGCGACACCATCACGGTGCGCAAGAAGCCGCAGAAGCTGCGCCTGATCCACCCGCTGGACCACAACTACTACGAGGTCTGCCGGACCAAACTGGGCTGGGGCAGCCGACTGGGTGGAGGCGACTGATGAGCCTCGATCCCGGCCGTGGCTATGACCTGATCGGCGATGTCCACGGTTGCGCCCATACCCTGGAGCGCCTGCTGGATCGCCTCGGTTACCGCAAGCATGGCGACGTCTGGCGGCACCCGCAGCGCATGGCGCTGTTCCTCGGCGACATCATCGACCGTGGTCCGCGCATCCGCGAGGCGCTGCACCTGGTCCATGACATGGTGGAGGCCGGCCAGGCGCTGTGCATCATGGGCAACCACGAGTACAACGCCCTCGGCTGGAGCACCCCGGCGCCGCCCGGCAGCGGCAAGCAGTTCGTCCGCGAGCACACGCCACGGCATGGCCGCCTGATCAAGGAAACCCTGGAGCAGTTCGAAGGCCATCCGGCGGACTGGCACGATTTCCTCGGCTGGTTCTATGAGCTACCGCTGTTCCTCGATGGCGGACGCCTGCGCATGGTCCACGCCTGCTGGGACGGCCAGATGATCGATGCGCTGCGCGAGATGCACCCGGACGGGCGGATCAACGAAACCTTCCTCAAGGCCGCTGCCGACCCCACCAGCTTCGCCAGCCGGGTATTCGACCGGCTGCTGCGCGGCACCGACCTGCCGCTGCCGGGGGGCATGACCCTGACCAGCAGCGATGGCTTCACCCGCTCGGTGTTCCGCACCAAGTTCTGGGCCGAAGACCCGCAGACCTACGGCGACGTGGTGTTCCAGCCCGACGCCTTGCCCGAGCAGGTGGCCAGTCAGCCGCTGTCCAAGGCGCACAAGTCGCGCCTGCTCAGCTACAGCCCGCAGGAGCCGATCCTGTTCGTCGGCCACTACTGGCGGCGCGGCCGGCCGGCGCCGATCCGCGCCAACCTGGCCTGCCTGGACTACAGCGCGGTGATGTACGGCAAGCTGGTGGCCTATCGATTCGACCAGGAAAGTCGCCTGGACCCGGACAAGTTCGTCTGGGTCGAAGTGGAACGCCCCGAGGAGCCTCAATGAGTGCGGTTGAAGTAATGCGTCTGCCCCTGACCGTGGACCTTTCCGGTTTCGTCGCCCTGTTGCAGCGCCTTGAAGTGCCGTACCGGGTCAGCGAGGAGTCCGGCGAGCAGGTGCTCTGGGTGCCGGGCGCACAACTGGCCGAGCAGGTGCGCGGGCTCTATGAGCGCTTCCCCGAGGGCGACCCGCATTTCCAGCTGCAGCACGAGGCGCCGCCGCAAGCGCCGCGCCCGGGCTTCATCGCCCAGCTCAACGCCAGCCGCATCACCAGCCTGGTGCTGCTGGCCACCCTGGTGGTGGCGGTGCTGACCAACCTGGGGGACAACTTCTCGACTATCCGCTGGTTCAGCTTCCAGGACTTCCAGATCCAGGGCGACTACATCTACTTCACGCCGCTGGCCGAAAGCCTGGCGGCGGGGCAATGGTGGCGCCTGGTGTCACCCATGCTGATCCACTTCGGCATCCTCCACCTGGCGATGAACGCCATGTGGTTCTGGGAGCTGGGACGGCGCATCGAGGCCCGCCAGGGCGGCCTGATGCTGCTGGCGCTGACCCTGGGCTTCAGCCTGGTGTCGGACGTCGCCCAGTACTTCACCAGCGGTGCGTCGCTGTTCGGCGGGCTTTCCGGGGTGCTCTACGGCCTGCTGGGCCATTGCTGGGTGTTCCAGCGCCTGGCGCCGTGCCCGGCCTACCGGCTGCCGCCCGGGGTGATGGCGATGATGCTGATCTGGCTGCTGGTGTGCCTGTCGGGCCTGATCACCGCGCTCGGTTTCGGCGCCATCGCCAACGGCGCCCACGTCGGCGGTCTCGTGGCCGGTTGCGCCACCGGGCTGGTGGGTGGTGCCCTGGCGCGCCTGCGCCGCTAGAATGCGCAGTTCTTTTTACGTTACCGGTGAGTGGCCCATGTCGTCTTTTGCCCATCTGATCAGCAACATCACCCAGGATGTCTACGAAAGCCTCAAGCTGGCCGTGGAAATCGGCAAGTGGCCGGACGGCCGCAAGCTGACCCAGGAGCAGAAGGAGCTGTCGCTGCAGGCGGTGATCGCCTGGGAGCTGAAGCACCTCCCCGAAGAAGAGCGTACCGGCTACATGGGCCCGCAGGAGTGCAGCTCCAAGTCCGAATCCATTCCCAACATCCTGTTCAAGTCGAATTCGGTTCACTGATGCTGGAATTAGGACGTGGCGCACTCAACAAGATGTCGGTGCGCCTTGAAGCCCCCGTGCAGTACGGTTTTCGCCTCGGCGAGCTGGACATCGCCGCCAACCCCCTGATCGGCAAGCAGCTGCGTCTGGAGTTCCTCGGCGCGATCAACTGCACCCACTGCGGCCGCAAGACCAAGAAGAGCTTCAGCCAGGGCTACTGCTACCCCTGCTTCACCAAGCTGGCGCAGTGCGACAGCTGCATCATCAGCCCGGAGAAGTGCCACTACCACGAAGGCACCTGCCGCGAGCCGGAATGGGGCGAGCGCTTCTGCATGACCGACCACGTGGTCTACCTGGCCAATTCCTCGGGCATCAAGGTGGGCATCACCCGTGCCAGTCAGGTGCCGACCCGCTGGATCGACCAGGGCGCCAGCCAGGCGCTGCCGATCGTGCGCGTGGCCACCCGCCAGCAGTCCGGCTTCGTCGAAGACCTGCTGCGCAGCCGCGTGGCGGACCGCACCAACTGGCGCGCCATGCTCAAGGGCGAGGCGCCGGCGCTGGACCTGGCCGCCGTGCGTGACGAGCTGTTCGAGCACTGCGCCGACGGCATCCGCGCCCTGCAGGATCGCTTCGGCCTGCAGGCGATCCAGCCGGTGGTCGATATCCAGCCCATCGAGATCAGCTACCCGGTGGATGCCTATCCGACCAAGGTAGTCAGCTTCGACCTGGACAAGACGCCGGTGGTGGAGGGTACGCTCAGGGGCATCAAGGGCCAGTACCTGATCCTCGACACCGGCGTGATCAACCTGCGCAAGTACACCGCGTACCAGTTGGCCATCAGCGCCGCCTGATCCCAATGGTCTGGTCGGTGGTCCATACTCCGACCTTGACCTAACCAACATGGGTGACCCAGGGTTTTGGGGCCGCCCCCGCAATCGAAGAGACGACCATGCGCACCGAGCAACCGAAAGTCATCTACCTCAAGGACTATCAGGCCCCGGAATACCTGATCGACGAGACCAACCTGACCTTCGAGCTGTACGAGGACCACAGCCTGGTCCACGCCCAGCTGGTGATGCGCCGCAATCCCGAGCGAGCGGCCGGTGATGCGGGCGCGGGCCTGCCGCCGCTGGTACTCGATGGCCAGCAGCTGGAGCTGCTGGCGCTGTCCATGGATGACCAGGCGCTGACCGCCGCCGACTATCAGCTGGACGACAGCCACCTGACCCTGCAGCCCAAGGCCGCCACCTTCACCCTCGACAGCACGGTGCGCATCCACCCGGAAACCAACACCGCGCTGGAAGGCCTGTACAAGTCCGGCAAGATGTTCTGCACCCAGTGCGAGGCCGAGGGCTTCCGCAAGATCACCTATTACCTCGACCGTCCGGACGTGATGAGCAAGTTCACCACCACCGTCACGGCCGAGCAGCACCGCTATCCGGTGCTGCTGTCCAACGGCAACCCGGTGGCCAGCGGGTCGGAGGAGGGCGGTCGGCACTGGGCCACCTGGCAGGACCCCTTCAAGAAGCCGGCCTACCTGTTCGCCCTGGTGGCGGGCGACCTCTGGTGCGTCGAGGACAGCTTCACCACCATGACCGCCCGCGACGTGGCGCTGCGCATCTATGTCGAGCCGGAGAACATCGACAAGGTCCAGCACGCCATGGACAGCCTGAAGAAGTCCATGCGCTGGGACGAGGAGGTCTACGGCCGCGAGTACGACCTGGACATCTTCATGATCGTCGCGGTCAACGACTTCAACATGGGCGCCATGGAGAACAAGGGGCTCAACATCTTCAACTCCAGCTGCGTGCTGGCCAAGGCCGAGACCGCCACCGACGCCGCCCACCAGCGCGTCGAGGCCGTGGTGGCCCACGAGTACTTCCACAACTGGTCGGGCAACCGCGTGACCTGCCGCGACTGGTTCCAGCTGTCGCTCAAGGAAGGCTTCACCGTGTTCCGCGACGCCGAGTTCTCCGCCGACATGAACTCGCGCACGGTCAAGCGCATCGAGGACGTGGCCTTCCTGCGCACCAACCAGTTCGCCGAGGACGCCGGCCCCATGGCCCACCCGGTGCGTCCGGACTCCTTCATGGAGATTTCCAACTTCTACACCCTGACCGTCTACGAGAAGGGCTCGGAAGTGGTGCGCATGATCCACACCCTGCTGGGCGCCGAAGGCTTCCGCAAGGGCACCGACCTCTACTTCGAGCGCCATGACGGCCAGGCCGTGACCTGCGACGACTTCATCAAGGCCATGGAAGACGCCAATGGCGTCGACCTGACCCAGTTCAAGCGCTGGTACAGCCAGGCGGGCACGCCGCGCCTCGCCGTGACCGAAGCCTTCGATCCTGCCGCGCGCACCTACACCCTGAGCTTCCGCCAGAGCTGCCCGGCCACCCCAGGCCAGGCGGAGAAACTGCCCTTCGTCATTCCCGTCGAGCTGGGCCTGCTGGATGCCGCCGGCAACGACCTGCCGCTGCGCCTGGCCGGCGAAGCACAGGCCGGTGGCGGCAACCGGGTGATCTCGGTGACCGAGGCCGAGCAGTCGTTCACCTTCGTCGATATCGCCGAGAAGCCGCTGCCGTCGCTGCTGCGCGGGCTGTCCGCGCCGGTGAAGCTGAGCTTCCCCTACGACCGCGACCAGCTGATGTTCCTCATGCAGCACGACTCCGACGGCTTCAACCGTTGGGATGCCGGGCAGCAGCTGTCGGTACAGGTGCTGCAGGAACTGATCGGCCAGCATCAGCGCGGCGAGCCGCTGCAGCTGGACCCGCGCCTGCTCACCGCCTTCCGCACCCTGCTGGACGACGAGTCCCTGGACCAGGCGATGGTGGCCGAGATGCTCTCGCTGCCGAGCGAGGCCTATCTCACCGAGATCAGCGAAGTGGCCGACGTGGATGCCATCCATGCCGCCCGCGAGTTCACCCGGCAGTCCATCGGCGCCACCCTGTTCGAGCCGTTGCTGGCGCGCTACCAGGCCAATCGCGCGATCTCCCGGGAAACCGGCTATGTCGCCGAGGCCGCCCACATCGCCCGGCGTACCCTGCAGAACATCGCCCTGTCGTACCTGATGCAGAGCGGCAAGGCGGACGTGCTGGCGGCCTGCCTCGAGCAGTTCAAGGACTGCGACAACATGACCGAGCGCCTCTCGGCCCTGGCCGTGCTGGTCAACTCCGGCTTCGAGCAGGAGAAGGCCGAGGCCCTGGCGTGCTTCGCCGACTACTTCAAGGATGACCCGCTGGTGATGGACCAGTGGTTCAGCGTGCAAGCCGGTTGCGGCCTGCCGGGTGGCCTGGAGCGCGTCCAGGCGCTGATGGAGCATCCGGCCTTCACCCTGAAGAACCCCAACAAGGTGCGCGCCCTGATCGGTGCCTTCGCCAACCAGAACCTGGTGAACTTCCACCGGGCCGATGGCGCGGGCTACCGCTTCCTCGCCGACCATGTGATCACCCTGAACGCCCTCAACCCGCAGATCGCTTCCCGCCAGCTGGCGCCCCTGACCCGCTGGCGCAAGTACGACGACGGCCGCCAGCAGCTGATGAGGGCCGAACTGGAGCGCATCCTCGCCTCGGGCGAGCTCTCCAGCGACGTCTTCGAAGTGGTCAGCAAGAGCCTCGCCTGACGCCCTCCGGCAGCCCGTGAAAGCGGGCTGTCATCTCCTGCAACAACTCTCTCCAGGGAGTGTTACCGGTTAGCGCCGGTAACACTTTTTTGTTACTCAAGGAAATGAACCTTCGCGCTTTTATGCGTGAACAGTCTTAAAAGCCCAGAAAAGGCTTGACCAGACAGCTTTTGGTATGAGCGTACATGCCCTGCAAGTGTGATCTTGAGTGACAAATCGTGCCAGATCGTCCGACAAGATCGGACAGAAAATCTGAAATTGATCAGTGGATGATCAGTCACTTGTTTGACTGATTTCCGGCGCTTGGTGCGTGGAGATTTTTTGGCGCCTGTCGGCGACTTGGCACCATGGTTGCAATGCCCCAGAAGATTTGGCCCTGTTTCGGTGCAAACCGAGCGGGGTGCGCTCTGCGCTGGGGATTTCCTGCCGAAGCCAAACAGACCGCGTCACGCGGCTGCACAAACAAGGCCCGCCCGATGGGCCGCCAATAACAAAGTGATCAGTCCACGGAGTAAGACTCGATGGAGCTCAAGTCCCGCAAGCCCACGTTGCGTTTCGCACCGGCCAAGGCAGGTTTCGCCTTCGTCGGTATCCTGCCGATCCTGGTAGCCGCCCAGGCCCAGGCGGTGGAGTTCAGCTTCGCCGACGGCGAAGTCGCCGGTTCCCTCGACACCACCGTTTCCTACGGCCAACTGTGGCGCGTACAGGGACAGGACAGGACCAACGACGACATCAACACCAACGACGGTAACCGTAACTTCAATACCGGCCTGGTCTCCGAGGTCTACAAGATCACTTCCGACCTGGAAGCGACCTACAAGAACTACGGCATGTTCGTCCGCGGCACTGCGTTCTATGACACCCAGATCATGGACAAGCGCAACGACTACCTGGACAACAACAACCCCGTCCAGCCGAGCCAGAACTTCCCGCGCGACGACAGCTTCACCCGTGAGACCCGCCACAAGGCCGGTCGCGACGCGCAGATCCTCGACGCCTACCTCTACGGCAACTGGGACGTGGCCGACATGCCGCTCACCGGCCGTATCGGCAAGCAGGTATTCAACTGGGGCGAGGGCATCTTCTACCGTGGTGGCATCAACACCACCAACCCGGTCGACGCCGCCAAGTTCCGCCTGCCGGGCTCCGAGCTGAAGGAAGTGCTGGTGCCGGTAGAGGCCCTGAACTTCAGCCTCGGCCTGACCGATAACCTGTCGGTGGAAACCTTCTACCAGTTCAACTTCAAAGAATCGGCCATCGACCCGGTAGGTACCTACTTCTCCGAGACCGACCTGTTCGCCGATGGCGGCAACACCGCTTATTCGACCCAGCGCGCGCTGACTCCGCTCGCGCCGCTGTACGCCGGCTTCAGCGCCGCCGGTGTGGGTGGTCTGCAGGGTGGCCGTAACGTCGACGCCAATGGCGTGATCAAGGTCGCCTCGGTTGGCCCGGACATCAACGCCAAGAACGACGGCCAGTTCGGTATCGCCTTCCGCTACATCGCCGAAGAGCTCAACTCCACCGAGTTCGGTTTCTACTTCGTCAACTACCACGCCAAGGAACCGACCATCGCCGCCAACCTGGGCGCCTACGATGGCCTGAACCTGGCCCAGATCGCAGGTCAGGCAGCCGTTGCCCTGACCCCGCAGGTTCAGCAGGCGGTCGCAGCCCAGGCCGGTATCTCCGTCGCCCAACTGCAGGCCGTGCTGGCCAACCCAGCCCTCAACCCGGCTCTGGCTCAGGCCTACTCCAACGCCCTGACCACCGCCGCCACCACGGCAGCCGGCGGCCTGGCGACCATGGACGTGGCCAACGCCGTCCAGGCCCAGCGCGAATACGTCGAAGACATCCGCATGTACGGCGTCAGCTTCAACACCACCGTCGGCAACGCCTCGGTGTTCGGTGAGCTGGCCTACCGCCCGAACCTGCCGATCGGCATCGCCACCACCAACGACCTGCTGGGCGACCTGCTGCTCCAGGCTCCGCAGCTGGCCGCCGGCGGCGTCGTCAATATCGGCGGCACCGACGTGCAGCTGGGTGACTCGATCCACAACTACGAGCGCGTCGAAGCCTTCAACAGCTCCGTGGGCACCATCTACAACTTCGGCCCGTCGCTGTCCTTCGACTCCCTGTTTGGTGTCGCCGAGCTGGCCTCCGAGCACCTGCGCGGCAGCTCCCTGCAATACACCGCGTTCAACGGCCAGAAGCGCTACTACTCCGGCCGTGGCAACAACTCCTACGTGTCCGGCGGCGACCGCGACGATCAGGTCAACAAGAACGCCTACGGCTACACCCTGCTGCTGTCCGGTACCTGGAACGACGTCTACGCCGGCGTGAACGTTTCCCCCTATGTCGTCTACAAGGACGATTTCGAGGGCAACTCCTACCAGACCGGCAACTTCATCGAGGGTCGCAAGGCCTACACCCTGGGCGTCAAGGCCACCTACCTGCAAAGCCTGGAAGCCGAGCTGCAGTACACCGAATTCTTCGGCGGCGGCCAGAACAACTCCGTACGCGACCGCGACAACATCGGGGTCAGCGTCAAGTACTCCTTCTAATACCAACAAGAACAAGACGGGCGCCCCCGGGCGCCCGATGCAGACTCATCACGGAGAATCCACATGCTGAAAAAGCTTTCGCTGATTAGCGCCGCGGTAGCGCTGGCGCTCACCGCCAGCAGCGCCCTGGCGCAGGTCTCGGCCCAGGAAGCCGCCAAGCTCGGCACCACCCTGACCCCCTTCGGCGCCGAAAAGGCCGGCAACGCAGCCGGCACCATTCCGGCCTGGACCGGTGGCATCACCGAGATCCCGGCGGGCTACAAGCCTGGCATGCACCATCCGGATCCGTTCCCGGAAGACAAGCCGCTGTTCACCATCACCAAGGCCAACCTGGACCAGTACAAGGCCAACCTGACCCCGGGTCAGATCGCCCTGTTCAACGCCTACCCGAACAGCTTCCAGATGCCGGTCTACCAGACCCGCCGTTCCGGCTCCGCGCCGCAATGGATCTACGACAACACCATCAAGAACGCCACCACCGCCAAACTGCTGGACGGCGGCAACGGCTTCTCCGATGCCTACGGCGGCATTCCGTTCCCGATCCCGCAGAACGGCGTGGAAGCCCTGTGGAACCACATCACCCGTTACCGCGGCAACTACATCGTGCGTCGCGCCTCCGAAGTGGCCGTGCAGCGCAACGGTGACTTCTCCCTGGTGACCTCGCAGCAGGAAGCCCTGTTCAAGTACTACAACCCGAAGGGTTCGTACGCTGACCTGAACAACATCCTCTTCTACTACCTGTCCTTCACCAAGAGCCCGGCTCGCCTGGCTGGTGGCGCCACCCTGGTCCACGAAACCCTCGACCAGGTGAAGGAGCCGCGTCAGGCCTGGGCTTACAACGCCGGCCAACGCCGCGTGCGCCGTGCGCCGAACCTGGCCTACGACACCCCGATCGCCGCCGCCGACGGCCTGCGTACCGCCGACGACACCGACATGTTCAACGGTGCCCCGGATCGCTACGACTGGAAACTGGTGGGCAAGAAGGAAATCTACATCCCGTACAACAACTACAAGGTCTCCAGCCCTTCGGTTAAGTACAAGGACCTGCTGCAACCGGGCCACCTGAACCCGGCCGTTACCCGCAACGAACTGCACCGTGTGTGGGTCGTGGAAGGCACCCTGAAGCCGGGCGCCCGTCACATCTACTCCAAGCGCACCCTGTTCCTCGACGAGGACAGCTGGCAAGCCGCAGTGGTTGACCAGTACGACGGCCGTGGCGAACTGTGGCGTGTATCGGTGGCCTACCTGAAGAACTACTACGAGCTGCCGACCACCTGGTCCGCGCTGGATGTGTTCCACGACCTGCAGGCCCGCCGCTACCACGTACAGAACCTGGACAACGAAGAGCCGACCACCATCGACTTCAACCAGGCGGTCCCGGACGATGGCTACTTCAAGCCGTCCGCCCTGCGTCGCCGCGGTACTCGTTGATCCGCGACACCCCGTGAAAAAGGCCGCTGAAAAGCGGCCTTTTTCTTTGCGCGCTCGGTTACAGAGCGCCACCGGCGCTTAACAAAACATAACGTCCCACTGATTGTGCAGGCTTTCCAAAGCTGGCTAGGATTAGCTCGCTGCTCGACCCGGGCAGACCTACCTATAACAACAAGGGGTAAAGGTGTATGAGTGAGCCCGTCATGCGGCGCACCTCGTCCGGCCTCCACAAGCCGACGTTCCGCTTCCAATCGCCGCTGGCCAAAGCGCTCTCGCTGTTCAGTGTGCTCTCCGCCCTGGCTGTAGGCGCTGCGCCCATCACCGCATCCGCGCTGGCCGCCGATGCACCGGTCCTCTCCATCGAATCGCCCAAGGCCGTCAGCAGCCTGCTGCTCGATGTCGCCCATGCCGGCAAGCGCCTGGTGGCCGTTGGCGACCGTGGCCATATCCTTTATTCCGACGACAACGGCAAGTCCTGGACCCAGGCCAAGGTGCCTACCCGCCAGATGCTCGCCGCGGTCTATTTCGTTGACGACAAGAAAGGCTGGGCCGTTGGCCACGACTCGCAGATCCTCGCCAGCGAGGACGGCGGCGCGACCTGGACCCTGCAGTTCGAAGACCTGGAGCGCGAAGCGCCCCTGCTGGACGTCTGGTTCAAGGACGCCAGCACCGGCTTCGCCGTGGGTGCCTACGGCGCCCTGCTGACCACCCAGGATGGCGGCAAGAACTGGGAAGACGTCAGCGACCGTCTCGACAACGAAGACCAGTACCACCTCAACGCCATCACCGCGGTGAAGGACTCCGGCCTGTTCGTGGTGGGGGAGGCGGGCAGCATGTTCCGCTCCGCCGACTGGGGCCAGACCTGGGAACGCCTCGAAGGCCCGTACGAAGGCTCGTTGTTCGGCGTGCTCGGCACCGCCGAGCCGGGCGTGGTCATCGCCTACGGCCTGCGTGGCCACCTGTTCCGCTCCACTGATTTCGGCGGCACCTGGGACACCGTGTCGCTGAAAACCACCAGCGGCGATCTGGAGTTCGGCCTGTCCGGCGGCGCCCTGCTGCCCGACGGCACCCTGGTGGTGGTCGGCCATGGCGGCAGCGTGCTCAAGAGCATCGACAATGGCCGCAGCTTCACTGTGGTGAACCGCAGCGACCGCCTGTCGCTTGCCAGCGTCATCGCTGATGAAAAGGGCAACCTGATTCTGGTGGGACAGGGCGGTGTACGCGTAGCGTCCCCGACCGGCGCCGAGCTGGGCCAACTATAAGAAAAGCCGGAGAGTTTCGATGAGTACCCATCACCAGGACAAGGCGACCTTCCTGGAGCGCCTGATCTTCAACAACCGGCCGGCGGTGATCGTCATCTGCCTGCTGGTTAGCATCTTCCTCTTCTGGCAGGCCCTGCAAGTGCGGCCGTCCACCAGCTTCGAGAAGATGATCCCGCTGCAGCACCCCTTCATCCAGAAGATGATCGAGCACCGCAACGACCTGGCCAACCTGGGCAACACCGTGCGTATTTCGGTGGAAGCGGTCGACGGCGACATCTTCACCAAGGAGTACATGGAGACCCTGCGCCAGATCCACGACGAGGTGTTCTACATCTCCGGCGTCGATCGTTCCGGCCTGAAGTCCCTGTGGAGCCCGAGCGTGCGCTGGACCGAGGTGACCGAGGAAGGCTTCGCCGGTGGCGAGGTGATCCCGCAGACCTACGACGGTTCCCCGGCCAGCCTGGAAGACCTGCGCAACAACGTGCTCAAGTCCGGCCAGATCGGTCGCCTGGTGGCCAACAACTTCAAGTCGAGCATCATCGACGTGCCGCTGCTGGAGTCCTATCCGGACCCGAACGACCAGGGCAAGCTGATGAAGCTGGACTACCGCCAGTTCTCCCATGAGCTGGAAGAGAAGATCCGCGACAAGTACCAGGCGCAGAACCCCAACGTGAAGGTTCACATAGTGGGCTTCGCCAAGAAGGTCGGTGACCTGATCGACGGCCTGATCATGGTGGTGATGTTCTTCGGTATCGCCTTCCTGATCACACTGGTGCTGCTCTACTGGTTCACCTGGTGTATCCGCAGCACCATCGCCGTGCTGTCCACCACCCTGGTGGCGGTGATCTGGCAGCTGGGCCTGATGCACACCGTGGGCTTCGGTCTCGATCCCTATTCGATGCTGGTGCCCTTCCTGATCTTCGCCATCGGTATTTCCCACGGCGTACAGAAGATCAACGGTATCGCCCTGCAATCCAGTGACGCCGACAACGCACTGACGGCGGCACGACGCACCTTCCGCCAGCTGTTCCTGCCGGGGATGATCGCGATCCTGGCGGACGCCGTGGGCTTCATCACCCTGCTGATCATCGACATCGGCGTGATCCGCGAGCTGGCCATCGGCGCCTCCATCGGTGTGGCGGTGATCGTGTTCACCAACCTGATCCTGCTGCCGGTAGCGATCTCCTACGTCGGCATCAGCAAGAAGGCCATCGAGCGCAGCAAGAAGGACGCCGTGCGCGAGCATCCGTTCTGGCGCTTGCTGTCCAACTTCGCCCACCCGGTGGTAGCCCCGATCTCCGTGGTCATTGCCCTGATCGCCTTCGGTGGCGGCCTGTGGTACAGCCAGAACCTGAAGATCGGCGACCTCGACCAGGGCGCGCCGGAACTGCGTCCTGACTCGCGCTACAACCAGGACAACAACTTCATCATCAACAACTACTCCACCAGCTCCGACGTGTTGGTCGTGATGGTCAAGACCGCCGCCGAAGGCTGCTCGACCCACGAGACCCTGGCGCCGGTGGACGAGCTGATGTGGAAGATGGAGAACACGCCGGGCGTGCAATCGGCCATCTCCATGGTCACCGTCTCCAAGCAGGTGATCAAAGGGATGAACGAAGGCAACCTGAAGTGGGAAACCCTGTCCCGCAACCAGGACGTGCTGAACAACTCCATCAGCCGCGCCGAAGGCCTGTACAACTCCGACTGCTCCCTGGCGCCGGTCCTGGTGTTCCTCAACGACCACAAGGCCGAGACCCTGACCCGCGTCGTGACCGCCGTGCAGGAATTCGCCGAGACCCACGACAAGGACGGCCTGCAGTTCCTCCTGGCAGCCGGCAACGCCGGTATCGAAGCGGCCACCAACGAGGTGATCGCCCAGGCCGAGCTGACCATCCTGATCCTGGTGTACATCTGCGTCGCGATCATGTGCCTGATCACCTTCCGCTCCATCGCCGCCACCCTTTGCATCGTGCTGCCGCTGGTGCTCACCTCGGTGCTGGGCAACGCGCTGATGGCCTGGCTGGGTATCGGCGTGAAGGTGGCGACCCTGCCGGTGATCGCCCTGGGCGTGGGTATCGGTGTCGACTACGGCATCTACATCTACAGCCGCCTGGAGAGCTTCCTGCGTGCCGGCCTGCCGCTGCAGGAGGCCTACTACCAGACCCTGCGCTCCACCGGTAAAGCGGTGCTCTTCACCGGCCTGTGCCTGGCCATCGGTGTCGCCACCTGGATGTTCTCGGCGATCAAGTTCCAGGCCGACATGGGCCTGATGCTGACCTTCATGCTCCTCTGGAACATGTTCGGCGCCCTCTGGCTGCTGCCGGCCCTGGCGCGCTTCCTGATCAAGCCCGAGAAGCTGGCGGGCAAGGTCGGCGGATCGCTGCTGGCCCACTGAGCCTGATCGGCAACACCAAAAACCGCGGCCCAGGCCGCGGTTTTTTTATGGGCATGCGTGGGGGGACGGTACGTGGGCGATTTCGTAGGTTGGCGTAGAGCGAAGCGAAACCCAACGTTCCGCTGAGCGGAGCAATACCCACGCGGTCCGGATTGATGGGTATCGCTCCGCTCAACCCATCCTACGGGCTCCTACGGAATTGACGTGGATACACGTCCGTAGGGTGGATGGCGCTTTTCCATCCACCGGCGGCGCCATGCCCGACTTCGGATTATGGCTGGCTGTGGGTTTCGTAGGTTGGCGTAGAGCGAAGCGAAACCCAACGTTCCGCTGAGCGGAGCAATACCCATGCGGTCCGGATTGATGGGTATCGCTCCGCTCAACCCATCCTACGGGCTCCTACGGAATTGACGTGGATACACGTCCGTAGGGTGTATGGCGCTTTTCCATCCACCGGCGGCGCCATGCCCGACTTCGGATTATGGCTGGCTGTGGGTTTCGTAGGTTGGCGTAGAGCGAAGCGAAACCCAACGCTTCCCCCGGGCCCCATCCGGACTAAGTCAACGCGGATACAGCGGCGGCAACTGGCTCGGTTCCAGGGTCGCCTGTTGCTCCGTCTGGGGCGTGGGGAGGGCGCGGATGGCCTTCCACAGGTCTTCGCCCTGCCAGTGCTGGCCGGCCTCGCTGTAGAGGGCGCCGTTCAGTCCGTCCATGGCGTCGGACAGGGGCACGAAGCGGGCCGCCATGTCGGCGAGGGTTTCCGGCTGCTGGCGGGCCCAGTTGTCCAGGGCCTGGCGGGTGGCATGGGGGTCGTTGGACTGGCAGGCGCGGCGCAGTTCATCCAGCAAGGTGCGCGGGCTCGGGCCGGTCTGGGCGGTGGGCAGGATCGCCGGTTGGCGACGTGCGCGCCACCACAGGGCGAAGCCGAGGAAGGTGGTGCAGGCGAGGAGGGCGCAGGCGAGCTGCCAGGGCCAGAGCCGCGCCCGGGGAATGTTGCCATCGGCCTGGGTTTCGACCGTGGGCGCGGGGCCGGATTCCAGTTCGGGATTGATCGCCACTTCCAGGGTGCGGGCGGGAATCTCGCTGTGTTCCAGGCGGTTTTCCCGGGTGTTCCACCAGGTCACGTTCACCGCCGGCAGTTCCAGGCGGCCGCTGCGGGTGGGCACCAGGGCCTCGCGTTCCTCGCGGCTGCCGACTATCCCGCGCTCGTCCACCTTGTTGCCCACCTGCGGCTGGTCCGGGTAGCGCCGCAACCCCTCCGCCTGGGTCGCCGGCAGCGGTGGGATCTGGGCGCTGGAGAGGCCTTCGACCATCAACATCAGGCTACGGGTCAGGGAGTCGCCGGTGCGCACGGTTTTCGGGTCCGGGCTCCAGGATTCGGTCAGGGTCAGGTTGCGCGCCGGTAGCCAGGGGACATCGGCCGGGTATTCGGCGGGCTTGGGTTGCACGGTCAGCGGGATGCGCGGCGAGTTCACCCGCGTCAGCTTGCCCGGGCGCGGGCCGAACGGCTGGTAGGCGGTGTCGCTGCCCGGGTCGACCAGGGTGGCGCTGAACACTTGCGGCGGTATGTCCAGCACGCCGCTCTTCTGCGGGAACAGGGCATAGCGCACCTCGATCACACCGTGGCGTACGCCATTGATTTCCTTCTCGTAGGTGCGCGTATCGCCAAGCTGCTCGACGCGGGCATCGTCCATCTGCAGCGGGCTGAGGCTGCTGTCGTCGTAGAGCGACACGGAATGGTAGATACGCAGGGTGAGGATGGCCTGGGCCTGCACATAGACGCTTTCCTGGTCGAGGCTGGCCTCGATGAATACCGGCTCCAGTTTGCTGGCGGACTTCTCCTGCTTCGCGGCCTTCTGCACATGCAGGGTGATGGGCGCGCTGTGGGCCTCGCCGAGCTTGAGGGCCGGAATGGTGACGAAGCCGGTCTGCCTGGGTTGCAGGGTGATGATCCAGCGAGTGGCGCGGTCGTTCTTGCCGTTGAAGGTGCCGAGCTGGTTGATCTGGCGGGTGCCGAGTACCTCGAAGTCGCCGTCCAGGGGCGTCAGGTCCGGCTTGCCGAACAGGGTCGGGTCGGAAGATTCCAGGGTCAGCTCGACGGTCTCTCCTTCGCTCAAGCGCGTGCGGTCGACATTGGCGGTGAAGCCGGCGGCCTGTACCGCCAGTGCCAACAGACTGAGGAGGAGGGTGCAAAGCAGGCGCGTCATCACTGTTCTTCCTGGCGCTGTTGCTGTTCGTACCAGAACTTGCGGCGCAACAGTTCGGCGGGATCGTCCGGAATCTGCCGCAGCCATTGTTCCAGGGCCTGGCGACGTTCGTCGCCGAGGGGCTCGTTGCTGGCCTGCTGGGAAATCTCGCTGCCTTCCTGCAGGGCGTCTTCCGCGGTGCCGTCGGTGGCCGAGCGGGTCTGGTTGTCCGTCTGGGCCTGGCCCTCGGCCGGTTGCGCGGGGTTTTCTTCGGCGTCCTGTTCGCCCGGCTGTTGCGCCGCGCTCTGCTCGCCCTGCTCGTCGGACTGTTCCCTGTCGTCCTGCTGCTCCTTGTTGGCGGCTGCTTCGACCTCGCGCTGGCGCAGCAGTTCTTCCACCAGGGCCTTGTTTTTCTTCGCGACGGCGAGGTCGGGCTGGCGCTCCAGGGCCGAGTCGTAGGCATCGATCGCCGCTTCCAGTTCACCGCTGCGGGCCAGTGCGTTGCCACGATTGTAGTGGTCCGCCGCGCTGTCGCCCTGGGCGAAGCGGGCGGCGGCCTCGGCGTAGTCGCCGGCCTGGTAGAGCGCCAGGCCCTGCCAGCGCACGTCGTCGAAGCGCTGCGCGGCCTCGGCCGGGCGCTGGGCTTCGAGCAGGCGCTGGCCCTGCTGGTCGGGGCGTAGCCAGAGGTCCTGGAAGTCCATGGCCATGGTCGGTTGCGGCAGCGCGAACAGCAGCGGCAGGCAGAACAGCCAGCCACGGCGGCCGGCGCAGGCGGCGATCAGCAGCAGCGGCAGCAGCAGCCAGTGGCCCTGGTCGGCCCAGGATGCCAGGCGGGCTATCTCGCCGCTGTCGCGCAGGCTGCCCGGACCATCCAGCAGGTCGAGGCGGTGCAGGTCGGCTTCGTCCAGCTGGGCGCTGGCGTAGCGGCCGTCGAGGTCGGCGGCGAAGCGGCGCAGCTGGGTGCTGTCGAGCTTGGGCAGGAGGATGGCGCCCTGGGCGTCCTTGAGGAAGCCGCCGTCTTCCTGGGCGATGGGGGCGCCGGCGGCGGTGCCGATGCCGAGGATGGCCAGGCGCTCGCCACGGGAGCCGAGGGCCTTGCGAATGCCGGTTTGTTCCTGCGGGTCGAGGCCGCTGGTGATCAGCAATAGCCGACCCTCGCCCTGGGCGCCCTGCTCCAGCAGACGGAGGGCCTTCTCCACCGCCAGGTCGGCACGTTGCCCCGGCTGCGGCATGATCGAGGGCTTCAGCGAGTCGATCAGGTTGAGGCTGGTCATCAGGTCGTCGGACAGCGGCACCAGGCTGTGGGCGCTGCCCGCGTAGACGACGATCGCCGTCTGCGCATCGCGGCGGGCGTCCAGCAGGTCGCGCAGCTTGCGCTTGGCTTGCTCCAGGCGGCTCGGGGCGATATCGCCAGCGAGCATGGAGGGCGTCAGTTCGAGCATCACCACCAGCGGATCGGCACGCTTCTGGGTGCTCTGCTCCATCTGCTGCCAGCTGGGGCCGAGCAGGGCCAGCACGCAGAGCAGCCAGGCCAGGCCCAGGGCCAGCCAGGGCAGCCGATTGTTGCGCATGCCGCCGCCACTGAGCAGCCAGGGCTGGAAGGCGCGGGGCAGCAGCTGCTCCCAGCGGCCGCTGCGCCGCTCGCGGTGCCAGAGCAGCCAGAGCAGCCAGGCCATCAGCGGCAGCAACAGCAGCCAGGCGGGGCGCAGCCAGATCGGCCAGAGCGCGCTCATGTGCGCCTCCGCAGCCACTGCGGGCGTTGCTGCAGGGCGTGGGGCCAGAGCACGCGGCAGACCAGGCCGATGCTCAGCAGCACGGCAAGGGCGAGCGGCCAGCTATAGAGGGAGTAGGCCGGGCGGGCCTGGCTGGCGCGCTGGGTGACCGGTTCCAGGCGGTCGAGGCTTTCCTCGATCGCTTCCAGTTCCTGGAAGCTGCGTGCGCGGAAGTACTGGCCGCCGGTCTGTTCGGCGATGGCGGTGAGGGTCGGTTCGTCCAGGTCCATGCTCGGGTTGAGGCCGAGGATGCCGAGCACGTCGCTCTGCTCCGGGTCGGCGCCGATGCCGATGGTGTAGATCTTCACCTGCTCCTCGGCGGCCAGTCGCGCGGCGGTCAGCGGGTCGATCTCGCCGCCGGTGTTGGCGCCGTCGGTGATCAGCACCAGCACACGGCTGTCGGCGGGACGCTGGCGCAGGCGCTTCACCGCCAGGCCGATGGCGTCGCCGATGGCGGTGTTCTTGCCGGCGATGCCGATGCGCGCTTCGTCCAGCCAGGTGTGCACGGTCTGCCGGTCGAAGGTCAGCGGTGCCTGCAGGTAGGCCTGGCTGCCGAACAGGATGAGGCCGATGCGGTCGCCACGGCGGCCGTCGATGAATTCGCCCATCAGGTGCTTCACCAGGGTCAGGCGGCTGACGTCCTCGTCGTCCAGGCGCATGTCGGCATAGTCCATGGAGCCGGACACATCCACCGCCAGCAACAGGTCGCGCCCGCTGGTGGGCATGGGCTGGGGTTCGCCGACCCATTCGGGGCGGGCGGCAGCCGTGATCAGCAGCAGCCAGAGCAGGACGAAGGGCGCCTGTTGGCGCCAGGCCGGCAGGTTGGCGCGGGCACGCCGGCCCACCAGGCCTTCGAGGTCGGCGAGGAAGCTCACCTTGAGTGCCGCTTCGCCGCTGTCCGCCGGTGGCAGCAGCAGGCGCAGCACCCAGGGCAGCGGGGCGAGCAGGAAGATCCAGGGCCAGGTGAACTCAAACATGCTTGCGCACCCAGGTCTCGACGGACTGGTAGAGGCCGGCGATGGCCTTGTCCTCCAGCTTGCACTGCGGGCGGTAGGCGCCTTCCACCAGGATCATCCAGCGGGTCAGGCCGGCCGCCGGGCAGCGGTTGTCGAGGTAGGCCAGCCAGGCGCGGCCGCTGAGGGTATGGCTGTTGTCTCCGGGGTAATGCATGCGGCATAGACGCTTCAGCAGCCCGTTGAGTTCCTGCAGCCAGGGGCCGGCCGGGGCGCCGTCATAGGGCTTGGGCAGGCGCGCCAGCTCGTCCAGGGCGGCCTGGCGCAACGGGTCCAGCGGCGGCTCCAGTTCGACCTGCGCCTGGCGTGCACGTCGACGCCGATACAGCCAGAGCGCCCAGCCCAGCAGGGCGAGCAGGGGCGGCAGGCTCCACCAGCCGGGCGCCGGCGGCCACCAGGAAATGGCGGCGGGGGCAATCAGCGGCTCCAGGCCGTCCAGCGGGTTCATCGCCGGCCACCCTGGCGCTGCAGGTAATCGCGCAGCTGGTCGATCATGCCTTCCTGGGTGGACAGCGGCAGGAGCAGGACGCCAAGCCGCTGGGCCAGGCGTTCCCAGCGCGCGGTGCGGGCCTCGCCCAGCTCGCGGTAGGCCTGGCGCAGGTCGCTGGCATGGGTGTCCAGCTCCAGCTGGGCGCCCTGTTCGACGAAGCGCAGCAGGCCGGCGGCGGGCAGTGCGTGATCCAGCGGATCGGACACCGGCAGCAGGATCAGGTCGGTGTGGCGGGAGAGCAGGGCGATCTGCTGTTCGGCGGTATCGGACAGAGTGCGTTCGTCGCAGAGGATGACCACCAGGCTCCCCGGGCGCAGCACTTCGCGAGCGCGGCGCAGGGCCAGGCTGAAGCCTTCGCGCTGGGCGCCGCCGGGGCTGCCCAGGGCCTGGTTGGCGCGGGCCAGGCGGCTGAGCAGCTGCAACAGGCTCTGCTTGCTGCGCCGTGGCTTGATCTCGTGATGGTCGTGGTCGCTGAACACCAGGCCGCCGACCCGGTCGTTGTGGGCCAGGGCGGCCCAGCCGATCAGGCTGGCGGCCTGGGCGGCGAGCACTGACTTGAACACCAGGCCGGTGCCGAAGAACAGTCGCTGGCTCTGTTCGACCATGATGAACACCGGCCGCTCGCGCTCTTCGTGGAACAGCTTGGTGTGGGGTTCCTGGGTGCGCGCGGTGACGCGCCAGTCGATGGTGCGCACGTCGTCGCCGGCCTGGTAGATGCGCACCTGGTCGAAGTCCACGCCACGGCCGCGCAGCTTGGAATGATGCAGGCCGATCAACGGGCTGCGGCGCGCCGGGCTGGAGAACAGCTGCACTTCGCGGACCCGATGGCGCATGTCGATCAGCTCGGCCAGGTCGACATGCACCCCTTCCGCGCTGGCGGGCGGGACGATACCGGGGGTGGCGGGCCGGCGCTTCCGGACCCGGAACGTCCAGGCCGCCGTCTTGAGGCGCATCAGGCCACCGCTACCACATCCAGGATGCGCTGGATCACCCGGTCCTGGTCGATGCCGGCGGCTTCCGCTTCGAAGGAGAGGATCAGGCGGTGGCGCAGCACATCGAAGAGCACCGCCTGGATGTCTTCGGGGCTGACGAACTCGCGGCCGGCCATCCAGGCGTGGGCGCGTGCGCAGCGGTCCAGAGCGATGGAACCGCGCGGGCTGGCGCCCCAGGCCAGCCACTCGGCCAGCTCGCTGTCGAACTTGGCCGGGGTGCGGGTGGCCATGACCAGGTGCACCAGGTACTCCTCCACGGCGTCGGCCATGTACATGCCGAGAATCTCCTTGCGTGCGGCGAAGATCGCCTGCTGGCTCACCTGGTGTTCGGCTCGGGTCTCGCCGTGCAGCGCCTCGCCACGGGCCTGCTGGAGGATCTTGCGTTCCACCGAGGCGTCCGGGAAGCCGATGCGCACGTGCATCAGGAAGCGGTCGAGCTGGGCCTCGGGCAGGGGATAGGTGCCTTCCTGCTCGATGGGGTTCTGGGTCGCCATCACCAGGAAGAGTGGCGGCAGCGCATAGGTGGAGCGGCCGATGGACACCTGGCGCTCGGCCATGGCTTCCAGCAGCGCCGATTGCACCTTGGCCGGCGCGCGGTTGATCTCGTCGGCCAGCACCAGGTTGTGGAAGATCGGCCCCTGCTGGAACACGAAGCTGCCGTTCTCCGGGCGATAGATCTCGGTGCCGGTGATGTCGGCGGGCAGCAGGTCGGGGGTGAACTGGATGCGATGGAACTCGGCTTCCACGCCGTCCGCCAGGTCCTTGATGGCCTTGGTCTTGGCCAGCCCGGGTGCGCCTTCGACCAGCAGGTGGCCATCGGCGAGCAGGGCGACCAGCAGGCGGTCGATGAGCTTCTCCTGGCCGAGGATCTGGGTGGAAAGGAAGTTTCGCAGGGCGACTAGCGCTTCACGGTGTTCCATCAATGGACTCGCTCGGATTGGACGGGGAATGCAAAAAGCCCCCAGAGAGGCCCAATACTTTAATCCAAGGAGGGGGGAGCGGCCTAGGAAAGCGCAATGCCGGCGCTGCGGCAAAGAGTGACGGGCCGCGCAAAGGGCGCGACCCGTCCGCCATCAACCGAGCAGTTCGACCTTGCCATCGGCCAGTCGGTACAGGCCGCCCACCAGCTTCAGGCGACCCTCGTCGATCGCGGTCCGGAGTATCTCGGAGCGCTCCTTCACCAGGCGCATGTTATCCAGCACGTTCTGCCTGATGGCGTTGTCCAGCGGGTCGCCGGGCTTGTCGAGGGTGGCCTTGACCGCCGGGGCGATGGCGTCGGCCAGTCGCTGGATATGGCCGGGGAAGCTGGCCTTGTCGCGTACCGCCTTGACCCCGGCTTCCACCGCGCCACAGCCCTCATGGCCGAGCACCATCAGCAGCGGAATGCCGAGCACGGCCACGCCGTACTCGAGGCTGCCCAGGCCATCATCGTTGACCAGGTTGCCGGCCACGCGCACGGCGAAGAGATCGCCACGGCCGGTGTCGAACGCGTACTCCGGGGCGATGCGCGAGTCGGCGCAGCTGAGCACCGCGACGAAGGGGTTCTGCGCCGACACCAGCGCTTCGCGCTCGGCGAGGAAGTCGTGGCGACGGGCGACGCCTTCGATGTAACGGCGGTTGCCCGCCATCAGGCGGTCGAACGCCGCCTGTGGGCTGAGCTGGTTCTCTGGCTTGGGTGGTTCGGCGGGGGATGCCGCCAGTGCGTGGGTGGGCAGCAGCGAGGCGGTCACCGCGGTGGCGACGGTGACACCGGCGAGGCGAAGGAAATCCCGGCGCGCGGGTTGCTCGGCGTGTTCATGGCAGGTGCACATGGGCAGGTGCTCCAGTAAGTGGAGGGAAGCCGAATATAAGGGTGGATAGCCCCGGTTCATGTAGTCCGCAAGTAGGCAACGCCGAATCGGCCGCGTCGGAAGCGGTCGTCGCTGGTCATACGAAAGTGTCGGGCTGGCTGACAGAGATTGACCGAATATGTCGCCCCTCGGAAAGTCTAGACGACATCGCCCTCGTTAAGCTTTCGCGGCAATGGTGACCGCCGGGTCGCAGTTGTCCCCCCGGCCTTTGCCCGGAGCAGGACCGCACTGCCAGATCGACCTGCGGCCCTTGCTCCGCTGCTGAGCGTTCTACGCTTAACCCAACAAAACGAGCCTAGCGGAGCACAACCATGGCGTTCTTCACGGCGGCCAGCAAAGCCGACTTCCAGCACCAACTGCAAGCGGCCCTGGCGCAGCACGTCAGCGAACAGGCATTGCCACAAGTTTCCCTGTTCGCCGAACAATTCTTCGGCATCATCGCGCTTGAGGAGCTGACCCAGCGTCGGCTGTCCGACCTGGTCGGCTGCACCCTCTCGTCCTGGCGCCTGGTGGAACGCTTCGACGCCGCCAGCCCGGAAGTGCGGGTGTTCAACCCCGACTACGAGAAGCACGGCTGGCAGTCCACCCACACCGCCGTCGAAGTGCTGCACCCGGACATCCCCTTCCTGGTGGACTCGGTGCGCATGGAGCTGAACCGTCGCGGCTACAGCATCCATACCCTGCAGAACAACGTCATCAGCGTGCGTCGCAACGCCAAGGGCGAGCTGCAGGAAATCCTGCCCAAGGGCACCCAGGGCAAGGACGTGCGCCAGGAATCGCTGATGTTCCTGGAGATCGACCGTTGCGCCAACAACGGCGCCATGAAGACCCTGGAGAAGGCCCTGCTGGAAGTGCTGGGCGAGGTCCGCGTGGCCGTGGCCGACTTCAAGCCGATGAAGGCCAAGGCCCAGGAGCTGCTGGCCTGGCTGGACAAGGCCAAGCTCAAGGTCGACGGCGACGAGCTGAAGGAAGTGAAGGTGTTCATGGAGTGGCTGCTGGACAACCACTTCACCTTCCTCGGCTACGAGGAATTCACCGTGGCCGACGACAAGAACGGCGGCCACCTGGTCTATGACGAGAAATCCCTGCTGGGTGTTTCAAAGCTGCGTCGCGCCGGCCTGAAGAAGGACGACCTGCACATCGAGGCCGAGGCCCTGAACTACCTGCGCGGGCCCATGCTGCTGTCGTTCGCCAAGGCCGCCGAACCGAGCCGCGTGCACCGCCCGGCCTACCCGGACTTCGTCTCCATCCGCGAGCTGGATGCCAAGGGCAAGGTGATCAAGGAGTGCCGCTTCATGGGCCTCTACACCTCCGCCGTGTATGCCGAGAGCGTCAACCACATCCCCTACATCCGCCACAAGGTGGCCGAGATCCAGCACCGCTCGGGCTTCGCCTCCGGCGCCCACCTGGGCAAGGAACTGGCCCAGGTGCTGGAAGTGCTGCCGCGCGACGACCTGTTCCAGACCCCGGTGGACGACCTCTTCAACACCGCCATGTCCATCGTGCAGATGCAGGAACGCAACAAGATCCGCCTGTTCCTGCGCCGCGACCCCTATGGCCGCTTCGCCTATGCCCTGGCCTACGTGCCGCGCGATGTCTATTCCACCGAGACCCGCCTGAAGATCCAGCAGATCCTGATGGATCGCCTGCAGGCCAGCGACTGCGAGTTCTGGACCTTCTTCTCCGAGTCGGTGCTGGCCCGCGTGCAGTTCATCCTGCGCCTGGACCCGAAGAACAAGCTGCACGTCGATACCGCACTGCTGGAGAAGGAAGTCATCCAGGCCTGCCGTTCCTGGAAGGACGACTACGCCAGCCTGGTCAACGAAAGCTTCGGCGAGGGGCAGGGCACCCGCGTGCTGGCCGACTTCCCGAAAGGCTTCCCGGCCGGCTACCGCGAACGCTTCGCCCCGCACTCGGCGGTGGTGGACATGCAGCACCTGCACAGCCTCTCCGACGAGCGCCCGCTGGTGATGAGCTTCTACCAGCCGCTGGCCCAGGGCGAGCAGCAGCTGCACTGCAAGCTGTACCACGCCGATACCCCGCTGGCCCTGTCCGACGTGCTGCCGATCCTGGAGAACCTCGGCCTGCGCGTGCTGGGTGAGTTCCCCTACCGCCTGGTGCGCCAGGACGGTCGCCAGTACTGGATCCACGACTTCGCCTTCACCAGCGCCCTGGGCGACGAGGTCGACCTCCAGCAACTCAACGACACCCTGCAGGACGCCTTCGTCCACATCGTCGGCGGGCATGCCGAGAACGACGCCTTCAACCGCCTGGTGCTGACCGCCGCCATGCCCTGGCGCGACGTGGCGCTGCTGCGCGCCTACGCCCGCTACCTGAAGCAGATCCGCCTGGGCTTCGACCTGTCCTATATCGCCAGCACCCTGCTCAACCACGCCAATATCGCCAAGGAGCTGGTGCGTCTGTTCAAGACCCGCTTCTACCTCGCGCGCAAGCTGGCGGCGGACGACCTGGAAGACAAGCAGCAGAAGCTCGAACAGGCGATCCTCGGTGAGCTGGACAACGTCGCCGTGCTCAACGAAGACCGCATCCTGCGGCGCTACCTGGACCTGATCAAGGCGACCCTGCGGACCAACTTCTACCAGCCGGACGCTGCTGGCCAGAACAAGTCCTACTTCAGCTTCAAGCTGAGCCCGCGCCAGATTCCGGATATCCCGCGGCCGGTGCCCAAGTTCGAGATCTTCGTCTACTGCCCGCGCGTGGAGGGCGTGCACCTGCGCTTCGGCGACGTGGCCCGTGGCGGCCTGCGCTGGTCCGATCGCGAGGAAGACTTCCGCACCGAAGTGCTGGGGCTGGTGAAGGCGCAGCAGGTGAAGAACGCGGTGATCGTGCCCATGGGCGCCAAGGGCGGCTTCATCCCCCGTCGACTGCCGGTGGGTGGCACCCGCGACGATATCCAGAACGAGGCGATCGCCTGCTACCGCATCTTCATCTCCGGCCTCCTGGACGTCACCGACAACCTAAAGGAAGGCAAGGTGGTACCGCCGGCCAACGTGGTGCGCCACGACGCCGACGACCCTTACCTCGTGGTGGCGGCCGACAAGGGCACCGCGACCTTCTCCGACATCGCCAACGGCATCGCCCAGGACTACGGTTTCTGGCTGGGCGACGCCTTCGCTTCCGGCGGCTCGGCGGGCTACGACCACAAGGGCATGGGCATCACCGCCAAGGGCGGCTGGGTGTCGGTGCAGCGTCACTTCCGCGAGCGCGGCATCGATGTGCAGAAGGATCACGTCACCGTGATCGGCATCGGCGACATGGCCGGCGATGTGTTCGGCAACGGCCTGCTGCTGTCGGACAAGCTGCAGCTGGTGGCCGCCTTCAACCACATGCACATCTTCATCGACCCGAACCCGGACGCCGCCTCCAGCTTCGTCGAACGCAAGCGCCTGTTCGACCTGCCGCGCTCCTCCTGGGCCGACTACGACGCCAAGCTGATCTCCGAGGGCGGCGGCATCTTCCTGCGCAGCGCCAAGAGCATCGCCATCAGCCCGCAGATGCAGCAGCGCTTCGAGATCGAAGCCGACAAGCTGCCGCCCACCGAACTGCTCCACGCGCTGCTGAAGTCGCCGGTGGACCTGCTCTGGAACGGCGGTATCGGCACCTACGTCAAGGCCAGCAGCGAAAGCCATGCCGACGTGGGTGACAAGGCCAACGATGCCCTGCGCGTCGACGGCCGCGAACTGCGTGCCAAGGTGGTGGGCGAGGGCGGCAACCTCGGCATGACCCAGCTGGGCCGCGTCGAGTACGGCCTCAATGGCGGCGCCAGCAACACCGACTTCATCGACAACGCCGGCGGCGTGGACTGCTCGGACCATGAGGTCAACATCAAGATCCTGCTCAACGAAATCGTCGGGGCCGGCGACATGACCGGCAAGCAGCGCAACAAGCTGCTGGCCGAGATGACCGACGACGTGGGCAACCTGGTGCTGGGCAACAACTACAAGCAGACCCAGGCGTTGTCCCTGGCGCAGCGTCGCGCCCGGGAGAAGATCGGCGAGTACAAGCGCCTGATCACCGCACTGGAAGCGGCCGGCAAGCTGGACCGTGGCCTGGAGTTCCTGCCCACCGACGATGAGCTGAACGAGCGCATCGCCGTCGGCCAGGGCCTGACCCGCCCCGAGCTGGCGGTGCTGATCTCCTACAGCAAGATCGACCTGAAGGAGTCGCTGCTCAAGTCGCTGGTTCCGGACGACGACTACCTGGCCCAGGAAATGGAAACCGCGTTCCCGGCGCGCCTGGCCGAGACCTTCGGCGAGTCCATGCGCCGCCATCGCCTGAAACGCGAGATCATCAGTACCCAGATCGCCAACGACCTGGTCAACCACATGGGCATCACCTTCGTGCAGCGCCTGAAGGAGTCCACCGGCATGAGCGCGGCCAATGTGGCCGGCGCCTATGTGGTGGTGCGTGATGTCTTCCGCCTGTCCCACTGGTGGCAGCAGATCGAGGCGCTGGACTACAAGGTCCCGGCCGAACTGCAGCTGACCCTGATGGACGAGCTGATGCGCCTGGGCCGCCGCGCTACCCGTTGGTTCCTGCGCAGCCGCCGCGAGGACCAGAACGCCGCCCGTGACGTCAACCACTTCGCCCCGCGCGTGGAGGCCCTGGCCGGCCGCCTGGACGAGCTGCTCGAAGGCCCGTCCCGCGAGCAGTGGCTGGCACGCTTCCAGTCCTATGTCGAAGCCGGCGCCCCCGAAGAGCTGGCGCGGGTGGTGGCGGGCACCAGCCACTTCTACACCCTGCTGCCGATCATCGAAGCCTCGGACGTCACCGGCAAGGACACGGCCGATGTCGCCGCCGCCTACTTCGCCGTGGGTGGCGCGCTGGACCTGTCCTGGTACCTGCAGCAGATCACCAGCCTGCCGGTGGAGAACAACTGGCAGGCCCTGGCGCGGGAAGCCTTCCGCGACGACCTGGACTGGCAGCAGCGGGCGATCACCATTTCCGTCCTGCAGATGAACGAAGGGCCGGTGGAAATCGAGGAGCGGGTGGCGCTGTGGCTGGATCAGCACCGCGTGCTGGTAGAGCGCTGGAAGGCCATGCTGGTGGAGCTGCGCGCGGCTACCACCACCGACTACGCCATGTACGCGGTGGCCAACCGCGAGCTGATGGACCTGGCGCAAAGCGGCCAGCACGGGGTGTGCATCCTTTGATGGTGTAGGTCCGGTAACTGTTTTGTGCTCTCAGCCCCGCCTTGTGCGGGGCTTTTTTTTAGGTTCATCGCGCGTTTCGGTGGGGAGTCCTGTTCGTGCTGGATCGGCAATTTTGTGTGGTTGCCCGGCCTGGCACCCCGCCAATGGATGCCTCCCTCACCCCCAGCCCCTCTCCCACAGGGAGAAGGGTGACTCGCGCCGGATGGCGCGAAGCAATCCTGTTGCCCATACCAGGCTGAAACGAAGCAGAGAAGATGACGCCGCGCAAACCGCCCCTTCAGGAGGCCGAGCGGAATCGTCGTGGAGGGGGACGAGCGGCATGGATGCCGCGAGAGGTGTGCGGGGCCATGGATGGCCCCTCACGCCGTGCCCCCGGAGCGACGATGCAGGGAGGGAAGTTTGGCGGAGCCAAACCCGGATGTCGGGGCAAGCCTTTTGCTTCCTTTGGGGTGGGCGGCACTCCGTCGACTGCCAAAGGAAGTCGCCCGGGAAGGCGAAACAGAAACCCGCAGCCCAAGCGGAAATGAGCTGAGCACCATTCCAGCGCTAACAGCTCTTCCCGCAGTTTCGTGAAGAACGGTTCTTGGCCCTGACTCACACCCCTTTGGTAGAGGGCAACAGGATGGTCAGTACCCCGAGCAGCGGCAGGAACGAGCACAGCGTGTACACGTACTCGATGCCATGGATATCCGCCAGGTGCCCCAGCAATGCCGCGCCGATGCCGCCGAAGCCGAACATCAGGCCGAAGAACAGCCCGGCGATCATGCCGACGTTGCCCGGCACCAGTTCCTGGGCGAACACCACGATGGCGGAGAACGCCGAGGCGAGGATGAAGCCGATGATCATGCTCAGCACGCCGGTCCAGAACAGGTCGACATAGGGCAGGGCCAGGGTGAAGGGCGCCACGCCGAGGATGGAGAACCAGATCACCGCCTTGCGGCCGATGCGGTCGCCGATCGGGCCGCCGAAGAAGGTGCCGGCGGCCACCGCGCCGAGGAACAGGAACAGGTGCAGCTGGGAGCTGGCGACCGACAGGTCGAAGCGTTCGATCAGGTAGAAGGTGAAGTAGCTGGTGAAGCTGGCCATGTAGAAGTACTTGGAGAACACCAGTAGCGCCAGTACCACCAGGGCGAAGGTCACGCGCTTTTGGGAGAGGCCGTGGGTCGCCTTGGTGCCCTGCTTGAGCTTGAACAGGTCCAGGTGGTTGCGGTACCAGCGGCTCAGGCCATAGAGCACCACGATGGCGAAGACCGCGAACAGGCCGAACCAGGCGACGCTGCCCTGTCCGTAGGGAATCACGATGGCCGCCGCCAGCAGCGGGCCGAAGGCGCTGCCGGCGTTGCCGCCGACCTGGAAGGTCGACTGGGCCAGGCCGTAGCGCCCGCCCGAGGCCAGGCGCGCGATGCGCGAGGCCTCCGGGTGGAAGGTCGACGAGCCTATGCCCACCAGCGCCGAGGCCAGGAGGATCGCCGGGAAACTGCCGACGAAGGCCAGCATCAGGATGCCCGCCAGGGTGCACAGCGAGCCCACCGGCAACAGCCAGGGCTTGGGGTGGCGGTCGGTGTGGTAGCCGACCCAGGGTTGCAGCAAGGACGCGGTCAGCTGGAAGGTCAGGGTGATCAGGCCCACCTGGGTAAAGGTCAGGCCATAGCTTTCCTTGAGCATCGGGTAGATCGAGGGCAGCACTGCCTGGATCAGGTCGTTGATCAGGTGGGCCAGGGCGCAGGCGCCGATGACGCGCATGACCAGCGGGCTGGCCTGGCTGGCGACCGAGGGTGAGGCCAAGGGTGAGGCGGTGGAACTGATGGACATGGCGGATCTTCCGGACAAGAACAACGCGTCCGGCAGCGGTGCGTTGTTCGATTTCAGAGGTGGGGGCTATCCTAGGGTCCGCAAATTCTCCTGTCTCGCGAGATTCGGGAGACAACTATCGCAAAAAGGGCGAAATGATCAGGCCACTGAACGAAATCGTCGTCGAGATCGATGAAGCCGACTGGATGCTCAGCGTCAGTGCGACCGACTACCCGGATGGCTGGCGGGTCGCGCCCCACTGCCACAACAAGCACCAGTTGATCTACGCCATCGAGGGCGTGATGGTGGTGCACTCCGAATCGACCCAGTGGACGGTGCCGCCGAGTCGCGGCATCTGGATGCCGACCGGGCAGGTCCATGCCATTCGTTGTGTGAGCCCGGTGAAGATGCGCAGCGTGTTCGTCCGGCCCGACCGTGCGCTGGACATGCCCGCCGAATCCAAGGCCGTGAGTATTTCGCCCCTGCTGCGCGAATTGATCCAGGTCTCCACCGACATTGCCGAGCCCTACGAACAGGACTCCCGCGAGGCCAGGGTGATGAACCTGATCCTGGACGAACTGAAGATCCTGCCGACCTTGCCGCTGCACTTGCCGCAGCCGGCGGATGCCCGCATCAGGAGCATTTGCTCGACGCTGCAGGAAGATCCCGGCGACGGCTCGACGCTGGCGGACTGGAGCGCGCGGCTGAATCTCGACGAGAAGACCATCCAGCGGCTGTTCCAGAAGGAAGCGGGGATGACCTTTGGCCAATGGCGCCAGCAGGCTCGGTTGCTGCTGGCGCTGGAACGCATTGCGCTGGGCGAGAAGATCATCGATGTCGCTGGCGAACTCGGCTACGAAAGCCCGAGCGCCTTCACCACCATGTTCAAGAAGCAGTTCGGCACGACCCCGAGCAAGTTCTTCGACTAAGGCCAGCCCATTGCCCTCTGGGGCGCCGCTACCGAGGGTTTCCCTCTCAGTCGCCTTGCCCGGCAGCCGGCCCGCCGAGGTTGGCTATGAGTTCGTCGGTGCTCAGGATGGCGTGGGCGAAGGTCGGGCCGTTCAGCTCGTGGGCGGCGTGCATCATGTCCTGGCGGAAGGCGGCGGTCGCATCGCGCACCAGGGTGACGTGGTAGCCGAGTTCCGCGGCAAAACGGGCGGTCGCTTCGATGCAGGTGTTTGCCAGTAGCCCGACGATGATGACGTGGCTGATGCCCTTCTGCTTGAGGCGAAAGTCCAGGTCGGTGTTGGCGAATCCGCTTGCGCCCCAGTGCTCGGCAACGATGGTGTCGCCTTCCTTGGGCGCGAAGTCGGGGTGCCATTCGCCGCCCCATTCACCCCGTGCGAAGTGATGGCCATGCATGATCTTGCACTGGGTGGGCGTCGGGTGGTCCCAGTCCTGGTAGTCGCCCGCTTCCCAGCGCCGATGGGGCACGATGAACACCGGGATGCCTCGGGCGCGGACGGCGCGGTCGAGCGCTCGCAGGTTGTCGAGCAGGCCGACATCGGTGGCGATGGGCTCGATGAGGGGATAGATCCTGCCGCCTTCCGAGAGGAAGTCGTTGTAGGGATCGACCAGCAGGTAGGCGGTTCTGTCGATGGGGTAGGACATGCTGTGGGCCTCGCGAGTGGGGGGGGACCTGTGCTCCGTGGTTTGACTTCGTCCGATATTGCTATGAAAATCATATCAACAAATTCCGCTCAGGGAAGCCCTCCATGTCCAGCCAGAAGAAAACCTGCGAAACCCTGTGCCCGGTCGCCCGTGCCGAAGAGGTGGTGGGTGATCGCTGGACGGTGCTGGTGCTGCGTGAGTTGTTCATGGGTACCCGCCGCTTCGACGAGATCCAGGCGCAGACCGGTGGAACCCCGCAGATGATCGCTACACGCCTGAAGCAGTTGGAGGCGGATGGCCTGCTGCTGCGCCTGCCCTACAGCAAGCGGCCGCTGCGCTACGACTATCAGCTTAGCGAGAAGGGCGAAGCCTTCTACCCTGTTCTGCTTGCGCTGCGGGCCTGGGGCGAGCAGTGGTGCAAGGCGCCGGAGGAGGGGCTGGCGGTGCGCTTCGTGCACACGCGCTGCGGGCTGCCCGCCGGCCTCGGACCGCTGTGCGAGGGCTGCGGCGAACCCCTGGTGCGCGATGAGCTGGCGGGCGAGGAGAGCCCCGCCTATGCCCGCGAGCGTGCGGAGCGGCGTGAGTCGTTCAGGGCCGCACGAGGGGGGGGCGGCACGGCGTCGGCGGAGAAGGGTGACTAGCCGACCCATGCAGCTTTGCGGGGGTGAATCCTGCTCTTGTAGACTTTCGGACCCTTACGGCCGGTAGCACGCGCCTGCTCCGGTCACATCCGCCAATCTCTCGGCCTTCGCTGGTTTCTAGTCCCATGCACGCATACCGCACTTGTCGGCAGATGATCTCCTGGCTCCTGTTGGCCGTGGCCCTGCAGGCGCTGCCCGCCTGGTCGGCCGGGCAGGCACTCGATGTCGCCACCGTGGCGAGCGAGCCCCTGACCTTGACCCAGGTGGTTTCGGTGCTGGAAGACCCCGAACGAAGCCTGACCCTGGCGGACGTGCAGTCGGCCGAATGGGCGTCGCGCTTCACGACGGACCAGCCGCCCGGCAGCGCGCTGGCGCTTGGGTTTACGCGCTCGGCCTTCTGGTTGCGCCTGCCGCTGCGCAACTCCAGCGATAGACCGGTACAGCGCCTGCTGGTGGTGGAGAACCCGCGCATCTCCCATGTCCAGGTGCATATCCCGGATGCCCAGGGCACCTACCGCGCCATCTCTACCGGCTGTGACACGCCGTCTTCCACCCGGGTGTATCCCAATCGCAACTTCGTTTTCCCGCTGACGCTGCCGGCCGGCTCCGAGCAGGTGCTGTACCTGCGTGTGGAATCGAGCATCGGTCTGCTGGTTCCGTTGCAGCTGTGGTCCCCGCAAGCCTTTCACGCCTATGAGCGCGACGACTACGTGGGCAAGGCGTGGTACTTCGGCATCGCCACGGCGATGATCCTGTTCAACCTGATGCTGTTGGTGGCCCTGCGCGACCGCGTCTACCTGCTCTATGTGATCTTCGCGGCGTGCACGGTGTTCGCGCTGGCGATCAAGAACGGGCTGGCCCCCGAGTCGCCATGGCTGGGCCTGCTGTTGAATTCGAACGTGGCCTACTACTCGGGTGTTTCGCTGACCCTGGCGGCCATGCTGATGTTCACCCGGCGCATGTTGCATACCGATCAGGTCGTTCCCCGTCTCGATCGACTGTTGCTGGGGCTGGTGGCGCTGTACCTGGTGACACCGTTGCTTTACGTCGTCGCGCTGCCGGTGTTTTCCCGCGTCGCGATCCTGCTGAACCTGGCCACCGCGGTGATCACCCTGGGGGTGGCGCTGGTCTGCGCGTTCAAGCGCCAGCGCAGCGCCTACTTCTTCCTGGCGGCCTTCGCCTTGCTGATGCTGGGCGGCGCCATGACCACGCTGCGGGCCATGGGCCTGGTCCCCACCAATATGTTCACCGTGGATGGCCTCCAGCTGGGCTCGGCCATGGAAATGATCGTGCTGGCCTTCGCCTTGGCGGACCGCTACAACGTCATGCGCCGGGACAAGGCCAGGGTCCAGGAGGAACTGCTCCGGGCCCAGCAGCAGCTGGTGGATAGCCTCAAGACCTCCGAGCGCGAGCTGGAGCTGCGTGTGGCACAACGCACCGATGAGCTGCAGGTGCTCAACGCCAGGCTCGAGGCCCTGAGCCTGACGGATGCCCTGACCGGCATCGCCAACCGCCGTCACTTCGACCAGGTGCTGGCGCAGGAATGGGGACGCGCCCAGCGCATCGGCGAGCCCCTGGCCCTGGCGATCCTCGATGTGGATTGGTTCAAGCACTACAACGACCACTACGGTCACCCGGCGGGCGACAGCTGCCTGCGCCAGATCGCGCAAGCCCTGGCGGCCACCGTCTGCCGCTCCGGCGACCTGGTGGCCCGCTACGGTGGCGAGGAGTTCGTGTTTCTCGCGCCCATGACCGATGCGGCCGGTGCCCAGGGGATCGCGCGCAAGCTGGTGCAGGCGGTCGCGGAGTTGGCCCTGCCCCATGCGCAATCGCCCATGGGGCATGTCACTGTCAGTATTGGCGTCGCAGCCATGCAGCCGGGGCCGGCGGGCTCTCCCGGGCTGTTGTTGCAGCGTGCCGACGCGGCGCTTTACCAGGCCAAGAAGCGTGGGCGCAGTCGGGTCGAGTGTGAGTAGGGTCCGGCTGGGAAGGGGGCGATCCTGCGCTGGCGATTCTCGCCGGCGTGATGGGTGAGCTTCAGGCCAGCGTCTGCAGGTAGGTCACCACATCCGCCGCGCCGGCCAGGCGCAGGCCTTCGCCCAGCGCGGTGGCGTCGGCGTGCTTCTTGGGCAGCAGGATGAACTCCGGGGCGCCGGAATTGCGCAGGAAGGTCAGGCGCGAATAGGGGATGCCGCCATCCAGCAGCAGGCCCATGAAGGCCGGGTCGCTCCAGGCCTGCACCGGCATGGCCAGCATGTGGTAACGGTCGTCCAGCCGCTCCAGGCCAGCGACATCGAGGCGGTAGTCGGTGACTTCCGCAGGCAGGGTGGCTTCGAGTTCGCGCAAGCGCGCATAGGCGATGGAGGCGGCGAAGGCCTCCACATGCTGGTCACCGCTCCAGAACACCCGCTTGCCGTGCCAGTCGGCGCGGTAGAGGCTGATCGGCGCGCCGGCGAGGAAGCGCGGCAGCGGCAGGCTGATGGCCTTGATGAAATCCTTGTAGCTGATGATCCGAACCTTGCGGCTGTGCAGGCCGGCCAGGTAGTCCTCGAAGCTGGGGGAGGGCGGCGGCTCGTGGTCGTTGCCGCAGAGGCCGTCCACCTGGCGCAGGTCGAAGCTGGAGAGGCGCTGCTCGCTGCGTTTGACCACGCCGATCAGCACGGCATGGGCCTCGGCCTTGTCTTCCTGGACGGGGCCGGACAGGGCGCCGCGCGGCAGCTCGACCAGGCGCTGCAAGGGAGGGCCGGCTTGCCACCAGATGGAGGCTTCGGTTTTTGGCAATTGCTGGAAAGGCAGGCGCAGCTGGCTGGCTCGTTCGAATATCCGACGCGGCGCCTTGCCGAGGCCCAATCGCTGGGCGAAGGCGGCGAGGCGGGCGCTCAAGGGTGGAGGTGGTGGCTGCATCTGACTCATGGCCTGAATACTCCCCGGTCACGGTTGGCAGTCTGGCAGAGGGTTGGCGGCCGCGCACGCGGGGCGCCGCACAATTCCGCTTGGCGGGGAAGGAGAACGAACGGACGGTGTGGCAGAATTCCGAACTTCATTGTCGAGGGTGCCTCCATGCCCAGCCTGGTGCTGGAAATTTCCCTGACTGCCGATGAATTCCTGGCAGTCTATCAAGGTCGGGCCAACCGCGTGCTGCTGCGCAGCCGGGACGGCCGCAAGGTCAGCCTGCCGGCCCATCACCTGCGCCCCCACCTGGGCCACGGGGGTGTGCGCGGCACTTTCCAGCTGGATTTCTCCGCCGACGGCCAGCTTCTCAGCCTCCGGCGCCTCGCTTGACGGGGGCGGCGCAGCTATAATCGCCGGCCCATACCGCCGATCGATACCCGACCGACCATGTACAAGCTGGCCCGCGAGCTGCTCTTCTCCCTGTCCCCGGAAACTTCCCACGAACTGTCCATCGACCTGATCGGGGCAGGGGGCCGTCTCGGTCTCAACCGCCTGCTGACCAAGACGCCGGCGAGCCTGCCGGTGAAGGTGATGGGGCTGGAGTTCCCCAACCCGGTGGGCCTGGCCGCTGGCCTGGACAAGAACGGCGACGCCATCGACGGCTTCGCCCAGCTGGGTTTCGGCTTCGTCGAGATCGGCACCGTGACGCCGCGTCCGCAGCCGGGCAATCCCAAGCCGCGCCTGTTCCGCCTGCCCGAGGCCGAAGCCATCATCAACCGCATGGGCTTCAACAACCAGGGCGTCGACCACCTGCTGGCACGGGTGCGCGCGGCCAAGTACGACGGCGTGCTGGGGATCAATATCGGCAAGAACTTCGACACCCCGGTCGAGCGCGCGGTGGACGACTACCTGATCTGCCTGGACAAGGTCTATGCCCATGCCAGCTACGTGACGGTCAACGTCAGCTCGCCCAACACCCCTGGCCTGCGCAGCCTGCAGTTCGGCGATTCGCTGAAGCAACTGCTGGATGCCCTGCGCGTTCGCCAGGAGAGCCTGGCCGCCCAGCATGGCCGGCGCGTGCCGCTGGCGATCAAGATCGCCCCGGACATGAGCGACGAAGAGACCGTCCTGGTGGCCAAGGCGCTGCTGGAGTCCGGCATGGACGCGGTGATCGCCACCAACACCACCCTTGGCCGTGAAGGCGTCGAAGGGCTGCCCTACGGCGACGAGGCCGGTGGCCTGTCGGGTGCGCCGGTGCGCGACAAGAGCACCAACACGGTGAAGGTGCTGGCCGGCGAACTGGCCGGGCGCCTGCCGATCATCGCGGTAGGTGGTATCACCGAGGGCCGCCATGCAGCGGAGAAGATCGCCGCCGGCGCTAGCCTGGTGCAGATCTACTCGGGGTTCATCTACAAGGGGCCGGCGCTGATTCGCGAGGCGGTGGATGCCATCGCCGGGCTGCCCGGCAACAACTGAGGGGCAATAAAAAGGGCTCCCTCTTGGGAGCCCCTGGGCTTACGCCCGCCGCCCGGATGGGGCGTGCTTGATGAAGTCGGAGTGATCCAGTCTCAGCCGACGGCGTGGAGTTCGTTTAGGCGGTGAATACCGGCTGTGCCGGTGAGGCCATCCCAGTTGTCGCCACGGCCCTCGCGCCAACCGTTGATCCAGGCTTGCCGTGTGGTGGGATGGGTGAAAGGACAAAGATCGCGGGATTTGCCATTGATGCCGTGCTGATAGCCGCGCAAGAATGCTCGTTCCATCGGATCACGCTTAAGTCTTCTCATAGGGTGTAGCCCTCATTTGTTGACTGTTATGTCCATTGGTTCCAATGGCGGAACCCGGCAGAAAATGCTCTGCCTTCGAAGGCTCGTTGCCGGCGTGACGAGCCTTCAACCACTGCCATTGCGGCGGCGGATTAAGCTGAGTTCTAACCAATGCCCCTTGGCCTGTGAATGATCGTTTTGTCATAAGGGCGTAACTAATGGGGCGTAACGGCCATAAGCTGTAGGAAACGTTTTTAGCCACTTTTCGGTCTAAGCCCCGTGGCTTGGGGGTCGGCCAGATCAATGATGTCGTAGTGCTACTTCATCTGGCGCACAAATTGGAAGCTTTTCCATTCCGACGAAGGGCCGTTCCGCGACCTTACGTCACACATTCTGTTACCGCACAGGCTAATTCCTGTGCCGCTGATCGCCTCTGAAGGCCCTGGATTTTCCCATGTCGGACTGCTACGAACTTTTCCTCACCTGCCCGAAGAGCCTCGAGGGCCTGCTGGTCGAAGAGGCCACGCAACTCGGCTTGCAGGAGGTGCGCGAGCAGGTCGCCGTGGTTCGCGGCCAGGGTGACCTGGAAACCGCCTACCGCCTCTGCCTCTGGTCGCGCCTGGCCAACCGCGTGCTGCTGGTACTGGCGCGCTTCCCGGTGCAGAACGCCGAGGACCTGTACCAGGGCGTGCTGGCGGTGGACTGGCACGATCACCTGATGTCCAGCGGTAGCCTCGCCGTGGAGTTCAGCGGCCATGGTTCCGGCATCGACAACACCCACTTCGGCGCGCTCAAGGTCAAGGACGCGGTGGTGGACAAGCTGCGCACCGCCGATGGCGTGCGCCCCTCGATCGACAAGGTCAATCCGGACCTGCGTATCCACCTGCGCCTGGAGAAGGGCGAGGCGATCCTGTCCCTCGACCTCGCCGGCCACAGCCTGCACCAGCGTGGCTACCGCCTGCAGCAGGGCGCCGCGCCGCTGAAGGAAAACCTCGCCGCGGCCATCCTGATTCGCGCCGGCTGGCCGCGCATCGCCGCCGAGGGCGGGGCATTGGCCGACCCGATGTGCGGCGTCGGTACCTTCCTGGTGGAGGCGGCGATGATGGCCGCCGACATGGCCCCCAACCTCAAGCGTGAGCGCTGGGGCTTCTCCAACTGGCTGGGACACGTGCCCGCGCTGTGGAAGAAGCTCCACGAGGAAGCCCGCGCCCGCGCCGACGCCGGCCTGGCCAAGCCGCCGCTGTGGATCCGTGGTTACGAGGGTGACCCGCGCCTGATCCAGCCGGGGCGCAACAACATCGAGCGTGCGGGCCTGGGCGACTGGGTGAAGATCTACCAGGGCGAACTGGCCACCTTCGAGCCACGCCCGGACCAGAACCAGAAGGGCCTGGTGGTCAGCAACCCGCCCTATGGCGAGCGCCTGGGCGACGAAGCCAGCCTGCTGTACCTCTACCAGAACCTCGGTGAACGCCTGCGCCAGGCGTGCCTGGGCTGGGAAGCGGCGGTTTTCACCGGCGCGCCCGAACTGGGCAAGCGCATGGGCATTCGCAGTCACAAGCAGTACGCCTTCTGGAACGGCGCCCTGGCGTGCAAGCTGTTGCTGCTCAAGGTGCTGCCCGAGCAGTTCGTCACCGGCGAACGCCGCGCGGCCGGCGACGAGTCGCGCAGCGCCCCGCAGAACGAGCCGGCGCGCCTGTCCGAAGGCGGCCAGATGTTCGCCAACCGCCTGCAGAAGAACCTCAAGCAGTTGGGCAAGTGGGCGCGCAAGGAAGGCATCCAGTGCTATCGCCTGTATGACGCCGACATGCCGGAGTACGCCCTGGCCATCGATCTCTATGGCGACCGCGTGCACGTGCAGGAATATGCGCCGCCGCGCTCCATCGATCCGGAGAAGGCCCAGGCACGTCTGCTCGACGCCCTGGCGGCGATTCCCCAGGCGCTGGACGTGGACCCGGCCAATGTGGTGGTCAAGCGTCGCGAGCGCCAGAGCGGCACCCGCCAGTACGAGCGCCAGGGCAGCGAGGGGCGCTTCCTCGAGGTCGTCGAAGGTGGCGTGAAGCTGCTGGTGAACCTCACCGACTACCTGGATACCGGCCTGTTCCTCGACCACCGCCCGATGCGCATGCGCATCCAGCGCGAGGCCGCCGGCAAGCGTTTCCTCAACCTCTTCTGCTACACCGCCACCGCCAGCGTGCATGCGGCCAAGGGCGGCGCCCGCAGCACCACCAGCGTCGACCTTTCCAAGACCTACCTGGACTGGGCGCGACGCAACCTGTCGCTGAACGGCTTCTCCGACAAGCACAAGCTGCAACAGGGCGACGTGATGGCCTGGCTGGCGGAGGATCGCGGCGAATACGACATGATCTTCATCGACCCGCCGACCTTCTCCAACTCCAAGCGCATGGAAGGGGTGTTCGACGTACAGCGCGACCAGGTCCAGCTGCTGGATCTGGCCATGGCGCGCCTGGCGCCTGGCGGCGTGCTGTATTTCTCCAACAACTTCCGCAAGTTCGAGCTGGACGAGGGCCTGGCCGCCCGTTATGCGGTGACCGAGATCAGCGCCGAGACCATCGATCCGGACTTCGCCCGTAACACCAAGATCCACCGTGCCTGGAGGCTGGCCACGCGCTGATTCGCGCGCGGCTGTTCGCCGGCGGCTCCAACCGTCCGGCGATTGCCATGGACGGTCGGCTGGCGGGTACGGCTTCTAGGCAAAGTGCCACTATCTGGCTATGTTGATGCTCACAGGGACGGTATTTCCACACCCAGATTCGAGTAGTGAGCATGCAGTCGCTTGCCAAGGAAAAACTGAACCTGTCGGCATTGCTATCCGGCCGCCCGTTGGTGTGGCTGGTGTGCCTGTTGACCCTTTTCGGCGGGATAGCGCTCACGCTGCTGCTCAGCCAGGCGGTGCGCAGCACTGAGCAGGCGCAAGTGCGCGAACGCTTCAACCTGGCCGCCACCGAGCGCATCAGTCGCATCCAGGAGCGTCTGGACGGACAGCTCAGGGAGCTGGATGCGGTCCGGCGTTTCTTCGGCAATTCCTATGAAGTCAGCCCCGAAGAGTTCCAGGGCTTCGTTGGCCCGCTGCTGGGCGACACCCTGGTCTACTCCTGGGTGCCGCGCGTGGCCGGCCCCGAGCGGGAGGCGTTCGAGGCCCGCGCCCGTGCCGAGGGCATGGCCGGATTCAGCATCCGCGAAATGCAGGGCGATGGCCTGGTGCCCAGCCGGCCCCGGGCCGAGTACTTCCCGGTCTACTACAGCGTGACCACGCGCATCGACCCGGTGCCCCTGGGGCTGGATCTGAACTCCAACCCAGAGCGGCGCGCGGCCATCCTCCGGGCACGAAAGACCCACGACGTCAGCGTCACCGAGCGGGTGCGGGTGATCGGCGCGGCGGAGGGCGAGCGCTACGGCGTGGTGCTGGTGGCGCCGGTCTATGCGGGCAATGCGGACGATGACGCCCACCTGCGTGGCCTGGTCGTGGCGGTGCTCAACATGGACCTGGAGATGGAGGCCGCCATCACCCCGCACAACCTGAAAAGCCTGGTGATGCGGGTCAGCGACATCGGCGCGGATGGCCAGCAAACCCTGATCTACCAGAGTGCCGAGGTACCCCGGAGCGAGCTGCTGCAGCGCCGCATGGTGCCCTTCGGCGATCGCCAGTACTTGCTGGAGGTGATGCCCAGCGCGGCCTTCCTCGCCGGCCCCGTGCTATCCACCGCGAGCCTGGTAGCCATCAGCGGGACCGCCTTCACCCTGCTGTTGGCCGGCTACCTGCTGCTGCTGGTCAACCAGCGGCAGAACGCCCTGGCCCTGGTAGCCGAACGAACCCTGGAGCTGCGCGAGCGGGAGATCGAGCTGCAGTTCAGCGAGGAGCGCTGGAGCTTCGCCCTGGATGGTGCCGGACATGGCGTCTGGGACTGGGAACCGGAGTCCGGGCGGGTGTTCATCTCCCGTGGCTGGAAGACCATGCTCGGCTACGCGGAGAACGAGGTGGACGACACCGCCGAGGCGCGCGTCCGGTTGATTCACCCCCAGGACCTGCCCCAGGCCCGGGCCGAGCTGGCCCTCCACCTGCGCGGCGCCAGCCCGGTCTATCAGAGTCAGCACCGCATGCTGCACAAGGACGGCCGTTGGGTCTGGGTGCTGGACCGCGGCAAGGTGGTGGCGCGGGGCCCCGATGGCCTGGCGCTGCGCATGATCGGTACCCAGACCGACATCAGTTCGAGCAAGGCGGTGGAGCTGCAACTGGCCATGGCCCATGGCCAGTTGCGCAGCCTGCTCAATGCCGCGACCCAGGTATCCATCGTCAGCACCGATCTGCGTGGTGCCATCCTCCAGTTCAATGTCGGCGCCGAGCGCATGTTCGGTTATCGCGCCCTGGAGATGATCGGTCGTCACCCGGAAGTCCTGCATGTGGAGAGCGAGGTACGGGCGCGCTGCATCGAGCTGGGGCGGCGCCTCGGCAAATCGGTGCCCGACTTCCAGGCCTACGTGGAGGAGGTCACCCGTGGCGACCGCTTCGACGAACGCGAGTGGACCCTGCAGCGCCGCGATGGCAGCCAACTGGTCTGCAGCCTGATCCTCACCGGGGTGCGCGATGAACGTGAAGTGCTGGTGGGGTACCTCGGCGTGGCCATCGACGTCACCGAGCGCAAGCTGATTCAGCAGGCGCTGGAGGAGCGCGACCGGTTGCTGGAAAAACTCAGCGCGCGGGTGCCGGGCGTGCTCTACCAGTTCCGCATGTCCGCGGACGGGCATTTCAGCTTCCCCTATACCAGCGCCGGGATACTCGAGGTCTTCGAAGTCACGCCGGAGGTGGTGCGGGACGACGCCCGTGGGCTGCTGGAACGTATCCACCCCGACGACCAGGAGCGGGTGCAGGCTTCCATTCGACGCTCCGGCGAGATGCTTACCGCCTGGCGCGAGGACTTTCGCATTCTGCTGCCGCGCCAGGGCCTGCGCTGGCTACGTGGTGAATCGGTGCCCGAGCGCGGCGAGGACGGCGCGCTGCTGTGGCACGGTTACATCACCGATATCACCGGCCTGAAGCTGGTGGAGCAGGAGTTGCGCGCACTGTCCGTCACCGACGCCCTCACCGGGGTCTACAACCGGCGCTATTTCCAGGAGCGCCTGGACCTGGAGATCGCCCGTGCCGAACGCCGCGAAGGTCCGCTGGCGCTGGTGATGCTGGATGTCGACCACTTCAAGCAGATCAACGACTGCCACGGCCACGAGGCGGGCGACCGGGTGCTCAAGACCCTGTGCCTGCGCGTGGGTGAGCGCCTGCGGCGGATCGACGTGCTGTGCCGGCTGGGGGGCGAGGAGTTCGTCGTGCTGTGCCCGGACACCAACGTCGACCAGGCTTTCCAGGTGGCCCAGGCGCTGTTGCAGGCATTGACGCGGGAGGATGTGGCGGGCGTGGGGCGGGTCACCGCCAGCTTCGGTTGTGCCGCCTGGCGTGACGGGGAGAATGCCGACGACCTGTTGCGGCGCGTGGACGCCGCGGTCTACGCGGCCAAGCAGGGTGGGCGTGACCAGATCCGTATCTCGGATTGAGTTACAGGAGTTGTAGCGGCGAATTCATTCGAACTTGGGGAGCTACGTCCTTGGGACGTGGTCATGAGTCATCGGCTCTGCCTGTGACGGTTGAGCTGCCTGGCTATCAGGATGACATTCGTAGGATGTGGTTGAGCGAAGCGATACCCATCAGCTTCCACGGACAGCATGGGTATCGCTTCGCTCGACCCATCCTACGTTGCTGAGGACATGGCCGCCCGCTAGGGGCGGCCAGTCCGGGCTCAGTTGGCGTTGGCGACGCTCTTGGGCTGGCGGTAGAGGTCCACCAGCACCTGATCGAGGATCGACGAAGCCCCCCAGGGGCGCGGGTCGTTGAGGATGGCCACGACGGCCCAGCTGTTGCCGTTGCTGTCGCGGCTGAAGCCGGCGATGGCGCGGACGGTGTTCAGGGTGCCGGTCTTGATGTGGGCCTCGCCTTCCAGCGCCGTGCGTTTCAGGCGCTTGCGCATGGTGCCGTCCATCGCCACCAGCGGCAGCGAGGAAATGAACTCGGCGGAGTAGGGGCTGTGCCAGGCGGCCTGGAGGATGGCGGCCATTTCACGGGCGCTGACCCGCTCGTTGCGCGACAGGCCGGAGCCGTTCTCCATCACCAGGTGCGGCGCGGTGATGCCCTTCTTGGCCAGCCAGTCGCGGATCACCCGCTGGGCGGCCTTGGCGTCATCACCGTCGGCGCTGGTGCGGAAACGCGCGCCGATGCTGAGGAACAGCTGCTGGGCCATGGTGTTGTTGCTGTACTTGTTGATGTCGCGGATCACTTCCACGAGGTCGGGCGAGAAGGCGCGCGCCAGCAGCTTGGCGTCCTTGGGTACCTCGCCGAGACGGTCCTTGCCGTCGATGCTGCCGCCCAGTTCCTTCCAGAAACTGCGCACGGCACCGGCGGCGTAGGCGGGATGGTCGAGCAGCGACATGTAGGTCTGCGCGCTGCAACCTTCCGGCAGCTTGCCGCTGGCGATCAAAGTGGTGCCGTCGAACTGGGTCACCGGGTTGTAGCGTACGTCCGGCCAGGCCGGGCACTTGGCGGCCTTGGTCACCTGCACCTTGTTGTCGATGCGGATGCTTTCGATCGGCGGTTCCATGGCCAGGTTGACTTTGCCACCTTCGGCGCGGGCGATCAGGCGTACCGCCTTGAGGTTGACCAGGAGCGAGTCCGGCCCCACCAGGAAGGGCTTGTTGTGGTCGCCGCCGTCATCGTTGAAGGCCGGCAGCTGCGGATGAACGAAGTAGCCGCGGTCCAGCACCAGGTCGCCGGTGATCTGGCGGACGCCGTTGGCGCGCAGGTCGCGCATCAGCAGCCAGAGCTTCTCCATGTTCAGCTTCGGATCGCCGCCACCCTTGAGGTAGAGGTTGCCGTTGAGCACGCCGTTCTTCAGCGGGCCGTCGGCATAGAACTCGGTCTTCCACTGGTAGGTGGGGCCGAGCAGCTCGAGGGCGGCGAAGGTGGTGATCAGCTTCATGGTGGAGGCCGGGTTCACCGACAGGTCGGCGTTGACCAGGGTCTGGGCGCCCGGGCCGGTGAGCGGCAGGGTCACCAGGGACAGCGAATTGGCGGGAATCTTGTTGGCGGTCAGCGCCTTCTGCACCTTGGCCGGCAGGCTGGTGTTGACCTGGGCGGCATGCAGGGGCAGGGCGCAGGGCAGGATCAGGGCGGTGAGCGCGAGGGTACGGATGGACTTGAGCATCAAGGCTTGCCCTCCAGGCGAGGGCGGGTAACGAAAACGGTCGGCATGGCAGCTGTTCCCATGAGGGTTCAGGAAATCGGCGCATTATGCCGCAAGCCTTCCCGTGCTGCGCGAGTTCGCTGTTCATTTCGTCCGCCAGGGGCCGCTCGAACGGCTTCGGACGGGCAAGTTGCGGCGGAAACTGGTAGAGTGCGGCCCGTCATTTACCGAGGAACTGCCACATGGCCACCAATCGCTCCCGCCGCCTGCGCAAGAAACTGTGCGTCGACGAATTCCAGGAACTGGGTTTCGAGCTCACCCTCAACTACAAAGAGGGCGTTGACCCGGAAGCGGCTTCGGCATTCTTCGATCGTTTCATCGAGGAAGCAGTCGAGGGTAACGGCCTGGGCTTCATCGGCTCCGAAGAATACGGCTTCGTCTGCCTCGGCAAGCGTGGCTCGGTGACCGCCGAGCAGCGCAGCCAGGTCGAAGCCTGGCTGCAGAAAGGCCACGCCGAAGTGGCGGCCTTCACCGTCAGCCAGCTGCTGGACGTGTGGTACCCGGAGAACTCCGTCAACGCTTGACGGATTCACCGATGAAAAAGGGCGCCTTGTGGCGCCCTTTTTCGTTTTTGCGCGGGTTCAGTCGAGCCCGGCCTTGGCCAGCACCGCCGCCTCGTCCACCGAATCGATCTGCTCCGGCCGGAGAAAGCGCCGGGCATAGTCCATGTACACCCCGGACACGATGAACAGGCCGAACAGGTCTGGATCGACATGGGCGCCACGGCACATGCCGGCCATGATGCCAAGGGACTCGGAGAGGGTCTTGCCCTTCTTGTAGGGGCGGTCCACGGCCGTCAGGGCTTCGAATATGTCGGCGATGGCCATCATGCGCGCGGGCAGGCTCATCTGGTCGCGGGTGAGGCGTTTCGGGTAGCCGGTGCCGTCCATCTTCTCGTGGTGCCCACCGGCGATCTCCGCCACGTTCGCCAGGTGCGGCGGGAAGGGCAGGTGGTTGAGCATCAGGATGGTCTGCACGATGTGGTGGTTGATGATGTAGCGCTCTTCGTCGGTCAGCGTGCCCCGTCCAACGGAGAGGTTGTGCAGCTCGCCCCGGTTGAACTTGTGCAGGGGCACCTGCAGCTTGAACCCCCAGGGATTGTCCGGTGCGATCAACTCGCTGGCTGGACGCTCGTGGAGGTGGTCAGGGCGGTCGGCCAGCAACTGCTCTTGTACCGGCAGGACCGCCGGCGGTGTACGGGCCAGGCGCTGCGCCTCTTCCCAGGAAACCCCCAGGCGATTGTCCAGGGTGCGCGTCCAGGTCCGCGCGGCGATGCGCTTCAGGCGTTCCTGGTCGGCCTCGGCCATGGCTTCGCCACCCAGGTTGCAGCGGGCGATGAAGGCGAAGTCGTCGTCCAGCGCCGCCAGCGCCTCATCCCGCAGCCGTGCCGCTTCGCCTTCGTCCGCGCCCTGGGCCAGGCCCTGCCAGTAATCCACCCAGGCATCGCGCTTGAGCACCTCGAAGCGGGTGCGGATCTCGTGGATGCGATCGTTCAGGGTTTCCAGCTTGGTGGCCTTGTCCACCACGTACTCCGGGGTGGTGACCTTGCCGCAGTCGTGCAGCCAGGCGGCGATGTGCAGCGCTTCCCATTCCTCGTCTGTGGGGTTGAAGCCACGGAAGGCGGGCTCTTTGCTGTCCGCGGCGGCCCGGGCCAGCATCAGGGTGATCTCCGGCACGCGCTGGCAATGGCCGCCGGTATAGGGGCTCTTGGCGTCGATGGCGCCGGCCATCAACTGGATGAAGGCATCGAGCAGTTGCTTCTGCTTCTCCAGCAGGCGCTGACTTTCGATACAGAGCGCGGCGACCCCGGAGATGGCCTCGACGAAGGCGATGCGCTCCGGCCTGAGGAGATTCGACCGCGACTCGCTGCCGGTGTCACGGTGCAGCAGCACCAGCACGCCGATGGTCACGCCCTGGCGGTTGTGCAGCCCGGTGCTGACCAGGTGCACCCGTGGGCTGGCCAGGGTCTGCAGCAGGTCGCGGTAGGCGCCGGCCTGGTCGTAGCCGAAGGAGCATTGCTGGCTGGGTCCGCCGTGGGCGGGCAGGTCGAGCCAGCGCGGCATGCTCGGGCTCTCCAGGCCGAAGCTGCGGATGCCGTGGGTCTCCAGATCCTGCTCCTGGTTGTTGAGGAACAGGCCGTGGGGCTCCAGCCGGCCGTTCTGGTTGTCGATCAGGTACAGCAGGCCGCCGGCGGATTCGCTGATTTCGATGGTTTCGTGGAGTACGCGGCGCAGCAGGTTGTCGAAGCGGGTTTCCGCCGAAAGGCTGGAGGCGATCTCGAGGAAGCTTGCGATGGTGTCCTTCATCCGCGCCATGGCCACGGCCAGCTGGTCCACCTCGAGTACCGGCGAACGGCCCATGGCCGGCAGGTCGAAGTTGAAACTGCGGATCGCCTCGGCTTGCGTCACCAGGGCGTGCAGCGGCTTGACCAGGATGCGCGAGAGCAGGATGCCCAGCGGGATGCACAGCAACAGGATGCCCAGGGTCAGCATCGCGCTCTGCCAGCGGATGCGGTAGGCGTCGTCCAACAGCTCGTCCTCGGGGGTCAGCATGACCAGTTGCAGGCCTTGCGGGCCGCCGTCGCTCAGGCGTTGGCGGGTCACCACCCAGCGCCGGTCGCCAAACTCCAGGCTGGTGCGCAGGTCGCCGTCACCGGGCAACTGGCCGACGACGGCGAGGTTCGGGCTGAGGTCCTTGACGTTGCTCAGCTCGGGCGTGCCGTTGCTGCGAACGATCAGCTTGCCGGCGTCGGGGTAGGCCACCGCATGGCCGTCCGGCTGGTAGAGCGCCACTTCAGTGGAAGGGGTGACCTTGTGCTTGGCCAGGGTGGCGGAGAGATCGTTCAGGGTCAGGTCGGCACCGATCACCGCGTCGGTTCCGCTGGGTCTGGCCAGGGTGGTGCCCACCGCGCCGCTGGAAAAGAACACATAGGGCGCGGTGGTGATCTTGCCGTCCTGCTCCAGGGCCCGGTAATACCAGGGTCGTCCTCGCGGGTCATAGCCCTCCTTGAGGTTCTGGCGGCGGCTGATTTCCTGGAGCTTGTCGTCGAATAAGATGCTGGTGGATTGCGCTCGGTAGTTGTTGTCGCGCTCGATGCTCCAGACCTGGTAAGCGGCCTTGGGCGGGGCGTCGAAGGCTTTCTTCAGTACCTCGTCGCGCAGAGGGCGGACCATCAGGAAGTCGCCGTCGTCGTAGCCGAAGTAGAGCGAAGCGAGCTTGGGGTTGTCCTGCAGGGCCTGGGCCAGGGGCTTGAGCAGGCTGTCCACGCGTTCGAAGGTTCCCTGGTTCTGGTCGCCGCCGATCAGCGCCAGCAGGTTCAGCAGGTGGTGGATGGGCTGGTAGGTGTGGCGCAGGTCGGTTTCCACTTCTTCGCTGATGCGGCCGAAGAGTTCGTCGCTGCTGGAGAGGATGATCTGGCTGGTCTGGCGGTAGTTGAACAGGCCCAGGACCACACCAGTGAGGACCAGGAGGAGAGTGAACAGCGCGCTGATATGGACATGCAGCGGAAAACGACGCTCCGAGAACTTTTGCGGCATTGCGGCACTCTCCTTTAGCCCCCTCCCTGAGGGCTAAAGGAGCATAGATGAGGGTGCTGCCCGGCGTCGTGCAAATTGCCTTGCCAGACAGCCCCGAGCGCCGATGGGTACGGAAATTCCCTTCAGCGGTAGGTGCTGGGTTCCGTGGGTTGGTCCACTCAATACTTCGGAAGCAAGTGATGGGTTTCGCCGAAATCGGACGCTTTGCGTAGGACGGGGTGCAAGTTCGAGTAGGTGGCTTCTTGAATTGGGCCGGCGGCGGGTCCCAGGGGTCGACAGTGCGAAGGGCTTCTCTATCTTGACAGCCTTCAACGGGCCAAGGGAGAGATGCCATGAGCAAGCTGGTTAACCTGGATGATTTTCTCGAGACCGGAGGCGAGTCCGCCTACAAGGTGATGATCGTCGACGACCATCCGGTCATTCGCCTGGCGGTGCGCCTGTTGCTGGACCGCGAGGGCTACGCCATCGTGGCTGAGGCGGACAACGGCGTGGATGCCATCGCGCTGGCGCGGGAGCACCTGCCGGACATGGTCATCCTCGACATCGGCATTCCCAAGCTCGGCGGCCTCGACGTGATCGCGCGGCTGCAGGCCCTCGACCTGCCCCTGCGGGTCCTGGTGCTGACCGGGCAGAACCCCAACCACTACGCCACGCGCTGCATGCAGGCCGGCGCGGCGGGCTTCGTCTGCAAAGAGGGCGATCTCTCCGAAGTCACCGCGGCGGTGCGCGCGGTGCTTTCGGGCTACAGCTACTTCCCCAGCGACGTGATCAAGTCCGGCAAGCGCCAGGTGGGGCTGCCCGACGAGATCGAGATGATCGGCCGCCTTTCCGATCGCGAGCTGGCAGTGCTCAAGTTTCTCGCCAATGGCTACAGCAACAAGGGAATCGCTGAGGAGATGTTCATCAGCAACAAGACCGTCAGCACCTACAAGACCCGCTTGCTGTTGAAGCTGAACGCCCGCTCGCTGATCGAGTTGGTGGAGTTCGCCAACCGCAACGCCTTGATCTGATTCTTCCCATGCGCTTGCTCGCGCTGTTGCTGGTTTTTCTTCCGCTGTGGGGTCAGGCCGCGGAAGCCACCGACCTCGGCCTGCTGGGTCGCTCCCAGCTGCAGGGTCTGCAGGTGCAGCTGGAGGCCGAGGACGAGCACTGGCTGCGGAGCCGGGATGTGTTGCGGATCGGCACCAGCGAGCCGGACTTCCCGCCGTTCGACATCACCGCCAGTGATCGTGATTACGAGGGGCTGACGGCCGACTACCTGCACCTGATCGCCCAGGCCTTGCGGGTGAAGGTCCAGGTGTTGCGCTTCGCCGATCGCCAGGAGGCGCGCCAGGCCCTGCGCAGCGGCCGGATCGACCTGCTGGGCAGCAGCCTGGGGAGCGACAGCCTGGCCGAGGGCCTGATCCAGACCCGTGCCTATGTGCAGCATCAGCCCGTGATGGTGATGCGCATCGACGACAAGCGCTCTCTCGACGATGACAACTCCGGCCTGCGCCTGGCGCTGTTCGGCGAGGGCGACGGCGTCCGGCGCATCCGCCAGCTTTATCCCGGTGCCGAGCTCAGCCTGCACGGTTCGGTGCGCAGCGCCTTGCAGTCGGTGGCCTTTGGCCAAAGCGACGTGTTCATCGGCGACGCCATTACCGCCAGCTACCTGATCGGCCAGAGTTACCTGGTCAATCTGCGCATGACCAACTTCGCCGGCATCGACGAAAGCGGCTTCGGTTTTTCCCTGGCACCCGACAACCTGCGCCTGCAACGCATCCTGAACCGCGCCATCGAGACCGTTCCCGAGGCCGAGCGGGCCGCTATCCTGCGCCGCTGGGGGGGCGGGGCGGGGTTCTTCCTCGGCAATGAGCCGCTCAAGCTCACCCAGCGCGAACAGCGTTGGCTGGAACGCCATGGCCCGGCCCGGCTGGTGGTGGATGGCAGCTTCGAGCCGGTGAGCTTCTTCAGCCCCCAGGGCCGCCTGCGCGGGATAGTGCCGGACCTGCTGGAGCTGATCCGGCACAAGACCGGCCTGGAGTTCGAGGTGCAGAACAGTTCCAGTGTCGTCGGGATGCTCGACAGCCTGCGCGACGGCAAGGCCGATTTCGCCGCGACCCTGGTCGCCACGCCCGAGCGCAGCCAGTACCTGCGCTTCACCCGGCCCTATTTCAGCAGCAGCAGCGTGATCGTGGTGCGCAGTACCAGCAAGGATCTGACCGACATCGATCAGCTTGCCGGGCGCACCCTCGCGCTGCCCGCCGGGCACGCCTTGACCGGCTACATCCGCGAGACCTACCCGAGGGTGCGGCTGCTCGAGGTGGGCAACGGCGCCCAGGCGCTGGCCAGCGTGGCCGAGGGCAACGCCGACGCCGCGCTGCATTCCATGGTGTCGGCGAGCTTCCTGATCAACCGTAACTACCCCGGCCAGTTGCAGATCGCCGACACCCTGGGGCGTGACCCGGCGCGTTATGTCTTCGCGGTGGTCAAGAACGAGCCCGAACTGCTCAGCATCCTCGACAAGGCGGTGTTGTCGATTTCTCCGGACGAACTGGGCGGCATCATCAATCGCTGGCACACCAATACCGATGCGGGCGATGGCGATTGGAGCGACTACCGCGCGCGGGTCCACCAGGTCGGCGGCCTGTTCCTGCTGCTGGCGCTGGCCTTCGCCGTCTGGGCGTTGCGTCTGCGTGGCCAGGTGCAGCGGCGCGAGCGCGAGGAGCGCCGGCTGAACGACCAGCTGGCGTTCAAGCGCTCGCTCATCGACGGCATTCCCTTCCCGATGCAGGTGCGTGACCTGCAGGGGCGCACCATCACCTGCAACCTCAGCTTCGTCGAGGCCATCGGCGTGCAGAGGGACGACCTGATCGGCAAGCGCCTATTGGAGGTGCCGGGCATCCAGGCCAATACCCTGGAGGAGCTGGATAACCTTAGCCTGCGGGCCCTGGACAGCGGCGAGTCGCTGTTCAGCGACCAGCGCCTGAGCCTGCGCGGCAACAGCCTGGAGGTGTCCTACTGGGCGATCCCCTATCGCGGCGCCCAGCAGAGCATCCGTGGGCTGATCTGCGGTTGGGTCGACATCACCGAACGCAACCGGTTGATGGAGGAACTGCGCCAGGCCAAGGAGCAGGCCGAGTCCGCCAATGTGGCAAAGAGCCGCTTTCTCGCCACCATGAGCCACGAGATCCGCACGCCGCTGAACGCCATCACCGGCATGCTCGAACTGGCCCTCAAGCGCGATCGGCTGGACCGCGAGGCGGTGCAGGTGGCGCGGGATTCGGCGGATTCCCTGCTAGCGCTGATCGGCGACATCCTCGACATCGCCAAGATCGAGTCCGGGCGTCTGGTGCTCGAACCCCGGCGGTCTTCGCCGCGCGCGTTGGTCGAATCGGTGGTGCGGGTGTTCGAAGGACTGGCCTGGCAGAAGGGCCTGGAGCTATCGCTGAAGCTGGACCTGGAAAGCCAGGATGAGGCGATGCTGGACCCGTCCTGTTTCAAGCAGATCCTCTCCAACCTCATCAGCAACGCGATCAAGTTCACCGACCGCGGCGCAATTCGTGTCGGCCTGCGAGCGACACCCTTTGGCGCCGACCAGCTGCAACTGACCCTGGTGGTGGAGGACAGCGGCATCGGCATCTCCCGGGAGGACCAGAAACGGCTGTTCCAGCCCTTTACCCAGTTCGCTGGCAGCATGAGCGTGGAGCGCGGTGGCACCGGCTTGGGCTTGAGCATCTGCCGCCGGCTGGTGGGCCTGATGGAGGGCGGATTGGAACTGCACAGCGAACCCGGCATCGGTACGCGGGTCACCGTCAGCCTGTGCCTGCCGCGCTTGCGGCCCCAGCAACGCAAGGCGGAACAACCGTCGGCCGAGACGCCCGCAACCGAGGTGTTCCGTGTGCTGGTGGCCGACGACCATCCGGTGAACCGGTTGATGCTGGTGCAGCAACTGGAGTTCCTCGGCCACCTGTCCGAGTCGGCGGGCGATGGCCATGAGGCGTTGCAGGCCTGGGAGCGGTCGAACTTCGACCTGGTGATCAGCGACTGCAACATGCCGGTGATGAACGGCTACGAGCTGGCGCGGAACATCCGCGAGCGGGAGCGTGAACGCGGCGCCCGGCCTTGCCTGATCATCGGCCTGACCGCCAACGCCCAGCCTGAAGAGCTGGCGCGCTGCCGTGCAGCCGGCATGGACGATTGCCTGTTCAAACCCATCGGCCTGGATGGGTTGCAGCATTACCTGGGGCAGCTGTCGGTGGCCGGTACTCGGCGGGCCGAGGCGCAGAGCGCGGCGAGCGAGCTGTTCGATGCGGGCTTGCTGGGGCACGCCGCGGGTGGTTCGCCGGAGGTGGTGCGCCTGTTGCTGACGGAGTTGCACCGGGCCAACGAGGCCGATGCCCGGGAGCTCCACGAACTGCTGCTGGGTGGGCACTGGGACGAGCTGGAACGGCTGGTGCACAAGATCAAGGGGGCGGTGAAACTCATCGGCGCGCAGGCCCTGGTGGAGCATTGCGTCGCCTTCTGCGAGGCCCACCGCACGGGCGCCACCGGCACCGCGCTGGAGCCGTTGGCCGAAGCGGTGCGAAATCACCTGGACAACCTGCAAGGGGCATTGGAGCGACACCTGCAGGTTTGACGCGTCAGGGTCATTCGCCCTGGCGCAGCTCTCCTGCCTGCGGCGCCGGACTGCCCCAGCGGCGCCGGGCACGATGGGCGAGGAAGGCCACCGCAAGGGCCAGCGCGGCACCCAGCAGGGTGTTGTAGAGGCGCAGCTCCGGCAGGTGCCAGTCCTGCGACAGGCTTTCGGCCAGCAGCACGAAGGACACTGTGGTCTGCACCACGAAGAGTCCGTAGTGCTGGGCGATGAAGGCCCGGCTGAGCACGATCAGCGGCAGCATGCAGGCCACCAGCACGGTGGGGTCCTGCAGCCAGCTGCCTAGCCCGATCAGGATCAGTGCGCCGATAAGGCTGCCGAGGCAGCGCTGGATGCCACGCTCCATGCTCCTGTCGAGGTCCATCTGGATGGTGGAGATCACCGTCAAGGTCAGCCAGTAGCCCCGGGGCATGCCGGACAGGTTCACCGCCAGGCCGGCGAGCGCCGCGGCCAGGGTGCAGGCCAGGGCGTGGATCAACCAGAGTCGCTGGGGCAGGCGCTGGGCGTGGCGCCGCATGACCCTGGCGAAACTGCCCAGGCGCGGCATCAGCGGCCACAGGCGCATGCCACGGGACGCCCGCAGGCCGAACGCCAGCAGCATCACCCAGAGCCCGCCGATGGCGAACAGCGCACCCACCGCCAGCCCATTGTGCAGGTTGCCCAGACCCGCCTGGCCCTGCCCGAGGCAGAGGCAGGCCGCCAGGCCGACGCCGAGCTTGCCCAGCTCGCTGCCGTAGCGCTGCAGCACGGCCAGCAACAGGCCCATGCAGGCGAAACTGGTCAGGCTCAGCAGGGGGTGGCTGGCGACCCAGAACCCCACCCCGGCGCAGACGGCGCCAAGCCAGGTGAGCAGCAGCATGCGCAGCATGCCGAGGCGGTGGTAGGGGTTGGCCAGGGCGGCGTGGAACGCGCCGGTGGCGGCCCAGAGGAAACCGCTGTGGCTGGTGAACAGGCCCAGCATCAGCGGCAAGCCGCAGCCCATCCCGGCCATCAGCGCCGGACCCCAGGCCGGTGGGCCGGCGTGCCAGCGCAGGCTACGTCTGAACAAGGTTCGCATCGGCGCTATTCCGTCAGGTCGGACTGGAGCGGCCAGTCATCTCACGGGCCATCTCAGTAGCGTAGCTGTCCGTCATCCCGGCGATGAAATCGATCACCCGGACGAACGACCGGTAGAGCGGCCAGGACGGATCGGGTGCGTTGTTGCCGAGCAGGTCGAGGATGCGCCGGTGCTTGAACGACGGCGTACGCCCGCCGTGTTGCTCAAGGGCCGCGCCGCAGAACGCGTTGAGGAGGATTTCCAGGGTGGTGTAGGCGCCGATCTCATGGAGCGTCTTGCGCTTGTCCTGGAAGATCTTCTCGCGGGCGATGGCCTTGGCCTTGAGCACGCATCGCTTGGCCGGACCGTGCATGTGTTCCACCAGGTCGCCCTGCAGGGTGCCGGCCAGCAGGGCGTCCTGCTGCTCGACGAAGGCCCGCGCGGCGGCGTTGGTCAGGTGCTCGATGGCCTTGCCACGGAGGATCGCCAGCTTGCGCCGGCGCGAGTCCAGCGGGCCGAGCTGGCGGTAGGTTTCCGGCAGGTCGTCGCCCACCAGGCCCAGCAGCAGCGACTCGACTTCGGCGTAATCCAGCAGCTCCATTTCCAGGCCGTCTTCCAGGTCGATAAGGCCGTAGCAGATGTCGTCGGCGGCCTCCATCAGGTACACAAGCGGGTGGCGTGCCCAGCGGTGCTCGCCGATGCGCGGCAGTTCGAGCTTGGCGGCGATCTGCTCGAGCAGCGGCAGCTCGCTCTGGTAGCAACCGAACTTGTGCTTCTTGTAGCCCATGGCCTCGGCATCGCGGGAGGTCCAGGGGTACTTGAGGTAGGTGCCGAGGGTGGCGTAGGTCAGGCGCATGCCGCCGTCGAACTGGTGATACTCCAGCTGGGTCAGTACCCGCAGCCCCTGGGCGTTGCCTTCGAAACTGAGGAAGTCGGCGCGCTCGGCGTCGCTCATGGCGTCCAGCCAGCCCTTTGCCGCGGCCTGCTCGAACCAGTGGCGTATGGCGTCTTCGCCCGAGTGGCCGAAGGGTGGATTGCCGATGTCGTGGGCCAGGCAGGCCGACTGCACGATGACGCCGAGGTCCGACGGATCGCACCAGCCCGGAAGCGCATCGCGCAAGGTTTCTCCCACGCGCATGCCCAGGGAACGGCCCACGCAGCTGACTTCCAGGGAGTGGGTCAGGCGCGTGTGGATGTGGTCGTTGCTGGAAACCGGGTGCACCTGGGTCTTGCGCCCGAGGCGGCGGAAGGCGCCGGAGAAGATGATGCGATCGTGGTCTTTGTGGAAGGGGCTGCGGCCCAGCTCGTCGGTGCTGTGCGCCGGTTTGCCGAGTCGTTCGCGGGTGAGCAGGGTCTGCCAGTCCAAGGCCTGTCCTCGCCGTTCAGTGGCCGAAGTCCCTACTCTAACCCAAGCCTCGGCCGGCGGCTCAGTCCATCGCCAGGCACGCGGCGTCGATATCCACCAGCAGCAGGCGGCGGCCGTCATCGATGAACTGCCCGGCGGTGAGGCAGTACTGGTTGGTGGTGGCGTCGCGGTAGGTGCTGGACAGGGTCAGGCGGCGCTCTTCCCAGCCTTCGGCCAGCAACTGGTAGAAGTAGGGCCGCCACGACCAGTTGTGGCCCCGGTAGCTCGGGTCTTCCTGCCAGCCGCCCGGTTCCCAGTGCAGGTTGGGGGTGAGCTGCGTGCCATTGCGGTCGCATTGGTAGATGCGCAGCAGCCAGGGGTAGTCCGCGGGGCAGGCCAGGCTGGCGACCGGGGCGTTGCTTTCGGCCCAGCCGCGCAGTTGCGCCATCAGTTGATTGAGGCTGCGCCGCAGATTCATCAGCCGGGCGCGCTCGGCCAGCTTGTTCTGCACGTAGCGGTCGCGCAGGCGGCCAAAGCGCTCGACGAAGGCGTCGGTCCTGAAGAATTCCAGTCTCGGCTCGGCGAACAGGTAACCCTGCACGTAGCGCGCACCGCATTCCAGGGCGAAATCCAGCTCGGCTTCGGTTTCCACGCCTTCGGCGATGATCCAGCAGCCGGTTTTTTCGGCCATCTGTGCCAGGGCCTTGACCACCTCGCCGCTGGGGCCGCCCCTGGCCGCGGCCTGGAACAGGCGCATGTCCAGCTTGAGGATGTCCGGCTGCAGGGCAAGCACCCGGTCGAGCTGGGAATAGCCGGCGCCGAAGTCGTCGATGGCGATCCGCGCGCCCGCCTCGCGGTAGCGGGCCACCACCTCGGCCAGGCGTTGGCTGGCGCCACCCAGCTCGGTGATCTCGAAGACGATGCGCTCGGCCGGCACGCCGAAGCGCTGCAACTGCTTGAGGCTGGGCAGCATCTGCCCCGGCCGCAGGCGGCTGATCCAGCGGGGAGAAATATTCAGGCTGAGGAACCAGTCCGCCGGCGCTTCGTGCAACCGTTGCAGGGCGTCTTCGCGCAGTTGCCGGTCGAGGCGGCGCAACAGCGCCGGCGACAGTCTGGAATCGACGAACAGCGGACCGACCGACTGCAGGCTGCCATCGGCCTGGCGCAACCGCCCCAGGGCCTCTACACCGGCAATCAGCCCTGTGGCGGTATCAATGAAGGGCTGGAAGCAGGCAAGCGGTTGCCCATCGATCACGTTGACTCCTTAGTGGGAAGGCCTGGCTTTGCGCACAGCGCAGCGAGATGCCCATGCCTGGTGCGGCGGGCCGCTCACCTGTAGCAAGAATGTGGCCAGTTGCCTTCCTGTCGGAGCGCGATCAGCCGGGTCCCTCCCGGGGCGGAGTGCGCAAGAGGGCGCGGAGCAAGGGGTAGAGCGCACCACCGAGGCGCAGCCCGCGCTTCAGGCTGCCCTTGCGCGCCACCAGGAAGCCCAGCGCCGCCACTGCCGCCATGCCCCATAGTGGCGCGTGGGGAATGTCCAGCTGGCGGGTGAAGTCCCGCACCTGGCGCAGCGGCTGGGTCAGGCGCAGGCCTTCGTGGCGCAGTTCCTGGCGATGCATTTCCATGCGCAGGCGTATCAGGGCCTTGCGCATGTCGCGGCGGCTGGCCTTGCGAGGCAATTGCGGCGTGCTCATGGCAGCAGGCGCTCCTTGTCGCGGGCCAGTTCTTCGAGGGTGGCGCCAAAGGGCGACGCTTCGTCATCCACCGCGGCGCGCAGGCGCCAGCCGCAGTAGAGCGTGGCCAGCAGGTAGAAGAGGACGAGGCCGATCGTGGCCTCCAGGCGCCAGTTGTCCCAGAGCAGCGCCAGCACCAGCACCGACAAGGCGATCAGCAGAAGCAGGGCGAAGACCAGCATCAGCCCGCCGAGCAGCAACATGGAGAGGGTCTTGGCTTTCTGCTCCTGCAGTTCGATGCCAAAGAGTTCCACATGGCCGTGCAGCAGGCCGAGCAGGGAAGCGCTGAGACGTCTGGGCGAGGGACCGCGTTCGGGCGTTTCCTCACTCATGGTCAACGCCTGGAAGCCAGCAGGCCGAGCAGGAAGCCGATACCGGCGGCTACCCCCACGCTTTGCCAGGGGTGTGTCTGGACATAGTCCTCGGTGGCGTCGACTGCGGCCTGACCACGCTCACGCAGGTTCTGCTCGGTGTCGCGCAGGGTGTCGCGGGCGCGTTTGAGGCTCTCGTGGATCTGCAGGCGCAACTCGTCGGCCTGTTCGCCGGCCAGGTTGGCGCTGTCGTGCAAGAGTTTCTCGGTGTCAGTGACCAGGGCCTGGAAGTCTGCCAACAGGTCGTCCTGGGCGCGGGTGGCGGTCTTGCGGGGCATGGTGATTCTCCTTTTGGGACTCAAAGCCTAAGAGTAGGTGCCTTTGCGCAGGGTTCACTGCAAATTTGCCAGCGGCCTACTGGTATAGCGCTTGCATCGGGTCGGTGCGCGGTTGTGGCGCGATGCGCCGGATCGGGGCGCCCTGGATGGGCCGCCGGAAGCCGGAAAGCACGTCCAACCTGATGAAAACAATAGAGAAACGCCGTTCGAGAAATGTCTTGTGGCGGCCTGCGCGCACCAGATCGGGCTATGGCCTCGATCCTTCATGGTGCGTACTGGCTTCAGGATGGTGCGCAGGATCTCGAGCTTGAACCGCTTTGGTGCTTTTTCTCACTGCCGGAGTCGCCTTCGCCGATGGAAAACCTCAACAGTGCCGTGGAGACCTTGATCCACGGCTCCAACACCTTGTTCATCCTGATGGGTGCCGTGATGGTGCTGGCGATGCACGCCGGCTTCGCCTTCCTCGAAGTGGGCACGGTGCGCCAGAAGAATCAGGTCAACGCCCTGTCGAAGATTCTCTCCGACTTCGCCGTATCGGCCCTGGCCTACTTCTTCGTCGGCTACTGGATCGCCTATGGCGTGACCTTCCTCGAGCCGGCCAGCGTGCTGGCGGCCGACCATGGCTACGCCCTGGTGAAGTTCTTCTTCCTGCTGACCTTCGCCGCGGCCATTCCGGCCATCATCTCCGGCGGCATCGCCGAGCGCGCCCGGTTCTGCCCGCAGCTGTGCGCCACGCTGCTGATAGTCGCCTTCATCTATCCCTTCTTCGAGGGGCTGATCTGGAACGGCAACTTCGGCCTGCAGGACTGGTTGAAGGACAGCTTCGGCGCCAGCTTCCACGACTTCGCCGGCTCTGTGGTGGTGCACGCGGTGGGCGGCTGGCTGGCCCTGGGCGCGGTGCTGCTGCTGGGGCACCGCAACGGGCGCTACCGCGAAGGGCGCCTGGTGGCCTTCGCGCCGTCGAACATCCCCTTCCTGGCGCTGGGCTCCTGGATCCTGATCGTCGGCTGGTTCGGCTTCAACGTGATGAGCGCGCAAACCCTGCAGGGTGTCAGCGGCCTGGTGGCGGTCAACTCGCTGATGGCCATGGTCGGCGGCACCATCGCCGCGCTGCTGGTGGGCCGCAACGACCCCGGCTTCCTGCACAACGGCCCGCTGGCCGGCCTGGTGGCAATCTGCGCCGGTTCCGACCTGATGCACCCGGTGGGTGCCCTGGTCACTGGCGCGCTGGCGGGCTGCCTGTTCGTCTGGGCGTTCACCGCGGCCCAGGTGAAATGGAAGATCGACGATGTCCTCGGTGTCTGGCCGTTGCACGGCCTGTGCGGGGTCTGGGGCGGCATCGCCTGTGGCATCTTCGGCCAGGAGGCCCTGGGTGGCCTGGGCGGGGTCAGCCTGGTGAGCCAGCTGATCGGCACCGCGCTGGGCGTGCTGGTGGCCCTGGTCGGTGGCTTCGTGGTCTACGGCCTGCTGAAAGCCACCATGGGCATCCGCTTGAGCCAGGAAGAGGAGTACTACGGCGCGGACCTGTCCATCCACAAGATCGGCGCCACGTCCCAGGACTGATGCTGCCGGCTTCATGAAAAAGCCCGCCGATCGGCGGGCTTTTTCATGGCGGGGTGAATTACCAGAGCGGCATCACGTAGCTGAGGATCAGGCGGTTCTCGTCGAGGTCGTTGCCGAAGTTGGTGGAACGTACCGTGGCGTTGCGCCATTTGACGCCGAAGTTCTTCAGCGGGCCTTCCTGGACGACGTAGGCGATGTCCATGTTGCGTTCCCATTCCTTGCCATCGGAACGACCGGCGCCCAGGTCGATGTTGTCGCCGGACAGGTAGCGGGTCATGAAGGTCAGGCCGGGGATGCCGATGTCGGCGAAGTTGTAGTCGTAGCGGGCCTGCCAGGATTTTTCGTCCTTGTTGGCGAAGTCGCCGATCTGCACGTAGTTGACCAGGAAGGGGTCGGTCCCGTTGATGTAGGCGAAGCCGGTGTCGCCGCTCATGTTCTGGTAGGCGAGGCCGAAGGCGTGGCCGCCGAGGGCGTAGGTGAACATGGCGCCGAAGGCATTGTTGTCGACGTTGCTGGTGCCGTCGTCGGTGGAGCGGGCGTAGCGGATATCGCTCTTGAGGGACTGCTTGTCGCCCAGCGGCAGCACGTGAACGACGCTGAGGTAGTGCTGCTTGTAGAAGTCATCCAGCTCGCCGTAGTGGTAGGCGGTGGTGAGGCTGTCGTTCCACTTGTAGCTGGCGCCGCCGAAGTTGAACTCGTCGCTGGTGGTGCCGGGACGGAAGGTGATGGCGCGGGCGGCACCGGTGGTGACCGTCATGGCCTCGTTGTCGGAGGAGTCACGCTGGTTGACCCGGTTGAGGCGGCCGGCATCGAAGGTCAGGCCGTCGATTTCCATGGAGTTCAGGTGGCCGCCCTGGAAGGTCTGCGGCAGCAGGCGCGAGTCGTTGTACTGGACCACCGGCAGCTTGGGCATCAGGGTGCCGACCTTGAGCACGCTCTTGGAGGCGCGCAGTTTGACGGTGGCGCCGAGTTCGCCGTATTCGTCCTGGGCGCGGCCGGTTTCGCGGTCGCGCTTGAGCAGGCCGGTGCCGCTGCGGTCGGGGCTGGAGTCGAGCTTGACGCCGAGCAGGCCGATGGCGTCGACGCCCACGCCGACGGTGCCTTCGGTGAAGCCGGACTCATAACGCAGGAGGAAGCCCTGGGCCCATTCTTCGGCCTTGGACTGCGAGGCATTGTCCTGGCGGAAGTCGCGATTGAAGTAGAAGTTGCGCAGTTCCAGGCTGCCCTTGCTGTCCTTGATGAATTCAGCCTGGGCGATGCCCGGTACGGTGATACTGGCGCCGAGCGTGGCCAGGGCCACGGCTTGCGCAAGCGAGGTCTTGCTCATTGTTATTGTCTCCTCGTTGGGTTGCAGGTCGGTCGGGTCGTCCTGTTACAACAAGTTGACTAAAGCATTTCGTTACATTTTTTGCAGTTAGACGATGGTCGGCAGCTCACTGGACCCACTGCGGGTAGTAACCCAGCTGGTCCTGGACCTTGGCGTCGTGGGCGGGCACCACGATGAGCGCGGTTTCCTTCTGCAGCAGGTCGTGAACCTTCTGCAGCTGAGCCCGCGTGGCTTCACGGTCGTTGTCCACCAGCTTGCGGCTGACCCAGAACTTCTCCTTCGGCCCGGTGAAACCTTCCAGGCGCCAGCTGGCATCGCCGGTGAAGAAGAACCGCCGCCCGTCGGCCAGGGTCAGGAACAACCCCAGCGAACCCGGGGTGTGGCCACTGAGCGGCACCAGCACCAGGCTGCGGTCGCCGAACAGGTCGAGGCTTTCCTCAAAGCCCATGAAAGGGACGGGCAGGAAGGTGAAGGGCCGCCAATTCACTCCGTGGGCGAACTGGCTGGGCAGCAGCGCCGGCGGCGTGGCGATCTCGCTGAACTCGATTTCCTCGTAGGGCGCCCACACCGGTACTTCTGGGAAGTCCGCCAAGGCCGAGGCATGGTCCCAATGGACATGGCTGAGGAGGATGCGGTCGACACGGATGCCGTCGCGATCCAGCTGGTCGCGGGCCGGGGTCACCGCGCCGTACTGCATCAGCGGTTTGTCCCACCAGGGCATCTCGTTGCCGAACTGGCTGTCCACCTGGCGGCCGAGGCCGGTGTCGAACAGCAGGGTGGCGGCGTGGTGCTGGATCAACACCGCCACGTGATTGGCCTTGACCTTCTCGGTCCAGTTGCCGCCTTCCACGGTGAAGGCGTCCAGGGTTTCGGTTTCGGCGGTTTTCACCAGGGCGAAGCGCAGGCCTTCGGCCTGGGCGCTCAGGCAGTTGGCGGCGAGCAGGAGCGATAACAAATACGAACGCAGGCGCATGGGGTCGATGTCCTCAGGGTAGGTCGAGGTAGCCGGGCAGGGCGCGGATGCGCGCGAACCAGCTGTGCAATTCAGGGTAGGGCGCCAGGTCCAGGCCGCCTTCGTTAGCCAGCGCCAGGTAGGGGTAGACCGCCACGTCGGCGATGCTCGGCCGCTCGCCCACCAGCCAGTCGCGCCCGGCCAGGTGCGCGTTCACCAGCTCCAGTACCTGGCGACCGCGGGCCTGGGCGTCCTCCAGGTCCACCGGGCGGCCGAATTTCAGGCCAATCCGCGCCTTGGCCACGCCGTTGTGGATCTCGTTGGCGGCCAGGCTCAGCCAGCCGGCGATCTGGCCTTGGGACAGGGCATCCAGCGGGAACCAGTGCTCATCCGCATAGCGTCGCGCCAGGTAGACCAGGATGGCCTGGGAGTCGGCCAGCGGTTGGCCGTCGTCCACCAGCAGCGGTACTTGCCCAAGGGGATTGAGTGCGAGGAACTCGGGACGCTTTTGCGCGCCGTTGGGCAGGTCCAGGGTCAGCAACTCGGCGTGCTGGCCGATCAGCCCGAGAAACAGGCGGACCTTGTAGCAATTGCCGGAAAGGTAGAAGTCATGGAGCTGCATGGCGAGTCCCTCGCGGTTGTTGGTAGTGGCGCTGGATGGTAGACAGACCTGTCTGTATATTTCAAGCGCGACTGTTGCACCGCCGCGACAGCGGTTTGAGCCGGCAAGGGCGGATGCGCATAATGCGGCGGTTCAGGAGGCTGCAATGGCATCGAGCAAACGCGAACAACTGGTCAGCACAGCCCTCGCGCTCTTCTATCGCGACGGTTTTCACGCCACCGGCATCGACCGCATCCTCGCGGAGTCGGGCGTGGCCAAGATGACCCTGTACAACCACTTCAAGTCCAAGGACGAGCTGATCATCGCCGCCCTGGAATCGCGCTTCGCGCCCGCGGCCGAGCGCATGGCCCGGGCCTTCGCGGAACTGCCGCCACGGGACGCCATCCTGCGGGTGTTCGACGGCCTGGACGAATGGCTCCGCCAGGACGAGTTCTGCGGTTGCGCCTTCATCAACGCGGCGGCCGAGTTCCATCGACGCGACCACCCGGTGCATCAATTGGCCGCGAGCTACAAGGCCGCCACCCAGGATTACTTCCGGGGTGCCCTGGAGCGCCTGGGGGTGGTACAGCCCGAGCGCCTGGCGCGCCAGCTGCAGTACCTGATGGAAGGGGCGGTGAGCATGGCCCATATCGAGGGGCCGGCCGACCAGGCGCTGGACGCCCGGGACGCCGCCGAGCAGTTGCTGCGCGCCGCAGGAGTCTGAAAACCGCTCCATTGGTCGGGGCATCACTCAAGTTTTTCGGCCTGCGGCCGCCAAGCCGGGGACACCGACGACTTCGGATGCCCCGACATGAATGCCCTGGCCTCTCTCGCTTCCTCCCCCCAACGCTCGATTTTCCCCGGGCAGGCTGCAGCCGCTGCGCGCAAGCAGGCGGATGCCCAGGAGACCCTGGCCGGCCGCCTTGGCGAGCGTCTTGGCCTGGAGCCCGGCGCGCTCAGTGGCAAGGCATCCGACTACAGCCCGGAAAAGGTCGCCGACCGCGTGCTCGGTTTCATTGACCAGCGACTGCGCAGCGAGGCGGCCAACGGCGCTGACCCGACCAAGTTGCAGGGGCTGCTGGACCAGGCCCGCGCCGGCATCCAGAAGGGCTTCGACGACGCGCGCAAGATACTCGATGGCTTCGGCGTGCTCGGCGGCAAGGTGGCCGACGACATCGACGACACCTTCGGCCGCATCCAGGACGGCCTGGACCAACTGCAGAAAACCTACACCCAGCCGGCGCAGCCCAGCCAGCCGGGCGGCGTCGCGGCGGTCGCCGGATACAGCGAGCGCTTCGCCGCCCAGGCGCAAACCTTCGACCTGGAAGTGAAAACCCGCGACGGCGACAAGCTGCGCATATCCGTCGCCCAGGCATCGGCGTCCTTTTCGCGCAGCAGCGTGACGGCGGCCAGTGACGGCACGAATTCGGTGGTGTCGGCCAGCAGCCAGTCTTCCAGCCTGCAGATCGGCGCCTGGCAGATCGACGTGGAAGGGGAGTTGGACGACGAGGAGAAGGCCGCTCTCCGCGACCTGCTCGGCCAGGTCCAGGACATCTCCAGCAAGTTCTACTCCGGCGACCTGGCCGGCGCCTTCGATCGCGCCCTGGCCCTGGACATGGACGGCGAGCAACTGGCATCCATGTCCCTGCACCTGACCCAGACCAAGGTGAGCCAGGCCACCGACGCCTATGGTGCCGTTGCGCAGCAGGGCGGCCAGGCGGCCAGTGCGGTCAACGGCAGCCTCAAGGACTACGCCAACAGCCTGCTGGACGCCCTGCGCAGCGCCAGCGAACTGGCGGAGAACGGCCGTGGCACCCTGGAGCAACTGCTCAAGGGCGGCTTCGCCCTCGACGAGCGCTTCGACCCGGCCCAGCTGGCCAAGGCGGATGCCTTCAACGGGCGCCTGCTCGATGGCCTGCAGCCCTTGCTGGACAAGGCCCAGGACCAATCCACCAAGGCCTGACCGCGTGCTAGAATTCGCGCCTCGCTGACCCTTGAGGCGCCTCGCCATGCTTCCTGAATGCCAACTCTTCGGCACCCTCGGCTGCCACCTGTGCGAAGTGGCCGAAGGCGTGCTCATGCCCTTCGTCGAGCGCGGCTTGTTGGTGGAACTGGTGGACATCGCCGAGTCCGAGGAGTGGGTCGAAGTCTATGGCCTACGCATCCCGGTGCTGCGCCGCTGCGACACCGGCGGCGAGCTGGGCTGGCCCTTCGATGCCAGTGCCGTGGCGGCCTTTCTTTCCAGCTGAGCCTTTTACCTTGATTGCCTGAGCGCCGCCTTGCGCGCGGCGGCGAGCAGGTCGCTGGCGTCCGCCAGCAGCAGGTGGGCGGCATTGGCCACACTCACCAGATCGCGGCTTTCGGCGATATCGATCCGCATGCAGGTAAAGCTGAGCAGCAGGCTTTTGGCGGCGTGCAGGCGCTGTTCGGCGCAATCCTGCAGGTCGTGGTAGGCCGCGCCTGCATCGAGCAGCAGCACGGGCGCCTGGATGGCATTTTCGGAAAGGGGAATGAAGCGGGAATCGTCCATGGTGAAGCTCCCAGAGTGGTTGGAGCTGTCACCGTTCGCGGCCAAGCGAATTTGGGTGACAGCTGCACGCGGGTTGGCCGACCGGGACTCTAGGCACCCGGCACACCCGAAGGTGTCCCGCGCACAGCTGCCATGACAAAGCGTTGCAGGCACAAAAAAGCGCCTGCAATGGTCATGTGGGCGCCTGTGCGCCTAGAGATTCTCGACCGGCCAAGGTCGGCCACGGGATTGACCGTGGCGGGCGGACTATAAGATGAGGGGGAGGGGCTGGCAAGCCGGTGCCCTGACTCATGACCACAGGATGAAACGCCATGGGCAAACGACATGATCCCGAGCGGATCGACAACGAAAATCCCGAGTGGCGAGCGGAAGACTTCGCCCGTGCGCGCCCCGCCGGCGAAGTGCTGGGTGAAATTTTCGGCGAGGAAATGGGGGAAGAGATGAGCAAGCCAAGGCCGGACCGTCCGGCAGCTGCGCGAACCAAGGAACAAGCCGGCGATTCGCAAGAGCCAAAGTAGGCCTACGTGCGCTTGGGAAAAATCCCAGGCAATAAAAAACCCGCCATTTAGGCGGGTTTTTCGGGATTTGGTCGGAGCGACTGGATTCGAACCAGCGACCTTCTCGTCCCGAACGAGACGCGCTACCAAGCTGCGCTACGCTCCGTTGTGTGGCGCGCATTCTACAGAAAAACTTTTGGCCTACAAGGGGTTAGCTGAAAATTTTTTAACGGGCGTTGTGCGGGAACCGAGTGGAGCGCGGGAGGCTGCGAATGGCGCGGGGTTGCCGGAGGATGGCAAAGGCCCGCGTCGCTGCGCATGCAGGAGCGGGCCGCGGGAATCAGAGTTCCTTGATGGAGCGGATCTGATCCTTGTTCACCTTGGCGCGGTTTCCATCCAGTTGCTCGAACTCGTAGAAGCCCGAGTCATCGTCGTATTCGGGGGTGTCCACGGCCTGGAGTTCACGCCCGTCATTGAGGGTGAGCACGGTGGGGGTCGAGCAGCCGGCGAGGGTGAAAAGACCCAGTGCGAGCAGGAAGGCGGGGGCTATCCGCTGATTCATCGTCATCTCCTTGATGATTACGCTAGTCGTACGAACGTTCTGACGATGCAGGGGCCGGCAAAGTTCAAGGAAATGCCTCAATGCCCGTGTCGGGTGCCTTCGAGCAGCTCCGGCGTGTTCAGGTTGGCCAGCCGTGGATCGCCCTCTGGGCAGGTCAGGGCGACGGGGTCGAGCTGGCGGAGGATGCGTTGCGGGCTGCGTTCTCCGGCCTGCCAACCGGCGTCCAGGGCCGGCAGAACCGCGCGGGGCAGGACGCAGAACAGCGGCTCCCAGAACGCGCCCTGGCGGACCATCACCGGCCGCTCGCAGGTGGCGGCGAGCAAGCTGTCGATCAGCGCGTCATCCACCTGCGGGGCGTCGCAGGGCAGGACCAGCACCTGTTCGTGTCGGGCCACCGCCAGGCCGGCGCGGATGCCGGCCAGTGGTCCGGGGTAGTCGGGACTGTCGTCGTGCACCAGTTGGTCGGACCAGGCGGCGTAGCGGTCGTCGTTGCGATTGCAGGAAATGATCAGGTCGTCGGTGCGCGAACGCACCCGGTCGTGCAGCCAGGCGATCAGCGGCCGGCCGTGCCAGTCCACCAGACCCTTGTCACGCCCCCCCAGGCGCTGGCCACGACCGCCCGAAAGCAGCAGGACAGAGCAGGGCGGCTGGGCTGTGGCGGTCATGTCGGAGTCTCCGGGGCGGCGCTGTGATATAACACCGGGCATTCACTCCTACAACTGGAAGCCTGCCATGAGTCACAAGGCCGAGGCGGTGTTCGTGCCGCTCAATATCGCCGTTCTTACCGTCAGTGATACCCGCAGCCTGGAGACCGATACGTCCGGCCAGCTCTTCGTCGATCGCCTTACCTCCGCCGGCCACTCCCTGATCGCGCGGGTGCTGCTGAAGGACGACCTGTACAAGATCCGCGCCCAGGTGGCCACCTGGATCGCCGACGACCAGGTGCAGGTGGTGCTGATCACCGGCGGCACCGGCTTCACCGGCCGCGACAGCACCCCCGAAGCGGTGGCCTGCCTGCTGGACAAGCAGGTGGATGGCTTCGGCGAATACTTCCGGCAGATATCCGTGACCGATATCGGCACCTCCACCATGCAGTCCCGTGCCCTGGCCGGCCTGTCCAACGGCACCCTGGTGTGCTGCCTGCCGGGCTCCACCAATGCCTGCCGTACCGCCTGGGACGGCATCCTCGCCGAGCAGCTGGACAATCGCCATCGCCCCTGCAACTTCGTACCGCACCTGACCCAGGCCAATGCCTGCGAGAGCCGCGGATGAGTAGGTGCGATCACCCCGGCCTGATGCCGGTGGAAGACGCCCTGGCGCGCCTTTTGGCGCTGGCCGAAGGCGCCCCGATCAGCACTTGCGAACGCGTGGCCCTGGCCGAGGCTGATGGCCGCGTGCTGGCCGAGCCGTTGGTGGCCGGGCTCGACCTGCCGCCCTGGGACAACAGCGCCATGGACGGCTACGCCCTGTGCCTGGCCGATTGGCAAGGCGAGCCGCTGCCGGTGAGCCAGCGGGTCCTCGCCGGCAGTGCGCCGCAGCCGCTGCAGCCGGGCACCTGTGCGCGCATCTTCACCGGCGCGCCGCTGCCGGCGGGTGCGGACCTGGTGGAAATGCAGGAGAACGCCGAGGTCCTGGCCGATGGCCGGGTGCGCTTCCTCGAACCCCTGAAGACCGGGCAGAACGTACGGCCCCGTGGCCAGGAAACCCGCACGGGTGAAACCGTGTTGCCCGCCGGTACCCGCCTGGGACCCATCGAGATGGGCCTGTGCGCCTCCCTGGGAGCCGCCGAGCTGGTGGTGCGCCGCCGTCCCGTGGTGGCGGTGATTTCCACCGGCGACGAGCTGGTGCCGCCTGGCCAGCCATTGGGGCCGGGGCAGATCTACAACAGTAATCGCAGCCTGCTGATCGCCTGGCTGAAGCGCCTGGGCTGCGCGGTGCTGGATGCCGGCATCCTCGCCGACGACCTGGAGCTGACCCGCAAGGCCCTGGCCGAGCTGGCGGACGTGGACCTGATCCTCTCCACCGGCGGCGTGTCCGTGGGCGAGGCCGATTTCCTCGGCGTGGCCCTGCGCGAGGAAGGCGAGCTGGCCCTGTGGAAGTTGGCGATCAAGCCGGGCAAGCCGCTGACCTTCGGGCATTTCCGCGGCGTGCCGGTGATCGGGCTACCGGGCAATCCGGCCTCCACCCTGGTGACCTTCGGCCTGTTGGCGCGACCCTACCTGCTGCGTCGTCTGGGGGTGGAAGAGGTACAGCCTCTGGGCTTCGCCGTACCCGCCGGTTTCACCTGGCGCAAACCCGGCAATCGCCGCGAGTACCTGCGGGCACGGCTGGAGAATGGCCGTGCGGTGATCTACCCGAACCAGAGTTCCGGTGTGCTGCGCAGCGCGGCCTGGGCCGAGGGGCTGGTGGAGGTGCTGGAAGGCACGACCCTGGCCGAGGGCGATACCTTGCGCTTCATTCCGCTGAGCGAGTTGCAGGCCTGATCGGCGCTGCCTTCTTGTAGGGGCGAATTCATTCGCCAAGGGCGGCGCAACTGCCCTCCGGGAGTCGCGGGGCAGGACTGCGTCCTGCTTGGCGATTGAAATCGCCCCTACCGGGTTTCAGCCCTGGCGCTTCGCCTCGCGAAACTCCCCCGGCGTCTGCCCGGTCCATGCCTTGAAGCTGCGGTGGAAGGAGCGGGACTCGGTGAAACCCAGGTAGGTGGCGATGTCCTGGATCGGCAGGTCGCTGCGCAACAGGTAGTGCTCGGCGAGTTCCTGGCGCAGTTCGTCGAGTATCTGCTGGTAGCTGGTGCCGGCTTGTTGCAGGTGGCGCTGCAGGGTGCGCACCGTCATGTGGAATTTCTCCGCCACTCGCTCCTTGCGCGGCAGGCCGTCCTTGAGCAGCAGGCGCAGGGCGTTCTTCACCCGCTGCGGCAGCGGCTCGTCATCGTCCAGCCCGGCCATCAGCGCCAGGGCGTGTTCCTCCAGGGTGCGCAGGAGATTGGCATCCGCCTGGCGCAGGGGAATCGACAGGTAGTCCATGGGCACCAGCAGCGCATTGCAGGGCTGCTCGAAGCGCACCGGGCAACCGAACACCTGCTCGTAGTCCTCGATGCCGGTGGCGTTGGGCTGGGGGTGCTCGAACCAGACCTCCCGTGGCGATAGCTGCGTGTCGGCGATCCAGCGCGCGTAGAGCAGCCAGGACGCGAGCACGTTCTCCACCATGTGCCGGCGGATGGCCAGGTCCTGGTGGCGGCAGCTCCAGATCATCCGTACAGCGTCGCCCTCGGCCTCCACGCGGCTCACGCCCATGTCGCCCACCAGTTTCTCGTAGGGGGCGATGCGGCTCATGGCCTCGCCGAGCGTGGCGCAGTTCATGGTGATGTAGCCGAGCACGCTCCAGGAGCCGGGCTGCACGTAGCGCGCCGCGTGCAGGCCGAACAATCGGTCGCCGGACTCGCGGATCAGGTGGGCCAGCAGCCGCTCATGGACTTCACTGGGGAGGCGTCGGCCGTTGTCCGCCAGGTCTTCCGGGCGGATGCCGGCGGCCATGAGGGTGGTCGCCTGGTCGAGGCCGAGCTGTTCGGCGTGGCGCAGGTACTTGAGCAGGGCGGGAACCGAGGTATAGCCGAGTGCGTGCATGCGTTTTCTTGTTATGTCCTGATTGGCGATGGCCGCTGTCCCGATTCGACAGTGACGCCTTCGGGCGGCTGGCTAGTATAGGCAGCCATCGAAATCCTCCGAAACAACCCGAACAAGGAGAACGGCATGCGACGCTGGAATGGCTGGGGCGATGAGGCAACCGTGGTGGAGTTGCCGGCCAATGGAGCGGCTTTCCTCGCCGGGCGCATCGGAGCGGGCCAGCCCCTGCCCGACGCCAGCCTGGAGCAGGTGCTGGCGCGCGTACCGGCCTCGCGCCTGGCGGCGCATCCGCTGATCAGCCTGGACGCCGAAACCCGTGTGCGTCACGCCCGTGGCCAGAGCCTGCCGGATTGGCTGGCCATGCGCGAAGGCGACTTCGGCCAGTTCCCCGATGGGGTGGCCTTCCCGGAAACCCCGGAGCAGATCCGCCAGTTGCTGGCCCTGGCCGCCGAGCGCGACCTGGTGCTGATTCCCTACGGCGGCGGCACCTCGGTAGCCGGGCATATCAACCCCCAGGCCGGCGAGCGACCGGTGCTGACGCTCTCCCTCGCGCACATGAACCGCTTGCTGGAGCTGGACGAGGACAGCCTGATCGCCACCTTCGGCCCCGGCGCCAGCGGTCCGCAGGTGGAAAGCCAGCTGCGCGCCCGTGGCTACACCCTGGGCCATTTTCCGCAGTCCTGGGAGCTGTCCACCCTCGGCGGCTGGGTCGCCAGCCGTTCCAGCGGCCAGCAGTCCCTGCGCTACGGGCGCATCGAGCAGCTGTTCGCCGGCGGCACCCTGGAAACCTTCGCCGGCCCCATGGAGCTGCCCACCTTCCCGGCCTCGGCGGCGGGGCCGGACCTGCGCGAGCTGGTGCTGGGCTCGGAGGGGCGTTTCGGGGTGATTTCCGAGGTGCGGGTGCGGGTCAGCCGGCTGGCCGAGCAGGAGTCCTTCTACGCGGTGTTCCTGCCCAGCTGGGAGCAGGCGTTGTCGGGTATTCGCCACCTGGCCCAGGCCCGGGTGCCGCTGTCCATGCTGCGCCTGTCCAATGCCATCGAAACGGAAACCCAGCTGGCCCTGGCCGGCCATCCGGGGCAGATCGCCCTGCTGGAAAAGTACCTGGCCCTGCGCGGCGCGGGGGGCTGGCAAGTGCATGCTGACCTTCGGCGTCACCGGCAGCCGGATGCAGAACGCCGCCTCGCTGAAACAGGCCAGGCGCCTGCTGAAGGGCTTCGGTGGCGTGTTCACCGGCACCTTGCTGGGCAAGAAGTGGGAGCACAACCGCTTCCGCTTCCCCTACCTGCGCCACGCCTTGTGGAGCGCCGGCTACGTGGTGGACACCCTGGAAACCGCCACCGACTGGGTCAATGTCGACAGCCTGCTGGGCAAGATCGAGGCCAGTCTGCGCAGCGGTCTTGAAGAGGACGGCGAACAGGTCCATGTGTTCACCCACCTGTCCCACGTCTACGGCGAGGGATCGAGCATCTACACCACCTACGTCTACCGCCCCGGCGGCAGCTTTGAGGCGGCCCTGGAGCGCTGGAGCAGGCTCAAGCGCGTGGCCAGCGAGGTGATAGCGCAGAATCGCGGCACCATCAGCCACCAGCATGGCGTCGGCCGCGACCATGCGCCCTGGCTGCCGGTGGAGAAGGGCCCGCTGGGCATGGCCGCCTTGCGCAGCCTGGCGCAACACTTCGACCCCGAGGGACGTCTCGCCCCCGGCGTGTTGCTCGAGGATTGAACATGGGCGCCTGGAACGCCGAATGGCGCCGCGTCGCGCTGCCGGAACTGGCCCGCCAAGAGTGGGACCTGATAGTGGTGGGCGGCGGCATCTGCGGCGCCGGCATCCTGCGGGAGGCCGCGCGCCAAGGCTGGAAATGCCTGCTGCTGGAGCAGCGGGATTTCGCCTGGGGCACGTCGAGCCGTTCCTCGAAGATGGTCCATGGCGGCCTGCGCTACATCGCCAAGGGCCAGTTCGGCCTGACCCGCGCCTCGGTGCGCGAGCGCCAGCGCCTGCTGGCCGAGGCGCCGGGATTGGTGGAGCCCCTGAGCTTCGTTATGCCGCACCGTGGCGGCTTCCCCGGGCCACGGGTATTCGGCGGCCTGCTGGCGGTCTATGACGCGTTGGCCGGGCGCCGCAACCATCTCTACTACCCCTTGCAGCAACTGCGTTACCTGGTGCCCGGCCTCGGCGAAGAGGGCCTGCTGGGCGGCACCCGTTTCTTCGATGCGGTGACCGACGACGCCCGGCTGGTCATGCGGGTGCTGGGCGAGGCGCGCGGCGAAGGCGGTGAAGCGCTCAACGGCATGCGCGTGACGACCTTGCAGCGGGAGCAGGGCAGGGTGACCGGCCTTGAGGCCGAGGACCTGGAAAGCGGCAAGCGTTTCAGCTTCCGCGCCCGTACCCTGGCCGTGGCAACCGGCGCCTGGGCCGATCGCCTGCGCACGGCACAGGGCGCGGAACATATCCGCCCGCTGCGTGGCAGCCATTTGCTGCTGCCAGGCTGGCGGCTGCCGCTGGCCCACGCCATCAGCTTCATGCACCCGGCCGATGGGCGACCGGTATTCGTCTTCCCTTGGGAAGGCGCGACGGTGATCGGCACCACCGACCTCGACCACGCAGACGGCCTGGATGACGACGCACGCATCAGTGCGGCGGAGGTGGACTACCTGCTCCAGGCCTGCGCCCTGCAGTTCCCGGCGGCGGGTATCGGCCGCGCCGATCTGCTCTCCAGCTGGGCCGGGGTACGGCCGGTGGTGAGCGAAGGTGAGGCGCGCCTCAAGCCTTCGGACGAGAAACGCGAGCACGTGCTCTGGGTCGAGCCCGGTTGCGTCACCCTGGCCGGCGGCAAGCTGACCACCTTCCGCCTGCTGGCGCTGGAGGTGTTGCGGGCCTGCGCGAGCTTTGCCGGTCGACATCTGGCGGAGGGCGATGGCCCGGTGTTCCAGCCCTGCGCCGCGTCGGCATTACCGGCCTTGTCGCCGACCCAGCGCCTGCGCCTGCTGGGACGCCATGGTCGAGCCGTGGCGGAGCTGGCCCGTTGGGTCGGCGAGTTGGGCAGTGAGCGCGTTGGTACCACCGACACGCTCTGGGCCGAACTGGCCTGGGCGGCGGAGGGCGAGCTGGTGCTGCACCTGGACGACCTGTTGCTGCGCCGTACCCGTCTCGGCCTGCTGCTGCCCGAAGGCGCGCGCGCGGAGCTGCCACGCATCCGCACGCTGTGCCAGCCGCTGCTGGGTTGGGACGACCCACGCTGGGTGCGGGAAGAGGCCGACTACCTGGCGCTCTGGCGGAAGAGCTACAGCCTGCCCGAATAACAAGAACAAGGACCCATCGTGAGCGAGAAGAACTACCTGCTGGCCATCGACAACGGAACCCAGAGCGTGCGCGCGCTGCTGTTCGACCTGGAGGGCAATCTGCTGGGCAAGGGCAAGGTGCCCCTCGAGGCCTACTACTCGCGCCAGCCAGGCTGGGCCGAGCAGGACCCCGAGTACTACTGGGCCAGCCTGGGCGAAGCCTGTCGGTTGCTCTGGGAGTCGGTGGACATCGATCGCAGCCTGATCCGAGGCGTCTCCCTGACCACCCAGCGCGGCACGGTGATCAACGTTGACGAGCAGGGTAAGCCGCTGCGTCCGGCGATCCTCTGGCTCGACCAGCGCCAGGCCGAGGTCGAGGGTCGACTCAAGGGGCCCTGGGGGTGGCTGTTCCGGGCAACCGGCCTGGAAGGCACGGTGGATCACTTCCGCGCCCAGGCCGAGGTCAATTGGGTGGCGCAACAGCAGCCCGAGATCTGGTCGCAGACCCACAAGGTGCTGTTGCTGTCGGGCTTTCTCAGCCACCGGTTGTGTGGCCAGTTCGTCGATTCGGTGGCCTGCCAGGTGGCCTATCTGCCGTTTGACTACAAGCGCCTGCAATGGGCCGCGCCACGGGACTGGAAGTGGCAGTCCATGCCGGTACGTCGCGAACAATTGCCGGAGCTGTTCAAGCCGGGTGAGCGACTGGGCCGCATCAGCGCCGAAGCCAGCCGCCATACCGGCATTCCCGAGGGGCTGCCGCTGATCGCGGCGGGGGCCGACAAGGCCTGCGAAGTGATCGGCGCCGGCGGCGTGGAGCCGAGCGTGGCCTGCCTGTCCTATGGCACCACCGCCACCATCAACACCACCCGCCACAAGTACCTGGAAACCATCCCGCTGATCCCGCCTTATCCGGCGGCGATACCCGATCACTTCAATACCGAGGTGATGATCTACCGGGGCTTCTGGATGGTCAGCTGGTTCAAGCAGGAGTTCGGCCTGCGGGAAATGCAGCGGGCCAAGGAACTGGGGGTGGAGCCGGAGGCGCTGTTCGACGAACTGGTCAACGGCGTGCCGCCCGGCTCCATGGGGTTGATGCTGCAGCCGTACTGGTCGCCGGGCATCCGCGAGCCGGGGCTGGAGGCCAAGGGCTCGATCATCGGTTTCGGTGACGTGCACACGCGGGCGCACATCTATCGCGCCATCCTCGAAGGCCTGGCCTATGCCCTGCGCCAGGGCAAGGAGCGCATCGAGAAGCGCTCCGGCACCGCCATCACGCGCCTGCGGGTGTCGGGCGGCGGCTCCCAGAGCGATGCCGCCATGCAGCTGACCGCCGATATCTTCGGCCTGCCGGCCGAGCGTCCCCATGTGTACGAGACCTCTGGCCTGGGGGCCGCCATCGACTGCGCGGTGGGCTTGGGATTGCACCCGGACTTCCCCACGGCGATTCGCGCCATGACCCGGGTGGGGCAGGTGTTCCAGCCCGATCCCCAGGCGCAGCGCACCTACGAGCGGCTGTACCGGGAGGTCTACCAGGGCATGTACAAGCAGCTGCGGCCGCTGTATCGAAAGATCCGCGAGATCACCGGTTACCCGGCGTTAAGGGTTGCAGGAGCGAATTCATTTGAACTTGGGAAGCCACGTCCTTAGGACGTGGTGATGAGTCATCGGCTCTGCTTGTAACGCTTGAGCTGCCCGGCTGTCAGGATGAAACTCGTAGGATGTGGCGGGCGGCGTTCCGCTTGAGCGAAGCGATACCCATCAGCTCTGCCACGGACAGCATGGGTATCGCAGGCTCAACCCATCCTACGTTGCTTTCCATCCACCAGCGGTGCAAGGCAGGGCCTCGGATGGTGGACCGATCCGGGCCCCCACAGGGCGATGTCAGGCCACATCCACCAGGACGATTTCGCTGTCCTCGCTGGCGGTGAAGCTCAGTACCTCGACATCGCGCACCGCCACGCCATCGCGGGCCTGGGCTTTGATGCCGTTCACCTCGTAGCTGCCCTTGGCGGCCACCAGGTAGGCCTTGCGGCCCTTCTCCAGGCGGTACTCGGCGCTCTGGCCGGCCTTCAGGGTGGCGGCGGCGAGGCGCGCGTTGGCGCGGATGCTCAGTGCGTCGCCGCCGTCATCGATGCCGCTGGCCAGGGTCACGAAGCTGCCGGCGCGCTCGCCCTTGGGGAAGGGCCGGGCACCCCAGGAGGGGGCTGCGCCGTGCTGGGTCGGCATGATCCAGATCTGGAAGATCTTGGTGGTTTCGTCTTCCAGGTTGTACTCGCTGTGGGCGATGCCGGTGCCCGCGCTCATGACCTGTACGTCGCCGGCCTCGGTGCGGCCCTTGTTGCCCAGGTTGTCCTGGTGGGTGATCGCACCCTCGCGAACGTAGGTGATGATCTCCATGTCCTGGTGCGGGTGCGGCGGGAAGCCGGACTGCGGGGCGATCTCGTCATCGTTCCAGACGCGCAGTTGGCCCCAGTTCATGCGTTGGGCGTCGTAGTAGCTGGCGAAGGAGAAGTGGTGCTTGGCGTTGAGCCAACCGTGGTGGGCACCACCGAGTTCGGCGAAGGGGCGTACTTCGATCATGTTCGAGTCTCCTGTGAGCTCGCGGAGGGAGTTCTCCGGGAGGAATGGGGCGCATGATCAATCATCATATAACCAGGTAAAAGCGTAATTTTTCCAGGATTTATATCGATAAATTCGATGTGATAATGGGCTTTCCGAACGCCACTGACGCCGATTCCCGTTCGGTGCGGTCCTATACTCGGGCCATTGACGAACCAAGGAGCTGATCATGGACGAGCGCAAGGCTTTGCTGATCCTGCATGCCAAGCAAGCCGGCAACGATGAGGTGCGCGAGGCGGTCCAGGTGCGCCGCGATGCAGGCTGGGACCTGGCCGTGCGAGTCACCTGGGAGGCCGGCGATGCCCGGCGGCTGGTGGCCGAGGCGCTGGCGGCGGGCTACCCGACCCTGATCGCCGGCGGTGGCGACGGCACCCTGCGCGAGGTCGCCGAAGCCATGGTCCTGGCGGGGAGCGACGCCAGCCTCGCGTTGCTGCCCCTGGGCACGGCCAATGACTTCGCCCGCGCCGCGGGCGTGCCGCTGGATCCCATGGGCGCGCTGGCGCTGCTCGAGGTGCCTCCGCGCGCCATCGACCTGGGTGACGCCGACGGCCATCTGTTCCTCAATATGGCGACCGGCGGCTTTGGCTCGAAGATCACCGCCAACACCTCGGAGGACCTGAAGAAGGTCCTCGGCGGCGCCGCGTACTTCCTCACCGGGCTGACCCACTTTCCCGAGGTGCATTCGGCCTTCGGCCGCTTCCGTGGTCCGGATTTCAGCTGGGAAGGGGAGTTTCTCGCCCTGGGCATCGGCAACGGGCGCCAGGCCGGTGGCGGCCATCCCTTGTGCCCGCAGGCGGTGGTGGACGATGGCCTGCTGGACCTCTGCATCATTCCAGCGCCCCAGGACGTGGTGGGCACCCTGACCACGCTGCTGTCCGGCGGCATCCTCGGGCTCGAGGCGGTATCGGTCAGCGCCCGTCTGCCCTGGGTCGAGGTGGAGGCGCCGGAAGGGCTGGACCTCAACCTCGACGGTGAGCCGCTGGAAACCGTGCGCCTGCGTATCACCGCGCGGGCGGGAGCGTTGCGAGTGCATCTGCCGAACCTGTCTCCGCTGCTGCGGTTGGATTGATCGTCAGGGCGCTGGCGTCATGGGATTGGCTGCGGCATGATGGCTCGGTGCCATGTCTTCAGTTTTCCGCTGCCTAGCCGACAACCTGCCATGGCAGTTCTGCCCACCATCGCATTCGCAGCAGAGGAAGTTCCATGGCCGGCATTCTCGACACCGTCGATCAACGCACTCAACTGGTGGGTGAAAACCGGCTGGAAATCCTGATGTTCCGCCTGAGCGGTCGCCAGCTCTTCGCAATCAACGTGTTCAAGGTGCAGGAAGTCCTGCAGCTGCCGAAGATGACCCTCATCCCCCAGCGCCACCCGGTGGTCTGCGGCGTGGTCAACCTGCGTGGCCAGACCCTGCCGGTGATCGACCTCTCCCAGGCCATCGGCATGCGTCCGCTGGTGCCGGATGAGCGCAGCACCATCATCGTCACCGAGTACAACCGTTCGGTGCAGGCGTTCCTGGTGGGCGGGGTGGATCGCATCCTCAACCTCAACTGGGAATCCATCCTGCCGCCGCCCGGTGGCGCCGGCCGCCAGCACTACCTGACCGCCATCACCAAGGTGGATGAGCAGATAGTCGAAGTCATCGACGTCGAGAAGGTGCTGGCCGAGATCGTGCCCATGAGCACCAAGGTTTCCGCCGATCGCCTGGACAATCCGCTGCTGCAGATGGCGGTGGGGCGCGAGGTGCTGCTGGTGGACGACTCCACCGTGGCCCTGACCCAGTTGCGCGAGACCCTGTCCCAGCTCGGCATGCGCCTGCACGTGGCCAGTGACGGTCTGAAGGCGCTGCGCATGCTCAAGGCCTGGGCCGACAGCGGCGAAGACATGACCGAGAAACTCCTGATGATCTTCACCGACGCGGAAATGCCGGAGATGGACGGCTACCGGCTGACCACCGAAATCCGCAACGACCCGCGTCTGCGCGATCTCTACGTGGTGCTCCACACGTCGCTGTCCGGCAGCTTCAACGACGCCATGGTGAAGAAGGTCGGCTGCGACAACTTCCTCTCCAAGTTCCAGCCCGACAAGCTGGTGGACGTGGTGATCGACCGCCTCAAGCGGGATCAATGAACTTGAGCTGAACCCCGCCGGCTGCGTATAAGGAGGGCTTCGTTCGAACGCCCTCAGGAAGAGCTGCCATGTTGCGTCTGTCGTCCCTCTACCGGTTCCCGATGAAATCCGCCAAGGGCGAGCCCTTGCAGCAGGCCCAGGTCGATGCCCTGGGCCTGGCGGGCGATCGACGCTGGATGCTGGTGGACGCCGAGAACGGCCGTTTCCTGACCCAGCGCGCGTTTCCCCGGATGTCCCAGCTGTCGGCCCTGTGGAACGCGGCCGGCGGGCTCAGCCTGAAGGCCGAGGGCCTGCCGGACCTCGACGTGCCGCTGCCGGAACCGGACGCCAACCTGCGTGGCACCTTCGTCTGGGGTGCGCCGATGTTCGTCCCGGATGCCGGCGACGAGGCGGCACAGTGGCTCAGCGGTTTCCTCGGCAAGGCCTGTCGCCTGGTCCAGGTGCCCGAGCACCGCGCGCGGGACATCCCGGGCAGCCTGTTGCCCGAGGAGAAGGTAGGTTTCGCCGACGGCTTTCCCCTGCTGTTGATCGGCCAGGCTTCCCTGGACGACCTCAGCGCACGGGTGGGGCGGCCGCTGGAAATGCTGCGCTTCCGCCCGAACCTGGTGGTGGAGGGGAGCGAGGCCTACGCCGAGGACGGCTGGACGCGGATTCGCATCGGCGGCGTCGAGTTCAGCGTGGCCAAAGGCTGCAGCCGCTGCATCCTCACCACCATCGACCCGGCCACCGGCGAGCGCAGTGCCGACCGCGAGCCGCTGACCACGCTCAAGGGCTACCGCGAGCGCGAAGGCGAGGTGTACTTCGGGCAGAACCTGATCAACCGCAGCAACGGCGTGCTGGAAGTGGGGATGGCGGTCGAGGTGCTGGAGTAGGGCGCCACAGGCTCCGAGAGGGGGCTCACCGTACCGAATCGTAGGATGGGTTGAGCGAAGCGATACCCATCACATCGAACGATGGGTATCGCAGGCTCAACCCATCCTACGAGCTGGCGCGACGCCTATTGGGAGGGACGTAGGATGGGTAGAGCGGAGCGAAACCCATGCGGCCACGATTCGATGGGTTTCGCAGGCTCTACCCATCCTTGTATCTCTCCAGGGCAATGAGGTTAGCTACCTTGATGCCCAGGGCCGGGAAAGCCGTTCCCATCCTGAGAGCCTGACTCTGTTTCGTAGATTGTGCTCCCGGCCCACTTCTCCAACTCCTGAATGGTATCCAAGCCCCTCCAGCGGAGTGAGGCTGTATGAACAAGGCAAGGATCGAGAGATGGCGGTTATTGGAATCGATGTCAGCAAGCAAAAGCTCGACTGTCTGTGGCTACGCGACCCGGAAAGTCTGAAGGTCAAAACCAAGGTATTTACCAATCAAGTGGACGACTTCGCCGCGTTGGTTGATTGGTGTTGCACGCACACCGGAGCCACAGCCGGGGAACTGAAGGTGTTCCTTGAGGCCACCGGGGTCTATCACGAATCCTTGGCGTATTACCTGCACGAGCGCGGCGTTCAAGTCTTTGTCCTGAACCCGGCGCAGGTCCGCGACTATGCGCGCAGCCAGGGCATTCGTGGTAAGACGGACAAACAAGACAGCCTGGTGCTCGCCCGTTTTGGCGCAACCCAGAAGGCCCGGCGCTGGTTGCCGGAAGCGCGGGAAATCCGCGAGCTGAAAGCGATGATCGTGCGCTATGAGGCGCTGCAAGAGGACCTTCAGCGCGAACTGAACCGGCGGGAAAAGGCCGAGGTCAGTCAGGCCAGCCTCAGCGTAATGGCCTCCATCGATACGATGCTCAGTGCGTTGCGCCAGGAAGCCGAGCGCCTGAAACAAGAGATCGACGATCACATCGACCGGCACGACCAGCTCAAACGCAACCGACAGCTGCTGCAGAGCATCCAGGGCATCGGGGATGTCCTCTCCCGTCATCTGCTGGCGTTTCTGCACAGCCGCGACTTTGGCACTGCCCGACAATGCGCGGCTTTTGCGGGCCTGGTGCCACGACCTTGGGACTCCGGCTCATCGGTGAAGGGCAAACCTCGTTTGACCAAGGCGGGGCAGCCTCGACTGCGGGCCAAGCTCTACATGGCCGCGATTGTCGCCAAGCAGTACAACCCCACGGTTAGAGCGCTTTACCAACGTCTACTGGCGCGGGGAAAAGCCAAGATGAGCGCCCTGGGTGCCGCCATGCGCAAGCTGTTGCAGATTGCCTATGGCGTGCTCAAGACGCAGACACCCTATCAGCCGCAACCGACCTGATAGGGTCGGTTGCATCTGATCGGAGAGATGGTATCTACGGATTGAATCCGTGCGATGAATGCAGCGCACTTTGGCTAATGGGAAGTGCCGCAATCGATGAAAAAGGGCGCCGATGGGCGCCCTTTTTTCATGCTCACTGATCGTCGAAGTAGCGTTCGTGCCAGTCCACCAGGGGCTGCGGGGCGTTGAGTTTCTGCCCGTAGATCACCGAGTAGGACAGCACGTTCTGCACGTACTGGCGGGTTTCGTCGAAGGGAATGGTTTCCACCCAGACGTCGAAGGACAGGTGGTTGGCGCCCCGCAGCCACTGGCGCACACGGCCGGGGCCGGCGTTGTAGGCGGCCGAGGCGAGCACGCGGTTGCCGTTGAACTGGCCGTGGACCTGGCTCAGGTAGGCGGCGCCCAGCTGGATGTTGATGTTGGGGTTGAGCGCCTGCTGCGGCGAGGCCAGGGGAATGCCGAACTTGCGCGCGGTTTCCTTGGCGGTGGCCGGCATCAGCTGCATCAGGCCCATGGCGCCGACGCCGGAACGGGCATCGGCCATGAAGGCGCTTTCCTGGCGGGTAATGGCGAACACCCAGCTGGAATGCAGGCCGCGCAGCTTGGCCTGCTGGGTCAGCGCCGAGCGGTGGGCCATGGGGAAGCGGATGTCCAGGTCGTCCCAGTACTGGGCCTGGCTGATGGTGCGGATGGCCGGGAAGTACCACTGGCGGTCGTAAGCCAGCTTGGCCTGGGCCACCATTTCATCGCGGTTGAACAGGCGGCTGACGTGGTACCACTCGCGGCGGCCGTTGACGATCTCGCCACGGTCGTGGAACTCCAGGGCGCGGCGGATGCCGGCGGTGTTGCGCACCTTCTGGATCACCTTGGGGTCCAGGGCCAGCGGCTTGTTGTTCAACTGGTAGGGCGCCTCGATGCGGTCGGCGGCGAGGAAGCCGTAGAAGTCACGCTCGCGGGCCACCGGCTGGTAGAGCGGGGTCGGCTGCTGGCTCTGCGGCTGGGCCAGTTGCAGGCTGCGTGCCTGCCAGTAGCGCCAGCGGTTGGTCTTGGCCAGGTCCTCGGGCATGCGCTTGGTCAACTGGTAGGCGTCGTCCCACTGGCCGAGGCGCAGCAGCAGGCGCGCGCGCCATTCGCTCACGGTGTTGTCACGCAGCTCGGGGTCGTACTGGGTCATCACCTTGAGGGCGCGGGAGTCGAAGCGCTTGGCCAGGGTCAGGCCGATCTCGCGGGCGATGGCGACCTTTTCTTCCTTGGAGAAGGGCAGGCGGGTGGCGTAGACATCCAGCAGGCTGAGGGCCTTTTCCGGGTCCTGGCGGGCCAGGCGACGCAGGCCGAGGCCCACCGCGTCGGCCATGTGTCGATCAGCGGGCGTGAAGCGGGCGGTCTGGCTCAGTATCTGCGGCTTCTGCGCCGCTTCCACCATCAGCTTGCCCTGGGTGGCCAGGTGCGGCAGGGCTTTCACCAGGTGGTTGGCCAGGCCGTAGTTGCGCGCTTCGGCGGCCAACTTGGCGCGTTTCCAGCGCAGCTCCTCGGTCAGCTTGCCGTCGGCGCTCCACATGCCGAAGAGCACGTCGCAGGCCTCGGGCTGGGACTTGCCCACCAGCCAGAGCTTCTCCGCGGTGGCGTAGCCTTCCTGTTTCATGCCGTGCTTGAGCTGGTACTGGCCGAACAGGCAGTCCAGTTCGGTGAAATTGAGTTTGGGGTCGTAGTAGTTGGCGAAGGTCTGCCATTCGCCACGCTCGGCCTGCCAGCGCAACCAGCGCAGCTTCATCCAGCCGGCCTGGGGCAGGTCGCCATGTTCGGCGAGGAACTTCTCGATCTCGTCGTTGCTGGCCCATTTCAGACGGGCGGTCAGCTCGTCGTAGGCGAGGTAGGGCTCCAGCGGATAGTCGCGCAGATCGTCGGCGTAGCGCCGGTAAGGGCCGGTATCGCCCTTGGCCAGCGCGCGCTTGGCTTCGTCGTACATCAGGCGCTGCTGGGCGAGGGACGCCGCGGAGGCCTGGGCGGCATACAGGCCGACCGAGGAGAGGAGCAGACAGGAGAACAGGCTGAGCAGACGACCGCGCATGACACTTCCGGGGCAGATATATCGTTATGAATGCCCCTTTCGGGGCATCGAATAGCGCCTAGCTTAGCCGTTAGGCAGGGGCGGTTAAAGCATTGTGCCAGTTAGGGAAACCGGCGGTAAAAAATGCCCGAGAGACGGTGCGGCAAGTCGGGTAGAATGCGCGCCCTGATTCAGGAGGCCCCTTCATGACACTGCTCAAGTTCACCGATGTATCCCTTGCCTACGGCGCCATGCCGCTGCTGGATAAGGTGTCCTGGCAGATTGCCCGGGGCGAGCGCGTGTGCATCATCGGCCGCAACGGCACCGGCAAATCCAGCCTGCTGCGCCTGGTCAAGGGCGACCAGTTCTCCGATGACGGCGAGATCTGGCGCGCTCCTGCTCTGAAAATCGGCGAACTGCCGCAGGAACTGCCGCGCGCCGACGACCGTAGCGTATTCGATGTGGTGGCCGAGGGGCTGGCCGGGGTCGGCGCGCTGCTGGCCGAATACCACCACCTCAGTCAGAACATCCACACCGACGAAGATCTGGCCAAGCTCACCCATGTCCAGCAGGAACTGGAGGCCCGCGACGGCTGGCGCCTGCAGCAACTGGTGGACAGCACCCTGAGCCGCCTGCAGCTGCCGGCCGACAAGACCCTGGCCGAGCTTTCCGGTGGCTGGCGCCGCCGTGTGCTGCTGGCCCAGGCCCTGGTGGCCGAGCCCGACCTGCTGCTGCTGGACGAGCCCACCAACCATCTGGACATCGGCGCCATCGCCTGGCTGGAAGAAGCCCTGCTGGGCTTCAACGGCGCCGTACTGTTCATCACCCACGACCGTTCCTTCCTGCAGAACCTGGCCACCCGCATCCTCGAACTGGATCGCGGCAACCTGATCGACTGGAACGGCGACTATGCAAGCTTCCTGGTGCACAAGGAGCAGCAGCTGGCGGCCGAGGAAACGGCCAACGCGCTGTTCGACAAGCGCCTGGCCCAGGAAGAAGTCTGGATCCGCCAGGGCATCAAGGCCCGCCGTACCCGTAACGAAGGCCGGGTACGTGCGCTCAAGGCCATGCGTGTCGAACGCTCCGAGCGTCGCGAGCGCCAGGGCAAGGCGAGCATCCAGCTGGAAGCGGCGGAAAAGTCCGGCAAGCAGGTGATGGTGGTGGACAACGTCAGCTTCGCCCATCCGGGTGGCGAGCCGTTGATCCGTGATTTCAGCATGGTCCTGCAGCGTTCCGACCGAATCGGCCTGCTGGGTGCCAACGGCACCGGCAAGACCACACTGCTCAAGCTGTTGCTTGGCGATCTGCAGCCCACCAGCGGCGCGGTCGAGGTGGGTACTCGCCTCGAAGTGGCGTATTTCGACCAACTGCGTCACCAGCTCGATCTCGACAAGACCGTGATCGACAACCTTGCCGAAGGCCGCGACTTCATCACCATCGACGGCCAGAATCGCCATGTGCTGAGCTACCTGGGCGACTTCCTGTTCAGCCCGCAGCGGGCCCGCACACCGGTGAAGGCGCTGTCGGGCGGCGAGCGGGCACGTCTGTTGCTCGCCAAGCTGTTCAGCAAGCCGGCCAACCTGCTGGTGCTGGACGAACCGACCAACGACCTGGACGTGGAAACCCTGGAGCTGCTCGAAGAGGTTCTTCTGACTTTCCCTGGCACCGTGCTGATGGTCAGCCACGACCGGGCCTTCCTCGACAACGTGGTGACCAGCACCCTGGTGTTCGAGGGGCAGGGCCGGGTGCGCGAGTACGTTGGCGGCTACCAGGACTGGCTGCGCCAGGGTGGCTCGCCGCGCCTGCTGGGCGTAGGCGATACCCGTGAGTCCAAGGCCGACGTCGCCAAGCCGGTCGAGGCCGCTCCGGTGGTCGCTGCGGCGGTGGCGGAGGCGCCGAAGAAGAAGCTCAGTTACAAGCTGCAGCGCGAGCTCGAAGCCATTCCGGGGGAGATCGAAGCCCTGGAGGCGGAGCAGGAGAAGTTGCAGGGAGAGGTCAACGACCCGGCGTTCTACCAGCGTCCGCAGGAGCAGACCCGCGCGGTGCTGGAGCGTCTGGATGGCTTGCAGAAGGACCTGGACCGCCTGATCGAGCGTTGGGCGGAACTGGAAGACAGTTGAGGATCTGAGCCGGAGCACCGATGGCCATCGAATACCGCATCAGCCTGAATGACCTGCACGAGTTCAGCTATCGCATCGAGCTGGATCGTGAGTACGACCCGGAAGGCGCGTCCGTCGCGCCGAAGTGGACGCGACTGGAGCATCAGCAGTGCAGCAATTGCCCCCTCAGTCGCGAGGCCTACAGCCATTGCCCGGCGGCCGTTGACCTGCACCGGGTGATCGAGGATTTCCAGGGCTTGCCGGCCTTCAAGAAGGTGCAGGTCTGGGTGCGCACGCCTGAGCGCGAGTACACCAAGCAGGTGGGGCTGGAAGAGGGGTTGCGGGCCTTGCTGGGCGTGATCATGGCCACCAGCGCCTGTCCGGTGCTGGGCAAGCTCAAGCCCATGGCCCAGCAGCACCTGCCGTTCGCCAGCAACCAGGAGTTCATCCTGCGGGCGGTGTCGCTCTACCTGGCGCGGCAGTATTTCAACTTCCGCGAAGGGCGCCATGCGGACTGGGAATTGAAAGGGCTGGTGCGGCTGTTCCAGCAGTTGCAGCTGGTGAACCAGGCGTTCTGGCAGCGTATCCACGATACCTGCGAAGGGGACTCCAACCTCAAGGCCTTCCTGACCTTCTTCTCCATGGCATCCAGCATGACCTATTCGCTGGAAACCCAGTTGCAGAAGGTCCGGCCCCTGGTCATGAGTGCGGGCGAAGGCTTCGACTGAAGCCCACGCCCGCGGTTCTTCTATTTATTCGGCTTTCTTCAGGCGTACCGCCAGCACGTCGCAAGGCGCGCCATGCAGTACGTCGTTGGCGGTCGAACCGAGCAGCAGGGCCAGGCCGTGGCGGCCGTGACTGCCGACAACGATCAGGTCGCAGCCCTGTTCTTCGGCCAGTCGGTGGATTTCCTGGCGCGGTTGGCCGTAGGCCAGGTGGCGTTGGTCGGCGGTCAGTTCGGAGTAGATGCCGGCGAAGCTCTGCAGCCGCTCGCGGGCCTGTTCGAATTGCTGTTGCTGGAGCATGGACAGGTCCATGGGTACGTCACCGCCGAAGGCCATGGCCATGGGCTCGACTATGTGCACCAGCGACAGCTTGGCGTTGCTGGCCTGAGCCAGCAGCTGTGCGCGGCGCACCACTGGATGGCATTCATCGGTCAGGTCGACGGCGACCAGAATGTGCTGGTAGGGCATGGGTGACTCCTCCTTAAGGTTGCGCATGATCACAAGTATGGCTGTCCGGAACGTTTAACACAGGCTTTTGCGCGGGGTTTACCTTTATGACCTTCTGGATCGTCCTATTGCTCCTCCTGGCGGTGGTCAGTCCGCTTGTCTGGCTGATTCCGTCCCGGGGGCAGCGGGGACGCATGGAACTGCGCCTGGCGGCGCGGCGGATGGGGATGTCGATGCAGTTGTCGCGCCAGGACTGGCCTCACTGGCTGGTCCGGGAACCGCCAACCGCCTGCGCCCAGTACCATCGGCCGCGCCTGCGCGGGCGCGAAGCCTGGTGCTACTGGCAGAGCGAGCCGGGCATCTGGCTGAACCAGTGGCGCGAGCCTTGCGAAGATGCGGCAGTGCTGGCGCACCTGAGTGGTTTGCCCGGGGATGTCTACAAGGTCGAGGCAAGCTCGCAGATGATCGCCCTCTGTTGGGGGGAGCGCGGTACGGCGGAAGACCTCCAGCGCATCGCCGATACGCTGAAGGCGCTGGCCTGAGAACCTTTTACGATCGCTAGTTCGTAAACGGGTTCTGCGGAGCGGGGTGCGGCGGTCTTGCCGTCGCACCGGGTTCCGGGGCCTCAGCTGCTGGCGGCCAGGTACTGGGCCGAGACGTTCTCCAGGCCGTCGATGATGCTGTCCGAATACTTGTTGATCAGGAACGGCACGCTGTTTTCGTTGTAGTTCTTCAGCGATTTCTCGATGTAGCGCCACTTGGTGCTGATGCCGTCCAGGGTCTGGCGGATTTCCGGGCTGTTCTGCGGTGCCTTTTCCAGGCCGGCCAGTTGATTGGCGAACTCGCCGGCCAGCTCGTCGATGGCCTTGCCGCCGTTACCTCCCATGAAGCTGCCGCCCACCGAGGCGCTGCGCGAGGCGTAGTCCACCGCGATGGTCTGCATCAGCAGGCTCTGGTCGCGGCTGCGCTGGGTGAGCGGCGGCACCTGGGCCCTGCCTTCCTGCTGGATCTTGGTATAGAGCTCGTTGGCGAGATCCATCAGGCGCTTGTTGCGCTCGGTCAGGTCGGCTACCGGTTGCAGGTCGGTGAAGCCTTTTTGCCGGAGGGCGCTGACCAGGCCGCCCAATTCGTTGTTGTAGCTCTGCCATTCCTGGGCGAGCTGGGCGCGCAGGGCCTTGGAGGCTTCGCCAGGCATCTCGCCCAGTTCCTTCAGGCGGGCATCGGCCTTTTGCGTTGACTCATCGATCTGGCGCGCATAGCGCTGGTCGCCTTCCATGCCGTTGAACATATAGAAGTCGCCAAGGCTGCGTTGGGCGGCCAGGCGCATCTGGTGCAGTTTGAGAAGGCTGTCCGCCGAGGTGGGCTGGGCGGTAGCGAAGGCGGGAAGGGTGAGCAGGGTACCGAGCAGAATGGCAAGCAGGCGGCTCGTCATTGGTGCTTCTCCGTGGGCCGTTGGCCTTGTTTGTTGTTGTTCTGGGATCGGATCCTGACGGCCCGAGTGGCACGAATGTACTAGGGCAAAAGGCAATTTGCCAGCGGGCTCCCGCGAGCTTTTTCGCCTATCAGTGATGGCCGTGATGGAGTGTCATCGCTCGGATGAATCTTCCATTCCCCGGTTCCCGGATTTGCTGCGGGGCCAATCGCAGAGCCGTTTTTATAGTGGCTGGTCGGTCACGTTGCGAGATTGACAAGTACGGACTTTTCCCTGAATCTGCGCTCACCCAAATCAAACGGGCGTATGAATCAAGCGTTTGTCTTGTCTGACGCTTCCGATGCAGCCCGAATATCGCGTCGGCGGGTGTGCCCGATCGATCGGGACTATGCTCCGGCAGCGCCGGAGGCCAGTCCGCCGGTTGGCTCCGATGCGTACAGTCCAGTTTCCCAAACCGTGGAGAATCAGTTGATGATTTACGAAGGTAAAGCCATCACGGTTAAGGCTCTTGAGGGCGGTATCGTCGAATTGAAATTCGACCTCAAGGGTGAGTCCGTCAACAAGTTCAACCGTCTCACCCTGAACGAACTGCGCGATGCGGTTGCAGCCATCAAGGCCGATGCTTCGGTCAAGGGCGTGATCGTCAGCAGTGGCAAGGACGTATTCATCGTCGGCGCCGACATCACCGAATTCGTCGAAAACTTCCAGCTGCCCGACGAGGAGCTGGTTGCCGGCAACCTCGAGGCCAACAAGATCTTCAGCGCCTTCGAAGACCTGGAAGTCCCCACCGTCGCCGCGATCAACGGCATTGCCCTGGGCGGCGGCCTGGAGATGTGCCTGGCGGCTGACTACCGCGTGATGAGCAGCGCCGCCAAGATCGGCCTGCCGGAAGTCAAGCTGGGCATCTACCCGGGCTTCGGCGGCACCGTGCGCCTGCCGCGCCTGATCGGTGTCGACAACGCCATCGAGTGGATCGCCTCCGGCAAGGAAAACCGTGCCGAAGACGCGCTGAAAGTCGGCGCTGTCGATGCGGTGGTCGCTCCCCAGCTGCTGCAAGCCGGTGCCCTGGACCTGGTCAAGCGCGCCATCGCCGGCGAGCTGGACTTCAAGGCCAAGCGCCAGGCCAAGCTGGAAAAGCTCAAGCTCAACGCCATTGAGCAGATGATGGCCTTCGAGACCGCCAAGGGCTTCGTCGCCGGCCAGGCCGGTCCGAACTACCCGGCCCCGGTCGAAGCCATCAAGACCATCCAGAAAGCCGCCAACTTCGGTCGCGAGAAGGCCCTGGAAGTCGAGGCCGCCGGCTTCGTCAAGCTGGCCAAGACCCCGGTTGCGGCAAGCCTGATCGGCCTGTTCCTGAATGACCAGGAACTGAAGAAGAAAGCCAAGCAGCACGATGAGATCGCTCGCGACGTGAAACTGGCTGCCGTGCTGGGCGCTGGCATCATGGGCGGCGGCATCGCCTACCAGTCGGCTTCCAAGGGCACCCCGATCCTGATGAAGGATATCCGCGAAGAGGGTATCCAGATGGGCCTGACCGAGGCTTCCAAGCTGCTCGGCAAGCGCGTCGAGAAAGGCCGCATGACCCCGGCGAAAATGGCCGAGGCCCTGACCGCCATTCGCCCGACCATGTCCTATGGCGACTTCGGCGCTGTCGACATCGTCGTCGAAGCCGTGGTCGAGAACCCCAAGGTCAAGCAGATCGTGCTGGCTGAAGTGGAAGGCGTGGTACGCGAGGACGCGATCCTGGCTTCCAACACCTCCACCATCTCCATCAGCCTGCTGGCCAAGGCGCTGAAGCGTCCTGAGAACTTCGTCGGCATGCACTTCTTCAACCCCGTGCACATGATGCCCCTGGTCGAAGTCATCCGTGGCGAGAAGTCCAGCGACGTGGCCGTGGCCACCACCGTTGCCTACGCCAAGAAAATGGGCAAGAACCCGATCGTGGTCAACGACTGCCCCGGCTTCCTGGTCAACCGCGTGCTGTTCCCCTATTTCGGTGGCTTCGCCAAGCTGCTGGAGTTCGGCGTCGACTTCGTCCGCATCGACAAGATCATGGAGAAGTTCGGCTGGCCCATGGGCCCGGCCTATCTGTCCGACGTGGTCGGCATCGACACCGGCCACCACGGCCGTGACGTGATGGCTGAAGGCTTCCCGGACCGCATGGCCGTGGAAGGCAAGACCGCCGTCGACGTGATGTACGAAGCCAATCGCCTGGGCCAGAAGAACGGCAAGGGCTTCTACGCCTACGAAACCGACAAGCGTGGCAAACCGAAGAAGGTCACCGATCCGGTTGCCTACGAAGTGCTCAAGTCGATCGTCAAGGAACAGCGCGAGCTGACCGACGAGGACATCATCAACTTCATGATGATCCCGCTGTGCCTGGAAACCGTGCGCTGCCTGGAAGACGGCATCGTATCGACCGCTGCCGAGGCCGACATGGGCCTGATCTACGGCATCGGCTTCCCGCCCTTCCGTGGTGGTGCGCTGCGTTACATCGACAGCATCGGTGTGGCTGAGTTCGTGGCCCTGGCCGACAAGTACGCCGACCTGGGCGCGCTGTACCACCCGACCGCCAAGCTTCGCGAAATGGCCAAGAACGGCCAGAAGTTTTTCGGCTAATTGAGCGAGAGTGAAGAATATGAGCCTGAATCCTAGAGATGCAGTCATTGTCGACTTCGGCCGCACCCCGATGGGTCGCTCCAAGGGTGGCATGCATCGCAACACCCGTGCCGAGGACATGTCGGCCCACCTGATCAGCAAGCTGCTGGAGCGCAACACCAAGGTCGACCCGGCGGAAGTCGAGGACGTGATCTGGGGCTGCGTGAACCAGACCCTGGAGCAGGGCTGGAACATCGCACGCATGGCGTCGCTGATGACCCAGATCCCCCACACCAGTGCCGGCCAGACCGTCAGCCGCCTGTGCGGTTCCTCCATGAGCGCCCTGCACACCGCCGTGCAGGCCATCCAGACCGGCAACGGCGACGTCTTCGTGGTCGGTGGTGTGGAGCACATGGGCCACGTCGGCATGATGCACGGCGTCGATCCGAACCCGCACATGTCCCTGTACGCCGCCAAGGCCTCGGGCATGATGGGCCTGACCGCCGAAATGCTCGGCAAGATGCACGGCATCAGCCGTGAAGCCCAGGACCAGTTCGGTGTGCGTTCACACCAACTGGCCCACAAGGCCACCGTCGAAGGCAAGTTCAAGGATGAAATCATCCCGATGCAAGGCTACGACGAGAACGGCTTCCTGAAGGTGTTCGACTTCGACGAGACCATTCGTCCGGAAACCACCCTGGAAAGCCTGGCCAGCCTGAAGCCGGCGTTCAACCCGAAAGGCGGCACCGTGACTGCGGGTACTTCCTCGCAGATCACCGACGGCGCTTCCTGCATGATCGTCATGAGCGCCCAGCGCGCCCAGGACCTGGGCATCCAGCCCATGGCCGTCGTACGTGCCATGGCGGTTGCCGGCGTCGACCCGGCGATCATGGGCTACGGTCCGGTACCGTCCACCCAGAAGGCGCTCAAGCGCGCTGGCCTGACCATGGACGACATCGACTTCGTCGAGCTCAACGAAGCCTTCGCCGCACAGGCCCTGCCGGTGCTGAAGGACCTCAAGCTCCTCGACAAGATGGAGCAGAAGGTCAACCTGCACGGCGGCGCCATCGCCCTGGGTCACCCGTTCGGCTGCTCCGGAGCGCGTATCTCCGGCACTCTGCTGAACGTGATGAAGCAAAACGGCGGCAACCTGGGCGTGTCCACCATGTGCGTGGGCCTCGGCCAGGGCATTACCACCATCTTCGAGCGCGTCTAAGAACCGGTACACGATCAGCTGCGCGTCGGCCCTGCTGCGTTAAAAGCAGGCTCGGACTGCTCATTTACAGCTGTAAACTCCGCGTCCTCGCCTGCTTTTGCCTTGCATGGCGCTAGCTCGCAAGATCGTGAACCGGCTCTGAATGCCTGAATGATGAACAAACCGGGGCCAAGTGCCCCGGTTTTTGCTTTCATGTGGAGAGACTTCGCAGGAAATTTCGAGCAAGGGCTGGCTTCGCGCCGCATCACACGGCACCATGCGCAACCTTTGCGGGGTAGCCTGCATTTATTACTGTGAGGCAACCATGAGCCTGCAACCGGGTCTCTATCGTCATTACAAGGGTCAACAGTATCGAGTCATCGGTGTTGCCCGGCATTCCGAAACGGAAGAGGAGCTGGTGGTGTACCAGGCCCTCTATGGCGAGTACGGCCTCTGGGTTCGCCCGCTCAGCATGTTCACCGAAACCGTGCAGGTGAACGGCGAGCAGATCGCGCGCTTCGCCCTGGTGAACGCCGAGTCGGACCTCTTTCCGCGGCCCTGATGGCCGCGGGCACTGCCAGGGGCGCGCTTGACCGCGCCGCGCTGGCCACTATATATAGCGGTGCCGCGACAGGCGGCTTCTGCTTTTTACCTTCTTCATTCAGGAACAAACCGATCAATGGGCAAATCGCTGGTCATCGTGGAATCCCCGGCCAAGGCCAAGACCATCAACAAGTACCTGGGCAACCAGTACGTGGTGAAGTCGAGTATCGGCCATATCCGTGACCTCCCCACCAGCGGTTCGGCGAGCGCCGCCAAAGAGCCGGCCAAGCGCGGCAAGGCCGCCGCTGCCGAAGCCCCGGCGCTGTCCCCCAAGGAAAAGGCCAAGCGCCAGCTGGTTGCGCGCATGGGGGTAGATCCCGAGCACGGCTGGAAGGCCAAGTACGAGATCCTTCCCGGCAAGGAGAAGGTGATCGAGGAACTGCGCCGCCTGGCCAAGGATGCCGACACCATCTATCTCGCAACCGACTTGGACCGCGAAGGGGAGGCCATCGCCTGGCACCTGCGGGAATCCATCGGTGGTGACGACAGCCGCTACAAGCGCGTGGTGTTCAACGAAATCACCAAGAAGGCGATCCAGGAAGCCTTCTCCCAGCCGGGCGACCTCGATATCAACCGCGTCAACGCCCAGCAGGCGCGCCGCTTCCTCGACCGCGTCGTGGGCTACATGGTCTCGCCGCTGCTGTGGCAGAAGATCGCCCGTGGCCTGTCCGCCGGCCGTGTGCAGTCGGTGGCGGTGAAGCTGGTGGTGGAGCGCGAGCGCGAGATCCGCGCCTTCGTCCCGGAAGAATACTGGGAAGTCCATGCCGACCTCGGCACCGGCAAGGGCGCCAAGGTGCGCTTCGAAGTGGCCCGCGAGAACGGCGAGGCCTTCAAGCCGCTGAACGAGGCCCAGGCCATGGCGGCCCTGGAGAAGCTCAAGAGCTCCAGCTACACCGTGGCCAAGCGTGAGGACAAGCCGACTTCCAGCCGTCCGTCCGCGCCATTCATTACCTCCACCTTGCAGCAGGCCGCGAGCAACCGCCTGGGCTTCGGGGTGAAGAAGACCATGATGATGGCCCAGCGTCTCTACGAGGCCGGCTACATCACCTATATGCGTACCGACTCGACCAATCTCTCGGCCGACGCGGTTTCCATGGTGCGCAGCTTCATCGAGGGCGAGTTCGGCCAGAAGTACCTGCCGTCCAAGCCGAACGTCTATTCCAGCAAGGAAGGCGCCCAGGAGGCTCACGAGGCGATTCGTCCGTCCGACGTGAATCTGCGTCCCACGCAGCTGTCCGGCATGGAGCGTGACGCCGAGCGCCTGTATGAGCTGATCTGGCGCCAGTTCGTGGCCTGCCAGATGCCGCCGGCCGAGTACCTGTCCACCAGCGTCAGCGTCGCCGCCGGCAAGTTCGAGCTGCGCGCCAAGGGTCGCATCCTCAAGTTCGACGGTTACACCCGTGTCCTGCCGCAGCAGAGCAAGCCGGGCGAGGACGACGTGCTGCCGGAGATGAACGAAGGCGAGTTGCTCGACCTGCTCAAGCTCGACCCCAGCCAGCACTTCACCAAGCCGCCGGCGCGTTATTCCGAAGCCAGCCTGGTCAAGGAGCTGGAGAAGCGCGGTATCGGCCGCCCGTCCACCTACGCGGCGATCATCTCCACCATCCAGGAGCGTGGCTACGTGACGGTGCACAACCGCCGTTTCTACGCGGAGAAGATGGGCGACATCGTCACCGAGCGCCTCAACGAAAGCTTCGCCAACCTGATGGACTACGGCTTCACGGCCGGCATGGAAGAGCACCTGGACGATGTGGCCCAGGGCGAGCGCGACTGGAAGCACCTGCTGGACGAGTTCTACGGTGATTTCCGCAAGAAGCTGGAGCTGGCCGAGGGTGCTGATCTGGGCATGCGCGCCAACCAACCGACCCCGACCGATATTCCCTGCCGCGAATGCGGCCGCCCGATGATGATCCGTACCGCCTCCACCGGCGTGTTCCTGGGTTGCTCGGGCTACAGCCTGCCGCCGAAAGAGCGCTGCAAGGCCACAGTGAACCTGGTGCCGGGCGACGAGATCGCCGCGGACGACGAGGGTGAGTCCGAGTCCCGCGTGCTGCGCGGCAAGCATCGCTGCCCGATCTGCGCCACCGCGATGGACGCCTACCTGCTGGATGAAACCCGCAAGCTGCACATCTGCGGCAACAACCCGGATTGCACGGGCTACGAGATCGAGCAGGGCCAGTACCGCATCAAGGGCTACGAGGGTCCAAGCCTGGAGTGCGACAAGTGCGGTAGCGAGATGCAGCTCAAGACCGGCCGCTTCGGCAAGTTCTTCGGCTGCACCAACGCCAGCTGCAAGAACACCCGCAAGCTGCTCAAGAGCGGCGAGGCCGCACCGCCGAAGATCGACCCGATCCGCATGCCGGAGCTCAAGTGCGAGAAGGTGGACGACACCTACGTGCTGCGTGATGGCGCTTCCGGACTGTTCCTGGCTGCCAGCCAGTTCCCGAAGAATCGCGAGACGCGCGCGCCGCTGGTGCTGGAGCTGATCCCGCACAAGGATGAGCTGGACGCCAAGTACCACTTCCTGCTCGATGCGCCGAAGAATGACCCCGAAGGGCGTCCGGCGGTGATCCGCTTCAGCCGCAAGACCAAGGAGCAGTACGTGCAGAGCGAAGTGGATGGCAAGCCCACTGGCTGGCGTGCTTTCTACGATGGCGGCAAGTGGAAGGTCGAGGACAAGCGCTGACCGACTGCAGCGCGCCCGGCAATGGGCGCGCATATACTGCCCGAGTCACTTGTGGAGGGCGCCGTCATGGCCCATGAGCTGTATACCCGCACGAACCAGAAACTCTTCTTCGCCGGTCTGTCGCTGGAGTCCTGGCGCAAGGCGGAGGAGGGGCGGGCGATGAACGCCCAGGCACTGGTGCAAGCCGAGCGCGAGGCTTCGCTCTTCCACCTCTACGGCGCGACGCTCGGCCTGTGCCATGAAATCGCCGGCTATTACCGCCTGCCCGAGGCGAATGCCCCGCGCGTGGAGCTGCTGCTGACGGCAGATGTGCTGGCGATGGCGCCCAGTCCGGAGCTCGCCGAGTTGGTGGAGTTGGCCCAGCAGCGTGAAACCTGGTTGGCCGAGTTGCTGGCCGCCTATGGCGCGTTGTTCCAGCCGCCGCAGGCGCCCAAGCAAGCCAAGGTTGACCCGACCCTGCCGCTGATTGTGGCGGTCAGTGTGGACGAGGATGCGGCTCCGCTGTCGCGGGAGACGCTGGAGTCCTGGCGGCAGAACCTGAAATCCCTGGCCTTGCGCTTCCGAGAAACCCTCAGCGAGTGCTGATTTGATCGACGGACTAGGGCGTGATGGCGGCTCGCTGCTACAATGGCCGCCTTTCGTGGAGAGCTGAATCTATGCCTACGTCCTTTCTGGAAATAGTCGAACTGCCTGATGGGCGCATTATCCTGCGCCGGGCCGAGGACGAGGAGGCGTTGGTAACGCTGGACTTTTCCGCTGATGCCAAGGCGTTTCTTCAAGGGCATCACCTGGAAGTCGCCAAAGCCATGCTGAACGTTGGTGTGCAGATGGCCGGCCGCCTGGCCGAGGGTGATATGGACCACCAGGAAGGTCCGCGCGTTCTGCATTGAGGTTCGTAGCCGAATCCTGCACTGATTCGGTTACAGGCTGATGTCTCAGGGGCCAGGCCAGCGCCCGGCGCCCGCTTCCTCTCAACCCAGCAGAATGTTCAGGCTTTGCGCGCCGCCCTGGCGTGCCGCTTGGGCTAGCTGGCGTTTGGCTTTCTGCCCCAGCTGCAACCAGCTGACCACCGTATGGCTGCGGCCCAGGCGGAGCGCTTCGCAGGTCAGTTCCAGCGCACTTTGTTCGCCTCGCGGTTGCAGGATCAGGATGCGTTCGCGGTTGAGGCCGGAGTCGCGCAGCCAGTCGCGGGTCAGGCCCGCCGGGGCGCCGATCAGCGTCAGCCAGCGTGCATCCTGTTCTTCACTCAGTTCCCGCAGCACGGAAGCCAGCAGGTTACGGCAGTGCCCGGTGGCGCCGCGCAGCGAGAGCTCGCTGAAGGCTTCCGGTTCTTCCGGGCGGGGTTCTTCCACCACGTCGGTCAGCATCGGCACAACGGCGGGGTTGGCCAGGATGGCATCGTGGAACAGCGGGAGCTGCGAACGACCAAGGGACTGCGGGAACTGCATAAGGCCTCCTTTAGCGGCGGATCACGCCGACACTCAAACCTTCGATCACCATGTCCTGTTCATCCAGGTTCACTTCGATTGGGGCGAACTCGGTGTTCTCGGCAATCAGCCATACCTTGTCGCCCTCTCGCTTGAAACGCTTGACCGTCACTTCGTCGCCCAGGCGCGCCACCACGATCTGGCCGTTGCGGGCCTCGCGGGTGCTGTGCACGGCGAGCAGGTCACCGTCGAAAATGCCGATGTCCTTCATCGACATGCCGCGAACGCGCAGCAGGTAGTCGGCACGGGGATGGAAGAACTCGGGGTTGATGCGGCAGGATTCCTCGATGTTCTGCTGGGCGAGGATGGGGGCGCCGGCGGCGACCCGGCCGATCACCGGCAGGCCGTCTACTTCATGGCCGCCGGGTTCGAAGCCTGGGATACGGATGCCGCGGGATGCGCCCGGGGTCATCTCGATAGCACCCTTGCGTGCCAGGGCCTTCAGATGCTCCTCGGCGGCGTTGGGTGACTTGAAGCCGAGCTCCTGGGCGATCTCGGCGCGGGTCGGGGGGAAGCCGTTGTCTTCAAGGCAGCGCTTGATGAATGCGAGAATCTCGGCTTGGCGGGGCGTCAGTTTCAGCATGGCGGCGCTCTGTTTTTTTATACAGTGACTGGGATTATATACAGTGATCCGGTCTTGGCAACGCTTCTTTTTCGGCGCTCGCGCATTCGTGGCCGAGACAGGGCGCTGTGCCTGGCGAGATGACCGTTGCGTCAGATAATGGTGTGTGCGGCTTGACAAACGGTCCGGCTGAAACGTATGTTTCAAACAAGTGTTTGTCAGGTGGAGGAGCCATGGCCCAGTCGGAAACCGTTGAACGCATTCTGGATGCTGCGGAACAGCTGTTCGCGGAAAAAGGCTTCGCCGAGACTTCGCTGCGTCTGATCACCAGCAAGGCCGGGGTCAACCTGGCGGCGGTGAACTACCACTTCGGCTCGAAGAAGGCCCTGATCCAGGCGGTCTTCTCGCGCTTCCTCGGGCCTTTCTGCCAGAGCCTGGAGCGCGAACTCGATCGTCGCCAGGGCAAGGCCGAGAGCAAGGCCAGCCTCGAGGAACTGCTGGAGATGCTCGTCGAGCAGGCGCTGGCGGTTAAGCCCCGGAGCGGCAACGACCTGTCGATCTTCATGCGCTTGCTCGGTCTCGCATTCAGTCAGAGCCAGGGTCACTTGCGCAAGTACCTCGAAGAGGTTTACGGCAAGGTGTTCCGCCGTTACATGCTGCTGGTGAACGAGTCCGCGCCCAGGGTGCCGCCGCTCGAGCTGTTCTGGCGGGTGCATTTCATGCTCGGCGCCGCGGCCTTCAGCATGTCCGGCATCAAGGCGCTGCGCGCGATGGCCGAGACCGACTTCGGCGTGAACACCTCCATCGAACAGGTGATGCGCCTGATGGTGCCATTCCTGGCCGCCGGCATGCGCGCCGAAACCGGCCTGACCGACGAAGCCCTGGCCGGCGCGGTGCTCAAACCTCGCAACAAGGCCCCGGCCGTACCTGCCAAGGCATAAAACCATATGGGCGCAGGCTGCCTGATCGGCTAAGCTTGCGGCCCATGCAAAACCTCGATCTCCTGCATATCTCCATTGCCGACCAGCAGCTCTATGGCTTCGCCGACGGGCAGCTGGTGTTGCGCGTGTCCGTGTCCACCGCCCTGAACGGTGCCGGTGAAACCAATGGCTCCAATTGCACCCCCCGTGGCCTGCACCAGGTCCGTGCGCGGATCGGCGAGGGACTACCTCGTGGCGCCGTGCTGCGTGGCCGGCGCTGGACCGGCGAAGTGTGGAACGCCGAGCTGCATGCGCAGTTCCCGGGGCGCGACTGGATACTCACGCGCATCCTCTGGCTCAGTGGCTGCGAGCCCGGCCGCAACCGCCTCGGCAAGGTGGACAGCTTCCGCCGCTACATCTACCTGCACGGCACACCGGATACCGAGCCCATGGGCGTGCCCCGTTCCCACGGTTGCATTCGTCTGCGCAATGCCGATGTGCTGGAACTCTTCGAGCGCGTGCCCGTCCACTGTGCGGTACGCATAGACGAAGCGCCTTGCCCGGTCTGGGCCGCGACTCAACTCTCTTAAGGATTTTTCATGCAAGGTTCTCTGATGCTGGATATCGGCGGCACCTGGCTGACCGCCGAGGATCGGCAGATCCTCCGTCAGCCGGAAGTCGCCGGCCTGATCATCTTCGCCCGTAACATCGAGAGCCCGCGCCAGGTGCGCGAGCTCTGCGCGTCAATTCGCGCCGTGCGTCCCGACCTGATCCTCGCCGTGGACCAGGAAGGCGGTCGCGTGCAGCGCCTGCGCCAGGGCTTCCTGCGCCTGCCGGCCATGCGCGCCCTGGCCGATAACGACAACGCCGAGGCGCTGGCCGAGCAGTGCGGTTGGCTGATGGCCACCGAGGTGCTGGCGGTAGGGCTGGACATCAGCTTCGCGCCGGTCCTGGACCTCGACCACCAGCGCAGTGCGGTGGTGGGCAGTCGTGCTTTCGAGGGTGATCCGGCGCGCGCCACGGCGTTGGCCGGTGCCTTCATTCGCGGGCTCCGCCAGGCCGGCATGGCCGCCACGGGCAAGCATTTTCCCGGTCATGGTTGGGCGGAGGCGGACTCCCACGTCGCCATTCCCACCGACGAGCGCAGCCTGGAGCAGATCCGCAGCAGCGACCTGGTTCCCTTCGCCCGCCTGGCCCCCGAGCTGGACGGCATGATGCCGGCTCACGTCATCTACCCGCAGGTGGACAACCAGCCTGCCGGCTTCTCCCGTCGCTGGCTGCAGGACATCCTGCGCGGCGAACTGAAATACTCCGGCGTCATCTTCAGCGATGACCTGTCCATGGCCGGCGCCCACGTGGTGGGTGATGCCGCCGAGCGCATCGAAGCGGCGCTGCGTGCCGGCTGCGACATGGGCCTGGTCTGCAATGACCGCGCCGCCGCCGAGTTGGCCCTGGAGCGCTTGCAGCGCCTGGGCGCCACGCCGCCACAGAGCCTTGCGCGGATGCGCCGCCGCGCGTTCCCCGGCATCGAATACCGCCAGGAACCCCGCTGGCTGCAGGCCGTCGCGGCCCTGCGCGAAGCCCAGCTGATCGATTGAGGAACCGACATGACCGTCTACGCCATCATCGGTGGTACAGGCCTGACCCAGCTCGACGGCCTGAGCATGAAAGCGCTGCTCCATCCTGACACGCCCTACGGCTCCCCCTCGGCCGGTATCGTCCAGGGCGAGTACGCTGGCCAGGATGTGCTTTTCCTTGCGCGCCACGGCCATCCGCATCGGATCCCGCCGCACCAGGTGAACTACCGCGCCAACCTCTGGGCCCTCAAGCATGCCGGTGCCCAGGCGGTGATCGCGGTGAACGCCGTGGGCGGCATCCATCCGGCCATGGGCAGCGGCCACCTGGTGGTGCCGCACCAACTGATCGACTACAGCCATGGCCGCATCGGCACCTTCTTCGAGGGTGACCTGGACCATGTGACCCATATCGACTTCAGCCACCCCTACGACGATGGCCTGCGCGCGAAGCTGCTGGCGGGGCTGCGTGCCTGCGATTACCCCCACAGCGATTTCGGCGTCTACGCCTGCACCCAGGGCCCACGCCTGGAAACCGTGGCCGAGATCGCTCGGCTGGAGCGTGATGGCTGCGACATCGTCGGCATGACCGGCATGCCCGAGGCGGCATTGGCCCGCGAACTGGACCTGCCGTACGCCTGCCTGTCGCTGGTGGTGAATCCGGCCGCCGGCAAGTCCGAGGGCATCATCACCATGGCCGAGATCGAAGCGGCCCTGGACGAGGGCATCGGCAAGGTGCGCGATGTCCTGGCCCATGTGCTGAAGCACTGATTCGGTTTTTCCGGAGGGCTTGGGGCTTGTAGGAGCGAGCAGAGCCCGCTCCTACAGGTCCGTACTCAGGCCAGGCGCGGCAGGGGGGCAAAAAGGGCGTCTATGTCTTCTTCCTGCAGGCGCCAGTCTTCCTTCTCGCGGCCGTCGAGAATGCCCCGCGCCAGTGCGGCCTTCTGCCCCTGCAATTGCTGGATCTTCTCTTCCACGGTGCCCCGCGAAATCATCCGGTAGACGAACACCGGCTTGTCCTGGCCGATGCGATAGGCGCGGTCGGTGGCCTGGCGTTCCACCGCCGGGTTCCACCAGGGGTCGTAGTGGATCACGGTGTCGGCGGCGGTCAGGTTGAGGCCGGTGCCGCCGGCTTTCAGGCTGATCAGGAACAGCGGCACTTCGCCGGCCTGGAAGCGTTGTACCGGCGTGCGCCGGTCGCGGGTGTCGCCGGTGATCTGCACGTACTCGATGGCGCGCTTGCGCAGTTCGTCCTCGATCAACGCCAGCATGCTGGTGAACTGCGAGAACAGCAGCACCTTGCGCCCCTCGGCGATCAGTTCCTCGAGCATTTCCATCAGGCTGTCCAGCTTGCCCGAACTGCTTCCGCGAGGAGGGCGGGCGCCACGGTCCTCGATCAGTCGCGTGTCGCAACAGACCTGGCGCAGCTTGAGCAACGCCTCGAGGATGACGATCTGGCTGCGCGCCAGGCCCTTGCGGTCGATTTCCTCGCGCACCTTGTGGTCCATGGCCAGCCGCACCGTCTCGTAGAGGTCGCGTTGGCGATCGCTGAGTTCCACCCACTGGGTGATCTCGGTCTTCGCCGGCAGCTCGGTGGCCACCGCTTCCTTGCTGCGGCGCAGGAGGAAGGGCTTGAGGCGGGCGTTGAGGTGCGCCAGGCGAGTCGCGTCGCCGTGCTTCTCGATCGGGTTGCGGTAGTTGCGCAGGAAGCCCTGGCTGTCGCCCAGCCAGCCCGGCATGAGGAAGTGGAACAGCGACCAGAGTTCGCCCAGGTGGTTCTCCAGTGGGGTGCCGGTCAGGCACAGGCGCTGCCGCGCTTCCAGTTGGCGTACCGCCTGGGCTGCCTTGCTGGTGGGGTTCTTGATGTACTGCGCCTCGTCGAGGATCAGCAGGTGCAGCGGCAGTTCGCGGAACTGCTCCAGGTCGCGGGGGAGCAGGGCGTAGGTGGTCAGCAGGAGGTCATGCTCGGCCATGCGCTCGAAGGCCTTCTTGCGCCCCGGGCCGTGCAGGGCGAGCACCCGCAGGGCCGGCGCGAAGCGTGCGGTTTCGTCCAGCCAGTTCGGGATCAGGCTGGTGGGCATTACCACCAGGGCCGGGCGGTCCAGGCGGCCGGCTTCCTTTTCCAGTAGCAGGTGGGCCAGGGTTTGCAGCGTCTTGCCCAGGCCCATGTCGTCGCCCAGTATCCCGCCAGCGCCGACCTCCCGCAGGGTCTGCAGCCAGGCGAGGCCTTCCAGCTGGTAGTGTCGGAGTTCGGCGTTGAGGCCTTTGGGCGGGTTGATCACCGTCTTGCCGCCATCGCGCAGCTTGCGCGCCATTTCGCGCACTTGCTCGCCACCCTGCCAGTTCAGGTCCAGGCCTTCCAGCTGGCTCAGGCGCGCGGCGTCCGGACGGGAAAGGCGCAGGCTCTGGGTCGGGTCCTGGTCGCTATGGTAGAGCTCGCCCAGGGTGGTCAATACCGGTTTGAGGCGGGAAAACGGCAGCATCACCTGCAAGGGGCGGCCGTCGATTGCGCGGGTGGCGTCCAGTTGCAGGCGCAGTTGCTCGTCGTCCTTGCGCCGCTGCAGGTGCTGCGGGTTGAGCAGTTCGGGGTTGCGCTGGATCAGGCGCAACAGCACCGGCAAAAGGCTGATGCGGCGACCTTCGACCACAATGCCCAGCTCCAGGTCGAACCATTCGCGGCCTGGCGCTTCCTCCACCTCGGCGTACCAGCCTTCCACTTGGGTCAGGTCGAACTGGAAGCCCGGGCGGATATCGATCTGCCAGCCCTGTTCGCGCAGGGTCGGCAACTGCTCGCGCATGAAGTGGAGCCAGTGCTCGTCGCTGGGCAGCTCGAACATCTCGGCGCTGTTGGCCGGTAGCGCCAGGCTTTGCCGCAGGGCTTCCTTGAAACCCAGCTGGCGCAAGGTGTCGCGCCAGGCCTGTTCGGCTTTCGGCTGGCGGGCGATGGCCAGGCGTTCACCCTTGACGCGGTGATGCACACGCTCCGGTTTGGCCGTCTTGCCGTGGATCTGGGCGCCGCCGTAGTCGAACAGTAGCCCTGCGCGGTGCTGCTGGCTGCCCACCATGCGCCCGCTGCGCAGGTCGTACTGGCTCTGGGCGTGGCTGCCGAGGATCAGTTGCGGAACCGGCTGCAGGTCGTCGACCTGGCGCTCGCTGAACGGCATGGGAACCTGCCAGCCGGTCGGCGGCAGGGCCAGCAGGTGCGCGATGGCGGCGACGCAGTGCTTGCAGTTGAAGTTCACCGGGCAGCTGCAACGGCCGACCACGCCCAGGCCCTTGGGCGCCAGGCGGATCAGTTGGGTGTAGAAGTGGCCTTCGGAGCCTTCGCAGCTGGTTTCGATGGCCTTGTCACTAAGGCTGAGCAGGCGCACGCGGTCCTGCGAGGCGTAGGCCAGTCCCCGGGAGAGGGCGCCCGGGTCGAAGTCCAGGCGCCAGTCCAGTTCCCTCAGCTGTTCGAGCAGGGTGTTCATGACGCGTTAGAGCGGGCTGATGCGGATCAGGACGCCCAGGTTGCCGTGGTCGAGGTAAGTCAGCTCGCCGTTCTTCAGGCGGGTTCCCTGGCGCAGGCGCTCGCTGCCGTTCATCAGACCGCTGCCATCGAACTGGTTGATCCAGAAGTCGGCCTGGGCGTCGATGCTGCGATCGAGGGTGAGGGCCAGGGTGCCTTCCACCGGGAAGTGGCCGAGCTGTTGCTCGCCGGCGCTCACCGCGACCTTGCTGGGGATGGCGGAGAGGTTCTGCGACCAGGCCTTGTGCAGCAGTACCTCGTAGCCGGCGTTGGGGCTGAGCTTGGCCGCTTCGCCATCCAGGGCGGTGGCGCGCTCGCTGCCGGAGATGGATTGGCTGCCGGCCGCCCAGTCGTCCGGCGCCGGTTGGCTGGCGGGGGCGGGGTTGCCGGCCTGGCGGAAGATGATCATCTCCACCGAATAGAGGCCGTCGGCGAAAGCAGCCGGGGCCAGCAGGGCGAGCAACAGGGCGAAGTTACGGATGGCGCGCATGGGTTGTTCCTTGGTATGGGCAATCATTCCGCAGACTACTGCGGGGTCAGGCGCTCGAACAGCGCTTCTAGGGTGTTGAAGCGTTCTTCCGGGCGCTCCATGGGCACCTGGAACTTGAACAGGGTGGCGCCTTCGAACTTGTAGCGCTTGGGCTGGCCCTGGATCAGCTTGATCAGCACCAGCGGGTCGACGCAGGTGTCGGCGGCGAACTCGATGCGGCCGCCCTGGGGGCCGGCGTCCACCTTGCGGATACCGAGCTTTTCGGCCTGCAGCTTGAGCAGGGTCAGGCGCACCAGGTGCTTCGTCGGTTCGGGCAGCAGGCCGAAGCGGTCGATCATCTCCACCTGCAGCTCCTTCAGGCCGTCCTCGTCGGCGGCCGAGGCGATGCGCTTGTAGAGGATCAGGCGCGCATGCACGTCCGGCAGGTAGTCCTCGGGGATCAGTGCTGGTACCCGCAGGTTGATCTCCGGCCCGCCGCCCAGCGGCTGCTCCAGGTTGGGCTGCTCGCCCTTCTGGATGGCCTTCACCGCCCGCTCGAGCATTTCCATGTAGAGGGTGAAGCCCACCGCCTGGATCTGCCCGCTCTGGCCTTCGCCGAGCAACTCGCCGGCACCGCGGATTTCCAGGTCGTGGGTGGCCAGCACGAAGCCGGCACCCAGGTCCTGGGCGTTGGCGATGGCCTCCAGGCGCTTCTCGGCGTCCGGGGTCATCTGCTTGCGTGGCGGCGTCAGCAGGTAGGCGTAGGCCTGGTGGTGGCTGCGGCCTACCCGTCCGCGCAGCTGGTGCAACTGGGCCAGGCCGAACTTGTCGGCACGTTCGATGACGATGGTGTTGGCGCTGGGCACGTCGATGCCGGTTTCGATGATGGTGGACGCCACCAGCACGTTGAAGCGCTTGTGATAGAAGTCGCTCATCACCTGTTCGAGTTCGCGCTCGCGCATCTGCCCGTGGCCGACGGCGATGCGCGCCTCCGGCACCAGCTCGGCCAGTTCGGCGGCGCATTTCTCGATGCTCGCCACCTCGTTGTGCAGGTAGTAGACCTGGCCGCCGCGCAACAGCTCGCGGAGCAGGGCCTCCTTGATCGCGGTGTTCTGCCGCTCCATGACGAAGGTGCGCACCGACAGGCGACGCGCCGGCGGCGTGGCGATGATGGACAGGTCGCGCATGCCCGCCACGGCCATGTTCAGGGTGCGCGGGATGGGCGTGGCGGTGAGGGTGAGGATGTCCACCTCGCTGCGCAGGGATTTCAGTTGTTCCTTCTGGCGCACGCCGAAACGGTGTTCCTCGTCGATGATCGCCAGGCCCAGGTCCTTGAAGCGCACATCGCCCTGCAGCAGCTTGTGGGTGCCGATGATGATGTCGATCTTGCCCTCGGACAGCTGTTGCGCCGCCTGTTCCACTTCCTTCGCCGATTTGAAGCGGCTCATCACCTCCACGCTCACCGGCCAGTCGGCGAAGCGGTCGCGGAAGCTGTTGTAGTGCTGCTGGGCGAGCAGGGTGGTGGGCACCAGGACAGCCACCTGACGGCCGCTGTGCACGGCCACGAAGGCGGCGCGCATGGCCACTTCCGTCTTGCCGAAGCCGACGTCGCCGCAGACCAGGCGGTCCATGGGCTTGGGCGCCAGCATGTCGGCCAGCACCGCTTCGATGGCGGCCTGCTGGTCCGGGGTCTCCTCGAAGGGGAAACCGGCGGAGAAGGTCGCGTAGTCGGCCTTCGGGTCGCGGAACGCATAGCCTTCGCGGGCGGCGCGGCGGGCGTAGACGTCCAGCAATTCGGCGGCCACGTCGCGGACCTGCTCGGCGGCCTTGCGCTTGGCCTTCTGCCAGGTTTCCGAGCCGAGGCGGTGCAGCGGCGCCAGGGCGTCGTCGCTGCCGGTGTAGCGGGCGATCAGGTGCAGGCTGGCCACCGGCACGTAGAGCTTGGCTTCCTCGGCGTACTGCAGGGCGAGGAATTCGGCGACCTGACCTTCGATTTCCAGGGTGATCAGGCCCAGGTAGCGGCCAACGCCGTGGTCGATATGCACCACGGGCGCGCCCTCGCGCAGCTCGGCGAGGTTCTTGATCACGTTGTCGCCGGCATCGCCGCGGCGTTCGCGGCGGCGGCGCTGCATGACGCGCTGGCCGAACAGCGGGCTTTCGGCGACCAGCGCCAGGCCCGGGTCGTCCAGCAGCAGGCCTTCGTCCAACGGTGCGATGGTGATGGCCAGGCGCTCGCCGCTGGCGACGAACGCCTCCCAGCCTTCGACCTCCTGCGGGCGCAGCTTGAGGCGGGCGAGCATCTCCAGCAGTACTTCGCGGCGGCCGGCGGATTCGGCGCTGAACAGCACGCGGCCGGGGAACTCTTCGATGAAGCGACGCAGCGCCGCCATGGGTTCGCTGGCCTTGGCCTGGATCGCCAGGTCGGGCAGGGCGCGGGCGGCGAAACGCTCGCGGCCGATACCGGGCTCGACATCCTCCTGGCTCAGCACCAGGCGCGGCGAGCCCTTGAGGCGGGCGAAGCAGTCCTCCACCGGCAAGAACAGCTCGGCCGGCGGCACCAGCGGGCGTTCCGGGTCCACGCGGCGCTCTTCATAGCGGTTGCGCACGTCGGTCCAGAACTGTTCGGCGGCCTGCTCGATGCCCGGCAGGGAGAACACCTGGGTGTCCGCCGGCAGGTAGTCGAAGAGGGTGGCGGTTTCTTCGAAGAACAGCGGCAGGTAGTACTCGATGCCGGCCGGGGTGATGCCGCTGGCCAGGTCCTGGTAGATCGGGCAGCGGCGGAAGTCGACGTCGAAACGCTCGCGGAAGCGGCCGCGGAAATCGGTGACGGCCTTCTTGTCCAGCGGGAACTCGCGGGCCGGAAGCAAGCGGATCGACTCCACCTTGTCCACCGAGCGCTGGGTTTCCGGGTCGAAGGTGCGCAGGGTCTCGATCTCGTCATCGAACAGGTCGATGCGGAAGGGCACCTCGCTGCCCATGGGGAAGAGGTCGATCAGCGCGCCGCGCACGGCGAACTCGCCATGTTCGTAGACCGTATCCACGCAGCGGTAGCCGGCGGCTTCCAGGCGCAGGCGCATCTGTTCCACGTCGAGCTTCTGGCCCACGTCCAGCACCAGGCTGGAGCCCAGCAGGAAGCGGGTCGGCGCCAGGCGGTGCAAGGCGGTGGTGATGGGCACCACCAAGACGCCGCGCTTGACCTCCGGCAGCCGGTACAGGCTGTCGACGCGCTGGGAAATGATGTCCTGGTGCGGCGAGAAGAGGTCGTAGGGCAGGGTTTCCCAGTCGGGGAAATGCAGGACGTCCAGGTCGGGGGCGAAGAAACCCAGTTCCTGTTCCAGGCGTTCGGCGGTCTGGCTGTCGGCGGTGAGCAGCAGGGTGAAACGCTTGCCGGCGCTCGCCGCTTCGGCGATGGCCAGGCTCAGCGCGGCACCGGGCAGATTGCCCCAATGCTGTTTGCCGGCGGCGGTGGGCAACGAGGGAAGGCGCAGTACGGACACGGGCAAGGTGGCTCCGGTCGAAAAAGATCGGCGGATTGTAACTATCCCGACTAGCGGATGTCAGTGTTGAGGCTGCTGCTGATTGCCGGCGCCTGCGTGCGCCGTCATAATGTAGCCCCTTTTTTCATCCCCTACATGTGGAAGGTACTGCCCGTGACTCAGAAGCCCGACCAGTGTCTCGGTGAATGGATCGATCGTGAAGCCCTCGCGGAAGCCATGATTCCGATGATTGGCCAGCTGTATCGCAACAACAATGTTGTGACCTCGATCTATGGCCGTGGCCTGATCAATCGCTCCGTGATCGCCATCCTCAAGGCCCACCGTTTTGCCCGTCATCGCCTGACGGACGAGGCCGAGCTGTCGGTCCACGAAACCTTCCCGATCCTCAAGGCCATGAGCGAGCTCAAGCTGGGCGCCGCCTCCGTGGACCTGGGCAAGATGGTCGCCAAGTTCAAGTCCGAAGGTAACGGCCGCAGCATCGAGCAGTTCACCAAGGACGAGCTGGCCGATGTAGTCGGCAAGCAGAGCGCTTCCGCTCGTGAAGGCACTGACGTCGTCCTGTACGGTTTCGGTCGTATCGGCCGCCTGCTGGCACGCATCCTGATCGAGAAGACCGGTGGCGGCGACGGCCTGCGCCTGCGCGCCATCGTGGTGCGCAAGGGTGCCGAGAATGACCTGGTCAAGCGCGCCAGCCTGCTGCGCCGCGACTCCGTTCACGGCCCGTTTGATGGCACCATCGTCATCGACGAAGAAAACAACACCCTGACCGCCAACGGCAACCTGATCCAGGTGATCTACTCCAACGATCCCGCCTCGATCGACTACACCGCCTACGGCATCAAGAACGCCCTGCTGGTGGACAACACCGGCAAATGGCGCGACGCCGAAGGCCTGGGCCAGCACCTCAAGTGCCCGGGTATCGACCGCGTCGTCCTGACCGCTCCTGGCAAGGGTGCCCTGAAGAACATCGTTCACGGCATCAACCACGGCGAAATCAGCGCTGACGACAAGATCGTTTCCGCCGCTTCCTGCACCACCAACGCCATCGTGCCGGTGCTCAAGGCGGTCGACGACCAGTACGGCATCGTCAACGGCCACGTCGAAACCGTTCACTCGTACACCAACGACCAGAACCTGATCGACAACTTCCACAAGGGCAGCCGCCGTGGTCGCAGCGCTCCGCTGAACATGGTGATCACCGAGACCGGCGCCGCCACCGCAGCCGCCAAGGCTCTGCCGGTGCTCAAGGGCAAGCTGACCGGCAACGCCATTCGCGTGCCGACGCCGAACGTCTCCATGGCCATCCTCAACCTGAACCTGGAGAAGGCCACCAACCGCGACGAGATCAACGAATACCTGCGCCAGATGGCCATGCATTCGGATCTGCACAAGCAGATCGACTACGTTTCGTCCCAGGAAGTGGTGTCGTCCGACTTCGTCGGCTCCCGCCACGCCGGTGTGGTCGATGCCGAAGCCACCATCTGCAACGATAACCGCGTCGTCCTCTACGTCTGGTACGACAACGAGTTCGGTTACAGCTGCCAGGTGGTACGCGTGATGGAAGACATGGCCGGGGTCAACCCGCCGTCCTTCCCGCGCTAAGCCAACGCGTCACGAGAACGGGAGCTTTCGGGCTCCCGTTTTTCATTTTTGCGTCTGTAATCCAACAACTGGAATCACTTGGGGATTTCCCGGATGGAAGGACATCACCTTCACCAAGGGCCGCTCAAAAGGGGCCTGAAAAACCGTCACATCCAGCTAATCGCGCTGGGCGGCGCCATCGGTACCGGCCTGTTCCTGGGTTCGGCCGGGGTGCTCAAGTCGGCGGGCCCGTCGATGATCCTCGGCTACGCCATCGCCGGTTTCTTCGCGTTCCTGATCATGCGCCAGCTGGGCGAAATGATCGTCGAAGAACCCGTTGCAGGTTCGTTCAGCCACTTCGCCCATAAGTACTGGGGTGGCTACGCCGGCTTCCTGTCCGGCTGGAACTACTGGGTGCTCTACGTGCTGGTGGGCATGGCCGAGCTGACGGCGGTGGGCAAGTACATCCAGTTCTGGTGGCCCGAGGTGCCCACCTGGGTGTCGGCGGCGGCGTTCTTCGTGCTGATCAACCTGATCAACCTGGCCAACGTGAAGGTGTTCGGCGAGGCGGAGTTCTGGTTCGCGCTGATCAAGGTGGTGGCCATCATCGGCATGATCGTCCTGGGCATCTACATGCTGGTCAGTGGCACCGGCGGTCCGCAGGCCTCGGTGGACAACCTCTGGAGTCATGGCGGCTTCTTCCCCAACGGTATCGAAGGCCTGGTGATGGTGTTGGCCATCATCATGTTCTCCTTCGGCGGCCTGGAGCTGGTGGGTATCACCGCCGCCGAGGCCAGCGAGCCGAAGAAGGTGATCCCCAAGGCGATCAACCAGGTGATCTACCGCATCCTGATCTTCTATATCGGCGCCCTCAGCGTGCTGCTGATGCTCTACCCCTGGGACAAGCTGCTGGAGACCCTGGGCGCCGCCGGCGACCCGTACAGCGGCAGCCCCTTCGTGCAGATCTTCTCGCTGATCGGTAGCGATACCGCTGCACACATCCTCAACTTCGTGGTGCTCACGGCGGCCCTGTCGGTCTACAACAGCGGCGTCTACTGCAACAGCCGGATGCTCTACGGCCTGGCCGAGCAGGGCAACGCGCCCAAGGCGCTGATGAAGGTGGACGACCGTGGCGTGCCGGTGCTGGCCATCGGCTTGTCGGCGCTGATCACCCTGCTCTGCGTGGTGGTCAACTACCTGGCCCCGCAGAAGGCCCTGGAGCTGCTGATGGCGCTGGTGGTGGCCGCCCTGGTGATTAACTGGGCGATGATCAGCCTGTCTCACCTGATGTTCCGCAAGCAGATGGACGCCCAGGGTATCCAGCCGTTCTTCAAGGCGCTCTGGTACCCGTTCGGCAACTACCTGTGCCTGGCCTTCGTGGCGCTGATCCTGGGTGTGATGCTGATGATTCCGGGCATCAACATCTCGGTCTATGCCATTCCGTTCTGGCTCGGCCTGCTCGCCGTCTGCTACTACTTCAAGCGCACCGCCGAGCGGGCTGTCGCTCACTGAGACAGCCCGCTTGTCGCAACGAAACGGGAGCCCTTGGCTCCCGTTTCCTTTTTTGCGCCTGGTGCCCGGTTGGTCAGCGGGGCAGGGTGGGATCGGATCGTGCCGACCCACTGTTCAGAACTGGACGCCTTGCTGCCTGTTGTTTCCTAAGACGCTGAAAAGTAAAGGCTTGGGTGGCGAGGGGGAGTCGGGCTCTCTATAATTCGCCGTTTAATCGTTCCGAACTCAGCACATCCGTACTAGGTAGACCTGGTGCGGTGGCATGCATTTGCCGATGGGCTGGGACGGGCAGCATTTCTGTCTCAGGCGAAACCTATGATCAGAATCAAGCGTGGACTGGACCTTCCAGTGGCGGGTGAGCCAGTCCAACGAATCGAGGACGGGCGCCCGGTTCGCAGCATTGCCGTCATCGGCTTCGACTACCACGGCATGAAACCGACCATGGACGTCCAGGTGGGGGACCGGGTCAAGCTCGGTCAACCGCTGTTCGCCGACAAGCGGAACCCGGGCGTGATCTACACGGCCCCGGGCGCCGGCGTGATCAGTGCCATTCACCGGGGCGAGCAGCGCGTGCTGCAGTCGGTGGTGATCGACCTCGAAGGCGACGACGAAGTCCATTTCGAGCACTACTCCGCCGAGCAGATCGACCAGCTGGACCCGCAACAAGTGCGCGACAACCTAGTGCGGTCCGGTCTCTGGACCGCTCTGCGTACCCGGCCATTCAGCGCCGTGCCGGCCATCGACGCCACACCCAGCTCGATCTTCGTCACCGCCATGGATACCCACCCACTGGCCGCCGATCCGCGCCTGGTGATCGACGAGCATGCCGCGGACTTCGAGCAGGGCCTCAAGGTCCTCGCCCGCCTGGCCCGGGTGTTCCTCTGCAAGGCCGATGGCTCCGCGCTGCCAGGCGAAGGCCTGGCCCAGGTGCGCAGCGAGTCCTTCGCCGGACCGCACCCGGCTGGCCTGCCCGGTACCCATATCCATTTCCTCGATCCGGTGAGCGCCAACAAGAGCGTCTGGCACATCGGCTACCAGGACGTGATCGCCATCGGCAAGCTGTTCGCCAGCGGCCGTCTCTGGGTCGAGCGTGTGGTGTCCCTGGCCGGCCCGGTGGTGGAGAACCCTCGCCTGGTGCGCACCCGCCTGGGCGCCAGCCTGGAAGAACTCACCGCCGGCGAGCTCAAGCCCGGCGCCAACCGCGTGGTCTCCGGCTCCCTGCTGGGTGGCCGCACGTCCCGTGGGGCTTGCGCCTACCTCGGCCGCTATCACCAGCAGGTGTCCTGCCTCACCGAGGGCAATGACCGCGAGTTGCTGCACTACCTGCGCGCCGGGGTGAACAAGCACTCGGTGCTCAATATCTTCGTTTCCAGACTGCTGGGCGCCCGCAAGCTGCCGTTCAGCACCACCACCAACGGCAGCCCGCGCGCCATGGTGCCGGTAGGCAACTACGAGGCCGTGATGCCGCTGGATATCCTGCCCACCCAGCTGCTGCGCTACCTGATCGTCGGCGACACCGAAATGGCGCAGAAGCTCGGTTGCCTGGAACTGGACGAAGAAGACCTGGCGCTGTGCAGCTATGTCTGCGCCGGCAAGTACGAGTACGGCCCGATCCTGCGGGACAACCTCAGCCGTATCGAAAAGGAGGGCTGAGATGGGCCTGCGTAAATTCCTCGACCGTATCGAGCACAACTTCGAGCAGGGCGGCCGCTATGAAAAGTGGTACGCCCTCTATGAAGCGGTGGACACCTTCTTCTACCGCCCCGCCAGCGTGACCCGCACCACTGCCCATGTGCGCGACGGCATCGACCTCAAGCGGATGATGATCACCGTCTGGCTCTGCACCTTCCCGGCCATGTTCTTCGGCATGTGGAACGTCGGCTACCAGGCCAACCTGGTCTTCGCCCAGAGCCCGGACCTGCTGGCGGCCCAGGACGGCTGGCGCTTCGCCCTGATCGGTTCCCTGGCAGGCTTCGACCCCAACAGCCTGTGGGACAACTTCATCCAGGGCGCCGCCTGGTTCCTGCCCATCTACGCAGTGACCTTCATCGTCGGCGGTTTCTGGGAAGTGCTGTTCGCCTCCATTCGCCGCCATGAAGTGAACGAAGGCTTCTTCGTTACCTCGGTGCTCTTCGCCCTGACCCTGCCGCCGAGCATTCCGCTCTGGCAGGTGGCCCTCGGCATCAGCTTCGGCGTGGTGCTGGGCAAGGAAGTCTTCGGCGGTACCGGCAAGAACTTCCTCAACCCGGCCCTGGCCGGTCGCGCCTTCCTGTTCTTCGCCTACCCGGCGCAGATTTCCGGGGATGCGGTGTGGACCGCGGTGGACGGCTTCGCCGGTGCCACCTCGCTGAGCCTCGGCGCCGCTGGCGGCGTCGAGAACATCGTCGGTCACGGCATCACCTGGATGGATGCCTTCCTCGGCACCATCCAGGGTTCCATCGGCGAGACCAGCACCCTGGCCATCCTCATCGGCGGCGGCGTGCTGCTGGTGACCCGTATCGCCGCCTGGCGCATCGTCGCCGGCGTGATGCTGGGCATGATCGCCACCAGCTGGCTGTTCAACGCCATCGGCTCCGAGACCAATCCGATGTTCGCCATGCCCTGGTACTGGCACCTGGTCCTGGGCGGCTTCGCCTTCGGCATGATGTTCATGGCCACCGACCCGGTGTCGGCCTCCATGACCAACACCGGCAAATGGCTGTTCGGCGCGCTGATCGGCCTGATGGTGGTGCTGATCCGCGTGGTCAACCCGGCCTTCCCGGAAGGCATGATGCTGGCGATCCTCTTCGCCAACCTGTTCGCGCCGCTGATCGACCATTTCGTCGTCCAGGCCAATATCAAGCGGAGGCTGGCACGCAATGGCTGAGCAGAAAGAATCGACTGTCCGCACCCTGCTGGTGGCCCTGGTGGTCTGTCTGGTGTGCTCGGTGTTCGTCGCCGGCGCCGCCATCGCGCTGAAGCCGGTGCAGGTGGACAACCGTGAGCTGGACAAGCAACGCAGCATCCTCACCGTCGCCGGCCTGGCCCAGCCGGGCCTGTCCGCCGAGCAGGTGAAGGCGCTCTACGCCGAGCGCATCACCGCGCGAGTGGTGGACCTGGCCAGCGGCAACTTCACCGACGAGATCCAGGCCGCCGGCTTCGATCCGCTGAAGGCCGCCAAGGACCCGCAGCTTTCCGACGCGCTCCCGGCGGAGCAGGACATCGCCTCCATCAAGCGCCGCGAGCGTTTCAGCACGGTCTACCTGGTGCAACAGGACGGCCAGTTGCAGACCGTGATCCTGCCGGTGCGCGGCTACGGCCTCTGGTCGACCCTGTACGGCTTCCTCGCCCTCGAGGGCGACCTGAACACCGTGGTGGGCCTGGGCTTCTACCAGCATGGCGAGACCCCGGGTCTTGGCGGTGAGGTGGACAACCCCAAATGGAAGGCGCTGTGGAACGGCAAGAGCCTGTTCGACGAGCAGGGCCAGCTGGCCATCCAGATCATCAAGGGCAGCGTCGACCCGCAGTCGTCCAACGCCGCCCACAAGGTCGACGGCCTGGCCGGCGCCACGTTGACCAGCAAGGGCGTCAACAACCTGCTGCATTTCTGGCTCGGCAAGAACGGCTTCGGCCCCTTCCTGGCCAAACTGAATAACGGGGAGGCATGAGCATGGCGCAGCAACCCACGATCCGCTCGGTCCTGCTGGACCCGGTCCTGCACAACAACCCCATCGGCCTGCAGATCCTCGGCATCTGCTCGGCCCTGGCGGTGACGTCCAACCTGAAGACCGCGCTGGTGATGTCGATCGCCCTGACCCTGGTGACCGGCTTCTCCAACCTGTTCATCTCGATGATCCGCAGCCAGATCCCGAGCTCCATCCGCATGATCGTGCAGATGGTGATCATCGCGTCCCTGGTGATAGTGGTGGACCAGGTGCTCAAGGCCTACGCCTTCAGTCTGTCCAAGCAGCTCTCGGTATTCGTCGGGCTGATCATCACCAACTGCATCGTGATGGGCCGCGCGGAGGCCTTCGCGATGGCCAACCCGCCGGTGCTGTCGTTCTTCGACGGCATCGGCAACGGCCTGGGCTACAGCGCCATGCTGATCGTCCTCGGCGTCGTTCGCGAGCTGTTCGGCGCAGGCAAGCTGCTGGGCTTCGAAGTGCTGCCGGTGATCAACGATGGCGGCTGGTACCAGCCCAACGGCCTGCTGCTGCTGCCGCCTTCGGCGTTCTTCCTGATCGGCCTGATCATCTGGGCCCTGCGCAGCTGGAAGACCGAGCAGAAGGAGGCGCCGTCCTACAAGATCGCGCCCCAGGTATCCAACAAGGAGGCCTACTGATGGAGCATTACCTCAGCCTGTTCGTGAAGGCCGTGTTCGTCGAGAACATGGCGCTCGCGTTCTTCCTCGGCATGTGCACCTTCATCGCCATTTCCAAGAAGGTGGAAACCGCCATCGGCCTCGGCATCGCCGTGATCGTGGTGCAGGCCATCACGGTGCCGGCCAACAACCTGCTCTACACGCTGCTGCTGAAAGACGGCGCCCTGGCCTGGGCCGGCCTGCCGGAGGTGGACCTGTCGTTCCTCGGCCTGTTGAGCTACATCGGCGTGATCGCCGCCATCGTGCAGATCCTCGAGATGCTGCTCGACAAGTATGTGCCCTCGCTCTACAACGCCCTGGGCGTGTTCCTGCCGCTGATCACGGTGAACTGCGCCATCATGGCCGGCTCGCTGTTCATGGTGGAGCGCGACTACAACCTGGGTGAAAGCGTGGTCTACGGCATCGGCTCCGGCTTCTCCTGGGCGCTGGCCATCGCACTGCTGGCGGGCATCCGCGAGAAGCTCAAGTACAGCGATGTGCCCGAAGGCCTGCAGGGGCTCGGCATCACCTTCATCACCATCGGCCTGATGTCCCTCGGCTTCATGTCGTTCTCCGGTGTACAGCTCTAAGGAAAGGACATGCTGAGTTTCGAAATCTTCCTCGCCATCGGCATGTTCACTGCCATCGTCCTCGGACTGGTGGTGATCATCCTGGCGGCACGCGCCAAGCTGGTATCCAGCGGCGACGTGAACATCCTGATCAACGGCGAGCGGACCATCACCGTCCCGGCCGGCGGCAAGCTGCTGCAGACCCTCGCGGCGCAGAACGTCTTCCTCTCGTCCGCCTGCGGCGGCGGCGGCACCTGCGCCCAGTGCAAGTGCATCGTCGAGAGCGGTGGTGGCGAGATGCTGCCCACCGAGGAATCCCACTTCACCCGCCGCCAGGCGAAGGAAGGCTGGCGCCTGTCCTGCCAGACCCCGGTGAAGCAGGACATGCACATCGAGGTGCCGGAAGAAGTCTTCGGCGTGAAGAAGTGGGAATGCACGGTGGAGTCCAACCCCAACGTGGCCACCTTCATCAAGGAACTGACCCTGCGCCTGCCGGAAGGGGAGAGCGTGGACTTCCGCGCCGGTGGCTACGTGCAGCTGGAGTGCCCGCCGCACCAGGTGGCCTACAAGGACTTCGACATCCAGCCGGAATACCGGGGCGACTGGGACAAGTTCAACCAGTGGAAGTACGTGTCCAAGGTGGACGAAACGGTGATCCGCGCCTACTCCATGGCCAACTACCCGGACGAGAAGGGCATCGTCAAATTCAACATCCGCATCGCCTCGCCGCCGCCCGGCAAGGATGCGCTGCCCCCGGGGCAGATGTCTTCCTGGGTATTCAGCCTCAAGCCCGGTGACAAGGTCACGGTCTATGGTCCCTTCGGCGAGTTCTTCGCCAAGGACACCGATGCCGAGATGGTCTTCATCGGCGGCGGCGCCGGCATGGCGCCCATGCGCTCGCACATCTTCGACCAGCTCAAGCGCCTCGGCTCCAAGCGCAAGATCAGCTTCTGGTACGGCGCGCGCTCACTGCGCGAGGCCTTCTACACCGAAGAGTACGACCAGCTGGCCGCCGAGAACCCGAACTTCCAGTGGCACCTGGCGCTGTCCGACCCGCAGCCGGAAGACAACTGGACCGGCCTCAAGGGCTTCATCCACAACGTGCTCTTCGAGAATTACCTCAAGGACCATCCGGCCCCCGAGGACTGCGAGTTCTACATGTGCGGCCCGCCGATGATGAACGCCGCGGTGATCAAGATGCTTCTCGACCTCGGCGTCGAGCGCGAGAACATCCTGCTGGACGATTTCGGTGGCTAGATCGCTCGTCCTGCTGCTCTCGGCCAGCCTGCTGCTGGCCGGGTGCGGCGAAACGCTGGAACAGTTCGGCGGCCCCACCATGGGCAGCAGCTATTCGGTGAAATACGTGCGCGGCGCCTCCGGTCCGTCGGTGGAGCAGGCGCGCGGCGAGGTGGAAGGCATACTGGCCGAGATCGACCGGCAGATGTCCACCTACCGCAACGACTCCGAGGTGGAACGCTTCAATGCCTTGCCCGCCGGCAGCTGCCTGGCGCTGCCGGGGCCCATGCTGGAGCTGGTGGCCTTCGCCGGGCAGTTGTCGAAGGACAGCGACGGCGCCTTCGACATGACGGTGGAGCCCTTGCTCAACCTCTGGGGCTTCGGCCCGCAGTCCCGTGGCGACCAGGTGCCCAGCCCTGAGGCCATTGCCGCCGCCAAGGCCGTTGTGGGCCAGCAGCACCTGACCGTCCGTGGCCAGGAGCTGTGCAAGGACGCCCCCGTGCAGCTCGACTTCAACAGCATCGCCGCCGGCTATGCGGTGGACCGCGTGGTGGCGCGCCTGGGCGAGCTGGGCGTGGGCAGCGCACTGGTGGAAATCACAGGAGAGCTGAAGGCGGTCGGCCGCAAGCCCGACGGCATGCCCTGGCGCATCGCCATCGAGGCGCCACGGGATGATCGCCAGGTGGCGCAGAAGATCGTCCAGCTCGATGGGCTGGGCGTTTCCACCTCGGGCGACTACCGCAACTACTTTGAAAAGAACGGCAAGCGCTATTCCCACACCATCGACCCCAAGACGGGGGCGCCCATCAGCCACAGCCTGGCGGCGGTGACGGTGGTGGACGAGTCGGCCCTGCGGGCGGACGGCCTGTCCACCCTGCTGATGGTGCTGGGACCTGAGGCGGGCGAGGCCTATGCTGAACGCCAAGGCATCGCCGCCTTCTTCGTGACCCGTGCTGGCGAGGGCTTCGTCAGCCATGGCAGCAGCCGTTTCCGCGAGCTGTTCGAGCAACAGGAGAAATCGAAATGACCTTCGTGCTGGTGTTCCTGATCATGCTGCTGGTGGTGCTGGGCATGGCCGTGGGCGTGATCATGGGCCGCAAACCCATCGCCGGTTCCTGCGGTGGCATCGCCAACCTGGGGATAGAGAAGGAGTGCTCTATCTGTGGCGGCAATCGCGAGAAATGCGAAGAAGTGCGCCGCGAGGGCGATGTAGTGGATTCAGAACTCGCCTACGACGCGACCAAGCGCTAATGTGCAGCGCCAAGCGGCTCGGCTAAGCTGCACGCCAGTTCAAGGTCCCGCCAGGGATCGCCGAAACAGGTTCCGAATTCCGCGGTGGCGAGTGCCGCGGACCTTGCCGGGGGCGCCAGAGGGCGCCCCGGCCCGTTATGAGGAGTAAGCATGGCTGTCTACAACTATGACGTAGTGGTGCTGGGTTCAGGCCCGGCGGGTGAGGGCGCGGCGATGAACGCCGCCAAGGCCGGACGCAAGGTGGCGGTGGTGGACAACCGCCCGCTGGTCGGCGGCAACTGCACCCACCTCGGCACCATCCCGTCCAAGGCCCTGCGCCACTCGGTACGGCAGATCATGCAGTACAACACCAACCCGCTGTTCCGCCAGATCGGCGAGCCGCGCTGGTTCTCCTTCCCCGACGTGCTGAAGAGCGCCGAGCGGGTCATCTCCAAGCAGGTGGCTTCGCGCACGGGCTTCTATGCGCGCAACCGCGTCGACGTGTTCTTCGGTACCGCCAGCTTCTCCGACGAACAGACCGTGGAAGTGGTCTGCGCCAGCGGTGTGGTGGAAAAACTGGTGGCCAAGCAGGTCATCGTCGCCACCGGCTCGCGCCCCTATCGCCCGTCGGACGTCGACTTCGGCCACCCGCGCATCTACGACAGCGACACCATCCTCAGCCTGACCCACACTCCGCGCCGCATCATCATCTACGGTGCCGGCGTGATCGGCTCCGAGTACGCCTCGATCTTCAGCGGCCTGGGCGTGCTGGTGGACCTGATCGACAACCGCGACCAACTGCTCAGCTTCCTCGACGACGAGATTTCCGACGCCCTCAGCTACCACCTGCGCAACAACAACGTGCTGATTCGCCACAACGAGGAGTACGAGCGTATCGAGGGCCTGGACAACGGTGTGATCCTGCACCTGAAATCCGGCAAGAAGATCAAGGCGGACTGCCTGTTGTGGTGCAACGGTCGTACCGGCAACACCGACAAGCTGGGGCTGGAGAACATCGGCATCAAGGTCAACAGCCGTGGCCAGATCAATGTCGACCAGTACTACCGCACCGAGGTCAGCAACATCTTCGCCGCCGGTGACGTGATCGGCTGGCCGAGCCTGGCCAGCGCCGCCGCCGACCAGGGCCGTTCGGCCGCCGGCAGTGCGGTGGAGAACGACAGCTGGCGCTTCGTCGACGACGTGCCTACCGGCATCTACACCATTCCGGAGATCAGCTCCCTCGGCAAGACCGAGAAGGAACTGACCCAGGCGAAGATCCCCTACGAAGTGGGCAAGGCCTTCTTCAAGGGCATGGCCCGCGCGCAGATTTCCCACGAGCCGGTGGGCATGCTGAAGATCCTCTTCCACCGCGAGACCCTGGAAATCCTCGGCGTGCATTGCTTCGGCTATCAGGCCTCGGAAATCGTCCACATCGGCCAGGCGATCATGAACCAGAAGGGCGAGGCGAACAGCATCAAGTACTTCATCAACACCACCTTCAACTACCCGACCATGGCGGAAGCCTATCGGGTGGCGGCGTTCGACGGCCTCAACCGGCTTTTTTGAGCGGCACCGGCCGGGCGCCTGAGCCGGCCGGCGAGGACCCTCTCGGTGATACGCGGCACTGGCGCTGGCCGAACCGGGAGAGCTTCTGATCAGGTGACGCCTTGAATGAAAAAACCGGCCCTTGCGGCCGGTTTTTTCATGGGGGATCGGTAGGGTGGATGTCGCTTTTCACATACACCATCGGCGCCTGGCCAAACCTTGCAAGGTGGACCGATGAAGCCACGTAGAATGGGTTGAGCTTGCGATGCCCATCAGCCCTGTCCGCATGGGTATCGCTTCGCTCGACCCATCCTACGAAGCCAGCTCGTGCCGAGGCTGAGCCGGTAGGATGGGTAGAGCCTGCGAATCCCATCGATTGCCTCTCGGTAGCCCGGATGCAATCCGGGGAATGGGGCGCAGGGTTTCAGCGCAGCCCGAGGGTCTTGGCGGCCACGCCGGGGAAGTCGGTGATGATGCTGTCCGCGCCGAAGTCGGCGAGGCGGCGCATCAGGGCCGGCTCGTTGACCGTCCATACCGACACGTGCAGCCCTTGCTTCTGCGCTCGCAGCAGGCGCTCCGGGGTGCACAGGGTCCAGTTCAGCGCGAGCATGTCGCAGCCGTGGTGCTTGGCCACCTTCAGCGGGTCCAGCCAGGCGTACTCCGCCACCAGGCCACGGGACAGCTCGGGGGCCAGCCGGTTCAGCGCGCGCAGCACCTCGCGCGAGCTGGAGGTGACCGTCACCTTGTCCTTCAGCCCGAAGCGTTCGGTCAATGCCTGGATCGCCAGCACCGTACGCGCGGCGCGTGTCCGCGAGGCGCTCTTGACCTCCAGTTGCCAGTGCTCGAAGTCGCACTGCTCGAACAGGGTCGCCAGGCGCGGGATGGGGCAGGGCCTCAGCCAACCCGGGCCGCCCTTGCGCGCGTCGTAGGTCTCCAGTTCCTCGGCGTCGTGCTCTGCCACCTTGCCGCGGCGGCCGGTGGTGCGCTTCAGGCTGGGGTCGTGGATCACCATCAGCTCGCCGTCGCGGGAAAGGTGCAGGTCCAGCTCGCAATGCTTCACGCCGTGTGACAGGCAGTGCTGGAAGCTGGCCAGGGTATTTTCCGGGCTTTCGCCCTTGGCGCCTCGATGGCCGTAGATCAGGGTCACGTTTAATCCCTTGGTGCTCTGGGTTGATGGTGGCGGACGCTGTCGATCACGCGGCCGCTTTCGAAGTAGACCGAGAACTCACGGTAGTCCCAACGGCTGATGGGGGGTTGGCCCACCGCCGGGTGCTCCTGGTCCGGCAGGCCGAAGCGCTCCAGCACCGCGCGCTGGCTATCGCCGCGGGCGGGCAGCACGAGGCCGAGATCGCCCTGGTCGCCGACCGGGATCTCGATGGTTTCGGCAGCCACGGGCAGCGCGAGGAGCAAGCAGGTCAGCAACAGGCCGGGGCGCGTCATGCAGGGGTCTCAGCTGGAAGGGGAGGAGCGTTCACGGGCCTGGCGTCTCTGCTGGGCCTGCTTCTGCAGTATGTGTCGGGCCAGGAGTTGGCGCTGGGCATCGGTCAGGGCGTCGAACTCGGTACCGATATCGAACTGGCCGTCCTCGCGCGGCTGATTGTGGATCACCAGCGCGCTCAGCAGCAGGCCGAGGGCCTGGGGCATGAGCACCATGCGGATCGCCAGACGGGTGCCGGGCTCGATGGGCTGGCCGCTGGTGAAGCCCAGGCCGCCTTCGGACAGGGTGACCTGGCGCGCCGGACCTATGTCCCGCAACAGGCTCCTGGCCAGGGCCTGGCCGAGGAGGTCGATGCGCTTGTTGATCACCTTCAGGTAGCTGGCCAGGGTGCGGTCGCGCTCATGGATATGCCGCAGCAAGTGCTGGGATTCGAAGTCCATGAGGTGCAGCTCGCTGAGCAGGTCGAAGAGCTCGGAAGCGCCGCCAGAGCTGCTTCCATCAGCTGTTTCGCCCTGTTTCAGCGGCTGAAATTCGAGTGCGATCGTATCTTCGATACGGTAGTATTCGCGGCGGTCATCCGCGTCTCGTGTCGACATGGCGAACCCATGGCAGCGGTGGTGGTCGAAGAGCAGTTGCGTTGCTTGCATGTCCGTTTGCGCCGCCTCGGGGCACCGCGGCAGGGCACCAACGGATTTGAGTGTAAACGCTGCCTGCCAAGCCCCGCCACAAGGACGTCCCTTCTTTCGCCAGCGAACTCCATTTCCATGTTCAGACCGCTGTCCCTGTACATAGGCGCCCGCTATACCCGCGCCAAGCGCCGCAACTATTTCGTCTCGTTCATTTCCCTGACTTCCATGATCGGCCTGGCCCTCGGTGTGCTGGTGATGATCCTGGTGCTGTCGGTAATGAACGGCTTCGACTACGAGATGCGCACCCGCGTGCTGGGCATGGTGCCCCACGCCACGGTGGAGTCCGCCGTGCCGATCAACGACTGGCGCAAGCTGGCCGAAGGCGTGGCCCGCCATTCCGAAGTCAAGGCCGTGGCGCCCTACACCCAGGTGCAGGGGCTGCTGACCGCCGGCGGCAAGGTGCAGAAGGCGCTGGTCAATGCCGTCGATCCCGAGGAAGAGTCCAAGGTCTCCATCATCGGCGACTTCTTCCGCGAGGGCAGCCTGGCGGCGCTCAAGCCTGGCGAGTTCGGCATCGTCATCGGCGACCGGGCCGCCAGCAAGCTCGGCGTGGGCATGGGTGACAAGGTCACCTTCGTGCTGCCGGAAGTGGCGGTTACCCCGGCCGGCGTGTTCCCGCGCATGAAGCGCTTCACCGTGGTCGGCATCTTCCACGTGGGCGCCGGTGAGCTGGATGGTTTCCTGGCCATCGCCAACCTGTCCGACGTGGCGCGCCTGAAACGCTGGCAGCCGGATCAGGTGCAGGGCCTGCGCCTGAAGCTCGACGACCTGTTCCAGGCGCCCCGGGTGGCCTGGCAGATCGCCGGCGAGCTGAAGGGCGAGGACTTTTATGCCCGCGACTGGACCCGTACCCACGGCAATCTCTACCAGGCGATCAAGATGGAAAAAGCCATGATCGGCCTGCTCCTGCTGCTGATCGTGGCGGTGGCCGCCTTCAACATCATCTCCACCCTGGTGATGGTGGTGACCGACAAGCGCGGCGACATCGCCATCCTCCGTACCCTGGGAGCGACCCCCAGGCAGATCATGGGCATCTTCATGGTCCAGGGCACGGTGATCGGCGTGGTCGGCACCTTCATCGGCGGCGTGCTGGGCATACTCGCCGCGCTCAACGTCAGCAGCGCCATCGCCCTGCTGGAGCGGTTGCTGGGGCACAAGTTCCTCAGCGCCGAGGTGTACTTCATCGATTACCTGCCATCCCAGCTGATGGCCGAGGACGTGGTGCTGGTCTGTTCCGCCGCGCTGGTCCTGAGCTTCCTCGCCACCCTTTATCCCGCCTGGCGTGCCGCGCGCACCCAGCCAGCAGAGGCTTTGCGCTATGAGTAACAAGGCAGTCCTGAGTTGCCGCAACCTGGGCAAGAGCTACGAGGAGGGCCCGCAATCGGTCGAAGTGCTGTCCGGCGTCGAGCTGGAACTGCATCCGGGCGAGCGGGTGGCGATCGTGGGCAGCTCCGGCTCCGGCAAGAGCACCCTGCTGAACATGCTGGGCGGGCTGGATACGCCGAGCAAGGGCAGCGTCTGGCTGGCCGGCGAAGAGCTGTCCGCCCTGAGCGAGACCGCCCGTGGCCTGCTGCGCAACCGCGCCCTGGGCTTCGTCTACCAGTTCCACCACCTGCTGCCGGAGTTCACCGCCCTGGAGAACGTCTGCATGCCGCTGCTGATCGGCCGCACCACCATCGCCGAGGCGCGCCAGCGCTCCACCGCGCTGCTGGAGCGGGTCGGCCTGGGCCATCGCCTGTCGCACAAGCCGGCGGAGCTCTCCGGCGGCGAGCGCCAGCGCGTGGCCATTGCCCGTGCCTTGGTCAACAACCCGGCACTGGTGCTGCTCGACGAGCCCACCGGCAACCTCGACCAGCACACCGCCCATGGCATCCAGGAGCTGATGCTCGAACTGAGCGGTTCCCTGCGCACCGCCTTCCTTGTGGTGACCCATGACCTGCAGCTGGCCCGCCAGATGGACCGGGTGCTGCGCCTGGAAGAAGGCCGACTGGTGGCTGCCTGAGATGTTCAGACCTCTCCCGATCTTCATCGGTGCGCGCTATACCCGCGCCAAGCGCCGTAACCACTTCATCTCGTTCATTTCCCTGACCTCGATGATCGGCCTCGCCCTCGGCGTGCTGGCCATGATCGTGGTGCTCTCGGTGATGAACGGTTTCCAGAAGGAAATGCGCTCGCGCATCCTCGGCATGGTGTCCCATGCGACGCTGAGCGCCGAGCAGCCCCTGGACGACTGGCGGCGGGTGGCCGATGTCGCCCTGAAGCATCCGCAGGTGGTGGGCGCGGTGCCCTTCGCCGAGCTGGAGGGCATGCTCTCCTTCAAGGGCATGATGCAGCCGGTGCAGATCAACGGCATCGACCCCAATGAGGAGACCAAGGTCTCCATCATCGGCCAGCACATGGTCCAGGGCGCCCTGAACTCCCTGCAGCCAGGTGAGTCGGGCATCGTTATCGGCGAGATCACCGCGCGGCGCTTCCGCCTCAACGTCGGCGACAAGCTGACCCTGATCGTGCCCGAGGTGAGTAGCGCGCCGGGTGGCATCACGCCGCGCATGCAGCGCTTCAGCGTGGTGGGGGTATTCAAGGTCGGTGCCGAGCTGGACAACTCGCTCGCGCTGGTCAATATCGCCGACGCCTCGGCGATCCAACGCTTGCCGGAGGGCCATGTGCAAAGCGTGCGCATCGCCCTGAAAGACCTGTTCCTGGCGCCGGAGGTGTCCAAGCAGATTGTCGCCGAGCTGGGCCAGGGCTACCGCGCCGATGACTGGACCCATACCCAGGGCAGCCTGTTCAGCGCCATGAAGATGGAGAAGACCATGATCGGCCTGCTCCTGCTGCTGATCGTCGCCGTGGCCGCCTTCAATATCATCGCCACCCTGATCATGGTGGTCGCCGACAAGCGCGCGGATATCGCAATCCTTCGCACCCTGGGCGCCACGCCCCGGCAGATCATGGCGGTGTTCATGGTCCAAGGCAGCGTGATTGGCGTGATCGGTACCTTGATCGGTACCGTGCTGGGGGTCATCAGCGCCCTCAACGTCAGCACCTGGATCGCCGCGCTCGAGCGTATCAGCGGCCGGCAGATCTTCAGCTCCGACGTCTACTTCGTCAGCTACCTGCCATCCGAACTGCAACTGGGCGACGTACTGCTGATCTGCGGTGCTGCCCTGGTGCTGAGCTTCCTGGCCACCCTCTACCCGGCCTGGCGCGCAGCCCAGACCCATCCGGCCGAGGCCTTGCGGTACGAATAAGGCAACAGGCAGGAAAAGAAAACGCCGCATCTAATGCGGCGTTTTTTCGTTTCAGCGGCTGGTTTCTCGCCGGGCTTTCTGGCGCTTGCGCCAGCTATGGCCCACCCACCAGCGCCAATAAAGCATGGTCAGCATGTAGCCCAGGGCGCCCACCAGCACGCCGCAGACCAGAGAGCCTAGGAGGAACGGCTGCCACAGGGTGGAAAGTTCCTGCGTGATCCACTCAAAGGTCAGTTCGTCGGGCAGCGCGCGCGGAGCGATCTGCATGATCCAGGCACCCATCTTGTAGGTGCAGTAGAAGACCGGCGGCATGGTGATGGGGTTGGTGAGCCAGACCAGGCCCACCGAAATCGGCAGGTTCGCGCGCACCATGATGGCGAGGGCGGCGGCCAGCAGCATCTGCATGGGAATGGGCACGAAGGCGGCGAAAAGGCCCATGGCCATGGCGCGGGAAACCGAATGACGATTGAGGTGCCAGAGGTTCGGGTCATGGATCAGGGCGCCGAGAAATCGCAGCGACTTGTGTTCCCGGATAGTGTCCGGATTCGGCATGTAGCGTTTGAAGATACGACGCGGCATGGGCGGTCTCTGGCGACGGAAGCGCCGGGTATTATGCACACACGGAAATTACATCGCCGGGTCACTTTGTGTCGGCAAATTTAAAGGGAAGTGTGGCGGCCGGATCGACCTGCGCAAGGTGGTCCGACGCATTGCACGCATCCCGTCCCAGGGAAGGGAGATCGGATGCCCATGCTCTCGGGCCTGGCCGCACTCGCCGCCGGGCTGCTCATGCTGCGCTGGATGCCCGGCTTGCCACCGCTCTGGTGGCTCTACCTGCAACTCGTTCTCGGCTTATTGCTGCTGGGCTCCCGCGCCTGGCGCCTGGGGCTCTTCGCGCTCGGTCTCGGCTGGGCGTGCCTGAGTGCCCAGTGGGCCCTGGATGATCGGCTGGCGCCCGGGCTCGACGGTCAGGTGCGCTGGTTGGAGGGGAGGGTGGTGGGTTTGCCCGCCAGCGCCGAGGGCGTGGTGCGCTTCGAGCTGGAGGATATCCACGCCGATCGGGCGCACCTGCCCGGGCGCTTGCGCCTGTCGTGGCACCAGGGGCCACCTGTGCTGGCCGGGGAGCGCTGGCGCCTGGCGGTAAGCCTCAAGCGGCCGCGCGGCCTGGTGAATCCGGCGACCTTCGACTACGAGGCCTGGTTGCTGGCCCGGCGCATCGGCGCCACCGGCTCGGTGAAAGCAGGCGAGCGCCTGCAGGCGGCGGAGGGCCCCGTTGCCTGGCGTGAAGCCCTGCGCCAGCGTCTGCTGGCGGTGGATGCGCAGGGTCGCGCCGGCGGACTCGCCGCGCTGGTGCTGGGAGATGGTTCCGGCCTCCGGGACGCGGACTGGCAATTGTTGCGGGATACCGGCACCACCCACCTGATGGTGATTTCCGGCCAGCACATCACACTGTTCGCCGGCGTCCTCTATGGGCTGGTGGCGCTGCTGGCGCGTTTCGGTCTTTGGCCGAGGCGCCTGCCCTGGTTGCCCTGGGCCTGCACCCTGGCCTTCGCCGGCGGGCTCGGCTATGGCCTGTTGGCCGGCTTTGAAGTGCCGGTGCAACGGGCCTGCGTGATGTTGGCCGTGGTCCTGCTCTGGCGCGTGCGCTTTCGTCACCTCGGGGTCCTGACCCCCTTGCTGGCCGCTCTCTGCGTGGTACTGCTGGCCGAACCCCTGGTGGTGTTGCAGCCGGGTTTCTGGTTGTCCTTCGGCGCGGTGGCGCTGCTGGTGCTGGCCTTCGCCGGACGCCTCGGGGCCTGGCCCTGGTGGCTGACCTGGTGGCGTGCCCAGTGGGTGATGGGGCTGGGCCTGGCGCCCCTGTTGATGGCGCTGGCCCTGCCCATCAGTTTCAGCGGCCCGCTGGCCAACCTGCTGGCGGTGCCCTGGATCAGCCTGCTGGTACTGCCCCTGGCATTGCTGGGAACCCTGTTGCTGGGCGTGCCATTGCTCGGCGAGGCGCTGCTCTGGCTGGCCGGCGGTGCGCTGGAGCTGCTGTTCCTGGTGCTGGCCTGGATCGCCCTGCAGCTACCAGCCTGGATACCAGCGCAGATCCCCTTCTGGGCCTGGGGGCTGGGCGCGCTTGGTGCGCTGCTGTTGATCGCGCCGGCCGGCCTGCCCGTGCGCGCGCTTGGCCTGGCGCTGCTGCTGCCGATGCTGTTTCCGCCCCTGGACCGTCCGGCCCACGGTGAAGCCGAGGTACGGGTGCTGGACGTGGGGCAGGGGCTCTCGGTGCTGGTGCGAACTCGCGAGCATGCGCTGCTCTACGATGCCGGTCTGCGCCGGGGCGACTTCGATCTCGGCGAGCGGGTGGTGGTGCCGACCCTGCGTGGCCTCGGGGTGAGCCGGCTGGACCTGATGCTGATCAGCCATGGCGACGCCGACCATGCCGGTGGCGCCATGGCCGTGGGGCGAGGGCTGGCGGTGAAGCGGGTGCTCAGCGGCGAGCCGGAGCGCCTGCCGGTCGTGCTGGGCGCCGAGCGCTGTTCGGCGGGGGAGGCCTGGCGTTGGGATGGGGTGGACTTCCGGATCTGGCAGCCGCCGCCGGGCGGCGACAGCAACGACAGTTCCTGCGTCCTGGCGGTCCAGGCCGGCGGCGAGCGGCTGTTGCTCGCCGGCGATCTCAGCGCCCGTGGCGAGGCGGCCTGGATCGCCAGCGGCCAGCCCCTGGCGGCACGCTGGCTTGTGGCCGGCCACCATGGCAGCCGGACATCCTCCAGCAGCTTCTTCCTGCGTGCCGTGGCACCGGAGAAGGTGTTGATCTCCCGAGGCCACTTGAACGCCTACGGTCATCCGCATCCGTTGGTCGTCTCGCGCATAGAGGCTTTGCCAGCTGGGCTCCATGACACGGCGGTGGAGGGGCAGTTGCTGCTGCAGCTGGGGCGCGGAGGCGAGCCTGAGTCCGAGCGGGAAAAGTCTGTGTTCTGGAGGGAAAAATGAGAACGGGGGCGGTCGGCGAGGGCCTGACCCTATGCTAGAGTGGCGCCACTTTTCCGAAGGGGATTTCCTACCGTGTGGGAGTTGGTCAAAGCCGGTGGCTGGATGATGCTGCCGATCATTCTGAGTTCCATCGCCGCTACCGCGATCGTTGCCGAGCGCCTGTGGACCCTGCGTCTGAGCCGGGTTTCGCCGCCGCATCTGCTGGGTCAGGTCTGGCGCCAGATCAAGGACAAACAGCTGAACGCGCAGAAGCTCAAGGAGCTGCGCGCTTCCTCGCCCCTGGGTGAAGTACTGGCCGCGGGCCTGGCCAACTCCAAGCATGGTCGCGAGATCATGAAGGAGTGCATCGAGGAGGCCGCCAGTCGGGTCATCCACGAGCTGGAACGCTACCTCAATGCCCTGGGCACCATCGCCGCCATGGCACCGCTACTGGGCCTGTTGGGCACGGTGTTCGGCATGATCGAGATCTTCGGCGGCTTCATGGAAAACGGCATGGCCAACGCGCCGGTCCTGGCCGGCGGTATCGCCAAGGCCCTGGTGACCACCGCGGCCGGCCTGATCGTCGCCATCCCGGCGGTCTTCTTCCATCGCTACCTGCTGCGCCGCGTCGACGAGCTGGTGGTGGCCATGGAGCAGGAAGCGATCAAACTGGTGGAAGTGGTCCAGGGTGACCGCGAAGTCGACTTCGCAGAGGAAGCCAAAGCGTGAAGTTCCGCCGCCGGGCGGGCAATGTCGCCCGCGAAGAGGTGTTCCTCAACCTCACTTCGTTGATCGACGTGATCTTCGTGCTGTTGCTGTTCTTCGTGGTTACCACCACCTTCAGCAAGCCCAACCAGCTGAAGATCGAGCTGCCGGAAGCGGTGAGCGGCACGCCGCCCGAGGAAACCCAGCTCAAGACCCTGGAGCTCTCCATCGGCGCCGATGGCCAGTATTCGCTCAATGGCCAGAACCTGGTGAAAAGCGACCTGGCGACCCTGATCGCGGCCCTGGGCCGCGAGTCGGAAGGCGACAACAGCCTGCCGCTGGTGATCAACGCCGATGCCCGCACCACCCACCAGTCGGTGATCACCGCCATGGATGCCGCCGGCAAACTCGGTTTCAGCCAGCTGCGCATGACCACCATCGAGGCCGACGCGGCCAAGCAGCCCTGATGGCCTTCTCCGACCGTCTGCTGGACGCCTGGTACCGGGGCCACCCGGCCCTGCACCTGCTGCGGCCGCTGGAGTGGCTCTACCGGCGGGTGGCCGTGCGCAAGCGCGCGGCCTTCCTCTCAGGGGGCAGCGACAGCTACCGGCCCCCGGTACCGCTCATAGTCGTGGGCAACATCACGGTAGGCGGCACCGGCAAGACCCCCATGATCCTCTGGTTGATCGAGCACTGCCGCGCCCGCGGGCTGCGCGTCGGCGTGGTCAGTCGTGGCTATGGCGCCACGCCACCGGAGCTGCCCTGGCGGGTGCGCGCGGAGCAGGGCGCTGAACAGGCCGGCGACGAACCCTTGCTGATCGTCCAGCGCAGCGGCGTGCCGCTGATGATCGATCCGGACCGCTCCCGTGCCGTGCGCGCGCTGCTGGAGCAGGAAGAGCTGGACCTGGTCCTCAGCGACGATGGCCTGCAGCATTACCGTCTGGGTCGCGACCTGGAACTGGTGCTGATCGACGCCGCGCGGGGCCTGGGCAATCGCCGCTGCCTGCCGGCCGGCCCCCTGCGCGAGCCGCCGGAGCGCCTGGCTGCGGTGGATGCGGTCCTGCGCAACGGCGCATCGAGCGACAGCCCCGACGGCTTCGCCTTCACCTTGCAGCCGAGCGCGCTGGTCAATCTGCGAACCGGCGAGCGCGTCGGGCTCGATCGTTTCCCGCCGGGCCAGGCCGTGCATGCCGTGGCCGGCATCGGCAACCCGCAGCGTTTCTTCGCAACCCTGGAGGCGCTAAACTGGCGCCCGATTCCGCACCCGTTCGCCGATCACGCGGTCTACAGCCCGCAGACCCTGGAATTCGCACCAGCGCTGCCGTTGCTGATGACCGAGAAGGATGCGGTGAAATGCCGGGCCTTCGCCGCCGCCGATTGGTGGTACCTGGCCGTCGATGCCGCGCCGTCGCCGGCCTTCGTCGCTTGGTTCGACGGGCAGCTGTCCCGCCTCCTGCCAGACCATCTCTAACCCAGGCAGCTCCAGGGCTGCCCTCTGAAGGATTCACCCCATGGACCCGAAACTCCTCGATATCCTCGCCTGCCCCCTGTGCAAGGGCCCGCTGAAGCTCGCTGAAGACAAGAGCGAACTGGTCTGCAAGGCCGACGCCCTGGCGTTCCCGGTGCGCGATGGCATCCCGGTGATGCTCGAAGGCGAGGCGCGCACCCTCAATGTCGACGAGCGACTGGACAAATGACCCAGGCCTTCACCGTCGTCATCCCGGCCCGCTACGCCTCCACCCGCCTGCCCGGCAAGCCGCTGCAGGACATCGCCGGCAAGCCGATGGTCCAGCACGTCTGGGAGCAGGCACGGCGCAGCGCCGCCGAGCGCGTGGTGGTGGCCACCGATGATGCGCGCATCGTCGAGGCCTGCCAGGCCTTTGGCGCCGAGGTGCTGCTGACCCGCGTCGACCACAACTCCGGTACCGATCGCCTCGCCGAAGTGGCTACCCAGCTGGGCCTGGCCAGTGACGCCATCGTGGTCAACGTGCAGGGTGACGAGCCGTTGATTCCGCCGGCCATCATCGACCAGGTGGCCGCCAACCTGGCCGCCCACCCGGAAGCCGGCATCGCCACCCTGGCCGAGCCGATCCAGGACGTGCAGGCACTGTTCAATCCCAACGTGGTGAAGGTGGCCGCCGACCTCAACGGCCTGGCCCTGACCTTCAGCCGCGCGCCGCTGCCCTGGGCCCGCGACGCCTTTGCCGTCAGCCGCGAGCAGCTCCCGGCCGAGGTGCCGTATCGCCGTCATATCGGCATCTACGCCTACCGCGCCGGTTTCCTCCACGACTTCGTCGCCTGGGGCCCGTGCTGGCTGGAGAACACCGAATGCCTGGAGCAGCTGCGTGCGCTCTGGCATGGCGTGCGCATCCATGTGGCCGATGCCCTGGAAGCACCGCCTGCGGGCGTCGATACCGCTGAAGACCTGGAGCGCGTGCGGCGCTTGCTGGGGGCCTGATGCGCGTTCTGTTCGTTTGCCTCGGCAATATCTGCCGTTCACCGACCGCCGAAGGCGTGCTGCGGCACAAGCTGCGCGAGGCGGGCCTGCTCGAGCAGGTGCAGGTGGATTCGGCCGGCACCGGTGACTGGCACGTGGGCAAGGCGCCGGATGCGCGCACTCGCGTGGCCGCGCAGCGTCGCGGTTATGACCTGTCCCAGTTGCGCGCGCGGCAGGTGTCCGTGGAAGACTTCGGCGGCTTCGACCTGATCCTGGCGATGGACGAGAGCAACCTGGCCAACCTGCGCAGCCTGAATCCGGGCAAGTCGGTGGCCGAGGTGGACCTGTTCCTGCGTCGCTACCAGCTGCAGCTGGACGAGGTGCCGGACCCTTACTACGGCGGAGAAGATGGCTTCGAGGCGGTGCTCGATCTGGTGGAGCAGGCCTGCGACGCGCTGATCCTGGAAATCAAGGGGCGCCTGTGAGCCTGGTCCTGCAAGAAAACCAATCCCTGAAACCCTTCAACACCTTCGGCGTGGATGTCAGTGCGCGTCTGTTCGCCGAGGCCAACAACGACGCCGAGGTTCGCGCGGCCATTGCCCTGGCGGCCGAGCGCGGCCTGCCGCTGCTGGTGATAGGCGGTGGCAGCAACCTGCTGCTGACCCGCGACGTCGATGCCCTGGTGCTGCGCATGGCCAGCCGTGGCATTCGCATCCTGGTCGACGACGGGATGAAGGTGCTGCTGGAAGCCGAGGCCGGCGAACCCTGGCACCCGCTGGTGCTCCGGACCCTGGAGCAGGGGCTGGGCGGGCTGGAGAACCTCAGCCTGATCCCCGGCACCGTGGGCGCCGCGCCCATGCAGAACATCGGCGCCTATGGCGTCGAGCTGAAGGACGTGTTCGCCGGGTTGACCGCGCTGGACCGGACCACCGGCGAGCTGCGTGAATTCGGCCTGGAGCAGTGCCAGTTCGCCTACCGCGACAGCCTGTTCAAGCGTGAGCCCGGCCGCTGGCTGATCCTGCGGGTGCGGTTCAACCTCAGCCGCGCAGCAATGCTGCACCTGGACTACGGCCCGGTTCGCCAGCGGCTGCAGGCCGAAGGTATCGCGGCGCCGACGCCGGCGGACGTCAGTCGCGCCATTTGCGCCATTCGCAGCGAGAAGCTGCCGGACCCGGCGGTGCTGGGCAACGCCGGCAGCTTCTTCAAGAACCCCCTGGTCAGCGCCCAGCTGGCCGAGCGCCTGCGCAGTGAGCACGCCGACCTGGTGGCCTATCCCCAGGCCGACGGCCAGGTGAAGCTGGCCGCCGGCTGGTTGATCGACAAGGCCGGCTGGAAGGGCTATCGCGACGGCGACGCCGGGGTGCATCGGCTGCAGGCCCTGGTGCTGGTCAACTACGGCGGCGCCACCGGCGGCCAGCTGCACGCGCTCGCCGAGCGTATCCGCGCGGATATCCTTGCGAAGTTCGGCGTGGAGCTGGAGATGGAGCCGAATCTGATCTGAGTGGTGGTTGAGCCGGCCTTTGGGCCGGTTTTTCCGTTGGCTTGGAGATAGTGGTTCAGCTCATTGCCGAGGGGGCTTTCGGGTTTCTGTTTCGCCTTCCCGGGCGAGTCACTTCTGGCAGTCGCCCCAGAAGTAACCAAGAGGGCTTGCCCCACCATCCGGGTTTGGCTTCGCCAAACTTCCCTTGCTACATCGCCGTTCCGGAGGCCCGCCGCGAAGGGCCATCCATGGCCCTGCGCGGCTCTCGCGGCATCCATGCCGCTCGTCCTCCTCCACAACGATTCCGCGCGGCCTCCTGAAGGGGCGTTTTGCGCGGCGTCATCTTCTCTGCTTCGTTTCAGTCCGGGATGGGCATCAAGACTGTTTGGCGCTCGCCGGCGCGAGTCACCGCTAGCCCTTCGGGCGGTCCGATCCGTCAACGCGGAGCCTGGCAATGACCATCACACAACCCCGCTAATCCGATACCCACAAAAAAGCCCCGCATCGCGGGGCTTTTTCACTGCGGTCGAACCTTAGAGTCTGTTCACGATCCAGCGAGCTAGAGCCATGCAAGGCAAAAGCAGGCGAGGACGCGGAGTTTACGAGCTGTAAATAGGCAGTCCGAGCCTGCTTTTAACGCCGCAGGGCCGGCGCGCAGCTGATCGTGAGCAGGCTTTCAGCGGTATTCGCAGAGGTAGGCGGTGTCTTGAGCCACTTTCAGCTGGAACTTGCTGTTGGCCGGAACGGTGAACTGGGTACCGGCGGCGAAGGTTTCCCAGTTTTCGCTGCCCGGCAGTTTCACGGTCAGGGCGCCGGCGACGACGTGCATCACTTCCAGCTGGCTGGTGCCGAATTCATATTCACCGGGGGCCATCACGCCGATGGTGGCCGGGCCGTCGGTCATGCCGAAGGCGATGGATTTGACGGTGCCGTCGAAGTACTCGTTGACCTTGAACATGCTGGACTCCTGAAGGGGGCTGAAAGGGTCTGAAAGGGCCCGACAGTATGCCCAAGGCATGTTCCAGCGTCACTAGCTCCCACGCATTCAGGCAGGCAGCACCAGGGGCAGCAGGCGTGCGGTGTTGCGGGCGTCTTCCAGGGCGCGGTGCTGCTGGCCCTGGAAGTTCAGGCCGGCCAGTTGCAGGGCGGTGTGCAGGCCCACGGCGCGCTTGAGTTGGCGCACCTCGGCGAAGCGTTGCTTGAGGTTCAGGTGGGGCACCGCGTTCAGCAGGCTGTCGAGGCCGTGGAGTTGCCATTCCTGTTCCAGTTGCCGGCGGTCGTAGTCGCCCCAGCTGGCCCAGCCCGCGAGGCGCGGGCGGTGGTGGCCGAGCCAGCGCTCGAAGGCCGGCCAGACCAGGGGCAGGCTGGCGGCGCTGTCCACGTCTGCCTGGTTGATATGGGTGAGTTGCCGGCAGAAGCCGGTCAGGCAAGGGCGCCTTGCGGGGCGTACGAAGCGCTGGAAGTGATCCACCTCATGCCCGTCGGCACCGACCAGGCTGGCGCCGATCTCGATGATTTCCATGTCTTCCAGTGGCCAGCCACCCTCTTCGGTGGTGGCTTCGAGGTCGATGACCAGCCAGTGCGGCATGGCGTTCTCCTTGGCGGGGTGGGGTGCTGGCCTGGAGCGAGTATGGTGGCGCTTTCGCGGGTCGGCAAACTGCGTGTTAGGCTTTTCCGCAGGTCGACGAAGGAGAACAACAATGGCTGAAGTTGCGTTTATCGGTCTGGGGGGGATGGGCTTCAACATGGCCGGGCATCTGGCTTGCGAAGGCCATTCGGTTCGGGTCTACAACCGCACGGCGGGCAAGGCAGAGCTCTGGTGCGACGAATTCGGTGGCGATGCCTTCGCTTCGCCGCGTGAGGCGGCCGAGGGAGCGGAGTTCGTGATGGTCTGCGTCGGCAATGACGACGACCTGCGCACGGTGCTGCTGGGATCTGACGGCGCCTACGCCGGGATGGCGCCCGGCTCGATCCTGGTGGATCACACCACCGCTTCGGCGGAGTTGGCGCGAGAGCTGGCCACCCTGGCCGCCGAGCGCGAACTGGGGTTCCTCGATGCCCCGGTTTCCGGCGGCCAGGCCGGTGCCGAGGCGGGCATGCTATCGGTGATGGTCGGTGGCGAGCAGGCCTTCTATGACCGCGCGGCACCGGTGATCGACAGCTACGCCAAGATGATCCGGCGCATGGGGCCGGTGGGCAGCGGCCAACTGACCAAGATGGTCAACCAGATCTGCGTCGGAGGCCTGCTGCAGGGCCTGGCCGAGGCGCTGCATTTCGCCCAGTGCGCCGGGCTGGATGTCCAGGGTGCGATGGAGGTGATCAGCAAGGGGGCCGCCCAGTCCTGGCAGCTGGAACACCGCCACCAGAGCATGCAGGAAGGCAAGTTCGACTTCGGCTTCGCCGTGGACTGGATGCGCAAGGACCTCTCCATCGTCCTCGACGAAGCCCAACGCAACGGCGCGCAACTGCCGGTAACGGCCCTGGTCGACCAGTTCTACGCCGAGGTCCAGGCCATGGGCGGCGGCCGCTGGGACACCTCCAGCCTGATCGCCCGACTGAAGAAGCCTGCGTAGCGATAGGGGCCTCTAGGCCGCCGAGCAAAGGCCAGGCTAGGAAGAAATCGGCGAAGACGCGGAGTTAACGCCTGTTAATGAGCAGTCTGAGCCGATTTCTGACAACGCATGGCCGAAGCGCAGGCGCGCCTAGCTGCGGAAGATGAAGTAGACGGCGCCGAGGAGGCATAGCCCCGCCCAGAGATAGTCCAGTTTCAGCGGCTGCTGCATGAAGTACACGCTGAACGGAACGAAGATCGCCAGGGTGATGACCTCCTGCATGATCTTCAGCTGGCCGACCGAGAGTTCCGTGTAGCCGATGCGGTTGGCCGGCACCATGATCAGTACATGCAAGTAATCAACCACCTAGTGTGTCTTGTAAGTGCCGCTGAAATGGACAAGGCCCCTGCATGCGCATGGGGTTTGGCTCAAAGCATGCTAGGCGCATGAGGTTCATCTTCGATAGGCACACTTTTCGGTGCGCTAAGTGCTCTGCGTTGAAAAATACCGTTTGATGCCATGCACGATTGCGAAATGAGCGCGGTACAAGAAGAGTTTGGTTTAATGGAGTGGAAAATGCTTCGATATGAAGGGTTTTGAGGTTTGTTCGGATTTATATCGCTAGAGTAAATAAAAGTAACTTAACTGATTTCAGCTTGAGTGGGTGTTATAAGAAAGATTTCTTTAAGTTGCTCGTGGTTGATCGATGCCGTTCCTATACTTGAGCTCTCATTCAGGGTCGTGCTTGATACCTGATCAAGTCAGGAGGTTGGCCGATGAACGAGTTGCGGCGCAAGGTGCTCCTCCCAGTCTTCCAGTTGTCGGAGCTGACGATGGCTGACGATCCGCGTGCGCTCAAGCGGGTCATCAAACAGGGTAAAGGGCATCCCGGTTTTTCCTATTTTTACCGCTTTACTCAGGGCGATCAGGTTGGCCAGGGTTTCAAATACAACTTGTTTCCTGTGATCCTCGATAGGAATTCGGCGCCGTGGCATCTCGGTAATCTCTATATCCTCGCGAAACTTGAGGCGGATACAAGGCCAACGATGACAACTTTCCAGGTCAAGGCCGATGATCTGGGTGCTTACAAGGAGTGGCTCGATACTCACGAGAGTCCTGATGATCTGGTCTTCCAGTTTCCGAAGATCAAATTGCGGCGCTCAACATATCGCTATCGCGGCTACCTTCAGCAGCAAATTTATGCTGGTGAAGTTACGCCAGCTACCGCTAAGCGGCGTATGGTTACTGTGGTTGCCTTTTACCGCTGGCTTATCGACAGCAACTACTTCCAACCAGAGTATCCACCGTGGGAGGAAAGTGAGTATCAGCTTAACGTCATAACGACTGTTGGTAGGGGGGTATCCAAGAGAGTCGTTTCGACGGATGTGAGCATTCGAGCGCCTAAGTCGGAGGATCCTTTTGCCGGGACCATACAGGATGGCGGTAAGTTACGGCCTCTGAACGGAAAAGAACAGAACTGGATTCTCGAAGCCACCTCAACAAAGGGCAATACGGAGTGCTACCTGATCCAGCTCTTCATGCTGGCCACTGGCGCACGTATCCAAACGGCCGGCACGCTCCGCATGACGCACTTTATGCAGCCCGATCCGGTCTACGCTCGGGCGCTGACTGGCGATGGTCAGGTCTTCAAGTTGAAGGTCGGGCCAGGCACTGGCATCGATACCAAGAACGACAAGAGCTTCATACTGCAGGTCCCGCGCCCCATCTATGAAATGCTCCACGTCTACTCCCTGTCAAATCGCGCGGAAGTGCGGCGCAGCCGGTTCGTGACCAAACATGGCGAAATCGCTACCCCCTATCTGTTCCTGACTCAGCAGGGCAATCCCTACTACTCTGCCAAGGCCGAGTCCCTGCGCTTCGATCCGAACCTCGATCGTCGCCACGAGAAGACCGGCCAGGCTGTGCGCCAGTTCCTGAAAGAGCACGTTCTTCCCTATGTGCGTGAGCATCACGACAGGCACTTCAACTACCGCATCCACGATCTCCGAGCGAGCTTTGGCATGAACATGACTGAATTGTTAATGGAGTCGGTTAACAAGAAGGTGATCACCCTGAGCCGAGCACGGATGTATGTGAAGGACTTACTCTGTCATGAGAGCTTTGCCACCACCGATCGGTACCTCGACTACCGCCAGCAGATGGAGGTCATCTACCAGGCGGTTAACGACTATGGAAAGCAGTTGCAAGCGTGGATCGACCAAGCGATGAAGGGCATCGAGTTGGCAGATGAATAAGCCTACTGAGCATAATTTCGCTACGCACCCGATAGTTGTTCTCGAGTTGCCGCTTACCAAGACCACCCGCATCCTGCACGTGGAGCAGGTTATCTTGAAGTTTGGTGCCAGGTCCCTCGACTTCGGTGCCTTCTGCTACGCCTTGCGCTCAGGCAAGCCACGCAGGTTTGGCCAATCTCGAGAGGTCGTGCTCGACTCTTTCCTCAGGCAACGCCCCACGCAAATTCTGCAGCTTACAAAGGCACTCTCCAGCCTGATCACTGATGGCGGCAGGCGCATGGCGACAGCTTGCGGTTATGCACAATGCCTCAAATCATTCCTCGATTGGGCCGATGCCAACGGCTTACACGACTGTCTTTCCGGTGGCGAAGCCACCCGCGGCGCCTATCTAGAGTGGGCAGACTACACCCGCGAACGATACCGCCGACAAGCGATAACCGAACACACGCATAATATGCGGCTTCATTTTATCGGCGAGCTTCTGGAAGCCACGACCGGTCTCGAAAATATCCAACGGGGCACCCGCAAGATCAAAAAGCGATGGAACCCCATTGGTACTACCGAACCCTTAGCTGCACATGATTTCGCTCATGCAATGGCTCTCAATCAAGCCTTGTTCGACGGCTTATGCGACTTAGTGCTAGAGCAGAGGCCTTTCCCGTACAAATTGGTACTGCCCGCCAGTCTTGGTTGGGCGGATAACCACCTTTGGCTCTTCCCTATCCATAGGTGGAAGTTGCCTCCCCACCAATGGGGCGCAGAGCGCGAAAAGTACAAGTACCCCTGTTGGGCCTATGATTTTGCTTCCGGTCGGCTCGCCACCCCCGACGAGATCGCGCATCGGTATTCGATGGGACGCGTCCGGTCAACTCGGCGCAAGGTGGCCAAGAAACTCATCGCAAGGGCACAAGCCATCATCAGCGCCGCGAATGCCGACGAGCATTACTGGATAAGGCGAAGGCTCGGCATGATTGCTCAGTTTGAATCGCCCCGGCTTTCCTAGACACTCTCCAAGCTCTGGAAATAACGCTTTTCAAACTCCACTGGCGATAGCTGCATAGCGCTGCTGTGCCGGCGTTTGGGGTTATAAAACATCTCGATGTAATCGAACACATCACTCCGGGCTTCTTCGCGGGTGCCGTAGGTTTTTCGTCGGATGCGTTCCCGCTTCAGCAACTGGAAAAAGCTTTCCGCCACCGCGTTGTCGTGGCAGTTACCGCGTCGACTCATGCTGCTGATCAGGTTGTTGGCCTTGAGGAAGCTCTGCCAGTCCGAGCTGCTGAACTGGCTGCCCTGGTCGGAGTGGATCATCACTTCCTGCTTGGGCTTGCGCCGCCACACCGCCATCAACAGGGCATCGATAGCCAGGTCGCTGCACATCCGTGGCTTCATCGACCAGCCGATCACCTGGCGTGAAAACAGATCCAGCACCACCGCCAAATACAGCCAGCCTTCATAGGTGCGGATGTAGGTGATGTCGGTGACCCAGACCTTGTTCGGTTCACTAACGTTGAATTGCCGCTCCAGGCGATTGGGCGAAGCCACCGTTGGCCGGCCGCCGTAATAGCCGGGGCGCCGCCGATAGCCGGTCTGTGAGCGCAGCCCTTCTCCTCGCATCAGGCGAGCCACGCGGTGCCGGCCACAGGACTCCCCCAGCTCACGCAGGTCGTCGTGAATCTTGCGATAGCCGTAGACCCCACCGCTTTCCAGCCAGGCATGTTTGATCAACCCGAGTAGGCGCTGATCTTCCTTGGCGCGTACGGATTTCGGCTCGGTCAGCCAGGCGTAGTAACCGCTGGGATGCACTTTCAGGGTCTGGCAGAGACGTCGAACCGGGTACTCCACCGACAGCTTGCTGATGAAGGCGTACTTCAGCCGGACTCCTTGGCAAAGTACGCGGCGGCCTTTTTTAGGATGTCTCGCTCTTCGGTCACTCGCTTGAGTTCGGCGCGCAGACGACGCAGTTCGGCCTGCTGATCGTCGTCTTGCTGCCGCTGCGCCTGGGGCTTGCCGTAGCGCTTGATCCAGGCATACAGGCTATGCACCGACATGCCTAACCGCGCTGCCACCTCGGCTACGGGGAGGCCGCGCTCGGTCACTTGTTTGACCGCTTCGATTTTGAATTCTTCGGGGTAACGCTGGTTGCTCATGGCACCTCCTAATGGGCCTCATTATGAGGCTTGGAGGTGTCTACGAAACTAGGGGCGATTCACTGCCTGGCTGTCTTGGGGGGCTTCGGAACCCGCGTACAGTCTTGAAAATGGACAAAATGAGCTGGATTGTCCATAGGCCTGGGAGTTCAAGTGGACAGGTGAGGAATCACTATCTCGTTGATCTCGGTAGAAAAGTCCTATGTCCATCAATGGAAAACTTGGGTGTAGGTCGGGTACTCGAACAGCGCGATTCCCCAACTGATCAGTGCCGCGATTATCCAGGGCTTGGTGTTGAGGGTCTTGAGGTGGCCATACCAGGCGAAGGTCATGAACACGTTGGAGAGGGTGAGCAGGGCGGCGGTCTGCATCCATACAGGCATGATCGGGGCTCTGAGTTGGGCTGAAAGGCGCAAGCCTAATGGGTGCTGATTTTCAAGGAAAGGGGCGAGCCATGGCCTTCTGGCGTGTAGCGGGATTCGTGCTGCTGGTGCTGCTCGGGGTGGCCGTTGCGGGCTTGCGTGTGGTCGAGGCCTGGCGGCAGCAGCCAGTGCTCGCCGAATTGCATCTGCCCCCGGCATTCGCCGTGGCGCGGGACTTCGATTTCGGCCGCTATCGCCTGTCCTGGCGCGGCCAGGGGTTTGTCGTCTACAGGCAGGATCGGCCGCAGGAAGTGCTCTGGGGCGCCGAGGGCGGTTTTCTCGCGGCCGGCATCGGCCAGCCCGGGAGTCGTCCGCCCACGGCCAGTGGCGAGTTGCGCGACCAGCGTGAACTGCTCTGCCGCGAGCAGAGCCTGGATGCCTTCGAGCGCCAGGGCGACAAGCTCCTGCTGAAAGGGCGCTTGCGCTGCGCCGATGGCAGCCTGAGCCCTTATGTGCTGACGCTGGAGGATGACGGCGAGCGTGGCCTGGCGCTGGCCGTGAGCTTGGGCGCGTCCCGGCTCAATCGGCTCTACCTGGCCTGGAGTCGGGAGTCGGACGAGCGTTTCTTCGGCTTTGGCGAACGATCCGGCGCCTATGACATGTCCGGCCGCCTTGTGGCGGTGCCGGCCGCCCGCAGCCTGCCGCAGCAGCCGGCCGCATGGAGCGCCGCCGCAACCCGGGCGTTCTACTTCACCTCGCGCCTGCGGGCCTTTCACAGCCAGTCGGTCGCCTATCAACTGTTCGACCTCCGCGACCCCCGGCGTGTCGGCCTCGAGGTACATGAAGGGCGGCTGACGGCACGCGTCTTCCGGGGTGACAGTGTCGATGAGCTGCGTGCGCGTCAGGCTTCGGTGGTCGGAACTGTGTCAACGCCGCTCGCGCCCAAGTAAAATGCACCCTCCTGCCGCCATCCCCGTCGCTCGAGGTTCTCCGCCATGCTCTGCCGTCCAGGCTGTGGTGCCTGCTGCATTGCGCCGTCCATCAGTTCCCCCATTCCCGGCATGCCTTCGGGCAAGCCAGCGGGTGAGCGCTGCCTGCATCTGTCCGTGGACAATCTCTGCCAGTTGTTCGGCGACCCGCGTCGCCCGGCAGTGTGTGGTGAATTCGATGCCGATCACGAGGTCTGCGGCGACAGCCGCGACGATGCGATCCGTCTGATCGGCTGGCTGGAGCAGGCGACTTCGGCAGTCTGAACATTCGCTGGCGTGCAGCCGGCACCCGCTCGAGCAAGGAGAGATCATGAGTATCAAGATTGCGGCGCTCTGTGCCCTGGGTCTGTGCGCGGCGTCCGCCGTCCACGCCGAGGACTGGAAGCTGGCCAAGGACGAGGACGGCATCAAGGTATTCCTCAGCGAGGTGCCCGGTTCCCGCTACAAGGCCTACCGCGGGGTCACCACCATGAAGACCGACATCGCCACCCTGCGTGCCCTGCAGGAGGATGTTGTGGGCTCCTGCGCCTGGATCCACGAGTGCAGGGAGCAGAAGCTCCTGAAGGTCGATGGCCCGCAGAGCTGGACCTACACCCGCTTCAGCACGCCCTGGCCGGTGACGCCGCGGGATTCGGTGATCCACGTCACCTCGAAACTGGACGCGGGCGGCGGCGTGACGCGGGTGCTCGAAGGCGTCCCGACCTATCTGCCCGAGGCTGATGGCTATGTCCGGGTGACCGAAGTGGACGGGTTCTGGAAGCTGGAGCCCAAGGGGGCAGGGCAGGTGGAGGTGACCTATCAGGTGCACACCGAGCCGGGTGGCAGCGTGCCGTCGTGGCTGGCCAACAGTTTCGTGGTGGATGCGCCGTTCAATACCCTGAAGGCGATGCGCCAGCGGGCGGAAAAGCGCTGAAAGGCTAGACGAAGTCGAAATAAAAAAGGCTGCCTTCTGGCAGCCTTTTTCATGGAGCGGTCAGCCTTACTTGCGGCCTTCCAGCGGCGCGTAGTCGCGCTTTTCGTAACCGGTGTACAGCTGGCGCGGACGGCCGATCTTGTACGGGCCGGAGAGCATTTCCTTCCAGTGCGAGATCCAGCCAACGGTACGAGCGAGGGCGAAGATCACGGTGAACATGCTGGTCGGGATGCCGATGGCCTTCAGGATGATGCCCGAGTAGAAGTCTACGTTCGGGTACAGGTTGCGTTCCTTGAAGTACGGATCGTTGCGCGCGATCTCGTCGAGCTTCATCGCCAGTTCCAGCTGCGGGTCGTTGATGCCCAGCTCCGCCAGTACTTCGTCGCAGGTCTGTTTCATGACCTTGGCGCGAGGGTCGAAGTTCTTGTAGACGCGGTGGCCGAAGCCCATCAGCTTGAACGGATCGTTCTTGTCCTTCGCCTTGGCGATGAACTTGTCGATGTTCGACACGTCGCCGATCTCGTCCAGCATGCTCAGCACGGCTTCGTTCGCACCGCCGTGGGCCGGGCCCCAGAGAGCCGCGATGCCGGCAGCGATACAGGCGAAGGGGTTGGCGCCGGAGGAGCCGGCCAGGCGAACGGTGGAGGTGGAGGCGTTCTGCTCGTGGTCCGCATGCAGGATGAAGATGCGGTCCATGGCCTTGGCCAGCACCGGGCTGATCGGTTTGATCTCGGCCGGGGTGTTGAACATCATGTGCAGGAAGTTTTCCGCGTAGTTCAGGTCGTTACGCGGGTACATCATGGGCTGGCCCATGGAGTACTTGTAGGCCATCGCCGCGATGGTCGGCATCTTGGCGACCAGGCGCATGGCCGAGACTTCGCGATGCTGCGGGTTATTGATGTCCAGGGAGTCGTGGTAGAAGGCGGAGAGGGCGCCGACCACGCCGCACATGATCGCCATCGGATGGGCGTCGCGGCGGAAGCCGTTGAAGAAGCTCTTCAACTGCTCGTGAACCATGGTGTGGTTCTTGATGGTGCTGACGAACTTGGCCTTTTCTTCGGCATTGGGCAGTTCGCCGTTCAGCAGCAGATAGCAGGTTTCCAGGTAGTCGGATTTCTCTGCCAGCTGCTCGATCGGGTAGCCCCGGTGCAGCAGTACGCCCTTGTCGCCGTCGATGTAGGTGATCTTCGACTCGCAAGAGGCGGTCGACATAAAGCCAGGATCAAAGGTGAAGCAGCCCGTGGAGGTCAGGCCCCGCACATCGACTACATCGGGTCCCATGGAACCGGACAGAACGGGCAGCTCTACGGGGGCAGCGCCCTCGATGATCAACTGCGCTTTTTTGTCAGCCATAGCGGCCTCCTAGTTATGCTTGAAATCATCAGACAGCCCCCCACGCAGGGCCCGGGACACTATAGAGCTATAAATTTGAATGTCAATTTGAAGAAACCCATGTGGGAGTGGGGTTTGCGTGGGTTTTTCGGTGCAAAAAAGGGCGCTATTTACGCCTTTTATATAGGCAGCGCAATCAGCTTTTAGGGGTGGGTCTTCGCATTGTCATTAGTCAGCTAACTGTCTATACTCAGCGCCCGATCGCCAGGGGCCTTGGGCTCGTATTTCTGGAGGTCGGCACTCCCTTTGGTGAGGGGTACCTGATCAGTGCACTTCCCGACAACTTGCCCTGTTTGTTAGGGGCCTCAGTGTGAAAAAAAGCCGTGAATAGCCAACGACCTGTAAACCTAGATCTCAGGACCATCAAACTCCCCATCACTGCTTATACGTCCATCCTGCATCGAATCTCTGGTGTCATCCTCTTCTTCGGTATTGCCGTGCTGCTGTTCGGGCTCGACAAATCGCTGAGCTCCGAGGAAGGCTTCGAGCAGGTCAAGGCGTGCCTGACCAGTCCGCTGGCCAAGCTGGTGATTTGGGGCCTCCTGTCCGCACTGCTTTACCACCTGGTCGCCGGTGTGCGCCACCTGGTAATGGATGCGGGCGTCGGCGAGACGCTCGAGGGCGGCAAGCTGGGCTCGAAAATCGTCATCGTAGTTTCTGCGGTGCTGATCGTGCTGCTGGGGGTGTGGATATGGTAACCAACGTCACGAACTTCTCCCGTTCGGGCCTCTACGACTGGATGGCCCAGCGCGTTTCTGCGGTCGTTCTCGCGGCTTTCACTCTGTTCCTGCTGGGCTATGTGGTCTGCAACCCGGGTATGACCTACGCCGACTGGCACGGTCTGTTCTCCCACACCGCAATGCGCATCTTCGCCCTGCTGGCCCTGGTCGCCCTGAGCGTTCACGCCTGGGTCGGCATGTGGACCATCTCCACCGACTACCTGACGCCGATGGCGCTGGGCAAGGCGGCGACTGTGGTGCGTTTCCTGTTCCAGGCGGTATGCGGCATTGCGATGTTCGCGTTCTTCGTCTGGGGCGTGCAGATTCTCTGGGGTGTGTGATCCATGGCTAGCATTCGTACTCTTTCTTTCGACGCCATCATCGTAGGTGGTGGCGGTGCCGGTATGCGCGCTGCGCTGCAACTGGCTCAGGGCGGTCACAAGACTGCCGTGGTGACCAAGGTCTTCCCGACCCGTTCCCACACCGTTTCCGCCCAGGGCGGCATCACCTGCGCCATCGCTTCGTCCGACCCGAACGACGATTGGCGCTGGCACATGTACGACACCGTCAAGGGCTCCGACTACATCGGTGACCAGGACGCGATCGAATACATGTGCTCCGTCGGCCCCGAAGCCGTGTTCGAGCTGGAACACATGGGCCTGCCGTTCTCCCGTACCGAGCAGGGCCGCATCTACCAGCGTCCGTTCGGTGGCCAGTCCAAGGACTTCGGCAAGGGTGGCCAGGCCGCCCGTACCTGCGCCGCGGCCGACCGTACCGGTCACGCCCTGCTGCACACCCTGTACCAGGCCAACCTGAAGAGCGGCACCTCGTTCCTCAACGAGTGGTACGCCGTTGACCTGGTGAAGAACCAGGACGGCGCCGTGGTCGGCATCATCGCCATCTGCATCGAGACCGGTGAAACCGTCTACATCCGTTCCAAGGCCGTGGTTCTGGCCACTGGCGGTGCTGGCCGTATCTACGCCTCCACCACCAACGCCCTGATCAACACCGGCGACGGCGTGGGCATGGCCCTGCGCGCTGGCGTGCCGGTTCAGGACATCGAGATGTGGCAGTTCCACCCGACCGGCATCGCCGGCGCCGGTGTACTGGTTACCGAAGGCTGCCGTGGTGAGGGTGGTTACCTGATCAACGCCCATGGCGAGCGCTTCATGGAGCGTTACGCTCCGAACGCCAAGGACCTGGCCGGCCGCGACGTGGTCGCCCGTTCGATGGTCAAGGAAGTGATCGCCGGCAACGGCGTGGGCCCGAACAAGGACCACGTACTGCTGAAGCTCGACCACCTCGGCGAGGAAGTCCTGCACAGCCGCCTGCCCGGCATCTGCGAACTGTCCAAGACCTTCGCGCACGTCGACCCGGTCGTCGCGCCGATCCCGGTTATCCCGACCTGCCACTACATGATGGGCGGCGTTGCCACCAACATTCATGGCCAGGCCATCACCCAGGACGCCAACGGCAACGACACCATCGTCGAAGGCCTGTTCGCCGTGGGCGAAGTGGCTTGCGTGTCGGTACACGGCGCCAACCGCCTGGGCGGCAACTCGCTGCTCGACCTGGTTGTATTCGGCCGTGCAGCTGGCCTGCACCTGGAAAAAGCGCTCAAGGAAGGCATCGAGACTCGCGGTGCCAGCGAGACCGACCTGGAGCTGTCGCTCAAGCGTCTGTCCGGCGTCAACGAGCGCACCAGCGGCGAAGAAGTCGCTCCGCTGAAGCGCGAGCTGCAGCAGTGCATGCAGAACTACTTCGGTGTGTTCCGTACCGGCGAATACATGCAGAAGGGCATCGCCCAGCTGGCCGAGCTGCGTGAGCGCATCGCGACCGTCAAGATCAACGACAAGTCCCAGGCCTTCAACACCGCGCGTATCGAAGCGCTGGAGCTGCAGAACCTGCTGGAAGTCGCCGAAGCCACCGCGATCGCTGCGGAAGTTCGCAAGGAATCCCGTGGCGCCCACGCCCGTGAAGACTTCGAAGATCGCGACGACGAGAACTGGCTGTGCCACACCCTGTACTTCCCGGGTGATAAGCGCGTTACCAAGCGCGCCGTCAACTTCGCGCCGAAGACCGTTCCGGCGTTCGAACCCAAAGTACGTACTTATTAAGGGTGGCCGACATGTCCAAACTTCTCACTGTCAGCGTCTATCGCTACAACCCGGAGCGCGACAGCGCTCCGGCCATGCAGGACTTCCAGATCGACACCGACGGCAAGGACATCATGGTCCTCGACGTACTGGCGCTGATCAAAGAGCAGGACGAGGGTTTCTCCTACCGTCGTTCCTGCCGTGAAGGCGTCTGCGGTTCCGACGGCATGAACATCAACGGCAAGAACGGCCTGGCGTGCATCACTCCGCTGTCCGCCGCCGGCCTGAAGGGCGGCAAGCTGGTGATTCGCCCGCTGCCGGGCCTGCCGGTCATTCGTGACCTGGTCGTCGATATGAGCATCTTCTACAAGCAGTACGAGAAGGTGAAACCCTTCCTGCAGAACGATACTCCGGCTCCGGCCATCGAACGTCTGCAGTCCCCGGAAGAGCGCGAGAAGCTCGACGGTCTGTACGAGTGCATCCTGTGCGCTTGCTGCTCGACCTCCTGCCCGTCCTTCTGGTGGAACCCCGACAAGTTCCTCGGTCCCGCCGCGCTGCTGCAGGCCTATCGTTTCCTGGCCGATAGCCGCGACAACAAGACCGAAGAGCGACTGGCTGCGTTGGACGATCCGTTCAGCGTATTCCGTTGCCGCGGCATCATGAACTGCGTGAACGTCTGCCCCAAGGGTCTGAACCCGACGAAGGCCATCGGTCACGTACGTAACATGCTGCTGCAAAGCGGTACCTGATACGACGTTGTACCCGTAACACCTGCGGCGCCGGCTTTGTCGGCGCCGCAGTAAAACCAGGAACGCAGCCCACAAAGCCGTGTTCCTCATCTGAAAAATATATAGATGACCAGCAGGGGCAACCGGGCTGGTGCCCGGACTATCTGCGGGATCCTTGGTGGCTTCAGTCGCTGTGCCAGGACTTCTTAGCCCTAGTGTCCATGCCGATGGTGTCCCCTTATCGAGGGTGACAAAGCATGCAAGAAAGCGAAATGCAGCGCATGTGGAACAGTGCCCACCTATCCGGTGGTAACGCTGCCTATGTGGAGGAGCTCTACGAGCTCTACCTGCACGATCCCAACGCTGTGCCCGAAGAGTGGCGCACCTACTTCCAGAAGCTGCCGACCGACGGCAATCTTGCCACCGACGTTTCGCACTCCACCGTCCGCGATCATTTCGTTCTGCTCGCCAAGAACCAGCGCCGTGCTCAGCCGGTTTCCGCTGGGACAGTGAGCAGTGAGCACGAGAAGAAGCAGGTTGAAGTCCTGCGCCTGATCCAGGCATTCCGCATGCGCGGCCACCAGGCTTCCAAGCTCGATCCGCTTGGCCTGTGGCAGCGTCCGGCTCCGGCTGACCTGTCGATCCGTCACTACGGACTGACCGATGCCGACCTCGATACCACCTTCCGCACCGGTGAGCTGTACATCGGCAAGGAGGAGGCGACCCTACGCGAGATCCAGCAGACGCTCAACGAGACGTATTGCCGCACCATCGGGGCAGAGTTCACCCACATCGTCGATTCCGAGCAGCGCAAGTGGTTCCAGCAGCGCCTGGAAAGCGTGCGCGGCCGTCCGGCGTTCTCGCCGGAAGTGCAGAGCCACCTGCTCGAGCGCCTGACCGCCGCCGAAGGCCTGGAAAAGTACCTGGGCACCAAGTACCCGGGCACCAAGCGCTTCGGCCTGGAAGGCGGCGAGAGCCTGATTCCGCTGCTTGACGAGATCATCCAGCGTTCCGGCTCCTACGGCCTGAAGGAAATCGTCATCGGCATGGCCCACCGTGGCCGTCTGAACGTACTGGTCAACACCTTCGGCAAGAACCCGCGCGACCTGTTCGACGAGTTCGAAGGCAAGAAGACCGAAGGCCTGTCCTCCGGCGACGTGAAGTACCACCAGGGCTTCTCCTCCAACGTCATGACCTCCGGCGGCGAGGTGCACCTGGCGCTCGCGTTCAACCCGTCCCACCTGGAAATCGTTTCCCCGGTGGTCGAGGGTTCCGTGCGTGCCCGTCAGGACCGTCGCCAGGACAGCAACGGTGACAAGGTTCTGCCGATCTCCCTCCACGGCGACGCTGCATTCGCCGGCCAGGGTGTGGTCATGGAAACCTTCCAGATGTCGCAGACCCGTGGCTACAAGACGGGCGGCACCATCCACATCGTGATCAACAACCAGGTTGGTTTCACCACCAGCCGTCCGGAAGACTCGCGCTCCACCGAGTACTCCACCGACGTCGCCAAGATGATCCAGGCGCCGATCCTGCACGTGAACGGCGATGACCCGGAAGCCGTGCTGTTCGTGACCCAGCTGGCCGTCGACTACCGCATGCAGTTCAAGCGTGACGTGGTCATCGACCTGGTCTGCTACCGTCGTCGCGGCCACAACGAGGCCGACGAGCCGAACGGCACCCAGCCGCTGATGTACCAGCAGATCGCCAAGCAGCGCACCACTCGCGAGCTCTATGCCGACGCCCTGAGCCAAGGCGGCGTGCTCGACACCGCGGCCATCCAGGCCAAGGTCGACGAGTACCGCACCGCCCTGGACAACGGCCAGCACGTGGTCAAGAGCCTGGTCAAGGAGCCCAACAAGGAGCTCTTCGTGGACTGGCGCCCCTACCTGGGCCACGTCTGGACCGCGCGTCACGACACCAGCTTCGAGCTGAAGACCCTGCAGGAACTGTCCGCCAAGCTGCTGGAGATCCCGGAAGGCTTCGTGGTTCAGCGCCAGGTCGCCAAGATCCTCGAAGACCGCCAGAAGATGGGCGCGGGCGCCATGCCGATCAACTGGGGCTACGCCGAGACCATGGCCTACGCCACCCTGTTGTTCGAAGGCCACCCGGTACGCATCACCGGCCAGGACGTTGGTCGCGGCACCTTCTCGCACCGCCATGCGGCGCTGCATAACCAGAAGGACGGCAACACCTACCTGCCGCTGCAGCACCTGTTCAACGAGCAGCCGACCTTCGACCTGTACGACTCCTTCCTCTCGGAAGAGGCCGTGCTGGCGTTCGAATACGGCTACTCCACCACCACGCCCAACGCGCTGGTGATCTGGGAAGCCCAGTTCGGCGACTTCGCCAACGGTGCGCAGGTCGTGGTCGACCAGTTCATCACCAGCGGCGAGCACAAGTGGGGCCGTCTCTGCGGTCTGACCATGCTGCTGCCGCACGGCTACGAAGGCCAGGGTCCGGAGCACTCCTCCGCGCGTCTGGAGCGCTACCTGCAGCTGTGCGCCGAGCACAACATCCAGGTGTGCGTACCGACCACCCCGGCGCAGATCTACCATCTGCTGCGTCGTCAGGTGATCCGTCCGCTGCGCAAGCCGCTGGTCGTGCTCACGCCGAAGTCGCTGCTGCGTCACAAGCTGGCCATCTCGACCCTGGAAGATCTGGCGGAAGGCTCCTTCCAGACCGTCATCGGCGAGACCGATGCGATCGAACCGAAGAAAGTCGAGCGTCTGATCCTGTGCAGCGGCAAGGTCTACTACGACCTGCTGGAAAAGCGCCGTGCCGAAGGTCGCGAAGACATCGCCATCGTTCGTCTCGAACAGCTCTATCCGTTCCCCGAGGACGACCTGGCGGAGGTTCTGGCCCAGTACAAGAACCTCAAGCACATCGTCTGGTGCCAGGAAGAGCCGATGAACCAGGGCGCCTGGTACTGCAGCCAGCACCACATGCGTCGCGTCGCGGCAGCCCACAAGAAGGGTCTGTTCCTCGAGTACGCCGGTCGTGAAGGCTCCGCGGCCCCGGCCTGCGGCTACGCCTCGATGCACGCCGAGCAGCAGGAAAAACTGCTGCAAGACGCCTTTACTGTTTAACGCCTTCGCGCTGAAGAAACCGAATTAGATAGGAACCCGACACAATGGCTATCGAGATCAAAGCCCCCACTTTCCCGGAATCGGTTGCCGACGGCACCGTCGCCACCTGGCACAAGAAGCCGGGTGAAGCGGTAAAACGCGACGAGCCGATCGTCGACATCGAAACCGACAAGGTGGTCATGGAAGTCCTGGCCGAGGCCGACGGCGTCCTGGCTGAAATCGTCAAGAACGAGGGCGACACCGTCCTCAGCGGCGAACTGCTCGGCAAGCTGAACGCCGGCGCTACCGCCGCCGCCGCCCCTGCAGCCGCTGCCGCTCCGGCTGCCGCTGCTCCCGCCGCCGCTGGCGGTGACGACGCCATCCTCTCCCCGGCAGCTCGCAAGCTGGCCGAAGAGAACGGCATCGACCCGAACAGCATCGCCGGCACCGGCAAAGGCGGTCGTGTAACCAAGGAAGACGTGGTTGCCGCCGTTGAAGCCAAGAAATCCGCTCCGGCTGCCGCTCCGGCCGCCGCCAAGCCCGCCGCTCCGGCTGGCGAGGCGCCGATCTTCGCCGCTGGCGATCGCGTCGAGAAGCGCGTGCCGATGACCCGCCTGCGCGCCAAGGTTGCCGAGCGTCTGGTCGAAGCCCAGTCGAACATGGCCATGCTGACCACCTTCAACGAAGTCGACATGACCGAAGTCATGGCCCTGCGTTCGAAGTACAAGGACCTGTTCGAGAAGACCCACAATGGCGTGCGCCTGGGCTTCATGTCCTTCTTCGTCAAGGCATCGGTCGAAGCGCTGAAGCGCTTCCCGGCGGTCAACGCCTCGATCGACGGCACCGACATCGTCTACCACGGCTACCAGGACATCGGCGTTGCCGTATCCAGCGACCGTGGCCTGGTGGTACCGGTACTGCGTAACGCCGAACTGATGAGCCTGGCCGAAGTCGAAAGCGGCATCGCCACCTTCGGCAAGAAGGCCCGTGACGGCAAGCTGTCCATCGACGAGATGACCGGTGGCACCTTCACCATCACCAACGGCGGTACCTTTGGTTCGATGATGTCGACCCCGATCGTGAACCCGCCGCAGGCGGCCATTCTCGGCATGCACAACATCATCCAGCGCCCGATGGCGATCAACGGTCAGGTCGTTATCCGTCCGATGATGTACCTGGCCCTGTCCTACGATCACCGCCTGATCGACGGCAAGGAAGCAGTGAGCTTCCTGGTGACCATCAAGAACCTGCTGGAAGACCCGGCTCGTCTGCTGCTGGACATCTGATCGCCAACCTCTCCCACGGCGACCCCTTTGTGAAAGGGGTCGTCCGGTTTTATCCGAGAAGGAATGAGTTATGACCCAGAAATTCGACGTGGTAGTGATTGGTGCGGGCCCCGGCGGCTACGTTGCCGCCATCAAGGCAGCCCAGCTCGGTCTGAAGACCGCCTGCATCGAGAAGTACCAGGACAAGGAAGGCAAGACCGCTCTGGGCGGCACCTGCCTGAACGTCGGTTGCATTCCGTCGAAGGCGCTGCTGGACAGCTCCTACAAGTACCATGAGGCCCACGAAGGCTTCAAAATCCATGGTATCGAAGCCAAGGGCGTCACCATCGACGTACCGGCGATGGTCGGTCGCAAGAACACCATCGTGAAGAACCTGACCGGCGGCGTGAGCACTCTGTTCAAGGCCAACGGCGTGACCCTGCTGGAAGGCCACGGCAAGCTGCTGGCCAACAAGCAGGTTGAAGTCACCGGTTCCGACGGCAAGGTGCAGATCGTCGAAGCTGAAAACGTGATCCTCGCTTCCGGCTCCAAGCCGGTAGACATCCCGCCGGCCCCGGTCGACCAGGACGTCATCGTCGACTCCACCGGTGCCCTGGACTTCCAGGCCGTGCCGAAGAAGCTGGGCGTGATCGGCGCCGGCGTGATCGGCCTCGAGCTGGGCTCCGTCTGGGCTCGCCTGGGCGCTGAAGTGACCGTACTGGAAGCCCTGGACAAGTTCCTGCCGGCTGCCGACGACCAGGTCGCCAAGGAAGCCCTGAAGGTCCTCACCAAGCAAGGCCTGAAGATTCGCCTGGGCGCCCGCGTGACCGGCTCCGAAGTGAAGAAGAAGCAGGTTACCGTCAGCTTCACCGACGCCGAAGGCGAGCAGAAGCTGGTCTTCGACAAGCTGATCGTTGCCGTGGGCCGTCGCCCGGTGACCACCGACCTGCTGGCCGCCGACAGCGGCGTGACCCTGGACGAGCGTGGCTTCATCTTCGTCGACGACCAGTGCAAGACCAGCGTTCCGGGCGTATACGCCATCGGTGACGTGGTACGTGGCGCCATGCTGGCCCACAAGGCGTCGGAAGAGGGCATCATGGTTGCCGAGCGTATCGCCGGCCACAAAGCCCAGATGAACTACGACCTGATCCCGTCGGTCATCTACACCCACCCGGAAATCGCGTGGGTCGGCAAGACCGAGCAGTCGCTGAAGGCCGAAGGCGTTGAAATCAACGTGGGTACCTTCCCGTTCGCCGCCAGCGGCCGTGCCATGGCTGCCAACGACACCGCCGGTTTCGTCAAGGTCATCGCCGATGCCAAGACCGACCGCGTGCTGGGCGTTCACGTGATCGGCCCGAGCGCCGCCGAGCTGGTCCAGCAAGGCGCGATCGGCATGGAGTTCGGCACCAGTGCCGAAGACCTCGGCATGATGGTCTTCTCCCACCCGACCCTGTCCGAAGCGCTGCACGAAGCGGCCCTGGCAGTGAATGGCCACGCCATCCACATCGCCAACCGCAAGAAGCGCTAAGAGCAAAGAAGAACCACGGCGGACTGCCCGTGCCGTGAGCCCCTCGGGGCTCACCGCGGAAAGCCCGCCGGACTGCTTTCAAGGCAGTCACAGGTGGCGCGGCACCACGAATGCAGCGCCGAATGCGCAATACCTAAACGAAGACGGTAGACAAGCATGAATCTCCACGAGTATCAGGGTAAGCAGCTGTTCGCTGAATACGGCCTGCCCGTATCCAAGGGCTTTGCCGTAGACACCCCGGAAGAAGCCGCAGCAGCCTGCGAAAAAATCGGCGGCAGCGAGTGGGTCGTCAAGGCCCAGGTCCACGCTGGTGGCCGCGGTAAAGCGGGCGGCGTGAAGCTGGTCAAGAGCAAAGAAGACGCCAAGGCCTTCGCCGCCAACTGGCTGGGCAAGCGTCTGGTGACTTACCAGACTGACGCCAACGGTCAGCCGGTCAGCAAAATCCTGGTTGAATCCTGCACCGACATCGCCAAGGAACTGTACCTGGGCGCCGTGGTAGATCGTTCCAGCCGCCGCATCGTGTTCATGGCATCCACCGAAGGTGGCGTGGACATCGAGAAAGTAGCCCACGAGACTCCCGAGAAGATCCTCAAGGCCACCGTTGACCCGCTGGTTGGCGCTCAGCCGTACCAGGGCCGCGAGCTGGCTTTCCAGCTGGGCCTGCAAGGCGACCAGATCAAGCAGTTCACCCACATCTTCGTTGGCCTGGCCAAGCTGTTCCAGGACTACGACCTGGCTCTGCTGGAAGTGAACCCGCTGGTGATCAAGGCCGATGGCAACCTGCACTGCCTGGACGCCAAGATCAACATCGACAGCAACGCCATGTACCGTCAGCCCAAGCTGCGCGCCATGCACGACCCGTCCCAGGACGACGCTCGTGAAGCCCATGCGCAGAAGTGGGAACTGAACTACGTCGCGCTGGAAGGCAACATCGGCTGCATGGTCAACGGCGCTGGCCTGGCCATGGGCACCATGGACATCGTCAACCTGCACGGTGGCAAGCCTGCCAACTTCCTCGACGTCGGCGGCGGCGCTACCAAAGAGCGCGTGACCGAAGCCTTCAAGATCATCCTGTCCGACAGCAACGTAGCTGCCGTTCTGGTGAACATCTTCGGCGGTATCGTTCGTTGCGACATGATTGCCGAAGGCATCATCGGCGCAGTGAAGGAAGTCGGCGTGAAAATCCCGGTCGTCGTACGTCTGGAAGGCAACAATGCCGACCTCGGCGCCAAAGTACTGGCCGAGAGCGGTCTGAACATCATCGCGGCGACCAGCCTGACCGACGCTGCACAGCAAGTCGTCAAGGCCGCGGAGGGCAAGTAATGAGCGTCCTGATCAACAAAGACACCAAAGTCATCTGCCAAGGCTTCACCGGTAGCCAGGGTACTTTCCACTCCGAACAAGCCATCGCCTACGGCACCAAGATGGTTGGCGGCGTGACCCCCGGCAAGGGTGGCACCACCCACCTGGGCCTGCCGGTGTTCAACACCGTCAAGGAAGCCGTTGAAGCCACCGGCGCCGAAGCTTCGGTGATCTACGTTCCGGCTCCCTTCTGCAAGGACTCGATCCTGGAAGCGGCCAACGGCGGCATCAAGCTGATCGTCTGCATCACCGAAGGCATTCCGACCATCGACATGCTGGAAGCCAAGGTCAAGTGCGACGAGCTGGGCGTACGCCTGATCGGCCCGAACTGCCCGGGCGTGATCACTCCCGGCGAGTGCAAGATCGGCATCATGCCGGGTCACATCCACCTGCCGGGCAAAGTAGGCATCGTGTCGCGTTCCGGCACCCTGACCTATGAAGCCGTGAAGCAGACCACCGACGCCGGCTTCGGCCAGTCCACCTGCGTGGGCATCGGTGGCGACCCGATCCCGGGCTCCAACTTCATCGACATCCTGAAGCTGTTCCAGGACGACCCGAAGACCGAAGCGATCGTCATGATCGGTGAGATCGGCGGTTCCGCTGAAGAAGAAGCCGCTGCCTTCATCAAGGCCAACGTGACCAAGCCGGTGGTGTCCTACATTGCTGGCGTCACCGCGCCGCCCGGCAAGCGCATGGGCCACGCCGGCGCCATCATCTCCGGCGGCAAGGGCACTGCGGACGAGAAGTTCGCCGCCCTGCAAGACGCTGGTGTGAAAACCGTGCGTTCCCTGGCCGACATCGGCAAGGCCCTGGCCGAGCTGACCGGCTGGGAAGTCAAGAAAGCCTAAGGCATTCTGACTGAAGCAGAGGCCACCCCTCGGGGTGGCCTTTGTCGTTTCTGGTGCAACCATTTTTGCCGTGGAGTGCAACCGCCTGTCGGAGAGGCGACAGAAATGGTTGTTACAAGGACAACCTGACCCACGTCAGCTGATTCCCGCAGTAAAATCGGTAGGCTTGCAACTATCCCGCACGGCGCGCTCCACAAGGGCAGGGGCCGGGCATCAGCGGTCTATCCCAAACGGATGGATGACGTTTCCCCCGAACCAATCGGGAAACCCCTTCGGCAAACCCTGTTTCAGCGATGTGGTAATTCCCCAATGAAATCCTTGAAAGGCCAGGATGTCCTGGCGCTTGGCTTTATGACCTTCGCCCTGTTCGTCGGGGCTGGCAACATCATCTTCCCGCCCATCGTCGGCCTGCAGTCCGGTCCCCATGTCTGGATGGCGGCCCTGGGCTTCCTGATCACCGCGGTCGGCCTGCCGGTCGTCACCGTGATCGCCCTGGCCAAGGTCGGCGGCGCCATGGATTCGCTCAGCAGCCCCATCGGCAAGAAGGCCGGCGTACTGCTCGCGGCGGTCTGCTACCTGTCGGTGGGCCCGCTGTTCGCGACCCCGCGTACCGCCACCGTGTCCTTCGAAGTGGGCCTGGCACCGCTGACCGGCGACACGCCGATCGCGCTGTTCGCCTACAGCCTGGTGTACTTCCTGGTGGTTATGGCGGTCTCGCTCTACCCGGGGCGCCTGCTGGACACCGTCGGCCGCGTGCTGGCGCCGATGAAGATAGTCGCCCTGGCGATCCTCGGCATCGCCGCCTTCATGCTGCCGCTGGGCGAAATCGGCGACGCCACCCCGGCCTACCAGGCCGCGCCGTTCTCCCAGGGCTTCATCAATGGCTACCTGACCATGGATACCCTGGGCGCGCTGGTGTTCGGCATCGTCATCGTCAACGCCATCCGCTCTCGGGGCGTCGAGTCGCCGCGCCTGATCACCCGCTATGCCATCATCGCCGGGCTGATCGCCGGTGTCGGCCTGGCGCTGGTTTACATCAGCCTGTTCCGCCTGGGCGCCAACAGCCATGACATCGCCGGCGACGCCACCAACGGCGCCGCGGTGCTGCATGCCTATGTGCAACACACCTTCGGCAACCTGGGCAGCATCTTCCTCGCGTTGCTGATCTCCCTGGCCTGCCTGGTCACCGCCGTCGGCCTGACCTGCGCCTGCGCCGAGTACTTCAGCCGCCTGCTGCCGCTGTCCTACCGCAGCCTGGTGATGATCCTCGCCGGCTTCAGCCTGGTGGTGTCGAACCTCGGCCTGACCAAGCTGATCCAGGTGTCCATACCGGTGCTCACCGCCATCTACCCGCCGTGCATCGTGCTGGTGGCCCTGAGTTTCTGCTGGGGGCTGTGGTATTCCCCGGGCCGAGTGGTGGCGCCGGTGATGCTGGTGTCGCTGCTGTTCGGCCTGGTGGACGCGCTCAAGGGCGCCGGCCTCGCCGGCTGGATGCCGCAGTGGCTGAGCCACCTGCCGCTGTCCGAGCAGGGCCTGGCCTGGCTGCTGCCGGCCGTCGCCACCCTGGCCGTGGCCAGCATCTGCGACTACGTGCTGGGCAAGGCGGCGGAAGTTGCCGCCTGATTCTGCCGCAATGGATCAGAAAGGCCGCCTTCGGGCGGCCTTTTTTGTTGGTTTTCGCTCATTGCCGAGTGGGTGATGGGGTTCTGTTTCGCCCTCCCGGGCGACTCCCTTTGGCAGTCGCCCCAAAGGAAGCAAAAGGCTTGCCCCGACATCCGGGTTTGGCTTCGCCAAACTTCCCTCGTTCCATCCTTGCTCCGGGAGCCCGCCGCGAAGGGCCATCCATGGCCCTGCGCGGCTCTCGCGGCATCCATGCCGCTCGTCTCCCTCCACATGGATTCCACTCGGCCTCCTGAAGGGGCAGTTTGCGCGGCGTCATCCACTCTGCTTCGTTTCAGACCGGCATAGGCATCAGGACTGTTTCGCGCCTGCCGGCGTGCGTCACCCCTCTCCCTCCGGGAGAGGGGCGGGGGGAGAGGGCGGCGTCCGCTGGCTCAGAGCCAGGCAAGTGCGCCCATATAAAATTGTCCGGAGCGTCATCTGAGCCCTCTAAGGGGCCCCAGGGATTTCACTCGCGCTCTACAGGGACATACATACGCAACGCTATAATCCGCCGCGTTCTTACAAGGAATTGGCATGTCGATCATTCTGCGCAACTGGCCCCACCTGCTGGCCATCATCTGGTTCATCACCTGCTGGGTGGGGTACACCCGCTACGCCACCTGGAAGGCCAGGGACACCGCCTGCCTGGCCTCGGTCCTGCACCTGTATCGCGAGGACTGGATGCGCCGCCTGCTGCTGCGCGACAACCGCATCGCCGACGCCAGCGTGATCGGCAACCTGGAGCGCAACGCCTCGTTCTTCGCCTCCAGCACCCTGATCATCCTCGCCGGTATCCTCACCGTGCTCGGCTCCACCGATCGCGCGGTGTCGGTGCTGGCCGACCTGCCGTTCGTGCAGCCCGCCAGCACCGGCATTTCCGAACTGAAGCTGCTGGGCCTGGCGGTGGTCTTCGTCTATGCCTTCTTCACCTTCAGCTGGTGCATGCGCCAGTACAACTTCGCGGCCGTGCTGGTGGGGTCGGCACCCATGATCGGCGAGAAGCACATCAGCGAGCAGGAGCGCAAAGCCTTCGCCGAGCGCGCCGCGCGGGTGGTTTCGCTAGCCGCCAACCAGTTCAACTTCGGTCTGCGCAGCTACTATTTCGGTCTATCGATGCTGGCCTGGTTCATCAACCCCTGGTTCTTCATGATCACCGCCACCGGTGTGGTGCTGGTGCTCTACCGCCGCGAGTTCCATTCCGATGTGCTGGATGTGATGGTCTATACCCCGACCCAGGCGCTGGAAGCGCCCAAGGAGAAAGTCGAATGAGTATTCCGTTCTGGTGCCTGTTCATCGCCGCGCTGCTGATCTTCGTGGCCAAGATCCCGGTGGCCAAGGCCATGAGCCAGGAGGGCAAGGGGTACGACAACCGTCACCCGCGGGCCCAGCAGGCGCGGCTGACCGGCTTCGGCGCGCGAGCCCTGGCGGCCCACCAGAACAGCATCGAGGCCTTCCCGCTGTTCGCCGCCGGCGTACTCATGGCCCATGCCACCCAGACCCAGGGCTGGTTCGTCGAGACCCTGGCGATCATCTTCATCGTGTCGCGGGTGCTCTATCTGTTCCTCTACTGGAACGACAAGGCCAGCCTGCGCAGCCTGGTGTGGGTCATCGGCCTGGTCTGCTGCCTCCTGCTGATGCTCAGCCCGGCGCTATAGGCCACGGGCCTAGACCCGGAAACGACAAGGCCCGCGCAATGCGGGCCTTGTGCGTATTACTGCCGGGAGCTTACTGGCTCTTCTCCTCGGTCGGAGCGGTGTCCGGAGCGGCCGGGGCGGGCTCGGTCGGAGCCGGTGCGGCTTCAGGGGCCGGGGTCGGCGTGGGGGCCGGGGCGCTCGGCTGGGATTCGGTGGCCGGTGCAGCCGGTGCCGCAGCCTCTTCCTTCTTGTCGCAGGCGGCGAGACCAAGGCTGGCTGCCAGGAGCAGGGCGAGAGACAGGGTCTTTTTCATCATTGAGCCTCCATTGTGGCTTTGTTCGTCGATAGCAGTTGGAGTTTGTGACCTGTTTCTAAGTTCCGCGAATATTGCAAAAAGCCTGAGCCATGCAGTCGTCGACATCCAAGCGGGCTCCGGCAGGGTATGATTCGCCTCTTTGCCCCTCTTCCGCCAAGGTTGCAGTCATGACGGACAATCCCCTTATCGAACGGGCGCAGCGCTTTCTTTCGGCGCTGCGCCACTGCCAGGTGCTCGGCCTCAGCGTGCACGACGCCAGCCCACAGGGCCTCACCCTGCGCCTGCCCTACAGCACCCAGATCATCGGCAATCCGGAAACCGGGGTGATCCACGGCGGCGCCATCACCACCCTGATGGACACCACCTGCGGCATTTCCACCGTCTGCGTGCTGCCGGAATTCGAGATCTGCCCGACCCTGGACCTGCGCATCGACTACATGCACCCGGCCGAGCCCCACAAGGATGTCTTCGGTTTCGCCGAGTGCTACCGGGTGACGCCCAACATCATCTTCACCCGTGGTTATGCCTACCAGGACGATCCGGCCCAGCCCATCGCCCATGTAGTGGGCACCTTCATGCGCATGGGCAAGCCCGGCCAGCTGAAGCAGGGAGGCGCGGCATGAGCCTCGATCTGAATGCCCTGGTGCGCGAAGCCCACGCGAAGAACGACTACGACTCGCTGGTATGCCTGATCCCCTACGCCAAGCTGATCGGCATGGAGTGCCTGCGCCTGGGCGACGACATGGTGTTCCGCCTGCCGGCGAACAAGGACAACATCGGCAACCCGACGCTGCCGGCCATTCATGGCGGGGTGATCGCGGGATTCATGGAGCATGCGGCCATGCTTCACCTGCTGATGTTCATGGGCACGCCACATATGCCCAAAATCATCGACTTCTCGATAGATTACCTGCGCGCCGGGCACTATCGTGACACCTACGTCCAGTGCCAGGTCTGGCGACAAGGCCGCCGTGTCGCCAACGTCGCCATCACCGCCTGGCAGACCACCCAGACCGAACCCATCGCCACCGCGCGCGCCCACTTCAAGGTCGACGAACCCTGAGGCGCGGCGCCAGGCGCGTCCGGTCGCCCATTAGGAAAACTCGATGGTTGCGTTACTGATACTTGGCGGCCTGCTGCTGATAGTCGCCGGCCTGGTCTGGCTGGTGATGCTCGCCTTCGGCACCAGCCTGCTCTGGGGCTTCGGCAGCCTGCTGCCACCGGTCACCCTGGCCTATGTGCTCTATCACTGGCGCCGCGCACGCAAGGCCGTGGTACTGGGCGCCATGGGCTTCATCCCACTGGTGGTGGGGCTGACCATGCTCGCCGCCCAGGACCCCGATCGCCTTCAGGCGATCCTCAGCCTGCGCTGGCTGGACGATGAGCGGCAGGCGGGTTCCGAACTGGACATCCGCCTCAATGGCGAACTCAACGGCCAGGACTTCGTACCGCTGCAGGCGGAACTGGTGGACGGCATCCTCAGCCTTCGCGAAGGCCAGGATTTCTATGCCCGCCGCGAGCTGAGCATCCGTCTCGGTGCGCAACCGCAAGGCGCCCTGAGCCTGGACGTACTGCCCGAGGACGCCGGCCCGCAGCCGGAAATCGAGATCAGCTGGCTGCTACCGGAACAGGAACTGCCCGAGGCCAGGCGCATTCCCCGTGGCTACACCCTGCACCTCAACCTCCAGCCGGTGGCGCCGAACCGCCTGGCGGGCGACTTCCACCTGGTCCTGCCGCCGAAGTTCGCCACTACCCTGAGCGGTCACCTGGAGGTCTTCACCGACCGGCTGCGCTACCGCGAAGGGCGGGTGGATACCCACTACGATTCCCGCGACACCCTGGCCTATGTGATCCGCGACTACCTGCAGCGACGCTTCGCCACGCGCAACGTGGAACTGGCGCCCCTGCCGGGCGTCAGCCTGCCGGCGCGGGAGCTGGAAGTGGCGGTGGAGGCCCGGGTCGATGGCCAGCTCCAGCGGTTGCCCCTGCAATTGTTCAAGAGCGACGAGCGGGGCTGGCGCGTGCGCCGTGACAGCTTCCCGCCCCTGGCCGAGCCGGTGGCCGAGGTCCAGGCGGCGGAGCCCGCCAGCGAGGCGCTGGCGGTGGTCGAGAGCGTGCGCCCGGCGGACCGCCGTCTGCGCTTTTCCCTGCAGCGCCTGCTGAACAACCCCAACCAGTACCAGGAACTCGGCATGCGCGTTTACACCCAGCGCGGCAGCACCGCCGAAGGGCGTTTCGCCGGGCTGGATCGCGAGGGCCGCATCCTCATCCGTCGCAACCTGGGTGGAGCCGGCGCCGCCAGCTACAGCCTGGCGGTGGATGAGATCGAACGCATCGAGCTGCTGGAGCCGTAGGCACGCGGTACGCCGGAAAGAAACGCCGAGTTTCGCTAAGCACTTGAAATCCCTGTCGATGGCCCCATCTGGATGACATCCGCCGCATTACGCGGCCTCTGTCATCCACGTGGAGTTAGAAGACCATGAGTGTGGAAACTCAAAAAGAAACCCTGGGCTTCCAGACCGAGGTGAAGCAGCTGCTTCACCTGATGATCCATTCCCTTTACTCGAACAAGGAAATCTTCCTCCGCGAACTGATTTCCAACGCCTCCGACGCCGTCGACAAGCTGCGCTTCGAAGCCCTGGCGACGCCGGCGCTGCTCGAAGGCGGCAGCGACCTGAAGATCCGCGTGAGCTTCGACAAGGACGCGCGCACCGTCACCATCGAAGACAACGGCATCGGCATGAGCCGCGACGAGGTGATCTCGCACCTGGGCACCATCGCCAAATCCGGTACCGCCGACTTCCTGAAGAACCTCTCTGGCGACCAGAAGAAGGATTCCCACCTGATCGGCCAGTTCGGCGTGGGCTTCTATTCCGCCTTCATCGTTGCCGACCAGGTCGACGTCTTCACCCGCCGCGCCGGCCTGCCGGCCGCCGAGGGCGTGCACTGGTCGTCGAAAGGCGAGGGCGAGTTCGACCTCGCCACCGTCGAGAAGGAATCGCGCGGCACCCGCATCGTCCTGCACCTGAAGGCCGACGAAGCGGAATTCGCCGACGGCTGGCGCCTGCGCAACGTCATCAAGAAGTACTCCGACCATATCGCCCTGCCCATCGAACTGCCGAAAGAGCAGCATGGCGAAGACGCGCCCGCCGAGCCGGAGTGGGAAACCGTCAACCGCGCCAGCGCGCTCTGGACCCGTCCGCGCACCGAAGTGAAGGACGAGGAGTACCAGGAGTTCTACAAGCACGTCGCCCACGACTTCGAGAACCCGCTGTCCTGGAGCCACAACAAGGTCGAAGGCAAGCTGGAATACAACTCGCTGCTCTACGTGCCGGCCCGCGCCCCGTTCGACCTGTATCAGCGCGAGGCCCCGCGTGGCCTGAAACTCTACGTGCAGCGCGTATTCATCATGGACCAGGCCGAGCAGTTCCTGCCGCTCTACCTGCGCTTCATCAAGGGCGTGGTCGACTCCAACGACCTGTCGCTGAACGTCTCCCGCGAGATCCTCCAGTCGGGCCCGGTGATCGACTCCATGAAGTCGGCCCTGACCAAGCGCGTGCTGGACATGCTGGAGAAGCTGGCGAAGAACGAACCGGAGCAATACAAGGGCTTCTGGAAGAACTTCGGCCAGGTGCTCAAGGAAGGCCCGGCGGAAGACTTCGCCAACAAGGAGAAGATCGCCGGCCTGCTGCGCTTCGCCTCTACCAGCGACGAATCGGGTGAGCAGAGCGTGTCCCTGGCCGACTACATCGGCCGCATGAAGGAAGGCCAGGACAAGATCTACTACCTCACCGGCGAGAGTCACTCCCAGGTGAAGAACAGCCCGCACCTGGAAGTCTTCCGCAAGAAAGGCATCGAAGTGCTGCTGCTCACCGACCGCATCGACGAGTGGCTGATGAGCTACCTCTCCGACTTCGACGGCAAGGGCTTCGTCGATGTCGCCCGTGGTGACCTCGACCTCGGCAAGCTGGACTCGGAAGAGGACAAGCAGGCCCAGCAGGAAGTGGCCAAGGCCAAGGAAGGGCTGATCGAGCGCCTGAAGAAGGTGCTGGATGAGCAGGTCAGCGAGGTGCGCGTGTCCCACCGCCTGACCGACTCGCCGGCGATTCTCGCCATCGGCGAACAGGACCTCGGCCTGCAGATGCGCCAGATCCTCGAGGCCAGCGGGCAGAAGGTGCCGGACTCCAAGCCGATCTTCGAGATCAACCCGGCCCACCCGCTGATCGAGAAGCTGGACAGCGAGCAGGATGAGAACCGCTTCGGCGAGCTCTCGCACATTCTCTTCGACCAGGCCGCCCTGGCCGCCGGCGACAGCCTGAAGGACCCGGCCGCCTATGTGCGCCGCCTGAACAAGCTACTGGTGGAACTCTCCGCCTGACCCCGAAAAGGCCCGCGCAAGCGGGCCTTTTTCTTTTCGTAGGGTGCGCCCTGCGCACCGCCGAACGGGCAGCGTAGCAACGCGAAACGAGATTGAATTCGCACCTCCGGGCTGGCGTCTAAGCTTGGTCATTTCCCTGACTCAGGAGAACGCTCATGAACCGCTTGCTGCTGTCTTCGCTGTTGTTCGCCATGGCCGGCCCCACCTGGGCGGCCATGGTCACCCAGGCGGTGCCCTACGAAATCGACGGCAAGGCGTTCCAGGGCACCCTGGTCTATGACGATGCCGTGAAAACCCCGCGCCCCGGCCTGCTGATGGTGCCCAACTGGCTGGGCGTGACGCCGGCCGCCGCCGAGCAGGCCAAGGTGATCGCCGGCGAGCGCTACGTCATTTTCATCGCCGACATGTATGGCAAGGATGTGCGCCCGAGCAATCCCGACGAAGCCAAGGCCGCCGCCACGGCGGTGCGCGGCGACCGCCCGCTGATGCGCAAACGCGCCCAGGCCGGGGTGGAGACGCTCAAGGCCCAGGGCAGCAAGGTGGCCCTGGACCAGGCCAACCTCGGCGCCATCGGCTTCTGCTTCGGTGGTGGCAGTGTGCTGGAGCTGGCGCGAGCCGGAGCGCCGCTGAAGGGCTTCGTGTCCTTCCATGGCAACCTGGACACCCCCGATCCGGCCGACGCGCGCAATATCCGCGCGCCGGTGCTGGTGCTGCACGGCGCCGACGACCCCTCGGTGCCCAAGGCCCAGGTGGATGCCTTCACCGCTGAAATGACCGCGGCCAAGGCCGATTGGCAACTGGTCAGCTATGGCGGCGCGGTGCACTCCTTCACCGACCCCGACGCGAAGGTGCCGGGCCGCAACGAATACCATCCCAAGGTCGCCGCACGGGCCTACCAGGCCATGAACGACCTGTTCGACGAAGTCTTCACCGGAACGAGGTAAAACATGACGCAAATCCAGTCCCAGGCCCTTGGCTACAGCGTCGATGGCCTGGCCTTCGAAGGCCGCCTGCTGTTCGACGCCGCCGACCAGGCGCCGCGCCCAGCCCTGCTGATGGCGCCCAACTGGTTCGGGGTCAGCGAGGGCGCCCAGGAGATCGCCGCCCAGGTGGCCAGCCGTGGCTATCGGGTGCTGCTGGTCGATCTCTATGGCGCGACGCTGCGCCCGGCAAGCCCGGCCGAAGCCGGCGCCGCCATGCTGCCGCTGAAACAGGACCGCTCGCTGCTGCGTCGCCGCCTTCTGGCCGCCCTGGATGCCCTGCGTGGCCAGTCGGTTACCGCCATCGACGGCACGCGACTGGCGGCCTTCGGCTTCTGCTTCGGTGGCACCTGCGCGCTGGAACTGGCGCGAGCCGGCGCGCCGCTGAAGGCTGCGGTGTCCTTCCATGGCTCGCTGGATACGCCGGATGCCGCCGACGCGCGGCGCATCCAGGGCGCGGTACTGGTGCTCGATGGCGCCCTCGACCCGCTGGTGCCCCGCGAGCAATTGCCGGCCTTCGCCAAGGAAATGGGCGATGCGGGCGTCGACTGGCAGCTGCTGAGCTACGGCGGAGCGGTGCATTCCTTCACCGACCCCGACGCCAAGGTTCCGGGCACCTCGCAGTACGACGCCAAGGTGTCGCGACGGGCCTTCGCCGCCATGTATGCGCTGCTGGACGAGGTCTTTGCCTGACGGCGTGAGTCTTGGTTTTTGTGGGGGCGATCGTTTGGGCGGCTGCGCCGCCCTTGGCGAATGAATTCGCCCCCACAGACCGTAGCCCGGATGAAATCCGGAAGCGGCGACGGGAATTCCCCGGATTGCATCCGGGCTACCCGCTCACGCGGTAGGTTGTGGCTGAGCTACGCGAAGCCCAACACTCGCCTCAGCGTTGGGCCGCGCTGCGCTTGGCCCAACCTACGGATCCTCAACCAGCCTTCTTGAAGAGTCGTAGCCCGGACTTCATCCGGGCTACCTATTGCCTCAGCGTGGCAACTCGATACGGCTGGTTTCTCCCTGCACCACCGGCCAATCCCCGGCCGCCCAGCGGCTGCGGGCCCGGTCGATCAGCTCCGGGCGGCTGGAAACGAAGTTCCAGTTCATCCGTCGTTGTCCGTCCAGCGGCTCGCCGCCGATCATCACCAGCTGGCAACCGCTGCAGGCGGACAGCACGTACTCCTCACCCTCCGGCAGCACCACCAGGCAGCGCGGCTCCAGGGGCTGGTCATCCAGCAGCGCTTCGCCTTCCAGCACATAGAGGGCGCGTTGCGGGTGCTCGGTGGGGATGTTCAGGGTGGCGCCTGCCTCCAGTTGCAGGTCGGCGTAGAGGGTAGGGGAGAGCACTGGTACCGGCGACTCCAGGCAGAAACCGCTGCCGGCGATGAGGCGGATGCGCACGCCGAGGGCGTCCCGCTCCGGCAGGCTGCTCGCCGGGTGGTGGCTGTAGCTGGGTTCGCAGTCTTCCAGCGCGCTCGGTAGCGCCAGCCATACCTGCAGGCCGTGGGCACGGGAACCGCTGGCCAGCAGCGCGTCCGGCGTGCGCTCCACATGGGCGACGCCCTTGCCTGCGGTCATCCAGCTGACATCCCCCGGTTTCACCACCTGGTCCGAACCCAGGCTGTCCTTGTGCTGCAACTCGCCCTCGAACAGGTAGGTGAGGGTGGAGAGGCCAATATGCGGGTGCTGGCGCACGTCCATGCCGGTGCCGGGGGCATAGGTCGCCTCCAGCATGTGGTCGAAGAACACGAAGGGCCCGACGCTGCGGCACTGGGCCGACGGCAGCGGGCGGAGGATGGGCTGTCCGGCGACCGCTTCGGCGCGCGGGCGGATGGTGAGGATGTTCATGTTCGGACTTCCTGCGCGGCTCACTGGCTGAAGTTGCCTTCGGCGAGGTGGGTTTCGATGCTGACTTCCACCTGGGTCATCAGTTTGTGCACGGGGCACTTGTCGGCGATGCGCAGCAGGGTGGCGCGTTGCTCGTCGGTGAGGACGCCGCGCAGGGTCAGTTTCACGTCCAGGCGATAGTGTCCCTTGCGTTCCTCGCTGTCGTCGCGGGTCACCTCCACGTCCACGCCGGTCAGCGGAATGCCGTTCTTCTGGGCGTAGTAGGTCACCGTCAGGGCCTTGCAGCTGCCCAGGGCCGCGTCGAAGTAATCATGGGGCTCCGGGTCTGCCCCGGCACCGCCCAGGTCCGTCGGCAGGTCGGTGAACAGCGGCGCCTTGCCGTCCAGTTCGATGCGCTGGCGGGTGGCATTGGCGGAATCACGGGTGAGACGGATAGTCATGGAAGGCCTCCTGGCCGGTGCGCGGATGAAGTCCCGACTAGGCTAGCGCAAAGGATCACCGCCGCGCAGCCGGGAGCCGGGTTGAACGCAGCCGGGAGGCTGGCGGTCCAACTCCGTTCAGCCACCTGGGAGAAACTGCCTTGTATCGACTGAGGACCAGTCTCGCCGCGCTGCTGCTGCTGGCGGCAACCCTGCCCGTTGAAGCGCGGGACTACCACTACAGCGACGCCCACCTGCACTACGTGGATTTCTTCCAGGAAAGCGACGGCATGAAGAGCCTGTTGCAGGCGATGGACAAGGGCCGAATCGACCATGTGATGATCTCCGGCATCCCGGTGGCGAAGAAATGGCACGAGGATGAACCCAAGCGGCCGCGCTACTACGCCGGCGACGATGCCGCCGCCTACTGGTACAGCGCCACCGACGTGCTGGTGGCCGCCGCGGTGAAGCAGTTGTCGGACGCGCAGCGCCAGCGTTTCCATCCCTTCCTCAGCGGCTTCAACCCCAACGACAAGAACGCCGACGCCCATATTCGCCGCATGCTGGAGCTGGACCCGGGGCTCTGGCAGGGCATAGGCGAGGTGTTCACCCGCCATGACGACCTCACCGCCCTGATCGACGGCGACACGCCGCGGGCTAACAACGAGGCCATGGGGCGCATCTACCACCTGGCCGCCGAGTACGACCTGCCGGTGCTGCTGCATTCCAACATCACCTCCAAGCGCGAGCGCAACCCGCTCTACCTGCAGGAGGTGGAGGAGCCCCTGCGCAACCATCCCCATGTGCGTTTCATCTGGGCCCACGCCGGTTCGAGCATGGAGATCCACCGCCACCAGACGAAGATGGATTTCCTCCTCTCCACCCTGGACCGGCTACTGGGAAGCTACCCCAACCTCTACATCGATCTGTCCTGGAGCGTGCTCGAGCCCTACCTGCTGGACGCCGACGGCAAGCCCGACCGCCGCTGGCTGACGCTGGTGGAACGCTACCCCGAGCGCTTCATGCTGGGCTCGGACGTGGTGGGGCGCTTCGATGGACTGGGGGATTACCTCAGCGCCTACGACCCCTTCCTCGACGCCTTGCCCGAGGCGGTGGCGCGCAAGGTGGCGCGGGACAACTTCCTCGCCGTGCTGCCAATGAAGCACCGCTCGGCCAAGGAACAGGCGCAGGTGCAGGCCGATCGACCGGGCCGTTGAGCGCTTCAACGGCCTGTCATATGCCTGTCACGGGCATGTCATAGCCTCGCGCCACCGCAAACAAGGAGCGCGACATGATTCCCTTTCGAATGACAGCACTCGTGGCCTTTGGCCTGGCATCCGGCATGGCCCTGGCCGATGTACGGGTGGACGGGCCGATTGAGTACGGCATCTTCGAATCCCAGTACAAGGACTACCAGCCGGGCGAGCGCGTGCTGACCCGCAGCAACCAGACCATTCAGCGCACCGACGTGATCCCGGCCAAACTGGGCACCAAGTTCGGCATGCGCTACACCCTGACCGGCAAGCAGGAAAAAGACACCCCGCTGACCCTGCTGTACCTCACCCCCGGCGTGGTGTCGCCAGACGGCAAGCGCCACGACAAGTTCGTGGTGGAGCAGCAGATGGCCGCCGGCGCACCCTTGGACGTGATGGCCTTCGAGTTCACCGAGCACTACGAAGTGGTGCCGGGCGAGTGGCGCTTCATGGTGTTCCAGGGCGACCGCCTGCTGGCCGAACAGAGCTTCACCGTCCGCTGACCCCGCGCGCGTCGCCATGGCGCGCTATAGTCGCTGGGTCTGAAGGTGGCGCGAGGCGTGGGCCCATGGCCGAACAGATCAGCATCCTGGTGGTGGACGACGACGAGGCGATCCGCGAGTTGCTGCTGGATTACCTCGGCGGCCAGGGCTACCAGGTCCAGGCCGTGGCGGATAGCGGCCAGCTGCGAGCGCGGCTGGCCGAGGCACTGCCCGACCTGGTGCTGCTGGACGTGGGCCTGCCCGGCGAGGATGGCCTCAGCCTGGCGCGCTTTCTGCGCGAGCATCACGACCTGCCGGTGATCATGGTCTCCGGCGCCGGCACCCCGCTGGACCGCATTGTCGGCCTGGAGGTGGGCGCCGATGACTACCTGGCCAAGCCCTTCGATCCCCGCGAGCTGCTGGCACGTCTCAAGACCGTGTTGCGGCGCTATCGCCGCGCGGCGCCGCCGACCGCCGAGCCGGTCATGGAAAGCGAGAGCCCCTGCCTGCAGCTCGGCCGCTGCCGCCTCGATCTGCAGAGCCGCCAGCTGTTCGATGCCCTGGGCGAGGAAATCCCCCTGACCGCCATGGAGTTCGACCTGCTCCAGGCCTTCGCCCAGCGCCCGAATCGGCCGTTGTCCCGCGACCAACTGCTGAACCTCACCCAGCACCGCGACTGGAATCCCTTCGACCGCTCCATCGACATCCGCATCGCCCGCCTGCGCCGCAAGCTGGAGCCAGACCCGGACAAGCCGCAGATCATCCGTACCGTGCGCGGCGTGGGCTACATGTTCGTGCCGGGGTGAGGTGCGAGCGGCCCCGGCATTCCGCATTGATGGGTATCGCTTCGCTCGACCCATCCTACGAGTCCGTAGCTCGGATGAAATCTCCGCCTCGTAGGATGGGTAGAGCCTGCGAAACCCATCATTCGGTGTCGACGGATAACGCTGCGCTGGACCCAGCCTACGAAAGGCGAGAACCGCCACGGCACCCCGTTTGTTTCAATTGTTTCAATCCCCGCCTGAGCCTCCGGGCGGCGCCGGGCTGTCTCTATACTCAGGCTGTCCGCCACCCCGGAGGGCTTTTAGGTGAGTCAGTCCCTGAGCAGTCGTTTCGCCATCAGCGCCGAGGAGCATCGCCTGCGGCAGATCGTCGACAGCAGCAGCGCGGTGATCTACGTGAAGGACCTGGACGGTCGCCTGTGCCTGGTCAACCGCGCGTTCGAGCGCCTGTTCAAGGTGCGCGCGGAGCGGGTGCTGGGGCATACCGACCATGACTTTTTCCCCGCGGCGATGGCCGACGTGCTGCGCGCCAACGACGTGCGCGTGGCCCAGCTCGGCCATGAGCTGGAGTTCGAGGAGCAGGTGCCCATAAACGGCGTGCTCCGTACCTACCTGTCCAACAAGTTCCCGCTGTTCGACAGCGAGGGCCGGGTCAGCGCCATCTGCGGCATCTCCACCGACATCAGCTCGCGCAAGGGTCTGGAGGAGGTCCTGCGCTTCGTTGCCCTGGGGGTGTCGGCGGCCACCGGTAACGAGGTATTCGAGGCCATCGCCCGCTACCTGGTGCGCTCGCTGAACGCCGACTTCGCCTTCGTCAGCCGCATCAGCGACGAAGGCCCGGAGTGCCTGACCACCCTGGCGCTCTACTACAACGGCGGTCTGCAACAGAACGCCACCTATGCCCTGAGTGGTACGCCCTGCGCCGACGTGTTCGGCGGTCATTTCCACTTCGTGCCCCGCGACCTGCGCCGCTGCTATCCGGGCGACGCCGTGCTGGCGTCCTTTGGCGTCGACAGCTACGCCGGCTACCCGCTGTTCGCCAGCGATGGCCGGCCCCTGGGGCTGATCGCCGCCGGCCGGCTCGGCCCCATGAGCGACCGCGACAAGGTGGAGTCGGTGTTGCGCATCTTCTCCGTGCGGGCCGCGGCGGAAATCGAACGGCTGGAGGCGGAAGCCAGTTATCGGGCGATATTCAATACCTCCGAAGACGCCATCTTCGTCCATGACATCGACAGCGGCGCCCTGGTGGACGTCAATCCCAAGGCGTGCCGCGCCTATGGCTACAGCTACGAGGAAATGCTCAAGCTGGACATGGATGCCTTCAGCGCCGGCTATTCGCCCTATACCGGCAAGGAGGCGACCGGCCACCTGGCGCGCGCCGCCGCTGGCCAGGTGCAACGCTTCGAGTGGCACCGGCGCAACCGCGACGGCAGCCTGCACTGGGATGAAGTGCTGCTCAAGCGCGTGACCATTGGCGGCATCGACCGCATCCTCGGCATCACCCGCGAGATCACCGCCCGCAAGGAGGCCGAGCAAGCCCTGCGCGCCAGCGAGTTGCAGTACCGGGCCATCACCAATACCGCCCTGGACTGTTTCATCAGCATGGACGAAACCGGCCGGGTGCTGGCCTTCAACCCGGCGGCGGAGCAGTGTTTCGGCATCAGTCGGGACGAGGCGCTGGGCCATTCCCTGCTCAAGCTGATCATTCCGCCGCGCTTTCGCGACGCGTACGAGCACGCCCTGGAGCATTACCTGCAGACCGGCCACGGCGCCTTCCTCGGCAAACGCATGGAGGTGGTGGCGCAACGCGCCGATGGCCGCGAGTTCACCGCCGAGCTGGCCCTGACCCAGGTACCCGGCGACGAAGGGCCGCGCTTCATCTGCTACCTGCGTGACATCACCGAGCGGACCCAGGCGGAGGAGGAGCGCGCCCGACTGGAGCAGCAATTGCGCCAGGCCCAGCGCATGGAGGCCATCGGCCACCTGACCGGGGGCATCGCTCACGACTTCAACAACCTGCTGACCAGCATGCTGGGCTACACGGTGATGGCCCAGGAACTGGCGGAGCAGGGCGGCGACGAGCGCCTGGGCAAGTACCTCTCAAGGGTGCAGCGCTCGGCGGAAAAGGCCCGCGACCTGATCCAGCAGATGCTCACCTTCAGCCGTGGAAGTCGCGGCAAGCCGCAAGTGGTGGCGCTGGACCTGCTGCTGGGTGATTTCATCCGCCTGGTGGAGTCCACCTTGCCGGCCACGGTGGAGCTGGATGTGCAACTGGGCCATGATCTGCCGCGCGTGCTGGCCGATCCGGTGCAGCTGGAGCAGGTGCTGATGAATCTTTGCATCAATGCCCGCGACGCCATGGGGAGTGTCGGCCAGTTGCGGGTGAGCCTGGAGCGGCAGGCCCAGGAGGGCGTCTGTGCGTCCTGTCAGCAGCGCATCCGGGGCGAGTTCGTCGCCCTCACCGTCAGCGACAGCGGGCCGGGTATCGACCCGGCGTTGCGGGTGCAGATCTTCGAGCCGTTCTTCTCCACCAAGGCCAGCGGCCAGGGCAGTGGCATGGGGCTGTCCATGGTGCACGGCATCGTTCACGAATACGGCGGGCACATCCAACTGGTCAGCGAGCCGGGGCAGGGGGCGACCTTCCGCGTCCTGATGCCGGCCCACAGCCCGGCGTCGGCAGTGGAAGACGCATGCAGCGCGGCGCAGGATCGGCCGCCGCTGCGTTCGGCCCTCAAGGGGCGGGTGGCGGTGGTGGACGACGATGCCACGGTGGCCGAGTTCATGGGCGAACTGCTGGAGGGCTGGGGCCTTACGCCGCGCATCTTCTGCGATGCCGAGCAGGCCGGCCAGGTGCTCTGCGCCGACCCCTACGCCTGGGACTTCGCCATCCTCGACCAGAGCATGCCGCGCCTTTCCGGCCTGCAACTGGCGCGGCGCCTGCTGGCCTCCCGTGCCGACCTGCCCATCGTGCTGTACACCGGCTTCAGCGATTCCCTGCTGGAAAGCGAGGTGCAGCAGCAGGGGGTCAAGGCGTTGCTGACCAAACCCCTGGACCAGCAGCGCATGCATCAACTGTTGCAGGCCTGGCTGGTCACCCCGGCCAGCGGATACAAAGCCGAAACAAACTGAGCGCCACCAGCCATAGGGCTGATACAGGCCGGGATCAAGCTTCTGTCCAAGGCGGCAACGATGCCGCCGACCAGAACCCCGGCAGGAGCGCATCATGTTCACTTACTTCAAGCGCATTTCGATCTTCCTCTACGGCGTGGCCAGCTACCTGATCTTCTTCGCCACGTTCGTCTACTCCATCGGTTTCGTCGCCAACCTGCCGTTCGCCCCGCGCACCATGGACGGTGAGCCGCAGCTGCCGTTCTGGAGTGCCCTGGGAATCAACGCGCTGCTCCTGGGCCTGTTCGCCGTCCAGCACAGCGTGATGGCCCGGCCGGCCTTCAAGGCCTGGTGGACCCGCTGGATTCCGCCGGCGGCCGAGCGCAGCACCTACGTACTGTTCTCCAGTCTGGCGCTGATCCTGCTGTACAGCTTCTGGCAGCCCCTGGGTGGGGAAATCTGGAACATCGAGAACCGTTCCGGCCGGCTGGTGATGGGCGCGATCTTCGGCTTCGGCTGGGCCCTGGTGTTCTACTCCACCGTGCTGATCAACCACTTCGACCTGTTCGGCCTGCGCCAGGTCTGGCTGAACCTGCTGGGCAAGCCCTACACCGACCTGGAGTTCAAGACTCCCGGCGCCTACAAGCTGGTGCGTCATCCGCTGTATCTGGGCTGGTTCCTGTGCTTCTGGGCCACCCCGACCATGAGCGCCACGCACCTGCTGTTCGCGGTGCTGACCAGCATCTACATCCTGGCGGCGATCCGGCTGGAAGAGCGTGACCTGCTGCAGGCCCACCCCGAGTACGCCGACTACCGGCGCCAGGTGCCCATGCTGCTGCCGCGCGTCGGTGGCCGGGACAAGGCAGAGGACGATCGCGAAGCGGCCTGAGGGCTGGGTGAACGAAAAGGGCGCCCCGATTGGGGCGCCCTTTTTCGTTCGTGCGCGATGGGGGCGGTAGGATGGGGCGGGCGGCGTTCCGCTTAGCCTGCGAGACCCATCTCGCGGACTTGATGGGTATCGCTTCGCTCAACCCATCCTACGGTTGGGCCCTGCGGGCGGGCTCACACCACAAAGCGCGCGATCATGCCGTTCAGGTCGTTGGCCAGGCGCGACAGCTCGTGGCTGGCGGTGGAGGTCTGGCCAGCCCCGGCCGAGGTCTGCACCGAGATGTCGTGGATGTTCACCAGGTTGCGGTCCACTTCGCGGGCGACCTGGGCCTGCTCCTCGGCCGCGCTGGCGATGACCAGGGTGCGCTCGTTGATCTCGCCGGCCTGGCGGGCGATCTCGAAGAGCGCCTGGTCCGCGCCCTCGGCCACTTCCAGCATGTCCTGGGCGTGCCGCTCGTTCTCGCGCATGGCGGCCACGGCGGTATCGGCGCCGGCCTGGATGCCGGCGATCATCTGCTCGATCTCGTGGGTGGATTCCTGGGTGCGGTGGGCGAGGGCGCGCACTTCGTCCGCCACCACGGCGAAGCCGCGACCCTGTTCGCCGGCCCGCGCCGCCTCGATGGCCGCGTTGAGGGCCAGCAGGTTGGTCTGCTCGGCGATGGCGCGGATCACGTCCAGTACCCGGCTGATGCCCTGGGCCTGCACCGCCAGGTCCGCCACCCGCTGGGTGGTGTGGGTCACCTCCAGGCCCATGTCGCGGATCGCCTGCACCGTCTGCTCGACCCGCTCGCGGCCGGTGCGGGCGGCCCCTTCGGAGGCGCTGGAGGCCTCGGAGGTGGAGGCGGCGTTGCGTGCCACTTCCTCGACGGCCGCGCTCATCTGGTTGACCGCGGTGGCGGCCATCTCGATCTCGCTGTGCTGGCGAGTCAGCGAGTGGCTGCCTTCCTCGGTCACCGCGTTGAGTTCCTCGGCCGCCGACGCGAGCTGGGTGGCGGACTGGCCAATCTGCTCGATGGTGTCGTGGAGGACCCGCTGCATCTGCTCCAGGGACTGCATCAGGTGCGCCGGCTCGTCCTTGCCGTGGGTGTCGATCTGTCCGGTGAGGTCGCCGTCGGCCACCTTCTGGGCGGTGAGCATGGCATTGCGGATGGGCTGGACGATGCTCCGGGTGAGCAGCCAGGCGATGGCGACGCTGGCCAGCAGGGCCACCAGCAGCACCACCAGTACCGCCTGGCTGGAGCGTTCGAAGATCAGGTCGCTGGCGAGGTTGTCGGCGTGCGCCTGGTCCTCCACCAACTTGCTCAGGGCCTGCAGGCTGTCCAGCAGCGCCACGTAGCGGTCGCGATGGGCGTCGCGCATCAGCACCCGGGCGCCTTCGGCATCGCCCGAGCGGGAGCGCTCCAGCACCGCCGGCTGGCCGGCGAGGTAGTCGCGGGTGAGGGCTTCCAGCCGATCGAACAGCGCTTGTTCCTCGGCGTTGTCCACCAGGGGGCGGAAGTCTTCCTCGGCCTTGCGCAGCTCGGCGGCCAGTTCGTTCAGGCGCTGTTCCTGGCCGCGCCAGCTGGCGGGGTCACGGGCCAGGAGGTGGGCCATCTCCGCCAGGCGCACTTCGGCGACCACCTGGCCGATTCGGTTGGCGGCCTGGACGCTGGGCAGGGAGATCTGGCTGAGACGGGTGGATGCCTGGTTGATGACTTCCATGCGGTCGCTGGCGAACCAGCCGAGGCCCACCAGCAGCAGGGTGATGATGGCGAAGCCTACGGCGGCGCGGTAGGCGATGGGGAGCTGACGAAGGTACATGGGAGGCTACTCCGGTCCGGGATTGAGGATGTCCTGGTCCGGTTAGCGGAGGGGCGGGGCGCTTCTTGATGGTGGAAAGTACGGTTCGGAAGGGGCCTACAGGTCTAGCGGAATAAGACTTCTCCTGTGTTCCTGCTGGCGTAGGAAACGCCCACAAACGACAACGCCCGTATCCAGGGATACGGGCGTTGCGGGTACAGCCGGCGGTGGATCAGTCCTGGTAGCGACGCAGGACCAGGGTGGCGTTGGTGCCACCGAAACCGAAGCTGTTGGACATAACGGTGTCGATCTGCGCGTTCTCGCGGGTTTCGCGAAGGATCGGCAGGTCGGCCACTTCCGGGTCCAGTTCGTCGATGTTGGCCGAGCCAGCCATGAACTTGCCTTCCATCATCAGCAGGCAGTAGATGGCTTCCTGTACGCCGGCGGCGCCCAGGCTGTGGCCGGACAGGCTCTTGGTGGAGCTGATGGCCGGGGCCTTGTCGGCGAACACTGCACGCACGCCGCGGATCTCGGCGACGTCGCCAACCGGGGTGGAGGTGCCGTGGGTGTTCAGGTAGTCGATCGGGGTGTCGACGGTGGACAGCGCCTGCTGCATGCAGCGGATCGCGCCTTCACCGCTCGGGGCGACCATGTCGTAGCCGTCGGAGGTAGCACCGTAGCCAACGATTTCGGCGTAGATCTTGGCGCCGCGCTTCTTGGCGTGCTCCAGCTCTTCCACCACCACCATGCCGCCGCCGCCGGCGATGACGAAGCCGTCACGCTTGGCGTCGTAGGCGCGGGAGGCGCGCTCGGGGGTTTCGTTGTACTGGGTGGAGAGGGCGCCCATGGCGTCGAACAGGCAGCTCTGGCTCCAATGTTCTTCTTCACCGCCACCGGCGAAGACCATGTCCTGCTTGCCCAGCTGGATCTGCTCCATGGCCTGGCCGATGCAATGCGCGCTGGTGGCGCAGGCCGAGGAAATGGAGAAGTTCACGCCCTTGATCTGGAAGGGAGTGGCCAGGCAGGCGGAAACGGTGCTGCCCATGGTGCGGGTGACGCGGTATGGGCCGATGCGCTTGACGCCCTTTTCACGCAGGGTGTCGATGGCTTCCATCTGGTTGACGGTGGAAGCACCACCGGAACCGGCGATCAGGCCCACGCGCGGGCTGGAGATCTGCTCGGCGCTCAGGCCGGCGTCCTCGATGGCCTGCTGCATGGCCAGGTAGGCATAGGCAGCGGCATCGCCCATGAAGCGGAAGAGCTTGCGATCGATCAGCTCTTCCAGGTTCAGGTTGACCGAGCCGGACACCTGGCTGCGCAGACCCATCTCCGCATAGGAGGGGTTGTGGCGGATACCGGAACGACCGGCGCGCAGGTTCTCGGAGACGGTGGCTTTGTCATTGCCCAGGCAGGAAACGATACCCAGGCCAGTGATCACGACACGACGCATGCGGATGTCCTTCAGAAACTGTCGGTAGAGGTGAACAGGCCGACGCGCAGGCCTTCGGCGCTGTAGATCTCGCGGCCGTCGACGGCAACGGTGCCATCGGCGATGCCGAGGATCAGCGAACGACTAATAGTGCGCTTGATGTGGATGTTGTAGGTGATCTTTTTCGCGGACGGCAGGACCTGGCCGAAGAACTTGACTTCACCGGACCCGAGGGCGCGGCCACGGCCGGGGTTGCCCTGCCAGCCGAGGTAGAAACCGACCAGTTGCCACATGGCGTCGAGGCCCAGGCAGCCTGGCATGACCGGGTCGCCTTCGAAGTGGCAGGCGAAGAACCACAGGTCGGGATTGATGTCGAGCTCGGCGACGATTTCGCCTTTGCCGTACTTCCCGCCGGTTTCGCTGATATGCACGATGCGGTCGATCATCAGCATGTTGGGGGCGGGTAGTTGCGCATTACCCGGGCCGAACAGCTCGCCGCGACTGCAGCGCAGCAGGTCTTCCCGGGAATAGGCGTTTTGTTTGGTCATGCGAGCTCCTCAATGGTCCCCGTGCGACACAGGGCTTTGCATTCATCCTTCTGCCGTGGCCTTTTTATCGGGGCTTCAGCCGGCAGACTAGTCATAGACTGTTGCGTTGCGGTGAAAGTCACAGGGCGGCGAGCACAGTCGTTCACTTGGGCGGCGCCGGAGCGCCGCGAAGGGCGTACCAGGGGCGTCCCGCTCGTACAGAGTGGAGCACTTTAACATTCTGGAACACTCGACGAATGTCTGGAAACGGCACCAATCGTTTCAGTCCGTCGGCTTGTTCAGCCAACGTTGCATCACCTGCAGCAGGTCGGCGCGCTTGAAGGGCTTGGCCAGGTAGTCGTTCATGCCCGCCGCCAGGCAGGCTTCGCGGTCGCCCTGCAGGGCATTGGCGGTGAGGGCGATAATCGGCAGCGTTGCTCCGCCATTCATCTGGCGAATCTGCCGGGTGGCCTCGTAACCGTCGAGCACCGGCAGGCGGCAGTCCATCAGGATCGCCGCATAGTGCTGGCGCGAGACCTGGTGCAGCGCCTGGGCGCCGTCGCCCACCAGGCTGACCTGGTAGCCCAGGCTGCGCAGCATGGCTTCGATCACCGTCTGGTTGACCGGGTTGTCTTCCACCAGCAGCACGTGCTGGCCGGTGCCTTCACCCTGACTGCTCTCCTGGCCGGACAGCCGCTGGGCGTCCTGGATGCGGAAGGGCAGGGGAATCTCCAGGGTGAAGACCGAGCCCGAGCCTTCATGGCTTTCGGCGCGCAGGGTACCGCCCATGCGCTCGGCCAGGGTCCGGGCGATCGGCAGGCCGAGGCCGGTACCGCCGTAGCGGCGGGAGATCGAGTGGTCGGCCTGCTGGAAGGCGTCGAACATGTGCTCCAGGCGATCGGGAGGTATGCCGATGCCACTGTCGTGCACCGAGCAGGTGAGCCAGAGCACGTCGCGGTCCAGCGCCTGCCAGCGGGTTTCCACCTTGATGCCGCCCTCTTCGGTGAACTTCAGCGCGTTGCCCACCAGGTTGACCAGGATCTGCCGCAGGCGGGTCGGGTCGCCTTGGGCCTCGACCCGTTCCAGGCCCTGCTGGGTGTCCAGGCCGAGAGCCAGGCCGCGTTGTTGCGCGCTGTGCTGGAACACCTGCACGGAGCTGAGGATCAGGTCCAGCAGGTTGAAGGGAATGCGCTCCAGCTCCAGGGCGCCGCGTTCGATACGGGAGAAATCGAGGATGTCGTTGATCACCTTCAGCAGGTGCTCGGTGGATTCGGTGGCCAGGGCCGCGTATTCCGTCTGCTCCTCGGTCATCTCGGTGGTTTCCAGCAGCTGCAGCATGCCCAGCACACCATTCATGGGGGTGCGCAGCTCGTGGCTCATCATGGCGAGGAAGTCGGACTTCGCCCGGTTGGCCATTTCCGCTTCCTCGCGGGCCTTGATCAGCTGGTCCATCGCCTGCTGCTGCTCGGTACTGGCCTGTTCGAGGCCGCCGGCGAGGTTGTTGATGTGGCGCGCCAGGTTGCCCAGTTCGCTGTCGTCCACCACCGGCAGCCCGGCGTTGTAGTTGCCGTCCTGGATGGCCTTGACCGCATCGCCCATGTCACTGATGGGCTGGGAGAGGCGGGTAGCCAGCCGGCGGGCGAGAAGAAAGGTCAGGAGCAGGGCGATCAGGGCCAGTACGGTGGCCTTGAAGAGGATTTCCTGCTGGCGGCTGCTGAAGGCGTCGTTGGACATGCCGACCACCACGCGCCCCAGGTAGTTGCCGTCGCTGCTGCGGCTGTCGCTGGTGGCGAGGGTGCGGTGGGCCTGCAGGTGGATCTGCTGCTGGATGATCGGGGCGTGGAACACCTCCACCTGGCTGCCGGTCTTCTCCAGGCTGTCCTGCTGTTCCAGGTAGACCAGGATGTTGTCGGCGCGGTCGCGCACTTCGAGGAAGCGCACGTGGGGCGTGCCGAGGCTGGCCTGGAGCAGCCCCTCCAGCACTTCCAGGTTGCCGGTGACCACGCCGTATTCGGCGGCCGGGGCAAGCTGGCTGGCGATCAGTTGGCCGGTGTGGTTGAGCTCCTGGCGCAGGTCCTGCAGGCGGGCGAACGTGAAGAACCCGGTGAGCAGCAGCGTCAGCAGCAGTGCCGGGCCCAGGCTGATCAGTTGGGTGCGGGTGTGGATGTCCCAGCGGCGCCGCAGTGTCATACGCGCGACTCTCCTACTACCAGGCAAGCGAACGGGAGTCGGGGGGAGGGTGGGCACATCTTCCTATTGGCCTCGATACGGGGTCGTCCGTGCTGCGGAACCATGTTGGAACTCTAGTCCCGATAAGCCCCAATGCTGGGGGATTTTCCATTGATGCGCCTGGTCAGGGGAGCCAAATGGCAACCTTGGCGTCAGATAGTGGCGGCATCTTAACTGACGAAGACCACATTGCCAGCGCAAAGGCCCCGGATAGAGGCTGGCTGGCCGGCGGCGGCACCGTATAATGCGCGAATTCGCCATCCCCATGGCCTACCTGGACACGTTATGACAGAACAGCAACCCGTCGCGGTGCTCGGCGGCGGCAGCTTCGGCACCGCCATCGCCAACCTGCTGGCCGAGAATGGCCAGCGCGTCCGCCAGTGGATGCGCGACCCGGAACAAGCCGAGGCGATCCGCACCCAGCGCGAGAACCCGCGCTACCTCAAGGGGGTGAAGATCCTCCCCGGCGTCGAACCCGACACCGACCTGGACGCGGTACTCGCCGACTGCGAGCTGGTGTTCGTCGCGTTGCCGTCCAGCGCCCTGCGCAAGGTCCTGGAGCCGGTGGCCGGGCAGTTGGCCGGCAAGCTCCTGGTCAGTACCACCAAGGGCATCGAGGCGCTGAGCTTCAAACTGATGAGCGAGATTCTCGAAGAGGTGGCCCCGGATGCGCGCATCGGCGTGATTTCCGGCCCCAACCTGGCCAAGGAAATCGCCGACCACGCGCTGACCGCCACCGTGGTCGCCAGCGAGGACGCCGAACTCTGCAGCCGCGTACAGTCGGCGCTGCACGGCCGCACCTTCCGCGTCTACGCCAGCCAGGACCGCTTCGGCGTCGAGCTGGGCGGCGCGCTGAAGAACGTCTACGCCATCATCGCCGGCATGGCCGCCGCCCTGGGCATGGGCGAGAACACCAAGAGCATGCTGATCACCCGCGCCCTCGCGGAGATGACCCGCTTCGCCGTCAAGCTCGGCGCCAACCCCATGACCTTCCTGGGTCTGGCCGGCGTCGGCGACCTGATCGTCACCTGCTCCTCGCCCAAGAGCCGCAACTACCAGGTGGGCTTCGCCCTGGGCGAGGGCCTCTCGCTGGAAGACGCGGTGGCGCGCCTGGGTGAAGTGGCCGAGGGCGTCAACACCATCAAGGTGCTCAAGACCCGTGCCGAAGAGCTGCAGGTGTACATGCCGCTGGTCGCTGGCCTGCATGCCATCCTTTTCGAGGGGCGTACGCTGGCTCAGGTGATCGAGGCCCTGATGCGCGGCGAGCCCAAGACCGATGTAGATTTCATTCCAACCACCGGCTTCTAGGTCTTGTACGAAAAGTCGTCGAGCGAAGGTCAGGCAAGACGAAATCGGCCGAAGAAGCGCAGTTTACGTGTTGTAAATGAGCATTCTGAGATTGATTTCAACGCAGCATCACCGAGCGCAGGCACTTTTCGTACAGAGCCTAGACCCATCACCCTTTCGGACAAGGAGATTCCCCATGAGTGAAGAGCGCGAAGACCTGCAGCGCGAGCACATCCTGCTGCGCGTCCTGTGGATGCTGATCTTCGTCGTCGTCTGGCAGCTGGCGGAGCTGGTGCTGGGCGCCGTGGTCCTGCTGCAACTCGGCTATCGCGCCTTCTACGGCGCACCCAACGGCGGCCTGATGGCGTTCGGCGACAGCCTGAGCCAGTACCTGGCGCAGATCGGCCGTTTCGGCACCTTCAACACCGAGGAAAAGCCCTGGCCCTTCGCCGACTGGCCCGCCGCCCGCGCGCCCGAAGGCGAGACACCCCATTCGGTGCCGCCAGCCGCCCACCCGGTGCGTGACGAAGAGCCCAAGCTGTGAGGCTCTGGCTGCTGCGCCATGGCGAGGCCGAGGCCCGCGCCAATACCGACGCTGAGCGCGAACTGACCCGCCACGGCCGCAAGGACGTGCTGCACAGCGCCGCCCAGTTGGCCGGGCGGCCGCTGGGGGCGATCCTCGCCAGCCCCTATGTGCGGGCGCAGCAGACCGCCGAACTGGTGCGCGATGCCCTGGGGTTCACCGGCGCCATTGGCGCCGCGCCCTGGGCGACCCCCGACAGCGACCCGCGCCAGGCCCTGGATTTCCTTGCCGAGCATGGCGAGCAGGACCTGCTGCTGGTCACCCACAACCCCTTCGTCAGCGAACTGGCCGGCCTGCTGATCCACGGCCATCGCCAGGACCCGCTGCCCATGGGCACCGCCAGCCTGGCCGAGCTGGAAGGCGACCTGCTGATCCCCGGCCTGGTGTCCCTGCGCAGCCTGCACCACGTTCGCCATCACTGACGATTCGCAACATTTCTTAACTTGCACCGCCTCCCTTGTCTGTGGATAGTCAACCAAGCAAGTGCTTGGTTGTCCCCTAAAAAAAGAACAAAGGAGGAGGCCCTGTGGCTGATGCAGTCCGTATGCCGCTTGAAATCTTTTTCGAGCGTGAAGCCCGTCACCCGAACAAGCGCTATCTGGTCCAGCCGCTGGGTGGCGGCAGGGTCGAGGAGCTGAGCTGGGGCGACGTGGGGGAACAGGCCCGCCGGGCCGCCAGTTGGCTGCGGGGGCGCGACCTGCCCCAGGGCAGTCGAATCGCGATCATTTCCAAGAACTGCGCGCACTGGATCATTGCCGACCTCGCCATCTGGATGGCCGGCCACGTGTCGGTGCCTCTCTACCCCAATCTCACCGCCGAATCGGTGCACCAGGTACTGGAGCATTCCGAGTCGGCGCTGGTCTTCATCGGCAAGCTCGACGACTGGCCGGCCATGGCCGGTGGCATACCCCAGGGCGTGTCGACCATCGCCCTGCCGATCCACCCGCAAGGCGAGTTCGATTTCAGCTGGGCCGACCTGCAGGCCGCCAATCCGATCCAGGATGTTCCCAGGAGCAATCCCGACCAACTCGCCACCATCATCTATACCTCCGGCACCACCGGCACGCCCAAGGGCGTGATGCACAACTTCAGCAACTTCGCCTTCGCCGCCAGCCACGGCATGCAGCTGTTCCAGACCGGCGAGGAAGACCGCCTGCTGTCCTACCTGCCGCTGTGCCATGTGGCCGAGCGCATGTTCGTCGAGATGGGTTCGCTCTACGCGGGGCAGACGGTGTTCTTCGCCGAAAGCCTGGAGACCTTCCTCGACGACCTGCGCCGTGCCCGGCCCACCGCCATCTTCGGCGTGCCGCGGATCTGGACCAAGTTCCAGATGGGCGTCTATTCGAAGATGCCGGCGCAGAAACTCGACCGCCTGCTGCGCCTGCCCATCATCGGCCGCATGGTCGGTCGCAAGGTGCTCGCCGGCCTCGGCCTGGATGCCGTGCGCAACGCCCTGTGCGGCGCCGCGCCGGTGCCCGGCGCGCTGCTGGACTGGTACAAGCGCCTGGGCCTGGAAGTGCTGGAGGTCTATGGCATGACCGAGAACTGCGGTTACTCCCACCTGTGCCGCAAGGGCGAGGTGAAGCTCGGCTGGATCGGCCGCAACAGCCCTGGCGTGGAAGTGCGCATCAGCGAAGACGGTGAAGTCCAGGTTCGCAGCGGCGCCACCATGCAGGGCTACTTCAAGGACCCGGTGAAGACCGCTGAAACCATCACCACCGACGGCTTCCTGCGTACCGGCGACAAGGGCCAGCAGGATGCCGAAGGCAATCTGCGCCTGACCGGGCGCATCAAGGAAATCTTCAAGACCAGCAAGGGCAAGTACGTGGCGCCGGCGCCCATCGAGAACCGCCTGGCCGTGCACCCGAAGATCGAGCAGGTGTGCGTGGTCGGCGATGGCCTGCCGCAGCCCATGGCCCTCTGCGTGCTGTCCGAAGTGGGCCGGCAGGAGGCCGCGAACAGCGCCAGGGCGGAACTGGAAGTCAGCCTGCGCAGCCTGCTGGAAGAGGTCAACGGCGACCTCGACAAGCACGAGCGCCTGCAAGGGCTGGTGCTGGTCAAGGAAGTCTGGGCGGTGGACAACGGCTTCCTCACCCCGACCTTGAAGATCAAGCGCAACATCGTGGAAGACGCTTACGGCAAGCGCTTCCCCGAATGGCTCGAGCGCCAGGAGGCGCTTGTCTGGCACGAATGATCCAGCCCGGCCGGGACACCCGTCCCGGCCTCTTCCTAGGAGCCTCCCATGGGTCTATGGCGACAAACCCCCGATCTCGCGCGTCTCAACGAAACCCTGACCAACACCATTGGCGAAGGCCTGGATATCCGCTTCGAAGCCTTCGACGACGAATCCCTGACCGCCAGCATGGTGGTCGACCAGCGTACCCACCAGCCCTACGGCCTGCTGCACGGCGGCGCATCGGTGGTGCTGGCGGAAACCCTCGGCTCCACCGCCAGCTTCCTGTGCCTGGACAGCAGCCGCTTCTATTGCGTGGGGCTGGAGGTCAACGCCAACCACCTGCGCGGCCTGCGCAGTGGCCGGGTCACCGCCGTGGCCCGCGCGGTGCACCTGGGGCGCACCACCCACGTCTGGGACATCCGCCTGTTCGGTGACGACGGCAAGCCGAGCTGCATCTCCCGGCTGACCATGGCCATCGTGCCCCTCGGCGCCGAGCCGCCGCGCGGTTGAGGCTCTTGTAGGATGGGTCGGGCGGCGTTCCGCTGAGCTTGCGATACCCATCAACGGTCGATGGGTATCGCAGGCTCAACCCATCCTACGCAGCCACACTTCCCGCCTTGCGCTTGCGCCATCCCCCGCAATTTTGTCCAAGAACCCGGCACCACCAGGGAGTAGAGTGGTGCCCATGGACCAGACCCAACACATTCCCAGCAGCCTGCCCGGCTTGCGCCTGATCGACGCCCGGCACCAGCACTTCAGCTTCCCCCGGCACTTCCATCTGGAGTACCACCTGGGGCTGATGGTGGATGGCCGCCAGCGCTACCTGCACCAGGGTGAAAGCCACCAGGCCGACACCGGCGACGTGATGCTGATGGCGCCGGAACAGATCCACGACGGTGCCGGCGTCGACGGCCAGGGCTACCAGATCCGCGTGCTGGCCTTCGATCCGCAATGGCTGGACGACGCCAGCCGCAGCCTCAGCGACGACCGCCAGGGGGCGCCGCGCCTGACCACCAGCATCCTTCGCGATGCCGGCCTGCGTAACCAGTTGCTGGACCTGCACCGTGCGCTGCTGCAGGGCTCGCGGCTGGAACAGGAAAGCCATCTCTGGTCGGCGTTGGCGAACCTGCTGGAGCGCGGCTCCACCCTGCGGGTGCGCGAGCCGGAGCAGGGCTTCGACGGACGCACCTGGGCGCGGCTGCGGGACTGGCTGGAATCACGCCTGGACACACCGCCTTCGCTGGAGGAACTGGCCGCCTTCTGCGACCTCAGCCCCTGGCAGGCATTGCGCCGCTTCAACCGCCAGTGCGGCCTGCCACCCCACCAGTGGCTGACCCAGCTGCGGCTGGAGAAGGCGCTACCGCGCGTACTGCGCGGCGAGAACCTCAGCGAGTTGGCCCTCGACCTCGGCTTCTACGACCAGGCGCACTTCTCGCGGCTGTTCCGCCGCACCTACGGCGCGCCACCGGCCAGGCTGCGCGGCCGCTGATCGTTCATCCCCGTTAAACCCCACACCTTCTGGAGAACCTCGATGCAGGAGACTTCCGTCTTGCTGTCGCTGGCGGCCGTGTTCGCCGTCGCCCTGGTCAGCCCCGGCCCCGACGTGGCGCTGGTGGTGCGCACCGCCCTGCACCAGGGCCGCCGCGCCGGCCTGCTCAGCGCCCTGGGCCTGGCCTGCGGCATCCTGGTCCACGGCACCCTGGTACTGACCGGCGTGGCACTGCTGGTGAGCCGTTCGCCGATCCTCTTCGACCTGCTGCAACTGCTGGGCGCGAGCTACCTCGGCTGGCTCGGCGTCGGCGCCGTGCGCGCCTGGTTCCGCCGTGGCCAGGGTGGCGGCGGCCGTTTCGACGGTGACCTGTCACCCTCGGCGCTGGGGCCCTGGGTGCGGGGCCTGGCCACCAACCTGTTCAACCCCAAGGCGCTGGTGTTCTTCCTGGCGCTGCTGTCGGGGCTGATCCCGGCGGACATGTCGGTCGCCGGCAAGCTGGGCGCCGCCGCGATTCTCTTCTGCATGGGGCTGGCCTGGTTCAGCCTGCTGGGCCTGGCGCTCACCCGTGGGCGCAACCAGCAACTGCTGCTGCGCGCCGCGCCGGCCATCGACCTGGCCTGCGGCCTGGTGTTCCTGCTGGTGGCCCTGGGGTTGGTGGGCAGGTTGCTGGCACCAGGCTTTTGGCAATAGCGCCATCATCACTGGCGGTTACAGTCATTGCCGCGTGGGCGGGGCTGCCGGACAATCGGCGCATTCCCCGACGAGCCGGATGCCATGCACACCATCTTCTTTGCCCACGCCAACGGATTTCCGTCGGCCACTTACGGCAAGCTGTTCAGCGCCCTGGCGCCGGACTTCCGGGTCGAGCACCTGGAGCAGCACGGCCATGACCCGCGCTTCCCGGTGAACGACAACTGGGAAAACCTGGTGGATGAACTCATCCACCACCTGCAAGCGCGCGGCGAGCCGGTCTGGGGCCTGGGCCATTCCCTCGGTGGAGTGTTGCACTACCATGCCGCCCTGCGCCGGCCCGACCTCTATCGCGGCGTGGTGATGCTCGACTCGCCGGTGCTGACCCTGGCCGACCGCATCGTCATCCGCGCCGCCAAGCGCTTCGGCTTCATCGACCGCATCACGCCGGCCGGGCGTACCCTGGGCCGCCGCGAGGAGTTCGGCGACCTCGACGAAGCCCGTGACTACTTCGCCGGCAAGACCCTGTTCAGCCGCTTCGACCCCGAATGCCTGGACGCCTATGTGCGCCATGGCCTGGCGCGCCAGGGCGAAAACCTGCGGCTGAAGTTCGACGCCGCCACCGAAATCAGCATCTACCGCAACGTGCCGCACCGTACGCCGGGCCGCCCGCAGCAACTGACGGTGCCCCTGGCCCTGGTGCGCGGGCGCCAGAGCAAGGTCGTGCTGCCGCACCATGCGCGCTTGCTGAAGCAGGTGCCACGGGGTGAATACCTGTCGTTTCCGGGCGGGCACATGTTCCCCCTGGAACGCCCCCGGGAAACCGCGGAGCTGCTGAAGTCGGTATTCGGCCGCTGGGATGGTCACCGCCAGGAGGCCCACGCATGACGGCACAGGTCGAAGAAATCCGCCTCAACCTGCCTCACGTCGAACTGGCCGCGCACCTCTACGGACCCGAAGACGGCCAGCCGGTGATCGCCCTGCATGGCTGGCTGGACAATGCCAACAGCTTCGCGCGCCTGGCGCCCTTGCTGCCGGGGTTGCGCATAGTCGCCCTGGATTTCGCCGGCCACGGCCACTCCGCCCATCGCGCCCCCGGGGCCAGCTACCTGCTCTGGGACAACGTCGCCGATGTGCTGCAGGTGGCCGAGCAACTGGGCTGGGCGCGGTTCTCCCTGCTCGGCCATTCCATGGGCGCCATCGTATCGGTGCTGCTCGCCGGCGCCATGCCCGAGAAGGTCGAGCGCCTGGCCCTGATCGATGGCCTCATGCCCTACACCGGCGAAGCCGAGCAGGCGCCGGCCAAGCTCGCTGAGGCGCTGCGTGCGCAGTCGGCGCTGGCGGGCAAGCGCAAGCCGGTCTACGCCGATATCGAGCGCGCCGTGGAAGCGCGCATGCGCAGCGCCGGCTCCATCAGCCGCGAGGCCGCCGAGCTGCTCGCCGAGCGTGGTCTCATGCCGGTGCCCGGTGGCTACACCTGGCGCAGCGACAGCCGCCTGACCCTGCCATCGCCCCTGCGCCTGACCCGCGCCCATGCCCTGGCCTTCGCCCGCGCGGTGCAATGCCCGAGCCTGCTGGTGCTGGCGGAGCAGGGGCTGCTGCACACGGAGCCCAAGTTCGCCGGGGTAGTCGAGGACCTCGCCTTCGACGTGCGCCGGCTTCCCGGCCGCCATCACCTGCACCTGGACGACGAAGCCGGCGCGCAGGCCGTAGCAGACTGTTTCAATCCCTTCTTCGCCGTTCCTTGACTTGCACCGGCCAACCGGGAAGGCTGGCTGTTTTTGGTCAAGGATCAGTGGGATGGCCGACCTGTCCGCCACCGCTGCGCACTGCGGAGTGGTCCGTGGAGCGCGCAAGGCAAAGGCCGTGAAGCTGGTCCAGACTGCACACTCCAGGACATCTCGATAAGGATGCGCATGCGCCACACCCTTCTTGCCGGCCTTCTGCTGGCAGCATCCGCCCAGGCCGCCGACCTGCCCGATAGCCATGACCTGGCGGCACTGCCGCGTTTCCCCCACGCCGAAATCACCGATTTCCGCGAGACCCCGGACCAGGAACGGGTCTACCCGCAGAGCTCGATCCGCCGCATCAGCAACCAGCTGCGCATGGAGCGCAAGGTGGAGGCCGAAGGGCGGCAGACGTCCATCACCTACCGCCTGCCCGAAGGCCACAGCTCCTTCGATGCCTTCGACCGCGCCCGCAGGGACCTGCTCGAACGCGGCGCCGAACTGCTCTACTGGTGCCAGGGCCGCGACTGTGGTTCGAGCAGCCTCTGGGCCAACACCGTGTTCGGCAATGCCAAGCTCTATGGCCCGGATGACCAGCAGGCCTACTTGCTGGTGCGCCTGGCCGAGCCGAGCCAGGACAGCCTGCTGGCCATCTACAGCATCACCCGGGGCAATCGCCGGGCCTACCTGCATGCCGAGCAGCTGGATGCCAACGCACCCCTGGGCGAACTGCTGCCCACCCCCGATACCCTGATGCGCGAGCTGAAAAGCAGCGGCGAGCTGCACCTGGCGCGGCTGCCGGACGAGCCCCCGGCCAATTGGGCAACCCTGCTGGCGCGCTCCCTGAACCTCGACAGCACCCTGCGGGTCAGCCTCGCCGGCCCTGGCGCCGAAGCCTGGCGCGAGGCCCTGGTGGGGCAGGGCGTGCGCGCCGCGCGCCTGGAACTGGGCGAAGGCGAAGAACCCGGCCTGCACCTGATCCTGCTGCGCTGAGAAAACTCCACACCAGTCTCTATGCTTAAGCCTGCCGGGCTCGCGCCGCATGGCGGCGGGCCCGGCCTTCCTTTCCCGCGAGCCAGAGAGATTCAGGGATGCTCAATAACGACCGCCTCTTGGTGCAGATCCTCCTGCTGGCCCTGCTCGGGGCTTGCCTCTGGGTGCTGGCGCCCTTCGTCTCGGCGCTGTTCTGGGCCGCCGTGCTGGCCTTCGCCAGCTGGCCACTGATGCGGCTGCTGAGCAACCTGCTGCACGGCCGCGAGTCCACCGCAGCCGGCCTGCTCACGGCCGGCTGGATGCTGCTGGTGGCCTTGCCGCTGGTGTGGCTGGGCAGCAACCTCGCCCAGCATGTGCGCGATGCCACCGAACTGGTGAAGGACGTGCAGGTGCAGGGCCTGCCGCCGCCGCCGGACTGGCTCCCGCAGATCCCCCTGGTGGGCGAGCGCCTGGTGCGCGCCTGGCATTCCATCGACGCCCAGGGCGCGGCCTTCTTCGCCAGCCTCAAGCCCTACATGGGCCAGGCCGGCAACTGGATCCTGGCACGCAGCGCGCAACTCGGCGGCGGCGTGCTGGAACTGGTGCTGAGCCTGGTGCTGGTGTTCTTCTTCTACCGCGACGGCCCGCGCATGGCGCTGTTCGTCGAACGCGGCCTGGAACGACTGATCGGCGACCGTGCCGAGCACTACCTGGAACTGGTAGCCGGCACCGTGCAGCGGGTGGTCAACGGCGTGATCGGCACCGCCGCCGCCCAGGCCCTCTTGGCGCTGATCGGCTTCTGGATCGCCGGTGTGCCTGGCGCCCTGGTGCTGGCCATCGCCACCTTCGCCCTCAGCCTGATCCCCATGGGCCCGCCCCTGGTCTGGGTGCCGGTCACCGCCTGGCTGGCCTGGCACGGCGACTACGGCTACGCCGTGTTCCTCGGCATCTGGGGCATGTTCATCATCAGCGGCGTGGACAACGTGCTGAAGCCCTACCTCATCAGCCGTGGCGGCAACCTGCCCCTGGTGGTGGTGCTGCTCGGCGTGTTCGGCGGCATCCTCGCCTTCGGCTTCATGGGCCTGTTCCTCGGTCCAACCCTGCTGGCGGTGGCCTACAGCCTGATCTCCGACTGGATCGGCCACGGGCAGCCAGCCCAGGTGGTGGTGACCTCGACCGAGGTGGAGAAGGAGAGGGAGGGGCGGTCGTCCTGAACGGCGGCGGCCTTCATCACCGGCCAGGTCATCGTCGTCGACGGCGGCCGGCCAAGCTACCGTTGCGGTTCTGATCTCCCGGCTCCCGGAGCTTCTGCGGCGCATCGCGGCGACCGGCTCAGGCGCGGCGTCGCGTCGGGAAAACGACACGGCGATTGCGGAATAGTCCGCGAGGTCCAACTGTGAGAATGTGCTCGCACTGGTACCAACCCATGGACCGATACCCGGGTACCAGCAGGGGAATGCCGATTCGTTCCCCGGGTTCCGCGAGTCGTCACATGAAAACGTCCTTCGAGAGTGTTCTCAAAAGCAAGAACCTGGCGCACCTGGACAAGGCGCGTCGGGAAGGCCTGACGCCCCAGGTGCGTCGGGTGTCCTTCATCCTGCGCGAGCACTTCTCGATGATGGCCTTCACCGGTGCGGTGGATGCGCTGGTCACGGCCAATCTCATGAGTTCGTCCCCGGTGTTCGACGTCCAGGTCGTGGGGGGCGACGGCAACCTCGTGGTGAGCGACCTGGGCATTTCCATTTCCACCGACTGCACGCTCACGGCGCTGGATGAAAAGTGCCAGGACATCCTGGTGGTCTGTGGCGGTTTTCGCGTTCGGCTGGAGGGCGATGCGCAGCTGCGGACGAAGCTGCGCTCGGCCGATGCCGCCGGCGCCGTGCTGGGTGGGCTCTGGAACGGCGCCTACTTCCTGGCCGAGGCCGGCTTGCTGGATGGCCATGACTGCGCGTTCCATCCGGACGGCCGCGCGATGATGAGCGAGCTGTTTCCCAAGGTGAAGGTGACCAGTCACGCCCAGGTGCTCGACCGCAGGCGGATCAGTTGCGCCGGCGCCAACAGCTCCCTGGGCATGATGCTGGAAGTGGTGCGCCACAGCGCTGGCGACGAACTGGTGAGCGCCGTGGAAGAGGTGCTCAGCTGCGACAAGATGCAGGAAGTCGTCGACGTGTCCGTGGTCTCCATCGACTTCGACCCGACGCTGCCGGAGACCCTCAAGCTCGCGCTGGAACTGATGCACAGCAACATCGAGGACCCCATCGAGATCGACGAGATCGCACGCTACGTGGGTATCTCCAGACGGCACCTGGAGCGCCTGTTCAGGCGCCACGTGAAGGCGACGCCGCCGCGCTACTACCTCGAGCTGCGACTGACCCGCGCGCGCCAGCTGCTGCAGCACACCAACAAATCGCTGATCGAGATCGCGGTGGCGAGCGGCTTCGTGACGCTCCCGCATTTCCAGCGCTGCTTCCGCACCATGTTCGATATGGCGCCGGGGCAGTTCCGCAAACGCAACCACTTCAAGGTCTGAGCATCCAGGCAGGCATCGCGAAGCGATCAGGCTCCACAACCAAGGACACGACATGCCGTACCCGACTCGAACGCAAGCCTTCTGGGCGGGCGTTCGCACACTGATTCCACTGACGCCCGGCGTGGTGCCGTTCGGGCTGGTCGCGGGAGTCATGGCCATCGACCTGGGCATGTCCCCTGGCATGACGATGGCCATGACCCTGCTGTTCTACTCGGGCTCGGCCCAGATGGCCGCGCTGCAGCTGCTGCAGAACGGCGTGCTGCCGTTGGCGATCGTACTGACCGCCCTGATCATCAACCTGCGTTTCGTGATGTACAGCGCGTCGCTCGCGCCCTTCCTGCATCACTTGCCCCGGCGCTGGACCTGGCCGCTGTCCTACATGCTGTCCGACCAGTCGTATGCCATCTGCATTCTCAAGCTGTCGTCGGGGGAGCTGGGGCGCTTCGCCCACTTCTACTACGCCGGCACGGCACTGACCATGTGGTTGTCCTGGCAGATATCGGTACTGGCCGGGGTCTACCTGGGCGCCAGCATCCCCGGTTCCTGGTCGCTGAGCTTCGCGATACCGCTGTCCTTCCTGGCGATCCTGGTGCCGTCCATCCGCACGGCGGCAAGCCTGGGGGCCGCCGTGGTGGGTGGCGTGGTGGCGGTCCTGGCGATCGACATGCCCTACAACCTCGGGCTGGTCACCGCTTCCATCGCCGGCATCGTGGCCGGGGTGCTGATCGAGAACGCGCGACGCGGCGCGCAGGCCGCCACGGCCGCCACGGCCGCAAGCGTCAGCGAAAGGGAGGCGCCATGAGCGACCTGACCTTGTGGGGGCTGTTCCTGGCCGCAGGCCTGGGCACCTTCGCAATGCGCCTCTCGTTCGTCGAACTCTACGGCCGCCTGCGGATTCCGGCGCTTCTCAAGCAAGCCTTGCTCTATGTGCCGGCGAGCGTGCTGGCCGCGCTGGTGCTGCCCGCCGTGATCTTCCCCAGTGGGCAGCACGACATCGCCCTGGACAACCCGCAGATCCCCGCGGCCATCGTCGCCGCCTTGCTCGCCTGGCTTACCCGCAATGCCGCGCTGACGCTCGCGGCCGGCATGCTCACGCTCTGGGGGCTCAAGTACCTCGGCTGGTAGTGGCGCGGCGAATCCAGGCGGCCGGGCGTACCGATGCGCGAGCAAAAAAACGCCGCCCGTGTGGCGGCGGCGAGGTCGCAGGATATTGGCCTTTGACTTAAGTCACGTCTGTACGAAGAGCCGGCTTCGAAGCCTTTCGAGGCCGTGCAGGTCGCAGGGCCGGGGAGGGCCTGCAGGGGAACAGAGAGGAGCCGTGGAGCGCTGCTGTTCCTGACCTGACTGCGAGCAAGATTACGCTGTGCGAGGCAGGGGACAGTTGTCCAGATTCGACCGCGCAAGGGTGGGATGCGACGTAGACGGAGGTAGCCCGAATGAAATCCGGGGAGAGCCCCACCGCCGCTCCCGGATTTCATCCGGGCTACGACTGGTGTTGTTCGTGTCTCAGTTCAAGGATGGGGCGGGCGGCGTTCCGCGAGCTGAGCGATACCCATGCGCGCAGGGCTGATGGGTATCGCTCAACGCAAACTGGGTTCCGCTGAAGAATCCTGTTGCTTTGTATCTCGCTAGTCCGCTAATGGCTGGAAGAAACTTCTTGCGAACGGCAGCTTCCGGCCAGTAGCGGACGTTCGAAATGACTACCGGGGCTTCTCATTTCTGAGCTGGGGCGACAGCGCAGAAATTGCTGCTCAAAGCCACTCGCTCCGCGAGTAACCGCCAGATTTTGTCATCCATCCAACAAAAACTGCGCATCAAAGAAAGGAGCAAAACCCCGATAGGCTGAGCAACCCTGCCAAAGAGATGCATGTCGAGAAGAGGGAAATTTGAATCGCCCCGGCTTTCCTAGACACTCTCCAAGCTCTGGAAATAACGCTTTTCAAACTCCACTGGCGATAGCTGCATAGCGCTGCTGTGCCGGCGTTTGGGGTTATAAAACATCTCGATGTAATCGAACACATCACTCCGGGCTTCTTCGCGGGTGCCGTAGGTTTTTCGTCGGATGCGTTCCCGCTTCAGCAACTGGAAAAAGCTTTCCGCCACCGCGTTGTCGTGGCAGTTACCGCGTCGACTCATGCTGCTGATCAGGTTGTTGGCCTTGAGGAAGCTCTGCCAGTCCGAGCTGCTGAACTGGCTGCCCTGGTCGGAGTGGATCATCACTTCCTGCTTGGGCTTGCGCCGCCACACCGCCATCAACAGGGCATCGATAGCCAGGTCGCTGCACATCCGTGGCTTCATCGACCAGCCGATCACCTGGCGTGAAAACAGATCCAGCACCACCGCCAAATACAGCCAGCCTTCATAGGTGCGGATGTAGGTGATGTCGGTGACCCAGACCTTGTTCGGTTCACTAACGTTGAATTGCCGCTCCAGGCGATTGGGCGAAGCCACCGTTGGCCGGCCGCCGTAATAGCCGGGGCGCCGCCGATAGCCGGTCTGTGAGCGCAGCCCTTCTCCTCGCATCAGGCGAGCCACGCGGTGCCGGCCACAGGACTCCCCCAGCTCACGCAGGTCGTCGTGAATCTTGCGATAGCCGTAGACCCCACCGCTTTCCAGCCAGGCATGTTTGATCAACCCGAGTAGGCGCTGATCTTCCTTGGCGCGTACGGATTTCGGCTCGGTCAGCCAGGCGTAGTAACCGCTGGGATGCACTTTCAGGGTCTGGCAGAGACGTCGAACCGGGTACTCCACCGACAGCTTGCTGATGAAGGCGTACTTCAGCCGGACTCCTTGGCAAAGTACGCGGCGGCCTTTTTTAGGATGTCTCGCTCTTCGGTCACTCGCTTGAGTTCGGCGCGCAGACGACGCAGTTCGGCCTGCTGATCGTCGTCTTGCTGCCGCTGCGCCTGGGGCTTGCCGTAGCGCTTGATCCAGGCATACAGGCTATGCACCGACATGCCTAACCGCGCTGCCACCTCGGCTACGGGGAGGCCGCGCTCGGTCACTTGTTTGACCGCTTCGATTTTGAATTCTTCGGGGTAACGCTGGTTGCTCATGGCACCTCCTAATGGGCCTCATTATGAGGCTTGGAGGTGTCTACGAAACTAGGGGCGATTCAGTATTCGCTCATGCCGGCCTCTTCAGCCAGCGTCCCAAGACTGAACGGGGAAGCCAGATTGGCTTCCATGGTCGACAAGACTCGCCGCAACTTGAAGGCGGGCAATGCATTACGGTGTGCGATATCGTCCGCCGAGCTGTCCAGATACTCGCGGGCAAGGTGGACAGCCATACATTGGGCCAGCCCCTGGAGAAACAGTGCGCTGACCGCATTCCGATTGGTCAGCTCCGCGCGGACCTGCTCCAGCAGCAGTGATAGGACCTCGTCACGACCACCCGATACCTCACGCAGACGGACGGCGCCGGATCCCCCGAGCACTTCCCGGACGGCTTTTTCAAGCAGCGGGATGCCGAGATAGATGTGCATCACTTCGAATGCATCTGCGCCGGAAACTTTCCAGCGCATTTCGTAGGGCTCTGCGGAGGACGTCAAGAAAAAGTCCCCCTTGGCCACATGGCTGGTTTCCCACTCGCCGCCAGGAATTCGCTCCTCCACGGCAGCGGTTCCGGAGATGATCCACACCAGTAGCGGTTCGGCCACGGCCGGCACGATAAAGCTGTCCTGGTCACGTTCACGATTGAATATCTGAACCAATACATCGCGTGCTGCCAGGCTGTCCGAGGCAGCCAGACGCCTGCCGCGAATGTACGCCTCCAAACCCTCGGCAGAAGTCCGCTCGGTCAGGTTCACGCTCATCCACCTCTCTCCTGATGGGTCAGGCCATCGGCCAATGGTTGCAACTGCAGCGTCATGAAACCTCACTTCACTCTCAGACCTTGCGAGCCGAAGTGGATTCAACGTCGACGCCCGCACTGAGGCGGGCGATCAGATATTGGAACCATCACCTGGAAAAAAAAGCCGGAATGCATTCATTCCGGCCTTGGCTTCAACGCTCTGGATAGAGGACCATCCCGGCGTGATACAGCACGTTGTTTCGGAACTCGCCGTCTGCAGTGAAGCCTGTATCGTCGACGTACTGGATATGGTCGCCTTCAAGCCAGTAACGTCCTTGGTAGGCACTTTTCTGCGACCCACGGGCCTCGTCATAACGTCCGCCAGGCAACAACTCATGGCGAATACGACCGTCGGCGGTCACCCACATGCCAACGTACTTGTTCTGGTCTCCGGATGGCTGTGCCATGACTTTCTCCTCCTCGGCTGGAAATGACGATCAGAAAGGGCTCGCGGTGGGACGGACGATCAATTCGCTGACGTCCACATCAGCAGGCTGCTCGACGGCGTAGGCGATGGCGCGAGCAATGGCTACGGCGGGAATGGCGATCTTGCGGAACTCTTGCATTTCCGCGCGCCCACCTTCATCGGAAATGCTGTCAGCCAACTCGGACTCGGTGACACCGGGAGCGATGACTGTGACGCGAATGTCGCCACCTACTTCCTGACGAAGCCCTTCGGATATGGCGCGCACAGCATATTTAGTCGCGCAATACACGGCAGCGGTAGGGCTTACGGCATAGGCGCCGATCGATGCGATGTTGATGATCTGCCCCGATCGTTGTTGCTGCATAAGGGGCAGGGTCGCTGCAATGCCGTGCAGCACTCCGCGAATGTTCACATCGATCATCTGGTTCCATTCGTTGACCTTCAGGGCCTCCAACTTGGACAGCGGCATGACCCCGGCGTTATTGACCAGTACGTCCACGCGGCCGTGAAGCTCCACGGCAAAGTCGATGAACGATTGCATGTCATCCAGGCTGGTTACATCCAGTGGCAGCACATCGGCGATACCGCCAGCGGCACGAATTTCGTCTGCCAAGGCCTCGAGGCGATCGGTACGGCGAGCCCCCAATACAACCCGAGCGCCTTTGCCGGCGAGAAGGCGGGCGGTTGCCTCGCCAATGCCGCTGCTGGCACCGGTAATGACGACGACTTTCTGTTCGATATTGTTCATCTTCATGACTCCTGTTTTCGCTTCAGAGGTTCCTGCTGCCCAGCAGGTCTTGGAGTGAGATTAAGAAGTCATGCCGAGGTGCCGTTAATCGATTACTACGAAGGTTTTGCACAATGCTGTGGGGGCGGGAACGCCGCTAGTGCCGCTTCCAGCCGACTTTTTGCTGACTGAAAGCCATGTCCAAGTGGAACAAGGCGGACATCTGCCGGCACGGGTCCGGCGCTAATGGATGTCCTCGCGCATGGATACCCAGAGGTACGTCTACCAAGCGCCAAGCAATCGCAATATCCTTTGGCGCAGCAGATTGACGGAGTGATGAAGGTGAACGACCTGGACGTGGAAATTGCCCGACGCAGAGCAGAGCTGGCCAAAACCATACAGCGCTTCGCTCCCGAGTACGGCGTGTACCAGACGGCTATCCCTCCGCTTCACTTCATCCGCAGCGATGCTCCAACCGATACGATCCACACGGTCCACAAACCAGGTTTATGCATCATCGCCCAAGGCCGCAAGGAGGTAAGGCTGTGGAACGAAAGCTATGTCTACGATCCGCTGAATTACCTCGTTGTATCGGTCACTTTGCCGCTGGCAGGCCAAGTCATTGAGGCATCTTCAGAACATCCGTATCTGTGTATACGACTGGACATCGACCCTGCCGAGATCGCGCAGCTTATTGCGGACAGCAGCCCTATTGGCATTCCAGGCCACGGGGCAAACCGAGGGCTGTACCTCGACAAGATCGACACATCGCTGCTGGACGCCATGCTGCGTCTGGTCCGACTTCTCGATACGCCAGCAGATATCCCCGCATTAGCCCCTCTGGCACTTCGGGAAATTTTCTATCGCCTGCTCAAAGGCCAACAGGGCCAGCGGCTGCATGAGATTGTGATCGCGGACAGTCAGACCCACCGGGTTACCAGGGCGATTGAATGGCTCAACCGACACTACGCAAAGCCTCTGCACATCAAAGAGCTCGCCAGCTACGTGAATTTGAGCACCTCAACCCTTCATCATCGCTTCAAATCCGTTACCGCCATGAGTCCCCTGCAGTACCAAAAACAACTGCGATTACAGGAAGCGCGCCGTTTGATGATTTCAGAGGGATTGGATGTCTCCACGGCGGGCTTCAGGGTGGGTTACGAGAGTCTTTCGCAGTTCAGCCGAGAATACAGTCGGATGTTTGGTGCAGCTCCCAGCAAAGACATCGCAAAAATTCGGTCGACTGCGTAGCGAACCCCATCGTCCGCTTCTGGCCGAAATCGGACATTCGTGCCTGGTCGCAAACAGTCACGCGCCTCTTGTATAGCCAAAGCACGAAAACACCGGGTTGACCAACGCCACAGCGCCTTCCGCACGGCCTGGTCCTACAGATATTTCCGAGCATCTTTTCTTTGGCCTACAGAGAAATTTCCCACAGCACATTAGCCTTGAGGCCCTACGCGCGCCCTGGCTAGTGTCCCTCCCCGTCACGGTCAATCCCGTGGCCGGGTTTGACAGCCCGAAACACTGGCGCGATTGCGCCGCAAGGTGCATGCGAGGAACGGCGGACGTTCTTTGCAGGCTCTTGTTCGCATGCAGTTTTTCAACTGCATGGCTCTATGGCAGATCGCGTGGGGAGACCCCTAGCGGTCTGCCGGCTCCAGTGTCCGGTCTGTCAACCCTGCGCGATCTGCCACCTTTCGACTGACAGCGGACGGTGGCGGGTTCTACTCATACACTGGAGATCCGCCATGCACGACGCATATACCCCTGTCGTTTTCTATCACCACTCCCTCCGCCTGCGCGCAGTGATGGTCGACAACCAGCCCTGGTTCGTCGCCCATGACTTCGCGCGGTTGATCGGCCTTCCCGATGCCGTCCCTTTGCTTCCGGCCCTGGAGCCCCACGAGCAGCAAACCCTCTGCCTCGGCTACACCCAGGACTTCCATGAAGAGGTCACCGTCATCAGCGATATCGGCGCGTACCGGGCGCTGTTCCAATTCGGTAAGCCAAAGCACGGCGAGGTGGGCCGCTGGCTGAACGCCGTGCTGGTGCCGACGCTGCATGACTACCACCGGGTACCTGATGCGGCGCCGCGTCGGGAGAACCTGAGCTTTGAGGGTCGGCTGATTGGTGTCGTGCGCTGGCAGGGTGAGGTGTGGGTGGCCTGGCGGGATTTGCCGGCCTTTATGGCGAGCGGCAAGGAGGTGTCGGTATGACCGAGGAGCTTGAAGAACGCCGGCTGCGGGAGTTGGTGAACCGGCTGGATTCGCGGCTGGAGATCGTGCAGGTGCTGGCGGAGATACTCCTGGACAACGCCACATTGCGGCCCTGCGTTCCCGGGGCTTATCTCAATTACTACCGGGAAGGCATGTTGATGGAGGCGGTGATTCATCTCGCCCGCAGCAATCAGGAGGATTTCGGTCAGTTAATGAAGAGGCCAGAAATTGCCGTTGGATTGGATGTGAGTTGAGCTGTGGTGGGGCCCCTCTTCCGGGTTGGGAGAGGGGCCTTTGTTTTGTTGGGGCAACGGGGTTGCCCTTGGCGATTGATATCGCCCCTACAAGGTTGGGGTGAGTTTGGCGCGGGGGGTGTTCGCGAGCAGAGCTCGCTCCTACGGTATGCCGTGCAGCGGTAGGGCGGCTATCGGCCAGAAGCGGTTTGCCATTCACGGTCTGCCAGCAGCATAACCCTGTGCTGGGGCCGAGCCTTGAATAACGCCTCCACTGGCTTCAGCCGCGTATGCCAAGCAGGCCCCGATGCGACCGGCATCGGGGCCATTGCGGCGGGGCGGCTAGTTGACCCTGACGATCTTCGGCGGGGTCCAGCTGGCATCGAGAATCGACGGGCTCTGCTCCTTCGGCCAGTACATGCGCATCATGGGCAGGAAATCTCCTTTTGGCGCTGGCAGCCAGTTGGCCTCCTTGTCCTTGCCGGGTGATTCATGCTGGAGGTACAGGGTCAGGGAGCCGTCGGCGTTGTACTTCAGATCGTTGCGGGGACTGACGGTGAATTTGTTCAACGGATTGTCCACGAACCACCAGCCCTGATCGATCTGGTACATGGTGATGGACCAGAAACCATTCACCGGGGGCGTCTGTCCCTTGGGGAAGGTCAGGGTGTAGCGATTGGCGCCATTGAGTGTCTGGCCGCTGCTATCGACGGTGGTATAGGGATAGACGGCATCCTGCTGTACGTTCGCCGGCCAGCCAAAGGCGGCGACCACCGCGCGCTTCATGTATTGCGTGTCGTAGACACCGAGCCCTTTCGTGAAGAGCCAGCCGTTCACCTCGCTGCCAATGGAATGCTGGTTCGCGCCGATTTCCTTCAAGGCAACCGCGGGCAGATCTGCCAACGCCTTCTGCAACCCCGGATCCAGCTTGCCGAGCTCGAACGGCTTGCAAGGCTCGATGCCCAACTTGGCCATACGCGCCAGGATGGGGGCGTCTTCAGCAGCCGGGGGAGCGTCCTTGCACATCAATGAGGCGAGCTTGTTGAAATAGGTCTCGGTGCTCATCCCGAGAATCACGTCCTGGGGCTTGGCGGTCATGCTGAAACCCGGGTTCGGGTCCACCGCGGGGACCTTGGGCGTATAGGCCTTGCCCCAGGCCGACAAGGGCGTGATTTTCAGCTGCGCCTGCAAGGCGTTGACCGCCTTGTAGTCCTGATCGGTGCCATTGGCATAGGTGCGGCCCAGAATGAGCATTTTTGCGGTGGCGGATTTTATCTGGACCATGCCCTCGGGAACCTCGCCCTTCCAGCCCGGCCCCGTGAGCAGGTAGTTGGCCGCCTTGCCACCTGTGGTGCGCGCGCCGGGCGAGTGGAAGTCGGTCATCCACAGGTCGTACATCGGCATCAGGTAAAAGCGGGTGCCCATGTCGGGATGGCTGAACACCTGCGGCTCGCTCAGGTCCACCCAGGCGGCCGAATAGAGCGTGTCGGCATTCGGCGCCGACACGCCACGGTAGTCGGCCGGTGGATAGCGCGGGACGTTGATGAACTGCCCCATGGGGCCATGCAATCCGCTGACCTTGTCTACGTTGGTCATCTGCACCCGGGTGACCTCGGTGGTGATCAGCGAGTAACCGTAGACGTAGGCGTCCTTGGCAATCTGCAGGAGTTCATCCTGGTCAGCGGCCGACACCTGGCTGGTCAGACCCAGGCTGATAGCGGCAGCCAGAACGACTGTTGACGCGAGCTTCATATGCTTCTCCTTGGCTGAGAGATGGCTTATGCGCGATGGCGCCCAGAGCGGGTTGGCTATCGACTATCGCTACAAGCGAGGGGCCGCTGCGGACAGGTTGCCCAATGCGAGTTGCGGTGAGTCGACAGAAACTTGACGTGGCCGGGTTCCTGTCATGACAGGAGATGGGGCTGCTGATGGAAAATTGTCGCGCCCACTCCACTGTAGCTTTCATGGCTGCAACTTGCATTTTCGGACCGGCCGCGCGCATCCCGCCGCGCAACGTCCTGGCCAATAGGAACAACCGGGGCGGGAAAGTGGGAAGCAGAAGCGTCAAAGTAAACGGATGAATGAGCGGCCGGAAGTTGGACCGATCAGGCAGAACCCGCCGCGTCACGACCCCGGCGCCCTCTGGCCGTCTATGATCGATAGGCAGACAAGCACAGGGGGAGCCACGATGCGGCACTTCAGCCTGAATGGCCTACCGTTGGCCTTGACGTTCTGGATAGCTGCCTTGGTTTGGTTTCCTTCTGCGCAGGCGGAGCCTGCAACGGTGCCCAGTGAGCTGCCGGCGCTGGCCGAAGGGGCCGGGCTGGGGCGCATGAGCGAGCAGTTGGACCTGATCCGTCAGAAGGTGGCGGGTGACTCCAATGACGATTTCCTGTTGGCACTGCGCCAGGCGGCGACGCAGGTGCAACGCCTCGCCGATGCCTTCAGCGACCTGCGTAGCGCGGATATCGAACGGGTGGACGACCAACTGAAGGTGCTTGGTCCGGCGCAGGCCGGCGAGGCAGAGAACCTGGCCAGTCAGCGGCAGCAGCTGATGCAGGACAGGGTGTCCCTGCTCGATGAGCGGCGCCAGGCCAACCAGCTGGTGCAGTCGGCCGCCGATTTGTCGGCGCAGATCAGCAATCTTCGCCGCAGCCTGTTCAACTCGCAGATCAGCACCCGTGCGGCCAGCCCTTTGAGTCCCAAGTTCTGGTCGCAACTTGTTCGTCTTTCCGGGGACGATCTCAGCCGCCTGCGTGGCCTCTGGGCGGACGCTTCATCGATGCTGCGCGACGCATTCTCCTCGGAGCGCAGCGGGCTGTTCATCGCCTGCCTGATCGCTTCCGGGCTGCTGTGGGGCGTGGGTCGGTACTTGCTCGAACGCCTTCTGGCCTGGTCGATGATCCGCTGGCTGCCAGAAGGGCGCATGCGTCGGACAGGCTTCGCGCTGGGCGTTGGCGTGATCTCTCTGCTTACCATTGGTGGGGCGGTATCGCTATCGCTCTGGGGATTGGAGAGCAGCGCTCAGCTGCCACCGAGCATTGCTACGCTGGGGAGCCAGTTGATGTCCGTGGTGGTGTTCTGCGCCTGCGTCGCAGGGCTCGGCCGCGCACTGCTGATGACGTCCAGGCCGTCCTGGCGCCTTCCGCCGATCCCGGACCCGGTAGCCAGTGCCCTGGCGTGGTTCCCGCCGCTGTTGGCGCTAACCCTGGTGATCGTGGTCACCCAGGATCGGATCAACAGCGTGATTGCCAGTAGCCTGGCCTTGACCGTGGCGACCTATGGCTTGACCGCGTTCGTCACTGCGCTGCTGTTCGCTGTTGCCTTGTTGCGCTACCGGCATGTGCGTCGACGTTCCGGCCTGGGGCCGCCGCGGGGCATCGCTGGATTGATGGCCTTCCTGGCCAGTGCGTGGGTGGGGTTCATCCTGGCTGCGTTGTTCATTGGATACCTCAGCCTGGCCTACTTCCTGACCGTGAAGCTGCTGTGGATCAGCGTAGTGGCGGCCAGCGCCTATCTGGTTATCGCTTTCTACGGGGATTTGTGTGAAACCCTGTTTTCACCACGTCTTCCCGGCGGCCTGGCGCTGGCCTCCGCCTTCGGGCTCCCACAACGGCACCAGGCACAGGTCAGTACGCTGTTGACCGGTCTAGGGCGCAGCCTGTTGTTGTTCATCGCCGTGATACTTGCCTTGTTGCCGTCCGGGTCCAGGCCCGGAGATTTCCTGGGCGTCAATCATTGGGGAGGATTGGACAAACCGCTCTGGGGGCTGAATATCCTGCCGCAGGACATCCTGCTTGCAGTCGGCTTTCTCTTGGCCGGGCTGCAGGGTATTCGTGTCCTCAAGCGCTGGCTGAGTGACGAACTGCTGCCTGATACCAACCTGGACGCCGGCATGCGGGCCTCGCTGGTAACCCTGGTGGGTTACCTCGGCTTCATCCTGCTGGCGGTGGTGGTCCTGTCGACCTTGCACATCAACCTGACCAGCCTGACCTGGGTGATCAGCGCCTTGTCGGTGGGCATCGGCTTCGGCCTGCAGGCCATCGTGCAGAATTTCATTTCCGGCCTGATCCTGCTCACCGAGCGGCCGGTGAAGGTCGGGGATTGGGTCAGTCTCGACGGGGTCGAGGGCGACATTCGACGCATCAATGTGCGGGCCACCGAAATCCAGATGTCGGACCGCTCCACGGTCATAGTCCCGAACTCGCAATTCATCTCGCTGAAAGTAAGGAACGTGACCATGGACAGCGCCCTGGGAGTGGTCGGTATCCACCTGACCCTCCCGTTGGACACTGACATGCGTCTGGTGCGGGACCTCTTGCTGAAGGTCTATGCCGAACATGCCGCCATCCTCGAGACGCCTGCGCCCTCGGTGAGCCTCAACGACCTCGCCAGCAACGGCATCATCGTGACCGTCAGTGGCTACGTCAGCGGCCCTCGCCTGGTTTCCGGCACTCGCAGCGACCTGCTGTTCACCATCCTTGAGGCGCTGCGGGAACAGAAGATCGCGCTGTCGTCTCCGCAGAGCTTGCGGTTGATCGAGGGTGGCCAGGACGGTGATGGCAATCAAGGAGGGAGCCGTTAGCTGAACGGCTTGCCATTCCGGACCAACCAGACCGACACCAAGCCCATCGCCGGGGCCAAAAAGAGGAAAGGAGAGATCCGCCCCTGAAAGGGGCGGATCGGCCGGTGTGGCTAATCAGGCCTGCGCCATCGCCTTGTGATCGGCGACTACTTTGGCTTCGTCCTGAATGGTCTTCTGCACCGAGGCGCGCTCATCCATGCGGGCCTTGTAGGCCATCAGATGCTTCAGGTGGCCGATCTCGACACCGGAGCGTTCATGCCAGAAGGTGCCCCAAACGTACGCATCAGCCACGGTGAACTGTTCACCGGTGAGCCAGGTGCGTCCGTCCGCCAGGCGGGCATCCAGGGTGGTGTAAGCCTTGACCAGCTTGTCGCGGGTCCAGGCAGTGCCTTCCTCGGTGAGCAGCTTGCGCATCAGCGGGATGTGCTTCTGGGCAATTTCGGTGGCGAGGAAGGTCAGCAACTGATTGAACTTCGCACGCTCAAGGCTCCCTTGCGGGGGCACCAGGCCCGCTTCGGGGAACTGGTCGGCCAGGTAAGACGTGATGACGATGGTCTCGGTGAGGATGTCCTTGTCCGCATTGTCCAGCTGAAGCGCCGGTACGTAGAACAGCGGGTTGATCTGGGCGAAGTCCTCACCGTTCGAGGTGGTCCGGTTCCAGACGTCGAAGTGCACCAGTTCCAGGTCTAGGCCCAGTTCGTTGGCGATGATCTGGACGGCTTCGGAGCAGGTCTGGTCGGCGATAAAGAGTTTCATGTGCGTCACCTTGGAGTGGGGAGTCGGCCTGGGTATCAGGGCCGGTGAGCGCAGTTTCGAAGTTTCTCCTAGCTTGATAAACGCGCCTCCGGGAGACGCTTTGTCGGTTTCAGGGCGACAATCAAGAAGCCGCACAGGATGGTGATTGTCATTTTCGGGGCGACAGTGCGCGGTGGTTGGAGCGGTTTATCTGCCCCTGCTGGCCGCTTAACGTTGCGCGCCCAACTACAAACTCTAGGAAATTTTGGATGCGCGCGTATGGCGGATAAGCTCCCTGAAGTCCTGCGAATTGTGTCCACGGGAGATACAACGATGGAGCAGACTGATGCCTCCTTCCCCGAGATCGCTGCCTTCGTGGCGGTGGCCCAGACGGGGAGTTTCACCCGCGCGGCCGAACACCTGGCCAGCAACAAGTCCAACGTCGGCAAGGCGGTCCAGCGCCTGGAAGCGCGGCTGGGTACGCGCCTGTTGCAACGCACGACCCGTGCGGTGCGCCTCACCGAGGATGGTGAGACGTATCTGGAGGCTGCCCGTGCTGCATTGGACGGCCTGCGCGATGCGGCACAGGCACTGGCGGCGCGGCGAGAAGAGCCCATTGGCCGAGTGCGCCTGGACATGCCCTCGGGCTTCCGACAGCTTTTCCTGCCCACCCTGTCCGAGCTGCGCAAGCGCTACCCCCAGGTCACCCTCGAACTGTCCATGACTGATCGCATGTCCGACGCCGTTGGGGAAGGTTGGGACCTGGTATTGCGAGCAGGTGAGCTGCCTCAGGACAGCGAAATGACGGTGCGCAAGCTCTGCGATATTCGACTGGCCCTGTACGCTGCCCCCGACTACCTGGAGCGCCACGCGGCGATTGCCGCCATTTCCGACCTCATCGACCACGACGCGGTGACCTTCCGCGGCTTCACCGGGCGCCTGCGGCCCTGGTCGCTGATGGAAAACGGCTACATCAAGGAGTTCGCCCCCAACCCGACCTTGGTGCTTTCCGATGGCCAGGCGCTGATCGATTCAGTGGTCGCCGGGTTGGGCATTGCCCAGATATACGACCGCGTCGCCCGGCCCTATGTGGAGAAGGGCCAACTGGTGCCGATCCTGCCCGAGGCCACAGTCCCCGGCCCACCCGTGCATGCCTTGATTCCCGCCGGCCACAGGATGCCGGCCAAGACCCGCGCAGTGCTCGACTACCTCGCCGAGCGCCTGCGCGCCTAGGTGTCTGCCGGGCTCGTACGGCCCGGCCACCTATCCCCTGATCCGCGCCGCCGGATTGTAGAAATAGACGCTACAAAGCGTCGCTTGGTGGCGCGTTTATCCCGCTGCAGGTCGAATTCAGAATTCCTCCCCAGATGGCACCGCCACCCCGGTGCGAGGAGGAATCCCGATGCTGACCAAAGACGCCCTGAGCAGTGGTCTCTATTTGAAGAGCTTCGAGTCGTTCGAAGGCCTCCTGTGGAGCGAGGCACGCATCCTCCAGTCCCTCGACGAGACCCTGTCAGCGCGCACCGGCAACGGCGACATCTGGTTGTTCGCCTACGGTTCGCTGATCTGGAACCCCCTGCTGGATTTCATCGAGCGCGCCGTGGCCACCCTGCATGGCTGGCAGCGCAGTTTCTGCCTGCGGATGGTCGCCGGCCGCGGCACCGAAGCCGCGCCGGGGCGGATGCTGGCGGTCGAGCCCGGCGGCCACACCCAGGGCGTCGCCTACCGCCTCGGTGGTGAGGTTCTGCACCACGACCTGCAATGCGTCTGGCGGCGGGAGATGGTGTTCGGCTCCTACCGGCCCGTCTGGGAGCGCATCACCCTGGCCGACGGCAATCAGACCGAGGCCCTGGTGTTCGTCGCCGATCCGGCCTTCAGCCTCTATGAAGCCGATTCCTCAGTCGTCGCTATCGCTCGACAAATCGCACTGGCCAGCGGCCCCCATGGCAGCAACGCCGAGTACCTGCAGCTGCTGCAGCAGGCCCTGCGCGAACACGGCCTGAGCGATCACTACATCGATGCACTGGCCACGACAGTGGCCTGCCATCTCCGGGATGCCGCACTCGACGCGCCCCCCTGATGTTCCCGTCGACCCGTCCGCCCCCCTTTTCATACCGGTTTCCAGGAGAAGCACCATGTCAGTCCAACCCAAGACCCTCGTATTTGCCATCAGCGCACTTATCGCCCTGGGCGGCGCCGCCGGCCTCGCCATCCATCAGGGCACTGCCTCCATCCCCAGCGCCGAAGCCGCCGTTGAAGCGCCGGCGGTGGAAGTGGATGTGGCTCCGGCCATCGGCCGCACCATCACCGAGTGGCAGAGCTACTCCGGCCGACTGGAGGCCACCGAACACATCCAGCTGCGCCCCCTAGTCGGTGGCACCATCGTCAGCGTCCACCTCAAGGATGGCGGCGTGGTGAAACAGGGTGACTTGCTCTTCACCATCGATCCGCGCCCGTACCAGGCCGCCGTCGAGCGGGCGCGTGCCGAGGTAGCCGCCGCCGAAGCCCGCGCGAGTTATGCCGCCACTGATGCTGACCGGGCACGTCGGCTGATTACCCGCGACGCCATTGCCAAGCGCGAGTTCGACGAACGCGTCAACGCCGGCAAGGAGACCGCCGCGGCCGTCAAGGCGGCCAAGGCGGCGTTGCAGGCAGCCCTGATCGACCTGGACCACACCCGCATCACGGCGCCCGTCAGCGGCCGGGTTTCCCGTGCCGAGCTGACCGTCGGCAATATCGTCGCGGCGGGCGCCAGTGCGCCGCTGCTGGCGACCCTGGTGTCGGTGTCGCCGATCTATGCGTCCTTCGAGGTCGACGAGCAGACCTACCTGCGCTACCTGCGAGGAACGAGCGGCACGAAGGTCCCGGTTGCTCTGGGCCTGGCCGACGAGAGCGGTTATTCCCGCCAGGGCGAACTGGTGTCGGTGGACAACCAGTTGAACACCGGGACCAGCACCCTGCGTGTCCGTGCTCGCTTCGACAATGCCGATGGCGCGCTGCTGCCGGGTCTCTTCGCACGGGTCAAGGTCGAGGGTGGCAAGCCCTCCCAAGCCGTGCTGATCAGCGATGCCGCGGTGGGTACCGACCAGGCGAAGAAGTTCGTCCTGGTGGTGGACCCGCAAAGCCGCGTGCAGTACCGCGAAGTGGTTCTGGGTGGGCTCCATGAGGGGCTGCGCATCGTCACCCAGGGTCTCGAAGCCGGCGAACGCATCGTCGTCAACGGCGTGCAGCGCGTACGGCCCAACGACCTGGTCCAGGTTCATGACACCAGCATGCAGACCAGCCAGCCGCTGGCCCTCGCCAACTGAGGCTCGCCATCATGAATATCTCCAAGTTCTTCATCGACCGGCCGATCTTCGCCGGCGTGCTCTCGGTGGTGATCCTGCTGGCTGGGATCATTTCCCTGTTCCAACTGCCCACGGCCGAATATCCGGAAGTGGTGCCCCCCTCGGTGATGGTGCGGGCGCAATTCCCCGGCGCCAACCCGAAGGTGATCGCCGAGACGGTGGCCTCGCCCATCGAGGAGAAGATCAACGGCGTCGAGAACATGCTCTACATGCAGTCGCAGTCCAACAGCGACGGCAGCATGGCTACCACCGTGACCTTCAAGCTGGGTACCGACCCGGACAAGGCCCAGCAACTGGTGCAGAACCGTGTCGCCCAGGCCCTGCCGCGTCTGCCTGAAGATGTACAGCGCCTGGGTGTGACCACGGTGAAATCCACGCCGACCCTGACCATGGGTGTGAGCCTGATCACCACCAACGACCGTTATGACCTGACCTACCTGCGCAATTACGCGCTGATCAACGTCAAGGATCAGCTGGCGCGCATTCCCGGCGTCGGCGAGGTGGTGATGTGGGGCTCGGGCGACTATTCCATGCGTGTCTGGTTGGACCCGCAGAAGGTCGCGCGGCAGAGCATGACCGCGGCCGAGGTGGTAGCCGCGATCCGCGAGCAGAACGTCCAGGTCGCCGCCGGCATCATCGGCGCCGCGCCCATGCCCGTCGATGTGCCGTTGCAGTTGAGCGTCAACGCCCAGGGCCGGCTGAAGACGGTGGAGGAGTTCCGCGACATCATCCTCAAGACCTCGCCTGATGGCGCGGTGATTCGCCTGGGCGATGTGGCACGGGTGGAGATGGGGGCAGCGGACTACGCATTGCGCGCCATGCTCGACAGCAAGCCAGCGGTGCAGCTGATCATCTTCCAGCAGCCCAATGCCAATTCGCTGCAGATCTCCGACGACGTGCGCCGGACCATGGCCGAGCTGAAAAAGGACATGCCCGAGGGCGTGGACTACGCCGTGCGCTATGACCCGACCCAGTTCGTCCGCGACAGCATCAATGCGGTGATCCAGACCCTGCTGGAAGCCATTGCCCTGGTGGTGCTGGTGGTGATCCTGTTCCTGCAGACCTGGCGCGCGTCGATCATTCCGCTGCTGGCGGTGCCGGTGTCCATCGTCGGGACCTTCTCGCTGCTGCTGGCCTTCGGCTTCACCATCAACGCGCTGTCCCTGTTCGGCCTGGTGCTGGCGATCGGCATCGTGGTCGACGACGCCATCGTGGTCGTCGAGAACGTCGAGCGAAACATTGCCGCTGGCATGACCCCGCGGCAGGCGACCTACCAGGCCATGCAGGAAGTGAGTGGCCCGATCATCGCCATCGCGCTGACCCTGGTGGCGGTGTTCGTGCCGCTGGCGTTCATGTCGGGGCTCACCGGCCAGTTCTACCAGCAGTTCGCCATGACCATCGCCATTTCCACGGTGATCTCGGCCTTCAACTCGCTGACCCTGTCGCCGGCCCTGGCTGCGCTGCTGCTCAAAGGACACCACGAGCCCAAGGATCGTCTGACCCGGTTCATGGACGCCGTGTTTGGCCGCTTCTTCGCGCTGTTCAACCGCGTGTTCCAGCGCGGCTCCGAGTCCTACGGCAGCGGTGTGCAACGGGTGGTCGGCCACAAGGGCGCCATGCTGGTCGTATATGGCGTGCTGCTGGCCTTCGCACTGTACCTGGGCAAGACCGTCCCCGGCGGTTTCGTGCCGGGTCAGGACAAGGACTATCTGGTGGCCATCGTGCAGTTGCCCAGCGGCGCGTCCCTGGAGCGCACGAGCGAAATCACCCGCACGCTGAGTGACATCGTCTTGGCTCAGCCGGGTGTCGCACACGTGCCGTCTTTCCCCGGTCTGTCGGTGAATGGCCTCACCAACTCCTCCAGCAGCGCGCTGGTGTTCCCGGTGCTCAAGCCGTCCAGTGAGCGTGGTGCCGGAGAAAGCGCGGCGGAGATCGCCGCGGCCCTCAACGAGAAGTTCGCCAAGATCAAGGGCGCCGCAATTGCGGTGTTCCCGCCCCCGCCGGTGTCTGGGCTGGGCACGGTAGGGGGCTTCAAGCTGCAGATCGAGGACCGTGGTGCTCTGGGCTATGAGGCCCTGAACGCTGCCACCCAGGCTTTCATGAAGAAAGCCGCCGAAGCGCCTGAACTGGGGCCAATGTTCAGCAGCTTCCAGATCAATGTGCCGCAGCTGGATGTGCAGTTGGACCGCGTCAAAGCCAAGCAGCAGGGCGTGTCGGTGAAGGATGTGTTCGAGACCCTGCAGATCTACCTGGGCTCGCTCTACGTGAACGACTTCAACGCCTTCGGCCGCGTCTACCAGGTACGTGCTCAGGCCGACGCGCCATTCCGCGCCACGGCCGACTCCATCGGCCAGTTGAAGGTACGCAACGCCGCCGGTGAGATGGTGCCGCTGTCGTCGCTGGTGACCGTCACACCGACCTACGGTCCGGAAATGGTGGTGCGCTACAACGGCTTCCTGGCCGCCGATATCAACGGCGGACCGGCGCCGGGCTATTCCTCGGGCCAGGCCCAGGCCGCCGTGGAGCGGATCGCCTCTGAGGTGTTCCCCCGCGGCATCAAGTACGAATGGACCGACCTGACCTATCAGCAGGTGGTGGCCGGTAACTCGGCGCTCTGGGTGTTCCCCATCAGCGTGCTGCTGGTGTTCCTGGTGCTGGCGGCGATGTACGAGAGCCTCAGCCTGCCGCTGGCGATCCTGCTGATCGTACCCATGACGCTGCTCTCGGCCCTGGTCGGTGTGTGGCTGACCAATGGCGACAACAACATCTTCACTCAGATCGGACTGATGGTGCTGGTGGGGCTGTCGGCGAAGAACGCGATCTTGATCGTCGAGTTCGCCCGCGAGCTGGAAATGCAGGGCCGTTCCATCGTGCAGGCCGCTGTCGAAGCCAGCCGGCTGCGCCTGCGGCCGATCTTGATGACCTCCATCGCGTTCATCATGGGCGTGGTGCCCCTGGTGATATCCAGCGGCGCGGGTTCGGAGATGCGTCAGGCGATGGGGATTGCAGTGTTCTTCGGGATGCTGGGCGTGACCCTGTTCGGCCTGCTGCTGACGCCAGTGTTCTACGTGCTGCTGCGCAAGCTGTCCGGCGGCAAGCCGCTCAACGCCAAGCGTAGCCATGAAGCCCAGGAGCCGGACTTTGTCCCTCATTCCCCGGCTACACGCCCGCAAGCCGAATCGGCCCGCTGAAGGAGCAACCATGTACGCAATCCTGAACCACGCTTCGCTGCGTCTGGGCCTGCTGGCCGCAGCGGTAGCGAGCCTGATCGCCTGCTCCGTCGAGCCGACCTATGAGCGTCCCGAGGCCCCGGTCTCGGACAGTTTCAAGGGGGTCTCGGCGGCGGGGGATTGGAAAACCGCGCGACCCGCCGAAGAACTTCCCCGTGGCGAATGGTGGAAAGCATTTGGCGATGCCACGCTGGATCGACTCGAAGCTGAGGCTCTCGCCGCCAACCAGGATCTACTGGCCGCCGCGGCACGGGTGAAGGAGGCCCGCGGCCTGAACCAGGTGGCGCGCGGTGGGCTGTTCCCGACGCTGGACGCTGGCGTGGGCGCCACCCGCCAGCGGGTTTCCGAGGCGGCCCAGCGCGAAGGCTCCACGGCGTATCAGAACACCACCGTGCGAGCCCAGGTTGGCTTCTCGTACGAGGTGGACCTGTTCGGCCGCGTCTCGGCGTCGGTGCATGCCACCGAAGCTGAACTGGCCCGCAGCGAGGCGCTGTTCCAATCCGTCCGCCTGGCCCTGCAGGCGGACGTGGCGCAGAACTACTTCGTCCTCCGCCAACTGGACGCCCAGGCGCAGGTGCTGGCCGATGCGGTGACGCTGCGGCAGAAGGCGCTGGAATTGATGGAGGCACGCTTCGACGACAGCGAAGTGGACGACCTGGATGTCTCCCGTGCACGCGCCGAGCTGGCGACTGCGCGCTCCGAGGCGATGTCCGTGGAGCGTCGTCGTGCTACTGCCGAGCACAGCCTGGCGGTATTGCTGGGCAAGGCACCGTCCGAGTTTGCCTTGCCCGTCGAGCCGTTGCGCCCGGTGGCGCTGAACATCCCGGCCGGGTTGCCATCGTCCCTGCTGGAACGGCGCCCGGATGTCGCTGCCGCCGAACGTGCCATGGCCGCTGCCAATGCCCGCGTGGGCATCGCCAAGGCAGCGTTCTTCCCCTCGCTGACCCTGACGGGTGCGGGTGGTTTCGAAGGGGACAGCCTCGGCAACCTGTTCAACTGGAGTAATGGGGCGTTCCTTCTCGGCCCCCTGGCTGGTACCGCACTGAACATCCCGCTGTTCGACGGCGGCCGGCGCAGCGGCAACCTCGCCAGCGCCCGTGCGCAGTACGAGGAAGAGGTGGCGCTGTATCGCCAGCAGGTGCTGGTGGCCTTCCGCGAGGTGGAAGACAACCTCGCGGACCTGGCCGTGTTGCGGCGCCAGACCGGCACCCAGCAGGAAGCGGTGGATGCCTCCGCGCGGGCAGCCGAGCTTTCCCGCACGCGCTACCTGGAAGGCGCCACGGATTACCTCGACGTGATCGACGCCGAGCGCTCGCTGCTTCAGGCGCGTCGCGCCGCTGTGGAGCTGCAGGGCGTGCAGGCCATCGGCACGGTGAACCTGATCCGCGCGCTCGGTGGTGGCTGGGAATTGTCGCCGAGGCCACTGGAGGGCGCGGACCTGGCCGTGCAGCCCTGATCCCCGACTAGCCCGGCCGTCCGGTCGGGCCCTCAACTCAACGTCCCTTCGGGTGGCGCCCCTGGCTCCGCCCTGGGCGAACTCATGGTGGAAAAAGCAATGAGCACAGCAAACTCGCGAGGCAGCTTGATGATCCTCGCCTCGATCTGTCTGGCAGCCTTGGTGCTGCCGATGAGCTTTACCGGTGGCGCCGTGGCACGTCCGGCCATTGGACACGAACTGGGCGGCAGTGCGGTCCAGCTCACCTGGATCACCAACGCCTTCATGCTGACCTTCGGCAGCTTGCTGATGGCCGCCGGCGCGCTGGCCGACCAATACGGCCGCAAACGCCTCTTCTGCATCGGCACCGCGCTCTTCACCCTCACGTCCTTTGCCCAGGGCTTCGCGCCCAGCGTGCTCTCGCTGGACCTGCTGCGGGCGCTGCAAGGCGTGGCCGGGGCGGCGGCGTTGGCCAGCGGCTCGGCAGCTCTGGCCCAGGAGTTCGAAGGGCATGCTCAGACCCGTGCGTTCAGCATGCTCGGGACCACCTTCGGCATTGGCCTGGCCTTCGGCCCGCTGGTGTCGGGCCTGCTGATCGAAAGCCTGGGCTGGCGCTCGATCTTCTTCGCCACGGCGGCGCTGGGTGCGTTGTCGATGATCTTCGGCCTGCCGCGTATGCGTGAAACCCGCGACCCGAACGCTACGGGGCTCGACTGGCCTGGCACCTTGACCTTCACCGGAACCCTGGCGTGCTTCACCTTCGGGGTGATCCAGGGACCGGAGAGCGGTTGGGATAGCCCGCTGGTCGTCGGATTGTTGCTGGCTTCGGCGGCGCTGCTGGTTGCGTTCATCAAGGTGGAGAACCGCGTCGCCCGTCCCATGCTTGACCTCAGCCTGTTCCGCATCCCGCGCTTTGTGGGGGTGCAGCTGCTGCCTATTGGCACCTGCTACTGCTACATCGTGCTGGTGGTAATCCTGCCGCTGCGCTTCATCGGTGTTGAGGGCATGAGTGAGATTGAGGCGGGCTGGATGCTGCTGGCCCTGTCCGCGCCCATGCTGGTGGTGCCGATCCTGGCCGCTACCCTGGCGCGCTGGATTTCGCCTGGCCTGCTGTCCGGCCTGGGCTTCGTGATTGCAGCCGTCGGTCTGCAATGGTTTTCCCGCCTCGATTCGGCTGCATCGGGTACCGAAGTGATTCTGCCGATGCTGCTGATCGGCGTCGGCGCCGGCCTGCCCTGGGGCCTGATGGATGGCCTGGCGATCAGCGTGGTACCGAAGGAGCGCGCTGGCATGGCGACCGGCATCTTCAATACTGCCCGCGTCGCTGGCGAGGGCGTTGCCCTTGCGATTGTGAGCGCCATCCTGGCATCCCTCACCCAGGCATATCTGCTGGACGCGGTGGACAGTGAAATTGCCGGCCTGGCCGGAGTCGCGCAGCAGGTGGCTGCCGGTGAACTTGTCCGTGCCGCAACGCTCGTGCCCGAGATTCCGCGGGCCATCCTGGTAGCGAGTTACCTCGAGTCTTTCGACGTGCTGTTGCACATCCTCACCGGGATCACCCTGCTGTCGGCCCTGGCGGTGTTCGGTTTCCTCAGCCGCCCAGCTCCCGAGTCCGAGGCGTCTGTCTCGCTGGACCTGTCCCGTTGATTGTTACGTTTGGCCGGCGCCCGCCGCCGGCCTCTATCCAGGAGGCAACTTCCATGTCCGTCAGTCATGTGAACACTTTGGAGGTCTGGGCTCGCCCAAGTGCAGCTGAGCATTTTGAGCAGGACCTGATGGAGCTCACCACACGCTTGGGATCGCTACCCGGCTGCCTTCAGTACGGCCTGCGCCGTGCCCAAGATGATCAACAGTTCTGGGTCCTTAATGGCTACTGGATCAGCCTCAATGCGATGGTCCAACACTTCTCCTCCGTGGAACTCGATGAGCTGCTGGGCTTCCTGAGACAGCACTCCGCGAGCATCCGCTTCAGCAGCGTCTCAGAGAGTGCGGAGTTGGAGCCCCTTGATGGAGTTCGATGAGCAGGCCTTCCGTGCTTTCGACCTGAATGCTTGGGTGACTTTCATGGTTGTCTATCGGGAACGAGGGGTATCCAGGGCCGCCTTAAAGCTGAACGTCACCCAACCCGCTGTCAGTAACGTGCTGAGTAAATTGCGGAGACGATTGGGAGATCCCCTTTTTATACCGCGGGGGAGAGAGATTCAGCCTACGCACTACGCGACTCTGCTTGCCCGATGCCTCGAACCCGCTCTACTCACGATGCAAGAAGTCATTACTTCGATAGATGCTCGCAGCAGCTGAAAGAACGGTGGGAGTGGAGGTTCGCGAGCGTGCCCAATCTTGTGCCCAAACTCTCTGGCTTGTCGTTGTGATTGAGGTCGAAAATTGCACTTCTAGCATGACGGTTTTGGCCGAACGGCGTCGCTCGATTTGGATTGCAGGGGGAGGGCGCAGCGCCTGGCTTCACAACTCTGCGTCAGCAAGGAGCTCGGATGGCCTGCACCCCATCGCAGTCGCAATACGCGCAATGTTCAGGAACGTGACGTTCCGCTCCCCGCGCTCGATCTTTCCCATATGAGATCGATCAATTCCCGCCGCATCCGCGAGCGCTTCTTGCGATAGGTCCAGTGCCCGGCGGCGGGCACGTATCGCTTCTCCCAGCCTGAGCAGGCTGCCGTCGTTGTCTTGTAATGCCGATATTCTTGCCATTGCGAAAATCTGCGGGCTAAGATGCCTGTACGGCCACGGCATTTACGACCCAATTGGCTTATCGAAGAGGCGATCGAAAGGTTTCCGGGCACCACTCTCGGGCGCTTGTCTTTGGCAATTTCTGTTTCGAGGGCACGCCATTGCACGGACAGCTAACCCAATGGGCCCGGGAAATCACCCAGGTCCTGATCCAGCCCCCGGGCCAGGCCCAGCTGCATGCGCTGACCGCCTGGCTCCAGCACCTGGCCGCGCCGGAGCACCTGGCGCTGTTCGTTCATGAAGGCTGCGGCCCGCCGCTGGTGTTGTTCGATACCTTTGCGCCAGCGTTGCGGCCGGTTTTCGTGACGGACTACCAGGCTGGGCCCTACCTGCTGGACCCCTTCCACCTGGCCTGCCTGTTCGGCCAGGCCGATGGGCTGTACAGCATGCGGCGGCTGGCGCCGGAGCGCTTCGAGACCACTGAGTATTTCCGCACCTACTACCGCCATCTGCAGCTGGCCGAGAAGCTGGGCTACATCGTCAGCCTGGGGGAGGGGAGCCGGGCGGTGCTCTGGCTGGTGCGGCGGCGGGATCTGGCGGCGTTCAGCGAGGAGGAGCGGGGGCTGTTGCAGAGCGCGATGCCGGTGGTAGCGCAGGTGCTGCGTTCGGCCTGGGCGGTGCATCGGCCGGGTGACCCGTGCATTACCCATGACCTGGATCAGCGGGTGGGCGATGAGTTCGAGCGTTTCGGCCAGGGCGTGCTCACCGCACGGGAGTGCGAGGTGGCGCGGTTGCTGCTGGAGGGGCATTCCAACCAGTCGGCGTCGCAGCGGCTGCAGATCGCCCCGGGCACGGTGAAGGTGCATCGGCGCAGCCTCTACGAAAAACTGCAGGTCGGCAGCCAATCCGAGCTGCTCGCCTTGTTCGTGCGGCAGCTGAAGGGGCGGCGGGAGGACTGATGCGCCTTGCCGGGCCTACCCCGGCGAGGTCGCACTTGCTTCGGCGAATCAGCTCGTGCGCAGCGGCTCGCCGCTGGAGCGGTCGACCAGGCGGATGCTGTCGCGGCCGCCGCGCTTGGATTCGTAGAGCGCGGCGTCGCCTTGTTCGATCAGCGCCGCCAGGCTGGCCGGAGGTTGGTCGAAGAGGCTGGCGCCGATGCTCAGGGTCACCGGCTCGGGGGTGGAGAAGGTCTGGGCGGCGGTGCTGTTGAACTGCTCGCGCAAGGCGTTGCCCAGCGCCAGGAGGCGCTCGCTGGAGGTCTCGCCGAGGAGGATGACGAACTCGTCGCCGCCCAGCCGGGCCGCCAGGGCGCGTTCTGGCAGCGCGGAGCGAATCATCTCGCTGAGGGCCACCAGCAGGCGGTCGCCGGCGCCATGGCCGAACAGGTCGTTGACCAGCTTGAAGTTGTCGATATCGATCAGCAGCAGGGCGCCCGGTCGCGCACTGGAGACGTCTTCCAGCAGGCGCGGTGCGCGGGCTTCGAGGGCGCGCCGGTTGTAGAGGGTGGTCAGGGGGTCGCGGGCGGCCAGTCGCGCGATGCGTTTCTCCCTTCGATGGCGCTCGGTGCCGGTCATGGAGAGGGCGATCAGCATGATGGCCATGGTGCCCTCCACCAGGGAGATCTGGATGATCTCGCCACGGAAGGCCGTCAGGTCCAGCAGGGTGCCGGGCACCACAACCGTGAGGGACTTGGCGATATAGAACAGGCCGTGGGCCAGCAGCACGTAGCGCAGCTGCACGGCCCCCACGCTCAGCGACCGGCCGTGGGGCCGCAGCAGAGCGCTGGCCCTGAGCGCCAGCAAGGCCACCAGCAGGGAGTTGGCCAGGAACATCAGCTTCGACCACAGCGGCCCTTCCGGCAGCAACAGCAGGGCTGTCCAGGCGACGAAGATCAGGTACCAGGCGCGGGACAGCCGCGTCCCGGTGAAGCGTGCGACACCCAGCAGGAACAGCCAGTGGGCCAGCACCAGCAGGCCATTGGCGAACCAGATGCCGATGAGCAAGTAGCCGTTGCTCCGCAGCAGGGCAAGGGTGGAACCCACGGAGATGGTGGCGAAACCCGCACTCCAGAACAGCAGTGAGGGCTCTCGAATGCTGCCCCATTCCACCGCCAGGTACAGCGCGGCGGCTGCGGCGAGGGCGACGGAGAGGGTCAGCATCGTGAGTGGATCGAGCGGCATATACGGAGGGTGCTGTGCTTGCGGTAGACGCGCCTGATTGTAAGGGCTGGAGGGCCGTTTTGCAGGGTTCGTCACACTTTTTTGGGCGGAGCCGGAGGGCCCGGCTCCGCCGTGTCGCGGTCAGTACTGGCAGAAGCGGATGCGGTTGCCGAAGGGGTCGTAGACTTCCATGACCTTGCCCCAGTCCTCCTGGACCACACCGGGGCGGCCGTAACCGTAGCGCTTGCCGAGCAGCTCATCGTTGAAGGCCTGGATGTTGCGCATCGGCACGAAGAGGGTCGCCCCCGGGCTGGCGTCGCCATGGTGCTCGGACAGGTGCAGGTGCAGCCCGGCCCGGTTGATGCCCATGTACAGCGGCAGGTCGGGTTCGAAGCGGTGCTCGAACTCGACGTCGAAGCCGAGGAAGCCGCAATAGAATTCCCGTGCCTTGGTCTCGTCGAAGATCCGCAGGATGGGGATGGCCCGCTCGAAGGCGATGGTCTCGGGGGCGGGTTCGCCGGGGAGTTTCGCCGAGGCGGTGTTCCAGTCCTTGTAGCCGAGCTGGTTGGCGACCAGTTCGAGGGCGGTGGAGTGGGAGATTTCCTGATCGCGTTGCGCAAGCAGGGCCCGCAACCGCTTGGCCATCTGCTTGGCCTGTTCGATGGATGACATGCTTTCCTCCAGAGGTCGAAGCCTTGGGGGGCTCGCGTTGCCGATCTTCGACGGTCATAGAGGTGCAATGGGGAGTGATCATCGAGCGATGCTTTCACCAGTCCCTTGCGGGTGCGAGCGGCAGGCAGCATCAGCCTGCGCCGATCATAGGGAGGCGGCGGTGGGAAGAAAAGCGATATTCAACGGCCCGGCGGCGGGTGAGCCGGCCATCCGAGGATGGCCGGCACCCGTCAGGCCGACAGGCTCAACTGGCTGCCCACCTGGTTGCCGACGTAGCCGGCACCGGCTTCGTATTGCTTGAGCAGGGCGGCCACCAGGCGGCCATAGCCCTGGTCCTGCCCGGTAGCGCTGCTCGCGACCTCTTGCGACTGGCCGAACTGCAGGCCCTCCGGGCCCTGGCCGGGCGGCGGAGGCGGTGGGGCGAGGGCGGCGGTTTCTTCCTGGCTCAGGCTGCCGTCGCCGTCGCTGTCCAGCTCGCCGAACAGGGCGTCCACATCCAGCTCGCTGTCGGTGCCCACGGCACTGGTCAGCTCTTCCAGGCCGAGCACGCCGTCGCCGTCGGTATCGAGGCTGGCGAACAGCTCCTCGGGGTTCGGACCGCCGTGTGGCGGCGGTGGTGGTGCCAGGGCGGCGGTTTCATCGAGGTCGATGGCACCGTCCGAGTTGGCGTCCAGCTGGCTGAACAGCTCGTCCAGATCGATCTCCAGACCGCTGTCGCTCTCCTTGGCGGATTCGAGGGCGGTGGCCAGTTCGTCCTTGGCCACGCTGCCGTCGCCGTTGGCGTCCAGCAAGCTGAAGAGCTTTTCCTGGGCCTTGTTCTGGTCCGTCGCGCCGCAGCCTTGCGGACGCGTCGAGGCTGTGGCCGAGCTTGAGGTGTAGTTGTAACTCGAGTAACTGCCGACTCCACTGATCATGGGGGCACTCCTGTGCGGGTGGGTACCGGAAGGGGATTTCCGGCCTTGGCAGTCTCAACCGTGCAGTTGTCCAGGCTGTGTGGAGTTTGTATCGGTGCGCTGACAGAGCGGGGCGGTGCGCATGGCGCACCCTACGGTGTGGCATCAATCGTAGGATGGGTTGAGCGAAGCGATACCCATCACATCAGCCGATGGGTATCGCAAGCTCAGCGGAACGCCGCCCGCCCCATCCTACGAGGGCTCTTGGCTCAACGGCGCGGCAGAGTCAGGCGGGCGAGGAGGCCGCCGCCTTCGGGGGCGAGCAGTTGCAGGTCGCCGCCCTGGCGCCGGGCCGCTTCGCGGGCGATGGTCAGGCCGAGGCCGATGCCGCCGGAGTTGCGGTTGCGGGAGCCTTCCAGGCGGTAGAAGGGTTCGAACACCGCGTCAAGCATGGCCTCGGGAATGCCCGGCCCCTGGTCGCGGACTTCGACGATCACCTGCGTCGGACTGTCCTCCAGGTGGATGTGCGCATGCCCGGCATAGCGCTGGGCGTTGTCCACCAGGTTGGCGATAGAGCTGCGCATCGCCAGCGGCTGGGCCCGCAGGGGCGCGCAGTGTCCGCTGACGGTCACCTCGACGCCATGGTCCAGGGCGTCCTCGGCCAGGGATTCCACCAGGGCCTGCAGGTCGAACCATTGCAGTTCCTCGTGGGCGCGCTGTTCGTTGAAGTAGTTGAGGGTGGCATTGAGCATGCCCGACATCTCGCCCAGGTCCTGGGAGAGGCGCCCGTGCAGGGCCTGGTCTTCGACCTGTTCCACCCGCAGGCGCATGCGTGCCAGTGGGGTGCGCAAGTCGTGGGAAACCGCCGCGAGCATGCGGCTGCGCTGGGCGACCTGGGCGCGGATTCGCTCCTGCATGCGGTTGAAGGCGTGGGCGGCCTGGCGTACTTCCTGCGGGCCGCGTTCTTCCAGGGCCGGGCTTTCCAGGTCGTCGCTCAGGCGCTCGGCGGCTTCCGACAGGCGCTGGATGGGCCGCGCCAGCCAGCGTGCGCCAAGCCAGGCGGCAGCCACCAGGGTGATGCACTGGAAGGCCAGCAGCACCCAGGGCCCGCCGAAGCGTGGCGGTGGCGGTGGTGGCGGGCCGGCGAAGGCCTGGCCGGACGGCGGTGGCGGAGGAGGAGGGGGCGGCGGGCCGCCGTAGTGTCTGAACCAGATGAAGGCCAGCAGGTGGGCGATGACGATGGCCAGCAGGAAGATGCCGAACAGCCGCGCGAAGAGGGTGTCGGCCTGGCGCATCAGCCGATGTCCCGTGCGTCGAACAGGTAGCCTTCGCCCCGCACCGTCTTGATCAGGCGCGGCGAGCGCGGGTCGTCGCCGAGCTTCTGCCGCAGGCGCGAGACCAGCAGGTCGATGCTGCGGTCGAAGGCCTCGATCGAGCGGCCCCGCGCGGCGTCCAGCAACTGTTCGCGGCTGAGTATCCGCCGCGGCCGTTCGAGGAAGACCCAGAGCAGGCGGAATTCGGCGTTGGACAGCGGCACCAGCAGCCCCTCGGGGGACTGCAGTTGGCGCAGCACGCTGTCCAGGCACCAGCCATCGAAGCGGATGCTGCTGCGGTTGTCGGCGCGTGGGCCTTCGCGGTCGTCCCGTACGCGGCGCAGGATGGTCTGGATGCGCGCCACCAGTTCGCGGGGCTCGAAGGGCTTGGCCATGTAGTCGTCGGCACCCAGCTCCAGGCCGATGATGCGGTCCGCCGGTTCGCAGCGGGCGGTGAGCATCAGGATGGGAATGTCCGACCCGGAACGCAGCCAGCGGCACAGGGACAGGCCGTCCTCGCCGGGCAGCATCAGGTCCAGCACCACCACGTCGAAGCGCGAGTCGGCCAGGGCCTGGCGCATGCCTTGGCCGTCATCCACGCCCACCGCTTCGATGTTGAAACGCGCCAGGTAATCGCAGAGCAGCTCACGGATGGGCGCGTCGTCGTCGACTATCAGCGCGCGGACGCTCCAGCGGTTCCGGGAGAAGGGCGTGTCCGAAGCAGGGGTCGATTGCATGTTGGAGCTCTGGCCGAAAGGAGGGCGGGCATGGTCCGCCCCCGGGAATCACAGGGGCGAATGCTAGCGCGAGCGCGGCGCGCTAGCCATGGGCGGGCAAGGCTGGCGCAGCCGGGTATCGGCGGCGTGTCGGCTTTGTATCGGGGTGGATACATGGGGTGTGAATTCATGCGCCAACCGGACCCACGGGCCTCGCGGCCCTTCGCGAATGAATTCGCTCCTGCATCGAGCCGGCCGTGCCGCAGGGAGCATCGAGCTCGGTTCCCGATTCTTTACGCGTTTTTTATGCCACGGCCCCGCCCTGCGGCTCGTTCCTTTACGCGCCCCCTTCCGACAATGGCTCCACGGCGGCATAGACCGCATCTAGGAGCACAGGCAATGAGCGTTCTCGACGGGGTGTCCCTGGTTCTGGCCATGGGACTGTTCATTTATCTGCTGGTGGCGCTGCTGCGCGCCGATCGCGGCTAGGAGGCCACATGCAACTTCAGGACATCGGGCTGATCCTGGCCTTTTTCGTGCTGGTGCTGGCGCCGGCACCCTTGCTCGGGCGCTTCTACTACCGGGTGATGGAGGGGCAACGTACCTTCCTCAGTCCGGTATTCGCGCCCGTCGAGCGCTTCTGCTACCGCATCGCCGGCGTCGACGCCGAGCGCGAGCAGGACTGGAAGGGCTACTGCGTGGCCCTGCTGGCCTTCAACCTGGCCGGCTTCGCGCTGCTGTTCGCCATCCTCATGCTGCAGGGCGCGCTGCCGCTGAACCCGCAGAATCTACCCGGCCTGGAATGGAGCCTGGCGTTCAACACCGCCGTCAGCTTCGTCACCAATACCAACTGGCAGGCCTATAGCGGCGAAGCGTCGCTGAGCTACTTCAGCCAGATGGTCGGCCTTGGCGTGCAGAACTTCGTCAGCGCCGCCGTCGGCCTGTGCGTGCTGGTGGCCTTCGCCCGTGGCATCAGCCGCCGCAGCACCGATCGCCTGGGCAACTTCTGGGTCGACCTGACCCGGGGCACCCTTTACGGCCTGCTGCCGCTGGGCCTGCTGCTGGCGCTGTTCCTGGTCTGGCAGGGCGTGCCGCAGACGCTGACCGACTACGCCCACGCCGTGACCCTGCAGGGCACCGAGCAGAGCATCCCCCTCGGCCCGGCGGCCAGCCAGATCGCCATCAAGCAGCTGGGCACCAATGGTGGCGGCTTCTTCGGCGTCAACTCGGCACACCCGTTCGAGAACCCCACCGCGTGGAGCAACCTGCTGGAGATGGCCTCGATCATCCTGATCCCGGCGGCCCTGCTGTTCACCTTCGGCCACTACGTCAAGGACCTGCGCCAGAGCCGCGCGCTGCTGGCCTGCATGCTGCTGCTGTTCGTCATCGGCCTGGGCGTGACCCTCTACAGCGAGTACCAGCCGAACCCGGCCCTGGCCGCACTGCCCATCGAGCAGTCCGGTTCCCTGGAGGGCAAGGAAAGCCGCTTCGGCATCGCCGCCTCGGCCCTCTGGGCGGTGACCACCACGGCCGCCTCCAACGGCTCGGTGAACGCCATGCATGACAGCTTCAGTGCCCTGGGCGGGATGGTCCCGATGTTCAACATGATGCTCGGCGAGGTGATCTTCGGCGGTGTCGGCGCCGGGCTCTACGGCATGCTGCTGTTCGTGCTGATCGCGGTGTTCCTCGCCGGCCTGATGATCGGCCGCACCCCCGAATACCTCGGCAAGAAGCTGGAAGCCCGCGAAGTGCGCCTGCTGGTGGCCACCCTGCTGGTGATGCCGGTGGGCGTGCTGGTGTTCTGCGGCCTGGCCATCAGCCTCGCCGGCCCGGCCGCGTCCATCACCAACCCTGGCGCCCACGGCTTCAGCCAGGCCCTCTACGCCTACACCTCGGGCACCGCCAACAACGGCTCGGCCTTCGCAGGATTCGGCGCCAACACGCCGTTCCACAACGTGCTGATCGGGCTGGCGATGATCCTCGGCCGCTTCGGCTACATCCTGCCGGTACTGGCCATCGCCGGCAGCCTGGCGATGAAGAACCGCGCACCGCTGGGGGCCAACAGCTTCCCTACCCATGGTCCGCTGTTCGTCACCCTGCTGACCCTGACCATCCTCCTGGTGGGCGGCCTGACCTTCCTGCCGGCGCTGGCCCTTGGGCCGATCGCCGAACACTTGATGCAAATCCAGGGCTTCTAACGGAGAACCATGATGAATGCCCCCATGCAGGCGCTCAAAGGCGCCACCCAGCAACCCAAGACCTCCTTTGCCGCGCTGTGGAAACCGGCGCTGCGCCAGGCCTTCGTCAAACTCGACCCGCGTCAGCTGGTGCGCTCGCCGGTGATACTGGTGGTCGAGCTGACGGCGGTGCTGACCACTGTGCTCTGCTTCATCCCGAATCCTGCAGTGAGCACCGGCCTTGCCGTGCAGATCGCCCTCTGGCTGTGGTTCACCGTGCTCTTCGCCAACTTCGCCGAAGCCCTGGCCGAGGGGCGCGGCAAGGCCCGCGCCGACAGCCTGCGGGCCGGCAGCCAGGGCCTCACCGCCCGGCGCCGCAAGGCCAATGGCCAATTCGAGACCGTGCCGGCCGCCAGCCTGCGTCGTGGTGACCTGGTGCGGGTGGAGGCGGGCGAGTTGATCCCAGGCGATGGCGAGGTGATCGAGGGTATCGCCGCGGTCAACGAAGCGGCCATCACCGGCGAGTCCGCGCCGGTGATCCGCGAGTCCGGCGGCGACCGCTCCGCCGTTACCGGCAACACCCGCATCGTCTCCGACTGGCTGCTGGTGAAGATCACCGCCAACCCGGGCGAGTCCACCCTGGACCGGATGATCGCCCTGGTGGAAGGCGCCAAGCGCCAGAAGACCCCCAACGAGGTGGCGCTGGATATCCTGCTGATCGGCCTGACCCTGATCTTCCTGCTGGTGGTGGCCACCCTGCAGCCGTTCGCCCGCTTCGCCGGTGGCGACCTGCCGCTGGTGTACCTGGTGGCGCTGCTGGTGACCCTGATCCCCACCACCATCGGCGGCCTGCTCTCGGCCATCGGCATCGCCGGCATGGATCGCCTGGTGCGCCTGAACGTGATCGCCAAGTCCGGCCGGGCGGTGGAAGCCGCCGGTGACGTGCATGTGCTGCTGCTGGACAAGACCGGCACCATCACCTTCGGCAACCGCCGTTGCAGCGCGATGATCAAGGCCCCCGGCGTGGCCGGCAAGGAACTCTCCGACGCCGCGCTGCTGGCCTCCCTGGCCGACGAGACCCCGGAAGGCAAGTCCATAGTCGAGTACCTGCGTGCGCTGCACTCGATGCAGGAGCCGGCCCGCGAGGAAGTCACCGCGATTCCCTTCACCGCCGAGACCCGCCTCTCCGGCGCCGACTGGGCCGGCCGCAGCTACCGCAAGGGCGCGGTGGACGCCGTGCTGGAGTGGGTCGGCATGCCCCGTGCCGAGGTGCCGGCGCCGCTGGCCCGGGAAATCGAGAAGATCGCCCAGAGCGGCGGCACCCCGCTGCTGGTGGCGGCCGACGGCAAGCTGCTGGGCGCCATCCATTTGAAAGACGTGGTCAAGCCGGGCATCCGCGACCGCTTCGCCGAGCTGCGCCAGATGGGCATCCGCACCGTGATGGTGACCGGCGACAACCCGCTGACCGCCGCCGCCATCGCCGCCGAAGCCGGGGTGGACGACGTGATCGCCGAAGCCACGCCGGAGAAGAAGCTGGCGCGCATCCGCCAGGAGCAAGGGGAGGGCAAGATGGTCGCCATGTGCGGCGACGGCGCCAACGATGCCCCGGCGCTGGCCCAGGCCGACGTCGGCCTGGCCATGAACGACGGCACCCAGGCCGCTCGCGAGGCCGCCAACCTGGTGGACCTGGACTCCGACCCCACCAAGCTGCTGGACGTGGTGCAGGTGGGCAAGGAGCTGCTGGTGACCCGGGGCGCGCTGACCACCTTCTCGGTGGCCAATGACGTGGCCAAGTACTTCGCCATCCTGCCCGCGCTGTTCGCCGGCATCTACCCGCAGCTGGGCGTGCTCAACATCATGCAGCTGGCCAGCCCGCAGAGCGCGATCCTCTCGGCCATCGTGTTCAACGCGCTGATCATCGTCGCGCTGATCCCCCTGGCCCTGCGTGGGGTGCGGGTGCAGGCCACGGACGCCGCCAGCCTGCTGCGGCGCAACCTGCTGATCTACGGCCTGGGCGGCATAGTCGCGCCGTTCTTCGGCATCAAGGTGATCGATGTCCTGCTCACCGCAGTGGGACTGGTGTGACTTTCTCCCCTTTCCCGTTTGCGGGGGAGGGGCTAGGGGAGAGGGCTGGAACCTCTCTCCAACTTAGATTTCCCGAGAGGAACTGAATATGCTTAGCCAACTTCGTCCCGCCTTGAGCCTCCTGGCCTTGATGACCCTGATCACTGGCGTCGCCTATCCCCTGACCGTTACCGGCATCGCCCAACTGGCCTTCCCCGAGCAGGCCAACGGCAGCCTGGTGCACGATGCCAAGGGCGAGGTGCGTGGCAGCGCCCTGCTGGCACAGAACTTCGAAGGCCCCGAATGGTTCCAGCCGCGCCCCTCGGTCGCGAGCTTCGCCACCGTGGCCAGCGGCGCCAGCAACCTGGCACCGAGTAACCCGGCCCTGGCCGAGCGCATCAACAAGGAAGCCCATCGCCTGGCCACCGAAGGTCGCGGCCCGGTGCCCATGGCCCTGGTGACCACCTCCGGCAGCGGCCTCGACCCGCACCTGCCGCCGGCCGCCGCGCGCTACCAGATCCCGCGCATCGCCGCTGAACGCGGGCTGCCGGCCGAGGGCCTGGTGCGCCTGGTGGAGCAGAGCACCGAGCGACCTCTCGTAGGGCCGGCGGTGGTCAATGTGCTGGCCCTGAACACGGCATTGAATGAGATGACTCGATGAGTGATACCCGGCGTGCCGACGCGCTTCTGGCGGACATGCCCCAAGGCGGGCGCGGCCGGTTGAAGGTCTTCCTCGGCGCGGCACCGGGCGTGGGCAAGACCTACGCCATGCTCCAGGCCGCCCAGGCGCAACTGCGCCAGGGCGTCGACCTGCGCGCCGGGGTGGTGGAAACCCACGGCCGGGCGGAAACCGAGGCCATGCTCGCCGGACTGCCGCAGCAACCGCTGCGGCGTTTCGATTATCGCGGCATGGCCCTCACCGAGATGGACCTGGACGGCATCCTCGCCCAGCCGCCGAAGCTGGTGCTGGTGGACGAGCTGGCCCATACCAACGCCCCCGGCAGCCGCCACGCCAAACGCTGGCAGGACGTCGAGGAGCTGCTCGACGCCGGCGTCGACGTCTACACCACGGTCAACGTCCAGCACCTGGAAGCCCTCAACGACCAGGTCCACGACATCACCGGCGTGCAGGTGCGCGAGACCCTGCCGGACTGGGTGCTGCAGGAGGCCGACGAGATCCTCCTGATCGACCTGCCGCCCCGGGAGCTGCTGGAGCGCCTGCGCGAGGGCAAGGTCTATGTGCCCGAACAGGCCCGTGCGGCCATCGACGCCTTCTTCTCCCAGACCAACCTCACCGCCCTGCGCGAGCTGGCCATGCAGACCGCCGCCGCGCGGGTGGATGCCGACCTCAACCGGCGTTACCGCCAGCGCGGCCTGGAAGCCCCCGCCGTGCGTGGCCGGCTGCTGGTGGGAATCGATGGCGACCACCAGGCCGAACGGCTGGTGCGCCATGCCAGCCGGGTGGCCGAACGACGCCACCTGCCCTGGTCGGTGGTTTATGTGGACACCGGAGGTGCCCGTTCCGAGGAAGTCCGCTCGCGCCTGCAAGGCGCCCAGCAACTGGCCGAGCGCCTGGGCGGCGAGGTGGTGACCTTGCGTGGCGAGTCCGTGGCCAAGGGGCTGGTGCAGCACGCAGCCGAGCGACGCGCCAGCCTGCTGCTGGTGGGCCGCAGCCGTCAGCGCCTGCGCCGGCGCCTGCTGGGACGAGGCCTGGCCGAACGCCTGCTGCGCCTGGGCGAAGGCCTGGAAGTGAGCGTGCTGGACACCGAGGTCGACCGACGTCCGCCCAGCCCCAGGGCCACTCACCACACCCGCCTGCTGGACTACGGCCTGGCGGTAGTGGCGGCGATCACCGCCAGCCTGGTTGCCTGGGCGGTGGCCCATACCCTGGAGTTGCCGAACATCTCCCTGGTGTTCCTCGCCGCCGTGTTGCTGGTGGCGGTGCGCAGCAGCCTGGGGCCGGCACTGCTCTGCGCCGGATTATCGTTCATCGCCTATGACTTCCTGTTCATCCCGCCGACCTTCTCGCTGACCATCGCGCGCCAGGAAGACGTGCTGACCCTGCTGTTCTTCCTGCTGATGGCCGGGCTCACCGGTAACCTTGCTTCGCGTCAGCGTCGCCAGTTGGACGCCCTGCGCGATACCCAGTCGGAAACCACCGCGCTGCTCGATCTGTCGCGCAAGCTCACCGCCGCTACCGACCGCCAGGCTGTGCTCAATGTCGCCGTGCAGCAGTTCGAGACCTGGCGCGACGTGGAGGTCTGCCTGCTGTCCCGTGGCCGCGATGGCGTGTGGAAGGTGGAGGCGGGCGCCCAGCGCCTGCTGGCCGACCAGGAACGCGCGGCGGCGGAGTGGTCCTGGCAGCATGACCAGCCGGCCGGCCTGGGCACCGATACACTGCCGGGCGGCCGCTGGTGGTGGCTGCCGCTGTCGGGAGAGGAGGGGCCGCTGGTACTGCTGGGGGTCAGCCCCCGTGACGAGGCGCCGTTGCCGGTGGGCCGTCGCCGGTTGATCGCCGCCCTCGGCCAGCCGCTGGCCCAGGCCCTGGCCCGCGCCCAGCTGGCCGAAGAGCTGGAAGCGGCGCGCCTGCATGGGGAAACCGAACAACTGCGCAGCGCGCTGCTGGCGTCCGTCTCCCATGACCTGCGTACGCCGCTCACCGCCATGCGTGGCTCCATCGACAGTCTGCTTTCCCTGGGCGAAGCCATTCCCATGGACGATCGCCGCGAGTTGCTGGAGGGCACTCGCGATGAAGCCGAGCGGCTCGATCGCTATATCCAGAACCTGCTGGACATGACCCGCCTGGGCCACGGCGGGCTCAAGCTCGCCCGCGACTGGGTGGCGCCGGTGGACATAGTCGCCAGCGCCCTGCAGCGCTTGCGCCCGGTGCTGGCGCCGTTGCAGGTGGAAACCGGGGTGCCGGAACAACTGCCGCTGCTCTATGTGCATGCCGCGCTGATCGAGCAGGCGCTGGTCAACGTGCTGGAGAACGCCGCGCGCTTCTCCCCCAGTGGCGGCCGCCTGCGGGTGGCGGTGGAGGCCGACGAGGCCGAGCTGCGTTTCTCCGTTGCCGACCAGGGGCCGGGCATTCCGCCGGATGAGCGCGAGCGGATCTTCGACATGTTCTACACCGCCGCCCGTGGCGACCGGGGCGGGCAGGGCACGGGCCTCGGCCTGGCCATCTGCCAGGGCATGGTCGGCGCCCACGGCGGCCGTGTGACCGTGGGCGAAGGCCTGGACCACCGCGGCGCCACCCTGACCCTGCACCTGCCGTTGCATCCGCAGCCGCAGTTGGAGGAAGAATGAGCGCATTCGGCCGAATGAAACATCGTAGGGGCGAATTCATTCGCCAAGGGACGCGAAGCGGCCCCAGAGGCATCGAGGGCCGAACCTGCGGTTCGGTTGGCGAATGAATTCGCCCCTACAGAGAAGCCCCTCCCTGCAATGAGTTTGAAGAACCAACCATGACATCCAACCAACCGACCATCCTGGTCATCGACGACGAAGCGCAGATCCGCAAGTTCCTGCGCATCAGCCTGGCGGCCCAGGGCTACCGGGTGCTGGAGGGCGCCAACGGCCGCGAGGGCCTGGAACAGGCCGCGCTGGCCAAGCCCGACCTGCTGGTGCTCGACCTCGGCCTGCCGGACATGGACGGCCAGGAGGTGCTCCGCGAGCTGCGCGAGTGGTCCCAGGTGCCCGTGCTGGTGCTCTCGGTGCGCGCCAGCGAGGGCGAGAAGGTGTTGGCCCTGGACGGCGGCGCCAACGACTACGTGACCAAGCCTTTCGGCATCCAGGAGTTCCTCGCCCGGGTACGGGTGATGCTGCGCCAGGCCGGGCCCGGCGAACAGCAACAGGCCAGCGTCGCCAGCGGTCCGTTGCAGCTGGATTTCGCCTACCGCCGGGTGACCCTGGGCGGAGAGGAGGTGCAGCTCACCCGCAAGGAGTACGCGGTGCTCGCGCAACTGGCCCGCCACCTCGGCCGGGTGGTGACCCAGCAGCAACTGCTCAAGGACATCTGGGGCCCCACCCATGTCGAGGACAGCCACTACCTGCGGGTGGTGGTGGGGCACCTGCGGCAGAAGCTCGGCGACGACCCGGCCGACCCGCGATACATCGTCACCGAGGCCGGCGTTGGCTATCGTCTGAAAGAGAACTGATCGCCCTGTGCCACGGGGCAGGCGGCGAGCGTCCAGTGCTGCACGGGCGCGATGGCGCCACCCAATGGAAGAACCGGCATGCAGCAGCTGTTGAATGAAATCCTCGACGAGATCCGCCCGCTGATTGGACAGGGCAAGGTCGCCAGCTATATCCCCGCGCTCGCCTGCGTCAGCCCCGACCAGCTCGGGATTGCCGTCTACAGCAACGACGGCGAGCTGTACTACGCCGGGGATGGCCTGACGCCGTTTTCCATCCAGAGCATCTCCAAGGTCTTCAGCCTGGTGCAGGCCATCCAGCATTCGGGCGAGGGCATCTGGGAACGCCTGGGCCATGAGCCGTCGGGCCAGCCGTTCAATTCCCTGGTGCAGCTGGAGTTCGAGCGTGGCGTGCCGCGCAACCCCTTCATCAATGCCGGCGCCCTGGTGATCTGCGACATCAACGAGTCGCGCTTCGCCGCGCCGTCGTTGTCCATGCGCGATTTCGTGCGGCGCCTGTCGGGCAACCGCCTGCTGGTCTCGGACGAGGTGGTGGCCCGCTCCGAATACCAGCACCGCGCGCGCAACGCCGCCATGGCCTACCTGATGCAGTCCTTCGGCAACTTCCACAACGACGTGGAAGCGGTGCTGCACAGCTACTTCCACCACTGCGCCATCCGCATGAGCTGCGCCGACCTGGCCCTGGCCTTCAGCTTCCTGGCCAACGACGGGGTCAGCCCTCACAGCGGCGAGCGGGTGCTGACGCCACGCCAGGCCAAGCAGGTGAACGCCATCATGGCCACCAGCGGGCTCTACGACGAAGCCGGCAACTTCGCCTACCGCGTCGGCCTGCCGGGCAAGAGCGGGGTAGGGGGCGGCATAGTCGCGGTGGTGCCGGGGCGCTTCAGCGTCTGCGTCTGGTCGCCGGAGCTCAACCCGGCCGGCAACTCGCTGGCCGGCATGGCGGCACTGGAGAAACTCTCCGAGCGGATCGACTGGTCGATTTTCTAGGTGGGAGACGCTATCCCGTAGGAGCGAGCTCTGCTCGCGAACAGCCCGAGCGCTAACGTTCGCGAGATCGGTAGCCCGGATGAAATCCGGGCTACCGAAGCACACTTGTAGGGGCGAATTTATTCGCCAACCGGACCGCAGGTTTGGCCGGGAGCGTGCGTGGGTCGGCTGCGCCACCCTTGGCGAATGAATTCGCCCCTAAGCAGAGCGGGCCAAGCATCCCGATCAGTTGCCCTGCTCGTACCTTTCCATGGTTTCCCGTGCGATCTGCCGGCCCAGCTGGATCAACTCCGGCGCCTTGTAGAACTCGAAGAAGCGGCACACGCGCTTGGGCACGTTGATCAGGATGTCCGGCGGGTAGCCGGCGATCTTGTACTGGGCGAGGGAGGTCTGCATCACCTCGAAGCTCTGGTTCACCAGGTCCAGAAGCGAGGCGGGGCCGATGCTGGCGATCACTTCCGAGCCGCTGGCGGACTTGGGCGCGCCGTCGGCTTGCGGTGCGGCGGCCGGCTGCTGCATCTGCGGGGCCGCGTCTTCCAGCCAGGGGTTGCCGCCGGGCAGGCTCTCCGGATCGAGCACATCGTGGGCCTCGAAGCCGCTGCGCTTGAGGAAGGGCAGCCGCGAATGCAGGGAGGCCATCAGCAGGTCGACGCGGCTCTTGATCGCCGGTGGGCGTTCGATCACCGGCAACTGGTATTCCCGTGGGGTGGTGGCGTTGAGGTTGACCGCGATGATCAGGTCGCAGTGCCGGGACACCACCGGAATGATCGGCAGCGGATTGAGCAGACCGCCGTCCACCAGCATGCGGCTGCCCTGGACCACCGGGGTGAACAGGCTGGGAATGGCCGCCGACGCGCGCATGGCCTGGTGCAGGCAACCCTCCTGGAACCAGATTTCCTGCTGGTTGGTGAGGTCGGTGGCGACCGCCGTGTAGGGAATGGAGAGGTCTTCGATGTTGATCTCGCCGACTATCTCGCGGATGCGCCCGAAGACCTTTTCGCCACGGATGGCGCCGAGGCGAAAGCTCACATCCAGCAGGCGCAGCACGTCGAGATAGTCCAGGCTCTCGGTCCATTCGCGGTAATGCCGGAGCTTGCCGGCGGCGTAGATGCCGCCCACCACCGCGCCCATGGAACAGCCCGCTATACAGGCGATCTCGTAGCCGCGCGCCTCGATTTCCTCGATTACCCCGATATGCGCGTAGCCACGCGCGCCCCCCGATCCCAGTACCAATGCCACGCGTTTGCTCATGGGCAATTCCCCCACCTAGGATGCGTTGACGATACGCTCGTGACCTGGCCCGCGCCAGGGTGCGCGGCGCGGCTTTCGAGCCCCGGCGGCAGGCACTTGCCAAGCAGTCCACGACATTGAATCTTCCGGGTGTCGAAGCGTCTGACCAGGCACTAGACTCAGTCGATCTTCAACAAAGGAGTTTTATCCATGAAAGCCTGGATCAGCCTGCCCCTGATCGCCTTGTTGCTTGCCGGTTGCGCCGCCAAGACGGCCTATCGCGATAGTTGCGCCACGGAACTCGACGCGGCCTGGAAGGAACTGGACATGGCCAAGGCGGAGGGCTTTTCCGGCGCGGTCAGCTACTCCAAGGCCCTGAGCCTGCTCACCGCCGCCAAGACCGAGCAGCAGTTCGAAGGCTTCGAGGGCTGTACCAGCAAGGCCGAGAAGGCGCGCTTCTACATCCGCGAGTCGCGCGCCGGTCGCTGAGCCGGGCTGCGCCTTCACCCGTGGGGCGTTGATCGCGCGCCCACGGGGACAGCTTATTCGTCGACAGTGGTACTTGTGTCCCAATTTCCCACCTCCGTGGCTCGCGACGTCATTCTCGTTCGGGCAAAGGCGGGCTAGCATCTCCCGTCACGAGGCGGGAGATAACAATGCATAACAATCCCCAGCGGTCGGCGCCCCTGCAGGTGCTGATCATCGGTGCCGGGTTCGGCGGCCTGGGCCTGGCCATTCAGTTGCAGAAGTCCGGTATCCACGACTTCCTGATCCTCGAGAAGGGCAGCGACGTCGGTGGCACCTGGCGCGACAACAGCTACCCCGGCGCGGCCTGCGACGTGCCCTCGCACCTCTATTCCTTTTCCTTCGAGCCCAAGGCCGACTGGTCGCGCAAGTACGCGCCCCAGGCGGAGATCTTCGCCTACCAGCGCCACTGCGCGGACAAGTACGGCCTGCGTCGGCACATCCGTTTCGACTGCGAAGTGGCGGGGGCCGAGTTCGATGCCGCCAGCGGCACCTGGCAGGTGCATACCCGCAGCGGCGAGCACTTCTCCAGCAAGGCGCTGGTCAGTGCCTGTGGCCAGTTGAATCGGCCGGCCTGGCCGCGCATCCCCGGGTTGGACGAGTTCAAGGGCGAGCTGTTCCATTCGGCCCGCTGGAACCACGACTACCCGCTGGAAGGCAAGCGGGTGGCGGTGATCGGCACGGGCGCCAGCGCCATCCAGTTCGTCCCGCAGATCGCTCCGAAGGTGGCCCGGCTCACGCTGTTCCAGCGCTCGGCGGCCTATGTGATCCCCAAGCCGGACCGCGCCTACCGCGCCTGGGAGCTGGCGCTGTTGCGGCGCCTGCCCTGGCTGCAGAAGGTCGACCGGGTGCTCAAGTACATCCAGCACGAATCGCGGGTCCTGGCGTTCTCGGTGTTCCCGCCGCTGATGAAGATGATGCAGTTGCGCTTTCGCCTGCACCTGGCCCGTGGCATCGCCGACCCGGCGCTGCGTCGGCGTCTGCTGCCGGACTACCCGATGGGTTGCAAGCGCATCCTGATCTCCAACGACTTCTACCCGGCCCTGGCCCGGCCGAATGTGACGGTGATGGACCAGGCCATACGCGAAGTCACCGCGAACGCCGTGGTGACCCAGGACGGCCAGCGGCATGAGGTGGACGCCATCATCCTCGGCACCGGCTTCGCCGCGACGGACTTCCTGGCCCCCATGAGCATCCGCGGGCTCGGCGGGCGTGAGTTGAACGATGCCTGGCGCGAGGGGGCCGAAGCCTACCTGGGCGTCAGCGTCAGCGGTTTCCCCAACCTGTTCATCCTCTACGGGCCCAACACCAACCTGGGGCACAACTCCATCCTCTACATGCTGGAGAGCCAGTTCCCCTATGTGCTGGATGGCATCCGCGCGCTGGACGGCCTGCGCTACCTCGACCTCAAGCCCGAGGTGCAGCGCCACTTCAACCAGCGCCTGCAAAAGGACGTGCGCCATACCATCTGGGAGCAGGGTTGCCACAGCTGGTACAAGACCGCCGACGGCCGCAACACCAACAACTGGCCGGGCTTCACCTTCCGTTACCGCCAACAGACCCGCCGCCTGGAGCTAGCGCACTATGAATGCACCCGTTGAGTTCACCGCCCCCGAGCCCGGCCAGCCGGTGCTGCGCGCGACCCTGCGCGGTGCCCTTCGCCTGCTGTTCCGTGGCCTGATGCGGCCACCGTTGCCGGTGGGCCTGCAACGGCTGGTGCTGCGCGGGCTCACCGCCAGCACCCTGGCGCCCCGGGGCGTGCTGCGCGAAGGCGGCCAGATCGGCGGACGACCCTGCGAATGGCACCGGCCCGAGGGGGGCAGCCATGTGGTGGTGCTCTACCTGCATGGCGGCGCCTTCATCACCGGCTCGCCGGCCACCCACCGGGCCATCACCGCCAGCCTGGCCAAGCGCGCCGGGGTAGCGGTGTGCGCCCTGGATTACCGGCTGGCCCCGGAGCATCCCTTTCCCGCCGGCCGCGACGATGCCGTGGCCGCCTACCAGGCGCTGCTGGAGGCGGGCTATCCGGCGTCGCGCCTGGTGATCGGCGGCGATTCGGCCGGCGGCAACCTGAGCCTGGTGACCGCCCTGCAGATCCGCCGCCTGGGTTTGCCGCAGCCCGCCGGGCTGATCTGCTTCTCGCCCGCCACCGACCTCAGCGGCACGGCGCAGCACAATCCGCCAGCGGGCGACCCGCTGATCCATCCGGCCTGGGTGGAGCAGGCCATGGACCTCTATTGCCCGCCCGGCCTGGATCGCCGCGATCCGGCGCTGTCACCGCTGTTCGCCGATCTGGCCGGGTTGGCGCCGATGCTGGTGCAGGTGGCCGAGGACGAGATCCTTCGCGACGACAGCCTGCGCCTCGCCGAGCGCGTGCGTGCGGCGGGTGGCTGGGTGCGCCTGGAGCGCTATCCGGGCCTCTGGCACGTGTTCCAGGCGCACACCGGCGTGCTGCGTACCGCCGACCAGGCCCTGGCCAGTGCCGCGGACTTCATCTGCAAGCATGTGGAAGAGGACGCCTGAGATGAACAACATCCTGATTACCGGTGCCGCTTCCGGCATCGGCGCGGCCACCGCCCGGCTATTCCATGAGCGTGGCTGGCAGGTGGGGCTGATCGACCGCGACGCCGAGGCCCTGGCGACCCAGGCGCAGGCCCTGGGCGGCGTCTGGCAGCGGGCGCTGGATGTCACCGACCTGGCGGCGGTGGAGGCGGCGCTGGCGGACTTCTGCTCCATCTACGACGGCCAGTTGCGGCTACTGTTCAATTGCGCGGGGGTACTGCGTTTCGGTCATTTCGAGGAGATCGACATGGCCGAGCACGCGCGCATTCTCAACATCAACGTGCTGGGGCTGGTGCAGGTGACCCATGCGGCCTTCCCCTACCTCAAGGCTACCCGTGGCGCCCAGGTGATCAGCATGGGCTCGGCCTCGGGCGTGTACGGCACGCCGCACATGGCCAGTTACTCGGCGTCCAAGTTCGCGGTGCGGGGTTTCACCGAGGCCCTGGAGCTCGAGTGGCGCCACCATGGCATCCGCGTCGGCGACCTGATGCCGCCGTTCGTGCGCACCCCCATGGTCAGCAGCCAGCGCTTCGAGCCACCGGTGCTGCGTCGCCTGGGGGTGAACCTGAACGCCGAGGACATCGCCCAGGCGGCCTGGCGGCAAGCACGGGGGGCGGCGGTGCACCGGCCGGTGAGCTGGCTGTTCCGGCTGATGTACGGGGCGGGGCAGTTGTCCCCGGCCTGGGTCAACCGGGGCATCATGAAGCTCCTCAGCGGGGCCTGAACGCCGGGCGCGGTCTTGCTAGTGGGGCAGTAAGAGGGGCGAAGAGGCAAATGCCTGGGCGGATTTCGCACGGGCACCGCTTGTCGCTACTTTTATTACTATTTGTCTAGCTTTCCGGCAGACCCGGCGTGGTGGCGCTACCCTGCTGAATGAAAGCTGAAAAAGTTCACTCGTTGAGTGAGTCAGTGGCTGGGTCCGCGCGGGGCCTGGCCAGGGTCTGGCGCTGTGTCTGCAGGGCCGGCCCCGGGGCGGCACCGCACGGTGTCGCGAAGCCGGATCCAGCGGCTTCTCGGAATAAGCGGAAAAAGCGGAACTCTCATCCATCGCTAAGAGGAGGTCGTTTCATGAGCACAGCCTTCCACGATGATGTCAGCAGCAACCTGTTGCGCCGCATGAAAGAGGGCGGTTTCGATTTTGCCCGTGTCCATCCGATCGAGTTCTACGCCATCTTCCCCGACGAGGACCGGGCGCGACTGGCGGCGAAAAATTTTCGGGGTGAGTCCTTGAATGCACAGGTATCGGTGCGCTCCGATGGGGCCTGGCACCTGCAGGTAAGCAAGGTGATGTATGCCACCCATGTGGGAATCGGTGATTTCGAGCACGACCTGGAGGCCCTGGTGGTCCCCCTCGGTGGTGTGCTCGATGGCTGGGGCGTGACCCAGGAAGTGCCTGCCAGCCATCCTTGAAACCCTCCCGGTTCGTGGCGGCCCCGCCGCTGCGAATCGGGCAAACCGGACAATTCTCCGGCTGCTTTTCCCTCCGCCCTCTGGCGCGCCTATTCCCCGCAAACTCATAGACTTCCTTTACTCGACCACGGCATGGCCTTTGCCTCAGACTCCGTCAACGGAGGGGACCCCATGACCGATATCCTGATTCTTGTCCACGCGGACTTCTGCTCGCCCGGCCACCTGGCCGCCGTGCTGGACCGCGAGCATCGCGACTTCACCGTATTGCGTGCCGACCAGGGCGAACTGGACGGCTACGACCTGGACCGGCCGAAGGCCGTGGCCATCATGGGCGGGCCCATGAGCGTGAATGACCCATTGCCCTGGATAGGCGAGGAAATCGCCGCGCTGCGGCACTTCATCGCGCGCGATGTGCCCCTGATCGGCCACTGCCTGGGCGGGCAACTGCTGGCCCGCGCCCTCGGTGCCGCCGTGCATCGCATGCCCTACACCGAAATCGGCTGGCAGCCGCTGGAAAAGCGCGCCCAGGCCAGCGACAACCCCTGGCTGGCGCACTTGCCTCGGGAGTTCTCCATCTACCAGTGGCACAGCGATACCTTCGACCTGCCCGAAGGCGCCCAGTGGCTGATGGACAGCCCCTGGTGCCCCAACCAGGGGTTCTCCTGGGGCGACAAGTTGCTGGCCCTGCAAGGCCACCCGGAAATGACCGAGGAACTGGTGCGCAGCTGGCTCACCGACTGGGGCCATCTGCTGGACGAGACCCAGGCCAGCCAGCAGTCGAAGACCCGCATGCTCACCGACCTGCCGGCCAAGGTGGCGGACCTGAACCAGGTGGCGGAAGGCTTCTACCGGCGCTGGCTGGACCTGGCGTTCGGTTAGTGCGGTTGCGGGGACGCCTTCTCTGTGGGTGCGAATTCATTCGCAAAGGGCAGCGCAGCTGCCCCCTGCAGATCTCCTTGGCAGACCTTCGACCTGCTTGGCGAATGAATTCGCCCCCACAAGGGGTTCCTGCGCTTGGCTGCTAATGCTTGATCATCACATGCCGCACCACGGTGTAGTCCTCCAGGCCGTACATGGAGAGGTCCTTGCCATAGCCGGACTGCTTGAAGCCGCCGTGGGGCATCTCGTTGGTGAGCATGAAGTGGGTGTTGATCCAGGTGCAGCCGTACTGCAGGCGCGAGGCCACCGCGGCGGCGCGGCCCACGTCGCGGGTCCAGACCGATGAGGCCAGGCCGTAGTCGGAGTCGTTGGCCCAGCGCACCGCCTCGTCCACGTCGCTGAATGGCGTGACGGTCACCACCGGGCCGAAGACTTCCCGTCGCACTATCTCGTCGTCCTGCCCGGCGTGGGCCACCACCGTGGGTTGGTAGAAGAAGCCGTTGCCGGCCACGGGATTGCCGCCGGTGGCGATCTGGATATGGGGCTGGGCGCGGGCGCGGTCGACGAACGCGGCCACCCGCTCGCGCTGGCTCTGGGTGATCAGCGGGCCGAGCTCGGTGGCCGGGTCGTTCTGCAGGCCGGTCTTGAGGCTGGACACGGCACTGGCCAGGTCGGCGACGAAGTTGTCGTAGATCTTCTTGCCGGCGTAGATGCGGCAGGCGGCTGTACAGTCCTGCCCGGCATTGTAGAAGCCGAAGGTACGGATACCGGCCACCACGTCGGCGAGGTCGGCATCATCGAAGACCAGCACCGGGGCCTTGCCGCCCAGTTCCATGTGGGTGCGCTTCACGCTGTCGGCGGCGCTGCGGATGATCGCCTTGCCCGTGCCCACCGAGCCGGTCAGCGACACCATGCGCACCAGCGGGTGCGACACCAGCGGGCTGCCCACGGTGGGGCCGCGACCAAGGACGATGTTCACCACCCCAGGCGGCAACAGCTCATTGATGAATTCGGCCAGGCGCAAGGCGGTCAGCGGTGTCTGCTCCGAGGGCTTGAGCACCACGGTATTGCCCGCGGCCAGCGCCGGGCCGAGCTTCCAGGCGGCCATCATCAGCGGGTAGTTCCAGGGCGCGATGGAGGCGATCACCCCCACCGGGTCGCGGCGGATCATCGAGGTGAAGCCGGGCAGGTACTCGCCGGCGGCGGAGCCGGTGAGGCAGCGGCTGGCGCCGGCGAAGAAGCGGAACACATCGGCGACGGCCGGGATCTCGTCGTTCAGGGCGCAGGCGTAGGGCTTGCCGCAGTTGTCCGACTCGAGCCTCGCCAGTTCTTCGGCGTGGCCTTCGATCAGGTCGGCCAGCTTCAGCAGCAGGGTGGCGCGATCGCGGGGGGAGGTCCGCGCCCAACCCTCGAAGGCGGCATCGGCACCACGCACGGCGGCGTCCACCTGGGCTTCGCTGGCTTCGGGGATTTCCACCAGCACCTCGCCGGTGGCGGGATTCAGTACGTCCAGGGGCTCGCCTTCGCCGGCGGCGAACTGGCCGTTGATCAGCAGCTTGGTTTGCATGGAACAGGTCCTCGTGCGTTCTAGCCCCTCTCCCCCTGGGAGAGGGGTTGGGGTGAGGGAAGTTGGGTGCGGCTCGGACTACCCTCATCCGATCGCGGCCCGCCCTCGGCCCCTCTCCCGGAGGGAGAGGGGAGCAAAGCCGGGAGAGGGCATGCAGGTGTGTTCACTTCCCACCCCCCGCCACCGTCTCGGTCCCGCGGGTCAGGTAGTAGGCGCCGAGGATGGGCAGCATGGTGGCGAGCATCACCAGCAGGGCCACCACGTTGGTCACCGGGACGTCCCGTGGGCGGCTGAGCTGGCTGAGCAGCCAGAGGGGCAGGGTCTGTTCGTGGCCGGCGGTGAAGGTGGTGACGATGATCTCGTCGAACGACAGCGCGAAGGCCAGCATTCCGCCGGCCAGCAGGGCGGTGGCGATGTTCGGCAGGATGATGTAGCGGAAGGTCTGCCAGCCGTCAGCGCCCAGGTCCATGGAGGCTTCGATCAGGCTGTGGGAGGTGCGGCGGAACCGCGCGATCACGTTGTTGTAGACGATCACCACGCAGAAGGTCGCGTGGCCCACCACTATGGTGAAGATGCCCGGCTCGATACCCAGGCTCTTGAACGCCGAGAGCAGGGCGATGCCGGTGATGATGCCGGGCAGGGCGATGGGCAGGATCAGCATCAGGGTGATGCTCTCCTTGCCGAAGAAGTCGCGCCGGTACAGCGCGGCCGCCGCCAGGGTGCCGAGGACCATGGCGAGAGCCGTGGCCAGGCAGGCCACCTTCACTGACAGGATGATGGCTTGCAGCACGTCTTCGCGGCCGGCGACCACGGCGAACCATTCCAGGGTGAAGCCCCTGAGCGGGAAGCTGTAGGCCGACTCCTCGGTGTTGAAGGCGTAGAGCAGGATCACCAGGATCGGGAAGTGCAGGAACACCAGCCCACCCCAGGCCGCCAGGCGCAGGCCCCAGGAGGCTTGCTCAGAGTGCATCGAAGGCCCCCAGCCGTTTGGCGATGGACAGGTAGATGGCGATCAGCACGATGGGCACCAGGGTGAAGGCCGCCGCCAGCGGGATATTGCCCACCGAGCCCTGCTGCACGTAGACCATGGTGCCGATGAACAGGCCGCTGGGGCCCACCAGCTGCGGGATGATGAAGTCCCCCAGGGTCAGGCTGAAGGTGAAGATGGAGCCGGCCACCACACCGGGGAAGGCCAGCGGCAGGATCACCTGGGCGAAGGTCTGCCGCGGCCGGGCGCCGAGGTCGGCCGAGGCCTGCAGCAGGGATGGTGGCAGGCGCTCCAGGGAGGCCTGGATCGGCAGGATCATGAATGGCAGCCAGATGTAGGTGAACACCAGGAAGCGCCCGAGGTGGGACGTGGACAGGGTGTTGCCGCCCACGCCGGGAATGGTCAGCACACTGCCCAGCAGGCCCTCCAGGTGCAGTTGCTGGATCAGCCAGTAGAACATGCCGCCCTTGGCCAGGATCACCGTCCAGGCATAGGCCTTGACGATGTAGCTGGCCCACATGGGCAGCATCACCGCGATATAGAAGAAGGCCTTTTCCCGTGGGGAGGCGAAGCGCGCCATGTAGTAGGCGATGGGGAAGGCCAGCACCGCGCTGGCCAGGCTCACGGCGACGGCCATGGTCAGGGTGCGCAGGATGATGTCGTAGTTGGCCGGGTTGAACAGGGCGGCGTAGTTGGCCAGGGTCAGGTCCGTCGACACCGCCATGGTGAAATCGTCGAAGGTGTAGAAACTCTGCCAGAGCAGGGCGAACAGTGAGCCCACGTAGACCACGCCGAACCACAGGAGCGGTGGAGTCAGCAGCAACAGCAGGTAGAGGGTGGAACGCCGGTAGAGCAGGTTGGACAACCCGCGCAGTGGTCCGCTCTGGTGGCTGGCGACGACGGCGCTCATGGCCTACTCGCTGAGCGCGACCATCGCGCTGCGGGCCCAGCAGGCCTGCACCTGCTGGCCGGGTTGAGGGCGTGCGCTGTCCGCTTCTTCGCCGTTGGGCAGGCTCAGCGCCAGGCGTCCACCTCCATCCAGGTTGAGTTCGTAGCGGCTGCTGGCGCCCAGGTACTGCACGTCGTGCACCGTGCCGCTGACCTGCAACTCGCCGTTGCCGGCACTGCCGAAGCGCACATGTTCCGGGCGCAGGGAGAACGCGCCGCCGCTGCCGGTGAGGCGCTGGGCGAGGTCGCCGTGGAGGACGTTGGCGGTGCCGACGAACTCGGCGACGAAGCGGGTGAGCGGCTTGCGGTAGAGGTTCTGCGGGCTGTCCACCTGTTCGATGCGGCCCTTGTTGAACACCGCCACGCGGTCGGACATGGACAGCGCTTCGCCCTGGTCGTGGGTGACGAAGATGAAGGTGATGCCCAGCTGGCGTTGCAGTTTCTTCAGCTCCACCTGCATCTGCTCGCGCAGCTTGAGGTCCAGTGCTCCCAGGGGTTCGTCCAGCAGCAGCACGCGCGGGCGGTTGATCAGGGCGCGGGCCAGGGCTACGCGCTGGCGCTGGCCACCGGAGAGCTGCGCCGGCTTACGCTCGCCATAGCCGGGCAGGGCGACCATCCCCAAGGCCTCCTCGGCGCGGGACAGGCGCTCGCCCTTGGCCACGCCCTTCACCTTCAGGCCGTAGGCGACGTTGTCGCGCACGTTCATGTGGGGGAACAGGGCGTAGTCCTGGAACACGGTGTTCACGTCGCGCTCGTAGGGCGGCAGGCCGGCGGCCTCCTCGCCGTGGATGCGGATGGAACCCGAGGTGGGTTGCTCGAAACCGGCGATCAGGCGCAGGCAGGTGGTCTTGCCCGAGCCCGACGGCCCGAGCATGGAGAAGAACTCGCCGTCCCTGATCTCGATGGACACCCGGTCGACCGCCTTCACATCGCCGTAATGGCGGCAGACATCGGTGAACTGGACGGCTGTGGTCATGCAGGGCTCCAGGGATGTCTTCGGCGGTAATCGCTCAGCCCACGTCGCGAGCGGGCCTCAGCTGTGCTCGGCCAGCGCGCAGGAACCGGAGCGTACGGACGTACGTGAGGATTCCGAGCACTGCCCGAGTGCGGATCAGGCACGCGCAGCAGCGGGCTGAGTGATTACTCAGCGTCCGCCCATGATGGATATGTAGTCCTGGGTCCATCGGCTGTAGGGCACGAACTTGCCACCCTGGGCGTCCGGGGTTTTCCAGAAGGCGATCTTGTCGAACTGGTCGTAGCCGTTGGTGGCGCAACCGCCGGGGCCGAGGAGTTCGCTGCTGGTGCAGCCCTTGGCGACCACGGGCAGGGAGCCGAACCAGGCGGCCAGGTCACCCTGGACCTTGGGTTGCAGGGACCAGTTCATCCACTTGTAGGCGCAGTTGGGGTGCTTGGCGTCCACGTGCAGCATGGTGGTGTCGGCCCAACCGGTGACCCCTTCTTTCGGGAACACGGTTTCCACCGGCTGACCTTCGGCCTTCAGGGTATTGGCCATGTAGCCCCAGGTGCTGGAGGCGGCCACGCCTTCATTCTTGAAGTCGCTCATCTGCACCGTCGCGTCGTGCCAGTAGCGGTGCACCAGCGGGTGCTGCTGGCGCAACAACTCGAGGGCGGCGGCGTACTGCGCTTCGGTGAGTTGATAGGGGTCCTGGATGCCCAGTTCCGGCTTGGCGGACTTCAGGTAGAGGGCGGCGTCGGCGATGTAGATCGGGCCGTCGTAGGCCTGCACGCGGCCCTTGTTGGGTTTGCCATCGGCCAGGTCCTGGGGCTCGAAGACCACGGCCCAGCTATCCGGCGCCTGCTTGTACAGCTTGGTGTTGTACATCAGCAGGTTCGGGCCCCATTGGTAGGGGGTGCCGTAGTGCACGCCACCCACGGTGTGCCAGGGGGCGTCCTTGAGGCGGTCGTCGAGGGTGTTCCAGTTGGGGATCAGGTCGATGTTGATCGGCTGCACCCGCTTGCCGAACACCAGGCGCAGGGAGGCGTCGCCGGAGGCGGTGACCAGGTCGTAGCCGCCCTTGGTCATCAGGCTGACCATCTCGTCGGAGGTGGCGGCGGTCTTCACGTTGACCTTGCAGCCGGTGTCTTTCTCGAACTGGGTCACCCAGTCGTAGTTCTTGTCGGACTCGCCGCGTTCGATGTAACCGGGCCAGGCGATGATGTCGAGCTGGCCTTCCCCCTGGCCGAGCTGTTTCAGCGGTTCGGCGGCCTGGGCGGAGGCGATGAGGCAGGCGCAACTGACGCCGAACGAGAGGAAAACGGGTTTGAGCGAAGGCATTGTCGACTCCTGTTGTACATGACGTGCGGAGCCTGTTCGGCGGAACTGCATGCCGTTGGCGGGGGTATTCAGCAGCGTAGTTCGGGGCCTGCGGGCTTACAAGGAAGGGGCTGGGAGGGCACAGGCGACCATGGCGCCGCGCTTGTTGCACGGCCGAATTCATTCGCCAAGGGCAAGGTCGTTTCCCGATTGAATGCCATGGGCCGAACCTGCGGTCCGGTTGGCGAATGAATTCGCCCCTACAAGAGAGGAAGGAAGCCTCGCCTAGATATGCAGGGTCGCCTCCCCCCTGTGCCAGTTGCAGGGGCAGAGCTCCTCGGTGAGCAGGGCGTCGAGCAGGCGCAGGGTTTCCTGGGGGTTGCGGCCCACCGACAGGTCGTTCACCGAGACATGGCGGATGACGTTGTGCGGATCGATGATGAAGGTCGCACGCAGGGCGACGCCCGCATGGCGGTCGAGTATGCCCAGGCCATCGGCCAGCTCGTGGCGGATGTCGGCCAGCCAGGGAAAACTCTGGCCCTTGAGGTCCTGGTTGTCGTGGCGCCAGGCGAGGTGGACGAACTCGCTGTCGGTGGAGGCGCCGATCAGCAGCGTGTCGCGGTCGTTGAACTGCTCCAGCAGGTCGCCGAAGGCCTTGATCTCGGTGGGGCAGACGAAGGTGAAATCCTTGGGCCAGAAGAACAGCACCTTCCATTTGCCGAGGAAACTGTCCTGGTTGACCCGTTTGAAGGCGTTTTCCGGGTTGGGCGCGTGTTCCGAATCATGGTCCACCGCCAGCAGGTCGAACGCGGGCAGTTTGTCGCCAATGGTGAGCATGGTCTTCCTCCGGTGGCAGGGTGCGGAGGCACTGGGTTGGGGCAATTATGGAAGGCTCTCGGGCCCTTTGAAATACACCCCGGCTATGTCGCCCACAGGACGGCTCCATGAGCATAGGTCGTCGAGTTATAGGGCAAATTCCAAATCGCAACATATGTATAGAACAATCGAGCCCTAATGGCTGTGCGCGGCGGGGCTAGACTGTCTGATCCAAGGATGGCAGTGCCCCGGACGCAAGCGGGGGAACACCTCGCCGTTGCTATCCGTCCAAACCTGTACCGCCGCCAAATAGGGCGGCGTCGGCAGTTACGCGTGGCGGGCTGCACCAGACTGGGGCGTGACGACTGTGCGTGTGCTGCAAGTTGTTGAAATGCAAACGGTTGTTGCGATGGCACGGGGCTTGCGACTGCAAGTTGGCCCGTGGCGACAAGGAGTTAGGCATGTCCCGCACTTTTTATGACGAAATGTACGACGCGAGTGGCGAATGCCGTCCGCACTACCGGGAATTCGCACGCTGGCTGGCGGACACGCCCCAGGAGCTGCTGGCCCAGCGCCGACGTGAGGCCGACCTGCTGTTTCATCGCGCGGGGATCACCTTCACCCTTTACGGCGACGAGCAGGGCACCGAGCGGCTGATTCCCTTCGACACCATTCCCCGCGCCATCCCCATGAGCGAATGGCGCGTGGTGGAGAAGGGCTGCATCCAGCGGGTCAAGGCGCTGAACATGTTCCTCGCCGACCTCTACCACAACCAGCGGATCATCAAGGCGGGGATCATTCCCGCCGAGCAGGTGCTGGCCAACGAGGGCTACCAGATCGCCATGCAGGGGCTCGACCTGCACCGCGACATCTACGCCCACATCGCCGGCGTGGACCTAGTGCGCGACGGCGACGGCACCTACTACGTACTGGAAGACAACCTGCGCACCCCCAGCGGCGTCAGCTACATGCTGGAAGACCGCAAGATGATGATGCGGTTGTTCCCCGAGCTGTTCGCCGCCCAGCGTGTCGCCCCCATCGACCACTACCCGAACCTGCTGCTGGACACCCTGAAGAGTTCCAGCCCGCTGGATAACCCCCGCGTGGTGGTGCTGACCCCGGGACGCTTCAACAGTGCCTACTTCGAGCACGCGTTCCTCGCCCGCGAGATGGGCGTGGAGCTGGTGGAGGGCGCCGACCTGTTCGTCCGTGACGACAAGGTGTTCATGCGCACCACCTCGGGCCCGCAGCCGGTGGACGTGATCTATCGCCGGCTGGACGACGCCTTCCTCGACCCGCTCACCTTCAACCCCGAATCCATGCTCGGCGTGCCCGGCCTGCTGGCCTCCTATCGCTCCGGCAACGTGGTGCTGGCCAATGCCATCGGCACCGGGGTGGCGGACGACAAGTCCATCTATCCCTATGTCTGCGACATGATCCGCTTCTACCTGGACGAGGAGCCGATCCTCAAGAACGTGCCCACCTGGCAGTGCCGCAAGCCCGAGGAGCTGTCCCACGTGCTGGCCAACCTGCCCGAGCTGGTGGTCAAGGAGACCCAGGGCTCCGGTGGCTACGGCATGCTCGTTGGGCCGGCCGCCAGCGCCAAGGAGATCGAGGTATTCCGCGAGCGCCTCAAGGCACGCCCCGAGGCCTATATCGCCCAGCCGACCCTGTGCCTGTCCACCTGCCCGACCTTCGTCGAGCAGGGCATCGCCCCGCGCCATATCGACCTGCGGCCCTTCGTGCTCTCCGGGCGGGAAACCCGCCTGGTGCCCGGCGGCCTGACCCGCGTCGCGCTGCGTGAAGGCTCCCTGGTGGTCAACTCCTCCCAGGGCGGCGGTACCAAGGACACCTGGATAGTGGAAGACTGACCATGCTGAGCAGAACTGCCTCCGAACTGTATTGGATGTCGCGCTACCTGGAGCGCGCGGAGAACCTGGCGCGCATGCTGGACGTCAGCTATTCGCTGTCGCTGATGCCCCAGGACGGGCGCGGCAATGGTCTGGAAGAGCTGGCCATGCCGCTCCTGATCACCGGCACCCTGGAAACCTATCTCGAGCGCCACGGCCAGCTGCATGCCGAGCGCATGCTGCACTTCTTCGCCCTGGACGAAGACAACCAGGCGAGCATCTACAACTGCCTGCGGGCCGCGCGGATCAACGCCCATGCGGTGCGCGGCAGGATCACCGCCGATATCTGGGAGAACATCAACGCCACCTGGCTGGAAGTGCGCAGCATCGCCAACGAGGGCCTCGGCCGCTACGGCATCAGCCGGTTCTGCGAATGGGTGAAGGAGCGCTCGCACCTGTTCCGTGGCGCTACCTACGGCACCATCATGCGTGGCGAGGCCTATCGCTTCATCCGCCTGGGTACCTTCATCGAACGCGCCGACAACACCCTGCGCCTGCTGGATGCCCGCTACGAGATGCTCGGCGAGGAAGCGGAAGAGGTGAGCGATACCTCGGCCCGTGGCTACTACCAGTGGAGCGCCTTGCTCCGCGCGCTGTCCTCCTTCGAGGCCTACACGGAGATCTACCGGGGCTCGCCCGGCGCCCACCAGGTGTCCGAGCTGCTCCTGCTGCGCGCCGACGTGCCGCGCTCGCTGCGCGCCTGCATGGAGGAGCTGAACCATATCCTCGCCAGCCTGCCCGGTGACAACGGCAGGCCGGCCCAGCGCCTGGCCGCGGAACTGGACGCGCGGCTGCGCTACACCGCCATCGGCGAGATCCTCGACGAAGGCCTGCATACCTGGCTCACCGATTTCATCCTGCTGGTCCGGCAACTGGCCCGGGCCATCCACAGCTCGTATCTGGAGGCTGTATGAGACTCTCCATTCGCCACGACACCACCTACCGCTATGAAGACCAGGTCCGCGCGAGCATCCAGTACCTGCGCCTGACGCCCCAGGAAAGCGAGCGCCAGCATGTGCTCAGCTGGCAGCTGACCCTGCCGCGCCCGGTGCGCGCGCAGATCGACCCCTTCGGCAACATCTTCCATGTGCTGACCCTGGACGAGCCCCATGAGTCCATCGTCATCAGCGCCCGCGGCCAGGTGGAGATCGACGAGCAGCGCGAAGCCGAACATGACAAGCAGTCGGCCTTGCCCTTCCTGCGCTTCACCCGCCTGACCACGGCAGACGAGGCCCTGCGCGAGTTCGCCGCGCGCGAGTGTGGCGCGCGCCGTGACCGCCACGGGCTGATCGACCTGATGCAAGCCCTGCATGAGCAGATGCCCTTCAAGAAGGGCGTGACCGGCGTCGACAGCACCGCCGCCGAAGCCTTCGCCGGCCGCGCCGGGGTCTGCCAGGACCACAGCCATGCCTTCCTCGCCTGCGCCCGCAGCCTGGGGATTCCGGCGCGCTTCGTGTCCGGCTACCTGTACCAGGGCAATGACCAGAACCTGGCCAGCCACGCCTGGGCCGAAGCCTGGCTCGGGGACGCCTGGTACAGCTTCGACGTGACCAACAAGCTGGCCCGCCCCGAACGCCACCTCAAGCTGGCGGTGGGCCTGGACTACCTGGATGCCTGCCCGGTGCGCGGCATGCGCCGTGGCGGCGGTGGCGAGCAGATGCACGCCAAGGTCGATGCGCCGCCCTTGCTGCTGGTCCAGGAGCAGTAAGGCCCCCACGGTTCCCCGCGGCGCCGGCCGCTGCTTACTGCCAGCCCGGAAGGGCCGGCGGCCGGAAGCACGACGCGGGGAACTTCAACAAGGAGAACCGGCATGACCTACTGCGTCGCCATGCACCTGGCCGACGGCCTGGTGTTCGTTTCCGACTCGCGGACCAACGCGGGCATCGACCACATCGCCACCTTCCGCAAGCTCTATACCTTCGGCGTCACCGGAGAACGGCTGATCGTGCTGCAGACCGCCGGCAACCTGGCCACGTCGCAGTCGGTGGCGAACCTGCTCAAGCAGCGCCTGGACGGTCCGGTGGCGAACCTGCACAGCGTGCCCACGCTCTATGACGCCACCGCCCTGGTGGCCGAGACCATCCGCGAAGTCGTCGCCCGCGATGGCGCGCCGCTGGCCGGCAACACCGACCTGACCTGCTCCTTCCTGGTGGGCGGGCAGATCGCCGGCAGCCCGCCGGACCTCTACAGCATCTATCCCCAGGGCAACTTCATCCAGGCCACCGAGGACACACCATTCCTGCAGTTGGGGGAGAGCAAGTACGGCAAGCCGATCCTCGACCGCAATCTCGAATTCGACACCAGCCTGGAAGAGGGCCTGCGCTGCGCCCTGGTGTCGTTCGACTCCACCATCCGCTCCAACCTGTCCGTGGGCATGCCCCTGGACCTGCTGGTCTATCACCGCGACAGCCTGATCCTGCCGGCCGGCTATCGGGTGACGGAGGAAGACGCCTACTTCGCCGACATCCGCAAGCAATGGGCCGAGGGGCTGCGGGACCTGATCGACGAACTGCCGCCGCCGCCGGTGGAGTACAACGTCTGAGGGGGGCTGTGTGTGCCGCAATCATGGCACGGAGGCCTGGCCGTAGGTTGTGGCTGAGCGACGCGAAGCCCAACATCCGAGCCCACAACCCAATCGTTGGGCCGCGCTGCGCTTGGCCCAACCTACGGGTATCCGATCGACATGGAGTCCCGCCAAGGACAGCCCGTCACGGCGCCACCTTGCGCCCCGCCATATGCCGCAGGTAGCCGATTAGCTGTCCGAGCTCCGCATCGCTGAGCACATCCTTCGAGAACCCCGGCATCTTGCCTTCGGGCCAGCGCCGCAGGCTTTGCGGGTCGCGGATGTAGCGCGGCAGGAAATCGCCGGCCAGGTATTCGGTGGGGTTGTGGGGGATGTTCAGGTCGGGGCCGAACTGGGCGTCGCCGGCACCGTTGAGGCGATGGCAGGCCAGGCAGTTCTTCTGGAACTGGGCGAAGCCGGCCTGCACCTCGGCGCCTGCATCGGCGGCCGGGAGCAGGGCGGGGAAGCGCTCCGCCACGGCGGGCAGGTAGCGGATGCGCGCCACCTGGAAGGGCCATTGCTCCGGGCCGATATTGCCGGCGCGGGGATTGGTCCAGACCAGGTAGAAAGGGCCGGCGCTGGGCTTGCCCCGGGCCAGGGGCGGCCAGGGTTCGTCCGGGTCCTCGATGGCCAGCCAGGCGCGGGCGCCTTGTGTGGCCAGTAGCGGCGCGGCGCCGAGTTCGGCGGCGAAGCCGTCCAGGGCCACCGCCTGCAGGTGCTGGTCCGGCGTCACGCCTTCCAGCAGTGCGGCCAGGGGCACGGCGCGGTAGGCCATGGTCTTCTTGTAGGAGACATCATCGGCAATGGTCACATTCTGCGCCTTGGGGTGCGCGAGCAGCGCGACGGTGTCCCAGGTGCGGGTGCCGCCGGGCAGTTCCAGGGTCAGCTCGGCGGCGTGGAGCGGGGTCAAGCAGAAGAGCAGGGCAAGCAGCGCTTGGCGCATCTATCAGTCCTTGTGCAACGCGGTTTTCAGGTCCAGGTAGCCGCCGCCGTTGATGACCTGCTTGTAGCCCAGTTCCCGCAGGCTGTCCTGGGCGATGCCCGAGCGGCGACCGCTGCGGCAGTAGAGCACTATGGGGGTGTTCTTGTCCGGGGCGACTTCGGCGATTCGCGCGGCGATATCCTCGTAGCCGATATTGCGCGAGCCGGGGATGGTGCCTTCGGCCACTTCCTGCGGGGTACGCACGTCGATCAGCACGGCGTTCGGTTGCTGCATGGCGATCACGGCGGCCGCCTGGTCGGTTTCAGCGGCGGCGGTCGGCAGGCTGAGCGCCAAGGCGAGTACGGCAAACAGAGTACGCATGATGGCAACTCCCATGAGGGTTGTCCTGGCAACCTAGCACAATTGCCTGGAGCTGGCGGGGCCGTTAGGATCGCGGGTTTTCATCATTGCCAGAGCCTGTTCGGCGCCCCTCGCGGACGTCCCCGGCCCTTGAGGAGTGGCCATGCTGGCCCAGTTGTTCGCAGTCATGGCGCCGGTGCTGATAGCCGCCGGCCTGGGTTACGGCTGGGCGCGTTCCGGCCAGCCCTATCCCACCGAATTCATCGCGCGCCTGGTGCTGAACATCGGCACACCTTGCCTCGTGCTCTCCACCCTCAGCCGCACCGAGATCGACCGCCACGCCTTCGGCCAACTGGCCATCGCCTGCCTGCTGGTGCTGCTGGCCATGGGCGTGATCGGCAGCGTGCTCAGCCGCGCGTTCCGGCAGGACTGGCGCATCCTGGTCCCGGCCTACCTGTTCCCCAACTCCGGCAACATGGGCCTGCCCATCGCCCTCTATGCCTTCGGCGAGAAGGGCCTGGCGCTGGCCGTGGCCTTCTTCCTGGTGCTCTCGGTGGGGCATTTCAGCCTCGGCCTGCTGCTTTCCGGCAGCGAACGCTCACCGAAGAAACTCCTGGCCAACCCGATCCTGATCAGCCTGGCGCTGGCCCTGCCGCTGGTGATCTGGGACCTGCACCTGCCGCTCTGGCTGGCCAACACCCTCAACCTGCTGGGGGGCATGACCATCCCGCTCATGTTGCTGACCCTGGGCGTGTCGCTCGCCAGCATCCGCGTGCATCACCTGGGCAGCGGCATGCTGCTGGGCGGGCTGCGGATTCTCTGCGGCGCCGCCGTGGGCTGGCTGGTGGGCCTGGGACTCGGCTTGCCGCCGCTGGCCCAGGGCGTGCTGGTGATGCAGTCGGCCATGCCGGTGGCGGTGTTCAACTACCTGTTCGCGGTGCGTGCGGGCAGGTCGCCGGAAGCCGTGGCCAGCCTGGTGATGTGCTCGACCCTGCTGTCGTTCGTGCTGATTCCGCTGCTGCTGGCATGGTGGCTACCCGCGCTGCGTTGACCGCATGGGGCGGTACGCAGCACAGGAACACCAGTGGAGTGGTGGGATCAGCTGACCAGTCGGGTCAGGTTGGGAAGGATGAGAATGACGGTGGTGGCAAAGACGATCAGGCTCGCTTGCCGCATTTTCGGCTGCTTGAACATGGCCAACTGCCTTTTTTGTTGTTGGAGGCGTGTCGTTCCAGACTCCCTACGGCCGGCCCGGAACCCCACCTTCCTCCGTGGCTTTGGACAAAGACCGCCCCGGCAAAACCCGGCTGCGGCTACTTGCATTTCAAACTCTAGGGCTGCCATCACATATCGCTTATATCCGTTGGTAGCTAACGGGGCGCTGCTAGAAGCGACGGGCTATTGAAGGTGGCACGCAGCCAGCGAGCGGCCCCGAGGCCAGACACGTCCCTTTCACTCTGGCTGGCAACTGGCCATCAACTGACCGTTCGTCTGAGCGCAGCGGTCAATGTGGGTGAGCACTTCCGTCATTGAGCCCCTGGCCCACGGCGCTAAGGTAGCTAAAGCCTGCCGGGACACCGGTGGTCGAGCCAGAAGAACAACAGGCACCCGCGGTGCCATCAGCTGCCTCAAGAGGACGCCATGACCGAAGCATTCATTTTCGACGCGGTGCGTACACCCCGCGCCAAGGGCAAGAAGGACGGCGCTCTGCACAGCGTCAAGCCGGTCAACCTGATCGCCGGGCTGCTGCGTGCCCTGGCCGAGCGCAATGACCTGGATACCAGCCAGGTGGACGATATCGTCCTCGGCTGCGTGACCCCGGTGGGCGACCAGGGCGCCGACATCGCCAAGACCGCCGCCCTGGTCGCCGACTGGGACGAGACCGTCTCCGGCCAGCAGATCAACCGTTTCTGCGCCTCGGGCCTGGAAGCCGTGAACCTGGCGGCGATGAAGGTGCGCTCCGGCTTCGAGGACCTGGTGGTGGCCGGCGGCGTGGAGTCCATGTCCCGTGTACCCATGGGCTCCGACGGCGGCGCCTGGGCCATGGACCCGGAAACCAACTTCCACACCAGCTTCGTGCCCCAGGGCATCGGCGCCGACCTGATCGCCACCCTGGAAGGCTTCAGCCGCGCGGACGTCGACGCCTTCGCCCTGCGCTCCCAGCAGAAGGCCGCCAAGGCCCGTGGCAATGGCGCCTTCAACAAATCCCTGGTGCCGGTCACCGACCAGAACGGCATCGTCCTGCTGGACCATGACGAGTTCATCCGTGGCGACTCCACCCTGGAAGGCCTCGGCGCGCTGAAGCCCAGCTTCGAGATGATGGGGCAGATGGGCTTCGACGCCACCGCCCTGCGCAAGTACAGCCATGTCGAGCGCATCGAACACGTGCATACCCCGGGCAACAGCTCCGGGATCGTCGACGGCGCCGCCGCGATGCTCATCGGCTCCGCCGCCAAGGGCAAGGAACTGGGCCTGAAGCCGCGCGCGCGCATCGTCGCCACGGCGGTGACCAGCACCGACCCCACCATCATGCTCACCGGCCCCGCGCCGGCCACCCGCAAGGCCTTGGCCAAGGCCGGCCTGACCGTGGCCGACATCGACCTGTTCGAGGTCAACGAAGCCTTCGCCTCGGTGGTGATGAAGTTCATGAAGGACATGGGCGTGGCGGAGGAGAAGGTCAACGTCAACGGCGGCTCCATCGCCATGGGCCACCCGCTGGGCGCCACCGGCTGCGCCATCCTCGGCACCCTGCTGGACGAGCTGGAGGCGCGCAACCTGCGCTACGGCCTGGCCACCCTGTGCGTGGGCGGCGGCATGGGTATCGCGACCATTATCGAGAAGGTTTGAGGCGGAGAAGAAAAATGACAGACGCCATCCGTTACGAGAAAGGCCAGGACAATATCGTCGTCCTGACCATGGACATGCCTGGCCAGAGCGCCAACACCATGAACGCCCTGTACCGCGAGGCCATGGGCGAGATCGTCGCACGCCTGGAAGCCGAGAAGGACGCCATCGCCGGGGTGATCATCACCTCGGCCAAGAAGACCTTCTTCGCCGGCGGCGACCTCAATGAACTGATCAAGGTCACCAAGGCCGACGCCAATGCCTTCTATCAGATGGTGCTGGGCATCAAGGGCCAGCTGCGCCGCCTGGAAACCCTCGGCAAGCCGGTGGTGGCCGCCATCAACGGCGCGGCCCTGGGCGGTGGCTGGGAAATCTGCCTGGCCTGCCATCACCGTATCGCCCTGAACGACAACGCCGTGCAGCTCGGCCTGCCGGAAGTGACCCTGGGCCTCTTGCCGGGTGGCGGTGGCGTGGTGCGCATGGTGCGCCTGCTGGGCATCGAGAAGGCGCTGCCGTATCTCGCCGAAGGCAGGAAGGTGCGTCCGGACCAGGCCCTCAAGGCAGGCCTGATCCACGACCTGGCGCAGACCCCCGACGAGATGCTGGCCAAGGCCCGCGCCTGGATCGCCGCCAACCCCAAGGCAGCCCAGCCCTGGGACACCCCCGGCTACAAGATCCCCGGCGGCACCCCGGCAAGCCCGAACGTGGCGCAGATGCTGGCCATCGCTCCTTCGGTGCTGCGTGACAAGACCAAGGGCTGCTTCCCGGCGCCGGAGAAGATCATGTGCGCCGCCGTCGAAGGCGCCCAGGTGGACTTCGACACCGCGCAGTTGATCGAGGCGCGCTACTTCACCGAGCTGACCACCGGCCAGGTGTCGAAGAACATGATCGGCACCTTCTGGTTCCAGCTCAACGAGATCAACGCGGGCAGCTCGCGGCCCAAGGGCCCGGCACCCTATGTGACGAAGAAGGTCGGCGTGCTCGGCGCCGGCATGATGGGTGCCGGCATCGCCTATGTCTCGGCCATCGCCGGCATCGAGGTGGTGCTCAAGGATGTTTCCCTGGAGGCGGCCGAGAAGGGCAAGGCCTACTCCCAGGGCCTGCTCGAGCAACTGGTTAGCCGCGGCCACATGCCCGCCGAGAAGCGCGACGCCATCCTCGCCCGCATCAAGGCCACCGCCAGTGACGCCGACTTCGAGGGTTGCGACCTGATCATCGAAGCCGTGTTCGAGAACCGCGAGCTGAAGGCCAAGGTCAGCGCCGCCGCCGAAACCCATGCGCTGGTGGATGCGGTGATCGCCTCCAACACCTCGACGCTGCCGATCACCGGCCTGGCCCAGGCGGTGTCCAAACCGGAGAAATTCATCGGCCTGCACTTCTTCAGCCCGGTGGATCGCATGCCGCTGGTGGAGATCATTCGCGGCGAGAAAACCTCGGACGAGACCCTGGCCCGTGGCTTCGACTACGTCCTGCAGATCCGCAAGACGCCGATCGTGGTCAACGACAGCCGTGGCTTCTTCACCTCCCGCGTGTTCGGCACCTTCACCAACGAAGGCATCGCCATGCTCGGCGAGGGCGTATCCGCCGCGATGATCGAGAACGAGACCCGCCAGGCCGGCATGCCGGTGGGGCCGCTGGCGATTTCCGATGAAGTCTCCATGGGCCTGATGACCCACATCCGCAACCAGACGGCCGAGGACCTCAAGGCCGAGGGCAAGGCACTGCCGCAGCACCCGGCCTTCGCCGTGATCGACCTGATGGTCAATGAGTACAAGCGGCCCGGCAAGGCGGCGGGCGGCGGCTTCTACGACTACCCGGAAAATGGCCGCAAGCGGCTCTGGCCGGAGCTGAAGGCGCGCTTCGAGAAGGCCGACCGGCAGATACCGGCGATCGATGTGCGCGACCGCATCCTCTTCATCCAGGCCATCGAGACCGTGCGTTGCGTGGAGGAGGGCGTGCTGCATTCCGTCGCCGACGCCAACATCGGCTCGATCTTCGGCATCGGCTTCGCCGCCTGGACCGGGGGCGTGCTGCAGTTCATCAACCAGTACGGCCTGCGCGACTTCGTCGCCCGTGCCCGTTACCTGGCCGAGCAGTATGGCGAACGCTTCGAGCCGCCGGCGCTGTTGCTGGAGAAGGCGGCCAAGGGCGAGAACTTCTAGCTTTCGGCCCCGCATAAAAAAACCGGCTCATACGAGCCGGCTTTTTTGTCCGCGCGGTTTACACCTTGGCGAAACGGCTATCCAGATAGCGGATGATGTCGTTGGACTCGTACATCCAGCGGCTTTCGCCGTTTTCCTCGATGCGCAGGCAGGGCACCTTGATCTTGCCGCCGCCGGCCAGCAGGGCGGCGCGATGGGTTTCGTCATGCTTCGCGTCACGCAGCGCGATCGGCAGGTTCAGCCGGTGCATGGCGCGGCGGGTCTTCACGCAGAAGGGGCAGGCGTTGAACTGGTACAGCGCGAGGCCGGTGGTCGCCTCCGCCACCTGGGCTTGCGCCTCGGGGCTGCGGCGCAGCTTGCGCGGGCGGGTGATGAAGTCGAGGAAAATAATCAGTTGGCCCAGGCCGACTCGTACTGCCTTGATGAACACTGTGGCGCACCCTTGAGTGAAAAACGGGGGCGGCAGTCTAACGTAAGTTGCCCGGCGTGGTTGTCTTTCATGCCAGGTAGCTGCTGTAGCACTTCAGCGAACTCATGTCGAAAGCGGCCGGCAGACGCGATTCCCGGTCGGTCGGCGGGTTGCCGGAAAGCCCGGGCAGAGCCCGTTCGTTGGTGATGCCACGGGCGATGTTGTGATTGGCCTCGATGTTCTTGGCCACCGCTCCCACCGAACCGTGGGCGCAGCCGATCAGCGAGAAACCGTTGGTCATGACTGCCAGGGCGGTAAGGAAGTAGAGGCGGTTCTTGTGCTGTTTCATGGTGCGGGTGCCTGTATCTGGTGTCAGCCGGTTTTCTTCTTGCTCGCCAACAGCACCGGGATGCTCTGGCTGAGTTGCTGGTAGAAGCTCATGGAGGCGTCCGCCGGGCTTGCGCCGATACGGCCGCGTTCGTAACCGAAACTCACCGCCAGGACCACCATCGTCACGACGAAATACAGGCCGAGGCTGGCGAGGGCGCCGTTGCGTGCGTACTTGACGGTGGGGTTGCTCATGTCGGGTCTCCGCGTCCAGGGGCTTGGGGTGGGCGTAGATTCGCGAAAATCCCGTCGCGGCAAAAACGACCTTCGAGCATGGTGAGTATCGATGCCGGCGATAGTTGATCAGCGAGCTGTAGGTTTTGCTTTACGGGGGCTCGAAAGCCCCGAGCCAGGGGGCGGTGGCGGGAGGGATAGGCTGGACTGGCGAGCAGCTTGTCGCCTGATGGGGCGGTAGAGGACAAAGGGTGGGGCGAGCGGTATTTCAATCACTCGTGTGCTGTGTTAAATAAAACGCACATTTTCCCCAACACGAGCCCCCCTCAGGAATCATGAGCTAATGTCACTCCGCATCTGCATTCTCGAAACTGACATTCTCCGCCCCGAACTGGTCGACCAATACAAAGGCTACGGCCTGATGTTCGAGCAGCTGTTCGCCAAACAGCCGATCCCTGCGGAGTTCAGTGTCTACAACGTGGTGCAGGGGCATTACCCGCCTGAAGGGGAGCGGTTCGACGCTTACCTGGTAACCGGCAGCAAGGCCGACTCCTTCGGCGACGACGAGTGGATCCTCACGCTCAAGGAGTTCCTGCTGGCGCGCTACGAGGCGGGCGACAAGCTGCTGGGCGTGTGCTTCGGCCATCAGCTGCTGGCCCTGCTGCTGGGCGGGCGCACCGAGCGCGCGACCCAGGGCTGGGGTGTCGGCACCCACAGTTACCAGCTCAAGCAGAAGCCGGAGTGGATGACCCCCGCGCTGGACGACCTGACCCTGCTGATCAGCCACCGGGACCAGGTTACCGAGCTGCCGGAAAACGCGACCCTGCTGGCTTCCAGCGATTTCTGCCCGAACGCCGCCTATGCGGTGGGCGACCAGGTGCTGTGCTTCCAGGGGCACCCGGAGTTCGTCCACGACTACTCCCGCGCGCTGCTGGAGCTGCGCCAGGACTCCCTCGGCAAGGACGTCTACCAGCAGGGCGTGAGCAGCCTGGACCGTGACCACCAGGGCGCCGCCGTCGCCGAGTGGATGATGCGTTTCATCACCCGCGATCGCGCCGCCTGACGCCAGCCGTCAACAAAAAGCCCGCCATCAGGCGGGCTTTTTCATTTGAACTCATGGCGCAGCGACTGCCCCGCGTAGGATGGTTGAGCGCGGCGATACCCATCACGACGGCCCTGCTGCGCGCCTCTACAGCCAGCCGTAGTACTTGAAGCTGGCGAACAGCGCGGTGCAGCCGGTGACCACCAGCCCCATCACCCCGAAGTAGCCGTAGTGCCAGGTGAGTTCCGGCATGTACTGGAAGTTCATCCCGTAGATACCGGCGATCGCCGTCGGGAAGGCGAGAATCGCTGCCCAGGCGGCGAACTTGCGTTGCACCACGCTCTGCCGCGAGGACTCCAGCAAGAGGCCGATCTCGATGGCGTGGTCCGCCATCTCGCGCAGCCCGGTGAGGTCTTCCAGCAGGCGATTGACGTGGATGGCGATGTCGCGGAAGTAGGGGCGCATCTGCTTGTCGATGAAGGGGAAGTCCAGGCGCTGCAGTTCTTCGCAGATCTCGCCCATGGGGCCGATGTAGCGCCGCAGGCGCAGCAGGTCGCGGCGCAGGCAGTGGATGCGCTCGACATCGGCCTGGGTCAGGGGGCGCTTCAGGACGTTCTGCTCGATCTCTTCTAGCTCCGAATGGAAGTCATCCATCATCGGCCGGTAGTTTTCCAGCACGAAGCTGAGCAGCGCATAGAGGACGAAGTCCTCGCCATGCTCCAGCAGCAACGGACGCGCCTCGCAGCGCTGGCGAACACGAGAGTAGGGCGTGGATTCACCGTAGCGGGCGCTGATGATGTAGCCCTTGCCGGTGAACAGTTGGGTCTCGATGAACTGCAACTCGCCGTTCACCTCGATCGGCGAATAGACCACCAGGAACAGGGCGTCGCCGAAGGTTTCCAGCTTGGGTCGGGTGTGCCGGGTGAGGGCGTCTTCAAGGGCCAGTTCGTGCAGGTCGAACTGCCGTTGCAGGTTGCCGAGTTCTTCCGTGCCGGGGTCATGCAGGCCGATCCAGACGAAGTGCCCCGGCTTGCCGGCCCACTGCTTACCTTCATCGAGGCTTATGTCGGTGACCTTTCGGCCCTTGGTGTAGACGGCGGCTGCAACGACTCGACCCATGGTTCGACTGTCCCTTCATCCATTCAATCTGAGGCGGAGATTAACCCGCCTGATTCTCTGAGTCTCGCCGAAGGCCAAGGTTCTCAATGACATGGGTAGAGTATTGGCTCTAGAGTCTTCCCGCCCGGCGATCACAACAAGGAGAACAGGCATGACCGAGGCCTTCAGCTTTTGTGCAGGACGTTTCCGTTGCCCCTATCAGGTTCATCGCTCGGCGGTTGCCGGGCCGGTGCTGATCCTGCTGCCGGCCCTCGGCGTGGCGGCGCGCAAGTACGAGGCCTTCGCCCTTGGCCTGGTGGCGGCCGGCAACCATGTGCTGACGGTGGATTGGCCCGGCCAGGGGGAAAGCGTTCCGCGACCGAATCGCCAACTGGATTACGGCTACCGGGACCTGGTCGAGGAGTTCGTGCCGAGCCTGCTGGCGGCCGCCCGCGAGCATTTCCCCACGGGGCGCCCGGTGCTGCTGGGCCATAGCCTGGGCGGGCATATCGCCACGCTGTTCGCCGCCGCGAATCCCGAGGCCGACGTGGCGGTGGTGGGCGTGGCCTGCGGCAATATCCACTACCGCAACTGGCAGGGTCGCAAGCGGTTGCTGACGCCTTGCGTGGCGCTGACCTTCAACATCCTGACCGCGCTGTTCGGCTACCTGCCGGGCAAGACCATTGGTTTTGGTGGCCATGAGGCGCGTCGATTGATGCGCGACTGGGGGCGGGTTGCCTGGAGCGGCAACTTCGATCACCTGGGGCTGGATTTGGCTCACCCCGGCAACAATCCGACACCCTCGCTGTTCATCGGTGTGCGCAACGACCCCTTCGCTCCACCTGCCTCGACCCTGGGTCTGGCGGCGCTGATCCAGGCGCAGCCCACCCTGCGTGTTCTGCCGTCGCCGCGTCCCGCTTCGGAGAATCCCCACAGCGCCTGGCTGCGCGCACCCGCAACCATGGTCGAGGCCGTTGTCAGCGGATTGGCGGCGTTTTCCCGCCGGATCGCCACCGGTCAGGCTGTCTGAAATATTCTGTTACAGGCACTAGGGTTCAGGTTGTAACCCATAAGAAAGCACCGGGAGGCCTGAAATGCAGTTGAAGAAATGCGTACTGGCAGTTGCGATCTGCTCGGTCCTGAGCCTGTCGTTCACTGTTGTGCCGGGCGACCTTTCCAGCTCATCGGTTGCCTACGCCAAGGATGGGGGCGGCGGCGGTGGCGGCGGTGGTGGCGGAGGCGGTAGCGGCGGTGGAGGAGGCGGTGGCAGTGGTGGTGGCGGCGGTGGCAGCGGTGGCGGTGGTGGTGGCCACGGCGGCGGTAGTGGAGGTGGTAGTGGAGGTGGCGGAGGAGGCCACGGCGGAGGTAGTGGCAGCGGTAGTGGTGGTGGCGGAAGCGGCAGTGGCAGCGGTGGAGGCGGAAGCGGAAGCGGCCACAGCGGTGATGGCGGTGGTCACGCCAGCAACAGCGGCTCCGGCAGTTCCCACAGTGATCGCGGTGCCGACGATGGCGCCGGCCATGACGTCGGCGGACCCCATGGCGTTGGTCACGGCGCGGACGACGGCGCGGATCATGATGTCGGTGAAGCCCATGGCGTTGGTCATGGTGCCGACGACGGCGCCGACCATGATGTGGGCGACGATCACGGCCAGCATGCCGGGACAGAAGCGGGCGACGACAACGGCGGAGCCCTGTAGCGTCACCCTCGACAAAAAAGCCCCGCGATGCGGGGCTTTTTCATGGGGCTGGATTCAGACCAGATGCTGCTTGTCGAGCTCGATGGCCGCGTCCAGGGTGTCCAGGAGCGCCTTGCGTACCTTGAGCTTGGTGTTGCGGTGGGCGGTCATGTTGATCTTCTTCAGCTGCAGGGCTGCGGCGCGCGCGGTTTCCTGCAGTTGTTCGACGGGCACCACCTTGTCGAGGAAGCCGGCATCCAGCGCGCCTTGCGGGTCGAACATCTCGCCATTGATCACCGAGCGGTGGAAGGCCGACTTGCGCAGGCGATCACGGGCCAGCTCGATGCCGACATGGTGCATGGTCATGCCGATCTGCACTTCGTTCAGGCCGATGTTGAACGGCCCTTCGACGCCAATGCGGTAGTCCGCCGACAGCAGGATGAAGGCGCCCTTGGCCACCGCATGGCCCGGGCAGGCGACGATGATGGGGTAGGGGTGGGACAGCATGCGGCGGGCCAGGGTGGAACCGGCGGCGACCAGGGCGATGGCGTTCTGCGGACCGGAGGTCATGACCTTCAGGTCATAGCCGCCGGAGAGAATGCCCGGCTGGCCGGTGACGATCACGATGGCGCGGTCCTGTTCGGCACGATCCAGTGCGGCATTAAAGGCGGCGATCACATCCGGGGAGATGGCGTTCACCTTGCCGTTGGCGAGGGTCAGGGTGGCGATGCCGTCTTCGAGTTGGTAGGAGATCAGCTCACTCATGGCAGGTTCCTTGTTAAGAAGTGGATCGACGTTAGCGAGCGCCACCGTGGAGGTAAAGGACTGAGACTGACTGGTGAGTCAGTGCGGGCGCGGGGAACCAACCGCATCACGCCGGAAGCCCACTAAAGCCCCCGGCGGACCCTTGACAGCGGAAGGGGAAATTGGCAGGCGCAAAGTTTTTTCATAAACGCATGAAATTTATGAAAAAAGTGTTTGCATTCCAAAAGGTACTCCACTAAATTAGCGCACCTCGACGGGGCCAACGCCTCAGAGAGATCCGGTGAGGTGTCCGAGCGGTTGAAGGAGCACGCCTGGAAAGTGTGTATACGGGAAACCGTATCGTGGGTTCGAATCCCACCCTCACCGCCACTTTCCGATTCAAGCAAAACCCCTGATTTCCTAGAGAAGTCAGGGGTTTTTGCTTTCTGCTGTTCGCGTTGTCCTGGGTGATGGGCCGCTATCCGCTGAGCACATCTGCGTAGCCGCCGTCGCTTCGCCAGAACAACACCGAGCACGAGCCGAACCCCCCTGTTAAGCGCGCCTGGAGGAAGTGGCGGCTGCCGGACGATGCTTTGGCCATCGTCCGGATACCTTCCGCGCTTTGCGCTTCGCTTACTTGAACAGCGCGGCGTTCTCCGCCAGCACGGCGTCGGCGCACTGGGCATCCAGGTGACCGCCCGGGGCGCCGGCCACGCCGATGGCGCCAATCACCGCATCGCCAGCCTTCACCGGTACGCCGCCGCCCAACAGCAGGAAGCCGGGAATGTCGGTCAGGTTGGCGGCGCCCGGGTTCTTCTGGGCGTTCTCCATGATGGTCAGGGTCGCGGTCTTGGCGGATACGGCGGTAAAGGCCTTGGCGCGGCTGGCCTCGATGGTGTGGGGGCCGGCGTTGTCGGCGCGGGCGAAGGCCTTCAGCAGGCCCGCGCGGTCCACCACCGCCGCGCTGACGTTGTAGCCCTTGGCCTGGCAGGCGGCGACGGTGGCGGCGGCCAGCTTCTGCGCATCGGCGCTGGAGAGGTTGCTTTCCTTCAGCACTTCGGCGCTGGCGGCGCCGGCGAAGGTCAGGGTGCAGAGCAGGGCGGCGAGGGAGACACGAGACATGGCTACGTCCTTTTTCAATCGATTGCAGGAGTAGCCAGTGTCTGCCGCTCGCCTGCCGCGCGGTATTCGCCCGACTACGCCCCGGCCTCCGTAGCGCTACGGAGAAGGCGCATCCAGCAGGCTGGCGTACTGGCGGATCAGCTGCGCCAGGGAGTCGGCTTCCAGCTTGGCGAAGACGTTGGCCCGGTAGGTTTCCACGGTGCGCGGCGACAGCTCGAATTCCCGCGCGATTTCCTTGTTGCTCAGGCCCTGGACGATGCGCACCAGCACGTCCCGCTCGCGCCCGGACAGCCGTGCCAGGCGTTCGGTGGCGGCCTGGGTCACCGCCTGGCGCTCGCGGCTGGCCACATGGCTGCGCACGGCGGCCTGCACCGCATCGAGGAACACGTCATCGTCCACCGGCTTCTGCAGGAACTCCATGGCGCCGCCCTTGAAGGCGCGGCGGCAGAGATCGACGTTGGCGTGACCGGTGAGCATCACCACCGGCAGGTCGGAACACGCCGCCAGCCTGTCCAGCACATCCAGCCCGCCGATGCCCGGCATGCGGATATCCAGCACCACGCAGCCCACCGCTTGCGCTGACAACGCGGCGAGGAAGGCCTGGGGGTCGCAATGGCCCTCGCTGCGCAGGCCGACGCTGCGCAGTAGCAGGGCCAGGCCGTCGCGCACGGCCTCGTCGTCGTCCACCAGGTACACCAGCGGGGAATGGGCGGGGATGCTCATGGGGTGGCTCCGGCGAGCGGCAGGCGCAAGGTGAAGCAGGCGCCCCGGGATTCGAGGTTGCGGCCAGTGATGCGGCCATCCATGGCGCCGGCCAGGGTCTCGCACAGCGCCAGGCCCAGCCCCATGCCCTGGGGCCGCGTGCTGTAGAACGGCTCGAACAGGCGCGGCAAGGATTCGGCTGCGATGCCCGGGCCATTGTCGCTCACGCGAAAGACATACTCGCCGTCGTCCAGGCCACCTTGCAGCAGGATGCTGCGGGCACCCGGCGTTTCGGCCAGGGCATCGGCGGCGTTCTGCACCAGGTTGTGGAGGATCTGCTCCAGCGCCACCCGGTCGGCCAGGGGGCGGGCGCCGGGGGTGGCGTTGCTCCAGGTCAGGCGAATGCCGCGCCCGGCCAGCTCGTCCTGGCGCAGGAACAGCAGGGAGGCCGCCAGGGCGTCCGGGTCCACCGGCGTACGCGGCGCAGGCGAGCTGGGCGTCACCAGCTCGCGCATGCGCTGGATGATATCGGCCGCGCGGCGGGCCTGGCCGGCGCTGGCCAGCAGGGCCTGGCGCACGGCGGGGCGCTCGTCTTCGTCATCCAGCAGGCGCTCGGCGGCGCGCACCTGAGCGAGGATGGCGGTCAGCGGCTGGTTGAGCTCATGGGCGATGCCGGCGGCCATTTCCCCCAGGGTGCTCAGCCGCGTCATCGCCGCCAGGCGCACGGCTTCCTGCTGGCGCCGGGCCTCGGCACGGGAGCGTTGCCAGGCGGCGGCACCGGCCGCCAGCAATGCGCTGGCCAGCGCCCAGGCCAGCCACTGCGCCCAGGGCCAGTCGGCTAGGGTGAGCGCGCGCCAGCTGTGCAGGGGAAAGGGCTGGCTGCTGGCCCCCAGGGGCTTGTGCAGGTCGATCTCCGACACTGAGAAAGGGGCTGCGCCCTGGCGTGCCAGCAGGGTGAGCGGGCCGCCACCCACATCCAGGGTCAGCATGGCGAGGGACGGCGGGAAGTCGGCGGCCGGAATGAACAGTCGTGCGTCCAGCAGCAGGCTCCAACTCGACGGCGCCACTAGCCAGTAGCGCGCCTCATCCAGCGCCAGGGTGATGGGGCGTTCCATCTCGCGAGCACGCTCGACCGCCTCCACGAGCCCCGCCGGCGCCGCTGTGCTACCTGCCCAGGCGCCGTCCTGCAGGTGGCCCAGCCCAAGCAGTTGCGGCATCGAGGGCTGCAGGCTGGGCAGCAGGCGTTCGGGAATCGGTGGGTGGGAGAGGGCGGCGAGGGTGGCCAGCACCGCTTCGTGCTGCACGGTCTTCTGGCTGAGCATGCGCTGGGCGATGCTGGTGTCCTGGAAGAAGCGCTCGTAGCGGTCGGTATGCTCCTGCCAGCCGATCCAGGCCGCAACGGGGCAGAACAGGAGCAGCCAGAGGAGGGTGCGGGGAATCGTCAGGGGCTTCACGGCCGCCATCATGCCTTGTGCTCTCGCGGGTCGGCCATCCGTAGGGCTACGGAGGCCGAGTGGAGGATAGCCGTGAGTCGCGGTTACAAGGGGGAGGGCGCCCGCAGCGATCCCCCCGATCGGGTACGCCCGTCGTCCGCTTCAGAGGTTTCAGCTCAGACGCGGGCGGTCAGGGCGATGAGAACGAGTCGGTGCCTTTTTCCAATCGAGTCAGCGGTTGGCTCGGGCGTCCGCAAGCACACACAGCATCTCGAACATGAGCGTTGCGGCATTGAGTGCCGTCATGCCGGAAGGGTCCAGGTCCGGAGCGACCTCGACGACGTCACCGCCGATCAGGTTCAACCCACGCAACCCTTTGATCAGCCGAAGGGCCTCCCTCATGGAGATTCCGCCTGACTCAGGTGTCCCGGTACCAGGCGCGAAGGCAGGGTCAAGGCCATCAACGTCGAACGAGACATAGGTCTTTCCATCGCCAACGACACGACGCACCTCTTGCAGGACCCCATCCACACCCAGTTCGTCGAACTCATCGATGAAGATCACGCGCATGCCGCATTCCAGGCTGTAGTTGGGCGTTCCGGAATGTTCCGACCCACGAATGCCGATCTGAATGGTGCGCCGGGGATCCAGCAGGCCGTCTTCTACCGCTCGCCTGAACGGAGCGCCATGGAAGAATTTGGAGCCATACAGGCTGTCCCAGGTATCGGTGTGGGCATCGATATGGACCATGCCGATCGGCCCGTCCTTCGCGAGGGACTTGAAGATCGGATAGGTGATGGAGTGATCGCCACCGACTGTTAGCGGCATGATGTTTCGAGCGCAGATTTCGCGGTAATAATGCTCGATGCACCTATGGGCATCCTCGATGTTGTACATCTTCTCGAGATAAACATCGCCGAGATCGAAAATATTGCATATCTCGAATGGGGCGATGCCGGAAGAGTGGTTCCTGGTCCGCATGAGGCAGGATTGCTGACGAATCCCCCGAGGCCCCAGACGCGCGCCGGGTTTGAATGAAGTTCCACCGTCAAATGGCACACCAATCAGGCCGATATCTACGCCATCCAGCGATTCGGCCACAGGCGCGCGCATGAAACTTGCAATTTCGTTGAAACGCGGCCGTTTCTGAGGGTCATACAGTGTCCCGTCTATCAGGTCTTTCTTGAGTTTGGCATCAGACATGAGTCGCCTCGGTTCCTGGCTGCAGGGTTTCCTGGAATGTTCCTCTCTATTTGATTCTTGAGTGGGGGCTTGGATAAATCCTTGAAGCCCAGATCTTCAGTTAATGAAATTATGAACATAATGCCAGGAGGTTTGCCCAGGGCTTGATTATCCGGTATGAAGGTGCGGGCACAGGTTCTGGCTGGTGGTGGTCATGAAAGAGAGCATTTATAACATTCGCCTGTTGCGCATTTTTATCGCGGTGGCAAGAAACAAGGGTTTTTCAGCTGCCCAACAAGAGCTGAATATGTCTACGCCGGCTATCAGCTCTTATATGAGTCAGCTGGAAGAGCAGCTGGGCATGCAGTTGTGCAGCCGGGGGCGATCAGGCTTCAGTCTCACCAGTAAAGGGCAGCTCATACTCGATGAGGCGCAGTTCCTGATTGGTCAGATCGATAATTTCGAGAACTACGTCATTGAACTGAAAGGTGAGCTGCGAGGAACCATATCCGTTGGGATACTGGATTCGATGCTGACTGACAAGCAGGTCAACATAGTCGATCTACTTGGCGACTTCACATCGAAGAATCCCAAGGTTCATATCAACTTGAAAATGCTCAGCCCTTTCGAACTGCAAAGAGAAGTGCTGGAAGGGAAGATCGACCTGGCGATCGGGGCGTTGCCAACCAAGATGAGTGGGTTGAAGTACATACATCTGTACATCGAGCAACACTGGCTTTACTGCAGCGATAGGCATCCGTTGTCCAAGGAAGCGGAAGTCGATGCTGACAGGGTTCGCCAGTACGCGCTCATCAATAGAGGGTACTGGTCAAGTTCAGAGATTCTGAAGCATGGCTTCAAGGAGTGTTCCGCGACAGTGGAAAGCATGGAGGCAGCGCTCATTCTTGCGCTGTCCGGCAGCTACATTGGGTATCTCCCCGATCACCTGGCACGTAGCTGGGAGACAGAAGGGCGCCTGTTGAGATTGCTTCCGGAAAGCTTCGGATATCAGGCGGAGTTCTCATTGATAATCAAGAATGGAAGATTGCGCGAGCCATTGATCCAGGCGTTCAGGGATGAGATGGGGCGACTTTACAACAGGGAGATCCGGTAATTCCCGTTGTCGGGGCTTTGGTGAAATTCCGGAGCCAGCTTCGACGACCAGGCGCAGACATTCCCGCACACCAAAAAAGCCGCCAGTGTGTCGGCGGCGAGGTCGCAAGCTTGTGGCCTTTGAGTAAGTCACGGCTCCTACGGCGGTGCATCGTGCATGGGAAATCGCGGTAGGGTGCGCCGCGCGCACCGCCTCGTGCTGCTCGGTCTTCTGGCTCAGCATGCGCTGGGCGATGCGGGTGTCATGGAAGAAACGCTCGTAGCGTTCGGCATGGTCCTGCCGGCCGCCTACAGCGACAGCACGCCGCTATACAAGCTATAGGCGGCTAAACCCGCTGCGACGACGACGCAGGCAAAGATTCCCTTTTCGATATGCGTGAACAGCGGCTCGCCTTGCTCACGTTTTGCCTTGGCGAACAGCACCACGCCCGGCGCATAGAGCAAGGCGGATAGCAGCAGGTACTTAACCCCACCGGCATACAACAGCCAGATTGCATAGGCGAGTGCGACGCCGCTGATGAGCAGATCCCTGGTGCGTTCTGTCCCGGACTGCTCGTAGGTTTCGCCACGTTGGGTCAGCAGCAGCGCGTAGGCCGCCGACCATAGGTACGGCACCATGATCATCGACGAGGCAAGGTAGATCAGGCTGGTGTAAGTGCCTTCAGAAAACAGCGTGATCAACAGGAAAAGCTGAATCATTACATTGGTCAGCCATAGCGCATTGACCGGCACATGGTTGGCGTTTTCCTTTCTGAGAAACGCCGGCATGGTCTTGTCCTTGGCGGTGGCGAACAGGATTTCCGCGCACAGGAGCGCCCAGGACAACAAGGCGCCGAGCAATGAAATGGCCAGGCCGAGGCTGATGAACAACGCCCCCCACGGACCGACGATACGTTCGAGCACCCCCGCCAGCGATGGGTTCTGCAGGGCGGCCAGTTCCGGTTGGCTCATGATCCCGAGCGACAGCAGGTTCACCAGCACCAGCAGCGCCAATACGCCGAGGAAACCGATAACCGTGGCGCGGCCGACGTCGGCCCGCTTCTCGGCCCTGGCCGAATAGACACTGGCGCCTTCGATGCCGATGAACACGAACACCGTCACCAGCATCATGTTGCGCACCTGATCCATCACGCCGTTGAAGTCCGGGTTGCTGCGCCCCCAGATATCGCGGGTGAAAATGTCCGCATCGAAGGCCACCGCGGCAATCGCGATGAAGGTGACCAGGGGCACCACCTTGGCCACGGTGGTCAGCTGATTGATGAACGCCGCTTCCTTGATCCCACGCAGCACCAGAAAGTGCACGCACCACAGCAGCACCGACGCGCAGGCGATGGCGATGGGCGTGTTGCCTTGGCCGAATACCGGGAAGAAAAAGCCGAGGGTACTGAACAGCAGGACGAAGTAGCCGACATTGCCCAGCCAGGCACTGATCCAGTAGCCCCATGCAGAAGAAAAGCCCATGTAGTCGCCAAACCCGGCCTTGGCGTAGGCATACACCCCGGAGTTGAGCTCCGGCTTGCGGTTCGCCAGCGTCTGGAATACGAACGCCAGGGTCAGCATGCCCACCGCGGTGATCACCCAGCCGATGATCACGGCCCCGGCATCGGCGCGCGCGGCCATGTTCTGCGGCAGGGAAAAAATCCCGCCACCGATCATCGACCCCACGACCAGGGCAATCAATGCGCCCAAACGAAGCTTCTGTGTCGGTTCTGACATTCTCGCGTCTCCTTGGTCGGCGCATGTCTCTCTACGAGGCCGCAACACCCTGATTTAACCAAGCACAGAAAGTTGAAAGCTGCTGGTGAAACGCTCGGAAATCGCGGCAAGGAGTTGCCCAGGGCGACGGCCTGCAAGGCTCATCCTTCAACTACGGCTTTGGCGCCCACACCGACCTGGAGTGGATCGAAGCCGCCGCCGACGTGATCCAGCACGCGCGCCTCACCGTGCTGCTGTTGCCCGGCATCGGCACAGTGCACGACCTGAAAGCCGCCTTTGATGCCGGCGCTCGCAGCGTGCGGGTGGCCACTCACTGCACCGAGGCGGATGTGTCCAGGCAGCACATCGAATACGCCCGTTCGCTGGGCATGGACACCGTGGGCTTCCTGATGATGAGCCACATGATCCCGGCCGAAGAGCTGGCCGCCCAGGGCAAGCTGATGGAAAACTATGGCGCCCAGTGCATCTACATGGCCGACTCCGGCGGCGCGATGAACATGCAGGACATCCGCGAGCGCATGCGTGCCTTCAAGGCGGTGCTGAAGCCGGAAACCCAGACCGGCATGCACGCCCACCACAACCTCAGCCTCGGCGTGGCCAACTCCCTGGTCGCGGTGGAGGAGGGCTGCGACCGCATCGACGCCAGCCTGGCGGGGATGGGCGCGGGTGCCGGTAATGCGCCGCTGGAGGTGTTCATCGCCGCCGCCGAACGCCTGGGCTGGAACCACGGCACCGACCTCTACCGCCTGATGGAAGCCGCCGACGACCTGGTGCGCCCGCTACAGGACCGCCCGGTGCGGGTCGACCGCGAGACCTTGGGCCTGGGTTATGCGGGGGTGTATTCGAGCTTCCTGCGCCATGCCGAAGTGGCGGCGGCCAAGTACGGCCTGAAGACCCTGGACATCCTGGTGGAGCTGGGCAAACGGCGGATGGTTGGTGGCCAGGAGGACATGATCGTCGACGTGGCCCTGGACCTGCTGGCTCGCCGCGCCTGAGGGCGGCAGGACGCTGTGGGGGCGAATTCATTCGCCAAGGGCGGCGAAGCTGCCCCCTTCAGTTCCGCTGGGCAGGCCTTCGGCCTGCTTGGCGATTGAAATCGCCCCCACAAAGAATCAGCGCGACCCCTTAGCCCCGCCCGGCGAACACCTGCGTGGCGCCCTGCACCTTGTTGGTGTACCAGATCACCCGGCTCACGCCACGGGTAATGGCCACATAGGCCAGGCGCAGGCTTTCATCCGCCATGGCCTGGTCGTAGCTGTTGCGGAAGAACCCGGAGCGGGCGTAGAGCGCGTTGCGCAGCGGGTGTTTTTCCGGCGGGGCGCAGTCGTCGACGATGATCGCCACCTCCGCTTGCAGCCCCTTGGCGCGGTGGATGCTGTAGGCGCGCACCGGCAGCGCCGGATCGAGCTGGGCCTGGATCTGCCGCAGTGGTTCGTTGCGCCGGGACAGCAGCAGGACCGCGTTGCGGTCGGCATTGGCGCGGGTGGCCACATGGGCGCATTGGGCCTGGATGTCCTTCACCAGCTCCGGCAGGCGGGCCTTGAGGTCGAAGCGGGACACCAGCTTCACGCCGTGGTCGCCCGGTTGCATGGCCTTGAAGGCCTTGCTCGCCTTGGCCTGTTTGAAGGCCACGCCGGCCAGCACCGCCTCGCCGTCGCGCAGTACGGGTTCGATGGAGCGGTAGTTGGTTTCCAGCGTCAGCACCGCGCTTTTGCGGGTCTTGCCCTTGCTGGGGAAGTGCCGGTCGAAGTCCATGAACAGTTCCGGCGAGCTGCCGCGCCAGCCGTAGATGGACTGCCAGTCGTCGCCGATGGCCATCAGGCTCACCGCCGCGCCCTGGCGTGCCAGGGCACGGTGCAGCGCCTGGAGCCACTGGACGATCTGCGGCGAGATGTCCTGGAACTCGTCGATCAGCAAGTGGCTGAAGGGCGCCAGGGCATCGCCGGCAGCGCCGTCGCCCTTGGCCAGCACGTCGCCCAGGCGCTGGAACGCGCCGTTGAAGGTCATCAGCCCTTGTTGCTGCAGCAGGGCCTCGAACTGCGACCAGAAGCGCACCAGGGCTTCGGCGAACAGTCGCTCGCGCGCCGAGCAGGCCAGCTCGCGGGGTTTCAGCCGGGCCGGAGGCAGGCCGATGCTCTCCATGAACCCGGCCTGCTGGTAGAAGGACTCGAACAACGGCAAGGGGGTGAACTCGCCGGCCAGCTTGAAACCGTCCAGCGGCGCCTTGGGAATCCGCTGTGGCTGGCCTTCGGCGGGGGCGGGCAGGGGCGGCAGGTCGAGCAGTTGGTGGACCCGCTCGCGGAATGCGGCGTCCTCGGCATAGCAGGCCTGGTAGGCCTGTTGCAGCACGCGCTGCTGGGCCGGGCGCAGACGGCCAGCGAGCAGAGGGTTGTCCAGCTCGCCCGCGGCGGCCTCGTCCAGCTGCTCGAACCAGCGCGGGTTGCCCAGCAGGTCCTTGGCCAGGGTGCCCATGGCCGAGTGGAAGGTGCGCACGCACTGGCGTGCCTGGGCCGCGTCGAAGGGGAACTGCCAGAAGGCCAGGACCTTCAGCAACTGCTCGCGCAGCTGGGCGCAGGAGGCGTTGGTGAAGGAAATCACCGTGAGCCGCTCCGGCGTCACGCCCATGTGGCAGAGCATGAACACCACCCGCAACACCAGGGTGGTGGACTTGCCGGAACCGGCGCCGGCGAAGATGCGGGTGAGCGGGGCACGGCCGAGGATCATCGCCCACTGCTCATCGGAAGGCGGGCTGACCACGCCGGCGGCCACCGCCTGGGCCACGCGCTCGCGCATGGCTTGCAGCTGGGCATCGGTGGCCTTCATCCGGGCGCCGGCGTAGATGCCGTCATCGGCAGGTTTGTCGGGCTTCGCGGGGCCATCGCCGGCGGCGGCCTTCTTGCTGCCGGGGGCTTTGGCCTTGCCGGCGTTGGCCGGCTTCTTCGCCCGTGGCGTGGGCTTGCGCAGTTGGGCGGCCGCTTCGCTCTCGGCACGCAGGTACTCGGTGGTACGCGGGAAGTAACGCGCCAGGGCACGTTTCATGGCAGACAACATTGGATCGATCCCTGTAACCACAACAAAGGGCGGGATTCTAAGCGCTTTTGCGTGAAGACTGGATGCTGGCGGATTGGTGCCAGGCCCCGTCGGTAGTCCGGATGAATTCCGCGGAACAACCCAACCACCGCTCCCGGATTGCATCCGGGCTACGGCTCTTCGCCTCAGGCCGGCGCGTGCTGCTGCCACCACTGGTGGATGGCGCTGGCCAGCTCGCCCACCGACAGCTTGCCGTCGAGGACCAGGGTGAAGGGCTCGTCCAGGGGTTCTTCCAGGTCGGCGAACTGGCTGTCCAGCAGGCTGGTCGGCATGAAATGCCCTCGCCGCTGCGCCATGCGCTCGGCAGCGGCCTCCGGGGAGAGTTGCAGGTAGGCGAAACCCAACCCCGGCAGGGCGTGACGCAGGCCGTCGCGATAGTCGCGCTTGAGGGCGGAACAGGTGAGGATCGGCCGCTCGCCGGCGTCATAGGCGCGTTTCAACTGCTTCTCCAGGGCGTGCAGCCAGCCGGCGCGATCCTTGTCGCTCAGCGGCTGGCCGGCGCTCATCTTCTTGATGTTGCGGTCGGGGTGAAAGGCATCCCCCTCGATCAGCCTCGCCCCGGTGCGCACCTCCAGCGCCCGCGCCACGGCGGACTTGCCGCTGCCGGCAACGCCCATGATCACCACTGCATTGATCGGTTCGTACATCACCCAATCTCCCGGTCCGCTACTTAAACGGTAGGCAATCTGAGCGAAAAGAGGATTTCGGCATGCTGAAAGAGTGCCAGCAAGGGGCCGCTGAATTTCCCAAACCACGCTAAATGCGTAACTGCCTGTTTCGTCTGACTGGGTATGGCGGAAAGCGAACGCTTCCCAATGACTGGTTGGATGGAAAGACAGATGAATGCCCAAGACGCCCTGAGACTCGCCCATCGGTTCATCGAGCTGCCCGTGGAGAAGCGTCGGCTCTTCCTCGAAGGGCTGCGCAAGGAAAGCGTCGACTTCAACCTGTTCCCCATCCCCGCCGGCGTCGAGGTGGCCGAGCGCGAGCGACTGTCCTACGCCCAGCGGCGCATGTGGTTCCTCTGGCAGCTGGACACGCAGGGCGCGGCCTATAACCTGCCGGGCGCCGTGCGCCTGCATGGCGCGCTGGATGTCGATGCGCTGGAACGGGCCTTCGCCGCCCTGGTGGGGCGCCACGAAACCCTGCGCAGCACCTTCTATCTGGTGGATGGCGTGCCGCTGCAGCGCATTCACGAGTCGGTGACGGTGGCGGTCGCCCACGAAGACCTGACCCTGTTGCCCGCCGCCGCCCGCGAGGCCCGCGCCCGGCAGAGTGCCGAGGAGCAGGCGCTGCAGCCGTTCGACCTGGAGCACGGCCCGCTGCTGCGGCTGAAGCTGGTGAAGCTGGCCGCCGACGAGCACCTGCTGCTGGTGACGCTGCACCACATCGTTTCCGACGGCTGGTCGATGAATGTGCTGATCGACGAATTCTCTCGCCTCTATCGCGCCTTCAGCGCCGGCGAAACCCCGGCGATGGCCGCGCTGCCCATCCAGTACCGCGACTACGCACTCTGGCAGCGCCAGTGGCTGGAAGCCGGCGAGCAGGAGCGCCAGCTGGACTACTGGAAGGCCCACCTGGGCAGCGAGCACAGCCTGCTGGAACTGCCGGCCGACCATCCGCGCCCGGCCAGCCCCAGCTACAAGGGCGTGCGCCTGGAGTTCGTCATCGAGCCGGAGCTGGCCGAGCAACTGCGCGGCCTGGCCCGGCAGCAGGGGGTGACGCTGTTCATGCTGCTGCTGGCCAGCTACCAGGTGCTGCTGGCGCGTTACAGCGGCCAGCGCGAGATCCGCGTCGGCGTACCCATCGCCAACCGCAATCGCGCTGAAACCGAGGGGCTGATCGGCTTCTTCGTCAACACCCAGGTGCTGCGCAGCGAAGTCGACGGCCAGCTGCCGTTCGCCACGCTGCTGCAACAGGTGAAGCAGGCCGCCCTGGGCGCCCAGGCCCATCAGGAGCTGCCCTTCGAGCAACTGGTGGAAGCCCTCGGGGTGGAGCGCAACCTCAGCCACAACCCGTTGTTCCAGGCCCTCTACAACCATCAGCCGTTCGTGGCCGATGTCACGGCCCTGGACAGCCTGGGTGGCCTGAAGCTCAGCCGCCAGGAATGGGAAGGGCGTACCACCCAGTTCGACCTGGCCCTGGACACCCTGGAGAAATCCGGCCGCCTGGAAGCGGCGCTGACCTACGCCACCGATCTCTTCGAGCGCGCCACCGCCGAGCGCATGGTGCGCCACTGGCTGAACCTGCTGCGCGGCATCGTCGCCAACCCCGAGCTGGCGGTGGGCGAGCTGCCGCTGCTGGATGCCGAGGAACTGCGCCAGCAACTGCAAGGCTGGAACGCCACCGCCCGGGATTACGGCTGTGAGACGGTGCATCGGCTGTTCGAGGCCCAGGTAGCGTCCCAGCCGGATGCCCCGGCCCTGGCCTTCGGCACCGAGCACCTCAGCTATGCCCAGCTCAACGCCCGTGCCAACCGCCTCGCGCACAAGCTGCGCAGCCTCGGCGTGGGCCCGGAAAGCCTGGTAGGCGTGGCCTGCGAGCGCTCGGTGGAGCTGGTGGTGGGGCTGCTGGCGGTGCTCAAGGCCGGCGGCGCCTACGTGCCCTTCGACCCGGAATACCCCCGCGACCGCCTGGCCTACCTGTTTGACGACAGCGCCATCCGCCTGCTGCTGACCCAGAGCCATCTACTGGGTGAACTGCCACTGCCGGAGGGCGTCACCAGCCTCTGCCTGGACCAGGACAGCGACGCCCTGGAAGCCTTCAGCGGGGCCAACCCCGAGGTGCCGCTAGCGCCGAACAACCTGGCCTACGTCATCTACACCTCCGGCTCCACCGGCAAGCCCAAGGGCGCCGGCAACACCCACGGCGCGCTGCACAACCGCCTGGCCTGGATGCAGGAGGCCTACGCCCTGGACGCCGGCGACAGCGTGTTGCAGAAGACCCCCTTCAGCTTCGACGTGTCCGTCTGGGAATTCTTCTGGCCGCTGATGGTGGGTGCGCGCCTGGCCGTGGCCGCGCCGGGGGACCACCGCGACCCGAGCCGCCTGCTGGCGCTGATCGAGGCGCACCGGGTCACCACCCTGCATTTCGTGCCGTCCATGCTGCAAGCCTTCGTCTCGCAACTGGCGCTGGAAGAGCAGGGCGCTCGCCAGTGCGCCAGCCTCAAGCGCATCGTCTGCAGCGGCGAAGCCCTGCCGGCGGAACTGCAGGGGCAGGTCTTCGCCGAGCTGCCGGGGGTTGGCCTGTTCAACCTCTACGGCCCCACCGAAGCGGCCATCGACGTCACCCACTGGACCTGCCGTGAAGAAGGCCGCGACAGCGTGCCCATCGGCCAGCCCATCGCCAACCTGGCTACCCACATCCTCGACGCGCGCCTCAACCCGGTTCCCGTGGGCGTGGCCGGCGAACTCTATCTCGCGGGGGCCGGTCTGGCCCGTGGCTACCACCGCCGTGCCGGCCTCAGTGCCGAGCGCTTCGTGGCCAACCCCTTCGCCCCTGGCGAGCGCATGTACCGCACTGGCGACCTGGCGCGCTATCGCACCGATGGGGTGATCGAGTACCTCGGTCGTATCGACCATCAGGTGAAGATTCGCGGCTTCCGCATCGAACTGGGCGAAATCGAAGCCCGCCTGCAAAGCCATGCCGGCGTCCGCGAGGCCGTGGTGGTGGCCGTTGATGGCGCCAGCGGCAAGCAACTGGTTGCCTACCTGGTGGCGGCCGAGGCCGGTGCGGAAGAAGGCGCGCTGCGCGAATCGATCAAGGCTCACCTGGGCGCCACGCTGCCGGACTACATGGTGCCGGCGCAGTTCGTCCTGCTGACCGCCATGCCCCTGAGCCCCAACGGCAAGCTGGACCGCAAGGCCCTGCCCAAGCCCGACCAGCAGCAGCTCCGCCAGGAATACCAGGCCCCGCGCAGCGCCGTGGAGCAGCAACTGGCGAGCATCTGGCAGGACGTGCTCAAGGTCGAGCGGGTCGGCCTCACCGATAACTTCTTCGAGCTGGGCGGCGACTCCATCGTCTCCATCCAGGTGGTCAGCCGCGCCCGCCAGGCCGGCATCCGTTTCACCCCGCGCGACCTGTTCCAGCACCAGACGGTGCAGAGCCTGGCCGCTGTCGCCGAATGCAGCGAGGCCAGCAGCATAGACCAGGGCCCGGTGGTCGGCGCCGCGCCGCTGACCCCGGTGCAGCAGTGGTTCTTCGAGCTGCCCATGACCGAGCGCGGCCACTGGAACCAGTCCCTGCTGCTGGCGCCGCGCCAACCGCTGGACCCGGTCTTGCTGGAAAGCGCCCTGCAACAACTCGTACGCCAGCACGACGCCCTGCGCCTGCGCTTCACCGAGGCGGGCGGCGCGTGGCGGCAGACCCACGCCGAAGGCCCCCAGACCCTGCTCTGGCAAGGCCAGGCCGCCGGCGCCGAGCTGGCGGCGTTCTGCGAAAAGGTGCAGCGCAGCCTCGACCTGGCCGAAGGCCCGCTGCTGCGCGCGGCGCTGATCGACCACGACGGCGGCCAGCGCCTGTTGCTGGTGATCCACCACCTGGTGGTGGACGGCGTGTCCTGGCGCGTGCTGCTGGAAGACCTGCAAGCGGTCTATCGGCAACTGCAAGCCGGCGAGACCCTGCGCCTGCCGGCCAAGACCAGCTCCTATCAGACCTGGGCCCGCCGCCTGGAGGAGCACGCCCGCAGCGCGCCCCTGCAAGCCGAGCTGGCCTGGTGGCAGGTGGCGCTTTCGGGCGCAGCGGCCGAGTTGCCCCGCGACAACCCCGAGGGCGGCCTGCAGAACCGCCACGGCGACAAGCTCGGCATCTGCCTGGACGCCGAACGCACCCGCCAGCTGCTCAAGGAAGCCCCAGCCGCCTACCGCACCCAGGTCAATGACCTGCTGCTCACCGCCCTGGCCCGCGTGCTGTGCCGCTGGAGCGGTGACGAGTCGGTGCTGGTGCAACTGGAAGGCCATGGCCGCGAGGAGCTGTTCGATGACGTCGACCTGACCCGTACCGTCGGCTGGTTCACCAGCCTGTTCCCGGTCCGCCTGACCCCGGCCTTTGATCTGGCCGGCTCCCTCAAGGCGGTGAAGGAGCAACTGCGCGCGGTGCCCGGCAAGGGCCTGGGCTTCGGCCTGCTGCGCCACCTGGGCGATGCCGCCGCGCGCGCCGCCCTGGCCGCGCTGCCGCAACCCCGCGTCACCTTCAACTACCTCGGCCAGTTCGATGCGCAGTTCGACGAAGCGGCGCTGTTCGTGCCGGCGGGCGAGGGCGGCGGCAAGGCCCAGGCCGACGACGCGCCGCTGGCCAACTGGCTGAGCGTGGAAGGCCAGGTATACGGCGGCGAGCTGTCGCTGCAGTTCGGCTACAGCGGCGAAATGTACCGCCGCGAGACCATCGAGGCCCTGGCCGAGGCCTACCGCGCCGAGCTGGACGCCCTGATCGCGCATTGCCTCGAAACCGACGCGGGCGGCTTCACCCCGTCCGACTTCCCCCTGGCGCGCCTGACCCAGGCCCAGCTCGACGCGCTGCCGGTGCCGGCCTTTGATGTGGAAGACATCTACCCGCTGTCGCCCATGCAGGAAGGCCTGCTGGTGCACACCCTGCTGGAGCCCCATTCGGGCATCTACTTCATGCAGGACCGCTACATCATCGACAGCGAGATCGACCTGCCGCGCTTCACCGCCGCCTGGCGCGACGTGGCCCGCCGCCACGACGCCCTGCGCGCCTCCTTCAGCCTGGACGACGACGGCCAGATGCTGCAGATCATCCATCGCGACGCCGCACCGGAAGTGGATTTCCGCGACTGGTCCGAGCGCCCGGAAACCGAGCACGAGGCTGCCCTGCAGGCGCTGCTGGCCGACGACCGCGCCCAGGGCTTCGACCTGCTCAACAAACCGCCCTTCGCCCTGCGCCTGATCCGTCGTGGCGCCGGCCAGTACTGGTTCATCCTCAGCAACCACCACATCCTCATCGACGCCTGGTGCCGCTCGCTGCTGCTGCAGGACTTCTTCGCCCTCTACAGCGGCAGCCACGCCCTGGCGCCGGCGGCCCGCTACCGCGACTTCATCGCCTGGCTGCAGGAGCAGGGCGAGCGTGCCGCGCTGGAGGCCTGGAGTCTTGAGCTGGCCGGCTTCGAGCAACCCACGCCGCTGCCCTACGACCGGCCTGTGCGCCGCCAGGGCGGCTTCTCGGTGATCGGCGACCGCTATGCCGACCTGGAGGCCTCCCAGGGCCGCGCCCTGCGCGAACTGGCCCAGCGCTACCAGCTCACAGTCAACACCCTGACCCAGGCGGCCTGGGCCCTGGTGCTGCAACGCTACAGCGGGCTCAACGAGGTGCTGTTCGGCGTCACCGTCGCCGGGCGCCCGGTGAGCCGTCCGGAAATGCAGGACACCGTCGGCCTGTTCATCAACAGCATCCCGCTGCGCATGCGCCTGCCGCAGCCCGGTGAGAAGGTCAGCGTGCGCCAGTGGCTGCAGGCGCTGTTCGAGCACAACCTGGCCCTGCGCGAGCACGAGCACCTGCCCCTGGTGAAGATCCAGGCGTGCAGCGCCCTGGAGAAGGGCCAGCAGATCTTCGACAGCCTCTTCGTCTACGAGAACGCCCCGGTGGAAAGCGCGGTGGAGAGCGGGGCGAAGGAGATCAGCGCCAAGTCCGACAGCGCCCGTACCCACACCAACTACCCGCTGACGGTGGTGGTCTATCCGGGCGACGCCCTCGGCCTGCACCTGTCCTACGACCAGCGCTACTTCGACGAAGCCACCATCGACCGCCTGCTGGGCGATTTCAAACGCCTGCTGCTGGCAATCGGCGAAGGCTTCAACGGCGACTTCGCCGACCTGCCGCTGGTGGCCGAGGACGAACGCCGCGCCCTGCTGGAAGCGGGCAACCGCACCGAGCGCGCCTACCCCCTGGAGCAGGGCTACGTGCGCCTGTTCGAGGCGCAGGTGGCGGCGCAGCCTTCGACGGTCGTGGCCACCTGCCTGGATCAGGCCTGGACCTACCGCCAGTTGGACCAGCAGGCCAACCGCATCGCCCACGGGCTGATCGCCGCTGGCGTCGCCATCGACCAGCCGGTGGCCCTGCTGGCCGAGCGCAGCCTGGAGTTGCTGGGCATGATGGTCGGCACCTTCAAGGCCGGCGCCGGCTACCTGCCGTTGGACCCGCAACTACCGGAGCAGCGCCTGCTCAATCTGCTGGAGCTGGGCCGCGTGCCGGCGTTGCTGGCCAGCACTGGCTGCCGCGCCCAGGCCCAGGCGCTGATCGCCAGGCTGCCGCAAGGCTGCCGTCCGGCGCTGTTGCTCTGGGATGAGGTCCAGTCCGCCGGCCTTTCGGATACCCAGCCGGGTATCCACACCGGCCCGCAGCACCTGGCCTACGTCATCTACACCTCCGGCTCCACCGGCACGCCCAAGGGTGTGATGATCGAGCAGGCCGGCATGCTCAACAACCAGCTGAGCAAGGTGCCTTACCTCGCCCTCGGCGAAGCCGACGTGATCGCCCAGACGGCCTCCCAGAGCTTCGATATCTCGGTCTGGCAGTTCCTCACCGCGCCGCTGTTCGGCGCCTGCGTGGACATAGTCCCCAACGTCATCGCCCATGACCCGGCGGCGCTGCTGGCCCATGTGCGCCAGCGCGGCATCACGGTGCTGGAGAGCGTGCCCTCGCTGATCCAGGGCCTGCTGGACGAACCGGCCGGCAGCCTCGGCACCCTGCGCTGGATGCTGCCCACCGGCGAAGCCATGCCGCCGGAACTGGCGCGCCGCTGGCTGCAACGCTATCCGGCCATCGGCCTGGTGAACGCCTACGGCCCGGCGGAATGCTCGGACGACGTGGCGCTGTTCCAGGTCGACGCGGCCTCCGCCGAAAGCGCCTTCCTGCCCATCGGCAGCGCCACCGACAACAACCGTCTGTATGTGCTGGACGAGCGCCTGCAACCAGTGCCTACCGGCGTCGTGGGCGAGCTCTATGTGGCCGGCACCGGCGTTGGCCGGGGTTACCTGGGCGACGCCCAGCGTACCGCCGCGGTGTTCATCCCCGACCCGTTCGGCGAGCCGGGCGCGCGCCTGTACCGCACCGGTGACCTGGCCCGCCGCCGTCCGGACGGCTTGCTGGAATATGTCGGCCGGATCGACTCCCAGGTGAAGATTCGCGGCTTCCGCATCGAGCTGGGGGAAATCGAATCCCGCCTGCGCGACCACGACGACGTGCGCGAAGCCGTGGTCCTGGTGCAGGAAAGCCCCACCGGCAAGGCCCTGGTGGCCTACGTGGTGCCGGACATCGAGGCCGAGGACGCGGCCGCCCTGCGTGAGCGGCTGAAGAACGCCCTCAAGGCCCAGCTGCCGGAATACATGGTGCCGCTGCAATGGCTGCTGCTGGAACGCCTGCCGCTGAACGCCAACGGCAAGGTGGACCGCAAGGCCCTGCCGCGTTTCGAGGCGAGCGACTGGCAAGGTGATTTCCAGGCGCCCAGCGAGGGCCTGGAAGCCCGCCTGGCGGCCATCTGGGCCGAAGTGCTGAAGGTCGAGCGGGTGGGCCGCGGCGACAACTTCTTCGAGCTGGGCGGCCATTCCCTGCTGGTCACCCAGGTGATTTCCCGGGTGCGTCAGCAGCTAGCCATCGAACTGCCCCTGGCCAGCCTGTTCGAGGCCGCCGAGCTGTCCGCCTTCGCCGCCCGCGTGGCCCAGGCCGGCACCAGTGGCCAACCGCAACTCAAGGCGCAGCCCGTCGACGCCCCGGCGCTGCTCTCCTTTGCCCAGCAGCGCCAGTGGATTCTCTGGCAGCTGGACCCGCAGAGCGCCGCCTACAACATTCCCGCCGCCTTGCGCCTGTCCGGGCGCCTGGACCGCGCCGCGCTGCTGGCCAGCTTCGCTGCCCTGCAGCAACGCCATGACACCCTGCGCACCACCTTCATCCAGGACGGTATCGAGGCCCGCCCGGTGCTGCACGCCAGCCTGCCGCTGCAATTCAGCGAGCTGAGCCTGGAGGTGCCGAGCCAGGCGCAGATCGACGCCCTGGTGGAAGAGGAGATGCGCCAGCCCTTCGACCTGCGCAACGGACCGCTGCTGCGGGTGCTGTTGCTCAAGGTCGCCGCCTTTGAACATGTGCTGGTACTCACCGTGCACCACATCGCCGCCGATGGCTGGTCCATGCAACTGATGGTGGAGGAGTTCGCCCAGCTCTATCAGGCCCGGGTCGAGGGTCGCGACGCGCAACTGGCGGCCTTGCCGGTGCGCTATGCCGACTACGCCCGCTGGCAGCGCGACTGGCTGGGCGCCGGCGAGGGCGAGCGCCAACTCGACTGGTGGAAGGCCCGGTTGGGCAGCCACCAGCCGCTGCTGGAACTGCCCAGCGAACTGAGCCGCCCGGCGCGCCGCAGCGAGCGTGGCGCGCGCCTGGAGCTGAGCCTGGCGCCCGAGCTGGTGACCGGCCTGCGCCGCCTGGCCCAGGAGCGGCAAGTGACCCTGTTCATGCTCCTGCTGGCCAGTTTCCAGGCCCTGCTGCACCGCATGAGCGGCCAGGACGACATCCGCGTCGGGGTACCCAACGCCGGCCGTTCGCGCCTGGAAACCGAAGGCCTGATCGGCTTCTTCATCAACACCCAGGTGCTGCGCGCCGAGGTGGATGGCCAGCAGCCGTTCAGCGCGCTGCTGCAACAGGTCAAGCAGGCCGCCCTCGGCGCCCAGGCGCACCAGGAGCTGCCCTTCGAGCAACTGGTGGAAGCCCTGCAACCGGAGCGCAGCCTCAACCACAGCCCGCTGTTCCAGGTGCTCTACAACCACCAGAAACAACTGGGGGCGAGCGTCGAGCGCGAGCTGTCGGGGCTCAAGGTGCAGCGCCTGGACTGGCGCCAGCACAGCGCCCAGTTCGACCTGGCGCTGGACACCGAGGAGCAGGGCGATACCCTGCACGCCAGCCTGACCTACGCCAGCGACCTCTACGACGCCGCCAGCATCCAGCGCCTGGCCGGACACTGGCAGCACCTGCTGCACGCGGTGGTCAGCGACCCGCAGTGCCGCGTCGGTGAGCTGCCGTTGATGCCGGCGGCCGAGCGCGACGGCCTGCTGCAACAGTGGAACCCCGGGTTCCAGGCGCAGCCGGCTTCCCCCGCGCTGCACCAGCTGTTCGAGGCGCAGGCGGCCCGCCAGCCCCAGGCCATCGCCCTGCGCTGCACGGAGCAGAGCCTGAGCTACAGCGAGCTAAACGCCCAGGCCAACCGCCTGGCCCACAAGCTGCGCGAACTGGGCGTCGGCCCTGAAGTGCGGGTGGGCATCGCCACCGAGCGCGCGCTGCCACTGGTGGTGGGCCTGCTGGCGATCCTCAAGGCCGGCGGCGCCTACGTGCCGCTGGACCCGGAATACCCCGCCGAACGCCTGGCCTACATGGTCGAGGACAGCGGCATCGGCCTGGTCCTGACCCAGTCCCGGCTCAAGACGGGCCTGCCTCTGGGCACCGGCGTACAAGCCCTCTGCCTGGACCAGCTGGACCTGGCCGGCTACAGCGACGCCAATCCGCACAACCGCACGGTGCCGGACAACCTCGCCTACGTCATCTACACCTCCGGCTCCACCGGCAAGCCCAAGGGCGCGCTGCTCAGCCACGGCAACGTCACCCGCCTGCTCGGCGCCACGGCCGAGGAGTTCCGCTTCGGCGCCGACGACGTCTGGACCCTGTTCCACTCCTACGCCTTCGATTTCTCGGTGTGGGAGCTGTTCGGCGCGCTCTGCACCGGTGGCCGCCTGGTGCTGGTGCCGTACTTCGTCAGCCGCTCGCCGGAAGCCTTCCACCAACTGCTGGCGGATGAGCGGGTGACGGTGCTCAACCAGACCCCGACCGCGTTCCGCCAACTGCTGCCGCTGGCCTGCGGAAGCTCCCGCGAACTGGCCCTGCGGGTGGTGATCTTCGGCGGCGAAGCCCTGGAGCTGGCCAGCCTCAAGCCCTGGTTCGAGCGCTTCGGCGACCAGCAGCCGACCCTGGTGAACATGTACGGCATCACCGAAACCACGGTGCATGTCACCTATCGCCCGATCCGTCTGGCCGACCTCGCCGGCCCGGCGCAGAGCCCCATCGGCCGGCCGATCCGCGACCTCGCCTGGTACCTGCTGGACGCCAACCTGAACCCGGTGCCGGTGGGCGCCAGCGGCGAGCTGTACATCGCGGGAGCGGGCCTCGCCCGTGGCTACCACCAGCGCGCGGCGCTGACCGCCGAACGCTTCGTGCCCAGCCCCTTCGCCCGTGGCGAACGCCTGTACCGCTCCGGCGACCTGGCGCGCCAGCGCGCCGATGGCGGTATCGACTACCTGGGCCGCAAGGACCAGCAGGTGAAGATTCGCGGCTTCCGCATCGAGCTGGGGGAAATCGAAGCGCGCCTGCTGGAGCAATCCGGCGTGCGCCAGGCGGCCCTGGCGGTGCAGCAGGGCGCGGCAGGGGCACAGCTGTGCGCCTACGTGGTGCCCGAGGCTCCGCCAGCCGACCCGCTGGCCTGGCGCGAGGCCCTGCGCAATGCGCTCAAGGCCGGGTTGCCGGACTACATGGTGCCGGCGCACCTGCTGCTGCTCGACCAACTGCCCCTGACCGGCAACGGCAAGCTCGACCGCAAGGCCCTGCCGCCCCCCGAGGCGGACGCCTGGCAACGTCCCTACGAGGCCCCGCAGGGCGAGCTGGAAGAGCGCTTCGCGAGCATCTGGGCCGAGGTCCTGGAGGTGGAGCGGGTGGGGCGCGGCGACAACTTCTTCGACCTGGGCGGGCATTCCCTGCTGGCGGCCCAAGCCAGCGCCCGGGTGGAACTGGAACTCGGCCTGGAACTGCCGCTGCGCGCGCTGTTCGAGGCCGCCGATCTTGCGGCCTACGCGGCCCTGGCCGGGGCACAGGCCCCGGCTGACAACGATGCACGTCTGGATGCGCTCGAGTCGCTGCTGGACGAGATGGAGACCCTTTGATGGAAAACACCACCGCCTGGCGTATCGCCACCCGTTTCGCCGGCCTGGCCCCCGAGCAGCGCCGCGTCTTCCTCGAACGCATGGCCGAGCAGGGCGTCAGCTTCGGCCAGCTGCCCATCCCGCCGAGCGCGGAGGGCGGCGAGCCGCAGGCGCTGTCCTATGCCCAGCAACGCCAGTGGTTCCTCTGGCAGCTCGACCCCCAGGGCAGTGCCTACAACATCCCGGCGGCGCTGCGCCTCACCGGCCAGCTGGACGTCGCCGCCCTGCAGCGCAGCTTCGCGGCCCTGGTGGAGCGTCATCACAGCCTGCGCAGCCGTTTCCTCGAAGAGGACGGCCAGGTGCTGCAACAGCTGCAGCCGGCCTTCATCCCGCCGCTGGAACGGGTCGACCTGCGCGGCGAGCCCGCAGGCCAGCGCCTGGACGCCGCCCTGCGCCAGGTGGAAGCGCAGAGCCAGCGGCCCTTCGACCTCGCCAGCGGCCCGCTGCTGCGGGTCGCCCTGCTGCAGCTCGCCGAGGAAGACCACGTACTGGTGCTGACCCTGCACCACATAGTCGCCGACGGCTGGTCCATGGGCGTGCTGGTGGAAGAGTTCTCCCAGCTCTACGCCGGCTACAGCCAGGGCCGCGAGGTGGAACTGCCGGCGCTGCCGATCCAGTACGCCGACTACGCCCTCTGGCAGCGTCGCTGGATGGAAGCCGGCGAGCTGGAGCGCCAGCTGGACTGGTGGAAAGCGCAACTGGGCAGCGAGCGCACCCTGCTGGAGCTGCCCACCGACCGCCCGCGCCCGGCCCAGCCGAGCCAGCGTGGCGCGCGCCTGGACTTCGCCCTGGACGCCGCCACCGTGGCCGGCCTCAAGGCCCTGGCGCGACGGCGCGGCGTGACCCTGTTCATGCTCCTGCTGGCCAGCTTCCAGACCCTGCTGCACCGCTACAGCGGCCAGCGCGACTTCTGCGTCGGCGTGCCGGTGGGCAACCGTAACCGCGCGGAAACCCGCGGCCTGATCGGCTTCTTCGTCAACACCCAGGTGCTGCGCGCCGAGCTGGACGGCCGCCTGCCGTTCGCCCGCTTGCTGGAGCGCACCCGCGACGCCGTGCTGGGCGCCCAGGACCACCAGGAGCTGCCCTTCGAGCGCCTGGTGCAGGCCCTGCAAGGCGGGCGCAGCCTGAGCCACAACCCGCTGTTCCAGGTCATGGTCAACCACCAGCAGTCCAAGCCGGGGGCGCTGGACAGCGCGCTGCCGGGGCTGCAGGTGCAGGGCCTGGACTGGAGCGGTCGCACCACCCAGTTCGACCTGCAGCTCGACACCCATGAGGAAGGCGAGCGCCTGCTGGCCAGCCTCACCTACGCCACCGACCTGTTCGACGCGTCGCGCATCGAGCGCCTGGCGCGGCACTGGCGCAACCTGCTGGGCGGCCTGCTGGCCAACCCGGATGCGCCCATCGCCGAGCTGCCCCTGCTGGATGCCGCCGAACGCGCGGACACCCTGGCCGGGCTCAACGCCACCGCTACCGACTACCCCGGCCCGGTCTGCGTGCAGCAGCACATCGAGGCCCGCGTGGCCGCCAACGGCGCCGCCACCGCCCTGGTGTTCAACGGCCAGCGCCTGTCCTATGCCGAACTCAACCAGCGCGCCAACCGCCTGGCCCGTCACCTGCGCAAGCAGGGCGTAGGCCCGGAAAGCCTGGTGGGCGTGGCCTGCGAGCGCTCCCTGGAAATGGTCGTGGCGCTCCTGGCGATCCTCAAGGCCGGTGGCGCCTATGTGCCGCTGGACCCGGAATACCCCAGCGACCGCCTGGCCTACATGATCGAGGACAGCGGCATCGGGCTGCTGCTCACCCAACAGCACCTGCTGGCCGCGCTGCCGCTGCCGGACTCCGTGCGCAGCCTGTGCCTGGGCGCCGAGGCCGATTGGCTGAGCGAGGAGTCCGGCGACAACCTGGACAACCGCGCCAGCGCCGAGAACCTTGCCTACGTCATCTACACCTCCGGCTCCACCGGAAAGCCCAAGGGCGCCGGCAACCGCCACGTCGCCCTGTACAACCGCCTGGCCTGGATGCAGCAGACCTACCAGCTGGGCGCAGGCGATGTGGTGCTGCAGAAGACCCCGTTCAGCTTCGACGTCTCGGTGTGGGAGTTCTTCTGGCCGCTGATGGAAGGCGCCACCCTGGTGGTGGCCGAGCCCGGCCTGCACCGCGACCCCCAGGGCCTGGCGGCGCTGATCCGCGAGGCGGGCGTCACCACCCTGCATTTCGTGCCCTCCATGTTGCAGGCCTTCGTCACGGCCGACGAAGCCGCCGGCTGCACCTCCCTGACCCGCATCATCTGCAGCGGCGAGGCCCTGCCGGTGGAATTGCAGCGCCAGACCCTGCGCCTGTTGCCCGGGGCCGGCCTGTACAACCTCTATGGCCCCACCGAGGCGGCCATCGACGTCACCCACTGGACCTGCCTGGAAGAAGGGCGCGACGCCGTGCCCATCGGCCGGCCCATCGCCAACCTGCGTACCCATGTCCTCGATGCCGAGCTGCAACCCCTGCCGTTGGGCGCCGTGGGTGAGCTGTACCTGGGCGGCGTCGGCCTCGCCCGTGGCTACCATCGTCGTCCCGGCCTCACCGCCGAACGCTTCGTGGTGGACCCCTTCGGCAGCGGCGAACGCCTCTACCGTACCGGTGACCTGGCGCGCTACCGCGCCGACGGCGCCATCGAGTACTGCGGGCGTATCGACCACCAGGTGAAGATCCGTGGCCTGCGCATCGAGCTGGGCGAGATCGAGGCGCGCCTGCAGGAACACCCGGACGTGCAGGAAGCCGTGGTGCTGGCCCTGGACGGCCCCGGCGGCAAGCAACTGGTGGCCTACCTGGTGCCCGAGCGCGTCGAGCTGTTGCGGGCGGACGCCCAGGCACCCTGGCGCGAGACACTGAAGGCATACCTGCTGGCCAGCCTGCCGGACTACATGGTGCCCGCGCAGAACATCCTCATCGAGCGCATGCCGCTCAGCCCCAACGGCAAGCTCGACCGCAAGGCGCTGCCCAAGCCCGAGGCCAGCGTCAGCCAGCGCGAGTTCGAGGCACCGGTCGGTGAGCGGGAAGCACTGCTGGCGGCCATCTGGCAGGAAGTGCTGGGCGTCGAGCGGGTAGGGCGGCAGGACAACTTCTTCGAGCTGGGCGGCGACTCGATCATTTCCATCCAGGTGGTCAGCCGTGCCCGTCGTGCGGGGTTGAAACTCTCTCCGCGCGACCTGTTCCAGCAGCAGAGCCTGGCGGCCCTGGCCGCGGTTGCCCGCGAACAGGAAACCAGCCAGGCCCAGCAGGGCCCGGTGGAAGGCAGCCAGGCGCTGACCCCGATCCAGCACTGGTTCTTCGAACAGGCCATTCCCCAGCGCCAGCAGTGGAACCAGGCGGTGCTGTTGCAACCCCGCGAGCCCATCGAGCTGGGCCGCCTGCAAGCCGCCCTGCAAAAATTGTTGGCCCAGCACGATGCGCTGCGCCTGCAATTCCGCGAAATCGACGGCCAGTGGCGCGCCCGCTACCTGCCGCTGGACAGCACCGCCGCCACCGACCTGCTGTGGACCGGCCGCGCCAGCGGTGACGACGCCCTGCAAGCCCTGTGCGACGAAGCCCAGCGCAGCCTCTCCCTGCACGATGGCCCGCTGCTGCGTGCGGCATTGGTCAGCCATGGCGACGGCAGCCAGCGCCTGCTGCTGGTGGTCCACCACTTGGTGGTGGACGGCGTGTCCTGGCGGGTACTGCTGGAAGACCTCCAGGCCGCCTACGCCGGCCAACCGTTGCCGGAGAAGACCAGTTCGCTGCAGGCCTGGGCCACGCGCCTGGAGCAGTACGCGCGCTCCGGCGCCCTGGACGAACAACTGGCCTGGTGGCAGGGCCAACTGGCCGATGCCAGCGGCGAGCTGCCGGCCGCCAAACCCGCCGCCAGCCAGGCCCTGCGCCATCGCCAGTGCGTCAGCATCGGCCTCGACCGCGAACAGACCCGCAGCCTGCTGCAACAAGCGCCGGCGGCCTACCGCACCCGAGTGGACGACCTGCTGCTCACCGCCCTGGCCCGCGCGCTCTGCGCCTGGACCGGCCAGGCCTCGGCCCTGGTGCAACTGGAAGGCCACGGCCGCGAGGAACTCTTCGACGAGATCGACCTGACCCGCACCCTGGGCTGGTTCACCAGCCTCTATCCGCTGAAGCTGACCCCGGCGGCGGACCTCTCCGGCTCCATCAAGGCCATCAAGCAGCAACTGCGTGAGGTGCCCGGCAAGGGCCTGGGCTTCGGCCTGCTGCGCCACCTGGGCGATGACTCGGCGCGGGCCACCCTGGCCGCGCTGCCCCAGGCGCGCCTGACCTTCAACTACCTGGGCCAGTTCGACCAGAGCTTCAGTGATGACGCGCTGTTCGCCCCGGCCAGGGAACCCAGCGGCGCCGCGCAACACGGTGACGCGCCGCTGATCAACTGGCTGGCGGTGGACGGCCAGGTGTACGGCGGCGAACTCAAGCTGGACTGGAGCTTCAGCCGCCAGTGCTTCGCCAGCCAGGACATCCAGGCCCTGGCCGAGTCCTTCCGTGGCGAGCTGCTGGCGCTGATCGCCCATTGCCAGGAAGCCGGTGCCGGTGGCGTGACCCCGGCGGACTTCCCCCTGGCGCGCATCGACCAGGCTCAGCTGGACGCGCTGCCGCTGCCGCCGACGCGCATCGAAGACCTCTATCCGCTCTCGCCGATGCAGAGCGGCCTGCTGTTCCACAGCCTCTACGAGCCCCGGGCCGGCGCCTACGTCAACCAGCTCAGCGTGGAAGTGCGTGGGCTGGATGCCGAACGCCTGGCCCAGGCCTGGCAGGCGGCGCTGGACGCCCATCCGATCCTGCGCAGCGGCTTCCACTGGCCGCAAGGCGCCAGTGCGCCGCTGCAACTGGTGGAGCGCGGCCTGCGCCTGCCCCTGCAGGTGCTGGACTGGCGCGCCCGCGCCGATCAGGCCGATGCCCTGGCGGCACTTGGCGAGGCCGAGCGCCTGGGCTTCGACCCGGCGCGACCGCCGCTGCTGCGCCTGGCCCTGGTACGCCTGGACGATGCACGCTGGCAACTGATCTACACCCACCACCACCTGCTGCTGGACGGCTGGAGCAACTCCCTGCTGCTGGGCGAGGTGCTGCAGCGCTACGCCGGCGAGCCGGTAGCCACCCCGGCCGGACGTTTCGCCGATTACATCGGCTGGCTGCAAGCGCAGGATGCCGAAGCCGACCAGGCCTTCTGGCGCCAGCAACTGGCTGAGCTCGACAACCCCACGCTGCTGGCCCAGAGCCTGGCCCACGGCGCAGTGGAAGAAGCGCAGCAGGGCGGCTACGCCGACCACCGCCAGCTGTTCGATGCCGCCACCAGCCAGCGCTTCGCCGACTTCGCGAAAGCCCACAAGGTCACCCTCAACACCCTGGTGCAGGGCGCCTGGGTGCTGCTGCTGCAGCGCTACAGCGGCCAGCACTGCGTTGCCTTCGGTGCCACCGTCTCCGGTCGCCCGGCGGACCTGCCCGGCGCCGAAGGTCAGTTGGGCCTGTTCATCAACACCCTGCCGGTGATCGCCGCGCCGTCGGCATCGCTGAGCGTGACCGGCTGGCTGGCGCAGTTGCAGGGACAGAACCTGCAACTGCGCGAGCACGAGTTCACCGCCCTGGCCGATATCCAGCGCTGGGCCGGCCGCAGCGGCGAGCCGCTGTTCGACAGCCTGCTGGTGTTCGAGAACTTCCCCATCGCCAGCGCCCTGCAGCAGGGCGCGCCGGCGGGGCTGGCGTTCTCCGTGCCGGACAACCATGAACGCACCAACTACCCACTGACCCTGGCGGCCGTGCACGAGGGCAGCCTGAGCCTGACCTGGAGCTACCTGCGCAGCCACTTCGGCGCCGCCGCCATCGCCCGCATGAGCCAGCACCTGGCCTGCCTGCTGGAGGCCATGGTGGCCGCGCCGGACGCCGCCCTCGGCGAGCTGGACCTGCTGACCATCGACGAGCGCCGCCAGCAGCTGGAGACCTGGAACCCGGCCCATCCCGAGCCGGAATCGCGCCCCTGCGTGCACCAGCTGATCGAGGCCCAGGCCGCCCTGCGCCCCGACGCCACCGCGTTGATCTTCGGCGAGCTGGAATGGAGCTACGCCGAGCTCAACCGTCGCGCCAACCGCCTGGCCCATCGCCTGCGTGAGCTGGGCGTTGGCCCGGAAGTTCGGGTCGGCCTGGCGGTGGAGCGTTCGCCGGAAATGGTGCTGGGCCTGCTGGCCATCCTCAAGGCCGGCGGCGCCTACGTGCCGCTGGACCCGGCCTACCCGGCCGAGCGCCTGCGCTACCTGATGGAGGACAGCGGCATCGGCCTGCTGCTGACCCAGTCCTGGCTGCGGGCCAGCCTGCCGCTGCCGGAGGGCCTGCCGCTGCTGGCCCTGGACAGCGAGCCCCTGGCCCACCTGGGCGAGGACAACCCGGCCAACCTCAGCCACCCGGAAAACCTCGCCTACCTGATCTACACCTCCGGCTCCACCGGCCGGCCCAAGGGCGTCAGCGTGGCCCAGGGCCCGCTGGCCATGCACTGCCTGGCCATCGGCGCGCTCTACGGCATGACCCCGGACGACCGCGAGCTGCAATTCGCCTCCATCAGCTTCGACGGCGCCCACGAGCGCTGGCTCACCCCGCTGGTCTACGGCTCGGCCCTGATGCCGCGGGACAACGAGCTGTGGAGCGTGGAGCGCACCTGCGCCGAGATCGAACGCCACGGCATCACCGTCGCCTGCTTCACCCCCAGCTACCTGCTGCAGATGGCCGATCACGCCGGCGAGTCCGGCCGCGACCTGCCGATCCGTTCCTACACGGTGGGAGGCGAGGGCATGGCCAAGCATGCCTTCGACGAGGTCCAGCGGGTGTTGCAGCCGCCGCGCATCATCAACGGCTACGGCCCCACCGAAACGGTGATCACCCCGTTGATCTGGCGCGCCTATCCGGGCACCAGCTTCGACTCCGCCTTCCTGCCCATCGGCCGCCCGGTTGGCCGACGCAGCGCCTACATCCTCGACGCCAACCTGCAACCGCTGCCGGTGGGCGTGCCCGGTGAGCTGTACCTGGGCGGCGAGGGCGTCGCCCGTGGCTACCACCAGCGTCCGGGTCTGACCGCCGAACGCTTCGTGCCCGATCCCTTCGTGCCCGGCGCGCGCCTGTACCGCTCCGGCGACCTGGCGCGCTTCCGCGCCGACGGCGTGGTGGAGTACCTGGGGCGGATCGACCAGCAGGTGAAGATCCGTGGCTTCCGCATCGAGCTGGGCGAAATCGAGGCCAGCCTGCTGGAGCACGAAGCCGTGCGCGAAGCCTGGGTGGTGGACCGCGAAGGCCCCGCCGGCCGCCAGCTGGTGGGCTACCTGGTGCCCCGCGACCCGCTGGCCGACGAGCAGGCCCTGCGCGATGCGCTGACCGCGCACCTGCGCGCCAGCCTGCCGGCGCACATGCTGCCGGCGCACCTGATGTGCCTGGCGGCCTTCCCCCTGACTCCCAATGGCAAGCTCGACCGCCAGGCCCTGCCGGCACCGGAGGAGGCCCGCGACGACCGCGAGCGCGTGGCACCGGCCACCCCGGCCGAAGCGCTGCTGGTGGATATCTGGCAAGAGCTGCTGGGCCTGCCGAGCATCGGCGTCACCGAGAACTTCTTCGAGCTGGGCGGCGATTCCATCATCTCCCTGCAGGCGGTGAGCCGTGCCGGCCAGCGCGGCCTGACCTTCACCCCGAAGCAGCTGTTCGAGCAGCAGACCATCCGCGCCCTGGCCGCCGTGGCCGAGCGCCGCGAAGCTGCCCTGGAAGTGGCCCTGGATACCCCGGCCTTCGCCCTGGCGCCGAGCCGGGCCCCGCGCGAGGGGCTGGACGACCTCTATCCGCTGTCGCCGATGCAGCAGGGCATGCTCTTCCACTGCGTTGATTCGCCGGAGCTGAACCTCTACGTCAACCAGCTCAGTGTCTCCGTCGACGGTCTGGACCCGGCGCGCTTCCGCGCCGCCTGGACCGAATTGCTGGAGCGCCATGAAGTGCTGCGTGCAGCCTTCCTCTGGCGTGATGGCCAGGCCGATCCGCTGCAGGCGGTGCATCGCGGCGTGGAGCTGCCCATCAGCGAGCTGGACTGGCGCGAGCGGGCCGATACCGAAGCGGCGTTGGCGACCCTGGCCGCCGAGGACCAGGCCCGTGGTTTCGACCTGGCCCGGCCGCCGCTGATGCGCTTCACCCTGGTACGCCTGGGCGACGACCGCTACCAGATTATCTGGACCTACCACCACCTGCTGCTGGACGGCTGGAGCGCCTCGCGCCTGCTGGGCGAGATGCTCCGTCTCTATGCCGGTGAACAACTGCCGGCACTGCCTGGCCGCTACGCCGACTACATCGCCTGGCTCGGCCGCCAGGACGCCGGCGCGGCGGAAGGCTTCTGGCGCGAGCACCTGGCGGTGCTCGACGAGCCGACCATCCTGGCCAAGGCCGCCGGTGCCGGCGGCAGCGGCCACGGGGTGATCTACAGCTACCTCGACGCCGAGGCCACCCGTGGCCTGCATGCCTTCGCCAAGGCCCAGCGGGTCACCCTCAACACCCTGGTGCAGGCCGCCTGGCTGCTCCTGCTGCAACGCCACAGCGGCCAGCGCAGCCTGGCCTTCGGCGCCACGGTGGCCGGGCGCCCGGCCAACCTCGCCGGGGCCCAGGACATGCTCGGCCTGTTCATCAACACCCTGCCGGTGATCCAGACCCTGGATGCCGAACAGCCCCTGGGCGACTGGCTGCGCGACCTGCAGGCCTACAACCTGGCGATACGCGACTACGAGCACACGCCCTTGTCGGATATCCAGCGCTGGGCCGGGCAGGGCGGGCAGGGCCTGTTCGACAGCATCATCGTGTTCGAGAACCACCCGGTGGATCGCGCCCTGCGCGGCCAGCAGGATGGCGCGCTGCGCTTTGCCGAAGTCGGCAGCGGCGGAGTCACCAACTTCCCCATGGACCTGATGGTGAGCGCCACCGAGCAGGGCCTGGAGATCGAATACCTCTACCTGCGCGAGCGCTTCAGCGATGCCGAGGTGCTGCGCATCCGCGCCCAGCTCGAAGGCCTGCTGGCGGTGATCGGTCTGGACGCCGCGCGGCCCCTGGGCGAGTTCGGCCTGCCGGGTGCGCGTGTCGAGCTGCCCACGGCGCAAACCGGGGACGGCGACCTGCTGGCGGCCTTCGAGCGCCAGGTGCGCCGGCAGCCGGAGCAGGTGGCGCTGGTCTGCGCCGGGCGCGAGCTGAGCTACGCCGAGCTGGACCGTGCGGCCAACCGCCTGGCCTGGCAACTGATCGAGCGCGGCGTCGGCCCGGAAAGCCTGGTGGCGGTGGCGCTGCCTCGCTCCGAGCGCCTGGTGCTGGCCTTCCTCGCGGTGCTCAAGGCGGGCGCCGCCTACCTGCCGCTGGACCTGGACTACCCGGCCGAACGCCTGGCTTTCATGCTGGCCGATTCCGGCGCCAGCCTGCTGCTCTGCGACAGTGACCTGGACCAGCGCGTGGCCCTGGCTGGCGATACCCCGCGCCTGCACCTGGATCGCCTGGCGGAGCAGGGCAGCAGCGCCGCACCGCAGGTGGCGCACCTGCCGGGGCAGCTGGCGTACCTGATCTACACCTCCGGTTCCACTGGCCTGCCCAAGGGCGTGGCCGTGGCGCGCGGGCCGATCCAGCGGCACTGCCAGGGCATCATCGAGCTGTATGAGCTGGACAGCGCCAGCCGCGAGCTGCACTTCATGTCTTTCGCCTTCGACGGTGCCCAGGAACGCTGGCTCAGCGTGTTGCTGGCCGGCGGAAGCCTGGTGCTGCGCGACGACAGCCTGTGGACCCCGGAGCAGACCCTGGCGGCGATGCATGAGCACGGCGTCACCGTGGCCTGCTTCCCGCCGGCCTACCTGCAGCAGCTGGCCGAGGTGGCGGCGAGCCAGGGCCGGGCGCCGGCGGTGGAGGTCTACTGCTTCGGCGGTGACGCCGTGCCCGAGGCCAGCTTCGAGCAGGTCAAGCGTGCCTTGCGTCCGCGTCGTCTGGTGAACGGCTACGGCCCCACGGAAACCGTGGTCACGCCGCTGCTCTGGCGCGCCGAGGCCAGCGAAACCTGCGACGCCGCCTACGCGCCCATCGGCCGTGGCGTGGCCGGGCGCGGCCTGTATGTGCTGGACGCCGACCTCAACCCGCTGCCGGTGGGGGTGGCCGGTGAGCTGTACCTGGGCGGCGAGTGCCTGGCCCGTGGTTACCACCAGCGTCCCGGCCTCTCCGCCGAACGCTTCGTGCCGGACCCCTTCTCGGCCTGCGGCGGGCGCATGTACCGCACCGGCGACCTGGTGCGCCAGCGCGAGGATGGCCTGGTGGACTACCTCGGCCGCCTCGACCAGCAGGTGAAGATTCGCGGCTTCCGCATCGAACTGGGCGAGATCGAGGCGCGCCTGCGGGCTTGCGCCGATGTCCAGGATGCCGCGGTGGTAGTGCGCGAAAGCGCCACCGGCAAGCAGCTGGCCGGATATGTGGTGTCCAGCGCGGGAGTCGGGCTGGAGCGCCAGCTCAAGGCCGACCTCCAGGCCCAGCTGCCGGACTACATGGTGCCGGCGCGCATCCTGGTGCTGGAGCGCTTCCCGCTTTCGGCCAACGGCAAGCTGGACCGCCGCGCGCTGCCCGAGCCGCAATGGAGCGCCGGCAGCCACCGCGCACCGCGCAATGCCCTGGAGCGGGCCCTGGTGGCCATCTGGCAGGAGGTGCTGGGCGTGCCCAAGGTGGGCATCGACGACAACTTCTTCGAGCTGGGCGGCGATTCGCTGCAGGTGCTCAAGGTCATCTCGCGGGTGCGCAGCCAGCCGCAGCTCGGTTTCGAGCTGAAGCTCCGCGACCTGATGCAGAAGCCCTGCATCGCCGAGCTGTCCGGTTTCGAGCAGGCGGCCCAGGCGCAGGCGCCGGACCCGCTGTTGCCACTGAACAGCCGTATCGCCGGGGTGCCGGCGCTGTTCTGCCTGCATGCCGGCTTCGGCACCGTGTTCGACTACGAGCCGCTGGCGCGCCGACTCGATGGCCGCCGCAGCGTCTATGGCCTGCAATGCCGCATGCTGCTCGACCCGGCCTGGCAGGACGCCTCCCTGCAGGGGATGGCCGAGGCCTATGCCGCGCGGATTCGCCAACAGCAGCCCCAGGGGCCGTACCACCTGCTGGGCTGGTCCCTCGGCGGCGCCCTGGCGCTGCTGGTGGCCCGCGAGCTGGAAAGCGAGGGCCAGCAGGTGGCCTTCGCCGGCCTGGTGGACAGCTACGTGGCCGGCGTGGCCGAGGCGGGGAACTGGCGCGAGGACCTGCGGGACTTCCTGGTCTTCGTGCTGGGCATGGCGGCGGATGAGGCCGACGGTTTGATCGCCGCCCATGGCGCCAACCTGGCCGAGGCAGAAGGCGCCGCACGGGTGATCGAGGCTGCCATGGACGCACCGCGCAGCAGCGAGGGCGACCACGGCCTGCTGGGTGCCAGCGAGCTGGGGCAGATCTTCGCCGTGGGTTCGCGGCTCAAGGCCCTGTCCCTGGGCCAGCGCGACCTGCCGGCCACCGCCGTGGCTGCTCACTGCTGGTGGGTGGCCGGGCGCGAAGGCGAGCGCCAGGTGTTCGATGGGCAGGTCAACCGCGCCCAGGACCAGGTGCTGCCGGGCGGGCACTACGAGTTGCTGCAAAAGGAGGCGCTGCTGGCCGAGCTGGAGTCGCTGCTGGCGCCGGAGGTGGTTACGCTCTTGTAGGTTGGGTAGAGCGAAGCGAAACCCAACGTTTCGGCGGTGAGTCCGCTTGTTGGGTTTCGCAGGCTCTACGGAGCGCCGCCCGACCCAACCTACGATTCAGTGCGGTACGGGGCTAAATGTGGGCTTGCGGGAATCGTTCCTTAGGTTTGTGACCCTCCATGCAAGGACATCCCATGGCCCTCGTGCCTGAACTCGAAGCCTTCCTCGAACTGGTCGAATTCGGCCGCCTTACCGGCAAGAGCCGGGCCATGCACCAACAGACCCCGGAGCAGGCCCGCGCCGACTTCGAACTGGCCTCCCTGGCCCTGGACCAGCCGCTGGAGCACATACAGTGCCAGGCCCTGGGCATCGCCGCCCGTGATGGCTGGACCTTGCCCGCGCGCCTGTATCGGGCGCCGACCCTGGGCGCCGGGCCGCAGCCGACGCTGTTGTACTTCCACGGCGGCGGCTATGTGGTCGGCAGCCTGGATTCCCACGACGCTCTGTGCCGGCGCCTGGCCGCCCATGGCCGTTTTGCCCTGCTGACGGTGGACTATCGCCTGGCTCCGGAGTGGCGCTTCCCCACGGCCGTGGAAGACGCCTGCGACGCGGCCAACTGGCTGCTGCGCGAAGGCGCCGCCCATGATCTCGACCCTGCGCGGGCAGCCTTTGCCGGCGACAGCGTCGGCGCCAGCCTGGCCACCGTGCTGGCGATCATCGCCGCCCGCGAGCCGGCGCAGCTGGCCCTGGTGCCCAAGGCGCAGGTGCTGGTCTATCCGGTGGCCGACGCTACTACCAAGCGACCTTCCCACCGCGATTTCGCCGAGGGCTACCTGCTGGAAACCGCCACACTGGACTGGTTCTACCAGCACTACGCGCGCACCCCGGAAGACCTCGCCAACTGGCGCTGCTCGCCCTTGCTGGCGCCCGATCTCGGCGGCCTGGCCCCGGCCCTGGTGTACCTCGCCGGGCACGATCCGCTGCACGACGAAGGTCTGGTCTATGCGCAAAAGCTGGAACAGGCGGGCAATGAGGTGAAGCTGCTGAGCCAGCCCGGCATGACCCACGACTTCCTGCGCATGGCGGGGTTGCTCTGCGAAGTGGAGGGGGTTCACCGGGAACTGGTGGATTGGCTGGCGCAGAAGCTGGAAGCCTGAGCCAGCTCTGCCGCCCACAGGCAGCCCTGCGGGCTGCTTGGCGAATGAATTCGCCCCTACGCAAGAGCGGTGCGCTGTGGAGGCGTGCTTCGTCTGCCAGCGCTATTTCGTGAAATTGACCGTCGAGATGTCGGTGTGTACGGTACACATTGCGGCGTACGCCACGGAGCGCAAGGATGCGAAGTCGGGAGTTGATCAAGTTGATCGAGGCGGATGGTTGGTTTGAGGTGGATGTCAAAGGCAGTCATCACCAGTTCAAGCATCCAGCCAAGAAGGGGCGGGTCACCGTGCCTCATCCCAAGAGCGATCTACCGGAGGGTACGGTCCGCAACATTCTCAAGCAGGCCGGCCTCAGATGATGTCTGGAACCGGAATTGGCAAGCAGGTGGTGGTATCCATGAAATTTCCAGTCGTATTGCACAAGGACCCAGGCTCCGACTATGGCGTGACGGTTCCGGATGTGCCGGGCTGTTTCTCCGCGGGCGAGACCGTCAGCGAAGCGCTGGACAACCTCAATGAGGCGCTGGCCCTGCATTTCGAGGGGCTGATGGCGGACGGTGAAGCCATTCCCCAGCCGCAGGAGGTGGATGTTCACCTGGCCAATCCGGACTACGCCGGTGGTGTCTGGGCTGTCGTGGAGTTCGATATCGCGCCCTATCTGGGCAGCTCCGTGCGTTTCAATGCGACTCTGCCGGAACACTTGCTGCGACGCATCGACGAGCGAGTGAAAAGTGACCATCGCTATGCGTCGCGGTCGGGGTTCCTGGCCACAGCAGCATTGCGGGAGTTGCAGCACCCGCATTGATTTATCCGCACCACAAAAGACAAAGGCGCCTTTCGGCGCCTTTGTCTTTTCCGGGTCAGGACCTCAGAAGTCCCACTTGGTGGTGAGCATCAGGTTGCGCGGCTCGCCGTAGAAGGTGGTCCAGAAGTTGCCGAGGCCGCTGTAGTACTTCTTGTCGGTCACGTTGTTGGCGTTGAGGCTGACGCTCAGGTGCTCGTCATGCTGGTAGCGGGTCATCAGGTTGACCAGCGCGTAGCTGCCCTGTTTCAGCTCGTAGTCGGCGAAGGTCGAGGGCAGGTAGGTGTTGCCGTAGAACTTGCTCTGCCAGTCCACGCCGCCACCCACGGTGATCTTGTTCAGGTCGCCCGGCAGGCGGTAGGTGGTGAACAGCTTGAACAGGTGTTCGGGCTTGGTGGTCATCAGCGGGAAGCCTTTGACCAGTTGGTCGTCCTTGTCGCGGGTGCGGGCGTAGGTGTAGCCGCCGGTGAGGTTCCAGCCTTCCATCAGCTGGCCGGCCAGTTCCAGTTCCAGGCCCTTGGTGGTGACGCCTTCGACGGCGCGGTAGAAGGGGTCGTTGTTGCCATCGATACCGACTTGTTCCGCCACGTTGTCCTGCTCGATGCGGAAGAAGGCCAGGGTGCCGTTCAGCTTGCCGCCGAAGTACTCGGCCTTCAGGCCGGCCTCGTAGGCATAGCCTTCCACCGGGTCGAGGGTCGAGCCGTTGACGTCTTCGTTGCTCTGCGGCTGGTAGATGGACGTGTAGCTGGCGTAGACCGAGTAGGTGTCGTCCAGGTCGTAGACCGCGCCGGCATAGGGCGTGACCACGCCGCTTTCCTTGTAGCTGGTGCGCGAGGTGGTGGTGCCGGCGAGGTTTCGGTCGCTGGTGTCATAGCGGTAGTTGCTGACGCGGGTACCGAGGATCAGCGCCAGGTCGTCCATCGGCTTGAAGCGCGCGGCCAGGTAGGCGCCGTTCTGCCGCTGGTTGGTTTCGTAGTCGCCGTTGACCGGGAAATCAGGCTTGGGGAAGTCGCCGTTCCACTCGAAGAAATTGCCCGGGTAGAGGGGCGAGGGAACCGACTCGAACAGGTCGCCAGTGGTCTTTGCGGCAGCGGCCATGAAGCCGGCGACCAGCTCATGCTCGCGGCCCAGCAGCTCGAAAGGGCCGGTCACGTTGGCGTCGAAGGTGTTCTGCTCGCGATCGCCTTCCCAGCGGCCCCAGTAGAAACCCATGCCCTGGCCGGTGACCGGGTCCGGGTTGCCGGAGCTCAGGGAGCCGAGCTGGGTGTCGTGCTTGTTACGCATGTGGTTCAGGCTGAGCTTGGCCTTCCAGTCGTTCTGCAGCCGCTGCTCCAGGGAGGTGAAGGCGGTGTAGGACTTGAAATCCCGGCGGCTCCAGTCAGTGCCCGGGTTGAACGAGCGGCTGAGGTCAAGCTTGCTGTCATCGCTGGCGAACACCGGGTTGCCGGTCCAGGAGGTGCCGCGCGGCTTCACGTTCTGGTGGTCGAGGCCGAAAGTCAGCAGGGTGTCCGGGGTGAGGTCGGCTTCGAGGATGCCGTAGAGCACATCCTTTTCCTGCGAGTAGTGGTCCAGGTAGGAGTTGCGGTCCTGGTAGGCGCCGACCAGGCGGCCGCGCAGGGTGCCTTCGTCGTTCAGCGGGCCGCCGATGTCGCCTTCGGCGCGGTAGTTGTCCCAGGAACCGGCCAGGCCGGTAATGGAGGACTGGAACTCCTGGGTCGGACGCTTGCGCACCAGGTTGACGGTGGCCGAGGGGTCGCCGGAGCCAGTCATCAGGCCGGTGGCGCCCTTGATGATCTCGACGCGGTCGTAGATGGCCATGTCGGTGTGGGTGGTGCCCTGGTCGTAGACGCCGTCGTAGATGGTGTTGACGCCATCGTACTGGTAGTTGGTGATGGCGAAGCCCCGGGCCGAGAACTCCATGCGGTCGCTGTCGTAGGCCTGCACCGAGATACCGGGGGCGTTGCGCAGCACGTCGCCGATGCTGCTGGCGGCCTGGTCGTCCATCACCTGGCGGGTGACCACGGTGACCGATTGCGGGGTTTCCCGCAGGGACAGCGGCAGCTTGGTGGCGGTGCGGGTCACGCCGGTGGTGAAGGAGCCGGTGCCTTCGGTGGACTCGCCGAGGCCGGTGCTGTTGATGCTGGTGGGCGCCACTTCCATGGCGCTGCTGTCGTTGGGCGAGATCAGGGTCACGGTGTTGCCGTCGACGCTGTAGCGCAGGCCGCTGCCGGCGAGGACGGCGGCCAGGGCCGCGGCGGGCTCGAGGTTGCCGCGTACGCCTGGGCTGCGGAGGTTGGCCACGTCGTTGGGGCTGTAGAGGATCTGCAGGTTGGCCTGTTGGCCGAGTTGGCGCAGGGCGCCGGCCAGTGACTGTGCCGGGATGTCCAGGCTGACCTGCTGGGCCTGCACCATGGCCGGGAACGGCAGGGTCATGGCCATGCCGAGGGAGACGGCGGCGATCTGGCGCTGCAGGGCGCGGTGCATCAACAAGGCTTTGGTGAAGGGGGACAGCACGGGGTTGAAGGACATCTTCCTGATCTCGATTCGTAGTGTTTTTGGCAATTGAGTTTCGTTCTTGTTTGGAATTAAACGAACGAGGCAGGGGAAACCGGAACGAATTCGCGAAAAATATTTCTGCGGGCGACAGACCCGGCCGCCAAGGCCGGGTCCGTGCAAGGGGATGACTCAGGAGGAGGGCAGTATTTCGCTGTCGGTGGCGTCGGCCTGGCGTTGCGCCTTGTTCAGCTGGGAGCGCACGCGGGCCGCGCGCTTGCGCCACCAGATGACCACGCCGGTGACCGAAAGCATGGCGATCACCAAGCCCATGGCGGAGATCAGGATGCGCCCCGGCAGGCCGAGGATGCGCCCGGAGTGCAGGGGCAGCTGGGCCTGCACGAAGATGTCGCCGGCGGTGCCTTTCCAAGGCTGGCTGTCGCCCAGCAGGCTGCCGTCCTGGCCGTCGAAGTACAGCGCCGCCGGGCCCACGCCACCGTTACCGTGGTCGTCGCCGGGGTGGTAGAAGCTGACCCCGTAGATACCGAAGTGGCGCGCATAGAAGACGCTGCCCGCGGGCTCCTCCCAGCCACGGTGGCTGGCTTCGACCTTGGCGATGGCGATGGCCTCGGCGAAGTCCAGGCGCGGTTCGATGGGCTGGTCTTCCGGGGTTTCCGTGCGCTTGTCGAAGGGGCCGGGGGTGACGTCGGTGACCAGCTGCATCGCCGGGAAGAAGACCTCCCGGTAGAGGTTCAGGGAGAAGGCGGTGAAGGCCAGGATCAGCAGCAGGACCCAGGTCCAGAGGCTGAAGGCGCGGTGCAGGTCGAAGTTGAGCTTGTAGGAGCCGCCGCTCCAGCGCACTTTCCAGGCCGGTTTCCAGCGTTGCCACCAGGAGGGTCCGCCGGCCTGGCTGGCGGCCTTGGCGGCGGCCTGGCGGCGCCGGGCGGGCAGGGTGAGGTAGAGGCCGACGAAGCAGTCCAGGGTCCAGAAGATCGCCACGATGCCCAGGAGCCACAGGCCCCAGTGATCGATGCCCCAGAATTCCGGGATGTGCAGGCTGTAGTGCAGCACGTAGAGGAAGGACACCAGGTTTTCGCTGGTGACCGGCCACACCGCGCCCCAGTCGCGCTTGCCCAGTTCGGCGCCGGTGATGGGGTCGACGAAGACCTGGTTGTAGCCCAGCTCGAAGGCCTTGCCGGTGGCCGGGTCGAGCCGGCCGGTGACGCCCAGGTCCAGCGATCCACCGGGCTCCGGCGCCAGCGGTACATAGGTCACCACCGCGCGCGGGTCGCGGGCTTGGGCCTGGCGCGCCAGTTCCAGCGGGTCCAGGGCCGGGCCCTGGCTGCTCACTTGGGTCAGGTGCGAGTTGAGCAGGTCATCCAGCTCGTGGTCCCAGGAAATGATCGCGCCGGTCAGGCCGGTGATGAACAGGAAGGCGGCGGTGGCGAGGCCAACCCAGCGGTGCAGGAGGGTAGCGATGGAACGCATGGGAAATCCGTTTTTTGCGGGGCTTGTCTGGTAAGGACGGATGAGAAGGCGGAATCCGCCAGGGGAGGTGTAACCGGGTATTTCGATGGCGGTTGGCAAGTGCTTTCCTGTAGGGGCGAATTCATTCGCCAAGGGCGGCGTAGCTGCCCCTTCGATGCTGAACGGCGGACCTGCGGTCCGCATGGCGATTGAAATCGCCCCTACAAAAGATCAGGCGGGTTCTTCAATGTCCTCACAGGTCACCACCTGGCCACCTTCCAGCCGCAGCAGGTGGTCTGCCACATCGAAGTAACGGTCGTCGTGGGAGATGACGATGATGGTCTTGCCCAGTGCTTTGAGCTCCGGCAACAGCTCGGTGTAGAAGATGCGGCGGAAGGTCGGGTCCTGGTCGGCGGCCCATTCATCGAACACCAGCACCGGGCGTTCCTCGATCCAGGCGTTGACCAGGGCCAGGCGCTTGCGCTGGCCGGTGGAGAGGTCGGTGGTGCTGAAGGCGCCGTCCTCGACCTGGACCTTGTGGGCGATCTCCAGGCGTTCCAGGTAGCGGCTGGCGTCGGCGGGAATGCTGCCGGAGCCCTGGATCAGGTCGTCGAACAGGTAGTAGTCGGCGAACACCGTGGTGAACAGCTGGCGATAGTCGTCGCGGCTGGCGGCGTCCACCGGCTTGCCGTCCAGCAGGATCTCGCCCTGGGTCGGGGTGTAGAGGCCCAGCAGCAGTTTGATCAGGGTGGTCTTGCCGCAGCCGTTCTCGCCGACGATGAACAGGATGTCGCCCTGCTGCAGCGTCAGGTTCACCGGGCCGATCTGGAAGGGCGCGGCGCCCTCGGCCTGGGGGTAGGCGTAGCGCAGGTCGCGCAGCGCCAGGCTGTGGATGCTGCGCGGCTGGGTATCGGCTGCGGCCTCCAGCAGCGCAGGCTCGGGGGAGGAGAACTGGCTGTTCAGCTCGGCGATGCGGCGGAAGGCGATCTGCGCGCGGCCCACCAGGGGCAGTACGCCGATCAGGTGTTCCAGCGGCCCTTTCATGTACAGCAGGATCAGCACGAAGCCGCTGACCACCGCCTTGTCCGCCGCCGGCCAGAAGGACTGCACCAGCAGGGCGATGGCGATGACCACGAAGAACAGCATCGAGCCGAGGCTCTTGGCGATCACGTAGGTGTTGATCGAGCCGATCTGCAGCCGGCAGATGCGTTCGGCGGTGCCCTGGATGTTCCGCTCGTGCATGCGCAGGCGGCGCGGCCGGTGGATGCGCAGTTCCTTGGCGCCTTCGGCGATGCCGCGATAGTGCTTCTGCAACTGGTCCTCGGCGTCGCGGGCGTCGTTGAAGCCCTGGAAGGCGCGGGCCTGGGCGGCGTACTGGATCAACGAGCCCACCGCGATGGCCAGCAGGGTGATGAGGAACATCGGCAGCGAGAGCACCGCCAGGTAGCCCAGGCAGCCGAGGGTGACGGTCATCGAGATGGCCAGCGGCGCGAAGGAGAAGGCGAAGTCGCTGATGGTGTCGACGTCGTGGGTCAGCACCGGGATCAGCCGGTGGGTGCGGTAGCGCTCGATCTGCTGGATGGGCGCGGACAGCACCTTGGCCCCGAGTTCCTTGCGCAGCTTGGCGACGATGTTCTGGCCGACGAAGTTGCTGCCGATGTCGGAAATGATCGAGCTGACCAGGGCCAGCACGCAGAAGCCGGCGAACGCCAGGACCAGGGCGTCGCTGAGGCCGCCGTCGGCATGCAGGCCCTTGTTGATGGTGGCCAGCAACGCGGTGACGGACAGGCCGCCGACCATGCCCAGCAGGGTGGACACCAGGACGATCGGCCAGTAGGGCTTGAGCAGCTTGAACAGTTCGCCGAGGGCGCTGGGGGAACGGGTGGTCATGGGGATTCCTCGATGGCCAGGGCAATGGCTGACACAGGGGAAGACGAGCGGGATGGGGAGGGATTTAGGGTGGGGCGGGCGTTGTGGGGGCGAATTCATTCGCCGCTACGGTCGGTAGGATGTGGTTGAGCGAAGCGATACCCATCAGCTCTGCCACGGACAGCATGGGTATCGCAGGCTCGCGGTACGCCGCCCGACCCATCCTACGGGCTGTGCCAATCACGCCCGGGGAGTTACAGCTCCCGCGCCACGCGGAAGCCGATCCAGTCGCCACGGTCGGTGGGGTAGGCGTTGTTGCGGTTGCCGGAGCGGGAGAAGATCGGCGGTTCGCCCCAGTCGTTGCCGCGGATCTGCACCAGCTCGCACTTCTCTTCCATCCAGGCGCTGCCGTCGCTGGGGGCGCCGTTGTAGTTGTCGTGCCAGCAGTCGGCGACCCATTCGTAGACGTTGCCGTGCATGTCGTAGACGCCGAAGGCGTTGGGCTCGAAGCTGCCCACCGGGGCGCTGTAGTTGTAGCCGTCCGCCGCGCCGTAGACGTTGGCGTGCTTGGCGATGCTGTAGGGCTCGCCTTCATCGAAGGGGAACGGGAAGGGGCCTTCGCTGCCGGCGCGGGCGCCGTACTCGCGTTCGGCTTCGCTGAGCATGCGGTAGGGCTTGCCGGTCTGCTTGGAGATCCAGGCGACATAGGCCTGCACGTCGGCATAGCTCATGCACACCGCCGGCTGGCGCGGGCCCTGCTGGTAGCGCGGCTTGCTGGCGATGCACTCGCGGCCGGGGCGGGTGTCGCCGTCGGCGATCGTCGCGCCGCTGGCCTTGAGGTAGGCATCCCACTCCTCGGACGTGACCTGGAAGCGGCTGATGGCGAAGGGCTTGGCGAAGGTCACCCGGCGCTGCGGGCCTTCGTCGGGCTGGCGGCCCACTTCGCTCTCCGGGGTGCCCATGGCGTAGCTGCCGGCGGGCAGCACGACCATTTCGGGGCAGTGCTTGCAGTCCTTGAATACCTGGCCGGGTTCGCGCTTGGCGGTGGCCTGGGCGCCCCAGGCGGCGGTCGCCAGCAGGCTGGCGAGGATCAGGGGGGAAACGCGCATGGAATGTCCTTGCAGGAATTGGGATCAGGAAAGCTGCGGGGCGAGGATCTGCATGACCTGGTCGATCTGCGCCTCGTCGTTGAGCAGGCTGGGGGCCAGGCGCACCACCGGGCCGACGTCGCGCTCGACGGCATCCGCGATCACCTTGTGCTGCATCAGGTGGTTGGCCACCGCGTCGCAATCGCGTCCCTGCACGCGGAAGAAGGTGAAGCCGGCTGAGAAGGCCGGGCTGGTCGGGGTCACCAGCTGCACCTTGGCGTATTCGCCGAGGCGCTGCTTGAGGTAGCTGTTGAGCTGGTGGATGCGCGCCTGGACATCGGCCTTGCCCAGCTGCATGTGCAGCTTGAAGGCTTCGCCGAGCGCCAGGCGGTGCTCGAAGGCGTGGTAGCCGCCGGGGGTGAAGAGGGTGCCGAAGTTGTCGCCTTCGGTGAAGGTGGGCACGGTGGGGGTCAGGCCCACCGGCTGCTCGCTGCGGGCGACGATGATGCCGGTGCCGCGCGGGCCGAACATCCACTTGTGGGTGCCAGCGATGAAGTAGTCGCAGTCCAGGTCGGCGAAGGTCACGTCTTCCACGCCGAAGCCGTGGACCCCGTCCACCACGTAGAGGATGCGGTCCTTTTCGTCGCGGTTGCGGTTGGCCTCGTGGACCAGCTTGCCGATTGCGCCAACCGGCAGCTTCACGCCGCTGCCGGACTGCACCCAGGTCATGCCCAGCACGCGGGTCTGCGGGCGGATGGCGCGGGCGATGTTGCCGAGGATCTCGTCCTCGGACACCTGGTGGGGGTCCTTGAACAGGCTGATGTTGCGCACCTGGGTGCCCATCATCTGCTGGCGGAATTCCAGCGTGGTGTAGGTGGAGTAGTGCTCGTGGACGGTGGTGAGGATCTCCTGGTCCGGGCGCACCTGCAGGCCGCCGTAGACCATGGCCAGGCCCTCGGTGGTGCTGCCGATGAGCGCCACCTGGGCGGGTTTTACCGCCAGGTAGCGGCCCACCTCGGCGCGCACCTGGTTTTCGTACTTCCAGAGTTCCTCGCGGTGCCAGTCCACCACTTCGCCGGGGTTCTCGTCGAAGCGCGCGCGGAAGTGGGCGATGGCCTCGCGCACCGGGCGTGGGTGGGAGGTGAGGAGGAAGTTGGAAAAGTGCAGGTAGTCCGGGTCCAGCTGGAACAGGGCGCGCAAGTCGAGCCACTTGTCGCCGCTGGCGGCGGGCACAGGTTCGGCGACGGAGAGCAGGGGCAGGCTGGCGGCGAGCAGGCCGGCCTGTTTGAGGAAGGTACGGCGATCGGTCATGACGGCATCCGATGGAAGGGGGTGATCAGGGCGCGGCGGCGACAGTGGCGAGTCTCTGGACCTCGCCCCAGGCGCGCAGGAAGTTGCCGCCCCAGAGCTTGGCGATGTCCTGGTCGGAGTAGCCGCGGGTGATGAGTTCGGCGGTGACGTTGCGGGCCTCGGCGGCGTTCTCCCAGCCGATCACGCCGCCACCGTCGTTGAAGTCGGAGCTGATGCCGACGTGGTCGATGCCGACCTTCTTCACCGTGTAGTCGATGGCGTCGACATAGTCCTGGAGGGTGGCCTTGGGCTCTTCCTCGAGGATGCCGTAGAGGGCGCCGGCGTATTCGCCGAACTTCCGCTCCGGCCAGATGGCGATCACCGGGTCCGCGGGCATCAGCGCCTGGTTGAGGTTCTCCAGGGGTTGCAGGCCGTGCTCGGCGCGCAGTGCGTTGAGGCGCTCGCGGGTCTTCTGGGTCAGCGGCTTGAGGTAGGTGGGGAAGGCCACCACCTGCACCACGCCACCGGTGTCCTTGATGGCTTTCAGCTCCTGGTCGCTGAGGTTGCGGTCGATGTCCACCAGGCCGCGCACGGCCGAGTGGGAGGCGATGACCGGGGCGCGGGTGAGGCGGGTGACTTCTTCCACCGCCTTGCGCGACATCTGCGACACGTCGATCACCACGCCCAGTTCGTTGAGCCGCCGCACGGCCTGGCGGCCGGTGTCGGAGAGGCCGCCGAGGGCGTCCGGGGTGTCGTTGTAGAAGGGCATCGGGCGCGAGGAGTCGGCCCAGTCGTTGTTGGCCACGTAGCTGAAGCCGAAGATGCGCATGCCGCGCGCGGCCCAGTGGTCGAGGCGGCTGATGTCGTTACCCAGGGGGTAGGCGTTGAGCATGCTGATGACGATGGCGAACTTGCCTTCGCCGGCCAGGCGCTTGAAGTCCTCGGGGGTGTAGGCGATGGCTGCCTGGTTGGGGAAGTCGCGGGCGATGCCGGTGATGATGCGGTAGCGCGCTTCCTGCTCCTTCTGCGCCTCCGGCAGGAAGGCCGGGGTGGGGCGGTGCGGGGCATTGGGGCCGTTCCACAGCTCAGGCCAGGCGAATACCGTCAGCGCCGCGCCGGAGAGGCGCCCACGGGCGGCCTTGGGCAGGTCGAACTGGGTGCCGCTGTCCTTGTCGGCTTCCGAGCCCGGGGTGCCGTAGTCGATGGGCACGTTGATGTGGCTGTCGAAGGAGAGCATGCGCTCTTGCAGTTCCGCTGCGTGCTTCATCACCTTGGGCGGGTAGGCGGGGCCTTCTTCAAACAGGTATTTCTGGCCGAAGAACACGCTCGCGGCCAGGGCCGGGACGAACAGGGCAACGCCGGTCAGCAGGAGTTTTCTGGAGCGCAGCATGGTGTCCTCGAACGAATGGGTTTTGCTTCAGGACGGCTGGGCGCCGGGGAAATTTAGGCACGCTAAATTTCCCCGGCGACGGCTCGTCCTTGCCTTGATAGAGCACGGCTCACGAGGTCAGACGACAGGTTATGCGCTTCACCAGACGACGCTTCATGGCGGGGCTGGCGGCCACCAGCGCGGTGGTCCTGCCCACGTCCCTCTACGCATGGAACCAGGAGCGGGAACGCCGGGAGGCCGCCCGCATCACCCCGGACGAAGCCAGCCTGACGCTGCCGGAAACCACGGAAAGCCACCTGGGCAACCGCCTGCGCGGCAGCTGGCGCTTCCAGTTGGTGGATGCCGTGCTGCCCGGCCTGGACGGCGAGTGCGAGCTGCTGCTGGACGTGGCCGCCGCCGGTCGTTCCATCCGTGGCGTGCTGCGTACCCCGGACGGTACGAGCTATCAGGTGCTGGGGGACCTCTCCAGCAGCCAGCAGACCCGCGTGCGCTGGCGCCTGGCCGAGGCCGGCAGCCCGGCGGCCTATGAATGCACCGCGGTGCTGGATGAGGTCTGGGGCGCCTGGCAGAACGACGGCAACAGCGCTTCCCTGAGCGGCCGCCTGGCCTGGCTGGACCTGCCGCTGCGCACGCCGCTGACCTTTCTCGCGGTGAAGCAGGCCTTCCCCGAGGCCCGCGAGCGCGTGGCCCTGGAACCGCAGACCCTGGCCTGGCTGGTCTCCCCCGGGCACCGCCTGTTCCACCAGCTCTGGCACGCCTCGCGGGACAAGTGGGACGACCTGGCCGAGGACAAGCGCGACGCCCTGCGCGGCCTCGGCTGGCAGCCCGGGCCCCAGGGCGAGGAGCGCGACGCCCGTGGCAAGGAAAAGCACCGCAACGGCTCCGGGGTGGACTTCCTGTTCATGCATCGGCACATGCTGATGGCCGCGCGCAATTTGCAGCCGCTACCGTCCTGGACCAGCCTGCCGTTGCCGCGCCAGTACATCGGCTACGGCCTGGAGGACTTCGCCGCGAAGACGGTGAACCAGGACGGCTTCTCCGTGCCGCCGGCCTGGGAATCCCCGGAGGACGAGGAGTTCAACCGCTGGCTGCTGGACATCAAGAGCAACGAGGCCTTCCACGCCAACTTCCAGATGTGGGAAGCGCAGTACCAGGACCCGGAATACCTGGCCAGGCTCAAGCTCGGCGAGTTCGGCTCGCAGCTGGAGCTGGGCATGCACGACTGGCTGCACATGCGCTGGGCGGCGGTGACCCGCGACCCCTCCAATGGCATGCCGGTGGTCTTCGACCGCGACCCGGTGGACTTCTCGCCGCGCTGGTTCCGAGCGGAGAACGACTACCTGGGCGACCCCTTCTCCTCCCATGTGAACCCGGTGTTCTGGTATTTCCACGGCTGGATCGACGACCGCCTGGACGACTGGTTCCGCGCCCACGAGCGCGCCCATCCGGGGGAGGTGGTGCGCCGCGAGGTGAATGGCGTGCCCTGGTTCGCCCCGGGCAAGTGGGTGGAAGTGGACGAACCCTGGCTCGGCCCGACCACCCATGGCTGCGGCCAGTGGCTGCACGACGCCGAGGTGACCACGGTGGAAACCGATATCGAGACCATGAAACTGGCCCTGCGCATCGCCTTCAGCGCCGACCAGGAGGTCCCCGACCTTTTGAAACGCGCGCCGCGCCGGCCCTTCTATGCGCGGAGCATGGGGCGGACCGCGTAGGATGGGTTGAGCGTAGCGATACCCATGCGGGTCGGATTGATGGGTATCGCAAGCTCAACCCATCCTACAAAGAGATTCCGCGCGATACGCGGCCACGGCCCGCTGCGCGGGCCTTCGCGAATGAGTTCGCTACAGGAAGCAGGTCGTGCTAGCGCGACCCATCCTATGGTTTCCAGCCCCCGCCCAATGCCCGATACAGGCTCACCGACGCCTGCAGGCGCGCCTGCTGCAATTGCACCTGCTGGTCCTGGGCCTGGAACAGGGTGCGCTGGGTTTCCAGTACCGTGAGCAGGGTTTCGGCGCCGGCCTGGTAGCGGGTTTCGGACAGGTCGAAGGCCAGTCGCGCCTGTTCCACTTCCTCGGTCTGCCAGCGGCGTTGCTGGTCGAGGCCGTCGGCGCTGTTCAGGGCCTTCTCCACGTCCGCCAGGGCATTGAGGATCGCGGTGTTGTAGCTGCCCAGCAGTTCGTCCTGACGTGCCTGGCTGCGGTCCCGCTCGGCGCTCAGGCGGCCGCCGCTGAAGATCGGCGCGGCGAGTCCGGCGGCGAGGTTGTAGTAGGGGTTGCGCAGGGTGTCGTGGAAGCGGTCGGCGCCGGTGGCGAGGCTCGCGGTCAGGGTCAGCTTGGGCAGCATGGCGGCGCGGGCCACCTTGAGGTCGCCGTCGGCGGCCACCAGTTGTGCCTCGGCCGCGGCGATGTCCGGGCGGCGGGTGAGCAGGTCGCTGGGCAGGCCGGCGGCGATGGCCGGATTGCCGAGGTCTTCCAGGCGGCCGTGCAACTGCAACTGCTGGACCGGCTGGCCGAGCAGCAGGGCGAGGGCGATCAGGGCCTCCCGCTGTTGCTGGGCCAGCAGTGGCAGCTGGCGCTGTTGCGCGGCCACCAGGCTGCGTTGCTGGGCCAGCTCCAGGCGGGTGGCGGCACCGGCGCCCTGGCGGGACTGGACCAGCTCCAGCACCTGTTCGGCGTTGGCCAGGTTCTGTCGGCCGATATCCAGCTGCCGGGCCAGGGCCAGGGCCTGAATATAGGTGCTGGCCACGCCGGCGCTGATGGTCAGTTCCAGGGTGGCGCGGTCCGCCTCGCTGGCGCGCAGGCGTTGCAGGGCGGCGTCGCGGGCGGCGGCGTTGGCGCCCCAGAAGTCCACTTCGTAGCTGGCGTTGAGTGCCGCGCTGAAGAAGTCGATGCGGGAGTCTTCGTCACTGGCGTCGATCTGGCTGAAGCCGTCGCCACTCATCAGGCCTTGCCGGTTGGCATCGAGGTTGGCGTTCAGGCTGGGCAGCAATGCTGCGCCGGCAATGCGCGCCGAGGCTTCGGCCTGGCGCACGCGGGCCAGGGCGGAGGCCAGGTCCTGGTTGGCGACGCGGGCCTGTTCCACCAGTTGGCCGAGTTCGGCGCTGCCGAAGCTCCGCCACCACTGGCTGTCGATGACCGTGCCGTGGGCCATCCGGGGCCCTTGCCAGGCCGCCGGGGGTTCCAGCTGGCCGGCGGGTTTTTCCAGGGGGCTGCCGCAGCCGGCCAGGGCAATGCAGAAGGAGAGCAGGGTGAGGCGGGTCGTCATCGGGATCATTCGCTGGAAAGGGCCACCACGGGTGCGAGTTGCGCAGCCTTGCGTGCCGGCATGTAGCCGAACAGGACGCCGGTGCACAGGGCGCTGCCAAAGGCGCCGAGCACGGCGGGAAGGGAGAACACCAGGGCCACCTCGGCCAGGTGCAGGACGCCGCCGATGAGCAGCGCGAGCACCAGGCCCACCAGGCCGCCGATCAGGGTCAGCAGCACCGCTTCGGTGAGGAACTGGCGGAGGATGTCGCGCTGGCGGGCGCCGGTGGCGATGCGGATGCCGATCTCGCGGGTACGCTCGCGCACGGTCATCAGCATGATGTTCATCACGCCGATGCCACCCACCACCAGGGAGATGGCGGCGATGGCGCCGAGCATCAGCGACAGGCTGTTGCGGGTGCGCGCCTCGGCCTGGATCATCGCCGCGTCGTTGGTCAGCTCGTAGTCGCGCACGCCCCGGTGCAGTTGCAGCATCAGCGCGTCGATGGCCTGCTCGGCCTCGTGGACGCGCTCGGCGTCGGCGGCGGCGATGATCACGAACTCCGGGTTCGGCTGGCCGAACAGGCGCACGCTGGCGGAGGAGTAGGGCACCACTATCTGGTTGTCGGCGTCTTCGTCGCCCGAGCTGGCGCCTTTTGCCGCCAGCAGGCCGATCACCTGGAAGGGCGCGTTGTTGATCAGGATGTAGCTTCCTAACGGGTCTTCGCCATTGCGGAAGAGCTTTTCCTTCACCTTGGGGCCAATCAGCGCCACGGCGGCGGCGCTGTCTTCGTCGGCCTGGGTGAAGAAGCTGCCTTCGGCCGCCGGCCAGTTGAGGATGTGCGGGAAGTCGACGCCGTTGCCACGGGTATAGGCCTGGTGGTCGACGTTGGCGTAGCGCACCGTGGTGTCGCCGCCGTTGACCGGCATGATCATCTTCACCTGGGGCAGGGTGGCCAGGGCCCGGACGTCGTCCAGGGTGACCAGCCCTGCCGGGCTGCGCGGGGTTTCGGAGAGGCCCGAGAGGTAGATGAGGTTGGAGCCGAAGGCACCCATCTGGTTCATCACCTGGCGTTTGCTGCCTTCGCCCACTGCCAGCATCACCACCACCGAGGCGACGCCGATGACAATGCCGAGCAGGGTGAGCGCGGTGCGGAAGCGGTTGACCCACATGACCCGCCAGGCGGCCTGCATGGCTTCGCGTATGTCCGTCAGCAGCGAGGCGCCGCCGCTGTCGCCCCGGGCCAGGCGTTCGGCCATGCCCTTGGCGTCGCTGCCCGGGGTGGGCGTGGCACCGCTGTCGCTGAGGATCTGCCCGTCGCGGATCTCGATGACCCGCCGCGCCCGTGCCGCCACTTCGCGGTCGTGGGTGATGAGGATGATGGTGTGGCCCTGGTCGGCCAGCTCGTCGAGCAGGGTCATGACCTCGGCGCCGCTGTGGCTGTCCAGGGCGCCGGTGGGTTCGTCGGCGAGAATGATGTGGCCGCCGTTCATCAGCGCGCGGGCGATGGATACCCGTTGCTGCTGGCCGCCGGAGAGCTGGTTGGGACGGTGCTCCAGGCGCTGCCCCAGGCCGAGCCGGGTGAGCAGTTCGCTGGCGCGCTGGCGCCGCTGCTCGGCCGGGGTGCCGGCGTAGATGGCGGGGATTTCCACGTTCTCCCGGGCCGAGGCCGAGGGGATCAGGTGGTAGCCCTGGAACACGAAGCCGAAGGCCTCGCGGCGCAACCAGGCGAGTTGGTCGTCGTCCAGGTCGGCGACGTCCTGGCCGGCGAAGCGGTAACTGCCGTCACTGGGGCGGTCGAGGCAGCCGAGGATGTTCATCAGGGTCGACTTGCCGGAGCCCGAGGTGCCGACGATGGCGACGAATTCGCCGGTGCGGATGGACAGGGACACGCCGCGCAGCACGTCGGTCTGCGGCGCGCCGTTGTCGCCGCCATAGCGCTTGCGGATGCCCTCGAGCTGGATCAGCGGTTCGCTCATGGCCGGCCTCAGCTTTCGTCGGCGACGGGGCCGACCAGCAGGCGTTCGCCTTCTTCCAGGCCGGACAGCACCTGGATGCGCAGTCGGTCGCGCACGCCGGTGCGCACTTCCCGCGCCTGGGCGTTGCCGTCCTCGTCGAGCACGCGGGCCTGGTAGGTGCCGGGTTTGCCGTCGATGGGCTGCAGCGCGGCCAGGGGCACGCTGAGGGTGTCCTTGGCGCTGGCGGCCACGAAGAACACCTGGGCGGTCATTTCCGGCAGCAGGGTGTGGTCGTCGTTGTCCACGTCCAGCAGCACGCTGTAGAGCACCACGCGACCGCTGCCCGCGCCCTGGCCGGTGCCGCTGACCGGGCTGCCGCCGCCCTGGTTCATCTGCTCCAGCGGACGGGGCGGCACCGGCAGGATCTGCCGGACCTTGCCCTGCCAGCGCCGGCCCTCGCCACCGAGAGTGGTGAAGTAGGCGGTCATGCCGGGCTTGACCCGGCCGATGTCCGCTTCGGATACCTGGGCCCAGACGGTCATCGGCGAGAGCCGCGCGATGCGCATCACCAGGGGCGTCTGTTCCAGGGCGTTGAGGGTCTGGCCGACGCGGGCGTCGAGGGCCACCACTGTGCCGGAGATGGGCGCGTAGATGCGGGTGTAGCCGAGTTCCGCCTCGTCGCTGCGCAGGGTGGCCTCGGCCTGGCGGATCTGCGCCTTGAGCATCTTCAGCTTGGCCTGGGTGGCGCGCAGTTGCGCCTGCGCGGCCTGCAGGTCTTCGTCGCGGGTGGCGCCGCTGTTGGCCAGAAGGGTCTGGCGCTGGTGCTGCTGGCGGGCCAGGTCGTGCTGGGCATGCTGCTCTTCGAGCTGCGCCTTGAGGCTGTCGATCTGGGCGTGGCCGGCGTCGACCTTGGCGCGTTGGGTGGAGGGGTCGATCTCCAGCAGCAACTGGCCTTCCTTCACCTCGTCGCCCACTTCCGCGTGCAGGCGCAGCACCTGCCCAGAGGCCTGGGCGCCGACATCGACATAGCGACGCGGTTGCAGGGTGCCGAGGGCGGTGACGCTGCTTTCCAGGTCGGCGCGGGCGGCGGCGACGGTGGTCGGTTGCGCCTCGCCGGGGGCGAAGGCCTGCCAGCCGGCGAGGCTCAGCGCGGCGAGGGGGAGAAGGGTGAGGGCCCAGGCTTTGGTACGGCTACTTCGCATGCAACGGCGTCCGGCGTCAGTGATGGGAATGGCGCATCCCTGTCTGGACGAAGGGAGGCGAGGGGAATTTAAGGAGGAGGTGCTGCCTTGGCCGTGGCGCCGCTCGCGGGCCGGGGGGGCGCAGCGGCCTTGAAGGGGCGACTGCGTCGCCCTTGGCGATTGAAATCGCCCCTACACCTGGAGGAACGGCTTGCCCGGGCTCAGCGCAGGCCGATCACCGTGCTGCCTTCTTCGTTCTTGCTGATGCTCAGCGGCAGGACCTTGGGCAGGGTGTTGACCAGGCCGGCGATGTCGTCGGTGTTGTAGATGCCGCCGACGCGAAGGCGCGCGGTGGACTGGTCCGCCAGCAGCACCGGCTGGTCGAGGTAGCGGTTTATCAGCGGCAGGGCCTCGGCCAGGCTCATGTCGTCGAGGATCAGCTTGCCGTCGCGCCAGGCCAGGATGGCGGCGGTGTCGGCCGGGCCCACGGCGGGCAGGTAGTCCTGGCTGTGGTAGCGCGCCTGCATGCCGGGGGTGAGGGTGCTGCCCTGGTTGTGCTGGTCGTCGCTGCTGACCCGCACCGAGCCTTCGGTGACGGTGACCACCACCTCGTCCTGGTACTTCCAGACGTTGAAGCGGGTGCCGGTGACGGTGACGGTGCCACTGCCGGCGCTGACCACGAAGGGGTGCTGGGTGTCGTGGCTGACGTGGAAGTAGGCTTCGCCTTCGCTCAGGGACACACTGCGACGGTTCTTGAAATTGGCGAAGGTGAGGCGGGTGCCCAGGTTCAGGTCCACCTCGCTGCCGTCGGGCAGCTCCACGTGTCGGCGGCTGTTCTCGGCTTCATAGCGGCGGTAGTCGTTGGGCAGCAGGCCCAGGGACCAGCCGGTGTAGCCGATCACCGGCAGGGCGAAGAAGGCGACGGCGGCGGCCACCGCGAAGCGGCGCAGGCGGCTCGGTTGGCGCGGCATCGGCCTGGGGAACTCGATGACGCTGGCCGGCTCCCGCGCCAGGGGGCTGGCGCTGCTCGGCAGCGCGGAGGAAATCTCCCAGATCTCCAGCATCTCGGCGAACTCGCGGGCGTGCTCCGGATCCGCTTCCACCCAGCGCTGAAACGCCAGGCGCTCCTCGTCGGTGCAGTCCTCGTCGTGCAGGCGCATGCACCAGTAGGCGGCATCTTCGGTGAGCTTTTCGCCCTGGGAGGTGGCGGGCGTCGGCGTGTTCATAGGGAGAGTCGATCCAGTGCGGGCCAGCGATGTGGGAGTAAATCGGCGAGCAGGCTTCAAATGTTCATGAGAATTATTATAAATTTGGCGAGGTCTAAGTGCCAGTACCGGGCATTGTTCACATTTTCACCGGTTCCAGGAAGTATTTCGGCGGTAAGGCGGGTAACTGATGGTGGATTCTTACTACCGGGAACTGGTGAAGTACCTGACGTCGACCTTGGGCGATCGTCATCTGGCTTCCGACGTCGCCCACGACGCCTATCTGCGGGTGCTGGAGCGGGCGCGACAGGACGCCATCGAGCAGCCACGGGCCTTTCTCTATCGCACCGCCATCAACCTCTCCATCGACGAGCACCGGCGCCGGCTGGTGCGTCGCAGCGAGCCACTGGAAGTGCTGGAGCAGGAGGAGGGGCCGCGCGTCCATTCGCCGCAGACCACCCTCTACCAGAAGCAGCGCCTGGATATGGTCGAGCGCGCCCTCGAAGAACTCCCCGCCGTCTGCCGCGATGCGTTCCTGCTGCGCAAGATCGAGGGCATGGCTCACGGCGAGATCGCCGAGCGCCTGGACATCTCCAAGGGCATGGTGGAGAAGCACATCGTCAACGCCATGAAGCATTGCCGCCTGCGTATCCAGGAGTGGGGCGGCTGACGGCGCACCCGCTCAGATCGGCGCATCACGTAGGAGCGAGCTCTGCTCGCGAAGGTTCGCGAGGGGTAGGAGCGAATTCATTCGCGAACCAGGACACAGTCCTGCCCGGGCTCAAGCGGGACGGCTGCGCCGTCCATCGCGATTGAAATCACTCCTACAACACGACTCCCCCTTCCTCTAAATTTCCCGGAACACATCTCGTTACTTCTGAGCACGCATGCCGCCGGCATGCCCCAACGCCTGGCCCGGCCCACGACTCAGAGGACTACGAGATGACCCCGATTCACACCCCGACCGACCTGGATCTGGTCGGTATAGGATTCGGCCCTTCGAACATCGCCCTGGCTATCGCGCTGGAAGAACTGTCCGGCGAGCACGGCGCGCTGCGTTCCCTGTTCATCGACCGCCAGGCCGACTACCGCTGGCATGGCAACACCCTGGTGGCCCAGAGCGAACTGCAGATTTCCTTCCTCAAGGACCTGGTGTCCCTGCGCAATCCCACCAGCCCGTACTCCTTCGTCAACTACCTGCACAAGCACGGCCGCCTGGTGGACTTCATCAACCTCGGCACCTTCTATCCCTGCCGCATGGAGTTCAACGACTACCTGCGCTGGGTCGCCAGCCACTTCAGCGAACAGGCCAGCTATGGCGAGCAGGTGGTGCGGGTCGAGCCCCTGGTCAACGGCGGCAACGTGGACAGCCTGCGGGTGATTTCCCAGGACGCCGACGGCCGCGAGATCGCGCGCAGCACCCGTTCTGTGGTGGTCAGCGTGGGCGGCACGCCGCGCATTCCGGCGCCCTTCGTGCATCTGCGCAACGATGGCCGGGTTTTCCACCACGCCCAGTACCTGGAGCGCATGGCCCAGCAGCCCTGCGTGGGGGGCACGCCCATGCGCATCGCCATCATCGGCGGCGGGCAGAGCGCGGCGGAGGCCTTCATCGACCTCAATGACAGCTACCCCTGCGTCAAGGTCGACATGATCCTGCGCGGTTCGTCCCTCAAGCCGGCGGACGACAGCCCCTTCGTCAACGAGATCTTCTCCCCGGACTTCACCGACCTGGTGTTCCGCCAGCCCAGCGCCGACCGCGAGCGCATCATCGGTGAGTACCACAACACCAACTACTCGGTAGTGGACCTGGACCTGATCGAGCGCATCTACGGAATCTTCTACCGGCAGAAGGTCTCCGGTCGGCAGCGCCACGCGTTCCGCTGCCTGCGCAAGGTGGAGAAGGTGGAGGCCAGCGGCGCCGGCATCGCCATCACCCTGCGCAACACGGCCAGCGGCGAGGTGGAAGCCCATGTCTACGACGCGGTGGTGCTGGCCACCGGTTACGAGCGACAGATGCACCGCGAACTGCTGGCGCCGGTGGCCGAATACCTCAATGACTTCGAGGTGGGTCGCGACTACCGCGTGGTCACCGATGCGCGCTTCAAGCCCGCCGTCTACATGCAGGGCTTCTGCCAGGCGAGCCATGGCCTCAGCGATACCCTGCTGTCGGTACTGCCGGTGCGCGCCGACGACATCGCCCAGTCGGTCTATCAGTTCGCCGGCAAGCGCCGCGAGTCGCTGCCGCGCGCGGTGCGCCCGTTGCAGGCGCTGGGCGGGTTGCTGGAATCGGTGGGCTGAGGCGAGGAGTCGTTCTTCGCGGAATGTCGAGGGAGTGGTGCGAGGGTGCTGGGTTGGCAATTTTGTGTGATTGCCATGTCTTCCTGCCTGCGAAAGCTTCCCTCTCCCCCGCCCCTCTCCCGCAAGCGGGCGAGGGGTGACTCGCGCCGGCAAGTGCCAGGCAGTCCTGATGCCCATACCAGTGACGTAGGATGGGTTGAGCGGAGCGATACCCATGCGGACAAAGCTGATGGGTATCGCAAGCTCAACCCATCCTACGAAGCTGATGCCCATACCAACCTGAAACGAAGCAAGGAAGATGACGCCGCGCAAAGCGCCCCTTCAGGAGGGGAGTTTGGCGTAGCCAAACCCGGATGTCGGGGCAAGCGTTCTTGGTTACTTCTTTGGCGTTTGAAAGAAGTGACTCGCCCGGGAGGGCGAAACAGAAAGCCAAGGCCCGCATGGCAATGAGCTGGGCAACGAATCCTCACACCAGATTGCCAAAGCCTGAAAAAAAGGCGCAGGGCCTGGGCCCCGCGCCAATCGTCATCGAGCGATCTGAAAGGTGCAATGCGCCGTTCAGAGGTCCTTCTGGTAGAGCTTGATGATCGCGGAGAAGTCCAGGCCGCCATGGCCTTGCAGGCTGAAGCTCTGGTAGAGCTGCTGGGCCAGCGCGCCGAGGATCACCGGTTGGCGGATCTGCTTGGCCGCCTCGGTGGCCAGGCCCAGGTCCTTGAGCATCAGGTCGCTGCCGAAGCCGCCGCTGTAGCCGCGCGAGGCCGGGGCGTTTTCCAGCACGCCGGGGTAGGGGTTGTTGATCTCCGAGCTCCAGCAGCGGCCGCTGGAGGTGTTGAGGATGCCCGCCAGGGTCTTGGCATCCATGCCCAGGGACACGCCCAGACTCATGGCTTCGGCCACGCCTATCATGGAGATGCCCAACAGCATGTTGTTGGCCACCTTGGCGACCTGGCCGTTGCCCGAATCCCCGCAGTGCACGATGTTGCGGCCCATGGCGCTGAGCACCGGGTGGGCGCGGTCGAAGTCCGCCGCGGCGCCGCCGACCATGAAGGTCAGGGTGCCGGCCGCGGCGCCGCCGGTGCCGCCGGAGACCGGCGCGTCGAGCATCGGGTTGCCCTGCTTGCTGGCGGCGGCGGCCACTTCGCGGGCGCTGTGGGGGTCGATGGTGGAACTGTCGATCAGCAGCACACCCTTGGGAACGTTGGCCAGCAGGCCGTCCTCGCCGAGGTAGACGGATTTCACATGCTGCGCCGCCGGCAGCATGCTGATGATCACCTCGACGCCGGCGCGGGCCACGGCGGCGGGGGAGTCCAGGGAGCGCGCGCCGGCCTCCACCAATTGCGCCACAGCCAGCTGCGAAAGGTCGAAGACGTGCAGCCGATGGCCCGCCTTCGCCAGGTTGAGGGCCATGGGGCCGCCCATGTTGCCGAGTCCGATAAAACCGATATTCATAGATGAGTTCTCGCTCTCTTGGGTTGGCGCTGAGCGCAGCGAAGCCCAACAAGGGGCGTTGGGTTTCGCTGCGCTCTACCCAACCTACGGAGTCCGGTGATTACTTGAGGGTGATGGTGGTGTTCACGGCGGTGCCGACTTCGTCCTCGTCGAACCAGCGCGAGGTGACGGTCTTGGTCTGGGTATAGAACTGCACCACCTGCTTGCCGTAGGGGCCGAGGTCGCCGAGCTTGGAGGCGCGCGAGCCGGTGAAGGAGAACAGCGGCACCGGCACCGGGATCGGCACGTTGATGCCCACCTGGCCCACGTCGATCTCTTCCTGGAAGTGCCGCGCGGCGGCGCCGGAGCGGGTGAACAGGGCGGTGCCGTTGCCGTTGGGGTTGGCGTTGATGAAGGCGATGGCCTCGTCCAGGGTGGCGGCGCTGACGACGCAGAGCACCGGCCCGAAGATCTCTTCGCGGTAGATGGTCATCTCCGGGGTGACGCCGGCGAAGATGGTCGGTCCGACGAAGTTGCCGTTGGCGTAGCCGGACACCTGCGGGTCGCGGCCATCGAGCACCAGCTTCGCGCCATCCTTCTCGCCGGCGGCGATCAGGCTGCTGACGCGATCCAGCGCGGCGCAGGAGACCACCGGGCCGACATCGGTACCGGCTTCGACACCGGCGCCGATCTTCAGGCTCTTGGCCTTCTCCACCAGCTCCGGCAGCCAGTTCTGCGCCTCACCCACCAGGATCACCACCGAGAGCGCCATGCAGCGCTGGCCGGCCGCACCGAAGGCGGCACCGGCGAGGTTGTTGAGGGTCTGTTGCTTGTGCGCGTCGGGCAGGACGATGGCGTGGTTCTTCGCGCCCATCATGCATTGCGCGCGTTTGCCGTTGGCGGTGGCGCGGTTGTAGACATGGGTGCCTACCTTGGTCGAACCGACGAAGGACACGGCCTTGATATCCGGGTGGTCGCAGAGCAGGTTCACCGCGTCGGCGCCGCCGTGGATGACGTTGAGCACGCCCGGCGGAACGCCGGCTTCCATGGCCAGTTCGGCCAGGCGCATGGTCACCATCGGGTCCTGCTCGGAGGGCTTGAGGACGAAGGTGTTGCCGGTGGCGATCGCCATGGGGAACATCCACAGCGGGATCATCGCCGGGAAGTTGAACGGGGTGATGCCCGCGCAGACGCCCAGGGGCTGGTTGAGGGTGTAGGTGTCGACGCCGCTGGCGACGTTGTTGGCAAGCTCGCCCATCTGCAGGGTGCCGATGTTGGCGGCGTGCTCCACCACCTCCAGGCCTCGGAAGATGTCGCCCTCAGCGTCCGGCAGGGTCTTGCCCTGTTCGGCGGTGAGCAGCGCCGCCAGCTCCTTCATGTTCTCGCGGATCAGTTGCTGGTACTTGAGGAAGACCCGGGCGCGGGCGCCGATGGGGGTCTTGCGCCAGGTCTTGAAGGCTTCCCTGGCGCTGGCCACGGCGGCGTTCATCTCGTCCTCGGTGGCGAAGGGCACGCGGGCCAGGACTTCCTGGGTGGCCGGGTTGACCACGTCGCGCCATTGGCTGCTGCGGGACTCGACCAGCTCGCCGCCGATCAGCAGCTTGACGGTGGGGGTGGAGGTGTTCTGGCTCATGGAGTGGGTCCTGTCTCGAGTGATGTCAGGGCGCAGGCGCCCCCGGTTTATGAACAATGGATTCAGCGGGCGGTGTCGCCACGCAGGGCCGGGAAGTCTTCCTCGAAGAACTCCAGCTCGACCCGGGTCTTTTCCTGGCTGCGCTGCAGCTCGATCCGGCGCAGCTCCACGCGGCGGATCTTTCCGGAAATGGTCTTGGGCAGTTCGCTGACGAACTCCAGGCGCCGCACCCGCTTGTAGGGCGCCAGGTGTTCGCGGGCGAAGGCGAGCAGCGCGGCGGCCAGTTCGGCGCTGGGCGCATGGCCCGGCGCGAGGATGAGGAACGCCTTGGGCACCGCCAGGCGCACCGGGTCGGGGCTGGGCACGATGGCCACTTCCATCACCGCTTCATGCTCGATCAGCGCGCTCTCCAGCTCGAAGGGGCTGATGCGGTAGTCCGAGGACTTGAACACGTCGTCGGCGCGACCGACGAAGGTGATGTAGCCGTCGGCGTCGCGGATGGCGGTATCGCCGGTGCGGTAGTGGCCGCCACGGGTGACCTCGGCGGTCTTCTCCGGGCTGTCTTCGTAGCAGGTCATCAGGCCCAGGGGACGCGGCGCCAGTTGCAGGGCCACTTCGCCTTCCTCGCGGGGGTTGCCGTCGCCGTCCAGCAGCACCACGCGGTAGCCGGGCAGGGGGCGGCCCATGGAGCCGGGCTTGAGCGCCTGCCCCGGCGTGTTGCCGATCTGCGCGGTGGTTTCGGTCTGGCCGAAGCCGTCGCGCAGGTCCAGGCCCCAGGCCTCGCGGATGTGTTCGATGATTTCCGGGTTCATCGGCTCGCCGGCGCCCACCAGTTCCCGCAGGGACAGGCGCGACCGGTACGCGGCGAGGTCTTCCTGCACCAGCATGCGCCACACCGTGGGCGGCGCGCAGAGGCTGGTGACGCGGTGGCTGGCCAGGGTTTCCAGCAGGCCCTTGGCGGAGAAGCGCGGGACGTCGTAGATGAACACGCAGGCGCCGGCGTTCCAGGGGGCGAAGAAGCAGCTCCAGGCGTGCTTGGCCCAGCCGGGGGAGGAGATGTTCAGGTGCACGTCGCCGGGTTGCAGGCCGATCCAGTAGAGGGTGGAGAGGTGGCCCACCGGGTAGCTCTGGTGGCTGTGCAGTACCAGCTTGGGCTTGGAGGTGGTGCCGGAGGTGAAGTAGAGCAGCAGCGGGTCGCTGGCCTGCGTCGGGCCATCGGCGACGAACTCGTCGGAGCAGGCCAGCGCATCGGCGTGGCTGGCCCAGCCTGCGACCTGCTCGCCGACGGCGATGCGGCCCAGGCTGTCGGCCAGGCCGTCGAACTTGCCGGTGCTGGCGCTGCCGGCGATCACATGGCTGACCCGGCCGCGCTCCAGGCGGTCGCGCAGGTCGTCGGCGGTGAGCAGGGCGGTGGCCGGGATCAGCACGGCGCCGAGCTTGAAGGCGGCGAGCATGATGTCCCACAGCGCCACCTCGTTGCCGAGCATCAGCAGGATGCGCTCGCCGCGCTTCACGCCAAGCTGGCGCAGGTGGTTGGCCACGCGGTTGGAACGGGTGGACAGGTCCTGGAAGCTGAAGCGCTGTTCGCGGCCCTGGTCGCCGACTATCCAGAGCGCCGGGGCATCGTTGCCCCTGGCCATGACATCGAAGTAATCCAGCGCCCAGTTGAACGAACCGAGCTCCGGCCATTTGAAGTGGCGTACCGCGGTGTCGTAGTCGGTACGGTGAGCCAGCAGGAAGTCTCGGGCAGCTACGAAGGGGTGCAGGGTGTCGCTCATGCTCGCCGTTCCTTTGTTGTTGTCTGGCGGCTGCTCCCCGGATCTGGCCAGGGGGCGTTTGAGCGAGTATAGATAGGCAGAATTTCACTATGGAACAGCCAAAAAAGCCGGTTGGATATGCAAAAAACTCCTAACTCAGTGGGCCGCCTGAACTGGGACGACCTCAAGTACTTCCTCGAAGTGGCGCGTACCCGCACCGCCAGCACCGCCGCCCGGCGCCTGGACGTGGACTACACCACCGTATCGCGGCGAATCCGCGCCCTGGAGCAGGGCATGGGCGCGCTGTTGTTCGAGAAGTCACGCAATGCCGGATTCGTGCTGACGCCGGAAGGGCAGCGCCTGTTGAGCTACGCCGAATCCCTGGAGAGCACCCTGCAGGCGGCCTGCGAGCAGGTGTCGGGCACCAGCCTGGCGCTGTCGGGGCACCTGCGCATCGGTGCCACCGAGGGTTTCGGCTCCTATTTCGTGACGGCGCAGATGAGCCGCTTCCAGGACCGCTACCCGCATATCTCGGTGGACATCCTGCCGGTGCCGCACTTCATCAGCCTGTCGCGCCGCGACGCGGATATCGCCATCGCCCTGGAACGCCCCGAGCGCGGCCCCTATGTCTGCTCGCGGCTGTGCGACTACCGATTGCGGCTCTACGCCACCCCCGGCTACCTGGAGCGCCAGGGGCCGGTGGAACGCCGCGAGGACCTGGCCGGGCGCGCCTTCATCACCTACGTGGATGACCTGGCCTTCAGCCCTGAGCTGCTCTACCTGGAGGACGTGATCCCCGGCGCCGTCACCCACCTGCGCAGCACCAGCGTGATCGCCCAGTACCACGCGGCCCTGCAGGGCCGCGCCATGGCCATCCTGCCGTGCTTCCTCGCCGGACCCGATCCGCGCCTGGTGGAAGTGCTGCCGGGGCAGGTGGAGGTCACCCGGCAGTTCTGGATGTACTACCGGGAAGACCTGCGCAAGCTGAAACGCATCGCCCTGGCGGCGGAGTACCTGCGCGACAGCGCCGAGCACAATCGCGCGTTCCTCCTGGGGGAAAGCCGCGAGATGAGCTTCCTGCCGGATTGAACGCGGCCGGACCGGGTGTTTTCCCGGCGGCCATGCACCAGGGCCGGAATGGCCCGCAGGTAGATCAGCTCACCCACCAGCTCCACCAGGGTCTGGGTGATCACCGCCGCCGCCGCGAGCCCGCGAATGGACTCCGGCAGCGCCAGGGCCAGCGGCAGCACCGCCAGGGAATTGCGCGTGGCCGAACTGAACGCCACCGCCCGGGCGGCGGGCGCGGCCAGCCCGAACAGTCGGGCGCTGAAGGCGCCCAGGGTAGGGGCCAGCAGCACGAAGTTGGCCAGGAGCAGGGCGCCGACGAAACGCCGGTCGGCAAAGGCCTGGCGCAGTTCGAGGAAAGGGATCTGCAGGGACATCGCATACATCAACGTCAAGCGTTCCCGGCTCAGAGGTATTTCAGCCAGGCGATGTCGCGGCGACGTGCCTTGAGCCGGGCGAACCAGCGTACGGGCGGGTAGAGCGCGACGATCAACAGCAACGAACACAGCCAGATGGCTCCCATCGAGTCGAAGCCGAAATGCTGCCCGTGGTTCAGCCCCCAGGTCGCCACGCAGGCGAGATACAGCAGCTTCAGCACATAGAGGTGCAGCAGGTAGAAGAACATCGGCGCCGCGCCGAACACGGCCAGCAGGCGTACCAGGGGACGCTCGCCACGACGTTCGAAGAACACCAGCAGCAGGAGGCCGATGCCCAGGGTCAGCGCCAGGAAGAGCAGCGACGGCGGGTACTTGGTGATGTTCAGGAAACCCATCACGGTCTGCAGCGCAGTCTCCCCCATGGTCCAGGGCTTTTCGCCGTAGCCATTGAACAGCCTCAGCAGCACGAAGCCACCCAGCCCGGTGGCGGCACAGAGCAGCAGGTTGCGCCGGCGTTGGGTGGCGTCCGCCATTCGGCCGAACCAGGGACCGGCGGCATAGCCCAGCGCGATAACGCCGATCCATGGCAGCAACGGGTAGGAGGTTCGCAAACGCAGGACGTCACCGACTTCGATCCAGCCACGGTCATGCAGGATCGCCCAGGGAACGTACGCCCAGTCGCCCGGCATGAAGTGCAAACCATCCAGCAGGTTGTGACCTGCCACCAGCAACAGGCCGAGGCCCGCCAGTACGGCGCGCGGCAGCCAGGCCAGCACCGAGAGCGCCAGCATGCTCAGGCCGATGACCCAGATCACCTGCAGGTAGAGGACGCTGGGCGGCAGCTGAAAGGTCCAGGCGAAGTTCACCAGGGTGATTTCCAGCGCCACCAGGAACAGCCCGCGCTTGAAGAGAAAGCTCGAGACCGCCGCCCGGCCTTCGTGCTTCTCCCCATAGAGGAACGCCGAGAGGCCGGTGAGGAAGACGAAGGCCGGCGCGCACAGGTGCGCCAGGGTGCGACTGAAGAACAGAGCGGGTTCGGTCTGGCCCACGTCCATCGGATCGCTCACCTGCATGTGCAGGTAGAAGGTCTCGCGGACGTGGTCGAGCAGCATGAAGAGGATCACCAGGCCGCGAAGGGCATCGATGGAGTGCAGTCGGGAGGAAGCTGTCTCCGTCATGGAAAACTACTGTTGGAATAGGTAATGTAATATTATTACGTATCACGCCATCCGACTGCCAGCTTCGCGCAGTACTCCGCTGCTTGCGGAGCTGACCGCTCCAGCCGCTTCGCAGCACTCCCCGGATCACCTCGACAGACATGCAAGGACACAGGATGAAGTACGAACTCGTTCCCCTGGCGGTATTGGCCGCGCTCGCCAGCACGGGCAGCCACGCTGAAGAGAACGGTGAATCCACCATCACCCTCGGCGAGGTCCAGGTGGACGGTAGCGCAGGTCAACGGCTGCAGGCCGGCAGCAGCAGCGTCCTGACCTCGGTGGATGTTCTCGGCGCCGACAGGATCGAAAGGCAAAACGTGCGCAACAGCTGGGAACTGCTGGGCCAGATGCCCGGCATCCAGCTCACCGAGACCCGCCAGGGCGCCGAGTCCGGCAAGGCCACCTTCCGGGCCTTCAATGGCGAGGGCTACATCAATGGCATCAAGACGCTGATCGATGGCGTGCCGAGCAACGTCAACAGCGGCAACCAGCGCTTCATCGACATGGTGTTCCCCCTCGATCTCGAATACATCGAGGTGGTGCGCGGTACCAACGATCCGCGCTACGGCCTGCACAACATCGCCGGCAACATCAATTTCGTCACCCGCCAGGGCGGCAACTACACCGACAGCCGCCTGACCTATGGCAGCTTCAACACCCGCGAGGTGCAACTGGCGGTGGGCCGCGAATCGGGCAACTTCGCGCAGAACTACTTCCTCGCCAAGCAGTATTCCGATGGTTATCGCGAGCACGACGAGTCCGACAAGTACTCGCTTGGCGGCAAGTGGTTCTACACCGACGACGAGGGCCTGATGAAACTGGGCCTGGTGACCCGCCTCTATCACCACGAGGCAGACGAGCCCGGCTTCCTGACCCGCGAGGAACTCGCCGCCAGCCGCACCCGCTCCGACCCGAAGAACGCCAACGACGGCGACGACCGCGACATGAAGCAGGTGGCGGTGCACTTCGACTGGCAGATGCGCGACGACCTGAGCCTGAGCAACAAGTTCTACTACAACAGCTATGAAGACGACCGGAAGGTGACCTTCACGAGCTACCCGGTGGGCAACGCCCCGCGCCAGCGCCGCCAGTGGGACGAGCGCCAGACCGGCATGCTCGGCAGCCTCGCCTGGCTCACCAGCGACTGGCTGACCCTGGAAGGCGGCCTGAACGTCGAGCATCAGGACAACGAGTACCGCCGCTTTCGCTACAACTACAGCGTACCGACCGACTTCGACGTCACGCCGGCGCGCGTCCAGAACGACGACGCCTACACCCTCGACAACGTCGGCGCCTATGTGCAGGCGGTGATCGAGCCCATCGAGTCGCTGAAGATCATTCCGGCCTACCGCGTGGACCGCTTCTACGGCGAGACCGAGCTGCCGAACGGCGTCGAGGCCGACCTGCAGGACTACGGTTCGATCCTGCAGCCCAAGCTCAGCGTGGTGTACAGCCTGACCCCGGAGATCAGCCTCTACGCCAACTGGGGCCGCACCTTCCAGATCCTCACCGGCTCCACGGCGCCGGCCTACATGACCCCCGGGCAGGCCAGCTTCGACCCCTCCATCAACACCGGCAAGGAAGTGGGCATCAAGTTCACGCCGGTGGACGGCACCGAGGCGCGCATCGCCGTGTGGCAGCAGGACGCCACCGACGAAGTGGCGAACATGCCCAGCACCGGCACCACCGTGGGCCTCGGGGAAACCCGGCGGCGCGGGGTCGACCTGCAGGTCGCTTCGCGGATCAACGAACGCTGGAGCGTCTGGGCCTCCCACGCCTACCAGGAAGCCAAGGTGAGGAGCGCCTTCACCGCCGGCGGCCAGTCCCTGGCCGGCAACGAGGTTTTTGCCACCCCGCGGCACATTTCCAACCTCGGCACCGACTACCAGTTCGACCAGGCCTGGCGCTTCGGCCTCCAGGCCCGGGCCCAGGGCGACTACTACATCGACGAGCTGAATGAGCAGGGCAAGTTCGGTGGCTTCGCGGTGCTGGACGCGAGCGTGGAATACACCCTCTCGCCGGCCGCCAGCGTGGACCTCCAGGTGAAGAACCTGACCGACCGCGAGTACGAGTACGTCTGGTACGACAACTTCTTCTGGGGCGGCGACGACCAACCCATGTTCTCGCCGGCGCCGGGCCGCACCGCCTACGTGTCGCTCAACCTCAAGCTCTAGGCGGTGTCCGATGACCCGGATTCACCGTCAGGGGAAGTAGTCCACCACCATTTGTAGAACCTGACTCTTGAGGGGCTCGGGTGGCGGTGCGTCGAGGTGTGCCAGGGTGAAGATCTGAAGCGGGCTTCGGGCGTGGCGAGCAGCGGGCGTTGCAGACCGCATGTTGGGTTTCGCTGCGCTCTACGCCAACCTACGCCGGCTCGAACCGCGCCCTCGCGGCGGGTCATGGCTGCCTCGATTCCTCAGCCTTCCTTTCGGAAACACAGCACCTTGGTAACCATGCGCTGCAGCACCTGGCCGGCCTGGTTCGAGGTGATGCACTCGACGACGATGAGTCCACGGTCAGGCTTGGAACGAGACGGGATGATCTCGATTATCCGGCTGGTGACCTGGAGCACATCACCGGGACGGGTGGGTTGTGGCCAGGACACTTCGGCGCCGGCGCCGATCACGCCTCTGGCAAGGGGCAGGCTCTGCACGATGAGCCGCATGGTGATCGCCGTCGTGTGCCAGCCGCTCGCGGCCAGGCCCTGGAAAAAGGTGTCTTGTGCCGCGTCGGCGTCCAGGTGGAACGGTTGCGGGTCGAACTGCGAGGCGAACTGGACGATCTGCTGGGCATCCAGTGGGTGGGTATCGCTGATGAAAACGTCGCCCACCGCGAGGTCGTCCAGGTAGAGCGGTTTGGCTCCGCTTGCAGCTTCCATCATGTGTCCTCCTGTCCTGTGACGTTCATCGACGCGGCTTGAGCAAGCAGATTACGGGATGTATTTTTTCAGGAGCAACCTCGCCGAGCAGGCGGCTACCGCGCTCGATGCCCCTCCGAGACCGACCGCTGGTTTCACCCATGACGCTTGAACTGAATGACACTTCTGGCTCCGACTGGATTCATGTTCGCCGTGACCAGGACACCGGTATCGAGAGCCTGCATGCGCATTTCCAGGGCCATGCCTATGACCCGCACGATCACGACGAGCTGCTGGTGGGGGTCACCTTCCAGGGCGTGCAGCAGTTCAATTGCCACAAGGCCGTGCATACCAGCACACCGGGCAGCGCGATGCTCATCGAGCCGGGGGCGTTGCACGATGGGCATGCGCCGGACGAGGAGGGCTTCACCTACGGGATGCTCTACATCCCCCAGGCATACGTCTCCGGTATGACTGAGCGCCTGGGCCTGGGTGATGCGTCCAATCTCCAGGCGGCCTTCCAGCACACGCTGAGCGACGATGCCCAGTTGATCGGCGCTATACATCAGGCCTTCCTGGCCATCCACAACGGCGAAGGCCGGTTGGCCCGTGACCAGAGCCTGGATCACCTGCTGGGACTGCTCTCCCGGCACCTGTGCCTGAGGGCGCCATCCCTCAAGCGCGACTCAGATGCGGAAATGCACCGCGCGCGGGACTTTCTCCATGCGCGGATGGCCGATGACATCGGCCTGGAAGAACTGGCCACCTACTCGGGAATCGACCGCTTCAGGCTCACGCGGCAATTCAAGAAAGCCTTCGGTCAGTCGCCCCACGCTTACCTCGTGCGGCTTCGTCTGCGCACCGCTCGGGCACTGCTCGCGACGGGCATGGCGCCCTCGCAGGTGGCGGCCGAGGTGGGCTTCTCCGACCAGAGCCACCTGGGTGTCTGGTTCCGCCGCGCCTATCGGCTCACGCCCGCTGCCTATCAGCGGCAGTGCACGAACCTTACAGACTGAGCTGCCGCCATCTCCAATCATGGCCCTTCAGCACTGAAAGGAGATTCCGATGTTCGACACCAAAGTAGCTTTCATCGTCCGCGACGACCTGCCGACCTGGCAGCGCCTGAATGTGGTCGCGTTCCTCGCCACCGGCATTGCCACGGAGGCCCCGGAGATCATGGGGGCACCCTATGTCGATGCGGCCGGCCACCAGTACGGCAAGCTTTCCGGGCAACCCATGCTGATCTTCGAGGGCGATATCGCCGGCTTGCAGAAGGCACGGCATGCCGGCATCGCGCGTGATTTGACGATCCTTCCCTACGTCTCCGCGATGTTCTCCACCTATCACGACGAGGCCAATCGCGCGGTATTCCTGGCCGAAGACCCCGAGAACATGGACCTGGTGGGTTTGGCCTTGCGCGGCCCGAAGAAGGCGGTGGACAAGGCGATCAAGGGCCTGGCCCTGCACAAGTGACCGCCAGGATCGAAGTTGGGTAGCGCGGCAGGGTTCAGCGCCCGGCCGCCGGTCTTTTCAAGGGGACGCGGAAAGTCGCAGCGTCCTGAGCAACAGGTCATGGAGGCTGTCGACGGCTTTCGAGCCGCGAGAGGCCCGGCTGCGGAACACGGCGACCTCCATCGGCTCCAGCGGGCCGAGGCCTTGCTCGCTCCCGAGGATCTTCAGGTGGGGTGGCGCGCTGCACTGGGTGAGCACCGCCACCGCCAGTCCACTTTCGACGGCGGCGATCTGGCCCGCCAGGCTGGAGCTGTTGTACACCACCTTGAACCGGCGCCCCTGGAGCGCCAGCGAGTGCAAGGCGCTGCGCTTGGCGAGGCTGGCATCTTCGTAGACGGCAATGGGCAGGGGGTCGCGCCGCCACACCTGAAACTGGGCGTCGCCCACCCATACCATGGGCTCGTGGAACAACAGGGTTCCGTGGCGAGGACTGTCGCGGGAAACCAGGGCCAGATCCAGGTCGCCGCTTTTCACCCTGGGGATCAGGGAAGTCGACTGCTCACAGTTGAGCTCTATTTCCACCGCACCGAAATTCGGGGCGAACCGCTTGAGCACGGGGGTCAGGTAGCGTGCGGCATAGTCATCGGGGACGCCAAGGCGAATCCGCCCCGTCAACTCCTCACCATGAAAGGCTGCCTGGGTTTCGGCATGCAGATCGAGCATTCGCCGCGCATAGCCCAGCAACAATTGGCCCTGGGGCGTGAGCTGGTGCTGGCGCGGGCCGCGAACCAGGAGTTGGCAGGCCAGGGCCGCCTCCAGCTTCTTGATCTGCATGCTCACCGCCGACTGCGACCGATGTACCTCAGGGGCGGCCCCGGAAAGCGATCCGGCATCCACCACCGCGACGAAGCATTTCAGCCAATCGATCTGCAGGTCCTGGAAGGTCATGGTCGTGCCTCGGTCATTCGATTAGCGGATAGCTTATCGCTGTTTTATGCGATTTTCTCGAGAAGACCGGGCAGGCATAGTGTCCGGCAGGTCGGGTACCGTCGCGCATCGCGATGCAGCACCAGGCAACTGAAATCGAAACAGAACGGAGCCCGGGAGCGAGCACGACATGATCGATGTCGACAACAAGCTGCATGAGTTCGACCGCCACATGGTGTGGGTCGGCTTCGCCAAACTGGCGCCTATCTCGCTGTTCGTGGCGGTGTTTGGCGCCGCCTTCGGGCTGGCGGCCACCCAGGCGGGGCTGAGCGACACCGTCATCGTCGCGATGAGCACCCTGGTGTTCGCCGGCGCGTCGCAGTTCGCCGCACTGGAACTGTGGGGGCCGGACGTTTCGCTCATCACCCTGGTCATCACCGTATTCGCCATCAACGCACGGCACTTGCTGATGGGGGCCACGCTCTATCCGTGGTTGCAGCATCTCCCGTTGGCCAAGCGCTACGGCGTGATGCTGGTCGCGTCGGACGCCAACTGGGCGCTATCCATGCAGGCATTCGGCAGCCGTCAGCCCGGTATCGGGCTGCTGCTGGGGGGAGGGCTTGCGATCTGGTTGTCCTGGGTGATCGGCACCTGGCTCGGGGTCCTTTCCGGTGGTGCCATCCAGAGTCCCAAGGCACTGGGCCTGGACATGGTGATGGGCTGTTTCCTGCTGGCCATGGTGGTTGGCGGGGACAAGAACCTGCGGCTGCTGGTGATCTGGATCGTCGCCGCCTGTGCGTCGCTCCTGGCCTACCGATTCTTGCCCGAGAACAGCCACGTGGTCGTGGGTGCGGTGGCCGGTGGCATCGCCGGGACGATCTGGACGGAGAGCAAGCATGAGCATTGAGACGACAGGCCTGGGCGCCCTGGCATTGGTGCTGATCATGGCGTTCGTGACCTTGGTGACACGCTGGGGCGGTGTCTACGTGATGTCCTTCGTGCCCATCGGCTACCGGGTCAGGCAGTTCATCGGCGCCATGTCGGGTTCGGTGCTGGTGGCGCTTCTGGCCCCGATGGCGTTGCAGGGCGACAACGCCGCGCGACTGGCGCTCCTGACCACGGCGGCAACCATGCTGCTGCTGAAGAAGCCGCTACCGGCCATTGCGGCGGGCGTACTGGCGGCGGCTCTCTTCCGGCAGTTCTAGTTCTTCCCTGGCGAGACGCTGAGATCTCGGAGTCGCGTCAGCCTCAGGCCCTGGCCCCGTTCGAACCAACGGATATGGCACACGGGGGCTCCCGGTCATTCGTCGGCCACCGGACGGCACCCTCGTTCGACGGCTCGTGGGGCGGTTCGGCCGGGCGCCTGCGCAGGTATACTGGCCGCCGCGCACGCATCGAGTCCGCCTGAGAGAACAAGAACCGCATGACCGCCATTGCCCGCTACCAGGCCTGTGACTCGGATGAGTTGGCCGATGCCCTTGCCGGCTGGAGCCAGGCCTATACCCAGATCGGCCGCGGCCGTCTGCAGGCGGAGCTGCTGCAGCTGACCCTTCCCGAAGCCTCGCTGATCTACGAGCGATCCAACCTGCACTTGCACGAGACCATGGCCCCGCCGTTGGACCAGGTGATCGTGGCCATCCCGCTTGGCGTCGCCGCCGAGCCTTTGTACAACGGCCGGCCGATGACCCTGGACTCGCTGGTGCTGTTGCGGGGCGGTGAGGAAGCGGAGATCTGTGCGCCGGGCGAGTTCCGCACCATCGGCCTGGGCCTCGGCAGAGGGCTGCTCCGCGAAATGCTCGGCGAGCAGGACCAGGAAAGCTTCGAGCGCGCCCTGGACAACGGCCTATTGCACTTGTCGCCACAGGCTGCGCAGCTACTGCGGGACAACCTCTGCGGGACGCTCGCTGCCTTCGAGCGGGGCCATTGGCAAACCGACGACCAGCGCCAGGCCAGGGACGCCACGCTGTCCGCCCTGGGGCAGGTGATGCAGGCAATCGACGATGTCCCTGGCGATGCGCTTGCCCTGCCGCGCTCCCTGCCGCAAAGGCGGCGTCTGGTGCTGGCCGCCATCGAGCGGATGCAGGCGGACCTCGCCAATCCGCTGTCGCTGCCGGAGCTCTGCAAGCGCCTGAATACCAGCCAGCGCACGCTGCACTACTGCTTCCGCCAGATGTGCCAGACCTCGCCGCACCAGTTCTTCCTCAGCCTGCGCCTGGCCGAGGCGCACCGTCGGCTCAAGCAGGAGCCGCAGCAGAACATCACCGACCTGGCGCTCGAACTCGGCTTCTACGGCTCCAGCCATTTCTCCTCGTTGTACAAGCGTCATTTCGTCCGGCAACCCTCCCAACGAGGCGGTGCCTACGCCTGAGCGCAGGCGCCGGGGCATCATCTCAGGCGGCGTCGGTGCGGTTGCCGAGGAAGTCGCTGGCAAGGCTGCAGGCGCGCTCCACCAGTAGTGGGCCGAGCTCCGCCTTGAGTTCTTCGTTCTGCCGGGTGTGGAGCCAGCCGAGATAAGTGAAGCCGCGCAGCGCCATGAACAGCGGCAGGCTGGCCAGATCGGCAGCGCTGAGTCGCTTGACCGAGTCGTAGCCCCGCAACAGGGCCAGCTTGATCCGTTCGTAGCGCTCGTCGTCCTGGCAGAAGTACAGCGCCGTGGCCAGCTCGAACATGTGCCAGCCGAAGCCCGAGTCGTCGAAGTCGATCAGCTGCAAGCGGCCGCCATCCAGCAGCAGGTTGTCCGGCAGCAGGTCGGCATGGATCATGCCGAAGTTGTCCAGGTTGCGGCCGTAACTGCGCAGTGCCAGCCGTGCTTCCTGACGGGCCCGCTGGAGCAGTTCGTGCTGTTTGGCGCTGAGCAGGTCGAGCTCCCAGAAGCGCCCCCAGAAGGGCTCGGCGCCGAGCAGGCCTTCCTCGTCCCAGGCATGTCGGGTGAAGTCGTTGGGCTGGCGCCACTGGGCCGAGCAGAGGTGGATCCGTGCCACCAGGGCACCGGCCTCGAAGAACAGCGCATCGACATCGGTATCCGGACGAATGCCGTGCTCGGCGGAGCCCGGGGTCGTGCCGGACAGCCAGCCAAGCATGTCCACATAGCGGGACTCGCCGAGCTCCTCGCTGTGTACCTCCACCAGGTGCTCGCCAGCGCGGGTGCGGATGATCTGCGGTACGCCGATGCCGCCGGCGGCCAACTGTTCCATCCAGGTCAGTTCCGAGCGCAGGGCATCCCTGGAGTGGTAGCCGATGCGGTGCACGCGCATGGCACTGCGGGTGCCGTCGGCGCGGGTGGCGCAGAACACCGCGTTCTCGCGGTACTTGATCAGCTCCAGGTCGACGAAATCGCCATCCCAGTGTGCCAGCGCGGCCTGGGCCAGGCGCTGCAGGCTGGCGACCTGTCGGGCCTGGTCGAGGTTGGAAAAATCGGTCATTGAAATGCTCCGTTACAGGCCGGTGAGGACGCTGTCCAAGGTGTCGAGGAAGTAGTCGCAGTGGTCGTCGTTGAACACCAGCGGTGGGCGGATCTTGAGGATGTTGTCGTGGGCGCCGATCTTGCTGATGAGCACGCCCCGTTCGCGCATCTGGTTGACGATGCGCCGCGCCTCGGTGCCGGCTGGCTCGCGGCTTTGGCCGTCGAGCACCAGTTCGGCGGCGAAGAACAGGCCCTTGCCGCGCACGTCGCCGATGAGCGGATGACGCTCGGCCAGCCGACCCAGGCCGGCTTCGAGGCGGGCGCCGACCCGCAGGGCGTTGTCCTGCAGCTGTTCGTCGCGGATCACGTCGAGCACCGCCAGGCCCACCGCGGCGGCCACTGGCGAACCGCCGTAGGTGTTGAAGTACAGGTGGCGGCGACCGAAGGCTTCGACTCGCTCCCGCGCGGCCACCACACCGGCCAGGGGGAAACCATTGCCCATGGGCTTGCCCAGGGTGACAAGGTCCGGCTCCAGCGGGTGTGCCTGGTGGCCCCACATGTGCTCGCCGGTACGGGCGAAACCGGCCTGCACCTCGTCGGCGATCAGCAGGCCACCCGCCTCGCGTACCAGTCTGGCTACGCGTTCCAGGTAGCCGGCCGGGAGGCGCGGAATGCCCTCGTTGGCGAACAGGGTATCGATCAGCAGCGCGGCCAGGCCGAAGCCGGCCTCCTGCAGCGAAGCGATGGCCTCGGCCACCTTCGCGACATAGCGCTCGGCGAGTTCCTCGGCGCTGCCCTGGGTGTGGTAGAGGCAGGGAATGGGTACCGCGCGCACATGGGGCGGCAACGGTTCGCTGCGGGGCAGGGCGGTCGCCAGTTCGGCCAGGCTGGCGGTGTTGCCGTGGTAGTTGTAGTCGCTGACTATCACGCCCATGCGCCCCGTCTCGAAGCGCGCCATGCGCAAGGCCAGTTCATTGGACTCGCTGCCGGTGCAGGTGAACATCAGGCTGTCCAGCGGCTCGGCGAAGGTGGCGGTGAGGCGCTCGGCGTAGGTCACGATGCGCTCGGTGAGGTAGCGGGTATGGATGTTCAGGTTCGCTGCCTGCTCGGCCATGGCCGCCACCACTCTCGGGTGGCAGTGGCCGACCGAGGGCACGTTGTTGTAGACGTCCAGGTAACGCTTGCCGCCGGCGTCGGTCAGCCAGACGCCTTCACCCTTCACCAGCTCCAGGGGTTGGTCGTAGAACAGCGGCGAAGCGTCGCCCATGACGCGATGGCGGCGTTGCAGCAGGGTGGCTTCAGACATGGTCCGGGTTCTCCAGGGGCTTGCCGGTGCGGCCGGCGCGCAATGCGTAGTTGAGGACCAGCGCGGCCATCACGACGGCCAGGGCGCTGAGCAGGGTCACTTCCAGCTGGAAGCAGGCGGCGATCACCACCAGGGTCAGGGCCATGCCGGCCCCGGCCACCACCGGTCCGCCAGGCAGGCGGAACGGTCGGGCAGCGAGGGCCTGGCTGCGACGCAGGCGCAGGTAGGCGGCGAACAGCACCAGGTGGCAACTGCTGATCAGCAGCACCAGTCCCAGCAGCATTCGTTCCGGTGGCACCACGGTCAGCGGCAGGCCGATGGCGGTCAGCACCAGCAGGGCTACGTAGGGGGAGCCACGGCGATTGGTGCGGGTCAGGGCTGTCGGGAAGTAGCCGTCGCGAGCCAGGGCGTAGATTTGCCGGGAGGCGGAGAAGACCAGGGAGAACAGGGTGGCGAGCAGCCCGCACACAGCCCCCGACCCCACCAGCAGCGGCAGCCAGTCGTCTTCTCCGAAGAGCCCGCCATGGGTCATGGCGGCATACAGCGGATCGGCGGCACTGCCGATGACCTCGAGGCCAGCCACGCCCGGCGCGGCAACCATCACGATCAGTGCGGTGAGCAGCAGGGTGCTGACGGCGGTGATGATCCCGCGCGGCATGGTGCGACCCGGATCGGCGGCCTCTTCGGCGGCGGAGCTGACCTGCTCGATGCAGATGAACATCCAGATGGCGAAGGGCACGCAGGCGAACACGCCGCCCAGACTGGCGTTCTGCAGCAGCTCGCCTGAAGCCGGCAGCAGGGTGCTCCACTGCACATGGGGCAGCATGCTGCAACCGAAGGTCAGCAGCGCGACAGCGGCCACGCCGCCTGCAATCAGGGTAAGGCCAAGGGCCTCACCGACACCCACGACGTGGATGCCGATGATCAGCACGAACAGACCGATGCGTACCGGCCAGCCACCGATGCCGAACATCGACTCCATGTAGCCCGCGAGGAAGCTCGCCACCGTGCCGGTACCGATGCACAGCGCCAGTGCGCAGGCGCTGCCGACCAGGTAGCCGGCGAACGGCCCGAAGGCCAGCTGGGCGTAGGCGAACACGCCACCGGCATGGGGCTGCGCCGTGGACAGTTCGGCGACGCATAGCGAGAGGCCGCCGCAGAGCGCCGCCATCAGCAGCACCGCCAGCAGCATGTTGGTCCAGCCGTTTCCGGCCAGTCCGTAGTTCCAGCCGGAGAACTGTCCGGCGATGACCAGGGAAATGCCGAGCCCGGCGATCTGGGGCCAGCGGAGTACGCCTTGTTTGAGCATGGTGGGTGTCCCTTGCCTGAAGAGTGGGTGCGATCGGGGGCGGTTCAGCCGCGTGCGCCGGAGGGCGACGGGCAAGGGAGGGCGCCGGCCGGGGCCGGGGCGGAGATGGTTGGCTGCATGGAGCGACCCTTCTTGTTGTTGTACCGGGGTTAAGCCGCCCGTACGCGATGGCGACGGGGCGGGCAGAAGGTACGAAGGGGCCGGAGCGGGGCGATATCAAAAAAATGCAAAGAGCCGGACGGGTGACGAGCGCTCGTCACTCGTCCGGCTGACTCTTTGCAAAATATTTCAGTCTTACTACGATGGCCGGCGGCCGGGAGCGTCTCTTCGGCCGCGACAGCCTTCATTGATCTTTCGAGCCTCAGCGCCAGGGCGTTCCATGCCGTCGTCTAGCTGCCATACCGTTCTTGCCGAAAGCTTCTTCCATCGCAACGCCGAGCTGTTTCGTCCGCACCTTGCCGCGGTTGGGTTGAGCGAGAGGATCCTCAGCGCGCCGGAATCGGAGATTCCCGTGACGCAGTACGTCGCCCTCTGGGAGGTACTGGGCCGCGAGGTATCGCCGTCCATCGGGCTCGAGGTAGCCATGCGCACCGAGAGCGGCGAACTGGGCGCCTATGGCCATGCGATACGTTGTGCGCCGACCATGGAACTGGTGCTGCGCAGCCTGACCCGGTTCATGGTGGTGCTGACCCAGGCAACGCAGTTGTCGGTCGAAGACGACGGTAAATGGATAACCCTGGCGTACCGGGTCACCGACGCCTCCATCGTGCAGCGCCGCCAGGACGCGGAGCTCACCATCTGCGTCGTGCTCAACCTGCTGCGCGAGGTGACCCGGAATCCGCAACTGGCGCCCATGCGGGTGGACTTCGAGCACCGCGCCCCCCGCGACCTCACCTGCCACCGCGAGGTCTTCGCCTGTCCCATTCGCTTCGAGCAGCCGGACAATCGGCTGTACTTCGCCCGCGAATTGCTGGACATGCCGATCCGCACCGCCGATCCACGCCTGTTCCAGGCCCTCGAGCTGTTTCTCGAACAGCAGCGGCAAAGCCGGGCCGCGTCGACGGATGTGCTCAGCCAGGTCGCCCATCAGATCGCCAGTAGCCTGAGCAGTGGCTGCGCCAGCCTGGAACAGGTGGCCAGCGACCTGAAGATCGGCGTGCGAACGTTGCAGCGGCGCCTGGCCGAGCACAATGTCGAGTTCAGCCAGTTGGTGGAGGAGGTGCGCCGCTCCCTGGCCGAGAACTACGTGATGCAGTCCGACTACAGCCTGACGGAAATCGCGCTGTTGCTCGGTTACTCCGAAGCCAGCTCCTTCTGCCGCGCCTTCCGCCGCTGGACCCAGCTGACGCCCCAGCAGTTCCGCCAACGCAGCCGATCCTGAGCCCGGCCGTCCATCTCCGCGTGGATTGTCAGCTGCTGCCAACGATTTTGTCATGAGGTGCCAAGCCGGCGGCCGGGGGCTTCCCCTAGCTTATCGCCGCAGATGGGCGTGACTTCCGACTGACGTACAGCGCCAGGCCGGCTACGTCTCGCGCCCTTCACTTCAAGAACAATGACAAATGAGGTGTGGGTCGATGGCCGATGAAAAGGACGACGCCAAGGGCGTTAGTCGTCGTGGATTCCTGCGCGGCGCCGGGGCCGGCGCGGTCGTGGTGGCGGGCGCGGGGGTCATGGCCAATGCCATGGCCACCGAGCAGAACGGCTGCAAGACCGCCGGTTGCGAGTACGACGTGGTGGTGATCGGTGGCGGTTTCGCCGGCGTCACCGCCGCCCGCGATTGCCGCAAGAATGGCTACAAGACGCTGTTGCTGGAGGCCCGCAATCGCCTTGGCGGCCGCACCTTCAGCACCGAGTTCGCCGGCCACAAGGTGGAGCTGGGCGGCACCTGGATCCACTGGACGCAACCCTTCGTCTGGGCCGAGACCCAGCGCTACGGCCTGAATGTCATCGAGTCCCCGGAACGCGCCGAATCGTCGCTGGAAACCATGGTGATCCTCGCCGATGGCAAGCGCACGCAAATGGCCGGCGAGGAACTGCTGCCGGTGCTGCAGGCGTTCGACACCTACTTCGCGGACTCCCGCGACATCTGGGAGCGTCCCTACGAGTCACGTTTCCGCTGGAACAAACTCATGGCGCAGGACGGCCTGACGGCACGCGATCGCCTCGACCAGTTGAAGCTCAAGCCGGTGCATCGCGCGGCCGTGGATGCCTACCTGGTGGGCATGGCCCATTGCCCCTCCGACCAGGTGTCCTACAACGAGATGGCGCGCTGGTGGGCGCTGCCGGGGTGGAACCTGTCGGTCCTCAACGACGCGGCGATTCGCTACACCTTCAAGGACGGCACCATCAGCCTGATCAACGCGATGATCGAGGACGGCAAGCCGGACGTGCGCCTGTCCACCCCGGTGAAGAAGGTCGAGGACAAGGGCGACCATGTGGTGGTCACCACCCTCAAGGGCGAGCGCATCGTGGCGGGCAGCGTGGTCCTGGCCCTGCCGATGAACGTGCTGCCCAACATCGAGTTCTCCCCCGCACTGGACCCCAAGCTGCTCGAAGCCGCCCATGAGCGCCACACCGGTACCGGCGTCAAGGCCGTGATCAAGGTCAAGGGCAAGGTGGGTGGGGAGGGCAAGCTGTACGGCCTGGCCGACTCCGACCATCCCCTGAACGTGGTGTTCACCTACGCCAAGGCCGATGACCACACCCTGTTCATCGGCTTCGGCGACGATCCCGCCAAGCTCGACGTCCTCGACCGCGACGCCGTGCAGCAGGTCATGCAGTCCTTCTTCCCGGGAATGGAGGTGGAAGACTGCTTCGGCTACGACTGGAACCTCGACCCCTACAGCAAGGGCACCTGGGCCTGCTACCGGCCGGGCTGGTACGGCAAGTACGCCGACCACTTCGGCAAGGACCACGGTCGCCGCATGTTCTTCGCCCAGGGCGACCACGGCGAGGGCTGGCGCGGCTTCATCGACGGCGCCATCGGCGGTGGCGGCAAGGCGGCCCTGCGGGTCAAGGAGCTGCTGGGATGAAGCTGTCCGGATTCTTCCTCGCCCTTGGCCTCTGCGTCACCGCCGCCAAGGCCCAGGCCGATTGCGATGCCGCGGCCGGCCAGAAGCTGTTCGAGTCCAAGTGCACCGCCTGCCATTCGCTGGCCGAGCACAAGGTCGGCCCACGCCTGCAGGACGTGTACGGCCGCCAGGTCGGCACGGCCCAGGGCTTCGGCTACACGCCGACCCTGGAGCAGGCGGGGTTCGCCTGGAACGCCGAAAAGCTCGACGCCTTCCTCAGTGGCCCGATGAACTTCCTGCCGGGCACCGCCATGGCCTTTGGCGGCCTGCGCAAACAGGACGATCGGCAGAAGATCATCTGCTTCCTCGAACAACAGCAAAGGAGCAAGACATGAACATCACTCTCTTCACCCGTCCCAAGAGCGTGCTGACCGTCGGCCTCGCCCTGTTGCTGGCGTTCGACCCCAACCTGATCTTCCAGTGGACCGGATTGCACCTGGGTGACGCCGGCACCTTGCTGGGCCGCATCCTCGGCCTGGTCTACCTGGGGATCGCCATCGAGCTGTGGTTCGTTCGCGGCAACGCGGACCTGCCGGCCCGCAATGCGCTGCTGCTGACCAGCGTGGACCTCGCCGTCGTGGCCTTGCTGGTCCAGGTGCAGTTCGCCGGGCAGATGAACGCACTGGGCTGGGGGTTGATCGCCGTGTACCTCGGCTCCGGCCTCGGGTTCTTCTGGTGCGCCCTGCAGGTGACCAGGAACGGCGCCGCACGGGAAAGCCTCTCCTGACCCGGGCAGTTTGCATTTTTTTGATATCCGCCGATGCGGGCCCGTTCGTACCGTCTGGCCTGCTCGTCGCCACCGGCGCACGGGCAGGCCCATCCCCAGCACAACAAGAATCTCCTGCAGGAGAACGGAATGAATATCTTCAAGTTATCGCTACTGAACTGTGCGGTCTCCCTGGCGCTGCTGTCTGCCGGGGCGCAGGCCGCCACTGTCGACGCGAGTAAGCTCGGCACCGAGCTGACGCCCTTCGGCGCGGAGAAGGCCGGCAATGCCGATGGCAGCATCCCCGCCTGGACCGGCGGCCTGACCAAGGCCCCGGAAGGCTGGGCACCGGGCCACGGCGACCCCTACGCCGGCGACAAGCCGCTGTACAGCATCGACGCCGGTAACCTCGCCCAGCATGAAGCCGAGCTGCCACCCGGCCAGGTCCAGTTGATCAAGACCTATCCCGGCTACCGCATGGACGTCTATCCGACCCACCGCAGTTGCACCTTCCCCGACCAGCTCGCCCAGCGCACCCGCGAGTTCGCCGGGCAGAGCCGGATCGCCAGCGACGGTTGGCAGCTGGAGCAGGCGCCGGGCCTGGCGATTCCCTTCCCGATGCCGCAAAGCGGCGTCGAGGTGATGTGGAACTACAAGCTGCGCTACATGGGCAAGGGCCGCCGCGTGCAGGCTTCCCTGCTGCTGCGGGAGAAGAGCGGGGCGCTGTCGGAGTTCAAGCAGTGGGACTACGAGTACTACCCCTACAACGATCCGGCGGTGAAGTCGCCGGCCGATTCCGGGGGCTACGAGGCCAAGCTGCTGTATGACGTGCTCTCGCCGTCGTCGCGTGCCGGCGAGATGTACCTGGTGCACGGCTACCTGGATAAACCCCAGGACTCCTGGATCTACTTCCCGGGCCAGCGCCGCGTGCGCCGTGCGCCGTCGTTCGCCTACGACAACCCGATCGCCGGTACCGACAGCCTGTTCTTCGTCGATCAGCTGAACATGTTCACCGGTGCCCTGGACCGCTACGACTTCAAGCTGATCGGCAAGCGCGAGATGGTGGTGCCGTACAACTCCTACAGGCTGGTCGACAAGTCGAACAAGTATGCCGACCTGGTGGGGCAGGACTACCTCAACCGCGACAAGCAGCGCTACGAGAAGCACCGTGTCTGGGTGGTGGAAGGCACGGTCAAGGCCGACAAGCGCCATTCCTTCGCCAAACGCGTGTTCTTCATCGACGAAGACAGCTGGGCGCTGCTGCACGTGGACATGTACGACGCCAAGGGCAACCTCTGGCGCGTGCAGGAAGGCACCCTGTGGGCCGACCCGCAACTGCAGGCCTGCACCAACTTCGAGTACACCAGCTACGACCTGATCGCCCGGCGCTACATCGCCGACTACTTCACCCAGGAAGGCGAAGTACTGGACCTGACCGCCGCACAGGAAGGGCGGATCACCGACAAGATGTTCAATCCCAACGAACTGCGCCGCCGCGGCGAACGTTAAGAGCCCGCCCCACGCCTGGCGCGTGGGGCGGCTTCACGACAGTCAGAGGAACCTCGATGCCTTACAACAATAAAGGCGCGGTCTTGGCCGTGCCGGGCTTCCCTCGCGTCAAAAACAGCCTCGCCCTGGCGGTGATGGCTGCCTCCAGCCTGCTCTGGATGCAACCCAGCCATGCCTTCCTCTTCGGTTCGGAGGACGGTGTTTCCGGCAGTTTCGACTCCACCCTGACCTATGGTTTCGCCCAGCGCCTGGAGTCGCAGGACTGCCGCATCCTGGGTGGCGACAGCGGTGGCTGCAACAACGGCACCGACACCGAGCTGGGTCGGTTCTACAACCTGTCCCGGGGCAACGGCTACGCCAACGCGGACATCAACTACACCAACGCCGACGACGGTGACCTCAACTACAACAAGCACGATGTCTTTTCCCACGTGATCAAGGGCACCCACGAGCTGAGCCTGAAGTTCGGCGATGGCTGGAGTGCCCTGGGCCGGATCGCCTGGGCCAGGGACTTCAAGATGGACAACACGCGCCGCACCGAGCTGGATGACCAGGCCGAGCGCGACGCCACCCAACGCCTGGACCTGCTGGACCTGTGGGTGGCCAGGAGCTTCGACATCGGCGACATGCCGGCCAAGGTCAAGGTGGGCAACCAGGTGATCAGCTGGGGCGAGGAAATCTTCGTCACCGGTGGCATCAACCAGATCAACGCCCTCAGCCTGCCCAAGTACCACACCCCGGGCACGCAGCTGAAAGAGGTGTTCATCCCGGCGCCCATGGCCTCGTTCAACGTGGGCCTGACCGAGACCCTGAACCTGGAGGCCTACTACCAGTTCAGGTGGAACGCCTATGGCATCGATCCGGTGGGCACCTACTTCTCCAACAGCGATGTGGTGGGCGAGGGCCGGCGGCCGATCTTCTACTCCACCAGCTACATCGATGGCCTGCTGGGCCCCGGCACCTGCGCGGCGAGCACGCCCACCGGGCGCTGCGGCGAGCCGCTGATCAGCGGCCTGGACGAGGCCACCCTGGTGGCCGCCGGGCTGGCGGCACCCTACGGCGGTGAACGTGAGGCGAAGAACAGCGGCCAGTACGGTGTGGCGCTGCGCTGGACGGTCGAGGAGATCGAAACGGAGTTCGGCTTCTACTACCAGCGATACCACGACAAGCTGCCCTTCGTCGGCTATACGGCGATCTCCAACCCGGACGCCCTGGTGATCGACGATTTCTTCATCAACTACGGCGAGGACAAGGACCTGTTCGGCCTGTCCATGAACACCATGGTCGGTCCAGTCGCGGTGGCGGGCGAGCTGTCCTACCGTCCCAACGACAGCGTCGGCATCGACCCGACCGTGGCGTTCGGCCGGGGCATCACCGGCAGCTTCAACAAGTTCAGCGTGTTCGATACCGGTGTGCATCCGGGGTTCGTCGAAGAGAAAAAGTGGCAGGCGGACGTCAACGCCATCTACACCTTCTCCGCCAGCGACCCGCTGGGCTTCATTCCCAGCAGCCTGGGTGCCTCCGACGGCTTCATCCTGGCCGAGGCGGTGGTCACCCACTATCCGGACCTGGATACCTCCGGTGAGACGCCGTACTTCCTGCCGGACTACTCGATCCCGGACAAGACCTCCTGGGGCTACGTGACCGAGCTCGGCATCAACTACCCGAACCTGTTCGATACCGGCATCACCGTCACGCCGCAGCTGGACTTCGCCCATGACGTCAATGGCACCACGCCCAACGCGCTGCCCTTCATCGAGGGGCGCAAGTCGCTGACCACGTCCTTGCTGTTCAACTACCGCGACCGCTGGAAGGGTGGCCTGCAGTGGGTGCAGTACTGGGGCGGCGGGGGCAACAACCTGATGACCGACCGCGACTTCCTCAGCGGCAACATCTCCTACTCGTTCTGACCCCGGGGCTCCTCCACGGGAGGGGCCTGACTTCGATTATCAGGAAGGCACGTCCATGCTCTCTTCGTTGGTGCTCGGGCTCGAGCGCATGTTGTTCCGCCATCGCCTGGCGACCCTCGCGGCGCTCGCGGTCGTCACCCTGGTGATGGCGATGTTCGCCAGCCGCCTGGAAATGTCGGCCGGCTTCGACAAGCAGCTGCCGCAGCAGCACGCCTTCATCAAGACCTTCAACCAGTACCGCGACGTGCTGTTCGGCGCCAACCGCATCATCGTGGTGCTGCACGCCAGGCACGGCGATATCTGGAGCCGGGAGGCGCTGACCCGGCTGTACGACCTGACCCAGACCCTGTTCTTCATGCCCGGCATCGACCGCCGCAGCGTGACTTCGCTGTGGACGCCCAATACCCGCGCGGTGCAGATCACCGAGGAGGGGATGAAGGCCGAGGACGTGGTGGGCGGCGATGTCACGGTGGGCAACCTCGATGCCGCGGCCATCGCCGGTATCCGTGAGCGCACCATCATCGGCGGCTTCGTCGGCAGCCTGGTGGCCAACGACCATGGCGGGGCCATGGTGGTGGCCGAGCTGGCCGACCCCGACCCCGCGACGGGCCAGCGCCTGAACTACCTGGAGTTCAGCCAGCGCCTCGAAGACGAACTGCGCACCCGCTACAGCGACGCCGACTTCGACGTGCAGATCATCGGCTTCGCCAAGCAGATGGGCGACATCGGCGCCGGCGCCAGGAGTGTCGTGGCCTTCTTCGCCCTGGCGTTCATCCTGACCCTGCTCGCCGTGTACTGGTACACCCGCTCCTGGGTACTGACCTTCCTGCCGCTGTTCTGCTCGCTGGTGTCGGTGGTCTGGCAGTTCGGCACTATCACCCTGCTGGGCTTCGGCCTCGACCCGCTGGCGATCCTGGTGCCGTTCCTGGTGTTCGCCATCGGGGTGTCCCACGGGGTGCAGCAGGTCAACTTCATATCCAAGGAAGTCTGCGCTGGCGCCGACGCCATGACCGCCGCAAGGCGCAGCTTCGTCGGCCTGCTGATTCCCGGAAGCCTGGCGCTGATAACTGCCTTCGTCGGCTTCGCCACGCTGGTGCTGGTGCCGATTCCGATGATTCGCGAGCTGGCCATCACCGCCTCGGTCGGCGTGTTCTACAAGATCGTCACCAACCTGATCATGCTCCCGGTACTGGCCAGCTACTTCCGTTTCGACGCCGCCTACGTCAGCCGCATCGAGCGTCTGCGCGAGAAGCGCGACGGGGCCATGCAGAAGCTCGGGCGCATCGCCGAGCCGCGCAACGCCGCGATCGGCGGCGTCCTGTGCCTGTGCCTGATGGCGCTGGCCGTGTGGCAGAGCCAGGGCCGGCATGTCGGCCACGTGCTCCCGGGGGCGCCGGAGTTGCACGCCGACTCGCGCTACAACCAGGACGTGGAAAGCATCGTCGGGCACTTCGCCCTCGGCCTGGACCTGTTCACCGTAGCGGTGGAGACGCCCCAGGGTGGCTGCTACCAGCACCAAGTGATGAAGTATGTCGACCGCCTGACCTGGTACCTGGGCAACGTTCCGGGCGTGCTGTCGGCGCAATCCCTGCCGGCGCTGACCAAGTTGTCGGCATCGGGAGTCAACGAGGGCAATCCCAAGTGGGCGGAACTGCCCGCCGACGAGTCGTCCCTCGCCGAGGCGGTCCGCCAGGTGCCCGAGGCCCTGCGCCTGTACAACGCCGAGTGCACCTTGCTGCCGATCAACCTGTATCTGGCCGATCACAAGGCTAGCACCCTGAAGCGAGTGGTCGCGGCGGTGGAGCAGTATCGGAGCGAGCATTCCCTGGACGGCGTGAAGGTGCGCCTGGCCAGCGGCAACGCCGGGGTCCAGGCCGCCACCAACGAGGTGGTGGAGACCTCCGAGTTGCCAATGATGCTCTACGTCTACCTGACCATCGTGCTGCTGGTGTTCCTCGTCTATCGCGATTGGCGGGCCATGGTCGCCTGCTGTCTGCCACTGACCCTGGCCACCTTCCTCGGCTACTGGTTCATGAAGGAACTGGACATCGGCCTCACCGTCGCCACCCTGCCGGTGATGGTGCTCGCGGTGGGCATAGGCGTCGATTATGCCTTCTACATCTACAACCGCCTGCAGCTGCACCTGGCGGAGGGTATGCACATCGTCGGCGCCTTCCAGCTGGCCTTGCGCGAGGTCGGGGTCGCCACGGTGTTCACCGCCATCACCCTGTCGGTGGGGGTCGCCACCTGGTCGTTTTCTGCTCTGAAGTTCCAGGCCGATATGGGCCTGCTGCTCACCTTCATGTTCATGATCAACATGCTGATGGCCATTACCTTGCTGCCGGCCATCGCGGTGTTGCTCGACCTGCTGATTCCGCGACGGGGCCCGGTACGGGCACCCCTGATCGCCCACTGATGGAAGGAGCTCCAGATGCCCAAGAATGAAACCAAGCGTCTGTTGGCGACCCTGCTGCTGGCGCTGGCCGCTGGCACCGCTGGCACCGCTGGCGCCGCCGAGCCGCCGGCCATGCGCCTTGACCGACCGCAGGAGGCGTCGCTGGTGGCCGTGGCCGCCGCTGGCAATCGCCTGGTGGCCGTGGGCGACCATGGCGTGGTGGTGCGCTCCGACGACGGCCTGAACTGGACCCAGGCCGACAAGGTGCCGGTGGACACCCTGCTCACCGCCCTGAGCTTCGCCGATGAGCGGAACGGCTGGGCCGTCGGTCATGGCGGCGTACTGCTGAAAACGAGCGACGCCGGCCAGACCTGGGCGCTGCAGCAACGCCTGGAGGACGCACCGGTGCTGCTCTCGGTCTGGTTCGAGAACGCCCAGCACGGGATCGTCGTGGGTGCTTACGGCTACGCCAGCGAGACCCGTGATGGCGGCAACAGCTGGCAGCGCCTCGCAGTGGGCGAGGAGGGCGACGACTACCACCTCAACCGGGTCTTCCCGGGCCCGGACCACAGCCTGTTCATTGCCGCGGAGGGCGGGAACGCCTACCGCTCCCTGGACGACGGCGCGACCTGGCAGGCGCTGGACACCGGGGCCAGTGGCTCGCTCTGGTGCGGCACCGCGTTGCCCGATGGGCGCGTGCTGCTGGCGGGCATGAGCGGCCGTGTGCTGCTCAGCGACGACCGCGGCGACAGCTGGCGAGAGGTGGACAGCGGCAGCACGGAGGCGATTACCGACATTCGCGCGCTGGCGGATGGGCGGGTTGCCCTGGTGGGCAACGGTGGCCTGGTGGCCGTGGCCGGTGGCGACCTGGCTGGCTTCACCCCCACGGTGCGCCCCGATCGGCAGAACCTGTCCGCCCTGGCTCCCCTGCGTGGCGGCGACCTGCTGATACTGGGCCAGGCCGGTGTGAGCCCCGGGCTCGACAAGGGCGGGCCGGGCAAGCCGCTCGACTAATCAAGAGGAACGACCATGAACAGACCTGAAACCATCAGTGCCGTCGAATGGCAGGCCCGCTGCGAACTGGCGGCGCTGTATCGGCTGATCGCGCACTTTCGCATGACCGACCTGATCGACACCCACCTGACCCTGCGTGTGCCGGGGCCGGAACACCACTTCCTGATCAACCGCTACGGGGTGCTGTTCGACCGGATGCGGGCGTCCGACCTGGTGCTGATCGACCAGCACGGCAAGGCCGTACGGGGAGGTGAGGAGCAACGGGTCAACGTCGCCGGCTTCGTCATCCACTCGGCCGTGCACATGGCCAGGCCGGATCTGATGTGCGTGATCCATACGCACACCGCCGCCGGCATCGCCGTGTCCGCCCAGGAGCAGGGCCTGTTACCGATCAGCCAGCATGCGCTGAAGTTCTACGACAGGCTGGCCTACCACACCTACGAGGGCATCGCCTTTTCATTGGATGAGCGCGAGCGCCTGATCGCCGACCTCGGGCCGCACAAGGCCATGATCCTGCGCAACCACGGCCTGCTGGTGGGCGGTGGCAGCGTGGCCAAGGCCTTCCACGAGATCCACTTCCTGGAGCGCGCCTGCCAGGCGCAGGTCCAGGCGTTGGCCGGCGGCAGCACGCTGGTCTACCCGTCGAAGGACGTGTGCGAGCACACCGCGCGGCAGTTCGAAGGGGCGAACGTCGACGGCATCATCGAGATGGCCTGGGAGGCTGCGCTGACCCTGATCGAAGACCAGCGCGAGTCGTATTGCTCGTAGCCATGCCAGGGGGGCCGTAGGAGCGAGCTCTGCTCGCGAACACCCCTGCGCCACGTCCCCTGTAGGAGCGGCTTCATCCCTCCTCACGTCAACCGTCTTCCAGGTCTGGTCGTAGAAGGCGTCCTCTGTGCCGTACAGGCGCAGGGCGACGAGGAAGTTGCGGCCGGTAGTCGTCCGTCATGAAGGGCGGATGCCGGACCAAGGCGGACAGTTCACAGCGCCAACAGAGCGGCCAGCTTGCGGCGGTTGACGAAGTCACGACTGTGAGGGGGGAGCCCCCCCCTTTCCGCTCACATACCCGCGCTCACAACGCATTCATTTCAGCGATGTCGCGCACCACCTGATCGGCGGAGTGGTCGAACATCGCCTGTTCCTGCGTATCCAGAGGCAGCTCGATCACCCGCACAAGCCCCTCATCCGAGAGCACGCAGGGGACGCCCATGGCGATACCCGTGCGCCCGTACTCGCCCTCGAGAATCGCGACCGTCGGCAAGATGCGGTTTCGCCCATTGGCAATGGCATCCACCATCTGTGCAATGGCCACGCCCGGCGCGTCGCAGGCGCTCCCGACCTTCTTCAGGCCCAGGATCTCGCCGCCGCCCTGACGCGTGCGCTGCACGATCCTCTCTATCTGCTCGCTGGACAGGAAGTGGGACAGCGGCACCGAACCGACCGTGCAGTAGCGCATCAGCGGCACCATGCTATCGCCATGCCCTCCCAGCACGAGCGCCGAGATATCCCGTGCGGAAAACCCTGTTTCCTCGGCGATGAAGCACTTCATGCGCGCCGTATCCAGCACCCCTGCCTGCCCGAACACCCTGGTGCGTCCCAGCCCGCTGAGACTCCAGGCCCGATAGGTCAGCACGTCGACCGGATTCGATACCACCAGCACCGTCGCCGCCGGGGCATGGCGATTGATATCCCCCATGATGCCGTCGAGAATCGGCAGATTGATGCTCAGTACATCCTGGCGCGACTGACCCGGCTTGCGGGGCACGCCCGCCGTGATCACCACCAGCTCGGAGTCCTGCAGCAATTCGGCGTTGGAGCCGCCGTAGACCCGGGTGTCGGAACCTGACTCGACCGCCGCCTGCCAGACGTCCAGCGCCTTGCCCTTTGCCAACTCACCCTGCACATCGACCAGCACCAGCTCGCGACAGAACTCTTCCCGGGCGATGATCTGAGCCGCCGCCTCGCCCACTATGCCGACACCCACAATCGATAGTTTTTTCACCGCGCACCTCCCTGCGGCGCGCGCCACCCGCCGCACGCCCACCTGTGCAGAAAAGTATTGTCCGCGAATGAAAAAAGGCCACCTGAAGGGGCCGAAGGGTAGGGGGCAGGTTTATTTCCGTCACGTCTTAACGGCCGCTACCGACCCATGCATCAGGTCAGGTTCGCTAGCCGAGCAGAGGCTGATATCCGCCAGGCGCCTGGCACGACCGGAGAACGCCCTCAGCGTTCCAGCCCCAACGCCGCACGGATTTGCCGGACGACCTGTGCCTCGATTTCCCCCTCCTGTGCCCCTGGCGAAAAAATCCCGCAGCACGCCGAGGCTTCAGCAACGGAGGTGCGATAGACCGCCACGACACTTCCAGGCCCGCAGCCCGTATGCCCTGCCAGGGTCAGGCCGCCTTCGATGGCACTGCGCATCAGGCCCAGGGCGTATCCCGGGGAAACCCAGGGACGCCCGGCAATCGGCCCGCCGAGTACTCGTGTTTCCCGCATGTCCTGAAGCAGGTTGGCGGGAAGCAGGTCGCCGGCGAGCAGTCGATCAAGAAGCAGGGCGGCCTGTGAAACCGGGCCGATCAACAGCCCGTGATAGACCCAGGCCGGGTCGTAGTTCGATGAGCCGTCGAGCCCGGTCTCGGCTAGATCCGCTGGCTGCATTGCAAAACGAGCAGCCGAGATACCGAGGGGCGCCAGTACCTGTTGCCTGACCGCCTCTTCAAGCGGCAGGTCTGTCGTACGTTCGATGAGTCTTGCGACCAGCATGTAGCCCACGTTCGAGTAGCGCCAGCCTTCGCCGGGGCTGTAGCGAAGCCGGTAGCCATCAAGACGGCGCATCATTTCGTCGGTAGGCCATGCCGCTTCCTGGCTGGCAACGGCCGCGTGGTACTCGGGAAGCTCGCCGTAGTCTGCGAGACCTGCCTCGTGCCGCAGGAGCTGGCGCAAGGTGAATGCGTTGCCGGGCAGTCGAGCATCCAGGCTGAGCAGCCCGTCACGCACCAGTGTCAGGGCTGTGGCGGCCAATACCGTTTTAGTGAAGCTCCACCATGGCACGGCAGGTTCGAATGGCGCAGGCGGGGTTGATGGTTGGCCGTTGGAGAGGACGGAGATCAATATCGAGTACTCGTGGGGTAGAGGCTGGAAGGTACTAAACCGGGACCGAAAGGGGACAGGTTTATTTCCTCTACCCGCAACATCCGCTTTTGGCCAAAGTGGACCTTCGTCATCAGAGAGGCAAGCGATTGCCCTGACAAACAAAGGCCCCTCTCCGAGTTCGGAAGAGGGGCCACACTTGCAGCCGACGCCGGGTCAGACCTCGGGAACTCCCACTTGCGTCTCCGTACGGGCGCGCTTGACGGAAGACTTCTTCTCCTGCACGACGATGTAGAACTCTTCACCGTGCTTGACCGCGCCGTACAGCACCGCCTTCTCGATCAGTTCGTTGGCGCGCAGGTGACGCAGCATCATCGGGTCCTTGCGCAGGTCGCGGTACAGGGCCAGGCACAGCAGCGCCATCACCAGGACGAAGGGCAGCGACACGACGATGGTCAGGCTCTGTAGCCCGGTGAGGGCGGCGCCCGGGTCGCGTGGGTCTCCGATGGCCAGCATGATCGCAGCGACGGTGCCGGTCAGCGCGCCCCAGAAGATCACCGTGCGGCGCGAGGGCTTCGTCGTGCCGTGCTCGGACAAGGTGCCCATGACCAGCGACGCGGCATCGGCGCCGGAGACGAAGAAGATGCCTACCAGGACCATCACCAGCACGGACGTGACCGAGGCCAGCGGGTAGCTGTCCAGTAGCTGGTAAAGGGCGTGGTTGCTGTTCACGACGCCATCGACCAGCACGAAGGTGCCGTCGCGCAGGGCGTCGATGGCCGCGCCGCCGAAGATGGTGAACCAGACCAGGCTCACCAGGCTCGGCACCAGCAGCACGCCGGTGACGAACTGGCGAATGCTGCGCCCACGGCTGATACGCGCGATGAACATGCCGACGAAGGGCGTCCAGGAAATCCACCAGGCCCAGTAGAACACCGTCCAGCCGGCCAGCCAGTTGTCCATCTGCTCGTTGCCGCTGGCGTTGGTGCGGCCGATCATTTCCGGCAGCAGCTTGATGTAGACGCCGATGGAGGCCGGCAGCAGGTTCAGCATCAGCAGCGTCGGGCCGACCAGGAAGACGAACAGGGCGAGGACCAACGCCAGCAGCATGTTGGTGTTGGAGAGCCATTGGATGCCCTTGCCGATGCCGGACACCGCGGAGGTAACGAAGGCGACGGTGAGGAGGGTGATGAGCGAGATGTAGAAGATCTTGCCCGGGTGCTCGATCCAGCCGTTGTACTCCAGGCCGCCGGCGATCTGCAGCGCGCCGAGCCCGAGGGAGGCGGCGGAGCCGAACAGCGTGGCGAAGATCGCCATCATGTCGATCACGCTGCCGATGGGGCCATTGGCGTGCCGGCCGATCAGCGGGCGGAAGGCGGCGGAAATCAGCTGCGAGCGCCCGCGCCGGAAGGTGCCGTAGGCGATGGCCAGCCCGACGATGGCGTACATCGCCCAGGGATGCAGCGTCCAGTGGAAGAGCGTGGTGGCCATGGCCACCTGCAGCGCCTCGCTCGATTGGCCTGCGGCCGAGCCCGGCGGCGGGTTGACGTAGTGCGACAGCGGCTCCGCGACGCCGAAGAACATCAGGCCGATCCCCATGCCGGCGCTGAACATCATGGCGATCCAGGAAATGGTGCGGAATTCGGGGGCTTCGCCATCGCGTCCCAGCGGGATCCTGCCGTACCGGCTGGCCGCCAGCCAGAGCACGAAGATGACGAAGAAGGTGGAGGTGAGGACGAAGAACCAGCCGAAGTGGACGATCACCCAGCTCTGTGCCGAGGAAGCGCTGCTGGCGAGGCCCGCCTGGCTGACGATCCCCCAGACGATGAATGCGATGGCAATGACGCTGGTGAAGCCGAAAACCACCCAGTCGAGCTTGCCTTCCAGATGCCGATCCTGCCTTGCCTCTTCGGTCTTCGATGGGTCCGTCACGCCGAGGGCATGAGTTTCAAGGTTCTTGTCCGTTGCCATGGGTTACAGCCCCTTTTGGAATCTTCTGCAGGCTTTTGTTGTTGTGCGATCCAATCGTTGCCCGCGAAATACCCGAGATAGACCCGGGCGTGAAGGCCCCGCGATTATCCTGTGCCCCCACCCCCCTATCTATTTCCAAACCGTCCTGACACGTCCTCTTAGCGACCATTTCGATGGCGGGGGCTTGGGGCGCCACCTTTCTGGCACGGGGGTTCTGGCGAGCCCGACGTTGGGTTTCGCTTCGCTCTACGCCAACCTACCCGGGGGCAACGCCGTTGGCCCAACCAGCAAAGGCCCCTCCCCGAAACCGGAGGAGGTGCCGCACCTCGACTCACTTCGCGCCAATGGCAACTTCTCCATCTTCTAGCCGAGACGGAGGGTTTGCTGCTCGTGGGGCTCCAGAGCCTGGAGCAAGGGGAGGGTGTCGGTCTGGCCGATCAGCCGGGAGAAGCCATGGGCGAGGAACTGGGGCTGTTTGTCGACCATCACACAGCGCAGGCGTTGGTGGTGGTGATAGAAAACGATTGGGGTGCATGCGTCGTGTCCCCGCAATCCCGAAGGCGGCCTGACTATGAAATTACTCATGGAGAGGGGGGCTTTGTCGATGATCCGAACAGCCCTGTGAGCCCGCTTCACACTCCCATCAGAAATTCCCTTCTCATGTTTGCCTGTATCTCGGCGTGAGGAAATTGCCTTTTTTCGTAATTCATTCAGACACGTCTGATAGTTGTAGTGCCGGCTCACATGGCAGGCTCCTGCGTTTGTTGTTGACGCAAGGAAGCCCGTCCACATGCTTGCCGCACTCCGCCCCTTCTTCGACCACAGCCGCCACAAGCTCCAGGTCCGTGGCCTCGACGCCGCCCTCGACGTGCTCGCCTTCACGGGCACGGAAGCCCTCAGCGAGCCCTTCAGCTACCAGGTGGAATTCACCTCCAGCGAGCGTGACCTCCCCGCCGAGCAGCTGCTGGGTCAGCGCGCCAGCTTCAGCCTGCATCCGCCGCCCAGCCCGTTGCCCTTCGCCGGCCTGAGCCTGCCGCCGGCCCAGCCCTTGCGCACCCTGCATGGGGTGGTCACGGGCTTTCGCCGCCTCTCCGGCTCCAACGACGAAGCCCGCTACGAAGTCACCCTGCAACCGCGCCTGGCCTTGCTCGGACGCGGCCGCCAATACCGCATCTACCAGCACCTCTCGGTGCCCGAGATCGTCAATCAGATCCTGCGCAGCGAGCGCCACCAGTGGGCGGGGCAGGACTTCTTCTTCGACCTCACGCGCGAGTACCCCAAGCGCGAACAGGTGATGCAGTACGGCGAGAGCGACCTGGCCTTCATCACCCGCCTGCTGGCCGAAGTCGGCATCTGGTACCGCTTCACCGCCGACGAGCGGTTGAACATCGACGTCGTCCAGTTCCACGACGACCAGCGCAACTACCAGTTCGATGTTCGCCTGCCGTACCGCCCGCCGTCCGGCACCAGCGCCAGCGGGCAGGACGCGGTCTGGGCCCTGCAATCGCAGCATGGCGTGGTGGAAAAGGACATCCACGTCCGCGCCTACGACCCACGCGATGCCGCCGCCCGGCTCGACGGCGATGTCGACCAGAGCCGGGGCGACCCCACCACCTACGGCGAGGCCTACCACTACGCCGAGCACTACACCGAACTGGGCGACGCCTACGCCCAGGACGAAGACCTGCAAAGCGAGAGCGGCTACTTCTTCGCTCGCCTGCGGCACGAGCGCTACCTCAATGCCCGTACCCGCCTCGCCGGCATCGCCAGCAGCGCGACCCTGGCCCCCGGGCAGGTGCTGGGAATCGACGGCGGCGCCCCCGAGGCCTTCGCCCCCGGCGCCGTCATCACTCGCCTGACCGCCACCGCCGCCCGCGACCACAGCTTCGAAGCCCGCTTCGAGGCCATTCCCTATGTCGAGCACATCTGCTTCCGCCCGCTGTTGAAGCAAAGGCCGCTGATCGTCGGCACCATCCCGGCGCGGGTCACCAGCCCGCAGCCCGACGACCTCTACAGCCACATCGACCTCGAAGGCCGCTACAAGGTCAACTTCCTCTTCGACCGCGACACCTGGCCCGCCGGCCAGGAAAGCATGTGGCTGCGCCTGGCCCGCCCCTACGCCGGGGACACCCATGGGCTGCACCTGCCGCTGATCCAGGGCACCGAAGTGGCCATCGCCTTCGAGCACGGCGACCCCGACAAAGGCTTCATCGCCTTCGCCCTGCACGACAGCCGGCACCCCGACCACGTCACCCTGAACAACTACAAGCGCAACGTCCTGCGCACCCCGGCCAACAACAAACTGCGCCTGGACGACACCCGTGGCCAGGAGCACATCAAGCTCAGCACCGAACACAGCGGCAAGAGCCAGCTCAACCTGGGCCACCTGGTGGATGGGCAGCGGCAGAAGCGCGGCGAAGGCTTCGAGTTGCGTACCGATAACTGGGGAGCGCTGCGGGCGGGCAAGGGCGTGTTCATCAGCGCCGATGAACAGCCCCGTGCCCAGGGCCAGGTGCTGGCCATGCAGGAGGCCGTGGCCCGCCTCGAACAAGCCGGCAGCGAGATGCGCAAGCTATCCGACGATGCCGAAACCGCCAAAGCCGACCCCGCCGACGTGCAAGCCCAGCTCACCCTGCTGCGCGAACGACTCGATCAACTGAAAGCCTCGGTGGCGCTGCTCAGCGCTCCCCAGGGCATTGCGCTGACCAGTGGCAACCATCTGCAACTGGCCGCCGAGCGTAACCTCATCGCCAACGCCGGCAACGACGCGTCCGTCAGCGTGGTCAAGCGCCTGTTCATCGGCGTGGGGGAGGGCGTGAGCCTGTTCGTGCGCAAGCTGGGGCTGAAACTCATCGCCAACCAGGGCGCGGTGCAGATCCAGGCGCAGAACGACCGGATGGAGCTGATTGCCCGCCATGGCCTGGACATCGTCAGCAGCGAAGACGAAATCCACATCAGCGCCAAGAAGAAGATCGTCCTCAATGCCGGCGGCACCTACATCAGCCTGGATGCCTGCGGCATCGAGTCCGGCACCCAGGGTGACTACCTGATCAAGGCGGCGCACTTCGACTACCAGGGGCCGGCCAGCATGACCGCCGCCCATCCGGCGTATCCCAAGCTCGAGTCCAGCCCAACCCTGCGGTTGAGCATCCTTCAAGTTCCGAATGCATCGATGCTGGCCTGGGCGGGTATGCCCTACACGCTGTACGCCGATGGCGCGCCCGTTGACCAGGGTGTTCTGGACGCCAGTGGAGAAGTCGCCATCCAGCATGCAGTCATTACCCGTCAGTACATGCTCAAGCTAAGTAATGGCGTGGCGTACCAGTTCCCGGTCCCCAGCGAATACCGCAACCCCGAGCAGGCACATCTGGCGAACAGAGGCTTGCACCACCACCACACTCAAGACGCCCCCCAAGCGCTACAACCTGGCTCGCACACGGACCAGCGCTTGCTCTATGCCTTCCGGCTGGACGGCACTCCGGGCACCGAAGGAGAGTCGGCATGACCCAGCAAGCCATCGTGGTGCCCATCGCCCTGCAGCACACGCATACAGCCACCGCCACCTCTCCCTGGTTCGTCCAGCGCACCGAGTACCCGCCGATGCTGACGGACTACCGCTACCTCATCAACGGCGAGGCCACCTTCAAAGCCGTGCACGAGGCCATCGAGAAGGCGGAAGCCTCCATCGACATCATTTGCTGGGGTTTCCAGCCTTCCATGTACTTCATCCGTGACGGCGAGCAGCCCGCCATCGGCAAACTGCTGGAGGCCAAGGCCCGGGAAGGTGTGCGCGTGCGGATACTGGGTTGGGAAATGCTGTTCAACAGCGCCGGTCTCGGAGGGGAGGCAAACCTACCCGGCAAACGCCCGAACCTCAAGCATCGCGCGGGACAGACCGCCAGCGACGAACAGCACCGCGAAGACGAGCGCTGGTTCAGCACCTATGCGGTGTCGGATGGCGATGCGGCGCAACGCGTGAACAGCGGCGTGCCGGTGTTCGTCAGCCGTGACTTCAGTGGGGTCGATCGAGACCGCATCAAAGCCGATCTCGGGCAAAGCAGCCTGGACCGGGAACTGAGCGGGAGAACGCGCACCGCTCTGAAATGGTCCGCCTCGCACCACCAGAAAAGTGTCCTGGTCGACTACGAGCTGCCCGAGAAAGCGGTCGGCTTCGTCATGGGCCACAACATGCTCGACGCGTACTGGGACACCAACGCCCATTCGGCGTTGAAACGCCCCGACCCCAAGCGACCCAACCCCACCCCGCAAACCCATGCCCCCGACCGGGGTCCGCGTGGCGCCTTGCCCTGCCAGGACATCTCCTGCCGTGTGACCGGGCCGATCCTCGAGCACCTGCACCGGAACTTCGCCGATGCCTGGCTGAAGGAGACCGGCGAGGACCTGCTCAGTGCTCGCCAGGGTCTCGTCCAGGGCCGGGCCGTCACCGTCGGCACGGCGACATTGCGCGTCCCCTTCGCGGCGCCATCCGAAGCGGCCGATGGCAGCACCCAACTGCTCGCTCAGCTGCTGCGCACCCAGCCCCAGGCCGGCAAGCAGGACATCCAGGCCGCCTACCTGCAGGCGGTGAACAACGCCACCCAGCTCATCTATATCGAAAACCAGTACTTCCGCTGGCCACCGCTGGCCGAGGCGATAAAAAGGGCTGCCGCCGAGCAGACCGCGGCCGGACGTGACCCTGTCCTGCATGGGGCGATCCATCTCTTCGTGATCACCAACGTCACCGATGGTGGCATCGGCAAGGGCACCGTCAACACCCAGCGCATGCTGGAAAGCCTGGGTCGAACGGACACCATTCCCAAGGTCACCAAGCTGCGGCGCATCGAAAAAGCCACGCGGGACATGCCACCCAAGCCCCGGCCCGAGGGCGGCAATGACCGGTATGGGCACAGGAAGCTTGCCGAATGGCAGGCAGAACTGGACCGGCAGATCAAGAAAATCGAAGACGAGACGCTGGTCCCGGAAACGATCCCCGGCCTGAAAGTCCATGTCTGCTCGCTGGTGGCCCCCGACTCGCCGCCGGGCGCGCCCTGGATGCCGGTGTACATCCACTCCAAGCTGATGATCGTCAACGACGTCTTCACCACCCACGGCTCGGCCAATATCAACACCCGCAGCATGCAGGTGGACAGCGAACTGAATATCGCCCACGAGTGGCATGACGTGACGCGAGCGATGCGGCGCGAGCTCTTCGACCTGCATACCGCTGGGAAGGGGGCGCAGGATGATCCGGAAGATGCATTTGATGCATGGACAGAAATCATCAACAAAAACAAAGACCTTAAAAGCAACAAGAGTTCCCCTGGCCCCTCGACGCCCCTCGTTGAGTTCCATTACGACAAGACCACCATGAGCAATCTCGACTGATGCGCCGGATTCTTCTACTGGCCACTGCATTGTTAGCCGCCTGTGGCAGCGGCGGTACTCACTGGAAAAAGGATGCCTCCATGGACCGACTCTCCCGGATCAAGGCCGACCTGGCCTTCACCTGCGCGCACGAACGCTTTCCCGAGCCCTCGGCGGACAGCGACCAGGTATTCAAATACGCCCGCTGGCTGGAGAAGAACAACCAGCTCAAGCAGGACAAGGCGGTGGATGGGCAGATCGAACGGCTCTATCGCATCGCCGCCGAAAACGACCATGCCAAGGCCAATATCAACCTGCAGAACGGCAGCATGCGGGGTCGCCGATATGGGCTGACCGGCGAGGAGAACCTGCGGCTAAGCCAGCAACTCATGGATGCCGGTGTGGCTACCGGCTACTACTTCGTGGGCATCTTCCTGAATCAAGGCTCGGCGGGTTTGCAGCAAGACGAGGCAATGGCCCTGCGTTACTTCCGCAAGGCTGCCGATGAAGGCAGCGCCAATGCCCAGGCCTATGTCGCTGAAAAGCTGGCACCGAGTGATATTGCCCCCGATATCGCCCGGCAGATGCGCCGCTGTGCTGCTGAGCAGGGGCAAGGGGATGCGGCTGTTTCTCTAGGGGTTAATCTCCAAGGTAAAAGGCAGTATCAAGAGGCTCTTGAAGCGTTCCAGTTGGGTGTGGCAGCAGGCACCAGCGTATCAGCTTCGTTTTTGTACAAAGCGTTTCGTAACCCTCCGCCTACTAACGAGTTGCACTACCTGGCGCAACCGGAGGACCTGGAGCGCGCCGATCGCTACGAAAAGATCTGGCGCATCCTTGCACGATCCTCTTACGCCAGCCCCACGGTCCCCGAGATCAACGAGATCGTGCCGTTGCCGCCCGCCAAGCTGCCGCCGTGGGATGGCAAGCTGAAATGGCTGGAAGAACGCCTGGCCAACGTTCCGCCCCCCAAGCCCAGCGAGGCACTGATCCACCAGCTCGCCAATGCCAGGAAGCTCGACCCCGCCACGGGCAAGCCCCTCCCCGACTCCCCGGTGTTCAGCGGTTACGGCTTCCCCCTGCGCACGGCCTACAGCGGTGCGCTGTGCCCTCACGCGGGCTACTGGAAAGTCATGTGGCCGATGGCGCTGGAGGTGCAATGGCGCGAGGTCACTCGCTACTTCGAAGAAGGCGAAGAGCTGCCGCCCGAAATCGTCCAGCGGGTCCATGAGCGTCCCTGGCCCTTCACCGACAAGGTGACGGAACGCCTCGAACGGGTGCAGTGGGGAATGCTCGGCTAGTGCCTGCGCTGTGCCCCACCAGGGCATTCCATGACCACTCACCCACCACGAGCGATTTCGACGGATGCGTCTGATTCTTCTACTGGTCACTGCATGCTTGGCCGCCTGCGGCAGCGGCGGGATTCCCTGGAAAAAGGATGCCTCCATGGACCGACTCTCCCGGATCAAGGCCGACCTGGCCTTCACCTGCGCGCACGAACGCTTTCCCGAGCCCTCGGCGGACAGCGACCAGGTATTCAAATACGCCCGCTGGCTGGAGAAGAACAACCAGCTCAAGCAGGACAAGGCGGTGGATGGGCAGATCGAACGGCTCTACCGCATCGCCGCCGAAAACGGCCATGCCAAGGCCACTATCAACCTGCAGAACGGGAGCATGCGGGGCCGTCGTTACGGGCTGACCGGCGAGGAGAACCTGCGGCTAAGCCAGCAACTCATGGATGCCGGTGTGGCTACCGGCTACTACTTCGTGGGCATCTTCCTGAATCAAGGCTCGGCGGGTTTGCAGCAAGACGAGGCAATGGCCCTGCGTTACTTCCGCAAGGCTGCCGATGAAGGCAGTGCCAACGCCCAGTACTATGTCGGTGACAAGTTGGCACCGAGTAATATGGCGCCGGATGTGGCTCGGCAAATGCTCCGCTGTGCCGCTGAGCAGGGGCAGCGGGACGCTGCATCTGATCTCGGTGTTGATTTGAAGCTAGGAACTCAATATCAGGACGCTCTTGAAGCGTTCCAGTTGGGTGTGGCAGCCGGTGACAGCGTATCAGCTTCTTTTTTGTACAAAGCGTTTCGTAACCCTCCGCCTACTAACGAGTTGCACTACCTGGCGCAACCGGAGGACCTGGAGCGCGCCGATCGCTACGAAAAGATCTGGCGCATCCTTGCACGATCCTCTTACGCCAGCCCCACGGTCCCCGAGATCAACGAGATCGTGCCGTTGCCGCCCGCCAAGCTGCCGCCGTGGGACGGCAAGCTGCAATGGCTGGAAGAGCGCCTGGCCAACGTCCCGCCCCCCAAGCCCAGCGAGGCACTGATCCACCAGCTCGCCAATGCCAGGAAGCTCGACCCTGCCACGGGCAAGCCCCTTCCCGACTCCCCGGTGTTCAGTGGTTACGGCTTCCCCCTGCGCACGGCCTACAGCGGCGCGCTGTGCCCTCACGCGGGCTACTGGAAAGTCATGTGGCCGATGGCGCTGGAGGTGCAATGGCGCGAGGTCACGCGCTACTTCGAAGAAGGCGAAGAGTTGCCGCCCGAAATCGTCCAGCGGGTCCATGAACGTCCCTGGCCCTTCACCGACAAGGTGACGGAGCGCCTGGAGCGGGTGCAGTGGGGGATGCTGGATGAGGCTTAGGGGCGTTGGGTAGGAGCTCTGGGCCTAGCATTGCCGCACTTGTAGTGACTTCATTCGCAAAAGGGGCAACCCCGTTGCCCCCAACAAAAGGCCCCTCCCCGAACCCGGAAGAGGGGCCCCACGCCTCAACTCACAGCGAACTCAACGGCCATTTCTCGCTCTTCGCCAACTGCCAGAAATCCTCCTGGCTGCTGCGCGACAGAAGAATGACCGCTTCCATCACCGCGCCTTCACGGTATTCATTGAGATAGGGTCCGGGAATGCAGGGCCGGAGCCCCGCGTTGTCCAGCAGCACCTCCGCCAGCACCTGCACCGTATGCAGCCGCGAATCCAGCCGGTTCACCAGCTCCCGCAGCCGGCGTTCGCTCAGTTCCTCGCTCATACCGACGCCTCCTTGTTTGAGCCGATGAAGGCCGGCAGATCGCGCCAGGCCACCCACACCTCGCCCTGCCAGCGCACCACACCGATTCGCCGGCCTTCATAGCTCAGCGCGTCCCGGCGCGGCGCCGCATCCGGCTCCCGGTGATAGTCATGCAGCGTTGGCACCAGCACCTCGCTGAGCCAGCGGCCGATCTGGCTTTGGGCTAGCTCGCCGAACAGGAACAACGCCTTGTAGGCACCGATATCGCTGATGGCGGTGGCGTCTTCATGGAAGTCGTGGGTGTAGCCGAGGCGGAGGGTTTGCTGCTCGTGGGGCTCCAGGGCCTGGAGCAGGGATTGGGCGTCGGGAAGGTCGATCAGCCGCGCGAAATCATGGGCGATGAACCAGGGCTGGTTGTCGACCATCAGGGCGCGCAGGCGCTGGTGGTGGTGATGGAAAACGAGAGGGGTGTATGCGTCGTGCATGATTAATCTCCAATGTTGAGTTGAAGACCACCGCCCACGCTGTCATCGAGGGTGGCAAGTCACGCGGGGTTGACAGACCGGCAACATTGGAACCGGCAGATCGCGAGGATCTCCCCGCGCGACCTGCCATAGAGCAGTGCAGCTATTAGCTGCATGCGTGCAAGAGCCTGCAAAAAACGTCCGCCGTCTTTCGCATGCACCCTGCGGCGCGATCGCGCCAATGTTGTTTCGGGCTGTCAAACCCGGCCACGGGATTGACCGTGACGGAGGGGACACTAGCCAGGGCGCGCGTAGGGCCTCAAGGCTAACGAGGTGTAGGAAAGGTCTCTGTAGGCCAGAGAAAAGATATGCGGAAATATCTGTAGGACGAGACCGCGCGGGCAGCGCTGTTGCGCTGGCCCGCCGGCTTTTTCGTGTTTGGTGGGACCAGCGCTATCCGACTTGAAGTGATCTCGAGTGCAGGGCTTTCATTTCGAGTCGGCCTGTAACCGGCTATATCCAGACATCGCTCTCTGCCGTGCGATCCCCAGCCGCTTCGCCGGTGTTCACCACACCGCGGGGCTCTATGAGCATCAACAACACCTCCTCCTGGGCGTAAGGCTTGTGCTCGACACCTTTCGGCACAACGAACAAGTCGCCGCTGCCGAGCACCACGTGCCGGTCCCGGAAGTCGATGCGCAGCTGGCCCTCGATCACAAAGAAAGCCTCGTCCGTTTCCGCGTGAGAGTGCCAGACGAAGTCACCCTGGATACGTACGACCTTGAATTGGTAGTCGTTCATTTCCGCAACGACCTTGGGTGACCACTGCTCAGTGACGAGTGAGAGCTTCTGAAGGAGGTTGATCGGCTGCTGGTTGAGCTGCGAGAGGGGGCTGGGCATGGTTGGCTCCTCGTGTTGGCTTTCCATGAGCCTACCCACCCGCTCCAGGGGCCTCTTGTACGATCCTGCAACCTAGAGGGATTTCAGGAGCAACAACCAGCGTGCCGGTGAAAGCCCGAAGGTATTGCGGAACTGGCGTGTCATATGGCTCTGATCGTAGAAGCCTGCGGCGAGGGCGGCATCTGCGAGGTCAGAGCCGGACAACAGAAGATCACGACAGATATCCAGGCGGCGCATGGTCACGTAGCGATACGGGCTGGTTCCATAAAGCGCACGAAAGTCCCGGGACAGGCTGCTTTGATCCCGCCCGCTGATCCGCTCCAGTTCTTCGATCGTCATGCTCGCGCCGTTCATGTCCAGAATGTATGACCGGGCGCGCTCGGCGGCTTGATAGTCGATGGCGCGACGGCCCCGGCCTTTTCCCGCTGCTGCCTCCAGTGCGTGAGCCAGATCATGGATGGCGTCGTCCTCCTCCAGCGACTCGACGGGGCGTTCCATTGCCTGCATGAGCGAGTCGATCGCTCGAAGAACTCGTACGTCGTTGGATAGACCGTCTGCGACAAACGGAAGGGCCTTGCCGCCCAGTGCCTGCTGGATCAGCACCGGGTCTATGTAGAGCATGCGATAACGGAAACCCTCATCGGTACCGGCCCTGCCATCGTGAAGCTCATCCGGGTGAAGCACCATCGCTCCGCCGGGAAGGCTGTGCCGCATCCCGCCGCGATAGCGAAAGCTTTGTACGCCGGACATCGTTAGACCGATGGCATAGGTGTCGTGCCGATGGGGCTCGTAACCATGACCGCTGAAATAGGCTTCGATTCGTTCCACTTTGCTTGGAAAGTGACTTTGAAGCATCCAGTCTCGCCTGGCGGAACCTGCACTCATTGCGCTGACCTCCCAGCTTCATCTAGTGGTCTGGGCAACGATAAATCGCTTTGGCTGCAGTGTCCCTGTCATTAGTCGCTTGCAAGAAAACGACCTTGGCCACTGAGCGCCCGCTTCTGGCGGGTTAGCGACGGTCTGACTTCGACCGCCGCTGTGGACTGCTCCGCCATTTCCAAGGCGTCATAGACCTCAATCCCCAGGTATCGGACGGTGCTCTCAAGCTTCGTATGGCCGAGCAGGAGTTTTCGGGTTGTCCGAGGAGCGGACCCTATGATGCGGTCCAACGAGTTTTCGCAGCCAGCAGTAACTTGCTGCGGCTATCTATTGGTAAGTCGGAAATGGTCAGTTGCAGCCGGTCGCGGATGGCTGCTATCGGCCAGAGCGGACGGAATTCGTCTCGCTGGAGTAGCCTCATGTACCGACGTTCCGGGGCCGCATGATGCCAGCGCGGTTCTGTCATCTGCCTTGCAGGCTTCGCTCTTCCCACCAGTCGAACGCCTGGAGCGCCCTGCGGGCCACTCGGCCAGCGACGAAGGACAGCGTGTCGTTGGGCATGGAGATGGATTTTCTGTTCACGATCCAGAAGTCCGTCAGTTCGGTTTTCCGGCCATCGAGCAGGTCCGCGATGGTTCGGCCGTTGAGGTGCGTCAGCGCTACGCCGTGGCCAAAGCAGCCGCCGGAATAGATGATGCGTTCGTCATCGACGAAGCTGATCTCGGGGACCATGTCGACGTTCACCGAGACGGGGCCGCCCCATCGATAGGCGATTCGTACGTCCTTCAGTTGCGGGTAGATCCACTTCAAATGGGCTTCGCAGTGCTGCCAGCTCATGGGCGAGGACACTTCGTCCATGGCGGGTGTCCGGTAGACCATCGCGTTGCCCCCACCCATGACGATGCGGCCGTCGGCGGTCGGGCGGTAGTAATGCAGCAGTTGCCGGTTGTCGCCGAATGCCTGTCGGTCCTTCCAGCCGATGCTCTCCCATTGCTCCGCGGTGAGGCGCTCGGTGACGACCTGATAGGTCCAGAGGGGGTACTGCCGGTTCTGCAGCCTGCGGGTGTCCGGCACCTGGCGGGAGTAGGCGTTGGTGGCGACCACGAGCTTGTCGGCGGTGATCTTGCCACCGGGCGTCTTCAGCACGATGTCCGAGGCGGTCCTTTCAATGTCGGTGACCGGGCTGGTTTCGTGGATTGAAACACCCGCCGATTCGGCCAGGCGCTTGAGTTCTCGAACCTGCTTGCACGGGTTGAGGTTGCCGGTGTTGGACTCATAGATCCCACCGGTGAAGCGCTCGGAGTGGAAGTCCTGCTGAACCCGGGACTTGTCCTGCCACGTGAGATCCCCGGCGATGCCCAGCTGCTGGAGCAGCTCATGGGTTTTCTGCAGGCGGCCCATCTGCTTCCCGGAGTAGCTGATGCGAACCATGCCGGTATGGCGGTAATCCGATTGCAGACCTTGCGCCTCGATCAGGTCTTTCGTGTGGGCGACCGCCTTGTCCAGGTAGTGGTGGGCATCGATCAGTTTCTGCTTGCCCCAGCGCAGCAGCACCATCTCGGGCTCGAGTCCGAAGAGCCGAGTACTGAAACCGGCGTTGCGGCCGCTGGCCCCGAAGCCGATGACGGCGGCTTCGAGTACCACGACGCGGGCGTTGGGGTTGTCCCGCTTGAACTGCCAGGCGGTGTTCAGGCCGGTGAAGCCGCCGCCGATGATGGCCACGTCCACCTTCAGGTCTTCCTTCAGGGGGCCGTTGGGCGAGTAGTGCCCATAGTCGTGCTGCCAGAAGGACATGCTGTCCAGTCGCGGGTCTCGATGGGTCATGCTTTCACTCTCTGCCGGTGATGTGTCCGTCGGTTTGCCGGGATGGGGAGCGGAGTCTCGTTACATCCTTCGCTGGGATCTCCCGGGCCGACGTGAGCCAGGAAGGTCAGGGTAGCGGGCGGCTCAGGCGGTGAATTGGCAGGGGGTGCCAGGACTTTCAGCAGTTCGCGCCAGGCAGGCGCCGCTGGAGGGACGGTGCGCGCCGGGAAGGGGCAGGCACCTGGCTGGAGAACCTCAGGAGAGGGGGTGGTTGGCGGCGCGATACTGCTGCGGCGACTGCCCGGTCCAGCGCCGGAAGGCCCGGGTGAAGGAACCCGACTCGGAGTAGCCCACCAGCAAGGAAATCTCCGTCATGGAGTACTCCGAATCCTTCATGTAGGCGAGCGCCAGCTCCCGGCGTACATCTTCCACCAACGACGAGAACTCTATCCCGTGCTCCTTGAGGCGTCGCTGCAGTGTCCGCCGGCTGACGCCAAGCTGCTCGCAGATGTCGACCAGGGAGGGCACGCCGCTGCTCATGTCGGCGGCAATCATGCGGGTGATCTGCAGCAGCAGCTCATCCGGTATGTAGCGTTCGTGGCGTTCCTTTTCGAGGTAGGGCTCCAGAGCCTTGTACAGGCGCTCGTTGCCATGGGGCACCGGCAGGTTCAGTGTCTCGATGGGCAGGTAGATCCGATTGGTGGGCTGATTGAAGTACAGCGGGCACTGGAAGATGCGCTTGTGCTCCGACACGTCGGCCGGCCGGTCATGCTCGAAGTCGACGCGCGACGGCCGTATCGGGCTGTTGGTGATCAGGTTGAGCTGTCGGAAAGCCGAGGCAATGGCGAACTCGGAGTCCTGCCTTCGGTGAATGACGGTCGGGTCGGTCACCTGGTAGTCGACGTAGACGTAGCGGGCGTCCGTCTCGTAGGTGAAGCTCGACTCCTGGGCAAACACCACGATGAACTGGTGAAGCGTCTTCAGGACCTTTTCGACACTGGTTGCGCAGTGCAGGGCATGCCCGAGCGCGCCGAAATCATCCGCTTCGGTCTGGTTGCCGAGCACGAGCCCGATATTGGGGTTCGTCTTTCCGGCGGCCTCCCAGAGCGCCACGTACTGCTCGCCGGGAATCTCCACGTCCGCTCTTTCAAGTATCCGGGTGTCCAGTCCGACCGCGGCCAGATGTGGCGCGAAGACTTCGCTGAAGCGACGAAAGAAGTTCTCGGAGAGGACCGTACGCGCTGATCTCATGTGTTCCACAGCCTGTCTGTTTGTGTTGCCGCCGATCCCTCGTTGCCGGGCATGGGCAGCCGGCGCGGATCATCCACTGCCCGTTGCCCAAGGGCAATGAGTGGTGGTGGTGCCGGTGCCCCTTTTGTAGCCTCCCTGAAACCCATGGCACCGAATGCCAAACGGGCTGGCGCGAGCGGGCAATCCTTGGCGCCGGCCTTCCAATAATTTTGTGCCCAAGGTGAGCCTGAAGATTTTGGCCAGGTCGTGATGACTGGCCTCGTTTTCCCAGCGCAAGCAGGTCGCCCACCCGAACAAGAACAAGATTAGCGGGGCCGGTTCCATGACCGCAACGACACCCACTACCGACACGATGCCGGTATTCACGCAGCACGTCCCTTCCATGCCTCGGGCCTCGCCCTCTCGCTGACCCTTAGTGTTCGCGGAGTGCCGCGTTCCTGAAAGACCACAACAAAAACCTCAGGAGAAACCGATGAGATTCTTCCCGCGTTCCTTGCTGGGCGGCGCACTGTGCGCGCTGTTCGGCGCCACCGGCCTGCAGGCCGCCCCCTCGGTCGACGCCAGCCGTCTCGGCCGCGACCTCACCCCCATCGGCGCCGAAAAGGCCGGCAACGCCGATGGCAGCATTCCCGCCTGGGACGGTGGCCTGACCCGGGCGCCCGCCGGTTGGACACCGGGGCACGGCGACCCTTTCGCCGCCGATAAACCGCTGTATTCCATCGATGCCGGCAATCTCGCCCAGTACCAGGCGCAGGTACCGGAAGGGCAGGCGGCGCTGATCAAGGCCTATCCGGGTTATCGCCTGGATGTCTACCCGACTCACCGCAGTTGTGCGGTACCCGCCGAGGTGGCCGAGCGCACCCGCGCCAACGCCGGGCAGAGCCGTATCGGCGCCGATGGTTGGCGCCTGGAGCAGGCCGTGGGGGCGGCGGTGCCGTTCCCCATGCCGCAGAACGGCGTGGAGGTGCTGTGGAACTTCAAGCTGCGCTACATGGCCAAGGCGCGTCGGGCGCAGATCGCGCTGCTGATGCGGGAAAAGGGCGGCGACCTGTTCGAGGTCAAGCAGTGGGCCACCGAGTACTACCCCTACAACGACCCGGCGGTGAAGTCACCGGCGGACACCGACGGCATCGAGGCCAAGCTGCTCTACGACGTACTCTCGCCGTCGTCCCGCGCGGGCGAGATGTACCTGTTGCACAGCCTGCTGGACCGCCCCCAGGACGCCTGGATCTACTTCCCGGGGCAACGCCGGGTGCGCCGCGCACCATCCTTCGCCTACGACAACCCGGTTGCCGGCAGCGACAGCCTGTACTTCGTCGACCAGATCAACATGTTCACCGGTGCCCTGGACCGCTACGACTTCAAGCTGATCGGCAAGAAGGAAATGGTGGTGCCCTACAACTCCTACAAGCTGGTGGACAAGGCCAACAAGTACGAGGACCTGATGGGCCCGGACTACCTGAACCGCGACGTGCAGCGTTACGAGAAGCACCGCGTCTGGGTGGTCGAGGCGAGCGTCAAGGCTGACAAGCGCCACTCGTTCGCCAAGCGGGTGATGTACTTCGACGAAGACAGCTGGGGCCTCCTGCACGTGGACATCTTCGACGCCAAGGGCAATCTCTGGCGGGTCCAGGAAGGCAGCCAGTGGGCCGATCCCGGCATCCAGGCCTGCACCAGCTTCGAGTACGTCAGCTACGACCTGGTGGCGCGACGCTACCTGGCCGACGGCTTCACCCAGGAAGGCGAGGTCCTCGACCTGACCGCGGGCCTGGAAGGGCGCGTCACCGACAGCCTGTTCAACCCCAGCGAACTGCGCCGTCGCGGCGAGCGTTGATCGGACCGGAGAACCTCTCGATGAAGTACCGCAAGCAATGTGCGGCTCCGGCCGCGCAGGGAACGCCGTGTGCCCGCAATCTGCTCACCCTGGCCATGCTGGCAGCCTCCGGCGTGCTCTGGTCGCAGCCGGGCCAGGCGTTCACCTTCGGCTCCGAGGATGGCCTGTCGGGCAGTTTCGACTCGACGCTTTCCTATGGTTTCGCCACGCGCCTGGAATCCCCGGATTGCCGCCTGCTGGGCGGCGACAACGGCGGTTGCAACAACGGCACCAGCAACGAACTGGGCCGCTACTACAACCTCGGCCGGGGCAACGGCTACGCCAACGCCGACATCAACTACAGCAACGCCGACGACGGCAACCTGAACTACCACAAGCACGACGTGTTCTCCCACGTGATCAAGGGCACCCACGAGCTGAGCCTGAAGTTCGGCGACGGCTGGAGCGCACTGGGCCGGGTCGCCTGGGCCAAGGACTTCAAGATGGACAACACGCGGCGCACCGAGCTGGATGACCAGGCCAGACGCGACGCCACCGAGCGCTTCGACCTGCTGGACCTGTGGGTGGCGAAAAGCTTCGACATCGGCGACATGCCGGCCAAGGTCAAGGTCGGCAACCAGGTGATCAGCTGGGGCGAGGAGATCTTCGTCACCGGCGGCATCAACCAGATCAACGCCCTCAGCCTGCCCAAGTACCACACCCCGGGCACCCAGCTGAAAGAGGTGTTCATCCCCGCGCCCATGGCGTCCTTCAGCGTGGGCCTCACCGACACCCTGAGCATGGAGGGTTACTACCAGTTCAGATGGAACGCCTATGGCCTGGATCCGGTGGGCACCTACTTCTCCACCGCCGACATCGTGGGGGAGGGGCGGCGTCCCATCTATTACCCCACCGACTATGTGGACGGCCTCCTCGGCGCGGGGACCTGTGCCGCCGTTACGCCAACCGGTCACTGCGGCGATCCGCTGGTGAGCGGCCTGGACGATGCGACGCTGGTGGCCCTGGGGCTGGCCGTTCCCTACGGCGGCGAGCGTGAGGCGAAGAACAGCGGCCAGTACGGCCTGGCGCTGCGCTGGACCGCAGAGAGCATCGAGACCGAGTTCGGCTTCTACTACCAGCGCTACCACGACAAGCTGCCCTTCGTCGGCTACACGGCGCTGACCGATCCGGACAACCTGGTGGTGGACAATTTCTTCATCAACTACGGCGAAGACAAGGACCTGTTCGGCCTGTCCATGAACACCATGGTCGGTCCGGTGGCGGTGGCCGGCGAGCTGTCCTATCGACCCGACGACAGTGTCGGCGTCGACCCGACGGTGCCCTTCGGCCGGGCCTTCAGCGGCGGCTTCAATCCTAACAGCGTGTTCGATACCGGGGTCCACCGGGGCTTCGTCGAGGAGGAGAAGTGGCAGGCCAACGTCAACGCCATCTACAGCTTCTCGGCCAACGATCCGCTGGGCTTCATTCCCAGCAGCCTGGGCGCCTCCGACGGCTTCATCCTGGCCGAGGCGGTGGTCACCCGCTATCCGGGGCTGGATACCTCCGGCAAGACGCCGTACTTCCTGCCGGACTACTCGCTGCCGGACAAGACCAGCTGGGGTTATGTGGCCGAGATCGGCATCAACTACCCGGACCTGTTCGGCAGCGGCATCACCGTGACACCGCAGCTGGACTTCAGCCACGACGTCAACGGCACCACGCCTAACGCCATGCCCTTCGTCGAGGGGCGCAAGTCGCTCACCACCTCCGTGCTGTTCAACTACCGCGACCGCTGGAAGGGCAACCTGCAGTGGGTGCAGTACTGGGGTGGCGGTGGCAACAACCTGATGGCCGACCGCGACTTCCTCGCCGGCAGCCTTTCCTACTCGTTCTGACCCAGCGGTGGCCACGGGGCGCGTCGGCCGGAGTCAATCCGGCCCGGCGCGCCGCCGGGGCCTGCGTTGAATCGAGGCATTCCATGTTGGCTTCACTCGTATGGGCGCTCGAGCGCTTCTTCTTCCGCCAGCGTCTGGCAACCCTGGGCGTGCTGGCCGTCGTCACCCTGGTCATGGGGCTGTTCGCCCTGCGCCTGGAAATGTCGGCCGGCTTCGACAAGCAGCTGCCGCAGCAGCACGCCTTCATCAAGACCTTCAATCAGTACCGCGACGTCCTGTTCGGCGCCAACCGCATCATCGTGGTGCTGCACGCCAGGCAAGGCGACATCTGGAACAAGGAGGCGCTGACGCGCCTGCATGACCTCACCCAGGCGCTGTTCTTCATGCCGGGGATCGACCGGCGCAGCGTCACCTCGCTCTGGACGCCCAACACCCGTGCGGTGCAGATCACCGAGGAGGGCATGAAGGCCGAGGACGTGGTGGGTGGCGATGTCACCGTCGGCACCCTCGATGACCGGGCCATCGCCGGTATCCGCGAGCGCACCCTCGTCGGCGGTTTCGTCGGCAGCCTGGTGGCCAACGACCATTCGGGCGCCATGGTCATGGCCGAACTGGCGGACCCCGACCCGCAGACCGGCAAGCGCCTGAACTACCTCGCCTTCAGCCAGCAACTGGAAGATGAACTGCGCGCCCGCTTCGCCGATGGCGATTACGAGGTGCAGATCATCGGCTTCGCCAAGCAGATGGGCGATATCGGCGCGGGCGCCAGTAGCGTCGTCGGCTTCTTCTTCCTGGCCTTCGTGCTCACCGCGCTGGCGGTCTATTGGTACACCCGCTCCTGGGTGCTGACCTTCCTGCCGTTGTTCTGCTCGCTGGTGTCGGTGGTCTGGCAGTTCGGCACCCTGACCCTGCTGGGATACGGACTCGACCCGCTGGCGATCCTGGTGCCTTTCCTGGTGTTCGCCATCGGCGTGTCCCACGGGGTGCAACAGGTCAACTTCATTTCCCGGGAGGTCTGCGCCGGCGCCGATGGCATGACCGCCGCCCGCCGCAGCTTCGGCGGCCTGCTGATTCCCGGCACCCTGGCGCTGATCACCGCCTTCGTCGGCTTCGCCACCCTGGCCCTGGTGCCCATCCCGATGATCCGCGAACTGGCCATCACCGCCTCGGTGGGCGTGGCCTACAAGATCGTCACCAACCTCATCATGCTGCCGCTGCTGGCCAGCTACTTCCGCTTCGACGCCGCCTACGTGGCGCGGGTGGAGCGCCTGCGTCGCTGGCGTGACGGCGCCATGGTTCGCCTCGGGCGCATCGCCGAGCCACGCAATGCGGCCATCGGCAGCCTGTTGTGCCTGGGGCTGATGGTCCTGGCGGTGTGGCAGAGCCAGGGCCGCCATGTCGGCCACGTGCTGCCCGGCGCGCCGGAGCTGCGTGCGGACTCGCGCTACAACCAGGATGTGGAAAGCGTGGTCAGCCATTTCGCCCTCGGCCTGGATCTCTTCACCGTGGCGGTGGAAACCCCCGAAGGCGGTTGCTACCGCCACGACGTGATGACCTACGTGGACCGCCTCACCTGGTATCTGGGCAACGTCCCCGGCGTGCTCTCAGCCCAGTCGCTGCCGGCCCTGACCAAGCTGTCCGCCTCCGGCGTCAACGAGGGCAACCCGAAATGGGCCGCGCTGCCGCTGGACGAGCTCTCCCTGGGTGAAGCGGTGCGCCAGGTCCCCGAGGCCCTGCGCCTGTACAACGAGGACTGCACCCTGCTGCCGATCAACCTGTACCTGGCCGACCACAAGGCCAGCACCCTGAAGGAGGTGGTGCAGGCGGTGCAGCGCTATCGCGCCGAGCATTCCCTGGACGGCGTGACGGTGCGCCTGGCCAGCGGCAACGCCGGCGTGCAGGCGGCCACCAACGAAGTGGTGGAGACCTCCGAGCTGCCGATGATGCTCTACGTCTACCTGACCATCGTGCTGCTGGTGTTCCTCGTCTATCGCGACTGGCGGGCCATGGTCGCCTGCTGCCTGCCGCTGACCCTGGCCACCTTCCTCGGCTACTGGTTCATGAAGGCGCTGGATATCGGCCTGACCGTCGCCACCCTGCCGGTGATGGTGCTCGCGGTGGGCATAGGCGTGGATTACGCCTTCTACATCTACAACCGCCTGCAGATGCACCTGGCGCAAGGGCAGGACATCGTCAGCGCCTTCAAGCAGGGCCTGCGGGAAGTCGGCGTGGCCACGGTGTTCACCGCGCTCACCCTGTCGGTCGGCGTCGCCACCTGGTCCTTCTCGGCGCTGAAGTTCCAGGCCGACATGGGCCTGCTGCTCACCTTCATGTTCATGGTCAACATGATCATGGCCATCACCCTGCTGCCGGCTATCGCCGTGATGCTGGACACCCTGATTCCACGACGGGGGCCGGTACGCGCGCCCCTGCTCGCGCATTGAGAAGGAGGACCGTCGATGTCCGCGATTGAATCCCTGCGCCCGCTGTTAGTGGCGCTGATCCTGGCCGGTGCAGGCAGCGTGCAGGCCGAGGCGGGCGGCGCGTCGGCCATGCCCCTGGCCGCGCCGCAGTTCGCCCCGTTGGTAGCCGTGGCCCGCGCCGGCGAGCGCCTGGCCGCGGTGGGCGACCACGGCGTGGTGGTGCTCTCCGAGGATGGCGACACCTGGCGCCAGGCCCGCGCCGTGCCGGTGGACGGCCTGCTCACCGCCGTCAGCTTCGCCGATGCCGGGCACGGCTGGGCCGTAGGCCATGGCGGCCTGTTGCTGCGCAGCGAAGACGGCGGCGAGACCTGGGCCCGCCAAGCGGACCTGGAAGGCCAGCCCGTGTTGCTGTCGGTGTGGTTCGAGAATGCCCGCCACGGCATCGTCACCGGCGCCTACGGCTATGCCGCGCAAACCCGCGATGGCGGGAACAGCTGGCAGCGCCTGAACCTGGGCGCCGAGGGCGACGATTACCACCTCAACCAGGTCTTCCCCGGCCCCAAGGGCAGCCTCTTCATCGCCGGCGAGGCGGGCAATGCCTACCGCTCGAAGGATGGCGGCTCGACCTGGGAAACCCTGGATACCCGGGCCAGTGGCTCGCTGTGGACGGGGCTCGGGTTGCGTGACGGTCGCGTGTTGCTGGCGGGCATGAGCGGCCGCGTGTTGCTGAGCGACGACCAGGGCGACACCTGGCGCGAACTGGACAGCGGCGCCCACGAGGCCGTCACGGCCCTGGCCGAGTTGCCCGATGGGCGCGTGGCGCTGGTGGGCAACGGTGGACTGGTGGGCGTTTCGGACCGGGGGGTAGGGCGCTTCACCGCGACGATCCGCGACGACCGCCTGAACCTGGCCGCGCTGGCGCCCCGGGCCAACGGTGAGCTGCTGCTGTTCGGGCCCGCGGGCGTGCTGCCACGGCCCTGACGCCAGATGACAAACGGGGTGACGCGGCCCGCCAAGCCGGCGCCACGCCCCTGTCCCTAGACTGCAGGCTCGGCGCGACCCGCCGGGCCCTCGATTGACGCCATCGGAATGACCCCATGCTGAAGCCTTCATTGCGAAACCTGCTGTGCGGCCTGTCGCTTGCAGCCCTGGCGCTTCCCGCCGTGGCCACCTTCCAACCGGAGCAGGCCCATGTGGAAACGCTGGGGGACCACAAGGGCCAGGGCTGGTTCTGGATCTGGGGCAGCAACGCCCCCAACATGGTGGATGGCCGCGCCTACCTGTTCGACGACGACGGCCGCAACCTCGGCCAGTTGAACACCGGTATCTGGTCCAACGGCCTGGTCTTCTCCCGCACCCGCGACGAGCTCTACGCCGCCGAGATCCATTTCAGCCGTGGTGTGCGTGGCACCCGCTCGGACCTGGTGACGGTCTACGACGCCCGCACCCTGAGCCCGAAGCAGGAGATCGCCATTCCCGCCAAGCGGATGACGGCGCTGATCTCCACCGGGCTGAGTGTCCTCTCGGACGACGAGCGCTTCCTGCTGGTGCTCAACTTCACCCCGGCCCAGTCCATTTCCATCGTCGACCTGGAATCCCGGCGCTTCGTTGGCGAAGTGCCGACACCGGGCTGCGCCTCCATCTATCCGGCCGGCCCGCGCGATTTCTACGCCATCTGCGGTAATGGCGGCTTCTTCCACCTCGGCCTCGACGACGCCGGGCAGGTACGCGTGCAATCGCGCACCGCGCCGGCGTTCGATCCGCTGAAGGACCTGATCCTCACCACCGGCGTGCGCCATGGCGACACCTGGTACTTCGTCTCCCAGCAGAACCACGCCTACGGCATCCGCATGACGCCCGACGGCATCGAGACCACGCGGCAGTGGTCCCTGGTCAGCGACGAGGAGCGCGCCGATGGCTGGGGCGTGGCCGGCAACCATGGCACGGCGTTGCACGAACGCAGCGGGCGCCTGTTCGTGCTGATGCACCAGGACAAGCCGGAGAACTACCAGAAGCCGGGCACCGAGGTCTGGGTCTACGACGTCGCCACGCAACGGCGCCTGGCGCGGGTCGAACTGGAGGAGCAGAGCACCGCCATCGGCGTCAGCCAGGGCGAGCGGCCGCGCTTGTACAGCCTCGATTGGCTGGTGCCCATGCCCAGCCTGTTCACCGCCTGGATCTACCTGACCGAGGGCGAGGCCGGCCTGGGGCCGCTGCTGCGCCAGGGCATCAACCTCTACGACGCCGACAGCGGCGAGCACCTGCGCAGCATCGGCGATATCCCCCTGGGCTTCATGAACCTGGTGGCGCCATGGTGATCGCGGCCTTTCTCCAGGACCCCCTGGTCCACTTCGCCAGCGCGGGCGGCCTGTCGTTGCTGCTGGGCTCCGCCGGCCTGCACAAGGTCCGCGACGGCCAGGGCTTCGCCCTGGTGCTGCGGGGCTACGGTGCGGCGTTCGGCGGCCCACTGATGAAGCTGAACGGGCTGTTCAAGGTGCTGGTGCCGGCCCTCGAACTGCTGGCTGCCGCCGGCGTCGTGGCGAGTGTCTGGTGGCCCCTGGCGGCTTTGCCAGCCGTGGCGCTGCTGGCGCTCTATGCCGTGGTGCTCGCCCTGGCGGCGAGGCGCGGAGCGGCAATCCAGGACTGTGGCTGCCACTGGGGCGGCCGCCCCCAGGCGCCCGGTTTGGCCCTGGCGCTGCGCAACCTGGTGCTGCTGTTGCCCGCCCTGACCCTGCTGCTGCCGACCATGAGCCGCCCCCTGGTGTGGTTCGACGCCATCAGCCTGGCCGGCGCCCTGTGTGGCGGCCTGGCCCTCTACCTGCTGGCGAACCTGCTGGTCGCCAATCGGACTTCCCTGCACGAGTTGAACACGCCATGACCTACGCACTGATGATCTCCTGCATCTTCTCCTGGCTGACCACCCTGGGCCTGGCCATCGCCGTCTGGGCCCTGGCCCGCCAGATCGGCCTGCTGCACGAGCGCATCCGCCCGGTGGGTGCGCTGTCCCTGGGCAAGTCCATCAAGGCGGGCGAGACCGCGCCGCGCTTCAACCTGCCCAGCCTCACCGGCGGCTCGGTCAACCTGGGCGGGGCCAGCGAGCGGGGCCGGTCGACCCTGTTGTTCTTCCTCTCCGAGACCTGCCCGGTGTGCAAGACCCTGCTGCCGGTACTGCGCTCGGTACGCGGGCGGGAGGGGGCGCGGTTGCGCGTCGTGCTGGCCAGCGACGGTGAGGTCGCTGCCCATGAGGCCTTCATCGCCGCCCAGCGGCTTCAGGACTTCCCCTACCTGCTGTCCCGCGAGGTGGGCCTGGCCTACCAGATCAGCAAGCTGCCCTATGCGGTGCTGATCGACGCCGCCGGCAGCGTGGCCGCCCATGGCCTGGTCAACACCCGCGAGCACCTGGAAAGCCTGTTCGAGGCCCAGGCCCTGGGCGTGTCCTCGATCCAGGCCTGGCAGGCCTCGCGGCAGGCGGCCGAACCTTCCCTCTACCAGCAGGTGCACTGAACATGGCGATCCGATGGTTTGACGAAGCCACCGAACTCTTCACCCGGCGCACGGCGCGGGAAACCTCCCGGCGCGGGTTCCTTGGCGGGCTCGGCACGTTGCTGGCCGGCGTCGGCGCGACCACGCTGCTGCCGGTGTATCGCAGTAACGCCTTCGCCCAATCCGCCAGCGGCCTGGTGGCGGAGGGCGACTCCAACAGCTGCGACTACTGGCGCTACTGCGCCATCGACGGCTTCCTCTGTGGCTGCTGCGGCGGTTCGCCCACCAGTTGCCCGCCCGGCACCGTGCGCTCGGACATCACCTGGATCGGCACCTGCCGCAACCCGGCGGACGGCAAGGACTACGTGATCTCCTACAACGACTGCTGCGGCAAGGGCAATTGCGGACGCTGCGTGTGCCAGCGCGACGAAGGCGACACGCCGCTGTACCGGCCGCAGAGCTCCAACGACATCAACTGGTGCTCCGGCAGTCACGCAGACATGCCCTATCACTGCTCCCTGTCGGTGGTGATCGGGGTGAAGGAATAGGCCATGGGGCTTCCTGTGTTCGCCGCTCCGGTGCTCGCCGTGGCGCTGGTGATGGGGTCGCCCGGCGCGGCGGCCACCGAGCCGCGCCAGTTCGACTACATGCTCAATTGCCAGGGCTGTCATCTTCCCGATGGCAGCGGCAACCCGGCGCGGCAGGTGCCGGCCTTCCCGGGGCAGCTGGGCAAGTTCCTCGGCGTACCCGGCGGCCGCGAGTACCTGGTGCAGGTGCCGGGCTCGGCACTTTCGGGGCTCTCCGACGAGGCACTGGCGGACGTTCTCAACTGGATGCTGGAAACCTTCAGCGCGGCCGAGTTGCCGACCGGCTTCACCCCCTATACCGGCGCCGAACTGCACGCCTGGCGCCAGTCGCCCCCGGCGGATGTCGAGCGCGTACGCCGGGAACTGCTGGAGCGCATCGCCCGGCAAGAATAACAACAGCGCAAGGGAAACTGACCACATGAAGTACTGCATCTGCAGCGGCGCGCTCCTGCTCGCCGCGACCCTGCACGTCCAGGCCGGGCCGGTTCCGGCCGCCGCAACCCTGCAAACCTGCGCGGCCTGCCATGGCGATCGTGGCCAGGGCAACCCGGCCCTCGGCGCCCCCCGGTTGGCCGGCCAGCAGGCCGATTACCTCCTCCAGCAATTGCAGGGCTTCAAGACGGGCCGTCGAGGCTACGACGCGCGCGACAGCCATGGCGCCCAGATGCGTGCGGTGGTGGCGAACCTGGACGAGGCCGAATTCGCGTCCCTGGCCCTGCACTATGCCGGGCAGGACCTGGGTTCGGGCGGCGAGTCGAGCGTGGCCAATGCCGGCGGCAAGGCCGCCTATCAGGGCACTTGCGCCGCCTGCCACGGCCCCGTGGGTGACGGCTACGCACTCTTGAAGACACCCAACCTGCGCATCCTCGACGCCGCCTACCTGGAGCGCCAGCTCAGCCATTACGCCGAGGGCCTGCGCGGCGCCGATGCCCATGCCGACCAGCACGGCATCTGGATGCGGGGCATTTCCCTCCAGGTGGGGGGCGCGGCCGAGCGCAAGGCCATAGTCGACTACATCGGCACGCTGGCGCCGACCTCCGCTGCCGGGCAATGACTTCACCGTCCCATCACCACTCGCTGTCTGGAACAACCATGAATGTCCTGATCGTACATGCCCACCACGAACCCCGATCCTTCAACGCCGCCATGAAGAGCCTGGCGGCCGACCTGCTCCGTGGACAGGGCCATGAGGTCGTGGTTTCCGATCTTTATGCCCAGGGTTTCAACCCGGTTGCCACGGCAAACGACTTCGCCACCCGGGCCGATGCGGAGTACCTCGTCTACGCACTCGAGCAGCGCCACAGCCACGGCCAGGGAACCCTGGCCGCCGATATCCAGGTGGAACTGGACCGGATCAAGTGGGCGGACCTGATCATCTTCAACTTCCCGATCTACTGGTTCGGCATGCCGGCGATCATGAAGGGCTGGATCGACCGCGTGTTCGTCTCCGGCTACTGCTATGGCGGCAAGCGCATCTACGACCGGGGCGGCCTCAAGGGCAAGAAGGCGATGCTCTGCATCTCGCTGGGCGGTCAGCGCCACATGTTCGGTCCGGGTGCGGTGCATGGCGAGCTGGCCACGCTGTTGCAGCCCATCCAGCGCGGCATGCTGGCCTATGTCGGCCTCGAGGTGCTGCCGCCCTTCGTGGCCTATCACGTTCCCTACATCAGTGAAGCCGAGAGACGGGATTACCTGGAACAGTACCGCCAGCACCTGCTCGGCCTGCACCAGCTCCCGGCGCTGGAGTTTCCGTCCCTGGACGATTTCGATGACGCGCTCAGGCCCAGGAATGCCCTGTGATCGGCCGGGCGGTCCCGTTCGCCGGCCAGCGCGCCGAGCGTTGTCTTTCTCTATGAGGTGTTGATCGAAATGGCGTCCAAAGCCTTTATCAAGGGGTTCCGTCACGAGCTGGCCAACCGTGCCTTCGCGTTCCTGGCCATCGAGCGTATGGCCGAGCGGTTTGCGGGGCATGAGCACGGATTGTTCTGGAAGTCCTACCTGGACCTGGAGGTGTTCAATGGTCCGCGCTATGCACATGCCGCCAGGCGCTGGGGGCTGGGCACGGCGCCCGGACTGTTCACCCGGCTGAAAGCCTTGGCCGTGTCCTCGCTGCCCGCCAGGCTGCACGGGCCGTTGCTGAGGTTCATCTACCGCGAAACCCTGAAGTACCTCCAGTGGCTGAAAAAGCTGCGGCGCCAGGGGCCGGCGAATGCCAGGGGGTTCCTCGAGTACATGGTGGAGCAGGAGGAGGTGCAGCTTGAGATGATGCGGCTGGCCCTGGCGGGCCGCTATACCGAGATCGCGGGCTGCGCGGATGACTTCTTCCTTAAGTACGGCAGCTCGGTGCGGTTCTTCGATGGCGGCGCGGCGGACAGGCCTGGATGATCGGGTGCGCCCCAGGCTGGCTGCGCGACTAGAATCCATGTCGATCCCAATCGTGGAGAACCAGGATGACCAGCAAAAACACGATTTGCCTCTGGTATGACGACGCGGCGTTGGAGGCGGCGACCTTCTACGCGCAAACATTTCCGGACAGCTCGGTGGGCGCTATCTTCCGCGCGCCGGGCGACTATCCCTCGGGCAAGCAGGGCGATGTCCTGACGGTCGAGTTCACGGTGATGGGCATCCCGTGCCTGGGGCTCAACGGCGGGCCGGCGTTCAAGCACAACGAGGCCTTCTCGTTCCAGGTGGCCACCGACGACCAGGCCGAGACCGACCGCTTGTGGAACGCGATCGTCGGCAACGGTGGCCAGGAAAGCGCATGTGGCTGGTGCAAGGACAAGTGGGGCCTGTCGTGGCAGATCACGCCACGGGTGCTGACGGCCGCGATCGTTCATCCAGACCCGGCAGCGGCCAAGCGCGCCTTCGAGGCGATGATGGGCATGCAGAAGATCGATATCGCGGCGATCGAGGCGGCGCTGAAGGGCTGACCGGCGCTCAGGGGCCTGTCCTGAGCGCGGAGGTTTCTGCATCGAATGACCCAGGTGCCCCTTGCCCCGGCCTATGGGGCCTGGCGCTTGCGCTGCTGTTTCACCTTGTACATGGCGTGGTCCGCCAGCTTGATGGCGTCTTCCGCCGTCATGCTGTCCGGGGTCACCGCCACGACACCGACGCTCGCGCCCTTGTAGCTGAGGTCGTCGTGGCCGTGGCCCAAGGCATAGCGCCCGATCGTCGCCTGGGTCAGGCGAGCCTGCAGCAGGTCGGCGGCCTGTTGCATGCCGGCGGCCAGGTCCGCGTGCTCGGCCGGCGTGCCCAGGGCGAGCACGACGAATTCGTCGCCTCCGGTACGCCCGAGGATGTCGCTGGCCCGCAGGCCATGCTGCAGCTGGGCGGCCACGCCGCGCAGAAACTGGTCGCCGGCCTGGTGCCCGTAGGTGTCGTTGATGAGCTTGAAGCCATCCAGGTCGATGACCCCCACCAGCAGGTACTTGTGCTCCCGCTGGGCCAGGGCGAACAGGCGCGCGACGTCATTGAGGATGGCACGACGGTTGGAGAGGCCGGTCAAGGCGTCGGTCAGGGCCAGCTTGGCCAGTTCGGCGTTGGCGCTCTGGAGTTGATCCACCAGTTGCTCCCGTTCAAGGGAGTAGCTCAGCAACCCCGACAGCAGCATCAGCAGGGGCTCCACGTCCGGTGTGCGTGCCACCTGGTCCGAGCTGGCGGCGCAGACCGTCCCCAGTACCCGTCCGTCCTGGGACCGGATGGGGGCGCTCACGTAGGTACGGATACCCAGGGCCGCGGCGGCCTCCGAGTCTCCCCAGCATTCGGCGACGTTGTCCGAGTACAGGCGGTTTTCGTCCAGCGCCCGCTTGCACAGCGTATCCGCCCAGGGCACCACCAGCCCTTCGGGGATCACCATCTCGCCGATGTTGCGGGCGAACTCGACGCGCTGGACGCCTTCGTCGGTATCGATGGTGGTCAGGTAGGTCGATTCCATGCCGGTGACCTGGCTGAGCAGGGTCAGCAACGGCCGGGTGAGCTCCTCCAGCGTTCGGGCTTTGGGAACGGTTTCGCAGAGCAGGGAAATTATCGGGTCCATTGAGGCACTTCGGTGGCGAAGGGGTACCGGGATTTTTAGCCAATCGGCGGGGTGCTGAACAGGTGCAGGTTTCACCAGAGTGAATAAAACCCCGACGAAGCCAGGGTCGGGTCAGGTGATGTTCGCGGGGTCGAATCGCGCGGAGGTGTTCATCCGAACGTTTCGCAGGGCCGCCGTTTCCAGGTGCGTCGCGTACAGGTTCTCCGAGAAATAGCTGATCAGCAGGGTGCGACGGCGCGCGCCGATGACGTTCAGGCTGCCCGCATGCACCAGGTCGACGTCGAACACCAGGATGTCGCCGGCCGAACCTGACAACTGTTTGGCGCGGGACTCGTCGTTGAAGTCCACTGGCGGCTCCCCTGGCCCGGGGCGATGGCTGCCGGGGACGAGGCGTGTCGCGCCGTTCTCGGGGCCATAGTCATCGAGGTAGGCCAGGGCGTTGGCGATGTCGCCGGGCCGCTGGGCCGACAAATCACGGTGCAACCGCTGATGACCGCCACCGGCAAGCGGTTCGCGACCCTCCACCTGGGAAAGGAAGAAGCGTTCGCCCACCAACTCGCCCACCACGGCCAGCAGCGCCGGCAGACGACACAGCGCCTGAACCCTGGCATCGACATCCAGCAGCGAGTGGCGCCAGTCCTGGCCGCGCGGCACCGGCCATTGGTCCGACGGCTTGACGCCCGCATCGAACACGGCGCGAAGCTCATCCAGCCACTGGGTCGGGATCGCTCGGCGCAGCAGCACAAAGCCGTCTCGATGGAGTTGTTCGCGGTCTGTCATGCGAATCCTTGCGCTCTTGAAAGTCCGTGGCCCGGATGAAATCCGGGGAACGCTCAACCGCCGCTCCCGGATTCCATCCGGGCTACGGGGCTGGGCTCAGCGTCGGCTCAGCGCCAGGCGGGCGGCGAACAGGACGAAGATCATGCCCGTGGTGCGGTCCAGCCACTTGATCACCGGTTCGCGGCGTAGCACATCGCCCAGCGCCCGGGTGGAGCCGATCAGGGCCAGGGACCAGATCAGGCTGAGCGCTACGTGGATGCCCACCAGGCCGAAGGTCCAGGCGACCAGCGATTGCGTCTGGGGGATGAACTGGGGCAGGAACGAGACGTAGAAGATGCCCACCTTGGGGTTGAGGACGTTGCCCAGCATGCCTTTGAGGAACCAGTTGGAACCCTGCTTGCGCCCGGTTTCGACGGGCGCGAGCGAGCTGCGCGGGCGCATCAGCATCTTCAGCCCGAGCCAGGCCAGGTAGGCGGCGCCGCAGTACTTCAGGAGGTTGTAGCCGAGTTCCGATACCGCCAGCAGGGCGCCCAGGCCAAAGGCCACGGCGGCACCCCAGAGCAGGCAGCCGGCGTTGATGCCCAGGGCGGCGCGCAAGGCCTGTTGGCGGCCTTCCACCGCCGCCGTTCGTAGTACCAAGGCGGTATCGAGGCCGGGCGTCAGCGTGAGCAGGATGGCGGCGAGGGTGAACGCGAGGAGGTTTTCCTGAAAGGGCATGGGCGGCATCTGCAAGGCGGAGTCCAGGCACGCTAGCACATGCCCGGCCGGACAACGATGCTCAGCGCAGGCGCAATGCCCCGCGCAGCGTCCCGCGGATCATCCGCGTCATCAGCTCGCGTCCTTGTTCCGCCGGCAGTTTGCTGGCATCCATCCATCGCGGCAGCTGGTTGAGCAGGGAGACTACGCTGGCCACCGCGGCTTTGCCGCCGGCGTCCAGGGGCTCGCTGGCGAGTTTTTGCAGCGGCTCCAGCAGGGTGTCTTCGTAGGCCTGGCGCAAGGCCAGGGCCTGCTCCAGGCGCTCGCCGGAGAGGCAGCGGGCTTCCTGTTCGGCCAGGCGGAAGTGCAGCCCCATGTCGCCGTGCAGGTCGAGGTGGGCGTCGATCAGCGCGGCCAGGCGTTGTGTCGGCTCGGCGTTGTGGCGGGCGATCAGGGCGGCGTTGTGCAGCAGCTGTTCGTAGAGTTCCTCGATGAACTCGAACAGCAGCGCCTCTTTGCTTTCCACATGGTGGTAGATGGAGCCGGCCTTGATGCCCAGCTGCATGGCCAGGTCGCGCATGCTCACCTGGCCATAGCCCTGCTCGGCGAACAGGGCCAGCGCCAGATGACGGTTTTCCAGGTAGCGGGAGCGGTGGACGGTGACGCCGAGCATGACGGTGGCCTCGCGATAGGCATGCGCTGGCACTTTAGCCAGCGCGGCTAGTAGGGCCTATGTCGAAAGCGCTTGGCAAGCTTGGCGTTTTTTTCCATTGATCGGCCATCAAGGCCGGAGTGATGGAGGATGCCGTGTTCTGATATGAATTGATGTGTTGAAATAATTCATATCAGTAGTAAGGTTGAGTCAGGTGTATTTCGTCCTGGAGAAACCATGAGCATTCCCGCCAGCCATGCCAGCCCCGATCTGCAGAGCGGCGAAGCCGGCCGCGTTGCGCTGAAGTTCTTCTTCAACCTGATGGACAAGTGGGGCTGCAACAACGAACAGCAGCGCACTCTGCTGGGTTCGGTCGGCAACACCACCTACTACAGCTACAAGAAGCTGCCCAACGTGCGCCTGCCCCACGACACCCTGGAGCGCATTTCCTACCTGATGGGCATCCACAAGTCCCTGCGCATCCTCTTCAGCAATCAGGAGGCGCGTGCCTACGAGTGGGTGCACAAGCCCAACAGCGCCGCGCCCTTCAACGGCCGTAGCGCCCTGGAGTACATGCTCGGCGGCCAGGTGGTGGATGTGGCCGATGTGCGGCGTTACCTCGACGGAGTGCGCGGTTGATGACCCAGGAACTGCTGGTGGAACGGATTCCGGAATGGAGCAAGGCCTATCGCCTGGTCAACAGCGCCTTCCCACCCATCGCCGTGTTCGAGGACACCCTCGACCCCGAGGATCTGGAACTGGCCTACGCCCTCGAGGCCATGACCAACGAGCGCTTGCGCGACCAGGCCGGTGAAATCACCCGCGTCGCGCCGGGGGACCGCGTCAGCGGGGCCGGCGCCACGGTGGTCATGGCGGTGTTCACCCATATCGGCCGCGCCAGTCGCTTCACCGATGGCAGCTTCGGCGTCTACTACTGCGCCAGCTCCCTGGACGCCGCCATCGCCGAAACCCGCTACCACCAGGAGCGTTTCTGGCGCGCGACCCAGGAGGAGAGCATCGAGATCACCCTGCGCGCCTACGTGAACAAGGTGGTCAGCCCGATGCTCGACGTCCGTGATCGCGCCGAACTGCACGACCCGGACCCGACGAGCTACGGCGCCAGCCAGGCCTTCGCCGGGTTGCACCGCAACGCCGGCAAGTGGGGCCTGCTGTACCGCAGCGTGCGCCTGCCGGGGCACGAGTGCGTGGCGGCGTTCCGCCCGCCGGCGGTAACCCTGCCGGTGCAGGGGCCGCACTTTCGCTACATCTGGGACGGCCGCGCCCAGCGCATCGATTGCGTGTTGAAAGTCAGCCAGGTGGGTTGAGCACCAAACTCGGAGCCTAGCCGCCGCAGGTTTCCGCGACCAACCCATCCACCACCGCCACCAGCGCCTGCTGCCGAGGCAGGCCCGCTTGCAGGGCTTCGCGGTAGCGCAGCAACTGGCGGTCGGCGCTGCTGCCGTAGCGCAGCACATGCCGGCCCCGGACGAAGGCCTGGCTGTCGCCTTCGGCCTCGGCAAGTGCGCCGAAGCAGGCGTGGGCCCGGGCCAGCCAGGTGCCGGCGGAGAGGCTGGCTTCGCCCGAGGCGTCGAGGAACATGCCATGAATACCGAAGCGCATGGCGCGCCAGTGGTTTTCCTTCAGCACCAGGCGCTGTAGCGGGGTGTCCTGCGGGTCGCCGTCGTCCTGGGTCATGGCCCAGCTGACCAGGGCGCGGAACAGCGCCACCACGCACAGGGCGTCCTCCACCGAGGGGCAGGCATCGGCGGCCAGCAGCTCCAGGCTGGGGAAACGTGGCGAGGGCCGCACGCACCAGGCGAGGTCGCCTTCCCGGCGTATCGAACCGGTGGCGAGCAACCACTGCAGATAGGCGGCGAAGGCCGGCTCGTCGGGGAAGTGCTCGGGCATGCCCCGGTGTGGCCACTGCCCAACGAGCGCCTGGCGATAGCTCATCAACCCGGTGGGGCGGCCGTTCCACAGCGGCGACGAACTGCTGAGGGCCATCAGCAGCGGCAGCCAGCCGAGCACCCGGTTCATCACCTGGATCCGGTCGATCTCCGGCGGCACCAGTACCTGCACGCGCATGCCGCAGACCAGGCTGCGGTGGGCGATCATCCGCTGGTCCTCGAAGAGCGGCTGGTAGTGCGGGTCGTCCGAGGGCACCTGTACGTGCCAGTTGGCGAAGGGGTGGGAGCCGGCGCACAGGGGCGCCAACTGGTGCTCGGCGGCAAGGGCCGCAAGGCGGGTGCGTCGCTCCAGCAGCCAGGCGCGGGCTTCGGCGATTTCCAGCAGGCTGGGTTGCGCCATGTCCAGGCGCACCAGGCTCTGGAACAGGTCCTGGCTGAAGCCTTCGCGGAACGCGCCACGGGCTGCCTGGAGGAAGGCCTCGGGCAACTGCGCGGGGAGGTTGCCACTGCGCTTGTCCACCAGGAAGAAGGTTTCCTCGACGCCGAAACCGGGTGCGAGTGGATCGTTGGGCATGCGGGGCGCCTCGATCTTGCCTTACTGGCAAGTGATGTACCCGCTGGTCCATGTTTCAAGGACCGTTTGTCTGCAAGGGCTCTGCAACGGGGTTGTCATGCGGTCGGGCGATTCTTTCCGATGAATAGCCGCCGGATGACATGTACGTGGCGATTTTCCCTGCTAGGTTTTTCAGTCCGGCCACTCGATTGGTGGGGATGACTGAGAATGAATAATTTGATGCTTCGCCAGGTTGAGGACACCTTGAACAAAATGAGCGTCAGCTTCCAGTTCGAGTGCTTGTGGGAGCCCGATGGCAGCTATTCCATCACGCTGCGCAACCAGCACCTGGCCATTCCGCGGACCAAGGTGGCCGGCATCAGCCAGCGCGAGCTGGGGGACCCGCAGCGCCTGGGCCTGGAACTGATGGACAGGCTCCTGGACGACTGATGAAGCGCACACCTGTGTCGCCGAAGCTGCAGGTCCTGCACCAGCCCTCCGGCAAGAACCCCAGGTCCCTCGAACGGGTCGGCGTGTACATGCTGATGGGCATGTTCATGCTGGGTATCTACGGCCAGTATTCCGGCCACGGCTCGGGTGCCACGCCACCCCAAAGCAAGCCGGCGAGTACGCCGGTGTTCGAGTTCCAGCGCCTCAGCGCCAACCCCGCCGAACGCACGGCGTCGTCCGGCCAGCGGCCGCAGCAGGGCAGTCGGGCGGAGCAAGAGCGACCGGCGCGGGTGCAGTTGTAGCGCTCGTTGAACCTTGCACGAAACCTGTACTTGTAGGATGGGTAGAGCAGAGCGAAACCCATCACTCCGAGCGTTGTACCCTGCATGGGTTTCGCTGCGCTCTACCCATCCTACCTAGCATCCAGAACTCACCAATCTCGCTCGGTCAGATCGCCAGGCATCCCGGTGCATGGTGCGTCCAGCCGCTGGCCTGTTCATAGGCATGGGCCAGTTGCAGCACCGCGAGGTCGGCCTGGTGCGGGCCGATGATCTGCAGGCCCATGGGCAGGCCGCGCTTGTCGAAGCCCACCGGCACGTTGGCCACCGGGCAGCCGGAGAGGGTGCCGGGGATCACCACTTCCATCCAGCGGTGGTAGGTGTCCATGGCCTGGCCGGCGATTTCCTTCGGCCAGTGCAGGTGCTTGTCGAAGGGGAAGACCTGGGCACTGGGCAGCAGCAGGTAGTCGTAGCGCTCGAACAACTGGCAGACGGCGCGGTACCAGTCGGTGCGCGCGGCCGAGGCGCGGGACACGTCCAGGGCCGACAGGCCGAGGCCGTTCTCCACTTCCCAGATGGCTTCCGGCTTGAGCTGCTCGCGCCTGACCGGATCGTCGTAATGGCTGCCGAGGGAACTGGCCACCTGCCAATGGCGCAGGGTGCGCCAGGTGTCCCAGAGCCGGGCCATGGGGTAGTCGGGCCGGGCCTCGTCGATGCTGCAGCCCAGGGCCTCGAAGTGTTTGAAGGCCGCGCGGCACAGGCCCAGCAGGCCGTCCTCCATGGCCAGGTAGCCGTCGAAGTCACCCAGCCAGCCGAGGCGCGCACCCTTGAAATCCCGTTGCAGGTCGCCGCTGAAGTCCTGTCCGGCAGTGTTGATGGACAGCGGCGCGCGGGCATCGCCACCGGCCTGCACCGACAGCAGCAGGGCCACGTCGCGGGTGTTGCGGCCCATGGGGCCTTCATAACCGAGCTGGTCGAGGAACAGGTCGGCGGCGTCGTCGAAGGGCACCCTGCCCTGGGAGGGGCGGAAGCCGATGATGTTGTTGAAGGCCGCCGGGTTGCGCAGCGAGCCCATCATGTCGCTGCCGTCGGCCACCGGCACCAGGCGCATGGCCAGGGCCGCCGCCGCGCCGCCGCTGCTGCCGCCGGCGGTGCGGGTGGGGTCGTAGGCGCAACCGGTGGCGCCGAACAAGGGGTTGTAGGTCTGCGAGCCGAGGCCGAATTCCGGCGTGTTGCTCTTGCCGATGATGATGGCGCCTGCGGCCTTCAGGCGTTCGACCATGATGCCGTCGCGCTCGGGGATGTAGTCGCGGTACAGCGGCGAGCCGAGGGTGGTGCGAATGCCCTTTGTCAGGGACAGGTCCTTCACCGCATGGGGCAGGCCGTGCATCCAGCCCTTGTAGTCGCCACGGGCCAGTTCGGCGTCGCGTTGGTCGGCCTCGGCCAGCAGGGTGTCGGCCGGCTGCAGGCTGACCAGGGCGTTCACCCTGGGGTTGAAGCGTTCGATCTGGTCCAGATAGGCCTGCATCACTTCGCGGCAGGACACCTGGCGCTGGCGGATGTGCAGGGACAGCTGGTGGGCCGGCAGTTGCACCAGCTCACTGATGGGGGCGTTCTTGCTCATGGTTCTGCCTTGGGCAAACGACGGGGTACGGATGGCCCCGCCCGGGGTGGGCGGGGCTTTGTGGTCAGCGCATCAGGTTGGTCCAGACACGGTCGGCCAGGCGGATGGCGCCTTCGCTGCAGGTCTTGCTGAAGAGCACCTTGGTGCCCGTGGGGATGTGCAGTTCCGGGGCGTCCTTCAGGCTGGCGTCGAGGAACGGCTCCACGCCCTTGATCGGGCTCTGGTGCTTGAGGAAGTTCTGCGTCAGCGCGGCGTTTTCCGGCTGGCTGAGGAAGGCGATGAAGCGCTTGGCGTTATCCGGGTTGCGCGAGCCCTTGGGGATCACCAGGTTGTCGACCCAGGCCATCACGCCTTCCTTGGGGTAGACGTAGCGCAGGCTGGGTTTCATCTCCCGGGCGCGCATCGATGAGCCGCCCCAGAACAGCGACATGTCGATCTCGCCGGAGGCCAGGTTCTCGCGGATGGAGCCGGCCTTGGAGCTGTAGGTCTTGACGAAGGGCTTCTGCGCCTTGAGCAGGTTCAGCACCTGTTGCATCTGCTTGGGGTCTTCGCTGCACAGCGGGATGTCCAGGTAGACGCTGGCGGTGTCGATCACCTCGCCGGCCGAGTCGAACATGTTGATCCGGCCCTGCAGCTCCGCCGGCGGCTGGAACAGCAGCGCCAGGCTGTCGGTCGGGCCCTTGTAGGTGGCGGTGTCCACCACGACGCTGGTGGTGCCCCAGATGAAGGGCACCGAGTAGCCACCTTCCGGGTCCCAGCTGGGCTTGCGCAGGTTGTCGACGACGCTGGCGTAGTAGGGCTGTTGCGCCGGGTCGAAGCGCTCCAGCAGGTTCTCCTGCACCAGGATCGGCACGAACTGATGGGAGGGGATGGCCACGTCGTAGCCGGTGCCGCCCTGCTTGAGCTTGGCCAGCAGGGTCTCGTTGGAGTCGTAGGAATCCACCGTGACCTTGATGCCGGTTTCCTTCTGGAATTTCTCCAGCAGCTGCGGCGAGAAGTAGCCGCTCCAGCTCACCACGTTGAGTTGGCCGTCGGCCTGGGCCGACAGGCTGAGGCCGAGCGCCAGGCCGGCGCCCAGGGTTTTCATCACTGCGTTCATGGGTTGGCTCTCCGATTCAGTGTTTTTTCTTGCCGAGCAGGTAGGACAGGGTCACGAACAGCACGGAAACCCCGAGGATCAAGGTGGAAACGGCGTTCACATCGGGCGTCACGCCCATTCGCAGCAGGCCGAAGATGAAGATCGGCAGGGTGGTGGTGCCGGCCTGGGAAACCATCATCGAGATCACGAAGTTATCCAGCGAGACGATAAAGGCCAGCATCAGCCCGGAGACGATGCCCGGCATCAGCAGCGGCAGGGTGACCTTGCGGAAGGTCCGCCACTGGCCGGCGTAGAGGTCGGCGGCGGCCTGTTCCAGGGACAGGTCCATGTCGTCGAGGCGGGCGCGGATGGGCAGGTAGGCGAAGGGGATGCAGAACACCGTGTGGGCGATGATCAGGTTGCCGTAGCCCAGCGACAGGCCAAGGGTGGAGAACAGCGCCAGGGTGGCGACGCCGACGACGATTTCCGGCAGCACCAGGGGCAGCATGATGGCGCCGATGGACAGGCGCATGCCCTTGAACCTAGCCCCCCGCGAGGTGCCCAGCGCCGCCAGGGTGGCGATGGCGGTGGCCGCTAGGCTGGCGCACACGGCGATCAGCAGGCTGTTGCCGGCGGCCTGGCGCAACGCCTGGTTGGCGAAGGCGGCGCGGTACCAGTCGAGGCTGAAGCCGGTCCAGATGGTGGCCGACTGGTTGGCGTTGAAGGAGAAGATCACCAGCACCAGGATCGGCGCGTAGAGGTAGAGATAGAACAGGAAGCTGAACCCGCCGAAGCCGGGGAAATCCTGCACGCCCAGGCGGGCCTTGCCGAACAGGCGCAACATCACACACCTCCGCGAGCGAGGCGCTGGCGTTCGGCACGCAGCGCATAAAGGGTCAGGACCAGCATCACCACGGCCATCAGCACCAGCGACAGGGCGGCGCCGAAGGGCCAGTTACGGGCATCGCTGAACTGCCGGAAGATCAGGTTGCCGAGCATCATCTTGGTGCCGCCGCCCAGCAGTTCCGGGGCGATCATGGCGCCCAGGCAGGGCACGAAGGTGAGGATGGCGCCGGCGAGGATGCCCGGCCGGGCGATGGGCAGCACCACCTTGCGCAGGGTGCGCAGCCGCCCGGCGTAGAGGTCCTGCGCGGCTTCCAGCAGGCGCATGTCCATCTTCTCCAGGCAGGCGTAGATGGGCAGCACCACGAAGGGCGCGTAGGTGTAGACCAGGCCCAGCAGTACGGCGCCGTCGGTGTAGAGCAGCTGCAGCGGCGCGTCGATCAGGCCCAGGCCCATCAGGCTGTTGTTGACCACGCCGCTGCCGCGCAGCAGGAGGATCCAGGCGTAGGTGCGGATCAACAGGTTGGCCCAGAAGGGCACGGTGATCAGGAAGATCAGCAGCCCACGCCGATGGGGCGGCTGCATGGACAGCCAGACCGCCACCGGGAAGCCCACCAGCAGGGTGACCAGGGTGGTGGCGGCGGCGATGCCCGCCGAGCGCAGGGCGATCACCAGGTAGGAATCGGCGAAGGCCAGGCTGTCGTCCAGCTGGCGCTCGAACAGCAAAGACAGGTAGGACTCGGTGCTGAACACGCGGTTTACCCCGCCGTAGGGGTTGGCCTCCATCAGCGAGTAGGCGACCACGATCAGGATCGGCAGGATCAGGAACAGGCCGATGGCGACCAGGGCGGGGGAGACGCCGAGGAAGCTCTGCATGGCCTGGCGGCGCGCCAGTTGCGCACCGGGCACGAAGGATGTCGGGTTCATGGTGTTTGGCCCTTTGCGGGTGATGGCTTCAATCCAGCAGCACGCTGGCGCTGTCCGGGTCGAGCAACAGGGCGGCGGCCTGGCCGGGACGGAAGCGCTGGCCCTGGCCGCCACGGTTGGGCGTGCGCACGGTCAGGCGGCTGCCGTCGCCGAGGCTGACGTGGTAGTGCAGGTCGGTGCCCAGGTAGACCTGGTTGTCGACCTGGCAGGGAATGGCGCCGTGCTGGGCCGGTTCCACCAGCTGCAGGCGTTCCGGCCGGATCGACAGGCTGACCGCCTGGCCTGGCTGGATGCCCTCGCGGGCGGCGGCGCGGAACGGCTTGCCGCCCGGTCCCTGGTAGACCGCCTGGCCGTCTTCCTCGTGCAGCAGGCGCGCCTCGATGAAGTTGGTTTCGCCGATGAAGTCCGCGACGAAGCGATTGCGCGGCCGCTCGTAGATTTCATCCGGGCGGCCCACCTGCTGTACCTGGCCTTCGGACAGCACGGCGATGCGGTCGGACATGGCCAGGGCTTCTTCCTGGTCGTGGGTGACGAAAATGAAGGTGATGCCGGTGCGCGCCTGGATGCTTTTGAGTTCTTCGCGCATGGCCTGGCGCAGCTTGAGGTCCAAGGCCGAGAGGGGCTCGTCCAGCAGCAGTACCTTGGGGTGGGGCGCCAGCGCCCGGGCCAGGGCCACGCGCTGTTGCTGGCCGCCGGAGAGCTGGCTGGGGCGGCGCTGGGCGAAACGCTCCATCTGCACCAGGGCGAGCATCTCGCGGACCCGCTCGGCCACCTGGGCGCGGCTCATGCGCTGGCCCATGGGGTGGGATTCCAGGCCGAAGGCCAGGTTCTCGGCGATGGTCATGTGGGGGAACAGCGCGTAGTGCTGGAACACGGTGTTGACCGGGCGCCGGAAGGGCGGCAGGTCGGCGATGTTGTCGCCGTAGAGGAGGATTTCCCCGGCGCTGGGGAACTCGAATCCGGCGATCATCCGCAAGAGGGTGGTCTTGCCGCAGCCGGAGGGGCCGAGGAGGGTGAAGAACTCGTTGTCGCGAATATCCAGGTCGATGTTCTTCAGGGCCACCGGCCCGTTCTGCGGATCACCGTAGACCTTGCGTACCGAACGAACCGATACCGCTGCCGTGGGCAGCGGAAGATGCACCGCATTCATTACTGCTTCTCCTGTTCCCCGTGGTTCGGGCGGCTCCCGATGTGGGTGGCCGGGCCCTTGGCACGGGCTTTCGATTGTTGTTCTAGGCAGTCCCGGCACGGCCGGGGCAACAGGGAAATGGTCGGGCGAGGTGGTTTTTTGTTCTGGCCTCGGGGTGGATCATCTGGCAGGGGCTGCGGCCTATAAAGCTCAATTTTCTTACATGTGGTATTAAGAAAACTAACAGCCAGACAGGTACACCGGGGTCCCATGTCCATCCGCCGCTTGCCACCTCTCAATGCCGTGCGCGCCTTCGAGGCCGCGGCCCAGCTCGGCAGCTACGTCGCCGCGTCCAGGGCCCTGCACGTCACCCAGCCGGCAATCGGCCGCCATGTGAAGCTGCTGGAGGAATGGCTGGGCGTGCAGCTGTTCGACCGTACCTCCCGTGGCGTCGAACTGACCGCGGCGGGCCGCCAGTACCACGCGCGGATCAGCGCGGCCCTGGCGCAGATCGCCGATGCCGGCGACGAGCTGGCCAGGCAGGGCACGGTGCGCTGGCTGAAGATCATCGCCGTGCCGGCCTTCGCCAAGCGCTGGCTGAGCCCCAAGCTGGAGGCCGTGAGCCGCATGCGGCCGGGGCTGAAGATCGTCATCGAACCGAACTCCAGCTTCACCGAAGTGGATGGCAAGAGCGCCGACCTCGGCATCGTCTATGGCATGCCGGGGGACTACCGCGGCGCCCGCGCGATGCTGATGCAGCCCCGGGTGTTCCCGGTGTGCTCACCGGACTACCTGGACCGACGCGGCCCCATCGGACGCGTCGAAGACCTGGCCCGGCACGACCTGATCCACTACGACAGCGAATGGTGGAACCTCTGGTTCGGCACCGTCGGCGTGGACATGCAGGTCAGCGCGGATGTGCTCTACGTCAGCAACGACCATGTGCTGGCCCTGGCGGAGGACGGTCGTGGCATCGCCCTGGCCAATGAGGTGCTGGTGCGCGAGGCGCTGGAGGAGGGCCGCCTGGTAAGGGCGCTGGAGGTGGAGGTGCCGCTGGAGAGCTATCAGCTGCTGGCGCCGCCGGGACCGCTCTCGGCGGATGTGGAATGGTTCCTGGAATGGATCTCGGCCACCCTGCGGGAGGAATTCCCGTAGGCCAGTCGTAGGATGGGTTGAGGGACGAAACCCATCAGGCGGAGTCGATGGGTTTCACGGGAGTTTTGCCGGACCTCGAATGGTGGACCGGTGAAGCGTGGTCCACCCGGATGAAGCCTGCCAGCGGGTTCCCTACAAACGGGTAGGAATATTTAGTCGGGTAGGGTGGATGGCGCTTTTTCCATCCACCAGCGGTGCTCTGCCGGAGCAACTGGTCACCGCGTCAGAAGCGCTCCGCCTGCCCCAGGTAGCGCCACTGCCCGGCCGGCACCTTGCCGATGGGTACGCCGCCGATGCGGATGCGCTTCATGCTCTTCACATGGAGGCCCACGGCCTTGCAGAAGGCCTTGATCACCCCGGGGCGGGGGTTTTTCAGGGCGAAGCGCAGGTGGGTCTCGTTCTGCCAGCTGGCTTTCACCGGCGGCAGGTCGCCGAGGCCGCGCTTGAGGCGTTCCAGGCCATTGGGCGCCATCTCGCCGGACACCTCCACCACGTATTCCTGCTCCAGCTTGCTGGCGTCCTCGTTGAGCTTGCGCAGGGTGCGCCAGTCCTGGGTGAGGACCAGCAGGCCGCTGGCATCGGGCTGCAGCGCCAAGGTGGTGGTCAGGCGGGCGAAATGGCTCCGGAGCAGGCGTACCTGGGCGCGGTCGTCCGGCCAGCGGCTGTCCGGGCTGAGCAGGCGTTGGGCGGCGTCGAAGTCCAGGCCGGCCGGCTGGTTCAACAGCAGCGTCATGGGCTCATGGGCGTCCGGCGTGGCACCTGGCAGCAGCGCCACGACCTGGCCGTCGGCCACCTTGAACTGGGCTTGTTCGACCACTTCGCCATCGACCGTCACCCAGCCGCCCTCGATGTAGAGCTCCGCTTCCCGGCGCGAGCAGCCGGTGAGTTCGATAAGGCGTTTGGACAAGCGGATGGGGTCGGTCATGGGAGCAGCCAGGGGAGGGGGAAGGCCGCAATGGTAAACCCAATCGCGGTGCAACTCACGGCAAGGGCGCAGGAATTCATCCCGGTACGGGCCGAACGGCGGGGTCGTCAGCGAATTGGCTCCTGTGGCCAGACGTCGCAATCCCGGGGCAATCCCCTGAACGAACTGGAAAATTCCCGGGGCTTTGGTCTTAACTTCGATTCCAAGCTCCCAAGGATGGCCCGGAGGCCCGAGATGATAACCGCGAAAGGACTAATTCTGGCGCTCAGCGCCACCAGCCCGCTGGCCATGGCCGATGAAGGCCCGTCCTTCGATTGCGCCAAGGCCCAGGGGGTCGAGAAGCAGGTGTGCCAGAGCGCCGAGTTGAGCGCCATGGACCGGCGCTTGGCGGAGGTCTACAAGAAGTCCCTGGCGGCCACCGACGCGGCCACCCAGAAGCGCCTGCGCGCCGAGCAGCGCGGCTGGCTCAAGGCCCGCGACGAGTGCTGGAAGGCCAGCGACCAGAACCAGTGCCTGACCCTGAGCTACCAGATGCGGCTGGTGGAATTGCAGATCGAGTCCGGCGCGGTGGTGGCGCCCAAGCCCGTGGAGTTCGTCTGCGGCGATAACCGCAAGCCGTTCACCGCGGTCTTCTACAACGACCTCGAACCCAACGCGGCGGTGCTCACCTTTGCCGGCGACCAGTCGATCGCGATCATCCAGCGCGCCGCCAGCGGCGCCCACTACAGCAACGATGGCGTGGACTTCTGGGAACACCAGGGCGAGGCCAAGGTGGCCTGGTACGGCACCCAGATGACCTGCAAGGTGGCGAGCTGAGTGCAGCGCGCCACCTCGGTTCAGGCCTTCGGGGCCTTTTCCCGCGCCAGCTTGTCCACCGCGTTCTGCAGGCGCTCGAGATCGGCGCGCAGACGCAGCAGTGCCTCGCGGCGGTCGTGCAGTATTTCCTTGGCGTAGCAGTGGCCGGTCAAGCCGCGCAGCAGCAGGGCGCTGCCCAGGCCGATATTCAGCACGCCCCGCAGCCCGCCACGACGCAATCCGCGCTGGGCCATCAGCAGGCCGCTGACGATGGAGCCCGCGCGCTCCCAGCCGTGAACGTTCTGTTCGTAGGCCGGGCCGATGATCTGCCATTGGTTGTCCATGGTACGAATCCTCCCACGTTGGTTAGGCTCTGTACGAAAAGTACCTGCGCTCGGTGATGCTGCGTTAAAAACAGGCTCAGAATGCTCATTTACAACTCGTAAACTCCGCTTCTTCGCCTGTTTTTGCCTTGCCTGACCGTCGCTCGGAGACTTTTAGTACGGACCCTGGAAACTTGACCGGCCGGCGCGGGTACGCGTTCAGCCGGGGGGATGAGCGGTCAGCTCCGGGCCTGGTCCTTGGTGGCCTTTTTGGCCGGGCTCATCAGGTACACCGTGAGGATGAAGCGCGCCGGCAACAGGGACAGCAGCCCGAGCATGCCCAGCACCGCCACCAGGGTGACGCCACGGGGCCCAGCGAAAGATTGGGGATTGACGGATTTCGCGCAAATAGCGGTTGGATTCGTTTTCTTCAGCCATGCTTGTGCCCTCGGACGTTCGACGGACGACCGGACGGCTGGAATACCCGGCCGCTCAAGCATGCACGGTAGCGAGGGAGAGAGGAAAGATGGGCGATAAACGGGTGATCGCGCTCACGGGGGCGAGAGAACTGCTGGATGTGTTGATTCGCGCGGCCCTGGTGGCCGTGCTGGTGGTGTCGTGCTTCGAGATTTTTCGGCCCTTCATGAACGTGATGCTCTGGGCGGTGATCCTGGCCATCACCCTTTACCCGCTGAACCAGCGGCTGGCGGCCATGCTGGGTGGGCGTTCGGGTAGGGCGGCGACCTTGCTGGTGGTGGTGGGACTGGCCGGGCTGATCACGCCGCTCGGCTTTCTCGGCGCGTCCATTGCCGAGTCGGTGCAGAACAGCATGCACAGTGTCCAGGGCCACAGCCTGGAGATCCCGCCGCCACCGGTGAGCGTGCAGGAGTGGCCGGTGGTGGGTGAACCGCTGTTCCGCATCTGGACCCACGCGTCCAGCGACCTGGGCTGGGTCTGGCAGCAGGTGTCGCCCCACGTCAAGGACGTGAGCAAGACGGTGCTGACGCAACTGGCCGGGGTGGGTGCCGGGGTGCTGGTGTTCATCTTCGCGCTGCTGATCGCCGGACTGATCATGGCCAATGGCGAGGGCGGCAAAGGCACGGCCGTGGCTATTGCCACGCGCATTTCCGGCCCCGAGCGTGGCCCGGAGCTGGCCGAGCTGTGCACCGCCACCATCCGCGCGGTGGCCCAGGGCGTGGTGGGCATCGCGTTCATCCAGATGCTGCTGATCGGCGTGGGCCTGGTGGTCAAGGGCGTGCCCGCCGCCGGGTTGCTGGCGCTGGCGGTGCTGATCCTCGGCATCATGCAGCTGCCGGTGGCCCTGGTGACCATTCCGGTGATCATCTACGTGTTCGCCCAGGAGGGTGTCGGCGCGGTCACCATCGCCTTCGCCGTCTGGACCTTCATCGCCGGGCTGTCCGACAACGTGCTGAAACCGATGCTGCTCGGCCGTGGCGTGGCGGTGCCGATGCCGGTGGTGCTGATCGGCGCCCTGGGCGGCATGGTCACCAACGGCATCATCGGCTTGTTCATCGGCCCGGTGATTCTCGCGGTGGGCTATGAACTCTTCATGTCCTGGGTACGCCAGCCGCTGGCGGCCGACAGCCCGGAGGCCAGGGCGGAGACGGCGGCGATAGAGGCGACTGGCGAAGCGGAGGCGGTGCAGACCTGACGGAACCGGCCGCCAAGGCCATGCCCGGATGCACAACCGGGCATGGCCTTGGGGCGAGCACTGCTCTAAGCTGCCGGCCTTCTTTCCGAACCCGCGATCAAGGCAGGCCATGAGCATGACTTCGAAAGACCCCCTGCATGGCATCACGCTGGAAAAGCTGCTCATCGAACTGGTGGACCACTACGGCTGGGACGGGCTGGCCAAGCGCATCGATATCCGCTGCTTCAAGAGCGACCCCAGCATCAAGTCCAGCCTGAGCTTCCTGCGCAAGACGCCCTGGGCCCGGGAAAAGGTCGAAGCCCTGTTCATTCAGATGCGCCAGGGCTGAGCCCCGCCAGCCTTAGCCAATCGAGGAATCCCCATGGCCACTTACGACGAACTCTTCGCCATCGGTGAAAGCTTCGAGGCTTTCGTCGCCCACGGGCTGCCGGTGGAAATCGAGGCGGTGCGGGCCGTGCAGCGCAAGCTGGCCGAGCCCGGCGCGATCAGCCAAGGCACCTGGCAACGCCTGCAAGCCCTGGAGGGCAGCTACCAATTGCTGGTGGCGGGCGAAATGTGGTGCCCGGACTGCCAGATCAACATTGCCGTCATGGATCACCTGCGGCGCGCGCAGCCGCGCATCGCGCTGGCGATCATCACCAAGGGCCGTGCCGAGGATGAGCTGAAGGAGCGCCTGGGCCTGGAGCGCATCCCGATTCCGCTGGTGGCGGTGCTGGACGCCGACTTCCAGCTGGCGGGCCGGTTCGTCGAGCGGCCCCGGGACGTGATCGAGGGTGGCGATGCCTTGAAACCGGCCTATCGCGCGGGGGACTACCTGGACAGCACCGCGCGGGATCTGCTGGCGATCTTCGAAGCGGCCCGCTAGCGAGCCGCCTGAAGCCGCCGCTGCGCAATCAGCTGGCCGCGCCGAATACCGGGCGGAAGAAGCTGCGCTCGTAGCTGATGATGCAACGGGTCTCTTCCGCGTACTGGAAGGCTTTGATGCAGGCGGGGTCCTTCATCGAGTCCTGGCGGTAGCGCTCGTACTCGGCGAGGCTGGGGAAGCTGAACAGGGCCAGGGCGATGTTGTTGGCGCCTTCGGACGGCAGGAAGTAGCCGTGGTGCTGGCCGCCGAACTTCTCCACCAGGGGAATCCAGAGCTTGGCGTAGTGTTCGAACTCCTTGAGCTTGTAGGGATCGAGGACGTAGTTCAGGTAGCAGGTGACCATTGGGGTTCTCTTTGCAGGGGGAGTCGCGCCGTCGATCATCGCCCTGATTGCAGGGCCAAGGCCAGCGCGAAACAGCCCCGCAAGCTCCATCGCCCTGGCTGGCGGACCCCGTCATAATGGCGCCCCTTTGCGCCGAGCCAACCGAGCGGGACATTCCATGTCGTTTACCGAGCTGTTTCTCCTGGGCATTCCCGCCGTCCTGCTCACGGGCATTTCCAAGGGGGGCTTCGGTGGCGCCCTGGGCGGTATCGCGGTGCCATTGCTGGCGCTGATGATGCCGCCCACCCAGGCGGCGGCCATCATGCTGCCGATCCTCTGCATGGCCGATATCACCGGGCTGCGCCGTTTCTACGGCAAGTGGGACCTGGCCAACCTGAAGATCATGCTGCCCGGCGCGCTGCTGGGCGTGCTGATCGGCACCCTGAGCTTCGGCCTGCTCAGCGAGCGAATGATCGGCCTGATGATCGGCGGCATCGCCATCGCCTTCTTCCTGCTCAACGTGCTCAACGCCGCCGCCAAGCAGGCGCCCAGCAGCCCCAGGCTGGGCAAGGGCACGCTGCTGTCGGGCATCGCCGGCTTCACCAGTTTCGTCGCCCATGCCGGCGGGCCACCCATCATGATGTACCTGCTGCCGCAGCAGATGGACAAGGTGCGCTACGTCGCCACGGTCAACTGCTTCTTCCTGCTGACCAACGCCATCAAGCTGGTGCCCTATGCGCTGCTCGGGCAGTTCAGCGCCAGCAGCCTGACCGCCAGTCTGGCGCTGGCGCCCATCGTGGTGATCGGGGTGTGGCTGGGTATCTGGCTGCAGGGGCGGGTCAACCATACCTGGTTCTACCGCATCGCCTGGGCCGGGCTGCTGGTGACCGGCGTGCAGTTGATCGTGCAGAACCTGTAGACGGTATTGGGGGCCAGGGGTAACGTCTCGCGCTTCTCTTCGGCATGAAAGGAGTCCTGCCCCATGAGTGATTACCTGCGCCAGAACAAGGCCAACTGGGACCAGCGCGCCCCCCTGCATGCGGCCTCCCGTGGCTACGGCGCCGAAGCCTTCGTCAGCGATCCCGCGTACCTCTCGGATGTGGTGCGTTTCGACCTGCCGCGCCTGGGCGGCATCGCTGGCCTGCGGGGCGTGCACCTGCAATGCCACATCGGCACCGACACCTTGTCCCTCGCCCGTCTTGGCGCGCGGATGAGCGGCCTCGATTTCTCGCCGGCATCGCTGGAGCAGGCGCGTTTGCTGGCGCAGCGCTGCGGGGCGGAGATCAGCTACGTGGAATCGGACCTGTACGCCGCCGACCAGGTGCTGCCGGCCGGCGCCTTCGACTTCGTCTACACCGGCATCGGCGCGCTCATCTGGCTACCGCGCATCGACGACTGGGCCCGGGTGGTTGCCGCCTTGCTGAAGCCGGGAGGGCGGCTGTTCATTCGCGAAGGGCACCCGATGCTCCTGGCGGTGAACGAGGCGCGGGAAGATGGCCTGGTGATCGAGTACCCCTATTTCGAATGCGCCGAGCCCGTGGCCTGGGATGACGACCGCACCTACGTGGACACCGATACGCCACTGACCGCCACCCGCACCTATGAGTGGAACCATGGCCTGGGTGAGATCGTTTCGGCGTTGTTCCGACATGGCCTGCAACTCAGCGCCCTGGAGGAGCACGACAGCCTGCCCTGGGAAGCCTTGCCGGGGCGAATGGTGGTGGACGGGGCAGGGGAGTGGCGCCTGGCGAAGGACCGCTGGCGGTTGCCGCTGAGCTACACCTTGCAGGCGGTGAAGCGGGCCTAGCGCCCGCCTGTTCTCGCGCGCAAAAAAAGGTCGCCACGGCGCAACTACGGGGGGAGGTTGCGACCGTGGCGACTCCAACTGTCCTCTGCAAGGGGACAGTTTCTACCCTAGTCCATGACACGTGACCCTGCGTGGGCCTTCCATCGGGTGAGTGCCCGCAGATGTAACGCCACTTGTCGTGGCCGCCCGGGCGCGTGGATCGCCCGGCGGCTGCTATAAGTCTGGATGGACGGTTTCGGGGGGGGAATCCAGATGGACGTGGCGGCAATCCTGGGCAAGCGGGAGTTGGAGGCGGGGAATGGGGGCATGGCGCCGGCGGGGCAGTTCAACCTGTTGCGCTGGTTCTCACTGCTCAGCCTGGTCATCATCGGGACCGTGGCCATCGGCATAGGCACGGTGTCCACGCGCTTTCTGGTGAGCGAGAGCCTGGAGCGCGATGCCATGCTCTCGGCGCAGTTCATCCAGACCCTGGCCCTGGGCGAGATGCGCCACCACGGCCTGGAAGGCATGGACATGGGCGACGTGCTGGTGCCCCATCACTACGGCATGCTCACCAAGGATGCGGCGGCGAGCCGCGAGCGCGCTCGATCGGAGTTCCTCGACCACCTTTCCCATGTGCCGGACTCCCTGCTGGCCACCATCTTTTCCCCGGACCGCAAGGTGATCTGGTCCACCAACCCCGAGCTGGTGGGGCAGCAGATCGACGACGACGAGGCGTTGGACGAGGCCTTCGAGTCCGGCGGTCGGATTTCCGCCGAGTACCAGGACGTGGAGGAGGGCCGGGTGGAGCAGAAGTTCCTCCGCCCACCGAAGATGTTCTTCATCGAGAACTACATCCCGCTCACCGACGAACAGGGCCAGGTCAAGGCCATGGTGGAGATCTACAAGGAGCCGGTGGACCTGATCGACCGGGTCAACCGCGGCTACCGGATGATCTGGCTGGCCACCGTGATCGGCGGTCTGCTGATGTACTTCGGCCTGTACTGGATAGTGCGGCGCGCATCGAGGCTGCTGGCGGCGCAGCAGGCGCAACTGGTGGCCAACAGCACCTATGTGGGGTTGGGGGAAATGTCCTCGGCCGTGGCCCACAGCCTGCGCAACCCGCTGGCGTCGATCCGTTCCAGTGCCGAGCTGGCGCAGGAAATGGAGGGGCCGCAGGCGCGCAAGTGCATCGACGACATCATCACCCAGGTCGACCGCATGTCCGCCTGGGTGCGCGACCTGCTGCTCTGCCTGCGCCCCCTGCAGGGCGACTCGGAGAAGGTCGAACCCATGGAAGCGGTGCGCGCCAGCCTGGCCAACTTCGACCAGCAGCTGGCCAGGTCGAACATCCAGGTGGTGTGCAGCGACGCCGAGGCGCCCGCCGTGGTCAGCCATCAGCTGCTGCTGGCGCAGGTGCTCAACAGCGTGATCGCCAATGCCATCGAGGCCATGCCCGGGGGTGGCTGCCTGAGCATCACGGCAACGCCCGACGCCGGCGGCCAATGGCTGCACCTGGCCATCGAGGACACCGGCAAGGGCATGTCGCGGCAGCAGGAAATGATGGCCTTCAAGTCCTTCTACACCACCAAGCAGGGCGGGCTGGGCATCGGCCTGATCATGGTCAAGCAGATCATGGAACGCTTCGGCGGCAAGGCCAGCCTGAGCAGCCGCGAGCACCAGGGCACCCGCGTGTGCCTGAGCTTCAAGGTGGCGGCGCAGGATTCGTAGGATGTGGCGGGCGGCGTTCCGCTTGAGCGAAGCGATACCCATCAGCTCTGCCACGGGCAGCATGGGTTTCGTACCTCGCGGAACGCCGCCCGACCCATCCTACGGGGGGCATCGCGATGGGTGTCATGCCTTGCGCGCGTAGCTCTGGGTGAGCATTTCCCACTGGTGCCCGTCCGGCTCGTTCCAGTAGACAATCGCACCGCCGTGGCTGCGGTCCACCTGGTGGTCGACGGGGCCGTGCACCGCGCTGCGGTAGGGAATGTCCGCCGCCTGGAGACGGCCGAGGATGGCGTCGAAGTCCTCGACACCCACCCGGAAGCAGAAATGGATCAACGGGAAGGGCTCGCCCCATTCATCGAAATCCAGGGTCAGCCCGTCGTTCAGGTATACCGGCGCGAAGGGCCCGATGCCGGTTTCCGACCAGGGCACGCCGAGCAGTTCCGCCAGCATCCTGGCCGAGCGCAGTTTGTCGCGGGCCGGCACCATCAGGTGATCGAGTTGAATGGCCATGGCGACCTCCCGGCAGATTTGCGCCTTGCTCTCGAACTAACTGCAGCGCAGAACCGCCTGGCACGCCAGCTCGCCAGACCAGCAGCGGCCAGGTTCAGTCGCGCCGCCACCAGCCGGCCAGGCGCTGGCGCCAGCTGGTGGTCTGTGCTTCCGGTGGCTCGGGCCAGTGGGTTTTCTTGGCCTCGCATTGCACGATGCCCTTGGTGCCCAGCCGTAGACGCCAGCGCTGTGCGGAGGAATGGGACTGGCCGGGTTCGGTATGCACCAGCAGCAGGTTGTAATCGTGCTGCCGCTCGATGGGATGCGCCTGGATGGAGGCGAACGGTTCGGCCTCGTCGGCACAGACGAACAGTTGGCGCTTGCTGGCCAGGATCATCTCGCAGAGCCGTTCGCAGTCCAGGGTCAGGCGCTCCTGGATCTCGTCCTGCTCCAGCGCCGCTTTCTCGAGCGTGAGCCGCGAGCGGTAGCAGATGATCTGCCGCTCTTCGTTGCTGGCCCACTTGCCGGAGTGTTCCAGTACCTGCCGGGTTAGCTCGGGGAGTTTCCGGTAGTCCAGCCAGACCAGTTGCTGGGCCATCAGCTTCTTCGTATAGGGCATCAGCAGGCGGATCTTCCAGCGCGGCTTGCCCTTGCGCATCCAGCGGGTAATGGCACTGATCATGTCGTCGCGCAGCAGGTCGCGGAGGGCGTAGATCAGCGCGATGCCCAGCAACAGGGCGAGGGACAGCTTCTGGCTGGCGTCGCGGGCGTTGAACAGGAAGTAGGTGAAAATCGACATCACCAGCGTGGTGGACGCCGCCTTGACCAGCTTATGGGTTCCCGGGCCCAGCTCGGTGATCCGCGAGCGCAGCAGCACCGGATACTCCAGCAGCCGGTGATACAGGCTCATGCGGTTCCAGACGCGGGTCGGCGTGCCGTGGAAGTCGCTCAGGTACCCGCGCTCCTTGCGGTGCTTGAATTCCTGGCGCAGGAAGTCGGCCATCGACTGCCTGAGTTCCTCGTCCAGGTTGGCGAAGCCGTCCAGGGCCTGGCTTTCCAGCAGAAACTGCTCGGCATACCAGGAGAAATAGACGTCCATCTGGCGGAAGTAGCGCAGCTGCTTGCTTTGCTGGGGCGTGGACTTGCGCAAGCGTTGCGCAAAGTTCTGGCTGAGGCGCAGGGCGCGGCCGATCGGTTCCGCCGTGGCCCCCGAATTCTGCAATTGCTGGCGTAAGCGGTCCATCGAGGCCTGGTACTGGAAAAACCAGGACCCGTACATGATCTCGAAGTGGGGCGAGAGCAGCGAGAACGCGGTGTTTTCGGCCTTGCTGGCGCGGTCCTTGGCGGGCAGGCCCAGCAGGCCGAAGCGGTGCGTCAGGGCGCCGAAGAAGAACTGTTCCTCGGCCAGGGTCCTGGCGGAAAAGTTGCTTTCGTGAGGGGTGAACAGATACAGCTCGACCTGGTGCCGGCCGGGTTTTTTCAATGTGCGAGTCAGCTGCAGGCGGTAATCGCCCTTGCGCTTCAGTGAAAACACGATTCCCCCCATCACAGTTGGCCCGGCGGCAGGATACCAAGCTTTCCAGCGGATGATCCCACGTCCGCTAGTGCTGTTCCCCGGCACGCTTGAGCAGCTTCTTGCAACGCTCGGAAAGGTGCACCACCCGCAGGTGTTTGCCGGCCTTGGCGTAGCGCTCGCGCAGGGTCTTCAGCGCGGCGATGGCCGAGTAGTCGACGAAGCTCAGGTGGCGGCAGTCCAGGGTTACCTGGGCGGGGTCGCCGGCCGGGTCGAACTGGTTGAGGAAGGGGGTGGAGGAGGCGAAGAACAGCGTGCCGTGCAGCCGGTACAGCTTGCTGCCGTCGGCTTCCACATGGCTGTCGGCGTAGAGCTCGCGGGCGTGGTGCCAGGCGAAGTTCAGGGCGGCGATGACGATGCCGCAGAGCACGGCGGTTGCCAGGTCGGTGAACACGGTGATCACGGTCACCGCCGCGATTACCAGCACGTCGTTCAGCGGCACCTTGCCGGCCACCCGCAGCGAGCCCCAGGCGAAGGTCTGCTGCGCCACCACGAACATCACGCCCACCAGCGCGGCCAGAGGGATGCGCTCGATCAGCGGCGAGAGGAACAGCACGAACAGCAGGATCATGACCCCGGCCACCACGCCCGAGAGCCGGCCACGGCCACCGGAGCTGAGGTTGATCACGGTCTGGCCGATCATGGCGCAACCGCCCATGCCGCCGAAGGCACCGGAGACGATATTGGCCGCGCCCAGGGCCACGCATTCGCGGTCCGGGTAGCCACGGCTCTCGGTGATCTCGTCGGTGAGGTTGAGGGTCAGCAGGGTTTCCAGCAGGCCCACCATGGCCATCAGCACCGCGTAGGGCGCGATGATCTTCAGGGTTTCCAGGGTCCAGGGCACTTCCGGCAGGGACAGGGCCGGCAGGCCGCCGGCGATGTGGGCCATGTCGCCAAGGGTGCGGGTCGGCAGGCCGAGCAGGTAGACCGCAAGGCCGACACCGAGGATCGCCACCAGGGCCGGCGGCACCGTGCGGGTCAGGCGCGGTAGCAGGTAGACCACGGCCATGGTCAGCGCCACCAGCCCCAGCATCAGGTATAGCGGCGTGCCGCTGAGCCACTCCTCACCGGTCTTGAAATGCTCCAGCTGGGCCAGGGCGATGATGATCGCCAGGCCGTTGACGAAGCCGAGCATCACCGGGTACGGCACCATGCGCACCAGCTTGCCCAGACGCAACACGCCGAAGGCGATCATGATCAACCCGCCCAGCAAAACGGTGGCCAGCAGGTACTCGACCCCGTGCTGCACCACCAGCGCCACGATCACCACCGCCATCGAGCCCGCCGCGCCGGACACCATGCCGGGGCGGCCGCCGAACAATGCCGTGAGGGTGCAGATGATGAAGGCGCCATACAGGCCCATCAGCGGATTGAGGTGGGCCACCAGGGCAAAGGCGATGCATTCGGGAACGAGGGCGAAGGACGTGGTGAGTCCGGCCAGGATGTCGGCGCGCAGACGGGCTGGTTTCATGTCGTACCTGAGGTGCAGGCCAGCGACGCCGGCCCGGGGATGGCGAGAAAGGGGGCGAATTTTACGGAAAGGAGGGCGAATCGGCCAGTCGCTGGCGAGGCCTTCGCTTCCGTCTCCCGTCACAGGGCGTTCGCTCCCGGTGCCAAGCGGGTCTTCCCCGGACCTCGGCGCGGCCGCAGCGCGATGCGGCCGCGCCGACGGTACTCAGTTGTCGCCCTGAACCGCGTCGATGATCACCTTGGCCACCTCGGCCGGGCGCGACTGCTGCGGCACGTGGCTGGCGTCCAGCTCGCGGGTGTGGGCGCCGATCTTCTTGGCGAAGGCGCGCTGCAGGTCGGGCTGGATCATGCGGTCCTGGCTGCTCACGATGTACCAGGACGGCTTGGCCTGCCAGGCGGCGGCGCTGGTCTTGTCGTCGAAGGCCGCGGCGCGGATCGGACCCTGGGTCGCGGTCATCACGGCAGTCTGCTGGCGGGACAGGTCCTGGGCGAAGTCGGTGGCCATGCCCTGGGGCGTCATGTAGAGGAAGCCGTTCTTGTCGGCGGCGATCTGGCTCACGCCGGGCGGGGTGGGGAAGCCAGCCTGGCTAGTCTTGGTGTTCTGCCCGGCGTCGGGAGCGAAGGCGGCGACATAGACCAGGCTGCGGACCTTCTTGTCAGTGCCGGCCTGGCTGATTACCGTGCCGCCCCAGGAGTGCCCCACCAGCACTACCTCGCCATCCTGGTTGTTCAGCACGCGCTGGGTGGCGGCCACGTCGTCGGCCAGGGAGGTGAGCGGGTTCTGCACCACGGTCACCTTGATGCCCTTGTCCTGCAGCAGCGGCACCACCTTGGCCCAGTCGGAGCCGTCGGCGAAGGCGCCGTGGACTATCACCACGGAAGGTTGCGGGTTCGCCGCCTGGCTGCCGAGGGTGAAGAGCGAGGTGGTCGCGGCGAGGGCCAGGGCGAGGGCCTTGGGTTTGGTCATGGTTGGATCTCCTGTTTTGGGAGAGCCCAGTGTCGGGATTGTCCGACTGTGCCGGTATCGGTCGTTTATCCGAGGCCGGCCGGCGAGAATGCATGGGAGTCCCTGGAGAGCAACATGAGCGAATCCGATCGCGTCGCGGTGCAAGACGCCATCCTGGCCCTGTCCATGGTGGGCGACCTGAGCATGGGCCAGCCGTTCGACCAGTCCCGCCGCACCGCGCGCCTGGCGCGGCTGCTGGCGCAGGCCTGTGGCGGCGAGGCGGAGGTGGCGGGGCAGGTGGCGCTGTTGCGCTGGTCGGGCTGCACGGCCAACGCCGAAGGCTTCATGCGTTTGCTGGGGGACGATGTCGGCGGCCGCAACGCCATGCTCAGCCAGACCCTGGGCGCGGCCGGCCTGCGCGCCATGCGTCGCTCCACGCCGTTGGCCCAGGTGCATTGCGAGGTGTCCGGGGATATCGCTCGCACCCTCGGCCTGGCGGCGGAGGTGGAGATGGGGCTGCGCCATATCTTCGAGCAGTTCGACGGCCAGGGCAGGCCCCTTGGCCTGGGCCATCCCGAGGTGCCGGAGGTGGTCTACCAGGTGGTGCTGGCCGGCGACCTGGAGATCCTCTCGCGGGTCCATGGGCTGGAGGCGGCCCTGGAATGGATCGCCAGCCAGGGCGACCGCCGCTATCCGGCCAGTTGGACGGCACTCTTGGCGCGCAACGCCGGTGACTGGCTGGAAAGCCTGCGGCAGCCCGAGGACCGCGCGCCGGCGGTAGGTGCCGCGGATGCGCAGGTTGCACTGACGCTGGTGGGCGACGTGATCGATCTCAAGTTGCCCTGGCTCGCCGGCTACTCGCGCCAGGCGGCCGAGCTGGTGCGCCAGGCCGCCAGGCTCTGTGGCCTGCCGCTGCACAGTGTCGAGCAGCTGGGACGGGCGGCGCTCATCCATGGCATCGGCCGCGCGGCGGTGCCCAACCGCATCTGGAGCACGCCGGGGCCGCTGCTCGCCGGAGACCAGGAGCAGGTGCGGCTGGTGCCCTACTGGACCCTGCGCGCGTCCGGGCAGATCGACGCCCTCAAGGCGCCAGGCCAATTGGCTGCCCATGCCTACGAACGTCTGGACGGCAGCGGCTATTTCCGCGCGTTCGAAGCTGACGCGCTGCAGGCCGAACACCGCTTGCTGGCGGCGGCGCTGGCCTGGCAGGCGCTACGCGCCGAGCGGCCCTGGCGCCCGGCCTTCAGCGCGGACGAGGCCGCGCGCCTGCTGGAGGCCGAGGCGGGGCAGGGGCGCTTCTGCCCCCGCGCCTGCCAGGCGGTGATCGCTGCCGCTCGCGGCGAAGGTTCCGCAGCGCTCGGCAAGGTGGCGAGTGGCCCGTTGTCCGAGCGCGAGACGGAAATCCTCCGGCGCATCAGCACAGGGGCCAGCAACAAGGAAGTGGCGCGAGACCTCGGCATCAGCCCGAGCACGGTGCGCACCCATGTGGAAAGCGTGTTCCGCAAGCTCGGGTGCTCCACCCGTGCCGCCGCCACGCTCAAGGCGCTGACCCAGGGACTGATCTGACCCTGCTGCCACTCAATCCGCGCCGCCGGCCCGCGCCGTACCCTCGCGGCGTGCATCGATCCAGCGCACTACCTGCTCGCCGAACTCCGCCGGCGCCTTGCGGCCCACCCGGCGTACCAGGTCGAGGATGGTCTGCTGGGCCAGGGCTTCTTCCATGCGCTTTTGCGCCGTCAGCATCACCGCGTGAATCGCGCAGGTGCCGCTGATGGCCCAGTCCGGCGGCGAGCCGTCGAACACCGCACAGCGTCCGCGAATATCCCGGCACTCGAAGATCGGCTTGTCGCCGTCGATGGCCCGGACTATGTCCAGCACGCTGATCTCCTCGGCCGGCCTGGCCAGCCTGAACCCGCCACGCACGCCTTCGGTGGCGACCACCAGCTGGGCCTTCGCCAGCTTGGTGAAGACCTTGGCCAGCAGTTCCTGGGGTACGCCTTGCAGTTCCGCGAGGGTGCGCACGCTGGATTCGCGGCCATCGCCCCGTTCATCCACCAGGTAGAGCAGGCAATGGATGCCGTATTCCACTCCCGAGCTATAGAGAGACATGGATAACTCCGACTGTATGTGTCGCATTAGTTTGGGTTGTGCGGTGCATGCTCGCAAGGTCTAGCGCCCGCCAGGCGATGGGCGGAGGCCCCATTGCTGGCCATTCCCAGATGGCTTCCCTTCCATATAGCAACAAAAAGTGATCGGGCTACGGAGGTACCCTGGTGATGGACGGTCGGAGTTTGCTCGAGAAAAAGCTTGCTCGATGTAACTGAGATCAATATAGTCGCAGTTACGAGATGGGGAGGCCCTCACCATCGCCGGAGCCAAGCGTCGATGCCCGTGCGAGCTCGTTCAAACACAACAACCTTTCCTCGCTGGAGATACACATGAAACAACGCATTCTGATCGTCGGTGCCGGCTTTGGTGGTATGTGGAGCGCGCTCAGCGCCGCTCGCCTGCTGGACCTGCACGGCCATACCGACACCGAGGTAGCGGTGCTCGCTCCCCAGGCCGAACTGCGCATCCGTCCGCGCTTCTACGAGCCGAACGTGCACAACATGGCCGCGCCGCTCGACGCCCTGTTCGACGCCGTGGGCGTGACCTTCATCAAGGGCCTGGCCGAGCGCATCGACGTCGCCGGCAAGCAGGTCGACTACCGCGACGAGCACGGCAACAGCGCCACCCTGAACTACGACCGCCTGGTCCTGGCCAGTGGCAGCAAGGTGGCCCGCCCGCGCCTGGAAGGCATCGAACACGCCTTCGACGTCGACGCCATCGAAGAAGCCGTACGCCTGGAGCAGCACATCAAGTCCCTCGACAAGCTGCCCGAATCCAGCGCCCGTAACACCGTGGTAGTGGCCGGCGGCGGTTTCACCGGAATCGAGACCGCCACCGAGATGCCCGCACGCCTGCGGGAGGTCCTGGGCGAAAACGCGGATGTACAGGTGATCGTGGTGGATCGCGGCAGCGAAATCGGCGCCGCGCTGGGCGAGGGCCCCCGTGAACTGATCGCCGAAGCCTCCAGCGAACTCGGCGTCCAGTGGCGACTCAACAGCACGGTGGCATCGGTAGACGCGGAAGGCGTCACCCTGGCCGATGGCCAGCGCATCGACGCCCGTACCGTCATCTGGACCGCCGGTGTGCGCGCCAGCTCGCTGACCGAGCAGGTGCCGGCCGAGCGTGATGCCCAGGGCCGCCTGCACGTCGACCGCAACCTCCAGGTGATTGGCCAGGACGATGTGTTCGCCACCGGTGACGTCGCCTACGCCGCGGTGGACGAAGACGGCAACTACGCCCTGATGACCTGCCAGCACGCCATCGCCCTGGGGCGTTCGGCCGGCAACAACGTGGCGGCCAGCCTGCTCGGCGTCGAGCCGATCGCCTACAGCCAGCCCAAGTACGTGACCTGCCTGGACCTGGGCGCCTGGGGCGCCTTGTTCACCGAGGGCTGGGACCGCCAGGTCAAGTTCCTCCGCGACGAAGGCAAGCAGATCAAGACCCAGATCAACACCCAGTGGATCTACCCGCCGGCGGCCAACCGCGCCGAAGCCCTGGCAGCCGCCGACCCGCTGATCCCGGTCGTGGCCTGACCCACCCCGGGCCTGCGCTCCAGGCCCCACCCCAACCCCGAAGTGTCTCGCACCCTTCGGGGTTTTTTCATGGGCGCTCGCCAGCCCCATTTCCATCGTCCCGGCGCCGTCGATTGCGCCTTTCACGGCGTTGGAAGGGCACGACGTCCATGCGGCCACCAAGGCGGTGGTCAGGTCCTTCGCACGCCGCCCGGCTCGACTCCGGCGCGGCGGGCCAAGGCCTGGGCGCCTGTATCGGTTAGCCCGATGCCGACCTTCGATTAATCGATTTGAGCCGTTGTCGGGCAGGGCTGACCATGCGCCCACCTTCCGACAACAACAACAAAGGAGCCATCATGACTGCCCGTTTCCATAATCCGGTCGATACGCGTTTCGGCTGTGGCAGCCTCCGTGAGCTTGCGTCCCTCACCGCCAACCAGGACGTCGCCCTGGTGATCTTTCCCGAAGCCCGCGCCCTGGGATTGCTGAACCGCCTGCAGCTCCTGCTCGGTGAGCGCCTGGTGCATGTGGTGGAGGATGTCCAGCCCAACCCGGATGTCGCCCAGCTGCGCGACACCTACGAGCGCTTCTGGCGCGAGGCGGCGGATTGCCAGACCGTGATCGCGGTGGGTGGCGGCAGCGCCATCGACACCGCCAAGGCGCTGATCGTCGGCACCGAGTCCGGTAGCTTCGACGACCTGCTGGAACTGCTCTCCAGCGGCCGACCCTTCGTGCCGGCCCGCGCCAAGACGCTGATCGCCGCACCCACCACCGCCGGTACCGGCAGTGAAGTGACCCCCTGGGCGACCATCTGGGATACCGCCGGCCAGAAGAAGTACTCCCTGCACCTGGACTGCACCTGGCCGAAGGTGGCCATCGTCGATCCGGAACTGATGATGACGGTGCCAGCCGGCGTCACCGTTTCCACCGGGCTGGATGCGCTGTCCCACGCCCTGGAATCGATCTGGAACGTCAACGCCAACCCGATCTCCGACACCTTCGCGATTTCCGCCATCGAAGACATCCTCGATTGCCTGCCGAAGTTGCGCCGCGACCTCGGCAATCGGGAATTGCGCTCGCGCATGGCCCAGGCCGCACTCAAGGCCGGCATGGCCTTCTCCAACACCAAGACCGCGCTGGCGCACTCGATTTCCTACGAAATGACCCTGCGCTACGGGCTGCCCCATGGCATTGCCTGCTCCTTCACCCTGCCGCTGGTGCTTGGCCTGGCCTGGGGCCGCGACGAGGCGCGCGATCGCACCCTGCAACGGGTGTTCGGGCCGGACCTGCACAAGGCCCAGGCGCGCCTGCGGGAATTTCTCCATAGCCTCGACGTGAAGACCGAGTTCGGCGACTACGGCGTGACAGCCAAGGAAGCCGAGGCGATCATCGAGTTCGCCATGCAGGGCGCACGAGGCAGGAACTTCATCGGCTCGCGAGCCGCTTAAAGAGCTGCCGCCCCGTACCCGGCCGCGGCTGCCGCCGCGGACCTTTCCTGTTGCACCATAAAAGAGTGCACCCACTGGCCTTGGCCGGTGGGAACGTACAAGAAGGAAAAACTCATGAATCGTGCAGAGACCCTGTCCGGCCTGGCCGTACCCCATGCTCCCTCGTTCCGCGTCGCCCAGTGGCGGATGCTGCTGGCGGCGATGTTCTGCTACCTGTTCTTCTACACCGGCCGGCAGACCTTCGGTTTCGCCATCCCCGGCATGCAGGCCGAATTCGGCCTCAGCAAGGAAACCCTTGGCTGGGTATCCACCGCCATGCTCTGGACCTACGCCATCGGCCAGGCCATCAACGGCAACCTCGCCGACAAGTTCGGCGGCCGTCGCATCATGAGCCTGGGCGCCGTGCTGTCCTGCGGCGCCAACTGGCTCACCAGCTTCGCCGGCGGCTTCATGAGCCTGATCCTGCCCTGGGGCATCAACGGCTACTTCCAGGCCCTTGGCTGGGCGCCAGGTAGCCGCCTGCTGTCGAACTGGTGGGGCGTGTCGGAGCGCGGCAAGGTCTACGGCTTCTATGTGTTCGCCGCAGGCTGTGCCTCGATTCTCTCCTACGTCACCTCCATCGTCGTGCTCGAAGTGCTGCAACTGGAGTGGCGCTGGATCTTCCGTCTGCCAGTGCTGCTGATGCTGGCTGGCGGCATCCTGTTCTTCCTGATCGCCCGCGAGCGGCCCCAGGACCTGGGGTTCGAACCGCTGGCCGATACCGGGGTGGCGAACGCCAACGACAAGGGGCAGGAAGCGGCGCAGGGCGAGGTGGAAACCTCCGGGCAGCGCTACAAGGCGGTACTGAAAAATACCAAGCTGATCATCGCGGCCATCTCCCTGGGCTTCCAGAATGCCGCCCGCTACGGCCTGATCGTCTGGGTGCCGGTGCACTTCCTCGGCGCCGACTGGAAGAGTGGCGGCGACGGCTGGCTCGATCCCAAGTGGATCACCGTGGCGCTGCCGGTGGGCATGGCGGTGGGTGCGCTGAGCAACGGCTGGGTCTCGGACAAGCTGTTCGGCTCCAAGCGCTATCTGGCGATCATGCTCTACATGGTCCTCGGCGCTGCCACCAGCCTGTGGATGTGGAGCCTGCCGGCCCATAGCACCATCGGCCTGGTGGCGCTGTTCCTCTGCGGGTTCTTCGTCTACGGCCCGGCGTCGAGCTTCTGGGCGCTGTGCCCGGACCTGGTCGGCGCGAAGCGGGCCGGCACGGCAACCGGTGTGATGAACTTCTCGTCCTACCTGTTCGCGGGCCTCGCCGAGCCGCTGATCGGGCGTCTGTTGGACATCAGCGGCAATACCTCGCTTATCTTCGTCGTGGTTACCGGTGCCTGCCTCAGCAGCGCCCTGGTCGCGCTGTTCGTGCGACGCTGACCTTCACATCCACCCATTGGCCAACGACCGGGACTCCTCATGTACCAGTACCACAAGTGGCTCCGCTCCTTTCATGCCGTAGCCAGAACGGGCAGCTTCACACTTGCGGCGGAGTACCTGTGCGTTGGCCAGCCCACGGTGAGCGAGCAGGTCGGCTCGCTGGAGAAGCAGTTCTCCGTGGAACTCTTTCACCGCCGTGGGCGCTTCATCGAACTGAGCGCCGCGGGCCACGAGCTCTACGCGATCACCCAGGGGCTGTTCGGCCAGGAGGACGAGGCGGTGCAACTGCTGCAGAGCTTCAAGCAGCGCAAGGCCGGCATGCTGCGCCTCGGCGCGGTATCGCCGCCGGTCGCGATGAACCTGACCTACCAGCTGATGCAGCGTTATCCGCACATCGAGCTGGAAACCTCCTTCAACACCGAAAGCGACACGCTGGAGCGGCTGTACAACTTCGATATCGATGTCGCCATCCTGGCCCTGTCGGAGTTCGACCACCGCCTCAGCACCCAGCTCTACCGCAGTTATCCGATCATCGCGGTGGTCCGCGACGACCATCCCTGGACCCGCCAGAGCGAAGTCCATGCGCGGGAGATCGGCCAGGAGAAACTGGTCCTTCGCGAGAGCAGTTCGAGAACCCGGCAACTGGTCGAGGAGGGCTGCCGGCAGCTGGACGTCGAACTCAACTGCGTGATGCAACTCAACAGTCGCGAAGCGATCGTGCACGCCATCGCCCAGGGGATAGGCATCGGTTTCGTCTCCGCCGTTGAGTACGCCGAGCTGCCCGGCACCCGGCCGATCACCTTCGTCGACCATCCCTTCCACATCGATTACTACCTCTGCTGCCTGGCGATCCGCCGCAATCGGCCAATCATCGGCGAACTGTTCGACTCCTGCGCGCAGCCGCCCGCACCACCACCCTGATTCAACCTGACCCTCAGCCATCCAGCCGGACTCCTCATATCGCGAGGAGCGGCCCCTCTCATCCCTGAACTGGAGATCCACCATGAATTACCAGCAACCCACCCACCTGAAAGCCGTGATCCTCGACTGGGCCGGTACCGTCGTCGACTTCGGTTCCTTCGCGCCGACCCAGATCTTCGTCGAGGCCTTCGCCGAGTTCGGCGTCGCCGTGTCCCTGGAAGAAGCCCGTGGCCCCATGGGCATGGGCAAGTGGGATCACATCCGCACCCTCTGCGACATCCCGGCCATCGGCGAACGCTACCGCGCCGCCTTCGGCCGCCTGCCGAGCGACGACGACGTCACCGCCATCTACGAACGCTTCATGCCGCTGCAGATCGAGAAGATCGGCCTGCACTCGGCGCTGATCCCCGGCGCACTGGAGGCCATCGCCACACTGCGGGAAGACGGCCTGAAGATCGGCACCTGTTCCGGCTACCCGGCGGTAGTGATGGCCAAGGTGGTGGAAATGGCCCGGGAGAACGGCTACGTGCCGGACCACGTTGTCGCCACCGACGAAGTGCCCAACGGCCGCCCATACCCGGCGCAGTCCCTGGCCAACGTGATTGCCCTGGGCATCGACGACGTGGCCGCCTGCGTGAAGGTGGACGACACCTGGCCGGGCATCCTCGAAGGCCGCAGCGCCGGCATGTGGACCGTGGCCCTGACCTGCTCGGGCAACGCCCTTGGCCTGACGTACGAGCAGTTCAAGGCCCTGCCGGCGGACAAGCTCGACGCCGAGCGCGCGCGCATCGGCCAGATGTTCGAACCCTCCCGCCCGCACTACCTGATCGACACCATCGCCGAGCTGCCGGCGGTGATCGAGGACATCAACAAGCGCCTGGCCCGTGGCGAGATGCCCCAGGCCAGCTGATTCACAGCGGTATCCCTGGCCGGCATTGGCCGGCCAGGGCTTCGCTTGCCCCGTGATCGGGGACCAACCCAGAAAAGGGATCAGGACATAATGACAACAAGACCTCATCGCTCCCTGAACACCGTTATTTGCCTCTGCCTGGCCGGTGGCGCCAGCAGTGCGTCGGCTGGACTCATCGAAGACGCCAAGGCCAGCCTGGAACTGCGCAACTTCTACTACAGCCGCGATTTTCGTGATGGAACACCCAGCCAGTCGAAGCGCGAGGAGTGGGCCCAGGGCTTCATCCTCAATCTTCAGTCCGGCTACAGCGAAGGCCCGGTCGGTTTCGGCATGGACGCCATCGGCATGCTGGGCATCAAACTCGACTCCAGCCCGGACCGGAGCGGCACGGGCCTGTTGCCGCGAGGCGCGGACAAGCGCGCGGCGGATGACTATTCCAAGCTGGCGGTCACGGCCAAGGCGCGGATTGCGGCAAGCGAGCTGCGCATCGGCGGCTTGAATCCCGTGCTGCCACTGATGGCGTCGAACAACAGCCGCTTGCTGCCCCAGGTTTTCAACGGTGTGCAGCTGGTATCCCGCGATCTGGACCCGCTGACCCTCACCCTGGGACGCGTCGACTCGGTCAAGCTGCGTGACTCGACCAACTCCGAGGACCTTTCGGTCACCACCCAGTTCGGTGGATATGCCGCTTCGGCCACGGGCGATCACCAGATCTATGGTGGGGTGGACTACCAGGCGCTGCCAGGCCTGGTGCTGTCCTTCCATGCCAGCGAACTCGACGACATCTTCCGCCGCGACTACTACGGATTGAAATTCAACGCACCCGTCGGGGCCGGCAAGGCCTTCGCCGAGATGCGCTACTTCGACGCCCGGGGCTCGGGCCGCGAACTGGCCGGCGACGTCGACAACCGCACCTTCAGCAGCAACTTCGGCTACAGCCTCCACGGCCATGCACTGAGCGCCGGTTACCAGAAAGGCAGCGGCGACACCGCTTTCGCCTACCTCACGGGTACCGATACCTACCTGTTCGGCGAGATGCTGGTGAGCACCTTCTCCCTGGCCAACGAGCGCGCCGTCTATGCCGGTTATGGCTACGACTTCGCCGCCCTGGGCATTCCCGGCCTGACGCTCAACCTGCGCTATGTGAACGGTGACGATGTCGACCCCACCAACATCGCCACCAGCAAGTCCGCGCAATTGCGGGCCAGGGATGAGAAGGGGCATGAGTGGGAGCGCAGTTCGGACATCATCTACGTGGTGCAGTCCGGTCCGTTGAAGAACCTGTCGCTACGCTGGCGGAACGCCACGAACCGTTCCAACTATGCCGACAGTGCCGATGAGAACCGCGTCATCCTCAGCTACGTGATCAGCTTGTGAGGCGCTACCAACGCCCCGCCTGAGCACGGCCCGTTGCTCCTTTGGGTCGTCCGCCAGCCTGAAACGAAGAACGGTCGGGTTGCTCTTCGTTGGCGAGACGACCTCTTTTATTCGACCCGTGGCTCACGGGGAATCATCCATCCGTGGGCTGTAGATCCGGATGAAATCCGGGACTGCCGTGTAGGGTGGGGCACGCTTCATCGACCCACCATCGCCGCTGAACCGAGCTCCGCTGGTGGATGAAAAAAGCGTCATCCACCCTACGCACTGCATCCGGGCCAGGGATGGGTGGCCAGGGGGGGAGGGCGGACTACAGGTTCAACCGGTACCTGGCCAGCTCGTCCCGGGTCAGCACGCGCATGCGCGTCGGCTCGATGCTGTTCATGTCGTCCAGCAGGCTGAGGGGGACGTTCATGTCCTTGAGGTAGGCCGCCGGGCTGTAGCGGCTGCCGCTGGTGGCCGCGAGGGCGGAGTCGCCCTGGGGGAAGTAGGGGCGGTGCAGGCCGACATAGCCACGTACCGTGCGCTTGAGCCCGGCAGCCAGGAGGTAGACGCAGCTGCCCTGGCACACGCCGTCGGTGGGCACCATCACGTCGAAGCCGGTTTCCCGCAGCAGGCGGCCCATGCGGATGGCTTCACTGGCGCTGCCGCCAATGTTGTCCAGCATCACCAGCTTGCGCGCGAACTTGCCGGGGTTGGCGCGCAGGCCCTTCATCAGTGCCTCGTAGTCGCCGGGTGCGATGTCTTCGGAGATCTGCACGGCCAGGATCAGGCCGGCCTTGTCGTGCTGGACGGGTTGCACTTCCACCTTGGCGAGGGCGGCCGTCGAGCTGGCGGCGGCCAGGCAGAGGAGGGCGGCCTGGAATAGGGTACGACTCATGGAGCGGGCATTTCCTGGTGGCAATTGGCGACTGCTGCAGAAGATACCTGCAAAGGTGACGGGGCTCCAGATGGCCGGACGAGGCGATTCGTCGGCCGGGTGTCGGCGGTGGATGAGGGGAAATTGCGGGAATACTTGAGAGCTATTATCATTCGCGGCTTTCCGTCCCAGGCCCCTCCCATTCCAGATGCCGCAGCGCACTCCCGGCTTCTTCGAGCACTATGAAGAACTCATCGGCACCTGGACGCGCCGCCTGAGAAATCGTCATCGCGCCGAGGATTTCGCCCACGACGCCTACGTCAAGGTACTGGAAACCGACCAGGGCAAGGTCCAGCAGCCCCGCGCCTACCTGCACCAGACCACCCGCAACATCGCGATCGACCACTATCGCCGCGAGGAGCGCCGCGTGCAGCTGGAGCTGGGGATCGCCGAGCAGGGCGAGGAGGCGAAAGACGACCCCGAGTCCTACATGCACGCCGTCCAGCTAGCCGATTCCATCGAGAAGGCCCTGGCGGAACTGCCCCTGAACTGCCGCCAGGTGTTCGTCTGGCAGAAACTCGAAGGCCTGAGCCAGGCCGAGATAGCCGAGCGCCTGGGGCTGTCCAGGAACATGGTCGAGCGGTATATGATGCGCACCCTCCGCCATCTGCGTGAGCGCCTGGACCTGAGCGCCTCATGAGCCGGACACACAGCACAGGGCAGCAGGACCCGAGACATGGACAAGCACCGCAGCCTGACACCCGCCACCCGGATGGCGACTCGATGAGCGTTGAGCGCACGGCAGCCGACGAGGCCGCCTACTGGTTCAGCCGCAATCGTGAACCGGACCAGGGCGCCGAGGAACGCGACCGTTTCGACGCCTGGCTGGCGGCGGACGCGGCCCATCGCGCGGAGTACGAGCTGCTGGAACGCCTGTGGAATGCCGCCGACCTGATTCCCGAGCAACGCCTGCGCGCACTCTGCAGTGCCGAGGTCACGCCCTTGCCGACCCGACGCCGCTTCCTCCAGGGCGCCCTGGCGGCGGCCGCCAGTGTGGTGCTGGCCGGTGGCGCCAGCTACCTGTTCGACCCGTTCTCCCTGCGCGGCGAACACTACGCGACCCAGCTGGGCGAGCGGCGCCAGGTGGCCCTGGCCGACGGCTCGACCCTGGAACTCAATGGCCGCACCCGCGTCAGCGTGGAATTCAGCGCCGAGCGCCGCCTGGTGCGGCTGGAAGCCGGCGAGGCGATGTTCAGCGTGACCCCGGACAAGGCGCGGCCCTTCGTGGTCGAGGCCGGAGCGGGCCGCGTGACGGTCACCGGCACCCGCTTCAACGTACGCCGCGATACCCGCGACACGCGGGTGGCGGTGGAATCGGGCCGGGTGCTGGTCGCGAGCGGGCAGGGCGAGGCCAGCCGGCCGCTGCTGGCCGGCGACGGCGTTCGCGTGGCGGCTGACGGCGCGCTGGGCCCGGTGCAGCGCATCGACATCGCCAGCATCACCGCCTGGCGCCAGGGCAAGCTGGTTTTCAACGACGTGCCCCTGGCCGAGGTGGTGGAAGAGGTGTCCCGCTACCGCGAACACCCCCTGCGCGTAGCGCCGGAAGTGGCCAACCTGCGCTTCTCCAGCGTGTTCCGCGCCGACGATACCAACGCCTTGCTGGCGGCCCTGCCACGCATCCTGCCGGTCAAGGTCAGGACCCTTCCTGATGGCTCAAGCGAAATAATTTCGTTTTAGATTCAGGTTTTTTTCAGCTCGTACGTCTTCTCGTCCGACTCTTCGCGCCCGCCGCCTGGCCGGGCATTTCATTTCAGGACCGGACGAACGTGAACAACGATCAACAGCAACAACCGCAATCGCCTGCATCCACCCGCAAGACCGCCCGCGCACAGCGCTTGCTGCCCCTGAGCCTGGCCATCGCCCTGGCCCTGGGCAGCGTCGGCGCCGTGGCGTCCGAGCGCATGGACATCCATATCCCGGCGCAGTCCCTGGCCGGCGCCCTGGGTCAGCTGGGCCAGCAGACTTCGCTGCAGCTGTTCTTCAGCCCCGACCTGGTGGCGGGCAAGCAAGCCCCGGCGGTGGACGGCAGCCTGCTGCCGGAAGAGGTCCTGGCGACCCTGCTGCACGGCAGCGGCCTGACCTTCGACCTGGCCGACGGCACCGCCATCCTGCGTCGGGTATCCGCTGACGAAGGCGCTTCGGCCATGGAGCTGCCGGCGTCCAGCATCAACGTGGTGGGTGACTGGCTGGGCACCGCCGAAGAAAGCGTGGTGCAGAACCACCCCGGCGCGCGCACCGTGGTACGCCGCGAGGCCATGATCGAGAAGGGCGCAATGAACGTGCGCGACGCGCTGCGTTCGGTGCCCGGCGTCCAGGTACAGGACTCCAACGGCACCGGCGGCAGCGACATCGCCCTGAACTTCGGCGTGCGTGGCCTTACCTCGCGCCTGTCGCCGCGCTCCACCGTGCTGATCGACGGCGTGCCGGCGGCATTCGCGCCCTATGGCCAGCCGCAGCTGTCCATGGCGCCCATCTCCGTCGGCAACCTCGACAGCATCGACGTGGTGCGTGGCGCCGGTTCCGTGCGCTATGGCCCGCAGAACGTCGGCGGGGTCATCAACTTCGTCACCCGCGCGATTCCGGAAACCTACTCGGGCGATGTGTCCAGCACCATCGAAGACACCGGCCATGGCGGTCCGAAGTTCCTCAACAGCGCCTTCATCGGCGGCACCGCCGACAACGGCATGGGTGCCGCGCTGCTCTATTCGAGCGTGAATGGCGACGGTTTCCGCGACAGCAACAACCGCAACGATATCGACGACGTCATGCTCAAGACCCACTGGGCGCCCACCGAGCAGGACGACCTGGCGCTGAACTTCCATTACTACGACGCCACCGCCGACATGCCCGGCGGCCTGACCCAGGCCCAGTACGACGACGATCCCTTCCAGTCGGACCGCGACCACGACGACTTCAGCGGCCGCCGCAAGGATGTCTCGCTGAAATACCTGCGCCTGATCGACGACGTCACCCAGTTCGAAGTGCTGACCTACTACACCGACAGTTTTCGTGGCAGCAACATCGCCACCCGCGACCAGCGCTTCCTCAGTTCCTTCCCGCGCAACTACTACACCTACGGTATCGAGCCGCGGCTTTCGCGCATCTTCTTCGCCGGTGACAGCACCCACGAAGTCGGGGTCGGCTACCGCTACCTGAAGGAATCCATGCGCGAGCAGACCAGCCGCGTGACCCTGGTGGACAACGTCCCGACGCCCACCCCCGGCCCGTCGGCCGATGGCCACGTGTACCAGGACCGCACCGGCAACACCGAGGCCAACTCCTTCTACATCGACGACAAGATCGACGTCGGCAACTGGACCATCACCCCCGGCGTGCGCTTCGAGAGCATCAACACCGACTGGCGCGATCGCCCGGTGCTCGGCACCAACGGCCAGCCCACGCAGGAGAAGAACCGCAGCAAGGACTACAACGAGCCGCTGCCGGCCATCAGCGTGATGTACCACGTCTCCGACGCCTGGAAGCTGTTCGCCAACTACGAGACATCCTTCGGCAGCCTGCAGTACTTCCAGATCGGCCAGGGTGGTACCGGCGACAACTCGGCCAACGGCCTGGAACCGGAAAAGGCCAAGACCTACGAGATCGGCACCCGCTACAACGATGGCAAGTGGGGCGGCGAAGCCACGCTGTTCTACATCGACTTCGACCATGAGCTGCAGTACATCAGCAACTCCGTGGGCTGGACCAACCTGGGCGCCACCAAGCACCAGGGCCTGGAGCTTTCCGGCCGCTACGACCTGGACGAGGTGCTCGCCGGCCTGAGCCTGACCGGCACCTACACCTTCACCCGCGCCACCTACGAGGGCGACATCCCGGGGTTCCGCACCCGCGACCTGCCGTTCTACTCGCGCAACGTGGCCAACATCGGCCTGCGCTACCAGGTGGATCGCTGGACCTACAACTTCGACGGCTACGCCCAGTCCGGCCAGCGCGCGCCGGGCACCGGCATCGACGGCAACGGCAACTTCACCGGCGACTACATCACCGAACCGACCGCCGACGGCCAGTTCGGCGACATTCCCGGCTACGTGACCTGGAACGCCCGTGGCGCCTACGACTTCGGCGAGCAGCTGTCCAACCTGAAGCTGGGCGTGGGCATGAAGAACATCTTCGACAAGCGCTTCTTCACCCGCTCCAGCGACAACAACGCCGGCATCTACGTGGGCCAGCCGCGCACGGTGTACGTGCAGGCCAGCGTGGGGTTCTGACGAAGGGGTTTTTCCGAGCAGGCCGTAGGATGGGTTGAGCGAAGCGATACCCATCAATCCGTCCTGTATGGGCGAACCCTGTGGGGGCGAATTCATTCGCCAAGGGCAACGCAGTTGCCCCATTGCAGGTCGATGGCCGAACCTGCGGTCCGGTTGGCGAATGAATTCGCCCCCACATCAATTACCCATCCTGCGACCGCCCGGCGGACACGGGCCGGGGCTCAATCCCAATCGTCGGGTTTGCGGTCCTTGCTCGGCGCGTTGTCGCTGATGCGTTTCACGTCAGCCGCCGGCACCTGTTCCGGCGGCTGGCTGGGGCCCGGTGGCCGGGGCGGCGGGGTGGGCGTGCGGACGTTGGGGTCGCTGTTCATCGCGGCTGCTCCTGGGGATGCCTTCCTTCAAGCGCAGCACAATCTCCGCGTTGCGAGCGGCCGTCGGTCGAATCCCCGGGGGCGGCATACACTGTCTGGATCGCCTGACGTGGAGATCCGACCATGAGCGCCAATGTCGACCAGAACCAGCGCCCGCCCTACGACCAGGTGATCCAGACCATCGCCGACTATGTACTGGACTACCGGGTGGAGTCCGTGGAGGCGCTGGATACCGCGCGCAACTGTCTGCTGGACAGCCTCGGCTGCGCCTTGCTGGCCCTGCGCTTTCCCGAATGCAGCAAGCTCCTCGGCCCGCTGGTGGAGGGCACTGTCGTGCCCCAGGGCGCGCGGGTGCCTGGCACCAACTTCCGGCTCGACCCGGTCAAGGCGGCCTGGGACCTGGGCGCGATGATCCGCTGGCTGGATTTCAACGATACCTGGCTGGCGGCCGAGTGGGCGCACCCGTCGGATAACCTGGGGGGCATCCTCGCCGTCGCCGACCACCTGTCCCAGCGCAACCTGGCCCATGGCAAGGAACCGTTACCCGTGCGCCGGGTGCTGGAGGCCATGATCAAGGCCCACGAGATCCAGGGCGTGCTGGCCCTGGAGAACTCCTTCAACCGCGTGGGCCTGGACCATGTGGTGCTGGTCAAGCTGGCGTCCACCGCCGTCTGCGCCTGGCTCATGGGGGCCAACCGCGAGCAGCTGCTGTCGGCCATTTCCCATGCCCTGGTGGATGGCCAGGCCCTGCGCACCTACCGCCATGCGCCCAACGCCGGCTCGCGCAAGTCCTGGGCCGCCGGCGACGCCACCAGTCGCGGCGTGCGCCTGGCGGATATCGCCCTGCGCGACGAAATGGGCATACCCGGCGTGCTGAGCGCGCCCCAGTGGGGCTTCTACGACGTCCTCTACAGCCACACCAACAAGGACATGGCCACCAAAGCCGAGGACCGGCGCCAGTTCAGCCTGCCCCAGCCCTTTGGTTGCTACGTGATGGAGAACATCCTGTTCAAGGTCAGTTTCCCCGCCGAATTCCACGGCCAGACCGCCTGCGAAGCGGCGGTGCGCCTGCACCCCCAGGTGCGCAACCGGGTGACGGAAATCGACCGCATCGTCATCACCACCCAGGAATCGGCCATCCGCATCATTTCCAAGAGTGGCCCCCTGGCCAACGCCGCCGACCGCGACCATTGCCTGCAGTACATGACGGCGGTGGCCCTGGCCTACGGCACGCTGGAGGCGGAGCACTACGAAGACGGCTTCCACCGCAGCCACCCGGTGATCGACCGCCTGCGCGACTGCATGGAAATAGTCGAGGACCCGCGCTACAGCCGCGAATACCTGGAAGCCGATAAGCGCTCGATCGCCAACGCCCTGCAGGTGTTCTACAAGGACGGCCGGCACACCGAGAAAATGGAAGTGGAATACCCGGTCGGTCACCGGCGCCGGCGCGCCGAGGGCATTCCCTTGCTGGAGGCCAAGTTCAGGGCTGCCCTGGAAAGCCACTTCGTGCCCCAGCGCTGCGCGCGGATCTTCGCCCTCTGCCAGGACCAGGCGGGGTTGGAGGCCATGCCGGTGAACGAGTTCGTCGAGCTGTTCGTCGGTTGAAGCGCGGTGAGTGAACGGGGTGGAAATCCCTTCGGGGGGATTGCCACCCAGGCGCCCAGCAGGGGGGCTCAGTCGCGGTAGTGATCGTGATCGCGGTCGTAGTCGCGGTCGTAGCGGTCGCGATCCCGTCCGCCGCAGACCCGTTCCTTGCTGAAGACCTCACGGGATGCATCGAGGCGAACCCGGCAGGAGCCCTCGCGGTAGTCGCGCTGCCAGTTGCCCCGGCGCCAGGTCTTGCCGCGCCCGTCCGGGCAGCGGATGACCTTGCGGTAATAGCCGCGGTCGGTGATCTCCTTCACCCGGCAGGGGCCGTCGCGATACTGCTCGACCCTGCCATCGTCCCTGTCACTTCTGTGGTAGGCCTGGGCGCTCTGAAGGGTGCCGCCAAGGGCGGCGACCAGGAGAAACACACCCACTAGCGGGCCTGTTTTCATTTGTTTTCCTCTGTTCCGATACGGCTGGAGATGGCCAGCCCCGGGCGCTGCTTCGCCGTCGGCGGTCTGGCCAGTGCTCAGACCACAGCGGAGGCGGATTTGCTCCGTGGTGCAGTGCGTCCGATAGGAACTCGGGGGTGGGGGCGCTTTCTATACTGACAAGACCTGGGCTGCGAGAGCCCAGGGGCGGACGAACCGATATGAGCGCTGCGCCCGGCCCTCCCGCACGCGGGGTGGGCCAATTGCCCGGTTGGCGCCATGCACCGCCGGGCAGGTTGCTGTTCATGCTGATCGTCATCCTCGCGGTGACGCTGGGCGGTTGTGCCTCGAAGCCGCCGCCGGCGCCACCGGTCGTCGTGTCCCAGAGCACCTGGCGACAGGTGGACCGGGACATCGCCGCCGCATCCTTGGTCGCCACCGACCATGCCCGCACCTACGCCCAGGACTCCATGGAACGCTGGATGGACCTGGTCTACCAGCGCACCGACGCCGAATTCCTGCCCTGGTTCTCCAGCTTCTGGACCCGCAAGTGGCTGGGCATGAAGGTCACCTGGTACCGCCTGGACGCCAATGGCGAGCGCGAGGAAATAGTCAATCGGCTGGCCAGCTACCTGCAGGAGGAGTACGACGAACAGGTGCTGGAACCGGTGTCCCGCGAGCTGGACCCGGACGACATCATGGAGCAGGCCACCCGCCTGTATATCCAGCAGCTCGACCACAGCCTGCAGCAGATCCCGACGCGCTTCGGCGTGCCCGCCGACCAGTTCGACCAGCACCTGCAGAAGATCCCGGCCATCGAGCTGGCGCCGCCGGGGCAGCGCGCCTCGCTGTTCCAGGTGCTCAACAGCGATCCGCTGGAAGAGTTGCCGGCCTTCGCCGGGCTGATGCAGCACATCCGCAACGCCCCCAGCGGCGCCGGGGCCTGGGCGACGGATGCCGGGCTGTCGTCGATCACCCATGAGACCAGCGAGCAACTGACCTCGGAAATGGCCACCAGCGGCGCCGCCAGCGTGGTGACCAGCATGCTCGGCAAGGTCGCAGGCCCGGTGCTGTCCTTCGGCTTCACCGGGATCAGCGCCATGCTCAACGAAGAATCGCGGCCCGAGCGCGAGGCGAAGCTGCGCAAGAGCCTCAGCGAGGCCTTCGACGAGGAATGGCTGGAGCTGATGCGCAACCACGACACCGGCGTGATGGCCGGGGTGTTCCACCTGTCCGGGCAGGTGGAGCGCAGCCTCGGCCAGCCGAAAACCCAGCCCATCCCGTTCGAGCCGGCCCCCAGGGTGGTGCCGGTGCCCTGGGACTAGCCACCCCTGGCCGCGGCCCAGCGGCGGCCTGTCACGAAATGAAAAGCCCCTGTCGTGCGATGTGAAGCATCGCCAGGGGGGGATGCCTAGAGTCCAATCCATGGGTCCGTGACCCGACGACAAGAATCGAGATTGGAGAAAAGGCATGGCCAAAGCCGTTCGTTTTTATGAATCCGGGGGCCCGGAAGTACTTCGCTATGAAGAAGTCGAGGTCGGTGATCCCGGCCCCGGTGAGGTTCGTATTCGCCACGTTGCCGTGGGGCTGAACTACGCGGACACCTACTTCCGCAATGGCACCTATCCCATCCCGCTGCCCAACGGCATCGGTGTCGAAGCCTCCGGGGTGGTGGTGGCACTGGGCGCGGGCGTAAACAACGTGGCCCTGGGCGACCGCGTGACCTACACCGGCTTCCTCAACACCCTCGGCGCCTACAGCACCGAGCGCCTGGTGCCGGCAGCGCCGCTGATCAAGCTGCCCGAGACCATCGCCTTCGAAACCGCGGCGGCCATGACCATGCGCGGCCTGACCTCCGCCTACCTGATGCGCCGCATCCACGACTTCAAGGAAGGCGACAGCATTCTCCTGCACGCCGCCGCTGGCGGCGTGGGGCTTATCGTCTCGCAGTGGGCCAAGCTGCTGGGCCTGAACGTGATCGGCACCGTGTCCAGCGAAGCCAAGGCGGAAGTCGCCAGGGCCCATGGCTGCGACCACGTCATCAACTACAGCGACGAAGACATTGCCCAGCGCGTACGCGAGCTGACCGGCGGGCGCGGCGTCGACGTGGTGTTCGACAGCGTTGGCAAGAGCACCTTCATGGCGTCGCTGGACTCGCTCAAGCGTCGCGGCCTGATGGTGTGCGTGGGTACCGCGTCCGGCCCGATCCCGGCCTTCGATCCCGTGCTGCTGGCCATGAAAGGCTCGCTGTACATCACTCGTCCGGCCCTGGCCGACTACATCGCCGACCCGGCGGAGAAGGCCGAGCTGGTGGGCGAGCTGTTCGACCACGTCGGCAGCGGCCGCATCAACATCGACATCAACCAGCACTACGCGCTGGAAGACGCGATCCAGGCCCATCGGGACCTGGAGTCGCGCAAGACCACCGGCTCGTCAATCTTCGTCATCTGAGGGCGCTGAGCATGAAAGTCGAGCAACTCACCTGCGCCATCGGCGCTGAAATCAGCGGCGTGAGCCTGGGCCATGCGTCCCGCGACGACGACCTGTTCGCCGAGATCAAGTCCCTGCTGCTCAAGCACAAGGTGCTGTTCCTGCGTGACCAGGACATCAGCCGTGCCGAGCATGTGGCCTTCGCCCGTCGCTTCGGCGAGCTGGAAGACCATCCGGTGGCCGGCAGCGACCCGGAACACCCGGGCCTGGTGCGCATCTACAAGAACCCCGAGCAGCCCAACGACCGCTACGAGAACGCCTGGCACACCGACGCCACCTGGCGCGAGGTGCCGCCCATGGGCTGCGTGCTGCGCTGCGTGGAATGCCCGCCGGTGGGCGGCGACACCATGTGGGCGAACATGGCCCTGGCCTACGAGAAGCTGCCCGAAGACGTGAAGCAGCGCATCGAGGGCCTGCGCGCCCGCCACAGCATCGAGGCCAGCTTCGGCGCCGCCATGCCCACGGAGAAGCGCCTGGCGCTCAAGGCCATGTACCCGGACGCCGAGCACCCGGTGGTGCGCATCCACCCGGAAACCGGCGAGCGGGTGCTGTTCGTCAACGCCTTCGCCACCCATTTCACCAACTACCACACCCCCGAGCGTGTGCGCTTTGGCCAGGACTTCAGCATGGGCGGCAGTGACCTGATGCGCTACCTGATCAGCCAGGCCTACGTCCCGGAATACCAGGTTCGCTGGCGCTGGAAGAAGAACAGCATGGCGATCTGGGACAACCGATCCACCCAGCACTACGCGGTCATGGATTACCCACCCTGCGATCGCAAGATGGAGCGTGCCGGAATCATCGGCGACACGCCTTTCTGACCTGTGATCCGCCTGGCCGGCGCGCTGCCGGCCTCATCTGCCGAACAAGACCTGAACGAGAACATTCCCATGCAATTCTTCGACGACTCGCTGCACCCGGAAAACATGGAAAAGGTGGTCATCACCGTGGCCCCCTACGGCCCCGAGTGGATGCCGGCCGACTTCCCCGAAGACATCCCGGTGACCATGGACGAACAGGTCCAGAAGGCCGTGGACTGCTACGAGGCGGGCGCCACCGTGCTCCACCTGCACGTGCGCGAACTCGATGGCACCGGCTCCAAGCGCCTGTCCAAGTTCAACGAACTGATCGCCGGCGTGCGTGAAGCCGTACCGGACATGATCATCCAGGTGGGCGGCTCGATCTCCTTCGCCCCCGAGGGCGAAGGCGAGGCGGCCAAGTGGCTGTCCGACGACACCCGTCACATGCTGGCCGAGCTGACCCCGAAACCCGACCAGGTGACGGTGGCGATCAACACCACCCAGATGAACATCATGGAGCTGCTGTATCCCGAGTACCTCAAGGGCACCTCCCTGGAGAACCCGGTGTACCAGGCCGCCTACAGCGAAATGACCGTGCCGGCCGGCCCCGCCTGGGTCGAGGAGCACCTCAAGCGCCTCACCGCCAACGGCATCCAGCCGCACTTCCAGCTCACCGGCATGCACGCCCTGGAAACCCTCGAGCGCCTGGTGCGCAAGGGCGTCTACAAGGGCCCGCTGAACCTGACCTGGATCGGCATCGGCGGCGGTTTCGATGGCCCCAACCCGTTCAACTTCTTCAACTTCATCCACCGTGCGCCCAACGGCGGCACCCTCACCGCCGAGTCCCTGCTGAAGAACGTACTACCGTTCAACACCATGGCGCTCGCGATGGGCCTGCACCCGCGCGTCGGCATCGAAGACACCATCATCGACCAGCACGGCAAGCGTTTCACTTCGGTGCAACAGATCCAGCAGACGGTACGCATCGCCCACGAACTGGGCCGCGAGATCGCCTCTGGCAAGGAAGCGCGCGAGATCTACAAGATCGGCGTGCAGTACAAGGACGTGGAAGAAACCCTGCGCATGAACGGCATGGCGCCGAACCGCCAGCCGGGTCAGAAGCACGTCCCGCTGCGGACCTGACCTGCGTAGCCAAGGGCCGGCCCACAAGGCCGGTCCGGGCGCAACGGCCAACCGCCGTTGCGCCAGATAGCGTGACAACAACAAAAACGCGCACAACCTTCAGGTACCGCCATGGCTTTTCATCCCGCCGCCACCGCCGAGTTCGACGATTCGACCGTGAATGTCTCCCGCACCTACGCCTGGGTGGTATTCGCCCTGACGTTCGGCCTGCTGATCTCCGACTACATGTCCCGGCAGGTCCTCAACGCGGTCTTCCCGCTGCTCAAGTCCGAGTGGGCGCTGAGCGATTCCCAGCTCGGCCTGCTCAGCGGCATCGTCGCGCTGATGGTGGGCTTGCTGACCTTCCCGCTCTCGCTGCTGGCCGACCGCTGGGGCCGGGTGAAGAGCCTGACGTTGATGGCGATGCTCTGGAGCCTGGCGACCCTGGGCTGCGCCCTGGCGGAAAACTACCAGCACATGTTCATCGCCCGCTTCCTGGTGGGCGTGGGTGAAGCGGCCTACGGCAGCGTGGGCATAGCCGTGGTCATCTCGGTGTTTCCCAAGAACATGCGCGCCACCCTGACCGGCGCCTTCATGGCCGGCGGCATGTTCGGCTCGGTGCTGGGCATGGCGCTCGGCGGCATCCTCGCCCAACACCTGGGCTGGCGCTGGTCCTTCGCCGGCATGGCCCTGTTCGGCATGCTGCTGGCCCTGGTCTACCCGCTGGTGGTGAAGCAGAACCGCATCGGCCACTCACGGCCGGCGGCGAGCGCCACCGACGAATTTCCCTGCCGCCGTCCGCTCAAGACGCTGTTCGCCAGCCGCTCGGTAGTCAGCGCCTATGTCGGCAGCGGCCTGCAGCTGTTCGTCGGCGCCGCGGTGATGGTCTGGTTCCCCAGCTACCTGAACCGCTACTACCACATGGGCACGGACCAGGCCGGCGTGGTCTCGGCCATCATCGTGCTCACCGGCGGCGTCGGCATGATCCTCTGCGGCATCCTCAGCGACCGCCTGTGCCGCAACGCCCCGGACCGCAAGATCGCCCTGGCCATCGCCTACTGCCTGATCAGCTGCGTGCTGCTGTCCCTGGCCTTCCGCATGGCGCCCGGAGCCCCTCAGCTGGTGCTCATCGCCCTGGCCATGCTGGTGGCCACCGGTACCTCCGGCCCGGCCGGCGCGATGGTCGCCAACCTGACCCACTACTCGATCCACGGCACGGCCTTCGCGACCCTGACCCTGGCCAACAACCTGCTGGGCCTGGCCCCCGGCCCCTACATCACCGGCGTGCTGGCCGACAACTTCGGCCTCGACCGTGCCTTCCAGTTGATACCGCTGATCAGCGTCGCTGCAGCCCTGGTGTTCTGGTATGGCAAGCGCCATTACCACCAGGACATCCAGAAGCTGGCGCCGCTGATGGCCAGCGAGGAGCGTTAATGAAACCGCTGTTGGTCGAAATGACCTTTGACTTCATCTGCCCGTGGTGCCTGATCGGCAAGCGCAACCTGGAGCGGGTACTGGAAAAACTCGCCGCGAGCCGCCCGGACGTGGAGGTGACCGTGCGCTGGCACGGGGTGCAGCTGCTGCCCGACCTGCCCGCGGACGGTGTGCCCTTCAAGGATTTCTACCTCGCGCGACTGGGTAGCGAGGCTGCGGTGCAGGCTCGCCAGGAGCAGGTGCGCGAGGCCGCCTACCACGCCGATGTGGACCTGGATCTGGCGCGTATCCGCACCATGCCCAACACCGCCAACGCCCACCGCCTGCTGGCCCTGGCCACGGGGCAGGGCAGCGCCCGCCAGGTCGATGCGCTGCTGGAGATGCTGTTCGCCGCCTACTTCCAGCGTGGCGAAGACCTCGGCGACGGTGAGGTGCTGCTGCGCCTGGCGCGGCAATGCGGCTTCGATCCGCGCCGGCTGGAAAGTGCGCTGTTCACCGATGGCCGCGCCTTCGTCGGGACCGGTGCGGCCCAGGTCAGCCAGGCGGTGCCTTCCTTCGTGATCGATGGCCGCCTGTCCCTGGCCGGCGCCCAGCCGCCGTGGCTGATGCTCGCCCAGTTCGAGCGTGCCCTGCAGCTGCGCCCGATCGCCGAAGCCCTGGCGTCATGAGCCGCCTGGAAGTCGCCCCGGAGCAGGTGCCGGCCGAAGGGAGCCGCAGCCTGATCCGCCATGAGGGCAAGTCGCTGGTGCTGTTCAACCTGGGCGGTGAGCTCTACGCCATCGACGAAGGCTGCCCGCACAACGGCGCCTCGTTGTTCAGCGGCCGCCTGAATGGCCGGCTGCTGCAGTGTCCGGCCCATGGCCTGCGCTTCGACCTGGCCACTGGCTGCGTCCCCGGGGTGGCCGGCTTCGGCGTCGCCACCTACGCGGTGGAGCGGCAGCAGGGCCATTGTTTCATCGATCTGTCGCGGCCCCGGCCGCAGGAATCACTCCCATGTCTGCAACTGCAATAGCCACGCTGGGCTCGCGTACCCGGGTACTGCTGCCCGGTGTGATCGTCAGCGCCATGGTCGCCGCGGCGGCCACCTTCCTTTCCGAGCACTACGGTGCGCCGGTGATGCTTTTCGCCCTGTTGCTGGGGCTGTCGGTGAACTTCCTCGCCGCCGATGGCGTGTGCAAGCCGGGCATCGAGTTCACCGCCCGTGAGGTCTTGCGGGCCGGCGTGGCCCTGCTGGGCATGCGCATCACCCTGGAACAGATCGCCGCCCTCGGCTGGCAGCCGGTGGTGATGGTGGTGGTGCTGGTGGTCGTGACCATCCTGGTGTCCATCGCGGCCGCCCGTGCCATGGGCTTCAACGCGCTGTTCGGCCTGCTCAGCGGCGGCGCCACGGCCATCTGCGGAGCCTCGGCGGCCCTGGCCCTGGCGGCCTCGCTGCCGGCGCACCCGAAGAAGGAGCGCGCCACCCTGTTCACCGTGATCGGCGTGTCCGCGCTGTCCACCGTGGCGATGATCCTCTACCCGATGATCGCCCGCGCCTTCGACCTGACACCGCTGGATGCCGGCATCTTCCTCGGCGGCACCATCCATGACGTCGCCCAGGTGGTGGGCGCCGGCTACAGCATGGGCCCCGAGACCGGCGACAGCGCCACCGTGGTCAAGCTGATGCGGGTGGCCATGCTGCTGCCGGTGATCCTTTGTGCCGCACTGATCTCCCGCGCCCAGGGCGCCGAGCCCGGCAGCAAGCGTCCGCCGCTGCTGCCCTGGTTCGCCGTGGGCTTCGTGCTGCTCGCCGCGATCAACAGCACCGGCTATGTCCCGACGGTGGTGCAGAACCTCGGCAATGACCTGTCGCGCTGGTGCCTGGTGGTGGCCATCAGTGCCCTGGGCATGAAGACCCAGCTGCGCGAGCTGGCCTCGGTAGGGATCAAGCCGATCCTGTTGATGGTCGGCGAAACCGCCTTCCTCGCCGCCCTGGTGCTGGCGATGCTGCACTGGGGGTTCTAACGCTTTACTCCTGCTCCCGAAAGGGGGTCATCGACGCCTGCCACAGCGGGCCTTCACCGCGCCGAAGCCTCGTGGGACGGGTTTCGAGCGCGGCTTTTTTTGGGCGGGCGCTGGCTTTTGTAGGATGTGGTTGAGCGTAGCGATACCCATCGGCTCCAACGAACAGCCCGAGTACTCCCAACTCTCGCGAACAATCCCCGCGCCGAACTCACCTCCGCCTGATGGGTTTCGTACCTCAACCCATCCTACGTCCCTCGTGATATACCCCCGCGCCAAACTCACCCCAACCTTGTGGGGGCGATTTCAATCGCCAAGGGCAACGCCGTTGCCCCAAAAAGGCCGCTTGCCATTGCACATAGTCCAGCCTTCTCAGCGCAGGCCGCTTGCTCACTTCGCCATCGGGGTATCCGCTATAATGGCGCGGTACGCAGCGAGAGAGGCTACCCAATGCCAGCCCCGTCCCTACAGGCCAAGAAGGCCTACTTCGCCAAGGTCCGCCAGTCCAACTACGCCGCCAGCCTTCGTCTGGAGGGGTTTGACGTAACGCCGGCCGATGCGGACCGCAAGCTGCCTACCTGCGAAGCGGCGCTGGATGCTTACCGCAACAAGCAAGGCTGATGGTCGACTCTGACGCGAATTCGCCACCAGCTGTTCAAGGACGTGTACGACTGGGCTGGCGAGCTGCGCACCGTGGATATTTCCAAAGGCGGCACCCACTTCTGCAATGTCACCCGCATCGAGCCCGAGGCCGAGAAGTTCTTTCGTACCTTGGCAGTTGCAAGCCAACATCGACGCTGTTGTCTGCGACTACAGCGCCCTGATCCGAATCTTCGACCGATGCGTTGGCCAGCCAATCAGCTGAGCTTTCCGTTGCTGCTACACGCATTGCGAGACGCACCACCGTAGGAGCGAGCTCTGCTCGCGATAACCCCCCGCGCGAAGCTCACCCCAACCTTGTAGGGGCGATTTCAATCGCCAAGGGCAACCCCGTTGCCCCAAAAACAAGGCCCCTCTCCCAACCCGGAAGAGGGGCCCACCTCACCTCACACCAACGGCAACTTCGCCATCTTCGCCAACCGCGTGAAATCCTCCTGATTGCTGCGGGACAAATAGATCACCGCTTCCATCACCGCCCCTTCCCGGACGTCATCCAGATAAGGCCCGGGAATCCCCTCTCGCATCGCCGTATTGTCCAGGAGGACCTCGGCCAGCACCTGCACCGTGTTCAGCCGCGAATCCAGCCGATTCACCAGCTCCCACAGCCGCCGCTCTTCAACGTCCTCGTTCATACCGACACCTCCTTGCCGCTAACCATTAAGGCCGGCAAATCCCGCCAGGCCACCCACACCTCGCCCTGCCAGCGCAGCACGCCAATCAGCCGGCCCTCGAAGCTCAGGTTCTCCCGACGCGGCGCCGCATCGGGCGTGCGGTGGTAGTCATGCAGCGTTGGCACCAGCACGGCGTTGAGCCAGCGGCCAACCCCGCCGTGCTTTGGCTGACCGAACTGGAACAGCGCCCGGTAGGCGCCGATATCGCTGATGACGGTGACCTCTTCGTGGAAGTCGTGGGTGTAGCCGAGGCAGAGGGTTTGCTGCTCGTGAGGCTCCAGGGCCGCAAGCAAGGGGAGGGCATCGGGAAGGCCGATCAACCGCGCGCAGTCATGGGCGACGAACCAGGGTTGGTTGTCGACCATCACCGCGCGCAGGCGTTGGTGGTGGTGATAGAAAACGATTGGGGTATATGCGTCGTGCATGGTGGTTCTCCGTTATGGGTTCAGGAGCTGCCACCTCGCTGTCAATCGAAGGGTGGCAGACCGCGCGGGGTTGACAGACCGGCTAACGGGAACCGGCAGACCACGAGGATCTCCCCGCGCGATCTGCCATAGAGCAGAGCAGCCGTAAAGCTGCATGCGTGTCAGTGCCTGCAAAAACGTCCGCCGTTTTTCGCATGCACCTTGCGGCGCAATCGCGCCCGTTAGTTTCAGGCTGTCAAACCCGGCCACGGGATTGACCGTGACGGAGGGGACACTAGCCAGGGCGCGCGTAGGGCCTCAAGGCTAATGCCTTGTAGGAAAGGTCTCTGTAGGCGAGAGAAAAGTTGGTCAGAATTTTCTGTAGGAAGTGGCCGCTTGGGTTAGGTCGTTGAGCGGGGGAAGTCGTAGGGTTGACCACGCTTTTACGGTCCACCATCTGGAGTCCGGGGGGGCGCCGAATGGTGGAAATAAAAAGCGATTTCCATCCTATATCGGGCTGCGACTCTGCCTCGTGTAGGAGCGAATTCATTCGCGACACGGGCCGAAGGGCCGATGGTTTGCTGTGTGGAGGGAGGGCAGCGTTTTGCGAATCAAGCCGGTCCCGTCAGCCTTGTCCGATGGGTATCGCTTCGCTCAACCCATCCTACGTCTGCCATTCCCGAAGCGGGATGTGGGGGGCGGGTATATGGACAGCTGCGCTGTCCTTCGCGAATGAATTCGCCCCCACAGTTGTGATCCCACCGTCCGTAGCCCGGATGAAATCCGGGAGCGGCGTCACTCTTCCGCCTTCACCTGGTGCTCCTTGCGCCAGGCCGCCGGGGCCATGCCGAACTGGGTGGTGAACCAGCGGGTGAAGGAGCTGGCCACCGAGTAGCCCAGCAGGTCGGCGATGCGCGAGAGGGAGTAGCGCGGGTTCTCCATGTAGCGCAGCACCAGGTCGCGGCGCACGTCGTTGATCAGGTCGGAGAAGGTCACTTCGCTCTCTTCCAGGCGCCGTTGCAGGGTGCGCACGTTCATGCCGAGGGACTGGGCGATCTGTTCGATGGTGGCGCGGCCCATGGGCAGCAGCAGGTAGATGGCCTTGCGCACGTCGTTGAGGGTGGACTGCTGGGCGGCGCCGGGGAGGGTTTCCACCAGGCGCAGTGCGTGGCGGGCCATGGCCGGGTCGGCCAGGGGGTTGGCCTTGTCGAGGTCGGCGGCCTGGCAGACGATGCCGTTGAATTCGCTGCCGAACTCCAGCTTGCAGCCGAACACCCGCCGATGCAGTTGCAGTTCGGGTGGCGCGTCGTGGCTGAAGTGCACCGCCAGGGGCCGCCAGCCGGAGCCGAGGAGGGCGGCGCACATGCGGAACAGCACGCCGATGGCCAGCTCCATGCCCTGGCGCATGGGCACCGGCGGGTCGGTGATGATCTCTTCGCGCAGCACCACGGTCTTGCCCACCTGGTCGACGTAAAGCGCCAGGGATTCGTTGAGCAGGTGACGGTACTGGACGATGGTTACCAGGGCATCGCGCAGGGTCGGCTGGTGCGATAGCAGCAGGCTGATGGCGCCGAAGTCCGAGAGCTGGCGGGACTCGGCCATGCGTAGGCCGAAGGTGGGGCAGCCGCAGGCCTTGGCGGATTCCTCCAGCAGGCTGACCGCGGCGGCGGTGGGCAGGCGCTGGTCGGGGTTGTCGATCAGTGCCTGGCTGAGGCCTGCCTGGCGCAGCATCTGCTGCGGGTTGAGGCCCAGGTGCTGGGCCACTTCGATGTAGTTGGTCAGGGCCGCTGCGCGAACCATTGGGGTCATGTCGATCGCCACGCTGTTGTTATGCCGGTGCGGGAGAGATCCGTCGCCGGTGGTTATTGTCGTTGGAAGCGAAGTGAGTCTGCTGTGTTGGATGGTCTTCTAATTCGCCTTTGCTGACAACGCTGGCCCGAGCCCGATCCAGAGCGTAGGAGCAAGTAAAGCCAATTCGTGGCAATCAGCCCAGCCCACGGACGACGGGCATTGGCCGCCTGGCGGGGGCGACCGGGGGGCAGGGTGGGGCTGTCATGAAATGCGAAGCACCTGACGCCCGATGAAAAGCGACCGCCCCCCCACATCTCTACTGTTTGCATCACCAAGTACCTAACGCCGCGATGGCGATCCCATCGAACGCAACAGGGTGATGATGTGAACGACAACAACCGCGCAACCATCCTCATTGTCCCGGGCCTGCGGGACCACGTGCCGGAGCACTGGCAGACCCATCTGGTCGCCGAGCTGCCCAAGGTGCGCAGCGTGCCGCCGCTGACTCACGACAAGCTGAGCCTGCCGGCGCGGGTCGAGGCCATCCAGCGCGAGCTGGAAGCCATCGACGGCCCGGTGATCCTGGTCGCCCACAGCGCCGGCGTACTCATGGTGGTGCACTGGGCGGCCCGTTACAGCCGACCGATCAAGGGTGCGCTGCTGGCCACCCCGCCGGATCTGGACGCCACCTGGCCGGAGAACTACCCCAGCCCCGAGTCCCTCAGGGCCAATGGCTGGACACCGCTGCCGCGCCAGCCGCTGCCGTTCCCCAGCCTGGTCTGCTCCAGCGAAAACGACCACCTGGCCAGCGCGGACGCCGTGCGCGCCATGGCAGACGACTGGCAAGGCAGCCTGGTGCAGCTGGGCCGGGTAGGGCACCTCAACCCGGCATCGGGTTACGGCGAATGGCCTTACGCCCATGAGCTGATCCAGTTGCTCGATCGCTGACACGCAAATCAATCGAATACAGCCGGCGGAGTCCGGTGAAGACGGCGCACGGCCAAGCAACCGGCTGCGCGCTGAAAAGCAGGGAGCAAGGAAAGGGTTGCGGTAGCCACCACAACAAAAAAGCGGAGCCAACGCATGAAGTACAACAATAATCACAACCTGAACCTGCGCAGGTGCCTCCTCGCTTCGGCCATCGCCGCCGGACTGGGTGCGCCGACCATGGTGCAGGCCTTCGAAGTCGATACCGGCAATCCGGACTGGCAGGTGCGCTTCGACAACACCGTGAAGTACAACTACGGCGTTCGCACCGAAAGCGCCGACAAGCGCATGCTCGCTACCCCGAACAACAACGACGGTGACTACAACTTCCGCCGTTCCGGCACCAACATCACCAACCGTGTCGACCTGTTGACCGAGCTGGACGTGATCCACCAGGGCAACAAGGGCTTCCGCGTCAGCGCCGCCAGCTGGTACGACAAGGCCTACGACAACACCGGCTCCAACTCCAACCCCTTCGTCAACGGCAACGAGGCGTTCTCGCGCATCGCCGGCCAGCCCGGCGCCGGCAATCCGGTGCTCGGCAGCCCGCACCTGTCCAACTACGCCCAGCGCTACTACAGCGGCCCGTCCGGCGAATTCCTCGACGCCTTCGTGTTCTACAGCACCGAAGTGGGCGAAGAGTCGATGTTCAGCGTCAAGGTCGGCCAGCACAACGTGTACTGGGGCGAAACCATCCTCAACCCGGTGCATGGCATCAGCTACGGCCAGTCCGGGCTGGACCTGGCCAAGCTCGCCGCAGCGCCCGGCACCGAGGCCAAGGAGCTGTTCGTCCCGCGCAACCAGATTTCCGCCTCCTTCACCGTCAACCCCGAGCTGACCCTGGCCGCCCAGTACTTCCTGGAGTGGGATGCCGCGCGCCTGCCGGAAGCCGGCACCTATTACGGCAGCTCTGACCTGGTGGGCTTCGGCGCCCAGTCCTTCCTCCTCGGCCACACCGGTGGCCCGGGCCTGGCGGGACCGAACGGCACCCTGACCAGCATCCGCCGTGGCCACGACGTCACCCCGGACAAGCGTGGCGACTGGGGCCTGATGGCCAAGTGGTCGCCGGAGTGGCTGGATGGCACCCTCGGCGCCTACTACCGCCGCACCTCGGAAATCCTGCCCCAGGCGGTGCTCGACGGCACCGGGCTGAGCGTGCTCGGCGCCAACCCCCTGCCGGCCGGCGCCATCGCCAACGTGCGCCAGTCCATCAGCACCACCAACTACAAGTTCGCCTACGGCGACGGCATCGACATCTTCGGCCTGAGCCTGTCCAAGGACATCGGCGGGATCAGCGTGGCCAGCGACCTGAACGTCCGCCACAACATGCCCCTGGCGAGCATCCCGGCCATCGTCAGCGCAACCGGCCCCTTCGGCCTGGCCAACGGCCTGGGCGTGCTGCCCCCCCGCGATCCGTCCAGCGGCGTGGTCACCGACCTGCCCAGCAGCGGCGACAGCATGAGCGCCACCGGTGACACCCTGCACTGGACCATCAACGGCCTGATGGCCATTGGCGACACCCCGCTGTTCGACTCGGCCAGCCTGCTGGGCGAGCTCTACTACAGCAACCTGCTCAAGCTCGATAGCCACAACGAGGCGCTCTACAAGGGCAAGAGCACCTACCGCGGCATCGACCAGCCGACCCGCGACAACTGGGGCCTGGCGGTGAACTTCACCCCCACCTGGTTCCAGGTGTTCCCGGGTGTGGACCTGTCGGCACCCATGTCGGTGAACGTCGGCCTGGACGGTGTTTCCCCGGTCCAGGGCGGCGGCGCCGAGAACACCGGCAACTACGCCGTAGGCGTCGGCGCGGCCATCTACAACCAGTACTTCGTCGACCTGAAGTACGTGGACTCTTTCGGCGATGCCGACAAGTGCACCAACGGAGCCGAAGACGGCTCGACACCCAACGCACTGGATGCGGCTCAGCGCTACACCTGCTACGCCGGGGGCTATTCCTCCTTCTCCGGCGGCGGGGCTACCACGGAAGACCGTGGCGCGGTGTACCTGACTTTCAAGACCACCTTCTGATAATCCGCACCGCTCCTAACCCGAGCAGGAGAACAACGAGATGACCTTCGTGAAAACTCTGATGGCGGCTTCCCTCGCGGTGGCCTTCGCAAGCTCTGCCTTCGCCGCCGTATCGCCTGATGAAGCTGCAAAACTGGGCAACAGCCTGACCCTGGTGGGCGCCGAGAAGGCCGCCAGCGCCGATGGTTCGATCCCCGCCTACGACGGTGGCCTGACCACGCCGCCGGCCGGCTTCAAGTCCGGCGACAGCATGCGTCCGGACCCCTTCGCCAGCGAGAAGCCGGCGCTGGTGATCGATGGCAAGAACGTCGACCAGTACAAGAACCTGCTCAGCGTCACCACCGTTGAGCTGGCCAAGCGTTACCCGGGCTTCCGCGTGGATGTCTACCCCACCCACCGTACCGTGGCCATGCCCCAGCCGGTGCTGGACAACGCGGTGAAGAACGCCACCGGCGCCAAGACCGGCAACGGCGGCCTGGCCCTGGAGAACGTGCTGCCGGGCGTTCCCTTCCCGATCCCGCAGTCGGGCGCCGAAGCCATGTGGAACCATCTGCTGCGCTACCAGGGCGTGACCATCAACTCCAAGTACGACTCCTGGAACGTCGACTCCGCGGGTGTTGCCACCCTGGCCACCACCGGCCAGGCGTTCATCAACTACCCGATCTACCAGGACATGTCGAAGCCGATCGCCAACACCGACGTGTACTACCAGATGAAGCTGTACTACTCGGGTCCGGCCCGTCGCGCCGGCGAGGCGATCATGCTCAAGGATGCCGCCAACGCCGTGGAGCAACCGCGCCGCGCCTGGCAGTACCTGCCTGGCCAGCGTCGCGTGAAGCTGGCGCCGAGCCTGGCCTACGACACCCCGAACCCGGGCACCGCCGGTGCCGGCACCTATGACGACGTGTTCGTCTTCAACGGGGCGCTGGACCGCTACGACTGGAAGCTGGTGGGCAAGCAGGAGCTGATCGTTCCCTACAACACCTACAAGCTGACCTACGCCCAGGACCCGAAAGCCCTGACCACCCCCAACCACCTGTCGCCCGACTACGTACGCTGGGAGAAGCACCGTGTCTGGGTGGTGGAAGGCACTCTGAAAGAGGGCGCCCGCCACATCTACGCCAAGCGCCGCTTCTACCTGGACGAGGACAGCTGGGTGGCCCTGGCTTCCGACCAGTACGACGCCCGTGGGCAGATCTACCGTGGCTCCTTCGCCTTCCTCAGCCAGAGCTACGACAAGCAGGTGCCTGACACCACGCCCTTCGTGATCTACGACCTGGTGGGCAACTCCTACAACATCAACGGCATAGTCGGCCCCCATGGCGGCATCCGTTATATCGACCCGCTGACCAAGGCTCAGTGGGCAGCAGAGTCCCTGGCTGGCGCCGGCATTCGCTGAGCCAGGTTGGTTGCCGCCCCTTCGCGTGTGGGGGCGGCGGCCCTTTTTTTCTAGAGGACGTCCCGATGTTTACCTTCAAGTTCATCGCCCTGGGCCTGGCCCTGGCGGCCGGCAGCTGTGGCGCCGCGCCCCTGGTGGATGTGCTCGACCTGCCGGCACAGCGCAGCGAGCTCGCGGCACGCGGTCCCTTGCTCGACCTGGCCCACGCCGGCCAGCGACTGGTAGCCGTAGGGCAGCGTGGCCATATTTTGTATTCCGATAATCAGGGCCAGAGCTGGACCCAGGCCAAGGTGCCGGTCAGCTCCGACCTCAATGCCGTGCAGTTCCCCACCCCTCAGCAGGGCTGGGCGGTCGGCCACGATGGCGTGGTGCTGCACAGCCAGGACGCCGGTGCGACCTGGGAGAAGCAACTCGATGGCCGCCAGCTCGGCCGCCTGATGCTGGACCACTACGCCGCCCGCGAGGGTGCCGAGCAATGGCTGGACGAGGGCAAGCGCATCGAGGCCGAAGGCGCCGACAAGCCCTTTCTCGACCTCTGGTTCAGCGACGAGCGCAACGGTTTCGTGGTCGGCGCGTTCAACCTGATCTTCCGCACCCGCGACGGTGGCAAGAGCTGGGAGCCCTGGGCCGACCGCACCGACAACCCGTCCGGCTACCACCTCAACGCCATCGCCGGCGACGGCGGGCAGCTGTTCATCGCCGGGGAGCAGGGCCTGTTGCTGCGCCTGGACGACAGCGGCGAGCGCTTCCAGGCGCTGACCTCGCCCTACGAGGGCAGTTTCTTCGGCATCAGCGTGCAACCCGGCCTGGTGCTGGCCTACGGCCTGCGTGGCAATGCCTACCGCAGCAACGACCAGGGCGCCAGCTGGAGCCAGGTGAAGACCGGGCTGAACAGCGCCATCACCGCGTCCGCCAGCGATGGCCAGGGCCATCTCTACCTGTTCGGCCAGACCGGCCAGGCGCTGGCCAGCACCGACCAGGGCGCCAGCTTCAAACCCCTGGACATCGGCCAGCCGGTGCCCGTCTACGGCGCCCTGGCGAGCATGGACGGCGGTCTGCTGCTTGTAGGGCCGCGCGGCGTCAGCCAGCGCACCCCGACTCAAGCAAAACAAGAACAAGAGTGAGGCGAACCCATCATGGGTGGCATAAAACAAGATCAGATGCCGGTGATCCGGGATATCGCGGACTTCGATGCGCAGAGCGGCAACCTGCTCGAGCGCATGGTGTTCAACCACCGCCTGCCCTTCGTGGCCGGCATCCTGCTGGTGACGCTGCTGCTGGGCTACATGGCCCTCACGCGGCTGGAGCTCAAACCCAGCTTCGAAAAAATGATTCCCCAGGGTCACCCCTACATCCAGAACTTCCTGGAAAACCGCAAGGCCCTGCGCGGCCTGGGCAACAGCGTGCGGGTGGTGGTGGAAAACACCCAGGGCGACATCTTCGACCCGGCGTACCTCGACGCCCTCAAGCAGGTGCATGACGAGCTGTTCCTCAGCCCCGGCGTCGACCGTGCCTGGATGAAGTCCCTCTGGGCCCCCGGCGTGCGCTGGACCGAGGTGACCGAGCAGGGCTTCCAGGGTGGTCCGGTGATGCCCGACGGCTACGACGGCTCCCCCGCGAGCATCGAGCAGCTCAAGCAGAACATCGCCCGTGCCGGCATAGTCGGCAGCCTGGTGGCCAGCGACTTCAAGTCCACCATGCTGGTGGTGCCGCTGCTGGACCAGGCTGCCGCCGGCGGCCAGGGGGTGGACTACCACCAGTTCTCGCGGGACCTGGAAGACAAGTTCCGCCTGCGTTTCGAATACGCCGGCGACCGCCAGGCCCAGGCCTCGGGCGAGGAGGGGCAGGGTGCCATCAAGGTCCGCGTGATCGGTTTCGCCAAGCTGGTGGGTGACCTGATCGATGGCCTGTTGCGGGTCATGGCCTTCTTCGGCCTGGCCGTGGTCACCACCTTCTTCATCATCCTGGCCTACACCCGCTGCCTGCGCAGCAGCCTGCTGGTGATCGTCTGCTCGTTGCTGGCGGTGGTCTGGCAGCTGGGCATAGTCGCCTGGCTGGGCTACGCGCTGGACCCGTATTCGATCCTGGTGCCTTTCCTGATCTTCGCCATCGGCGTGTCCCACGCGGCGCAGAAGATGAACGGCATCATGCAGGACATCGCCCTGGGTACCCATCGCCTGGTGGCGGCGCGCTACACCTTCCGCCGCCTGTTCCTCGCCGGGGTCACCGCGCTCCTGGCCGACGCCGTGGGCTTCGCGGTGCTGATGCTGATCGACATCCCGGTGATCCAGGACCTGGCCATCACCGCCAGCATCGGCGTGGCCGTGCTGATCCTCACCACCCTGCTGATGATGCCGGTGGCGCTGTCCTATGTCGGCGTCGGCAAGAGGGCCGCCGAGCGCGCCCTGCGCATCGACACCAATGCCGCCGCCCACAAGGGCTTCGGCCGGGTCTGGGACTTCCTCGACCGTTTCACCGAGAAGCGCTGGGCGCTGACCACCGTGGGCCTGGCGGTTGCCCTGGGGGTGGCCGGCTTCATGGTCAGCCACAACCTGCAGATCGGCGACCTCGACGCCGGCGCCCCGGAGCTGCGCCCCGAGTCGCGCTACAACCGCGACAACGCCTACATCACCAGCCACTACGCGCTGTCCAGCGACCTGTTCGCGGTGATGGTGAAGACCCCGGCCGAGGGCTGCCTGAACTACCAGACGCTGATCCAGGCCGATCGCCTGGCCTGGGCCCTGCAGCAGCACCCGAGCGTGCAGGCCACGGCCTCCCTGGCCAATGCGGTGCGGCAGATCACCGCCGGCACCTACGAGGGCAACCCGAAGTTCCTCAGCCTGCAGCGCAACCAGGACGTGCTCAACTACGCCGCCCAGCAGGCCTCGGTGAACACGCCGGAGCTGTTCAACACCGACTGCTCGGTGATGCCGGTGATCGCCTTCCTCAAGGACCACAAGGCACAGACCCTGGATGAGGTGGCGGCCATCGCCGAGCGCTTCGCCGCCGAGAACAGCGAGCCGGACCGCCAGTTCCTGCTGGCCGCCGGCAGCGCGGGGATCGAGGCGGCGACCAACATCGTGGTGCGCGACGCCAACCGCACCATGCTGTTCTACGTCTACCTGGCGGTGACCCTGTTCTGCCTGGTGACCTTCCGCAGCTGGCGCGCAACCCTGGTGGCGCTGCTGCCCCTGGTGCTCACCTCGGTGCTCTGCGAGGCCCTGATGGTGATGATGGGAATCGGCGTGAAGGTGGCCACCCTGCCGGTGATCGCCCTCGGCGTCGGCATAGGCGTGGACTACGCGCTGTACCTGCTCAGCGTGCAGTTGCACTACCAGCGCCAGGGCTTGCCGTTGGCGGCCGCCTACAAGCAGGCGGTGTTCTTCACCGGCCGGGTGGTGGCGCTGGTGGGTATCACCCTGGCTGCCGGCGTGCTGCCCTGGGCCTGGTCGCCCATCAAGTTCCAGGCCGACATGGGCATCCTGCTCACCTTCATGTTCCTCTGGAACATGATCGGCGCGCTGATCCTGATTCCGGCGCTGTCCTACCTGCTGCTGCGCAAGGTCGGCAAGCCCGCGCAATCGGACGAACCCGCCGAGGCGCCACTGGCCGAGCCTGCCGCGGACGCGGCGCAGAGCGTTCGGGTGGAGTCGGAGCAACGACAACCGGCGCGCGAGCGAACTTGAACTAATCTGCAAGGCGGGGGGATCGCCGCCGGTCGCAATGCGCCTGGCGGCGATGCCGATTCAGCCTTCGATGGGCCGGCCGGCTCGTCGAAGGACCGCTTTCAAGGACAAGTCATATGCTCGACTACATCGCTCTGGGCATTCTTATCTTCGCGGCGATCGTGTTGTTCTACGGGATCATCGTGATGCACGACATCCCTTACGAGATCGCCGTCCACCGTAACCATCCCCACCAGGACGCCATCCATGCCGCCGGCTGGGTGAGCCTCTTCACCCTCCACGCGCTGTGGCCCTTCCTGTGGATCTGGGCCATGTTGTACCGCGAGGACCGTGGCTGGGGCTTCAACCACGGCAAGCCGGCCAGCGGCCCGGCGGCCGAGCTGGAACGGGAGCTGGCCGAGCTGCGCCAGCGGGTCGAGCAGCTCGAAGGGCGCACGCCCAAGGCGCCTGACGAACAGAAGGAGGTTTAAGCCATGGACCTGTTGCTGATCCTTACCTATGCCTCCATCTGCGTCGCCATCTTCAAGATCTTCAAGATTCCGCTGAACAAATGGACCGTGCCCACCGCCGTGCTCGGCGGCGTGGTGCTGATCGGCGCGCTGATCTTCACCATGAACTACAACCACCCCTATTCGGAGGTGGCGCGCACCTACTTTGTCTCCGTGCCCATCGTGCCGGAAGTGTCCGGCGTGGTGATCGAGGTGCCGGTGCGCGCGAACCAGCCCCTGGAGAAGGGCGATGTGCTGTTCCGCATCGACCCCACGCCCTTCGAGAACAAGGTGAAGTCCTTCAAGGCGCAGCTGGTCTCGGCCAAGGCCGACCAGTCCCGCGCTCGCGAGCTGGCCGCGCGCAATGTGGGTAACCGTCGCGACGTGGACCTCACCACGGCGCGGGTGGACGACCTGCAGGCGCAACTGAACATCGCCCAGTTCAACCTGGACAGCACCGTGGTGCGGGCGCCCAGCAAGGGCTTCGTCACCCATGTGTCGCTGCGACCGGGCATGCGCGCGGTGAAGCTGCCGCTGCGCCCGAGCATGGTGTTCATTCCTGACGAGGGCTACTACTTCATCGCCTGGATGCGGCAGAACAGCCAGCTGCGCCTCTCCCCCGGCGACGAGGCGGAAGTGGCCTTCGACGGCATTCCCGGCAGGGTCTTCAGCGGCAAGGTGCAGCAGGTGATTGGCGTGATTGGTGAAGGCCAGGTGCAACCCTCCGGCACCCTGATCAGCTTCACCGGCTCGCCGCCGCCCGGACGGGTGCCGGTGTTCATCGAGATCACCGACCCGGACTACGCCCAGTACGCGGCGCAGATGCCGGGCGGCGCCTATGGCCAGGCGGCGCTCTACAGCCAGCACTTCCACCATGTGGCGATCATGCGCAAGATCCTCCTGCGCATGGCGGCCTGGATGAACTTCATCTTCCCGTTCCACTGATGCGCTAAGGCGGGTTGCCGCTGCCCCCAGGGGCACCCGCCTTGTAGCCGTGCTCGGCGATCCAGTGCCGGGCGATGTCCTCCCGCCGACAGACCCACACGCCCCCATGGCCCTGCACATGGTCGAGGAAGCGCGCCAGGGCCATGGCGCGTGCCGGGTGGCCGCTGATCCGGCCGTGCAGGCCGACGCTCATCAGCGTCGGCTGCCGCGCGCCCTGGTGCCAGAGGTAGTCGAAGGCGTCCTTGAGCTGCTGCAGGAAGTCCTGGCCCGAGGCGAAGCCGTGGGGCATCAGGTAGCGCGCGTCGTTGTTGACCAGGCTGTAGGGAATGATCAGGTGCGGCGGCTCGCCGGGCAGCCAGTAGGGCAGGTCGTCGTTGTAGGCGTCGGAGCTGTAGAGGAAACCGCCTTCCTCGCGCAGCAGGCGGCGGGTGTTGGCGCTCACCCGGCCGGTGTACCAGCCCAGCGGGCGCCGGCCGCAGATGCGCTGGATCAGCTCGATGGTCTGGCGGATATGCCGGCGCTCTTCGTCCTCGGCAATGTGCTGGTAATCCAGCCAGCGGTAGCCGTGCCCGGCCACTTCATGGCCGCCAGCGCGCAGGGCGTGGCCGATCTGCGGCACCAGCTCCAGGGCGCGGCCGACGGCGAAGGCGGTCAGCGGCAGGCCGCGCTCGGCGAACAGCTCGAGCAGGCGCCAGACCCCGGCGCGGGAGCCGTACTCATACAGGCCTTCCACGCTCAGGTCGCGCTCGCCGAGGCGCGCCGGGCGCCCCGGCAGTTCATGCAGGTAGGCTTCGGAGCGGTCGTCGCCATTGAGCACCGTGGACTCGGCTCCTTCTTCCACGTTCAGCACGAACTGCAACGCCAACCGCGCCCCGCCTGGCCAGCGCGGATCGGGTGGTTGGCCGGCGTAGCCCAGCAGGTCGCGCTGCATGGTCAACCGAGCTCGAAGGTGGCGACGCCGAAGATGCGCCCGTCGGCCACCGGCGCCGGCGTGCCCAGGTACATGCGGGCGCAACCGAAGACTTCGAGCATGGCGTGGCGGCGTACCAGGGCCATGGCCAGCGGGTTGTTCTCCGGGGCGTCGAGGAACAGCGGCCCGCCCAGGGCGAAGTTGGCCAGGCCTGTGTAGAGGGCCTCGGCGGCGTTGGCGTCATCGGCGAACAGGGGTCCGATCTTGCAGCCTTCCAGGCAGCGGCGGATCACCCCGAAGCCGGCGAGGCGGCCATTGCGTCGGCACCCCAGGGCGAGGGCGTCGGGCTGGGCGATCCAGCCCCGCAGGAAGTTGCTCCGTGGGGCGGGAAAGCAGCTGCGGTCGTAGGCCAGGACTTCGTCGAACGCGAACCCGGCGAGTGGCAGCACCTCGTCGTCCTCAGCCGCCAGCGGCGTGCCGATCTCGGCCCGAAAGCGCAGGTTGCGATGGGAAAAGCGGAAGCCGCCCTTGGCGTAGTAGTCCTGCATGGCGAACACCCCGTCCATGCCGATGGCGGCGCCGGGGCGCAGGCGTGCCAGCAGCCGGTCGCGACGGGCATGCCAGAGCTGGTCGCCAAGGCCGCGGCCGCGAAACGCCGGGCGCACGATGAAAAAGCCCATGAAGCCGAACTCGCCGGCATAGGAGGTGATGGCGCCGCCGCCGATCAGCTCGCCTTCCAGCTCCGCCGCGACGAAGGCTTCGGGATCGGTGGCCCAGAACAGCTCGGCGTCATGCAAGCCGGGGTTCCAGCCCTCGCGGGCGGCCCAGTCCACCAACTGGTCCAGCTCGGCGCGGCTCATGCTGCGGATTTCCAGCGGGGCGGACATGGCGGGTTACTCCTGGACCGGGCTGACGCTATGGGTATAGCGCCCGGCAGGCGCGGCGGCCAGGGTCAGGCGTCGCGCAGGAGGTCGTGGGCGTCCAGCAGCCGATAGGCGATTTCCGGGTGCAGCTCCAGGCCCCGGCGAATGGCGGCTGGAATCGACTGGCGGGTCTTGCGGCAGAGGCCGGGCAACTCGTCGATGCGGATCTCGATGCCGCGCATGGTGCGCACTTCGTTGAACCCCGGGGCGATGTGCAGGCGCAGGCCGAGTTGCTCGAACAGGCGCCGCTGCATGTGCTCCAGGTCGGCGAGGCTCTGGATGTTCTCCAGCCGCTCCAGCAGGCGCTGCTCCTCCTGGCGGGTGAGCAGCAGTATGCGGCAGTCCGCGAGAGGGGCTTCCTGCAGCGCGTCGCGCCCGCAATTGCAGGCGCCAGGGGGGCAGGGTTGGCGGGTGGGAAGGGTGGGCGTCATGGCTTGCGAGCATAGCCAGCCGGGGTCCGTGGCGCCAACCCCGGGCCGCCGCGCGGTCGATGGGCCTGGCAGGCAGGGCCAAGCCCCTTTGCAGGGAGGGACAAGCCAGCGGGATTGCCGTTGTGGCCTAGTGGCGCCGACACCGACAACCAGGAAAGACGTCATGCCCAGCTTCAAAACCCTTGCCTGTCTGTCCCTGGGGCTGCTGGCACTCACCTGTGGTCCGGCGGCCCGGGCCGCCTCCAGCGATCCCGCCCGGCCCAACATCCTGCTCATAGTCGCGGATGACCTGGGCTTTGCCGACCTCGGCAGCTTCGGCAGCGAGATCGCCACGCCGAACCTGGATTCCCTGGCCGCCGCCGGCATCCGCCTGACCAACTTCCAGGCCATGCCCGCCTGTTCGCCCACCCGCGCGGCGTTGCTCACCGGCGTCGACCCGCACCTGGCCGGGCTGGGCAACATGGCGGAGGAACTGGCGCCCAACCAGGTGGGCAAACCGGGCTACGAAGGGCACCTCAACGAGCGCGTGGTCACCGTGGCGTCGCTGCTGCGGGATGCTGGCTACCACACCTACCTGAGCGGCAAGTGGCACTTGGGCAACACCGACAGCACCGGCCCGGACGACCGTGGCTTCGAGCGCTCCTTCAGTCTGTTGAGCGGCGGCGCCAGCCATTTCGCCGACATGAAACCCGCCTATGCGCCGACGCCGGACGCCAAGGCGCCCTACGCCCGGGACGGGCGGCCGCTTGCGCGCCTGCCGGAGAACTTCCACTACTCGTCGCAGTTCTACGCCGACCAGGTGATCGACTACCTGAAGGCCGATCAGAACGATGGCCGGCCGTTCTTCGCCATGCTCGCGTTCACCGCGCCGCACTGGCCGTTGCAGGCGCCGGACGCCGCCCTGGCCAAATACCGGGGCCGCTACCAGGCCGGCTTTGATGCGTTGTTCCAGCAGCGCCTGGACAAGCAGAAGGCCCTCGGCCTGATCCCTGCCGACGCCGAGGGCGCCGAACGCGCGCCCAGGGGCCGGCCCTGGAGCAGCCTGTCGCCCCGGGAGCGCGAACGGGAAGCGCGGGCCATGGAGACCTACGCCGCCATGGTGGACGAGCTGGACTTCAACACCGGCCGGGTCCTCGACTACCTGAAGGCGCAGGGCGTGTACGACAACACGGTGGTGCTGTTCATTTCCGACAACGGCGCGGAAGGGCACGACCTGGACGAAACCTGGCCGGCGGCGCTGTTCCCGGAGATCCGCAAGGTGGTCGACGAGACCCATGATTTCAGCTTCGAGCAGATGGGCCGGCCGGGTTCCTATACCTTCCTCGGCCCGGACTGGGCGCGGGCGTCGGCACCGGCCTTCAAGCTGCACAAGGGGTTCGCCAGCGAGGGCGGCACCCGTACGGTTGGCATCCTGCGGATTCCCTCGATGCATGGCGAAGGCGGGTTGCTGCATGAGCTGGTCAGCGTCAAGGACTTCGCCCCGACGCTGTTGGAGCTGGCGGGTGTCGCGCCCCCCGGCCGGCGCTACCAGGGCAGGGTGGTGGAGCCCATGTCGGGCCTGTCGATCCTGCCGCTGCTTCAGGGCGCAACGAACCCGGAACGAAGCCTGGGCGGCGAGCTGTTCGGCAAGTACTTCATCCGCCAGGGCGACTGGAAGCTGGTGCATATGCCCAGGCCCTGGGGGAACGACGACTGGCAGTTGTACAACCTGGCCACGGACCTGGCCGAGCGCCACGACCTGAGCCGGTCGGAACCGGACAAACGCGCCGAGCTGCAGGAGCTGTGGCGACGCTACGCCGCCGACAACGGGGTGATCCTGCCGGACCAGGTCAGCGGCTATTGAGCCTCGCCGCCGGCACCTTAGGGTCAGCCGAGGAACCCGGTCACCGCTTCGAGTACCGCATCCTGCTGCTCGCGATGGGGCACGTGGCCGCAGCCTTGCAGCAGCAGTACCCGGGCCGGGCCGTCGGTTAGCGCGGCGATCCGCTGGGGGTGCAGGGCGGAGCCGAACTCGTCCGTCTCGCCATGGATGGCCAGTACCGGGCAGTCCAGGCGCTCCACTTCGGCCTCCAGGTGCCAGTCGGCGAAATCCGCCGACAGCCAGGTCTCGGTCCAGGCGTCCAGCACCCAGCGCGCCTTGTCGCCGTGGTACTTGGCCAACCGCTCCAGCTGGCCGTCCTGGCCAAAGCCCGCCTTGGCTTCGCGGATGCCGTCCAGGGTGCGGTCTTCGACGAAGGCCTGGGCCGATTCGCTGATCAGCGCCAGGCAGTGCTCGCGGTGGCGCGACGCGCAGTGGGTGGCCATGCCGCCGCCGACGCTGTGGCCGAAGGCGATGAACTCGCGGATGCCCAGGGCGTCCTTCACCAGGGTGAAGCCCTGCTCGGCCTCGTCGCCGACGAAGCCCCGGACGAGCCGGCCCGGATGCGCGTCGGAGCGGCCGAAGCCCAGGCGGTCGTAAGCCACCACCACCTTGCCGGTGGCGGCCGCGAGGTGGCTGGGGAAGTCGCGCCAGAGCTGCACGCAACCCAGGGAGTCATGGAACAGCACGATGGGCGCCTGCTCGAAGCAGGGGCTCTGCTGGTCGGGGCTCCAGATACGCACGAAGAGTCTGCCGTGCAGGCTGTCGACCCAGAGGTCTTGCGTGTGGTGGCTGGGGTTCGGCACGGGGAGGCTCCAGGCGGGGAAGGCGCATAGGCTGCCAGAAAAGAACCTGGGTGGCAGCATAGGGATACCTGTAGGTTGGGCCAAGCGTGGCGCGGCCCAACGAGGGCTGGAGGGGGACGTTGGGCTTCGCTTCGCTCAGCCACAACCTACGGTCCGAAATGCGGCTCTGGCGTGGAGACTCGCGCCGGCATAAGCTCGCGGGCTTTCCTTGCCGGAGGCCTGTCCATGAACACTGCACTGCTCATCATCGATGTCCAGCATGCCATCAGCGTCGGCCGCTACGCCGCCTTCGAGATCGACCGGGTGCTGTCCGCCATCAACGGCCTGAGCGCCAGGGCGCGGGCCGCCGGCATCCCGGTGGTGCTGATCCAGCATGAGGAACCCAGCGGCGACTTCCAGGTCGGCAGCGAGGGCTGGAAGCTGGCCGAGGGGCTGCTGGTGGCGGACGACGACATCCGCATCGGCAAGACCACCTGCGACTCCTTCAACAACACCGAGCTGCAGCAATGCCTGCAGCAGCGCGGCATCCAGCGCCTGATCATCTGCGGCCTGCAGACCGACTACTGCGTCGACACCACGGTGCGTCGCGCCCTGGCGCTGGGCTACCAGGTGGTGCTGCCGGAGGATGGCCATTCCACCCAGGACAACGCCGCCATCAGCGCGCCGCAGATCATCGCCCACCACAACGCGGTGCTCGGCAGCATGTCCAGCTTCGGCGTGCGCGCTCAGGTGGTGCCGGCCGCGGCGGTGTCCATCGAAGGCTGAGCCGGCTCAGATTTCGACCTGGGTACCCAGTTCGATCACCCGGTTAACCGGTAGCTGGAAGTAGCGCAGGCTGCTGTTGGCGTTCTTGTGCAGGAAGGCGAACAGCCTCTCGCGCCAGAGCGCCATGCCCAGGTGCCGGGTGGGGATCACCGTTTCCCGGCTGAGGAAGTAGGTGGTGCCCATGGGGGTGAAGTTCAGGCCCTCGATGCGGCAGGCCTGCAGGGCCTGGGGTACGTCGGGCTCTTCCATGAAACCGAAGTGCAGCAGTACCCGGTAGAAGCCGGACTCGTAGCGCGTCACCTCGAAGCGCTGGTCCTCATCGATGCGCGGCGTGTCGCGGGTCACCACGGTCAGCAGCACCACCTGCTGGTGCAGCACCTGGTTGTGCAGCAGGTTGTGCAGCAGCGCGTGGGGCACCGCATCCGGACTGGCGCTGAGGAACACGGCGGTGCCCTGGACGCGGTGCGGCGGCTGGATGCCGATGCTGTCGACGAAGCCGCGCAGGGGCAGGGCGGTTTCGTCGAGGCGCTGGATGAGGATGTTCTTGCCGCGCTTCCAGGTGGTCATCAGGACGAACAGGATCACCCCGGCGACCACCGGGAAGGCGCCGCCCTGGAGGATCTTCGGCACGTTGGCGCTGAAGAACAGCCCGTCCACCAGCAGGAAGCCCAGCAGCAGCGGCACCGCCAGCCAGCGCGGCACGCGCCAGAGCAGCAGCATCACCGCCGACACCAGCAGGGTGTCGATCAGCATGGTGGTGGTCACGGCCACGCCATAGGCCGCCGCCAGCGCCCCGGAAGAACCGAAGCCGATCACCAGCAGGACCACGCAGGTCATCAGCGCCCAGTTTACCAGGCCGATGTAGATCTGCCCCTGGGCGGCGCTGGAGGTGTGCTGCACCTGCATGCGCGGGATGTAGCCCAGCTGGATGGCTTGCTGGCTCAGGGAGAAGGCACCGGAGATCACCGCCTGGGAAGCAATGATGGTGGCCAGGGTGGCCAGGCCGATCATCGGCAGCAGCGCCCAATCCGGGGCCAGCAGGTAGAAGGGGTTGCGCGCCGCCTCGGGGTTCTCGAGCAGCAGCGCGCCCTGGCCGAAGTAGTTCAGCATCAGGCCCGGCAGGACCAGGCTGAACCAGGCGCGGGCGATGGGCTTGCGGCCGAAGTGGCCCATGTCGGCGTAGAGGGCCTCGGCGCCGGTCAGGGCCAGGACCACCGCGCCGAGGATGGTGACGCCGATGCCGGGGTGGGCGAGGAAGAAGTTGAAGCCCCACCAGGGGTTCACCGCCTGCAGCACTTCGGGGCGCTGGACGATGCCATGGATGCCGAGCACCCCCAGCACCACGAACCAGATCACCATCACCGGGCCGAACAGGATGCCGATGCGCGCGGTGCCGTGCTTCTGGATCAGGAACAGGCCGATCAGCAGCACCACGGTCACCGGCACCACCCAGTGGCCGAGGCCGGGCAGGGCGACGTCCAGGCCTTCCACCGCCGAGAGCACGGATATCGCCGGAGTGATCATGCTGTCGCCGTAGAACAGCGCGGTGCCGAACAGGCCCAGCAGCACCAGCAGCCCACTCAGCCGGGGGTAGCCCGCCGTGGCGCGGCGCGCCAGCGCGGTCAGGGCCATCACGCCGCCTTCGCCGCCGTTGTCGGCGCGCAGCATGAACAGCACGTACTTCAGCGATACCACCCAGAGCAGGGACCAGAGCACCAGGGAGAGGATGCCGAGCACGCCCTCGCTGTTGACCTGCACGCCGTAGTGGCCGGCGAACACTTCCTTGAGGGTGTACAGCGGGCTGGTGCCGATATCGCCGTAGACCACGCCGACCGCACCTACCAGCAGGCCGAACGAGGATGGATGGGCGCGGGAATGGGCCTGGGGCTCCAGGGCGCTGGAACTCATCGATTCACTCCTGGGTGGGGCTGTGGCGCGGAGAGCGGCGGGGCACGGGAGGGTGGGTGCGGGAGCGGCCCACAAAGGGGCGCCAAGTATCCATGCGTGCCCGCGCCGACGCCGTAAAGATTGCGTAAAAAATGCCGGCGCCGACCGGCTGGCACCCTGGCCCGTCGGCCGTTCAGGCGGGCGCTAAGCTGATAGCAGTCGTGATTGGAGAGACGAGGAGGCGAGCCATGGACATCAATGCGCTGGGCCTGGTCGCGATTGGCTGCGTGTTCTTCTGCGGTATCGGCATGGTGCTGTGGAACAACCGCCCGCTGGTGCGGGACTGGTTCGAGCATCACCACTGGCACTGGCCGAGGTTCCACTGAACCCGGGGCTCGTGCCTTGCGGGGGCTTTGCGATCGGGGGGTAAAAGGGTCGTCACGGCGCCATGGCGCAACCCGGCACTACATTCCGTGACGACCAAACCCGAGAATGATCCGCGTTTCTAACATGCATGATTCCGCGGGCGGCCAGTGCGCCGTTGGGGCGCAGGATCCGACCATCCGGACGAGGCGGCCAAGGGGGCGCATGGGGCGCCCCGGACGCGGCTCAGAAGTCCAGGGTGGCCGAGAGCTTGAAGGTGCGCGGAGCACCCTGGGTGAGGTAGCCGCCGTTGGTGGATTCCCAGTAGCCCTCGTCGGCGACGTTCTCCAGGTTGGCTCGCAGGGTCAGGTCGCGCTGCTCCAGCTTGAAGGCGTAGCGCGCACCCAGGTCGACGCGGGTCCAGGCGGGAATGCTCAGCTCGTTGGCCGAGTCGTAGAACTGGCCGCCGGTGCGCATCAGCAAGCCGTTGACCGCCAATCCCGGTACGCCGGGCACGTCCCAGTCCAGGCCCAGGTTGTACTGGAACTCCGGTACGCCCACGGCGCGGTTGCCGTCGTTGCTGCCATTGGCGGTGCCGCGCAGCTCGGTGTCCATTAGGGTGCCGCCGGCCAGCAGGCGCAGACCCGGCTGCAGCTCGCCGAACAGGCTGAGTTCGACGCCGCGGTTGCGCTGCTCGGCATCCACGCCGAACACACCGTTGTTGGTGACGCCCTGGGGCTGCTCGATGCGGTACACGCCCAAGGAGCCGCCGAAGGTGCCCCAGTCCAGCTTCACGCCGGCCTCGATCTGCTTGGAACGGAAGGGCGCGAACATCTCGCCGCTGTTGCTCGCGGTGCTGGGGGCGGTGGGGCCGGGGGCCAGGCCTTCGATGCGGTTGGCGTAGAAGGACAGGTAGTCGGTGGCCTTGATCACCAGGCCGTAGACCGGGGTGGTGATGCTGTCGTCGTACTGGGTGGTGCGCAGCCCGGTGGCGGCGCTCCAGCCATCGGTGGCGATGGATTGGCGGCGAACGCCGAGGGTCAGCAGGGCGCGCTCGTCGAAGAAACCCAGGGTGTCCGAGACCGCCACGCTGCGGGCTTCGGTGGTGCCGGTCTTGCGTGGGTGGTGGATATCGCCGGCGACCGTGGCGCGGGGAATCGGCGAGGGGAAGGGGTTGTAGAGATTGCCCGGCAGGCGATTGGCGGCCGAGGTGGATTCGTTGGCGCTGCGGAATTCGCGCCAGTTGCCGCTGAGGCCGAGGTTCAGCTGATGGCTCACCGGCCCGGTGGCGAAGTTGCCGCGCAGGCCGGCCGTGGCGCTTTCGCTTTCTTCATCGCGCGGGGCGTAGAGACGGCCGACGCTGGCGGTGCCGTCCAGGGCGCTGACATAGAGCGAGGAGTACACGCCGTTCTCGCGGGTGTAGCGGCCGCCCACGGCCAGGTAGGCGGTCCATTGCTGGTTCACGTCGTACTCGCCGCTGAGCATGCCGTAGCTGTCTTCCAGCTGCGACCAGGCCCAGGGCTGGGCGTAGTTGTCATTGGCGTCCGGCACCTTGGGCACCTTCTTCAGCCCGCTCAGGTAGACCACCGAGCGCCCCTCGTTGACGCGCTGCTTCTGGTAGCCGAAGTCGGCCGCCAGGCGCAGGCGGTCACCCCGGTAGTCGAGGCCGAAGGCCGCCAGGCTGAAGCGGTTGTGCTCGTCCTCCACGGCGGTTTCGCCTTCGCGCTGGGCCAGGTTCATGCGCGCGCCGAAGCGGTTGTCCTCGCCAAAGCGCTGGCCCAGGTCCAGGTGCGTGCCCACGCGGCTGTCGCTGGCGTAGTCGAGGCTGATGCTGCGGGTCGGGTCGTTTTCGGCGCGCTTGGACACCAGGTTGATGCCGCCGCCAATGCCGCTGCCGCTGGGGGACACGCCATTGAGAAAGGCGCTGGAACCTTTGAACACCTCGACCCGCTCCACCGCTTCGGTGGCGATGATCTGGCGCGGTAGCACGCCGAACAGGCCGTTGAAGGCGATGTCGTCGCTGACCAGGGGGAAGCCGCGGATCACGAAGACCTGGGAGAAGTTGCCGAAGCCGTAGGACTGGCGCACCGCCGGGTCGCTGCGCAGCACCTCGCCCAGGGTCTGGGCCTGGCGGTTGCGGATCAGGCCGCTGGTGTAGCTGGCGATGCTGAACGGCGTGTCCTGCATGTCCTGGTTGCCCAGCAGGCCGATGCGCCCGCCACGGGCCACCTGGCCGCCGGCGAATTCGCTGGGCAGGTCCGGGCGGCCGGCGAGCTGGCCGTTGACCAGGGTGCTGTCCAGTTCCATTGCTCCCTGTTCCACGGGCCGGGGCAGCAGGCTGACGGTGCCGTCGGCATCGATGCGGTAGGTCAACCCGCTGCCCTGCAGCAGGCGCTCCAGGCCCTCGGCCACCGAATAATCGCCCTTGAGTGCCGGCGCCGCCTTGCTCCCACGGGTGAGCGAGGCATCGAATAGCAGCCGCACATTGGCCTGCTCGGCGAAATCGGTGAGCGCGGCGTCCAGGCTCTGGGCCGGGACGTCGAGCTCGAGGCCATGGGCGCTCGCCACGCCGAGGGCCAGGGGGAGGGCGGCGAATGCCGGTAGGAGGGAGAAGGTCGACCGCATGCTGAATTCCTGTTCTCGGCTAACTGTTCATGCGAAGTAGTCGCATTTGCAGATACGGAAGACGAAAGCGCTGCGGGAATCTGAACCGCGAATGGAAAATTTTTTTGTGGGGGCTTCGAGTGGGGTAATGCATTGGTTAATACGGGATGGGCAAATTCGTGTGATTGCCCTGCCTGGCTCCCAACCGGCGGATGCTTCCCTCTCCCCCGCCCCTCTCCCGGAGGGCGAGGGGTGACTCGCGCCGGCTAGGCACAAGAATCCCGATGCCCACTCATGGCCTGCAACCTTGCTGAAGAAGTGAGGCAGGGACTCCGCCCCTTCAGGAGGCCGAGTGGAATCCTTGCGCAGGGGGACGAGCGGCATGGATGCCGCGAGAGCCGCGCAGGGCCATGGATGGCCCTTCGCGGCGGGCCCCCGGAGCAAGGATGGAGCAAGGGGAGTTTGGCGAAGCCAAACCCGGATGTCGGGGCAAGCCTTTTGCTTCCTTTGGGGCGACTGCCAAAGGAAGTCGCCCGGGTGGGCGAAACAAAAAACCGCAGCCTGCTCGGCAATGAACTGGGCAACCGAACCGCACACCAGCTTCGTCGCTCAGATGAAATCCGGAAATTGTCGGCACCCATCAAGGCGCGCGGGAGGCCACCAGGATCAATCCGGGCAGGCGCACCAGGCGCACCGGCAGGTGGCCTTCGATGGCGCGCAGCACGGCTTGCGGGTCGTCGAGGGCGAACACGCCGGTCACCTGCAATTGCCGTACGGCGTCGTCGAGGAAGACCACGCGGGCACCCTGGCTGCGCTGCAGGTCGGCGAAGACGTCGGCCAGGGGACGGTCGCGGAACACCAGTTTGCCCCGTTGCCAGGCCAGGCGTTGCTGGGCGTCCAGCGGCTCCACGGCCTGCAGGCGGCCGTCCTGCCAGCTCACCTGCTGGCCGGCCTTCACCGCCACGGGCGCACCGCTGTCGGCCGCCTGGACATGGCCCTGGGTCACTGACAAGTCGACCCGCTCGCCGCTGCGGTTGACGTCGAAGCGGGTGCCGGTCACGCGGATGCGCGCCGGGCCTGCGGTGATCAGGAAGGGGTGGTTGGCGTCCGGGAACACCTGGAAGTCCGCTTCGCCACGGTACAGGCGCACCTCGCGGCGGCCGTCGACGAAGTTCCAGTCCAGCGCGGTATCGCCGTTCAAGGTCAGGACCGAGCCATCTTCCAGGCGCAGTTCGCGGACTTCCCCGGGTGCGGTGTGGGCGTCGGCGTAGAGCCCGAGCCAGACGCCCTGGGGCAGCCAGACCGCGAGGAGCAACGCGGCAGCGCTGGCGAGGGGTACGGCCCAGCGCACCACCTTGCGGCGCCGGGCCAGGGGCACCACGGTGGCCGACTCCCGTGGGAGCTGCACCTGGCCGAGCAGCGCCCAGAGTTTTTCCACCTCGCCCATGGCCTGCTCGTGCTCGGGCGCGGCCTGGCGCCAGGCGGCCAGGGCCTCGCGGTCGGCGGCGGTGGCGCGGCCGGAGTGCAGCAGCACTTGCCATTCCCTGGCGCGGGCGAGGTGGGGGGATTGTGTCACGGCGAGACGTCCATAAGCTGCTGGCAGCGTTCGAGGGCCTTGAGGATATAGCGTCCGGCCATGCTTTCCGAGACACCCAGGCGTTCGCCGATTTCCCGTTGGGTCAGGCCTTCCAGGCGGTTCCACAAGAGTGCCTGGCGCAGGTGCGGTGGCAGCTCCTGGAGGATGTCCTGCAACTGCTCCAGGCGCTGGGCGTCGCTGGCGACCCGCTCGGGGCCGGGCTGCTCGCTGGGCAGCTCGACGGAGATTTCTTCCTGGGCCGGGCGGGCGTCCTGCTGCCGGCGGTGATCGATGATCAGGTTGCGGGCGATGCGGTAGAGGAAGGCCCGCAGGTTGCCGATTTCCTCGCCGGGTTCGCGGCGGCGCAAGCGCAGCCAGGTTTCCTGGCGCAGGTCGGCCGCCAGTTCCGCGCACTTGACCTGCCGCGTGAGGAAGCGCAGCAGCTCACCGGAGTGGCGCTGGAACTGACCGTCGGCGGACTGGGGATCGGATGGCGTGGTCACGGCGGCGTGGCAAGGCTGGGAAGGGTCGCGAAAATATATCAAGTGATAATTGTTTGCAATTGCGACTTTCGCGGTCCCAGCGCCACACCGGTCGAAGGTCAGGAACCTTCGACCGGTTCCACCTGCGCCGTGATGCTCCCGGTGGATGCCCAGGTGGCGGATTCCAGGCGGTTGCGACCCTGCTGCTTGGCCTGGTAGAGCAGGCGGTCGACAGCCTGGATGAAGGGCAGGGCGGCGTCGCCGTGGCCCGGCGCGATGGTGCCTACCCCCAGGCTTATGGTGAGCAGGGAAGCGATGGCGGATCTTTCGTGGGGGATGCACTGTTCGCGGATCAGCTTGCGGCAGCGCTCGGCCACCTGGCGGGCGGCCGGTTCGTCGGTGGCGGGCAGGATCAGTACGAATTCCTCGCCGCCGAAGCGGGCGACGAAATCACGGGGACGGATGGCCGCGTTCATCAGCGCCTGGCCCACGCTTTTGAGGCAGTCGTCGCCCTGGATATGGCCGTAGTGGTCGTTGTACTGCTTGAAGTAGTCGATATCCAGGAGGATCAGCGACAGCGACTCGCCGGTGCGCTGGGCGTTGGCCCATTCCACGTCCAGCATGGAGTCGAACATGCGGCGGTTGGCGACGCCGGTCAGGCCGTCCTTGTAGGAATACTCTTCCAGCTGCTTCTGCAGGTCGATCAGTTGCTGTTCGGCCTGCTTGCGCTCGCTGATGTCGAACATGAAGCCGATCAGGGCCTCCACCTCGCCCTCGGGGTTGCGCATGACGTGCACCACGTCGCGGATCCACACGTAGTCGCCGTTGGCGGTCAGGGCGCGGTAGTCCGCCTCGTGGTCGGTGCCGGACTGGGACTGGGAGACGCAGAAGGCGACCACGGCGTCGCGGTCGTCCGGGTGCATGCGCTCGGCCCAGTCATTGACCGATATCCAGCTGGACTGGCTCCAGCCCAGCAGCGCCTCGATCTGCGGGCCGATGTAGGCGAAGGTCATGGTCTTCCAGTCGATCTTCCAGGGAATCGCCTGGGTGGACTCCAGCAAGGCCTTGTAGACCTCCTGGGTGGTATCGGCTTTGTCGCTCATGGCTGCCCCCGTGCTGCCCGGTTCGGTTGGCGCGTTCTCGTGCGCGAAGCCCTCTTATACCTAATCCGGTGAGGTTTCAGGCAGTGGCTTCGAAGGCCAAGTGGTAGCTCACCTCGCCCTGAGGCCAATCGCCGCTGAAGGACAGGGCCTGGAAATACTCCGGCGGCACGCCGGGCAGCACCAGGCCGGGCTGCGGGGCGAAGCCGAAGCGCGCGTACCAAGCCGGGTCGCCCAGCAGCACGCAGCCCTGCGCACCCAGCTCGCGCAGCCCGGTCAGGGCTGCCTCCATCAGCCGCGCGCCAATGCCCTGGCCCTGGCGTGCCGGTGCCACCGAGATGGGCCCCAGGCCGTACCAGCCGCTGGCGCCGGAGGATATCCGCACCGGCGACAGGGCCACATGGCCGACGATGGCGCCGTCGTCCTCGGCTACCAGGGAGATCGACAGCTGCCCGGCGCGACGCAGGGCGTTGACGATGTACTGTTCGGTGCCGCTGCTGTGGGGCGCCGTGGCGAAGGCGGCGGCGGTGAGGGCTTCGATGGCGGCAATGTCGCCGGCGCGCTCGGCACGGATGACGAGGCTCACGTGCGTTTTTCCTGGGCCGGCGCCGGGGCCGTGTTGGGCAGGGGCACGCCCTTGGGCCAGAGCAGCCAGATCTGTCCCTGCTGCTTCATGTTGCCCGCCAGCTCGCCGGCCTCCATGCCGGTACCCCAGAAAAGGTCGGCGCGGACTTCGCCGGCGATGGCGCCGCCGGTGTCCTGGGCCGCCACGGGGCGGATCACCGGGTTGCCGTCCGGGGTGCTGGTGGAGAGCCAGAGCAGGCTGCCCAGCGGGATCACCTTGCGGTCGATGGCCACGCTGTAGCCGGCGGTCAGCGGCACGTTGAGGGAGCCGCGCGGGCCTTCGTTGCTGTCCGGGTTGAGGCCGAAGAACACGAAGCTGGGGTTGCTCGCCAGCAGCTCCGGCACCCGTTGCGGGTTGGCCCGGGCCCAGTCGCGGATGCTGCCCATGCTCACCTGCTCCTGCTTCAACTGGCCCTGTTCCACCAACCAGCGCCCCACGGGGCGGTAGGGGTGGCCGTTCTGGTCGGCGTAGCCGATGCGCAGCTGGCGGCCGCTTTCCAGCTGGATACGGCCGGAACCCTGGATCTGCAGGAACTGCAGGTCCATGGGGTCGGTCAGCCAGGCCAGCACCGGCGCGTTGACGCCGTTGCTACGGATGGCGGCGGCATCGTCGTAGGGCTTGAGCACACGGCCTTCCAGGCGGCCGCGCAGGCGCTTGCCCTTGAGTTCGGGATAGAGACTGTCGAGGGACACCACTATGAGGTCCTCGGGGATGCCGTAGACCGGCACCGGGGTCTGCTCGCTCTGTTCCAGGCTGCCGGCGTACACCGGTTCGTAGTAGCCGGTGATCAAGCCCTGGGGGCTGTTGCGGGCATTGCGCAGGCTGAAGACCTCCAGTTGCGCCTTGAGGAAGGCGCGGATCGCCGCCGGGTCTTCCGGCACCTGGACGGCGCTGGCGCAGGTGGGAGCCCAGACCGGGTCCTTGGCCAGGCGCGCGCAGGCCGAGCGCCAGGCGTTGAAACCGGCGAGCAGGTCGGCGTCGCTGGTGACGGGGAGTTCGTCCCAGCTGGCGCGGGTGTAGGTGTCGACCTTGGGCGGCTCGGGCTTGGCGGGTTCCTTGTCGCAACCGGCGACCAGGGTGAGCAGGGCGGCGACGCACAGCGCCAGTCGGCCCCGGCGGAAGAGGGGGGCAATCACGTCTTGATGTCCTGGTGGGGGATCAGAAGCCGGTTAGCTTGGTGAATGGCCGCTGCATCGTCAAATCGGATGCACCGATCCATTGATCCAAGCCACTGAAACGAAAAGGAAATATTCATCTAATAGGGTGCTCGCAGTTTTCTAGAGACCTCTGTCGTGACCCGTACGGTAAGAAATTTTCGCAAGACCCTGGATGCGGTAGCGACCAACAACGAGGCCGCGGCCATCGCGGTGATGCGCGCGGCGGACCGTATCGGCGACCAGGCCCTGAAGGAGCAACTGTTCAATGTGATCCAGCGGATGAACCAGGATGCGGCCGAGTTGCGGGTGGTGCGCGATCACGTCTGAGGGATGAATTCCGTTGGTCTGTATGAAATTGTTGCTTGACCTGAAGGAGTGCGTCCCTCTAGATTGCCCGCCATGACTAAATCCCCTTGGTTGTCCGGCCCCGCGATTATTACCGCCATTCCAGCAGTGGCGGGTTAGCCGACGACCAAACAGAAACCCGCCCTCGAGGCGGGTTTTTTCCTTCTGTCTCCTGGGCGCCGAAATCGAAACCAGGAGCCCAGCATGACCACCTTCACTACCCGACCCGGCGACGGACTCAGCGAGCAACCTCTGAATGAACGCGAGGGGCTGCTCAAGCACTACGTGCGCAAGATCCTCGCCGCACCGGTGTACGACGTCGCCATCGAGACCCCGTTGCAGCCGGCGCGGCAGCTGTCCGAGCGACTGGGCAACCAGGTGTTGCTCAAGCGCGAGGACCTGCAGCCGGTCTATTCCTTCAAGATCCGCGGCGCCTACAACCGCGTGGTGCAGCTGAGCGCCGAGGAGCGCGCGCGCGGGGTGATCGCCGCGTCGGCGGGCAACCATGCCCAGGGCCTGGCCCTGGCCGCCCGCGAACTGGGCGTGCAGGCGACCATCGTGATGCCGTGCACCACCCCCGAGCTTAAGGTCCAGGGTGTGCGCTCCCGTGGCGGCAAGGTGGTGCTGCACGGCGACGCCTTCCCCGATGCCCTGGCCCACGCGCTGCACCTGGCCGAGGAGAAGGGCCTGACCTTCGTGCCGCCCTACGACGACCCGGACGTGATCGCCGGGCAGGGCACCGTGGCCATGGAAATCCTCCGCCAGCACGGCGGCCCGCTGCACGCCATCTTCGTGCCGGTGGGGGGCGGCAGCCTGATTGCCGGCATCGCCGCCTACGTGAAGTACCTGCGCCCGGAGGTGAAGGTGATCGGCGTCGAGCCGGAGGACTCCAACTGCCTGCAGGCCGCCCTGGCCGCCGGCGAGCGGGTGGTGCTGAGCCAGGTGGGGCTGTTCGCCGATGGCGTGGCGGTGGCACAGATCGGCGCGCACAACTTCGAGGTCTGCCGGCATTTCGTCGATGAGGTGCTGACGGTGAGCACCGACGAGATCTGCGCGGCGATCAAGGACATCTACGACGACACCCGCTCCATCACCGAACCCGCCGGCGCCCTGGCCGTGGCCGGGATCAAGCGCTACGTGGAGCGCGAAGGCCTGAGCGGGGAGCATCTGGTGGCCATCGACTCGGGGGCCAACATCAACTTCGACCGCCTGCGTCATGTGGCCGAGCGCGCCGAACTGGGCGAGCAGCGCGAGGCGATCATCGCCGTGACCCTGCCAGAGCGCCCCGGCGCCTTCCGCGCCTTCTGCCAGGCGCTGGGCCGGCGGCAGATCACCGAGTTCAACTACCGCTACAACTCAGGCTCAGAGGCGCACATCTTCGTCGGCGTGCAGACCCATCCGCAGAACGACCCGCGCGCCGCCCTGGTGGAGGGCCTGCAGGTTCAGGGTTTCCCGGTGCTGGACCTGACCGACAACGAACTGGCCAAGCTGCACGTGCGGCACATGGTGGGCGGCCGCGCGCCGCAGACCGGCGACGAGATGCTGCTGCGCTTCGAATTCCCCGAGCGGCCGGGGGCCTTGTTCAACTTCCTCGACAAGCTGGGCGGGCGCTGGAACATCACCCTGTTCCACTACCGCAACCACGGCGCCGCCGATGGCCGCGTGCTGGCGGGCCTGGCGGTACCGGTGGAAGAGCGCGGGGCGGTGCGCGAGGCCCTGGACGCCATCGGCTACCCCTACTGGGACGAGAGCGACAACCCGGCCTGCAAGCTGTTCCTGGGCTAGGCCGCCACGGCTTGTTGTAGGGGCGAATTCATTCGCCGAGGGCGGCCTAGCCGCCCCGACATGCGTCGGGCGGACCCGCGGTCCGCTTGGCGATTGAAATCGCCCCTACAGGCTTCGTCCCGTGCTCAAACGGATTCCGACAAAAGCGATGTTAACGCTAACAATCTGGTGTTAGAGTGCGCCCATTCGTTGACCGATCCCTTGGAGGACTGCCCATGTTGACCTGCGGAGAACTGCTGGTTGAGCTGCTGGAAGGATTTGGCGTGGATACCGTGTTCGGTATCCCTGGCGTACACACGGTGGAGCTGTATCGCGGCCTGCCCAATACCCGTATCCGTCATGTGACGCCGCGCCACGAGCAGGGCGCCGGCTTCATGGCCGACGGCTACGCCCGCGTTTCCGGCAAGCCAGGCGTGTGCTTCATCATCACCGGCCCGGGCATGACCAACATCACCACCGCCATGGGCCAGGCCTATGCAGACTCCATCCCGATGCTGGTGATTTCCGCCGTCAACAACACCGAGCAACTGGGCATGGGCGGCGGCCGCCTGCACGAGCTGCCGTCCCAAAGCAACCTGGTGTCCGGTGTCGCCGCCTTCAGCCACACCCTGATGCGTCCGGACGAGCTGCCGGAGGTGCTGACCCGCGCATTCGCCGTGTTCAACGGCGCCCGTCCGCGCCCGGTGCACATCGAGATCCCGATCGACGTGATCACGGCGCCGGCCGACCACGTACGCCGCAAGCTGGGCGCGCTGCCGAGCCGTCCCGGCCCTTGCCCGGACGCCATCCAGCGCGCCGCGCAGCTGCTCAAGGCGGCCAAGCGTCCGCTGGTGCTGCTGGGTGGCGGCTGCGCCGACGCCGATGGCGAGGCCCAGCGCCTGGTCGAGGCCCTGGATGCGCCCACCGCCTACACCATCAATGCCAAGGGCGTGCTGCCCAAGGGCCACCCGCTGGCGCTGGGCTGCAACCAGGCCTGGGTGCCGGTGCGCCAGATGGTGCTGGAGTCGGACCTGATCCTGGCCATCGGCACCGAGCTGGGCGAGACCGACTACGACGTGGTGTTCGACGGCAACTTCCGTATCGAGAGCAAGCTGATTCGCGTTGACATCGACGCCGAGCAGCTCAATCGCAACTACCCCGCCGACGTGGCCATCCTCAGCGACTCGTGCCTGGCGATGAAGGCGCTGCTGGCCGCACTCGACCCGGCGCCGGCCTTCAGCGCCGACAGCGTCGGCTGCCAGCGCGCCGCCAAGGTGCGCGACGAGCTGGAGGCCCAGTGGCCGCAAACCTGGAACGGCCAGCGCAAGGTGCTGGATACCCTCCAGCGCACCCTGCCGGACCTGATCGTGGCGGGTGACTCCACCCAGCCGGTGTATTCGGGCAACCACCTGTTCGAAGCCACTCGCACCCGCAGCTGGTTCAACTCCGCCACCGGCTACGGCACCCTCGGCTACGGCCTGCCGGCCGCCATCGGCGCCAAGCTGGCGGCACCGGAGCGCCCGGTGATCGCGCTGATCGGCGACGGCGGCATCCAGTTCACCCTGCCGGAACTGGCCTCGGCGGTGGAAGCCGGCGCGCCGATCATCGTGCTGCTGTGGAACAACAGCGGCTACGGCGAGATCAAGCGCTACATGCAGAACCGCGACATCCCCACCATCGGCGTCGACATCTACACCCCGGACTTCCAGGGCCTGGCCCGTGCCTTCGGCTGCAACGCCGAAACGGCCACCAGCCTGGAGCACCTGGAAGAGCTGCTGAAGAGCGCCGCCAAGGCCGACCGCCCAACCTTGATCGAGGTATGGGAGCACGCCGAGTTCCTGGCCTGATACCGGGGCGCTGATCGGGCCTGTAGGGGCGAATTCATTCGCCAGGGGCGGCGCAGCCGCCCTGTGGGGCCGCGGGGCGAACCTGCGGTCCGCTTGGCGATTGAAATCGCCCCTACGGGGATTTGCCCCACGCCCAAGGCAGTTCAGGGATAATGCGCCCCCTCGATTTGGCGCCAGAGGCCAGGATGTCCACCAAGAGCAAACCCGCCACCCTGCAGGACGTCGCCCTGTTGGCCGGTGTTTCCGGCATGACGGTGTCGCGGGCGCTGTCCAAGCCGGACATGGTTTCCCAGCGCACTCGCGAGAAGGTCGAGCAGGCGGTGCGCGAGCTGGGCTACGTGCCCAACCTGGCCGCCAGCCAGTTGGTGACCGGCCGCAGCGGCATCATCGGCGCGCTGATCACCACCATCACCAACCCCATCCTCGCCACCACCATCGAAGTGCTCCAGCAGGGCCTGGCCCGGGCCGGCTTCCACCTGCTGATCGGCGAGACCCGCTTCTCCCAGGAAGAGGAGGGCAAGCTGTTGCGGGCCTTCCTCGGCCGCCAGCTGGACGGCCTGATCCTCGCCTATGGCTACCACGCGCCGGAAACCCTGGAACTGCTCCAGGCCACCGATATCCCCCTGATCGAACTCTGGGACCTGCCCGAGGGCGAAGTGCCCCGCCAGCCGGTAGGGCAGGTGGTGGGCTTCTCCAACTGGGCGGCCGGCGCCGCGGCCGGGCGTCATCTGGTGGAGTGCGGCTATCGCAGGCCGGCGTTCTTCGGTTTCGACGACGAGCGCGAGAACCTGCGCTTCGAAGGCTTCCGCCAGGCGGTGCAAGAGGGGCTGGGTATCGAGCCATTGCGCCTGAACACCTCGCCCGTGCCGCATATCGACGACGGCGTGGAGGTGATCCAGCGTTTCGCCCGTGGCGAGATCGACTGCGACGGGGCCTTCTTCACCAACGACATGCCGGCCATTGGCGCGCTTTTCACCTGCCAGCGCCTGGGGATCAGGGTGCCGGACCAGCTCGGCATCTGCGGCTTCGGCGACCTGCCCATCGCCCGCGTCGCCACGCCGTCCCTGACCAGCGTGCGGATTCCCGCCGAACGGGTGGCCAACGCCACGGTGGATCTGCTCTGCCAGCGCATTCGCGGCGACCAGCAGTGGGACGCCCTGGTGGATGTGGGCAGCGAGCTGGTGGCGCGGGAGTCGACGGCGCTGCGGCGCTGAATCCTCAGTTCCGGTCTTCCACCAGCAGCACGTGAACGGCACGCGGCCCATGCGCGCCATAGAGCAGGTGGCCGCCGATGTCGGCGGTGCTGGAAGGGCCGCCTACCAGGTGCACGGCCTCGCCCGGTTGCCCATCCAGTAGCGGCCACAGCTGTTCCAGGCGGCCCAGCAGGCGTCGCTTGGACAGCACCACCAGATGATGCTCCGGCAGGAAGCCCGAGCGCGGCGGATGATCTGGCCCGGCCAGAAACACCAGGCTGCCGCTGGCCGCCACGGCGGCGAAGGCGCGCGTCACTGCTACCTGGTGATGGGGCAGGGCGCCGCCCACGTCCACGGCCAGCCCCTGCCATCTCTCGTTCGCCAACCCGGGCGCCAGGGCCACCGCGTTGTTGAGGCCATGGCGCGCCAGGTAGGCCGTCACGGCGCCGGCGAGTTCGTCCAGGCTGGCCAGGGTCTGCAGGCTCACGCCGGTGAGCGTCAAGCGCTCAGCTAGGCGTTGTGCCAGGTCGGCGCCATCGCCCGTGGCGATTGCGGCGGGCAGCGGTGGCGGCGGGACCGGGTCGCCCTGGTTGCGGCCGAGCGCCTGGCGCACCTTGCCGAGAATGGCTGCACGTGACGACGTCATTGGTGCTTTTCCTTCTGCTGTCGTTGCCAGAGTTGCTGGAAAGTGGCGCCCTGGGGCGCGGGCATGTCGCGCTCGGCGGTCCAGGCGCCGGCCAGTGGCAGGCGGCGTAGCCGGCCCCGGCTGCCCGCAATCAGTTTCAGGCCGCGGGCGAGCAGGGCGGTGACCCGGTGGTACAGCGCCGGCCGCCGCGCCAGCGCCGCCCACAGGCGCAGGCCCAGACGATTGCCGGTGGGCGTCAGCTGCCGCCGCCATTGCTGGTCGCGCAGTTCGCGGAGCATGTCGGGGAGGGGAATCTGCATGGGACAGACTTCCTTGCAGCGGCCGTTCAGGGTGCAGGCGTTGGGCAGGTCGCGGGTCTCTTCCAGGCCGACCAGGTTCGGTGTCCAGACCGAGCCCATGGGGCCGGGGTAGATCCAGCCGTAGGCATGGCCGCCGACCCAGTTGTACACGGGGCAGTTGTCCATGCAGGCGGCGCAGCGGATGCAGCGCAGCATGGGGCGGAAGGCGCCGGCGAGCATCTCGCTGCGGCCGTTGTCCAGCAGCACCACGTGGCATTGCGCGGGGCCGTCGGGATCGGCGCCGCCGTACACCGAGGTGTAGCTGGTCAGCGGCTGGCCGGTGGCGCTCAGGGCCAGCAGCTGCAGGTGGGTGCCGGCATCGTCCAGGGTCGGCAGCACCTTCTCGATGCTGGCCAGGACGATACGGACCGGCGGCAGCAGGCTGGTAAGGTCGCCGTTGCCTTCGTTGGTCACCAGCACATGGGTGCCGTCCTCGGCGATGAGGAAGTTGGCCCCGGTGATGCCCACGTCGGCCGCCAGGAAGTGCCCGCGCAGCAGGCGCCTGGCCTCGGCCAGGAGCTCCGCCGGGTCCTCCAGGTAGTGCTCGCGGCCTAGCTCCTGGTGATGCTGGTGGAAGAGTTCCTGCACCTGGCGCAGGGTTTTGTGGATCGCCGGGCCGTTGATATGGCTTGGCGGCTCGTCGGCCAATTGCAGGATGTACTCGCCGAGATCGGTCTCGAAGCGCTGGATGCCGGCACGGGCGAGCGCCGCGTTGATGCCCATCTCCTCGCCGATCATGGTCTTGCCCTTGATCACCCTGCGCGCACCGGCCTGGCGGCAGATGGCGAGCACCTGCTGCTGGGCTTCTTCCGGGGTGGCGGCCCAGTGCACCTGGATGCCCCGCGCTTGTGCGCTCGCTTCATAGCGTTCCAGGTAGTGGTCGAGGTGGGCCAGGGTGTGGTCCTTGATGGCCTTGGCGCGTTCACGCAGGGCCTGGAAGTTGCCGCTGGCAGCTACCTGTTCACGCACGTGGGCGGCGAAGCGGCGGTTGTCGGCCATGGCCTCCTGCAGGTCCGGATCGAACAGGGCTGCGCGGGCATTGGGCTGGAAATGGGCGGAGCGCAGTTCCATCAGGGCCTCCCGCCTTCGCCGATGGCCGGGGCGTCGGTCATGTCGGCCAGCACCTCGGCGGTATGGAATACCCGCACCGGATGGCCCTGGCGGGTCAGCCGGCCACTGATGTTGAGGAGGCAGCCGAGGTCGCCGCCGAGCAGGGTGTCGGCGCCGCTGGCGTGGAGGTTGGCGACCTTCTGGCTGGCCATGCGTGCGGAAATGTCCGGATACTTGATGCAGAAGGTGCCGCCAAAGCCGCAGCAGGTCTCCGCTTCCGGCATCTCCACGAGTTCCAGCCCCGCCACGCCGGCCAGCAATCGCCGTGGCTGTTGCTTGATGCCCAGCTCGCGCAGGCCGGAGCAGCTGTCGTGATAGGCGACACTGCCGGGGTAAGCGCTGTCGGGGCACCAGTCCATCACCTCGTCGAGGAAGCTCAGCAGCTCATGGCTGCGCTCGGCCAGGGCCTGGGCGCGGGAATGCCAAGCGGGGTCGTCCTGCAGCAGTGCGGGGTAGTGCCGCTTGATCATGCCGAGGCAGGAGCCCGAAGGGGCCACCAGGTAGTCGAAGGCCTCGAAGGCCTCGATCAGCCGTTTCGCGAGCGCGCGGACCAGGTCGCCAGCGCCGCTGTTGTAGGCCGGCTGGCCGCAGCAGGTCTGGGTTTCCGGCACCTCGACCCGGCAACCCGCCTGTTCCAGAAGGCGCACGGCGGCGAAGCCGACGCTGGGGCGGTGCAGGTCCACCAGGCAGGTAACGAACAGCCCCACACGGGGTTTTCTCTGGCTGATGGACATGGGACGTCTCCAAAGGAAAGGGGCGAATAATCTATGTTAGCGATAACATTTTCGTCAAATACGAATCCCGAGAGTTGGCCCGCAGCCTGGGCTGTCGGACAATGGGCGCCTTTGAGCGCCACGAGACGAGTTGCCCTTGACCGCCCAAGCCTTCGACCTGGCCCGCTGGCTGAGCCAGGAAGCCCCGCTGATCGAGGCCATCGGCCGCGCCGATTTCCCCGCGCGGCTGCTGGCATCGCTGTTTGCGGCGGTGCCCATCGACACCGCCTTCATCGTCGCCCATGTGCCCGGACGGCCGCCGGCGATGCTAGAGGCGGGCCGGGTGCTGCCCGAACGGCGGGAGGAGATCCAGCGCTACCTGGTGGGGCCCTACCTGCTGGACCCGGTGCGCCAGGCCTGCATCGAAGGCCGCAGGGGCCTGCTGCGGCTGGCGGACATCGCTCCGGACCGCTTCCAGGAATCTGAGTACTACCGCAGCTTCTACGTGTCCCACGGGCTGGCGGATGAAGTGGACATCCTCATCGACCTGGCCGGTACCGGCGGTCTGGCCCTGTCCATGGGGCGCCTCGCCGCCCATGGCGCCTTCGACGAGGTCGAGCTGGCGACCCTGCGCGCGATCGAACCCCTCGTCGGGGCGGCCGCCCGCCGGCACTGGGGCACCAGCCCGGTGGACGGGGAGGGCACGGGGCAGGCCCTGCACCGGCAGCTGGAACGCGCCTTCGAGCGTTTCGGTGATGGATGCCTGACCGAGCGGGAGGCGGAGGTGGCGCGCTTGATCCTGCGTGGGCACTCCTCCAAGTCGGTGGCCCACGAGCTGGCCATCTCGACCGATACGGTGGGCGTCCACCGCAAGAACATCCATGCCAAGCTCGGCATCAGCTCCCAGGGCGAGCTGTTCTCCCTGTTCCTTGCCAGCGCCACCGCTTCCGGCGCGGCCTGAACCGGGCCTTACCCTGATCCGGGTATGGTTGGGTTGGCCCGCCGACTCTAGGCTGCCTCTCGAATCCACCGCCGGCCCCATGCCGGTGGTCAGTCGGGAGAGCGCCCAATGGCCAATACCAACATCCAATCACTTCGCATCGACGGCGAGCGACTCTGGGCTCGCCTCATGGAGATGGCGCGCATCGGCGCCACCGCCCAGGGCGGCTGCAACCGCCAGGCCCTGACCGACCTCGACAGGGCCGGTCGCGACCTCTTCGTCGGTTGGTGCCGTGAAGCCCGCTGCACGGTGAGCGTCGACCGCATGGGCAATATCTTCGCCCGCCGCGCCGGGCTCGACGACAGCCTGCCGCCGGTACTCACCGGTTCCCATCTGGACACCCAGCCCACCGGCGGACGCTTCGATGGCGTCTATGGCGTGCTGGCCGGCCTGGAGGTGATCCAGACGCTGAACGACGCCGGCCTGCGCACCCGCGCTCCGCTGGAGGTGGCGGTGTGGACCAACGAGGAGGGCGCGCGCTTCTCGCCAGCGATGATCGGCTCCGGCGTCTGGGCCGGCGCCTTCGACCTCGCCTATGGCCATGGCCGCACCGACCGCCAGGGGCTGAGCATCGGCAATGAGCTTGAACGCATCGGCTACCTCGGCGACCAACCGGCCAGCGTGCGCCCTCTGGCCGCCGCCTTCGAAGTCCATATCGAGCAAGGCCCCATCCTGGAAGCAGAGGGCCTGACCGTGGGCGTGGTGACCGGGGTGCAGGGTATCCGCTGGTACGACCTGACCCTCACCGGCCAACCGGTGCATGCCGGACCGACGCCGATGACCGTGCGCCGCGATCCCTTCATGGGCCTGGCCGGCATTCTCCCGCGTCTGTACCGCCTGGCCGAGGAACACGGGCCCTGGGCCAGGGTGACCTTCGGTGACATTCGCGCCGAACCCGGCTCACGCAACACGGTGCCGGAGCGCCTGGTGCTGGCGGTGGACCTGCGCCACCCCGAACAGGCGGTGCTGGACCGGCTGGACGCGGCCTTCCGCGCCATTGTCGCCGAGGAAGCCGAGCGCTTGCGCCTTGCGGCCGATATCCGAGAGGAGTGGCATTCGCCGGCGGTGGCCTTCGATGCCGACTGCGTGGCCGCGGTGCAGGGCGCCGTGGAGCAGCTGGGCTACTCGCACATGCCCATGTGCAGTGGCGCCGGCCACGATTCGGTGTACCTGTCGCGGGTCGCCCCCACCAGCATGATCTTCGTCCCCTGCAAGGGGGGCATCAGCCACAACGAGGCGGAAGACGCCGCCCCCGCCGACCTCGAGGCCGGCGCCAACGTATTGCTGCACGCCATGTTGCGCATGGCCCATTCCTGACCTGGAGAACACCATGAGTGCATTCACCCTCAAGCACCGCCGTGACGGCGGCGACACCCCGCGCCTGGAAAGCTGGGGCGCGAACTCCGAATACGGCACCCTGCGTGACGTGCTGCTGGGCCCGGTGGACCATTACCACTGGCTTGAAACCAGCTCCATCTCGAAGAAGAGCCTGCGCCTGGGCTACCGCTTCGACGCCGCCGTGGCCCGCACCCAGCACGCCGAGATGGTCGACGCCTACCGCGAGGCGGGGGTGAAGGTGCACATGCTGCCCACCGACCCGAACCTCAAGTACCAGGTGTTCGCCCGTGACTCGAGCGTCATGACGCCCTTCGGCCCGATCGTCACCCAGATGGCCCAGTGGTGGCGCCGTGGCGAGTACGCCCCGGTGATCCAGTTCTACAAGGACAAGGACATCCCGATCTACGACATGATCAGCGCCGGCTCCTTCGAGGGCGGCGACTTCATGATGCTGCAGCCGGGGGTGATCCTCTGCGGCTATACCGGCGAGCGCTCCCAGGAGCCGGCGGTGCAGCAGATGAAGGGCTGGCTGGAAGCCGAGGGTTGGGAAGTGAAGCTCTATGGCATGGACCCTTTCTTCGTGCACATGGACGCGCTCTGCGTGATGCTCGCCGAGCGCCTGGCGGCGGTCTGCGTCGATGCGGTGGAGCCCGAGCTGGTGGACTGGCTGAAGGCCAAGGGCATCGAGATCGTCGACATCCCTTTCAAGGACGCCATGGAGCTGGGTTGCAACGTGGTGGCCCTGGGCGAGGGCAGGGTGCTGCTGCCGTCCACCAGCCTGACTCTGAAGGAGAAATGCCTGGCCTTGGGGCTGAAGGTCTATGACCCGGACATCAGCATGATCGCCAAGGGCGGTGGTGGCGTGCACTGCATGTGCCAGCCGCTGCGTCGGGATCTGGTGTAGTCGCATACACACTCAGGTTTTCAGCAACCTGGAATGGGTCGAGCTTGCGATATCCCTCAGATGGGTATCGCTTCGCTCGACCCATCCTTGTATCTCTCCAGGGCAATGAGGTTAGCTACCTTGATGCCCAAGGCCGGGAAAGCCGTTCCCATCCTGAGAGCCTGACTCTGTTTCGTAGATTGTGCTCCCGGCCCACTTCTCCAACTCCTGAATGGTATCCAAGCCCCTCCAGCGGAGTGAGGCTGTATGAACAAGGCAAGGATCGAGAGATGGCGGTTATTGGAATCGATGTCAGCAAGCAAAAGCTCGACTGTCTGTGGCTACGCGACCCGGAAAGTCTGAAGGTCAAAACCAAGGTATTTACCAATCAAGTGGACGACTTCGCCGCGTTGGTTGATTGGTGTTGCACGCACACCGGAGCCACAGCCGGGGAACTGAAGGTGTTCCTTGAGGCCACCGGGGTCTATCACGAATCCTTGGCGTATTACCTGCACGAGCGCGGCGTTCAAGTCTTTGTCCTGAACCCGGCGCAGGTCCGCGACTATGCGCGCAGCCAGGGCATTCGTGGTAAGACGGACAAACAAGACAGCCTGGTGCTCGCCCGTTTTGGCGCAACCCAGAAGGCCCGGCGCTGGTTGCCGGAAGCGCGGGAAATCCGCGAGCTGAAAGCGATGATCGTGCGCTATGAGGCGCTGCAAGAGGACCTTCAGCGCGAACTGAACCGGCGGGAAAAGGCCGAGGTCAGTCAGGCCAGCCTCAGCGTAATGGCCTCCATCGATACGATGCTCAGTGCGTTGCGCCAGGAAGCCGAGCGCCTGAAACAAGAGATCGACGATCACATCGACCGGCACGACCAGCTCAAACGCAACCGACAGCTGCTGCAGAGCATCCAGGGCATCGGGGATGTCCTCTCCCGTCATCTGCTGGCGTTTCTGCACAGCCGCGACTTTGGCACTGCCCGACAATGCGCGGCTTTTGCGGGCCTGGTGCCACGACCTTGGGACTCCGGCTCATCGGTGAAGGGCAAACCTCGTTTGACCAAGGCGGGGCAGCCTCGACTGCGGGCCAAGCTCTACATGGCCGCGATTGTCGCCAAGCAGTACAACCCCACGGTTAGAGCGCTTTACCAACGTCTACTGGCGCGGGGAAAAGCCAAGATGAGCGCCCTGGGTGCCGCCATGCGCAAGCTGTTGCAGATTGCCTATGGCGTGCTCAAGACGCAGACACCCTATCAGCCGCAACCGACCTGATAGGGTCGGTTGCATCTGATCGGAGAGATGGTATCTACGAACCGAACGGGCGCTTTGCGCGGCGTCATCCTCTCTGCTTCGTTTCAGGCCGGTTTAGGTATCAGACCTGCTTCGCGCTCGCCGGCGAGAGTCACCCCTCGCCCTCCGGGAGAGGGGATGGGGGAGAGGGTGGTTTCCGCAGGCAGGGCGATAATTCGTGCTTGGTTGATCGTGCCGGATGTCAATCCGACTGCGGCTCCGCCCATTGGAGCAACCACTCGGCGAAGTGCTTCGCCTTGGGGTCTTGGCTCTGCTTGGGCCACACCACGTAGTACCTGCCCGCCACCAGCGGCTCCTGGCAGGCGATCACCAGGTGGCCTTCGGATACTTCCCGCTCGACGAAGAAGCGCGGCAGCACCGTGACGCCGAGCCCGTGCAGGGCGGCGTCGAGCACGAACTGGAAATGCTCCAGGCGCTGGCCGGGCAGGGCCTCGACTTCCTTGGTCGACAGGCCGGCCGTGTGCAGCCAGAGCTGGGTGGATGATTTGGTCAGGTCGGTGAGGGAGCTGTGGTGCAGCAGCGGATAGCGCAGGATGTCGCGGCGCTCGACGATGGGCCCGAAACGCTCCAGCAGGTCAGGGGTGCACACCGCGACCATCTCCCCGTCCATCAGCAGGCGCGACTCGAACTCCGTCCATTCGCCGTCGCCGTAGAGAATCCCCACGTCATAGCCTTCGTGCCGGTCATAGAGGCGACGCAGGTCGTTCATGATCTCCAGCTCGATCTCGGGGTGTTCCCGGGCGTACGCCTTGAGCTTGGGCAGCAGCCAGCGGGTGGTGAAGGAGGGCTCGGCGCCAACCCGTAGGCGACCGGAATGGCTGCTGCGCACGCGCATGGTGGCGGCTTCCAGCTGGTCCAGCAGCAGGGCGACCTCCTGCACGTATTCGCGGCCCTTGTCGGTCAGTAGCAGACGCTGGCGCACCTTTTCCACCAGGGGGCAGCCGAGCATGTCCTCGAGATTCTTGATCTGCCGGCTCACGGCGCTCTGGGTGAGGCTCAGCTCCTCGGCAGCACGGGTCACGCTCATGTGCCGGGCGAAGGCGGCAAAGCAGCAGAGGGAAATCATGCTGGGGAGCTGTCGGCGCATCTGAGTTCATGACGTTTTGGAATGAATATCTGCAAGATAAATCGATATTCGCACCTGGGCAAGGGCCCTAATCTGCGACCTCGAAGGACCATAGACGGGTAGGCGCATCGCAAGCGGTGCGTAGGCATCAGGGATGCGCCGTACTGCCCTGCGATGTCCGTACCTGACCGGCTGGATGGCTCCATGACTACAACAATGAACGAACAGATGCTCCGCACCGATCTCGCCGCCGCCTACCGGCTGCTTGAGGTCAACGGCTGGAGCGACCAGGTCTTCACCCACATCTCGGTCAGGCTGCCGACGGACGAGCCAGCCTTCCTGATCAACCAGTATGGCCTGCGTCCCGGCGAGGTCTGCGCCTCCAATCTGGTGGCCATCGACGTCAACGGCCGCAAGCTGGACGACAACGCCCCCGAGGTGAACCCCGCCGGTTTCACCGTGCACAGCGCCGTGCACATGAGCCGCCACGACGCCGTGTGCGTGATGCACACCCACACCATGGCCGGCATGGCCGTCGCCGCCATGGAAGAGGGCCTGCTGCCGCTCAACCAGACCAACATGATGTTCTACGACCGCGTGGCCTACTACGACTACGAAGGCGTTCCCCTGGACCTGGAAGTGCGCCAGCGCATCGTCGCCGCCTTGGGCGACAAGCACAGCGCCATCCTGCGTAACCACGGCCTGCTCACCGTCGGCCGCAGCGTCGCCGAAGCCTATTTCCGCATGTACTACCTGGACCAGGCGTGCCGCATTCAGCTGGAAGCCATGAAGACCGGCCGCCCGCTGACCGTCCCGGACCACGACGCCTGCGAGTTCACCGCACGGCAACTGGAGAACGAGCGCTACCACCTGGAAAGCGTCGACCTGGTCTGGAAGGCCGAACTGCGCCGGCTTGACCGCCTGGATGCCACCTTCCGCGCCTGAGCCCATCCGTTCCACCGTGAAATACCCAACCCCTTTGCCAGCGTGCCGGTGCCCCAGCCGGTGCCAGGTCCACTACAACTACAAAAAGGTGTGAGCCCATGAACGAACAACCCGAAGCCGGGGTGGCGCTGCCACAGGCCGGAGGCCTCTTGAGCCAATACAGCCCAGCCCAGTTGCTGCGCTTCCTGATCCCCTCGTTGATCGGCGTGATGCTGTTCCTGGTGCCGATGGAGATCAACGGCAAGAGCAACATCCTGATCGCCTTCCTGATCGACTACATCAACGACGTGGTCAAGCCGCTGATGGTGCCGGTGACCGTTGGCGTCGCCACCATTCCCAGCCTGCTCACCGTGCTGGTCACCTTCAGCTCGCTGAAGAACAACCCCAACCGCTTCGTCCAGCTGTTCAACCCGGGCATGGGCTGGACGATCGTGCGCGTCATCGGCGCCGTGCTGATGGTGATGACCTACTGGAAGATCGGCCCGGAGTGGGTCTGGCATCGCAACACCGGCGGCGTGATGCTCTATGACGTCGGCCCGGTGGTCCTGGCCATCTATTTCCTTTCCGCCGTGCTGCTGCCGCTGCTCACCGACTATGGCCTGATGGAGTTCGTCGGTAGCCTGGTCAGCCGTGGCTTCGAGAAGCTCTTCGGCCTGCCTGGCCGCGCCGCGGTGGACTGCCTGGCCTCCTGGCTGGCCGCCTCCAGCGTCGGCATCATCCTCACCACCCAGCAGTACCGCCAGGGCTTCTACACCAGCCGCGAAGCCTGCGTGATCGCCACCAACTTCTCCATCGTGTCGATCGCCTATTCCTACCTGCTGCTGAAACTGATCGGCATGGAGCACGTGTTCCTGCCCTGGTACGGCGCTGTTGCCGTCACCGGCCTGGTCTGCGCCCTGATCGTGCCCAAGCTGCCGCCCCTGCGTGGCAAGCCCAACGCCTACGACCCGATCGTCGGCAAGCAGCTGCGCACCGACCGCCGCGAAGGTGAAGGCCTGGTGGCCCTGGGCCTGCGCCGCGCCATCGAGCGCGCCGATACCGCGCCGTCGATCCTCACCCAGCTGCGCCATGGCGTGCATGTGAGCCTGGACATCGCCATCTCCGTCTACCCGGCGATGATGGTGATCGGCTGCCTGGGCCTGTCGCTCGTGGAATTCACTCCGCTGTTCAAGTACCTGTCGATGCCGCTGGTGCCCTACATGGAGCTGCTGCAGTTGCCGGAAGCCGAGAAGGCCGCGCCCGCGCTGCTGGCCGGCATGGTCGACAGCATCATGCCGTCGATCCTCGGTGCGTCCATCCAGAGCGAAGTGACTCGCTTCGTCATGGTGGGTGTAGCGGTCAACCAGATCATCTTCTTCACTGAAGCCGCCATCCTGCTGATTCGTGCCGACATTGGCCTGAAACCGCTGGACCTGCTGATGATCTACGTCGTGCGAGTGCTCGTGTCCCTGCCGATCCTCGCCCTGTTCGGCCACCTGATCGTCGGCTGATGCCCCACCGGAGCGCCCCGCGGCGCTCCGGCCCATAACCAGAAAATTCCCTCGCTTCGGATTCGACTGCCATGGACCAACACACCGACTACCGCTCCAGCAACGTGCCCGGCCCGGCCGGCGCCGCCGACCTGGTGCTGACCAACGGCCGCATCTACACGGTGGATGCCGCCAACTACTGGGCCGAAGCGGTGGCTATCCGCGGCGGACGCTTCATCGCTGTCGGCGGCAGTGCCGACATGGATGGTCTGATCGGTCCGCGCACCCAGGTGCTGGACCTCAAGGGCCGCTTCGTGATGCCGGGCCTGTACGACATGCACACCCACCCGGACCTCAAGCTGGCGCCGGGCTATGCGGGCTATCTGGAAGTGGGCCTGGAAGACCCGACGCCGGAACAGGTGCGCCAGGCCATCCTCGACTACGCCGCCGCCCACCCCGGCGATGGCTGGGTCTATGGCCAGTACTTCGTCCGCTACACCTTCAAGCAGGCCGGCCTGGTGCCGGACCGCGCCTGGCTGGACAGCGTCCTGCCGGACCGCCCGGTGGCCATCCTCGACCGCTCCTGGGGCTGCATGATGGTCAACTCCAAGGCCCTGGAGCTGGCCGGCATCGACGCCGAAACCCTCGACCCGCGCCATGGCTACATCGAGCGTGACAGCGTCACCGGAGAGCCCACCGGCATCCTGGTGGACGGCGCCTATGCGCTGATCCATGCCGCCATGCCGCCCACCCCGCAGCACGCGCTCAAGCGCGCCTACCGCGAGGGGGTGTGGTTCCAGAGCGGCCACGGCGTGGTGGGCACCAAGTACGTCCACGTCTGCGAACACCGCCTGAATGCGCTGAAGTCCATCGACCAGGTGGGCGAGCTGTCGGTGCGGGTGGAAGCCGCCATCAGCTGGCAGGACGACATTTTCCCGGTGAAGCGCCGCTGGGAGCTGCTGGCCGGCGAACGGCACTACTACCGCAGCGCGCGGCTGAACGCCAACGCGGTGAAGTTCCACTTCGACGGCACCCACGAATCCCGCTCGTCCTACCTGTCCAGCGCCTGGCCGGGTGACGAAAGCTGGCGCGGCCACCTCAACATGACCCCGGAACACATCACCGACATGGTGGTGGACATGGACCGTCGCGGCATCCGCGTGATCGCCCACTGCACCGGCGACGGCGCTTCCGACCTGTTCCTCGACGCCGTGGCCGAGGCCCGCCGGCGCAACGGCTACAGCGGCGTGCGCCACCAGTGCGCCCACAGCACCACCTTGCTGGACGCCAACCTGCCGCGCTTCGCCGAGCTCAACGTCACCGCCGAGTTCTCCCCGGTGGGCTGGTTCCCATCCTCCTTCGCCTACGCCCGCGCGGTGTTCGGCGAGGACCGCATGCAACGCGCCTACAACTTCAAGGGTGTGCTGGAACACGGCGGCGTGGCGGTGATGGGCACCGACTGGCCGGTCTCCAGCATCAACCCCTGGATCGGCTTCGAAGCCATGGTCACCCGCGAGAACCCTTTCGGCGAGGAGGCGGGCTGCTTCTACGGCCAGCCCATCAGCCTGGAGCAAGCCATCCGCGTGATGACCCTCAACGGTGCCTGGTGCATGGGCATCGAGGACAAGGCCGGGTCCATCGAGGTGGGCAAATCCGCCGACCTCATCGTGCTCGACCGCAACCTGTTCGAGGTGGAGCCCAAGGGCAACATCCACAACGCCCAGGTGCAACTGACCCTGCTGGAAGGCGAGGTGACCTGGGACCGCCACGGCGAGTTCGCCGGCACCGCCCATGCCGCCACCTGGCAGGGCGAGCTGCCGAATTTCTGAAGCCGACCGGGCAGGAGACAGGACCATGAGCAGACAGGCCACCATTCCGGTCACCCTGGTGTCGGGATTTCTCGGCGCCGGCAAGACCACCTTGCTGAACCGCATCCTCACCAGCGACCACGGCTTGCGCATGGCGGTGATGGTCAATGACTTCGGTGCGATCAACATCGACAGCCAGCTGATCGTCAGTCAGACCCAGACCACCCTGAGCCTGGCCAACGGCTGCATCTGCTGCACCGTGGAGAGCGACCTGATCGAACAGCTCGGCCGGATGCTCGACGACCGTGTCAATCGCCCGGAGTACATCATCATCGAGGCGAGCGGGGTGTCCAACCCGAGCAAGATCGCCAATACCCTGCGCTATCCGCAGTTCCGCGAGGCGCTGGCCATCGACAGCATCCTCACGGTGGTGGATGCCGAGCAGTTCGGCGACCTGCAGGGTGAGATGGCGCAGTTGGCCATGGAACAGCTGGATGTGGCGGACATCATCGTCCTGAACAAGACCGACCGGGTCAGCCGCGAGCAACTGGATGCGCTCAAGGCGCGCTGGCTCTACCCCAGCGCCCGCCTGCTGGAATGCGCCCATGGCGACGTGCCCCTGGAGCTGGTACTGGGTGTCGGTCGCCACCAGGCCGGCTGGCGCCTGCGCCCGGTGCCCGCCACGGCGGGCAAGCTGGCGACGGGGCCGGAGGACCACTCGCAACTCTTCGACACCTGGAGCTTCAGCAGCGAGCGACCCTTGTCGCTGAAAGCGCTGCGCGCGGCACTGGCCGCCTTGCCGGTGGAGATCTACCGAGCCAAGGGCGTGTGCCAGATCGCCGAGGCGCCAGGCAAGCGCTGCATCGTCCATGTGGTGGGCAACCGCACTGAGATAAAACCGGAGGACGGTTGGGAGGGTGGGGCGCCTTATACCCAGCTGATCTTCATCGGCCGGCGCGGGTCCATCGATGGGGCGGCGTTGCAGGCATCGTTCGAGGGTTGCCTGGTTTAGGGGGCACCGAGCAAACCCCGGAAATGAAAGAAGGCGCCACAGTGGGCGCCTTCTGCCTTTCAGGGAATGCATACATCGTGATTGCCTGCCTCTGAAGTGCTCCGGGATCAGCTGATACGGTTGGCACCCGTGCGGTCGGCACCACCTTCGGCGACATCGAAGCCTTTGGTGCGATCAGAGCCGCCTTCAGCTACGTCGAAGGCCTTGGTGCGGTCGGAGCCGCCTTCGGCGACATCGAAGCCTTTGGTGCGATCAGAGCCGCCTTCAGCTACGTCGAAGGCCTTGGTGCGGTCGGAACCGCCTTCAGCGACATCGATGCCTTTGGTGCGGTCGGAACCACCTTCGGCGACATCGAAGGCCTTGGTGCGGTCGGAACCACCTTCGGCTACGTCGAAGGCCTTGGTGCGGTCGGAACCGCCTTCGGCTACGTCGAAGCCTTTGGTGCGGTCGGAACCACCTTCGGCTACGTCGAAAGCCTTGGTGCGATCGGAACCACCTTCAGCGACACGCAGCGATTGGGAGCGCTCGGCGCCATTTTCGGCGATGCGGTTGGCACCGGTGCGATCAGCACCGCCTTCGGCGACGCGGTGGATGCTGGTGCGGTCGGAACCACCTTCAGCAACGGTGCCCTGGGGCAGAGCAAAAGCAGTGGCGGACAGGCTGGCGATGAACAGGCTGGCGAGGATTTGCTTTTTCATTTTGGGCACCTTGGTGAAGAGGGGGTTGGAATTCGTCTACGGGGCCCATGTTACTGATGTGATTTCGATGAAGAAGTGATGCTCGATGATGGTTGCCATCGACGTTAATGATAGTTGTATCGTGTCTATATAAAACAAATAGTTAGCCTGTTTTATGGGGCGTAATTACCTGAGATGGAATAGCCTTTTCCTTGGATTGGTATAATCGATAAAGTCGATCAATCTGCGCGATAGACTCGCTGCATCGTTGCCGATCCCGAGTGCTCGACCTGTCGCGATGCCGCTTGGTCCCCTCTGCAGGTGCCGTTCCAGAGCGCTCGTGGCGCTTTCGGCAGGTTGCCGGTAGTCCTGTCGCCAGCGCTGGAATTGAGCGCTTTTCTCCCCAGGCTGCGGGGACTAGGCTATTGGCACTTTTCAGCAAACGGATAGTGCTATGTCCACCGAGATCCATGCCCAGTTCGCCGACGCCCCTCTCTCTGCCATCGAGGCCCGGCTGCTTGGCAGCCTGATCGAGAAGCAGGCGACCACCCCCGAGTCCTACCCGCTGACCCTCAACGCGCTGGTGCTGGCCAGCAACCAGAAGACCAGCCGCGAGCCAGTGATGAACGTCACCCCCGGCCAGGCTGGCCAGGCGCTGCGCAACCTGGAGTCGCGCGGCCTGGTGAAGCTGGTGATGGGCAGTCGCGCCGACCGCTGGGAACAGCGCACCGACAAGGCACTGGAAGTGGTGCAGCCGCAATTGATCCTGATCGGTCTGTTGCTGTTGCGTGGCCCCCAGACCCTCGGCGAGCTGCTGACCCGCAGCAACCGCATGGCCGATTTCGACGACACTGAAGATGTGCGCCATCAGCTGGAACGCCTGGTTGCCCGTGGCCTGGTGGTGCTGATGCCGCGCCAGGGTGGCCAGCGCGAAGACCGCTACATGCACCTGATGGGTGAGCCGGCCGATCTCGAGGCGCTGCTGGAGGCCCGTGCCAGCCAGCCGGAGCGCGGCGACTCCCGTGCCGCGTCCGACAGCCGTCTCGAGGAGCTGGAAGCTCGGATCGTCGACCTGGAAGCGCGGCTGGCGCGTCTGGAGCAGCAGGGCGAGTGAGCCTGGCACGGGGCGGCGGCTGTCCGTCGATGTCGCCCCGACGATTTCCCACTGCGGCGCGACCTGCGATCCTGCACTTACCGTGAAACACCGCCCCTGAGGTATCCATGAAGATCAGCTCGGACTTCGACAGCGGCAACATCGAAGTGATTGATGCCAGCAATCCGCAACAGGTGCTGCTGGCCATGCGCCCGGACCTGAAGAGCCATCACTTCCAGTGGTTCCACTTCAAGGTCGAGGGCCTGACCCCCGGCCAGCGCCATGGCTTCAGCCTGACCAACGCCGGGCAGTCGGCCTATAGCCACGCCTGGACCGGCTACAACGCCGCCGCTTCCTACGATCAGGTGAACTGGTTCCGTGTTCCCAGCAGCTTCGACGAGAAGGGTCTGCATTTCGCCCTGGAACCCACCCACGAGCAGATCTGGTTCGCCTACTTCGAACCCTACAGCCGCGCCCGCCACGACTGGCTGATCAGCGAGGCCCTGGACAAGGCCGACGCCGAGATCGTCGCCATCGGCAAGAGCATCGAGGGTCGCGAGATCCCCCTGCTGCGGATCAGCCGCAACCCCGAGGCACAGCGCAAGGTCTGGATCATCGCCCAGCAGCACCCCGGCGAGCATATGGCCGAGTGGTACATGGAGGGCGTGATCGAGCGCCTGTCGCGCCGCGACGATGGGGAGATGGACGCGCTGCTGGCCAAGGCCGACCTCTACCTGGTGCCGAACATGAACCCGGATGGCGCCTACCGTGGTCACCTGCGCACCAACGCCGCCGGCAAGGACCTCAACCGTGCCTGGCAGTCGGCCGACGACAGCGAGACCCCCGAGGTGTTCTTCGTCCAGCAGCAGATGCGCAAGGTGGGCGTGGACCTGTTCCTCGACATCCACGGCGACGAGGAAATCCCCCACGTGTTCACGGCCGGCTGCGAAGGCAACCCCGGCTACACGCCGCGCCTGGAGGCCCTGGAAAGCGAGTTCCGCCAGCGCCTGGTGGACATGGGCGCCGAGTTCCAGATCGCGTTCGGCTATCCGCGCGACGAGCCGGGCAAGGCCAATACCACCCTGGCCTGCAACGCCGTGGGCATGGCTTTCGACTGCCTGTCGTTCACCATCGAGATGCCGTTCAAGGACCACGACGACAACCCGCACCCGCGCACGGCCTGGAACGGCGAGCGCTCCAAGCGCCTGGGCAAGGATGTGCTGTCGGTGGTGGCGGCCATGGTGGACAAGCTGCGCTGAGTGCGCGGTGACAGAAAAACGGCCCCTGATGGGGCCGTTTTCGTTGGTGGCGCTGAACTACGAATCGATGGGTTTCGCTTCGCTCGCGGAACGCCGCCCGACCCATCCTACGAAAAGCACTGGGCCACCCGTAGGATGGGTTGAGGAACGATACCCATCGGCCATGTCCGGCCGATAGGCTCAAACCCCGCTTTCGTTCTGCAGGTTGGCCTGGGTGATATTGCTGCCTTCCGGCACGCTGCGGGTCAGCCAGACGTTGCCGCCGATGGTCGAGCCCTTGCCGATGGTGATGCGGCCGAGGATGGTGGCGCCGGCGTAGATCACCACTTCGTCTTCCACTATCGGATGGCGCGGCTGGCCCTTCTGCAGGTTGCCTTCCTCATCCGCCGGGAAGCGCTTGGCGCCCAGGGTGACCGCCTGGTAGATGCGTACCCGCTCGCCGATGATGGCCGTCTCGCCGATCACCACGCCCGTACCGTGGTCGATGAAGAAGCTCTTGCCGATGGTGGCGCCGGGGTGGATGTCGATGCCGGTGGCGGAATGGGCGATCTCCGCGATCATCCGCGCCAGCAGCGGCAGGCCGGCCTTGTAGAAGTAATGGGCGAGGCGGTGGTGGATCACCGCATGCACACCCGGATAGCAGATCAGCACCTCGTCCACGCTGCGCGCCGCCGGGTCGCCCTGGAAGGCGGCGAGCACGTCGGTATCCAGCAGGATGCGCAGCTGGGGGAGGGTGGCGGCGAAGCCCTTGACGATCTCGATGGCCTGGCAGGCGATGTCGTCGCCGCTGGCCCCGTTGTGCCGGGCGGCATAGGACAGTTCGCGGCGTACCTCGCCGGCCAGGGCGTTCAGCGCCACGTCCAGGGTATGGCCAACGTAGAAGTCTTCGCTTTCCTCACGCAGGTCGGCCGGGCCGAGGCGCATGGGGAACAGGGCACCGGACAGGGCTTCGATGATGTGCCCGACCGTGACCCGCGAAGGCAGCTCGCGGCCGCCGCGGTCCTGCAGTCGGCCATGCTGGCTGCGCCATTGGGCGCGGGCGTCGCGCAGCTCATTGACGATCTGGTCGAGCTGCCAATTGACCGGCCGGCAGCCGGTGGCGACATAGGGGAGTCTGTTCATTGGGGTACCTGTAAGGCGCGGTCCGGATCGCTATAGCGTGCGGAGAATCACCTGTTCTGCGCAAGAGGTGATTCGCCGGAAATGCCCGTTTCAGTCGGCGGGCAGGGGTTGAACCTGCTTGCGTGGAGCCGTGGTGACGGTACAGCCGACGGAGGCGAGGATGATGCAGAGAATCGCCAGCCATTGCAGCGCCGTCAGGTGCTCGCCGAGGAACAACAGCCCGGAGAGCGCGCCGAACGCCGGCTCGATGCTCATCAGGGTGCCGAAGGTCTGCGCCGGCAGGCGGGTCAGGGCGACCATTTCCAGGGTGTAGGGAATGGCGGTGGAGAGCAGGGCGACCCCCAGGGCCACGGGCAGCAGCTCGGGTCGCAGCAGGTCGGCGCCTGCGTGAACGATGCCCACCGGGGCGATGAAGACGGCCGCCACCAGTACGCCGAGGGCCGCGCCCTGCATGCCGTGGTCGCTGCCGGCGCGAGCGCCGTAGATGATGTAGAGCGCCCAGCAGACACCCGCGCCCAGGGCATAGGCCATGCCGGTCGGGTCCAGATGCGCTTCGGTCTTGCCCAGGGGCAGCAGGAGCCAGAGGCCGAGCGCGGCCAGGCCGATCCAGACGAAGTCGATGGTGCGACGCGACGCGAACAATGCGACGGCCAGCGGCCCGGTGAACTCCAGGGCCACGGCGATCCCCAGCGGGATAGTGCGCAGGGACATGTAGAACAGCAGGTTCATGCCGCCCAGTGCCACGCCGTACATCAGCAGCGCGGGCAGGGACGACTTGCTGATCCGGGCGCGCCAGGGCCGCAGGATCAGCACCAGGAAGATGGCGGCGAACACCAGGCGCAGGGTGGTGGTGCCCTGGGCGCCGATCACCGGGAACAGGGTCTTGGCCAGGGAGGCCCCGCTCTGGATGGAGGCCATGGCGACCAGGAGGACGGAAACGGGCAGTAAGGTGGAAGCGAAGCGACTCGACAGCGACGACATGGGGCGAATCCGGGCGATGGCCAGGGGGCTGGCGCGTTGGAATGGTTATGTGCAACATAATGCGCAAAAGGCAGGGTATGAGCAATATGTTGCCCAAGACAGATGAACGCCCCAATGTCCTCGAGCACGTCTCCGAGAATGTCCGCCGCCTGCGTCGCGCCGCTGGCCTCAGCCAGGAGGCCCTGGCGACCGCTGCGGGGGTCAGCCGGCGCATGCTGGTGGGTATCGAGGGCGGCGATGTAAACGTCAGCCTGGCCACCCTCGACCGCATCGCCGCCGCGCTGGGCGTACTGTTTCCGGACCTGGTCCAGCAGCCCGACCGTCCCGATCGCTCGCGGATCAACGCCGTGGCCTGGGTCGGCAGCAAGCCGGGCAGCCGCGCCACGCTCCTGGCGAGCACGGCGGCGCGGCGCGAGGTGGAACTCTGGAGCTGGTCCCTGGCGCCGGGCGAGCGCTACCGGGCGGAACCGGACGCCGAAGGCTGGCGCGAGATGATCTATGTGATCGAGGGCTGCCTGAGCGTGCACAGCGGTGATGAGTGCAAGCGGGTGGAGGCCGGGGATTTCCTGGTGTTCGGCAGCGACCGCTCCTACGTCTACGCCAACGAGGGCGACGAGCCGGTGCGGTTCATCCGCAACGTACTGACCTGAACCTCAGAAGTAGACCCCGACGTTGACCATCAGCGCCGCCGCCCCCAGCAGCACCACCTCGCCTCCGACCCGGCCGAGCTGCACCCCCAGCGAGGGGATGATGGCCGGCGCTACGTGAAAGCGGTTCAGCGGAATCTTGTCGCGGTAATCGCCCCGGTAGCCTTGCAGGGCACCGGCGGAAATCTTGAAGTAGAAGGGCGTGTCTTCGAAGTTGAAACGCTTGCCGGCATAGACGTATTGGCTGCGCTGGTAGAACGAGTTTTTGAAGGTCGCGCCCCCGATGATCAGGTCGTTTCTGGTGGTGTACTCCAGGCCGATCAGCTCCTGGTGGTTGTTGTGGTCGGGGTCGTGATTGAAGTGTGTGGTGTAGGCGCTGGTCTGCAGGTACCAGTTCCATTCCTCGGCCCAACTGGTCTGGGCGAGCGTTGCGGTCAGCGCCAACGTGAGGACTGTCGGTAGTCGGACGGATTTCATGGGACAGGCGCTCCTCGCCTTCAAGATGCCTCCTTACTATAGAGGCCATCGCGCGCGCAGGAGCGTTTTCGTTGTGGGGGCGAATTCATTCGCCAAGGGCGGCCTGGCTGCCCCTGCAAGGTATCAGGGCGGACGCTCAGTCCTGCGCGTCTTCGTCCTCATCCTCGGCATCGCCGCCGAAGGCATCCAGGCAGCGCAGGGCGTGCTCGGCGTCGCTGCCGGCGAGCTTCCAGCAACCGCTTTCGGCATCGAAGCGCGCGGCCTGCACGGCGGCCTGGGTGAAGCGCCATTCGCGACGGTTGCGGCCGTCCATGCACTCCACACGCAGCAGCTGCGCGTCGGGCTCGCCCGGCTGACCCGCTTCCAGTGCGTCCAGCAGGGACTCGTCCAGGTCGAACTCCCAGGCGTGCAGGTCGTCGATTTCGAGCATGTCGGCGGCCAGCAGGGCGTCCAGCAGGGTTTCGTGGGGCATCGGTGTTCTTCCATCAGGGGGCGGAGGGGCGCGGCATGATAAGACAGGACGCCCCTCATTGCTCGGCCGGGCTCTCCAGGTACTGCTGGTTCTCGTCGCGGATTCGCTTGCCCGCTTCGTCATAGAGGAAGGGCAGGAACATGTAGCGGCAGCCGGCGCTGACTGGCGTGGCCTCGTGCAGCAGTGAGCAGGAGAACACCACGGCGCCGCCGGTGGGGGCGCTGTAGAGACTGTGGCCGAACTCCGGGAAGCGCAGGCAGCCGCCCTCGTATTCGCCGCTGTTGAGGAACAGGGAAACCGCGAAGCGGCGATGGGCGGTGCCCTTGGTGGTGTTGTCGCGATGGGGGCGGAAGTGGCCGCCTTCAGCGGCGTCGTAGCAGGCCACCAGATAGCGCTCCATGCGTGTGGCCTGGAACTGGAAGGCCTTGTGGATTTCCGGTACCAGGCGCGTGGTGATGCGCTGCATGCAAGCCTGGCGCAGCGTTTCGTCCTCCACGGCGCAGTCGCGGCGGCGCTTGTGCTCGTGCTTCTGCATCTGCACCGTCTTGCCATCGCGCTCGACCATGAAGCCCGACTCGCTGCCTCCAAAGCGCTGGTAGTAACCGATCAGCTCCCGGCACAGCTCCGGCTCGAAGATCCGTGGGATCACCAGCACCGGCGCCTGTACCCGGGCGCCGGCCGTAGCGGGGATCGGCTCCTGGGCCCGGAGCAGGGCCAGCAAGGCGTCGACATGGCCTTCGCCACCGGGGGCGATGGGGAGCACGGCGATCACCCGCAGGCGCGGGTCCAGCAGGTAGCTCATCTGGCGGATGGCGCCGTCCGGACGCTGCGCGCCGTAGAGGCCACAGATGCTGCGGTCCATGTCCCAGAAGAAGCGGATGCCCGGCAACAGGTCGCGCAGGCGCTGCTGCTCGCGGTCCCGCGGGTCCACGGTGACGCCGAAGAAGCTCGCCTGGTCGTCGTCGAAATGCTCGCGGCGCGCCAGCAGGTCAGCGAGGACCCGCGAGGCGGTGGGGTCGGCGGAGGAACCGAGAAAACTGAGGACGATGTAGCGCCCGGCAGCGGTGTCGAAGGTGAAGCGCTCGCGGCTGGGTGTGCTGCTGGTGAACCAGGGCACCGCTTCGCCCGGGCCCACGGGTGAGTTGCGCTGGGTCATGATTGCCTCCGGTAGCCTGACCTCAAGCTAGCCGAAATGCCGAACTCCTGCCTTGCCGGGGCGCCGGACGCGGCTTCGCGAGGTCTGAGCGGCACTCTGCCCGCCCCGGATGATCCTCATCAGGGCTTGCGCGGCGCCGCCAGTGTGTCGGCTTCGGCGATGTGGGCCTTGTGCGACTTGCGCTCGTACAGGCATAGCTCGCGGCCACGCTGGTTCTTCATGTGCGGCTGCGGGTAGCGGCCTTCCAGCAGCAGGGCGGTGAGCCCGAGGCGGTCGTCGAACAACACCGGTGCGCCGGCGGGGCGGACATCCTTCAGGCCGCTGGCGGCCTTGCAGGCATTCAGGAGGCGGGCGTCGTGGTCCTTCCAGGCCTGGTCGCCGGAGGCGTTGGCCTGGGCGGCGAAGAGGGTGGCGGCAAGCAGCAGGTAGCGGATATCCAAGGGGTGTTCCTCGCTTTCGGGTTGGCGATCCTGCCATGGACATCCGCGAGCGCCCATCGGTTTCCCGATTCGGCGTCAAATCCCTGTAGGAGCGAGCTTTGCTCGCGAACGGCGTCTCCTCCCGAGTGGAGCCCGCTCCTACGAGGCACTGCTCAATAGTCGTTCTTGCACCCGGTTCCCCAGACCAGGTACTCGATCGTCCTCTCCTGCATCTGGCTGTCCTCGAAGGTCATGCGCGCCGGCCCGATGCCACAGAAGGTGGTCAGGTCGGTCATTTGCACTACCCGTTGGATGTCCAGGCGCATGCCGTACTCGTATTCCGTTACCGGCTGCGTCGCCTGGTCCGTGGTGGCGGCCAGGGTGGCAGTGGAAGCAAGGCTGAGAGTCAAGGCGACGACAAGGGTTTTCATGGTGGATTCTCCTACTGGAGAGGGGGAGGTTGCGGGAAGTCCCGCGCCTACTGACCGTCAGGCAACCTGCGGATGCCAGTGCCGGTGGTCATGCTCGATAGCACCCCATCCCTGCGGATGAGTGCGTGGTAGAGGGCCGCCGCCAGGTGCGCCAGGATGCCGATGAACAGCAGGTACGCCAGTACAGTGTGGGCCAGGCGCAGCGCGGCATAGAGCTGTGCGTCGTGCGGGACGATGGGCGGCAGTAGCAGACGCTCGTGAAGCGCCACCGGGTAACCCCCGGCGGACTGCATCGCCCAGCCCACCAGGGGCAGGGCGATCATCAGCGCGTAGAGCAACAGATGGGACAGCTTGGCCAGGCGTTGCTGCCAGGACGGCATGTCCGCCGGCAGCGGCGGCAGGGGGCGGGCCAGACGCACCGCCAGGCGCACCAGCGCCAGTGCCAGCAGGGCTATCCCCAGGGGCTTGTGCAGGGCCACCAGCGCGTCATGGCGCGGCGACAGGTCGCCCACCATGCTTATGCCGATGAACAGCATGGCCAGCAGCAGGATCGCCATCAGCCAGTGGATGACCCGCAGCAGCGGGGCGAAATGGGTGGGCGCGGTCATGGCCGGACTCCTGTCTCGGGCTGGGGCGCACCTTCGCGGGTGCGGCGGTTGTAGGACACGGCATAGGCGGCCGAGCGCGCCGCGAGGATCGGGTCGCCCGAGGCCTGGATTCCGTCCGGCAGCACCAGCGGGTCGTAATTGATGTCGCGGCAGGCGCCGTTGGCCTGGGCTTCGGCGCTTTCCACCACCAGGGTGCCGGCGTTCACCTGGCGGCGTTCGGCCGGCCACTGGCGGGTGGCGTCGTCGGTGGGGTCGCCGGGTTCGGCCAGGGTCAGCACCAGGCGCCAGCGCAGCGGCCCCTGGGCCAGGCGCTGCTGCAGGTCATGGCTGAGGAAGTCCGGGTCCGTGCCGGCATCTCCCAGGGGCTCGAAGGGCGCCTCCGGCAGCACCGACCAGCGCACGTACCGGGCGTTGCCGGCGGCGTCCACCAGGCGGAAGGCGTTGATGCCGTTGTAGGCGATATTGGCGAAGCTGTTGCTGGGCTTGGCGCCCTGGGCCCACTGGCGGAAGGCCGCGCTTTCCGGGTGGGCGGCGAAGAAGGCCTGCATCTTCGCTGGGTCCGGCTTGCCGGTTGCCGGGTCGGGTCGGCCGGCCAGCACCTGCTCGTAGAAGGCCTCCGGGGTGGCTACCGGCAGCACCGGCGGTGTGTTCATGGCGGTGCGCCATTGCTCGCCGCCCGGCAGCTGGAAGAGCAGCGCCATGCTGCGCACGGGTACGCCGGCATCCGGCGCGTGGGGGTTGCTGCCGCCGATGGCCAGGCGGCCTATGACCGGTACTGTGCCGGGGGCGAACACACTGGCGCGGGACAGCCCGGCAGCCTCGCCGCTGCTTTCGAAGTGCCCGGCAATGCAGATGCCCTTTGCGTGATTCTTGCGGTAGCCGGGGAACTTGCCGGCGTTGGCTTCGAAGGTGTCGATGATTCGTTGCGGGGTCAGGCGTTCGCCGCCGATCCAGCCGGCGGCATAGGCGAAGCCTGCGGCCAGGCCGCCGACGGCCAGGCCGATCAGTGCCAGTCGCGCCGCCAGGTCGATCTCCTTGGGTGGTGCCTTGCTCATGCGATACTCCCGGGCCACATGCCCTTGTCCATGAGCCGGTGAGACGCAGGCCCCGGGGATTTATTCCCGGCCGGGAATAAAATCCCGGCTCGCGCGTCTGCCTGTCGCACCTACGGCAAGAGCAGCACACGACCTGGCTATGAACATGATCGATGACGCGGAACTACGGGAGTTGTTACAGCGGCTGCGGCGCTTCGCCCTGTGGCTGACGCGTAACGCCAGCAGCGCCGACGACCTCGTCCAGGGGACCCTGGAGCGGGCGCTTTCGCGCTGGAGCAGCAAGGGCGAGGGCAACCTGCGGGCCTGGCTGTTTTCCATCCTCTACCGGCAGTTCCTCGACGGCCAGCGCAAGGCCCGGCGCCATGCGCGGTTGCTGGAATTCTTCGGCGGGCGCACGGAGGAAGCGCCGTCCACCGAGGACCTGGTGGTCAACCAGGCCACCCTGGAAGCCTTCTCCCGCCTGCCCGCCGAACAGCGCGCGCTGCTGTTGCTGGTGAGCGTGGAGGGGCTCAGCTACAAGGAGGCCGCACAGGCCCTCGACATACCCATCGGCACCGTGATGTCCCGGCTCTCCCGCGCGCGCAAGGCGCTGCGCGAACTGGCCGAGGGCGAAGTATCCAACCCCCAGCTGCGGGTACTCAAATGAACACATTCCATCCCAGCGAAGATGACCTGCACGCCTACCTCGATGGCCAGCTCGACCCCGAGCAACGCCAGATGGTGGAGGCCTATCTGGCCGCCAACCCCGAGGTGGCGGCCCAGGTGGAGGCCTGGCGGCGGGACGCCCAGTCGCTTCGCGCGGCCTTGGCCAACCCGGCCCTGGCGCCCAATCCACGGCTAGACCCACTGGCCATCCGTGCCGGACTGCGCGCCCGCAAGCAACGCCGCCTGGCCCTGGCCGCTTCCTTCGTGCTGGCGCTCGGCGCTGGCGGCCTGGGCGGCTGGCAGGCGCGGGACATGAGCCTGCTGGCGGCCAACCCACCCATGCAGGACGCCCTGCAGGCCCATCGCCTGTTCGCCGCGAGCCCCGTGGTGGACATCCAGGCGCGCCAGCCCGGCGAACTCCAGGCCTGGCTGGACCAGCGCTTCAGCCACGCCGCGCGCATCCCCGACCTCACGCCCTACGGCTTCAGCCCGGTGGGCGGCCGCTGGCTGGTGACCGAGCAGGGCGCGGCGGCGCTGATGCTGTTCGAAGACGGCCAGGGACAGCGGGTGAGCCTCTACCTGCGCGCGCCCGGCTCCCTCTACCCGACCATGCCCAAGGGCCAGCGCCGCGACGGCGAACTGGAAGCGCGCTACTGGTCACGGGACGGCTACAACTACGCCCTGGTCAGCCGCGAAGGAGACCCGCGCGGCGAGGTGCTGGGCAAGGCGTTGGCGTTCTAGGCGTAGGAGCGATTTCAATCGCGATCAACCTCGCGACGTCGATCCATGCCGTAGGGTGCGCCGCACCCTACCTGCTGGAGGACCGCCGTAGGAGCGAGCTCTGCTCGCGAACGACCCTCATCCCCAGCAACGAAAAAGCCCGCTCGACGCGGGCTTTTGACAGAACACCAGTCCGGTTACTTCTCCTCGGTCTCCACCACCGACGACAAATCCTTGAAGTCCACCGTGAACTGAATGTTGTTATTGACGACCGGATCACCGTTCGGGCGGTCGCGGAAATGGAAGGTCCAGACATCCTGCTTGCCGGTCTTGAGGAAGTCCTCGAATTTGACCCGGATGTTCACGGGGCCGGGACTGGATACCTGGCGATGAATGAACTGGATTTCTTTCCCTGACTTGTACTGCACAACGAATCTGGTTGGCATGCTTCCCTCGGGTGAATGCTCATGGCTGTCGGGAGTCAATCCTAGACAGCGGGCAGGCGTGATTTCAATCCGCCATCTCTGTAGAGGCGAATTCATTTGCTAAACGCTAGACCCAATCGGCAATCCCCAGCACGACCGATCCAAACGCCAAAATCATCCCGTAGGGTGCGCCGAGCGCACCGGGGCACTGTCGTAGGAGCGAGCTCTGCTCGCGATCTGCCTCGCTGCCCCAAATAACGGCCCCTCTTCCAACACGGAAGAGGGACCAAGCCTCACTTCACCCCAGCGGCAACACCTCCATCTTCACCAACAGTCAAAAGTCCCCACCAGACTTTTTCGCATGGGTATACAGGCCAATTGGAGCCCGGAAGGTGATTGATAAGTTGACTCCACATCGCCAGTGAAGCCGCACCGTTGGTAAAAGTCGACCGCGTTCAGCGTTGCTTCAAGGTGCACGTCGGTCAATCCGGCAGCACGAGCCAAGTCCTCAAGATGCGCGATCATGTTCTTTCCTACGCCCCGTTTCATAAATTCGGGAAGGACGAAGAGTGCACCTATCTCTCCCTTCTCGAGATCAATCATGCCTGTGGCGATGGGTCGGCCCTTAATGCATGCCAGATAAAAGTGGCTCTCCACCAGATCTCTGTACCAATTGGAAAGGGGTACGGCAGTCCAGGCTCGAACTTGTTCGGCGGAATACGCAGTGCCGCACTGATGCCGTATCGCTTGCAGACGAATATCGTAGGCAGCTTGGGCATCGCACCGCCAGGCTCGTCGGATCTCCAGCATATTGATTCTCCATTCGTTGGCCATAGCGGACGGAGAATTGAAAAGCCCCGTCCATTTCTGGCGGGGCTTTTGGGTTATACGCTGACTCCTGAATGCGCACGACCTCATGGCCCGCCAGAGGCGGTCATGAAAAGGCACATCATGTTCAGGCGGCAGAAGCGATTCATGGGGGGAATAGTCTCTGTGGTGCCAAGGCTTGTCAATTTGGGCGGAAACGCCGGAGAGTGAAGTCTGCGCGCCCTACCTCACTCCCTCGGCACGTACTGCATCTCCCCATTGCCGAATGACCAGTCCTCGCGGTTCACCTCCACCAGATTGATCCAGATGTCCTCCTTGCGCCGTCCGGTTTTCGCGTGGATGCCATCGGCGATGGCCTGGTAGAGGGCTCGCTTGACCTCGGTGCTCCTGCCGGTGCTCCAGGTGATCTGGATGAACACGATCTGCTCGGAGTAGGTGATGCCCAGGTATCCCGCCGCCGGGTAGACCAGTTCATCCCGGGCGTGGCGGCTGATGACCTGGAACTTGTCGTGCTCGGGCACATTGGCCGTGCTGCGCAGGGCCTCATAGACGACGTCGCCGATCACGGCAGCGGTTTCGGCGGAGGTATCGGCGGCAAGATCGATTCTGACCAAGGGCATGGAGCGCTCCTGCTGGGAGGGTTGGGCGGTTCGATGCGGTGTTCGTCTGCGGATGGTTTCAACCGGGCACCAGTGCCCAGCACCAGCAATCAATAAAGCACGTAAGCCAACGGGCTGCCGCTGATGCCGGTGAATGGGGGTAACGTCTGGAGGGTCAGGTCAGGCTGCTGCTGGAAATCAGGCCTTCGGTCAGCAGCGACACCAACGGCTGCACCAGATGCTGGGTGCGGGTTTCATCACCGATGACCACCACTTCGGTGGTCGGCAGCGCGGGCAGCTTTTCCGAGGGCTCGATGATCCGCATGTCTTCCTGCAGGAAGGACGTACCCAGCGCGGTGATGCCCAGCCCAGCCGCCACGGCGGCTTGTACGCCAATCAGGCTGCTCGCCAGGCAGGCCGACGTCCACTCGCGCCGTACCGAGGCCAGGGCTTCGACCATGACGGCGCGGTAGGCGCAGGGCGGTCGCATCATCACCAGGCGCACCGGGCGCGACGCTTCGATCTGGTAATCCCTGGCGGCCATCCATACCAGCGGTTCGCGCCAGATCATTCTGCCGCGCTGGGCTGTGGCGCTGGTTCTGCGCTTGGCGATCACCACATCCAGCAGCCCTGCCTCGTAGTCGACCAACAGGTCGCTGCCAAGGCCAGTGGTGAGCTCCAGCTGAATGTCCGGGTAAAGCCTGGTGAAGCGTGACAGCAGCTTGGGCAACTGGGTGGGCACGAGGTTTTCGGAGAACCCGAGGCGCAGCACCTTCACCTGCACCGGCTCGCTGAACTCCCGGAGGAAATCGTCGAAGTGCAGGATCATTTTGCGCGCGCCCACCAACAGGCGCTCGCCGTCCGGCGTCAGCGCCAAGGCCCGGCTGGTGCGCTCGAACACCCGTAGGCCAAGGGCCGCTTCCAGGCGGATGATCTTCTGGCTTACCGCTGATTGCGATCGAGAGATCACCTCGGCCGCCGCGGTGAAACTCCCCGTTTCCGCGACCGCCACGAAGGCCCGCAGCAAATCGATTTCCACACCACCGGCTTGCATGATTGATTCGTTATTCAACTAGATGGAATTAAGGTTATGCGTTTGTCTGCTGGATAACAAACACCGAACATCGCGCCCCGTGGTTTCGAATCAGCCTGCCCGCATCGTCTTCGCCGCCGAAAACAGTGGCCGGCAGCGAGCCACCGCCAATACACCATGCTTATTGAGGGGCACGCTTGATGATCAACGCGGTACGGGCATTTCCGTTCAGTGAAGGAGGCGGTTCGAAGATGCGTCGGGTGCGGCTGGCATCCGCACTGGTAGCGAGCCTGTTGTCTGGGCCGGGGTTGGCCGCCCGCTTCGAACTTCCGTCCGATGGCAGTTCAGTGGTGGGTGCCAGGCAGGTCGTCATCGCGCGTTATGAAGACACCTTTGCCGATCTGGCGGAGCGCTTCGATCTCGGCTATCAGGAAATGCTCGACGCCAATCCCGGCGTGGATGCCTGGTTGCCGAAGGTCGGTACGCCGATTCAGATCCCCACCCAGTTCTCCCTGCCGCAGGGGCCACGTGAAGGGGTGGTGATCGACCTGGCTGCACTCCGTCTCTACTACTTCCCGAGCGGAACCCGGCTTGTTTACACCTACCCGCTAGGCATTGGCCGCGAAGGGTGGGCCTCACCGGTGGGCACGACCCGCATCACGGAGAAGGTCGCCAACCCCTCCTGGTTCCCTACGCCGTCGATTCGCGCCGAGCACGCGGCGGAGGGTGATCCGTTGCCAAGCCGCGTGCGGCCTGGGCCGGACAATCCACTCGGCCCCTACAAGATACGGTTGGGAATACCTGCGTACCTGATTCACGGTTCAAACAAGAAGTTCGGCATCGGCACCCGTACCAGCCATGGTTGTTTCCGCATGTACAACCAGGATGTCGCAGAGTTTTTCGCGAACGTGAAGGTTGGCACAAAAGTGCGAATCATCGAGGGAGTCAGGGTCGCGAAAGCTGAGTAGGGTAGGGGCGGCAGCACGCACCCGGCGACGCTTCGCTGGCAATCCGATAGCCTCGTCATCAGCCGCCGTTGGTGAACGAAACCCGTGCGGTGCCAACCCACGAACTGAAGGATCAGCGAATGAGTACCCGTATCGAGATTGCGACGAACCCGGGCGAGGAAGAGCGCGCGGCCATCCTCAGGCCCTTGCGGGCTCATAACCTGGCCAAGGCGGGAGATCCGAAGCCGGAGGCGGTCGCCCTCGTCGTCCGCGATGAGCAGAGCGACGAGATCATTGGCGGACTCTCCGGCGAGATTTTTTATCGTTGGCTGTTCATCGAACTGCTGGCCATCCCTGAGCAAGCGAAGGGGCAGGGTATCGGAGCCCGGTTGATGAAGATGGCTGAAGACCTGGCGCGCGAGAAAGGCTGCGTCGGCATCTGGCTGGATACCTTCGATTTCCAGGCGCCGGGCTTCTACCAGAAGCTTGGCTATACCGAGTTCGGTCATCTCGATGATTTTCCGCCCGGGCACAAGCGCTTCTATTTCCAGAAGCGCTTGGGCTGACGCGCACCACCGCTCGTTGGGTTTCGCTTCGCTCTACCCAACCTACGAAAGCGAGGGGCGTGTGCGGGCGGAGGAGGCCCGTCATCAATGCACGTCGTGGATTCTCCGAACCCGTAGGAACGAGCTCTGCTCGCGAAGGGGAGCTCGACTCCTGCGGGATGGGAGGGTCAGGCCTGCATGGCGGCGTCGTGCACATCCATGGCCGCCTGGCGCAGGGCCTCGGAGCGGGTCGGGTGGGGGTGGCAGGTGAGGGCGATGTCTTCGGCGGAGGCGGAGAACTCCATGGCTACGCAGTATTCGCCGATCATCTCGCTGACGCTCGGGCCCACCATGTGCACGCCGAGGATTTCGTCGGTGCGCTCGTCCGCCAGGACCTTCACGAAGCCTTCGGTCTCGTGGTTGATCTTGGCCCGGCTGTTGGCGGTGAAGGGGAACTTGCCCACCTTGTAGGGGCGTCCTTCGGCCTTCAGCTGTTCCTCGCTCTTGCCCACAGTGGCCACTTCCGGACGGGTGTAGATGACGCTGGGGATGAGGTTGTAGTTCACCTCGGCGGCCTGGCCGGCGATGCGTTCGATGCAGACGATGCCTTCGTCCTCGGCCTTGTGCGCCAGCATCGCGCCGGAGGTGACGTCGCCGATCACCCAGATCCCGGCCGCGCTGGCCTGGTGGCGGTCGTTGGCGAGCATGCCGCGGCTGTCGGTGGCCAGGCCCACGGTTTCCAGGCCCAGGCCTGCGGTGTAGGGGCGGCGGCCGATGGCTACCAGCACGTAATCGGCCTTCACGGTCTCGGCCAGGCCGCCGGCGGCAGGTTCGATGGAGAGCTCGACGCCGGTCTTGCTGGTCTTGGCGCCGGTGACCTTGGAGCTGAGCTTGAAGCTCATGCCTTGTTTGGTCAGGGAGCGCTGCAGGGTCTTGCCGGCTTCGTCGTCGAGGCCGGGGCAGATGCGGCCGAGGTATTCCACCACCGTCACCTGGGCACCCAGGCGACGCCAGACCGAGCCCAGTTCCAGGCCGATCACCCCGGCACCGATTACTACCAGGTGCTTGGGCACTTCCGGCAGGGAGAGAGCGCCGGTGGAGTCGAGGATGCGTTTGTTGTCGATGGTCACGCCGGGCAACGGGGTGGGTTCGGAGCCTGTGGCGATGACGATATTGCGCGCTTCCAGGGTCTGCTCGGAGCCGTCGGCGGCGGTCACCACCACCTTGCCGGCGCCGGCGATGCGGCCCCAGCCCTTGACCCATTCCACCTTGTTCTTGCGGAACAGGAACTCGATGCCCTTGGTCAGGGCGGCGACGCTGTCGGCCTTCTGTTTCATCATCTGCGCCAGGTCGAGCTTGGGCTCCACCTGGATGCCCAGGGTGGCGAATTCCTTGCCCGCCGCCGCTTCATACAGCTCGGAGGCGTGGAGCAGGGCCTTGGAGGGCATGCAGCCGACGTTCAGGCAGGTACCGCCCAGGGTTTCCCGGCCCTCGATGCAGGCCACCTTCATGCCCTGCTGGCCGGCCTTGATGGCCGCGTTGTAGCCGCCCGGGCCTCCGCCTATCACCACCACGTCGTATGCGCTCATGGGTTGTTCCTCGGTTGAGATTCGCAAGTTGAAAGCAGAAGCCTAGTGGACAACGCCGAGCCTTCCAGCCTGGCAATATCCTGCGTGTATTATGGTCGTAATATTATTCTTGCCATGCGTTCCGTCAAGGTCCGCCGGCTTACCAGTCCAGGCGCAGGCGGCTGTCGAAACGGCGCGCTTGGCCGCTGATGGGGTCGATGAAGTCCAGGCTGCGGGCCAGCAGCTTGAGCGGGCGCTGGTAGTCGTCCGGGCCGCCCTTGTCGGTCAGTTCGGGGTAGAAACCGTCGTTGCAGATGGGCGCACCCAAGGCGGCGAGGTGCACGCGCAGCTGGTGCTGCTTGCCGGTGATGGGGGACAGGTCGTAACGCCAGAGGTCGCCGTGCTTCTCCAGCACTTCGAGGCGGGTGCGGCTATTGGGCTCGCCGGCGACCTCCTGCATGCGGAAGAAAGGCTCGCCCTTGGCCAGGCGGGTCTCCCGCAGCAACGGGAAGTCCAGGCCGGGCAGGGCGGGGGCGATGGCTTCGTAGCGCTTGTGGATCTCGCGGTCGCGGAACAGCGCATGGTAGATGTTGCGACTGGCCGGGTTGGCGGAGAACAGCACCAGGCCGGCGGTGTGCCGGTCGATACGGTGCAGCGGCACCAGGTGCGGGTTGCCCAGGCGCCGCGTCAGGCGTGCCTGCAGGGTTTCCTCGACGTACTCGCCGGCCGGCATCACCGGCAGGAAGTGCGGCTTGTCGGCCACCACCAGGTGCTCGTCGACGTGCAGCACCTGTTCCTCGAAGGGAATCGCCCGCTCGCCCTTCACCTCGCGGTAGTAATGTACCCGCAGCGCTTCCCGGTAGGGATGCGCAGGACCCAGCGGATTGCCCGCACCGTCCGTCACCTTGCCGCTGTTCATGCGCTCCAGCCAGGTCTCGCGGGGGATGGCGGGAAAGCGCGCGCAGAGGCAGTCGAGCACCGTGGGCCAGTCGCCCTGGGGCAGGTGGAGGATGCTGGGACGGATGCTGGGGGTGTGGGACATGGAGTGTTTCGGCGAGTTTCAGGGGCGAGGCATTAGGCCGCAGCGGACTGACCGGAGTCAAAGGCAGAGGATAGAATGCACCGGCCGTGCGCCCGCGGGCAGGAGCCCCGCCGCGATGGACGCCCCGTTGCAGGCGCACGCCAGGATATTTTCAGAAGAGGATCGATTCATGTACTTCAAACCCGTTTCCCTCAGTCTCGCCCTGGCCGGCCTGCTCCTGGCCGGCTGCAGCTCGACCGACAAGCCCGCCACTCCCGCAGCCGAACAAGCCCCGAGCGCAGCGCTCTCCGGTACCTGCGACAGCGCCGCCGTGGCTTCCCTGGTGGGCAAGAGCGCCGATACCGCCCTGGTGGAACAGGCCAAACGCCAGTCCGGCGCCGAAACCGCCCGTGTGCTGCAACCCCACCAGCCGGTGACCATGGACTACAACTCCCGCCGCCTGAACATCGACGTCGATGACGCTGGTGTGGTCAAGCAGTTCTCCTGCGGCTAGAGCAGCCGCAACAGCGCCACGCCTGCCGCGATCACCCCGCATGCCAGCAGGCGGATCGGCGGCAGCGGCTCCTTGAGCAGCAGCGCGCCGATCAGCAGGGCGAACAGCACGCTGGTTTCCCGTAACGCGGAAACCAGCGCCACCGGGGCCTGGGTCATGGCCCAGATGGCGATGCTGTAGGCCGCCAGGGACATCGCCCCACCCGCCAGGCCGCCGCGCCAGTGGGGCCCGAGTTGCAGAAAGGTCCCTGGCCCCCGGGTCAGGGCGATCACCGCCGCCATCACCGCACCGTTCACCGCGAACAACCACATCGAGTAGGACAGCGCATCGCCATTGCTGCGCGCCCCCGTGGCATCGGCCAGGGTGTAGCCGGCGATGAACGCCGCCGTCATCAGCGCGCAGCCCAGCAGCGAGCGGTTGAGCCCGCTCTTGCCGTGTCCGCCGCGTACCGCCATCAGCCAGATGCCACCCACCAGCACCAGCAGCCCGGCCAGTTCGCCGGCGGTGAGGCGGTCGCCCAGGAGCAGCACCGCCAGCAACGCCACCAGCAGGGGCGAGCTGCCCCGCGCCAGTGGGTAGACCTGGCCCAGGTCACCATGCTGGTAGGCACGGGCCAGGTAGCTGTTGTAGCCGATATGCAGCAACGCGGAGAGGCCGATCCAGGGCCAGGCTTCGGGCTTGGGGAAGGCCACGAAAGGCAGCGCCGCCAGGGCGACGAGGCCGGCCGCGATCTGGATCAGGGAGGCGGTGAGGAAGCGATCGAGACCGATCTTCAGCAGGGCGTTCCAGCCGGCGTGCAGGGCGGCGGCGGTGATGACCAGGAGGAATACCGGGGTGTCCACGCGGGGCTGTCCTTGGCACGGGGGAAAGGGATGGATAGTGCCATAGGACGGTGGGGGGCAGGGGAGCCCTCACAGGTGGAAGGCGACCGCGCGGTGCAGATTTTTGTGGGGGCGATTTCAATCGCCAAGCGGGCCGCAGGTCCGCCGTTGGGCATGGCCGGGGCAGCTGCGCTGCCCTTGGCGAATGAATTCGCCCCCACAGACTTTGCAAAGGCGGGGGGCTCAGATCCGGAAGCTGCCCACCAGTTGCTGCAGGCGTGCGGCCTGCTGGTCGAGGTCGGCGCAGGCGCGCAGGGTGGCCTGGAGGTTTTCCACGCCTTCCTGGTTGAGGGTGTTGATCTCGGTGATGTCCATGTTCAGCGAGTCGACCACGGCAGTCTGCTCCTCGGTGGCGGTGGCCACCGACTGGTTCATGCCGTCGATCTCGCCGATGCGGTTGGTCACGCTGCCCAGGCGTTCGCCGGCCTGGTTGGCGATTTCCACGCTCTGCTCGCTGTAGCGCTGGCTCTCGGTCATGGTGCTGACCGCCTCGCGGGCGCCCACCTGTAGTTCCTCGATCATCTGCTGGATTTCCTGGGCCGACTCCTGGGTGCGGTGGGCCAGGTTGCGCACCTCATCCGCCACCACGGCGAAGCCACGGCCGGCTTCCCCGGCGCGCGCCGCTTCGATGGCGGCGTTGAGCGCCAGCAGGTTGGTCTGCTCGGAAATGCCTTTGATCACTTCGAGGATCTGGCCGATGTTCACCGTCTTGCTGTTCAGGGTCTCGATGTTGCCGCAGGAGGCACGGATCTTCCCGGACAGCTCGTTCATCGCCGAGATGGTGCGCTCCACCACCTGGCGGCCGTCTTCGGCCAGGGTGCGCGCGGAGGAGGCCTGGTGCGAGGCGTCGGCGGCGTTGCGGGCGATCTCCTGGGCGGCGGCGCCCAGCTCGTTGATCGCCGCGGCGACGCTGTTGGTGCGATTGGCCTGCTCGTCGGAGTTGCTCATGGACGAGTTGGAGGCGTTGAGCACCAGCTTGGCCACCTGGTTGACCTGGGTGGTGGCCGAGGACACCTCGCGGATCGAGCCGTGGATACGCTCGACGAAGCGGTTGAAGGAGGTCGCCACGGCGCCGAATTCGTCGTGGGCCTGCACGGTCAGGCGCTTGGTCAGGTCGCCGTCGCCTTCGGCGATGTCGCGCATGGCGTGGCCGAGCTGATGCAGCGGTTGCATCAGCAGGCGGATCAGCATGCCCAGCAGCAGCACGGTGGCGGCCACGGCGATCAGGGTGGCGATGATGGCCGAGGTGCGCACTTCGTCGAGCATGGCGAAGGCGGCATCCTGGTCGAGCACCAGGGCCACGTACCAGTTGGCCGAGGGCAGGCCCTCCAGCGGGGTGAAGGCGATGAACTGGGTCTTGCCGTCCACCTCGATCTCGCTGACGCCGGCCTGCACCTTCGGGGTGTCCTGGGGGTAGACCGTGTCGATGCCCTTGAGGATGTAGCGGCTGTCCGGGTGCAGCAGCACCTTGCCCTGGGCGCTGACCAGGAAGGCATGGCCGTGGCCCTGGAACTTCAGCGAATCCAGCAGCTGGGCGATGCTCGCCAGCTCCATGTCGGCGCCGGCCACGCCGACCATCTGGCCGTCCTGGCGCACCGGGGTGGCGATGGTGATCACCAGTTTCTGCGAGGACGCGGCCACGTAGGGCTCGGTGAGCGCGCTGCCCTGGGCGGCGTTGGCCGCCTGGTACCAGCCACGGGCGCGCGGGTCGTAGTCGGCGGGGCGGTTGCCGGCGGGCACCGAGGTCATGGCGCCATCCGCGCCGCCGAAGTAGGTGAGCTGGAAGCGCTGGCCGTACACCGGCAGATTCAGCGCGGCGTGCAGCGGATCGCCCTGCTGGCCGTTGGCCGAGAGCTGCTGGGCCAGGGACTCCACCAGCTGGATGCGACCTTCCAGCCAGGTCTTGATATTGCGGGTGGCCAGGCTGCCCACTTCTTCCAGAGAGGCGTGCACGTCGGCGTTCAGGGCCTGGCGCTGGCGGTAGTCGTTGAACAGCACGAAGAGGGTGAAGGCCACGATCATGACCAGCGAGGCGGCCAGCAGGATCTTCTGGCTGAACTTCAGGGTGGAGGGCATCGCAAGGTATCCGTCCTAGGTGTCGGCGGGGTACGCCGGTGGCCGCGCGCAGGTTGTGCCTGCGGCGGGTCAGTCGATCCAGGGGCGCGCACCACGGGTTTATCCCGGCGCCGCAAAGCGGGTCGGGGAGGCGGGAACGGGGTGCTGGGGGCTGCCTGGATCACGGCCGCCGGGGTATCGACGTGCCGCGTGCCCTCACCGGTTGATGGTTATTGTCCGGAGTGGGGCGATTTTCGCGCTCCCGGCAGAGCTGCCGGGAGCGGGGTGCGAATGCTGGCATTTTGACGTCAAATGCAGAATCGCCGTTAGTCGGATTTGCGGCAAAGATGTGCAGCATTGAGTCGGGGCAGGGGTGTTGTGGGGGCGAATGCATTCGCCCCCACAGGTTCGTCACAGCTGTTTCAGCATCTCCTCCAGGTGCACGTACTCCATGTGGTGCGCGGCGGCGACGCTGCCATTGGTGAGGCGCCCCTTGGCCACGTTGAGGCCGTGGCGCAGGTGCAGGTCGTCTTCCAGGGCGCGGCGGGTGCCTTTCTGCGCCAGGGCGATGACGAAGGGCAGGGTGGCGTTGTTCAGCGCCAGGGTGGAGGTGCGCGCCACGGCGCCGGGCATGTTCGCCACGCAGTAGTGCACCACGCCATCGACTACATAGGTGGGCTCGGCATGGGTGGTGGCCCGCGAGGTTTCCGCGCAGCCGCCCTGGTCGATGGCCACGTCCACCAGCACCGCGCCTTCCTGCATGCGCGCCACCATTTCCGCGCTGACCAACTTGGGTGCCGCCGCGCCGGGAATCAGCACGCCGCCGATCACCAGGTCCGCCGCCAGCACCTGTTCGCGCACGGTAGCGTGGGTGGAGTAGAGGGTGGTGATGCGATTGCCGTAGAGGGCATCGAGCCGGCGCAGCGCATCGACGTTCTTGTCCAGCACGCTGACATCGGCGCCCAGGCCCACCGCCATGGCCAGGGCATGGGTGCCCACTACGCCGCCGCCGAGCACCACGATCTTGCCCGGTGCCACGCCCGGCACGCCGCCGAGCAATACGCCACGGCCTCCACGGGCTTTTTCCAGGCAGCTGGCGCCGGCCTGGATCGACATGCGTCCGGCCACTTCCGACATGGGCGCCAGCAGGGGCAGGCGACCATGGCTGTCGGTGACGGTCTCGTAGGCGATGCAGGTGGCGCCGCAGGCGATCAGTTCTTCGGTCTGGGGCCGGTCGGGTGCCAGGTGCAGGTAGGTGAAGAGGGTCTGCTCGGGGCGCAGTCGCGCGCGTTCCTGGGTCAGGGGTTCCTTGACCTTGACGATCAGTTGGGCCTGCTCGAAGACCTCCCCGGCGCTGCTGGCCACCTTGGCACCGGCCGCGCGGTAATCCTCGTCGTCGAAGCCGATGGCGGCGCCCGCCCTGGTTTCAACCCAGACGTCATGCCCGAGGCGGGTCAATTCGGCCACTGATTGCGGGGTCAGGCCGACCCGGTATTCGTGGTTCTTGATCTCCTTTGGCACTCCGATACGCATGGCGACCTCCAGGGTTCTTGTTGTCCTTTGACAAGTGTAGAAACCCGGCCGGGGCGGCCCCGCCGAATACTGGTGGGTTTTCAGGGGATCTCCCTGAAAAATGCGGGGAAAACAGGGCGTAACGGAAAGACGGTCACTCTCCCTGGTCCTTTTTTTCGCTCCTGTGGATGCCGCCGAGCAACTCCACTGGCATGGGGAAGACGATGGTGTTGGTCTTGTCGGTGGCGATCGAGCCCAGGGTCTGCATGTAGCGCAGCTGCATGGCGCCGGGCTGGCGGCTGAGCATTTCCGCCGCTTGCATGAGCTTTTCCGAGGCCTGCAGCTCGCCTTCGGCGTGGATCACCTTGGCCCGCCGCTCGCGCTCCGCCTCGGCCTGGCGGGCGATGGCGCGGATCATGGATTCATTGAGGTCGACGTGCTTGATCTCGACGTTGGAGACCTTGATCCCCCAGGCGTCGGTCTGGGCGTCCAGGGCCTGCTGGATATCGACGTTGAGGCGTTCGCGCTCGGCGAGCATCTCGTCCAACTCGTGCTTGCCGAGCACCGCGCGCAGGGTGGTCTGGGCGAGCTGGCTGGTGGCCATGAGGAAATTCTCCACCTGGATGATGGCGCGCTGGGGGTCTAGCACGCGGAAGTAGACCACCGCGTTGACCTTCACCGAGACGTTGTCGCGGGAGATGACGTCCTGGGGCGGCACATCCAGCACCACGGTGCGCAGGTCCACCCGCACCATCTGCTGGATGGCCGGGATGATCAGCACCAGCCCCGGTCCCTTGACCATCCAGAAGCGCCCGAGCTGGAACACCACGCCCCGCTCGTACTCGCGCAGGACGCGGATGGCCGAAGCCGCCAGCACGATGGCCAGGAACAGGAGGGTGGCAAAACTCAGGGGAACAGCCATGGTCAGTCTCCTTGGGGCGGTCGGTCGTCCGCCGTCACGTCCAGCATCAGTCCGTTGCGCGCCAGCACACGCACGCGCTGGCCGCTCTTCAGGGGCTGGGCGCTGCGTACCTGCCAGCGCTCGCCCTGCAATTGCACCCAGCCACTGCGCGGGTCGTCCAGGGTCTGTTCGAGCAGGGTGGCCTCGCTGCCCACCAGGCCGGCGTCGCCGCTGACCAGGGCTTTTCGCCGGGCGCGCAGGGCCATGGCGAGAATGGCGAAGATCACCAGCGCGCTGGCCAGCGCGATGGTGATGATCAGTGCGAGGGGGATGCCGTAGCCGGGCACGTCGGTGTCGATCAGGATCACCGCGCCTACCACGAACGCGGCGATGCCGCCGAAGCCGATGATGCCGAAACTGGGCATGAAGGCTTCCGCCACCATGAACAGGATGCCGAGCAGGATCAGCGCGACCCCGGCGAAGTTCACCGGCATCAGCTGCAAGGCGTAGAGCGCGAGGATCAGGCAGATGCCGCCGACCACGCCGCCGACCGCGCTGCCCGGGTTGGAGAATTCGAAGATCAGCCCGTAGACGCCGATCATCATCAGGATCAGCGCCACGCTGGGGTTGGCGATGACCGCCAGGATCCGCGCGCGCCAGTCCGGCTCACGCTGCACCAGCGGCGCACCGGCGGTGGCCAGGGTGATCTTCTGCCCGGCGACTTCCAGGGTGCGGCCATCCAGTTGGCGGAGCAGGTCGGGGATGTCACGGGCCAGCAGGTCCACCACCTTCAGGTGCTGGGCATCGCTGGCGGACAGGCTGACCGACTCGCGCACCGCCCGCTCGGCCCAGGTCGCGTTGCGCCCGCGCATTTGCGCCAGGCCACGGATATAGGCGGCGGCATCGTTGACCTGCTTGCGGGTGAGGGTTTCCTGGTCATCCGCCGGCTTGGCCTTGTCGTCCTTGGATTTTTCGTCCTTGTCGGCGGCCGGCTTGTCGCCTTGCGGTTGGCCGGGCATGCCGCCGATTTGCACCGGCGTCGCCGCGCCCAGGTTGGTACCGGGCGCCATGGCGGCGATATGGCTGGCGTAGAGGATGTAGGTGCCGGCGCTGGCGGCGCGCGCTCCACTGGGGGCGACGAAGCTCGCCACCGGCACCGGGCTGGCGAGGATCGCCTTGATGATGCTGCGCATGGAGGTGTCGAGGCCGCCGGGGGTGTCGATCTGGATGACCACCAACTGCGCCTTGTCGGCCTCGGCGCGTTGGATGCCACGGGTCAGGTAATCGGCCGTGGCCGGGCCGATCGGACCGTCCACGGTCAGCACCGTGACGCTTGCGGCGGCCAGCAGGGGGCCGGGCGCCAGCAGGGCCAGACACAGGAGCCGGCCGAGCAGCCAGCGGATCATGGGGGCCTCCCGAAATGCCGTGTTCACCTACAGCATAGTTGAGGCCTTTTGTCGGGTATTCGGGGCACGAGCCTTGTAGGAGCGAATTCATTCGCGATGGGGACCACGCCGGCCTCCGGCCTGCTTCGCGAATGAATTCGCTCCTACGGCGTGTCTTCCTGTTGGATTCGTCCGTTAGAGAGCGGCGTGGAACAGCGGCTTGCACGCCTTGGCGATCTGCTCGATATGGCGCTGGTCGGTGCCGCAACAGCCGCCCATGACATTGATCTGTGGCAGGCGCTGGCGTAGCCGGGCGTACTGGGCCCCCAGTTCCGCGGGGTCGCCGCTGTCCAGGGCGACGGCATCGTTCAGCTCGGCGTGGCTCTTGCGCGAGGCGTTGGCGCGCAGACCGCGTATGCGTTGCACCCGGCGATTGCTCGGCGTCAGCACAGCCTCGAAATGGTCCGGGTGGGCGCAATTGATCATGTAGTAGGCGGGGTAGGAAGCGGTGGCGCTGTCGACGGCCTCGATGGCCTCCAGCAGGCCCTGGCCGGTGGGCAGCCTGCCGTCGGTTTCCACGGTGAAGGCGATTACCACGGGCATGTGCGCGTCCCGGGCCGCCAGGGCGATGCCCACGGCTTCGTCGGCGTAGTTCATGGTGAGGGCGGTGATCATATCGGCGGCGGTCTCGGCGAATATGCCGATCTGTTCGCTGTGGTATTGCTGGGCCTGGAAGGGGTCCATGACGTCGTCCGGGATGTAGCCGTCGCCCCGGGGGCCGATGCAGCCGCTGATCACGATGGGGATGTTGGCGCTGCCCGCTTCACCGCCCACTTCGCTGCGCAGTGCCTGGAGCAGGGCGATGGCCTGGCGGTTGGCGTCGGCCAAGCCCTGGGGCGTGAAGCCAAGGTGATTGGCCCAGTCAGGGTTGGCGCGCCAGGTGGGGCTTTCCAGGATCAGGCCGGTGCCGTACTGGCGGGCGATGGCGCAGTAGCTGAGGAAGTACTTGCGCAGGGCTTCCTGGCCATCGGGGTAGTTGAGCAGCACGAAGGCGGCGAAGTCCGGCAGGGCGATGCCCTCGTGGAAGACCAGGGTGGTCTCGATGCCGCCATCGGTAAGGAAGAGTTCGCCCTGCAGCTGTGGCAGGGCGCCGCGAAACTGGGCCATCAGCATGACTCCTGACCTGTGGACGTTGGCTGTCCGCAGTGGGCTTCATGGCGAAGGTGGTGCGGGCAACCGCTTGGCCTCGGGCGGGTTCCGTGGTGGTTGGGCTGGCCCGTAGGCGCCACGCCGGGCGGGCTTTTGCGTTCGGCGGGTAACAGAAAAGGCTAGCACCCGCGCGGGGCGCGGCCCAGCGGGCTGATGGGTGGGGATTCGGGGTGTGGTCTTTCTTGTGGGGGCGAATTCATTCGCCAAGCAGACCGTAGGTCTGCCATTCGATCATCGAGGGGCAGCTGCGCTGCCCTTGGCGAATGAATTCGCCCCTACTGGTTGCGCTCGTGACGGTAGGCGCTCACCGCTTCGTAGACCGACTTGCGCAGGCGGTTGATGCCGCCGATGGGGCGGTGCTCCGGCAGCCCGTGCCAGGGGTTGAAGGAGAGGTTGTCGCAGGCCAGGTTCTGCTCGCGGCTGTCGAAGTCCTGGGCCGGGACGCGGATGGTGGCGACGGTCACGAAGGGCGAAATGGATTCATCCCACTCGACGCTGGTGTCCTCGATAGGCATGTAGTACTGGGCGTTCTGCTTCTGCACCTGGAGGGCGAAGCAGGCCGGCACGCGGTCCAGGGACAACTGCTGGTAGAGGGCGTTGCGGAGGAAGTTGGGCAGCGCGGTGTTCTGCTCGGGCACCTGGTAGGGCGGGCAGCTCTGCGGATCGGGAATGACCCGGTACTTGATGTTGGCCGCGCCCAGCTTGTAGGGGGAGATGGAGCTGTAGGTGGCGCTGACCGGGCTGTCCGGGGCCGGGGCCAGGGTCTTCAGGGCGATGATCAGGTGGCGGATTTCCCAGCGGCGCGGGTCCAGGCTGGGGAAGAACGCGGCGATCTTCTGGCCGTTGGCCTGGGCGTTGAAGTTCTGCCGGTACTCGGCCACGTCGCGGACGAAGAACACCGGGTGGTTGAACATCACGAAATCCTGTTCGCCCAGGTGCGTGGCGCCCTTCATCATTTTCTCGCCCGGCACGTCGAGCAGCTTGATGGCCATGCCACGGGCATCGCGCACGCGGTCGAACTGCGGGAAGGCGTTGCCGTTGGACAGGCGCATCCAGGCCTGCCAGGTTTTCGGCTCGGCGAAGACACCGGCGCGCAAGTCGGCGTCGAGGCCCGGCAGGACGCTGACCTCGGCCTTCACGCAGCCGTGGGCCTTGGCGTGGGCGTCGCGCAGTACGCGGGTGTTGTCGCGGTGCTGTTCGACGATGCGGATGGCGTCGTCGATGATGGCGCGGGTCTGCGCCGCCTCATCGGCGGGGATGACCTCCTCGGTGGACACCGGGCCGGAGAATTTCCAGCCGTAATAGGCCTCGCCGGCAATCCAGCCGACCAGGCCGACCACCAGCAATACCAGGAGGAGCTTGCCGACCAGTCGGCCGAGCCAGAGCCAGAAGCGCTTGAGCATGGGTATTCGAGTCCTTTATCCGCTTCAGTTGGAGCAATCCGGGCCGGGCGTCCAGGGCCTGGCTTCGACGGGGGAGAGCCGGCCTTCCAGCTCCGCGTTGCCCAGCACCTTGAGGTACTCGATCAGCGCCAGGCGCTCGTCCGGCTGCAGGGCGCGGCCGATCACGCCGTCCTTGCGGCAACCGTCGCGGAATTCGTGGCCGCTGTTGCCGTTGCCACGCACGCGGGTATCCAGCAGGAAGCTGCCGGGGAATTCCCGGGTCTGGAATCCGACGAACTTTGGGTCGTACTCGAAGCTGCCCACATGGAACTGGCTGGCGCGCTCGCTGACCGGCGAGAGCAGCTGGAACAGGGTGGGCACCGAGCCGTTGTGCAGGAAGGGCGGGGTGGCCCAGATGCCATCCAGCGGGCGCGCCTTGTAGCCACGTTTCTCCTGCACGCCGATGGGCAGGCCGAAGCCGTTCATGCGCCCGCGCTCTTCGTCGGAGATGCCGGCCCGCTTGTAGGCCTGGTCTTCCACGAAGGCGGTGATGTAGGCCAGCCCCTTGGCACTGGAAATATTCTTGAAGTCCACCTGTTCGAGGGTGGCGCCGAACAGCCTGACGTCGAGCTTGGCCAGTTGCTCGTGGGTCCAGCCCAGCTTGCTGATGTCGAAACGGTGGTCGGCGATGTTGTCGGCGGTGGTGGTGTCGGTGCCGATCACCTCGATGGGCACGATGCGCAGGTGCCATTCCGGATCGCGGCCGGGGGCCATGCGCTGGTCGGCGGGTACCACGTTGGGGGCGTGGCAGTAGGCGCAGTTCTCGGCGAACAGGGCGCGGCCCTGGCTGGCGCGGGCCAGGTCGATCTTGCCGAACACCGCTTCCGGCCAGGCGGGCGGGGCCAGGTGCTTGAGGGTTTCTTCCAGGGTGTAGAGGTCGCGCACGCGCACGCTGGAGGCGTAGCGATCGGCTTCGGCCACCTGGCCGCCGTCGGGTTTGAACAGGTGCAGGCTGGCGCCCACGCCCAGGGCTTCGCCCAGGTTGCGCGCCATGGGCTGCATGGCGGAGCCGTTCCACTGCACCCAGTCGAACTTCCAGATGTCCCAGAGGTGCGGGTAGCTCACCGGGGCGTCGGCGATGCGGTAGTTGTCGGGGCTGATGACGTCGCCGTAGACGCTGTTGGCGATGCGGCCGAAGGCGTCGGTGCGGCCGAAGCCTTCCTCGGTGGGGTAGAGGCCGCGGTGGGTGTCGTTCCACGCGGTGCCCAGCAGGCGGTCGAGCACCGCTTTGAACTCGCGGCGCAGTTGGTCCTTGCCTTCCGGGTAGCCCTCGCCCAGCACGGCCTTGGCGAAGCGATTGAACTTCAGCGGGTTGTAGTAGGTGAAGGCCATGCTCATGCCCAGCGCCTGGCCGAAACCGCCGCCGCGCAGGGTGGGGACGGTGGAGGCGAGGGAGTGCAGCGCGGCGCCGCCGTCGATGCGCACGGCCTGGCCCTTGTAGCGCAGCTCGCCGGTGTGGCAGGCGGCGCAGCTGATGTCGAGGTACTGCTTGCCGGTGCGCTCGTCCTCGTGGCGGGCCATGCCTACCGGCAGGTTGCCGGGGTTCAGCGGGGTGGCCTGCTGCTGCGGGTCCACCAGGAAACCGAAGCGCGCGAGGTACTCGGGGCGGGCGAAACGGTCGCTGGAGAAAGGCAGCTCCAGGGCGGTGAACCACTCGTAGCGCAGGCCTTTAACCGTGGTGCCCTGGGGGGTGTAGTAGTAGGTCTGGCGCTGCTGGTCGCTCCATTGCTGCAGGTAGTGCAGTTGGCTGGGCGCCTGGTAGGTCGGCAGGTTGGGGTTGGCGACGTAGTAGAGGACAACCGCGAGGCCGGCGAGCAGGAGGAGGAGCACCAGCCAAAGGACACGGCGTAGGACGCGCATCAGATACTTCCTTGTAGCTTTGTTTAATTTCCTAGGTTATGCCAATCGGTGGGGGTATTGGCAAGGTGCTACTACGTAATAGTGCTAAGGGCTTCGCGGATAAAGCACCACGGCCGCGCGCTGCTTGTGCTGGCCGAATCGGCTGATGCGGTCGAATTCCCGGTGGGTGACCGGCACATGCTGACAGTCCTGCAGGCGCCCTTGCAGGCTGCGCTCGGCGTTGGGGTCGTGCAGGTAGATGAAGTTGCGGTCGCAATCGGTGACCAGCACCCAGTGGGTCGCGCGGCTGCGGCTGCGACGATGGCCGTCCACCAGCACCAGGGGCTGGCCACCGGCATCCAGCAGGGGGCGCAGGTCCAACTGGTCGCTGAGGTGCTGCTCGATGTCGGTGTCCTGCAGGGCGCTGCAGAAGTCCTCGTGGGCCTGGCGGATCACCTCGCGCTTGCCGGCGTTGCGGACCTCGTCGAGGAAGGGCGGCCCCTGGTGGCTCAGTCGCAGGCTGACCCGGTAGCCGCGCCGCCAGGCCGCCAGCGCCAGGCCGTGGGGGCTGCAGCCGCCGTGGCCGCCGGGCATGTGCACGCTGCTGGCTTCGCGCCACAGGCGCAATTCGTCTTCGGCGGTTCCGCTGATCACGCTGTCCAGGGCGCCCATGGCCATCAGCAGGCAGGCCGGGCCGCAGGTGAATTCGGTGGTCTGGTGGTAGTAGGGCACGGCGCGGTGCAGGGCCTGGGGATGCCGCACCACCCGTTTCTCCATGCGCGTGGCTTCGCGGTGGTCGGGGAAGAAGTCGGTCAGCAGCCCCAGGTCGCTGTAGCCATTGCGCTCGAACAGGGCCACCGCCGGGCGATCGTCAGGGCAGACCTCCAACCGCAGGTAGGCGCAGTCATGGTCGCGGGCGGCAGTTTCGGCCGCCTCCAGCAGGCGCTGGCCGATACCGTTGCCCCGGGCCCGTGGCTCGGTGGCGATGGAGTGCAGGCGGGCGAGGGGGCTGCCCTGGCGGAACAGCACCAGGGTGTAGCCGAGGATGCGGCCGTCGCCCTCGGCCAGTATCAGGCTGGCGTTGGCTTGGGCGAGCATCCAGCGGAACTGCTGGCGACCGAGGCGAGGCGCCTCGAAGCAATGGCCCTCGAGCTCCACCAGCGGCGACAGGTCGTCCAGCGTGGCGGCACGCAGATTCAGTTTCATGGCAGGCCCCGCAAGGCAGGGAGTGAGCTGCCCGAGTATTGGCCTGTATTGGAACGCTGTCGAGACGCTTGTCGGGTAGGGCACAGGGCCTTAAGCGCGAACGGAAATTGGCCCTATAGAGAAACGTTCCATAGCGCGTCAAAGTTATTGCTAGCGTTACAGATTGAGGCTTCAACCTATTGTTTTTATTGATAAATCAATTTTTTGACGTCAAGGAAGGTCTATCGTGGAAGCTCCCTCCGCCGCACCGCGACGTCTCTTGGTGGTCGATCCTTGCGATCACTGCCGGCGAATCCTCCCACACCTCGAAGAGGCGGGCTGGTCGGTTTCCAGCCAGAGCCTCGACCAGGCCCTGGCGGCGAGCTACGACATCGGCCTGCTGCGTCTGCGCAGCGAGCACCTGGAGCGCCCGGAAGGGGTCAAGCACCTGATCAGCCGCAGCGGCACCGAGTGGATCGCCCTGATCGACCCTGTTGGTGAGCCGGCCGATGGTATCGAGGAGTTCATCGGTGAATGGTTCTTCGACGCCCTGATCCTGCCGGTGGACCTGCCGCGCCTGCAGGGGCTGCTCGGCCGCGCCTTCGGCATCGCCCGCCTGCGCGGCATCGGCAACCGCCGTGGCGACCAGCACGAACTGCTGGGCCAGAGCCGCCCGCTGCGGGACCTGCGCAAGCAGCTGGCGCGCCTGGGGCCGAGCGAGAAGCCGGTGCTGATCTGCGGTGAAAGCGGCAGCGGCAAGGAGCTGGTGGCGCGGACCCTGCACCGGATGTCGCGACGGGTGGCCGGTCCATTCGTCAGTTTCAGCTGTGGCGTACTGCCGGATGGGGAAACCGCCAACCTGCTGTTCGGTCACCAGGGCAAGCTGGCCTCGGCCAACGGCGGCACCCTGTTCCTCGATGCCATCCACGAACTGCCCTCGGGCTCCCAGGAACGCCTGCTCACCTGCCTGCGCGGGAAATCCCTGCATTACGCCGACGGCGAGGTGCTGCCCCTGGACGTGCGGGTGCTGGCCTCCGCGCGGGACGAACTGGCCGAACTGGTGGAGCAGGGGCGTTTCCATCCGGGGCTGTACCAGTGGCTGGAGCAGCATCGGCTGGTGATCACGCCATTGCGCAAGCGCCAGGGCGATATCGCTCTGTTGGCGGGGTATTTCGTCGACCTCTACAGCCTGGAGGCCGGGCGCCGGCCCAGCCATTTCAGCGAGGAGGCGTTGGCCGCCATGGCCCGTCATCGCTGGCCCGGCAATGTGCGCGAGCTGGCCAGCCGGGTGCGGCGTGGCTACGCGCTTGCGCAGAACGGGCCGATCGAGGCGGATGACCTGGGACTCAAGAGCGCCCCGGTGGACGGCGCCTTGCTGGGAACGCTTGAGGATTACAAGCGCCGGGCGGAATACCAGGCGCTGTGCGACGCCCTGGCCCACTACAGCAGCAACCTCAGCCTGGCGGCCAAGGTGCTGGGGGTGTCGCGGCCGACGTTCTATCGGCTGTTGCACAAGCATCAGCTGTTGTAGTCGTGAGGGGGCGGCGGTGCCGCCCTTCGCGAATGAATTCGCTCCTACTGGCCGGCGGCGGGTTACATGCCGTTGGCGAAGGCCGGGATGCTCATGTCGATGGCTTCGCGAACCGGCTTCAACGCGTCGGCATAGCGGGCCAGGATGTCCAGGTCGTAGTCCAGGCGTGCGCGAATGCGCTCGTCGTCTTCGCTCACCGCTTCGACGTCGTTCAGCACCTTCTCCACGCCGCGCACGATCAGGTGCTCCGGCAGGTAGCAGAGACGGCAGTTCTTGTAGCTGGACGCGCGCAGCTCGCTGATCGGGTAGCCGCCGCCGATACCGGAGGAGACACCCACCAGCAGGCCCGGCTTGTGCGCCAGCTCCGCCTTGCTGGCATAGATGAAGAAGTTCTTGATGGCCGGGCAGGCCATGCCGTTCCACTCGGGAGCGATCACCACCACCGCGTCGGCACTGCGCAGCTGCTGCTGGTACTGGCTCCAGGGGCCGGTGTCGTCGGCTGGCCAGAGCGGCAGCGGGCCTTCGCCCAGGTCGATGATGCTGCAGCTGCTGGGGCTGGCCTTGTCGAGTTCGATCAGGCGCTGGCGAATGAAGCGGGCGACCTTGCCCGATTGGCTGTTGGCGCGGCTGGAGCCGGCGATCAGGACGAAGTTCAGCATCTTGGGGTTCCTTGTTTAGACCGCGGGCAGGCTAGCTGGCGGCTGGCTCGCCGGCAAGCGAGAGGGCGCCAGAGTGGAACACCAATGACGCCAGAATGAGGGAGGGTTGGGGTGAGGGGGCGTCTCGGCACGGACTGCTTTTGTAGGATGGGTTGAGGTACGAAACCCATCGAGTCCGAGTGATGGGTATCGCGTCGCTCAACCCATCCTACGAATGGAGAGAGCCGGGAGGTCAGGCGCGGAACTGGTCCATCAGCCCCTGCTGGTGGTTGGCCAGGCGGTTCAGGGCCTGGCTGACCTGGGCGGATTCCTGGGCCTGGCCGGAGAGGGACTCGGTGACATCGCGGATCGCCGCCACGTTGCGGTTGATCTCCTCGGCCACCGCGCTCTGTTCCTCGGCGGCGCTGGCGATCTGCAGGTTCATGTCGGTGATCACCGTCACCGCATCGCCGATGCGTTGCAGCGCGGCCACCGCCTGCTCCACCTGCTCCACGCTGCCCTGGGCCTGGCGGTGGCTGCTGTGCATCGAGCCCACCACTTCGCGGGTGCCGTGTTGCAGGCCCTCGATCACCTGGCGGATTTCTTCCACCGAGTCCTGGGTACGCTTGGCCAGGTTGCGGACTTCGTCCGCCACCACGGCGAAGCCACGCCCGGCCTCACCGGCACGGGCCGCCTCGATGGCGGCGTTGAGCGCCAGCAGGTTGGTCTGTTCGGCGATGGCGCGGATCACTTCCAGCACCGAACCGATCTGGTCGCTGCTGACGGAGAGGTTCTGCACTTCTTCCATGGCCGCGCTCATCTCGCTGGCCAGTTGCTCGATGGCGCTGGTGGTGCGGCCGATCACGCCAAGGCCCTCGCGGGTGGCATGGTCGGCGCCGCGGGCGGCTTCGGCGGCCTGGGCGGCGCTGCGGGCGACGTCCTGGGCGGTGGCGCTCATCTCGTGGGAGGCGGTGGCCACCTGGTCGACTTCGCGGTACTGCTGCTGCATGCCGGCGCTGGTCTGGCTGGCGATGGCGGCGGACTGGTCGGCGGTGCCCCGGGCGTCCTGCACCGAGCGTTTCACGTCGGCGATGATCGGTTGCAGCTTGTCGAGGAAGCGGTTGAACCAGCCGGCCAGCTCGCCGAGTTCGTCCTGGCGGGCGTAGTCCAGGCGCCGGGTCAGGTCGCCTTCGCCGCTGGCGATGTCCTTGAGCATGCTCGCCACGCCGAGGATCGGCCGGGTCACGCCACGGGCGGTGAGCCACACCAGCAGCAGGCCGGCGACGGCAGCGGCGAGGCCGATCAGCAGGCCGCTGAGGTTGGCGGTCTGGTTCTGTTGGGCGAGTTGGGCTTCCAGTTTCAGGGCCGGTGCCTGGAGTACCTTCCCCGGCACTTCCAGCAGCACGCTCCAGGGCGCCGCGGTGGGGATCGGTTTGAACGGCTGCATCACCCGCAGCATGCCGGCGTGGTTCATCTCCTCGGCCTTGCCGGCCTGGAGGTTGGCGGCGATTTCCGCCGCATCACTGCCGAAGGCCTTGTCCAGCTTGGCGCTGAGCAGGCCGGCATCGCGGCTGTGGCCGGCGAGCAGCCCGGCCGGGCTGATGATGCTGACGTGGCCGTTGCCTTCATAGAGTTCGCGGTTGCCGGCCAGGCTCAGCTGCTGGAGGCTTTCCAGGCTGATGTCGAGGCCCATGACGCCCACGGTCTTACCGTTCAGTTGCAGCGGGAAGGCGATGCTGGTCATCAGGGTCTTCTTGCCGCCAACGTCATCGAAATACGGGTCCAGCGCGCAGGCCTGGCCGGTTTTCATCGGGCAGGTGTACCAGGCGTTGTAGGGCGCGCCGCTGGGGCCGATGCTGGCGTCGGCGAGCAGCTCCTCGGTCATGGACTCGGATTCCAGCTTGCCGGGGGTAGGTTGCGCCCAATAGAGGGAGAAACGGCCCTTGTCGTTGCTGCCCAGTTCCGCCTGGTCGATGAAGAGTTCGTCCTTGCCGTCCAGGGCGTTGGGCTCGAACACCAGGTACAGGCCGAGGATTTCCGGGTTGGCCTCCAGGCTGGTGCGTACCTGGCGGGTCAGGTCCTCGCGCAGGTCGAAGGCGTCGAGGAAGCGCTTTTCCGCCTGTTCCTTGAGGAACAGCACCTGGCGCGAGAAGCCCTTGCCGTACTGGTAGTTGTCCATGAAGTAGCGCTGGATGCGGATGGCCTGCAGCTCGGCGCGGGCCTGCAGGCGCTGGCGTGCGCTCTGGTCCAGCATCTGGCTGCTCTCGGCCTGCACGAGCTTGGCGCTGCGCTTGGACTGGTAGAGCGATGAACCGATCAGCAGGGTCACGATGGCCAGCAGGCAGAGGCCGGACAACAGTGTGATCTTCCACTGGATGGACAGGCGATTGAACAGCATTGGTTTTTCCTTCTGTCTCGTCGGAACTACATTCGTTGTCGGCGCGGGTGGCGATTTCTTGACGCGAAGGCGACGAATAGCCGTGCGGATTGCACGAGGTGGCAATTTGCAGGCAAGAATTATGCACACTGCGCCCAATATTCCGAACGCTTTTGACAGGACCCCCTGGTTTCGGCAGAGTGCGCGCTTTTTTTGCGGCCGGGCTGCGGTCGGTCTGGCCAGGAAATTCGAGGTGAAGCGATGAATGCGGTAGTGGTGGCGGTGGGGCTCATGCTGGTCCTCAGCTTGTGCCGGGTGCATGTGGTGGTGGCGCTGATCATCGGCGCGCTGGCCGGTGGCCTGGTGGGCGGCCTGGGGATCGAAGGCTCCCTGGCGGCCTTCAACAAGGGCCTGGGCGGCGGTGCCACCGTGGCGCTGTCCTACGCACTGCTGGGCGCGTTCGCCGTGGCCATCGCCCGCTCCGGCCTGGCCCACGCCCTGGCGGACCGCGCCCTGGCCATGGTGGGTCGGCAGGAAGTGGAGGGCGGCACTGCACTGAAATGGGGCCTGGTGGCCTTGCTGCTGTGCGTGGCGGTTTCCTCGCAGAACATCCTGCCGATCCACATCGCCTTCATCCCGCTGCTGGTGCCGCCACTTCTTTATGTCATCACGCGCCTGTCGATCGACCGCCGACTGATCGCCTGCGTGATCACCTTCGGCCTGATCACCCCCTACATGTTCCTGCCGGTGGGCTTCGGCAACATCTTCCTCAACGAGATCCTGCTGGCCAATGTGGTGAAAAGTGGCGTCGACGTTACCGGTGTGAGCGTTACCCGGGCCATGTTGATACCGGCCCTGGGCATGGTGGTCGGCCTGCTCATCGCGGTGCTGTTCAGCTACCGGAAGAAGCGCGTCTACGACCTGGAGCGCATCGCCCGGGCCGAGGAGGTCACCGTCGCCTACAACCCCCGGAGCCTGGCGGTGGCCGGCGTGGCCATCCTGGTCGCCTTCGTGGTGCAGCTGTGGCTGGACTCGATGATCATCGGCGCGCTGCTGGGCTTCGTGATCTTCTCGCTGTCGGGGGTGGTGCGCTGGAAGGAAGCGGACGACCTGTTCACCGAAGGCATGAAGATGATGGCCATGATCGGCTTCATCATGATCGCCGCCTCGGGCTTTGCCGAAGTGATGCGCGAGACCGGCCAGGTGGCGACCCTGGTGGAGGCCTCGGCCGGCTGGATCGGCCATGACAAGGCGCTCGGCGCGTTGCTGATGCTGCTGGTGGGCCTGCTGGTGACCATGGGGATCGGCTCGTCGTTCTCCACCGTGCCGATCATCGCGGCGATCTTCGTGCCGCTGTGCGTGCAACTGGGCTTCAGCCCGCTGGCCATCGTCAGCATCGTCGGCACCGCGGGCGCCCTGGGCGATGCAGGTTCGCCGGCCTCCGACTCCACCCTGGGCCCGACCGCGGGCCTGAACGTGGACGGCCAGCACAGCCACATCTGGGACACCGTGGTGCCCACTTTCCTGCACTACAACCTGCCGCTGCTGGCCTTCGGCTGGGTGGCCGCCATGGTGCTCTGAGCCTCGTCGGCGGTGCCGGCTTAATCATTCTGACCAACCGGTCGCTTAAGGTCCGTGCGGGGTTGCCGATAGCTTGGCAACCCCGCACTGCTTTCTGGCCCCGCCTCCCGAGGATCGCTCGATGCGTTTCACCCTGAAAACCAAAGTTCTGCTGCTGGCCCTGGTGCCGGTGATCCTCTTCGCGCTGGTGCTGTCCGGCGCCGTGACCCAGGTACTCCGCAACCTGGCCGAAGACGAGGTGCGCAACACGCGGGAGCGCCTGGTGGAGGAAAACCGCCAGGAGTTGAAGAGCTACATGCAGATCGCCCTGGGTTCGGTGCAGGCCCTGTATGACGGGGCGGCACCCGGTGACATGGCCAGCCGCGAGAAGGCCATCGCCATTCTGGCGAAGATCAAGTACGGCAAGGATGGCTACTTCTTCGGCCACGACTCCCAGGTGGTCCGCCTGTTCCGTGGCGACAGCCCGGTGGACGTGGGCAAGAGCCTCGTCGGCCGCAAGGACCCCAACGGCGTGGCGGTGAACGAGCGTCTGGTGGCCGTGGCCAAGGACGGTTCCAACTATGTGGAATACAGCTCCGCGCTGCCGGACAACGAGAGCGTGCTTGTGCCCAAGCTGGCCTACAGCTATTACCTGCCCAAGTGGGACATGGCCGTGGGCACCGCGGTGAACCTGGACGGCGTGGAGGCCGAGGTGGCCGAGGTGCAGCGCGAGATCGAAGAGCGCGTCAGCACCATCGTCACCAGCGTGCTGGTGATCGCCGCCGTGCTGCTGGTGATCTTCGGCCTGGTGGGTATGGGTCTGGCCAACGCCCTGGTGCGTCCGCTGCAGCGGATCAAGGCGAACCTGGACGATATCGCCGCCGGCGAGGGCGACCTGACCCGCCGCCTGGTGGTGGACAGCCAGGACGAACTGGGTGACCTGGCCACCTCCTTCAACAGCTTCGTCGAGAAGATCCACGGCCTGGTGCGGCAGATAGTCGACATGACCGGTCAGCTCACCGGTCTGGTGGGCGAGGTGGCGGCCCAGGCCCAGCGTTCGGAGCAGGCCATGGAGCGCCAGCGCCAGGAAACCGACCAGGTGGCCACCGCTATCAATGAAATGTCCGCCGCCGCCCATGAAGTGGCCAAGAGCGCCCAGGGCGCGGCCGAGGCGGCGCAGCAGACCGACCAGGAGGGCCAGGCCGCCAAGCAGGTGGTGGACGGCAGCATCACCCGCATCCATGCGCTGGTGGGCGACATCCGCAGCAGCGGCGTCTCCCTGGACAGCCTGCAGCAGGACGTGCAATCCATCGTCAGCGTGCTCGGGGTGATCCGCTCGATCGCCGAACAGACCAACCTGCTGGCGCTCAACGCCGCCATCGAGGCGGCCCGCGCCGGTGAGGCCGGGCGTGGCTTCGCCGTGGTGGCCGACGAGGTGCGCGCCCTGGCCAGCCGCACCCAGCAGAGCACCCAGGAAATCCAGGGCATGATCGACCGCCTGCAACAGGGCACCCAGGACGCGGTGACCGCCATGCGCCGTTCCAGCGACGCCGGCGAGACCACCAGTAATCAGGCCAACCAGGCCGGCGCGTCCCTGGATGCCATCGCCGGCCTGATCGGCACCATCAACGCCATGAACGCGCAGATCGCCAGCGCCGCCGAGGAGCAGACCGCGGTGGCCGAGGAGATCAACCGCAGCGTGCACCAGATCGCCGTGGCGGTGGACAGCGTGGCGGAAGAGACCCGCCATGGCGCCGACACCGCCCGCAGCCTGGCGCGCCTGGGCGACAGCCTGGGCGGGCTGGTGCGCCAGTTCCGCATCTGAGCCTGACCGGGCGGCGCTGGCCGCCCGGTCGATTCCTCCCGCCGGCAACGAGTTGCGCCCAGGGCAGGGCGCAAAAAACACTTCGCACTTTCCGGAAGGCGCCACGGACTAAGCTTTAAGTCCCCAACCCCCTCGGCCTCGCCATGGCATCTCGGCGCCAAATGGAAAGCGGCACCCTGCTCCTGCTGGTGGTGCTGGTCTCCCTGGCTTTCTGCTGGATTCTGCTGCCGTTCTACGGCGCCGTGTTCTGGGCCGTGGTCCTGGCGGTGATGTTCAGCCCCCTGCAACGCCACCTGGCCTTGCGCCTGGGCGGGCGCGGCAACCTGTCGGCGTTGATCGCCCTGGGCACTTGCCTGCTGGTGGCGGTGCTGCCGGTGCTGCTGATCTGCATGATGCTGGTGCAGGAAGGCGCCGACTTCTATCACCGCCTGGACACCGGCGAGCTGGACATAGGGCCTTACGTCCAGCAGTTCAGGTCGCTGTTGCCACGCTTCCTGCAGCAGCATCTGGACCGCCTGGGCCTGGGGGATTTCGACGTCCTGCGTGATCGCCTGGTGGCCGGCATGCTCCAGGGCAGCCAGTTCCTCGCCACCCAGGCGTTCACCATCGGCCAGAACACCTTCGAGCTCGTGGTGGGCTTCTTCACCATGATCTACCTGCTCTATTTCCTGCTGCGCGACGGCCTGGACGTGGCGCGCAACGTGCGCCTGGCCATCCCCCTGGGCGAACAGCACAAGCGTCGGCTGCAGATCAAGTTCACCCGCGTGGTGCGTGCAACCGTCAAGGGCAACATCCTGGTGGCGATAGTCCAGGGCACTCTGGGCGGCCTGGTGTTCTGGGCCATGTCGATTCCCAGCCCGGTGTTCTGGGGCGTGATCATGACCTTCCTTTCCTTGCTGCCGCTGGTGGGCGCCGGCCTGGTGTGGGGGCCGGTGGCGCTGTTCCTGTTCCTCAATGGCCAGATGTGGCAGGCGCTGGGCCTGGCGGCATTCGGCCTACTGGTGATCGGCCTGGCGGACAACGTCCTGCGGCCGATGCTGGTGGGCAAGGACACGCGCATGCCGGACTACCTGGTGCTGATTTCCACCCTCGGCGGGCTGTCGCTGTTCGGGCTCAATGGCTTTGTCATCGGGCCGCTGATCGCGGCGCTGTTCGTGGCCAGCTGGGAGCTGTTCAACGAAACCCGGAAGAAGGTGATGCTGCCCTGAGCTCCTGCTGCCTTACTCGGCAGACCGGTGCGAGGTGGCCAGCACCCTGTCGGGCAGGGCGGTGTGGGGCGTAACCATGGCCTTCCTGTCGCTGTTGCCGCTGGTTGGGGGCGGGGCTGTTCCGCGAGACGCGGCAGAAGGTCCAGTTGTCGGGGTAGGGCGGGAGAAGAACGGGTTCATCGTGGAGTCCATGGGGAGGGTGCGCACGCTGGATTGGCAATATTGTGTGAGTGTCCTGATTGGCTTCCCGCCTGCGGAGCCCCTCTCCCCCGACCCCGCCCTGAGCCCCAGCCTGATCGCTTCGCTCTCAGTCGTTCATCGGCACCGGAAGCGGTGCTTCCGAAGGCATGCCTCTTCACCCCGCAGGAGGGAGAGGGGTGACTCGCGCCGGCAGGCGCGAAGCAGTCCTGTTGCCCAAACGTGCCTGATACGAGGCAGAAAAGATGACGCCGCGCGGAGCGCCCCTTCAGGAGGCCGAGTGGAGTCGCTGTGAAACGTAGCGAAGCGAAGTAACAGCCGCAGGCTGGCCCGAAGGGCGAGCGTAGCGAGTCAAGGGGTTGAGCGGCATGGATGCCGCGAGAGGCGCGCGGGGCCATGGATGGCCCCTCGCGCCGTGCCCCTGGAACAGCGATGGAACGAGGGAAGTTTGGCGAAGCCAAACCCGGATGTCGGGGCGAGCCCTTTGCTTCCTTTGGGGCGTTTGCCAAAGGGAGTCGCCCGGGAGGGCGAAACAGAAACCCACAGCCCATACGGAAATGAGACGGGCAACAAACCCTCACACCGCACTGCTAATCCCGTCTTCCCGAACGTGCGCGAAGAACCAAAGAAAAACCCGGCACATGGCCGGGTTTTTCGTTGCAAGGGGTCAGCCTCAGTTGGCCAGGGCCACCAGGCCGGAGTGCTGGACCAGGTCCAGCAGCGGCTGCGGGTAGACGCCGAGGAAGAACGCCAGCAGGGCAACGAACAGCAGCATGATGCCGCCGGCGCGCTGGGCCCAGTGCAGTTCCGCGTCGTGACGGCGCAGGTTGGGCTCCACCAGGAACAGGGTGACCATCACGCGCAGGTAGTAGAACACGCCGATGGCGCTGCCCAGGACCATGGCCCCCAGCAGCCACCAGAGGCCGGACTCGACACCGGTGGCGATCACGAAGAACTTGCCGATGAAGCCCGCGGTGAGCGGAATGCCGGCGAGCGACAGCATCATCACGGTGAGCACCGCGGTCAGGTACGGACGGCGCCAGAACAGGCCGCGGTACTCGTACAGGGCGTCGCAGTCGCGGCCGCTGTAGGGGGTGGACATCAGGGTCACCACACCGAAGGCGCCGAGGCTGGTCAGCACGTAGGTGGCCAGGTAGACGCCGATGGCTTCCACCGCCAGGCCCTTGCTGGCGATCAGGGCGATCAGCAGGTAGCCGAAGTGGGCGATGGAGGAGTAGCCGAGCAGGCGCTTGATGTTGTTCTGCAGCAGGGCCAGCAGGTTGCCGAAGATGATCGAGGCGATGGCGATTACCGTCAGCAGGTCGTTCAGCCATCCGCCGGCGGTGGCCGGGGACATCTGGTACAGGCGCAGCAGCACGGCGAACACGGCCACCTTGCTGGCGGTGGCCAGGAAGGCCGCCACCGGCGCCGGGGCGCCTTCGTACACGTCCGGGGTCCACAGGTGGAAGGGGACCAGGGACAGCTTGAAGGCCAGGCCGATGAGCATCATGCCGATACCGATCTGCGACAGCAGGGTGTTACCGGAGGCGGCCAGCTGGCTGAAGCTCAGGCTGCCGGCGTCGGCGTAGAGCAGGGCCATGCCGAACAGCAGGAAGGCCGAGCCCGCGGCCGACAGCACCATGTACTTGATGCCGGCTTCCAGGGAGCGACGGTTGAAGAAGGCGTACGCCACCAGGCCGTAGACCGGCACCGAGAGCAGCTCCAGGCCGATGAACAGGCCGGCCAGGTGCTGCGCGGTGACCAGCACCAGGCCGCCGGCGGCGGCCAGGAGGATCAGCAGGTACATCTCTTCGCGGTTGCCCGGATAACCCTTGCCCGATTCACCGCCCAGGTAGGCGTGGATCAGGGTGACGCAGGCCAGGGTGCCGGCCAGCACCAGGGCCATGTAGTAGGCGCCGAAGTTGTCCACCATGAGCATGGGAGTCACCGCCAGGGGGGCGACCTTGAGGGCGGGCAGGATGGAAACCAGGGCCAGGTTGAGACCGATGACCGAGAGGCCGAAGGTCCAGGAGTGGTGCCGCTTCCAGGCGATGGCCAGCATGACCACGACTATCGTGGCGCAGGTGACCAGCAACGGCAGCAGGGCGATCAGGTGTTGAGTCGTGAATTCCATAACCTACTTACCGGGCGACGAGTTGATTGACGGCGGAGTCCAGCCACTGGTGCACGCCATGCATGCTCGCAGCGGAGGTATCCAGCACCGGTTGCGGGTAGACGCCGAGCAGGATCAGGAGGCCGGCAAGGCCCAGGACCATGGTCAGCTCGCGGTAGCGCAGGCCTTCGTAGTCTTTCTCGTGCTTGGCCGGGCCGAAGTAGGCACGGTGGATCATGATCAGCGAGTAGACCGAGCCGAACACCAGGCCGGTGGAGGCCAGGACGGCGATCCAGGGCACGTGCTGGAAGGCACCCACCAGGATCAGGAATTCGCCGACGAAGTTGCCGGTACCCGGCAGGCCCAGGGCGGCGGCGGCGAAGAACAGGCTGACGGCCGGCAGGTAGGGCATGCGGCCCCAGATGCCGCCCATTTCGCGCATGTCACGGGTGTGCAGGCGCTCGTACAGCTGGCCGCACAGGATGAAGAGCGCAGCGGCGGAGAGGCCGTGGGCGATCATCTGTACCACCGCGCCCTGCAGGGCGATCTGGCTGCCGGAGTAGATGGCGATCAGCACGAAGCCCATGTGCGACACGCTGGAGTAGGCCACCAGGCGCTTGATGTCGGTCTGGGCGAAGGACAGCAGGGCACCGTAGATGATGGCGAACACGCCGAGCCACTGTGCGATCGGCGCGAACTCGGCCGAGGCGTTGGGGAACAGCGGTAGGGCGAAGCGGATCATGCCGTAGGCGGCGGTCTTCAGCAGGATGCCGGCCAGGTCCACGGAGCCCGCGGTCGGCGCCTGGGCGTGGGCGTCGGGCAGCCAGGAGTGGAAGGGCACCACCGGGAACTTCACCGCGAAGGCGATGAAGAAGCCGAGCATCAGCAGGTACTCGGTGCCGGGGGCCATCTGGGTCTTGAGCAGGTCGGCGTAGTTGAAGGTCAGCACGCCGGTGTTGCTGTAGTTCACCAGGACCAGGCCGAGGATGGCCACCAGCATGATCAGGCCGCTGGCCTGGGTGTAGATGAAGAACTTGGTGGCGGCGGTGATGCGGGTCTTGCCCTTGCTGCCGCTGTGACCCCAGAGCGCGATGAGGAAGTACATCGGCACCAGCATCATTTCCCAGAAGAAGAAGAACAGGAACAGGTCGATTGCGAGGAACACGCCGACCACGCCGCCGAGGATCCACATCAGGTTGAGGTGGAAGAAGCCGACGCGGTTCTGGATTTCACGCCAGGAGCAGAGTACCGACAGCACACCGAGCAGGCCGGTGAGGACGATCATCAGGATGGAGATGCCGTCCAGGGCCAGGTGGATGGTGACGCCGAAACGCTCGATCCACTGCACCTTGAACTCTTCGGCCCACACCGGCTCGGTGCCGGGCGCGGGAGCCAGGGTGAAGTCGCCGGTCGCCCACAGCCAGAGGCCGAGGACGAACAGCAGGGACATGGTGAGCAGGGCGATCCAGCGGGGCAGGGTGGAGCCGAAGCGCTCACCTTGCCAGCAGAGCAGGCCGCCGATGAAGGGAATCAGGATTAGCCAGGGCAGAATCATGACGGGCTCAATTCCTTAAGAAGATTCAGGTCAGCAGCACGGCGCCGAGCACAAGCACGGCCCCGCCGACGATGGAAACGGCGTACCAGCGGAGCTGGCCGGTCTGGCTGCGGCTGAGGGTGCCGTTGCCAACACGTACCAGGCGCGGGATCAGGCCGATGCTGCCGTCGATGGGATCGCGACGGAGCAGGCGGCAGATCGCCAGGTAGGGTTTGACGAACAGCAGGTCGTAGAGCCAGTCGAAGCCCCAGGCGGCGTACCACCAGGCACCGAGGAAGCGGCCCGGGGCGCTCTGGGACACCGCGGTGACCAGCGTGCGCTTGCCGAGGAACAGCAGGGCGGCCAGCAGGATGCCCGCCAGGGCGATGGCGCCCGAGGCGATTTCCAGGCTGTGCTTGGCCTCGCCACCGGCATGGCCGACGCTTTGCGGCAGCACACCGGCCAGCGGCGGGGTGATCAGCGCGCCGATGAAGGTGGAGAGCACGATCAGCACGGTCAGCGGCAGCCAGTGGGCGACACCGTGGCCGGCATGGGCTTCGGTCTTGGCTTCACCGTGGAAGGCGATGAAGATCAGGCGGAAGGTGTAGATCGAGGTCAGGAAGGCGCCGGCCAGGCCTGCGTAGAGCAGCCACTGGTGGCCACTGGCGAAGGCTTCCCAGAGGATCTCGTCCTTGGAGTAGAAGCCCGCGGTCACCAGCGGCAGGGCGGCCAGGGCGGCACCACCGACGATGAAGCTGGCGTAGGCCAGCGGCAGTTTCTTCCACAGGCCGCCCATCTTGAAGATGTTCTGCTCGTGGTGGCAGGCGTTGATCACCGCACCGGAGGCAAGGAACAGCAGGGCCTTGAAGAAGGCGTGGGTCATCAGGTGGAAGATCGCCGCGTCCCATGCGCCAACGCCCAGGGCGAGGAACATGTAGCCGATCTGGCTCATGGTGGAGTAGGCGAGGATACGCTTGATGTCGGTCTGCACCAGGGCGGCGAAGCCGGCCAGGACCAGGGTCACGCCACCGACGATGCCTACCAGCTCGAGGATTTCCGGCGTCAGCAGGAACAGGCCGTGGGTACGGGCGATCAGGTAGACGCCCGCGGTCACCATGGTGGCCGCGTGGATCAGCGCGGATACCGGGGTCGGACCCGCCATCGCGTCGGCCAGCCAGGTCTGCAGCGGCAGCTGGGCGGATTTGCCCACGGCGCCGCCGAGCAGCATCAGCGTGGCGATCCACAGCCAGGCGTCGCCGGCCACGTACTTCTCGGGGGCCAGCTTCATCAGCTCCTGGATGTTCAGGGTGCCGAGGTTCATGAACAGGATGAACAGGCCGATGGCCATGAACACGTCGCCCACGCGGGTGACGATGAAGGCCTTGAGTGCCGCGTTGCCGTTGGGGGTGTGCTTGAAGTAGAAGCCGATCAGCAGGTACGAGCACAGACCCACGCCTTCCCAACCGAAGTAGAGGAACAGCAGGTTATCGCCCAGCACCAGGAACAGCATGCTGGCGATGAACAGGTTGGTGTAGGCGAAGAAGCGCGAGTAACCCTCTTCACCACGCATGTACCAGGAGGCGAACAGGTGGATCAGGAAGCCGACGCCGGTGACCACGCCGAGCATGGTCAGGGACAGGCCGTCCAGGTAGAGGGTGAAGCTCGGCGCGAAGCCGGCCACGCTCATCCACTGCCAGAGCACCTGGGTGAAGACGCCGCCTTCCGGCGGGTTCACGTTGAACTGGAAGATGATCCAGGCCGCGGTGAGCGCGGAAAGGCCTACGGAACCCACACCGATGACGGCGGAGGCATTTTCGGACAGACGCCCGCGGGAGAAGGCCAGGATGAACCAGCCAAGCAGCGGGAACAGGCAAGTGAGGAATAGAAGGTTCATCCGCGCATCTCGCTGGCAGCGTCGATATCGAGGGTATGGAAGCGGCGGTACAGCTGCAGCAGGATCGCGAGGCCGATACTGGCTTCGGCGGCTGCAAGGCTGATCACCAGAATGAACATGATCTGGCCGTCGGCCTGGCCCCAGCGGGCGCCGGCGACCACGAAGGCCAGGGCAGCGGCGTTCATCATGACTTCCAGGCTCATGAGCACGAAGAGGATGTTGCGGCGCACCATGAGGCCCGTGAGGCCCAGGCAGAAGAGGATGCCTGCGACCGCGAGGCCATGTTCCAGTGGGATTGCGTTCATGGCGTTATTCCTTAGCTTCGTGGCGGCCGAGGTGGAAGGCGGCGACCAGGGCTGCGAGCAGCAGCATGGACGCCAGTTCCACGGCCAGCAGGTACGGGCCGAACAGCGCGATGCCGACCGCCTTGGCGTCCACGGTGGTGTGACCGATGGTGGCGCCGCTGGCAGTGCCGAACAGGACGTAGAGCAGCTGCGCCAGCAGGATCAGGGAGAGCAGGGCCGGACCGGTCCAGATGCCGGGCTTGAGCCACTTCTTCTCCTGCTCGGCGATGGCCGGCCCGAGGTTGAGCATCATCACCACGAAGACGAACAGCACCATGATGGCGCCGGCGTAGACGATGATTTCCAGTGCGCCGGCAAAGGGCGCGCCGAGGGCGAAGAAGCACATCGACACCGCCAGCAGCGAGACGATGAGGTACAGCAGGGCATGAACCGGGTTGGTGTTGGTGATCACCCGCAGGGTGGAGACAACGGCCACACCGGCGGCGAAATAGAAGGCGAATTCCACGCACGTCTCCTTAGGGCAGCAGGCTCTTCACGTTGATCGGTTCGGCTTCGTTCTGCGCGGCGCCTTTCGGCTTGCCGGCAATGGCCATACCCGCCACGCGATAGAAGTTGTAGTCCGGGTTCTTGCCCGGGCCGGAGATCAGCAGGTCTTCCTTCTCGTACACCAGGTCCTGGCGCTTGAACTCGCCCATCTCGAAATCCGGGGTCAGCTGGATCGCGGTGGTGGGGCAGGCTTCTTCGCACAGGCCGCAGAAGATGCAGCGCGAGAAGTTGATGCGGAAGAACTCGGGATACCAGCGGCCATCGTCGGTCTCGGCCTTCTGCAGGGAAATGCAGCCGACCGGGCAGGCCACGGCGCAGAGGTTGCAAGCTACGCAACGCTCTTCGCCATCGGGGTCGCGGGTGAGGACGATGCGGCCACGGTAGCGCGGCGGCAGGTAAACGGGTTCTTCCGGGTATTGCAGGGTGTCACGCTTGCGGAAGGCATGGCCGAAGATCATCACCAGGCTGCGAAGCTGGGTGAAGGTGCCATGTATGACGTGGATGATTTCTTTGATCATGGCATTTCTCCTTACTGGGCCGAGGCCAGCACCAGGGCGCCGGTTACCAGCAGGTTGATCAGGGTCAGCGGCAGGCACACCTTCCAGCTGAAGGCCATCACCTGGTCATAGCGCGGGCGTGGGATGGACGCGCGCAGCAGGATGAACAGCATGATGAAGAAGCCGGTCTTCAGGGCGAACCAGATGAACGGGATCTGCGGCAGGATGCCGAACGGGCCGTGCCAGCCGCCGAAGAACAGGGTCACCAGCAGGGCGGAGATCAGCACGATGCCAATGTACTCGCCCACGAAGAACATGCCCCATTTCATGCCGGCGTATTCGATGTGGTAGCCGTCGGCCAGTTCCTGTTCCGCTTCCGGTTGGTCGAAGGGGTGGCGGTGGGTTACCGCGACGCCAGCGATGAAGAAGGTACAGAAGCCGAAGAACTGCGGAATGATGAACCACAGGTGCTGGGCCTGGTATTCGACGATGTCGCGCATGTTGAACGAGCCGACCTGGGCCACGATGCCCATCAGCGACAGGGCCAGGAACACCTCGTAGGAGATGGTCTGGGCCGAGGCGCGCAGGCTGCCGAGCAGGGCGAACTTGTTGTTGCTCGACCAGCCGGCGAAGAGCACCGCGTACACCGCGATACCGGCCATGGCGAAGAAGAACAGCACACCGATGTTCAGGTCGGCCACGCCCCAGGTGGGGGTGACCGGGACCACGGCGAAGGCCATCAGCAGGGCACTCATGGCGATGATGGGCGCCAGGGTGAAGATCAGCTTGTCGGCGAACGGCGGGGTCCAGTCTTCCTTGAAGAACATCTTGATCATGTCGGCGCCCAGCTGGAAGGCGCCGAAGGGACCAACCCGGTTCGGACCATGACGGTCCTGCCAGAGGCCCAGCAGGCGACGTTCCACCCAGGACAGCAGCGCACCGCTCACCACCACCGCCAGGAGGATGACGATGGCCTTGAGGACGGCGATGACGATCTCGATCAGTTCGGGCGTCAGCCAGCTCATTGCGCGGACTCCTGTACGGCAGTGACGGTGGCACCGGCGAACACCGCCGGAATGCCCGGCAGGCCGACCGGCAGGCCGATCAGGCCGATGCCCATCTCTTCCTTGACGGCGAGCGGCAGGCGCAGGGTCTGGCCGTTCAGGGTCAGGGTGAGCAGGGCACCGTCATTGACGCCGAGGCGATCGGCTTCGTCCTTGGCCAGGGCCACGTAGGCTTGCGGGATGCGCTCTTGCACCGGGGCGGCGCGGGAGCTGTTCTCCTCGCTGCCGAACAGGTGGTGCAGCGGCACAGCCTGCCAGGTGCCCTGGGCCGGGTTGAAGGCGGCATTGATGCCAAACCAGGGCAGAACCTGGCCGCGCGCTTCGATCAGGCGTACGCCCGGATCGCCGGCACGCAGGTGGCCGCCGACCTCGTCCTGGAACTTGTTCCAGGCCTGGGGCGAGTTCCAGCCCGGGGACCAGGCGAAGGGGATCTGCTGACGGGGTTCGACGCTGCCGGCATAGCCTTCCATGGAGAAGGCGAAGGCCGAGTCCTTGTCCTGGGGCTGGCGCGGCTCGTGCACGCTGATGTTGGCGCGCATGGCGGTACGGCCGCTGTAGCGATGGGGCTCGCGGGCGAGCTTCATGCCCTTGATGCGGAACGAAGCGGTCGGCGCGGCGTCGCGGATACCGGCCAGCAGCGGGCTGCTGTCGGCGCAGGCGCTGGTGACCTGGTCCAGCTGAGTCCAGTCCACCGACTTGCCTTGCAGGGTGCTGTGCAGCGCGTGCAGCCAGCGCCAGCCTTCGCGGACGAGGATGTTGGCGTCGTAGTAGGTCGGCTCGAAGACCTGGAAGAAGCGCTGGGCGCGGCCTTCCAGGCTGACCAGGGTGCCGTCGCCTTCGGCGAAGGAGGCGGCCGGCAGCACCAGGTGGGCGCGTTTGACGGTGGCGGTGTGCTGGTGGTCGGCGACGATCACCACCTTGGCGGCGGCCAGGGCGGCGTCCACCTTGGCGGCGTCGGCGCGGCGGTACAGGTCGTTCTCCAGTACCACCACGGCGTCGGCCTTGCCGGAAGTCAGGGCTTCCAGGGCGGCATCCACGGAGTCACCACCGAACAGGGCAAGGCCCATGCTGTTGGCTTCCGGCACCACCAGGCTGATGGAACCGTTCTTCTCACGGTTCTTCAGCGCGCTGGCGATGTTGGCGGCGGCTTCGATCAGGGCCTTTTCGCCCAGGGAAGCGCCGGAGATGACCAGCGGGCGCTTGGCGGCCAGCAGGGCATCGGCGATGCGCTTGACCAGCTCGGCGGCCTCGGCTTCCAGGCCTTCCACGGCTGGGGCGCTCGGGTCGATGGCGTGGGCCACGGCGAAACCGATGCGGGCGAGGTCGGCCGGGGCGGCGTGGACGCTTTCGGCGGCGACGTCATCCAGGCGGGTGGCGGCGACGCTGGCGATGAACAGCGGGTTCAGGGCGTCCTGGGCGACGTTCTGCACGGCGGCCATGTGCCAATCCTGGATCTTCATCGAGGCGGCGATGTCGGTGGCCTTGCCCTTGACGGCCTGGCGCAGGGCGAGGGCCATGCGGGCGGCGGTCTGGGTCAGGTCTTCGCCGAGGACGAAGATCGCGTCGTGCTTCTCGATGTCGCGCAGGGTGGGCACAGGCAGCGGGCCGTTCTGCAGGACGTCGCGGATCAGGCGCAGGTTGGCCAGCTCACTGGCGGCGATGCCGGAGTAGTAGTTCTCGGCGCCCACCAGCTCACGCAGGGCGAAGTTGCCTTCGAGGCTGGCGCGCGGCGAGCCGATGCCGATCACGCGCTTGCCTTGCAGCAGTTCGGCGGCCTTGTCCAGGGCGCCATCCAGACCAAGCTGCTGGTTGCCCAGCAGCGGTTGGCGCGGACGGTCCTCGCGGTTGACGTAGCCGTAGCCGAAGCGGCCGCGGTCGCAGAGGAAGTACTGGTTCACCGAGCCGTTGAAGCGGTTCTCGATGCGGCGGATCTCGCCGTAGCGTTCACCGGGGCTGATGTTGCAGCCGCTGGAGCAACCGTGGCAGATGCTCGGGGCGAACTGCATGTCCCATTTGCGGTTGTAGCGCTCGGAGTGGGTCTTGTCGGTGAACACACCGGTGGGGCAGACCTCCACCAGGTTGCCGGAGAACTCGCTCTCCAGCACGCCGTCTTCGACGCGGCCGAAGTAGACGTTGTCGTGTGCGCCGTAGACGCCGAGGTCGGTGCCGCCGGCGTAGTCCTTGTAGTAGCGCACGCAGCGGTAGCAGGCGATGCAGCGGTTCATCTCGTGGGAGATGAACGGGCCGAGCTGCTGGTTCTGGTGGGTACGCTTGGTGAAGCGGTAGCGACGGGCGTTGTGGCCGGTCATCACCGTCATGTCCTGCAGGTGGCAGTGGCCGCCTTCCTCGCACACCGGGCAGTCGTGCGGGTGGTTGGTCATCAGCCATTCGACGACGCTGGCGCGGAACTGCTTGGCCTCTTCGTCGTCGATGGAAATCCAGGAGTTGTCGGTGGCGGGAGTCATGCAGGACATGACCAGGCGACCGCGTTTGTCGTTTTCGTCGGTGTACTGCTTGACCGCGCACTGGCGGCAGGCGCCGACGCTACCGAGCGCCGGGTGCCAGCAGAAGTAGGGGATGTCGAGTCCGAGGGACAGACAGGCCTGCAGGAGGTTGTCTGCACCATCGACTTCGAGCGTCTTGCCGTCTACGTGGATAGTGGCCATGGTTCAGTCTTCATCTGCCCGTGTGACCGGGCTTTGGCTAATGGAATCAGCGTGCGCGCGGGGCCGGGTCACGGCCACCGCTGCGCGAATCCTTTTTTAGGCGCCGACCGGTATCGGTCGCGCTGCCGGGATCTGGCGGGCGATGCCTGCCTCGAACTCCGGACGGAAATACTTCATGGCGCTACCCAGCGGCTCGACGGCGCCCGGTGCGTGGGCACAGAAGGTCTTGCCTGGGCCGAGGAAGCTGACCAGCTGCTCCAGGGTCTCCAGGTCGCCTTGCTGGCCCTCGCCGCGCTCCAGGGCGCGCAGGAGCTTGACGCTCCACGGCAGGCCGTCGCGGCAGGGGGTGCACCAGCCGCAGGACTCGCGGGCGAAGAACTCTTCCATGTTGCGCAGCAGGGAAACCATGTTGATGCTGTCGTCCACCGCCAGCGCCAGTCCGGTGCCCATGCGGGTGCCGACCTTGGCGATGCCGGCCGCGTACATCGGGGCGTCCAGGTGCTCGGGGAGCAGGAAGCCGGTGCCGGCGCCGCCGGGCTGCCAGGCTTTCAGCTTGAAGCCGTCGCGCATGCCGCCAGCGTAGTCCTCGAAGAGCTCGCGAGCCGGGACGCCGAAGGGCAGTTCCCAGAGGCCGGGGTTCTTCACCTTGCCGGAGAAGCCCATGAGCTTGGTGCCCATGTCTTCGCTGCCCGGACGGGCCAGGCCCTTGTACCAGTCCACGCCGTTGGCGACGATCGCCGGCACGTTGCACAGGGTCTCGACGTTGTTGACGCAGGTGGGCTTGCCCCAGACGCCGACGGCGGCGGGGAAGGGCGGCTTGGAGCGCGGGTTGGCGCGGCGGCCTTCCAGGGAGTTGATCAGTGCGGTTTCTTCGCCGCAGATGTAGCGACCGGCGCCGGTGTGGACGAACAGCTCGAAGTCGAAGCCGCTGCCCAGGATGTTCTTGCCCAGCAGGCCGGCGGCCTTGGCTTCGTCGATGGCGCGGTTGAGGTTGCGCGCCGCGTCGACGTATTCGCCACGCAGGAAGATGTAGCCGCGGTAGGCCTTGAGGGCGCGCGCGGAGATCAGCATGCCTTCCACCAGCAGGTGGGGCAGCTGTTCCATCAGCATGCGGTCCTTCCAGGTGTTGGGTTCCATTTCGTCCGCGTTGCAAAGCAGGTAGCGGATGTTCATGGATTCGTCGGCCGGCATCAGGCCCCACTTCACGCCGGTGGGGAAGCCCGCACCGCCGCGGCCCTTGAGGCCGGAGTCCTTGACCTGCTGCACGATGTCGGCCTGGGCCATTTCACCCAGGGCCTTGCGTGCGGCAGCGTAGCCGTTCTTCTGCTGGTACTCGTCGAGCCATACCGGCTGAGCGTCTTCGCGCAGGCGCCAGGTCAGCGGATGGGTCTCTTCGCTGCGGGCGATGCGGTTGGCCGGGCCGATGGAGGTAAGGGTCTTCATTGGTAGGCCTCCAGCAGTCGGGCAACGCCGTCAGGCTGCACGTCGCCGAAGGTGTCGTCGTCGATCATCACCGCCGGGGCCTTGTCGCAGTTGCCCAGGCAGCAGACCGGCAGCAGGGTGAAGCGGTTGTCGCTGGTGGTCTGGCCGAGGCCGACGCCGAGCTGCTTCTGCATTTCGGCGACCACGGACTCATGACCGCCGACGTAGCAGGTCATGCTGTCGCACACGCGGATCACGTGGCGGCCGACCGGCTGGCGGAAGATCTGGCTGTAGAAGGTGGCCACGCCTTCGACGTCGCTGGCGGGGATGCCGAGGATCGCGCCAATGGCGTCGGCGGCGCCGTCCGGCACCCAGCCACGTTCCTTCTGGACGATCTTCAGGGCTTCGATGGACGCCGCGCGCGGGTCCTCGTAGTGATGCATTTCGTGCTCGATGGCCGAGCGCTCGGTTTCGCTGAGGGCGAAACGGTCGGTCTGGATAAGGGTGCTCATGATCAGCGGTCCACGTCAGCCATTACGAAGTCGATACTGCCCAGGTAGGCGATCAGGTCAGCCACCATGCTGCCGCGGATCACCGAGGGGATCTGCTGCAGGTGGGGGAAACTGGGCGTCCGGATCCGGGTGCGGTAGCTCATGGTGCTGCCGTCGCTGGTCAGGTAGTAGCTGTTGATGCCCTTGGTCGCCTCGATCATCTGGAAGGCTTCGTTGGCCGGCATGACCGGGCCCCAGGAAACCTGCAGGAAGTGGGTGATCAGGGTCTCGATGTGCTGCAACGTGCGCTCTTTGGGCGGCGGCGTGGTCAGCGGGTGGTCCGCCTTGTACGGGCCTTCCGGCATGTTCTTCAGGCACTGGTCGATGATGCGGATGCTCTGGCGCATCTCTTCCACGCGGACCATGCAGCGGTCGTAGGCGTCGCCGTTGTGGGCCAGGGGCACTTCGAACTCGAAGTTCTCGTAGCCGGAGTAGGGGCGGGCCTTGCGCAGGTCGAAGTCGCAACCGGTGGAGCGCAGGCCGGCACCGGTGACGCCCCACTCGAGGGCTTCCTTGGTGTTGTACTGGGCAACGCCGATGGTACGGCCCTTGAGGATGCTGTTCTTCAGGGCGGCCTTCTCGTACTCGTCGAGGCGCTTGGGCAGCCATTCGACGAACTCTTTCACCAGGCCGTCCCAGCCGCGCGGCAGGTCATGGGCGACGCCACCGATGCGGTACCAGGCCGGGTGCAGGCGGAAGCCGGTGACGGCCTCGATCACCTTGTAGGCGCGCTGGCGGTCGGTGAAGGTGAAGAACACCGGGGTCATGGCACCGACGTCCTGGATATAGGTACCCAGGAACAGCAGGTGGCTGGTGATGCGGAAGAACTCGGCCATCATCACGCGGATGACGTCGACGCGCTGCGGCACCTTGATGCCGGCGAGCTTCTCGACCGCGAGGACGTACGGCAGGTTGTTCATCACACCGCCGAGGTAGTCGATACGGTCGGTGTAGGGGATGAAGCTGTGCCAGGACTGACGCTCGGCCATCTTCTCGGCGCCGCGGTGGTGGTAACCGACTTCCGGTACGCAGTCGACGATCTCTTCGCCGTCCAGCTGCAGGATGATGCGGAAGGCACCGTGGGCGGAGGGGTGGTTTGGGCCGAGGTTGAGGAACATGTAGTCCTCGTTCTCGCCGTGGCGTTTCATGCCCCAGTCTTCCGGGCGGAAGCGCGCGGCTTCTTCTTCAAGCTGGTGCTTGGCCAGGGTCAGGCTGAAGGGATCGAATTCGGTAGCGCGCGCCGGGTAGTCCTTGCGCAGCGGGTGACCTTCCCAGGTGTTGGGCATCATGATCCGCGAGAGGTGCGGATGGCCGGCAAAGGTGATGCCGTACATGTCCCAGACTTCGCGCTCGTACCAGTTGGCGTTGGGCCAGATACCGGTGACGGTGGGCAGGTTGAGGTCGCCCTCGGACAAGGCCACCTTGATCATCACGTCACTATTACGTTCCAGCGACATCAGGTGGTAGAACACCGTGAAATCGGCGTTCGGCAGGCCACGGCGCTGGGTGCGCAGGCGCTCGTCCACGCCATGCAGGTCGTACAGCATGACGTAGGGGCGCGGCAGGTTGCGCAGGAACTTGAGGACGTCGATCAGCTTGTCACGGCCGACCCAGATCACCGGCATGCCGGTGCGGGTGGACTGGATGGTGAGGCTTTCGGCGCCAAAGCGGGAATTCAGCTCTACGACGACATCTTGGTCGTCAGCCTTGTAAGGCGGAATGGACAGAACGGTGTCTGCAGTCATGGTCTCGGTCGCTATTCGTCAACGTAAAGAATGAGCCTGGGGTCTTCCTTGGAAGAACAGGCTCAGACTTCGTCGGGGCTGCGCAGGTTGGTAACCTGAATACGCTGTTCGCGGCGCTGTTCCCGCTGCGAGGGCATGTCGGCACGATAAACGCCCTGATCCCCCACGACCCAGGATAGCGGGCGGCGCTCCTGGCCGATGGATTCCTGCAGCAGCATCAGGCCTTGCAGGAACGCCTCCGGACGGGGCGGGCAGCCGGGAATGTAGACGTCCACGGGGAGGAACTTGTCCACGCCCTGAACGACCGAGTAAATATCGTACATGCCACCAGAGTTCGCGCACGAACCCATGGAAATTACCCACTTGGGCTCGAGCATCTGCTCATAGAGACGCTGGATGACCGGCGCCATCTTGATGAAGCAGGTGCCGGCGATGACCATGAAGTCCGCCTGGCGTGGTGATGCACGAATGACTTCCGCACCGAAGCGCGCGATGTCGTGCGGTGCGGTGAAGGCGGTGGTCATCTCCACGTAGCAGCAGGAGAGGCCGAAGTTGTACGGCCACAGGGAGTTCTTGCGACCCCAGTTGACTGCGCCGTTGAGAACATCCTCGAGCTTGCCCAGGAAGATGTTCTTGTGCACCTCATCTTCTAGCAGCGGGTCGGAAACGGTCTCCCGTTCGCCGATCGGATACTGCTCGTAAGTCGCATCCGGATCGATCCGAGTAAGTTTGTATTGCATTGCCAAAGCCTCATTGTTTTAGCTTCGCCTGCCGCTTGCGACGACCTTCGGGAGCCCAATCAAGCGCCCCGATGCGCCAAAGGTAGACAAGACCTGCCAACAGAATTGCTATGAAAATGGTTGCTTCGATAAAACCTGCCCAGCCGCTTTCACGGACAGAGACGGCCCAGGCGAAGAGAAAGAGGGCTTCGACGTCGAAGATCACGAAGAGCATCGCGACCAGATAGAATTTTGCGGAGAGGCGCAGGCGCGCGGTGCCGGTGGGAAGCATGCCCGATTCGAAGGGGTCGTTCTTGCTGCGGCCGATGGCGCGGCTGCCGAGCAGGCTCGAGACGCCGATCATGAAGGCGCAGAGGCCGAGAACGCCCAGCAGGAAAACAGCGAAACCCCAGTTGTGGGACATGATGGCAGTAGCTTCCGACATGCCGGAACTCCTTAAGACAAGGAACGGCGTTCACTTGCGTATAAAGGTTTAATGCCGGGTATCAATGATGCCCTGGCAATCGATTCCGACAATTTTATGCCCGACCGGGTGTGCAAGTAAATTTTTCAGGCCAAAAAATTGCCCGCACGGCCGGATTTTCACCCCTCTTCCCTCCTGCAGGCCAGAAGGCATGGGGCTTTGGCGAATTTCTTAGGCCTTGGTCTGATTGCGGCCTTATGTCGCAGAAGGCTGGAGATTTGCGAGATAATGAGAGTCATTAGCGTTTGATTGGTGGTTAATTAAGCACTACAGAAGAATGGCCTCGCGAAACTAAGAAAACTTACCGGATAAATAAGCCTGGTGTACTCGAAAGTTGCTCTGCGGAGCACTTTCGTATTTGCGACAAATACATCTGTTTTTGTACATGCTGCCTTGCGCGGGGAGAAAAAGTGGCCGACCCGAAGGTCGGCCGAAAGCCTTGAGAGGGTTCAGAGCAGGCGACGTCCGTCTTCGCGGGTGACGATCACGGTGGAGGAGCGCGGGCGCTTGCCTGGGCCGTCCGGCCAGGTGCTGAGCAGGTTGGTGGCCGTGGAGCCTTCGCCCGGGTGCTGGATGTTGACGAACAGGGTGCGGAAGTCCGGCGTGGCGCTGATGCCGGTGACTTCGGCGCCCAGCGGGCCCACCAGGAAGCGCTTGAGCTCGCCGCTGCGCGGATCGGCCACCAGCATCTGGTTGTTGCCGAAGGGGCCGGCGCTGAGCTGGCTGCCGCTCATGTCGGTCTGGATCCACAGCCGGCCTTCATCGTCGAACCAGAGGCCGTCCGGGCTGGCGAGGATGTTCTGCGCGCCCAGTGGCTGGCCGTTGGGGGCGCGGCTGTCGCCCTCGGGGCCGGCGAGCAGGAAGATGTTCCAGTCGAAGCGCTTGCCTGCGTGGTCGCGGCTGTTCTCGCGCCAGCGGATGATATGGCCGTAGGCGTTGGCCGGGCGCGGGTTGGCGGCATCGGCCACCGTGCGCGCGGTGTTGTTGGTGAGGGTGAAGTAGACCTCGCCATTGTCCGGGTTGACCGCGCCCCATTCCGGGCGGTCCATGCGGGTGGCGCCGACGACGTCCGCGGCCAGACGGGTGTTGATCAGTACCTCGCCCTGGTCGGCGAAGGCGACACCGGCGGCCAGGCAGGCCTTGAGGAAATTGCGGTCGTTGAGGTCCAGGGGCAGCCAGTCGCCGCTGCCATCGGCGTTGAAGCGGCCCACATAAAGGGTGCCGTCGTCCAGCAGGCGGCCGTTGGCCTTGCCGGGACGGTACTTGTCGCGGCTGACGTATTTGTAGATGTACTCGTTCTGCGAATCGTCGCCGGAATAGCAGACCACGGGACGGCCGGGTTTCACCGGGGCGAAGATCAGCCCTTCATGGGCGAAGCGGCCGAGGGCGGTGCGCTTGATCGGGGTGGAGTCCGGGTCGAAGGGATCGATCTCGACTATCCAGCCGAAGTGGTTCGGCTCGTTGCGGTAGTCGCCCTTGGCGTCGGCGGCCTTGCGGGTGGCGTCGAAGCGCTCGAAGTCGTCCCCCGGCAGTGTTTCCCAACCGAAGCGGCTGCTGCTGCGCAGACCGTAGCGCTGGAGCTCGCGGGGCAGGGCGCTATCGCGGGTGGCGAAGTAGCCCGCCCAGTTCTCCTCGCAGGTGAGGTAGGTGCCCCAGGGCGTGAAGCCGTTCGAGCAGTTGTTCTGGGTGCCGCGCGTGGCGGTGCCGTTCGGGCTGTAGCGGGTCTGCAGCAGTTTGTTGCCACGAGCCGGGCCGGCGATGCTCATGGGCGTGGCGGCGGTCACGCGACGGTTGCGGCGGCTCGGCACCACCTCCCAATCACCACGGACATTGCGGCGAATCTCTACCACCGAGACGCCGTGGGCGTTGATCTCCTTGCGCACTTCTTCGGCGCTGGCACGCTTGCCGTCCACCAGGGTGGGGCCGTTGGGGTGCAGCAGCGGGGCGTCGATGTACTCGTGGTTGAGCACCAGCAGGCCGTGGTCCGAGCGCAGGCCGGGGCCACGGCGGGCATCGATGGGGAAGAAATGCATTCCGTCGTGGTGCATGCCGACCTGTTCCGCCTGGTCCTGGGCGCTGTTGCTGGCGTCGTCGAGGAACGCCGGGTAGCGGCCGGTGATCGGCGTGCCCCAGGGGATGAAGGGCGTTGCCTTGTAGCCGGGCGGCACACTGATGGTGTCGGCGCGGCCTGTGGGGATGGCCTCGAAGGGCAGGCGCGAGCGCGGCTTGAAGGGATTGCCCCGGGCCTGGGTATCCGCGGCCATGGCATCGCCCGGAAGGGCCGCACCGAGGAAGGCCAGGGCGCTCATGGCGGCGCCGCCGACCAGTACCTGACGGCGGTTGAGTCCGCCGATCAGGTCGTTGATATGGGGGTTGTCGGAACGGTTGCTGGGTAGCTCGTCGCCGTTGCCAAAGAGCACGGTATTGTCGTTTTGTTGGTTCAAGGCGGATCTCCACGCGGGCTAATCGACGGAGACCTGACGCTAATGGCTGAAAGCGACGGAACGGTTACAGCGGGATGGAGAAACTGTTGCGTGGGACCTGCCGCACAGTGGGTTTCAGTTGCGCGTAACGCTGCGCTCCGGCTGGCGGATGGCGAAGATCAGCGCTCCGCCTTGCAGTTGCTCGATCACCCTGTCGCGGTCGGCCCCGGCCAGGACCAGGCAGCCGTAGCTGCGGCCCGGTACGCCATGGGCGCGGATGAAGGCGTCTTCCATGTAGGCGTTGGCGTGGATGACGATGGCGCGCTCTTCAGCATTGCTGTTGCTCGGGCTGAGGCCGACGAGGCGCATGGAGCGGCCGTGGCCCGCTTCTTCGCTGTCGAACACTTCTGAGGTGCGGAACAGGCCAAGGGAGGTGGCGCGACTGCCCGGGTCGTTGGAGAAACTTTCCGCATGACCGTCGTGATCGGCGTCCGACCCCTTGCCGTGGGCGACCCGGAAGCTGCCCAGCAAGGCATGGTTGCGCCGGTCGAACAGGTAGAAGCGCGGCAGGGTGGAGGCGCGGCCATAGTCGACCACGGCGAAGCGCGGGTGCTGGCTGGTTTTCAGGTCGTCGAGGATCTCGCCCAGCTGGGGCTGGCTGACCAGCAACTCGAGGTCGCCGGCACGAAGCACGGGGGAGATGAGCAGGAGGATCAGCAGGAGGATTCGGGGCACGGCACAAGCTCCGGGGGTTTGTGTTGATTCTAGGGAGGTGGCGTGAGCTGGCAACTGGGGGCTGACGGTTGGGGTTGTTTCGCATGGACAACATAAAGGGTCTTTGTAAGGCCTGTTCACGTTGGACTGGCAATTTAACGTAAGTGTTCGAATTGGCCCCAGCTGACGGACGCCACCCTCTCCCCCGCCCCTCTCCCGGAGGGCGAGGGGTGACGCGCGCCGGCGAGCACTACACAGTCCTGATGCTCAAACCAGCCTTAAACGGGGGATGGAAGTTAATGCCGCGCAAACCGCCCCTTCAGAAGGCCGAGCGGAATCGTTGTGGAGGAGGATGAGCGGCATGGATGCCGCGAGAGCCGCGCAGGGCCATGGATGGCCCTTCGCGGCGGGCCTCCGGAGCGACGATGTAGCAAGGGAAGTTTGGCGAAGCCAAACCCGGATGGCGGGGCAAGCCCTCTTGGTTACTTCTGGGTGGTTCGGCACCCCGACGACTGCCAGAAGTAACTCGCCCGGGAAGGCGAAACAGAAACCCACAGCCCGCTCGACAATGAGCTGAGCAACCGACTTCGCACCTTCTTGCCATTCCCTCTGTCACTTCCCATCAATCCTCGCCGCAAAAAGAAAAACCCCGGTGCAAGCACCGGGGTTCTCTGACTCGCCATGTCCGGCCGATGCGTGGTCGGCCGGTGGCAGTTCCTCTTAGTGGAACTGGTTCATGGTGTTGTCTTTGCCGCTCGCTTTCAGAGCGGCTTCGCCAGCGAAGTACTCTTTGTGGTTGTCGCCGATGTCGGAGCCAGCCATGTTCTGGTGCTTGACGCAGGCGATACCCTGACGCAGTTCCTGACGCTGTACGCCTTTCACGTAGGCCAGCATGCCCTGGTCGGCGAAGTAACCCTTGGCCAGGTTGTCGGTGGACAGCGCGGCGGTGTGGTAGGTCGGCAGGGTGATCAGGTGGTGGAAGATGCCGGCGTGAGCCGAACCGTCGCGCTGGAAGGTGCGGATCTTCTCGTCTGCAACCTGGGCCAGTTCGGTTTCATCGTACTCGACGGCCATCAGCTTGGCGCGGTCGTAGGCGGAAACGTCTTTGCCTTCGGCTACGAACGCATCGAACACTTGCTGACGGAAGTTCAGGGTCCAGTTGAACGACGGGCTGTTGTTGTACACCAGCTTGGCGTTCGGGATGACCTTGCGGATGCGGTCAACCATGGCCTTGATCTGGCCAACGTGGGGCTTCTCGGTTTCGATCCACAGCAGGTCGGCGCCGTTCTGCAGCGAGGTGATGCAGTCCAGGACGCAACGGTCTTCGCCGGTGCCAGCGCGGAACTGGAACAGGTTGGAAGCCAGGCGCTTGGGACGCAGCAGCTTGCCACCGCGGTTGATGACTACGTCACCGTTGCCGAGGTCGGCGGCGGACACTTCTTCGCAATCCAGGAAGGAGTTGTACTGGTCGCCCAGGTCGCCCGGCTGCTTGGTCACGGCGATCTGCTTGGTCAGGCCGGCGCCCAGGGAGTCGGTACGGGCAACGATTACGCCGTCGTCAACGCCCAGTTCGAGGAAGGCGTAGCGAACCGCGTTGATCTTGGCGAGGAAGTCTTCGTGCGGAACGGTCACTTTACCGTCCTGGTGGCCGCACTGCTTCTCGTCGGAAACCTGGTTCTCGATCTGGATGCAGCAGGCACCCGCTTCGATCATCTTCTTGGCCAGCAGGTAGGTGGCTTCCGGGTTGCCGAAGCCGGCGTCGATGTCGGCAATGATCGGTACTACGTGGGTTTCGTAGCCGTCGATCTGGGCCTGGATTTCGTCCTGCTTGGCCTTGTCGCCAGCGGCGCGGGCAGCGTCCAGGGCGGTGAAGAGCAGGTCCAGCTCACGGGCGTCAGCCTGGCGCAGGAAGGTGTAGAGCTCTTCGATCAGGCCGGAAACGGCGGTTTTCTCGTGCATGGACTGGTCGGGCAGCGGGCCGAAATCGGAACGCAGCGCGGCAACCATCCAGCCGGAGAGGTAGAGGTAGCGCTTGTTGGTGGTCTTCAGGTGCTTCTTGATGGAGATCAGCTTCTGCTGACCGATGAAGCCGTGCCAGCAACCGAGCGACTGGGTGTAGACGGAGGCGTCGGCATCGTACTCGGCCATGTCCTTGCGCATGATGGCCGCGGTGTACTTGGCGATATCCAGACCGGTCTTGAAGCGGTTCTGGGCGCGCATACGGGCAACCGACTCGGGGTTGATAGCGCTCCAGCTGTTACCGTTCACTTCTTTGAGTGCAGCAACGGCCTTGATGTCGTTCTGATAAGCGGACATGGTCAATCCTTCAAAGTGTATATGTGGTTGAGCACCGACTTTCCCACTCAAAAACCTGCGTTCTGAAGGTTATTGCGGGTTGCTCACCGCAGCGCGTCGAAGGACCGAATGGAACAGAGATTGAAGCTGAGGGTAGGTGAGGAGTTGCAAGCGCTCGCAGGATCGATGGGTGGTTTTGCGCTCCTGACTCGCTTGCCGGTTCGTGGTAACCGTTGGGCGATCTGCCGGGCACTGCCTTCGATCTTGCTGATGTTGCTGACGCTTCCCCGTCCCTCAGGACAACTACGTTCCAGTCGCAACCTTGTCGCACTGCCTTTTGGGCTTTCACAACGCGGATCGGCTCGGCTGGTTGGCTGAGAGCGCGATCCGGAGGCCCTATTCAGGGCCCCTGGCTAGCGGGAGCGAGGCCATCATGCTCTTTCAAACGGGCGTTCGTCAAACGTTTTGTAGTGTTTTTTTCGGACTACTACATAATACTTTCGGCTGAGACCGGGCGGTCTAAAAAGACGCGATCAGTCGACCGCGTCGACCCTGAGGCGCAGGGTCATGTCTTCCCGGCCCTGGGTGGTGTTGCGACGCAGGAAGCCGCTCTGGTCGGCCTGGCTGTTCTCGTTCACGGCGCCGATGGTGATCCACTCGCCGAGGCGGCCGCTGACCCGGGTATCGGTGCTCTGTACGTCGATCACGCCGGGGCGGCTGTTGTTCAGGCGGTCGTTGTTGCTGCTGATGCTGACATGCACGAGCTCGCCGGAGAGGGTGGCGGTGACGTAGAAGCCACGGGTGACGTTGCGGTACTCGGTGTTGCTGTAGACCTGTCCGAAGGAGCCGCTGCTGGTGGTGGTGATGGGCACGCTCTGGCCCACCTGGATCAGCGCCGGGAAGCCTTCGGTGGTCTGCACCTGTTGCACGCCGCCGCCACGGCTGGTGGTGGTGCGGCGGATGATGCGGACCTGGTCGCGGCCATTGACCTCGCCACGCCCGGCCTGGACGTCGACGCCGCCGACGCTGGCCGAGCCGTTGACGGCGAAACCACGGTCGCTCTGGAAGTTGCTGTCGGCGGTATCCACGCTGATCAGCAGGCGGCGCGGGCGGGTGTCCAGTTGCTCCAGCAGGTTGCGCAGTTCGCCGATCTTCGCCGGCGAGGCGTTGACGATGAACTGGTTGCCATGTGCGCTGACGCGGCCCTCGTTGCCCAGTATCGACTGCGCCATGGGCAGCAACTCGTCCGCCGTGCGATAGCGCAGCTGGATGAGTTCGGTCGCCGCCAATGCGGGCAGGCAAACGAGCAGGAGCAGGGCGGCGAACAGGGCGCGTGGGGTCATATCAGGAAATTCCGCAAGTCGGGGTCGGTGATGCTCATGTCCCAGGCCTGGTCGAAGCGGGTCTGCTGCAGCCGGGTCCTTCCGGGGTCGTTGTACAGGGCGTAGCCGGCGTACTGGTCGTGCTCGGGGCGTACCAGCAGGCCGCGATCGTCGGCGATGAGGTAGGCGAGGTCCTCCGAGGGATGGTCGGGGTTGATCCGGCGGATCTGGAAGTTGCTGGAGATGCGCCGGCTCAGCCCGAGCAGGCGATGGCCTTCCTTGACGGCGCGGCTGAGGTCGCGCACCAGGATGCGCACCTGGCATTTCGGGTCGCTGACCAGCAGCCGGGTACAGGCTTGCTGGATGGCGCCGTTGTTATAGAGCCAGGGTTCGAGGTCGGGGCTGTACAGGTAGATTCGGCGGCGCGCCTGCTGCATCAGTGCCAGGGCGTGGGCGCGGGCGCCCTCCGGGTTGCTGAAGCGTTCGAGGCGGTCGTGCTGGCCAAGGCCGAAGGGCGCGGGTTCCCACGCGGGGCCTTCGGCCTGGGGAGAGGGCGGGTTGTGAACGCTGAAGCGCCCCGGCGACTGGAATTCGATGGCCGGCAGTTCGACGTCGTTTTCAGCGGGTTCCGGGGCGTTCTCGTTCATCTTGGCCTCTAGTGGCTTTCTCGCACCATGTCCACGTGGGGGATGCCAGCTTCGAGGAACTCGCTGCTGACGACCTTGAAGCCGTGGCGCTCGTAGAACGCGGTGGCATGTACCTGGGCCGACAGCATCTGGCGCTGCAGTCCACGGCGCTCGGCTTCGGCGATGGCCGCCTGCAGCAGACGGTCGCCGACCTTCAGTCCGCGCCAGTCCTTGAGTACCGACACGCGGCCGATATGGCCGTCGGGCAGCAGGCGGGCGGTGCCGATAGCATAGTCCCGCTCGAAGGCGAGGAAGTGCACGGCGTCCACATCTTCGGTGTCCCACTCCAACTCCGGCGCCACCGACTGCTCGGCGATGAATACGGCCTCACGGATACGGCGCAGGTCGGCATTGTCCTTTTGCCAGTCGGCAACGCGGACGTGTATCTCACTCATCGGCAAACTCCAGACTTCCTTGCTTGACCAGTTCCAGCAGAAGCTTACGCCCCTCGTCGTCGGCCAGCCATTGGCCGAGATTCTCCAGATGCAGTGCCTCGGCGGCGCAGATCAGCTTCAGCAGGTCGCGCAGGTTGGCGGGCAGCAGGCGGCTCTGGCCGCTGGCGAAGAGCACCAGGCCGACGTCCACCTCGGACCAGGCCAGGCGAGCGCTGGCGTTGCGGATCAGTACCGCACCGTCTTCGATCGCGCCTAGCAGGTCGTCTTCTTCCACCTCGGTGCCGGCCACCAGCTCCGGGTAGCGCGGCTCGGTCATGAACTGGCCGAACCAGGTGAGCAGCAGGCGCTCGTCGCTCATGTGCTCGCTGAGCAGGGCCTTCAGGCGGTCCAGGGCGTCGCGCTGGATCTCGTGCGGGTCGCTGACGGGGGCGGCGCCGGCATCGCTGTAGCGTTCTTCGTCCGGCAGGAACTGGGCGAGGAAGTCGGTGAAGTGGGTGAGCACTTCGGCGGCGCTGGGGGCGCGGAAGCCCACGGAATAGGTCATGCAGTCGTCTTCGGCGATGCCGAAGTGCGCCAGGCGCGGCGGCAGGTAGAGCATGTCGCCGGGCTCCAGGACCCATTCGTCTGTCTGCTGGAAGTCAGCGAGGATGCGCAGGTCGGCGTGGGGCAGCAGGGCGCTTTCGGCGTCGCACATCTGGCCGACCTTCCAGTTGCGGCGGCCTTGGCCCTGGAGCAGGAACACGTCGTAGTTGTCGAAGTGCGGCCCTACGCCGCCGCCCGGTGCGGCGAAGCTGATCATCACGTCATCGATGCGCCAGCTCGGCAGGAAGCGGAATTGCTCCAGCAGCTCGGCGACGTCCGGAACGAACTGGTCGACGGCCTGGACCAGCAGGGTCCAGTCGCGCTCCGGCAGGTTCTGGTAGGTGTCTTCGGCGAAGGGGCCGCGACGCAGTTCCCAGGGGCGTTCGCCGTGCTCGAGCACCAGGCGCGACTCGACTTCCTCTTCCAGGGACAGGCCGGCGAGCTCGTCGGGAGAGATGGGGCTTTCGAATCCAGGGATGGCCTGGCGGATCAGAAGTGGCTTCTTCTGCCAGTAGTCGCGCAGGAATTCACGCGCGGTGAGGCCGCCCAGAAGTTGAAGAGGAGTATCAGGATTCATACTTAAGCCTTTGAAATAAAAACGCCCGGCACAGCCGGGCGTGCATTGGTTCAAAACCGATCAAATGCGCTTGGCTTGAGCTACGGCGTTACCGATGTAGCTGGCGGGGGTGAGCTTGCGCAGTTCGGCCTTGGCCTCGGCCGGGATGTCCAGGCCATCGATGAAAGTCTGCAGGGCTTCCGGGCTGATGCCCTTGCCACGGGTCAGTTCCTTGAGCTTCTCGTACGGATTCTCGATCGCGTAGCGGCGCATCACGGTCTGGATCGGCTCGGCGAGGACTTCCCAGCAGGCGTCCAGGTCTTCAGCAATACGTTGAGCATTGAGCTCCAACTTGCTGATTCCCTTGAGGCTTGCTTCGTAGGCGATAACGCTGTGGGCGAAGCCGACGCCGAGGTTGCGCAGCACGGTGGAGTCGGTCAGGTCGCGCTGCCAGCGGGAAATCGGCAGTTTGCTGGCCAGGTGCTGGAACAGGGCGTTGGCGATACCCAGGTTGCCTTCGGAGTTCTCGAAGTCGATCGGGTTGACCTTGTGCGGCATGGTGGACGAGCCGATCTCGCCGGCGATGGTCTTCTGCTTGAAGTAGCCGAGGGAGATATAGCCCCAGACGTCGCGGTCGAAGTCGATGAGGATGGTGTTGAAGCGGGCGATGGCGTCGAACAGCTCGGCGATGTAGTCGTGCGGCTCGATCTGGGTGGTGTAGGGGTTGAACGCCAGGCCCAGGTCGCCTTCGATGAATTCGCGGGCGTTGGCTTCCCAGTCCACGTCCGGGTAGGCGGACAGGTGGGCGTTGTAGTTGCCTACGGCGCCGTTGATCTTGCCCAGCAGGGGCACGGCGGCCACTTGGGCGATCTGGCGCTCCAGGCGGTACACGACGTTGGCCATTTCCTTGCCGAGGGTGGTCGGCGAGGCCGGTTGGCCGTGGGTGCGCGACAGCATGGGAACGTCGGCGAAGCGGACGGCCAGGTCGCGGATGGCGTTGGCCACCTGGCGCATCAGCGGCAGCATGACCAGGTCGCGGCCTTCGCGCAGCATCAGGGCGTGGGACAGGTTGTTGATGTCCTCGCTAGTGCAGGCGAAGTGAATGAATTCGCTGACCTGGGCCAGTTCCGGCAGCTTGGCGGCCTGTTCCTTGAGCAGGTATTCCACGGCTTTGACGTCGTGGTTGGTGGTGCGCTCGATTTCCTTGATGCGCTCGGCGTGCTCGAGCTGGAAGTCTTCGGCCAGCTTGTCGAGCAGGGCGTTGGCTTCGGCGGAGAACGGTGCGACTTCCGGGATGCCGGCGTGGGCGGCAAGGCGCTGCAGCCAGCGGACCTCTACCTGTACGCGGCAACGGATCAGGCCGTACTCGCTGAAGATCGGGCGCAGGGCGCTGGTTTTGCCGGCGTAGCGGCCGTCTACGGGGGAAACCGCGGTGAGCGAAGAAAGCTGCATGAGGGCGTTCTCGGACAATCGGTCAACGAAAAGGGGCGCACATCATACATGTATTTCGCCCCGGCCGCTGCTCAAGCGCCATGCTCGTTCGACGCATGGCGCGGCGAGGGTCAGCCGCGCATGAGCGGGTAGAGTTCGCCCAGCAATTTGCGACGGCTGAACAGCAGCTGCCAGCGGTTGCCGCCGAGCTGGCGCCAGAGGCGCGCGGCGCGGATGCCGGTGAGGAGCAGGGCGCGGATCTTCGCCGCATTGCTGGACTGCTGCAGGTGGCGCATGTCGCCATGAACCTGGATGCGCTGGCGGAAGGTGCTCAGGGTGTCCTGGTAGAGGCTGGCGCAGGCGGCGATGACGTTGTCGTGGACCAGGCCGAAGTGCTGCACCTGCTGCTGGATCTGGTCCAGACGGGTGCCGATGACGTCCAGCATGTCGCCGCGCTTGGCCAGTTGCCGCTCCAGGGTGAGTAGGGCCAGGGCGTAGCGCAGGGGTTCGCGTTGCAGGCTCGCGGGTTCGCGCTCCAGGGCGCTGACCAGGGCTTTGTAGCCGTCGCGCAGGTTGAGATCGTCGCCGCCGTAGACCTCCAGGGTGCTCTTCGGGTCGCGGATCAGCAGGCTGCCGAGCATGCAGCCCAGCGGCGGTTCGCTGACCTGGCCGGTCTTGGCGATGCGGTCGACCAGGGCGGCGGCTTCGAAGACGGCGCCGAGGGCGATCAGTTGTTCGCGGGTCTGGTTCATGGGCGTTGCACTCCCGCATCCGCGGGTTCGGCACTTTCGATCACGCCACCGCCAAGGCAGATCTCGCCGTCGTAGAACACCACCGATTGGCCCGGGGTAACGGCGCGCTGGGCGTCGTCGAACACGGCTACATAGCCATCGGCGGTCTTTTCCAGGGTGCAGGGCTGATCGCTCTGGCGGTAGCGCACCTTGGCCTTGAGGCGGCGGGGCTGGGCGAGGTCGACCGGGTTGACCCAGTAGATCTCGGAGGCCTTGAGCGAGCGGGAGAACAGCCAGGGATTGTCGTTGCCCTGGCCGACGACCAGCACATTGCGCGACAGGTCCTTGGCCAATACGTACCAGGGGTCGTCGCTGGCATCCTTCATGCCGCCGATGCCCAGGCCCTGGCGTTGGCCGATGGTGTGGTACATCAGGCCGTGGTGGCGGCCGATGACCTCGCCTTCGGTGGTTTCGATGTCGCCCGGCTGGGCTGGCAGGTACTGCTTGAGGAAGTCGGTGAAGCGCCGCTCGCCGATGAAGCAGATGCCGGTGGAGTCCTTCTTGCGCGCGGTGGCCAGGCCGTGTTTCTCGGCAATGGCACGTACTTCCGGCTTCTCCAGTTCGCCTACCGGGAACAGGGTGCGGGCGATCTGCTCGCCGCCGACGGCGTGGAGGAAGTAGCTCTGGTCCTTGTTCGGGTCCAGGCCCTTGAGCAGCTCGGTGCGGCCGTCGATATCGCGGCGGCGCACGTAGTGGCCGGTGGCGATCAGGTCGGCGCCGAGGGACAGGGCGTAGTCGAGGAAGGCTTTGAACTTGATCTCGCGGTTGCAGAGGATGTCCGGGTTCGGCGTACGGCCGGCCTTGTACTCCTCGAGGAAATGCTCGAACACGTGGTCCCAGTATTCCGCGGCGAAGTTGGCGGTGTGCAGCTTGATGCCGATACGGTCGCAGACGGCCTGGGCGTCGGCCAGGTCCACCTTGGCGGTGCAGTAGTCGGTGCCGTCGTCCTCGTCCCAGTTCTTCATGAACAGGCCTTCCACCTGATAGCCCTGTTCGAGCAGGAGGAGGGCGGAAACCGAGGAGTCGACGCCGCCGGACATGCCGACTATGACGCGGGTATTGGCTGGATCACGCATGGGAATTTGCACTGGTCGTGTAAGCAAAAGCGGAATTCTATCAGAACCGGTTCAGGATCAGATGTGTAGGCCTGCCTTTCGTAGGAGCGAGCCCTGCTCGCGATGGGCGGACGACAAGGCTTCGCGAGCAGAGCTCGCTCCTGCAGGGTGTGTGGTCAGGAAGCGCGGATCAGGCTCAGGGGGAAGCGCTCGCCCGCCAGGTAGTCGTCGATGCAGCGCAATACCAGGTGGCTGCGCCAGCGGTCCTTCTCGGCCAGCAGTTCGTCACGGGTCAACCAGCGCGGGCCGATGATGCCGTCGTCCAGGGGCTGGTCGGGGTGGTGGCGCAGGGGCTTGGCGGCGAAGCAGACGCGCTGGTAGGTGACGCCGTTGCTGGGGGCGGTGTAGAGGTAGATGCCGGTCACGGCGGTCAGTTCGACTTCCCAGCCGGTTTCTTCGAAGGTTTCGCGCAGGGCGGCCTCGAGCAGGGTTTCGTCGGCTTCCAGGTGGCCGGCGGGCTGGTTGTACACCGGGCGACCCTCGGCCAGTTCCTCCACCAGCAGGAAGCGTCCCTGGTCTTCGACAATGGTTGCGACGGTGATGTGGGGTTGCCGGCTCATCGGGGGCTCCTGAAAGAATTTGCAATGGTATGGCGCCAGCGGCGCCAAAAAGAAAGGTTCATCGCGCTTTCCCGGGGAAGGCGGCCTTGATTTTCAGGAAGAAGTAGGCCGAGTCGCGGAAGCCATAGGCCATGCGCTTGATCACTTTGATGCGGTTGTTCACCCCTTCCAGCTGGCTGGTGTGCAAGGGGAAACGGGCGCTGGCGAGGATGCCGCGCGCGTAACGCTTGAGGTTCCTGGCAAAGCGTTGGAGCGGCGCCAAGCCGCTGTCCCGGGCGTGCCGCAGCCAGGTTCGCCAGCGCCGCCAGCCGTCCTGCACACTGGGGGCGTACCAGATTTCCTTTAATGCGTCCTTGAGCACGTAGGCCGTGGCCAGTGGCTGGTTGGCCGCGAGCAATTCCTGCAACTGCACGGCCTGTCCGCCCTTGAGGTTTTCGCGATTGCGCAGCAACAGCCAGCGGCTTTGCTTGACCACCTTGCGCGCCGGTTTGTCCTGGCGCAGGAGGTTGGCCTGGTCGACCCGGATCCGGTCGATCACGTCCCGGCCGTAGCGCGCCACCACGTGGAACAGGTCGTACACCACCTCGGCCTGCGGGCAATGCCGTTTCACCTCGAGGTCGAAGGCGGTGTTCATGTCCATGGCCACCGCCTCGATCTGCCGGCAGTGCTCGCCGAGCAATTCGAAGAACGGACGGATCGCCTCACGGCTGTTGCCATGCCCGACCCACAGCACCCGCGTGCGCTCGGCATCCATGATCACCGTGGCGTAACGATGCCCCTTGTGCAGGGCAAACTCGTCCATCACCAGCCGACGCACCTCGCCTGGCTCAAACGCGCCAACCGAGGCGTCCAGGCGGCGCTTGTCGAGCGTCTTGAGCGTGTGCCAATGCAGGCCAGTGAGGCGGCTGACGTGACTGATCGGCAGCAATTGCAGCAAACCCTCGAGCCAGACGCGCAAACGCTGAGTCAGGCGTGACGCCGGCTCCAGCCAGTCGATCCGCTCGGTCACCCGCCCACAATCCAGGCAATCGACGCGACGCACCGGCAGTTGGAGCAGCACGCGCTGATCCAGCAGGTCACGGTCACGCACCTGGCGGATTCGCCGCTCGTGGATCAGCGGGCAGTCTTGGTGACAGCGGCCACATTTGGGGAGGGAGCCGGCTTGAGGTTCGAGCTCAATCAGCAGGGTGTCGTGAGTGGCTTGGCGACAGGCGACGACCTCGTAGCCTGGCCAGAACTGGGCAAGATCAATAGGATTCACGGCGGCAGCAGGGAGTGGGGGTTGGTTCGTTTGGCGACTGCCAATCTACCCACTTCCCTGACTGTCAACTCGCTCTTCCCCCTGAATCCGCGAAGAACCAAAAGAAACCCCGGGCACTGGCCCGGGGTTTCCTTTTACAGCGCGTGGTGTTTAGGCGCGGCCGTCGATCGCAGCGTTGAAGGTGGCGCTGGGGCGCATCACCTGGCTGGTCAGCTCGGGGTTCGAACGGTAGTAGCCGCCGATGTCCACGGCCTTGCCCTGGGCGCCGTTCAGTTCGGCGACGATGGTCGCTTCCTGCTCGGTCAGGGTCTTGGCCAGGGGCGCGAAGTAGGCCTTCAGTTCGGCGTCTTCGTCCTGGGCGGCCAGGGCCTGGGCCCAGTACAGGGACAGGTAGAAGTGGCTGCCGCGGTTGTCGATTTCACCGACCTTGCGCGACGGCGACTTGTTGTTGTCCAGCAGCTTGCCGGTGGCTGCGTCGAGGGTCTTGCCCAGCAGCTTGGCCTTGGCGTTGCCGGTCTTGATACCGGTTTCTTCCAGGGACACGGCCAGGGCCAGGAACTCGCCGAGGGAATCCCAGCGCAGGTAGTTCTCTTCCACCAGCTGCTGCACGTGCTTGGGCGCCGAACCGCCGGCGCCGGTCTCGTACATGCCGCCGCCCGCCATCAGCGGAACGATGGACAGCATCTTGGCCGAGGTGCCCAGTTCCATGATCGGGAACAGGTCGGTCAGGTAGTCGCGCAGTACGTTGCCGGTCACCGAGATGGTGTCCTGGCCGCGCAGCTGGCGTTCCATGCTGGTGCGGATGGCTTCGTTGTAGCCGGCGATGCTGATGTCCAGGCCGCTCAGGTCGTGGTCCTTGAGGTACAGTTCGACCTTCTTGCGCAGTTCGCGGTCGTGGGCGCGCTCCGGGTCCAGCCAGAAGATGGCCGGGGTATCGGACAGGCGGGCGCGGGTCACGGCCAGCTTGACCCAGTCACGGATCGGGGCGTCCTTGGTCTGGCAGGCGCGCCAGATGTCACCGGCTTCCACTTCGTGCTGCATCAGCACGGTGCCATCGGCGGCCACGACGCGCATGGTGCCGTCGGCGGTCATCTCGAAGGTCTTGTCGTGGGAACCGTATTCCTCGGCTTTCTGCGCCATCAGGCCGACGTTTGGCACGGTGCCCATGGTGGTCGGATCGAAGGCGCCGTTGGTCTTGCAGAAGTTGATCATCTCCTGGTAGATGCGGGCATAGGTGCTCTCCGGCATCACCGCCTTGGTGTCCTTCTGCTTGCCATCCTTGCCCCACATCTGGCCGGAGTTGCGGATCATCGCCGGCATGGAGGCGTCGACGATCACGTCGCTCGGGATGTGCAGGTTGGTGATGCCCTTCACGGAGTCGACCATCGCCATTTCCGGGCGGTGGCTGTACACCTCGTGGATGTCGTGGAGGATCTCTTCCTGCTGGGAAGCCGGCAGCACCTTGATCTTGTCGTAGACGCTGCTGATGCCGTTGTTCGGGTTGACGCCCAGTTCCTTGAACAGCTCGCCGTATTTGTCGAACACGTCCTTGTAGTAGACGCTGACCGCGTGGCCGAAGACGATCGGGTGGGAGACCTTCATCATGGTCGCCTTGACGTGCAGGGACCACATGACGCCGGTTTCCTTGCAGTCCTGCAGGGTCTTCTCGAAGAAGGCGCGCAGCTTGTTGCAGCTCATGAACATGCTGTCGAGGACTTCGCCGTCCTCCAGCTTCAGGGTCTTCTTGACGTCGACCTTGCCGTCCTTGCCGACGAATTCGATGCGTACGTCACCGGCCTTGGCCATGGTGATGGACTGCTCGCTGGAGAAGAAGTCGCCGCCGCGCATGTAGTCGGCGTGGGAGCGGGAGGCCATGCTCCACTTGCCCATGGAGTGCGGGTTCTTGCGGGCGTAGGCCTTGACGGCGGCGGGGGCGCGGCGGTCGGAGTTGCCTTCGCGCAGGACCGGGTTCACGGCGCTGCCGAGGATCTTGGCGTAGCGGGCGCGGGTGTCTTTCTCTTCGTCGGTCTGCGGGTCTTCCGGGAAGTCCGGGACGCTGTAGCCCTGGGCCTGCAGCTCGGCGATGGCGCCCTTGAGCTGCGGCACGGAGGCGCTGATGTTCGGCAGTTTGACAATGTTGGCGTCGGGCGAGGTGGCCAGGACTGCCAGGTAGGCCAGGTCGTCTTCGATGCGCTTGTCTGCGGCAAGCTTATCGGCGAAAGAGGCCAGGATGCGTCCCGCGAGAGAGATGTCGCGGGTTTCAACGTCTATGCCTGCCGAAGCGGCGAAGGCCTTGACGATGGGGAGGAGGGAGTAGGTGGCGAGCGCAGGGGCTTCGTCGGTGAAGGTATAGGTGATCTTCGGACGGTTGGACATTAACGTTTAACTCTCTTCTATTCTGGGCGCGCACAGAGTCTCGAAGCGCACTTGTAGGCGCGTTCGCTCAATGTCGACGTTGAGCTATGCCGAGAAATGCCGCGGGGGTAATGGAGCGCCAGTAGAGCGTTGTGCGCCCGCGCCATGGTGATGGCCCGGCCGCTGCGAGGACAGTGAGTCTGGTCCCAGACTGCTCGACCCCGATGACTGTCAAGTCACGGCGCGCAGTATATCACTCCTTTTCGGGAGGCTGAATCAGAGGGGTATTTCGACTAAGGAAGATATGGTCGATGACCGCCCAACTGGAGTAGGCTCACGAGCTGCAAGAGCGTTCTCAACCACAACATGGAGCTCAGCATGGGATACCAAAAGATCCAGGTGCCCGCAGCCGGTGACAAAATCACCGTCAATGCAGATATGACCCTGAACGTACCGAACAATCCGATCATTCCCTTCATCGAGGGTGACGGCATTGGTGTCGACATCAGTCCTGTCATGATCAAGGTCGTGGATGCCGCCGTCGCCAAGGCCTATGGCAACGAGCGCAAGATTTCGTGGATGGAAGTCTACGCCGGCGAGAAAGCCACCCAGGTCTACGACCAGGACACCTGGCTGCCGAAGGAAACCCTGGAAGCCGTCCGCGACTACGTCGTTTCCATCAAGGGTCCGCTGACCACCCCGGTGGGTGGCGGTATCCGTTCCCTCAACGTGGCCCTGCGCCAGGAGCTCGACCTCTACGTTTGCCAGCGCCCGGTACGCTGGTTCGAGGGTGTGCCGAGCCCGGTGAAGAAGCCCGGTGACGTCGACATGGTGATCTTCCGCGAGAACTCCGAGGACATCTACGCCGGTGTGGAGTGGAAAGCCGGCAGCCCCGAGGCTGAGAAGGTCATCAAGTTCCTCACCGAGGAAATGGGCGTCAAGAAGATCCGCTTCACCGAGAACTGCGGTATCGGCATCAAGCCGGTATCCCTCGAAGGCACCAAGCGACTGGTGCGCAAGGCCCTGCAATACGCCGTGGACAACGATCGCAGCTCCGTGACCATCGTGCACAAAGGCAACATCATGAAGTTCACCGAAGGTGCCTTCAAGGAGTGGGGCTACGAAGTTGCGCGTGACGAGTTCGGCGCCGAGTTGCTGGATGGCGGCCCGTGGATGCAGTTCAAGAACCCGAATACCGGCAAGAATATCGTCGTGAAGGACGCCATTGCCGACGCCATGCTGCAGCAGATCCTGCTGCGCCCGGCCGAGTACGACGTGATCGCCACCCTCAATCTCAACGGTGACTACCTCTCCGATGCCCTGGCGGCGGAAGTGGGTGGTATCGGTATCGCGCCGGGGGCCAACCTGTCCGACACCATTGCCATGTTCGAGGCGACCCACGGCACTGCGCCGAAGTATGCCGGCCAGGACAAGGTGAACCCGGGTTCGGTCATCCTCTCCGCCGAGATGATGTTGCGCCATATGGGCTGGACCGAAGCGGCCGACCTGATCATCAAGGGCACCAATGGCGCCATTGCCGCTAAAACCGTGACTTACGACTTCGAGCGACTGATGGACGGTGCCAAACTGTTGTCCTGCTCCGAGTTCGGCGACGCCCTCATTGCCCATATGTAAGATTTGAAGGCGGAAAACAAAAAGGCCGGTCATTAGACCGGCCTTTTTTATGCCCAAATATTGCGGGCTTAAACTTCTACCGTGCTGCCCTGGGGATGGCTGATTGCGGCAGGTGCTTCGGTGGTGGCCGTGACCGGTCGAATGTTCACGGCGTGCAGGCCTTTCGGGCCCTGGATGATATCGAAGCTTACCGGCTGTCCAGCCTTTAGCGTCTTGTAGCCGTCCATCTGGATGGCCGAATAGTGGGCGAACAGGTCCTCATCTCGGCCATCGGCAAGAATGAATCCATAGCCTTTGGCGTTGTTGAACCACTTGACCTTACCGCTAAGCATGCTGATATCCCTCTGCAAAGGACTCCATCACTGGAGTATCATCCACTTCGACTCCACGCCTTGATGGCCACCTTGGCCGCGCGCGCGGAACCCCTGATACCCGTAGACGGGTATCCACTGGTTGTAACACTGTTTTTCCGTTAGTCAAGGCGATCCCGGTATTGCCTGAGAAGCGGATCAAAGTCTTTCCACAGGCCGTTTTTCAATCATTCATGACCTTTAATTCCAGCATGCATGCAAGCAGCCAGATTCGACTAACATTCAATCAGGATGGTCCGCAGCATCATGAGGACGACTCCACGGGCCTGGCGGTGCAGGAGGCCAAGCCGGCCTTGCAGGCGCCACCTATGTATAAGGTGGTGATGTTTAACGATGACTACACCCCTATGGATTTCGTGGTCGAGGTGCTCGAAGTGTTCTTCGGTATGAACCGGGAACTGGCCACCAAGATCATGCTGACCGTGCATACGGAAGGCCGGGCGGTTTGCGGCGTGTTCACTCGCGATATCGCTGAAACCAAGGCCATGCAGGTCAATCAATATGCAAAAGAGAGCCAGCATCCGCTGCTCTGTGAGATCGAGAAGGACGGTTAACTCCGCCGCTTGGGTATGAGGTGAAGCCATGTTGAACCGCGAGCTCGAAGTCACCCTCAATCTTGCCTTCAAGGAGGCCCGCGCCAAGCGTCACGAATTCATGACGGTAGAGCACTTGTTGCTCGCCCTGTTGGACAACGAAGCCGCCGCCACCGTGCTGCGCGCCTGTGGCGCGAACATGGACAAGCTGCGGCACGACCTGCAGGAGTTCATCGACTCCACCACGCCGCTGATCCCACAACACGACGAAGACCGTGAAACCCAGCCCACGCTCGGTTTCCAGCGCGTCCTGCAGCGAGCGGTGTTCCATGTGCAAAGCTCCGGCAAGCGTGAAGTGACCGGCGCCAACGTGCTGGTTGCCATCTTCAGCGAGCAGGAGAGCCAGGCCGTGTTCCTGCTCAAGCAGCAGAGCGTGGCGCGCATCGACGTGGTGAATTACATCGCCCACGGTATTTCCAAGGTGCCGGGCCATGGCGAGCAGCATGATCACGAGCAGGAGATGCAGGACGAGGAGGGTGGCGAGGCTGCCGCCTCCGGTCATCCGCTGGACGCCTACGCCAGCAATCTGAACGAGCTGGCGCGCATGGGGCGTATCGACCCTCTGGTCGGTCGCGAAAACGAGGTGGAGCGCGTCGCGCAGATCCTGGCGCGTCGCCGCAAGAACAACCCGCTGCTGGTGGGCGAGGCCGGTGTCGGCAAGACCGCCATCGCCGAAGGCCTGGCCAAGCGCATCGTCGACAACCAGGTCCCCGACCTGCTGGCCGACAGCGTCGTCTACTCCCTGGACCTTGGCGCGCTGCTGGCGGGAACCAAGTACCGCGGCGATTTCGAGAAGCGCTTCAAGGCGTTGCTCAACGAGTTGCGCAAGCGTCCGCACGCCATCCTGTTCATCGACGAGATCCACACCATCATCGGTGCCGGTGCGGCATCGGGCGGGGTGATGGATGCGTCCAACCTGCTCAAGCCGCTGCTTTCCTCGGGCGAGATCCGTTGCATCGGCTCGACCACCTTCCAGGAATTCCGTGGCATCTTCGAGAAGGATCGGGCCCTGGCCCGGCGCTTCCAGAAGGTCGATGTCACAGAACCTTCGGTGGAAGACACCGTGGGCATCCTCCGGGGGCTCAAGGCGCGCTTCGAGCAGCATCACCACATCGAGTACAGCGATGAGGCGCTGCGTGCCGCGGCCGAGCTGGCGGCGCGCTATATCAACGACCGCCACATGCCGGACAAGGCCATCGACGTGATCGACGAGGCGGGCGCCTACCAGCGGCTGCAGCCGGAAGAGAAGCGCGCCAAGCGCATCGAGGTGGCCCAGGTCGAGGACATCGTCGCCAAGATCGCGCGGATTCCGCCAAAGCACGTCACCAGTTCCGACAAGGAGCTGCTGCGTAACCTGGAGCGCGACCTGAAGCTGACGGTGTTCGGTCAGGACGCCGCCATCGATTCGCTGTCGACTGCGATCAAGCTGTCCCGTGCCGGCCTCAAGTCGCCGGACAAGCCGGTGGGCTCCTTCCTCTTCGCCGGCCCCACGGGCGTCGGCAAGACCGAAGTGGCGCGCCAGCTGGCCAAGGCGATGGGTATCGAGCTGATCCGCTTCGACATGTCCGAGTACATGGAGCGGCATACCGTTTCGCGCCTGATCGGTGCGCCTCCGGGCTATGTCGGTTTCGATCAGGGCGGCCTGTTGACCGAGGCCATCACCAAGATGCCGCACTGCGTGCTGCTCCTGGACGAGATCGAGAAGGCCCACCCGGAAGTCTTCAACCTGCTGCTGCAGGTGATGGACCACGGCACCCTGACCGACAACAACGGCCGCAAGGCGGACTTCCGCAATGTGATCGTGATCATGACCACCAACGCCGGCGCTGAAACGGCGGCTCGGGCTTCCATCGGCTTCACCCTGCAGGATCACTCCTCGGACGCCATGGAAGTCATCCGCAAGAGCTTCACGCCGGAATTCCGCAACCGCCTGGACACCATCATCCAGTTCGGCCGCCTGAGCCACGAAGTGATCAAGAACGTCGTGGACAAGTTCCTGACCGAGTTGCAGGCGCAGCTGGAAGACAAGCGGGTGCAGCTGGTGGTCAGCGACGAGGCGCGCGGCTGGTTGGCCGAGCGCGGCTACGACGCGCAGATGGGGGCTCGTCCCATGGCCCGCCTGATCCAGGACAAGATCAAGCGACCCCTTGCGGAAGAGATCCTGTTTGGCGAACTGGCCGAGAACGGTGGTGTGGTCCACGTCGACATCAAGGACGAGGAGCTCAGCTTCGAGTTCGAGACGACCGCGGAAATGGCCTGACGGCCGCCCACAAAAAAGCCCGGCACTTGCCGGGCTTTTTCATGACCATCCGATCAGCGGGCGCGGTAGGTGATGCGGCCCTTGCTCAGATCGTACGGCGTCAACTCGACGCGAACCTTGTCGCCGGTAAGGATGCGGATGTAGTTCTTGCGCATCTTGCCGGAAATGTGCGCGGTGACGACGTGCCCATTTTCCAACTCCACACGGAACATGGTGTTGGGCAGGGTGTCGATGACAGTGCCTTCCATTTCGAAGCTGTCTTCTTTCGACATGCAGTAAAGCCCTCGGTATTCAGAGATGGGCCAGCCGCAAATGCGGCGGGCAAAAACGGCGTGCATTGTGCCCGAAAACAGGGGTGCTCGCCAAGGGCTTCAGCTGAGCGTCACCCATCGCTGGTTGACGAACAGTTCGATGGGGCGGTACTGGGTCTTGTAATTCATCTTCCTGCAGTTCTTGATCCAGTACCCCAGATAGACGGCTTGCAGGCCAAGCCGCGCGGCTTCGCCGATCTGCCAGAGGATGGCGAAGCGGCCCAGGCTGCGGCGTTCTTCGGCTGGGTCGTAGAAGGTGTAGACAGCGGAAAGTCCGTTGGGAAGTACGTCCGTCACCGCTACGGCCTTGAGCTCCCCGCCCAGGCGGATCTCGTAGAAGCGCGAAAAGGGCAGGTCGCGCACCAGGAAGGTGGAGAACTGGTCGCGGCTCGGCGGGTACATGTCGCCGTCGGCATGGCGCTGCTCGATGTAGCGGACGTACAGCGCGTAGTACTCCTCGGTGAAGGTCGGGCGCACGGCTGCCACGCTGAGGTCGGCGTTGCGCTTGAGGATGCGCTTCTGCTGGCGGTTGGGGATGAACTGGTCGGCGGGGATGCGCGCCGGGACGCAGGCATTGCAGCGCTGGCAGTGCGGTCGGTAGAGATGGTCGCCGCTGCGGCGAAAGCCCATCTCCGATAGTTCGGCATAGACTTCCACGTCCATGGGCTGGCTGGGGTCGAGGAACAGCGTAGTGGCCTGTTCCTCGGGCAGGTAGCTGCATGGATGCGGCTGAGTGGCGTAAAACTTGAGACGAGCCAGCTCGGTCATGGTCAACCCCCGGGAAAACCCTTCTGCAAGTGTATGTCAGCCTGCGAGGCTCGCCTAGGCGATCCAGTCAGCGCTGTTCGGCTGGTCGAGGTAGAGCTGCAGGTAGCGGGCGAATTTCTCCCGGCTGATGCTGCGGGCGCCGAAGCTTTGCAGGTGCTGGGTGGGCATCTGGCAGTCGATCAGCACGAAACCCCATTGGTTAAGGTGCTGCACCAGGGTGGCGAAGCCGACTTTCGATGCATTGTCGGTGCGGCTGAACATGGATTCGCCGAAGAACAGCTTGCCCATGGCCAGTCCATACAGGCCGCCAGCCAGCTCGTCATCCATCCAGACTTCCACCGAGTGGGCGATGCCGCGGCGATGCAGCTCGATGTAGGCGGCTTGCATGGTGGCGGTGATCCAGGTGCCATCGGTGTAGCTGCGCGGGCCTGAGCAGCCTTCGATGACGGCCTGGAAGGCCTGGTCGAAGGTCACGCGGAAGCGATTCTGCCGCATCAGCTTGGCCAGGCTGCGGGAGATGTGGATCTCCTGGGGTGGCAGCACGGTGCGCGGGTCGGGGGACCACCAGAGGATGGGCTGGCCTTCCTGGTACCAGGGGAAGCAGCCGTGGCGATAGGCCTGGACCAGCCGTTCCGGCGAAAGGTCGCCGCCAGCGGCGAGCAGGCCGTTGGGTTCGCGCAGGGCGCGTCCGAGCGGCGGGAAGTCGAGGGAGTCGCGTTGCAGCCAGGTCAGCATGGGGGAGGGGAGGGCGGGCCCGTGGGCCCGCCCCTGATCTCAGTTGTCGTCGAGGAATTTCTCGGCATCGAGTGCAGCCATGCAGCCCGAGCCGGCGGAGGTGATCGCCTGGCGGTATACGTGGTCGGCCACGTCGCCGGCGGCGAAGACGCCCGGAATGCTGGTTGCGGTGGCGTTGCCGTCGAGGCCGCCCTGGACGATCAGGTAGCCGTCACGCATTTCCAGCTGGCCTTTGAACAGGTCGGTGTTGGGCTTGTGGCCGATGGCGATGAAGACGCCGGCCAGCGACAGTTCCTTGGTGCTGCCGTTGGTGGTGTCCTTCAGGCGCACGCCGGTCACGCCGGTGTTGTCGCCCAGGACTTCGTCCAGGGTGTGGTTCCAGTGCAGGCGGACGTTGCCGTTGGCGGCCTTCTCGAACAGCTTGTCCTGGAGGATCTTCTCCGAGCGCAGCTTGTCGCGGCGGTGGATCAGGTGCACTTCCTTGGCGATGTTGGACAGGTAGAGCGCTTCTTCCACGGCGGTGTTGCCGCCGCCGATCACGCAGACAACCTGGTTGCGGTAGAAGAAGCCATCGCAGGTGGCGCAGGCGGATACACCTTTGCCGGCGAAGGCCTCTTCAGACGGCAGGCCCAGGTATTGGGCGGAGGCGCCAGTGGCGAGGATCAGCGCGTCGCAGCTGTAGGTGCCGCTGTCGCCCTTGAGGATGAAGGGGCGCTGCTGCAACTCGGCGGTGTGGATGTGGTCGTAGACAATCTCGGTGTCGAAGCGCTCGGCGTGCTTCTGCATGCGCTCCATCAGGGCCGGGCCGGTCAGGCCTTCGACGTCGCCGGGCCAGTTGTCCACTTCAGTGGTGATGGTCAGTTGGCCGCCGGGCTGGATACCGGTGATGACCACCGGCTTGAGGTTTGCACGCGCTGCATAGACGGCAGCGGTGTAGCCCGCCGGGCCGGAGCCCAGGACGATCAATCGGGAATGCTTGACTTCGCTCATAAAAAGGCTCCATAAGTCTTTGTCACAAAAGAGAATGCATGCTCCAATTGAGCATCACGCAAATTGTTGGCGGCTATGCTACACCGAAGCGCGAGACGTCGCCAAAACGCCAGAGCGACAATCCGTTGCCGCATGGCGTCGCGCGGGCAAATCCGTACAATGGGCATCGTTCAGAATGGGTGGGCCCGTGATGGCACACTGCCTGGCGGTATTTCACCCTCGACCGACTCTTGAGCGCGCCACGGGCGCAGGAAAAGACGCGTTTTGAAGAATTCCACGACCAGAGCCCAGACACCCGTCTGGCGCCAGCAATTGCATTATCGCCTCAAGGAAGGTGCGTTGATCGCGCTGGGCGCCGTCTGCCTCTACCTGTGGATGGCGCTGCTGACCTACGATTCCTCCGATCCGGGCTGGACCCACACCAGTAACGTCGAGCAGGTGCAGAACGCTGCCGGCCGCCTGGGTGCCTGGTTCGCCGATATCCTCTTCATGGCCCTGGGTTACTTCGCCTACGTCTTCCCGTTGCTGCTGGCGATCAAGACCCTGCAGGTCTTCCGCCATCGCCACGAACCCATCGACTGGAGCGGCTGGCTGTTCTCCTGGCGCCTGATCGGCCTGGTGTTCCTGGTGCTGTCCGGCGCCGCGCTGGCCGACATCCACTTCCAGGACAACTCCGGTCTGCCTGCCTCGGCCGGCGGCGCCCTTGGCGAGAGCCTCAGCCATCTGGCGGTCAACGCCCTCAACGTGCAGGGCAGCACGCTGCTGTTCTTCGCGCTGTTCCTCTTCGGCCTGACCGTGTTCACCGACCTGTCCTGGTTCAAGGTCATGGACCTGACCGGCAAGATCACACTCGACCTCTTCGAGCTCATTCAGAGCGCGGTAAACCGCTGGTGGAGCGCGCGCCTGGAGCGTAAGCAACTGGTGGCCAAGCTGCGCGAGGTGGATGTGCGGGTGAACGAGGTCGCGGTTCCCGTGGTGTCCGATCGTCGCGAGCAGGCCAAGGTGAAAGAGCGCCTGATCGAGCGTGAAGAGGCCCTGACCAAGCACATGACCGAGCGCGAGAAGCGCCCGGCACCGGTGATCACGCCGCCGCCACCGCCCAAGCCGGCGGAGCCGAGCAAGCGTGTGCAGAAGGAAAAGCAGGCGCCGTTGTTCGTCGACACCGCGGTGGAAGGCACATTGCCGCCCATCTCTATTCTCGATGTGGCCGAGAAGAAGCAGAAAAGCTTCTCCCCGGAATCCCTGGAGGCGATGTCGCGCCTGCTGGAGATCAAGCTCAAGGAATTCGGCGTCGAAGTCCTGGTGGAATCGGTCCATCCGGGCCCGGTGATCACCCGTTTCGAAATCCAGCCGGCCGCCGGCGTGAAGGTCAGCCGTATCTCCAACCTGGCGAAGGACCTGGCCCGCTCCCTGGCGGTGATCAGCGTGCGCGTGGTGGAGGTGATCCCCGGCAAGACTACCGTGGGTATCGAGATTCCCAACGAAGACCGCCAGATGGTGCGGTTCTCCGAGGTGCTGTCATCAAACGAGTATGACGAGGCCAAGTCGCCGGTCACCCTGGCTCTTGGTCACGATATCGGCGGCAAGCCGATCATCACCGACCTCGCCAAGATGCCTCACTTGCTCGTGGCCGGTACCACCGGTTCCGGTAAGTCGGTGGGGGTGAACGCCATGATCCTGTCGATCCTGTTCAAGTCCACGCCGGAGCAGGCGCGGATGATCATGATCGACCCGAAGATGCTCGAGCTGTCCATCTACGAAGGCATTCCGCACCTGCTGTGCCCGGTGGTCACCGACATGAAGGAAGCGGCCAACGCCCTGCGTTGGAGCGTTGCCGAGATGGAGCGCCGCTACAAGCTGATGGCCGCGATGGGCGTGCGTAACCTGGCGGGCTTCAACCGCAAGGTGAAGGATGCCGAGGAAGCCGGTACGCCGCTGACCGATCCGCTCTATCGTCGCGAGAGCATGGAAGACGAGGCGCCGCTGCTCAAAACCCTGCCCACCATAGTGGTGGTGGTAGACGAATTCGCCGACATGATGATGATCGTCGGCAAGAAGGTCGAAGAGCTGATCGCCCGTATCGCCCAGAAGGCCCGGGCCGCCGGTATCCACCTGATCCTCGCCACCCAGCGCCCCTCGGTGGACGTGATCACCGGCCTGATCAAGGCCAACATCCCGACCCGCATGGCCTTCCAGGTCTCCAGCAAGATCGACTCGCGCACCATCCTCGACCAGGGTGGCGCCGAACAACTGCTCGGCCACGGTGACATGCTCTACCTGCCGCCCGGCACCGGGCTGCCGATTCGCGTCCATGGCGCCTTCGTCTCCGACGACGAAGTACACCGCGTGGTGGAAGCCTGGAAACTGCGTGGCGCACCGGACTACATCGAAGACATCCTCGCTGGCGCCGACGAAGGTGGCGGCGGCGGTGGCAGCTTCGAGGGTGGCGAAGGTGGCAGCGAGGGCAGTGAGGACGATCCGCTCTACGACGAGGCCGTGCGTTTCGTCACCGAAAGTCGCCGCGCTTCGATTTCCGCGGTGCAGCGCAAGCTCAAGATTGGCTACAACCGCGCCGCGCGCATGATCGAGGCGATGGAAATGGCCGGGGTGGTGAGCGCGATGAATGGCAACGGGTCGCGCGAGGTGATCGCGCCGGCACCGATACGTGACTGATCCGAAACGGACTCTAGAGAGGATATCCATGCGACTGATCCGCATGCTCATGGTGGCTGTGCTCGGCCTGACTGCCCTGAGCGTCCAGGCTGACGACAAGGTGGCTATCAGCCGCCTGACCGAAATGCTCAACAAGGCCCAGACCATTACCGGCCGTTTCTCCCAGCTGACCCTGGACGGCTCCGGCACCCAGCTGCAGGAGACCTCCGGTGAGCTGTCGCTGAAACGCCCGGGCCTGTTCCGCTGGCACACCGACGCCCCCATGGAGCAACTGCTGGTTTCCAATGGCGAAAAGGTCTGGCTGTACGATCCGGACCTCGAGCAGGTGACCATCCAGACCCTCGACCAGCGCCTGACCCACACCCCGGCGCTGCTGCTTTCCGGTGACATCTCGAAGATCAGCGAGAACTTCGAGATCACCCACAAGGAAGGCGGCGACGTGGTGGACTTCATCCTCAAGCCCAAGGCCAAGGACACCCTGTTCGATACCCTGCGCCTGTCGTTCCGCAACGGCGTGATCAACGACATGCAGCTGATCGACAGCGTCGGCCAGCGCACCAACATCCTGTTCCTCGGGATCAAGATGAACCAGGCGATCGATACCGCGCAGTTCACCTTCAAGATTCCCGAAGGCGCCGACGTCATCCAGGAATAAGCCGCAACGCCCATGGATCTCTTCCGCTCCGAACCCATCGCCCAGCCCCTGGCGGCGCGTCTGCGCGCCACCAGCCTGGATGAGTACGTCGGCCAGGAACACTTGCTGGGTGCGGGAAAGCCGCTACGCGAAGCCCTGGAGCAGGGCGCGCTGCATTCGATGATCTTCTGGGGGCCGCCCGGGGTGGGCAAGACCACCCTGGCGAAATTGCTGGCACAGGTCAGCGACGCCCACTTCGAGACCATCTCAGCGGTGCTGTCCGGGGTGAAGGAAATCCGCCAGTCGGTGGAAGTGGCAAAGCAGCAGGCAGGCCAGTACGGCCGGCGCACCATTCTCTTCGTCGATGAAGTGCACCGCTTCAACAAGTCCCAGCAGGACGCCTTCCTGCCCTATGTGGAAGACGGCACGCTGATCTTCATCGGCGCCACCACCGAGAACCCGTCTTTCGAGCTGAACAACGCGCTGCTGTCCCGCGCCCGTGTCTACGTGCTGAAAAGCCTGGACGAGGCGGCGCTGCGCAAGCTTGTGTCGCGGGCACTGAACGAGGACAAGGGGCTGGGCAAGCGTCGCCTGAGCCTTCCCGACGACAGTTTCGCCATACTCATGGCGGCTGCTGACGGCGATGGTCGTCGCTTGCTCAACCTGCTGGAGAATGCCGCCGACCTGGCCGAGGACGGCGACGCGATAGGCGCCGACCTGCTGCAGAACCTGCTGGGGGATAGCCGCCGCCGGTTCGACAAGGGTGGCGAGGCCTTCTACGACCAGATTTCCGCCCTGCACAAGTCCGTGCGGGGCTCCGACCCCGACGCCGCCCTCTACTGGTATGCGCGGATGCTCGACGGCGGCTGCGACCCGCTCTACATCGCCCGCCGTGTCGTGCGCATGGCCAGCGAGGATATCGGCAACGCCGACCCCCGCGCCCTCAGCCTGTGCCTGTCGGCCTGGGATGTGCAGGAGCGCCTCGGCAGCCCCGAAGGTGAGTTGGCGGTCGCCCAGGCCATCACCTACCTGGCCTGCGCGCCGAAAAGCAACGCTGTCTACATGGCCTTCAAGGCCGCGATGCGGGATGCCGCCGAAAACGGGTCCCTGGAAGTACCGCTGCACCTGCGCAATGCGCCGACCAAGCTGATGAAACAGCTGGGCTACGGCGAAGAGTACCGCTACGCCCACGATGAGCCGGATGCCTACGCGGCAGGGGAGGACTACTTCCCCGAACGGCTCGAACCGCGCCAGTACTACCAGCCGGTTCCGCGCGGGCTGGAACTGAAGATCCGCGACAAGTTGCAGCATCTGGACAACCTCGACCGCAACAGCTCCTGGCAGCGGAGAAAGTCATGATCGGACTGATCCTGGCGGTCTCGGCCGGCGGCGTGGCGGGTACCCTGTTGCGCTTCGCCACCGGCAATCTGGTGGCCAGCTACTGGCCACGCCACTTCTACGCCGGTACCCTTGCGGTCAATATCGTTGGCTGCCTGCTGATCGGCTATTTATATGGTCTGTTCCTGGCGCGCCCGGATATCCCGATGGAGGTCCGTTCCGGGCTGATGGTGGGATTTCTGGGCGGCCTGACGACTTTTTCATCCTTTTCCCTCGACACGCTGCGCCTGCTGGAAAATGGCCAGCTGCCAATGGCCCTGGGCTATGGCGCGCTGAGCGTGTTGGGCGGCCTGCTCGCCACCTGGGCCGGCCTGATACTGACGAAAATCTGAGAGACGAGAACCTGACATGCTCGACGCCAAACTGGTCCGCACCCAGCCCCGGGAAATCGCGGAACGCCTCGCCACCCGTGGCTTTGAACTGGACGTAGTGCGCCTGGAAGCGCTGGAGAACCAGCGCAAGGCAGTGCAGACCCGCACCGAACAGCTGCAGGCCGAGCGCAATGCCCGTTCCAAGTCCATCGGCCAGGCCAAGCAGCGTGGTGAGGACATCGCGCCGTTGCTGGCCGACGTCGACCGCATGGGCGGCGAGCTGGAGGAGGGCAAGCGCGAGCTGGAAAGCATCCAGGCCGAGCTGGACAACCTGCTGCTGAACATCCCGAACTTGCCCGATGAGTCCGTGCCGGTAGGCGAAGACGAAGAAGGCAACGTCGAGGTGCGTCGCTGGGGCACGCCGAAGGCCTTCGATTTCGAGATCAAGGACCATGTGGCCCTGGGCGAGCAATACGGCTGGCTGGACTTCGAGACCGCCGCCAAACTGTCCGGCGCACGTTTCGCCCTGCTGCGCGGCCCCATCGCCCGCCTGCACCGCGCCCTCGCGCAGTTCATGATCAACCTGCACGTCACCGATCACGGCTACGAAGAGGCCTACACGCCTTACCTGGTCCAGGCCCCGGCCCTGCAGGGCACCGGCCAGCTGCCGAAGTTCGAGGAAGACCTGTTCAAGATCTCCCGCGAAGACGAGGCCGACTTCTACCTGATCCCCACCGCCGAAGTCTCCCTGACCAACATCGTGGCCGGCGAGATCCTCGACGCCAAGCAGCTGCCGATCAAGTTCGTCGCCCACACCCCGTGCTTCCGCAGCGAAGCCGGCGCGTCCGGCCGCGATACCCGTGGCATGATCCGCCAGCACCAGTTCGACAAGGTCGAGATGGTGCAGATCGTCGAGCCGTCCAAGTCCTTCGAGGCCCTGGAAGGCCTGACTGCCAACGCCGAGCGCGTACTGCAGCTGCTGGAACTGCCTTACCGCGTGCTGGCCCTGTGCACCGGCGACATGGGCTTCTCCGCCGTGAAGACCTACGACCTGGAAGTCTGGGTGCCGAGCCAGGACAAGTACCGCGAGATTTCCTCCTGCTCCAACTGCGGCGACTTCCAGGCCCGCCGCATGCAGGCGCGCTACCGCAACCCGGAAACCGGCAAGCCCGAACTGGTGCACACCCTGAACGGCTCCGGCCTGGCCGTTGGCCGTACCCTGGTGGCCGTGCTGGAGAACTACCAGCAAGCCGACGGCAGCATCCGCGTACCCGAGGTACTCAAGCCCTACATGGGCGGCCTCGAAGTCATCGGCTGATCGCCGTCCCCTGCCTCGGCAGGGGAAATGGAAAACCCCACCGCCCGCGTCGTAGCCAGGCTGCACGCGGGCGGTGACCGTTGAGCTGTATCCCCACCCGCTATCGCAAGAAGGCCCCGCTATGGATTTCCTCCCGCTGTTCCACAATCTCCAAGGGCGCCAGGTGCTGGTGGTCGGTGGCGGCGAAGTGGCGTTGCGCAAGGCGCGGCTGCTGGCCGATGCCGGTGCGCGGCTGCGGGTGGTGGCGCCGCGGATCGAGGCACAGCTGCTGGAAATGGTCGAAGGCAGCACGGGCGAAGCCCATCTGCGCGGCTATGGCGAGGCTGACCTGGCCGGTTGCGTGCTGGTCATCGCCGCCAGCGACGACCAGGCCCTGAATGCCGAAGTGTCCGCCCAGGCCCAGGCCCGTGGCATTCCGGTCAATGTGGTGGATGCACCGAAACTCTGCAGCGTGATCTTCCCCGCCATCGTCGATCGTTCGCCGCTGATCGTCGCCGTCTCCAGTGCCGGTGACGCGCCAGTGCTGGCCCGGTTGATCCGCGCCAAGATCGAGACCTGGATTCCCTCCGCCTATGGCCAGTTGGCCGGCCTGGCGAAGAAGTTCCGCGACCAGGTGAAGGCCTTGCTCCCTGATGTGCAGCAGCGCCGGGTGTTCTGGGAGGAGGTCTTCCAGGGGCCGGTGGCTGAGCGCATGTTGGCCGGGCAGGGCGCCGAAGCCGAACGCCTGCTTGCCGAGCGGGTTGCCGGCGGGGCGCCCAAGGCGCTTGGCGAGGTCTATCTGGTTGGGGCCGGCCCGGGTGATCCCGACCTGCTGACCTTCCGCGCCCTGCGACTGATGCAGCAGGCCGATGTGGTGCTCTACGACCGCCTGGTGGCCGAGCCGATCATCGAGTTGTGCCGCCGCGATGCCGAACGCATCTATGTCGGCAAGCGCCGCGCCGACCACGCGCTGCCCCAGGACGAGATCAACCGGCTGTTGATCGAGCAGGCCAAGCTGGGCAAGCGCGTACTGCGCCTGAAGGGCGGCGATCCCTTCATCTTCGGCCGTGGTGGCGAGGAGATCGAAGAGCTGGCGGCCAACGACATTCCCTTCCAGGTGGTGCCCGGCATCACTGCGGCCTCGGGCTGCGCCGCCTATGCCGGCATTCCGCTGACCCATCGCGACTACGCGCAGTCGGTGCGCTTCGTCACTGGCCACTTGAAGGATGGTAGCTGCGACCTGCCTTGGGGTGACCTGGTGGCGCCCGGCCAGACCCTGGTGTTCTACATGGGGCTGGTTGGCTTGCCGATGATCTGCGAGCAGTTGGTCAAGCATGGCCGTGCCGCCGAAACACCGGCAGCCCTGGTGCAGCAAGGCACCACCAGCCGCCAGCGCGTGTTCACCGGTACCCTGGCCAATCTGCCGCAGTTGGTGGTGGAGCATGAGGTCCACGCGCCCACCCTGGTGATCGTGGGCGAGGTGGTGACCCTGCGCGAGAAGCTTGCCTGGTTCGAAGGGGATCAGGCCGGAGCCTGATCCTTGCGTGCCATCGGCAGCGCCTTCAGGTGCCCGCGATCATGGGGGCGGCTGAAGTCCTGCACCGGGCCCAGGGGCACCACGCCAGTGGGGTTGATGGTGCGATGGCTGGCGTAGTAGTGGTGCTTGATGTGGGTGAAGTTCACCGTCTCTGCCACACCCGTCCATTGATAGAGCTCGCGCAGCCAGCCCGACAGGTTGGGGTGGTCCTCCAGGCGCCGTAGGTTGCACTTGAAGTGCCCGTGGTAGACGGCGTCGAAGCGGATCAGCGTGGTGAACAGACGCCAGTCCGCTTCGGTGATCCGTTCGCCCGTCAGGTAGCGTCGGGTTGCCAGTAGGGCGTCCAGATGGTCCAGCTCGTCGAACAGGGCGTGGAAAGCTTCTTCATAGGCTGCCTGGGTGGTGGCGAAGCCGGCGCGGTACACGCCGTTGTTGATGGCTGGGTAGATGCGCTCGTTGAGGGCGTCGATCTTGCCGCGCAGGGCTTCGGGGTAGAAGTCCAGGCGGTTGCCGGTCAGATGGTCGAAGGCGCTGTTGAACATCCGGATGATCTCGGACGATTCATTGCTGACGATGCGTCCGGTCTGCTTGTCCCAGAGCAGCGGCACCGTGACGCGGCCGCTGTAGTCGGGGCTGTCCAGGGTATAGCGGTGGTGCAGGTAGGTAAGACCGTCCAGTTTGTCGCCGGTCGAGCCGTATTGCGGGTCGAAGGTCCAGCCCTGTTCCAGCATCAGCCAGCTCACTACCGAGACGTCGATCAGCGATTCCAGGCCCTTGAGCTTGCGGAAGATCAGGGTGCGGTGCGCCCAGGGGCAGGCCAGGGACACGTACAGGTGGTAGCGGCCGGCTTCAGCCGGAAAACCGCCCAGGCCGGAGGGGCCAGGGGCTCCGTCGGTGGTGATCCAGTTGCGCCGCCGCGCGCTCTCGCGCTGAAAACGTCCGTCCTTGGCCGTGTCGTACCATTTGTCATGCCACTTGCCATCGATCAACAGGCCCATGGTCGTTCTCCGCAGTTGAGTTCGGAGTTCAGTCTATCGGCGGTTGATCGATGTAAAAGCGCAAATTCGTGGGTTCTATTATCGATCAGCTCGATATCTGGCGGGCGGCCCAGATCCGGTCGGCTTCGGTGAACGCCTGCTCGCGGCTCATGCCCAATCCGTGCAGGGCCAAGGCCATGGTGGAGCGGATCGCCAGGTGACCGTAGGCGTCCTCGGCCTCGCCGCGCCAGACGGCTACCAACTGGTTGGCGTCCAGGCTTTCCGGCTTCACGTGGCGCAGCGCTGAGAGCGCCGGCCATTCCTCGTCCCAGGCCTGGCCGTCGGTGGTGCCGTAGAGGTGGCAGGTGCCATCGGGATTGACCTCGATCTCGCCGCCTTCACCCTTGATCACGACGGCGTGGTCGCCGAGCAGTTGGCTGGCTTCGCGGTGAACCGCCTGGTAGCCGGGGTGGAAGATGCTCTGCAGGCCGCAGCGCGCGCCGAGCGGGTTGAGGATGCGCGCCAGGGAGTGGATCGGCGAGCGCAGGCCGAGGGTGTTGCGCAGGTCGATCATCCGTTGCAGCTGCGGCGCCCAGGCGCCGAGGGGAATGAACGCCAGTCGGCGCTCGTCGAGGGCGGTGGCAACCTGCTGCCAGTCCCGGCAGAGCGGGATATCCAGGAGCTCCAGCAGCTGTTCGCTGTAGACGCGTCCGGCGGTATGGGCGCCGCCGCCATGGAGCAGGATGCGTACGCCGCTGTCGGCCAGGGCCTTGGCGGCCAGCAGGTACCAGGGCAGGTGGCGTTTCTTGCCGGCGTAGCTCGGCCAGTCCAGGTCGACGGAAATTTCCGGCGCCTGGTTGCGCTGGCGGAAGGCTTCGGTGAAGCCGGCCAGCTCCTCGGCGTTCTCCTCCTTGTGCCGCAGCAGCATGAGGAAGGCGCCGAGCTGGGTGTCCTCCACTTTGCCATCGAGCAGCATGCCCATGGCTTCGCGGGCTTCCTCGCGGGTCATGGCGCGGGCGCCGCGCTTGCCCTTGCCGAGGATGCGGACGAAGTGGGCGAAGGGGTGTTCGGCTGGGGTGACGAGATTCATAGGCAGTTGGTCGGCTTCGGCAGGCCGGCGAGCTTGGCAGCAAGCTTGGCCGGGGCGCCCTTGAATAGGCGGTTGAGGTGCAGGCTGTTGCCCTTGTCCGGGCCGAGCTTCTGCGCCACGTACTTGACCAGTGGGCGATTGGCCGGCGACAGCTGGAATTCCGCGTAGAAGCCGCGCAGGAGTTCGAGTATCTCCCAGTGTTCCGGCTGCAACTGAAGTTCTTCGCGCTCGGCCAGGGCCTCGGCCACGGTGGGGTTCCAGTCGCTCAGCTGCTGCAGGTAGCCATCCTTGTCCAGGGGGATCCTGCGGTCGTCGATGAGTAGATCGCTCATAACCAGCTGTTCACCTTGTCGTAGTGGCAGCAGCGCTCGACGAAGGCCGGGTAGTCCAGCGCTATCAGGCGCGGCGGCAAGTCGGGGAGGGCGCGGGCTTCGAGGTCTTCGGCCAGGGCGTACAGGGCAATGGCGTCGGGCATCAGATCCAGCGCCTGGCGCGTCAGGCTGCCGGGTTGCAGGGCGTACGCCGCGTCGCCGCTGAGCAGCAGGCCATCGTTCGGCGCCAGCAGGCGCAGGCAGCTGCCGAGGCGGCTGTCGGCAAACGGGGAGTGGGAGAGGATATGCAGGGTGGCCATCAGAGGGTGAGCACCTGGTCGTAACGGTCGATAAGGGCGGTCAGGGCACCGTCGTCGAGAACCTCTACGGCGAGGTTCAGCTCGGTGCCGTGCAGGCCGCGTTCCTGCAGGCTGCGGGCGGAGGCGTAGAGGCACTCGACACCGAACAGCGGGAGCGCCTGCAGGTTGGCGGTCAGGTCCTTTTGCTGGAGTGCCGCTGGTTGCTGCCTGGCCACCAGCTGGAACACACCGTCATCGAGGAACAGCATGCCCAGGGGCAGGTCGAAGGCGCCACCGGCCAGGGCGATGTCCAGTGCCTCGCGGGCGCCGGGGCCGCTCCAGGGAGCCTGGCGGCTGATGATCAGCATTGATTTCATTTCAGTTGCCTCCAAAGCTGACCAGGCGATCGGCCATCTGCGCCGCTTCGTGCAGTTGGCCCAGGCCGGACAGCTCCCAGCCGGCCGCCAGATTGTCAGCGGGGCGTCCATAGCGCTGGGATTCTTCCGCGTTCAGTACGCCGCGTCGCAATGCCGCGGCGATGCACACGACGCCGTCCAGCTTGTGTTCGACGACGAAGGCGCTCCACTCGGCGGAGAGGTTCGGTTCGTCCTGGGGGGCGACGACGTTGGCGGAGGCGCTGTGTACGCCGTCCTGATAGAAGAACAGGCGGACGATCTCATGACCGCCGGCCAGGCAGGCTTCGGCGAAACGCAGGGCTCGTCGGGAAGAAGGTGCGTGGGCGGGGGCGAACAGGGCGATGGCGAATTTCATGGTCGCTCGGGCGAATGGAAAGCAGCTGGAATGATACGGCCAGACGCGCCATTTTGCCCGCCCGGACACGAAAAAGCCCGCCGAAGCGGGCTAGTCCGAAGAGTCGATTGGTTGTCAGTCGTTGCTGCCGAACACGCCGATCAGTTGCAGCAGGCTGATGAACAGGTTGTAGATGGACACGTACAGGCTGATGGTGGCCATGATGTAGTTGCGCTCGCCGCCGTGGATGATGGCGCTGGTCTGGAACAGGATGCAGACCGAGGAGAACACCACGAAGCCGGCGCTGATCGCCAGTTGCAGGCCGCTGATGTTGAAGAAGAAGCTGGCCAGCGTGGCGCCGATCAGGACGAAGAAACCGGCGGTGATGAAGCCACCAAGGAAGCTCATGTCCTTGCGGGTGGTCAGCACGTAGGCGGACAGTCCGAAGAACACCAGGGCGGTCATGGCGAAGGCCGAGCTCACCACTTCGCTGCCGTTGGGCATGCCGAGGTAGGCGTTCAGGATCGGACCCAGGGTGTAACCCATGAACCCGGTCAAGGCGAAGGTGGACACCAGGCCCCAAGCCGAATCGCGCAGCTTCACGGTGAGGAAGAACAAGCCGTAGAAGCCGACCAGCACCACGAAGAAGCCGGGGTAGGGTACGCGCATCTGCTGGGCGATATAGGCAACCAGGCCGCTGAACGCGAGTGTCAGGGCCAGCAGCCCGTAGGTGTTGCGCAGGACGCGGCTGACTTCAAGCTGCTCCGCCTGCGCGGGGTTGAGTGCATAGTTCTGTTCGTTCATCGCGACGCTCCCGAAATGGTTTCCGTGACCTTGGTCAGTCCTGGATATTAACAGACGCTCGAAACGCGCCAAATGCAAGAGTTTGACAGCGTGTTGCGTTCCGGTACTATGGCGCCCCGCGCAGCGGAGGTGTGGCCGAGTGGTTTAAGGCAGCGGTCTTGAAAACCGCCGAAGGGGAGACTCTTCCGTGAGTTCGAATCTCACCGCCTCCGCCATCTATATAGCTGAAAGCCCCGGTTTTCGGGGCTTTTGTGTTTCCGGGGTAACCCCCTCTCGTTTCCCTTGCTCGTCATGCCTGCATGCATGCTGTCTCAAGTGGGGATAGCGGCCGTGCAGCCATCTCCAACCGGATTCGCGGCTTTCATGGCAACAGAAACGAAAAAGCCCCGCATAAGCGGGGCTCTTTCAGCAATTCAGCAACCCTTACAGGGCGCGAACTTGCTCAGCCTGAGGGCCTTTGGCGCCGGCGGTGACGAGGAAGCTCACGCGCTGACCTTCGTCCAGGGACTTGTAGCCGTCGCTTTCGATCTGACGGAAGTGAACGAATACGTCCGGACCTTGCTCAGGGGTGATGAAGCCGAAACCTTTCTCGGCGTTGAACCACTTAACGATACCGTTTTGACGAGTAGACATGTTGTTATCTCCAAGGTGTAGGGAAATTGGCAGGCGAAAAACCTGGCCAGGACTGTATGCGAAGTGAAGCGTGCCGAGGAGATGGAAAATCGTAGGACAGAACATCAAAACGGTGCCGCAAGACTGAGCAGGCAGTCGCGACAGGATACAGGGTCTGCCGGGATTAGAAAGCCTTTTCTGCTGGAGTGCCGATTTTCGAGCTTGGCGCTGGACGGGCGACCCAGGATCCCGACACGCGCGCAGCTATAGCTGTATAGTCTCCAGTCGAGCCGCTCGCGATGAGGGCTCATCACTGAGAGGTGACCCACGTGTCCGATGCAGAGACAAGCCGAGCGAGATCCGAGCTGGACGAGCAGACCAAGGCCTTCCTGTCGAAAGGTGGCGAGATCAAGGAGATACCTACCGGAGCGACCGGGTGGGACGCGGATCGCAAGAAGTCACAGTGGACCAAGGCCCAGGCCAGGAAACCGGAAACCGAATCCCAAAACAAAAGCCCCGAATAGGGGCTTTTGTCTTTTCGGGTTTCGACGGCCACAGCCATGGTGGTCACGTCCGGGTGTTCAGCTTCTCGCATTCGTGGTTTGCCAGCGTTTCGTCGTGATGCTTGTTACCGACATAGACCCCCGTCGCCCTGTCGATTATTCGGTACCAGTAGGCATCCATGGCCGTTCCTCCTAGAACATCGCCGTTCCTGATTCCTCTGACGTCGGCTCGCGGGATCCTTTTCACCGAGAAGCGTGCACTCATGGCGGAACTCCTTGTTAGGGAAGAAGTGGAACATTTTTGATAGCCACTATTGGCCGATCTCGCAACCTCGCAGTCGATACGGATCATTTCAACCGCTCTCCGATGCCCCTCTGCGGCAGTTTGGCGTCCTTGCGCATTCGAGGTGGCGCCTGGGCGCGCGCAGCCGTTGGCGGAGCTGGTTAGCCTGCGCGGGCCAGAAGGCGCCGCCGTTGGTGATGGTGCCGGTCATTCATCGAATCGAGAGCTGAACATGTCCAAACCCGCGTTGACGTTGAAGTGGTTCGGGGTCTACCTGATGCTGCTGGGACTCGCCCTGGCGGCGATACCCAATCTGTTGCTGCCGCTGTTCTTCATGGAGCCCGCCCGGGAGGTGTGGATCCGGGTGGTGGGCGTGCTGGTGTTCAATATCGGCGTTTATTACTGGTTCGCGGCGTTGAGTGAGTCGCGCCCGTTGTTTCTCGCGTCGGTCTACACCCGGGCACTGGTGCTGGCGAGTTTCGCGTTGTTTGCCGCACTGGGGCTTGCCGCACCGATGATGGTGCTGTTCGGCGCGGTGGATTTCCTTGGGGGACTGTGGACGCTTCATGCACTGCGCCAGGAGCGCCGGGTGCGGGCGGGCATCCCGGGTTGACCTGCGGAGGCGGGCGAGCCCTCGAGGGCTCGCCCGCCTTTCTGCTTTAGCGGGTACCGCGACGACGCAGGGCGGAGGGCGTGAAATAGTCGCTGCTCGGTTCTGCCTGGGCAAAGTCGATGCTGGTGGCTTCCTCGTTGTCCAGGTTCATCACGTGATAGCGCCGGGCTTGCAGGTCGTGGAAGACATCGAGGCTGGTCCAGACTGTCGGCAGCTCGTAGTAGTTCTTCAGGTACGCCATCGAGACGCGCCAGAGTTCGCCGCGGCCGTCGTACTGGTCGACCACCGCCGCCCCCCAGCTGTCCTCGTCCAGGAACAGCACGCGCTTGGCGTAGATGTGCCGGGCACCGGGCTTGAGCTTGCCTTCCACCACCCATACCCGATGCAGTTCGTAGCGGGTCTGCTCGGGGTTGATGTGGTTGGGTTGCAGCAGCTCGCGGTACTTCAGGGTTCCCGCGGAAAGCCGGTAGTTGTTGTAGGGGATGTAGATCTCGCGCTTGCCTACCAGTGTCCAGTCGTAGCGATCGGGCGAGCCGTTGTACAGGTCCGTGTCATCGGCGGTACGCAGTCCGTCGGACGAGGCGATGGGCGTGTCATAGGCAAGGTTCGGCGCGCGACGCACGCGTCGTTGACCGGCGTTGTAGGCCCAGGCCTGGCGCGGCTCCCTGACCTGGTCGAGGGTCTCGTGCACCAGCGAGGCGCCGCCAGCCAGGCGTGCCGGGCTGCGGGTGAACGCGAGGAAGTAGAACATCCGGTTGCCCAGTTCGTTGAAGTTGCCACCCTGCTGGTAGTACTTGAACAGGGCTTCCTGCTGGGAGGTCACCAGGGAGAAATCGCCGTTGCGCTGCACGGCGGTTTCCGCCGCACGACGGACGATGTAGGTGCCACGGTAGCGCGCGATGTGGTTCCACACCGCTTCCACGCCGCTCTGCGGAATGGGGAAGGGGATGCCGCCGAAGGCATCGACGAAACCGTTGCCCCCGGCCACCAGCTTGGCGCTGGTGGCGTTGCTGAAGGTGTTGTCGTAGACCCATTGTGGCGCCGATCCGCTGCGGCGGCTGGGGTAGATGGGCATGCGGAAACTGTCGGGATAGGTCTTGAACAGGGCGATCTGGCCGGCGGTCAGCTGGTCCTGGTATTGCGCCAGGTTGGCCGCGGTGATGGTGAACAGCGGCTTGTCGTCCGGGAAGGGATCGATGTGGTGCTGAGTGGGCTGGTAGCCCGCCGGCGCCGCGGTGATGCCGCCGGTCCAGGCGGGGATCGTGCCGGCGGCGTTGCCGGCACGCTCGGCGCCCAGCGGGGTCAGGGTGGATTGCAGCTGGGCCGCCTGTTGGGCGGACACCGCCGCCAGGGCATTGCCGTTGCACAGCGCCAGGGTCATGGCTGCGCCGATCAGGGTACGCAAGTTGCGCATGGTGACTCTCCAGATGGGGTTCCGCCGGCAAGGGGCCGGCGGCGGTCGGCGTTAGAAGGAGTACTTGACGTTGAATCCGATGTTGTCGCGGTCGCGGCCGGCGTTGGCCTGTCCGGCGCCGTAGAACTCGGTGTACTGCAACTCGGCTTCCAGGGCGTTGAGGTAGGTGGCCTTCACGCCCAGGGTGAAGGCCCGACGTCCCTCGATGAAGTTGCCGGTCTGGTGGGAGTTGCCGGAGATGTCTTCCTTGAAGACGCCGTAGGGCGAGAGGTTCACCCCGGCGAACAGGTCGTTCCAGGTGCCGCTGAGCAGCAGGGTGTAGCCGTAGGCATCGCGGCTGACCTGGTCGCCATTGTCGAAGCCGGAGATGTAGGCACCGTTGGCGCGGCCGGCGTAGCGGCGTATCGAGCCGTCGTAGGCACGGTATTTCAGGCTGCTGCCACGCAGGTGCTCCGAGGCGAACTCGGCGACACCCATCAGCGAGTCGAAGGACAGCGACGGGCCGAAGTTGTAGATGGTGCCCAGGGAGGTGTTGTAGGACTCCGCCCGCTCGTAGTTGTGGACCTGGTCGCCGATGCTCACTTGCTTGCCGCCGATGCTCACCGGCCGGCCACCGGCCATGGGCGCCGCCTGGGCGAGCATGTCGTAGAGCAGGTCGTTGGTGGTGGAGATGCCCACCGGCATGTTGGGCCGATAGGCGATCTCGCCGAATACCGACGCATCGGCGATGGTGGTGTTGAAGCTCAGGCCGTACATGCGGATGTCTTCGACGTAGTCGCGACGGGCGATCACCTGGTTGGCCAGGTCCACCGCCGACATGCCATTGACCAGGCCCAGGGCCTGGGCTGCCGCGGGGTTGCCGGAGCGCGCCGCCGCCACCAGGGCGTCATAGCTGCCGAAGCCGCCGAGTCCGGCCAACTGGTCGATGTTCAGGCCGGCGTAGGCCGGGTCGACCTCGGCGAAGATCATCGGCTCCTTGGCGTGGTAGTTGACGAAGTAGAAGCCGAACTCGGTGGAGTTGAGCGCCTCGGCTATGTAGCGGAAGGACACGCCGAACTGGCCGTCGTTCTTGGCGTTCAGGTCCTGGCCGATGCTGGATACCTTGAAGAAACCGTTGCGGTCCAGGTAGTCGGTGCCCTGCAGGCCGCCGAAGTTGATGCCCGCCAGCTGCTGGTAAAGGCCCTGGAAGGTCGGGTCGGCGAAGGCGTTGACGCGGGTGTAGCCGGTGTTGCCGCCATCGGCGAACAGGTCGGTTTCCGAGAAGAAGGTGCCGACCGGGTCGATGCGGGTTTCCTTCCAGTTCCACTGGTAGAAGGCGTCCATCGCCAGGTTGTCGGTGAGGCCGATATTGAAGTTGACCGCTTCCACCGGCAGCAGGACTTCCTTGAGTTCGGAGCCGGGCAGGCGGAAGCGCGCGGAGTCCACCGGGTTGGTGGTGTTGATCCCGCCCCGGTAGAACAGCCCCTCGCCCCAGTTGAAGACCTGCCGACCGATGCGCGCGGTCAGCGGCATATCGGCGACGTCCCAGTTGCCGTAGAGATAGGCGTCGTAGATTTCCGCGCTGCGCCCGGCGGTGTCCCGGGTCTCGCTGGTGAAGCGGTCGTCGCGGGGGTAGTTCTGGCTGGGCTGGGGCGGCCGGTTGTTGTCGTAGTAGTCGTTGCGGTGGTCCATGATGCGGGTGTCATAGAACGCCGAGCCGCGGACGAAGACGCCGTAGTTGCGGTAGGTGGCCTCGAAGTCCGAGGTGATCTTGTAGACCTCGGAAACCAGCCCCGTGTTGAAGTTGCGGTTGCCATCGTTGCTGTTGACGTCGTTGTTGGTGCGGTCCTGGCCCTGGACGCGCCACAGCGTGCCGTAGGAAAGGGTGGTATCCAGTGAGCCATTGACTTCGTTGTCGAGGAAGCTGAATTCCACGGCCTTGGCTTGACCGGAAAGCATCAGAGGCAAAACGCAGGCGATAGCAGGCGCCGCCTGCAAGCAGCGCTTGCGGGATTTGGATTGCATGGGGTTTTACTCCAGAGACTGCTTATTGTTGTGTTTGTCTTTGGTCGGCGGCGCCCGGTGCTCCGGGCGTGGACGCCGTTGGTAGCGGGGTTGGAACTGTCGCGCGGCCCGCTGCGCTCAGCCCTCCTTTTCCAGGCGCATCGGGGTTCTTGGCTCTGCTTGTTGCCGCAGCGGTGGCCCGCCCGCGAGCAGCCAGCAGCCCACGGCCAGCGCCAGGGTCAGGTGGAAGAGGTCCAGCCGGGGAATCCCCAGCCACTCGCCCTGGGTGCCCACCAGGAGTCCGGCGGCCATGAACAGCAGACAGCCGGCGATTGCCAGCGGCCAGTGGCGCGAGCGGCCTTTCCAGGCGATTACCATCAGCGCCAGGACGTTGCCGGCCAGTGCGGCTTGCGCGGGTAACCAGAGCATCACGCCCGCCAGGGCCAGCAGCAGTGCGTTTCGCGCCGGGCCCACCAGGCTGGCCGCCGCGATCAGCAGCAGGCTGACTCGCCCGGAGAGGCTCGACGCCGCCTGGTGCAAGGGCTTGACCGTTTCCATGCCGGCATAGTGAAAGGCGCCGAGCAGCGCCGCCAGGCCGATCAGCGCAAGCCCCAGGCCCCGCCAGTAATGGCCCGCGCGCAGGCTGAGGGTGACCGCCAGGAGGCAGGCACCGAACAGCAACAGCTCACAGATGACGCTCTGGACCATCTCAGGCCTCCACAGGCTGCAGTTGACGCACGGCTCGCAGGAGTGCGAACGCCAGGACACCAAGCAGGGGCAGTGCCAGGAGGGCGGCCCAGGTCGGCGGCAGGCCCCAGTGCTGGTGCACGATAAGCGCCGGCACGCTCAGGGAGAACAGCCACAACCATTGCCAGCGTGCATGGCCGGGACGATTTTCCAGGGTGCGCCCCATGATCCAGACGGTGGCAAGGACCCAGGCGGCGCCGAGCAACTTCCAGGTCAGCGGCATCTGCGCGGCGAAGGCGAGCAGGCCCAGGCCCAGGACCATCAGCAGCAACATCTGCAGTACGCAGTAGATGGACGTGGCGGTGGAAATGCGCGGCCGGTAGATGCGGAACTCGGCGATGTCGTAGGGCTTCTTCGGGTCCAGCCGTTCGGCGGCGGCGGGGCGCCAGCCGGGGCGGGCGAACCAGACCTTGATGCGGTCCTTCCAGTTGTCCGCCAGGCGGAAGTCGGCGTAGAGGTCGCCGTACTTGTGGAAGTTCGCGCGCAGCGGGTCGAAGGTCTTCAGCTGGCCGTGGATGCCGTAGATGATCGGCTCTTCCGACTCCGGGCGCTCTTCGGCGAAGGTGCCGAACATGCGGTCCCAGATCATCAGCACGCCGGCGTAGTTGCGGTCCACGCAGTAGGCGTTCTGGCCATGGTGAACGCGATGGTTGGAGGGCGAGCAGAACCAGCGGTCGAACCAGCCGAGGCTGCCGACGTGGCGGGTGTGGACCCAGAACTGGTAGCCCAGGACCACGGCGCCGGCGATCACGAACACGGTCGGCGGGATGCCGATCAGCGCCAACGGCCAGTAGAACACCCAGTTGCTCAGGAAGCCGGTGCTGGTCTGGCGCATGGCGGTGGCGTAGTTGTACTCCTCGCTGGAGTGGTGGACCACGTGCGACGCCCAGAGGAGATTGACCTCGTGGCCCATACGGTGGTGCCAGTAGTAGCAGAAGTCGTAGCCGATCAGGCCGATGGCCCAGACCCACCACTGCGAGGTGTCCAGCTCGAACAGCGCCAGGTATTGGTAGGCCAGTACGTAGACGCCGAAGTTCAGTACCCGGACGAAGAGGTTGACCACCTGGCCGCTGAGGCCGAGGGAGATGCTCGAGAGCGTGTCGCTCAAGGCGAAGGTCTGTTTATGACGCCAGGCACCCCAGAGCATTTCCACCACCAGCAGGAGAATGAACAGGGGGACGGCGTAGACAATTGCGTTGGGCATACTGCCTCCTTGTTGTTGTCGGAGGCAGGCTAACCCCTGGGCCCAGGGCGAGCCTTCGGCAAGGCGCCGGGTCGCGTGCTGTAAGGCGACAACTTGGTGCTCAGCTATCCTCGGCCATGGCCAGGAACTTGCGGTAGTCCGCCGGCGACAATCCACGGAACTGGCGGAAGGCATGGCTGAAGGCGCTGGCCTGGGAATAGCCGAGCATCAGCGAGATATCCATGACGCTGGATTCGGTGCAGCGCAGGTAGTGATCGGCCAGTTCCATGCGCACGGCTTCAAGCACCAGGGAGAAGCTCTCGTTCTCCATCGCCAGCTTGCGCTGCAGGGTGCGTGGCGACATGGCCAGATGGCGGGCGACGCTTTCCAGGCTGGCGTCGCCGTTGGGCAATGCCTCGACGAGAAAGGCGCGCACCCGGGCGATGACGGAGTAGGGCGCATAGGAGCGCCCGAGCTGGACGTCGGCCTCCAGCAGCATGCTCCGGTGGGTGCGTGGATCGGCGCCCAGCACCGGGGCGCGCAGCATCTCCTCGGGAAATACCAGGCCGTTCATGTGGCTGTTGAACTGCACGGGGCAGCCGAAGAAACGCTCGTAGTGTTCGGGGGCGCCCAGCGCGGCATGGCGCATATGGACTTCCAGCGGTGGCATGTTCGTGCCGATCAACCAGCGGCCGAACGCGGTCCAGCCGATGAGTACCGCCTCTTGCAGCAGGGCGCTGTAGGGTTCCAGTTCGGTGATGCGACAGTCCTCGATCGTCACACGCTCGCCGTCCATGGCGATGCGTGTCTGGCTCGAGGGGCTGTCGAAGACGATCTTGCCGAAGCGCCGGATCATGCCCATGGCATCGCCCAGGGTGTTGCTGGTCATGGCCACGTAGCCCAGGCAGCCGTAGGTGCCGGGCCGCACGGTGGCCCCCACCAGCAAACCGAAATGTGCCTGGCCGCAGGCCTCGCTGGCCAGTGCCATCAAGTCGCGCAGCTGGCGCATGGGGATGCGTTGGATGGGATCGGCGAGCTGGGTCCTGGACAGGCCCACCTGCCGGCACAGGGCGTCCTCGTCGCAACCCTGTTGGACGGCGATGCTGAGGACGTGACTGACGAAGGCGGCACTTGTACTGGCAGGGCGCATGGCGAATCGATGTGTTGGCTGTCGCCCGGAGGCCTGGGCTTGAAGGCTGGTGATCGGGCGCACTCTAGCAATGCCTGAGCCTGTTCGGCCACACCCCGGGGACCCTGGTGTCGGCAGAAAGGAAGTGGCCTGTCAGATAGTTCTGATAAAGAACGCTAAAGGCCTTCTTTACCTCGCGCTTGCGCAATCGCGCCAACCTCCTGTCGATTGGGCGCCATCCGCTCTCAATGCCGCGTTTTCAGGCGTTTTCCATCCTTTCTCCGTCATTTTTCTGCCATTTCTTTGGGCTTTCGACGGGCGTGCCAATACCTTGACTGTGTGGCATTTACATTTTGATACATCTGCTCTTAAGTCAGCTTATTGACGTTCTGCGGCGCTAAACAAAACGAGCGAAAGCTCAATCAGCCCATACCTTCGTCGGCGCGTTTTCCAACAGAGATGCCATAAGGCATCCAGCCGGTGTCGAGGGCCAGCAACTGGAGATAGTCATGAAACGCCCTGACTGCGAGCACGCGACAGGTCGGCCGGAGGACTCGGTCGACGGCGAGGGGAGAAGGAAGTTTCTCAAACTGACGGCAGCGACCATGGCGGCGCCGCTGCTGATGACAACCACGACGAGGGCCCGGGCCGAAACCGCGATTCCAGTGTTTCCACCCAGTCCACCCACGGTGCCCTGGGCCCATGAACTGCCCACCCAGGTGAATCCGGCGGGCGCTGTTTCGTCGTTGAGTCCGGTACCTACGGAGGCGGCCAACGTCGCCGGTGGCGAGGCGGGGCGCAGCCCCCACCAGCGCTGGGCGCAGTTCGCCCCGGGCGCGTTGCTCTACGAGATCAGCGCGGTCGAGCGCAACGACTGGGTGTACAGCCCGTCCTACCCACCGCAGCGCATCTGGGGTTACCAGACCAATAGCAACCCGGACAACAGCATGCCCAGCGCGACCTTCTTCGCGCGCTACGGGCGCCCATTGATCTGCCGCATCCATAACAAGCTGCCGCAGAACCACGTCGGCTTCGGCACCCCGGAGATATCCACCCACCTGCACAACCTGCATTGCGGGTCGGAGAGCGATGGCTTCCCGGGCGACTACTACAGCCCCAACAAGTACGGTCCGACGCTGACGGCCAAGGGTCGCTTCAAGGATCACCTCTACTCCAACGTCAAGGCCGGGTTCGAGGCGCGCCAGGATCTCAAGGGCGATCCCACCGAGGCACTGGGGACGCTCTTCTATCACGACCACACCCTGGACTTCACCGCGCCGAACCTCTACCTCGGCCTGGCGGGGTTCTATTACATCTTCGATGAAGTGGATTCCGGTAATGAAGCCGACCCAAGCCCCACTGCGCTGCGTTTGCCGAGCCATCCCTACGACTATCCGTTGAACTTCAACGACAGGCGTTTCGACGCCAGCGGCCGGCTCTTCTATGACCAGGTCCACCCGGAAGGCGTGCTTGGCGACAAGGTCGCGGTCAACGGACGCATCGAGCCGGTGTTGCGGGTCGCGGCGCGCAAGTACCGTTTCCGCTTGCTGAATACCGGCCCGAGCCGCTTCTACAACTTGGCCCTGGTGACGCCGACCAATGTGTTGCAGAAGTTCACCTACATCTCCAACGACGGCAACCTGCTGCCGGCGCCCTTGCTCAACCAGACCAGCGTGACCCTGGGCGTGGCCGAGCGCGCCGACATAGTGGTGGACTTCTCCAAGTACGTGATCGGCACCCAGCTGTACCTGGTCAACCGCATGCGCCAGGTGGAGACCCGGCTGCCCAAGGACGTCAAGGAACCCGGTGATCGAGTGCTGAAGATCATCGTCGACCGCTATCCACCCACCCAGGACCTCAGTCGCGTGCCCGCCAGCTTGCGGCCGCTGCCAGTGATCACCCCGGCCGAGATCGCCGCGGCGCCGGTACGCCGCTGGATCTTCGAGCGTGACAAGGGCATGTGGGCGATCAACGCCAAGTTCGTCGACGTGAACGTCCCCCGGGCGCAGATACCCAAGGGTGGCTACGAGATCTGGGAGCTGTCCAACGTCAACGACGGTTGGAGCCACCCCATCCATATCCACTTCGAGGAAGGGCGAATACTGCAGAAGCTGGTCAAGGGCGTCAGCGTCCCGATCCCGGCCCATGAGCAGGGTCGCAAGGACGTCTATGTGGTCGAGCCGTTCACCACCTTGCGGATTTTCCTGCGCTTTCGTGACTACAAGGGCAAGTACCCCATGCACTGCCACAACCTGATCCACGAGGACCACGCCATGATGTTGCGTTGGGACATCGTCTGAGGCCGCCGGCGGAGGAGCAATCACCATGAATACGCGCAGAAATATGCTGGCGGGGCTCGGCGGCGCGGCCGCCCTGCTGGCGGGCTGGGCCGCGACCCGCAATGGCGACATGCTGCAGGCCGCTCCGGCGCATGCCGCCGGGGCTGTGCCTTTCCCCAATGTCACGCTCTACACCCATGAAGGACGCAAGGTGAAGTTCTACGACGACCTCATTCGCGGCAAGGTCGTGACCTTCAACATGATGTACACCCAGTGCACGGGCAAGTGCCCGACCATGACCGCCAACCTGCGGCAGTTCCAGCAGTTGCTGGGGGACAGGGCGGGGCGCAGTGTCCACATGCACTCCATTACCTTGCAGCCGCTACTGGATACCCCTGAGGTACTGAGGGCCTATGTCGAGAAATATCATCTGGGAGAGGGCTGGCAGTTCCTCACCGGCGATCCGGACGACATAGAGGCGGTGCGGGTAAGCCTGGGCTTCTATGACGTGGACCCCGAGGTCGATCGGGACCTGACCAGCCATACCGGCCTGGTGCGCATGGGCAACGACAGCTACCAGCGCTGGACCATGGCACCGGCGTTGACCGGAGCGCAGCACATCTTCTCAACCTTGAACCACGTCGACCACGATTGGAGCGCGGCGTCCTGAAAGGCACGAGGGTGTCCCTGGCGTAACAGGGACACCTCGCTTTCCTTGCTTGCTTTTGGTGATAATTAACATGATTAAAGCTGTGTAAGCTGTTGTTTTTAATAAATGTACTTCTCGTAAAATTCCCTCGTTATTCGTCGCGTCCAGTCCTTTCGGTTGAAAATTTGGCGCTGCCACTTTGACGCTGGCTGCATCTGGCGCTAGGTCATTTTCCGGTCATTTGCTAATGTGAGCTTCATTTGAACAAGCTTGCTGCCGCGGTAGCGCGCGATGCACTGAGAGGTGTGGCTTGATTAGGGTGCTGGTGGTCGATGACCACGATCTGGTGAGAACGGGGATTACCCGCATGCTGGCCGATGTAGATGGCCTGCAGGTAGTAGGCCAGGCCGATTGCGGCGAGGAAGCCCTGAAGAAAGCGCGGGAGCTCAAGCCTGACGTCGTCCTGATGGACGTCAAGATGCCCGGCATCGGTGGCCTTGAAGCCACTCGCAAGCTGCTGCGCAGCCATACCGACATGAAAGTGGTGGCGGTGACCGCCTGCGAGGAAGACCCTTTCCCGACCCGGCTGCTGCAAGCCGGTGCGGCGGGTTACCTGACCAAGGGCGCCGCCCTGGAAGAGATGATTCAGGCGATCCGCCAGGTCTTTGCCGGCCAGCGTTTCATCAGTCCGCAGATCGCCCAGCAATTGGCGCTCAAGTCCTTCCAGCCGCAGTCCAATGGTTCGCCGTTCGACCTGCTTTCCGAACGGGAGATTCAGATCGCCCTGATGATCGCCAACTGCCAGAAGGTGCAGAGCATTTCGGACAAGCTCTGCCTGTCGCCGAAGACAGTGAACACCTACCGCTATCGCATCTTCGACAAGCTCTCGATTTCCAGCGACGTGGAGTTGGTACTGCTGGCGGTTCGGCACGGCATGGTAGACGCCGTCAGCTAAGATGTCCGACTCCTTCGACGCAAGTGCTTTCCTTGCCGCCTGCAGCGGTCGTCCGGGTGTCTACCGGATGTTCGATGCGGGCGGCAAGCTGCTTTATGTGGGCAAGGCGAAGAACCTGAAGAAGCGTCTCGCCAGCTACTTCCGCAAGACCGGCCTGGCACCCAAGACCGCCGCCCTGGTGGGGAAGATCGCCCAGGTCGAGACCACCATCACCGCCAACGAAACCGAGGCGCTGCTGCTGGAGCAGACGCTGATCAAGGAATGGCGGCCGCCGTACAACATCCTGCTCCGGGATGACAAGTCCTACCCCTACGTGCATCTCAGCGACGGCGATTTCCCCCGGCTGAGTATCCACCGTGGCGCGAAGAAGCAGAAGGGGCGCTATTTCGGCCCTTATCCCAGTGCCGGTGCCATCCGCGAGAGCCTCAATCTGTTGCAGAAGGCCTTCCTGGTTCGCCAGTGCGAGGACAGCTACTACAAGAACCGCACACGGCCCTGCCTGCAATACCAGATCAAGCGCTGCAAGGCGCCATGCGTGGGGCTGGTGGAGCCGGGCGAGTACGCCGAAGACGTGCGCCACTCGGTGATGTTCCTGGAGGGGCGCAGCAATGCACTGTCCCAGGAACTCTCCAGCGGCATGGAAGAGGCGGCCATGCGCCTGGACTTCGAGCGTGCGGCTGAACTGCGTGACCAGATTTCCATCCTGCGCCGCGTGCAGGACCAGCAGAGCATGGAGGGCGGCACCGGCGATATCGATGTGATCGCCGCCTTCGCCACGCCGGGCGGCGCCTGCGTGCACCTGATCAGCGTGCGCGGCGGACGCGTGCTCGGCAGCAAGAATTTCTTCCCCCAGGTCGCGATAGAAGAAGAGGGCGCCGACGTACTGGTGGCCTTCATCGGCCAGTACTACCTGGGCAACCAGGAACGGGACCTGCCCAGCGAACTGATCGTCAACACGACCCATGAAGACTTCCCGACCCTCATCGCCGCCATCGCCGAACTGCGCGGTCGGGAGCTGGACATCAGTCACCGGGTGCGTGGCACTCGCGCGCGCTGGCAGCAGCTGGCGGTCACCAACGCCGAGCAAGCCCTGACGGCGCGGCTGGCCAATCGGCAGCACACGGCCGCGCGTTTCGAGGCCCTCGCCGAAGCCCTGGGCCTCGACGAGGCGCCGCAGCGTCTGGAGTGCTACGACATCAGCCATTCGAGCGGCGAGGCCACCGTGGCGTCCTGCGTGGTGTTCGGGCCCGAAGGCGCCCTGAAGTCCGACTATCGCCGCTACAACATCGAAGGCGTCACCGCGGGCGACGACTACGCGGCCATGCACCAGGCGCTGTCGCGGCGCTTCAGCAAACTGAAGGACGGGGAGGGCAAGCTGCCCGACGTGTTGCTGGTGGACGGTGGCAAGGGCCAGTTGGCCATGGCCCAGGAAGTCCTCCGGGAGCTGGCGGTACCGGAGCTGATCCTGCTCGGCGTCGCCAAGGGTGTAACCCGCAAGCCCGGTTTCGAAACCCTCTACCTGAACGACGCTGCCCACGAATTCACCTTGCCGGCGGACTCCCCCGCACTGCACCTGATCCAGCAGATCCGCGACGAGGCGCACCGTTTTGCCATCACTGGGCACCGTGCGCGGCGTGGCAAGGCGCGGAGTACCTCGAGCCTGGAAGAGGTGGCGGGAGTAGGGCCCAAGCGCCGTCGGGAGCTGCTCAAGCACTTTGGCGGGCTGCAGGAGCTCAACCGCGCCAGCATCGAGGAAATCGCCAAGGCGCCCGGGATCAGCAAAAAGCTTGCTGAGTCGATTTATGCGGCCCTGCACAGCGAGTAGAATGCCGCATTCCTTCAGAACCAGCCGTAACGATGAATATTCCAAACCTCCTCACCGTTCTTCGCGTACTGCTCATTCCCGTCTTCATTCTGCTGTTCTATCTGCCGTTCTCCTGGAGCTACCTGGCAGCCAGCGTGGTCTTCGCCATCGCCGCGATTACCGACTGGTTCGATGGTTACCTGGCGCGGCGCTGGCAGCAGAGCACGCCCTTCGGCGCCTTCCTCGACCCGGTGGCGGACAAGCTGATGGTGGCGGTCGCATTGGTCCTGCTAGTGGAAGAGCACCACAACCTCTGGCTGACCCTGCCGGCGGCTACCATCATCGGTCGTGAGATCGTGGTATCCGCCTTGCGCGAATGGATGGCGGAACTGGGCGCGCGCGCTCATGTAGCGGTATCCAATCTCGGCAAGTGGAAGACCGCGGCGCAGATGCTGGCCCTGGTCATCCTGCTGGCCAACCCGCCGCTGCTCAACCTCTGGGTGGGTATCGGTTATTTCCTGCTGATCCTGGCTGCGGCACTGACCCTCTGGTCCATGCTGCACTACCTGCTGGCTGCCTGGCCGCACCTGCGGGCGGACCCAAAGGAAAAATAAAGCTTTTTTGAATCAAGGGGTTGACGGCTGTTCGTGAATCTATAGAATGGCGCCCGTCAACACGACAAAGCGGGAATAGCTCAGTTGGTAGAGCACGACCTTGCCAAGGTCGGGGTCGCGAGTTCGAGTCTCGTTTCCCGCTCCAGTTTCACGCGACGCCGCCGCCGATAGCGGCGTCATCGTTTAGGCCGGATGGCAGAGTGGTCATGCAGCGGATTGCAAATCCGTGTACGCCGGTTCGATTCCGACTTCGGCCTCCATCTAAAAAGCCCCGTAGATCATCGATCTACGGGGCTTTTTTCATTCCTTGCGAAAGTACGCTTGGCGGATAGTTTTGGGACGCGTCCCATAACTTCCATCACCTCGACGGCTTCGCAACGGCACCGACACGGCGGTAAACGCGCTCCGTGATCTCTTCCTTGCTATGACCGAGAAGCACGCTGGCATCGGCCACGTCGCGGATCTCGCTGGCCGCTTTCGGCCTGATATCCCGGAACTGGAACTGACGAATGCGATCGGCCAGTTCCGCCTCGCCGCGTTCGTCGGCCGCCGCTGCGGCGCTTGCACGGGCGTCGTCCCAGCGGTTGCGCAGCATCGGCCAGGAAACCCGCAGTACCCGATCTCCGTCGCGCGGTTCTTGCTGCACTTGGCCCTGATCGCCGCTTGCGTCGCGTTGAGATTGACCAGGTATTCCTCGACGAACAGGCGCCGCTTCTTGGTCAGCGCCATGTGTTACCTCACAAACGAAAAGCCCCGCACTGGGCGGGGCTCGTAGTTGAGCGAGACCTACTTCTCAGGTCCGCGAGCAACAGCGTAAAGGATGGAAAGCGCTAGCATCGCATAGCCATTGCTGTTGCCGAATGTTGGCATTGGAGGCGCGATTTCACTCCCCGGGAATACCCCCAACTCGGTTACCCAGATCGCCCAAACTGGTATCCACTCCTTCTGGTCTTGACGATTGAGTTCCACCTTTTCGACCAGGCACTGGCATCTGCTGCCCTTTTCGTCAACGGAAAAGACCAAGCGAATTCTGGCCTCCCCGTAGGGTGTATCGATTGCCACGTTACCGTCGTTCTGAAGGTCGAAGTTCACTCCCCACTCTTCTTTCGCATACTCAGAGTCAAAGACCGACTTGATCTTTTGGAGAATAGTCTTTGCTCGACCAAGAAGGTTGTGTGTGTCGTGGGTAGCATGGCGGACAAGCCTGACCTCTTCCTCTGTGAACTGTTTAAATTGCATGGCAACCTCCTGTCGTGAGTGGACAGGCAGTATGCCGTCACTTGTGAGCCTGACGCCGCTCCTTGCCGTCCCAGCCTGGGGGTAATCCAGCAGTGCAGCCAGGTTGCCACGGCAGCGCCACACGCCGGCGGCGAACAGCGCCAGCAGGCCTGCCAGTGGTCAGGGGCGCGGCTCGATCCGCACCTTGCCGTCCAGGATGTAGATCACCATCGCGCCGCAGAAGGCCATGACCAGGGCTGAAGCCAGGTAATGCCTTGTTTCTTCGCCAATGCACTTTCTGCAGAGCAAGAAAAAAGCCCCGTAGATCGATGATCTACGAGGCTTTTTAGATGGAGGCCGAAGTCGGAATCGAACCGGCGTACACGGATTTGCAATCCGATTATGAAATTCAGCTATTACGCTGGCTGGAGCAACGCTCGCGTCCCATTACTCTGTCGCATCTGTCGCATCTGTCGCATCTGTCGCATCTGTCCGTCTGTATGCCGCATGGATACTGGTGTACACAGGTCAGTTCTGGAACCATTTTTACCCCCTCCTCGCCCGTTCTGGGCAACTATCCACCTCCCCTTATCCGATCCGAGACGGCCTCGCAGGCCAGCCCCCTTATTCGACTTCGCTCAAGCGCTGCCGCGGGTCTCCCGCCATTCGGCCAGCTTCTTCAAGCAGTCCCCCGAGCACCACGATGGCAGACTCTCCTGCCTGGCGCTGCTGGGCAGCGATGGCACCGCAGGTTGCTGCCCGGCCGGCGCGCAGTCTGGCGATCTCACCGCGCATGCCGCCAGCAGCAGACTCAGCAGTAGCAGCGTGGCTCTCGGCGCGTTCAAGCGTTTCACGAACATTCCGGTCTTCCTCATCGGCCGCCTGCTGGCGGCGTTGCTCTTCGGTCCTGGCCTTGGCGTCGGCGCGCCGGTCACGCTCGGAGACCTGCAGCCGGTAGTCGGCCAGCTCAGCTTTCGCTTGGGCTCCATCCGTCTCGGCCCACCACACCCTCATCTGCTGTCCGCCGCCTACCAGCAGCACGGCCAGCAGCCAGCACCAGGCCGGGATAGGATTAAGCCAGGCCATCAGTAGTCCTCCACCGAGGGTAGGTCGACCGTTTTCCCGGCCAGGGCGTGGGTGCAGTCGCTAAAGAACTCGATGCGCCCCTCCCGGGCGAAGGAGTGGCAGCGCACCTCGGCCTGCTCCGGCCCCCAGCGGTAAGTCACCAGAACCGAGGGCGAGAACTTCGGCTTCTCAGCATCACCGTTCCAGGTCCAGTCGGGTTTGAGTCCATTGAGGACGTTGAGACCATGCAGCATGTTGCAGCCAGGGCATCCGAAGAACAGCTTGCCGTCTGCATCCTCCAGCACCGCGGACAGCCTGGTAAATCCGCTCATGCCAACCTCCCGCCCACCGCCACGTAGTGCGCCAGCAGGTCGTCCAATGAATGTTCGTTCTGGCCATACCCTGCCCCGGGCAGGCTGGCCCAGATGCTCCAGCACTTGTTGATCGCATGCGGGATGCGCCCGGCCTTGATGTCAGCTAGGGCTCGGCGCTCGCGGATCTGCTGGATTGCCACCCGGTCCTGGTTCTCCGGCGGGAAGCCGCCCTCGAGCTTCAACGACTTGCGGTAGGAGTCCCAGTACCGAGACAGGAGCTGGTACCGGCCGGCGGCCGTGGACTTGATACCCAGGCGCGGCAGGTCGACCAGACGCCGGAGGTGATCGGCGTAGCCGGTGAAGCTTGCGCCGCCGAGGATCACGTCGTAGCACTGATCCTTGGTGGGCTGGCGTGGATGATCAGTGCCCTCCAACCAGGCCAGCATGTCCAGGAAGGCGAGCACGTTCGTGCCGCCCGCTAGGGATGCAGTAAGCCGAGCCATGGAAGTCTCCAGAAAGAAAAGCCCGCTCAAGGCGGGCTGGGGTTGACGCGGAATCGATGGAACTGGCTCCCGGCTGAATGCGCGAACGTATAGAATCTCGCTTTTGCTGGGGCTATCGATGGTTAGGAAATGAGCGGATTCAGATCAGACATACAAGCTCTGCGAGGGATCGCAGTTTCCCTAGTGGTACTCGAACATATCGGTGCTACTTGGTTTAAGAATGGCTTCCTCGGGGTAGACATATTCTTCGTTATTTCCGGCTTCTTGATCACCGGGATTATCAGTAAACAGATCGTTTCAGGTAAATTTTCTTTCAAAGAATTCTATCTGCGCCGTGTAAAGCGCCTTCTTCCGGTCGCCTATGTAACGGTCCTTTTCACAGTCATAGGTTCTGCCTACTTCCTCAACTCGGTAGAAGCAGCAACGGTAACCAGCCAGGTTGTCGGCGCCCTCACTTTCTCGATCAACTTCGTGTTGTGGAACCAAGTCGGGTATTTCGACGTAGCAGCGGCGTCGAAGCCACTCCTGCATATGTGGTCCCTGGCGATCGAGGAGCAGTTCTATATCCTGTTCCCAGCCATCCTGGCCTTCACGCCAATAAAGGCTTGGCGCCATGTGCTCGCAATACTGGCAACCATCAGTCTGGTCGCTTGCGTCTACATCGCAGCCAAGGACACCTCCACCGCCTTTTACCTGCTACCCACTCGTGCATGGGAACTGCTGATCGGCGCCCTAGGCGCGCTGCTGGCCACGAACCCCACGGCCATCCGTTGCGCTCGCGCGCTGCTGTTGCCGGCGTTTGCTGCCCTGGCGATCCTGCCGTTCGTAAGGACCGGGCATGCCCACCCCGGCGCTGATGCCGCGATTGTCTGCCTGGCGACCGTCTCGATCCTGGTTGGCCGCAGCGCCCTTTTCGAACGGCTCGCGCCGAAGACCGGCTTGGTATTCCTCGGCAACATTTCCTACTCGCTGTACCTGGTGCACTGGCCGATCATCGTTTTCATGAACAACCTCTACATCGAGGCCGTGCCTGCCAGTGTCCGCGTTTTCACCGTCGCCCTGACGATTACGCTGGCCTACCTGATGTACCGAACGGTGGAGGAGCCCTTCCGGGGCAGCAAGACCTCTACGCGCAAGCTGGCAGTTTCGCTGGCCTCGGTGGGCATCCTGATTGCAGGCGTCCAAACGGCGGTGGTGCTCCATGACAATAGCGAATCTGGCTTCGCCTACATGCGCCGCATCAACTACGGTCTTCATGGATCTTGCTACGCCCAGTTCGCCAAGCCTGTATGCAAGACCAGCAATAACCCAAACACTGTGGTATGGGGCGATTCGTTCGCCATGCACATCGTGGAAGGCCTGAGGAAGTCCGAAGGGTTAGACCTAACGCAGGCGACGCGCTCGGCTTGTGCGCCATTCATTGGTACCTCTCCGTACATCCCGACCTACGCAAATGGGGATGAAACATCGCGCCAATGCATCCAGTTCAACAAAGACGTCCTCAGCTATATCGAGAAAGACAAAAACATCACGAAAGTAATACTTGCCGCCAATTATGTAGGCTACACGAACGGCAAACTTAATATGCTTTCTGAAAGAGGCGAGGAGTTCGTCGTCGAACCGACAAGTCGTGAAAAATTCACCCGAGACTTCGACCTAATCCTGAAAGCACTGAAAGAACACCACAAGGAAATATCGGTCGTCTTCCCGCCACCGCCAGTCGACAACGGCCTATTGAATTGCATGGAGAAAAAGATTAGCGGCAGGTTCTTCATTGGCGGCCAGGAGAACTGCACATTCAGCATGACCTACCATGCGAACAGTTCCAAGGTGCTCAATGCAGTACTGACCGATCTCCAGAAGAAATACGACTTCAAGATCGTCTACCTGCAAGACGCGATCTGTTCCGGCAACATCTGCAACACCATCATCGACAACGCCCCCGTATACCGAGATCCAGTGCACCTCAGTTACCTCGGCTCGGCGAAAATATTCGAAAAGCTGAACTTGTGAAGAGGAACCCCTCAAACGAGGGGCTTTTTTCTTTTCACATCACCGCATCGTCACAGCGTGTTCGCCGACGCCGTCCACCAAGGGTCCTGGGTGGTGGCATTGGTGATCAGCGTGCTGCTGGCCGCTGCCGCAATCTGCGCATTGAAGCCGGCGTTGGTCGGGGCGCCTACGCCGTATCCAATCAGCGACGGACTCACGTATAGCACCGGGCCGGTGATCTGGTACGAAGGCGTCAAGCCACTGGGATACGGGTGCTTGAGGGTAACCGCAGTGCTGGCTTGGACGGTCCCATTGCCGGTGACCTATACCGCCCCGGTCTGCCTCGGGAACTCATGGGGCACGGAGGACCAGGTGATGGCCGCGCTGCCGCTGTCGAGATATCCCCGCGTGGCTGACAGTCCCTTGGGCGAACGGATCACAACGCTCGACCAGTTCACCACCCCGCTCCCGGTCAACACCACAACGGCGTGCTTGCCGTCCACCAGGTAGGCCTCGACGGCATGGCCCGGATGATTGCCTTCGGCGGTCTGATGGGCGGATGGGGGCGGTGGCCAAGATTTGCAGCAACGTCTTCGACGACTTGCGCATCGACGGCCAGGACCGCGAACACCTGCCGGAGATGATCACCCTGATACGTGCGATGTGTGCGAAAGGCCAGACGCTGGTCGACGCTGCTGAGCGCGTGCTGGTGGGGCAGGAGTGAGGAGTGCCGTCCTTCCAGATCAACGACGCGGAGTGGGGCGCCTTGGTGGAGGAGCCAAGCGACCTGTTCCTGTCCTATTGCGCGATCCGGCGGTTCATGGACTACAGGACCGGCATCGCCGGCCAACCCCATCGGATCAGCGAGCAGATGCTATCGGAGGTGCTCTACGTGGCGCCTATTCGCGGTCGTCATGAGTCTGGCTCCCCATCCCGGCAGAAGGTCAGGTCGATCGTTGACCGCCTGGTGAAGCTGGGTGTCCTGGTACCCATCGAGCCCATGGTTTTCGAGCTGCCACTCGCACGCAGTGATGGTCCGTCCAAAACATCAGCAACCGATGAACAACCAGAACAGCAACCGACCAAGAACAACGCAGAACCCGCAAACGGCGAGGCTTCCAGCGAGGCAAGGGAAGCATCAGCACCCCTGTTCCTTGGCGAGTTGAGCCGCGAGCTTGCGCCGGGCCTGGATCGCCGCCTGGTCGGTCTGCACGATGATCTCGGGGTAATCGAGATGTCGTGGGTCCAGCATGATTCGGCTATGGACAGCCTCGATGATTGCCTTGTCCTCGGCGAAACCCAGTTCCGTCAGCTCCTGGCACATTTTCAGCTTTGCAGGATCCATGTCGGGGATATCGAAGCCGCCGAACCACAGGTAGCGGAATCGCGTTGGTGATTCCGGTGTGGTGATGTGCATGATCCTGAATTGGTAGTTGGCGCGTTGGCCAGGGGCCGGCTCGGGGTCTTCGATGTCCAGTGCCGCCATGTTCATGGCTGGAGAAACGTAAGAGCCGTAGTTGTATCGGTTGACCTTCTTCTGCATGCCGAAGCCCGTGACTTCGGCGAACATCGGCGGCAGGTTGCAGCCGATGAACTCCTGGCGGTAGGTCACCTGCTCGTCGGTGACGGAGACGGTAGGCGGGTTGACCCAGTCGGTGATCTTGAAGGTCGTCGCATGCACATAACCGAAATGGGTCAGGTCCAGGACGTTCTCCTTCAGGAGCATGTAGTTACCCTCGGCCAAGGTCTCTCCACGCCAGGACGAGAACCCCGGATCGGCGGGCCACTGCGCCTCGACTGGCGGCCCGGCCTCGATTTTTTCAGGATCCCCCATCCACACCCAGACAAAGGGCGGCTGGTCGACCACCGGGTAGGCGTGAACCCGGCAACGGCTCGGAACCTGTGCCTGGGACGGAATCCGCACGCAGCTGCCTTTCGAGTCGAAGGTGAAGCCGTGGTAGCCGCACTGGATGTTGTCGCCCACGACCTTTCCGGAGGAAAGCGGTGCACCAGCGGTGCGGGCAGCGGTCGTCCAGCGCAACCACGCTGCCATCTTCCTTCCGGTAGAGCACGACCGGCATCTCCAGCATGGTCAGCGCCAGGGGTTCGCGGCCGACCTTGTCCGACGTGGTGGCGACCCACCAGCAGTTGCGGGGGTAGTTGGGCGCAACGATGTCTTGTTCGAGGGGAATCTTTACAGGCCTGTCACTCATCTCGGTTCCTCTTCTTGTTCTTGTGCGTTCGGTTCGCAGCGGGGTCGCGCCGCCTAGCCCTGGAGGCGGCTGCCGTGGAAGGAGCTGATCTGCCAACCCTTCGCTCCCTTGACCCAGACCTGGGTCACGAACCCCTCGCCACGCACGACGGCATCTTCGCCGCGCTTCTGCAGAGTGTTGACCTGATACCCGGTCATCACCGCGGTGTCGCCGTAGACCCTTACAGCCAGGCCTTCGCGCTCGACGTTCAGGTAGCGCACCACGTCGCGCGCATAGGCCAGGTACTGGTCACGGTCGTGGATCAGCCCGGAGGTGTGCACATAAACGAGGTCTTGCGCGAAAACCTCGGCGACCTTCGCGGCGTTGTCATCGATCAAGGCGCGCCGGCGAGCCTCTTCCGCGGCCAGAACTTCATTGACCAGCTTTTGCGTGTCCATTCTTTCTCCTTGCAGAATCATTGGGTAAAGGCCTCAGGAGGCGCCGGTATCACAGGTCAGGCCGGTAGCTGTCACGCCAGCGATGGCGCAGAGCTCGTCGTTGTCCGAGGTGTCACCGCTGATGCCCAGTGCGCCGAGGATTTCGCCGTGGGAGTTCCTGATCAGCACGCCACCGGGAACGGGCAGCATGTGCCCACCCGTGAGGTCGCTCAGGGCGTTGAAGAAGGCGGGCATCAAGTCGGCGCGACGAGCCAGTTCCCGTCCGCCAAAACCCATGCCCAGCACCGAGGCCGCCTTGCCGGTGGCGATCTGCGGCCGAAGCAGGCTTGCGTGCTCATTGCGCTTGAGAACCAGCAGGTGTCCGCCGGTATCCAAAACCGCAACGCAGAGCGGTTGCAGACCAAGTCGGTCCCCCTCCGCCAGCGCGACATCCACCATGGTTTCCGCCGTTTCGAGTGTCAGTTTGTGCATGGTCGAATCCTCAGCGCGCGTCATGGGCGGAGGCAGGGCGCTTGCCCATCTCGACGGCTCGCTGCCGGGTGTGCAGCTCCGCCCATTTCACCGTGTTGAAGTCCGTCACCTTGTAAGGGTCGTAGCCCGGCACCTGTGGCTCCATGCGCTTGCCGCCGAGATACACCCCCTTGATGCGTTCGCGCTCCTGCAGGTAGGCGACGTTCTCGAGCGGGGACCCGTCGACGCGGATGAAGTCGGCGCGTCTTCCGACTTCGATCGCACCGACCTGCTGGTTCGCGGGCATCAGGCGTGCGGACACCGACGTTGCCGCGCGCAGCGCTTCGGCAGGGGTGAACCCCAGCCAATCGACCAGGATCTCGATCTCGCGGGCGTGCCACTCACCGTAGGGCGTTATCGCGAACCCGCTGTCGCTGCCGGTCATGAAGGGCACGCCGGCATCACGGGCACGTCGTAGATTCCTGCAGCCGGCGTCTATGACCCGTTGCTGCATGGCGGCGTATCCGCAGCGCGTCGACGGCTCATAGTCCTCGGCGAACTCGACGTTGTTCGCCAGCATGGTGAAGGTCGGCGCCACATGGCTACCGGACTCGAGGATCGCCTCGATGCAGGCGTCATCCATGAAGAAGGCGTGGAAGATCACATCGACCCCCGCTTTCGCGGCGTAAAGCACGGCCTCCTTGCCATAGGCGTGGACCGCCACCTTTTTCCCGAGACGGTGGATCTCGTCGACCATCGCCCTGGTTTCATCCTGGGTGAAGGCGGCGATGTGTTCGCCATTGGGCCGCATGTGGGGACCATCCATGGCGATCTTCATGATATCCACGCCGTCCTTGGCCTGACGGCGGATCTCCGCGATCTGGTCCTCGCGCGTCACGCAGAGCCGGCCGGTGAAGTACTCCGGGGTGCCGACCCAGCTCGGGAACCAGTCGTTGAGACTCTGACGGTTGGAGATCACATTGCTGCTGGCGGCAAGGCGGGGGCCGGTGAACATGCCGGCGTTGATCGCGTTGCGGACGGCGATGCTGCACTGCCCGGCGTCACCCGGAACGACCACCGAGGTGTAACCGGCCGCGAGGACATGCTGGGTGAAGAACAGGCCACGCAGGGCGCGAAACTCGGGGGACACGTGGATGTCGACGTCCTCTTCGCTCTTGGCGTTGCCGAAGATGATGTGGGTGTGGACATCCACCAATCCGGGCATCACGAAGTGGTCGCCTGTTTCGATGATGGCTTCGCCCGGCAGCGGTTGCGGTGCGCTAGCACGAGGACCCACGTAGCTGAAGACGCCGTTCTCGATGATCAGGGACTGATCGGCGCGCGCCTCGTCCTCCAGGCCGGTGAAGAGTGTTTTGCATTGAACATGGATGCGGGACATGGCTGGTTGCGCCTCTTGTTGTCAGGACGCCACCGTATGCGGCACCGCTTGTGCCGGGAAGTGAATGATATTGGTCGCGGGGCATGCAGGATTTTGATAGCTCTGGGCCGCCGACCTGCGCCGCCTGGCGGCCACCCTGGCGTTCTCCACCCCCGTCGGGCGGATCAACGTGGAGGTCATCGACCTGGAGCGGTTCGTGGAGCTGGAAGATGAATAATTCTTGTAGGAGCGAATTCATTCGCGATTGGGGGCCACGGGCCGCTAGGCGGCCCTTCGCGATTGAAATCGCTCCTACATCCGCTGCTTCCTGGATTTCCCCCGAAAGAAAGGGGCCCCGAAGGGCCCCTTGAGGGACAGACGCCGCGGCTGTCACGACACGGCGTCGGGGTACTGCGAAGGGTCAGGCGGCGCTGAAGGTCTTGTGCGGGTCGATGACGAATTTCTTCGGCACGCCGGCATCGAACTCGCCGTAGCCACGGGGCGCGTCGTCCAGGCTGATGACCTGCACACCCACCACTTCGGCGATGTTGATGCGGTCCCACATGATCGCTTGCATGAGCGCGCGGTTGTACTTCATCACCGGGGTCTGGCCGGTGTGGAAGCTGTGGGATTTCGCCCAGCCGAGGCCGAAGCGGATGCTCAGGGCGCCGATCTTGGCGGCGGCGTCCACCGCGCCCGGGTCTTCGGTGACGTAGAGGCCGGGGATACCGATCTTGCCGGCCACGCGGGTGACCTGCATCAGCGAGTTGAGCACGGTGGCCGGCGCTTCGTGTTGCGCGCCGGAATGGCCGTGGCCACGGGCCTCGAAGCCCACCGCGTCGACCGCGCAATCCACTTCCGGCTCGCCCAGCAGGGCGGCGATCTGCTCGTGCAGCGGGGTGTCCAGCGACAGGTAGGCGATCTCGAACCCGACGGCCTTAACCAGGTCGCCGATCTTCAGGTTTTCCACGTCGCTGCCTTTCTCGATCACCTCGCCGGTGATCTCGTGGCCGAGCACCAGGCCGACCTGGGCAGTGGTACGGCCGCGCACCATGTGCTGGTCGGAACCGCAGATGTTGGTGGAAACGACTTTCAGGATGACCCCGTGCTCGATCTTCTTGCCGCGGGGGTCCTGCATCTTCGGGTAGTCGATCTTCTGCACTTCGACCTTGCCCGGACCCAGATAAACGACACCACGATTACCAGTCATGAGACCTCCTTGAATGCGCAGGGGATCTGCGCGAAGCGACATAAAGTCAGCGGGAGCCCCTCCAGCCGGGAGCACCCGCCGTGCACTCAACGGGTGGAGTTGCGAAGCTGTTCGATGATCCGGCGAGCGCGGTTGGCGCCGGCGTCGACGTGGATATCGAGCAGGGGACGGCCTTCGAAACGGCACATGTTCCGGTACTGGGCCTCGACCACGACCTTGTCCTCGTCGAAGGTCAGGATGGTCTGCTCGATGACCTTGGCCTTGACCGCTTCCGGGTCGCTCTTGGGGTTGGTGGCCATGGTCCAGAAGTAGTGGCTGGTGGTGTCCGTTTCCGGGGTCACACCATGGAAGCCGCGCATGTGGAAACCGCCACGCTCGGGGTCGTCCACGGCATCGGTACTCGCATCCACCGCGCCGGTCCAGATGCGCAGGTGGCTGACGTGGAATTCGATTTCCTGCCACCGGTCCACATTGCCCTTGAACGGGTAGGCGGCGGTGTAGGTGGGTGGCGGCACCGAGTCCGGCATATGGCGCACCACGCGCACCACATCGCCAATCTCTTCCACCTTCATCTGCGCATTCATGTGGATGCTGGCATTGCCGCCGATGGTGTGCAGGTGGACGTAGCCCAGGTGGCTGAGGTCCATCAGGTTGTCGTGGATGAGCTGGTAGGGCGCGTCGTAGTGGTAGACGTCACCATCGAACAGGTACTTGCCGCTGCTGTGCACGTCGTACACCGGCGGTTCGCAGGTGGGCTGCGGATGCGCCTCGCTGCCGAACCAGATCCATACGATCCGGTCCTGCTCGCGAACGTGGTAGGCGGGCACCTTGGCCTTGCTGGGCAGCTTGTCCTGGCCGGGGATTTCCAGGCATTTGCCGTCGGCGCTGAACAGCAGCCCGTGGTAGCCGCAGCGCACGCCACGTTCTTCCAGGGTGCCATTGGACAACGGCAGTGCCCGGTGGCAGCAGCGGTCTTCCAGTGCCGCCACCTGGCCATCGGCGGTGCGGAACAGCACCACCGGCTTGTTCAGCAGGGTGCGGCCCAGCGGTTGGTCCTTCAGTTCCCAGCCCAGGGCCGCCACGTACCACTGGTCCAGGGGGAAGCGGGGCACGGACGGGGCAGCGTCATGGGCGAGGGATTCAGCAGCGGATGCACTCATGGTGGTCTCCATGGCTCACGGTGGTTGTTGTGGGAGTGGGGTCAGAGGTCCAGGACCAGGCGTGGCGATCGGGCCCGTGAACAGCACGGCGTGAACTGGTCGTTGCACGCGTGCTCGGCCGCCGTCATGAACTGGTCGCGGTGATCCGGGATGCCTTGCAGGACGCGGGTGATGCAGGAGCCGCAGATGCCCTGTTCGCAGGAGGTCTCGATCTCGATCCCGGCCTCGTCCAGTACCTCGAACACGCTGCGGTCAGAGGGGATATGGAAGACCTTGCCACTGCTGGCCAGCTCGACCTCGAAGGGGGCATCCGCGCCATGCTCGGTAGGCGTCGCCGCGAAGAACTCGCGGTGCACCTGGGCCTCCGGCCAACCAGCGTCTTCCGCGGCGCCCAGGATGTAGCCCATGAACCCGCCCGGGCCGCAGACGTAGAGGTGGCTGCCGGCATCGGGATTGGCCAGCAGCGTGGCGGCATCCAGCTTCTGCGCCTGAGCGCCGCTGTCGTCGTGCAGGTGCACGCGCCCGGCAAAGGGTGAGTTCCGCAGCAGATCGATGAATGCCGCGCGCTCCTGCGAGCGATAGCAATAATGCAGCTCGAAGTCCGCTCCCCGGTGGGACAGCTCACAGGCCATCGCCAGGATCGGCGTGATGCCGATGCCACCGGCGAACAGCAGGTGCCGGGTACCCTGGTGGTCAAGGGCGAACAGGTTGCGGGGCTCGCTGATTTCGAGCGTTTGTCCTTGCACCACCTGCTCGTGCATCGCCCGGGAGCCGCCGCGCGAGGCGGGGTCGTCGAGAACGCCGATCAGGTAACGATGGCGCTCCTCCGGGTGATTGCATAGGGAGTACTGGCGGGTGAGCCCGGCAGCGATGTGGACATCGATATGGGCGCCGGCTTCGAACGGCGGCAGTTCACCGCCATCGGCGGCGCAAAGCTCGAAGCAGCAGATGCCTTCGGCTTCTCGGGTTTTTCGGGTTACACGAACCTGGAGCATGACTCGTCCCTCCACACTGAAGTGGTGATTGCAAAAAATGGAATGTGAGAGCCCGGTGTGGGTGCCGGCTCAGCCCGAGGCCGGGTTGGGGAGGGCGCTGCGGCGGGAGTGCAGGGAGGGGTAGGCGTAATCGAGGTGGTTCATGGCAAGGACCTGATAATTATTTTTGTGTGGTTGCGCGGCGGCATATCATGCGGGCGAATGCCCGCGCCGCTTCGATGGAGGCCATCCTCGGAGTAATTGGTTGCGGTGTCAACCAATTTTATCTCGCACCTCGTCAGTAAGGCGCTTTGTCCATGCACACCGATTCGCAACTGAACCTCGCCCGCTACGTTCCCGCGCTGCTCACCTTCCTCGCCAACAAGCTCGCCACAGGGGCCTCGCAGTGCTATCGCAAGCACTTCGGAATCGGCGTGGTGGAGTGGCGGATGCTGTCCATGCTGGCCGTCGAGAACGGCATCACGGCCAACCGCATCTGCCAGGTGATCGGCCTGGACAAGAGCGCGGTCAGCCGCTCGCTGCAGACACTGGAAGCCGCCGGACATGTCAGCAGCCAGGTGGACCCGCAGGACGCCCGACGCAATACCGTGAGCCTTACCGCCAGTGGGTATGAGCTGCATGGCCGAGTGCTGAAGGTCGCGCTCGAACGCGAGCGTCGGTTGCTGAGTGGCTTGTCGGCCGAGGAAGTGGACACGCTGATCGAGCTCCTGGGACGCCTGCATTCCCAGGTCAACAATGTGAACGACTACGACCCCGCCAACGACTGACCGCGCTCGGTTTCGCCCGCCGCCAGGCGACAGCCACGCGTGAGGGTATCGCCGCGCGATACCCCGTTTCCCTCCCGTTTTCCGTCCCCAACGCGCCCGAGTACCTGGTGAAGGTTCACACCTCTCGCCGGGCCTCGAGGCGTGTCTCTTCTGCGTCCCTCAGGTATCGCGATTGACGATAGGTCGCATCCCGACAAGCGATTAGTCAGAGACCACGAGCCACGTCAACCTTTGCCCGTCGCCCGGTCAATCCCGCCGAGCGATGCCACTCCGGCATTTCGACCGCACCGGTCCGGATTGCCTTGATCCGGCCGGTGGTGGCTCACAAGAAGTTCGCCAACAAGAACAATAAGAGGGTTCGTTCGATGGCTATACGCTATAGCGCCGCATCGCGGTGTGCGCCGTTCACCCTGACGCTCGCCGCGGTTTTGGTATGCGGTGCCCCCTCCATCCACGCCTTCGAGATCCAGACCGGCAATCCGGACCTGAGTCTGCGCTGGGACAACACGCTCAAGTACAGCTCCGCCTGGCGCCTGAAGGACCAGAGCAGCAAGCTCAGCGAAGGGCAGGTCGCCCTGAACCAGGACGACGGCGACCGCGCCTTCGACAAGGGGCTGATCTCCAACCGTCTCGACATCCTCTCCGAACTGGACATCGGCTACCGCGATTTCGGTGCCCGCGTCAGCGGCGCCGCCTGGTACGACACCGAATACCAGAAGGACAACGACAACGACGACCCGACCCGCGCCAACGCACGCTCGGTGGCCTACAACGAGTTCACCGACGATACCCGGCACCTGCATGGCGGCGACGGCGAGATTCTCGACGCCTTCGTCTACTGGAACGGCTCCCTGGCCGACAGGGCCACTTCGGTACGCCTGGGCCGCCACGGCCTGATCTGGGGCGAGAGCCTGTTCTTCGGCGCCAACGGCATCGCTGGCGGCATGGCCCCGGTGGATGTGGTCAAGGCCATCTCCGTGCCGAACACCCAGTTCAAGGAGATCACCCGTCCGGTCAACCAACTGTCCACCACCTACCAACTGACCGACGACGTCTCCCTCGGCGCCTTCTACCAGTTCGAGTGGGAGGAGACCCGCCTGCCCGCTGCCGGCAGCTACTTCTCGGTCAGCGATGTGCTGGGCGAAGGGGCCGAACGCCTGATCGTCGGCGCGCCTTTCCCGGACTTCCTGGGGGGCAACCCGAGTAGCCCGGCGGCCTTCTTCCATGGCAACGACAAGGAAGCCAAGAGCTCGGGGCAGGGTGGCCTGCAGCTGCGCTACAGCGCGGAAACCGTCGAATACGGCCTCTACGCCATCCAGTACCACGACAAGACGCCCAAGCTGTACCTCAAGCCCAGCGCCACCGGGCCGAACTTCGCCACCGGCGAGGTAGGCCAGTTCTACTGGGTCTACCCGGAGGACATCCGTGCACTGGGTGCGAGCTTCGCCACCACGGTGGAGGAGTTCAGCTTCGCCGGTGAAGCCTCCATGCGCTGGAACATGCCGCTGGTTTCCAACGGCCAGACCGTGCTGCCCGGCGTAGCCGCCGACAACGACAACAACCCGCTCTACGCGGTGGGCCGCACCGCCCACGTCAACCTGAACGTGCTCGCCTCGCTCGGCCCGTCGTTCATTTCCAACGAGGCCAGTCTGGTGGGCGAGATCGCCTGGAACCGCCTGCTCAACGTCACCAAGAACCAGGCGGCGCTGGACCCTGGCGCTACCGACGACGGCGTCGGCATCAAGCTGGTCTACAGCCCGACCTATCGCCAGGTGTTCCCCGGCGTCGACCTCAGCGTGCCGGTGGGCATCAGCTACTTCCCCATGGGCAAGTCGGCGGTGGTCAGCAGCTTCGGACCGGACAACGGCGGCGACTTCAACATCGGCGTCAGCGCCACCTATCTCGACCGGGTCACCCTGGGCCTGACCTACACGCACTTCTACGGCTCGGAAGACACCAACCTCGACTCCGTATCGCACTTCACCTTCAAGCAGTCGCTGAAGGACCGGGACTACCTGGCCTTCTCCGTGAAAACCACCTTCTGAGGGACTTGCGCATGACTATCCCGTTCACTCTCAAGACCTTCTGCCTGGCCCTGGTCGGCGCCGCCGCGCTGAGCCTGCAACCGGCCCTGGCGGCTTCCGTCGACGACCTCGGCAAGAGCCTGACCCCGCTGGGCGCCGAGCGCGCCGGCAACGCCGACGGCAGCATCCCGGCCTGGGATGGCGGCTACACCAAGGTGGACCCGTCGTTCAAGGAAGGCGGCAAGCGCGGCGATCCCTTCGCCGCCGACAAGCCGCTGTTCACCATCACCGCGAAGAACCTGGACCAGTACGCCGACAAGCTCAGCGATGGTGTCAAGGCCATGTTCAAGCGTTACCCCGAGACCTACCGCATCGACGTCTACCCGACCCGCCGCAGTGCCGCGGCGCCGCAATGGGTCTACGACAACACCCTGAAGAACGCGCAGAACGCGAAGCTGGTGGACAGCAGCGCCGGCCCGGTACCGGAAGGAGCCTTTGGCGGCATCCCGTTCCCGGTGCCGAAGAACGGCGCCGAGGCCATGTGGAACCACTTGCTGAACTGGCGCGGTACTTCGGTGGCGATGGATTTCCGCCACTACCTGATGACCGCCGACGGCGCACAGGTGCTGACCACCGACGGCAAGGCCGTGCAGGAGATGCCCTACTACTACCAGGACGGCAGCGCCGCCACTTTCGAGGGCGACTACTGGCTGTTCCGCCTGCTCAACGTCGGACCGCCGCTGCGCGCCGGCGAACAGATCATGGGGCGCACCAACCTCAACGGCGACAAGTCCCAGGCCCACGTCTACCTGACCGGCCAGCGCCGCGTGCGCAAGCTGCCTAACGCCTGCTGCGACACACCGACGCCGGCCACCGCCGGAGTGATGTCCTTCGACGAGCTGAGCGTGTTCCAGGGCCGCATGGACCGCTTCGACTGGAAGCTGGTGGGCAAGCAGGAGATGTACATCCCCTACAACACCAACAAGGCGCAGACCGCCGCCAAGCCCGAGGACCTGTTCGACAAGCACCACTTGAACCCCGACTACGTGCGCTGGGAACTGCACCGCGTGTGGGTGGTGGAAGCCGATCTCGCCCCTGGCAAGCGTCACCAGTTGCCCAAGGGCCGCTACTACCTCGACGAGGACACCTGGCAAGCGCTGCTCGGCGACCGCTGGGACGCCAATGGCCAACTGGCCAAGACCCTCTGGTCGCTGCCCGCCGTGATGCCCGACCTGCCCGCCGTGGCCCAGCTGTCCTCGGGCTTCTACGACCTGGTCTCCGGTGCCTGGTTCATCCAGAACCTCTACGCCGGCAAGGACCAGCAGTACGGCGTGGTCGATCGCTACAAGCCGGCGGAGTTCTCCCCGGCGGCGATGGCCGGACGCGGCGTGCGTTGATGAGGTGAGGGGAGGGCGCCAGTCTTCCCCTGGTTTGGCTGAAATTCGAGGTAGAACATGAACAGATTGCGTCAGGTGAGCGGCCTGCTGCTAGCCCTCGCCCTGCCGATCGCAGCGCCCTGTCTGGCGGATGCCAAGGCCGTCGGCGATGTCCTGGAAAGCCCCGCGATGCAGGTGCCGAATGCCGAACGCGCGGTCTTCACCGACCTCGCCCGCGCCGGCGATCGCCTGGTGGCGGTGGGCGAGCGTGGCCTGATCCTGCTGTCCGACGACAACGGCCAGCAATGGCGCCAGTCCCGGGTGCCGGTGTCGGTGGGGCTGACCGCCGTGCAGTTCGTCGACGCCAGCCATGGCTGGGCGGTCGGCCATGCCGGCGTGGTCCTGGCGACCACCGACGGCGGCGAAAACTGGGCCTTGCAGCTCGACGGCCACCGCGCCGCGCAGCTGGAACTGGATGCCGCACGCCGCGAACTGCCGGTTGCGGCGGACGCCGAAGCCGCCGAGGTGCGGGTGCAGACCGCCGAGCGTCTGGTACAGGAAGGACCGGACAAACCCTTCCTGGCCCTGGCCTTCAGCGATGCCCGCCACGGCCTGGTGGTGGGCGCCTACGGCCTGGCCTTCGCTACCTACGATGGCGGCGTCACCTGGCAATCCGTGGTGGGGCGCATCGATAACCCGATGGGACTGCACCTCTACGCCGTGGCCCGTCAGGGTGCGGCCTGGTTCCTTGCCGGCGAGCAGGGCTACCTGGCGCGCTCGCCGGATGGTCAGCAGTTCCAGCAGCTGGAAAGCCCCTACGCCGGCACCCTGTTCACCCTCGCCAGCCGCGCCGATGGCGCGCTGCTGATCGCTGGCCTCAAGGGCCATGCCTTCCTCCTCGCCGAGGGCGCCGACAGCGCAGAAGCCTTGCCGATGATGGCACCAGTGTCCTTCAGCGACGCCATCCGCCTGGATGACGGTCGCGTGCTCCTGGCCAACCAGTCCGGCGGCCTGTTCGCCAGCACCTCAGGCCACTTCGCCCCGGCGGCCAGGCCCCTGGGCAAGCCGGTTTCGGGCGTCGTCCAGGCCGCCGACGGCAGCCTGGTCCTTGCTGGTTTCACCGGCCTGTCGCGCCTGCCGCAGTCCGCCGTTTCCGCTTCGGAGTGAGTTCATGAATTCCGCTCGCCAAGCCATTCCGTCCAGCCAGGACGCGTTCGACCCCCGCTCCGGTTCGCTGGTGGAACGGGCCCTGTTCAACCACCGTCACTGGGTGCTGCTGCTGTGCCTGCTGACCACCGTGCTGCTCGGCTGGCAGTCGACCCGCCTGGAGCTGAACGCCAGCTTCGAGAAGATGATCCCCACCGGGCATCCCTATATCGCCAACTACCTGGCCAACCAGAAGGAACTGTCGGGCCTGGGCAACGCCCTGCGCATCGCCGTCGCCCATCGCAACGGCGACATCTACGATGCCGACTACCTGCGCACCCTGCAGGCCCTGAGCGACCAGATCTACCTGCTGCCGGGCGTCGACCGTGCCTATATGAAGTCGCTGTGGACGCCGGCCACCCGCTGGGTGTCGGTGACCGAAGAGGGCCTCGATGGCGGCCCGGTGATCCCCGACGAGTACGACGGTAGCCCGGCGTCCCTGGGTGACCTGCGGCGCAACGTGCAACTGTCCAACGAGATCGGCCAGCTGGTGGCCTTCGACCAGCGCTCCAGCATCATCTACGTGCCGCTGCTATCGCGGACCCCGGACGGCAAGCCGCTGGACTACAAGGCCCTGTCCGACCAGCTGGAGGCCCTGCGGGCGAAGTTCCAGAGCGACAGCGTCGACATCCACATCACCGGCTTCGCCAAGAAGGTGGGCGACCTGATCGAGGGCCTGGAGCAGATCTTGCTGTTCTTCGCCGTCGCCATCCTCATCACCACCGTGGTGCTCTACGGCTACACCCGTTGCGTGCGCAGCACCCTGCTGGTGGTGCTCTGCTCGCTGGTGGCGGTGGTCTGGCAGCTCGGCCTGCTGCCGCTCTTGGGCTACCAGCTGGACCCCTATTCGGTGCTGGTGCCGTTCCTGGTGTTCGCCATCGGCATGAGCCACGGCGCGCAGAAGATGAACGGCATCATGCAGGACATCGGCCGAGGCATGCACCGCGTGGTGGCGGCGCGCTTCACCTTCCGCCGTCTGTTCCTCGCCGGCCTCACCGCGCTCCTGTGCGACGCGGTCGGTTTCGCCGTGCTGATGATCATCCAGATCCAGGTGATCCAGGACCTGGCGATCATCGCCAGCATCGGCGTGGCGGTACTGATCTTCACCAACCTGATCCTGCTGCCGGTGCTGCTTTCCTATGTCGGCGTCAGCCCCCGTGCCGCCGAGCTCAGCCTGAAGAGCGAGCGGGCGGAGCAGGGCGGCCAGGCCCGGCACCTGTTCTGGCGCTTCCTCGACCTGTTCACCCGCAAACCCTGGGCCGCCATCTGTGTGGGCGTCAGCCTGGTGATGGCGGTGCTCGGCTTCATGGTCAGCCTGCACCTGGCCATCGGCGACCTCGATGCCGGCGCCCCCGAGCTGCGTGCCGATTCGCGCTACAACCAGGACGACGCCTTCATGACCCGCAGCTACGGGGCCAGCAGCGACCTCTTTGCGATCATGGTGCGTACGCCGGACAGCGCCTGCGCGCGCTACGACATCCTGCACAAGGTGGACGAACTGGACTGGCAACTGCGCAGCCTGCCCGGCGTGGATTCCACCAACTCCCTGGCGCTGCTCAACCGCCGCATGCTGGTGGGCCTCTCCGAAGGCAGCCCGAAGTGGTATGAGCTGCAGAACAACCAGGCGATGCTCAACATGATCACCGCCAGTGCGCCGCGCGGCCTCTACAACGAGTCGTGCAGCCTGCTGACACTCTACGTCTACCTGACCGACCACAAGGCAGAGACCCTGACCCGCCTGGTGGAGCATGTCGAAGCCTTCGCCGCCGTCAACGACACGGACGAAGTGAAGTTCCAGCTGGCCGCCGGCAATGCCGGGATCGAGGCCGCCACCAACATCGTGGTCAAGGAAGCCAACCGCGAGATGCTGTTCTGGGTCTACGGCGCGGTGATCCTGCTCTGCCTGATCACCTTCCGCTCCTGGCGCGCGACCCTCTGCGCGGTGATCCCGCTGATGCTCACCTCGATCCTCTGCGAGGCGCTGATGGTCTGGCTGGGGATCGGCGTCAAGGTCGCCACCCTGCCGGTGATCGCCCTGGGTGTGGGCATTGGCGTGGACTATGCGCTCTACGTGATGAGCATCCTGCTCGGCCATCTGCGCCAGGGTGCCAGCCTCTCCGAAGCCTATTACCGGGCGCTGCTCTCCACCGGCAAGGTGGTGATGCTCACCGGCGTGACCCTGGCCATTGGCGTCGGCACCTGGATCTTCTCGCCTATCAAGTTCCAGGCGGACATGGGTGTACTACTGGCCTTCATGTTCGTCTGGAACATGGTCGGCGCCCTGGTGCTGCTGCCGGCGCTCGCCTACTTCCTGCTGCCGGCCACTCGCCGCCGCGACGCGGCCGCCGAAGACGCCGCCGCGCCGGCGCCCTGGCGCGAGGCACGGACCGACCGGCCGCTGCTGCTGGACAGCGTCAATTCCTGAACTCCCACAACAAGAACAAGAGCAGATCGCGATGACACGACTGATCACCACCTTGCGAAGCATCTGGAAGAGCCTGCCCGAGGCCGTCGGGCACTACGCCGAAGGCGCCTACGGGTTCATGTCGGAGGTGCGCCGTGAGCGCCGCTGAACGCCAGGCGGGCCTGCCGCAATCCCTGTTGCTGCTCTTTGGCAGCTGCCTGCCGGTGCTGGGCGCGGTGCTGCTGGCGCCGGTGTTGCCGCGCATGCAGGCGCACTTCGCCGAGACGCCGGGCGCCGAAGTGCTGGTGCCCATCAGCCTGACCATCCCGGCCCTGGTGATCGCGCTGCTGGCACCCTTCGCCGGGGTCATCGCCGACCGCCTGGGGCGCAAGCCGCTGCTGCTGGTCTCGATGGTGCTCTACAGCCTGTTCGGCCTGCTGCCGCTGTGGCTGGAGTCGCTGCCGGGGATCGTCATCAGCCGTGCCGGCCTGGGCCTGGCGGAGGCCGGCATCATGACCTGCTGCACCACCTTGATGGGCGACTACTACCAGGGTGAGCGCCGCGAACGCCTGTTCGCCCTGCAGATGGTCGCCACCTCGCTCTCGGCGGCGGTGTTCATCGCCCTGGGCGGGGCCCTCGGGCAGAACGACTGGCGCACGCCCTTCATGCTCTACGGCGCCGGCCTGCTTGTCCTGCCGCTGATGGCGACCCTGCTCTGGGAACCCAAGGCCGGCGAGGCCCGGCCTGCGTCCAGCGAGTCCGGGGGTTTCCCCTGGGGCGCGCTGCTGCCGCTGTACGGGCTCACCCTGCTGGCCGGCGTCAGCCTGTTCATCGTGCCGGTGCAGGCGGGCTTCCTGCTGACCCTGCTGCATGTGGATTCGCCCCAGCAGATCGGCATGACCATGGGCGCCAACCAGCTCGGTGTGCTGGCCGGCGCCCTGAGCTTCCGCCTGCTCGGCGGCCTGCCTCGGCAGCACTTGCTGTTGCTGGCCTTCGCCATCGCCGGTGGCGGCGGGTTGCTGATGGCCAATGCCGGCAACCACGCGCTGGTGATAGTCGCGGTGCTGGTCAATGGCCTGGGCATCGGCCTGATGCTGCCGACGCTGATCACCTGGGTGATGAGCCGGGTCAGCTTCGCCCAGCGCGGCCGCGCCACCGGTGGCTTCACGGCAGCCTTGTTCGCCGGCGAGTTCATCAGCCCCCTGGTGGTGTTCGGCCTGAACGCCGGTGTGGTGGCCGAACTGCCGGCGGCGCTGGCCCTGGTGGGCATCGCCCAGCTGCTGCTGGCGCTCGCCTGCCTGGCGCTGCCGAAGCTGTTCCGTTCGCTCGGCGCCGCCGTTTCCACCACACCTGATCACGCCTAGAGGTAGCCATGGCCCACCCCCTGGAAAGCGCCGCGCTCGACCAACTGTTCCTGCGCGCACGCTCGCATAATCTCTGGCTGGACCGCGAGGTGCCAGACACGCTGCTGCAGCAGCTTTACCACGCCCTGCGCCAGGGCCCGACCAGCAACAACTGCTGCCCGGCGCGTTTCGTCTTCGTGCGCAGCCCGGAGGCCAAGCAGAAACTCCTGCCGGCCCTCAAGGGGCATAACGGCGACAAGATGCTGCAAGCGCCGGTGACCGTCATCGTCGCCTGGGACAGCCGCTTCTTCGAGCTGCTGCCCGAGCTGTTCCCGATCTATGACGCCGGCGCGGCCTACCGTGACGATCCGCAGGCGGCGTTCACCGCCGCGTTGCGTAACAGCAGCCTGCAGGGCGCCTATCTGATCATGGCGGCGCGCGCCCTGGGGCTGGACTGCGGCCCCATGTCGGGCTTCGACAATGCCCGGGTGGACGCGGCCTTCTTCCCGGACGGCCGCTTGCGCAGCAACTTCCTCTGCTGCCTGGGCTATGGCGATGACACCGGCCTGCGCCCGGCCGGTCCGCGCCTGTCCTTCGAGCAGGGGTGCCGCATCCTATGAGCAGCCCGCTGTTTTCCCTCGAAGGCCGGGTCGCGCTTATCACCGGCGCAACCCGTGGCATCGGCCTGGCCATCGCCCGCGAGTACGGTCGCGCCGGTGCGCGCCTGGCGATCAGCAGCGAGAACGCCGACGACTGCCAGCGCGTGGCGGCCGAACTGCGCGGTGAAGGCTTCGACGTCAGCGGCATCCCGGCGGACCTCGCCCAGCCGGAGGAGGTCCGCGCCCTGGCGCGCCAGGTGCTCGACCGGCACGGGCGGATCGATGCGCTGGTGTGCAACGCCGGCGTGGCGCCGCACTTCGGCCCCTTGCTCAGCGCCGATGACGCGGCGTGGCGGTTGACCATGGGGATCAACCTGGAAAGCGCGGTGTGGCTGAGCAACGAGCTGTTGCCGGTGATGGCGGAGCAGGGCGGTGGCAGCCTGGTGCTGATGGCCAGTATCGCCGGCCTGCGCGGCAACAAGGCCCTGGGGCTCTACGGCCTGTCGAAGGCGGCCCTGGCCCAGCTGGCGCGCAACCTGGCGGTGGAGTGGGGCCCGGCCAACATTCGCGTCAACGCCATCAGCCCCGGTGTGATCCAGACCGAGTTCGCCCGCCCCCTGACCGACAACCCCGAGGTGATGCAGCGGCGCCTGGCGCTGACCCCCCTGCGCAGGGTCGGCCGGCCGGAGGAGGTGGCGGCCCTGGCGCTGCTGCTGGCCGCCCCGGGCGGCGCCTTCATCAATGGACAGAACATCATCGTCGACGGTGGCACCACCATCGGCGACGGCAATTGAAAGGAGTTTCCATGCACACACTTCCCCCCTTCCAGCGCGTGGTCACCGGCCACGACGCCAGCGGCCTGGCCGTGGTGGCCATGGCCGGCCCGACGCCGAACAACTTCCCGCTCAAAGCGGTGCCCGGCACCCTGTTCTACGAGGTGTGGAACAGCGCCGCCAGCCCGGCGACCCTGGACAACGGCGACGATCCCACCGCCAAGCCGCTGCAACTGTCCCCCGGCCCCCTGGGCAGCGTGATCCGGGTGGTCGACATCCCGCCGGACAGCGTGCAGAACCAGGTCAGCGCCGAAGACGCGGCGGCGGTCTTCGCCGAGATCGGCGAAGCCCATGCCGGCACTGGCAAGGCCGATTCGAAGCACAAGCTGATGCACCGCACCGAAACGCTCGACTACGGCATCGTCACCGAGGGCGAGGTCTGGCTGGTGCTGGATGGCGAGGAGGTCCACCTCAAGCGTGGCGACATCGTGGTGCAGCGTGGCACCAACCACGCCTGGAGCAACCGCACCGAGGCCATGGCGCGGATGGTCTTCATCCTCCTCGATGGCCGTTACGCCGCCGAACTCCAGGAGGTGCTGGGATGAAGCTGGCGACCCTCGATGACGGCAGCCGCGATGGCCGCCTGCTGCTGGTTTCCCGTGACCTGGCCCAGGCGGTGGACGCCGCCGATATTGCGCCCACCCTGCAAGCGGCGGTGGACCACTGGTGGAGTGTGGAGGCCGACCTGCGCAGCCGCTACGACGCGCTCAACCGGGGGAGTCTCGCCGGGGCCTTCGACTTCGACCCGGACCGGGTCATGGCACCCCTGCCGCGTGCCTGGCAATGGCTCGACGGTTCCTGCTTCCTCAGCCATGGCGAACTGATGCAGCGCGCGTTCAATCTCGACCCCATCGACGGCGTCGAGACCACGCCGCTGATGTACCAGGGGGCCGGCGACGACTTCCTCGGCGCGCGCCAGGACATTCCGCTGCCCAGCGAAGCCCACGGCATCGACTTCGAGGGCGAGTTCGCCGTGCTGGTGGACGAGGTGCCCATGGGCTGCACCGCCGAACAGGCGCTCGGGCACATCCGCCTGGTGCTGCAGGTCAACGACGTCAGCCTGCGCGCCCTGGCGCCCAGGGAAATGAAGACCGGCTTCGGCTTCGTCCAGGCCAAGTCGTCCTCCAGCTTCGCCCCGGTGGCGGTCACCCCGGACGAACTGGGCGACGCCTGGCGCGACGGCCGCGTGCACCTGCCGCTGAAGGTGGAGTGGAACGGCCAGTGGTTCGGCCATCCCCACGGCGGCGCCATGCATTTCGGCTTCCACCAGCTGATCGCCCATGCAGCGCTTACCCGGCGTCTCACTGCCGGGACCATCCTGGGTTCGGGCACCGTTTCCAACGCCGACCGCAGTGTCGGTTCTGCCTGCATCGCCGAGCGTCGCGCCATCGAGATGATCGCCCAGGGCGCGCCGGCCACCGGCTTCATGCGCTTCGGCGACCGGGTTCGCATGGAAGCGCGCCATAGCGACGGTTCGGTGCTGTTCGGCGCCATCGACCAGCGGGTGGTCCAGGCAGGTGCGCCATGCGCGTGATGATCACCGGCGCCGCCGGTTTTCTCGGACGACAACTGGTCCAGCGCCTACTGGAGTCGGGCCGTCTTCAGGGTCGCGAAATCGAGGCGCTGGTGTTGCTGGACCAGCGCCTGACAGGCTTCGCGGTGGACCGTCGCCTGCGCCTGCTGGAGGGCAGCATCACCGATCCGAGCCTGTTGCGCAGGGCCCTGGCCGATGGCATGGACGTGGTCTTCCACCTGGTCAGCGTCCCAGGCGGCGCGGCGGAGCAGCAGTACGCCCTCGGCCACCAGGTGAACCTGCTGGCGAGCCTGGAGTTGCTGGAGCAGCTGCGCCGTGCGGCTGCCCCGGCGGTAATGGTGTACGCCAGCAGCGTGGCGGTGTACGGCGTCGACCTGCCCAAACGCATGGACGAAGGCCTGATGCCGCAGCCGGCGCTGTCCTATGGCGCCCACAAACTGATGGTGGAGACCCAGATCAGCGACCTGTCCCGGCGCGGAGAGGTGGACGGCCGCGTCCTGCGACTGCCCGGAATCGTCGCCCGCCCACGGGTACCCAATGGCTTGCGCTCGGCCTTCATGAGCGACCTGATGCATGCCCTGGCTGCTGGTGAAGCCTACGAGTGCCCGGTGTCGGCGGACGCCACCGCCTGGTGGATGTCGGCAAGCTGCTGCGTCGACAACCTGCTGCACGCCGCCGAACTCGACAACCCCGGGGCGCAGCCCATCTGGCAGCTGCCGGTACTGCAGCTGTCCATCGCCCAAGTGGTGGAAGCCCTGGCCGATGCCTTTGGCGACGACCGTCGCGCACTGGTGAGTTACCTGCCGGACGCCGGCCTGGAGGCCCTGTTCGGCCGCTATCCACCCCTGCGCACGCCCCAGGCCCGCGCCCTTGGCTTCCGCCACGACGGTTCGGCCCAGGCCCTGGTGCGTAACGCCTTGAACCTCGCCTCCCGGCGCTCCCACGCCGTCGAACACTCCGCTTGAGGACTGCCACCATGACCCCTGCCCGCAAACGCCGCCTCGTCGACCTCTCGGTGACCCTGGACAACAACCCCTACACCGACCCGCCGCCGCTGCTGCCGAAGATCGACTACATGGATCACCAGCAGGGCTGGCCGGAAATGGCCGCCATGTTCCCCGGCCTGTCCCTCGACCAGATGCCGGGCAATGAATCCTGGGCCGCCGAGCGCCTGGCGATCACCACCCACAGCGGCACCCACATGGATGCGCCCTGGCACTACGCGTCCACGACCGATGGCGGCAAGCCGGCCTTCGGCATCGACGAATTGCCCCTGGAGTGGTGCCTGCAGCCGGGGGTGAAGCTGGACTTCCGCCACCTGCCCGATGGCCATGTGGTCACCGCCGCCGAGGTGGAAGCGGAGCTGGCGCGCATCGGCCATGAGCTGCAGCCGCTGGACATCGTGCTGGTGAACACCCGCGCCGGCAGCCTGTTCGGCCAGCCGGGGTACCTGGACGCGGGCGTCGGCATGGGCCGCGAAGCCACCCTCTACCTGCTGGAACGCGGGGTACGGGTGGTGGGCACCGACGCCTGGAGCTGGGACGCGCCGTTCAAGTACACCCGCGAGCGCTTCGCCGAATCGGGCGATGCCTCGATCATCTGGGAAGGCCACAAGGCCGGGCGCGACATCGGCTACGGCCAGATGGAGAAGCTGGCCAACCTCGAGGGCCTGCCGGCCAACGGTTTCCTGGTGTCCTGCTTCCCCTACAAGATCAAGCACGCGTCGGCCGGCTTCATCCGCGCCGTGGCCATCTTCGAAGAATAAGAACAGGAGCATTCCCGTGCGATTCCCCTTCCTGCTGGCGGCCCTGGCGTGCATCGCCCCGGCCTTCGCCGGCGCTGCCGAGCGTCCCAACATCCTGCTGATCCTGGCCGACGACCTGGGTTACTCCGACCTCGGCGCCTTCGGCGGCGAGATCGCCACGCCGAGCCTTGACCGCCTGGCCGAGAGCGGTCTGCAACTGACCAGGATGTACGCCGCGCCCACCTGCTCGCCGACGCGGGCCATGCTGATGTCCGGCACCGACCACCATCTGGCCGGGCTGGGCACCATGGCCGAAGGCCTGCAACCCTTCCAGCGCGGCAAGCCGGGCTACGAGGGCTACCTCAACCAGCAGGCCCACTCCATTGCCGAGCTGCTGCAGGGCGGCGGCTACCGCACCAGCATGGTGGGCAAGTGGCACCTGGGCCTGGCCCCCGAGCAGGGGCCGGACCGCCGTGGCTTTGAGCAGTCCTTCACGCTGCTGCAGGGTGGCGGGGTGCACTTCAAGCCGACGCCGGGCTCGACCGCGAAGATCGAGCAGATCACCTATCGGGAGAATGGCCAGCCGGTGGAGCTGCCGGACGACTTCTATTCCACCGACTTCTACACCGACAAGCTGATCAGCTACCTGAAGGCCGGGGAGGGCAGCGGCAAGCCGTTCTTCGCCTATGCCGCCTTCACCTCGCCGCACTGGCCATTGCAGGCGCCCGAGGCCTACCTGGACAAGTACCGGGGGCACTACGACGGCGGCTACGACGCGGTGCGCCTGGCGCGCATCGAACGGATGAAGGCCAAGGGCATTTTGCCGGTCGACTTCCAGAGCGCCGCGCCTTTGCCGGCATCAAAGCAGCTGCCCGGCTGGGACCAACTGGACCCGCAGCGCAAGCGCATCGAGGCGCGCAAGATGGAGATCTACGCTGCCATGGTCGACAACCTCGACCACAACATCGGCCGCCTGCTGGATTACCTGCGCCAGAGCGGCCAGCTGGACAACACCCTGATCGTCTTCATGTCCGACAACGGTGCCGCCGGCGAGCGCCACGAACAGTTCTACCCGGCCGGGCCGGACACCGACAACCGCCTGGAGAACCTCGGCCGGCGCGGTTCGCAGATCGACTACGGGCTGCGCTGGGCCGAGGTGAGCGCGGCGCCCCTGCGGCTGTTCAAGGGCAGTACCGCTGAAGGTGGGATCAGCGTGCCGGCCATCGTCCAATTGCCGGCCAGCCTGCGTCGCCAGGGCCTGGAGCGCGGTGTGGCGCGGGTGGACGACCTGGCGCCGACCTTCCTCGCCCTGGCGGGCCTGCCGGACCCGGGTAACCAGTACCAGGGCCAGCCCAAGCACCCCATCACCGGCCACTCCATGTTGCCGATGCTGGAAGGCCAGGGCCGCGCCGAGCCGGTGATGGCCGGCGAACTGTTCGGCAGCCGCTACTACCGCGAAGGCAACCTCAAGCTCCTTGGCCTGGTGCCCTGGAGCATGCCGGGGCAACCCCTGCCGCCGCTGCGCTGGCAGCTGTTCGACCTGTCGCGGGATCGGGGCGAGCAGCAGGACCTTTCCGCCAGCCAGCCGGAAACCCTGGAGCGCTTGAAGCAGGCCTGGCAGGACTACGCCCGCCGGGTCGGCGTGGTCGCGCCGCCGGGCGCCGGGACGAATTAACGCCCTGGGGCTACCAACGAGACGGTGGGTTTCGTTGCTCGCGGAACCATCCTGCGAAAGAGCGACTCCCTCTCTCGTAGGGGGCGCCGTGCGCACCGGCAAGCCCCGTCGAGGCGGCAGGTCGCTATGCGCGGCGCAGCGGCAGGTTCTCCAGGCGCAGGGCGATCACTAGCGGAAGCAGGGCGAGCAACGCGTTGAGCATCAGCAACTGGCGGAAGGCTTCGCTGGCGAGCGCGCCACCGGCGAGTTCGAGCGCCGTGTCCGGAGCGCCGGGCGACAGCAGCCAGTAGAGGCTGGACAGGGCCGCCACCCCCAGTGCACCGCCGAGGCCGCGCGACAGGCCGCAGAGTCCGGTGGCGACGCCCAGGTGCTCGGCCGGCACGGCGTTCTGCACGGCCACCAGGGACGTGGGGAACTGCAGGCCGAGGGCGGCGCCGCAGAACAGCAGAACCAGCAGATGACCCGTCGCCGAGAGCGGCAGCCAGGCCCAGGCCAGCAAGGCCAGCGGCAGCAGGCTGCTGCCGGTCACCAGCAGGCTCTTGTAGCGGCCCCAGTGGGCGCTCAGCCGCCCGCCGATGTAGGCCCCCAGGGGCGCGCCGAAGGCGATGGCGGTGAGTTGCGCCGTGCTGCCGGAGAGCCCTTCGCCGCTGGCGTGGAGGGGGATCAGTACCGCCAGGCCGATCGCCTGGAAGCTTGCGAAGAACAGCAGCAGCCAACCGCCCCGTGCCGTGGCGATGCGCAGCAGTGGCAATGGGATCAGCGGATCGCTGGCGCGTTTCTGGCTGGCTACGAACAGCGGCAGGGCCATGGCGAACAATCCCAGCGCCGCGAGGTTGCCGGCGTCCAGAGGATCCACCGCATGGCCGAGCCGGCCCACCAGCCAGAGCAGGCTGGCCAGGCCCAGGGTCAGCAGCGCGGCGCCCGGGTAGTCGATGGGTGAATCGCGGCGTTGCTGCACCAGCGACCTGAGCGCGGGACGGGCCAGCAGGAAGCACAGCACGCCCAGGGGCAGGTTCAGCCAGAACACCCAGTGCCAGGACAGCCTGGTGCTGAGCAAGGTGCCGAGCAGCGGACCGGCGAGGCTGGCCAGGGCGAACATGCTGCTGAACCAGCCCTGGTAGCGACCGCGTTCGGCGGGTTCCACCAGGTCGCCCACCAGGGCCTGGGTGGTGGCCATCAGGCCGCCGGCGCCGATGCCCTGCAGCAGCCTGGCGCCCACCAGCTCACCCATGTCCCGGGCCAGGGCGCAGAGCACCGAGGCCAGCACGAACAGGAACAGCGCGACGGCCAGCATCCGCCGTCGGCCCAACTGGTCACCCAGCTTGCCGAACAGCGGGGTGGCGACGGTCATGGCCAGCAGATAGCCGGAAACCACCCAGGCCAGCAGCTCGGCGCCCGACAGCTGGCGGGCGATGGCGGGCAGGGCGGCGGCAACGATGGTCTGGTCGAGGGCGGCCATGAACAGGCCCAGCATCAGGCCGGGCAGCAGGCTGCGCAGTTGCGCATGGCCGGCGGGGAGTTGGCGGGGTGGCGCGTTCATCGAAATCCTTGGTGGGGAGGTCGGAGGGGCAGGAAGGATAGGGCCACAGGTTAGTGGATCGACCGGTGCGCTTTACAGCCTGTCGCCGCGTGGCACATCGGTCCGAGGGAATGGAAAGGCCAGGCCCGTGCCTTGTGGGCGGGGCTGGTTGCGCTGGCCTGGCGGATGATCTCCGCAAAGCCCTTACGCGGTAAAAAAAGACTCCCGGGCCAGCCGGCTACCGGGAGTTGAGGCGGCAGGCTTCCCGAGCGCTGGCGCACGTTGCTGTGGGAAAGCCCGCCGATGACGTCGGAGCGCGTCAATGCTTGGGAGGCGGGCCGCCTGGCGCCCATTTCTCCTGGTAGTGGAAGAGGAAGTACTGGGAGTTGTCGGCACCGGCGGGCGCCACGCGAGCGGTCCAGGTGTCGTCATGCAGGTCCATGTCGGCGTCGTACTCCACGTGGCAGCCCATGGGACTGTTGAAGTACCAGAACCAGTTGGAACCCAACTGGTGGCGGCCGGGTCCCCAGAACGACTCGTAGCCTTTCTCGACGAAACGGGTGCCGGCCAGCATCACTTCGGTGGGGCCGCCCATATGGAAGGTGAAGTGTTCGATGCCCTTCATGAAAGGCGGTGTCTGGATCATGAACAGGGTGTGGTGGTCCAGGGTTCCGGCGGGGCGCAGGAAGGGGCCGACTTCGATGAAACGGTCGGTGCAGACGAAGCCGATGCGCGTGTAGAAGGCCTCGGCCTTGGCGTGGTCGGGCACGAAGTAGACGACGTGGGACAGGCTGCGGGGCAGGGCGGGCATCTCGTCGCTGGCGCCCAGGGCGTTGACGTCCCGGGTGACGCTGGCGCCGGGCGCGTTGGAGAGCTCGCCCGGCAGGTCGAGGGCGCGGCGGCAGGTGATCTGGAAGCCCAGGGCGAAGCCCATGTCGTCCACCACCCGCAGCACGCCATCCTCGCCGCGAATCACCTCGCGGTCCTTCGACAGCTCGGCCTCGATGGCTTGCAGGCTGGCCTCGTCGGCGACGCCATACACGGTTTCACGCAGGGTGCTGGCGGTTTCCATGGCCTTGGGCAGGCGTGGGTCGTCGCGGTGGCGGATGACGATGCCGGTGCCGTCCAGGGCTTCCAGGTAGCCGCCGGTATCGTCCAGCCCCTGGGGCTTGAGGCCATAGTCGGTGAGGTATTGCACGCAGGCGTTGACATTGTCGACGCCGAATACCAGGTAGTCGGGTCCGATGATCTTCATGTTCGGTTCTCGTCTCGGCAATCAGGCGGTGCGGCCGCCGAGGGTCTCAGCGACCCAGTCGGCAATGTATTGGCCGGCGTTGATGGAGTTGTCGAAGCTGGAGTGCTGCACACCGCCTTCGCGCGGGGTGAAGATCTTCAGCTCGCGCTTCGGGCTGTTCACCAGTTGCTCGTAGGTGCGGTGGGCCCATTTCAGCGGGATCTGCGAGTCCTGCTCGCCGTGGGTGACCAGGAAAGGCACCTTGATGCGCTCCACCACGCCGTCCAGGTGGACGTTCTCGGCGATGGTCATGAACTCGTCGACGTCCTTGCCGCCCCAGACCCAGCGCACGTGCTCCCAGTAATGCGGCACGGGGAAGCTGCCCTCGCGTTCCAGGCGGCGCTTCTGCACGTCGCGCCAATCATGGTTGGCGCCCCACACCACGCCGCAGGCGAAGCGCGGTTCGAACGCCACCACGCGGGGGCAGTAGTAGCCACCGAGGGACACGCCTTCGCAGCCGATGCGGCTGGCGTCCACGTCCTCGCGGGTCTCCAGCCAGTCGAACACGCGGCTGCCCCAGTGCTCGGTATCGAAGCGGGCTTTCAGGTCGTGCAGGCGCAGCGCCTCGCCGGTGCCCGGCTGGTCGATCACCAGCGACGACACGCCGCGCTTGGCGAGCCAGGCCGGCAGGCCGACGCGGTATTTCATTTCCTTGGTGGAATCCAGGCCGTTGAGCTGCACCAGTAGCGGCGCGGGACCTTCCACGCCCTCGGCGCGGACGAACAGCCCGGAGATCACCTTGCCCTCGTAGGGGATTTCCACCCGTTTGCAGTTCTCGCCGGAGAGGGCGATGCCACGGGCGAAGGTGTCGAGGAAGCCTTGGTACAGCTCCAGGCGACCGGGGGCGCCGTGGGCCTGCAGGCGCTCGCAGGTCAGGTAGTAGGTGGCGGCGCGGTTGTATTTCTCGCCGGCCGAGAGCAGGCGGCCTTGCTCTTCGTCTTCGCGGGCGAGGTCGCAGAGCTTGTCGGCCATCTTCGACCAGGTTTCACGGAAGGCCCGGGTGCCGGCGGCGTCCGGTTGCTTGGCGGCCTCCTGCAGGGGCTCGCACATTTCGACGATCTCGCCGATGCGCGCACCCATCTCCAGGGCCAGGTCCACGGAGAGATTCCAGACGTAGTTCGTGGGGAAGTAACGGAACATGTTGTTGTTTTCCTTCTTCTGATCCGGGGCGCGCCTTCGGGCGGTTGGCGCCGGGCGCAAGGCGGGCGCTCCCTGGATGACTGCTCCCGCATCAGGCAGTGGTGCGGGCGTCGACCACCCGGCTGGGGCGGCCCTGGCAAGCTCGCATGGGGTCAGGGATTGGACAAATCGCTTGTTCGGATGCCAGCTATCTCGCGGCGAGATACCTTGCGGCAGCCATGGCCAACGGCGATGCCACGCATCGCCAGTCTCGATTGGTGGGTCCGCCGCGGGGCTGGCTAGGGTACGCGGCCGCGCTCCATGCGCCCGATCCGCTGAGGAGGATGCCCTTGCCCACTACCACTCCACGATGGCCAACGAACGCCGCCGCGCCATGGCGTTGGCTGGTCCACCTGAGCGTTGGCGGCAAGCTGTCGCTGGGCTTCGGCCTGGTGCTGGCGTGCACGCTGGGGGTGGCCTTTGCCGCCCTGCACGCCTTGCAGCTCAGCCAGTCCAGCTCGGCCCAGCTCCGGGTGCTGGATCGCCTGCAGGGCGCCCTGGCCGAGGCGCGTTTGGCGGAGCGCGCGTTCGGCCTGGCGCCCTCGGCCGAGGCCGCTGCGCAGGTCGACGCCGCCTTGCGCCAGCTGCAGGCCGAGGCTCCCCGGTCCGGCTCGGGGGACGACTTTCGCACGGCCCTGGGGGCTGGCGCCCAGGGCTATCTCGATGCCTTCCACCGCTACGCCGATGCAAGGCGCACGGCGGTGGATGCGCGGTTGCGCATGCAGGGACTGGCCGAGGACACCGGCCAGAGTTTCAGCGGACTGTTCCTCGATCAGGTGGACGACATCAATCTCGCGCTGGAGCAGGGTGGTGTCCCCGACCCGCAGCAGATGCAGTTGCTGGAAGAGGCGGCCAGTCTGCGAGAGCGCCTCGCCTACCTTCGGGACTCCGAGTTGTATTTCTCCCTGGAGGCGCAGAAGCGCTTTCGCGATGACTGGGAAAACCGCGTCAACGAGCTGGGCAGTGCCCTGTCCAGCCTGGCCTCGCGCCTGGACGGCGAGCGTCGAGGCGCGCTCGACGAGGCGAACCGCGCCTTGGACCAGTACCGCCAGGCGTTCCTGCGTTTCGTCGCCAGCGGCGAGGCGGCGGCCTCGGCCCAGGCCGGCATGAGCGACGCCGCGACCCAGGTGACCGGGCTGTTGCAGCGGGAAAGGGAGCGACGCGCCGAGGCAGATGGCGCGATGCGCAAGCGGCTCGACCTGCAGCTGGCGGCCATGGTGTTGCTGGCCCTGGCAACGAGCATCGCGGCCTGCCTGGCGATCCGGCGCGCCATCGTGGCGCCGTTGCGGCAGATGCTCGGCCTGGCCCGACGGATCGCCGCCGGTGACCTGGCCGAGGGCTCGCTGCCCATCGCTCGGCGTGATGAGCTCGGCCAGTTGGGCGAGGCCATCGGCCAGATGCAGGAGGCCCTGCGCGTGCTGGTCGGGCGAATCGGTGCGGAAGTGGCGCGCCTCGACCAGGCTGCCGGCTCCCTGGCCGGGATGGTCGGGCGTACCGGGCATGGTGTCAGCGCCCAGCGCCAGCAGGCCGATCGTGTTGCCGACGCCATGCAGCGGGTAACCCGCTCGGCGGCCCAGGTGAACGTCCAGGTGGAGGGTAGCCAGGCCGCCCTGGGCGATGCGGGAAAGCTGATTCGCGAGGGCGATGCGCTGATGCGCGAAGCCAGTGCCAGCCTGCAGCGGCTGTCCCGGGAGGTGAGCGGCAGCGCCGCGTCCATGCAGCTGCTGGAAACCCAGAGCGAGGCCATCACCGCGGTGCTGGATGTGATCAGCTCGGTGGCGGAGCAGACCAACCTGCTGGCCCTCAATGCGGCGATCGAAGCGGCCCGCGCCGGAGAGCATGGTCGTGGTTTCGCCGTGGTGGCGGACGAGGTTCGCGCCCTGGCCGGACGCACGCGCAGTTCCACCGGCGAGATCGAGACGATGATCCAGCGTCTCGGTCAAGTGACCCGCGAGACGGCCGAGGGTTTGCGCGGCAGCCAGCGGCTGACCGCGGAGGGGGTGGACCTGGCGGGGCGCGCCAGCGGCGTGCTGGCCTCGATCACCGACGCCATGGGGCAGCTCGAACGCACGGGGCTGACCATCGCCCAGGCCGCGGCCCAGCAACACGAACTGGCCTGCCAGGTGGACGAGGCGGTGGCGAGGGTCGGCGAGGTGGTGGAGCAGAACGCGAGGGACTGCGCCGAACTGGAGGCGGCTTCGGACAGCCTGCAACTGCTCAGTGCCAGCCTGGGCGGAGCGGTGGGCGCGTTTCGCCGTGGCTAGCGCGCCTGAACCTCAGGGCGAAACCAGGTATTCCGGGCGCTGGAGCATGTCGATCAGTTTTTCCCGCAGCCAGCGCAGCATGGGATCGCGGTCCAGGCTGCGGTGCCAGCCCATGTACTCCTGCATTGCCGGCAGTTCCACCGGCGGCGGCAGGATGCGCAGCGGCAGGGTGCGCGCATAGAGTCGCGCCAGGCGGCTATGCATGGTGGCGACCCGTTCGGTGCCGATCACCAGTTGGGGCAGGGTGTTGAAGTCGTGGGTGATGACCTCCAGGCGGCGCTTGCAACCGTACTGGGACATGAACCACTCCTCGATGCCCGGTGTGCGGCTACGGCCGAAGGCGACGCTGACGTGTCCCAGCTCCAGGTAGCGCTCCAGCGTCAGCCGCTCGCCGACGGCCTGGTTCTGGTCCCACACCACGCACACGTGCTGCTCCTCGAACAGCAACCGGGAGGGGTGATCCTTCACGACGTAGTTCTCCGGCGCGATCATCAGGTCCACTTCGCCGCGCATCAGCATCTCGACGGCGGTTTCGCCAGGGCTGATGAGTTCGAAGGTCACCTGCGGCGCCTCGTGGTTCACCTCGCGGATCACCTCGGCGAAGAGCACGCTGATCAGATAATCCGAGGCCATGATGCGGAAATGCCGCCTGCTCTCGGCGATGTCGAAGACCGGCTTGGCGGTGATGGAGGTCTGGATCTTCAGCAGGACTTCGCGGACCGGGATCTCCAGTTCCTTGGCCAGCGGGGTCGGCATCATCTTGCGCCCCACCTGCACCAGCAGGTCGTCCTCGAAGTAAGTACGCAGGCGGCCAAGCACGCCGCTGGTGGCGGACTGGGTCATGTGCAGGCGGGTGGCGGCGCGGGTGATGTTCTGTTCTTCGAGCAGCACATCCAGGGCCACCAGGAGGTTCAGGTCCAGGTGCTTGAAGCGCATATCAGGCGTCTCTTGTTGTATTTATTTTCGCGATACCCTGCATCCCGACTAACGATTAGTCAAATTGTTCCCGCCTTTCTAGCCTGTGCTTCCAAGGACCGCCCGGAGGCCGCCAGGCCCTTGTGGTCCCCCGTCCCGAAAAACGCTCGCCCGGGCCTTTGCGCTCGTGATCGCCCGTGCGTCACACAACAAGAACAAGGATTCATCCATGAGTGATATCAGCAAGGTACTCATCGTCGGCGGTGGTATCGGTGGACTCTGCGCGGCCATCGCGTTGCGGCGCCAGGGCATCTCTGTGGACCTGGTGGAGATCAAGTCCGAGTGGACCGTCTACGGCGTCGGCATCATCCAGCAGAGCAACGTGGTCCGTGAAATGGCGCGCCTCGGTGTGCTCGACCACTACCTGGACGCCGCCTATGCCTTCGATGACGTGGGCATCTACGACCTGCAGGGCAATGCCCGCGTACGCATCCCAGGCCAGCGCCTGGCGGGCCCGGAGTACCCGGCCAACGTCGGTATCTCGCGGCTGGCCCTGCACCAGGTGTTGAGCGGCACCGCCATCGAGCTCGGCGCAGAGGTCCGCCTGGGGATCACGGTGGAGACCCTGGAGCAGGATGCCGATGGCGTCGATGTGGTCTTCACCGACGGCAGCCACGGCCGTTACGAGCTGGTAGTCGGCGCCGATGGTGTCTACTCGAAGATCCGCGGCATGCTCTTCGGCGATACCTACACGCCACGCTTCACCGGCCAGGCCGTGTGGCGCTACAACTTCCCCCGGCACCCGTCCATCGACCACCTGGCCAGCTACACCGGTGCCGAGGGCAACGCCGGCCTGGTGCCGCTGGCAGACAACCTGATGTACATGTTCTCCACCTCCCACGAGCCGGGTAACCCCTGGTACGAACCGGAGCAGTTGGCCGAACTGATGCGTGACCGCATCAAGCACATCGGCGGCCTGGTGGGGGAGCTGCGTGAGCAGATCACCGACAGCGGCCAGGTGGTGTACAAGCCGATGGAAGTGGTGTTCGTCGATGAGCCCTGGTTCAAGGGCCGGGTGCTGCTGATCGGCGATGCCGCCCACGCCACCACGCCGCACCTGGGGCAGGGTGCCGGCATGGCCATCGAGGACGCCCTGGTGTTGAGCCTGGAACTGGTCTCCGGCGGCTCGCTCGACGAACGCCTGGAGCGCTTCATGGCGCGTCGCTTCGAACGCTGCAAGTACATCAGCGGCAACTCCATCCTTGCCGGCGAGCGCGAGATGGCCCACGACGCGAGCTTCGATCGCATTGGCCTGACCAAGGCCATGCTCGCGCGCACCGCCGAGCCCATCTGAGCCCACCGGGCCGTCCCGGCCCGGTTCCGCCATGCCGCGTAGCCGCCCAGTCGGGTGCGCGGCGTCGTCCCATCCCTGAGGTCAGCGATCCATGATCGAGGTCACGGTCACCCGCAAACTGCAGGAAGCCGAAGGCATCTGCAGTTTCGAACTGGTCCGCGCGGCTGGCGGCGCCTTGCCGCCCTTCAGCGCGGGCTCCCATATCGACGTCCACCTGCCCGATGGCCTGGTGCGTCAGTATTCCCTGTGCAATCACCCGGACGAACGCCACCGCTTCCAGATTGCGGTGCTGCTGGACCCCGCCTCCCGGGGTGGTTCCCGATCCATGCATGACGCGGTGCAGGAAGGGGCGACATTGCGCATCAGCGAGCCGCGCAACCTGTTTCCCCTGGTGCATGACAGCGGGCGCACACTGCTGTTTGCCGGCGGAATCGGCATCACTCCGATCCTCTGCATGGCCGAGCGGCTGGCCAGCGGTGGCGCTGCCTTCGAGCTGCACTATTGCAGCCGCGAACAGGCGCGGACCGCCTTCGTCGAACGTATCCGTGCCTCGGCCTTCCATGACAAGGTGGTTTTCCACTTCGACGACCAGGGCGAGGAACAACGGCTGCGCGCATTCGAACTGCTGCAGGGCTACCGCAGCGGTGACCACCTGTACGTATGTGGCCCCGGCGGCTTCATGGGGCACGTGCTCGATGAGGCGCGACGGGCCGGTTGGCCGGAAGCCGGCCTGCATCGGGAATACTTCGCCGCCGAGCCCAGGGCGCAGGTCGAGGCGGGCGCCTTCGAGGTGCAGCTGGCCCGCGATGGCCGCTGTTTCCAGGTGCCGGCCGAGCGTAGCGTCGCCGACGTGCTGCTGGAGGCGGGGATCGACCTGCCGCTGTCTTGCGAGCAGGGCATCTGCGGCACCTGCCTGACCCGGGTACTGGACGGCGAGCCGGAGCACCGCGATATGTTCCTCACCGCCGACGAGCAGGCGCGCAACGACCAGTTCACGCCCTGTTGCTCGCGCTCCCGGAGCCCGCGCCTGGTGCTGGACCTGTAGGCGCGATTTCATTCGTGCGACCTGTAGCGGCGTAGGATGGGTCGGGCGGCGTTCCGCGAGCTTGCGATACCCATCAGCCCTGTCCCCATGGGTATCGCTGCGCTCAACCCATCCTACGTGTGCCATGCGCCCCGGGCAGCGGGCCGATGGCGGCGGTGATCACCGCCGCCTCTGTCTGCTCGCGGCTCAGCGCACCCAGCATGTACGGCTTGAGCATGTTGCTCTGGCGCAGGCGCGCGTAGCCGTAGAGGGTCGACCACATGGCGATCAGTCGTGCTTGCAGGCGTTCGTCATCGGACTCCTCCAGGGCGTCGCGCAGGGTCGCCGCGATTCCGCAATAGATCTGGTGGAGCCGGGCGCCCAGCTCATCTTCCTCCTCCGCCTGCTGCAGCAGGCCCGAGTCGTACATCAGCAGGAACAGCCCCGGTTGCGCCTCGGCGAAGGCGAGGAAGGCACGGCAAGCCGCCCGCGCCCTGTCCCCGGCGGTGCCGCTGCTCCGTGCCGTCTCGCTGTGGGCGTCCAGTAGCCGGCGGAATCCTTCGCAGGCGCAGGCGCGCAGCAGCGCGTCGCGGTCGGCGAAATGCCGGTAGGGCGCGCCCCTGGAAACCTCCAGCACCTGGGCCAGGTCACGCAATGACAGGGCCTGGTAGCCCTGTTCCTCGACCGCCTGTAGCGCGGCGTCGATCAGGGATTGGCGCAGGTTTCCATGGTGGTACGCACGTGTCTCGTTCATGCCGATTAACCATTGACCGGAGTTGAGGGGATGACTAATGTGAGCGGTGCTTACATTGCTCGTTCAATCGTCCCACGAGCCATTCACCGCCGCTGCAACGGCGGAAAGGCGCGAGCATATCAGGGGGACGAGGGCTCGATGCAGGCAACCCTGTCGATACGCCCATGAGGACAAGAACAAGATGAAATTCCTGAAGAACGCCTGGTACGTCGCCGCCTGGGACAACGAGGTGGAGCCCGGCGACCTGTTCGCCCGTACCCTGCTCAACGAGTCCGTGCTCTTCTTCCGTGATGGGGCCGGCAAGGTGCAGGCCATCCACAACCGCTGCCCACACCGTTTCGCACCGCTGTCCATGGGCAAGCTGTGCGGCGGCCAGGTGCAGTGCGCCTACCACGGGCTGGAGTTCGACGGCAGTGGCGCCTGCACCCGCAACCCCCATGGCGATGGCGCCATCCCCCGCGCTGCGCGGGTGCGGGCCTACCCGGTGGCGGAAAAGTACAGCGTCATCTGGATCTGGATGGGCGATGCCGAGGCGGCGGACGAGGCGCTGATCCCGGACTTCGGCTGCATGGACCCGGCGCGTTTCTACGTCGCAAAGCGCTACCTGCATGCGCGCGCCAACTACGTGCTGGAGTCGGACAACATCCTCGATCTGTCGCACATCCAGTACTTGCACCCGAGCACCCTCGGCAGCAGCGATGTCAGCCAGGCCATCACCCGCGTCGAGCAGCAGGGCGAGACGATCTGGTCGTACCGCCAGACCGTGGCCGAGATCATGCCGGACTTCCTCTACGGCGCCATGGGCATCCCCTTCGGTACGCCGGTGGACCGCTGGATCGACGTGCGCTGGGACGCCCCGGCCAACATGCTCCTGCTGGCCGGAGCGGTGGCCACCGGGCGGCCCCGTGCCGAAGGCCGGGAGACTCCGCTGCCGCACCTGTTCACCCCGGAGACCGATACCACCACCCACTACTGGTTCTCCTTCCCGATGCCACGGGAAATGGGCGAGATGGGCGAGCGCATCGCCGAAGAGCAGGTGTCGGCGCTCAACCAGCCGTTCAGCACCGAGGACCTGCCGATGCTCGAAGCCCAGCAAGGAATGATCGGCGACGCCGACTTCTGGTCCCTCAAACCGGTGCTGTTGCCCGGCGACGCGGCTGCGGTGCGCGCCCGCCGCGTGCTGGACAAGCTGATCGCCGATGAGCAGGCGGCACAGATCAGCGTGCGCGCGCTGGAGGCCTGAGTATCCCGAGTGGCGATACCTCGCATTGCCACTCGCGATTGGTTGGGGCCCGCGGGCCATGGCAGCCTGCGCCCCAAACAGGATTCCCGAGACCGCCCGTGCCCGATCATCTGAACTACCTCTGCCACGACGACCAACTCGAGGAGGGCCGTGCCCGGGGGTTCGACCCCTGGGGTCATGGCCGCGATACCGTGCTTGCCCTGCGCTGGCGTGGCGAGGTGCGGGTCTACCGCAATCTCTGCCCGCACCTGGACGTGGCCATGCAATACCGCAAGGACCATTTCATGGCCGGCGACGGCCAGCACATCATGTGCTTCGCTCATGGCGCGTTGTTCCGCCCCGATAACGGCTTCTGCGTGCTGGGCCCGTGCCTCGGCCAGTCGCTGCAAGCGTTGACGGTAAGTACCGACGCCGATGGCGGCTTGTGGCTCGAAGTACCACCCGGCGGCGCCGCTTTGGAGGAGCCGGCGTGCGCTTCCACGGCCTCGACCTGAACCTGCTGGTGGTGCTCGATGCGCTGTTCCTCGAGCGTCATGTCACCCGCGCCGCCACGCGCCTGCACCTGACGCAATCGGCGGTCAGCGCCGCCCTGGGCCGCTTGCGCGAACACTTCCAGGACCCACTGTTCGTCCTGGTGGGCGGGCGCATGTTGCCCACCGCGCTGATGCAGCGGCTGCAGCCGGATATCCAGCGGGTGCTGGACAGCGCCCGTGGCATCGCCTTCGCCAACGCCAGCTTCGAACCAGGAGAGGCGCAGCGGCGCTTCCGCGTCATGGCTTCCGACTACGTGATAGCGGTCCTGCTGCCGGCGCTTCGGCAGCGCCTGGCGCGGGAAGCGCCCGGGGTGGACCTGCAACTGCTCAGCCTGGTCCCGCAGCGCAGCAGCGAAGGCGGCGCACTGGTGGACGAGGCCCTGGAGCAGCGGCATTGCGACCTGGTGATCCTGCCCCATGCCCACGGCTCGGAGCGGCATCCGCGCGAGCCGTTGTTCGAGGACGATTTCAGCGTCATTGCCTGCGCCGACAACCCGTCCTTCGTCGACGGACTGACCCTGGAACATTACCTGGCGGCCCCGCATGTGGTGCGCGAGACCGGCGCTGGCGTCCAGGGCAGCATGGAAGCGGAGTTCCTCGCCAGCCAGGGCCTGGACAGGCGCGTGGCGGTGGCGGTCGAACAGTTCGGGCTGATCCCCGAGTTCGTCGTCGGCGGTCCGTGCCTGGCCACCCTCCACAGCCGCCTGGCGCGACTCTATGCGCGGCGCTTCCCATTGCGCTTGCTGGCACCGCCGCTGGCCTTCCCGGCCACTCGCCAGGTGCTGCAGTGGCATGCCTACCAGGACGGCGACCCGGCCCTGGCATGGTTGCGCGGGCTATTGCTCGAAGTGGCCGCTTGCTGAACTGTGTGGATGTCCGCAGCCGCATGAGGGAGATCCTGGAAACGGAACCAGTCTGCAGGCCGCGTAACTCAGGGGTTTGTCGGTGGATTGAAGAAAGCCTGCACGCCGGTTCGATTCTGACTTCGGCCTCCCTCTAAAAGCTCTGTAGATCAAACGCCTACGGGGCTTTTTTCATGTGCCGAGACAAGTAGGCCATATGCGGGAATTCCCCTCATCGGGCCACGAGGGTATTCCCCGGCCAGGCTGAAGCCAGGTATGGGCAGCGCTTCGTGCGGCTGCCACCAGAGTCTGGTTTCGCCCCCCGTCTTGCGCCTAAGTGATTGATTCGGAATTTTATTTAGGCTTAAATCAGCGCCCTGCACCAAACCCCCTCCTGCCCGGATGGCGAAATCGGTATACGCAGAGCACTTAAAATGCTTCGACCTTCGGTCGTGCGGGTTCGAGTCCCGCTCCGGGCACCATCGATGCGGTTTCAGCTGTCTCCACCTGAGTCTGAAACCCGCAGAAACCGGCCATTAGAGCCGGTTTTTTTGTGCCTGTCCTCATGGCTTGACCCCACGCCAGGGCACCGAATGCACGGCCACCAGGTCGATGGTGCCGGCCTGTCATCAGTGTTCATCATGGGTTCCGAGGGCTAAGGTGATGCGTTGTGCGTGCGTCGCTGGGTACTCCGCGTGCCACACTGCAGTACATGGCGGGGTGACTGACGCGGATGTTCCCGGGATAAAGGAAGGCGACTCAATCCGGAGGACGTATGAAGCGAAGGCTGCAACAGCGTCTCCAGGCCGAGGTGTCGGAGGCACTACCAGGATTCGTGGTGACCTGCGAGTTTGCGACTGATCGCTCGATCGATATCAGCCTGAGCAACCAGGCAACCCACGAGGCCCTGCGGATTACCGGTGTGCAGTTGGGGGCCTTGCTCGGTCCCGGGGCTTTCGATGAGATGGTCGACCAGCTCATGTTCGAAATCCGCGCGGTCACCGGTGCCGATCGGATCGAGAAGGTGCGGGACGGAAACTAGCAGCTCGCCTGGATGAAGACGGCGTTGGCCCTGGGGAGCAGGGCGCCTTGTTTCGCTGCCGCCATGGGCTGAGTACGTTCGGTTCCTGCCCGGCTTCCTGCGAAAAGAAATCGGTCTAAAAAGCGCCTACCGGATACGCGGGGCTTTGCTAGCCTCTAACTCAGTAGGTGGATACGCAGACTGATGCGCAAGCGGATAGAGAGGAAACGTGGGGCGCGTTCCGAAGGGTACACGGTTAGAAAGATCTCCCCGATGAGATCCAGCCCTTACGCCGTGTGAAGCAGAAGGCTTACATGTTTCTGTGGGATGCCTGATAAACCTCTTAAGCCGGAAACCAGCACCGGCCACCTACTACGAATTCCAGGCCCGCCTCGTGCGGGCCTGTTCGTTTCCGGGGCCTTGATCCTTCCTGATCAGTTTTCGACTTCGGCGGCCTGCTTGGCGGTGGCGGCGTCGCCGTACACGCGCCGCTTGATCCCTTCCCGCAGCGTCTGCACCAGGATGTAGAGCACCGGGATCAACAGCAGGCCGAACACCGTGGCCACCAGGAGGCCGCCGAACATGGTCATGCCGATAGCCCGGCGGCTGCCGGCACCGGCGCCCGTGGCGATGATCAGCGGGATGACGCCGAATATCGACGCCGCCGCGGTCATCAGTACCGGGCGGAAGCGCTCGGATGTCCCGGCCACGGCGGCCTCCATGATGCCGAGCCCTTCCTCGCGCCGCTCCTTGGCGAATTCGACGATGAGGATCGCGTTCTTGGCCGCCAGGCCGATCAGCAGCAGGAGGCCGATCTGCGCATAGATGTTCAGGTCGATACCCGACAGCAGCAGCGCACCCAACGCGCCGAGCGCGGCCACCGAGACCGACAGCATCACTGAAACGGGCACCGACCAGCTTTCGTACTGGGCCACCAGGAACAGGTAGGTAAATAGAATGCCCATCAGTACCACCAGCGCGGTTTCGTTGCCGGCCTGCCTTTCCTGGAGCGCCAACCCGGTCCATTCGAACCCGAAAGCGCTCGGCAAGACCTCGGCGGCCAGGGATTCCATGCTCTCCAGCGCCTGGCCGGTGCTCGCGCCAGCCGACGCCTGGCCGTTGATGGCGGCGGTTGGGAACAGGTTGTAGCGGTTGATGGTGCTCGGCCCGTAGATGGTGGTGATCGACAGCAGGCCTTGCAGGGGAATCATCGCGCCGCTCTGGCTGCGCACGCGCAAGCGCTGGATATCTTCTATCCGATTGCGGAACTCGGGCTCGTCCTGGATACGAACCTGGAAGACCCGCGAGAAGATATTGAAGTCATCGACATAGGCCGAGCCCAGATGCGCCTGAAGGGTGCTGAAGATGGTGGCCGGAGATACCCCGAGCAGTTCCGCCCGCCCGCGATCCACATCGAGATAGAGTCGCGGCACGTCCGCGCTGAAGGTGCTGAACACGCCGCTCAGGCCGGGCGTCTGGTTGGCCCTGATGATCAGCGCGCGCATGACCTCGGCCAGCTCTTCCTGGCTCTGCCCGCCACGGGCCTGCAGGCGGAAGTCGAAACCGCCGGTGGTACCCAGCCCGGGTATGGCAGGGGGGTTGAACGGCACGATGGACGCCGTCGAGATCTTCGCGAACTCGGCGCGCAGGTGCGCCATGATGGCGTTGATTCCCTGATCCGAGCCGCGCTCGCTCCAGGGCTCGAGCGCCGAGATGACCATGCCGGTATTGGAGCCGCCACCGCCCACGAGGCTGGAGCCGGAGATGCCGATGGCATTCGCGACGCCGGGCGTTGCCCGCATCACCGACACCACATTGGCCAAGGTCTGCTCGGTGCGCTCCAGGGAGGCGGCGTTCGGCAGCTGGACGTTGACGAACAGGTAGCCCTGGTCTTCCGGCGGCACGAAACCCGTCGGCAGGACGCGAAACAGGCCGTAGATCCCGGCGAACAGCGCCACCATCACAATGCCGACGAGCGCCAGCTTCCGGCCCACGCCCGTCAACAGCTTGAGGTAGACCGCCCGCGAGGCGTCCAGCCCTCGGTTGAAGCGGCCGAACAGTCCGGTCCGTGCCGGTTCCTTCGGCGGCCGCAGCATGATCACGCACAGCGCGGGGCTCAAGGTCAGGGCATTGATGGTTGAAAAGGTGATGGTGACGAGGATGGTCGTCGCGAACTGCTGGTAGAGGCGGCCGGTGATGCCCGACAGGAAGATGACCGGCACGAAGAGCGCGGCGAGCACGAGGGTCGTGGCGATGATCGGGCTGGTCACCTGGCCCATGGTGCGCAGTGTCGCCTCGCGAACGTCCAGCCCCTTGTCGCGCATCAGGCGCTGCACGTTCTCCAGCACGATGATGGCGTCATCCACCACCAGGCTGATGGCGAGCACCATGGCGAACAGGGTGATGGTATTGGCCGAGTAGCCCATCAGGTACAGCGCCGCGAAACCGCCGATCAGGGAGACGGGAATGGTGAAGGTCGGGATCAGCGTGGCGCGCCAGTCCTGCAGGAAGAGGTAGGTGACCACGACCACCTGCGCGAAGGTGATGATCAGGGTGATGATGATTTCCTTGATGGTCTCGGTCAGGAAGCTCGTGGTGTCGAACACGACCGTATAGGCCACGTCGTCAGGAAACTGCGCTGAAAGCGTCTGCAGTTCGTTGCGTACGGCCTCGGCCACGTTCAGTGCGTTGGCGTCGGAGGATTGGTGGATGACCAGCGTGGCGCTGGGCTGGCCGTTGAGCGTGGACGTCGTGTCATAGGACTGCGCGCCCAGCTCGATGCGCGCGACGTCGCGCAGGCGGACTATCGCCCCGTCGCTGTTGGTGCGAATGACGATGTTGCCGAAGTCCTCTTCGCTCGACAGCCTGCCCTGGGCGGTCACCGTCATCTGCAGCTGCTGGCCGTTGACCGAGGGCGCGGAGCCGATCTGGCCGGCCGATGCCTGGGCGTTCTGCGACTGGATCGAGGCGATCAGGTCGGCGGCGGTGATCCCCAGGGCCTGCATGCGGTCCGGGTTCATCCAGATGCGCATGCTGTAGACCGGCCCGAACACGCTGGCTTCACCGACGCCGCCGATGCGGGCGAGGGCATCGCGGACATTGATGGTGGCGTAGTTACTTAGAAAGATGCTGTCCCTGGTGCCCCTGGGGGAGTAGATCCCGATTCCCATCAGCATGCTCGATGAGCGGCTTCTCACCGACACGCCGGTTTGCGTCACGGCCGCGGGCAGGCGCGGGGTCGCCATCGCGACGCGGTTCTGCACGTTGACCTGGGCGATCGCCGGATCGGTGCCCACGGCGAAGGTCACCGTCAGCGAGTAGGTGCCGTTGTCGGTGCTGGAGGAGGACATGTAGAGCATGTCCTCTACGCCGTTCACCTGGTCTTCGATGGGGGCGCCGACGCTGTCGGTCATCACGCTGGCATTGGCGCCGGGGTAGCTGGCCGTCACCTGGACCTCAGGCGGCGTGATCTGCGGGAACTGGGCCACCGGAATGCGCAGGAGCGCCAGGGCGCCGGCGATGGTCATGACCAGGGCGATCACAATCGCCAGGCGCGGCCTGCCGATGAAGGGGGCGGACAGGTTCATGGCGCTTTACCCGACTGCGCCGCGCCGGCCGGATCGTCCGTGCCGACTTCGGTGACCTTGACCAGGGTGCCCGGCGCCGCGTTCTGGAAGCCCTCGACAATCAGCTTCTCGCCGCCTTCGAGTCCGTCATCGACGACCCAGCCGCCGGCCACCTGGGTCGACACGCCGATACGCCGCACCGCCACCTTGCTGGCGTAGTCGACCAGCAGGACGAACTTGCCCTCGCGATCCTGCTGGACGGCGCCCAGGGGCACGACCGGGCGCAGCTTCTGGTCGATGTCCCGCACCACCACCGTGACGAACTGGCCCGGCAGGAGCAGGGCCTGCGGGTTGGCCACCAGCGTCCGGATGGCCAGCGTGCCGGTCAGGGGATCGATTTCGTTGTTGAAGAAGTCGATGGCGCCCGCCTGGTCGAGTTGCTGCCCGTTCGACAGGCGCACCGCGGTGCTGAACCGTTTGGCCAGTTGATCCTTGGTCAGGCCGCCGGCGGCCGCGCGAAGATCGAGGATGGTGCGATCGCTGACCGAGAAGACCACGCGGATCGGATCGCTCTGCACCACACGGGCCAGGGGGCCGGAGGAGGGGCCGACCAGGCTGCCGACGGAAAAGGTCGCGGTGCCGATGCGGCCGTCGATCGGCGCCTTGATGTGCGTATAGCTGAGGTTGAGCTCCGCCTGGCTGACCCGTGCTTCGGCGGCCATGACCGAGGCCCGGGCGGAGTCGCGCGCCGTTTCGCTCTGTTCGAGCACCGCCTGGGCGACGTTCTGCCGGCGGACCAGCGTCTGGTTCCGTTGCAGCTCGCGCTCGGCGTCCAGCGCAACGGCCCGCGCGCTGGCGAGTGCCGCCTGGGCCTCGGTCAGGGCGATTTCGTAGGTTTTCCGCTCGATGGCGAAGAGTTCCTGGCCTCGTTGGACGGCGTCGCCCTCGTTGAACAGGCGGCCATCGAGGAAGCCATCGACCCGGGCGAGTATGTCGACGGCGTTGACCGCCTCGACACGTCCGACGAACTCATGGGATTGCGCCGTGTCCTTGATTGGAACCGCCTCGACGGCCACCAGGGGGGCATCCTGCGCCAGGACTCTGGTGACCGCCAGAGGGGAGCACTGGAGCGTCAACGTCAGTGCCAGAACCAGCGTCCCGGATTGCGTGGCCTTCATGGGAATCACCTGCGCGCAACGATCAACTGCAAACGAATAAAGCCTATGGACTTCCCTGAATCAAAGGCCAAGGCAGGCGGAAGGCGGCGGGCCATGGTTCCAACGGGGTCCCGGATGGCCCGGCTCGCTAGTAGCGTAGAACCTTTCGCGTTTGTGCGTGGACTAAGGCTGAAGCCCTGATGCGTCTTTTCGATGCATTAGTTACGCAATTTCAGCTAGTTTTAAGGGGGCCTGAATGGATCGGGTGAAAGAGAGGTATCGAATGGAATCGAAAGAGCAGCATCTGGTGCGCCTGCTCAGTCTGACGACTCGCAGTCTTACGCATCTGACGGCGGCAATGAGCGAGATGTCGTTCGAGATGATGCGCAGCGAGGATCCGGCGGTAAAAAGCGCGGGTGGGCGGATGATCGACCACCTGGCCGCCATAGGCGCCGGGTTGGACCAGCACTGGGAAGCCCTGGCCGTCTACAGCGACCAGCCCATCGACCACGACGGCAGCGGGGCGCTGGTGGAACTCGAACTCAACGAACTGCCCCAGGAATCCTGACAAGACGGCCCGCTCGGGCCGTTGTCCTTTCTCCGCCTGCGCGGTTTCTCCGTACATTCATTTCGCTGTCATGGCCCTGCCATGAGCCTTGGATGGAATCCGCCTATCACCGGCGGAGGGCTATCCATGCAGATTTGCGTGATTGGTGCGGGGTATGTGGGCTTGGTAACGGCCACCTGTTTTGCCGAGATGGGCAACCAGGTCAGCTGCGTGGAGCGCGACCCCTTTCGCCTGGCGCGCCTGGCCCATGGTCAGGTCCCCCTCTATGAGCCCGGCCTGGAGCCCATGCTCCAGGCCCACCTGGCCAGCGGCCAGCTGAGTTTCATGGCGCGTGTCGAAGAGGGCGTGGCCGAGGCCGACATCGTCTTCATCGCCGTGGGTACGCCCAGCGGCGAAGACGGCTCGGCCGACCTGTCCCACGTGCTGGCGGTGGCCGACGAGCTGGGCGCCAGCCTCAGGCGGCCGTGCCTGGTGGTGGACAAGTCGACGGTGCCGGTGGGAACCGCCGAGCGGGTCGCGCAGCGTATCAATGCCGGGCTGGCGGCCAGGGGCCTGGGCTTCCGGGTGCAGGTGGCGAGCAATCCGGAGTTCCTCAAGGAAGGCTCGGCCATCGACGACTTCATGCGCCCGGACCGGGTCATCATCGGTTGCGACGATGCCGACGCCAGCGAACAGCTGCGCCGCCTCTACGCGCCGTTCCTGCGCAACCACGAGCGGCTGCTGAGCATGGGCGTGCGCGCCGCCGAGTTCACCAAGTACGCCGCCAATGCCTTCCTCGCCACCAAGATCTCCTTCATGAATGAGATGGCGGGTATCTGCGCGCGCCTTGGGGTGGATATCGAGGACGTGCGCCGGGGCGTGGGCAGCGACAAGCGCATCGGCACCCACTTCATCTATGCCGGCTGCGGCTATGGCGGCTCCTGCTTCCCCAAGGATGTGCGCGCGCTGATCCGCACCGCCGAGCAGGAGGGCATGGAGCCTGGCATCCTGCGGGCGGTGGAAGCGCGCAATGCGCTGCAGAAGACTCTGCTGTTCCAGGCCCTGCGCGAGCATTTCAGCGGTTTCCTGCAGGGCAGGGTGGTGACGCTATGGGGGCTGTCGTTCAAGCCGGGCACCGATGACCTGCGCGAAGCCCCCAGCCTGGTGCTGCTGGAGGCGCTGCTACAGGCCGGCGCGCGGGTGCAGGCTCATGACCCGGCAGCCAATGCGGGGGTCGCCGCGCGCTACCCGAAGGCGGTGGAGTCGGGCCAGTTGCGCCTGCTGGATTCCCCTTACGGCGCGGCCGAGGGCGCGGACGCCCTGGTGCTGGTCACCGAGTGGAAACAGTTCCGCCAACCGAACTTCGAGCGAATTCGTGGTCTTATGCGCATGCCCGTGATCTTTGATGGACGCAACCTCTACGAGCCGGCGCAGCTGGTCGAAGCGGGGTTCCTCTATCGGGGCATAGGACGGCCCGCGAGCGGGCATTGTAAGGCGACTGCGGCCTGATTAGACTGCGCGGCAATTCGCCATAACATCCACCTCTCAAGGTTCGAAATGATCAAGAAATGCCTGTTCCCCGCTGCTGGTTACGGTACCCGCTTCCTGCCGGCTACCAAGGCGATGCCCAAGGAAATGCTGCCAGTGGTCAACAAGCCACTGATCCAGTACGGCGTTGAAGAGGCCCTGGATGCCGGCCTGAGCGAGATCTCCATCGTCACCGGCCGTGGCAAGCGTGCCCTCGAAGATCACTTCGACATCAGTTACGAGCTGGAGCACCAGATCAAAGGCACCGACAAGGAGAAATACCTGGTCGGCATTCGTCGCCTGATCGACGAGTGCAGCTTCTCCTACACCCGCCAGGTGGAGATGAAAGGCCTGGGCCACGCCATCCTCAGCGGCCGCCCGCTGATCGGCGACGAACCCTTCGCCGTGGTCCTGGCGGACGACCTCTGCCTGAACCTGGAAGGCGATGGCGTGCTGACCCAGATGGTCAAGCTGTACAACCAGTTCCGCTGCTCCATCGTCGCCATCCAGGAAGTGCCGCGCGAGGAAACTTCGAAGTACGGCGTGATCGCCGGCGAGATGATCCGCGACGACATCTTCCGCGTGAACAGCATGGTGGAAAAACCCAAGCCCGAAGACGCCCCGTCCAACCTGGCGATCATCGGCCGCTACATCCTGACCCCGGACATCTTCGATCTCATCGAGCAGACCGAGCCGGGCAAGGGTGGCGAGATCCAGATCACCGACGCCCTGATGAAGCAGGCCCAGAGCGGCTGCGTGCTGGCCTACAAGTTCAAGGGCAAGCGCTTCGACTGCGGTGGCGCGGAAGGCTACATCGAAGCCACCAACTACTGCTTCGAGAACCTGTACAAGACCGGCAAGGCCTACTGATCGGGCCGCTGCTGCGAAAAGGCCGCCTTCGGGCGGCCTTTTTCATTTGGATTTGCGATGCAAGGTCCGAGGACGTCGCAGGATGTGGCGGGCGGCGTTCCGCGCGCCGGCGATACCCATCAACCACAGTCCGCGTGGGTTTCGTACCTCAACCCATCCGTTGCTCCCGCAGGGCGCGAATCAGCCGCGCTACGGAATCGGCAGCGCCTCGGACCCCGGCCCCAGCGGCTGGCCGTAGCTGAACTCCACATAATTGCCCGCCGGGTCGCGCAGGCCGCAGTAGTAGCCCACCGGGTAGGGCTCGTCCCGTGGCGCCCAGATCAGGCAACCGGCCGCCTCGGCCCGGGTGGCGATGGCGTCGACCCGCTCGCGGCTGTCCACGGCGAAACCGAAGTGACTGTAGTCATCGCTGGCCAGGTGACGGGCCTGGCCGCCGGGCATGATCACGAAGATGAACTGGTGTTCCTTGCCGGGTTCGGCCATCCAGACGATCTTCGAGCCCTTGCCCGCCCGCTCGTGGATCACCCGCATGCCGCAGAAGTCCGCATAGAAGCGGATGCAGGGTTCCAGGTCCGGGACGTGCAGGGCGACATGGGTGAGGGTGGGGCGCATGGGAAACCTCCTGCGGGATGCCTCAAGAATAGGCCCGACAACTGGCCAGAGACAGATCTTCCGGTATGCTGGCTGCTTGTTTCTGGAGACTTGTCATGGCTTACGACTTCGACCTCTTCGTCATCGGTGCCGGTTCCGGTGGTGTGCGTGCGGCACGCTTCGCGGCGGGCTACGGGGCCCGCGTGGCCATCGCCGAAAGCCGCTACCTGGGCGGCACCTGCGTCAACGTCGGCTGCGTGCCGAAAAAGCTGCTGGTGTACGGCGCCCACTTCGCCGAGGACTTCGAGCAGGCCCGTGGCTTCGGCTGGAGCCTGGACGAAGCGGGCTTCGACTGGCCGAGCCTCATCGCCAACAAGAACCGCGAAATCCAGCGGCTCAACGGCATCTATCGCAACCTGCTGGTCAACAGCGGCGTGACGCTGCTGGAGGGCCACGCCAAGCTGGTCGACCCCCATACCGTGGAAGTCGCCGGGCAGCGTTGCACGGCCAGGCACATCCTCGTCGCCACCGGCGGCTGGCCGCAGATCCCCGAGGTCCCCGGCCGCGAACTGGCCATCAGCTCCAACGAGGCGTTCTTCCTCGAGCAACTGCCCAAGCGCGTGCTGGTGGTGGGCGGCGGCTACATCGCGGTCGAGTTCGCCTCGATCTTCCACGGCCTGGGGGCCCAGACTTCCTTGCTCTACCGGGGCGAGCTGTTCCTGCGCGGCTTCGACGACGCCGTGCGCCACCACCTGCGCGATGAACTGGGCAAGAAAGGCCTGAACCTGCAGTTCAATTCCGACATCGCGCGGATCGACAAGCAGGCCGACGGCAGCCTCCTGGCCACCCTCAAGGACGGCCGCCACCTGGAGACCGACTGCGTGTTCTACGCCACCGGCCGCCGCCCGATGCTGGACAACCTGGGCCTGGAGAACACCGGCGTGGAGCTGGATTCGCGCGGTTTCATCAAGGTCGACGACCAGTTCCAGACCTCCGAGCCCTCCATCCTCGCCCTGGGCGATGTGATCGGCCGCGTGCAGCTCACGCCGGTGGCGCTGGCCGAAGGCATGGCCGTGTCCCGCCGCCTGTTCAAGCCCGAGGAATACCGCCCGGTGGACTACGATCACATCCCCACCGCGGTGTTCAGTCTGCCGAACATCGGCACCGTGGGACTCACCGAGCAGGAGGCGCGTTCCAGGGGCCACAAGGTGAGGGTCTTCGAGAGCCGCTTCCGGCCGATGAAGCTGACCCTCACCGAGAACCAGGAACGCACCCTGATGAAGCTGGTGGTGGATGCCGAGAGCGACCGCGTGCTGGGTTGCCACATGGTCGGGCCGGAAGCCGGCGAGATCGTCCAGGGCCTGGCGGTGGCGCTCAAGGCCGGCGCCACCAAGCGCATCTTCGACGAAACCATCGGCGTGCATCCCACGGCCGCGGAAGAGTTCGTCACCATGCGAACCCCGGTGGGTGCCTGACCCGCAATGGATCAGCTCTTCTACCTGGCCGACCTGTTCGGCGTGGCGGTCTTCGCCATCACCGGCGCCCTGATGGCGGGGCGCAAGTCCATGGACCTGTTCGGTGTGCTGGTGATCGCCATCATCACCGCTCTGGGAGGCGGCACTCTGCGCGATGTGATCCTCGGCAACCACCCGGTGGCCTGGATCAAGGACGACACCTACATCCTGGTTGCCTCCCTGGCCGCCCTGGGCACCGTGGTCTGGGTGCGCCTGACCCGGCCGATCAATGAATACGGGTTGCTCCTGGCCGACGCCTTCGGCCTGGCGGTCTTCACCGTCTATGGCACGGAACTCGCCCTGCAGCACAACCTGCAACCGGGCACGGCGGTGATCATGGGGGTTATCACCGGGGTCGGTGGCGGCGTCATGCGCGACATCATCTGCAACGAGGTGCCGCTGATCTTCCAGAAGGAGATCTACGCCATCGCCTGCATCGCCGGCTCCCTGATGTTCATCGGGCTGCGCGAGGTGGCGCTGCCGAGCTGGCTGGTGACCACCGGCTCGATGCTGGCGGTGCTGCTGATCCGCCTGGCGGCCATTCACTGGCGACTGTCCCTGCCACGTTTCCACCTGCTCGATCGCGAGTGACCGATCGGCGCCTCCCGCAGGGGGCGCCGCGTGCACCGCCTCTACTGCCCGAACGGTGCGCATGGCACACCCTGCGAGGTACACCCGGAAACCGGATGTTTACGCCCCTCGCTGGCGAAATCCGGCAAACCCGCGACACTGGATGCAGCCATTCTTCACCATTGGCCAGAGGGAAACGCCATGTCCAGATTCGCCCTGCTATTCGCCTTGATCCTCACCAGCGGCCTTGCCCAGGCCGAGATCAAGACCCAGGAAATCTCCTATAAAGGCCCGGACGGTACCGCCCTGGTGGGCTACTACGCCTATGACGACGCCATCGCCGGCAAGCGACCCGGCGTGGTGGTGGTCCACGAGTGGTGGGGCCTCAACGACTACGCCAAACGCCGCGCCCGCGACCTCGCCGCCCTGGGCTACAGCGCCCTGGCCATCGACATGTACGGCGAGGGCAAGAACACCGAGCACCCGGCCGACGCCCAGGCCTTCATGCAGGCCGCCCTGGCCAGTGCGCCGGCGGCCAAGGCGCGCTTCCTCGCCGGCCTCGACCTGCTCAAGGCGCAGCCCCAGACCGACCCGGACAAGCTGGCCGCCATTGGCTACTGCTTCGGCGGCAAGGTGGTGCTGGACATGGCCCGCGACGGCGTGCCGCTGGCGGCCGTGGCCAGCTTCCACGGGGTGCTGGCCGCCACCACTGCGGCCAAGCCCGGCGCGGTCAAGGCCAAGGTCCTGGTGGAGCACGGCGAGCGGGACACCCTGGTGCCCATGGCCTCGGTGACCACCTTCAAGGAAGAGTTCGACAACGCCGGGGCCGACTACCGCGTGGTGATCCAGCCCAAGGCCAAGCACAGCTTCACCAACCCCGACGCCGACCGTCTCAGCCATGCCGGGCACGGCAGCGAGAAAGGCCCCGACCTCGGCTACAGCCAGGTGGCCGACGAGAACTCCTGGGCCGACATGCAGGCGCTGTTCAAGGAAGTCTTTGGCCAGTAGGCGCGTTGGCTAGGCTGAATAAGGCAAGCAAAGGGAGTGGCGCCATGAGCAAGCTGTTGCAGACCTTCTCACCCATCGACGGCTCGCTCTATGTCGAGCGTCCCTGGGCCACGGCGACCGAGGTGGCCGCGGCGCTGGAACGAGCCGAATCCGCGCGCCCGGTCTGGAAGGGCACGCCGCTGGCCGAGCGGGTGGCCATCACCCGGCGCGCCATCGCCGCCTTCGCCGCCCGTGAGGAAGAGCTGGCGCGCGAGCTGTGCTGGATGATGGGCAGGCCGATTCGCTACGCGCCGGGGGAGATTCGTGGCTTCGCCGAGCGCGCCGGCTACATGGCCGATATCGCCGAAGAGGCCCTGGCCGACATCCATCTGCCGGACAAACCCGGCTTCACCCGCCTGATCCGCCGCGAGCCCCTGGGGCTGGCGCTGGTGATCGCCCCCTGGAACTACCCGTACCTGACGGCCGTGAACGCCGTGGTGCCGGCGCTGTTGGCGGGCAACTGCGTGCTGCTCAAGCATTCCGCGCAGACTCCGCTCTGTGCCGAGCGCATGGTCGAGGCCTTCGCCGAGGCGGGCCTGCCGTCGGGAGTGCTGCAATACCTGCACCTGAACCACGGCGACACCGAGCGGCTGATCCAGGCCGAACCCGTGCGCCATGTGGCCTTCACCGGCTCGGTGGCGGGCGGCGCCATGGTCGAGCGCGCGGCGGCCGGGCGCTTCATCAGCTCCGGACTGGAACTGGGCGGCAAGGACCCGGCCTACGTGAGGGCTGACGCCAACCTCGGCCATGCCGTGGAAACCGCCATCGACGGCGCCTTCTTCAATTCCGGCCAGTCCTGCTGCGGCATCGAGCGCATCTACGTGCATGCCGACCTCTTCGATGCCTTCGTCGAACAGGCCGTGGCGCTGGTGGGCCAGTACCGACTGGGACGTTCCGATGATCCGGAGACCACCCTCGGCCCGCTGGTGCGCAGTGAAGCGGCCGAGTTCGTCCGGGGCCAGGTCCGCGAGGCGCTGGGGCAGGGCGCCAGGGCCCACCTGGATGCCGCCGCCTTCCCCCTGGACCTGCCCGGCAGCGCCTACCTGGCACCCCAGGTGCTGACCGGGGTGCACCACGGCATGCGGGTCATGAGCGAGGAATCCTTCGGCCCGGTGGTGGGTATCCAGAAAGTCCATGACGATGAGGAGGCGTTGGCGCTGATGAACGACAGCCCCTACGGCCTGACCGCCGCCATCTTCAGCCAGGACGAGGCCAGTGCCCTGGCGTTGGCCGACCGGGTGGAGGCCGGCACCGTGTTCCTCAACCGCTGCGACTACCTGGACCCGGCCCTGGCCTGGACGGGGGTGAAACACTCCGGGCGCGGCTGCACCTTGTCGCGGGTGGGGTTCGAACACCTGACGCGGCCCAAGTCGTTCCATTTCAAGACCAGCCTGTGAGGCGAGCCATGGACCTGAGCCATTACCGCATGAACTGGAATTACCCGACCTCGGTGCGGGTCGGTGTCGGCCGCATCGCCGAACTCCCCAAGGCTTGCCGGGAGTTGGGCATGCAGGCGCCGCTGCTGGTCACCGACCCGGGCCTGGCGACGCTGCCTATGATCGCCGAGGCGCAGCGCCAGTGCACGGATGCCGGGCTGAAGGCCGGGCTGTTCCATGGGATCAAGGGCAACCCCACCGGCCCCAACGTCGCCGACGGCGTGGCCGCCTTCAAGGCCGGCGGCCACGACGGGGTGATCGCCTTCGGCGGCGGCTCGGCTCTGGACGCCGGCAAGGCCGTCGCCCTGATGGTGGGGCAGGATCGTCCGCTGTGGGATTTCGAGGACATCGGCGACAACGCATCCAGGGTCAATGTCGCCGGCATGGCACCGGTGGTCGCGGTGCCGACCACCGCCGGCACCGGCTCGGAGGTCGGCCGCGCGGCGGTGATCACCGACGACCAGGCGCAGATCAAGCGCATCATCTTCCATGCCCGCATGCTGCCGGCCATCGTCATCCTCGACCCCGAACTGACCCTCGGCCTGCCGCCGAAGATCACCGCCGCCACCGGCATGGACGCGCTGTCCCACAGCCTGGAGGCCTACTGCTCGCCGCTTTACCACCCGATGGCCGAAGGCATCGCCCTGGAGGGCATGCGCCTGGTCAAGGACTACCTGCCCCGGGCCACCGCACGGGGCAGTGATGTGGAGGCACGGCTGCAGATGCTGGTGGCCTCCAGCATGGGCGCCACGGCCTTCCAGCGCGGTCTCGGCGCCATGCATGCCCTGGCCCATCCCCTGGGCGCGCTGTACGACGCCCACCACGGCATGCTCAACGCCGTGCTGATGCCCTATGTGCTGCAGGCCAACCGGGCACATATAGAAGGGCCGATGGTGCGCCTGGCGCGCTACCTCGGGCTGCCCAAGGCGGGTTTCGCCGGGGTGCTGGACTGGGTGGTTAACCTGCGCAGCGAGCTGGACATCCCCCACAGCCTGGCGGAAATCGGCATAGACGACGGGCGCATCGAGCAGATCGGGCGCATGGCCGAGGTCGACCCTTCGGCCGGCACCAACCCGGTCAGCCATGACGCCGCTACCTACAGCCGCATCTTCGAGAAGGCCCTGCACGGTCGCCTCTGAATTAATCTGATCAATGCAGCGGTGAGGTCCACCTGATCCGTGCCCTCGCGGGCCGTTCCCCTACCCACGAACCAGACCCTTGCCGGTGCACACCGGCCAGGGCCGTTGCTGGCTGTGGGTTCAACCTCGATGGGAGAACGGACATGACCGACTCATTCAGGGCGGTTGGCGGCTGCCGCTGCGACGACAACCCGGTGCGCTACGAATACAACGCCCGGCCGGCGGAAGTGCATGACTGCCTGTGCACCGACTGTACCGATATCTGCGGTGGTGCCATGGCGATAATCGCCGTGGTGGATCGCAAGGCCTTCAGCATCACCGCCAACGCCGACAAACTGAAGTGCTACCACTCCAAATCCACCTGCCACCGCTACTTCTGCTCGGAGTGCGGTTGCCACCTGTATCTGCACGTGGACGGCTTCCCCGATTTCCAGCTGGTCCATGTGCCCCCCCTGGATCGCGATTCCGAGGTCGGCGGCAAACCGGATCGCTATGTCTTCGTGCGCTCCAAGCACCCCCTGCTGACGTTGCCGGACGATGGCCTGCCACGCCACCAGGGCTGGGCCAACAGCGGCGAGGCGGTGGCCGCTTGACGCGCACGTTCCGTAGGTTGGCGTAGAGCGAAGCGAAACCCAACGATGTACGAACGTGCGGGTTCAGTCGGCGCTGGCCAGCACCTCGCGCAATGCCTCGAAGGCGGCCGTGGCGTAGCCCTGGCGCCATACCAGCAGGGTCTCCACTCGCATCAGCGGCACCTGGCGCAGGCGCGGCGGTTCGCGCAGCAGGTCCAGCACCGAGCGCGGCAGGATGCCGACGCAGGAGCCCGCCGCCACGCAGGCGAGGATGGCGTGGTAGGACCCCACCTGTTGCACCTTCGCTGGCGGGCGACCTTCGACGGACAGCCAGTCCTCGGCGATCTGCCGGTAGGTGCAGCCTTCGGCGAAACCCGCCAGGCCGCGTACCTGTACATCCGCCGGGTCCGCCACCGGCGGATGGTCGGCGGGAAGCACCAGCAGCAGTTCCTCCTCGAACACCGGCCGGGCCTCCAGGTCCAGCTGGGCGATTTCCTCCCGGCCCCTGGGCCAGGCCACCAGCGCGCAGTCCAGGCGCCGCGCCAGCACGCCGTCCAGCAGCGCCTGGCTGGTGCCGGTGCTGACCTCCAGTTCCACCTCCGGGCAGCGGCCATGGAATCGCACCAGCGGGGCGGGCAGGCGGCTGGCGGCGGTGCTCTCCATGCTCCCCAGGCGCAGGCGGCCGCCCGGCCGTTGCGGGTGCATGGACTGACGCGCTTCATCGGCCAGGGCCAGCAGGCGCTCGCTGTAGTCGAGGAAGGTCTGGCCGCGATCGGTGAGGGTCATGCGCTTGCCGTCGCGGAGGAAGAGCGGGGCGCCCAGCTCCTCCTCCAATTGGCGAATCCGCGTGGTGACGTTCGACTGTGCCCGCTGCAAACGCTGGGCGGCGCGGGTCACGCTGTGCTCCAGGGCCACGGCGCGGAAAATCTCCAGGCTGGATAGATCCATGGATTTAAATCTCTTATAGAGAATTAGATATTAAAATTATTCTCTATCTGAGATAGATTGGCCAGGTTTTCGTCGCACTCGGAGTCCCGTCACCATGTCTCTCACGCAACTGCTCGGCATCCGGCATCCCATCATCCAGGCCCCCATGGTGGGCGTTTCCACCCCGGCCCTGGCGGCCGCCGTCTCCAATGCCGGCGCCCTGGGCTCCATCGGTATCGGTGCCAGCACCCCGGAACAGGCCCGCGCCATGCTCGCGCAAACCCGCGCGCTCACCAGCGGTCCGTTCAACGTCAACCTGTTCTGCCATCGTCCGGCCGCGGCCGATGCCCAGCGCGAGGCCGCCTGGCTGGAACACCTGCGGCCGCTGTTCGCCGAGTTCGATGCCGAACCGCCGGCTGCGATCCGCGAGATCTACAAAAGCTTCCTCGACGACCCGGACATGCTGCAGATGCTGCTCGACGAGCGCCCGGCCGTCGTCAGCTTTCACTTCGGCCTGCCGCCACAAGGCTGGATCGACGCGCTCAAGGCCGCCGGCATCCGCCTGCTGGCCAGCGCCACCAATCTCGATGAGGCCCGCCTGGTAGAGGCAGCCGGAGTGGACGCCATAGTCGCCCAGGGCATCGAGGCCGGTGGCCACCGTGGAGTGTTCGAGCCGGAGCAGGGCGACGCGGCCATCGGCACCCTGGCCCTGGTTCGCCTGATTGCCAGCCAATGTCGCCTGCCGGTGATCGCCGCCGGTGGCATCATGGATGGCCAGGGCATAGCGGCGGCGCTGGCCCTGGGTGCCGCAGGCGCGCAGCTGGGTACCGCCTTCGTGCCATGTCCGGAATCGGCGGCCAACGCTGCCTACCTTGCGGCGCTGAAGGGGCCGCGCGCCCATGCCACGCGTATCACTGCTGCCATTTCCGGGCGTCCCGCGCGGGGCATGGTCAACCGCCTCTGGACCGACCTCGACAGCTCCCAGGCGCCGACGCTGCCGGACTATCCCACCACCTACGATGCCGCCAAGGCATTGCACGCGGCTGCCAGCGCCAAGGGCTGCAACGATTTCGCCGTGCAGTGGGCCGGCCAGGGCGCGCCGCTGGCGCGGGAGCTGCCGGCGGCGGAATTGGTGCAGGTGCTGGTGACGGAACTGAATACGGCGATGGGGTAGCCCTGGATATCGCCGCTCTCGGGCAGGCAGGCGAGGGCGGGAGATGAGGGCGTGGAGGGAAAGGTAGCAGGGCACACATCTGTTCGATAAACGCACCAATAGTCGATTATCGGATTGTTCGGGGGAGCGTCGGGGAGTACTTTTTCACCACCCGGCGCTCAATACGCCCTGGATAACAACACGAGATCGACCATGGCTGAAATCCTTTCCCTCCGCGAAGCCGTCGAACGTTTCATCAACGATGGCGACACCGTAGCCCTTGAGGGCTTCACCCACCTGATTCCCACTGCCGCGTCCCACGAGATCATCCGCCAGGGCAAGAAGAACCTGCACCTGGCGCGCATGACTCCCGACCTGGTCTATGACCTGCTGATCGGCGCCGGCTGCGCTCGCAAGCTGACCTTCTCCTGGGGTGGCAACCCCGGCGTGGGCTCGTTGCATCGCCTGCGTGACGCCGTGGAGAAACAGTGGCCCAACGCCCTGGAGATCGACGAGCACAGCCACGCCGACCTGGCCAACTCCTATGTGGCCGGTGCCTCGGGCCTGCCGTTCGCCGTGCTGCGTGCCTATGTCGGTTCCGACCTGCCCAAGGTCAACCCGAACATCAAGTTCATCAACTGCCCCTTCACCGGCGAGACGCTGGCTGCCGTTCCCTCGGTTCGCCCGGACGTCACCGTGATCCACGCGCAGAAGGCCGACCGCAAGGGCAACGTCCTGCTGTGGGGCATCCTCGGCGTGCAGAAGGAAGCGGCCCTGGCGGCCAAGCGTTGCATCGTCACCGTCGAAGAGATCGTCGACGACCTGAACGCACCGATGAACGCCTGCGTCCTGCCCACCTGGGCACTGACCGCCGTGTGCCATGTGCCGGGTGGCGCCCATCCGTCCTACGCCCATGGTTACTACGAGCGCGACAACCGCTTCTACCAGGCCTGGGACCCGATCGCCCGCAACCGCGAAACCTTCACCGCCTGGATCGATGAATACATCCGTGGCACCAAGGATTTCAGCGAGTTCCAGCAGAAGATCGCCCAAGCCAAGACTGCGGAGGCCAAGTGATGAGCGCCTACACCACTAATGAAATGATGACCGTGGCGGCTGCCCGTCGCCTGAAGAACGGTGCCGTCTGCTTCGTCGGCATCGGCCTGCCGTCCAAGGCCGCCAACCTGGCGCGCCTGACCTCGTCCCCGGACGTGGTACTGATCTACGAATCCGGCCCCATCGGCGCCAAGCCGACCGTGCTGCCGCTGTCCATCGGTGACGGCGAGCTGGCCGAAACCGCCGACACCGTAGTGCCCACTGGCGAGATCTTCCGCTACTGGCTGCAGGGCGGCCGTATCGACGTCGGCTTCCTCGGTGCCGCCCAGGTGGACCGCTTCGGCAACATCAACACCACCGTGATCGGCGACTACAACAGCCCGAAAGTGCGCCTGCCGGGTGCCGGCGGCGCTCCGGAAATCGCCGGTTCCGCCAAGGAAGTGCTGATCATCCTCAAGCAGTCCCACCGCACCTTCGTCGACAAGCTGGCCTTCATCACCTCCGTGGGCCACGGCGAGGGCGGCGACCACCGCAAGCAGCTGGGCCTGCCGGGCAAAGGTCCGGTGGCGCTGATCACCGACCTCTGCATCATGGAACCGGAAGCCGGCACCAGCGAATTCATCGTCACCTCGCTGCACCCGGGCGTAACCCGTGAGCAGGTGATCGAGAACACCGGCTGGGCCATCCGTTTTGCGCCGGACGTGGCCGAGACCCTGGCTCCCAACGAGACCGAACTGACCGCGCTGCGCGCCCTGGAAGCCCGCACCGCGGCCGCCCACGGCCAGCTGGGGGGTGAGGAATGAGCCGCGACGTCTACATCTGCGACGCCATCCGTACGCCCATCGGCCGCTTCGGCGGCTCCCTGGCTCCGGTGCGCGCCGACGACCTGGCCGCCGTACCGATCAAGGCCCTGGTCGAGCGCAACCCCCAGGTCAAATGGGACGAGCTGGATGAGGTGTTCCTCGGCTGCGCCAACCAGGCCGGCGAAGACAACCGCAACGTGGCGCGCATGGCGCTGCTGCTGGCCGGCCTGCCGGACAGCATTCCCGGCGTCACGCTGAACCGTCTTTGCGCTTCGGGCATGGACGCGGTGGGCACCGCCTTCCGCGCCATCGCCGCAGGCGAGATGGAGCTGGCCATCGCCGGTGGCGTGGAATCCATGTCCCGCGCCCCCTACGTGATGGGCAAGGCCGACAGCGCCTTTGGCCGCACCCAGAAGATCGAAGACACCACCATCGGCTGGCGTTTCATCAACCCGCTGATGAAGGCCCAGTACGGCGTCGACGCCATGCCGCAGACCGCGGACAACGTCGCTGACGACTACCAGGTTTCCCGCGCCGACCAGGACCTGTTCTCCGTGCGCAGCCAGCAGCGTGCCGGCCGTGCCCAGGCCGCAGGCTTCTTCGCCGAGGAAATCGTCCCGGTGGTGATCAAGGGCAAGAAGGGCGAGACCGTGGTCGACCAGGACGAGCACCTGCGTCCCGACACCACCCTCGAAGCCCTGGCCAAGCTGAAGCCGGTCAACGGTGAAGGCAAGACCGTCACCGCGGGCAACGCGTCGGGCGTCAACGACGGCGCCGTGGCGCTGATCCTGGCTTCCGCCGAGGCTGTCAAGAAGCACGGCCTGACCCCGCGCGCGAAAGTGCTCGGCATGGCCAGCGCCGGCGTCGCCCCGCGCGTCATGGGCATCGGCCCGGTGCCGGCGGTGCGCAAACTGATGGAACGCCTGAACCTGGCCATCGGTGACTTCGACGTGATCGAACTCAACGAAGCCTTCGCCGCCCAGGGCCTGGCCGTGATGCGTGAACTCGGCATCGCCGACGACAGCGACAAGGTCAACCCCAACGGTGGCGCCATCGCCCTCGGCCACCCCCTGGGTGCCAGCGGCGCGCGGCTGATCCAGACCGCCCTGCACCAGCTGGAGAAATCCGGCGGCAAGATCGGCCTGGCCACCATGTGCGTAGGGGTGGGCCAAGGCCTCGCCCTGGCCATAGAACGAGTCTGACCCACGTAGGATGGGTAGAGCCTGCGAAACCCATCAATTGCAACCCGCATGGGTTTCGCTCCGCTCTACCCATCCTACAGGTCGCCTGCGACTGTAAAGCTGGCCCGCAAGGGCCGGCTGCTATAAAACGAAACACCATCCCGAATTTCGGAGCACTGGCTTGAACAGCCCGAGCAACCAACTCTTCGATTCCTACTTCACGGCGCCGGCCATGCGCGCGGTCTTCTGCGACCGGGGCAGGGTGCAGGGCATGCTCGACTTCGAGGCCGCCCTGGCGCGTGCCGAAGCGAACGTGGGCCTGGTACCGAGGGACGCCGTGGCGTCCATCGTGGCGGCCTGCAACGCCGAACTCTACGATTACGCCGCCCTGGCCCAGGCCATCACCAGCGCCGGCAACTCGGCCATCCCGCTGGTGAAGGCCCTGGGCAAGCGGGTCGCGGCCCAGAGCAGCGAAGCCGAGCGCTACGTGCACCTGGGCGCCACCAGCCAGGACGCCATGGACAGCGGCCTGGTGCTGCAACTGCGCGCCGCCGTCGAACTGCTGGAGCGTGACCTCGCCGCCCTGGGCCAGGCCCTGGCGGTGCAGGCCGAGCGCTACGCCGACACGCCGCTGGCCGGTCGCACCTGGCTGCAGCAGGCCACCCCCGTCACCCTCGGCATGAAGCTCGCCGGCGTGCTGGGTGCCGTCACCCGCCATCGCCAGCGCCTGGCCGAACTCAAGCCACGGTTGTTCTGCCTGCAGTTCGGCGGTGCCTCCGGCAGCCTGGCCGCCCTTGGCGAGCAGGCCTGGCCGGTGGTCGAGGCCCTGGCCGGCGAGCTGCAACTGAACCTGCCCGACCAGCCCTGGCACACCCAGCGCGACCGCCTGGTGGAGTTCGCCAGCCTGCTGGGCCTGATCGCCGGCAGCCTCGGCAAACTGGGTCGCGACCTGAGCCTGCTGATGCAAACCGAAGCCGGCGAAGTCTTCGAGCCCTCGGCGCCGGGCAAGGGTGGCTCGTCCACCATGCCGCACAAGCGCAACCCGGTGAGCGCCGCCGTACTGATCGGCGCCGCCACCCGTGCGCCGGGCCTGGTGTCCACCATGTTCGCCGCCATGCCCCAGGAGCACGAGCGCAGCCTCGGCCTGTGGCACGCCGAATGGGAAACCCTGCCGGAGCTCTGCTGCCTGGTGTCCGGTGCCTTGCAGCAGGCATTGCTGGTCGTGCCCGGCCTGGAAGTGGATGCCGCGCGCATGCGCGAGAACCTCGACCTGACCCAGGGCCTGGTGCTGGCCGAAGCCGTGAGCATCGCGCTCGCCCAGCGCATCGGTCGCGACGCCGCCCATCACCTGGTGGAGCAGTGCTGCCGTCAGGCGGTGAAGGAGGGCGCCCACCTGCGCGCCGTGCTCGGCGCCAACCTTGAGGTCACCGCACAACTTTCCGCCGCCGAGCTGGACCGCCTGCTCGACCCGGCCCATTACCTTGGCCAGGCCCGCCGCTGGGTGGACCGCGCACTGGCCGAACACCAACAGATTTCGCGTTAGGAGCCTTGCATGCCTGCTGTAACCCTCGCCGATGGCAACCTGAACTACCAACTGGAAGGCCCCGCCGGCGCGCCGGTGCTGGTGTTGTCCAACTCCCTGGGCACCGACCTGCACATGTGGGACGCGCAGATCCCGGCCTTCACCCAGCACTTCCAGGTGCTGCGCTACGACACCCGTGGCCACGGCAAGTCCCTGGTCAGCGAAGGCCCCTACAGCATCGAGCAGCTGGGCGGCGACGTGCTGGCCCTGCTAGACGCCCTGGACATCCAGAAGGCGAGCTTCTGCGGCCTGTCCATGGGCGGCCTGATCGGCCAGTGGCTGGCCATCAACGCCCCTGAGCGCATCGAGCGCCTGGTGCTGTGCAACACCGCCGCCAAGATCGGCACCCCGGAAGTCTGGAACCCGCGCATCGACACCGTGCTGTCCGGCGGCGCCCAGGCCATGCGCGACCTGCGCGATGCCTCGATTTCCCGCTGGTTCACCCCGGACTTCGCCGAGGCCCAGCCGGCCAAGGTCGAGCCCATTGTCGGCATGCTGGCGCAGACCTCCCCCGAGGGCTACGCCGCCAACTGCGCCGCCGTGCGCGACGCCGACTACCGTGAACAACTGGGCGCCGTGCGTGCCCCGACCCTGGTGGTCTGCGGCAGCGGCGACCCGGTGACCACCACCGAGCATGGCCGCTTCATGCAGGAACGCATCCAGGGTGCCGAGCTGGTGGAATTCCACGCCGCGCACCTGTCCAACGTGCAGGCCGGCGATGCCTTCAGCCAGCGCGTGCTGGATTTCCTCAAAGCCTGATTCACTTCCGGGGGAGCGAGAGCTTTCGCGAGCAGAGCTCGCTCCTACGGCCCCATTCGAGGAGTTCGCAATGGACGAGAAAGAACGCTACGAAGCCGGCATGCAGGTGCGCCGCGCGGTACTGGGCGACGCCCATGTGGACCGCAGCCTGCAGAACCTCACGCCGTTCAACGAAGAGTTCCAGGAAATGATCACCCGCCATGCCTGGGGTGATATCTGGACCCGCCCGGGCCTGCCCCGGCACACCCGCAGCCTGATCACCATCGCCATGCTCATCGGCATGAACCGCGAGGGCGAGCTGAAGCTCCACCTGCGCGCGGCGAAGAACAATGGCGTCACCCGCGAAGAGATCAAGGAAGTGATCATGCAGAGTGCCATCTACTGCGGTATCCCCGCGGCCAACGCGACCTTCCACCTGGCCGAGGCCGCGTGGGACGAGCTTGGGGTGGAATCGCTGCAAGACTGAGCCGTAGCAAGACGAAACGCCGCCCGGACCACGCATCCGGGCGGCGTTTTTTATTGGGGGCATTGTTTTCTTGTAGGGGCGAATTCATTCGCCAAGGGCGACGTAGTCGCCCCTTGATAAGACCCTGGGCAGGCCTTCGGCCTGCTTGGCGATTGAAATCGCCCCCACAGAAAGGCCAGGGCGACCCGTGTCAGGCATCCCACTCCGGTGCGAACTCCGGGCTGACCACACGCTTGCCCTTGGGCAGGGCGGCGATCAGGGCGCGGTCGGCGTCGTCCAGTTGCACCTTCAGGGCATCCAGGTTGGCCTGCTGGTTGGCGCGGCTGGAGGCTTTCGGGATGGCGGCCACGCCGTCCTGGTCCAGCAGCCATTTCAGCGCCACCTGGCTCGGCAGCACGCCGTGCTTGGCGGCGATCTCGCGGATCGCCGGTTGCTCGGCGGCCAGGCCACGGGCCAAGGGGGTGTAGGCGGTCAGCGCCAGGCCGTGGGCGCGGGCGTAGTCCAGCAAGTGTTGCTGGTCGAGCAGCACGTGGTACTCCACCTGGATGGCCGAGAGGGGCGCGCCCAGCTCTTCCACCACCTGGCGCAGCAGGGCCAGGGGGAAGTTGGCGACGCCGATGTTGCGCGCCTTGCCTTCCTCGCGCAGGGCGACCAGGGTCTCGATGCTGCGCCGCAGGTCCCAGTCCTTCGCCGGCCAATGGATCATGAACAGGTCCACTTGCTCCGTGCCCAGGGCGCGCAGGCTGTCCTCCAGGGATTGGCGCATGGCGGCCGGCTGCAGCTTGTCCCACCAGACCTTGGTGGTCAGGTGGATGGCCTCGCGGGGCACCTGGGTCTGGCGCAGGGCCTGGCCCACGGCGTCCTCGTTCTCGTAGGCGGGGGCGGTATCGATATGGCGGTAACCCAGTTCCAGTGCCTGGACGACGGCAGCGGTGCATTCCTCGCCCTTCATCGGCCAGGTGCCCAGTCCCAGCTGGGGCATGTGCAGTCCGTTGGCGGTGGTCAGCGTGCGCATGGATGACTCCTTGTTCATTGGGGGGTGGCGCCGGCCGCGTGGCGGCCGGCGATGTAGCCGAAGGTCATGGCCGGCCCGAGGTTGATCCCGCCGGAGGGGTAGTGCCCGCCGAGGACGCTGGCCATGTCGGTACCTGCTGCATAGAGTCCGGGAATCGGCACGCCGTTCCCATCCAGCACCCGCGCCTGGCCATCGGTGCGCAGGCCGGCGAAGGTGCCGAAGCACCCGGGCTGCACTTTCACCGCATAGAAAGGCCCGTGCTCGATGGGCGCCACGCAGGGGTTGGGGCCGCTGTGCAGGGCATCGCCGGCGCGGCGGTTGAAGGGCGTGCTGCCGCGGCCAAACTCGGGGTCCTGGCCCTGGCGCGCGTGGTGGTTGAACGCCGCCACTGTGGTGGTCAGGCCCGCCGGATCGATGCCGCAGGCCTGCGCCAGTTCCACCAGGGTCCTGCCGCGCTTGAGGTAGCCATTGCGCAGGTGCGGCCAGAGCGGCAGCGGCGCGGGACGGGCGAAGCCCAGGCCGTAGCGGCGCTGGAAACGGTGGTCGCAGATCAGCCAGGAGCAGCTTTCCTCACCCTCGGGCAGCGCCTGGTTCATGGCGTCGACATAGTCGTAGTAGCCGCCGGCCTCGTTGACGAAGCGCTTGCCGTCCTTCAGCACGCCGATGATCCCGGGCTTGCCGCGATCGATGATGTGGGGGAAGTGGCCGACGCTGCCGTCGGGGTAGGGCACCTTGGAAACCGGGGCCCAGGCCACCGGGGAACGCAGGTCCTCGGCGACCCGGCCACCGGCGGACTCGCCCAGGCGCAGGCCGTCGCCGGAGCAGGACAGCGGGGGCAGGGCGAGGTTGTCGTGGCCGCTGGCATCGCGGGGGAACAGTGCCTTGCGCCGTGCCGGGTCATTGGGGAAGCCGCCGGCGGCCAGCACCACGGCGCGGGCGCGAATGGACAGCTCGGCGCCGCCCTGTTCCACCACGGCGCCACGTACCCGGCCGTCTTCCAGTATCAAGCGCTTGGCCGGCGTCGATTCCATCAGTCGCACGCCCAGGTCGTTGGCGGACTTGGCCAGGCGCGCCACCAGGGCCACGCCGTTGACCAGGTGCATGGCGCGGCCGTAGCGGGCCAGGTGGTAGAGGTGGGTGGTGAAGCGCCGGGTCACATGGATGAACGCGCGCAGGGAGCGGGTCATGCCGAGGAAGGCGGCCAGGTCGGCACCGGCCATGATCGGCATGCCGATGAAGGAAGTTTCGCGCATGGTCTTGCGCAGGCGCGGCAACAGGTCGCCGACCTCGCGGGCGTCGTAGGGCGCGGCGATCACCTGGTGCCCACCGGTGGCGGCGCCGGGGGTGTCGCCATGCATGTCCGGGATAGCGTTGCCGTCGACGAACTGCAGCGCGGTGTGCTGTTCGAAGAAACCGACCATTTCCGGGCAGGCTTCGAGGAAGGCGTCCACCAGTTCCGGGCGGAAGTGCTCGCCCAGTTCATTGCGCAGGTAGCTGCGCGGTTGCTCGAGGTCTTCCTCGATGCCGGCGCGACGTGCCAGCGGATTGCGCGGCACCCACATCCAGCCGCCGGACCAGGCGGTGGCGCCGCCGAACACCGGTGCCTTCTCCAGGACAATCACCTTCTGCCCGTGATGGGCCGCCGTAACCGCAGCGGCGAGGCCCGCCGCGCCGGAGCCGATGACCAGCAGGTCGCATTCGAGGCTGTTTGGGGTAGGGCTTGCGGCAGGCATTTCGGTAGATCCTTAAATAGTGGAACCATGTTCCGTATTTTATGGATGGCCTTCGCAGGTACCAAGCGAAAGCGTCTGGAAATGGCCGGTCAGCGAACGGAATAGGCGCTGGCGCTAGTCGTAGGATGGGTAGAGCGAAGCGAAACCCATCAGCGGGGTTCGATGGGTTTCGCAATACCCGGCTCCATAAAAAAGCCCGCCGAAGAGGCGGGCCAAAGGGGTCATTGCACGCAGACCAAAGGATCAGAGGATCGACAGCGGGTAGCTGATGATCAGGCGGTTCTCGTCGAATTCGTTGTTGTTGAAGTCGCGGCGGATGCTGGAGTTGCGCCAGCGCACGTTGAGCGCCTTGAGCGCACCGCTCTGCACGGTGTAGCCCAGCTCGCTTTCCCGGACCCATTCCTTGCCGTCGGTGACCGCGCCCACTTCGGCGTCCTCGCCGCTGATGTAGCGGTTCATCAGGGTCAGGCCGGGTACGCCGAGGGCGGCGAAGTTGTAGTCGTGGCGCACCTGCCAGGACTTCTCCCGGGCGTTGTCGAAACTGGAGTTGTAGCTGTCGTTGGCCAGGGTGCCGCCGCTGGTGCCGTTGACGCGCATCCAGGCGTCGTCGCCGCCGACGCGTTGCAGGCCGACATAGAAGGTGTGGCCGCCGTACTTGGCCGAGAGCAGGGCGGACCAGGTGTGGTTGTCCAGGTCGCCGGCCAGGGCGCTGCCGTTTTCCTTGCCGTTGAAGTAGCCGAGGTTGGCGCCCAGGGTCCAGTCGCCCACCGGCTGGCTGTGCATCACCTGCAGGTATTGTTGCTGGTAGATGTCTTCCAGCTCGGCGTACCACAGGCCCACCAGGGTGCGCTTCTCGTTGAAGGCGTATTCGCCGCCGGCGAAGTTGAAGCGGTCGGAGGTGAAGGCCGCGCGGCCGTTCATCGACATGTCTTCCATGCTCGCGTCGTTACGCGGGCTGTTCTGGCGGAACTGGCCACCGTAGAGGGTCAGGCCGTCGATTTCCTGGGACGTCACCTGGCCGCCACGGAAGGTCTGCGGCAGGGAGCGGCCGTCGTCGGAGCGCAGGATCGGCAGCACCGGCATCCACTCGCCCACCTTCAGCTCGGTCTTGGACACACGCATCTTGCCGGCCACGCCCAGGCGGCCGAAGTCGTCGGCCGGACGGCCATCGCTGTGCACCGGCAGCAACTGGGTGCCGCGGGTGCCGCGGCCGCCGTCGAGCTTGACCGAGAGCAGGCCGAGCATGTCGACGCCGAAGCCCACCGGCCCTTCGGTGAAGCCCGAGCGGGCATCGAGGATGAAGTTCTGGGTCCACTCCTCGGCCTTGCTCTGGGGGTTGGTCGGGTTCACGAAGTTGCGGTTGATGTAGAAGTTGCGCAGGTTCAGGCCAACCGTGGCGTCTTCGACGAAACCGTGCTCGTCGGCGGCCTGCACGGGCAGGGCGGCCAGGGTGACGGCGGCGGCGAGAATGCAGGGGACGAAGCGTTGGGGCTGGCGGCGGATGGGGTTCATGCTCGTGTTGGCCTCTTTGATTGTTGTTTTGCGGGTGCGCAGGCACCCCTTCGCGGCGAAAGCGCGATGACTGGTCAAGGGGATGGAACCGGGGTGTCAGCGGGTCTTGCGGCGCTCGAACAGGCGCGCGAGGCAGCGCTGCAAGCGGTCACCCAGGTGGTCGCCCAAGCGCTCGCCATGCGCCGGCTGGACCAGGGCAATGGAGGCGAAAGGAGACGCGCAATCGAAGAGCGGCCCGGGGGCGGGCGGCGAGGCAAGGGGGGTACGGGGCTGGAGCATCGTGGTCGACCTTTCTTGTATTTATGTCGGTAAACGGCGAGGCGTTGCATGGATCGCAGGCTGGTTGCGGCAACGCCTCGCACCTGGGACCGATAGTGAAATCCGCCGGCCTGTCGTTCAATTGATCGGGAACGCTTCTGTTCGATCATCGAACGAAAACTAACTATTCCGTACATTATTCGTGTCGAAATCCCGGAAACCCTTGTCGCGGTTCCAGGTTTCAGAGGGTGGCGGTTGTCTTTTAGAATCGGCCCACACCCACAAGGATCCCATCCCATGGCCGGCAGCCAGATCGAACGCGCCTTCAATCTCCTCGAACGCCTGACCCGCGACCCCGGCGGCGTGCCCATGCAGACCCTGGCCGATGAGCTGGACATTCCCAAGAGCGCCACTCACCGCATGCTGGCCGAGCTGATCCGCCTCGGCTATGTGCGCCAGAACCAGGAAAACAGCCGCTATCACCTGTCCACCCGGTTGGTGGCGATGGCCTTCCGTTACCTGGCGAGCAGCGGCGCGGATATCGTCCAGCCGATCCTCGACCGCCTGGCCCGGGAAACCGGCGAACTGGTGCGCCTGGGGGTGATCGAGGGCGACCGCCTGACCTGGATCGTCAAATCCCAGGGGGCGCGTTCCGGCTTGCGCTACGACCCGGACATGGGGCGTGACGCGCCGCTGTTCTACACCGCCTCCGGGCATGCCTGGCTGGCCAGCCTGAGCGACGCCGAGGCCTTGGGGCTGGTGGAGCGCCAGGGCGTGGGCGACCGCGCCGACTTCGGCCCCAACGCGCCGCGCTCCAATATCGAACTGCTGGAGCGCCTGCGCCTGGCCCGCGAGCGCGGCTATGCCTGGGTGGTGGAAAGTTCGGCGCTGGGCACCTCGGCCCTGGCCTGCGTGGTGCGCGACCCGCAAAGCGGTCGTGCCATCGGCGTGCTGAGCGTCGCCGGCCCCAGCGCGCGTCTGCCCGAGGAGCGCATGCACGACGTGGCGCCGCAGCTGCTGGAGGCCAGCGCGGAGCTTTCCGCGGCGAGCCAGGCGTCGGAATTCTTCGTCTGATCCATCGGCGTTGATTCCCTGTCGACGCCCTCCCTTCAAGGGTGGATGGCGCTCTTCCATCCACCAGCGACGCTATGCCGGACCTCGGATGGTGGACCGGTGAAGCGTGATCCACCCAGTCAGTGGCCCAGATGAAATCCGGGGACCATCCGGCCGCCGCTCCCGGATTTCATCCGGGCTACGTTTCTCGACATCCCGTGTAGGAGCGAATTCATTCGCGAATGGCAGCGCAGCTGCCACGGCGGATTCGAGGGGCAGGCCTTCGGCCCGGTTCGCGATTGAAATCGCTCCTACAGGTTCATCGCGGAAAATCTCTTCTTGCGAAAATGTGGAACCTTGTTCTAAATATCGCTAGAACGATTGTGGAACCCGATTCCGAGAACAGCATGACCGACCGAATTTTCTCCCTTGCCGCCTTGACCGTCCTCGAACTCTCGCCGCCGCAGATGGTGGAAGTGGCCGCGCGCACCGGTTACAGCCACGTCGGGCTGCGCCTGGTGCCGGCCACGCCGGAGGAATATCACTTCCCGCTGGTGGCCGATGCCGCCCTGCGTCGCCAGACCCTCGAGCGCCTGCGCGATACCGGGATCAAGGTGATGGATATCGAAATCCTGCGCCTCAAGGCGGACACCCGTGTGGCCGATTTCGAGCCCATCCTGGCGGCGGGCGCGGAGTTCGGCGCCAGCGAGGTGCTGGTGGCCGGCAACGATGGCATTGAGGCGCGCCTGACCGACAACTTCGCCGCTTTCTGCGACCTGGCCGCGCCCTATGGCATTCACCCGAGCCTGGAGTTCATGCCCTGGACCGATGCCCGCGACCTGACCCAGGCGCTGCGCATCGTCGAGAACGCCGGGCGTGATAACGGCGGGGTGCTGGTGGATGCCTTCCACTTCAATCGTTCGGCATCCAGCCTGGAAGACCTGGCCCGGGTGGCGCCATCGCGCCTGCGCTACGCCCAGCTCTGCGATGTAGCCGGGCCGCGACCGGACGACATGGACGAGATACTGCGCCAGGCGCGCAACGAGCGACGCTTCCCCGGTGATGGCGACTGCGACCTGGTCGGCCTGCTGCGCACGCTGCCCCACGACATCCCGCTCAGCCTGGAGATTCCCACGCGGCAGCTGATGGAGCAGGGCGTCAGCGGCGAGGAGCGCGCGCGGATGGCGATGGACAAGGCGCGCGTGCTCCTCGAGCGGATCTGAGTTCCACTTTGCGCGCGGTCGGCTGGGCCGCGTGCCTTTTTTCGAGTGACCCATGAGCATCAGTACCCCGCTGTCCGGAGCCAACCAACCGCTGCGGGGCATCCTGCTGGTGGTGCTGGCCACCTTTCTCTTCGCCGGGCACGATGCCCTCTCCAAATTCCTTGGCGGCCTCTACCCGGTGGTGATGGTGGTCTGGGTCCGCTACCTGGTGCATACCCTGCTGATGGCCGGCATCTTCCTGCCCAGCGCGGGCCTGCGCGTACTGCGGACCAAGCGACCGCTGCTCCAGCTGCTGCGTGCGCTGAGCCTGCTCAGCACCAGCCTGCTGTTCACCGCCGGCCTGCAATACATCCCCCTGGCCGAAGCCACGGCGGTGAACTTCCTGGCACCGGTGCTGGTGACGGCGCTCTCGGTGCCGCTGCTGAAAGAGAAGGTCAGCCTCGGGCAATGGCTGGTCGTGGTGATGGGCTTCATCGGTGTGCTGGTGATCGTGCATCCGGGCGGTGAGCTGTACACCCCGGCGGTGCTGCTGCCGTTCTGCTCGGCCCTGGGCTTCTGCTTCTACCAGATCCTCACCCGCCTGGTCGCCAGCCACGACAGCCCGACCACCAGCAACTTCTTCGCCGGCCTGTGCAACACCCTGGTGATGAGCGCTCTGGTGCCGTTCTTCTGGCAGGTGCCGAGCCTGGGCCATGGCCTGCTGATGCTGGCCCTGGGTGCCGCCGGGATGACCGCGCACCTGCTGTTGACCCAGGCGTTCCGCCTGGCGGCGCCGGCGCTGCTGGCGCCATTCGGCTACTGCCAGATCGTGTTCGCCGGCTTGCTGGGCTTCCTGATCTTTTCCCATGTGCCCGAAACCAGCACCCTGGTGGGCATCGCCATCATCTGCCTGAGCGGCCTGGGCGCCGCGTGGATGCAGCGCCGCGCCTGAGGCGGTATGGCTTGGCCGTAGGATGGGTTGAGCGGAGCGATACCCATGCGGTCCGGATTGATGGGTATCGCAAGCTCAGAGGAGCGCCGCCCGAACCATCCTACGGACCGGCTACAGCCGGAACCGCACCACCCGTTCCTGCAGTTCCAGGGCAAGGCGCGACAACTCCTGGCTGGCGTCCTTGACCTGGGCCGAGGCTTCGGCGCTGCGGTGGGACAGGTCGCTGATGTTCAGCAGGTTGCGATCCACCTCGCGGGCCACCTGGGCCTGTTCCTCCGACGCGCTGGCGATCACCAGGTTGCGTTCGTGGATCTCCTCCATGGCCCGGGTGATGGCGTCCAGCGCGGCACCCGCGCGTTCGGCGATTTCCAGGGTGCTGGCGACCCGCTGGCTATTGCCTTCCATGGATTGCACCACGCCATCGGTGCCGCTCTGCACGTTGGCGATCATCTGCTCGATCTCCCGCGTCGACTGCTGGGTGCGGTGGGCGAGGGCGCGGACCTCGTCGGCCACCACGGCGAAGCCGCGTCCCGCTTCGCCGGCGCGGGCCGCTTCGATCGCCGCATTGAGGGCCAGCAGGTTGGTCTGCTCGGCGATGGCGCGGATCACGTCCAGTACCTTGCCGATTTCCCGCGATTGCTCGGCCAGGGCTTGCACCTGGGCGGAGGCGGTGTGCACTTCGCCGCGCACCCGCTGGATCGAGCCGATGGTTTCCTCGACCCGCGCCTGGCCCTGGCTGGCCGCCGTGGCCGACTGGCGGGTGGCATCGGAGGTGGACACCGCGTTGCGCGCGACTTCTTCCACGGCGGTGGTCATTTCGGTGACCGCGGTGGCGGCCTGCTGGATTTCGTCGTGCTGCTGCAGCTGCCGTCCCGAGCTTTCCTCGGTGCCACGGCTCATCTGCTCGGCGGCGCCGGCCAGTTGCCGGGACGAGCCGGCGATCAGCTCCAGGGTGTCGCGCAGGCCCTGTTGCATGCGCGCCAGGGCGCCGAGCAGGCGGCCGGTTTCATCCTCGCCGCGGACCCGCACCGGTTGGCTGAGATCGCCCTCGGCGATGCGTTCGGCCACCGCCACGGCGTCGCGGATCGGCCCCACTATGCTGCGGGTCAGCAGCCAGGCGAGGAGGGCGGTGAGCAGGGCCACCGCCAGCAGGGCGCCGATTACGGTGCGCTTGACCCCGGCATACAGGTCGTCGGCGTGCTGCGCGGAGCGGGCGACTTCCTCGCTGGTCAGCTTCATCAGCAGGGCGAACTGATCGCCGGTGCGGGTGGACAGCGCCTGGATCTCGCCATTGAGCAGCCGGCTCATCTCTTCCAGGCGGCCATCGGCGGAGAGTTGTTCGTAGCGATCCAGCACCTGGCTGTACTCGGCCACCGTGGCGGCGAAGGCCTGGTACTGCTGGCGGTTGTAGTCGCGCACCAGGGGTTGGAATTTCTTCAGGGCCTGGTCGAGCCAGCCTTCCACCAGGTGCAGGCGCTCGACGGTGGGGCCGAGGACCTCGGGCTCGCGGTTCAGCGCCATGCGCAGGCTCAGTACGCGGATGCTGAGGATGTAGTCGCGGATCTCGCCCAGGTAGCGGGTGCTGGGCAGCGATACGTTCTCGGTGTGCTGGCCGGTGGCGCGTACTTCCGCCACCTGGCGCAGGGCGAACAGGCCCTGCAGCAGGACCAACAGGGCGATCAGGCCGAAGCTGACCAGGGCGCGGCGGGCGATGCTGAGACGAAGGAATGCCATGCTCATCTCCATTGTCATGAGCGGTGAAGGTCGATCCGTGGAAACGAAGAGGGCCCCGATTGGGGCCCTCTTCGCTTGCGGTTGGCGCTATCAGTGGCTGACGGCGCGCATGCTGTTGGCGCGGTTGGTTTCGTACTCCTGCTTGTCCATCGGCTTGGCGCCCGGTTTGCCGAGGTCTTCCATGGCCAGGCGGTTGGTTTCCGGCGCGATGTAGGCGGCCAGGGCGCAGACGCAGGTGATAAGGAAGGCCAGGCTGCCGACCACCAGCGGGATGTTCTCCGAACCGGGCGGGGCGACGGCGGCGAAGATGGCCGGGAGCATCGCGGTGAGCATGGTGCCCATGTTCTGGGCGATGGCCATGGCCGAGACGCGGTAGCGGGTCTGGAACAGCTCCGGGTAGAAGCTCGGGAACACCGCGTTGTAGCCCTGGTAGACCATGCCCCACATCAGGATCGAGGTGGCGAAGGCCAGCGGCATGTTCTGGATGCTGATGGCGTAGAGGTAGACGAAGGCGAGCAGGCCCGAGCCCAGGCAGCCGGCGATCATGGTCGGGCGACGGCCGATCTTGTCGGAGAGGTTGCCGATGAAGGGGATCACCAGTACGGCGACGATGTTGCCCACCACCGGAATCCACAGGTAGACGCTCTTGTCGAAGCCGATGCCATAGGCCGGCTGCACCGCGTAGGCCGCACCGAAGATGGTGGCGACCACCGGGATCACGTTCATCAGGGCCATGAACATCACCAGGACCATGTGCTTCCAGCTATGGCGGAAGGCTTCGGCGACCGGGGACTTGGCGACTTTCTGCTTGTTCTCTTCGTTGACGAAGGCCGGTGTCTCATGGACTTCGCGACGGATGATGAAGCCGGCTACCAGGACGAAGGCGCTGAGCAGGAACGGAATCCGCCAGCCCCACTCGTTGAAGGCTTCGCTCGGCATGAAGTAGGCCAGCGGCAGGAACACGGCGGCCGCCAGTACCTGGCCGGCCTGTACGCCCTGCAGGGTGAAGCTGGCGTAGAAGCCGCGCCGTCCGAACGGCGCGTGTTCGAGGATCATCGAGCTGGCACCGGAGATCTCGCCGGCCACGGCGAAGCCCTGTACCAGGCGCAGGAGCACCAGCAGGACGGGGGCGAGCATGCCGATGTCGTGGTAGGTCGGCAGCAGGCCGACGGCCATGGTGGAGATGCCCATCAGGAACATGCACAGCAGCAGTACGTTCTTGCGGCCGCGGGTGTCACCCCAGTGACCAAGCACGAATGCGCCCACCGGGCGGGCCAGGTAGCCCACGCCATAGGTCGCCAGCGAGGCGATGATGGCCATCTTCGGATCGGTGTTGGGGAAGAAGATCTGCGGGAAGATCAGGGCTGCCGCCTGGGCATAGATGAAGAAGTCGTAGTACTCCAGGGCGGAGCCTATCCATCCGCTGGCGGTTGCTTTCTTGGCTTGGGAGCTGGAGGGAGTAGCCATCGTTGTCTCCGTTGTTTTTGTTAGATGCCGGGCGAGCGGATGCGCTCGACACTGGGCCGGAGCGGCACGCATGCACGCTGTCGTGACCGGACTGGCGGACTGGCTGGAGTCTGCCCGGTTACTGCTGTCCGGTTGGGTTCAGGGGGGGCGGGTCAGATGGGCCGCGCGGCTGGGCGCAGTCGGACCTGGCGCCGGCGGGCGCGTACCGGGAGAGGAGGGGCTTCGATCAGGGAGCTGGAGGTGAGCATGAGCAGTTACCCGTTTCTTGAAATTGTTATGTAGTGACACTTGATTGCCATCGCAGGGCCTACCGGATGACTGGGCTGGCAGTGATGCCACCCGGTGGGTTGTCTGCAACATGGGGTTCATGTTGCGCAGTGATCGAAAAAGCGTCAATTCGATAACCGGCCTTTTGTGCGTTAATCGAACGCAAAACTAACTAGTTCGTACAATTGCGTTGCTGGGCTGACTTTACGCGCGAATAATCAATCCAGCTACGAAACCGAAGCATTTTTCGTATCCCTGGCCGATCCCCGTATTCCTGGCCGCTGACCGCAGAGCCGGCGCCCATCCACAAGGAGCTGAAGCATGCAGCGTTCCATTGCCACCGTCTCCCTGAGCGGTACCCTGCCGGAAAAACTCGAGGCCATCGCCGCCGCCGGTTTCGACGGGGTGGAGATCTTCGAGAACGATCTCCTGTACTACGCCGGCAGCCCCCGCGAAATTCGCCAGATGTGCGCCGACCTCGGAATCGCCATCACCCTGTTCCAGCCGTTCCGCGATTTCGAAGGCTGCCGCCGCGACCGCCTGCAGAAGAACCTCGACCGCGCCGAGCGCAAGTTCGACCTGATGCAGGAGCTGGGCACCGACCTGGTCCTGGTGTGCAGCAACGTCCAGCCCGACTCCCTCCCGGACGAGGAAATCCTCGTCGACGACCTGCGTCTGCTGGCCGAACGCGCCGGCGCCCGCAACCTGCGCATCGGCTACGAGGCGTTGGCCTGGGGCCGTCATGTGAACAGCTGGCAGCAGGTCTGGAACCTGGTGCGCCAGGCCGACCATCCGGCCCTGGGCGTGCTGCTGGACAGCTTCCATACCCTGTCCATCAAGGGCGACCCGAGCGCCATCGCCGAGATCCCCGGCGACAAGATCTTCTTCGTGCAGATGGCCGACGCGCCGCTGCTGGCCATGGACGTGCTGGAGTGGAGCCGGCATTTCCGCTGCTTCCCCGGCCAGGGCGAGTTCGACCTGGCGGGCTTCCTCGCGCCCATCATCCGCAGCGGCTATACCGGCCCGCTTTCCCTGGAAATCTTCAACGACGGTTTCCGCGCCGCGCCGCCCCGGGCCAACGCCGCCGACGGCCTGCGCTCCTTGCTCTACCTGGAGGAGAAGACCCGCAAGCTGCTGGCCAAGGACCCGGTGCCGCCGGCCAACCTGGACATTCTCTTCGCGCCGCCGCCGGCCAGCCGCTACGACGGTGTGGAGTTCCTCGAGTTCGCCGTGGACGAGGCCCAGGGCGCCAAACTGGCCGGCTGGCTGGAGCGCCTGGGCTTCGCCCGTGCCGGCCAGCACCGCTCCAAGAGCGTGAACCTGCTGCGCCAGGGCGATATCAATATCGTGCTCAACGCCGAACCCTATTCCTTCGCCCATGGCTACTTCGAGGCCCACGGCCCGTCGCTGTGCGCCACCGCCTTGCGGGTCAAGGACAGCACCAGCGCCCTGGAGCGCGCCCGCGAGTTCAAGGGCCAGCCGTTCCGCGGCCTGGTAGGTCCCAACGAGCGGGAAATCCCCGCCGTGCGCGCGCCGGACGGCAGCCTGATCTACCTGGTGGAGCAGGCGCCGGCCGGGCAGACCATCTATGACAGCGACTTCGTCCTCGATGCCGACGCCCCGCAGACCGGCCAGCTGGAACGGATCGACCACATGGCCCTGGCCCTGCCGGCCGACGGCCTGGACAGCTGGGTGCTGTTCTACAAGAGCGTGCTGGACTTCGAGGCCGACGACGAAGTGGTGCTGCCGGACCCCTACGGCCTGGTGAAGAGCCGCGCCCTGCGCAGCCGCTGCAGCAGCATCCGGTTGCCGCTGAACATCTCGGAGAACCGCAACACCGCCATTTCCCACGCGCTGTCCAGCTATGGCGGCTCGGGCGCGCACCACATCGCGTTCTCCTGCCAGGACATCTTCGCCGAGGTGAGCCGCGCCAAGGACGCCGGGGTGCCGCTGCTGGACATCCCGTTGAACTACTACGACGACCTGGCGGCACGTTTCGACTTCGACGACGAGTTCCTCAGCGAACTGGCCTACTACAACGTGCTCTACGACCGCGACGCCCAGGGCGGCGAGTTGTTCCACGTCTATACCGAGCCGTTCGAGGGGCGCTTCTTCTTCGAGATCCTGCAGCGCAAGAACGGCTATGTCGGCTACGGCGCGGCCAACGTCGCGGTGCGCCTGGCGGCCATGGCCAAGGCCCGCAGCGGGGCGCTCGCCAAGGCCAAGCTGTAAGGTCCTGGGGCCCGGCACAGCGTCTGTGCCGGGCTTCCTTCGGGTGCCGCTCCAGCCCATAATCGAGGCCAGTTTTCCGCTGGCCGTGAGCCGATAATGACAACAACGACCGAATTGCCCGATTTGCCCGCCGACGCTCCCCGCAAGGGCCGCAAGAACAACCCCGAGAAAACCCGCGAGAACATCCTCCAGGCGGCCATCACCGAATTCGTCCAGCAGGGCCTTTCCGGCGCCCGCGTGGACGCCATCGCCGAGCGCATGCACACCTCCAAGCGGATGATCTACTACTACTTCGGCAGCAAGGAGCAGCTCTACGTCGAAGTGCTGGAGAAGCTCTACGGCGACATTCGCAGCACCGAAGGCCAGCTGCACCTGGCCGAACTCGAGCCCTCCATGGCGATCCAGCGGCTGGTGGAATTCACCTTCGACCACCACGACCGCAACGTGGATTTCGTGCGCATCGTCTCCATCGAGAACATTCACTACGGCGAGTACGTGAAGCAGTTCACGGCGATCCGCTCCATGAGCACCACCATCCTCGACACCATGGGCGAGGTGCTGCGGCGCGGGCAGGCCGAGGGCCTGTTCCGTCCGGGGATCAATCCGCTGGACCTGCATCTGCTGATCAGCTCCTTCTGCTTCTATAGGGTGTCCAACCGCAACACCTTCGGGCAGATCTTCCAGATCGACCTGACCGACGACGAGGTCAAGGCGCGGCACAAGGCGATGATCTGCGAGTCGGTGCTGCGTTACCTGCAGGCCTGAGTTCCTCCTTCGCCAGCGCCCTGCCTGCGAGGTAGCCGAAGGTCATGCCCGGCCCTAGGGTGATTCCGCCGCTGGGGTAGCGTCCGTCCATCACGCTGGCCATGTCATTGCCCACCGCATAGAGGCCGGGGATAACCACCCCCTGGCCGTCCAGCACCCGCGCCGTGGCATCGGTGCGCAAGCCGGCGAAGGTGCCAAGGCTGCCGGGAACCAGTTTCAGTGCGTAGAACGGGCCCTGGCGCAACGCCCCGAGCGACGGGTTGGGACCGTGCAGCGGTTCGCCCTGGGCCTGGTTGTAGGCCGAAGCGCCACGCTGGAAGTCAGGGTCCGCGCCGCGCTCGGCGTGGGCATTGAAGGCCCGCACCGTGGACTCCAGCTGCGCGCCATCGATGCCGCACTGGCGCGCCAGCTCCGCCAGGCTGGCGGCCTTGTGCAGGTAGCCGTTGCGCACGTAGCCAGCGGTGGGGAAGGGGAAGGGTCGCGCCCAGCCCAGGCCATAGCGCCGTTGTGCGCGTTGGTCGCAGATCAGCCAGGCCGCGGGTTCCTCGCCCGGCGCTGTGCAGCGCAGCAGCGCATTCATGAAATCGTGGTAGGAATCCGCCTCGTTGGTGAAGCGCTGCCCATTGCGCAGCACGGCGATGAAGCCCGGCTTGGCGCGTTCCATCAGGTGCGGGAAGGCGCTGAAGCTGCCGTCCGTCCGGGGCACCCGGGAAACCGGCGCCCAGGCGGCGGGGCTGGACAGGTCGTCCGCTACCTGCGCACCCACCGCTTCACCCAGACGCAGGCCGTCGCCGCTGTTGCTGCGGGGGGCGGCGGAGAGATGCTGGTGGCCGAACAGCTGGGTGGTGCGCTGGCGGTCGTGGGGGAAGCCGCCGCAAGCCAGCACCACGCCACGCCTGGCGAATACTTCCAGGGTGCGTCCGTCCTGCTCCAGCTCGGCACCGATCACACGCTCGCCATCCCGCAGCAGGCGCCGGGCGGCCGTGCCGGTTTCCAGGCTCACGTCCAGGTCCAGGGCGCTGCGCAGCAGCCGCGCCACCAGGGCATTGCCATTGACCAGGTGCAGGCCACGGCCATGCAGCAGACGGTCGCGCCAGTGGCGCAACAGGCGCCCAGCTATATAGAGGGCCGAACGGGGCGAGCGACGGGCATTGAGGAAGTGGTTGAGGTCCGCGCCACCGGCTATGCCCATGCCGCCGAGGCTGATCAGGTCCAGGGGCGGACGCAGCGCCTGCAGCCAGGGTCCGAGCTGGCGACCGTCGTAGGGTCGGGCGCAGAGGGAGCGGCCACCACGGGCGGCGCCGGGGCTGTCGTGCATGTCCGGCATGCGGCTGCCGGAGTAGAAACGCACCTGGGTGTGACGCTCGAAGAACTCCACCATCTCCGGGCCGTGGCGCAGGAAGGCGCGCTGGCGCTCATCCAGCGCGTCGGTTTCCAGCTCGTTGCGCAGGTAGGTTTCCACCGCTTCCTCGCTGTCCTCGATGCCTTCGGCGCGGGCCAGCGGGTTGCGTGGAATCCACAACCAGCCGCCGGACCAGGCGCTGGTACCGCCCAGTTGCGCGGCCTTCTCCACCACCAGCACCTCCAGGCCCTGGTGGGCGGCGCTGACCGCCGCCGCCAGGCCAGAGGCGCCGGAGCCGATCACCAGGACGTCGCACTGGCGTTGGGTAGCCCTGTTCATTGCAGCGGGGAGAAACCGGTGGGGCGCATCAGGCGCGATTCCAGATGCACCACGGCATCCAGTTCCTTGTTCAGGCGGCCGAACTCGGCCCAACGCGGGTCGGCGGCCATCTTCGCGCGACGCTCGATGCGCTCGTCCAGGCTCTCGTAGGCCCAGATATGCACCACCTGGTTGGCTTCGCCGAACTCGGTGGTGAAGAAGCCCACCAGCTTGCCCAGGTGCTCGGTCTGCAGCTCCAGGCAGTGGCTGCGGTACAGGGCCAGCCAGTCGGCCAGCTTGGTGGGCTTGATGGTGTAGGTGCGCAGTTCGTAATACATGGGGTTGTCCTCAGAGGTTGGCTTGCAGGTGGTTGGCGGCATGGCAGGCGGCGAGGTAGCCGAAGGTCAGGCCCGGACCCAGGGTGATGCCGGGGCCCGGGTAGGTGCCGTCCATGATCGAGTTCATGTCGTTGCCGGCGGCGTAGAGGCCGGCGATGGGCTGGCCCTGGCGGTCCAGCACGTTGGCGTTGGCGTCGGTCACCAGGCCACGGGCCGAGCCGAGGTCACCGGTGTCGACGCGAATGGCGTACCAGGGTGCGCGGCCCAGCGGTGCCAGGCAGGGATTGGGCTGGTGGTGCGGGTCGCCCAGGGACTGGTTGTAGCTGGTGGAGCCCTTGCCGAACTGGCGGTCGACGCCGGCGCGGACATCCTCGTTGTACTGCGCCAGGGTCGCGGCCAGGCCTTGCGCATCGATACCCAGCGCGCCGGCCAGCGCTTGCGGGCTGTCAGCGCGGTGCAGGTAGCCAGCCTTGACCAGGGCGCTGTTGTCCACCGGGTTCGGCCGCGCCAGGCCCATGCCGTAGCGGCCCATGGCCTCGGCATCGCAGATCAGCCAGCAGGGGGTGTTGCCGTCCCGCTGCATGGCCTGGACGAAGCTGTGGTAGGAGTTGGCCTCGTTGGTGAAGCGCTGGCCTTGGCGGTTGACCGCGATGATTCCCGGCTTGGCACGGTCAGTCACCAGATGGGGAAAGCGCTCCAGTTCGCCACCGGGCCGTTGCAGCACCGACACCGGTGCCCAGAAGAAGTTGGCCGCCATGGCTTCACCGGTGGCGGCGTCGACTTCGGCCCCCAGGGCCAGGCCGGCACCGTCGTTGCTGGCCGGGGACATGGTCCAGTGGGCGCTGCCGGTATCCGGGCGGAAAGACGCGGCCATCTCGCCGGCGGCGAAACCACCCATGGCGCAGACCACCCCGGCGCGGGCGCGGACCTGCAACGTCTGGCCGTTCTTGCGCACGCGCACGCCGACCACCCGGCCGTTCTCCACCAGCAGCGACTCGGCGCTGCTCTCCAGCCACAGCTCCACCCCGCGCTCGAAGGCGCTGGTGGCCAGCCGGGCGATCATGGCGTTGCCCACGGTCAGGCGGGTGCCTCGTTCATGGCCGAGGCGGTCCAGCCCATAGCGGGCCATCAGCTTGATGCAGTGCCAGAGGGAGCGGGGCGAGCGGCGGAAGCTGAGGAAATGCTGGATATCGACGCGGTTGACCATCATCCCGCCGAACAACAGCATGCCTTCCGGCGGGCGCCGCAGCTGCTTGAAGCGCGTGCCCAGTCGGCGGCCGTCGTACTCCACCATCTCCAGGGCGCGGCCACGGTCGGTGGCGCCGTCCTCCAGCGGGTAGTAGTCCGGCGAGAAGGGGCGCAGGGCGTAGGCCAGTTCGGTGTGCTGCTCGAGAAAACCCAGGGCCTCGCGGCCGTGGCGAATGAAGGCGTCCACCAGTTCGGGCTTGTAGCCGGCACCGATGGTCTTCTTCAGGTAGGTGCGGATCGCCTCCACGCTGTCCTGGATGCCCGCGGCGCGGGCCTGGTCGCTGTCGAAGATCCACACGGCGCCACCGGAGATGGCCGAGGTGCCGCCGAAGTGCGGCGACTTCTCCAGCATCAGCACGGAGAGCCCCTTGCAGGCGGCGGTGTTGGCGGCGGCGAAGGCGGCGGCTCCGCTGCCGAGGACGATCAGGTCCCAGCTACCCGCCAGTTGTTCGGGAGGTTGCACGGCAGTGTTCATGGCGGGACTCCTCAGGCGTCCAGGGGCATCACGCCCATGTGGGCGCCGAGGTTGCCCATCTGCGCGCGGGCCATTTCCGGGCCGGTCTGGATGCGGCAGCCGAGGTTGCGGGCGAGTTCGAGGAACGGCGTCAGCACCGGGCTGGTCACCACGTCGGCCACCAGGGCGGCGGGGGACAGGGTTTCCAGCAGCACGCCGGGCAGCGGTGTTTCACCGGTGCCGCCCATGCCCACCGGCGTGGCGTTCACCACCAGGTCAAAGGCCTCGAGGCTTGCGTAGCGATTGCCGATTTCCAGCTGCGGGAAGGCGGCCTGGAGACGCTCGGCGAGGGCTTGGGCGCGGGGTTGGTCGAGGTCGGCGATCACCAGCTGGCGCACACCACCCTCACAGAGCGAGTAGGCGATGGCCGCGCCGACGCCGCCGGAGCCGATCACCAGCGCGCGGCGTTCGGCCGGCTGGAAACCATGGGCGCGGGCCGCCTTGAGGAAGCCTTCGCCGTCGACGTTGTCGCCCAGCAGGCGGCCGTCGGCTTCACGGCGGATCACGTTCACCGAACCCAGCGCGGCGGCGCGCTTGCTGAGGCCGTCGAGCTGGCTGGCCAGCACCTGTTTGTAGGGCACGGTCACCACGCAGCCGCGCAGGTTGTTCCAGCCGCGCAGGGCCTGGATGAAACCGGCGAGGTTCTGCTCGGCCATGTCCACGGCGATCATCGCCAGGTCCTGGCCGTTCTCGGCGAACCAGGCGTTGAAGTTCTCGGGCGATTTAACCTGGGCGATGGGGCTGCCGATGATTGCCACCAGCTGGGTCGAACCACGGATCATGTCGATCTCCTGGGTTTGTTGTTGTGCCGGCAGTATTGCCGGCACCCCAGGGGCGGCCAATGAAGCCGAAGGAGGTTTTGGTTGTTTATCGCAGTGGTGATGCGATAATCGCAGTCTTTAGCGAATTTGATCGGGTAGGGCGATGAAAACACCGGTGATCCACCCCCGCGACCTGATCGCGGGGCTACAGAAGGGCCTGGCCCTGATGCAGCTGTTCAGCGACGAGCACCCGCGCCTCTCGGTGCCCCAGGCGGCCGCCCTGTCCGGGCAGACCGCCAGCGCCGCGCGGCGCTTCCTTCTGACCCTGGTGCACGAGGGGTTCGCTGAAACCGACGGCCGCCAGTACTGGCTCACCGCCAAGGCGTTGCGCATCGGCCAGGCCTATGTGGACTCCGCGCAGCTGCCACGGATGCTGCGGCCGATCGTCGAGCAGGTGGCGCGGACGACCCAGGAGCATGTGTCGGTGGGCCTGCGCGATGGCGACGACATCGTGCACATCGTGCGCAGCCGCTACAGCCATATCGCCTCGCTGTCGATCCGTCCCGGCTCGCGGATGCCCATGTACTGCACGGCCAGCGGGCGCATCTGGCTGGCGTCGTTCAGCGAAGAGGAGCTGGAGGCGTACCTGGCGCGGGTACCGCTACGGCGGCTGACGCCCTTCACCCGCGCGGAGATTCCCGAGTTGCGGGACGAGCTGCGCAAGGTGGCGGCCCAGGGTTATGCGGTGGTGGACCAGGAATACGAGGCGGGGATGTGCGTGCTGGGCGTGCCCCTGACCAATCGCAAGGGCGAGCTGAAGGCCAGCCTGACGATCACCACCCATGCCTCACGCATGAATGGCGACGAGATGCGCCAGCGCTACCTGCATGCCCTCTATGAGGCCCAGGCGCTGTTGAAGCCGGTGCTGGATTGATCGCTCCTACACGGGCGTGTGGCACCTACCTGTAGGAGCGAATTCATTCGCGAAGCAGGCCAAAGGCCTGCCGTAGGTTGGTGCAGAGCGTAGCGAAGCCCAACGCTTTCGATGGGTTTCGTACCTCACGGAACGCCGCCCGACCCATCCTACGGGAGCGTCACTCACCCATTCATGCTGGTGAAGTGCGCCACCATCCGCTGGGCGTCGGCGCTGCGGCCGCTGAACAGCTCGAAGGCCTTCACCGCCTGGAACACGGCCATGGTGCCGCCGTCCAGGGTGCGGCAACCGATGCTGCGGGCATCCCGGAGCAGCTCGGTTTCCAGCGGGAAGTAGATGATCTCCGCGACCCACAGCTCCGGCCGCAGCAGGTTGGCGGCCACCGGGGTGCCCGGCAGCTTGGCCATGCCGATGGGTGTGGTGTTGACCAGGCCATCGGCCTCGGCCATCGCGTTGGCCAGGTCGCTGCCCAGCGCCGCGCGACCGGCGCCGAAATGTGCGTTGAGGTTGTCCACCAGGGCCTGGCCACGGACGGCGTCCACTTCGAACAGGGTCAGTCGCTCGACGCCTTCGGCCAACAGGGCATGGGCCACCGCGGAGCCGGCACCACCGGCGCCCATTTGCACCACCTGGCGGCGCTGCACATCGGGCAGGCCACGGCGGAAGCCTTCGGCGAAGCCGAGGCAGTCGGTGTTATGGCCGACGCGCTTGCCGTCCTTCAGCACCACGGTGTTCACCGCGCCGATACCGGCCGCCTCGGGGGAGAGTTCGTCCAGCAGCGGAATGATCGCCTGCTTGCAGGGGAAGGTGATGTTCAGCCCGGTGTAGCCCATGCGTTCGGCGGCGCCGAGCAGGTCGGGGAGGGCGCTGCTGTCCAGTCTCAGCTGGTCCAGGTCGATCAGCCGGTACAGGTAGCGCAGGCCCTGGGCGTCGCCTTCGCGCTCGTGCATGGCGGGGGTGCGCGAGGCCTGGATGCCGGCACCTATCAGGCCGGCGAGAACGGAGGAGGTGTTCTGGGTCATGGCAGTCAAACCTTGGAAAACAGCTGGCCGAAGTGTTGCAGCGCCAGGCTGTAGCCTTGGCTGCCGAGCCCGCAGATCACGCCGACGGCGATGGCGGACACGAAGGAGTGGTGACGGAATTCTTCGCGCTTGTGCACGTTGGAGATGTGCACTTCGATGACCGGCAGATCGGCGGCCACCAGGGCGTCGCGGATCGCCACCGAGGTGTGGGTCCAGGCGGCGGGGTTGATGACGATGCCGGCGCAGCGTCCGCGTGCCTGGTGGATCCAGTCGATCAACTCGCCTTCATGGTTGGTCTGGCGGAAGTCCACCTCGAAGCCCAGCCCGGCGGCGGTTTGGCTGCACTGGGCAGCGATGTCGGCGAGGGTTTCATGGCCATAGTTGGCGGGCTCGCGGGTGCCGAGCATGTTCAGGTTCGGGCCGTTGAGGACCAGGACGGTACGGGTCATTGCAGCGGTGTCTCCATTGTTGTTCTAGCCCCGGCGACAGCACCGGGACGCAATGGATAGAAAATGTACGAACTAGTTAATTACGTCAATTTGCCCCAGGGGGTTCTGTGCGGTTATCGGACGTGTAGCTGTTCCGTTTGTCTTCAATGCCACTGGGCGACGCTACACCGCCGTCTCGACCCATGTGCCATGCTGGTGCCCTTCAAGGAGGAAATGCCCGTGTTCGAACCCTATCTGAACCAGTGGCGGCTGCAGCCCGAGGGCGCCCCCATCCATACGCCGGGCAGCGATCTGCTGCCGGTGCGCTTCGAAGGTCGGGCGGCGATGCTCAAAGTGGCTCATGACGATGAGGAACGGATCGGCGCCCGGGTGATGGCCTGGTGGGCCGGCGACGGCGCCGCCGAGGTGTATCGCCAGGACGAGCAGGCATTGCTGATGGAGCGGGCCACCGGCCCGGGTTCCCTGATGCGCATGGCCCTGGACGGGCAGGACGATGAGGCCAGCCGCATCGCCTGCGCCACCATCGCGCGTCTGCATCGGCCCCGGGGCGCGCCGCCGGCGGGGTTGGCCAGCCTCGAAGACTGGTTTGCGGCGCTGTTCCTGGCGGCCCGCGAGGTCCCGGCGCGCTTTGCCGAATCGGCGGCCATCGCCCGCGGATTGCTGGGCTCCCAGCGTGACGTGGTGGTGCTCCACGGCGATGTTCATCACGACAACGTGCTGGACTTCGGCCCCCGTGGCTGGCTCGCCATCGATCCCAAGCGGGTCCTGGGCGACCGGGGCTACGACTACGCCAACCTCATCTGCAACCCCGAACTGCCCACGGTCACCCGCCCGGAGCGCTTCCATCGGCAGGTCGCGGTGGTGGCCGAGGCCTCCGGCCTGGGGACGACGCGCCTGCTGCAGTGGGTGGCGGCCTACGCGGGGCTGTCCGCCGCCTGGTTCCTGGAGGACGGCGATGAGACGTACGCCGACTCCGACTTCCAGGTCCTGGCACTGGCCCTGGATGCCCTTGCCGGCAACGGCGCGAGGCATTCCGGCTAGGTGCCTCGGCCGTTCTCCAGCATGTCCTGGATTTCCTGGGTAGCGACGCGGGTGCGCCTGGCGAGGTTCTTCACCTCGTCCGCCACCACCGAGAAGCCCCGGCCCACTTCGCCGGCGCGGGCGGCCTCGATGGCGGCATTTAGGGCCAGCAGGTTGGTCTGGTCGGCGATGGCCTTGATCACCCCGACTACCTGGGCAATCTGTCCGTAGGTGGCCTGCATGGCGGCCTGCTCCCGCTGGCGCGCGGCCTCGGCCTGCTTCTCGTCGCTGATGTCGCGCACCGCGCCGGTCACTCGCAGCAGCACGCCGCGTTCGTCCCGCAGGCAGCGGGCTCGCTCGCGGAACCAGATTTCCCCTCGTGACTTGTGGCGCATGCGGTACTCGGCCACGTAGCTAGCCTCCGGGTCAGGGTCGCGCAGCAGCTCGCGGAACTGCCGCATCACCTGCTTGAGGTCCTCGGGGTGGGCGACCTGGTTGTAGCTGTCCCAGCCATCGGGCAGCTCGGTGCGGCTGTAGCCGATCAGCGCGCAGAAACGCTCGGACCAGTGGATGCTGCTCTGCGGGTGGTCGGCGTCGCCATGGGCCACCAGCAGGTCCCAGGTGCCTTCGGTGAGGGTCTGGCGCGCCAGCTCCCAGGCGCGCCGTTCCTGGTCCCAGGCGGCGAGGCGCTGCTGTTGTTCGCCGAGTAGCTGCCGGGCTGTGTCCAGCTGAGCCTGTAGCAGGGACTGGCGGGCGAGGCCATCGTCCAGTTGCCGCTGCAACTGGCCCAGCTCCGCCTCGGTGCAGGGCGGTGGGGGTTCGCGCAGCGTGTCGGTTTGCTGTTGCCAGGCCAGGCGCAGGCGCTCCAGGGACTGACGCAGGAGCGGGTGCACCGCCAGTTGTCCGCTGGGCTCGATGGCCTGGCCATTGAGCAGGCGCGCTATCCATTCGCAGAGTTGCGGCGCCAGTCGCGTCGCTTCGTTGTTGAACCACATGACAGCTACTCCCGGACGTGCGCCGCCGCACGGCGCACGTCGCCACGTCAGAAGGTCTTGCTGACTCCGGCCACCAGGGTGGCGGAACAGAGGTCGTCGAAGCCCAGGTAGTTGGCGCACTCGGCCCGGGACAAGTCGGTATCGACATAGCTCAGCGACCAGTCGAGGCCGAACAGGTTCTTGCCGAGTTTCACTTCCCACTCGTCGTAGCTGTCGCGGGTGGCGCCGCTGGCCGAGATCCACACCGGGTCCTTGTAGTCCACCCAGCCGTAGCGGGCTTCCAGGCTCACCTCGCCAGGCAAGGTGAAGCCATAGCCGAGGTAGCTGTAGAGCATGCTCTGGTCGCCCATCAGGTCGTCGGAGTAGTAGCCGCCCAGCTTGGCGCCGTAGGCCTTCAGTTCGGCGAAGTACTCGCTGTAGTTGAGACCGCCTACCTTGGGATAGACGTACTTGTACCAGGCGACATCCAGGCTCACGTCGTCGGTGGCCTGCCAGTAGTAGCCGACGTAGCCGTCCAGCTCCTGGCGGGTCTTGCTGCCGAGGCCGAAGTCCACGTTGGAACTCCAGACCCCGGCGTACAGGCCGCTGGAGTGGAGCAGGGTAGCCGAGCCCTGCACCGCCGGGTCGCCCTGGGTCTGGGACAGCCCGCGCATGCGGTAGTCGCTGAAGACGCCGGCTTCCAGGGCCAGGCTGAAGTCGTCGTTGAGGGTAATGGCCGAGCTGAGGTTGCAGTGGGCCAGCAGGGTGCCGGCCACGGCCATTTTCAGGGCGTGGTTCAAGGGACTATCTCCTTTTTTCTTCTTGGGGTGGGTGCTTCAGAGCCAGCGGCGATCGCGGGTGAAGGCAATCGCCAGCCAGCGGTTGGGGCCTTCGCGGCCAATGGCGGCGGCGATCTCCGCGCGTAGGTCGTCCAGTTCGGAAACCTTCCAGCGGTCCATGGCTTCAGGCAGCACGATCTGGATTTCCACGAACAGCCCCCGGCCGATCTGCGCCACCGAGTGGGAGCTGCATTCGAAGCCGTAGCGCCGGGTCATGCCCGCCATCAGCCCGCTGATTTCATGCTCCAGCGCCTCGGGGGTGATACGCAGGACCTGCTTCACTGCCTTGATCACCGTGCGCAGCGGGCCGGGGATCAGCAGCAGGGAGAGCAGGGCGAGGACCGCCGGGTCGATGTAGGGCGTCAGCCATTGCCAGGACGTGTCTTGCAGCAGGTAGCCGACGACGAAGGCGGCCAGCAGGGCGGCGGTGATCAGGGTGGAGATCAGCCAGCTCTGGATATCGAGCTGGATCAGCTCGGACTTCAGCTTGCGGTTGTGCCGCCTTTGGTAGCCGAGCATCAGCACCGAACAGGCGAGGGTGAGCAGCGCATAGACCAGCGCCGCATCGAAGGCCAGGGCGTGGCCACCACGCAGCAGGCCGCCGATGGAGTTGATCAGCGCATAGACGCAGAGCAGCACCAGCACGCTGCCGTTGAGCGCCAGTACCAGCGGCTCGAAGTGCCAGTAGCCTTGCTGGAAGCGCCTTCCCGGCTGCTTCACCAGCAGCCGCGAGACCAGCAGCGCGAGCAGCGCCATGCAGGAGTCGATGGCGTTGAACAGGCCATCGAAGACGATGGACTGCGAGCCCGACCAGAGGCCGAAGGCGATGCCTCCACAGGCCACCAGGGCGGTGGCCAGGATCGACAGCTTGAGGATGCGTTGTTCGATCCCGGCCATCCCGAGATGCCTCCTTTACAGGTCCAGGGTGAGGGTGGCGGTGCGCGCGCGGGACACGCAGACCATCATCACGTTGTTGCGCGCGCGTTCGGCGTCGGTGAGCAGCATGTCGCGGTGGTCCACTTCGCCCGCCAGCACCCGCGTCTCGCACATGCCGCACACCCCCTGCTCGCAGGAGGTGGACACGCTGCAGCCGGCGTCGCGCAGGGCCTGCAACACGCTGCGGTCGTCCGCCACCGGCACTTCCATGCCGCTGCGGGCGAGGATCAAGGTGAGGCCCTGGCCATTGGCGGCGCCGGGCGCCGGGGCGGCCGGGGCGAAACGCTCCAGGTGCAGGCGCTCGGCCAGGCCTTCCACCGCGAAGCGCTCGCTGAGCGCGTCCAGCAGCGGCGCCGGGCCGCAGCTGTAGGTGTGGCGGTCGTCGGCGGCCAGGGCGGCGATGGCTTCCAGGTCCAGCAGACCGGTTTCGTCCGCCGGCTGGATGGATACCCGCTCGCCGCCCAGGGCCAGCAGCTCGTCGATGAAGGCCATGGAACGGCGCGAACGGCCGCCGTAGACCAGCTGCCAGTCGGCGCCGGCGCGCTCGGCCGCGCGGGCCATGGCGAGGATCGGCGTGATGCCGATCCCCCCCGCGACGAACAGGTAGCGCTGGCCCGCTTCCAGCGGGAAGGCGTTGCGCGGGCCACGGATGGCAATGCGCTGGCCCACCCGCAGGCCATCGTGCACCTCTCGCGAACCGCCGCGACCCTTGGCCTCCAGCAGCACCGCGACGCACAGGCGCGTGTTATCCAACGGGTCGCCGCACAGCGAGTACTGGCGCACCAGACCCGAGGGCAGCAGCAGGTCGATGTGCGCCCCCGGGTTCCATGCCGGCAAGGGCGTGCGCTCCGGTGCGCGCAGTTCGAGGGAGATCACCCCTTCGGCTTCCAGCCGCATGCCAGTGACCTGTACCTCGAGCTGTGCAGCCAGGGCGCTCACGGCGCCACCCGCTGCTCGCCCACCAGGCGAACCGGCGCATGCTGGCCGCGCTCGATGAACTCGCGGAAGGCTCGGCGGTAGTTCATGGTGTAGAGGTCGGCGGCGGTGGAATGCTCGACATGGTTGCCGTCCCAGTCGATCTCGCGCGGGATGATGGTGGCGGCCACCGGCAGGTCTTCCAGGTACAGCAGCTCTTCCACGCGCAGGCATTCCTGCAGGTCGCCGCCGGTGTAGTCGCGGTCGTTGGCCACGGCCCAGAAGATCTTCACGTGGTCGTAGGCGATCGGGCAGGGGAAGCCGGCGACGATGCGCTTGCCCAGGCGCTCGTAGTCGTAGGTGATGGCCACCAGACCCGGCGCGACGATGTGGTAGTTCATCATGCAGTCGCCGTCGTTGGCCCACTCGCCCTCGCAGGAGATCAGCGGGCGATCCATCCACACGTCCAGGCCTTCGCGGCGCACGTTCAGCGGCTCCACCTGCGGGTTGAGCTTGCCCATCATGCCGCGGTGGATGTAGGCGAAGTGCGCCACGTCACCGAAGTTCTCCACGGCCACGGCCACCCCGGTAGGCGAGTCCAGCGGTTCGGCGGCCAGCCACTCGAGGTTCAGCTCGCGCCATTCGGCCAGGTCGTAGAGATCGAACAGCGGCTCTTCCAGGGCGGTCCAGACATGCCCGTAGCGCTCCTGGCAGGCGAGGGTGCGGATGGCGGCGGCCTGGGGGATCTTGCACTGGTCTTCCAGGGCCGGGATGTGGCTGCACTTGCCGTTCTCGCCTGAGAACTGCCAGCCGTGGTACGGGCAGGCGATGTTCTCGCCATGCACCTCGCCCAGGGACAGGTCGGCGCCACGGTGGGGACAGCGGGCTTCCTGCACCACGACCTTGCCGGAGGCGGTGCGGTAGACCACCAGCTTCTCGCCCAGCAGGGTGGCGGACTGCGGCTTGTCCAGGTCGACGGAACGGGCAACCGGGAACCACTGGCGGCGCATGGCCTGTTCGGCGCGCTGGCGTTGGGTCACTTCAGTAGTCATGGGATTTCCTCACAGGTTGTTCTTGTTGTTCAGATGCCGACGACCAGGGCGCCGCCGTTGACCGGCAGGGCCTGGCCGGTGATGAAGGCGGCTTCGTCGGAGGCGAGGAAGGCCACGGCGGCGGCGATTTCCTCGGGATGGACCAGTCGGCCCAGGGGGATGGCGGCCTTCTCGGCCTCGATGTACTCGTCGGGCACCATGCGGGTGAGGATGGCGCCGGGGGTGATGGCGTTGACCAGGATGCCCTCGCCGACGAACTCCTTGGCCAGGGTCTTCATCAGGCCCAACTGGCCGGCCTTGGACACCATGTAGGCGTAGGAATGGCCGTCCGGCACCTGGCCCCACTGCGAGTTGATGAAGATCACCCGGGGCGCGCGGCTCTTGCGCAGGTGCGGCAGCGCCGCACGGGTGAGGAACAGCGGGGCGCGGATGTTGATCGACAGCAGGCGGTCGAAGTTGGCGTCGTCGGTCTCTTCCAGGCCGGTCATGGAATAGATCAGGCCGGCGTTGTGCACGAGGATGTCGAGCCCGCCCAGTCGTTCGGCCACCGAGGCCACCAGGCGCTCGGCCAGGCCGCGGTCGGTGATGTCGGCGGCGATCGCTATGGCCTTGCCGCCGGCGTCAATGATTTCCAGCGCGGTGGCCTGCGCCACGTCGGCATCGATGTCGACGATCGCCACCGCCGCGCCACGGGCCGCCAGCAGGCGGGCGTGGGCACGGCCGGCGCCGCGGCCGGCTCCGGTGACGAGGGCGACGCGGCCTTCCAGGCGTTGGGCGGCCGGCGACAGGGCGAGCACCGCCTCGGGCGCCTGGGTAGCCAGGGCCCCTTGGGTTGCAGCAGTCATGGGGTTTCTCCGATAGCGGGTGGGTCAGACGGTCTTGTGCGGCTGGGTGACGTAGAACATGTTGCCGTCCGGGTCGAACATCGGGCGGTAGCGGTAGTGGGTGCCGTTGGGGTGCTGCCACTCGATGGGCTCGGCGGTCACCCATTCCACCTTGCCGTCCAGGTAGTCGATGGCGGCGTCGAGGTTCTCAACCTCGAAGGCGAAGGAGTCGAAGCCCGGCTTGTCTTCCAGGTTCACCGCGGTGCGGCGCTCCACCGGGGTGTCGTTGGTGGTGTGGAAGATGTACAGGGTGACGTTGCCCATTTCGATGGCGGCCCACTTCTCTTCAGCCACGTAGGGCAGGAAGAAACCCAGGCCCAGGGTGCCGTGGTAGAAGTCCACCAGGCGCTGCACGTCGGGGGTGAGGATGTCCATGTTGTCGAGGCGTTTGAGCTTGAGCATGGGAATGGCTCCGTTGTTGTTGTCGGGGGTTAGAGGTGACGGCAGGGGCCGCCGGGCAGCGCCTGCAGCGTGCCGGCGAGCACATCGAGGGTGATGCTGGCGAGGGTCGCGTACTGGCCGGTCTGCGGCAGGTCCGCCGCCGGGTGGCAGCACAGCGCACCGGTGCTGCCCAGGTGGCTGTTCAGCGCCGTGAGCAGGTCATGGGTTTCGAGCCCGGCACGCCCGGCCAGGCGCCGGCGCAGCAGGTCGTAGCGCACCAGGGTGTCCGGGTAGGCCGCAGGCTCGGTGTCGAACGGCCGCACCGCTTCGGCCAGGAAGTGGTTGGTGTGGATCAACAGCCCGTTGTCGTCCGGGAACACCAGGGCCGGGCCGCCGGGGTGCAGCTCCACCGACACCGCCGCGCTGGCGCCTTCCACCGCCGCCACCAGGGTCAGCACGCTGGAGGCGGAAACCCCGGCGGCGTGGCACAGCAGCATGGCCTGGTTGATGTCGCCGCAGCTGTCGAGGATCCAGCGCGACAGCACGTGCACCGGCACGCCGATGCGCTCGCCGTCGCGCTGGTGGTGAAGGATGTTGAAGTGGGTGCCGAGCCCACGGTTGTTCACCCCCGGTTTGCCGACGATGCCGAACTCGGTGACGGTGGTGGTCAGGCGGCCATCGGCATGGGGAATCTCCCAGGTCAGCCAGGTATCGGCGAACTCGGCGTACCAGTCCCAGGTCTGCGCCGTCACCGGCGCACCGAAGGGGTTGGCCTGGACCACCGTGGAGCATTCGCCGCGCAGTTGCGCGCCGAGGTAGGCGAGGATCTCGGTACGGGCGTTGATCGCGCCGATGAACTCGGCGTCGATCCCCGCGCCCTCGGCAATGCCGAGGATTTCTTCGTGCAACGGCGCGGCGAAGGCGGCGATCTGCTCCAGCGCCTGGGCGCCGAGGGCGCCCACGTCATAGGGGCGGGTGGCGACACGCTGGAACAGGCCTTGGTAATTGCTCACCGTCATGGCGATCTGGCGGGCGTGGGCGTCGCCGAATTCACGGCCGCGCTCGCGCGGCGCAAGGACGCTGGAGCGGAACAGGATGCTCATCAGGCCACCTTCTTCAGTTGCGGTTCGACCTGGCGGGCCACTTCGTCCAGGCGCGCGAACCAGACATCGCCGTCGCTGACCATGCGCTCCACCAGGCGCTCCAGCTGCTCGAAGCGGGCGGCGCGGCCGATCACTTCCGGGTGCATGGTGAAGCTGGTGTGGCGGCCGTCGCGGCGGGCCGACTCGTACTCGGCCAGCCAGGTGTCGGCGAGGGTGCGCGGGTGGGTGAAGTTGCCGCCGTTGTCGATGCCCCAGCCGAACATCGGCCAGTCATCCAGGGACCAGTGCACCGGCAGTTCTAGGATCGACTGGCCGTTCCAGGTCTCGAAGTAGGGGCGGTCGTCGCCCATGCAGCTGGAGTCGTAGACGAAGCCCTTGGCCAGGACCAGCTCGAAGGTCTCCGGGGTCAGCTCCCAGGAGGAGGAACGGTAGCCGGCGGGTTTCGGCGCGCCGGCCCGGGCCAGGGCGTCCAGCCCCCGTTCCATTTCTTCCAGCTGCTGCTCGGCCGAGATGCGGTCGCTGCGCAGGTGCATATGGCCGTGGTGGCCCACTTCGTGGCCATCGGCGAGCAGTTGCTCCACCAGCTGCGGATGCAGGTCGGCGGTGTGGCCGGGCACGAAGAAGGTGGCGCGGATACGGTGCCGGCGCAGCAGTTCGAGGATGCGCGGTACGCCACGGGTGACGCCGAAGCGGCCCTCGGAGAGGCTGGTCAGGCGGCGCGCGAAGCTGGGGCCCTCGCCCAGCAGTCCGGCTTCGGCGTCCACGTCGAAGGTCAGTGAAACGGCGACAGGGCACTTGTTCGGCCACTGCACGTGGGCCTTGTTATCGATGCTCATCAGGGCGGTTCCTAGTTGAGGTGCGGTTATCAGTGAAAGGGCGCGGCGGCGGGCTGGGCCCGGTCCTGCAGGCGACGCAGGAAATACAGCACCTGGGACAGGGCGAGCACGGCGATGGCGATGCCGACTTCCTTCAGGCCGCCGTAGCCGGTGATGGAGGCGCTGGTGGTGCCGACCACCAGGATCAGTCCGTCGAACAGCACCAGGCCCACGGCGATGGCGACCCAACCACGGCCCAGGCGGATCGGCCGGGCGGCCTCGGGACGGTCCTTGCGCAGCACCACGAAACCGGCCACCGCCAGCAGGTGGGCGAGGACGTAGCCGACGTTGCCGGCGACTATCACCGCCAGGGCATTGCCCACGAACAGCACCAGGGCGACGTTGATCAGCAACTGCACGGTGACGGCGCGAGCCGGTACGCCGGCGCGGTTGAGGGTGCCGAACTGGCGCACGGTCAGGCCGTCCAGCGAACTCTGGTAGAGGGCGCGGCCGGCGTCGGCGGTGCCCATCACCGAGAGCACCAGGATGCCGGCGATCAGCACCAGGGTGATCAGCGCGGCGCCACCGCCCAGCAGCACCTGGGCGCCGATCTGGAGGAAGCCGTAGGGGTGCTCGGCCAGGGTTTTTTCACCCAGCAGGCCAGCCAGGCCCAGCGGGGTCAGGGTGAACACCAGCAGCAGGATCAGCGCGGAGATACGCAGGGCCTTGCGGGTATCCGGCACGGTGTCGCGGAACTCCGGGATGAAGGAGGCGGCGGCTTCCACCGCATAGGCCGACCAGGCCATCACGAACAGCCAGGCCAGGACGGTGCGCAGGCCGGCGGCGTCGGCGCTGATGCCCCAGCTGAAGCTGGCGGTGCTCCAGCCGCTGGCGAGGAAGCTGCCGCTGAATATCAGCACCGGGATCATCAGCAGCACGCCGGCGGCGGTGATGATGATCATGGTGAAGCGCAGGTTGACCATGGACAGGGCCCAGGAGAACAGCGCCACGCCCAGTGCGATCAGCTGCGGCAGGTCCAGCTGCATCACGCCGATATCGAGGCTGTAGCTGGCGTTGGGGAAGAACTGTTCGGTGAGGATCTGCGCCACCGCCAGGCCCCAGATCGCCGGCGCGGTGGCCCAGGCGAACCAGTAGGCGTAAGTGGCCAGCGGGCCGAGGCAGGGGATGCGCCGGCTCCAGGCTTCGTTGGCGTAGAGGGCGATGCCGCCGGACTTGTCGCCGAACATGGCGCCCATTTCCGAATAGAGCCAGTTGTGCAGCACGGCGACCACGGCGATCAGCGCCCAGAGGGCGATGGCGGCCCAGGCACCGATGGCGCCGATGGAGTAGCCGAGGCCGACGAACAGGGCCGCCGGGAGGCTCAGGGTGATGGCCACCCCATCCCACCAGCGAATGGTCTTGGCAAGTGCCGCGGAGTGTCCGGAGCCTGGATTGGCCTGTTGCATGTGCATCGCCCTCATCTTGTGTCGTGTTTTGTTGTTGGGTCGCGCGATGAGTTGATGCTAAGTCGTTTATTTGCGCATGTATACGTTTATGTCGATTTAAAATACGCATTGCGCAATATGAGTGTAATAAAAATACGCATTGCGCCAAGATGGCACGGCGAATGCACCAGGACGGAACCCGGGCCGCAAGGCCCGTGCTTGAAGGGTCGGGGCAAATCAGTGGCAGGAAGGTGGAACACCTGTGCGCGAAAATGGCCTAGGTGGGATTGCGCAATGCGCGAAGGGATTCAGTGGATTTTGCGCAGTTGGCGGATGAACGGCGGGGATTTCGGAGGGGTGGAGTCGTAGCCCGGATGAAATCCGGGAGCGTTGGTCGGGGTTTGCCCGGATTACATCCGGGGCTGGATCACCCCTCTCCCTTCGGGAGAGGGGATGGCGGTGAGGGATGTATCGGCTCGATGGCGCACCTTAGGGATACGCGCGGGGCACGATCACGAATGAATTCGCTCCTACGAAAACGCTGCGCGATCACTCTTCGGTCGATTGAACCGTGGGGATGGTGAAGCGGATCTTGTGCACCTTCACTTCCTGCATCACCCGCACTTCCTCCACGCCGGGCAGGCTGCGCACTTTCTGCTGCAGGGCCCAGAGGCTCTCGTCGTCGCGGCAGAGCACCTGCACGCAGACATCGGCGCTGCCTAGGGTGGTGGAGAGGTAGCTCACTTCGCTCCAGCGGCCGAGGGTGTCCACCACCCGGTCGTGGTCCTGGGGCGCCACGGAGACGAAGAACAGCGCCAGCTTGGCCTGGCCGAGCTTCGAGGGGTTGGTGAAGGCAAGGATCTGCAGGATGCCCTGGTCCTGCAGGCGCTTGACCCGGGTGCGCACCGTGGCTTCCGGCACCGAGAGGTTGCGGGCGACTTCGCGGAAGGCCCGGCGGCCATCTTCCTGGAGTTCGCGGACGATTTCGTAGTCCAGCGGGTCGAGAATCGAGTTGGGCATCGGGACGGGGATTCCATGGCAGGGCCGTTGCGGCACAGGGCTCCGAGGCTACCAGATTTCCATCGATTCAGAAGCGCGTCGCGGCACAAGGGAGGGTGTGGGGGCGAATGAGTTCGCCCCCACAGGTACTCCACCTCAGCGCCGGGTGATCACCACCTCCAGGTACTCGCTGGGAATGACCAGGGAATCCGGCCCGGCGCGGTTGTAGCGCTCGAGCAGTTCCAGCAGGTCGCTTTCCAGGGCGGCGGCACCGTCGGCCGGCAGGGCGGCGAAGGCCTTGTGCACCGGTCCGTACCAGGTACGGAAGACTTCGAGGAAATGCGCCGGCGAGCGATAGCGGAAGTTGAACAGGCGCCGCGCCGCCGAGATTTCCCGGGCGCTGTCGTCGAACAGCTCGCGCAGGTTGGCTTCCACGCCCCAGCGTGACGGCGGCAGTACGCCGGGTGGCGGTGGCAGGTGACGGCCGAGGGTCTTGAACACCTGGCCGATGAAGCCTTCCGGTGTCCAGTTCGCCAGGCCGATGCGTCCACCTGGGCGGCACACCCGGGCGAGTTCGGCGGCGGCCTTGGCCTGGTCGGGGGTGAACATCACGCCGAAGGTGGACAGCACGACGTCGAAGCTGGCGTCGGCAAACGGCAGGTTCTCGGCGTCGGCACCCTGGAACTTCACGTCCAGGCGCTCGGCCTGGGCGCGCTCGCGGCCACGTTCCAGCAGGGCCGGCACATAGTCGGTGGAGGTCACCTGGCCGCCCCGGCGCGCGGCGGCCAGGGTGGCGTTGCCGTTGCCGGCGGCCACATCCAGCACGCGTTCGCCGTAGCGCAGGTCGCAGGCTTCGGCCAGCAATTCGCCGACCAGTTGCAGGGTGGTGCCGATCACGGCGTAGTCGCCGCTGGCCCAGGAGGCCATCTGCCGGCTTTTCAGTGCTTCAAGATCAGTTGCGGTGGTCATGGCGGGGCTCATTCGGCGGTGGTCGGGTCGATGATGGTGCTGATGCGGGAGATGCGGTTTGCGGGGAAACCGCCCCGTTCTGCGTGCTCCCTCACCAACTCTTCGCTGGTGGCGAGGTAGACGCAGTACAGCTTGTCATCGGTGACGTAGCTCTGGACCCATTGCACCTGCGGGCCGAGCTCCTTCAGCACCCGGCAGGACTTCTGCGATATGGCTTTGAGGTCTCGATCCGTGAGTTTTCCAGCGTCCGGTATCTCTCTTTCAATGAGGAACTTGGGCATGGTGACCTCTTTCTTGTTGGCTTGCGGGCTCGCCCCGGATGAAGCGGGCAGCGAGGGCGAGCAGGCGAACTATCCGCCTCCCCGGCGGTGGCGTCCTGCCCGAACGTCGGCAAGGCCTGCCCGATCGTCCGCCAATCGCGCCATTTATCCGGGCGGGCTCCCTGGCGGCGGCCGGGCGCCCAGAATTGCAGGAATGCGCCGGAGGTGAGGGCTGATGGACGCACTCTCGGAAACCCTGCGCGTCGTCCGCCTGGTCGGCGCCATATTCATCAATGCGCGATTCAGCGCGCCCTGGTGCTACCAGTCGCCCCGTGCGGATTCGGTGGTGTCCCTGCTGGAGCCCGGCGCCGAACGGGTGGTGATCTTCCACCTGATCATCGAGGGCGAGTGCTTCGTCGAGATGGGACACGAGCGGCCGGTGAAGCTGCAAGCCGGCGACGTGGTGATCTTTCCCCAGGGCGACGCCCACCGCATGACCTCCCAGCCCGGCGTACCTCCGGCCACCGGCGCGCGCCTGGACGCGGTGCTGGCGCGACGGCCCCGGCAACTGGCCTATGGCGGCGGCGGCGCGATCACCCGCCTGGTGTGCGGCTACCTGGCCTGCGACGCACGACTGGCGGACATGTTGCTGGCCGGGTTGCCCGCCCTGGTGCGGGTGAATGTGCGCGGCTCCAATGCCGGCGCCTGGCTGGAAGCCTCGGTGCGCTACGCCCTGGCCGAGGCCAAGTCGCCCCGTCCGGGCGGCGAGGGGGTGCTGGCCAAGCTGGCCGAGGTGCTGTTCGTCGAGGTGCTGCGCCTGTACATGAACGAGCAGGCCGAGGGGCACACCGGCTGGCTGGCGGGTGTGGGCGATCGGGTGGTGGGCAGTGCGCTCAACGCGTTGCACAAGTGCCCGGCCCAGGCCTGGACCCTGGAGGAGCTGGCGCGCACCGCCGGTACCTCGCGCTCGGTGCTGGCCGAGCGTTTCCAGCAGATAGTGGGGAGTTCGCCCATGCAGTACCTGACCCAGTGGCGCATGCTGCTGGCGGCCAATCTGCTGTGCCGCAGCAATGCGCCGCTGGCGCGCATCGCCGAAGACGTCGGCTACCAGACCGATACCGCCTTCAGCCGGGCCTTTCGCCGGGAATACGGCGCGCCGCCGGCAGCCTGGCGGCGCAACCAGTTGCGTCGTCAGTCGATGGGCTAGTCCATCACCGCATGGGGCTCCATCGCGGCAGCGCCTTTGGGCGGTTTGCGCAGGAGCAGCAGCAGGGGCAGGGAGGCGAGGGTGACGAACATCATCAGGCGGAAGTCCTGCAGGTAAGCCAGCACGGTGGCCTGGCGGGTGACCTCGGCGTTCAGCGCCACCAGGCCGGCCGGGCTGCTGATGTTCAGGGCGCCACTTTCGGTGGCCTGGGTCAGCGCCTGGTTGAATGGCGTCATCAGGTCGCTGAACACCGCGTGGTTGATCTGGGTGCGCTGGGCCAGGTAGCTGATCACCAGGGAAATGCCGATACCACTGCCGACGTTGCGCATCAGGCTGAATAGCGCGGCGCCTTCGTTGCGGTAGCGCGGCGCCAGTGTGGAGAAGGTCAGGGTCGACAGCGGCACGAATATCAGCCCCAGGCCGAAGCCCTGGACCAGGCCGCTGCGGACGATGGCGGCACTGCCGATCTCGGCGGTGAAACCGGTCATCTCCCAGAGCGACAGGGCGGTGAGCAACAGGCCCAGGCCGATCATGGCCCGTGGGTCGAAACGGTTGATCAGGCGCCCCACCAGCAGCATCGCGGCCATGGTGCCAAGGCCCCGTGGCGCGATCAGGTTGCCGACGTCGATCACCGGGTAACCCATCAGGTTCTGCATGAAGGGCGGCAGCAGGGTCATGGTGGCGAACAGCATGATGCCCAGCATGAAGATGAAGATCAGCCCGACGCTGAGGTTGCGGTCGCGGAACATCGCCGGGTCGATGAAGGGATGGCGGTGGGTCAGCACATGCACCACGAACAGGTAGAGGCCGAGGGCGGCCAGGGCTCCCTCGATGAGGATCTCGCCACTCTGGAACCAGTCCTGGGATTCGCCACGGTCGAGCATCAGCTGGAAGGCGCCGATGGCCAGGGCGAGCAGGGCGAAGCCCGCCAGGTCGAAACGCCGTTCGTGCTCGATCGGGGTTTCCTTGAGGAAGCTGGCCAGGCCGAACCAGGCCAACAGGCCGAAGGGCAGGTTGATGTAGAACACCCAGCGCCAGTTGTAGTACTCGGTGAGCCAGCCGCCGAGGCTCGGGCCGAGGATGGGGCCGACCATCACCCCGACGCCCCAGATGGCCATGGCCGAACCGTGTTGCTCCTTGGGGTAGGTATCCAGCAGCACCGCCTGGGACAGCGGCACCAGGCTGGCGCCGAACACGCCCTGGAGCAGGCGGAACAGCACGATCTGCTCCAGGCTCTGGGCCGCGCCGCAGAGCATGGAGGCGATGGTGAAGCCGACGATGGACCACATGAACAGCCGCTTGCGGCCGAAGCGCGCGGCGATGAAGCCGGTCAGCGGCATGCAGATGGCGGCGGCCACGATATAGGAGGTCAGCACCCAGCTGATCTGGTCCTGGGTGGTGCCCATGCTGCCCTGCATGTGCGGCAGGGCGACGTTGGCGATGGTGGTGTCCAGCGCCTGCATGATGGTCGCGAGCATCACCGAGACGGTGATCAGCCAGCGCTTCGACGCGCCATCCTGGACGGCAGTGGTGTCCATGGGATCAGAGCACCAGGCTGGCGAGGCTGCGCTTGTGGCCGGTGTCGATCTCGACCACGGCGCTGAGGCCGGCGCGCAGGGGCGGCAGCGCGGCGTCGGGTTTCAGGTGGATGCGCACGGGCACCCGCTGGGCCACCTTCACCCAGTTGCCGGTGGCGTTCTGCGCCGGCAGTACCGAGAACTCCGCGCCCGTGCCCGGGCTCAGGCTTTCCACCTCGCCGTGCCAGGTGCTGTCGGGGTAGATGTCGAAGGTCACGTCGACCGCCTGGCCGGGGCGTACATGGGTGAGGTCCTTCTCCGGGAAGTTGGCTTCCACCCAGAGGTTGCTGTCCACCACCAGGGTCATGGCGGTGTTGCCGGCGCTGATGTACTGGCCGGGCTGGGGCACCTTGCTGATGGTGCCCGGCAGCGAGGCATGCACCTCGGAACGCTGGAGGTCGAGCCGCGCCTGGTCCAGTTCGGCCTGGGCGGTGAGGTAGCTGGGGTGCTGCTCGATGGGCAGGTCGAGGCTGCCGCCGAGGTTCTCGGCGATGCGCTTGAGGTCGTGCTCGCGGGCGTTGATTTCCTGGGCGGCCACCTGGGCCGCCTGGCGCGATTCGTCCAGGCGGGCCGGGGACAGGTAGCCGCGCTGCGCCAGGTTGGCCTGGCGTTGCAGGTCCTTCTCGGCGAAGCCGTGGCGGGTGCGCGCCAGTTCCAGCTCGGCGGATTTCTCCTGGTAGCTGGCCTTCAACGCGGCCAGGTCGCTGCGCACCTGGGCCAGGCGCGCTTCGGCCCTGGCGACGGCGATGCGGAAGCTCGCCGGGTCGATGCGGAACAACAGCTGGCCGGCGCTGACCTGGTCGTTCTCATGGGCCAGCACTTCGGTGATGGTGCCGGAGACATCGGCGCTCACCGGCACCTTGTCGGCCTTGGCGTAGGCGTTGTCGGTCTCGACATAGCGGCCGCCGTGGAGGTAGGCGCCCAGGCCCGCCGCCAGGGCCAGCAGGGGTGCGATGCCCATCAGCAGCAGGCGGGTGCGGCGGGGATTGGTTGCGGCCGGCACTTCCTGTTCCGGAACTATGACCGTGTGGGTGTTCATGACGTTGCGGTTCCTCGGGGGGAATCAACGGGAGGAGAGATTCACGCGCATCTTGCGCAGCGCGCTGGCCAGGGCTGCGGCTTCGGTTTCGTCGATGCCCTGCATGGCCTGGGACAGCAGCGCGGTGCCGGCCGTACGGATATCGCCGAGGGCCTGCTCGGCCTCATGGCGCAGGTACAGGCGGTAGGCGCGGCGGTCGTCCGGATCGGCGCGACGCTCCACCAGTCCGGCCTGTTCCAGCTGGTCCAGCAGGCGGGCGAGGGTGATCGGCTTGACCTCCAGTTGTTCGGCCAGCTCGACCTGGCGGCAGCCTTCGTTGCGCGCCACATGGGCCAGGGCGCGGGCCTGGCCGAGGGTCAGGGTGCTGCCCGAGATGTTCTGCTCGAAGCCACGGCGCATCAGGCGCGAGACATCGGCAAGGAGGAACCCCAGGCTTTCTTCATGGGTAGGCATTGTGTGTTCGCCTCATAATAAGCGGTGCTTACTATATATTCGTGAAGAGAACACCGTCAACGCGCCCGCCGGGCGCGCCGACCTCAGCCGTGGCGCGCGCGGCTGGCCTGTACCACTCGCTGTGCCGGCACCCGCAATTGCGCCAGCAGGTACTCGGCGAACTCGGGCGTGAAGGGCTGCAGGGCGATGGCGCGGGCCATGCACAGCAGCCAGGCATCGGCCCGGGCCTGGTCGATGGGCCATTGGGCGTGGAAGGAGGGAATGGCGATGGAGCCGTACTTCTCGCTGAACAGCTTCGGCCCGCCGAGCCAGCCGCTGAGGAAACAGGCCAGCTTGTCGCGGGACTGCTCCAGGCTTTCCGGGTGCAGGCGGCGCAGGTCGGCGGCCTCGGGCAGTTCGTCCATCAGCCGGTAGAAGTCGTCCACCAGGCGGCGCAGGCCGTCGATGCCGCCCGCCGCCAGGTAGGAAGCATCGCCGGTGCCGAAGGAAGGGGTCGTGCTCATGGAGGGGGCCATCAGGAAATCGGGGCCTGCATCATACGCGCCGCGCCTGAGTCTGTTCAGCCGGTTGGTCGTCGCGGTCCTCGAGGAACTCGGTGGGCTCGGCGCCATTGGCGTTCAGCTGGAAGATGCGCGACGGCCGGCCCTCCTGGTCGAAGAACACCCGCCCTAGACCGGCGGAATTCCACAGCCGCTCGCCGGCCTTGCTGTGGGCCGGGGTGCGCGGCACCACTTTCATCGGGCGGCGCTTGGTGAACCAGTTGAGCGGCGAACGCGGCGCATAGAGCCAGCGGTTGAGCCGGTCGAACACATCCAGCAGGGCCCTGGGGAATTCGTTCTTGATGCCGCTGCTGGTGATCTGCCAGATCTTCGGGCCGCCCTGGCGATGACGAATCAGGATCTGGTAGACGAAGGAGTAGTGCACGTCGCCGGAGAGGATCACGTAGCTGCCCGGCGTACGCGAGTGGCGGAAGATATTGAGGATCACCTGGGCGGCGCCGCGATGGGCCATCCAGTTCTCCGCGTCCACCAGCAGCGGGTAGCCGAAGGCGCTGATGATCCGTTGCACCGTCTCGATCAACTTGACCCCGAAGATCGGCGCCGGCGAGACGATGATCGCCGAGGGATGGTCCAGCAGCTCCTGCTGCAATTCGCTGAGGGCCTCCCAGTCCAGGAGGCCGGAGGGCCGGGCGAGGCTGATCTCGCTGCGCCAGCGACGGGTGCGGGTGTCCAGCACCACCAGGGCGGGCTCGGTGGGCAGCACGTACTGCCAGCGGTTGAAGGCGATCAGCCGGTCGATCAGGGCATCCAGGCCGCCGCTGTCCAGGTGGTGATCGGTGCGGGCGGTGGCGGCCAGGGCTTGCAGGTCGTCCAGCGGCTCGCCGAAGGCGTCCGGGTCGTTGCCCCAGCCCTGGCAGAGCAGGTAGGCCACCAGGGCGTTGCCGATGATGCGCTTGGAGAACGGATGGCCGTAGGCGGTCTCTTCCCATTGGGCGGAGAGGTTCCAGTCGTCGGTGATGTCGTGGTCGTCGAAGATCATCAGCGTCGGCAGGTGGGCGAAGACCCGCGCCGCACGCGGCAGGCTGGCGCGGAAGCCTTGCAGTCGTCCTTCCTCCAGGCGGTAGCGCTCGGCTTCCCGGGGGCCGAGTTCCGGCATTCGCGGCTCGATCAGGGTCCAGGGCACGGGCGACCAGCTCAGCAGGTACATGGCCATGACCTCGGCCAGGGTCACCAGGTGGTTCTCCGCGTTGCTGCTGGTGAAGATGGGTTTGCGCTTGCCGCCGAAGAAGCGTTCGCGCAGGGTTTCATTGCTCTTCAGCGCGGGCAGCAGGTCGGCGCGGTGGTAGTAGCTGGCCGGGTGTTGGTAGAGCGACGCGCTGTCGCTGACCACGGCGCCCTCCAGGTGCTCGTCGAACAGCCCGAGCCGCTCGATCAACTGGTGAATGGCCCGCAGCATCGGGCCCGCCACGTCGTCGGTGTAGATCTGGTCGCCGCTCAGCATCAGCAGGGCGGGGCGCTGCTCGGGCGCCGGCCCGGCGGCCATCAGGTCGTCGGCGCAGAGCAGGCCGTCGTTGCAGGGGAAGTGGGGCTTGCGGCAGGAGCCGTGGAGCAACTGGTCGATGCGCTTGCGCAGCACGAAGCTCGGCCGCGGCGCCTGGGCGTGGAGCAGATGCGGCGCCCAGCAGGCGATGCCCTCGCCGTCGAGCAGCAGGTCGTAGTCGATCTGCCGGTCCTGGGGCAGGGGCTGCTCCAGCCGCAGGTCGATCAGGTGCACGAAGGCATGACGGCCGAAGGGCAGCACCCAGCAGGCTTCGCCTTGCAGGGGGTAGTCGCGGCTCTCGCCGTCCACCCACAGCCGCAGCACCGGCGCCAGCTGCCGCGTGCCCACCAGCCAGAGCACCAGGCGCCCGGGTTCGAGGCGGCGCAGCATGGGGCCGGCGAGGACGGGTGGCAGGGCTTGCTGGGGGACGGGAGCGGACATCGGGACAACGGGCCTGTGGCAATCGGACGCAACAGGATAACGCGATGGGCTGCGCAGGTTGAGGGCCTGGGGGGCGAATTTAAGCTTGGCTTAAGCGGGCTGCACAGGACATGGTTTGAAAAAAACTCAGCCCAGTAGTGCGTTTAAATCAATTGGCAGTTTCCCCAGGCGCTTCTAGCCTTTTTGGGGTCACCCGCACCGGCGACCTGACGCCGCCGGCCGTTCCATCCAGAAGGAACGCCCTGCCCGTGGAGGCAAGCATGTTCCGGGAAGCGCTTGATCGCCGCTCAAGCCCTGTTCCCGAACTGCATTCAGGCGCTCCCTGATTCTTTCGCTACTGCCTATCCACCAGGGCCATCGCCGTGCCCTGGGCAACCGTGGAATGCCCGCCGAGACGGGCTCCGTCCTGATGAGAAGCAACGGGAGGCGATATGGCCCTCACCTTGAAAATCAATGGCGTCGAGCACAGCGTCGACGTCGATCCCGACACGCCGCTGCTCTGGGTATTGCGTGACGTGCTGGGCATGACCGGTACCAAGTTCGGCTGCGGCATGTCCCTGTGCGGGGCCTGCACCGTGCACATGAATGGCAACGCCGTGCGCTCCTGCGTGATGCCGGTGAGCGCCATGGTGGGGGCCGAGGTCACCACCATCGAAGGCATAGGCGCCACCGATGTGGGCAAGCGCGTGCAGGAGGCCTGGCTGTCGCAGCAGGTGGTGCAGTGCGGCTACTGCCAGTCGGGGCAGATCATGTCGGCCAGCGCGTTGCTGGCGAGCAACCCCAACCCCGGCGATGCGGAAATCGAAGGCGCCATGTCCGGCAACATCTGCCGCTGCGGCACCTACCTGCGTATCCGCGAGGCCATCAAGGTGGCGGCCAAGGCGCAACCGGGCAAAGCGGAGGACGCAGCATGAACGGCATGACCGCCCCCGTCGGTTTCAGCCGCCGGGGTTTCCTCAAGGTATCGGCCGCAGTCGGTGGCGGCCTGCTGGTGGGCTTCGCACTGCCGGGCCTGATGACCGACGCCGAGGCCGCCGAGGGCGAGTTCACCCCCAACGCCTATATCCGCATCGACCGCAGCGGCCAGGTGTTCTTCATCATCCAGCCGGTGGAGATGGGCCAGGCCACCTATACCTCCATGCCGGCGCTGATCGCCGAGGAACTGGAGGTCCCCCTCGACCAGGTGCTGATCGAACACGCCCCGGCCGATGACAAACGCTACGCCAACCCCATGCTCGGCTTCCAGGTCACCGGCGGCTCCACCTCGGTGCCGGCCAACTGGTTGCCCCTGCGTCAGGCCGGTGCCGCCACGCGGACCTTGCTGGTGACGGCGGCGGCGCAACAGTGGGGCGTGCCGATGGAAAGCTGCAAGGCCGAGAACGGCGCGGTACTCCACCCGGAAAGCGGCCGCAAGCTGGGCTACGGCGAGCTGGTGGACGCCGCCGCCAAGCTGCCGGCACCGGGCGAGGTGGCGCTAAAGGACCCGGCCCGGTTCAAGCTGATCGGCACGCCGGCCCAGCGCACCGACGGTCCGGCCAAGGTCACCGGCAAGGCCATGTTCGGCATCGACGCCCGCCCCGAAGGGGTGAAGGTGGCGGCACTGACCATCTGTCCCATCATCGGCGGCACCTTCGAGTCGGTGGACGCGGCGCCGGCCATGGCGGTCAACGGCGTGCGCAAGGTGGTGCACACGAAGAACGCCGTGGCGGTCATCGCCGACCACACCGGTGCCGCGCGCAAGGGCCTGGCCGCGCTGCAGATCAAGTGGAACGAGGGCGCCAACGGCAAGGTCTCCAGCGCCAGCCTGCTGGAGAACATCAAGCAGGCGTCCATGGCCGATGGCGTCCAGGCCCGCGCCGAGGGCGACGTGCAGGGCGCCATGGCCAAGGCGGCGAAGAAGGTGGAGGTGGTCTACCAGGTGCCGTTCCTTGCCCACGCCTGCATGGAACCGGTGAACTGCACCGCCCATGTGCGCAAGGACGGTTGCGACCTCTGGCTAGGCGTCCAGGTGCCGACTCGGGCCAAGGCCCTGGCGGCCCAGCTCACCGGCCTGCCGGAGGAGTCGGTGGTGGTGCACAACCAGTTGCTGGGTGGCGGCTTCGGCCGGCGCCTGGAGGTGGATTTCGTGCAGCACGCGGTGGAGGTGGCCAAGCAGGTGGACTACCCGGTGAAGGTCGTCTACTCCCGCGAGGAGGACACCCGCCACAGCACCCTGCGGCCGTTCCACTACAACCACCTGGCCGCCGGCCTGGACGACGAGGGCCGGCCGGTGGTCTGGACCCACAAGGTGACCGGCGGCTCGATCATCGCGCGCTGGGCGCCGGATCGCTTCAAGGATGGCATCGACGGCGACGCCGTGCGCGACGCCGCCGGGCCCTACGCCTTCCCCAACCTGGCGGTGCACTATGTGCGGCACGAACCGCCGGAGGGCATAGTCCCGGCGTTCTGGCGCGGCGTGGGCCATACCCAGAACGCCTTCATGGTGGAGGGCTTCATGGACGAGCTGGCGGCCATGAACCAGGTGGACCCCTTCAGCTACCGCACGCCGTTGCTGCAGAAGCACCCCCGCGCCATCAAGGTGCTGGAAACGGCCCGAGAAAAGTCCGCCTGGGATTCGCCGCTGCCGGCCGGCCACGGTCGCGGCCTGGCGCTGACCTACTGCTTCGGCACCTACGCCGCCCAAGTGGCGGAGGTGAGCGTGGACGCCAGCGGCACGGTGAAGGTGCACAAGATCACCGGTGTGGTGGACTGCGGCATCCCCATCAACCCCGACTCGGTGGTGGCGCAGATGCAGAGTGGCACCGTCTTCGGGCTGACGGCGGCGCTGTTCGGCAACATCACCTTCAAGGACGGCCGGGTGGAGCAGGGCAACTTCGACAGCTACCGGCTGCTGCGGATGAACGAGGTGCCGCCCATCGAAACCCACATCATCAACAGCGGCGAATCCCCCGGCGGCCTGGGCGAGGTTTCCACCGTGGTCATCGCCCCGGCGGTGGTCAACGCCATCTTCGCCGCCACCGGCAAGCGCCTGCGCAGTCTGCCCATCGATCCGGCGGAGTTGAAGCAAGCCTGATCGCCATCATCCCCACCGGCACGAAACCGTGCCGGTGAGGTAAGGTGCGCCCCCTCCCGTAGGTTGGGCTGAGCTACGCGAAGCCCAACGATTACGGGCCACCATCCCGCTGTTGGGCTTCGCTTCGCTCTGCGCCAACCTACAGAGCCGTACGCCTGATGGCTTGAGAAAAACTCAACTGGCAGCGGTCTTTATATCGTTTGTCGCGCCCAGTCCCGATGTCGACCATGACCCCAGTCCGGAGCCGCCCGTGCGGCTTACAACAACAGGAGGTCGACATGAACCCGCTGCCATCCCTCTGGGGGGCCGATAGCCCCTCGCGCCTGCTTGGCTCCCGCCATATCGCCACCGGCGAGCTGGTCTTCCCAGCGCTGCCCGGCCACTCGCCGCTGGCCGACCAGTACCAGGTCGAATCCTTGGCCGGCGAGGGCGAGCTGTACAGCTTCACCATCATCCACCCGAGCGCCAAGAGTGGCATCAATCCCTTCGCCCTGGGCTACCTGGACCTCGAAGGCCCGGTGCGCCTGTTCGGCCGCCTGACTGGCGGCGAGCGCCCGCTGATCGGTGGCCGCTACCGCATCGTTGCCGACGCCGACTACGGCTATGTGTTCGAAGCCCTGGAGGTGCGCCCATGAGCCAGATGCATGTGATGGGCGGGGCCATGACCCGCTTCGGCCGCCACCAGGGCGTCATGGCGCCGGAACTGGCCCAGCAGGCGATCCTCGCCGCCGTGGCCGATGCCGGCGTCGAGCTCAAGGACATCCAGGCCATCTACTGCGCCAACGTGCTGGGCGGCATGATCCTCGGCCAGGTGATCCTGCGCGACCTGAACCTGGCCGGCATCCCGGTCTACAACGTCGAGAACGCCTGCGCCAGCGGCGCCACCGCCGTGCATCTGGCGCGCCACGCGTTGCTCGCGGGGCAGTACCAGCGGGTGCTGGTGTTCGGCATCGAACAGCTCACCCAGCTGGGCGGCGGCACCATCCCGCTGCAGCGCAACGACGAGAAGACCGACCTCTATGCCCGCGCCGGCATGGTCCTGCCGGCGGTGTACGCCATGCGTGCCACACGCTTCATCCACGAGCGCGGCGCAAGCCCGGCGGACCTCGCCGCCATCGCGGTGAAGAACCGCTACCACGGCTCCCTCAACGAGTACGCCCAGCAGCGTACGGAGGTGACCCTGGAGGAGGTGCTCGGTTCGCGGATGATCGCCGACCCCCTGACCCTGCTGCAGTGCTGCCCCTCCCAGGTGGACGGGGCCGCCGCCCTGGTGCTGGGCGACAAGCCCGGCCCCCATGCCAGGGACGTGCGCGTGCTGGCTTCCAGCGTGGTGTCCGGCCTGCGCGAAGGCGCCCGCGACGACATCCTCGACGCCGAGATCACCGCCCGTGCCGCGCGCCAGGCTTACGAGCAGTCCGGCGTGGACCCGCGCGACGTCGCCGTGGTGGAACTGCACGACGCCTTCACCATCGCCGAGCTGATCTATTACGAGGCCCTGGGCCTGGCGCCCCACGGCGACGCGGTGTCCCTGCTGCACTCCGGCGCCACCCGACTCGGTGGCCGGGTGCCAGTGAACCCCAGTGGCGGCCTGCTGGCCAAGGGGCACCCGCTGGGCGCCACCGGCGTGGCGCAGATGGTGGAGCTGATGTGGCAGCTGCAAGGCCGTGCCGGCACCCGCCAGGCCAACAACCAGCCGCGCATCGGCGTTGCCCAGTGCACCGGCGGCGGCATCGCCGGCGTCGACCACGCCGCGTCTTCCGTGCATGTGCTGGGGGTGTGAGATGAGCGCACGACGTTTCCACAAGGGCCAGGTCGCCGCCATCACCGGCGCGGCCCGTGGCATTGGCCTGGGCATCGCAAGTCGCCTGGCGGCCCAAGGGGTCACCACCTATCTGCTGGATCGCGATGCAGCCGCTCTCGATGAGGAGGTGGCACACCTGCGTGGCGAAGGCCTGGACGTCCACGGCATCGCCCTGGACCTCACCGACGGCGCCGCCGTGGAGCGCGCCTTCGCCCGCATCGCCGAAGCCGGCGCGGGCCTCGACTTCCTGGTGAACAACGCCGGGGTGGTGCGCGACAAGCGCTTCCTGAAGATGACCGAGGAGGACTGGGACCTGGTGGTCAACACCAACCTGCGGGCGCAGTTCCTCTGCTGCCGCGAAGCGCTGCCGCTGATGCTGGAGCGCGGCTTCGGGCGCATCGTCAACCTCTCGTCCCGCGCCTGGCTGGGTGGCTTCGGCCAGGCCAACTACTCGGCCGCCAAGGGCGGGGTGGTGAGCCTGACCCGCAGCCTGGCCATCGAGTTCGCGGCCAAGGGCATCACGGTCAACACCATAGCCCCCGGCATCGTCGACACGCCGCTGTTCCAGGCCTTCGAGCCCGAGGTGCAGGCACGCCTGAAGGACACGGTGCCGGTCAAGCGAATCGGCACCCCGGACGATATCGCCAACGCGGTGGAGTTTTTCCTCGACCCGGCCAGTTCCTATGTGACCGGCCAGACCCTCTACGTCTGCGGCGGGCGCAGCCTGTCGTCGGCCAGCGTCTGAGGAGGCCCGCCATGTCCGTGCATTTCGAGATCCAGGGCAGCGTCGCGCTGATCCGCCTGGATCGCCCCGAGGCCCTCAACGCCCTGGATGTCGACGCCCTGCGTGAGCTGCGCGCCCACCTCGCGGAGGTCCGTGACCGCCGCGAGGTGCGGGCCGCGGTGCTCACCGGCGCCGGCGAAAAGGCTTTCTGCGTCGGCGCCGATCTCAAGAGCACCCGGGCCTCCGGGGCGTCCTACGCCGAGGCGCTGTTCCTCGACAAGGAGCCGGCGGCCGACGCCGGCCTCTACATCCGCCTGATGGACCTGGCCGACCTGGAGCTGCGCAAGCCCCTGGTGGCCGCCGTCAACGGCCACTGCCTGGGCGGCGGCCTGGAACTGGCCCTGCAGTGCGACCTGCGCCTGGCCTCGGCCAACGCCAGCTTCGGCCTGCCCGAAGCCGTGGTGGGCTCGATCCCGGCGGTGTCCGGGCTGCACCGCCTGCTCAAGGCGGTGCCCCAGGCCCACGCCATGCAGATGGCCCTGACCGGCCAGCGGGTCGATGCCGCCAGCGCCCAGGGCATGGGCCTGGTGTCCGAGGTGCTGGAGTGCCCCGAGGCGCTGGTGGAGCGGGCCTTCGAACTGGCCAGCCGGATCGCCGCCCAGGCGCCCCTGGCGATCCAGGCGCTACAGGCCCTGGCGCGGCAGACCGCGCACCTCTCCGACGCCGACGCCCAGCGCCTCACCGAGCTCTACTGGGGCGTGCTGCGCGACACCGAGGACCGCCTGGAAGGCCGCGCCGCCTTCGCCGAGAAGCGCCCGCCCCAGTACAAGGGGCGCTAGGCGCCGGGAGAACCCTATGCAACTGCACAATCCCTTCCTCCAGGGGCTGGGGGTCGAACTGGCTTGCTGGAGCACCGGCGAAGCCGAGTTCCGCCTGGCCCTGGAGCCGCGCCACCTGAACCGCCAGGGCATGCTCCACGGCGGCCTGATCGCCAGCCTGCTGGATGCCGCCTGCGGCTACGCCGGGCTGCACGCCGGCGAGGGCGAGGAGGAGGTCCATGGCGTCACCGTGATGCTCAACATCGCCTACCTCAAGCCCGCCCGCGCCGGCACCGTGATCGCCCGTGGCCGGGTGATCCGCAGCGGCCGCAGCCTGTACTTCGCCGAAGCCTCGCTGGCGACGGAGGAGGGCGAGCTGCTGGCCACCGCCCAGGGCACGTTCAAGCAGGGAGGTGGCCGCCATGCTGCGTGACGCACTCGCGGGCCTGACCGTGCTGGACTTCACCCAGATCGCCGCCGGTCCCACCTGCACCATGCTGCTGGCCGACATGGGCGCCCGGGTGATCAAGGTCGAGCCGCCGGAAGGCGACCTTGGCCGCACCCTGGGCCCGGCCTGGGTAGGCGATTCCAGCGCCCTCTACCACGGCTTCAACCGGGGCAAGCAGGGCCTTTGCCTGGACCTGAAGAACCCCGCCGCCCTGGACGTGGCGAGGCGCCTGGTGATCGAGGCCGACGTGCTGATCGAGAGCATGCGGCCCGGGGTCATGGCACGCCTGGGCCTGGGCTTCGAGGCGGTGGCGGCGCTGAACCCGGCGCTGGTCTACTGCTCGATCTCCGCCTACGGCCAGGAAGGCCCCTACGCCGACCGCGCCGGGGTGGACGGCATCCTCCAGGCCGACTCCGGGCTAATGAGCCTGATCGGCATCCCCGGCGCACCGCCTTGCAAGGTGCAGGCGCCGGTGGTGGACGTGGTGACCGGCTACATGGCCTGCATGGCGATCCTCGCCAAGCTGCAGGCGCGGCACCGCGACGGGGAGGGCGGGCACCTGGACGTGAGCCTGATGAACTCGGCCCTGGCCCTGCAGCAGTCGTCCATCAGCAGCTACCTGCACGACGGCGAGCTGCCCAGCCCGATCGGCAGCGCGGCGCCTTACTCGGCGCCCAACGAAGCCTTCCGCACCAATGACGGCTGGATCATGGTGGCGGCCTACAACGGCAACCGCTGGCCGCGCCTGTGCACCCTGCTGGGCCACCCGGAATGGGCCGACGACCCGCGCTTTGCCAGCTCCGCCCAGCGGGTGGCGCACCGCGCCGAGATGCAGGAAGCGCTCAACGCCGTGTTCGCCACCCAAGACACCGCCCATTGGCTGGAACGCCTGCGCGCGGCCGACATCCTCTGCGCCAAGGTGGCCGACTATTCGGACCTGCTGAAACACCCGCAACTGGCCAGCAACGGCATGCTCGCCCGCATCGAGCATCCCCGCCACGGCACCCTGCGGGTGCCCGGCTTCCCGGTGAACAGCCAGGAGGCTGCGCGCCAGCCGTACAAGCCCGCGCCGGACAAGGGCGAGCATTCCCGCGAGGTGCTGGCGGAGCTGGGGTATGGCGAGGGGGATGTGGCGGCGTTGCTGGAAAGCGGGGCGGTGCAAGGCCAATCCCTGTAGGAGCGATTTCAATCGCGAAGGGCAGCTCCGCTGCCCGTTCTCCCAGCCGCGCTATGCGGTCCTTCGGACCGTTTCGCGAATGAATTCGCTCCTACGGAACAAGCCGCGAACCGTAGGTTGTGGCTGAGCGACGCGAAGCCCAACATCCGCGTCGCGCCAACCCAAGTTGGGCCGCGCTGCGCTTGGCCTAACCTACGGGACTCTCCCTACTGGATTCGCACCCCCGCCAAGCCTTCCAGCACCTGCACCACATGGGTCATGTCGCGGGTGGGCTCGCCGCTGTTCACGGCCTGGTCGAACATCTGCTTCACCACCGCGCAGGCCAGCGCCGGCACGCCGGTGGTTTCGGCTTCGGCGAGGAAGAGGCGCAGGTCCTTGCGCATCAGGTCGAGGCGGAAGCCGAAGTCGAATTCGCGTCTCAGCACGGTGCCGGCGAGCATCTGCTCGCTGGTGTAACTGCGGGCGGTGCCGGCGTTGAGGATGTCGAGCATCTGCGCAGGGTCGAGTCCCGCCTTGATGCCGAACAGCAGCGCCTCGCTGGTGGTCACCAGGGTGGCCCCGACGATCATGTTGTTCACCAGCTTGAGGGTCTGGCCCAGGCCGGCGGCGTCCCCCAGGTGCACCACCTTGCGGCCGAAGGCGGCGAACACCGGTTCGCAGCGGGCATAGGCGTCGGCCGGGCCACCCACCATCACCGACAGGGTGCCGGCCTCGGCGCCCGCCACACCACCGGCCAGCGGCGCGTCCAGGGTGGCGATGCCCTGTGCCGCCAAAGCCTGGTCAAGGCGCCGGGCGACGCTGGGGCCGGTGGTGGAGTGGTCCACCAGTACGCGCACGGCCTGTCCGTGGATTACCCCTGAATCGCCCAGCACCACTTGCTCGACGATCTCCGGAGTGGGCACGCAGACCAGTACGATCGCAGTGGCGTCGGCCACCGCCTTCGGTGAAGCGTGGCTGCGCGCGCCCCGTGCCAGCAGGGGCGCCAGGGCGCGGGGATCGGGATCGTGGAGTTCCAGGCCGAAGCCGTGATCCAGCAGGTGGCGGGCCATTCTCTGGCCCATGGCGCCGAGGCCGATGAAGCCGATGCTTTCGCTCATTCTTGTTCTCCAGTGCAACGGATGGACGTGGCCCGGCCGGTGGCCGAGCCGATCCATCCTAGGGAGCCGCGAATGACGCGGACAAAGCACTTTTAGGCCATGGGGCCTTGAGGAAAACTCAAGCGGCGTGGCGAGTCTGGCGCGCCTGTTCCAGCAGCCACTGGCGGAAGGTGGCCATGTCTTCGCTTTCGGCGCGGTGGCGGGGCGTCAGCAGGTAGTAGGTGTAGGCGCCCATGTCCACGGTCTGGGTGAAGGGTCGCACCAGGGTGCCTTCGCGCAGTTCCTTCTCCACCAGGAACAGCTGGGCGATGGCGATGCCCTGGCCGCCGGCCGCCGCCGCGTAGGCCATGGACGAGCTCTGGTAGGTCATGCCGGCGCGGGCGTCCACGGCGTTGGCCACGCCCGCCGCCTGCAGCCAATGGGCCCAGTCGTCCGGCCGGGCGATGGAGTGCAGCATGGTGTACTCGGCCAGGTCCGCCGGCTCCTGCAGGCCGGGGCCGGCATCCAGCAGCAGAGGGCTGCACACCGGGGCCAGGACATTGTCGCTGAGCACGTAGCAGTTGCAGTTGGGCCAGTCGCCGGCCCCCAGGCGGATGGCGGCGTCAAGGTCCTCCTTGTGGAAGTCCACCGGGTCCAGGGAGGCTGTGAGCAGCACCTCTATCTTGGGGTTCTCCTGGTGGAAGCTGGCCAGCCGCGGGATCAGCCACTGCATCGCGAAGGTGGTGTAGGCGCGCACCTTGATCTGCCGCCGCTTGGCCGGGCGCTTGAGCTTGCGGGTGGCGCCGCGCAGGTCTTCGATGATGCGCGCCACCGCCTTGAAGTACTGCTCGCCGGCCGGGGTCAGGGTGATCTGCCGGTGACCACGGACGAACAGCGGCTGCTCCATGTACTCCTCGAGGGTGCGGATCTGCCGCGAGACGGCGCCGGGCGTGACATTCAACTCGTCGGCGGCGAGGGTGATGCTGAGGTGGCGGGCGACGGCTTCGAAGGCCCGTACGGCGTTGAGCGGCGGCAGTCTGTCCATGGGGGGATTCTTCTTGGCAGGGGCTCTGTGGGCGCGGAATCTTACTCTAGTTCTGCGTGAGTAAATCTCAAGCGAACACCCCTATTTAGTCGTTTGTCACCGCCTCCGGCGGCTTTCTAGGATCGGTCCCGGACCTATCACAACAACAACAGAGAGCCGCTCCATGACCACTCCCGATCGGGCCCGCCACCTCGGCCCGCAGACCCTTCTTGCGCTCTGCGGCCTGGGCCTCGCCGGCACCGCCAGTGCCGACTTCCTTGCGGATTCCAAGGCCAGCCTCGAGCTGCGCAACTTCTACTTCAATCGCGATTTCCGCCAGGACGGCGCCACCCAGAGCAAGGCCGAGGAGTGGGCCCAGGGTTTCCTCCTGCGCTTCGATTCGGGGTTTACCGAAGGCCCCGTGGGCATGGGTATCGACGCCTTGGGCCTGCTCGGGGTAAAGCTCGACTCCAGCCCCTCGCGCAGCGGCACCGGTCTGCTTGCGGCCGACCGGGAAAAGCCCAACCGTGCCCAGGACGAGTTCAGCGAACTGGGGCTCACCGCCAAGCTGCGGGCCTCCAACAGCCTGCTCAAGGTCGGCACCCTGCAGCCCAAGTTGCCCATCGCCCTGGCCAATGACAGTCGCCTGCTGCCACAGACCTTTCGCGGTGTCTGGCTGAGCAGTGCAGAGCTGCGTGACCTGAGCCTGGACCTCGGTCGCTTCGACCGCATCAACCTGCGCAACTCCACCGATAACGAGGAGATGCAGGTGTTCAACGGCGGCGCGCGGAACATCTTGCTCGGTCGCAGCAAGACCAGCAATGCGCTGGACTTCGCCGGGGCCAGTTACCGCTGGACGCCGGCGCTGAGCACCGCCTACCACTACGCTGCGCTGGACGGCATCTACCGCCAGCATTACTTCACCCTGGGCCACTTGCAGGAGCTGGGCGAGGCCGGCTCCATCAAGTCCGACCTGCGCTGGGCAAGCAGCCGGGGCGACGGCGGCAGCAACGTGGACAACCGCGCCCTGGGAGCGATGTTCACCTACAAGCGCGGCCCCCATGCCCTGGGCCTGGGTTACCAGCGCATGGCTGGCGATACCGGCTTCGCCTACGTCAGCGGCGCCGATGGCTACCTGGTGAACCTGGTGCAGGTCAACGACTTCGGCAACGCCGAAGAACGGTCCTGGCAGGCGCGCTACGACTTCGACTTCGCCAGCCTGGGCGTTCCCGGCCTGACCTTCATGACCCGCTATCTGTCGGGGGACAACGTGGACGTGGTCGGCCGGACGGAGGAGGGCAAGGAGTGGGAGCGCGATACCGACATCGCCTATGTGGTGCAGGGCGGGCCCTTGAAAAACCTCGGCGTCAAATGGCGCAACGCGAGTGTGCGCAGCAGCTTCGGCCCGGATATCGACGAGAACCGGCTGATCCTCAGCTACAGCCTGCCGCTTTGGTAGCTTCGGAGAAGGGCGGGCCTGCGGCCCGCTTGGCGAATGAAGGGCAGTCGTAGGATGGGTTGAGGTACGAAACCCATCGTTCAGGCTTGATGGGTTTCGCTCCGCTCGCGGAACGCCGCCCGACCCATCCTACGAGTGGTGATGTGCTTGGCATGAACGAGCCGGCCCGGATGGCCGGCTTTTTCGTGGGCGGAGATGATGGGGGGGCCTGGCCGGCCGACAAAAAAGCAAGGTGGCGGAAGCATTCCCGGATTTCGCCCAGGCAAGAAAAACCCCGCGCGAGGCGGGGTTTGCCTTGCGGCGAGTCGGTGTCAGAGACGGATGATCACCGATTTAAGCTGGGTGTAGTGGGAGAGGGCGTCGATGCCCTGCTCGCGACCATAGCCGCTCTGCTTGAAGCCGCCGCAAGGTGTCTGCACGAAGCCGCCGCTGTACTCGTTGACCACGATGCGCCCGGCCTCCAGGCCCGCCGCCATGCGATGCACACGGCCGATGTCGCGGCTCCAGATACCGGCGCCCAGGCCGAACTCGCTGTCGTTGGCCAGGTGCAGGGCCTCGGCCTCGTCCTTGAACGGGATGACCACCAGTATCGGGCCGAAGATTTCCTCCTTGGCCAGGGTCATGTCGTTGCGCACCCCGGTATAGACCGTGGGCTCGATGTACCAGCCGTTGCCCAGGTGCTCCCCGCTGGCCACCTTGCCGCCGATGGCCGGCTCCAGGCCTTCGCGCTTGGCGATCTCGAAATAGCTCTGGATCTTCTCGAATTGCGCGTGGGTGGTGATGGGGCCGGAGGTGGCGTCGAACTGCGGGCCCACCCTGAGGGCGGCCACTTCGGCCACCAGCTTCTCGACGAAGCGTTCATGGACGCTCTCCTGCACCAGCAGACGGGTGCCGGCGCAGCACCATTGGCCGCTGTTCCAGGTGAAGGCGCGGGTGGCGCCCTTGGCGGCGGCGTCGAGGTCGGCGTCGTCGAAGACGATGTTGGCCGACTTGCCGCCAAGTTCCAGGGTCAGCGGCAGGATGCGCTCGGCGGCGATGCGGCCCAGTTCCTGGCCCGCGGTGATGCCGCCGGTGAAGGAGATCTTGCGCATCAGCGGATGGCGCGCCATGGCCGGGCCGATGACGCTGCCCTTGCCGACGATCACGTTGAACACGCCGGCAGGCAGGCCGGCCTCTTCCACGGCGATGCGCGCCAGTTCCACCAGGGACGCCGAAGTGTGCTCCGAGGGTTTGGCCACCACCGTGTTGCCGGTGGCCAGGGCCGGGGCGATGGCGCGGGCTGCCTGATGCAGCGGGGCGTTCCAGGGCAGGATGGCGCCGATCACGCCGAAGGGGTCGCGGCGGGTGTAGACGTGGTAGCCGGGGCCCTGGTTGATGACTTCGCCGTCCATGACATTGACCAGGCCGGCGTAGAACTCGAAGTACTGGGCGGTAAGGTCCATCAGCGCGGCCATCTCGTGGCCGGGCTTGCCGGTCTCGGCGCTTTCCAGGGCGCCCAGGCGGTCTTCGCTGTGGCGCACGATGCGCGCCAGTTCGAGGAGGATGCGGCCGCGCTCGGAGGGCCGCATGTCGCGCCAGGCGGGCAGGGCGTCCTGGGCGGACTGGATGGCCAACTCCACTTCGGCCGGGCCGCTGTTGGCGACTTCGCCCAGCTTCTGGCCGGTGCGCGGGTCGAGCTTGTCGACGTAACGGCCTTCGGCCGGCGGCAGGAAGCGCCCGCCGACATAGCTCTCAACTTTCAGGAACATCTTCGAGTCTCCTCAGTTCGTGGCCCGGGCCATGGGGTGCCATTCTTGTTCGTCGACCCGGGCATCGGGGGCAGGTTCGGCCTTCGACGCCCCGCCTTCAAAGGATATTTCGGCCCATCAGGCTTGAGAAAATATCAACCAGCCGTTGAGTCGTAACGCTTGTCACGCCAGGTTTGTGGCTTGATTAAAGCTCAATCGAAAGCGGCAGAAATCTCGCTTCACCGCATCACGCCGGCGCTGCATCTTGCTCCCCAACCAGAAGAGGGCGCCCACGGGCGTTCGACAACAAGAAGAGTGCTCATGGGAGCTACGTAATGAACAACGACAATAGTGCCATCGGTGGTCTCATGCCTGACGCCATCGCCCCCGCCAGCCCGGTCGCCGACGGCCGCAAGCTGACACCGACCGAGAAGAAGGCCATCGTGGCCGCCACCCTGGGCACCATAGTCGAGTACACCGACTGGGTGATCTACGCCACCTTCTCTTCCATCCTTGCCAAGCAGTTCTTCCCCGCCGGAAACAGCCTCACCGCGCTGCTCTCGGTGCTGGCGGTGTTCGCCGTGGGCTTTCTGATGCGCCCCATCGGTGGCGCGGTGCTCGGTGCGTTCGCCGACCGCTACGGGCGCAAGAAGGGCCTGACCCTGTCGATCCTGCTGATGTCGGTGGCCTCCCTCGTGATCGGCATCTGCCCCAACTACGAGAGCATCGGCATCGCCGCGCCCATCATCCTGGTGCTGGCGCGTCTGACCCAGGGCTTTTCCGCCGGCGGCGAGTTCGGCTCCGCCTCGGCCTTCCTGATCGAGTCGGCGCCGTCCAACCGTCGCGCCTTCGCCGGTTCCTGGCAGTGGTTCGCGATCAACGCGGGGACCCTGGTGTCCTTCCTCCTCGGCTTCGTCCTTGCCTCGGTGGGCAGCGACACGGCGCTGGAGGATTGGGGCTGGCGCGTGGCCTTCGTCATCGCTGCCTTCATGGGGGTGCTGACCCTGTGGATCCGCCTGTCGGTACGCGAGACCGAGGTGTTCAAGTCGCGGGTGGCGAAGAAGGCCGTGGAGAAGCGTCCGGTCCGCGACATCTTCACCAAGCATCGCAAGGACGTGGCGCGGGTCATCGGCGTCGCCATGGCCGGCAACCTGCTGAACTACGTGTGGATGGTCAGCTACCCGTCCCAGGTGCACCTGGTGACCGGCATGTCGATCCGCGAGACGCTACTGGCCGGCGTGATCGCCGTGGGCGTGTCGCTGGTGCTGATGCCCTTCGCCGGCATGCTGGCCGACCGCATCGGCCGTCGTCCGGTGCTGATCGCCTTCGCGGTGGCTTCCATCCTCTGGGCCTGGCCGAGCTTCGGCCTGCTCTACCAGGGCATCAGCCTGGCCGAAGTGGCGCTGTTGCAGACGATCTCCATGGTGATCATGACCGGCTTCGGTGCGGCGTCGGCGGTGACCATGGCCGAGCAGTTCCCGGCCGAGGTGCGGGTCACCGGCATCGCCTTGCCCTACGCGTTGTCGGTCACCCTGTTCGGCGGCACTTCGCCCTACATCATGACCGCCATTTCCGGCGCCGGTTACGGGCACCTGTTCTGGATCTACCCGGTGGCGGTGTGCCTGGTGAGCCTGGTGGTGTACATCCGCATGCCGGAGATGAAAGGGCAGCCGCTGCGCTGAGTAGCCGCTCCTACAGCTTGAAGCCCGGATGCAATCCGGGGAAACCCGACCACCGTTCCCGGATTGCATCCGGGCTACGAACTACCTCGTAGGATGGGTAGAGCCTGCGAAACCCATCGTTCGGGGCTGATGGGTTTCGCTCCGCTCTACACCATCCTACGGCTTGGTCACGCCGGCTGCCGTGCCGCCCGGGCGAACTCGATGAAGGCCTTGAGCACCGCCGGCACCTGGCGGCGGCTGGGGTAGTAGAGGTGCAGCCCGGGGTAGTAGGGACACCAGTCTTCCAGCACCTGCACCAGACGGCCGTCGGCGACATGCTCGCGGACCATCTCCTCGAACACATAGGCCAGGCCGCTGCCTTGCAGGGCCGGGCCCACCATCAGGCCGACATCCCCCAGGGTCAGCGGGCCGTCCACCTCGATCTCGAGCTGCATGCCTCCGCGCTCGAACTCCCAGCGGTACAGGCTGCCGCTGGGGAATCGGTGGCGGATGCAGGGCAGGCCCTGCAGGTCCTGGGGCTTCTGCGGCCGTGGATGGCGCGCGAAGAACTCCGGCGAGCCCACCACCACCGAGCGCATGTAGGGGCCGAGCGGCAGGGACACCATGTCGGCCTCCAGGCGCTCACCGAACCGCACCCCGGCGTCGAAGCCGGCGGACACCACGTCCACCAGGGCGTCATCGGCCGATATCTCCAGGTTCACCTCCGGGTAGGCGGCGAGGAAGCGGCTCGCCAGGGGTAGCAGCACCAGCTGCGCTGCGGCACGGCCGGCACTGATGCGCAGGGTGCCCGAGGGGGTGTCGCGGAACTGGTTGAGGTCTTCCAGGGCGTCGTCGATATCGCGGAACGCCGGCCTGATCCGCGCGTAGAGCCGTTCGCCGGCTTCGGTGAGGGCCACGCTGCGGGTGGTGCGGTTGAACAGGCGCACCCCCAGGCGTTCCTCCAGCGCGCGCAAGGCGTGGCTCAGGGCCGAGGGGGAGAGCCCCAGCTCGACGGCCGCGCGGCTGAAGCTCAGGTGGTTGGCGATGCAGAGGAAGACGACCAGATCGGCGGCGGCGACGGCTTTCATTGCTGAATTCTGTTCAAAGACCCATGCAATTTTATTGGGATTATCACAGGAGTAAAGGCGCCATAAAGTGAACCCGACTCAAACAGAAAGCCCGCACGGTGCGGGTTCCCACACAGGAGAGTTGCTATGCGTACCTGGTTCATTACTGGAGCTTCCCGTGGTCTCGGTGCCCTCATCGCCGCCAAGGCGCTCGAAGTGGGCGATGCGGTCATCGCCACCGCCCGTAAACCCGAGGATGTGCTGGCCCGCCTCGGTGAACACCCCAACCTGCTGGCCGTGCGCCTGGACGTGACCCGCGAGAGCGAGGCCCATGAGGCGGTAGCGGAAGGCATCAAGCGCTTCGGCCGCATCGATGTCCTGCTGAACAACGCCGGCTACGGCATCCTCGGTGCGGTGGAGGAAACCAGCGGCGCGGAAGTGGAGCGCATCTACGCCACCAACGTGTTCGGCCTGCTCAACGTCACCCGTGCGGTACTGCCGCACATGCGCCGCCAGGGCTCCGGCCACGTCATCAACTTCTCCTCCCTGGGCGGCTACCAGGCCTACTTCGGCTGGGGCGTGTACGGCTCCACCAAGTTCGCGGTGGAGGGCCTGAGCGAAGCCCTGTACCAGGAGCTGAAACCCCTCGGGATCAAGGTCACGGTGGTGGAGCCGGGCTTCTTCCGCACCGACTTCCTCGACGAGCAGTCCCTGGTCAAGACCGCCCTGGAACTGCCGGACTACGACGAGACGGTAGGCGCCATGCGCCGCTTCGCCGAAGGCGCCAACCACGCCCAGCCGGGCGACCCGAACAAGTTCGCCGGTGCCGTACTGGAGCTGGTCAACGCCGAGGTGGCGCCCCAGCGCCTGCCGATCGGCAGCGATGCGGTGCAGCGCATCCATGACAAGCACAGCCTGGTGGAAGGCGAGCTGGCGGCCTGGAAGGAGCTGGCGATGTCCACCGATCTTGTGGAGTGATGACCGCTCGGCGATCCGAGCTTCGCCTGAACACTCGCCCCGGCATTTGCCGGGGCGAGTTTTTTTGCATGTCGCGCACCGCCTGTTTGTAGGATGGGTTGAGCCTGCGATACCCATCAGCGCGGTCCGCATGGGTATCGCTCCGCTCAACCCATCCTACGGGCTGGCTCGCCCCGGTTTTTGCCAGGGCGGCTTTTTTCGCATCGAGAGGAGATGCACCGCTTCGAAGGCGGTGCGCATGGCGCACACTACACGGAATCAACCGTAGGGTGCGCCGCGCGCACCGAATCGGGGGGACTACCGACCGCCCTCAGCTCAACACATAGTCCACCGGCTCCAGCGCCGGCGGCAGGTCGCGCTGGCCCAGGGCATCGAGGACCTCCCGCTCCAGGGTGCGCACCAGCGCTTCGAGGGCGAGGTCGTTCTCATCGAGGCCGAAGGGGTCTTCCAGTTGGTCGCCGATGGCATCCAGGCCGAAGAAGGTGTAGGCGACCATGGTGGTCAGGATGGGGGCCAGCCAGCCCAGGGAATGGGCCAGGGCGAAGGGCAGCAGCAGGCAGAACAGATAGATGGTGCGGTGCAGCAGCAGGGTGTAGGGGAAGGGCAGGGGTGTGCCCTTGATCCGTTCGCAGGTGGCCTGGGCGGCGGACAGGCCCGAGAGGCGCGCCTCCAGGTTGGTGTAGCGCCACTCGCTGATCTCGCCGCGGTTGGCCAGCTCCGAGCATTGCCGGCCGACGCGTCGCAGGATGCCGTCGCAGAGGTTGAGGCCGTAGGCTTCCGGGGCGTCCGCCAGCCAGGGGCGCGCAGCCTTGCGTTCGTCCTCCTCGCGCAGCCGCGCCTTGAGCCCGTGGGCGAAGCCGCAGAGCTCGCGCAGCAGGCTTTCCCGCAGGGCCGGGTCGCTGATCGCCACGCTCTGGCGAATGAACGAACGCACTTCCACCATCACCTGGCCCCAGGCCTTGCGGCCCTCCCACCAGCGGTCGTAGCAGGCATTGTTGCGAAAGCTCATGAAGATCGACAGGGACAGCCCGAGCAGGGTGAAGGGCATGGCATCGACCCGGCTGAACCAGCCGGGGTAGAGGTTCTCCACCACCACGATCAGGCAGGCCAGGAGGGTGACCATCAGGGTGCGCAGGGCGATGTGCCGGGCGATGGAGCCCTTCAGGGTGGTCAGGATGCTCAGCAGGTTGGGTTTGGGGCGGACGATCATCGAAGTACCTGGCGCCAGGGAGTAGGACCAGGTGAAAGCTAAGGCGTCGGGACGCGTGGCGTCCAATCGCTGGTCATGACCGGGTCATCGATGAAGTCTATCAAGGCTTATCGGCCATACCTGTGGAGTAGGGTAGCCAATAGGTATCGTCGATGGCTGAGGGTGACGCCGAGGGGCGCCACCCATCTCGCGAAGGGCTTACAGACCCAGCTCGGAAAGCCCCGGATGGTCATCCGGACGGCGGCCGAGGGGCCAGCGGAACTTGCGCTCGGACTCCTTGATGGGCAGGTCGTTGATGCAGGCGTAGCGGTTGAACATCAGGCCGTTCTCGTCGAACTCCCAGTTTTCGTTGCCGTAGGAGCGGAACCAGTTGCCCGAATCGTCGTGCCACTCGTAGGCGTAGCGCACGGCGATGCGGTTGTCGGTGAAGGCCCAGAGTTCCTTGATCAGCCGGTACTCGCGTTCCTTGATCCACTTGCGGGTGAGGAAGGCCTTGGCCTCGGCGCGGTTGTTGGCGAACTCGGCGCGGTTACGCCACTTGGTGTCCAGGGTATAGGCCAGGGACACTTTCTCGGGGTCGCGGCTGTTCCAGCCATCTTCGGCCAGGCGGATTTTCTGGATGGCCGTTTCACGGGTGAAAGGGGGAAGTGGCGGACGAACTTCAGCGTTAGAGGACATGAGCTGTCTCCAATTGAAAGAGCGGTTCTAGAGTTGAAAGCTGCCCGCTGGCAGGTATCCCTATTTACCCAGCAGTGTGCGCGCAACCTCCAGCGCATCATCCGCCGAGCTGGAATCCCCCAGCACATGGGCAACGGTAATGGCGCCATCGATCAGGACCAGAAACCGCCTGGCCAGGGCATCCGGATCGGGGGCGCCATATTCCTGGCAAATCGTTCGAACGAACTCGAGCAACTTCTCTTTGTGCTCCTTGGCGACCAGCCGGACGGGGTCCTGCGGATCACCCGTCTCGCCTGCGGTATTGATGAAGGCGCAACCGCGAAAACCTTCGGCCAGGAACCAGCCCTTGAGCACGCTGAATATCTCCAGCAGGCGTGCCTCGGGGGTCTCGGCCCGTTCGACCGAGGTCATGAACCAGTTCATCCAGCGTTCGTCGCGGCGCCGCAATACCTCGGCCACCAGTTCGTCCTTGGTTCCGAAATACTTGTAGATGGTCTTTCTCGAGACACCCGATTCCTTGACCAGGAAGTCCATGCCGGTGGCCTGGATGCCGTTCCTGTAGATCAGGTCTTCGGTGGTTTCGAGAAGCTTTTCTCGGGCGTCGGAAGTTGATTTGCTGTCCATGGAAGAGAAGGTAGAACGATCGTTCTCAAAGGGCAAGCGGCTTCGCTGGAAAAGTTACGAACGGTCGTCCCGATCCCCAATCGAAATAGCCATATCGCGAGCCGGCACCTTGCCTGCGGGGCGGGCAGCGGGGCGGCAGCGACTATACTTGCCAGCAACTTTGACCTTTGGGGGGAGAACCCGTGCTTCCGGGCGCGCCTGCGGCCGGAACACGAAGCTGTTGCACCGCCGATGATCAATGCGCGCACCACCGGCGCCTGGGCATCGGCAACGAGGCGACGAGAACATGGCGTTCGCAATCATCCTGGTGATCATCGCTGTCGCGTCTGTTCTGTTCCATCTCCTGGCGCCCTGGCACCTGACCCCGGCTGCATCCAACTGGGGCTCCATCGACACCACCCTGCTCATCACCCTGCTCATCACCGGTGTGTTCTTCGTCGCCATCGTCGGCTTCATGGTGGTGGCGCTCATCCGCTTCCGCCACCGTGAGGGCCGGCGGGCCGCCTACGAACCGGAGAACCACAAGCTGGAATGGTGGCTCACCGTGGTCACCTCCCTGGGCATCATCGGCATGCTGGCGCCGGGCCTGGTGGTCTACAGCGATTTCGTCCGGGTGCCGCAGGACGCCTATCCGCTGGAGGTGGTCGCCCAGCAATGGCAGTGGGCGTTTCGTTTTCCCGGCGCGGATGGCCAGCTGGGCCGCGCGGACGTGAAGTGGGTGAACGGCGGCAACCCGCTGGGGCTGGACCCGGACGACCCCCTTGGCCAGGACGATGTGCTGATCCGCAACAACGAGGTGCGCCTGCCCCTGGACCGTCCGGTGAAGGTGCTGCTGCGCTCCAAGGACGTGCTGCACAACTTCTATATCCCGCAGATCCGCGGAAAGATGGACATGGTCCCCGGCATGGTTTCGCACTTCTGGTTCACCCCCACCGTGGCCGGCAAGTACGAGATCCTCTGCGCGGAGTTCTGCGGGGTGGGGCACTTCAACATGCGCGGCACGCTGCTGATGGAACCCCCCGAGGTGTTCGACCAGTGGCTGGCGGCCCAGCCCACCTTCGCCCAGACCCTGGCCGCCGTCGCCAAGCCCGACCAGGGCGGCCTGATCGAGAAGGGCCGGCAACTGGCAGAGAGCCATGGCTGCCGCGCCTGTCACAGCCTGGACGGCAGCGCCAGCCTGGGACCGGGGTGGAAGGACCTCTTCGGCCGCGAGGAGAAGCTCGCCGATGGCAGCAGCGTGACGGTGGACGACGCCTACCTGCGCCAATCCATCCTCGATCCCAAGGCACGCCTGGTGCAGGGCTATCCGCCGGTGATGGTGCCCTATACTTTCAACCAGGATGAGCTGGCCGCCTTGGTCGCCTACATCCAGTCCCTCAGTGCCGCCGGGCAGGGCGCCTCCGGCGGTGATGCCGTGAGCCAGGGCCAGCGCCTGGCCGAGTCCCTTGGTTGCCTGGCCTGCCACAGCCTGGACGGCAGCAAGGGCATAGGACCCAGCTGGCAGGGGCTGTACGGCAAGCACGAAACCCTGGCCGATGGCAGCCAGGTCGAGGTGGACGACGCCTACCTGAAGGCGTCGGTACTACAGCCCGCTGCCCAGTTGGTCCAGGGGTTCGCGCCGGTGATGCCGGCCTTCACCCCCAGCGACGCGGAACTGGACGCGTTGATCGCCTTCATCAGGTCCCGGGCGAATCCCGACGCCACCGAGAAGGAACCGGCGCCTTAGCAATGGACGGACCCCGACGCGTTACGGAGGGTTTCCGATGGCCCATGTCGAGCATGCAGAAGCCGACGCGCTGCACGAGCCCAAAAGCTTCCTGACCCGCTACATCTGGAGCCAGGACCACAAGGTCATTGCCATCCAGTACTCCCTGACCGCGATCTTCGTCGGCCTGATCGCCCTGGTGCTGTCCGGCCTCATGCGCATGCAGATCGGCTTCCCCGGCAGCCTCGAATTCATGGACCCTGCCGCCTATTACCAGGCCATGACCATGCACGGGATGATCATGGTGATCTACCTGCTCACGGCGCTGTTCCTGGGCGGCTTCGGCAACTACCTGATCCCCCTGATGGTGGGCGCGCGGGACATGGTGTTCCCCTACGTCAACATGCTCAGCTACTGGTTCTACCTGCTCTCGGTGCTGGTGCTGCTGGCCGGCTTCTTCGTCCCCGGCGGGCCGACCGGGGCGGGCTGGACCCTCTATCCACCCCAGGCAATCACCCAGGGCACGCCGGGCACCGAGTGGGGCATCGTGCTGATGCTGGTGTCCCTGGCGATCTTCATCGTCGCCGCCACCATGGGCGGGCTGAACTACGTGACCACCGTGCTGCAGGCGCGGACACGGGGCATGACGCTGCTGCGCATGCCGCTCTCGGTGTGGGGCATCTTCATGGCCTCGATCCTGGCGTTGCTGGCGTTCCCGGCGCTGCTGGTCAGCGCGGTGATGATGCTCTTCGACCGCCTGCTGGGCACCAGCTTCTTCATGCCGGCGCTGATTTCCATGGGCCAGCCGCTGGAGCACCAGGGCGGTAGCCCGATCCTCTTCCAGCACCTGTTCTGGTTCTTCGGCCACCCGGAGGTCTACATAGTCGCGCTGCCGGCCTTCGGGCTGGTGTCGGATCTGATCAGCACCCACGCGCGCAAGAACATCTTCGGCTACCGCATGATGGTCTGGGCCATAGTAGCCATCGGCGTGCTGAGCTTCGTGGTCTGGGCACACCACATGTACGTCAGCGGCATGAATCCCTACTTCGGCTTCTTCTTCGCCATCACCACGCTGATCATCGCGGTGCCCACCGCGCTCAAGGTCTACAACTGGACCCTGACCCTCTGGCACGGGGACATCCACCTGACGGTGCCGATGCTGTTCGCCCTGGCCTTCATCGTCACCTTCCTGGTGGGCGGCCTGACCGGGCTGTTCCTCGGCAATGTGATAGTCGACATCCCGCTGTCGGATACCTACTTCGTGGTGGCGCACTTCCACATGGTGATGGGTGTGGCGCCGATCCTGGTGGTGTTCGGCTCCCTCTATCACTGGTTCCCGAAGGTCACCGGGCGGATGCTCGACGACCGCCTCGGCAAACTGCATTTCTGGATCACCTTCCTCGGCACCTACGCCATCTACTTCCCCATGCACTACCTGGGCTTCCTCGGCATGCCGCGGCGCTACTACGCCTACCCGGACTACGAGTTCATCCCGGCCTCGGCCCAGGACCTCAACGCCTTCATCACGGTGGCGGCGCTGACCGTGGGCGTGGCCCAGCTGCTGTTCCTCTACAACCTGGCCTGGAGCACCTTCAAGGGCCGGCCCGCCGGCGGCAACCCCTGGAAGGCCGCCAGCCTGGAATGGCAAACCCCGGACACCCCGCCGGTGCACGGCAACTGGCGGGAATCGCTGCCGGTGGTGCACCGCTGGCCCTATGACTACAGCGTGCCGGGCGTGCGCCAGGACTTCGTGCCGCAGACGGTCTCCGAGGAAGAACTGGAACGCATGCGCGAGGCCGACCGGGCCGCCACGGAGCAGAAATCATGAGCGGGCAGCTCTGGAAGGGCGCCGATGGCGTCGAACCCGGCGGCTGGAGCGACGGCCTGGAGCGTGAAGCCTCGGCGCGGGCGCGGCGGCGCACGGCCAAGGTCGGCCTGGGGGTGTTCCTTGGCGTGGTGAGTTCGCTGTTCCTGTTGTTCCTGTTGGCCTTCATCGTCCGTTCCCAGGTGGCGGACTGGCGCCCGCTGACCGACCCGTTGGCGCCCCTGGCCCAGCCCTGGATGCTCTGGGTGAATACCGGGCTGCTGCTGTTGGCCAGCGCCAGCCTGCAGTGGGCGAAGATGAGCCGCAGCCAGGCCTGGACGACCCTGGCGTTCCTCCTCGGCGGGGTCTTCGCCCTGGCCTTTCTCGCCGGCCAGCTCTGGGTCTGGCAGTGGCTGGGCGCCCGTGGCTACCCGGTGGCCGGCAATCCGGCCAACAGCTTCTTCTACCTGCTGACAGGGCTGCACGGCCTGCACCTGGCCGGCGGCCTGGTGGCCTGGACGCTGGTGGCCCGGCGCATGTTGCGCCAGGGGCCGAGCGACAGCCTGCGCACCGGCGTCGAACTCTGCGCCTATTACTGGCATTACCTGCTCGGGCTGTGGCTGCTGCTCTTCGCGGTGCTGACCAGCACTCCGGAAACCTACCAGGCCATCGCGGCCTTCTGCGGACTGAGGTGAGGCCATGAGCACAGGGCAGAACCCCTCGACCTGGCAGGCGGTGGTCCAGGACTGGTCGTCGGATCGCGATGCCTTCAAGGGCGTGCCCTGGGGCAAGGCGATGATGTGGATCTTCCTGCTCAGCGACACCTTCATCTTCACCTGCTTCCTGATCGGCTACATGTCGGTGCGCATGAGCACCACGGCCACCTGGCCCAACCCCAGTGAAGTCTTCGCGCTGACCATAGGCGGGAGGAGCATCCCGCTGATCCTCATCGCCATCATGACCTTCGTGCTCATCACCAGCAGCGGCACCATGGCCATGGCGGTGAACTACGGCTACCGCCGCGATCGCGTGCGCTGCGCCTTGCTCATGCTGACCACCGCCGCCCTCGGCGCGACCTTCGTCGGCATGCAGGCCTTCGAGTGGAGCAAGCTGATAGGCGAGGGCGTAAGGCCCTGGGGCAACCCCATGGGCGCGGCGCAGTTCGGCGCGAGCTTCTTCATGATCACAGGCTTCCACGGGATGCACGTGTCGGTGGGGGTGATCTATCTCTGCACCGTGGCCTTCAAGGTGCTGCGTGGGGATTACGAGAAGCGCGGGAACTACCAGATAGTCGAGATCGCCGGCCTCTACTGGCACTTCGTCGACCTGGTCTGGGTCTTCATCTTCGCGTTCTTCTACCTGTGGTAGAGCAGGGGAGCATCGACATGGCTCACGCCGAAGGGCAGCAACACCCGATCAGCCTGTACCTGAAGATTTGGGGGCTGCTGTTCATCCTCAGCACCCTGTCCTACCTGGTGGACTACTTCCACTTCACCGGCTATTTCCGCTGGACGATGATCATCGTGCTGATGCTGCTGAAGGCGGGGCTGATCGTCTCGATCTTCATGCACATGGCCTGGGAGCGCCTGGCGATGATCTACGCCATCCTGGTGCCGCCCCTGTGCCTGCTGGTGCTGGTGGGGCTGATGTTCGCCGAGGCGAACTACGTGTTCTTCACCCGTGGCCTGTTCCTCGGGCAGTAGGTTCTGATGGTGGCCGGGAGTAACCGTAGGATGGGTTGAGCTTGCGATACCCATCAGCTCTTTCAGCATGGGTATCGCTCCGCTCAACCCATCCTACTTGCTACTTGCTACTTGCCGTCGCGCTTGTCGCTCATCCAGCGCAGTACCTGCTCGCCGTAGGCGGGTGGGGTCTTGCGTGACACGCGGCGGACGATATCCAGCACGGTCTGCTGGGCCAGGGCTTCTTCCATGCGCTGCTGGGCCTGGAGCATCACGGCGTGGATGGTGCAGGGGCCGAGGCTGCCCCAGTCCGGCGCCGGGCAGCCTTCCTCGAACACCGCGCAACGCTGGCGTACGTCGCGGCATTCGAAGATCTGCTTGTCGCCATCGATGGCGCGGACGATATCCAGTACCGATATCTCGTCGGCGGGCCGCGCCAGGCGGAAACCGCCGCGCACGCCTTCGGTGGCCGCCACCAGGCCGGCCTTGGCCAGGCGCGTGAATACCTTGGCCAGCAGTTCCGGGGGAACACCCTGCAGTTCGGCCAGGGTGCGCACATTGGCCTCGCGGCCGTCACCCTTTTCGTCCGTCAGGAACAGCAGGCAATGAATGCCGTACTCGACCCCCGCGCTATACAACGCCATCTTCAACTCCGACTGCTGCTATCGCCTCAATCGAGGCCCGGGCCCGCCCATAGGTCGGGCGGCGGCCAATGCTACGGAATAATGGCGCTACCGCCCAGGCTTGCGGGACGTCCGGGCGGCCGTGAATGCAGTCGAACCCTTCAGCCCTGGCTTTCCTTGCTCTCCAGCCGGGCCTGGCGTTCCTCGCGCTGGGCTTCCTGCAGTTCCACGTCGCTGCGTACCTGGGCGTGGCTGATCAGGGCGAAGATGAAGCTGCCCCCGACTATGTTGCCGGCCAGGGTCGGCATCGCGAACACCAGCCAGTAGTCCACCCAGGCCAGCTCGCCGGCGAACACCAGGTAGAAGGCCTCCACCGAGCCGACGACGATGTGGGTGAAGTCGCCGAGGGCCATCAGCGAGGTGACCATGACGATGATCCAGACCTTGGCCTGCTCCTGCGCCGGGATCATCCACACCATGGTGGCGATCATCCAGCCGGAGACTATGCCCTTGGCGAACATCTGCCCGCTGTCGCTTTCCATCAGCTTGCGGCCGATGTCGAGGAAGGCGGCATCGGTGGCCGCATCGAAGATCGGCAAGTGCAGCATCACATAGGCCACCAGCAAGGTGCCGGCCAGGTTGCCCAGCAGCACTACGCTCCAGAGCTTGCCCAGGCGCGCGAAGTTACCCGGTGAGGGCTTGTTCATCACCGGCAGCACGGCGGTCAGGGTGTTCTCGGTGAACAGCTGCTGGCGGGCCAGGATCACCGCCAGAAAGCCCGCCGAATAGCCGATGCAGGCGATGGCGTGGGCGCCCTCGACACCCTCGAGGCGCGCTCGCAACAACCCCATGGCCATCAGCGAGAGGCCCATGGACAACCCCGCCGCCAGGGCCGACCACCAGAGCGCGGTGGCGGTGCGCTGCAACTCCTTGTCGCCCTGTACGCGGATGATCTCGTGGACCACCGCGGCGCGTGGCGGCTGGTTCTTGTGCACTTCTTGCTGTTCGTTGGCGGTCAGTCCGGGGGTCTTGGCGCTCTTGCTCTTGTCCATGTCCGGTCTCGCACGTGGGGGATGGCATGCTGTTGTGACCGCCGTGCCGCGCACGGCGCTCCATGTCATCCATCGCCCAGTGCGAGCGACTCCCTCGACCGGCCCCTTATTGGGGCTGGACGTCCTTGTAGATCACCCCGTCCTTCATGATGACCAGGAAGTTCTTGGCGGGGTTGGCGACCAGGCCGATATCCGCTGCCGGGTCGCCGTCCACCAGGATCAGGTCGGCGAACGCGCCCTCACGCACCACACCCAGCGCACCGGGGTAGGGGTTGCGCTTGCCCGAGAGCGAGAGCAGCTCGGCGTTGGTGCTGGTGGCCATGGTCAGGATCTCCGGGGCGCTGTACCAGCGCGACAGGCTCGCCAGGATCTGCCCCTGGCGCGTGGCCAGCGCGGCGGAGAACAGCACGTCGGTGCCGAAGGCGGTCTTGAGCTTGTACTTCCTGGCCAGCGCGTAGGCGTTGTCGTTGCCGGCGAAGACTTCCATGGCCTTGCGCCGTTCTTCCGAATTGGGCGGGAAGGCGTTGGCCAGCTCATCCGGGAAGGGCTGGATGCTCAGCCAGATGTCGCGGCTGGCCATGTACTTGGCGGTCTCTTCATCCATCAGGCTGCCATGCTCGATGCATTTCACCCCGGCGGCGATGGCCCTTTGGACGGCTTGCGGGGTGTAGGCGTGCACCGCGACGTAGGTGCCCCAGTTTTCGGCCGCTTCCACCGCGGCGCGCAGTTCCGCCTCGGTGAAGGTGGTGACATCCAGCGGGCTGTGGGGCGAGGAGACGCCGCCGCCGGCGGTGAGCTTGATCTGCGAGGCGCCTTGCATCAGCTGTTCGCGGACGCGGACCCGCACTTCATCGGGGGTGTCGGCGATGGCGACGTTGCCGGTCTGCTCCATGTGCGTGGGGGTACCGCCGATGGCGCGGGGCAGGTCGACCGACTGGCGAAAATCGCCGTGGCCGCTGGTGACGGAAATCATCGCGCCCGATGGGAAAATCCGTGGGCCGGGCACCACCTTCTGGTCGATGGCCCGCTTGAGGGCGAACACCGAGCCCCCCACATCGCGCACGGTGGTGAAGCCACGCATCAGGGTGTCGTGGGCCTCGGCGGTGGCCAGGATGTTGAGGAATCCTACGTCGGGGTTCTGGATACTGGCAAAGTTCGGGCGCACGAACATCGCGTGCCAGTGCGCGTCGATCAGGCCCGGCATCAGCGTTCGACCGCCCCCGTCGATGACCCGCGCACCCGCGGGGGATTCGATGTCGCCGGTGGACACGCGTTCGATCAGGTTGCCGCGAACCAGCACGTTGTTGCCGGTGGAGGAACTGCTGTTCTGACCATCGAAGATCCGCACGTTGCGAAACAGCGTCGCGGCCGGCTGTGGCTCGGTGGCGCCAGCGGCGTCGGTCTGCGCGTAGGTAGTGGCCGAGACGGCACCGATGGCCAGGAGAATCAAGCTAACGAGGGTTCCATGCCGTTTCATCACATCTCCAGCCCCTGGGATTAAGGTCCACTCAGTCCAGTCGAAAATGCGTCTCCTGTCGAATGGCCAACCGCAGCGACCTGGTTGAAGGCTGGAAGCGGGCGGCCGGCTCGAGCAGAACCGGCCGCCCCGGTCATCAGGCCTCGATGACGTTCACGGCGACGTCGATGTTTCCGCGAGTGGCTTTGGAGTAGGGGCAGATCTCGTGGGCTTCGTGGGCCAGGGCCTCGGTCACTTCACGGGGCAGGCCCGGTGCGCGGACGTTGATCCGGGCCTGGAGGAAGTAGGCGTTGCCGGTCATGCCCAGGTCCACCTCGATATCCACCGCCAGGTCGTCCGGCAGCGCCACCTTGCGCGACTGGGCCACCAGCCCGATGGCGGAGATGTAGCAGGCCGACCAGGCGCCGGCGAACAGCTGCTCGGCGGTGGGGTGGGCCACTACTGCGTCGAACACCTGCGCCGGGGCGCTGCTGCCGGGAACCGACAGCTTGAGGTCGACGCGGCCATGGTCATTGCGCGCGGCGCCTTCACGGCGGCTGAACTGAGTGTTGGTCTTGCCGGTGAACAGTACTTTTTCGATCTTGGTCATGCTGGCGATCCTCGGTAGGGGTGACCTGTCTGCAGGTCGTTGAGCTGGGTTTCGAGTTGCTATCGTATGCGAGCAGATCGGATGCGATGTGTGAATCTTTGCGCACAAATAAATTGCTGTCAACGAAGTGATTGGCTGTGCCGCCGAACGGTAGGCAACCCCATGGCGCGGTCAGTGGCTGGGGTAGGCGGCCAGGATGCATTCCACGGTGCCGAGTTGGCCTTGCATGTACGCCGTCCGGGCAAAAAGGCTGAACGATCCGCAATGGCGTCGCGTCGGAAAGGGGGTAGGCCCCAAGTGGGTCATCCAACCCTTAACGGGCTCGGCGCTGCGTCGAGCCGGGAGTACGGACCGATGGATATCAATGACGACCGCAAAGAGATCATCCACACCCTCAACAACCTGATCGAGACCAGCAAGGACGGCGAGGCCGGCTTCAAGGTCTGCGCCGAGGACGTCAAGCGGCCGGACCTCAAGCAGCTGTTCATGGAGCGTTCGCGCCAGTGCGGCACCGCGGCGGTCGAGCTGCAGCGGGTTGTAGTGGAAATGGGCGGCAAGCCGGAGGACAGCACCAGTGTGAGTGGCGACCTTCATCGCCGCTGGGTGGACCTGAAGTCCCTGGTCACCGGCAAGGACGAGGTGGCCATCCTCAATGAGGCCGAGCGTGGCGAAGACGTTGCCAAGAAGCACTTCGCCGAAGCGCTGCACAAGCAGCTGCCCACCGACGTCCGGGCCATCGTCCAGCGCCAGTACGAAGGCGTGTTGCGTAACCACGACCAGATCAAGGCCCTGCGCAACGTCGAGCGTGCCCGCAGTTGAGTGAGGAGGGGCCGCCCGGTGGCGGCCCTCTCCGTGGTCGCCAGCGAGCGGCCAGGCATGACGAACTCGCGTCTGACGCGAGGAGGTTGAAGATGAAGAGTCCCGTGAATGGCTGGGCGCCGGCCAAGCGATTTGGCGTCAAGGTTGCGGTTCATCTGTCCCGCCGACGTCGCCGCGCCAAGCCTGTGAGCGGCGGACGGGGCTGAGCCATGCCGACCCTGCCGAGATTGCGCAAGCGCCCCTATACCGAACTGCCGAGGCGCTCCGGCGTCGGCTTCGTGCCTTCGCCCAACACCGCCCTGGGCTTCCTGCTGCCGAGGATCCGATGATGACCGAGCAACGCTGCGCCTGCGCCAGCTGCAGCTGCGTGGTGGACGCCAGGGCCCTCGTGCGCGACGGCAAGGCTTATTGCTGCGCCGCCTGCGCCGATGGCCACAAGGATGGCGAACCCTGCCACGAAACCGGCTGCCACTGCGCCGAACTGGCGCAACCCAGGGAGTCCCGGGTGGACCAGGCCCTGGAAGAAACCTTCCCCGCCAGCGACCCCATCTCGCCTTGAGCCGCTGACCCCGTAGGGTGGATGGCGCTCTTCCATCCACCAATGGCGCCACACCGGACCTCGAACGGTGGACCGATGAAGCGTGGTCCACCCTTGGCTCACGGAGCCTGCTTTCGTAGGTTGGGTCGGGCGGCGTTCCGCGAGCGAAGCGAAACCCAACGTTTTGGGGGTGGGGCCTTGATTACGGTTCGTTGTCGAGTGGGCTGCGGGTTTTGTTTCGCCCTCCCGGGCGAGTCCCTTTTACAGTCACCTAGAAGGAAGCAAAACGCTTGCCCCTGCATCCGGCCCCGGCTGCGCCGGGGTTCCCTCGTTCCATCCTTGCTCCGGGGGCCGCCCCCTGACTCGCTGCGCTCGCCCTTCGGGCCAGCCTGCGGCTGTTACTTCGCTTCGCTCCGTTTCGCAAGGACTGCACTCGGCCTCCTGAAGGGGCGACTCGCGTGGCGTCATCCTCTCTGCTTCGTTTTAGGTCGGTACGGGCATCAGGCGCGAGTCACCCCTCTCCCGCTTGCGGGAGAGGGGCGGGGGAGAGGGAAGTACAAGGCCGCTGGGGTGCGCACCCACATGCTGGTGTGCCTGGGGGCGACGCTGTTCGTCATGTCCCTGGAGCAGGAGGGCGCCGGCCACGACGCCATGTCGCGGGTGATCCAGGGCATAGCCGACGTCAAGGGCCTGACCACCGCCGCCGGCATCTGGTCCGCGGCCGCCATCGGCGTGGCCGTGGGGCTAGGCCGCGAGGGCACCGCGGTGCTCGGCACCCTGATGGCTCTGGCGGTGCTGCATGTGATGCCGCTGCTGGTGGACGCCAGCCCCGATGGCGGCAATGGCAAGGACCACTAGGGCCAGTCCGCAGCCCTGGTTTGGACCTACCGATCGGCCTATCGACGGCAGGTGCCGAACGGTCATCAATCTCCCCGACGAAGGCTCCGTGGATGAGCTAAATATGAGTTTCGTCCACCCACGATCATGGGGGGCAGCGATCGCGCGCCCCATGGAGAGCCGATGAGGAAAAGACTGGAACAACGCCTGCAAACCCGGTTGTCCGGACAGATGCCTGGACACATCGTCAGCTGCGTGATCGATATGGACGGCGGCGTGTCGATCACCATCGAGCAACCGGCATCGGGAGAAAGCTGGCTTATCTCGGGTATCCCCATGCAGTCGCTGGTTGGGCGCGGCGCCATGGAGCGCACCGTGGCGCAGATAATCGGTGAGATCCACTCGTTGCGCGGCGAAGCGCCGCTGCTGCTGGCTACGGACGGCAACACCTAGTTTCGCCACGTCGGCGAGACGGTCATGGGTGAAACGCTATCGGCTGCGTTTCACCCTCGATATCCTCCCTTTCGACTTCCTCCCGGCTCATCGCGGTACCGAACAGTTCGTGTCCGATGTAATATGCGCTGCAGGTCAGGCCGGACCTGACGCCCGCGAGAGATGCCGACATGAACGACATACAACCCCATTCCAGCCAGCCGGACACCGCAGCGGAACTGAAGCTGGCCGACTACCTGTGCTTTGCGGTGTATTCGACCAACCTGGCGTTCGGCAAGGTCTACCGGCCGCTGCTCGATGAGCTCGGGCTCACCTACACCCAGTTCGTCACCATCATCGCGCTGTGGGAAGAGGACGATCAGACCGTCGGCGGCCTGGGCGAGAAACTCTTCCTCGAATCCAACACCCTTACGCCGATCCTCAAGAAGCTCGAAGCCCAGGGCTACCTGGTGCGCGCCCGCGACAAGGCCAACGAACGCCAGGTGCGGATCAGCCTGACGGAAAATGGCCGGCAACTGCGCGAGCGCGCCTTCAGTGTGAGCCTGGCTAAGGCCTGTGGCCTTGGCCCTGCCGAGTTCGCCAGGCTGCAGAAGGAAATCGTGACCCTGCGCGACAACCTGCTGAAGTCGGTGCGCGGCGAGTGAGGGCAGGGCGGCCAAGCTGCCGCCCGCCGCTGTATCCGCTTGTATCTGGCATTTGTCTGCATACAGAGGCTTGCAAGAAGCCCCACGGCCGACACATCGGCCCCACATGCCGAGGATGAAATGGAACTCCGCTTCCACTCATCGAAAAGGCATGACCATGGCACACCTCCGTACGCTCACCATCCTGGCGGCACTGGCCGCTTTCGCCGGCCTGGCCCAGGCCCATGAAACCGGCCAGGAGCCGGCCCCCGCGCAAAGCTGGCAGAAAGACCTCAAGCGCGCGGATCTGCTGCGCAGCGACCTGGACAACCCCGGAACCGAAGTGATCCAGGCCCGCGTGGATTTCGAGCCGGGCGTGGCCTCTCCCAAGCACTCACACCCTGGTGTGGAAGTCGCCTTCGTGATCGACGGCACCTTCGAGTACCAGCTCGCGGGCCGGGCACCGGTGACCCTCAAGGCCGGCGAGTCCCTGTACATACCCGCCGGCACGCCCCATGTGGCGAAGAACGTCGGCAAGGGCACTGCCTCGGAGCTGGCGACCTACATAGTCCGCAAGGGTGAGCCGCTGTTGAAACTGGAGCCCTAGTCCGCAGGCAGTGGGGTGAACGTGCGGCGGTACTATTTTCCGATATCCGGATTATTCAGATTCCTTCGGCGCTTGTGGGACAATCCGCCGCTTCCCAACCCTGTTGCCGTCATCGAGATCCCCATGCCTTCGATTGCCGATGCCTTCCCTCCGCGGCCTTGCCGATGCGAGGTCCGCCCATGAATGACGCCACTGTCGAGCTGGTGCAGACCGGTCCCGAACAGGCCGATCTGATCCGCAATCTCTACCAGTACTACGCCTACGAGTCGTCGGACTGGGAGGACGAGGACGTGGAGGTGGACGGCCGCTTCTATATCCATGAGGAGCACCTGGCACGTTACTGGCAGGAACCGCAATGGAGCGCCCACCTGGTATTGGTGGATGGTTTCATCGCCGGCTTCCTGCTGATCGAGCGCAGCGAGCTGGCGGGATTCGACGCGCTGGAGCTGTCGGACCTGTTCATCCTGAAGAAGTACCGCCGCCATGGCATCGGCAAGACCCTGGTCACCCAGGTGCTGCTGGGTGGCGACCATGACTGGCTGGTGCGCTTCTACCGCGAAGACGAGGTCGCCCTGGCGTTCTGGCGCAGCGTGCTGGATGAACTGCCGAGGCCGGTGCGCAGCGTGGAGCCGGATGACGATCCGCACCTGCTGAGCTTCCTGGTGACCCGCTCGGTCCATTGAGCACGCCGCGCTAAAGCTGTGCGGCAGGATCATCAGACTGTCAGTTTCGATCATTGAGCCTGGGTTTCGCGGGTCTTATCGTCGTTCTTCAGTCACCCGCTGGGCGCCGGACGGTTGCCGAGCGGACCTCCACAAGAAGAACAAACGAAAGGAACACCCCATGTCCGAACTGACCCTGCATCCCCTGGCCGCGGCTTCGCTGCAACGCTGGCACGAGATGGTCGAGAAAGGCGACTTGTCCGCGCTGCCCGAACTCCTGGCCGAAAGCGTGGTGTTCCGCTCCCCCATGGCGCACACGCCTTATCCGGGGCCGGTGGTGGTCGCGGCGATTCTCGGCACGGTGATCCAGGTCTTCGGCGACTTCCGCTATCACCGCCAACTGACCACGGCCGATGGCCTGAACGTGGTGCTGGAATTCAGCGCGCGGGTCGATGGGCGTGACCTCAAGGGTATCGACATGATCCGTTTCGACGAGCAGGGCAGGATCATCGACTTCGAGGTGATGGTTCGCCCCATGAGCGGCCTGCAGGCCCTGGGCGAGGAGATGGGGCGGCGGCTGGGTGCCTACCTGGCCAAGCAGAAGGGCTAGGCCACACCGCCGCACCACTTGCCATGGGCGGGTGGCTCAGTCCTTGTTTGACGTGGGCAAGGTGAGGACCGGCGGCGTATGGCACTGGCGGCAGGACTGTACCGGCCCGGCGCTGTGCAGGGCCTGCAGCTTCTGCAGGTGGCAGCCACGGCACAGCTCGTGGAAGTCCCGTTCCATGCGCAGGGCCAGGTGCGGCGTCTTCTTGTGGCAGAACAGGCAGGTGCGGTCGCCGCTGGGCGCTGCCGGCGAGCGGTCGGCGTAGTCGTGATGGCAGGTGATGCAATTGACCTTGCCATGCAGGCCATGGTCGAAATTCAGCGGCAGTAGCGGTCGCTCGCGCACGAGTTCGGCGTGTCCCTTGACCAGGCCGTAGGCGAGCAGCGCCACCAGCAGTACTGCGGCCAGCAGGTAGAGCCTTTTCATAGCGGCAGGTCCGTGTTGGCGACCAGGGCGAAGCCTCCCGCCAGACCCAGGGCCGCCAGCAGCAGGGCCAGGCTCAGTCGCCTGGCGATGGGCGCCGTATTGCGTCGCCGCTTCTCGGCTTTCCGTTCCAGGGGCGCCTGCGGCAGCAGCGGCCAGAGCAGCGCGACGCCGGTCAGCCCGCCCCAGAGCAGTGCCTTCCAGAGCGCCCCGGTGTAGTAGCCGACGCCGATCACATGGACCGCCATCAACACCAGCAGCAAGGCGCTGAGGCTAAGGTGCCAGCGCCTGAAACGCAGGTGGTGACGCCATAGCCGCTGGCGTATCGCCGGCAGGCTGATGGGCACCAGAATCAAAAGGAGCAGGGCGGCGAGGGTGCCGCAGAGCATGGTCCAGGACGCCGAGGGCAGCAGGTAGTCCACTGTCTGCGGTTCGCTCACCAGCAGTACCGCGATATGCAGCGCCAGCAACAGGGCTGCCACGTAACCGAGGTCACGGTGCAGGGCCATGAAGAACTTGCCGTCGAAGTAGGGGCGCGACAGGGGGCGGCCGGTATAGATGAACAGCAGCAACAGCAGCAGGCCCGCGAGCAGGCCTGCGGCGTTGGCGAAGTCCCAGCTCGGCGCGAGCCCGGGTTTGGCGCCCACCAGGAGCACCAGGGCGAAGGGCAGCAGGCAGAAGATCGCCAGTCTGAGGGTGAGTGCAACCATGCATGGCTCCGGTCGATGACTTCCTGTCGATACGCGCGGTATCGACAGGATTTTCACCACATATGGCGGCCGGGGACTTGCGTCTGCCTGTCAGATTGCTTGGCAGGCGTGCCTGGTTGGTGATTCGCAACCGACGCGCGGGGGGAGCAAGGGCCGTCCTTGGCCCATCGGCGGCTAGGCCTGTCAGTGCGGCGCGCGGTGGCGAATGGTCTTCAGCAGGTCGTCCGGGCTGATCTGGCCGACCACGTTGCTCGCGGCGCTGCCCGGTTGCGGCAGGTCGAGGATGTGGCCCTTCATCTTGCCCACCACGTGCATCTCGCAGGGTTTGCAGTCGAACTTCAGGGTCAGCACTTCATCGCCATGGACCAGCTGCATCGGCGCGACCTTGGTGCGCACGCCGGTCACGCCCTTGGCCTGCTTCGGGCAGAGGTTGAAGGAGAAGCGCAGGCAGTGCTTGGTGATCATCACCGGCACTTCGCCGCTTTCCTCGTGGGCCTCATAGGCTGCGTCGATCAGTTGCACGCCGTAGCGGTGGTAGAAGTCGCGGGCCTTCTGGTTGTAGACGTTGTAGAGGAACGACAGGTGCGCCTCGGGGTAGACCGGCGGCGGCACGCTGACGGCCTTGCGATGGCCGTGGGGGTGGGCCTGGACGCGGGCTGCGGTCAGGGCCTCGATGGCGTCGCGGCGCAGGGCCTTGAGCTGGGAGTTGGGAATGAACCAGGCCTGGGGCGCGTCCAGTTCGATGCGTCGGGCGTGGTAGCTGGTGGTGCCCAACTGGCCGAGCAGGTCGTGCAGTTGCTCCAGGGCCTTCTCCGGTTTGTTCGCCACGCCGAAGGGGCCGTCCAGCTTGACGCTGACGCTGACGCCTTCCTCGCTGGTGGCGGTCAGCTCCAGCTGCTCTTCGCGCAGGCGGGCGGTCCAGTCGAGGCCGATGCGGCGCTCGGCGGAGGTCTTCTGCAGCGCCTGTTGCCAGTTGTGGTCCAGGTTGCGGTTCAACGGATGGTTGCGCTGCAGGCGGGCGAGGGCGGCCGGCATCTCGTTGGGCTCGACGCGGTAGCGCCAGCGCTTCTCGCCGTCTTCCTCGAACTCGTCCTGCAGCTCGGCGATGTTGGCGCGGAAACCCACCACCTCGCGCTTGACCAGCACGTTGAGGCCGTCGCCGTTGGACAGCGGGTCATGGGTCACGGCGATCAGGTCGCGCTTGCCGACCTTTTCCACCTGGCCTACCGAGAGTCCGGTGAAGGTCGGGGTGTCGAAGGCGCCGATGTCGATCTTGCGCTCGGTGACGAAGTAGTCGGTGCTGCCGCGGTGGAAGGTCTTTTCCGGGTCCGGCACGAAGAAGTGCTCGGTGCGGCCGCTGGAGGTGCGGGTCAGGTCCGGGCGCTCGGCGAGGATACCGTCCAGCCGCTGGCGGTAGTAGGCGGTGATGTTCTTGACGTAGCCGGCATCCTTGTAGCGCCCTTCGATCTTGAAGGAGCGCACGCCGGCGTCCACCAGGGCGCTGAGGTTGGCGCTCTGGTTGTTGTCCTTCATCGACAGCAGGTGCTTCTCGAAGGCCACCACGCGGCCCTGGTCGTCCTTCAGGGTGTAGGGCAGGCGGCAGGCCTGGGAGCAGTCGCCACGGTTGGCGCTGCGGCCGGTCTGGGCGTGGGAGATGTTGCACTGCCCGGAGAAGGCAACGCAGAGCGCGCCATGGATGAAGAACTCGATGGCCGCGTCGGTCTGGTCGGCGATGGCGCGGATCTGCTTGAGGTCCAGTTCGCGGGCCAGCACCAGCTGGGAGAAGCCGGCCTGGCCGAGGAACTTGGCGCGCTCGAGGGTGCGGATGTCGGTCTGGGTGCTGGCGTGCAGCTCGATGGGCGGGATGTCCAGTTCGAGGACGCCCATGTCCTGCACGATCAGCGCGTCGACGCCGGCGTCGTAGAGTTGGTGGATCAGCTTGCGCGCCGGCTCCAGCTCGTCGTCGTGGAGGATGGTGTTGATGGTGACGAACACCCGCACATGGAAGTGATGGGCGAATTCCACCAGCCTGGCGATATCCGCCACTTCGTTGCAGGCGTTGTGGCGGGCGCCGAAGCTCGGGCCGCCGATGTACACGGCGTCGGCGCCGTGGAGGATGGCCTCGCGGGCGATGTCGACGTCGCGGGCGGGGCTCAGCAGTTCTAATTGGTTTTTGGGCAAAGGCATGGCAATCACGTCCGGCTTGAAGCTAGGGCGCCATTGTAGCGGCCCGTCGCCGCTCCGGCACCCCGCTACGCCCGGCGGTGGGCCGGGCAGCGACGCTGCGCTGCCTCGAACGCATCTGGTTTCAGCGCGGGGGAATCGAGTAGGTACCCACGACATGGGCCACTGGTTCTTCCTGCCCCTCCGAATACAGGGACACCTCGCCCATGGCGAGGGTCTTGCCCACCTTCATCAGCCGGCATTCGCCGATGACCGATTTGCCCGCCGCGGGTTTGCGCAGGAAGTTGATGGTCAGGCTGGTGGTCACCGCCAGCGGCACGATGCCGATCTCGCCCAGCAGCGCCACATACAGCGCCACGTCGGCGATGGCCATCAGGGTGGGCCCGGAGACGGTGCCGCCGGGACGCAGGTCGGATGTGTCCACGGCCTGGGAAACTCGGGCGCAGCGATCGCCCACGGACTCGACCACTATTCGGGCCTGGGGGAATTCCTCCTTGAGGAATCGGGCGATGGCGTCTTTCCGGTCGGTCATTTCGGCTTCCTGGTGCAAGGCATGAACTACCAATATGCCCGGGCTCACGGGGACTTCGCCACTCGCGGAGCGTCGAAGGCGCCGCGTTGACCTGGTGCAATGTGCTGATCACCTTCCTTGGCTAAGCTGCGGGGACCTTGTCCATAGGGGGTGCCGAATGGCATTCGTCGATTCGATCGTCGCCCGCGTCCTGACCCTGGAAACCAGGCTCCATCACGCCCACGCGCGCCTTGCCGCGCGCACCGACAGCGAGGCCCTGCACGACCTGCGGATCAACCTGCGCAAGCTGCGCAGCCTGTTACGCCCGATGCGCCGGCTGGAGGCGCCGAGGCAACTGGATGCGGCGGCCGCCGATGTCGGCCGGCTGACCACGCCGGTACGCGACCTGGAGGTGCTGATCGTGGAACTGCGCCGCCAGGGCTTTCATGACCAGGCCGAGCGCCGTGAACGCTTGCTGGAGTCGCGCTACGCCAGCATCCAGGCCAGTGCCACGCTGCGTCATTTCGAAGCGGTGCTCGACGGCTGGCCGGCGAAGATGCGTGACGCCGAGCGCAGCGGCGAGCTGCAGCGTTTGCGTGGACGGGTCGAGGTACGCCTGGAGCGGCAATTGCAGCGCTTGCGCGAGGCGCTGGCCGATCCCGACTTCGACCGCCATGCGCTGCGCCTGCTGGTCAAACGCATGCGCTACGCCCACGAAGCCTATGCCGGACTTTCGCCCATCACGGACGAAGTGGCGCGTGCCTTGAAGGCCGTGCAGTCCGCCCTGGGGGATTGGCACGATCACTTCCAGTGGTGCCTGAAGGCGGACCAGGAGGCGGACCTGCTGGTGCTCAAGGACCGCTGGGAAGTGGCCGGCGAGGCGGAATTGAAAGCGGCGGAGGTTCAGTTGTCGATCCTGGCCGAGTACCTGGGGGTGGCGGTGCCTGGCCAAGGCTAGGCACGCCGTGATGGGTTCAGACCAGCTCTGGCTCGGCGGTCGTCGCGAAGAGGTCGAGGCCGGTGGCGCGGGCGGCGCGCAGGTAGTGCGCCGGGTCGCGGGACTCCGACTCGTAGACCAGTTGCGAGCTCAGCACGCTGGCGCCGCAGTAATCGAATATCCCGTGCTCGATCTGGGTCTTCATGGCATCCCCGTAGCCGTGCCGCTCGAACAGGCCGGCATCGCCGGCGGCGACGCCGATCAGGTGGACCTTGAGGTGGCGCAGCTTCTTCTGCAGCGCGCCGTCCGCGCTGTAGCCGAACGCCCAGCCGTGGGAGAAGACCCGCTCGACCCAGCTCTTCAGCAGCCCCGGCAGCGACCACCAGTAGACCGGAAACACCAGCACCAGGCTGTCGGCGCGGTCGATGCGCGCCTGCTCGGCCAGCACATCGGCCGGCGGCGTCGCTTGCTGGCGGTGGACGTTGAGGTCGGCCATGCCGTAGCGCTGGTCGAAGCCTTCGGCGGCGAGGTCGGCCAGCTCGAAGCTGTGGCCGGCCGCCTGCAGGCCTTCGGCGACCTGGGCCGCCAGGCTGTGGGTGAGCGAGTTGGGATCGGGGTGGGCGACAACGATCAGGGCGTGCATGCGTGGAACTCCTGTAGCGGATTTGCGGCAAGTGGGTCGGCCCGATATGCTGGGCGCAAGTTACTTTCAGTAAGTTACGATTGGTAAGTTACCTTTGGTAGGTTTCCTATGTCAACAGATGACGGGCAGGTGCGTCCGCGCCGGCGCTTATCCCGGGAAGAACGGCAGCGGCAGTTGCTGGACCTGGCCTGGCAGATGGTCCGCGAGGAGGGCACCGATGCCCTGACCCTGGGCCGGCTGGCCGAGCTGGCGGGCGTGACCAAGCCGGTGGTCTACGACCACTTCGGTACCCGGGCGGGGCTATTGGCGGCTCTTTTCATCGAATTCGATACACGCCAGACGGCGCTGATGGAGGCCGCCCTGCAGGCCAGCGACGCCAGCCTGGCGGGCAGGGCCGAGGTGATCGCCGCGGCCTATGTCGAGTGCGTGTTGCTGCAGGGGCGGGAAATTCCAGGGGTGATCGCGGCGCTGACCGGTTCACCGGAGCTGGAAGCCATCAAGTGCGAGTACGAGTCGTTGTTCATGGAGAAATGCCGCGCGGCACTGGCGCCGTTCGCCGGCGAGCGCGGCATCACCCCGGCGGGTCTGCGGGGGATGCTGGGGGCGGCGGAAGCCCTGTCCCATGCCGCCGCCACGGGGGAAATCAGCGCGATTGAGGCCAGGGACGAAATCCGCGCGAGCATCATCGCGATGGTCGAGCGCTGCGCCCGCCGGGGGTGAGCACGGTCAGGCGTGCTGGTTCGCCACTGGGCGGGTAGCCGCCTTGCCGGGGCGCATCCGGGCGATCAGGACGCGGCCATACAACAAGCCGACGATGCCCGCGATCAGCGAGGCGGCGAGCACGCCGAGCTTGGCGGCGCTGAGCAGCTCCTGCTGGGTGAAGGCCAGGTTGGCGATGAAGATCGACATGGTGAAGCCGATGCCGGCCAGGCAGCCGATCAGGCCCATCCACCACCAGTTCATGCCCGGGGGCAGACGGCACCAGCCGAGGCGCACCAGCAGGAAGCTGCTCGCCAGCACACCCAGCGGCTTGCCCAGCAGCAGGGCCAGCATGACGCCGGAGAACACCGCCAGTGAGTTGCCGTCGGCCAGGTTCACCCCGCCCAGGCTGACGCCTGCGTTGGCCAGGGCGAACAGCGGCATCACCAGGTACGCGACCCAGGGGTGCAGCGCCATTTGCACGCGTCTGACCGGCGGCAGCAGTTCGCGCTGGGCCAGGCGCAGGTGCTTGACCGGTTGCGCCAATGCCGCGGCGCCGCCATCGGCCTGTTCACGCTGGGCGATATCGCTGATGGCTTGCGAGGCCATCTCCAGGGGCGGCTCCATGACCCTGATCGTGCGTACCGGCGTTATCAGGCCGAGCACGACACCCGCAAGGGTGGGGTGGGCGCCGGTTTTCAGCAGGCCGAACCAGAGCAGCGCGCCCGGCAGCAGGTAGGCATAGGCCGAGCCGACGCCGATCCGTTGCAGGCCGAGCACCAGCAGGATGCCGGCGCCGGCGATGACGAAGCCCACGGGGTCGAGGCCACCGGAATAAAACAGGGCGATGATCAGTACCGCGACTATGTCGTCGATGATCGCCAGGGTGAGCAGGAACACCCGCACCGATGCCGGCACGGAGCGCCCCAGTAGCGCCAGTACGCCCACCGCGAAGGCGATGTCGGTGGCGGTCGGCACCGCCCAGCCCTGGCGCAGGCCATCGGCGCTGTTGAAGGCGAGGTAGAGCAGGGCGGGAACCACCACGCCACCGAGGGCGGCGAACATGGGCAGGGCGGCGAGCTTGATGTTGGCCAGCGCCCCTTCGTGGATTTCCCGGCGGATCTCCATGCCAACCACCAGGAAGAACAGGGTCATCAACCCGTCGTTGATCCAGAAGTGCAGCGAGTTGGACACCACGAAATCGCCGATGCCGAAGGACAGCGGCATGTGCCAGAAGTGTTCGTAGCCGCTGGCATGGGGCGAGTTGGCCCAGATCAGCGCGACCGCGGCCGCGATCAGCAGGACAATGCCGCTGACGGCCTCGATATGGAGGAATTTCTCGAAGGTGGAGAATGCCTTGTCGGCAATACGCTGCGCAGCCGGCAGCGCCTTTGGGGAAGGGGCTTGGTTCATGCTCGTCAATACTCGGCGGCTTGTGCGGCGGCCCGACCAACACATGAAACCTGTCTGGCCGCTCACAGGGCAGCCAGACACCCGGGCCGTAAACTACCGCGCCTTTTCCGATTTGACCAGTACGACTTTTCTTCTCGGCGGATCAGAGCTCCAGGCTGTGGATCACCTGGGTCGCGTCATGGGGGTCGCGCCGGCAGTTGAATCCCAGTGCGCGGGCGGTGCGCTGCATGCCTGCGTTGGTGGCGGCGTCCACCGAGTAGATGCGCTTGAAGCCGTTGTTGCGGGCGGAGTCGATGAGGTGGCGCATCAGCACCACACCCAATCCACGACCGAGCCAGTCATCGGCCACGGTCACCGCGCATTCGCAATGGCCGGGCTCGTCCGTGGCGGCGTAGCGGCTGACGCCGACTTCGATCAACTCGCCATCCCGGTGTACCAGTGCGACGAAGGCCATGCGGTCGCGGTAGTCGACGTCCATCAACTGGTCGAGGAGCGCCGGGCTGGCCTCCTTGATCGCGCAGAGGAACCGCAGGTGGCGGGTTTCGGGGGACAGCCGCCTGATGAATTCCCGTTCCCGCTCGCGATCTTCCGCGCGCAGCGGCCGGATCAGGACGTGGCTGCCATCGTCCAGGGCCTCTATCCAGTGGTCATCGGCGGGAACGGCGGGGGAGGCGGTGAGGGGTTGCGCACTCTGTAGCCGGGACATGCTGCGTACTCCGTCTGAAGATCCTGTGGCTATTTCAGCGCCAAAGCGCTCCAGGGGATTTGATCGGGGTCAAGGCAGGCGCGGCTTGTGTTGCCGGGGGCGATCGCGCCGGCGAACCGGCGCGATCCTGAGGATCAGAGGATGCTCAGCGGGTACTCGATGAAGGCGCGGACTTCATTGAGGTCCGGGCCCACATCGTTGTCGGCGCGGTAGATCGAGTTGCGCAGCTTGAAGGACAGATCCTTGGCCGGGCCTTCCTGCACCACGTACTTGAACTGGTTGAAGATCTCGCGCTCGGTGGCGTTGTCGTCGCCGGCTACGGAGATGTTGCTGCCGCGCACATAGGCGAACTTGTAGGAGAGACCCGGTACGCCGTAGGTGGCGAAGTCCAGCTCGTAGCTCGCCTGCCAGGAACGCTCGTCCTTCAGGTTGAAGTCGGCGTAGTAGGAGTTGGCCACGTAGATGGTGCTGCCGCCGTCGCCGAAGTCGTAGGCATAGCCGGCGTCGCCGGTGTTGCGCTGGTGGGCGAGGATGAAGGCGTGGGCGCCCACGCTGTACTTGGCCGCCAGGCTCCAGATGGTGTTGCGGTCGTCCTGGCCATCGCCACCCATCGCCAGGGCGGCGACGGAGCCGTCGTCGTACTTGGTGCGGTAGATGTTGAAGTCGAAGTTCAGCGCCTGCAGGTCGCTGAAGGGGATGTTGTAGTTAACGTTGGCGTAGTACTTCTCGAACATGTCCTCCACGTCGGAGTGGTACAGCGACACGCTCAGATCGTCGCTGACGGCGTAGCTGCCGCCGAGCACGTCGATGCTCTTGAGGCGGTTGGGGTCGCGGGCCGGGTCGCCCATGGGGCTGTCGCCGGTGAAACGACCGGCGTTCAGTTCCAGGCCCTCGATCTCCTTGCTGGTGACCAGGGTGCCGGTGAAGGACTGCGGCAGCAGGCGGCTGTCGTCATAGGCGAGCACCGGCAGGGACGGGAACTGGTTGCCGTACTTGATCACGGTGTTGGAGAACCGCAGCTTCACCGCAGCACCGGCCTGGGACAGGTCGTCCACCGGGCGGCCTTCGCTGTCGGTATCGAAGAAGGCGGCGTAGTTGCGGCCCCGGCCGCTGTCCAGTTTCACCCCGAGCAGGCCGAAGGCGTCCACGCCGAAACCGATGGTGCCCTGGGTGAAGCCCGACTCGAAGGTGCCGATGAAGCCCTGGCCCCAGGTCTTGGCATCGTTGGCGCCGTCCTTGAAGTCACGGTTGAAGTAGGCGTTGCGCAGCAGCAGGGTCGCGTTGGCGTCCTCGACGAAACCCTTGGATTCGGACTGCTCGCTGGCAATGGCGTACTGGGTTCCCACGGAAAGGAACGCGCAGGCGGCCGCGATGCGAGTGCGGTTGTTCATAGTTGCTCCTGATATCTGGCCTTGTTGGATTTTGTTTAGGCAGGGTGCTGCGAATCTGACCAGGTGTCGGCTGTTGCAGACACCTGCGGACTATTTGATTGTTTGATGTTTCAAAGGGGGTCCAGCAATGAAGCAGCCGCGCAAGAGTTATCACTTGATCGTCATTGATCAAGCTAAGGTTATTAATTCCCTGTATCGATGATATTGATAACCCATGTGCAGCCCAAGGCGTTAGGCTGGTCGGGATGAATTCACAGGCTGTTGGTCGCCTTATTGGTGATTGACAGATTGCTCCAATTCATCTCCTTTGGTTTGTTTGCCGCCTCCCCTGGAGGCGGCTTTTTTATGCCCGCAGAAAAGCAATTGAACAATTCATGATCGCTTCTTGATGATGAAGCCGCTCAAGGGCGAGTGTTCCAGTAATCCTGAATACTGTCGATCGGGTTCTGGAGTGCATGTCTAGAACGATACCGATAATCGGGCGGATCAAATGACATCGCCGAACATCCGGGGTTGACAAGAGTCCGCTGGATAGTCATGCGATTCAATATTTCTGAGTGTTTTTTCATCAACTTTCATGGTCTGGAAAGTTGAGTGTTTTCGCGATTACCAGATAATCGCCAAGAGAAGCAAGTATCGTTTCGAATGACTGGGAAGTTACTTCGGATAATTGACGGGCGGTATAGGCGTATGACTGCTCCGTTGTTACGGCAAGCGGCCATCCACCGCCGACGGCTTCCCACGCTCCCCCCATTGAGGCCAGTTGGCCAGCCTTGCGTTCCTCCTGCATGATGCGAGCGATTCGCGAGCCCCCACCATCGATTAGCGTTGAAACCAGCCAGGAAGCCTGATCATGTCCGTAGCCGAACTCCTGAAGAAACGCATCTCCGTCCGTGCCTTCAGCGATTCACCCGTCACCGCGCAACAGGTTCTGGACCTGCTGGAAACCGCGCGCTGGTCACCCTCTGGGGGCAACCTGCAGCCGTGGAAAGTCGTGGTGGTCAGCGGCGCCGAACGGCTCGCCGTGGAGCGCCTGGCCATGCAGGCCCTGTCGCGCAATCCGGGGGGCGAGGCGGGCGACCATCCGATCTACCCGCAAGGTCTGGCCGAACCCTATCGCACGCGCCGCTACCGGATAGGCGAGGACCTCTATGAGCTGATGGGCATTCCCCGCGAAGACAAGGCTGCACGATTGCGCGCGGTGGCGCGCAACTACCAGCTCTTCGGCGCGCCGGTGGGGCTGTTCTTCGTCATCGACCGTTCCATGGGCCATGGCCAGTGGGCCCACCTGGGCATGTTCATGCAGTCCCTGGCGTTGGTTGCCGAGGAGCAGGGCCTGGCCACCTGCATGCAGGAAGCCTGGGCCATGGTTCGGGACAGCCTGCACCAGCACTTCCAGCTGCCGGACAACGAGCTGGTCTATTGCGGCATGGCCCTGGGCTACGCGGACCGCTCCGCGCCGGTCAACGGCCTGCGCTCCGAACGCGCGCCGGTGGAGGAGTTCGCCGTGCTGCGTGGCTTCGACTGAGTCGAGCGGGGCGACACCACGGAGTCGGCATGGAGGCGCCCGGCGCGGCGGGCATCAGGCGCCAGGCAGGCGGGCGATCCACTTACCGGCCTGGCCACCGCTTTTCAGTTCCGCGAGGGCGGCGGGCAAGGCGGCGAAGTGGAACTCGCGCAACCTGGGCGGTTGCAGCGCGCCACCGGCCAGGGCCTGGAACATGGCTTCGCCGGCTTCGCGCAGGGCCTGCCAGTCCGCTGGCGCGGCACAGGCGTGAACGCTGTTGAGGGCGACTTCGTGGAGGGAAATGGCGCTGGTGAAGGGCGGCAACGGCGCCTGTTCCTGGCGGTCCTGGATGCACACCAGATGGCCGTTGTAGCCCAGCAGGGAGGCCAGCTGGGCGGCATGGGCGCCACTGACGGTGTCGAACAACGCGTACAGGCGGCGCTCACCGAGGCGCGCTTGCAGGGCCTCCGCCCATTGCCCGTCGCGATAGTCGAACACGCCGACCGCACCCAGTCCCAGGAGCAGGTCGTGATGGACCGGCGCCGCCGTGGCCCAGACGCGGAAACCGCGTCGCACCGCCAGCTGCAACAGGTACAGGCCCACCGCGCCACCGGTGCCCACCACCAGCAGGTCACGCCCAGCTGCCGCCGGAACCTTCTCCAGCGCTTGCCAGGCGGTGAGGCCGGGACAGGGCAGGGAGGCAGCCACGCCATCATCCAGGGCGTCGGGCACCCGCAGCAGGGCGCGGGCATCCAGAAGAGCGTATTCGGCGAAGCTGCCATCCCGCGCCAGGGATTGGTGGTAGGCCACGCGCGTGCCGGGCCTGAGGGTCACTCCTGCGCCGGTGGCGACGATCTCGCCGGCGGCGTCGACGCCGGGCACCTGGCCCGCGTTCCAGTCGGCGCGGCCCCAATCGATCATCTTCCAGTCCACCGGGTTGAGGGCGATGGCGCGGTTGGCCACCAGCACTTCGCCGGGGCCGGGTTGCGCCAGGGCCTTGCGTGCCAGTCGCAGTCCGGCCAGGCCTTGGCCGGGTGTCCAGCACCAGGCGGCGTAGTCAGCGGTCATGGGAGACCTCCGGGGAAATTGGGCGGTGCAGTATCGCCACCCGGGCCCCGTGGAAACAGGCCGGATGTGGCACAAGATAGTTGCTGGGAGGTCATGAATCAGCCGCGTGCCCGGCGCCGTTTTCTCTCGCCGGGAGCCGCCCGCCAACCGAAGGCAATTGAGCTAGGCTCCCTTATCAATAGCTGGCACGGATCGGATCTTCGGGGCGGGGAGCTTCAGTCATGGGGAAGGGGACATATTCGTGGATCGGCGCCTGCCTGGGTCTTGCCTGGCTGGCGCTGTCCTGGCCGGCCTGGGCACAGGAGGGTGCGACGGAAACCGCCGCACCGGCCCCGGCGGTAGAACTGAAGATCGCCAATCGGGGCATCGTCACGCTGCGTGACACCCTGCTCGGCGAGACGCCGGAAACCCGGGTCGCTCGGGCGGAGGCGGTGATCCGCGAAGTGCTGGAGGGCACCGAGGAGAAGGAAGTCAGGCTCGACACCATCCAGAACAGCTACCTGGTCCTGCTGGGGGACCGGCGCGCCTTCATCCTCTCGCCACAGGACCTCGGGCCGGGGGACAGTGACGTCCAGCAGGCCGCCGAAGCCGCCGCGAAGAACCTGCGCCGGGTGGTGGAGGAGACCCGCGAGGCCCGCAGTTTCCGCTTCCTGCTGACCGCAACCGGGTTCTCCGCCGCCGCGACGCTGCTCTATGTGTTGCTCCTGCGGCTGGTTTTCCATACACGCCGCAAGCTGTTGGGACTGTTGCCCAAGGCGATGCGGCGCCACTCCCGCGCCCTGCGGATCGGCGAGACGCAGCTGCTGGACACCAGCAACCTGTTCACCGTCTTCAAGCGCCTGCTGGCGCTGGTCAGCTGGGCCCTGGCGCTTCTGCTGACCTATGAATGGCTGAGCTTCGTCCTCGAGCGCTTCCCGTATACCCGGCCCTGGGGCGAGAGCCTCAATCGCTACCTGGTGCAACTGGTCACCTACCTGCTCGATGCCATAGTCGGCGCGATACCGGGGCTGGTCATCGCCCTGGCGATCTTCTTCATCGCCCGTGGTGTCAGCGGTTTCATCCGGCGCCTGCTGCAACGCATGGCGGCACCCGGCACCATCAGCTGGCTCAATCACGAAACCCTGCAACCCACCACGCGGTTGACGTCACTGGCCATCTGGCTGTTCGCCTTCGCCATGGCTTATCCCTACCTGCCCGGCGCGGAGACCGAGGCCTTCAAGGGGCTGTCGGTGCTGATCGGCCTGATGATCTCCCTGGGCGCGTCCAGTGTGGTCGGGCAGGCCGCGGCCGGCCTGATCCTCACCTATACCCGCACGCTGCGGCCCGGCGAGTTCGTCCGGGTGGGCGAGCACGAGGGCACGGTCACCGAACTGGGCATGTTCACCACCACCATCCGCACGGGCCTTGGCGAGGTGCTGACCATCCCCAACTCGATGATCACGGGCTCGGTCACCAAGAACTACTCCCGTGTGGTCCAGGGTGTCGGCTATGTGGTGGATACGGTGGTCACCATCGGCTACGACACGCCCTGGCGGCAGGTCGAGGCCATGCTGAAGGAGGCCGCCAGGCGCACCCCCGGCATCCTGCAGAAGCCGGTGCCCCAGGTGTTCCAGACCGCGCTCTCGGACTTCTATCCCGAGTACCGCCTGGTGGCCCAGGCCGTGCCCAGCGAGCCGAGGCCGCGCGCCGAGTTGCTGAGCATGCTGCACGCCAATATCCAGGACGTGTTCAACGAGTACGGCGTGCAGATCATGTCGCCGCACTACCTGGGCGACCCGGCGCAGGAAAAATCGGTACCCAGGGACAGGTGGTTCGCGGCGCCGGCCCGGGATGAAGGGAGCGAGGGTCCAGGGCGATGATCGATCTCGCATTCGACGCGTTGCGTTCCAACCCCGAGATCGCCGTGTTCCTGGCCATCTCCCTGGGTGTGCTGATCGGCCGGGTCCAGATCGGCAGCTTCCACCTGGGCTCGGTGGCCGGGGCGCTGCTGATGGGGCTGATCATCGGCCAGATCGGCATCGAAGTACCTCCGGTGCTGAAATCGGTGTTCTTCGTCATGTTCATCTATGCCGTCGGCTTCAAGAGCGGCCCCGAGTTCTTCGGCAGCCTGAACCGGGGCACGCTCAAGCTGGTGCTGTTCTCCGTGGTGCTCTGCGCCGTGGCGCTGGGCACCATCCTGCTGATGAATGCGATTTTCCACTTCGATGCCGGCTTCACCGCGGGCCTCGGCGCCGGCGCGCTGACCGACACGGCGATCATGGGCACCGCCAGCAGCGCCATCAATCACCTGCCCCTGGACAGCGCGGCGCGGGCCCAGCTCAACAGCCACATGGCCATCGCCTACGCCATCACCTACCTGTTCGGCACCATCGGCCTGATCGTCTTCGTCGGCAGCATCGCGCCCAAACTGCTCGGGGTGGACCTGCGCGCCTCGGCCCGGGAACTGGAGCTGGAACTGGGGATCGCCAGCGGAGAAGAAGCCATCAGCATTCCCTACACCCGCATCGTGGTGCGCGCCCACCAGCTGGAGGCCGGATCCGCAATCGGCAAGACCATCGCCGATGTCGAGGGGGCGCATACGGCCTTGAGCGTGGAACGGGTGGTGCGCAATGGCCAGGTGTTCGAGCGCGATCCGAACCTTGTGCTGGCAGCGGGAGACATCCTCGGGGTCTACGCCCTGCGTGAAGCGGTGGGTGCGCTGGATGAGTGGGTGGGGCCGGAAATCGACCACCCCGAGTCCCTGTCCTTCCCCACGCACTCGGCGGACATCGTCCTGACCTCGGCGGAGTTCGCCGGCAAGACCCTCCACGAGATCAAGTCGCGCCTGGTGGGCAGCGAACGCATGGGCTGCTTTGTGGAAGGCATTACCCGCCAGGGGCTGGACCTGCCGCAGCTGCCCAATACCGTGCTGCGCCGTGGCGACGTGATTTCCCTGACCGGGCGCACCTCCAGCGTCGAGGCACTGGCGGCGCAACTGGGGCGGATCCGCGAGAAGAGCTACAAGAGCGACATCGCCGTGCACACCCTGGGCATGGTGCTGGGCTCGCTGCTGGGCATGCTGTCGACCCATATCGGCATGATCCCGGTGGAACTGGGCGCGGGAGGCGGCGTGCTGGTGGCGGCCCTGGTGATCGGCTGGCTCAACTCCCGGCATCCGGAGCGGGGTGCATTACCGCCAGCGGCTCAGTGGGCCTTTTCCGAGTTCGGCCTGACCGCCTTCGGCGCCGTGGTCGGGCTGCTGGCGGGGCCGGCGGCGATCACCGCCATGCAGGACCAGGGGGTGGCGCTGCTGTTCGCGGGGGTGGTTGTGACCTTGCTGCCGCCGCTGGTGGCGCTGTATTTCGGCCGCTATGTGCTGCGCCTGCATCCGATGATCCTGTTCGGTGCCCTGGCCGGCGCCCAGACCGAGGCGGCGTCGATGAACAAGATCATCGAGCTGTCCGGCAGCAACACCCCGGTGATCGGCTTCACCGTCTGCTACGCCATCTCCAACGTGCTGCTGGCGGTCTGCGGGCCCATCATCATCTTCGTGGCGGCCTGATCGGCTGATCGGCCGGGCGGCGCTGTTCCAGCAACTGCCGCCGGCGGGCGCCGGGCGTCATGTCGAACCAGCGCCGACAGGCGCGGTTGAACACGCTCTGTTCGCTGTAGCCGAGCATGCCGGCGATCTGCGACAGGGGAATGTCCCGCTCCACCAGGTAGAAATCGGCGCGTTCCTGGCGAATCTCTTCCAACAGTTCCTCGAAGCGGCAGTCGAGTTCAGCCAGTTGCCGCTGCAGCGTACGTTCGTGCAGGCCGAGCTGTTCGGCCACCAGGGGCAGGCGGCATTGCTGGGTGGGCAGCAGGCGCAAGACCAGGCGCCGTACCCGGTCCAGCGGGTCGGTGGGAGCCAGTTGCTGTGCCTGGCTGAGGTACTGCACCAGCACGCGGTGCAGGGCCGGGTCGTGCTGCTCGATGCGCTGGGCCAGCTGGCGTTCGCTGATCACCAGGGCGTTGCAGGCCTGGTTGGTGTAGGTCTCGCAGCCGAAATAGCGCCGGTAGCGCGCCAGCGGCAAGGGGCTGCCGCCAGCCAGCAGCAGGGCCTTGGCGCTGAAGGTCGGCCCGCACAGGAGCTTCATGGTGTTGTGGGCTACGCCGAGCGCCAGCTCCACCATTTGCCGGCGCGGGCCGGGCACCTTGATCTCGATCACCAGGCGCGGTGACTCCGGGTCGCTGCGGTCCAGGTCCAGCAGCACGCCGGAGCTGTGGTAGCCGATGAAGCGGACGATTTCCGTCAACGCGTGGCCCACCGTCAGTGCGTTGCGCGCCATCAGCGCAATCGGGCCCAGTACGGCGAGGTTCTGGTAGTCGGCCATGCGCAGGCCGAAATCGGCGGCGCCGAGCTCATCGGCCGCCTGCTCCATCACGCCCACCAGCGAGCGCAGCGGTACCCGCGCGTCTTCGTCGTCGAGCAGTTCCGGACGCACGCGAAAGCGCGAGAGGAGGAGGGTGGGGTCGTGCCCGAGCTGGCTGACCAGTTCGCGAAAGCCGCCGAACGAGGTGGTTCTGATCAAGGGTTCCATGTCGGCAAAGATCAATTATCTGTCAGCAAAGATCAATCCTTGCCATGCCTGTCCGACGAAGAATCCCAGGGCTACTCCCCACTTCGGAGCGACCCATGGAATTCGATTACATCATCGTCGGTGCCGGCTCGGCCGGCTGCGTGCTGGCCAACCGCTTGAGCGCCGACCCGAGCGTTTCCGTGTGCCTGCTCGAAGCGGGCCCCCGTGACTGGTCGCCGCTGATCCATGCTCCGGCCGGCATCGCCGCGATCCTGCCGACCCGCCATGTCAACTGGGCCTTCGATACCGTGCCGCAACCGGGCCTGGGCAATCGTCGCGGCTACCAGCCCCGAGGCAAGGTGCTCGGCGGCAGCAGCTCGATCAACGGCATGATCTACATCCGTGGCCACCAGGGTGACTACGACGAATGGTCTGCCCTGGGCAATGCCGGCTGGTCCTTCGACGAGGTGCTGCCGTACTTCCGCAAGAGCCAGGCGCATTTTCGCGGCGCCAGCCACTTCCATGGTGGCGAGGGCGAGCTCTATGTCGGCCAGGTGGAAGCCCACGCCGCCACCCGGGCCTTCATCGAGGCCGGGCAGCAGGCCGGCCATCGCCATAACTCGGACTTCAATGGCGTCGAGCAGGAAGGCGTCGGCCAGTACGACGTGACCATCCGCGAGGGCCGCCGCTGGAGTACCGCCACGGCCTTCCTCACGCCCATCCGCGACAGCCGCAGGAACCTCAGCGTGCTCACCGACGCCCATGCCGAGCGCATCGTGCTGCAGGGCAAGCAGGCCACCGGCGTGCAGGTCCGGATCAAGGGCCGCTCGCTGACCCTGAAGGCCCGCCGCGAGGTAGTGCTCAGTGCCGGCGCCTTCGGCAGCCCGCAGCTGCTGATGCTTTCCGGCATCGGCCCGGAGTCCGAGCTCAAGCCCCAGGGCATCGCCGTGCAGCACGAGCTGCCGGGCGTGGGGCAGAACCTGCAGGACCACCCGGACGTGGTGCTCGGCTACCAGAGCACCGATAACTCGCTGATGGGCTATTCCGTCGGCGGCAGCCTGAAGATGGGCTCGGCGCTCGCCCAGTACCTGGCGCGCAGGCGCGGCCCGCTGGCGAGCAACTTCGCCGAGGCCGGCGCCTTCCTCAAGACCCGCGACGAGCTGGTACGCCCGGATATCCAGCTGCACTCGGTGGTCAGCCTGCTGGATGACCACAACCGCAAGCTGCACTGGGGCCATGGCTTCAGCTGCCATGTCTGCGTGCTGCGGCCGAAAAGCATCGGCAGCGTCGGCCTGCAGTCGGCCGACCCCAGCGCGCCGCCGCGCATCGACCCGAACTTCCTCGGCCACGACGACGACGTACAGACCCTGCTCAAGGGCTATCGCATGGCCCGCGAGATCATCGCCCAGGCGCCCATGGCGCGTTTCGGCCTCAAGGACAAGTTCAGCCAGGGCCTCGCCAGCGACGAGCAACTGATCGAGCTGCTGCGCAAGCGCACCGATTCCATCTACCACCCGGTGGGCACCTGCCGCATGGGCAACGACGAGCATGCGGTGGTGGACGGCCAGCTGCGCGTGCACGGAATCCAGGGCCTGCGGGTCGTGGACGCCTCGATCATGCCGACCCTGGTGGGCGGCAACACCAACGCCCCCACCATCATGATCGCCGAGCGCGCGGCCGAGTGGATCGCCCGCGCCTGATAACAACAACAACGAGGAAGCATCCCATGCATCACTGCCTTGAACGTCTCATCGCCGCCGGCCTCAGCCTGGCCTTGCTGGCCAGCGCGGTCGCCCAGGCCGCGCCGGTTCCCGCCAACCCGGCCACCGACGTGACCCGCGCCGCCAACCAGGCCGTGCTGGGCAAGCTGCCCTTCGCCGACCGCCAGGACTTCGCCGACGCCGAGCGCGGCTTCATCGCCCGGCCCGACACCCTCACCATCAAGGATGCCAACGGCAAGGTGGTCTGGGACCTGGAGAGCTACAAGCGCTTCATCGCGGACGACAAACCCGCGCCGGACACGGTCAACCCCAGCCTCTGGCGCAACGCCCAGCTGAACGTGCAGTACGGCCTGTACAAGGTCACCGACCGCATCTACCAGGTGCGCGGCTATGACGTGTCGAACATCACCTTCATCCAGGGCGACACCGGCTGGATCGTCTTCGACCCGCTCCTGTCCGAGGAAACCGCCCGCGCGGCCATGGACCTGGTCAACCAGCACCTTGGCAAGAAGCCGGTGGTGGCGGTGCTCTACAGCCACTCCCACGCCGACCACTTCGGCGGAGTGCGCGGCATCCTCGACGAGGCCGACGTGAAGTCCGGCAAGGTACGCATCATCGCGCCGGCCGGCTTCAGCGAACACGCCATCAGCGAGAACGTCATCGCAGGCAACGCCATGTCCCGCCGCGCCGTGTACATGTACGGCGCCATGCTTCCGCGCAGTGCCGAGGGCAGCGTCAACGCGGGCCTCGGCCAGACCATCTCCCAGGGGAGCATTGGCCTGATCGAGCCCACCGACCTGATCGACCGCACCGGCCAGGAGCTGACCGTAGACGGGGTGAAGCTGGAGTTCCAGATGACGCCGGGCACCGAGGCGCCGTCGGAAATGAACACCTACCTGCCGCAGTTCAAGGCGCTGTGGATGGCCGAGAACACCGTCAACACGCTGCACAACCTCTACACCCTGCGCGGCGCCCAGGTGCGCGACGCGCTCGGCTGGGCCAAGTTCATCGGCGAAGCCATGGACCGCTATGGCGCCCGCAGCGACGTCAAGTTCCAGAGCCACCACTGGCCGGTCTGGGGCGAAGCGCGGATCGCCGACTACCTGACCAAGCAGCGTGCGGTCTACAAGTTCATCCATGACCAGTCGGTGCGGATGATGAACCAGGGCCTGACCGGCGAGGAAATCGCCGAGGCCATCAAGCTGCCGCCAGAACTGGAGCGCAACTGGCCGACCCGGGGCTACTACGGCACCCTCAAGCACAACGCCAAGGCGGTCTATCAACGCTACATGGGCTGGTACGACGGCAACCCGGCCAACCTCGACAAGTTGCCGCCGGAGCCGGCGGCGAAGAAGTATGTCGAGTACATGGGGGGTTCCGCCGAGGTGCTGAAGAAGGCCCGCGCCGACTTCGCCAAGGGTGAGTACCGCTGGGTGGCCGAGGCGGCCAAGCAGGTGGTGTTCGCCGAGCCGGGCAACGTTGATGCCAAGAACCTGATGGCCGACGCCTTCGAGCAAATGGGCTACCAGGCCGAATCCGGCCCCTGGCGTTCGGTGTACCTGCAAGGCGCCTTCGAGCTGCGTAACGGCGTACCCAAGGCCGGTGGCTTGGCCACCGCCAGCCCCGACATCGTCCGCGCCATGACCCCGGAAATGCTCTTCGACTACCTGGCCGTGCGCCTCAATGGCGAACGCGCGGCGGGCAAGAAGCTGGTGCTCAACTTCAACTTCACCGACCTCGGCAAGCAATACGCCGTGACCGTGGAGAACGCCGTGCTCACCTATGCGCCCAAGGCCAGTGACCAGGCCGACGTGGGCCTGACCCTGCGCAAGGACACCCTGACCGACATCCAGTTGGGCAAGGCGACCCTGGAGCAGAAGGTGGCGTCCGGCGAGCTGAAGTTCGACGGTCGCCAGCCGGCCTTCGGCGAGTTCATGGGCCTGCTGGACAAGTTCGACTTCTGGTTCGATATCGTCACGCCTTGAGCCTGATGCGATGAAGGCAGGGCGGCCCGCGAAACAGGCGCGGCTGCCGTCCCTGTTTCGCGGACGCCTGCATGATCCGCAGAAAATCCGACTTGCCGGGTAGACCCGAATTGGAAACTTGCACTAGCCTCCATCCCACAGGCCAGGGAGCCTGACCAAGAAAAGCCTGATCAAGGGCGAGCCGTTAGACCGTGGAGCAAGGAATGGGGTGTCGAAAGACGGGGGCGCGACTGCGGGCGGTGTTGCAGTCCTGTGCAGTGGTACTGGGCTTGCTGGTCACGCCGGCGAGCTGGGCGGATGAACCGGTGCAGGGCAAGCCGCCAGCGCTGGCCAACGCGTCGGAAGGTTATGCCGACGCCGCCAGTTGCCTCGGCTGCCACGCCACCCAGGCTGGCCAATGGAAGGATTCCGACCACGGCTGGGCCATGCGCGAGGCCAGTGGCGGAAACGTCCTGGGCAACTTCGCCGATGCCCGCTTCGACGAAGCCGGCGTCACGGCGCGGTTCTTCCGCCAGGGCGACGATTTCTACGTCAACACCGAGGGCGAAGACGGCAAGCCCACGGATTTCCGCATTCTCTACACCTTTGGTTTCTACCCGCTGCAACAGTACCTGGTGGCGCTGCCTCGCGGCCGGCTGCAAGCCCTGACCATCGCCTGGGACAGCCGCAAGCAGGAGGAGGGCGGGCAACGCTGGTTCTCCCTCTACCCCGGCCAGCGCTTCGCACCCAACGACCCACTGCACTGGACCGGGCGCTACCAGAACTGGAACGCCATGTGCGCCGACTGCCACTCGACGCGCCTGATGAAAAACTACGACGACAAGCAGGACAGTTTTGCCAGTACCTGGCACGAGCAGACCGTCGGTTGCCAGGGCTGTCACGGCCCGGGCCAGGCCCATGTGGACTGGGCCAAGCAGAACAAATCGACCAACGCCACCTACGCCTCGGCCAAGGAGCTGGGCCTGACGGTGGACTTCAAGGCCCTCGGCAGCAAGGGGCTGGTGGAGCAATGCGCCTTCTGCCATAGCCGTCGCCAGTCCCTGGGCACGGGGCAGATGCCGGGGCATCCGCAGCTCGACCAGAGCCTGCCGGCCACCTTGCGCACCGGCTTCTATCACGCCGATGGGCAGATCGATGGCGAAGTCTACGAATACGGCTCCTTCACCCAGAGCAAGATGTACGCCGCCGGGGTGGCCTGCACCGACTGCCACGACCCCCACACCACCAAGGTGCGGATCGAGGGCAACGGCCTCTGCCTGCAATGCCACAACGCCAACCCGCCCAAGTCGCGTTTCCCCAGCCTCCAGGCCAAGGACTACGACAGCAAGGCGCACCACCACCACGAGCCGGGCACCCCCGGTGCCCAGTGCGTGAACTGCCATATGCCGACCAAGACCTACATGGTGGTGGACCCGCGCCGTGACCACAGCCTGCGCATTCCCCGCCCGGACCTGGCGGACAAGACCGGTAGCCCGGACGCCTGCACCAGCTGCCACCAGGATAAGCAACCGGCGTGGGCGGCCGCGGCCATCGAGGGCTGGTTCGGCAAACCGCAACGCCCGCCGCACTATGGCGAGAACTTCCATGCGGTGCGCAACGGCCAGGGCATATCCCTGAGCCTGCTGGGCGAAGTGCTGGCGGACAAGGGCAAGCCGGCCATCGTCCGTGCCACCGCCGCCGAGCAACTGGTCGATCTCGGCCCGCCGGCCATGTCCAACCTGCAGTGGGCGCTCAAGGATGACAGCGCCCTGGTACGGGCCTACGCCATTCCGGGGTTCGCCAACATGCCCTCGGCCGAGCGCCTGAAACCCCTGTTGGCGCTGCTGGATGACCCATCCCTGGCGGTGCGCGACGAGACCGTACGCGCCCTCGCCGATGTGCCGCCGGAGCAGTTGCCGGCCGAGCGTCGCGAAGCCTTCCAGGCACTGCTGGCGGATTACGAGCAGCGGCTGCGTGGCAATGCCGACCTGCCCGGCGGACGCCTCAACCTGGCCGTGCTGCTGTCGCGCCAGGGACGTGATGGGGAGGCCATGGACGAGTATCGCCAGGCGCTGAAGCTCGACCCGTACTTCTCGCCCGCGCGGGTCAACCTGGTCACCCTCGCCAGCGCCTCCCAGCGCCTGGACGAGGCGGAACAGCTGCTGCGCGAGGGCCTGGCCCTGGAGAAGATGCCGGTGACCGACCACGGCAACCTGGCCTACATGCTGGCCCTGCTGCTGGTGGAACGGGGACGGGCGGAGGAAGCGCTGACCTGGATGGAGAAGGCCGCCGTCGCGCTGCCCGGTCATTCGCGCATCCGCTACAACCAGGGCCTGCTGCTGTCGCGCCTGAACCGCCGCGACGAAGCGCTGGCGGCATTGCGCAGTGGCCTTGAGCAGTCCCCCGACGACCCGGACCTGTTGTATTCGCTGATCTACCTGCACGCCGTGGCGGGAGAACGCGAACAGGCCTTCGAGTACGTCAAGCGCATGCGCCTGGCGGCCCCGGAGGACCCCCGTCTGCAGGCCATCGAACCTTACTGGAGGCAGTGAGGTCCCAGTGGCGGACAACTTGCGGGTTGTTCCGCCCCGGTGGATTTGTAAATCGCGACTTCGTCGCCTAAATATTCAAGCAGTTCGCGTGTCGTTCACCTGAGGAAGCCGAACGAGCCGTCGCGCGTCTACAACGACTAACGACCCACGACCAAGGAACAAAGGACATGACCAAGAAACTTATAGGCAAAGCCGTGATCTTCGGGCTGCTCAGCACCGCCGGGGTAATGGCCCAGGCGGGCCAGGCCGGTGGCGGCGGCTGCGGTTGGGGCAACATGGTGTTCGAAGGCCAGCGCGGCCTGGTCCCGCACCTGCTGGCCACCACCACCAACGGCACCTCGGGCAACGCCACCTTCGGCCTGACCTCGGGCACCAACGGTTGCGACTCCAGCGTGCGCCTGGGCTACGGCGGTCGCTCGCTGCTGGCGATGAACGGCATGCTCGACAACATCGCCGAAGACATGGCCCAGGGCCAGGGCGAAGCGCTGGACGCCTACGCGGTGCTGCTGGGGATCGAGGAGGGCGACCGTGCCCACTTCGCCCAGGTCACCCAGGCCAACTTCGCCACCATCTTCTCCAGCCCGGACGCGACCGGCGAGCAAGTGCTGGCCGCGACCCTCGACGTGATGAGCCGCGACCAGCAACTGGCGCGTTACTCCAAGCTGCCGAGCTGAGTCACCATATAAAGAATGCCCTCTTCGGAGGGCATTTTCTTTTGCGCCGCCGGCCAGCCTTATCCCCACGCAAACCGGAGGGGGCGGGGGATTTATGGCAGGGCAAGGATCAGCAACTAGAGTTACCTGACCGCCGATGACGAATGGGTATCGCGCCGGTGTCGCAGTCTCCGGCCAAACTCGAATTCGGCATGTCGCCCCACGCTAACGTCGAATTCCAACGCTCAGTCAGGGAATGGATCAGTGACTACACGCGAGCAGATAAAAGGGCTGGAAGCTAGCGTCGCGGAAATGGTGCTCGGCCAGGCCGACACCATTCGCCATGTGCTGCTGGGCCTGTTGGCCAACGGCCACGTCCTCCTCGAAAGCCTGCCGGGCCTGGCCAAGACCCGCACCGTCAAGGCCCTTGCCACCCACCTGGAAGCCCAGATGCGGCGCATCCAGTTCACCCCCGACCTGCTGCCCTCGGACATCACCGGTGGCGAGATCCTCCAGCAGACCGCCGACGGCAACCAGATCAAGTTCCAGCCGGGCCCCCTGTTCGGCAACGTGATCCTCGCCGACGAGATCAACCGCGCCCCGGCCAAGGTTCAGGCCGCGCTGCTGGAAGCCATGGAAGAGCGGCAGATCACCGTGGCCGGCCAGAGCTATCCCATGCCCGGCCTGTTCATGGTGCTGGCCACCCAGAACCCCATCGAGCAGGAAGGCACCTACCCGCTGCCCGAGGCGCAGATGGACCGCTTCCTGATGAAGCTGCAGCTGGACTACCCCGCGGTTGCGGACGAGACCCTGGTCCTGCGCCTGGTACGCGGCGAGGAACAGAAGGGAGCCGATGCGGGGGAGCCGGCGCGCCTGGCCCAGGAGGTGCTCTTCGCGGCCCGCCGCGAAGTGGCCGGGGTGCATGTGTCCGACGCCATCGACCGCTACCTGATCGACCTGATCAACGCCACCCGCCACGCCGCCGACTACGACGCCGACCTTGCCCGCTGGATCAACATCGGCGCCAGCCCCCGGGGCGGTATCAGCCTGGATCGCGTGTCCCGGGCCCACGCCTGGCTGGAGGGCCAGGACTTCGTTTCCCCGGACAACGTGCGCGCCGTCCTGCATCCCGTGTTGCGCCATCGCCTGCAGATTTCCTACGACGCCATCGCCGATGGCGTGGGCGCCGACCAGGTGATCGACCGGCTGCTCGACAAGGTGGCCATTCCGGCCTGACGGGATCGACGCCATGGATCAGACACAGCCCGCTGCGGACGGCTTCGTCTACGCCTCGCTCGCGCAATTGATGGCGCTGGAACATCGCGTGCGCGGCCTGAGCTTTCTCGCCCGCCAGCCCCTGGCGAGCATACTCGCCGGCAACCACGCGTCACGCCTGCGCGGGCGCGGCCTGAACTTCGACGAACTGCGCCACTACATGCCCGGCGACGACCTGCGTCATCTCGACTGGCGCGCCTCGCTGCGCTACGGCAAGCCCTTCGTGCGGACCTTCACCGAAGAGCGGGACCGGCCGACCCTGCTGCTGGTGGACCAGCGCATGAGCATGTACTTCGGTTCCCGGCGCAGCTTCAAGTCGGTCACATCGGCGGAGCTGGCGTCCCTGTCCGCCTGGATCGCCTTCCACGCCGGCGATCGCGTCGGTGGCCTGGTGTTCGGTGACCAGCGGGTGGAGCACATTCGCCCGCTGCGTAGCCGCACCCGAATCGAGGCCCTCTGCGCGGCGGTAATCCGCGCCAACCACAGCCTGAATGCCGCAGGTGTCGATAGCGAGCACCAGGACCAGCTCGACCAGGTGCTGCGCAGTTGCATAGCCGCCGCCGGCCACGATCACCTGGTCTGCATCATCAGCGACTTTGCCGGCGTCACGGCCAAGACCTTGCAGCTGCTGCGCCAGCTCAACGCCCACAACGACGTGATCGCCATGCTGGTCTATGACCCCATGGCCCTCAAGCTGCCGGAGAAGGGACGGATCACCGTTACCCAGGGAGCGCTCCAGGTGGAAATGGAAGTGGGCAGCCGCCAGGTCCATCAACCCCTGGGGGATTTCCTCTCCGGACGCCTGAAGGACGTGGCCGAACTGCTGCGTCGCAGCCAGGTGCCGCTGATGATGATCAGCACCGGTGAGGATGCCCTTGCGCAGTTGCGCCGGGAGCTGGGCCGACTGAGCGGGATACCGCGATGACCGCCGCCGCACCGAGCATCGACCAACTCAGGGAACTGGCCGTACCCGCGCCGCTGGTCAGCTACTGGCCGCAGACCTGGGGCTGGCTGGTGTTGTTGCTGGTGTTGCTGCTGATCGCCGGGATGTGGGCGACGTTGCGCTGGCGGCGTTGGCAACGGGACCGCTACCGCCGCGAGGCGCTGGCCCGCCTGGATACCCTGGGTCAGGCCCTGGCCGACCCCGAGCGGCGGCTGCCGGCCCTGCGCGAGCTGCCCGTGCTGCTCAAGCGCGTTGCCCTGTCCATGCCCAACGCACCGGAGGTGGCCGGCCTGGGCGGCGTGGAGTGGCAGGCCTTCCTCGCGCGCAGTGCGCCACGGCCCCTGCCTGAGGATTTCGCCGCGCAGCTGTTCACCGTCGCCTATGCGCCGGATGCCCAGGTAAAGGGCATGCCGGATGCCGAGGTCCGTGCGCTGTTCTCCACCAGCCGGCACTGGATAGAGGCGCACCGTGTGGCAGTTTGACTATCCCTGGGTGCTCTTCCTGCTGCCGCTGGCCTGGTTGGCCTACCGCTACCTGCGCGAGTACCGCGAGGCCCGCAGCGCCTTGCGGGTGCCATTCTTCGCCGCCGTGAGCCGCGCGGTGGGGCAGGCGCCAGGGCAGGGCGGCGCCGGGGGAAGGCGTTGGCAACTGCCGCTCAACCTGCTGGTCTGGGCACTGCTGCTGGCCGCTTGCGCACGCCCGGTGTTCGTCGAACAGGCCATCCAGCGCGAGCAGCCGATCCGCGACATGATGCTCGCCATCGACATCTCCCAGTCCATGGAAACCACCGACTACACCGACGCCGACGGGCGCCAGGTCGACCGCCTGACTGCGGTGAAAGGCGTGGTCCGGGACTTCATCGCGCAGCGCAAGGACGACCGCATCGGCCTGATCGTGTTCGGCACCGGCGCCTATCCCCAGGCGCCGCTCACCCTCGACCACGCCAGCCTGGGGCTGCTGCTGGACGAAGTCGGCATCGGCATGGCCGGGCCCAACACCGCCCTGGGCGATGCCATCGGGCTGACCATCAAGTTGCTGGAGAGCGCCAAGGAGCAGGAAAAGGTGCTGATCCTGCTCACCGACGGCAACGACACCGGCAGCGCCATCACCCCCGATCATGCGGCCCAGCTGGCGCGGGAACGGGGCATCGTGGTGCATACCATCGGCATCGGCGACCCTGAAGCCAGCGGCGATGCCAAGGTGGACCTGGAAACCCTCCAGGCCATCGCCCGGACCACCGGCGGCCGCTACTTCCGCGCCGACGATCGCAATGCCCTGCGGGAGGTCTACGCCACCCTGGACCAGCTCACCCCGCACAAGGTGAAGACCTTCAGCCACCAGCCCAAACGCGACCTGTTCCATTGGCCCCTGGGGGCGGCGTTGCTGCTCCTGGCGGCGAGCCATGGGCTGGCGGCGTTGTTCGGCGGAGTTGCGTCGGGCGCCACGGCCCGCCCGGAAACGGAGCGTTGAGATGGAGATCGACCTCAGCGCCTTTCACTTCCTGCGCCCCCTCTGGCTGTTGCTGATCCCGCCCGGCGTGCTCTTGCCGCTGCTCTGGCTGCGCCGCCACGACCTCAAACGCCAGCTCGACGGAATCATCGCGCCGCACTTGGTGGACCACCTGGTCATCACCCCTGAGGACGAGTCGCGCCTGCGTCCCGTGCACCTGTTGGGCGCCTTGCTGGTGTTGGGCGGCCTGGCCGCTGCGGGCCCCACCTGGGAGCAGGACACGCCGGCCTTTCTCGACAACCGTGCGCCGCTGATCCTGGCGGTGGACCTGTCGCCCTCCATGGACGCCGATGACGTACCGCCCACCCGCCTCGAAGCCACCAAGCACAAGCTGCATGACCTGATCCAGCGCCGGGCCGGCGCCCGCACCGCGCTGATCGCCTATGCCGGCGGCGCCCACCTGGTGCTACCCGCCACCGAAGACCCCGCGCTGCTGGATACCTTCGTCCAGGCCCTGGCCACCGACCTCATGGTGCAACCGGGCAAGGACGTGCTGGGTGCGGTGGAGCAGGCGCGCAAGCTGCTCGACGCGGAACGTACCCCGGGTACCCTGGTGCTGCTCACCGATGGCGCCGACGCCAGCCAGTTCGACGCCATTGGCAAGCGCCTCGCCGGCAGCGACCTGCAGGTCCTGGTGCTGGCGGTGGGGAGCCAGGATGGGGGCCTGGTGCGCGACACCCAGGGCAAGCCACGGATCAGCGCCGACGGCCGGCCGGTGGAGGGCCGCTTCGACGCCGAAGGCCTCAAGCGCCTCGCCGCCGCCGCCGATGCCCCCCTGGGCAGCCTGACCCTCGACGATGACGACCTGGACTGGATCGAACTCCACGCCCAGCGGCACTTCCAGGCGGTGCAGGGCGACGGCGAGGAGGTGCACTGGAAGGACGCCGGCTACTGGCTCTGCTGGCCCCTGGCGCTGATCGCTCTGTTTTGCCTGCGGCGGGGCTGGCGGGTGCACTGGCTGGGGGGCCTGCTGCTGGCCGTGGCGCTGGGCGGTGCGCCCGAGGCGGCACGGGCCGGCGCCCTGGCGGACGCCCTCTTCACCCCGGACCAGCAGGGCCGCTGGGCCTTCGAGCATGAGCACTACCCCCAGGCCGCGGCGCACTTCACCGACCCCTACTGGAAGGGCCTCGCGGCCTACAACGCGGCGGACTTCGACGCTGCCCTGGCCAGTTTCGGCCGGCTGGACACGGCGCCAGCGTATTTCTACCTCGGCAACACCTATGTCCGCCTGTTCAAGTTCCCCGAGGCCATCGCCGCCTACAAGCAGGCCCTGGCCAAGCAGCCGGCCTTTCCCGAGGCCAGCGCCAACCTGGCCCTGGCTGAGGCCCTGCTGAAGGACTACGAAGACCAGCAGGAGGCGGGCACGCCAAATGAAAAGCCCGACAAGGTGGTGGAAGACCAGACACCTTCCAAGGGCGGCAAGGCGGTGCAGCAGGACAAGGCCAAGGCCGCCTCCGATCAGGTCTGGTTGAACAACCTCACCACCTCGCCGGCGCAGTTCCTCAAGCGCAAGTTCATGCTCCAGGAAACCGCGCGCCGACAAGCCGGGGAGGGCAGGCCATGAAACGCTGGCTGGCGTGGTTGCTGCTGTGCCTGCCCGTGCTGGGGCTGGCCGCCGAACCCGAGGTGCGGGTGCAGAACCGCCTGGTGCCGGCGGACGGCGTCATGGTGGGCGGCAGCCTGAACATGGAGGTGGACCTACTGGTGGATACCTGGTTCACCGCCGCTCCGATCCTGCCCAGGCTCGACCTGCCGGGTGCCTTGGTGAATGCCCCCGGCGGCGAGGCGCAGCACCTTACCCAGCAGCAGGACGGGAAGACCTTCTTCGGCCTGCGCTTCACCTACCAGATCACCCCGCAAGTGGCGCAACGCTTCGAGATCCCGGCGCTGGAATTCCAGGTCCAGCCAGGCCAGGCCAGTGGTCCGATGAAACTGAAAAGCCAGCCCCTGGGCTTTACCGCCAAGCCCCTGGCGGGCGCCGGCGACGAGCACAGGCTGGTGGCCAATAGCCTTGACTTCACCCAGGAAATCCAGCGCTCCCACGACCCCTTGCGTGTTGGCGACAGCATCACCCGCCGCCTCGAGGTGGAGGCCGAAGGCGCCCAGGCCATGCTGCTCCCGCCCCCGCAGTTCGCCGAAGTGGAGGGCCTCAAGCGCTATGTGCAGACCCCGAAGGTGCAACCGATCAGCGACGGTCGCGGCGGCATTACCGGCGGCGCCAGGGAAGATTCCGTCACCTATGTGATCGACAAGCCGGGCGAGCACAGCCTGCCCGCCATCGAACTGAAATGGTGGGACGCGACAACCGGAGAAGCCCAGACCGCCTCGGTGCCGGCGGTGCAGCTGACGGCGGAGCAGGGCACCTACCAGGCGCCCTTTTCCATCAGCCAGGACCTGCGTGACCTGGGCCAGAAAGCCCGGGTGAAAATCGCCGGCCACTGGCTGCTGTTGTGCGTGCTGCTCGTGCTGGTGGCCGTGCTCGCCTATTTCGGTCGTCCCTGGTACCGAGCCGCTCTGGGCCGGTTGCGGCACTGGCGGTTGGCCCGCCAGCGGGCGCGGCTGGACTCCGCCGAACATGCCTGGGAACTCGCCCGCCGGCAGCTGGCGGCCAGGCCGGCGCAACTGGGTGGCCTCTACCTGTGGGTTCGTCGCAGCACGGGGGATAGGACACTGTCGGATTTTTCCCGACCGCTACCCGACCTTATTGCAAATCGTTTGCTAGCCTTCTTCAAATCGCGCTTTGGCGCGGAACAGGCTGACAGTCAAGCAGTCGCCGACCTGACAGAGGCATTGCCGGATGTGCGGCGTGCGGTAACCGCGAGGAAACAGGCAGTTCGTACGCGGCATGGATTGAAACCGCTGAATCCCTGACCCGGTCGGGCCAGGCAAAAGCCAACTCAGCAAGGACGTCACATGAGCCAGTCATCTCCCCTTTACCGTTTGCGCTGGTGGTTCAGCCTGCTCCTGGTCCTGCCCTTGCTGGCCCAGGCGGCCGTCCCGCTGCCGTCGTGGAAGGATGGCCCATCGCGTCAGGCCATCCTGGCCTTCGTCAGCGCGGTGACGGACGAGGGCAGCAAGGACTACGTCCCTCCGGCCGAGCGCATCGCGGTGTTCGACAACGACGGCACCCTGTGGAGCGAGCAGCCCATGTACTTCGAGGTGCTGTTCGCCCTGGACGAGGTCAAGCGCCTGGCGCCGCAGCACCCGGAGTGGAAGGAGCAGCAGCCCTTCAAGGCGGTGCTCGAAGGCGACCAGAAAGCCCTGGCCGACAGCGGCATGGAAGGGCTGATGAAGATCATCGCCGCCACCCATTCGGGCATGGCGACCGAGGCCTTCATCGACCAGAGCCGCAGCTGGCTGGCCAATGCCGTGCACCCGAAGAGCGGCAAGCCCTACACCGAAATGGTCTTCCAGCCGATGCTGGAACTGCTGCGCTTCCTGCGGGCCAACGACTTCAAGACCTATATCGTCTCTGGTGGCGAGGTGGCCTTCATGAGGGCGTTTGCCGAGGAGGTCTACGGCATCCCACCGGAACAGGTGATCGGTACCACCTTCCAGAGCGAGTTCCAGGACCAGGACGGCAAGCTGTCGATCCAGCGCCTGCCCCAGCTCGCCCACAACGACGACGGGCCGGGCAAGCCGGTGAGCATCGAACAGGTCATCGGTCGCCGGCCGATCCTTGCCTTCGGCAACTCCGACGGCGACCTGCAGATGCTCCAGTGGACCATGGCCGGGCGCGGCAAGCGCTTCGCCGGGCTGGTGCATCACACCGACGCCAAGCGCGAATGGGCCTATGACCGCGAAAGCAAGGTCGGCCGCCTGGACAAGGCGCTGGATGCGGCCAAGCAAGGCAACTGGACAGTGGTGGACATGGCGAAGGAGTGGAGCCGTGTCTACCCCTTTGAAAACAACTGACCACCCCTGACGAGGACATCCGCAGGAGCACAGGGACCCAGCCGGGCAGTCGGACGCTCTCGTGCACGTAGTCGTGGAAACGACAGCAACGTGAGACGGAGAAAGGCCATATGAAACGCAGTAGGAACTGGTTAACAACGGTCGCGCTGGCGGCGACCACCGTCCTCGGCGCGGGCATCGCCAGCGCCGCGGACAAACCCAACATCCTGGTGATCTTCGGTGACGACATCGGCCAGACCAACATCAGTGCCTATGGCAAGGGTGTGGTGGGCTACCAGACGCCGAACATCGACCGCATCGCCAAGGAAGGCATGATGTTCACCGACTACTACGCGGAGAACAGCTGCACCGCCGGGCGTTCCACCTTCATCACCGGCCAGGCGATCCTGCGCACCGGCCTGTCCAAGGTGGGCATGCCCGGCGTGCCGGTGGGCCTGCAGGCCCGCGATGTCACCATCGCCCAGGCATTGAAATCCCACGGCTACGCCACTGGCCAGTTCGGCAAGAACCACCTGGGCGACCGCGACGAGTACCTGCCCACCAACCATGGTTTCGACGAATTCTTCGGCAACCTCTACCACCTCAATGCCGAAGAGGAACCAGAGCGTCCCTACTGGCCCAAGGATGACGCGGCCTTCGTCAAGGCCGCCTCGCCGCGCGGCGTGATCAAGTCCAGCGCCGACGGCAAGATCGAGGACACCGGCGCGCTGAACAGCAAGCGCATGGAAACCATCGACGACGAGACCACCCAGGCCGCCATCAACTTCATCGACAGGCAGGTCAAGGCCGACAAGCCGTTCTTCGTCTGGATGAACACCACCCGCATGCACGCATTCACCCACATACGCGACTCGATGAAAGGGCAGAGCGGCATGCTCGGCAACGATTACGCCGACGGCATGCTCGAGCACGACGGTGACGTGGGCAAGCTGCTCAAGGCCCTCGATGACCTGAAAGTCACCGACAACACCATAGTCGTCTACACCACCGACAACGGCCCGAACCAGTGGTCCTGGCCGGATGCGGCGACCACGCCGTTCCGTAACGAGAAGAACTCCAACTGGGAAGGCGCCTACCGGGTGCCGGCGATGATCCGTTGGCCGGGCAAGGTCAAGCCCGCCTCGATCTCCACCGAGATGTTCTCCGGCCTCGACTGGTTCCCCACGCTGCTGGCGGCGGTGGGGGACACCGATATCAAGGAGCGCCTGCTCAAGGGCACCGACCTGGGCGGCAAGAGCTTCAAGGTGCACCTGGATGGCTACAACCAGCTGGACATGCTGACCGGCAAGACCGACAAGAGCGCCCGCAACGAGTTCTATTACTTCAACGACGACGCCGAGCTGGTGGGCATGCGTTTCGGTCCCTGGAAGATCGTCTGGTGCGAACAGCGCGCGCCGGGCGGGCTGCAGGTCTGGAGCGAGCCCTTCACCTGCCTGCGGGTGCCCAAGCTGTTCAACCTGAGGATGGACCCCTTCGAGCGGGCGGATATCGTCTCCGACCAGTACTACGATTGGCTGACCAAGAACGATTACCTGCTCTTCCAGGGCACCCAGAAGGCCGCGAAGTTCCTGCAGACCTTCGTCGAGTACCCGCCGAGCCAGCGTCCGGCGAGCTTCAGCATCGACCAGATCCGCTCCGATGTGGACAAGAAGATCGAAGAGAAGATGAAGCAACAACAGTAATGCGTTACCCCGGCGCCCGCCCTGTGCGGGCGCCGTCCTTTTCCCCGTTTGCGCGGAGCGTTCGATCCGCTAAGGCCCAGTCGATGTCTTCAGCCGCCAGTTCGTCCCGTATGCGCTCCCGCGCCCGGGTTGGTGACGATGCCCGCAAGCGGGTTCCCCTGCAGATGCTGATTCCTACCGTCCTGTTGTTCATCTCGGGCGGTGCGGCTCTGGTCTATCAGGTGCTCTGGGTCAAGCAACTGTCCCTGGTGGTGGGGGTGGAGGTCTACGCCGTCACCACCGGCATCAGCGCCTTCTTCGCCGGGCTCGCCTTGGGCGGGCTGGTCTTCGGCCGCTGGGCCGACCGCTTGCGCCACCCCGTGCGGCTGTACGCCTTTCTCGAACTGGCGGTGGCGCTGCTCGGCGTCGGCGCCACGCTGGCCCTGGCCAATGCCGCCGGCCTGTTCGCCCGCCTGGAAGACAAGGTCGGCCTGCTCGCCTGGCTGTTGCCCTTCGTGCTGGTGGGGCTGCCGGCCTTCCTCATGGGCGGCACCTTGCCGGTACTGGTCCGCGCGCTGACCCCGGCAGAGGGCCAGTTGGGCGAGGCGGGTGGCCGGCTCTATGCCGCCAATACCGCCGGGGCCATCGCCGGCACCCTGCTGGCGGCCTTTGTCCTGCTGCCGCAACTGGGCGTGACCGGCAGCGCCCTGGCGGCGGCCGCGTTGAACCTGCTGGCCGCCGCCGGCGCCTCGCTGGCGCGCCGCGGCGAGGAGGTGCCGGCCCAGGCCCCGGAAGCCGCGCGGGCGCCCCGTTCGCCGGCGGCACGTCTGGCCATCGCCCTGTATTGCGTGGCCGGTGGCGTGGCCCTGGGCTACGAAGTGGTCTGGAGCCAGTCCATCGTGCAGTTCATGAGCACGCGCACCTTCGCCTTCGCCATGGTGCTCGCCACCTACCTGACCGGGCTGGTGCTGGGCAGCGCCCTGTATGCCCGACGCGCCGACCGCATCGGCGATCCCTGGGGCCTGTTCGGCCTGCTGATCGCCAGTGCCGGATTACTCGCCCTACTGCAGGTGGCCGGCCTCGGCCGCTGGCTGGTGGTGGCGCAGACGCAGATGGAGCTGCTCGTGCTGCAGGCCACCGGCAATGAGCTGGCCGGCATGTGCGCGCGTTTCGCCACGGCGGCCCTGAGCATGGTGTTCCTCCCCACCACCTTGCTGGGCGCGGCCTTTCCGCTGGCACTGCGGCTCTCGGTGGACAGCGGGCACGTTGGCCGTGATGTCGGTGCGGTGGTGGCGTTGAACACCCTGGGCGGCATCGCCGGGGTAATGCTCACCGGTTTCGTGCTGGTACCCGCCGTCGGCCTGGTGCGCACCCTGGCGGTACTCGCCCTGGTCGCGGCGCTGGTGGGCTGCCTGGCCGCCTGGCGCGGAGAGGGCGTCCGCCGGGGCATGCGCGGCGCGATCCTCACGGTGGCCCTGGCGACGCTGGTGATCGGGGTGCTGACGCCGCCTCAACGCCTGGCGGACTTGCTGCCCGGTGCGCGCAATGGCCAGCTCGCCTTCTATGAAGAGGGCAGGGGCGGCACGGTGGCCGTGGTCACCCAGGGGCGGCCGGGGCGGGAGTTCAGCCGTCTCTACATCCAGGGCGTATCCAATACGGGCGATGCCATGCCCTCGTTGCGCTACATGCGCCTGCAGGCGCTGCTGCCGCTGCTGATCCATCGCGAAGAGCCGCGCTCGGCGCTGGTCATCGGCTTCGGTACCGGCATTACCGCCGGCGCCATGCTGCGCTATCCGGGGCTGCAACAACCGGTGGTGGCCGAGTTGCTGCCGGAGGTGCTCGCCGCGGCCGATCTGTTCAAGGGCAACTTCGATGCGCGCAACGACCCGCGCCTGGACATCCGTCTGCGCGATGGCCGCCGTGAGCTGCTGCGCAGCGAACAGCGTTACGACCTGATCACCCTGGAACCGCCGCCACCCTCGGCCGCGGGCGTGGTCAATCTCTACTCGCGGGACTTCTACCAGTTGGCCGCCAACCGGCTGGAACCGAGCGGGCTGGTGGCCCAGTGGCTGCCGTTGCCGACCCAGAACGGCGAGGACAGCCGCTCCCTGGTACGCAGCTTCCTCGAGGTGTTCCCCTATGCGTCGCTGTGGACCACCGAATTCCACGAGATGCTGCTGATCGGCTCGCTGGAACCCCTGGAGCTGGATGTACCGCGCATCCGCCAACGCTTCTCGCAGCCCCAGGTCGCGGCGGCCCTGGCGGAGGTCGGCGTGGATTCGGTGAGCGCCTTGCTGGCCACCTGGGTGACCGACCGGGCGGGGCTGGTGCGCTACGCCGGTGACGCGCCAGCGGTGACCGACGACCGGCCGCGCATCGAGTACGCCCCCTGGGTAAGGCCCAAGGAAATCACCCGGGTATTGCCGGAGCTGCTGGCCCTGCGTGTGCCGCCGCCCTTGCTGAATGCGGACGCCGGCCTGCGTGGGGCGGTGGAGGATGACTGGCGCGAGTTGGGCCGCTTCTATGGCCTGATGCTCCACGCCTACAACGGCAATCGCCAGGCCTGGGCCCGGGAGATGCGCGAGGTGACCCGCAGCGACGGGGAGAATCCCTATTACCGCTGGTTTATCGGCGGTGATCGGCCCTAGCCCGGTCGCCAGCGGGCTGTTCGTGCTTTTCCGTCGATCGCCTACGCTTCTGGAACCCTGAACGGATGAAAGCAGGAGGGCGGGATGTCCTACGCGAACGCGGCAGTCGCCTGGCTGGTGCTGATGGCCAGCCCCGTCATGGCGCTGGAGATGCCCAAGGGCGCCCAGCCCTGCGTGGCGTGTCACGGCCAGCACGGCGAGGGCACCGCCCTGGGGCCGGCGCTGGCCGGGCTTTCCGAAGCGTACCTGGACGCGCAGATCGAGAACTTCATCAGCGGTCGCCGCAGTAATCCGCTGATGACCCCCATGGCGCAGGGCAACGCCGACCCGCAGCAGCGCAAGCCGGTGCTGGCCTACTTCGCCGCCCTGGGCGATACGCCGAAGCTCCAGCTGCGCGGCCAGTTCAGCAACGGGTCCCCCGCCGAGCGGCTCTACTACCAGGGCGACCTGTCCCGCTCCATTCCCGCCTGCTACAGCTGCCATGGCCCCTCGGCCGTGGGCGGCGGACCTTTCCCGCGCCTCGCCGGGCAGCGCGCCGAGTACCTGGCCGCGCAACTGCTGGCCTGGCAGAAGGGCCAGCGCAAAGGCGACCCGGACAACATGATGGGCGCCATCGCCGGGCGCCTGAGCGCGCAGGACATCCAGGCCCTGGCCAGCTACCTGGCCGGCATTCGCTGAGGAGACGGGCATGGGAATCGAGAAGCTTTGCCTCGCGTTGCTCTGCTGCGTCGCGCTGCCGGCGCTGGCGGCCTACCCGGACATGCAGGAGGAAGTCGCGGCACAGGCCAAGGCCGCCGATACCCTCTACTTCGTGCCACGGGAACTGTCGCGGATCCCTGAGGGCGCGTTCGGCGACAAGGTGCGCCGGGGCTATGAACTGTTCGTCGATACGCAGCAGCTCAAGGGGCGCTACGTGGGCAACCAGCTCAACTGCACCAACTGTCACCTGGACGCCGGCTCCAAGGCCTATGCGGCGCCGATGTGGGCGGCCTACCTGGCCTATCCGGCGTTCCGGGCGAAGGACAACCGGGTGAACAACTTCGCCGAACGGATCCAGGGCTGCTTCAACTACTCGATGAATGGCAAGGCCCCGGCCCTGGATTCGCCGGAGCTGGTGGCCATGTCCGCGTATTCCTACTGGCTGCTGATGGGCGGGCTGCTGGACATGTTCGGCCAGCGCGACAAGCCGGTGCCCGAACTCAGCGACCAGCAACTCCAGCTGGGCGGGCGGGAAGAATCCTTCGTGCTGCCCGGCCCCTTGGCCGATCGGGTGAAAATGGCCGGTCGCGACCAGATGCCGGGTCGCGCCTTCGCCGCGTTGGCGGCGCCGCTCCAGGCGCCGTCGCCGGAGCGCGGCCAGCAGGTCTATGGGCAGCATTGCGCCGTGTGCCATGGCGACCAGGGGCAGGGGCGCAAGATGGCCGATGTGGCGGTGATCCCGGCGCTGTGGGGCGGCGATTCCTACAACTGGGGCGCCGGCATGCACCGGGTGAACACCGCCGCGACCTTCATCTACGAGAACATGCCGCTGGGCAAGGGCGTCCAGCTCGATGTCCAGCAGGCCTGGGATGTGGCCGCCTACATAAACAGCCGCGAGCGGCCGCAGGACCCCCGGTACGACGGCAACCTGGCCAACACCGCGAAGGCCTTCCACGCCTCCGACCAGGGTTTTTACGGCAAGACCGTGGATGGCGAGGTCCTGGGCAGCCATGCGTTCCCCGCCGGTATCCAGCCCTGACCGCAAAGCGTTAAAAAAACCACCCGCGAGCTGACCGGAGACACCCGCACGCCGGGCTTTCCCGCTAAAATCGCGAGCATCTGCGCCAGGCCGTCGTGACCCCAGGGAAGGAGTCGGCAACGGGGCCTGGGCCAAGCAATCCGTTTCCCTACAAGAAGAACAATTCGCCCATGGCTTCATCCTTCCCACCGCCCCATCGGGATGCCGTGTCCTTCCGTCTACCCCCTGATCATCTTGTCCGTCCGCGCCTGCGCGATTCGCTGCTCCAGGCCGATTGCCGCCTGCGCCTGCTCTGCGCGCCCGCCGGCAGTGGCAAGAGCGTATTGCTGAAGGAGTGCCTGCAACAGCGCCCGGCGTCTTGTCGCGCGGTATTCCTCGAACTGAACGGCAAGCGCCTTGGCCGGCAGGACTTGCTGGAGCGCCTGGCCGTTGCCCTGGAAGCACCTGATGCCAGTTGGGCGGGGGTGTGCCAACAGCTGGCCATGGTCAGCGGCGGGCTCTGGGTGGTACTGGACGACTACCCGCGCTTTCCCGACCGCGAGCTGGATGAGCTGCTCAATGACCTGATCCAGTCTTCGCCGCGCCATGTCGCCTGGTGGATCGCCAGCCGCCGCCGGCCCGAACTGCAACTGGCCCGGCTGCTGCTGGATGGCGACCTGTTCGAGCTGGGGGCCGGCGAGCTGGCGTTCGATCTCCAGGAGTTGGTGATGCTGCTCGCCGGTCGCTGGCCCCGGGACGCCATCGATCACCTGCATCGGGATACCCGGGGGTGGTGCGCCGGCATCCGCCTGCACCTGCTGAGCCAGGGCCCCACTGGCGGCTCCGTGGCGTTCGACCCGGATCATCCGCTGGTGCTGGGCTACCTGCGCAGCGAGGTGCTCGACGAGTTGCCCGAGGATTGGCGCCAGGCCCTGTTCACCCTGGCCCTGCTGCCGCAGTTCGACGCCGCGCTCTGCGAACAGTTGCTGGGCGCCGGGGAGGGCGCGCGACTGCTGGAGCAGCTGGTGAACTGCGGCTTGTTCATCGAGCCGGCCGGGGAGGGTGGCTATTCGTTCCAGATGCAGCCGGTACAGGCCCGGGTGCTTGCCGGCCAGTTACCGGAGCCCATGGTCAAGGCCGTGTTTCGCCGGGCTTGCCAGTGGTACCTGGGCCAGGACAAGGTGCGTCAGGCGCTGGAGTACTCGGTCAAGGCCGGGCAGATGGACGTGGCGGCCAGCCTGATGCAGCGCTATTCCAACGACCTGCTGCTGCAGGGTCGCAGCTTGATGGAGCTGATGAACCTGCGCCGTGAGCTCCCTGCGGAGCTGCTGACCAGTACCCCGCGACTGACCGTGCTCAATGCCTGGACCCTGATGCTCAGCGGCCGGCTGGACGAAGCCGAGGCGTACACCGAACGGCTGGGCGACTTCCTGCCCCAGGGCGATGTCCGCCGCCAGCACGAGCTGGTGGCCCAGTGGAAAGCCCTCCACGGCAACCTGGCCTTTCACCGTGGGCAGCCCGAGCGTGCCCGCGAACTGCTGGCCGAGGCGCTGGCCGAACTGTCGTCGCGTTCCTGGGGCCAACGCCTGTTCTCCCGCGCCTTGCAGGTCGAGCAGGCGTTGATCGACGGACGCCTGGACGAGGCCGCGGAACTCAACCGCGCCGCCACCAAGGAAGCGCGCCAGCACGCCAGCCTGGCCATGGAGGCCGTGCTGGTCCTGGGCCATGTGAAGTTGCTGGAGATCCGCGGTGAACTGCTGCGCGCCGAAACTCTGCTCAAGCGCCTGTACAGCGAGCTCACCCAGGCCTGGGACAATGAACCGAGCCCCATGCGCGGGCGCGTGCAACTGCGCCGCGCGATGCTGCTGACGCAGCAGGGGCGCTACCCGGAAGCGGCCCGCGAGTTCCAGTCGGGCCAGCAGGAAGCCCTGGATTGCGGTGACCCGGCGGCGTTCTGGGGCTACCTGGGCCTGGCCGAACTGGACGCCCTGCAGGGCGATCCGGATGCCGCCTACCAACGTATCGCCGACGCGGAACGCTTCATGCACTTCAGCCACGTCGACGAGGCGCTGTACCGTGGGCACCTCCTGCGCGCCCGCGCGCGCCTGTGGCTCAGCCAGGGCCGCGCGGCCCAGGCGGACAAGGTCCTGCGTTCGATGCCGGCGTCGATGCTGAATACCTCCCCCTACGGCGCACCCGAGTTGCACCTGGGCCTGCGCCTGCTGCAACTGCAGGCGCGCCTGGCCGTCGGCGACCTGGACCAGGCGCTGCCGGAACTGACCGCCCTGCATGCCCGGGCACTGGCGGAGGGCCGGCGGGTGGTGGCCTGCGAGGTTGGCTTCAGCCTGGTGGAGGGGCTCTACGCCTCGAACAAGCCCGGCCAGGCCAAGCAGCTGCTGCTGGACACCCTGGCCCTGGCCCGGCAACTGGGCCTGGCCAGTGCCGAACGGGCCTTCGCCCTGCGCAGCCCGGCACTGATGCGCTGGGCCGGGGATGCCTCTCGCGGTGACGGCGAACCGGTCGCGCTGCTCACCCGACGGGAAATGGAAGTGCTCAAGCTGGTGGCCCAGGGGCTGGCCAACCAGCAGATAGCCGAGGCGCTGTTCATCTCCCTGCACACGGTGAAGACCCATGCCCAGCGCATCAACTTCAAGCTCGGGGTGGAGCGCCGGACCCAGGCCCTGGTGCGGGCGAAGGAGTTGGGGTTGGTGTGAGTGGGGCGCGTGTTGGCTCGGGTTGATGGGTATCGTTGCACTCAACCCATCCTACGATGCTGCTGCCTGATCGGTGTCTGACACGAAGCAGAGGAGATGACGCCGCGCAAAGCGCCCCTTCAGTAGGCCGAGTGGAATCCTTGCAGAGGGGGACGAGCGGCATGGATGCCGCGAGAGCCGCGCAGGGCCATGGATGGCCCTTCGCGGCGGGCCCCCGGCGCAAGGATGGAGAGAGGGGAGTTTGGCGAAGCCAAACCCGGATGTCGGGGCAAGCCCTTTGCTTCCTTTGGGGTGGGCGGCACTCCGTCGACTGCCAAAGGGAGTCGCCCGGGAAGGCGAAACAGAAAGCCGAGGCACACTCGGCAATGAACCGAACACCCCATCTCCAAGCACGCTCCACACCGAATCTCTCAACCGGCATGAACCGTACCTTCCCCCGAGTCTCTGCGAAAAATAAAAAAAGGCGGCCCGAAGGCCGCCTGAACGCGTCGAATGCAGAAGGTTTGGATCAGCGCACGCCGGCCTGGCGCAGGGCGGCCGGGGTGTAGGCGGAGGCGGTGGCCTTGAAGCCGAACTCCAGGCTGCGCTTTTCCTCGTTCTTCAGGCCCACCACCGAGTAGCGGCCGGAGATCACGTCGTACAGCGCTTCGGCGGTGTAGCCGGGCACCTTGGCGTTGTAGTACTGCTGGATGTGACCTTCACCCACGCGCCACAGCTGGCCACGCCCGTCGTAGTGGTCCACCAGGGCCAGCTGCCAGCTGTCCTCGTCGAAGTACATGTGGCGGGTGGCGTAGATGTGGCGCTCGCCCGGCTTCAGCGTGCCCACCACTTCCCAGACGCGGTGCAGTTCGTAGCGGGTCAGGTCCTGGTTGATATGGCCCGGCTTGATGATCTGGTCGTAGGTCAGCCGCGGCGAATCCAGCTTGTAGGCGTTGTAGGGGATGTACATCTCCTTCTTGCCCACCAGCTTCCAGTCGTAGCGATCCGGCGCGCCGTTGTACATGTCGTAGTTGTCGGAGGTGGCCATGCCGTCGGCGGCGGTGGCCGGGCCGTCATAGGCCACCTGCGGGGCGCGGCGCACGCGGCGCTGGCCGGCGTTGTAGAGCCAGGCCATGCGCGGTTCGCTGACCTGGTCGATGGTCTCGTGGACCAGCAGTACGTTGCCGGCCAGGCGCGAAGGCGCGGTTACCCGCTGGATGAAGTAGAAGAGGATGTTGTCCGCCTTGCCCGGGGCCTGGTCGGCGAGGTTGCCCGGATAGGACACCTCATCCTCGAAGTGCACCATGCTGTAGGAACCGTTGACCTGCGGTTGCACGCGGGTCATCAGGCGCTTGATGTTGCCGCCCCGGTAGCGGGTGGTGTGGTTCCAGACCACTTCGACGCCGGTCTTGGGCATGGGAAAGGCGTAGTAGCGGCTGTCGGCGAAACCCTTCAGGCCGTTGCCGCCGCCCACGCTTTCGGTGTTCAGGGCGCTGGTCTTGACCAGCGAGTAGACGTCGTCCGGCAGGGCGGCGGTGCGGTGGGTCTTGTACACCGGGATCTTGTAGCTGTCCGGGTAGCGCTTGAACATCGCCATCTGGCCGGCGGACAGCTTGTCCTTGTATTGCTCGGCGTTGGCGGCGGTGATGGTGAACAGCGGCTGCTCATCGGCGAACGGGTCGGCCAGGAAGCCCTTGGCGTCCACAGCGCCGGCGTTGCTCGCCAGGCCGCCGGTCCAGGCGGGGATGCTGCCATCGGCATTGCCGGCCTTCTCGGCACCCATGGGGGTCAGGCTGGTGCCCAGTTGGGCGGCTTCATCGGGGGAAACCTTGGCCATCACGCTGGTAGCCAGCAGGCTCAAGGCCAGCGCACCGGTGGTCAGGAGGGTACGGGTCGTGGTCATCGGTCTATTCCTCGTGGAATTCGTTACTTAGAAGCTCAACCCGAGGCTCAGCGCCAGGAAGTCGCGGTCGATCGAGGTGTTGAAGTCGCCACCGAAGAAGTCGGTGTAGGACAGGCTGGCGGTGTAGGTGTTCTGGTAGTCGGCATCCAGGCCCAGGCTCACGGCCTTGCGGCCTTCCTCGAAGTTGCCGCCGGGGCCGGGGGAGTAGCCGTCGACGTCATGGGACCAGGCGATGCTCGGTTTCAGGTTCACCCCGGCGAACACGTCGTTGTAGTCCCACACGGCGCGGGCGCGGTAACCCCAGGAGGTGCTGGTGGTGAAGCCGTCGTCGTTGCAGTACTTGCTGACGTTCTCGCCATTGGGGCCGACGGTGCCGGCGTTGATGGCGGGGCAGGTGTTGTTCGGCAGCTCGCCCGGGCCGAACACCGGGTCGCGGCCATAGCGGGCCTGGCTGGTGCTTTCCATGCCGCCCACACGGGTCACGCCCACTTCGCCCACCAGGGTCAGGCGCTCGGCACCCATCACCTGGTCGAAGAAGTGCACGAAGGTGGTCTGCAGCTGGGTGATTTCCTTGCGGTCGTAGCCGGCCAGGGTGCTGCCGGGGATGGACGCCGGATCGCCGCCGAGCACGGAGAAGTTGGAGAACGCCGCGAACGGCCCGCCGAACTGCGCCAGGCCGCGCACGCCACCATACAGCAGGTCGGTGGTGTTGAGCTGCACCGGAGCATTGGGCCGGTAGCTGACTTCGCCGCTCCAGGCGGTGCCGGTGGGCAGCGTGGTGGAGAAGCTCAGGCCGTAGAGACGGATGTCTTCCGGGTACTCGATGAAATAGTTGCTGCCTGCCGCCACGTTGGCGATGGCCACGCCCTGGCGAGCCGGGCCGGGTACCGCCGGATTCGAAGCGCCGGCCAGGATGCCGAGGGAGCGCTGGTAGGTGGCCTGGTCCGCCGCCTGCACGCTGAAGATCGGCGCGCGGCTGTGGTAGTTGATGAAGTAGGCGCCGAACTCGGTGTCCAGCGGCTCGAACATGTAGCGCATGGCCACGCCGAACTGGCCGCCGTCACGGGCGTCGCGGTCAGCGCCACGCGGCACGATCACGCCTTCGCGGGTGGTCTGGTAGCCGAAGGCCGGGCCAAAGGGCGCCAAGGCCGGGGACAGCACCGCCAGGTTGTTGGTGCAGCCGTCGGCCACCACGTCGGGCTGGGAGAAGAAGGTGCCGCAGTTGTCGACGACGGTCTGGTCCCACTCCAGCTGATAGAAGGCTTCGGCGGACAGGCTGTCAGTCAGGCTCTGGGAGACATAGAACATGTTCACCGGGATCAGGCCTTCCTTGACCTCGGCGCCGGGGCGGCGGAAGGCCGACACGTCGATGGGGTTGATCGCGTTGATGCCGTTCTGGATGAAGGTGCTCTCGCCCCAGCTCACCACCTGCTTGCCCAGGCGCACGGAGCCAGGCAGGTCGGCAATGAGGTAGTTGTGGTAGACGAAGGCGTCCAGCAGCTGCGCGCCGGCGGACTTGGCGCCTTCCTTGCGGCCGCTGTCCTCGATGGGCTTGAACGGGCGGTTCTCGTCCTTCAGCTCGAAGTCGTACCAGTACTTGCCGCGCAGGAACACGCCGGTGTCGCCGTACTTGAGTTCGAGGTCGTGGATGCCCTTGAAGATCTTCGAGAAGGTCTCGCCCTTCTTGAAGTTCAGGTGCGAGTCGTCGGAGGTCTGGCTCAGCCCGTCGCCGCCGTTGTTGGCACCGATCAGGTCCGGGTCGGCGCTGCGCATCGACCAGCTGGCGCCCACCGAGAGCGACGAGTCGAACTGGCCCTCGACTTCACCAATGTTGAAGCTGACCGCCTGGGAGCTGGCCGAGTAGGCCAGGGTGACGGCGATGAAGAGTGCGTGATGGCGGAAACGGGTGTGTCTTGTTCTTGCAGTCATGCAGCGTGGCCCCTGCTGTTCTTGTTGTCGGCGAGGGCAAGCTAATCAATCAGGGGAGGGCGAGGTAACGGACAAAGTAGTGATATTGAAAGTCACTACTAAGGATGATGTTTTTCCCGCCGAAGCGTGACTGCACGGTCCTTCTCCGCCCGTGTCGTTTCCTCTCCCGCGCCGCTGCCGCCTCGCACCGGGCGCGCTTTCTCCTGCCTTCTGTACAGTCGTACAAAAAATCCCTTGCAAGTCCAAATACCTTCTGATAATTATTGTACGACTGTACAGATGTGCTGAGCACAAGACGCACACTGATGGTGCATTCGCCACAACACTGAACACTAACAGACCGTAGGTGCTTTTCCGGATTGCGCTTGTACGGTCGTACAAAAAAACTTGTGTCTTGCGAGGTGTGGAATGAAGGAAAAGCAACCTGGGGACGAGCGCTTCGGCGTAACCCGTCGTGAGCTGGTGAAAGGCACCGTAGGCCTGCTGTGGGCGGGGATGATGCTCAACGGCTTGCCGTTGCCGGCCTTCGCCGAGCCGAAGAAAGGCGGACGGCTGGTATTCGGCCTGGCGGGGGCGTCGACCACCGACAGCCTGGACCCGGGCCTGGCCGAGGATGACTTCATGATGCTGTTGAGCCAGGCCCTGCGCGGCAACCTGGTGGAGATCGACAGCGCCGGCAACGCCATCCCCGAGCTGGCGGAATCCTGGGAGTCCACGCCGGACGCCAAGGTCTGGACCTTCAAGCTGCGCGGCGGCGTGCAGTTCCACAACGGCAAGCCCTTCGTCGCCGACGACGTGGTCGCCACCCTCGACTATCACCGCATGGAAGGCTCCAAGTCCCTGTCGAAATCCATCGTCGCGCAGATCGACGAAGTGAAGGCGCTGGACGACAGCACCCTGCGGGTCAGCCTCAAGGGCGGCAACGCCGACTTCCCGGTGCTGATGAGCGACTACCACCTGGGCATCCTGCCCCGTGGTGCCGACGGGCAGGTGGACTGGCGCTCCGGTGTCGGCACCGGCGGCTACATGCTCAAGGAATACAACCCCGGCGTGCGGGCCTTCGTGGTGCGCAACCCGAACTACTGGAAGCCGGGCAGGGCCCATGTGGACGAAGCCGAGCTGATCGCGGTGGCCGACTCGGTCGCGCGGCAGAACGCCCTGCTCACCGGCAAGGTCAATGTGATCAACCGGGTGGAGATCAAGACCCTCTCGCTGCTGCAGCGCAGCAACAAGGTGCGGATCGCCGAAGTGACCGGCCTGAACCACGCCACCATGCCGATGATCGCCACCGCCAGTCCCTTCCAGGACAACAACGTGCGCCTCGCCCTGAAGTACGCGGTGGACCGCGAGCAGTGGGTGAAGTCGATTCTGCGTGGCCACGGCAGTGTCGGCAACGACCACCCCATCGGCGCCCAGCAGAAGTACTTCAACAGCGAGCTGCCGCAGCGCCAGTACGACCCGGACAAGGCGCGCTTCTACCTCAAGCAGGCCGGGCTCGGCAGCCTGGACATCGCCATCAGCAGTGCCGACGCCGCGTTCGCCGGGGCGGTGGACGCCGGCGTGCTGTTCGAGGAGAGCGCCCGCCAGGCCGGCATCAACCTGAAAGTGGTGCGCGAATCCAACGACGGCTACTGGATCGACGTCTGGGCCAAGAAGCCCTTCTGCATGTGCTACTGGACCGGCCGCCCGACCCCGGACTGGATCTTCAGCCAGATCTACGCCAGCGGCGCTTCCTGGGGCGACACCCAGTGGAACAACGAACGCTTCGACAAGCTCCTGCTGCAAGGCCGCTCGGAACTCGATGAGGCGCGGCGCAAGGCGATCTACTGGGACATGCAGAAGATGCTGCACGAGGAGGGCGCCACGGTGGTGCCGATGTTCATGAACCACATCATGGGCATGGGTACCGACGTGGTGGCCTCCGGCACCATCGCCGGGAACATGGCGCTGGACGGCATGCGCGCCATCGAACGCTGGTCGCTGGCCTGAGTGCGGGAGTCGAACATGAGCAATCTCGATTGGCACCCGGTCAGCGCGGACGATACCCGCAGCCTGCGCAGCGTCTTCGGCACCTTCATGACCGGCGTCACCATTGTCACGGCCTGGGATGCGCAAGGTACGCCACGGGGCTTCACCGCCAACTCCTTCACCTCGGTGTCCCTCAGCCCGGCGCTGGTCCTGGTGTGCATCGCCAGGAGCGCCGGCAGCCTGCCGGTGTTCAGCGAGGCCACGGACTTCGCCATCAACATCCTCGGTGATTGGCAGCGGGACCTCTCCACCACCTTCGCCGGGCGCGGCGTCGACAAGTTCGCCGGCGTCGAGCTGCTGGAGTCGGAGCCGAGCGCCCCGTGCCTGGCCGATAGCCTCAGCGTGCTGCGCTGCACCCGGCACAGCCTGGTGGAGGCGGGCGACCACGTGATCCTGATCGGCGAGGTGCAGCGCTACCGCAGCAGCCTGGGGAGCCCCCTGGGGTATTTCCGTGGCAGTTACGTGGATTTCGCCGAAGGCGCCAAGGCCATCCAGGTGGAGCGGGGCAGCGCACTGAAGGTCGGCTGCCTGATCGCCCAGGGCAACGGGCTGGTCCTGGTGCGCGAACCCGGCTGCGCCCACTGGAGCATTCCCGAGGTGTTCTGGCACTCGGGGGTGAGCCAGAAGGCGGTCATCGAAGACGTTTTCCGCCGGGTCGGCCTATCGGGCCAGGTGTCGTTCATCTACTCGATGTTCGAAGAGGCAGGGGACGACTTCACGCGCCTGATCTTCCGTGCCGACGCGGCCGCCGGCGCACCCGCCGCCCGCTCCGGTGAGCGCGAGGTGCGGGTGTTCGCCGCGGACGAGACGCCCTGGCTGCTGGTGAAGGGCGAATACACGGTGAGCATGATCCAGCGCTTCTTCACCGAACGGGAGGCCGACGCCTTCGGCATCTACTGCGACACCGCCGATGGCGGACGAATCGCCGGCATCGCGGGCAAGCCCGTGCATTGGCTGGACTGGAAACACTAAGCCCATCAAGTGGACACAAGCATGGAATTCAATCATTTCCTCAGTTCTTACCTGCCCGATCCGCAAGCCTCGGGAAGACAGCTCTACGACGACATGGTCGAGCAGGCCGTGGTGGCGGAGCAGGTCGGCTACGCCGGCATTTCCATTCCCGAGCATCACCTGATCAACATCCTGCTGGTGCCGTCGCCCCTGCAGATGGCGGTGAAGATCGCCTCGGTCACCCGGCGCATCGAGCTGGTCACCTCCATCGCCGTGCTGCCGATCCGCGATATGCGGGTCTTCGCCGGGGAAGTGGTGCAGGCCGACGCGCTGAGTGACAGCCGCCTGGTGCTGGGGGTGGGCCGTGGCGCCTTCCGCTACGAGATCGAAAAGCTCGGCGTGCCGATGGACTCGACCCGCGAGCGCTTCGACGAATCCCTCGCCGTGCTGGAGGCGCTGCTGACCCGCGAGGAAGTGTCCTGGGACGGCAAGTACTACCAGTTCGACCCGCTGACCATCATGCCGCGCCCCGAGCGGGAGATTCCGCTGATGGTCGCCACCATGGCGCCGGAGGGCATCCGGGCCTGCGCGCGGCAGGGCTTCTCGGTGCAGACCACGCCGCTCAGCGGCGACCACCAGATGCTCCTCGACCAGGTCAACGCCTTCCGCCGGGGCAAGGCCGAAGCCCGCAACAAGGGTGCCGGCAGCCGCCTTTCGTTGCAGCGCGCGACCTACCTGGCCCGTGACGAAGCCGACGCCCGCGAGAAGCTGCAACTGGCCCACGAGTACTACATGCGCTTCGACAACGTCTTCACCGGGCCGGGCATCGTCAGGAACGGCGCCATCGAGCCGCTGCCGCGCAAGCAATCGATCGAGGAGCTGGGCAACAACCTGCTCATCTGCACCCGCGAACGGATGCTCGATCAACTGGCGATCTACGCCGAGGCCGGCATCGACGAAGTCATCATGACCGCCAACTTCGGCCAGTCCCAGGAAGACACCCTGGACATGATGCAGCGCTTCGGCGAGCAGATCATTCCGTACTTCAGCAACAACCAACCCGCCAAGACCAAGAGGATCGGCCAATGCCTTTGATCACCGTTGAACTCTTCCCCGGACGCACCCCCGACAAGAAGCGCGAACTCATCCAGGCCCTGACCGACACCTACGTCGAGGTCTGCGGCGGCAAGCCCCAGGCGGTCACCATCCTGTTGAAGGAAGTGGACCCGGCGGATTGGGGCGTGGGCGGCAAGACCTATGCCGACATCATTGCCGAATCCAAGGCCCAGGCGTAACGAGGTGAGCAGATGAGCAAGGCAATCGACTGCGCCTGCGTGGTGGACGGCCAGGGCCCGGCCCTGGTGATGATCCACGGCATCGGCGCGCGCAAGACCGGCTGGGACAAGGTGACCGAAGCCCTGAAGGACAGCTTCACCTGCATTCGCTACGACCTGCGTGGCCACGGCGAGTCGCCGCTGCCGGACGGCCCCTTCGGCCTCGACGAACTGGTGGAGGACCTGGAAGCCCTGCGGGCTCGGCTGGGGGTGGAACGCATGCACCTGATCGGCCATTCCCTGGGCGGCATGATCGGCCCGGCCTATGCCCGCAAGTACCCGCAGCACGTGCTCAGTGTCGGCCTGCTGTCTACCGCGGCATTCCGCTCTCCCCAGGACAGCGAGAACGTCTGCAAGGTGGTCCGCGCCATGGAGGAGAAGGGCATCGGCCCGGTGCTCGATACCCTGACCCAACGCTGGTTCACCGAAGCCTTCTGCGCCGCGCGCCCGGAGGTGATCGAGTGGCGCAAGCAGCAGGTCATGGACACCCCGGCGGAGGTCTTCCTCAAAGTCTTCCATATCTACGCCGAGACCGAGATGTCGCCCTGGCTGCATGAAGTCCAGCAGCCGTGCCTGGTGCTGACCGGAGAGTTCGACGGTGGCTGCAATCCGGGCCTGAACCAGAAGATCGCCGACGCGCTGCCCCATTCCCGGCTGGTGGTGCTGCCCGACCTGAAGCACGCGATCCTCATCGAAGCCAGCGATCAGGTGGTGCCCCATCTGCGGGCCTTCCTCGACGAAGTTTCGCACTAGGGCCTGCCGCTATGCCCGGGAGGGCCCGGCCCTCCCGGAACCAATAAGAACAATTGCCTCACGGATCAGCAGGTCGAAGCCATGGCATTGATTTATCCGATTATCTTGCGGCGCATGCTCCTCGGAGCCATGACCTTGTTGGCGGTTTCCGCCCTCATCTTCGCGGCGGTCCAGCTGCTGCCCGGCGACATGGCGCAGAAGCTCCTCGGCCAGGCCGCCACCCCCGAGGCGCTGACCGCGCTGCGGCACGAACTGGGGCTGGACCAGCCGGCGCTCACGCGTTACGTCAATTGGTTGCTGGGTAGCCTGCGTGGCGACTTCGGCGTCTCGCTGTCCAATGGCCGGGCGGTGTCCGAGCTGATCGGCCAGCGGCTGCTCAACACCTTCTTCCTGGCCGCCTACACGGCCCTGATCGCGGTGCCACTGGCGCTGCTCCTGGGCCTGTTCGCGGCGCTCTACAAGGACTCGATCTTCGATCGCGTGGTCAACGTGATCTCACTGGCCGCGGTGTCACTGCCCGAGTTCTTCATCGGCTACATCCTCATCCTGCTGCTGGCGGTGAAGTTCCCGCTGTTCCCGTCCATCGCCGATGTCCCGGCATCGGCGGGCCTCGCCGAGCACCTGCACGCGGCCTTCCTGCCGGCGCTGACCCTGACCCTGGTGATCACCGCGCACATGATGCGGATGACCCGGGTGGCCGTGCTCGACCTGCTGCAGTTGCCCTATATCGAGATGGCGCGGTTGAAGGGGCTGTCACGGCTGAAGATCGTCCTGCGCCACGCGCTGCCCAATGCCTGGGCTCCCATCGTCAACGTGATCGCGGTGAACCTGGCCTACCTGATCACCGGGGTGGTGGTGGTCGAGGTGGTCTTCGTCTATCCGGGGCTCGGCCAGTTGATGGTGGACGCGGTGATCAAGCGCGACGTGATGGTGGTGCAGGCCTGCTGCTGCATCTTCGCCGTCGTCTACATCGGCATCAACCTGCTCGCCGACGTGCTGTCCATCATGACCAACCCGCGCCTGCTGCACCGCACCTGAGGGCGAGCCAATGAATGCCTTGTACATCACCTTCAAGCAGATGAGCTGGACCGCCCGCATCGGCCTGCTGATCATTCTCTTCTACGCCTTCCTGGCACTGTTGGGGCCGTTCATCGCGCCCTATGGCGAAACCCAGATAGTCGGCGACGCCTATGCACCCTGGAGCGCGCAGAACTGGCTGGGAACCGACAGCCTGGGTCGCGACATGCTTTCCCGGGTGATCTTCGCGGCGCGCAACACCATCGGCATCGCCCTGGTGTCGACGGCCCTGGCGTTCTTCATCGGCGGCACCCTGGGGCTGATCGCGGCCGCGCTGGGCGGCTGGGTGGATGGCGTGCTGTCACGGCTCAACGATGTGCTGATGGCCGTGCCGCAACTGATCTGCGCGCTGTTGCTGCTGACCATCTTCGGCACCAGCATCGCCAACCTGGTGTTCGTCATCGCCCTGGTGGACGCCACGCGGATCTTCCGCCTGGCCCGCTCGGTTTCCCTGAACGTGGTGGTCACCGACTACATGGAAGTGGCGCGCCTGCGCGGCGAGGGCCTGTTCTGGCTGGTGGCGGTGGAACTGCTGCCCAATGTCAGGGCGCCCCTGGTGGCGGAGTTCGGCCTGCGCTTCTGCTTCGTGTTCCTGACCATTTCCTCGCTGTCGTTCCTCGGGCTCGGCCTGCAGCCGCCGTTGGCCGATTGGGGAAGCATGGTGCGTGAGAACGCGTCGCTGATTTCCTTCGGCGACCTCACCCCGCTGATCCCCGCGGCTGCCATTGGCGTACTGGCCATTGCCGTCAACTTCGTCGCCGACTGGTTCCTCGCCAAGCGGCGATGACCGGCCCGACCACCCTTGCGTGAGGAATCGCAGCATGACTGAACCGCTTCTGAAAATAACCGGACTGCGCATCGAAGCCTCCTCGGGGGACGCCTGGAGCGAGATCGTCCAGGGCGTCGACCTGACGCTCGAACGCGGCAAGATCCTCGGCCTGGTCGGCGAATCGGGCGCCGGCAAGTCCACCATCGGGCTCGCCGCCATGGGCTATACCCGCGACGGCTGCCGGATTTCCGCCGGGCGCATCGTCTTCGACGGCGTGGACTTGCGGGAGATCTCCGAGGCCGCCCACCGCGAGTTGCTCGGGGCGCGCATCGCCTATGTGGCGCAATCGGCCGCGGCGAGCTTCAACCCCGCCCACCGGCTCATCGACCAGCATTGCGAAAGCGCCCTGGAACACGGCCTGCTGCCCCGCGACGAGGCGCGTCGGGATGCGGTGGAGCTGTACCGCAAGATCTCCCTGCCGGAGCCCGAGTCCATTGGCGAGCGTTACCCGCACCAGGTTTCCGGTGGCCAGCTGCAGCGCATCATGACCGCCATGGCGATGTCCTGCCGGCCGGACCTGATCATCTTCGACGAACCCACCACGGCCCTGGACGTCACCACCCAGATCGACGTGCTGCTGGCCATTCGCGAACTGGTCCGCGAGTTCCAGGTGGCCGCCATCTATATCTCCCACGACCTGGCGGTGGTGGCGCAGATGGCCGACGAGGTCATGGTGCTGAAGGACGGCCAGGTGGTGGAGAAAGGCGACAAGCGCCGGCTGATCGAACAGCCCCAGGCGGACTACACCAAGTCCCTCTGGGCGGTGCGCAACCTCGCCTGCGAAACCCGGCCGGCGGTTGCCCGGGACCAGCGGCCGATCCTGGAGCTCGATGGCATTCGCGCGGGCTACGGCAACAAGCCGGTGCTCGAAGACGTATCGCTGAAGGTCTTCCCCGGCCGGACGCTGGCCATAGTCGGCGAGTCCGGCTCCGGCAAGTCGACTCTGGGCCGCTGCATCACTGGGGCGCTGCCCAACCGGGGCGGCAGCATCCGCTTTCATGGGGAGGCCCTGGCCGGCCATTACGGCAAGCGCAGCCGCGAGCAGTTGCGCTCGATCCAGATGATCTACCAGATGGCCGATACCGCGTTGAATCCGCGTCACCGCATCGGCGACATAGTTGGCCGGCCGCTGAGCTTCTACGGCGGCTTGCGCGGCCCGCAGCGCGAGGCGCGGGTGCGTGAGCTGCTGGATGCCGTGGGGCTGGAGCCGAACCGCTTCCTCTCGCGCTGCCCGGCCGAACTCTCCGGCGGGCAGAAGCAACGGGTGGGGATCGCCCGTGCGCTGGCGGCCGAGCCGAGCATGATCATCTGCGACGAGATCACCAGCGCCCTCGACCAACTGGTGGCGGAAGGCATCCTGCGGCTGATCGACGACCTGAAGAACAGCCTGGGCATCACCTACCTGTTCATCACCCACGACCTGTCGGTGGTGCAGTCCATCGCCGACGACGTGCTGGTCCTGAAGGCCGGGCGTGTCGTCGATTTCGGCGACAAGGACCGGGTCTTCACCCCGCCCTGCGACAGCTACGTCACACGGCTGCTCGACAGCATGCCGCAAATGAATCCGGACTGGCTCGACGCGCTGGTGCAGCGCGGCGTGGCCTGAACATCCATTGCAAGGGAGACAATCCGTGTCCGCGAAAACACTCAACGACTGGGCCGGCTGGGCCGCGCAGATCGAGATCGAGGGGCAATGCTTCATCGACGGCCGCTACCGCGAGGCCCTCGACGGGCGCAGCTTCGACAAGCACAGCCCGCTGGACGGCCGCCGGCTGGCGGCGATCGCCCGCTGCGGCCAGGCCGACGTCGACCTCGCGGTGGCCTGCGCCCGCCGGGCCTTCGACGCCGGCCACTGGTCGCGCATGGCCCCGGTCCAGCGCAAGCGCACGCTGCTGTATTTTGCCGAGCTGCTGGAGCGCCATGCCGAGGAGCTGGCCCTGCTGGAAACCCTGGACATGGGCAAGCCCATCGCCCATTCCCTGGCCACCGATGTGCCCGGCGCGGCCAACGCGATCCGCTGGAGCGCCGAGGCCATCGACAAGGTCTATGGCGAGGTCGCCGCCACCGCCGACGACCAGTTGGGCCTGGTGACCCGAGAGGCGGTTGGCGTGGTGGGCGTGATAGTGCCGTGGAACTTCCCGCTGCTGATGGCCAGCTGGAAGCTGGGGCCAGCGCTGGCCTGCGGCAACTCGGTGATCCTCAAGCCGTCCGAGCGCTCGCCGCTCACCGCCATCCGCATCGCCCAGCTGGCCAGCGAGGCGGGCATCCCGGACGGCGTGTTCAACGTGCTGCCGGGCTTCGGCGCCGAGGCGGGCAACGCACTGTCCCTGCATATGGACGTGGACGCCATCGCCTTCACCGGCTCCACCAACATCGCCAAGCGGCTGATGGTGGCGGCGGGGCAGTCCAACCTCAAGCGGGTCTGGACCGAAGCGGGCGGCAAGAGCCCCAACCTCGTCTTCGCCGATGCGCCCGACCTGCGCGCGGCGGCCACCAGCGCGGCGGCGGCCATCGCCTACAACCAGGGCCAGGTGTGCACCGCCGGTTCCCGGCTGCTGGTCCAGCGCTCGGTCAAGGACGAATTCCTCGAACACCTGCGGGACGCCCTGCAGGCCTGGACCCCGGCCAACGCCCTGGACCCGGCCAGCCGCTATGGCGCCCTGGTGGACGCACAACACCTGGAGCAGGTGAAGGGCTATGTGGCCAGCGGCGTGGAGGAGGGCGCGCGGCTGTTCGTCGGCGGCCTGGACGGCACCCGGGACAGCGGTTGCTACCTGGCACCGGTGGTCTTCGACGGGGTGCGCAACGACATGCGCATCGCCCGCGAGGAAATCTTCGGCGCGGTGTTGTCGGTGATCGCCTTCGATGACGCCGAGGAGGCCGTGGCCATCGCCAACGACACCCCCTATGGCCTCGCGGCGGGGCTCTGGACCTCGAACCTGTCGCGGGCCCATCAGGTGGCCCGTGCCTTGCGCGCCGGCTCGGTCTGGGTCAACCAGTATTCCGGCGGCGACATGACAGCCCCCTTCGGCGGCTTCAAGCAGTCCGGCAATGGCCGCGATCGCTCACTCCACGCCTTCGACAAGTACACTGAGCTGAAGGCCACCTGGATAAAGCTCTGACCGAGCTCGGCGCTTTGACCAGAATGGAAGCGGGGCGGGATAATCCCGCCCCGAATCGCCAACCTCAGGAACGGCACGATGGCGCAGCAGAAACCGAAGAAAATCTACGACCCGGAATTGCGCCGCGAGGAAATCATCAAGGCGGCCTTCCTCTGCCTCAGCGAGGAAGGCTACGCCAAACTCTCGGCGCGCAAGGTCGCGGCACGGGCGGAAATGGCCCTCGGCCATATCAGCTACCACTTCAAGGACATGAACGAGCTGCTGGTGGAGGCCTACAAGCACGCGTCCCACAAGCTCTACGAGGCCACTTACGCCAGCCTGGTGGCGGAACCCAGGTCCTCCGTGGAGCAATTGGAGGTGTTCCTGCGTAGCGGCTTCACCGGGACCTTCCTCGATCGCAGCTACCTCTCGGTGCGTATCGATCTCTGGTCCGCGTCACTGTTCCAGCCGGATATCGCCGAGACCGAACGCAAGCTGTACGCGGTCTACCGCGAGCGGCTGCTGGAAATCCTGCGCAAGATCGCCACGGAACACGGGGCGGGCCAGGACCGCATCGAAAAATCGGCGGATGCCCTCATGGCGATGCTCGACGGCCTCTGGCTGGACTGGCAACGACGCAAGAACATGAAGGCCATCGAGCATGGCATCAACGCCTGCATGGACCTGGTGAGGCTCTATATGCCCGCGCCCCAGGCACGGGCGGCGAGCCGTTAGACCAGCACCTGGCGGGTGCTGGCGATCAACTCATGGACCCGCCGATCGACTTCCGGCGGGGTCGGCGTTTCCGGTCCACGGCCACGGGGGCAGGGCAGGCTCGCCGTGGTCCCGAACAGGCGACAGATCAGTGGTCGCTGGTCGTATACCTGGCAACCATCCGGGCCCAGGTGCACACAGTTCCAGTGTTCGAGGGCCGCCTCATGTTCGGCGTCGCTCTTCACCGGCAGTCGCGCCATTTCTTCCGACGAGGCCGTCACCGGCCCGCAGCAGTCGTGACAGCCGGGCACGCAGGCGAACGACGGGATCTGCCGGCGCAATTGATCGATCTTCCGCCCCGTGCAGCTCATAAGGCGTTCTTCTGGTGCGGGCCGATAGGGACGCCAAGGCGCGCGGTCTTGCTTTCCACTGGTAGGTGCTCGTGCAAATCGAAGGATGACGAGCGAATTATAAGGTTCTTCAGGGGGGAGCGGGGGGAGGGGCTGTTTGTGCTGGATTGGCGAGCTGGTGTGTTTTTTCTCAGCTGATTTCTGAGTGGGCTGCGGGTTTCTGTTTCGCCCACCCGGGCGAGTCACTTTTGCCAGTCGTCTGGATGCCGAACCACGGAAAAGTAACCAAACGCTTGCCCCGACATCCGGAACTCGGCGTCCCCGTTTGCCTTCGCCAAACTCCCCTCGCCCTCCGGGAGAGGGGAGGGGCGGGCCGCGTTCGGAAGAGGGCAATATCCGGCAGCTAGGAGCCAGGCGAGGCAATCTCAAGAACTTGCCAATCCAGTGTGAACAGGCCTTCCCCTAGCCCTTACTTGAACAGGGCAGCCTGCTGTTCCGTCTGCTGCCAACCGCCGCCCAGGGCCATGAACAGGCCGATCTGTGCCTGGACCACCTGGCTCTGGCTGGCGGCCAGTTGCTCGGCGACCTGGGCCTCGGTGCGCATGGCTTCCAGTTCGGCCAGGAAGGACTCGCGACCCGCCTGGTAGAAAGCGTGGGTCTGCTCGGCGCTGAGCTGCGCCGAATGGGCGGTTTCCTCCAGGGCCGCGTGCTGCTGCAGGGCGGCGCTGTACTGGGCCAGGGCGGTCTGGGTTTCCCGCAGGGCATTGAGCACCACGCCGTCGAAGTGCGCCAGCGACGCCTGGGTCGCGGCCTCGGCCTGATGCACCCGGGCACGGGCGCCGGTGCTGGGGAAGTTCCAGTGGATCAGCGGACCGAAGCCCCAGTGCTGGGTGGAAGGGTCGCCCAGGTCGTCGACAATGCCGATCAGGCCGGTGGAAGCGCCAATGCTGATGTCCGGATAGAGCTCGCCGGTGGCCACGCCGATGCGGGCGGTGGAGGCGGCGAGCTGGCGCTCCGCCTGGCGAATGTCCGGACGCCGCTTGAGCAGTTCGGCGCCGTTGCCTACCGGTAGCTGTTGGGCCAGTTCCGGCAGGTGGCGGCAGTCGGTGACGCCCTTGGGCAGGGACTCCGCCGGCTGCGCGGTGAGCATGGCCAGCTGGAAAATGCCCGCCTGCTGGGCGGCGGTGTAGCGCGGCAAGCTGGCGCGCAGGGACTTGAACTGGGTGCTGGAGCGGGTCACTTCGGTTTCGTTGCCACGTCCGGCGGCATGCAGTTGCCGGGTGAGTTCCAGGCTCTGGCGCTGCAGGTCCAGGGAGTGCAGGGCCACCTCGCGTTCCTCGTTGGCCGAGCAGATCTGCGCATAGGCGCTGACCACCCGCGCGACCACGTTGATGCGGGTCAGGTCGGCGGCGGCCTGGGCCGCGTCGGTGTCGGCGCGGGCGGCTTCGACGCCGCGCTGGAGCTTGCCGAAGAGGTCGAACTGGTAGGACAGGCTGGCATTGAGGTTGGCGAAGTTGACCACCGGGACCTTTTCCATCAACAGGAACTGCTGGCCGGCCACCTGCACGCGCTGGGCGTCGGCACTCAGGGACTCCTCGAAGCCGCCTCGGTCTTGTGCCTCGTGCATCTGGGCGGCGGCGCGGCCGAGGTTGGCGGCGGCCACGCGCAGGTCGGTGTTGGCCGCCAGCGCCTGTTCCACCAGGCGCTCCAGCTGTGGGTCGCGGTACAGGCGCCACCAGTCGGCGGGCACCGGCGCGGAGATCACCGGGGCGTCGCCGACGGCGAGTTCGCCCTGGGCGTCGGCGCGGTTGATCGCGGCGTCTGCGGGTACGGCGTAGTCGGGGCCGACTACCTGGCAGGCGGAAAGCCCCAGGGCCAGGCTGATGCCGACGGCGAGCAGGCGGCTTCTCATGGTGCGACCGGCGCCTCGATGATGGAGACGGTGGCGGTACGTCCGGCCACCATGGCGAAGTCGTCCGGTACTTCGTCGAACTGGATGCGCACCGGAACCCGCTGGGCCAGGCGCACCCAGCTGAACGCCGGGTTGACGTTGGGCAGCAGGTTGGCGCCGCTGGTGCGGTCGCGGTCCTCGATGGCGGCGGCGATGCTTTCCACGCGGCCGGTCAGGCGGCGGCCGTCACCCATCACGCGAATGTCCACGCCCTGGCCGACATGGATCTGGCCGAGCTTGGTTTCCTCGAAGTAGCCATCCAGGTGGAAGGACGCCTTGTCCACCACCGCCAGCACGTTGTGCCCGGCGCTGACGAACTCGCCGACCCGGGGTGCGCGGTCGTTGAGGTAGCCGTCCACCGGGCTGGTGATGACGGTGCGCGCCAGGTTGAGCTGGGCACCGTCCACCGTGGCGTCGGCCTCGGACAGCGCGGCACTGGCGCGCAGTACGGCGGAGTCGCTTTCCTCCACCAGTTCGCGGGCCACCAGCTTGCCGAGGCTGCGGTTGCGCGCTTGCTCGCGACGGGCCTGGGCCAGGGATTCTCGGCGGGCGTCACGTACGGCCTGGGCCTGTTGCAGGGCCACCTTGAACCGCTCCTGGTCGATCAGAAACAGCACCTGGCCCTTGCTGACCGGCTGGTTGTCGTGCACCTCGACCTTGGCGATCAGGCCCGAGACATCCGGCGCCACCTGGACCACGTCCACGCGGATATGGCCGTCGCGGGTCCAGGGGGCGTACAGGTAGTAGGCCACCATCTGCCAGATCAGCACCGCGGCGACGGCGACGGCAAGGAGGGTGACCAGCAGGCGGGAGGCGGAAAGCGCGAGTCGTTTCATGGTTGCATCAGGATTCGGCTGAGGTGTTCGAAGGTGCCCAGCAGGGCGGCATAGAGCGCGATGTTGAACAACGCGCGGTGCCAGACCAGGCGATAGACGTGCAGGGCGTTGAGCAGCCGCTGCAGGGGCAGGTAGACCAGGTAGGCCAGGAGCATCAGCACCAGGGCGGTGGGCAGGAAGACCCCGAAGATATTGATGTCGCCGATCACAAAGCTGCTCCGTCCAGGCCCTGGGGTAGGTGATGTTCCGTGCTCGGCACGGGTGGCGCGGCAAGCGCCGGTTGCAGGGCGGTGGCCAGCCCACCCAGGGCATGCAGCACCGCCAGCGCGGCGTCGCCATGGGTCGGCGCGGCGGCGGCCACGGCCTGGCGGGCGTGCTCGATGAGGTTCGGCAGGGAGGGCTCAACGGGCAGGGCGATACCCTGGCGCAGGTTGCGCCGGAAGTGCCGGCCCACGCCGCGCACCACCAGTTGCAGAGGCTGCTGGGCGTGCGCCGGCAGGCGGCCCTGGTGGGCCTTGATGTCCAGCAGGTTGTAGGCGATGCGCAGCTCGCGCTCGGCGTCGCCGCTGTCCTGGCCGCTCAGGCTCAGGCGCGGCAGATGCTGGGCGAAGCGATCCAGCAGGCGGCCGGCGAGCCGCCGCTGGGCCACCAGGGTGTCGGCACGGCTCATGTCCGCCAGGTCCTGCCAGCTGGAACGGGTCATGCGCCGGGCCAGCAGCTCGGCGCCGAAGGGGCGGAACACCAGGGTCCAGAGGAAGGCGAACAACAGGCCGATGGGGCCGGCCAGGCTGCTGTTGAGAAAGACCTGGAAATTGGCCTCATAGGCGCCCTGGATGCTGACGAAGGTGGCGGTGTTCACCGCGATCAGTAGCGTCGGCAGGTAGAAGCGTGGTTGCACGGTGAGGGTGCCGACGCAGATGAAGGGGCCGGCGAAGGCCAGCACCAGCAGCGGGAAGTCGTGCACCTGGGGCAGCACGAGGAACAGGTAGAGGCTGGCCAGCACCACGCTGAAGCTGGTCCAGATGAAGAAGCGTTTGATCTGGACCGCCGGCTCGTCGAGGGTGGCGAAGAAGCAACAGGCCACGGCGGTCATGACCACGGCGCTGGCACCGTCGGCCCATTGCAGCCAGATCCACAGCTGGCTGGCGACGAAGATGCCGAGAATGATGTACGCGGCGGTGTAGAGCATCAGGCCCTTGTCGAAGAAGCGCGTGCCGCTGCCCAGGTGCCAGTGGCGGTACACCGAGGTCCAGGGCGAATGGTCGTCGCTGTTCAGGCGCTGATGCAGGTTGCGGCAGTCCTGCCACAGGTCGAGCCATTGCCCCAGGCGGTAGAGGATGTTGCACAGCTGCGACTGGCCGGCATCCCCCAGGGAGGCGAGGTCCGGCTGCAGGGCGTCCAGTTCCTGGCGCAGCCGCTCGCGGGTGGCGTTGTCGGCGTCGCCCTGCAACCAGTCGAGGCAGCTACCCAGGGTCGGCGCCAGGCGTGCGGCCAGGTGCGGGGCCTGTTCCCGCAGGGCGCGCAGGCTGTCCTGCAGCGTGTCCACCGCCGGCAACAGCAGGGCCATGCGTTCGCGCAGCTCGCGGGCGTTGCGCACCACGCGGGGATGGGCGCCCTCGTGGGGCAGCTGGCCGATCATCAGCTCCAGGCCGTTGAAGGTGGTGATCATGGCGGCGCGTAGCTGCACCAGTCGTTGCAGGTCCCGGGGGTGTTGCAGTTGCAAGGCGCAGTAGTCGCGGGCATCGAGGAACCAGCGGCGGGCGTTGCCGGCCAGCACTGGCGCCAAGCGGCTGGGCCAGAACAGGCTGCCGACCACGCTGGCGCAGATGATGCCGAGGAGAATCTCGAGAAAGCGCGAGTAGCCGAGGTCGAACACCGCCTGGGGGTTGTCCACCACCGGCAGGGCGATCATCGGCATGGTGTAGCCGGCCAGCATCAGCGCGTAGTTGTCGGCGGTGCGCACGTGCATCGAGAGGAACAGCATGCTCCCGGTCCAGAGCGCCACCACCATGCTCAGCAGGAGCGGTTGCTGGGACAGCAGTGGCACGATGAACACGGCGGCCGCGGCGCCGAGCAGCGTGCCGAGGGCGCGATACAGGGCCTTGGAGCTGGTGGGCCCGACGAAGGGGTTGGCGACGATGTAGACCGTGGCCATCGCCCAGTAGGGGCGCGGCAGCTGCATGTACAGGGCGATGTACAACGCCAGCATCGAAGCGGCGAAGACCTTGATCGAGTAGAACCAGTCGCGGGCGGGAGGCAGTGGGAGCACGATCACTCGGCCTGACTACACTGGTCGAAGGCGTCGAATACGCGCAGGGCGGCCCGCAGGTCGTCCTCGGACAGGTGCGACAGGGCACGGTGACGCAGTTCGATCAGCTCTTCTTCCAGCTTTTCCCGGGCCTTGCGCCCGGCGTCGGTGACGCTGAGTACTTTCGCCCGGCGGTCGCTGGCGTCCTGGTGGCGTTCGATCAGGCCGGCGGCGCACAACTGGTCGAGCAGTCGCACCAGGGACGGCCCCTCGATACCGATGGCCTGTGCCACCTGAACCTGGCGCACGCCGTCGCCCAGCCGGCCGATGGTCAGCAGCGGTCCGAAGCAGGCTTCGCTGATACCGAACTTGGACAGGTTGGCTTGGCAGAAACGGCGCCAGATGCGGCCGCTGATGACCAGGCGGCTGCTGACTTGCAAGTGCAGGGCTTCGATAGACATATATAAAGAGTGCGAGCTATCTATTAGGATGCTATCTAATCACTCGACAAAATGCTCTTCAAGGGTAAGTTTGCGCAACACTGTGTTGCGCGGCGTTCCCTTTCGTGGTGATTCACGCCGGCCGATCCGGCGGCCCTAGCACCGGCGTTGGCCCTGGCACCCCAGTAACCTGCAGACAGATACCTCCATGGCAATTCCCCGAAACCCAGTGCGACACCACGCCCCATCCGAGCCACGGCGGCGTGCCGGCTCGTCCATCGACACGCGTGCAGGGGAGAGCGGCGCATGAATCGCAACGAACTGCGCAAGGCCGACATCAACCTGATGGTGGTGTTCGAGACGCTGATGCAGGAGCGCAATGTCACCCGCGCCGCGGAAAAGCTCTTCCTGGTCCAGCCCACCATCAGCGCGGCGCTGAATCGCCTGCGCGCGTTGTTCAACGACCCGTTGTTCGTGCGTGTCGGTCATCGCATGGAGCCCACTTCCCGCGCCGAGACCATCTACCGGCACCTGTCGCCGGCCCTGGACGCGCTGTCGGTGGCCCTCAGCCTGACCCACGAGTTCGACCCATCCACCAGCAACATGAACTTCCGCATCGGGCTCTCGGACGACGTCGAGTACGCCTTGCTGCCTCCGGTGTTGCGGGCGTTGCGCAGCGAGGCGCCGAACATCGTGATCGTGGTCCAGCGCGCCGACTACTGGCGGATTCCCGAGTTGCTGGCCAATGGCGAGATCACCGTCGGCATCACCCAGACCCGCGACCTGCCGGCCAACGCCAAGCGCAAGACCCTGCGCCGCGTGCAGCCGAAGGTGCTGCGGGCGGACGCGGGTGACGAGCCCCTGAGCCTGGACGAGTACTGCGCCCGGCCCCACGTCCAGGTTTCCCCCACCGCCAGCACCCACGGCATGGCCGACGAATGGCTGCAGGCCACCGGCCGCAAGCGCCGGGTGGTGTTGTCGGTCCCCCAGTTCAGTGCCTTGCCCGGCCTGCTCGCCGACACCGACCTGCTGGTCAGCCTGCCGGACTACATTGCCGAGGCCATGGCCGCCTCCGGCCAGCTGCGCTATGAGTCGCTGCCCTTCGAGACCCCGGTGCTGGAACTGGACATGGTCTGGCTCAGCGTGCTGGACAACGACCCGGCGGAAAGCTGGTTGCGTCAGCGTTTGGAAGCCCTGATGGGTGAGGGGGAGTGAGGGGTAGGGCGCATCAATCGAACCGGCTATGTTTGCGTTAGGTGTTCCAAGCTGGTTGTCGAGTGGGCTGCGGGTTTCTGTTTCGCCTTGCCGGGCGACTCCCTTTGGCAGTCGCCCCAAAGGAAGCAAAGGGCTTGCCCCGACATCCGGGTTTGGCTTCGCCAAACTTCCCTCATTCCATCGCTGTTCCAGGGGTACGGCGCGAGGGGCCATCCATGGCCCCACGCGCCTCTCGCGGCATCCATGCCGCTCACCCCCTTCCACAGCGATTCCACTCGGCCTCCTGAAGGGGCGCTTTGCGCGGCGTCATCTTCGCTGCTCCGTATCAGGCCGGTATAGGCATCAGAATTCGTCACCCCTCTCCCTCTGGGAGAGGGGCGGGGGAGAGGGATGTGTCAGGCTCGCACGGAGGCCTGAAAACCCCGTACTAGAGACCTCTCTTGGGTGCTGCAACAGCTAACGCAGACAAAGCCATCGAAGAATCCTGCACAGCACCAACAGGCCAGCCCGCTCAGAACAGCTTCTTCTCCTCCTTGTCCAGAAGCTTGTCTTCCTTGTGCCGCTCCTTGTCCAGGTGGTCGCCTTCCTTGGACAGCTCATGGCCGTCGTGGCTCAGTTCCTTGCGGGTTTCCTTGCCATCGTGCTCGATGCCCTTGTCGAGATCGCGGGCGGCGTCGCGGACGTCCTTCTCGATTTCGCTTTCGGCCAGTGCCAGGGGGGCCGCCGCGCTGGCCAGCAGGAACAGACTGACGGCAAGGGGGATGATCAGGGTACGCATGGGCAACTCCTTGCGGGTCGGCTGGAAAGCAGTGGACCGACGGGCTCCAGCCAGACCCGCCGGGCTGCCGGTTACCCGACGTCTTCTATTCGCGCGATGCTGCCGGTCACCCGTCGGTGCAGGGCCTCGCAATGCCGCACGAGGTTGGCCTGGGCGTCCACGAAGCGGCGCAGGGGCGTATCGATGGCATAGAAATGGATGTTCGCGACGAAACCGTAGAGCGCCGCATCGATGGAGCCCGGCGCCTCGCCGAACAGGCAGTCCTGGTCCCCCAGCAGGTGGCTGATGGCGCGCAAGGAGGCAATGCCGCGTTCGTAGACCTGCTCCCGGTCGTAGCGGCCGATGCCCTGGTAGTGATAACGCTGCAGGTTGTACTGCCGGGCCGCCAGCAGGCCTTCCTCGGTGAGTTCGGCATGGGTGCGCAGCAGCGCATCGCGGAACTGCGGCCAGAATCGATCGTCCTGCCAGCGCGAATAGCTCATGGACCAATACAGGTCATCCAGGGTGCGGCGTATCAACAGATGGATATCCCGTTGCTCCGGGGTAAGGCCGTCGTCGATGGTCAGCGCGTAGCGTTGCAGGAGGTGATTGATGATGGCGTCGCTGTCGCCGATGCTGTGCTCGCCGTCCACCAGGTAGGGCAGTTGCCCGCGCGGCGCATTGCGCGCATCGAAGATATGCCGGTGCTCGAACGGCAGGTCGCACAGGTGCAGGAAGGCATGGACCTTCAGGCCGAAGGGGTTGTTGTCGGCCACGCCGAAGAGCTCGGGGTAGGAATAGAGCGTCAGCATGGGGCACCTCCGCAGTGGTTCCGGGCCTTCGCAGGACGGGAATTCCCAGTGTGGTCGAACCTCGGCGAATCGCCGTCCCCCGGCTGACCGGCGGACGCGTCGAACTAGTCCAGTCCCGAAACCGGCGCCAGGGTGTCGGCAAGGGCCAGGTACTGAAGGGGCACCTGCACCCGGGCACCCAGGGAGCGTGCCGCTTGCCAGGGCCAGCGTGGTTCGCGGAGGAGGGTGCCGGTCAAGGCGACGAGATCCACATTGCCTCCCGCCACCAGCGCTTCGACCTGCCGGTAATCGCCCGTCTGGCTGGTCATCACCACCGGTATGGCCACCGCGCGCCTGATCTCGCGGGCCAGCCAGGCCGGTTCACCCAGCACCACCGGCACGACCTGGCTGGGCAGCAGTTCGCCGCTGGAGACCTGGATGGCGGCGCAGCCCCTGCGCTCCAGCTCCTTGGCGAACGACAGCGCCTGATCCAGGGTCCAGCCACCGTCGATACCGTCCGCTGCGCACAGCCGGACCGTCACCGGCAGATTGGCCGGGAAGGCACTGCGAACCTGCTCGAACACCTCCAGGGGAAAACGCATCCGTCCATCCAGCGAACTCCCGTAGGCGTCGCTGCGGTGGTTGGAGAGCGGGGAGAGGAACTGATGCAGCAGGTAGCCATGGGCCGCGTGGATCTGCACGACGTCGATACCGGCGCGGGACGCGCGCCGCGCGGCCCTGGCGAAGCCCTCGCGGATGCGCTGCAAGTCGGCGCGGTCGAGGGCCTCCGGGGCGTTCTGGCCAAATCGGTAGGGCAGCGCGGAGGGCGCCTTGGTCTGCCAGCCCAGGGCATGGCGCGAGGTGAGTTGTGCGCCGCCTTTCCACGGGACTTGCACCGATCCCTTGCGGCCGGCATGGCTGAGCTCGATGGCGATGGGGATATCCGACCAGCGGCGAATGCTTTCCAGGGTCAGGGCGATCGCCGCCTGGGTCCTGTCGTTCCAGAGCCCGACATCGGCATGGGTCATGCGTCCTTCCGGCAGCACGGCGGTGGTCTCGATGGCCAGCAGGCCCGCGCCCGACAACGCCAGATGGCCGAGGTGGATCAGATGCCAGTCGCTCATGCAGCCATCGTCAGCGGAGTACTGGCACATCGGCCCGACGAGAACGCGATTGGCCAGTTCGAGAGACCCGAGGCGCACCGGCTCGAACAATCTGGAATAAGGCACGTGACTTCTCCTTGCCGTCGAACCCAAGGCGAAAGGGTTCTCAGCGCCATCAGTGTGGCGGCAGGCATGCGAAGCACTAAATTAAACGTCGTCAAAGGCTGTGAAAGCGCGCAACGGCCACTCGCCCGCCGGGCGCGCACGCCGTCGCGGCGGCGTCCATATTTACCTGTTGTTACCGCTATCGACTGGCGCTGGTGAGAGACATCCACTAGAAAAATCCATTGCTGCCAAAGCCGTAAAACATCGCTCATTTCCAATGCGGCCGCGGGAGAGCAGACCATGAGCGACACGTTCACCTTCGGTCCATTCCTCCTGTCCCCCGGCACCCGCGTCCTGCGCAAGGACGGCGCGGAGCTGTCCCTGGGGAGCCGCGCCTTCGACATCCTCACCGCCCTGGTGGAGTGCAACGGCAAGGTCCTCACACGCCGGGAGCTGATGGCGATCGCCTGGCCGGACCTGGTGGTGGAAGACTCCAATGTGCGCGTGCAGGTGGCGAACATCCGCCGTGCGCTGGGCTGCGGCCAGGACGGTGCGCGCTACATCGCCAGTGTCGCCGGGCGTGGCTACTGCTTCGTGGCCGAGGTTGCGCGAACCACGGCAGAGGCCAAGGCGCCGTCGCTGTTCAATTTCCCATTGCCCTTGAAGGGCGCCGTGGGTCGGGAAGAAGCCGTCGTCGAACTCTCCCAGGTGCTCCAGGACAGTCGCCTGGTCACGGTGGTCGGCGCCGCCGGCGTCGGCAAGACCACCCTCGCCGTGCTCGTCGCCCATGGCCTGCACGATGTGTTTCAGGAGGCGATCTTCTTCGTCGACCTGAGCACCCAGGACTGCGGCGAGATGGTCGCGGAAGCCCTGGCGTGCGCGGTCGGCTACACCGGCCCGGGCGCCGAGCTGTTCCCCGGCTTGCTGGAAGTGCTGTCCACGCGCAGGACGCTGATCGTCCTCGACAACTGCGAGCACGTGATAGGCGCGGCGGCGGCGCTCTGCGTGCGGATACTCGAGGGATGCGCCAGCGTGACCTTCCTCGCCACCAGCCGGGAAGCGCTGCGGGTCAGCGAGGAGTTCGTCTATCTATTGCGCCCCCTGGCGTCTCCCCCCAACACCGGCCGCCTATCCGCGCAGCAGGCCATGGACTGGCCCGCCATCCAGTTGTTCATGGAGCGCGCACGGGAAGGCGGCGTGCGGGACGGCCTGAGCGACGACGACGCCCCCACCGTGGCCGCCCTGTGTCGACGCCTGGACGGCAACCCGCACGCCATCGGCCTGGTGGCCAGTCGGGTCGGGACCTATGGCATCCAGGGTGTCGCCGACCTGCTGGAGAACCAGTTCGCCTTGCACTGGCAGGGCCGTCGGGATGCCTGCCCACGGCAGCAGACGGTGGAGGCGATGATCAACTGGAGCCACAACCTGCTCACCGAACATGATCGACAGGTGCTGTACCGGCTGTCGGTGTTCTGCGGGGAGTTTCCCATTGGCGCCGCCGTGGCCGTGGTCTCGGATGAGCGGTTCGACGCCTTCCAGGTGGCCGAGGCCATCGGCGACCTGGTGGACAAGTCACTGGTGGCCGTGAGTTCGCTGAACGAGGAAATCCAGATCCGCCTGCTCGAGACCACCAAGGCCTATGCCGCGACCCGCCTGGCCAGGCTCCAGGGCCGGGACGAGATCGCGCGCCGGCACGCGCTGTATTACGCGCAGCAACTGCGCAACCACGCGGGCCGCCAGGCACAGCCCGGAAGCGCCGACGTGCCGACCTGCGCACCGGAGATCGGCAATGTCCGCGCGGCGATGGAGTGGGCCTTCACCGCCCAGCAGGACCTCGCCCTGGCGGCGGAGATCAGTGGCATGGCGGCGCCGCTGCTCCTGGAACTGGGCCTGTTCAGGGAGTGCAAGCGCTGCTGCGAGCGGGCGCTGAAGCTGCTGCCGGAGTCGCTGCGGTCGTCGACCATCGAGCTCGGCTTGCTGGAGTCGGCGGCCATCACCTACTACGCCGGTGGCGACTACGACGGCGAGATGACCCATGTGGTGGAGCGCGGCCTGGCGCTTTCCCGCGAGCTGGGCGACGTCAGATCGGCGTTCCAGTTCCTCGCCGGCCTGCACCTGGCGCTGATGGCCAATGGCAGGTTCGCCGAGTCCTTGTCCGTCAGCGACGAGTACGCCGCCATGGCCGCCGCCCAGGGCGGCCCCGGCGAGGCCGTCATCGCACGCTGGATGGAAGGTTCGTCCAGGCACTTCAGGGGCTTCCAGCGGGCGGCCGACGACAGCTATGGCGCCAGCGTCGAGCTGGTCGCACTGCACGAGTTGCGCCCGTTGCATTATTTCGAGCTCAAGGAGCAGGTGGTCGCCGGCCTCGGCATGGCGCGCGTGAAGTGGATGCGCGGCCTGCCGATCCAGGCGCTGCAGCTGGCCCTTGGCGCCATGGAGGAGAGCCGGCGCCACCCGGACTCCTTCTACCTGTGCGCGACCTTGTGTTTTCCCATCCTGCTGGGCAATGGCCTGACGGACCTGGCGGAGGAGCTCATCCAGGAGCTGGAGAACGTCGCCAACGACTACAAGGTGGCGGTGCGCAGCCAGGTCGTGCATTTCCTCAAGGGCCTGCTGCTGCATGGCCGGGGCGGCTTCCCGGCCGCCGCCGTGCATCTGCGGCAGTGCCTGGACATGCTGCCGCCACCGAAGATGAGCGTGGTGCGCACGGACGCCCTGCAGGCCCTGGCGGAGGCGCAGTTCGCCTGCGGCGAAGCCCTGGCCGCGCTGGCGTCCATAGACGAGGCCATCGAGCTGGCGGAGAAAACCGGCGGCGCGTTCAACCTGGCCGACCTGCTGCGTACCCGCGTCGAGGTGCTGCAGGGCCTGCCACAGGGCCGGCAGGAGCTCCTCGAGGACTTGCTGGCCCAGGCCCTGGACTGCGCCAGGGAACAGGCCGCACTCGGCTGGGAACTGCGGGTCGCGCTGAGCCTGGCGCGGCTCAAGGCTTCCCTCGGCAAACCCCGCGAAGCCCGGGCGCTGCTCGAGGAGGTCTACGCGCGCTGCAGCGAAGGCTTCGAGACCCGCGACCTCATGGCGGCGGCGCAGGCGCTGGAAGCCCTGTGCGCGGAGCCTGTCCCCTGAACAGGCTCCCCATTGCTGACCCTCAGCGCCCCGGCTGGCCTTCGGTGCCGGTCCAGATCCGCACGATCAGGTAGGGCGGTTTTCCGGTATCGGCGGCGTTGGTGAAGATGGGGTTGCGATGCAGCTGGTTGATCGCCACGTAGAGCCAGGAGTCCGGGCCGAAGTGGGCATTGTCGGCCCAGAGGAAACGATCGTCCCGGACCAGGGGTTTCAACTCGCCCGTGCTGGTCAGCATGTCGATACCGTTGTCCGGCAGGTTGGTGATGAAATGGTTGCCTTCCGCATCCGTTGCCGCGCCATCGGACACAGGTTTCGCGCCGACGCGCTTGATCGCCGCGGCTATCTGGGCATCCGAAGCCCCCTCGCGGAACAGGCGGGCCGGCACCGAGTACCAGCTGGTTCCATTCATCGGGCCGTAGTAGATGGTTTCGCCATCGGCCGAGAGGGTGATCGGGTTGACGCCCACCCGTGCCGGGGCCATGCGGCCGCCTTCGCCCGGGAACAGCAACGGCTTGCCTTCCACCACCAGTTCGACGTCCTCGGCGGCGAGGGAGGGGTGGCCGCTGAAGCGCCGGCTCGTCCCGCGCGTGGTATCGACCGCCACTATGGCCGGGTCCAGCCCGCAATCCGCGACATAGACGAAGCCCCGTTCGCCGTCCACCGCCAGGTCCTGGAGGATCTGGCCGGCAGGCGCGACCCAGGGGTTGAAGTCGTGACGGTAGACCAACTCACGGGAGTTGATGTCGAACGCCACCAGCTTGGGCGGTTGGGGTTTTTCCAGCCAGTTGCCGTGGTCGACCACCCAGAGGCGATCACGGCTGTCGATGACCACGCCATGGGGCGTGTTCATGACGTCCTGGCCGCTCCCCGGCTTGGCATTCCAGGCGTCGTTGGGGAAGGCCACATAGCTGTCGCGCCCGGTGACTTCCACCAGTTGCACCGGGCCACGGCGCATGCCGTGAACGCTCGCAAAGATCCGGCCGTCTTTCGAGGCGGTGACATTGCCGGGGGTGATTTCCAGCTCGGCGATCACTTCCACCTGGCCCACCTTGGGCTCGTCGGCCTGGGCCAGGGTGACGAAAACGGTGGCCGCCAACGCGGTGGCGAGCAGGGTGGGGCTGAATCTGTTCATCGCAGTACCTCCTGATGGACCAGGGTCTGATGCAAGTCCGCAGCGACCGGGTAGTCGACAAGGGCCTCATGGACTGCCACTCATGGGGCTCCGGGGGCGGAGCCGCGCGCACCGTTGAAAACGCCTTCGCTATTCGTGGAACCAGGCCTCGACCGTTGCCGGATTCGCCGCCATCCAGTCACGGGCGACCTGCTCGGCGGGGGTGCCGTCAACCATCATCCGGCGCTCCAGTTCGGTGGCCAGCGGAATGCCCAGGTACACCCGCCCCAGTACCTCGCGGCTACGCGCGGGCAACTGCTGCCAGACCTCCTTGCGCACCACCACCACGGCCCGGTCCACGCCGAACACCTGTTGCGGGTCTTCCAGTACCCGGAGCGGATACAGCGCATTTAGGTACTGCGGTTGCCAAAGGGGCATCACCATCCAGCCACCGTTGGCGGAGGCGTCGGCCAGACGCTTCGACCATTCGGGAGCGGGGGCCACGTCCAGCTGGTAACCGGCTTGTTGGAGGCCGTAACCCTGCATCACCCGCTCTGAACCCTTCATCAGGCCGGAACCCGGCCCAACGCCGACGATGCGGCGGTCCATGCGGGCCAGCACGTCGGGCTTCTTCAGGTCATCGATGGACGCTACCGCCTCGGCCGGCACATGGGCGGGTACCGCCCAGTACAGGCGCGCGTCCTCGTAGAGGGTCGCGGCTTCCACCAGCCGGTCGGCAATCGGCGCCTGCAGGTGGCCATGGGCATTGGGCAGCCAGGACGCCACCAGCAGATCGGCCTCGCCGCGTCCCAGCCGGCCATAGATATCGGGATGGTTGCCCTCGACCACCTGTACCGGATGCCCGAGGCGCTGGAGCACCTCCTTCACCACGGCCGCGCTGGTGGTATAGAAGCTGAGGTTGATCTGCCCCATCACCAAAGTTTCGGGCTCGGGCGCGGCGTGGGCTGGCGTGGCGCAGATCAGCCAGATCGACAACAGGAGCAAGGCGGCAGGCGCTTTCATCCGGGCTATTCGCCAAGGGTCTGTTTCAAGGCCGCCAGGCCGTCCCGGTAGATCGAGGCGAACAGCTGCTGCGCCTCCGCTTCGCTGACGCCATCCGGGGTGAAGGTGCCGGACCACTCGACCCGCGTCGTGCTTCCCTCGGCGCTGACGGACAGGGTCGCCCGGTAGTCGCGCACGGGCGCCGGCCCCTGCAGGATGCTGTAGCTGTAGCGCCGTTCGGCTTCGCTGAACTGCAGCAGGCGCTCGACTATCACCGCGCCGTCCGCCGTCTTCAGGTTCCGCACCCGGCCACCTTCGCTCAGGTGGCTCTCGGGAATCGCCGGCAGCCAGTCCGGCAGCGAGTCGAAGCCGCCGATCAGTTGCCATACCTGGTCGGCACTGGCGCGCAGTTGAATCGAAGCCTCGGCCTTACTCATGTCAGTACCTGCGGGGCGGGGCCCCTGGAAAGTTGACGGGTGGAGGCGGGCGGTGGTGCGCCCGGGCTCCTCGATCAATCGGCGATCGGCAACGGCGCGGCCGGGTTCACCAGCCCGGCGTCGCGCAGCCTGCGCCAGAACTCGGCGGGTATCGCTTCGTTGAGCGCCGCGCGGTCCTCGGCAATCCTGCTTGGCTGGCTGGCACCGGGAATCACTGCGGCCACCGCCGGATTGGCGAGGGCGAACTGCAGGCCGGCGGCTTTCATGCTGACACCACAGGCATCGGCTATTGCCTTGATCTGCGCGACCTTGGCGAGGATCGAAGGCTTGGCCGGCGCGTACTCGAAGTTGGGGCCGCCCACCAGGGCGCCCGAGCTGTAGGGGCCACCGACGACTATGCCCAGGCCGCGCTCGGACACCTGGGGCATGACCCGCTGCAAGGCCCGGTCATGGTCGAGCAGGGTGTAGCGGCCGGCGAGCAGGAAGCCATCCGGTCGCGGCGTTTCCAGGGCCAGCAGCAGCTCTATGGGCTCGACGCGATTGACCCCCAGGCCCCAGGCCTTTATCACCCCCTCGTCGCGCAGGCGGTCTAGGGTCTTGAAAGCGCCCTTGCGCGCGCTCTCGAAAACACCGAGCCACTCGTCACCGAAGAAGTCCTGCGCCACGTCGTGCACCCAGACGATCTCGATGTGGTCGGTCTTCAGGCGCTCCAGGCTGTCCTCGATGGAGCGCAAGGTCGCGCTCTCCGAGTAGTCGTTTTCGATCTTGTTCGGCCGGCCATAGCGGAACACGTCGCCTTTGTCGCCCATGTCGCGGGTGCTCGGGTCCTCGACTTCGTCGAGGACCACGCGGCCCACCTTGGTGCTGATGACGTACTCGCCACGGGGGCGGCTGGCGAGTGCCTCGCCCATGCGCAGTTCGGCCAGCCCGGCGCCATACAGCGGGGCATTGTCGAAGTAGCGGATACCGTCGTTCCAGGCGGCGTCCACCGTTGCCCGCGCCTGTTCTTCGGGGATCTCGCGAAACATGTTGCCCAGCGGCGCGGTGCCGAAGCCGAGCTGGCCGGGCAGGATATCTTTGAGTGCCATGGTGTTCCCCTTCATCGAACCTGGACGGCCGCCTCATCCACCGAGCTGCTTGCGACGGGACTCAAAGGCGCCGTCGAAGACCTGCTTGGCATGCCCCTGCACCTGGACGAACTCCAGCTGCTCGCCCTCGGGCCCCTTGCAATAGATCAACGACCAGCCGGCGGAAGCCCCTTCGGTGATCCGGTTGGTGTTGCTGTCCAGGGGCGCGCTGACGCGTTCCTGTTCGGTGGTCGCGCGAATGATCCGGTTGGCCTTGACGTTGGTCATGCCGCGTCGGGCGGACTCCGCCTCCAGATCGCGGATGAACTGGTTGAAGTCGACGTCGTCGCGAATGTAGAAGCACACGTGCATCGAGCGCGGGAAGGCCGGGCTGGTCCGGTCCTGGGTGGGCGCGAAGTTGTTGTCGCCGCCCGCCGGATGCTCCTTGTCGCGGTACTGCAGGAGCTCGATCACCACGTTGTCGAACTGGATGAAGCGGACATCCAGGCGTTGCGCGCCGCTGCGCAGGTCCGGAATACCCAGGGTCAGCGGGTTGACCTTGTCCGCCACCGCCCGGACTTCCTCCGTCAGCAGCAGGGTGTTCTGGATGCGATCGCCGAAGAAGTCGCCATCGCGCATCACCTCGGTCCCGCCCAGTACCTGGGTGTAGAACTCGAAGGCGCGATCCATGTGCTCCACCGTGATGCCGAAATGCTGGACGCCCCGCAGCTTGGCGCCGAGGCCGGCCGCGCCCGACGCCTCGGCGCTGGTTGCAGCCTGGGCCACCGAGCCCAGCCCCAGGGCGGAGCCGGCGATGCCGCCGATGGTCACGACGCCGGCGGCCCGCAGGAGTTCGCGGCGCAGAGGGTCATCAGGACCGGTTGCATTCTCGAGCTTGTCGTTCGACATAACGCCTCCCATCAGCTGGCGATTGCGTGGTGAACATCGAGTCCGATGCTAAGCCGCTTTGCCGTCTGCCCGGAGTTAGGTGTTGTTAAGCGCAGTGAATTCGCAGGCAAACCCGCTCGCCTGGCGGGTAGCCTTGGCAATGGGCGAGCGCCTGTGAGTGGAAGAGGGCGAGACGCTCCCGGGGCCCGTTAGACGAATCGACCGCGCTTGACCGCGACAACGCGCGGTCGGCGCTAGACGGAGCCGCGCGGATTCCATCAGTCGCTCATTAACAACGCTTTACCGCCAATCCGGGCCGGCGGGTCTAACCTGATGTACTCGCCTCATCAACCTGATCGTGAAGGGCGAGCGCGCTGCCGCTCGTCCGCAACCTTGGAGTGAGCTCACATGGCCGACCATCCAGCACCAGACCTTTTTTCACCTCTGACGATCGGCGCGATCCAGGTGGCCAACCGGGTCGCCATGGCGCCGCTGACCCGTTCCCGCGCGTCCATGGACGGCGTGCACTCGCAGCTGGCGGTGGAGTACTACCGGCAGCGGGCCTCCGCCGGCCTGCTCATCTCGGAGGCCACCAACATCTCCCGCCAGGGACGCGGCTACGCCTTCACCCCGAGCATCTACACCCAGGAGCAGGTGGCCGCCTGGCGCCGCGTCACCGATGCCGTGCATGAGGCGGGCGGCAAGATCGTCTGCCAGCTCTGGCACGTCGGGCGCATGTCCCACAGCAGCCTGCAGGAGAACGGCGCCGCGCCGGTGGCGCCCTCGGCGATCCAGGCGGGCGAGGTGGTGTTCCTGGAATCCCAGACCCTGGGCTCGCCCTCGATGCCCCGTGCACTGCGTACCGAAGAGATCCCCCTGATCGTGGACGACTACCGGAACGCGGCACGCTGCGCCAAAGAAGCCGGCTTCGACGGCGTGGAAGTGCATTCGGCCAACTGCTACCTGCTGGAGCAGTTCATTCGCGACAGCACCAACCTGCGTGACGACCAGTACGGCGGCTCGGTGGAGAACCGCGTGCGCTTCCCGTTGGCGGCGGTCCAGGCGGTGTCGGACGTCTGGGGGGCGGACCGCGTCGGCCTGCGGCTGTCGCCCATCACCCGCGCCGTCGGCGATACCCCGCTGGACAGCGATCCCCAGGCGACCTACGGCTATTTCGCCGAGCAACTGGGCCGCCTGGGCCTGGCCTACCTGCACTGCGTCGAAGGCCAGACCCAGGGCACCAATGCAGCCGACGACTTCGACTTCAAGACCCTGCATGCGGCCTTCGGCGGCCACTACATCGCCAACAACAGCTACGACCGCCAGATGGCCATGGCCGCCGTGGCGTCCGGCCACGCCGACATGGTGGCCTTCGGGCGGCCGTTCATCGCCAACCCCGACCTGGTGGAGCGGCTGCGCCGCGATGCGCCGATAGCCGAAGCGGATCGCGCGACCTTCTACGGCGGTGGCGCGGAGGGCTACACGGACTACCCGACCCTGTCCTGAGCGCGGGACGACAAGGCCGGCGGGTGCTCGACCCGCCGGCAGCACCTGCCGCGTACCGGGTTGCCGCCTACCCGGGCAGGACGATGACCGCAGCGCGCAGCTTGCTACCACCGAACAGGCTCATCCGCTGGAACGCCTGGTGGCTCATCGGCAGGCGTTTGCCTGGAGATGGTGATGAACAGCACTGAAGCTGGCTTGCTCGTGATGTCCCTGATCGTTCTGTTTGCAGTGGTGACTTTCTATCTGGATTTCGTGCGCAAGAAGGACAAGTCCGGCTAGGCAGCTGCTTATCGATAGGCACGAGGGGGCCGGCTATTTTCCGGTACGTTTTCCGCCTTCCTATGCAAAGGTCTTGGCGAAGTGCTCGGCCTGGGTGCGGATCGCCGAAAATACGGCTGGGGCTTCCGGCTCCAGGTGTCGATGGGTCTGCAGGCTCTCGCGTACCGCGTTGAGCAGGTTGATGATCCGGCCCTTCACGTTGCTAATGTGGCAGGTCTTGGCTAAATCCAAGATCGTAAGCCTGGACTGGAACATCCCTTTCGACCCGCCCATGTTCAAGGCCAAGGCATCCTCGGGAATGTACGCGGTGGTATTCACGATGTCGTAGGCAGGTGCTAGACGCGCATCGGTACCCATCGGATCCTGGTACAGCAGGCCGAAGTTCTTCAGGTGTGCATCGCCGTTCCCCACGATGCAGCTGAGGGCCACCATGTCGAAGAACTGAATGACGGACTGGCTGGCCTGTTCACCTTGGCAGTAAAGGTTGATGGCCCGGACGACCATCTCGTAGCTCCGGTCATACTTCTTGTCTGCCGGAAGACCCATAAGCACGGCCATGTCCTCGAAGCCCAGTGGGCGCAGCAGGTCATCACGATCGAAGCGGCGCATGACGAAGAGCTGGTGGTTGTTCGAGAGGAAGAACTCCGGCACAGGAATACCAGCTAGGCGTGCCGCCTCCATGCAGACGAACTCATTGATGGCCAGGCCGGGGTAATCATCGCTACCGGTCTTTACGATCAGGTCGGGGGTTGCCATGGTCGGATGCGGCACAACGGTAAGCGTCTCGGGCACCAGTACCTTTGGCTGCACACCGGAGACGCCGGCTCGCAGGATGTACTTGTTCACTAGCTCGGCGAAGATGTCCTCGCTGCCATCCCAGGCGAGGATCTCATCAAGCCTCTCCCCCTTAGGGGGGGCTTCCGTGGAATACCCCTGATCAGCCATGAACTGGTGAATGGCGCGGTTGTGCACGGAGACGCGACCGATCTGAGCGCCCCTGGCGGTCAACGACAGCATCATCATCGGATCAAGTGTGGTCGCTTTGGCGAAGCGGTTGCGCAGCTGTTCCAGCAGGTAGCCTTCCGGCAGGTTCATCTGGAAGATGGGATGAAGCTGCGGGTACTCGTAGCCCCTCTCCCGCACTTTCATGCTCAGGCTGATTTGCTGATCTTCCCCGGCACCGAGTCCGTAACGAAAGAGGTAGCCGTCTTTCCCGTGGAAAGACAGCTCTCCGCTCTCGCCCTGTGGCGTTCTGACAAGGGCTCGCATGCCTCTTACTCCTTGGACTCTTTGAACAAGTCTTCCAGCTCTTCCAGGGTCGGCTTGAACGCCGGAACCAAGGTGATCTGGGCATCCAGTGCTGAAATGACCTGGGCGTACATCGCCATCGACACGGTCAGTCTGCCTTTCTCGATCTCGGAGAGCTTCTGACGGGTCACGCCAGCCAGGCTGGCCAGTTTTATGATGGTCAGGCCACGGTTGTGGCGCATTTCGGTGATCTGAGCACCAAGGCGGCGGGCCAGAATTGAGGCATCCATAGGTTACGTCTGCATAACATTCAAGATGAAGTGAACCGTATACGTAACATTCTGTTCAGTCAATTTAAATGTTACATATGCATAACATTTATTTATAAATGGTTCGTATACGTAACGTTATCGGCCTGGGACTTCAGTAGGGAGCACAGGGTAGGGGAGTGGCCAACCGTGCAGCACCCAAACGATCTCGCTATGGTTGACGGAGCCGGGTGGGGAGGGCGGCCCGCTGTAGATGCCCGGGCCGCCGTCGTTGCACGCAGCCTACCGGCCAAAGGCGCCGCGCAGGTCGGCCACCACCTCGTGGGTGAGCCACTGCCTGAGGTTGCGGTTTTCCGGATGGTAGAACTGCACGCTGAGCAGGTTGTAGACGCCGGACTCACTCAGCAGCAGCTCATCAATGAACTGGCCATTGGCGTCACGCAGGTTTTCCCGCCGGCTCTGGTCCGGGTCGAGCATGGAGGGGAGGCGGGCGCTGAAGTGGCAACTGAGCAGGCGCGACAGGTCCTGGGCGCTGAACCAGGCTTCGTGGCCGATCAGCAGGGCGCGCAACTGGCGGTGGTGACGCAGGTAGGTGCGGGGGATGTAGCAGGTGTTGTTCATCGCGGTTCCATCCATATCGGGATTAGGGAACCGCCACCGGTAACTTCCTCATTTTGGGTGGCGGACCGTGCGAGGGTGGAAAACCGGAGCTAGCCAGCCGGCCGGACTTGCGTCCGCCTCGCACGGTCCGCCATAGACTGCCAAGGCACTCCCATGGGACCACGGGACCTTGCTATGGCGGTGTCGCACTCAGCCAACTACCGGGTTTCCACACCCAGGTCCCGGCCGAAGCCAGAACGGATCGGATGCTGCCCAAGGTCCCTGTAGGACGGCAACGCGGTTACGGGGTAGGGAATGTCCGATACATCAACGCGCCCAAGGACGTAGCCCGGATGTAATCCGGGGGTATCGCTTCGCTCAACCCATCCTACAAGGGAGGTTACGCAGGCTGTTCGGCATTACTCGCGTAATGGCTTAAGATAGCCGGTTGCCGAAAGAACCGTCATGGCATCGCCATGAAGGGCTTTCATCCTTTGCATATGAGTGTGGTGAAGATGAACAAGCCTTTCATTTCGCTGTGCCCTGAAATTACTCGGGCACACGCGCTGACGCTGATGGATTGGTTGGAGGATGAGCGAGTCACCTGCTATTTGAGCGATTCGCGTGATGTCTCCCGCTCCATCGAGCAAGCCATCGATCGGACTCAATCGCCGATCCTGACCCATCTTTTCAACCGGGGCGGCCGATTCTTCATGGCCTATGACCGGTATGACGCCCCGGTGGGCTTTGTCCGTCTCGTCAAGACCGGCTCAGATTGCGAGATAGTCCTGGTCATCGGAAACAGCGACAAATGGGGCCGAAACCTTGGCGCCCGCACGATACGCGAAGGCATGAAACTGGCCTTCCTCGACATGCGGGCCCAGAAGCTCATCGCCAAGATCCACCCGGACAACGTGCGCTCGCTGAAAGCCTTTGTGCGCAGCGGCTTTCTGCTTGAGAGCGAAACGCCGACATCGAAGTCATTCTCCATGACAGCAGGAAGCTATCGCCAGTTCTTGCGCGAAGGTGCCGTTGGCGACTCCACTGGGATTTGCATCACTGAAATCGACAAGGCCAGGCTCGAGAGTCTGATCGTGCTCGAGCAAGGCCCGGCCGTCGTTGAACTCGAACATGAGCTTGAGCGGGCCATCGTGGTCAAGCCGCAGCAGGTGGCGCGCAATGTCGTCACGATGAACTCCAGGGCCTTGCTGCAGCTGGACGACGAAGAGATCGAAGTGGCCCTGGTCTACCCAGAGGACGCGGACAGCAGCGCCGGGAAACATTCCGTGTGTTCCGACATCGGCGCCGCCATCCTGGGCTATCAGGAAGGGGACGCCATCGACTGGCGGATTTCTGATCGGACCCGCCGGATCGAGATCAGGAAAGTGCTTTACCAGCCGGAGGCCGCGGGCGACTTCCACCTGTAATTGCGCGTTTAGCTCAGTGTTCGTCCATCAGGCGCGAAGATCCCCCCAAAGAAGGGGCTGCGCCGTTCACCGTTTCATTGGTTTATTGAGGGAGTGGACGGAAGCTGGTTTGTCGAGTCAGTGCCTATAACGCATGATTTAACTTATAGGCGATGTACTTCGTTCATGACCGTATTTTCAATAAGCGCCACTGGCCATTCGGCTCCGAGAAAGCTTCCAATGTTCATAGCTCCACGTTCATGAGAAGCTCATGCAAAGGGGGGCACGCCTCTGCAGGCGACGGTTTCGTCGGCAGAGCTGAAAGGGCGCGACAGTGAGGGAGATGCAGGTTTGTACTGGTTAGGGTCATTTCAGTACTCATCTAAACAAGAGCAGCTTGATAGGCTCAAGGTCTTCGTGGCCACCGCACCGGTTGGCAGGGTTTCCTGGCCGATGGAGGCATCCGAGCGAGCCGCTTGATGTAGCCATTTAGACGGGGCATTCCAAATGACTGCAGCTATTGGAGCGTCACCCCTCGCGCCGTCGAACCGCGCCCAGAGCTTTCAGCACCTCGGGATTGGCGGTTACAGTCGGTCGCGCAGAGCAAGGTAGGGATGTCGCGCCATGATCCCTTTCGCAACGATGAAAGCAAGGTTGCGTGCGCTGCCAGCGTGATCTGCCATAGAAAGTATGCGGGTCGTTAGTGCCGACCCACCATCAAACAATGAAGAGACGACCAGGATGCGCCAATACTCGGAAGAAGAAGTTCAGGATCTTACTGACAGAGTCTTCTTGCTCCGAGCCCGGCTTGATGAGGGAAAACTTCATATTGCAGCGCATCTGGTAGATGGCTTCAGAGAAAGTTTAATGGCGATTAGGTTACGCCCTGACGGCTTAGTCGATCCGACAACTGTTGATGGCAGGATTCGGGCCATGACTTTGGCCATCAGAGCCTTTGCCTACCGAGATGCATCTAAAAACTCGATAAGCTTGCAAAAAATCCAAAGTGTTTATTTCGATTTTTTGTTCCGGGAATTCGATTTTCTTTACAACCCAATGGTCAAGGCTGATGCGACACCTGCACAAGCAGCTGCAGTTGCGGTGAGAAATGACGAGTTGGTGAAGCATTGCACAAAAGCTCTTCCTGAATTCGCGGAGGGCATTAGGGAGTTCTGGTCGTCGGTGTCAGATCCCGCAGCATTCCACCTTCAAGATGGCCAGCAGTTCAAAGCTACTTTCTCTGGTGATCTGTTCCCCGCTCATTGGGAAAACGTTGTATCGACTGCTGGACTTTACATCGACACTATCGTGCTCCCTTGTCCGATTCTCAAGATCGCCCCGCTTTTTGAGGCATTGCCAGCCAAACAAGTCGTTGAGCTATTTATCAAGCACGTTTTGAATGCGATGACGTACAGGGATATCGCACTGGCTGAAATAACCCCTCCATTGGTGGTTATTTCACCTAATCCAAGAGATATGAATGATGAAGATAGAGAGCTGCTAGCTGAGCAGAGTCGGTCTCTGTCCTGTGATCATGGTGGCTACCTGTTTGGCCGTGATTTCGAGTCCGTTGAACACCTGGTGGATTTTTGTGGAGAGCTGCATTCTATTGACGCCGTGTTAGCTGAGCTTAAGGGTGCTGATCGACTGATCATTGATACATTGTGGGGCAGGGATGCTCGTGCGCAATTGGTCAGGGCCCTGAAAGAAGGAGCCACCCCAGGCTTGAACCAAGCTATAGCAGGAAATCATGTATTGCATGCTTGCTTGGGACGCATGCCCCAAGCATTGGCCTCTCAGCAGTGCGCTAATCACTTTGGTGGGACACCATTTATAGGTGCGGAGACGTCGTGGAAGTACTTCAATTGGATGCTGGACTACCAAGGTGGAACAGTTGAGCGTCCATCTGATGATCGAAAGAGCATGCATGTGATGCGTGCATTGAGCGCTGAGGCAGATAAAAATTTGGAATGGCTCGGCAAGGTTCCTCCGGAAACAGTGCTAAATATCCGGAAGGCTGGTTTGGCTGAAGAGCTGAGGTCTTTACTGGGCCAGGGTGTTTCTGAGCTGATCAAAGTTCGGCCAGAGAATTACTTCCGTACAGCCGACCAAGTCGTAGAAAACCTAGATCGGGCTTTCGCCGCGCATCAGGCGTCGCTAAAAGACGCACGTGATAAAAAACTCAAGCTTTACGGAATCGACGTCGCATCATGCCTAGCTGCCGGAACAATCGGCGTAGCGGGAGCTCTGACAGGAAACATTATCCTAGGTGCGCTGGGTGGTGTTCTAGGGATGGTTGGCCTCCCTAATTTCAAAGACATCAGAACAAAGTACAAAGATCTGCAGGCAGAACAAATTGCTCGTGAAAACTCGCCGACGGGGTTACTGTTCAAGCACATTTCATGAATGGCTCTTGTAGTCAATCGCTCAGGGCAAGCCCGACGTTCAGTCTTCATGAGTTAATAAAGAACTCGCATAGTCGGGTTCGTTTCTAACATAGCATCTGGTTGAACTTATAGCCGATGTATTTCGTTCATGAGCGTCTTTGTCGTAGAGATCTTTAGTCATCCGGCTCCGTGATAGTTTCCAATGTTCAAAGTTTCATGTTCATGAGAAGCTCATCAAAGGCGGGGACAGGCCTCTGTGCGCCACGGATCCATTGGCAGATCTATAAAGACACGGCAGGTGAGGGAGATTCAGGTTTGTACTGGTTAGGGCCATTTCAGTACTCATCCAAACAAGAGCTGCTTGATAGGCTAAAGATCTTCGTGGCTACAGCACCGGTTGGCAGGGTTTCCCACAAAGTTGCCATCCAAAAGCTTCATCTACTCATTGCGCTACACCCAGACGCAGAGCGGAAGATTGGATCAGGCGTTGACCACTTCAGAGTCGAACGGAATGCTTTAGGCGCAGGCCAGGGGCTTTGGCTTGTTCGCAGCGATGGCACAGAAGACTCATTCTCCTACAAGCGCTGCATCACCGGAGTGCGCCAATCATCCTACGGGAAGGTCTGCGAGGCACTTAGGTTCTCGGTTCGTTCACAGCTAATAGAGTTTCGAGAGACACTGAAGTTACCCGCTAGATGTACGATCAGCGGCGAAAACATCGTGCATCGTGGCAATCTGCATATAGACCACAAGGCTCCGTTCTGGCTGTTGCTGCAGGCCTTCTCAGAGATCAATGAAGTTGACCTATCCCTACTCGATACGGTGGGAAGCGGTGAGGCATTGGCCTTGGTTGATCAGGAGATCAGCAAGGCCTTTGAAGCATTCCACTTGACCCACGCTGAACTCCAACCATCCAGCAAAACCGCGAATGCTCTGAAAGGAGGAAAGCTCAGAAAGTTCCAAACAATTCGAATGCGGCGACGTTGCCTATCATGAACCATGCTGCGCGCGGCGACGTCGGCGCTGACTGGCAAGACGTTCGTGTTCGCGTTCGGCGTCGTACGGGACCCACGCCTCATCCTCCGGATTTTCGGCGAATCGAGCCTCCAACTCGCTGGCCGTCCACCCAACTAGGTGCGCGAGGCGAAGCCGCTCGGTTTGGTCCGGATGCCAGCGCCAAGTTGACCGCAGGAAGTTCCACTTGATCGATCCCGCCATCGAGCGGACATGAGGCGGCATAAGGATCATGCAGTCGAGATTGCGACATCTACGCTCAAACTCGTTGAACGGCTCGAAGAAGAAGTCGAGGTGGTCTGACATGTCGCTGTCGATAAACAACTGCTTCAGATCATGGACTTCCTCGTCGCCTAGCTCGCCCCTCGCGAGACCGATTAGACGGTTGTGATAAGTAGTGAAAACCGAGCCAACAGCCGACATCGACGTCGCCACCTCCGCATCGGGGACCCGCCCTCCAACTTCTCCTTCGGTCGATCGATGGAGGTTGCTGTTGATTAGCTCCGCAAAATCCCGAAGCGCTGCATCCATCCGTGTCAGATAGGTCGGCGCTAGCGCGCTCAGCGCCTGTCGGTCGGCGATCCGCTGGGATTCAAAGGCAATCTCCGAGGCGCGAGCCTGCTGTCGACCCTGGTCAAGTAACTGGCGCTGCTGCAATCGAAACGCGAGGCCCACCCATACAAGGGACAACGGCACCAATGCCCCCGACAAGTAGGATCCCCACTTATCGAATTCGGTGAGCGCCGTCCTTGGCAGCAACCAGCAGAAAACGTGCGCCGTGCTGTTACTGCAGACGCCGAGATTTACGACGAGCGGCGCGCCCAAGACGATCACGATATAGATAAGGGACACAATTCCTGCCCAACTCGTCAAATTTCGAGAGGGCGCAGGGGCTGCTTGGGCGTCGCTGGTAGGTTGGTGCAAATGAAGGACCACTTTTGAGGATACGAATTTTTCGTCGCTGACCGGAGCACTGTCCAACTAGGAACACATCGCAAGCGGATTGAACGGCAGCTATTGGGATCAACAATGTCCCCGCCGTACGGCGACAACTGGACGCACTGCCGACCGGCCGCTTAGTCTAAGTCCACGTTGGGTCGATGTTCGCAATAATGCCAGTGTGCTCCTGTAAGTTCCACCAGGTTCAAACCGCGGACGCGCCGCAAGCCAGGCTCTGACTTTGTCGGTCTTGTGTGTTGCGTAGTTATCCATGATCAGATGAATCGGCATTTCGGCAGGTACCGATGCATCGATCTCTCTCAGAAAGGCAAGAAACTCTGTACTGCGATGTTGACGCTTTAAGCGGCCGATGACCTCACCGGTTGCTACATCCAGAGCAGCGATCAGAGAGGTCGTACCGTGTCGTTTGTAATCGTGCGTGCGAGTTGCAGGATTGCCCGGAGATAGGGGTAAACCAGGTTGTGTGCGGTTCAAGGCTTGAATCTGACTCTTCTCATCAACGCACAGTACTAAGGCTCTCTCGGGTGGAGTCAAGTACAGCCCAACGATGTCGTGAACCTTGTCGACAAACAACGGATCGGTGGAAAGTTTGAAGGTTTTTTCCAGATGCGGCTTGATCCCAAACGCGTGCCAGATACGCATGATGCTGGCAGGAGAAAGGCCCGTCTCGCGGCTCATGCGGCGCGTACTCCAGTGGCTGGAATCGTCGGGCTTACCTTGCAGCACCTGATTTACTACTTGCTGAACCTGCTCATCCGAAATCGTGCGTGGGCGGCCAGAGCGCGGTTCATCGTTCAAGCCCAACAAGCCCAACTTAGCGAAACGCTGCCTCCACCGCGATACGACATCCTTGCTGGTACCCAAGCGCTGAGCAATGTCTGAATCGCCCCGGCTTTCCTAGACACTCTCCAAGCTCTGGAAATAACGCTTTTCAAACTCCACTGGCGATAGCTGCATAGCGCTGCTGTGCCGGCGTTTGGGGTTATAAAACATCTCGATGTAATCGAACACATCACTCCGGGCTTCTTCGCGGGTGCCGTAGGTTTTTCGTCGGATGCGTTCCCGCTTCAGCAACTGGAAAAAGCTTTCCGCCACCGCGTTGTCGTGGCAGTTACCGCGTCGACTCATGCTGCTGATCAGGTTGTTGGCCTTGAGGAAGCTCTGCCAGTCCGAGCTGCTGAACTGGCTGCCCTGGTCGGAGTGGATCATCACTTCCTGCTTGGGCTTGCGCCGCCACACCGCCATCAACAGGGCATCGATAGCCAGGTCGCTGCACATCCGTGGCTTCATCGACCAGCCGATCACCTGGCGTGAAAACAGATCCAGCACCACCGCCAAATACAGCCAGCCTTCATAGGTGCGGATGTAGGTGATGTCGGTGACCCAGACCTTGTTCGGTTCACTAACGTTGAATTGCCGCTCCAGGCGATTGGGCGAAGCCACCGTTGGCCGGCCGCCGTAATAGCCGGGGCGCCGCCGATAGCCGGTCTGTGAGCGCAGCCCTTCTCCTCGCATCAGGCGAGCCACGCGGTGCCGGCCACAGGACTCCCCCAGCTCACGCAGGTCGTCGTGAATCTTGCGATAGCCGTAGACCCCACCGCTTTCCAGCCAGGCATGTTTGATCAACCCGAGTAGGCGCTGATCTTCCTTGGCGCGTACGGATTTCGGCTCGGTCAGCCAGGCGTAGTAACCGCTGGGATGCACTTTCAGGGTCTGGCAGAGACGTCGAACCGGGTACTCCACCGACAGCTTGCTGATGAAGGCGTACTTCAGCCGGACTCCTTGGCAAAGTACGCGGCGGCCTTTTTTAGGATGTCTCGCTCTTCGGTCACTCGCTTGAGTTCGGCGCGCAGACGACGCAGTTCGGCCTGCTGATCGTCGTCTTGCTGCCGCTGCGCCTGGGGCTTGCCGTAGCGCTTGATCCAGGCATACAGGCTATGCACCGACATGCCTAACCGCGCTGCCACCTCGGCTACGGGGAGGCCGCGCTCGGTCACTTGTTTGACCGCTTCGATTTTGAATTCTTCGGGGTAACGCTGGTTGCTCATGGCACCTCCTAATGGGCCTCATTATGAGGCTTGGAGGTGTCTACGAAACTAGGGGCGATTCAGACTGCCTTCGGACCGAAGCTGCCCTTTACTGGCGGCAGTAACCGGCCAATAGCAGTCATTCGCTAGCCAGCTGAAGACAGGCAACGTTCATGCGTAGCTATACCTATCGGCGATCTTTGTTCGCGTATAGTTGCCTATAGGGTGATGCACCACCGCATGCAACAGAACCTAATGAAGTTTGAGCGGCGAAATAGGAGTTATAGCTCTTAGCTACATGTCCATCAGTCCCAGGGACAGGCCGTTCAAGTCGGTGAGTTCTCCAGTGGCAATATTTAGCGAGAAGAAATTTGCCTATCAAGATGGCGCTCGTTTCAGAGAGATGAGGATCGCCATGCGAGGCGGCCGGACTCCTAGCACAAAGCCTTGGCGTGTGGCATATAGCTACTATAACAGGCGTCGCCTAGCCCAACAGGGCCCCGGCATGGACATAGCATCGGAAGGTGGTGTGTGCGGTCAGCGTTGCACGAAAGGCCACGAACCAGGATCAGGTAGATGTTTGAGAGAATCGCGCGCGGCGCTAGCCGCTGTTGGTGGGCGCTTGTCGCCGGTGGCCGTGCAGCACGGCGATCCTTTGAAGCTTGGCGTAGTGACGATGACCGCTTTTTCGAACCTCTGACCCCGGTATTTGTGGAGGACGATAGGGCAGCGCGGTACGAACGCGAGCTTTTACGGGCGCTGCACAACGAGGAAGTGCTTAACATTGCGATCACTGGTGGCTATGGCGCGGGCAAGAGCAGTGTTCTGAAGACGTTTTTCGAGCACCATCGCGGCTTCAAGCACACCTTCGTCTCGCTAGCCACCTTCACCAAAGCAAAAGCTCCCACAACCGCCCAAAAACCGTCCGATGAGTCAGCGGGAACTCCGATTCCTGGCGCTGCTGCAATTGTTGCCGCCAGTAGCGATGGAACAGCCAGCGCCGATCTGATCAACCGTATCGAAGAAACGATCGTTCAACAGCTTCTGTACGCGGTACAAGCGAAGCAGCTCCCCAAAACGCGGCTCAAACGTATTTCTCATGCTTCAACTCTACGAGTTTGCTGGCGGACTCTGTGCGTTGCTGTAATCGGGATATGCGCATTACGGCTTGGAGCGCCGAAGCTACAAACCCTTTCCACGGTAGCAAAGGATTGGGCGCTGAATGGGCTTATGTGGGTGCCCGAACCTATTGCGCTCGGCGTGGTGGTGGCCGGCGGCGTGTGGGCCTTGTATTCAGGCTTAAAGCTGCTCTCACTCTTCAGCATCGACGGCCTTACGCTCAAGGGCGGCAAGCTTGAGGCGACCCATCATGGGTCGGTGTTGCACAAGAACATCGACGAGATCATTTACTGCTTTGAACGCAGCGACATCGATGTTGTGGTGATCGAAGACCTAGATAGGTTCGACATCCAGGAGATTTTCTTCAGATTGCGCGAGATCAACTTCATCATTCGGCAGTCCCCACAGGTCAAGCGCCCCATCCATTTCATCTATGCGCTGCGAGATGAGATGTTTACCGTCACGGACAAGACAAAATTCTTTGACCTGATCATCCCCATCATCCCTGTGGTGAACTCGGAAAACTCGCGGGAAAAGCTCATTGAACTCTTGAGGAAGCGGCACGTGGGTGGTCAGCCGCTCAATTTAGACCTCACGCCCAAGCTAATCGAGACGGTGGGCTACCACATCGATGAGATGCGGTTGATCAAGAACATCGTGAATGAGTTCGACATCTACGCCAACATCCTCGCAAATGACGGTTTGGTGCTTGACCCGAACAAGCTTTTCGCAATGGTAGCGCTGAGGAACCTGCATCCTGAGGTGTATTCCGATCTACTCAAGCGAAGAGGCGTGGTCTTTCAAGCCATCGAAGGCTATCCCGCTTGGACCAAATCGGAGGTTCAACGCCATCAGCTCGCCATAGCAGCGTTGAAGAAACGCCGAGCGACGCGTGAAGCTGAGGTCGCCACTGACTTGGCGAGTCTTCGTGCATGTGTATGGTTCGAGCTCATCCGCAGAGGCGGTCTCAGAAGCGCCAACGCCCTATACTCGGAAGACCAAACAGCTTTCTCATTACTGGAATTTGTCGAAGAAGAATCGTTTGACCAAGTGGTCAACCTGAGAAATGTCTATCCCACTCAGTATTCCAGATCATTTGGAAATCCGAGGGGCGAGGCCCAAAGTCCTAAAGCTGTGCTGAAAGATTTGTCGTACGCCGAGCGCGTAGCCGGCCTCGAGGTGTCAATTGATGACATTGATGAAGAGATAAGTGGGCTCCAGCGAAAAATTACCAAGTTGAAGACCATGCCATTCAGGGAAGCATGTAATGACGGCTATGGGGATTCGCTCTCTCCACAGCTCAAAGGCTACGAGCTGATCACCTTCCTGCTGCATCGGGGCTACCTGGACACCGATTACACTGATTACCTTGGCTATTTCTACGAGGGCTCGCTGACCCAGTCGGACAAGAAACTCACGATGGCTCTCGCCCGGGGCGAAATGCTGGATGTCGGTACGCCGATACGAAATCCGGAGCGAGTCGTTAGCAAGCTAGATCTTGACTCAGTCGACAAGGGCAAAGGACTGCTAGTGCACTTGATGGCTGAGCTCGTTCGCCCGCGCCAGGATGACGCCGAGGCCAGGGAAGAAAAGCTGTCGGTAATCCTCAAAAGCAGCCATCACCACATGGGGCGCCTTTCTGAGGCGGTCGAGCTGCTACCAGAGGAGGATAGGAGCGCCTTCATCAAGGCACTTTTCAGGAATGATTCCAACCTCATCAATCAGCTCCTTTCCTACGACAAGGCAAACCTTGCTCGCGAAGATCTGGTGGTTATTGTACTGGACAGCTTGTCGGCTGATCAGGTTGAACAACTGCAGGGGCGTAGGGGTACGCTGCTGAAGGTCATCAACGACCTGCGTGAGGTCTCCAAGCTGGTTCCTGGACTTGCCTCCGGGCAATTGGGCTGGGCCTGGCTGAAAGAAAAACCGGCACAGTTTTGCAATGTCAGCGACGCGACGACAGCTGAAGATCTCAAAGCCTTGGTCGAGTGGGGCTGCATCAGTCCTACTATGCCGATGCTGAGGCTGCTATGCAGCACCTTGGAGCCATACACCGAAGTCGGAACGGTTTCTCATCACCGACTTGGCCAGTTGGGGCTGGTGGGCTTCGATGGCCTTGTTGAAAAATCACCCTCAAAGTATGTGGGCGAGCTGCTGGGCCAGATGGGCATCCTGGACGAAACGGAGGCCTCACTACTTGCTGTGCTTGCTCTCCTTCAAGACGAAGATGACCTTCGGTTGGCAATGTTCGAGCGTACAACATGCATGCTGACCGAGCTGGATAAGCTTCCATCTTTGCTGTGGTTGCCGGCCTTGCAGTCTGAGCGTCTCAGCAACGCCGGGAATGCCGCGTGGACATTCTTCGACGGCGTTGTCATTGCACCCAACAGCGACACCAAATCCTCTGATAATCCTGCGCGACCTGACTTGGGCAGCACTGCTATACCTATCTTCGTCGAGTTCCTGACCCGTAATGCATCAACCCTGGCCAATGAGCTTTGGGGCGTTGAAGGCGAGGAGGAGTTGCAGACCTTCCTTATCCAAAATGAGCAGGTCAGCAATGACACACTGAAGACCCTTTTCTCGTCGATCGTCTTGGCTCCGTCAGTATTGGTGAAAGGGGCTGTCCCAATGGCGCGGTGGGTCTCTTTCTCTAACGCGGCCTTCGTCCCATTCAGTTCAGAAATCAGAGAGCTTATCGCTCAATACGACCCTTCAGTGGAGGCTCGCTATATCGCCCATCATTGGCGGAAAGCCCGTGACATTCTGAGTTTGTCGGCATTACCAGTTCGGTTGGTGACTTGTCTGAGTCGCTCTGGTGTCGCATCCCTAGCGGATACCATGACGATGTGGCAGGGCATTACTGCAGAGATGTTCAGCACCTGGGAAGGCTCGGTCGAGGAGCTGGCAAACGCTTGCGTACGCGCGAATAAGGAGCAAGCCACATTCCCGTCCAGCTACTTGCCCGTGATTATGCACTGCCTTTCAGATACATCTGTGAGCACCCGGAAGCGGACAGAGATGATTATCCAGGCGCTGCAGATGAACTGCAGCTGGGCTGATGTGGCAAAGGTACTTCCACTTCTTGGAGAGGAACATGGTGCACTCGTTGTAAAGAAACGTGCACACCTACCAACCTCCGAGGATGATAGAAAGCTGGTTGAGGCGCTGAAACGGCGAGGATTCGTGGGGGCTGTGAGGTTTGAAGCCAAACGCACCGTCGTGTTCAGCAAACGAAACCAAATCGCCTAACCTGAAACTTGCGAGCGGAAATGAGCATTTAGGAAAAGGGGGGTAGATTTATTTGTTGGGCAGAATGGCCGTTTCTGGCCGCTGGCTGCCGTATACCACCGGCTGCTATCGGCCAGCAGCGGTCATTAGAGTAGAGAAAATAAATCTGTCCCCTTCTCTGCCGGTCCCCTTTTCTGCTCGAAAATTTCCGTATCGTGCGCGCCACGGCACGCCACTTACATCCACACTCTAGTCACTACATTGCATTCAGAGCGCGGGCATAATCGACGCATTCCTGACGCCGGCTTTTCGGTTCCAGACCTGAGACTCCAAAGCTCGCAAATGGGGCGGTTATTGAGCATCGAAGAGAGCTAATTGGCGACAGTAACGTTAGGCATCGTCGACGCGCCCCGATACTAATGCGGCTCAACATGCGTGGAGCCACCGTCGAAGCAGTTTCACTCACCAATCCGGTAGTGGAACCTATAACAGCATTCATGGATTGAACTCATGAGATTCTACCCCGATGGTCCCTCCATACCGGATATCCTTCTAGAACGCTGTGATGCGGGTCGTGTCGTATTTCTGTGCGGTGCCGGAGTTTCGTTGCCATCTGGAATGCCGACTTTTGTAGGCCTCACTCGGTACGTCATAGAGTTCTTTGACCCGCCAGCCGATTCAGAAATCATGACCGCGTTTCGGCCATGGTTGGATAGCCAATCTGCAGCGAATGTCCCACTCGACCAAATCTTCAACCTCCTCCACCTTGAATACGGCAAGGATGAAGTCAACGCTCTGGTCACGGAGCGGCTGAGTGCTCCCCTGAGAACCAACGATTTTGGACGTGAGCACGCTCTGATTAAGCGGATTTCTTCGAGCCAGAACGGCGTGCCCCAGATTGTCACGACCAACTTCGACCGATTGTTTGAGGCCGGACAAGGGGGAGAGCATCTGGTTCGACACGTGCCGCCTGCGTTTCCCGACCTGAACTTCGGATCGAAAATAGAGGGGATCACGTATCTGCACGGGCGGCTGGTGGAAGCAACCTCTGATAGTCATCCCTACGTTCTAAGCAGCGCGGACTTCGGGCGTGCCTACCTCTCCGAAGGATGGGCGACCAACTTCATCAGACACCTCCTCGAACGATATACCGTCGTTTTGGTCGGCTATCAGGCGGAAGACCCACCAATCAAATATCTGCTCCAGGGTCTCAATCATGACGGCCAGTACGATCGGTCTAGGCTCTATGCCTTTGACCGTGGGCTTCCGGAAGAGATCGAAGCCAAGTGGCGTGACCGAGGCGTCACGGCCATAGCTTATTCCGACCATCCGGACTTATGGAGGAGCATGGAAGCCTGGGCCGACCGGGCCGACGATCCGCGCAGATGGCGTGCATCCATAATCGCTAAAAGCCAGCAGGATCCGAAGGTTCTGGGCCCTCATGAGCGTGGCCAAGTTGGTCATGTCCTTCGAACAGTGCAGGGGGCGAGATTGTTCGCGGAGGCTGATCCGCTAGCTCATCCTGAATGGGTTTGTGTGTTGGATGCGAGAGTCCGGTCAGCGAAGCAGAGCCGCGGCTATGGCGACGATGCAGAAGTCTTCGATCCTGCGGCTGCTTATGGACTCGATGATGATCTAAGAGATATCTCTGAGGATGATCGCAGACAGGGGGTCAGCAACGACAATCTCTTGGTTTGGCGCGACGAAGACGACAATCCATATGAGTCTCATCGGTTGGGTTGGCGACAGGTCGAAGGTTTCGAGGCGACCCCGATTAGGCTTGGCCACCTCATCACCTGGGTCAGCAAGTCCTTCGATAGCCCCGTGCTGGCCTGGTGGGCCGCTCAGCAGAACGGACTGCATCCGCGACTGCTGAAACAGTTCGAGTGGCAAATGGAACACTCGGAGGCTCTTCACGATCGTGCTCGTCATATCTGGAACCTGATCCTCGAACACCATCGAGACCCTCGTAATCGTCAGTGGAATGGCGACTGGTTCGACTTGAAGAAGCGGATCAAGGCGGAGGGTTGGACGGCCAGTGTCCTGCGAGAATTCCGGAGAGTTTCGACGCCGCGCTTGGAGATCAAGCCACGGCTTGGCTTGCGGCAGGCCAAACCGCCGTGTGCACCCTGGGAGGAAATTCATCTCGGCGACCTGGGTCAGTGGGAAGTCGTGTTCCTTGAACGGCACAACGAAGATGTAGACGTCCCCGACGATCTGTTGCCACAGGTAATTGGCATTCTAGAGGAACAGCTGAACGTCGCCTCTGGACTACTGGGGGATATCGAGAACGTCTACTTTCATACACCGACCTGCTATCCGGACCGTGAGGTCGATGGGAGAGAGCACATCACGGAAGCCGCAGAGGTCGTGACTTGGTTCGTCCAGCTTTTTGACCGAATGGCTGCCAAGTGGCCAGAACTAGCGAATGCTTATGCAACGACCTGGCCTGTGACAGACCGTTTCTTCTTCCGGAAGCTGAAGCTGTATGCGTTCAGCAAAGTAGACACCTTCGAGGCCGACCATGTTGCCGAAGAAGTCTTGTCCTTAGATCAGGAGACGTTCTGGGACATCGATGTGGTGCGCGAGCTGCTTTTCCTGCTGGTAGACCGGTGGGAGGAGTTCGCCCAGGAGAACCGAGATCAACTCGCCGACCGCATCCTGATGGGCCCCGATCAGCGCTCCTACTGGTCTGAGGAGGAGTTTTCTGAACTGCGAGATGAGTTCGCCACCAGATACGCTCGGTATCTGGAACTACAGGGCTGTGAACTGACGGCAGATCGTTGTGAACGGCTTGCCGATCTGATTAGAAGTATTCCTGGATGGAGCGACGCTCGGGCGACCTCGACGGTGATCCAACGCGGCTCGCGCACCGGTTGGGTCGATACAGACGAGAAACCAGATGCAGTCTTGGACCTTCCCGTAAACGAGGTAGTCTCCAGGGCAAAAGAAGACCTGAAGCGTGACTTTGGCAGCTTTACCGAGAAGCGGCCCTTTACTGGTTTGGTGAAAGCCAATCCGCGCAAGGCATTGTCTGCCCTGACCATTGCCGGAAAGGCTGACGACTATCCAGAGGCGTTCTGGTCGTCGATGATCAATGAACTTCCCGCAGGCATCACGCCCAGGCTGAGACGGGCATTCCTGAACCGGGTAGCGCGACTCCCACATACGGTCATCGCCAAACTACGCCATACCTTGGGCCGATGGCTCGAACAGAACTTGGTCGCGATCCTTGAGTTTGATGAGGCTCTCGGATGGGCAGTCTACGATCACATCGTCGATGGCATTCTGAGCGGCGGAGCAGATGCAGCGAAGAGCGGTCTGGGCGAAGTTCGCCAAGGTGGAAAGGTCACTCAACAGTCCCGGCGCACATTCAGCCATGCGAATAATGGCCCCGTCGGCATGTGTGCTGAGGCCCTTTTCCGTGCTGTGCCCGGAGAGGAGCAGGAGGCCTCTTCACTAATCCCTGATTGCATCAAGTCACGTGTCGAGCATCTCTTTACTGCGCTGGGAGAGGGGGCGGACCATGCTGTGTCGATAACGACTAGCAAACTGAACTGGCTCATGGTTGTAGACCCCAGTTGGACTGAAGAACGCCTTATCCCCATGTTGGCCTTCGAGCATCCCGCTTCGGAACCAGCTTGGAGCGGTTTTCTTCGTGGCCACGTGCCTTCGCCCCCGTTGGCCGAGATCATTAAGCCGATTCTGCTTGACCTCATCCCGTGGGTCGAAAGCCTTTCCTGGGATCACGGACTTTTAGAGGCGGCCGCCCAGTGGCTAGGCTACATGAGGGTGTTTTACCCAGATGAGCCAAGTGGTCTTTCACGAGGAGAAATGCGTTCGGTCTTGCGAACGATGTCTGACGATACTCGGAATCGGTTCGTTTCCTGGTTGGGGCTGGTTGGGCAGAAAAACGAGAACGGCTGGACCAAACACGTCATCCCCGTAATCAACGAAGACTGGCCGAGAGAACGCCAATACAGAACTTCTGCATCGATGAGGGCGTGGATTGGCCTGCTTGATGACACCGGCGATAGCTTCCCGGCCGTCTACAAAGCGGTGAAGAAGTTCTTGGTGCCGGTTGAGACAAACGACCATCCGTTCTACCGGTTCACCCGAGAGATTAGTGATGAGAAGCCGATTACCGCTCTATTCCCTGAAGCGACGCTGGATTTGATGAACAGAGCCACACCTCAGGTCCTCACCCGACCGCCGTACGAGTTACCGAAGGTGCTAGCACTGATAGCGGAAACCGAACCTGAGCTGACATCAGATCCACGCTATTTGCGCCTTATAGATCTTGTCGAACGAAGTTAGACCACGGTCGTCATGACCGACAACCCAGCGAATCGCACCGGATTTTCTAGGTGCTCGATGACCGCTATTGTCCGGTAGCTGCCATTCGAAAGTGACTGCTATCGGCCGAAAGCGGACAAACGAGTTAGAGACGAGTTCAATGTCAACGAGGGACTTTGCGAGTCGGCGGTAGGCAACGAGTGTAGAGCGCCCGAGTGCGCATTCCGGCGGTCAGGGCAAGCAGCACTCGATATTGTCAATCAGGCGTGTAGTACCGATAAATGCGGCGACGAGGATGACCAGCGATTTGTCCTGTTGGGCGGGTGCTTCAAGTGTTCGTGCTGCACGGATTTCAAGGTAATCCATCCGGAATCCGGCTCCCTCCAGCATGGTCTTGCCATCTTTGATGAGTGAGGCGTAGTCGCGCTCGCCTTGTTCGACAGCTTCCGCGATTTGCCTGATGCAGCGGTAGAGCAGGGGGGCGATGTCGCGTTCGACAGGGCTTAGATACCCATTCCGTGAGGACAGTGCCAGCCCGTCGGGCGCACGAAAAGTGGGCGCGGCGAGTATGCGAGTGGCGAAATTCAAGTCTTGGGTGAATGCCCGAATTACGGCGAGCTGTTGGTAGTCTTTCTGGCCAAACACCGCAATATCGGGTTGAACGATATTGAACAGCTTGGTCACCACAGTCGCCACGCCTTGAAAGTGCCCCGGTCGACTTTCGCCGCAGAGTCCTCCCGAAACGCCGGGAACAAGCACACTGCAGTGGTTGCTCAACCCATTCGGGTACATCTCTTTCACGCTTGGAGCGAAGAGCGCGGCGCAGCCAGCTCGGGACAGTGCCTTCTGATCTGCAGAAGGGGTTCGGGGGTAACTCTGAAGATCTTCCTGGGGACCGAACTGCATTGGATTGACGAAGAGACTGGTGACGACGAAATCGCTTTCCCGCCGTGCCAACTCCAGTAGCGAGATGTGCCCTTCATGCAGGTTGCCCATTGTCGGTACCAACCCGATGCGTTTCTTTTGATCGCGCGCGTTCTGCAGCGCTTTGAGCAATGTCTGGATGCTGTCAGTTGTGATCATCGCCAGCCTGATGGAGTGTGTGGCAGGGACTTCTGGGCTCCCCACTCGGGAGCCCAGTGGAGCAATCAAACCATCTCGACGGCAGGGATCCGGCGGTTTGCCGCGGCCTCCTTGTACTCGGCTATCTGGTCGAAGGATAGGTAGCGGTAGATATCGGCAGCCATGCTGTCGATGTTCTTCGCGTATTCCATGTACTCCTCGACGGTCGGCAGTTTGCCCATGATGGAGGCAACGGCCGCCAGTTCGGCGGAGGCCAGGTAGACGTTGGTGGCGTCGCCCAGGCGGTTCGGGAAGTTACGGGTGGAGGTGGAGACCACGGTGGCGCCGGTTTGTACGCGGGCCTGGTTACCCATGCACAGGGAGCAGCCCGGCATTTCCATGCGAGCGCCGGCCTTGCCGTAGATGCCGTAGTAGCCTTCTTCGGTCAGCTGGTGCTGGTCCATCTTGGTCGGCGGAGCCAGCCACAGACGGGTCGGGATACCGCCCTTGACCTTGTCCAGCAGCTTGCCGGCGGCGCGGAAGTGACCAATGTTGGTCATGCAGGAGCCGATGAACACTTCGTCGATCTTGTCGCCGGCCACGGTGGACAGCAGGCGGGCATCGTCCGGGTCGTTCGGCGCGCAGAGCACGGGCTCTTTCACGTCGGCCAGGTCGATTTCGATGACGGCGGCGTATTCGGCGTCGGCATCACCTTGCAGCAGCTCCGGCTTGGCCAGCCAGGCTTCCATCGCCTGGGCGCGGCGCTCCAGGGTACGGGCGTCGCCGTAGCCTTCACCGATCATCCAGCGCAGCAGGGTGATGTTGGACTGCAGGTATTCGGCGATGGCCGACTCCGGCAGCTTGATGGTGCAGCCAGCGGCGGAACGCTCGGCCGAGGCGTCGGACAGCTCGAAGGCTTGCTCGACGGTCAGGTCGTTCAGACCTTCGATCTCGAGGATGCGGCCGGAGAAGATGTTCTTCTTGCCCTTCTTCTCGACGGTCAGCAGGCCAGCCTGGATGGCGTAGTAGGGGATGGCATGCACCAGGTCACGCAGGGTGATACCGGGCTGCATCTTGCCCTTGAAGCGCACCAGAACGGATTCCGGCATGTCCAGCGGCATGACGCCGGTGGCGGCGGCGAAGGCTACCAGGCCGGAACCGGCCGGGAAGGAAATGCCGATCGGGAAGCGGGTGTGGGAGTCGCCACCGGTGCCGACGGTGTCAGGCAGCAGCATGCGGTTCAGCCAGCTGTGGATGATGCCGTCGCCTACCTTGAGCGAGACGCCGCCGCGATTACGCATGAAGTCCGGCAGGCTGTGGTGGGTGCGCACGTCCACCGGCTTGGGGTAGGCGGCGGTGTGGCAGAAGGACTGCATCACCAGGTCGGCCGAGAAGCCGAGGCAGGCGAGGTCTTTCAGCTCGTCGCGGGTCATCGGGCCAGTGGTGTCCTGGGAACCGACGGTGGTCATCTTCGGCTCGCAGTAGGTGCCCGGACGTACGCCCTGGCCTTCCGGCAGACCGCAGGCACGGCCGACCATCTTCTGCGCCAGGGTGAAGCCCTTGCCGCTGTCGACCGGGGATTCCGGCATCTTGAACAGGTCGGTAGAACCCAGGCCCAGTTCAGCACGGGCTTTCTCGGTCAGGCCACGGCCGATGATCAGCGGGATACGACCGCCGGCGCGGACCTCGTCGAGCAGCACCGGGGATTTCAGCTCGAAACTGGCCAGCAGCTCCTCAGTGCCGTATTTGCAGACTTTCCCGGCATAGGGATAGACGTCTATCAGATCGCCCATTTCCAGGTTGGCGACATCGAACTCGATGGGCAGGGCGCCGGCGTCTTCCATGGTGTTATAGAAGATCGGCGCGATCTTATTGCCGAAGCAGAAACCACCGGCGCGCTTGTTCGGCACGAAGGGGATGTCGTCGCCGAAGAACCACAGCACGGAGTTGGTGGCGGACTTGCGGGAGGAACCGGTACCGACCACGTCACCGACGTAGGCAACCGGGAAGCCCTTGGCCTTGACGGCTTCGATCTGCTTCAGCGGGCCGATGGAACCGGGTTGTTCCGGCTCGATGCCGTCACGGGCCATTTTCAGCATGGCCAGGGCGTGCAGCGGGATATCCGGGCGCGACCAGGCGTCCGGAGCGGGGGACAGGTCGTCGGTGTTGGTTTCGCCGGGGACCTTGAATACGGTCAGGGTGACTTTCTCGGCGACGGCCGGCTTGGCCTGGAACCACTCGCCTTCGGCCCAGGACTTCAGCACGGCCTGGGCGCAAGCGTTGCCCTTCTTGGCGCGCTCGGCGACGTCGTGGAAGGAGTCGAACATCAGCAGGGTGTGCTTCAGTTGCTCAGCGGCGACGGTGGCCAGTGCGGCATCGTCCAGCAGCTCGACCAAGGTGGCGATGTTGTAGCCGCCCTGCATGGTGCCCAGCAGTTCTACGGCTCGTTGTTTACCGATGATAGGAGAGCTGGATTCGCCGCGGGCTATGGCGGAAAGAAAGCTTGCCTTTATATAGGCGGCCTCGTCGACGCCCGGGGGCACGCGGTTGGCGATCAAGTCAAAGAGAAAGGCTTCCTCGAAGGCTGGCGGATTTTTCAACAGTTCCACCAGCTCTGCGGTTTGCGCGGCATCAAGTGCAAGGGGCGGCAGCCCTTCCTCGGCACGTTCCTTCACGTGTTGGACATAGGCTTCAAGCACTGCGATCTCTCCCGTAGGACACAAATAAAAAGTAGGGCAGGGACGGCCATCGAGGATGACGACTCAGCGGGCCGCCATGGGAACCTGCACCTACGAAAGGTGTGCGACGCCCACCGCAGATGGGTTTCAGCAGGTCGTCGGCAAGCAAGAGAAAAATAACAATATTTCAGTTATTCAACAACTGACATGTTGACATTTCCTTGCCGGAACACAAAAGTTAGGCCGCTGGCGCCTTCGTGCGCCGCTGTGTGCCTGGCCTTCGGCCAGCGGCGATACGCCACCGTCATTTGAGAGAAATCACATGAAAGTACTGGTCGCGGTAAAACGCGTGGTCGATTTCAACGTCAAGGTCCGCGTCAAGGCGGACCAATCCGGCGTCGATCTCGCCAACGTGAAAATGGCCCTGAACCCCTTCTGCGAGATTGCCGTGGAAGAGGCCGTGCGCCTTAAGGAACAAGGCATCGCCACGGAAGTGGTGGTGGTGACCGTGGGAACCAGCGGTGCTCAGGAGCAGCTGCGCACTGCCCTGGCCCTGGGCGCTGATCGCGCCATCCTGGTCGAGTCCTTTGAGGAGCTGAACTCCCTGGCCGTAGCCAAGCTGCTGAAGGCTGTGGTCGACAAGGAGCAGCCGCAACTGGTCATCCTCGGCAAGCAGGCCATCGATAGCGACAACAACCAGACCGGCCAGATGCTGGGCGCCCTGACCGGCTACGCCCAAGGCACCTTCGCCTCCAAGGTCGAGGTTGCTGGCGACAAGGTCAACGTCACCCGCGAGATCGACGGCGGTCTGCAGACCGTCGCGCTGAATCTGCCGGCGATCGTCACCACCGACCTGCGCCTGAACGAGCCGCGCTACGCGTCGCTGCCGAACATCATGAAAGCCAAGAAGAAGCCGCTGGACGTAGTTACCCCGGACGCCCTGGGTGTTTCCACCGCTTCCACCGTCAAGACCCTGAAAGTCGAAGCACCGGCCGCCCGCCAGGCTGGTATCAAGGTCAAGTCCGTGGCTGAACTGGTCGAAAAACTGAAGAACGAGGCGAAGGTAATCTGATGGCTATCCTGGTTATCGCTGAACACACCAACGCCGCGCTGGCTGCCGCCACCCTGAACACCGTGGCTGCTGCCGCCAAGATCGGTGGTGATATCCACGTGCTGGTTGCCGGCGCCAACGCCGCTGCCGCTGCCGAAGCCGCTGCCAAGATCGCTGGCGTAGCCAAGGTCCTGGTTGCCGACAACGCCGCTTACGCTCACCAGCTGCCGGAAAACGTCGCTCCGCTGATCGCGCTGCTTGTAAAAGAGCAGGGGGACAAGGGCTACAGCCACATCCTGGCTGCTGCCACCAGCAACGGCAAGAACATCCTGCCGCGCGTTGCCGCCTTGCTGGATGTCGATCAGATCTCCGAGATCATCGCCGTTGAAAGCGCCGACACCTTCAAGCGTCCGATCTATGCCGGTAACGCCATCGCTACCGTGCAGTCCTCGGCTTCCGTGAAAGTGATCACCGTGCGTTCCACCGGTTTCGACTCGGTTGCTGCCGAAGGCGGCTCCGCTGCCGTTGAAGCCGTGAGCGGCTCGGCTGACGCAGGCAAGTCCGCCTTCGTGGGTGAAGAACTGGCCAAGTCCGATCGCCCGGAACTGACCGCTGCCAAGATCGTCGTTTCCGGCGGCCGCGGCATGCAGAACGGCGACAACTTCAAGCTGCTCTATAGCCTGGCCGACAAGCTCGGCGCAGGTGTCGGCGCTTCCCGTGCCGCCGTCGACGCCGGTTTCGTACCGAATGACATGCAGGTCGGTCAGACCGGCAAGATCGTTGCCCCGCAGCTGTACATCGCCGTGGGCATCTCTGGTGCCATCCAGCACCTGGCCGGTATGAAGGACTCCAAGGTCATCGTCGCGATCAACAAGGACGAAGAAGCCCCGATTTTCCAGGTGGCTGACTACGGCCTGGTGGCTGATCTGTTCGAGGCGGTGCCGGAGCTAGAAGGCGTGGTCTGAGGCGAGCGCCGGCAGGCGGTCGAAGAGCTGTCTGCCGGCGAGCTTGGCTTCGCAAAACAGGTGATGCCTCATGGCACGAGTCAATGAAGAGCTGGCGGCGCTCAACTGGGGGCAGTTCAGCCCGCTGGCTGACCCGACCCGCCGCGCGATTTTCACCCGCCTGATGGAGCACCCTGCAGCCGTCAAGGTGCTTGCGGCGGAAATGCCGATCTCCCAGCCAGCCATCTCTCAGCATCTGAAGGTACTCAAGGAAGCCAACCTTATTCTCGACCAGCGCCAGGGCCGATATCGATTGTATTCGGCCAATCCCCAGGCACTGGAGGCTCTTTCCTTGCAGTTCGGCCAGTTGCGCGACTACCTGCTGGAGGATGGCGAACCGCAAGGCGCCACGCCAGGAGAATTCGATTCAGTGGATCGCGCCATGCAACAGTGGGCGCGGCTATGGCCGGAGCACGATCCGCTGAGCGTCGGACTGATTGTGCGCTTACGCTTGGTAGCTCGGCATCTGGAGCGGCTGTCTGAGCTGACTGCCTCACGCCACCACCTTAACGTCGTGCAGGTGCTGCTACTGGCCACCCTGGACCGCATCGAGCCGCCTCATGAGAGCACCCTTACTGAGCTGTCAAAGGTCAGTTTCATGTCGCTACCGGCCACCGCACGCTACCTCGACCAGACTGAGAAGCGCGGCCTTATTAGCCGCAGGCCGGACGAGAATGACGCTCGTTCTAACCTGATTCGCATCACTGAAAAAGGGCGCGAGGTGCTGCACAAGATCATGAACTCGCAGCGCCAGCACGAACATGCGCCGGTGTACAAGATGGCGGGAGACGACCAACTGCGTCTTGCCAGGATGCTGCGCTCGCTAATGCGCGATCTGGGTGATATCCAGGGGTGAGGTGGGGCACCCCCCCGTCGAGGGGTGCCCTACGCGTCAGGCGACTTGATCGGTTTCCAGCGCTCGGCCCATCTGCGTGTCGCCGCCAATAGTGGTGCGGTGTACCAGGCGCCGGTCACCCAAGGGATAACCAAGCGCAGAGTGCAAGGTACGCCAGTTGTCCCACAGCACCATATCGTCCGGCTCCCAGCGGTGTACGTAGCAGAAGGTCCGGCTGGTAACGTGGGCGACTAGTTCTTCGAGCAGAGCGTGACTTTCCGAGGTGTCCATGTCGACCACCCTTTGCAGGTGCAGTGGGCTTAGGTTCAGTACCTTGCGACCACTAACTGGGTGACGCCATACCAGAGGGTGAGCCACTGGTGGGAAGGCGGGGAAGTTTCTGTCGCCCTTGACCTGCATGCGCAGCTGCGAGTCTCGTCCGTAGGGCGCATCGAGCAGCGATGTGCAGAAGCGGTATTCCACTTCCAGGTGCTCGATGCGCTGTTTCATCGCCTCCGGCAGTGCTGAGTAGGCGGCGATGGTATCGATCCAGGCAGTTTCTCCTCCATGCTGTGGAGTTTCCACGGCACGCAGCATGGCGCCGTGGTTGGGGCGGTTGGTGAATATCAGGTCGGAATGCCAGGGGATGAAGCCGACGAAGGGCCTGTCCGGCGCCGATTCACGGTAGTACACACTGAGCCTGGCTTGGGCGTCGCTATCGAGCACCATCAGCTCCGGATATTGGCTTTCGGTCACCAGATTCTTGACTGGGTGCACGTCCAGTTCACCGAAGCAGCGACTGAGGCTGAGTTGCTGCTCCGGACTTTTGCCCATGCTCTTGAAAACAACTATGCCGGAGTCGATCCAGGCTTTTTGAAGTTGTTGCGCGACGTGCGTCGGAATGGGGTGAGTCAGGTCGAGTTCACTGCATTGCACTCCAATACCGCCGGCCAGGCTGGATATTTTCATCGTTATTATCTCTTGGTTTGAAATGTTTATATTTGGAGCATTTCGTTGGAGTTTGAGATGTTCTTGAAATAAATCTTTAGTTCTTCGTCATGCAGCCTTCATCGAAGCGCTTCGGGCACATTCGCGGGTTGATGAGGGGTGTTGTTCGCCTGCACTGGACGACGCTGCAGGCGCAAACTGAGTAGCAGCATCAGTACCAGCACTGCGACCAGCGAGCCGGTTACCCAAGGGATGGCCGAGGCCAGTCCGTCCAACCTGCCGGCTAGAAGCAGTTCACTGGCATCGACGCCAAGTTTCTGCAGTTGAGCGCTAAGTTCCGGGCTCGGCGTGGTCTGATCAATACGCGCCAATTGGCCAAGCAACTCGGGGCTGGCGCCAATCTGGCTGGCGCGCTCCTGGATCGACTGCTGGGCGATCAGGGTCACCGCGCTGCCAAACACGCCGAGGCCGAAGGTGGCGCCGGCGGGCGAGCCGAAGTCCTTCATCATGGTGAACAAACCGCTGCCCGCGGCCAGCTTGGCGCGTGGCACTGCGCTCATCATCAGTTTCATCAGCGCCGGTGTCTTCATGCCGTTGGCGAAACCGATCAGTACGACAATGCCGGCGATCATCCACAGCGGCGTACTCAGTCGGATAGTGCTTATCGTCAGCATGCCCAGCAGGATGGCGAACATAGACACCACCACGATGCGTCGGCAGTCGTACTTGTCGGCCAGGCGCCCGGCTATTGGGGCGGAGATCATCGAGCAGCCGTACACGCACATGTTGATGAAGCCCACCTGGGAGGCGCTACCACCCGGGCGCTCGCTGATGAAGAAGGCCAGCGAATAGGTGAGGCCGGCCAGGCACATGACACTCAGCAGGTAAAGTCCGGCGGGCAGGGTGAAGGCGGGGTTGCGCAGGATGCCAATGTCGATCACTGGGTCGGCCACGCGTTGTTCCAGCTTCCACAGCAACAGCGCGGCGACCACGCCAATGACGAGAGCTGCGAGAGTGTAGGGCGAGGTCGGGCCGAGCTTACTGGCGGCGGTGGGGATTGACAGCAGGCCGCCGAGAGCCAGGAAAAGCAACAGCGAGCCGCCCAGATCGTAGCCACGGCGCTGGCCGAGTACGGTGGTTTCCGGCACCAGGGCGGCAATTAGCAGCAGGCCGACGACGCCCAGCAGGCCGCTTAGCCAATAGATGATCTGCCAACCGAAAGCGTCCACCAGCAGGCCGCCGAGCAGGGCGCCGGTGGTGGCGCCAAGGCTCATGGCAGCGGTGAAAATACCAAGCGCCATGCCGCGCCGCTCATCGGGAAAGAGAAAGCCGATATAGGCCAGCACTACGGGAATGATGCAGGCCACGCCCACCCCCTGTAGCAGCCGCGCAGCCAGGAGGAGCTCGAAGGTGGGTGAGACTGCCGCGGCGAATTCGGAAGCGGAGAACACCACAAGGCCGATCATCAGCATCTTCTTGCGGCCAATGGCGTCGGCCAGGCGCCCCATGATCGGCGAGCAGGTGGTGGATGCGACGAAGAACACCAGAATGATCAACGCCGATGAATTCATCGAAACGCCGTAGTGTCGGACGATGCTAGGCAGCGCCGGGGCCTGGAAAGTCATCGCTTCGATGGTGACGAAGGTACTGAACAACAGTACCGCGTAGATGCGCCAGGCAATACGTGGGGACATGTGTTCTTGTTGTAATACTGTCATTCGAACTCTCCGGATTCATCGATAGCGGAACTTATTGTTGTGGTTTCGGAGACTAAAGCGATTCTTCTGTGCTTGCTCGTGATTCATATAAGTTTGTACTTATTTGATTTTGCTTGAGTGCGCTTTCTATTAGCGAATAACGTGAGGTCACTCGATGAGTTACTTAACTGCGTTAATTAAGTGCCGGAGCAAAGCAACATGTCACCAAAGCGTAAATTTCTGCTGGACCTGATCGACAAGCCGGATGAGGCGTTCAATATATGCGAGAGCGAACTTGGCCCCCTGCGCTTGGCCGCCGCCCAGGAGCTGTTCGAAGAGCGCGTGCAACAGATTCCCCTGCTTAAACACCGCGCCGAGGAGGCCGGCATCAGTCGAATCGAAAGGTACGAAGACTTGGTGCCGCTGCTGTTCGCCCACACTACCTACAAGTCCTATCCGGCGTCCTTCGTCGAGAAAGGTCAGTGGGAGCGGCTGCTCAAGTGGCTCGATGCGCTATCGGTACCGGACCTGTCCGGGGTCGACATGAGCGGAGTCAGTAACGTCGACGAGTGGCTGGACCGGCTCTGGGCAGCCGATCACCGGGTCCTGGCCACAAGTGGTTCGAGCGGCAAGTGCTCGTTCCTCAACCATACCGCCGGTGATCAGGACAACAAGCGTCGTCACTTCAAATACGCTGCCGCCTGGCCGGTACAGGCGGCCAGCAAGGACCGGCCGGTGTTCTGGATGGGCCAGGTCAAAGGCCCTAACAGTGCGGTGGAAGCTGGCCAGTTCGCCATGGCGAACTGGGGGCGGGAGGGCGCTATCTTCACCCTGACCCAAGAGCCGTTGCGCATTTCTGAAGTGAGCCGCATGGCCGCGATGCGCAAGCGGATGGCCGACGGCTCGGCGACTCCAGAGGAAATCGCCGCATTCGAGACCGAATCCGCAGTCAAGGGCGCTCGAGGAAACGAGGAGATGCGCACCTTTGCGGACCAGGTGCTCGATCATCGCCATGAGCCAATCTACCTGATTGGTTTCTGGGCCCAGCACCTGGCAATCATCGAGCGCGCCCGCGAGCGCGGCATCGCCGATGGCGACTTTCATCCCAACAGCATTATCGGCGCTGGTGGCGGGGTGAAGGGTATACCGCTTCCGCCGGACTACAAGGAGCGTGTCAACACCTTCTACGGCAATGTGCTGCGCCCCGGTCTGTATGCCATGACCGAGCTGTCGCAGCCAATGCCGCGCTGCGAGAGAGGGCACTACCACATTCCACCGGGTCTGATCGTTCTGCTGCTGGACGACAGCGGCGAGAAGCTGCTCGATCCCGTTGGCCTGCAGAGCGGTCGCTTCGCTTTCCTCGACCTTGCCTACGAGGGGCGCTGGGGCGGATTGATCACGGGTGACAAGGTCACCGTGGATTTTGCTTCGAAGTGCGAATGTGGCCGCCACGGGCCGGTCATCCACGACTCCATCACCCGGTACACCCAGCTTGGTCAGGAAGACAACATCGGCTGTGCCGGGACCATAGACGCTTACATCCGGGGTGCCATCGCATGAATGCAGTGAACCAAACCCAGATTTCCCGCGTCTGCCACATCGTCAAGGGCGAGGTGGTGGAGGGGGCTGAGCTCGAGTACGGCCCAGCTCATGCACGCTTCACCACGCCAGCGCTGAAGCTGGACGATCTGGTCTGGAGCCGCCAGGCGCCAGGCCCGGCCTTCGATACTCCGCTGGATGAGATTCTCGACATTCTTGGCGAGCTTGGCCGTTGGCTGGAGCGCGATCCGGAAGGCCTGGTCAGGCAGGCTCTGGAAAATGCCATCCGTAACAACCCCATGCACCCAAGAGTCATGCAGCGCTCTTACGAGATGATGCCGCGAATCTTCGACCGCGAGCGGCTCATGGTGCAGATCGACAACGAACTGGGCGGCAAGACAGCCGTGGACGGTTGGAAGCCGGTCACCAATCTGCTCAGTGGCCGCTCCGCAGCAATGCGTGCCTTTCCCGCGCGCATCCTCCACATCATCGCTGGCAATGCACCTGGGGTCGCGGCCGTATCCATCGCTAGGGGCGCGGTGACCAAGGCGGTCAACCTGATCAAACTGCCGTCCAACGACCTGTTCACGGCTCCCGCCATCTTGCGCGGCCTCTCCGCGGTAGCGCCGGGTCATGCCCTGGCGCGCTCTTTCTCGGCGGCATACTGGCGCGGGGGCGACGATAAGGTGGAAAGCCTGCTGATGCGGCCGCAGTTCTTCGACAAGCTGGCGGCTTGGGGCGGCGACGCCACCTTGCGAAGCGCGAAGAACTACATCTGCCCGGGCTTCGAACTGGTGTCCTTCGATCCGAAAACATCCATTTCCATGATCGGGCGAGAAGCCTTTGCTTCCGACGAATTGCTCGCCGAAGTAGCGGACAAGGCCGCCGCCGATGCCACCCTGGTTGAGCAACTGGCCTGCGCCTCCAGTCGATACCAGTTCGTGGAGGGCACCCAGGAGCAAGCTGATCGCTTCGCCGAACTGCTGCAACAGCGCATGGGCACGGAACGTCAGCTGGCTTCCGCGGAGGGGCGCCCGGTACCTGGTCATCTTCGTGAAGAGATCGACGGCCTGCGGGTGATGCCGGACTACTACCGGATATGGGGCGACTACAGCGGTTCTGGTCTGGTGGTCCGTTCGGAGGAACCGGTGGATTTCCACCCTGAGTTCCGCGTGGTCAATGTGGTGCCGGTCAAGGATCTGCGAGATGCACTGCGCTTCGTCAACGTCGCGACTCAAACCGTCAGCCTTTTCCCCGATGAACGCAAGATTGAACTGCGTGATCTGCTGGCTTCGGCCGGTGCCCAACGTGTTACCTGCATCGGTGCTTCCGGCGGCATGGAGGGCGGACTGGCCCACGACGGCTTCCTGCCGCTCGCGAGGCTGGTGCGCTGGATCAACGATGAAGGCTGAGTCGAAGGGGGAGGGGTGGATGAGCAGCGAACAGATGCAGTGCGGATTCCCCGGCCTATCCCTGGCTGGCCAAGTGGCGTTGGTTACGGGCGCCGGTCGGGGGTTGGGCTTCGAAATGGCGAAGGGGCTGGCCCAGGCCGGGGCACGGGTCTGGCTCAATGGCCGTGATTCGAAGCAACTGGAAGAGTCCTGCGCACGGCTGGTCGAAAGCGGGCTGCAGGCTTGGGCCTTGCCCTTCGACGTGGAAGACGAGACAGCGGCGGCTGCGGCCGTGCGGCTCATTCTCTGTGAGCAAGGGCGGCTGGACATCTTGGTAAACAATGTCGGCCGGCGTGATCGCCGCTCCTTGTTCGAGTTGGATAGCCAGACGCTGCGCGCCATGCTCGAAAACCACCTGGTGGCGGCCTTCGGCCTGAGCAGGTTGGTGGCGGCACCGATGATGGAGCAGGGCGGTGGCAGGATCATCAACCTGGCCTCGGTCTCCGCCTTCCTCGCTTCGACAAAAGATGCAGCCTACATCGCGGCCAAGGGCGGTCTGGTTGCCTTGACCCGTGCGCTTGCAGCAGAACTCGGGGGCCATGGAGTCACGGTTAATGCCATAGCGCCCGGGCCTTTTGCCACTGAGACCAACCAGGGGTTGGCGAGCAGCCCGGAGAGCCAGGCTTGGATTGCCCGGCGCAGCTCCCTGGGCCGCTGGGGGCGACCCGAGGAAATTGCGGGCGCGGCCGTATTCCTTGCATCTCCGGCGGCCTCCTTCGTCACCGGCCAAGTGCTGGCGGTGGATGGAGGATTGCTGGCGCATTACTGAATCGAAGGCAGGCCAACTCGCCAACGCCAGCTCGGCGAAGCGGTGTTAGCATGCCCATTAAAATGACATATAGTCAGTTATAGGGGCTGATCATGCGTTACAAGTTACTCGGTAATACAGGGCTGCGCGTTTCGGAGCTCTGCCTCGGCACCATGACCTTTGGCACCCAGGGTTGGGGGGCAGAGGAGGGCGAAGCGGCCCGGATACTCGCGCGCTTCCGTGAGTGCGGCGGCAACTTCATCGACACCGCCAATGAAGTCTATGCCGGAGGCCGCTCCGAAGAGGTCGTGGGGCGCCTGGTCGAGGGCTACCGCGAGGAGATGGTTCTGGCCACCAAGTACTCCCTGGCCTATCCCGGTGGCGGCAACCCCAATGCGGGCGGTAACCACCGCAAAAGCCTGCGGCGCTCGGTAGAGGCGAGTCTGCAGCGGCTCGGCACCGATTACATTGACCTGCTCTGGGTACACGCCTGGGACAGCAACACTCCAATGGAGGAAACACTTCGCGCGCTTGACGACCTGGTACGCCAGGGAAAGGTGCTTTACACCGGTATCTCCAACGCGCCGGCGTGGGTGGTGGCCAGCGCAAATACTCAGGCGCGGCTTCAGGGGTGGACTCCTTTTGCCGCGCTGCAGGCGGAATTCAACCTGCTGGAGCGAAGTGTGGAGCATGATCTGCTACCCATGTGCCGGCACTTCGGGCTGAGCCTGGCCGCCTGGTCGCCGCTGGCGAGCGGCATCCTCAGCGGCAAGTACAGCTCCGGTAAGGACGCTGGTCAGGCCAAGCGTCTAGACGTGGCCGGGCTCAAGACCCTGGACGAGCGCAGTCTGGCCATTGCCGAGGCGGTAAGCCAGGTGGCTCACGCGATCGGCCGCAGCCCTTCGCAGGTGGCGCTTAATTGGCTGCGTGCGCAGCCGGGCGTGATCCCGTTGCTGGGCGTGCGGACCTTCGCGCAACTAGAGGACAACCTCGGTTGCCTGGACTTCCAGCTGGAGCGAGGGCACCTAGCGACCCTCGCCGAGTTGGGAGCGCCACCCGCGCAGTATCCCCATGACTATCTGGCCAAATACCAGGAACTGATCGCTGCCGGTTACAAACGGCTGACCGACTCAAACTGACTCCCGCGGATGAAGGCTTCCAGGATTGTCCTGGAGGCTTCCGCTCACCCTCAGGAAAGACCTCTGGAGTAAGGTTTCATGGCGACAATAAATACAAGAGCCGTATCGACTGTTACCCGTCTACTGACCTCTCTCTGGCTACTCACACCAGCCATTTCGCAGGATGCCGGGGCAATGTTGCTCGATCTGGAGAGCGACGACTGGGAAGTCCGCTTCGACAACACCATCCGTTACAACGCCGCCTGGCGCATGGAGCGCCAGAACAAGGACTTCCTGCGCTCGCCGGCCTTCGACGACACGGAAAACAAGTTTGACCGCGGTGATCTGGTGACCAATCGCTTCGACCTGCTCAGCGAACTGGACGCGGTGTACCAGGGCAGCCACGGTTTCCGATTGAGCGCTGCCGGCTGGTACGACCAGGTCTACCAGGGCAAGGCGAAGCCAAATCCGCAGTTGGTGAACAGCGGCAACTATTTCAACGATCACTACAACAGTTACGCCACCCGATACATGGCCGGCCCCTCCGGCGAGCTGCTGGACGCCTTCGTCTTCTCCAACTTCCAGCTTGGAGATGTGGGCGTGGGTGCCAAGGCTGGCAAGCACAACGTCTACTGGGGTGAGTCTCTATTCACCCTGGGCAACAGCATCGCCTATTCCCAAGGGCCGGTGGACACCATCAAGTCCGCCTCCAGCCCTGGCACCGAGGCCAAGGAACTGTTCCTACCGATAAACCAGTTGTCGGCTGACCTCAGCCTGAGCAACGAGCTGTCCCTGGGCATGCAGTATCTGCTGGACTGGAAGCCGTTCCGCCTGGTACCGGGAGGCACTTTCTACGCCAACTCTGACGGCTCGCGCGCGGATCTTGCCTCACCGCCGGCACTGGTCAACGGCGACGACCTGGAGCCTGGTAGCAAACACGGCGAGTATGGATTGAACCTACGCTGGAGCCCCATGGCCCTGGGCGGCACGCTGGGACTGTACTACCGCAAGTTCAACGAGAAGCTGCCCTGGAGCTTCACCCAGATCGAAGGTCGTACACCGCGCGCAGTACGACTGGCCTACGCGCGGGATACTGAACTCTGGGGCCTTAGCCTGTCCCGCAACATCGCCCAGATGAGCGTGGCTACCGAGTTGTCCTATCGCAAGAACACCGCCCTGGTGTCCCGGTCCGGATACCCAGTGCTCGTTGCCGCGGGCGAGGAGCCCAGCTTCGAAACTGCCGAAGGCGCTCGGGGTAATTCTTGGCACGCCCTGGTTAATGCGGTCTATCTGCTGCCTAGGACTGCCCTCTGGGAGGGGGGCACCTTCCAGGGAGAGGTTACCTACAACCGTTTGGACAAGATCACCGACGACCCGCAGAACCGGTTCAACGCCGAAGGCCATGGCTGCACCTCGGCATACACCAGGCACTGCGCCACCCGCGACGCCTGGGGCATGCAGCTGCGCTTCACGCCTGAATGGCCGCAGGTGCTGCCGGGTTGGAACCTCTCTATGCCGGTCAACCTGGCCTGGGGCATCGATGGCAACAGTCCGACTCTAGGTGGCACCAATGAAGGTTCCTACAGCTGGACGGTGGGCCTCAGTGGCGTATACCGCAGCGCCCATACCTTCACCCTCAGCTACATCGACTCCTACGCCCGTTACGACACCCGCGCCGACGGCACCGTGACGACTGACTTCACCAGTGGTGCGGCAGTGCAGAACGACCATGGACGGGTGTCTTTCACCTACAAGACGACCTTCTGATCCGCAGCGACAATCCGGGAGAACAACAATGAAAAAGCTTGAGTGCATGACGCTGGCGACCCTGGGCCTCCTAGTTGCCATGCGGGTATTCGCGACACCCACGGAACAGGAAATTAGCCAGTTGGGTACCACTCTCACACCACTGGGTGCAGAGATGGCGGGTAATCGGGATGGAAGCATTCCTCCATGGGATGGCGGTCTCTGTAAGCCTCCGGCGGGCTATCAGCCGAAGAAGGGTGAGTCAGGTGGTGGCCCCTGGATGGATCCTTTCGCCAACGAGCAACCGATCCTGAAGATCACCAGTGACAATCTGACCCAGTACGCCGACAAGCTGGATGAGGGGACCAAGGAGTTGTTCCAGCGCTACCCGGCGAGCTTCCGGGTCGATGTCTATCCCTCTCACAGGACCGCGTGCTACCCACAATGGGTCTATGACAACACCATCAAGAATGTGCGCAACCCAAAACTGGTGGGCGGAGCCCCCGGACTGCTCAATGCCCACGCGCAGATTCCTTTCCCTATCCCCAAGAACGGCTATGAGGCCATGTGGAACCAGTCGGTGCGGGTGGATGTGCCCTATGTGAAGGGCGACCAGGAAACCTGGCTGGTGGACGCTGCCGGCAACGTCACCCTTACCTCCATCAACCGGGTCGAGCAGAGCAAACCGTATTGGGACAACGAGCGACAGGCCGTGCCGGACGAGCAACCCTACTGGACCCTGATTTCCACCACAGTGGCGCCGGCTTCCAGCGCCGGGGTCAAGCAGCTAAGGCACAACTTCCTCGACACGGAGCACCGTGACCCGATGGCCTGGTCCTATGTGCCGGGGCAGCGAAGGGTCCGGCTTTCGCCCGAGTTCAAGTACGACACCGTCTCCACCAGCTCCGGCGGGGTTCTGCTGTTCGACGAGATCAGTGGCTTCGACGGCAAGATGGATAAATTCGACTTTGTGCTGAAGGGCAAGCGGGAGATGTACATCCCGGCCAACGCCTATAAATTCAACGGAGCTTCCAGCGAGTTGGTGAACACCCCGAACCACGCGAACCCTGACTATCTGAGGTTCGAACTGCGCCGAGTTTGGGTCGTGGAGGCCCACCTCAAGCCGGGTGAGCGTCATGTGCAGAAAACCAAGATGTTCTACTTGGACGAGGACAGCTGGTCGGTGGCCATCTACAACGCTTTCGACAACACCGGGGCTATCCAGAAAGTTACCTACTACCCAGGGTTCCAGGAGTATGACAAGCCGCAGTACCGCACGGCGCCCAACGTCCTCTACGACCTGACCAAACGCGTATACACCCATGGCGCACGCATGGGCGCGGAGAAGTCATCCGGCTTCTATCGAGTGGCACGCTACCCCAGCACCTACTTTTCCCCCGGCTCTCTGGCCGGTACCGGCATTCGCTGAGTTGATGGTGTGGGTCCGGGCCCTTATCAGATCGGTGGCTCGGACCATCCTGCCGGCGCAGTCCAGCCGGCAGGCACACCCTTTTTCTCTTTCCCTTTTCCCGCGCCGCGGCCGGCCGGCCCCGGCGTTGAATCCGAGGGCAGTACGTTGACCATAGTTGCAACCATCGAAGACCTTCAGCGGCTTGCCAGCCGCCGCGTACCGCGAATGTTCTACGACCTGGTGGACGCCGACTCATACAGCGAAGGGACCTACCGCGCCAACGAGGCGGACCTCTCGCGTATCAAGCTACGCCAGCGCGTCGCCGTCGATGTCGGCGCGCGTAACCTGAAGACCTGCCTGTTGGGCGAGGAGGTCACCATGCCAGTGGCCCTGGCACCGGCCGGCCTCACCGGCATGCAGAGAGCCGACGGTGAGATACTTGCGGCCCGCGCGGCTGAGCGTTTTGGCGTACCCTTCACTCTGAGTACCATCAGCGTTCTGCCGTCCATTGTGGATGCCGTGGCAGCGCGCACTGAAGTCTGGATGGATGGAGGTGTGCGCAGCGGACAGGACGTCTTCAAAGCCTGCGCCTTGGGCGCCCGGGGAGTCATGATCGGACGTGGTTATCTTTACGGTCTGGGCGCGGAAGGTGAGGCTGGCGTCGATAAATGCCTGGACATCATTCGCCGGGAGCTCGATGCGACATTGGCTCTGAGTGGCACTGCTGATATCCGCAAAGCAGGGCGCGACAACTTGGTAGCAGGCACCTGGTAGCGACAAGCGAAAGATCTGCTCTAAAACGAAAACGCCCCGTCAAACGGGGCGTTTCCTTAGTGCACGCGATCAGGCTTCTTCAGCCATGATCTTGCCGTCTTCCTTGGCCACGGCGGTAAACATCTTGATGATGTCGCCGGAGGTCACGCGACGGCGAACTTCACCTTCCTTGAGCGGGGCCGGGCCACCAAAGGACTTCGGTGTGGTGTCCACGTTCGTCGCCAGGGCGCGCAGGGCGCTCACGGTGCATTTGTCGCGGCCGCCCATCTTGCCAAAAGCATCGAAGTTGTAGAGACGCAGGGCATTGCCGTGGGTGATCTTGTCGATGGTGGAGTCGGGCAGGTGCTTGAGGGAGTCGAACAGCATGTCGGCCGATTCCGGCCAGACGGTATCCGAGTGCGGGTAGTCGCACTCGTAGGCGACGTTGTCTTCGCCGATGTCCTCGAGGTTCTTCAGACCGAAGCGGTCGTCGATGAAGCAGGTCTGGAAGTGTTCACGGAACACTTCGCTGGGCTTCTTGCCGCCGAAATCGGCGTAGGTCCAGGCCTTGTGGTGCTCGTGGACGAAGTCGGCGCGCTCGAGGAAGTAGGGAATCCAGCCGATACCGCCTTCGGACAGGGATATCTTCAGGTCGGGGTAGCGTTGCAGGGCCTTGAGGTGCAGCCAATCGGCAGCCGAGTTCACGATGGAAATCGGCATGGTGATGATCCAGGAGTCGATAGGCGAATTCATCGAAGCATGGGGAGCCTGCGCACCTGAGCCGATATGGATGTTGATAACCACCTTGTTCTCGGCACAGACCTTCCATAGCGGTTCCCAATGGGCGTCATGGATGCTCGGCTGGCCCTTCAGCGAAGGGTTGTCGGAGAAGGAGATGGCGTGGCAGCCCTTGGCAACGACGCGTTTGATCTCGGCCACCGACGCGTTGATGTCCCAGTAGGGAATGATGGCGTTGGGGATGTTGCGGCCCGGGTAGCTGCCGCACCATTCGTCGATGTGCCAGTCGTTGTAGGCCTGCAGCAGGGCGAGCGCGTTCTGCTTGTTCTCGAACTGGTGGAACAGGCTGCCGTCGAAGGTCACTACGCTGGGGAAATTCAGCGAGGCCAGCAGGCCGTTTGCGTTCATATCGTCGATGCGCGCATGGATGTCCCAAGCGCCTTTACGCATCTGATCGAAGGAGATCGGCTCGCAGCCATACTCCTCGCGCAGGCGACCGACCACGGCGTTGAGGCCGATGTTGCCGGCACGACGGCCTTCGAACAGCCAGTAATCAGCCCCGTTCTTGTCTTTCAGTACCTTGGGGGCGAAAGCTTTCTGGGCAGTGGTGAGGTGCTGCTCGAACATGGTGGGCGGCTCGACGATGTGGTCGTCGACGCTGACAAGAATGAGATCATCAAGTTTCATGCGTTATCTCCATCGCTCAAGCGGCCCCTCACCAGGCAGGTTCGGACTGCTTCAGGTTTGTTGTTGTATGCGATATCGAACGTTACCCCGAGTCGAGGCGTTCATCAATAGCAAAACAGACAAATAGTCAGTTATTGTGGTTTTTGCATGGCAGGATTGGAGACCTTGCCGATTGACTCCCAACCTTCCAGTCGAAGTGATTACCTGTCAATAGGCGACAGGGCTTGGATCCTTGGCGACCCTGATACATGCGACGGGTGGCTGACGCCAGGCTGGAGCCTTCTTGGGTTAAATAATACAATGTCATTTTTATCTGCGACTGCGGACAAAGCGGCGGGGGGAACGGCAACTATGGAATTTGGCAGGATCATGGGCTGGGTAGGAATGCTGGTTAGCGCTGTACTCGCTGGAGGCGTCAGCGCCGCGCCGGGTGGTTACGAGGCTGAGGAGCAGGAGGCGCGAGCGTTGCTGGAAAGCGCCGTGGCCTACTATCGGGAGCATAAGGCGCAGGCCTTGCCGGTGTTCAGTCGGCAGGGGCCCTTCGTGCGTGGCAACCACTATGTCTACGTGCTGGATATCAACGGTGTGATGCTGGCCAGTGGCGGACCATCCGCCAGCCTTATCGGCAGCAACCTGCTGGAGCAATTGCCGCCTGAGCTCAAGACATCCTTCGACGAAGCCTTGAAGGTCAAGGAAGGGCAGGGTATCCAGGAGGCGGAGTACCACTGGACCAATTGGCAGACCGGGCGCACCGAGCGCAAGCGCGTGCTGTTCCAGCGGGTAGATGATGTGCTGCTGGGCGCTGGCTATTTCATTTCCAAGGCATCCCCGGCCCATGCCCGGGATCTCCTTGCAAAAGCTGCGGCAGCTGTGTCGGCGGGCCCCCAGCAGACCTTTGCCGCGATCAACAGTGAGAACCTGGCTTTCCTGCAGGATGACCTTTACGTCTTCGTTGTTGATATGAGCACATCCCGCTACGTGGCCCATGGTTACAACCAGCGCTTGGTCGGCACCGACTTCCGCCGGGTCAAGGACCCGCAGGGCAAGCCGGTGGGTGAGCCGATGCTGGCGGCCGCGAAGAAGAGCAACTCAGGCGAGTACGACTACCTCTGGGAGAATCCCCTGAGCCGCAAGCTGGAGCGCAAGCACACCTACTTCCGGCGGGTCGGCGATTACCTGGTGTCCGTCGGCTACTACGAAAAAGTCGGCGACTGAATGCCGTAGGCGCCGGAGTGCTGGTTCGCGCCGGCAATCTGCAGGGCGATCCGCTGGCAGACGTGGATCAACTGCCTGGGGTCATCCTCGTCGGCCTCCTGCCACAGGCAGAGGCCGGTGAGCATGGAGAGAATGGCGGTGCTGGTCATGCTGTCCTGGCTGAACAAGCCCTGGCGCTCACCGCTCTCGAGAATGTCCTTCAGCTCCCGCTCGTAGCATGCCTTCACGGCGATCACCTGATGCCTGCCGTGCTCCGGCAGATTGCGCAGGTCCATGCTGACAATCAGGCTTTCGGCGCGTCGCGCGCTCTGGAATTCCAGGTGGTGTGCGATGAAGTCCGCGAGCGCACGTATCGGGTCTCCACGATTTCCTGACGATTCTTGCCAGGATTGCTGCAGGTCTTCCAGGTAGCTGGCGATGAGGTCCTGCAGCAGATCATCCTTGCTTCGATAGTAGGCATAGAGCGAACCGGCCTGCAGGCCGCAGCTCCTGGCCAGTTGGCGCAGGGATACCGCGCCAAAGCCGTGCAGGGCGATCAGCTCGATGGCATTGCTGCGGATTTCCTCGATCCTGGACATGGCGAGTATCAGGCCGGCTGGCTCGCTGCCAGGTCCTTGAGGCTGACCGACTCGTTGGCGAGCAGTTCGGCGTTACCGGCAAAGCCCGCCTGAACCAGCTTCTTGATGGCCATGAATTCCTGCTGACGGTTGACGCAATCAGCTGCGATCAAACGACCCTCGCGCAGATAGAAGGCGACGAAGGATCGCAGCGCTTTGCTGCCGCGTATCAGCACCTGGTCATAGCCCTGGTTGATGCCCGCGATCTGTAGCTTGAGGTCGTACTGATCGGACCAGAACCAGGGCATGGCGCGATAAGGTGTCGGCTTGCCGGCTATGGCCGAAGCCGCCGCGCGGGCCTGCTCGATGGCGTTGGGAATGGACTCCAGGCGAAGACGGCAGCCATAGAGCATGCTGGGGTGGTTGCTGCAGTCGCCGATGGCATAGACATCGGCGGCACTGGTGCGGGAGAACTCGTCCACGACAATGCCGTTGTCGACCACGAGGCCTGCCTGCTCGGCCAGCTCGGTGTTAGCGATGGCACCCACTCCCACCAGCACTAGGTCAGCTGGGATGCGCGCGCCGTCTGTGGTGACCAAGGCTTCCACCGCTTGGCCCGAAGCGTCCAGGCAGACCTGTTCCAGTTGGGCGTTCAAGCGCAACTCGATGCCGGCGGCGCAGTGTACCTGCTCATAGAAGCTCGATACATCAGGGGCTGTAACTCGCGCTAGAACCCGTGGTTGGGCCTCCAGCAGTGTGACCTGCAGCCCGGCTTTCTGGGCTGCTGCCGCCACCTCCAGACCGATGTAACCGCCGCCGACAATCACCAGGCGCTGGCCTTCTACTAGCTGTTCACGCAGGCGCTCGGAATCCGCCTGGCTGCGAAGATAGTGCAGGTTATCCGGTTGGCGCTCACCGAGCCCGGCGACTTGGAGCTGTCGCGCGCGGCTACCGATAGCCAGGACCAGATGGGTCCAGCCAAGGCGTCGGCCGTCGGCAAGCTGCACCGAGCGACTGTCCAGATCCAGGGCACTGACCGAAGCGTCATTGAGGATTTCGATAGCAGCTTTTTCGTAAGTGGCTGCCGGACGGATCGGCAACGCCTCAGCACCGAGGGTACCGGCAAGGAAGGCCTTGGACAGCGGTGGGCGCTGATAGGGAAGGCCGGGCTCATCACTGACGATCAGGATGCGCCCTTCGAAGCCGTTCTGTCGTAGCGAAATGGCCGCCTCGCTGCCGGCGTGACCACCGCCGACTATTACTGCGCATGCTTGGGTTGGGGCTGTCATGGCGATTCTCCAGGGGCGTCAGGCGCGGCTCAGGCGATTTCCAACATGGCGAAGTCTTCCTTGGTGGCGCCGCATTCCGGGCAGATCCAGTCGTCCGGTACGTCTTCCCAGGGAGTGCCCGGCGCTATGCCTTCGTCGGGCAGGCCAAGGGATTCGTCATAAATGAAACTGCAGAAAAAGCATTGCCACTTCTTCATATCCACTCCGGGCTCAGGCTGTGCCGCTAACGGCACGATGTTCGTTGGTTTTTTGGGGTAGCCCTCGACCGCCCCTGGGGGTCGATCGAGGAGGGTCTTTCCCTTCAGCTGACTTGTACAAGCACCTTGGCGGACTGGTGGGGATCCTGGGCCATGGCGAAGGCCTCGGCGAAACGGTCGAAGTCGAAGGAGTGGCTGTGCATCCCTTCGAGTGCCAGTCGCTCGTCGCCCAGCATCGCGAGGACTTCCGGGAACTCGTCGGGATAGGACAGGGAGCCGCGTATGGCGAGCTCCTTGACCATGACCTGGACCATATCCAGCTCTACCGGCTGTTTATGGGTGGCCAATACCAGGATGCGCGCCATGTCCTTGGCCATGGCGACCGCCTGCTGGAGCATGGCACCCTGGCCGGCGCAGTCGATGTACAGGGAGCAGTTCACCATTGGCTGCGCAGAAAGCTTGCCGGGGACTGTGCCAAAGGTCGTTTGCAGCGCAGTGGCCAAGTCTTCTCGCGTCGGATTGATGCATCGCTCGGCGCCCAGCTGGCGAGCGCGCTCCAGTCGCTCGTCGATGATGTCGACGACCGCGATTCGTTCGACGCCACGGTGCCTGAGGGCTGCAACAACACCCAGGCCGATGGGGCCGGCACCGAACAGGACTACTTGGTCGCCCGGACCGGCTTGGCAAAGATTCAGGCCGTGCACACCGACCGCGACAGGTTCGGTCAGAACTGCTCGATCAAACGCCAGGGCATCAGGAATCGGGAAGATCGATTCACCCGGAACTGCCTCGCGCACCAAAAGAAACTCGGCGAACCCACCGTGCTCAGGGTCGCCGGTGCCGATGCGATTGCTTCCTTTCATCGGATGGACCACTACGCGCTGGCCGACCGTAATGCCCTGCACAGCCTCGCCGACCTGATGTACGGTGCCCGCCAGCTCATGTCCGAGGGGCATGGGCTGCGGACCCGGTCGGCCGATATAGCCATTTCTGGCGAAGCCGATGTCGCTGCCGCAAATACCGAATACAGCGACCTGAACTACCACGTCCCGTGGTCCGGCTTGCGGCATCGGCACTTCGTCGATACGCAAGTCCTGTGGGCCGTACAAACGCACTTGCTTCATCTTCATCTCCGGCTATGGTCGACGCACTGCGACCGGTGATAACTCAGGCGTGCAGGTTTTCGCGGCCTTTCACCAGGCGCAGCGGGGTGTAGATCATGACCACGCTGCCGTCCTGCTTGACCACCTGGTTGCGGGTACGCACGAGACCCATGCCGGGCTTGCCCTTGCTCGGGCGGGACTCGATCACTTCTACCTCGACATGGATGGTGTCGCCCGCGTAGGTGGGCCCCTTGATGTCCAGCTCCATATTCAGGAAGGCGACGCCCACGCCCTGCAGGGCAGTCTGGAACAGCAGGCCTTCGGCCATGCAGAACACCTGGCCACCGGGGACGAGACGGCCGTCGAAGCCGGCGTCGCGGAGGAACTCCTTGTTGGTGAAAAGCACCTCCAGCATGCCGGTGGCGGAAATGAAATTGACGATGTCCGCCTCGGTGATGGTGCGCCCGTAAGTCTTGAACTTGCGGCCCACGGGCAGCTCGTCCCAGGTGAAGCCGGTGCCGATGGTTTCAATCGCGCTCATGCTGTGTTCCTTGTTGTTCTGGCCAGAGGCTGTCAGATCGGGTCCCAGGTGGTGAGCTGGGGAGAGGGGATGTTCTCGTAGAAGGAATTCTTCATCGCGGGGATTGCGTGCTCGGCGATGCTTTCAGGAGTCCAGCCTTCGCTACGATGCACCGAGCGGATCACGCGGGACTGGGAGTAGAGATAGATCTCGTTGGCTCGCACACCGAAGATCTGTCCGGACACCCCGGCACCCGAATCACTGGCCAGATACACCGCCAGCGGGGCGATCTTGCGCGGCTCCATGGCCTTGAGCTTTTCCATGCGCGCCGCGGCTTCCGGGGTATCGGTGGGCACTGAGGCGGTCATGGCTGTCCAGGCGAAGGGGGCGATGCAATTGGAGCGCACGTTGTAGCGCGCCATGTCGAGAGCGATGGTCTTCGATAGGCCAACGAGGCCCAGCTTGGCTGCCGAATAGTTGGCTTGGCCCGGGTTACCAATCAGTCCGCTGGTGGACGTCATGTGGATGTAGGCACCGCTGGCTTGGGCCTTGAAGTGCGGGGCCGCAGCGCGGGCGACATAGAAGGAGCCGTTGAGGTGGACGTTGATCACCGCTTGCCACTCTTCGAGGCTCATATTGAAGAAGAAGCGGTCGCGGACGATGCCGGCGTTGTTGATCACGCAATCCACTCGCCCGAAGTTGTCGAGCGCGGTCTCCACGATGCGCTGGGCAGAATCCCATTCGGCGACGCTGTCGATACTGGCAGCAGCCTCGCCGCCTGCACCTCGGATCTCTGCGACCACGGCCTCCGCCGCACTACCGCCAGCCTCGGTCCGGCCCAGGTCATTGACCACGACACGCGCACCCTGGGCGGCGAAGGCCAGGGCGAACTCTCGGCCAATGCCGCTGCCGGCCCCGGTGATGACCACGACTTTGTCTGCAACCATGTTCGGCATGTCGCCTCCTGAATTGGCTTCTGGGTTCCTGGCGCGGGCAGGGGCCTGCGCGTTGGGTTCATGCCTCTATGATAACTGTAAATGTGTCAGTTATGTCTAGTCCGTTCGGACTATTATCGATACTCGATGATGACGTAAAGTCCTCAAGGCCCTTAGCCTGCGGGCTATTGAAATGTTCGGCGGCTTTCTATAGGTTCGACCAAGAGCTGTCATTTTGTTTATTATTGCGGTGTTTGCGTCCAGCAGGGGCCGTTAAGGCCAATGACCCTGGCACTTCAATGCCGGGAGGCGGGCGCGCCAATCTTGAATTTCGAGTCAAAGGGACCATGCCATGGCATTTGAAGTCAGCATGAACAAGCAGGGGCAGGTACTTGGCCGCAAGGGCCAGGAAACCCGCCAGCGTCTGATGGCCGCCACTCGCCGCCTACTTTTCACTCACGCCCTGGTGGACATCACCGCCGTGGCCATTGCGAAGGCTGCGGGCACGTCCTCCGCCAGCTTCTACATGTACTTCGACGACGTGCAGGACGTGCTCTATTCGCTGGCTCTGGAAGCCGGCGAAGACATGGCCAAAGTTTCGAAGTTGCTGGAAGAGCCCTGGGCTCCTGAACGCTTCGAGGAAGAAGCGCTGCGCCTGATTGAGTCGATGAATGGGGTCTGGAGCCGCCATCGTGAAGTGTTGCGCTACCGCAACCTCGAAGCAGATCGTGGCGACCCGCGCTTTGAGGAGCTGCGGATGAACACCTATATTCCATTCATCGAACGCTTCGCCAAGCTGATCCTCACGGTCAATCCGGCCGAGGGAAGCCGCAAAAAGAGTGATGCCTACGCAGAGGCTACCGTCCTGCAGGCTGCCATGGAGCGGCTGGCGTCCACCGACCCGGTAGTGATGGAACGTGGGCTGGGTTCCAAGCGGGTGAACGCTGCCATTGCGCGCATTGTCGTGCAGACTCTGCGTTCCGGCATGTCTGACGAGGCTGTCGGCGAAACCGCCCCCGCCGCCCGTGCGCGTAAGCCGCGTGCGGCGAAGGCCAAGGCTGCAGCCCCGGCGACGGAAGTGGCTGCCGAGGGTTGAGCCCGCTTTCCTGTCAACGGCGTTCGTTCAGACCTCGAACTCGATGACGCCATGGCTAAGTACCGGCTTGTCGCGCTCTACCGCATGCATGCGGAACAGTGCGAGGCCGGGCTCCATTCGCCAAAGCTCGATGCGCATGGTTTCTCCGCTGTACATCGGTCCAGCGTAGCGGACCGACAGGCTACGCAGGCGCGTGGCGTCATTGTCGCAGACCATCCGTATCACACCGCGGCCAGCCAGGCCGAAACAGCCGACGCCACGGATCATTGCCTGGGGTTTGCCCTGGGTTTGAGCTGCAATGGCGATATCCGCCGAGAGACGGAACAGCGTGTCCGGTTCCAGCGGCGTAGGAATCTCCAGTACCAGGTCAGCGGCTCGTTCCGGTAGTGGAGTGGGGCGTGGCGTATCCTGCGGCTTGCCGCCGAACCCGCCGTTGCCGCGCAGGACCGTGGTGACCTCGATGCTGGCGACGGCCTCGCCCTCCGGTTCGCTGAGCGTCAGCGTCTGTAGCATGACGGCCCCTTTGTCGGCGCCACGATCAAAGATCTCATCAATCTTCTGGGTGACTACCAGTTCGCCTTCGCTGCTCAGCGGACGATGCAGGCGCAGGGTTTCCTGGGCGTGAACGATCTGCTGCCAGGCGATGCCGGTACGCGGGTCCATCTGCCAGAACTCACCGTCGGCCAGGGCCACGGCAGACATCGGCAGTACCTGAAACTCGTTGTCGGACAGAAGGTAGGGACGGTCGGCTTCGGCCCAGTCCGTCGATGCGCCCGCGCCGAAACCGCGGGCGAAACGGATGCAGTCTTCCTGGCCGTAATGTCGGGTCACGGCGGGGAAGGGCCAGTCGATAAGCTTTTGGTAGTCGAGGGACACCTGGGACTCCGGAAGGACATGAAGGGAAGGAAAGGATGGGGGAGAAGGCGTGATGCCTTCGCCCCGGCCGGGGTCAGGACTGGGCTTTCTTGGCAGCTTCCATCGAAGCGCGCATACCGGCTGCCGCGACTTCGAAGTGCTCCTTGGTGGACGTGCTGAGGATGTGCGTATCGAAGTGCGCCATCAGCGAATTGCGGAAGCCCATGATGTCCGCCGAGCGATTCAGAGAACGCTTGAGCATGCGGATGCCGATAGGGGGGGCCGCGGCGATGCGGTTGGCCAGCTCCAGGGTGAAGTCTTCCATCTCGGCGCGGGGCACCACATGGTTGACCATGCCCCATTCCTTGGCTTCCGCGGCACTGATTCTCTGGCCGGTGAAGAGGAACTCCTTGGCTTTGCGCAGCCCCATTACCCAGGGATGTACCAGGGCTTCAACCGAGGCGGCCGCCAGGCTGTGGCCCACCGGGTCGCTGAAGAAGGCGTCGTCGGCGGCGACCACCATGTCGCACATGTTGGCCACCATGAAGCCACCGGCAATGCAGGCGCCCTGCACCTGGGCGATGGTGGGCTTGGGGAAGTCCCAGATGCGCAGGGCGTTGCCCAGGTAGTGTTCGCTTTCCCACAGCCAGTGTTGTTCGGGGGAGAAGTCGCCGCGCTTTTCCATGCCATCCATCAGGTCATGACCGGCGGAGAAGTGCTTGCCCTTGGCGCCGATAATGATCACGCGAATGGCATCGTCGCGCTTGGCGCGGTCCAGTGCGTCATCCAGTTCGGCCAGCAGGTTCTCCGATTCGGCGTTGGCCTGGCCGGGACGGTTGTGGCAGATGCGCGCGACGGCGCCGATCACTTCGTAGCTGATGTCCGAGTATTCCATCTTGTTATTCCTCGTTGCGGCTAGGCAGCGAATTCCGCGTAGCCATTGTTGAGAATGATCAGATCGCGCTCTACCACTCGCGCGCGGAAGCTGGCCTTGCCGGGACCTTCATGCCAGACCTCGACCTTCAGGGTTTCCCCTGGATACATGGGCGAGGCGAAGCGCAGGTTGAGTGCACGCAGGCGGTGCGGGTCATCGTTGCAGAGCAGGCGGACGATGGCGCGTCCGGCCATGCCGTAACTGCTCATGCCGTGGAGGATCGGCTTGTCGAAGCCGGCCCTGGCGGCAAAGGCGGGGTCGATGTGCAGCGGGTTCAGGTCTCCCGACAGGCGATAGATGGTGGCCTGTTCCGGGCGGCTGGACAGTTCGATGCTGAGGTCGAAGGGGCGGTCCTCTGGCAGCGGATGAGGCTTGGGCTGGCCCTCGGCGGTGCCGCCGAAGCCGCCATTTCCGCGCATGAAGGTGGACCAGGTGGAGGTGGCCAGAAGTTCCTCTGTCTCGGCATCGTAGATGCGCCGTGACATGTACATCACGGCACCCTTGTCGGCGCCCTTGTCGTAGATCTCATCTACGCTGTCGCGCCCAATCAGGGTGCCCTTGGCCGGCAGCGGCTTATGGATGCGCAAGAACTGCTCGCCATGCAGCACCTTGGTCAAGTCGATGCCGGTTTCCGGATTGGCCAACCAGAACTCGCCACTGGCCATGATGGTGGCCATGGTGGGCAGTGCCTTCAAGCCTTTTTCATAGACGTACTGCAGGTCGCCGTCCGGCAGAGGGTTGCTGGTCGCCGCCCCTACGCCGAGTGCGTAGAGGATGGTGTCGCGAGTGCTGTAGCTCTGCCGGCCTTCGGTAATGGGCCAGTTCTTGATGCGGTGGTAGTCGAGAGGCACGTCGTTTTCCTCAGTAGGGCGGTTCTTGTCTCTAGCATTGCGCTTTGCTTGAAAACTGTCAAACAGTCAGTTACATGATGTAGTATGCCTGTGTGGGGCATGTAGTGCGGGTGATTGTTCTGCCTTTTCTGATGGCATTTCAGTTGCTTTGCGACGAAAACTCTCCCGTGCCGAGACGCACGGGAGCTTCCGGGCAAGGGCCGGAGCCCACCCAAACAAGAACATTTCGGAGACAGACAATGGCTCTACTGGAAGGAAAGGTCGCGATCATCACCGGTGCCGGGCGTGGCCTGGGCGCCACCTATGCACAACTCCTGGCCGCCGAAGGCGCGGCAGTGGTGGTCAACGACCTGGGGCGTGACGAGAACGGCAGCTACACCGCTGAGGCGGTGGTCGCCGCTGTGCGTGAGGCCGGCGGTCGCGCCGTGGCGCACACCCAGGACATCTCTACGGCGGAAGGCGGTCAGTCGCTACTGGCAACCGCTCTTGGTGAGTTCGGTCGTGCTGACATCCTGATCAACAACGCCGGCATCCTGCGCGACAAGTCTTTCCTCAAACTGGAGGAAGGGGACTGGGATGCGGTTATCAAGGTCAACCTGAAGAGCATGTACGCCGTCACCCAGCCTGTATTTGCCTGGATGAAGGAAAACGGTGGTGGGGTGATCGTCAACACCTCGTCCACATCCGGCCTGGTCGGCAACTTCGGTCAGAGCAACTATGCCGCGTCCAAGTGTGGCGCCTGGGGCTTCTCCAACGTGCTGGCCATCGAGGGCGCCAAGTTCGGTGTCCGCGTCTGGACCCTCGCTCCGGCGGCCGTTTCCGCCCTGACCGCTCCGCTGATGGACGAGGCCACCAAGGCCCAGATGGCGCCCGAGCATGTGGCTCAGGTCGTGCTTTACATGGTCAGCGAGCTGTCGGGCCAACGCACCGGCCACTGCCTGTTCGCCTCCGGCCAGAGTGTGCGTGAGCTGAAGCTGCTGTCCGCCGAGGGCATTCCAGGAGGCGGCAAGAACGCGGCATTCGACGCCCACAGCCTTGCCGCGGCGGAGGACAAGGTTTTTCGTCCCGAGGCCGCTCTGACCATCATGGACTTCGCCAAGTAACCGTCCCATAGCTGCGGGGCGAATGGCCCCAGGGAGTTCAACATGAGCAATAAGGTGCTGGTTGCCGGCGTGGGGATGGTCAAGTTCACCAAACCCGGCAAGAGCGAGATGTATGACGTGATGGGCGGCGATGCCGCCGCGCTGGCGCTGAAGGACGCGGGCATCGCCTATAGCGACGTGCAGCAGGCCTATGCGGGTTTCGTCGCTGGCGATACCTGCTCCGGACAAACCGCGTTGTACCGTGTGGGAATCACCGGCATTCCAGTGATCAACGTCAGTAACGCCTGTGCCAGTGGATCATCTGCTTTGTTTCTGGCGCGGCAGGCGGTTATCAGCGGCGTAGTCGATGTCGCCCTGGCGGTCGGCTTCGAGCAAATGAACCCGGGAGCCATGTCCACCGGTGACGCCGCGCTGCGCACACCGATCACGGTGAAGATCGACGAGGCGGTGCGCAAAATCCGTGGCTGGGATGACAACGCCCCCAGCGGCCCGCAGTATTTTGGCGGTGCCGGTGCCGAATATCTGGAGAAGTACAACGTTTCCGCTGAGCTGTTCGGCCGTGTCTCGGTCAAGGCTCGTAGTCACGCCTTGCGCAATCCCTATGCGCTGTTTACCGAACCTCTGACTCTGGAGCAGGTGATGACCTCGCCGCAGATCTTCGGACCAGTCACCCGCCTCATGTGCTGTCCGCCCACCTGCGGCGCGGCCGCCGTTGTGGTGGTTTCCGAGGCCTACGCGCGCAAACACGGCCTGGGCAACTGCGTTGAGATCGCTGGCATGGGCCTGGCAACCGACACCGCTGAAAGCTTCGAATCCGGCAGCATGCTGGACGTTGTCGGTGCCGGCATGACCCGTCGCGCGGCGGCCCAGGCATACGAACAAGCTGGCGTTGGTGCGAAAGATATCGATGTGGTCGAGTTGCACGACTGCTTCTCGCCCAACGAGGTCATCACCTACGAAGCGCTCGGGCTGTGCGAGGAGGGGGGTGCGGAGAGGTTCGTCATTGACGGGCAGAACACCTACGGTGGTCGCGTGATTACCAACCCATCCGGCGGCCTGCTGTCCAAGGGGCACCCTCTGGGCGCAACCGGTCTGGCACAGATCACTGAATTGACCTGGCACTTGCGCGGTCAAGCCGGCGATCGCCAGGTTGAGAACGCCCGCCTCGCGCTGCAGCACAACATCGGGCTGGGTGGCGCCGGAGTGGTCACCATCCTCAAGCGCATCTGAGGTCGGGGCGCCCAGTGGTGGCTGGGCGCCTGTTCAATGTCATCAATGGGAGAGGCGCAGATGAGCGAACCCATGACCCAGCATTACCGGGAAATCCTGCTCGGCGTTGGCGAAAATCCCGCCCGCGAAGGCCTGCTCGATACTCCCAAGCGCGCCGCGAAGGCGATGCAATTCCTTTGCAATGGCTACCAGAAGACCCTGGCTGAGATCGTCAACGGTGCGTTGTTCGAGTCGGACAACGACGAGATGGTGATCGTCAGGGAAATCGAGCTCTATTCCCTTTGCGAGCACCACCTGCTGCCCTTCATCGGCAAGGCCCACGTGGCCTACATTCCTACCGGTAAGGTGCTGGGGTTGTCCAAGGTGGCTCGCATCGTCGATATGTATGCACGGCGTTTGCAGATCCAGGAGAACCTCACCCGCCAGATCGCCGAGGCTATCCAGCAGGTCACCGGCGCCGCCGGCGTCGCTGTGGTGATCGAGGCTCAGCACATGTGCATGATGATGCGCGGCGTGGAGAAGCAGAACTCGGTGATGAGCACGTCGGTGATGCTCGGCGCTTTCCGCGAGTCGCAGAACACCCGTTCCGAGTTCCTCCAGTTGATAGGGCGGAAGTAGCCTATGCCTGGCCTTCAACCCGGCATGGCCCGCATCCGCGTCAAGGATTTGCGCCTGCGCACCTATATCGGCATCAAGGAAGACGAGATCCTCAACCGGCAGGATGTGCTGATCAACCTGTGCATCCACTACCTGGCGAGTGCGGCGGTGCAGGGAACCGAGATCGAGCAGGCGTTGAACTATCGCACCATCACCAAGGCGATCATTCGCCACGTCGAGGCAAATCGCTTTGCTCTGCTGGAGCGCCTGACCCAGGAAATCCTCGATCTGGTGATGAGCGAGCCACGTGTTCGGTATGCCGAAGTGGAAGTGGACAAACCGCACGCCTTGCGCTTTGCCGAGTCGGTTTCGATCACACTGGCCAATGGGCGCTGATCGTCTCGGCCGCTCAGGGCCATGCGGCCGACACCCCCCTTCGAAGCATCCCGTCCCCCTCTACCAAAGGAAGAGGGGGACGCTCGTTTCAAGCTCCGATGGGAGCAGTCAGCTGTTGCCACAGGTGGGCACCGTCCTTCGCCAGCACCTTCCGGCCAATTCGCTCCGACCACCAATGCTCACTGCCGCCCTCGGACCGCCACTGCCAGAGACGGCGGGTGTAGTAGTGCAGGCTGTGCTCGTCTGTCACGCCTATGGCGCCGAACACCTGGTGGGCGATGGCCGCCGCTCGGGTTGCTGCCCGGCCTACCAGGCTCTTGGCCACGGCGGCGCCGTAGCTGGCGTTGCCGGCATCCACCTGGCGCGCTGCATAGAGGCCTGCAACCTGTGCCGCGGCAGCCTGGGACGCGAGCTCGGCGACCATCTGCTGGATCGCCTGGAACTTGCCGATGGGCTTGTCGAACTGCACGCGGGTATTGGCGTATTCCACGCAGAGGTCCAGCACCCTGGCCAGGGCACCGGCCATTTGCATGCTGCGCAGCGCTGCGAGGTGTGGGCGCAAGCCCAGCTCGTCGAGGAACGGCGCCTCGGCAGTTTGCAGCGGTATGACGTTTTCCAGCTCCATGCTGGCACAGGGCAGTCGGTCGAGCGTGTCGATGGCCTGTTGGCGACCGGCGTCGGCGCTCACCAGGCAGAGGTGCGTGACTCCCTCGCGCAGAGCGGCAACCAGCACATGCCCGGCTACAGGCAGCCAGCTCAGTTGGGCGTCCTGTCCTTGCAGTCTGCCCTGGGCATCCAATTGGAAGATTTCGCCGGAGATCGCCAGTACGCCTTCGGGAACCTCCAGCCCTGCGCGTGACAGTGCCCAGGCTGCGATGGTGGTTTCGCCTATCGGCACGGGAGCGGCGTGCACGCCACAGAGGCGCAACACCGGTTCGCTATCGGCCCAGTTGAGTCCAGCTCCGCCGGCGTTCTCGTCGCTGAGGGCGAGAGTGATGCCCATGGCTTCGATTTCCTGCCAGAGGTCGCTGTCGAGTTCACCGTCTTCGGCGTGCACCCAGGTATCGCGGTCGATCCGGGCGCTGAACAGACGCTGGACCTGCTCTGCGAGCATTTCGCTGATGTTCATTTCGCTGTTACTCATTTCAGTCCTAGCCCCTTGGCGATGATGCCGCGCAGGATTTCCCGGGTGCCGCCACGCAGGGAGAAGGAGGGCACGTTCTGCACCAGGAACGCCTGGAGCTCGCTGAGCCGGTCGGCGGCAACGATGCTGGACGGGCAGTCCAACAATTCGCGGACCAGATCCGGCATGCGTTGCTCATGGAGGTTGCCGAGGTCTTTGACCAGCGCGGCTTCCTTGGCGGGGGAGTGGCCATCCTGCAATTGTCCGACTATTGAGAGGGACATTTCCCGTAGCACAGCCAACTCGGCCACCGCTTCGCCCAGACGCCGGGAGGCGAGACGATCGTCGGTGCCCGCCTCGCGCAAGGCGTCGATGGTCAGCGGCAGCAGAGGGAAGGCGCTCATGTAGCGGTCCGGCTGGCTGCGCTCGAAGGCCAGTTCACCACTGGCCTGCGCCCAGCCGTCGCCCTCGCGGCCGACCAGCATGTCGTCGGGAACGAACACGTTATCGAAGGTCACTTCGTTGAAATGCGCCTCGCCAGTCAGGTCGTGAATAGGTCGGACTTCGATGCCGGACGCACTCATGTCGATGAGGAACTGCGACAGGCCTTTGTGCTTCTCGGTGTCGGCCTGGCCGCCACTGCGAAATAGGCCGATCATGAAGTCGCAGAGGTGTGCGTTGGTGGTCCATACCTTGCGGCCGTTTAGGCGCCAACCGCCCTCCACGCGGGTAGCACGGGAGCGCAGGGAAGCCAGGTCGGAACCCGAGTCCGGTTCGCTGAGACCGATGCAGAATGAAGCTTCGCCTCGTGCGATTAGCGGCAGGAAGCGCTGGCGTTGGGCCTCGGTGCCCAAGCGCAGCAGCAACGGGCCGCTCTGGCGATCACCAAACCAATGGGCACCTAGGGGCGCTCCCACTGCAAGCATCTCTTCCACTACCACATAGCGCTCCAGGCCGGAACGCTCATGGCCGCCATAGGCTTTCGGCCAGGTCATGCCGATCCAGCCACGCTTGCCGACTTCTCGGCTGAAATCGCGGTCGAAGCCGGTCCAGGAGTGGCCGACCTTCCAACCGGACCAATCTTTCGCTGCTTCGGCCAGGAAGGCGCGGGCTTCTAGGCGCAAGGGTTCGAGGGAGGAGGGCAGTTGCAAGGGCTTGAAACTGAATGGGGATGTCACGGCAGGTCCCTCAAATGACGTTGCGCTGGCGCAGTTCGGCGATGCGCTCGGCCGAGAGGCCCAACCATTCGCCAAGGACCGCGTCGGTGTGTTCGCCAATGGCCGGCGGCGCCAGTTTGTAGCGCACGGGAGTGGCGGAGAAGCGCATCGGGCTTGCAGCCGAGCGCACGGTGCCGTTCAACGGATGCTCCTGGGAAACGATCATCTCCCGCTCGATCACATGGGGATCCAGCTCAAGATCCTGCATGTTGTTGATTGGGCCACAGGACACGGTGTTGGCGTTCAGGTGTTCGATCCATTCGGCCTTGGTTCGTCCCCGCAGCGCCTCCGTGAGTTGCTGCGACAGTTCGCGGCGGTTGGCCACTCGGGCGCCATTCCTGGCAAAGCGCGGGTCTTCGATCCAGTCCTCGCGGCCCACCGCCTTGGCAAGGCGGACAAACTCACGATCATTGAAGGTGGCGACCAGAATGAAACCGTCGTCCACCGGATAGACGCCATACGGCGAGGCGCTGGGGTGATCGTTCCCGGTCCTGCCCAGTTCCTTGCCACCGTTGAGCCAGGCGGACAAGGTATTGAGCAGGGTGGCTGCCTGGGCGTCGAACAGCGACACGTCGATATGCTGGCCTTCGCCGCTACTGTTGCGGTGATTCAACGCCCCGAGCACGCCAATGGCGGCGTAGAGGCCGGCGCAGATGTCCGCTACCGGAATGCCCACACGCATCGGACCGTCACCTGGCTCGCCTTCGCGATGGCCAGTGACTGACATCACCCCAGCCATGGCCTGGATCAGGTAGTCGTAGCCAGATCGGTTGGCGTAGGGGCCAGTCTGGCCGAAGCCGGTAATGGAGCAGTAGATCAGGCGCGGATTGATCTTGCGCAGGTCCTCGTAACCCAGGCCGTACTTGGCCAGGGTTCCGGTGCGGTAGTTTTCCAGCAGAACGTCGCAGTTGGCCACCAGCTGGCGGATCAACTCAGCCCCTTCGGGTTGGGCGAAGTCCACCGTGATGGAGCGCTTGTTGCGGTTGGCCGCCTGGCTGTAGGTGGATTCCTGGTGCGGCTGGTTCTCAGTGCCCTTGATCCAGGGGGGGCCGATGCGACGGATGTCGTCGCCTTCGCCCTGGCGCTCGACCTTGATCACCTCGGCGCCAAGGTCGGCGAGGATCTGTCCGGCGTAGGGCCCGGCGATCACTCGGGTCATGTCGAGAATGCGGATACCGCCGAGTACTTCAGGGGAGATGTCGTTCATGGTCATACCGCGATGGTGTAGCCGCCATTGACCGAAAGGACCTGGCCGGTGATGTAGGAAGCCCCCTCGGAGAGTAGGAAGCAGACCGGTACCGATACTTCCTCGGGAGAGGCGAAGCGGCCCAGGGCAATCTGCTGCAAGTAGGTGTCGAGGAAGCGCGGATCGGTGCGCACCTTTTCGGTCATCGCGGTTTCCACCATGCCAAAGCACACGGCATTGGCACGGACGCCGTGCTTCGCCCACTCGCGGGCGGCGGTCATGGCCATGCCGAACATGCCGGACTTGGCTGCCGAGTAGTTGATCTGTCCGAGGCTGCCCCGGCGCCCGGCGTCGGAGGAGATGAAAACAATCGAGCCAGGAGCCTGGTCGCCGGCCTTGCTACGTTCCAGCAGGTGGCGACCGACGGCCTGGGTGAAGAGGAAGGATCCGGTGAGGTGCACGTCCAGCACCAGTTGCCATTGTTCCAAGGTCATCTTTTCAATCATTGCCGGACGACCGATTCCGGCATTGTTGACCAGGCCGTGGACTGCGCCGAAGCGGGTGATGGCCTGCTCCACGGCACTTTGAACGAAATCGGCGTCGGCCACGCTACCGGCCAGAGGCAGGTAGCGCTCACCCAGATCCTCGGCCGCCGCTTGCAGAGCCTCGGCATTGAGATCCACTGCGGCCACATTGCCGCCCAGCTCTATGGCCAGGCGGGCAATGCCCAGGCCGATGCCTTGTCCGGCGCCGGTGATGATAATGGTACGTCCCTGGAGGGACATCGGATTCTTGTTGGCCATGATGTTCGCCTAGTTGCGGTGGGGGTCGAAAACGACGAAGAACTGCTCCGGCTCGGCGCTGATGCGCGCCTTGACCCGCAAGCCAATGGTCACCTGGTCGGCAGGTAGGCCCTCGACGCGGGACATCAGGCGTGGGCCTTCATCCAGGTCGACCAGGGCGACGGTGTAGGGCTCGGCCGGAGGCTTGGGGCGCACCACGGTGACCGCATAGACCGTGCCCAGGCCCGAGGCCTCCACCCATTCAAGGTCAGTGGCTCCGGTGCCGGGCTCCAGTACTCGTGGATAGAAGAAGTGACGCTGGCTGGACTGACTGCGCTGGAGCATGAATCGCCCCTGCTTGAGGAACCCTTGGAATTCGAGATCGGGGCATAGGGCCATGGTGTGCAATCCCTGGTGGGCGCCTGGAGCCAAGCTGCTCGCGCCTGATTAAAACTGTCTGATTGTCATTGTTTGCCCTGATAGCCACCGCTGCCCTGGTTGACGAGGCAACGCTTAAAGTTAAAACTGGCGATCAGTTAGTTTTTAATATGCGAGCATTCAAACGGCTAGTCAAGCCGGGGCCGCTTTCGCTGAAACGGGAAACCTGATGACCGATAGCTCGAACTCCCTTTGGGCGCCCTTGCGCTTTCGTGCCTTTCGCTGGCTGTGGCTGGGAGCCCTGGCGATGAACCTGGCGATCTGGATGCAGAACGTCGGTGCGGCCTGGTTGATGGTGTCCCTGAGTGGCTCGCCGATGCTGGTGGCGCTGGTGCAGACCGCCATCAGCCTGCCGTCCTTTTTCTTCGGTCTCCCGGGTGGAGTCTTCGCGGATATCTTCGACCGGCGCCGTTATCTGCTGTTGACCCATGCCGGGATGCTGCTGGCCGCGTTGGCGCTGGTGGGGTTCTGCGTCAGCGGGATGATCAGCCCATGGTCGCTTCTCGCGCTGACCTTCGCCTTCGGCATCGGCTTCGCCCTCCAGGGGCCTGCCTGGTACACCACTCAGGCTGAAGCAGTGCCGCGTGCCTTCATGGCCTCGGCCATGGCGCTGTCCTCGGTCTCCTACAGCTCTGCCAGGGCGGTGGGGCCTGCGTTGGCCGGCGGGGTGATGGCGGCATCAGGCATCGTCAGCGTGTTCATCATCTGCACATTGTTGCTGGCGGGCTCGGTGCTGGTGGTGGCATGCATGCGCCGCCCTACCGAGGATGCCTCGATGCCCGCGGAGACCCTCTGGGCCGGATTGCGTGGTGCTCTGCGCTATGCGCGTTACTCGGAGGTGGTACGCACCCAGTGCCTGCGCACTATTGCCTTCGTTGGCGCGGGGAGCGGGCTCTGGGCATTGCTGCCGGTAGTTGCCAGCGAGTCCGGCGGTGCAGGGAGCTACGGCCTGCTGTTGGGCAGTATTGGTGTCGGCACCATGTGCGGGGCCTTGGTTCTGCCTATGCTGCGGGCACATCTGGAAATCAACCGCATGGTGTTGATCGCCAGCCTTGTCTATGCGCTGGGAATGCTCGTGGTGGCCGAGGTGCCGAGTACGATGGTTCAGTGCGTGGCACTCTTCTTCGCCGGGATAGGTTGGCTTTGTGTCGGCACGATAAACCTGGTGGCGATCCAGTCCACTGTTCCGCCCTGGATCCGTGCTCGCTCCGTGGCCATCTACATGCTTGTGTTCCAGGGCTCCCTGGCCATAGGCGGAGCCGCCTGGGGGGCGGTGGCAACTCGGATCGGCACGCCCGATGCGCTGCTTGTGGCGTCCCTGATGGTGGTGGTGTCACTGCTGGTCATGCGCCGCTATCGTGCTCGCTTGGGAGAGGAGGCCGAGGTGACGCCTTCCAGCCACGAGGTGCCGGCCTTTTCCTTCGCTGAGCTGCAACCTCAGGACGGCCCGGTGACCGTTCAGATCGCCTACCAGATCCGTCTTGAAGAACGCACGGAGTTCCTCCGCCGCATCCATGCGATGGGCGTCAACCGTCGTCGAGACGGCGCCAGTTTCTGGCGCGTCTACCGCGAGTTGGAGCGCCCGGCCTGGTACATGGAACGCTTCATGGTGGACTCCTGGTCGGACTACCTGCGGCAGCAAACCCGCGCCACACTGGCTGACCGGGAGGCGGAGGAGAGCGTTCGCGCGCTGCACGTAGGCAGTGAGGCTCCTCGGGTTTCCCATTACCTCAGCGAGCCTTTGCCGCGCAACGATTCCTGAACATACAGGAGCGAGAAAGGGGAAGCGCGTGGCTTCAACGAATGCCGGAGGGCAAACAAGCCCTGCTCTCCGGATTTCATCTGGGCTATGAGGCAATGGAAGCAAACGCAGCCTGAGCAAGTCCGCCTCAGAGGTTCAGATACTGCGCCATACCTGCAGGAGCCTTCTTGAGAGCCGGGTCGTAGCGTGGCGAGAACACCTTGAGCAGGCGGGGCAGACTGGCCCTGGCGAGGTGCCGCTTGACCACCCGCTCGCGCTCGACCGAGGCGGCGTGGTCTGCCTCCGATAGATTGCGGCGGTCCTGCTCGAGCAGGTAGGCATTGATCCGTTTGACGTGCCGACCGATGTGGGCAATCGCGTAGATGAAGCCATACAGGCGGTACAGGTAGCCGCGCAGGCCGTGTCCGTAGAGCGCCTTGTACACGTCGTAGCAGACGCTGCGGTGCTCGAATTCCTCGGCGAGGTGCCATTTCCACAGGGTCACAGCGCTTTCATCGGCACCTTCCAGGTAATCGTCCAGGTCGGTGAAAAACACTTCGGCACTGGACGAGCCCATGGCCTCGAAGCCTTCGGAGTAGGCCAGCAGGAAACGTAGTGGCTTGTCTTTCAGCCAGCGCCGATAATCGGCCTCATAGGTCGCCTCCAGCTTGCACATGCCGGCGTAGCCGCTCTCGTACAGGCGCTGGTTGAAGGCTAGGTGGCGCTTGCAGTGCTGCACTTCCTGCTTGATGAAGATGTCGACCTCCTCCAGCAGGCGCTGCTGGCCAGGCCGAGAGGCCAGTTCGTCGCGGGCGCGCATCATCACCTTTACCAGGAAGGGTTCGATGTGGGCGGGTACGGTGGATGCGGCGTTGTAGTACTGGGCGAACTCGCGGTTCGGCGCCCAGTCGGGGCGTACGTTGGCGAAATCGATTGCGGGGCTGCGAACGCGCATGGAATCTCCTTGCGGATGGTTTTCGGGAGCCAAGGCCAACGGCCTGGACGCACGGCTAGCGCCCAGGCCGGGGAGGTCAGGCGAATAGCTTGACTACTTCACCGGAGGTGACCGGGTTGCCATGGCGGTTCGACGGGTTGTGTCCGCCCATGCCGGGAACCGGCGTCACGTTGACGTGCCTGGCCTGGGCGCGCAGGGCACCCACGGTGCAGTTCTCGCGGCCGAGGATGGCGAACGGGTCGAAGCGGAACTCGCGCATAGCGTTGAGGTGGGTGGTTTTGTCGATCATCTCGTTGGGCAGGTGTTTGATCGCCCCCCAGACGGTTTCCGGCGAATTTGGCCAGACGCAGTCCGAATGCGGGTAATCGCACTCCCAGGCAACCATGTCCATGTTCAGGAAGTCGGTGCTGTGCAGGCCGAACTGGTCGTCGATGAAGCAGGTCAACACATTGCGCTTGAACAGTTCGCTGGGTAGCAGCTCGCCGAAGTCAGCGTTGGTCCAGGCATGGTGGTGCTTGTAGACGAAATCGGCGCGTTCCAATAGGTAGGGAATCCAGCCGATTCCACCCTCGGCCAGCGACAGCCGCAGATCGGGGAACTTCTTGAACACCGGCGAGAACAGCCAGTCGGCAGCGGCCCCGGAGATGGCCATGGGCATGGTCACGATCCAGGCGTCGATCGGCGAGTCCATCGACGAGTGCGGCGCCTGGTTGCCGGAACCGATGTGGCTGCTGATGACGATGCGCTCCTCGACAGCCGCCTGCCACAGCGGGTCCCAGTAGCCCAGGTGGATGCTCGGCAGGCCGACGGCCGCCGGGTTGTCCGGGAAGGTCACGGTGCGGCAGCCCTTGGCAGCCACGCGCTTGAGCTCGGCCACGCAGGCCTGAACGTCCCACAACGGAAGGATCGCCAGCGGGATGAAGCGGCCAGGGGCGGCGGCGCACCACTCGTCGATATGCCAGTCGTTGTAGGCTTGCACTATGGCCAGAGCGGCCTGCTTGTCGCTGGAAGCGATCAGCCGGTTACCGGCGAAGTGCGGGAAGGTCGGAAAGCAAATCGAGGCCAGCACGCCATCGGCGTTCATATCCTCCACGCGCTTGGCCACGTCGAAGGTGCCGCGGCGGATCTGGCTGTAGGCGGTCGGTTCCATGCCGTACTCTTCCGGCGGGCGGCCGACCACGGCGTTGAGGCCGAAGTTGGGGATCACCTGGCCGTCGTAGACCCAGGTATCGGCGCCTTTTTCGTCGGTCACCAGGCGCGGCGCGACATCCCTGTACTTGGCCGGCAGGTGCTTGTCGAACAGGTTCGGCGGTTCGATGACGTGATCATCGACGCTGATAAGAATGAGATCGTTCATGTCCATGGTTGTACCCTCTTGTTGTCGCTGGACTCAGTCGCGGGCGCCTTCGAGCAGGCCCTTGAGGTTGCTGTGCATGATCTTCTTGGTATCGGCATCGGACAGGTTTGCGATGTCCTTGAAGAAGTCCAGCGGGCGCTTGAGGCCCTCCGGGTGCGGCCAGTCGCTGCCGAATAGCACGCGGTCGGCGCCGAGCAGTTCGATTACCTTGTCCACCGGGTCCTCATAGAAGGGCGCCAGGAATACGTGTTCGCGGAAGCTCTCCACCGGGTCACGCTTGAACGATTTGGGCATCTTCGAATAGACGTGCTCGAAGCGCTTGAGCAGCGGCTCCAGCCACGCCGAGCCATTCTCCAGCACCGCCACGCGTACGTCGGGGAAGCGGTCGAACACGCCATGGCAGACCAGTGCCGACAGCGAGTCGGCAATCGGCCGGCCCATCCAGTCGAGCATCTCGTTGAACGGGTCCTTTTCGAATGGGCGGAATTCGCCCTGGCCACCGGCGGTCCACCAGCGGTAGATGCGGTTGTAGCCGGAGTCGGAGACGTGGTGGATGACGAAGATCTTCGACTCGTTGATGCGCGCCCAGAATGGGTCGAACTCCTTGAAACCGTGGGAGCGGCTGCCGCGGATACCGGCCACCGGAGCGGGGCGGATCAGCACGCAGCGGGCGCCGGCGGCGAGCAGGAAGTCCAGTTCCTTGCAGGCGGTTTCACAGTCAGACAGGTTGATGGCGCCGGCCGGGAACTGGCGGCCGTTGCCGAAACCGTATTCCTCGGCGACCCACTGGTTGAGCGAGTGGAACAGCGCTTGGATGGCTTCCGGCTTGTGCTCCAGGCGTTCCTCGATGACCGAGGCCAGAGTCGGCAGAATGATGGCCGCGTGGATGCCCTCCTGGTCCATCACTTTTAGGTGCTCGGCACCGTTGTGAAAGGCGGGGCGAGAGGGAATCGGGGCGCCGCCGTACTCGCGCAGGGACAGTCCCTTGGGGTTGTTGCCACGGTACCAGCCCTCGTGGGAGCCAATATCGGCGACATGCTCGAAGGTCGGGTTGGGGATGTAGTCGGAGATCACGCCGCCCACCGCCAGTTTAGTGCGGCCGTTGATCTGTACGTACTGGAAGTCGTTGCGGAACTGCTTGGGCAGGTGGCGCAGGAAGGCGTCCGGTGTTTCGTAGTAATGCTGGTCGCAGTCGTAGATGGGGTAGTCGATAGTGCTCACGCGCAGATCCTCGGTTGTTGTGGTTGGGTCGAAGGCCCGCAGCCATTACATTCCGACGGATTCTCGCGGCTCTTGATCTAGATCAATAAATGAATATATGTCAGTTATTTGTTTGTTAGCCGAAAAGAAAGAACCGGCCACAAGGGCCGGTTCTCTGATCTGGAGGAAAGCCTTCAGAGGCGTTCGAGCACCACGGCAATGCCCTGGCCGCCGCCAATGCACATGGTTACCAGGGCGTAGCGTCCGCCAGTGCGTTGCAACTCGTAGATGGCCTTTATGGCGATGATGGCGCCGGTGGCGCCTATCGGGTGGCCAAGGGAGATGCCCGAGCCATTGGGATTGACCCTGGCTGGGTCCAGGCCCAGTTCGCGGGTGACGGCACATGCCTGGGCGGCGAAGGCTTCGTTTGCTTCGATCAGGTCAAGGTCGGCAATGCTGAGGCCAGCGCGTTCCAGTGCCTGGCGCGAGGCCGGCACCGGGCCAATGCCCATCTGCAACGGGTCCACCCCGGCATGGCCATACGAGAGGATGCGAGCCAACGGCTTGATGCCTCGGCGCTCGGCGGTGGCGCGCTCCATCAGCACGAGCGCGGCGGCACCATCGTTCAGTCCGGAAGCGTTGCCAGCAGTGACGCTGCCGAACTGACGATCAAATACAGGTTTCAACTTGGTGAAGTCGTCCGGCGAAGCATCGCGACGCACGTGCTCGTCGGTGTCGAACTGCACCGTACCTTTTCGGCTTTTCAGGGTGATCGGCAGGATCTGCTCGCGGAAGTGACCCTGCTCAATGGCGACGGCTGCTCGACGGTGGGACTCCAGTGCCAGGGCGTCCTGCTCTTCGCGGGAGATACTGTGGGCTTTGCCGACATTCTCTGCGGTGATTCCCATGTGAACATTGTGGAAAGGGTCGGTGAGCGCGCCGGTAAGCATGTCGGTCAGTTTCACATCACCCATGCGCGCTCCGAATCGATTGGTAGCGCTGGAGTAGGGTGCACGGCTCATATTCTCCGCGCCGCCGGCCACAGCGACCTTGCTGTCGCCAAGGAGGATGCCCTGGGCAGCGCTGATGATCGCCTGCAGGCCCGAACCGCACAGGCGGTTCAGCGTCAGGGCAGGAACCTGTTGGCCGATTCCAGCCTGCATGGCCACTACCCGGCTGAGGTACATGTCCCGGGCTTCGCTGTGGATCACGTTGCCGAACACCACATGGTCTACTTCTTCACCAGATACGCTGGCTCGACGCAGGGCTTCCTCTGTCACCAGGGCACCCAGTTCCGTTGGCGGTAGGTCTTTCAGGCTGCCGCCGAAATCCCCGATCGCAGTGCGAACCCCGCTGACGATTACCACTTCATGCTCGCTCATCTTCGTTCCTCATGCTTGGCGTGATGCTGTAAAAATAACTACTAGTCAGTTATTATTCCGCATTCGCCGTTGGCATTGCCAGCGCCGAGGCTTGCAACCCACGCCACTTGAACAAGAACAATGAGGGCATCGTGATGAAGGTTGTGCTGAATCCCGGGATACTGCTGATGAATCGTCTGAGCTTCGCCATGAAGTTCAGCCTGATCAGCGCCCTGTTCTTCGTGCCTTTGTTGGGCACCAACTACTACCTGGTGCGTGATGCCCAGCGCCAGTGGAGCGACGCCAGCGCCTTGCTGGGTAGCCTGCCGCTGGTGGAGCAGGCTCTCGATCTGCAGTACCAACTGGACCAACTGAAGGACCTCACCCTGATTCGCGTGCGGGTCAGCCAGGTGAACAAGAGCAGTGACATCGATCAACGCATTCGTGCGGCCGAGGCTCGTGCGGTGGAACTGGCGCAACGACTTGAATGGAGCGGCGCAGACATCGAGCAGGAGCGCATATTCGGGCAGAAGCGAGATGAGCTGCGGGAAGGGTTGCAGCGTTTGGCCGGGGCCGATGGCGGTGCTCCTAAAATGGAGCTTGCAGGTCAGCTGGCCAAGCGTTGCGAGCTGTTCCTGATCTACCTGGTAGCTCAGGTCGGTCTCAGCCAGGATCCGCAGCCACTTGTGCGCCAGGTGGCCGAGTTGGTCAGCATCACGGCACCAAAGGTGATGCAACTTCTGAACAGTGCACGTGCCCAGGGCGCGGCGGCGCTGGGCCAGGGCTTCCTCAGTTCCAACGACACCATTCTGCTCGACAACTTGGTGGTCGAACTGGGGCAACTGGGTGGTGAGTACGGACTCAAGACCGAGGATCTGTTGGCGAGCGCCAAGGGCTACCAGGATCTCGCTCACGCGGTAGGTGAGAGTCTCAATGGCGTGACCGGCGCCCGTATGCTGGTGGATGAGCAAGTCCTGAATGCCACAGAACTGAAGACGCCGTGGACCGTCTTCTTCGACCAAATGGCCGGGTTCAGCCAGACCAGTCAGCGCCTAGGTGTAACTGCGCTAAATGTCCTTGGCGAAGAGCTCGAGGCGCGTGTCGCCGAGGCCCGTCGGCAAATGACCTTGCTGCTGGCAACGTTGGCGGCGATCTTCTTGCTGATCCTCTACCTCTATAGTGCCTTCTACCTCTCTACTCGTGGCGTGCTCGGCCAGTTGGGGAGGGTCATGCACAAGGTGGCGGCCGGTGACATGACGGCAAGTTTCCATGGCGACAGCCGCGACGAATTGGCTGACTTGGGAACCATCTTCAACGGCACTGTGGGGCAGATCCAGGACCTGATCCGCCGAGTCAGTGGTGTTGCCCTGCAGGTCGGTCAGCAGACCGCGTTGGTGCAGTCAGTCTCGGCCGCCAGCTCTCGAGCCGTGGCGGAGCAACGTGGCCAGCTCGAACAGGTTGCTACGGCCATGAACCAACTGTCCGCCACGGCCCAGGAAGTGGCACGTAGCGCCGTGGCCGCTGCTGACTGTGCCCGCAGCGCCAATGACGAGACTGTGCGCGGGCGTGGCATGGTTCGTCGTCAGGTAGAGAACATCCAAGCCTTGGCCGGGGAGATCGACAAGTCGATGTTGGTCATCAATCAGCTGGCTGCCGACAGTAATTCCATAGGCCAGGTGCTGGACGTGATCAAGAGCATCGCCGAACAGACCAACCTGCTGGCACTCAATGCCGCTATCGAGGCGGCGCGAGCGGGCGAGCAGGGGCGTGGATTCGCAGTGGTGGCCGACGAAGTGCGTACTCTCGCCCAGCGCACTCAGCAGTCCACCACCGAGATCGAGCAGATGATCGTCAACCTGCGTAACCGGGTTGGTGCAACGGTCAAGGCCATGGGCGAGAGCCACCAGATGGCCGGGGCAACCGCGAGTCAGGCCGACCACGTGGAGGCGGCGTTGGACAACATCCTTGGTGCCATCGGCACCATTGTCGACCAGAGTCAGCAGATCGCTGCGGCGGCCGAGCAGCAGACTGCGGTGTCCCAGGACATCGACAAGAATCTGGTGGGGATCAGTCAGGTGGGCGAGCGAACTGCCAAGGACGCAGCCCGTGCCGAGCAAGCCAGTGAGGAATTGCTCGGACAAGTGGGAAATCTTCAACAGGTGATCGGAACTTTCCGTATCTGAAGACTCACATGACGCCTCCGCACCCTCGGCTTGTCTGCGATGTGGCGGACGCAGAAGCCCAAAACAGGACCAACTGATGAGCGAAACTTCAGCTCCCGCTGTACTGTCCCTGCCACCCTTGCTGTTCGCCAACATGGCCTGCACCATGGCCGTGGTCTCGTTTGTCTCCCTGGCCGGTCCAATCTCGCGCCTGCTAGGCCTGCAACCCTGGCAGGCGGGCTTTGCTGTCACCCTGGGTGGCATCCTGTGGATGCTGCTGGCCCGGTTCTGGGGAGCGATGGCCGACCGCCACGGACGCCGGCATACCCTGCTGCTGGGTGCAGCAGGCGTGATTTTGGCGTACTGGAGCATGTGCGCGGTCATCGTTCTGTCGCTGCGCCTGCTACCTCCGGCGTTACTGGCATTCATCGGACTGGTGCTCACCCGGGGCGCGGTCGGTGCTTTCTATTCTGCGATCCCTACCACGGCCCAGGCCCTGATCGCCGATCACTACGCCCCGGCCGAACGGGCCGGAGCATTGGCGGCTCTGGGCGCCTCAGGCGCCTTCGGCATGGTGGCTGGCCCGGCCCTGGCTGGCCTGCTGGCGCAATCCAACCTGACCTTGCCGCTTTATGTCACCGCGTTGCTGCCTGTAATCGGCTTTTTTGCCCTGTGGTACACCTTGCCGCGTCATGAGCACCTGCGCCACCGCAGCAAGGTACTTTTGCGCTTGGCCGATCCTCGCTTACGCCGGGCCATGACGGTCTGTCTGGTCGTGGTGAGTGCCATAGGTGCCGCGCAGATGACCGCGGGTTTTTATGCCCTTGACCGCCTGCACCTAGAGCCGGTTTCCGCAGCCAGGGCCGCCAGCCTCGCGCTGACGCTGACCGGTCTCGCCATGATCCTGGCGCAATTGCTGGTGCGTCGCCTGGGCTGGTCGGCGCAGCGGCTCATCCGCATCGGCGGCTTGGTTGCGGCGGCAGGTTTTTTCATGACCGCGCTGACCTCCTCGGTCATGTTGCTTGCTGTCAGCTTCTTCATTTCCGCCCTAGGCATGGGCTGGTTGTTCCCGGCCTTCGCGGCCCTGGCGACGAATGCGGTCGAGCCTCACGAACAGGGGGCAGCGGCGGGTTCGATCGGGGTAATGCAGGGGCTTGGCATCGTGGTCGGCCCATTGGCCGGGACGCTGCTGCTCGGCATCGGCTCAACAGTACCGTTCTGGGTACTGGCGGTACTGCTGGCAGGAACGGCACTCTGGCCGTCCGGGACTGGGCCGGTGCGGGACTGAAGGTGGTAAAAGCGGAGGGGGGGCAAGCCATCCATGTTAACGGATGGCTTTGCCGGCTTGGTGCGAGAAGGTCAGTTTCTGCTCTTGAACGACAAGCGGAAACGATGCAGCAGAGGTTCGGTATAGCCGCTTGGTTGCGCGCAACCTTCGAAGACCAGCGCACAAGCGGCCTGGAAGGCAACGGAAGAGTCGAAGTCCGGCGCCATGGGCCTGTAGTTCGGGTCGCTAGCGTTCTGCTGGTCAACCACCTTGGCCATGCGCTGTAGCACCTCAAGAACCTGGTCGCGGCTGACCACGCCATGGCGGAGCCAGTTGGCCATGTGTTGACTGGAGATGCGCAGGGTGGCGCGGTCTTCCATCAGGCCCACGTCGTGAATGTCCGGCACTTTGGAACAGCCGACACCTTGTTCTACCCAGCGCACCACATAGCCGAGCAGGCCCTGGGCGTTGTTCTCCAGCTCTTCGCGAATGGCAGAGGCGTCCCACTCAGGCCTCTCGGCCACCGGCACCGTCAGCAGGCCGTTGAGCAACCCTTCGCGTTCGGTGGCGAGATCGATGCGCTCCAGCTCCTGCTGCACCTCCTGCACATCCACCTGGTGGTAATGCAAGGCGTGTAGGGTAGCCGCAGTTGGAGAGGGCACCCAGGCGGTGTTGGCGCCGGCCTTGGGATGGGCGATCTTCTGCGCCAGCATGGCCGCCATCAGGTCCGGCATGGCCCACATGCCCTTGCCGATCTGCGCGCGGCCGCGCAGGCCGCAGGCTAGGCCCACCAGCACGTTGTTGCGCTCGTAGGACTGAATCCAGGCGGTGGATTTCATATCGCCCTTGCGCAGCATCGGGCCAGCTTCCATGGCGGTGTGCATCTCATCGCCGGTACGGTCGAGGAAGCCGGTGTTGATGAACGCCACTCGTGCCGAGGCAGCGCTGATGCAGGCCTGGAGGTTGACACTGGTGCGTCGCTCCTCGTCCATGATCCCCATCTTCAGCGTATGGCGTGGCAGATTCAGTAAATCCTCCACGCGGCCGAAGAGTTCATTGGCGAAGGCGACTTCGCTCGGGCCATGCATTTTCGGTTTGACGATATAGATGGAGCCGCACCGCGAGTTGCGCCGGCTCTTCAGATCGTGCAGCGAGGCGAGGGTGGTGACCACGCCGTCGAGAATGCCTTCGGGAATCTCCCGACCTTCGCCATCGAGGATGGCCGGGTTGGTCATCAGGTGGCCGACGTTACGCACGAACATCAGCGAACGGCCGGGCAGTCTCAGGGCCGAACCGTCAGCAGCCGTGTAGCTACGGTCGGCATTGAGGCTGCGGGTGAACGTCTTGCCGCCCTTGCTGACTTCTTCGGTGAGCTCGCCCTTCATCAGGCCAAGCCAGTTACGATAGACCTGTACCTTGTCGGCGGCATCCACCGCGGCCACCGAGTCCTCGCAATCCATGATGGCGCTGAGGGCGGCTTCCAGCAGCACGTCCTTGATCCCGGCGGCGTCGGTTGTGCCAATGGGGTGGTTGGTGTCGATCTGGATCTCGAAGTGCAGGCCGTGGTTTTTCAGCAGGATGGCGCTCGGTGCTTGTGCCGCGCCCTGGAAGCCGATGAAGCGCCGTGGATCGCGCAGCGTGCTCTGGCGGTCGCCGAGGCTAACCAGCAACTGGCCATTCTCCACCCGATAGCGGGTAGCCTCGGTATGTGAGCCGTCGGCTAGCGGCGCGGCCTGGTCAAGGAAGGCGCGGGCAAAGGCAATCACTCGTGCGCCGCGCACCGGATTGTAGTCGGCACCTTTCTCCGCGCCGTCGTCTTCAGGGATGGCATCGGTGCCGTAGAGCGCGTCGTAAAGCGAACCCCAGCGCGCGTTAGCGGCGTTCAGCGCGTAACGCGGGTTGGACATGGGGACGACCAATTGCGGCCCGGCCTGTTCGGCGAGCTCCGGATCGACATCAGTGGTCGTGGCCTGCACTTGCTTCGATTGCGCCGCCAGATAGCCTATCTCGCCCAGGAATTTGCGGTACGCCGACATGTCGCGGATGGGGCCTGGGTGGCTGCGGTGCCAGCTATCCAGTTCGCTTTGCAGGCGATCCCGCTCGGCGAGGAGGTCGCGGTTCTTCGGCGCCAGGTCGTGGACGAGGGCATTGAAGCCCTGCCAGAACCTGTCCTGGTCCAGGCCGGTGCCCGGCAGCGCTTCGTTTTCGATAAAGGCAGCCAGTTCAGTGGCCACCTGCAGGCGGTGGCGACTCACGCGTTCGGTCATGCTGTTTCTCCGTTGAAAATCAGGCCAGGCACTGGGCACCGGCGCGGGCGATCTGGGCGTCCTGCTCGGCCTTGACACCGGACACGCCGATGGCACCGACCACCTGGCCGTCCACCATCACCGGCACACCGCCCTCCAGGGAGGTGAGCAAGGGTGCCGAGAGAAAGGCGCTGCGCCCGCCGTTGACCATATCTTCGTAGCCCTTGGATTCACGGCGGCCGAGGGCGGCGGTACGAGCTTTCTCCGTGGCGATGTAGGCGCCAATCGGTGCGCAACCGTCGAGACGCTCCAATGCCAGCGGATGACCGCCGTCGTCGACGATGGCTATGGACACGGTCCACTGGTTGGCTTCGGCCTCGGCGCGAGCGGCGGCGAGGATGCGGGTGACTTCGTTCTGGTTGAGCACTGCTTTGGTTTGCATGGTTTTTCTCGCAAGTGTGTTCAGTTCATGTAGCCCGGATGCAATTCGGGGAGTGCAGCGCCAGGACGGCCCCGGATTGCATCCGGGCTACGAACGGCGCGATGCGCTGTGTCAGTCCATGGCCTCATCCACCAGCTCAATCCAATGTCGCACCGGAGTGCGACCCGCGCCGTCCAAGTGGGTCTGGCAGCCGATGTTGGCGGTGGCGATCACCTGGGGCTGGCCGCTTTCCAGGGCGTTGAGCTTGTTATCGCGCAGTTGCCGCGACAGTTCTGGCTGGGTGATGGAGTAGGTGCCGGCCGAGCCGCAGCAAAGGTGTCCGTCGGGCACCGGGGTCAGGTGGAAGCCGAGCCGGCTGAGCACGTTTTCCACCGCGCCGCCGAGCTTCTGCGCGTGCTGCAGGGTGCAAGGGCAGTGGAAGGCAAGGCGTAGGTCGCTGCGGATACCGAGGCTTTCCAACTGTGCATCGCGGAGTACTTCCACCAGGTCCTTTGCCAGATTCGCTACACGCGAAGCCTTGGCGGCGTAACGCGGGTCATCCTTAAGCAGGTGACCGTATTCCTTGACGAAAGCGCCACAGCCGCTGGCGGTTTGGATGATTGCTTCGGCACCGTTTTCGATGGCCGGCCACCAGGCGTCAATGTTGCGCCGTGCCCGGTCCAGGCCGGCGTCCTGGGCGTTTAGGTGATAGTCCACGGCACCGCAACAACCGGCTTCACGGGCGGGGACGACGCTGATACCGAGGCGGTCCAGCACACGCGCGGCGGCGGCATTGGTATTGGGTGAGAGCCCGGGCTGCACGCAGCCTTCCAGCATTAGTACCTGGCGTTCATGGCGCACCTCGGGGCGTGGCTGTGCTGGCCGAATCTGGCGGGGCAGCTTGGCCTTGAGTGCCTCCGGCAACAAGGGACGGAAGGCATGGCCGGTACGTACAAGGGTCTTGAACAGCCCTGCATGAGGCACCACGGCGCGCAGTCCGGCGCGGATAGCGCGTTCGCCCAATGGGCGTGGCACCCACTCCTCGACCACGGCGCGGCCGATATCCAGCAGGTTGTGGTACTGCACGCCGGAGGGACAGGTGGTTTCGCAGTTGCGGCAGGTCAGGCAACGATCCAGGTGTTGCAGGGTGCTGGCGCTGGGTTCAAAGCCTTCGAGCACCTGTTTCATCAGGTAGATGCGCCCGCGTGGGCCGTCGAGTTCGTCGCCGAGCAACTGGTAAGTGGGGCAGGTGGCATTGCAGAAGCCGCAGTGCACGCAGGAGCGCAGGATCGCTTCTGCTTCCTCGCCGCGCGGCAGGGCGCGTGCTTGTTCGCTTAATTGGGTTTGCATGGTCGGCCTCAGATTTCCGCGTACATCCGCCCGGGATTGAAGATCCCATGCGGGTCCAGTTGCGCCTTGAGCTGGCGGTGGTAGCGCATTAGCGCCGCCGGCAGCGGCTGGAAGGGGCTGTCGCAGGTTTCGTAGCAGGTTGCGTGGCCGCCGGCGTGGCTCACTACAGATCGGATGTCTTCGGCCGGCGCCTCGGATTTCAACCAGCGTTGGGCACCACCCCAATCCACCAGCTGTGCTCCTGGAAGCAACAGGGGCGGGGTGTTGTTGGGCAGAGAGACACGCCAAAGTGGGCGCTTATCGCTGAAGAAGGACAGACGCTGTTCGCGCAAGTCTTCCCAGAAATCGAGCCCGATGGTTTCGCAGCCGAGGCGGTCGCGAGCTGCGGCCACCGAGCCCTCGCCGCCTTCCAGGCGCAGATGCAGGTATTCGCCGTCATGGCAGGCGGCGCTGATGGGCAGCGGCTGCTGGCCCCATTGGGCGAGCTTTTGCAGGGCTTGCGACAGATCAAGCTCCAGGCGCAGGTTGGCCACGGCACGGGGTTTGGGCAGCACCTTGAGGGAAACTTCGGTAACCACCCCAAGGCAGCCGAAACTACCGGCCATCAGGCGTGACAGGTCATAGCCGGCAACGTTCTTCATCACTTCGCCGCCGAAACGGAGGTGCTTGCCCTGGCCCGTAATGACGCGAGTGCCGAGGACGAAGTCTCGCACCGAGCCGGCCCAAGGGCGGCGCGGACCGGACAAGCCTGCGGCGACCATGCCTCCCACGGTCGCATCGGTTCCCAGGTGCGGTGGTTCGCAGGCCAGCAGTTGGCCTTGCTCATCCAGCGTCTGTTCCAGCTCCGCCAGCGGCGTGCCAGTGCGTACCGTCACTACCAGCTCGGTCGGGTCGTAAGTGACAATGCCACGATGTTCCCGGGTATCCAGCAGCTCGCCTGTCAGCACGCGGCCTAGGTGCGACTTGCTGCCGCCGCCCTGTATCCGCAACGGTTTGCGCTGTGCGATGGCATCGTTGACCTGCTCCAGCAGCCGCGCACTGGCATCGAAAGATGTCTGGCTCATCAGAAGCGCTCCAGTTCGGGGAAGGGCATTTGGCCATGGTGCACGTGCATGGCGCCGAACTCGGCGCAGCGGTGCAGGGTGGGGATGTTCTTGCCGGGATTGAGTAGGCCGGTGGCGTCGAAGGCTGCTTTCACGCCGTGGAACAGGGTCAGTTCGTCGGCGTTGAACTGGGCACACATCTGGTTGATCTTTTCGCGTCCCACGCCGTGTTCGCCGGTAATGCTGCCGCCCACCGCCACGCAGAGTTCGAGGATCTTGCCGCCCAGAGCTTCGGCCCGCTCCAGTTCTCCGGGCTGGTTGGCATCGAAGAGGATCAGCGGGTGCATGTTGCCGTCGCCGGCATGGAACACGTTGGCCACCCGCAGGCCGTACTCGGCCGACAGTTCAGTAATTCCGCGCAGGACGCCGGGCAGTTCGCGGCGTGGGATGGTGCCGTCCATGCAGTAGTAGTCCGGCGAGATGCGGCCCACCGCCGGGAAGGCATTCTTGCGTCCGGCCCAGAAGCGCACCCGCTCGGCTTCGTCGCGAGCCAGGCGCACTTCGGTGGCGCCGGCTGTTTCCAGCACCTGGCGAACCCGCTCGCAATCGTCGTGGACGTCCGCCTCAACACCGTCCAGTTCGCAGAGCAGGATGGCTTCGGCGTCCACCGGGTAGCCGGCGTGGATGAAGTCCTCGGCGGCGCGAATGGCCAGGTTGTCCATCATCTCCAGGCCACCGGGAATGATGCCGGCGGCAATGATGTCGCCCACCGCGCGGCCGGCCTTTTCCACCGAATCGAAGGCCGCCAGTAGCACCTTGGCCACCTGCGGTTTGGGCAGCAGCTTGACCGTGACCTCGGTGATCACGCCGAGCATTCCTTCTGAGCCCGTGAACAGTGCCAGCAGGTCGAAGCCGGGGCTGTCCAGCGCATCCGAGCCCAGGGTAAGGCGTTCGCCTTCCACGGTGAGGATGTCCACCTTGAGCAGGTTGTGCACGGTCAGCCCGTACTTGAGGCAGTGCACGCCGCCGGCGTTCTCCGCCACGTTGCCGCCGATGGAGCAGGCGATCTGCGAGGAGGGGTCCGGTGCGTAGTAGAGGTCGAAGGGCGCTGCCGCCTGGGAAATCGCCAAGTTGCGCACGCCAGGCTGGACCCGGGCGAAGCGCCCGGACGGGTTCACTTCGAGGATGCGGTTGAAGCGCGCCATCACCAGCAGGATGCCCTGCTCAAGGGGCAGGGCTCCGCCGGAAAGTCCGGTGCCAGCACCGCGGGCCACCACCGGTACCTGGTGCTCATGGCAGAGCTTGAGCAACTGTTCCACCTGCTCAACACGCTCGGGTAGCACCACCAGCATCGGCGTAGTGCGGTAGGCGGACAGGCCGTCGCATTCGTAGGGTTTGAGGTCTTCCTCTTGGTGGAGGATGTCCAGGTCGGGCAGCCGCTCGCGCAGTTCGGCCAGCAGCGCGGTTTTGTCGACCTTCGGCAGCGCGCCGTCGACGCGCTCGTCGTAGAGGATATTCATGGCAGGCTCATCGGTCTTGTTGTTGTGGCGCCAGCGTTTGCCGGGGCGTTTGTAGAACCATCATTGGTCCCGCTTCAGCTGGCCGTCCATTGGTCTGTCAACTGGTCCTACCAGTTTCTGTGACAAATAGAGCTAAGGTTGTTCATTGCTACTAAAGCGGTCTCTATGCTGTAGGGAGTTTCATTCAAGCCTTGAAAGGGTGTTTAGCAACTGGTCCTACCAATTTGAGGAGAGGCCAATGTCCAGCGAAAAGACTGACGAACGTCGACACGTCGCCGATGTGGTGGCCGAGCGCATCGAGCAATTGATCGTCGATGGCGTGCTCAAGAGCGGCCAGTCGCTGCCTTCTGAGCGACGCCTGTGCGACAAGCTGGGCATTTCCCGTTCGGCCCTGCGCGAGGGGCTGAAGGTGTTGCGTGGGCGCGGCATCATCGAAACCCGCCAGGGTAGTGGTTCCTATGTGGCTGAGCTGACCGGACCGCGCGATTCCAGTCCGCTGATGCACCTGTTCAGATCCCAGCCGCGCACCCTCTACGACCTGTTGGAAGTGCGCGCGCTGCTGGAGGGCGAATCCGCCAGGTTGGCCGCGCTGCGCGGTACCCAGGCGGACTTCGTGCTGATTACGCGACGTTACGAGGAAATGCTTGCGGCCCATGCTGCTCCAGAGGGCCTTGACTCCCAGGAACATGCGCACCTCGACCATGCTTTCCATCTGGCGGTATGCGAGGCCTCCCATAACCCGGTCCTGGTGCACACCCTGAAATCGCTGACCGACCTGATGTTGAGCTCGGTGTTTGCCTCGGTTAACAACCTCTACCACCGGCCGCTCAGCCTGAAACAGCTGGATCGCCAGCACTCCCGTCTCTACCACGCAGTGACCGAGCGCTTGCCCGACCAGGCTCAGCGCGCGGCCCGCGATCACATCCACGGCATTCGCGACAGTCTCAAGGAGATCGAGCAGGAAGAGCAGCGGTTGGTACGGGCGACCCTGCGCCTCGAAGGCTGGGCTTGAGCGCGATTCGCAGCGGCGGGCTTCCATGTTCGCCCAGGGGGGGAGTGTCACTGGAGGTCTTTCTCCGCTCGTAATGCCATAAAAAAGGGCATGGATTGTGCCCATGCCCTGTCGCTAGCGAAGTCCGCACCGGATCAGTCGCGGACGCCCTCCAGCAAACCTTTCAAGTTGGTGCTCATGACACGCTGAGCCTGGGCATCGCTGAGATCCTCGATGTCCTTGAAGAAGTCCCACGGGTGGCTCAGGCCTTCCGGGTGCGGCCAGTCGCTGCCAAAGAGCACGCGGTTGTCACCCATGATCTCGCAGATACGCAGCACCGGGTCCTCGTAGAACGGCGAGATGAAGACGTGCTTCTTGAAGCTTTCCACCGGGTCTTGTTTGAAGGCCTTTGGCATCTTCTTGTAGTTCATCGCCAAACGTTCCAGCAGCGGCTCCAGCCAGGAGCTGCCGTTCTCCAGCGAGGCCACGCGCACGTCCGGGAAACGGTCGAAGACGCCGTGGCAGACCAGCGAGGTCAGGGTGTCGGAGATGGCGCGCCCCATCCAGTCCAGGGTTTCGGCAAAGGGATCCTTCTCGAAGGGACGGAATTCGCCCTTGCCACCGGCGGTCCACCAGCGGTTGATCTTGTCGTAGCCGGAGTCGGAGACATGCAGCATGACGAAGATCTTCGCCTCGTTGACCCTGGCCCAGAACGGGTCGAACTCCGACATGCCTGGAGCGCGGCCCTCCATCGGGTCTTTGGTGCCGGCGACCGGGGCAGGGCGGATGCCTACGACACGAGCACCATGTTTCAGGACGTACTCCAGCTCTTCGACAGCGCGATCGACATCGAAGAGGTTGATCATCGGCACCGGGAACAGTCGATTCTCGCGGGCGAAACCGCAGCCCTCGGCCAGCCAGCGGTTGGAGGCGTGCATCAGGGCGGCAATCACATCCGGCTTGTCAGCCAGGCGTTCTTCAATCACCGAGGCCAGGGTGGGAATGAACAATGCGGCATGAATCTTCTGCTCGTCCATCACCTTCAGGTGTGCGGCACCATCGAAGAAGGCCGGGTCCGAGGGTATCGGCTCGCCGCCGATTTCACGCAGCGACAGGCCCTCGGGGTTCTCACCGCGGTACCACTTTTCGTGAGCGCCCGGTGCAGCCACCACATCGAAAGTCGGGTTCGGGATGTAGTCGCTGATCACGCCGCCGACGGCCAATTTGGTACGGCCGTTGACCTGCACGTATTGGAATTCCTTGCGGTATTCCTTGGGCAGGTGGGTCAGGAAGGCCTCCGGCGGCTCGTAGAAGTGCCGGTCGACATCGTAGATCGGGTAATTGACGTTACGCATCATGACCTCTGTGATCGGTCTGGTTGATTAGTGAAACTGACTGCATGTTAGTTATGTGTGTGCGTCAAGACAGCTTGGATTGACGCGTATCAAGAGTTATTAACTGACGTGTTATCACTGATTGGGCCTCCGGCCCGGAGAAACGAAGCATGAGCGACGCATTGGCGGGGAAGATTGCAGTAGTAGTTGGCGGGAGCAGCGGGATAGGCCTGGCGACTGTGGCTGCCCTATTGAGGGCGGGCTGCGCGGTGCGTGCCACCGGGGTCTCCGCAGCAGAAATTGAGGCCTGCCGGGCCGACTCTGAGCTGGCCGGCGCAGTGTTCGACCTGCTTGATGTCCGCGATAGTGAGGCGGTGACGCGCTACTTCTCCGAGCTCGAGCGCTTGGACATCCTGGTCAACTCCGCTGGTATCGGTCGGGGGGCTGCGGAGTTCGAGGAAGAGGGCTTCCTGCAGACGGTGGAGATCAACCTCAACGGTTCCATGCGTTGTTGCTATTCCGCCCGCGAGCTGTTGGCGCGTAATGGTGGAGCCATCGTCAACCTGGCCTCGGTTATGAGCTTCTTCGGCAGCCCCACGGCGCCGGCCTACTCCGTCAGCAAGGGCGGTGTAGTCCAGTTGACCCGTAGCTTGGCGGTGGCCTGGGGCAAGGAAGGTATTCGGGTCAACGCCGTGGCGCCGGGCTGGACCGATACCCCAATGACCCGAGGTATCCAGGAGCATGCCGCCGAGCGTAATGCCCGGGTGCTGGCGCGTACGCCTCTCGGGCGCTGGGCCCGGCCGGAAGAGATAGCAGCGTGCATTCTGTTTCTGGTATCGCCGGCAGCCTCGTTCGTCACTGGTCATGTGCTGGCGGCGGATGGCGGATACATGGCCAACGGCGTTTGAACTTGGGCCCGGCATTCGCCGGGCCTTTCTTTTTCTGCTCCGCCTTTTGCATTCGTGGCAACCCCTGCATCCATGTCACCGCCGACAGTTCGCAGCGGCTGAAGCGCTGCAACCCTGTTGCCCGGGACCCAAGCACCGCATAGCCTTCCCCTCTAATCCGGCCTGTCGGATCAAAGGCAGTTCAACAAGAGATAAATTGACAGCATGTTGTCAATCTGGAAATGAGGTGTCATAGTTTGAGCAAGACGTCCGATTCAAGTGGTGCAGTGACGTTCGATCACTCGGTCCACAGCGAGCAGGGTGCTCGCCTGGCTGAGCTGGTCGATGAGGTGTTGCGTTTGCACGGTCGGGTGATGAGTGCAAGGAAGCCGGCAGCGCTGGGCAGTTCCGCTCAGATCATCGTGCTGGCCTCGGTGGTCTTGGCGCAGGAGCCGCCCACCGTGGCGCGCATTGCGCGCAGCCTGGGCTACAGCCGTCAGGCAGTGCAGCGGGTGGCCGATGTGCTGGTGGAGGACGGGCATGTCCTCTACGTGGACAACCCTCATCACAAGACTTCCAAGCAGCTGGTTCCCACTGAACAGGGGCGCCGGGCCTACGCCGAGGCCAACCGGGAAAGCGCGGAGTGGACCGAGCGCATCTCCCGTGGGCTGGAAGTCGTGGATTTGGAGCAGACGTTGAGTGTGCTGAGGCAAATTCGCCGGAACCTCGAGCTGGACAAACAAGAGTCCGCAGGAGGGCCGGCATAACAACAAGAACCAGGTAAACGGGAGGTGGTCGATGGTCGCAACAGTGAGTGATCCGCGCCGCCCCGCCAGTCAGGCGGGGCGAGCAGTCAGGGAGCGAACCAGATGACTTGGACCCTTCCCGATTTCGACGGACTGCTCGACTGGGCCGCCCTGGCCCCTTGGGTCGAGTCGGCCGGTCTGCCTGGTCGTGGTCCGGTGACAGAAGTCACCCAACTGACCGGCGGCTCGCAGAACAATCTGTTCCTCATGCAGCGTGGCGAAACCCGTTTCGTGCTGCGTCGCCCGCCGCGTCATCTGCGCACCAACAGCAACGAGACCATGGCCCGTGAGGCTCGGGTCCTGGCGGCGATCGCAGGCAGCAACGTACCCCATCCACGTCTGTTGGCCGCCAGCACTGATGGCGCGGTGATGGGTGTCAATTTCTATGCGATGGAGCCACTGGAGGGCTTCTCTCCTGCGGGTCAGCTGCAGGGACGCTATGCCACGGATGCCAGCTGGCGCCGGAGCATGGGAGAAGAGTTCGTCCGCGCCGCGGCAGCCCTGGGCGGATTGGACTATCAGTCCCTCGGCCTCGAGGGCTTCGGTCGGCCCAATGATTGGCATGGTCGCCAGGTGGAACGCTGGCGCTCGCAGCTGGACGGTTACCGTGACACTCCCGGCTACAGCGAGACCTCCTTGTCGCATGTCGACGAGGTGGGTCGCTGGCTCTCCGACAATGTCCCCTCGGATGGCCGCATCGGCATCATTCACGGCGATTTCCAGTGGCCCAACGTCATGTTTTCCCTGCACGCGCCCCGAATTTCCGGGCTGATCGACTGGGAACTCTCCACCCTCGGGGATCCACTGCTGGATCTGGCCTGGGTGCTGACCTCCTGGCGCGAGCGGGGCGACCCCGAGGGCGGCGCCGGTGCCAAGCCGGTGGTGGAGCCCTGGGATGGTTTCATGAGCCGCTCCGAGCTTATCGCCCTCTACGGCGAGCTGAGCGGTCGTGACATGGCAAGCATGCCGTGGTTCTTCGTTCTGGCCTGCTACAAGCTCGCCTGCCTGCTCGAAGGCACCTATGCACGCTCGCTGATCGGCAAGGCCCCGAAAGAATTGGGGGACTACCTGCACGACTACGCCACCTGGCTGATGGCCAAGGCCCGACAACTCATCGCCACCGCCTGACGCGGTCCGCCGAAACTGCCTGGAGCACAACAGATGTGGGACTTTTCCACCGACCCCGAATTTCAAGCCAAGCTGGACTGGATCGACCGATTTCTGCGTGAGGAAGTGGAGCCGCTGGATGTGCTCTATCCCTCGGTAAGCGTTGTTTATGACACCCGCCACGAGAAATCCCGCGCAATCCTCAGGCCACTGCAGGAGAAAGTACGCCAGCAGAAGCTCTGGGCCTGCCACCTCGACCCACATCTGGGCGGGGAGGGTTATGGTCAACTCAAGCTGGCGCTGATGAATGAGCGCCTGGGCAGATCCCTCTGGGCGCCCACGGTTTTCGGTACCGCCGCACCGGACACCGGCAACGCCGAGATTCTCGCCATGTTCGGCACCCCCGAGCAGAAAGCACGCTACCTGCAGCCACTGCTGGATGGCGACATCGTTTCCTGCTTCTCGATGACCGAGCCTCAGGGTGGTGCGGATCCGCGGGTGTTCACCACCACCGCCGTGCGCGATGGCGAACACTGGGTGATCAATGGCGAGAAGTGGTACTCCTCCAATGCCCGTTACGCCGAGTTCATCCTGGTACTGGCAGTGACCGCAGCGGACGCGCCGATCCAGAACCGCATGTCCATGTTCATCGTGCCGCGGGAGACTCCGGGTCTGGAAATCATCCGCAACGTGCCGCACATGGGCGAGCGCCTTGAGCAGGACGAAGCCACCGAAGGCTACCTGCGCTACGACAATGTGCGGGTGCCGCTGGACCATATGCTCGGCGATATCGGTGGCGGATTCGCGGTGGCTCAGGCACGTCTTGGCGGAGGCCGCATTCACCATGCCATGCGCACCGTAGGCCAGTGCCAGCGTGCGCTGGACATGATGTGCGAGCGGGCCCTCAGCCGGTACACCCAGGGCACCCTGCTGGCGGAGAAGGGCACGGTACAGGCCATGCTCGCCGACACGCAGATCGAGCTGGAGCAGTTCCGCCTGCTGGTACTCAAGACCGCCTGGATCATCGACAACAGCCACGGCGATCCGCGCAAGGCGCGCGCCCATATCGCCATGGTCAAGGTGGCAATGGCAAAGATCTATTACGAGATCGTCCGCCGCGCCATCCATCTGCACGGCTCACTCGGGGCGACTTTCGAAACTCCCTTGGCCTACATGTGGAACAACGTGCCCACCATGGGCCTGGCCGATGGCCCGACCGAGGTGCACCAGGTCACCGTCGCCCGTGAACTGCTGCGCAACTACAAGGCTGCCGAGGGTCTGTTCCCCTCCGAACACCTGCCGCCGAAGATCGCCGCCGCCCGTGACCGTTACGCCGACATCCTGGGGGAGCAATGATGAGCGACAAGCTGTTCGACCTCAGCGGCAAGGTCATTCTCGTCACCGGGGGAAGCCGAGGGCTTGGCTATCAGATGGTCAAGGCATTCGCTGAGCGCGGCGCCAACCTGATCATCGCCAGCCGCAAGCTGGACGCCTGCGAAGCCGTGGCTGAGGAGGTGCGGGCTCTTGGCCGGCGCGCTTTGGCCGTAGCCTGTCACGTGGGCAAGTGGGCCGAAGTGGAGCGCTTGGTGGATGTGGTCTACGCCGAATTCGGCCGTATCGACGTGCTGGTGAACAACGCCGGTATGTCGCCGGCGGTGCCCAGCCACGAAGTGACCGAGGAGCTGTTCGACAAGGTTCTCGGCCTCAACTTCAAGGGGCCTTTCCGGCTGAGCGCGTTGGTTGCCCAGCGGATGGCGGCGGGAGAGGGTGGTTCCATCATCAATATCAGCAGCACCGGTGGCATCCGTCCTGCTCCGCAAATCGTGCCTTACGCCGGTGCGAAGGCCGCGCTCAACGCAATGACCGTCGGTCTGGCCCAGGAGTACGGACCCAAGGTGCGGGTAAACACCATCTCCGCCGGCCCATTCCTTACGGATATCGCCAAGGCCTGGACCGAGGACATGCGGCAGAGCTGTGCCAACGCGCTCGGTCGACCGGGTCAGCCGGAGGAGATCGTTACTACTGCGCTCTACCTGGCCAGCCCGTATTCCACCTACACCACCGGTTCGCTGATCAAGGTGGATGGCGGCTTGCCTTAGGAAGGATGGGCGGATGCCCACCCGCGGACGCAATCAACTCCCCATACAACAAGAACAAGAGGTCGATGCCATGCAGCTGGCAGGCAGGAATGCGATCGTCACCGGTGGTGCCCGCGGTATAGGCGCCAGCGTGGTACGTGCCTACGTAGCGGAAGGCGCGCGTGTGGTTTCCCTGGATGTACTGGATGAGCAGGGCAAGGCTCTGGTCGATGAACTGGAGGCCAGCCATCCAGGCAAGGCCTTGTTCCTCCATTGCGATATTGCTGAAAAGGCGCAAGTGGATGGTGCCTTCCGCGAGGCTGTGGGCTGGCTGGGCGGACTCGATGTGCTGGCCAACGTCGCGGCGGTGGAGCGCACAGCACCGGCCGAGTCCATTGGCCAACCGGACTGGGACCTGATTTTCGATGTCAACGTGCGTGGCACGCTGCACACCAATCAGGCGGCGTTTCCCTATTTGAAGGACCGGGGCGGGCGCATCATCAACTTCGGCTCCGCTGCCGGCCTCGGTGGCATGCCAGGCGCCGCCCACTATGCCGCGTCCAAGGGCGCCGTGTTGGCCTGGACTCGCACCCTGGCCCAGGAGTGGGCGCGCTACGGCATTACGGTGAACGCCCTCGCGCCGATGATCTGGACGCCCATGTACGACGCCCACCGGGCCAAGATGAGTGTCGAGGAACTTGCCGCCCACGACCAGATGCTCAGCCGCATCATCCCTTTGGGTGGCAAGCTTGGAGACGCCGAGCGGGACCTGGCGCCAGTGATGGTCTTCCTCGCCGGGGAGGGCTCGCGTTTCATTACCGGCCAGACCCTCTGTGTGGATGGCGGCACTGTGCCGGTCCGCTGAGGGAGGCGAGCGATGCGCGAATTTTCGAACAAGACCGCCGTTATCACTGGCGCAGCCAGTGGCCTCGGCCTGGCCATGGCGCGCACCTTCCAGCGTGAGGGCATGCGCGTTGTCCTGGGAGATCTGCCTGGTCCGGCGTTGGAGGCAGCGCGGGCCAGCCTGACAGAACTGGGCGGCGAGGTCCTGGCCATTCCAGTTGACGTTACCGATGCCGCCTCGGTGGAGGAGCTGGCGCGCCAGGTAGATACCATCGGCGGGCTGGACATCCTGTGCAACAACGCCGGCATCACCGGCGACCGACCAAGGAACAGCTGGGAGCATGACCTGGGCAATTGGCGGCGGGTGCTGGACGTCAACCTGATGGGAGTCATCCATGGACTGCACAGCTTCGTGCCGCGCTTGCTGCGGCAGGGGCGTCCGGCCCATATCGTCAACACGGCCTCCATGGGCGGGCTGATGGCTATTCCCTACATCGCGCCCTATGTGGCGGCCAAGTCGGCGCTGGTGGCGCTGTCCGAATCCCTGGCCCTGGAACTCAAGAGCGAAGGGGCTCCCATCGCAGTCTCGGTGTTCTGCCCAGGGCTGGTACGCACCGGCCTCACGGGGCCGGGACGCGATCATCCGCTGTCGCGGGCGCCCGAGCCTTCGACTGCTGCGCTGGCCTTCCAACAAGGCACCCAGAAGGCGCTGGAAAAGGCTGAGATGAGCGCCGAAAGCGTGGCTGAAGTGCTGCTCGAGGCCATTCGCGAAGAACGCTTCCACGTGTTGACCCATGAGGGCTCTCTGGCGCTGGCAGGACAGCGCTGGAAACGCCTGGTCGACCAGTACCCATCCGGAGTCTGAAATCATGAGCTTTTCCACCCAACTCAACGACAAGGCGTTGCCGGGCTGGTCCGTCGGCCAAATGGACACCGTTAACGACGTGGTGCGCCGCGCGGCGCGGGAGCATGGCGAGCGTCCCTTCCTCGACGTGCAGGGCGATGTTTACAGCTTCGCCGCCATCCAGCGGGAAAGCTGCCGGCTGGCCAACGGCCTGGCGGCCCTGGGCGTGGTCAAGGGCCAGACGGTAGTGACCATCCTCGATAACAACGCCGATGCCGTACTGCTCTGGTTCGCGCTGAACAAGCTGGGCGCTATCAGCGTGCCGGTGAACACCGCGCTCAAGGGCGATTTCCTGCGCCATCAGATTGCCGACGCCACCGCCGCGATGGTGATCGCCGAAACCGAGTACGCCGAGCGCATCGCCCTGGTGAAGGACGAACTGCCGCACCTCAGGCACATCGCCTATCGTGGCGCCGCGCCTGAGGCGGACCTCAGCGGCAAGACGCTTATCTCTCTCGAGGCGCTGCGCAGTGACGATGCCAGCGATCCGCAGGTCGAGGTAATACCCAGCGACCTGACCATGCTCATCTATACCGGCGGCACCACCGGCCCGTCCAAGGGCTGCATGATCAGCCATAACAACGCCTGCAACGAGGCACGGCAGATCATCGAAGCCCACGGGCGTACGCCGGAGTCCATCACCTGGACACCATTGCCCTTGTTCCACCTCAACGCCACGGTTACGACAGTCCTGTGCAACCTGATGATCGGCGCCCGCTCCGTGATCTACCCGCGTTTCTCGGTCTCCGGGTTCTGGGCCGACATCGAGCGCAGCGGCGCCAACGAGGCCAATCTGTTGGCCACCATGGCTCCGTTGCTGGCCGAGGCGCCGGAAAGCGACGCGATGAAGCGTTGCCATGGGCAGCTCGACAAGGTCTACAGCGCACCCTTCACGGCAGAAGTGCAGCAGCGCTGGCGCGAGCGCTTCGGCGTACGTCACACCGTTGGCGGCGCCGGCTTCGGTCTGACTGAATGCGCCATCGTCACCATGCTTCCCTTTGGCGCTCCGGTAAAGCCAGGTTGTGCAGGGCGTCGCTGCGATTCATTCGATATCCGTGTGGTCGACGACAACGATGTCGAGTTGCCCTATGGCTCTCCCGGAGAGCTGATCGTTCGACCACTCAAACCTCACGTGATGTTCGAGGGTTACTGGAACCGTCCGGCTGACACGCTCAAGGTGATGCGCAACATGTGGTTCCACACGGGCGACATCGGAAAGATGGACGAGGACGGCTACTTCTTCTTCCTTGACCGCAAGAAGGACTACATGCGTCGCGGCGGCGAGAACATCTCCGGCTTCGAGATGGAGCGCAGCTTTGGTGCTCACCCGGAGATCGAGGAAGTGGCGGTCCATGCGGTGTTTTCCGAACTGTCGGAGGACGAGGTGAAGGTTACCGCCGTACTGCGGGAGGGCAGCATGCTCCGCGAAGAGGATCTTTGTCGCTGGGCCATCGATCGCGTGCCCTACTACGCGGTCCCTCGGTTCATCGAATTTCGCACCAGCCTGCCGCGCAGCCCGGTAGGGCGCATTCTCAAATACCAGCTACGCGATGACGGGGTTACCCCGCAGACCTGGGACAGGGTCAAGGCGAACCTGACCTTTGCCAAACGTTGACCTCCTGAAGTGCGGCGATACCTGCCCAACACTATTTCTGGTGAGGCGCCGCACCCAGCCATCGAGTGTCCTTTCGGGGCGACATGGATGGCGAAAAATAAAAGAGTGTCATTTATTGCTTTCGCGGGTATAGAATCCGGCTAAAACAACAACAAGGCTGAGCGGGGTATCCACGCATGAGTTCCCAGCACCATTCCGGTCCTTCCCTGGCGATTGACCTCACCGAGTTTCGCCAGGGTTGGCGCATTCTCATCCTGGCACTGCTGGGTATTGGCACATCGGTGGGGGTCGCTCCGCTGTATTCCTTCGGTACCCTGGTACTGCCCATGCAGGAGGCTTTCGGCTGGTCTCGCGAGCAGATTCAGCCCGCCATCGCCTTTCTCTTTGCTTTTACCATCGTCGCAGTGCAAATCAGTGGCTGGCTGATCCGCCGCTATGGCCTGCGTCCGGTGGCAATCTCCTCGCTGGTTGCCCTGGCCCTCGGCTACTTCGCCATCAGCCTGATGACCGGCCCGATCTGGCAGCTCTATGCCGGTTACTCCCTGCTGGCGTTTGTTGGCATGGGCACCACCATGGTGACCTGGACGCAGCTGGTGAACCTCTGGTTCGACCGCAATCGCGGTTTGGCCCTGGCCATCATCCTCAGTGGTACCGGGCTGGCCGCTCTGGTGCTGCCGCCGGTGCTGAGCTGGGTAATTGCCCAGTCCGACTGGCGCGCCGGATTCTGGGTGCTGGGCGCCATGCCGCTGCTGATCACATGGCCGCTTTCGCTGCTGTGGATGCGTAGCGACAGCCCGATCACCCGTGCGGCCGCCGAGCCCGGCACTGCTCCCCAACTGCCAGGCATGTCCCTGCGCCAGGCGGCGCTGTCGCCACGGTTCTGGCTGTGTAACGTGGCACTAGTGCTTTCGGTGACATCGATGATTGGAATGGTCACCAGCACCATTCCCATGTTGCGCGACAAGGGGCTGTCCGCCACCGACGCGGGACTGGCATTCAGTGTCTATGGCATCTCCCTGATTCTCGGTCGAGTGGTGGTGGGTTACCTGGTGGACCGCCTCTGGGCACCGGGGGTTGCCTTTGTGGTGCTAGCGTTGCCCGCCTTTGGCTGCCTGATGTTCGCCGGCGCGGATACCCACATGACCAGCCTGATGCTGGCCTCGGTCCTGGTCGGTGTAGGTGCGGGGGCGGAGATGGACATCGCCGCATTTCTCATGGCGCGTTACTTCGGTATGCGTGACTACAGCCGCATCTTCAGCCTGCACATGGGCTTCATCGGCCTGGGGGCTACATTGGCACCGCTGTACTTCGCTTATCTCTACGCCCAGACCGGTTCTTATTCCGGCTTGCTGACCCACTGTGTCATCACCTTCGCCCTGGGCTCGGTGCTGATTCTCACTCTGGGTCGATACCCGAAATTCGACCTGCCAGAGCCAGCCCAGCAGACTGCCGATCAGTCGAGTAACGACCTACCGGGCCTGTCCCGCAGCCAGGTATAAGGAGTGCGAAGATGAGCGGCAGAAACGTCCAGGAAGTGAGCGCCTATGTGGCAAGTGTCCCGCCACAAGCGGGCATGGACCCCTTGCTGACCCACCTCGAGATCTTTGGCACTCCGGAGTTCGACGAGGAGGGGGCCACCTTGCGCCTGCGCTTGAAAGAGCATCACATGAATGGCGGAGCATCTGCCCACGGCGGATTGATGATGACCCTGATGGATGCCGTGCTGGCCTGTTGCACCCTGGGGCACGGCAGTGGTCGCAGCTGTGTCACAGTGGAGCTCAAGACCAACTTCATGCGGCCTGGCGGCGGCGTTGGTGGTTTGCTGGTCGCTCGGGGGTTCCTGCGCTCTAGTGGCAAGTCACTGGTATTCTGCGACGGTGAGGTGCGCAACGAAGCGGGCGAACTGCTCGCCACTGCGTCGGGTACCTTCAAGTACGTGAATCGCAAGACGCCGGCGGCCTAGTCGGCGAACAGGCCTTGCGGGTCCAACTGCTTGCGGAGCAGCCGCATGTCCTCTGCTTCCGGCAACTGACCGAGACCAGGTGCGCAACCATCCGGCGTGAAGCAGATTGCCCGCCCCCCCAGTGCCTGGGCGTGGCGCTGGATCACCAGTGCCGGCTCAGCACTTTTCAGCCAGCGCTGGGCTCCGCCCCAGTCCAGTAGCACCATGCCCGGCAGCTCCCGTTGCGGAGCTTCTGCTGCTACCTGAACGCACCAGAGCGGACGTGGGTCGCGGAAGAATCCCAGGCGCTGTTCGCGCAGTTCGTCCCACAGGCTGGAGTTGGATTCCTCTCCACCAATCAGGCTCCTGGTTCGTTTCACGGCTTCCGGCGTGCCTTCCAGGCGCAGGTGAAGCGCATCGCCGGTGTGGCATCCGCCGCTGAGCGGGGAGGGATAGCGCATCCAGGCCTGGAGCTGGCGTAGTGCTAGCGACTGGCTGATTTCCAGGCGAAGACTGAGGGTCTGGCGAGGCTTAGGGCGCACTTGCAGACAGATCTCGGAGATAAAGCCCAGGCGGCCCAAGCTGCCGGCCACCAGCCGGCTTGGAATGGCTTCATCGCCAAAGTGGCGTATCTGACCGTTAGCGTCGATCAGACTGCCACCCAGTAGGTGTTCCGCCACGCCCCCGACCCAGGGGCGACGGGGGCCCGCCAGGCCAGTGGCGACCATGCCACCGACCGTGGCGCCCGCTGAGAAACTCGGTGGCTCGAAGGCGAGCATTAGCTGGTATTCGTCCAGAGTGGTGTTGAGTTCCCGCAAGGCGGTGCCCGCCCGCGCGCGAATCCAGAGTTGCGCTGGATCGAGTTCGAGGACGCCCCGGTGATTGCGACTGTCCAGGCTTTCTCCACAGCTGCTCAGGCCAAGAAAGCCTTTGCTGTCACCACCCCTGATTCGCAACCGGGCACTCCTTGCCTGGGCTGAACAAATGGCTTCGATCATCTGCGTGCTGGCGTCATGGGCCTTCATCACTGTCCTGGTTACCTGCTAATAATTGACTATGTGTCAGTTTATTGGTTAGTTTCGATACCATCAACAAGGGCACGAGAGCCAGTTTTCGGAGTACATATTTCATGACGGCAGCAGCGGCGGTAAGGCCAAGAAACTGGAGTCAGGAGCGCCTAGCGGAACTGTTCGTGCTGGAGCGGGAGGCCCCCGGGTCATTCCTCGCCAGCACTCACGACACCAACCTCAATGGCCGGGTATTTGGTGGCCAACTGCTGGGACAGGCCTTGGCCGTAGCCCAGCGCTACAGTCCGGAGCTGATGCCAGCGACACTGCATTGTCTGTTTCTCCAGGGCGCGCGCACCGACCAGCCGCTGGACTATCGGGTGACGCCCCTGCAGAAAGGAAAACGTTTCACCAGCCTGCATGTAAGCGGCCAGCAGGGCGAACGCCGGATAGTGGATGCGCAGGTCACGCTACAGGCGCCGATCAGCGGATTCTTCCATATGGAAACCGCCACCGAACTGCCCGGGCCGGAGCAACTGCTGTCGCTAGATGTTGTCGAGGACGGCCATTGGGCGCGCTTTGTCAGACCGTTCGTGGAGCTGCGCATCGTCGAGCCGCAACACTACCTACGCCAATGTGCCGAAGCGCCAGCCATCGCCTACTGGTTGAAGTTGCGCGAGAGCCTGCCGTCGTCGCCCGCCTTGCATGCCCAGATACTGGCGTATCTGAGCGACTACTGGATCAATTCGGCGGCCATCAGCTACCACGTGCCCATCGAGCAGGCGCGGGAGCGGCTGTTCGTGTCCAGCCTCAACCATTCCCTTTGGTTCCATCGTCCCATTGTTGCCGATGACTGGCTGTTGTTCGTCTGCGAAAGCCCAAGCATGCAGAGGGGGCGCGGCCTTACGCAGGCCCGGGTGTTCGACCAGTCGCGGAACCTGGTGGCGTCCATTGCCCAAGACTGTCTTGTTGGGGAGCGGGAGTAAAAATGAGCGAATTGCAGGGCTTGAATCTACAGCCCTGCTTCCGTCTGCTCTTCCTGGGGCAATGGATGGTGTTCCTGCAGGAAGTCGATGATGGCGGAGTTGAAGTGATCGTTCTTGTCGCCGGCGACCATGTGCCCGGCGCCCTCGATATCGACGAAGGCCAGATGCGGCAGCATGCTGCGCAACTCTTCCACGCCATCCGGGCTGACTACGTCGCTCTGGCGACCGCGTACCAGCAGGGTGGGGACCCTGACAGCCGGGGCCGCCGCCTTCATCGTCTGGCTGATGCGCTCGACCTTGTCCCTGTGGTCGCCAACGATGAAGCACGGGTCCCAGTGCCAGTACCAGCGGCCATCGTCGCGCAGGCGCAGGTTTCTGGCGAGGCCGCTGAGGTCGCGTGGAGGAGGGCGGTTGGGGTTGTAGGCGCCAACGGCTTCGGCTGCCTGCTCCAGTGAGGCAAATCCGTCCGGGTGCCTGGTCATGAAGCCGACGATGTGCTCGATACCCTGAGGCTCCAGGCGCGGCGTGACGTCCACCAGGACCAAGGCTTTCGCGATATCGGGATACCTACCGCATACCACCAGTGACTGGGTGCCGCCCATGGAGGCACCGACCAAGACCGGACGACCGCCAAGGGCCTTGATCACCGCAAGCAGGTCGGCGACCTGGGCCTCCAGGCTGTAGTCGCCATCTGCTGCCCAGTCGGACTCGCCATGGCCGCGGGCATCCACCGAGACCACGCGATAACCCTTGTCGGCCAGTACCTGGTGCGCGCGCGCCCAGGAGTGGCGGGTTTGTCCGCCACCGTGGAGGAGGATGACCGTGGGGGCATCCTCCGCACCTGAAAGGTCCGCCGCCAGACGGTTGCCATTGGCGCCCTTGAACCAGGCCTGCACTTTCATCGTCGCGGCTCCCTAGCGTTTCTGCAGCTTGAAGCCGGCCTTCTCACGGTCCCAGGTGCCGGCGGTGACACCTTCGTCACGCAACTGGAACTTGTAGACGCGACCCAGCGGGCTCTTCGGCAAGGCGCTACGGAACTCGATATAGCGCGGCACCGCATAGTAGGGCATCTGGTCGGCCGCCCAATGACACAGGTCTACTTCGTTCAGCACCGCATCCGGCTTGAGGGTGATGGTCACCTTCAGCTCATCCTCGCCCAAATCGGACAGCACAGCATGGGCGGCCACCTCGTCCACCGCCTGGTGCTGGAGAAAGGCACTTTCCACCTCGAAGCTGGAAATGTTCTCTCCCCGGCGACGCAGGTAGTCCTTCTTGCGATCGAGGAAGTAGAAATAGTCATCCTCGTCGAACATGCCGATATCGCCGGTGTGGAACCACATGTTGCGCATCACCTTGAGGGTGTCTTCCGGACGCTTCCAGTAGCCTTCGAACATCACATGGGGTTTGCGCGGACGAACGATGATCTCGCCGGGGGTGTTGGGCGGGAGCTCGACATCGTTGTCGTCGACGATACGCACGTCGAAGTACTCGGTGTTGCGCTTGCCGGAGCTGTTCGGGCGCATCGGCGTGCCAAAGGGAAGGATGGTCGGCAGCGAGCATTCGCTAAGACCGAATCCGCCGCAGATGGTATGAGTGACACCGAAGCGCTCTTTCCACTGCTGTTGCACCGGAACCGGGAAGGGCGCACCCCAGACTGCCTTCAGCTGGCCGAAGCAGCGTTTCATCGAGTCGTTTTCCGGGGCGCCGGCCAGCATCGGCATCATGGAGGCCAGCAACTGCACATCGTTGGCACCGGTGCGCTCGATCTCCGGCCAGAAGTTGGAAACCGAGAAACGGGTATAAAGCGCAACCTGAGCGCCGACCATCATGTTCGACAGCACGGTGGTGGCCACCGCATTGAAGTGGAACAACGGCAGCGGAGACCAGGTAATGGTGTCTTCCTGGCGGTTGGTGATCACCAGCATCTGCCGGGCCAGGCTGCAGGCGTAGTTGTGGCTGATCATGCAGCCCTTGGATGGGCCAGTGGTGCCGCCGGTATAGATGAGCATGGCCAGATCGCCGGGCTGCACGTCCACACCAGGCTCGCTGGAGTCATCGCTGAGCAGGCTCGTCCAGGACAGGAGCTGTTTGTCGAACACGAGATCCGGTACCGCGCCGCGATAGACCAGGGTTTCCAGCTTGGGCAACTTGCTGGCGATGCTCGCCACGCGTTCGGCATAGTCGCTTTCCGCGATCACCAGAACCGAATCGGCGTCCGACACCTGATGGCGGAGAAACTCACCCTTGAGTGCGGTGTTCACCGGTACGCTGATGGCGCCCAGCTTGTTGATGGCGAACCAGATGCATACTGCGTCGGCCGAGTTATCGAGGATGGTGACCACGGTCTGGCCCTTGCTCACCCCCAGGGCGCGCAGGCCATTGGCAAGGCGGCATGCGGTCCGGTTGAGATCAGCGAAGCTGTAGGTCTCACCGAGGAAATCGAGAAACTTGCGTTCACCATACTTTTCAGTCGAGCGTTGCAGCACTGCATTGATGGTGTCGACCTGTTCAGTGCTCCAGCCGGGTTCGCGTGTTGACATATATCTGGACCTCGATGTTGTTTTTGTAGGTGCCTCTCGTGGAGCCTGGATCGAGAGGCAGTCCCGCTACCATGGCCTGCAGTCAGGTTTCCTTAGCATTGGCCACTCTGGCCATTGGTAGTTAAAAACTGACTGTTTGACATTTTTTAGAGTCTGCCGCAGTCTGGATGGGGGGTCAATACTCTCTCGAAGAGTCCCCCTGAACCCGCCTGAAACCCGATAACAAGCAAAGAGGAAGCTCCATGGTGTCGGCTCTGGAACGAACAGCGATCATTTCCGGCATCGGCCAGTCGGCCGTGGGGCGCAGGCTGGGGCGCACAGGTCTGGATCTTACCCTTGAAGCCGTGTTCGCGGCGCTGGCAGACGCCGGCCTCGACCGCAGCCAGATAGACGGTGTGGCCAGTTGGCCGGGCTATCGCGCCGATATGCCAGCCTTCTCGCCGGTGTCCATCGGCCAGGTAAAGGAGGCCCTCGGGCTGGAGCTGAACTGGTACTGCGCGGGTAACGAGGCTACCCAGATGAGTGCTCTGATCAATGCCTGCATGGCCGTGGCCTCTGGTCAGGCGCGCCATGTGCTGTGCTTCCGTACCGTTACCGAATCGAGCGCCCTGGCGCAGGGTGTGCGCTCCAGCACCGTGGGAGGGGCGGCAGCGCGGGTGTCGGGTTTCGCCGAATTCCTGGTGCCTTTCCAGGCGGCCTCCGCAGCTAACTGGGTTGCCCTTGCGGCGAGTCGCTATTTCCATGAGTTCGGCACCCGTCGCGAGCAACTGGCGGCCATCGCATTGAACGCTCGGCGCAACGCCATGCTCAATCCCAAGGCGGTCTACCGCGACCCATTGAGCCTCGACCAGTACATGGCCTCGAGAATGATCTCGACACCGCTGTGCCTGTTCGACTGCGATGTGCCGGTGGATGGTTCCACCGTGCTCATTATCTCGCACCGCGACACCGCGCCGGATCTGCGCAGTAAACCAGTGTTTGTCGAGTCCATCTGCGGCCCCTTCAGCGGTCGTGATGCCTGGGACCAGATGGATGACCTCACCCGGTATTCAGCCGAAGCCTGCGGGAAACGCCTGTGGAGCCGGACGGACTACAAACCAGCGGACGTTGACCTCGCCGAACTCTATGACGGCTTCAGCTTCCTCTCCCTGCTCTGGCTGGAAGGCTTGGGCTTCTGCGGCCGTGGCGAAGCGGGAGATTTCGTCGAGGGTGGCCAGCGCATTGCACTCGACGGCGAGCTGCCCCTGGCTACCCACGGCGGACAGCTTTCCGCCGGGCGCTTGCACGGTCTCGGCCATGTGCACGAGGCCGTAGTGCAGCTGCGCGGTGAGGGCGAGGCACGGCAGGTGCCGGGCACTCCGAAACTGGCCGTAGCCAGTAATGGTGGCGGGCCTCTGGCCGGTGCTGTGCTGCTGTCGCGAGAGTGACTCCTGGATGATGGCCCGCCCTGATCGGGCGGGATGACCAGGCGCGTGCGAGATAACGACAAGAACAACAATCTCAAGGAGACGGACATGAGAGTCCTGGCCGCCGCATTGTCTTTTTTCTGGCTGCAAGCCCAAGCCTACGCTGCGGAGCCCGTGGTGATCGGTCTCAGCTACCCCAGTACCGGAAGCTACAAGTGGGAGGGGCTGTCACAGAAGCGCGGGGCGCTGATGGCGGTGGAGGAGATCAATCGAGAGGGCGGCATTCTGGGGCGGCCGCTCAAAATTGTCAGCCGCAATAGCGGCGCCACACCCGAGCGGGCGGCGGAGAATGTCGAGCGCCTGGCTGCGGACGGTGCCGTAATGCTGATGGGCGGTGCGTCCAGTGACGAGGTCATTGCCGCCGGCGAGCGCGCCCGGCAATTGCGCTTACCGTACTTTGTGCCCACCGCCTACGCCAATCGGGTGACTGGCCGCGCTGGCCATACATACCTGTTCCGCGAAGGGGCAAGTGCTCGGATGGCCAACAACCTGTTGATGGAATACCTGGAGACCACTCTGCCGGGTAAGCGCTATTTCATCATCACCAGCGACGACGTCATCCCCAATGGTAGGAGCGGTAGCCTGGGCGAGGCTTCGCGCGGCCGCGACCTGTCCAGCCAGCGACACTACCGCGATGCGCTCAAGCAGGCGGCGCAGAGCGATGCCGACGTGTTAATCCTCATGCTCTACGGTACAGACGTGGTTAATGCCATGCGTTTGGTCGACCACCTGAAACTCAAGGACCGCATGTTGGTTGTCGTGCCCAACCTCAATCAGGACGTGGTCGACCAGGCCGGGCCGGCGCTGATGAGTGGTGTGATTGGCACCGATACTTGGACTTGGCGGGTCCCCGAGCGTGAGAGAAACCTGCGGGGCAAACGCTTTGTTGTCGACTACAGCGGCCGCTACCAGAGCTACCCGTCAAGCGCTGCGGCGTCGGCCTACGGCATTGTCCGGCAGTGGGCCGAAGCTGTGGCGCGCGCTGGTTCGACAGAGTCCTCGGCCGTTATCGCCGCTCTGGAAGATCACAGTTATCGCCTGCTCAAGGACGAACAGAAATGGCGCGCACTGGATCACCAGAACGTTCAGGGCATGTATGTCGTCAAGGTCAAGCAGCGAGCAGAGGTTCTGCAGGACGAACTGAAACAGGATTATTTCGACATCCTGTACTGGATGGAAGGCGAGGTGGCGGCACCAACAGTCAAGGAAGTGCTCTGGGAGCGTAGTCCTGAGGGGCCGGAGTGATTGGCTGACTCGTTCCGCAGGAAGGCAGTGGCAAAGCCCCAAAGCTGATGTTATGTTACTTCTAGGTAACGTAAAACAACAACAATCAGGTGCCTTCCATGCAAGAGCAATATGACTACATCATTGTGGGGGCGGGGTCGGCTGGCTGCGTACTGGCCAACCGACTATCCGCAGACCCATCGATATCCGTCCTGCTAGTGGAAAGTGGCCCGGACGACAGCAGCCCGCTGATCAGGATGCCGCGAGGAATAGGCAAGCTTCTGGCTCCGGGCAATCCGCACGTCTGGGACTACCAGGTGTCCCGGGGTCAAGGCATGCCCGCTGAGGTCTGGCTCAAAGGGCGCGCCATCGGTGGCTCCAGCTCCATCAATGGCATGGTCTACGTCCGCGGCGCGCCGGCCGACTACGACGCCTGGGAAGCGGCCGGCTGCATCGGCTGGGGCTGGAAGGATATGGCCCGCCAGTTTGTCGCCCTGGAGGACCACCAGCTTGGCGCTTCGGAAGCGCGCGGCGACAGCGGCCCACTCAAGGTGTCTATCCATCCCTCGGGCTCGCCGCTCTGCGAGGCCGTGATCCAGGCAGCCGAACAATCTGGTGTGCAGCGGGTATCAGACACCAATCACGTGGCTACGGTGGAGCAGGGTGCCTTCGGCTACCAGCCACAGACCACCTGGCAGGGCAAGCGCTTCAGCGCAGCCCGTGCTTTTCTCCATCCCATCCGCAAGCGCCCGAACCTGCGCATTCTCACTGGCACCGAGGTTCTGCGGATCAACTTCAGCGAGCGACGCGCTGTCAGTCTGCTGGTCCGCGACAAACGCGGCGAGCGGCAGTTCGGAATCCGTCGTGAAGTGATCCTCAGCGCCGGAGCCATCCAGTCGCCCAAGTTGCTGCAACTCTCAGGCGTCGGTCCGGCCGCGCTACTGGCTGAGCACGGTGTCCCACTGATCAGCGACTCGCCGAACGTCGGGCGCAACCTGCGTGAGCATGTCTGCCTGGCCATGCAGTACCGGGTCACTGGCGGCAGCCTGAACCATTGCTTCCGAGGCCTGGGTCTATTGGGTTCGCTGTGGAAGTACTACGCCCACTCCCGTGGTCCGCTCACTCACGCCGCTCATGAGGCCGGCGGGTTTATCAAGACCCGACCGGAGCTGGACCGTGCCGATGCCCAGATCGGCGTCAGCCTGCACTCGCTAGTGCAGGAGGGGGAGACAGTGGTGCCGGAGAAACTACCGGGCCTGACTTTCTACTGCTACTTCATGCGCCCGGAGAGTCAGGGCCAGTTGAGCATCCGCTCCGCCGATCCGGACGTGCCGCCGGCCATAGACGCCAACTTCCTGGACTCGGAGGTCGACCAGACCGCCGCCATCGCCCTGATACGCTGGGTGCGCCAACTCTGCGCCCAGCCAGCGCTGGCTCCTTACATCGTTAGCGAGGAGGTTCCCGGCAGGGCCGCACAGAGCGACGAGGAAGTCCTCGCCGCCGCACGTGCCATCGGACAGACCGCCTACCACGTATCCGGCACCTGCCGAATGGGCGGGGATAGCGCTTCCGTGCTTGACCCCGAACTTCGTGTACGGGGTGTCAGCGGCGTGCGTGTGGTGGACACCTCCATCATGCCGACTCTGGTCTCCGGTAATACCAACGCCCCGGCCATGGCCATCGCCCTGCGCGCGGCAGAACTCATCCTGGAGGGCGCAACCCGCCGCCAGTCAGACTCGCCCCATCGTCAACTGGACCTCCACGAACTCGAGGGTCAACAGCAATGAGTGTTCCGTACACCGATATCAAGTCCTTCCTCATCGACGGCGAATGGGTCCTGCCGACTCAGGGGTACGAGCCCATCCTCAATCCGGCCACTGAAGAAGTCATCGGCGAGGCACCGCTAGCTGGCCGTACTGAAGTAGAAATGGTACTTGCGGCGGCGCGCCAGGCCTTCGACCAGGGACCCTGGCCGGGTCTGCCGATGGCCGAGCGGATCGCCGCCGTCAAACGCCTGCGCGCTGCCATCCTGGCGCGCGAGGTACGCATCAAGGCGCTGCTGATCGCCGAGGTTGGCGCGGCCCAACTGCTGCTCAACAGTGCCCAGTTCAATGGCGCCATCGAAGCCATCGACTACGCCATCAGCCTGGCCGAGAAGCTCGAGCCCTACGGTACGCCCATCGAACTCAAACCCAACCCCTTTGACTCGGCGGGGGGCGAGATTCTGGCCGCCGGTATGGTGGTGCATGAGCCCTACGGCGTCGTGGTGGGCATCACGCCCTACAACTATCCCTTCCTGCTCAATGTGGTGAAGGCGGTGCCAGCCTTGCTGACGGGCAATACCGTGGTGATCAAGCCTTCCCAGTTCACGCCCTTCTCCGGACTGCTGCTGGGCGAGATGATAGTCGAGGCCGGGTTGCCCCATGGCGTGCTCAGTGTGATCAACGGCGGGCCTGAGGTGGGCGCCATGCTCACCGAAGACCCGCGCGTCGACCTGGTGACCTTCACTGGCTCGGACAAGGTGGGGCAGGCGATCCTCCGCCAATCCGCCGGCACCCTGAAGAAGGTCCACCTGGAACTGGGGGGCAAGTCGGCGCTGATCGTCCGGCAAGACGCCGACTTGCTCAAGGCTGCCGCCACCGCTGCCTTCAGCATGTCTCTGCATGCCGGTCAGGGTTGTGCGCTGCTGACCCGTTACCTGGTGCACAACTCGATCCGCCCGGCTTTCGTCGAGACGGTCAAGGCTGTGCTGGGCCAGTTCAAGTTGGGTAACCCGGCTGACCCCAGCGTGGTGGTGGGGCCGCTGATTCGTGAAAGTGCGCGACAGAAGACCGAGCAGTTCGTGCAGATGGGGCTGGACGCCGGGGCTTGCCTGGTGGCCGGTGGCAGGCGCCCGGCGTTCCTGCCGCGTGGTTTCTTCCACGAGCCGACCCTGTTCGACAACGTCGACAACAGCTCGACACTGGCCCAGGAGGAAGTGTTCGGCCCAGTCGGTGTCGTGATCGGGTTTGACAGCGACGACGAAGCTATCCGCCTGGCCAATGACTCGAAGTTCGGCCTGAGTGGCGCGGTAATGTCCGCCGACCGTGCTACCGCGTACCGCATGGCGCTCAAGCTTCGTACCGGTGGCGTTTCCATCAATGGCGGCACTGGCGACTTCTTCGTCAAGGCGCCCTTCGGTGGCTTCAAGCATTCGGGCATCGGCCGGGAGTTGGGGAAGGACTGGCTCAATGAGTTCCTGCTGGAGAAGTCCATCACCTACCCGATCGGCTGAAGGTCGTCAGATCAACTGGAGAGACGTATGTCCGTTCTACTGCGTTCACGCGAAGGCTTCATCGAGATACTCACCCTGAACCGCCCGGCTCAGCGTAATGCGCTGAGCGCCGAGTTGATGGAGGAGCTCTCCACCGCCCTGGAGGAGGCCGAGCGCTGCGCCGAGGTGCGCGTGCTGATACTGACCGGGGCCGGCGCCAAGGCATTCTGCGCTGGCATGGACCTTAAGGACTTCGCGGCCGGACCGGACAACCGCGTGCCGCGCTCCACCGTACACTTCGAGGCATTCATCGAGGGGCGCTTCAGCAAACCGGTGATCGCCGCGGTGCAGGCCAGCGCGGTAGCTGGTGGCTTCGAGCTGATGCTCAGCTGCGACCTGGCGGTGGTATCTCAGGCGGCCCGCTTCGGGATTCCGGAGGTGAAGCACGGCTTGTTCCCGGGCGGCGGCGGGGTCCTGCTGCCGGCGCGGATTCCCCTAGCGGTGGCGCTCGAACTCGGTCTGACTGGCGACACCATCAGTGCCACGCGGCTCGAACAACTGGGGCTGGCGAACCGGGTGGTGGCGCCGGAGCAGGTCCTAGACACGGCCCTGGAGCTGGCTCGGCGCATTGCCGCCAATGCGCCGCTGGGGCTGGCGGCGACCAAGCGGCTGATGTGGGCGTGCGTGCAGGAGGGGGGCACAGCCGTGCGGCCAAAGGTGCAGGAGGCGATCCGCCAGGTGTTCGATAGCGCGGATGCGCGCGAGGGCGCCCTGGCCTTTGCCGAGAAGCGCGCGCCGCACTGGCAGGGCCGTTGAGGAGGAACGGATGAAAGCATTGGTCTGCAAACATCACGGTGAGCCCGAAAGCTTGAGCTTCGAGGACTGGCCGGCGCCCACGCCGCGGGACGGGGAGGTGTTGGTCGCCCTGCATGCAGCGGGGCTCAACTACCCGGATATCCTGCAAGTCGCCGGCACCTACCAGATTGGCTCGGCCATTCCGTGCGTGTTCGGTGCCGAGGGGGCCGGCGAAGTTATAGCATGTGGCGCCGGGGTGGAGCAGTTCCGGCCGGGCGACCGAGTGCTGGTCCTGGCCATGGGCTGCTGGGCCGAGCAGGTGTGCGTGCCGGCGGCGGCGCTGGTGAAGCTCGCCGAGGGCATCGACATGGTCAGCGCCGCGGCCTTCCCGGTGGCCTACAACACCGCCTGGCACGCGCTGCTGCAACGCGGAGACCTGCGAGCCGGAGAAACCCTGCTGGTGCATGGCGCCAGCGGTGGGGTCGGCCTGGCCGCTGTACAGATCGGCAAGTACCTGGGCGCGCGGGTGATCGCTACGGGCTCCTGCGACGACAAGCTGGAGCGGGTTCGCCGCCTGGGCGCCGACCAGGTGATCAACTGCCGCACCCGGGCGCTACGCGAGGCCCTGCACGAGCTGACCGATGGCGCCGGCGTCGACGTGGTTTTCGACCCGGTCGGCGGGGCGCAGGTGGATGCCACGCTGAAGTCCCTGGCACCGTTTGGCCGCTTGCTGGTGATCGGATTCACCTCTGGGCAGATCGCCCAGCTGCCGAGCAACCTGCTGCTGCTGCGCGAGGCCGTGGCGATAGGCGTCAATATCGGCCAGTGGACCCGACGCAATCCCGCGGCCAGCAGGCAGAACCTGGTCGATATCCAGGCGCGGATTGCCGCTGGGCAACTTGTACCCTTCGTTGCGCGCACCTTCGACCTGGCTGATGGGGCTGCCGCGTTGCGCTCGATTCTGAACCGTGAGGTGGTCGGCAAGTACGTGCTGCTCACCGAGCTGGGCAAATTGCACGCGGACCGGTGTCTACGAGAAAAATCGTTCGCCCATCGCGGTCGTGGCGCCTAATCGGGGCCGCCCCGGGAGGGTTGCCCTGTTTTGTTTCTGTTTAGCCAGGAGAAGTTATGTACGACGTCATGAACGGAGTGCGGGTAATCGAGGTCGCTGAGCACACTTTCGTACCCGCTGCCGGAATGGTGCTGGCCGACTGGGGGGCGGATGTGATCAAGGTGGAGCGCGCCCAGGGTGGTGACGCCGCGCGGCACATGAAACTGCCGGGTGCCGACGGTGCAATCAACCCCTTCTTCGAAGCCGCCAACCGCGGCAAGCGCGGTATCGCGCTGGACCTGACCCAGCCGGCGGGCCGTGAGCAGTTGTACCGGCTGATCGATGGCGCCGATGTGTTCCTCACCAACCTGCGCGCGGACGCTCGGCAGAAGTTGGGCATAGAGGCAGCCGACCTCATGGCGCGCAATCCAAGGCTGATCTATGCCCGCGGCACTGGCTATGGCCTTCGCGGCGCCTTGGCCAATGATGGAGGTTTCGATTACCCCTCGGCCTGGTGTCGCGCAGGGGCCGCCAATGGCCAGGCCCTGCCGGGTGACATGCCGCCGCGTCAGCCTGGCTCGATTGGCGACCTCACCGGTGGCGTCACGCTGGCCGGCGCAATAGCTGCAGCGCTGTTCCGTCGCGAACGCACGGGGCAGGGGGCGGTGGTGGACAACGCGCTCTATATGGTGGGGACTTACCTGATGTCGCAATCCTTGCTGGCGACCAGCATCGGTGCGCCAACCATCCCCGTGCAGTCGCAGGCGGACAGCGACTTCGCCTTGGCCAACAACTACCGCACACGCGACGGCCGCTGGATCAGCTTGTGCCTGCTGATGGACAAGTGGTGGCCGGACTTCGTCGCCCATGTAGAGCGCCCTGATCTGCTTGAGGACTCGCGCTTCGTCGATATCCGCGCGCGGCACATCAATTCGCGAGCGCTGATTGCCGTACTGAACGACGTCTTCGCCGGCCGCGACTATGCCGACTGGTGCACGCGCTTGGCGAGCCTGGAAGGCGTCTGGGCTCCCGTCCAGAACCCGACGGAAGTTCTGGCCGATGCCCAGGCCCTGGAGAATGGCTTCGTCAGCCCAGTGGCGGACCGTTACATGACGGGCGTATCACCCGCTCAATTCGATGAGCGGCCCGTGGGTGAACTCCGTATGGGGCCGGGATTCGGCCAGCACACGGATGAAGTGCTTCGCGAGATCGGGATAGGGGAGAGCGAGCTGATGTCGCTGCGCAAGCTAGGGGCGGTCAAGTAGCAAGGCCCATCCCTGCTGGCTGCAAGCAATACGAAGCGGAGAGAAGCCCAACGAACGAAAAATCCAGGGGCGTTTGTTGGGCTTTGCGGCAACCCGGTTGCAGGACTACTTCCGAGATTTACCTGGCTTCCGAGACTTACCTGGCGCATAACCTGCCAGGAAGAACCGGACAAGCTCGCGCAGATGGGGTTCGACCTTCTCCTCGGGCATGATCACGCCCATCAGCCGTTCATGGGGCCGCCCGGTGAGGGTGGTGAAAATGATTGCGGCGTCCAGGGTGTCCCGCATGCTCACCACCCCCTGCTCGTTGAGCCACTGGAAGTAAGCGGTCAGAGGCCCCATGAAACCCTTCATCACCTCGGCCCGGAAGGCCAGGATCAGCTCAGGAAATCGATTGCTGGTGAAGGCGCTCAACCGCGTCATGGACACCACCTTGGTGGTACCCAATTTCTCATAGAACAGCAGCGCTAGATCGTAGAGAGCATCTTCGACGGGCCGTGTATGGTCGAGAAAGCCCAAGTCCAGCTCGAAGTCCTTTGCCAGGTGGGAGAGGGTGGCCTCGAACAGCGCTTCCTTGCTCGGGTAGCGGCGGTACAGCGCTGGCTTGGTGGTGTTTCCCGCAGCGGCAATTCGCTCGATGTTGGCGTCGGTGTAACCGAACTCCAGAAATTCCGCGGCAGCGGCCTCTAGCAGGGCGACATCGAGTTCCTTGCGGGGCCGCCCTCTGGTTTTCACGGACATGCAATGCCTTCTTTTTCTGAACAGTGTTACGTGGCGTGCGACATTCTGCCAGCAAAGTACTTACGGGTGCTCATCTCTCGGAGGCCCAGCGCAGTGCTGCAATGGTGCCACCGTCAATGCGCAGGTCGGTACCGGTGACGAATCCCGCGGCGGGGCTCGCTAGCCACTCTACGCAGGCTGCGATGTCCTCCGGCGTGCCGATGCGGCCAACCGGGCAGTCGTGTACCAGTTGCGCAACCTGGGGTTGTTCGGCCACCTCCTGGCGGCCCTGCGCAGTGGAGATGATGCCTGGGCTGATAGAGACCAGGCGAGCGCCATGTCGGGCCCAGCGCAATGCCTCGGCTTCGACGCGCAGCTGGTTACCACGCTTGGCGACCATATAGGCCCGATTGGTATCCTCCGAGCCTTCCCAGTTGGCTGCCAATGCCGCAAGCGACTGAGCTGGACCGCTTGCCAAGGCCTGTTCCTGCTCCGGGGTCAGGCTGACGAACTGTCCGGCCATGCTGGCGATCACGATGCCCACCGAGCCGGGGGCAAGGTAGGGCGTCAGCTGTTCCAGCATATATGCGGTGCCTTCTAGGTTGACCTGGTAGATGGTTCGCGCGCTGGCCTGAGTGGGAGATACCGCCGCCGTGTGCAGCAATAGTCGCAAAGCTACACCAGCGGCCTCTATCCGCTCGGCCAGACGTTGTCCCGCGTCGCTGGCGCCCAAATCAAGCAGGAGACTCTCGACGCTGTGACCGTCTTCGGCCAGTGCCTGTTCGGCCTCGTGCAGTCGCTCACTGGAGTTGTCCACCAGCAGCAGGTGGCGGCCCGTGCCCAGCCTTCGGGCACAGGCAAGGCCCATCGCGCCAAGGCCAGTGATGATCACCAATTCCTTGTTCATGTGTGTTTTCCTCTGGATGTTTTATCGGCCGATCCGGCTACCCACACGAGGCAAGCGCTGCCTCGAGCGGGGCGATTCATGACGCGACCCGTCAGGCCGGGCGCACCTCGAGAAAATCAACATTCGCCTCGCGTGGCAGGGCGATGGCCGAGACCAATGCCCTGGCGACTGTCTGCGGCGCCATGCCTGCACCCACGAAGCGGCCGTGCCCGGAAAGCTCGATAGCCTCGAGGAAACGTTGGAGACGGCCTTCGGGCCAGGAGAGCACGCTGGTGTTGTCGCCGTTCATATGCCCGGAGCGGAATACCGTGACCCGGATGCCGTCTGCCCGGAGTTCGTTGCGCAGTCCGGCAGAGAGGGTTTCCAGCGCGGCTTTGGAGGCGGCGTAGGCCGCCAATAGCGGGAAGGGAGCACGTGCCGACTCCGATGAAACGTTGACGATGTCACCACCACCGCGCTGGCGCATCAGCGGGATCGCCTCGCGTATGCAGAAAGACGGGCCGAGCACATTGACCGCGAAGGTGGTCTGCAACTCTTCGTCGCTGGCCTCGTCCAGGCCGAAGGCTTGGTAGACGGCGGCGTTGTTGACCAGGATATCGACGCCGCCGAACGCCGTGACGATCTTGGCAAACGCGTGCCGCACCTGTTGAGGGTCGGCAACGTCCGCTACCACGGGCAGCAGGTGTTCGCCCAGTTCGTCGGCGGCGCGTTGCAGGGTTGCGGCGGTACGACCGAGGATGGCGACGCGAGCGCCTTGTTCCAACAATTGGGCGGTGACCTGGCGACCAAGGCCAAGCGCTCCGCCGGTTACCACTGCAACCTTGCCTTGCAGACTCGATGTGCTCATGGGAATAGCCTCTTGTTGTTATTCGGTAGGGGTCAGGGGCGGCTTTCGGTGATATCCCACTCGAGCTCAAGACGCGGCATGGCCAGCACCATGCCGGGCTCCACTCTCAAGGGCTGGCCTGGCTTGAGGCGAAACTCGGGAATGCGCTTGAGCCACTCTTCAAGGAACACGCGGACCTCGACGCGCGCCAGCATTGAACCGATGCAGCGGTGAGCGCCGCTACCAAAAGTGCCGTGGAACACCACCTTGCGTTCGAAGTCCACTGCCAGCGGATCGTTGAACAAGCGATCGTCGACACTGTGGGCGGAGGTCTGCATCAGTACCAGGTCGCCCTCGCGGAAATTGATGCCCTTGTATTCGTGATCCCGGGTTACCACGCGCACCAGAGTGGAAATCGGGAAACGCCGCATCAGTTCCTCTGCTGCAGCGGGAATCCGCTCGGGGTGCTCGATCAGCTCGCGGCGCGCCTCGGGATGAGAGGCCAGATGGCGGATGATGAAGCTGAGCATGGCGGCCACGGTGTCCAGTCCGCCCAGCAGCAGCAGGAAGAACATGCCCACCAGTTCTTCATCCTGCAGGGGGTTGCCGCCCACTTGGGCTCGGGTCAGCTCCGAGAGCAGGTCGCTGCCCGGTTCGGCGCGACGCTCCTGAAGTTGGTCGAAGGCGTACCGTATCAGTTGGTTGCCGGCTTCGAGGCTGTCCACCTGGGTTGGACGGATCATTTCGTCCACCCACTCCAGCAACTGCTCGCGATCTGCTGTCGGCAGGGCGACCATGTCCATGAAAATGCCGATCGGCAAGCGGCGGGCGAACTCCGAAACGAACTCGCATCGCCCACGGGCAAGAGATCCTTCGATCAGCTCGATGGTTAGCGCCCGCGCTTTTTCGCCCAGGGGTACGACCGCTTTGGGGGAGAAGGCCGGTATAAGCAAGTTGCGGTAGCGAGTATGGTCTGGAGGGTCCAGCTGGATCGGCTTGCTGACGATGGGCATGAGCCGCTCGCGCGGCACCACGTTGATGCGCGAAGAATAGGTCTCGGGGGTCTTCAGGACGTGATCGAAGTCTTCGCCCCGGGTCACTACCCAGTGGCCGCCATTGTGCCGGGTCCAAAATATGTCGGGCGTACCTGCGGCCTGCAGTTTGGTGAACCAGGTCTGGTAATCGTCATCTCCCTCGATGGGTTCATAGAGGTCGAAGTGGCGAACCAGGTCGGCGGGTACGTGATCCGGGAGTTCGCTGAGTGGAGCGGTCATGATGGGTCCCTCGTATTGTTGTTTTGATGGGTAAGCCCTCGTGATTCGCCAGCATTGATAGCTTTTCGTCGCCTTCGCCATTCGCGGTTGCGAATCGGCTTGGCGGTCGACTTGGAAAGCTGGCGAATGCTTAGTTATATTACTCATCGGGAACGAAAAACAACAACCCCGGAGGATTCAACATGCCGACCATTACCTTCATCCAGCACGATGGCGGGCAGCACCGAATCGAGGCGGAAGCTGGCCAGTCATTGATGCAGGCGGCCCTGGCCAATCTGGTACCGGGAATCCTCGGAGACTGCGGCGGCAGCTGCTCCTGCGCCACCTGTCACTGCTATGTCGAGGGCGCCTGGGCGGAAGCCTTGCCGGAGCCAGTCGAGGAGGAACGGTTGATGCTGGATTGCGCCTTGCACGTACTACCGAGCAGCCGGCTGGCTTGCCAGGTAGTGTTGAGCGAGGCGATGGATGGGCTGATGGTGAAGCTGCCGATATCTCAGCTCTGAGGCTGTGAGGGACTGCCAGGGCAGGAGGCTTGCAGGTCGGCACGCGGGGGCCGACCTGCGCGAAGTTGTCACTCCGGTGCGTGGTAAAGGTCCCAGGCCCCGGACACCGGCGAACGTGTCCAGCCACTGGAGGCGATGGCACCGCCGTCCACCGGCAGGGTCAGGCCGGTGACGAAAGTAGCCAGGTTGGACACTAGGAAGATCACCACTCCCGCCAATTCATCCGTACTGCCGACACGCCCCATAGGAATGTACCGGTCGCGAGCGGCGCGTCCGGCTTCGCCTGCCGCTTCGAAGTAGGGCGCATGCCCAGGTGTGAGGATCATGTCCGGAGCCAGGGCATGCACGCGGATATTGTGCTCGGCCAGTTCCAGCGCCATGGAGCGGGTGAAACTGATCATCCCTGCCTTGCAGGCCGCATAAACGGCGAAGCCCGGCGCTGCCCGAAGCCCCTCGCTGCTGGCAATGTTGATGATGGTGCCGCCGCGGCCGAAGCCGACCATGGCCCTGGCCGCTGCCTGAGTCGCAGCTAGGGTGCTGATCAGATTGAAGTCGATGTGCTTGCGCCAGCTCTTTTCGGTCTGTTCCAGAAAGGGCCTTCTGCGCACGCCGCCCGCATTGTTCACGAGAATGTCGAGCCGCCCAAAGTGTCGCGCCGCCTCCTCGACAGCCGCATTGATCTGCTCGGTATGGTTGACATCGGTCTGCAAGAACAGCGCGTCCCCGCCCTGTTCTCGAATCTCTGCCACCAGGCGTTCGCCGCCTTCCACATCGATATCGGCGATGGCCACCAAAGCTCCAAAGTTAGCCAGGTTGCGGGCGATACCCGCTCCTATTCCACCGGAGCCTCCGGTGATAAATGCCACCTTGCCATCGAGTTGAATATCTTTGGGTGTCATGGAATATCCCTCAGTTCAGGCGCGCAGCTCGACGCGGCCGTTATTGATCACGATAACGTCGCGCTCCACGGCCCGCACGCGGAAGGCCAGAGTGGAACCGTCGACCCAAATTTCGGTACGGAAGGTTTCGCCGGGATAGGCTGGGGCAGTGAACCGGCCGAAGATCGAGGCGATGCGGCTGCCGTCGAAATCGCACACTGCCTGCATTATGGCGCGCCCGGCGATGCCCCAGGTGGCCAGGCCATGCAGAATGGGGCGCTCGAAACCAGCCTTACGTGCGACTTCCGGGTCGGCGTGCAGCGGGTTCCAGTCGCCGTTGAGCCGATAGAGCAGTGCCATGCTTGGCAAGCTAGGCAGGTCCACCCAATGGTCGGCCGGGCGCTCCGGTACAGACGGGGGTGGCGCTACGCTCCGTTGCGGGCCGCCAAAGCCGCCGTCACCACGGGCAAGCATGGTCTGGGTGATGGTGCACAGGAGATCGCCGCTGGATCGCTCGAGGATGCGCCGCTCATAGGTAATCAGCGCGCCCTTGTCGGCGCCCTTGTCGATGATGTCCACCACTCGCGACTTTCCTATCACTTGCGCTTCGGCCGGCAGGGGCTTGTGCAATGTCAGGCCCTGTTCGGCGTGGACGATGCGTACCCAGTCCAGTCCGGTGTTCATGGTCCTGGGCCAGTAGCCGGGGTGAGCAAGGACCACGCCCATGGTGGGCACGGCGTGCAGCTCGGCCTCATAGACCAGGGGCAGCTGCCTGGCGTCCAGCGGGTCGCTGGCATAACCCAGGCTCAAGGCATAAAGGATGCTGTCCTTGTGGGTATAGGTCTGTTGGGTGTCCGGGATCTGCAGGTCGAGGAGCTTTTCGTAGTCGATGGCCATCTTGGGTCTTCCTGTGGTCTTCAAGGCTGCGCGGCGAGGAGCGCGCGCAGGGTGCTGATCAAGGTCAGGGGCTGGTCGAACATCAGGTGGTGATGTCCGGCAGGAATGGCGATGGGGCCGCGGGCATGGGGCAGGGCCTGGACGATTTGCTCGGCGCGCTGCCGACTGACCACCACGCTGCGCTCTCCATAGAGGTAGTCAACCGGACGGGTCACCCGTGCGAGCATCTGCCCGCCGTCCGTCTCGCGGGCGCCACCCGGCGGCAGACCGATGTCGAACTTCCAACGCCAGCCTTCGCCATTTCGCCGCAGGGAATGACCGGCCACATGTTCCACCAGGCATGGCATCGCGTCCGCCTGCGCGGGTATCAGGCGGAATCGTGCGGCGCCGCTTTCGAGGTCAGGGTACTCGTGGTTGCCGCGAACCTTGATGGGTTCGGGCGGCAGGCTCTCACCCTCGAACAGCACATAGCTGTCGACTATCACCAGACGCTGGAACAGTTCGGGTCTCTCGCCACAGGCCCGCAACAGGCGCGAACCGCCATAGCTATGGCCGACCGCGATTAACGGTGATTGGCTTATGTGTTCCGCGATGGCGGCGATGTCACGCCCCAGGGTGGTGGCGTCGTACTGCGCACGGTGGGCGCTGTCGCCCATACCGGAGAGGTCCATGGCCACGACCCGGTACTCCTCGGCGAACCAGGGCGCGATGAAATCCCACCAATGGGCGTGGCCGCGAAAACCATGGACGAACAGCAGAGTGGGCTTATGTGTGTCCTCGAATCCCCAGGAAAGAAAGTGTAGGCGGGAGCCATTGGCTTCGACGAAGTGCGAACGACCTGGCTGTGCCAGGGCCCACTCGACCCATTCGGGGCGGACTGCACAAAGAGATGTGAGATTGCTGGATAACTCGCTCATGCAATGGCCTTATCCGTCACGGAAACTGAAAACTAGACACCTGCCCTTGGCTAGGAGCTCCTTGCGCCGGACTCCGGCATGGAGTAGCTTAGGTCGTAACTGATACTATGTTAGTTATGTAAGTCGAGTCCAGAACAATGCGACCTTCGAAAGGTCGCCAGCGGAGTAGGGCAATGGAGCAGTTTCCTCGTGGCCGCGTGGCCATAGTCGGTGCAGCCACCTATGGCATGGGCGAATCTCCCGGGATGCGTCCGCTGGACCTTGCCGCGCAAGCGGCGGTGCTGGCGTTGAAGGACGCCAACCTCAAGCTGACCGATGTCGATGCGCTGTTTGTCTGTACTCCGGACGACGCGCTGTCTGGGCTGAGCGCTGCCGAATACCTGGGAATCACGCCGCGCTTCACCGAGAACAATCGCACCGGCGGTTCGGCCTTCCATTCCCATGTGATAGCGGCCAGCCTGATGCTGGAGGCGGGCTATTGCGATACGGCGCTGATCATCTATGGCAGCAACCAGCGCACGGTGTCAGGCGGACTGGTGTCCATGCGTCTACCGTCGCCCTATGAGAAGCCCTACAAGCCATTGACGCCCTTGTCGTCCTACGCACTGGCGGCGTCGCGGCATATGCATGAATACGGCACCACCCGCGAGCAACTGGCAGAGGTCGCAGTGGCCGCGCGCAATTGGGCCCGTTTGAATCCGGAAGCCTTTGCCCGCGACGAGTTGACCATCGAGGACTGCCTGAAGGCCCGTATGGTGTCCGATCCGCTTAGCGTTCGTGACTGCTGCCTGGTTACCGACGGCGCCGCTGCCATAGTGCTCACGCGCGCCGACCGTGCCCGTGACCTCCATGCACAGCCTATCCACGTACTGGGCGCGGCTGCCTCCACCTGGTACTCCGGGGTGGACCAGTCCCATGACCTGACAGTTACCGCTGCTCGCGAGTCGGGTCAGCGCGCCTACGCCATTGCCGGCGTCGGGCCGCAGGACATCGATGTGGTCCAGCTCTACGACGCCTTCACCATAAACACCATTCTGTTCCTCGAAGATCTGGGCTTTTGTCCCAAAGGGGAGGGAGGGCGCTTTGTTTCCGGCGGAAACATTGGTCCGGGCGGCTCGCTGCCGGTCAACACCAATGGCGGCGGTCTGTCGTGCTGCCATCCCGGCATGTACGGGCTGTTCACCCTGGTCGAATCCTGCCTGCAATTACGCGGAGAGGCCGGCGATCGCCAGGTGGCGGGGGCACGTCTGGCGCTAGCCCATGCCAACGGCGGCACCCTGTCCAGCCAGGCGACCATGATCCTGGGAACGGCAGACTGTGTCTGACCGTCCCTCACGACAAGAAGGCCGCCGGCCTGATAACCCGAGAGATCCAAACATGAATATCCCTGCCAGTTTGCCCGCGATGCGTCATGTACAGGTCGAGATTCGCGAGCGCGTTGCCACCGTCACCCTCGACCGGCCGCCGGTCAATGCACTGGACTCGGTGGCTATTCGCGAGTTGACGGCCACCTTCAATGCCCTGGCGCGCTCCACCGAAGCCAGCGTGATTGTCTTCACTGCGCCTGGTGAAAAGATCTTCTGCGGCGGCATCGACCTCAACGACTCGTCGCGCCGTCATGCTCGCCAGTTGGTCGAGGACGACAGCAGTATCGACCTGCTCGACCCGGGCGCTGTAGTACGCGAATGCTTCTGGGCCATTCTCGAATGCCCGCTACCAGTGATAGCCGCGGTCAACGGCAAGGCCATCGGCGCCGGGCTGGTCCTGGTGGCCAGTTGTGACATGATCGTCTGCTCGGAAAACGCCAGCTTCTCCGTGCCCGAAATCAAGGCCGGAGTACTGGGCGGCGCCCGTCACTTGCAGCGCCTGGTCGGCCCTTTCAAAACCCGCCGAATGTTCTTCACCGGTGAGGCGGTGCCTGCCCAGGAGTTCTACCGACTGGGCGCAGTGGAAGCCGTGGTACCGCCGGCGCAACTGATGAGCGCTGCCCTGGAGCTGGCGGCGCAGGTCGCGCGCAATAGCCCCATTGGTCTGCGACTGGGTAAGGAGTCCTTGAGCCGGGTGGAAGACCTGTCGCTGAAAGAGGGGTACCGCATCGAGCAGGACTATACCGGCCGGGTAACGCGCTATAACGACTCCCAGGAAGCACGCAAGGCCTACCTGGAAAAACGCGATCCGGACTGGTCTTGGTCCTGATGGCCGCGGCTGCCCCTGCAGCCGTTTTTCATCCCTGAACAGGCAGACAATAAAAATGAAGAATTTTCAGGTCGAGTGGACGCGCAGCGAAATCGATCGCGTTATTGCCAAGGTTGCCGATTGCCGCCTGCCACCTGCGCCCGCCGGAGCCGGCTGGTCCCTGGGTTGCGATGCAGCGTTCCTAGCTGGATTGCAGCGCCATTGGGTCGAGACATTCGACTGGCAGGCCTGTATGGCGGTGCTCAATCGCTATCCCCAGTTCCAGGTGGAGATCGACGGCCAGGTGGTTCATTTCGTCCACGTGAAGGGCGAGGCCGAAGGGCGTCGGCCGTTGCTGCTGACGCATGGCTGGCCGGGGTCGCACTTCGAGTTCTGGCAATCCATCGAGCCTCTGGCCTATCCGTCGCGCCATGGTGGCAACGCCGAAGATGCCTTCGATCTGGTGATCCCCAGCCTGCCTGGCTTCGGGTTCAGCGGCAAGCCGGCCGGAGTCACCTCCCAACGCCAGACCGCTGCACTCTGGAACAAGTTGATGACCGAAGTGCTCGGTTACACGCGTTATCGCGCCCAAGGCGGAGACTGGGGCGCCATAGTGACCTCCTGGCTGGGGCTGGATCATGGTGCCCAGGTGGAGGCTATCCATCTGAACATGCTGGGTTTCCGTTCCCTTGTGCCGCCGCGGGATGAGGCCGAGAAGGCCTGGCAGGCTCGGGCCGAAGCTGCGCAGCGCGGCTACAGTGGCTATGCCGCCGTACAAATGACCAAACCGCAGTCCATTGCCTGGGCCACCGCTGACAACCCAATGGGCCAGGCCGCCTGGATTCTGGAGCGTTTCCACGACTGGGCCGATCTGCGCAATCGCCCCTTCGAGGAGGTGTTCAGCCTCGATAGCCTGCTGACCAATATCCTGATCTACGTGATGACTGGCAGTTTCGCCAGCGCCGCCTGGTTCTACCCCGGAGTGGTCAAGGACGGCTTTACCCTGTTGCCGGAAGGCAAGCGATGCGAGGTGCCGACCCACTTCCTCGAATGCACCGGGGACGCACTATCGCCGGCACCGCCACGTAGCCGGGTGGAGTTGGTCTACAACCTTGCGGGCTGGAGCGATCTGGAGGAGGGCGGGCATTTCGCTGCCATGGAAAGTCCGGCTGCCTTCGTCGAGGACCTGCGCCGTTGGGGAAGGCACTGAACCACCGGTAACCGATCGTCGCAGCGCTGATTGACGCGGGACAGGTATGAGCTTACAACTGACAAATAGTCATTTATGGCGTCAGATCCGTATCGCGCGATGAACTGACGAGCATTCGGCTATGTACCGGATGCATCACATGACAACAAGAGGAACAGTGGGATGAAAGTCCGCCAACCCGGCTTCGATTTCGCCAGCATTCGCCCGCACTGGGCGCCCGTTCGCGAATTTGCCCAGAGCTATAACGCCTTTTCCACGGTGCCGGCTCATATCGAGCCCTACCTGGTGAAGGTGATGATGCGCGTCAAGGATGAACTGGGTGAAGAGCACCAGGCGCTACGCGAGAACATCGAGATCTTCAACAAGCAGGAAGTACAGCACTGCAAACAACACGTAGCCTTCAACAAGATGCTCTACAAGTTGGGCTATGCCGGCATGCAGGATCTGGAAAAGCCCTACCGCGACGATTACGCCAGCTTCCTCGCCAATAGGTCCCTTCGTTTCAACGTGGCCTACTGTGAAGGTTTCGAGGCCATGGGGTCGGCCGCAGGACAGGTATTCTTCGAAGAGCTCGAGGACTACCTGGAAGGGGCCGACCAGGAAGCCGTGGACCTGTGGAAGTGGCATCTGGCCGAGGAGTTCGAGCACCGCGAGGTCTGCTTCCAGGCCTATAAGGCGCTCTTTGGCAGCGGCCCCTTCGCTTATTTCTACCGAGTGTGGGCCTTTATCTTCGCGGTCAAGCACATCGGAACCCATACCGCGAGAGTGGCGGCCTACCTTAATGGCGTCGATCGTGAGTCCATGACTCCTGAAGAGCGCGAGCGCTCCATCGAGCGGCAGAAGACCCTCAAGGCGAAGATCTCCAAGGCCAGCCGCAAGCGCTTGCTGAAGGTGCTTTCGCCCTTCTACAACCCGGGCAAGATGATTCCATCCCCTGGTATGGCAGCGCTGCTGGCGCGTTTTGGCTGATTGAGCAAGTGAAATAACGGGGAGCAGAGCTCCCCGTTTTCTTTTTGTCTCGATTACGTCTGTGCAGTGGTAATGGCTTCTACTTTTAGGATCGCGACCTCCAGCTGGTCGGCGTTCACCGGCGGAGCGAAACGGGCCGCACTGGGGCTGACCATGGACTTCTCCGCCAGCTCGCGGATTTCACCCGCGGTGGGTTGTTCCAGACCGAATTCCGCCAGGCGGGTGGGCAGGCCAACCTCTCGGTAGAACGCGCAGAGCTCGCTAATGAAATGCTCACTGCGATTCTCCATGACCAGCTGTACCAGTAGGCCGTAAGCGACGTGATCACCGTGCAAGGTACCGCGGGCCCGGTCCAGGTAGGAAAAGCCCCTCGCCAAGGCATGGGCGAGGGACAGCCCACCATTCTCGAAGCTCAGGGTGCTGAGCAACACCGTTGCTTCCACCAGGGCCTCCAGGTCTTCGTTGACTTGCTTGCGCTCCACCGCTCGCACGGCACCGACCGCGTGCTGGCGGATGATCCGATAGCAGGCGTCGGCCGCCATGAGGCCAGTCAGGGAAGCGGGGGTGCCGAGCAGGGTCGTAGCCCCGGCTGCGGCGCATGCCTCGGCCTCGAACTTCTTGGAGATGGCGTCGCCTATGCCGGCACGCAAGAAACGCACCGGCGCATTGGCGATCACTTGGGTGTCGGCCAGTACCAGCTCGGGATTGCGCGGCAGGTGGAGGATGTCCTGCATGATGTGGTGCTCGTCGTAAATGGCGATGGCAGCACTGGCAGGCCCATCGTTGGAAGCGATGGTGGGCACGCTGACGCTGCGAGCCCCAATCTTGAGTGCCACGCCCTTGGCGGTGTCCAGCGCCTTGCCGCCGCCCAGACCTACCACCATGTCCGCGCCGAAACCGCGAGCCCGCTCCGCCAGTTCGACGATGGCGGCGTGGGTGATTTCTCCCGGGAAAACCTCCAGAGAACTGGTCATCTCCGCTATTTCGAAACTGGCCATTACACGTGCACCGAGCAACCTGGCCATATCCGCATCGGTGATTACGAAGGCGTTTCTGCCCAATGGACGGCAATGTCGGCCGAGGTCGTCAAGCGCCCCCGCGCCCTGCACGTATCGAGAGGTTGCCGCAAAGATCCGCATCTGGTGACTCCTGGCTAGAGTGGAATATGAGTCAGTTTTAGTTCTCTGAATCCGCGTTGACCCAACTGCTGCGCCGTTTCCCGATTGATTAGCGGGTGCGGCGCCATACCTGACATAAACATCGAAGCTTCGAGTTGCTTGCCAGCCCATGTGCAGTGCTATACATTCTACACAGAACTGACCAAATGTCAGCTTTAAGAAAAAACCAACAGCCCGCATGACCTGGAGAGCGACGATGAATTTCGCTGACTACAAGACGATGACCTTCGAACGCCGTGGCCGCGTTCTCACCGTTACCTTCAACCAGCCCGAGAAACTGAACAGCTTCGCCGGGGATTCGCATACCGAACTGTCCTGGCTGTTCTATGACCTGGTGGAGGACAAGGAGAGCGACATCATCGTCCTCACCGGTGCCGGGCGCGCCTTCAGTGCAGGTGGCGATATCGAGTACATGCAGTGGCTGCATGACAACCCGGCCGAGTTCTACCGCTGCGTTCGCGAAGCCAAGCGCATCGTCAACGGCATGCTGGAGTGCGATAAACCGATCATCTGCAAGGTCAATGGCGATGCCATCGGCCTGGGTTCGACCGTTGCCGTATTCAGCGACGTGATCTTCGCCGCCGACACCGCTCGCTTTGGCGATCCGCACAATAACGTTGCCCTGATCAGCGGCGACGGCGGCCAGATCATGTGGCCCTACCTGATGGGCTACGCTCGCGCCAAGCACTATCTGTTCACCGGCGAGAAACTGAGCGCGGCCGAGGCCGAGCGCTTTGGTCTTATCAACAAGGCCATGCCGGCAGCAGAATTGAACGACTACGTCGATGCCTATGCCGACAAGCTGGCGGCTATGCCGGTGCAGTCGCTGCGCTGGAGCAAGTCCACCATCAACGTGCCGCTGCGCCAGATGGCCGCCAGCATGATGGACGTGGGCATGGCCTACGAGGCCATCTCCTCGCAGCATCCGGACCACGTCGAGGCCATCGCTGCCTTCCGTGAAAAACGCAAGCCTGTGTTCAACAAGAAGTAAGTATTGATGGGCATTGCGCAGGAGCGTGAGCAGGTGGAAGTGCCCGCCTGGCTTGCCTGGGCAATGCAGCGTCCTGGCCGTCCATGCTTTCTCGAGGTGGACGGTCGGCGCCTGCATTACCTGAGTTGGGGTGAGGAGGGGCCGGAGCGGCCTGTGTTGTTGCTGGTGCACGGTATGCGTGGCCACGCCCACTGGTGGGACGCCATTGCACCTTACTTCAGCGAAGATTACCGCGTGGTCGCTCTGGATCTATCTGGAATGGGCGACAGCGACCATCGCCAAAGCTATCCGGAGCAGTTCGGTGCTCTGGACATCATTGACCTGGTCGAAGGTGCCGGATTCGGCCCGGTGATCGGCGTCGGTCACAGTTACGGCGGCTCGCGGGTACTGCGCGCCTGCGCCGACCGTCCTGAGCTATTCAAACGTCTGCTAGTGCTGGACTCGTTCATTGTCTTGCCCGGTGTCGAGATTCCCGTCGATACCGCCAATACCAGCAGCAAGCGCTATTACCCGGACCTGCCCAGCGCCCTGCAGCGATACCGACTGATGCCGGAGCAACCGAACCCGGTGCTGCCGATTCTGGCAAATATTGCCCGCCACTCAGTGCGTGAAGAGCAGCAGGGCTGGTGCTGGAAGTTCGACCTCAACCTGCCGGTCGGCCTTGCCCACGAGGAGCTTGGCGTCAGCCTGCTGCCCCGCGTGCAGCGTCCCGTGGATGTGGTCTATGGCGAATGCAGCCCGGTGGTCAGCCGTCAGGACGCCCAGCAGGCCGTCGAGCTGTTGCCCCTTGGGCGCGGCCCATTCGGCATACCCGGAACCTACCATCATATGATGATTGACCAGCCTCTCGCGGTGATTTCGATCTTACGCGGGCTGCTGGCCTCTGGAGCGGAACATGAGTGAACTGGTCCTGCAGGAAAGGCACGGCGCCGTCGCCGTCGTCACCCTGAACAACGAGAAGACCCGCAATGCGCTGTCGCGGGACATGCTGTTTGCCCTGGCCGAGTGCCTCGAGGCCCTGAACGACGATACCGAGGTGCGCGCCATTGTGCTCAAGGGCGCCAACGGGCATTTCTGCTCGGGGGGCGATGTCTCCGGCATGTCGGCCGAGCGGCCGTTGCCAGTGGGACGCGGCCGCATGGTGCTCGGCCATCGAGTGATCCGGGCAGTGGTCGAAGGCACCAAGCCCGTGGTCGCCATGGTGGAAGGCTACGCCGCCGGGGCCGGCTTCTCCCTTGCGACGGCAGCCGATTTCGTGGTGGCAGCCCCCAGTGCCAAGTTCGTGTCGTCCTTTGCCAAGGTGGGCCTGATTCCCGATCTCGGTCTGCTCTGGACCTTGCCCCAGCGTGTAGGCCTGGCACAGGCCAAACGAATCTTCTATAGCGCACGGGTGGTGGCTTCGGCCGAAGCGGCTCAGCTGGGCATAGTGGATGAACTCCTGGAAGAGGGCGCCGACCTGCTGGCACGGAGTCTGGAAATCGCCGCTGAGTTCACCGCCAATGCACCCTTGTCTGTTGCACTGGTGCGCTCGGCACTTGCTCGTGGCGTTACCTGTCTCGGCGATGCCCTGGATTACGAGATGGATAACCAGGCCGCCCTGTATCTCACCCGCGACCATCGTGAGGCGGTGGATGCCTTCCTAAATAAGCGTGCGCCCGGATTCGTGGGGCTGTAGACCAGGGCGGTAGTAGGTAAAGCGATTACGACAAGGCCCCGGCTCAGACGACCGGGGCTTTTGTTTTTCGCCAAAACACAGCGGGAAAAGAACAGATGACCTTACGCGTGATCGTTTGCTACACCGGCGGCGTCGGCCGCGAGCTGATCCGTCAGTTGCTGCGTAACCCGGCCTACGAGCTGGTGGGTGTGCTGGTGCACAGTGAAGACAAGGACGGGCAAGACGTCGGAGAGATTGTGGGAGCCGCTCCGACCGGCATCGCTGCCACGCGTGACGTAGGCGCACTTACGACCTTAGGTGCTGATGTCATGTCCTGGCACGGGCTGAAGTGGGAGCCTGCGGTCATCGCCCGGTTTCTCCGAGCAGGGATCAGCGTCTATTCCGGCATCGGTGGCTGGTATCTGCCGAGCCAGCCCGAACATCGGATGCTTCAGGAGGCAGCGGAGCAGGGTAGTGCTGCGCTGGTCGCCGGTGGCAACATTCCCGGACTGATTAGCGATGTACTGCCGCTGTTCTGTTCGGGCTACTCCAGCAATATCCGCATGGTCAGAGCCATGCAACGCAACTACATACCGCACTATCCCTCCGCGATTCAGATGGGGCAGTACCTGGGAATCGGCCAACCTATTCCCGAAGCGCCATTCGATCCGTCGGCCGTCCCTTCGGAAATAGACAGGCTATGGATGTGGGGAATTGCCCAGTCCGCTGCTCTGGTGGCTCAGGGCTTGGGCGTAACGATGGATGAGCTTCGCCTGACCAATAAGGAGTTTGGTGCGTCGCAAGCCGATATGGTTCTGCAGCCCAGTGGGCTTGCAGTGGCGAAAGACACGGTCGCCGGCGTGCGTTGGACGTTTACCGCCTTCTCCGGGGGCAAGCCGTTCTATGAGCTGGTCAACGAGCAGACGACGCGACTGGATATCGGCTCGGGTTGGCGCGACTCCGAGCATGCATCCAACTGGCGCGTGGTTATCGAGGGATCTCCGACGATTCAGTGCGAACTGGGCTTGGTGGCGAATCCCGATGAGCCGGATCATGTTGCAGCGCTGAACGCCGCTAGAGCTCTGAACTTCCTGCCGCGCATCGCGGCCGCTGCACCCGGATGGCGCAGTGTCCTCGACTTGCCGGCTCCGGTCGGCACATTGGCGGGAAGCCACTGACCGACACTCGATCGACGATCGTACCTGGGTGAGAATGCCGCGCCCCCTGGCTCTTGATGGAGCGCGGCGGCGGGTCAGGTACGGGAACGTGGCATGCCCAGGCCCTGTTCGGCGATCAGGCTACGGTGGATCTCGCTGGTGCCACCGTAGATTGTCATGCCGATGGACTGTCGATATCCCAGTTCGACCAGACCCACGCCATGGTCGTCACACAGTAGGGAGCGGGGCGCGCACAGCTCCATCAGTTCTACTGCATCCCGTTGGTACTGCTCGGTAGAAAACAGCTTGGACATTGGGCCATAGGCCGCCCGGTTCGGGGCTTGGGCCTGTACCGACCAACTGGCCCGATAGCAGAGATCGCGGGCGATGGTGGTATGCACTGCGACCTTGGCCAGGCGGCGGCGCACATCCTGCTCGCCCAGGCGGCCCTGCTCGCGAGCCCAGCTCACGGCATGGCGGTACATATTCCAGAAGCTGATGCGGTACTGGTCGCCGCTGTGCTCCAGCTCCAGGGTCGCGGCCATCACCGAGGTTCCAGCGTTGATCTCGCCGACTCGGTAACAGTCAGGTACGCGCACGCCGCTCAGGTAAGTGATGTTGGTGCGCTCGTCCTGCACGGTGTACACCGGGTGTACCTCGATGCCCGGCAGGTCCATCGGCACCAGGAACAAGGTCAGGCCTGCGTGTTTCGGTGCGTCCGGATCGGTGCGTGCAAGCAGGAAACAGTAATCGGCCAGATTCGCCGCGGTGGTGAAAATCTTCTGTCCCTCGATCAGCCAGTCGCCCTCGACGGTCCGGGTAGCGCGGGTCCTGGCTGCGAAAACATCGGACCCACAAGTGGGTTCGCTGAAGCCCAGGCAGGCCAGGGCCTCGCCGCGGGCGAAGCGGGGCAGTGCCTCCTGCTTGGCCTCCTCGCTGGCGAAGCGCATGACGATTTGCGCCACCTGGTTGGTGATGGGGCCGGTGATGCGTTGCCAATTGAACGACTCGAAGACTTCCTGCAGGGCATGCATGTCGAAGGCCGATTTGTTCCTGCCGCCCCATTGTTCCGGCCAGTGCGGGAAGAGGAGGCCGGCGTTTGCCAGTTGGCGGTTGAAGCCCGCGTGGTAGCCGTCCACTGAATGATGGGCGTGCGCCTTGAGTTCGTCGGTCAGGTTGGCCTCGAAGAAGGCGCGTACTTCTTCGGCAAAACGGGCAGCCGCTTCGCCATAGCCGAATTCGAGGGTCACCTCGCCGGCTTCGGGCAGAGGCGTGTCGGACTCCGGATTCCAGAGACGGTCGGCTATGGCGTCCAGCTGCTGTGCCGGATCGCCGGCCAACAGGGACCAAGCGCGAGCGCGGCGATAGTAAAGTTGAATGTCGTACTCCAGCGACACGCCGTAGCCACCGAAGCTATGCAGGGCTCGGGCCACGGCACGGTTTGCGGACTGTCCGGACCACCACCAGGCCATGGGCACCAGGGCGGCGGCATCCGGCTCGTTGCGGGCGATGGCGGATACGGCATGCCAGAGCAGCAGTTGGGCACCTTCGATTTCGGTCAGGGCGTCAGCCAGGGGATGAGCTATACCCTGAAAGCTGCCAATGAGTTTGCCGAACTGCGTGCGCTCACAGGAATAGTCAGCCGCCAGTTGGATGGCTTGCCGCGCCAGCCCGGCAAGCATGGCTCCCTTGAGCAGCTTCCATTCTTCCACCGCTGCGAGAAAGGCACGGCCCGCACCGTCGCTGGAGGCCAGGTGCTGGCGCTCCAGGCTGGCCAGTTGGTCGATGTCCAGCACGGTACAGCTGTCGCTACCCAGATTGGCCTGTAGCTGCAGCAGTGCTTCTCCGCGCAATGCGAATATCCGTTTTCCTTCCATGGCCAGCACTGCCTCCGCGGCGCGTGCACCCGGAACTACCAGGGGCGCAGCTGCGTCCAGGGGCTGTGGTAGCAAGCTGACCACTGCTCCCTCGGCGATCCGAGATAGCAACGCGGCGGCCTCGGGGCTGTCCAGTCGAGCCAGCAGACGCGCCGCCGGAAGACTTTCGGCCAAGGGCACTGAGGCCAGGTGGCGGCCCGCTTCCTCGGCCACCAGCAGGGCGTCGAGCACGCCCATGTCGCTACCGCCGGCTTCGACCGGGACGCGCATCATGGGGATGCCAAGCTCTACCAACTGCTCCCACAGGTGCGGGTCGAAGCCGTCGGCTTCGACTTCGCGCACACGAGTCGGGGAGGATTCGCTAGCGAACAGCCGAGCGACAGTGTCTCGCAGCAGCAGTTGTTCTTCGGTAAACGACAAATTCATGGCAAGACCTCAATGCTGGTGGGGGTCACTACTCGTCCTCCATCACCTTCAGCGGTCCGATTGGGTAGCCTTCGGCCTCGTAGAACTGCTTGCACCATTTACGCAGGGCGCGGTAGCCCTCGACGTCCCGTCTGGCAAAGATCGGCTGCTGGCGGAATCGCTGATGACGCCACATACGTGCGTCCTCCTCGAACAGTTCCTCGGTCTGTCGAGCCATCTTGCGCACGTGCTCGGGCATCACTTCAGGTGATATGGGGTCCCGCGGGAAGAAGTAGCTGACGCGCAGATCCGAGATTTCGTCGTCCACCGGCGTGCAGGAAAGCACCAGTCGGCGGCCCAGAGCTCCGTGTTCGAAGATGGTGAAGGACAGGCCCACACCAGCATTGCGCGCGTGCAGGCGCAGGGCGATTTCCTTGGTGTGTTTGTTGAGGAAGCCCATCTGCGACTTCCACACTGTGGTACTGGTGTCGAATTCCAGCAGCACAGGATCTTCCGGGGCATGGTGCGTGTAGCGGAAATGCGCGGTATCCGCTGCGTTCTCGGTCATCAGTTGCGGATGGATGCGCTCATCGGGCTTGAAGACGATGGCATCGGGATAGCAGGGATAGAAGTCCTGGGGATCTGCCGGGAGATCCGGGTGCGCAAAGATATCCGGCAGTTCCCAGCCTTCACGGGGTTTGCCGCCCAGGTCCGATGGGTCGTGCCAGAGGAAGAGGATGCCGTGGCGTTCCACTGCATGCCATTTGCGCATCTTCTTGGGAATCCTGCGCTCCTCGCCCGGAATCAGGGTGTTCTGCCCCTCGGCTCCCCACTCCCAGCCGTGATAGGGACAGGCGATGCAGTCCCCCTTCACCTTTCCGCCATAGCCCAGGTGGGCGCCCATATGCGGGCAGTGGGCGTCGAGCACGGTCAATACGCCGGCGTCGCTGCGAAAGGCCACCAGGTCATGCCCGAAGTACTTCATCGGTTTGACGCCGCCCGGTGGAATTTCCGCGCTCCAGCCGATCTGGAACCAGCCGGTGGGTTTCATGGACAGATTGAGCATCTTCTCAGTGCCTCTTGTTGTTATTACCTGTGCCAGGCCCTCAGGCCCGGGCGTACAGATTGCGCAGCTCGATCTTGTTGACCTTGCCGGTCACCAGCTTGGGCAGAGCGTCGACCACTATGACTTTCTTCGGTTTCTTGTAACCGGCGATCAGGCTGCGGCTGTGCTCGATGAGCTCAGCCTCGCTGGCACTGTGGCCGGTCTTGAAGGTGATCACTGCGCAGACGTTCTCCCCCCACTTGGGATCGGGGATACCGATGACCGCGCATTCCGATACCGCCGGGTGTTGCAGTAAGGCTTCCTCCACCTCGCGGGAGTACACGTTCTCGCCGCCGGTGATGATCATGTCCTTCTTGCGATCCACCAGGTACAGGAAGCCATCCTCGTCGAAACGGCCCATGTCACCGGTATGGCACCAGCCATCGCGCAGGGTCTCCAGGGTGGCTCCGTGGTTATTCCAGTAGCCGCGGAACATGGCGCTGCTTCTCGCAAGGATCTCACCGGGTTCACCGACCGGGCAGTCATTGCCATCTTCGTCCACGACCTTGGCCAGCAGGTTGGGGTAGGGCTTGCCCACCGAACCCAAGCGCTTGCGGTCCTTTTCGCTGCCGTCCGGCCTGTGTTGCTCGGGAGAGAGGCAGAACATGCAGATTTCGCTCTGACCGAAGAGGTTGACGAAACCGCAGCCGTCAAACACTTCGATGGCGCGCTTGAGGACCGGCACCGGCATGGGCGCGGCGGAATAGATGATGGTGCGGACGCTGGAGAGATCGGCCTCGGCTACATAGGGGTGGTCGAGCACCATCTGCACCATGGTCGGAGCCAGAAGCAGGATGGAAAGGCGTTCCTGCTCGATGGCCTTGAGTACGTCCAGCGGCTCGAATTGCCGCTGCAGATAGGCGGCGCCACCACGCACGTGCTGGGACAGGCTGATGACCATGCCGCCCAGGTGGAACATGGGCATGACGATCAAGGTGACATCCGGCTGCTGCATGTCGCATAACCAGGTATCCACCTGGGCCAGTTGGCGGTACTCACGGTGCCCCCAGATCACGCCTTTGGGTTTGCCGGTGGTACCACTGGTGTAGATCAGGCAGCAGATATCTTCCTCGGTAGAGCGAATTGGCGGGCCGGCCTCGTCTCCGGCGCTGAAGAAGTCCTCGTGATGCACGGCCCAATCCGTCTCACCGCCGATGCAGACGTAGGTCTGTACCGACGGCAGTTCATGACGCAACTGCTCCATCACCGGCAGGTACTGGGCCTCGAAGAAGAACAGCTTGGGCGCACCGTCGCGGATGATGCTGGCTATCTCTGCAGGTGCCAGGCGGAAGTTCACCGGCGCCAGGATGAAGCCGGCCCACTGGGTAGCGGCCATGATCTCGCCGAACTCGATGGAGTTCATCGAGAAGATGCCGACTCGGTCCTGGCGACGTAATCCAGCCCTGTAGATGGCAGAGCCGATCAGCTTGGCGCTGGTCAGCAGCTCGCCGTGACTGATGCGGCGCTCACCCTGGATATAGGCCGGCTCATGGGAATAGAAACGGGCGCGCTGCTCCAGGTCGTCGGCGAAGGAAAGGGGCAAGTAGTCATGCATTGAGGGCACTCCGCAGGGGACGACCATCAGCCGGTCTCAGGTCGGCATTGGAGCGGTCGAGGTGGAATTCGCTGTCACCGAAACGCTTGTCGTAGACCACCGCGGCCTTGTAGTGGTGGCCGACGGCGTATTCATCGGTAGTGCCTATGCCGCCGTGGAGCTGGATACCCTGACCGCTGACGAAGTATTGGGCGCGGGTCACAATCACCTTGGCGCCAGAAATGGCCAGACGGCGTTGCAGGGAATCGCCGGACTCAACGGCCCGAACAGCGCTGAACAGCATCGAGCGAGCCTGGTCGGTCTCGATGAACATCTCCGCCATGCGGTGCTGCAGGGCCTGGAACTGCGCCAGAGGTTGCCCGTATTGCACGCGGGTCTTGAGGTAGTCGGCGGTCATGGCCATGACCTGTTCCATGGAGCCCAGGCAAGCAGCGCTGGTGGCAAGCACTGCGTGGTCGAGGGCTTCCTCCAGGGCTTCCTGGGCAGCCTCGCCACGGATGAGCAGGGCGCTTTCCGGAATCACAACATGGTCCAGTGTGATATCAGCCGCGCGGGTGCCATCGATCAGCTCGTAGCTGTCCACGGCCGCTCCCACCGGATGACGCTCCAGCAGGAACAAAGCAAAGTCACCGGTGCCTTCAATTTCGGCGCTAACTACCCAATAGTCGGCACTGGCGCCATGGAACACCCGGTGCTTGCCCCCGGATAGGTTCCAGCCGTTGGACACAGGACGCGCCTTGGTAGTCAGCTCGAAATCATACTCGTGACGCATCTGTTGCTCCTGGTGCGCCAGAGCTAGTACCACATCGCCGGCAGCGACCTGAGCGAGCAGGCGTTCGCGCAATTCGAGGTTGTCACAGGCGCGCAGCACTCGGGCACAGAGCACGGCGCTGTCCACCAGAGGTTCGGCCACCAGGCCGCTGCCAAGCTGTTCCATCAGCAGGACCAGGTCATGGCTGCTGCCGCCCAGGCCGCCGAACTCCTCGGGAATGTCCAGGGCCAGCCAGCCCATTTCGGCAAAGGCGTTCCAGTGCTGGCGAGAGAAACCTTCGGGGTTCTTGAACAGATGCCTGCGTTCCTCGAAGGAGTAGCGTTCGCGGATATAGCGCTCGGCGCTGTCGGAGAGCAGTCTCTGCTCATCGGTGAAGTCGAAGTTCATGGTCAGAATCCGAACGCCAGCTTGGCGATAATGTTTTTCTGGACTTCCATAGCACCGCCATAGATGGTGCAGGCCCGTAGGTACATGAGGTCGGTGGTTACCCCCGGGGTATAGGCCGGCCATAGCGGGTTGCCGGTGGGCTCCGCATAGGCTTCGTCGCGGCGGTACTGGCGCAGGCTGCGCTGACCCAGGGCCTCCACCATCATCTCGGTAAGTTTCTGTTGCAGGCTGGAGCCGCGTACCTTGAGCACCGAGGCGCAAGCGGCGATGGGGTGACGGCTGGGGGCTTCGTGCATCACCCGCAACACTGACCACTCCAGTGCTTCCACCTCCAGTCGCAGGGTGCCGAAGCGACGGGCGAAGTTCGAATCTTCCAGCAGTGGCCGGCCGTCCTTGAGTTCCTGGCTGGCAATGGTGCGAATGCGTTCCAGGTCGCCCCGGGCCTTGTAGAGATCTGCACTGGAGGTACGCTCGTTGGAAAGCAGGAACTTGGCCTGAGTCCAGGCGCTGCCCGGCTGGCCGATCAGGTTCTCGCGCGGCACCCGGACATTGTCGAGGAATACCTCGCAGGTGGAGCCCTCGCCGTTGATCATGGGTATTTGCCGCACGGTCACACCCGGCGTGCGCATGTCGATGATGATCATCGAGATGCCTTTCTGCGGACGGTCGCTATTTTCGGTGCGGACCAGGAAGAAGCCTTGTTCGCAGTACTGGCCCTCGGTGGTCCAGAGCTTCTGTCCATTGATGATGTAGTGGTCGCCGTCCAGAATCGCGCTGGTCTTCAAGGACGCCAGGTCAGACCCGGCGCCGGGCTCGGAGAAGCCCTGAGCCCACATTTCCTCCCCCTTCAGTATCGCAGGCAGATAGCGGGCCTTCTGCTCAGGGGAGCCGAAGGTGTAGAGCACCGGGCCGAGCAGGCGCAGACCTTGCCAGCGCAGCTCGGGAGCACCCGCCAGCCAGGATTCGTATTCGAAGATGTGAGTCCGCAGGTGCGACCAGCCAGTGCCACCGTACTCCTCCGGCCAGTGGGGCGCGGCCCAGCCCTTGTCGTGCAGGATCCGGTTCCACCAGCGGCGGTCGTCCTCATTCGGCGGATGCATACCGGTGCGGCTGCGACGGATCACGTCGCCGGGCAGGTTGGCCTTGAGGAAGTCGCGGACTTCGTCACGGAAGGCTTCGTCTTCCGGGGTGAGATTAAGTTGCATGGCTGTTTCCTTCGACAGGTTTCCCGTTCTTGATCAGCAGGCCAGTGGGCGCAGTGGAGCCGCACTGGAGCAGAGGCTATGAACCGCGCGGTAAGCATCGTGCACGGCGTCACCGATGCGTCCGCCGCGGCGTGCGTCGCCGATTACGGTTACCGGCAGGTTGGCTTCCAGCAGACTGCGCAGCAGACTTTCGTCCGGGCGGCGGCCCTGGGCGATGAGCACGGCGCTGGTTTGCAGCTCACTGCTACCGCCGTCCTGGTGACGCAGCAGCACGCGGCCGTCGTGGTCGATACGCTCGATGCTGGCGTTGTCCTGTATGTGGATACGCGGGTTTTCCAGTAAACGGCGCTTGAGTACGCCCCGGTAGATCATTTCCGCGGAGCGAGCCAGTTGCTCGACCGGGGAACGGCTTACCAGTACGACTTCATGGCCTTGCTCGCTGAGCAGTTCGGCGGTTTCACAGCCAGTCTCGCCACCGCCGTAAACCAGCACCGGCCATTCACCGATCTCGACCGGTAGGCGCGGACTGTCACCCATCAACAGGTCGTAGGCGTCGCGCACGGCCGGGCCATCCACCCCTGCTATTGGCATGCGAATGGGCTGGCCACCGGTGGCGAGCATGACAATGGCCGGAGCTTCGCCCTGGATGAGACCGGCCAGGTCTACCCGGCTGTCCAGGTGTACCTCTACCGCACTTTTTTCGAGCTGGCGGTGCAAGTAGTCCAGGTACCAGGTGAGCTTGTCCTTGAAGGGTGGGGCGGCCGACGCAATCAGGCCGCCGCCCAGTATCGAACGGGATTCGTGCAGCTCGGTGGTAAAGCCGGCCTGCTGCAGCATCAGCGCCGCGGCCATGCCGCCGGGGCCGCCGCCGATCACTACGGCACGCTGTCCCCGCCGGCTCCCGGCGTCCGGGAGGCTGTCCAGCTCATGGCCGGTGCGTGGGTTTTCGGCGCAACCGATGGCGCCATCGGCAGCCGAGCTGACGGCGACGCAGTAGTTGCAGGAGGTGCAGGGGCGGATGCAGTCCCGTTCGCCGCGGCGGGCCTTGTTCGCCCACTCCGGGTCGGCCAGCAACGGCCGGCCGAGGGCGATCATGTCAGCGTCGCCGTCGCGAATGGCGCGCTCGGCGGTTTCCGGCCAACGGATCTGGCCGACGCTGATCACCGGTATGCCAGTGACGGCACGAATACGCCGGGAGTAGGGCAGGCGCCAGCCCTCGGGGGTGGACATGGGTTCCACCACCTTGTCGAAGCTGGTCCAGCCTAGCCCGATGGAAACGTGCAAGGCATCCACCCCGGCCGCTTCCAGTTTGGGGGCGATGCGCTCCATGTCCTCGATGGAAAGGCCCTCTGGGGTGAACTCGTCGGCGGATAGGCGGAATATCAGCGGCCGGTCACCGATGCTCTGGCGCACCCTCTGGATCACCCGCCTCGGGAAGTTGAGTCGGCGTTCCTCGTCCCCGCCCCAGCGGTCCGTACGTTGGTTGGAGTAGGGCGAAAGGAAGGACGTGAGCAGGTATCCATGGGCGCCATGCAGCTCAACGGCCTGGTATCCCGCCTGCACGCCAAGTTCGGCCGCACGGCCGAAGGCCTCGATCAGACGCTCGATCTCGGCATCGTCCATGGCGCGCGCCATCAGTCGACCGGAGCGCGTAGCGACATCACTGGGCGCAATGGGCATGCCATCGCTCAGCAGGTCGCGTTTGGCGCCACGACCGCCGTGCTGCAGCTGCAGGCAGGCAACGGCGCCGGCCGAGGTTATGGCTTCCACGAGGCGCTGGTGTCCGGCTACCTGAGCAGGGGATTCCAAGGTTAGTTGGCGATGCTCGGAACGCCCGGTCGCACCTTCCACGCAGCAGAATTCGACGATGATCATTCCCGTGCCACCGGCCGCACGCTCGCGGTAGAAGGCGATCTGCTCGGGGGTTACGAAACCCTCGTGGCTGCCCAGGTTGGTGGACATGGGAGCCATCACGGTGCGGTTGGGAATTCGCAGGTTGCGCAGGACCAGGTCCTGGAACAGGTTGGGGTAGGGAGCGTCGGGCATTGTTGCCTCCTTGTTGAGCCGCTCGTGGCCTTCGGCCCTGGGACAGATCTGGCCTGCCGTCGTCGGGGCGCATCTTTTGAAAATGTAGAGCTGACGATATATCAGTTATAGCGGTTACGCTAGGGGATACGCATGGGAATCAGGAGGCTGGGCGAAGTTGCTTGGATGACGGCACGGCTGGCGTTGCGCCTGATTGGTGGTGCGGAGTATGGGCGGGTTGGCGGACGCCGCTCGTCGCCCGAGAGGCGGCTCCAGGTTTGTCCCGGTAACTCAATCAGGACGCTCTAGCACGCCACCTGTGTGGCTGTTACGTATTTGCGCCGACAATTTTTTTTGCACTCTGGCGGGTAGGACTATTGCGCTGTCGGCACGGCATCGGGAAGGTTAAGTTACTGATTGGAAACGGAAACCGTTGGGGTGGCCATTTTTTCTGGGCATAGGGGTTGCGCAAAGCTGACTGTGTGTTAGCTTATGGCCCAGGAGTTCCGGTCGATAGGGCTTTCATCGTGGACCGGTCGACTCCTCTCCTTGCCGATGTTCCGACCGCCTCGGCGTGCGGGACCGACAATAAAAACCGATCTGAATCGGAGAAGCAGCCAAGTGAAAAGAACAAAAACAAGAAGTGCTTGCAGTGGTGTTTCCGGCCGTCCAAGCCCTTCCAAACTGTCCTGCTCGATCGCGCTGATCCTTGGTGCGGCGGGGTCCACCTGCGTGCAGGCAATGCCCATCGATACCGGTAACCCGGATCTCGAAGTCCGTTGGGACAACACCATTCGCTACAACGCCGGTTGGCGGATGGAAGGGCAGAACGATGACTTCAATCGTTCGCCCTTCTTCGATGACACGGAGAACAAGTTCGATCGCGGAGATCTGGTGACCAATCGCCTGGACCTGTTGACCGAGCTCGATGTGGTCTGGCAGCAGAAGCACGGCTTCCGTGTCAGCGCGGCAGGTTGGTATGACGATGCCTACCAAGGCAATCCCGAGCCGAACCCTGCTCTGGTGGGGAGTGGTAACTACAACAACAATCGATACAACTCTTACGTGGACCGCTACATTTCTGGCCCGTCCGGGGAGTTTCTCGATGCGTTCGTCTTCACCGGCTTCCAGCTGGGCAACGTAGGTGTCAACGTCAAGGCTGGTCAGCACAACGTCTACTGGGGCGAGTCACTATTCTCCATCGGCAACAGCATCGCTTACTCCCAGGGACCGGTGGATACGATCAAGGCAGCCACCAGTCCGGGTTCGGAGGCCAAGGAGCTGTTCCTGCCGCTCGACCAGATTTCCACTACTTTGCAGTTGACCGACGAGCTCGCGCTGTCAGCGCAGTATCTGTTCGAATGGAAACCCTTCCGCCTGGTACCGGGCGGCACCTACTTCGCTGGGTCCGACGGTGCGCGCTCCGACCTGGGGTCGGCGGCCGCGGTCTTCCGTATTCCTAACGGCGACGACCTGGAGCCTGACGATAGAGGCGATTTCGGCGTGAATCTGCGCTGGAGCCCCTACTGGCTGGAAGGCACTGCGGGTCTCTACTACCGCAAGTTCGATGAAAAGCTGCCCTGGAGCTTTACCCAGCTCGGTGTGGTCCAGGTCGCGCCTGGTGTATTCCGGCCCCTGCCTAACGCAATTCGCCTGAACTACGCCCGGGATACCGAGCTGTATGGCCTTAGCCTGACCAAGAACGTCGGCACCGTGAGCGTCGCGGGTGAGCTCTCCTATCGCAAGGACACCGCACTGAACTCGGTTGCTGGCTTCACCGTCCTGCCGGGCAACAACGCCCAGGCCACGTACGATGAGGCCGAGGGTGCCCGGGGCAATACCTGGCATGCGCTGATCAACGGCATCTACCTGCTGCCCAAGACCCCGCTCTGGGAAGGTGGTACGTTGCAGGGCGAACTGACATACAACCGCCTGGACAAGATCACCGAGAACGAGGCGCGCTTCAACGATCGTGCCCACGCGTGCGTCACCGCCTTTACCGAGAACTGTGCCACCAAGGATTCCTGGGGCATGCAGGTCGGCTTCACTCCCGAGTGGCCGCAATTGTTCCCGGGTTGGGATGTGTCGATGCCGGTCAGCGTCGCCTATGGCCTGGATGGCAATAGTCCGACCCTGGGCGGTACCAGCGAAGGCGCATACAACTATTCGATCGGCATCAGTGGCAAGTACCGCCAGGTGCACAACTTCACCCTGAAGTGGATCGATTCCTATGCCGACTACGACGTCAATCCGGCACGTAACTACGTGACGACCGACTACACCAACGGCTCCGCCGTGCAGAACGACCATGGCTGGTTGTCCTTCACCTACAAGGCGACTTTCTAGTCCGTTCCCCTTTTCCTGCCCGATGTGAGGGAATAGTCAATGAACTACAAGAAAATGTTGATGGTCGGTACCGCTGGCGTGTTGCTCGCCAGTCAGGCCTTTGCAGCCCCGACGGATGAAGAGATCAGTCAGCTCGGCAGTACCCTGACACCCTTGGGTGCGATCAAAGCGGGAAATGCCGACGGCACCATCCCCGCCTGGGATGGCGGCCTGTGCTCGGCACCGGCCGATTACAAGCCGATCATGGGCGCCAAGGGCGGCTCACCCTATGTCGACCCCTTCGCCAGCGAGAAGCCGCTCTACAGCGTCACCGCGGCCAACCTGGCGCAGTACAAGGACAAGCTGGACGAGGGTACCTTGGAGCTGTTCAAGCGTTACCCGGACAGCTTCCGCGTTGATGTGTATCCGACCCACCGGACTGCCTGCTATCCGCAATGGGTATACGACAACACCATCAAGCGCGTGAAGAATCCCAAGCTCGTGGGTGATGCTCCCGGTCTGGAAGGCGCTCATGCGCAGATTCCGTTCCCGATTCCAAAAGATGGCTACGAGGCCATGTGGAACGCCAACGTCAAGTACGAGCTGCCGTTCTCCGAGGGAACTCAGGCAGCCTACCTGATCGACAGTTCCGGCGGCGTGAGCCTGACCAGTACCCAGAAGATCGAGAACCGCAACCTCTACTGGGACAACAGCCTGGAGAAGGTGCCGGACAACCAGCCGTACTGGGCGCTGATCGCATCCACCAGCGAGCCGTCGGCTTCCGCCGGCGTCAAGCAGATGCGCTTCAACTTCCTGAATGTCCACGAACGTGACGCCATGGCCTGGTCGTATGTGCCTGGCCAGCGCCGCGTACGTCTGGCGCCGGAGTTCAAGTACGACACCGTCAGTACCTCCAGCGGCGGCATCCTGTTGTTCGATGAGATCAACGGCTTCGACGGCAAGATGGACAAGTTCGACTTCAAGCTGGTCGGTCGCAAGGAAATGCTCGTGCCTTACAACACGTACAAGGCCTGGAGCGTCGATCCGAAGGTAGCCAACACGCCCAAGCACCTGAATCCGGATGTACTGCGTTGGGAGCTGCACCGGGTGTGGGTGGTGGAAGCGACCCTGAAGTCGGGCGAGCGCCATGTACAGAAGGTCAAGCGTTTCCTGCTGGACGAAGACAGCTGGAGCATCCTCGTGTACCACTCGCTGGATCAGGCCGGCAAGGTCCATCACCTGATGTACCAACCGTCCATCCAGCAGTACGAGAAGCCCGCCTACCGTAACGGCCAGTACGTGCTTTACGACATGACCAAAGGCGTATACGGCAACGGCTCCCTGATGGGCGCACCGAAGATGACCGGCTTCTTCGAGGTCAAACCTTACCCGGTGAGCTTCTTCACTTCGGGGGCACTGGCCGGTGGTGGGGTGCGCTGAGCATCCCGCTGCAAAGTTTGAGCGTTAGGGGGAGAAATCCCCCTTTTTTTCCTGACTGTTCAGGGATTGAATGCACAACGGTCCGGCGCTGCTGTGAGGATGAAATGGCTGCTGTACGTAATCTGTTCCTGATGTTCCTCCTGGTGAGCTGCCTGCCGGCCTTTGCGGGTCAGGCGGGCGACTTCCTCGATCCACTGGATCGTCCGGCGTCTGCAGTAAGCAATCTGGCTGGAGCCCATCTCAATGCGGTGGCTGCGGCAGGGGAACGCCTGGTGGCGGTAGGGGCCAGAGGCCTGATCATGGTCTCCGATGACGCTGGGGCGACCTGGCGCCAGGTCGACTCGCCGGTGTCTTCCGACTTGCTGGGAGTGCACTTCCCAACGCCGCAACAGGGATGGGCGGTGGGTCACGAAGGCGTGGTGCTGCATAGCGCCGATCAGGGTCATAGCTGGGTCAAGCAGTACGATGGTCGCCAAGCAGCCAAGCAACTGGTGGAGCATTTCACCAAACTGGCGGAAGGCGGGGACCAGACAGCCCAGGCCTACCTCGACGGTGTGAAATTGAACTACAAGGACGGCCCGGAGCAGGCGTTGATGGACGTCTGGTTTGCCGATGATCAGCGTGGCTTTGTTGCCGGTACCTTCGGCACCCTGCTGGCTACGGAGGACGGCGGCAAGACCTGGGTGTCCTGGATGGAGCGGGTGGATAACCCAGAGTTCCTTCATTACCTGGCGATAGCCGGTTCCGGTGAGCAGGTGTTCATCGCTTCTGAGCGCGGCATTGTCTTCCGTCTCAACAAGGACAGCGGCCGTTTCGACCTGGTGGAAACCGGGTATACCGGCAGTTTCTTCGGTATCGAGGTCACACCCGGTGCAGTGGTAGCCGCAGGCCTGCGCGGTACTGCGTACAAATCGCTGGACCAGGGCGTCTCCTGGTCGTCCATGGAGACCGGTGTGAAGGTGGCGCTGAGCGATGTCCAGGCGTTGCCGGACGGGCGCTTCCTGATGGCCAGCGTTGATGGCCGGGTAATCATTAGCGACGCGAAGCTTGAGGGCTTCCAGGTCGTTGCGACCAGCCGACCGGGGCGGTTCTCCAGCCTGGCTCTATTGCCGGGCGGCAAAGTGACCACAGTTGGATACTCTGGTGCGCGCCAGGTAAGCCTGCGTTAGACGTCAGTCGAAATAAAGAACAACAAGAGGCGAATATGGCTTTTTCAAACGCACTCGACATGCCTGTCATCTCGGATCTGCGGCAGTTCGACAGGGCAAGTGGGAACTGGCTGGAGCGTATGGTGTTCAACCATCGCGGCATGGTCATCCTGCTCTGTGCGTTGCTGACCCTGTTCTTCGGCTGGAGCGCACTCAAGCTGCCGGTCAACACCAGCTTCGAGAAGATGATTCCGCAGTCCCACCCCTACATTCAGAACTACTTCAAGCACCGTGAGGCGCTGCGCGGCATGGGCAATTCCACTCGCATCGTGGTGGAAAATACCCAAGGCGATATCTTCGACAAGGACTACCTGCTGGCCCTACAGAAAGTGAACGACGCCGTATTCCTGATGCCCGGCGTAGACCAGGGCTGGATGCGAGGGCTCTGGACCAGCAGCCTGCGCTGGACTGAAGTGACTGAAGAAGGTTATCGCGGCGGCCCGATCATCCCGGATCGCTGGGATGGTAGTCCGGCAGCGATGGAGCGCCTACGGGAAAACATCACCCGCGCCGGTATCGTCGGTAGCTACGTGGCCAACAACCTGCGTTCCTCGATGATTTTCGTGCCGCTGCTGGACATCAATCCCGAGACCGGCAAGGCGTTGGACTACGCGGAGTTCTCTCGGCAGCTGGAAACCCAGGTACGTTCGCTCGAGAACGACAAGATCAAGATCCACATCATTGGTTTTGCCAAGCTGGTTGGCGATCTGATCGACGGCCTCTACGACGTCATGACTTACTTCGCCTACTCGGTGCTGATCGCCAGCGCCCTGGTGCTGGCCTACACCCGCTGCCTTCGCAGTACGCTGCTGCTGGTGTTCTGCGCGATGCTGGGTGTGGTCTGGTTATTAGGCTTGCTCAGCGTACTGGGTTACGTACTCGACCCTTATTCGATCCTGGTGCCCTTCCTGATCTTTGCCATCGGCCTGTCCCATGGCGCGCAAAAGATGAATGGCATCATGCAGGATGTTGGTCGTGGCACCCACAAGTACGTCGCCGCTCGCTACACCTTCCGTCGCCTGTTCATGGCCGGACTGACAGCATTGCTGGTGAATATTGTCGGCTTCGCCGTGCTGGTCATCATCGACATTCCGGTGATCCGCGACATGGCGCTGACCACCAGCCTGGGCGTGGCCATTCTGATCTTCACTAAGTTGTTCCTGATTCCGGTGCTGCTGTCCTACTTCGGTGTCAGCCCTGCTGCTGCCAAACGTAGCGTGCAGTCGGCGGCGCAGCTGGACGCCGGTCGCAGCCCGATGCAGGCCATACGCGCCTGGTTAATTCGGCTAACCGAGCGCCGACGCGCCACTGTGGCCGTGTGCGTCGCGGTGGTGCTGACCGCCATCGGCATTTCGATCAGCCAGCATGTCAAGTTCGGCGACCTAAACCCCGGCGCGCCGGAACTGCGCCCAGAATCTCGCTATAACCGTGACGTGGCGTTCGTCAGCCAGAACTACGGCCTGTCCACCGACCAGTTCGTGGTGATGTTGAAGACCCCACTGGGGGAGTGCACCCAGTTTGCCTCGCTGGTCGAAGCCGATCGCCTGAGCGCGCGCCTGCGTGAGCTGCCTGGCGTGCAGACCACCTTTTCGCCGGCTGACGGAATACGCTTGGCCACGTCCGGTACGTTCGAAGGCAACCCAAAGTGGATGACCATCCCACGCAACGACAGCAACCGCACCCAGGCTTTCAACATGTTTTCTACGGACCGGCCCGAACTGGCCGACCGCAGTTGTGCCATCACGCCTATTGTCGCGTACCTGTCCGACCACAAGGCGGCCACGCTGGACCGCGTAGTGCAGGAGGTGGAGAAGCATGCAGCCGAATTCAACACCGCAGGTCGCGAGTTCGTGCTGGCGGCCGGTAGCGCCGGGATCGAGGCCACCACCAACATCGTGGTCAAGCGCAGCTTCTGGACGCTGCACCTCGTGCTCTACGGTGCGGTTGCGCTGCTTTGCTTCATCACCTTCCGCAGCTGGCGCGCGGTGGTGGTGGCGCTGATCCCGCTGATCATCACCTCGATACTCTGCGAGGCCCTGATGGTGATGCTCAACATTGGCATCAAGGTGGCCACCTTGCCGGTAATCGCCGTGGGCGTCGGCGTGGGGGTCGACTACGCCCTCTACCTGCTGAGCGTGCAGCTCGGCATGCAGCGCCAGGGCATGACACTGGCCAAGTCCTATGAAGGCTCCCTCGACTTCGTCGGGCGCATCGTCGGGCTGGTTGGCCTGACCATGGCGGCCGGCGTACTGCCGTGGATCTGGTCGCCGATCAAGTTCCAGGCTGACATGGGCATTCTGCTCAGCTTCATGTTCCTCTGGAACATGCTGGGGGCGCTGATTTTGATCCCGGCGCTGTCCTATTTCCTCCTCCCGTCTTCCTCCAGTGGCGAGCTGGCCCAGACCACAACTTCTGGAAGCGGACAGCCCAATACCATTGAGCCGGAAGCGGAAGAGCTTGACGAAGATCATCGCGCCCGACACTACCGGGCCACGGTCTGACAGAGGAGTCCCGGCGTCGGAGCAGGGTAGGGCGGGGCTCTGGTAACAGGCCATCCGGCCTGCTCCCGCGCGCCTGAAACCGCAATGATGCTTGGAAAGCGAACCATGAAACTTGGATTGGATGGACGCGTGGCCCTGGTCTCGGGCGGCAGCAAGGGTATAGGTCGCGCCTGCAGCGAGATGCTCGCCGCCGAAGGTTGTCGGGTCGTGGTAGTCGCTCGCGGCAGCGAAGCGATCACGGAGACGGTCGCCGCCATACGCGCCGCTGGCGGAACAGCCGAGGGGGTCAGCGCTGACCTGACCCGCGAGGCCGACGTCCAGCGTGCCGTGGCCCTTGCTCGTGAGGCCTTCGGTGCACCGGATATCGTCATAACCAACGTCCACGGCGGAGATCCCGGGGACTTCCTGGAGGACAGCGCCGACGTCTTCATCGAGTCCTTCCAGGGCCTGGTGATGAGTGTGGTGCATTTGGCTCGGGCAACCTTGCCGCATATGCGGGAACAGCGCTGGGGGCGCCTGCTTACCATAGGCACGGCCGCTGCCAAGGAACCTGCGCCTGGGCTGCGCTTGATGGCGGCCAACACCGCGCGCGCCGGTGTGGTGACCCTGAACAAGCAACTGGCCGACGAGTTCGCTGCTTTCGGCATAACCGTCAATACCCTCGCCACCGGCTGGATTGCCACCGAGCACATGCGCGATCAGGTGGGCAAGATGGCCGCGGCCAAGGGCATGGCGCCGGACGACCTCCTCCAACGCCTGTCTCGTGGTGTGCCGATACAACGAATGGGCCGGCCGGAGGAGATCGCGTCCCTGGCGACCTATCTCTGCTCGGAGCTGGGTGGTTACCTCACCGGCTGTCTGATCCCGGTGGATGGCGGCGCCCATCGCGCAGCCTGGTAAACATCATGGAACATCGAATCCTGGAAGCACCAACGCTCTGGGCACTGCTGCAGCGCCGAGTGGTGCTTACGCCCCAGGCCAACATGCTGATCGACGGACGTCGCCGACTACACCTGAGCTTTTCTCAAGCCCTGGATATTTCGGCGCGCTTGGCTGCCGGCTTTCAGCAGCGCGGTATCGGACCTGGCTCGGTGGTAACCTGGCAGTTGCCCACCGGGATAACTGCGGTGATGACCGCCCTTGCGCTGGCGCGACTGGGGGCCGTGCAGAACCCGATCATTTCGCTCTATGGCGAGCGTGAAGTGCGCTGCATCGTGGAGCGCAACCGCTCAGACTTCCTATTGGTCCCAGGTGCAGCCGAGCGGGACTTTCCGGCAATGGCCGAACGCATTCGCGACAGCCTGGAGCATCCCCCTCAGGTCATCGTCATGTCCGGAGACCTGCCCCAGGGCAAGGCCGCCGACCTTCCGCCGGCCCCGGAAGACGGCGAGGCCGTGCGCTGGGTCTACTACACCTCGGGTACCACTTCGGAACCCAAGGGAGCCTGCCACAGCGACCAGACGCTGATGATCGGTGGACGTAACCTGGCGCGGGCCATGGGCGTCGGATCCGCCGATGTGGGTACCGTGGCGTTCCCCTACGCCCATATAGGCGGCGCCATGTATACCGCCATGTTGCTTTCCAGCGGCATGAGCGCCGTGCTGCTGGACAGGTTCCAGGCAGGAGAGGCGGCGGCCATTTTCTGCCAGTTCGGCGTCACCACAACAGGCGGCAGCACTGCCCACTACGAAGCCTTGCTAGCGGAGCAGCGCCGCCAACCGGGCGAGCCACTAATACCATCGTTGCGCCTGCTCTGTGGCGGCGGCGCGCCCAAGCCGCCGGAGCTCTACTACCAGGTGAAGGCCGAACTGGGCTGCGTGCTCACCCACAACTACGGCATGACCGAGGTGCCGCTGATCTGCGCCGGTTCCCCCGGCCATGGAGACGATCAGTTGGCCTTCTCCGAAGGTCTGCCCGTCGAAGACATAGAGCTGCGCATCGTGCGCCCGGACGGCAGTCTTGCCGCCGCGGGAGAGACCGGCGAAATACGAGTACGCGGTCGTGGCGTGTTCAAGGGTTATACGGATAAGGCATTGGAAGCGGATGCATTCGATGCTGATGGCTTTTTCCGCACCGGCGACCTCGGCCTGCTACGCACCGATGGCCGGTTGACGCTCACCGGACGCCTCAAGGACGTCATCATCCGCAAGGGCGAGAACATCTCCGCGCGGGAGCTTGAGGATATCCTCTACGGCCATCCCAAGGTGCGCGCAGTGGCCGTTATAGGCCTACCTGACGCCGAGCGGGGAGAGCGGGTCTGCGCGGTAGTCGAGCCTGCCGAGGGTCAGCCGCCGCTGGCGTTCGAGGAAATGGTCGCCTACTTCTGGGCCAGCGGGATCATGGTGCAGAAGATCCCAGAGCAGTTGGAACTGGTGGAGCGCCTGCCGCGCAACGAGACCCTGAACAAGATACTCAAGCATGTCCTCAGGGAGCGCTTCGCCAGCTGAAGCATCAGGGGCAGTGGAAGCCCAATGGTCGTCCGGTAAATGGGGGGCCAGTTCATCCGCGAATGAACTCGCCCCCACGCAGAGCGCTGAGAGCAGGTCCTCAGCTTATCGCCTGTACCACCGCATCGCTGTCGCACACAGTGCTGTACAGGGGCAGGAGGTTGCGCAGGATGAATTCGTGGCTCTCTGCCGAGGCGCCGGCGATGCAGTCTTCGGGGACCACCACCTGGTAGCCGAGGTCCGAGCCGCAGAGAGATAGCCCGGAAATCGCCACATTGGTGGACACTCCGACCGCTACCAACGTCTGCACGCCCATGTGGCGCAACATGGCGTCCAGTTCGGTGCCGTGGAAAGCCACCAGGGCAAAACTGCGAGCGTGAACGATATCCGTCGGGTGGGGCTGCAGTTCGTCCACCGCCAGCACGTCTTGGCTGCCCGCGATCATTCGCTGGTCCTTGACTGAGCGGACGATGATCGCGCTGGTGCGGGGCAGGTCTGGGTAACCTGGTCGATGCACTACGTGTAAATGAATAACCGGCAGTTCTGCATCTCTAAAGCACTGTGCCAGGCGGGCGATGCACGGCACGATGTTTCGCGTCGCGGCTTGTTCGGCCAGGCTCTGGAACGGCGACAGAGCAGGGTCGATTACCCCTTGCTGGCATTCGCTGATTAGCAGTGCAGCGCGCTGCCCTTTATCCAACCCTCTGAGCATGGAACCTCCAGTATCTACGTGTTGTTGTCGAGGCGAACCTATTCCAACGGATTGACTTGTTGCGTTGCTGAGGCATTATAGCTGATAGTTTATCAGTTATTAAGCGACGAGATAGCTGAAATGAATGATGATACGGGTGTGGCACAACTGCTCAAGGACTCGGCTAACGACTTTTTGGCCGGTAACCACGAACCAGCCCGCCTGCGTGGCTGGATCGGGCGTGTACGTCCCCTCGAGCGCAAGCTATGGCAAGGCATGGCAGAGCTTGGCTGGACCTCGGTCATGCTGCCGGAACAATTGGGCGGAAGCGGGCTTGGCTTGCGTGAAGCGTGCGTACTGGTTGAGGTAATGGGCGAGCGGCTGCTGGCCGAGCCTTTCGTCGCTTGCTGCGTGATGCCGTCGGTACTGCTGGAGGCCGCTTACGCCAAGGGCGCCGTCAATGGCGTCACTCAGCTCGCGGGCTGGTTGCAGACTGCTGAGCGCCCACTCGCGCTGGCCTGGCAGGAAGGTGCCGGGCAGCTCGAGCCAGGCCTGCCGACCTGCCGTATCGAGAATGGTCTGCTGAGTGGCAGTAAGCAGTTCGTGCTTGGCTGCGAGGCCGATTCCGTTCTCCTGGTGTCTGCGCAGCTGGAGGGTCAGTTGGCGGTGGTGGCGGTCGCGGCTGATGCCCCCGGCGTCTGCATTGACGCCTTCGCGGCCGGCATCGGTACGCAGGGACATGTGCATTTCCAGAAGGCGCCGCTGTTGTTCGCCGAGCCATTACTACTGGGCGAAGGGGCTGAGATAGCGCTGCGACAGGCGCGAGCCGCCGGGCGCGTGGCCCTCGGTGCCGAACTGGCCGGTCAGGCCGCGGGATGCCTGCGTCAGACCATCGACTATGTCAGCCAGCGGGTTCAGTTCGAACGCCCCCTCGGTGCATTCCAGACCGTGCAACATCGTTGCGTGGACCTGCACATTGAAATCTCTCTGGCGAACGCCGCCTGGCGTCACGCCTTGGACAGCTATGAACGCGCGCCGCTCGCCGGCGACACCCTGGCTGCCATCAGCGCCGCCAAAGCCCGTTGCGCCACTGCAGCACTGATCACCGGCAAGCAGGCGGTGCAGTTGCACGGTGCGATGGGCTTCGCCGAGGAAGTGGATATCGGCCTCTATCTGCGATCGGCGTTGTTTGGCGCGGCCTGGCTCGGCTCGGTAGAGGCCCACCGACGTGCCTTTGCCGCTGCGTATCCGGCTCTGCGTCAGGATCAGTTGGCCAGCGGCGACCGGCTGGATGTGGAGTTCAGCCTGTCCAGTGACCCGCGTGACTGGAGCGACGACGAGTTTCGCCTGCGCCTGCGCCGCTGGCTGGACGAGCATTACCCGAAGCACCTGAAGCAAAACGACAAGCGACCGTTCCTGCGTCTGCGCGGTGACGACCTGTGCAACTGGCTGCGGTTGCTCGACGATCACGGCTGGCGCGCCCCGGCTTGGCCACGCGAACATGGCGGAATGGGGATTTCCTTCAGCAAGCAGTGGATCTACCAGCAGGAAATGGAGCGCGCCGGCGTTGGACGGATCATCGACAACGGCGAAACCCAACTCGGCCCGACCCTTATCAAGTGGGGCAGCGAGGCGCAGAGAGCCTATTACCTGCCACGCATCCTGCGTTGCGAGGATGTCTGGTGCCAGGGGTATTCAGAGCCGGGCGCCGGCTCCGACCTGGCCAGCCTGCGCACCCAGGCGGTGCGGGACGGCGACGAGTTCGTCGTCAGCGGGCAGAAGATCTGGAGCACCCACGCCACGGACTGCACGCATATTTTCACCTTGGTGCGCACCGGCAAGTTCGAGAAGAAGCAGCAGGGCATCAGCTTCCTGCTGATCGACCTCAAGGCTCCTGGCGTCAGTATCCGTCCGATCGCCAATATCGCCGGCGAGAACGAGTTCTGCGAGGTGTTCTTCGACGCGGTGCGGGTGCCTGCCGAGAATCTGGTGGGCGAGCTGCATCAGGGCTGGAGCGTGGCCAAGGCGCTGCTGGGGCATGAGCGTATCTGGCTGGGTAGTTCAGCTATGGCCGGCAGCGCGCTGGACCTGGCGGAGCGCCTGGTCGCCCAACTGGGCCTCTCGACCGATCGAGGCGTGCTCGATCGCCTGGCCGAGCTGCAGGCCGACTTGCACGACTATCGCCTGCTGTACGCCCAGCTCTGCGATCGCATCGCCCTGGAAGGCATAGAGCCGGGCGCCGAGGCTTCGGTGTTGAAGGTTTATGTCTCCGAGCTGTTGCAGCGGATCACTGAGTTCAACCTGGAAGTCAGCGGTGAGCACGGTGGCATTGTGGGCGACGTCCAGCTGGGCGATCTGCATACCGACCTGCACTGGCCGCTGATGATGTCCCGGCCAGTGACCATCTATGCCGGCGCCAACGAGATTCAGCGGGACATCCTGGCCAAGGCCGTCCTCAATCTGCCCAATGCACCCCGTGGCTGAAGCGGCCATCTGGAGAACCTCATGAGAGAAGCTGTCATCGTATCCACCGCGCGTACCCCCATAGGCAAAGCCCACCGCGGAGCACTGAACGACATCAAGTCCCCCTCAATGACCGGCCATGTGTTGCTGCAGGCTGCCCTGCGCGCGGGCATTGATCCGGCCGAGGTGGAAGACGTGATCATCGGCGCGGCCATGGGCGCGGGCACCGCCGGCCGTAACTTGGCCCGCGCCGCTGCCTTGCGTGCCGGCATGGGCGTGAATGTCGCCGGCTCCACCGTCGATCGCCAGTGCGCCTCAGGGCTGATGGCGGTGGCCATCGCCGCCAAACAGATCATGGTCGACCAGATGGACATCGTGATCGGCGGTGGTTCGGAGAATGTCAGTGCCTTGACCCCCAGCTATCTGGAGTGGGCGGTGCGGGACAAGGACGACGCGTTGGTTGAAGTGGTACCGCATGCTTATATGCCGATGATCGAAACCGCCGAGTACGTCGCGAAGAAGTTCGGCGTCAGCCGCGAGGCTCAGGACGCCTTCGCCCTGGAGGCCAATCGTCGCGCGGCAGCCGCCCAGGCCAGTGGTGTGTTCGATGAGGAAATAGTGCCGCTGCAGGTCCGGCAGAAACTGGTGCACAAGGAAACCAAGGAGGTCAGCTACAAGGACTTCCTGTTCAGCAAGGACGAATGTCTGCGTCTCGACACCACGGCCGAAGGCCTGGCCAATCTCAAGCCGGTGCTGGAAGGTGGCAGTGTCACCGCTGGCAACGCCAGCCAGCTGTCCGATGGTGCCTCGGCCTGCCTGCTGATGGAGGCGCGACTGGCCGAACAGCGTGGCTTGCAAGCCCTGGGCGCCTATCGTGGCTTCATGGTTACAGGCTGCGCACCTGAGGAGATGGGCATAGGTCCGGTCACCGCCGTTCCCCAACTGCTGAAGAAGCATGGCCTGACCGTGGGCGACGTCGGTCTCTGGGAGCTGAACGAGGCTTTCGCCTGCCAGGCGCTCTACTGCCGTGACAAGTTGGGCATCGACCCTGCGCGTTTCAACGTCAATGGTGGTGGCATTGCACTGGGTCATCCTTTCGGCATGACCGGTTCGCGCCTGGTGGGCAGCGCGCTTCTGGAAGGCCGACGTCGTGGTGTGCGCTACGTGGTGGTAACCATGTGCGTGGGCGGCGGAATGGGCGCAGCCGGGCTGTTCGAAGTCTACGGCTGATTGCTTGAATGAATGGCCGGACATCCTGGTAATGGGATGTCCGGCCATGTTCATTTCCTGGGAGAAGAGCAACCAGAATGGCAGACCTGATCTTCCTCCACGGCGGTCAGCATGGTTCCTGGTGCTGGGAACCGCTGATCGAAACACTGGGTGCCGGTGGACATCCCTTCGACCGCATTATCGCGCTTGATATGCCAGGCTGTGGGCGCAAGCGTCATCGCGATCCACAGGACGCGTCGCTGGCCGATATCACTCGGGAGCTGAATGACGAGCTTCGAGCCCAAGGAGTGCAGGGCGGTGTCCTGGTCGGTCACTCCATCGCAGGTGTGCTGCTGCCGATGATGGCTGTGGAGGACCCCTCGCTCTTCTCGCGCCTGGTCTACCTGACCACCGCTGCGCCAAAGGAAGGCCAGACCATCATGGAGATGCTGGGAACGACGCGGCAGGGCGAAAATCCGGAGCAGGTGGGTTGGCCAGTTGATCTGGCGACCACGTCACCCGAGGCGCTTAGCGTTGCCATTTTCGGTCGCGATCTCAGTCCCGTACAACTGACATGGCTGCTCAATGAAGTCAGTCAAGACCGCACGCCGCCTGCGGCCCAGTTCGAACCGGTGTCGCGGCGGGGTTACCAGGAAGTCGGAACTGCGGCAAGCTACATCCTGACCTTGCGAGACGATATCCTGCCGCCAGACTGGCAGCGGCGCTTTGCCGAGCGTCTGGGTTGTGAAGATGTGATTGCGATCGATACGCCTCACGAGCCCTTTGTGTCCCATCCAGAGTTGCTGGCCGAGGTGTTGCGCCGATTTGCTTGAGCAGTGCAGGCGTCCTCTCAGCGATGCTGAGATATGTAGGGGGAGGGCCTGCTTGTTCCCCAAAAAAAACAAGGCATGGCCGGGCGAACCCGAGCATGCCTTGTGAAGGAGCACCCTCCAGCGGCGTTGGAGGGTGCTCGATATGCCCGGACAGCAATCGACGCCCGGGCTTGCACTCGTGCTCAGGCGACGGCTGACCTCTCCTGGGCTGCCAGCTGCTCGAAGTGGTGCATGCTGCTGCCAAGGGCACTGTTGATCAGCGTCATGCGCTTGAAGTAATGGCCGATCACGTATTCCTCGGTGACGCCGATACCACCGTGCAGCTGGATGGCCTGGCCGCAAACGAAGTGACCACTCTTGCCGATATGGGCTTTGGCCGCCGACAGTGCGCGGGCACGTTCGGCCGGCCCCTTGTCCAGGCTGGAGAGGGCGTAGTGAAGCATTCCACGAGACAGTTCAAGCTCGATCAGCATCTCGCTCATGCGGTGCTGCAGGCTTTGGAAGTCCCCCAGCAACTGGCCAAACTGCTTGCGGATTTTCAAGTAGTCACGGGTGATCCAGAGGGAACGCTCCATGACGCCAACGGCTTCGGCGCAGAGCGCCGCCGTGGCCTGCTCGATGCCATGGCGCAGGGCGGCGAGGCCGAGGCCGGCGACACCCAGCAGGTTCTTCTGACTAACCTCCACGTTGCGCAAGTAAAGGTGGCTGGCCCAACGGTTGTCGATCAAGCGCACATCGCGACGTTCCACGCCCGGCGCTTTGGGGTCCACCAGGAACAGGCTGATACCTTGTTCACTGTCGTGATTGCCGCTGGTACGGGCAGAGACGATCAGCAGTTCGGCGACGTTGCCCGCCACCACCGCGACCTTCTCGCCATTGAGGTGCCAACGGTCGCCATCGATGGCGGTGGCACGGGTCTGCACCAGGGCCGTGTTACCTCGCGCTTCGGCTTCTTCGTGCGCCAGTACCGGCAGTACTTCGCCCAGGCAGAGTGCCTGGAGCAATGGTGCGGCCTTGGCGTCACGGGTGGCGACCAGGGTCTGGGCAGCCAGAACCGCCACAGCCCAGTAGGGCTCCACGCAGAGTACCCGGCCGATTTCTTCCATCACCAGAGCGGATTCGACTGCCGTGCAGTTCATCCCGCCGAACTCCTCCGGCACTGTCAGCCCCAGCAGCCCCAAGTCGGCCAGTTGTTGCCAGTGGCCCGAGTCGAAGGAGCCCTTGTCGACCACCGAGGCGCGCTTGTCGAATGCGCAGTTGTCCTCCATGAACCGGCGGACGCTGTTCTGCAACATGCTCTGTTCTTCGTTGAGTTGGAAATCCATGGCTCAGAGCTCCAGGAATGAACGGGCGATGATGGTGCGCTGGACCTCGTTGGCCCCGCCGTAGATGGTCGTGGCGCGGCGGTAGAAGTAGTCGGCCATGATGCCGGGCGCGTAGTCCGGGCCAGGGGCCCAGGTTTCTTCGAGGCTGGAGTCACCCAATGGGTCCGGGTAGACGTAACTGGCGTAGCACCCCAGTGCTTCGACTTGCAGTTCGCCGATCTTCTGCAGGAGCTCCGAACCACGGATTTTCAGCAGCGAGCCCACCGGTAGCTTGCTCTGGCCACCGGCTTTTTCGTGCAGGGCACGCAGGGAGAGCCAACGCAGGGCGAGCAGGTCGGTCTCCAGTTGGGCCAGGCGGCTGGCGAAACCAGGGCGATCAATCAGACGGTGGCCATCGGCCTGCCTGAGATTGAGGAACTTGCGCAGTCGAGCCAGGTTGGCGTTGTTACGCGGCCACTCGGCACTGAAAGCACGCTCGTTCTCCAGGAGGAACTTGGCGTAGGTCCAGCCCTTGCCTTCCTCGCCTACCAAGTTCGTCAGCGGCACCCGCACATCGTCGAAGAAGACTTCGTTGAGGCTGTGACTCTCACCGATGTCGTAGATCGGGCGGATGGTCACGCCGGGGGCCTTACGGTCCACCAGGATCATGGAAATGCCGCGTTGGCGAGCCTCGGGGTCGGTTTTCACCAGGACGAAGATCATTTCCGCGGTCTCGACGAAGGAGGTCCAGATCTTGCGGCCGTTGATCACATATTCGTCGCCGACGCGGTCGGCACGAGTGCTGAGCGAGCCCAGGTCGGAACCGGCGTTGGGCTCGGAAAAACCCTGGCCCCAGTACACATCGCCGTTGAGGATGCGTGGGCCGTACTCCTGTTTCATGGCTTCGCTGCCGAAGGTCATGATCACCGGGCCGATCATCTTGAACCCGGCGGTATCCACCGGCGGTGCGCCGGCGAGGAAGCACTCTTCATCGAAGATGAACTGGCGTACCGGCGACCAGCCAGTGCCGCCCCAGTGTTTGGGCCAGTTGGCGCCGGACCAGCCCTGGCGGTTGAGGATCTTTGTCCATTGACGGATGTCCTCGCGCAACGGGTGATAGCCACGGCGGTTGCGCTCGGCCAGGTCTGTCGGGAGGTTGTCCTTGAGGAAGGCGCGGACCTCCTGGCGGAAGTGTTCGTCTTCCTGATCCAGTGTGAAATGCATGGGTTCAGTCCTGTTTGCTGCGAGCGGTGGTTCCGCTCCTGTTATTAGCGGGTGTCGCATACGCCGCCCGGTGTGGGGGCGGCGGACAGAGTTCAGCCGTGGCCCGGCCTTACTTGGGCGCGGCGTTGAAGGGAATGCCCTTGTCCGGCCGATGGTCCTGGGGTAACCCCAGGACCCGTTCAGCCAGGGTGTTGAGCAACAACTCGTCGGTTCCGCCGGCAATGCGCAGACTGGGATCCAGCCAGGCGCGCGCGAAGTCAGTTACCGCGTGCCCATGAGGGGCCAGTTGCGCGCCATTGGCGCCCAGCATGTCCATGGCCATAGCACCCAGTGACTGTCGGGTGCGACCCAGCAGCAGCTTGCGGATAGCGCCTTCTGGCCCGGGAGCCTGACCGCGGGCAAAGGCTTCAAGGGCACGACGGTGGATGGCACGCAAGCCTTGGCGCTCGACGAAGACTTCGGCGATGCGTGCGCGTACTTCGCCGTCCTCCAGCGCTGGCCGGCCGTTGAGACGGGCATTACCAGCCAGGTCGACGAAGTTTTCCAGGGTGGGGCCGTAGCCAGACTCGTCGGTGACGGCGTAGCGTTCGATCATCAGCGTCTCGACCGCCACCTTGAAGCCGCCGTTGATCTCACCCAAGCGTTGCTCGTCAGGGACGAAGACTTCATCGAAGAAGACCTCGTTGAGGTCCTTTTCCTCGCCCAGGCGGTGAATTGGCTGGACTGTGATGCCCGGCGACTTCATATCGAGGAAGAAGTAGGTGAGGCCGGCGTGCTTAGGCAGGCTGGGGTCAGTACGGGCGACCACCACTCCCCAGTCGGCAATCTGCGCCCAACTGGTCCAGACCTTCTGGCCGCTGAGCAGCCAGCCGCCTTCCGTAGGCACGGCTTTCAGACGCAATGAGGCGAGGTCGGAACCAGCCGAGGGCTCGGAGAACAACTGGCACCAGATCAGTTCACCGCGCACGGTGGCCGGTCCCAGTTTCTGTTTCCACGCGTCCGGCGCATAGCGCAGGAAGATCGGCAACGGGTTGTTCAGGCTGATACTGAAGTAGACCAGGGGTAGGTCGTAGCGCATTTCCTCTTCGCAGAAGATGACCTTTTCCAGCTCGCTGCCACCTGCGCCGCCAAACTCGCGGGGCAGGGTGATGCAACCGTAGCCATGCTGGACTTTGTGGGCCTGCCAGGCCCGGGCCAGGGCCAGGTCATCCTCGAAGGGCAGGCCGTGGCGGGCCTGGCCCGAGTATCGGGGCGCGTGCTCGGCTAGCCAGGCCCGGGCGCGTTCGCGATAGAGCTTGAGTTCATGATTCATGTTGTTCACCCCACCAGCGCGGTTGCGGATTCGAGTCCAAGATCAGCCAAGAGGCGCTCACGCCAGTAGGCGAGGCTGCCTAGTTCCAGGGCCAGGCTGCGAGAGCGCCGGTAGAAGTGGTGAGGCATGGCTTCCCAGGTCACGCCCATGCCGCCGTGCACGTGGAGGTTCTCCTGGGCGGCCAGGTTGTAGGCGCGAATGGCGGCAATGCGCGCGGAGGAGGTCAGTTGTCGTCTCGTGGGCTGTTGTTGTTCCCACGCATCCAGGGCGTCACTGGCACAGCCCCTGGCGATCTCCAGCAGGCAGTAAATCTCCGCGAGCTTGTGCTTGATGCCCTGGAAACCACCGATAGGCTGGCCAAAGGCGCGGCGTTCGCGAGCGTAGTCGCAGGCCATGTCGAGGCAGGCCTGGGTGCCGCCAATCTGTTCGAAGGCAGTGGCTAGGGCGGCAAGATTGCCGATTTCACCAAGCAGTTCGGCGCCGCCGAGAGGGGTGACCTCCGCCTGGATGAATTGAAGCAACGCCGTTGCGCGGGAGTTATCGAAGCCTTCTACCAAGCGACGTTGTACGCCCGGCTGGTCGAGACGAACGAGGTAGAGTCCATTGCCGCGTTCATTGCCGGCCTGAACAAGCGCGATGTCGGCGACGGCAGCGAAAGCAGCCAGGGCCTTCTCGCCGTTGATACGACCGTTGCGCACCTGGGCCGAGCTGCTTCCACAGAGGCCGCTTTCGGAGGGATCGGCCAGCGCCAGAGTGGCGATGGCGTCACCGCTAGTCAGGGAGTCAATCAATGCCTGGTGTTCATCGCTACCGGCATGAATCAGGGCATGGGCGGCGAGGGTATTGCCAATCAGGGGCAGGGAGCCGGTGAGCCGACCCAGTTCTTCGCAGATCACGGCAAGGCCGCTCCAGCCGAGTCCCAGACCTCCGGCACTTTCCGGAATAGCCACGGACGGCCAGCCCTGCTCGACGGCATGGTGCCAGAGCACCCGGTCGAAGCTGCCGGGCTCGTTGAGCAGTGATTTCAGGTGCTCGGGTGTCGCCTGGTCCTGGAGCAGGCGTCGGGCCTGTTCGCGGATGCTGGCGAGGTCTTCAGCGTGATCGGCTTGCATGCGGACTCTCTCAGGCTGGAGTGAAGAGGGGGAGGTACACGTCCTCCGCCGCCTCGAAGACCACCTTCACCCGTTGGCCGATGAAGGCGGATTCGGGTGGGCAGCCAACGATATTGGTCGTCAGTTGCAGACCTTGCTGCTCGTCGAGACTGACGATGGCGACGGTGTAGGGAACTTCCTGGCCCGGACTCCAAGGTTGGTGGTTGACGGTCAGGGCTTCGATGGTGCCCAGGCCCGAAACGGTCTCGGGAGCGAGGTTCCGGCTCAGGCACTTGGGGCAAACGATTCCCGGCGGGTGCAGCCAGAAGCGGCAATCGGCGCAGCGCAGGACGCGCAACTGGCCATCTGCACCGCTGGTCCAGAAGAAGCGGTTCAGGCTGTCCAGCTCGGGAAGGATTCGGTTCGAAGCAGTGCTCATGGGGTTCTCCAGGGGGCGTTGGCGTTGCCTTGCATCATGCGTCAGGTTCCGCCCAGCCATCTATGGCTCGCTCGCTTGGGATTAAAACTAACACACTGTTATTTTTGTTGTATAGTTCCTTCCGAGGCAAGCGTCCTACGAGCTAAGCCTGAATGATCGGGATCCCCTATGTCTTCTGTGCTTCAGGCATTCTGCGAGGGGAATAATCAAGCTGACTATGGGTCAGCTATATAAGGCGTAAGGAGGTTCATGAATGTCCAGTCTGGTCGTGGTTACAGGCGCCGCTGGCGCCCTCGGGCGTGCGGTTGCCCATGCCTTCATCGAGGAAGGCCATCGGCTGCTGCTTGTGGACTGCAACGAAGCGGTGCTTCGCTCGGCCTATGAAGGGGCAACCGGTACTCTGCATTTCGTGGTAGCTGATCTGACCGATGCTTCGGCGACCCTGGCGGCGCTGGGTGGTGCTATAGAGGCCCATGGTCCGGCGGCAGTGCTCTGCAATATCGCCGGTGGGTTTGCCATGGGTGTGGATGTACACGACGCCGACGCTTCCGTGTGGGAGCGCATGATGGACATGAACGTGTCTACCACCCTGAATGCTTGCCGGGCAGTGGTGCCGGGTATGCTGGCGGCTGGAGGTGGCAAGATTGTCAACGTCTCGGCGGCTTCCGCCAGCAGCGGCAAGGGGAGCATGGGCGCTTACTGTGCGTCGAAAAGCGTGGTGGCGCGTGTTACCGAGTCCATGGCCCAGGAGCTGCGCGAGCGGGGTATCAATGTGAATGCCGTGGCACCTAGCATCATCGACACTCCAGCGAACCGTGGAGCCATGCCGGACGCCGACGCCAGCAAGTGGGTGTCCACTCGGCAACTGGCGGACGTGATCGGCTTCCTTGCCTCCGAGCGCGCCAGCGCCATCCACGGTGCGGTGATCCCCGTGGTAGGACTGTCCTGATGAGCGGCGGAGTTCTGGTCGCTAAACCAGCAGATGGTATCTGCCAGATCAGCATCAACCGCCCCGAGCGGCGCAATGCGCTGGACGTTGCGACCTATGCAAGATTGGGAGAGGTACTGCTGGCAGCCGACCAGGACGACGCCATCCGGGTCATAGTTCTGAGCGGAGAGGGCAAGCACTTTACCGCAGGCAACGATCTGTCGGACTTTCGCCTGCTGAAGGGCGCGGAATCGGTACCCGGCATCGACTTCCTGCGCATTCTTGCTGGGGTGAGCAAGCCGGTGATCGCAGCGATCGAGGGCTACGCCATCGGAATCGGAACGACCATGTTGTTGCATTGCGACCTTGCCTACGGCGGCAAGGGCAGCACCTTCCGCCTGCCTTTCGTGGGACTGGGGCTATGTCCTGAAGGCGGTGCTACCTATTTGCTGCCGCTGCTCTCGGGCAGCAAGGTGGCGAGCAACTTGCTGTTCTTCGGCGAGCCTTTCCTGGCCGACCTGGCACGGGAGATTGGCCTGATAAATGAAGTAGTGGAGGAGGGCAGAGCCCTTGAAGTGGCGATTAAGCGTGGAGAAGCTCTCGCGCAGCTGCCTTCCCGAGCACTGAGCAAGACCAAGGCGCTGTTGGCAAGTCACAGACGTAGCACGCTGAACGCTGCAATGGCTGCCGAAGAACGTGAATTCCTTGACTGCTGCGCATCAGATGAGGCCCAGGCTGCTTTCGAGGCATTCCTCAACAAATAGGATTGCGGAATTGGCCCTCCTGCTACTTCGCCGCGAAGGCGCCGTTGAGACTCTGCAGCTCAACCGCTCAGCACATCGGCGTGCCCTGAGCCAAGAGTTGATGGAAAAACTCTCCATCTTAATAAATCCGGAGTGTCTAGAATTTATGCGAGTCGATGCGATGGAAATCATCTCGGCACCAAAGCCTGGGGCCTCGAAGAAGAGCAAAACTTCCAGCAAGACGGAAAGTAAAATCCTCAAGGATGTGAACTGGGAGCAGCGTCTTGGCTTTCTCATGCACGACGTTTCTCGGCTGCGCCGCACCGTCTTCGATGAGTTCATGAAGCCGCTCGGTGTCACCCGCTCGCAGTGGTGGGTGTTGGCGTGTGTCTCACGCCATGACGGAATGACCCAGAGCGATGTGGCCAACATGCTTGAAATCGGCAAGGCAGCACTCGGCAGCCTCATCGATCGGCTCGAGGAGTCGGAGTTGGTCGTGCGCGGATCGGATGCAGTGGACCGACGCGTCAAGCGCATCTACCTATCGGACAAGGGCAAGCAGCTCATTCGGACGATGACCGCTGAAAGCAACGAGATGAGCGAACGCATTCTCGAAGGGCTGAGCCAGACTGAGCGTCAGCAGTTCGTGGATCTGCTCAGCAGGGTCAAGCAAAACCTTCTGCACATCAAGCGTGAAATGCCCGCGTTGGCCAACGACGCAAGCGACATTGACTGAACCAACGACGCAACGATTTTATCGGCGCCAGCACCAAATACTGGGGGTGCGGTTCGTATTCTGGAATTGGATGAGTCTGAGGAGAATGCCAAGAAACGCCCAGCCGCCTGGCAGAATCCTGACGAAGAGCCCCCGAGATCTTTGAGACAAAGGCGCGTGATTCCCTGGAGCTGATCTGTTGTACCGACGTCATTGAGGTGGGCTATCAGCAACTAGCTGTCGGCTGGGCCGGCGGGAACTATCTCGAAAATGAGCATGGGGCTCTGTCGGTGATCATCGTGGCGCTTCCCCGCACGGCGACCGTGTAGCGACAAGTTAGCGGTCATCGCGAGACATGCTTTTGACGTCTTGGGTGGGTGCAAATCAACGCTTCTGTGTCGCGCTTAAGGGCATGTTTGGAGAATGCTACCTTCAAGTCTCCACGAGCCAGACGGACGCAGGGGTAAGCCGCTTACCCGCTGGCTATCCTCTGTTTCATGTTGGCCACGTCTGCTCCAGCTTCACCCTGAGGTGTTCAGCCAGTTCCTTGTTCCTGCCGCGACCATCCAGCAAGTCCAGGTAGAGTATGTAGGGGCTCGCGAAGTGGCACGAATTGTTCTTGAAAGGTTGGCCAAGCAGGATCGATGCCTCGCGTTCCACGATCGACACATTCGCCCCTCTGACCATCGGTTTCAGCTTGAGAGCCTGCATCACCGCCAATGTCATCCCTGGCGGAACAATCAAGTCAATCGAGCCGACCTCTGTCAGAAGAGGAGCAAATTCGTTTGCCGCAGCCGGGCCGGTCAAGACGCACTTGGATGCAAGCCCCGCCTCGTAGATCCGGTTGGCTGCTTCACTGAGAAGGTACTTCGAGTCTTCAACGAAGAGGTAGCCCTTCGCCTTTTGTTCTTTCCGCTGCGTCCAATGCTCCGCCCAGGCGTCGAGCAACTCCGCGGGCTTCACCAGCCGGCGGCGTTTGGTCGGCCCGCCACCGCTCGACTCACACCACTCCCGTCGCTCAAGCTCCTGCAGCACCACCGAACAAGTATACGAAGAGGTCTTTGCCAGTCCGGCAAGCTCGCTGCCAGTCATCCACTGATGCGTGTGCATGAGTAGCGCATGCACCACATCTTCACGAGCCACAGTGAAGAGAGGGACGATGGACGGTTTCGCAGGTGCTTTTGAAGGGCGCTCGATGTTGATGAACCAACGCCTTGAGCGAAGGTACAGGCTGCCACTCTTCTCGAAGTAGGCGAAGCCGTGGTCCTTCAGCGTTTGCTTTGCCCCCGGGCTTAGGGTTTCAGCAGCGATCAACCGAATCAGACTGCGGTTCTGAGGCTTGAACTCATTCAGGCTCCAGATCGCTCGCCTGACATCCCGTGGGTAGGCGTTGCGAAGCACTTCGACAACCACCACAACGGACTCTCCTTTACCTTTCAGAGTGAGTAGAGCGTCCGTAGAGTTGATGGTCGAAAAAGAAGCATCAGGACCAGGTTCTACGTTGGCTGTACCCATTAAGGCTTCGGAAAGCGCGGCTATGAGGAGGCTAAGCATCTTGCCTTCGAACACAGATGAGCCCAGCGCGTGAGAAACCGATGTCATGGAAATTTATCTTCTAGAGGCTGTTTAGCTGGTCAGCTAAGAAAACCCTTCTACCTAATGATAGAAGAGGCTACGCATCTATTAGCACCACGGGCGTCACGCACACGGGTCGTAGAAAGCCGTGGGGAGCCGCTGCAGAATTGCCATCAGTCACCACATCTGGTCAGGATTACCGGCGTTTGGGCTACGCCCGTGTCAGCAAGCTGGAACGTCAATCGGAGGAGGAGGGGAGCCCGTTGCTCGTGAGCATGGAACAGAAGAAAGTCATGTCTCAGGTAGACTCAATGGTTGCTATCGAAAAGGCTTTTCGCCCAGTTTTCGATAACTGAGACGGCTGGTCTGAGGTGATCAACTGCCCGCGCCGCGGATATGAGCTCCGCTCATCACCGCGCCTTCATACGCCGCCTTTCTTGCCTAAGAAATGAGAAGGCCCGAGCGTAATGCCGGACTTGCCAGCACCAGAGGATCGGGCGCGATTGAGAGCAACACTGCCGAATGCATCATTTATCGTCAAGTGGAACAGGTTTAAGTTCTCGTCCTAAGTTGCCCGTCAGCAAGCCGGCATGCACCCCGCATCTGGCTCGTATGGCAGCTGGCTTGCCAATCAGCCGGTTGGCAGAAAACGGCTGGGACGAGGCCTATTTCGCTTTTCTACGACAATGTATCCGTCAATCACTCCTTAAGTCGCAAGCCCTTAATAGAGAGCGCTCGACGTTGATCGGAACTAGCGGAGTAGGACGTTAAGGGTTGGAGCCGAAGGTCCGCCTGCAAATCCGTTGGTTCCCGGTGCGGCGCATCAAAGGTGGCCGATGTGTAGCGCAACCACTGGAGTGATGCGGAGCGCAAGTGGTCGATCTCCTGATCATTCCAACCTTCCTCCTGCATTCGCGCCAAGGCCCGATCGAACACGTCTTGCAGCAACAGGCGGATATGACGGTCGGATAAGCCTGCGCGACCCTTGAGGGTGCTGATCAAGGGAGTCTTTTCATCATCTGAGGGCAGAGGGGGCAGCTGCAGATGACGACGGTAACGTACCAGGTAATTCTGGACATACTCGCCACGCAGGCTGATTCGTCCCTTTGTTCCGCCCGTGTTTTGCGGATAGAACCACCAGCTCCCGGCAGCGTCGCAACGAATGTCGCCCATGGTCGGCGAATGGGGACCGTGGCCTGCCAAGTCTGATACTTTCAGGTATAGGGCAAATATCGTTGCAACCAGAAACAGTGTTCGCTCATGCCTCACGTCTTCCGAGGCCATCGCTTCTGCCGTCTCAATCACATAGAGCCACTGCACCTTGCTCAAGGAGCGCGCGGCCACGTTCGTGGTTTGGTGCTGCTTGTAGCTTGGATTGTCTTTGACAGCTATGAAGGGGTCGATTTCGGTCAGCCCCTCACTGATGGCATAGCGGAAGAAGCTTCCGCACACCGCAATCGAGTGAGCAACATCCGCCAAGGACTTCAGGTAGGGAGGACAGGGTAGGGGAGTGGTCAGCTGTGCAGCCCCCGTAGGTTCTCGCGTAGGCCTGGTGACATTGAACGGCCGCCATTTGACATTGAGGATATAGGTATCCGTTGCCCGCCTCGCCCTGCCGCCGATACGCAAGAACCTGGACTTCACCACAGGCCCAACCCAGTCCTGCGTGGGATTCAGGTAGAACTCTACGTAGTCCTTGGCATCGTAGCTCTGCAGGTCCAGGAGCGGCTTGTGCGCAACTAGCAGCGACCACAGCAGTAAGCGCTCAACATGGGTCCGATACGATGCGAAGGTCGCCTGGTTTCCGCTGTGAACCCTTAGGAACGAGCGGACGACAACGTAGCCCTCTATGGCCCGGCACACTGCCGGGAAACCTTCCAGGAAGTCGCGCACGACGGGGAGCTCGGCTGACAGTCCGAGTGTCTGAAAGTTGAGTTCATTAAATCGGGCGAGGCTTTCAAAGAGAGGCTGCGGAGACTTCGACATGCTGATTCCTCCCCCCAGCCCCTTCGACCAAACCACTGATCAGCTGAACAACGACAGCGCCACCTTTCTGCGCAGGCTACGCCACACTCGGGACACGATGGGGGGCTCCATCGGGTGGTAGGTGGGTGAGGAACTAAAGAAGGGTGAAATCCGCACGTCAGCCGGACGACTTTCTTCAAGCAGTCCCTGCAAAAGCACCTCCGCCTTGCTTGGGTAATGCCGCAAAAGCTGATTTGCCATACCGCGGATGTCTTCGCTCAGCGACACATCTTGCTCCAGTCGTTTCAGGAACTCACCGGTCTGGATTACGGCTCTGGTGCGCTCGTAAGGCACGGTCACATCGGAATCTCCCTCACTGGAGTTGGATCGCGGATCCAGTCAGCAGCTGAGCTACACGGATGCTTACACATCGAGCCTAGAGATCGGCCCAACCGGCACGCTCAATTACGGCGCGAATCTCTCCGAAACCTGGCGCGCCAAACCCTCGCATGCAGCACGCAGCTTCGGCCCGAAACGGGGGGCATGGTCAAACTCATGCTAATCCCGGGCGAGTAGGTCGTCTACGTGCGCGGCGCCGTTGACGAGGATTGCAACAGGATGTGTCGAGTGGCGCCGATGGAGAGGAAAGCTGGTAGTAACGGCCAATTCGTGAACTACAGATTCAAAACGGAGTCGGCGTTTCCAATGTGAATCTGTAGTTCCCAAAAATGTGAATCTTTAGTTCAGAGAACTTTAGGACAGGGCGCCTTAAGCTACTCATGAACATCTATGACATAGCATCTGGTTTAACATAATATAGATTATGCGAAGCCTAAGGTAAGAACGATGGCGATCACCATGACCAAAAGCAGCCAAACGCCGGAACCGATTTGGCGTCGCACAGGCTTGTCCTCAGTCGGTATCGGGATAACCTGGCGCTGATACTCCTCATATCGCTTTTCCCTAAGCTCCTGCCGATACCAATCCCTGTCCTGCATGCCCATAAAAAACCCTCGTTTGATCGTCGCCGAAGGTTATCAGCAACAACTACGAGGGCAAGTCTGCCGGCCACCGGCCTTGGCGAGCTGGCAACCAATTGGGTTGTTCGTTGAGGTGTTGCAGGTGGCGGGATGCCTTCCCGGATCGGGTCCCTCCCGCAAGCGGGAGCCCTCCCGATCCGATCAGTTCGTCACGCCGGCTGTAGCCACTTTCGAAGCAAGTCCAGTAGTCGGCAGGTCGGCAACGACGAATCCGACATCAACGCCCTTGTACGTCAGGCTGATGACTGTAGCGGACTCGTAGACGATCTCGTAGCCAGCGGTACGCAGGTCATCGAACGATACGCGACGGATGGCCTGGCCGTTCTGCGCAATGGTGACGTAGCCGCCCAGGAAATCCTCCTCGACACCTTCCCTAGTGCGTTTGCCCTTAAGCAGCGCCTGGAGGTGCATAGACAGGCCCTGGTACGGGTGCATCTTCTGCTCAGGGCCGCGAGGCTGGGCCGTATCGGCAGCTGGCGCCACAGGCATCAGCGGCTGAGACGCAGGTTGTTCCTGGTGCTGAACCTGAACCGGCTTCGCCGGCGCCGGAGGCAGCTTTTTCTTGTCATCCTTGAGCAGCTGGTAGGCCACGATCGACAGGAACAGCACGACGCAGATAGCCGCACCCTTGAACGGCCAGCGTTTCCACAGCGGCACAATGTCATTCGCCATCGCTTCCAGCACCGCACCGTTGCTCTTCGTGTGCGACTTGTAGAGCGGGAAATACTTGGACTCGTATTCACGAACCGAGGTGTTGACCACCTCGCCGCGTAGACCGTCCTGAACCTTGCGGATGTATTTCTCATTACTGCCGAACGCCGTAGCCTTTTTGCAGCGGTAAACCACTTGCACCAGGTCACGAATGGCCGAGCTGATTTTGCCGTACGACTGGGTAATCAGCAGCACGTCAGCACCCTCGTGACGATGCTCGGCAAACCACTCCTCGACTGCTACCGGCGTGCCCTTGAAGGGAAACGACTTGTGGCATTCGTCGATGATGTACAGCGGACCGAGTTCGTTGCCGTCGCCGAGGTCCTTGCGCCAGGTGTCGCCGAAATCCTCAACGCGGCTGAATGGCCGATGTAGCTTGCCGTCGAACTGGTAGTTCCCGCGGATCTCGATCAGCTTCGTCGAGCCGGGGAAGAAGTGTTCCCACATATCCAGGCGAAGGGGCAGGTTCGTGATGACTTTCCTCCCCTGCTGCACCACGGCCGGGATCACATGGAACGCCACCGATTCATAGGATTTGCCGCCACCAGGCTGGCCAAGCAACAGGTTAATCATGATCAGGAACCCCAGCGAACGAACGGGATGGTTTGCAGCAGGAAGCGAATCAGCAGGGCCGCAACGATCATGGCCAGGGCCTGGCTAACACCGATCACGCCGAGCATGTTGCCGACCTCAGCCGGAATCAGTCCGTAGTAGGTCTGCGGATTGAACGGCGCATCAATCCCCGACAACGCAGACGAAGCAACACCAAGAAGCCCCTCAAACACCCAGCAGGCCGCATCTGTAACGATGTTCCAAAGGTCATCGAAAACCCGCTTGACCAGGGCGAGCAACCAGCTAGCAACAGCCGATATCTTGGCCAGTAGCGAAGTAAAGAATTGGAAGATTCCGCCCATATCAGCCTCCAAAGATAATTGCGCGGCAAGTGAATACTGCCGTCACAAGCATGATGACTTTGATGAAATCAAATATGTAACAGAGACTCTGAAAAGGAATAGTGCCGAAGTTAGCCAGAGCGCCAATCGCAAAGTTCATTGACCAACTCGGACAGCTACCAGAGAAGCTCGGGACAAACGACTGCATGAACGACACAAATTCGCTGTTCTCGAAATCAGCCTTAGCATCACTCCAGACACCTTGCATGCCATCCGGATACTTCTGTTCATAGAACGGCTCGATTTCCGGAAGGTCCGAATCTTGGAAACTATATTGCTCTTCTTCCGGATTATCCTCTTCTGGGTTCTCTTCTGGAGTGCCGGAATCCGTAGTCGATTCCTCGGAGTCTTTCACGCCGTCCTTATAATTAGCGGTATTAGTTACGGTGTCGTAGTCAAAATAATTATCACCGTAACGAATATTGTAATTCGTGGTGGTTGTGCTGGAAGTCGTTCCGGGAGTGCCGTCAGGCTTTGTATACGTACCAGTAGTTGAGGAAGCCGGACCAGCAACAGATGCCGGGCCACTAACAGCTGGAGGCGCTTGCTTCTGAAGATCGTCATAGCAGCCCTGCGGGTTCAACGACCCTTCACAGGACTGCTGGAGGATGTCGCGGATGAAACCGGCTGTCGCGGCCGTGATCACCGGGTCCAGGGAGGCATAGTCAGATTCCTGCAGGTCCACCTTCGTAGTACCAGATTCACGACGGCACTGATCACCGTCTAACACGTACGGCGCAGTACAGGTGCCAAAACGATTGATGCTCATAAGGAAAGGACCACCCGTACTCTGAAGACGGCAGTTCTTTACGGTGGCACTAACCGACTCGACGCCAATAAGGGACAACCACTGAGGCTTGTAACCCACGAATTGCTGGCAAGCCGCCGTAGCCGATACGCCATAGACATAAACCCCAGTCTCCGGAGCACCCCGCCAGTAAAACGTCGCGATCGGCGCGTTTTCGTAGTTCTTGACCTCTTTCTTAATTGTCTTAGAACCCTCATCCATCACCCAGCCGACAGAATTAACAGCAGCAGTAGTCGCAGCGTGAAGCATCACCTGGGCCGGATTGAGTTTGACGAGGTTCTTCAACTTTCCAGCAACACCAGAAATAGGGACTTTGACCTTCGGCTTTACCGTCACAGGAGTTTTTGCAGAACCATTGCCAAGCCAGCCTTTTCGCTCAGCTTCAAGTAACAAGTCCTGATTGGATTTGGTCGGCACATAACCGGTAACAGAGCCAGTTGCCGCTGTGTAACCAGGGCCGGCCTTGATATAGGGGTCAACTTTGACGCGCTGCGTTGCGAGCGCAGCGGGGGAGAAAACAAACAGCGCGATTAGCGCTGCTGCATACCGATAACAAATGCCCATCCGCCAATCACTCCGCCGATAAACACCAGCGAGTAAGCGAGCATGGCTATATCCGCCGGGGTAATCGCTAATTGTTCCATAAGGTTTAGAGGGGATATTGCTATCCCCTCCCCTGGCCAACTTAGGCCTTTTTGACGCCGCGCTTGCCCAGGTCGATGCCCTTGAACGCCATGGTAATACCGATCACCAGAACGCCAGTGGCAGCTACCCAGGTAGCGACTTCAGCGAGGTCTACAGCAGCGAAGATTGCATCCATTTTGTTTCTCCTCAGAGTTTGCGAATGACGCCGATAATGACGCCTATTTTCCAGCCCAAAGCCCAACCAGCGACTGTGAGCATGAAACCTGCGGTATACACGGTAATAACTCCGTCAACCGTCAAAGTTGTTAGAGACTCGGGCATTTAATCGTCCCCAAGTTCATCTTCTGGAACCGACTCATTGCACGCCGGACATTCAAGTTCGCCGTCAATGAAGCTCAGATCCCAGTCGTCCAGGGCGGACTCTTCTCCGCACTCGGGACAGGTGGCCATGATCAGGCGGCCTGTTCGGACTGCTTGACCAACTTGAAGCCGCAAACACGGTTGCGCTCCATGCTTCGGGGGTCCGGCTCGAACTCGAAATTGACCACCGACAGCGGCGGCAGCTGCTGGAATTTCAGGATCACGTCAGGGCTGCAAGCGATGGTTTTGCCCTCCAGACCGACAGCGGCTTTGCGATCGGGACGACTGGTGTTGCTGGCGTCGTCGGCGTAGTGCAGCTGACAGATGTCGTAAGGCTTCTGAGTGTTCTTCGAAGTGCCAGCGTCGCGGGTGATGCCCAGGAATACGAACGGCATGGGTTAAATCCTCTTGCTAGTGATCGGGCGGAATTGCCCTGGAATGTGCTGTCGAGGGAGGTTCCCAGCAGCGGGGTATTTGGGGCTGCGCGGAGCAGCTGGAGAACGGGCCCACACGCCCAGCGCGTGGATGGCCAGGACGCCCAGGATCAGGACGACGATCAGGTCTACGATGGCGGCAATCACAGGGTGTACCCCGCCATTTCAGCGACACACGGAGTGCCCTTTTCCTCGTAGTCCAGGAACCAGACTTTTTCGGACTTGGCGCCCTGCTCTTTCCGCTCGTCCAGGGTGCGAATGGTCTGGTCGACCTGGGCCTGGAGAATCGGATTGATGAAGCTACGGGCAATCGCCTGTTGCTGGTCCATACGCAGGCGCTGGGAATGGCTCAGGCCGGTGCCCTGGAAGCTGACGGTTCTCATGCCGCCACCAGTTGCAGGTGACCAGCAGGACGGCGATACCAAGCGGGGATCGGCAGGTCGTAGACCTTCGTGACTTCGCGAGCCTGGCGGACGATGACCGGCGTGAAGCGGCTGGTATCGCAGGGGTTGGCGATATCGATACCGATCTGGCGGAGGCGTGCACGATGCTTCTGGAGCGAGCGGTTGTCCTTGTCGAAGGGCTGACCGTTGCTCCAATTGATCGCAACCATCGCGGTCATGTTGGCGGCATAAGTGCTAGTGACAATGCCCTCAGCGAGCAATTGCCCAGAGATGGTTACGAGGTCCATGGCCGTTACCTTCAGCTTGTTGTCCACCGCGAGGAATTCGTCGTGAATGGTGCGGAGACGGGATTCGTTGAACAGGCCCCAGTAGCGAAGACCTTCGCGAGCCAGGAACTCTTGCTTGAGCTCCTGTTCTTGCCGCACAACGCCATGCTGGTTGCAGTAGGAAATCAGCTGGTCGATGTAGGCCAGCTCCGGCGATTGCTCGCCAAACATGCGCAGGATGCGCGGGCGGGCGTGTTCCGCCATTTCAAAGCCCTTGTCGTAGGCCTTGCGGTACTGGAGGCGCACGCCCCCTTTTCTCTTGCCGCCAGCTGTCCAATCGACCGTACGGCCGTTGGGGAACAGATAGCCAACCGAGTGGCCGATTCGTTGAGTTGAGAGGCCGCGCAAGTAAGCGAGTACGTTGCCCTCCCCTACAGCGACGTTTGTGGTCAGGTCGATACGCTCGACGGTGCAACCATCCGAAACCCAATCACCAGCACGGGCACCGGAAGCGCCATCGCGCAGAGAAACCTGAGTGCAGCGGGTGAATGGCGGCAGTCCGTATTCAGCAAGCAGGCGGTTGTAGACCGCGATGCACTGCTCAATCGTTTCGTAACCGAACAGGTTGTCGAGGCGGTCGATCTTGCTGGGGTTGCCTTCAACGCGAACCTTTCGTCCCTGGACGCTAATACTGATCGAGGTTGAGTAGCTTCCCTCATGCTTGAACCAGGGCTGGCGGGTGCTGAGCACCTCATGAGTGTTGGCATCGATGGTCAGCGTGAACACGTCACACACGACCGGAAGGTCGTGGTTGTGCTCCTGAGTAACGCTAAGCCAGTCGATGAACATCCGTGCACCTCGAAAGAGACGTCACTTGTGACCGTGTTGCAAAATCACAAATGATCTTTCGGTGCTTTATACATGAATCACAAATCACAATGCAACACGTGCAAAAATGATACTCGTCGGAAATCACACGTGATGGTGGCACATGGCCAAAACATATCGTCTGCGGGATGAGGCTGTAGAAGCGCTACAGAGCAAGCGGATCAAGATGATCGTGGAGACCAAGGAGGACGTTAAAGAGTCCGACCTGCTCGGGGCGCTGCTGTGGAAACACCTGAGCAACCTAAGCGCTCAGGACATCAAGGCGTACAAAGAAGCCGTCCTTGGAAGGGACTAGTCGCTGGGACAATCACCGCGCGATCGTGCGGTAAAGTGGGGGTGTAACAGCACCCCCACCCCGACCGGGCGTCTCAGGCGCCCTTTCCGTGCTGATACCAGTACAGCTCGGCAGCCGATTGAACGATCTCGTAGAGATCGGATTCCTGAGCAGGCGAAATCACCTGCATTCGACGCGCACAGCGCAGAAAACCAGCGAACCAATTGCGGTAGCAATCGACGGTCCAGCCGCCTTCCATACCTGCCTCAGCAAGCATCCGATTCGTTTCGCGTTCCTCGCCAAGGGGGCCGTAGGGATCACCTACAGCGATCAGTTTGGCGATGGATTCGGCTTGCTGCTGGAAGTGGCTCAGGCTGAGAACATTCATGTAGGTGACTCCTTGTTGATGACGGCCCAACTGTCGCTAAACAGGGGCTTAGAAACATCCCCCGAACCTCCCATGAAGGGGTTTGCTGGGGTTTGAAATGCCCGAATTAGAGCGGGCCCGACCATATGCGCCACGACGGCCGGGCTAGATGGGCGAGTTTTTTCCTCGGAGCGTTGAAGGCCCGAAGATGGCCTCCACGGCGTGCTTTGTGTAGCGCCGCAGTGGGCACCCGAGGGGTAATCATGGCGCGAAGGGAGTTTTCAGCGGCGGCGGGCGCAATGCTCGCGGACGTGCTCCTGAGGGGCGTTACGTCACAGGTCCAGAATCGCCCTACAGGCCGCCTGCAATGCTTCCAGGCGCGAATCGAAGTCAGCACCCTCCCGATCCAGCTCAGCCACGCGAGAACGCAGCTTTCGCACCTCAGAGGCGAGATTCGGGTATTCGGCGAGCAGATGGCAGACGGCATCGAGGTCGGTACGCCCTGGAGCGTACAGCCGCGCTTGATTGATGAGGTGTTGCGGAATTTCGAGGGGGTCGGGCTTGCGCATAATCGGCCCTATGTTACGCGCCGCCTGGAGCCGGAGGCATCTTCCAGACGAAGCTCAACATAAGGCCATCCATTATGCGAAGCCTAAGGTAAGAACGATGGCGATCACCATGACCAAAAGCAGCCAAACGCCGGAACCGATTTGGCGTCGCACAGGCTTGTCCTCAGTCGGTATCGGGATAACCTGGCGCTGATACTCCTCATATCGCTTTTCCCTAAGCTCCTGCCGATACCAATCCCTGTCCTGCATGCCCATAAAAAACCCTCGTTTGATCGTCGCCGAAGGTTATCAGCAACAACTACGAGGGCAAGTCTGCCGGCCACCGGCCTTGGCGAGCTGGCAACCAATTGGGTTGTTCGTTGAGGTGTTGCAGGTGGCGGGATGCCTTCCCGGATCGGGTCCCTCCCGCAAGCGGGAGCCCTCCCGATCCGATCAGTTCGTCACGCCGGCTGTAGCCACTTTCGAAGCAAGTCCAGTAGTCGGCAGGTCGGCAACGACGAATCCGACATCAACGCCCTTGTACGTCAGGCTGATGACTGTAGCGGACTCGTAGACGATCTCGTAGCCAGCGGTACGCAGGTCATCGAACGATACGCGACGGATGGCCTGGCCGTTCTGCGCAATGGTGACGTAGCCGCCCAGGAAATCCTCCTCGACACCTTCCCTAGTGCGTTTGCCCTTAAGCAGCGCCTGGAGGTGCATAGACAGGCCCTGGTACGGGTGCATCTTCTGCTCAGGGCCGCGAGGCTGGGCCGTATCGGCAGCTGGCGCCACAGGCATCAGCGGCTGAGACGCAGGTTGTTCCTGGTGCTGAACCTGAACCGGCTTCGCCGGCGCCGGAGGCAGCTTTTTCTTGTCATCCTTGAGCAGCTGGTAGGCCACGATCGACAGGAACAGCACGACGCAGATAGCCGCACCCTTGAACGGCCAGCGTTTCCACAGCGGCACAATGTCATTCGCCATCGCTTCCAGCACCGCACCGTTGCTCTTCGTGTGCGACTTGTAGAGCGGGAAATACTTGGACTCGTATTCACGAACCGAGGTGTTGACCACCTCGCCGCGTAGACCGTCCTGAACCTTGCGGATGTATTTCTCATTACTGCCGAACGCCGTAGCCTTTTTGCAGCGGTAAACCACTTGCACCAGGTCACGAATGGCCGAGCTGATTTTGCCGTACGACTGGGTAATCAGCAGCACGTCAGCACCCTCGTGACGATGCTCGGCAAACCACTCCTCGACTGCTACCGGCGTGCCCTTGAAGGGAAACGACTTGTGGCATTCGTCGATGATGTACAGCGGACCGAGTTCGTTGCCGTCGCCGAGGTCCTTGCGCCAGGTGTCGCCGAAATCCTCAACGCGGCTGAATGGCCGATGTAGCTTGCCGTCGAACTGGTAGTTCCCGCGGATCTCGATCAGCTTCGTCGAGCCGGGGAAGAAGTGTTCCCACATATCCAGGCGAAGGGGCAGGTTCGTGATGACTTTCCTCCCCTGCTGCACCACGGCCGGGATCACATGGAACGCCACCGATTCATAGGATTTGCCGCCACCAGGCTGGCCAAGCAACAGGTTAATCATGATCAGGAACCCCAGCGAACGAACGGGATGGTTTGCAGCAGGAAGCGAATCAGCAGGGCCGCAACGATCATGGCCAGGGCCTGGCTAACACCGATCACGCCGAGCATGTTGCCGACCTCAGCCGGAATCAGTCCGTAGTAGGTCTGCGGATTGAACGGCGCATCAATCCCCGACAACGCAGACGAAGCAACACCAAGAAGCCCCTCAAACACCCAGCAGGCCGCATCTGTAACGATGTTCCAAAGGTCATCGAAAACCCGCTTGACCAGGGCGAGCAACCAGCTAGCAACAGCCGATATCTTGGCCAGTAGCGAAGTAAAGAATTGGAAGATTCCGCCCATATCAGCCTCCAAAGATAATTGCGCGGCAAGTGAATACTGCCGTCACAAGCATGATGACTTTGATGAAATCAAATATGTAACAGAGACTCTGAAAAGGAATAGTGCCGAAGTTAGCCAGAGCGCCAATCGCAAAGTTCATTGACCAACTCGGACAGCTACCAGAGAAGCTCGGGACAAACGACTGCATGAACGACACAAATTCGCTGTTCTCGAAATCAGCCTTAGCATCACTCCAGACACCTTGCATGCCATCCGGATACTTCTGTTCATAGAACGGCTCGATTTCCGGAAGGTCCGAATCTTGGAAACTATATTGCTCTTCTTCCGGATTATCCTCTTCTGGGTTCTCTTCTGGAGTGCCGGAATCCGTAGTCGATTCCTCGGAGTCTTTCACGCCGTCCTTATAATTAGCGGTATTAGTTACGGTGTCGTAGTCAAAATAATTATCACCGTAACGAATATTGTAATTCGTGGTGGTTGTGCTGGAAGTCGTTCCGGGAGTGCCGTCAGGCTTTGTATACGTACCAGTAGTTGAGGAAGCCGGACCAGCAACAGATGCCGGGCCACTAACAGCTGGAGGCGCTTGCTTCTGAAGATCGTCATAGCAGCCCTGCGGGTTCAACGACCCTTCACAGGACTGCTGGAGGATGTCGCGGATGAAACCGGCTGTCGCGGCCGTGATCACCGGGTCCAGGGAGGCATAGTCAGATTCCTGCAGGTCCACCTTCGTAGTACCAGATTCACGACGGCACTGATCACCGTCTAACACGTACGGCGCAGTACAGGTGCCAAAACGATTGATGCTCATAAGGAAAGGACCACCCGTACTCTGAAGACGGCAGTTCTTTACGGTGGCACTAACCGACTCGACGCCAATAAGGGACAACCACTGAGGCTTGTAACCCACGAATTGCTGGCAAGCCGCCGTAGCCGATACGCCATAGACATAAACCCCAGTCTCCGGAGCACCCCGCCAGTAAAACGTCGCGATCGGCGCGTTTTCGTAGTTCTTGACCTCTTTCTTAATTGTCTTAGAACCCTCATCCATCACCCAGCCGACAGAATTAACAGCAGCAGTAGTCGCAGCGTGAAGCATCACCTGGGCCGGATTGAGTTTGACGAGGTTCTTCAACTTTCCAGCAACACCAGAAATAGGGACTTTGACCTTCGGCTTTACCGTCACAGGAGTTTTTGCAGAACCATTGCCAAGCCAGCCTTTTCGCTCAGCTTCAAGTAACAAGTCCTGATTGGATTTGGTCGGCACATAACCGGTAACAGAGCCAGTTGCCGCTGTGTAACCAGGGCCGGCCTTGATATAGGGGTCAACTTTGACGCGCTGCGTTGCGAGCGCAGCGGGGGAGAAAACAAACAGCGCGATTAGCGCTGCTGCATACCGATAACAAATGCCCATCCGCCAATCACTCCGCCGATAAACACCAGCGAGTAAGCGAGCATGGCTATATCCGCCGGGGTAATCGCTAATTGTTCCATAAGGTTTAGAGGGGATATTGCTATCCCCTCCCCTGGCCAACTTAGGCCTTTTTGACGCCGCGCTTGCCCAGGTCGATGCCCTTGAACGCCATGGTAATACCGATCACCAGAACGCCAGTGGCAGCTACCCAGGTAGCGACTTCAGCGAGGTCTACAGCAGCGAAGATTGCATCCATTTTGTTTCTCCTCAGAGTTTGCGAATGACGCCGATAATGACGCCTATTTTCCAGCCCAAAGCCCAACCAGCGACTGTGAGCATGAAACCTGCGGTATACACGGTAATAACTCCGTCAACCGTCAAAGTTGTTAGAGACTCGGGCATTTAATCGTCCCCAAGTTCATCTTCTGGAACCGACTCATTGCACGCCGGACATTCAAGTTCGCCGTCAATGAAGCTCAGATCCCAGTCGTCCAGGGCGGACTCTTCTCCGCACTCGGGACAGGTGGCCATGATCAGGCGGCCTGTTCGGACTGCTTGACCAACTTGAAGCCGCAAACACGGTTGCGCTCCATGCTTCGGGGGTCCGGCTCGAACTCGAAATTGACCACCGACAGCGGCGGCAGCTGCTGGAATTTCAGGATCACGTCAGGGCTGCAAGCGATGGTTTTGCCCTCCAGACCGACAGCGGCTTTGCGATCGGGACGACTGGTGTTGCTGGCGTCGTCGGCGTAGTGCAGCTGACAGATGTCGTAAGGCTTCTGAGTGTTCTTCGAAGTGCCAGCGTCGCGGGTGATGCCCAGGAATACGAACGGCATGGGTTAAATCCTCTTGCTAGTGATCGGGCGGAATTGCCCTGGAATGTGCTGTCGAGGGAGGTTCCCAGCAGCGGGGTATTTGGGGCTGCGCGGAGCAGCTGGAGAACGGGCCCACACGCCCAGCGCGTGGATGGCCAGGACGCCCAGGATCAGGACGACGATCAGGTCTACGATGGCGGCAATCACAGGGTGTACCCCGCCATTTCAGCGACACACGGAGTGCCCTTTTCCTCGTAGTCCAGGAACCAGACTTTTTCGGACTTGGCGCCCTGCTCTTTCCGCTCGTCCAGGGTGCGAATGGTCTGGTCGACCTGGGCCTGGAGAATCGGATTGATGAAGCTACGGGCAATCGCCTGTTGCTGGTCCATACGCAGGCGCTGGGAATGGCTCAGGCCGGTGCCCTGGAAGCTGACGGTTCTCATGCCGCCACCAGTTGCAGGTGACCAGCAGGACGGCGATACCAAGCGGGGATCGGCAGGTCGTAGACCTTCGTGACTTCGCGAGCCTGGCGGACGATGACCGGCGTGAAGCGGCTGGTATCGCAGGGGTTGGCGATATCGATACCGATCTGGCGGAGGCGTGCACGATGCTTCTGGAGCGAGCGGTTGTCCTTGTCGAAGGGCTGACCGTTGCTCCAATTGATCGCAACCATCGCGGTCATGTTGGCGGCATAAGTGCTAGTGACAATGCCCTCAGCGAGCAATTGCCCAGAGATGGTTACGAGGTCCATGGCCGTTACCTTCAGCTTGTTGTCCACCGCGAGGAATTCGTCGTGAATGGTGCGGAGACGGGATTCGTTGAACAGGCCCCAGTAGCGAAGACCTTCGCGAGCCAGGAACTCTTGCTTGAGCTCCTGTTCTTGCCGCACAACGCCATGCTGGTTGCAGTAGGAAATCAGCTGGTCGATGTAGGCCAGCTCCGGCGATTGCTCGCCAAACATGCGCAGGATGCGCGGGCGGGCGTGTTCCGCCATTTCAAAGCCCTTGTCGTAGGCCTTGCGGTACTGGAGGCGCACGCCCCCTTTTCTCTTGCCGCCAGCTGTCCAATCGACCGTACGGCCGTTGGGGAACAGATAGCCAACCGAGTGGCCGATTCGTTGAGTTGAGAGGCCGCGCAAGTAAGCGAGTACGTTGCCCTCCCCTACAGCGACGTTTGTGGTCAGGTCGATACGCTCGACGGTGCAACCATCCGAAACCCAATCACCAGCACGGGCACCGGAAGCGCCATCGCGCAGAGAAACCTGAGTGCAGCGGGTGAATGGCGGCAGTCCGTATTCAGCAAGCAGGCGGTTGTAGACCGCGATGCACTGCTCAATCGTTTCGTAACCGAACAGGTTGTCGAGGCGGTCGATCTTGCTGGGGTTGCCTTCAACGCGAACCTTTCGTCCCTGGACGCTAATACTGATCGAGGTTGAGTAGCTTCCCTCATGCTTGAACCAGGGCTGGCGGGTGCTGAGCACCTCATGAGTGTTGGCATCGATGGTCAGCGTGAACACGTCACACACGACCGGAAGGTCGTGGTTGTGCTCCTGAGTAACGCTAAGCCAGTCGATGAACATCCGTGCACCTCGAAAGAGACGTCACTTGTGACCGTGTTGCAAAATCACAAATGATCTTTCGGTGCTTTATACATGAATCACAAATCACAATGCAACACGTGCAAAAATGATACTCGTCGGAAATCACACGTGATGGTGGCACATGGCCAAAACATATCGTCTGCGGGATGAGGCTGTAGAAGCGCTACAGAGCAAGCGGATCAAGATGATCGTGGAGACCAAGGAGGACGTTAAAGAGTCCGACCTGCTCGGGGCGCTGCTGTGGAAACACCTGAGCAACCTAAGCGCTCAGGACATCAAGGCGTACAAAGAAGCCGTCCTTGGAAGGGACTAGTCGCTGGGACAATCACCGCGCGATCGTGCGGTAAAGTGGGGGTGTAACAGCACCCCCACCCCGACCGGGCGTCTCAGGCGCCCTTTCCGTGCTGATACCAGTACAGCTCGGCAGCCGATTGAACGATCTCGTAGAGATCGGATTCCTGAGCAGGCGAAATCACCTGCATTCGACGCGCACAGCGCAGAAAACCAGCGAACCAATTGCGGTAGCAATCGACGGTCCAGCCGCCTTCCATACCTGCCTCAGCAAGCATCCGATTCGTTTCGCGTTCCTCGCCAAGGGGGCCGTAGGGATCACCTACAGCGATCAGTTTGGCGATGGATTCGGCTTGCTGCTGGAAGTGGCTCAGGCTGAGAACATTCATGTAGGTGACTCCTTGTTGATGACGGCCCAACTGTCGCTAAACAGGGGCTTAGAAACATCCCCCGAACCTCCCATGAAGGGGTTTGCTGGGGTTTGAAATGCCCGAATTAGAGCGGGCCCGACCATATGCGCCACGACGGCCGGGCTAGATGGGCGAGTTTTTTCCTCGGAGCGTTGAAGGCCCGAAGATGGCCTCCACGGCGTGCTTTGTGTAGCGCCGCAGTGGGCACCCGAGGGGTAATCATGGCGCGAAGGGAGTTTTCAGCGGCGGCGGGCGCAATGCTCGCGGACGTGCTCCTGAGGGGCGTTACGTCACAGGTCCAGAATCGCCCTACAGGCCGCCTGCAATGCTTCCAGGCGCGAATCGAAGTCAGCACCCTCCCGATCCAGCTCAGCCACGCGAGAACGCAGCTTTCGCACCTCAGAGGCGAGATTCGGGTATTCGGCGAGCAGATGGCAGACGGCATCGAGGTCGGTACGCCCTGGAGCGTACAGCCGCGCTTGATTGATGAGGTGTTGCGGAATTTCGAGGGGGTCGGGCTTGCGCATAATCGGCCCTATGTTACGCGCCGCCTGGAGCCGGAGGCATCTTCCAGACGAAGCTCAACATAAGGCCATCCATTATGCGAAGCCTAAGGTAAGAACGATGGCGATCACCATGACCAAAAGCAGCCAAACGCCGGAACCGATTTGGCGTCGCACAGGCTTGTCCTCAGTCGGTATCGGGATAACCTGGCGCTGATACTCCTCATATCGCTTTTCCCTAAGCTCCTGCCGATACCAATCCCTGTCCTGCATGCCCATAAAAAACCCTCGTTTGATCGTCGCCGAAGGTTATCAGCAACAACTACGAGGGCAAGTCTGCCGGCCACCGGCCTTGGCGAGCTGGCAACCAATTGGGTTGTTCGTTGAGGTGTTGCAGGTGGCGGGATGCCTTCCCGGATCGGGTCCCTCCCGCAAGCGGGAGCCCTCCCGATCCGATCAGTTCGTCACGCCGGCTGTAGCCACTTTCGAAGCAAGTCCAGTAGTCGGCAGGTCGGCAACGACGAATCCGACATCAACGCCCTTGTACGTCAGGCTGATGACTGTAGCGGACTCGTAGACGATCTCGTAGCCAGCGGTACGCAGGTCATCGAACGATACGCGACGGATGGCCTGGCCGTTCTGCGCAATGGTGACGTAGCCGCCCAGGAAATCCTCCTCGACACCTTCCCTAGTGCGTTTGCCCTTAAGCAGCGCCTGGAGGTGCATAGACAGGCCCTGGTACGGGTGCATCTTCTGCTCAGGGCCGCGAGGCTGGGCCGTATCGGCAGCTGGCGCCACAGGCATCAGCGGCTGAGACGCAGGTTGTTCCTGGTGCTGAACCTGAACCGGCTTCGCCGGCGCCGGAGGCAGCTTTTTCTTGTCATCCTTGAGCAGCTGGTAGGCCACGATCGACAGGAACAGCACGACGCAGATAGCCGCACCCTTGAACGGCCAGCGTTTCCACAGCGGCACAATGTCATTCGCCATCGCTTCCAGCACCGCACCGTTGCTCTTCGTGTGCGACTTGTAGAGCGGGAAATACTTGGACTCGTATTCACGAACCGAGGTGTTGACCACCTCGCCGCGTAGACCGTCCTGAACCTTGCGGATGTATTTCTCATTACTGCCGAACGCCGTAGCCTTTTTGCAGCGGTAAACCACTTGCACCAGGTCACGAATGGCCGAGCTGATTTTGCCGTACGACTGGGTAATCAGCAGCACGTCAGCACCCTCGTGACGATGCTCGGCAAACCACTCCTCGACTGCTACCGGCGTGCCCTTGAAGGGAAACGACTTGTGGCATTCGTCGATGATGTACAGCGGACCGAGTTCGTTGCCGTCGCCGAGGTCCTTGCGCCAGGTGTCGCCGAAATCCTCAACGCGGCTGAATGGCCGATGTAGCTTGCCGTCGAACTGGTAGTTCCCGCGGATCTCGATCAGCTTCGTCGAGCCGGGGAAGAAGTGTTCCCACATATCCAGGCGAAGGGGCAGGTTCGTGATGACTTTCCTCCCCTGCTGCACCACGGCCGGGATCACATGGAACGCCACCGATTCATAGGATTTGCCGCCACCAGGCTGGCCAAGCAACAGGTTAATCATGATCAGGAACCCCAGCGAACGAACGGGATGGTTTGCAGCAGGAAGCGAATCAGCAGGGCCGCAACGATCATGGCCAGGGCCTGGCTAACACCGATCACGCCGAGCATGTTGCCGACCTCAGCCGGAATCAGTCCGTAGTAGGTCTGCGGATTGAACGGCGCATCAATCCCCGACAACGCAGACGAAGCAACACCAAGAAGCCCCTCAAACACCCAGCAGGCCGCATCTGTAACGATGTTCCAAAGGTCATCGAAAACCCGCTTGACCAGGGCGAGCAACCAGCTAGCAACAGCCGATATCTTGGCCAGTAGCGAAGTAAAGAATTGGAAGATTCCGCCCATATCAGCCTCCAAAGATAATTGCGCGGCAAGTGAATACTGCCGTCACAAGCATGATGACTTTGATGAAATCAAATATGTAACAGAGACTCTGAAAAGGAATAGTGCCGAAGTTAGCCAGAGCGCCAATCGCAAAGTTCATTGACCAACTCGGACAGCTACCAGAGAAGCTCGGGACAAACGACTGCATGAACGACACAAATTCGCTGTTCTCGAAATCAGCCTTAGCATCACTCCAGACACCTTGCATGCCATCCGGATACTTCTGTTCATAGAACGGCTCGATTTCCGGAAGGTCCGAATCTTGGAAACTATATTGCTCTTCTTCCGGATTATCCTCTTCTGGGTTCTCTTCTGGAGTGCCGGAATCCGTAGTCGATTCCTCGGAGTCTTTCACGCCGTCCTTATAATTAGCGGTATTAGTTACGGTGTCGTAGTCAAAATAATTATCACCGTAACGAATATTGTAATTCGTGGTGGTTGTGCTGGAAGTCGTTCCGGGAGTGCCGTCAGGCTTTGTATACGTACCAGTAGTTGAGGAAGCCGGACCAGCAACAGATGCCGGGCCACTAACAGCTGGAGGCGCTTGCTTCTGAAGATCGTCATAGCAGCCCTGCGGGTTCAACGACCCTTCACAGGACTGCTGGAGGATGTCGCGGATGAAACCGGCTGTCGCGGCCGTGATCACCGGGTCCAGGGAGGCATAGTCAGATTCCTGCAGGTCCACCTTCGTAGTACCAGATTCACGACGGCACTGATCACCGTCTAACACGTACGGCGCAGTACAGGTGCCAAAACGATTGATGCTCATAAGGAAAGGACCACCCGTACTCTGAAGACGGCAGTTCTTTACGGTGGCACTAACCGACTCGACGCCAATAAGGGACAACCACTGAGGCTTGTAACCCACGAATTGCTGGCAAGCCGCCGTAGCCGATACGCCATAGACATAAACCCCAGTCTCCGGAGCACCCCGCCAGTAAAACGTCGCGATCGGCGCGTTTTCGTAGTTCTTGACCTCTTTCTTAATTGTCTTAGAACCCTCATCCATCACCCAGCCGACAGAATTAACAGCAGCAGTAGTCGCAGCGTGAAGCATCACCTGGGCCGGATTGAGTTTGACGAGGTTCTTCAACTTTCCAGCAACACCAGAAATAGGGACTTTGACCTTCGGCTTTACCGTCACAGGAGTTTTTGCAGAACCATTGCCAAGCCAGCCTTTTCGCTCAGCTTCAAGTAACAAGTCCTGATTGGATTTGGTCGGCACATAACCGGTAACAGAGCCAGTTGCCGCTGTGTAACCAGGGCCGGCCTTGATATAGGGGTCAACTTTGACGCGCTGCGTTGCGAGCGCAGCGGGGGAGAAAACAAACAGCGCGATTAGCGCTGCTGCATACCGATAACAAATGCCCATCCGCCAATCACTCCGCCGATAAACACCAGCGAGTAAGCGAGCATGGCTATATCCGCCGGGGTAATCGCTAATTGTTCCATAAGGTTTAGAGGGGATATTGCTATCCCCTCCCCTGGCCAACTTAGGCCTTTTTGACGCCGCGCTTGCCCAGGTCGATGCCCTTGAACGCCATGGTAATACCGATCACCAGAACGCCAGTGGCAGCTACCCAGGTAGCGACTTCAGCGAGGTCTACAGCAGCGAAGATTGCATCCATTTTGTTTCTCCTCAGAGTTTGCGAATGACGCCGATAATGACGCCTATTTTCCAGCCCAAAGCCCAACCAGCGACTGTGAGCATGAAACCTGCGGTATACACGGTAATAACTCCGTCAACCGTCAAAGTTGTTAGAGACTCGGGCATTTAATCGTCCCCAAGTTCATCTTCTGGAACCGACTCATTGCACGCCGGACATTCAAGTTCGCCGTCAATGAAGCTCAGATCCCAGTCGTCCAGGGCGGACTCTTCTCCGCACTCGGGACAGGTGGCCATGATCAGGCGGCCTGTTCGGACTGCTTGACCAACTTGAAGCCGCAAACACGGTTGCGCTCCATGCTTCGGGGGTCCGGCTCGAACTCGAAATTGACCACCGACAGCGGCGGCAGCTGCTGGAATTTCAGGATCACGTCAGGGCTGCAAGCGATGGTTTTGCCCTCCAGACCGACAGCGGCTTTGCGATCGGGACGACTGGTGTTGCTGGCGTCGTCGGCGTAGTGCAGCTGACAGATGTCGTAAGGCTTCTGAGTGTTCTTCGAAGTGCCAGCGTCGCGGGTGATGCCCAGGAATACGAACGGCATGGGTTAAATCCTCTTGCTAGTGATCGGGCGGAATTGCCCTGGAATGTGCTGTCGAGGGAGGTTCCCAGCAGCGGGGTATTTGGGGCTGCGCGGAGCAGCTGGAGAACGGGCCCACACGCCCAGCGCGTGGATGGCCAGGACGCCCAGGATCAGGACGACGATCAGGTCTACGATGGCGGCAATCACAGGGTGTACCCCGCCATTTCAGCGACACACGGAGTGCCCTTTTCCTCGTAGTCCAGGAACCAGACTTTTTCGGACTTGGCGCCCTGCTCTTTCCGCTCGTCCAGGGTGCGAATGGTCTGGTCGACCTGGGCCTGGAGAATCGGATTGATGAAGCTACGGGCAATCGCCTGTTGCTGGTCCATACGCAGGCGCTGGGAATGGCTCAGGCCGGTGCCCTGGAAGCTGACGGTTCTCATGCCGCCACCAGTTGCAGGTGACCAGCAGGACGGCGATACCAAGCGGGGATCGGCAGGTCGTAGACCTTCGTGACTTCGCGAGCCTGGCGGACGATGACCGGCGTGAAGCGGCTGGTATCGCAGGGGTTGGCGATATCGATACCGATCTGGCGGAGGCGTGCACGATGCTTCTGGAGCGAGCGGTTGTCCTTGTCGAAGGGCTGACCGTTGCTCCAATTGATCGCAACCATCGCGGTCATGTTGGCGGCATAAGTGCTAGTGACAATGCCCTCAGCGAGCAATTGCCCAGAGATGGTTACGAGGTCCATGGCCGTTACCTTCAGCTTGTTGTCCACCGCGAGGAATTCGTCGTGAATGGTGCGGAGACGGGATTCGTTGAACAGGCCCCAGTAGCGAAGACCTTCGCGAGCCAGGAACTCTTGCTTGAGCTCCTGTTCTTGCCGCACAACGCCATGCTGGTTGCAGTAGGAAATCAGCTGGTCGATGTAGGCCAGCTCCGGCGATTGCTCGCCAAACATGCGCAGGATGCGCGGGCGGGCGTGTTCCGCCATTTCAAAGCCCTTGTCGTAGGCCTTGCGGTACTGGAGGCGCACGCCCCCTTTTCTCTTGCCGCCAGCTGTCCAATCGACCGTACGGCCGTTGGGGAACAGATAGCCAACCGAGTGGCCGATTCGTTGAGTTGAGAGGCCGCGCAAGTAAGCGAGTACGTTGCCCTCCCCTACAGCGACGTTTGTGGTCAGGTCGATACGCTCGACGGTGCAACCATCCGAAACCCAATCACCAGCACGGGCACCGGAAGCGCCATCGCGCAGAGAAACCTGAGTGCAGCGGGTGAATGGCGGCAGTCCGTATTCAGCAAGCAGGCGGTTGTAGACCGCGATGCACTGCTCAATCGTTTCGTAACCGAACAGGTTGTCGAGGCGGTCGATCTTGCTGGGGTTGCCTTCAACGCGAACCTTTCGTCCCTGGACGCTAATACTGATCGAGGTTGAGTAGCTTCCCTCATGCTTGAACCAGGGCTGGCGGGTGCTGAGCACCTCATGAGTGTTGGCATCGATGGTCAGCGTGAACACGTCACACACGACCGGAAGGTCGTGGTTGTGCTCCTGAGTAACGCTAAGCCAGTCGATGAACATCCGTGCACCTCGAAAGAGACGTCACTTGTGACCGTGTTGCAAAATCACAAATGATCTTTCGGTGCTTTATACATGAATCACAAATCACAATGCAACACGTGCAAAAATGATACTCGTCGGAAATCACACGTGATGGTGGCACATGGCCAAAACATATCGTCTGCGGGATGAGGCTGTAGAAGCGCTACAGAGCAAGCGGATCAAGATGATCGTGGAGACCAAGGAGGACGTTAAAGAGTCCGACCTGCTCGGGGCGCTGCTGTGGAAACACCTGAGCAACCTAAGCGCTCAGGACATCAAGGCGTACAAAGAAGCCGTCCTTGGAAGGGACTAGTCGCTGGGACAATCACCGCGCGATCGTGCGGTAAAGTGGGGGTGTAACAGCACCCCCACCCCGACCGGGCGTCTCAGGCGCCCTTTCCGTGCTGATACCAGTACAGCTCGGCAGCCGATTGAACGATCTCGTAGAGATCGGATTCCTGAGCAGGCGAAATCACCTGCATTCGACGCGCACAGCGCAGAAAACCAGCGAACCAATTGCGGTAGCAATCGACGGTCCAGCCGCCTTCCATACCTGCCTCAGCAAGCATCCGATTCGTTTCGCGTTCCTCGCCAAGGGGGCCGTAGGGATCACCTACAGCGATCAGTTTGGCGATGGATTCGGCTTGCTGCTGGAAGTGGCTCAGGCTGAGAACATTCATGTAGGTGACTCCTTGTTGATGACGGCCCAACTGTCGCTAAACAGGGGCTTAGAAACATCCCCCGAACCTCCCATGAAGGGGTTTGCTGGGGTTTGAAATGCCCGAATTAGAGCGGGCCCGACCATATGCGCCACGACGGCCGGGCTAGATGGGCGAGTTTTTTCCTCGGAGCGTTGAAGGCCCGAAGATGGCCTCCACGGCGTGCTTTGTGTAGCGCCGCAGTGGGCACCCGAGGGGTAATCATGGCGCGAAGGGAGTTTTCAGCGGCGGCGGGCGCAATGCTCGCGGACGTGCTCCTGAGGGGCGTTACGTCACAGGTCCAGAATCGCCCTACAGGCCGCCTGCAATGCTTCCAGGCGCGAATCGAAGTCAGCACCCTCCCGATCCAGCTCAGCCACGCGAGAACGCAGCTTTCGCACCTCAGAGGCGAGATTCGGGTATTCGGCGAGCAGATGGCAGACGGCATCGAGGTCGGTACGCCCTGGAGCGTACAGCCGCGCTTGATTGATGAGGTGTTGCGGAATTTCGAGGGGGTCGGGCTTGCGCATAATCGGCCCTATGTTACGCGCCGCCTGGAGCCGGAGGCATCTTCCAGACGAAGCTCAACATAAGGCCATCCATTATGCGAAGCCCTAGGGGTTGTCGGCTGCGCCGTTCCCCGTGGTTTTTGAAGGTGGACACCGGCGCTGGCGAGCTGGAGACGCTGCGGGCTGTTCGGAAGAAACGATCCAGACCGTCGCCCCTGCCTACCGTGATCGGGTCCCTCCCGCAAGCGGGAGCCCTCCCAATCACGTTAGTCCGTGACACCGGCCGTTGTCACTTTCGAGGCCAGGCCAGTGGTCGGCAGATCGGCAACGACGAACCCTACGTCAAAGCCCTTATAGGTCAGGCTAACGACCGTATCGGACTCATAGGCCACTTCATAGCCGGCGGTACGGAGATCATCGAACGACACACGACGAATCGACTGGCCGTTCTGAGCGATGGTCACATAGCCACCCAAGAACTCTTCCTCAACACCGTTACGGAAGCGCTTGCCCTTGAGCAGCGCCTGCAAGTGCATCGACAAGCCCTGGTACGGATGCAGCTTCTGCTCAGGTCCGCGAGGCTGTGCAACTTCCACAGGCGCAACTGGAGTAGCAACTACCGGTACCGGCTCCTGGTGCGCGACCTGGACGGTTTTTGCCTTAGGTGCCGGAGCAACTTTCTTTTCGTCATCCTTAGTAATTTGATAAATAACGAAGAAAAAGAAGAACAGAAAACAAAGTGCAGCCCCCTTAAACGGCCAACGTTTCCAGATAGGAATAATGTCATTGGCGTCCAGTTCCTGGGCGGCAGCACTCGAACGCGTATGCGACTTGTAAAGCGCGAAGTACTTCTTTTCATACTTTCGATCCGTAGTGTTAACCACATCGCCGCGCAGCCCGTCCTGGACCTTGCGGATATAGCGGTTAGAGAAACCGAACGCCGTAGCCTTTTTGCAGCGGTAAACAACCTGGACCAGATCACGAATGGCTTTATTGATCTTGCCGTAACTCTGCGTAATCAACAGCACATCGGCCAATTCGTGACGATGCAGAGAAAACCACTCCTCAATACGAACCTGTTCTTTCGGATCAGGTCCACGAAGCGGGATTGCTAGATGGCACTCATCAACAACATACAGCGGGCCGACGCCAGTCAAAGGATGCCGCCACGTATCGCCATAGTGCTCCAGGCGACTGAAAGGACGAACAAGCTCGCCGTCCACAAGTTGAGGTTGACGAATTTCAATTAGCTTGGTGCAACCGGGCCAATAACTCTCCCAAACCTCCAGGGCGAGCGGCAAGTTCGTGATGACTCGCCTCCCCTGCTCCACCACGGCCGGAACCACATGAAACGCCACGGACTCATAGGACTTGCCACCACCAGGTTGACCCAGCATCAAGTTAATCATGATCAGGACCCCCAGCGAACAAACGGAATCGTTTGCAGCAGGAAGCGGACTACCAAGGCGCCGACAATCATAGTCAGCGCCTGAGTAATACCAATAACGCCCAGCATGTTCACAACATCAGGCGGGAGCATTCCGTAATACGTTTGAGGATCAAACGGCGCATCGATAGTGGACAACGCCGTAGACGCCAGACCAAGAACGCTCTCCAGGACCCAGCAGGCAAGATCGGTAACGATATTCCATAGATCATCAAAAACCCGTTTAACCACTAGAAGCAACCAACTGGCAACCGCCGATATCTTGGCCAGCAATGCACTAAAAAACTGGAATATGGCGCCCATATCAGCCTCCAAACATGATGTAGCGGCAGGCAAACGCCGCTGTTACCAGGAGAACGCTTTTAACGAAATCGAACACGTAACATATGTTTTGAAACGGAATTGTCCCGAAGTTGGCCATGGCGCCAATAGCGAAGTTCATAGACCAGGTCGGGCAGGTACCAGAGAAGCTAGGAACAAACGAGCGCAGGAAGGAGACAAATTCACTATTTTCAAATTCGGCACTTGCGTCAGCCCAAACGCCCTGGAATCCGTCCGGATACTTCTGTTCGTAGAATGGCGTTATCTCCGGAAGAGCGGAATCCTGAAAACTATACTGCTCCTCTTCTGGAGATTCCTCCTCAGGGTTTTCTTCTGGAGTACCAGCGTCCGTAGTCGATTCTTCGGAATCTTTCAAACCATCTTTATACTTGGTGGTATTGGTTACGGTGTCATAGTCAAAGTAATTGTCACCGTAACGAATATTGTAATTAGTAGTAGTTGTACTGGAAGTCGTTCCAGGAGTGCCGTCAGGCTTTGTGTAAGTTCCGGTGGTTGAGGAAGTTGGACCAGCAACAGTTGCCGGCCCACTAACAGCCGGAGGCGCTTGCTTCTGAAGATCGTCATAGCAGCCCTGCGGGTTCAACGACCCTTCGCAGGAGTGCTGGAGGATGTCCCGAATGAAGCCCGCTGTCGCGGCCGTGATCACCGGGTCCAGGGACGCATAGTCGGATTCCTGGAGATCGGTCAGCGTCGGATCGACCTCACGACGGCACTGACCATCCGACGTCAACGCATACGGCGCAGGACAGGTACCTTGCCGAGACGTCGTAAACAGGAAAGTATCGCTTGCCCGCTGAACCTGACAGTTGTACTGGGTGTCATTCAGCTTAATAACGGACTTGATAGACAAATAAGACGGATGGTATCCCACAAGTTGCTGGCATGCTGCTTGCGGACTGTTACCAGTGAGAGTCACGCCGGCCGCTGGGCCAACGTTCCAGCGGAAAGTGGCAGTAGGAGCATTTTCGTAGTTCTTGACCTCCTTCTTGATGGTCTTAGAACCCTCATCCATGACCCATCCAACAGCGCCCACAGCAGCAGCCGTGGCGCCATATAGCATGACCCGTGTTGGGTTAAGTTTGACCAAGTTCTTAAACTTGCCAGCAACGCCGGAAACAGGAACCTTGATCTTAGGCTTTACCGTAACAGGCGTTTTAGTTGAGCCATTACCGAGCCAACCCTTGCGCTCAGCCTCAAGGAGTAAGTCTTGATTAGACTTAGTAGGCACGTAACCGGTAACAGAGCCGGTGGCCGCTGTGTAACCTGGGCCGGCCTTGATATAGGGATCAACTCTAACGCGCTCAGTTGCAAGCGCAGGGAGGGAGAAAACAAACAGCGCTAGAAGCGCTGCTGAATACCGAGAACAAATGCCCATCCGCCTATTACTCCACCGATAAACACCAGCGAGTAAGCGAGCATGGCTATATCCGCCGGAGAAATCGCTAATTGGTCCATAAGGTATAGAGGGGATATTGCTATCCCCTCCCCTGGCCTTAGGCCATTTTGACGCCGCGCTTGCCCAGGCCGATCGCTTTGAAGGCCATGGCGATACCGATGATCAGAACACCAGTACCGCCAACCCAAGTGGCAACTTCAGCCAGGTCTACCGCAGCAAAAATGGTTTCCATGTTGTTTCTCCTTACAGTTTTTTGATGACGCCAATTGCGACGCCGATTTTCATGCCCAACAACCAGCAAGTGGCTGTAAGCAAGAACCCTGCGGTATACACAGTAATAACCCCGTCTACCGTCAAAGTTGTTAGAGACTCCGGCATAGAGCCTCCCTAAGTTGATTAATCCGATTCCTCGGAGTTACAAAAGGGGCAAAGTTGCTCGCCGTCTTCCACCAGGATGCCGGGATCATCCTCTTCGAACTCTTCCCCGCAGTCATCGCATTCCAGGCTCATGGATCAGGCCCCAGCCGCTTTCGGAGCGGCAGCGGGCGCCTGACGGATTTCAGAGGAAACACGACGGCCCTGGCGCGGATCGAGGTCGAACACAACGCGGCCGTCTTTAACTTCGCCCTTGAGGGGAACTTCATAGTCCCCGGTCGGCAGTACTTCTTGTTCGCTACGGCAGTAGTAGGAGAACTTCTGCGGGAAATCGCAGCCCGGAAGATGGGCGTAGGCTTCGGCCATGGTGTAGGGCTTACCAGCGCCGGAAGTACCGCTGCGATAAGTGCAAGATGCAGTGATGGAGACTTTGATCGTTACATTGGACATAGATTGCTCCAGAAATTAAGAGTTGGGGATAACGAAGGCGTCGCCCAGGAAGGGGGCGCCACTACTGCACGAAGCGACAACTTGCCACTTCTTTTCTTTCGCGAGTTGAACGCGGTCAGAAAGGATTTCAGCCGGAGTCCTGGACTCGACGACCTGGAGAGCTTCGGCAATTACGCTACCGGTAACTTCCATATTGCGAATCTTGTCTTGCATCACAGACCGGGAGTCGATCTTTCCGCCAAAATAGTTGTCAAACATGCTCTTCATACATTCGGCCACTTAAAGGCAACAGCAGTTATGTAGATAGTCATGACCAGTGCGGCGACCAAGCCGAACAAGCTTTCAGCCGTATTTGACATGAACAACCCATAAAACAAAGTGGCCAAGTGAGAGAACAAACAAGCGAACGCTACATATGCGCACGCCCAAAAGGCCAAAATGGTCAGTTCGCGAAACTTGGTTTTCATGCTTGAGCCCTTCTGGTGGAGAAGTGAACAAGGTTCTTTTCAAAGAAGAAGGAAGGAATAGCCGCTGGCTTAGCTTCCAGAACGCGAATCATCGGGATGACGTTAGTATCGTCGCGACGATCACAACGGATATTGATATCAATACCCAGGGTAAGAAGTTCTTTGCGATGGCGATAATAGGTTGGCTTCGAAAGCATGGTGAACAAATCATGCCCTTGCTTCCAAAGAACATACGTTGCGCGAAGCTTATTCGGCAGCTCAAGAAGCTGCTGACTGTTCAACTCAATTTGCTCAGACATATCAAGTTCCCCTATGAAATGGCGGTACTGAGCCCATAGAGCCGCCGGGGTGAGTTTGTGACCATATTCCAGGTCTAAAGCTTTAAGCTTCTTGGACAGCAACCGAAGTTCAACGCGAAGCTTGTTATCAATGAATTCGTGAATCTCAGGAATGGAATGGAACTCTTCCGCCAACTTATGAGAACCCTTACCGGAAATCTCATCGGCTTTGCAATAGCAGGTAATGCGCCAGTGAGTACTTCCTTTTCCGAACGTCAGAGTTCCGCGATCATGAACGGGCCGTCCATGTCGAGACTTGCACTTGAACTCACCAGCTCGCAACCAGGAGCGAACATCCGCCCGGCTGGGAAGTTCAAACATGCGGTTATAGTCGATGCGGGTAACACGGTACTGCCCTGCCCTAACTTTCTGACGTTCAAAGTCAGTAGATTCAAGTCGAAATATCCCGCAGACCCTGGCGAAAACATCCCAAACGAGAGCGAGCAAGTCATCCGAACCAACAAGGTTGTGGCCTTGAAGCCACTTGGAAGGGTTTCCATCGATATAGAGGTGAGTTGCATTGCCTTTGCCGTCCCCGCCTACGCTTCGAACATGCATCGACGACTCGTGAGAACCCCTCACCTGCATCTTGCGAGGGGTTTCCCAGGCGATGGTCCCATCAGCCTCGACACATATCACCGCGCCACTACGGAGAGGGGCGTGGTTTAGCTCGATGAAAAGTGACGTCCAGTCGATCATGAGTGCATGCACACAAGTTACATTGCGGCGGAATGTAGACTGGGGAACACGCACACGTCAACGCAAATCACATGCACACACGTAAACTTGCACAGGAATCGACCAATGGAACGTCATGGCATGCCAACGAACCTTCGTTTGACCAATCAGGAACAGGAAGACCTGAGGAAAAAAGCTATAGAAATCAACAAGATACTAGTGCGCCAGGGCATGCAGCCCATGAAGGACAGCGAGCTCGCACACAAAATTCTCGAGATATCAATAACTTGCGCTTACGTGACCAGCTCGGGCGAAATCAAGCTGGACCTGCCAGGGGATGGGGTTGAGGTAAAAAAATGAGACAAAAGTCGGGTATTACCAGTACCCGACTTTCCCACCCCTGAGCACGGAACGAAGCATGAGCTACGAACGTTGGAAAATCGTCGGGGAAGGCGGCCAGGAACTGCTGCAATGCAGCATGGAAGAGGACCGGATCACCATCCGTACCGGCCCACCATCAGGCTTTATGACGAAGCCAGAGGGCGGCCATGAGCCCCCTATCAACCTACCCCGGGAACACGCCGAAGCCCTGGCGCAGATACTGCGCGACAGCACGCTGACGGAGTTCCGAAAGGCGAAAGTAGTGCGGGCCTGAACAGTGAAGTCTCGCTCGCTGGGCTCAATGGGCGAGTCTTTCCTCGGAGGGTTGCAGGCCCGCAATGGGCCTACACAGCGTGCTATGTGTGACGCCGCCGTGGGCAGCTGAGGGTAATCATGGCGCGAGGTGGGTTCGGAGCGGCGGCGGCCGAAGTGGTCGCGGACGTGCACCGAGGGTGCGAAAAATGGTCCCAGAATCTCTTCCAGGACCGCGGCGCCGGCGAGAGTTTTGGTACCTATTTGATCTTGCGGATGTGGTGCACACCTACGCACAGACCGATGAAGGCGATGAAGCTCCCGAAGCCGAGAAGCACGAGCAATCCAAGCAACTGAAACCAGCCCATATCACCCCCTACCCTGGCGATTCAGACGCGCCAGAAAGTGATCCATCGTCTCCCCGGCCTGGGGCGTGAGCCTGCTTTCGGTACCAACTTCATCACCTGCAGGCGCTGGCCGACGCCGAGCTGGTGATGATTCTGGTACCAAATCTCCGAGGAGGTCGCCCTGCCCTGTCGCTTCCAGCAGCAGGATGGCTGCAGATCGGGCGCCCTTGATCGTCTGATCACGAACGGCGACCAGCTCTTCCAGGCGAGCAATCTCCCGCTTCTGCCACTCAACGGTTTTCACCAGGTAGTCGAACTCAGCCGCAGCCTTGGCGTATGCCTTGGAACCAGTGGACGTACCGGTCTGACGCTTCAGCTTTTCAACGAAGGCGTCATCGGCGTCCGGGATCTTAATCAGCATTTTTCAACTCTCCATTTGGTACCAATTGCGAGTCCCAGGACGAACCCTGGCTCGACAAAAAGGTACCAATTCCTATCGATAGGATCAAGCGCTCTGGTACCAAAATCTCAACCTGGTGCAGTTGCTCGAGGACAAAAATGGTACCAGTCAGAGGTCCAGGATTGCCCGGCACGCTTCCTGGAGCGCCTCCAGGCGAGCATCGAAGTCGGAAGATTCCCGGTCCAGGCCCTGAACACGACGGCGCAACTGGCGCACCTCAGAAACGAGCCTGGGATAGTCCTGGAGCACGTAACAGACCGAGTCCAGGTCATCACGCCCAGGAGCATACAAACGCGCATCCTGGACGAGATTAGAGGGGATGGAGAGGGGTATGGGCTTGCGCATAATCGCCATTACGTTACGCGAGGCCCGGAAGGCTACGCCAGTGTCCGGACCCCGCTCAACGTAACGCCGTCCATTATGCGAAGCCCTAGGGGTTGTCGGCTGCGCCGTTCCCCGTGGTTTTTGAAGGTGGACACCGGCGCTGGCGAGCTGGAGACGCTGCGGGCTGTTCGGAAGAAACGATCCAGACCGTCGCCCCTGCCTACCGTGATCGGGTCCCTCCCGCAAGCGGGAGCCCTCCCAATCACGTTAGTCCGTGACACCGGCCGTTGTCACTTTCGAGGCCAGGCCAGTGGTCGGCAGATCGGCAACGACGAACCCTACGTCAAAGCCCTTATAGGTCAGGCTAACGACCGTATCGGACTCATAGGCCACTTCATAGCCGGCGGTACGGAGATCATCGAACGACACACGACGAATCGACTGGCCGTTCTGAGCGATGGTCACATAGCCACCCAAGAACTCTTCCTCAACACCGTTACGGAAGCGCTTGCCCTTGAGCAGCGCCTGCAAGTGCATCGACAAGCCCTGGTACGGATGCAGCTTCTGCTCAGGTCCGCGAGGCTGTGCAACTTCCACAGGCGCAACTGGAGTAGCAACTACCGGTACCGGCTCCTGGTGCGCGACCTGGACGGTTTTTGCCTTAGGTGCCGGAGCAACTTTCTTTTCGTCATCCTTAGTAATTTGATAAATAACGAAGAAAAAGAAGAACAGAAAACAAAGTGCAGCCCCCTTAAACGGCCAACGTTTCCAGATAGGAATAATGTCATTGGCGTCCAGTTCCTGGGCGGCAGCACTCGAACGCGTATGCGACTTGTAAAGCGCGAAGTACTTCTTTTCATACTTTCGATCCGTAGTGTTAACCACATCGCCGCGCAGCCCGTCCTGGACCTTGCGGATATAGCGGTTAGAGAAACCGAACGCCGTAGCCTTTTTGCAGCGGTAAACAACCTGGACCAGATCACGAATGGCTTTATTGATCTTGCCGTAACTCTGCGTAATCAACAGCACATCGGCCAATTCGTGACGATGCAGAGAAAACCACTCCTCAATACGAACCTGTTCTTTCGGATCAGGTCCACGAAGCGGGATTGCTAGATGGCACTCATCAACAACATACAGCGGGCCGACGCCAGTCAAAGGATGCCGCCACGTATCGCCATAGTGCTCCAGGCGACTGAAAGGACGAACAAGCTCGCCGTCCACAAGTTGAGGTTGACGAATTTCAATTAGCTTGGTGCAACCGGGCCAATAACTCTCCCAAACCTCCAGGGCGAGCGGCAAGTTCGTGATGACTCGCCTCCCCTGCTCCACCACGGCCGGAACCACATGAAACGCCACGGACTCATAGGACTTGCCACCACCAGGTTGACCCAGCATCAAGTTAATCATGATCAGGACCCCCAGCGAACAAACGGAATCGTTTGCAGCAGGAAGCGGACTACCAAGGCGCCGACAATCATAGTCAGCGCCTGAGTAATACCAATAACGCCCAGCATGTTCACAACATCAGGCGGGAGCATTCCGTAATACGTTTGAGGATCAAACGGCGCATCGATAGTGGACAACGCCGTAGACGCCAGACCAAGAACGCTCTCCAGGACCCAGCAGGCAAGATCGGTAACGATATTCCATAGATCATCAAAAACCCGTTTAACCACTAGAAGCAACCAACTGGCAACCGCCGATATCTTGGCCAGCAATGCACTAAAAAACTGGAATATGGCGCCCATATCAGCCTCCAAACATGATGTAGCGGCAGGCAAACGCCGCTGTTACCAGGAGAACGCTTTTAACGAAATCGAACACGTAACATATGTTTTGAAACGGAATTGTCCCGAAGTTGGCCATGGCGCCAATAGCGAAGTTCATAGACCAGGTCGGGCAGGTACCAGAGAAGCTAGGAACAAACGAGCGCAGGAAGGAGACAAATTCACTATTTTCAAATTCGGCACTTGCGTCAGCCCAAACGCCCTGGAATCCGTCCGGATACTTCTGTTCGTAGAATGGCGTTATCTCCGGAAGAGCGGAATCCTGAAAACTATACTGCTCCTCTTCTGGAGATTCCTCCTCAGGGTTTTCTTCTGGAGTACCAGCGTCCGTAGTCGATTCTTCGGAATCTTTCAAACCATCTTTATACTTGGTGGTATTGGTTACGGTGTCATAGTCAAAGTAATTGTCACCGTAACGAATATTGTAATTAGTAGTAGTTGTACTGGAAGTCGTTCCAGGAGTGCCGTCAGGCTTTGTGTAAGTTCCGGTGGTTGAGGAAGTTGGACCAGCAACAGTTGCCGGCCCACTAACAGCCGGAGGCGCTTGCTTCTGAAGATCGTCATAGCAGCCCTGCGGGTTCAACGACCCTTCGCAGGAGTGCTGGAGGATGTCCCGAATGAAGCCCGCTGTCGCGGCCGTGATCACCGGGTCCAGGGACGCATAGTCGGATTCCTGGAGATCGGTCAGCGTCGGATCGACCTCACGACGGCACTGACCATCCGACGTCAACGCATACGGCGCAGGACAGGTACCTTGCCGAGACGTCGTAAACAGGAAAGTATCGCTTGCCCGCTGAACCTGACAGTTGTACTGGGTGTCATTCAGCTTAATAACGGACTTGATAGACAAATAAGACGGATGGTATCCCACAAGTTGCTGGCATGCTGCTTGCGGACTGTTACCAGTGAGAGTCACGCCGGCCGCTGGGCCAACGTTCCAGCGGAAAGTGGCAGTAGGAGCATTTTCGTAGTTCTTGACCTCCTTCTTGATGGTCTTAGAACCCTCATCCATGACCCATCCAACAGCGCCCACAGCAGCAGCCGTGGCGCCATATAGCATGACCCGTGTTGGGTTAAGTTTGACCAAGTTCTTAAACTTGCCAGCAACGCCGGAAACAGGAACCTTGATCTTAGGCTTTACCGTAACAGGCGTTTTAGTTGAGCCATTACCGAGCCAACCCTTGCGCTCAGCCTCAAGGAGTAAGTCTTGATTAGACTTAGTAGGCACGTAACCGGTAACAGAGCCGGTGGCCGCTGTGTAACCTGGGCCGGCCTTGATATAGGGATCAACTCTAACGCGCTCAGTTGCAAGCGCAGGGAGGGAGAAAACAAACAGCGCTAGAAGCGCTGCTGAATACCGAGAACAAATGCCCATCCGCCTATTACTCCACCGATAAACACCAGCGAGTAAGCGAGCATGGCTATATCCGCCGGAGAAATCGCTAATTGGTCCATAAGGTATAGAGGGGATATTGCTATCCCCTCCCCTGGCCTTAGGCCATTTTGACGCCGCGCTTGCCCAGGCCGATCGCTTTGAAGGCCATGGCGATACCGATGATCAGAACACCAGTACCGCCAACCCAAGTGGCAACTTCAGCCAGGTCTACCGCAGCAAAAATGGTTTCCATGTTGTTTCTCCTTACAGTTTTTTGATGACGCCAATTGCGACGCCGATTTTCATGCCCAACAACCAGCAAGTGGCTGTAAGCAAGAACCCTGCGGTATACACAGTAATAACCCCGTCTACCGTCAAAGTTGTTAGAGACTCCGGCATAGAGCCTCCCTAAGTTGATTAATCCGATTCCTCGGAGTTACAAAAGGGGCAAAGTTGCTCGCCGTCTTCCACCAGGATGCCGGGATCATCCTCTTCGAACTCTTCCCCGCAGTCATCGCATTCCAGGCTCATGGATCAGGCCCCAGCCGCTTTCGGAGCGGCAGCGGGCGCCTGACGGATTTCAGAGGAAACACGACGGCCCTGGCGCGGATCGAGGTCGAACACAACGCGGCCGTCTTTAACTTCGCCCTTGAGGGGAACTTCATAGTCCCCGGTCGGCAGTACTTCTTGTTCGCTACGGCAGTAGTAGGAGAACTTCTGCGGGAAATCGCAGCCCGGAAGATGGGCGTAGGCTTCGGCCATGGTGTAGGGCTTACCAGCGCCGGAAGTACCGCTGCGATAAGTGCAAGATGCAGTGATGGAGACTTTGATCGTTACATTGGACATAGATTGCTCCAGAAATTAAGAGTTGGGGATAACGAAGGCGTCGCCCAGGAAGGGGGCGCCACTACTGCACGAAGCGACAACTTGCCACTTCTTTTCTTTCGCGAGTTGAACGCGGTCAGAAAGGATTTCAGCCGGAGTCCTGGACTCGACGACCTGGAGAGCTTCGGCAATTACGCTACCGGTAACTTCCATATTGCGAATCTTGTCTTGCATCACAGACCGGGAGTCGATCTTTCCGCCAAAATAGTTGTCAAACATGCTCTTCATACATTCGGCCACTTAAAGGCAACAGCAGTTATGTAGATAGTCATGACCAGTGCGGCGACCAAGCCGAACAAGCTTTCAGCCGTATTTGACATGAACAACCCATAAAACAAAGTGGCCAAGTGAGAGAACAAACAAGCGAACGCTACATATGCGCACGCCCAAAAGGCCAAAATGGTCAGTTCGCGAAACTTGGTTTTCATGCTTGAGCCCTTCTGGTGGAGAAGTGAACAAGGTTCTTTTCAAAGAAGAAGGAAGGAATAGCCGCTGGCTTAGCTTCCAGAACGCGAATCATCGGGATGACGTTAGTATCGTCGCGACGATCACAACGGATATTGATATCAATACCCAGGGTAAGAAGTTCTTTGCGATGGCGATAATAGGTTGGCTTCGAAAGCATGGTGAACAAATCATGCCCTTGCTTCCAAAGAACATACGTTGCGCGAAGCTTATTCGGCAGCTCAAGAAGCTGCTGACTGTTCAACTCAATTTGCTCAGACATATCAAGTTCCCCTATGAAATGGCGGTACTGAGCCCATAGAGCCGCCGGGGTGAGTTTGTGACCATATTCCAGGTCTAAAGCTTTAAGCTTCTTGGACAGCAACCGAAGTTCAACGCGAAGCTTGTTATCAATGAATTCGTGAATCTCAGGAATGGAATGGAACTCTTCCGCCAACTTATGAGAACCCTTACCGGAAATCTCATCGGCTTTGCAATAGCAGGTAATGCGCCAGTGAGTACTTCCTTTTCCGAACGTCAGAGTTCCGCGATCATGAACGGGCCGTCCATGTCGAGACTTGCACTTGAACTCACCAGCTCGCAACCAGGAGCGAACATCCGCCCGGCTGGGAAGTTCAAACATGCGGTTATAGTCGATGCGGGTAACACGGTACTGCCCTGCCCTAACTTTCTGACGTTCAAAGTCAGTAGATTCAAGTCGAAATATCCCGCAGACCCTGGCGAAAACATCCCAAACGAGAGCGAGCAAGTCATCCGAACCAACAAGGTTGTGGCCTTGAAGCCACTTGGAAGGGTTTCCATCGATATAGAGGTGAGTTGCATTGCCTTTGCCGTCCCCGCCTACGCTTCGAACATGCATCGACGACTCGTGAGAACCCCTCACCTGCATCTTGCGAGGGGTTTCCCAGGCGATGGTCCCATCAGCCTCGACACATATCACCGCGCCACTACGGAGAGGGGCGTGGTTTAGCTCGATGAAAAGTGACGTCCAGTCGATCATGAGTGCATGCACACAAGTTACATTGCGGCGGAATGTAGACTGGGGAACACGCACACGTCAACGCAAATCACATGCACACACGTAAACTTGCACAGGAATCGACCAATGGAACGTCATGGCATGCCAACGAACCTTCGTTTGACCAATCAGGAACAGGAAGACCTGAGGAAAAAAGCTATAGAAATCAACAAGATACTAGTGCGCCAGGGCATGCAGCCCATGAAGGACAGCGAGCTCGCACACAAAATTCTCGAGATATCAATAACTTGCGCTTACGTGACCAGCTCGGGCGAAATCAAGCTGGACCTGCCAGGGGATGGGGTTGAGGTAAAAAAATGAGACAAAAGTCGGGTATTACCAGTACCCGACTTTCCCACCCCTGAGCACGGAACGAAGCATGAGCTACGAACGTTGGAAAATCGTCGGGGAAGGCGGCCAGGAACTGCTGCAATGCAGCATGGAAGAGGACCGGATCACCATCCGTACCGGCCCACCATCAGGCTTTATGACGAAGCCAGAGGGCGGCCATGAGCCCCCTATCAACCTACCCCGGGAACACGCCGAAGCCCTGGCGCAGATACTGCGCGACAGCACGCTGACGGAGTTCCGAAAGGCGAAAGTAGTGCGGGCCTGAACAGTGAAGTCTCGCTCGCTGGGCTCAATGGGCGAGTCTTTCCTCGGAGGGTTGCAGGCCCGCAATGGGCCTACACAGCGTGCTATGTGTGACGCCGCCGTGGGCAGCTGAGGGTAATCATGGCGCGAGGTGGGTTCGGAGCGGCGGCGGCCGAAGTGGTCGCGGACGTGCACCGAGGGTGCGAAAAATGGTCCCAGAATCTCTTCCAGGACCGCGGCGCCGGCGAGAGTTTTGGTACCTATTTGATCTTGCGGATGTGGTGCACACCTACGCACAGACCGATGAAGGCGATGAAGCTCCCGAAGCCGAGAAGCACGAGCAATCCAAGCAACTGAAACCAGCCCATATCACCCCCTACCCTGGCGATTCAGACGCGCCAGAAAGTGATCCATCGTCTCCCCGGCCTGGGGCGTGAGCCTGCTTTCGGTACCAACTTCATCACCTGCAGGCGCTGGCCGACGCCGAGCTGGTGATGATTCTGGTACCAAATCTCCGAGGAGGTCGCCCTGCCCTGTCGCTTCCAGCAGCAGGATGGCTGCAGATCGGGCGCCCTTGATCGTCTGATCACGAACGGCGACCAGCTCTTCCAGGCGAGCAATCTCCCGCTTCTGCCACTCAACGGTTTTCACCAGGTAGTCGAACTCAGCCGCAGCCTTGGCGTATGCCTTGGAACCAGTGGACGTACCGGTCTGACGCTTCAGCTTTTCAACGAAGGCGTCATCGGCGTCCGGGATCTTAATCAGCATTTTTCAACTCTCCATTTGGTACCAATTGCGAGTCCCAGGACGAACCCTGGCTCGACAAAAAGGTACCAATTCCTATCGATAGGATCAAGCGCTCTGGTACCAAAATCTCAACCTGGTGCAGTTGCTCGAGGACAAAAATGGTACCAGTCAGAGGTCCAGGATTGCCCGGCACGCTTCCTGGAGCGCCTCCAGGCGAGCATCGAAGTCGGAAGATTCCCGGTCCAGGCCCTGAACACGACGGCGCAACTGGCGCACCTCAGAAACGAGCCTGGGATAGTCCTGGAGCACGTAACAGACCGAGTCCAGGTCATCACGCCCAGGAGCATACAAACGCGCATCCTGGACGAGATTAGAGGGGATGGAGAGGGGTATGGGCTTGCGCATAATCGCCATTACGTTACGCGAGGCCCGGAAGGCTACGCCAGTGTCCGGACCCCGCTCAACGTAACGCCGTCCATTATGCGAAGCCCTAGGGGTTGTCGGCTGCGCCGTTCCCCGTGGTTTTTGAAGGTGGACACCGGCGCTGGCGAGCTGGAGACGCTGCGGGCTGTTCGGAAGAAACGATCCAGACCGTCGCCCCTGCCTACCGTGATCGGGTCCCTCCCGCAAGCGGGAGCCCTCCCAATCACGTTAGTCCGTGACACCGGCCGTTGTCACTTTCGAGGCCAGGCCAGTGGTCGGCAGATCGGCAACGACGAACCCTACGTCAAAGCCCTTATAGGTCAGGCTAACGACCGTATCGGACTCATAGGCCACTTCATAGCCGGCGGTACGGAGATCATCGAACGACACACGACGAATCGACTGGCCGTTCTGAGCGATGGTCACATAGCCACCCAAGAACTCTTCCTCAACACCGTTACGGAAGCGCTTGCCCTTGAGCAGCGCCTGCAAGTGCATCGACAAGCCCTGGTACGGATGCAGCTTCTGCTCAGGTCCGCGAGGCTGTGCAACTTCCACAGGCGCAACTGGAGTAGCAACTACCGGTACCGGCTCCTGGTGCGCGACCTGGACGGTTTTTGCCTTAGGTGCCGGAGCAACTTTCTTTTCGTCATCCTTAGTAATTTGATAAATAACGAAGAAAAAGAAGAACAGAAAACAAAGTGCAGCCCCCTTAAACGGCCAACGTTTCCAGATAGGAATAATGTCATTGGCGTCCAGTTCCTGGGCGGCAGCACTCGAACGCGTATGCGACTTGTAAAGCGCGAAGTACTTCTTTTCATACTTTCGATCCGTAGTGTTAACCACATCGCCGCGCAGCCCGTCCTGGACCTTGCGGATATAGCGGTTAGAGAAACCGAACGCCGTAGCCTTTTTGCAGCGGTAAACAACCTGGACCAGATCACGAATGGCTTTATTGATCTTGCCGTAACTCTGCGTAATCAACAGCACATCGGCCAATTCGTGACGATGCAGAGAAAACCACTCCTCAATACGAACCTGTTCTTTCGGATCAGGTCCACGAAGCGGGATTGCTAGATGGCACTCATCAACAACATACAGCGGGCCGACGCCAGTCAAAGGATGCCGCCACGTATCGCCATAGTGCTCCAGGCGACTGAAAGGACGAACAAGCTCGCCGTCCACAAGTTGAGGTTGACGAATTTCAATTAGCTTGGTGCAACCGGGCCAATAACTCTCCCAAACCTCCAGGGCGAGCGGCAAGTTCGTGATGACTCGCCTCCCCTGCTCCACCACGGCCGGAACCACATGAAACGCCACGGACTCATAGGACTTGCCACCACCAGGTTGACCCAGCATCAAGTTAATCATGATCAGGACCCCCAGCGAACAAACGGAATCGTTTGCAGCAGGAAGCGGACTACCAAGGCGCCGACAATCATAGTCAGCGCCTGAGTAATACCAATAACGCCCAGCATGTTCACAACATCAGGCGGGAGCATTCCGTAATACGTTTGAGGATCAAACGGCGCATCGATAGTGGACAACGCCGTAGACGCCAGACCAAGAACGCTCTCCAGGACCCAGCAGGCAAGATCGGTAACGATATTCCATAGATCATCAAAAACCCGTTTAACCACTAGAAGCAACCAACTGGCAACCGCCGATATCTTGGCCAGCAATGCACTAAAAAACTGGAATATGGCGCCCATATCAGCCTCCAAACATGATGTAGCGGCAGGCAAACGCCGCTGTTACCAGGAGAACGCTTTTAACGAAATCGAACACGTAACATATGTTTTGAAACGGAATTGTCCCGAAGTTGGCCATGGCGCCAATAGCGAAGTTCATAGACCAGGTCGGGCAGGTACCAGAGAAGCTAGGAACAAACGAGCGCAGGAAGGAGACAAATTCACTATTTTCAAATTCGGCACTTGCGTCAGCCCAAACGCCCTGGAATCCGTCCGGATACTTCTGTTCGTAGAATGGCGTTATCTCCGGAAGAGCGGAATCCTGAAAACTATACTGCTCCTCTTCTGGAGATTCCTCCTCAGGGTTTTCTTCTGGAGTACCAGCGTCCGTAGTCGATTCTTCGGAATCTTTCAAACCATCTTTATACTTGGTGGTATTGGTTACGGTGTCATAGTCAAAGTAATTGTCACCGTAACGAATATTGTAATTAGTAGTAGTTGTACTGGAAGTCGTTCCAGGAGTGCCGTCAGGCTTTGTGTAAGTTCCGGTGGTTGAGGAAGTTGGACCAGCAACAGTTGCCGGCCCACTAACAGCCGGAGGCGCTTGCTTCTGAAGATCGTCATAGCAGCCCTGCGGGTTCAACGACCCTTCGCAGGAGTGCTGGAGGATGTCCCGAATGAAGCCCGCTGTCGCGGCCGTGATCACCGGGTCCAGGGACGCATAGTCGGATTCCTGGAGATCGGTCAGCGTCGGATCGACCTCACGACGGCACTGACCATCCGACGTCAACGCATACGGCGCAGGACAGGTACCTTGCCGAGACGTCGTAAACAGGAAAGTATCGCTTGCCCGCTGAACCTGACAGTTGTACTGGGTGTCATTCAGCTTAATAACGGACTTGATAGACAAATAAGACGGATGGTATCCCACAAGTTGCTGGCATGCTGCTTGCGGACTGTTACCAGTGAGAGTCACGCCGGCCGCTGGGCCAACGTTCCAGCGGAAAGTGGCAGTAGGAGCATTTTCGTAGTTCTTGACCTCCTTCTTGATGGTCTTAGAACCCTCATCCATGACCCATCCAACAGCGCCCACAGCAGCAGCCGTGGCGCCATATAGCATGACCCGTGTTGGGTTAAGTTTGACCAAGTTCTTAAACTTGCCAGCAACGCCGGAAACAGGAACCTTGATCTTAGGCTTTACCGTAACAGGCGTTTTAGTTGAGCCATTACCGAGCCAACCCTTGCGCTCAGCCTCAAGGAGTAAGTCTTGATTAGACTTAGTAGGCACGTAACCGGTAACAGAGCCGGTGGCCGCTGTGTAACCTGGGCCGGCCTTGATATAGGGATCAACTCTAACGCGCTCAGTTGCAAGCGCAGGGAGGGAGAAAACAAACAGCGCTAGAAGCGCTGCTGAATACCGAGAACAAATGCCCATCCGCCTATTACTCCACCGATAAACACCAGCGAGTAAGCGAGCATGGCTATATCCGCCGGAGAAATCGCTAATTGGTCCATAAGGTATAGAGGGGATATTGCTATCCCCTCCCCTGGCCTTAGGCCATTTTGACGCCGCGCTTGCCCAGGCCGATCGCTTTGAAGGCCATGGCGATACCGATGATCAGAACACCAGTACCGCCAACCCAAGTGGCAACTTCAGCCAGGTCTACCGCAGCAAAAATGGTTTCCATGTTGTTTCTCCTTACAGTTTTTTGATGACGCCAATTGCGACGCCGATTTTCATGCCCAACAACCAGCAAGTGGCTGTAAGCAAGAACCCTGCGGTATACACAGTAATAACCCCGTCTACCGTCAAAGTTGTTAGAGACTCCGGCATAGAGCCTCCCTAAGTTGATTAATCCGATTCCTCGGAGTTACAAAAGGGGCAAAGTTGCTCGCCGTCTTCCACCAGGATGCCGGGATCATCCTCTTCGAACTCTTCCCCGCAGTCATCGCATTCCAGGCTCATGGATCAGGCCCCAGCCGCTTTCGGAGCGGCAGCGGGCGCCTGACGGATTTCAGAGGAAACACGACGGCCCTGGCGCGGATCGAGGTCGAACACAACGCGGCCGTCTTTAACTTCGCCCTTGAGGGGAACTTCATAGTCCCCGGTCGGCAGTACTTCTTGTTCGCTACGGCAGTAGTAGGAGAACTTCTGCGGGAAATCGCAGCCCGGAAGATGGGCGTAGGCTTCGGCCATGGTGTAGGGCTTACCAGCGCCGGAAGTACCGCTGCGATAAGTGCAAGATGCAGTGATGGAGACTTTGATCGTTACATTGGACATAGATTGCTCCAGAAATTAAGAGTTGGGGATAACGAAGGCGTCGCCCAGGAAGGGGGCGCCACTACTGCACGAAGCGACAACTTGCCACTTCTTTTCTTTCGCGAGTTGAACGCGGTCAGAAAGGATTTCAGCCGGAGTCCTGGACTCGACGACCTGGAGAGCTTCGGCAATTACGCTACCGGTAACTTCCATATTGCGAATCTTGTCTTGCATCACAGACCGGGAGTCGATCTTTCCGCCAAAATAGTTGTCAAACATGCTCTTCATACATTCGGCCACTTAAAGGCAACAGCAGTTATGTAGATAGTCATGACCAGTGCGGCGACCAAGCCGAACAAGCTTTCAGCCGTATTTGACATGAACAACCCATAAAACAAAGTGGCCAAGTGAGAGAACAAACAAGCGAACGCTACATATGCGCACGCCCAAAAGGCCAAAATGGTCAGTTCGCGAAACTTGGTTTTCATGCTTGAGCCCTTCTGGTGGAGAAGTGAACAAGGTTCTTTTCAAAGAAGAAGGAAGGAATAGCCGCTGGCTTAGCTTCCAGAACGCGAATCATCGGGATGACGTTAGTATCGTCGCGACGATCACAACGGATATTGATATCAATACCCAGGGTAAGAAGTTCTTTGCGATGGCGATAATAGGTTGGCTTCGAAAGCATGGTGAACAAATCATGCCCTTGCTTCCAAAGAACATACGTTGCGCGAAGCTTATTCGGCAGCTCAAGAAGCTGCTGACTGTTCAACTCAATTTGCTCAGACATATCAAGTTCCCCTATGAAATGGCGGTACTGAGCCCATAGAGCCGCCGGGGTGAGTTTGTGACCATATTCCAGGTCTAAAGCTTTAAGCTTCTTGGACAGCAACCGAAGTTCAACGCGAAGCTTGTTATCAATGAATTCGTGAATCTCAGGAATGGAATGGAACTCTTCCGCCAACTTATGAGAACCCTTACCGGAAATCTCATCGGCTTTGCAATAGCAGGTAATGCGCCAGTGAGTACTTCCTTTTCCGAACGTCAGAGTTCCGCGATCATGAACGGGCCGTCCATGTCGAGACTTGCACTTGAACTCACCAGCTCGCAACCAGGAGCGAACATCCGCCCGGCTGGGAAGTTCAAACATGCGGTTATAGTCGATGCGGGTAACACGGTACTGCCCTGCCCTAACTTTCTGACGTTCAAAGTCAGTAGATTCAAGTCGAAATATCCCGCAGACCCTGGCGAAAACATCCCAAACGAGAGCGAGCAAGTCATCCGAACCAACAAGGTTGTGGCCTTGAAGCCACTTGGAAGGGTTTCCATCGATATAGAGGTGAGTTGCATTGCCTTTGCCGTCCCCGCCTACGCTTCGAACATGCATCGACGACTCGTGAGAACCCCTCACCTGCATCTTGCGAGGGGTTTCCCAGGCGATGGTCCCATCAGCCTCGACACATATCACCGCGCCACTACGGAGAGGGGCGTGGTTTAGCTCGATGAAAAGTGACGTCCAGTCGATCATGAGTGCATGCACACAAGTTACATTGCGGCGGAATGTAGACTGGGGAACACGCACACGTCAACGCAAATCACATGCACACACGTAAACTTGCACAGGAATCGACCAATGGAACGTCATGGCATGCCAACGAACCTTCGTTTGACCAATCAGGAACAGGAAGACCTGAGGAAAAAAGCTATAGAAATCAACAAGATACTAGTGCGCCAGGGCATGCAGCCCATGAAGGACAGCGAGCTCGCACACAAAATTCTCGAGATATCAATAACTTGCGCTTACGTGACCAGCTCGGGCGAAATCAAGCTGGACCTGCCAGGGGATGGGGTTGAGGTAAAAAAATGAGACAAAAGTCGGGTATTACCAGTACCCGACTTTCCCACCCCTGAGCACGGAACGAAGCATGAGCTACGAACGTTGGAAAATCGTCGGGGAAGGCGGCCAGGAACTGCTGCAATGCAGCATGGAAGAGGACCGGATCACCATCCGTACCGGCCCACCATCAGGCTTTATGACGAAGCCAGAGGGCGGCCATGAGCCCCCTATCAACCTACCCCGGGAACACGCCGAAGCCCTGGCGCAGATACTGCGCGACAGCACGCTGACGGAGTTCCGAAAGGCGAAAGTAGTGCGGGCCTGAACAGTGAAGTCTCGCTCGCTGGGCTCAATGGGCGAGTCTTTCCTCGGAGGGTTGCAGGCCCGCAATGGGCCTACACAGCGTGCTATGTGTGACGCCGCCGTGGGCAGCTGAGGGTAATCATGGCGCGAGGTGGGTTCGGAGCGGCGGCGGCCGAAGTGGTCGCGGACGTGCACCGAGGGTGCGAAAAATGGTCCCAGAATCTCTTCCAGGACCGCGGCGCCGGCGAGAGTTTTGGTACCTATTTGATCTTGCGGATGTGGTGCACACCTACGCACAGACCGATGAAGGCGATGAAGCTCCCGAAGCCGAGAAGCACGAGCAATCCAAGCAACTGAAACCAGCCCATATCACCCCCTACCCTGGCGATTCAGACGCGCCAGAAAGTGATCCATCGTCTCCCCGGCCTGGGGCGTGAGCCTGCTTTCGGTACCAACTTCATCACCTGCAGGCGCTGGCCGACGCCGAGCTGGTGATGATTCTGGTACCAAATCTCCGAGGAGGTCGCCCTGCCCTGTCGCTTCCAGCAGCAGGATGGCTGCAGATCGGGCGCCCTTGATCGTCTGATCACGAACGGCGACCAGCTCTTCCAGGCGAGCAATCTCCCGCTTCTGCCACTCAACGGTTTTCACCAGGTAGTCGAACTCAGCCGCAGCCTTGGCGTATGCCTTGGAACCAGTGGACGTACCGGTCTGACGCTTCAGCTTTTCAACGAAGGCGTCATCGGCGTCCGGGATCTTAATCAGCATTTTTCAACTCTCCATTTGGTACCAATTGCGAGTCCCAGGACGAACCCTGGCTCGACAAAAAGGTACCAATTCCTATCGATAGGATCAAGCGCTCTGGTACCAAAATCTCAACCTGGTGCAGTTGCTCGAGGACAAAAATGGTACCAGTCAGAGGTCCAGGATTGCCCGGCACGCTTCCTGGAGCGCCTCCAGGCGAGCATCGAAGTCGGAAGATTCCCGGTCCAGGCCCTGAACACGACGGCGCAACTGGCGCACCTCAGAAACGAGCCTGGGATAGTCCTGGAGCACGTAACAGACCGAGTCCAGGTCATCACGCCCAGGAGCATACAAACGCGCATCCTGGACGAGATTAGAGGGGATGGAGAGGGGTATGGGCTTGCGCATAATCGCCATTACGTTACGCGAGGCCCGGAAGGCTACGCCAGTGTCCGGACCCCGCTCAACGTAACGCCGTCCATTATGCGAAGTTACGGATCTAAAGGTCCGCACCGATGTGCGTCAGAATCAGCGCTGCCAACCACGATATCAACGGTCACGAGAACCACAGCCAGAACCTCAATGCCAGGCACTGCTCCTGTGACGTAATTTTCCACGACGGTTCCAGATGCGGCGCTGGATGACATGGAGCGTTTTGAAGCTTCGGAGAGTCACACATGAACGCACCCCGTTTACGAGATGCATCACATGGACACTGTTTGCCGAGGCGACGGCTTCATGCCTTTGAAATACCCGCGATGGTGATTCCGTATTTCCGCAGAAGCTTTGCTGCCGGCTCATCGCTGAGCTTGTCCTCGTGGTCCCCGTATTCTCCTTTTTCCAGGTTGTGGCTAGCCCAATCCAACACGTACTCCACGGTGGTTTCCATGCTCGGCTTCCTGTCGGCCTGCATATCCAGGGTGCTCGTCCCGTTGTCCTTCTTGTAGGTGATGATCCAGTGCGCCATGGCGATTCTCCGCTCATCGGTAATACGCATCGGCAGGTGCCGAACGTCCTTCCTCGTTCGAGTGATTCAATGACACAACGGTTCAGCCTATTGATTGCCGGAGCTTTGGCGCCTGATGCCAGGCAACAAGGTTGGCGATGCATTCCCTCGTTGCCAAAGGCAGCAACTCGCCACCGCAGAGCGCATTGGGCGGCGATGGCCGTCGGTACATTCGCCGCTGGCCGCCGAATCCCTGGAAATCAAGCCCGCCAGCGCCATCACCCTGGCGAAGAACGCCGGCGTGCAGGGTTCACTGGAATAGCTGGCTGATGCTGACCAGGGGAATTCCGTTGCCGTGGCTGGACTGGGGTGGTGATGGCTCAGCCAGGAGGATGATCAACAGCAGGACGCCCAACAGGGCGGGAGCGAGCAGGAAAGCGAAAGGGTCGCGCATGGGGACCTCCATCCGGTGCGGCCGGATTGGCTGGTTCTTGTTGTAGGTGCCCCAGTGTGCAACCGAGTGCCGCCACGGACTTTTCATTCCGCGCCAGGAACTTTGCATATCGTGCCAACCGCTATCCGTCCGTCGCCGGCGGGCCCGCGCTGTGGGGGCGATTTCAATCGCAGCTCCCCGTAGGAGCGAGCTCTGCTCGCGATCCCCTCGCCCCGAACTCCCCCCAAGCCTGTAGGAGCGAATTCATTCGCGAAAGGGCAACGCAGTTGCCCCAACAAGCAAAGGCCCCTCCCCACACCGGAGAGGGGCCTCACCTCACACCAACGGCAACTTCGCCATCTTCGCCAACCGCAAGAAATCCTTCTCGTTGCTCCGGGACAAATAGATCACCGCCTCCATCAGCGCCTCCTCCTTGATGTTGTCCAGATAGGGCCCGGGAATCCCCTCTCGCATCGCCGCATTGTCCAGGAGGACTTCAGCCAGCACCCGCACCGTGTTCAGCCGCGAATCCAGCCGATTCACCAGCTCCCACAGCCGCCGCTCATCAAGGTCTTCGTTCATGCCGACACCTCCTTGCCACTGGCCATGAAGGCCGGCAAATCCCGCCAGGCCACCCAGACTTCACCCTGCCAGCGCACCACGCCAATTCGCCGACCTGCATAGCTCAGCGCGTCCCGGTGCGGCGCCGCATCCGGCACCCGGTGATAGTCATGCAGCGTCGGCACCAGCACTGCGCCGATCCATCGGCCGACGGCCTCGTGCTCAGGCCTGCCTAACTGGAACAGCGCCCTGTAGGCGCCGGTATCGCTGATGGCCGCAACCTCTTCATGGAAGTCATCGCTGTAGCCGAGGCACACCACCTGTTCACCCGGCCCGTAGAGGCGCAGCAACAGGCTGAAATCACCCTTGGGACTCGGCAGCCAGTTGGCTTCCTTGTCGGCGCCGGGGGACTGCTGCTGGACGTAGAGGGTCAGGGAGCCATCCGGGTTCTTCTTCAGGTCCTTGTTCTTGGTGCCAATGGAGAAGCGGTTGATCGGATTCGGCTCGAAGAAGTGCTCGCCGTCGTAGGAAGACAGCGACCAGAACGCATTCGCAGGCGGCAGTTGCCCGGCCGGGAAGGTTAGGCTGTAGCGCTGCTGCCCCTGCAGGCGCATGCCCTGGCCGTCGTAGTCGGTGCCGATGTAGAGCGCGTCGTCCGGCTTGTTGGTGGCGATATAGGCCTTGGCCACCCAGGCCCGGCGCAGGTAGTCGGTGCCAAAGGCGCCGGCGGTGAGGTCGGCGGCCCAGTGGTTGCCGAACTTGTTGGGCTGGATGCTGTAGGAGAAGCCCGCGTCCAGCAGGCGGGAGCCGTCCGCCAGGGCGCGGTCCAGGCCGCGTTGCACGGCGGGATTGTTCCCGGCCTGCTCCAGCACGCGCCTGAAGCTCTCGGTCAGCCCCACCTCCCCCGGTCGCGGCTTGTTCTCGGCCAGTACGGCGGCCAGGTCGGCCCAGAAGTTCTCATCCTTTACCCAGCGCACTTCGCCCTTGCCCTGGGCGGGCGCCGGGAACTTCGGCAGCTCGCGCCAGTTCACCGGCTTGGCCTTGCCGTCGAACGCGCTGAGGGGATAGGCGTTCATCTGGTTCACCAGCGGCTGGATCGCCTCGCGATCGGCGGCCGTGTCGTCCATGAAGATGCGCGGCACCAGCCAGGCCAGGTTGGTGGGGGCACGCAGCACGTCCACCACGTTGGCCGGCTTTTCACCCTGCCAGTCGGGGCCGACCACCATGTAGAAGCCCGCCTTGGAGTGAATGCGCGAACTCGGTGCGGCGAACACCTCCGTGTAGGCGTCCATGCAATGCAGGACCCAGTAGCGCGAGCCGAAATCCGGCACCTGCACGATCACCGGCTCCTTGCTGAGATCGAGGAAGGTCTGGCCGTAGACCACATCCTGGTTGGGAGTCAGGACGTAGCGCTGCCCGGCATCCAGGTAGTCGGTGAGCATGCTGAGCCGGTTGATCGGCGCCACCGGCAGGATGCCGCCCAGCAGGCCCGGCTTGGGGACCTGGCGCATGGCCAGGCGCCGATTGTGCAGGCTCACGGCAGGCCAGCCCCAGGTATAGGCCTGCATGCCCACCTGGTAGGCCTGCTCTTCCTGCGCCTTCTCGGCCACGCTGGCCGACGCCGTTGCGCTGGCAGGTGTGCGTTCGACGGTCTGGGCCGCCAGTAGCGAGCCGGCGCCCAGCGGCATGCCCAGGGCAACGGCCAGGGCGAGGCGTGAAATCGGTAGCGAGAGCTTCATGAGAACTTCCGGGTTGTTTGAAGAGTCAGCCAGGCAGGACGCCCGGCACCATTGTCAGAACCGCCAGCACCAGTTGCTGGCCATGGCGTGTACCAGTCGCGGGTCATAGCCGATGGCGACCTGGCGGATCACCTGCGCCTGATCGAGGTAATGACGGTCCATGCCATCCAGCGGGGCCATGAGCCTGGTGGCGATCGTGCCCAGGGCGGCGGCCAGCAGCAGGGACGGAATGAGCAGGCGCAGCAGTCGGCAAAGCAGCAGGAAACCCATGATTCGGCTCCTCGAAGTCGAACCGGGCCCGCCTCGCTCCGTGCGTGCCGAAAGCAGCAGCGGAGGACGGCGCCCGGTGAAGGTGGAACGGATGTCAGTCGATGCGTCGAATGGCCGGTGGCGCCCAGTCACCCACGAAGATCGCCGGGTCCTCGGCACGGTAGGCACGGACGATCAGCTGGAACGGGCCGTCCGGGCTGGGTAGCCAGTTGGCCTCGCGTCCTGCCGGCGCCTCCCGCTGGATGAGCACGTCCAGCGAGCCATCGGGGTTGTACTGCAGGCCCTTGTCCACGCTGTTGAGGGTCCAGCGGCTGGCCGGGTTGGGATAGAACAGCCGCTCGGGCAAGCGGTAGATGGTCAGGCCCCAGTAGGCTTCCACCTTCGGGAAGTCGCCCTTGGCGAAATGCAGCACGTAGCGCTGGTTGCCATCCAGCGGGCGCGCCTCGGTATCGGCGATGCCCGCCATGGCCGCGTATTCGTCGGCGGTGTTGGAGTAGATGCCGCGATGGGCAAGCCCAGCGCGCTGCAGGTAGTCGTAGCCGAACGCCCCCACGGGTTGGTCGGGCTGCGGAACGCCCCAGCCGTTCACCACTTTGGTTCGGGCCGTGGCCGAGCGGTCCTGGACCAGTTGCCAACCATCGGCCACCGCTTTCTGCAGGGCTTCCCGGGTGGCGCTGTCGAGCTTCTCGGGATCGAACGGCAGGCCCGGGCCGACACCGATGCGACGGAACATCGCCCACAGGGCTTCCTCGCCGGGACGCGGACCGGCATCGGCCATGGCGCGGTTGAGGATACGGAAGAACTCCAGCGAAGTGGACAGTGCCTGTTCGTCGGCGGGGACCGCGCGGCGCCGGTCATCCGCCGGCAGTTCGGGGGCTTTCCAGTCCTTGCCGGACACATAGGCGGACAGCGGTTCGAGGGTGAACTGCCGCTGCACGACGCGGGTGCGTTTCTCCAGGTCCTGGCGGTCCTCGAAGAAGGTGCGCAGTAGGATGAAGCCGGTGTGGGTAGCCACCGGCACGGCGGTCACGCCCTTGGGCAACTCACCCTTCCAGCCCGGCCCTACCAGGGCATAGTCGCCGGCACGGTTGCCCACCGAACGCTTGGAGATATTGGCGACCGTCTCGGTGTAGGCGTCGGTGACTTGCGCGGTCCAGTAGCGCATGTCGCCCGTGTCGGGCACATGGAGGACCAGCGGCTCCTGGCTGAGATCCAGGCAAGCCTGGGAGTACAGCAGGTCGCCATTGGGGGTGACGAAGAGCTTGTACTGGTCATCGGCGGGGCCGGTTTCGTGGCGGAAGCTGTTCAGCGGCGCGTGGTGGCGGAACGCCGGGTCCAGCAGGCGCGAACACACGCGATAGTTCTCAACGGCCGGCCAGCCGTAGACATAGGCCTGCACGCCGATGGAATAGGCGTCCAGCTGGCGGGCGCGGTAGAGCACCTTCTGCGCGGGCCGCTCGCCCGGCTCCACGCGATCGGCGCGGATGAGTTCCACCGGCGGGGGCTGGATCGGATGGGGTTGTTCGGCGGCATTGGCCAGGTTGGCCGCACACAGCAGGGCCAGGGCCGAAAGTCGGAATCCCATGGATGTGTCCTCGGGTTTTCTTGTTGTTATTGCCCCGGTGTTGGGGGCGCTCGCCTTGGAATATGCCGAGCGGGTCGGGGGATTTTTATCCCCCTCATGGGGGAAGGCCGACTTCGAGAAAGCGGAGCATCGATGCTCCATCCCAAGCAGCGCAGCAACGTAGGATGTGGCGGGCGGCGTTCCGCTTGAGCGCAGCGATACCCATCAGCCATGTCTTGTTGCCAAGCTCATTGTCGAGTGGGCTGTGGGGTTCTGTTTCGTCCCCCCGGACGAGTCCCTTTCTCAGTCGCCGAAAGGAACCAAAGGGCTTGCCCCTGCATCCGGCCCGACTGCGTCGGGTCCCCTCGCTACATCGCTGCTCCGGGGGCACGGCGCGAGGGGCCATCCATGGCCCCGCGCGCCTCTCGCGGCATCCATGCCGCTCGTCCCCCTCCACAACGATTCCGCTCGGCCTCCTGAAGGGGCGCTTTGCGCGGCGTCATCTTCGTTGCTTAGTTTCAGGCCACTTTGAGCATCAGGACCGCTTTGCGCCTGCCGGCGCGAGTCACCCCTCGCCCTCTGGGAGAGGGGCTGGGGGAGAGGGGGATTTCCGCAGGCAGAGTGTTGGGCTTCGCTGCGCTCTGCACCAACCTACGGGGCCGCTGCGCGGCCCTTCGCGAATGAATTCGCTCCTACGAGGCCAACGGTCTGCAGTGGGGTCACTGCGCCAGGTAGCCCCCATCCACCACCAGGTCGCTGCCGGTCATGTAGCTGGAGTCGTCGGAGGCGAGGAACAGCGCCGCCTTGGCGATCTCGTCCGGGGTCGCCAGGCGGCCCATGGGGATGCGCTGTTGCAGGTAGCCGGAGAACTGCGCGGCCACATCGCCGCCCATTTCTTCCAGGCCGCCGGAAATCATCGCGGTGGCGGCGTAGCCCGGGCAGAGGTTGTTGATGCGCACCGGGTAGCCCTTGCGCGCGCAATGCGCGGCCGCCGACCGGGTGAAGATGCGCACGCCGCCCTTGCTGGCGTTGTAGGACGGCACCATGGGTTCGCCGATGAAGCCTTCGATGGACGCCACGTTGATGATCGAACCGCCCTGCCCCTTCATGGCCGCGATGGCCTGCTGGGTGCCGATGAACACGGCGTCCAGGTTCACCGCGTTGGTCTTGCGCCATTGGGCCAGGGTGAGGGTTTCCACATCAGCGAGGATGGCGATGCCGGCGTTGTTCACCAGCACATCGAGGCGTCCCCAGCGCTCTTTCACGGTTTCCATCACCTGGGTCCAGCGCATTTCGTCGGTGACGTCGTGCTGCTGAAACAGCGCATTCAGCCCCGCGCCACGCAGACGTTCGGCTTCGACTTCGCCCTTGTCCGCGTCGAGGTCGGTCATGAGCACCGTGGCCCCCTCACGCAGGTAGGCTTGGGCAATGGCCAGGCCGATACCGCTGGCGGCGCCGGTGACCAGGCAGATCTTGTCTTGCAGGCGTTTCATCTTTTCACTCCGAATCAGATTTTCAGGCTGGCACCCATGGCCGCCACGAAGGGTTCGATGTAGCCGGGGAACAGCTCATCCAGTGGCGTGCCCTTGAACTCGGGCAGGTGCAGGCCATTCCAGTTGGCCCACAGCGGCATGCCCTCGGGGCATTGGGTCGCCGCAACGCCGATGGCCATCACGGTCTTGATCGGGCCCGGCGGTTGCGCGGCATAGGCGGCCAGCCACTGCTCGGCGCCCAGGTAGTGGCGCTCGACCGTCCGCCCGAGAATGCGTTCGCGTGCCTCCAGCAGCTCGTTCCAGGTGCAGTAGGTGGTAGCCGCCACCGGGCAGACCGCATTGCGCGATGCCGGATGGGCCAACACGTGGGGAATGATGCGTCCCACGTCATGGCCGCTGGACCAGGCCATCCTGGTGTTGCCGTCCCCCATCACCGCCACCGGTTCGAGCATGTAGTACTCGATCCAGAGACCGGCCGGGATGATGGTGTAATCCAGCCCGGCCAGCTCGATGACACGGCGGATGAAGGCCTTCTGGCGCGCCATCGCACGGTGTTCGGTATCGTTCGGCCAGAACTGCTCCCACTCGTAGATGAAGCCGTACTCGGACGGTACGAAACGCTCCACCCCGGCCTCGCGGGCCGCGTAGATCAGCGCGTACTGGCTCTCGGTGGCTGCATAGGGCGCGCAGGACACCAGATAGTCGGTGCCCCGGAGCGCCGGAATCAGCGAGGCGTGGGAGGCCACATCCGCCTCTATCAGCTTCACCCCCCGTTCACGCCAGCGTGCATAGAGCGCCTGCTTGTCCGAATCGCCACGGGCTCCCAGTGTCGAGCGGTCACGGTCCTGCCCCTGGCGCAGGAGCACCTGCACATTGAACAGTCCCTGATCCAGCATCTCGTCGACACAGGCACTGCCGGCGACACCCGTGGCGCCGTACACAGTTACGGTCTTTTTCATTGCAGAGTTCCTTGAGCGCTGGGTTGCCCGGCGTTGCGCAGCAACGCCAGGAACACCCATGCATAGAAAAGATCACCGCCGGACAGGGCCAGCAGCGGCCAGCCGATATGGCCATTGATGAAGTGCCAGCACACCACCGCCACCACACCCAGCTTGGCCCAGGCGCCCCACAGGGCGAACAGGCGGTACTGCTGGAAGTCCATCGCCGCCTTCCAGTAGCCGACGCCGAAGGCGATCACCAGCACGGCGAACAGGTCGACGAAGACCTTGTCGCTCGCCGTGACCGGCGCCAGCCCGAGCAGCCCTTCGACCAGGGGCATGGCGACGATCAGCGCGCCGCCAATGACCCAGTTGAACAGGGCCGCGGTGATGAAGATTTGCCGTCGATACGCCATCTCCCCTCCTCAGCAGGCCGAAGCGCCACCGTCGAGGACCAGCTCGGCGCCGGTCATCCAGCCCGAAGCCGGGCTGGCCAGGTAGAGCACCGCCGAGGCCACATCGCGCGGCTGGCCATAGCCCAACGGGTGCAAGGACTCGACAAAGGCGTCGGCGCTGGCTGCGTCCGGCGCAAGGCCTACGCGGACGAGGTTGTTCACCACGTTGGCGCCCATGTCGGTCTTGATGATCGCCGGGTGCACGGAGTTGATCCGTACGCCGTAGCCGAGCTTGGCCGACTCGACGGCGGTGGCCTTGGTCATCAGGCGCACGGCACCCTTGGCGGTGCAATAGGCCGTCAGGCTCGGCATGCCGATCAGGCCCGCCACGGAAGACAGGTTGATGATCGAGCCGCCGCGCCCGCTGGCACCGCCCGGACGCATCACGCGCAGTGCATGCTTGATGCCGAGGAACACGCCGTCGACGTTGATCGCCATGGTCCGCTGGAATTCCGCCAGCTCGCACTCGGCCACCAGGGCTGCGGTTTCGATGCCGGCGTTGTTGACCAGGATGTCGAGGCCACCGAAGCATTCGACGGTGGCCGCGATGGCGGCCACCCAGTCCTCCTCGCGGGTGACGTCGTGACGCTGGAAAGCGGCGCGGTCACCGTAGGTGCCGGCCAGGCGCTGCGCCGTCTCGGCGCCGAGGGTGTCGAGCACGTCGGTCAGCATCACACTGGCGCCGGCCTGCAGCAGCGCCTCGGCGATTTCCGCGCCGAGGCCGCGCGCCGCGCCGCTCACCAGGGCGACCTTGCCGTCCAGGCGAATCTGTTCGAGATAGTGAGTCATTCCGTTCTCCTCCTGGTTCAGGCCGGCAGTGCGCTGCAGAAGCCGCGTTCGTGGAAGCGCTGGATCAGTTCGCGGTGACCGAAGGCCTTCGCCGGCGACTGGAAGCCGACCGCCTTGAGCTGGCCGTTGAGCAGGCGCTCGGCGCCTTCGGCGCAGATGTCGCCGGTCCAGGTGTAGGCCGCGGAGAGGTTCATCACGTAGCTGGTGGTGATCTGGCGACCCTGGCCGTGCACCACGATCACGCCACGCTGGACGTCGAGGGAGTCCTTCGGCGGTTCACCGGAATCCATCTGGTCGCCCATGCGGTTGGTCCACTCCTCGCGCTCGTCCTGGCTCATGCCCGGTGCGGCGGCGTTGAAGGCTTTGATGGCGGCGATCACGCCGTCGATCATGTGCTCGCCGATGGCGGTCAGCACCTTGCAGTTGCGCACGCGAGGGTCGTCCTTGAACCAGATCGGCTCGCAGGCGCCGCCCCAGGGATGGGCGCGGAGGATGGCGTTGCGGTACGGCAGGGACACCAGGTGGGCCACATCGTTGGGCCAGGCCTTGAGCTGGTTCTGCTCCAGGTAGTACTGGGACACGTCGTTGCAGACCATGCGCAGGAAGGACTTGGTGGACGCCTCGGACGGCAGGCCGTTGTCGATCTGGTAGCAGATATCCAGGCTGTCGATACCGGGGGTTTCCAGCACCACCTCGGCGGCCATGGCGCCGGCGGCCCACATGAAGGAGTTGGCCGGGCACAGCAGCAGGCCCTTAGCGGCGAAGGCGGCGCCGTACTTCTCGCCAATGGCGGCGGTCCAGTCCTGCTCGCCGGTGGTATCCAGGTAGTGGCAACCAGCTTCCAGGCAGGCCTCGACAACGGGCCAGGCCAGTTGCATGAAGGGGCCGACGTTGTTGATCAGCACCTTGATCTCCAGGCGCTGGATCAGGTCCACCAGTTCGCGGAAATCGTGGCCGACGCTCACCAGCGCGGCATCGACCTTCTTGCCATGGCGTTCCTCGACCACACCCAGCGCGGTCTCCAGGCGCGACAGGGTACGGCCGGCCATGTAGAAGGGAATGTCACGCTGGGCGAGGGATTCGGCCACCAGCTTGCCGGTGTAGCCACTGGCGCCGTAGACGAGAACGTTGCGAGTTTGGGTCATGGGAGTCTCCTTGTTGTTGTTCGGTTGGCCGGTTCAACGCGCTTCGCGGTGAACGCTGGCGGGGTCTTGTTCCAGGGCCTCCAGCAGGAAGCGGTCCTGCGGTTTCTCGGAAGCGGTCTTGGGTATCTGTTGCAGCACCTGCAGGTAGCTGGGCACGAAGTTGGCTTCGAGCTTTTCGCGGCAGATGCGGAAAATGCGCTGGGCATCGAAGGCAGCGGGGTCTTTGGGCACCAGGGCGGCGACCACGTCCTTCTCGCCGGGTACGCCGCTGCTGGCGGGGATGCCGTAGACGTACACGTCGTCCACGTCCGGGCATTCGGCGATGGCCTTCTCGATGAACGCGCCGTTGATGAAGTCGCCGTTGCGGCGGATGCCGCTGCCCTTGCGGTACTGGAAGTACAGCCAGCCGTCCGCGTCGGCCACGACCACATCCCCCATGTGCAGCCAGCCCTCTGCGCACTTTCTGGCTGACGCGGCGGGGTTGCCGAAGTACTCCACCTTGAAGGGGCTGCCATCCACCGCCTGGAACAGCAGCTCGCCCGGTTCCCCCGGTGCGCAGTCGTTACCGGCTTCGTCGACGATGCGGTGGCGCAAGTTGGGGACGGGCTTGCCGATGCTGCCCTTGGGCCCCACGCCGACCGGATTGATGGTCAGGCCACCCTCAGCGGCACCGTAGAACTCCAGGATCTGCACACCGAAGCGCTGCTCGAACTCGCTCCAGATGGCCTTCGGCATGCCGGCCGACACCACGAAACGTACCGGGTTGTCGGCATCGTCCGGCTTGCCCGGTTCGGCGTAGACCGCCGTGGTCATGCCGCCCAGCAGGGTGAAGCTGGTGCAACCGAACTCACGGCAGATATCCCACAGGCGCGACTTGCTGAAACGCCGCGACAACACGCAACGCAGGCCAAGCGCCAGCGATGCGCCCAGCGTCACCAGTTGCGCGTTGGCGTGGGTCAGCGACAGGCCGGAGTACGGACGGTCGTCGCTGCGGTAGCCGAAGACGCGGTCGGTGATCAGCGCCGTTTCGCAATAACGCCGGTGGGTCATGACGATGCCCTTGGGATCGCCGGTGGTGCCGGAGGTGAAGATCAGCTGCATGGGTGCGTCGGCGGCAAGCGCCGCCAGGGGATGCTCCCGGCCGCTCCTGTCCAGTACCGCCTCGTACAGGCTCACGCCTTGGGCCTGTGCCAGGCCGACACCGGTTTCCCCGGTGGGCAAGGCGACCATCCAGCGGTTGAACTCCAGCTGCTCGCGCACCTCCAGCAGGTTCGCCAGCGCATAGTCGGCCGCGATCACGCCCTGGCAGCGGGCGTTGTTCAGGAAGAAGGCCAGCTTTTCGCCTTTGGCGCGCGGATCGATCGGCACGAAGATGGTGCCGGTGATGGCCGCCGCAAGCATCGCATCGACGAACTCGGCGTGGTTGGCCATCAGCAACGCAAAGGTGTCGCCCGGCTTCAGGCCCAGCTGGGTCAGGCCCCAGGCCAGGCGATGGCCGTTCTGCCACAGGCTCCGGTAGGTGCGCACCTGCAACGGGCTCTTGCCGCCATTCTCGACGGTCAGCACATCCAGGTCGGGATCGCTCAGCGCGCGATTGCCGATCAGGCCGGCAAAGTCGAGGTTGCCGTAGCCGGTCATCTCAGGTCCTCCCGCACCAGCAGGGTGACCACCGTGGCCGCCGCGTCCAGGCCGATGGCACCGCCGCCGTTGTGGGCCAGGCCAACACGGGCGCCTTGCACCTGGCGGGCACCGGCGCGGTCCTGGAGTTGTTCGGTCAGTTCGACGATCTGCGCGCAGCCGCTGGCCCCCACCGGGTGGCCCTTGCGCAGCAGTCCGCCGGAGGTGTTCACGGGAATGCGCCCGCCCAGGGCCGTCGCACCGGATTCCAGCAGCTCGGCACCCGCACCAGGCAGGCACAGGCCGAGGTATTCGTAGGCCATCAGTTCCGACGGTGCGGACGCATCGTGCAGTTCGACGCAGGACAGGTCCTGCGGGCCGATGCCGGCCGCCTCGTATGCCTGGCCAGCAGCCAGGGCACCCACGCTGTCGTCGGCATGTTCGAAGTCCCAGCCGGATACCAGCGCCGACGCGGCGACCCGCACCGGATTGCGCAAGCCGAGCTGGCGCGCCTTGCGCTCGCTCACCAGGATCACCGCCGCCGCGCCGTCGCCAATGGGCGAACACATGGGCAGGGTCAGCGGATCGATGATGGAACGTGCGGCGAGCACCTGTTCCACGGTCATTTCCTCGCGGAACTGCGCGCGGGAATTGAGGGCCCCGTGGCGGGAGTTCTTCGCTGCGACCATGGCGAAATGACGGGCCGTGGAGCCGTACCGCTTCATGTGCTTCCTGGCCATCATGGCGTAGATGTCCATGAACACCGAGCGGGTGGTGCCGGCGCCTTCGGCATCGAAGGGTTCACCCGCCGCTTCGGCAAGTTTCTTCACCACGTTCACCGCGCCGTCCGGGTCTTCCACGTCCACCGCACTGGAGAAGGCACCCAGGCTGCGGGCCTTGTCTTCGTGGAAGAGTTTTTCGTAACCGCAGACCAGCACGATGTCGTAGTAGCCGGCGCTGACCATGGCCGCTGCCTGCTGGAACGCCGTGGAGGAAGAGGCGCAGGCGTTCTCCACGTTCACTACCGGGATGCGGCCGATGCCCATGTTCCGCAGTACCACTTCGCCGCGAATCATTTCCTGGCCGGTGACCACGCCGGCGGCGGCATTGCCCATCCAGGCCGCCTGCAGCTGGCCCTTCTCCAGGCCGGCATCGTTCAGCGCCAGCTGGATCGCCTGGCCGGCGAGGCCTTTCAGGGTTTTATCCAGGTGCTTGCCGAAGGGCACCATGCCCACACCGGCTACATATGCATTCATTTTCATGGGCCGGCCTCAGATCCGCGAAATCAGGGTGCCGCCCTTGATGGCGAGCATTTCGTTGCAGCCGTCCTCGATCATCGAGGCGCGGGCATCGCGGAGCAGCTTCTCCACCGGGTATTCGCGGGTGACGCCGTTGCCGCCGAACATCTGGATGGCCTGGGAGGCCACGTCGAAGGCGGTCTGGGTGGCGGTGATCTTCGAGGCGATGGAGCCCTGCAGGGCCGGGGCCGGGGCCATTTCATTGAAATAGATGGCGCGACGGGCCAGGGCGCGGGCCGCTTCGATGCGCGCAAACATATGGAACAGGCGATGGCGCACGTTCTGGTGCTGGATGATCGGCACGCCACCCTGCTTGCGCTGGTGCGCGTACTCATAGGCGTGTTCGTAGGCGGCCCGGGCGGCGCCGGTCCACATCACCCCCATCAGGCCGTTGGCCTCGGTGAGAACGCCCTGCTCCGCCTGGACGTAGTTCTCGGGGCCGGCCACCAGGTGGTCCAGCGTCAGGCTGACGTTGTCGAAGTACAGCTCGCCCTGGGGCAGCGCGCGCTGGCCCATCTTGTCCAACGGCAGGCCACGGGTGACGCCCTCGGCGTCCAGCGGCACCAGCACCACGCAACGCTTGTCCTGGCCGCTGCCGTCATCGAAGCCGCAGAACAGGATGCAGAGCTGCGCGATGGGGCCGTTGGAGACCCAGGCGGATTTCTGCCCGTTGATGACGATGCGATCCCCCACGATGCTGGCATGGCAGTTCAGCCTGCCGTGGCCAACGCCCGGATGGCGGCTATGGCCGCTGCTATCGAGCATGTCGGAGCCATGGTCCGGCTCGGTGATGCCCCAGCAACCGATGGGCTTGTCGGCGTAACGTTCCAGCAGGTCGGCGCGATCCATCTGGTGCAGGACGATGCTGGGCACCATGGACGCACCGATCACCACGGCAAGGCCGCCATCGCCATAACCCAGCTCCTCGAACACCAGGCAGATCAGGCGGGCGCGGTCGGCGGGCGGCAACGCCAGCAGGTCGGCCAGGTTCAGGCCGAGCTTGGCGAACTCCTCGAACACCTGCCACAGCGGCGAGTCGGCGGCGATCACCTGGCCTGGTGTCATGTGGTCGAGTTGCTGGCCAACGGGACGCATGACCCTGGTGGCGAAACGACGGACGCTGGCCTGCATGGCCGCTTCCAGTTCGTTGAGATCGGCATCGAGCCCCGTGGGCTCTAGTTCGACGCGCTTGGCGAAGCCGGACATTCTTGTTCTCCCGGAGTATGAGTGACTACCGACCGCCGCATTGCTGCTGTCGCGGTGGGGACGTCTTCGATACTATTCGCCGGAAAAACAGGTATTGACCCCCTTAATGGGGGATGAGCCCATGATCAGCGCAGACATAACTACAACAAGCTTTTCGCCCTTGCTGGCAACCAAACTCATGCCACCCCGCCGGGGGCGCGGCACCCTCCCCCGCCCCCGCCTGGAACAGCTGATCGAACGCATCGCCGAATGCAGCCTCACCGTCCTCAAGGCGCCTCCCGGTTTTGGCAAGAGCACACTGGCCAGCACCTGGGCCGAGGCTGCACTGGCCCGAGGCGCGCGGGTCGCCTGGCTGACGCTGGACGAAGCCGACGCCTCCCCGGAACGCCTGCTGCTCTACGCCGCGGCGGCCATCCAGCGTGGTTTCGATGGTGGCGAGGAAGCCAGCCTGCTCAATGACCTTGCGCTGATCCCTGCACAGCACCTGGCCACCCTGTTGCTCAACGACCTGGATCGGCGCCAGGAGCATTGCTACCTGTTTCTCGACGACTATCACTGCGTCCCTGCCGAGACCCTGATCGCCGCCTTCGACAGCCTGATCCGCTTTGCGCCGGACAACCTGCACCTGGTGTTCTGCGGCCGCAGCGACCTGCCCTCCAGCCTGTTCGCCCACACTTACAGCGACGCGCTGTTGGAGGTGGACGCCGGTGAACTGCGCTTCGACCTCGACGAAACCCGCGACCTCATCCTGCGCGCCGGCCTGGAAGGTATCGAACCCGCCGAACTGCTGGACCTGCACCATGCCACCGAAGGCTGGATCGCCGCCCTGCGCGCCAGCTTGCTGAACCTGCGCCAACGGCCGGCGGGCAGCCCGCGCCTGGCGAAAAGCATCACCGGCCTGCTGGACGAACTGCTCAATCGGCTGCCCGGCGAGTTGGCCAGGCAGTTGCCCAGCCTCGCGGCCGTGGACAAGTTCAACGCGCCCCTGGCCGAACACCTCGCCGGTTGCACCGATGGCCAGGGCCTGATCGCCGAACTGGAACGCCTGCAGTTGTTCATCACCGGCCTGGACCAGAGCGCCGAATGGTTCAGCCTGCACCCGCTGTTCCGCGAACACCTGCGCCGCCGCCTGCAACCGGACGAGCTGGACCGTTTGCGGCGGATGGCTGCGGGCTGGTTCGCCCTGCAGCGCAACTGGATGGATGCCGTGCGCAGCGCCCTGGCGGCCGGCGACACCGACAGCGCCCGGGAATGGATCGCCCACTGCGCCATGGGCATGGTGGAACGCGGCGACTTCATGATCCTGCTGGACTGGCAGCGCCAGTTGCAGGACCGCCTGTTGCAGTGCCCGTTGGAACTCAAGCTGGCCCTGGCCTGGGCCGCCGCACTGGCCATGAGTGGCGAGAGCGCGCGACAGCTGATCACCGAAGCCAGGACCGAGCTGGCGCAGCTGGGCCGCGACGGCGAGCAGGACCCGCTCCACTGGGAGTGCCAGGCGATTGAATCCATGGTCCTGGCGATCGAAGACCACGGTGAAGCGGGTGGGCGCATGGCGACCAACTGCCTGCCTCACCTGATCGACCGTCCGTGGATCTACAACACCCTGCTCAACGTCATCTGCTACAGCCACCTGTGCGCCAGCCGCTGGGAAGCCTTCTACGCCATGCAGCCCAACCTCAAGGGTCCGCTGGAGCATGGTCGCTACCTGTTCAACCAGGTGTATCGGCTGTGCCTGATGGGGCTGGGCGAAATGCTCCAGGGGCGGTTCTCCCAGGCCACGGCCATCTTCGAGGAAGGCCTGCGCCTGGCCGGCGAGCAAGGCCTGGGGCATCCGGTACTGAAAGCGCTTCCGTCCGGGTTCCTCGCAGCCGTGCGTTACCAGCAGGGCAAGCTGGATGACGCGGCGAAGCTCAGTTTCGAGAATATCGAGATCGTGAAACTGGGAGGCTTCCTCGATTGCGTGGCCGGTCTCCTGGTCACCAGCAATCGCCTGAGCAGTCGCAACGCGGGGCCACACAGCGTTCGGCACTTCCTCGAAGAGGGCGAGCGCTTGGCGCAATCGCGCCGCTGGCCGCGCCTGCACGCCCACCTGCTGCTGGAGCGCATACGCGCCAGCCTGCTGGAACACAAGGCCGCCGAGGCGCTGGCCTGCGCCCAGCAACTGGACAACCTGCTGGAAGTCCAACTGCGCACCTCGCCCGAAGAAGCCGACCCATTCCGCCTGCTGGCTTGCCAGGGCGCGCTCTGGTGCGAGGCGGCCGGGTTACCTCGCCATGCCGACCTGGAGCAGGCCGAGCTGCTGCGCGGACAGGCCCAGCGGGACAACCGCCGGCTGGTGGAGATTCACCTGGCCACCGGGCTTGCGCTGGTCCAGTGGCGACGCAACCTGCACGGCGATGCGGTCGCCCGTCTGCTGGACGCCACCCAACTGGTGGAAAGCAGCGGCGCGCGGCAGCTGCTGACCGACCTGCCGGCTTACCAGACCCTGGCGGACATCGCCGCCCATGCCCTGCAAACCCCCGGCCTGAACCAGCAACAGCAGGCGCGGCTACAGCGTCTCCTGCCCGATGGCGACAGCCGCACCCAGCAACCGACTCTCGGCCAACCCGCCATCGCCCTGACCAGCAAGGAGCGTCACGTCCTTGAACTGGTTGCCCAGGGCAAGTCGAACAAGGAAATGGCCAAGTTGCTGGGCATCGCCCCGGAAACCATCAAGAGCCACATGAAGAACATCTTCAGCAAACTTCAGGTCGACAGCCGTGCCCAGGCGGCCGTCGCAGCCAAGGCCGCGGGATTGATCTGACCGACACCAGCCTTGCAAGGGCCTCACCAGGCTGGCTGATGACCTCGGGGGTGGCGCCCCGAGGGGCCGTCCCAGTGCGAGATATCGCGCTCCAGCATGCACTCAGCCCACCGCCTCGGCCTGCCATGGACGTCTTTCGACAAACCAGAAAACTGTGAATACACTCACTTTTGCTGGCTTTCCGCTCTCGATTGCCCCATCGAAAGCTGACTTGGCGTTTCGCGTTCAGGAGCGATGGGGATACCGGAAATTCGAGCAATGGCGGCCTTTCAGTCGTGGCCGCCCGATGAAATACAGACCGGCTTTTCCGTACCACCCAGTATGGATTCTGAATAAAGGCACGGTGCCATGCCGAATTTCATCATCGCGTATTGCGGCCCCGCCGCGACTCCCGACGACTTCTGGACACGCTGGAACTTCGATCCGCTTTTGCTAGCGGTACTGGCTGCACTGGCCCTGTTGGTTGCCCGTGGTGATTCTTCCAATCCCCGCGCCGGCTGGGCCGCGATCGCGCTGATGTTGGTGGTTTTCGTCTCGCCGCTCTGCGCACTGTCATCGGCCCTGTTCTCGGCCCGGGTCCTGCACCATGTCCTGCTGATCAGCGCGGTGGCGCCCCTGTTGGCGCAAGCGTTCCCGTGGCGACGCGTCGATCCGTTCCCGCTTCCGCTGCTGGTCGCGGCCCACGCGCTCATCCTCTGGACCTGGCATACGCCCGGCGCCTATACCTGGGGCCTGGCCAGCGTGCCGGCCTACTGGCTGATGCAAGTCACGCTGCTGGGCAGCGCCTGGCTCATGTGGTGCAGCATCCTTGCGCCGTTGAGGCAGGTGGGACCGGCGCTGATCGCGCTCGCCGTCACCATCGGGCAGATGGGCCTGCTCGGCGCGATCATCGTGTTCGCCCGCAGCCCGCTCTATGAAGTGCATATCGACAGCACCGTCGCCTGGGGGCTCGACCCCTTCACCGACCAGCAACTGGCCGGGCTGCTGATGTGGGTGCCCGCGATGCTGCCCTACCTCGCCGTGGGCCTCTGGACCGCATGGTCCAGCCTGCGGGCCCGCGAGCCCTTCCTGTGACGATCTTCCTGAAGTTCCTGCATCTGGCCGCGATCGCGATCTGGTCGGCCGGCCTGCTCGCCCTGCCCTTTCTGTTCTGGCAAAGACGCGCATTGGAAGCCGGGCGGGATCTGGACCGACTGCACCGCATCACCCGGCTGGTCTATGTGGAGCTCGTGTCGCCCTCGGCCGTCATCGCCATCGGCAGCGGAACGGCGCTGATCTTCCTGCAGGCCACGTTCGAGGAGTGGTTTTCGCTGAAGATGCTGCTGGTCGCGCTCATGGCCATGTTGCATGTCGTCGCCGGCCTGATCCTGGCCCGCCTGTTTTCCCCCAAGGGCCGCTTCGGCGGACTCTCCTACGCCGCCTTGTCGACTGCCTATGTGGTGCTCATCGCCGCGACCCTGTGGGTGGTGCTGGCCAAGCCTCAGATCGACTCGAACGAATTCGCCCCACACCTGTTCGAACCCGGCGGCCTCGCGCGCTGGCTGGATCAGTCCCGGGATGAAACAAGAATGCCGACGCCATGATCGAACACGAGCTTGCCGCCATGCCAACCGGCGAATCCGACCATCACCGACCCGAGCACGGAGAGCGCAAGGCCGTGGGACAGGATCGAGGCAGGATCGAGCACACGCAGCCCCCAGTTGGCGCCCGCGATAGCGACCAGCGTCATCGCCGCCACGGCATGGGACCAACTGGCCTCGTGCATGCGGATGCCGCGCACCAGCAACAACTCGGCGATGCCCACGACGCTCGCGGCCACGCCGGTCCAGAAGGCCGTTCCGGCCGACCAGAGCCCTACCCTCGCCCAGAAGGGGTCACCGTCCCACCAGTAGACGAGATCGATGCCCAAGGTCGCGAACACAAAGGCAATGGGAAAATGCACCATCATCACGTGGATGGGATGCCCGACCAGGGCGACCGCGGAGCCGACATCGAGCTGGCGAAGTTCCAGCGCGACTTCGCACTGCGGGGCCTTACCGGTACCTTGCTTTGCCATGACAGTCTTCCTTTGGGTCGGGATCATCACCCCATAGAAAAGCAGCGTAGCCCCTTGCTCGCATTGGCCCAAGCCGGATCGCTCATCGCGCTGACCGGTTGCAGCGGATCGCTGTCGACGCTCTCCCCGTCCGGGCCCGCCGCCGGTTCGATCGCCACGATGTGGTGGGTGATGCTGGCGGGCGCCGGGCTGCTGTTCGCACTGGTGATGGCGCTGTTCCTGCTGGTGGTTTTCCGCCCTGGCTGGGGTTCGCGCGTATCGCCGGCGCGCTGGGTCGTGCTGGGGGGGCTGGCATTGCCGGCCATCGTCCTGCTGCCGATGATCGCCTACGCCTTGATCGCCGGAGAGCGGCTGCTGCCGTTGCCGGGCACGACTCCGCCCCGGATCGAAGCGGTGGCCAAGCAATGGAGCTGGACCTTCCGCTACCCGGACCAGGGCGCCCTGGAAACCCGCGACGTGCTGCACCTGCCCGCCGGCACGCCGGTCGATATCGACGTGAGCAGCGAAGACGTCATCCACGCATTCTGGGTACCGCGTCTGGCCGGCAAGATCGATGCGGTGCCCGGGCATGTGAACCGCCTGCGCATCCAGGCCGACCACCCGGGCCGGTACGACGGGTTGTGCAACGAGTTCTGCGGCACCAACCACACGCACATGCGTTTCTCCGTTGTCGTCCATAGTCCGGAAGACTTCCCGGCCGCGCTCGCGCGGGCGGCCGCAACCACCAAGGCGGAACAATGAGCACACCCCTCGACCCGCCCGCGCAGGACAACCCGGCGCGGCGACTGCACCGGCAACTCGCCGAGATCTGGGCCACCGGCCCGGGCCTGCAGCGCCTGGCCGCCGTCAACCACTCGGTGATCGGCCGGCGCATGATGATCACCTCGTTCGTGTTCTTCGCCATCGCCGGCGTGCTGGGCATGTTGACCCGCGTGCAGCTGGCCACGCCCAACTCCACGTTCATGACCCCGGAGATGTACAACCAGGTCTTCACCATGCACGGGTCGATGATGCTGTTCCTGTTCGCCATCCCGATGGTGGAGAGCGTGGCGGTCTACCTGACACCCAAGATCCTCGGAACCCGCGATTTCGCCTTCCCGCGCCTGACCGCCTACGGCTACTGGTGCTACCTGTTCGGCGGCAGCATCGTCACCTTCTCGCTGCTCCTCGGGGTGGCGCCGGACAGCGGCTGGTTCATGTACACGCCGCTGAGCTCGAGCGTTTACACACCGGGGATCAACGCCGACGTCTGGTTGCTGGGAATCACCTTCGTGGAGATCTCGGCGCTGTCGCTGGCCATGGAGATCGTCGTCTCGATCCTGAAGATGCGCGCGCCCGGCATGTCGCTGGACCGCATGCCGATCTTCGGCTGGTACATCCTGGTGACCGCGATGATGATGATCGTGGCCTTCCCGCCCCTGATCCTCGGCTCGATACTGCTGGAAGTGGAGCGCGCCTTCGGCCTGCCCTTCTTCGACCCCACCCGCGGCGGCGACGCGCTGCTGTGGCAACACCTGTTCTGGCTGTTCGGCCATCCGGACGTCTACATCATCTTCCTGCCGATGGCGGCCGTGCTGTCGACGATCATCCCGGTGTTCGCCAACCGGGCGCTGGTCGGCTACCGCGCCATAGTCGTCGCGATCATCGCGCTGGCCTTCCTGAGCTTCGGCATCTGGGTCCACCACATGTTCACCGTGGGCATCCCGCACCTGGCGCTGGCATTCTTCTCCGCCGGATCGGCAATCGTGGCCGTGCCGACGGCGATTCAGTTCTTCGCCTGGCTGGCAACGCTGTCCCACGGCAAGCCGCGCTGGGACGTGCCGATGCTCTATGTGTTCGGTTTCTTCTTCGTGTTCACCATGGGCGGCCTGACCGGCGTCATGCTCGCCATGGTGCCGTTCGACTGGCAGGCCCACGACACCTACTTCGTCGTGGCCCACATGCATTACGTGGTGGCCGGCGCACTCGCCTTCCCGATGCTCGCCGGACTCTACTACTGGCTGCCGCTGCTCACCGGGCGCGCCGCCGTGCACCGACTGGCCGTGCCCGCGTTCTGGTTGATCTTCATCGGTTTCAACATGACCTTCTTCATGATGCACCTGACCGGGCTGATGGGCATGCCACGGCGCATCTACACCTACGGGGGTCACGAAGGCTGGAACTGGCTCAACCTGCTGTCCTCGGTAGGCGGGTTCGTCATGACCATCGGCTTCGCGCTGCTGGTGATCGACCTGATCGTACAGCTGCGCTTCGGACGCCGCGTGCGCCGCAACCCCTGGGGCGCGACGACGCTGGAATGGGCCATGCCGCTACCGCCGCCGGCCTATGCCTTCGCTTCGATCCCCCATATGGGCAAGGAAGACGCTCCCGTCGACGGGCTCGCCGACTCGCTCGCCCGTGGCGAAGGCTACCTGGGCTCGACGCGCAACGGATGGCAGGAGGCGCTGGGGGTGCATATCGTCTCCGGCGCGCCCGAACAACTGATCGTGCTGCCACAGCCAACCTACCTGCCGCTGTTCACCGCGCTGGCCACGGCGACGGCGGTCCTGGGGTTCCTGTTCAAGACCTACCTGCTGTCGATGGTCGCAGCGCTGGTGGTGGCCGGCCTGTTCGTGATCGCCGCGCAACGCGCCGGTCACTCCCGTGACTATGGCCCGCTGCCGGTCGGCCGAGGCGTCAGCGTGCCGCCGCATACCGAAGTGGAGAGCGCACCACCCTACCTGGCACTCATCTGCACCCTGATCGCAGATGGCACGCTGTTCACCTCCCTGTTGTTCGGCACCTTCTATCTCTGGATCGCCGCGCCCAACTGGGAAGCGGCGACGACACCGGGGCCGGACCTCGCGCTGACCCTGGGCGTGATCGGCGCCCTTGTCATGGCCACGCTGGCTGCGCGCGGATCGCTGCGCGCGACGGTAGCCGGTGGCAAGCCCTGGGGCTGGATCGGCCTGGCCATGGTCGCGCTCGTGGTCGCCATCAGCGCCGCCGTGGCGTTGATCGCCGGTATCCTGCCGGATCCCCGTGAACATGCACTCGGTTCCACCGCCGCCGCATTGCTCGGTTATGTGGTGTTCCATGCCGGCGTCGGGCTGCTCTTCCTGCTCAGTAACGCGCTGCGCATCGGTGCCGGTTTCGTCTCGCCGCAGCGGGTGGTGGACTTGCGCCTGAGCCGTTTGTGGTTGGACTACACCGCGTTCACCGGCGCCATCGCCCTGGGCCTGGTGCTGGCCCTGCCGAAGCTGGTCGCCATCATGGGGAGCCAGGCATGAACGGGCGGCCTATCCCACCACGGCTCCTCTGGTGGCTCGGGGCGGGCTTCGCGCTGTGGTGCACCGCGCTCGTCGCGCTCTATGCCCTACACGCCATCGGTTGCACCTTCGGCTGGCAGACCGGTGCGCTACGTCTTTACCTGGTGCTGATTTTCCTGGCGCACCTGGCCGCGATCGGCTGGTTGTGGCGGCATTTCGCGAAGACCGGCCCCAAGGCCGAGCATGACCGCAGCGGTGCGTTCCTGCACACCGTGGTGATCTGGACCTTGATCGCAGCGCTGGCGTCCACGGTCATCGCCCTGGGCCCGTCGCTCCTGCTCAGGGCCTGCCTCTGAGCTGCACATCGGCGTGATGGGCTGAAGATCAGCCCGCCCGGTACCAGGCCACGCCCTGCTCGTCCTCGCTGACCAGCACACGCCCCTGGTGCAACAGGTGGTTCAGGTTGGCGAGGCATTCTCCCGTCGCCAACGGCAGCAACTCGCCGTCGATGGGCCGGCGGAAGAGCACACCGAAGAGATCGACCACCCGCTTGGGCCCTTCCGCCAATGCCACCAGCAGACGCTCCAGGGCTCTACGGTGGCCTTCATCCAGGCGTTCGAGCCGGGCATGCAGCGCGCGGAACGGCTCGTTGTGCGACGGCAGTACCAGCACGTCGTCGGGCACCTCCCGACGCAGACCCGCCAACGAATCGAGCCAGTGCCGCATCGGGTCGGCCATGGGCTCGGTGGGGAACACCGACACGTTCGGGGAAATGCGCGGCAACACCTGGTCGCCGGAGATCAGCAAGCGCAACGCGGGGCAGTGGAAGCTCGCGTGTTCCGGGGAATGCCCTGCCCCCACCACCACCCGCCACTCGTGCTCGCCAATGCGCAGGCGCTGGCCGTGCTCCAATCGCCGAAAACTCTGCGGCAAGGGCGCGATATGGCGCCCAAAGCCGCCGAAGCGGGCGCGGTACTGGCTGATGGCCTGGGCGTCCCAACCCGCACGGGTATAGAAGCGGATGGCCTCGGCGGGGGCTTCGCGGCCACTGTCGGCCGCCAGCACGCGGCAGTTCATGTATTCGCCGAAGGTCATCCACAGCTCGCAGCCGTGCTCCCGGGTCAACCAGCCGGCCAGGCCCACGTGATCCGGGTGCATGTGGGTGACGAACACCCGAGTCACCGGCCTTCCGCCCAGCGCGCCTCCCGGCCCCAGCAACCGGCGCCAGGCCGCCAGGGTCGCCTCGCTATGAATACCGGTATCGAACAGCGCCCAGCCTGCACCGTCATCGACCGCCCAGAGGTTGATATGGTCGAGGCTGAGCGGCAACGGCATGCGCAGCCAATAGACGCCGGTAGCGACTTCGAGCACCTCACCTGTCTCGGGAACCGAGTCGAAGGGGTACTCCAGCGCCTGGCGTTCGGCATCAGCCCTTGTTTCCATGGTCATTGCACTCCTGTGTTGGCCGGCGTCGCGATGAGGAGCCCGCAGGCGAAGTCATCGGCCATGTCGAAAAGTTGGTTCAGCGGATGGTACTCGGTTCCATGGCCTTCCATCTGTTGAACACGCCGGCGACCCGTCGTGACCGCGGCCTGACACAACGCCACCTCCCCCCCTCCTGGGTGGGCCATTGCCCACCGCTTTCTGTTGAACTCTACGCGATCGATTTCGAAAGCGTCCGGAGATCCACATGAGCCTCAACAGAATCGGCGTGATAGGTGCCGGCACCATGGGCAGTGGTATTGCCCAGGTCTGCGCCTCGGCCGGCTTGCGCGTCACCCTGATCGATGTCAGCGAATCGGCCCTGGCCCGTGGCATGCAGGCCATGGACGAGGGCCTGCAGCGCCTGGTCCGCAAAGGGCGGATCAGCGAGGCCAGGCACCAAGAGGCACTGGCCCGGGTCCACACCACCACCGACTACGGCTGCCTGGCCGAGACCGACCTGGTGATCGAAGCCGCCACCGAAAACCTCGAACTCAAGCTGCGCATCCTGCGCCAGATCGAAGAAGTGGTGTCGGCCGAAACGCTGATCGCCACCAACACCTCGTCCCTCTCCATCACCCAGCTGGCCGCCGTGCTACGGCGCCCCGAGCGGTTCATCGGCCTGCACTTCTTCAATCCCGTGCCGGCCATGCAACTGCTGGAGCTGATTCGCGGCCTGCAGACGTCCAGCCAGACCCACGCAAGGGTGGAGACCTTCGCGAACGTGATCGGCAAGACCCCCATCACGGTCGAGAACGCCCCCGGATTCGTGGTCAACCGCATCCTCATCCCGATGATCAACGAAGCCGTCTTCGTGCTCCAGGAAGGCCTGGCAAGTGCCCAGGACATCGACACCGGCATGCAACTGGGCTGCAACCACCCCATAGGGCCGCTGGCCCTGGCCGACCTGATCGGCCTCGACACCCTGCTGGCCATCATGCAAGTGCTGCACGAAGGCTTCGGCGATCCCAAGTACCGTCCGGCCCGGCTGCTCAAGGACCTGGTTGCCGCCGGCCACCTCGGCCGCAAGAGCGGCCGTGGTTTCCACAGCTACTGACCCGCCCATCGAGGTTTCGCAAATGAGTGAATACAGCGCGCCGCTGCGCGACATGCAGTTTGTCCTGAACGAGCTGGGATACCTGGACCAGGTGCAAGCACTGCCCGGCTGCGAAGACCTGGGCGCCGACCTGATCGATGCCATCCTGGGCGAGGCCGGCAAGTTCGCCGAAGGCGTGCTCTCGCCGCTGAACCAGGTCGGCGACCGTGAGGGCGCCCGCTGGCATGACGGCGAGGTGAGCACGGCCAAAGGCTGGCAAGCGGCCTATGGACAGTTCGTCGAGGGCGGCTGGAACGCCCTCTCCTGCCACCCGGAGTTCGGTGGCCAGGGCCTGCCTCGACTGGTCTCGGCGCTGGTGGAAGAAATGTGGAACGGCGCCAACGTCTCCTTCGGCCTGTGCCCCATGCTCACCCGAGGCGCCATCGAGGCCATCGAACTCTGCGGCTCGCCCTACCTGAAGGAAACCTACCTGCCGAAGATGATCAGCGGCGAGTGGACCGGCACCATGAACCTCACCGAACCCCAGGCCGGTTCGGACCTGGCCGCTGTGCGCAGCCGTGTCGAGCCCCAGGGCGACGGCACCTACCGCCTGTTCGGCCAGAAGATCTTCATCACCTACGGCGAACACGACCTCACCGACAACATCGTGCACCTGGTGCTGGCCCGCCTGCCGGGCGCGCCGGAAGGCGTCAAGGGTATCTCGCTGTTCGTGGTGCCGAAGTTCCTGGTGAACGCCGATGGCAGCCTCGGCGCGCGCAACGATGTGCGCTGCGCGTCCCTCGAACACAAGCTGGGCATCCACGGCAGCCCCACCGCCGTCCTGGCCTTCGGTGACAACGACGGCGCCCAGGGCTGGCTGGTGGGTGAAGAGAACCGCGGCCTGGAATACATGTTCATCATGATGAACGCGGCACGCTTCTCCGTCGGCATCGAAGGAATCGGCCTGTCCGAGCGTGCCTACCAGCGCGCCCTCGCCTACGCCCGTGAGCGAATCCAGGGCACCGAGGCCGGCGCCCAGAGCCGCGACAAGGTGGCGATCATCCAGCACCCCGATGTGCGCCGCATGCTGCTGTCGATGAAGTCCCGCACCGAGGCCATGCGCGCCCTGGCCTGCGAGGTCGCCGTGGCCATGGATTGCGCCGAGCGTCATCCGGATCTGCAACAGCGCCAGGAAAGCCAGGCGTTCGTCGACCTGATGATCCCGGTGATCAAGGGTTGCGGCACCGAGAACGCGGTGGACATCGCCTCCCTCGGTGTACAGGTTCACGGCGGCATGGGCTTCATCGAGGAAACCGGCGCTGCCCAGCACCTGCGCGATGCGCGCATCACCCCCATCTACGAAGGCACCACCGGTATCCAGGCCGCCGACCTGGTGGGCCGCAAGATCGCCCGCGACGGCGGCCAGGCCATCGGGCTGGTGAGCAAGCGCATGCGCTACACCATGGAGCGCCTGGTCTGGGCGGATGACCCCGTACTGCAGGACATCGCCAGTGCCCTGGCCAGCGCCGTGGTGGCGCTCAACGCAGCGGTGGAGTTCATCGTGGCCAACTTCAAGGGCCAGACGCCCCGTGTCCTGGCCGGTGCCGTGCCCTTCCTGGAACTGTTCGGCACCGTTGCCGGTGGCTGGCAGCTGGCCCGCTCGGCCCTCGCCGCCCACGAGCGCCTGCAGGCAGGCACCACCGAACAGGACTTCTATCGCGGCAAGCTGCTGACCGCTCGCTTTTACGCCGAGCACCTGCTGCCCCGTGCCGAAGGCCTGTCGCGGATCGTGATCCAGGGTGGCGATGCGGTGCTGGAGATGGAGGACCGCCTGTTCTGAACTTCCGCCGCCCGCTTCTGGCGGGCGGCGGTCGGGGGCCGGTGGAAGTCGACCACCGGAACGGAGCTTTGGCCGCCCTTGTGGCGGCTTTTTTTGGGCTTTGCGGATAGTCTGGTGTGAGGTTGTGTTGCCCAGTTCATTGCCGAGTGGGCGGCGGGTTTCTGTTTCGCCTTCCCGGGCGACTTCCTTTTGCAGTCGCCTAAAAGGAAGCAAAACGCTTGCCCCGACATCCGGAACTCGGCGTCCCCGTTTGCCTTCGCCAAACTCCCCTCGCTACATCGTCGTTCCGGAGGCCCGCCGCGCAGGGCCATCCATGGCCCTGCGCGGCTCTCGCGGCATCCATGCCGCTCATCCTCCTGCACAACGATTCCACTCGGCCTTCTGAAGGGGCGCTTTGCGCGGCCTCAACTTCTCTGCTCTATGTCAGACCGGTTCGGGCATCAGCCCGTAGGATGGGTCGGGCGGCGTTCCGTTGAGCGAAGCGATACCCATGCGGTAGGGAAATCTGGGTTTCAATACGTAGGGTGGATGTCGCTCTTCACATCCACCATCGGCGCTCGGCCTAACCTCGCTTGGTGGACCGATGAAGCGTGGTCCACCCTACATGGCTTGCCCGCATGGGTATCGCTCCGCTCAACCCATCCTACAAAGCTTGGCTTTGTGCAGCCTGACGCATCCCTCTCCCCCGCCCCTCTCCCAGAGGGAGAGGGGTGACGCGCGCCGGAGATGGCCAAACAGTCCTGATGCCTAATCGGCCCTGACATGAAGCAATGAAGATGACGCCGCGCAAAGCGCCCCTTCAGGAGGCCGAGCGGAATCGTTGCATAGGGGGACGAGCGGCATGGATGCCGCGAGAGGCGTGCGGGGCCAGGGATGGCCCCTCTCGCCGTGCCCCCGGCGCGACGATGGAGGGAGGGCAGTTTGGCGAAGGCAAACGGGGACGCCGAGTTCCGGATGCAGGGGCGAGCGTTCTTGGTTACTTCTTTGGCGTTTGAAAGAAGTGACTCGCCCGGGAAGGCGAAACAGAAACCCGAACCCCGCTCGGCAATGAACTGGACAACCGAACCGATCGATCGTGACCGTCAATCAACCACCCTGGCCTCGGGAAAGCGCCAGCTGCCATCGAGTATCTCCGCACGAGGCTTGTACAGCCGCACCATGTAGTTCCAGCCAGCGGTGATCGGCAGGCAGTTGGCAACCTGCCCATCGCAGCCGCCGAAACGCACCACAATGCGGCCATCGCTCCCGCGTTTGGCGGTGAGATTGTTGAGCGCGTAGGCGTTCTGCGGGTTGCGCTCGAAGTAGCCGGCACCGTTGTAGACGCTGATGGACCAGAACGCGTCCACCGGCACGTCTTTCACCTCCAGCTGGTACGGGGTGGCGCCGTCGTTTCTCGTGGGCGTGACGTTCAGGTAGTAGGCATCCTTCTCCGGGTTGCCGCCCCAGGCCGACGCGCTGCCGATGAAATGCCGAACGGGATCGACCTTCCCCGGCTGGCCGAACATGCCCCGGGAGTCCGGAACGGTCGCGGCGAGTTTCAGCACCGAGCTGCGCAGCTCCGTGAGGCTGGCCTGGTCCCACTGGGGAATCTCGAAACGCCCTGGCCCCTTGGCCTGCTCCACCTGGACGCGGTCCTGCAGCGCGTGGGCCGCTTGCAGGTCGCTGGCCGAGGTCGAGTCGGCCAGCGTGCGCACGCCCAACAGCACATAGCGCGTACCCACCGCTTCGCGGGTGAAACGATAACGCCCGGGGGCGTAGGACAGGTCAGGGGTGTACTGGTCTTCGCTGATGGCGATCAGCGAGAGGTAGCGTGAGCCCGCATCAGGCAGCGTGACGCTGACCGGCCCGGCCTCCAGGTCGAACACCGCCGACGAGTACAGGGTGTCCCGGTTGGGGCGGATGACCACCTGGCTTTCCACCGGCACCAGTTCCCGGTTATGCACGAACTTGCCGAAACCGCCGCGATCCACGACGCGCTTGAAGAACTTGTGGGATTCGGCGCGGACGAAACTGTCTGCCGTCACCGGCACCTCGGTCGCGTGGGCACGATTACCGAGGAAGAGCGGCAAAAGCAGGACGAAAGCCAGCAGCGGGACCTTGAGAGCGTTCACCTTGGGGCTCCTTCTTGTTGGAATGGACACGATCAATCGACGCGCTGGACCCTGGGGGCCTTCCAGCTGCCGTCGAGGGCTTCGGATTTGGGCCAGTAGAGACGGCCGGCGATGTAGAACGGGCCATCCGGTGCCGGCAGCCAGTTGGCTTCCCGCTCCTTGGCCGGGCGTTCATGCTGGATGTACAGGGTCACCCCACCGTCGGCGTCGCGGTTCAGCTTCGGCAGCATCGGCGAGTTGATCAGGTAGCGGTTCAGCGGATTGGCCACCAGGAAACGCGAGGCGTCGTACAGGGTCAGCGACCAGAAGGCGTTGACCGGCGGCAGCTGGCCGGGGGCGAAGCGCAGGATGTAGCGATGGCGCGAGGCGTCCAGTTTCTGCCCGTCGCTGTCGAGGTAGAACGGTGGGTAGATGGTCTCTTCCTTGTCGTTGCCATACAGCCCGGTGACCGTCGCGCGCATCCGGTACAGGTAGTTGTTGGCGAGGAATTCGCGGCTACCGAGGAAACGGGTGGTGGAAACCTCGCCCCGCGCCACCTGCTGGCCCAGCGCGTCGAAGTCCTTCCAGGCATCCTTGATGCCGGCGGTCATCGCCTCGCGGATGTCCGCTGGCAGCGCCTTTTCGTCGAAGCTACGCCCCGGGCCGATGCCCAGCTTGGCGAAGCGCTCCATCAGTGCACGTTCGGACGGGTGGATGGGGCAGAAGCCCAGCACGAAATTCAACTGATTGAAGAACGCCAGGCTCGTGCGTTCCGCCTCGGCGCTGAGCGGTACCGGGAAGTCGACGGCGGGCGCGGCGGTCGGGGCCGGCTGGCCGAGGAAGGCCGAAAGCGGCTGGACCTTGTAGCCGGCCTGCACCTTCTTCACGTTCTCCAGGTCGTTCGGGCCCTTGAGCTGCGTGCGATAGAAGACGAAGGCGAACTGGGTTTCGGAACGGAACACCCGGTCGATGCCCGGCGGCACGGTGCCCTTCCAATCGGGCCCGACCAGCAGGAAGGTGCCGCCACCGTTGCCGGTGGTGCGGCTGCCCACATAGCCGAAGTTGTGGGTGTAGGCGTCGACGAGCTGCGCCGAGTAGTAGCGTCCCTCCTCCACCACCGGCAGGGTCAGTACCAGCGGCTCGCTGCGCAGGTCCGCGCCCAGTTGCGAGTACGGCGTGTCCGCGTTGGGCGTGGGGTAGGCCTTGTCGTCCGGGGTGTAGATGCGCGCGGTGTTGTGCAGGGTGTTCCACGGCGCCTTGAACTCGGGATGCGCGCGGTCCTGGAAATAGGTGTACTGGACCCGGTAGTGGTCCACCAGGGGGAACCCATAGGTATAGGCCTCCTTGGCGATTTCCCGCGCCTCGGCCGGGGTCAGCGCCTCGGCGCTGGACACGTAGGCATGGGTCAGCAGGGCAAGGAGTGCAACCGCGAGGCTGCGCTTTAAATTGTTCTTGTTCACGTGTAGCTCCCTGTAGCGATGAGGCATGAGGCCTCAGGTTTTCTCGGGATCGTCCTGCGGATACCACTCGGTGGCACGGCGGGCGGCGTCACCCTCCGGGTGATAGGCGTGGCAACTGCCGATCACCCAGTGCCGGGGCATCTGGAACTCGGGGTCGTGGGCGGCGCGCTGGCGCAGGCGTTTCTGGATCACCGGCGCCAGGGTCCGGATCGCGGTGGTGGCCATCGGGCCCAGCAACTCGGTGAGGTGGGTGCAGCCCTTGATGCCACCGACCCGCTCGGCCACCCGCTTCTTGAAGCCGGGCCCCATGCTGACGCCCACCAGGGCCGCGTAGGCCTGGTTGATATGGCTGCACACCGGCGTCGGCGCCTGCTCGGAGATGGCCTCGATATGCCGGATCACCAGCGTGCGGTCCAGGGTGATGAGGATGCGCATCTGGTGCAGCACGCCGTTGGCGGGAATGGTGCCGTAGGGGAAGTCGGTGTCGACGCCCTTGGTGTCCAGCAGCCTCCCCTCGATGTCGAACAGCCCGTCGTCCCGCTCGTAGCCGGTGCAGACCACCTGGCGCGTGTGCAGCAGGCGACGCTCTAGCGCTTTCTCTTCCATGCGACAGCCTCCTGGAAGAAGAAGGGGCGCCGGAGCGCCCCCGCATTCACATCAGACGTTGCCGATGCCGCCACCGCAGACCAGGACCTGGCCGGAGACATAGTCGGACTCGGGGATGCAGAACAGGTAGACCGCACCCGCCGCCTCCTCGGTATTGCCCGGACGGCCCAGGGGGATCATGGTCTTCGACTGCTCGACGATGGCCGGGCTGATGCCCACCTTGATCTCGCGGCCTTCGATGTTGATGTAGTTCGGGTCGCCTTCCACCGGCTGGGTCTGGCGGGTCTCGATATGGCCGAAGGCGACGGCGTTGACGTTGACCTTCATGCGGCCCCACTCCTTGGCCAGGCACTTGGTCATGCCCAGCACGCCCGCCTTGGCGGTGGAGTAGTTGACCTGGCCCGGGTTGCCGCCGGCGGAGGTGGAGGCGATGTTGACCACCTTGCGGTTGACCACGCGGCCTTCGGCGGCCTCCTTCTTGGCCATGGCGCTGATGATCGGCTGGGCGGCGCGCAGGATGCGGAACGGCGCGGTGATGTGGCAGTCGAGGATGGCGTACCACTGCTCGTCGCTCATCTTCTGGATCACGTTGTCCCAGGTGTAGCCGGCGTTGTTGACGATGATGTCGATGGCGCCGTAGTTGTCGACGGCCGTCTTGACGAAACGGTCGGCGAAATCGACGGCGGTGACGCTGCCCACGCACGCCACGGCTTCGCCGCCGGCGGCGCGGATCTCGGCCACCACTTCTTCTGCCGGGCCGGCATCCAGGTCATTGACCACCACGCGGGCGCCGTCGGCGGCCAGTTTCAGGGCGACGCTGCGACCGATGCCACGGCCCGAGCCGGTGACCAGGGCGACTTTGCCTTCGAGTTTCTTCATGGGAATGTTCCTTGTTCTTGTGGGGTTCAGGCGATGGCCACGACGGCTTCGCCGATCAGTTTTTCGTCGCCGTACTGGTTGCCGCAGCGAATCGCCAGGCGTACGCGGGTCTCGCCGTCGGCTTCGAATTTCTCGATGACCCGGCCACTACAGGTGGGGATGTGCCCCAGCTGGGTGATGCCGGTGAAGCGCACCGACAAGCTGCGCACGGAGGTCTGCGGCACCCAGGCGGTGAGCAGGCGACCGAGGTAGGCCACCGAGAGCATGCCGTGGGCGAACACGTCGGGCTGGCGTGCCTTGCGGGCGAAATCGAGGTCGATGTGCACCTGGTTGTGGTCACCCGAGGCGCCCGCGTACAGGGCCAGGGTGGTGCGGTTGACGGCGGGCAGCACCAGCGGCGGCAGTTCGAAGCCGACCTGCAGGTCGTTGAATCGGGGAAGGCTCATTCCGGGCTCCTCAGCGCTGCACGAGGGATGAACGGATATCGGCGATGTGCCGGCCGTCCTGGTTGCTGACCCGGGTTTCCTGGACCACGAAGGTCAGCGCCCCGCCCTTCTTCTCGTAGACGTCGACCACGCGGGTATCGAAGGTCAGCACGTCGCCGGCGAAGGCCATGCCGTGATAGGTGAAGCCCTGCTCGGCATGCAGGATGCGACCGAGGTCGAAGCCGAAGATGCCTTCCACTATGTGGTCGCTGTCGCGCCCTTCGGCTTCCAGGCACATCAGGAAGCTCGGCGGCACCGGCAACGACGGGTAACCGGCGGCCTCGGCGGCGGCTTCGTCGGTGTACACCGGGTCGGTCTCGCCGATGGCCTTGGCGAAGAAGCGCAGGCGGCCCGTCTCCACCAGGGCGGTGGTCACGCCCAGGCTGCAGCCGATCAGACTCTTGTCTGCCATGTCTTGGAATCCTGTTGGTGGGGAAACGCGCGCCCGTTTCGGGCGCGCATCGTCGTCAGCCGCGACCGAACAGGGTCACGATGCCGGCGCCGCCCAGGCCCAGGTTGTGCTGCAGGGCGTGCTGGAGGCCTTCCACCTGGCGCTTGTCGGCGGTGCCGCGCAGCTGGTGGGTCAGCTCGTAGCACTGGGCGAGGCCGGTGGCGCCCAGGGGGTGACCCTTGGACAGCAGGCCGCCGGACGGGTTGATCACCACGTGGCCGCCGTAGGTGTTGTCGCCATCCAGCACGAACTTCTCGGCGCCGCCCTCCGGGCAGAAGCCCAGGCCTTCGTAGGTCAGCAGTTCATTGTGGGCGAAGCAGTCGTGCAGCTCGCAGACACGGATGTCCTCGGGGCCGACGCCGGCCTTTTCATAGACCTCGGTTGCGGCCTGGCGGGTCATGCCGACACCGACAATGCTGATCAGCGACGGCGGGTCGAAGGCTTCCACCTTATCGGTCACCAGGGCCTGGGCCAGGATGGAAACATCGGTACGCAGGCCGTGCTTCTTGGCGAAACGCTCGGAAACGATGATCGCCGCGGCGCCGCCGCAGGTGGGCGGGCAGGCCATCAGGCGGGTCATCACGCCGGGCCAGATCACCTGGTCGTTCATCACGTCCTCGGTGGTCACCACCTTGCGGAACAGCGCCAGGGGGTTGTTGGCCGCGTGGCGGCTGGCCTTGGCGCGGATGGCGGCGAAGGTTTCCACCTTGGTGCCGTACTTGTCCATGTGCTCCTTGCCCGCGCCACCGAACAGGCGCAGGGCATTGGGCATGTTCTCGCCCTCGGGGAAGATACGGCGGGAAACGTCCATACCCATGCCATAGGTGGTGGGACGGTCGGTCCAGTGGTCCTTCAGGGCGCCCGGCTGCATCTGCTCGAAGCCGTAGGCCAGGGCGCAGTCGACAGCGCCGCTTTCAACGGCCTGGCGCGCCAGGTAAAGCGCGGTGGAGCCGGTGCCGCAGTTGTTGTTGACGTTGATCACCGGAATCCCGCTCAGGCCCACTTCGTAGAGCGCCGACTGGCCGCTGGTGGAGTCGCCGTAGACGTACCCGGCATAGGCCTGCTGGACCTTGTCGTAGTCCAGGCCGGCGTCCTGCAGTGCCAGGCGAATGGCCTGCGCGCCCATTTCAATGTACGTACCGCTCTGGCCAGGCTTGGCAAACGGAATCATGCCGACACCGGCTACATAGACTTTCTGCGACATCACTTTCTCCAAGGTCAGTTGACGAGCTTTCCGGGCCGCACCGCTGTGCTCGATGGAGAGCGCGGCGACCCTTGGATCGATGGTTGCGCAGCGGCCGCCCCTCACACCCCCCCTCGTGGAGGGGGCGGATTCGGAGGGGGTCGAGGGAGGTGCGACGGGCGGGAACGATCCCCCCCTACTGGAGGGGGATGGGTGGGGGATGCCGGGGATAGCGTGTGCTCGCGGTCCTGAAAAACAACAAGAAAGTCTTCAGAGAGGAACCAACACGTGACACAAGCAAGACATGCAACCTCACCGAAGCGGCAAGCGCTGTCCGGCAACGGCGCCGCCCAACACCTCACATCCTTCAGCCCGCGCCTGCTGGCCGTGGCGATCGCCCTGGGTACCTGCAGCAACGCGGGCGCCGTGAGCTTCCAGCTGGGCGAGATCGAAGGCACGTTCGACTCGTCCCTGTCCGTCGGCGCCAGCTGGGCCGTCCGTGGCCCGGACCCCATGTTCATCAACTCCGCCAACACCCTGGGCATGCGCGGCAAGTCCGCCACCCGGACGGCGGACGACAACCGCAAGAACTTCAAGAAGGGCGAAACCTTCTCGAAGATCTTCAAGGGTGTGCACGACCTGGAGCTGAAATACGGCGACAGCGGCGTCTTCGTCCGTGGCAAGTACTGGTACGACTTCGAGTTGAAGGACGAGCACCGGCTGTTCTACGACATCGACGACAGCGGCCGCGACGACCTGGCCAAGTCCTCCGGCGCCGAGTTCCTCGATGCCTTCGTCTACCACAACTACAACCTGGGCGACCTGGCCGGCAACGTGCGCCTGGGCAAGCAGGTGGTGAGCTGGGGCGAAAGCACCTTCATCGGCAACTCCATCAACTCGATCAACCCCATCGACGTCGCCGCCCTGCGCCGTCCGGGCGCCGAGGTGAAGGAAGGCCTGATCCCGGTGAACATGCTCTACGTCTCCCAGGGCCTGACCGAGAACCTCACCGCCGAGGCCTTCTACCAACTGGAGTGGGACAACTCGGTGGTGGACAACTGCGGCACCTTCTTCGGCTCCGACCCCCTGCCCCAGGGCTGCAACGATCGCCTGGTGTTCGCCGGCCCCGACCTCGCACCCGGCGTCGCCAACAACACCGCCTCCGCCCTGCAGATCCTCCGTGGCACCGTGGTGGACAACGTCTACATGCCGCGCCTGCAGGACAACGATCCCCGTGACAGCGGCCAGTTCGGCGTCGCCCTGCGCTGGTTCGTGCCGGAGCTGAACGACACCGAGTTCGGCTTCTATGCCATGAACTACCACAGCCGCAACCCCTACCTGAGCTTCAAGCAGACCACCGTGGCGCCGATCACCGCTGCCCAGGTCGGCGCCCTCCCCGCCCCCGCCCGCCCGCTGGGCGTGGCGCAGAACCAGTTCGACCGGGTCCGCGCCGCACGCTACTTCGTGGACTATCCGGAGGATATCCGCCTCTACGGCATCAGCTTCCAGACCACCGTGGGCGCTACCGCCGTTGGCGGCGAACTGAGCTACCGGCCGAACATGCCGCTGCAGATCAATACCGCCGACCTGAACCTGGCGGCGATCCAGTCCACCGATACCGACTTCCGCACCCAGACCTCGCCGGTCTTCACCACCGGAGAAACCGCACAGGTCCTGGGCGGCGACCTGCCGGGCTACAAGCGCATGCCGGTCATGCAGGCACAGCTGACGGCTACCCAGTTCTTCGACCAGGTCCTGGGCGCCAGCCGCCTGACCCTGGTTGGCGAGGTGGGCTACAACCGCATCAACGGCCTGGGCAGGGCCGACGGCACCGATATCCGCTTCGGCCGCAGCCCGGTCTATGGCGCGGGCGAGTTCCCCGGCACCCAGAACGCCACCGTCTGCGCCACCGCCACCAACCCGCAGAAGGAGTGCAACAGCCACGGCTTCTACACCTCCGACTCCTGGGGCTATCGCGCCCGCGCCAGGTTGGACTACCCGAACGTGATCGCCGGGATCAACTTCGCGCCCAACCTGGCCTGGTCCCACGACGTGGACGGCTGGGGACCGAACTTCGAGGAAGGCGCCAAGGCCGTCAGCGTCGGGCTGGATGCCGACTACCTGAACACCTACACCGCCAGCCTCTCCTACACCGACTTCTTCGGCGGCAACTTCAACACCAGCACTGACCGCGACTTCGTCTCGCTCAGCTTCGGCGTGAACTTCTGAGCCGAAACCGGCAGAGGGTAATTCCATGAAAGCAAGCATGATCATCAAAACCGGCGCCCTGGCGCTGTCGCTGCTGGCCACCAGCGTCATGGCCGCCGTGACCGAGCAGGAAGCTGCCCAGCTGGGCAGCACCCTGACGCCCGTGGGCGCGGAAAAGGCCGGCAACGCCGACGGCAGCATCCCGGCCTGGGATGGCGGCCTCAAGCCCGGCGCAGCCCCGGTGGACGCCAAGGGCTTCCTCGGCGATCCGTTCAAGGACGAAAAGCCGCTGTTCACCATCACCGCGGCGAACGCCGAGCAATACAAGGACAAGCTGACCCCCGGCCAGCTGGCGATGTTCAAGCGCTACCCGGAGACCTACAAGATCCCGGTGTACCCGACCCACCGTACGGCCTGGTCGCCTTCGAACATCTACGACGCCGCGAAGCAAAGCGCCACCGGCGTGGAACTGGTGAGCGACGGTAATGGCCTCGGCAATTTCTCCGCTTCGCGCTACTACGCCTTCCCGATTCCCAAGAACGGCGTCGAGGTGTACTGGAACCACGTGACCCGCTACCGTGGCGAGAACATCCATCGCTGGGCGGTGCAGGCCGTGCCCCAGGTGGACGGCGCCTACACAGTGGTGGAGACCGAGGACCGGAACAGCTTCCCGCAGTTCACCGACGGTGTTAACGCCGAGGAAGCCAAGAACGTCCTCTACTACTACATCTTCGCCGTCAACGCCCCCGCGCGCCTGGCCGGCACCGTGTCCATGGCCCACGAGACCATCGACCAGGTGAAGGACCCGCGCAAGGCCTGGACCTACAACGCCGGCCAGCGCCGCGTGCGCCGTGCCCCGCAGCTGGCCTACGACGCCCCCGGCCTGGCCTCCGACGGCATGCGTACCTCGGACAACGCCGACATGATGAACGGCTCGCCCGACCGCTACGACTGGAAGCTGATCGGCAAGAAGGAGATCTACATCCCCTACAACAACTACAAGCTGCAGTCGCCGAGCCTGAAGTACGCCGATATCGTCAAACCCGGCCATATCAACCAGGACCTGACCCGCTACGAACTGCACCGCGTGTGGCACGTGCAGGCCACCCTGAAACCGGGCGAACGGCATATCTACGCCAAGCGCGACATGTACTTCGACGAGGACACCTGGGTCATGGCCGAGGTGGACCACTACGACGGCCGTGGGCAGATCTGGCGCGTGGGTGAGAACTACACCTACAACCACTACGACAAGGGCCTGAACGCCCCGGCGGCGCAGGGTTTCTACGACCTCATCGCCGGGCGCTACATCGTCGCGGCCATGAGCAACGAATCGAAGCTCGCGCCGCAATACGGTGTGCGTACCAAGATGTCCGAGTTCACCCCCGCCGCCCTGCGCAACGCCGGCATCCGCTGACCTGTTGACCGCAGCAAGAAAAACGCCCCGCACTGCGGGGCGTTTTTCATTGCAGCCGGATGAAGATGGGTTTCGCTCCGCTCTACCCATCCTACGGATGTGCTTCGGTGCTCGGAGGAACTCGCAGGATGGGTAGAGCCTGCGAAACCCATCAACTCACGGCACGATGAAGTCCCGGAGGTATGGCGCCCTGCAACGCCGATGGGTTTCGCTCCGCTCTACCCATCCTACGGATGTGCTTCGGTGCTCGGAGAAACTCGTAGGATGGGTAGAGCCTGCGAAACCCATCAACTCACGGCACGATGAAGTCCGGGAGGTATGGCGCCCTGCAACGCCGATGGGTTTCGCTCCGCTCTACCCATCCTACGAATGTGCCTCGGTGCTCGGAGGAACCCGTAGGATGGGTAGAGCCTGCGAAACCCATCAACTCACGGCACGATTAAGTCCGGGAGGTATGGCGCCCTGCAACGCCGATGGGTTTCGCTCCGCTCTACCCATCCTACGGATGTGCTTCGGTGCTCGGAGGAACTCGTAGGATGGGTAGAGCCTGCGAAACCCATCAGCCGTAGGGTGGATGCCGCGATCCACCAGCGGAGCCATGGTCAACGCCGCTCTACAGCACCTGACGGTAGATCGCCCGGGCGTCGTCGAAGCTCATTTCCCGGGGGTTGTTGGCCAGCAATCGGCTCTGCTTCATGGCATCGACCGCCAGCTCGTCGAGGTCGGCTTCGCCGATACCCAGTTGCCCCAGGCGCGTGGGCAACCCCAGGTCCCCCGCCAGGCCGCCCAGGTACTCGGCCAGGGCATTGGCCCTGGCCGGCACGTCGCCAGCCAGGCCCGGCAGGACGATCTCCGCCAGCTCCGCGTACAGCGGTGCCGCCGCTTCCAGGTTGAAACGCACCACCGGCTCCAGCACCAGGGAGTTGGACAGGCCGTGGGGAATATGGAACCGCGCGCCCAGGGGATAGGCCAGGGCATGCACCGCCGCCACCGGCGAGTTGGCGAAGGCCATCCCCGCCAGGCAGGCGCCCAGCAGCATGTTCTCCCGGGCTTCCAGGTCCGTGCCGTCGCGGCAGACCTGGTGCAGGTTGGCCGAGAGCAGGCGCAGGGCCTCGCGGGCCAGGCAGTCGGAGATGGGGTTCTTGAGGTATTTGCTGGTGTAGGACTCGATGGCATGCACCATCGCGTCGATACCGGTGGCGGCGGTGACCTGGGCCGGCAGGCCCCGGGTCAGCTCGGCGTCCAGAATGGCCAGGTCAGGCAGCAGCAGTGGCGAGATGACCACGTTCTTCTGCCCCTCGCCAGTGGTCACCACGGAAACGGCGGTGACCTCCGAGCCGGTACCCGCGGTGGTCGGTACCAGGATCAGCGGCAGGCGCGGCCCCTTGGCCAGGTTGATGCCATAGACCTCGGCCAGGGATTCGCCACTGCGGGCGAGCAAGGCCGTCAGCTTGGCGGCATCCAGGGAACTGCCACCGCCAAAGCCGATCACGCAATCCGCCGAACTGTCCCTGGCGGCCTCCACCGCGGCAAGGATCACCGGCTCCGGCGGATCGGCCTGCACGTCGGCAAACAGCGTCACCTCGATGCCGTCGCGGGCAAGCTCGGCCAGCACCGGATCGAGCAAGCGCGCGGCGAGGACGCCGGGGTCGGTGACCAGCAGCACGGACTGGCAACCCAGCCCGCGTACCTGGGTGGCGAGGCGGCGGGCGGCGCCGCACTCGATATGGATGGATTTGGTCGTGTTGAACGCCAGGGTTCGCATGGGACGGCCTCGTTATCTGCTTCGGGGGTGAGGCGCTGCCGGCAGGCACCGCAGCCGGCACGATAGGAGCGATCACGCCCCACCCTCCCCCCCCAGTAACGAGTGGGCCGCGCTAGGGCGCCGAATAGCGCTCCATCAGGTCGCCCATGCGCGCCAGGTACTCCGCGCGCCCCAGGTGCAGGATGTGGTTGCCGGGGAACCAGTGCAGCGCGCTGCCCGGCCAGTGCCGTTGCAGTAGGCGCAGGTGACGCGGCATGGTCACCCGGTCGCCGGCGCCGCCGATGATCAGCATCCGTTGGCCTTCCAGTGGCGAGGCGTAGGTCAGCGGGTTGTGCACCGCCAGCAGCCCGCGCATGTGGGCGACGCCCACGCCCTGCTGGCGCATCAGCAGCGACAGCAGCGCGCCGGTGGGCTGCCATTCGAGGAACACATCGATCGGGCTCACCGCCGGCACGATGGGGATGCAGTAGGACAGGCGATCGTCGACCGCCGCCAGCAACGCCGCCGTGTAACCGCCGAGGGAAATACCCGCCACACCGATCTGCTCGACCCCTCGCCCCTGCAGGTAATCGATGAATACGCGCAGGTCGTGGATCGCGTGCATCGGCGACTCGTTGAACGACACCAGGCCGCGACCGAACAGGCCCTGGCCGCTGAACCACGAGCCGGGTTCGGCGCGCCGGCCGTGAAAGGGATAGGTGAACAGCAGGATGTCGTAACCACGCTGGTAGAAGCCCGCCAGCGACAGCGCATGGGCGTTCAGCCAGTAGGGATCGGCGGCGAAACCGTGGATCACGATCAGTGTCGGCCTCGGCCGGTCGCCGTGGCACCAGTGCTGGGCATGGGCGACCCGGTTGCGCTGCATGGCGTCGAACTGCGGGCGGGCGTAGGGGTTCAGCGGCTGGAAGGGACTATCGAAGCTCAGCTGCAGGCGGCGGATGCGATCATCTGATAGTGCCTCCATCTTGACCTTGATGTCCTTGGCTGGCGGCAGGAACACCTTGGAGGCATCACCGGCCCGTGCCAAGGGCTCATAGAAACGCAGCGCATCGAACTCCTCCTGCATGCGGCCCTTGCCCTTCAGCGACGCCAGCATGGCCGTCGCCACCGTGGTCGACAGCGACGTGCGCATCACCCGCTCCAGGGCTCCGGTGCCATGGACCTTCAGGGGATGCACGGCATCCAGCCAGGTGCCGTCCGCGTGCAGCCAGAAATCCTCCGGCAAGCGTTCCCACCAGGGCGCGCGGGAATCCCCCGGCATCTCCCGGCCAGCCATCAGCTCATCGTTCATCGCATCCAATCCCCCGAAAACGCCCTGCCCTTCGCCCCGCCGGTCGGCGCCGGGGCCCATGACCGACAGCTTAGGGGCAAGGCCCCCAGGCCCCTCCCCCCGAACGCAGGGGGACGGGTTGCACCCTCCCCCGCTGAACATGTGGGGCCTGGCTGAAGGGGCGGGAGCCTCCGCTCGCCAGGTGTCCTGATCCAGCGCAGGTCCAACACCAGCCACTCCCTTGCGAGGCCCTCACCGATGAGCAAACTCAGCGGGCAAGATGCGATGTTCCTGAACGTCGATCGTCCCCACGCCGCATCGCACTGCACCATGATCTACATCTACGACCAGTCCACCGTGGAAGGACAGCGTCTCGGCTTTCGCGAGATCGTCCGCCACATCTCCGATCGCCTCGATGTTTCACCGGTGTTCCGCCGCAAGATCGTCCAGGTGCCCTATGGGCTGGGCTATCCCTACTGGGTGGAGGACGACCTCTTCGACATCGACTTCCACGTCCGCCACTTCGCCCTGCCCAAGCCTGGCGACTGGCGGCAGTTCTGCATCCTGGTGTCGCGCATCCACGCCCGCTCGGTGGATCTCGCCCGCGCGCCCTGGGAGATGTACGTCATCGAGGGCCTGGACAATATCGAGGGCATCCCCAAGGGCAGCTTCGCCATCCTCACCAAGTCCCACCACGCCGCCATGGACGGCACCGCCGCGGCGGAGCTGACCTGGGCCCTGCACGACATCGCCGGCGCCCAGGGCAAACCGGTGGCGGTGGTGCCCGAGCGGTCGCCAGCCCCGCCGCAACGGCCGCTCTGGGGGCCGCTGGACACCATCAGCCGCATGCTTACCGACAATATCTCCGCGTCGGCGCGCATGGCGCTGCCCCTGGCGCGGGTGTTGCCCAAGCTGGCGGTGGCCGGCCTGCGCTCGGTGGCCCGTACGGTACTGACCGCCAACAGCGGTGCGCCACGTACGCGCTTCAACAGCAACGTGACCGCGGCGCGGGTGTGGAACTCGGTCACCCTCGACCTCGCCGTGGTCAAGGCGATCAAGAACCTGGTGCCGGGCGCTACCGTCAACGACGCCGTGCTGGCCCTGATTGGCGGGGCGATGCGCCGCTACCTGGAGGACAAGGACGAACTGCCGGACAAGTCCCTGGTGACCCTGGCGCCGGTGAACACTCGCCAGGGCGGGGAAACCGCCGCCGCCGGCAACACGGTGTCGATGCTGACCTTCCCCCTGTGCACCGAGATCGCGGACCCGCTGCAACGCCTGGAAGCGGTCTATGCCGCCACCTCCGAGTCGAAGGCCCTGCAGAGCGCCATCGGCGCCCAGGACCTGACCAACCTGCAGAAGTTCGCGCCACCCGCCACCCTGGGTCTCGCCGGGCGCCTGGCGACCCTGATGGGTGTGGGCGGCAAGGGGCCGATGATCCTGCACAACTGCATGGTGACCAATGTGCCCGGCCCCAACGTGCCGCTCTACATGCTTGGCGCCAAGCTGGTGTACTGGTGCGGCGTGGGCCCGCTGGTGGATGGCCTGTCGCTGATCTGGAACCCCACCAGCTATTGCGGAAAGATGTTCGTCTCGCTGACCAGCTCGCCCAACGTGGTGCCCGACCCGGACTTCCTCGCCCAGTGCCTGAAGGACTCCTACGAGGAAATGCAGGCCATCGCAGTCGAAGCCGCCGCCCGCGAGGCCGCGGAAAAGCCCGCGACGAAGAAGCGCGCCGCCGGCCGTAAATGATGGGTTTCGCTTCGCTCTACCCATCCTACGAGGGTGACAACCGTAGGATGGGTAGAGCCCGCGAAACCCATCGGCCGTTCGCGAGCAGAGCTCGCTCCTACGGGTTCACCTGCGTAGGGTGGATGACGCTCTTCTCATCCACCGGCGATGCCCGGCCAAACCTTTAGAGCGCAGCGAAACCCATCGACAATGCGGCAGAACCGCTGACCGTAGGGTGCGCCGCGCGCACCGGGGCCCTTGTGCCAGGATTGCGGTGCGCACGGCGCACCCTACCCGAGGTGAGCGGCACATTTTCGTGAGCAAACAAAAGGCCGATCCGGAACCCGGATCGGCCTTTTTTACGTCTGCTGCCCTTACTCGAAAATCACCTTGCGGCCGTTCTCGGCCCAATCCTCGAGCTTGTCGTGGAAGCGCTCCTCGATGAGGTTGCGGCGGATCTTCAGGGTCGGCGTGAGCAGGCCGTTGGCGATGCTCCAGGGCTCCGCGACCACCACCAGGCAGCCCAGTTGCTCATGGGACTCGAACTGGGCGTTGAGCTCCGCGAGGAACACTTCCAGCTCAGTGGCCACGGCGTCCCGCCCCTCGGCCGTGCCGAGCATGGCGCGGGTATCCGGGAACAGGTTGACCAGCGCCAGTGGCTGCGCCAGGCCGACACCGGTGACGCAGGAGGCCTCCACGCGGGGGTGGTTGCCCAGCTTGGCCTCGATGGGCACGGGTGCCACGTACTTGCCCTTGGCGGTCTTGAACAGCTCCTTGACCCGCCCGGTGATGCGCAGGCGGCCCTGCTCGTCCAGCTCGCCACGGTCGCCGGTACGGAACAGCCCGTCGGCGGTGTAGCTCTCGGCGGTCAGCTCGGGCTGCTTGTAGTAGCCGAGCATCTGCGCCGGGCTCTTCACCAGGATTTCGTTGTCTTCGCCTATGCGACTTTCCACGCCCGGGATGGCGGCGCCGACATAACCCACCCGCACCTGTCCCGGCAGGCTGAAGTGGGACGTGCCGAAGTTCTCCGACATGCCATAGCCTTCCAGCAGCTCCAGGCCCAGCTGGCGATACCACTCCATCACCTTGACCGGCAGCGGCGCCGAGCCGGACAGGCCGGTATGCACCTGGTCGAGGCCCAGGGCGGAGAGGATCTGCGCCTTCATCAGCTCGCCTTCCACCGGGTCGGCGAAGGCGGCTTGCTGGGCGGCCGGCGGGATGCGCTCGTTGATGCTCTGGTAGAACTTGCCCCACAGGCGCGGCATGGACAGGAAGATGGTCGGCCGCGCGCGGCGCAGGTCCTCGCTGAAGGTTTCCAGGCCCAGGTTGAAGAACACCCGGCAGCCGCTGTACAGCGACACCGCTTCCACCACCGCCCGTTCGGCGGTGTGGGCGAGCGGCAGGTAGGACAACAGGCGGTCGCTGGAGCAGGTGCCCTGGCCGCCGGCGTACATGCAGCCGGTCACCGCCGGTGCGTTGAACATGGCGCCGAAGCTGTGCATCACCCCCTTGGGGTTACCGGTGCTGCCGGAGGTGTAGATGATGGTGGCCAGGTCGCCCGGTGCCGGGCGGGTCACATCCTGCAGCGGGGCGACCGCGGCGACGATGCGCTCCCAGGACTCGCCCTTGCCGCAAGCGGACATGGGCAGGTCCACCAGCGGCAGGTCGCCGGGGATCGCGGCGCTGACGGCGTTCCAGCCGGCGGCGTCGCCATCCAGGCGGCCGACGAACAGCAGGCGCACTTCGGCATGCTCCAGCACGTAGCGTACGGTGTCGGCGTTGGCGGTGGAGTACAGCGGCACGCTGATGTGCCCGGCCAACCAGATCGCCAGGTCGGCGATGATCCAGTGGGCGGTGTTCTTGCCGAAGATGCCGATGGAGGACTTCGGCGGCAGGTCGAGGGCCTGCAGGTAGGCCGCCATGCGCCGGGCCTGGTCGCCCACTTCGCGCCAGCGGTAGTCGACCAAGCTGCCATCGGCCAGGGGTTGGGTCAGGTAGATCGAGTCAGGCGTGCTCTCCTCCCAATGGAGGAAGCGGTGCAACAGCGTAGGGTGCTCGTTGTTCTTGTTCATAGCCGGTCCTGCGTCTGGAGGGGCGGTGTTCCACCCTTTGCATTGTTCTCGTTCGGCGCTGCTAGCGCCCATGGTTCATTCGCGCTGATAGAGAGTGGCCAGCACCGTACCATCCGTGCCCACCTGGTGCTGCAGGGCAATGCGTGCATCGGTGACCTGGCGCGGGCCGGCGCTGCCGCGCAAGTGGCTGACCAGTTCGATGCATTGTGCCAGGCCGCTCACCGTCGGCGCTTGCCCAAGGGACAGCAAGCCGCCGGACGGGTTGACCACCAGGTTGCCGCCGTAGGTGTTGTCGCCATCCTCCACCAGCTTCTCGGCACTGCCTTCGCCGCACAAGCCCAGGGCTTCATAGAGCAGCAGTTCGGCCAGGGTGCTGCTGTCGTGCAGCTCACACACGCCCACATCCTGCGGCCCCCAGCCCGCCTGCTCGTAGAGGTCGCGGGCGGCCGCGACGTTGTTCTCGTAGCCGACGGCGGCGAAGGTCGAGCCCGGCACGAGATTCACCTGGGCGGGGGTCACCTGCGCCTGGGCGATGATTCGCACCTTGGGCCCGCTGGCCCGGCGCCGGGCGAACTCGTCGGAGCAGAGCACGACCGCGGCCACCCCGCAGGACGGCCAGGCGAACTGCGGATGGGTCAGGGGTTCGGCGATCAGCGGGGCCTCCAACACCTGGTCGAGGGACAACGCCTGGTTGAGGACCGCCTCGGGATTGAACTGGGCATGCTGGCGCGCCTTGACCGCGACCATGGCGAAGGTTTCCCGTCGGGTCCGGTAGCGCGCCATGTATTCCCGTGCCGTGGCCCCGAGCTGCCCAAGGACGCCGTTCGCGCCCGGCAGCGACGCCGGCGCATCTTGTACGCCCAGTACCAGCGCACACTCGGCCTGCCCCAGTTCGATGGCCCGGCAGGCCTGGAACATCAGTGCGCGACTGTCCGCCGCGCTCGTCGGTAGGCGCAACAGCGGTACCGGTCCGAGCCCGATGGGCTCGAGAGCACGCTGCAGGGTCCCACCGTCCATCAGGCCCGTAGCGGCGAAGACAGTTCCGATCTCTCCGGCGGACAATCCGGCGTCCGCCAGTGCCCGCCGTACCGTCTCGCCGACCAGGGCGGTCGGCTCGCGGCGCAGCGAGGCCGGGCTGAAGGGGGACATGCCGACGCCAATCACATTGACGCAACGTTGCATCGTGCTCTCCTGGAATAGAAAGCTGCCGCTCCCGGGGCTCGGGAGCGGCAGGTGGCCAAGGGGTCAGGCCGGCACTTGCTCGAAGATCTCCACCGAGCCGCCCTTGAGCACCACCACGTCACGCTCGACGGCGCGGGTCTCGAAGATCACGCGGGTCGGCGATTCACGCCACATGCGGGTCTCCAGGGTGTCGCCTGGCATCACGATGGCGGCGAAGCGCACGCGGATGCTCTTGAACAGGCGCGAATCGTTGTTGCAGAACGCCTTGATCACATGGCGCCCGGCATAGCCGAAGGTGCACAGGCCATGCAGGAACGGCTTGTCGTAGCCAGCCTTGGCGGCGTAGTCCGGGTCCACGTGCATCGGGTTCCAGTCACCGCACAGGCGATACAGCAGCGCCTGGTTCACATCGGTCTGCTCGGCGATCACCGCATCGGGTTCACGTTCCGGCAGCGGAGTGGCCGGTACGCTCGCCACACGCTTCAGGCCAGCGCCCGGGGTGCCGGTGTAGAAGCTGGTGAACTCGTTGTAGTAGAGCGGCGTGCCCTGCTCGTCGGTGGTGTGGATTTCCAGCACGCTCACGGAGCTCTTGCCCTTGTCCAGTGCTTCCTTGAGACGCATGGTGTGTTTCAGCTTGGCCTTGGGCGGCAGCGGGCGGTACATCTCGGTGTACTGCTCGCCGTGCAGGCCCTTGGCGAACGGCAGCTCCAGGCCTTCCAGGGTCGGCTTGCCGGCGAGGATCGCCTTGAGGAACACCTGGGTCGCCGGCAGCACCGCCATGGTCGGCAGCACGCGGAACTCCTCGCCCTTGAACTCGTTGATGTAGAGCAGCTCGGTGCGATCCAGCGGGTCCTTGGCGGCGCCCACGGCCAGGGCGTAGAGCGCGGCGTCGGTCTGGGTGTACTCGGTTTCCAGGGTCGCCACGGCGTTGGCCGCGACTTCCATGTCCACGTACTGGTTGCCGCCAATGGCACGGGATTCCATGCGCTCGAACAGTTCCTTGAAGCCTTCACCGCCATTGGCGTGGTGCACGCTGTGCTCGTCGAAGCGGGTGATGCGCTCCCAGTTCTCGCGCACCAGTTCCGGGCTCAGGGAGTCGGTGTGCAGGAAGCGGCCATGGGAACGCTCCCAGCGGTACTTGGCGTGGAAGCCGCCGCCGACCTCGAACAGGCCGCCGGTGTCCTGGCATTCCTCGCTGCACAGCCAGCCTACCAGCGGTGCGACGTCCTCCACCTTCAGCTTGGCGTGCAGCTCTTCCGGGAAGATGCCGCTGGCGATCACCATGCGCGAGGCGGCGATCGGGGCGATGGTGTTGACGCGGATGTTCTTGCTCGCGCCCTCGATGGCCAGGGCGTTGGTGAAGCCGATCAGGCCGGACTTGGCGGTGGCGTAGTTGCACTGGCCGAAGTTGCCGAAGATGCCGGCGCCGGAGGCGGTCATCACGATACGGCCGTAGCCCTTGTCGCGCATGATCGGCCAGACGGCGTGGGTCAGGCGGAAGGCGCCCTTCACGTGGACGTCCTGGATCAGGTCCCACTGCTCCTCGGTCATCTTGTGGAAGGAGGTGTCACGCAGGACGCCGGCGTTGTTGATCAGGATGTCGACGGTGCCGAAGTTCTCCAGCGCGGTGGCGACGATCTTCTCGCCCTCGGTCACCGAGTGGTAGTCGGCCACCGCCTCGCCGCCCAGGGCGCGGATCTCGGCGACCACGGCGTCGGCCGCGGCGGAAGAACTGCCCAGGCCTTCGGTGGTGACCCCCAGGTCGTTGACCACCACCTTGGCACCACGGGAACCCAGCAGCAGGGCATGGGCGCGGCCCAGGCCGTTGCCGGCGCCGGTGACGATGGCGACTTTGCCGTCGAAGCGAATTTCTTGAGACACGTTGGTGCTCCTCTCCTGAAGAGATGGTTGTTATCGCGGCGCGCTGTGGCCGCAGCTGTTTTGCAGGTCGCCCTCACAGGGTGCGGGCGATGATTTCCTTCATGATTTCGTTGGTGCCGCCCCAGATGCGGTTGCCCCGGGTATCCAGGTACAGGCGGGCGATGGGGTATTCGGTCATGTAGCCGTTGCCGCCATGCAGCTGCAGGCAGGCGTCCACCACCCGGCTGCTCAGCTCGGCGGTCCAGTACTTGGCCACGGCGGCGGTTTCCGAGGTCAGCTCGCCACGCAGCAGCAGCTCCAGGCAGCTGTCGATCCAGGAACGGCCGATCTGCACTTCGGTCTTGAGCTGCGCCAGGGTGAAGCGGGAGTTCTGGAAATCCAGCACCGGCTGGCCGAAGACCATGCGGGTGCGGGTGTATTCGATGGTCTGTTCCAGGGCCGCCTCGGCCTGGGCCTGGAAGCCCACGGCGCCGATGATGCGTTCCCAGGCCAGGTCGTGCATGAGCTGGTAGAAGCCCCTGCCCTCCTCCCCACCCAGCACGTTCTCCACCGGCACGCGGCAGTCGTCGAAGAACAGCATGCTGGTGTCCTGGGCGTGCAGGCCGATCTTCTCCAGGGGCTGCGAGCGGCCGAAGCCGGCGCGTTCCTTCTCGACGATGACGATGGAGATGTCCTTGGCGCCGCCGCTGCTGCCGGTCTTGCACACCACCAGGGCCAGGTCGCAGGACGCGCCGTTGGAGATGAAGGTCTTGGAGCCGTTGAGGACGTACTCGTCACCCTCGCGCACGGCGCGGGTGCGCACCGCCTGGAGGTCGGAGCCGGTGTTGGGCTCGGTCATGGCGATGGAGCCCACCGCTTCGCCCGCGATCATCTTCGGCAGCCAGGCGTGCTTCTGCGCCTCGGTGCCGTAGTTGAGGATGTAGTTGGCCACCAGGCCGTGCACGCCGAAGCCGATCAGGCCGGTGGCGCCGACGCGCATGAATTCCTCGGCGAACACCACGTCGAACAGCTGGTCGGCACCCGGACCGCCGTATTCCTCCGGCATGGAGGGCAGCAACATGCCCATCTCGCCGGCCTTGCGCCAGACCTCGCGGGGGACGCACTTGTCCTTCTCCCACTGGGCGTGGAACGGCGCCACTTCTTCTTCCACGAAGCGGCGGGCGGCGCGGCGGAACTCTTCGTGCTCGGGGCTGAACAGGGTACGGGGGATCAGGTATTCCATTGCGATTTCCTCAAGGGCCCGGCTCAGAGCGTGCGCCCGACCAGATCTTTCATGATGTCGTTGGCGCCGCCGGCGATGCGCAGCACGCGGTGATCGAGGTAGTGGCGGGCAACCGGGTACTCGAGCATGTAGCCGTTGCCACCATGGAGCTGGACGCACTCGTCCACCACCTTGGTGTAGAGGTCGGAACACCAGAGCTTGGCGGAGGCCGCCGCCTCGGGCGTGAGGCTGTGCGCCAGGCATTGCTCCATGCAGCGGTCGACATAGTTCTGGGAAACCGCCAGCTGCATCTTCAGGTCGGCCAATTTGAAGCGGGTGTTCTGGAAGGCGAAGATCGGCTTGCCGAACACCGTGCGGCCCTTGGTGTAGTCCAGGGTACTTTCCAGTACCGCCTGGGCGCCGGCGACGCTGCTGATGGCGATGGACAGGCGCTCCCAGGCCAATTCCCTCATCAGCTGGATGAAGCCCTGGCCCGGCACGCCGCCCAGGACGTTCTCCTTTGGTACGCGCACGTCCTCGAAGAACAGCATGGTGGTGTCCTGGGCGTGCAGGCCGACCTTGCGCAACGGTTTGGATTTGCTGAAGCCGGCGCGGTCGGCCTCCACCAGGATCAGCGAGATGTCCTGGGCGCCCTTGCCGGTGTTGCCGGTCTTGGCGACCACCACGACCAGATCGCAGTTGGTGCCGTTGGAGATGAAGGTCTTGGCGCCGTTGATGACGTACTCGTCACCGTCCAGCACCGCGCGGGTCTTGACCGCCTGCAGGTCGGAGCCGGTATCCGGCTCGGTCATGGCCACCGCGCCGATGGCTTCCCCTGCCGCCATCTTCGGCAGCCAGGTCTGTTTCTGCTCTTCGTTGCCGAAGTTCACCAGGTAGCCGGCGACTATGTCGTGGACGCCGAAGCCGATCAGCCCGGAGGCGAGCCCGGCCCGGTAGATCTCTTCGGTGGCGACCATGCTGAAGCGGCGATCCAACCCCAAGCCGCCATAGGCTTCCGGAGTGGTGGCGTTGAGCATGCCCAGCTCACCGGCGCGCTGCCAGATGGCACGGGGTACCCGATGATCCTCTTCCCACTGTTCCAGCTGGGGAGCGCACTCCTCGGCCAGGAAGCGTCGCACGGTACTGCGAAACTCCTCGTGCTCATGATCGAAAAGGGTACGCGGAATCATTCGGGGTTCTCCTCGGGTCAATCCTTCCACCGTCGTTGCGGCGGTTCTGGCTCGATCATAGGAGGAGCTATCAGGGGGGCAGCCCCCTCAGGGAGGGGGGGATGGGAAATGCCATCGGCCACTGCGCCAGACCCCTCGCCGGGGGTGGTGGCGCGGGTGGGCGGCGCCCCTAGACTGGGCTTGCGAAATGCCAGCGGACGGAGCGCAAGGCGCGTCCACGCAACGCGCCTGGCCTTCGTTTCGCTGGTGATTTCGCCTTCGGAGAACCCGCTCTACGCGCAGGCTGCGGCACGGCGCGGTTGTAGGATGGGTTGAGCCTGCGATACCCATGCTGATGGTTGGAGCCGATGGGTTTCGCTTCGCTCTAGCGGAACGCCGCCCGCACCATCCTACGGGGCGGCTGCGGCACGGCGCAGTTGTAGGATGGGTTGAGCCTGCGATACCCATGCTGTTGGTTGGCGCCGATGGGTTTCGCTGCGCTCTAGCGGAATGCCGCCCGCACCATCCTACGGGACGGCTGCGCCGTCCTTCGCGAATGAATTCGCTCCTACAGGTGCGCACCGCTGGTGGATGAAAAGAGCGTCTTCCACCCTACGGCGGGGGCGTGTCACTCGATCAGGCCGTGCTTGCGCGCCCAGGACACCGCGTCGTAGCGGCTGGACACGCCGAGCTTGACGTAGATGTTCTTCAGGTTCCATTTCACCGTTTCCAGGGAAATGTTCAGGGTCAGGGCCACGCGCTTGTTGGACATCGCCTGGCTGATCAGCTGGAGGATGGCCAGCTCGCGCGGGGTGAGCATGGAGGGCGCGCCCTCGGCAGAAGACTGCCCGGCGCGCTCGGTGGGGCCGGAGCCGAAGCGTTCGAGCAGCTGGGCCAGGTAGGCGCCCTCCTCCTCGGGTACGGGTTTGCCGGCCAGGGCCGCCAGCATCCTGCGCAGCACCTCGCCTTCATCGAGGAAGGTGCGGACCAGCCCCAGCTGCCTGCCCTGGGCCAGGGCCGCCAGCAGGTGCGCGTCCGCCCGTTCCGGTTGCAGCAGGTCGGCCTGGGCGATGGCCATCAGCAGCTGGCTTTTGACCAGCAACTGACCGCGTCGATAGCCCGTGGCGTAGTCGCGCAGGACCTCCAGGTCGTTGAGTGCCTTGTCCGGGTAGTTGGTGGCCAGCAGCAGGCGCGCCCGAGCCAGCGCGGCCATGGCCGGAATGTCCGCCTGGAAACCAAGGGAATCCCGGTGCTTGAGCGCCAGGGTTTCCAGCCGGCCAACGCGCTCGGCGGCCCCGGCGCGATCGCTCTCCAGCAGCGCGATGCGCGCCTGCTCCACCAGGCAATGCGCCAGCGCGCGGTCCTGGCCGATATTGCGGAAGTGCCGCTCCTGGCGCTCCAGGAAGCCCATGGCGACGGCGGTGGAATCCTGCAGCAGGTCGAGCCGCGCCCGGCAGATGGTCGCCCGCAGCATGGTGTCGGGCATGGCCCATTGCAGCAGGCCGCTGCGATTGGCCAGCACCTCCCGCGCCTCGTCGGAGCGGTCCAGCTCGCGATAGACGTCGGCCAGGGTGGCCGCGCCGAGGTAGGCGCTGGCGGAGCGGTGCCCATGTACCGCCACGGCGCGGGCCAGTTGCGCCGAGCCGATGCGTTCCGCTTCCAGCATCCGCCCCTCCTGCAGGTAACAGAGCGTACGCGCCCCTTCTGCCACCAGGGCCATTTCCGCATCCCGTTCGGCGTCGGGAATGACACTGGCGTCGAGGCACTGCAACGCCTCTTCCATACGGCCGGCCGCCAGATAGGCGATGGCCAGCAACGCCGGCGCGCCGAGCCGCGTTACCGAGTAGTCATCCGGCAGCGCCTGGAAGTCTTTCAGCAGGTCGATGATCGGCTCGGTGCGGTCGTGCTGGACCTCGATGGCCGCCTGCACCAGCGGCAGGCGATAGGCCACATCGGCCTGTTGCGCCGCGCCGCTGCGCTGGAACTGCTCCAGCCAGGCCTCGGCCTTGGCCGGCCGGGCGGTCAGTGCGTAGGCAAGGCAACCGAGGAAGAACAGGCGTGGCCTGGAGAACAGGATGTCCTGGGGCAGGCGGTCGAGCAGGCGCAGGAGCGGGCTCAACTGGTCCAGGCTCCAGGTCGCCGGAGCGGCCTGTTCGATCACCTCCACGGCATAGCCCAGGTCACCCGCAAGGGTCGCATGCCGCACGGCTTCGGCCAGCAGCTTGCGCTCGGCGAACCAGCGCGCGGCGCGGCGGTGCAGTTCGTTCTGGGCCGCGTTGTCACGGCGGGCGAGCCGCGTGGCGAGGAAGTCGGCGAACAGCGCGTGGAAGCGGTACCAGGGTTGGCGGTCGTCGGCCTCCACGCGGAAGATCAGCAGATTCTCCTCGTCCAGCCGTTTCAGCATGGCCTGGGCCGGCGCACACCCCGTGACGGCCTCCGCCAGGGAGGCGTTGAAGCGCCGGCAGATGCTGATGTCCTCCATGAACGCCACCAGGTCCGGTGGCAGATGCGCCATGACGTTCTCGGCCAGGTAGCTCTGCAGGTCGTCGGAGCGCCAGCCCATTTCCCGCAAGGTGCTGCGGGCCTCGGGATCGCTGCGCAACAGAATCACCACCAGTTGCAGGGTGGCCGGCCAGCCGCTGGTGAGCTGGTGGATCTGGTGCAACTCCTCGGGGCTGAGCTTCATGGCCGCCAGGTTGTGTTCGAGGAAGGCGCGGGTTTCCGCCAGGTCGAAGGGCAATTCCGCGCAATCGAGTTCCACCAGCTGGCCGCTCAGGCGCAATCGGCTGAAGCTCAGCGGCGGCCCCACGCGGGAGGAAATCACGTAGTGCAGGTTGTCCGGACTGTGGTCCAGCAGCTTCTGCATCAGCTGGTGGGAACGCGGGTCGACCACATGCTGGTAGTCGTCGATGACCAGGAACAGTTCCTTGTTGATGCCGGCGGCACCGTCGACGATGGCCGCCACCACCTCATCGATGAACTCGGGGCGCGCCCCTTCCGGCGGAATGCCGCTGTCCAGGGGGATGCCCAGGCGCTGCAGCGCGCCGCGCATATAGGCGAAGAAAATCGCCAGGTGCTTGTCGTCGGCGCTCAGCGACAGCCAGGCGACATCCGCGCCGGAACGCATCATCTCCTGGCGCCACTGGGCCAGCAGCGTGGTCTTGCCGAAGCCGGGACTGCCGGTGACCAGGCCCACGCGGCATTGCGCCATGCGCTGCAGCTCCTCCAGCAGGCGCTGGCGCAGGATGGTCTGGGTGCCAATGCGCGGTGGAGCGAATTTCGTCGATACGAGCAATTTGTCGGTATGCATGTCCAGACCGGTCTCCGATTCACAGGTCGCCTGTCCAACGCAGCGAGCCAGCGCTGCACGGGCGGAATCAGTGTGGCTGAGCTCCCCCGGCGATCGGCGGATTTTCCCCCAAAAATAGCCGAAGGTCAGTACAGGTCGGTGCCAGGCGGGCTGGCTTCCGATCGCGAGCATGCATGGTGGAGGGTAAACGGGGGGGCTTCCCCCCTCCAACCGAGGGGGAAGCCTATGCCAGGGCGGGCCTCAGAGGGTCCGCGCCACCAGCTCGCGCATGATGTCGTTGGCGCCGCCGTAGATGCGGTTGACCCGGCTGTCGAGGTAATGACGGGCCACCGGGTACTCCAGCATGTAGCCGTTGCCGCCATGCAACTGCACGCACTGGTCCACCACCTTCGAGTACAGCTCGGTGCACCAGAGCTTGGCCGCGGCGGCCGCTTCCGGGGTCAGTCCGTGCTCCAGCAACAGCTCCATGCAGCGGTCGACATAGGTCTGCCCCAGGGCGATCTCGGTCTTCATGTCCGCCAGTTTGAAGCGCGAGTTCTGGAACTCGATGATCGGTTTGCCGAACGCCTTGCGCTCACGGGTGTAGTCGATGGTCTGCTCCAGCACCGCCTGGCTCGCGGCGACGGCAAGGATGCCGATGCTCAGGCGTTCCCAGGCCAGCTCCTTCATGAGCTGGTAGAAGCCCTGGCCGGCCTCGCCGCCAAGGATGTTGGCCTTGGGCACGCGCACGTCCTCGAAGAACACCATGGTGGTGTCCTGGGCATGCAGGCCGACCTTGCGCAGCGGTTTGGACTTGCTCACGCCAGCCCGGTCGGCTTCCACCAGGATCAGGGAAATGTCCCGGGAGCCCTTGCCGCTGTTCCCGGTCTTGGCCACCACCACGATTATGTCGCTGTTGGTGCCGTTGGAGATGAAGGTCTTGGCGCCATTGATGACGTACTCGTCACCCTCCAGCACCGCGCGGGTCTTCACCGCCTGCAGGTCGGAGCCGGTATCGGGCTCGGTCATGGCCACGGCGGCGATGGCCTCGCCACTGGCCATTTTCGGCAGCCACTGGAGCTTCTGCTCCTCGGTGCCGAAGTTGATGAAGTAGCCGGCGCAGATATCGTGCACGTTGAAGCCGTTCAGACCGGAGAGCCCGGCACGGGCCACCTCCTCTACCGCGATCACCGAGAAACGCCGGTCCAGGCCCAGGCCGCCGTAGGCCTCGGGGGTGGTGGCATTGAGCATGCCCAGCTCGCCGGCGCGCTGCCAGATTTCACGGGGTACGAGGTGGTCTTCTTCCCACTGCTCGTGGAACGGCGTGCACTCCTCGGCCAGGAAACGGCGGACGGTGTTGCGGAATTCTTCGTGTTCGTGGTCGAACAGCGTGCGCGGAATCATGCGGATACCCCTGGATGCGGTTGGCGATTGCTGGCGTCCTCGACTCGGGCGCCCTTGACGCCACCTTAGGTCGCCGGCGCCCTCCGCTGCCCCCTCGAAGCGGGTAGGCGGCGACCACTCCCACTCCAATGGGGTGGGGAACGGCCTCACGCATTTCGTTCTACTGGCATGGCCCATTTCCCCTGGTAGCACAAGAGAACGAAATGACCGATTCGCTGCTGAACGAACGCGAACTGAGCTTCCAGCTCTACGAGCTGCAGGACACCGAGGCCCTGCTCCAGCGTCCGCGCTACGCCGAACACGATCGCGCCGTGTTCGACGCCACCCTGGAGACCGCGCGCGGAATCGCCGCCGAGTACTTCGCCCCGCACAACCAGAAGGGCGACGCCAATGAGCCGACCTTCGATGGCCGGACGATCAGCCTGATCCCGGAAACCAAGGTCGCCTGGGATGCCTTCGCCGAAGCCGGCTTCCTCGCCGCCCACCACGACGCCGCCGACGGCGGCCTGCAGCTGCCGGAAGTCATCCTGCGGGCCAGCATGGCCTACTTCAACGCGGCCAACATCGCCACGGTGGCCTACTCCTTCCTGACCATCGGCGCGGCCAACCTGGTGAAGAGCTTCGCCGGCGAAGAGCTCCGCCAGCGCTTCCTGCCGCCGATGCTGGACGGCCGCTTCAGCGGCACCATGGCCCTGACCGAGCCCGGCCAGGGTTCCGCCCTCGGCGACCTGCGCACCAGCGCCCGCCCCGCCGGCGACGGCAGCTACCGCATCAGCGGGCAGAAGATGTTCATTTCCGGCGGCGACCACGAGCTGACCGAGAACATCGTGCACATGGTGCTGGCCCGCCTCGACGGCGCGCCGGCCGGCACCCGTGGCATCTCGCTGTTCCTGGTGCCGAAGTTCCTGGTCAACCCGGACGGCAGCCTCGGCGCGCGCAACGACGTGGCCCTGGCCGGCCTGTTGCACAAGCACGGCTACCGCAACACCACCTCCACCGTGCTCAGCTTCGGTGAACACGAAGGGGCGGTCGGCTACCTGGTGGGCGAGGCCGGCAAGGGCCTGTCCTACATGTTCCAGATGATGAACGAGGCGCGCATCGGCGTGGCCCTGGGCGCCTCCTCCCTGGCCTACCAGAGCTTCATCCACGCCCTCGACTACGCCCGCGAACGCCCCCAGGGCCGCCTGCCCGGCGCCAAGGACCCGCTGGCGCCCCAGGTACGGATCATCGAGCACGCCGACGTGCGGCGCATGCTCTTGCAGCAGAAGGCCTACGCCGAAGGCAGCCTGGCGCTGTGCCTGTACGCCAGCAGCCTGTTCGAGGACGCCCACACCGCGCCGGAGGAAACGGCGCGGCGCGAGGCCGGCGAGCTGCTCGACCTGCTGATCCCCATGGTCAAGTCCTACCCCTCGAAGTACTGCGTCATCGCTTCCGATATCGGAATCCAGGTCCTCGGCGGCTCCGGCTACATCCGTGAGTACCCCCTGGAGCAGTACTACCGCGACAACCGCCTCAACCCCATTCACGAAGGCACGGAGGGCATCCACGGCCTCGATCTGCTGGGCCGCAAGCTGCAACAGAACGGTGGCGCGGGCTACCGCCTGTTCCTGCAACAAGTGCGCGGGGCCTTGCGGGAAGCCGCTCGCGATGATCATTGCGCCGCCCTGGGCTACGTTCTGGCGGGGGCCCTGGACCGGCTGCAGGAGGTTACCGAGAACCTGCTGGGCCAGGTCGCCGCCGACCCCAACCTCGGCCTTTCCAACGCCACCGTCTACCTCGACCTGTTCGGCCGCGTACTGGTGGGCTGGCTGTGGCTGCGCATGGCCCTGGTGGCCAGCCGCGCCCTGGCCGCCGGCGCCACCGGCAGCGAGGCCGACTTCTACCAGGGCAAGTTGCAGGCGGCGCGGTACTTCATCGACTGGGAACTCGCCTCGGTCGATGCCCAGGCGCGCCTGCTGGGGGCCGGCAACCGCACCAGCTTCGACATGCGGGACTCGTGGTTCTGAGCCCCCTACTTTCAGCCTTTCCCAATGGAGTCAGCATGAATTCCCTGGTCACTTTTGAGATGGATGGCGACCTGGCCCTGATCGGCCTCGCCCGTCCCCCGGTCAACGCCCTCGGGCAACCCCTGCGCGCCGCCATCCTGGAAGCCGCCGAGCGTGCCGCCGCCGACCCGGCGGTCAAGGCCATCGTCCTGCATGGCAGCAGCGGCCTGTTCAGCGCCGGTGCCGACATCAGCGAGTTCGGCAGCGAGGCCTCCTTCGCCGCCCCCGACCTCCCCGGCCTGCTGTTGCGCCTGACGCGCCTGGACAAGCCCCTGGTGGCCGCGATCGGCAAACTGGCACTGGGCGGCGGCCTGGAACTGGCCCTGGCCTGCGGCTACCGCATCGGCGAGCCCGGCACCCGCGTCGGCCTGCCGGAAATCAACCTCGGCCTGCTCCCCGGCGCCGGTGGCACCCAGCGCCTGCCACGCCTGATCGGCGCCCAGGCGGCCCTCGACATGATGCTCTCCGGTGCCCCGGTCAACGCGCAGAAAGCCCTGGACATCGGCATTCTCGATCGTCTGGCGCCGAGTGCCGAATCGCTGCTGGACGAAGCCCGCGCCTACGCCCGCGAACTGGTCGCCGGCCAGGCCCAGGCACGCCCGGCGGTGCCCTTCCCCGAGCCCGCCAAGGGGCTGCCCGAGGACTTCCTCGCGCGCTTCCGGCAGGACAACGAACCGCGCTGGAAGAGCCGTCTGGCACCACGCCTGCTGCTCTCGGCGGTGGAAGCCGCCTGCCTGCTGCCCCTGGAAGAAGGCCTGGCACGGGAGGTGGCGCTGTTCAAGGAGGCTGAAGCCTCGCGCCAGTCCGCTGCCCTGCGCCACGTATTCTTCGCCGAGCGCGAAGCCGGCAAGGTGCCGGGTATCGACGCCAGCACCCAATTGCGGACCATCGCCAAGGTCGCGGTGATCGGCGCGGGCACCATGGGCGGCGGCATCGCCATGAACTTCGCCAATGCCGGCATTCCGGTGACCCTGCTGGAACGCCAGGGCGATGCCCTGGACCGTGGCCTCGCGCAGATCCGCCACAACTACGGCATCAGCGTGAAGCGCGGCAAGCTCAGCGAGGCCCAGTTGGAACAGCGCATGGCCCTGCTCACCGGCACCCTCGACTACGCGGATCTCGCCGACGTCGACCTGGTGATCGAAGCGGTCTTCGAGAAAATGGAGATCAAGCAGGCCGTGTTCCGCGAGCTGGACCGCGCGTGCAAACCGGGCGCCATCCTCGCCAGCAACACCTCCTCCCTTGATGTCGACCAGATCGCCGCCGTGACCTCCCGCCCGCAGGATGTGATCGGCCTGCACTTCTTCAGCCCGGCCAACGTCATGCGCCTGCTGGAAGTGGTACGCGGCAAGGCCACCGCCCCCGACGTGCTGGCCACCACCCTGAAGATGGGCCGGACCATCGGCAAGATGCCGGTGGTGTCCGGGGTCTGCTTCGGCTTCATCGGCAACCGCATGCTCGAACCCTACGCCCGCGAGGCCCACCGCCTGGTGCTGGAAGGCGCCACCCCGGCCCAGGTGGACGGCGTGCTCACCGGCCTGGACCTGAACATGGGCGTGTTCAGCATGCTGGATCTGGCCGGCGTGGACGTGAACTTCCTGGTACGTGACGCCAACCGCGCCGCCATCGCCCACGACGAAAGCTACTGCCGCCTGGGCGACGAGCTCTACGCCCTGGGCCGCTTCGGCCAGAAGACCGGTCGCGGCTTCTATGCCTACGAGGGCCGTAATCGCCAGGACGACTACGAGGTGGTGGCCCTGGCCGAACGCCTGGCCGGCGAACTGCACGTACCCCGCCGCCCCATCGGCGACCAGGAAATCCATGACCGCTGCCTGTTCATGCTGATCAACGAAGGCATCCAGCTGCTTGATGAGGGCATCGCCCTGCGCGCCGGCGACATCGACCTGGTGTGGCTCAACGGCTATGGCTTCCCGAGCCACCTGGGCGGCCCGATGCATTACGCCGAAACCCTGGGCCTCGACAAGGTGCTGGCCGGTATCCGCCATTACCAGAAGGCCCTCGGCGACTACGGCCAGATGTGGTTCACCCCGGCGCCCCTGCTGGAGCGCCTGGTGGCCGCCGGCAAGACCCGCATAGAACCGTTCTGACCCCGCGTTTACAAGGAATCCGAGCATGAAAGAAGCCGTTATCCTCTCCACCGCCCGCACGCCCATCGCCAAGGCGTTTCGCGGTGCCTTCAACGCCACCACCGCGCCCACCATGGCCGCCTTCGCCATCCGCGCCGCCGTGGAGCGCGCTGGCATCGAGGCCAGCGAGATCGAGGACCTGGTCATGGGCACCGGCATGCCCGCCGGCACCGCTGGCTGGAACCTCGGCCGCATGAGCGTGCTGGCCGCCGGCCTGCCGATCTCGGTCAGCGGCCAGACCCTCGACCGCCAGTGCGCCTCCGGCCTGATGGCCATCGCCACCGCCGCCAAGCAGATCACCGTCGACGGCATGGCCGTGACCATCGGCGCCGGCCAGGAGCACATCAGCCTGGTGCAGAACCGCCATATGGAATGGGTCGGCGGCTACCACGACGAACAGGTCCTGCACCACGTGCCCCATGCCTACATGCCGATGCTGCAGACCGCCGAGCTGGTGGCCGAGCGCTACGGCATCAGCCGCGAGGCCCAGGACGCCTACGCCCTGCAATCCCAGCAGCGCATCGCGGCGGCCCAGCGCGCAGGGCTGTTCGAGTGCGAGATCGTGCCGGTGTCGGTGAGCAAGCAACTGGTCGACAAGGCCAGTGGCGCCATCAGTTTCGAACAGGTCACCCTGACCCAGGACGAAGGCAACCGCCCGCAGACCCGCCTGGAAGACCTCAGCGCCCTCAAACCGGTGATCGAAGGTGGCTGCGTCACCGCCGGCAACGCCAGCCAGCTGTCCGACGGCGCCAGTGCCTGCGTGCTGATGGACGGCCGCCTGGCCGAGCAGCGCAACCTGGAACCCCTGGGCGCCTACCGTGGCATGGCCGTGGCGGGCCTCGCGCCGGAAGAAATGGGCATCGGCCCGGTGCTGGCCGTGCCGAAGCTGCTCAAGCAGCACGGCCTGAAGGTCGACGATATCGGCCTGTGGGAACTGAACGAAGCCTTCGCCTGCCAGGCGATCTACTGCCGCGACCAGCTGGGTATCGACAACGAGCGCTACAACGTCAACGGCGGCGCCATCGCCATCGGCCACCCCTACGGCATGAGCGGCGCGCGTATGGTTGGCCACGCCCTGCTGGAGGGCAAGCGCCGTGGCGTGAAGTACGTGGTGGTGACCATGTGCGTGGGCGGCGGCATGGGCGCAGCCGGCCTGTTCGAGGTGTTCTGATGAGCGTATTCGCCCCCTTCTCCCTCGCCGGCCGCATCGTGTTGGTGACCGGCGCCTCCAGTGGTATCGGCGCGCACCTGGCGCGGGTCGCGGCTAAGGCCGGCGCCCGCGTTGTCCTCGCCGCGCGCCGCGTCGAGCGCCTGCAGCAACTGGCCGAGGAACTGCGCCGTTCCGGCACCGAAGCCCTGCCGGTGGCCATGGACGTCACCGACCGCGCCAGCGTGGCCGCCGCCTTCGATGCCGCCGAGGCGGCCTTCGGCACGGTGGACGTGGTGCTCAACAATGCCGGCATCGGCAGCGGCCAGCGCGTGCTGGAAGTCAGCGAAGAGGACTGGCGCGCCATGCTCGCCACCAACCTCGACGGCGTCTGGCGCGTGGCCCAGGTCGCCGCCCAGCGCCTCGCCCATGCCGAGCGGCCGGGGAGCATCGTCAACATCGCCTCCATGCTCGGCCTGCGGGTGGGCACCGGCTACAGCCACTACTGCGCGGCCAAGGCCGGCGTGGTCCAGCTGACCAAGTCCCTGGCCCTGGAACTGGCCCGCTACCACATCCGCGTCAACGCCATCGCCCCCGGCTACTTCAAGACCGAGATGAACGACGCCTACTTCGACAGCGCAAAGGGCCAGGCCTACATCCGCGAAGCGGTGCCCATGCGCCGCCTCGGCCGGCTGGAGGAGCTGAACGGCCCCTTCCTGCTGCTGGCCAGCGAAGCCGGCGCCTACATGTCCGGCGCGGTGCTGGCGGTGGATGGCGGGCAGTTGGTGGGTAGCCTGTAGCTACCGTAGGGTGGATGGCGCTTTTTCCATCCACCAACGGCGCCATACCGGGCCTCGATTGGTGGACCGGTGAAGCGTGGTCCACCCTACGAACTGCAATCGGTGCGCATGGCGCACCCTACGATCCAACGCCACGGCGCGATCGATGGGTGTGGCACACCCTACGTAGGGTGCGCCGTGCGCACCGGCGTTTGCGCGCGATCCCGCAATCACGCACCGATCAGGCGCCGCCCTCCTCCTTCAACGACGCCATGTCGATCACGAAGCGGTATTTCACGTCGTTCTTCTCCATGCGCTCGAATGCGGTGTTGATGTCCTGGATGCGGATCATCTCGCAGTCCGGCAGCACCTGGTGTTCGGCGCAGAAGTCCAGCAGTTCCTGGGTCTGGGCCAGGCCGCCGATCAGCGAGCCGGCGATGGAGCGGTTATTGATGGCCAGCAGCGCACCGTGGATCGGCTCCAGCGGCTCCAGCGCGCCCACCAGCACCAGCTTGCCGTGGCGGCCCAGCAGCATCAGGTAGGGATTGACGTTGTGCTTGCGCGGAATGGTGTCGAGGATCAGCTCGAACGAGCTCGCCGCATCCTTCATCGCCTGCGGGTCGGTGGACAGCAGCACATGGTGCGCGCCGAGCGCCCTGGCGTCGTCGGCCTTGCCCGGCGAGGTGGTGATGACGGTGACCTCGGCGCCCAGGGCGCCCCCCAGCTTGACCGCCATGTGACCCAACCCGCCGAGGCCGACCACGGCCAGGCGGGTACCGGCCTTCACGCCATGTTCGCGCAGCGGCGTCCACACGGTGATGCCGGCGCACAGCAGCGGCCCGGCGAAGCGCGGGTCCAACGCCTCGGGCATGCGCAGCACGAACTGCTCGCGCACCACGATGTGCTGGGCGTAGCCGCCGTAGTTCACCGTGCCGCTGATGCGATCCAGGCCGTTGTAGGTGGGCGTCATGCCGTGGCTGCAATGAGGCTCCTGGTGCGCTTCGCAGGCGTCGCAGTGCTGGCAGCTGTCGACCATGCAGCCGACCGCGACCCGGTCGCCCACCCGGTGGCGGGTCACGGCCGGGCCGACAGCGGTGACCTGGCCGACGATTTCGTGGCCGGGCACACAGGGGAAGCGGGTGCTGTTCCAGTCGTTGTGGACGTAGTGCATGTCCGAGTGACAGACGCCGCAGTAGGCGATGTCGATGGCGACGTCATCGTCGCGCAGGGCGCGGCGCTCGAAGCTCAGCGGTTCCAGTGCCGCGTGGGCTTCCTGGGCCCCGTAGCCGATACAGATAGTCATGGCGGATTCCTCCAAGGGTGATGAAGCGCCCCGCCGCAGCGGGGCGCGGCGTTTCAGAGTGAAGGGCGCAGCCAGGGCGCCGGCGTGGTTTCCGGGGAGGCGATCTGGTTGGAGATCCACTTGCCCATGCGCCGCAGCGGCTCGATGGCGTCCTGGGGCGCGGCGAACTTCATCGCCGCCGCATAGCCGAGGGAAACGATGCGCTGGGCGCCATAGAGCGGCAGCACATCCTTGAGCTGGTCCTTGATGCTTTCCGGGTACACGCCCACGGTCTGGGTGTAGGCATCCACGGCGTCGAGCATCTCGCTGAGCTCGTCCACCGGCACCAGGTTGGCGGTGCGGTCGTCCAGGAGGGTGGCGAAGGGCACCGGCTCGGGAATCTGCGAGCAGATGATGGCGCCCTCCCCGTCCTGGCCGCCGATCACCCGGTACCACTCGTCATCCAGGCGCAGCGCGTCGACGTGGGCCTTGAGGTTACGGTCGTAGGACCGGGGCGCGGTGCTGAGGCTGTTGGGCAGGCCGAGCATGGCGTCGTAGACGTAGCGGCCGAAGGCGTTCAGGCGCTCCAGGCCCTCCTCGTCGGTGCCGGACTGCACATAGACGGTGCGGGCGCAGACGCAGCCTTTCTGGTTGATGGCGCCAATGTCGGAGGCCAGGCGCACCGCCGCATCGCGCATGCTCGCCTCGTTGGCGAAGGCGTCCTTGCCGATGATGCTGGCGCTGCGTTTCGGGTCCAGGGAAATCAGTTCCAGGCCCGGCTGGATGTAGCGGGTCACGTGCTTGATCGAGGCGAAGCCGCCCCAGGCGACGATCTTCTCCAGGTTCTGCGGCTGGTACAGGCGCTGCTCCAGCGCCTGGTCGCCACCCTTCCAGTAGGCCACCGTCAGATGCCGGGTGAGCGGGTGGTCCGGCGCCATGTCGATCATGGTGCGGGCAATGGCCAGGGCGGTGAAGGGATCGTTGGAGGGCGCCTTGATGATGGCGTCGCTGCGCAGAACCATGTTGCGCACGATGGTCCACAGCGACAGGGCCACGGCGTTGCCGGCGACGATATGCAAGGTGCGCGCGCCGAAGCAGCGCACTTCCAGCTCGGTGCCGTCGAGCAGGGTCTGCGGCACCCAGCCTTCCAGGTACTTCACGCCCACGGTGCTCTCCACCATCTCGGTGATGAGCTCGCGGGACAGCAGGTGCTGCAGGCCCATGTAGGAGGCCCGAACGATGGTCGGGGTGGTGGGCGCCGTCCGGTAGGACAGCTCGCAGGCTTCCTGCAGATAGGCGTTCTTGCTGAACTCCAGGCGTTCGCCGAGGGCGACGCAGTAATCGAGTATGTCCTCGAAGCTCAGTGCGTAGAGGTCGGCCAGCTTCGCCGGGTTACCCAGGGGCAGGCGGTCGATGTACTGGTGCGCGTCCGGGGTGAGGAAGGCCAGGTCGCCGCCACGGCCACCCACTTCGATCAGGTTGTCGGTGATGACTTCGCCGCGGATCACCAAGGGCGCGATGGGATGGGTCATGGCTTCAGCCCTCCAGGGTGTTGAGGAAGTCCATCGCCTCGCGATGGGATTGTTCGGTCGCGGCGCAGGTGATCTTGTCGTCGCCGCCGTTCTTCTCGCTGTAGCGCTGGATCGCGCCCACCACATAGTGGCTGGGATTGCCGCAGGTGCAGGGTTGCTCCCACTCGACGGTGATCTCGTCGCCGGTGATGAACCCGCCCCAGTGGAATTCGGCGCCCAGGTCGTAGAACGCCGCGCGGCCGGTCTGTCGGCCCTGGCGGGGCAGCGGCCGGCTGGTTTCCGGGTCGAGCACGAAGGGAATCACGGTGTGGGCGAAGTGGTAGTTGCCTTCGGCGCAACGCATGTGCGAACCGCTGACCACCTCCGACATGGCGTAGGACTCGTGCAGTTCCTGCACGCCGGTAAAGCGCATGACCTCCTCGCGCCAGCCTTCCGGTTGCACCACCCCCTTGGCGCCGCCTGTTGTGGAGATGAAGGAGTCCGGGTGGAACACACCTTCCAGACCCAGTTCCAGACCGGCCTTGGCCATGTTGTGCAGGAGGTTCCAGGTGCCGCTGGCGTACACACGCTTGCCCTTGAGGCGGTTGGCGATCTCGTCGAAGAACGCTGCCAGGTGCTGCGGCATGTCCGCCTGCTGCCGGTCGAAGGCCTTCTTCTTGGCCAGCAGTTCGGGCGCGATCACCAGGCGATCCAGGGTGCCCTTGGCCTGGGCCGCGCGCAGCTTGGCGCCCAGGTGCAGCACGTCGCTGGACAGGGTGGTCGGATAGGCCGCGTGGAAATGCGACGGGTCCGGCAGCAGGGTCCGGGCCAGCGCCGCGGTACCCCGCAGGTGGCTCAGGTAGCCCTTGGCGTAGTACGGGTAGGCGGTGTGCATTTGCGGGTCCGGGGTGTCCGGCCCGGTCATGTTCCAGGCATGGAGCCTGCGCACCTGGGCGGCCTTCTCGAATTCGCGCACGCCGCAGGGCAGGAACGACAACGTGCCGGAGGTGCCCGAGGTGTGGCAGAGGCAGAGCTCGGGGATTTCCCGGTCCATGGTCTCGAACCAGTCGTCCAGGCCCTTGCAGGCGCTGACGTCGACGGCCGCGATCTGTTCTGCCAGCTCTGGCGTCACCAGCTTGCCGAGCCACTTGTTGATGGCGGCGAAGTTGTTCTTCTCCAGCAGCGACGGCGGATAGGACTTGAACATGGTGTGCTCGAACAGCAGCGGCACCACATCGTCCAGTCGCTCGACGCACTCCACGCCCTCGGCATCGGCCAGTTTCTTCAGTACCGGAATGCGCTCACGCATCTCGGCGAAGCGACGTTTCAGGCCCGCCAGCTGGAGTTCATCGACCTCGGCGCGCGGCATCTGTACCCAGCACTGCAGCGAGTGGTCGGCCAGCCCGACCGGATCGGTCAACAGCAGTTCGACCTGTTCTTCTCTTGTTCTTGTCACGGGACGCTCTCCTCGGATTCACCCAATCGCACCTGGCCTTCTCGCTGGGGAAGGCCTACATGGCAGGGCCAGTTTAGGGGGCGAAAGGACGAAATCATTTCCGGATTCCGCGACCATCAGACCAACTCTAAACCACTGATATAAAAACCCTTTTATCCAGATAGCGGAGCATCTGAAACGGCTATTCCGCATCCGTGGTGGTCAGCAGCGCGTGGAGCATCCGCGCCAGCAGGCGAACCGTGTCGTCCTGCACGAGGTACTCGGGTTTTTCGATCAGCAACGCACGAGGCAAGGCGGTCACCGCCTGGTAGGCGAGGAAGCCGGCCTTCTCCCGATCACGCACCAGGACCTCGTCGGAAAAGCGCTCCACCAGGGCGGGAATCACCACGCTGATCCAGAAGCGCTCCGGCTTGACGATCTCCAGGCGCACCAGCTCACCGTAGTAGGCCGTCTTGATGCTGAGCTGCGAGTCGATCTGCATCCAGCGATGCAGGGCGCCGAGCCCGGTGCGCAACACCACCTCGATGCCGTCGTACAGCCGAGCCGAGGGCGGCAGCGCGTGGATGCCGGCAATCGCCTCGAGGCGGGCAGCGGCGCGGTAGTCGTCGAAAATGGCGCCGATCAGCGATTCGATGGTGGGGAAGTATTCGTAGATCGAGCTGATCGCCACCCCCGAGTAGTCGGACAGGCGATAGATGGACAGCGCCTCCCGCCCTTCCCGCTCGACAATCTCGCGCCCGGCCGCCTTGAGGGCGTCGACCAGCGCGACCGAGCGCGCCTGCTTCGGCAGCTTGCGCGGCCGGGCCGGCACCTCCACACGCAGGGCGTCGTCACTGGCGAGCGTGCCTCGGGGGGAAATGCCAGCCCTGCGCGTCATGGGTCAGGGGGTCACGATGTTGAAGGTAGGCTGGAAGCTGCTGAGCATGCCGAGCAGCGCCTTAAAGCGCGCGGCATCCCCTTCGAGCTTGATGTCGCCCTGTTTCAGCGCGGTGGGGAAATCAAGCTGGCGCAGGCTGATGCTATCGAGCACGGCCTTGCTCATCGTCACCGTGGCATCCGGTTTGGCATGGCTGGCATTCTCGCGATAGGTCAGCACGCCGTTGCGTAGAGTCAGGGCGAAGTCCTGGCCGAGATCGTCGAAGTTCCAGTTGAGGGTCATGTCATGGCCCACGGCCTTGTCCGAATCCAGGCGCACCGTCAGCACGTCCATGAACATGGCCGGGGTCGCCGCTCGCACCAGGTCCTCGATGGCCCTGCCGCCCTGTTGCGGCGCGCCAACACGCAGTTCCTTGGCGCCGGTCAGGTAGATATTGCGCCAGATGGCGGACTCGCTGCGGTAGCCCAGCTGCTCCAGGGCGTCGGCCTGGGCGTCGCGGGCGGCCTTGTTCTCCGGATCGGCGAAGACCAGGTGGTTGCCGAGCTGGGCGGCCCAGCGGTAGTCGCCCTTGTCCATCGCGGTACGCATCAGCTCCAGGACCTTGTCGGCCCCACCCAGGGCTTCGACGTAGTGCTTGCCGGACTCCACTGGCGGCAGCGGGTTCAGGTTGGCCGGGTTGCCGTCGTAGAAGCCCATGTAGCGCTGGTACACGGCGCGGGTGTTGAAACTCAGGGTGCCGTAGTAGCCACGGGCGTACCAGGTGCGATCCAGCTCGCCGGGCAGCTTCTTGACGGCTTCGGCGACCTCCAGCGGCGTCAGCCCCTGGTTGAGCAGGTGCAGGGTCTGGTTGTTGACGTAGGCGTACATGTCGCGCTGGTCGGCCAGCAGCGTGCGGATGCCTTCACCGCCCCAGGTCGGCCAGTTGTGCGAGGCGAACATCACCTGCGCCTTGTCGCCGTAGCGCACCAGGCTGTCATCGATGAATCGCGACCAGGCCTTGGCGTCGCGCACTTCGGCACCACGCGGGGTGAGGACGTTGTGCATGGTCATCACGGCGTTCTCCGCCATGCACAGCGCATTCAGCTGCGGCAGATAGAGGTTCATTTCCGCCGGCGCCTCGGTACCGGGGGTGAGCTGGAATTCCACCTGAACCCCGGCGATCTCATGGGTTTCCAGCGGTTTCACGATCAGGTCGGTGGGCGCGATCAGACTGATGGTGCCGCCCATGGGAGCGCCCTTGCCGATCCCGGCATCCACCTGGCCACGCTCGTTGTTCGGCACGGTGCCGCCGCTCTGGAACATCCCGCGGCGGAACATGGCGGTACCGGCCAGCACGTTCTCCTGGATGGCGTGCTCCATGAAGCCGTCCGGGGCGTAGATGCGCACCTTGCCGGCCTTGACGTCGGCCTCGTCGACCACGCCACGCACGCCGCCGAAATGGTCGACGTGGCTATGGGAATAGATGATCGCCACCACCGGCTTGCGCGGACGGTGCTGGTAGTAGAGTTCCAGGGCGGCCTTCGCCGTCTCCGTGGCATAAAGCGGGTCGATGAGGATCAGCCCGTCCTCGCCCTCGATGATGGTCATGTTCGCCAGGTCGATGCCGCGTACCTGGTACAACCCTTCGGCCACCTGGAACAGACCGGCACTGGCGTTGAGCTGGGCCTGGCGCCACAGGCTCGGGTTTACCGTATCCGGGGCGTCCTCGCGCTTGAGGAAGTCGTAGGCATGGGTATTCCACACCACCTTGCCCTCGGCGTTGCGCACTTCGCCTTCGAAGGCGGCCACCAGTCCACGGCGGGCGGCTGCATAGTCGGCGCGGTCGGCGAACGGGAGCTTGTGCAGCATCTCGCGGTTGGCGTCGGCGGTCGTGGCGCTGGCGGCCTTGGCAGGCGCGGACGGCGTGCCGTCGGCGGCCCAGGTCATGGCGCTGAACAGGGAAACGGCAATGGCGAGAGCGGCAATTGAGAAACGCATGAGGAGTCCTGATAGGCACGGCCAGTAATTGTTCTGTTGCGGTTATGCCCCAGCGGTGCCGAAAGCCCCCCCCTCCCTTGGAGGGGGCCGGCAGCACCGCTGGTGGATGAGAAGAGCGTCATCCACCCTACGGAGCGAAAGCCGGAATCGCGGCTTCGGGCGCCCTGTAGATTCAGGGTTTCCCATTTTAAATCAAACAGTTGGATACCCATCTGAATACGGAACATTGCACCGTCCGCCCCTCCCTATACTCGCCCAGCGGCCCGCCGAGGCCCCAACAACAAGAACAATCAGGCGACCCAGGAGCGCTTCCATGAGCGATGCCATCCAACCCTTCCCGGCGGCCACGGCCGCATCCCCTCTCACGATGAAGCGCCTGTACGGCAAGCTGGTCTGGCGGCTCATGCCGTTCCTCATGCTGGCGTTCATCATCAATGCCATCGATCGGCTGAACCTCTCCTTCGCCAAGCTGCGCATGGCCGAAGACATCGCCTTGAGCGACGCCGCCTACGGCATCGGCGCCGGCATCTTCTACCTGGGCTACATCCTCTTCGAAGTGCCGAGCAACCTCTATATGCAGCGGGTGGGAGCACGGGCGACGCTGACGCGGATCATGATCCTCTGGGGCCTGATCACCGTGGCCACGGCCTTCGTCACCACCCCCAGCCAGTTGATCGTCGCGCGCTTCCTGCTCGGGGTGGCCGAGGCCGGCTTCTTCCCCGGCCTCATTCTCTACCTCACCTACTGGTTCCCGGCGGCAATGCGTGGCCGCATCACCGCCTCGTTCTTCATGGCGGCCATGGTCGCCGGGATGATCTGCGGCCCGCTGTCCGGCGCCATCATGTCCCACCTGCACGGCTGGATGGGGCTGCGCGACTGGCAGGTGCTGTTCGTCCTCACCGGCCTGCCGGCGGTTGTGCTGGGCATCATCGGCCGCTACTGGCTGACCGACCGCCCCGAACAGGCCACCTGGCTGGATGACGACGAGAAGCAGCAGATCCAGCAGGTATTGGCCCAGGAAACCGTCGCCACCCAGGCTCACCAGGGCCTGCGTGGCGCGCTGCGCGACCCGTTGCTCTACGTCGCCGGGCTGGTGTGTTTCTGCATCTACAGCGCCGCCAACACCGTGTCCTACTGGCTGCCGACCCTGGTGCGCGGCTTCGGCATGGAGGACCTGAAGCAGATCGGCCTGGTGACCGCCCTGCCCTTCCTCGGCGGCCTGTGCGCCATGTACCTGCTGGGCCGCAGTTCCGACCGCCACATGGAACGCCGCTGGCACCTGGGCCTGACCATGCTGGTGGCCGCCAGCTGTTTCTTCCTGCTGGACCTCGTCCAGGGCCAGCTGGTGGCCTCCGTGCTGGTGACCACTCTCGGCGCCGCGGCCGCGCTCTCCGCCATGCCGCTGTTCTGGACCGTGCCGCCCGCGCTGCTGAGCCGATCCGGCGCGGCCGGCGGCATCGCCATCATCAGCAGCATCGGCAACCTGGCCGGCGTGCTCAGCCAGTCGGCGGTAGGCGCGGTGAAGACCGCCACCGGCAGCCTCTACCTGGCTTTAGACCTGATCGCCCTGCTGCTGGTGATCGGCAGCTTGTTGCTGCTGATCGGCATCCCGGCCAGGAGGCTTGCCGCAGCGCGTCCGGCCGAAGGCACGTAATCCCAGGAGGATCGACCGTAGGATGGGTTGAGCGAAGCGATACCCATGCGGTTCGGATTGATGGGTATCGCAGGCTCAACCCATCCTACGGCCCCTCGTCCATGCCTCCACCATTACGACATTGGCACCCAATGGCAAAACCCTGGCGTGACCTGGCAATCGGAGCCACGCCAGCCTCTGGCATGTTGGCCGGCAATTGCCCCCATGGCATTACAACAAGCTCAGAGGTGTGGAAATGGTTGAAATGCAGAGTGACGGCGTCAGCCGCCGTAAATTCCTGCGCAATGCCGGTGTCGTCGGCGCGACGGGTGCCGTGGCGATGGCCGGCAACGCCGCCCTGGCCGCAGCGACGGCCGACAAGCGCGCGGCCACCGGCAAGTTCGACGACTGCGACTACGACGTGGTGGTCATCGGCGGCGGCTTCGCCGGTGTGACCGCCGCCCGCGACAGCATGAAGAACGGCTACCGGACGCTGATCCTCGAAGCGCGCAACCGTCTCGGCGGACGCACCTTCAGCAGCGAATTCGCAGGCCACAAGATCGAGCTGGGCGGCACCTGGATCCACTGGACCCAGCCCTTCGTCTGGGCCGAGGTGCAGCGCTACGGCCTCAAGCTCAAGGAAACCCCCGAGCCCTTCGCCGAGCAAGCGCAGACCGTGCGCATCATTCACGAAGGCAAGGCCATCGAGCCCACCCTCGACGACTTCATCGCCATTGCCAAGGCGGTGAAGGAATACTTTGGCGAAGCCCCGAAGCTCTGGGAACGCCCCTACGACGCCAAGTACACCTGGGCCGACCTGCTCGCGGTCGACGCCATGAGCGGCGCCGATCGCCTCAACCAGCTGAAGCTCACGCCGCTGCAGCGCAACTTCCTCGATGCCTATGTGGCCGGCATCGCGCACACCACCAGTGATCGCGCGTCCTATGCCGACGTGGCGCGCTGGTGGTCGCTGCCGGGGTGGAACATGACGGCCTTCGTCGATGCCCTGGGCCGCTACAGCTTCAAGGACGGCACCATCAGCCTGATCAACGCCATGGTCGACGAGGGCAAACCGGAAATTCGCCTGTCCACCCCGGTGACCAAAGTGGTGGAACAGGGCGAGCGGGTGCTGGTGACCACCCAGCAGGGAGACACCATCAAGGCCGCTGCGGTGATAGTCGCGGTACCGATGAACGTACTCCCGCGCATCGCCTTCAGCCCCGCCCTCGACCCGGCCCTGGTGGAAGCGGCGAAGGAAAAACACTCCGGCAGCGGAATCAAGGTGTTCATGCGGACCAAAGGCAAGCTGCCGGGCGATGGCAAGCGGTTGGGCGTTGCCGGCTCGGACCATCCACTGAACCTGCTGGTCACCTACGCCAAGGCCGAGGACCACAGCATTTTCGTCGGCTTCGGCGCCGACCCGGCCAAGCTCGACATCCAGGACCGCGACGCCGTGCAAGCGGTGGTCAGCACCTTCTACCCGGACCTGGAAGTGGAGGAATGCTACGGCTACGAATGGACCCTGGACCCGTACTCCCAGGGCACCTATTGCAGCTACAAGCCCAATTGGCTGGGCAAGTACTACGACCACTTCCAGAAGGACCGTGGCCGCGTGGTGTTCGGCCAGGGCGACCACGGCGAAGGCTGGCGCGGCTTCATCGATGGCGCCATCGGCGCGGGCGGCAAGGCGGCAATGAGAACCCGCGAACTGCTCGGCTGACACGCCGTATAGGCCATAGGAGCAAGCTCTGCTCGCGAAGGCTCTGCGCACGATCCTTCACGAGCACCGGGCCGCTTTCGTAGCCCGGATGAAATCCGGGAGCGGAGGCTGGGTTTCCCCGGATTTCATCCGGGCTACCAAACTGACCCGCCCGCTCCTACACCTTTTGCTGGCGGTACTCGCGGGGGCTGAGGCCGGTCCAGCGGCGGAAGGCACGGGTGAACGAACTGGCCTCGTTGTAGCCCAGCTGCTGGGCGATCTCGGTGAGGCTGCGGGTTGACTGGCCCACCAGCTCGAGGGCCAGGGTCTGACGAATCTCCTCCACCACCTCGGCGAATTCCAGGTCCAGCTCCTGCAGGCGGCGCTGTAGCGTGCGCTTGCTCATGAGCAATTCGCTCGCCACCTGCTCCAGGCCCACTCGCCCGCCGGCCAGGTTCGCCTCGATCACCAGGCCTATGCGCGTGGTCAGGTCGGTATCGGCGAGCCGTCGACGGCGCTCTTCCTCCAGGCCGGGCAGCAGCGCCTGGAACAGCCGGAGATCGGCCGTGACCAGCGGCTCGTCGAGCATCGCGCCGGGCCAGGCGATGAGGTTGGCCGGCTGGCCGAACTTCAGCGGGCACTGGAATACGTCGGTGTGCAGGCTGGTGTCCGCCGGTTGCGGATGCTCGAACTCAACCCGTAGCGGCGCGTATTTCCCGCCGGTGTATTCACGCAGGCGCTTGAAGAGTATGCCGATGGCGAACTCGGCATCCTGCCGGCGGTGCAGCACGCTGGGGTCGGTCAGCCGGTAAGTGATTTCCAGGGCGCCGCCATGCAATCGCCAGGAGACTTCGTTGGCCTGGGCGTGCACGACTATGTAGCGGCTGGCGCATTCGAGCATGGTGCGCACGTCGGCGGCGCTGCGCGTCAGATGACCGATTCCGCCCATCAGGCTGCCCTTGAACGGATCACCCAGCAGGCCGAGCCCCAGGCGCAGGCCGAGGAAGGAATCCCCCCCTTCGGCGGCGGCCTCGAGCAACGCGTTGTACTGGCTCAGGGGGATTTTCGCGTCGGGACGTACCAGCACCTCTTCGCTCAAGCCAACCGTAGCCAGGTGAGGGCGGAACAGCTCCGCGTAATGCTGCAACAGGGCCTCGGCGTAGACGGTGTGCTTCAGGCGGGACATGACGGCTAGGGCTCCTGGGCCCGGATTCTTCTTGTTGATCGGCGCAGCCGGATGGGCAGGGATTGCGCAGCGTGCGGGGCTTGCCGCCACGGCAGGCAGGAGACCCTAACAGACAGCGAATATGCCGACAACAAGCGCATCCGGCCACGCGCCGACCACCCCGCGCGAGGTCGCGGATTGGCGTCGGATGACAAGTCGCTGGCGCCCCGTGGCGATTCCTTGCGTGCCCTCCTCTGCCAAGGTCGAGACCACGCTGCCATCAGACCCTTCAGCCACCCGGCAGCATCGGAGGAACATCCATGAACATCCACCTGTCGCGGCTGGCGCTGCTGGCGACCCTGTCGGCGCCGCTGGCCTACGGCCAGGCGGCTCCGCCGAACATCGTCATCATGCTCTACGACAACCTCGCCTACGGGGAGCTGGGCAGCTATGGCGGCGGCGTTATCCGGGGCGCCGAGACGCCACGCATCGACCGGCTCGCCGAGGAAGGCATCCGCCTGACCAACTTCAACGTCGAGGCCCAATGCACCCCCTCGCGCTCGGCGTTGTTGACCGGGCGTTTCTCCATTCGCTCCGGCACCTACCGGGTTCCCCGTGCCGGCGCCCCGGACGGCCTCACGCTCTGGGAGCAGACACTCGCCGAACTGCTTTCCGCCCGCGGCTACGCCACGGGAATATGGGGCAAGTGGCACCTGGGCAGCAGCGAGGCACGCTTCCCCACCCACCAGGGGTTCGACGAGTGGTACGGCGTGCCCCGCACCTACGACGAAGTGATGTGGTCCGGCAGTGACCAGGCGAGCGACCTCACGCCGGCCATGGGCAGCAAGCAGGGCTGGAACGAGAACCTGGTGCCGGCGCAATACATCTACGAAGCCAGGAAGGACGAGGCGCCGAGCCAGGTGAAGAAGCTCGACCTGGCCAGCAAGCGCACCCTGGACGCGGAGCTGACGGAACGCGCCACGGCCTTCATCAAGCGCAACGCCGCCGCCGGCAAGCCGTTCTTCGCCTACATCCCCTTCTCCCTGCCGCACATGCCGACCCAGCCAAACCCGGAGTTCGCCGGCAAGACCGGCAACGGCTCCTGGGCGGACTCCCTGGCGGAAATGGACCATCGCGCGGGCCAGGTGCTGGATGCCCTGAAAGCGGCCGGCGTCGAGCAGAACACCCTGGTGATCCTGGCCAGCGACAACGGCGGCGAAGCCACCTACCCCTGGCGTGGCGCCAATGGCCCCTGGCGCGGCACCTACTTCACGGCGATGGAAGCCGGCCTGCGCGCGCCCTTCATCCTGCGCTGGCCCGGCCATGTCCCGGCGGGCAAGGTGAGCAACGAAATCGTCCATATCGTCGATCTCTACACCACCCTGGCCCACGCCGCCGGAGCCGAGGTACCCAAGGACCGCGCCGTGGATGGCGTCGACCAGATGGCGCTGTTCAGCGGCCAGCAGGCCAACTCGAACCGCGAAGGCTTCCCCGCCTACGTTGCGGACCGTCTCACCGCGGTCAAATGGCGCAACTGGAAGCTGCATTTCATCCAGCAGGATGAGATGTACGACATACCCCAGACCCTGGCCTTCCCGCGCCTCTACAACCTGCTGACCGACCTGAGGGAAGAGCACGACCTGATGATCGGGAACACCTGGATACTGAAACCCACCATGGAGGTGGTCGGGGGTTTCAAGGCCAGCCTGGAGAAGTACCCACCCATCGAGGCCGGCACACCGGACCCCTACACCCCCGCCTCACGCTGATTGCCCTGCCGGCCAGTGCCTTCGCGCTGGCCGTCATCCCCGTCCCGCCGATTGGCACCGAATGGCAAATCAATGGCGTAGGCCAGCGATTCGCAGTCGCCCCCCGGCTGTCACCGTAGGCCCTCCTTAGCCAACCGGGGAATAACAAGATGAACCCTCCTCTGCGCATCGCCACCGGCGTGCTTGCGCTCCTGCTCGGCCGTTCCGCTTTTGCCCTCGACTGCGACCCGGGCGCGGGGCAACAGGTCTTCCAGACCAAATGCAGCGCCTGTCACGCCCTCGACGCCGACCACGTAGGTCCCCACCTGGCCGGCGTCGTAGGTCGACCGATGGGCGCGGTGAAGGGCTTCACCTATTCGCCGGCCCTGGCCGCCGCCAAGGACAACTGGACGCCGGAGCTTCTGGACGCCTGGCTCACCTCCCCGGCACGGATGTTCCCCGATACCGCCATGGCCTTCGGTGGCCTGCGCAAGGCCGAGGAGCGCAAGGCGGTGCTCTGCTTCCTGCAGAGCCAGGGCTGACCGCGCGGCCAGCCCATTGGGGCGGAGGCCACTCCGCCCGATACGTGACTCCATCAGAACAAGGACAATCCAGTGCGTATCCGCAACCTTCAGCGCTGCCTTCTGGCAGCCGCCGTTTCGGCAACCATCCAGCAACCGGCATTCGCCGTCGCCTTCAACGTCGGAGAAATCCAGGGCCAGTTCGACTCGGCGCTGTCCATCGGCGCCAGTTGGGCAACCTCCGATGCGGCCTCCCACCTGATCGACGTCACCAACGGCGGCACGGGCTTCTCGTCCTCAGGCGACGACGGACGCCTGAACTTCAAGAAGGGCGAAACCTTCTCGAAGATCTTCAAGGGCGTGCATGACCTGGAGCTGAGCTATGGCGACACCCGCGCCTTCCTGCGTGGCAAGTACTGGTACGACTTCGAGCTCAAGGACGAGAACCGTCCGTTCAAGCAGATCAGCGACGACGGCCGCGAAATGTCGGCGCGTTCCGCCGGCACGCAAATCCTCGACGCCTTCGTTTCCCAGCGCTACGAAATCGCCGGAAATCCCGGCGACGCGCGCCTGGGCCAACAGGTGGTGAGCTGGGGCGAAAGCCTGTTCATCGGCAACTCGATCAACTCCATCAACCCGCTGGACGTCGCCGCCCTGCGCCGCCCGGGTTCGGAACTCAAGGAAGGCCTGATCCCGGTCAACATGTTCTACGTCGCCCAGGGCCTGGGCGAGAACCTCAGCGTCGAGGCGTTCTACCAACTGGAATGGAAGCCCTACGCCCTGGACAACTGCGGCACCTTCTTCGGCGCGGACCCGGTAGCCAAGGGCTGCAACGACAACCTTAACGGCGGCCTGGCGGGCGTGGCCCCACTGGAGCCGATTGCCGCCGCCGCAGGCCTCGGCTTCGGCATCAGCGACCCGGAAGGCGTGATCATCCGCCGCGAACAGAACAACGACCCGCGCGACAGCGGCCAGTACGGCATGGCCCTGCGCTGGCTGGGCGACGGCGTGGAGTACGGCGCCTACTACCTCAACTACCACTCGCGCTCGCCGCGCTTCAGCCTGCGCACCGCCAGCGGCGTGACCGATTTCATCAACAACGACCCGGGCTTCGCCGCCCTCGACCCGGACCTGCAGTTCGCCCTTGGCCTGGCCACCGGCGCCGGCAATACCAGCTACTTCCTCGACTACCCCGAGGACATCCACCTGTTCGGCGCCAGCTTCGCCACCGAACTGCCCACCGGCACCGCCTGGAGCGGCGAGATCAGCTACCGGCCGAATGCGCCCATCAGCATCAACACCGCCGACCTGTTCGGTGGTGCGCTGAACCCGACCTTCCGCGCCCTGACCGGCTCCGACATCGAGCCCACCGTGGCCGCCGAGGAAGGCCAGGTATTGCAGGGCTGGAAGCGCAAGGAGGTCACCCAGGCCCAGACCAGCTTCCTGCACCTGTTCGACCCGGTGCTGGGCGCCACCTCCCTGAGCCTGGCGGTGGAGGTGGGCCTTACCCACGTCGGCGGCCTGGAGTCTCTGGAGACCCAGCGCTACGGCCGCGACTCGGTGTTCGGCGACATCACCCAGGGCGGCCGCCACGGCTACTACACCGCCAACTCCTGGGGTTATCGCGCCTTCACCAACTTGCGGTACAGCGACGTGTTCGCCGGGGTGAACCTGGTCCCGAACCTGTTCTGGTCCCACGACGTCGACGGCTACGGCCCGGTGTTCAACGAGGGCGCCAAGTCCGTGGGGCTGGGGCTCGACGCCGACTACCGCAACACCTACACCGCCAGCCTTGCGTACACCAACAACTTCGGCGGCGACTTCAACACCGATGTCGACCGCGACTTCATCTCGCTGAGTTTCGGCGTGAACTTCTGACTACTTCCGGGAGCAAAAGCATGAATAAAACCCTTCACAAAGGCTGCATCCTGGCCCTCGGCCTGCTGGCCGGCCAGGTGATGGCGGCGGTTTCGGCGGACGAAGCGGCCCGGTTGGGCAGCACCCTCACCCCCCTGGGTGCGCAACAGGAAGGCAACGCCGACGGCAGCATCCCCGCCTGGACCGGCGGTCTCCCCCAGGACGCCGGTACGGCCGCGGCCAGCGGTTTTCTGAGCAATCCGTTCGCCAATGAAAAGCCGCTGTTCGTCATCACCGCGGCCAACGCCGAGCAGTACCGCGACAAGCTGACCGATGGCCAGATGGCCATGTTCAAGCGCTACCCGCAGAGCTACCGCATCCCCGTCTACCTGACCCACCGCTCCGCCTCGGTCCCCGCCGCCATCCAGGAGGCGGCCCGCAAGAGCGCACTGCAAGTTCAACCGGTCAACGACGGCAACGGCCTGGCCAACTTCGACAAGAGCGGCTACTACGCCTTCCCGATCCCGAAGAATGGCGTCGAAGTGCTGTGGAATCACATTACCCGCTACGTGGGTGGCAACTACTGGCGTAGCTACATCCAGGTCACCCCGCAGGTGAATGGCGCCTACACCCCGGTACGCTTCGAGGAAGAGCAGGTATACCCGGAGCAGGTTGCCGATTTCCCGGCGGACAAGCAGGGCAGCATGCTCTACATGGTCAAGCAGCGGGTGACCGCGCCGGCGCGCCTGGCCGGTACCGTGGTGCTCGCCCACGAGACCCTCAACCAGGTCACCGATCCGCGCATGGCCTGGATCTACAACGCCGGCCAACGCCGTGTGCGGCGAGCGCCCCAGGTCGCCTACGACGGCCCGGGCACCGCCGCCGACGGCCTGCGCACCGCCGACAACCTGGACATGTTCAACGGCGCGCCGGACCGCTACGACTGGCAGCTGGTGGGCAAGAAGGAGCTGTACATCCCCTACAACAGCTACGCGCTGGAATCGCCGACGCTGAAGTACGACGACATCGTCCAGGCCGGCCATATCAACCCCGACCACACCCGCTACGAACTGCACCGGGTCTGGGAGGTGGTCGGCACGCTCAAGCCCGGCAGCCGCCATGTCTATTCCAAGCGCCACATGTTCATCGACGAAGACACCTGGCAGATCGCCGAAGTCGACCACTATGACGGTCGCGGGCAGCTGTGGCGTGTGGCAGAGGGTCATGCGCTGTACAACTACAAGCAGCAGGCGTCCTACCTGGCGGTGGAAACCCTGTACGACCTGGTGTCCGGCCGCTACCTGGCGCTCGGCATGCGCAACCAGGAGCCCAGCACCACCCGCTACGGCGAGCAGGCGAAATACTTCGCCTTCACCCCGGCCGCCCTGCGTACCGACGGGATGCGCTGAGGGTTAGCCAAGCCCAACGGGGGATGACATCCCGTTGGGCTTCGTTGCTCTGCGGCGGGTCTACGACCCGCTTGGCGATTGAAACCACCCTGCCCCTGCCTTCCCCCTCTTTTTGAGAGGGCCTTGCCGACCAAGAACGCGGCAGCATCCGCACTGAAGAAAAGCCAATCCGCCCGGATCAGGGCCAACAACCAGGCGGAGGCCTGAACCATGAGCAAACCCGTTGCCGACACCCGCGAGGGCTACCGCTACTTCCGCGACATCACCACCCGCTGGATGGACAACGACGTCTACGCCCACGTCAACAACGTCGTGTACTACAGCTGGTTCGATACCGTGGTGAACGCCTGGCTGCTGGAGAACAAGCTGCTGGACTTCGCCGGGAGCCCCACCGTGGGGCTGGTGGTGGAAACCAGCTGCAGCTACTTCTCCCCCATCGCCTTCCCCGACCTGGTGCGTGCCGGCCTGCGGGTGTCGCGGCTGGGCACTTCCAGCGTGCGCTACGAAGTCGGCCTGTTTGCCAACGACAACGCCATCGCCTCGGCCCAGGGACATTTCGTGCACGTCTACGTGGACCGCCAGACGCGCCGCCCGCTGCCGCTGCCGGAAGATCTGCGCTCCGCGCTGGAAGGCATTCAGGTCGCGTCCTGAGTAGCCAAGTAGGATGGGTCGGGCATACCCATCACCTCTGTCCGCATGGGTATCGCTACGCTCAACCCATCCTACAAAGGCTCCAAAGTGCACCCTACCGGAAATGAAAACGCCCGCTCTGTGAGCGGGCGTCGCATCAACTGTCCTGCCGATGCAGTTGGGTGTGCTGGTCGAAGGCCTGGTAGCGGGACTGCCGGTCGCGCAGGACCTTGATCATGGCGAACTCGGGGTCGCGGGCCAGGAACATCCGCCCGCCGTTGGCCACCAGGTGATCCAGCAGCCGTTCCTTTTCGTCGATCAGGCTCTCCGGATTGCGATCGAGCGCCGTGGTCAGGTCCAGCCTGAGCCAGTGCACGGCGGGTACCAGGTCGCCGGCGAAGACGATGGGGCCGCCGGGCATGTCGATTTCCGGCAGCAACTGGCCCGGGGTGTAGCCATCGCTGACGTGGAAGCGCCAGCCGGCACCCAGCAGCTCGCTGCCCTGCTCGTCGAGCAGCTTGAGCCGGCCGCTGCCTTCCAGTTGGCGGATGATCTGCGGCACGAACAGCCCCCGGTCCCTTGGATGGGGATGCCGGGCGCGCAGCCAATGGCGGCGACCGGTCAGGTAGCGTGCGGTCGGGAACAGCAGTCGGGGGGTGTTGCCTTCGTGGATCGCGTCCTGCACGTCCTGGGGCAGCACCGCATGCAGATGGGTCAGCACCACGGCGTGGATCTGCCCTTCCCCCAGGCCGTGCTCGGCCAGGCTGTCCAGCAGCCCCGCCGCATGGCGCTGGCAGCGACAGGTGCGCGGTGGCGGCGCCAGGAGCGCGTCGGTGCCGGCCATGACCAGGATGTTCATGCCGTCCTGCTGGACCAGCAGCACACGGCTGGCCGTTTCCACCTGGTTGTCGTGGTTGGGGCGCATCCACTCGATCCAGGCCCGTCGGGGTGTGCTGCCGAACAGCGTGCCACCGTCGATCTTGCGAGTTCTGCCTGCCAATGTGGAAATACTGCGGTTCACGACATTCACCTCTCTGAACTTACCCCGTCGCATGCGGTGCGACGGAGCCCAATGGGCAGGGGTAGCGTATTCAGACGCCGTACGTTCTCACCCACCCACGAGGGGTGGGTGGCGACGGTAGGTTGGGTCGGGCGGCGCTCCGCAGAGCGCAGCGAAACCCAACAACGCAGCCTCAACCGCCTGTCACCTGACCGAGATCGATGGGGCCGGAATTCGGTTGTGGTTTGGGGGGGTCGGCGCGGGCTGGGGGGCGGTTGTGGTTTGGGGGGCCGGCGCGGGTTGGGGCAACGGGCCTGCGGCCCTTCGCGAATGAATTCGCTCCTACATCAAGCCGGCCGTGCCACATGGGGCGGCGAGCTCGTTTCGGTGTGCCAGCATCGGACCTTGCCTACCCGGTAACCGCATTGCCGTCCTACAAGGGGGTTGGGCAGCATCCGCTCCGTCGTGGCTTCGGTCATGACCTGGGTGTGGAAACCCGGACAACGTCGAACGTGCACCTCGCCATAGCAAGGCCCTGCCTTGGCTGTCTATGGCGGATCGTGCGAGGCGGGCTTATGCCCGGCCGGGTCGATGTTGCCGGTTTTCCACCCTCGCACGGTCCGCCACCCAAGATCTGGAAGTTACCGGTGGCGGGTTCCCCACTCTCGAAATGGATGGACCCGCGATGAACAACACCTGCTACATCCCCCGCACCTACCTGCGTCACCACCGCCAGTTGCGCGCCCTGCTGATCGGCCATGAAGCCTGGTTCAGCGCCCAGGACCTGTCGCGCCTGCTCAGCTGCCACTTCAGCGCCCGCCTCCCCTCCATGCTCGATGCGGACCAGAGCCGGCGGGAACAGCTGCGCGACGCCAATGGCCAGTTCGCCGAGGAGCTGCTGCTGAGCGAGTCCGGCGTCTACCACCTGCTGAGCGTGCAGTTCTACCACCCGGAAAACCGCAACCTCAGGCAGTGGCTCACCCACGAGGTGGTGGCCGACCTGCGCGGCATGGGCCAAGCGGCCTGAGACGAAAACGGCGGCCCGGGCTTGCGTGCCCGGGCCGCCGGTTTTTCTTGCCGCCTAGAACTTGACCTTGATCCCGATGATCCCCTCATAGCTGCGGCCATCGCCGTCGAAGGCCTTCTGGTAGCCCAGCGAGCCGGTGACGGTGGTGCGGTCGTTCATCTGGTAGTCCACGCCCAGGTTCATCTCGCCCCAGGTGCCGCTCATGTCGGTGCCGAAGGGGATGTAGCCGTCGGCCGAGGAGAACTCGGTTTTCGCCTTGCCCTTGAACTCGTGCCAGACGCTGGGGCGGAGCCAGCCATTGGTGCGGTGGACCTTGCCGTTGTCGTCCTCGCGGAACCAGTCCTTGTCGATGCGCACGCCCAGGCGCCCGGTCAGGGAGTCGACATCCTCGAAGCGCACCTCGGCGGCGTCGTCATGGGCGTCCTTGATGCTCAGGCGGGTGGCGATCAGCTGGGCCTGGGGCTCGATCTGCAGGGTCTTGTCCTTGTTCACCTTGAACGGATAGCCGGCTTCCAGGGAGGCGGTCACGCCATGGCCACGGGTCTTCATGGCATCCATGCCGTTGGGCCGGGCCTTGATGTCGAAGCGGTTGAACTGCAGTACGCCGTCCAGGTACCAGCCCTCGGGCCCGAAGTGGGTCCAGTAGCCGCCAATGCCGTAGGAGCGCAGTTGGTCGTCGCCGGCGGTAACGCCGTTGGTGTGCTCGACGTTGCCGCCAATGCGACCAATCTGCAGGGACAGGCCAGCCTGGTCGGTGCTGCCGTCGATATCGTCGTTGCGGTAGAGGTCGGTGCCCACCTGGAAGGCCTGGATGCGGTAGTCGTAGTCCGCGCCGCTGGCCAGGGAGTCGCTGCCCTTGCGGTAGATCAGCCGGCCCCAGCCCAGGGACGGGCCGTAGGTATCCACCTCTTCGGCGGGCAGCGGGTCGGTGGCCAGGCGGCGTTCCTCCCCTACCCGCTCGTGCAGGGTGTCCAGCAGGGCACGGCTGTAGTGCAGGGCCATGCTGGGGATGGCGCTGTAGAGGGAGGTTTCCGGGCGGTACACGGGCACCTGGGGTGCCTTGCTGGGTTGCGTCGGCTTGCTGGGCTGTACCGGCTTGTCCGGGTCAGTCGGTTTGTCGGGGTCAACCGGTTTGACCGGGTCAACTGGTTTGACTGGGTCTACCGGCTTGACCGGGTCAACTGGTTTGACCGGGTCAACTGGTTTGACTGGATCGACCGGTTTGACTGGATCAACCGGTTTCACCGGATCGACTGGTTTCACTGGATCGACCGGTTTCACAGGATCGACTGGTTTGACGGGGTCCACTGGTTTCACCGGGTCGACCGGTTTGACTGGGTCCACCGGCTTGACGGGATCGACCGGATCGACTGGCTTGACCGGGTCAACCGGATCGACTGGATCAACTGGATCAACTGGATCAACTGGATCGACCGGATCAACTGGATCGACTGGATCAACTGGATCGACTGGATCAACTGGATCGACCGGGTCCTGAGTGGAGCGCAGGTACCAGGCCTCGCCATTGCTGTCATCCAGGCTCGCCCGATACAGGTGGTACTCGTAGGGGCCCGCGACCACCCGGCTGAGCAGACGGAAGGCCTGCGCATCGGTGGTGCCGCCGTTCTGCGCGTCCACCACCATGATGCCGTTGCCGGTGGTCAGGGCGCCGGGGCCACCGGCATTGCGAATTTGCAGGTTGGTTTCGCCCGTGGCGCGACCGCCGTCCACCAGGATGCGGTCCGAGGGCGAATCGTCGGTGTACAGGTAGGTGTTGAGCGCCACGGTGCCGTTGACGCCGTTGTAGTCATGCACCGTCAGGGTCTTGTGCTGGCCGGCGATGGGGGCGCTGAAGTCGATCAGGCTGGCGTCGTTCACCAGGCTGGTGAGGTTGGAGTCGCCGGTGAGCCGCCAGATGCTGGTGTCGTGCAGGGTCACGGCGGAAGTGCTGCCGGCAGCGGTCTTCGCCGAGCCGGTGACCACGGAGCCGCCCAGGGAGAGGGTGGCCCGGCCTTCGCTATCGAAGGTCTGCCCCACGCCCTGCCACTGGCCAGTGCCCAGGTCCGGCAGCTGGGTACCGTCGCTGGCTACCGAGCTGTCCACGTTCAACCACTGGCCGCTGCCGCCTACCACGCTCTGGATGAGGCTGATATCGGCAACGCCGGCGGTGGCGATGGTGGCGCCGTCACGGTTACCCAGGTTGGCGCGGGACAGATCCACCTTGCCCGGCCGGTCATCGGTGCCCTGTACATAGAGCGCCGCGGCCTGGTCGCCGGTGGCGTGGAAGATCGCGTCGGTACCTTTGAGCACGCCGCCGTTCTTGGCCACCGCCCCGTGGCCGGCGTCACCGCTGGTGCTGACCACCACCCGCTCCAGGTCGACGCTGGCGGTGTTATTGGCCAGCGCACCCAAGGCACCCAACCCGGCGGTGGAGACGGTGGCATCGCGGGCCGTCAGCTCGGCGCCGGACTCGGCCCGCAGGCCGTGGGATTGCACGCCCTGGGTGCTCAGGCTGACGTTGTCCAGCTGCAGGGTCGCGGTCTCGTCCTTGTACTGGCGGCTCACCAGGGCGCCGGTGGCGTGATCGCCCAGGGTCTGCACCGTGACATTGCTCGCCTGCAGGCTCACATTGCCCGGCTTGGCGGAGCCGATGCCGGCGTACAGGCCATTGGAATACTGGCCCTCGGTGCGTACCGAGAGGTTGTCGAGGATCATTCTGCCGCCGTCGTCCACGGCGGCACCGTAGGCCTGGGAGCCCTGGGTCACCACGCTGGTGCCGTTGGCGATCAGCAGCGCGCCGGGGTTACGTGCGGCCAGGCCGTGGGGGAAGGTCAGGTTGCTGCTGACCGGCGAGCCGTCGCCGGTGGTGAGCACGGAGCCGCCGTTGACGGTCACGGTGGCGCCGATCTCGGCGATGATGCCCATGGCGTTGTCGTTGCCGTGGGTGGTCACCTCCACCTGGTTGACGGTCAGGTTGGCATTGGCCGCGGCGATGCCGGTGGAGTAGTTGCCCTCGGTGGTGACCGAACCCCGGTCTACCGTTGCCTCGGCGCCATCCATCACCCGCACGCCCAGGCTGCTGCCCTGGGTGGTGTGCACGGCGCTGTCACGCAGGGCCAGGCTGGAACCCGCGCCTTCCACCTGCACGCCCGGTGCCCAGGGGCCCACCGGGCCCGCCGTGGTGGCGAGGATATTGCTGTTCTCGACCTCGGCCGCAGCGCCGTCCTTGACGTGAACGCCCATCGAGCGCGGCCCTTCCACCCGGATATCGCTGCCACTGACGCTGGCGTGGGAGCCGGCGCCTTCTACGGCTACGCCATGGCTGTAAGTGCCCTTGCCCGAGAGGCTGGAGTTCTCGATCAGCAGTTCGCCGCCGCCCATGGCGCGGGCCGCCGAGGCCGGGTTGAGCACATTGCCGCTGCCGGTCACCTGCACCTCGCTACCGCTCAACTGGACCTGGCTGCCGGCGCCCTCGGCGCGCAAGCCGCCGACATTGGTGCCGGTGCTGCTGATGCTGGAGTCGCTGGCGACGATCTTGCCGCCGTCCAGGGCGTGCAGTGCGGCGGTGGTGGCGGTGCTGCTGGCGCCGCTGGTGACTTCGAGCCGGCTGGCGGCCAGGTCGATCCGGCCACCCTCCTCGGCCCGCGCAGCACTGGCGCTCGCACCGCCCACCAGGACATCGGCCCCCTTGGCATCGATGGCGCTGCCTTGCCCGGTGGCCAGCAGGCCATGACTCAGGCTCAGGGATTTCTCGTCATCCAGGGGGGCGGCAGAGGAAACCCCCGCACCACTGGTCTGTACCGCACCACCTTCCAGCGTGACCGTGGCGCCGTTGCGCGCCCATGCGCCCACCGCGCCCTTGCCGGCGGTGCTGATGTCCACGCCTTTCAGGTCCACCTGGGCCCCGTCGGCCATTACGCCGTGGCCGTAGGTGCCGGCGGTGTCCAGGTTGCTGGTGGACACCTGCGCGCTGCCGCCCTGATCCACCCGCACGCCATAGGCCGACGCGCCGGCGGTGCTGACCTGGATACCGTCGGCAGCCAGCCGGCTGCCATTGCCGCTAACGCTGATGCCATGGCTGGCGCCCGTGGTGGTGCTGCGCGCACCAGTGGTGCTGACGGCCGTGCCATCGCTCAATTGCGCGCTGGCGCCGTCGGTCAGGGTGATCCCGGTCGAGCCCAGGGAACTGGTGCTCACCGAGCCGCCACGCATCTGCAACGAAGAACCTTCGCCGCCGACCACCGCGCCGCGGTTGTTGTTGCCCTTGGCACCACCGCCCAGCAGTACGCTGCTCTCGTCGAGGACCACCTTGCCACCTGACTCCACCCTTACCCCAGTCATGTCGCTGGCGGTGAACACCGCACCGGCTGCGGTGCGCGGGTCCAGCACCAGTGCAGTACCGGTGGTGTTGATCTGGCCGCCATCGCGGGCGTGCAGGCCGATCTGGCCCTTGGCCTGGGTGGCATTCACCGCACTGCTTTCCACCCGTCCACCGTCGAGGTCGACGCTGATGCCCGCGTCGGCCCGTACGCCGGTGGTGTTGGCGGCACCCAGCCTGATCGTGGTGCCGGCGTAGCTACCGGCCGCCGAGAGGCCGGCGGCGCCATTGACCAGCACGTTGATGGGGGGCGGCGCGCCAAGCAGCGTGCGGCTGGCGAACACCACGGGGGCCTCATGGGCCGCCGCGAGGGCGATTTCCAGGTAGTCGCGCTCCAGGGTCACGCCGGCTTCGGAGGGCTGGTTAAGGGGGACGACCGTTGATTCGGCGACAGCGCTGTCCGCCTCCACCTCCACGCCGCGAAGGCTGAAGATGCCCGCCAGGATCAGGCTCGTGGCCCGCGCCAGGCGGTTACGGCGGAACTGCGACAGCACGCATTGCTCGGTTTTCATGATGGCGGCCTCCGGAAAGGCTCTGAAAGTGATGAGCCAAGTCTCCGCAAGGGCGTGCCTGTCGACTGTCGGAGCTGCTTTGATCCGCTTGTAGGAGTCACTCGCAAAACCGCCCCTGGTCTACGCTGGATGCCGATAGGGACAGACGGGAGAGGGGCATGGCCAGGGTGCTCTTGGTGGACAGCCTGCCGATCGTTCGCGACGGCCTGCGCGCGCTGGTGGCGCGCTGTGGCCATGAGGTGGCCGGGGAAACCGACAACGGCCAGGACGCCCTCTCGCTATGCCGCGAACTGCACCCGGATATCGTCATCCTCGAACTGGTGATTCCCCGCCTCGGTGGGCTGGATGTCCTGCGCAGGCTGCGCGGCAGCGCACCGCAGATCCGCCTGCTGGTGTTCAGCGCCCAGGAAAGCGAGGTCTACGCCGGCCGCGCCCTGCAAGCCGGCGCCGACGCCTTCGTCGGCAAGCAGGAGCCAGCCAGCGAGCTGGAGAAGGCGCTGGCGGCGGTTGTCCGGGGGCGCACCTACTTCCCGCAGCAAGCCGTGCACACCGAGGCAGGCGCCGGCACCGGCGCGGAAAGCGAACTGGAGCGCCTTTCAGCCCGCGAGCTGACGGTGCTGCAGATGCTCTGCCAGGGCCTGTCGAACAAGGACATCTCCCTGCAGTTGAACCTCAGCTACAAGACCGTCAGCACCTACAAGTTCCGCTTGCACCAGAAGCTCGGCGTCAGCAGCGACTTCCAGCTGATCGCCGTGGCGCGGACCTCGGGGCTGGTGATAGGCGAGGCGCCCGGCGACCTTCCGACCTCGGCGAACCCCGAGACGATGAAGGAGCTGGAGCTGCTGCATGCCCTGCTGGACACCTCATCCAATCCGATGTTCGTGCGCGACACCGAAAGCCGCCTGCTGCTGTGCAACCGCGCCTACCTGGAGCGCACGGGACTGCGCTTCGAGGACGTGCGCGGCACTCGCATAGAGGACGCACACTGGTTGTCAGCCGATCGTCGACAGACGGTGGTGGAGCGCTACCGGGAGGCGGTCCGCCGAGGCGAGCCCTTCATGCGCGAACTGTCCGCCGAACGACTCGATGCGCCCGGTGCGCTCTATGCCTGGTGCGTGCCGTACCACAACCAGGCGGGCGAGGTGGTGGCGATGGTGGGAGGCCTGCGCAGCCTCGTCGAACGGGACAACATGCTGGCGGAACTGCGCCACGAGAGCCTGGAGGCGCGTCACCGCAGCCAGTTGAAAAGCCAGTTGCTGGCAACGGTGAACCACAGGTTGCGCGAACAACTGGAGGAGTTGCGCCACTGTCTCCTGGCCACGCAGCAATCGAGTCAGGGGCAGACGTTGCTCGATGAACTGGCCCGCACGCTGGCCCGCATCGACGAAATGCTTGCGCTGGATGGCCAGGCCCTTGCCGCCCATGGCGAGGCCCATGACCTGGGCCCCCTGACCGGCGGAATACTCGCCTCGCTGCGCACGACGCTTGTGGCCAAAGGCTTCGAGCTGGAGCTGGGCTCGGCGTTGCAGGCGCTGCCTCGCGCCTGGATCGACGCCACGCGTTACCGGCGCCTGCTGGAGGGGTTGCTGGAGTACGTGATGCTCGCCCAGGCGCCTGCGCGGGTGCTGCTGGGCTTCACCTGCCGGCCCCATCTGCGGGGTTTGCTGCGCCTGTCCATCGAGCTCACCCCATGGCCCGTGGCCGAGGACGGCAGCGCCGCACCGGAAGCGGCCTGGGCCCATGCCCACGTCCAGCAGTTGCTGGCCGGCTTCGAGGCGCAAAGCCGGATCGAAGGCACCGGCGACGCCAGGACCCTGAAGGTGGAACTGAACCTGCCGGTGGCGCTGGACCCCTGAGCCACCCGGCAACTCCCCATTCCCCCACGGACGAACGCCCGGCCGAACTGGCCCGGCTCAGCAGTTGGGTCGCTCAACCCAACTCGCCGATCTTCTCCAGCCTCGCCCTCACGATGTTGCGGCTGATGCCCAGCAGCCGGCCTGTCTGCAGCTGGTTGCCGTGGCAGAACCGGTAGGCGGAACGGAAGATGGTTTCCTCGATGTACTCGTAGAGGTCCGGCAGGTTCTTCTCGAACAGCTCGTTGAGCACCGCATCGAGGGCTGCGGGCCCCGTCACGCTGGCTGTCGGTCCTGCAAGGCGTTCCTCGTGGCGCGGGACCTGGGGGCGCATGTCCAGCAGGTGCAGGTCGCCGGGCTGTACCTGCTCGTTGCGGCACACCAGCAGTGCGTGGTGGATGGCGTTCTCCAGCTCGCGGATGTTGCCCGGCCAACTGTGGGCCAGCAGCGCACGCTCGGCGTCCGAGGTCAGGCTGGCGCGGTTGTAGCCCAGGCGCTGGCAGTGCTCCTGGATGAAGAATTCGGCAAGCGGCAGGATGTCCCCCGGCCGTTCGCGCAGCGGCGGCAGGCGCAGGGTCGCCACGTGCAGGCGGTAGAACAGGTCCTCGCGGAAGTGCCCGGCCACCACGGCATCGGCCAGGTTGACGTTGGTGGCCGCCACCAGCCGCACATTGATGGGGATCGGCGTACGCGAGCCCAGGCGCACCACTTCGCGCTCCTGCAGCACGCGCAGCAGTTTCACCTGCATGGACAGCGGCAGGTCGCCGATTTCATCGAGGAACAGCGTGCCGCCATTGGCGGCCTCGAACCAACCGGCCTTGCTGCTGGTGGCGCCGGTGAACGCGCCCTTCTCGTGGCCGAACAGTTCGCTTTCCACCAGGGTCTCGGCGAAGGCGCCGCAGTTGACCGCCACGAAGGGTTCCTTGCTGCGGCGGCTGAGGTGGTGGATATGCCGGGCGACCAGCTCCTTGCCGGTGCCGGTCTCGCCGATGATCAGCGCATTGGCCTCACTGGGCGCTACTCGCTCGATCCGGCTGAGCAGCTCCTGGGAGCGCGGGTCCTTGAAAACCAGCACGGTCGCGCGGACCGACTTGGTCAGCTCGCGGGCATTGGGGTGAGTGAGCAGTGACATCTCGAATTCCTTGCGTCCTGATGCGCCCGGGCATCTTGCATCAAGCCTTTTAGATAATTAAGGAATCAATATTAATTTATTAATTCCTATAAGAAATATAAACACCTGCATCATCAAGGATTGCTGAACCGGCAGCAGCCCTGCAGCACCGCTGCTGGAAACCCAGCACAGACCAAGCACCCTTCCTGACACCTCGCGTCGGCCTGGAGAGGCCGGCGTTCCTGGGCTGCAGGGTGCCTGGGGATTCCCTGGCATGCATTTCGCTCCTTTCCTCCGCAAATGCCGGACCAACTGGCAGGAACTGGAAAGGAGAACTCCCATGAAAAATCCATGGCGCACAGGCTTGGCGGCGCTCGCCGCACTCTTCGCCGTCGGCCAGGCCCTCGCAGCCGAGGCACCGGCCTCGGTGAAGATCGCCATCGTTGCCTACACCCAGGGTGGCAAGCCGGTGTTCGGCGGCATCCCGGGACGGGTGATCGAGGAAGGCTGGCTGGAGCGGGAACTCGCCACCCGTGGCGTGAAGCTCGACTGGATCGCCCTGCCCCACGCCGGCGCCGGCCCGCAGATCAACGAGGGCTTCACCAACAACAGCATCGACTTCGCCGTGCGCGGCGACCTGCCCTCGGTCATCGGTGGCGCCGGTGGCGTGCCGGGCAAGCTGGTGGTTCCCGGCGGCAGCGGCAACAACGTCTACCTGGTGGTGCCGGCCACCTCCAAGGTGCAGAGCATCGAGGAACTCAAGGGCAAGCGCCTGGCGCTGCATCGCGGACGCCCCTGGGAATTCGCCTTCAGCAACTACCTGGCGAGCGAGGGCCTCAAGCTCGGCGACTTCAAGGTCGCCAACCTCAACCCGCAGGTCGGCGCCGCGGCGGTTTCCGCCGGCAAGGTGGATGCGGCCGTGCTGCTCAGCGAGTCCTACCTGCTGGAAGACAAGGGCGTGGGCCGGATCATCTGGTCCACCAAGCAGGGCGACAACAGCTGGCGCCTGATCTCCGATCTCTGGGGTACCGACGACTTCATCCAGAAGCATCCAGACATCACCCAGCTGCTGGCCACCGCCTGGGTCAAGGCGGCCTGGTGGATTTCCCAGGACGAGAACCGCGACGCCTACTACCAGCTCTCCTCCCGCGCCGGCACGCCGGAAAGCGTGCTGCGCCGCGACGACCAGGACGACCCGGTGTCCTGGAAGGATCGCTGGGCGCCCAAGAGCGACGCGCAGCTCAACGCCCACTACCGCGCGCTGACCCGCTACGCCCTGGACAACAAGCTGATCCGCAAGGACTTCGACATCACCCAGTCCTTCGCCACGGGGTTCACCAACCAGGCGATCCTCGACCTCAAGCTCGAGAACTACTGGCCTTCACTGAACAACCAGGTCACCGCGAGCCACTGAGGGGCCGCCCCTGCTGGCGCAAACCCATACCGACCCAGACGATCGCTTCCCGACGAGGCCCCCATGAGCATTGAATTCTTCACCCGCCTGCCGTTGCACGGCGAAACCCAGTACCTGCCGGGCGACCCGCGCAACCGTGGCGACTGGAACCGAGGCGAGCACAGCACCGGAGCCGTTTCCAACTTCCGCGTGGGCGACCACTTCACCTACATCGACTACCTGGGCCAGATCGCCCGCGCGGCCGAAATCAACGGCTTCGGCGGCGCCCTGATGGTCAACGCGCCCAGCGGCGAGGAGCCCTGGACGGTCTGCTCATTGCTGGCGCGGGAAACCCGCACCCTCAAGTTCGTCACCGCCTTCCAGCCCTACCACTACACCCCCTGGGTAGCCGTGCAGCAGGCCGCCACCTACCAGCGCGCCAGCGGCAATCGCCTGGTGTGGAACATCATCAACGGCGGGTCCGACGCCATCCAGCGCCAGGTCGGCGACTTCAGCGGCCACGACGAGCGCTACGAGCGCGCCATCGAGTTCCTCGACGTGGTCAAGGGCTACTGGCACAACGAGAACTTCCACTACGAGGGCAAGTACTACCGCGCCGAGGGCGGCGGCCTGCGCGGCCCGCTGAAGAAGGCCGAGCTGCCGCTGATCTGCACCGCCGGCTCGTCGATCCCGGCCCGTGAATTCGCCGCCAAGCACGCCGACTACTACCTGATGCGCGCCGAGCACCCGGACGAAGTCCGCGCCCTGATCAGCGATGTCCGCGAGCGCGCGCTCAAATACGGCCGCACCGACATCCGCTTCGGCATGTCCATCGACGTCATCACCCGTGAAACCGAGGAGGCGGCACGCGCCGAGGCCAAGCGATTCTTCGATGAAGGCATCGCCAAGGGCGCGGTCAAGGCCGTGGCCGCCCACGCCGGGCTGCGCACCGCACGCAAGCTGAGCTACGAGCAGGGCTACGCACAGAAGAACGAGACCCAGGGCTTCGAGGAATTCTTCATCTACCCCAACGTCTGGGCCGGCTTCGGCTACATCGGGATTCCGCCGGGCTGCGCCCTGGTGGGCAGCTACGAGAACGTAGTGGCGCGCATCCGCGAGTACAACGCGGCGGGCATCGACCTGTTCTTCCTGGCCGGCTACCCGCACCTGGAAGAGGCTTATCGCCTGGGCGAGCACATCCTGCCGCACTTCCGTAGCGAGCGCGCCGAGCTGGCCCGCAGCCAGGACAGCCTGCCCGAGCTGCGCGCCGTCAACGGCCCCGCTGGCGCCTGAAGCCACGCGAGCGGCGCCTCGACCGGGCCACTCGCGATCCCCCTGCCCTTTGCCCATTTCAAGGAGCGAACGATGTCCATCGAGTTCGTCGGTATGGTTTTCCCGCGGCAATGGTCCGAGACCCATGGCCCGCGCACGGGAGACTTCGACCTGGAGTTTCTCCGCCAGCACGCCCGCGCCCATGAGCACGCCGGTTTCGACCGCGTGCTGATCGCCAGCGGGCCGGGCAGCGCCGACAGCCTGCAACTGGCCGCCTACGTGGCCGCCCACACCGAGCGCCTGGGCCTGATGATCGCCCACCGTCCGGCCCTGACCGCGCCCACGGTCGCCGCCCGTGCCTTCGCCACCCTCGACCACATCAGCGGCGGCGGGCGCCTGCGCCTGCACGCCATCACCGGCATCACCGCCGAACCCCAGGAAGGCGACCCGCTGCTGGACAAGACCGAGCGCTACAAGCGCACGGACGAATACCTGGAGATCGTCCGCCGCACCTGGACGGCGGAAGAGCCCTTCGACTTCGAGGGCCGCTATTTCCAGATCAAGGGCGCGTTCTCGCCGGTGAAGCCGCTGCACAAACCGCACATCCCGATTTCCTTCGGCGGTTCGTCCGACATCGCCTACCGGATCGCGGTGAAACATGCCGAGCTGTACGCGCTCTGGGGCGAGCCGCTGGCCGGTGTGGCCGAGCAGATCGGCAAGCTCAAGGCGGCGGCCCGCGATGCCGGGGTGGAGGCGCCGCGCGTGAGCCTGTCGGTACGGCTGATCCTGGGCCGAACCGAGGAACAGGCGTGGCAGCGCGCCAGGGATATCCTCGCGCAGATCCAGGCCAACCCCCAGTTCGCCGAAGGCAGCCCGTGGCGCAAACGCATCAAGGGCACCGGCTCCGAACGCCTGCTGGCGGCGGCCGCCGCCGGCGATCGCCACGACCGCGCACTGTGGATGCCCACGGCCACGGCAGTGGGCGCCTACGGCGACACGACGGCGCTGGTGGGCACTCCGGAAACGGTGGCGGAGGCCTTGCTCGACTACGTGGAACTGGGCGTCAGCACCTTCCTCAACCGTGGCTACGACCCCTACTACGACGCCGTGGACTACGGCCGCTGGATCATCCCGGCGGTACGCGCCGAAGCCCGCCGCCGGGAGTTGCAGCGAAGGGCCAGGGTGGCAGGCTGATCTGTGGGGGCGAATTCATTCTACGGAGATACTGCTTAGGGTGCGCTGTGCGCACCGCGACCACAGCACCGAAAACCCCGGTGCGCACAGCGCACCCTACCCATGCCTCTCGCGTGCTACGTGCGTTGGTGGTTATGCGTAGGGTGCGCTGTGCGCACCGCGACCACGGCACCGAAAGCCCCGGTGCGCACGGCGCACCCTACCCATGCCTTTCGCGTGCTACCTGCGTTGGTGGTTAAGCGTAGGGTGCGCTGCGCGCACCGCGACCACGGCGCCGAAAACCCCGGTGCGCACGGCGCACCCTACCCATGCCTCTCGCGTGCTACGTGCGTTGGTGGTTATGCGTAGGAGCGATGGGTATCGCAAGCTCAACCCATCCTATGGAGGTACTGCGTAGGGTGCGCTGTGCGCACCTCGACCACGGCACCGTGAGATTTGTGGGGGCTGGACTACCGCCGGCTCGCCAACAACTCGCGCGCGGCCTGCAAGGGTCGCGGGTCCACCCACCCGGCCAGCTCGAAATCCCGTTCCAGGAAGCCGTGCAAGTTGAGGAAATCCTTCTGGATGCCCAGGTAGTCCAGGCGCTGCGCGGAGAGGTCCGGCGCCAGGGTGGTGTGGAAGTCGTCGCGGTAGGCCTCGGCCACGCCCTCGCGCCCGGCGCGGGTTTCCACCTGGAGGATGTCGTGCAGGGCGTCGCGGTTCTCGGCGGCCCACTCGGCCGCTCGCAGGGTCTGGGCGAGGAAGCGCACCACCAGGTCGAAGTGGTCGTCCAGCAGGCTCTGGTGGACAGTGATGGGCCGGGGCGTGCCGTTGTTGATGCGGTAGCGCGGGCCGGCCACGCGATCCAGGTCGATCCCCACCACCAGCCCCAAGCGCCGGGCCGCGTCGGCCGCCGCCGCGCCCTTCACATAGACCGCATCTACCTCGCCACGCACCAGGTGATCCAGGCCGGACCAAAGACGCTGCAGGCCCTCTTGGGGCGTCCTCGCGGCCTCCTGGTCCAGCAGTGCCACCTCCACCAGGCGCACGTCGTCGAAGCCCAGCCCGGCCAATGCCAGGGCACCCCGGTAGCCCTGCAGGCTCATGGCGCGAGCGATGCTGCCACCCCGGCTGGCGGCCCAGGCCGGCAGGGCCAGGCGCTTGCCCGCGAGGTCCGCCGGCGTGCGGATGCCCGAGTCGGGGCGGACCAGGATGGTCTGCCATTCCTCGATCCAGGTCAGCCCGATCAGCCGGCTCGGCGCACCCGCCGCGCGGGCCACCAGCGCCGGTACGTTGCCACCTTCGCGGAAGAGCCCCGGCAGTTCGTGGTCGTAGTGATGGCGGCCGAGCTGGCGGGCCTCCTGCAGGGTGGAAACCGGCAGGCCGTCGGCGGCGAATTCCTCCTCCAGCCAACCGAGCTTGTAGGCGATGCCGGACGCCGTGGGCACCGGACAACGGGTGAACCAGATCTGCTGGAGGGAGGTGGCAGGTGACGCGGGCGGTGCTACGGCGATGCTCATGGTGCGCTCCGGGCTGGATGATGAAGGCGGCCTTCTCTGGCCGTTGCAGGTCCATCGCAATGCCTGTGCCAAGGGCGGGATCGGCCGCCCCATGGGGCTTGCGCGCTGGTACGCGGTCCGCCCCATGCTGTTCTTCCAACAATGCTGCGTGGCCGCTGCTGGCTCCGCAGCAGCCCGCCTTGCCACGCTGCTGCCCAGGCAGCAACCGGCCCTGGGCCGGATGCCCCGATCCTGGCCGAAGGCCGCGAGGCGCCTGGCCTGCGCCGCTGTCCCGAGCCCCTGGCACAGAAGCTGCTCAAGCCAGGGGGACCGCCCGACGGAGCTCGGGCATGCAGTTGGATGAATCGACAGAGGTGAAATCATGAGTACGGCCGAACGCAGCCTGGCTAACGCCGGATCGCCCAGCGCGGTGCGCGTCCTGCACAGCGAAGCGCAAGCCCTGGAGGCGGCCAGGGAAGTGGCGCGGGAAATCGCCGAGATCGCCGCGGACCCGTCGCGCAATGGCGAGCTGCCGCGCCGCCAGGCCGAGCTGCTGTCCCAGAGCGGCATCACCGCCATCGGTGTGCCCAAGGCCCTGGGCGGCCTGGGCGCCTCGGTGGAAACCATCGTGGAGACGGTGCGGATCATTTCCGTGGCGGACGGCGGCGTCGGCCAGCTGCTGCAGATCCACAACGTGATGCTGCGCGGCCTGCTGACTTCCAGCTACCCGGAGGACGTGCGTGCGCGGGTGATCGCGGATGTGCTCGCCGGCAAGCGATTCGGCAACGCCCTGGCGGAAGTGGGCGGCAAGAACAAGTTCGCCCTGAAGACCCGCGTGGAGCGCCGCGCCGACGGCAAGCTGGTGCTCAATGGCAGCAAGTTCTACTCCACCGGCTCCTACCTGGCCGAATGGATCTCCCTGACCGCCGCCTCCGATGACGGCGGCGCCGGCATACTGCTGCACCGCGACACCCCCGGCCTGACCCTGGTGGACGACTGGGAAGCCTTCGGCCAGAACAACTCGGTGAGCGGTACGGTGATCTTCGACAACATCGAACTGGACGAGCGCTTCGTGTCCCGCCGCGAAGGCCCGCTGAAGCGCACCTGGCTGAGCTTCCCGCAGATCCTTCACGCCGCCATTGACACCGGCATCGCCGCCGGCGCCCTTGATGCCGGCGTGCAGTACCTGCGCAACCAGTCCCGCCCCTGGGTGGAAAGCGGCGTGGAGAACGCCAGCGAAGAGCCGCACATCATTCGCCAGATAGGCGAATACGCCGTGGCCCTGCGCGCCGCCGAAGCCCTGCTGCGCGACGCCGCGCGGGTGTTCGACCAGCACGACCGCGACCCGGAGAACAAGGCGCTGCAGGATGAGCTGATCCTCTCGGTGGCCAGCGCGCGGGCCCATTCCGACAGCGCCTCGCTGAAGATCTCCAGCGATATCTTCTCCCTGCTCGGCGCCAGCGCCTCGCTGACCAAGTGGAACCTCGACCGCTTCTGGCGCAACGCGCGGGTACACACCACCCACGACCCCATCCGCTGGCGCCTGCACCACGTCGGCAACTACTACCTCAACGGCGTGGACCCGGGCGAGTACACCGCCATCCTTGACGCGAAGCAGAAGGAAGGCGCTACTCGCAGCTGAGCCTCCTCGAGCTCCATTGTGGGGGCGAATTCATTCGCTAAGGGCAGCGCAGCTGCCCCCTGGGGGGGATGTCCGGCCGAACCTTCGGTCCGGTCAGCGAATGAATTCGCCCCCACAGGTTCACTCCGTAATCTCAGGTTCGGGTCGTAGCCCGGATGCAATCCGGGAAAGAATCCAACCACCCTCCCGGATTTCATCCGGGCTACCCCACAGGTTCAACCGCGCCCCCCCAGAAAGGCACACACAAAAAAGCCCGGCATCCTCGCCGGGCTTTTTCATTCGGCTTTCAGGCCACCGCTTCCAGCAGCTTGCGCCCCTCGTCCCAGAGGCCGGTCATCTTCCACTGCTGCTCCAGCACGCCGGGGCCGAACTCCTGGGAGCCGCCGAGGTTTTCCGCCAGGGCCTGGAAGTAGGCGCCCTCCTCCACCAGCAGGATCAGCCGGGCCACCGGCAGGATGCCTTCGCCCCAGAAGGTGGCGCCGCCATTGGCCTCCAGCAGGCCCGGGGTGTGGGGATTGGCCTTGATCGCCTCGACGATGAAGGACGGCTCGGACTGCCGGCGATCGATGTAGATGGGCAGTTCGCGCGCCAGGGTCACCCGTTGCGACGCGGCGTAGCGCAGCGGCAGCACGCGGTGGGCGCCGGCCCAGCCGCCGAGGTAAGGCGTGTGCACATGGACCACCAGGTTGACCTCCGGCCGTTCCTGGAACACCAGGGCGTAGCGCTTGCCGCTGCCGGCTTCCTTGCTGGTGTCCAGCGAAGCGCCGGGCGCCAGGGTCTCGTCCAGGTGCACGGTGCCGTCATGGCTGACCACCGCTGCGCGGATGCCCTGGTCATCCGCCCAGGGGCTGGGCGCGCGCAGGGCGATCACCAGGTCGCTGGCGGGCACCCGCAGGTAGGCCTGGAGCGTGTTGGTGGCGGTGATGGTGCGGGTCTCCTTGAGTACGCGGAAGGCTTTGGCGAAATCGCGCCTGGCCTGCTCCACCTGGTCGAGAATCGCGCTATCGAGGGGGCGGGATGTCTGGGTCATGGAAAGCGTCCTGTTTCTGTCCGGGAAAGGTTGCAACGGGGCCGTTCGCACCGTGTAGCAACCCCAGAGCAGGACTTGTGCCAGCGGCCCCGGGCCGCGCCGGGCGCGGGGTCGACGCTTGCGGCCGGCACCGCCTGCTGCCTGCGGGGCAGCCATTGCTGGGGCACTGCTGCTGGAGACGCAATCGCTGCGCGGCGGTCATTGGCGACAGCCGCGCAAGCCCCGTCGCACAAGCGTTACAGGGCATCCCGAAGGCGTGGCATGGGGGTTGCTATCCCTGGATACAACTCAGCCATTCCAACCCTCAGGAGCTTTGATGAGCACCGAATTCTTCTGGCGTCTGCCGCTGGGCACCGACGGCCCCCAACTGAGTACCGACAAGCACAATCGCGGCAATCACCTGCGTCGCCCGGGGGACATAGCCCCGGGCCTGCTGCCCGACGGCAGCCCCGATGACTTCACCTACATCGACTACATCGCCCAGGTGGCCAAGGCGGCCGAACTGGCCGGCTTCGAGGGCGCCCTGCTGCCCACCGGGCCCGAGCCGTGGATCGCCGCCGCCGCGCTGGCCCGCGAGACCCGGCGCATCAAGTTCCTGATCGCCTTCCAGGCTACCTGGACCCTGCCCGCCTACGCGGCGCAGCAGGCGGCCATATTGCAGAACCTCAGCCGTGGCCGCCTGGAGTGGAACATCATCACCGGCGGCAACCCCGCCAGCCAGCGCGCCAATGGCGACTACCTCGAGCACGACCTGCGCTACAAGCGCACCGGCGAGTTTCTCGACATCATCCAGGGGCTCTGGGAGAACGAGCGCTTCTCCTACGACGGCGACATCTATCGCCTGGACAACGGCGCCCTGCCGCCGGGCCTGCGCAACGAGCGCAAGCCCGGCGTCTACTTCTCCGGTTTCTCCGACGCCGCGCTCGATGTGGCCGCGCGCCATGCCGACGTCTACCTGAACTGGGCCGAACCGGTCGACAAGCTCAAGCCGCACATCGAGCGCGTGCGCGAACTGGCCGACAAGCAGGGCCGCAGCGTGCGCTTCGGCCTGCGTGTGGACCTCTTCGCCCGTGAAACCGAGGAAGCCGCCTGGCGCGACCTGCGCAACCAGTTCGAGCGCCTGGAAGGCAAGAGCAGCTCGCTGCAGAAGCAGTTCACCAGTGGCTCCGACTCGGTGGGTGCGGCGCGCCAGACCGCGTATCACCAGAACATCAGCGACTTCAACGACCTGATCCTCGCCCCCAACCTCTGGGCCGGTTTCGCCAAGGCCAAGCCCGGCCCCACCGTGGGCCTGGTGGGCAGCCACCAGAACATCGCCGAGCGTCTGGCCGAGTACCGCGACGCCGGCTTCTCCACCTTCATCCTGGCGGGCAACCCCCACCTGGAAGAGGCGCTGCGCATCGGTCAGGAAGTCCTGCCGCTGCTGCGCACGCCGGCCACCCGGCACTCCAGCTCGCCACTCAAAGCCACCGCCTGAGGCCAAGGAAGACCCCATGAGCCAACCACTCGATACCCTCTGGTACACCCGTTGCCCGGTGCCCACCGGGCTTGGCATCGCCGTGCAGAAAGGCTGGCTGGAAGCCAGCGTCGGCGCCCTCGGCACGCGCATCCAGTCCCTGCGCGAGTCCGACAGCCAGGCGGTGCGCGAATCCCATTTCGATCACAGCCTGGCCAACTCCGTGCGCCATGGCGGCAACATCCCCGCCATCTGGGCCCGCGCGGCCGGCCGCGATACCCGCGTCATCGGCCTGTCCTGGGCCGACGAGGTGCAACTGATCCTCACCCGTCCGGACAGCGGCATCCATGGCGTGAAAGACCTCAAGGGCCGACGCTTCGGCCTGCCCGACTGGGCCGGCGCGCAGATCGACTTCACCCGCGCCCAGGCCCTTCGCGGCCTGGAGAACGCCCTCAAGCTGGAAGGCCTGGAGGTGAAGGATGTGGAACGCGTGGACTACCGCTACGGCGGCACCTTCAGCGACCAGCCGGTACAGGACGTCGACGGTACGCCGGTCAGCGCCCACCGCGCCGAAGGCCGCAACGCGGAACTGGTGGGCCTGTTGCGCGGCGAGGTGGATGCGATCTTCCTCAAGGGCGCCCATGCCGCGCAGCTGGCCCACGAATTCGGGCTGCGCACGGTGATCGACACCGGCTCCCATCCCGAACCCCTGATCCGCTCCAACAACGGCACCCCGCGTACCCTCAGCGTGGACGCCAACCTGCTGGACCAGCATCTCCCGGTGGCGGTAGGCATCCTCGACTCGGTGCTGCGCGCCGAAGCCTGGGCCGGCACCCACCCCGAGGACACCCGCCGCTACCTGGCGCGGGAAACCAACAGCAGCGAGTACTGGGTGACCCGGGCCTACGGCGACGACGCCCACCTGCGCCTGCGCACCGCCCTGGATGAATCGGCCATCGCGGCCCTGCAGGACTTCACCGATTTCCTTCTGCGCTGGCAGTTCATCCCGCAACGCTTCGATGTGCGCGAGTGGATCGACCCGCGTCCGCTGGAAGCCCTGCGCAACGCCAGCTCGGCACTGGCGAGCTGACCTCCCCCGCAACCCGAGATCCGGATCCTCCTATGAGCAATCAACTCGATACTCTCTGGTACACCCACAGCCCGGTCCCCACCGGGCTGGGCATCGCCGTGCAGTCCGGGCGCCTGGCCGAGGCGTTCCGCCCCTACGGCACCAACATCCAGTCCTTGCGCGAATCCAGCGAGCGGGAAGTGCGCGAGGCCCACTACGACCATCACCTGGCCAACTCCGTCCGGCATGGCGGCAACATCCCCGCCATCTGGGCTCATTCCAGCGGCGTGCAGACCCGCGTGCTGGGCCTGTCCTGGAGCGACGAGGTGCAGCTCATCCTCACCACCGAAGAGAGCGGCGTACGCAGCATCCGCGACCTGAAGAACCGGCGATTCGGCCTGCCGAAGTGGGCCAACGTGCAGATCGACTTCACCCGCGCCCAAGCCCTGCGCGGGCTGGAGAACGCCCTGCGCCTGGAAGGCCTGACGGTGGCCGATGTGGAACTGGTGGACTACCCCTACGGCGGCACCTACAGCGACGACCAGAAACAGCACCTCTACGGCGCCGAAGTGAGCCTGGAAGTGAGCCGCGTCAGCCGGCGCAACAACGAACTGATCGGCCTGCTGCGTGGCGACATCGACGCGATCTTCCTCAAGGGCGCCCACGCCGCTCACCTGGCCCACGAGTTCGGCCTGCGGGTGGTGGTCGACACCGGCTCCCACCCGGACCCGCTGATCCGCTCCAACAATGGCACGCCGCGCACCCTGACCGTCGACCAGCACCTGCTGGAACACCACTTCGATGCGGCGGTGCGCATCGTCGACACGGTGCTGCGGACCGAGCAATGGGCCTGGGCCAATCCCGACGAGACCCGGCGCTTCCTCGCCCGCGAACTGAACACCAGCGAGTACTGGGTGGCCACCGCCTACGGCGAGGACGCCCATCGCCGGCTGCGTACCACCCTGGACGAACGCTCGATCGAGGCGCTGCAGGACTTCACCGACTTCCTCCGCCGCTGGAACTTCATCCCCCGGCGTTTCGACGTGCGCGACTGGATCGACCTGCGTGTATACGAACAGGCCGTAGGCGCCACTTCCCGCCTGGCTGTCTGAACCCGGTTGCTGCTGCGCCAGCAGCAGCGACAACTTATTCCACTGCTGCAAATCCAGCACTCACCCAGCAAGCCTGCTGAAACTTCCGCAACTTCCCTGCATCTTTCTTCTGGAAGTTTCAGCCCCTCCTTCCAAAAGCATTTAAATCTCCTCTCCAACAGCCCTCAACTCGCCTCAGATAAGCCATTAATGCCGCTATTTCAGTGACTTGCAGAACTTTATAAAGAATTATTCAGCATCAGAAATAAACTTGGCACAGTCCCTGCTCAATAACTTTTCAGGTAGTTGGCAACAGGCCCAGGAAGACCACTTCCGGGTACCACGCCAGACACTTTTAATTCCATTGGGAGGGACCATGCATAAACTCAATCCGATTACCCGGGGCATATGGGTTGCCCTGTTACTCACCGGAGCGGCCAGCGGCAGCCAGGCATTCGCCGCGGAGCCGGCCAAGGGGGACCCGGCCGAGCAATTCGACGAGACGCCCACCACGGCACTGAGGACGGTGACCGTCACCGCCCAGCGTCGCGAGCAGACCCTGCAGGAAGTGCCGGCGGCGGTCTCGGTGGTCAAGGGCACCAGCATCACCGCCGACGGCGTTCGCGCCATGGGCGACATCACCACCTTCGTGCCCAACACCTCGGCGAAGAACCCCGATGGCGACGGTCGCCCGCGCTGGTATATCCGCGGCCTGGGCACCGGCGACACCGGCGCGGCCACCGTCTACCCGGTGGGCATCTATGCCGACGACGTCTACCTGAACGCCCCCATCGCTGGCGGCGGCCCGCTGTACGACCTGGAGCGCATCGAAATCCTGCGCGGCCCCCAGGGCACGCTGTACGGCAAGAACACCACCGCCGGCGCCGTGAACGTCATCTCCCGCAAGCCCGACTTCGACACCGACGGCTACGGCACCATCGGCTTCGGCAGCAAGAACGAGCGCATCCTCACCGGCGCCCTCGGCGGCAGCCTGGTGGACGAGCGCCTGGCCGGTCGTCTCGCCCTCTATTCCGAGGAGCGTGACGGCTTCACCCGTAACCTCACCGCCGACCAGACCTACGGCGACGTCAACAAGAAGGCCTTCCGCGCGCAGTTCCTCGCCCAACTGACGCCCGACCTGGAAGCCCTGTGGAAGATCCACGGCCGCGAATTCAAGGGCGACGGCAGCAGCGGCTCGCTCCCGGTCGGCACCTACTACAACGTCAACTACGTGCGCCCCCATGGCCGGAAGATCGAGTTGAACGTCAACGAAGACGCCAAGCTCGACCACGATGGCACCTCGCTGACCCTCAACTGGAACCTGGACGGCTACAAGTTCACCTCCATCACGGCCTACGACTACATCCGCAACCAGTCGCTGGCGGATGCCGACTTCACCCCCTTCGAGGTCAACGGCCGCACCGACACCGACAACGAGTACAACCAGTACTCCCAGGAATTCCGCCTGGCCTCGCCCCAGGAAGACGCGCTGCGCTGGCTGCTGGGCGCCCATTACTTCCACGAAGACCTGGACAGCTCTCAGGTGCGCCAGGTGTTGCCCGGCACCAGCCCCAACGGCACCGGCACCAACCAGGTGGGCACCGTCTTCCGCGACCTCAGCTATGACCACAAGACCGACAGCTACGCGCTGTTCGGCAATGTCACCTACGACTTCACCGAACGCTTCAGCGTGACCGGCGGCCTGCGCTGGACCCAGGAAGAAAAGGACATCGACCTGGACCTGGTGCAGCTGCGCAACGTGGGGGGTGTCCTGGTGCCGGTGCCGGGCGACGACAACAACGGCAACAGCCAGAAGGACAAGACCTGGGACGCCTGGACCTATGACCTGACGCCCGAGTACCGCATCAACGACAACGTGCGGGTGTTCTTCCGCTACGCCCACGGTTTCCGCTCCGGCGGCTTCAACACCGGTCTATCCGGCGGCCTCTCCGGCCTCACCACGGTGGACCCGGAAGAACTGGACGCCTACGAGCTGGGCCTGCGCTCGGAGTGGTACGACGGCCGCCTGACCGCCAACGCCAACGTCTTCTACTACGACTACACCGACATCCAGGTGAACCTGCTGACGGTGAACAACGGGATCCTCACCACCGCCCTCACCAACGGCGCGGCCGGCGAGGTCAAGGGTGCCGAGCTGGAACTGGAAGCCCAGCCCACCGACTTCCTACACCTGCGTGCCGCGCTGTCGCACCTGGACACCGAATACACCGACTTCAAGAACATCAACCCGACCACCGGTGCGGTCACCGGGGACTTCAGCGGCAACCGCTTCGTCCGCTCCCCGGAGCAAGTGGTGGCCCTCGGCGCCGACTACACCATCCCCCTGGATGGTCGCGGCAAGCTGGTGGCCGGTGGCGATGTCAGCTACCGCGGCAAGGAATACTTCCTCGCCGACCGCCAGAGCGAGGACACCCTCAGCCAGCCCCACTACACCCTGGCCAACGCACGCCTGAGCTGGTTCTCCCCGGACGAGAAGCTCAGCGTCACCGGCTTCGTCAACAACCTCACCGATCGTCGCTACCAGGTCCACGGCCGCCCGAACGGCCCAGTCGGCAGCGGCCAGTACGTGATCACCTACGGCGACCCGCGCACCGTTGGCGTGAGCCTGACAAGCCGCTTCTGACCGGCAGGCATGTCCACAGGAAGGGGCCGCATCGCGGCCCCTTTTTCATTCCGGCACTGCTCCCGGATTTCATCCGGGCTACAGCACTTGTAGGTTGGTGCAGAGCGAAGCGAAGCCCAACATGGCGGTGGTGGTCGGAGCTGTTGGGCTTCGCGTAGCTCAGCGGAACGCCGCCCGACCCACCCTACCCATGGCTCATGCGTAGGGTGCGCCGTGCGCACCGGGAAGATCTCCGGTGCGCACAGCGCACCCTACGGAGTTGGGTCAACGCCAAACCCGGACTGCTGCCAGAGCAGCAGCACTCCAGCAGCCCTGCTGCACGCGACTCAGAACCCCCTGCTGAAACCCGCGTATTTACTGGGCCGGCGGCCTTGGTACGGCTCTTGCTCCTGACTACCTACCTAGTGCAACACCATCAGGAATTCGCCATGAGCACTCCCATCAATGTGGTCGCCGTGACCGGCAGCACCTTCCGTCCCTCCCGCACCCTGGTGCTGACCCAGGCCATCGTCGCCGAGCTGGGCAAGCACCTGCCCATCCGCAGCCACCTCATCGAACTGGGCGACATCGCCCGCTCCGTGGGCGGCGCGCTGTCGCGCAAGGAATTGCCGGAGACGGTCGAACACGAGCTGCGCGCCATCGAAACCGCCGACCTGCTGGTGGTGGCCACCCCGGTGTATCGCGGCACCTACCCCGGCCAGTTCAAGCACCTGTTCGACCTGATCGATCTCAACGCCCTGGTCGACACCCCCGTGCTGCTGGCCGCTACCGGTGGCAGCGAGCGCCATGCGCTGGTCCTCGATCACCAGCTGCGTCCGCTGTTCAGTTTCTTCCAGGCGCTGACCCTGCCCATTGGCGTCTATGCCGCCGAGGCCGATTTCGACAACTACCAGATCAGCAGCGAGACCCTGAAGGCCCGCATCGCCCTGGCCGCCGAGCGTGCCGCACCGATCTTCGGCGCCGCTCCTGCCCCGGCCCGCAGGATCGCCTGATCCCATGCCGTCGACAGGAGTTGTCAGGCCATGAGCAACGCCCTCCAAGCCCCATCCCGTGCTGAAGCGCCCTGGTCCGGCGGACAGCGGCAGGCCGAAGTCCGCGACCTCGGCGTCCCGCTGCGCCAGGCGCTGGACCGTGTGGTCTTCCGCAGCCCCGGCGCCCCTCGCGTGCTCGGCCGCCGCGAGGCCCTGCTGCTGGGGGCCTTCGCCCTGGTCCTGCACGGCGCGGTGTTGCACTGGCTGAGCCAGAAGCCCACCCCGCCGCTGCCGGAAGTGCCGCCGCAGATTCCACCCATGACCATCGAGTTCACCGCCCCCGCACCGCCGGTGGTGGAACCACCACCGCCCCAACCCGTGCCGCCGGTGGTGGAGCCGCCCCCGCCCGTGGTGGAGGAACTGGCGGTGAAGCCGCCACCGAAGCCGATACCCAAGCCCAAACCCAAGCCACAGCCACCCAAGCCGGTCCCGAAACCCGCGCCCGAGGCCGTGCAGCCCACACCGGCACCGCCGCAGGCGGCTACGCCTCCGGCGCCCCCGGCACCACCCGCGCCGGCCCCGGTGACACCGCCCTCGGCCAACGCCGGCTACCTGAAGAACCCGGCACCGGACTACCCCAGCTTCGCCCAGCGGCGTGGTTGGGAAGGCACCGTGCTGCTGCGGGTACACGTACTGGCCAGCGGCTTGCCGAGCGAGATCCAGGTGCAGAAATCCAGCCGCCGCGAGTCGCTCGACGAAGCCGCGATCCGCGCGGTCAAGCGCTGGACCTTCGTGCCGGCCAAGCAGGGCGAGGTCGCCCGCGACGGCTGGGTCAGCGTACCCATCGATTTCAAATTGAACTGATTCATCGCCTTTGCGCTTAGAGAGGAATTCACATGGACCTGCTTACCAACCCCTTCGCCTCCATCGAGCACCTGGTGATCTGGCTGCTCATCGGCTTCTCCGTGGTCACCTGGGGCCTGGCCCTGATCAAAGGCATCCAGTTCGCCCGCCTGCGTCACCGCGACCGCCAGTTCCAGAAGCGTTTCTGGAGCGCCACCAGCCTGGATAGCGCCGCCGAACAACTGCAGCAGCACGCCGGCGCTGCCGCCCACGTGGCCCAGGCCGGCTTCGCCGCCATCCAGGTCGCCGGTGGCCAACCCGGCGACCTGAGCCAGGCGATCAATCACCAGGACCGCCTGGAACGTGCCCTGCGCCAACAGATCCAGCGTGAGCGCCGCTCCCTGGAATCGGGCCTGGCGGTGCTCGCCTCCATCGGTTCCACCTCGCCCTTCATCGGCCTGTTCGGCACCGTCTGGGGCATCATGGAAGCGCTCAAGGGCATCAGTGCGGCCGGCTCGGCCAGCCTGGAAACCGTGGCCGGCCCCATCGGCGCGGCGCTGGTCGCCACCGGGGTGGGCATCGCCGTCGCGGTGCCGGCCGTGCTGGTCTACAACTACTTCCTGCGTAGCCTCAAGCTGACCGCCGCCGACCTCGACGACTTCGCCCACGACTTCTACCTGCTGGCGCAGAAGAGCGCCTTCAAGCTGGTGGTCGCCCCCGCCCCAGCACGCGCCTCGGGCGCCGTGAAGGAGGCCTCCTGACATGGCCTTCTCCAACCAGGACAACGACGAAGTCCTCTCCGAAATCAACGTGACCCCGCTGGTGGACGTGATGCTGGTGCTGCTGGTGGTGTTCATCGTCACCGCCCCGCTGCTGACCAACGCCATTCCCATCAACCTGCCGAAGACCGAAGCCGTGGCCCCGCCCGAGCAGAAGGACCCGCTGGTGGTGAGCATCGACGGCGCTGGCAAGCTGTTCATCGGCAAGGACGAGATCCAGCCCGACCTGCTGCAAGGCAACCTGGCGGCCGCCAAGGCCAAGGACCCGGAACTGCGCGTGCAGCTGCAAGCCGACGACCAGGTGGACTACGGCGTGGTGGCACGCGCCATGGCCTCCATCGAGCGGGCGGGGATCACCAAGCTGGCGGTGATCACCGCGCGTTGACCCAGCCTGTCCCGTAGGGTGCGCTGCGCGCACCGGAAATCTTCCCGGTGCGCACGGCGCACCCTACCCGTAGAGCGTTGTGCCGTAGCCCGGATGAAATCCGGGAGCCATGGTTGGGGCTGCCCCGGATTGCATACGGGCTAACGGCTGTCCCGTAGGGTGCGCTGCGCGCACCGGAAATCTTCCCGGTGCGCACGGCGCACCCTACGCATGAGCCATGTAGGTTGGGTCGGGCGGCGTTCCGCTGAGCTACGCGAAGCCCAACGATCCCGACCACCACCGCCATGTTGGGCTTCGCTTCGCTCTGCACCAACCTACGAGTGCTGCTCCATCAGCACCCCGACAGCACGGCGCTGCTGCGCCATCAGCAACACCCCGTCCGAACCACCCGCCAACACCCCTCCAGGCCCCGTCATTGCTGCTCCCGAAGCACTGGCACACAAGCTGCAAAGTCCACCTCGACTTCAGGATCAGGACCTTGCGTATGCCTTCCACTCCACCTTCTGCGACGGGAAAACCATTGCCGTGAACCCGCGCTTTCTCCTCAACTTCATGTTCCTCGCGGCCTTCAGTGGCGCCACCATCGGCATGGCCAAGATCGTCACCACGCTCTACGCGATGGAGATCGGTGCCAACACCATGCAGATCGGCATCATCTCGGCCATGGAATCCCTTGGCATGGTGTTCCTCACCCTGCCCGCCGGTTTCGTCATCGCCCGCTACGGCACCCGTCGGGTGTACTTCCTGGCGAGCCTCGGCCCCATGCTGCTGAACCTGGCCATCCCCTTGTTCGCCAACTGGCTGTGGCTGGCCGCGGCACGGTTGCTGATCGGCTTCTGCATCCCCTTCCGCATCGTCGCGATGAACAGTGCCTTCCTCCAGCAGCTGCGGCACATCGGCCTCGCCAAGGCGGGCTGGTACCGGATGGCGCTGACCGTTGGCATGGGCATCCTCGGGCCAGTGCTGGGCAACTGGCTGAGCGGCACCACCAGCCACGCCCTCGCCTTCGCCCTGATCGGCCTGTGCTTCGGCCTGATGGCGGTGTACAGCCTGGGCTTCTGGGAAGCGGAAAGCGGCCCTAGCCCGGAAGCCGAAACCACGCTGGGCAACGGCAGTTTCCTGGAGCAGGTGAAGACCATGCTGGCCAACCCGGATATCGCCGAGAGCTGCCTGCTGGAAATGCTCGGCAGCTCCACCGGCGCGCTGTTCGGCACCTTCATCCTGCTGCTGGCGATGGACGTGGCCAAGCTGACCCAGAGCCAGGCGGTGAGCCTGCTGATGGTCCAGGGCCTGTCCTCGGTCATCGCCCTGTTCGGCCTGGGCTACCTGGTACAGCGCAGCGGCCGGGGCCTGGCCTACCTGGTGGCGCTGGTCGCCGCCGTGGCCGCCCTGGCGCTGCTGGGGCGCTCGCACCAGTACGGTTTGCTGGCCCTGGGCGCGGTGTTGCTGAGCATCGCCGGCTCCCTGGTGCATCTGGTGAACATGGGCCGACTCAGCGAGCACCGCATGGACAAGAGCAAGATCTCCGGCCTGTTCAACCTGGCCGGCATGCTCGGCGGCTTCGGCGGCGCCATGCTCGGCGGCCTGCTCGGCCAGGCCCTCGGCCTGGACCGTCTGTTCCTCTGCTGGATTCCGCTGGTGCTGCTCGCCGCCCTCGCCTGTTGGCTGCTGGCCCAGCGCCGCAGCCGCGCCTCCCTTTCCCTGCTGAACGAGAATTGAAGATGCATCCAGGATTGAAGAGATTCTCCAGTCGGGCCAGTTGGCTGCTGTCCCCCCTCGCGGTGCTGCTGCTCTGGGCCCTGATGGCCAACGCCGGCCTGTTCCCCCAGCAGTTGCTGGTGCCGCCGCTGCATGTGTTGCAGGCCTTCGAGGAGCTGCTGGCCAGCGGCGAGTTGCAGGAGCACCTGCAAAACAGCCTGTCGCGCCTGGGCCTGGGGTTTTCCCTGGGCGCCGTGGGCGGCCTGCTGTTCGGTGTGCTGATGGCACTGTCGAAGACGGTGACGGCCTATTGCGGGCCGCTCTTCCATACCCTGCGGCAGATTCCCAGCATCGCGCTGATCCCGATGTTCGTGCTGTTCTTCGGCATCGAGGAGACCTTCAAGGTGGTGATAGTCGCCAAGGCCGCGTTTTTCCCGGTGGCCCTGGCCGCCAGTGAAGGCGTCAAGGCGATCCCGCGCAGCTACTTCGAGGTGGCGGACGTCTACCGCCTGCGCTGGCCCACCCTGCTCCGCGAAGTGGCCCTGCCCGCCGCGGCGCCGCCGATTCTCACCGGCCTGCGCATCAGCCTGACCCGCGCCTGGGTGGTGCTGGTGGCTGCCGAACTGCTCGCCGCCGACAGCGGCCTGGGACAGATGATCGAGATGAGTCGGCAGATGCTGCGCATCGATGTGGTGATGGTCGGCGTGGTGATGGCCGGCCTGGTGGGCTTCTCCCTCGATTTTCTGTTCCGCCTGCTCGAACGACACCTGTTCCGCTGGAAAGCCCGCTAGGAGGCGCCATGTCCCTGTCTCTCTCTTCCCTGGGCCGGCTGCGCGGCCTGGTCCTGCCCCTGCTGCTGTTGGGCGGCTGGGAGTTCATGTCGCGCCAGGACGCCTCCGGCGCCTATGCCTTCGTACCGCTGGCGGACATCGGCAAGAGCCTGGTGGCGCTGGTGCTGGGTGGCGAACTGTTCATAAACATGTTCGCCAGCCTGGCACGGACCAGCAGCGGCCTGTTCTTCGGTATCGTCTTCGGCGTCGCCCTGGGGGTACTGATGGCGCTGTCGCGGGTGGCCGACCGGCTGATCGGCCCGCTGCTCCATTCCATCCGCCAGGTGCCCATGCTCGGCTGGATACCGCTGATCGCCATGTGGTTCGGCAATGGCGAGTTCTCCAAGGTGTTCATCGTGTCCCTGGCGGCCTTCTACCCCATGGTGCTGAACACCTACGAAGGCTTCAGCCACATCGACCGGCGCCTGCGTGAGGTGGGCCGGGTGCTGGAGCTCAAGCCCTGGCAGCAGTTCTTCCACGTGCTGCTCCCGGCCGCCCTGCCGAGCATCGCCACCGGCGTGCTGCACGCCCTGGCGTTCGCCTGGGTCACGGCGGTGGGCAGCGAGCTGTTCCTGTCCTCGGGGGCGGGCCTGGGCAACCTGATGATGAATGCCGAAGCCGGCTCGCGCATGGATGTGATCGTCCTCAGCGTGCTTTGCATCGGCCTGCTCGGCTACCTGATGAACCTGCTTTTCACCCGACTGGCCGGCCACGTGCTGCGCTGGCGCAACCTCCGTTGAGGCCTACCATGACTGCCATTCCCAAGCTCGCCCCGGCCATCGCCGAGCAAACCCTGCCCGGTTCCCTGGAGATTCGCGGCCTGTCCAAGTCCTACCAGATCGAAGGCCGGCAACTCCCGGTGCTGCAAAACGTCGACTTGCGGGTGAACCCCGGTGAGTTCGTCAGCATCGTCGGCGCCAGCGGCTGCGGCAAATCCACCCTGCTGCGCCTGATCGTCGGCCTGGAAGCCGAGTACCAGGGCGACATCCTGCTGGACGGCGAACGCATAGTCGCCACCAGCCTGGAGCGCGGCATCGTGTTCCAGGACCACCGCCTGTTCCCCTGGATGACGGTGCAGCAGAACATCGGCCTGGCGTTGAAGAACCACCGGCTGTCGAAGGCGGAAAAGGCTCGACAGGTGGCCGAACACATCGCCCTGGTGAACCTCACCGGTTTCGAGAACGCCTACCCGCACCAGCTCTCCGGCGGCATGGCGCAACGCGCCGCCATCGCCCGGGCGCTGATCACCAAGCCGAAGATCCTGTTGCTGGACGAGCCCCTGGGCGCCCTCGATGCGCTCACCCGCGTGCACCTGCAGCGCGAACTGCAACGTATCTGGGTGCAGCAGCGCAGCACCATGATCATGGTCACCCATGATGTCGAGGAAGCGCTCTACCTGGGCGACCGGGTCATCGTCATGGACTCGCATCCGGGTCGCATCAAGCACGAGGTCAAGGTCGACCTGCCCCACCCGCGCGACCGCGCCGCGCCCCTGCTGCACAGGCTCAAGGAGGAACTGCTGGCGGAGCTGACCGGCCACTGAGGCCTGTGCTTGCGGGGATGACGAGGGCGCCGGCGGATTTATCGTTACGTAACGCTCACTTATTTAGCGTTACGTAACTATAATTGCGCCCTTGCCACCCGCAATGGAGTTCCCAAGATGGTCCGCGCCCCGGACGACCGCCCAGTGGATGCAGATGCCGCGATTATTCGTAACGCATCGCGCGTAACGGAAAAGCTTCCGGTAGAGCAGCACGACACTGAGCTGCCACCGGCCCCTGGTGCCAGGAAACCCCGGGGTCGCCCCGTCACCGGCAAGGCCATGAGCAACGCCGAGCGACAACGGGCCTACCGCGAGCGGCAAAAGGCGCAACGCCACGGAAAGGCCAAACCGCGAGCCGCCAAGGCCGAACGGGAGCGTGACGAGAAGGCCGGCATTCGCCTGCGTGAACTGGAAAGTCAGCTCACGGGACTCCAGGCGCTGTATCAGCTGCGCAGCGACCAGCTGGCGGAGTGGATGGCCGACAACCGCAAGCTCAAGGAGCAGTTGGCGCAACGCCAGGGGCATTCGTCGGAAGTGGCCATCTGGTGGGCGGAGATCAAGTTGAAAGGCAGCCGCACCTGGGAGCGCCTGGACAGCCCGATCATGATGGCGCCCATCACGGAACAGGACATGAAGACCTGGATGCGGGACTGGAAAGCCAGCGCCGGCATGAAACGCCGCGCGGCACGGGACGACGGCATGATCTACGAGCCGCAAGACGCCAGATAGCCTTGCGGAAGTCGATGGGGCACCGCGTATCGAGCCCCCTCCTCTTGCCCGTGACTTCCCCCAGGCCGACTAGACTTCATTGCCTACCCATTCCAGCGCGGAGGAACAGCCATGAAGCCGGCCAAGGTCCTGGTTGCCAGCATGCTGCTCAGCATTCTTTCATCGGTGGCCTACCTGGCTGCGGAGGAAGCCTTCAACCCCGTCGAGATGATCGGCGCCTTCGAGGGCACCTACGGGGTCCACCCGGGGCAACGGCGCAACCATATCAAGGGGACCTGCGCGGTCGGGGAGTTCATCGGCACGGCCGACGGCGCCCGATACAGCCGTTCGGCCTTGTTCAGCGGCCAACCCGTTCCGGTGATTGCGCGCTTCTCCCTGGGCGGTGGCAACCCCAACCAATCGGACGCCGCCAAGGGCGTGCAAGGCATGGCCCTGCAATTCAAGTTGCCCGACGGCGGCCTCCAGCACATGACCATGATCAATGTGCCGGTCTTCCTCGCCACCCCCGAAGCCTTCCGCGACCTGCTGCTGGCATCGAAACCCGATCCGGCCACCAAGGCGCCCAACCCCGAAGCGTTCAAGGCCTTCGTGGCCAAGCATCCGGACTTCAATCCGTTCGGCGCGGCGATACAGGGCCGCAATGCGTTCGCCGGCTATGACACCAGCTTCTACAACAGCCTTCACGCCTTCTGGTTCGTCGACAAGAACGACAAGAAGACCCTGGTGCGCTGGCACTTCGAGCCCGTGGATGGGGTGAAGAACCTGACGGACGAGGAAGCCAAGAAGGCGCCGAGCGACTTCCTGGAGCAGGCCTTGATCGCCCGTACCCAGAAGTCCCCGGCAAAATGGGACATGTACATCACCCTCGGCCAGCCGGGCGACGCCGAGACCGATCCGTCCCAGGTCTGGCCGGCGGATCGCGAGCGGGTCAAGGTCGGCACCCTGTCGATCACCCAGGCGATGGCCCAGAAGGACGGTATCTGCGGCCCCATCAACTTCGACCCGGTTGTGGTGGCCGACGGCATCCAGATCACCGACGACCCGGTGCTCAAGGCACGCTCCGCTACCTATGCGATTTCGTTCGGCAAGCGTATGTCCGGGCAGTAGCTCGATCCGCCGACTCAGTTCACCAGCTCGAAGTCAGGCAGCTTGAACGTCTTGTCGTTCATCTCCTGGGTGGGCCCATAAAAACGAATCGCGGGCAAGGGACGCTTGCCCGACGTGGGAATCCAGTTCGACTCCAAGCCCTCTGGCGCCTTTGGCCCGACGTAGAGGGTGACGCCGCCGTCGGCGTTCTTCTTCATCTTGTCCAGGTCATAGGACGACAGCGTGGTTCGGTTCGAATCGCTGTAGATGAAGGACATCGTGGCGCGGTCATACACGGTCAGCGCCCAGAACTGCTTCACCGGCATCTTGGCGGGAATGTCCACCTTGTAGAGCTTGCCGGCCTCCAGCAGTTTTCCGTCCTTGTCGGCCATCGCCATCATGTACTGCGTCGCCGGCGTGGCGCTGAGGGCCTTGGGCATGTAGGTGCACCAGAAGTACTCGGCGGCGCGGTCGATGAGGTCGATGCGCTTGTCGTCGACGAAGGTGAAGGTCTTGTCGGCGTCCGTCATCAGCAGCGAGGCGTAGTGGCGGTCGGGCCAGTACAGCCTGTCCGCGGGGAAGTTGTCGAACCAGTTCTGCAGGAAATACCAGGCGTCGATGGCGGCCTGGCGCATGGCCCGCTTGCTGGTCGCGTCCGGTGCGAAGGGTTTGCCGTGCTCGATGCCCAATGACGACAGCATGCCCATCATCACCTTGTCCTGCGGTTTCACCGGCTCGACGCTGACGATGGCATGCAGGTCTTCGAAGTAGCGTTCGTCATACAGCGGCAGTGTCGGATAACGCTCCTTGAGCGGATCGACGAAACGCTGCTTCGGCGGATTGGCCGCATCGGCCAGGTAGTACATGTGCAGCTTCTGCGCGTATTGGTAAGCGTCCGCCACGCTCTTGCCCGGGGCGGGCACCGAGCGGAAGGCCAGGGCGATGCGGTAGTTCGGCGAAGGAATGTGGATGTACCCTTCGGGAATCTTGCCGTCATAGCCGGGAGGCGTGAACAGCAGCTTGCCGCCCTTGCCCTTGTCTACGCCCGAGGGGCCGACGTCGGCAATGGTCAGTTGCCAGGCATCGACCACCTGGCCGTAGACGCTGCCCTCCGCGCTCGCAACGGGAACTTCCAGGACAACCGGGCCTTTGCGCAAATCGGTAAAGGCAGAGATGTACGGCGTAGTGCTGTTGGCCGTGATGGCTTCCAGCTTCGGCGTGGCGGTCGAGGAGTAGGCGATGATGTCATTGTCCTTGAGACCGAGATCCTGCTCGCCGGCCCGCCGGAAGCTGTAGATGGCCGTCGCGGGAATACCCCAGAGCACCGCCTCGAACGCTCGCTGGTACTTGAGCTGATAGTCGAAATCACTGACCGAAGCCTTGGCGCCGGCAGCCGGCTGCCCACCTTGCGGGTCGGTCTGGGCATAAGCACAGGCCACCGCCGTCAGCAGCCCCATTCCAAACACCAGCGACGTGCAATGTTTCATATTCAGCCCCCATGCCTTGTGCGCTGCGGGCTGGTCGCGGAGTCGCGACCGCCTTTGGTCCGAATCAGGAAGAAGTCGGTTCACTTCGTTCAACTGCGACAGTTTCTGCTTGCCGGAAAGCATCGCCTCCGAAGGCTGGTGCAAACGCGGGATGACCCGGAACCCGCCAGCGGGCGGCGGCAGCCAGCTCGCCGCGCGCTCGCCCAGGGCCTGCGAAGACTCTAGGTGGGCGGTACTAGAGCGTCAAACAACGTAGGCGCCGTCAGGAAAGCGCGCTTGGAATGGATCAGGTGAAGGCTCGAATCCCCGCTTCAGAGCGGATGGAGCCCGGCTGCCCATAGCCTCCAGTCTGCCTTGCGACATATCCGACGCCACCTAGACTCCAAGCGTCATCGGTTGCGGCGCGCCATCAATGCACTTCACGGGGCTACGTCAGCCTATTGGACCGCGCATTGCACCGCGAACGATCAACTGGGCGGCGAAGGTAACGGCTCGCCCGGCTTCCTGGAGGTAACCAATGGCGATCTCTGCTTCCCGGCGATGGGCACTCACCGTTTCGGCGCCACTTGTGGGGCCGCTCCTGCTACCAGCAGCCCACGCCGACGACGCCGCGGAGCTGGCCAAGAAAGCGCAGAACCCGATTGCGGCGATGTACAGCCTGCCAGTGCAGTACAACTGGGACCAGAAGATGGGCCCAACCGGTGATGGCATGCGCAGCCTCACCAATATCCAACCGGTGCTGCCCTTCACGTTGAACGACGACTGGAACCTCATCTCACGCACCATTCTCCCCGTCATCCACCAGCACGGTCTGGCACCGAATGGCGCGGCGGATAAATCCGGGGTTGGCGATATCACACAGAGTTTCTTCTTCTCACCGAAGAATCCCACGGAAAGCGGCTGGATACTCGGTGCAGGTCCGGTACTGCTGATCCCTACCGGCAGCGATGAGCTGCTCAGCGGTGAGCAGTGGGGTCTCGGGCCCACCGCCGTTGCGCTGAAGCAAGAAAATGGCTGGACGCACGGCATGTTGGCCAACCACATCTGGGGCCTGGAAGGCAGCCCGGCGGACGACAAGGAGAAGGTCAACCAGACCTTCTTGCAGCCCTTCTGGTCGTACACCACGGGTACGCTCACCACGTTCGGCGTGAACAGCGAATCGACCTACAACTGGCAGTCCCGCGAGTGGTCTGTGCCGGTCAACCTGACCGTTACCCAGTTGCTGAAGCTCGGGGGCCAGCCTCTCACCTTGCAAGCCGGCCCCCGTTACTGGGTCGACAGCACGAGAGATGGTCCGCAGGGCTGGGGCTTCCGTGCGGCCATCACCTTCCTGTTTCCACGTTGACCCCTGGCTGGCCCCCGACAAGGGCACTGTGATCGATGCCCCTTGATCAGCGGATTGGCCCGAGGGGGTTCCGTGGGGTGGTTGTGCGAGCCGATGGTCACGTGAGCCGAACGCGGCAATAACCGGGAGGGTTGCGGCCGGGCGGCCGCAACCCCCTGCGTCACACCCGTGGTTCGTGGAAGAACTCGACGATGGCGGGCAGCACCTGCTCGGGCGCCTCCAGGGTCGGGCTGTGGCCGATCTTGCTGAGCCGGATCAGTCGGGAGTTCGGCAGTTCCCGCTTCATCTCGTCGGACCAGGCCGGCGGCCGCGGCATGTCTTCCTCGCCGTTGATGATCAGCACCGGGATATGGATCGACGACAGCAGCTCGACGGAGCTTTCGCGATGCATGACGCCCTTCATGGCCGGGCGCAGCGCTTTGGGCAGTGCCTCGATCCGGTCACGCCAGTAAGCCACCAGCTCCTGTTTCTCGGGGTTGTTGCGGGTGGTCTTGCCGAACATGACTTCCATGGTCATCTCGAGGATGTCGCCGACGAACCCTCGATCGCCGGCATCCACGACCCACTGGGCGAAGCGCGCGCCCTGCTCCGGCGGCTCGCCGCAGGCCGAGGAGCCCGCGACCACCAGGGAGCGGAAGCGCTCCTGGCGCCGCGAGATGAGTCTGAACGCAACGTCGCCGCCCATGGACTGGGCCATGACGTTGATCCCGTCGAGTTGCAGGGCGTCGATCAGCGCTTCCATGTCGTCGGCGCACTTGTCCATGGTGATGATGTCGACGTTGTCCAAGGCGCTCTTGCCCTGCCCCCGGAAGTCGGGGCGCACCACCCGGAACTTGCCGGCTGCGGCCTGGACCACGCCGTCGAACATGGAGCCGTCGAGGAAGCAGGAATGAAGGCAGAGCACGACGGGCAGATCGGTTTCACCGGTGTCCTCGACCCAAAGGGTCGTGCCGTTGACCTGAATGTTCTTACCTTGTGCAGTGGAAGCTTGCAGCATGATGTATCTCCTGGCGTTGGACATCCCCACGAGGGAATTTCTTATGGATTGCCGGTTTACAGCGTTGGATTGACTGGCGATTTCAGCTCGCCATGTTGCACGAGGCCCTGGTCACCAGAGCCTTGTCGTGTTTGAGGAACCACCCGGTGGTTTCGCGGGTGAAGAAGATGGTGGCCAGCGCGGCGACCAGCATCAGCCCGGACATGAAGTACAGCGCGTAGTGGTAACCCGCGGCCTGTTCGAAACCACCGCCGGCGCCAATGAACATGCCGATCACGAAGGGGCCGAAGCCGCCGGCGTAGATCCCCACGTTGACGATCGAGCCGGCGATTCCGGCGGTGCCCGGCTTGGCCGAGTCGAATGCCATGGCATAGAGCAGCGTGTAGGGCGCGTTCATCGCGCAGCCTGCGAACAGCTGCACGAAGATCAGCCAGCCCAGGCTCAGCGACGAGAACTGGAAGAGGTACATGCCCAGCGCCAGCCAGGCGAACACGATGACCAGGCAGAACTTGCGGCCCACGCGGTCGGAAACCCAGCCCCAGACGATCTGCCCGATACCACCGGTGATGGTGAACAGCACGGAATAGGCCGCGGCTTCGGCGAAGTTGTAGTTCGCCACGAATGCCAGGTACTGGGGCAACCAGAAACTGATCCCGAAGTAGCCGACGATGGCGAGCATCGAGATGAGCGCGATGATGCTGATGTTCGGATTGCGCAGCGCGGACCGCAGCGCGCCTTGGGGCGCCACCACGACCGTTTCGGCGGTACCGGAGGCCGGCAGCGTTTCACCGGTGTCGCGTACGTGGGCGATGAACGACTCGTAGCGCTTCGGGGTGCAGTACCACCAGTAGATCGTGAAGATGATGATCATCGGCACCGGGAACAGCAGGAAGGCCAGGCGCCAGTTCTCCGGGCCGTAGGCATTGAGCAGCGCGCTGATGGCCAGGCCGCCGATCAGGGTGCCCCAGGGGTAGCCGGTGTGGTGCAGGCCCAGGGCGAAGCCGCGCCGCTCGCGGGACCACCACTCGGACAACGACGTGACTTCGATGGCCTCGCCGGCACCGCCAAAGGCGTGGGAAATCACCTGCAGGGCCACGAGGACACCCAGCGAGGCGGTGAGGAAGTTCAACCCGGTCAGGAAGGTGAACAGGGTGTAGGCGATGACGATCGGCAGGTGCCGATACTTGCGCATCCAGCCCTGCCCGCCCTTGTCGGCCCACATCATGCAGGGCACGGCGATCAACGAGGTGGCGATGGTGATGAGCGCGGCAAGGAAACCGGTCATTTCAGCACTGGTCTTGAACTCGCTGGTGATCGAGGGCAGGACCATGAAGAACATCTGCCGTGAGTTCGCATCCATGGCGTAGATCAGCCAGAGCAGGATCATTGCTCCCCACGATGCGGCTCCAGCTCCTTTGGAAACTCCGCTGAGCGACGGAATGACAGCAGCATTATCTTGGGCGAGTCCCATGGATATTCTCCCGCTAGGTTTTATTTTTATTGTTCCCCGACAGTGCAGACTTACCCTGTCGGATTCGCAGGTGACTCCGTATCAACAAGCGTGTTGGATGCCACCGTTGAAGGATTTAAATCCCTGCTGGATTCAATTGAAATAGCTGCAAAATCACAGCAGCTTTGAATTTTCTTCACAGGTGGAAAGCGCGCCAAAACGTGCCTGAAAGGCCGTCTCCGCGTATCTGGAGTGCGCGATGGTTAAGGCACATCGCGGCGGTGCGCGCGGCGCACCCTACCTATCGGCGTCATCCTGCAGGCTCCGCTTATGGAATCGCCAAGTTCAAATAAAAGGGGCGAACGAAAGCATCCCGCCTGTGCGCAACAGGCGGGATGGTTTTATCAGGAGGGAATTATCAAGTTCGCCGAACGCGAACTTCAGTACATCAGCGGATATATTCGAAGAATATTCATCAGGCAACTTTCCAGGGATGCTGCCGCCACTTCTCCTGGAAGAATTCGATGAATACCCGAATACGCGGACTGAGGTGTTTTCTATCGGAGTACAACAAGTAGATCGGTTCGATGATTCCCGACTTGTAGGCCTCCAGCACGGGCACCAGGGTGCCCGCCTTCACATCCGGCCCGATATGGAAATCGGCCAGCTTGACGATGCCGGCTCCCGCCAGGGCCAGGTCCCGCAGCAGGTCGCCCTGGGTGAAGGAGGCGCTGGGCGTCACGGGCACCGAAACGCCCTCGCCGTCCTGCACGAACGACCACTTGCTCCACGGGCTGACGAAGCTGAAGTTGAAGCAACGGTGCTCCAGGAGATCGGCCGGCACAGCCGGCACACCCTTCTCGGCGAGGTAGGCCGGGGATGCGCAGACCAGCCACTCGCACTCCCCTATTCGCTTGGCCACCCGTGATGAACTGGGCAGCACCCCGCTGTGAATGGCGATATCCAGGCCCTGCTCGAAATGATCCACGAACTGCGCGCCCAACTGGATTTCCACATCCAGCGCCGGATACAGATCCAGGAATTCCGGCAGCCAGGGCACGATCTGGTGTTTGGCGAAGGTGGTCATGGTATGGATGCGGAGCGTGCCGCCGACCCGCGCGGGCAATGCCTCGGCCACCGAATCGGCCTCGTTCATGGCCTCGACCACGGCCTTGGCGCTCAGCAGGTAGGCGGCCCCTTCCTCGGTCAGGGTCAGGACCCGTGAGCCCCGCTGGAAGAGTCGCACCCGCAGCCGGTTCTCCAGCCGCGTAATCAGCTTGCTGACCGCCGATGGGGTGAGGTTGTGGACCCGTGCGGCGGCCGAGAAGCTGCCGCACTCGTTGGCCCAGATGAACGCGAGCATTTGTGAGTAATTATCCATCGCCGAACCTCGCGCACTGACAACCATTAAAAAACGCGCCGAAGCGCGTTCTTTGACCCTCCAGGCTAGCGGATGAACTGCTCGATGTAGTCGTCCGGCAAACCCAGGGACTTGTAGTGGGCACGGGCATTTTCGAGCTTGGTGAAAACATCCTCGTAGCCAACGGCGACCCCCTGCGGATCGACGTAAGTGTAGCCACCCTGGACGTGGAACCAGGTGACCATCTCTTCCACATCCTCGGGCACGTAGAGGGTGTGGGTCTCGCCCGGCGGCTCGTAGGCGAAGGAGCCTTCCTCGGCCACCCAGTCGTGCTCCAGGTAGTACCAGCGCCCCTTGAGCACGATCGCGTGGACGCCACCGGTGTGCCGGTGACGGGACAGCACGCCGGACTGCCGTACCCGCAACAGGTTGATGTAGTAGCCGCCGCTGGTGTTGAGCAGGAGCGGCTTGAACGACACCGATTTGGTGACCGGAACCCAGAGTTCATCATCTTCCAGCCATTGGCTCATGACACCGGGAAGAACCAGGTCCGGGGTCATGAAGGGCACCTGCGGCAGCTGGTACGGGATCGCTAGTTCATCGGGTTTGGCGGGAGCAGTCATCGTCAGGCCTCTCGGTTTTCACACATGCAGAACGCGGTGTTTGCGCCCTGGCGTCGGATGCTCGAAAGCCTATGGGAGCGCCTGCGTGATGAGAATCGCCAGGCCATCAAACCAGCTGTGACGCCTGGGCACAGGCCCGGCAAGGCTCCTGCGCAACGGCTGCCGTAGTGGCCCAGGCGATGGGCGGTGGCTTGCGTCGTGCCTACCGCTGCGTACGCGCCCCATGGGGCGTAGAATCCTGCTCCGAAGCCCTTGCGCAGTACCTTTGCAGGAGCCCCCATGATCACTGGCAACCACAGGGCCGAACCATGATCCCCGAACGCCTCAACGCCGACCTCTCGCAGCCGGCGATCATGCACGCCTCCACCCTGCCCTGGCTGGCCAGCCCGCTCGCCGGCGTGGACCGGCGCCCCCTGTATCGCCTGGGTGGCGAGCAGGCGCGGGCCACCTCCCTGGTGCGCTATGCCCCCGGCAGCCACTTCAGCGCCCATATGCATTCGGCAGGCGAAGAGTTCCTGGTGCTGGAGGGTGTCTTCGAGGACGAACATGGCAGCTACCCGGTGGGCAGCTACGTGCGCAATCCGCCCGGCAGCAGTCACACGCCCGCGTCGAACGCGGGCTGCGTGATCTTCGTTCGGCTGCGGCAGTTTCACCCCGAGGATCGCCTGCAGTCCGTGACGCCCCTGCATGACCACGGCCATCAGCTGCTGTTCGAGAGCGAACATGAGCGGGTCTGGGTGGAAGACATTCAACCCGCCTCGCCGGTATGGCGGGACAACCCGCGCGGCCTGGAACTGCTGGTGCTCGAAGGCGGCCTCGCCGGCAAGGATTTCCAGCTCGGGCCACTGAGCTGGATGCGCCTGCCGGCCGGCACGGCCCTCGATGCCCAGGCAGGCGCGCAAGGTGCGCGCCTGTGGTTCAAGGATGCGTCTCCAGGCCTGGGCCTCTGACATTGCCGAGCCAGGCCCGGCGCACAATCAGGACTTGCCGGCGGCCTTGCCGGGGTAGTTGAGTACGAACTGCACGTGGGCTTTGACTCCGGTGGCCAAGGTAGCGTCATCCACCTGGAAGTAGGGGCTGTGGTTGTTCGCCACCTTGCTCATGTCTTCTCCCTCGGGTGTCGCACCGAGGAACACGAACAGGCCCGGCACCTTTTCCGCATACAGGGAGAAATCCTCGCTGGGTGACAGGGAGGACGTCAGGCGCTCGACCTTGCCGGGGGCGGCCAACTCCAGCGCGGGCACCATGGCTTCGGTCAGCGCCACGTTGTTGACCGTTACCGGCGCGAACTGCACCAGCTCGAGCTTGGCCTTGGTCTCGTAGGCGCTGGCAATGCCTTCCACCAGGTTCGGCATCTTCGTCAGGATGGTGTCGCGGATCTCCGGGCTGTTGGTGCGTATGGTGCCGGACAGGCTGACGGTCTCCGGGATGATGTTGGTGGCGGTGCCGCCATTGATGGTGCCGACGCTGATCACCCCCATGCCCTTGGTGAGGTCGATTCGCCGACTGACCAGGGTCTGCAGGCCATCGATGATCTTCTCGCTGGCGACGATGGGGTCCGCCCCGGACCAGGGTGCCGAGCCATGGGTCTGCACGCCCGTGACGGTGATGCGGAAGTCGTCGGCGCTGTTCAGCGCGGCGCCCGGTTTGTAGTAGAGGTGCCCGGTGGGTTGGCCGGCCATGACATGGACACCGAACACCGCCTCGACCTTCGGCGAATCCAGGGCGCCGTCGCGGATCATCGCCTTGGCGCCGATCACGCTGTGGGTGTCGAAGTCGTCCACGTCGGCGGCCCCTTCCTCCGCCGGCTGGAAGAGGAAGACCACGGTGCCGGCGACCTGATCGCGATGCTCGGAAAGGACCCTGGCCGCACCCAGCAGCATGGCGGTGTGGGTGTCATGGCCGCAGGCGTGCATCACCGGTACGGTCTTGCCCATGCGCACGCCCTGCGCCTTGCTGGCGAACGGCAGGCCGGTCATTTCCTTCACGGGCAGAGCGTCCATGTCCGCTCGCAGCGCGACCACGGGGCCCGGCTTGCCGCCCTTGAGCACACCCACTACGCCGGTCTTGCCGACGCCCGTACGCACGTCCAGGCCCAGGCTCTTGAGGTGCTTGGCGACCAGCGCCGAGGTCTTCACCTCCATGTTCCCGAGCTCGGGGTTCTGGTGGATGGTGTGACGCAGGTCGATCACTTGCGGGTTGACCGAAGCCACCGCCGCGTCCACCCAACTGGTGTCGGCGGCCTGGCACATGGCAGAGGAAACGGCGCCCATGAGCGCAAGGGAAAGTGGGACATGCATTTTCATGAAAAGTCTTCCGATGAGGGTTTGTTCTTGTTAGAGCGCCTTGCCGACCAAAGACAAAGCAAATGATTCACGAGCACTCAGCAAATAATGTGAGAACGTCGCATATCTATATTTTCATGTTGTACAACGGACTTCTGCAGCGTACTACCAAAGCGCCACCAGCACTAAGCCGGGGTCGAAACATGCTGTTCCAGTCAACAGCCCGATGGCAACAGTAGTTGTTCGATAAACGCCCGATTCATGGCTTTTCTCGAGAACTTCACCGGGCTCGATAGAACAACTAAGGGCATTCCTCAAACTACTACCGGGTAGTCTTTAAATTCATTTGTTGGGAGCACTTTAGTTGTGACACCGTTTTTCAGCCATAAATCTGCAATTGCGTGTCATAACTACAAGAGAGGATGCAATGCGCCCCAGTTTCCAACGCAAGCTCACCGCCTGGCAGGCCACTGCGCTGTGTGCCGCCCTGCTGGCTCCAACCCTTGCCAGCGCCGGCGAGGTCACCATCCGCCGGGACTCGTTCGGCACGGCCCATGTCTACGCCGACGAGGTCCATGGGCTGTTCTATGGGTATGGCTACGCCATTGCCCAGGACCGTCTCTATCAATTGGAAATGTCCCGGCGCAGCACCCAAGGAAGCGTGGCCGAAGTACTGGGACAGGAGTACCTGAAGTTCGATATCGGCATTCGCCAGAACTACTCGCCGAAAAGTATTCGCCTGCAACTGGCGAAGTTGCCGAAGACCGATCTCGACATACTCGATGGCTACGCCGCAGGCATCAACGGCTGGATTGACGAGATACACCGCAATCCCGCTCAACTGATGCCTAAACAGTTCATCGACAATGGCTTCGAACCGGAGAAGTGGACCGCCTTCGATGTCGCCATGGTGTTCATCGGTTCGATGATCAATCGCTTCGGCGACTACAACACCGAACTCGACAACCAGCAGTTGCAGGATGGCCTGATCGCCAAGAACGGCGAGCATGACGGCAAGGCCCTGTTCAACCTGCTGCTGTCGGTGGACAACCCCAACGCACCTACCACCGTGCCCAAGGGCGAATGGAACCCCGCATTGCGCGCGGGGGCCTATGTGCCGGCGAAGGCGGCCCAGGCAGCCAGGCCGGCAGCCGCCTCGACCCAGGCGCTCGCCAGCAGCGAGCCGTTCCAGTTGCAGGACGCACCGAAGGAGCGGGCCTTCAGCAACATCATCGTGCTCGGCGCGAAGAAGACCGCCGACGCCCGGGCCATCCTGCTCAACGGACCGCAGTTCGGCTTCTACCAGCCCGCCTACACCTACTCCATCGGCCTGCATGGCGCCGGCTATGACGCCGTGGGCAACAGCCCGTTCGGCTACCCCATGGTGGAGTTCGGCTACAACCGCGACATCAGCTGGGGCAGCACCTGGGGCGCCGGCGACAACGTGGACCTCTATCGCCTGCAGCTCAACCCGCAGAACCCGAGGGAGTATCTGTTCCAGGGCCGCTACCGCCCGTTCGAGACCCGCACCGAGACCATCGCGGTCAAGGCCGGCAAGCCCGAGCGAGTCACCCTGTACCGGAGCGTCCAGGGCGCCGTGGTGGACTATCGCCCGGAACAGGGTGTCGCCTATGCCAAGCGCCGTGGCTGGGAGGGCGAAGAGGTGGCCACGCTGATGGCCTGGAACAAGGTCGGCAAGGCCCGGGACCATGAGCAATGGGCCGCCCAGGTCAGCCAATCGGCGATCAACGTCAACTGGTACTACGCCGACCAGCGCGGCAACATCGGCTACGCCCTCGGCGGGCGCTACCCGGTACGCGTGCAGGGCCATGACCACCGCTTGCCGGTGCCCGGCAACGGCGACTACGAATGGCAGGGTTTCATGCCCTTCGCCAGCAACCCGCAGGTCTACAACCCGTCCACCGGCTATATCGCCAACTGGAACAATCGCCCGGCCGAAGGTTTCCCCAGCCCGGATGAATGGTGGTACTCGTGGAACGACGCGGACCGCGTCAAGGCACTGTTCAGCCGCCTCGAGGCCCGCGAACGCTTTACCCCGCAGCAGGCCTGGGACCTGATGATGGATGCCGCCTTCGAGGACCCCAACGCGCGCTTCTTCGTGCCGCGCCTGGTCAAGGTCGCCTCGGCCAGCGACGACCCACGCCTGCGTGAAGCGGCGGACATTCTCGCCCACTGGAACTACCAGGACCGTGACAACGACGCCGACCAGCGTTACGACAGCCCCGCCACGCCTATCTTCCGTGCCTGGCTGAAGCAGATGCTGGCGCTGTCCCAGGGGGATGCCCTGCCTGCACAGCAAGCGCCCTGGTTCCTCGAAACCGGTTACCTGGACGCCGGCGCCAGCACGCCGGGCAGCCAGAACATCGAGGTGGGGACCAAGGTGGTGCACCAGGCCATGCAGGCCCGCGAGTCCGGCAAGACGGGATCGTTCGACCTGTTCCGCGGCAAGGATGTCGACGCCCTGATGCTGCAGGCGCTGCGCCAGGGGCTGGATGACCTGGGCAAGACGCAAGGTGCCGACATGCAGGCCTGGCGTAGCGGCGTGGCGCATATCACCTACGCAGCGAAGAACTTCCTCGGCGTGCCCCAGGCCGAGAACAGTGAAGAAATGCGCATCAAGCTGGCCATGAACCGTGGCACCGAGAACAACCTGACGGTGTTCACCGCCAAGGGTGTCGAAGGTTACGAGGTGGTGGCGCCCGGACAGTCCGGCTTCATCGCCCCGGACGGTGCCCGCTCGAAGCATTTCGACGACCAGCTGAAGCTCTACGGCGATCTCGACAAGAAGCGCACCTGGCTGCAGCAGGCCGACGTCGAAGCCAACAGCACCGAGACCATCAGACTCAGCTACTGAGTCTCCCCTTCCCCACGCCAATCCTCGCGACCCGCCCTTTCCTGGGCGGGCCGCCAGGTTGCGCGCGGTCGCCAGCCGCCCCCACGGGACTGGCAGGCGCCCGTGCGCCAGCACAACGATAACGTCAGGAAAACAACAACAATGACACTGCACCACCGCATCTGCCTTGCCCTGGGCCTGTGCTGCTCGCTGCCGAGCCTTGGCCACGCCCTCGACCTCTACCAGGACGATCGCTTCGACCTGCGGATGAAGCTGCGCCTGGAAGCCGTCTACGGCGACGCCACCAATCAGTGGGACAGCGGCACCTCGCGGTTCGGACTCAAGGGCCGGGCCAAGCTGGATGAAGACTGGAGCCTGTTCGGCGAAAGCGAATGGGGCTACCGCATGGACCTGGGCGCCGATCGCCATGAAGGCGACGACATCGACCGTCGCCTGGGCTACGCGGGCATCAGCCACAGCCGCTTCGGCAGCCTCGCCGTGGGCCAGCAATGGAGCGCCCTGTTCGACGTCGCCTGGTGGACCGACATGGGCTGGCGCTTCGGCAGCGCGGCGTTCGGCGCCTACAACTTCGCCGACTACGGCGTGACCAGCGGCACCGCGCGGGCCAAGGACGCGGTGGTCTACCGCAATGGCTACGGCGACCGCCTGGGCTACGCCCTGCAGGCCCAGCCGAAACGCACCCACAAGGACCTGGGCTACGGCGTCAACGCCTCGCTGGACCAGAGCATGGGCGGCTCCCTGGTGTATGACGCGGCGCCCAACGTGCAGCTGGGCGCGGCCTACTACCAGAACCGCTACACCGACGTGACGCCCGGACACGGCATCGCCGAAGGCGACACCGGCCACCTGTCCCTGCTGGGCGCCAAGTACGAGGACGGCAAGCTGTTCCTGGCCACCAACCTCGCCCACGGCGACAACTGGGAAATCGCCGAGAACGGCCAGTTCTACGACTCCCTGGGTACCCAGGTGTATGGCCACTACCACTTCGACAGTGGCTGGCGGGTGCACCTCAACACCAACTACCTGACCTACCTCGGGCATCGCAGCCAGGGCTACGAGCGCAAGACGGTGATTCCCGGCCTTTCCTACCATTTCATCAAGGACAAGGCCCTGGTCTGGCTGGAGTACCAGTACGACTACGGCAATCACTTCGATGGCGTCGGCTACTCCGGCAACGACGATACCTGGGCCGTTGGCCTGTACTATCAGCTCTGAAACCCAAGGGGGCCGTGCCGGACAGCGCGGCCCCCTGGCTGCCTCGCGATACCGGACCGATGCCCATGAACCTCGCCAAGATCAACCTGAACCTGCTGCTCAGCCTGCAGGCCCTGCTCACCGAAGGCAGCGTCACCCGCGCCGCCCAGCGCCTGCATGTGACCCAGTCGGCCATGAGCAAATCCCTGGCGCAGCTGCGGGAGTTGATCGACGACCCCTTGCTGGTGCGGATCGACAACAGCACCCAGCTGACCCTGTTGGCCATGGACCTGCGCGCGCAGGTGGATGCGGTGCTGCAGGACATCGAGCAACTGCTGCAGCATTCGGCCTTCGACCCGGCTGCCTGCGAGCACGGCTTCACCCTGGTGGCCGGCGACTACGAGTCGCAATACCTGCTGCCGCAGATTTTCCTCCACCTGCATGCGCTGGCGCCGAAGCTTTCCCTGCGTCTGCTGCATCTGGATGAGCACATGGCCGAAGGCATGGCTGCCGGCCGCATCGACCTGTGCCTGACCACCCTGGAGCAATTGCCGCCCCATTCGCGGCACCAGCCGCTCTACCGGGATCAGATGGTCTGCGTCATGAGTGCGCGTCACCCGAAAGCCGGCGATGCCTTCACCCTGGAGGACTATTGCAGCTATCCCCATGTGGTCAGCAGCACCGAGCGCGGCCAGCTGATCAATGACCTCCTGGCGTCCCAGGGGCTGTACCGGCCCATTCGCCTGGAAGTGCCGATGTATCACGGCGCCCTGCGCCTGATCGGTGACAGCGATTTGCTGGTGACCCTGCCGACCCATATTGCGGCGCAACTCTGCGCCAACCAGGACATGGTCCAGGTGCCGCTGCCCTTCGAAGTTCCCGCGCTCGACTTCGGCCTGATCTGGCCCGCGCGGCTGGACGGCCAGGCCAGCCACCGCTGGCTACGCGAAACCCTGGCCGCGTACCTGTGCCAGCTCATGGCCGACACCTCGGTGGCGTTCATTCCAGCGCGCTGATGCGATGCGACCCGCCCAGCCAGTGCCGGGCTGGGCGGGTGCGCGGCGGGCCTCAGGCGCCCAGGACGAAGTCCGCCTGGTTGACCGTGGCCACGTTGACGCCGACCAGCGTGATGCTGTCGGCGCCGATGGTCACGGTGGCCTGGGCGACGGTGCCGCTGATGGCGACCAGGGCGGCGAAGTTCGCCGCGTTGATGCCCAGGGCGGAGATATCCAGCAGGTCCTGGCCTCCGGCCGGGTTGCTGTCGAAGCCGATGATCTGGTCTGCACCGAAGCCGGCGGCGAACTGGAAGATATCGTTCCCCGTCCCTCCATCCATCAGGTCGTTGCCCGCGCCGCCCACCAGCACATCGTTGCCGGTTTCGCCCCGCAGCACATCGGCGCCCTCGCCGCCCAGCAACAGGTCATCGCCGCTGCCACCGGACAGCGAATCGTCACCCTGGTGGCCTTCGAGCTGGTCGTTGCCGACACCGCCGATCAGCGAGTCACTGCCCTGCCCGCCCAGCAACAGGTCGTCGCCGGTGCCGCCATCCATGGAGTCGTCGCCGTCCAGGCCCACCAGGATGTCGTCGCCGCCATTGCCCAGCAGTACGTCGGCCTGGGCCCCGCCGGTGATCTGGTTGGACAGGTTGTTGCCCACCACCTGGGTGGCGCTGGAGCCGGTGTAGACCAGGTCCTCCAGGTTGGCGGCCATCATGTAGCTGAGCAGCTGTGAGTAGGCGAGGTCCTGGCCGCCAGCCAGGGCTTCGACGATCACATCACCGGTGGTATCGAGGTAATAGGTGTCGTTGCCGGCACCCCCGATCAGCCGGTCCGCCCCCGCGCCGCCGTCGAGCACGTCATTGCCGGCGCCGCCGGTGATGACATTGGCCAGCTCGTTGCCGGTGCCGGTGAAGTTGCCGCTGCCGATGTAGCTGAGGTTCTCCAGGTTGGCGCCCAGGGCGTAGCTGGACAGACTGGTATCGACCCGGTCGGTGCCGCCCGCCGTGCCGGCCAGCTCTTCCACGACCTGGTCGCCGGCATCATCCACCAGGTAGATGTCGTTGCCGGCGCCACCCTGCATCAGGTCCGCGCCGCTGCCGCCGTCCAGCGTGTCGTTGCCGGCGTCGCCCTGGAGCGTGTCGTTGCCCTCGCCGCCCAACAGGGTGTCGTTGCCGATACCGCCCTGCAGGGTGTCGTCACCCAGTTCGCCGTGAAGGGTGTCATTGCCGCTGCCGCCCGTGAGCAGGTCGTTGCCGGCCAGGCCGAACAACTGGTCGTTGCCGTTGTTGCCATGGGCGATATCGTCGCCGGCGGTGAAGCTCAGCACATCGGAGGTGGCGCCCACGCCGTTCCAGAAGTCGCCAACCACCTGGGTCGGCGCCGAATAGACCACCTCGGCGCTGCCCTGGTCATCGGTGTAGCTGACCATCACCCGCAGCTCCTTGCCGACTTCAGCCTGGGTGGGCGTGAAGCTGGCGGCGACGGCGCCGAGGATGTTGATGAAGGCCAGGCCGTTGAACACCTGCCACTGGTAGCTGAAGGTGGCATTGCTGGTGCCGTTGACGTCGGTGAAGGTGCGGGTGGCGGTCAGCGCCTGGCCTTCGGTGGGCGAGGTGTCGCTGATGGTCACCGTGCCCGTCGGCGCCTGGTTGCCGATGAACACTTCCTGGTCGAGGAAGCGCAGCACCTCGATGTTGCGCAGGCGATCGGTACCGTCCAGCTGGGTGCCTCGGGCGTGGACCACGGTCCAGGAGCCATCGTCGTTGCGGGTCCAGTCGTAGTTCGCCGCGGCATCGGAGAACAGCGCCACGTCGCGGTCGCCCAGGTTGTTGGTGACGCGGATCTCGCGGACGATTTCCAGCTGGCCCGGATTCAGTTCGCGGTTGAACATGCGGGTCTGCAACTGCACCAGGCTGTCGAAGCGCAGTTCGCCACCGCTGGCGTCCACCATGGGCACACCGTTGGCGTCCAGCAGGCGCAGCTGGACGTTGAGCCAGGCGTCACCGTCGATGAAGTCATCGCCGCCGCGCCCCTCGATCAGGTCGCTGCCGCCACCGCCGAGCAGGATGTTGCCGCTGTTGAAGGCGATCAGGCTTTCCGGGTCGACGCCGGGCACCGGCGTGTAGTCGGGAATCAGGTCGCCCAGCAGGTCGCGCAGGCCGTGGATGCGGTCCACCCCCGCCTGGGAGAGGAAGTTGTTGTTGTCGAGGATGAACTCCGGCTCGGCGGTGGGATCGTTGCCCCGGTCGTCACCACGCAGGGTGTCGTTGAGGTTCCAGCCCGACAAGGCTTCCACTTCGCTGAAGCGGTCGCGCAGCACCTCGATGGGCATGTTCGGGAAGATCGTCTGGTTGAGGTCGGAATCGGCCACCACCGGGCTGTTCAGGTGCACGGCCCAGTCGAAGCCCCACATGCCGATGTTCTTCTGGATGCCGGCGCTCTGGAACATGATGTCGTCGCCGGACTCGGCGTCGTAGTCGGTATCACCGCCGCCGCCATTGATCACGTCATGGCCGATGACCCGGCTCTCGAAGAAGATGTCGCCGTTGTCGCCGGCGATGTAGTCGAAGCCGGCGCCGCCCTCGATCCAGTCGTTGCCTTCATTGCCGAACAGCGCGTCGATGCCGTCGCCGCCGTAGACGAAGTCGTCACCGCTGCCGGCCAGCACCTGCTTGCCGTCGGTGCCACCGATGATGAAGTCCTTGCCGGCGCCGCCGAACAGCAGGTCGATGCCATTGCCGCCGCTGATGACGTCGTTGCCGTCTTCGCCCTTGATGTTGTCGTCGCCGCCGATATCGGTGATCACATCGTCGCCGGCGCCGCCATGGAGGATGTCATTGCCATAGCCGCCCTCCAGGGTGTCGTTGCCGCCATCGCCCCACAGCGTGTCGTCGCCCGTCCCGGCCAGCAGCAACTCGTTGCCCTCGCTGCCGCCCAGCACCACGTGGTCGTCGCCGAAGTACTTGAGCACCCCCGGGGCCCGCTCGACCATGGGTGTCAGGGCCTGGAGTATCGGGTTGCTCCAGGTGGGATCGGCGCCGATCTGCAGTGCCTGGTTGATCTCCAGGATGTAGTCCACCGCGGCGAACAGGTCCCCCGGCAGGTGCGAGGAACCCGCCGCGCCCAGGTCGGTGTTGGCCATCACCAGCGACGCGAAGGAGTTGGCCTCCAGTTCGCCCAGCAGGTGCTGGCCCTGCAGGCGCGACAGGTAGTAGAAGCGGTCGCCGTTCTGCAGCGTCTCCATCTGGGTTTCGAAGACGAAGTTGAAGGTGGAACCGAGCATGCCGCCGAAGAGCATCTTGCGTTCGGCCAGGCCGCCGATCCAGAAGTCCACCAGGTTGAGGCCCGATTCCTGGGCGGCCCAGGTGCCACTGCTGTTGAGGAAGTCCACCCGGTCGGCGGGTGCGTTGGCGCCGCCCAGCACCAGGGCTTCGGCCGCCGCGCGCTTGTCGGCCGCCGTGGTCGCCGCGGTGATGCTGCCGTGGGTGCCGTAGGCGGCGATGAAGTTGATGATCGACGCCGGGTTCTTCATGTTCAGGGCGAAGTCCACCCAGCTCACGTAGGGCTTGAGGTTGGCGTCGTTGGTCATTTCATAGAACTGTTCCCGCGCGTGGTTCAGCGAGGGCACGCCGGTGTCGCGACCGCGCGCGATGTTCACGGCGGCCAGGTCCAGGGGCAGGCCCACCAGGTTGTTGCGCAGCGCGCCGGTGATGAACTCGTCGATCTCGTTGCCCACCTGCCGGGTCATGCCCCGGATGAGCGCGCCCGCCGCCGCGTCGGCGTCGCCGGCGCTGCCGAACTCCACCGGATTGAGGAAGGCCTGGATCAGGCCCAGCTCGCCGCTCTGCATGTTGATGTCGAGGCGGTCCACCGTCTCGTTCAGCATGGAGTGGCCGAAGCGGTACACCACATGGGCGAACTCGGCGACGATGGCCGGGTCCAGCTCGACGTTGGGCTGCACCAGGAACACGTCGGTGAAGGGCTGGATCTTGCGGACGAACTCTTCGAACACCAGGTGCTGGTACTGCATCTCGTTGGTGAAGCGCGCCGCCTGGAACAGCCGCTCGCCGTCCCAGGCCAGGGCGTCCATCTCGGCCTGGCTAGCCGGCCAGGTGGCCACGTCGACGCGCAGCCACTGGTTGAGGAAAGCCAGGTCGCCATCTTCCAGCAGGGTGGTCTTGATCTGCTCGATCAGGCGGTTGTGCTCGGAGTGGAAGACGTGGTGCACGGCGGTCAGGCCGATGTTCTCGTTGCCGCGCCCGTCACCGGTGATGTAGTGGGCGTCCAGCAGTTCGTTGTCGTAGCTGGCCAGGGTCGGCAGGTTGCCCGGGCCGATCGGCTGGGTGGGGTCGAAGTTCGGGTTGGGTACCGGCGCGCCGCCAAGCCCCAGGGCGTCGTCGCTGTCGGCCACCTTCATGCTGCCATCGGTGTTGCGCGGCGCGGCGGCGTGGGCGATGTCGTCGAGGAATGCATGGCCCGTGCGGATCGCCCCGGCGGTGCTGAGGGGGGCGGCGGGATTGCCTTCCACCAGGCCGGCGGCGGTGACGATCTGGACGAACCCGTTCGGCCCGCGCTCGAAGCGGCCGTACTCGTCGGTGGCCAGCAGCGGCAGGTTGGTCACATCGGCGTCGGTCAGATCGATGCCCAGTTTTTCGCGGGCCTGCTGCTTGATGTCGGCCCAGGTGGCCAGGCCGCCGTTGGCGCCGTCGAGCATGCGCCCGGTGGCCACCGGGACCAGCACCGGCTGACCGTTGGCGTCGAGCATTTCCACCATTTCGTATTCGCGCAGGAACACCTGGTGGGACGCGTGGGAGGTGTAGGTCTGGTTCTGGTCGATGAAGGGCGTGGTCTGGTTGACGTGCTCGCGCACGTCGTCCGCGGTGCCCAGTATGCCGTCCGCACCGGGCTGGTTGGTGGCGCGGGTGAGCAGCATGAAGTTGGTGTTGGAGGTGGGATCGTAGAGCGGGTCGTCCGGCTTCAGCGGGATGTACACGGTGCCGCTGCCGCCCTTGTTGACCAGGTCCAGGCCGTGGTCGAAGAACTGCCCGAAGATCGCCATCCAGGCGTTGTAGGGCGCGGAGATACCCTCGTCCGGCGCGACGTTGGGGATGAACAGCAGGTCCGGTGTGTCCGGGTTGCCGTCGTGGTCGAAGGCGAAGCTGCCCTCGGTGGCATTGGCGGCGGCCACGGCGGCCGGGTTGGCGGTGGTCTGGTCGGAGATCAGGTTGCTGATGGTGCGCGGGGTGGAGTCCACCACGTAGCCGCTGGTCTGCTCATAGGAGGTTTGCGTACCGCTGCCGGGAAAACCGGGCGGTGCGCCGGGACCGTCGATACCGAACTCGGCGTCGCGAAACTCCGGCGCCAGCAGGCGGGGCATGGTCTGGTCCGCCGAGCCGTAGTTCTCCTGGCCGGGGACGAGGTTGTTCCAGGTGCCATTGACCGTGCGCAGCCCCATGGGCAACAGCGGATTGCCCACCAGGTCGTAGAGGGATTCACCGGCGGCATGGCGCTCGGCGATGACTATCTGATCGAGGATGAAGGCCAGATCTTGCTTGATCACGGTGATCATTTTGCTTTCCTTGAGGCAAAGCGCCCCTATGGGCCATTCGCCGGCAAGGGCGCATGGCCTATTGCTCAGGTATCAAGGTTTTCAGGCAGACGACGTCCTCGCACAGGCAGCGGACTGCGCGTTGTCTACGGTGGTTAGGTGAGTGACTCGGGCGGGCGCGCCGAAGTACTCGGCAATGACTGGGGTGGACCATGGGTGAGGGGGCAAAGGCGCCGACCATACGGCGACTTCCTTTGCACCCCGCTCGAACGGACCAGTTTCAAGGCTCCTCCCTGACGCCTTTGACTTTCCCGAACGGGCTGATGGTGGACTGCTGGGTGGCCGGGAGCTGGCGTCGTGCTCATTAAATACCGGCGCCTGTAACGGTCAAGAGACTGTCACATTCCAGCGGAACAACTACGAAGAACTTATCTCATTGAAAACAAAGGACATTCAAACTTATCCAGTTTACCGATATTGAATTCACGCAATCCCCGAACACGGGGCGAACTTCCCCCACTCCCCTGTATCAACCCGCAATGGAAGAACATTTCGGCGTCCCCATGGTGGCCCCGAAACTGGGTATTTTTTAAACCAGAAGTGGGGGTTCATGGCCGTTAGTCCGACGCTGGCCTTAGTTGTATCTGCTTATTTCCCATGAAGTTTCAATCCCTGGCGCGCCCCTCGATTTCCGCCCTGTCCGTCACGGGATTCAGGCATGACCTTTGCGTGCGTCAGACAGCTCGACCTATCAGACTTTGGTCGTAATTGCGCTGATTTCCCGAGCATGACCTGACGGCCTGGGCTAGTGCTGTTGGATGTACGTCGACCCATCGAATGACGTATCCGGAGTGTTCAATGAACAATCCTTTCCTCTGGGCGGAACTGCGCCGCCTCTCGCTGAACGTCTCGGCGGCCCATATCGCCATGGTGGCGTTTCTGGAGCGAGCGATGGTGCCCTGGTCGGCGGATCAGGTCCTGGAGTTCCAGCGTATTTGCGCCGTTGAGCTGGCGGCGATCGATGAGTACCAGCGGTTTTTCGAACATCGATGCGGCAGCCATTCGACACCCGTGAAAAAACTCCCCCGCCCTAACGACCGGCGCGCCTGAAGGGCCGCTCAGACACGCCACTCCCGCTTGCACTCCATCAGGAAGTCGATGAAGGCCCGCAGGCGCAACGGCACATGACGGCCGTGGGGGTACAGCAAGGTAAAGGGGCGGGAGCGCCCGGCGAATGCCGGCAGCACTTCCACCAGGCTGCCCTCCTCCAGTTCCTTCTCGACAATGAAGCGGTAGGTCTGGAACAGGCCCGCGCCATGCTTGGCCAGGGTCACCCCACCCAGCACGTCGTCGGAGCAGCAGTAGTTGCCGGCGGCGAGAATCTCCCGCTCCTTGCCGCCTTCATTGAACAACCAGGAAATCCGCCGCCCGCTGCTGGGCAGCTCGTACTGGATGCAGTCGTGCTGTTCGAGATCGTCCAGGGTCTGCGGCGTGCCCGCGCGGGCCAGGTACTCCTGCGTGGCCACCACCACCAGCCGCGCATCTTCGAGATGCCGCGCGATCAGGGTCGAGTCGGGTTGGGCACGCACGCGGATCGCCAGGTCGTAGCCTTCACCGACGAAATCGATGTTGCGGTTGCTCAGGTGGATATCGATCCGCACCCCCGGATGACGCGCCCTGAAGCGCGACAGCAGCGGCAGGATGCGGTAGTGGCCATAGGTAGTCGGAATGCTGATGCGCAGCTCGCCGCTGGGTTCGAGTTGCTTGCCCATGACTTCGCGCTCGGCTTCGACCAACTGGGTCAGCGCCTGGCGGCATTGCTCGAAGTAGGAGCGCCCGCCTTCGGTGAGGCGGATGCTGCGGGTGGTGCGCACGAACAGGCGGGTGCCCAGGCGTTCCTCCAGCCGTGAGATCGACCGGCTCACCGCCGCCGGGGTGACCCCCGCCGACAGCGCCGCCGCGGTGAAGCTGCCCTCTTCCGCGGCCAGGCAGAAGAGTTCGATGCTGCCCAGTTGGATATCGTCAAAGTGACGCTTCATGATTCATTACACCGGGTATCAATTGATGTGTCGGAGCTCGGATTTATCCTCAGGATAGGCACAAATATAGTCCTCCTCACCAGCGGCAAACCTCCCCCGACCCGCTGACAGAAGCCACCAACCCTTCCTGTGAGGAACCCATCATGAGCAAGCAAACCGTCATCATCACCGGCGCATCCAGCGGTATCGGCCTGGGCCTGGCCAAGGCCTTCCTCGACAACGGCTACAACGTGGTCGGCAGCGCCCGCTCCGTCGAGCGGTTGCAGGAAGCCGCCGCCAGCCTGGGCAATCCGCACAACTTCGTCGGCGTGGCCGGCGACGTGGCCGACCCGGCCAGCGCGCGCAAGCTCCTGGCCGCCGCCGTCGAAGCCTTCGGCAGTGTCGAGGTGCTGGTCAACAACGCCGGTTTCTTCCTGCCCAAGCCCTTCGTCGACTACAGCCCGGAGGACCTGGAATCCCTGCTGGACACCAACCTCAAGGGCGTGGTCTACACCTCCCAGGCGGCGGTCGCCCACATGAAGCAGCAAGGCGGCGGACATATCGTGAACATCTCGGCGGCGGTGGCGCTCCAGCCCAACATCGATGTGCCCGCGGCCCTGCCGGTGCTGATCAAGGGCGGCATCAACCAGCTGACCCGCGCCCTGGCGCTGGAACTGTCCCGGGACAACATCCAGGTGAACGCCGTGGCCCCCGGCATCATCGACACCCCCATGCACGACCCGGCCGCCCGTGAGTTCCTGAACAACCTGGCGCCGTCCGGCCGGGTCGGAACAGTCGAGGAAATCGCCGATGCGGTGCTGTACCTGGCCAAGGCCGGTTTCACCACGGGCATGGTCCTGGCGGTGGATGGCGGGATGAGTACCGGTAAGTGGTAAGCGCTTGAGCGGAAAAAAAGGGAGGCCTGGCCTCCCTTTTTCATGGCTGGAGCGAGCACGACACCATAAATAGTCGGGACAATCCTGAAGACCCCGGCAACCCCGGATGGTCAGGGTAGCGTTCCGTGCGCCTTTGATACCCACCAGCTCCAACGAACCGCATGGGTATCGCTTCGCTCAACCCATCCTACGTCGCTGCCCCACTTCTTCTACACAGGGTCAGGCAATGATTGGGCATCAGCTTGCGGGATCGGCCGAGCGGTGTGCCGCGAGCGAAGGGAAACTCATGCGGTGTGGTGCGATGGGTTTCGCAGGCTCTACCCATCCTACGGATTGCGGGACGCCGAAGCGCGGTGTTCTGCATCTGTGGGGGCGAATTCATTCGCGAAGGGCAACGCAGTTGCCCCAATCGATAGCGAAGGCCGAACCTGCGGTCCGGTTAGCGAATGAATTCGCCCCCACAAAAGAATCAGGACAATCCTGACGGCTCAGCAACCCTGGATAGTCAGGCGTGCACCTGTGACACCTACCAGCTCCAACGAACCGCATGGGTATCGCTTCGCTCAACCCATCCTACGTTACTGATGCCTGATCAGGTCTGAAATAGGGCAGAGAAGATGACGCCGCGCAAACCGTCCCTTCAGGAGGCCGAGCGGAATCGTTGTGGAGGGGGACGAGCGGCATGGATGCCGCGAGAGGCGCGCAGGGCCATGGATGGCCCTTCGCGCCGTGCCCCCGGAGCGACGATGCAGGGAGGGGAGTTTGGCGCAGCCAAACCCGGATGGTGGGGCAAGCCCTTTTGGTTCCTTTTGGGGCGACTGCCAAAAGGGACTCGCCTGGGAAGGCGAAACAAAAACCCGCAGCCCACGCGCAAAGCAGCTCGGCTGAAGACTCGTCCGCAGCACTCAACGCTGTTCGCAAAGCCTCAGGGAATAACGAAGGTCACCTCGATATTCCCGCGAGTGGCCTTGGAGTACGGGCACAGCTGATGCGCCGCCTCCACCAGCCGGGCCTTGTCATCGCCGGCCAGCCCCGGCAGTTCCACGGTGAGCTTCGCCGCCAGGGCGAAACCACCGTCGGCGGTACTGCCCAAGGCGATCTCGGCGGCCACGGCCACGTCGTCCGGCAGGTCGATGGCCAGTTGCTGGCCGGCGCGACGCATGGCCCCGATGAAGCAGGCCGACCAGCCGACGCCCAGCAATTGTTCGGGGTTGCTGCCCGGACGACCCGAGCCGGGTGGGCTCAGGCGCACCGCCAGTTCGCCGTCGGAAGATGTGCCTTGGCCGTCGCGGCCGCCGGTGGTGCGGGTCTTGCCGGTGTACAGGGTCTTTTCCAGCATTGCGGTCATTGCGAGGTTTCCTTGGACAACAGGGATTGCGCCGGTGGGTACCGGCGAGGGTTTGCGGCTCAGCGGCGGGTGCCCAGCACCACGCCCTGGGCGCGCAGGTTTTCCAGCAGGGCCAGGCCCTGGGGCAGGATGGCCTGGTGGTCTACGCCAATGGCTTCGGCCAGTGCCGCCAGGTGCTGGCGCCCGGTGCGGTCGTGGGCCTGCAGGGACGCGAGCAGCCCGTGGGCCAGGGGTGCCAGGCGCGAGAAGTGCACCTGGTTGTCCGCGCCGCGGCGCGCCAGCAGCAGGGTCGGCTCGGTGGGCGCTTGCGTTGGCAGGTGGCCGGGGCCCAGGTCGCTCACCGGCCACTGGTAGCCCAGCGGCCACGCCAGACCGGACAGCACGGGTACCCCGCCCAGCAGGTCGCCCTCCGGATCATGGGCTGGCTCCTGTTGGTCGCTGAGTAGCAGCGCGGTCTCCACCCACTCGTAATGGGCCAGTTCCACGGCCCAGGGCGGCAGGTCCGGTGGCGCGGCGTCAGCGGTTTCGAGAAACTCGACGAACTCCAGGGCGATTTCGGTGAACAGCGGCGTCCGGCAACGGTACCGGGCGTAGAAGACCTCGATCAGCGCCCGCCATTGCCGGGCCCCGAGGCTGGCGCTCATCACCGGGAAGCCCCCCGTCAGCAACGACTGCACATTGCCGAAGAACAGCTGCCGGTAGACCGCCAGGCGCCGCGCCTCGATGCCGGGCGGCGGTGGGTTATGGCCCGGATCACGCACATGGCGCGCCAGACTCATCAATTGTTCATGCAGGACCTTATCCATGGCGAACCTCCGGCCACGGGCTGGCGGCCAGTTGCCGCGCGCGGATCTGCTCGACCTCACCCAGCAGTTCCGCCAGGGGCGGGAAATTGAAGTCGCGCTCCAGCAGGGTCGGCAGCGCACCGAAGCGCTGGTAGGCCTGCTCCAGCAAGGACCAGACAGCGTCCTTCACCCTGGCGCCGTGGGTATCGATCTTCAGGTCCGGGGCTTCGTCGTAATGGCCGGCCACGTGCATGTACACCACGCGATCCACCGGCAGCGCGGCGAGGTAGGCGGCGGCGTCATAGCCGTGGTTGATCGAGTTGACGAAGAGGTTGTTGACGTCCAGCAGCAGGTCGCAGTCGGCCTCTTCGAGCACCGCACGAAGAAAGTCGATCTCCTGCAATGCCTGGTAGGGCGCGGCGTAGTAGGAAATGTTCTCCACCGCGATGCGCCGCCCCAGGACGTCCTGTGCCTGGCGGATGCGCGCGGCGACATGGCGTACGGCTTCGTCGGTGAAGGGCAGCGGCAGCAGGTCGTAGAGTTGCCCGTCGTCGGAGCAGTAGCTCAGGTGCTCGCTGAAGAAGGCGACCTTGTGCCGGTCGAGGAACTCGCGGGTGTTCCGCAGCAGCTCAAGGTCGAGCGGCGCCGGCCCGCCCAGTGACAGCGACAGGCCATGGCAGCTCAGCCGATGACGCTCGGCCAACTGCGCCAGGCCCTCGCCATGGCGCCCGCCCACCTTGATCCAGTTGTCGGGGGTGCATTCCAGGAAGTCCACGGCACCGGCCTCCATCGCCAGCAATTCGGGCAGCAACGCGCGACGCAGGCCAAGGCCTGCGCCCTGTGGGAACGAAGCAGCGGTCATGGGCAGTCTCCAGCGGGTATGACCCCCTCCCTGGCTCAGGGAGGGGGGAGTCCGATCAGTTCTTCGCCTGGCTCAGCTTGGTGAACAGCTCGGTGGGCACTTTCTTGCCGTTTTCGATGTACTGGTTGGTGCGGAACCTGTAGACCTCGCCCTCGGACAGGTAGCCATCGCTGTTGCTGTCCATCGCCTTGAATTCCTCGCCGCCCTGGGGTGCCACGGCCAGCAGTTCCTTCAGCGAGACACGGGCGTCGTCGTCGGTATCGGTGCGGGCGAACGAAGCATCGCCGCATTTGCCCTCACCGCACTTGCCTTCGGTCTGGGTGGTCTTGCCGCTGGCTTCGCTGGCGCCGCACTTGCCTTCGCCACACTTGCCCTCGCCGGCCTTGTCGGCGGCGGCCAGTTGGTAGCCCTGGGGCAAGGCTTCTACCGCGAAGGCGCTGGAGGCCAGGTTGATGCCGCCCACCAGGGCGACAGCGAGCAGGCCGATACGGGTTTTGTTCTGGATGGGGGAACGGGACATGGGGTCTTCTCCGGATACGGGGCGCGGCAAGCCGCACGAGTGGGCCACGGGGGCGCTGGAACCCTGGAACGAGGCGCCGGGGCTGACCTCGTTCGGGTGTGGCTATTTCGCCCCAGGCGTGTATCCGTGGCGTATCCGTGAGCAGTGGCATTTGTAAGCGAATGGCGGGAGGGGGAAGGCCGGATACAGAGCGATACGTCCGAAACCTTGGGTACGCCGTCCGTGGCGGCGTTGCTCACTCGTGTCGCGGTCATTCGGCATTCGAGTCCATGCGCTTCCCGCCCCGAAAAGATTCGTAACATTGCGACAGTTATCATCTACGCTGGATTCATCTTCGCCTGGTGTTTGAGCCCTGCTCCGCCAGACGACATCCTCGCTACTACCGAAGCCGGTACCGACGCATAAGCTCCATTCGAGTTTGCAGTTGCCCAGGTCGCACTCAAATGCTCGCGAAGGAGCTATGCCCATGGTCAACCCGCGCTGCTCGCTCAATGGCCGCCTGGACTCCAGGCATGGACTCGCGGTTTTGCTCCTTGCAGGCCTTGCGGTCTGCTCCGGCCAGGCGGCGGCGCAAACGCCCTCCCCCACGCTGGCCGCGCCGCCGGAGTTCAGCTACGACGCCAGCGGCGTGACCAAGGCGACCCTGACCGCCACCGAGCAGTCGGTCATGATCGGCAACGATCGCTATATCTCCCTGGTGTTCAACGGCAACTACAACTCGCCCCTGTTGCGCCTGCGAGCGGGTGGCGCGCTGGACCTGACCCTCGACAACCGCATGGACGAGCTCACCAACCTGCACTTCCACGGCATGACGGTGACACCCCTGGACGGCGGCGACAGCATCTTCCGCGAAACCCAGCCCCACCAGAAAGGCCAGTACCACTTCGCCATCCCGGCCGCCCACCATCCTGGCGCGTACTGGTACCACAGCCACTTCCACGGCGGCGCCGAGCGCCAGGTGACGGCGGGCATCGCCGGGCCGATCCTGGTGGACGGCATGCTCGACCCCTTTCCCGAGCTGAAGGGCATCCAGGAGCGCGTGCTGGTCCTGCGCAACTTCCAGAAAACCCTCACCGGCAAGGTCGCCAGCGAGATCATCACCAGCGCGCCGTCGATCCGCACCATCAACGGCCAGGCCCTGCCGGTGATCGACATCAAGCCGGGGGAGATGCAGCTCTGGCACTTCCTCAACATCGCCGCCAACCAGTACTTCCGCATCCGCATCAACGGCCAGAACATGCAGGTGCTCTCCCGTGACGGCAATACGGTGAACCAGGAGGTGGTCACCGACGAATTGCTGATCGGCCCGTCCGCGCGCTTCAGCGTGCTGGTGGTCGGCCCCGCGCCGGGGGACCATCCCATCGAGCTGGGCTCCGGCAACACTGGCCCAGCGGGCGACTCCTACCGGGGCGAGCAGCTGGCGATCCTGCGTTCGGCCGGCGCCTCGGTGGCGACGCCGACCATCGCCACCTACCCGCAGTCCGAGGACTTCTCCAAGGAACCCGTGGCCAACCAGCGCTCCTTCGCCTTCCAGGACTCGGCCACCGAACCCAACACCTTCCTCATCAACGGTGCGCGCTTCGAGCTGGACCGGGTCGATACCACGGTGAAGCTCGGTGACCTGGAAGAGTGGACGCTGAACAACCCGTCCCAGGAGCTGCATCAGTTCCACATCCACCAGACCGACTTCCAGGTCACCAAGATCAATGGCGTGCCGGTGCCCTTCACCGGCTACCGCGACAACGTGTTCATCCCCGCCACCGGCTCGATCACCATCCGCATCCCCTTCCGCGACCCGGTGATGCTCGGCAAGTTCGTCTACCACTGCCACATCCTCGAACACGAGGACGGCGGCATGATGCAGGCGATCCAGGTGGTGAAGCCGGAAGACTACGAGCAGGCGGTCAAGCTCGCCCCACTTGGGGGGCTCTACGGCAACAACGAAACCTGCGCCTACCTGCGCAACACGGGTCGAGAGGCGTCGAAGACGACCGATCAGATCAGCCGCTAGCGCCGGAGATACCGACATGACTCTCTTTCGCTCTTCCCCCCTGTTCCTGGGGGCGCCGTTGCTTGGTGCCTTGCTCAACGCCGGCCCGGCCAGCGCCGACAGCGGCCAGTACCCCAATGTCGGGATGGATTACGACGCCACCTTCCAGTACGACTTCACCCGCGCCGACCATTCGACACCGGGTACCTCGCGCACCACCACGGACGGCTACCCGGACATCAACGCCACCTTCTACCTGCGCTTCAGCACCGATTCACAGATCCACCTGACCACCGAGCTCAACCCGATCAACCCGCCGAACGACGGCGAGGACCGCTTTTTCGAAGATGTCGGCTTGCAGGTCAACGAGCTCGCCTACGACTACCAGAGCAGCCGCTACAGCTTCAGTCTGGGCCTGGTGCAGGTGCCCATCGGCCGTGCCCAGGATGCGGCGCCGGGCCTCTACACCAGTGATTTCGTCGCCGTCTACGACCTGGACGGCATGCTCGGCGGCACCTTCGCCTACCGCTTCTTCGGCGACCAGCTGGGAGTCATCGAGACCGACCTCACGCTCTACCGCCAGGACACCAGCGTGCTCAGCCGTCCGTATTTCCAATCCGGCCAGCAGGTGGACCGCAACGACGGCGGCCCGGCCAACAACGGCAAGATCAATTCCTACGCGGTGGCTGTGAACTGGCTGGCGATCCCGGCGCTGCCCTTCCTGGAGCTGCAGGCCGGACAGATGCGCAACCAGGGTGGCGATTTCGACGGGGTGGATGGCAGCGCGGACGACGAGGTCGTCAACCTGGCATCGCTGCGCTACATCTACGCCGTGCCCCGTTCCACCGACCTGGACACCACCTTGAGCGGCCAATACCTCGATGTGGTGCCCTTCATCGAGTACGCCGACGTCGACAACGAGGGCGCCATTCCGGGCAACGACACGCGCTACCTGACCACCTCGCTGACCCTCGACTACGGGCTCTGGGCCTTCGGCCTGACCCGCACCGACAAGCGCCGCCCCAACGACACCGGCGGTGGCGATACCCACGACTACCTCAACGAGCTGAGCGTCACCTACGCCCTGACCGGCCAGCTCAGCATCGGCGTTTCGGCCGGCACGCAAAAGCAGGATGGAGAGAACGACAACATCCTCGGCCTCGCCATCACCTACTCGGGAGGTTACTGATGCTTCGGTCTCTATTGCTGAGCCTGTGCCTGGCGGTCGCCGGCAGCCAGGCGGCCCTGGCCCGCGATGACATCGGCGGGCCATTCAGCCTGATCGACCAGGATGGCCAGGCGGTTAACGAGCAGACCTACCTGGGCAAACCCGCCCTGCTCTACTTCGGCTTCACCAGCTGCCCCGACATCTGCCCCACGGACCTCGCACGCATGGCCAAGCTGGCCAAGGCCGTGCGCGAATCCACGGCCATAGAGCTGCGGCCGATCTTCGTCACCCTCGACCCGCAGCGCGACACACCCGACCGACTGAAGGGCTACATGGCCTACTACGGCAAGGATTTCGTCGGCCTCACCGGCCCCCAGGAGAACATCGCCAAGCTCGCCGACCTGTACCACGTCTACTACAAGAAAGTGCCCTTCGGCGATGCCGGCGACTACATGCTGGAGCACTCGACCTTCCTCTTTCTGCTCGATAGCCAGGGCCGCTACCTGGACCACTTTGGCAGGGGCATGGACGAAGCGCAGATCATCCAGCGCATCACCGGCAAGCTGGACCATGGGCAGCGGCTCGGCGCGCTCTAGCCGCGCCAGTGCCTTCGCGACGCTTCATACGAAAGTACGAACAGGTCATCTGTTTTCCTAATCACGCTGAATTGTGGCACCCGCCCCGGGCCTCGACACTGTGGCTCCAAGATTCCATGAACCGGGGCCTCACAATGAAACTAACGCTCACCCCTCCCCTGAAACCCAGTTACTGGATGGACTCGCCTGCGTCCAAAGCCGCCGTTTCGCCTCCGCTGAAGGGCAGGCACCAGGTCGATGTGCTGATAGTCGGCGGCGGTTTCGTCGGCCTCTGGACGGCCATGACCCTGAAACAGCTGGAGCCGGACGCCCGCGTCATGCTCCTCGAACAAGATGTCTGCGGCGGCGGCGCCTCCGGGCGCAACGGCGGCTTCGTGATGTCCTGGTGGCCGAAGATCGGCACCCTGCGCAGCTTCTGCGACGAGCGCCAGGCACGCTTCCTCGGCGACAGCGCCGAGCGTGCGATTTACGAGCTCGGCGAGTTCTGCGCCGAGCACGGCATCGACGCGCACTTCCGCCAGAGCGGCTGGCTGTGGACGGCCACCACACCCCAGCATGTCGACACCTGGAACGGCACCCTGGCTGCCTGCGAGCGCCTGGGCGTGCAACCCTTCGAGCGCCTCGACGCCGCGGAAGTGGCACGGCGCACCGGCTCGTCCGTGCACCTGGCCGGTGTGTTCGAGCGCAGCAACGCCACGGTACAGCCGGCACTGCTGGCGCGGGGCATGCGTCGGGTTGCGCTGGCCCGTGGCGTGGAAATCCACGAGCACTCCGGCGTGACCGGGATCAGCCCCGGCGAGCCGGTCCGGGTCACCACCGCCCAGGGCCAGGTCGAGGCCACCAACCTGGTACTGACCACCAATGCCTGGGCCGCCGCGCTGCCGGAACTGGCCCAGCTGATGGTGCCGGTGAACAGCTCCATCGTGGTCACCGAGGCCGTGCCCGAGCGCCTGGCCGAGGCTGGCTGGAGCGGCGGCGAAGCCATCACCGATTCGCAACTGATGGTGGACTACTACCGCACTACCCGTGACGGGCGCATCGCCTTCGGCAAGGGCACCGGCGCCATCGCCTACGGTTCGCGCATCGGCCAGGTATTCAGCGAAGACCCGGCCAGCCTGCTGCTCACCGAAGCGGACCTGCGCCGCACCTACCCCATGCTCGGCGACGTGGGCCTGACCCATCGCTGGTCCGGCCCCATCGACCGGACCTACGACAGCCTGCCTATCTTCGGCCGCCTGGGCGGCCAGGCCAACATCCACTACGGCATCGGCTGGAGCGGCAACGGCGTGGGCCCGAGCCGCCTGGGTGGACGCATCCTCGCCAGCCTCGCCCTGGGCCGCGACGACCAGTGGAGCCGCTGCCCCCTGGTGGAACGCCAGTGCCGGCGCTTCCCCCCGGAACCGCTGCGCTACATCGGCGGCTCCATGGTGCGCAACGCGGTGATCCGCAAGGAACGCGCGGAACTGGCCGGCGCCACGCCGGCAGCACTGGACCGGATGCTCGCGCGCTTCGCGCCCGCCGGACTCGAAGACAAATCCTGAGGAACCCGACATGCCCCTCGAACGTATCCGCCTGGACGACGACTCCAGCTTTACCGCCCCGACCCCGGTGGGCGCCCCGCTCGGGCAGCCCGTGGCCCATGCCTGCACTGCCGGACACCGTAACGTGCCAGACGGCAAGGGCAGCACCGGTGTCTGGGAATGCAGCCCCGGCCAGTTCCGCCGGCAGGTGATGGAAGCCGAGTACAGCTACATCGTCAGCGGCGAAGGCAGCTTCACCCCCGATGACGGGGAAACCATCGAGTTTCGCGCGGGCGACGCCCTGTACTTCACCGCCAACACCCAGGGCACCTGGACCATTCGCCAGGCCGTACGCAAGACCTACCTGATCCTCGGCTGAGCCCGAGGACATTCACCCAAGCCCAGACAAGAGAGGAAACAATACGTGGGTATGACGGAAAAATTCGAGGCAGAGTCCGGGCTCAAGGCCCATGCATTGGGCTCCCTCGAGTCGCTCGCCATCATCATCGGCACCAACATCGGCGCCGGTGTGCTGAGCATGGCGTTCGCAGCACGGAAAGTCGGCTACATCCCCCTTCTGGCCTGCCTGGCCCTGACCTGCCTCTTCTGCATCATCACGATGCTCTACGTGGCCGAAGCCTGCCTGCGGACCCGTGGCAACAAGCAGCTGAGCGGATTGTCCCGCCGCTATCTCGGCCCGCTGGGCGGATGGCTGATCTTCATCGCCATCGCGGCCAACGGCTACGGCGCCCTGGTTGCCTACATGACCGGCAGCGGCAACATCATGTCGGACTTCTTCGGCCAGTACGGCCTCAGCCGGGAGATGGGCAGCCTGATCTTCTTCGTGCCCTCGGCGCTGGTGCTCTACCTCGGCCTCAAGGCCCTGGGCGTGGGTGAGAAGTTCATCAGCGCGGGCATGGTGGCCATCGTCTGCCTGCTGATCGGCGCCACCCTGATCCACGACGACACCCGCATCGCCAACCTCTGGCAGAGCCAGTGGCAATACGTGGTGCCGGTGTTCAACCTGGCGGTATTCGTCTTCGGCGCCCAGTTCCTGGTGCCGGAGCTGGTGCGTGGCAACCTGACCACGCCCCGGCGACTGCCGCGGCTGATCGTGATCGGCATGCTGCTGACCTTCGTGCTGGTGGCGGCGATTCCCGCCTCGGTGATTGCCCTCGTGGGTACCGAGAACCTCAGCGAAGTGGCCACCCTGAGCTGGGGCAAGTCCCTTGGTTCGTGGGCCTACTACGTCGCCAACACCTTTGCCCTGCTGGCCATGCTGACCTCTTACTGGGGCCTGGGTGGCAGTCTGTTCAGCAACATCTTCGACCACTTCCGCCTGGGCAGCGACGACAACCGCCGCCGGCGCCTGGCGGTGCTGGCGGTGGTCTCCGTGCCGCCCTTCCTGCTGGCCTACTCGGGCCTGGCCAACTTCGTCGACGCCCTGTACTTCGCCGGGACCTTCGGCGGCGTCCTGATGGGCATCATCCCGATACTCCTGCTCAACGCGGCGCGCCGCCGTGGTGACCGCACCCCGGAGTTCAGCTGCGGCTGGTACGCCCATCCGCTGGTACAGGGCGCCATCGTACTGATGTTCGCCGCCAGCGGCGTCTACGCGATCGCGTCCTTGCTGGGGCTACTGCCGAGCAGTTGGTAACCCGCAGTCGGGATGCCGGGTGTCCACCCGGCATCCCCAGGGCCCGACACGGGCCCGACGTCATCTCACTCACGCCCTGACGCCGGCGATTTCACCGGCCCGCAGGGCGATCCAGAGCACCGCGACATCCTCGGTGCTGTCCAGGGAACGGCCGGTGATTTCCTCGATCCGGCGAACCCGGTACACCAGCGTCTGCTTGTGCACGTTCAGGCACTGGGCGGCCTTCTGCCAGGAGCGGTTCTGCTCCAGGAATACCCGCAACGTCTGCTCCAACTGCGCGCTCTGCTGCTGGTCGTAGTCCGCCAGCAGGCCCAGCACGCTGCGATGGACCCGCGCCGCTTCGTCGAGGCTGCCGGGCAGCCAGGGCTGCTCGGCCTGGGCGCTGCCATAGGCCACCAGCGGCCGCTGCGCGGAGGCATGGGCCAAGGCCAACCGTGCTTCCCGCAACGCCTCCGCCGCCCGCGCCGGATGCCCGAGCGCACTGCTCAGGCCCAGGGGACAGCCCAGCTCGGCTTGCAGCCGCGTCGCCGTTTCCGGCTCCGCCAGCAACAGGATCAGCTCCTGCCCCAGGTTGCGCACCAGGAACTCCAGGCCGTGGCGGCGCAAGCGCGCTTGCCAGTCGCCCGGTAGCTCGCCGGCGGGACAGGCCAGCGCCACCACCGCCTGCTCCACCGGACACTGCAACTGCGCCAGGCGTTCGCGGGCCGCGCGTTCGGCCAGGCGTTGCTGGAACAGGTCGTCGAGCAGTTCCGAGCCCAGGCGCAGCTGCCGCTCCTGCTCCACCTGCAGGCGTTCCAGTTCGATGCCGAGAATCCCGGCCAGATGGTGCAGCAGGCCGTAGTCCAGCAGCTCACCGCCGCAGGCGAGGATTTCGCAGGAGGGCTGTGACGGCAGGGCCATCACCATGGCCTCGGCATCCAGGTCGGCGCGGGTGCAGCGCACCACCGCCGGCATCGCTCCGCGCAGTTCCCGGCGGCGTGCCAGCAACGCCTGGCGCCAGGCCTCCGGCAGGGGCTCCAGCCCCGGCTGCCAGGGTTCCAGGCTGCGGGCATCGAACAGGTAGAGGCTGGCTCGCACGTCCTTGGCCAGACGCGCCAGGAGCGCCCCGACGCCGATACCCCGCAGCCCCATGCGGGCGCTTTCGTAGAGCTGGCTGATGGCGTTGCGGCGCTCGAACTCTTCTTGCTTGCCGGCCTCCAGGATGGCCCGGGTCACCGCTGAGAATGGCACTGAGTAGTGGGTCATCAGCAGGGGGAAGTCCATCTGCTCGGCCGCCTGGCGCAAGGCGTCGATGTCCTCTGGCGCCTGCATGTTCTCGCCGATCATCAGCCCGGCCACCTTGGCCTGGGCCAGCCGCTCCAGGTAGAGGCGCTGGTCGGCGGCGGCAAGGGGAATGCCGATGCCCGTGGTCATCAGCAGGTCGCCCTCCCCCAGCCACTCGGTGGGGTCGGCCAGCTCGCACACATGGGCCCAGCGGACCGGTCGCGATAGGCCTGCCGGCCCATTGAGCAAGCGGGTGCGCAAGGGCGCGATGTCGATGATGTCCTGGATGCAGAGGGGCATGGGTGGGTCCGGCTGGCAGGGAAAATTCCCCCGTGGACGGCAAGGATGGCACCAACGAATCCCGCTGTCGTGGGGTAATACAAGCCTTAGTACGCGGGTATGAACGACCCGCTGCGATTCTTGGTTCCGTCTGATTGCCCGAGCAGCCGCCCGGCAAAGAGACTGGCATCCCCCACCGCTCTCGCTCGATGGAGAAAACAACAATGTACAAATCCCTGAGTATTTCCCTGGCCCTTGCCCTGGGCACCACCCTGGCCGGTACGGCGCTGGCCGACATCACCGTGGTTTCCCATGGCGGCGCCAACAAGGCCGCCCAGGTGAAGGCCTTCTACGAGCCCTACACCCAGCAGACCGGCACGCAGATCATCGCCGGTGAGTTCAATGGCGAGATGGCCAAGGTCAAGGTGATGGTGGACACCAACAGCGTCTCCTGGGACGTGGTCGAAATGGAGATGCCCGAGCTGGCGCGGGCCTGCGACGAAGGCATGCTGGAGGAGTTCACCGACGCCCCGGCCATCGCCTCCGCTGCGGCCAACCTGCTGCCGGGCGCGGTACAGCCTTGCGGGGTAGGCTTCTTCGTGTGGTCCACGGTGCTGGCGTACAACGGCGACAAGCTGAAAACCGCCCCCACCGGCTGGGCGGACTTCTGGGACCTGGAGAAATTCCCCGGCAAGCGCGGGCTGCGCAAGGGCGCGATGTACACCCTGGAATTCGCCCTGATGGCCGACGGCGTAGCGCCCAAGGACGTCTACGACGTGCTCGCCACCAAGGAAGGCCAGGACCGCGCCTTCAAGAAGCTCGACCAGATCAAGCCGAACATCCAGTGGTGGGAAGCCGGCGCCCAGCCGCCCCAGTACCTGGCCTCGGGCGACGTGGTCATGAGCTCGGTCTACAACGGCCGCATCGCGGCGGTGCAGGACGAGAGCAACCTCAAGATCGTCTGGAACGGCGGCATCTTCGACATGGACGCCTATGCCATTCCCAAGGGCGCGAAGAACCCGGAGGAAGGCCTGAAGTTCATTTCCTTCGCCCTCCAGACCGAACAGCAGAAGGCCTACGCCCAGCAGATCGCCTACGGCCCGGTGAACACCCAGGCGGTGGACCTGGTGGGCCCTGCGCGCCGCAAGAACATGCCGACCGACGCCGCCAACCTGCAACAGCAGGTGGCCATGAACGCCAGCTTCTGGGCTGACCACGGCGAACAACTGGAGCAGCGCTTCAACGCCTGGGCAGCCAAGTGAATCCACCGTGCAGGGCCTAGGGCCCTGCCCTTTCCAACCGCCCTTCGGGGCGGTTTTTTTATGGCGACTCCCTAGATATTCCGAACGCGGCCCACCCCTCTCCTAGCCCCGTAGGGTGGACCACGCTTCATCGGTCCACCAGGCGAGGTTCGGCCGAGCGCCGATGGTGGATGTGAAGAGCGACATCCACCCTACGTACCCATCAGCCCTTCCGCATGGGTATCGCTTCGCTCAGCGGAACGCCGCCCGACCCATCCTACGATCGCGCACCGGCGAGTGCACACGAGCCTGTTGCCCATACCGGCCTGATACGAAGCAGGAAGATGACGCCGCGCAAAGCGCCCCTTCAGGAGGCCGAGTGGAATCGCTGTGGAAGGGGTTGAGCGACATGGATGTCGCGAGAGGCGCGTGGGGCCATGGATGGCCCCTCGCGCCGTGCCCCTGGAACAGCGATGTAGCGAGGGTACCCCGGCGCAGCCGGGGCCGGATGCAGGGGCAAGCGTTTTGCTTCCTTTGGGGCGACTGCCAAAGGGAGTCGCCCGGGAGGGCGAAACAGACCCCGAAGCCCACTCGACAATGAGCCGTAATCAAAGCCCGAAGCCCCAACGACGTTGGGTTTCGCTTCGCTCTACACCAACCTACGAAAGCGGGCCCCTTGGGCTGGCAACGGGGAAATGGTGACCACCCACCGACTGGTCTAGCGTTACCAGGGTTGCGCCCCCGTGCCGTCAGGGCCGGATTCGCCCCAGCAGGGGCACGATCATGGGAGGTAACCCGCATGGACCGGAGCAAAGGCGCCGCCAGGACATTCCTGCTGGGACTGGGGCTGATAATCGCCATCGTCGGCCTGCTGCTGGTAATAGGCGGCGGCGTGTTGGTGGCCCGTGGGGGCAGCTGGTACTACCTGATCGCGGGCCTCGCCATCGTCATCAGTGGCGGCCTGATCGCAAGATCACGGCCCTCGGGCGCCTGGTTGTACGCCATCGTCCTGCTGCTCTCCTGCGTCTGGGCGGTGTGGGACGCCGGCTTCGAGTTCTGGCCACTGCTGTCGCGGCTGCTCATGCTGGCGGTGATCGGTTTCGTGGTGATGCTGGCCTACCCCACGCTGGTGCACGCTTCCGGCGGCAGCGGCGGTCGCATCGCCTACCTGCTGGCCGCCCTGCTGGCGGTCGGCTCGGTGGCGGCCTTCTCCAGCATGTTCAGCCACAGGCCCCTGGTCGAGGCGGCCGGGGCGCCCCAGGTCAGGCCCCTGGCGCCAGGCCAGGCGCCGAAGGACTGGTCCACCTGGAGCGGCGCCACCCCACGGGGTGAGCGCTTCGCCGCGCTGGAGCAGATCAACAAGGACAACATCCAGCAGCTCAAGGTGGCCTGGACCTTCCGCCACGGCGACTTCCCGGTCAGCACCGGCGCCGGCGCGGAGGACCAGATCACGCCACTGCAGATCGGCGACACCCTCTTCACCTGCAGCGCCTACGGCAAGGTGTTCGCCCTGGACGTCGATACCGGCGAGCAGCGCTGGCGCTTCGATCCGAAGGCCGAGACGCCGAGTTGGCAGCGCTGCCGGGGCCTGGCCTACCACGAGGACCGTATCGAAGAACCGGCCCCGGCCACTGAAGCCGCCCCGACGCAAGCCGGTGCCCCGACCCCGGCTGGGGTGAAGATCACGACGGTCGTGGACACCCCACTGGTGTACAGCACCGCCTCGGCCTGCCCCAAGCGCATTTTCCTGCCGACCATCGACGCCCGCCTGATCGCGCTGAATGCCGAAACCGGCGAGCCCTGCGCCGACTTCGGCGATAACGGCACCGTGGATCTCAAGATGGGCATGGGTGACATCCCGCCGGGCTGGTACCAGCAGACCTCCGCACCGCTGGTGGCAGGCAGGCTGGTGGTGGTCGGCGGCCGGGTGGCGGACAACTGGTCCGTCGACGAACCCTCGGGCGTGGTGCGCGCCTTCGACGTCCACAGCGGCGAGCTGGTGTGGGCCTGGGATGCCGGCAACCCGGCGATCACCGGGCTGCCACCGGCGGGCGAGACCTATACCCGCAATTCGCCGAACGTCTGGTCGGCCATGGCCTACGACGAGAAGCTCGGCCTCATCTACCTGCCCATGGGCAACCAGACGCCGGACTTCTTCGGTGGCCAGCGTGCCGAGGAAAGCGAGAAGTACAGCTCCTCCATCGTCGCCGTCGAGGTAGCGACCGGCCGCCCGCGCTGGCACTTCCAGATGACCCACCACGACCTGTGGGACTTCGACCTGCCGGCGCAGCCGCTGCTCTACGATGTGCCCGACGGCAAGGGCGGTACCCGGCCCGCGCTGGTCCAGGTCACCAAGCAGGGCATGATCTTCATGCTCGATCGCGAAACCGGCGAGCCCCTGGCGCAAGTCGAGGAGCGCCCGGTGCCCCAGGGCAATGTCCCCGGCGAGCGCTATTCACCGACCCAGCCCTACTCGGTGGGTATGCCGCAGATCGGCAATGAGACCCTCAAGGAAGCGGACATGTGGGGCGCCACCCTGCTCGACCAGTTGCTCTGCCGCATCCAGTTCGCCGGCATGCGCCACGAGGGGGTGTACACGCCGCCGGGCCTCGACCACGCGTTGCAGATGCCCGGTTCATTGGGCGGGATGAACTGGGGCAGCGTGTCGGTGGACCCGACCACCGACTACATGTTCGTCAACGACATGCGCCTGGGCCTGGCCAACTACATGATCCCCCGCGAGCAGATGCCGAAGAACGCCAGCGGCATCGAGATGGGCGCGGTGCCGCAGGAGGGCACGCCATTCGGCGCCATGCGCCAGCGCTTCCTCTCCCCTCTGGGCATCCCCTGCCAGAAGCCACCCTTCGGCACCCTGACCGCCATCGACCTGAAAACCCGCCAGATCGCCTGGCAGGTGCCCGTGGGCACCGTGCAGGACACCGGCCCCTTCGGCATCAAGATGCGCATGCCGATCCCCATCGGCATGCCGACCCTAGGCCCAACGCTGGCCACCCAGTCCGGCCTGCTGTTCTTCGCCGGCGCCCAGGGCGACTTCTACCTGCGCGCCTTCGATTCCGCCACAGGCGAGGAAATCTGGAAGGCCCGCCTGCCGGTCGGCAGCCAGGGCGGGCCGATGACCTATGTATCGCCCAAAACCGGCAAGCAGTACGTGGTGATCACCGCCGGCGGCGCGCGCCAATCGCCGGATCGCGGCGACTACGTGATCGCCTACGCGCTGCCCTGAGGCCGCTCGGTTCAGTTGCCGAGCGAGCCCTTGTCCGGCGCGTTTTCGATGGCCTGCGGCAGGGTTTTCCTGCTGCCCAGCGGCGTCGACTGGAAGCAGATGCCACTGCTGCCCCGATGGTTTTCAGTGGCAGCGTTGGTGTGAACGGCGATACCGGCCAGGGAAAAGGCCAGCGAGGTCAGAAGGCTTTTGAGGTTCTTCATCGGATGCATCCCGGTGGGTGGACTGTTCGAGGCCAGTCTGCAAAAGCCGGGTGCCCTCCGTGTGTCAGCCGCTGGCGTTATTGCAAGCCTCTGTACCCAGCGGCGCGGGGATACAGAGGCATACACGGGTTCAGGGCCGGGCGGCCTCGCCGGCGGGAGCCTCCACGGGGTGTTCCGGGCGCTTGGCGTAACGCTGGGCCAGGACCGCGCAGACCATGAGCTGTATCTGATGGAACAGCATCAGCGGCAGGATCAGCACGCCGATGCTGCCGCCGGCGAACAGCACCTGGGCCATGGGTACCCCGGTGGCCAGGCTCTTCTTCGAGCCACAGAAGAGAATCGTGATGCGATCCTCGATGTTGAAGCCCAGCCATTTGCCCAGCAGGTTCACGACGATGAGCGCCAGCGCCAGCAACAGGCAGCAGCCGAGGACCACACCGGCCAGTTTGAGGGGCGGGATCTGCGTCCAGATGCCACCAATCACCGCCGAACTGAAGGCGGTGTACACCACCAGCAGGATCGAGCTCTGGTCGACGTTCTTCAGCCAGCCCTTGTTGCGGGCCACCCAGCCACCGATCCAGCGCCGGGCGATCTGCCCCGCGATGAACGGCAGCAGCAGCTGGGCGCTGATCTTGCCGATGGCATCGAGGGTGGAACCGCCATCCCCGTGCACGCCCATCAGCAAGGCCACCAGCGCCGGGGTCACGAAGATGCCCAGCAGGCTGGACGCCGCCGCGCTGCACACCGCCGCCGGGATGTTGCCGCGCGCCAGGGAGGTGAAGGCGATGGCCGATTGCACGGTCGCCGGCAGCACGCAGAGGTAGAGGAAGCCGGCATAGAGCTGCTGGCCCACCAGGGGCATGAGCACCGGCTTCAGGGCCAGGCCCAGCAGGGGGAACAGGCCGAAGGTGCAGAGGAACACCAGCAGGTGCAGGCGCCAGTGCCCCGCACCTGCGATGACCGCTTCGCGGGACAGCTTGGCGCCATGGAGGAAGAACAGCAGGGCGATGGCGAGGTTGGTGACCCAGTCGAAGACGGTGGCCACCTGGCCCTGGGCGGGCAGCAGGCTGGCGATCGCGACGACGGCGATCAGCGCAAGGGTGAAATTGTCCGGTAGGAAACGCGAGCGAGCCATTGTAGGAATCCGATTGTTGTCAGACAGGCCCGGCCTACTCTAGCCTTGGCTATCGATGCCGACTAACGCAATAGGGGCAAAAAATGCCTACAAACGGACAGATGCCGATCCGCGAGCGCCATGTCCCCCAACTGCCCCACCTGCCCCGGCCGCTGTTCGCCCGCAACGAATCCCTCACCAGTGCCGCCGGTACGCGGCGCCACAGCCATCCCTGGGTCCAGCTCTCCTACGCCATTCGCGGCGTGCTGCACGTGCACACGGCGGCCGGCAGCTTCGTGGCGCCGCCCCAGCGCGCGGTGTGGATTCCGGCCGACCTGGAGCACGAGGTATTCAGCTCCCCCCATACCGAGATGCGCAGCCTGTACCTGTCCTGCGAGAGCACCGGTAGCGGCCCGCAGGAGTGCCGGGTCATCGAGATCGATGCGCTGACCCGCGAGTTGATCCGGCGCTTCTGCGAGCTGCCGGTGGAATACGACGAGCAGGGACCCGACGGCCGCCTGGCCCAGGTCCTGCTCGACCAGTTGGCCGTGGCCCGGGGTGTTGGCCTGTCGCTGCCCCTGCCCAGCGATACGCGCCTGCGCCGCCTGTGCCGGCAGCTACAGGAAACCCCGGACGACCAGCGCACCCTGGTGCAGTGGAGCCTGGACCTGGGCGCCTCGGAGAAGACCCTGAGGCGCCTGTTCCTGAAGGAAACCGGGCTCACCTTCCGCGCCTGGCGCCAGCGCCTGCGGCTGCTGGGCTCGCTGGAAGCCCTGGAGCAAGGCCGACGGGTCACCGAGGTCGCCCTCGCCTGTGGCTACGATTCCACCTCGGCCTTCATTGCCGCGTTCCGCCAGCACTTCGGCGTGACGCCCGGGGATTTCTTCCAGCCCTGACCTGCGCCCTGTCCCTGGCTCAATCCAGCTCGGCAAGGATGCGATAGGCCAGGCGAACCCGTTCTTCGTTGGGGTAGTTGCGGTTGGCCAACAGCACGATGCCGACGCCCCGGGACGGCACGAAGGCGACATAGGCGCCGAAGCCGTTGGTGGAGCCGGTCTTGTTCACCCAGACCTCCTTCTGTGGCGCCAAGGGCGGCACGATGGCGCTGACCGGATGGCTCTCCAGCACCATCTGGCTGCCATTGCCCCGCAACAGGGTGTCCAGGGCCACCGGGTAGCTGTACTGCTCCCAGATCAGCGCCTGGGTCATGTCGCCAACCTTGAAATAGCCGGTGCGCGTCGCCGCGATGGCCTGCTCGACTTTCCCGTCGAGCCCGCCCTGGCCGAGCTGGGCTTCGACGAAACGCAGCAGGTCCTTGCTGCTGGTCTTGACCCCGTAGGCTTCGGCGGCCAGGGGCGCGGGGTTGACCCGTACCGGCGCATCCGCCTTGTCGTAGCCCTGGGCATAGCGCGGCATGGCGCTGGCGGGCACCTCGATATAGGTGTTGGGCATGCCGAGCTTGGGCAGGAGCAGGGTTTCCATCGCCTTGGCGTAGGGCAGTTCCAGACTCTTGGCGGCCACCACGCCGAGCAGCCCGATGCTGGGGTTGGCGTAGGTGCGCTGGGTGCCGGGGGCGGAGCTGGGCCGCCAGGCCCGGTAGTAGTCGATCAGTTGCCGCTGGTTGCGCACCGTTTCCGGCAATTGCAGCGGGAAGCCGCCGGCCGTGTGGGTGGCCAGGTTGATCAGGGAGACCTTGTCCAGCGCGGTGCCCGCCAGTTCCGGCAGGTACCGGACGGGGTTGGCGCCAAGGTCGAGCCGGCCATTGGCCTGTGCGTAGCCGGCGAGGGTCGCGGTCAGCGTCTTGCTGACCGAGCCCACCTCGAACAGGGTGTCCTGGGTAACCTGCTGCCCACTTTCCTTCGAGGCCACACCGAAGTTGTAGAAGCGTTGCTCGCCATGGGCGGTGATCGCGATGGCCAGGCCCGGGATGCGGTATTCCTGCATCAGGTCCCGCGCGGCGCGCTGCACGGCGGCATCCTGGTCGTCGGCCAGGGTGACGCCGCCGTGGCCGCAGGCCAGGGCGAGCAGCAGGAATTTGGCGGTCAGGCGCATGCTGATGGTCCTCGAAAATCGAACGGGCCGGAGAAGCTAGCACCCCTGCCCGCCCAACCCAAGGTTTTCAGCCTGCGGCGGCCTCCTCGGCGCGCTCCTTGAGCAGTTGCTTGATCACCGCTTCCTGCTCCTCGTAACCGCCCTCGCCCACCGCCAGGTGTCGGATGCGTCCATGGGCGTCGATGAAGTAGTGCGCCGGCCAGTACTGGTTGATGAAGGCGTTCCAGATCCGGTACTGGTTGTCGATGGCCACCGGGTAGCGGATATCGAGTTTCCCCATGGCCGCGCGCACGTTGTCGAGAATCCGCTCGTAGGGGTACTCGGGGGTGTGCACGCCGATCACCACCAGACCCTGGTCGGCGTAACGCCGGGCCCACTCGTTCACATAGGGCAGGCTGTGCTGGCAGTTGATGCAGTCGTAGGTCCAGAAGTCCACCAGTACCACCTTGCCCAGCAGATTCTGGGTGCTCAGCGGCGGGCTGTTCAGCCACTGGGTGGCGCCCTCCAGCTCGGGCATCGCCCCCAGGTCCGGCAGGGTTTGCGGGCTGTCCGCGCGGGCGCTGCCCACCAGTTGTTCCAGCAGCACCGGCACGCTGTCCAGCACCTTGCGTTCCAGGCTGGATGCCAGCTGCGAGGAGCCCACGCCGGCCAACTGCGCAGTCGCACCGCTGGCGATGCCCACCACCGCCAGCAGGGCCAGGACACCGGTGCCACGACGCAGCCATTCCACCGTCGGCAGCGACAGCCTGGCCCGTTGCAATACACCACGTCCGAGGAAGATCAGCGCGCCCATGGCCACCGCGCTGCCGAGGCCGTAGCTGAGCAGCAGCAGGCTGGTGGAGGCGCTTGGCCCGTTGAGCATGGCACCGGAGAGGATCAGGCCGAGGATGGGCCCGGCACAGGGCGCCCAGAGCAGGCCGGCGGCAAAGCCCAGCAGCCAGGTGGACAACACCGGCGGCAGGCGCCGGGCATCGCCCTGCAGGCGATCACCCAGCCACAGCCAGGGCCGCGATACCCAGGTGCCGAAACGATGGGACAGCAACGCCGCGGCGGAGGCCGCCAGCAGTCCCAGCGCCAGGTAGCGCCCCCATTGGCTGGCCTGGATCACCCATTCACTGGAGACCACCGCCAGGCTGGCCAGCACGGCGAAGCCGGAGGCCAGGCCCGCCAGGGTCAGCCAGGGTGACCAGGCCGGCCCTCCAGCGCGGGACAACAAGAGCGGCAGGACGGGAAGGATGCAGGGGCTGAGCAGGGTCAGCACCCCGCCGAGAAAGGCGACGAGCAACATGGGACACCTCGTTGGGCATGGTGGCTGGGCAAGGACTGCGAGCGGTCAGTTGGTGTCGCGGCAGCTGTCGGAATACTTGAGATAGGCCAGGCTGTGGCGCTGGCCCCGGGAGTCCAGGTAATCCATGCGCGCCTCGACGACCTGGCACTGCTGCGCGGGTGCTTCGCGGTGGGACAGCACCTTGTGCACGTCGAGTTGCGTGCCGTAGCGGTAGTGCTCCAGCGGGACGTCGACGTCGGCCATCGCACCCAGGCTGAGGGTGGCGAACAGGCAGGCGGCGCTGAGTTCAAGCAGTTTCATGGGGTTCTCCTTTGCTGTGCAGGGACGCAAGCGTTGGTCGTTTGCGATGGGTGCATTGCACGGCAGGGAGGTATCGCCGGTGTGTCCCGCAGCGACGGCGATTGCCGCGCCAGGTATCGCGGGGCGCCGGGGATACACTGCAATACAAAGGTCGGCGGGCAAGCGCCGCGCGGCTCTATACACTAGGGCGCAAACCGAATCGAGGGAGGGCTGTCCATGGACCATGTCGATCACATCCTGGTCGTCGACGACGACCGGGAAATCCGTGAACTGGTGGGTAACTACCTGAAGAAGAACGGCCTGCGCGTCAGCCTGGCGGCCGATGGCCGGCAGATGCGCAGCTTCCTCGAGGGCAACTCGGTGGACCTCATCGTCCTCGACATCATGATGCCCGGCGACGATGGGCTGCGCCTGTGCCGCGAGCTGCGGGTGGGCAAGCACAAGGCCACGCCGGTGCTGATGCTCACCGCCCGCAACGACGAGACCGACCGCATCATCGGCCTGGAAATGGGCGCCGACGACTACCTGACCAAGCCCTTCTCGGCACGCGAACTGCTGGCGCGGATCAACGCCGTGCTGCGCCGCACGCGCATGCTGCCGCCGAACCTGCAGGTCAGCGAAAGCAGCCGGCTGATCGGTTTCGGCAAATGGCGCCTGGACACCACCGCGCGCCATCTGCTGGACAGCGACGACACACTGGTGGCCCTCAGCGGTGCCGAATATCGCCTGCTGCGGGTGTTCCTCGATCATCCGCAACGGGTGCTCAGCCGCGAGCAGCTGCTCAACCTGACCCAGGGCCGCGAGGCGGATGTGTTCGACCGCTCCATCGACCTGCTGGTCAGCCGCCTGCGCCAGCGCCTGCAGGACGACGCCCGCGAACCCGCCTGCATCAAGACGGTACGCAGCGAAGGCTACGTCTTCTCCCTGCCCATCCAACTGATCGAGCCCACCGCCTGATGGCCTTTTCCCTCTGGCCACGCACCCTGGCCGCCCGCCTCGCACTGATCTTCTTCACCGGCCTGGTACTGGCCTACGGGTTGTCCTTCGCCTCACAGTTCTACGAGCGCTACCAGACCGGGCGCAGCGTGATGCTCGGCAACCTGGAGAGCGACGTCGGCACCGCCGTGGCACTGATCGACCGGCTGCCGGCGGCCGAGCGTGCCAGCTGGCTCCCCCTGCTGGAACGCCGCAACTACCGCTACCGGTTGGATGCAGGCGAGCCGGGCGAGCCCATGGACATGGCCCATCCGCACATGGCCGCGCTGTCCATCCAGCGCGCCATCGGCGAGCGCTTTCCCCTGAGCTTCGTCACCCTCCCCGGCCCCAGGCCGCATTTCCAGGCTCACCTGCGCCTGTCCGACGGCAACCCGCTGACCCTGGATGTGACCCCCGCCCCCATCCCGGTGGCGAGCTGGCTGCCGGTGGTGTTGCTGCTGCAACTGGCCGTGCTGCTGGCCTGCACCTGGCTGGCGGTGCGCATGGCCATAGGTCCGTTGACCCGCCTGGCCCGGGCCGTCGACCAGCTCACCCCGGATGCCCCTACGCCGCACCTGGATGAAAACGGCCCCCGCGAGGTGGCCTATGCCGCCCGCGCGGTCAATGCGCTGCAGGGCCGCATCGGCGACTACCTGAAAGAACGCATGCAGTTGCTCGCGGCCATCTCCCACGACCTGCAGACCCCCATCACCCGCATGAAGCTGCGGGTCGAACAGATGGACGCCTCCCTGGAACGCGACCGCCTGTGGAGCGACCTCGATGAAATGCAGCACCTGGTGCGCGAGGGCGTGGCCTACGCGCGCAGCATGGATGGCGCGAGCGAAGCGCAATGCCGGGTGGACCTGGACGCCTTCCTCGACAGCCTGGTGTTCGACTACCAGGACAGCGGCCAGGCGGTGAACCTGCAGGGCCGTAGCGGCGCGCAGCTGGAAACCCGCCCCCACGCCCTGCGCCGGGTGCTCAGCAACCTGATCGACAATGCCCTGAAGTTCGCCGGCAGCGCGCACCTGGAAGTGGAGCGCGACCCCAACGGCTGTGTGTGTCTGAACGTACTGGACGACGGGCCGGGCATTGCCGAAGAGGAGCTGGGCGAGGTCTTCAAGCCCTTCTATCGGGTGGAGAGTTCGCGCAACCGCAGCACCGGTGGCACCGGCCTCGGACTGGCCATCGCCCAGCAACTGAGCCAGGCCCTGGGCGCCCGCCTGACCTTGAGCAACCGCGCCAGCGGCGGCCTCTGCGCCCGGCTGGAACTCGGCGGCGGTGTCTGACGCCGCCGTACAGAGCGATACACGACAGGCCGTGGCAGACACATCCGGGACAATCCGCCTTGCCACCATGGGCACCCGAGCAGCGACGGCATCCCGCCGGCGCACTCGGGCCGGAGGACCCGACCATGCCCAGCCTCGCACTCACCCCGATCACGTTCGCCTTCAACCAGCTCGACCGCCTTGGCGCCTGGAGCGCCGACATTCCCCTGCGGCTGTTCCTCGCCTGGGAATTCTTCGAGTCGGGCCTGGAGAAATGGAACGGCCAGAACTGGTTCGTGGATATCCAGTCCGCCTTCCCCTTCCCCTTCGACCTGCTCCCGGCCGGCTTCAGCTGGCAGTTGTCGATGTGGGCCGAACTGATCGCCCCGCTTCTCCTGCTGCTCGGGCTGGGTACCCGCTTCGCCACCCTGGTGCTGATGGTGCTGACCCTGGTGGCCATCGCCGCCGTGCACTGGCCCGCGCACTGGTCGAGCCTGGCGGAGCTGGCCCAGGGCTACTCCATCAGCAACAAGGGCTACGGCAACTACAAGCTGCCGCTGATCTACCTCATCGCCGCCCTGCCCCTGCTGCTCAACGGCGCCGGTCGCTTCAGCCTCGACGCCCTGCTGCGCCGCCGGTTGCGCAGCCATTGACCGCCCCGGCGCGCTGGGGTTCGGGCCTTGGAAGCGAGAGCCGCACATCCCCGGGTCGAAACCGACAGGCAGTCATTGACCGCGCTCTTCGTTCGGCGTGATTTTTAGCAGGCTTGGGACTGAGCGAATGGACAGCTCCGGGCCGCAAGCTTGAGTGAGCGTGAACGAAATCAAGGTGCTGCAGGTGCCTTCGCCATGACGATCAACCCTGGAAATCCGCCGCTTCCCGCAGACAAGGCCCGCCACCTGGTGTTCGTGGCCTACCAGCAAATGGGCCTGCTCGACCTCACCGGCGCCCAGACCGTGTTCTGGGCCGCGTCCAAGCGCCTGCAGGAACGCGGCCTGCCCGGCTACCACCTGCACAACGCCAGCCTGGAGGGCGGCCTGGTCCAGACCGCCGAAGGCCTGGCGGTGAACACCGAACGGCTGGCCCCGCTCGCCGAGCTGCCGATCGACACCTTCATCGTCCCCGGCGCCCCGGCCATCTGCGAGACCCTCGACCACTACGACGAACTCGTCGCCTGGCTACGCGGCCACCTGAACAGGGCCCGGCGTGTCGCCTCGGTCTGCAGCGGTGCCTTCCTGCTGGCCAAGGCCGGCCTGCTCGAAGGCCGCCGCGCGGCGACGCACTGGGCGATGTGCGACACACTCCAGCAAGTCTTCCCGTCGATCGAGGTGGACGCCGACGCGATCTTCATCCAGCAGGGCTCGGTCTGGACCTCGGCGGGAGTGAGCGCCGGCATCGACCTGGCGCTGGCGCTGGTGGAGGACGACTGTGGCCGCGACATCGCCATGCAGGTGGCGCGGGAGCTGGTGGTGTACCTCAAGCGCCCCGGTGGCCAGGCGCAGTACAGCGAGCTATTGCAGTTGCAGTCCCAGGACGGCGCGGTGTTCGACGACCTGCACCTGTGGATTGCCGAGAACCTCGGCGACGAACGACTCACGGTGGAACGCCTGGCCCAGCAGGTGCGCATGAGCCAACGCAACTTCGCCAGGGTCTACAAGCAGAAGACCGGCCGCACCCCGGCCAAGGCCATCGAGATGTTCCGCCTGGAGGCGGCGCGGCGGATGCTGGAAAACTCCCCGCGCAACATCGACCAGATTGCCCGGCTCTGCGGCTTCGGCGACGAAGAACGGATGCGCTGCACCTTCCAGCGCAATCTCTCGGTGTCACCCCGGGACTATCGCAATCGTTTCTCGCGGACCCAGTGAGGGCCCGCGTCATCGCCGCAGCTCAGGCCACCGCCTGGGTCCGCTCCCACTCCTGCTCCTGGCCGAGGTAGAAGCAGAACCGCGAACGCAGCCAGCGCTCGCGCGGATCGTCATGGCTGGCGCCACGCCAGACCATGGACAGGTCCGGCGCCGGCAGGTCGAGCGGCGCGAACTCGGCACGCAGGCCCTCCCGCTGCGCCATGGCCAGGGCGACGTAGTCCGGCACCAGGGCGACCATGTCGCTGCCGGCCAACAGCGCAGGCAAGGCGCTGAACTGCGGCACCGCCAGCACCACCTTGCGTTGGCGGCCCAGCAGGCTCAGCGCGTGGTCGGCATCGTCGATCACATTGCCCATGGACGACACCACCACATGGGGGCGCCGGCAGAACCCATCCAGGTCCAGGCTCTCGTCCGCCGTGTCCGCCCGCAGCAGCATGGGCCGCATGAGTCGCAGCGCCCTGCGCCGGGAGTTGGCCGGCAGGTCATGGGTGTGGCTGATGCCGAGGGAAATATCCCCCGACAGCAGCAATTGCGGGAGCTGCCATTGATCCGCCCGACGCACCACCAGGGTCATGTTCGGCGCCTCCTTGCGCAGGTGCTGCATCAGGCGCGGTAGCAAGGCGTACTCGACGTCGTCGGAAAGGCCGATGTGGAACGCCGAGTTGCAGGTCAACGGGTCGAAGACCTGGCTGCAGCTCAGGGCGGCAGCGATGCTGTCGAGGGCCGGCGTCAGTCGCGCGTAGATCTCCATGGCGCGGGCCGTCGGCTCCATCACCCGGCCGCTGCGTATGAACAGCGGGTCGTTGAACATCGCGCGCAAGCGCCCAAGGGCGCTGCTGATGGTGGGTTGGCCGAGGAACAGCTTCTCGCTGACACGGGTGACGTTGCGTTCACGCATCATGCTTTCGAACACCACCAGCAGATTGATGTCGGCACGCCGCAGGTCGTTTCTGGTCATCATGCTCGCCCGCTCAGGTAAGTGGAGTCGAAAGCCTGGTCGTCTGGACCACGGACGCTTTCGAGGTGTGGCCAGATTAAGGTCCGGGGCATGGGCGTGTCTGTTGTACCTGGGGTTGGCCCATAGATGCATTGGGTGCGTCGGGTTGTACTGAGGTATGTCTCGTCGACCCTGACGGCGTAAATCCGGGGTTTTTTGGCCTACCTGTCTGCCCGGACAGCTTTTACGATGACGCCGCCTGGGGCTACGGCCTTACAGCGGACTCATCGAACCCTGCTCGAGAACCACCTGCATGACTGAACGATTTCCTTCGAGCCACGAAGGCAGCACCGAACCCTTCGTATTCGTCGTGGACGACGACGCCCCGCTTCGGGAAGCCCTGGGCAGCCTGCTGCGCTCGGTCGGCTTCAGGGTCGGCCTGTTCGGCTCGGCCGCCGACTTCATGGCGTTCAAACGTCCCGAGGTGCCCAGCTGCATGGTGCTGGACGTGAGGCTCAAGGGCACCAATGGCCTGGACTTGCAGAATCAACTGGCGGCGGCCGGGATCGACCTGCCGATCGTCTTCATCACCGGCTACGGCGACATCGCCATGACCGTGCGCGCCATGAAGGCCGGCGCCGTGGACTTCCTGACCAAACCCTTCCGCGAGCAGGACCTGCTGGATGCCATCACGGTTGCCCTCGACCGGGACAGGACGCGCCGCGAGGCCGAACGGGGGCTCGCAGCGGTGCGCAGCCGCTATGCCACCCTCACGGCCCGCGAACAGAGCGTGATGGCACTGGCCGTGTCGGGCCTGTTGAACAAGCAGATCGCCGGGGAAATCGGCCTGAGCGAAATCACCGTGAAGACCCATCGGGGCCAGGCCATGCGAAAAATGAACGCGCGCTCCTTTGCTGATCTGGTGCGCATGGCGCAAGCGCTTGGCGTAAGCCGGCCACTATAGGGAACCCCCGAAAGCCTCAGCGGCTCCGGGGGTTTTCGTACACCGAGATCCACGCCCGCGACTCGCGGAACCCGCCAGCCATTCACGCCGAGTCGGGACAGGTCAACCGCCGAAACGCTCGACGACCAGGCCGTGCCGCAGGCCGCGATCGCTGACCCGCAGTGCGTCCTGGCGGAGTTTTTCCATCACGGTCCTGACGATGCAGGCACCCGCCAGGATGACATCCGCGCGTTTCGGCTGAAGGCCGACGATCGTACGACGCTCCTCCGCACTGCGGGAGCGGTACAGTTCGATCTGGCGATCGATCTCGGCGCGGTCGAGGACGGTGCCCTGCACAATGTCAGGATCGTAGGTCTTCAGCGCGTGCTTCACGGCGGCGAGGTTGGTGATCGCGCCCCCCATCGCCACGAGCAGGTCGGGCGCCGGCCGCCCCTCGATGCGCGTCAGGTCCGCGGCGATGGCGGCAAGTGCATCTTCGAGCACCTCGGGGGAGACGACGTTGTCGAGCCCGAAGCGTTCGGTGTAACGAACCGCTCCCACGTCGACGCTGAAGCGCTCGTCGACGTGCGCCCCACGGCCGAAAGTGAACTGCGAACTGCCACCGCCGGTGTCGAACACCACCAGCGAGCCCTCGGGGAGCCCCAGCCCGGCCTTTACGGCCAGATAGGCCAGGCGACCTTCCTCCTCACCGGAGATGACTTCGATCGCTACTCCGGTGCGCGCGCGGATCGTCGCGATCACAGCGGCCCCGTTGCGCGCCATACGCAAACCGGCCGTGCCCACTGCTGCGATGGCCAGGACGCCGTTCTGCTTCGCCTCCTCGACCATCTTCGCAATCGCTGCCACGGCTCGCTCGATTGCCTCGTGCCCTATCTCGCCAGATTCCTCGAGCCCCTCACCGAGGCGCGTCATTTCGGCCCGATCGACCACCGCGCGCAGGCTGCCGTCGGCAGCACGCTCGGCGATGTGGAACTTGATCGAATTCGTGCCTGCGTCGATCACCGCATAGCGCTCCGGCGCTCCATCCAGCAAGGCCCGCAAGCCACGGGGATAGCTCATGTTGCAGTAGTCGGCCAGACCGACCGATGCGACCGCCGCGATGACCGCGGCGGCATCCTCCGACTCGATTGCAATCGACCGCGTGGCCTTGCCCTCCGCCGTGATATCGGTGACTTCCGCAGTGCAGCCGCCGACCTTGTAGCGCACCCGGCGCTTGTGGACGTTCACCGGGCGCAGCGCACCGCTTGGCACGACCAGCTCGGCGAGGAACTGCTCCAGCGTATAGGCATCCCGCGCGAGCGCGGGCGCTGGCAGATTGAGTGCGGCGAACACCTTTTGCATGTCGGCCGCCGCCAGCGGGAAGCCCTGCTTCATCACCGGTTCCCAGCGCTCCAGGCCATCCGGGGAGACCTCGCGCAGCACCTTGATGTCCATCAAGGCGTCCCGGATCTTGAGGTTGTCGGCGCTGCCGGCGAGCAGATAAAGCTCGTCGCTGTCCTGGACAGCCGTCGGTTGCAGGGCGGCGAACCGGCTCTCAGCAATGCCGAACCGGCGACCGAAGGTTCGCCACTCCCAGCGTGGAACGATCGTGGTCATTGTTAAATCCTGCTCTCAAGTCCTGGCCCTGTCGCTACGGGCGTGGCTCGTCACGAGGGTTCGCCTAGCCCTGCGCCTTGGCAAAGTAGTTCAGGGCAGTGCGCGTCTTGGTCTCCTGCGCCCCCATCGGATCGAGGCCGAGTTCACGCAAGTGCTGCTCGAAGGCCGTCCTGGCCTGGAGTGCCTCTCCCGGCGGCGTCTTGATCGACACCTCGACAAGATCCTCGCCATTCGGGAGCCGCCATTCCTCGAGTGTCAGTTCGTAGGCAAAGCCCTTTTGCTTGAGCTTCCAACGCAACACGCGAATCGGACCGAGAACGCGCAGCGCACCGAAGTCGACAGTGCCTTCATAGAGTTCGCCCAGGAGCCGTTCCTGCTCCTTGGAGAAGAGCTTCTCGATCGACCGCTTGCCCTTCGCGACTTCATCTATTTCGTCACGTTTCTGCTGAACCGTAAGCGATGCCGAGCAGACCACCCGCTCGCCGACACAATCGGCCTCCAGTTTGAAGTCCGGCTGTTGCCGCCAGTAATCGGTGATGTTCGAGGCCTCCACCCCCCGGAACTTGACGGTGGAATCATCGGCGTCCCCCTTGACGAGGCGGGTGCGCAACACAACCCCGGCGTTGAACAGATCGAGCTGGGGGGTATCGTAGAAGTACAGTTCTCGAACTTCCGCAGTGTCTTCGTCGAGTGCCATCGCCCGCTGCGCGAGCAGTTCCTGATCGGGACGGATCGTGACCTTGATCTCGACCGCATCCATGTCGGCCGTCGTATGCGCGAACTGTTGCTGGTTGGTGGGCATCACGTCTTTTCCTCCTTGCATAGCTGCCATTGCTGCCTCCGGAGAAGCGGACTGGATGCAGCGGAGGCGACGGCGAACTATGCAGGCTGCAAGCTGGGATCCGTAGACGGAGGCCCCCCTGAGGGGTCAGGGCAGTATAGTCCCCGCGCCAGGGCGACACGCCCGGGTGCCGTAGGTCATTTCGCTCTACGAGCCGACCTTATCCCTCAAATAGGCTATGGCCGGGTTGGCCCTGGCTTGTTCGGAGTTTCCCTGGCACTTCACACAATAAGACCGGTTATTGTGCGGCGTCGGCAGGCGCTATTACGAGCACCCATGACGCAAGATACCCCGGCAAGTTACACCACTATTAATTCAGCCACTATTAATGAAGGGACCACCTGTACGACGATAAAAACCTCATTGCGCTCGAATAGTCATGAAGTTCACATCCATGTCGCGACCCTGGCTATCCTCCGTCTCCCTGGTCTGGCTGCTCCAGCCCCGTTGCGGGCCTGCAGCGAAGCCCGCTCACCTCCCCGCCGGCAACTACCGAACCCGGGCGATACCAAAGTATATATTCATCAGACCTAAGCGTACTTCCCGTGAACCAATGGAGAAGTGCGTACTTCTCGCCCCGCCAATAACATCTCCCCACAGCGGACGAAGTAACTTACTGAACTTCCCCCACAGCAGTCGGCGTTCGTCGCGCGCGGTTCTACTACCAACTTCCCTTGATTCTTTCTTAGCTTCAGGAGCACCCCATGAAACGGCATATTCTGGTTATCGGCGCAGGATTCGGTGGAGTATGGAGCGCCTTGAGTGCTGCCCGCCTTCTGGACAAGCATGATCGCAACGACGTGGACATCACCGTGCTCGCTCCCCAGGCCGAACTGCGAATTCGCCCGCGCTTCTACGAAGCCGACGTGCACAAGATGTCCGCGCCCTTGGGCGACCTGTTCGCGTCGGTTGGCGTGCACTTCGTCAAAGGCGCGGCCAACAGCATCGACGAACAGGCAAAGACCGTCGGCTACCTCGACGAGTCCGGCCAACCCGCCAAGCTGCAGTACGACCGACTGGTGCTGGCGGCGGGCAGCAATGTGATCCGCCCGAATGTCGAGGGCATGCAGCAATACGCCTTCGATGTGGACCAGATCGAACAGGCGACCCAGCTGGAACGGCATATCAAGTCCCTCAAGGACCAGCCCTACAGCGCCGCGCGCAATACCGTGGTGGTGGCCGGTGGCGGCTTCACCGGCATCGAAACCGCCACCGAGATGCCGGCCCGCCTGCGCGCCGCCCTGGGTGACGACAGCGAGGTTCGGGTGATTGTCGTGGACCGGGGTCCGAAGATCGCCGCGGCCCTGGGCGATGGCATCCGCCCCGCCATCACCGAGGCCTCCGAGTACCTGGGCATCGAATGGGTGCTGGGCGCCACCGTGGCCTCGGTCGACGCCGACGGCGTAACCCTGGCCGATGGCAAGCGCATCGACGCCAAGACGGTGATCTGGACCGTCGGCTTCCGCGCCAACCCGCTCACCGAGCAACTCACCGGCGTACGCGACGCCCAGGGCCGACTGCACGTCGACAACAACCTGAAGGTATTCGGCCAGAGCGACGTATTCGCCGCCGGCGATGTGGCCTACGCCGCCACCGACGATCTCGGCAACTTCGCCGCCATGTCCTGCCAGCACGCGATCTCCCTGGGTCGCCACGCCGGCAACAACGTGGCCGCCGACCTGCTGGGCGTCGAGCCCACCCCCTACCGCCAGCCCAAGTACGTGACCTGCCTGGACCTCGGCGCCTGGGGCGCGGTGTTCACCGAAGGCTGGGATCGCCAACTCAAGCTGGTGAAGCAGGAAGCCAAGGACCTCAAGACCCAGATCAACACCATCTGGATCTATCCGCCGGCGGCCGACCGCGCCACCGCCCTGGCAGCGGCCGACCCGATGATCCCGGTGGCCTGATCCGGCGATGCGTGGCCACAGGCCGCTCGTGAAAAACTACAAGGGAAGTGGCGATGTTCGATTTTCTCGAGAACCCGTGCCAGGCGTTGAAACTGTCGAACCAGGTGTTGGCCAGTGGGGTGGTGATGCTGTTGCTCGGAATCCTGCTGGCCTATGTCGTTGACGACTATCTGTCGATGCTCGCCCTGCTGATGGCCCACCTGATGACCATGCTCGGCCCGACCGCGATCAAGCTCGGCTATGTCCTGCGTTTGCTGGCGCTCAAGCGCCTGAGTGCCCGATAGCTGCTGAAGGGAGTCTGCTCCGGACCCCACCTGGCCCGCCAAGCGTTTTGTTGGCGGGCTTTTTTTATGGTTATTCGCGGAGTTATGGGAAGAGCCATGTAGGGTGGACCACGCTTCATCGGTCCACCAGGCGAGGTTCGGCCGAGCGCCGATGGTGGATGTGAAGAGCGACATACACCCTACGTACTGCACTGGATTGGCAATACGGTGTGCGGGTTCGTTGCTCAGTTCATTGTCGCGTTGGCGGTGGGTTTCTGTTTCGCCTTCCCGGGCGACTTCCTTTGGCAGCCGTCGGAATGCCGCACCACCCAAAGGAAGCAAAAGGCTTGCCCCGACATCCGGCCCGGCTGCGCCGGGTTCCCTCCCTGCATCGTCGTTCCGGAGGCCCGCCGCGAAGGGCCATCCATGGCCCTGCGCGGCTCTCGCGGCATCCATGCCGCTCGTCCTCCTGGCTCGCTGCGCTCGCCCTTCGGGCCAGCCTGCGGCTGTTACTTCGCTTCGCTCCGTTTCACAAGGATTCCGCTCGGCCTCCTGAAGGGGCGGTTTGCGCGGCGTCATCTTCCTTGCTTCGTTTCAGGCCTGTGTGGGCAACAGGACTGTCGAGCACTCGCTCACGCGAGTCACCCCTCTCCCCCCGGGAGAGGGGCTGGGGGAGAGGGAGGTGTCAGGCAGTTTCGTAGGATGGGTTGAGCTTGCGATACCCATCAGCTTTGTCCGCATGGGTATCGCTCCGCTCAACCCATCCTACGTCACTGCCAAAGGGAGTCGCCCGGGAGGGCGAAACAGAAACCCAAAGCACACACGAAAATCAGCTGAGCAAAAAAACCATCCAGCATTAACCTGTACCTCCCCTGGCAATCCGCGAAGCACCTTGCCTATGGCCATCTCGCCCTGACCTACAATCGATTGGGTCGCGGCCGTCAGCGCGCCCGCCCCACCCAGCAGCCCTCCCACGCTGCAGGAGGTCCCTGATGATCAACCTTCGCACCGCCAGCATGCTTGCCCACTACAAGCAGTGGGTCGACCAGCGGCTTTTCGCGGACCTGGCCGCACTGCCCCCGGAGGAGGTGAGCAAGGAGCGCGTGTCCCTGTGCAAGAGCATCATAGGTACCCTCAATCACATCCACGTTGTCGATTGCATCTGGCGCGCCCACCTGGAACACCGGGAGCATGGCTACAAGACGCGACTGGAAGTGCCCTACCCCGAACTGGCCGACCTCTGGCCGGCGCAACGGGCCATGAATGAATGGTTCGTGGACTGGAGCGACAGGCAGACCGACGAATCCCTGAACCAGCCGGTGGAGTTCGTCTTCTGCTCGGGGGACCCCGGCGTCATGACCGCCGGCGCAATGCTGATGCATGTGGTCAACCACGCGTCCTATCACCGTGGGAGCGTGATCCAGATGTATTTCGAGATTCCCGCCAGGCCGCCGATAACCGACCTCCCGGTATTTCTGCGGGAGGCCTTTCCGCTGTACACCAGCGCCTGAGGTCAGGCTGAAGGGGCGGCCATGTGCTCGGCGATGCGTTCGCGCAGCCAGCGCTCGGCGGGATCGTTGTCGGTCCCGGCGCTCCAGGCCATGGACAGTTCGGACGCGACGATGGGGAACGGCGGCTCATCGGCGCGCAGGCCGCAGCCGTCGATCAACGCCTGGGCGGCGAAGTCGGGCACCGTGGCGAGCATTTCCGTACCGGCCAGGATCGAGCGCAGGCCGCTGAACTGCGGCACCGCCAGCACCACCCGGCGGGACCGGCCGAGCCGGGCGAGGTCGTTGTCGATGTTCCCGCACAGATCGCCCGAGAACGACACCAGCGCATGGGGACGCTCGCAGTAGTCATCCAGGGTCAGCGCGCCGGGCCGGTCGTCGCCCCGCAGGATCTTGCAATGCAGGTCACGCAGCCGCTTGCGCTTGGCGTTGGCCGGCAGGTCCGTGGTGTAGCTGACCCCCACCGATATCTCCCCGGAGCCGAGCATGGAGGAAATCAGCAGGTAGTTGACCCGCCGCACCACGACTATGGCCTCGGGCGCCTCCCGGCGGATCTGGTTGAGCAGCGGCGGGAACAGGCCGAACTCGACATCGTCCGACAGCCCGATGCGGAAGGTGTCGCGGAAGGTCGCCGGGTCGAAATCCTTCGCCCGGCTCACGGCGCTGGAGATGGTGTCCAGGGCCGGCTGCAGCTCCCTGAGGATATCCAGGGCGCGCTTGGTGGGCTCGTAGCTGCGCCCGTTGCGGATCAGCAAGGGATCGTCGAACAGGTCGCGCAGGCGTGCCAGCGCCGCGCTGACGGCAGGCTGGCCGAGAAACAGCTTTTCCGAAGCGCGGGTCAGGTTCTTCTCGAACATCAGGGTCTCGAAGACCACCAGCAAGTTGATGTCCACACGGCGTAGATCGTTCCGGTTCATCGACGTTCTTCCCCCAGTCCGTTGTATGTCTTGATTCAGGCACCCCGGCCGAACCAGTAGGCGGGTGCCGCTCCGCCGATCAGTGCACGTGGACGAATCGGTCTGCGGACCTAGATTTAAACTCAATACGGATCACTCGCAATGCGTCGTTGCCCGTCCTGTCGCATGCGGCCGTCGTGGTTCCTCCAGCCCCTCTTCCGCGAGCGCTGTCTTGCGCCGTCGTGCGCTCGTGACACATCGGCAGATGCACGCTCACCTGGAGGGCACACTCATGAAGATCGTCGTCATTGGCGGTACGGGCCTGATCGGCAGCCAGTTGTGTAACAACCTGCGGCAAAAGGGCCATGAGGTCCTCGCCGCCTCGCCGAAATCCGGGGTCAACGCCGTAACCGGCGAGGGCCTGCAGGCGGCGCTGCAAGGCGCCCAGGTGGTGGTCGACGTGGCCAACTCCCCGTCGTTCGAGGACGCCGCCGTCCTGGAGTTCTTCGAACAATCCGGGCGCAACCTGGCCGTCGCGGAAAAGGCCGCCGGGGTGAAGCACCATGTCGCCCTCTCGGTGGTGGGCACCGAACGCATGCTCGGCAGCGGTTACTTCCGGGCCAAGATGGCCCAGGAGAAGCTGATCAAATCCTCGGGCGTGCCCTACTCCATCCTGCGGGCCACGCAGTTCTTCGAGTTCATCGGCGCCATCGCCTACTCCGGCACCCAGGGCGACAGCGTTCGCCTGCCCGACGCCGCCCTGCAGCCGATCGCCAGTGCCGACGTCGCGGCGGCACTGGCGGACGTCGCCCTGCAGGCGCCCGGCAACCAGACCCGCGAGGTGGCCGGGCCCGAGCGGCGGCCAATCGCCTACTTCGTCAAGACCTACCTGCAGCACAACGGGGACCAGCGGGAGGTGGTCGCCGATGCCGAGGCCACCTACTTCGGTGCGCCCATCGACGATCAGTCGCTGACCCCGGGTGCCGACCCGATCCTCGGCCCGACCCACTTCGACGCCTGGCTCAGGACCAGCGCCACCGCGCGTTGAGCGCGGCCAGAGGAGGAAAGACTCATGCAGAACCCCTATCGCGCCGCCCTGCTGGCCCTCTTGTGCAGCGGATTCGTCATGGCCCAGGAACAGCCCGCCACCCCGCCGCCGCCGATCGTCAACAGCGTGATGGTCAAGCAGCTGCCGGATTACCCGGGCAAGGAAGTGCTGATACTCACCGTGGAGTATCCGCCCGGTGGCGCCGACCCGGTGCATCGGCACGACGCCCACGGCTTCGTCTATGTACTGGAAGGCTCCGTGGTCATGGGCGTGGCCGGCAGCAAGGAGGTCACGCTGAACGTCGGGGAAAGCTTCCATGAAGGACCGCAGGACCTGCACACGGTCGGCCGAAACGCCAGCCAGGACAAACCCGCGAGGTTCGTGGTGTTCCTGCTGAAGGACGTGAACAAGCCGCCGGTGATTCCCGTCGACTGAGCGACGGCAGCGAATCGCGGGCCAGGCGCAGGCCCGGCCCGCGTGTGTATCGGAGTGTATCCGGGTGGTCGCCGGATACATGGGCTTGAATCCAGGCGCAAAGCGGACATGGGCCAGATACGTCCGGGCGTTCAACTGTAGGCACGCGGCCACCCCGGCCAATTGCCTGCAACGGAGACGTCCCATGAATGTGGCACTGCAGAACTCAGCAACCGACAAGAAGCGCCGCCCCCTGCTCGGCCTGTCGATCCTCGCCGCCGCGCTGATCCAATTCGGCGCGCACCAGGCGCAAGCGGCCCCGGGCGCGGAGCCCGCCGCCCCTGCAGCCACGCAGCAAGCCTCTCCGTTCGGCGCGCTCAAGCATGTGCGGGCCGGGTTGCTCGATGTGGCCTACGCCGAAGTCGGCCCGGCCGATGGGCCGGTGGTCATCCTGCTGCACGGCTGGCCCTACGACATTCACAGCTATGACCAGGTCGCCCCGATGCTGGCGGCCAAGGGCTATCGCGTGCTGCTGCCCTACGCACGGGGCTACGGCGACACCCGCTTCCTCTCCGAGCAGTCCGTGCGCAACGGCCAACCCGCCGCCCTGGCCAGCGATGTCATCGACTTCATGGATGCACTCAAGATCGAGCGTGCCGTGCTCGGTGGTTACGATTGGGGGGCGCGCTCGGCGGACATCGTCTCCGCGCTCTGGCCGGAGCGGGTCAAGGCGCTGGTCTCGGTCAGCGGCTACCTGATCGGCAACCAGGCGGCGGGCCAGAACCCCCTGCCCCCCGAGGCCGAACTGCAATGGTGGTACCAGTTCTACTTCGCCACCGAGCGCGGCCGCGCCGGCTACGAAAAGAACACCCACGACTTCGCCAAGCTGATCTGGAAACTGGCATCGCCGAAATGGACCTTCGACGATGCCACCTTCAACCGCAGCGCGGCGGCCCTGGACAACCCGGACCACGTGGCCATCACCGTCTTCAACTACCGCTGGCGCCTGGGCCTGGTGCAGGGCGAAAGCCGCTACCAGGCCCTGGAGCAGAAACTCGCCACAGCGCCCTCGATCGGCGTACCGACCATCACCCTCGAAGGCGACGCCAACGGCGCTCCCCACCCCAAGGCGGAGGACTATGCCAAGCGTTTCACCGGCAAGTACGAGTACCGGCTGATCACCGGCGGCATCGGCCACAACCTGCCCCAGGAAGACCCGCAGGCGTTTGCCAAGGCGGTCGTCGATGCCGACCACCTCTGATACGGCACCTGTAGGATGGCGGGCGGCGTTCCGCTAGACCGAAACGAAACCGATCAATGCACGGTCCAGCCGGAAAGCTTAACGCCAGTCCCCTGATGGGTTTCGCAGGCTCTACCCATCCTACGTCCTGAAGGCACCCGTAGGATGTGGTTGAGCGAAGCGAAACCCATCGATGCGCGGTCTAGCAGGGAAGCATGGCGCAAGGCCCCGCCGATGGGTATCGCAGGCTCAACCCATCCTACGAAGCTGGCTCTTTCGGACCTCCGCGCCGGCCTGATGCCTCCCTCTCCCCCGCCCCTCTCCCAGGGGGAGAGGGGTGACTCGCGCCTGATGCCCATTCGTTGCTTGCAAGCCTGCAGAGGAGATGACGCCGCGCAGACCGCCCCTTCAGGAGGCCGAGCGGAATCGTTGCGCAGGGGGACGAGCGGCATGGATGCCGCGAGAGGCGTGCGGGGCCAGGGATGGCCCCTCACGCCGTGCCCCCGGAGCAACGATGGAGCGAGGGGACCCGACGAAGTCGGGCCGGATGCAGGGGCAAGCCCTTTGGTTCCTTTCGGCGACTGAGAAAGGGACTCGTCCGGGGGGACGAAACAGAAACCCACAGCCCGCTCGATAAACAGCTCGGCTCAAGACTCGCTAACAACACTTAACGCAGACATAGCCAAACCCATCAATACGCGGTCTAGCCGGAAAGCATGGCGTCGCCAGACCGATGGGTTTCGCAGGCTCTACCCATCCTACGAACTACGTCCCGAAGGCACCCGTAGGATGTGGTTGAGCGAAGCGAAACCCATCGATGCGCGGTCTAGCCGGGAAGCATGGCGCGCGGCCCCGCCGATGGGTATCGCAGGCTCAACCCATCCTACGAAGCTACGGCCAATCCGCCGGACGGGCGAGCACGGTGAACTGGACGATCGCCCCACGGGGCCGGTTGGCGCTCGCCCACAGCCGGCCGCCGTGGGTCTCGATGATCGAACGGCAGATCGACAAACCCATGCCCAGCCCGGTGGGCTTGGTGGTGTAGAACGGCGCGAACACCTGCTCGACGCTCTCGGAGGCGAATCCCGGCCCGGTATCGCTCACCGTCACCAGCACGCAGCCGTCGCCATCCTGCTCGGTGCGGATATGCAGCTGCCGCACGCCGTCACGCACACCGTTCATGGCTTCGAAGGCATTGATGATCAGGTTGAGCAGCACCTGCTGCAGCTCCACCCGGTCGCCCTGGATCAGCGGCAGGCCTTCGGCCAGTTGCGCCTGGACCGTGGCGGCGCTCTTGGTGGCTTCGCCGTGGGTGAACTCGATCATCTCGCGGATCGCCTCGTTGACGTCCACCGGCGCCTTCTGCGGCGGTGCCTTGCGGATCAGCTCGCGGATCCGGCCGAGCACGTCCGCCGCGCGATTGGCATCCTTGATGATGCGCCCGAGCACCTGCCCGACCTCGCCGATCTCCGGCGGCTGGGCGCCCAGCCAGCGCAACGCGGCATGGGCGTTGGTCACGGTCGCGGCAATCGGCTGGTTGACCTCATGGGCGATGGAGGCCGCCAACTGGCCCATGGTCGCCACGCGGTTGGCGTGGGCCAGTTCGTTCTGTACCTCGCGGTAACGTCGCTCGCTGTCGCGGAATTTCCCCTCGGCCTGCTTGCGCTCGGTCAGGTCGAGCACGAAGGCGACGCCGTCCTTGCGACTCCCTTCGAAGGTGGCCAGGCCGACGATGACCGGCAGGCGGCTGCCGTCCTTGCGGATGTACTCCTTCTCGAAGGGCAGCGTGTGCCCGGTCTGCACGGCCTCGGCCAGGGCCAACCGGCTGCTTTCAACCGAGTCGGGGGCGGTCATGTCCGCCCAGCGCACGCGGCCGGAGACCAGGTCGTCCCGCTCGTAGCCCACCATGCGCAGGAAGGCGTCGTTGGCCTCGACTATCTCGCCGTCGGTACTCCAGACGATGATGCCGATGATGTTGGCATCCACCAGGCGGCGGATCTTCGCTTCGCGCTCCTCCACGTCGCGGTACAGGCGGGCGTTCTCCAGGGAGATGGCGGCCTGGGAGGTCACCAGCTTCAATACGGCGATCCGCGCCGGGCTGAACGCCCGCGCGGTCAGGTTGTTCTCGAGGTAGAGCGCGCCGGTGAGTTTCGCCTGGTTCATCAGCGGCAGGCAGAGGATCGAACGGGCGCGGTGCTGGCGGATGTAGGGATCGGCGGCGAACGCCGGCTCGACCACCGCATCGTCGAGGAACACGCTCTCGCGGGTGCGCAGCACGTGATAGAGCACCGACTCCGGCAACAGCGCCGAACTGGCGGGGACATCGCGCAACCGGGTGGCGTCGTCGCCGGTGGCCACCTCGGCGGCGATGCGCTGAGCGCCGGCGTCCGAGAGGATCAGCAGGCCGCGTTCGGCGCCGGCCTGTTCGATGGCCGTGCGCATGACCGTGTCGATGAGTTTTTCCAGGACGATGTCCCCCGACGCGGCCTGGGACACCTTGAGCACGGTCGCCAGGTCGAGGTGCTCGACGGGCGTGGCGATGGTGGTGGTCGGGCCCGGGACGGGCTCTTCCGTGCGCAGGTCCGGGTACTTGGCTTCCAGTTGCCGCACCTTGCCGTCGGCGCCCCAGCGCAGGTAGCCGTAGCGGGCGTCCTGCAGGTACAGGCGGGCGATCCGGGCGAAACCGCGCGCCCCGTAGAAGCGCGACGCGAGTTCGTTGGCCAGCGCCTCGATCTGTACGAAACCGCTGTCCTGCGCAGCCTGAATGGCCTGCTCGTACAGCATCTGGGCCTCCAGCACGCGGCCTTGCAGGCGAGCGATCTCCGCCCCCACCAGCGCCACCCGGTTGGCGAAGGTCGCCGGGCTCTGCTGCGCCCAGACCTCGAGCTGGCGATGGTGCTCGGCCAGGGCCTCCAGGTGCTGGTCCAGCTCCTCGGCCGGCCGGCTCGCGCACCAGGCGGCGCGGGCCAGGGCGCCATAGAAGTGGTACTCGGCTTCCTCGAAGAACGAATAGGAGGTCCAGAGCAGGACTTGCGCCTTGGCCCTGGCCGCCATGGCCGCGTCGTAGTCGTCGGCGGTATAGCGCGCCTGCATCTTGCGAATCCAGTACCAGCACTCGGCGAGCGCCAGGTCCGAGCTGCTGGCCAGATGGGCCTCGGCACGCTCTTCGGTGAACTCGCCGTCGTCGAAGCAGCCGAAGGTCGAGGTCAGGCCGCGGAGCATGCGGATCAGCGCCAGCTGCGCGCCGATGAAGTCGATGACCAGCCCGAAGCGCACCTTCTCGGCGTAGGCCAGGCCACGTTCGGCCTCCACCTGGACCTCGGGCAGCGGCTCGCCGGCGAACAGGGAGTCCGAGTTCTGGCTGTTGCCGGCATAGGCGCCATACGGGAGGTCGCCGATGCGGTTGGCCGCGGCGAATGCGCGCTGCAGCAAGGGGCGGCACTCGCTCACCGGTTTCATCCAGCGCACCACGAAGATCGAGAAGCACAGGTAGGTGCTGGCTTCGAAGCGTTTCAGGCCGCGTCGGTCCACCAGTTCGCAGCCCAGCTTGCCGAAGCGGTAGCCGGCCTGATAGTCGCCGAAATGCCGCCCGGCGACCCGGCCGACGTTGGCGTAGAGCACGCAGGATGCGTCGCAGTTGCCCCGCTCAAGGCTGAGGCTGACCGCCTTGCAGATCGTCAGGCAGGCCAGGTTCGCGTCGGTCTGCAAGGCCGGGGCGAAGAGCTTGCTCAGGGCCGCGACCGTCACCAGGGAAGCCGCGTCCTCCATCAGCGGCAGATCGATGAGTTCCTCGATGCTGCGGTCCCCGAGCAGTGACCAAATGTGGTCGTACTCGCTGCGCACATCCGTGTCGTTCGGATGGGGCGACCACTGGATACCCACGTGGTCCAGGTAGGCGAGACAGACCGCGACGGCGCGGTCGCTGCGGTCGAGCAGCAGGTACACATCCATCTGCAGGCAGGCCACCTGGCCGCGCTCGACGGTGGTCACGGCGCGCTCGGCGAGGACCGCCAGGCGCTCGTCGGCCACCGCCAGGCGGCCGGTGAGGAACTCGCATTCGGCCTGGTTCAGCTTCAGCGCGAACATCAGCTCATGGCAACGCGCCCAGCAATCCTCGTTCAGCAGCTCCACGCCAGTGCGCAGGTAGGCGAGCGCCGAGGCGTAGGCGGTCGACGCCTTGGCGCGCTGGCCGGCGAGCAGGTTGAACCGGGCCAGTTGCTCCCGTTCCTGCGGGTCGGTGATGAGCGTGGCGCTGCGGTTGAGATGCCCGACTATCTCGAAAATGATCTCTTCGTGCCGTTGCGCCGGGGTCTGTGAGGCGAGCAGCCGGCCGATCCGCAGGTGGGCCTCGGCGCGGGAAGCCTGGGGGATCAGCGAATAGGCCGCTTCATGGATGCGGTCGTGGACGAAGGCGTAGGTGCCTTCCCTGCGTTCCACCAGTTCCTGCCGGATGGCCTCCCACAACACCCCGTGGACCTGGGCCTGGGGAAGCCCCAGCACGGTGGCGAGCACCTTGATCCCGGCGACGTTGCCAAGGCAGGCCAGCTGCTGCAGCGCCTGCTGCGCTTCGTCCGAGAGGCGCGCCAGCTTGCCCACCATCAGGTCCACGACGTTGTCGGTGTAACCCTTGGCATGGATGCGATCCGGGTCCCAGCGCCAATGCCGGGCGTCATGGTCGAAGGCCAGCAGGTCCTCTTCGGCCAGGGCCTGGAGAAACTGGATCACGAAGAACGGGTTGCCGGCGGTCTTGTCCTGCACCAGCTGCGCCAGGGGCTGGATGCGCGCCGGTTCGCTGTGCAGCGCCTCGGCGATCAAGTCCTCGATGTGCCCACTGGTCAGGGGCTTGAGCTTGATCTCATCGATCCGGACGCCGGCACTGCGGATGGCCTGGAGCTTGGCCGTCAGCGCATGGGTGGTGTCCACCTCGTTGTCGCGGTAGGCGCCGATCAGCATCAGGTGGCGCAGCTCCGAGCGGACCAGCAGGTCCTCGAGCAGGTCGAGGGTCGCCGCGTCGAGCCACTGCAGGTCGTCGAGGAACAGCGCGAGGGGATGCTCCTCCCGGGCGAATACCTCGATGAAGCGCCGGAACACCAGCAGGAACCGCCGTTGCGCCTGTTGCGGCTCCAGCTCCGGTACCGGTGGCTGCTCGCCGATGATCAGCTTCAGCTCGGGAATCAGGTCGGTCATGAGCCGCGCATTGGGCTCCAGGGCCTCCAGCAACTCACCGCGCCAGGTCGTCAGTTCCCGGTCGCTCTTGCCGAGCAGCGTGCGCACCAGGCCCTGGAAGGCCTGCACCAGGGTCGAATAGGGAATGTTGCGCTTGTACTGGTCGAACTTGCCGGAGACGAAGAGCCCCCGTGGCGGCACCAGCACCTTGTGCAACTCATTGACCACCGAGGACTTGCCGATACCGGAGTAGCCGGAGACCAGCACCAGTTCCGGCGAGCTGCTCCGGACCACCCGCGCGAACGCCGCCACCAGGGTGCCCACCTCGTACTCCCGGCCATAGAGCTTCTCGGGTATCAGCAGGCGGTCGGGGGTGTCCTGTTCGTTCAGGGGGAAGTCATCGATGCGCTGCTGGCGCTGCCAGTCCGCCAGGCAGCGGCGCAGGTCATGCTCGACACCGGCGGCGGTCTGGTAGCGCTCCTCGGCCGTCTTGGCCAGCAGCTTCATGACGATGCGTGAGATCACGGCGGGCACCGTCTCCACCCGCGTGCGCGGCTCGACCGCCTTCCTGGCGATATGGCAGTGCACCCACTCCATGGCCTCGGAGGCGGTGAACGGCAGCGCGCCGGTGAGCATCTGGTAGAGGGTGACGCCGAAGGCGTAGAGATCGCTGCGCGAATCGATCGAGCGGTTCATCCGCCCGGTCTGCTCGGGGGCCATGTAGGCCAGCGTGCCGGCGATGGTTTCCGGTGGTTCCGGCGCTTGCCGTTCCCGTGGCAGGCGCGAAGCCAGGCCGAAGCCGGTGAGTCGCGCCTGGCCGTCGGCGCAGTTCACCAGGATGTGGCTGGGCTTGAGGTCCTTGTGCAGGAGTCCGCGCTGGTGGAGCTTGCCCAGGGCCGCCGCGATGCTCGCCGCCAGACGCAGGAACTCTTCCGTCTCCATGGGCGCGCCGAGCAGCCCCGCCAGGGGTTCGCCGCCCGGGTCTTCGAGTACCAGCAGGGTGCGGCCGCCCTCGCGCAGCAGCTCCACGGGCAGTACCGCCCAGGCGCCATCCAGTTCGTCCTTCAGGCCGAACTCATGGGCGAGGCGATCGAGGCTGGCCGGCAACGGCTGCTTGGCGGCGGGCTGCGCCAGCAGGACGTTGCCACCGCCCTCCTCCGGCCGCTGTCCGCGACTGAAGACCCGCTCACCATCGTCCCAGAGGATCTGCAAAGTGTTATCCATCGGTGTCGGAGCCCCTGGGTAGTGGTTTAGCCGTTCCACGCCGCGATCAGGCCAAGGACCTACGCGGCGATCAGGCAAGCGGACGCACGTGAAGTGACGCCGTCGCTATCGGGACGGTTTCCCTGGCTGTGGCTGAACGCCCAAGGATTCCGATTTCCGGACGAGATCCGCGACGGAGCGAACCGCCAGCTTCTTCATGACCTGGCCACGGTGAACCTTCACGGTCACTTCGCTGAGGTGCAGTTCGGAGGCGATCTGCTTGTTCATCAGGCCCGCCACCACGAAGCCCATGACTTCGCGTTCGCGGGCGGTCAGCGAATCATAGGCGCTGCGCAGCGCGGTGATCGATTGCTCGGCCGCCAGGCGCTCGCCATCGCGGCTCAAGGCATTGGCCACGGCGTCGAGCATGTCCTGGTCGCGAAACGGCTTGGCGAGGAAATCCACCGCACCGGCTTTCATGGCCTTGACCGTCATGGCGATGTCGCCGTGGCCGGTCATGAAGATGATCGGCATGTGCACGCCGCTCTTGTCGATCTGCTCCTGGAAGGCCAGGCCGCTTTCACCGCGCAGCCGGACATCGAGCACCAGGCAGCTGGGTACGTTGGGCTTGGAAAAGCTCAGGAAGTCCTGGGTCGATTCGAATGTCTCCACCCGCAGGCCGATGGACCGCAGCAGGCCGTCGAGGGCCAGTCGCATCGACTCGTCGTCGTCGACCACATAGACCACCGGTTCCTTCTGGTTGCTCGGGTTTTGCGTCGACGTTGAATGCGACCAGGAACTCATCTCGCCTCCTTTCCGGTGACCGATATGACCGATAGCCCACGCACGGGGTGCAAGTCAGAAAATCTACTCCTCGACACCGCCCACAACAATGCACCGATGCCTCCGGCCGCGGGCCGGCATCCCGTTTGGTGTCGATGGCCGGCCAAGCTAGCGGAAAGGCCGCTGACGTCGCAACGCCCCCAAAACCGGCATGCTAGCGCGCTCCGGCCGTCGGCGACCATGCCAAGCAACCCTGGTTTCCGGCCATCGAAGCCCGGCGCGACGCGGGTTGCGCCTCGGGCCCGCCGCCCCGGCGCGAAGCTGTTTCCATTGATTGCGGCGCCCGCCGTGCACACCTAGGTCTAGGTGGAGCTATACGTAGGTATAGTTCTCCGTGCTTAAAGACCGGGTATGGTGAAATCAAGACAGGCGCCGTTCGCGCGCCCTCCATGATGCAGGACACTCAGATGCGCAATAAGGCTGTCATTTCAGTAGTCGATGATGATGAGTCCATTCGCATGGCATTGGAGAGCCTGCTGAGGTCCAGCGGCTACCAGGCCCGTACCTATTGCGACGCCCTGGAGTTCCTGAATTCCACCGGCCCCGCCGAAACCCAGTGCCTGATTTCCGATATCCAGATGCCGGGCATGTGCGGCATCACCCTGCGTGAGCGACTCATCGCCATGGGTTTCAACATTCCCACCATCTTCATCACCGCCTTTCCCGGGGAGCTTCCGCGCGCCGCCCCGGACACCCAGGGGCTGATCGCCTGCCTGCCGAAACCCTTCGAAGCCGAGCGCTTGCTGAGCTGCGTCGAAACGGCCCTCGGCCAACCGCTCTGAGCCCATCCCGCTGGCTCCCCCGGCACGCGAAAAATACCTTCGTATAGCCCCCCTCGACTGATGCACTAGTTCATCGACCCGATGTAGAAGTGCGCCCGAAAGTAGCCACGAATACCATCACCCCATAGCGGACGAATCCAGGTGGTGAACACCGCAAGCTCGTCCCGCCGACGCTGAAGAAACGACGCACAGGTTCTTGATCGATTCGCTGCAACTTCCGAGGAGGAACTGATCATGTTCAGCTTCTTCGACTCACCCGGGCGGGCACTGAAGCTGTCCCGCCAGTTGCTCAAGGCCGCCGTGGCCATGCTGGTGACCGGGCTGCTGATCGCCTACGGCCTCGATACCTATGTGTCGCTGATCGGCCTGGTGCTGACCCAGCTCCCGACCTTCCTTCGCCCCACGGCCATCAGCCTGGAGCTGGCGCCGCGCGGCTCCCGCCCGGCCAAAGGACGGTCCTTCGGCCTCACCCGCACGATGCAGTTCCAGCCCTGCCGGGCGGCATTGCCAGGCCGCGCCGAGCGCGAGCCACGCATCGCCCTGCGGATCAGCATCGGCGTACCAGCCATCTCCTTCGGCGACGAAAAAAGGCGTGGGTGAAAGCGCTTCACCCACGCCTTGCATCGACGCCAGTGGGCAGGCGTCGATCGGCCCGGCCGAGGCCGGCCCTAACCCAGTTGGTCGATCATCACCGCATTGGTGTAAACCAGGCTGCCGTCGCTCTCGCGGTGCCCCACCAGGTGGAACTGGCCGCGCTCGTCACCCTTGCTGAGGAACACGCGGAACTGCACATCGGAGAGGGTGCCGCACTCGCTGGGGGTGACCAGCCTCAGGCCTTCCGTGGTGGTGTCGACAATGGCCTCCGGCTCGTGGGTTTGCTGCAGGCGTTCCTCGGCCTGCTCGAGACGCAAATGGTCGGCTTCCTGAACGTGGAAATGTACGTCGCCCATGGGTATGGAACGTTCCGCACCGTCGGGCCTGCACCAGCTTTTGATCGTCAAGGTGTTCATCTGGCTGTCTCCTGGACTTGGGCGTCAGCGCGCCTGATGTTCAATCACCAGTTTAGACAAGGCTTGGCCGAGGAATACGTCAGTAATCGCCAAAAGCCGCGCCGGGCAAGGGCTTCAGCCAATACCAATGACTCCGGGTGCTATAATTTTCCACTGAAAGAACCGTGAATTTTCACACTTCTTTCGATTACAACCATCAGGAATAAAACCAGCGACTACGGGAGACGGCATACAACTTCGAACAACAGCCCGGAGGTGTGTGATGAATCGGCACTACTACATCAGCGACAACCTCGATGAACTGGAAGACCTCGAGAGCGAACTCGAGGCCAGCGGCATCAACACCGAGCAGATCCATGTGTTGAGCGACAGGGATGCCGATGTCGAACAGCACCATCTCCACGATGTGAATTCATTCATGAAGCAGGACGTGGTCCATTCCGGCGAGATCGGCGCGGCCATCGGCGTGCCCCTGGCCGCCCTGGTCCTGCTCGGTGCCTGGTTGGCCGGCTGGACCGAAACGCCGGCCGGTTGGGTACCGTTCATATTTCTTGCCGTGGTGGTGCTGGGCTTCTGCATCTGGGAAGGCGGCTTCTTCGGCATCCAGGTGCCCAACGCCCACTTCCGCAGCCTCAAGGAGAAGGTCCGGGAAGGCGAACACCTGTTCTTCGTCGACGTGGACCCGGAGCAGGAACCGCTCCTTGATCGCGTGATCAACCACCACCCGCAACTGCGCCTGGCCGGCACCGGCTCGGCGTCGCCGCACTGGATAGTTTCCTGGCAGCATCGCTGGCACCAGTTCAAGCGCACCATCTAGCCGGAACGCGTAGCCCGGATGAAATCCGGGAGAACCAACAGGGCTCTCCCCGGATTGCATCCGGGCTACCCACAGCGGAATTTCGCCCCCTTCAGCCAAGCTCGATGGGTTTCGTACCTCAACCCATCCTACAAGAGCAGCCCCGTAGGGTGGATGGCGCTTTTCCATCCACCAACGGACCCTCAGGTCGCTACGCGTAGCCCGGATGAAATCCGGGAGCGGTTTCGAGCATTCCCCGGATTGCATCCGGGCTACCCACAGCGGAAATTCGCCCCCTTCAGCCAAGCCCGATGGGTTTCGTACCTCAACCCATCCTACGAGAGCATCCCCGTAGGGTGGATGGCGCTTTTCCATCCACCAAAGGACTGCCCGCCTGCGATCAGAGCCTTTGCACCGCCGCCTTCAGCGCGGCGGCGAAGCGCTCGGCCACTTCGTCCACCTGCTCGGCGGTGATGATCAGCGGCGGCAGGAAGCGCACCACGCAGCCATGGCGGCCGCCCAGTTCGAGGATCAGGCCACGCTTGAGGCACTCGTTCTGGATGAAGGACGCCAGCTTGGTGAACGCCGGGGCATGGCCGAGCACGTCGCGGGTGCCGCTGGGGTCCACCACTTCCACGCCGAGCATCAAGCCACGGCCACGAATGTCGCCCAGGTGCGGGTAATCGGCCTGGAGGCTGTGCAGGTGGCTGCGCAGGCGCTGGCCCATGGCGGCGGCGTGGGCCGGGATATTCTCCTGGTCGAGGAAGCGGATCACCGCCGAGCCGGCGGCCATGGCCATCTGGTTGCCCCGGAAGGTGCCGGCGTGGGCACCCGGCTGCCACTGGTCGAGCCAGTCCTGGTAGACCATCACCGACAGCGGCAGGCTGCCGCCGATGGCCTTGGACAGCACCACCACGTCCGGGACGATGCTGGCGTGCTCGAAGGCGAACATCCGCCCGGTGCGGGCGAAGCCGCTCTGGATCTCGTCGATGATCAGGGCGATGCCCTGGCGCGCGGTGATTTCCCGCAGGCCGCGCAGCCAGGCGTCCTGGGCCGGGATCACGCCGCCCTCCCCCTGCACCGCCTCGACTATGATCGCCGCCGGCGGCAGCACGCCGCCCTCGGGGTCGGTCAGGAGGTTCTCGATGTAGCGCAGCCCCACCTCCACGCCCTGCTGGCCGCCCAGGCCGAAGGGGCAGCGGAAGTCGTAGGGGAACGGCAGGAACTGCACGTTGTTGGCGAGGATGCCGCCGAGGGCCTTCTTCGGCCCCAGGCTGCCCATCAGGCTGAGGGCGCCCTGGCTCATGCCGTGGTAGCCGCCCTGGAAGGCCAGCACGTTGCTGCGGCCGGTGGCGGTGCGCACCAGCTTGAGCGCGGCTTCCACCGCGTCGGTGCCGGTGGGGCCGCAGAACTGGATCTTGGCTTTCTGCGCGAAGGCCGGCGGCAGCACGGCGAACAGGTCCTGGACGAAGGCGTCCTTCACCGGGGTGGTCAGGTCCAGGGTGTGAAGCGGCAGTTCATCGGCCAGCACCTTGTGGATGGCTTCCACCACCACCGGGTGGTTGTGCCCCAACGCCAGGGTACCGGCACCGGCCAGGCAGTCGATGAAGGTGCGCCCCTCGACGTCCTCGACATGGATGCCGCGGGCGCGTTTCAGCGCCAGGGGAATGCGCCGCGGGTAGCTGCGGGCGTTGGACTCCTGCTGCTTCTGACGTTGCAGCAGCGGGTTTTCCTCGAAGCTGTAGAGGGCTTCGGTTTCGATGTTCAGTTGCTCTGCGGTGGCTTGCATGGTCTTACCCTTGACTCGTGTTGTCTGATGCGCCGCCAGTGCTTGTGGCCCCGACGGCGCTGGTTGTGATCAGAGCGCTTCCAGGCTCGCCATCAGGTCGTCCAGCCGGCTGGCCTTCTGTTCGCTGATGGCGCTGTCTTCCAGCGATTCGATGTAGCGCGCCAGCTCCTCCACCGTGGCGCACTCGAACATGGCCCGCAGCGGCACGTTGCGTTGCAGGGTCTTCTGCACCCGCGAGGCGATCTGCGTGGCCAGCAGCGAGTGCCCGCCCAGTTCGAAGAAGTTGTCGGTCACCCCTACCCGCTCCACCTTGAGAACCTCGCGCCAGATGCCGGCGAGGCTGTCTTCCAGCTCGTTGCGCGGCGCCTGGAAGGCTCCCTGGCTCTGGCCGATGTCCAGGGCCGGCAGGCGCTTGCGGTCGAGCTTGCCGTTGGCGTTGTGGGGCAGTTCGGGCAGTTGCAGCCAGTGCAGCGGGACCATGTAGTCCGGCAGCACCGCCTTGAGCGCCTGCTTGAGCCGCTCGCGCAGCCCGGCCGCGTCCACCTGCGGGTCCACCGGCACCACATAGCCCACCAGCTGCTTGCCGGTGATGCCGTCCTGCACCGCCACTGCGCCGTCGCGCACCTCGGGATGGGCGTGCAGCCGTGCCTCGATCTCGCCCAGCTCGATGCGGTAGCCACGGATCTTCACCTGGTGATCGATGCGCCCGACGTACTCCAGCACGCCGTCCAGGCGGCGCCGCGCCAGGTCGCCGGTGCGGTACAGGCGCTCACCCGGCGCCCCGAAGGGGTCGGGCATGAACACCTGGGCACTGCGCAGCGGGTCGCCGGCATAGCCACGGCCCACCCCGGTGCCGGTCACGCAGAGTTCGCCCACCGCGCCCAGGGGCACCGGTTGCAGTTCCGCGTCCAGCAGGTAGAGACGGTTGTTGTCGGTGGGCGTGCCGATGGGCAGGTAGGTGCCTTCGGTGGCCGCCAGGTCGACGCGGAACAGCGCCACGTCGTCCGAGCATTCCGCCGGGCCGTAGGCGTTCACCAGGCCGATGGCCGGGTAACGCTGAAGCCACTGGCGCGCCAGTTCCGGCGGCATGGCTTCGCCGGTGGGCAGCATCCAGCGCAGGCCGGACAGGTCCAGCGCCTCCTCGGCGAGCATGCCCTGGATCAGCGACGGCACGCTCTCCAGCACCGTGATGCCACGGGAACGCACATGGGCCAGCAACGCCAGGGGATCATGGGCGATGGCGTTGGGCACTATGTCCACCTGGCCGCCGCAAAGCGGTGCGGTGAGGAACTGCCAGACCGAGATATCGAAGCTCTGCGAAGCGGTCTGGGCGATCACGTCGTCTTCGCCGAGGGCGAGGTAGGGCACCTTGCTCAGCTGGTTGTTGAGCATGCCGGCCTGCTCCACCATCACCCCCTTGGGCTGCCCGGTGGAGCCCGAGGTGAAGATGATGTAAGCGAGGTTCTGCGGGCCGCTGTGGATGCCCAGGTCGCCCTCGTTGGCCGCGCCCTCCTGCACCGTCTCCCACACCAGCAGGCGCGGGCGATTGGCACAGTTGAGGCCTTCCAGCAGCTCGCGGGCCTGAGTCTCGCAGGCGCGGCTGCAGACCAGGGCCGGCGCGCGGCTGCGTTCGAGAATGTCGACCAGGCGCTGGGCCGGGTGGCCCGGGTCCAGCGGCAGGTAGCCGCCGCCCGCCTTGAAGGCGCCGACCATCATGCCCAGCAGGTCCAGGCTACGTTCGCCCAGCAGCGCCACCGGCTGGTCGACGCGCACCCCGGCCGCCACCAGGGCGTGCCCCAGGCGGTTGGCGCGGCGGTTCAGCGTGTCGTAGTTCCAGGCCTGGCCCTGGCAGGTGGCGACCGGCTTGTGCGGGTGCTCGGCCACCTTGGCTTCGAACAGGCGCACATAGCCCTGGTCCAGGGGATAGGCGCGCTCGGTGCTGTTGCAGCCCTGCAGCAGGAAGCCGCGTTCCTCATCGCCGAGCAACGGCAATTCGGCGAAATCGCTGCCGATGTGCTCGGCCAGGGCCAGCAGCAGGCGCTTGAACTCGCCCAGCAGCGTGTCGATGGTCGCTTCCTCGAAGAAGCGCCGGTCGTAGGACAGGTGCAGGCCGAGGTCGTCGCCCGGGTAGCAGACCACGGTGAGCGGGAAGTTGGTGTGGGTACGGCCCGACTCCGAACTGGCCGACAGGCTCTGGGCGCGGTCCAGCACCGAGACTTCCACGGGGGCGTTCTCGAACACGAAGAGGCTGTCGAACAGCGGCTGGCCCTTGGGCAGTTCGCTGCACTCCTGCACCTTCACCAGCGGCAGGTATTCGTACTCGCGCAGCGCCAGGTTGTGCTCCAGCAGCGACTGCAACCAGTCGCGCACGCTGCGGCGCTCACCCACGGCCGGCATCGGCACCCGCAGCGGAATGCTGTTGATGAACAGCCCCACCGTGCGCTGCATTTCCGGCATGGCCACCGGGCGTCCGGCCACGGTCACACCGAACAGCACGTCGCGCTCGCCGCCGTAGCGGCGCAGCACCAGGGCCCAGGCCGCCTGGGCGAAGGTGTTGATGGTGAGCTGGTGACGCTGGGCCAGCTCCCGCAGGCGTGCGCCCTCCTCCACCTTGAGCCGGATGATGCGGTCGCCCACCAGCATGGCGCCGTTGTCCCGCAGGAAGGGCCGGTCGCTGGGGATGTAGCTGGCGCGCTCGAAGCCCCGCAGGTTGTCGCGCCAGAAATCGGCGGCGGCGCGGGCGTCCTGCTGTTGCAGCCAGGCGATGTAGTCGCGGTAGCGCGGCGGCGTTGGCAGCCGTACCTCGCGACCTTCGCCCAGGGCGCCGTAGATTTCCAGGAAGTCGCCCATCAGCAGCGAACGGCACCAGGCATCGATGAGGATGTGGTGGTTGCTCATGATGAACCAGTGGCAGGCATCGTTCAGGCGGATCAGGCGCAGGCGGAACGGCGCTTCCTCCAGCAGGTTGAAGCCGGCCTCGCGCTCGGCCTTGAGCAGGTCGCGCAGGCGTTGCTCGTGACCTTCCTCGGGCTCGGCGCTCCAGTCCAGCAACTCGATGGCTGTGGTACTGCGGCGATGGATGACCTGCTGCATGTTCTCGCCGCTGTTCCACCAGAACGAGGCGCGCAGCGCTTCGTGGCGATCGATCACCGCGTGCCAGGCGGCGGCGAAACGCGGGAAGTCGATGGCGCTGTTGATGGTGTAGCGGTCCTGCATGAAGTAGATGCCCGAGCCCGGCTCCAGCAGGGTGTGCAGCAGCAGGCCCTCCTGCATGGAGGTGAGCGGGTAGATGTCGGCGATTTCCTGGGGCGCCAGGGCGACGCTGTCCAGTTGCGCCTGGGACAGGTGCGCCAGGGGGAAGTCCGACGGCGTGACGCCACCGGCGGCATCCTCCAGGCAATGGGCCAGGACCGCCTGCAGCTCGGCCTGGTAGTCCGCCGCCAGGCGTTCGATGGCGGCCGGCGCGAACAGCCGCTCGCTGAAGGTCCAGCGCAGTTGCAGCTCGCCGCCGTAGACCTGGCCATCGACGCTGAGCCAGTTGGGCAGCGGCGAGGCCGGGTCGTGCTGGGCGCCGGCCGCTTCTTCCAGCGGGCGGAACAGCGCGTCAGCGCCGAAGCTCTGGTCGAACTGGCCCAGGTAGTTGAAGGTGATCCGCGCCTGGGGCAGCGCGGCCATGGCCTGGCGCAACCCGGCGTCGGCCAGGTAGCGCAGCACACCGTGGCCGAGGCCCTTGTGGGGCACCGCGCGCAGCTGTTCCTTGATCGCCTTGATCGACTCGCCAAGGCTGGCGGCCGGGGTCAGGCGCAGCGGGTAGGCACTGGTGAACCAGCCGACGCTGCGGGTCAGGTCGATCTCGTCGAACAGCGCCTCGCGGCCATGGCCCTCCAGCTGGACCAGCACCGAGTCGCTGCCGATCCAGCGGCACAGCACGCGGGCCAGGGCGGTCAGCAGCAAGTCGTTGACCTGGGTGCGGTAGGCCGCCGGCGCCTGTTGCAGCAATGCGCGGGTATGGCTGGCGTCCAGGCGCAGGGTCACGCTGCGAGCATGGCCTTCGCTGTTGTCGCCGTTGGCGTCCTGGCGTGGCGGCTCGGCGGATGGGCCGGCGAGCTGGGTTTGCCACCAGGCCTGCTCCTCGCGCAGGGATTCGCTGCTGGCGTAGGCCGCCAGGCGCGCGCTCCAGTCGCCGAGGGCACTGGTCTTGGCCGGCAGTTTCGGCTCGCGGCCTTCAGCCAGTTGCCGGTAGAGGCTCTGCAGGTCTTCCAGCAGTACGCGCCAGGACACCCCATCCACCACCAGGTGATGGATGGCCAGCAGCAGGCGGCGTTGATCCCCCGGCCCTTCGGCCAGCACGGCGCGTAGCAGCGGGCCCTGGCCGATGTCGAGGCTGCACTGGGCGCTTTCGAAGAGCGCCAGGCGCTCGTCGGCATCCTTCACCTGGCGCTGCCAGAGCAGGCCCTGGGCGGTTTCAGGCGCGCGGTAGGCGGCGCTCCAGCCGCTGGCATTGGCGCTGAAGCCCAGGCGCAGGGCGTCGTGCTGTTCCAGCAGCCGTTCGAGGGCGCGCTCCAGCAGGTGCGGCTCCAGGGGTTGGGTGGGTTCCAACAGCAGCGCCTGGTTCCAGTGGTCCAGGCCGGCCACGCGGCCGTCGAAGAACCAGTGCTGGATGGGCGTCAGCCCGGCATTGCCGCTCAGCGGGCCCTGCTCGATGGCGGCGGCCTCCTTGCGCGGGCCGTCCTGGGCCGCCTCGGCGAGGCTCTGCACGGTCTGGAAGCGGAACAGGTCCTTGGGCGTGAAGTGGATACCCAGTTCCCGCGCTCGGCTCACCACCTGGATGGAGAGGATGGAGTCACCGCCCAGTTCGAAGAAGTTGTCGTGGATGCCCACCTGTTCGAGGTTCAACACCTCGCGCCAGATGGCGGCCAGTTGTTCCTCACGCGGGCTGCGCGGCGCGGCATAGGCCTGGCGGCCCTGCTCCAGGTCCGGCGCCGGCAGGGCCTTGCGGTCCAGCTTGCCGTTGGCGGTCAGGGGCATGCGCTCCAGCAGCACCAGGTGCGGCGGCACCATGTAATCCGGCAGCAGCGCCTTGAGCTGGGTCTTCAGTTGTTCGCGGAAGGCCGCCTGGCGTTCGCCATCGGCGCTGGCCAGGGTCGCGTCCTCGGCCAGCAGGTAGCCCACCAGTTGCTTGCCGGAGGGGCTATCCAGGGCCAGTACCACGGCCTCGCGTACGCCCGGCAAGGCTTGCAGGCGCGCCTCGATCTCGCCGAGTTCGATACGGAAGCCGCGAATCTTCACCTGATGGTCGATGCGCCCGACGTACTCGATCAGCCCGTCGTTGCGCTGGCGCACCAGGTCGCCGGTGCGGTACAGGCGACCACCCTGGCCGCCGAAGGGATCGGCGACGAAGCGCTCGGCGGTGAGGCTCGGACGCTGGTGGTAACCACGGGCCAGGCCTTCGCCGCCCACGTAGAGCTCGCCGGTGGCACCCGGCGGCAGCAGGTTGAGGTCGGCGTCCAGCACGTAGAGGGCGCGGGCGCCCACCACCTTGCCGATGGGAACACTGCTCGCGGTCGCATCCAGTTGTTCCGGTGCCAGGCTGGCCAACGGCATGACCACGGTTTCGGTGGGGCCATAGGCGTTGAAGAAACGCTGCGGCGCGAAGGCCGCGCGGATGCCCTGCAGGTACTCGGGGGTGAGTGCCTCGCCACCGGTGATGCACAGGCGCACCGGCAATTGCTCGCCGCGCCCGCCCAGCCACTGGGCCAGCTGGCAGCCATAGCTGGGGGTGAAGCCGAGGATGGTCACGCCCTGCTCGCGGATCAGCCCGCAGATGTCCTCGGCGCCCCACTGTCCCTGGGCCCGCAGCACTACCCGCGCACCGCACAGCAAGGGTGCCAGCAGGCGTTCGCTGGCGGCGTCGAAGTTGATGGAATAGAAGTGCAGCTCGCAATCGTCGCTGCGCATGCCGAAGTCGGCGATCACCGCCCGCAGGTGCATGGCGATGGCGCCCTGGGCCACGCCGACGCCCTTGGGCTGGCCGGTGGAACCCGAGGTGTAGATGACGTAGGCCAGGTGCTCGGCGCCGCTACGCGGAGCCAGGTTGTCGCGGGCGTAGCCGGCCAGGGCCGCGCTGTCGCGCTCCACGCACCAGCCCTGCACGCCGAGGGGCAGTTCGCCCAGGGCGTCCAGCAGCGCGGCATGGCCGAGCAGCAAGGCGATGCCGCTGTCCTCCACCATGTAGCGCAAGCGGTCCAGCGGGTATTCCGGGTCCAGGGGCACATAGGCGCCACCGGCCTTGAGGATGGCGAGCAGCCCCACCACCATTTCCAGGGAGCGCTCCAGGGCCAGGCCGACCCGCACTTCCGGTCCCACGCCCAGCTCCACCAGGCGGCGAGCCAGCTGGTTGGCGCGGGCGTTGAGTTCAGCGTAGCCGAGGGTCTGCCCGGCGAAGGTCAGCGCCGGGGCGTCCGGCGTGGCCAGGGCCTGGCGCTCGAACAGTTGCTGCACCGTGCCCTCCAGCGGATAGGCATCGGTGCCCTGGCGATGGGCGGCCAGCAACGCGGCACTTTCCTCGGCGGCGAACAGCGGTAGCTCGGCCAGGCGTGCATCCGGCGTATCGAGCATGGCCCGCAGCAGGTTCTGCCAGTGCTCGGCCATGCGCGCGATGCGCGGGCGGTCGAACAGGTCGCAGCTGTAGGTCAGGCAGCAGCCCAGGCGCTCGTCCAGGTCGGTGACTTCCAGGTTCAGATCGAACTTGGTGGCACGGGCGTCGTTGGCGATGTACTCGAGCTTCAGGCCGGCGACGTCACGGGTCTGCTGGAACTCCCAGCGCTGGACGTTGCACATCACCTGGAACAGCGGGTTGTAGGCGGCGCTGCGCTGGGGTTGCAGGGCTTCCACCAGGTGGTCGAAGGGCAGGTCCTGGTGGGACTGCGCCTCGATGGCCACCTGGCGCACCTGTTCCAGCAGCTCGCGCACGCTCATCAGGCCACGGGGTTGTACCCGCAGGACCTGGGTATTGAGGAAGGCACCGATCAGCCCTTCGCTCTCCGGGCGGATGCGGTTGGCCACCGGTGCGCCGATGCGCAGGTCGTCCTGGCCGCTGTAGCGATACAGCAGCAGGCCGAGGGCGGCGGTCATGGTCATGAACATGGTCAGGCCATGCTCGGCGTTGAAGGCGCGCACGCGAGCGGCCAGGGCGTCGTCCAGGTCGAAGCGCAGCAGGTCGCCCTGGTGGCTCTGCACCGGCGGCCGCGGGCGGTCGGCGGGCAGTTCCAGCAGCGGCTGCTCGCCGCCCAACTGGGCCTGCCAGTAGTCCAGCTGGCGTTGCATCTCGCCACCTTCCAGCCACTGGCGGTGCCACTGGCTGTAGTCCAGGTACTGCACCGGCAGCGGCGCCAGCTCGGCGTCACGGCCTTCAAGCTGGGCGGCGTAGAGCTCGGCCAGTTCGCGGGCGAAGATGTCCATCGCCCAGCCCTCGGTGACGATGTGGTGCAGGGTCACCACCAGGTAATGCACCTGGGCCTCGGCCTTGACCAGGTGGGCCCGCAGCAGCGGCCCCCGCTCCAGGTCGAAGGGCTGGTGCGCCTCGGCATCGGCGAAGGCCTCCAGGCGCGCCTGGAACGACTCGGCCGGCAGGTGCGACAAGTCATGGTGCTGGATAGGCAGGCCGGCGTCGTCGGACACCCGCTGCTGCGGCACGCCCGCCACGCTGGGGAAAGTGGTGCGCAGGGTTTCGTGACGAGCGATCAGCGCCTGCAGGGCGGCCTCGAAGCGGTCGGCATCCAGCGCGCCGCCTATGCGAGCCACACCGCCCACGTTGTAGGCCGGGCTGCCCGGCTCCATCTGCCAGAGGAACCACATGCGCTGCTGGGAATAGGACAAGGCTTGCGGCAGGCTGCGGTCGACCCGGGCGATGGCGCCCTGGCTGTCGCGCTGCCCCGTGGCCAGGGCCTGCTCCACACGCGAGGCGAAGGCGGCAAGGCGGCTGGCGTCGAACAAGGCGCGCAACGGCAGTTCGATGTCGAAGGCCTGGCGGCTGCGGGAAACGATCTGGGTGGCCAGCAGGGAGTGGCCGCCCAGTTCGAAGAAGTCGTCATCCAGACCGACCCGGGCCACGCCCAGCACCTCGCTCCAGATGGCCGCCAGGCGTTGTTCCACTGCCGATTGCGGCGCCCGGTGCGCGCGCTGGCGCCACTGGGGTTCGGGCAGGGCCTTGCGCTCCAGCTTGCCGGACGGCGACAGCGGCATGGCGTCCAGGCGCAGCAGGTGCGCCGGCACCATATAGTCCGGCAGGGCTTGCTGCAGGGCGTCCTTCAGGCGAGCCAGGAGGGCTTCCTCGTCGGCGCCGTCGGCCACCAGGTAGCCAACCAGCTGCGGACCGGCCTGGCTATCGCGCAGAACAACCACGGCCTGGCGCACGCCGGCCTGGGCCAGCAGGCAGGCTTCGATTTCTTCCAGCTCGATGCGGAAACCGCGCAGCTTCACCTGCTGGTCGACACGGCCGAGGTACTCCAGTACCCCGTCAGCGCGCCAGCGCGCCAGGTCGCCGGTGCGGTAGAGGCGCGTGCCGCTGCCGTCCGGGTTGGGCACGAAGCGTTCGGCCGACAGCCCGGGGCGCCCGAGGTAGCCACGGGCCAGGCCCAGGCCGCCGATGCAGAGTTCCCCGGCCACACCGGGCACCACGGGTTCGAGATTGTCGTCGAGCACCTGGCACTGCACGTTGCCCAGCGGGCGGCCGATGGGCACCGAGGCGCCCTCGCCCGCCTGGCAATGCCAATGGCTGACGTTGATGGTGGTTTCGCTGGGGCCGTAGCGGTTGTGCAGGCTCACCGCCGGCAGTCGCTCGAAGACCCGCTCGCGCAGCTCCGCCGACAGCGCCTCGCCGCCGGAGAACAGCAGGCGCAGGCTGGAGCAGTCGGCCAGGCCAGGCTCCTCGACGAACAGCTGCAGCAGCGCCGGCACGAAGTGCAGCACGGTCACCCCGTGCTCGCGCACCCGCGCCACCAGGCGCGCCGGGTCCCGGTGCTCGCCGGGGGCGGCCAGCAGCAGGCGGCTGCCGCAGAGCAGCGGCAGGAAGCATTCCCAGACCGAAACGTCGAAGCTCACCGGGGCCTTCTGCATGAACACATCGGCGGCGCCGAAGCCGTAGGTGTCGCGCATCCACAGCAGGCGCTCGGCCAGGGCCGCGTGGGTCACGCCAACGCCCTTGGGCTTGCCGGTGGAGCCGGAGGTGTAGATGACATAGGCGAGGCTTTCGCCGTGCAGCTCCAGTGCCGGCGCGGTGGCCGGCAGATCGGCGACGTCCGCCTGGTCCAGGTCCAGCCGCTGCACTCCGGCCGGCAGCGCCGGGGCGGCCAGCCAGCTCTGGGTCAGCAGCAGGCGAATGCCGCTGTCCTCGGCCATGTAGGCCAGGCGCTCGCGGGGGTAGTCCGGGTCCAGCGGCACATAGGCGCCACCGGCCTTGAGAATGGCCAGCAGGCCCAGCAACATCTCGCTGGAACGCTCGGCGCAGATCCCCACGCGCACCTCGGGGCCGACGCCCAGGGCGCGCAGGCGATGGGCCAGGCGGTTGGCGCGGGCATCCACTTCACCCAGGGTCAGGGGTTGGGCACCCAGCAGCAGCGGGCGCTCGGCGCCCAGCGCCACCTGTTCGGCGATCAGCTCCGGCAGCCAGCACCTGGCGCGCTCGCGGGGGGCGCTGCCCCAGACGGCGAGCTGCGAGCGCTCGGTGTCGCCCAGCAGCTGGATATCGCCGATGGCCAGTTCCGGCCGCTCGGCCACTTGCCAGAGCAGGCGCTGGAAGTGGCTGGCCAGGCGCGCGATGGTGGCTTCGTCGAACAGCTCCACGGCGTAGTCGAAGGACAGGCTGATGCGCCCGCGTTCGTCTTCCTCGCTTTGCAGTTGCAGCTCGAACTTGGCGTCCAGACTGTTCCAGGGCAACGCCTCGGCCGACAGCCCGGGCAGGCGTTGCAGGGCGCGCTGGTCCCGTTGCTGGTGGTTGAACATGACCTGGAACAGGCCGCCCTGGGCGCGGGCCTCGGGGCAGGCCTCGAGCAGTTGCTCGAAGGGCAGCTGCTGGTGTGCCTGGGCGCCCAGGGTGGCCTGGCGTGCCTGGGCCAGAAGCGCCGCGAAGGGCATGCGCGTGTCCAGCTCGCCGCGCAGGACCAGGGTATTGATGAAGAAGCCGATCAGCCCGTGGCTTTCCAGGCGCGCACGGTTGGCGCCGGGCACGCCCAGGCGGATGTCCCGCTGGCCGCTGTAGCGGTGCAGCAGGGCTTGCCAGCCGGCCAGCAGGAGCATGAACAGACTGGCGTCGTGGTCGCGGGCCAACTGCTGCAGGCGTTCGGCCAGGGCCTTGTCCAGGCGGATGCCGTAGCGCCCGGCGCGATAGCGCGCGTCCGGGGTGCGCGGTCGGTCGGTGGGCAGCAGGAGCAGCGGGTGCTCGTCGCCCAGCTGGGCCTTCCACCAGTCCAGCTGACGGGCGCCCTCGCCCGCCGCCAGCCACTGGTTCTGCCAGGCGGCGAGGTCGGCGTATTGCAGCGGCAGTGCCGGAAGCTCCGCTGGCTGGCCGAGGCCGTGGGCGCCATAGAGGCGGGAGAACTCGTCCAGCAGCAGGTTCAGCGACCAGCCGTCGGCGATGATGTGGTGCAGGGTCACCAGCAGCAGGTGGTCGCGCTCGGCGATACGCACCAGGCTGACCCGCAGCGGCGGGCCCTGTTCCAGGTCGAAGGGGGCCAGGGCATCGGCTTCGCGCAGGGCCAGGGCTTGCGCCTCGGCGTTCGGCTGGCCTTCCAGGTCCACCAGCCTGAGCTGGAACGCACCGGCCAGATGGATGCGCTGCAGCGCCTGGCCATCCACCTCAAAGAAGCTGGTGCGCAGGGCTTCGTGGCGGGCCACCAGTTGCTCGAAGGTACGGGTGAGCGCCGCCTCGTCCAGGTTACCGCGCAGGCGCAGGGCGCCGGGGATGTTGTAGGCGGCGCTCTGCGGGTCCAGCTGCCAGAGGAACCAGAGGCGGTTCTGCGCGGCGGACTGGGCCAGGGGCTGGCGGCGGTCGAGTCGGGCGATGCTGTCCCGGGCCTGGCCGCCTTCGGCCACCAGGCGCTCCACCAGGGCGGAGAACTCGCCCAGGGTCGGTGCCTCGAACAGCTGGCGCATGTCCAGGGCCACACCCAACTCTTCCCGCAGGCGGGCGATGACCTGCACCGCGCGAATGGAGTTGCCGCCCAGGGCGAAGAAGTTGTCGCCGGCACTGAGCTCGGTCACGTCCAGCTGTTCGCGCCAGAGCTGCGCCACCCGGCCATCGGCGGCCGGCGCCGGCTCGCTGCCTGGTTGCCGAATGGCCTCGCCGTCACGGAACAGCGCGTAGTGGTCGAGGCTGGCGTCGTCCAGCTGGGTGCGGCAGGCGGAGCGTTGCAGCTTGCCGCTGGAGGTCTTGGGCAGCGCGCCGGGGTTGAGCAACACCACCACGGCGGGGCTTTCCTGATGGGCTTCGGCCACGGCCTGGCGAACCATGCGCACGAGGATGTCCGGGGGCACCATCTTCTGCACACGGCGACCGATCTCGGCGGCGATGCCGATGGCTTCGCGGCCCTGGTGTTGCACGGCGAAAGCGGCCACCCGGCCCTTGCGCACCATCTCCACCTCGGTTTCGACGGTGCGTTCGATGTCCTGCGGGTAGAGGTTGTGGCCGCGGACGATGAGCATGTCCTTCAGGCGGCCGGTGACGTGCAGCTCGCCCTCCAGCACGAAGCCCAGGTCGCCGGTGCGCAGCCAGGTGCGGCCGTCACGCTGGACGAAGGTACGCGCGCTGGCCTCCGGGTTGCGCCAGTAGCCCTTGGCGATGCTCGCCCCGCTCACCCAGATCTCGCCCACCTGCCCTTCTTCCAGGACATTGCCCTGCTGCGGGTCCACCAGCAGCAGCGGGTGCTCGGGTTGGGGGAAGCCGCAGCTGATGGCAGTGGCGCCGTTGCCGCGTTCGGCGCGATTGGCGGCCAGCGCCTCAGCGTCCAGTTCACGAATATTGATGCCCTGGCCACGGCGCGCGCCGCTGACGAACAGGGTGGCCTCGGCCAGGCCGTAGCAGGCGTACCAGGCGCCACGGTCGAACCCGGCGGCGGTGAAGCGCGCGGCGAAGGCGTCGAGGCTGTCCTGGCGGATCGGTTCGGAGCCGGAGAAGGCCAGGCGCCAGCCGGACAGGTCGAGGCGCGCCATGGCCGATTCGCTGATGCGCTCGCAGCACAGGCGATAGGCGAAGTCCGGGCCGCCGCTGACGGTGCCGCCGTACCGGCTGATGGCTTCCAGCCAACGCAGCGGACGCTCGAGGAAATACTGCGGCGCCATCAGCACCACCGGCACGCCGCTCCAGATGCCCTGCAGCAGGCCGCCGATCAGGCCCATGTCGTGGTAGAGCGGCAGCCAGCTGACGATCACGTCGTCGGCGCCGATGCCAAAGCCGTGGCGAATGAGCTTCTCGTTGGCCACCAGGTTGCCGTGGCTGACCTCGACACCCTTGGGCAGCGAGGTGGAACCGGAGGTGTACTGCAGGAAGGCGATGTCGTCGGCGGCCAGCGCCACCGGCTGGAAGCCCTCGGCCAGTTGCCGGTCCAGGCGATCGACGCAGAGCAGGCTGGCGGACTGCTCGCCGAGAGCGGTCTGCAACTGGATTTCCAGGCCGCTGGAGGTGAGCACCAGGCGCGGCTGCGCGTCGTCGAGGATGGAATGCAGGCGTTGCAGGTGATGGTGGCGGTTGGATTCCGGCGGATAGGCCGGCACCGCGATCACGCCGGCATACAGGCAGGCGAAGAAGCTGGCGACGTAGTCCGTGCCGCTGTTGAACAGCAGCACGGCACGATCCCCGGCCACGGTCCGCTGTTGCAGCGCGGCGGCGATGCTGCGGGCGCGCTGGTCGAGCTGGCGGTAGTCGAGCACCTCACCCGTGCCCTGGTCCTCGGTAAGGAACCGCAGCGCGATACGTTCCGGCTCCGCCGCAGCGCGACGCTGCAGCGCCTCCACCAGGGTGCCTGGGAGATCGAACACTTCCATCATTTTTCTGTCCTGCCTGAGTACGGCGTGAATCGGTTTGATCGGGGAGCGCGGGCGGCTCAGCCACCCGCTTGGGAAAGCCTGTCCGCCGGGCGGACGTCCGGGGTCCAGCCCCAGGAGGAGCGGTAACGCAGGTGCCGCCCCAGATGGGCCTTGAGGGTTCGCAGCACCCTGGCCTCGTTGTCGTGGATGAAGAAGTGGTGCCCGGCATGCATGTCGAGGGAGAAGCTGGAAGCGGTTTCCCCCTGCCAGGCCAGCAGGTCGTCGACACTGATGCTGTCTTCACGGCCACCGAACACATGGATCGGCAGCGGCAGCGGTGAACGCTCGCGATAGCGGTACTGGCCGCAGAGCAGGAAGTCGGCGCGCAGCACCGGCAGCAGCAGGTCGAGCAGTTCGCGGTTGGCCAGCACCGCTTCCGGGGTGCCGCCAAGGCCGCGCAGTTTGGCGATCAGCTCGGCATCGCTCTTGGCCGTGGCGAACTCGGAGAAATCCCGCTTCGCCGGGGCGGCGGTGCCGGACACGAATAGGGCCACCGGTCGCGGCAGGCCCAGTTCATTCAGGGCGTGGGCCATCTCGAAGGCCAGCAGGCCACCGAGGCTGTGGCCGAACAGCGCATAGGGCTGCTGCGCCTCGCCACGGAGCTCGACGGCCAGCCCGCGCGCAAGCGCGAGGACATCGGTCGCGAACGGCTCGCCATGACGAGCACCCCGCCCCGGTAGCTCCACCGGGCGGATGGCCAGCCATTGCGGCACCTTGCGGCGCCAGCGGGCATAGGCCATGGCGCTGGCGCCGGAGTACGGCATGCAGAACAGACGCAGTGCGACCATGTCCGCCCCCTCAGGCCGTCACGCCATCCATCTGCTGACGCAGGCTGAGCGGACGCATGTCGGTCCAGACCTGCTCGATGAACTCGAGGCATTCCTGCTTCAGGCCGCTCTTGCCGGCGGCGCGCCAGCCAGCGGGGATGGCCTTGTACTCCGGCCAGATGGAGTACTGCTCTTCGTGGTTCACCACCACCTGGAAAATCACGTCGTCTCGGTCGAACACGGTGTCGCTCTCCTCTGTTGAAACCTGTCTGGGGCGACTGCCTCCAGCGCTTTCACTGAGAAGAACGGATGAGGATGAGAAGAAATTACTTCGGGATGTTGCCTCCTTCCCACCGGGCGGAAAGGCGCATCTCACGTCTGAATTGGCAAATTCACCTGCTTGTCAAGAAAGATTCTCACTCGCAGCGCGACAATATCTAGAACGAAAGATTCCGACACAATTTCCAAAAATGATAACGATTCTTATTTGACAGTGCACATCGTTCGCACTAATTTGTGCCACCGCCTCACCCCCAAACCAAAAAAAGCTCCACCAGAAGCGCACAGGTGAATCCAATGCCAGAACAAGGAACTGTTGACTGCCTTGCCGCCGGTCATCCCACCCCCACTTCCTTGCAGACCTTCATCGACCACCGCTCGATGATGGTGAAGATCGCCGCTCGTATCACCGGCTGCCATTCCCGCGCCGAAGACGTTGTGCAGGACGCGTTCTTCCGGCTGCAATCGGCCCCGCTGATCAAGCTCTCGTTCAAGGCTCAGCTGAGCTACATGTTCCAGACCGTGCGCAATCTGGCCATCGACCATTACCGCAAGCAGGCCCTGGAACTCCGCCACTCCAGCAGTGAAGAGGAGGGCCTGAATGTGGAGCAGCACGACAGCGCTTCCCCGGAAACCCTGCACCTGCACCAGGAAACCCTGGAAATGGTCGCCGTCGCCCTCGGCCAACTGCCCGAACGCACCCGCTACGCGTTCGAGATGTACCGCATCCACGGCAAGCCGCAGAAAGAGATCGCCGTGGAGCTCGGCGTGTCGCCGACCCTGGTGAACTTCATGATCCGCGATGCCCTGATCCACTGCCGCAAGTCGGTCAGCGCGGAACGCGAACTGCGCAAGAGCGCCTGATCTCTCCGCTCGATGCTCCACATCAATGTGCGATGGGTGGCGATTTCAATGGCTATGTCTGCATTGAGTGTTGAGCCAAGCTGGCTGGTGAGCGGGCTTTAGGTTTCTATTTCGCCCTCCCGGGCGACTCCCTTTGGCAGTCGCCCCAAAGGAAGCAAAAGGCTTGCCCCGACATCCGGCCCCGGCTGCGCCGGGGTTCCCTCCCTTCATCATTGCTCCGGGGGGCACGGCGCGAAGGGCCATCCATGGCCCTGCGCGCCTCTCGCGGCATCCATGCCGCTCATCCCCCTCCACAACGATTCCGCTCGGCCTCCTGAAGGGGCGGTCGGCGCGGCTTCAACTTCTCTGCCCGATGTCGGATCGGGTTGGGCATCAGTCCGTAGGATGGGTAGAGCCCGCGAAACCCATCAATCGAAAACACCTTCCCTCAGCACAGCTCGCAACGATCGAAGAACCACTCCCGCTCCACCGCCATGAGCGCGGCGCGCTTGTGGGGGAAGTCGAACTCCTTCTCGCGGTAGAACCCCTGGCCCTGCATGTGGGCGATCATCCGTGCGTTATCGGCGCGGGGCTCGGCCACCACCTTGCGGGTGCGGCTGTCGTCGAGGAACAGGTAGTGCACCAGCGCCGATAGCCAGCTCGCCACCTTGTGCGGGCCGCGATGGCTCTCCTCGCCCACCAGCATGTGGATGCCCCGGTCGTAGTCGTCCACGGCATAGAAGGGAGCGATGCGGTCTTCCTTGGCCCAGTAGGCCTCGAAGTAGGCGAAGGGCTGGTCGTCGAAGCAGCCGATCAGGGTAAGGGTATGGGGATCGTCGGCGAGCTTCTGCAGGTAGTCGCGATGCTGCTCCAGGCTCCCGCCCTCCTGCCAGAACTCCAGTACGCGCGGGTTGTTCTGCCAGCGGTTGAAGCGCTCCAGGTCCAGGTCGATGTCCAGGGTGCGCAGGGAAATCCAGCTGCCCAGGCGCGCATCGAAGCGGCGGTAGACCTCACCGCTGGCCTTGGGGGCGCGCAGCGGATGACGGCGGCCATCGGGGCTCATCACCATGAGCTGCGGATAGTTGTTGCCCTGGGCGGCGCGCAGCCAGGGGGCCGGTAGCTGCCAGAACAGGCTGCGCTCGGCCTGCAGCAGGCCGTTGGCGCCGGGCAGCAGCAGCCCCTGTTGCACGGCGCCCACTGCCGGCGACTCCAGGCGCCAGGCCAGGCGCTGTTGTTCGGGGTTGGCCGCGAAATGCCAATAGCAGAAGGCGCGGATCGCCGCTTCGGCTTCACCGTCCCGTGCTTCCTGCAAGTGGAACAGCGTGGTTCCGCCCTCCTCCACAGTGGCGACCTGGGCCAGGGGCTGGCCACTGCGCAACAGCGTCAGGCGACCGGGGCTGACCTGGATACTGAGCGATTCGGTGCCTGGCAGGGGCAGGCGGTGGAGTCCTTCGGGGTGGCTCATGAGTTTTCTCGCTACGACTGGGACCATTAGCCAGAAGACGTAGCGTGCAGCCGGGAAATTAGGGGCCGCGCCCAGCGACGGACACACAGTCCGTAGGATGGGTTGAGCTTGCGATACCCATCGGGCGATGTGATGGGTATCGCTCCGCTCAGCGGAACGCCGCCCGCCCCATCCTACGAATCTGCTCGCGAGCAGAGCTCGCTCCTAAGGGATTCGCGTCTGCAACTTTGGTGGAGGTTGATCTTCTAGACGATCGGTCTAAAATCCCTTCCCCATGACCGACGCCCCTACCAGACCCCGTCGCGGCCGCCCGCCCAAGGTGGAACGCAGCTTCGAAGACACCCGTGCCGCCCTGCTGCGCTGCGGCATGGAGCTGCTCACCGAGCAGGGCTTCACCGCCACCGGCATCGATGCCGTGCTCAAGTGCGTGGGTGTGCCCAAGGGCTCGTTCTACCACTACTTCGAGAGCAAGGAAGCCTTCGGCCAGGCGCTGCTGGATGCCTATGCCGGCTACTTCGCGCGCAAGCTGGACCGCTGGCTGCTGGAAGACGACGTAGCCCCCCTGCAGCGCCTGGCGAACTTCGTCGAGGACGCCAAGGCCGGCATGCTCCGCCACGACTATTGCCGGGGCTGCCTGGTGGGCAACCTGGGCCAGGAGGTGGGCATCCTGCCGGAAAGTTTCCGCGAACAACTGGAAGCCACCCTGTGCGACTGGCAGGCCCGCCTGGCCCGTTGCCTGGAGACGGCGAAAACGGCCGGAGAGTTGGCGGCGAATGCCGACTGCCGATGGCTGGCGGCGTTCTTCTGGATCGGCTGGGAAGGTGCGGTACTGCGCAGCCGGCTGGCCCGCGACACGGCGCCGCTGGATATCTTCTTCAAGGGTTTCATGGCCGGACTGCCGCGCTAGCCGCAAGGCCGCGCGGTTTTTCAGGCCTATTAATAGACGACTGGTCTAATTGGAGGTGCAAGCATGTTCAACGCAATCCTGATCGAGAAAGACGAGGCCGGTTACCGCGCCAGCAACACCCGACTGGACGAGGCCGCGTTGCCGGAAGGCGACGTCACCATCAAGGTTGCCTACAGCACCCTGAACTACAAGGACGGCCTGGCGATCACCGGCAAGAGTCCGGTGGTGCGGCAGTTCCCCATAGTGCCGGGCATCGACCTGGCCGGCACGGTGGAAGCCAGCAGCCACCCGGATTACCAGGTAGGCGACGCGGTGCTGCTCAACGGCTGGGGCGTGGGCGAGACCCACTGGGGCGGCCTGGCGCAGAAGGCGCGGCTCAAGGGCGACTGGCTGATCCCCCTGCCCGCCGGCTTCAGCGCGCGCCAGGCGATGGCCATCGGCACCGCCGGCTACACCGCCATGCTCTGCCTGCTGGCCCTGGAGCGCCACGGCCTGAAGCCCGGCCAGGGCGACGTGCTGGTGACCGGCGCCAACGGCGGCGTCGGCAGCTTCGCCATCGCCCTGCTGGCTGGCCTGGGCTACCGCGTGGTGGCCGCCACCGGCCGTCCCGAAGAAGCCGACTACCTCAAGGGCCTGGGGGCCGCCGAGATCATCGCCCGGCAGGAACTCTCCGAACCGGGCCGACCGCTGGGCAAGGAGCGCTGGGTAGCCGCCATCGACTCGGTGGGCAGCCATACCCTGGCCAACGTCTGCGCGGGCCTCAAGGCCGACGGCGCCGTAGCCGCCTGCGGCCTGGCCCAGGGCATGGACCTGCCGGCCAGCGTGGCGCCCTTCATCCTGCGTGGCGTGAGCTTGCTCGGCATCAACAGCGTCACCCGCCCCCGCGCCGAGCGGATCGAAGCCTGGGATCGCCTGGTCCGCGACCTGGACATCGCCCAGCTGGACGCCATCACCCGCGAGATCGGCCTGGGCGACGCCATCGCCACCGCCCATGACCTGCTGGCCGGCAAGGTGCGTGGCCGGGTGGTGGTCAACCTGGACGCTTGAGTCTTTGATGCACAGGGCGCTCCTCAGGCGCCCTCTTCCAGCAACTGCTCCATCCGCTGCGCCAGGCCCCGCTGGCCAGCGAGCCGCTGGACGATCCGCTCGACGATCTCCACCCGCGCCGCCGCGCCCGCGCGCATCTCCCCCATGGCCTGCAGGGCCGCGGTGGATTTCGCCAGGCCGGTGCGGGTGGATTCGCCGACATGCTCCATGCCCGCCCTCGCCTCTTCCGCCGCCTTCTGCAGGCCCTCGGCGATCAGGCGGATCTGCCCGCTGGATTCGTTGGCCCGCAGCGACAGGTTGCGCACCTCGTCCGCCACCACGGCGAAGCCACGTCCGTGGGCACCCGCCCGCGCGGCCTCGATGGCGGCGTTGAGCGCCAGCAGGTTGGTCTGCCGGGCGATGTCCTGGATGCTGCCGACAATGGCGCCGATGCGCATCGACTGACTGCCCAGCTCGTTGAACACCTGGCCGATATGCGCGAGGTAAGCATCCAGCTCGCCGATGGCGGCGGCGGTGGCTTGCATGCTCTCGGCGCCCAGCTGCACCTTCTCGCCGGCCGCGCGGGCCAGGGAGTTGGCGTACTGCATGTCCGCCTCGCAGTGGGCGATGGCGTCCAGCAACTCGTGCAGCGGGCGTTGCAGGTGCTCGGCCGGGGCGTTGCGCGACAGCGCTGTCGAAGGCGCGGGTTCGGCCACGGCGACCACCCGCTCCACCCCGGGCACCTCCACCCGCACTTCCACCACGCGCGGCGGTTCCCGGTGATACAGCAGTCCGCCGGCGGCGATGGCCAGCAGCGCGGGGGCCAGCCACCAGGCGCTGCCGGCCAGGGTCATCAGGCACAACAGGCCGCCACTGCCAAGCAGCAGTGCGGCCAGGGGTTTGCGGGACATGAAAGGAAACTCCTTGAAGAAAAATGTAGGAGCGAATTCATTCGCGAAGGGCGGCATAGCCGACCCGGGGCCTGAACAATTTCGGCCTTGTGGGCCGAATCGCGAATGAATTCGCTCCTACAGAAAGAAGGCCGTGCCCATGCCGGGCAACAGCACTCGACCTCAGAACAGCGTCCAGGTGTAACTCAGGATCAGACGGTTCTCGTCGATGTCGGTGCGGTAGTTGGAGCGTGCGGTGACATTGCGCACCCGTGCGCCGAGCCCCTTGAAGGTGCCGCTCTGGACCACGTAGCTGATGTCCAGGTCGCGCTCCCAGTCCTTGCCCTCAAAGCCCAGCCCGGTGTCGACGTTGTCGCCGGTGATGTAGCGGGTGCTGGCCACCAGGCCGGGCACGCCGAGGGCGGCGAAGTCGTAGTCGTAGCGCACCTGCCAGGAGCGTTCGTCGGTGTAGGCGAACTCGAAGGTGGGCACTTCGTTGCCCAGCGGGCTGACGTTGGCGAAGACCCTTGGGAAGGGGCTATCGCCGAACATTGCCTGGTAGCCGAGGAAGAAGGTGTGGCCGCCGCGCTTGGCCGACAACAGCGTGTAGAAGGCCTGGTTGTCGATGGGGCCGATCAGGGCCTTGCCGTCTTCGCTGGAATCGAAGTAGCCGGTGTTGGCGCCCAGTACCCAGGCGCCCATCGGCTCGCTGTGCTTGAGGCCGAAGTAGCGCTGGTTGTAGATGTCTTCCAGCTGGGCGTACCAGGCGCTCGCCGTGGTGCGGTTGGTGTTGAAGGCGTAGTCGGCGCCGGCGTAGTTGAAGGCGTCGCTGGAGGCCTGGCGCTGCGGCACGTGGCCGAGCATGGCCTGCATCTTGTCGTCGCCGGATTCGTTGCGCAGGCTGGTGGAGGTCAGGTGGCCGCCCTGCAGGGTCAGGCCATCGATCTCGGCGGAGGTGACGCTGGCGCCCTGGTAGCTGGGCGGCAGCAGGCGGATATCGCTGAACACCAGCACCGGCAGGTTGGGCTGCAGCTCGCCCACTTTCAGCTCGGTCCTGGAGAAGCGCATCTTCCCGGCCACGCCGAGACGGCTGTATTCATCGGCGGCGCGGCCGTCTTCCTGCACCGGCAGCAGGCCGGTGTTGACCCGGTCGGGGCTGCTGTCGAGCTTGATGCCGAGGGTGCCGATGGCGTCGAGGCCGAAGCCCAGCGGGCCAGGCGTGTAGCCGGATTTGAAGTTGAGGATGAAGCCCTGTGCCCATTCTTCGGCCTTGGACTGCTTGTTCGGTCCGACGATGTCGGAGTAATCACGGCTGAAGTAGTAGTTGCGCGCCTGCAGGGTGGCCGTCGAATCCTCGATGAAGCCGGTCTCGGCGGCCTGGGCGATACCGGTGGCCAGGCCGGTGCACAGCATTACGGAAAGCTTGCTCGTGTGTTGGGTCATTTCGTCGCTCTTGTTTTTATAGGGACAAAGACTCCCCCGGACCCTCTATCGGGGCCGTGCACGCAAGGGGGAGGTTCGACGCCGGCCCCGGACAGCTCCCGGGGTGGTTCCAGCGCCTGTTGCAGTCAGGGATTGGGTTCGGGAACCGCCTCCCTTTGCGGGCTTGCCTCGGACGCCTTGCGGGCCGTCAGCAGCAGGTGGGCGAAGATGCCGAAGATCAGCCCCCAGAACGCCGCCGACAGGCCGAGGAAACTCATCCCCGAGGCGGTGACCAGGAAGGTGATCAGGGCCGCCTCGCGGTCCTCCGGCACCGCCATGGAACCGGCCAGGGCGCCGGCGATGGCGCCGAACAGCGCCAGCCCCGCCAGTGCCGCGATCAGTTCCTTGGGCAGCGCGGTGAAGATCGACACCAGGGTGGCGCCGAAGATACCCAGCAGCAGGTAGAACACCCCGCCGACCACGCCGGAGACGTAGCGCCGGCCCGGGTCTTCATGGGCCTCGCGGCCGGTGCAGATGGCGGCGGTGATGGCCGCCAGGGTCAGGCCGTGGCAACCGAAGGGCGCCAGCAGCAGGCTGCCCAGGCCGCTGGCGGAGATGATCGGGCTGGCCGGCGTGGGGTAGCCGGCATTGCGCAGCACCGCCACGCCCGGCACGAACTGCCCGGTCAGGGCCACCATCACCAGCGGCAGGGCGATGTTGAACAGGCCATGCCAGCTGAACTCCGGGGTCACCCATTCCGGCGTGGCGAAACCGATCACCAGCGCCGAGGCGTTCAACTGGCCACTGCCGGCGGCGATGACACAGCCCACCAGCAGCACCGCCATCACCGCATAGCGCGCCGCCAACCGACGCACCAGCAGGTAGGTGACGAACATCGCCATCACCATCAGCGGTTCGTCCTTCAGCGAGGTGAACAGCCGCGTGCCGAAGCTGAACAGGATGCCCGCCAGCATGGCGGCCGAGATGGCCGCCGGCAGCTTGCCGACGATGCGGTCGAAGGCGCCGGAGAGGCCCACCAGCAGGATGATGGCGTTGGCCATCACGTAGGCCCCCACCGCCTCGCCGGCGCTGATGCCCGGCAGCATGGACACCAGCAGCGCCGAGCCCGGCGCCGACCAGGCGATGATCACCGGCACCCGGTAGCGGATGCTGAGGACGATGCCCAGCACGCCGCTACCGATGGAAATGGCCCAGACCCAGGACGACAGCAGTGCAGCCGGCATGCCGCCGCTCTCCGCCGCCTGGAACACGATCACCAGGGGACCGGCATAGGAAATCAGGGTGGCGATGAATCCCGCCACCACGGCGGACAGGGAACAGTCCTTGAACAGGGTACGCATGCTGCCTCCGGGCCAGTACTGCGTGTGCGGATCGACCTCAGCCCTGGGCCGCGGCTACCAGCGGCGCAGCCTTGGGCTGGCGCAGGGAGACGAAGCACATGGCCAGGGCGGCGATGGCGCCCGGGATGGCGAAGGCCATGAAGTTCAGCTGCAGCGGCAGGTTGATGCCCAGCAGCATGCCGCCCAGCAGCGGGCCGACGATGGCGCCGTTGCGGCCGATGCCCGAGGCCCAGCCGAGGCCGGTGGAGCGGATTTCCAGGCCGTAGAACTGCGCGGCGGTGGCATACAGCAGGATCTGCGTGCCGATGGTGCTGGCGCCGGCGATGGCGATCAGCAGGTAGAGCAAGGGCGTCGGGCTCTTGAAGCCCAGCAGGCTGATGGACACCGCCGCGACGATGAAGAACACCGCCACCACCTTCGGCAGGTTGAAGCGGTCACCGAGGAAGCCGCCGGCGATGGCGCCGAACATGCCGCCGAAGTTCAGCGCGAGCAGGAAGGACAGGCTCGAACCCAGGCTGTAGCCGGCGTTGGCCATGAGCTTGGGCAGCCAGGAGCTCAGCGCGTAGACCATCAGCAGGCAGCAGAAGAAGGCGATCCAGATCATCACCGTGCGCAGCGCACGACCTTCGCGGAACAGCTCCAGTACCGGCGCGCCACGGGTCTTGGTTTCCGCCAGGATCAGTTCGTCGTCGTCCAGCAGCGCACGCTCGGGCGCCACGCGCTTGAGGATGGCGCGGGCCTGTTCGGTGCGACCCTGGCGCAGCAGGAAGCCAACCGATTCGGGCAGGTACCAGAGGATCAGCGGCAGCAGCAGGAGCGGCAGGATGGCGGCGAAGAACATGGCCTCCCAGCCAAAGCGCGGGAGCATGTAGATGCCGACGCCGGCCGACAGCATGCCGCCCAGGGAGTAGCCGCTGAACATGATGGCCACCAGGGTGCTGCGCAGTTTCTTCGGCGCGTATTCGTTCATCAGCGCCACGACGTTGGGCATCAACCCGCCGATGCCCAGGCCCGCCATGAAGCGGCAGACGCCGAACTCGGTGGGGTTGCTGGCAAAGCCGTTGAGCACGGTGAAGCCGGAGAACAGCACGAAGCAGATGGCGATGCCCTTCTTGCGGCCGATCTTGTCGGCCAGGGGGCCGAAGAACAGCGCGCCGAACATCATCCCGAACAGCGCGTAGCTGCCCAGGGCACCGGCTTCCAGCGGGGTCAGGCCCCATTCCTTCATGAGTACGGGCAGGACCACGCCGTAGATGAACAGGTCATAGCCGTCGAAGATGAGCAGGAGTGCGCACCAGCACATCACCATCCAGTGGAAGGGCGTGAAGCGCGCGTTGTCGATGATCTCGTGTACGTCGAGTTTTCGCATGGCATGGGTCTCTTTTTGTTTTTGTTTAGAAACCGCAGGACGGGCGCGTGACGGTGCTCGTCCAGTCGTTTTTTGCTGTCGACCTGATGGGCATCGCTTCGCTCAACCCATCCTACAAACGCACCGGGGAGCCGTAGGATGGGTTGAGCCTGCGATACCCATCACCGCAGAGTCGATCTTCAACCCAGGTCGCCACCGCCTACCGGCAGGGTCACGCCGGTGATGTAGGAAGCGTCGTCGGAGGCCAGGAAGAGGATGGCGCCCACTTGTTCGTCGATGGTTCCGTAGCGCTTCATCAGGCTGCTATCGATGGTCTGGTCGACGATCTGCTGGTACCAGCCCTTCTCCGCTTCGCTCTGTTCGGCTGCGTTACGCGGGATGCGCCGTGGCGGGGCTTCGGTGCCGCCCGGTGCGGTGGCGTTGACGCGGATGCCACGCTCGGCGTTCTCGAAGGCCAGGCACGCGGTCAGGGCGTTGACCCCCCCCTTGGCCGCGCCGTAGGGCACGCGGTTGAGACTGCGGGTGGCGATGGAGGACACGTTGACGATGGCGCCGGCGCCCTGCGCCAGCATGTGCGGCAGCGCGGCGTGGCAGCACCAGAGGGTGGGGAACAGCGAGCGACGCACTTCGGCCTCGATTTCGTGCTCCTGGTAATGCTCGTAGGGCTTGGCCCAGATGGTCCCGCCCACATTGTTGATGAGGATGTCCAACCGGCCGAAGCGCTCCACCGCGGCGTCGGCCACACGGTGGCATTCGGCGAACTGTTCGAGGTCGGCGGTCTGGGCCAGCAGCGCGCCGCCGAACTGCTCCTGCAGCTCGAAGACCAGCTCGGAACGGTCCACGGCGACGACCTGCGCGCCCTCCTCCACCAGCCGCTCGACCACCCGGCGGCCGATACCCTGGGCGGCGCCGGTGACCAGCGCGACCTTGTCCTGGAATCTCTTGTTCATGGCAATACACCCCAAAGTTCGTAGCCCGGATGCAATCCGGGAGCTACAGGCACCTTTTCCCCGGATTTCATCCGGGCTACGGCTAGGCAATGGCGATTCGCAGGTTGGGCCGAGCTACGCGAGGCCCAACGATCCAGGCGTTGGGCTTCGCTGCGCTCTGCGCCAACCTACGTCCGCAGTACCGTCAGGCGGCGCTGGCGGCGAACTTCTCGTAATAGAAGTTGGCCGGCTGGATGCCCTGCTCGCGGATGAACTGGCTGACCGCCTCCACCATGGGCGGCGGGCCGCACAGGTAGACGTCCACGTCGCCGTCGTTGAGGTGCTTGGGCTCGATGTGCTGGGTCACGTAGCCCTTCTGCGGGTAGCTGCTGTCCGGGTTGGCCACGCAGGCGCTGTAGGTGAAGTTGGGGATGCGCGCGGCGAAGTCCTGCAGACGGTCCATCTCCACCAGATCGAAGTCGTTGGTCACGCCGTAGATCAGGTGCAGCGGGTGCTCGCTACCGTCCTGGGCGATCTTCTCCAGCATCGCGGTGAAGGGTGCCAGCCCCGTGCCACCGGCCAGCAGCAACAGCGGCCGGCGGATGTCGCGCAGGTAGAAGCTGCCCAGGGGGCCGGCCAGGGACATGCTGTCGCCGGCCTTGGCCAGGCTGGTGAGGAAGCTGCTCATCAGGCCGCCCGGCACGTTGCGGATCAGGAAGCTGACCTGGCCGTCCTTCTGCAGCGAGCTGAAGGAGTAGGCACGGGTCTGGTCGCTGCCCGGCACGGTGAGGTTGACGTACTGGCCCGGCAGGAAGGCCAGCTTGCTCAGGGACTCGCCCTGGATGGACAGCGAGATGGTGCTGTCGGACAGCTGGCGGACGTCGCTGATGCAGGCCTCGAAGCTCGCCTGCGCGGTCTTGCAGACGTCGGAAGACGCCGGCACCCGTACCACGCAGTCGCTCTCGGCGCGCATCTGGCAGGTGAGCACGTAGCCTTGCGCGGCTTCGTCTTCGCTCAGGGCGTCTTCGATGTATTCCTGGCCCAGGTCGTAGCGACCGGCCTCGGCGAAGCACTTGCAGGTGCCGCAGGCGCCGTCGCGGCAGTCCAGCGGGATGTTGATGCCCTGGCGATAGGCCGCGTCGGCGACGGTTTCGCTGGGGGTGGCGTCAATGAAACGGGTGACGCCGTCTTCGAAAGTCAGTGCAATTTTATGGGACATGGCGCTCACCCTAGATGTGATAGATATCGATCACTTGCCGCACGTAGTCATTCTTCAGGACCACCTTCTTCTCCTTGATCAGCGGGCTCTCGCCACGCACGTCGAGGGTGTAGAAGCTGGTGCCGAAGTAGCTGTCCACGGTCTTGTAGCGGAAGCTCAGGGTGTGCCAGTTGAAGCGCACCTTGCACAGGCCGTCGGCCACTTCGAGAAGCTCGAGGTTGCTGATGTTGTGCGAGGTACGGGTGTCCGGCATGGTCGCGCTGGAACGGTCGGTCTTGATGCGGAAGACACGGTCTTCGAGGCCACCACGGTTGCCGTACCAGATCAGCGAGATTTCGGTCTGCGGGTCTTCGGTCAGCTCGTCGCGGTCGTCCCAGGACGGCATCCAGAAGGTGGCGTCGCTGGCGTACAGCTCCAGCCAGTTGTCCCAGTCCTTGTCGTCCAGGTAGCGCGCTTCGCGGTAGAGGAAGTCGCGCACGGCCTCATAAGAGATGCTCATTGCACGGCCTCCACGGGGATCAGTTGCTGCTCGGCGGCGGCCGCCTTGAGCATGGTTTCCTGCCAGTACTTGTGCTGCAGCACGAACAGGCCTTCGTCCTCGGTGCGCACGCCGGACAGCAGCGGGTGCAATTCGATTTCCTTGGCCGCCTCGTCGGCGCCTTCCACCCAGTGGGCGGCGCCACGGGACATGTCGTTCCAGCCACGGCTGCCCGCGTAACCCAGCTGGCAGGAGCGGAACTCTTCCAGGTCGTCCGGGGTGGCCATGCCGCTGACGTTGAAGAAGTCTTCGTACTGGCGGATGCGTTTGCTGCGGGCTTCCGCGCTTTCGCCTTTGGGAGCGATGCAGTAGATGGTGATTTCCGTCTGGTTGACAGAGATCGGCCGGGCGATGCGGATCTGCGAGCTGAACTGGTCCATCAGGTACACGTTCGGGTACAGGCAGAGGTTGCGCGAGTTCTCGATCATCCAGTCGGCGCGAGCCTTGCCGAAGTCCTGGGCGAGCTCGTCGCGGCGCTCGTAGAGGGGGCGATCCTCGGGGTTGGCCCAACGGGTCCAGAGCAGCAGGTGACCGTGATCGAAGGAGTAGAAGCCACCGCCGTTCTTGGCCCAGGCGCCGGCACTCATGGTCTTGATCTCTTCACCCGCCTCGCGCTGCTTGCGCTGGTTCTGGGTGGCGGCGTAGTTCCAGTGCACGGAGCTCACGTGGTAGCCGTCGGCGCCGTTCTCGGCGGTCAGCTTCCAGTTGCCTTCGTAGATGTAGCTGGAGGAGCCGCGCAGGACTTCCAGGCCCTCGGGGGACTGGTCGACGATCATGTCGATGATCTTGGCGGACTCGCCCAGGTGCTCGACCAGGGGCTTCACATCGGCGTTCAGGCTGCCGAAGAGGAAACCGCGATAGGACTCGAAACGGGCAACGCGGGTCAGGTCGTGGGAGCCTTCGCAGTTGAAGCTGGAGGGATAGCCGGCCTCGGCCGGGTCCTTGACCTTCAGCAGCTTGCCGGAGTTGTTGAACGTCCAGCCGTGGAAGGGGCAGGTATAAGAGGACTTGTTACCGCTCTTGTGCCGGCACAGCTGGGCACCGCGGTGGCTGCAGGCATTGAGGAAGGCGTTGAGCTGGCCATCCTTGTTGCGCGCGATGAAGATCGGCTGGCGACCCATGTTGAGGGTGAGGTAGTCGTTCTTCTCGGGAATCTGGCTCTCGTGGGCGAGATAGATCCAGTTGCCTTCGAAGATGTGCTTCATCTCCAGCTCGAACAGGCGAGGGTCGGTGAACATCTCACGCTTGCAGCGGTAGATGCCCTTCTCGTGGTCGTCTTCAAGCAGCGAATTCAGGTAGTCGAATCCCAGGGACATGGCCAGGGCCTCCGTTGTTTTTGTTCAGGCCAGGTCAGATTAGGGATGGGGAGAAGGCGGCAATATCCGCTTTGTGCAGATCGCTATCCGTTTTGTGCAGGGCGGTGGTGGTTGTAGCGAGGAGGTGTTACAGGGGGCTGCCTGGTGGGGGCGAATTCATTCGCCAAGCAGAGCGCAGCTCTGCCCCAGGGAATCACAGGGGGCGGCGTTGCCGCCCTTGGCGAATGAATTCGCCCCTACAGGAAGCTCGGTGGACGCGTTACAGGCTGCGACGCTTCAGCGTATCGGACGGCAGTTCGCCGAACAGGCTCTTGTAGCTCTCGGAGAAGCGGCCCAGGTGGAGGAAGCCGTAGTCCAGGGCCAGCTCGGTGACGCTGCGGACATTGCAGCTGGGGTCGGCCAGGGCCGCGCGGATGCGCTCCAGCTTCTTCTGGCGGATGTAGTGCTTCGGCGTGGTGCCCAGGTGACGCTCGAACAGCCCATAGAGGGAACGCAGGCTCATACTGGCCTGGCGGGCGAGGAACTCACCGCTGATATCCTGCTTCAGGTTGTGCTCGATGTAGGCCAGGATCCGCTCGAAGGAGGCTTCCTGGCAGCCCAGGCTCTCGCGGCTGACGTTGGTCTTCATCAGGCTGAGCATCTTGCTCGCGACTATCTGCGCGTAGTGCTCCTGCACCCGTGGCAGCGCATCGGTCGCCTCGGCCTCCTGGCAGACCATGGCCAGCAGGTTGACGAAGCCTTCCAGCTCGTCGAGCCGGTAGTTGTTCTGCACGAAGCGCACGCCGGGGCTGGGGCGCTGCCAGCGCTGTTCGTCGCAGATGGATTCCATCAGGGTGGTGGGCATCTTCAGGATGAACTTCTCGCAGTCATCCGAGTAGGTCAGGTCCACCGGGTCGTCGGGGTTGATCAGCAGCAGCTCGCCCGGCGCCAGGTAGTGTTCCTGCTTGTGGCCGCGCCAGAGGCAATGGCCGCTGATAAGAATCTGCAGGTGGTAGATGGTTTCGAGGGCCGGCGAGGTGACGCGCACGGCACCGCCGTAGCTGATGCGGCAGAGGTCGAGGTTGGCGAACTTGCGATGGTTGAGGCTGGCTTCCGGATGGCCGGCCGCGGGCAGTCGGATGCAATGCGAACCCACATGCTGGTTCACATATCCGGACACGGCATAGGGGTCCGCACGCTCGAACACCCTACTGCGTTCACTCAGCAGGCGACTATCCATGGCTCAGGCACTCTCTAGTTGTTGTAAGTCGCGGACGTCTTGCCTGTAGGCAAGCGCCCGCGATCTGTATTACCGCGATTCTATGTGAGCCTTTTCTCCCGTGCCTTGGGCGGAGATAAACGGTTACGAATGAATGACCGCCTCAGGTGGCGTCAGCGTGGCTGACCAGCCCCTTGATAATCACCGCCGTGGTGGCGATGGCGGCAGGCACCACCAGCGCCGTCAGCACTTGCTCGAAATTCCAGCCAAGACCCAGCAGGGTCGCGCCGATCCAGGCACCCAGGATAGCCCCGAAGCGGCCGATGCCGAGCATCCAGGACACGCCGGTGGCGCGGCCCTGGGTCGGGTAGAAGCGCGCCGCCAGGGACGGCATGGCCGATTGCGCGCCGTTGACGCACATGCCGGCCAGCAGCACCAGGGTCGCCAGCAGGGTCACCTCGCCCAGGCTCTGGCCCACGCAATAGGCGAAGACGCCAGCCATCAGGTAGAAGATGCCGATCACCTTGTGCGGGTTGAAGCGGTCCATGGCCCAGCCCGCGCCCACGGCGCTGAGCACCCCGCCGAACTGGAACAACGCGCCGATGAAGGCGGCCTGCTCCATGCTGGCGCCGCTGTCGCGCATCAGGGTGGGCAGCCAGCTGGTGAGCAGGTAGACGATCACCAGGCCCATGAAATAGGTCAGCCAAAGCAACAAGGTGCCGGCGCTGTAGGTGCCGGAGAAGATCACCTTGAACACGTTTCGGCTCTGCACGGTCTTCTGTTCCGGCACGCTGAAGCCGCTGGCCGCCGCGACTTCGCCGGGGGCGATGGGCGCCAGGGTCTTGCGTACCTTGTCGTCTCCCTTGCCGCGCACAACCAGGAAGCGTGCCGACTCCGGCAGCCACACCAGCAGCACCACGGCCAGCACCAGGGGCAGGATGCCGCCGAGCAGCAGCAGGCTGTGCCAGCCATAGGCGGGGATCATCTTCGCGGAGACGAAGCCACCGGAGGCCATGCCCAGGTTGAAGCCGCAGAACATGCTGGTGACCAGCAGCGACTTGAGGCGCTCCGGGGTGTATTCGGACAGCAGCGTGGTGGCGTTGGGCATCGCGGCGCCCAGGCCAAGGCCGGTGAGCAGGCGCAGGGCGAGCAGCTGGTCGATGTTGCTGCTGAAGGCCGACAGCAGGCTGAACAAGCCGAACAGGAACACCGCCGTCACCAGCACGATCTTGCGCCCGAAACGGTCGGCCAGCGGGCCGGAGCCGAGGGCGCCGAACACCATGCCGATCAGCGCGGCGCTCATCACCGGGCCGAGGCTGGCGCGATCGATACCCCAGTCCTGGGTCAGCGCCGGGGCGATGAAGCCCATGGCCGCGGTATCCAGGCCGTCGAGGAAGACGATGAGGAAGCACAGCAGCACGATGCGCCACTGGTAGGTCGAAAGCGGTTGCTTGTTGATGAAGGATTGAACATCGAGGCTGCCCGTGGCGGGCAGATGGGCTGGGCTGGTCATGCAAAGTTATTCCTGCGATTGGCCCTCCTCCGATTGTGGGCCGTTCTATGCGGCCTCTTGCGGGGAGAACTCGGGCTGGACAGGAATGAGAGCTTGCCCGGCCTGACAGGCTGAGGCCGGTGCTGACTCTCATTGTTTTTATTGGCCGCGCTGGCTGGTAGCGCGGCTGTGCAGACCTTACGAAGAGTCCGAGGGCCAATCAATTCGATAATCGGCAAAGCGTTCGGATACCGAACACGTTCGCGAACACCGCCGACAAGGAACCGGGAATCAGTGGAACAACCGCGTGCTCAGTTCCTTGCTCGCTTCCAGCAGCGCCGGCAGGAAGCGGGTTTCCAGTTCCTGGCGGCTGACCCGGCCGACGTGGGTGCCCACGTTCAGCGCGGCCAGTACCTGGCCGGCAGAATCGCGCACCGGCACGGCCACCGAGCGCAGGCCCATTTCCAGTTCCTGGTCGATGATCACCCAGCCCTGGCGACGGATTTCCGCGATGCTGGCGCGCAGGCCATCCACCGTGTGCACCGTGCGGCTGGTCTTGATCTGCAGGTCGGCGTGTTCGAGGTAGTCGTCAAGCGCCGCGTCATCCAGCGCCGCCAGGAGGATGCGGCCCATGGAGGTGCAGTAGGCCGGCAAGCGGCTGCCGACGCTGAGGTCCACCGAGATCAGGCGGTTGGGCGTGGCCGAACGGGCGAGGTAGAGGATCTCGTCGCCTTCCAGGGTGGCCATGGAGCAGGCCTCGTGGAGCTGGTCGCTCAAGCGGTCGAGGATCGGCTGGGCGGTGACCGCCAGCGGCGTCGAGGACAGGTAGGCATGCCCCAGGGTCAGTACCTTGGGCAGCAGCGAATAGGTGCGCCCGTCGGTGGTCACGTAACCGAGCTTCATCAGGGTGTGCAGGCAGCGGCGCACGGCGGCGCGGGGAATCTCCGTGCGGTGGCTGATCTGGGCGATGGTCAGGTGGCGCTTGCGCTCCTGGAACGCATGGATCACCGCCAGGCCACGGGCCAGGGAGGTCATGAAGTTCGGATCGCCGGTGAAGGCTTCGATGCGTTTGGCCGGCGAAGCGATGATCGGCGGCGCCAGGGGCTGCAGGGGAACACGCAGTTCTTCGGTCATTCTTGTTGTCCTTGGGGGATCGCGGTCACGGCAAGTTCGGCCGATTATCGAACCAAAGTTCGATAATCGCAATTGACCCTGAGGGCTTCCGATCTTACTTTGCGCCCCGCCAACCGGCGCCCCGGTTTGATCAGGTACCTCGGCGCCCGGCAACGGCCTCGCTCAAGAGGCGCGGCCGCACTCCCCCACGCAGACGCCATCACCCCGGCGCGCTACCCGCGCGTTCGGGGCTGGCTTTCCCCTCTAGAGCAGCTTGCACGCCTCGTCGAACTCCAGGCGCGGCGCACGCGGGTGCAGTTTCGAGGCATCGCCGTAGCCCAGGTTGCAGAGGAAGCTGGATTTCACCTGGCTGTCCGCGAAGTGCTCCAGCTGGAAGGCCGTGGCGCTGCCGTCGGCGGGGAAGAATTCATGGTCCACCATGGCGTTGTCGAAGCCTGACATCGGCCCGCAGTCCAGCCCCATGGCCCTTGCCGCCAGCATGAAGTAGGCACCCTGCAGCGAGCTGTTGCGCCGCGCCGTGAGGCCGGCCAGCTCCGGGGTGTCGGCGAACCAGGCACGGGCATCGGTGTGGGGGAAGAGCTTGGGCAATTGCTCGTAGAACTTCAGGTCGTAGGCGATGATCGCGGTGACCGGCGCCGCCATGGTCTTGTCCACGTTGCCCGGCGCCAGGGCCGGCAGCAGGCGACGCTTGGCCTCGGGCGTACGCAGGAAGAGGATGCGCGCCGGACAGCAGTTGGCGCTGGTGGGGCCCCACTTCATCAGGTCGTAGAGCCCGCGCAGGGTGTAGTCGCTCACGGGCTTCTCCTGCCAGGCACTGTAGGTGCGTGCCTCGCGGAACAGCAGGTCCATGCCCTCCTCGCTCAGTCGTTTGCTCATCGCTGCCTCCTCCCGGGTTGGCGCGCACGGTCGTGCGCATGACCCCATGAGGATAGACAGCGGTCAGGTCAGCAGCCCGATGAAGCCGCTGATGCTGACGAAGGCCAGCACGGTGCACACCACCAGGGCCGCGGCGCAGCGGCCTTCCAGGCCGAAGCGCTGGCCGAGGATGGGGTAGATGCTCATCATCGGCGAGCAGGCGAAGAGCACGCCGGCCACCCGCAGTACCGGGTCCACCGGCGGCAGCAGCGCGAAGCAGAGCATCACCGCCAGGGGGTGCAGCAGCAGCTTGCCGATGCTGAGCTGGGCCACATCCTTGACCAGGCCACCGGCGCGCAGCCCGGCCAGGCTGGCGCCGATGACGAACAGCGCCACCGGCGCCGAGGCGCTGGCCAGCATGTCCACCACCTTGGCCGGCACGCTCGGCAGGCGAACCCCGAGCAGGGCCAGCGCAAGGCCGATGCTGATGGAGATGATGATCGGGTTGCGCAACAGGCGCTTGAAGGTATCCAGCAGGGCCGCGCGCGCACCGCCGCCGTTCTGCCGCCCCAGTTCGGCGATGGCCAGGGCCAGGGGGATCATCAGCAGGTTCTCCACCAGCATGCCGAGCGCCAGGGCCACCGCCGCCGGCGAGCCCAGCACCATGGCGACTATGGGGTAGCCGATGAAGCCGCTGTTGGACACCGACATGCCCATGCCGGCGAGGGCGCTGCCGCTGAGGCTGTCCTTGCGCACGAAGCGGGAAAACAGGAAGCCGGCCCAGAACACCAGCTGGGAGCCGATGCCATAGGCCAACAGGTAGGTGGCGTCGAACACCTCGGCCAGGGGCTTTTCCAGCAAGGCGCGAATGACCAGCGCCGGCAGCGCGAAGGTGATGACGAACTTGCCCATCCCCAGCACCTGTTCGGGGCTCACCAATCGGCCACGGGCCGACAGGTAGCCAATGCCGATCAGGATGAAGATGGGCGCGGTGATACCGAGTATTTCAAGCATTGGAGGCTCTTCAGCAATCCGTTGGCTCGCCCGGCCGCACCGGCCTGAGCTGCTGCAGGCGACTGCGGGTACGGGAGAAGTCCATGTGGGGTTTGCCCCGGCACAGGTCGTCGAGGCTGGCTTGGCTGGCAAGCAGCAGCTCGGTGCCGGCGTCGTAGGCGATGTCGATCAGGTTGACCATGCGCTGCTGCACGTCGATGGCCTCTTCCCCCAGGCACGGCACATTGCTGATGGCCAGTTGGCGGAAGCGCCGGCAGAGCCAGAGGAAGTCGGCGCTGGAGTGGGGACGCCGGCAGAGCTCGTCGAAATCCAGCCAGGCGCTCTCGCCGCCCATGGCGAGCAGGCGCAGGGGATGGTGGTTGACCGACACCACCGCGTCACGCTCGGCGGCGGCGCCGAGGCCCAGGCGAGCCTCGATCCAGCCCTCGGCGAAACCCGACTGCGGCCAGCAGTAGCGGCCCCAGGTTTCCTGGTCGCCACGGCGCAGGCGGTAGTCCTCGCCAGCGTCCAGCTGCAGCACCAGGAAGCGCTTCTCGATCAGCGCGATGGCCGGCTTGAAGCGCTCGCGGTACAGCGGGTTCGGGCAAAGGCCGTCGGGGTCGTAGTTGGAGGTGCAGACCAGGCCCACGCCCTCCTCCACCAGCACCTTGAGCAGGCGGCCGAGGAGCACGGCGTCGCCGATGTCGTGCACATGGAATTCGTCGAAGCAGAGCAATCGCGCCTCGCCCGCCAGGGCCTTGGCGGCCAGGGCCAGGGGATCGGGTTGGCCGGCGAATTCGCGCATGCGCTCCTGCAGTTCCTGCAGGAAGGCGTGGAAATGCACGCGGCGCTTGGCCGCGACCGGTGCGGCGGCGAAGAAGGCGTCCATGACGAAGCTCTTGCCCCGCCCTACGCCGCCCCAGAGGTAGATGCCGGCGGGCAAACGCCGCAGCCAGCCACTCTTGCCGCCCAGAAACGACTCCAGCCATTGCCCGAGCTGGACAATGGCTGTGCGTTGCGCCGTGTCGGCCCGGTAGCCCCGGGCCTCCAGCAGCGCGTCGAAGTGCCTTTCGATGCGCCGGCCGATGGGTTCGGCCGGTGCAGCGAGAGCGGGTTCCCTAGAAGTCAAAGAACACCGTTTCCCCTTCTCCCTGGATACGGATGTCGAAGCGGTAGGCCAGCTTGCCGTCCACTTCGCAACGCTGCGCCACCAGGGTCTCGCGGCGCTGGGGCTGCTCGATCAGGTTGAGCACCGGGTCCACGGCGTTGGCGGCGGCTTCGTCATCGAAATACAGGCGGGTCTGCAGGTGGATGTTGATGCCACGGGCGAACAGCGACAGGTTGATGTGCGGCGCCATGGGCACGCCGGCGGCGTTCTTCACCACGCCCGGCTTGATGGTGTTGAGGGTCCATTCGCCGGCGTCGAAGGTGGTGGCGGTACGGCCGAAACTGTTGAACGGCTTCTCCAGGTCGAAGGCGCTGTCGTAGACGCCTTCGTGGTTGGCCTGCCAGAACTCCAGGAAGGAGTCGCGCACCAGGTGGCCATTGCCGTCATAGACGTTGCCGAAGAGCAGGATGTGCTCGCCGGGAGCGCCCGGCTTGGCCATCTGGTTCCAGATTTCCTGGTCGCGGGTCGGGTTGCCGGCCGCTTCCAGGGCCAGGCCGATGTGCACGTAGGGGCCGGCGGTCTGCGAGGCGGTTTCCGGCAGCAGTTCGATAGGCATGCGGGTCGCTCCTCAGCGGTTCTCGAAGTGGGTCTTGCGCTGGCCGCGCAGGACGATGTCGAAGCGATAGGCCAGGCTGTCCATGGGGATGGCGTTGCTCATGTCGAGCCGGGCGATCAGGGTCTGGATCGCGTCGGGGTTGGCGATGCTCTTGACGATGGGGCACATCGGGATCATCGGGTCGCCTTCGAAATACAGCTGGGTGATCAGGCGGGTGGAGATGGACGGCCCGCTGACCGAGAAATGGATATGCGCCGGACGCCAGTCGTTCGGGCCGTTGCGCCAGGGATACGGGCCCGGTTTGACGGTGCGGAAGTAGTAATAGCCTTCGCTGTCGGTCAGGGCGCGGCCGACGCCGCCGAAGTTCGGGTCCAGCGGAGCCAGGTAGCGGTCGTTCTTGTGGCGGTAGCGGCCGCCGGCGTTGGCCTGCCACATTTCCACCAGGGTGTGGGGAACCGGCTTGCCGTACTGGTCCATGACCCGGCCGGAAACGATGATGCGCTCGCCGATGGGCAGCCCGCCGTTGTTGAAGTTGAGCAGCAGGTCGTTGTCGTGCTGGCCCATCTTCAGGTGGGAGAAGTCCGGGCCGCTGGTTTCGGAAACCGATTGCGGGATGCTCACCAGCGCCTGGCGCGGGGAGCGGGCGACGGACGTCTTGTAGTCGGGGGTGAAGGCTTTCGGGTGCCAGTTTCTGTCACGAATGACGAAGCGGCTGTTTTCCGCATCGGACATCACGGTTTCCTCATTTATTGGAGTTGTCGGGCGACCCATGGATAGGTGGCAGCGGGCCGTAAGGCGCAGTGTCGTCCACTGGCGCCCTGCCGAAAACTGAAATCCTGCCCGACATCCATAACCAAATGGTTATGTCAGACGCCCTTCACGATAGTCCAGCGCCGCCTCGCGCAGGGTCTCCACCGCCCAGTGCGCCGCCAGGGACAGCGGCAGGGACGCATTGCTGCAGATGCCCACCGAACCGCCCGGTTCCTTGAAACCGAGGTCCAGCTCCACCAGCTCGCCCTTGCCCAGGTCCAGGCGTACGGCGTCCAGGGGCGCGATCCAGACCGCGTTGCCGCTCAGCACGTAGCGCCGGCTGAGGGCGAGCGAGAGGGTTTCCAGGCGCTGGCGCGGTGGGCTGATGCCGCTCTGCACGAAAAAGCCGTCGGCATGCTTGCGGATGGTGGTGCCGGCCAGCGGCAGCACCAGCGGGAAGCCGTCCAGGGAGCGGCGGTCGGCGCCCTCCTCCAGCAACGGATGGCCGGCGCGCACCACCAGGGTCATGGATTCGCTGTACAGGTGCTCGAAGGTCAGGCCGTGGATTTCCGGGCTGTCGGTCATGCGCCCGACCACCAGGTCCAGTTCCCCCACCCGCAGCTGGGAAAGCAGGAAGGCACCGGGGCCGGTGAGCACGCTGACCACCAGGGAGGGATGGCGCTGGTGCAGGCGCTGCACCACTTCCGGTACCAGCAGGCCTTCCACGGTGGACAGCACGCCGAGCCGTACGCTGCCGGCCGCGTACTCGCCTTCCCGCAGGCTGTTCACCCCGTCGCGCAGGGCCTGCACGCAGGGGCCGGCGTAGCGCATGAAGGCCAGCCCGGCCTCGGTCAGGCTCACGCCGCTCTTGCTGCGATCGAACAGGCTGGCCTCAAGTACCTCCTCCAGCTCCTTGAGGGTCTTGGAGATGGCCGGCTGGCTTACCGCCAACTGGTCTGCGGCACGGGCCAGGCTGCCCTGGCGGGCCACCTCGAGGAAACACAGCAGGTGGCGGAATTTGATGCGGGTGTCGATGTTCAACGGCGGGTCCCATGGCGGCTGGCCCGGAAAGGCTAGCGCAAGGAAGGTCGTAGGAGCGAGCTCTGCTCGCGAACGCCATCGCAAGGAAGCTCGCTCCTACGGGTCGGCCGTCAGATCCCAGTCGTAGGATGGGTCGGGCGGCGCTCCGCTGAGCTTGCGATACCCATCAGCCCTGTCCGCATGGAAATCGCTCCGCTCAGATCGCACAGACCTTTCCCGCCAGCTCCGTCCGGCCAAAACGTGCGCCGGGTTCCAGCGGGGTGATCGCCAGCAGGCGGTCCATGCGCACCGAGCAAGGGCCATCCTCCACCTCCAGCACGAAGAACTCTTCCTTCTCCGCGCTGGTGTGGGTGGTCAGCGCCCTGGCTTCGAAGCCGCCACCGTCCACCAGGTCCACCCGCAGCAGGTAGCGGTACATGCAGGCGATTTCCAGCAGGTCATGCAGGTCGCAATCCAGGGGCTGGTACATGGCGACCTCCTCAGCAACCTTGCAGCGGGATGATGGAGTAGCCCTGGCGGGCAATGTTGGCCTCCACTTGCGCATTGGCGATCTCGCTGTGACAGAACAGGCACTCGCTGGCGGCGATATCGGCGCCTTGCACGCCCTGGCTGGTCAGCCATTCGCCGGCGAAGCGGCTGGCCTGGGCCTGGTCGCCGCCGTTGGTCAGCACATCGAAGTGCAGGTAGCGGCCATCGCGGGTACGGACATGGGTATCGAAGACTTTGACGTGCATGGTCATTGCTCCTTGAGCTTGAAGGTGGCCGGCAGCGACAGGTCGCCCGAGGCGACGTCCCACACGCTGGAGACGCACAGCAGCGGGTCGTGCAGGTCGGCGTTCACCTGCAGGGCAGCGGTCACGCCGTCGTAGTTGAAGCTTTCCGGGAAGCCCACGGCGGACAGGGGCACGCGGATCTGCGCGGCATCCTTCTTCACGCTGAGGTCATAACCGGGGGAATCGATGTAGATCGGCGCGCCGGGCCAGGTGGCCGGCAGTTTCGGCTTGGCGCCCTCGGGGATGTCGCGCACCTTGAGGCCCGACGGGCCGCAGCTGGCGTCCTTGGTCAGCACCACCCAGTGGGAGTGCCAGAGGCCACCGTCGTTGTCCTTCTTGCCGTCACGGTTTTCGTCCAGCTGCGGGGTGTCGTCGAAATCCGGATGGGAGGTCAGCGCCAGGGCGAGGATGCCCGAACCCTGCTCGAAGCCCACCGAACCGCTGTCCAGGCTGGTGGGCCAGACATAGCTGTAGACCTCGGCACCGGCGAAACTGCCCTTGGCCGTGGGCACCCGGCTACCGGCCTCGCCGTCCACCAGTTGCTCGAACACCAGGTTGTCACCGTCCTTGAAGACCCGGGTATGCACCAGGTCGAAGGCGGCCTCTACCTTGCCGTCCGCGCTCTTCTCACTGTGGATGCCGCCCGGGCCATGGGCCCAGGCCTGGCCGACGAGCAAGGCGCCGAGGGCGAATACGAAGGGAGCTTTCATGGTCCCGGCCCTCACTTCAGGTCGGCGATGGCGGCGCCGAAGTTGATGTGCAGGACATTGCCGTCCACCACCAGGGCGGGTACCGACTCCACACCGGCGGCTTCGGCCTCGGCGACGCGGGAAGGGGCTTCGCCCAGGTGCACGACTTCGACCTTCACGTCGGGGGCGAGCAGGTTCAGCAGGGTCTGTTCGGCGGAAACGCAAACCGGGCAGCCGGCGTGGTAGTAGCGAGCGGTGGTCATTTTCGGGTCTCCTGAATTGTTTAGTATCGATTCGATACGTTATTCAGGTTACCCGCACAAAGCCCTTTGTCAATATAGTTTTTACTCGATACTATTTATCGGCGGAGGTGAACCATGACCCAGCTCTTCGACCTGTTCGAACGCCTGACCAGCCTGATGCGCATCTGGCATCGGGAGCACCCGTTGCTGGCCGACCTGCAGCCGGTGCAGCTCAGCGCCCTGCAATACCTGGCGCGCTGCAACCACTACTCGGACACGCCGCTGGCGGTGACCGAGTACCTGGGGCTGACCAAGGGGACGGTGTCGCAATCGCTGAAGGCCCTGGAAGCCAAGGGCCTTATCGAGAAGCGCCAGGACCAGCGGGACAAGCGCAGCGTGCATCTGGCCCTGACGCCCGCCGCGCGGGAGCTGCTGGCGGCGGTGACGCCACCGGAATTCCTGGCGAACGCGACCGAGGCCATGGGCGGTGATGCGCGGGAACTGGAGCGGCTGCTGGGCGACCTGTTGCGTACCGTGCAGCAGCAGGTGGACGTGCCCGGCTTCGGCCTGTGCAAGACCTGCCGCTTCCACCAGCAACGGGACGGCGAGCCCTTCTGCGGGCTGACCCAGGAGCCCCTGGACCGTCCGGCCATCGAGCTGATCTGCCGCGAGCATCAGCCCCCGGCCGAGGCGGCCTGATCAGGGGTTGCGCCCCACCCGTCCGGGGCGCAACGTCCAGAGCCCGTCAGGCGCTCTTCTCGAACAGTTCGCGTCCCTGGTCCAGGCTCTGGTCCACCAGCCACTTGCCATGGGCGAGGGAGGCCTGCTGGGCCTTGCCCAGTTCCGCGAGGAAGGAATACCGCACCGGCAGCGCGATGCGGCGGGTGGTCTGGCCATCGGGCGCAATGATGTGACAGCCGGCCGCCCAGGGCGTGGGAATCCCCGGATGCTCGAAAACGTCGGCGACTACGGTGTGGTTGCGATGAACGCATTGCAGGGTGCTCATGGGGTCTTCCTCTTTGTTGAAGGCCCGGGCCACGGGGTCGAACAGCCGGGCGGGCGTGACAGGGAAGCTCAACAGAAGGTCGGCGCATGCCTTGCTCACTTCCGGATATAGCACAGGGACCTTTCCGGGGCGTTTCACCTGACCGGGGGTCGTGTCATTGGCCTGCCGGATTTGTGCCGAATTGGCTATTCGGCCCCGCCGGGCGAAGGGCTAACGTAGCGCCATCCCCCGCTGCCTGCGGGTCCACTTGGAGAATGCAGATGAGCACAAGAATCGAATGGGCCAAACAGGCCCCCGAGGCCTACAAGGCGATGATCGGTCTGGAACAGGCCCTGGCCAAATCCGGCCTGGAGACCTCCCTGCTGGAACTGATCCGCCTGCGCGCCTCGCAGATCAACGGCTGCGCCTACTGCGTCAACATGCACGCCAATGACGCACGCAAGGCAGGCGAGACCGAAGCCCGCCTGCAGACCTTGAGCGTGTGGCAGGAGACCCGCTTCTTCAGCGAACGCGAGCGCGCCGCCCTGGACTGGGTGGAGAGCCTCACCCGGCTGCCGGAGAGCCACGCCCCGCAGCACCAGTTCGACGCCCTGCGCGAGCACTTCAGCGAGACCGAGATCGTCAACCTGACCCTGGCCATCGCCACCATCAACGCCTGGAACCGCTTCGGCGTCGGCTTCGCGATGGTGCCCTGAGGCCCTCGCCGCCGTACCAGGGGCCGCCTCCAGCGGCCCTTTTCTTTGGCCTTGGCGATGGCATTGGGCAAAGGTGCCCCTGACCACGGAAGTCGTTCGCGACTTGGAGTATTTTTAGTCTTTCCCGCTGGAGCCATGCATGGAACTGCACATCGTCATCCAGGGCAGCAAGGACCTGTCCGGACAGCTCTACCGCCAATTGCGCGAAGCCATCGAGTCCGGCCGCCTCAAGGCCGGCACCCGGCTGCCGCCGAGCCGCCTGCTGGCCGAGCAGTTGGGCATCTCCCGCAAGACGGTGTCCGACACCTACAGCCTGCTGACCTACGACAACCTGCTCACCGGCAAGGTCGGCTCGGGCACCTTCGTCAACGCCCAGGCCGTCGGCCAGGAGCGCAAGCAAGGTCACGAATCCCTGGCCAGCGCCGCGATCATCGACAAGTGGCGCAACCTCGCCACCACCATGGGCCATCCGCCCATGGACGCGATGTTGCGCTACGACTTCATCGGCGGCGCCACCACCCGCAGCCAGTTCCCCCAGGACGACTGGCGCCGCTGCGCCCAGCACGCCCTGCGGCAGACGGCGAAATCCCGTGGGCTCTACAGCCAGGCCGCCGGCCTGCCCGCCCTGCGCGACGCCATCGCCCGGCATGTGGCGTTTTCCCGCGGGGTGCATTGCAGCGCCCTGGATGTGCTGGTCTGCCATGGCGCCCAGCAGGCCCTGGACCTGCTCGCCCGGGTGCTGATCGAGCCCGGCTGCACGGTTGCCGTGGAAGACCCGGGCTACCCGCCGGCGCGGCAACTCTTCGCCGCCCAGGGCGCCGAAGTGATCGGCGTACCGGTGGACGCCGAAGGCATCTGCGTCGCCGCCATTCCCGAGCACGTGCGGCTGATCTACGTGACCCCCTCGCACCAATTTCCCCTCGGCATGCCGATGAGCCAGGCGCGCCGCGAAGCCCTGCTGGAAAAGGCCCTGCGCATCGGCGCGGTGATCATCGAGGACGACTACGACTGCGAATTCCGCTATGAGGGCCGCCCCAGCGAAACCCTGCAGAGCCTCGACCGCCAGGGTGCGGTGGTCTATGTCGGGACCTTTTCCAAATCCCTGCAGCCCGAGCTGCGCCTGGGCTACTGCATCCTGCCGCCGGCACTGGTGTCGGCGGTCACCGCCGCCAAGCAGATCACCGACTGCCACTGCGCCACCCTGCCCCAGTGGACCCTGGCCAAGTTCATCGACGAAGGCTGCCTGCTGAAACACATCCGCCGTTGCCACGCGCTCTACAGCAGCCGCCGCGAACGCCTGCTGGCGCGCTTCAACGGCGACCTGGCGCGCTGGTTCGAGGTGGTGCCCTCGGTGGCCGGCTTCCACCTCGCCGTGCAGACCAGGGTGCCGGTGGACATCCCGCTGCTGGTGGACCTGGCGCGCAAGGTGGACGTGGGGCTCTACCCCCTGGCGGACTTCTCCTACCAGACGCCTCCGCGCAATGGCCTGACCTTCGGCTACGGCGCCATCGAAACCCTGGACATAGACCCGGCGCTGGACCGGGTGCGGGATATCCTCGAGCAGATTACCTAGACCCGTCGTGGCTTTTGATCGATGGGTTTCGCAGGCTCTACCCATCCTACGTCGCGGTTGGTCATCACTCTCGCAGGATGGGTAGAGCGAAGCGAAACCCATCACGTGCCAGGTCCTGAAATGCAAAGGGGCTGCACCTGGCAGCCCCTTCTTCATTGCGGTCGGAACGATCAGCCGCGGTCGCGCCAGATGGTCTGCACGTTGAGGAACTCGCGCAGGCCGAAGTGCGACAGCTCACGGCCGTAACCGCTCTTCTTCACGCCGCCGATCGGCACGCGCGGGTCGGAGGCGGTGAAGCCGTTGATGAACACCGCGCCGCTGACGATGCGACGGGCCAGTTTCTGGCCTTTGGCCGCGTCGGTGGTCCAGAGCGCGCCACCCAGGCCGAACTCGCTGTCGTTGGCCAGCTCCACCGCGTGCTCGGCATCACGGGCGACGATCAGGGAGGCCACCGGGCCGAAGATTTCCTTGCGGAAGGCGGTCATGTCCGGGGTCACGTCAGCCAGTACGGTGGGGGCGTAGAAGTTGCCCTCGCCTTCCAGCTTGTGGCCGCCCAGCAGCAGGGTCGCGCCTTCGGCCAGGGTGGCTTGCACCTGGCCATCCAGCTCGTCGCGCAGGTCGAAGCGGGCCATGGGGCCGATGAAGGTGGAATCGGCCTGCGGATCACCGATCTTCAGGGCTTGCACCGCCGCCACGAAGCGCTCGGTGAAGGCCTCGGCGATGGGCGCTTCGAGAATGATGCGCTTGGCCGCGATGCAGACCTGACCGGCGTTGTTGAAGCGGCTGGTGACAGCGGCTTTGACTGCGGCATCCAGGTCGGCGTCGGCCAGCACGATGAAGGGGTCGGAACCACCCAGCTCCAGCACGCACTTCTTCAGCGCCGCACCGGCCTGGGCGGCAATGGCGGCACCCGCGCCGACGCTGCCGGTCACCGCCACCATGGCGATGCGCGGATCGGCGATGGCCACGGAAACCAGCGGCGGCTCCACGTTGATCACCTCGAACACGCCTTCCGGCAGGCCGGCCTCGGCCCAGGTGGCGGCCAGCAGGTGGGCACCGCCCATGACGTTGGGGGCGTGCTTGAGTACGTAGGTGTTGCCGCCGAAGATGATCGGCACCGCGCCGCGCATCACCTGCCACACCGGGAAATTCCAGGGCATCACGGCCAGTACGGGGCCGAGCGGCATGTAGGCGACCACGGCCTTGTCGTCTTCCACCAGGGTCGGCTCGTCGGCGACCATGGCCGGGCCGTGCTCGGCGTACCACTCGCAGAGCTTGGCGCACTTCTCGATCTCGCCACGGGACTGGCTGATGGGCATGCCCATTTCATTGGTGGTCATCCGTGCCATGGTCTCGGCGTTGGCGCGCAGGGCCTTGGCCATGGACAGCAACACGGCGCCGCGTTGTTCGACGCTGAACTGGCTCCAGGTCTCGAAGCCACGCTGGGTGGAGGCCAGGCTGGCCTCCAGGGCGGCGGCGTCCTGGTAGGGATAGCGGGCGATTTCCGCGCCGGTGGCGGGGTTACGGGAAATGGCGGCGGGCTGGGTCATGGCGTCCTCGTTGTACGTGAGAGCCGGTCAGGGCTCGCGATCAGTCATGGGGCGAAATTAAGGCAGCGACCGATTCACGTAAAACGAATAATCGAGAAGAAAGTCTTCAGAAAAACAGAATGCCCCCACCTCACCCCAGGCGCCGGGCCAGGTTGCCCCGGGTCATCGGCCAGCTGCGATGCTCCTCGCAGGCCGCCTCGGTGGTCACCACGTAGACCCGCTGTTCGTGGCCATGGCGCAACAGCACGCATTGCAGCGACTTGCCGTCTTCCACATCGAACCAGCGCGGCTCGCCGTCGCGGTTGACCTCCATGAACCGCGCCACCCGCGCCAGCACGCTGGCCGGGCTGTAGCGGTCCCAGCCCTCGGGCAAGGCACCGTCGTCCGCGAGCCAGCCGGTGGCCGGCAGCTCGCCGTGCTCCTGGTTGCGGCGCCCCCATGGAATCCACACCACGCCACGCTGCGGGTCATGGATGGGCAACGCCGCATCGGCGTCGGGATAGTTGATCTGTTGGCGGATCCCTTCTGCGGTGTAGAGCCCGCTGACTTCCACTGAATGACACATGACTGCCTCCCCTAGCCGAAGCAATTGTCATCGTTGCCAGGATTGCTGGTTGCGAGGCCGGGTGTTGGCAGATGGTTATTTTTTGGCCCCTGTCGCCAGAGTTTCGTGAGCGGGGATCAGGAGTCAATACGCCACCAGGATGCCCTTGACAGGAGGGCGAGAGACGCGACGAAACGCCGCTGGACCGGGTCGGGAAACGCCGGGAGCTAGACTTTTCAAAATATTTCCTTGTCCTGTGTAACAGCTCGCCGCCAGCCAAGTCTCCTGTTTCGAAGGCGGCAAGAACCGCCGCGGCAATCACCCGCCGCCCTTGGGCACCCCGCCCTGTTCGACCCATCAGAAACGGAGATAACAAGCATGAAAACCCCGACTGCCAGTGTCGTATCCGCAACCGGTCTGGCCCTGGCCCTGAGCACCGCCATCGGCCTCGCCATGACCCCCATGGGCGCCCAGGCCGCCGACAACGAGAAGTGTTTCGGCGTGGCCATGAAAGGCAAGAACGACTGCGCCGCCGGCGCCGGCACCTCCTGCGCGGGCACCGCGAAAATGGATTACCAGGGCAACTCCTGGAAGTACGTCCCGGCCGGCACCTGTGAAAAGACCGCTTCCCCCACCTCGCCCACCGGCCATGGCCAGATGCAGGCCTTCAAGGAAGAGAAGAAGGGCTGACCGGCACCGGCAGGCGCACAGGCCATGACCCACTCCACCCTGCCCCGCGCTCCCGCCGGCCGCCTGCCGGCGCGGGCCGGCATCGGGCTCAAGTCCCAGCACCACCGGGACGTGCTCGATGGCCGGCCGGACCTCGGGTTCTTCGAGATCCACGCCGAGAACTACATGGTGGCGGGCGGCCCCTTCCACCACTACCTGGGGCTGATCCGCGCGGACTACCCCCTCTCGCTCCACGGTGTCGGCCTGTCCATCGGCGCCGAGCAGCCGCTGGACCAGGCACACCTGCAGCGCCTGGCCGCGCTGATTCGGCGCTACGAGCCGGCGTCCTTCTCAGAGCATCTCGCCTGGTCCACCCATGGCGAGGTCTTTCTCAACGACCTGCTGCCGCTGGCCTACGACCAGGCGAACCTCATGCGGGTCTGCCAGCACATCGACCAGGTACAGAGCCATCTGCAACGGCAGATGCTGCTGGAGAACCCGGCCACCTACCTGGAGTTCGACGACTCCAGCCTGGCGGAGGCCGAGTTCATCAGCGAAGTGGTCAAGCGCACCGGGTGCGGCCTGCTGCTGGACCTGAGCAACGCCTACCTCTCGTGCATCAACCACAACCGTGACCTGCGCGCCTACCTGGACGCCCTGCCGCTGCAGGCGGTGGGCGAAATCCACCTGGCGGGCTTCGCCGAAGACCAGGACGCCGCTGGCGCACGCCTGCTGATCGACCATCACGGTTCGGCGGTGGATGACGCGGTCTGGACCCTCTACCGCGAGACCCTGCAACGCCTTGGCCCTGTGCCCACCCTGATCGAACGGGACAACGAGATACCCCCGCTGGCGGTGCTGTCGCGCGAGGCCGAGCGCGCCGAAGGGCTGCTGCGCAAGGCGGCGGCACGATGAACGCCACCTTCGCCAAGGCCCTGCTCGACCCGCAAATGCCCTGCCCGCCCGGCCTGCGTGCCTGGAACGGCTCGGACCCGGCACGGCGCTTCGCGGTGTACCGCAACAATGTGCTGGCGTCGCTGGGCAACGCCCTCGGCGAGACCTTCCCGGTGGTCCGGCAACTGGTGGGCGAGGACTTCTTCGCCAGCATGGCGCGCCTGTTCCTGCAGGCGTCGCCACCACGCTCGCCGGTGCTGGCCTTCTATGGCGAGGGCTTCGCCAAGTTCATCGCCGCCTTTCCGGCGGCCGCGAGCCTGCCCTACCTGGCGGATGTGGCGCGGCTGGAGCTGGCCCAGGTGCACGCCTATCACGCCGCCGACCTGCCGCCCCTGGAGAGCGCCAGCCTGGCCACCGCCCTGGCCGACCCGGAGCTGCTGCCCGGCATGTGCTTCCAGCTGCATCCGTCAATGGCGGTGGTGAGCTCCGACCATGCCATCGCCTCGCTCTGGGCCGCCCACCAGGGCCTGCTGGAACTGGCCGAGGTCGACACCCGCCAGGCCGAATGCGCGCTGGTGCTGCGCAACGGCCTGGAGGTGGAAGTCAGCCGCATCGGCCCCAGCGACTGCGCCTTCATCCAGGCCCTGGCCGCCGGCAGCCCACTCGGGTCGGCGGTGGGCGCCGCGTTGGCCATCGACAACGATTTCAACCTCGCCTCCACCCTGGCGCGCCTGCTCGCGGGCGGCGCCATCACCCGATTCACCCTTCACAGCGGGAGTCAGATGCCATGAATGCCACCGTCCAGATCCACTACAGCCACCTGCCGGCCAAGCTGGTGGCCCAGGCCATCGAGCTGTGCAAGCGAATTCCCTACAGCCTGGTGGCCTTCGTCGCGCGCTTTTCGATCGCCGCGGTGTTCTGGAAGTCCGGGCAGACCAAGGTGGAAGGCCTGGCCATCGACCTGGTGGACGGCACCTTCCAGCTGGGCGTGCCGCACCTGTCCGCCTCGGCCATTCCGCTGTTCACCGATGAATACAAGCTGCCCCTGCTCTCGCCGGAACTGGCGGCCCACGGCGCGGCCTTCGCCGAGCATCTGTTCCCGCTGCTGATTCTGCTCGGCCTGGCGACCCGCTTCTCCGCCCTGGCCCTGCTGGCCATGACCCTGGTGATCGAGATTTTCGTCTACCCCGACGCCTACCCTACCCATGGCGTCTGGGCGGCCTGCCTCCTGCTGCTGGTCAGCCAGGGACCGGGACGGCTGTCCATCGATCACCTGATCGCCCGGCACTACCAATAGCCGCGGAGCTCCATTTCAAAACCGAAGCTCGCTCCTGCAGCCGATCCCCAGGTGTTGCATCGGAGGGAGATTCCACATCAAAGTGCAGAACGCGTATTCCGGGTGGATGGCGCTCTTCCATCCACCAGCGACGCCATGCCGGATCTCCGATGGTGGACCGGTGAAGCGAGGTCCACCCGACTGCACTGGACCGCGTCGCGCCCAACTCAGCGGGCGATGCGGAACGCCTTAGGCGACTGCCCGGTGCCACGTTTGAAGAAGCGCGAGAAGTACGCCGGCTCGGAGAAGCCCAGGCTGTCGGAGACCTGGTTGATGGTCATCGCCGTGTAGACCAGGCAGCGCTTGGCCTCCAGCAGCAGGCGCTGGTTGATCATCTGCAAGGCCGACTGCCCGGCCAGGCGCCGGCACAGCGCGTTGAGGTGCGCCGCACTGATGCCCAGGCGCTGGGCGTAGTGCTCGATGGGCAGGTGCTCGCGGAAATGCTGCTCCAGCAGGCGGGTGAACTCCTGCAGGTGCAGGCGGCCACGGTCCTGCTGCTGGGTGTCCGAACGGGTCCGTTCCAGGGCGCGGCGGCCGATCCATACCAGCAGGACGCTGATCAGGGATTGCAGCATCAGCTCGCGGCCCGGTTCCTGGCGCGCGTACTCGCGGCTGATGGCCTCGAACAGGGTGTCCAGGTAGGGCTGGCTGTCACCAGCGGCGAAGCAGGCCGGCGCGAGCAGCGCCTGGCTGTCCAGCAACCCCGTCACCTGTTCCACCAACGGCAGGGCCAGGGTCAGCACGTGGCCATCGACATCATCGGAAAAACGGAAGCCGTGCACGCAGAGGGCCGGCACCACCTGCAACGATGCCCGCTCGACGCGGTTCACCAGGCCTTCCACTTCCAGCTCCGCGCGGCCGGAGCGCACATAGAGCAGCTGCACCAGGTCGCCGTGCTGGTGCGGCTTGATCTCCCACTCGTGCAGGCGGCTGCGGGACTCGATGGACTCCCAGTGGATCAGGTCCGGCGTCGGCCAGGCCGTGGTTTCGCCATAGAGCTTGAACACCGGAACCGGAGCATGGGCCGGTTTTGACATGGGACCTCCGACAGGATCTATCCATGAAAAGTCCATGAAAGTCGTTGGATATTGCCTTCAAAGCCAATCGCCATCCACAAAAAATACAGGCACTAACAACGACAGGCGAGCCGCGACTGCCTTGCGCCGGCCACCGCCACTCATCACGAGGACAACAACAATGAAGACTCAGGTCGCCATCATCGGCGCCGGCCCGTCCGGCCTTCTGCTCGGCCAGCTGCTGCACAAGGCCGGTATCGATAACGTCGTCATCGAACGCCAGAGCCCGGACTACGTCCTCGGCCGCATCCGCGCCGGGGTGCTGGAACAGGGCATGGTCGACCTGCTGCGCGAAGCCGGCGTCAGCGAGCGCATGGACCGTGAAGGCCTGGTGCACGACGGCTTCGAACTGGCCTTCGACGGCCGCCGCGAACACATCGACCTCAAGGGCCTGACCGGCGGCAAGACCGTGATGATCTACGGCCAGACCGAAGTCACCCGCGACCTCATGGAAGCCCGCCAGGCCTGCGGCGCCCGCAGCTTCTACGGCGCCGCCAACGTCCAGCCCCATGACCTCAAATCCGCTGCGCCCTACGTCACCTTCGAACAGAACGGCGAAACCTTCCGCATCGACTGCGACTATGTCGCCGGGTGCGACGGTTTCCACGGTGTGTCGCGCAAGACCATCCCCGCCGGCGTGCTCAAGGAGTTCGAGCGGGTCTACCCCTTCGGCTGGCTGGGCGTGCTCGCCGATACCCCGCCGGTGGCCGACGAACTGATCTACGCCAACCACGAGCGCGGCTTCGCCCTGTGCAGCATGCGTTCGCCCACCCGCACCCGTTACTACGTGCAGGTGTCGTCCGAGGAGAAGGTGGAAGACTGGTCCGACGAGCGCTTCTGGGAAGAGCTCAAGAGCCGCCTGCCGGCACAGACCGCCGCGCAGCTGGTCACTGGCCCCTCCATCGAGAAGAGCATCGCGCCGCTGCGCAGCTTCGTGGTGGAACCCATGCAGTACGGTCGCCTGTTCCTGCTGGGCGACGCCGCCCACATCGTGCCGCCCACCGGCGCCAAGGGCCTGAACCTGGCCGCCAGCGACGTGAACACCCTGTTCCGCATCCTGGTGAAGGTCTATGGCGAAGGCCGCACCGACCTGCTGGAGCAGTACTCCGCCATCTGCCTGCGGCGCATCTGGAAGGCCGAACGCTTTTCCTGGTGGATGACCTCGCTGCTGCACCGCTTCCCCAACACCGACGACTTCGGCCGGCGCATGCAGCAGACCGAGCTGGACTACTACGTCGGCTCCGAAGCCGGCCGCAAGACCATCGCCGAGAACTACGTGGGCCTGCCCTACGAGGCGATCGAGTAACAGCCGCGCGGGCCCCGGTCCGGGTCCCGCATGCCGGGCCTCCGCCCATCGCCGTGGATGCGCGGCCGCGCATCCCGCGCAGCTTCCGATTGTGCGACCGCGCCTCCGACTGGCAGACTGCCGCCCTGCTTTGCCTCCGAACGCACCAGGGACCTATGCAAGTCTTCAGTCAACGTCAATTGCTCCTGGCCAGTTGGGCCATCGTCCTCTTCGGCCTGCTGCTGGTGCTGCCCTTCCGGCTCCTGCCTTCCCTGCTCTCCGGACTGCTGGTCTACGAACTGGTGATCACCCTGGCGCCGCGCCTGCAGCCGGTGATTCCCGGTGGCCGACGCGCGCGCTGGCTGGCGGTGGCCCTGCTGGGGACGCTGGTGGTAAGCCTGCTGACGCTGTTCTTCGTGTGGATCGCCGGCGTGGTGAGCCAGGAGATCCACAACCCCGGCCAGTTGCTGGAGAAATTCATCGTCATCACCGAACAGGCGCGGGCACAGTTGCCCACCTCGGTGGAGAACTACCTGCCGGCCAGCGCCGATGAGCTGCGCCGGGAACTGATGGACTGGCTGCGCGACCACGTCGGCCAGCTGCAGCTGCTGGGCAAGGGCGCGGCGCACACCTTCGTGACCATGCTGATCGGCATGATCCTCGGCGCCATCATCGCCCTGCAGCCGATTCCCAATTTCGAAACCCTCAAGCCCCTGAGCCGGCTGCTGCTGGAGCGCCTGGCGCTGCTGGTCACCGCCTTCCGCAACATCGTCTTCGCGCAGATCAAGATCTCCCTGCTCAACACCAGCCTGACGGCGATCTTCCTCGCCGTGGTGCTGCCGCTGATGGACATCCACCTGCCGCTGACCAAGGTGCTGATCCTGCTGACCTTCATCCTCGGGTTGCTGCCGGTGATCGGCAACCTGATGTCCAACACCCTGATCTTCATCGCCGGGTTCTCGGTATCCCTCTGGGTGGCCCTGGGGGCCCTGGGCTACCTGATCGCCATCCACAAGATGGAGTACTTCCTCAACGCTCGTATCGTTGGTGGGCAGATCAGCGCCAAGGCCTGGGAGCTGCTGCTGGCGATGCTGGCCTTCGAGGCGGTGTTCGGCCTGCAAGGTCTGGTGGCGGCGCCGATCTACTACGCCTACCTGAAGAGCGAGCTGAAGCACGCCGAGCTGGTGTAAGAGCACCCTGCCCTTAGTGACGTAGGATGGGTTGAGCGGAGCGATACCCATGCGGACAAAGCTGATGGGTATCGCAAGTACGTAGGGTGGATGTCGCTTTTCACATCCACCATCGGTGCTCGCCCGAACCTCGCTTGGTGGACCGATGAAGCGTGGTCCACCCACAAGGATTCCACTCGGCCTCCTGAAGGGGCGCTTTGCGCGGCCTCATCTCCTCTGCTTCGTTTCCGTCCGGTGTGGGCAACAGGACGACCGCCCCCCTCTCCCTCCGGGAGAGGGGCTGGGGGAGAGGGAAGTATCCGTTGGCACGGAGCCGAATGGAGGCTCCCCTAGAACGCCAGGACGAAAGCCCCGAGCAGCACCGCGGCGGCGAACAAGTCCGAGACCATGGCGACGTTCTCCAGGCGATTCCTGTGCCCTTGCAGCAGATGGGATACGCCTGCCATTGCGTAGAACAGGCCCCCGGCGAGGGCGGCGGCCAGCTGCCAGGCGGGCTGCCAGAGGCTGAGGACGCCCAGCACGCCCATGGCCACATTAGCGAAGCCCAGTTCGCGTACCAGGATCAGCGCTTCGTCCGTCTTCAGGCCCAGGATCACGTTCGCCGTATAGCGCGGCTGGACGATCTGCTTGGAGCCGGCGAGGAGCAGGCGCCAGCCCACCGACCAGAACACGAACCACTTGGCGACCAGCGCTGCGGTGATGGCTGCGCCGGCCGCGAGGGATTCCACGGCCAGCGACAGCAGTGGCAGCAGGAACATGAAGGCAACCACGACGGCGTAGTACATGAATGGCTCCGGCAACGGGAAAAAACAGGCGGGGCCTGCCCTGCGCTCAACGTTAGTGGGGCATGAGGGGTTGTCAAAGCGGGGAGCGCCGGGTCGCTCGAGTGCACCGCGAGGGGGCGTTGTAACGCGCTGGAAACAGGAAAAGCACTCTAGTTTCCGCTGGGAATGAAACGCTTTTCGTTAGTCCCAAAGAGCCTGACAAAGCACGAGATGGCTGATTGACAGCACATCACGCTCGTAACAGCATGTTACATAAAGCTCGTTCACGCCTTGAGAATGGCCCTCCCCGGGAAGGCCAGCCCTTGGTCGCGACCTCATCAAAGTTACTGCCAACGCAATGGACTCTCGCGCTTGCGGCCCGCCACCGGCCGCAAGTCTTGCCTCCGTCGGTCACGTTTGCACGGGGGTTATTCCAGGGGTGTCAGCAATGAGGAGGGACATATGTACCTTCCACGAGATGCGTCCAAGGCGCGACTCAGGGAAGCGGAAAATGCCCGAAGGAACTTTGCCGAACTGGCCAGCGCCCTCACCAAGGGGGAAGTGACGCGACGCGACTTCATCAAGTGGGGCCTGACCACTACCGGCGGATTGCTGGTACCGGTCCACGGACTGAGCCCCTTCACCAGCAGCGCCTACGCCGACAGCTTCGATATCCCCACCGGGCTGCCGCCGAGCCCGTTGTTCGGCGTGCAGGCCTTCACCCAGCCTATGCCGCGTTTCGACGTGCTGCCGCGCAAGCCCTTCACCCCCGGTACCGGCGTGATGAACCCCATCCCGGCCTACCCGAACGTGCCCGGCCCCGACCCCACGGCGCAAGCCAATACCACCATGCAACCCGTGCCCGCCGTGCTCGGCGGTGGCGTTGGTCCCATCGAAGGACGCCCGCCGGGACCGATCTGGGCGCACCAGCAATGGAGCACCTTCTATCCCAAGGTGGTCGTCGAGGTGACCCAGGAAGGCGCCAAGCCCAACTATGCCTACCGGCCGCAAGTGCCCTCGAGCCTGAACTCGGGAATAGACCCGACGCAGGCCCTGCCCCCCGCCTTCCACCCCGACCTGCCCGTGCAGGGGTCACTGGCGCTCTGGACCTTCAACGGCACCCTGCCACCCAAGCTGCTGATCGGTCGTTACCAGGAGTCCATCCTGCTGCGGCACCACAACCGCCTGCCGGACGACCCGACCCAGAACGGCGGCTTCGGCATCCACACCATCAGCACCCATGAGCACAACGGCCACCATGGCGCGGAAAACGACGGTTTCACCGGGGCCTACTTCTTCCCCCGGCAGTTCTACGACTACCACTACCCCATCGTGCACGGCGGCTACTACAGCGTGAACACCCAGGCCACCGACCCACGCTGCGGCAGCCCGAACGACGCCGGCGGCGTGGACCGGTTGCCCGGCGACTATCACGAAAGCATGAGCACCCACTGGTTCCACGACCACATGTTCAGCTTCACCTCGCAGAACGTGTACAAGGGCAACGCCGGGATGTTCAACATCTACAGCGCCATCGACCGGGGCAACGAGGAGATCAACGACGGTGCCAACCTGCGCCTGCCCAGCGGCAACGCCAAGTCCTACGGCAACCTGGACTACGACGTGAACCTGATGGTCGCGGACAAGGCCTGGGACGGCGAAGGCCAGCTGGCGATGAACATCTTCGACTTCGACGGCTTCCTCGGCGATGTGATGACGGTGAACCTGGTCTACAAGCCGTACTTCGAGGTCGAGCGGCGCAAGTACCGCTTCCGCATCCTCAACGCCGCCGTCGCGCGCTTCTTCAAGATTTCCCTGAGCGACGCCTCGCCGATGATCCAGATCGCCAATGACGGCAACCTGCTGCCGGCGCCGGTGGTGCTGACCACCCTGGACGAAATGGGCATCGCCGAGCGCTACGACATCATCATCGACTTCGCCCGCTACAAGATCGGCGACAAGGTCTGGATGGTGAACCTTGCCGAGCACGAGAACGGCCGGCGCCCGAAGGAGGACATCTCCCTGCGCGACGCCCTCAACGGCAAGTCGGACGACCCCTGTGTCGGACGCTTCCTCGAATTCCGCATCGTTCGCAACCCCACCTACCCCGACAAGAGCCAGGTGCCGGCGGTGCTCTGCCCGAACCCGGACCTATCGAAAGTGCCGGTGTCGGCGCAACGGACCTTCGAGTTCGGCCGCGGCGCCAACACCACCACCAGCGACCCGACGTCGAGCTACTTCGGCCCCTGGGGCGTCAAGACCGACGGCGGCGCCATGCTCGCGGCGGACTACGGGCGCATCAGCGCAGGGCCGAAGTTCGGCACCCGCGAGATCTGGACGCTGAAAAATGGCGGCGGTGGCTGGGACCACCCCATCCATATCCACTTCGAGGAGGGCCAGATCCTCGCCCGCGACGGCAAGGCCAGCAACGTCCCGGCCTGGGAACGTGGACGCAAGGACGTCTACCGCCTGCATCCGGGCGGCAGCGTCACCATCACCCTGCAGTTCCGCGACTTCGGCGGCATGTTCATGGAGCACTGTCACAACACCACCCATGAAGACAACGCCATGCTGATGCGCTGGGAAATCGACAACCTCGGCGGCGCCTTCCTGCGGCCGTTGCCGACGCCCATCCCGACGCCCCAGGGGGTGACCTTCGTGCCGCCGACCGAGATCCTGCGGACCGCGTTCAAGTAGGAGGCAGCATGACCGCCTTGCGTATGGCGCTCGGGCTGGCCGCCTGGCTGACGCTGGGCGGCACGGCCGTGGGCGCCCAACCCTGGGGCCCGGGCTACTTCCCGGACGTGCCCCTGGTGACCCAGGACGGCGAAACCGTGCACCTGTACCGCGACCTGCTCAAGGGCAAGTCGGTGGCGGTGAACATGATCTTCACCCAGTGCTCGCAAAGCTGCCCGCTCAGCACCGCCAACCTGGCGCGGGTGCAAGCGCTGCTGGGCGATTCGGCGGGAAGGGAAATCCACTTCTACTCCATCAGCGTGGACCCCATCCACGACACGCCGGAGGTACTCAAGGCCTACGCCGAGAAATTCCATGCGCCAAAGGGCTGGCTGTTCCTCACCGGCGCGCCGGACGACATCGCCCTGGCGCAGAAAAAGCTCGGGCTCTGGTCGGTCACCGACGCCGAGGCCTCCGACAACCACCTCGCCAGCCTGATGGTGGGCAACGAGCCCACCGGCCAGTGGATGCGCCAATCCACCATGGACAACCCGGCCTTCCTCGCCAGCAAGCTCAGCGCCTTCCTGCTGGGCTGGCAGCGCCAACGCGGCGTGAGCGGCCTGGGCTACGCCAGCGCGCCGACCCTGGAGAACCTCGACGCCGGCCGCTACCTGTTCGCCCGGGCCTGCGCCACCTGCCACAGCATCGGCCAGGGCGATGGGCTGGGTCCGGACCTGCTGGGCATTACCCAGCGCCGCAACGGGGACTGGCTGCGGCGCTTCATCCGCGCGCCGGAGCAGATGGTGGAGCAGATGGTGGAGCAGAAGGACCCCATCGCCCTGGAACTCTTCGCCCGCTTCAAAGAGGTGCAGATGCCCAACCTCGGCCTCGGCGAGCAGGACGTGGAAGCACTGATCCACTATCTCGACCAAGCAGGTGCGCCCCCTCCGGCACAGGACGGCGCGCAACCCGCGCTAGCGGCCCCCTGAGGGCCGAGGAGATGCAGATGAACATCGCTCGAAGGCAACTCCCGTCCGCCCTGCTGGCCTGCGCCGGCTTCGTGGCGGTGGCCGCGTCCGGCGCCGCCACCGCCCTGACCCTGTTCCCCCGCCGCGCGGCCCAGTTGCTCGTGCCCATCGCCGGCACGCTGTCCACCGACCTCGACGACATTCCCCTCAAGGGTGTGGCGCGCATCAACAGCACCACCTTCAGCGACCCGGACCTTGGCGGACCACCGGGGGTCATCCTGATGATCGACTTCGTCGCGGTGGTGGGCATCAGCCGCAAGACCCGCACGGCCTACTTCGCCCATGGCGAGAACCGGGTAGTGCGCGAGCTGCGCTCGTCCGACCAGTTGGAACTGACCTTCCCCATCACGCCGCTGAACGCCAGCGCCACCAAGGTCGCCCTGCCGGTCCAGGCGAACTTCCAGCTGGCGTTCGACGTGGGCAATGGGGTGCTGCTGTCGGCCACCGCCACCCTGTCCAACCCCACCTTCTAGGCAGCGGGGCTGGCGCAGGAATGCCTAGCGGTTCGGCTGGGCGAGCAGTTGGCTGATCACCGCCCGCAGCTTGCCGGGCTTCACCGGCTTGTTCAGCAGCGGAATGCCGAGCTGCTGCAACTCCCGTCGGCACTGGTCGGAGCGGTCGGCGGTGATGATCACCGCCGGTAGTTCACTGGCGCTGCGTTCGCGCAGGCTGCGGATCACCTCGCAGCCGAGCCTGCCGTGGTCCAGGTGGTAATCCACCAGCAACAGCTCGGGCACGCGCTCCCGCTGCGCCGCCAGGGCGCCGTCGAGGTCGCTGGCGGTGAGCACCTCGCAGCCCCACTGGCCGAGCAGCGCCGACATGCTGGCGAGAATCCCCGGTTCGTTGTCCACCACCAGCAGGCGCCGGCCCGGTAGCGGATCGCCGGTGACCGGGCGGGCTTCCATATTGGGCCTTGTCGGTGCCGCGGTCGCCGACAGCGGCACCTCGATGCTGAACACCGAGCCGCGCCCCAGTTGCGAGCGCACCTCGACCCGGTACTCCAGCATGCTGGCGATGCGATCGACGATGGCCAGGCCCAGGCCCACACCCTTGCGTTCGGCGGCGCGGCCCACGTCCAGCTGGTTGAACTCGAGGAAGATCGCCTCCAGTTGATCCGCCGGAATGCCCCGGCCGCTGTCCCACACCTCCAGTCGCAGGCGGTCGCCGCGCCGCCGCGCGCCGAGCAGCACGCGGCCACGCTCGGTGTAGCGGCAGGCGTTGCTGAGGAAGTTGCGCAGGATGCGCGTCAGCAGGCGGAAGTCGGTGCTGATCGATACCCGTGGGATGCGTACCCGCAGGCCGAGACCGGCGGCCTCGGCGACGCTCTCGAACTCCGAGGCCAGCGGCCCCAGCACCTCGTCCAGGGCGTAGACGTCCAGGTCCGGCTTGATCGCGCTCTGGTCCAGCTTGGAAATATCCAGCAGGTCGGCGAGCAGGTCCTCGGCCCCTTCCAGGGCCTGGTGGCTGCGCTCCACCAGTTGCTGCTCGGCGGCCGGCAGCGCCCGCTCGCGCAGGGTGGACACCAGCAGCCGCGCGGCGTTCAGGGGTTGCAGCAGGTCGTGGCTGGCGGCCGCCAGGTACTTGTCCTTGGACAGGTTGGCCGCCTCGGCGGCGTCCCGCGCCTCACGCAGCTGCTCATTCAGCGCCTGGAGTTCGCGGGTACGTTCCAGTACCCGTTGCTCCAGTTCGTCGTTGAGGGTCTGCAGGCGCTGCTGGGCGAGGATGCGTTCGGTGATGTCGGCGACGAAGCCTTCCACCAGCCCCTCTTCATCCGGTTTCAGCAGCAGGTTCATCAGCACGTCCACAGGGCTGCCGTCCTTGCGCAGCAACCGGGTCTCGTAGCCGAACAGGCCGCCCTCGCGCTGCAGCGCCCGGCCGATGGTCACCAGCTCCTCGGCGCCACCGGCGAACAGGTGGTCGGCGAGGTCCGTCAGGCTGAACAGGCAATCCTGGGGCGAGTCATAACCGAGCATCTCGGCCAGGGCCGGGTTGGCGGCACGCAGGCCGTCCTTGAGGCTGGCCTGGAAGATCCCGTGCACGGCGTGCTCGAACAGCCACTTGTAGCGATTGCGCTCGGTCTCCAGCTCTTCCAGGCGTGCCAGCAACTCGGGGTAGTGGCTCTTGCGTGCGGAATGGCTGCCGAGCCCGAGCAGCCCGGTCAGGGCTTCGCGCTGCTCGTCAGAGGGCCTCGGCATACACCACCTCGACATCCCGCTGGCTGGATGCGCGCGGGTTGGTGAGGATGCAGGGGTCGTCCATGGCGTGGCGCGAGAGGAAGGGAATATCCGAACTGCCCACCCCGTGCAGCCGCAAGGTCTCGTGGAAGCCCACGGCGTGCTTGAACTGCACCAGGTGTTCCACCAGGCGTTGGCGCACCTGGTTCTGGGTCATGCCGCGACAGTCGATGCCCAGGGTCTCGGCGATCACCTTGAAGCGCGCAGGCTCAGCGCTGTAGTTGAAGGCCACCACATGCTCCACCAGTGCCGCGTTGCACAGGCCATGGGGCAGGTCGAGGAAACCGCCCAGGCTGTGGGACATGGCGTGCACCGCGCCGAGGATGGCGTTGGAGAAGGCCAGGCCGGCCTGCATGCTGCCGAGCATGATCTTCTCCCGCAGGGCGATGTCGCCGGGGTTGGCGATCATCTGCACCAGGTTGCCGTTGATCAGGCGCATGGCTTCCAGGGCATGGGGGTCGGTGAGCGGGCCGTGGCCGGTGGACACGAAGGCCTCGATGGCGTGCACCAGGGCGTCGATGCCGGTACAGGCGGAGAGGAAGGGGTCCATGCTCAGGGTGGTTTCCGGGTCGATCAGCGACACGTCCGGCACCACCGCCTTGCTGACGATGGAGAACTTCATCCGCTCCTGCTGGTTGGAGATGATCACGAACTGCGACACGTCGGCCGAGGTGCCGGCGGTGGTGGGGATGAGGATCAGCGGCGGGCTGGGCACCGTCAGGGTGTCCACGCCCTCGAACTCGAGGATGCTGCGGCCGTGGGCGGCGACGATGCCGATGCCCTTGGCGCAGTCCATGGGGCTGCCACCGCCCACCGCGACGATGACGTTGCAGCCGCTGCTGCGGTAGACCTCGGCGCCCTGCATCACTTCTTCGACGCGGGGGTTGGGCGAAACCTGGGTGTAGAGGCAGTAATCGATGCCCTGGGCCTGCAGGCTGGCCTCGATGTCGGCCACCCAACCGGCGGCCTGGACGCCGGGGTCGGAGACCACCAGGACCTTGCGCGCACCGAAGGTGCTGGCGTAGTTGCCGACATTGTGCCGGCATCCGGCGCCGAAAATGATCTCGGGAGAAACGAACTTGCGAAGTGGGCTGATATCGTGCCGCATCAGACAGCTCTTTCTTGTAGTTATGTGGTGAGTAGGACCCAGCCTACTGGATTCGTAGGGCATTTCAATCAGACCTTGGGCGCCGCCCCTACGGCAGTCCGTAGGATGGGTTGAGCTTGCGATACCCATCATTCCCAGCCGATGGGTATCGCTTCGCTCGCGGAACGCCGCCCGACCCATCCTACGTCTGCGCATTCACAGCAGGCTCCGGTAGAAGCCCAACTCCGCCTCCAGGGCATGGGCCAGGTTGGCGGCCTGGCGGAAACCGTGGCGCTCCTCGGGGTAGACATGGCATTCCACCCGCTGGCCGGCCGCCTCCAGGGCGGCCACCATGGCGGCGGTCTGCTGCGGCACCACCACCGCATCGCGCCCGCCCTGGAAGAAGATCAATGGGGCGCCGATCTCGGCGGAACGCAGCACCGGCGAGCGCTGGCGATAAAGCTGGGCGTCCCGCAAGGGGTCACCGATCAGCCAGTCCAGGTAGTCCGCCTCGAACTTGTGGGTCCTCTCCCGCAGCACCAGGGGGTCGCTGACCCCGTAGTAGCTGGCGCCGCCACGGAACGGCGTATCCCCCAGCAGCGCCATCAGGCCGGTGTAGCCGCCAGCGCTGGCGCCCCGGATGAAGGCCCGTGTGCGCTCCACCAGGCCCAGGGCCGCCAGGTGTTCCAACAGCGCCTTGGCGTCTTCCACCTCCAGCTCGCCCCAGCTACCGGCCAGGCGCTGCCGGTAGGCACGGCCGTAACCGCTGCTGCCGCGGTAATCGAGGTCGGCCACGGCGAAGCCGCGCTGGGTCCAGAACTGGATGCGCGGGTCGAACACCGGCTGGCAGGCCGAGGTGGGCCCGCCATGGCAGCACAGCAGCAGTGGCGGCAGTTGGCCGTCCGGGCCTTGGAAGTCGCCATGGGTCGGCGGATAGAAGAAGGCGTGGGCCCACTCGCCATGGCCTACCGGAAAACGCAGCGGTCGTGGCCGGGCGCGATGCCGTCTGGGCAAGGGGCAACCACCTCCCGCCAACACCCGCACCGCGCCGCCCTCTCGCTCGATGGCCAGTACGGCACTGGCGCTTTCCGGCCCGGCGGCGATGCAGTAGCAATGGGACCTGTCCGCCGCCAACTGGCGAAAGCGGCTGTAGTCGGCCGCCAGCGGCCTGCCGCCGTCTATGGCCAGGTAGGCCTGCCCCTCGGCGAACCAGGTGCGCAGGCCGATATCCGGCAGCTGATTGCAGGCCCCCAATTGCCAGGGTGCGGCAGCGTGGTCGGCCAGGGCCGCCGGCAGCGCCCGCAGGCCCCGGGCATCCAGGCGCCAGGGCTGCCACCAGCCGTTGCGGTCGCTGAGTGCATGCAGGCGCCCCGCTCCGTCGAAGCATGGTTGTTGCAGGGACTCGCCGCCCTCGCCACCGGCCACCACCTCCACCGGGCCCCAGCCATCGGCCTGACGCCGGCGCAGGCACAGGCGCGTCTCGGTCCAGGGCTGCGCCGGGCGGCTCCACTCGATCCAGGCGATGGTCCGGCCATCGGGCGCCAGGCGCGGCGCGGCGTAGAAGTCCGCGCCTTCGGCCAGCACCTGGCGCTCGCCGTCCGCCAGGGCGATGGCCACCAGCCGGTGCCGCGCACCCTCCTCCTCCACCGCCAGCACCCGGCCCCCGCCCGGCCAGAGGTCGCCATGGCGGCGGCCAGGTACATCCGTGAGCGCCCGAGGCGGCCCGGCCAGGGGCTGCAGGTAGAGCTGCTGGTCGGCCTCGTTGACGAAGGCCAGGGCCTCCTCGAACAGACAGAAGGCACCGCCGCCGTACTCGTACACCCGGCTGCGCAGAGAGAAGCCGGTCGGCGTCAGGCAACGCGCGATTCCCGCCTGCCAGCGCCACAGGGTGGTGCGGCCGTCGGCGGGGTCGAACAGGCTCCAGAACAGGCCGGCCACCCCCACGCGCAGTTCGGCGAAGTCGCGGCTGGCGGCCACCGCGCGCTCGGCGCTCCAGTCGCTTTCCCAGAAGCCGAAGGGCCGCACCTCAGGCGCGGCAGATGATCCGCGAGGCGCGCTCATTGCGATAGGTAAGGTCCGACAGTTCAAGGGGCGCCCGCTCCGCCTCCTCACGGGCCACCAGGATCTTGCCGTGGTGGGCCGACTTGGCGCACACCGGGTCGGCGTTCTCGGCCTTGCCGGTGAGCATGAAGGCCTGGCAGCGGCAGCCGCCGAAGTCCTTCTCCTTCTCGTCGCAGGAGCGGCAGGGTTCGGGCATCCAGTCGTAGCCACGGAAGCGGTTGAAGCCGAACGACTCGTACCAGATGTGGCGGACGTCATGCTCCTTCACGTTGGGGAACTGCACCGGCAGTTGGCGGGCGCTGTGGCACGGCAAGGCGGTGCCGTCCGGGGTGATGTCGAGGAACAGGTTGCCCCAGCCGTTCATGCAGGCCTTGGGACGCTCCTCGTAGTAGTCCGGGGTGACGAAGATCAGCTTGCACGGGTGCTTCTCCGCGGCGAGCTTTTCCCGGTACTCATTGGTGATGCGCTCGGCGCGTTCCAGTTGCGCGCGGGTGGGCAGCAACCCGGCGCGATTGAGTTCGGCCCAGCCATAGAACTGGCAGGTGGCGAGTTCGACGAAGTCCGCCTCCAGTTCGATGCACAGTTCGATGATCCGCTCGATGCTGTCGATGTTGTGTCGGTGGGTGACGAAGTTCAGCACCATGGGGTAGCCCTGGGCTTTCACCGCCCGGGCCATGGCCAGCTTCTGGGCGAAGGCCTTGCGCGAGCCGGCCAGGAGGTTGTTCACCTCCTCGTCGGCGGCCTGGAAGCTGACCTGGATATGGTCCAGCCCGGCGTCCTTGAACGCGGTGAGGCGCGCCTCGGTCAGGCCTATGCCGGAGGTGATCAGGTTGGTGTAGTAGCCCAGTTCCCGCGCGGCGCGGATCAGCTCCTCCAGGTCCTGGCGCACCAGCGGCTCGCCGCCGGAGAAACCCAGCTGCGCGGCGCCCAGTTCGCGGGCCTGGCGGAACACCTCGATCCACTGCGCCGTGGTCAGTTCCTCGCCCTGCTGGGCGAAGTCCAGGGGGTTGGAGCAGTACGGGCACTGCAGCGGGCAGCGGTAGGTCAGCTCGGCCAGCAGCCAGAACGGCGGCCCCGGCTGGTGGTCAGGCTTGGAGCTGGAGCCAGAATTGCGCATGGGCCACCTCGATGAAAGCCAGGATGTCTTCGTCCAGCCCCTGCACGTCGGGGAAGCGTCGGCGCAGGTCGACGATGATCTGCGCCACCGAGCGCTGGCCGTCCACCAGCCGGAGGATTTCCCCCGCGCTCTCGTTCAGCCGCACCATGCCCTCCGGGTAGAGCAGCACATGGCAGCCCTGGGCCGGCTCCCATTGCAGGCGGAAGCCCCGGCGCAGGTTGGGTACCTGATACAGGTCGAAATCGCTCATAGCGCAATCCCCCGGTGCCAGACCCGCTCGCGGGTCACCGTGTGGTAGGGCGGACGCTCCAGCTCGTAGGCCATGCTCATGGCGTCGAGCATGCTCCAGAGCACGTCCAGCTTGAACTGCAGGATCTCCAGCATGCGCTGCTGGGCCTCGACCGTGCGGTAGTGGTCGAGGGTGATGCGAAGGCCGTGCTCCACGTCGCGTCGCGCCTCCTTCAGGCGCTTGCGGAAATAGTCGTAGCCGGCCGGGTCGATCCAGGGGTAGTGCTGCGGCCAACTGTCCAGCCGCGACTGGTGGATCTGCGGGGCGAACAGTTCGGTCAGCGAGCTGCTGGCCGCCTCCTGCCAGCTGGCGCGACGGGCGAAGTTGACGTAGGCGTCCACCGCGAAGCGCACCCCGGGCAGCACCAGCTCCTGGGACAGCACCTGCTCGCGGTCCAGGCCCACCGCCTCGGCCAGGCGCAGCCAGGCCTCGATGCCGCCCTCCTCACCCGGCGCGCCGTCGTGGTCCTGGATGCGCTGGATCCAGTCGCGGCGGGTGTCGCGGTCCGGGCAGTTGGCGAGGATGGCGGCGTCCTTCAACGGGATGCACACCTGGTAGTAGAAGCGGTTGGCCACCCAGCCCTGGATCTGCTCACGGCTGGCGCGGCCTTCGTACATCGCGCGGTGGTAGGGGTGGTGGATGTGGTAGCAAGCGCCCTTGGCGCGCAGGGCCTGCTCGAATTCCGCCGGGGTCATGGCTCTCTGGCTCATGTTCTGGTCCCTCGTAGGGTGCGCCGCGCGCACCGGATATGGTTCACAGCTCGATGCCCATGCCATCCCAGGCCACTTCGATGCCATGGCGCTCCAGTTGGGCGCGCTCGGCGGAATCGACATCGAGGATCGGATTGGTGTTGTTGATGTGGATGAGCACCTTGCGCGGGCCGGGTATGCCGTCCAGCACCTCGATCATCCCGCCCGGACCACTTTGCGGCAGATGGCCCATCGCGCTGCCGAGCTTGTCGCCCACCTCGCAGTGGCGCATCTCGTCGTCGCGCCAGAGCGTGCCGTCCACCAGCAGGCAATCGGCGCGGGCCATCCAGCCCGTCAGCGCCTCGTCCACCTGGCCCAGGCCCGGGGCGTAGAAGAGGTTGCCTCCGGTGTTCAGGTCCTCGATAAACAGGCCGATGTTGTCGCCGGGGTGCGGGTTGCCCCGGTGCGGCGAGTACGGCGGCGCGCTGCTACGCAGGGGGATGGCGGTGAAGCGCAGGCCCGTGCAGGCGGGAATCTCGAAGCTCGGGTTGGCGAGCTCGATCGGGTTCCAGACGAGGCCGCCGTTCCAGTGCCGGAGCATGGGGAACAGCGGGAATCCGCTGGAAAGGTCCTGGTGGACCATGTCGGTGCACCAGACCTGGTGCGGGCAGCCCTCGCGCAGGCTCAGGAGGCCGGTGACGTGGTCGATCTGGCTGTCCATCAGGATGATCGCGGCTATACCGGTATCCCGCACGCGCCGGGCCGGCTGCAGTGGCGGATAGGCGTCGAGCTGGGCGCGGATGTCCGGCGAGGCGTTGCACAGCACCCAGTCGATGCCGTTGGCGCTGAGGGCGATGGACGACTGGGTGCGCGGCTGGGCGCGCAGCTTGCCGCTGCGCACGCCCCGGCAATTGCGGCAGTTGCAGTTCCACTGGGGAAAACCACCGCCAGCGGCGGAGCCGAGAATCTGGATGTGCATGGGATAAGCCCTGGCGGGGGCCCCGGCAGGGCCGGGGCGATGCAGATCAGCGGTTGGCGAAGTACAGGGTCACTTCGAAACCAATGCGCAGATCGGTAAAGGCGGGTTTAGTCCACATGGAGCAATCCTCTTGTTATTCCGCCGGAGGATTCCGGCAAGTCCAGTTAAACACCGGCGCGGAGGGGTCCGAATGGTACTTTCGGAGGAGATTCGCTCCTGATTTGGTAGGGGTCTTTGCGCCCCGTCGAACATCGCTGATGGGTTTCGCGCTGCTCAACCACATCCTACGTATTCGATCCCCTTGGACGCGCTTCGTAGGATGGGTCGGGCGGCGTTCCGCGAGCGGAGCGATACCCATCACTTCGGGAAAACAAAAACGCGGCCCGAAGGCCGCGTTCTTTCATTGCAGGCTGGGGATCAGAAGAAGCCCAGCGGATTGATGTCGTAGCTCACCAGCAGGTTCTTGGTCTGCTGGTAGTGGTCGAGCATCATCTTGTGGGTCTCGCGGCCGACGCCGGACTTCTTGTAGCCACCGAACGCGGCGTGGGCCGGGTACAGGTGGTAGCAGTTGGTCCACACGCGGCCGGCCTTGATGCCACGGCCCATGCGGTAGGCGCGGTTGATGTCGCGGGTCCACACGCCGGCGCCGAGGCCGAACTCGGTGTCGTTGGCGATCGCCAGGGCCTCGGCCTCATCCTTGAAGGTGGTGACGCCCACCACCGGGCCGAAGATTTCCTCCTGGAACACGCGCATCTTGTTGTGGCCCTTGAGCAGGGTCGGCTGGATGTAGAAGCCGCTGGCGAGGTCGCCCGGCAGTCGTTCGGACGCGCCACCGGCGAGCAGCTCGGCGCCTTCCTGCTGGGCGATGTCGAGGTAGCTGAGGATCTTGTCGTATTGCTGCTCGGACGCCTGGGCGCCGACCATGGTGTCGGTGTCCAGCGGGTTGCCGCGCTTGATCGCCTTGATCTTCTTCATCACCTCCACCATGAACGGCTCGAAGATCGATTCCTGCACCAGCGCGCGGGACGGGCAAGTGCACACCTCGCCCTGGTTGAAGAAGGCCAGCACCAGGCCCTCGGCGGCTTTCTCGATGAACGCCGGCTCAGCGGCCATGATGTCCTCGAAGAAGATGTTCGGGCTCTTGCCGCCCAGTTCCACGGTGGAGGGGATGATGTTCTCCGCCGCGCAATGGAGGATGTGCGAGCCCACCGGGGTGGAGCCGGTGAAGGCGATCTTGGCGATGCGCTTGCTGGTGGCCAGGGCCTGGCCCGCTTCCTTGCCGAAGCCCTGGACGATGTTCAGCACGCCGGGCGGCAGCAGGTCGCCGATGATTTCGGCCAGCACCATGATCGACAGCGGGGTCTGCTCGGCCGGCTTGAGCACCACGCAGTTGCCGGCGGCCAGGGCCGGGGCCAGCTTCCAGGCGGCCATCAGCAGCGGGAAGTTCCACGGGATGATTTGCCCCACCACACCCAGGGGCTCGTGGAAGTGGTAGGCGGCGGTGTGCTCGTTGATCTCGGCGGCGGAGCCCTCCTGGGCGCGGATGCAGCCGGCGAAGTAGCGGAAGTGATCGGCGGCCAGAGGCACGTCGGCGTTCAGGGTCTCGCGCACGGCCTTGCCGTTGTCCCAGGTTTCGGCGACGGCCAGGACTTCGAGGTTCTGCTCGATGCGGTCGGCGATCTTCAGCAGGATCAGCGCGCGGTCCTGCACCGAGGTCTTGCCCCAGGCATCGGCGATGGCGTGGGCGGCGTCCAGGGCCCTCTCCACGTCTTCGGCGCCGGAACGGGGGAACTCGGCGATCACCTCACCGTTCACCGGCGAGGTATTGGTGAAGTACTGGCCACCCAGCGGGGCGACGAACTCGCCGCCGATGTAGTTGCCGTAACGGGGCTTGAAGCTGACGACGGCGCCGGGAGTGCCTGGTTGCGCGTAGATCATGGCGTTGTTCTCTCTGGTCGGTACCGGCCCGGTTGGGCAGGCTGTGGACCGATCTTAGTCAGCCGCCACCCGCCCCCGGTATGCGCCCATGGGCGCGACGCCTTCGTTATTTAGTAGTAGTTGGCCGGGCCCGTTGCAGAGCCTTGCGCGGCTTGGCCGAAGCGCTGGCGGCGGCCTGCTCGGGCCGGTAGCCCAGGCGCAGGCCGCCCCAGTGGCGGCCCTGCACGACGATGGGCACCGACAGGTCATGCATCAGCTCGCCGGTGTCGCGGGTATAGGTCTGCAGCAACAACGGCTGCTGGTGGCTGCCGCAGCGGACGCCGGTGCGGTCGTTGAACATGCGCTTGCTGCGGCTGCGCGCCGTGTCGTGCTCGCGATCGCCCGTGGGCGCCTGGCTGAAGGCCAGGTTGTGGGTCGGCACAAAGCCCTCCTGGGTGCAGGCGATGGCGAACACCAGGCCCTCGTGTTCCTTGAGCAGGGGCTCCTGGATCTCCGGCAGGACCTGGTCGGTGTAGCGGTCGAAGCGCGAGCCGTACTTCTGCGGGTAGGTGCCGGGCACCACCTGGAAGCGCCGGTCGAAGAGGTCCTCCAGGCCGATGCGGCCGGCGCCCACGTCCGCCTCGAAGCGCTCGGCGATGGCCGCCGCGCCACGCCGGGCCAGGTCGTAGACGCGCTGGTGGTAGTCATCCAGCCCTACTTCGGCCAGGCGTTCGCTGATGGTTTCGGCCTGGCCCTCCAGCTGGCTGGCGGCTTCGGCCAGGCGCCGGGTTTGCGCGTCGCTCTCGCCGAGGTCGCCGCGCATCTGCCCCACCGCCTCGAACAGATCGGTCAACTGGTCGCGGTTGGTGCGGGCGCCCTGGGCGATCTCGTCCACCTGCCCTTCCACCGCCGCCGCCAGCCCGGCGATCTTTTCCAGCTGGCGACCGGTGAGTTCCACCTGGCCGACGCCGGCTTCCAGGTCCTCCGACAGCTGGCGGATCTGCTCCACCACCAGGGCGGTCTGGCGCTGGATATCGGCCACCATCTGCCCCACCTCGCCGGTGGCGCTGGCGGTGCGTCCGGCCAGGCCGCGCACTTCGTCCGCCACCACGGCGAAGCCACGGCCGTGCTCGCCGGCCCGCGCCGCCTCGATGGCGGCGTTCAACGCCAGCAGGTTGGTCTGGCTGGCGATGGACTGGATCACCTGGGCCACCTGCTGGATTTCCTCGCCGCGCTGGCTGAGCCCGGCGATCAGCTCGCGACTGGCGCCGGCGCGCTGGCTGAGCTGGTACATGAGGTCGATGGCCTGGCGCAGCACCTCGCGGCCCTCGTCGCTGCTCTGCCGGGCATCCGCGGCGGCGGCCAGGGCCTGCTGGCTGAGGTTGGAGGTGGCGGCTTCGGTTTCGATCATCACCTCGGCGCCGCCGACGATGCGCTCGGCGGATTGCAGCTGGGACTTCAGGCGTTCGGCCAGACGGTCCACCGACCAGGCCACCCCGGCGGCGGACAGTGCGTTGTGGCTGGTGCTGCGGGACAGGTCGCGGGTCAGCCGCGCGAGGTCGGCGCCCTCCTCCCGCCTTTGCGCCGGCTGCGGCCGCGCCCGCAGCAGCCAGGGCAAGGGCAGCAGCGCCAGGATGGCCAGCCAGGGCGGCAGGCCGGCGAAGGTGGCGGCGGCCGCGAGAAGGATCAGAAGGCTGTGGATCAGGCAGTGACGCATCGCTCGTCCCTTTTGTTGTCATTGTTTGGGGCTATTAAGCGGCGAATCGCCAGCAGTGGACATGGTTCCTTGGTCGTAGATCGAAGGATGCGGTCGGCACAGGTAGGGTGCGCCGTGCGCACCGCGCAGAAACGACAAGGCCCGCCGGAGCGGGCCTTGCGGGTATCAACGCTTGGCCAGCGCCTCGGCCTTGGGCAGCTTGAAGGTCCAGAGCATGCCGCCCTGGTTCAGGTCCTGAATGCGCTTGGCCACCTCGCCGCCCCACAGCGGCACCGCGCCGCCCCAGCCGGAGAGCACCGAGACGTACTGTTCGCCGTCCATTTCCCAGGTGATGGGCGAGCCGATCACGCCGGAGCCGGTGTTGAACTCATAGAGCTTCTTGCCGGTCTTGGCGTCGAAGGCCATCAGGTAGCCCTCGGGGTTGCCGGTGAACACCAGGTTGCCCTTGGTGGCCAGCACACCGCCCCAGAGCGGTGCGTAGTTCTTGTAGCGCCAGACTTCCTTGCCGCTCTTCGGGTCGATGGCGCGCAGCACGCCGATGTAGTCCTCGTTCAGCGGCTTGATGGTGAAGCCTGCGCCGAGGTACGCCGCGCCCTTCTTGTAGGCGATGTTCTCGTTCCACATGTCCATGCCCCACTCGTTGGAGGGCACGTAGAACAGGCCGGTGTCCTGGCTGTAGGCCATGGGCATCCAGTTCTTGCCGCCGAGGAAGGACGGCGCCACGAACACCGAGCTGCCGTGCTTGCCGTCGGCACCCGGGACACCGGGGCGCTTGGCGTCGTCATAGATCGGCCGGCCGTCCTTGTCCAGGCCCTTGGCCCAGGTCACGGTGTCGACGAAGGGGAAGCCCCGGATGAACTTGCCGTTGGTGCGGTCCAGTACGTAGAAGAAGCCGTTGCGGTCGGCGGTGGCGGCGGCTTTCACGGTCTTGCCGCCATCCTTGTAGTCGAAGGACACCAGTTCGTTCACGCCGTCGAAGTCCCAGCCGTCGTGGGGCGTGGTCTGGAAGTGCCATTTGATCGAGCCGTCCTCCGGGTTCAGCGCCAGACGCGAGGAGGAGTAGAGGTTGTCGCCGGGGCGCAGGTGGGAGTTCCACGGCGAGGGGTTGCCGGTGCCGATCAGCAGGGTGTCGGTGTCGGCGTCGTAGTAGCCGCCCAGCCAGGGCGCCGCGCCGCCGGTCTTCCACAGGTCGCCTGGCCAGGTCTTGCCGGCTTCGCCGCCGGAGATGCCGCTCTCCACCTTCTTGCCGTCCTTGAAGACGTAGCCCATGTGGCCTTCCACGGTGGGACGGGACCAGAGCAGCTCGCCGTTTTTCGGGTTGTAGGCCTCGACCTTGCCCACCACGCCGAACTCGCCGCCGGCCACGCCGGTGATCAGCTTGCCCTTGACCACCAGGGGCGCGGCGGAGATCGAGTAGCCGGCCTTGTAGTCGGCCACGGTCTTGCGCCACACCACCTTGCCGGTGTCCTTGTTCAGGGCCACCAGCTTGGCGTCCAGGGTGCCGAAGATCACCAGGTCGTCGTACAGGGCCACACCCCGGTTGATCACGTCGCAGCAGGGCATGATGCCGTCGGGCAGGCGCGCGTCGTACTGCCAGAGTTTCTTGCCGGTGCGCGCGTCCACGGCGAACACCCGCGAATAGGAACCGGTGACGTACATCACGCCGTCCTTCACCAGCGGCTGGGCCTGCTGGCCGCGCTGCTTCTCACCACCGAAGGACAGCGCCCACACCGGGCGCAGCTGCTGCACGTTGTCGCTGTTGAGCGCCTCGAGGGTGCTGTAGCGCTGGCCCTTGAGGCCCAGGCCATTGGTCACCACCTGGTCGGTGGTGGTGGCGTCGTCGAGGATGTCCTGATCGGTGACACCGGCCAGGGCCAGGCTGCTGGACAGCATGACGGCGACGCACAGCAGCGTCCGGGCGAAAGGCTGGTGGGGTGTGGCGAGCTTCATTGCGGCTACCTCTGCGGGCTTGTTGTTGTGATCCGGGAAATTTTCCCGGTCTGCCGCAAATTCTTGGTTCGCGGGTGTCGCCCAACAATTGGACGCAGTGCGGATTTTCCTCCTCCGTTGGTAGCAATACCGGCGCCCTTGGCGGGCAGTGGGTGGTGCAGTAATGCGGTGGTGCGCGCGGCGCACTCTACGGGTCCCTGCGGTAGGGTGCGCCGCGCGCACCGATCGGGGCGTCACTGCGCCGGCACATCCACCCTTGGCATCCGCGCCAGTTCGTACTTCGGATAGAGGTGGCTGACGCTGCGGATCAGCTCGTAGCGGCTGAGGTTGACCTTGGCGAAACGCTCGGGGATGGGAGCGCGGATCACCTCGTTCATCTCTTCGCCCTTGGCCGCCGCATCCCTCAGCAGGCCATCGAGCCAGCCCAGGTAGTCGCGCATCTGCGCGAACGGCGCGTGGTCCTGGCTGACGGGGCCGTGGCCGGGCACCAGGGTCTTCCAGGGGAGTTGTTCCAGGGTGTCGATGTCCGCCTGCCAGGCATCCAGGCCGGGGCTGTTAGGGGTGGTCAGGGCGCGCTGGTAGAACACCAGGTCGCCGGCGAAGAGCACGCCGGTAGTCTCGTCCAGCACCGCCAGGTCGGCCCCGGTGTGGCCGGTCAGGCCCAGCAGACGCAGGCGGTGGCCGCCGATCTCGCGCACACCGGGCTCCACCGTCTGGTTCGGCAACACCACCTCGGTGCCGCGCATCCAGTCACCGACCAGGCGGTACATGTTCTCCGCCATGGCGTTGCCCTGCTCTTCCAGCAGCGTGCCGGTGCCGGCCAGGGCGGCGATGGGCACGTCGGCGAAGGCCTGGTTGCCCAGCACATGGTCGGGATGGTGGTGGGTGAGGAGCACGAGAACGATGGGTTGCTCCGTGACCTTGGCGATGGCCCGGCGCATGGCCTCGCCATAGGCCTTCGAGGGCCCGCTGTCGATCACCACCACCCCCGCCTCGGTGACGATGAAGCCGGTGTTGACGATATTGCCGCCGTTGTCCTTGGCGAAGTTGTCGGTGCTGCCTTCCAGCAGCCAGGTGCCGTCGGCGATCTGCCGGGGCGCCAGGGCGTAGTCCTGGGTGGCGGCGGCGTTGAATGCGAGCAAAGCCAGCATCAGGGCGATCAGGCGCATGGTGCCTCCTCAGAAGCTGGCTTCGAACTCGTTGCCGTTGTTGTCCCGCAGCCACAGTCGTGCGTCATCGCTACCGCGCACCTGCAGGCTGATGGTGGGGTTCTCGCTCACCGCCGGGAACAGCTCCAGGGTGGCCAGGGGCTTGCCGCTGGCATCGCGCAGCTCGGCCTGGTTGAGGAAGAACTCGGGGATGCCGCCCACCAGGCCGTTGTCCATGGGGTGGTCGATGCGCAGGCGCAGGCGGTTGCCGTCACCCAGGGGGAAGCGGCCGCCATGGACCTGGCCCAGGCGGTCCTCCCAGCCGGCCTGGGCGCGCACCACGCTGGGGGCGGTGCAGCCGCCGCCGGCGGCGTCCACCCGGGTGGAGCCGATGTGCCAGAGGCCGTCGCGGGTGAGCACGGCGGCGCGGATGGGCGTGGCCTGCTCGACGCGGATGCGGATGGCCAGCAGCGGCTCCACTCGCTCGCCGGGCTCGAAGATGAAGATGCGCGGAATGGGATTGAGCTCGGCCCAGGCCATGATCTTCACCACCTGCCCGGTGAAGGCGCGGGCGTCCACCTGGATCGGCACCTGGCGCGCGTCCTCGGCGAACGGCGGCGCCTCCAGCACCACCCTGGGGTCGAAGACGTAGGGCTCACTCCCCAAGAGGCGCTGGTGGAAGTAGTCCCACATCACCGACTCCACCGGGTCGGCCCCGGCGCCCCAGAGCGGCGCGCTGGCGCCCACCAGGCCCAACAGCAGCAACGAACGCCTGTGCATCCCGCACCTCCGTCATTGGACTTCCTGATAGAACCCCGGCAGCTCGTAGCGCAGGCCGTAGGCGGCGTAGAGCTTCTCCAGGCGGCCGTCGCGGATCATGCCGTCCACGCCCTCTTCCACCGCATTGGCCAGCTGGCGGTTGCTTTCGTGCACCGCCATGCCGATATCCCAGTCGGGCTGGCCGAGGTTGGGGTAGGTGTTGTCGGCATCGCGGATCTGCGGGTCGTGGGCCTGGTGCTCCAGCCAGTCCAGCTCGCCGCGCAGGGCCATCACCGCGTCCACCTCGCCCTTGCGCATACCCTCGAAGGCCGCCGCAGGGCCCGGGTAGTGATGGGTGTTGCGTGCCAGGCGCCCGGCGAACACCGAGGTGAGGTAGAAGGACGGCACGCTTTCCAGCTCCACCCCGATGGGGTGGAACTGGAACACGCCGATGCTCGGCACCTCCGGCAGCCGCCGGCTGTCGTAGGCCACCTGCCAGCGCTCGCGCTGGTAGGGGCCGAACATCACCACCTGCTCGTTGGCCAGTTCGCCCACGTCGTTGCGCTTCTGCGCGTAGTCGCGATCGTAGGGCACCCGCAGCATGAGGTCGGCGAGCTGGCCGGGGCGCATGTAGTGGCCCTTCCAGATGAAGTTGCGCAGGTCGTCGTCGAGCTTCTCGCCCGGGGTGACCCAGAGCAGCTCGAGCTTGAGGCCAAGGTCCTCGGCCAGGGCGCGGGCGAGGTCCACATCCACACCGCGCGCCTGTTCGCCTTCCTTGAAGCTGTAGGGGGCGAAATTCTCGTACACCGCCACCCGCAGCACGCCGGAGTCGACGATGTCGTCATAGGGCCGCACCTGTGCCTGCGCCAACGGCAGGCACAGCAGCCAGCAGAGCAGGAGCAGCGCGCGCATGGCGGTCACTCGTCCACGTGCACGCTGTCCAGGTAGGTGCGGATGGCCCAGAGGGCTTCCTGACTGAGGAAGTCGGCCATCTTCGGCATGTACACCGCGCCGTCGCGCACCGCGCCATTGATCACTCGCTCCTTGAACCACTCATCGCCGCTGGCGTCGGTCTCCAGGTAGCGCAGGTCGGGAGCGATGCCGCCGGACTTGGCTTCCAGGCCGTGGCAGCGGGCGCAGTTCTGGTTATAGGCCGAGGAGCCGATCTCCACCGCCAGGTCGTGCTTGGCGTACGGCGCGCGGTAGGGGTTCTCGTCGCGCCATTCCTTGCCGAGCGGCTCCAGGCCTTCGGTGTTCACGGCCTGGGGCACCACGTCGCCATGGGCCAGGACGGTTGCACTCAGGGTCAGGCCGGCCAGGAAGGTGAGGCCGCGCAGTGCGCTGTTCTTGTTCATCAGGTACATCCTCGTTGAGCTGCTGGGCAAGGCGCGCTCTGCCAGGGAGCGCTGTGGGGAAATGGTAAGAAGCCCCCGGCCACACCCCCATCCTGCTTTGGTGGCCTGGCCCTACTCCCTTGGTAGTAATGCGGGTGGAGATGGTCGAAAGCCGCTGCTCACCCGCCGCCGGCATGCAGGCGCAAGCGTGCCGGCGAACGGTAGGTAACCGTTCGCCGGCACATCGGTGATCTGGGGAATGCGTCTGGAAGGAATGCTCAGCCGGCCCGCTGCGGGAAAGCGCCCTGGGCGTGCGGGTGGCTCGTATGCGCGGCCGCTTCGCCGGCTGCCCTGGCCACTTCGAATTCGAGCAGGCAGCAGATGAGTGCCAGTGGCAGGAGCAGGTGTTTGATGATGGCCATTGCGGAGTCCTCTGACAGGTTTCCCTTGCATGTCAGGCTACTGCCGGGCGTCGCGCCTGGCTCTAGTACCTTGGTATCTGCGGCCTAATACCTTGTGCTGATGCACGCCCATACCCCCATGGTCGTACTGCCTCGGCAGGTGTCACCAGGGGCTTTGGCAGCAGTGCCAAGTCATGGCCCCACTGGGAAGTTTTCCCGGCCTTGGCGGGAGCTTTTCCGTATCACGCCGCACGTGCCAATCCCACCATTCGACAGGCCGGGCCAGCCGATGGCCCCGTACTCATCGACTATGGGAATCGCAACCATGACAACAAGATCGCTACCCTCTCCTGCCAACCCGCTGTCCACCGCCATCCGCTGCCTGCTACTGCTCGGGGGCCTGGCCGCCGCCGGCGGCGCCTTCGCCACCAACGTCACCTGGGACGACATCGCCAACGACCACGAGACCACCGGCGACGTACTGCAATACGGCCTGGGCACCAACGCCCAGCGCTGGAGCCCGCTGGCCCAGGTGAACGCCGACAACGTGCTCAAGCTGGCCCCGGCCTGGTCCTACTCCTTTGGCGATGAGAAGCAGCGCGGCCAGGAATCCCAGGCCATCGTCAGCGACGGCGTGATCTACGTCACCGCTTCCTATTCCCGCGTGTTCGCCCTGGACGCCAAGACCGGCCACCGCCTGTGGACCTACAACCACCGCCTGCCCGACGACATCCGCCCCTGCTGCGACGTGGTCAACCGTGGCGCCGCCATCTACGGCGACAAGATCTTCTTCGGCACCCTGGACGCCCGCGTGGTGGCCCTGGACAAGAAGACCGGCAAGGTGGTCTGGAACAAGAAATTCGGCGACCACGGCGCCGGCTACACCATGACCGGCGCGCCCACCATCGTGAAGGACCAGAAGAGCGGCAAGGTGCTGTTGATCCACGGCAGCTCCGGCGACGAGTTCGGCGTGGTCGGCCAGCTCTACGCCCGCGATCCGGACACCGGAGAGGAGGTGTGGATGCGGCCCTTCGTCGAGGGCCACATGGGCCGCCTGAACGGCAAGGACAGCACCCCCACCGGCGACATCAAGGCGCCCTCCTGGCCCGACGACAAGAATCACCCCACCGGCAAGAAGGAAGCCTGGAGCCAGGGCGGCGGCGCCCCGTGGCAGAGCGCGAGCTTCGACCCGAAGACCAACACCATCATCGTCGGCGCCGGCAACCCTGCCCCGTGGAACGGTTGGGCGCGCACCGCCGACGGCGGCGAGCCGAAGGACTACGACAGCCTCTACACCTCCGGCCAGGTGGGCGTCGACCCCAGCACCGGCGAAGTGAAGTGGTTCTACCAGCACACCCCCAACGACGCCTGGGACTTCTCCGGCAACAACGAACTGGTGCTGTTCGACTACAAGGGCAAGGACGGCAAGACCGTGGCCGCCACCGCCCACGCCGACCGCAACGGCTTCTTCTATGTGGTGGACCGCAACAACGGCAAGCTGCAGAACGCCTTCCCCTTCGTCGACAACATCACCTGGGCCAGCCACATCGACCTGAAGACCGGCCGCCCGGTGGAGAACCCCGGCCAGCGTCCGCCGCTGCCCGAGCCCGGCCAGAAGCACGGCAAGTCGGTGGAAGTCTCGCCGCCCTTCCTCGGCGGCAAGAACTGGAACCCCATGGCCTACAGCCAGGACACCGGGCTGTTCTACGTGCCGGCCAACCACTGGAAGGAGGACTACTGGACCGAAGAGGTGGCCTACAAGAAGGGCTCGGCCTACCTCGGCCAGGGCTTCCGCATCAAGCGCATGTATGACGACCACGTGGGCGTGCTGCGGGCCATGAACCCCACCACCGGCAAGATCGTCTGGGAGCACAAGGAGCGCCTGCCGCTCTGGGCCGGCGTACTGGCCACCAAGGGCAACCTGGTGTTCACCGGCACCGGCGACGGCTTCTTCAAGGCCTTCGACGCCAAGAGCGGCAAGGAGCTGTGGAAGTTCCAGACCGGCAGCGGCATCGTCTCCCCGCCCATCACCTGGGAGCAGGACGGCGAGCAGTACATCGGCGTGACCGTGGGCTACGGCGGCGCGGTGCCCCTGTGGGGCGGCGACATGGCCGAGCTGACCAAGCCGGTGGCCCAGGGCGGCTCCTTCTGGGTGTTCAAACTGCCCAGCTGGGACAAGACCGCCCAGCGTTGAGTGAACGACCGGGGCGCCCTGCGCCCCGGTCTCCTTTCAAGCCTGCCCTGTGGAATCCGCCATGAACAACCTGCACCTCTACCTGCCGCTGGCGCTGCTGCTGGCCGGCAGCCTGGCCCTGGCCGACGACGGCGACCGGGTCATCAACGGCTGCCGCATCGCACCCGAATCCCGCTGCCCCGGCGCCGACCTGCGCGGCGCGGACCTCGCCAACCAGGACATGAGCAAGATGGACCTCGCCGGCGCCAACCTGGCCGGTGCCGACCTGCGCCACGCCAACCTCGACCTGGCCAACCTGGAAAAGGCCAATCTCGCTGGCGCCAACCTCACCCGCGCCAGCCTGCAACAGGCCAACCTGCGGGTAGCCGACCTCGAAGGCGCACGCCTGGTGGCCGTACAAGGCTGGGGCCTGTTCGCCCAGGGCGCGCAGTTCCGTGGCGCCGACCTGTCGGGGGCGTACCTGGAGTTCTCGCGGCTTTCAGGGGCCAAGATGCACAACGCGAAGCTGGAAGCCGCCGACCTGGAAATGGCCTGGCTGAGCAAGGCCGACCTGAAGGATGCCGACCTCAAGGACGCCAACCTGCAGGAAGCCAAGATCGGCGAAGCCAACCTGCAGAACGCCGACCTCTCAGGCGCCCGCAAGCACTACGCCACCTTCCAGGCCACCTATATGGACGGCTGCAAGGGCTGCCCGAGTGGGTGGGATTGAGCGCACCGGCTCGTGGTGCGCGCAGACCGTAGGATGGGTCGGGCGGCGTTCCGCTGAGCGCAGCGATACCCATGCCGTTCGCAGGAACCGATGGGTATCGCTACGCTCAACCACATCCTACAACCCGGCCCTGACCCGAATTGCTCAACGGCCCGGGCGGGCCATCTCCCGCGTCATGGCGTCGAACTCCTCCCGGGTGATCGCCCGCTTGGTCTTGCCCTTGCCATCGACGACGGTGCAGCTCGTGGCCGTCAGCACCTGGCTGCCCTCGGCGGTGAAGAGGGCGATGAGCGGGTTCTTGTTGAAGGGCGATGCCTCTTCGAAGGTCATGATCCGCCGACTGCGCTCCAGCGCATCCATGGACGCCTCCCGGTAATCGATGGCGAAGCGGTAGCCGAGGGTCCACTCCGCCTCACCGCGCTTCTTGAAGTTCAGGTAGTTGAACTTGTCATCGCGGGTCACCAGGTACTGGGTTTCGTCGAACCCCACCACGCTGCCATCCAGGGGCACCAGGGTGCGCGGGCTTCTCAGGCCGAAACCGATATCGGCCAGGTAGCGCTCACCGTTGAGCTCGACGATGTTCAGCACGTGGGTATCGGTGAAGGTGAACCAGTCCTTCGCCTCGTCATCGAAGATGGTGCCGGTGACCAACGTGGTGGCCACGCCGTTCTCGCGCAGGACCCGATTCAGCAGGTAGTTGAGCTCGTAGCAGAGCCCGCCCTGCCCCTTGATCAGGATCTTCTCGACGATGTACCGCGGCGTCAGCGGCGTGTCGCGGGCGTCGAAGATGCTGAGGTTGTCGAAGGCCATGGTTACCAGGCTTCGATCGATGACCTGGGCGAGCCCCTCCGGGGTCCAGACCACGGCGTTGTCCAGCTGGATACGACGCTGGAAGGCGTTGCTGAGGGCCTTGGCCATTAGCTCGACTCCTTGGTAACGAATGCACGGATTTCCGGGGCGATGACCTTGGCCAGCACATCGATGTTGTTGCTCACCAGCTCGGCCGGCAGCGCGCCGGTGTCCACGTGGGCGAGGAACTGCTGCTGACGGTAGAGCCGGTATTGGTACTTGAGCTTGTCGATGATGGTTTGCGCCGAGCCGATCATCATGGCGTTGCTGACGTCCAGGGACTCGCGCAGGAACTCGATGGGCACGGAGTTGGCGCGCAGCTCTTTCATCATGCCGTTGAAGTACGGATAAAACTCCTGCACCGCCTGCTCGTCCGTGTTCGCCGTGTGGAACCAGCTGGTGGTGACGATGGGCATATCGAGGGCCGCGTGCCCGGCGGCTTCGGCGGTCTTCCGGTAGGCATCGATGGGTTGCTTGAAGCTGCGGGAGTCCCCCGCCAGGGTGGTCAGCACCATGGGCAGGCCACGCTTGGCGGCGGCGATGGCGCTGCTGCTATGGCCGCCCACGGCGTGCCAGATCGGGAGTTTTCCATTGGCTGGGCGCGGATAGAAATGGGCGTTGCGCAAGGGTGCGCGGAACTTGCCTTGCCAGTTCAGCGACTCGCCGGCCTCGCAGGCGCGGTTGATGGCCGTGAGCAGGTCGAGCTTCTCGTCGAACAGCGCCTCGTAGTCCTCCGGCGAATAACCCAGCAGGCCGAAACCGCCAATGCGCGAACCGCGCCCGGCAACGATCTGCGCGCGGCCGTTGGAGATCAGGTCCAGGGTTGCGAAGTCCTCGAATACCCGCACCGGGTCCAGGGTGCTGACCACCGTGACCGAGCTCTTCAGCGTGATGCGCCGGGTGGCCTGGGCGATGGCTCCGAGAATCACGGTGTGGGCGGCGCTGACGAAACCACGTTCATGGCTCTCCCCCAGCGCATAACTATCCAGGCCGCCGGCTTCGGCCTGTACCGCCATATCGATCAATTGGCGGATGCGTGCTTGTTCGGTGACTTTGGTATTGGTCAGCGGGTCCGTTAGATGGGCGCCGATGGATGAAATACCGACTTTGAAAGAGGGTGTTGTGCTGCTCACTGTTCAACCTTCAGTTAATTCAATTCCTGATTCCAGGCAGGTAGATAGTCGGAGTACTCCGAAAACCGCCTATAAGGAAAATTCGGCACGAATCTTAGCGGCTGACTCCCTTCAGGGGCGCCCACTTATCTGATTGAAATGGAATGAAGAATTACCCTTCTTGCCTGTACGAAATGCCTGACAGGAACTACAGAAAATAATGACAAACCTACCCTTTGATAACTTCCAATCCAGCAGTCTACGCCAGCTGCTTAATCAGAATTTTCTGAAAATAATTAAAACTTTCGACAACAAGAAAGCCTGATCACTTCGCCATCTCGATAGTGGTCAATCCGAACTTTCTTACTTATCAACCGACTTGCCTTCCTACATTTCCCGCCGATAGCTTCTCGCTCCGTTGCCGCTTCGGTGGCAACCGGGCTTAGAACCCCCGTCAAATTCGATAAACGCACACGCCATAAGCGAGACCGGTGTACTGCCCGTCAGTTCGTCGCATCTCGGCTGTCTATGGCGGACCGTGCGGGGTGGGCTTTTGCCCACCGGGTTTTTGCGTTTATTGACCGGGGTTCTAACCCTGCACGGTCCGCCACCCTTCCCTCGGTGGCGGCTACTCGGTTCCAACAAGGAGTTCGAACATGAGAGCCCACGCCCTGCCGTCCCACCTCCCTTCGGAGGTGCGCCATGACTGACTACCGCATCCCCACCCGCTTCCAGCGCTTTCGCCTGCCCCTGCGCGCCCTGCTCATCGACGACCGCCCCTGGTTCGTCAGCCGCGACCTGGCCAGGCTCGCCAGCATTCGCACCGATACCGACTTCACCCGCAAGCTGGACGATGACCAGCTGCGCGACGAGCTGATCCGCCTGGAAGACGGCGGCTTCAGCCTGGAGCGGCTGGTGAACGAGAGCGGCCTGCACCAGTTGCTGCTGGTGCACTACTTCCACCCGGAACACCGCAGCCTGCGCCGCTGGATCAGCGACGAGGTGGTGCCGGCCCTCGGCCGCCAATCCAGCCCAGCCCAGCAACCGCGCCGCCGGCTTTTGAGCTGGCAGGGCCAGCCGCTGAACCTGATGGAGTGGCAGGGTTCGTTGTGGATTCGCTTTGAAGACATGCCGCGCCTGCGCGGCGAGGTGCCGGAGCGCAAGGCGCTGTCGTGACGGCGCCGGGTGTGGTTGATCCCGCGTAGGGTGGAAATCGCTGTTCATTTCCACCATTCGGCGCTCGCCGGGAGCTTGCGCTGGTGGATCGGTGAGGCGTGATCCACGTTTTCACGGCTCCGCACCGATCGGGGTGAGGGGACGCTACACCGCCGCCACCCGCAGCACGCCGGTGTCGATGGCCAGGTGCACCAGCTCGGCCTGGGACTCCACCTGCAGCTTGCTTTTGAGCAAGGTCAGGTAGTTGGACACGGTCTTGCTACTGATGCACAGCCGCTCGGCGATTTCCCGGGGTGGCAGGCCACGGGCGAGCATGACGAAGATCTCGAATTCCCGCTGGGTGATGCCGCGCAGGCGCGGGTCGTCCCGTTGCTGGCAGGCCAGTTGGGTGGCCAGGGGCTGTTCGATGTAGGGGTGGCCGGCAAGTATGCGCCGCACCGCTTCCAGCAGCACTTCCGGCGGCGAGCTCTTGGTGATGTAGCCGGCGGCGCCGGCGTCCAGGGCCTGGCGCACCAGCGGCAGTTCGTCGTGCATGCTGAAGAACAGCACCCGCAGCTGCGGCAGACGCTGGCGCAGCCGGCGGGTGACCTCCAGGCCGCTGATGCCGGGCAGGCCTACATCGACTATCACCAGGTTGGGAATCTCCTCCTGCACCTTGTGCAGGGCCTCCTCGCCGCTGCCCGCCTCGCTCACCCGCACCTCGGGCAACAGCGCACAGAGCAGCGCCGCGTAGCCCTGGCGCACCACGGCATGGTCGTCCACCAACAGGATTCTCATGCTCGGTCTCCTTCCAGGGGCACATTGAGCTGCACGACCAGGCCCGCGCCAGGACGGGTCAGCAGGCGCAGCTCGCCGCCCAGGCAGCGCGCCCGCTCGCGCATCGAGCGCAGACCGATGCCGCCAGTGCCCAGGTGTTCGGCGCCACGGCCGTTATCGCGCACCACCAGGCGCAGGCGATGCCGGCCGGCCCGCAGGCGAATGCGCACCTCGCCGGCACCGGCGTGGCGGGCCACGTTGGTCAGGGCCTCCTGCAGCAGACGGTAGAGATGGGCCTTGGCCTCCCCGGAAAGCGCCGGCAACGCTTCGTCCAGCTGCATGCGACAGGCGATGCCGTGGGCCTGCTGCCACTGCTGGCCGAGCAGGCGGATGGCATCGGTCAGTTCCAGGCGCTCCAGTACCACCGGATAAAGGTCGCGCACCAGGGTGCGGAAGCCCTCCTGCAGGTGCTGGCAATTGCTCTCCAGGGCCTGGGCGGTGCGCTGCACCAGGGGCAACTGGCCACTCATGCTGCGCAGCAGGAACAGCTGCGCGCGGATGCCCGCCAGGTATTGGCCCAGGTCGTCGTGCAGGGCCTGGGCCAGTTGCCGGCGCTCGCGCTCCTGCAACGCCAGCAGGGCCTGGGTGAGTTCGGCGTTCTCCGCCTTGACCCGTTCCAGGGAGGCGGCCATGCGGTTGAAGTGCCCGGCCAGCCGCTGGGACTCGGCCGAGGAATGCGGCGGCAGGCGCGCTTGCAGGTCGCCATGGGACACCTGCTGCAGGGCGGCCAGCAGTTCGTCGAGCACCCGCAGGCCGCGCCGCACCGCCCAGTGGATCACCAGCAGGCTGAGGCCCAGGGCCATTGCGAAGAGCAGCAGCAGTTGCTGCAGGGAGTCGCGGATTTCGTCCACTTCGTCGCGGGGGTCGACGCTGATCCGCACCCGGCTGCCATCCGCCAGCAGCAGCGTCTCGCCCTCGGTGTCCCCTGCCGGATACAGCCAGTGGCCCAGGGCCCGCTGCAGCGGGCCGGGTTCAGGCTCCGAGGTCGGCTGGTCGAGACGGTGCACCCGCACATGGCGCAGGTTGCCGCTGAGGTGCCCCTGCAGCGCCGCCGGGTCGCGCAGGGCGGCGCCACGCAGGTAGTCGGCCACCGCCTCGGCGGCGGCCAGTTCGCGGCGCACGTCCTGGCCGGCCTGACGCAGCATCAGGGCCAGGCAGGCAGCGCCCACCAGCAGGAAGAACAGGGTCACGAGGAGGTTGATCCGCCAGAGTGCGGACATGGCCGGTTTCATTGCCCCGAGGCGGACTGACCGCCCGCCTGCCAGTGGCCGGGAGCCGGCCGCGCGCCGTCGAAGCCCAGCAGGCTGAGGATGAGCAGTACAGGCAGCAACAGATGCTTGAGGATGCGCATGGCGATGACTCCCTCAGATTATTGTGTTGCCATGCTAGGGCCGAACGACGCCCGGCCTTCTACTACCTTGGTACTGCCCCAACCGGTACTTTCTGCATATTTTCCGCGGCTCCCCCCCTTCCTATGCTGGCTCCACGTTCCAAGGAGCCACCCCATGCGTCATTACCTGCTCCACGGCCTGGCCTACCTGCTGGCCCTCACCAGCGCCGCCCTGATCGCCATCGAAGTCCACGCCGATGAAGGCCTGGAGGTGCGCATCGGCTACCTGGCCTGGGAGCCGGAGCGCGGCCCGCTGCTGTCCAATGTCATCCCAGAGCCCCTTGATGCCGGCCTGCGCGGCGCCGAGCTGGCGATCATCGACAGCAACAGCACCGGGCGCTTCCTCAAGCAGCGCTACAACCTGGACGCCGCGCCCAGCGCCACCCCGGAGGCGCTGTTGGCCCGCGCCCGCGCCCTGCATGACCAGGGCCTGCGCCTGTTCGTGGTCAACGCCCCGGCCGAGCAACTGCTGCAACTGGCCGACGCCCTGCCCGACAGCCTGCTGTTCAACGCCGGCAGCGCCAGCGACGAGCTGCGCGGCGCCCAATGCCGCGCCAACCTGCTGCACAGCCTGCCCAACCGCGCCATGCTGGCCGACGCCCTGGCCCAGTTTCTCGCCGTGCGCCGCTGGCAGCGCTGGCTGCTGGTGACCGGCAGCACCGCCGACGACCAGGCCTACGCCGCCGCACTGCGCCGCGCCGCCGCACGCTTCGGTGGCAAGATAGTCGGCGAGAAGCCCTGGACCTTCGACAACGACCAGCGCCGCAGCGCCCAGGCCGACATACCGCTGTTCACCCAGGCCAGCGAGTACGACGTGGTGCTGGTGGCGGACGAGCGCGGCGACTTCGGCGAATACCTGCCCTACAACACTTGGTACCCGCGCCCGGTGGCCGGCACCCAGGGCCTGACGCCCACCGGCTGGCACAAGACGGTGGAGACCTACGGCGCCGCCCAGTTGCAGAAGCGCTTCGAGGAACTGGCCGGGCGCTGGATGAACGACCGCGACTTCGCCGCCTGGATCGCCGTGCGCAGCATCGCCAGCGCCGTCACCCGCCTGAAAACGGCCGACGCCCAGGCCATTCGCAAACTGGCGTTGTCAGCCGACCTGCCGCTGGACGGCTTCAAGGGCCGCAAGCTGAGCTACCGCGACTGGGACGGCCAGTTGCGCCAACCCATTCCCCTGGTCCACCCCCGCGCCCTGGTGAGCACCTCGCCCCAGGAAGGCTTCCTGCACCCCACCAGCGAACTCGACAGCCTCGGCTTCGACCGCCCGGAAACCGCCTGCAAGGCCTTCGCCGGCTCCTGACAACCGAGCCTCCCCCCAACAACTACAAGAAGGAATTTCGCCATGTCCCCCGCCCTCACCCTCGGCTCCGCCCTGCTGCTGTTCGCCGGCCAGGCCCTGGCCGCCACCGCCTATGTGTCCAACGAAAAGGACAACAGTATCAGCGTGATCGACCTCGACACCCTGGAGGTCACCGGCAGCCTGGAGGTGGGCAAGCGCCCGCGCGGCCTGCTGCTGTCCAGCGACAACAAGCTGCTGTACATCTGCGCCAGCGACTCGGACACGGTGCAGGTGATGGACCTGGCCACCCGCAAGATCATCAAGGAGCTGCCCTCCGGCGCCGACCCCGAGCAGTTCGCCCTGCACCCCAACGACCGCTGGCTGTACATCTCCAACGAGGACGATGCGCTGGTGACGGTGGTGGACACCCAGAGCGACCAGGTGCTGGCGCAGATAGACGTGGGGGTTGAACCCGAGGGGATGGCGGTGAGCCCGGACGGCAAGTGGGCGATCAACACCAGCGAAACCACCAACATGCTGCACTGGATCGACACCTCCACCCAGCAGCTGGTGGACAACACCCTGGTGGACCAGCGCCCGCGCCACGTGGAGTTCAGCCACGACGGCAAGCAGCTCTGGGCCTCGGCGGAAATCGGCGGCACGGTCACGGTGGTGGATGTGCCCAGCCGCCAGGTGCAGAAGGTGCTGAAGTTCCAGATCAAGGGTGTGCACCCGGACAAGGTGCAGCCGGTGGGGGTCAAGCTGACCCGCGACGGCAAGTACGCCTTCGTCGCCCTGGGCCCGGCCAACCATGTGGCGGTGGTGGATGCGAAAACCTACGAGGTGCTGGACTACCTGCTGGTGGGCCGGCGCGTCTGGCACCTGGCGTTCACTCCCGATGAGAAGCGCCTGCTGGCCACCAACGGCATCAGCGGCGACGTGTCGGTGATAGACGTGGACGACCTCAAGGTCACCAAGTCGATCAAGGTCGGCCGCTACCCCTGGGGTGTGGCGGTGACCCCGTGAACGCCCTGGAACTGACCGACGTGGGCTTCACCTACGGCCCTCGTCCGGCCCTGGATGGGGTCGGCTTCGCCCTGGCGCCGGGCAGCTTCAACGCCCTGCTCGGGCCCAATGGCGCCGGCAAGTCCACCCTGATCGCCCTGCTCACCCGGCTCTACGACCTGCAACGGGGTGAGATCGCCGTATTCGGCCATTCCCTGCGGCGCGAACCGCGCAAGGCCCTGGCCCAGCTGGGGGTAGTGTTCCAGCAGAGCACCCTGGACCTCGACCTGTCGGTGGAACAGAACCTGCGCTACCACGCGGCGCTGCACGGCCTGCCCGGCAAGCTGGCGACACTGCGCATCGAGCGTGAGCTGGAACGCCAGCAACTGACCCCGCGCCGCCGCGACAAGGTGCGCCTGCTCAACGGCGGCCACCGTCGCCGGGTGGAAATCGCCCGCGCCCTGCTCCACGAACCGCGCCTGCTGCTGCTCGACGAAGCCAGCGCCGGCCTCGACCCGGCCAGCCGCAACGGCCTCAATCGCCACGTGCGCCAGCTTTGCCGCGAACAGGGCGTGACGGTGCTCTGGACCACCCACCTGCTGGACGAGCTGCAACCCACCGACCACCTGCTGGTGCTGCAGAATGGCCGCCTGGCGGCCGATGGCGCGGCCGCCAGCCTGGGCGAAGGCGGCGTGGCGGCGGCCTTCGAGCGGTTGACGGCGTGAACCAGTACCAGCAGAACCAAACCTGTAGGAGCGAATTCATTCGCGAAAGGACGGCGCAGCCGTCCCCATGGACATCCAATGGCGGTCCTTCGGCCCGCATCGCGATTGAAATCGCTCCTACAGAACGTCACACCCGGCCCTTGCGGAGACCCCGAACATGACCGCCTACTGGCACTGCCTGCGCGGCATCCTGCTGCGCGAATGGCTGCGCTTCGTGCTGCAGCGCACCCGTTTCCTCAGCGCCCTGGTGCGCCCGCTGCTGTGGCTGCTGGTGTTCGCCGCCGGTTTTCGCGCGGCCCTGGGGATTTCCATCATCGAGCCCTACGACACCTACATCCCCTACGAGACCTACATCGTCCCCGGCCTGGCCTGCATGATCCTGCTGTTCAACGGCATGCAGGGCTCGCTGTCGATGGTCTACGACCGCGAGATGGGCAGCATGCGCCTCTTGCTCACCAGCCCCCTGCCCCGACCCTTCCTGCTGGCGGCCAAGCTGCTGGCCACGGCGCTGGTGTCGTTGCTGCAGGTCTACGCCTTCCTCGCCATCGCCTGGCTCTACGGCGTGCAGCCGCCGGCCTTCGGCCTGGTGGCGGCCTTCCCCGCCCTGCTGCTGGCGGCCCTGCTGCTGAGTGCCCTGGGGCTGCTGTTGTCCAATGGCATCCGCCAGTTGGAGAACTTCGCCGGGGTGATGAATTTCGTGATCTTCCCGCTGTTCTTCCTTTCCTCGGCGCTCTACCCGTTGTGGAAGATGCAGGAGGCCAGCCAGTGGCTCTATTGGCTCTGTGCGCTGAACCCCTTCACTCATGCGGTGGAGATGGTGCGCTTCGCCCTCTACGGACGCTTCAACGCCCTGGCGGTGGGCGTGTGCCTGGGGCTTACCGCGCTCTTCGCCCTGGCCGCGGTGCTGAGCTTCAACCCCCAGCACGCGGCCCTGCGCAAGGCCGGTTGAGTGCTCCCGGTGTTATCCGCCGGGGGCGAATTACTACTTTGGTAGCGGTTTACCCCTCTCAACGTCGAATTCCAAAAGCAGCGGCGCTGGCCTGTAATGGCCCCATAACAAAAACCGAGCGAACGCCATGAAGCGCCTGGTCGCCTGCCTCACCTGCCTGCTCCTGGCACTGCCCGCCGTCGCCGGCGAGGTGCCCGACACTCCGTTGTTCTCCGCCGACGGCTACCGCCTGACGCGCTACCGCAGCCCGACACCCGCCCAGGCCGACGCCGGCCGCACCCTGGATACCGCGCAGCTCCAGGCCCTGCTGGCGGCGCAGCCCGACACCCGGCTGATCGACGTCTACCGCCGCCAGTGGCTGCACGGCCGCTTCATCGAGGACGAACCCCACGCCAACCTGCCGGGCAGCCTGTGGCTGGCCAACGCCGGCGACGGCGAGCTGAGCCCCCAGTGGCAGGACTACTTCAGCCGCAACCTGCGCGAGGCCAGCGAAGGCAGCCTGGACCGCCCCCTGGTGTTCTACTGCCGCTCCGACTGCTGGGCGAGCTGGAATGCGGTCAAGCGCGCCGCCGCACTGGGCTACCGCAACCTCTACTGGTACCGTGACGGCATCGACGCCTGGGAACAGGCCGGCCTGCCGCTGGTGCCCGCCCGTCCCGCTCCCCTCCCCTGACCCGGCGCCACCGGGCAAGCCGCACCATAATGAAAAAAACGAGGTGAAAGGCCGTGTACAAGATTCTGATTGCCGACGACCACCCGCTGTTCCGCGAGGCCATCCACAACGTCATCAGCGACGGCTTCCCGGAAAGCGAAGTGATGGAAACCGCCGACCTGGACAGCGCCCTGCTGCTGACCCAGGAACACGACGACCTGGATCTGATCCTGCTGGACCTGAACATGCCCGGCATGCACGGCCTGAACGGCCTGATCAACCTGCGCAACGAGGCGCCCACCGTGCCGGTGGTGATCGTCTCGGCCGAACAGGACAAGCAGGTGGTGCTGCAGGCCATCACCTACGGGGCGGTGGGCTTCATCACCAAGTCCTCGCCACGGGCGCAGATGACCGACGCCATCGAGCAGATCCTCAACGGCAACGTCTACCTGCCCTCCGACATCATCCGCACCCAGAAGTCCTCGCCCCGCCGCCACCACGACGAATCGGTCATTGCGCCGGAACTGCTGCAGGCCCTGACCCGCAAGCAGCTGCTGGTGCTGGAACGCATGACCAAGGGCGAATCCAACAAGCAGATCGCCTACAACCTGGACATCGCCGAGACCACGGTGAAGGCCCACGTCTCGGCCATCCTGCGCAAGCTCAACGTGCACAACCGGGTGCAGGCCATCCTCTCGGCCGGCGATATCGACTTCGCCGCCTACCTGCGTCGCTGAAAACCGGGGCACGCCCCTAAGGACCACCATGCCCGCCGCTCGCGTGCTGCTGCTCACCGCCCTGGCCATGCTGGCCTTCGCCGGCAATTCCCTGCTCTGCCGCCTCGCCCTCAAGGAAACCGCACTGGATGCGGTGAGTTTCACCGCCATCCGCATCGCCTCCGGCGCGCTGATGCTCTGGCTGCTGCTGCGCCTGCGCCGCCAACCCCTGGCGGCCACCGGCAACTGGCGCGCGGCCGCCGCGCTGTTCGTCTACGCCGCGGCCTTCTCCTACGCCTACCTGCAACTGGACGCCGGCGCCGGGGCGCTGCTGCTGTTCGGCGCGGTGCAACTGTGCATGGTGGTGTTCGGATTGCTGCGCGGGGAACGCCTCAACCTGCAGCAGGCACTGGGCTTCGCCCTGGCCAGCGGCGGCCTGGTGGTCCTGCTGTTGCCTGGGGCCAGCGCGCCGCCGCTGACCGCCGGCCTGCTGATGCTGTTGGCGGGTCTTGCCTGGGGCGCCTATACCCTGCTCGGGCGCCAGGCCGGTGTGCCGCTGGCGGCCACCGCGGGCAACTTCATCCGCGCCTTGCCGCTGGCCGCGCTGTTCCTGCTGCCGTTCATGGGCCAGTTGAGCTGGGATGTGCCGGGGCTGATCTACGCCGTGCTGTCCGGCGCCCTGACCTCGGGCATCGGCTACGCCATCTGGTACAGCGCCCTGCCCGGCCTCGGTGCCTTGCAGGCCGCCAGCGTGCAACTGAGCGTCCCGGTGCTCGCCGCCCTCGGCGGCGCCCTGCTGCTGGGCGAAGCCATCAGCCTGCGCCTGGCACTGGTGTCGGTGGCGGTGCTGGGCGGCATCGCCCTGGTGCTGCGCGCGAAGTTCCAACCGGTGGTGCAGAAGGCATAAGCCCATAGGATCACATAGCTCCGTAGGATGGGTTGAGCCTGCGATACCCATCACCGCATTGATGGGTATCGCTTCGCTCAACCCATCCTACGATCTCAGCAGACGCCAACCTCGCACGAGACCTTTATCCTGCTGTTCCTCTAGCCAACCTACTGCCCCAAGAGGTGGCTCATGGCGGTCTTCAGCTTCATGGGCCGCACGGGCTTGTGCATCAGGGTGTGGCCGAGGTCGCGCAGTTGCTGCTTGAGTTCGTTGCTGTAGTTGGCGGTGATCATCAGCGCCGGTAGCGGGGTGCTGCGGCGGGCGTTGATGGTGGCCACGGCATCGACGCCGTTGCAGTCGTTGTCCAGGTGGTAGTCGGCGATCAGGAGGTCGGCCTCGGCGTGGAAGTTGTCCACCTGGCGGGCCAGGTCTTCCTCGGACAGTGCGGTGATCACCCGGCAGCCCCAGCCCTCCAGCAGGGTGCGCATGCCGGCGCAGATGGCGGCGTCGTTATCCAGCACCCAGACCCGCGCGCCGTGCAGCCGTTCCAACACGGCCCGGGGCTCGTCCGGCGCCTGTTTCTGCCGCGGCACCCGCCGCGCCAGGGGCACTTCCACGGCGAACAGCGAGCCCTTGCCCGGCACCGAGGCCACGTGGATGCGGTGACCGAGCATGCGGGCGATCTTCTCCACGATGGCCAGGCCCAGCCCCAGGCCCCGATCCTGCTTTTCGCGGACGATGTCGCCGCGCTTGAACTCCTGGAAGATCTCGCCGAGCTTGTCCTCGGCAATGCCCACGCCGGTGTCCCGCACCTCGATCCACAGGCTCCGTCGGCGCCGCCGGCAGCCCAGCAGGATGCGTCCTTCGGGCGTATAGCGGATGGCATTGCTGAGCAGGTTGCGGAGGATCCGCGCCAGCAGTTGCAGGTCGCTGCGCACCAACGCGGAACTCGCCACGAAGTCCAGGCGCAGGCCTTCGCTGGCGGCGATCTGGCGGTACTCCACCGCCAGGTTGTCCAGCAGTTCACTTACGGCGAAGGGGGCGATGTCGGGCTTGATCACCCCGGCGTCCAGCTTGGAGATGTCCACCAGGGTGCCCAGCAGGTTCTCCACGTCTTCCAGGGAGTTGCTGACGTTGCGCACCAGGGCCAGGTTGCAGCGCGCCTCGCGCTGCTCCAGCAAGGCGCTGGTGAACAGCCGCGCGGCATTGAGCGGCTGCAGCAGGTCGTGGCTGACGGCGGCGAGGAACTTGGTCTTGGACAGGTTGGCCCGCTCGGCCTCGGCCTTGGCTTCGCGCAGGCGCAGTTCCACCTGGCTGCGCTCGTCGATTTCGCGGCGCAGCTGGGTGTTCAGCGCGGTGAGTTCGGTGGTGCGCTCGCGCACCCGCTGTTCGAGGTTCTGGTAGGCCTGGTGCAGGGCCTCGGCGGTGCGGCGGCGCTCGGTGATGTCGCGGATCAACACGAAGATGCCCACCACGTCGCCATTGGCCAGGCGGTTGGGCACGTACGAGCGCAGCATGCAGCGCTCCTGGCCGTTGTGATTGGTCTCGCTGACCTCGAAGGACAGGCTCTCGCCCGCCAGCGCCCGCTCCACGTAAGGCTCCAGGCGCCGCCAGTGTTCCTCGCTGTGCACCTCGCGCAGGTTCTGGCCGAGCATCGCGCCGCGCGGCCAGCGGTACCACTCCTCGTAGACCTTGTTGGTGAACTCGTAGACCAGGTCCGCGCTGAGGTAGGCGATCAGTGCCGGCACATGGTCGGTGATCAGGCGGATCCAGCGCTCGCTCTCGGCCAGGGCCTCGGCATGGCGGTAGCGCTCGGTGATGTCGGTGAAGGTGTTGACGAAGCCGCCGGTGGGCAGCGGATGGGTGCGCACTTCCAGCACCCGGCCGTTGTACAGGCGCTGCTCCATCTCCAGCAGCGGCCGGTCCCCGGCATCGCGGCTGGCGGGGGTGAGCAGGGGCAGTGCGCTGTCGGCCATGACACTGGCGAAGCTGCGGTGCGCCTCCACCGGGGCCAGGTCGCAGAGTTCCAGGAAGCGATGGTTCCAGAGCTCCAGGATGCCCTCGGCGCTGACCATGGCCACGCCCTGGGAGAGGTTGTCCACGGCCCGTTGCAGCAACCGCGACTTCTGCGCCAGGGCCTGCTCGCGACGCGCGGTCTCGCTCTGCTTCACCTCGGTGATGTCGGTGTAGAGGATCACCAGCCCGCCTTCGCGGGTGGGCCGCTCGCTGACCTGCACCCAGTGTCCGTCGTGCAGGCGATAGAGGACGTTGCCGTCGCTGCCCCGGTGTTCTTCGACTATCAGCCCGGTGCTCTCGGCCAGGCGGCGGATTTCCGTGAGTCGGGTGCCGGCGCAGATGCGCGCGCGGGTACGCGCCCAGAAGGACTTGAAGCGGCTGTTGAACAGCACGATGCGCTGGTCACGGTCGAACAGCACGAAGGCGTCGGAGATGCTCTCGATGGCGTCGATCAGGTGCTGGTGGGCGGTTTCCGCCCGCAGCCGGGCGTCGCTCAAGAGGCGGTTGCTGGCCTTGAGCTCGGCCATGGCTTCGTTCAGGGCGTCGGTGCGTTCGCGCACCTGCTCGGCCAGCACCACCGAATGCTGGAAGGCCGCGTAGCTGTCGTCGCGGCGCGAGGCGCTGGACTCCACCCGCTCGATCAGCGCGGCGTTGATCCGCCTGAGCTTGCGGTTCTCTTCCTCCAGGGCCGCCAGGCGGTCCTGCTGTTCAGCGGCCGCCATTGCCACCCCGGCGGCCGATGGCGACTCCGGTGAAGGTCTGGTTGATGTGCATGCCATTGAACTGCTCTCCGTAGGAGTTGAAGCCGATGACCCGCTGCGTGCGCAGGATCTCCGAGGTGCGGCCCAGCACCTGGGCGTCGCCCTCGATCTCCAGGCGGCGCAGGAAGCAGTCGCAGCCGATGGTCAGCAGGGGCGGGCCAAGGCGCGCTTCCAGGCGCTGGAACAGGGCGTCGAGGTTGGGCAACAAGGGGCCGGTGCGCATGGCGGTGAGGACGATGCCGTTCTCCACCGCGCAGTAGAAGCTGAGGCTGCGGTCGGCGTTGACCCGCTGCACGGAGCGCACGTAGTAGGAATCCCCCAGGCGCACAGCCAGCGGGTGGGCGGCGAACAGGCGCAGGTCCAGCTCGGCCGGGGTCACGCCGATCAGCCGCGCGTAGACGTCCGCCGCCGGCTCGGCGTTGAGTTCCAGCACGCGCCGACTGGTGTTGTCGGCGCGGGTGACCACCAGTTTCTCGCTGCCGGGGACGATGTGGTGGGTGCTGAACACCTCGAAGTCCAGCGCCGTGTTGACCAGCACCACCACCGCCGCACCGGCATGGAAGCGCCCCTCGCAGTAGACGTGGGTGTGCTTGAGGTGATGGTCGTCGGCGGCCGAGCCACCGAAGTGCGGGATGCTGCCGAATGCCGCGCCCAGGGCGGCCAGCACCACCTCCTCGCGGCTGGAGAGGCCGTCCAGCAGGGTCAGGGCGAAGCTGTGGCCCTTGATCGGCGCCAGGGAGTTGGCCCGGCAGTCCTGCACCAGGCGCTCCACCAGCTGCTGGGCGTCGATCAGGCCGAAGCGGTCCATCTCGTCCACCAGGGCGCTGGCGATGGAGAAGCTGCGGTGGTCGAAGCCCACCGCGCTGACGCAATTGCGCCCGTAGCCCTGGGGGGTGATCTCGCCGGCGCTGGTGCAGCCCACCAGGCGTACGCCGCCGAAGTACTGTTCCAGGGCCTGGCCCAGGGCCTGGAGGTCGTATTCCGCCGAGCAGAAGAACAAGACGAAGCCCAGGTGCGGATGGATGAGCTGGCGCGCCAGGTCCTGGGCCACGGCTTCGGCCTCGCTGGCCAGGGACATGGCGGTGACGACGCCCTCTGCCGGTTCTTCGAGCATCCCCCACCTCACGTAAAAGCCATGGATTCGATGGGGAAATTCTACGGAGGGTGTGGGGCGCTCCCCATCCTTCTTGGGTAGCGGGCGGGCTAGTCCGAAGGTAGGAGTCCGTGCGGGAACACTTGTAGGAGCGAATTCATTCGCGATAGGACGGCACAGCCGGCCCAGGCCCCCATGGGCAGGACTTCGTCCTGCTTCGCGATTGAAATCGCTCCTACACAAGAAAGAATTGTGCAGGACCGAGCAACGCAAAAAAGGCGGGAGGGCCTGGGCCGCTCCCGCCAAACACGGAGCAATCGGAGTTGCGACTTACCAGCTCAGCACGGCGCCCACGGCGAAGGTGTCGGTGTCTTCGTTCTGGGCATCGCCCTCGTGGCCGTCGATCTCGAACTGGTTGTACTCGGCCACCAGCTTGAGGTTGTCGTTGATGTCGTGGAACAGGGCCACGCCACGGGTCTCGTAGTCGGCGCCGGTGTTGACCACGCCGTTGCCGTCATCCTTGGTCTTGCCGTAGGACAGCGCCACGCGGTTCTTGCCGAAACGGTAGGAGCCCTGCAGCAGGTAGCCGTCGCTGTCCACCTCGCGCAGGGTGGGTTCGCCGGCGTTGTTGGTGAAGAAGGGGTTGATGCCCTTGGCCTGGAAGCCCGAGCCCACCAGGGTAACGGCGCCCATCCTGGCCTGCACGCCGTAGCCCAGGCCCTTGGAGGTGACGGTGTCGACGTTGGGATCGGTGTTTTCCGAGGTCTGGTAGGCGCCGTTGACCCAGGAGTAGATCTGCGCCCCGCCCAGGTCGAATTCGTAGGTGATCTCCGACTCGAAGCGCGGGTTTTCCTGGTAGGCCTTGCCGGTGGGGCTGTCGTCGTTGGTGTCCACCGGGTCCATGATGCCCACGGCGGCGCGCAGGCCGTCGCTCTTCGGGCTGCGGTAGGTGATCTGCGAGGTGGGGAACGGATAGGGATAGCCGCTGCCGATGTTGCCGAAGGACACGCCGCCGCCATCCACCAGGCCCAGGGTGTCGCTGACCTGACCGTAGCCGGCCAGCAATTCGTCGAGGAGGATGTTGGAACGGGCGAACAGGCCGAAGTCCTTGCCCACCAGCACCTCGCCCCAGTCGCCGCCGGCGGTGCCGTAGAACTGGCGGACGTCGATGGCGGTGGCGGTGCCGTTGGTCTCGCTGTCGTTGATGGTGACCCAGAAGGACGAGCGCGCGCCGAGCTTGATGTCATCCACCTGCTTGCCCATGTTGAAGCCGATCCAGTTCGGCAGGAAACCCATCTTCACCCGCGACTGGCGGCGATCGAACTGTTCGCCGTCGCGGTCCACGTCGCTGTTGACGTAGAAGGCGTTGACGTAGCCATCGGTGGAGAAGGTGGTCTGGTCCTTGTCGTAGAGGACGATCTCGGCGGCGGCCTGCTGGCTGGCCAGGGCTACCGCCGCCGCGAGGGCGAGGCGGGACATACGGGCTTGGTCGATCTTGTTGTTGTGCATGACGCTCTCCGCTGTGGGTTGACGAACGGGCGGGCCGGTCGTGTCGGAGGCGATTATCGAAATGCCCTCTGCCCCTCCATAGGCCGCCTTGGCAGGGGTTTCGTGCTGCTTTGGCCGGGTCTCGGCAGCCGCGCCGGCAAGGCGTACGACCGGGTTGGCCCAAGGTCTTGCGCCGGCGGAGCGACGCGCAGGCACGAAAGGACGAGACCCTTTCGGGCCCGTCCTGCTACCAGGGAACGAGGGGAATCAGGCGTGTGTCTGCCAGTCCGGCGTGGGTGCGCAGGCAGTGGCCAGTGCCAGGCAGGAGGCACCACCGATCAGTTGGCCGAGTAGCTGCCGCAGGGCTTCAGGCGACGCGCCGGCCAAGGCCTGGCGCAATTGTCCTTGATAGTCGGCTGGCAGGCCGGCTTGCCGGTCGAACCAGCATTGCCGGGCATAGGTAGCGAAGCTTGCGCCTTGCCGCGCCAGTTGCGCGTCGAGCGACCGCACCAGCGCCTGTTGTGGCGCTTGCCCCATCAGCCGCCGCTGCTGGATCTGCAGGAAGTCCTGCAGATGGCCAAGCAGGCCGGCCACGGATTCACGGGGCGACTGCACGGCGAACAGCAGGCCGCGCCGAGCACCCACCTGGCGAAAGCCGCAGGCCAGGGCGTAGCCCAATTGCAGCTCCCCACGCAGACGCAGGTGGAAGGCCGGCTCCAGCCACGCGGCCAGCAGCCGCATGGCGGCCTCGGTGTCGGCGCTGATGGCATCCAGCGGATAAAACAGCAGCAGCGCCGCCTCGCCCTCTACAGGCAGATGCCGCCAGCTACGCCCGCCCTGCCCAGCCGGCGCCCGACTGGCCGCCGGCAGGCCCGGTAGTTCGAGATCCAGCCCCACATCGCCGACGCCCAGGCCGTGCCAGCGCGATTGCCACCAGAAGCGCGCCAGGGCTTCCGGGTCCAGCACCGCCGGCGCCTGGGGATCGCCCCCCCATGAGTCGGGCAGGCGCGCCAGCAGTTGGCGGATGGGCAGCTCGCCCGCTTCGCGCAACAGTGCGTCCTGTCTCAGCCGTGGCCCCTGGGCCAGCGCCCGGAGCGGCGGCGTCTGAAGAATGGGCAGCAGATCGGCAAAGACCTGACGCAGCGCCCCGCTCGGTCCCAGCAGTTCCAGCGCCAGGGAGCCCTGCTGCGCCTCGATCCTGCCCGCCACTCCGGCCTGGGCCGCAGCTCCCAGCGTGGGGCGCAACGCCCGCTGCAGACCGTCGGCCAGCCCAAGGGGCAACCCATTGGCTCCGGGGCTCCAGTGCAGGAACAGCGCGCCCTGTTGCGGCGCATCCGCCAACCCCGGCCGCAGCGGCACCAGAGAGGCCTGGGGTGCGGGCACAGGCAAAGGATCCAGGTAACGATTGGCCGGCGGCAACCGCCAGCTCGCAACGGACGTGGCAACCGGGGAATCCTTCAGGACCGCCAGATGCAGGGGAAAGCCCGCTGACTCCAGGTTGGCGGCGCCGTCGGCCGGGCCGGTTTCCAGGCGAATCAACCGTTCGGGACGCAATTGTTCCAACAGCGCCAGCAGATCGTCGGGAGTCGACAGGCCCGGCGCTTGTGCGAGCTCCAGGGGTTCCAGCGCGGCGAACTGGCGCTGCAGCAACGCCAATCGCCCATCCCAGGCATCCTGCCAGGGCGCACCGCGCCGCATGAACGCCAGCCAGGCCAGCACCTCCGTCTCCAGCTGCGCGCCATCCGCTCCGGCCACCCGTTCACAGTCCACCACTACCAGGGCCTGACCCGCATGGGCGTAGTTCAGGCGCAGCCGCAGTCCATCACTGAGGTCGAGGTAACCCAGGCGCGACTGCAGGCCGCCGGGCGCCGGGTCGGCCATCAGGCTGTCGAGCAAATGCACCGCCGCCTCCAGCCCCTCGCCCTGCCCATCGAGGACGAAGGCCAACTGGACCCTTGCGGCGCCTGCCGGCAGGCCCAGCCGCAACCGCCTCGCCCGCAGAGGCAACATGGCCGGTGGTGGCGTTTGGGTCCGCCGTGGGCCTGCCACGCCCGCTTCGCCGAAGCGCCGCGCCATTTCCAGCAGGGCCTGTTCGGACTGCGGCGCCACCAGGGTCAGACACATCCGGCCCGGCTGGTAGTGCTCGCGGTGAAAGCGCCGCAACGCCGGCTCCAGCGCCGACGATTCCAGCGCCAGGCTGGCGGCATTGCCGGCATGGAAGTCCGCCAGTGGGTGCCCCGGCGCCAGGGCCCAGGCCAGGGCGGCTTCGCAGAGGGTCTGTGGGTCCCGAGCACGGGCGCTGTATTCGGCTTGCAGCACCTCACGCTCGCGCCACAAGGCGGCTGTTTCCAGCAAGGGGTTGGCGAGCATGTCCATGAGCCGCGCCAGGGCCGCCGCCAGTTCGGGGGCCGGGACTTCGCAGAAGAACCGCGTGCTGCGGGCCCGCGTACTGGCATTGACCCGGCCGCCCAGGCGCTGGACGAAGGGGATCAGGCCCTGCTCGGGGGAGAAGTCACGGCTGCCAAGGAAAACCAGGTGCTCGAGGAAGTGCGCGAGTCCCGGAAAATCGACCGGTTCGTCGTGGCTGCCGCCAGCCACCTCCACCAAGGCTGCCCCCAGGTTCGAGTTCGGGCGGCACAGCAAGCGCAGCCGCAGGCCGTTGGCCAGCTGCAGGTCCGGCGACTGCGGCTCGGGTAGCGCGATGGGGCTGGACATGGCGGTCGGACACAAGGGAAGTCACGGGTAGCTTCAGGCTCGACCAAAGCACAGGCAATGCTTCTTTGGGCTTAATCCATAGGTACCTGGGTGCTGTTCTTCGGCAGCATGGCTAATTTCCTACAAGCCAATCAGAGATTTGCCAGCACCAGGCATGGGCGTGACTCCATCGTGGCCGAAGGCATCTCAACCCGATAATGGCTCAATGCCACATGGACTGATGGCCCAACCGGAGCACTCATGGATCAGCCCCCACAACAACAAATGCCGCAAAGCGAAATCGCCCTGCTGGCCAATATCCTGGCCCTCACTACCCGCAACATGACGACCATCACCACCCTGCTGGCGCAGGTCACCGCCAACCTGGCCACCACCACCGACAGCAAGCTGCAGACCGCCTCGGCCGGCCTGCTGGACCGGGTGACGGACCTCAGCCACGACCTCGAACTGCAGTGGGATCTGATCCAGTCCCTGGACCGATTCTGCCCCCTGCTCGCCCGCACACCACCGGCCAGGACTTCCCTGGTCACCGAGATAAACATCAGCCAGTTGCCACAAAGCCACTGAAATGGCTTGATCTTTGCCAGGCGATCCATTAGGGTCGCCTCCGTTAGTACCAAGTTGTAAGTCAATCCGGCCCTCCGATCCCTCGCTCATTCGACTCCGAACGAGCCACGCCAAAGGGACATGGCCACCCCCGCCGCCTAGAAGACAGCAGCTCCCGCCCCTGAAGAGCGATGCAGCAAAGCTGTCATGAACGCACGGTAGATTGACCAGGACTGCCAGCCAGGCCCAGACCCTTGCCCGGCGCAGCACCTGGCATCCCATGTACCAGCTGCCAGAGCTTGATCCCGATTGGGGAACTTCATGCCGGCACCCTAGCTCCGATAAGGATCATCCGACCAGAGCCCATTGCTCGGCGGATTCGGAGCCATTGTCTGGCGGTCCATGACCGCAAAACGAAGGAAGCAATACGATGACCATCCATCATCAAGCCCAAGCTGCAATCAGCACCCTGACCCGCGCATTTGCGCCGTTCACCTGCCATATCACCGCCGCTCGCAACGGCAACTTCAGCTTCACCATCGTCAACGAATTTGGTGTAGCCCGTCACAGCGAGCGCTTGTACCCGGAACACTATGGCGACGCCGATCATCTGAAGAATGTGATCGACCGGGCACAAAAAGCCCTGACCTGCTGATGCGGTCGCAAACGAAGAGCCCCGCCAATGCGGGGCTTTTTCATGGACGACGGAAAACGCGCCTGGCCGATTTGGCCCCATTCCCCCTCCTTGGCACTCGCCCTGGCGCAGCAGGCCCGACTGCATCAGCGACGGACTGTTACCCAAAGACGACAGACCGGGCATAATTCGCCCCTTCACATCGCCAGCCCAGCGTTTCCATGCGAATTCACGTCACCTTCATCGACCGCGTCGGCATCACCCAGGAGGTCCTGGCCCTGCTCGGCGGCCGCAACCTCAACCTGGACGCGGTGGAAATGGTGCCGCCCAACGTCTACATCGACGCGCCCACCCTCAGCCCGGACGTGCTCGATGAACTGCGCGAAGCCTTGCACGCCGTGCATGGCGTGCAGGAAGTGACGGTGGTCGACATCCTTCCCGGCCAGCGTCGGCGCCTGCAGCTGGACGCGCTGCTGGCCGCCATGAGCGATCCGGTGCTGGCGGTGGATGGCGAGGGCCGCATCCTGCTGGCCAACCCGGCGCTGATCGCCCTCTACGGCGCCGAGCCCGAAGGCCGCCCCTTGGCCCAGCTGTTCGGCGACGACAGCCTGCACAAGGCGCTGCTGGCACAAGGCTTCCGCCTTCCCCTGCGGGAAATCACCCTCAAGGGCCAGGCCCTGCTGCTGGACGCCGCGCCCATCACCGAGGGCGACCACCTGACCGGCGCCTTGCTGACCCTTTACCCGCCCAACCGTATCGGCGAACGCCTCTCGGCCATGCACCACGACCATGCCGCCGAAGGCTTCGACGCCTTGCTGGGCGACTCGGCGGCCATGGCGACCCTCAAGGGCCGCGCCCAACGCGTGGCATCCCTGGATGCGCCGCTGCTGATCCGTGGCGAGACCGGCACCGGCAAGGAACTGGTGGCCCGTGCCTGCCATGCCGCAAGCACCCGCCGCAACCAGCCGTTCCTGGCCCTGAACTGCGCGGCGCTGCCGGAAAACCTCGCCGAGAGCGAACTGTTCGGCTACGCCCCCGGCGCCTTTACCGGCGCCCAGCGCGGCGGCAAGCCGGGCCTGCTGGAGCTGGCCCACCAGGGCACGGTGTTCCTCGACGAGATTGGCGAGATGTCGCCCTACCTGCAGGCCAAGCTGCTGCGTTTCCTCAGCGACGGCAGCTTCCGCCGGGTGGGCGGCGACCGCGAGATCAAGGTGGACGTGCGCATCCTCAGCGCCACCCACCGCAACCTGGACAAGATGGTCAGCGAAGGCACCTTCCGCGAAGACCTCTTCTACCGCCTCAACGTGCTCAACCTTGAAGTGCCGCCCCTGCGCGAGCGCGGCCAGGACATCCTGCTGCTGGCCCGCTTCTTCATGCAGCAAGCCTGCACCCAGATCCAGCGCCCCGCCTGCCGCCTGGCACCCGGCACCTTCCAGGCACTGCTGGGCAACCGCTGGCCGGGCAACGTGCGCCAGCTGCAGAACGTGATCTTCCGCGCCGCCGCCATCTGCGAGAGCAGCCTGGTGGAGATCGGTGACCTGGATATCGCCGGCACGGCCGTGGCACGGGAAAGCGACGGCGAGGTGAACAGCCTGGAAGAGGCCGTGGAGAACTTCGAGCGCGCCCTGCTGGAAAAGCTCTTCGCCACCTACCCCTCGACCCGTCAGTTGGCCGCGCGCCTGCAGACCTCCCATACCGCCATCGCCCATCGACTGCGCAAGTACGGCATTCCGGGAAAATCCTGAGCCGTACCCGCTTCATTCAAAGCTGATATTTCTTCTAGATATCTTTCATATCCACTTGAATATTAACGATATTATAAAAAGCATGTGAAATCGTAGGATGGGTCGGCCGGCGTTCCGCGAGCCTGCGATACCCATCGGTCGAGGTGATGGGTATCGCTTCGCTCAAGCGGAACGCCGCCCGCCACATCCTACGAACGGCTCGCGGGTCGCCGCCCGACCAGTCAAAATTAACGTAATTTCTCTAAAATCTATTTATCTTGTTGTTTTATAACTATTAAAAGATAAGCCAGAGTACATCCGTATCGATTTCGCTACAGCGTAACGATTCCGCAACAATCCCCCAGAACCCGCACCACGATGGGCCCCGGAGCAATTCGCCGGCAAAGCGGCCATCGCCCCGTAGCGATATCGCTACAGAAAACATTATCCAAGTCATCATAAAGATCGCTCAAAACCTTGAATAACAAGGATTTCAGCGTTCTGGCACTGCCCTTGCTAAAAGGCGGGCAACAGCGCGCGGCAATGACCACGTGCGGGGCTAAGCGCCTGGCAGAAGAAACAGGCGCGAAATACGAGTTGAGGACTGAAGATGAGCGAATTGCGTTTCACCGCCGACCACGAATGGCTGCGCCTTGAACAAGACGGTTCCGTCACCGTCGGCATTACCGAGTACGCGCAGGACGCGCTGGGTGATGTGGTCTTCGTTCAACTCCCGGAACTGCAGACCTACGCCAAGGGCGAAGAAGTCGCCGTGCTGGAATCGGTGAAGGCCGCCAGCAACATCGTCATGCCGCTGGATGGCGAAGTGCTCGAAGTGAACCAGGCCCTGGCCGACAGCCCCGAGCTGGTCAACGAAGAACCCCTGGGCAAGGGCTGGTTCTTCCGCATGCAGCTGGCCGACGCCGGCATCCTCGACAGCCTGCTCGACCGTGCCGGCTACGAAAACCTGCTGAAAGCCAACGGCTGAGGAACGCCCATGAGCATCGAAACCCCGGCCCTGGCCACCACCAATGAATTCATCGCCCGCCACATCGGCCCGCGCGCAGTCGACACCCAGGCCATGCTGCAGCTGCTCGGCTTCGACGACATCGAAGCCCTGAGCGCCGCCGTCATCCCCGACAGCATCAAGGGCACCAGCGTGCTCGACCTGCCGGCTGGCCAGGGCGAGGCCCAGGCCCTGGCCGACATCAAGGCCATCGCCGCGAAGAACCAGCTGTTCAAGAGCCACATCGGCCAGGGCTACTACCCCTGCCACACCCCCAGCCCGATCCTGCGCAACCTGCTGGAAAACCCGGCCTGGTACACCGCCTACACCCCCTACCAGCCGGAAATCTCCCAGGGCCGCCTCGAAGCCCTGCTGAACTTCCAGACCCTGGTCAGCGACCTCGCCGGCCTGCCGGTGGCCAACGCCTCCCTGCTCGACGAAGGCACCGCCGCCGCCGAAGCCATGACCTTCTGCAAACGCCTGTCGAAGAACAAGGCCAGCAACACCTTCTTCGCCTCCCAGCACTGCCACCCGCAGACCCTCGACGTGCTGGTGACCCGCGCCGAGCCCCTGGGGATCGAGGTGGTGATCGGTGACGAGCGCGAGATCAGCGACGCCGGCGCCTACTTCGGCGCCTTGCTGCAATACCCGGCCGCCAACGGCGACATCTTCGACTACCGCGCGCTGGTGGAGCGCTTCCACGCCGCAGGCGCCCTGGTGGCCGTGGCCGCCGACCTGCTGGCCCTGCCCCTGCTGACCCCGCCCGGCGAGTTCGGCGCCGACGTCGCCCTGGGCAGCGCCCAGCGCTTCGGCGTGCCGCTGGGCTTCGGCGGCCCGCACGCGGCCTACTTCGCCACTCGCGACACCTTCAAGCGCGACATGCCCGGCCGTCTGGTCGGCGTGTCCATCGACCGCCACGGCAAGCCGGCCCTGCGCCTGGCCATGCAGACCCGCGAACAGCACATCCGCCGCGAGAAGGCCACCAGCAACATCTGCACCGCCCAGGTGCTGCTGGCCAACATCGCCAGCATGTACGCCGTCTACCACGGCCCCCAGGGCCTGACCCGCATCGCCAACCGCGTGCACCAGCTGACCGCCATCCTGGCTGCCGGCCTGACCCAGCTGGGCCTCGCCGTGGAGCAGGAAAGCTTCTTCGACACCCTGACCCTGGCCACCGGCAGCAAGACCGCCGACCTGCACGCCCAGGCCCGCGCCGCACGCATCAACCTGCGGGAAGTGGACGCCGAGCGCCTCGGCCTGTCCCTCGACGAGACCACCACCCAGGCCGACGTCGAGCAACTCTGGGCGATCTTCGCCGACGGCCAGGCCCTGCCGGCCTTCGCCACACTCGCCGCCCGCGTCGCCAGCCGCCTGCCGGCCGCCCTGCTGCGCCAGTCGGCGATCCTCGAGCACCCGGTGTTCAACCGCTACCACTCGGAAACCGAGCTGATGCGCTACCTGCGCAAGCTCGCCGACAAGGACCTGGCGCTGGACCGCAGCATGATCCCGCTGGGCTCCTGCACCATGAAGCTGAACGCCGCCAGCGAGATGATCCCGGTGACCTGGGCCGAGTTCGGCGCCCTGCACCCCTTCGCGCCGGCCGAGCAGTCCCAGGGCTACCTGGAGCTGACCCGCGAGCTGGAAGCCATGCTCTGCCAGGCCACCGGCTATGACGCCGTGTCCCTGCAGCCCAACGCCGGCTCCCAGGGCGAGTACGCCGGCCTGCTGGCCATCCGCGCCTACCACCAGAGCCGCGGCGACGACCAGCGCGACATCTGCCTGATCCCGCAATCGGCCCATGGCACCAACCCGGCCACCGCCAGCATGGTCGGCATGCGCGTGGTGGTGACCGCCTGCGACGCCCGCGGCAACGTCGACATCGCCGACCTCAAGGCCAAGGCCGAGGAGCACAAGGACCGCCTCGCCGCGATCATGATCACCTACCCGTCCACCCACGGCGTGTTCGAGGAAGGCATCCGCGAGATCTGCGAGATCATCCACGCCAACGGCGGCCAGGTGTACATCGACGGCGCCAACATGAACGCCATGGTCGGCCTCTGCGCCCCGGGCCAGTTCGGCGGCGACGTGTCCCACCTGAACCTGCACAAGACCTTCTGCATCCCCCACGGCGGCGGCGGCCCGGGCGTCGGCCCGATCGGCGTGAAGGCCCACCTGGCGCCCTTCCTGCCGGGCCACGGCCAGTTGGAGCGCAAGCAAGGCGCGGTCAGCGCCGCGCCCTTCGGCAGCGCCAGCATCCTGCCGATCACCTGGATGTACATCCGCATGATGGGCGGCGAAGGCCTGCGCCGCGCCACCCAGATGGCGATCCTCAACGCCAACTACATCGCCCGCCGCCTGGAAGAGCACTACCCGGTGCTCTACACCGGCAGCAACGGCCTGGTGGCCCACGAGTGCATCCTCGACGTGCGCCCGCTCAAGGAGAGCAGCGGCATCAGCGTCGACGACGTGGCCAAGCGCCTGATCGACTACGGCTTCCACGCCCCGACCATGTCCTTCCCGGTACCCGGCACCCTGATGATCGAGCCCACCGAGAGCGAGTCGAAGGAAGAGCTGGACCGCTTCTGCGACGCCATGATCCGCATCCGCGAGGAAATCCGCGCGGTGGAGGACGGCGAGCTGGACAAGGACGACAACCCACTGAAGAACGCGCCGCACACCGCCGCCGAACTGGTGGGCGAGTGGACCCACCGCTACAGCCGCGAACTGGCCGTGTACCCCAGCGCCAGCCTGATCGACGGCAAGTACTGGCCGCCGGTGGGCCGCGTGGACAACGTCTACGGCGACCGCAACCTGGTCTGCGCCTGCCCGTCCATCGAGGCCTACCAGGACGCCTGATGGCGTCCTTCCTGTGGGAGCGGGTTCATTCGCGAATGAATTCGCTCCTACAGGCGTTTGTTTCCAGGACGGCGGTCGGGCCTTTGGGCTCGATTCGCCGGGCTGTCTACGCTGATTAATAAGAAAGAGCCGAGCATCCGCTCAGGAGTGCGACATGGCCCTCAGTGTCTTCGACCTGTTCAAGATCGGTATTGGCCCCTCCAGCTCCCACACCGTTGGGCCGATGCGCGCTGCCGCACGCTTCGTCGAGGGTCTGCGCCGGGAATCCCTGCTGCCTGACACCCAGAGTCTGAAAGTCGAGCTGTACGGCTCCCTCGGCGCCACTGGCAAAGGCCACGGCAGTGACAAGGCCGTGCTGCTCGGCCTGGAAGGCGAGCAACCCGACACCGTCGACACCGAACGCGTGGACGAACGCCTGGCCGGCATCCGCCAGCGCGGCGAACTCTGCCTGGGTGGCGAGAAGACCATTCCCTTCGTGGAAAGGGAGCACCTGGCGATGATCCGCAAGCCGCTGCCCTACCACCCCAACGGCATGATCTTCCGCGCCTTCGACGAGGCCGGCATCCAGATCCGCTCCCGCGAGTACTACTCGGTGGGCGGCGGCTTCGTGGTGGACGAGGAAGCCGCCGGCCTGGACCGCATCGTCGAAGACCGCACGTCGCTGCCCTACCCCTTCAAGACCGCCCGCGACCTGCTCGCCCACTGCGTCGCCACCGGACTCCCGGTCAGCGCCCTGATGCGCGAGAACGAAAAGGCCTGGCGCAGCCCCGAGGAGACCAGCGCCGGCCTGATGAAAATCTGGCAGGTGATGCAGGACTGCGTGAAGGTCGGCTGCCGCAAGGAAGGCATCATGCCCGGCGGGCTGAAGGTCAAGCGCCGCGCCGCCGCGCTCTACCGCCAGCTCAGCGAGAGCCCCGAAGCCAACCTCAAGGACAGCCTCTCGGTGCTCGACTGGGTCAACCTCTACGCCCTGGCGGTGAACGAGGAAAACGCCACCGGCGGCCGCGTGGTCACCGCGCCCACCAACGGCGCGGCGGGCATCGTCCCGGCGGTGCTGCACTACTACAGCCGCTTCGTGCCGGGCGCCAACGACGACGGCGTCGAGCGCTTCCTGCTCACCGCCGCCGCCATCGGCATCCTCTACAAGGAGAACGCCTCCATCTCCGGCGCCGAAGTGGGCTGCCAGGGCGAGGTGGGCGTGGCCTGCTCGATGGCTGCCGGCGCCCTCTGCGAAGTCCTCGGCGGCACCCCGCAGCAGGTGGAGAACGCCGCCGAGATCGGCATGGAACACAACCTCGGCCTGACCTGCGACCCGGTGGGCGGACTGGTCCAGGTGCCCTGCATCGAGCGCAACGCCATGGGCTCGGTGAAGGCCATCAACGCCGCGCGCATGGCCCTGCGCGGCGACGGCCAGCACTTCATCTCGCTCGACAAGGTGATCCGCACCATGCGCCAGACCGGCGCCGACATGAAGAGCAAGTACAAGGAAACCGCTCGCGGCGGCCTCGCCGTGAACATCATCGAATGCTGAGTGCGTACCCGGCACCACGGAACATCAATCGGTGCGCGCGGCGCACCTACAGGAAACCGGAATGACCAACGAAACCCTCGCCAAGACCCCGCTGCACGCCCTGCACCTCGAACTCGGCGCGCGCATGGTGCCCTTCGCCGGCTACGACATGCCGGTGCAATACCCCCTGGGCGTGCTCAAGGAGCACCTGCACACCCGTGCGCAGGCTGGCCTGTTCGATGTCTCCCACATGGGTCAGATCATCCTGCGCGGCGCCAACGCCGGTCGCGCCCTGGAAAGCCTGGTGCCGGTGGACATCCTCGACCTGCCGGCGGGCACCCAGCGCTACGCGATGTTCACCGACGAGAACGGCGGCATCCTCGACGACCTGATGGTGGCCCGCCTTGCGGACGACGAACTGTTCCTGGTGGTCAACGCCGCCTGCAAGGACCAGGACCTGGCCCACCTCAAGCAGCAAATCGGCGAGCAATGCGAGATCGAGCCGCTGTTCGAATCCCGCGCCCTGCTGGCCCTGCAGGGCCCGGCCGCCGCCGAGGTGCTCGGCCGTCTGGCGCCGGAAGTGAGGAAGATGACCTTCATGCAGTTCGGCAGCGTGCGCCTGGAAGGCGTGGAGTGCTTCGTCAGCCGCTCCGGCTACACCGGCGAGGACGGCTACGAGATTTCCGTGCCCGTGGCCCAGGCCGAAGCCCTGGCCCGCACCCTGCTGGCCCAGCCGGAAGTCCAGCCCATCGGCCTCGGCGCCCGCGACTCGCTGCGCCTGGAAGCCGGCCTGTGCCTCTACGGCCACGACATGAGCCAGGCCACCACCCCCATCGAAGCCGGCCTGGCCTGGGCCATCTCCAAGGCCCGCCGCGCCGACGGCCTGCGCGCCGGCAACTTCCCCGGCGCGGGCAAGGTCTTCGCCCAGCAGCGCGACGGCGTGCCGGCCAAGCGCGTCGGCCTGCTGCCCCAGGAGCGCGTCCCGGTGCGTGAAGGCGCGGAAATCGTCGACGCCGATGGCGCCATCATCGGCCGCGTGTCCAGCGGCGGCTTCGGCCCCAGCCTGGGCGCCCCGGTCGCCATGGGTTACGTCGCCGCCGAACACGCGGCCCTGGACAGCGAAGTCTGGGCCCTGGTGCGCGGCAAGCGCGTGGCCATGAAAGTCGCCAAGACCCCCTTCGTGCCGCAACGCTACTACCGCGGCTGATCTGCGGCGGGGCCTACGTTCGCGAACGTAGGTTGGCGCCGAGCCTGCGAGGCCCAACACGCGGAGGCGAAGCCAGGAATGTTGGGCTTCGCTTCGCTCTGCGCCAACCTACAAGAGCTCATCTCCAGCCCCTGGCCCATGGGCGGCCGCTTTCCAGCAGTTTCTTGGGAAAGTTCCCTAAGCTCCTGAAAAACAAAGCCCTTCGCCTTAATCATCGCGACACAATCCCGTCATCAACCGGTCATCGTCCCCAGGCAGATTCTCTGCTTCACATTCCTGGGGAGGACCTCCGATGAACCACAAGAAGAACCTGATCAAACCCCTGGCCGCAGCCTTGCTGGCCGCTACCCTCGGTGCCTGCGCCGTGCAAGCTCCGGCGCCCGCCAAGGCGGTTTCGCTGGATAACGAGGACTGGTACCAGATCCGTACCGAGAAAGAGCTGTTCGTCTTCGACGACTACGCCACCTACCGTGAATTCCTCAAAAGCGGCGCCGCCCCGGTGACGCAGAAGACCGGCAAGCAGGACGGCTTCGGTCGCGAAATCGTCCTGGTACTCAAGGCCGCCGACCAGGGCAAGGACAGCAAGACTCTCTCCGCCCAGCGCTTCATCGACGTCAGCCTGCCGCCTGCCCAGCCGTTCTACGGCGAACTGCGCGACGAAGAGGGGATCATCTACGTGTTCAGCCGCTACGGCGACATGATGGACATGTACAAGATCGGCGAGCCGACCTTCAGCTACGTCGACATCGGTGGCGGCCCCGACGGCCAGCGCGTGGTCTACGTCCTGACCAAGGAAGAGCCCAAGCCGGTCGCCCAGATCGCCCTGTTCCACGACAAGTACAAGTGATGTTTCGGGAGACGGCCCCCGGCCGTCTCCACTCCCGCCAGAACCGCTCTACCGCCTGCCCTCCAATCCCTGCCGCCGGTCTTTGAGACACATCTTGTAACACTCACCGCCATGCCTAGAGCCAGAAGCCACTGGCCAGCATTACTGTCGTTTTTTTGGCTTCCCCCTGATTGCACTCACTAAATGAGAAGTCTTTAGTCGGCTTATTGGCGCTTTGGCCGCGCGAGCAGATTCATTGGCGGTCAGCACCCTCGTGCAAACGGATGGGGAAAAACGAGCCTTGGAGCATTGCATCCATGGCGGGCCGTTGCGCGAATTCGTGGTGGGGAGGTGGAGCATGTCCATGAAAGGCAAGAACCCGGAGAAAACCAAAAACAAGAAAGACAGGTTGGCAGATGAAACCCGGCGCGACTTCCTCAAGCTTTCCGCTGCCGCGGTGGCCGCACCTGCCCTTCTAAGAGCCCCGGAAAGCGAGGCGGCTGCACCTATCCTTCCGCCCAGCCCGGCAACGGTGCCCTGGGTGATGCAACTGCCCAACCAGATCGTTCCCGCGGCCAGCGTGGCGACCCTGACCCCCGCCCCCACCGAGCTGGCCAACGTCGCGGGCGGCGAAGCCGGCAGGCCCGCCCACCAGCGCTGGGCCACCTTCCGCCCCAACGCCGAGTACTACGAACTGCGCGCCACGGAGAGCCCGAGCTGGGTGTTCAACCCGGCCTATCCACCACAAAAGGTCTGGACCTATCGCGCCGCCAACACCCCGGCTAACGAATTCAACGCCACGGTGATGTCGCACTACGGCCACCCGGTGATCTGCCGCATCCACAACGACCTGCCGGCCAACCACACTGGCTTCGGCACCCCGGAGATTTCCACCCACCTGCACAACCTTCACTGTGGCTCGGAAAGCGACGGCTTCCCCGGCGACTACTACAGCGCCACCAAGGCCGGCCCCACCCTGACCGCCAAGGGCAGGTTCAAGGACCACCTCTACCCCAATGTCTACGCGGGCTTCGAGAATCTCCAGAACAATATCGGCGACTACCGCGAAGCGCTGGGCACGCTCTTCTATCACGACCACACCCTCGACTTCACATCACCCAACCTCTACCGGGGACTGGTGGGCTTCTATCTGCTCTACGACCACATCGACTCCGGCAACGAGGCTGACCCGACCCCGGGTGCGCTGCGCCTGCCCAGCCACCCGTACGACTACCCCCTGTCATTCGCCGATCGCCGCTTCGATGCCGCCGGCAAGCTGTACTACGACGAGATCAACCCCGAAGGGGTGCTGGGCGACAAGGTGACGGTCAACGGCATGATCGAGCCGGTGCTCAAGGTGGCCGCGCGGCGCTACCGCTTCCGCCTGCTGAATGCCGGGCCGAGCCTGTTCTATGCGTTCTCCCTGGTGAACCCGAACAACGTGAAGCAGAACTTCACCTACATCGGCAACGACGGCAACCTGCTGCCCAAGCCGCTGCTCAACCAGCAGTCGATCACCCTGGGCGTGGCCGAGCGCGCCGACATAGTCGTGGACTTTTCCAAGTACGTGATCGGCACCACCCTTTACCTGGTCAACCGCATGCGCCAGGAGGAAACGCGCGGGCCCAAGGACATCAAGGAACCCGGCGTACGGGTGCTGAAGATAGTGGTCGATCGCTGGCCGACCGCCCAGGACCTCAGCCAGGTGCCGGCCAACCTGCGCCCCCTGCCACCACTGGACCCGGCCGAAGTGGCGGCCGCGCCGGTGCGGCGCTTCGTGTTCGAGCGCAGCAACAACATGTGGGCCATCAACGGCCAGTTCGTCAACGTCACCGCCCCGCGCTTCAAGGTTCCCAAGGGGCGCGGGGAGATCTGGGAGCTGGTCAACATCGACAATGGCTGGTCACACCCCATCCATATCCACTTCGAGGAAGGTCGAATCATTTCGCGAATGCGCAATGGCGTGCAGCTGCCCATCCCGGCCCATGAAGTCGGACGCAAGGACGTCTACGTGATCAACAAGAACGAGACGATTCGCGTGTTCATCCGCTTCCGGGACTACGTCGGCAAGTACGTGATGCACTGCCACAACCTGATCCACGAAGACCACGCGATGATGCTGCGCTTCGACATCGAATAGAGGCCGCGGGAGGACTTTCCATGAACACACGAAGAAACCTCATTGGCGGTCTTGGTGTCGGCCTGCTCGGCCTGACCGCCCTCGGCGGGCTCGGCGTTGCCGCCGAACGCCAGGTGAAACCCCGCGAGGGCAACGCCCGATTCCCCAACCCGACCCTCGTCACCCACCAGGGCCGCAAGGTCCGCTTCATGGATGACCTGATCGGCGGCAAGGTGGTGGTGCTCAACATGATGTACGCCAGTTGCGGCCGTAACTGCCCCACCGCCACCGCCAACCTGCGCAAGGTCCAGCAGATGCTCGGCGAGCGCGTTGGCCGTGACGTCTTCATGTACTCCATCACCCTGCAACCGGAGCTGGACCAGCCCCACCACCTGCAGGAGTACGTCGACAAGTTCCACATCGGCCCCGGCTGGGAGTACCTCACCGGCGACCCGCAGGACATCCTCGACCTGCGCTATGCGCTGGGCTTCTATGACGTGGACCCCTTGATCGACGGCAACCAGCTGACCCATACCGGCATGCTGCGCATCGGCTACGAGCCCATTGGCCGCTGGACCATGGCTCCGGCGCTGACCGATCCGGAGCACATCTTCTCGGCGATCAATCATGTGGACCCGCGTATCGAACTGGTGGGCCATGGCATGGAAAGCCAGCGCGCCTGACCGTCGACCTGCGGGCCGCCCGGGAGGTCGGCCCGCAGCAGTTGGTGTATGATGCGCGCCTCCGGCCCGCTCGCGGGCCAGCCCCGCACAGAGCAGAAACAGCATGACCAGCCAAGACCTCGATCAGGCCGAAGCCCAGCCCCAGGAAACCCCGGCAGCGGAAGAAGCGACCGCCAAGCCAAAAAAACAGAACATCCCATGGCACCAGACTCTCAAGGGCCATGATCGCGGCCAACGCCCCGGTCCGGCGCCGCGTGGCTCGCGCCGCTCCATGGGCAAGCGCTGACCCAGGCATCCGCCAACATCCAGCGCCAGCCGGGCCATAGGCCCGGCCTGCCATTCCAGGCACCCTCCTCCTCCTCGCCTGTCCCCAGGCCCGCCCTGCTGGCCCTCAGCATCCGCTTCCCCTCTAGATCAAGCCTTTCAGGCCGGCAACGACCAGTCTGCTCAGACAAAGCCAGCCTATACATCTACTAAATTGATTATTCCATTCTAGAGAAAAGGCCTTTCCACTTTAGGTAATTACTCTCTAGAAAGTTACATAACTGCTTGTTTTATATAGATCTAATGCAACTATCATTAACGTCGATGGCAACCATCATCGTTGATCACTTCTTCATCGAAATCACATCAGTAACATGGGCCCCGTAGACGAATTCCAACCCCCCTTCTTCGCCGAGGTGTCCAAAATGAAAAAGCAAATCCTTGCCAGCCTGATCTTCGCCAGCCTGTCCGCCTCGGCTTTCGCCCTGTCCGTTGCCGAGGGTGGTTCCGACCGCACCAGCATCCACCGCGTCGCTGAAGGCGGTTCCGATCGCGCCATCCACCGCATCGCCGAAAATGGCGCCGACCGCTCCCAGTCGCTGCGTGTCGCTGAAGGCGGCTCCGATCGCACCAAGGCCTTCGATGTCGCCGAAGGTGGTTCCGACCGCACCAAGGCCTTCGACGTCGCCGAAGGTGGTTCCGACCGCACCAAGGCTTTCGATGTCGCCGAAGGTGGTTCCGACCGCACCAAGGCCTTCGACGTAGCCGAAGGTGGTTCCGACCGCACCAAGGCCTTCGATGTCGCCGAAGGTGGTTCTGACCGCACCAAAGCCTTCGACGTAGCCGAAGGTGGTTCTGACCGCACCAAGGCCTTCGATGTCGCCGAAGGTGGTTCCGACCGCACCAAGGCTTTCGATGTAGCTGAAGGTGGTGCCGACCGCACTGGTGCCAACCGTATCAGCTGATCCCGGAGCACTTCAGAGGCAGGCAATCACGATGTATGCATTCCCTGAAAGGCAGAAGGCGCCCACTGTGGCGCCTTCTTTCATTTCCGGAGTCTGCTCGGTGCGCATGGCGCACCCTACCCAACTCGCCCCGTAGGGTGCGCCGCGCGCACCGCTTCGCTTACCTGCCTGATCAAGGCTGCACCCACCCCCGCTCCAACAACGGCCGGTCCCAGGCCGGTTCATCGCTGATGCGCTCCACCAGGAAGTCGATCAGGGTGCGCACCTTCAGCGCCCTGCGCTGGGTCGCCGGGTAGACCGCCGAGAAGTTGAACGACGTCAGGGAATAATCGCCCAGCACCGGCACCAGTCGGCCGGCCAGCAGGTCGTCGCTGGCCGCCAGGGTCGGCAGGCAGACCACGCAGGCGCCGGTCAGGGCGTAATCCCGGAGCAGGTGCACGGAGTTGGAACGCACCTGGCCGGCGAGGTTGAGCTCCACCTGCTCAATGCCGTTGAACAGCCACTTGTTGCGCGACGGATAGCCCTCGTACAGTGCCACCTTGTGCCCCTGCAGGTCCGCCGGAACACTGGGCGCACCATGCCGTTCCAGGTACTCGGGCGACGCACAGAACAGCCGCCGAACGGAGAACAGCTTGCGCTCGATGAGCGATTCGGCCAGCGGCGGGAACATCTGGAAGGCCACATCGAAACCTTCCTCGATCGGGTCCACCACCCGGTCGTTCACGATCACGTCCACTTCTATGTCCGGGTACAGCCCGGTGAACTCCGCCAGCAGGGCGCCGAAATGGCCGATGGCGAAGCCCGGCAGCATCTGCACCCGCAGCTTGCCGGTGGGCTTGGCGCGTAGGTCGCGCATCTGCTCGGTGAGGCTGTTGAAGCTCGCCACCATGTCGGCGCATTCCTTGTAGTAGGTCTCCCCCACTTCCGACAGCCGCACATGGCGAGTGCTGCGGTGGAACAGCGGCGCGCTGATGTAGTCCTCCAGTTGCTGGATGCGATGGCTGACCACCGAGCGGGTCACCCCCAGTTGCTGGGCGGCGCGGGCGAAGTTGCCGGTTTCCGCGACGCGGACGAAGGCTTCGATGCTGAGCAGGCGGTCCATATGGGTATCCGGTGTCCGTTGTCCTGGTAGGAGCGAATTTATTCGCGAATGGGCTGCAACGCAGCCCTCTGACGCCTATCGCGAATGAATTCGCTCCTACAACGAGGTCAACCTCCGCTGCATCGGGAACAGCTGCCAGCCGAACCGTTCGCTCACCAGCCCCCAGACGCCCTGGGGCGCCTTGAGCATCATCAATACCGCCACGGCGCCGAGGATGATCATGTACAGCGCGCCGAACTCGGCGAAGCAGCTGCGCAGGATGAAGTAGATCAGGGTGCCGATCAGCGGCCCTTCCAGGGTGCCGATGCCGCCGATGATGACGATGAAGATCACCGCCGCGGTCCAGTCCTGCACGCTGAAGGCGGCATCCGGCGAGATGCGCAGCTTCTGCAGGAATATCAGCGCGCCAACCACCCCGGTGCAGCCGGCCGCCAGCACGTAGACCAGCAGCTTGGTGCGGAACACGTTGATGCCGAGGCTCCCCGAGGCCGGCTCGGAATCGCGGATGGCGGTCAGCGCCAGGCCCTGGCGCGAGCGCAGCAGCAGGTACACCACCAGCACCGCACCGACGGCGATAGCCAGGGCGCTGAAGTACATCAGCATCTCGCGGCCGTCGCGGCTGCCACCGATCTGCCGCACGATGGACGCCGGCAGGCTCTGCCCGGAACCGCCGCCGAGGCTGCCGACCTGGGCCAATCCCAGGCGGAACACCTCGGCCACCACCCAGGTGCCGATGGCGAAGTAGGCGCCGCGCAGGCGGAACAGCACCAGCGCCGTCGGCACCGCCAGCAGCGCCACTACCAATCCTGCCAGGAACACCGCCGCCAGCGGTGGCACGCCCAATTGCGAGGCCAGCACGAACAGCAGGTAGCCACCGAGGCCGACGAAGGCCTGCTGCCCTACCGAGACCATGCCGGCGTAGCCCGCCAGCAGGTTCCACATCTGCGCCAGGGCCAGGTAGTAGGCGAACTCCACTACCTGGCGCAGTACCGCGCGGTCGGCCCAGAACGGCAGGGACGCCAGGACCAGCACCAGCACGCCCAGCAGCACCAGGCCGACCTGGCTGCTGCGGGTGGCGCGCTGGACGAGGTAGGCATTGTTCATCGCATTCATCAGTCGACACTCCGGGGGAACAGGCCGCGTGGGCGGAATACCAGGATCAGCAGGAACACCAGGTGGCCGGCGAGGATCTGCCAACCCGGGTCGATGCGCGCACCGATAGCCTGGGCGACGCCGAGGATCACGCCGCCGGCCAGGGTGCCCCAGAGGCTGCCGAGGCCGCCGATGATCACCGCCTCGAAGCCATAGAGCAGCCGCGCCGGGCCGACGCTGGGATCGAAGCTGGTGCGCAGCGCGAGGAACACCCCGGCGATGGACACCACCGCCATCGCCAGGGCCATGGCCAGGCCGAAGATGTGGCGGTTGTCGATGCCCATCAGCTGGGCGGTGTGCTGGTCATCCGAGGTGGCGCGGAAGGCGCGGCCCAGGCTGGTCTTGTAGAACAGCAGCTGCAGGCCGCCGATCACCAGCAGCGCGCTGCCGAACACCATCAACGGCATGACGCCGAGATTGAGTCCGCCAACGGCGACACTGGCCACCTCAAGCTCGCCCTGGGAGAGCTTGCGGCTGTCGGCGCTGAAGAACTCCAGCAGGATGTTCTGCAGGATGATTGACAGGCCGAAGGTCACCAGCAGCGGCGGCAGGATGTCACTGCCGAGGGTGCGGTTGAGTACGTTGCGCTGCAGGGCGTAGCCCAGCGCGAACATCAGCGGCACCACCAGCACCAGGCTGGCGAGCGGCGAGATGCCGAGGGTCTCCACCACCACCAGGGCCAGGTAGGAGGCCAGCACGATGAAGTCGCCGTGGGCGATGTTGACCAGGCGCATGATGCCGAACATCAGCGACAGGCCCACCGCGAACAGGGCATAGAGGCCGCCGAGCAACACGCCCTGGGCCAGGGTATCGAGCCATTCCATCGTCATGCCTCCGCCAGGCCGAAATAGGCCGCCTTGATCTGTTCCTTGCTCGCCTCGGCCGGTGTGCCGGAGAGGGAAACCCGGCCTTCCTGGAAGCAGTAGAAGCGGTCGGCCACCGCCAGGGCCTGGTTGATGTCCTGCTCGACCAGTATCACCGCCGTGCCGTCGGCCTTGATCGATGGCAGCGCGGCATAGATGTCCTTGATGGTGGTGGGCGCCAGGCCCAGGCTGATTTCGTCGCAGAGCAGCAGACCCGGGCTCGACATCAGCGCGCGGCCGATGGCGACCATCTGCTGCTGGCCGCCGGAAAGCGCTGTGCCGGGGCGCTTGCGCAGGTTGGCCAGCACCGGGAACAGGCTGTAGATGCGCTCCAGGTTCCAGGCGCCCTCGCGCTTGCTGTAGGCGCCGATCAGCAGGTTTTCCTCGACGCTCAGCGAGGGGAACAGCTTGCGGCCCTCCGGCACCAGGGCGATGCCGCGCTCCAGCACCCGGTTGGCCGGCAGGTTGCCGATGGCCTCGCCCTTGTAGCGGATGGCGCCCGCGTCATTGCGGATCAGCCCGGCCAACGAGCGCATGAAGGTGGATTTGCCGGCGCCGTTGGAGCCGATGATGGCCAGGGTCTCGACCTCGGCCAGGTCCAGGTCGATGTCGAACAACGCCTGGAAGTCGCCGTAGCCGGCGCGCAACTTGCGGATCTCAAGCATGCCCTCAGCTCCCGATGCCCATGTAGATTTCCTGCACCCTGGGGTTGGCCATCACCGCGCCGGGCTCGCCTTCGTCCAGCTTGCGGCCGAAGTTGATCACCGCCAGGCGACCGACCACCGCCAGCAGGGCGTGGACGATGTGCTCGATCCAGATGATCGCCGTGCCGGAACGATGGATGCCCTGGATGGTGCCCACCAGCGCGTGGCATTCCGGCTCGGTGAGGCCGCCGGCGATCTCGTCGAGCAGCAGCAGTTGCGGCCGGGTAGCCAAGGCGCGGGCCATTTCCAGGCGCTTGCGCTCCAGCAGGGTCAGGGAGCCAGCCAGGACATTGGCCTTCTTCATCAGGCCGGTGAGCTCCAGCACGTGGGCGCACCAGGCATGGCCGTCCTTCTCCGCCTGGCCGGCACCGAAGGTGGCGCCCACCAGCAGGTTCTCGAACACCGTCATCTTCACGAAGGGGTGCGGGATCTGGTGGGAACGGCCGATGCCGCGCCGGCAACGTTTGAACACCGGCTCGCGGGTGACGTCTTCACCCTGGAAGTGGATGCGTCCGCTGTCGGCGGCCACACCGCCGGCGATGAGGTTGAACAGGGTGCTCTTGCCGGCGCCGTTGGGCCCGATGATGCCCAGCGCTTCGCCGGGCGCCAGGGCCAGGCTGAGGTCGTCGGTCACCTTCACCGAGCCGTAGCTCTTGTGCACCTGCTCCAGTACGAGGAGTTGTTGCATGTGTCATTACCTGTATGAAGCCGTAGCCCGGATGCAATCCGGGGAAACCGTGCGCAGGCTCCCGGATTTCATCCGGGCTACGCGCTAGCCGCCGTAGGTGATCGCCTGCATCTCCCCGCCCAGGGGAATCTGCGGCGCGGTCTGGTTGCCGGTGATAACCAGGTCGTAGGTGAAGGGCCCGCCCAGGCGCCACTGGCCGGACACCAGCGGGGTCTTGGCGACGTTCTTCACCGGGCCGTTCTTCCAGCTCACCGGACCGACCACGGTGTTCAGCTCGGTCTTCAGCAACGCGTCGCGGGTGGCCTCGGGATTACCCACCTCCTCGGTGCGCTGGAGAATGTCCACCGCCAGCTCGAACAGCGCATGGACGAAGCCCAGCGGTTGGGTCCACTGCTTGCCGGTGGCCTGGGTGTAGCGCGCGGCGAGCTGGCCGGCGGACAAGCCGTTGAGGGACGAGCTGAAGGGGTGGCTCGGGCTCCACCAGATTTCCGTGGAGAGGTTGTGCCCGGCCTTGCCCAGGGCCTCCACCGCCGAGGGGAACAGCAGCGCCTTGCCCACCGACAGGGCCTTGGGCTGGAAGCCCTGCTGGCGCGCCTGGGTCCAGAAGGTGGTGAGGTCCGGCGGGATGACCACGCCTGTGACGATCTCCGCCTCGGCCTTCTTGAAGGCGGAAATCTGTGCGGAGAAATCGTCGGTCAGGCTCTGGAAGCGCCCCGGGTCCACCAGCTGGAAGCCCTTCTGTGCCAGCACCGGCGGGAAGCCCAGCTTGCCGTCGCCCCAGGCGTTGCCGTCGCCGTCGTTGGGGAACAGGCCGCCGATCACCTTGTTGCCGCCCATGTCGCCCCACATGGCGGTGTAGGCGCCGATCACGTCCTCCAGGCCCCAGAAGAAGTGGTAGGTCCACTGGAAGCCCTCGTCCGGCTTGCCGCCACGGGTGAAGAACCAGGGCTGCCAGGGCGCCACGGTGGAGATGCAAGGGATCTCGTTGATCTCGCACTGGTCCGACACCGGGTTGGTGGTTTCCGGCGTGGAGGACACCAGCATCAGGTCGACGCCGTCTTCCAGGATCAGCTCGTTGGCCACTTCGGCGGCGCGGTTGGGGTTGGACTGGCTGTCCTTGACTATCACCTCCAGGCGGCAGCGCTGGCCGCCGACGGTGATGCTGTTCTTCAGTACCGAGGCGAGGCTCTCGATGATGTAGCCATCGGCGGCGGCGAAGGGTGCCAGCGGGCCGGTCTGCGGGCTGACGTAGCCGATGCGGATGACCTTCTCCGCCGCCAGCAGCGGCCCTGAAGAAAAGCCTGCGAGCAGCGAGCCGCCAGCCACGACGCCGCTCGCCCGCAGGAAATCACGCCGGGAAAGCCCGGCACCGAGGAGTTTCTTGTTGTTGTCCATGACGGATACCTCGAAGGGAGGATGAGGCCCGGCGCGGGCACGCGAGGGCCCGGCCGGGTCGGCAGTTGCTAGGGATCAGAAGAAGACGGTGATGTCGAAGGAACCGATCAGCTGGCGGTCTTCGTTGCCGTCGCCGAAGGCGTCACGACCATTGCCGCTGTGGATGTCGTAGCGCAGCTCGGGGCGCAGGCGGACATTGGGCACCGGGGTCCAGGCCAGGTTGGTGGTGAAGCCGTAGAAGCTGCCCCAGCTCGGGTCGGGGATACCGGTCTGCGGGTCGATGTTGGCCATCACCACATGCACCGGTGCGTCGGTGTAGAACCACTCGGCACGGCTTTTCCACATCAGGTTGTTGCCCAAGCGGTGGTACCAGTTGACGTCGGTGCCGTACCAGTGGGCGTTGCCCTTGTCGGCGAAGGCGGCGAAAGCGGCGTCTTCCTGCTGGCCGTAGTTGAACTCCACGGCGACGCGGTTGCGCTCGTCCAGCACATGGGAAACCGTCAGGTAGCTGGCATAGCGGGTCAGGTTGTCGCCTTTCGTGCCGGCCGGGATCGGCGAGCCACAGGCGCACTCGGCGAAGCTGTCGCCGGCGCCATTGCCATAGATGTTTTCCCAGTCGACCCAGGTGCGGAAATCCGCCGAGCGCCAGCGCAGGTTGGCGATGACATCCAGGTCGCCGTTGGGGTCCTGCATGTTGTTCCAGCCCTGTACCAGGCCCAGCTCGAAGCCGGTCATGCTGCCGCCCTCTTCCTGCGGCAGCTTGAAGGAGTACAGCGCGCCGGTGTGCTTGGCCGGGCCGTGCATGAAGGAGTAGGTGTGGCTGTAGAAGTCCGCCGGCGCCGGGCTACCCAGGGCGAAGCCGATCTCGTTTTCCAGCGGGGCGTGGAACACCCCGAGCATCAGGTTGGAACCGCCGAGCACCGGGAAGTAGAAGTCCAGATAGGCCTGGGCGATGTTGAAGTTCTCGTCGTTGGGGCCGGCGCTGCGGTTCACCCCCAGGTCTTCGTCGAAGCCGTAGGTCTTGAAGAAGCGCGCATCCTTGCCGTACAGGGCGGTGACGTTGAAACCCCAGTCTGCCTGCTCGGGCATCGGGCCCGGGAACGGGCCGACACGACCGACCACGTTGCCCTTGGGTTCCTTCTGGATGGACAGAGCGAACTGGTTGAGGTTGAAGCCTTCGTCGTTGTTGAAGAAGGCCTGCTTGCTCACGTCGTCGCTGCCGTTGTCGTTGTAGGTCCAGCCGGCCTGGGCCCAGCCATGGACCTTGATGCCGTAGTCGCGCTCCAGGCCATCGCCGAAGGCGCTGCGAAACAGCGAGCCGGAAGGACCCGGCTCGGCGGCCTGGGTGAATGCGGGGAACAGCGCGGCGGCCGCCAGGACCGGAGCGAACAGGGTGGACGCGGAAAGATGCTTGCGAGGAATCATGGCAGCTACCTTGTTGTTATTAGTCAGCCTGATGCGGACGCTTCCCACTGGCAGAGCGGGCCTGGCTGTCCGGCTGGATCGCAAGCTACAAGCGCCCCTCCCCGGCAACAATTCCGGTTTCGGCGATATGAGTGTTCGTGCTTCGCGAACAATGCCGCGCACCCGGTGCTAGAGCGGTCGGCGCGGGAATGGCGGGATACGGGATGGGCGGTTATCGGACGGAATTGTGGCGTGGCAGTGGTATGCCGCCACACGTAGGTTGTGGCTGAGCGAAGCGAAGCCCAACATCCGCACCCCGCCACCCAACGTTGGGCCGCGCTGCGCTTGGCCCAACCTACGTCGAGGCCAGTAGCGCGGATTTCATTCGGGCCAGGATTTGCCAGGCGCCATGCCGGGTCGCCCCCATCAAGTGGAGAAGCGCTGCACCAGGAAGTCGATCAGGGCCCGTACCTTGGCCGGCAGGCGGCGCCCCGGCGGGCAAACGGCGTAGATCTGCGAGCTGGGCAGCGGATAGTCCCGCAGCACCTCCACCAGCCGGCCGCTGGCGAGGCTTTCTTCCAGCAGGAAGCGCGGCAGCGACACCAGCCCCAGGCCATCCACCGCCGCCAGCACCAGTACCTCGCCGTTGTTGGCGATCAATCGCGGTCGCACCGCCACCGAGCGCCATTCCTGGCCCATGCGGAACTGCCACTGGTTGCTATTGGCGCGGTTCTTGTAGCCCAGGCACTGGTGCTCGCGCAGGTCGTCCGGCACCTCGGGGGTGCCATGGGCGGCGAGGTAGTCGGGACTGGCGCAGACGGCGTGGGGACAGGGGCCCAACTCGCGGGCCACCAGCGTGGAGTCGGGCAGGCGGCCGATGCGCAGGGTGAGGTCGTAGCCTTCGTTGACCAGGTCCACGTAGCGGTCGCTGAGGTCCAGCTCCACGTCGAGGCCGGGATGGGCGCGCATGAACTCGTTGAGCGCCGGAGACAGGTGTTTCAGCCCGAAGGACATGGGTGCGGCGAGGCGCAAACGGCCACGCAGCTCGGTCTGCAGGCTGCGGGTGGCTTCTTCGGCCTCGGCCAGGTCACCCAGGATGCGCTGGGCGCGCTCGAAGTAGTCCAGGCCGGTTTCGGTCAGGCTGAGGCGCCGGGTGGTGCGGTTGAACAGCCGGCACTCCAGGTGCCGCTCCAGCGCGCTCATGCGCCGGCTGACCACCGATTTGACGATGTTCAGCCGCTGCGCCGCCGCCGAGAAGCCACCGGTCTCGACCACGACCACGAATACCCGCATGTCTTCGAACAGGTTCATCGCTTGTTGCCTGTGGGGAACGAGGAGCCGTTATCACAGGTTTAGCGGATTTGGGCATTGGCATTTGTTATGGAGGGGCCGTTCCTTGTAGGGGCGCATTCATTCGCCAAGGGCAGCGTAGCTGCCCCTGGTCGCACTCAGGGCGAACCTTCGGTCCGCTTGGCGATTGAAATCGCCCCTACGACAGGAGCCCTACAACAGCATCACCCTCCGCTCCAGCACCCGCACCGGCACCGCCTCCAACCGGCTGCCGGCACAGGGGCCTTCGATGCAGTGGCCGTCTTCAAAGCGGAACAAGGCGCTGTGGTGGGCGCACATCAGTACCTGGCCGCGATAGGTGGAGAACTCGCCGGGCCGGTAGTCCAGTGGCACCGAGAAATGCGGGCAGCGATTACGGTAGGCCCATACCTCCTCGCCTCGGCGCACCAGCACCAGCGGCGCATCAGCGCCCTCTACCGCCAGGGCGCCGCCGTCGGCGATGGCCTCCAGTGCGCAGAGCGCGGTCATCCGCGCAGCTCCGGATTGCCCAGGCCCCAGTGCCAGGGGCGGATCTCGACATGGGCGAACAGCCCGGCGCGCACATAGGGATCATCACCGAGAAATGCCTGCACATCGCCCAGGCTCATGGCTTCCACCACCAGCAGGGTGCCATTCATGCGGCCATCGTCGCTGTCCAGGGTGGGGCCGCCCAGGCGCACCACCACCCGATGCGGATAGGGGTTGCGCAGGTGCTCGCGATGGGCCGGACGCACCTGGTTGCGCAGGGTCAGTTGGCCTGGCTTGTCGGTGGCGAAGACGGCGAAGTACTGGCTCATGGCGTGGCGCGCTCCAGCACGAAGTCGTAGGTGGCCAGGCGGAAGGCGCCCTCGATGCCGTGGCCGGCCGCCAGCGGATGGCCCGCCTGGCACTGCTGGTAGACCACCTTGAGGGAATCCTTGACGCCGAACACCACGTCCGACTCGAGGTAGGGGTCGTCATGGTTGAACAGGTGGGTGACCAGGGTGCGATGCCCCTCGGCCATGACCATGAAATGCAGGTGCGCCGGACGCCAGGGATGGCGGTCGCTGGCCTGCAGCAGCCGGCCCACCGGGCCGTCGGTGGGAATCGGGTAGCTCACCGGGACTATGGTGCGGATCGCAAAGCGGCCTTCGGCATCGGTGCGATAGCGGCCGCGCAGGTTGGCCAGCGGCTGCTGCGGGTCCTGCCCGGAGTACATGCCGTTCTCGGCGGTCTGCCAGACATCCAGTACGGCGTTGGCGATGAGCTCGCCGGCTGCGTCCAGCACTCGGCCCAGCACCAGGGCAGGCTCGCCCGGGGTACAGGCCATGTTCTCGCCATGGCCACGCTCGGGCATGCCGGCGATGTAGAAGGGGCCGAACACCGTGGTTTCGGTGGCCGCTTCACTGGCGCGATGATTGATGGCATCCACCAGCATGGACAGGCCGATCACATCCGAGAGCAGGATGAATTCCTGGCGCACCGTGCCATCGCAGGTCTTGCCGGTGTCGGTGAGGAAGCGGATGCCCTGCAGCCATTCTTCCTCGGTCAGTTCCACTTCGCTGGCAAAAGCGTGGAGATGGCTCACCAGGCCTTGCACCAGCTGGCGCAGGCGCGGATTGGGGGTATTGGCGAAGGCGGCGACGGCCTGCGCGGAAATGCGGGCTTCATTGGCCGGGATGTTGTTCATCTTGTGGTCCCGTGGGTCGGTTAGTGCGAGCGAAGTGGGATATCCCTCACCCCTAACCCCTCTCCCGGAGGGAGAGGGGAATTGTTCTACGCAGGGGGAAGGCCCTTCCAGGCGCGGAGCAGCATGGCTTCGATGGCGTCCCGCTCGAAGGGGCGTGGGTTGTAGTAGGGGCTGGAACAGGCGATGGCGGCGGCTTCCGCCGGCCCTTCCTCGGGCAGGCCGATCTCGGCCAGGGACGCCGGGATGCCCAGCTTCTGGTTGAGGGCGAACAGCAGCGGCCCCACCTCCTCCGCCTCCTGGCCACCCAAGGCGCGCGCGGCACGGCGCAGCGGCTCGGCGGCGGCCTCGCGGTTGTAGTGCGCGGCATGGGGCAGCACCACCGCGTGGGCCTGGGCATGGGGCAGGTTGAAGGTGCCGCCCAGGGTGTGGCAGAGCTTGTGGTGGATGGCCATGCCCACCGAGCCCAGGCAGATGCCGGCCAGCCAGGCGCCATAGAGCGCGCGGCCGTGGGCTTCGACGTCCGCCGGATTGGCCACCACGGCCGGCAGGGACCCGGCCAGGGCGCGGATGGACTCCTCCGCCATCAGGCCGATGATCGGGTTGGCGTCCTGTGCGTAGAGCGCTTCCACCGCATGGGCCATGGCGTTCATGCCCGAGCAGGCGGAGATCGCCGCCGGCAGGCTGAGGGTCAGCAGCGGGTCGTAGACCACGGTCTTCGGCAACACGCGGAAGTCGCGCCCGGTCTTCTTCAGGCGGTTCTCGGTGAGACCGTAGATGGGGGTCATCTCGGAGCCGGCATAGGTGGTCGGCACCGCCAGGATCGGCAGGCCGGACTCCAGGGCGATGGCCTTGCCCAGTCCAATGGTGGAGCCTCCGCCGATGGCGACGCAGCAGTCGGCATCGAGCCGGCTCGCCTCCACGCGGGCGGCACGGGCCACCTCCACCGGCACATGCATCACCGCCTGGGGGTAAACCCCGGCGGCACGCTCGCCGAGGATGGCCGCCACCCGTTCGCCGAGGTGGCGTTGTTCCGGGGTGGTGAGGATGAGCGCACGGCGGGCGCCGAGCTTGTCCAGTTCCTCGGCCAGGGATTCCAGCTTGCCCGCGCCGAACACCACGCGGGAAGCCAGGCCTTGGTAGATGAAGGGATTCATGGTCGTCCTCAGCGTTTGAAGTGGGGCGCGATCTTCGCGTCCACGTTGACCCACACCGAGCGGGCCTCGGTGTAGTCGTGGATGGCCTCGAAGCCCATCTCGCGGCCGTAGCCGGACTGGCCGACGCCGCCGAAGGGGCTGCCGGGGCTCACGCGCTTGTAGCAGTTGATCCAGCACATGCCGGCATGGATGTTCGCCGCCATGCGGTGGGCGCGCTGCAGGTCGCGGGTCCAGAGGCCGCTGCCGAGGCCGTACTGGGTGCCATTGGCGATCGCCAGGGCCTCTTCGTCGGTGGAGAAGCGCAGCACGGTCACGAAGGGGCCGAACACCTCCTCCTGGGCCACCCGGTGGTCCGGTTGGGCTTCGACCACCGTCGGTTCGACGTAGTAGCCGTGGGCGAGGGCCGGGTCGCTGGGGACCTTGCCGCCGCTGAGGACGCGGCCACCCTGGGCGCGGGCGATGTCCACGTAGGCCAGCACGCGGTCGCGGTGCTGGGCGGAGGTCAGCGGGCCCATTTCGGTGTCCGCATCCAGGGGGCTGCCCAGGCGGATGGAACGGGCCAGGCCGATGAAGCGTTCGAGGAACTCGTCGGCGATGCGCTCGTGGAGGATCAACCGCGAGCCGGCGATGCAGGCCTGGCCCTGGTTATGGAAGATCGCCCAGGCGGCACCGTTCACGGCGGCCTCCAGGTTGGCGTCCTCGAAGACGATGTTGGCGCCCTTCCCGCCCAGCTCCAGCTGCACCCGCTTCAGGTTGCCCTGGGACGCTTCGACGATGCGACGGCCGGTGGCAGTGGAACCGGTGAAGCAGATCTTGCCCACGTCCTCGTGCTCGGCCAGGCGCTGGCCGGCGCTGTGGCCATAGCCCGGCACCACGTTGACCACGCCATCGGGGAAGCCGACTTCCTTCATCAGTTCGGCGATACGCAGGGTGGACAGCGGCGTGATCTCCGACGGCTTGATCACCACCGTGTTGCCGGCGGCCAGCGCCGGACCCATCTTCCAGCTGGTGAACATCAGCGGGAAGTTCCACGGCACGATCTGCCCGACCACGCCGATGGGCTTGCGCTGTACGTAGTTGAGGAAACCGGTTTCCACCGGGATCACCGCGCCTTCGATCTTGTCCGCCATGCCGCCGAAGTAGCGGAAGCAGGCGGCGGTGCGCGGCACGTCGAGGCTACGGGAATCGCGCAGCGGATGGCCGGTGTCCAGGGACTCCAGCTGGGCCAGCTCTTCCTGGTGCTCTTCGATCTTGTCCGCGAGCTTGAGCAGCAGGCGGCCGCGCTCGGCGCCGGACAGCGCCGCCCAGGCCGGGAAGGCACGCTTGGCGGCGGCCACCGCCAGGTCGACGTCCTCGGCTTCGGCGGCGGCGATATGGGTGATCAGCGAGCCGTCGTGGGGCGACAGGACTTCGATGGTGCCGCCCTTCACGGCCGGAACGAAGCGGCCGTCGATGAAGAGTTGGTTCTGCATGGAAAAAGCTCTCCGGGCGCCGCCGGCAATGCGCGACGCCTGTGTATGACATGAAGTGCCCCCTCTGCGCGCTGGCGGGGAGAGGGAGTGGGATCAGGCTACCCTCACCCCGGCCCTCTCCCGGAGGGAGAGGGGGCGCTGGACATCAGAACTCCACCGGGTACGGCGGCAGTTCGCCGCTTTCGTAGCGCTGCGGCAGGTTCGGCGTGGCGTTCTCCCACACCAGCAGCATGGAGCGCTTGGTGGAATAGCCCTGGTGGCGGATGTCGGCGGGCATGGCGCAGATATCGCCCGGGCGCATGGTGATGCGGGCACGCGGGGCGCCGTCGTCCTTGTCGGCGACATCCCAGATGATTTCGTCGGAGAGCTGCAGGAACCACTCCACGCGGTCGTTGCCGTGGAACACGGGGAGGATGAACTCCTCGGTGGTCGGGCAGAACAGGCTGGCCTTGCACACCGAGCTGACCGAGGGGTTCCAGGTCACGTCCGAGCGGGACAGGTACTTGTAGAGGTTGAAGGCATGCAGCTGGCCCTCGAAGCCTTCGGCGGCGTGGATCTCCGGCTCGTCCTGGGGCACATCGAGGAACTGGCGATTCACCGGCAGGTCGTTGCGCAGCGGCGAGTCGTCCGGCAGGCCGGGCATGCGCCGGGTGGCCACGCGGAAGCGTTCGATGGCCTCGACGTTGTCGCCGTTCTTGCGGCCGAAGGCGCTGCCGGTTTCCTCAGGTGCGGCGAAGGGGTCGAAGCCGGCGTTGGTCCAGTCGTGCAGGATGGCCTTGAAGGTGGCCATGATCTTCGGCGTCTCGAACTGCTCGGTGTAGTCCACCCCGGCGGCCTTGAGCACGCCGTTGAAGGTGCCGGCGTAGAGGTCGACCTTGCCGTAGTGGTTGCGGGTGCCGATGACTTCGTCGAAGTTCACCCAGCCATAGAAGAAGCCCCAGGCCACGTCACGCATGGTGGCGCGCAGGAAGGCGTCGGCGGGGATCAGGTGGGAGCGCTCCTGGCCCTTGGCCGGCCACTGGATGCGCACGAAGTATTCGTCGCGGGACAGGGTGAAGGCGCCGAGCTTGAAGGCGCGGTAGCCGGTGACGGCGTCGGGCAGGCTGGCCTCGACCTCATCGGCGGCGAAGCTGGCGGAGGTATCGAGGGTTTCGAGCATGGCCATGGTGGATGTCCTCTTGTTCTGGTTGTGGGTCGGGGGCGGTCACTTCAGGCAGATGTCTGCCCACTTCTCCACCGACAGCGGTCCCTTGATGGTCTGCAGCAGCAGGACGCCAGGGCGTGCGCTTTCGAAGCGGTAGGCGCAGCCGGCCGGCAACAGGGCCTGGTGACCGCGCTTGAGCAGCACGTAGCCCATCGGCCGGCCCTTGGGCTGCTCGCCCGCCAGGCGGGTGCCTTCACCGTCGACCAGGGGTTCGTCGAGCTTGAGGAAATCCACCCGCACTTCGCTGTCCACGGAAATGGCGAATTCGTCGTGGGCGGCGGTGTACCAGGGCGAGGTGCCCTCGGCGCGCAGGGTTTCGATCACGTAGCCGAGGTTCAGGCCGACCACCACCTTCTCATAGGGGGCGGAGCGGCTGGCGACGTCGAAGATGTTGGAGAACGCGTAATGGCGGGCTTGGCCCTGGATGATCTCGATCGACCCCATGCGATGGTCGTCGAGCGAGCCGAAGACGGTACGGAACGCGGCAGTGCTCATCTCATTCACCGTTTGTTGTTGTAGTGGTGAGTGAACCTTACGAGGGGCACCTGCAAGCAACAATTCCAGGCCGGGCGACAACAGTGTTTGCAAAACACGAACAGTGCCAGGACCGCTCTATTCCGGCACTTACAGCTGACTTCAGAGATGCACCTGCCAGGCAAGACCTATGTCGCTGGCCGTGATGGAGAAAGTCTATCGCGCAGATTGATCGACTGTATCGATTATACCAATCCAAGGAAAAGGCTATTCCACTTGAGGTAATGACGCCTCTAAAAATCACCTAACGTATTGTTTTATATAGACATGCAACAACTATCATTAACGTCGATGGCAACCATCATCGAGCATCACTTCTTCATCGAAATCACATCAGTAACATGGGCCCCGTAGACGAATTCCAACCCTCTCTTCACCAAGGTGCCCAAAAATGAAAAAGCAAATCCTCGCCAGCCTGTTCATCGCCAGCCTGTCCGCCACTGCTTTTGCTCTGCCCCAAGGCACCGTTGCTGAAGGTGGTTCCGACCGCACCAGCATCCACCGCGTCGCCGAAGGCGGTGCCGATCGCACCGGTGCCAACCGCATCGCTGAAAATGGCGCCGAGCGCTCCCAATCGCTGCGTGTCGCTGAAGGCGGTTCCGATCGCACCAAGGCTTTCGACGTAGCCGAAGGTGGTTCTGACCGCACCAAGGCCTTCGACGTAGCCGAAGGCGGCTCTGACCGCACCAAGGCCTTCGATGTAGCCGAAGGTGGTTCCGACCGCACCAAAGGCTTCGATGTAGCTGAAGGCGGTTCCGACCGCACCAAGGCCTTCGATGTCGCCGAAGGCGGTTCCGACCGCACCAAGGCTTTCGACGTAGCCGAAGGCGGTTCCGACCGCACCAAAGGCTTCGACGTCGCCGAAGGCGGTGCCGACCGCACTGGTGCCAACCGCATCAGCTGATTCGTCGGACCACAGAGGCAGCAATCACGATGTTTGCAATTCCTCGAAAGGCAGAAGGCGCCACTTGTGGCGCCTTCTTTCATTTGCGGGGTTCCCTGCAAGCCGGATCAATGTAGGAGCGATTTCAATCGCGAAAGCCGGTCGTAGACCTGCCAGCCTACGATAGCGAACTGACCCGGCAGCGGAATCGCGCCTGGGAGATAACGGGCCTCAGGCCCTTATCGCGAATGAACCCGCTCCTACTTCACCAGGCTCAGGCGCTTGTCGGTGAACACGCAGATCACCCCGGCCTCGTTGTACATGATCTGGTGATTGAAGTCGCAGTAGGCCGCCGCCACGCTCAGCGGCAGTGTCTGGCTGACCGCCTTGCCCGCCTTGAACCAGGACATCTGGCCCGGCTTGCACAGCTTCGCCTCGGCATCGGTGCTGTAGGTGCAGAGCACCGACTGGTCGATGGATTCCTCTTTCATGCAACCAGCCAGCGGCAGGGCCAGGAGGCCGAAGAGCGCGAGTTTTTTCAAAGGGGTCATGGATAGCTCCGTATTGGCACGATCCGCCAGATGTGCGGACCTGAGCCTTTGATTCATGGCCTCGTGCCAGGTTCCACGGCAGGGTCAGTTATAGCCGGTATAGAGCAGCATTCCCCAGGACATGAGGAAGATCGCCGCCAGGCCGACCAGGTAATAGCCGCCCGCCAACAGAAGCCTGACAACCAGCGGACGCGGCGAATCATGGATCAGGGGAAGCGCCGAGATGGCCGGGATCAGGAACATGCCGAAGGTGCTCAGGCTGGAATTGAACAACCAGTTGATCTGGAAGAACTCGTGGAGCAGTTGGGCAAGGAAGATGAACAGTACCGGCGACCAGACCGGGGCAACCAACAGGGTGGCCTCAACCGGGTCCCACATGGAATGCTTCTGCTCGCTTCGGATGCTCATTTCGCCCCCCGTGCAGGTGGCCCGCGGCTCGCCGGCCGCTCACTTTCAGTGAGGCTAGCCAAGTCGGCCGGTGGCGCAAGCCCGCGCCACGAGTAGCCGATATGCTGCCTTCCCAGGGCCCCAGCCGGCGCAGGGTCTATAGTCGATGGAGGTCTTTTCCCTCATCGAAGATCCCAGCGGAGGCCCACCATGGACACCAGCCGTCACTCGCTCAGCGCCCTTTTCGACCAGCTTGGCCTGCCTTCCGACAGGGCCGGGATAGACAGCTTCGTCACTGGCCACAAGCTGGCTGTGGGCCAATCCCTGGCCGACGCGCCCTTCTGGAACCGCGCCCAGGCCACCTTCCTGCGCGACGCCCTGCTGGAAGACTCCGACTGGGCAGAAGAAGCCGACGAACTGGCGGTGCTCCTGAGTCGCTAAACGCAAAAAGGCGGCCACTTGGGCCGCCTTTTCGGGTCACGGGGATCAGAAGTCCTGAAGCGTGGGACGCAACACCACCTCGCTGATGTCTACGTCGGCCGGCTGCTCGATGGCGTAGGCGATGGCCCGCGCCACGGATTCCGCCGGTATGGCCATCTTGTAGAACTCACCCAGGGCCTGGGTGCTTTCCTGGTGGGAGCTGCCGTGCTTGAGTTCCGAATCCACGGCGCCAGGGGAGATCACCGTGGTGCGGATCGAGCCGCCGACTTCATGGCGCAGACCTTCACTGATGGCGCGCACCGCGAACTTGGTGGCGCTGTAGACGGTGCCGCCCGGGCTGAACACCTTGATCCCGGCTACCGAAGCGACGTTGATGAAATGCCCGCCGCCCTGCTTGCGGAACAACGGCAGCGCCGCCGCGACTCCATGGAGTACGCCCATGACGTTGATGTCGAACATGCGCGACCATTCGTCCACCTTGACCTCATCCATGGGCGCGATGGCCATCAGCCCGGCATTGTTCACCAGGACGTCGACACGACCGAAGCGTTGTACCGCGCCGTCGATCAGCGCGGCCACTTGCTCGGCGGAGGTGACGTCAGTGGCGATCGCCAGGGCTTCGCCGCCGGCGGATTCGATTTCATCGACCAGGCTCCGCAGACGCTCGACCCGGCGCGCACCGAGCACGACCTTGGCGCCCTGGGATGCCAGATGGCGGGCGGTGGCTTCGCCCAGACCGCTGCTGGCACCGGTGATGACAACGACTTTGGTGGAAATGTTGTTGCTCATGATGGCACTCCCGAGAAGCCCGGACTCAGTACGATTCCGGTAACTGGGCGCCAGTATCGGCAAGACATTAAAGCCATAGAATGGAATAGTTAGGATTTAGAAATTCCACTAAATGGAACTAAAGCCATGTTCAATCGCATCGAACTGCTGCGAATCCTGTGCGTTGCCGCCGAGACCACGAGCTTCCGAGAAGCCGCCACGCGCCTGGGCGCCTCGCCGCAAACGGTGACGCGCGCCATCAAGGACCTGGAGGATCAGTTCGGCGAGCCGCTGTTCCATCGCAGCACCCGCCATGTGCAGATCACCGCCTTCGGCGAACGCCTCGTCAGCCAGGCCCGCGAAGCCCTGGCGGGGCTGGATCAACTGTTCCACGACCATGGCAGCAAGCGAGAGGAAGAACTGGCCGGGCGCATCGGCATCACCGCGGCGCGATCGATAGGACGGCGCTACCTGCTTCCCGTGCTGGCGAAAATCGCCCAGGAACACCCGCGCATCCATTTCGACATGCGCCTGTCCGACCACCTCACCGACTCGGTGGAACAGCAGATCGATCTCGGCGTGCGCATCGGCTTCATCCGCGACCGACGCTACATCGCCCGTGCGGTGGCACAGATTCCGCTGCTGGTGGTGGGCACCCCGGAGCTGCTGCAACGCCATGGCACGCCACCAACGGTGGAGGCGTTGCACCAGGTCCCGACCACCGCCCTGATCGACAACAACACCGGCCGCGTCTGGCCCTGGATGTTCAGCGACGGAGTGCAGATCCAGCCGGCGAACGCGGCCTTCTGCACCGACGACCAGGAGAACGAATTGGCGGCTGTACTGGCGGGGCTCGGCTTCGGTCAGCTGCCTAGCTACCTGACCGACCCCCATGTGCGCGCGGGTCGCCTGGTGCCCGTATTGCAGGACCAGGCGCCACCGCCCTGGGAAATGTTCATCTACCGTCCCCAGCAAGGTCCGGTATCGCCCCGGGTACGATTGGTCCACGACCTGCTGGTGCAGCATCTGTCCGACCCGTCTTTCGTGCCCCAGGCCTGACGCGCGTTCGGCGAGAAGGCATCGATGGGAATGATGTTCACCATCACGTCCTTTCAATTCCGCGCGGGACTGCCCGGCTGCACTATCGCTCCATCGGCCCTGCGGCCAACGGAGCGAGATCAACGCCATGTCTGCCGACCCTCGTATCAGCGACAACCTCTATCAGGTCACGCACGTGACCCTGGACGAACTCCGCCTGCACTTCGAAACCGAGGTGGTGGTCAGCCTGGAAGACGGCAGCCTGGCCGTGCGCAAGACCCCTACTCCGGCGGCCGAGCGCAAGGCCCTGCGTGAGCTGATCCGCGCCGAGGCAGCCTGACTACCCCGACAGACGCGCCCCATCAGCACCAGCCCATCAGGCCGGCTGCACCTGCCGGGGTAGCGGCAGCTTGTAGAGGCGCTGCCCCACCGCCGCATGCAGCGCGTTGGCCACCGCCGGCGCAATCGGCGGCACACCCGGCTCGCCAACACCGGTAGGCGCCTGCGCCGACGGCACTATGTGCACCTCCACCACCGGCATCTCGTTCATCCGCAGCACCTGGAAGTCGTGGAAATTGGACTGCTCAACCACGCCGTCCTTCAGGGTAATGGCGCCGTGCAGTGCCGCCGCCAGGCCATAGCCGATCCCGCCTTCCATCTGCGCCCGGATCACATCCGGATTGACCGCCAGTCCACAGTCCACCGCACAGACCACGCGATCCACCTTGTAGCTTCCATCGGCCTTCACCGTGACCTCCGCCACCTGGGCGACGAAGGACCCGAAGGATTCGTGCACGGCGATGCCCCGCCCGCGCTTCTCACCCTCGGCGCCGGCCTTCAGCGGTTCGCTCCAGCCAGCCTTCTGCGCTACCAGCTCCAGTGCGCCCAGATGACGTGGCTTGGCCGCGAGCAGGGCGCGGCGGTACTCGTACGGGTCCTTGCCGGCGGTACTGGCCGCCTGGTCGACCAGGGTTTCCACCGCGTAGGCGGTATGGGTGTGTCCGACCGAGCGCCACCACTGCACAGGTACGCCTATGTCGTCCGGCGTATGCAACTCCACCTGCAGGTTGGGCACCTGGTAGGACAGGTTGGAAACGCCCTCCACCGACGTGTGGTCGACGCCTTCCTTCACCATCGCCGCCTCGAACGCGGTGCCCTTGAGAATGGACTGCCCCACCACCCGTTGGTGCCAGCCCTGCAACCGCCCCTCGGCATCCAGTGCCAGGCGCGCGCGGTGCAGGTAGGCCGGGCGGAAGAAGCCGGCATGAGTATCGTCCTCGCGGGTCCAGACCAGCTTCACCGGCACATCCTGCCCCTTGGCGCGGGCCGCCTTGGCGATCGCCACGGCTTCCAGCAGGTAATCCGACTGCGGGTTGGCCCGACGGCCGAAACTGCCGCCCGCGTAGAGCTGGGTCAGGCTGACCCGCTCCACCGGGATGCCCAGGTACTTGGCGATGGCCATCTGGTCGACGGTCTGGAACTGCTCGCCATTCCATACCTCGCACTGGCCGGCGGACAGCTTCACCAGGCAGTTCATCGGCTCCATGGCGGCGTGGGCCAGGTAGGGGAACTCGTAATCCGCCTCGATCAGCTTCGCCGGCTGGGCCATGGCCTGGGCGATATCGCCTTGCGTGGCAGCGATCCGACCTTGTTTGCCAGCCGCCTCGCGGTAGCGGGCGAAAATCTCGTCGCTCCCGAGCTTGAAGGCCCGGCTCTCGTCCCACTCCACCACCAGGGCATCACGACCCTGGCGTGCCGCCCAGGTGTTCTTCGCCAGCACCGCGACGCCGGATCGGCCATGGGGCGTGTCCTTGAACTCCACCACCTCCACCACCCCGGGCACGGCCTTGGCCTTGCTCGCGTCCACGGTCTTCGGCACGCCGCCGAAACGCGGCGGATAGGCCACCACCGCCACCAGCATGCCGGGCAGCTTGAAATCCTGGGTGAAGGTGGCGCTGCCATCGGTCTTGTCGGCGCTGTCCTTGCGCGAGAGGCGCTCCTTGCCAATCAGGGTGAACTCGGCGGGCGACTTCAGCTTCACCTCGGCCGGCAGCGGCTGGCGCGCCGCGGCGTCGGCCAGCTCGCCGAACCCGGCGCTGCGTCCGGAGCCGGCATGGCTGACCACGCCCTTGCTGACATTGATCTCCGCAGCAGGCACCTTCCACTGCTCGGCGGCGGCCGCCACCAGCATCGCCCGGGCGCCAGCCCCGGCCTTGCGCATCTGTTCAAAGGAGTTGGCGATGGCCGAGCTGCCGCCGGTGCCCTGCATGGGGCCGAAGGCCAGGTTGTTGTAGAGCGCGGCGTCGGCCGGCGCGCCCTCGACCCGTACCTGGCTCCAGTCGGCGTCCAGCTCCTCGGCCAGCAGGGTGGCGAGGCCGGTGTAGCTGCCCTGCCCCATCTCCACATGCTTGGCCAAAACGGTCACGCTGCCATCTTCGGCAATGCGCACGAAGGCGTTGGGCATGAAGGGGCCGACTGGCGCGGCCAGGGCTTCGCCACCGCGCAGCAGCGGTGCGAAGGCGATGCCCAGCGCGAGGCCGCCGCTGCCCTTGAGGAAGCCGCGCCGGCTGACATTGAGGAGGCCACTGGAAGCCCGTGTTTCTTTCTCGAAAATGCCCATGTCGATGCTCCTCAGGCCAGGTTGCCGGCGGCTTCGTGAATGGCCGCGCGAATCCGCACGTAGGTAGCGCAGCGGCAGATGTTGCCGCTCATGGCGGCGTCGATGTCGGCGTCGCTCGGCTTGCGGTTGGCTTGCAGCAGCGCGGTGGCGGACATCATCTGGCCGGACTGGCAGTAGCCGCACTGCACCACATCGAGCTTGCGCCAGGCGCGCTGCACGGCCTTGCCCACCGGGTCGTCGGCCACGGCCTCGACCGTGGTGACCTTCTTGCCCACCACCGTTGAAACCGGGGTGACGCAGGAGCGGGTTGCCTGGCCGTCGATGTGCACGGTGCAGGCGCCGCAGAGCGCCATGCCGCAGCCGTATTTGGTGCCAGTGAGGTTGGCGACGTCGCGCAGGGCCCACAGCAGGGGCATGTCCGCAGGCACGTCGAGTTCAACGTCCTTGCCGTTCAGGTTCAGGGTAATCATCAGGCACACCACCTCTATCTGGATGGTTCAAGGGAAACCGACCGGGCACACCGGGCCGGCACTCAGGTAAGCAGTAAGCGTGGTTCAGGCCGCCCCGGGTGGGGCCGACTCACGCCGACTGGCGCAAGCGCGCGATGTCGCGCAGTGGCGGCGCGCCGAACAAGCGGCTGTATTCGCGGGAAAACTGCGATGGACTCTCGTAGCCCACCCGGCCGCCGGCGCTGGCGGCGTCCATGGCCTCCACCAGCATCAGCCGGCGGGCTTCCTGCAGGCGCAGCTGCTTCTGGAACTGCAGCGGGCTCATGGCCGTCATGGCCTTGAAGTGGTGGTGCAGGGCCGAGGTGCTCATGTTCACCTCATTGGCCAGCCGCTCGATCTGCAACGGCTGGTGGAAGTTCTGCCGCAGCCAGTTCACCGCCCGGCCGATGCGATGGCCCTGGGTGCCGCTGCTGGCGATCTGCCGCAGCTGGGCGCACTGCTCGCCGCGCAACAGGCGGTAGAGGATCTCACGGCGCACCAGGGGCGCCAGGGCGGGGATGTCCTCGGGGCTGTCCAGCAGTCGCAGCATGCGCAGCACGGCGTCCTGCAGCGGCTCACCCACCCCGCTCACCGAGAGGCAGCGCGGGCACGACTGGGGTGTGGCCGCGGGAATCGGCAGGTCCATCAGCAGGGCGCTGATTTCCTTGGGGTCGATGTCCAGGCGCAGGCCGAGGTAGGGCACCTCGGGGCTGGCCTCGATGACCTGGCCGATCACCGGCAAGTCCACCGACACCACGATGAACTCGGAGGGGCCGTAATAGTAGGTGTCCTCGCCCAGCAGGACCTTCTTGCGGCCCTGCACCACCAGGCCGATGGCCGGCTCGTAGAGACAATGCACGGGTTCGGTGGGCTGGCTGGTGCGGTACAGGCTGAGGCCGGGGATGGCGCTGGTCAGCAGGCCATCCTCGCGGGTGAATCGTTCAATGAGGTGCACCAGCTCCTGCTGCTGGCGCGCGGCGACAGCGGATTCCTGCGTGGCAAGGAAGGCCTGTGCATTCATGGTTCTGACCCTTCATGGAGATGGGTCAACTCTACCCATGGGTTGCCCACTCGTCTCGTGCCAGGAAGCGGTTAAGGAGAATCAGGCAATAATCCAGCAGGATCCGGCTATCGACCCGACCGCCTCGCGCGGCACACTGCCCAACATTCGAAAACAAGACAAAAACGGGGCGGACCCTAGGGTCCACCCCGCCTGCCTCAGTCGGCGACCTTCATCACCACCCTGCCACCGGCCGGGCAGGTTTCCATGTGACGGTTGGCCTCGACGAAATCCTCGAACGCGAAGACGCGATCGACCGGAGGCTTCAGCAGATGATCACGGGTCATCTGGTTGATATGGTCCAGCGCCCGCTTGACCGAAGCCTCATTGGTCTCGATGCCCAGCTCCGGAGAACCGGTGAAGTCGAGTACGCAATGGCGATAGAACTGCAGATGCTTCTTGAACGCGGCGCAGGCCGGGAACGCGGTGTCGTTGCCACCGTTGCAGCCGTAGACCACCAACTTGCCGCGCTGGGCGGCGACGTCGCCCAGCAGCTTCATCTGCTGGCCGGCGCACTGGTCCAGCACCACTTCCACACCCTTGCCCTGGGTGAAGCGCTCGACCTCCAGGACCAGGTCCTGCTCTTCGGTGACGATGATCTTGTCGGCACCCAGCGATTTGATGAAAGCACGACTTTCCGGGTAGCTGGTGGACGCGATGACCGTGGCGCCCAGCGCCTTGGCCAGTTGCACCGTCTGCGGCGCCAGGCAATGCCCGGCCTCGGTGACCAGCACATGCTGGCCCTGCTTCAGGCCACCCAGGTCGACCAGGGCGAAATAGGCCATCAGCAGCGGCGTGTAATGGATGCTGGCTTCCTCCGGCGTCAGGGCGTCGGGATAGGCGACCAGGCCGTTGCGCGGCATCAGCACCAGGTCGCCCCAGGCCGGATGATGGCTCGGGCTGCTGGCCGGGAAGCTGGCAACGGGGGTGCCAGGGGTCAGGTCGTCAACGCCTGCGCCCACGGCTTCCACGATGCCGGCCATCTCGGAGCCGAGCCCGGAAGGTAGTTGGGTAGCCTGCTCGGCAGCCAGGTTCTGCCGCCAGAGCACGTCCCTCCAGCCCACACCCAGTGCCTGGGTGCGCACCAGGACTTCGCCCGGGCCCGGAACGGGGGTTGGCAACTCTTCCAGTTTCAGGACCTCAGGGCCGCCGAACTGGTGAAAACGGATCATGCGGGACATCACATACCTCGCCTGTGGATCTTCATAGCCACGGACTCTATCCGGGCTTTATCTACAAAACCACCCGTGGCTATTGATAGTTGTCATAAACGGCGATGATGTGAGCCTTGACGACCAGTCGCGGGAATTGCACCTTTCACACATTAATTACGGATGATTCCATGAACCGGAACGACCTGCGAAGGGTTGACCTCAACCTTCTAATCGTTTTTGAGACGCTCATGCACGAGCGCAGCGTAACGCGCGCGGCAGAGAAGCTGTTCCTTGGGCAGCCGGCCATCAGCGCGGCGCTGGCACGCCTGCGCACCCTGTTCGACGACCCACTGTTCGTCCGTACCGGCCGCAGCATGGAGCCGTCCGCCAGGGCGATGGAAATCTTCGCCCTGCTCTCCCCGGCCCTGGACTCCATTTCCACCGCCGTCAGCCGCGCCGCCGATTTCGATCCGGCCACCAGCAACGCGGTGTTCCGCGTCGGCTTCTCGGACGACGTCGAATTCGCCCTGCTGCCCGCCCTGCTCCGCCGCCTGCGGGCCGAAGCGCCCGGCGTGGTGCTGGTGGTGCGCCGCACCAACTATCTATTGATGCCCAACCTGCTGGCCTCCGGCGAGATTTCCGTGGGCGTGGCCTACACCGAGGAACTGCCGGCCAACGCCAAGCGCAAGACCCTGCGCCGCTCCAGGCCCAGGCTGCTGCGTGCCGACACGGTGCCCGGCGCCCTGAGCCTGGACGACTACTGCGACCGCCCACACGCCCTGGTGTCCTTCGCCGGTGACCTGGGCGGCTTCGTCGACGAGGAACTGGCCAAGCTCGGTCGCAAGCGCCGGGTGGTGCTTGCCGTGCCCCAGTTCAACGGCCTCGGCACCCTGCTCTCGGGCACCGACCTGGTCGCCATGGTGCCGGACTACACCGCCGCCGCCCTGACCGCCGCCGGCGGCCTGCGCTCTGAGGACCCGCCCCTGCCGACCCAGCCCTTCGAGCTGTCCATGGCCTGGCGCGGCGCCCAGGACAACGACCCCGCCGAGCGCTGGCTGCGCTCGCGCATCCAGATGTATTGCGGCGACCCGGACAGCCTGGAATAGCCATTGCCTGCTCCATGCTCTTCGCAGGAGCGAACTCATTCGCTCCTGCGAACCCTGCCCGAAATCCACCCGGATCAATCACTTCCAGTGATAGTCACCTTCAGGGTGTTCGATTCGTCTGGTCCAGCCTCCGCACGCAGACTCCGCCCATTCATAAATCCAATTGGCGGAGCTGTCCCATGGAAGCAACTCATAAGAATCTCTGGCGTTACCCCCTGACCCTCGCGGCGGCGGTGGTGCTGGTAGCTTGCGGCAAGGCACCGGATGCCGGTTCCACCCACGCGGCCCCCAAGGTCAGCGTCGCCGAAGTCATCGAACAACCCCTCAACGAGTGGGACGAGTTCACCGGCCGCCTGGAAGCGCCGGAGTCCGTCGAAATCCGCCCGCGCGTCTCCGGCTACATCGACCAGGTGGCCTTCGTCGAAGGCAGCCTCGTGAAGAAAGGCGACCTGCTGTTCCAGATCGACCCGCGCCCCTTCGTGGCCGAAGTCAAACGCCTGGAAGCCCAGGTGCAACAGGCCCGCGCCAACCAGACCCGCACCGTCAACGAAGCCCGCCGTGGCGAGCGCCTGCGCCAGAGCAACGCCATCTCCGCCGAGCTGGCCGACGCCCGCACCAGCGCCGCCGCCGAGGCCCAGGCCGCGGTCGCCGCCAGCCAGGCCGAACTGGACAACGCCAAGCTCAACCTCAGCTTCACCCGTGTCACCGCGCCCATCGACGGCCGCGTCAGCCGTGCCGAGATCACCGAAGGCAACCTGGTCAACGCCGGTCAGTCGCTGCTGACCTCGGTGGTGTCCACCGACAAGGTCTACGCCTACTTCGACGCTGACGAGCGCGCCTTCCTCAAGTACGTCGAACTGGCCCGCAAGGCCGGCTCCGACACCCGAGCCGCCAGCCCGGTCTACATGGGCCTGTCCAGCGAGACCGGCAACCCGCACCTGGGCCAGCTGGACTTCCTCGACAACCAGGTCAACCCGCGCACCGGCACCATCCGTGGTCGCGCCGTGTTCGACAACAAGGACGGCCGCTTCACCCCCGGCCTCTATGCCCGCATCAAGCTGGTGGGCAGCGCCACCTACGCAGCCGCTCTGATCAAGGACGACGCCATCGGCACCGACCTCGGCAAGAAGTTCGTCCTGGTCCTGGGTGCGGACAACACCGTGGCCTACCGCAGCATCGAGCTCGGACCCAAGCTGGAAGGCCTGCGCATCATCCGCAACGGCCTCTCCAAGGGCGAGAAGATCGTGGTCAACGGCCTGCAGCGCGCCATGCCCGGCGCCCCGGTCGACCCGCAAGCGGTCCCCATGGCCGACGAGGCAACCCTCGCCCAGCTCGCCCGCCTGCGCCAATCCGTAGAAGGCCGCGACGCCCCGCGCGTAGCCGAGCGGAACGAAAAAACGTCCGTCGGCCCGCGCGGCTGAGGTAGCACGCCATGAACTTCTCGCAATTCTTCATCCTGCGGCCGATCTTCGCCGCCGTGCTGTCGCTGCTGATCCTGATCGGCGGTGCCATCTCGCTGTTCCAGCTGCCCATCAGCGAATACCCGGAAGTGGTACCGCCCACCGTGGTCGTACGCGCCAACTTCCCCGGCGCCAACCCCAAGGTGATCGGTGAAACCGTCGCCTCGCCGCTGGAACAGGCCATCGTCGGCGTGGAAGGCATGCTCTACATGTCCTCCCAGGCCACCAACGACGGCCGGCTGACCCTGACCATCACCTTCGCCCTGGGCACTGACCTCGACAACGCCCAGGTGCAGGTGCAGAACCGCGTGACCCGCACCGAGCCCAAGCTGCCGGAAGAGGTGACCCGGATCGGCATCACCGTGGACAAGGCCTCCCCCGACCTGACCATGGTGGTCCACCTGACCTCGCCGGATAACCGCTACGACATGCTCTACCTGTCCAACTACGCCGCGCTCAACGTCAAGGACGAGCTGGCGCGCCTGGACGGCGTGGGCGATGTGCAGCTGTTCGGCATGGGCGACTACTCCCTGCGGGTCTGGCTCGATCCGAACAAGGTGGCCTCGCGCAACCTCACCGCCACCGACGTGGTCAACGCCATCCGCGAGCAGAACCGCCAGGTGGCGGCCGGTGCCCTCGGCGCCCCGCCGTCGAACGCCGGCAACAGCTTCCAGCTCTCGATCAACACCCAGGGTCGCCTGGTCACCGAAGAAGAGTTCGAGAACATCGTCATCCGTGCCGGCGAAGACGGCGAGATCACCCGCCTGAAGGACATCGCACGGGTCGAGCTGGGTTCCAGCCAGTACGCCCTGCGCTCGCTGCTGAACAACCAGCCGGCGGTAGCCATCCCGGTGTTCCAGCGCCCCGGTTCCAATGCCATCGAGATCTCCGACGCCGTGCGTGAGCGCATGGCCGAGCTGAAGCAGGGCTTCCCCCAGGGCATGGACTACGAAATCGTCTATGACCCGACCATCTTCGTGCGCGGCTCCATCGAGGCGGTGGTCCATACCCTGCTCGAAGCCATAGTGCTGGTGGTGCTGGTGGTGATCCTGTTCCTGCAGACCTGGCGCGCCTCGATCATCCCGCTGGCCGCCGTGCCGGTGTCGCTGATCGGCACCTTCGCGGTCATGCACATGCTCGGTTTCTCGTTGAACGCCCTGTCGCTGTTCGGCCTGGTGCTGGCCATCGGCATCGTGGTGGACGACGCGATCGTGGTGGTGGAGAACGTCGAGCGCAACATCGGCCTCGGCAAGTCGCCCATCGACGCCACCCGCCAGGCCATGAAGGAAGTGACCGGCCCGATCGTCGCCACCGCCCTGGTGCTGTGCGCCGTGTTCGTGCCCACCGCGTTCATCTCCGGTCTCACCGGGCAGTTCTACCAGCAGTTCGCGCTGACCATCGCCATCTCCACGGTGATCTCGGCCTTCAACTCCCTGACCCTGTCGCCGGCCCTGGCCGCCGTGCTGCTGAAGGACCACCACGCACCCAAGGACCGCTTCTCCCGCGTGCTCGACAAGCTGTTCGGCGGCTGGCTGTTCGGCCCCTTCAACCGCATGTTCGAACGCGCCGGCAAAGGCTACGTCGGTGCCGTGCGCCGCGTGCTGCGCGGCAGTTCGGTGGCCCTGCTGGTCTACGTCGGCCTGCTGGTCCTCGGCTACCTGGGCTTCTCCAGCACGCCCACCGGTTTCGTGCCGCAACAGGACAAGCAATACCTGGTGGCCTTCGCGCAACTGCCCGACGCCGCCACCCTGGACCGCACGGAAGCGGTGATCAAGCGCATGTCCGAGATCGCCTCCAAGCATCCGGGCGTCGAGAACACCGTGGCCTTCCCGGGCCTGTCCATCAACGGTTTCACCAACAGCCCGAACAGCGGCATCGTCTTCACCCCGCTCAAGCCCTTCGATGAGCGCAAGGACCCGTCGATGTCCGCCAACGCCATCGCCGCCGAGCTGAACGCGCAGTTCGCGGACATCCAGGACGCCTACATCGCGATCTTCCCGCCGCCCCCGGTACAGGGTCTCGGCACCATCGGCGGCTTCCGCCTGCAGGTCGAGGACCGTGGCAACCTGGGCTACGAGGAGCTCTACAAGCAGACCCAGAACATCATCGCCAAGGCGCGCCAGCTGCCGGAGCTGAACCCGATGTCGGTGTTCACCAGCTACCAGGTCAACGTGCCCCAGGTGGATGCCGCCATCGACCGCGAGAAGGCCAAGACCCACGGCGTGGCCATCAGTGACATCTTCGACACCATGCAGGTGTACCTGGGTTCGCTGTATGCCAACGACTTCAACCGCTTCGGCCGCACCTACCAGGTCAACGTCCAGGCTGACCAGCAGTTCCGCCTGGAGCCCGAGCAGATCGGCCAGCTGAAGGTCCGCAACAACCGTGGCGAGATGATCCCGCTGTCCACCTTCGTCAAGGTGGAGAACAGCGCAGGTCCCGACCGCGTGATGCACTACAACGGCTTCATCACCGCCGAGATCAACGGCGCTGCAGCTCCCGGCTACAGCTCCGGCCAGGCCGAGGCGGCGATCTCCAAGCTGCTGGACGAGGAACTGCCCAACGGCATGACCTACGAATGGACGGACCTGACCTTCCAGCAGATCCTCGCCGGCAATACCGCAGTGTTCATCTTCCCGCTCTGCGTGCTCCTGGCCTTCCTGGTACTGGCCGCCCAGTACGAGAGCTGGAGCCTGCCGCTGGCGGTGATCCTGATCGTGCCGACCGTGCTGTTCTCCGCCATCACCGGGGTGATCCTGGCCGGCGGCGACAACAACATCTTCACCCAGATCGGCTTGATCGTGCTGGTGGGCCTGGCGTGCAAGAACGCCATCCTCATCGTCGAGTTCGCCAAGGAGAAACAGGAAGAAGGCCTGGACCGCGTCGCCGCCGTACTGGAAGCCTGCCGCCTGCGTCTGCGCCCGATCCTGATGACCTCCATCGCCTTCATCATGGGCGTGGTGCCCCTGGTGCTGTCCTCCGGCGCCGGCGCGGAAATGCGCCACGCCATGGGTGTCGCGGTGTTCAGCGGGATGATCGGTGTGACCTTCTTCGGCCTGCTGCTGACCCCGTTGTTCTATGTCCTGATCCGCGGTTTCGTCGAGAAGCGCGAAGCACGCAAGGCCGCTCGCGCCCAGCAACTGAAGGAAGTTCACGCATGATGCACAAGGCTTTCGCCCCCGCCCTGCTGGCCCTGGCCCTCTCCGCCTGCGCCGTGGGCCCGGACTACAAGGCCCCCGAGAGCGAGCCCGCGCGGCTCGCCTCGGCGGACGCCGCCCAGGTAGACCGCGCCCGCTTCGAGAGCCTCTGGTGGCAGCAGTTCGATGACCCGACCCTGAACCAGCTGGTGCAGCAGTCCCTCCAGGAAAACCGCGAGCTGCGCATCGCTTTCGCCCGCCTCAAGGCGGCCCGTGCCATCCGCGACGACGTGGGCAACGACCAGTTGCCGGTGGTCACCGCCGGCGCCAGCGCCGAAATCGGCAAGGGCCAGCAGCCGGGCGTCACCGAGGACCGCGTGAATGCCGAGCGCTACGACCTGGGCCTGAACATGGCCTGGGAACTGGACCTGTTCGGCCGCATCCAGCGCCAGATCGAGTCCAGCGAGGCCCAGGCCGACGCCGCCCAAGCCGACCTGCAACAGCTTCAGGTCAGCCTGATCGCCGAGCTGGTGGACGCCTATGGCAACCTGCGCGGCGCCCAGCTGCGCGAGCGCATCGCCCGCGACAACCTGAAGAACCAGCAGGAGTCCCGCGGCCTTACCGAACAACTGCGTGAAGCCGGAGTCGGCAGTGAACTGGACGTGCTGCGCGCCGACGGCCGCCTGGCCGCCACCGAGGCCAGCCTGCCGCAACTGCAGGCCGAGGAAGCGCGAGCACGCAACCGTATCGCCACCCTCCTCGGCCAACGCCCGGAACAGCTGTCCGTGGACCTGTCCCCCCGGCCGCTGCCGGTAATCGCCAAGGCATTGCCCATCGGCGACCCCGCCGACCTGTTGCGCCGGCGTCCGGATGTGCACTCCGCCGAGCGCCAGCTGGCCGCCGCCACCGCCGACGTGGGCGTCGCCACCGCCGACCTGTTCCCCCGAGTCAGCCTCTCTGGCTTCCTCGGCTTCACCGCCGGGCGCGGGTCGCAGATCGGTTCCAGCGAAGCGCGGGCCTGGGGCGTGGCACCGGTCATTTCCTGGGCGGCCTTCGACCTGGGCAGCGTTCGCGCGCAGATTCGCGCCTCGGAAGCCGACGCCGAGGGCGCCCTGGCCAACTACGAACAGCAGGTGCTACTGGCCCTGGAGGAATCGGAAAACGCCTTCAGCGACTACGGCAAGCGCCAGCAGCGCCTCGTCTCGCTGGTGCGCCAATCGGAAGCCACCCGCGCCGCCGCTGAACAGGCCGCCGTGCGCTACCGCGAGGGCACCGTGGACTTCCTCGTGCTGCTGGACGCTGAACGCGAACGCCTGGCCGCCGAAGACTCCCAGGCCCAGGCCGAAGTCGAGGTCTATCGCGGCATCGTGGCCATTTACAAGGCACTGGGTGGCGGTTGGCAGCCCCAGGCCTGATCGGCTCCTCCCTGACCCGGCCTCCCCCCGGCCGGCACGAGCCCCTCGCCGCGGGGTCTTTTATTCAGGCCCGCTGGTTGCCACGGCAGCCAACGGACCACGTCAAGGATGGCCGTACCGCATTCGGACAAAGCTCTGGATACCCACCCCTTGATCTCAAACGGAGACATCCCATGAAAAACCTTATCACTACCGCAACCCTGCTGGCCGTAGCCCTTTCCGCTGGTTCGGCCATGGCCTCAGGCGGCGGCGATCGCACCATCAACCGCTACGAAAAGCGCCTTGCCCAGATCGAACAGCAGAAACGCGAGGCAAATGAAGCCGTCGCCCAGAAGGAACTCGCCGAGAAAGCGAAACGCGGCTGAGCCACGGGGACAGGGCGGGCCGCCTGCCCTGTCCCGCGCCGGCTCAGACCACGGGAATCCGACGAGCCTGTTGCTTGTGCTCCAGCTTGCGGCGCGCCACCAGCGTCTTGGCCGCCGTCTCCTGCAACGGACCGCCACCATAGGTCGGCAACTCGCGGGTCACCCAGTCGACGCCCTTGGCGTGCCACTGCACCTCGCCCGCGTCCAGCTTCATGTCACGCTGCAGCTCGCGGATCACCTGGCGCACACGTTCATCGCTGTAAAGGGCCTCACGGTCGATGGCCTTGCAGAATGACGCACCGTTGGCGCCGATCAGGCTCAGCAGCAACGAGCCATCGGGCCGCGGCCGGACCATAACCTGGAGGTTGGGAAATGCGTCGTAGAAGGCAGTAAAGGGCAGCTTCATCAGGGACACTCCTGTGAGCGTGGTCGGGTCCCTGTATCTAGCAGCTGCCGTGCCTGAATCGACGGATCGGGCAAAGTTCTTGTTAATCAGCAACATGGCGTGCATTTTCAGGTGTCGGGAGCGGGCGTCCTGCACGATCCCCCATCCGGCCGCCATGCAAGTTGCACGACATACCCAGGAGCCGGCGCGCCCCTGGCCAACGCCTTGCTTGCCAGGACCGACGATTCCTGAGAAAAGGCTGCCCGCAAATGGCCGGGCCCGGCCAACGAACCTAGGAGTACACCCCGTGAGTGACGAACTGCAGATAACCGATATCCAGCTGGGCGACGGCAAGGAAGTGGTCAAGGGCGCCCTGATCACCACCCAGTACCGTGGCACCCTGGAGGACGGCACCGAGTTCGACTCGTCCTACAGCCGCGGCAAGCCCTTCCAGTGCGTGATCGGCACCGGCCGGGTGATCAAGGGCTGGGACATCGGCCTCATGGGCATGAAGGTCGGCGGCAAGCGCACACTCTTCGTCCCCGCCCACCTGGCCTATGGCGAGCGCCAGGTCGGTGCGCATATCACCCCCAATTCCAACCTGCTGTTCGAGATCGAACTGCTGGAAGTCCTGACCCGCGACGATTGAGCTATCCGTCCGGCAACGGGCACGGTTGACCATCCCCCTATCCAACTGGGAGTTCCCATGACAGACCTGTCGGCTTTCACCATCACCCGCAAATGGCCCGCGACCCAGCCCGACCGGCTGCAGCTCTATTCCCTGCCCACGCCCAATGGGGTCAAGGTCTCCATCATGCTGGAGGAGACCGGCCTGCCCTACGAGCCGCACCTGGTGAGCTTCGAGCGCAACGACCAGCTGTCGCCGGAGTTCCTCTCCCTCAACCCGAACAACAAGATCCCCGCCATCCTCGACCCCAACGGGCCGGATGGCCGCCCGCTGGCGTTGTTCGAGTCCGGCGCGATCCTCATCTACCTGGCGGACAAGACCGGCCAGTTGATCCCGCAGGACGCCGCCGGACGCTACGAATGCATCCAGTGGCTGATGTTCCAGATGGGCGGGATCGGCCCGATGTTCGGCCAGATCGGCTTCTTCAACAAATTCGCCGGCAAGGACTACGAGGACAAGCGCCCGCTGGACCGCTACGTGCAGGAATCGGCGCGTCTGCTGGCCGTCCTCGAGCAGCGCCTGGAAGGTCGGGCCTGGATCATGGGCGAGCAGTACAGCATCGCCGACATCGCCACCTTCCCCTGGATCCGCAACCTCGTGGGTTTCTACGAAGCCGGCGACCTGGTGCGGTTCGAGCGCTTCCCCAATGTGCGGCGGGTGCTGGACGCCTTCCTGGCGCGTCCTGCCGTGGAACGTGGCCTGGGCATTCCCAAGCGCGACTGAGCCCGCGCTTGTCTTTAGGGGCGATTTCAATCGCCAAAGGGCTGCGCAGCAGCCCCCCTGGGGCAGGCCTTCGGCCTGCTTGGCGAATTAATTCGCCCCTACAACTCCCCCTTTGCCCGCAACGCCTTGGTCACCTTCGTCTGCACCTCGTAGGCCGGCGCTTCCACGCTGTCAGGGTCCTCGGCATAGCGCGCCGCGAAACCTTCCACACCCCATTCCCGGTACTGCTGCACGTGCTTCAACTCGTGGGCCCAGAGCGCCACGTCCCGCAACGCCCCTTCGCGGTCTCGGAACAAGATCACGTCCACCAGGGTCACGGCCTTGACGTCCGGGTCGTTGAGCATCGCACTGGCGGTGCCCAGCTCGCTGCTGTCGCCGATCCGGTAGTGCACTTCGTCCAGCAGGCTGGCGTCGTAGTAAGGCGCGAGCTGGTCGCGGATGGCCGTCGGGATCGCTTCCACGCCGCTGGCCAGGGCATCCGTGCGGGCCTGGACTATCCATTGCTGCAAGGCCCCGGCGGCCACCTGGCTCACTTCCCCGGGTAACGGGCCTAGCACCTCCCGCGCATCAGGCAGGCAGATGCAGCCGCTCACGCAGACCTCGTACTGCCCCGACGGGCAGCCATGGGCGGGCAGTCCCAGGCAACCCGTGAGCAACGCCAACGCACCACTGGCAAGCCGGTTGGCCATCCGGCCCTCCCCTGCAAGTACGGACTCGTCAGCATCAGACAACGGGCCCTGGCCGATGGCGCCAGCGATCCGCCCAGTGGTCCCGTATCGGCCCGGTGGGTAGCTCTGCTAACGTGACACCGGCGCATTCGCGGAAGGGAATTCATGCTCACATTCATCCAGAACCACCCCCTGGTTTTCAGCGGCGTGCTGATCCTGCTCGACCTGACGGTGTGGCGCATCATTCCCTCGGAGCAACGCACCTTGCGGGTGCTGTGCCGCGTGGGCTTCTTCGTGCTGTTCAGCACACTGATCATCAACGCCGGCATGAACCCCATGCAGCCGCCGCCCTGGCCGGATGCCACCCTCAACCTGGTGGCCACCGCGCTGGAAATCGGCTGGTGGCTGTTCGGCGCGCGCACCGTCACCGTGGCGCTGGGCCTGCTGATGCCGCGCATCGGCCATGCCGGCCGGCTGTTGCAGGACGTGCTGGGGGCCATGATCTTCCTGGTGGCGGTGGTCGCCGCGGCGGCCTATGTCCTGCAGTTGCCGGTGAAGGGCCTGCTGGCCACCTCCGGGGTCATGGCCATCGTCATCGGCCTCGCGCTGCAGAGCACCCTGAGCGACGTGTTCTCCGGGATCATCCTCAACACCACCAAGCCCTACCAGCTCGATGACTGGATCTCCATCGACGGCACCGAAGGCAAGGTGGTGGAAATCGACTGGCGCGCCACCCACCTGCTCACCGGCCAGGGCAGTACCGTGGTGATCCCCAACTCGGTGGCGGCCAAGACCAAGGTGCACAACTTCAGCCGCCCCTACGAGCTCACCGGCGTCTCCATCAGCCTCAAGGTTTCCTCGCAGATTCGCCCACGCCGGGTGCTCGATGCCCTGGACAGGACGCTGCAGGGCGTCAGCGCACTGCTGGCCAACCCCAAGCCCAAGGTGGCGATCAAGGGCTCGGACCTGAGTGCCGTGGAGTACGAGATCAGCGGATTCATCCGCACCGGCGAGAACAAGACCGAGGTGCGCAACCTGATGTTCGACCTCGCCCACCGCCACCTGGAAGCGGCCGGCATCGCCACCGGCGACGGCGCCCCGCCCCAGCCCTGGTCGCGGCCGCGCCTGCTGCTGGAGGAGGTGAAGGTGTTCCGCGCCCTGAGCGCCACCGAGAAGGACGAACTGGCCCAGGTCATGGCGCCGCTGGCCTTCTCCGCCGGGCAGGTGGTGCTGGAGGTCGGCGAAGTGGCCGACGGCCTGCTGGTGATCGGCACCGGGGTGATCTCGGCGGCGGTGCCCGATGGCGCCGACATGCTGGAAGCCGGGCGCATGGGCCCCGGGGAAATCCTCGGCGAGGAAGGCATCGGCGGCGACGCGCCATCCCAGGCGCGCTTCACCGCCCTCTCCTCCTGCGTGCTCTACCGCATCGACAAGGAAGCCATCCGCAGCTGCCTGGACGCCCGGGTCGAAGTCCGCGCCGCCCTCGGCCGCCTGCGCGGCTTCCGCGAGCAGGCCAGCCGCAACCTGCTGCTGCAAAAGCCCCAGGCGATCAAGAAAGGCGGCTTTCTCAGCTGGCTGCACAAGAAGCCCTGAGGCCTGCCGTCTGGCGGATTCTTCTACAAAACCACTAATGGCATTTTTTTATGCTTTAATTGATTTTGTAGGACAATCCACCACGCGAGGATTCCGTCATGAAACTCGGGACACTGGCTTTACTCCTGCTTGTCGCACTCGTTCAACCCAGCTGGAGCCCGGCCGCCCAGCAAACCGGCGCCAGCGCCGAGAGCCCCGCGCTGACCACGCGCCTGGCGCTGCGCGACCTCTGGGTGGAACACATTTTCTGGGTCAGGAACTACGCCGTCGCCAACCAGACCGGCCAGCGCCAGCAGGCGGAAGTCGCCGCCACCCAGGTGGTGGACAACGCCAAGGCCATCGCGGGCAGCATCGCCCCGCTCTACGGCCAACCGGCGGCGGACCAGCTGCTGAAACTGCTGGCCGGGCACTGGGGCGCCATCAAGGGCTACAGCGACGCCACGCTGGCGAAGAACGACGCCGGCAAGAAGGCTGCCGTGGCTGAGCTGACCAGCAATGCCAAGGCCATCGCCAAGTTCCTTTCCGACGCCAACCCCAACCTGCCCGAAGACGCCCTGGTGAGCATGCTCGGCGCCCATGGCGGGCATCATGTGGCGCAGATCGACCAGCTCGCCAAAGGCGGCTTCGCCGGCGAAGCCATGACCTGGCAAGCGATGCGCAAGCATATGCTGGTCCTGGCGGACACCCTCGGTGCCGCGCTGGTCAAACAGTTCCCCGACAAGTTCTGACGAGGTAATCGATGCTTCAGGGAATGGGACGCACCCAACAGGACCTGCTCGGCGCCCTGCTCTACCAGCCGGGCGGCATGAGCATCGACGAACTGGCCAACCACCTGGCGGTGACCCGCACGGCGATCCGCCAGCACCTGGCCGCGCTGGAGCGTGACGGGCTGGTCCTGCGGGGCGAAACCCGACCCACCGGCCGCCGCCCCGAGCAGCTCTATCAGCTCAGCGCGCACGGCCGGGAGCTGTTTCCGCGCCAATACCAACTGCTGGCCGACCTGCTGATCGGCGAAGTGGCCGGCCTCATCGGCCACGACGCCCTGCTGCGCCTGATGCGCGGACTGGGCCGCAAGCTGGCCGCCGGGATGGAAACCAAGGTGGTGGACGAGACGCGCATTGCCGAGCACATGAACCAGGCCGGATACGAGGCAGAGATCATCCTGCGCTCCAGGGGCGAACCGGAGATAGTCGCCCACAACTGCGTGTTCCATCACCTGGCGGCCGCCCACCCGGAAGTCTGCGAACTCGACCTGGCGCTGATCGGCGCCCTGGGTGGCGGCGAGGTAGCGCACCTCGAATGCATGGTGCGCCAGGGCCAGGTCTGCCGCTTCCGGATCGATCGGGGGTGATCCACCGCCGATGCGCATGACTCCATCGCCTGGCGGAAATCCGCCCTGCCAGTCCCTCGAATCACCCCGACCGGGCGGATTCCCGCCACCCAGCACCCCACTGAAGCCCAATAAAGCCGCCAGATGAATCGTTTCACGGCCTTCTCCTGATTCCGGCACGACTTTTGCCCTTGCACCGCCCTTTTCGAGAAACCGCAAAGGGACAGTCCCATGAAAAAACTCCTCCTAGGCCTCCTCTGCCTCACGGTGCTCGGCTGTGCCAAGCAACCCGAGCCGGAGAAGTCGGTCGACGTGCTGCTGATCGGCGCCGGCATCATGAGCGCCAGCCTCGGCACCTACCTCCACGAACTGGAACCGGGCTGGACCATCGACATCGTTGAGCGCCTGGACCAGGTCGCCGCGGAAAGCTCCAACCCCTGGAACAACGCGGGCACCGGCCACTCCGCCTTCTGCGAGCTGAACTACACCCCGGAAACCGCCGATGGCGGCATCGACATCAGCAAGGCCGTGGCGATCAACGAATCCTTCGAGATCTCCAAGCAGTTCTGGGCCTACCAGGTCGAGCGCAACGTGCTCGCCAACCCCAAGTCCTTCATCAACGCCGTGCCGCACATGAGCTTCGTCTGGGGTGACGACAACATCGCCTTCCTCAAGAAACGCCATGAAGCCCTGCAGCACTCCTCGCTGTTCCGTGGCATGGAGTACTCCGAGGACCACGAGCAGATCCGCAAGTGGGTCCCGCTGGCGATGCAAGGCCGTTCGGCCGAGCAGAAGGTGGCCGCCACCCGCATGGCCATCGGCACCGACGTGAACTTCGGCGAGATCACCCGCCAGCTCATCGGCTCCCTGACCAAAAGCGACAAGGTGGCGCTGAAGCTGCAACACGAAGTGCGTGACATCGAGCGCAACGACGACGGCTCCTGGAGCGTCACCGTGGCAGACCTCGCCAACGGCGCGGCCGAAACCCGCGTGAATGCCAAGTTCGTCTTCATCGGCGCCGGTGGCGGCGCCCTCAAGCTGCTGCAGAAATCCGGCATCCCGGAAGCCGACGGCTACGCCGGTTTCCCGGTGGGCGGCCAGTTCCTCGTCACCCGCAATCCCGAGGTGGTGGCCCAGCATCAGGCCAAGCTGTACGGCAAGGCGTCGGTCGGCTCGCCGCCCATGTCCGTGCCGCACCTGGATACCCGCGTGATCGATGGCCAGAAAGTGCTGCTGTTCGGACCCTTCGCCACCTTCTCCACCAAGTTCCTCAAGCACGGCTCGCTGCTGGACATGTTCAGCGCCCTGACCACCCACAACATCGGGCCCATGACCCATGCCGGCCTGGACAACCTGCCGCTGAGCACCTACCTGATCGGCCAGCTGATGCTCAGCCAGGCCGACCGCATGGATGAACTGCGCGAGTACTTCCCAGGCGCTCGCGACCAGGACTGGGAACTGCTCACCGCCGGCCAGCGCGTGCAGGTGATCAAGAAGGACGCCGAGAAAGGTGGCGTGCTGCAGTTCGGCACCGAAGTGGTCAGCTCCGCCGACGGCAGCATCGCCGCCCTGCTGGGTGCCTCGCCGGGCGCCTCCACCGCCGCGCCGATCATGCTCAGCGTGCTGGAGAAGACCTTCAAGGAGCAGGTACGCAGCCCCGAGTGGCAGGCCCGACTGCAGGAGATCATTCCCTCCTACGGCCGCAAGCTGAACAACGACCTGGAGCTGACCAACCAGGTCCGCGCCTGGAGCAGCGAACGCCTGCAACTGGACTTCGTGCCGGTACTGCCGGAAGTGGCCGCCCAGTAAGCCCTCCGCCCGATCCTCCTCTCCCGATGGGAGAGGAGGACGCCGCAGCCTGCGCTACAGCCCCCCGACAACCTCTTCACAAACCCAACATTTTCCCGAGGTTTTCTTAACGAATTATTGATAGCCGCCTACCTAAGCTCCGCGCCGTGTCCATGACGGATACGCAGTCCCACAGCGAGCGGCAATCCCATGTTCCAGCGCATTTCACTTCGCCCCGAAAGCCTCACCTTCCTTGCCAGCCTGCTGCTGCTCTCCCTCTACAACGTCCCCCTGTGGAAACACATCTTCTCCATCGTCCCGGCGGATGCCGATGGCCTCGGCATGCGCGTGGCGTTCGGCGTCATGGTGCTGGCGGTGTTCAACTTCGTCCTGGCGCTGGTGTCGTTCCGCTGGCTGTTCAAGCCGGTGCTGATCGCCCTGTTCCTCGCAAGCTCCGGCGTGGCCTACTTCATGAGCCAGTACGGCGTGCTGGTGGACGCCAACATGCTGCGCAACGTCGCGGAAACCGACGTCAACGAAGTACGCGACCTGCTCTCGGTCAAGATGGCGCTGTTCATCCTCATCCTCGGCGTGCTGCCCAGCTGGCTGCTGTGGAAGCTGCCCGTCCGCCGCCAGCCGCTGCGTCGCGAACTCCTCGGCAAGCTGGGCCTGGCGCTGGGCTCGATGGTGGTGCTGGCGGGCGTGGCACTGCTCAACTACCAGGGCCTGGCCTCCCTGTTTCGCAATCACCACGAACTGCGCCTGCTGGTGGTGCCCAGCAACTACCTGCACGCCTCCTACGGCTACCTGCGCGAGCAACTGGTGGTGGCCAAGGAACCCCTGCGGCAGATCGGCACCGATGCGCGCAAGGCACCGGCCTGGCAGGCCCACCAGCGCAAGTCGCTCACCGTGCTGGTGATCGGCGAAAGCGCGCGGGCGGAGAACTTCGGCGTCCTCGGCTACGGGCGTGACACCACCCCCCTGCTCAAGGGTCAGGAGGGGCTCATCGCCTTCGGCAACGTTCGCTCATGCGGCACCGAAACCGCCGTGTCCGTGCCCTGCATGTTCTCCAACATGGGCCGTGGCGGTTACGACGCCGCCAAGGCGCGCAGCCAGGAGGGCCTGCTGGATGTGCTCGGCCATGCCGGCCTTGCGGTCACCTGGCGCGACAACCAGTCCGGCTGCAAGGGCACCTGCGACCGGGTCGCCGGGGAAAACCTCAGCCACCGCAAGGACCCGGCCTTCTGTAGCGGTGGCGAATGCCACGACGAAATCCTCCTCAAGGACCTGCAGGCCTACATCGACCAGCTCAAGGACGACGCCGTGCTGGTCCTGCACCAGATGGGCAGCCACGGCCCGGAGTACCACAAGCGCTATCCCTCGCGCTTCGAGAAGTTCACCCCGGTGTGCACCAGCAACGCCCTGAACGACTGCAGCCAGCAGAGCATCGTCAATGCCTACGACAACACCCTGGTCTACACCGACTACCTGCTGTCCGGCCTGATCGACCTGCTGCGCAGCAACCAGGACAAGCTCGATACCGCCATGCTCTACATCGCCGACCACGGCGAGTCCCTGGGGGAATACAACCTGTATCTCCACGGTACGCCCTACCTGCTGGCACCCGACCAGCAGAAGCACGTGCCCCTGCTCACCTGGTTCTCCGACAGCTACCGCGAGGACTTCGCCCTGGACACCCAGTGCCTGGAGCAGGCGCGGGACAAACCGCTGAGCCAGGACAACCTGTTCCACTCGATGCTGGGCCTGCTGCAGGTGCAAACTGAGGAGTACAAGGGCGGCCTGGACCTGTTCGCAGGCTGTCGCCGCCAGGGCTAGCCGTGGCAGGCACGCGGGTACGCGAAAAAGACGTCATTTGACGTTTTTTTCACAGTCTTTTGATCCTGCCACTACAGCCTCTCCCCTAGATTGGGCGCCTCCCCATTCCCGCCATGGCAGCAGACGCCCTGAGCGACGGAGCGTCCCATGACCGCAGAGACCACTTCCCTTCCCGTCCGCCGCTCGCCCTTCGGCAAGCGGCCGCGACAGCCTGTCGACTGGCTGATGCTGCTCCTCGACCGCCATGCCGCGAGATGGCTGCTGGCAGCCTTCGCCCTGGCCCTGCTGGTGAGCGCAGGGGTTCCCGCCTGGCGTCACCTGTACCCGGCCAGCGCCGGGGAAGGTTGGCACTACAGCCTGTACCTGGGCGATATCGAACGGGTCAGCGCACTGCTGCCCGACGACCAGGGCAACCTCTACATCAGCCAGGAGCATCAGGACGGCAAGGGACGAATCCTCCGCTACAGCCCCACCGGCCATCTCGGCGCGGTGGAGTCCGGCCTGTCCAACCCCGACGGCATGGCGAGCTACATGGGCGGCGTGGCGTTCAGCCAGGAACAGGGCCGGCACCCGGTGAACTGGATGAACCCGCAGGGCACCCGGCAACTGTTCAGCGCCGATAGCGTCGAGGGCCTCACCAGCGACGGCCATTACCTGTACGCGGTGGAAGACCTCCACGGCAACGGCCGCCTGCTGCGCTACGACCCGCAGACCGACAGCGTGACCACATTGCGCCGCGGCCTGCACGAAGCCGAGGCGGTGGCCTCCTGCCCGGACGGCCGGCTGTATTACAGCGAGAAGGGGCGTGGCCAGGTCCGCCTGCTGGCGGCCAACGGGCGCGACCCGGTGGTGCTCGATGGCCTGCGCGAACCCGGTTTCATGCTCTGCAACCACGACGGCCTGTGGATCACCGAAGACGCCACCCACATGGCGCGGGTGCTGCGCCTGGACAGCAATGGCCGGCTCGAGGTGGTGCTTTCCCACCTGCGCTCGCCGCAGACCATCGTCGAGACCGCGGCGGGCCGCTACCTGGTCGCCGAGCAGGGCCGCAACCGGATTCTGGAACTCCGGCGGCGCCCGCAGTAGTCAACTCAGGAAGGATCGGCCAGCTCAGGCCCAGGCGATGGCAAGGCCACCGGCGCCGGGCGATAGAGCACCAGGCGGTAGCAGACCAGGCTGATCATCCAGTCGAAGAGCAAGGTCCAGAGGTTATGGGAGAGGAAATGCGCGCCCTGCATCATGCGCCCCAGGGAAAACAGGCTGCCCAGGGCCAGTGCCGCCACCAGGGCAACCCGCGCCAGGCGCGGACGGCGATCACGCAGGGCGAAGTACAGGGCCAGCAGGCTGAAGCCCGCCGAGGCATGGCCACCGGGCCAGCAACGACCGGGCTTGTCGACATAGGGATGGTGGCCGAGCAACGGCGAGTAGGGCTCCACGCCGCCGAACTCGGTGAGGCTCCAGGGGCATTGCACCGCGGTCACCGCCTTCAGCGGCGTGACGATGGCGGTGGACAGGCCCAGGGCCAGGACCAGGTAGCCCAGCGGCCGGCGCCACTGGCGCAGTCGGGTGGGCAGCAGGCTGATCAGGAGGCCCGCCACGGCCAGCACGCCAAGGCCGATCACCGCCTGCTTGGCGCGGTCGTGCAGCACGTCTTCGAGGAAGGCGCTGTGGCGGCCGATGAAGCCGCCCTGCGGGTCGTAGAACAAACGTGCCAGGGCGAAATCGAGGTGGGGCACGTCGACCACCAGCAGGAGCGCCATGGCCGCCAGCGGCAAGGCGCTCCAGAGCAGGAAATTGAAGGGACGTGAAGTGGACATCGGAGGACCTTGGTCAGAGGGGACCGCGGCAGTCTGAACAGGCACCCGTGAGCATCTGGTAAAGGCTTCGTGAAAAAATCATCAACGGCGCGCAGGCGCCGGACAGGGGAATCGATTTGCGCATCTTGGTCATCGAAGACAACCGGGACATCCTGGCCAACGTACTGGACTACCTCCAGCTCAAGGGCTACGGCGTGGACTGCGCCCAGGACGGGCTGACCGGCCTGCACCTGGCCACCACCCAGCACTACGACCTGATCGTGCTCGACCTGATGCTGCCCGGCATGGACGGCCTGCAACTGTGCAGCCGCCTGCGCCAGGAGGCGCGCAAGGACACGCCGATCATCATGCTCACCGCCCGCGACACCCTGGACGACCGCCTGGCCGGGCTGAAATCCGGCGCCGACGACTACCTGGTCAAGCCCTTCGCCCTCTCCGAACTGGTCGCCCGCATCGAGGCCGTGGTGCGCCGCAGCCATGGCGGGCGCAAGTCCAGGCTGCAGGTCTCCGACCTCAGCTACGACCTCGACACCCTGGAAGCCACGCGCTCGAGCCAGGCGCTCAAGCTCAACCCCATCGGCCACAAGCTGCTGGGCATCCTGATGCGCAAGAGCCCTGCGGTGGTGCGCCGGGAAGTGCTGGAAGAGGCGCTCTGGGGCGACAACTGCCCGGACAGCGACAGCCTGCGCAGCCATATCCACCAGTTGCGCCAGGTGCTCGACAAGCCCTTTGCCCGGCCCCTGCTGCACACCATCCACGGCGTCGGCTACCGCCTCGCCGAGCGGGATGGCAGCCCCGCGTAGATCGCAGGTTCGTAGCCCGGATGAAATCCGGGGACAAGGGTGCATACCGCTCCCGGATTGCATCCGGGCTACCGATCCGGACGAGAAGCCCCGAGTTCGCAGGAGATGGGGCGGGCGGCGTTCCGCTGAGCGGAGCGATACCCATCGACTCCCATCCACGAATGCTCATCGCGTCCCCGACCAATTCGCGCCTAACCTGAATCCAGAACGTAGGACCGTAGGATGGGTTGAGCGGAGCGATACCCATCACATCGGTCGATGGGTATCGCAGGCTCAACCCATCCTACTGAATCCAGAGGCCGTCACAGGACAGGGACATGCCCGCTACCACCCTCGCATCACGCATCCCGCGTACGGTCTGGGCCCTGGGCTTCGTCAGCCTGTTCATGGACCTGTCCTCCGAGCTGGTGCACAGCCTGTTGCCGCTGTTCCTGGTGGGCAGCCTCGGTGCCAGCATGCTCGCGGTCGGCCTGATCGAAGGCCTGGCCGAGGCCACCGCGATGATCGTCAAGGTGTTCTCCGGCGCCATCAGCGACTACCTGGGCAAGCGCAAGGGCCTGGTGCTGTTCGGCTATGGCCTGGCGGCGCTGACCAAGCCGCTGTTCCCCCTCGCCGCCTCGGCCGATCAGGTGCTGTTCGCGCGCCTGCTGGACCGGGTCGGCAAGGGAATCCGTGGCGCGCCCCGTGATGCGCTGGTGGCCGACGTGGCCCCGGCGCGGATTCGCGGAGCCTGCTTCGGCCTGCGCCAGGCCATGGACAGCGTGGGCGCCTTTCTCGGCCCCTTGCTGGCCATCCTGCTGATGATCGCCCTGGCCGGCGATATCGCCCTGGTGCTCTGGTTCGCCGTGCTGCCGGCGCTGCTGTCGGTGGGCCTGATCCTGTTCGGCGTGCAGGAGCCGGCCGGTACGCAAGCCTCCCAGCGCCTGCGATCGCCCATCACTTGGCGGGCCTGGCGTGACTTCCCGGCGGCCTACTGGTGGGTGGTGGGCCTGGGCGCCCTGTTCAGCCTGGCCCGTTTCAGCGAGGCGTTCCTGGTGTTGCGCGCCCAGGACGCGGGCTTGCCCGCCACCTGGGTGCCCCTGGTGATGGTGGTGATGGCCGGCGTCTACATGCTCTCGGCCTACCCCGCCGGCAAGTACGCCGACCGCATCGCGCCAACTCGGCTGCTGGCTTTCTCCCTGGTCCTGCTGATCATCGCCGACCTGCTGCTGGCCCGGGCCGACTCGCCGCTCCCGCTCTTGCTCGGGGTGGCGTTCTGGGGTCTGCACATGGGCTTCAGCCAGGGCATCCTCGCCGCCCTGGTGGCCGCAACCACGCCCGGGCACCTCAAGGGCACCGCCTTCGGCCTGTTCAACCTCGCCAGCGGCGCCGCCCTGCTGGTGGCGAGCGTCCTGGCGGGCTGGCTGTGGCAGAGCCAGGGGGCGGCCAGCACCTTCCTTGCCGGCGCGGCCTTCTGCGTGGCGGCCCTGGTGTTGCTGGCGGTCAGGCGTCGTCGCCTGAACTGATCCGCACCGGATTGCGCTCCCCCGCGCACTTTGCGCATTCCTTATATCGCCCCCTCCGTCCCCGCCTTAACGTCAGCGCACCCGGCACCGACCGCCCGCGCCTGTGCCGCCTACACAAAAACAAGAAGGACATACCGCCATGCTCAAGAAAGCTGTACTCGGCTGGCCCCAGATCGCGGGGCTCGGCATCTCCCTGGTAATCGCCGGCCAATTCTCCGGTTGGAACTTCGGCCTCGCCGACAACGGCTGGGCCAACATGCTCCTGGCCACCCTGCTGATGGCGGCGCTGAGCTGCGGACTGGCGCTGTGCATCAGCGAACTGTCCACGGCCATGCCCCATGCCGGCGGTGTGTTCGCCTATGCACAAAGCGCCTTCGGCCCCTTCGTCGGCTACCTGGTGGGCTCGGCCTGCGCCCTGGCGCTGACCATCGGCACCGGCGCCGCCGCCACCTTCGTGGCGTCCTATATGGAGTCGGTGTTCGGCTTCGGTGGCTGGCCGGTGAAGGTGGCGCTGTTCGCCCTGATCATCGGCATCCATATCCGCGGCGTGGGCGAGGCCCTCGGCGTCACCCTGCTGGCCGGGGCCGTCGCCGCCGTGACCCTGCTGGTGTTCGGCGGCGCCATGCTGCCGCAACTGGACACCGCCAACCTGCTGGGCGCCGGTGGCTTCAGTGAATCGGTCAGCCTGCACGGCGTCTTCGCCTGCGTGCCCTTCGCCATCTGGATGTTCATCTGCATCGAGCAGGTCAGCTCCGCCGCCGAGGAAGCGGCCGATCCGGGCCGGGCCATGTCCCGCGGCATCCTGGCGGCGGTCGCCACCCTGCTGCTCACCGCCATCACCGTGCTGATCTGCGCTCCCGGCGCCGCCGGTGTGCAGGTGGTGGGCACGGCAGCGGACCCGCTGTACGCCGCCATGACCCACAGCGGTGGCTACGACGCCTCCAGCTGGCTGGCGCGCCTGGTCGGCATCGGCGCCATCTGCGGCCTGCTGGCGACCTTCTTCTCGGTGGTCTATTCCGCGTCCCGCCAGCTCTTCGCCCTGGCCCGCGACGGTTATCTCCCCGCCGCCCTGGCGCGCACCAACCGCCGTGGCTCGCCCCATGTGGCCCTGCAGAGCCTGGCCGCCATCGGCCTGCCGCTGACCCTGGTCAGCCCGGAAAAGCTCCTGCTCTGCGTGGTCCTGCTGCTGTGCAGCTGCCACCTGTTCCTGTTCGCCGCCTACATCCGCATGCGTCGCAGCCATGCGCACCTGCCGCGCCCCTTCCGCCTGCCCGGCGGCCCGCTGATCGCAGGCCTGGGCATGCTGCTGACCCTGGTGGTGATCGCCGCCTGCTTCCAGCTCGAGATCGAAATGCTCAGCGCCCTCGGCCTGCTCGCGGTGGCCCTGGTCATCAACTACCTGGTGCGCGCCGCGCGCGTCGCCAAACCCATCGTTTCGGAGAACCCCGACCATGTCTGAACAGACCCTGCTGCAACGTCGCCACCGCGCCATGGGCGACCAGTCGCCGCTGTTCTACGACCAGCCACTGAACCTGGTGAGCGGCCAGGGTGTGTGGCTCCATGACGACGCCGGCAAGCGCTACCTGGACGTCTACAACAACGTGCCCTGCGTCGGCCACTGCCACCCCCGCGTGGTGGAGGCCATGGCAAGCCAGGCGGCGACCCTGAACATCCATACCCGCTACCTGAACGAACGCATCGTCGGTTATGCCGAGCGCCTGACCGCCACGTTCGCCCCCGCGCTGGACTGCGCGATGTTCACCTGCACCGGCAGCGAGGCCAACGAACTGGCCCTGCGCATGGCGCGCTTCTGCACCGGCGGCAAGGGGGTGATCGTCAGCAACTACAACTACCACGGCAACACCACTTGCCTGGCCGAAGTGACCACCGCCCTGCCCAGTTCCGAGCCCTTTTCGCCGTTCGCCCGGGCGGTGCCCATCCCCTGCCTGTACCGGGCGCCGGCCGGCACCTCGGCCAGCGAGCTGGCCGACCAGTACGTCGCCCGCGTGGCCGAGGCCATCGAGTCGCTCCAGGCCCAGGGCGTGCAGCTGGCGGCAATGCTGATCGACACCCTGTTCGCCAACGAAGGGCTGCCGCGCCTGCCCGCCGGCTACGTCGAGCGCATCGCCGCGCTGGTGCACGAGGCCGGCGGCCTGCTGATCGTCGACGAAGTGCAGGCCGGCTTCGGCCGCACCGGCAAGCACATGTGGGGCCACCAGGCCCACGCCGTGGTGCCGGACATCGTCACCCTGGGCAAGCCCATGGGCAACGGTTTCCCCCTGGCCGGGCTGGTGGCCAGCCGCGAGCGGGTCGAGGCCTTCGGCGGACGCAACCTCTACTTCAACACCTTCGGCGGTTCGCCGGTGGCCGCCGCCGTGGGCGACGCGGTGCTCTCGGTGATCGAGGACGAGCAGCTGCTGCGCAACGCCCGCGAGGTGGGCGCGCACCTGGCGGCCGGCCTGGAGCGCCTGGCCGGCCGGCACTCGATCATCGGCGACGTGCGCGGCACCGGCCTGTTCTACGCCGTGGAACTGGTGCGCGACCGCAATACCAAGGCAGCGGCCGGTCCCGAAGCGCGGCGCCTGGTCAACCAGATGCGCGAGCGCGGCGTGCTGATCAGCAAGATCGGCCCCGACGACAACCTGCTGAAGATCCGTCCGCCGCTGGTGTTCTCCCGCAGCGACGCGGACCTGTTCATCGACACCCTGGACAGCGTCCTGGGCGAACTCTGAGGTCAGTGCCATGAGTCATTTCAATACCCTCGACCACGAGCAGCAGGTGGCCAGCCTGCAACGCCTGGCCCTGGCCGCGCTGCGCCAGTGGGACGGCGACTTCGTCGGCCTCGACCTGATCAAGTACCGCGAGAACGCAGTGTTCTGCGCCACCCGCAGCGACGGCGGACGTTGCGCCCTGCGCGTGCACCGCGACGGCTACCACTCGGAAGAGGCCCTGCGCTCCGAGCTGCAGTGGATGGAAGCCCTGGCCGCCGACGGCATCCGCGTGCCGCAGATCATCCGTACCCGCGACGGCGAGCACCTGACCCGGGTGCACAGCGACGAGCTGGACGAAGCCCGCTATGTCGACATGCTCGGCTGGCTGGGCGGCGCCAGCATCGGTTCGGCCGAGCACGGCCTGGAGGTGGAGACCGACGTGGCCGGGCTGTTCTTCGACACCGGCGCGGTGGCCGCACGCATCCACCAGAGTTCCGCCCGCTGGGAGCAGCCCAACGCATTCAGTCGCCACGCCTGGGACGAAGAAGGCCTGGTGGGCCAACGGCCCTTCTGGGGGCCGTACTGGGAACTCGACCTGCTCGACGACGCCCAGCGCGACCTGCTGCAGGCCACCCGCCAGGCCGCCCGTGTCGACCTGCGCCGCTACGGCCGCAGCCTGGACAACTTCGGCATGATCCACGCCGACCTGGTCCCGGAGAACCTGTTGCTGGACGACGCCCAGCTGCACCTGATCGACTTCGACGACGCCGGCTTCGGCTGGCACATGTTCGAGTTGGCCACGGCGCTGTACTTCTGCCTGGACGATCCGCGCTACACCGAAATCCAGGCGGCGCTGCTGGCCGGCTACCATTCGGTGAAACCGCTGGGCGCGGACGACCGCGCCACCCTGCCGTTGTTCCTCGCCCTGCGGGGCCTCACCTACCTGGGCTGGATCCACACCCGGCGGGAGAGCCGCACAGCCGAGGAACTGGGCCCCCTGCTGGTGGAACGGGCTTGCCGCCTGGCGCGGGCCTACCTCGACCAGCGCCGTTGATCGCCGCGCCAGCGCCTGGCAGGGACGCACAAGGGCCTGGCGCGCAGGTCAAAGCCAACCGCGCGACGCTCCGCCATGATGGTGCGGAGCGTCCACCGGCCGCGATCCACAGGTGAACCACCATGACAGGCATTGCCCGACACCAGGCATCCGACTCCGACGAGCTGGCCGGCGCCCTGGCCGGCTGGAGCCAGGACTACACCCAACTGGGCCGTGGCCGGCTGCACGCCGAACTGGTGCATATCCAGTTGGCGGGCGCCTCGCTGATCTACGAGCACTCCAACCTGCACCTGCACGAGAACATGACGCCGCCGACGGGCCAGGTGGTGTTCGGCCTGCCGCTGCAAGTGGGCGACGACTCGCTGTTCAACGGCGGCGCGCTGCGCCACGACACCCTGCTGGTGCTGGAAGGCGGTCGGGAAATGGAGATCTGCGCCTCCGGCGAGATCGGCATGCTCGGACTGACGGTGGACCGTGAATTGCTGGCCCGACTGCTTGGCGCGGAAGAACAGGAACGCCTGGAACAGGCCCTCGGCCGCAGCCGCCTGGACATCTCGCCCCTGGCCGCCCAGGGCCTGCGCCAGGACCTCTGCGCCTCCATCGGCGCCTTCGAGCGCGCCGAGTGCGACCCGCGCTCCGCCGAACAGAGCGTGCGCACCGTGATGTCGGCGCTGGACTACACCCTGCAAGGACTGGACGAAGTGCTGCGCGGCCCCGGCCACAGCGGCGCCACCCTGCCCCGCTCCCTGGAGCAACGCCGGCGCCTGGTGCTGGCGGCGGTGGAGATCATGCAGGCCAACCTCGACCTGCCGCTGTCCATGCTGGAGCTGTGCCAGGCGCTCAACACCAGCCACCGCACCCTGCAGTACTGCTTCCGGCAGATCGCCCAGGCCACGCCCCAGCAGTTCTTCCTCTCCCTGCGCCTGGCCGAGGCGCGGCGCCGGCTCAAGCAGGACCCGCAACAGAGCATCACCACCCTGGCGCTGGACCTGGGCTTTGCCAGCTCCAGCCATTTCTCCTCGCTGTTCAAGCGCCTCTATGGCGAGCAACCGTCGCTGGCGGGCCGGCGCTCGTAGGACCATACCTGTAGGTTGCGGCCAAGCGCAGCGCGGCCCAACGAGGGGAAGGCAGGGTGTTGGGCTTCGCGTCGCTCAGCCACAACCTACGGCCTCAGCGCTTCTTGCGCAGCGGCTCCAGCAGCGGCTTGAGGCCGTTGTGGTCGATCTCCTGCATCAGCATCAGCAAGCGGCCGATCTCCCCCTTGGGGAAACCCTCACGGGCGAACCAGTTGAGGTAGTGCCCGGGCAGGTCGGCGAGCAGGCGGCCCTTGTACTTGCCGTAGGGCATTTCGCGGGTGACCAGGAGCAGCAGGTCTTCGGGGTTCATGGCGGGGTCTTGGCCTGGGAAAGGCGCCGATTGTCGCAGAGCCCCGGCTCAGGTATCCAGCGGCGCGCCCAGCAGGCCGAACTCGGCGGGCACGCGAACGTAGAACAGCGTCACGCCTTCCTCCTCCAGGCGCTTGAGCAGGGCGTCGCATTCAGCCTCGGTGAGGGCCAGCAGGATCAGCATCGGCTGGTCGGCCATCTCGAAGAAGTGACGGGAATGCAACTGCCCGGTGTGGCCGAAGCCCTCGATACCGGAGACCAGGGTGGCGCCACGCAGGCCCATTTCCATGGCCACGCCGACTATCCAGTCGGCCAGCATCCGCCCCTGGTGCCGGCGGTTCTGCTGGGTGTAGAGGGTGAGCTGGTAGCCCTTCATGACGGCCTCCCGATCACTCAGATGATGCCGCCGTTGGCGCGAATCGTCTGGCCATTGACCCAGGAGCCTTCCGGCCCCACCAGGAAGGCCACCAGGTTGGCGATGTCCTCGGGGTTGCCCAGGCGCTCCAGCGGGGCCTGGCGGGTCAGGCGCTCCACCAGTCCCTGGGGCTTGCCTTCGAGAAACAGATTGGTGGCCGTCGGTCCCGGCGCCACGCAGTTCACCGAGATGTTCCGCCCGCGCAGTTCGCGGGCGAAGATCGCGCTCATGGTTTCCACCGCCGCCTTGGACGCGGCGTAGGCGGCGTAGCCCGGCAGGCGCATATCCACCACGCTGCTCGAGAGGTTGACGATGCGCCCACCGCTGCGCAGGCGGGTGGCCGCCAGTTTCAGGGTGTTGAAGGTGCCGCGCGTATTGATCGCGAACAAGCGGTCGTAGAGCGCGATGTCGGTATCGGCCAGGGGCACCAGGCCGGGCTGGATCACCCCGGCATTGTTCACCAGGATATCGATGTCGCCGAACTCCATCTCCGTCTGGTCGAAGAGCACCGCGACCGCCACCGGGTCGCTGACGTCGGCCAGCACGGGGTAGGCCTTGCCCCCGGCTCGACGTATGTCATCCACCACCTGCTCCGCGGCTTCCGGCCGCGACGCGTAATTGACCACTACCTGGATGCCCTCGGCGGCCAGGCGCCTGGCAATGGCGGCGCCGATACCCCGGGACGCACCCGTGACTATTGCGGTTTTGGCAGTTTCTGACATGCGGCTCTCCCGGACAGGCCCTCGAAGCCACGGCTGGTGCCGCGTGTGGGACCTTTCAGTGGGTATAGCCGCAGTTGGCGCGCCGTGCGGGACCGGTTATCCGGGGGCCGGGAGCCCGAGGTGGGCTCCTACCAGTTCGTAGCCTGTTTCACCATCGACTTCGCCAGCGGCCGATAGCTGACGGGGCTGAACACCCGGGTCAGGCCGAGCATCAGCAGCACGCCCACCAGCAGCACCAGCCAGGAGGCCGCGAAGCCGCCGGTCAGCTCCCGCAGCCAGCCGCTGAGCCAGGGCGACACGGCGTTGATCAGGAAGCCCACGCCCTGCACGAAGGCCGCCAGTTGGCCGGCCTCGCGCGGGTCGGCGCGGTGGTCGAGGGTGAGGATCAGGCTCAGGGCGAAGCAGGCGCCCAGGCCGAAGCCGATCAGCGCCACCCAGAGCGCGAACAGCTCCACCGGCGCCCAGATCAGGCCGGCGAAGCCCAGCGCCTGGGCGATCAGGCTCACCGACAGCAGTGGTCGTCGGTCGATGCTGCGCTGCGCCAAGGCGGGCATGGTCAACGCCGCGAGCACCTGGAAAATGGTCATGAAGGCCAGCAACGAACCACTGCGGGTGGGGCTCCAGCCCAGCTGCTGGTAGTAGGCCGGCAGCCAGGCGACCATGCTCATGTAGCCGCAGTTCACCAGGCCGAAATACACCGCCAGCAACCAGGCGCGGCGTTGGCGGAGCAAGCCGGTGGCCCGTCCGGGAACGGCCGGGGCCGGGCTCGGCAGCGGACGCGCCAGCCAGAGCAGCAGGGCCAGCAGCGCCGGCACCAGCCACAGGCCCAGGCCTACCTGCCAATGCTGGAAGTGGTGCGCCAGCAACGGGCTGAACAGCGCCGCCAGGCCGCCACCGCCCATCAGGGAGGCCGAATAGACGCCCATGGCCAGGGCCACGCGGCCCTCGAAGCGACGTTTGATCACCCCCGGTAGCAACACCTGGATCAGTGCCACGCCTGCGCCCCCCAGCAAAGCGGTGGCGAGCAGCGGCCCGGCCTGGCCGCAGAGCAGCCGCGCCAGGCAGGCCGAGGCGATCAGCCCCAGGCCGAGGCCGATGCCACGATGCTCGCCCAGCGCGTTCAGGCGATTGCTCAACAGCGCCACCAGGCCCATGCAGATCACCGGCAGCGTGGTCAGCAAGGCGGCGGTCTGGAAGCCCATGCCGGTGGCCTCGCGGATATCCGCCAGCAATGGGCTGACGGAGGCGAGGATGGGCCGCAGGTTCAGCCCCAGGACCACCAGCAGCGCCCAGGCGCCGAGGTTCGGCTGCGGTTCAGCGCGCGGCATTCAGGGCTTTCCAACGGGAATAGATGTCGCCCATGGCCGCTTGCGGCAGGTGACGGATCTCCAGTGCCTGCTGGTCCAGGGGCAGCGTCATCTGCTGGTAGACGGCTGCGGTGGAAAGGCCGAAGGGCTCGCCCTGGGCGTTGGCCGCGGCGAACACCACCCGCGTCACGCCGCACATATGCATGGCCGCCAGGCACATGGGGCACGGCTGGCCGCTGGCATAGATCACGCAGCCGTCCAGGCGCGGGCCGAGTTCGCGGCTGGCGAGGCGGATCGCCTGGAGTTCGGCGTGGGCGCTGGGGTCGCCATTGAGGTGGATCTCGTTCACCCCTCGGGCCAGCACCCGGCCGTCCTTCACGAGCACGGCGCCGAAGGGGCGGCCACCCTGCTCCACGTTCTGCCGCGCGAGATCCACGGCCTGTTCCAGGTAGTCCAGATCATCAGACATGTTGTGCTCCATCATTCAGCGGGCGCCGGCGGCGCGCAGCTTGGCGGCGACATCCCGCTGGCCGCGTTGCTCGGCATGTTGCAGGGAAGTGACGCCGTTCTTGTCGGGCAGGTCGAGGTCGGCATCGGCGGCGATCAGCAGGTCGACGATGCGCTGGAACGGCAGGCTGCCGTCGCCCAGCACCACGGCCTCGATCAGGCAGGTCCAGCCGAGCCGGTTGACGTGGTCGACGTCGACGCCGGCGGCGATCAGGCTGCGCACGGTGTCCACATGGCCGCGCTCGCAGGCCGGGATCAGCGCGGTGCCGCCGTAGCGGTTGGTGCTGCGCAGGTCGGCGCCATGGGCGAGGGTCAGTTCGAGGATCTCCTGGTGGCCGCTGGCACCGGCCAGCAGGTAGGCGCTGTCCTGGATACGGTTCTGCAGGTTGACGTCGGCCCCGGCGTCGATCAGCCGGCGCGCCACCTCGACCCGGTTCCCGGCGGTGGCCAGCAGCAGCGGCGTATTGCCCTGGCCGTCACGCACATCCACCGCCACGCCCTGCTGCAAGAGCCGTTCGACCGTGCCCAGGTCACCTGCGCCGGCCGCCTGCAGCAGGCGTTGGGGCGCGTCGTCGGCAGCCTTGGCCTGGCCAGCCAACAGGCCGCCAGCGAGGAAAAGTACGGGGATGAGTCGGGTTTTCATGGCTCGCCTCCAGGTTGGGTGGAATGGGCGAAATTATGTCCATCTGGTCAGGTATTATGAAATTAAATATAACCATGCATACCAGTGGACATCGGAATACTTACATGTTCGATCCCCTCCTCCTCCGCAGCTTCGTGGCCGTGGCCGACTGCGGCAACTTCACCCGCGCGGCCGAGCGCCTGCACCTCACCCAGTCCACCGTCAGCCAGCAACTGCGCCGGCTGGAGGAAAGCCTCGGTTGCCGCCTGCTGGACCGCAGCCAGCGCCAGGTGGTGGCGACCGCCGAGGGCGAGCAGTTGCTGGGCTACGCCCGGCGCATCCTCGCCCTGCAGGACGAAGCCGCCGAGGTCTTGCGCCATCAGCCGGGCAGCGGCGTGTTGCGTCTCGGCGTACCGGAGGACTTCGCCGCCGAGCGGTTGATGCCAGTACTGGCGGAATTTTCCGCCGCGCACCCCGGCGTGCGCCTGGAGGTGACCAGCGGGCTCAGCCCCGAGCTGCTGCGGCTGTATCAGGGTGGGGAGTTCGACCTTCTGCTGATCAAGCGCATGGGCGAAGACGGCGACAGCCTGGCGTCCTGGCCGGAGCCCCTGGGCTGGGTCGATAGCGCCAGCCGCCCGGCCTACGGTCGCGAACCCTTGCCCCTGGTGGTGTTTCCCAGCGGCGGCCTGTACCGCAACGAGATGCTCCATGGCCTCGACGTGCAGGGGCGACGCTGGCGCATCGCCTACTCCAGCGCCAGCCTGGCCAGCGTACGCGCGGCGGTGTCGGCGGGCCTCGGCGTCAGCCTGCTGCCCCTGCGGGTGCTGGGGCCGGAGCACCGGCTGCTCACCGATGCGGGGTTGCCGGAAATCCAGGGATTGCGCCTGGCGCTGTATGGCAGGCCGGGGTTGGGCAAGGCGGCGGATGAACTGGCGGAGCGCCTGAAGGCGCTCTGCGAGGTGCCGGTGCAACCTTCGTAGGATGGGTCGGGCGGCGATCCGCTGAGCTTGCGATACCCATGATGTTCGTCGAAGCCGATGGGTATCGCTGCGCTCAACCACATCCTACAAACGAGCCCCGTATTTCGTAGGATGGGTCGGGCGGCGATCCGCGAGCCTGCGAAACCCATCAACCCCGTCCGATGGGTTTCGTACCTCAACCCATCCTACGATCCAGCCCGCACCAACCACGGGCTGTCAGGGCAACTGCTCCGAATCCGAATCCACCTGCTCCAGCTGCGCCTGGTCCCAGCCGCCGCCCAGGGCGGCGATGAGCTGGACGCTGGTGGTCAGGCGGCTGCCGGCCAGGGTCAGGACGGTGCGTTCGCTGTTGAGGGCGGTCGCCTGGTTGTTGACCACGCTGTTGAAGTCGAGGGTGCCGGCCTTGTACTGGTTGGTCACCAGGCGCAGGGCTTCGCGGGCGGCTTCCAGGGCTTCCAGCTGCACCCCGCTCTCTTCCTCCAGCACATCGAGCTGGACCATGTAGTCCTCGGCTTCGCGGAAGCTGTCGAGCACGGTCTGCCGGTAGGCGGCCACGGTCTGGTCGTAGCTGGCTTCGGCCTGGGCCACCTGGGAACGGATCAGGCCGCCGTCGAACAGGGTCATGGCGAACTCGGGGCCGATGGACCAGAAGCGGTTCGGCGTGGTGATCCAGTCGCTCAGGCTGCCGCTGCGGTAACCGCCGGCGGCGCTCAGGTTGAGGCTGGGGAAGTAGGCGGACTTGGCCACGCCGATCTGGGCGTTGGCCGACATCACCTGGCGTTCGGCCGAGGCGACATCCGGACGGCGCTCCAGCAACTGCGAAGGCAGCAGGGTCGGTATGGTCGGCAAGGCCGGCACGCTGTCCACCTCGGCCAGGCTGAACTCGGCCGGGGGCACCCCGATCAGCACGGCGATGGCGTTTTCCAGCTGGGCGCGCTGGTACTTGAGGTCGATGGCCTGGGCCTGGGTGGTCTTCAGCTGGGTGGTGGCCTGGGCCACATCGGCCTTGGTGACTATCCCGGCGCGGTACTGGTTCTGGGTGAGGGTCAGGGAGCGCTGGTAGGCGGCGATGGTTTCTTCCAGCAGGCGCTTCTGGGCATCCAGCACCCGCAACTGCAGGTAGTTCTGCGCCAGTTCCGATTGCAGGCTGAGGCGCGCGGCGGCGAGGTCCGCGGCGCTGGCTTCCATGCCTGCGGTGTCGGACTCCAGCTGCCGGCGCAGCTTGCCCCAGAGGTCGACCTCCCAGTTCACCCCGAGGTTGGCGTCGTAGCTCTTGGACACGCCGCCGCCTCCGGAGCTGGTGACGGTGGAGCCGTCGGCCAGGCGCACGGTGCTGTCGCCGCCGCCCTGGCCGGAACGGGTCTTGCCGGTGGAGAGGCCCACCGAGGGGAAGAACGACGCGCGGGCGCCACGGGCCAGGGCCTGGGCCTGGCGGTACTGGGCCACCGACTGGGCCAGGGTCTGGTTGGAGGTTTCCAGGCGCTGCTGCAGCTCGTTGAGGGTGGCGTCGTCGTAGAGCTCCCACCAGCGGCCACGGTGCCCCAGGTCCGCCGGGCTGGCCAGGGACCAGCCTTCGGCATGCTTGAACTGGACGGGCACGCTCTGCTCCGGACGCTGGTAGTCCGGGCCTATGGCGCAGCCACCGAGCAGCAGGCCGGCGAGCGCCAGGGCCAGTGCGCGACGCAGGGGATTCAGGGAGTGGGCGGCGGTGATCATAGGGATGTTTCCAGAGCGGCGTCGGTACGCACGCCGCGCCAGCGGTTGAAGCGATGGCGCAGGCGGTCGAGGTAGAGGTAGACCACGGGGGTGGTGTAGAGGGTCAGCAACTGGCTCAGCACCAGGCCGCCAATGATGGCGATGCCCAGCGGCTGGCGCATTTCCGCGCCCTCGGTGCCGCCAATGAGCAGCGGTACGGCGCCGAGGATGGCCGCGATGGTGGTCATCAGGATCGGCCGCAGGCGCAGCAGGCAGGCCTGGCGAATGGATTCGTCCGGGGACAGCCCGTCATGGCGTTCCAGCTGCAGGGCCAGGTCGATCATCATGATGGCGTTCTTCTTCACCACGCCGATCAGCAGGAACAACCCCAGCAGCGAGATAAGGCTGAACTCCCCGCCGGTGAGCAGGATCGCCAGCAGCGCGCCAACACCGGCCGACGGCAGCGTCGAGAGGATGGTCAGCGGGTGGATGTAGCTCTCGTAGAGAATCCCCAGCACCAGGTACACCAGCACCAGGGCGGCGAGGATCATCCACGGCTGGTTCTGCTGGGTGCTCTGGAAGGCGTCGGCGCTGCCGCCCATGCGGGCGATCACCGAGCTGGGCAGGCCGATGGCGGCCACCGCGTGCTCGATGGCCACCGTGGCCTTGTCCAGGCTCACGCCGGGCGCCAGGTCGAAGGCGATGCTCTCGGAGGCGAACTGGCCCTCGTGGTTGACCCGGTCTTCCTCCAGGCTGCGCTCGTAACTGGCGAAGCTGGACAGCGGCACCCGCTGGCCATCAGCGGTGATCAGCTGGACCTGCTTGAGGGTTTCCGGGTCCCGGGCGTATTTCGGGTTGACCTCCATCACCACCTGGTACTGGTTCAGGCTGTCGTAGATGGTGGAAATCTGCCGCTGGCTGTAGGCGTTGTTCAGTGCCGAGCTGACCATGGCCATGTCCACGCCCAGGCGCTTGGCGGTGTCGCGGTTCACCTGCAGGGTGACCTGCTGGGCGCCCTCGCCTTCGTTGGCGTCGATGGCGGTGAGCTCCGGCAGGGCCTTGAGCGCGGCGGTGACTTTCGGCGCCCAGGTGCGCAGGTCCGCCAGTTCGCCGCTCTGCAACACGTATTCGTACTGGGAGCTGCGCTGCTCGCGGCCGCCACCGAACTGCAGGTCCTGGTCGGCCATCAGCATCAGCCGGCCGCCGGGGACCTTGGGCAGGTTGGCGCGCAGGCGCTCGATGACCTTCTGCGCCGAGATGCCGCGATCCTTGATGGGCTTCAGGCGCACGATCATGAAGGCGTTGTTGATGCCACCGCCGCCACCGATGAAGCCGGCCACGCTTTCCACCGCCGGGTCTTTCAGCACCGCGCGGCGGAAGATTTCCATCTTCGGCTGCATCACCGAGAAGGACAGTCCGTCGTCGCCCCGGATGAAACCGATCAGCTGGCCGGTGTCCTGCTGGGGCAGGAAGGTCTTGGGCACCAGCACATAGAGGGCGACGTTGCAGCCGATGGTCAGCAGCAGGCTCAGGAGCGTCAGGCGCGGATGGCGCAGGGCGATGCCGAGGGTGCGGTCGTAGGCGCCGACCATGCGCGTGTGCAGCGCCTCGCTCCAGCGCTGCAGGCGGCTGTCCTGGTCCGGCACATGGGGCTTCAGCCAGCGCGCGCAGAGCATGGGCGTGAGGGTCAGGGACACCAGCAGCGACACCAGGATGGCCACCGCCAGGGTCAGGGAGAACTCGCGGAACAACCGGTCGATGATGCCGCCCATGAACAGGATGGAGACGAACACCGCCACCAGCGAGAGGTTCATCGACAGCAGGGTGAAGCCCACCTCGCGGGTGCCCTGCAGGGCCGCCTTGAAGGGCGCCATGCCGTTGTTGATGTGCCGCGAGATGTTCTCCAGCACCACGATGGCGTCGTCCACCACCAGGCCGGCGGCGAGGATCAGCGCCATCAGCGAGAGCACGTTGAGGGAGAAGCCCATCAGGTACATCACGGCGAAGGTGCCCACCAGGGACACCGGCACCGCCAGCGCCGGGATCAGCGAGGCACGCAGGTTGCCGAGGAACAGGTAGACCACCAGTATCACCAGGGCCACGGCGATCAGCAGGGTGCGCTCGGCCTCGTGCAGGGTGGCGCGGATCACCGGCGAGCGGTCCATGGCCAGGTCCAGCTTGACGCTGGCCGGCAGCACCGCCTGCAAAGCGGGCAGTTGCTGCTTGATGCTTTCGATGGTCTCGATGATGTTGGCGCCGGCCTGGCGGTTGATCACCAGCAGCACGGCCGAGTCGTCGTTGAAGAAGCCGCTGTTGTAGCGGTCTTCCACCGCATCGCGGACCTTGGCCACATCGCCCAGGCGCAGGGACGCGCCGTCCTGGTGGCGGATGATCAGCGGCGCGTAGTCGGCGGCCTTCTCCAGCTGGTCGTTGGCGCCCACCTGCCAATGGCGGCCGGCGTCTTCCACGGCGCCCATGGGGCGGCGCTGGTTGGCGGCCGAGATGGCGTTGCGCACGTCGTCCAGGGCCAGGCCGTACTGGGTCAGCAATTGCGGTTCCAGCTCAACACGCACCGCCGGCAGCGAGCTGCCGCCGATCTGCACCTCGCCCACGCCGCGCACCTGGGACAGGCTCTGGGCCAGGATGGTGGAGGCCAGGTCGTAGAGCTGGCCCTTCTCCAGCACGTCGGAGGTCAGCGACAGCACCATGATCGGCGCCTGGGACGGGTTGACCTTCTTGTAGGTGGGCATGCTGCGCATGCCGCTGGGCAACAGGTTGCGCGAGGCGTTGATGGCCGCCTGCACGTCGCGGGCGGCGCCATTGATGTCACGGTCCAGGTCGAACTGCACGATGATCCGCGTCGAGCCCTGGCTGGTGCGGCTGGTCATCTGGTTGATGCCGGCGATGGTGCCGAGGGACCGCTCCAGCGGCGTGGTGACGCTGGAGGCCATGATCTCCGGGCTGGCGCCGGGCAGGCTGGCCTGCACGGTGATCACCGGGAAGTCCATCTGCGGCAGCGGCGACACCGGCAGCAGGCCGAAGCTGACGATGCCCATCAGCAGGATCGCCAGGCTCAGCAACATGGTGGCCACCGGGCGGTGGATGAAGGGGGCGGAGAGGTTCATGGTCTATCCCCTCTCCCCCAGCCCCTCTCCCGTAAACGGGAGAGGGGAGCCTGTCGGTGCGAGGCAGTGGCTCATACCGCCACCCCCGCCGCACTGCGGCCGGTGAAGCGCCGCGACAGGCGATCGAAGGCCAGGTAGATCACCGGGGTGGTGAACAGGGTCAGCACCTGGGACAGCAGCAAGCCGCCGACCATCACCAGGCCCAGGGGCTGGCGCAGCTCGGCACCGGAACCGCTGGCGAGCATCAGCGGCACCGCGCCGAACAGGGCCGCCAAGGTAGTCATCAGGATCGGCCGGAAGCGCAGCAGCGCGGCCTGGTAGATGGCCGCCTCCGGGCTCATGCCCTGGTTGCGTTCGGCGTCCAGGGCGAAGTCGATCATCATGATCGCGTTCTTCTTCACGATGCCGATCAGCAGGATGATGCCGATGATGGCGATCAGGCCCAGGTCGTTGCCGGTGAGCAGCAGCGCCAGCAAGGCGCCGACGCCCGCCGAGGGCAAGGTGGAGAGGATGGTGATCGGGTGGATGTAGCTCTCGTAGAGCACGCCCAGCACGATGTACATGGTCACCACCGCGGCGAGGATCAGCAGCAGGGTGCTCGACAGCGAGGCCTCGAAGGCCGCCGCCGCACCCTGGAAGCGGGTCTGGATGCCCTCGGGCATGCCGATCTCCTGCTGCACCCGCTCGATCACCGCCACCGCCTCGCCCAGGGCGACGCCGGGGGCCAGGTTGAACGACAGGGTTACCGCCGGGAACTGGCCGATATGGTTGATCGCCAGTTGCGCCTGGCGCTCCTCCACCTTGGCCAGGGCCGAGAGGCGCACCTGGGTGCCGGCGCTGGTGGCGACGTGGATCTGCTCCAGCGCCTGCGGGCCGATACGCTCGCCGGGGGCGGACTCCAGCACCACGCGGTACTGGCTGGCCTGGGTGAAGATGGTGGAGATCTGCCGCTGGCCGAAGGCGTCGTAGAGGGCGTCGGTGATGGTGGAAATCTCCACGCCGAGGCGCCCGGCCATGTCGCGGTCGATGTTCAGGTACACCTGCAGGCCTTTGTCCTGCAGGTCGCTGGCCACGTCGGACAGCTCCGGCCGCTGGCGCAGGGCGGTCACCAGCTTGCCGGTCCACCCGTTGAGCAGGTCGGCGTCGGGGGACTCCATGCTGAACTGGAACTGGGTGCGGCTGACCCGGTCCTCGATGGTCAGGTCCTGCACCGGTTGCAGGTAGAGGCGGATGTCGGTCTGCTTGTCCAGCTCGGGCTGCAGGCGCTGGATCACCTCGCTGGCGGTGACGTCACGCTCGCCGTGGGGCTTGAGGTTGATCAGCATGCGGCCGCTGTTGAGGGTGACGTTGTCGCCGTCCACGCCTATGTAGGAGGTCAGGCTGGCCACGGCCGGGTCCTGGAGGATCAGCGCGGCGACCTTCTGCTGGCGCTCGCTCATGGCGCGGAAGGACACCGATTGCGGCGCCTCGGTGATGCCCTGGATGACACCGGTGTCCTGTACCGGGAAGAAGCCCTTGGGTACGGCGAGGTAGAGCACCACGGTGAGCGCCAGGGTGCCCACGGCCACCAGCAGGGTCAGGCCCTGGTGTTTGAGTACCCAGGTCAGGCCCTGGCCGTAGCGGGCGATCATGCCGTCGATGAAGGCACCGCTGGCCTTGTAGAAACCGCCCTGCTCTTCCGGCTTTTCCCGCTTGAGCAGGCGCGCGCACATCATCGGCGTCAGGGTCAGGGACACCACCAGGGAAATCAGGATGGCCACCGCCAGGGTGATGGCGAACTCGCGGAACAGCCGGCCCACCACATCGGCCATGAACAGCAGCGGGATCAGCACCGCGATCAGCGAGAAGGTCAGCGAGATCAGGGTGAAGCCGATCTGCCGGGCGCCCTTGAGCGCGGCATTCAGCGGCGTCTCGCCCTCCTCCAGGTGGCGGGCGATGTTCTCCAGCATGACGATGGCGTCGTCCACCACGAAGCCGGTGGCGATGGTCAGGGCCATCAGGGTCAGGTTGTTGATGGAGAAGCCCGCCAGGTACATCACCGCGAAGGTGCCCACCAGGGACAGCGGCACGGCGATGGACGGAATGATGGTGGCGCTCAGGCGGCGCAGGAACAGGAAGGTCACCATCACCACCAGGGCGATGGCGAGGAACAGTTCGTACTGCACATCGGTGATGGCGGCGCGGATGGTCTGGGTGCGGTCGGTGAGCACCACCACTTCGATACCGGCCGGCAGGTTGGCGTTGAGCGCCGGCAACATCGCCTGGATGCGGTCCACCACCTCGATCACGTTGGCGCCGGGCTGGCGCTGGATATTCACCAGTACCGCTTCGTTCTGGTTGGCCCAGGCGGCCAGGCGTTCGTTCTCGGCGCCGTCGACTATCTCGGCGACGTCCTTCAGGCGCAGGGCGGCGCCATTGTTGTAGGCGAGGATGAGGTTGGCGTATTCCTCGGCGGATTTCAGCTGGTCGTTGGCGTCCAGCATGGACACGCGGGTCGGGCCGTCGAAGTTGCCCTTGGGCTGGTTGACGTTGGAAGCGCCCACCAGGCTGCGCACGTCGGACAGGCTCAGGCCGTTGGCCGCCAGGGCCTCCGGGTTGACGCGAATGCGCACGGCCTGGCGCTGGCCGCCGGCGATGCTGACCATGCCGACGCCATTGATCTGCGCCAGCTTCTGCGCCATGCGCGTGTCCACCAGGTTATGCAGCTTGGGCAGCGGCATGGTCTTGCTGCTGATGGCCAGGGTCAGCACCGGGGTGTCGGCGGGGTTGACCTTGTTGTACACCGGTGGCGCCGGCAGGTCGTTGGGCAGCAGGTTGCTGGCCGCGTTGATGGCCGCCTGGACCTCCTGCTCGGCCACGTCCAGCTTCACTTCCAGGCTGAAGCGCAGGGTGATCACCGAGGCGCCGCCGGAACTGGTGGACGACATCTGGGTCAGGCCCGGCATCTGTCCGAACTGGCGCTCCAGGGGCGCGGTGACGGCACTGGCCATCACCTCCGGGCTGGCGCCCGGGTACAGGGTGAGGACGCGGATGGTCGGGTAGTCCACCTCGGGCAGCGCGGAAACCGGCAGCAGGCGGTAGGCGATCAGGCCGGCGAGCAGGATCGCCAGCATGCTCAGGGTGGTGGCGACTGGCCTGAGAATGAACAGACGGGAGAGGTTCATACGCCGCCTTTCGCGCCCTGGCCTTCAGGCTTGGTGCCCTGGAGTTGCTCGGTGGGCTGCACGGGAACCTCGTCGGCGTCGTGCACCACTTCCACCTCGCTGCCGTCGCGCAGGCGGTCGGTGCCTTCCAGCACCACCCGCTCGCCGGGCTTCAGGCCACTCTTGACCACGGTGCGCTCGCCGTCGTCCGGGCCGGTTTCGAGCTTGCGCACCTTCACCTTCTTCTCGCCGTCCATCACGTAGGCGAAGGTGCCCTGGCTGCCGAACTGCACGGCCGCCGAGGGGATCAGCACGGCCTGGGGCAGCAGCTCGGCGCGCAGGCGCACGTTGACGAACTGGTTGGGGAACAGCGACTCGTCGTCGTTGGCGAAGCGCGCCTTCAGCTTGAGGGTGCCGGTGGCGGTGTCGATCTGGTTGTCCAGGCTTTGCAGCACGCCCTGGGCTTGCAGGCGCTTGTCGTCGCGATCCCAGGCTTCCACTACCAGGGGCTGGCCTGCGCGGAAGGGACCGACCACCGCCGGCAGTTGGCCTTCGGGCAGGGTGAAGGCGACGCTGATGGGCTGGGTCTGGGTGATGACCACCAGCGGCGTGGTGTCGCCGCTGCTGACCAGGTTGCCCACGTCCACCTGGCGCAGGCCGAGACGGCCGGCGATGGGCGCGCGTACCTGGGTGAAGCCGAGATTCAGCTTGGCCTCGGCCACCGCCGCCTCGTCGGTCTTGAGGGTGCCGCGATACTGGTTCACCAGGGCTTCCTGGGTGTCCAGGGTCTGCTTGGCGATGCTGTCCTCGGCATACAAGCCGCGGTAGCGCGCCAGGTCGATCTCGGCGTTCTTCAACTGGGCGCGGTTCTGCGCCAGGGTGCCTTCGGCCTGTTGCAGGGCCACCTGGAAGGGACGCGGGTCGATCACCGCCAGCAGGTCGCCGGCCTTGACCTGCTGGCCTTCCTCGAACTGCAGCTTGACCAGCTCGCCGTCGACCCGGCCGCGCACGTTCACCGTGTTCAGCGCGGTGACCGTGCCGAGCGCCTTGAGGTACACCGGGAAATCTCCCTGGGTGATGGTGGCCACGCGCACCGGCACCGGCCCGGCGAAGGCGCCGAAGCCAGGTCGGCCAGCGCCGCCCCTGCCCTGCTGCTGGGGCTTGGCGGCGGATTCCGGCCAGAACCACCAGATCAGCAGCACGAGCGCCAGCAAGGCGACCGCGATGGCCAGCCAGTTACGGAGGGAACGGGAATTCGGGGAGTTCGAAAGAGTCGGGGACATGATTGAGGTCGGAATCTGCGAGAGCGTGAACGATAAGCACTTGAAAGCAGAAGGCAAAGCCAATTTACCGGCTATTTACCCAGGGCTTACCGAGCGACCTGCACAAGGAGGCTTCAACCACCCTGACGCCTGCCGCTACACCCGGTCGCTACCTGAGCGGGGTCGAGGGAGTCGAGCTCGAGTTTTCCTACCTCCCGCGCCCATCGGAAGGAATAGGAACCAGAGTCCCGATCAGCCAGGGCTACAGCATCAACGCCAACGTGCTCAGGAACACACCGAAAGGGTTCGGTACCGCCCTCCCCCCCGCCCCTCTCCCGCAAGCGGGCGAGGGGTGACACGCGCCGGCAGGCGCGAAGCAGTCCTGATGCCCAAACGAAACAGGGAAGATGACCCCGCGCCAAGCGCCCCTTCAGGAGGCCGAGCGGCATGGATGCCGCGAGAGGCGCGCAGGGCCATGGATGGCCCTTCTCGCCGTGCCCCGGAGCGACGATGTAGCGAGGGAAGTTTGGCGCAGGCAAACGGGGACGCCGAGTTCCGGATGCAGGGGCAAGCCTTCCTGGTTCCCGACGACTGCCAGAAGTGACTCGCCCGGGAGGGCGAAATAGAAACCTTCAGCCCACTCGACAATGAGCTGGACAACAAACCGAAGAACACAAAAAGGGAGGCCAATGGCCTCCCTTCTTCATTGCACCACCCCTTACAGGGCAGCGATGGCCGCCGCATAGTTCGGCTCGTCGGCGATCTCGCCCACCAGCTCGCTGTGCAGCACCTTGTCGTTCTCGTCCAGCACCACTACGGCGCGGGCCGATACGCCGGCCAGCGGGCCACTGGCGATGGCCACGCCGTAGTCCTTGAGGAAGTTCGCACCACGCATGGTGGACAGGTTGACCACGTTCTCCAGGCCTTCGGCGCCGCAGAAGCGCTTCTGGGCGAACGGCAGGTCGGCGGAGATGCACAGCACCACGGTGTTGGGCAGCTTGCTGGCTTCGACGTTGAACTTGCGCACGGAGGTGGCGCAGGTGGGAGTGTCGATGCTCGGGAAGATGTTCAGCACCTTGCGCTTGCCGGCCAGGCTGGCCAGGGTCACGTCGGAGAGGTCGCCGCCGACCAGGCTGAAGGCCGGGGCTTGCTGGCCCTTCTGCGGCAGTTGGCCGTCGACGTTGATCGGGTTGCCCTTGAGGGTTACTTGAGCCATTGCGATGGTCCTTGTTTCTTGTGGGGTTGCATGAGAACGCCAAGTTAAGCACGACGCGCGGCAAAAGTCCTGACCCTTGAGTCAGTGCCGGCGCCGCCTCAGAGCCTGTTCACGATCTAGCGAGCTAGAGCCATGCAAGGCAGAAACAGGCGAGGACGCGGAGTTTACGAGCTGTAAATGAGCAGGCCGAGCCTGTTTCTAACGCCGCAGGGCCATTGCTCCGCTGATCGTGGACAGGCTCTCAGAAGTCGCGCTGATAGAAAAGATCCAGCGAACTGGCCAGGCCGCTGGCGGCCTCCAGGTAAAGGCGCCGGGTCAGGCGGTAGCGCACGGCCACCAGGCTGGTGGAGTCCACCATGCCCAGCCCGTAGCGGATGCTCAGGCGATCGTTGACCTCCCCGGTGGCGCCGTCCGAATCCAGCTGCAGGTCCTGCAGGCCGAGGCGCTGGCCCAGTTCGCGGGTGATCGGTGCACCGCCGGCCAGGCCCAGGGAAAGGGCGGCCTGGCCCAGGGCGTTGCGATCCCCGCCGCTGTTCAGGCGGCCGAGGATCAGGTAGGAGAGCGCCTGCTCCTGGCCCATGGCCGGGTTGGAGAAGACTTCGGTGGTCGGCTCGTCGGCGGGGCCGCTCAGGCGCAGGCCTGCGGTGACCACGCCAACGGTGCGTATCGCTTCCACATCGATGAAGGGCTGCTCCAGCGCCCCTGCGAACAGCAGGCGCGCCCGCCGCAGTTCGAGGCGCTGGCCGTAGGCGTTGAAGCGGCCGTTGCGCAGCACCAGTTCGCCACGGGTGGTGAGGTTGTCGCCCACCCGGAGATGGCCCCGGACGTCCGCCGTCAGGCCGAAGCCGGAGAACTGCAGGCGGTCCTGCCCCACCTCCACGGCCACATCCATGCTCAGGTTCAGGCGCCGCTGTTCGGTTTCCTGCTCGCCGATGATGCGAGCATCCGGCGACACCCTGACCGCCTGGGGCGGCAGCTGGCGGATGACGATGCGCCCACGGGGCACCGCCACCCGCCCGGTCACCGAGAGGTTTTCGCCCGCCAGGCCCAGGCGCAGGTCCGGTTCCATTTCCATGTTGGCGAAGGGCTCGACCACCAGGGGCAGCCGTCTTCCTGTCACGCGCATGTCGAGGTCCGTGGCCCCGGACCAGTCCAGGTGACCGGAGATCGTCCCCTGCCCGCGATTGCCGCTGCGCCACTGGCCGTTCAGGACCAGGCTCTCGCCGGCGATGCGCGCGTCCAGGTTCAGGTCCTCGAAGCTCACCGGCAACTCGCCGCCGCTGATATGGCCGTCGCTGAGGCGCAGATTGCCCAGCACATAGGGCGCCATCAGGTTGCCACCGAGGGTGCCGGAGCCCTGCAGGCGGCCTTCGAACTGATCCACCATCGGCACGAAGGGGCGCAGCACGGCGAGATCCAGACCATCCAGGCGGAACTGCCCGGAGAGCGGCTTGCGCGCCGGACGCGGGTCGATGCGCGCGTCCACTTGCAGCGAGCCGAGGCCTTCGCTGCGGTAGCTCAGCTGGGTGTCGATGCTTTGCGGGCGCAGGGTGCTGTCCAGCAACAGCCGCTGGTAGGGGAAGTCGACCCATTCTTCCGCGTCCTCCTTCTTCACCCGCACCACACCGCTGCCGGCGTCCAGGGTGATCCGGCCATTGGGGCCGCTGGCCGGCAGGTCGAGGCGCAGGTCGCCGTTCAATTCACCCTTCCAGACCAGGTCGTCCGGCAGCCAACGGGCCAGGCTCTCGAGGGGGAAGTCACGCAGGCGCATATCCAGCCTGGGGTCGGGCATCAGGCGCTGCTCGCCGCCGCAGAGGCTGGCCGAGGCGTAGCGCCAGCAGTGGGCGCCGAGTTCCAGCCGACCGTTGGCCAGCCGCTCCAGCCGCGCCGGGGCGTCCAGGCGCCAGTCCTGGCCGATGGCCTTGAGCTCGCCACGGGCCAGGCGACCGCGCCAGTTGCCCCGGTCGAGCCGGCCGTCGAAGGCCAGCAGCAGGTCCAGCGGCGGCCCTTCCAGGTCCAGCTGCAACTGTTGCCGCTGGCGGTCGCCGGAACCTTCCACCTTGAGGTTGCCGAGCTTGCTGTCGCCCGAGGCCAGGCCCTCGGCGCTCAACTGCAAGCGGCCGCGCTGGCCGGCGTCGAGCCGGGCGTCCAGGCTCAGGCGCTCGATGCGCCGATCGCCCTGGCCCAGGCGCTGGCCACTGAGGGTCAGGTTGCCTTGCGGGTTCTGCAGGCTGCCGGCCAGGTCGAGGCGCCCCTGGGCCTGGCCGAACAGGCCGGGCCAGAGTTGGCCGAGTTGGTTCAGGGCAAGATCGAGACGGCCGCTGAGGCGCCGATCCAGTTGCGCCTGGCCGCTCACGCGGTTGTCCCCCAGACGCAGCTGCAACCCATTGACCGACCAAAGCTCGCCCGCTCCCGCCACCCGGCCCTGGAGCACCGCCGGCTGGCCGCGTAGCCGACCGTTGAGGTCGAGGTTGGCGTTCAGTTCCAGGCGCTGCTCGCGCCAGGTCCCCTTGGATTCCAGGCGTCCGGCCAGGGTGCCCGGCAACTCGGCCAGCCAGAAGGACGGATCGAGCTGGCTCAGGGCCAGTTGACCGTCCCAGCCGACGCCGTCGGCGAAATCGATCTTCACCCGGCCCTGGGCCCGGCCCTGCCCGGCCGTCAGCCGCAGGTCCGCCAGGGTCACGCTGGCCATGTCGCCGGCCACCGGACTGGCCAGGCTGAATTCACCGGCCGGCCCTTTGAGCCGGGCGTCGAACTTGCCTTCGTAGCGCGAATCCCCGTAGCGCAGCTCGGCGTCCATCCGCTGCAGCTCCACCGGCGGCGGTTGCTCCTGGGGGAACAGCCGTTGCCAGGGGAAGTCGCGCCATTGCAGGCGACTGTCCACGGCCAGTTGCTTCTGCCAATCCACCCGCCCCTGCACGGCCAGGCTTTGTTTGGGGTCGCCGGTCAGCAGCAGCTGCTCGATGTCCGCCCCCTTGGTGTCGACCCGGCCGCGCAGCTCCAGTGCCACGGGGCCGCCCTGGCCCGGCAGGCTGGCCTTGCCCCGCACGGCGAAGCCCTGCTTGAGGTCGCCGCCGGCGGTCAGGTCCACCTGGTTGAGGGTCAGGGTGTCCGGCAGCTCGGCGGTGGCCTTGAAGCCATCGGCCCACAGCCTGGCGTTGGCCGGCAGATTCTCCGCCAGCGGGCGCACGTCCCCTTCCAGACGACCGTTGAGGTAGCCCTTGCTGTCGGCCTGCACCTTGAGCACACCCTGCAGATCGCCTTGCGCCTTCAGCGCCAACGACCAAGGCCCCTCCCCTGGCGCCGGCAACTGCAGGTTGCCCTCCAGGGTAAGCGGCCAGCCGCCCTCCGGAAGCAAGGAGCCTTGCAGGTCCAGGGCCAGTTCGTCGCGGCGCAGGCTCAGGCGATCCAGACGCAGGCCATCGGTCTGCCAGTGGGCCACCAGTTCCAGCTGCTGGAACTGGTCGTTGCCATCGAGCAGGAAGCGGCCGATGCGCACCTGGCCGATTTCCAGGGCCAGGGGCAGGCGCAGCTCTGGCAGGCTGAGGGGGCTGACCGCCGCATCGGGCGGGGACGGCGGCAGGTCCAGGTAGATGCTGTCGCTGGCCAGCTCCTTGATACAGAGCGTGCGCCGCATCAGGCAGGCCGGCGACCACTCCAGCAGCGGGGCCTCCAGCTTCAGCGTGGTGCCGTCCTGTTGCCAGGTCAGGCGCGTGGCGCTCCAGCGACCACCGAGGGTGCCCTGGAAGTCGTCCACCTGCATCCCGGGCACTTTGTCGAGCAGCCAGCGGCCACCAGCCTCGGTGAACAGCAGAATGGCCAGGCTCGCCACCAGCGCGACCAGCACGGCGAGCAGCCCCGCGAGGCTGAACTTCACCGCGCGCCTCACAGTTCCGGCCCCATGGAGAAGTGAATGCGCCAGCCGCCCGGATCATCCAGGGCCTTGGCCAGGTCGAGGCGGATCGGCCCCACCGGCGAGACCCAGCGTACCCCCATGCCGGCGCCGGTCTTCATGGCGGCGCTCAGGGAATCCACCGCGTTGCCGCGATCGACGAAGGTCGCCACGCGCCACCGTTCGGTGATGGGGTATTGGTATTCGAGGCTGCCCACCAGCAGGTAGCGCCCCCCCACCCGGTTGCCGGCGGAGTCCCTCGGCGACAGGGTCTGGTACTCGTAGCCGCGCACGCTCTGGTCGCCACCAGCGAAGAAACGCAGCGACGGCGGGATGGAGTCGAAATCGGTGGTGGCGATGCCGCCGGTCTGCACCCGGGCCAGCAGCCGGTGCCCGCCGGGCAAGGTGTAGAGGCCCCGGGCCAGGACACTGGCATAGGTGAAGTCGGTGTCCGAGACGATGCCCTCCTTGGCGCCACGCACATCGAACTGCAGCGAATAGCCGACACTGGGGTCGAGGTTGTTGTCGCTGCGGGTGACGCTGTAGCGGACGCCAGGAATGAGGAAGTTGCTGCGGCCATCGTCGCTGCCATCGCCGAAGTCGAAGCGTTCCTGCTCCCAGTTCAGGGAAACCACCCGCAACCAATCGCTGGGCAGCCTGGATTGCCACTCGGTGCCGACGGTGAACAGGCGGCTGTCGACATCCACCAGTTGCTCGCGCTGGTAACCGGTGGTGAAGCGCAGGGTGTCGGTGGTCGGCGGGTCCAGGGGAATCTCGTACCAGGTGCCGACGGTCTGCCGTGGCTCGGACACCGAGGTCTCGGCACCCAGGCGATGTCCGCGGGAGTTGATCCAGTGACGGGTCCAGTTGGCACGGGCGCGCGGGCCGACGTCGGTGGAGTAGCCGAGACCGAGGCCGACGGTACGCGGCCTGGAGGGACTCAGCTGGACCGTCACTGGAATGGTCAGGCCCTTGCCCTTCACCGGGACGGCGGTGACCCGCACATCCTCGAAGTAGCGACTGGCCTGGAGGTTCTGGCTGAGCCGGGCGACCTCGCCCGAGTCGTAGGGCGTATTGGGCTTGAAGGGCACAAAGCGCTCCAACAGGTCCAGGTCGAAGGGGGTCCGGCCCTCGAACGTGACGTCGCCAAGGTAGTAGCGCGGGCCGCTTTCATAGATCAGCGAGATATCGGCGAATCCGGCTTGCGGGTCGATATCCAGGCGCTGGCTGGTGAACTTGCCATCGAAGAAGCCGAAGCGCAGTGCCTGGTTCTGGATCAGCCGTCTGGCGTCGTCGTAGACGCCGTGATTGAGCTGGGCACCGGGTACCATCAGCACCCCGCCCTCGGGGAGGCGAAACGCCCGGAGCTTGCTGGCCTCACCGTCGATTCGCACCACCACATGGCGCAGGCGCACCGGTTCGCCGGGTACCACCAGCAGGTGCAGCGAAGGCTTGTTGCCGCCTTCGACGCGGCTGGTGATTTCGGCCTGGTAGTAACCCAGCGCCTCGGCCGCCCGCCGCGCCTGGTTCTCGGCCGAACGCCGGAAACGCCGCAGGGCTTCCTCGTCACGGTCGCCAAGCGTACCGATATGGGCCTCGATATTGGCCCGCAGTGCGCGGTTGGAGGGTTTGATCCGTACCTCCAGCGTGGCCTCGGCCAACGCCAGGGTGCTTGTACAAAGCAGGGCCAGCAACAGCAGCCCGCGCAATCCATGGCAGAAATTCATGCGCGAGATGCTAACACGGCAAGTGCTCTTCCCCCTCAAGAACGCGACTCAGCCGCTTGCTTGCATCAAGGGTCGCGGGTTGGGATGGAAGAACACGTGTTCCACCACGGGCCCCAGCGCGACCTCCCCCACCTCCGCGTAGCCCTGGCGTTTGTAGAAGTCCAGATAACGCACGTTGCCGGTATCCAGCACCACGCCCTGGGAACTGTCGTCCTCGGCGCACCAGTTGTGCAGGGACTCCAGCAACTTTTCGCCCAGGTGGCGCCCCTGGAACTCCGGGTGAATGCCCAGCAGCGGCAGCACATGGCAAGGGCCGGGTGGCAGGCAGGCGAGCACGGCGTCGTGGTAGTCGAGGTAACGGCGGGTGCAGCGCAAGCCGGTGGTGAGCAGCATGCGCAGGCGCCAGCCCCAGCTTTCGGTGATGCCCAGGCGGCGCACCGGCGGCGCGATCAGGGCGATCCCCACCAGGCGCTCCTCGATCAACAGGCCGATGGCCGGCAGGTCTTCCAGGAAATGCTGCTGCACCAGCTCCCGCACGGTTGCCCGCACCCGCTGGTCGTAGCCCGCGCGCTCGGCCTCGAACAGGTAAGCGAAAGTCGGTTCGTGGCGGTAGGCGTGGTAAAGCAGGGAACGGGCCTCGCGGGCGTAACCGCGGTCCAGCATGCGCACCTCCACCGGTGCGGTCGGGATGTAGCCGGGCATTCAAAGCACCTCTTCTTATGGACTATCGGGCCAAGCTGGAAATTAGCACCAGTTCGCCGGCCCGGCCATGCGACTGGCTCACCCCGCCGCCATGGGCTAGCATCGCCTTTTTCCCAGGATGCCGTCGCGATGAAGATCGTTTCTTTCAATATCAATGGCCTGCGCGCTCGCCCGCACCAGCTCGAAGCGCTGATCGCCAAGCACCAGCCGGACGTGATCGGCCTGCAGGAAACCAAGGTCTCCGACGAGCAGTTCCCGGAGGCCGAGATCCGCCAACTCGGCTACCACGTGCATTACCACGGGCAGAAAGGCCACTACGGCGTCGCCCTGCTCTCCCGCCAGGAACCGCTGTCCCTGTGCAAGGGCTTCCCCGGCGACGCCGAAGACGCCCAGCGCCGCTTCATCTACGGCACCTTCGCCGATGCCCAGGGCAACCCGGTGACGGTGATGAACGGCTACTTCCCCCAGGGCGAAAGCCGCGACCATCCGGTGAAGTTCCCCGCCAAGGAGCGCTTCTACGCCGACCTGCAGGTACTGCTCGAACAGCAGTTCCAGCCGAGCCAGCCGCTGGTGGTGATGGGCGACATCAACATCTCGCCGGAAGACTGCGACATCGGCATCGGCGAAGAGAACCGCAAGCGCTGGCTGAAGACCGGCAAGTGCAGCTTCCTGCCGGAAGAGCGCGAGTGGCTGGCCCGCCTCAAGAGCTGGGGCCTGGTGGACAGCTTCCGCCAGCTCAACCCCGAGGTTAACGACCGCTTCAGCTGGTTCGACTATCGCAGCCGCGGCTTCGAGGACGCCCCCAAGCGCGGCCTGCGCATCGACGTGATCCTGGCCAGCAGCCCGTTGCAGGCACGGATCAAGGACGCCGGGATCGACTACGACCTGCGCGGGATGGAAAAGCCCTCCGACCATGCGCCGATCTGGCTGGAACTGGCCTGAGCCAACACCCTCCCCGGCCAATCGCGACGCATAAAAAAGGCCCATCATCTGGGCCTTTTTTCATCGGTTTGCCTGCCTCAGGCTTCCTTGATCAACTGAGTGGTGCCCACTCGCATGATGGTCTCGATCGCCTTATCCAGCGTCGGCTCGGAATCGTACAGGTGACTCTTGGTGATGATGTCCCTGTTGGCCGAGCGCAGCTTGAAGTAGTTCTTGCCGCTCGAATCGATGCGGCGCACGTAGCGCTCTGGATGGACGCAGTTCTCGCGGAACAGGGCGATGCTCGCCTCCGCGGCGGCGCGGTCATCGAACTGGCCCTTGTCCAGCAGGGTGGCTTCCGCTGTCTTGAGACGTACACGCCAGGTGCCGCTGCTCGATTTCTTCAGTTCAAACCAACCACTCATTTCAACACTCCTAAACTCAGCTCGGGTAAGGGCCGCCAGCGCCTCTTGGGGCGTCTATGGCCCAGGCAGCGCGTGCCCCCTCTTCAGAAGCGGGCTACCCTAGCCCTTCGACCTTGCCCGGACTATCAGACGAATCTGATGGAGCCGCAGGAACAGCCTTATAAGATCGAAAACCTCATCCACAGCCGAAAGGCAGACCCTGTCATTTCCCCGTCACGCTGCTGACTTAATCTCGCGGCTCCTTACCTCTCCCCGGAACAAGGTGTCTGCCCATGCCGCGCGCCCTGACCGTCAGCGACAAGGACCTGTGGGGTCACGCCCTCAGCATGTTGCTGCTCGGTTTCGTCTGCTATGCCCTCCCCTGGTCGGTGTTCGCCGCCCAGCCCGAGACCGTCCTGCGCATCCAGGGCTCCAACACCATAGGTGCGAAGCTGGGCCCGGCCCTGGTCAAGGGCATGCTGGAAGAAGAAGGCCTGCGCGCCATCGCGCAGACCCCGGGCGACCGGGAGAACGAAGTGCACCTCTGGGCCCGTGATGCCCAGGGCAAGGAGATCCGCGTGGAACTGGCGGCCCATGGTTCCTCCACCGGCTTCGCCGCGCTCAAGGACGGCAGCGCCGACCTGGCCGCTTCCTCCCGGCCGATCAAGGACGCCGAAGTCCAGGAGCTGGCGACCTTCGGCGACCTGCGCAGCCAGTACGCCGAACAGGTGATCGCCATCGATGGCCTGGCCATCATCCTGCATCCGGACAACCCGCTGCGCTCCCTCACCACCGCTCAGCTCGCCGCGGTGTTCGCCGGCGAAGTGACCACCTGGGAAGCGCTCGGCGGCACGGGTGGCGCCATCCACCTCTACGCCCGGGATGACCAGTCCGGCACCTACGACACCTTCAAGGAACTCGTTCTGGCCCGCCAGGGCAAGAGCCTGGCCGCCGGCGCCCAGAGGTTCGAGTCCAACGACAAGCTCTCCGCCTCGGTCAGCGCCGACCCGCAGGGCATCGGCTTCGTCGGCCTGGGGTCGATCAACCAGGCGCGCGCCCTGACCATCGCCGACGGCGACTCCCAGGCCATGCCGCCCAGCGCCGAACTGATCGCCACCGAGGACTATCCCCTGTCGCGGCGGCTGTTCTTCTATATGAAGCCGGGCGAACAGAACCGCTGGGCCAAGGCCCTGGTGCATTTCGCCCAGAGCCCTCGTGGCCAGGCGCTGGTCGCCCAGAGCGGCTTCGTTGCCCAGCAGGTGCAGGCGATCACGGTCGAGGCCCAGCGGGACATGCCCCAGAGCTACCGCAACCTGGCCACCGGCGCCCAGCGCCTGTCGGTGAATTTCCGCTTCCAGGAAGGCAGCGCCAACCTCGACAACAAGGCCCTGCGCGATGTGCAACGCGTGCTGGACTACCTGAAGCAGTCCGACAAGCTGGAGCAGAAGGTGGTGCTGGTGGGCTTCGGCGACCCCAAGGCGGACCCGCAACGCGCCGCGTTGCTGTCCAAGCTGCGGGCCATGGCCGTGCGCCGGGAACTGGCCAAGGGCGGGGTGAGCCTGCGCGAGGTCACAGGGCTTGGCGATGAACTGCCGGTGGCGGCCAACACGGCCGAGGAAGGCCGCATCCGCAATCGGCGGGTGGAAGTCTGGGTGTATTGAGAAGCCTGTAGGATGGGTTTCGCTGCGCTCAACCCATCCTACGGCATCAAGGCCCCGCTCCCTTCCGGAGCGGGGCCTTGCCGCATCAGAAGTCGAAGCGCGTGGTCAGCATGAAGTTGCGCGGATCGCCGTAGAAACCACCGTTGTAGAAGCCCAGGTTGCTGAAGTATTTCTCGTCGGTGAGGTTGTTGCCGTTGAGGGTGACCGATACCTGCTCGGTGACCTGGTACCTGGCCATGGCATCCAGCACCCAGTAGCTGCCCTGGGTGTAGCGCTGGGGATTGGTGTCGGTCCAGATCTTGCTCTGCCAGCTGGAGGAGCCGCCGACGGTCAGCTTGTTGAACTGCCCCGGCAGGCGGTAGCTGGTGGACAGGCGGAACATGTCTTCCGGCTCGGTGGTGGAGATCTTGTTGTCGTCACCATCGCGGGTAATGCGATGGGTGTAGCCACCCTGCACCTGCCAGTCCGGCATCAGCTCGCCGGCGACTTCCAGTTCGAAGCCCTTGGTCTTGGCGCCCTGTACCGCGCGGAACACGCTCCTGTTGGTGACCGGATCGATGATGCCGGTGTCCACTGCCAGGTTGTCCTGGCGCACCTCGAACAGCGCCGCGCTGGCGTTCAGGCGGCCGTCGAAGAACTCGCCCTTCAGGCCCAGTTCGTAGGCATCGCCCTCTTCCGGCTCGATGGCCTTGCCGCTGGCATCCTGCTCGCTCTCGTGGGGCTTGAAGATGCTGGTGTAGCTGGCATAGACCGAGTAGGTGTCGTTCAGGTCGTAGACCACGCCAGCGTAGGGCACCACCACGCCGTTTTCCTGCATGTCCTGGAGCTTGGCGCGCTGCCCGCTGGCGACGTTGGTGCCGGTGCTGTCCAGGTCCCAGTTGGAGACGCGGCTGCCGAGGATGATCGACAGGTCGTCGGTGGGCTTGAAGCGGCCGGTCAGGTAGGCCGCGGATTCCTTCACCTCGGTCTTCACCTTGGATTGCGGAGCGCCCCAGTCGGGCTCGGGGAAATCGCCGGTCCAGCCATTGATGGTCGGCACCGGATCGAAGAAGAACGGCCAGTTGGTTTCGTCCGCCTCGACATCGCGATGGGACACACCCACCACCAGTTCATGCTCGCGGCCGAGCATCTGGAAGGGGCCGCTGGCATAGAGGTCGTAGGCGTTCTGGGTGGTTTCGTAGCGGTACTTGCCGCGCCAGATGAACATGCCGCTGCCATCCACCGGGTTCGGGTTGCCGCTGGCGGCCGAACCCAGGGTGATGGGGGAATCGGTCTTGGTGTGGTTGATCGAGCCCTTCACCGTCCAGTCGTTGGCCAGGCGCTGTTCCAGGGTCACGAAGGCGTTGTCGGTGGTGTTGTCCCACTGGCTCCACTTGGTGCCCGGGTTGAACGAGCGGGACAGAAGGAACTTGTTGCCGTTGCTGTCGAACAGCGGGGTCGACGGGCCCCAGGAGGAACCGTCGGGACGGTTGGTCTGGCGGCTCAGGCCGGCGCTCAGCAGGGTGTCCTCGGTGATGTCGGTTTCCAGGATGCCGTAGAACACCTGCTTGGTTTCGGAGAGGTGGTCCATGAAGGACTGGCCGTCCTCGTAGGCGGTGACGAAGCGGCCACGCACATTGCCTTCCGGGGTCAGCGAACCGCCGATGTCGAATTCGCTGCGGTAGGTATCCCAGCTGCCGGCACCGGCGGAGATATAGCCGGAGAGTTCCTTGGTCGGACGCTTGCGCACCAGGTTGACGGTGGCCGCCGGGCTGCCGAAGCCGCTGAGCAGGCCGGTGGCGCCGCGCAGGACTTCCACGCGGTCGTAGATCACCATGTCGGCCTGGTCGATGCCGTTGCCGAAGCGGAAGGCCGCGGGGATGCCGTCGATCTGGAAGTTGTCGATCTCGAAGCCACGGGCCTTGAAGCTGGCGCGGCTGCTGTCGAGCTTGTTGACCGTGATGCCCGGGGTTCTCGAGAGCACGTCACCGAGGCTGGTGAGGCCCTGGTCGTCCATCTGCTGGCGGGTGATGACGCTGACCGATTGCGGGGTTTCGCGAGGCGACAGCGACAGCCGGGTGGCGGTGCGAGTGGCGCCGGTGGTGTAGGACCCGGTGCCTTCGGTGGTTTCGCCCAGGCGGTTATCGACGATGGCCGTAGCCGTCAGTTCCAGCGTTCCATTGCCGCTCTCCTGCTCTTCGGCCAGCACCGCGCCGGCCTGCAATGCCAGGGTCACGCCCAGGATCGCCACGGACAACGGATGTCGCTTGAGCCGCGCGGTCATGGCATCCCCAGCCGTCTGTACCGCGTTGAACGCATTTCGCTGTTGCACTCTCGAACCCCTTGGATGGTCTGTCTGCTTGATGGCTGGCTAACCACTGACGTTGTTGTTCTCGTTTTCTGGCGCCCTCATGGCGCCGCGCGCTACGCAGAGGTGATCTGCGTCCGCAAGCGGGTGCGAAAATAACATCCAATAAGAAGTATTTACAATTGTAAATACGGAATATTCTCAACTGCGCCAAGGCTATTTCCTACAGGGGCAACGATTTGTTACAGCGGCCGCATTCTCCATTTCCCGACCAACGGATAGGCTTCTCCTTGTGACGCCGGGCCCCTCTGACGGCTTGCCAGCCGCCATGTCGGAGTCACGTTTTATCAACGACAGTAAGGAGGGGCTCATGGCAGCTCTATCTGCATTTCTCACCGCCGACTTTCTCGGCACCGCCACCTGGTTGTGGCTCGTCTTCCTCGCAATAGTCCTCGCCCTGCTGATCTTCGATCTCGGGGTGCTCCACCGTGACCAACACGAAATCGAGATGCGCGAAAGCCTGCTGCTCTACGGCGGCTACTTCGGCGTTGGCGTGCTGTTCGGTGTCTGGGTGTGGTTCGAGCTGGGCGCCCAGAGCGCCATCGAGTTCTACACCGGCTTCCTGGTGGAACAGTCGTTGTCCATGGACAACGTGTTCGTCATGGCCATGATCTTCGGCTTCTTCGCCATCCCCCGCCGCTACCAGCACCGCGTGCTGTTCTGGGGCATCCTCGGCGTGGTGGTGCTGCGCGCCATCATGATCGGCGTGGGCAGCGCCCTGGTGAAGGAATTCGACTGGATCCTCTACATCTTCGGCGCCTTCCTGCTGTTCACCGGTGTGAAGATGATGTTCTCGAAGGAGGAAGCCCATCCGGACCTGGCCAACAACCCTGTGCTCAAGTTCGTCCGCCGCCATATGCGCGTCACCGACGACCTGCACGGCTCGCACTTCTTCGTCCGTCTGAAGAAGGCTGGCGACAGCAAGGCCATGCTCTACGCCACCCCGCTGTTCCTGGCCCTGGTGCTGATCGAACTGGCCGACCTGGTGTTCGCGGTGGACAGCGTCCCGGCGATCTTCGCCATCACCCAGGACCCCTTCATCGTCTACACCTCGAACATCTTCGCGATCCTCGGCCTGCGTGCCCTGTACTTCGCCCTGGCGGCCCTGATGCACCGCTTCGTCTACCTGAAGTACGCCCTGGCCCTGGTATTGATCTTCATCGGCGGCAAGATTTTCCTGCACGGCTTCATCGGCAAGATTCCCCCGCTGCTGTCCCTTGGCGTAACCTTCGGTCTCCTTGCCGGCGGTGTGCTCCTCTCCCTGTTGAAGACCCGCGACCGCCCGGCCCAGAGCACGGGAGACGTGGAGAAGCATGGTTGATGTGCGTATCGAACCCTTCGAGAAGGCGGGCCGTACCTACTGGCGCGTGCGCCTGGGGCAACGCGGCCTGACCTTCCAGGAGGAACTGGCCGCCCGCGCCTTCGCCGCCCAACTGCATCTGCGGATGGGCTGGCTGAAGGCCCGCAGCACGGAGCCGGACGAATCGTAGGAGCGAGTTCATTCGCGAAGCGGGCCACAGGCCCGCGTGGTCCTGCCCCCACGAGAGCCCCTAGCCCGGATGGAATCCGGGGCGCCCCAAGCGCCGCGCTTCCCGGATTGCATCCGGGCTACCCCAACCCGACCTACGGGACACGGAAACGAAAAAGGCCCGCACAGTGCGGGCCTTTTTCATGGGCGGGCGGTCAGTGACCGCTGCGCAGCATTTCCTTGGGTACGTACTTGCCGATCTCGAACTTGCCGATGGCCGCGCGGTGCACTTCGTCCGGGCCGTCGGCCAGGCGCAGGGTGCGCTGCATGGCGTACATGTAGGCCAGCGGGAAGTCGTTGGAGACACCGGCACCGCCATGCATCTGGATGGCGCGGTCGATCACCCGCAGGGCGACGTTGGGTGCCACGACCTTGATCTGGGCGATCTCGCTCTTGGCCACCTTGTTGCCGACGGTGTCCATCATGTAGGCGGCCTTCAGGGTCAACAGGCGGGCCATGTCGATCTCCATCCGCGAGTCGGCGATCTTGTCGACGTTGCCACCCAGGCGCGCCAGCGGCTTGCCGAAGGCGGTACGGCTGACGGCGCGCTTGCACATCAGTTCCAGGGCGCGCTCGGCCATGCCGATGGAGCGCATGCAGTGGTGGATGCGGCCCGGGCCGAGGCGACCCTGGGCGATCTCGAAGCCACGCCCCTCGCCCAGCAGCACGTTCTCGTAGGGCACGCGGACGTTCTCGAAGAGCACTTCGGCGTGGCCATGGGGCGCGTCGTCATAGCCGAACACCGGCAGCGGACGGAGGATCTTCACGCCGGGGGTATCGGTGGGCACCAGGATCATCGAGTGCTGCTGGTGGCGCGGCGCATCCGGGTTGGACAGGCCCATGAAGATCATCACCTTGCAACGCGGGTCGCAGGCGCCGGAGGTCCACCACTTGCGGCCATTGATGACCCACTCGTCGCCCTGGCGCACGGCGCGGGCTTCCATATTGGTGGCATCGGACGAGGCCACGCCCGGCTCGGTCATGGCGAAGGCGGAGCGGATCTCGCCGCGCAGCAGCGGCTCCAGCCATTGTTTCTTTTGCGCCTCGTTGGCGTAGCGCACCAGCACTTCCATGTTGCCGGTATCCGGCGCGGAGCAGTTGAACGGCTCCGGGCCCAGCAGGGAGCGGCCCATGATCTCGGCCAGGGGCGCGTATTCCATGTTGGTCAGCCCGGCGCCCAGTTCGGACTCGGGCAGGAACAGGTTCCACAGCCCCTCGGCCTTGGCCTTGGCTTTCAGCTCTTCCATGATCGCGGTGGGCTGCCAGCGGTCGCCCTCGGCAACCTGCTGCTCGAACACCGGTTCGGCCGGATAGACGTAAGCGTCCATGAATGCGGTGACGCGTTCACGCAGTTCCTGAACCTTCGGGGAATAGGCGAAATCCATGTGGGGCTACCTTCTGACGGGGCGGGTGGTGAGGTCTGGTAAGAATGCTAGAACAGGGCGTAAGATTTCCCCAGCCTATTTTCACCATGTATGAACATTCATCACCGATATATGATCCACTGATAAAAACAACGTCAAGGAGCACGCCCGGCATGAATCTGAACAAGGTCGACCTCAACCTCTTCATCGTCTTCGACGCCATCTACACCGAGGCCAACCTGACCCGTGCCGGCCAGATCGTCGGCATCACCCAGCCCGCCGTATCCAACGCCCTCGCCCGCCTGCGGGAAACCTTCAACGACCCGCTGTTCGTCCGTACCGCCCAGGGCATGGTGCCCACGCCCATGGCGCAGAACATCATCGGCCCGGTGCGCAACGCCCTGCAGCAGCTGCGCATCTCGGTGCAGGAAAGCCGCACCTTCAACCCGGCCCAGGCGAACAAGACCTACCGCATCAGCATGACCGACCTCACCGAGACGGTGATCCTGCCGCCGCTGTTCCAGCGCCTGCGCCGCCTGGCGCCCACGGTGCAGATCGAGAGTTTCCTCGCCAAGCGCCGGGAAACCACCAAGGAACTGGCCGCCGGCCGCCTGGACTTCGCCGTGGACGCCCCGCTCAACACCGACCCGCAGGTGCGCCACGTCAAGCTGATGGAAGACCGCTACGTCTGCGCCATGCGCCGCGGCCACCCGCTGGCCAAGGACAAGATCACCCTGGACGAGTACCTGTCGCTGTCCCACATCCACATTTCCAGCCGCCGCAGTGGCCTGGGCTACGTGGACCTGTCCCTGGGCAAGATGGGCATCCAGCGCAAGGTCATCCTGCGCTCGCAGCACTACCTGATGGCGTCCACCGTGTTGCACGGCACCGACCTCGCCATCACCGTCCCGGAACGCTTCGCCCGACGCCAGGACCTGCACTACGTCAACCTGCCGGTGAACGATGTGCCCTCCCTGGAAACCCACCTGTACTGGCACGAAAGCACCGACCAGGACCCGGCCAACCGCTGGATGCGCGAGCAGATCATCGAGATCTGCCAGCAGGTCACGGCCCAGGAGCAGAAGGAAAGGGCCTGATCGTCGCTGGGACGGACACCCTGTGAGGGCGAATTCATTCGCCAAGCAGGCCGAAGGCCTGCCCTGGGATGTCTCAGGGGGCAGCTGCGCTGCCCTTGGCGAATGAATTCGCCCCTACAAGAGCAATACCCACATCGGATCGACACGGTGTTGAGGTCGGGATCGGTGCGCGCAGCGCACCCTACAGAGGCCAACAGCGGTTCAGGCTTTCCCGAACTCCGCCTTGCGCTTGTCGATGAAGGCGCCCATGCCTTCCTTCTGGTCCGGGGTGGCGAACACCGCCTGGAACATCCGCCGCTCGAAGCGCAGGCCTTCCGCCAGGGAGCCTTCGTCCACCCGGTTCACGCACTCCTTGAGCATCATCACCGCCGTGCGCGATTGCGCGGCGATGCGCTGGGCGCTGTCCATGGCTTCTTCCAGCAGCTCGTCCGCCGGCACCACCCGCGCCACCACGCCGCAGCGTTCGGCCTCAAAGGCATCCATGCTGCGCCCGGAGAGCAGCATGTCCATGGCCTTGGCGCGGCCCACCAGACGGGTCAGGCGCTGCACGCCGCCGGCACCGGGAATCACCCCCAGCTTCACTTCCGGCAGGCCGAAGCGGGCACTGTCGGCGGCAATGATGAAGTCGCACATCAGCGCCAGCTCGAAACCACCGCCCAGGGCGTGGCCGGCCACCGCGGCGATGATCGGCTTGCGCCGTTGCGCCACCCGGTCCCAGCGGCCGAGGAAGTCGTCGAGGTAGGTGCCGGGGAAGCACAGCGTGGCCATTTCCTTGACATCGGCGCCGGCGGCGAAGGCCTTGGCCGAGCCGGTGACCAGCACGCAGCCGATGGCGGGGTCGCGCTCGAAGCCGTCGAGTGCCTGGTTCAGCTCGTCGATGAGCTGGGTGTTGATGGCGTTCAGCGCCTCGGGGCGGTTCAGGGTGACCAGGCCGACGGCGCCGGCCTGCTCCACCAGCAGGGTCTGGTAGGTCATATGGGGTTCCTTACAGGAGAATTGGCAGGCCCGTGGCCTGCTTGGCGATTGAAATCGCCCCTACAGGGAGAGCGGGCCGGTGTAGGGGCGAATTCATTCGCCAAGGGCAGCACAGCTGCCCCAGGGGGGCTCAGAGGCTGCGCGCGATCACCATGCGCTGCACGTCCGAGGTGCCTTCGTAGATCTGGCACACGCGCACGTCGCGGTAGATGCGTTCCACCGGGAAGTCCTTGAGGTAGCCGTAGCCGCCCAGGGTCTGGATGGCCGCCGAGCAGACCTTTTCGGCCATTTCCGAGGCGAACAGCTTGGCCATGGAGGCCTCGGTCAGACAGGGCATGCCGGCTTCCCGCAGGCTGGCGGCGTGATGCACCATCTGCCGGGCCACGGCGATCTGGGTGGCCATGTCGGCCAGGCGGAAGGCCACCGCCTGGTGCTCGATGATCGGCTTGCCGAAGGTCTTGCGCTCGTGGGCGTAGTCCCGCGCCACCTCGAAGGCCGCGCGGGCCATGCCGACGGACTGCGCGGCGATGCCGATGCGCCCGCCCTCCAGGTTGGACAGCGCGATGCGGTAGCCCTCGCCCTCCTCGCCCAGGCGCAGGGACGCCGGGATGCGCACGTCATCGAGCTGGATCTGGCAGGTGTCCGAGGCGTGCTGGCCGAGCTTGTCCTCCACCCGCACCACCTGGTAGCCGGGGGTGTCGGTGGGGACGATGAAGGCACTGATGCCCTTCTTGCCGGCTTGCGGGTCGGTGATGGCGAAGACGATCACCATCCCCGCCTGGTTGCCCGAGGTGATGAACTGCTTGGCGCCGTTCAGCACGTAGTGGTCGCCGTCGCGGCGGGCGCGGGTGCGCAGGTCGCTGGCATCGGAACCGGCCTGGGGCTCGGTGAGGGCGAAGGCGCCGATCATGCTGCCTTCGGCCAGGGGGCGCAGGAAGCGCTGCTTCTGCTCCTCGCTGCCGTACTTGAGGATGGGCATGCAGCCCACCGAGTTGTGCACGCTCATGATGGTGGAGCAGGCGCCGTCACCGGCGGCGATCTCTTCCAGGGCCATGGCGTAGGCCAGGTGGCCGGTGGCGGCGCCACCCCACTCCTCCGGCACCAGCATGCCGAGGAAGCCCAGCTCGGCCATCTCGCGGATGGCCTCGGCCGGGAAGCGGTGCTCGCGGTCCCAGTCGGCGGCGAAGGGCTTCAGCCGCTCCTGGGCGAACTGCCGGGCCATGTCGCGGATCTGGATCTCGTCTTCTGTGGGAATCATGCTCGCCTCCTTCAGCGGATCAGCTCGATGGCAACGGCCGTGGCTTCGCCGCCACCGATGCACACCGAGGCGACCCCGCGTTTGAGATCGTACTGGCGCAGCGCGCTCAGCAGGGTCACCAGCACCCGCGCGCCGGAGGCGCCGATGGGGTGGCCCAGGGCGCAGGCGCCGCCGTGCACGTTGAGCTTGTCGTGGGGGATGTCGAGGTCACGCATGGCCACCATGGGCACCACGGCGAAGGCTTCGTTCAGCTCGAACAGGTCCACCTCGTTCAGGTTCCAGCCGGTGCGCGCCAGCACGCGCTGTATCGAGCCCACCGGCGCGGTGGTGAAGAGATTCGGTGCCTGGGCGAAGGACGCATGCCCCGCGATCCGCGCCAGCGGGGTCAGGCCGCGCTTCTCGGCCTCGGAGAGGCGCATCAGCAGCAGGGATGCGGCGCCATCGGAAATCGAACTGGCGTTGGCCGCGGTGACGGTACCGCCCTCGCGGAACGCCGGCTTCAGGGTGGGGATCTTGTCCAGGCGCGCCTTCGGCGGCTGCTCGTCCTGGCTGACGGTCACCGTCTCGCGACCGGACTTGGCTTCCACCGCGACGATCTCGGCGGCGAAGCGGCCGTCGGCCATGGCCTTCTGCGCACGGGTCAGGGAGGCGATGGCGAAGGCATCCTGCTGCTCGCGGGTGAAGCCGTAGCTCTGCGCGCAATCCTCGGCGAAGGTGCCCATCAGGCGGCCCTTGTCGTAGGCGTCCTCCAGGCCGTCGAGGAACATGTGGTCGAGCACCTTGCCATGGCCCATGCGGTAGCCGGTGCGGGCGCGTTCCAGCAGGTAGGGGGCGTTGGACATGCTCTCCATGCCGCCGGCCAGCACCAGGCCGGCGCTGCCGGCAACGAGCAGGTCGTGGCCGAGCATCACGGCCTTCATGCCGGAGCCGCACATCTTGTTCACCGTGGAGCAGACCACGCCCTGGGGCAGGCCCGCGCCGAGGGCGGCCTGGCGCGCCGGGGCCTGGCCCTGGCCGGCCTGCAGCACGCAGCCCATGATGACCTCGTCCACGGCGTCGCCCGCTACCCCGGCACGCTCCAGGGCGGCACGGTTGGCGGCGGCGCCCAGTTGGGCGGCGGTCATGTCCTTGAAGTCGCCGAGGAAGCCGCCCATGGGAGTACGGACGGCGCTGACGATGACGATGGGATCGGAAACATTCATTGCAGGGTTCCTCATTCGGTAGCCCGGATGAAATCCGGGGGCCTTACGTTGGGCTTCGCTACGCTCGCGGAGCGCCGCCCGACCCAACCTACTTAGCGGCCATGCGGATGGCGCCATCGAGGCGGATCACTTCGCCGTTGAGCATCACGTTCTCGACGATATGCCGCACCAGCGCGGCGTACTCGGCCGGGCGGCCCAGGCGCGGCGGGAAGGGCACGGAGGCGCCCAGGGAGTCCTGAACCTCCTGGGGCATGCCGGCCATCATCGGCGTCTCGAAGATACCGGGGGCGATGCACATCACGCGGATGCCGGAGCGCGCCAGGTCACGGGCCACCGGCAGGGTCATGGCGGCCACGCCGCCCTTGGACGCGGCGTACGCGGCCTGGCCCATCTGGCCGTCGAAGGCGGCCACCGAGGCGGTGTTGATGATCACGCCACGCTCGCCCTCGCCGTTCGGCTCGCCAGCGGCCATGACCTCGGCGGCCAGGCGCAGCATGTTGAAGCTGCCGATCAGGTTCACTTCGATCGCCCGGCGGAAGCTGTCCAGGCCATGGACGCCGTTACGACCCAGGACCTTCTCGGCCGGCGCGATGCCCGCGCAGTTGACCAGTCCGTGCAGGCCGCCGAAGGCGTCCTTGGCCAGGGCCACGGCGGCGCGGGCGTCCTCCTCGCGGGTGATGTCGGCCTTGATGAAGCGGGCGTTGGCGCCCAGTTCCTCGGCGCGGGCCGCACCGGCGTCAGCGTTGATGTCCACCAGCACCACCTTGCCGCCCTGCCCCACCAGCTCACGGGCGGTGGCCAGGCCCAGGCCGGAACTGCCGCCGGTCACCAGGAAAACGGAATTCTCGATACGCACGTTGGTTACTCCTCGGAATCAATGGGCGGCGGCCGCTTGGGCCTTGGCGATCTCCTGGTTGCGCAGGAGGAAACGCTGGATCTTGCCGCTCGGGGTCTTGGGTAGCTCCGCGACGAACTCGATTTCGCGCGGATAGGAATGGGCGGAGAGGCGCTTGCGCACGTACTGCTGCAGCGCCTCGGCCAGTTCGGCGCAGGGCTCTTGGCCGGCGTGCAGGACGACGAAGGCCTTGACCAGTTCGGTGCGCTCCGGATCGGGCTTGCCGATTACCGCCGCCTCGATCACCGCCGGGTGTTCGATTAGCGCGCTCTCCACGTCGAAGGGGCCGACCCGGTAGCCGGAGGTGGTGATCACGTCGTCGGCGCGGCCGACGAAGCTGATGCTGCCGTCGTCGTTCAGCTCCACGGTGTCTCCACTGAGATAGTAGTCACCGACGAACGCCTTGGTGTTCATGCCCTGGTAGCCGGGGAACCAGAAGAGCGGCGAACGCGGCATGTCCAGGGCGAGGATGCCCGGTTGGCCGACGGGCAGTTCGCGCTGCTGCTCGTCCAGTACCACCACCCGGTGTCCGGGCATGGCGAAGCCGGCGGCGCCCAGGCGCACCGGGTGTTCCAGGGCGTGGTGGTTGCACAGCACCATGCCCAGCTCGGTCTGTCCATAGTGGTCGTGGATGGTGCAGCCCAGGCCCTCGCCGAACCAGCGGATCACTTCGGGAGTCAGCGGTTCGCCGGCGCTGCTGACGGCGCGCAGGCAGCCCTTGAGCGCGGCCTGCACCTCGTCGCGGGCGGCCAGCAGCAGGCGGTAGGCAGTGGGCGAACCGGCCAGGTTGGTGATGCCGTACTCGCGGATGATCCGGCAGGTGCTCTCCACCGTGAAACCACCCTCGTAGAAGGTGGTGGCGTGCCCCATGGCCAGCGGGCCGGTGACGGCGTAGTAGAGGCCATAGGCCCAGCCCGGGTCGGCGAGGTTCCAGAAGCGGTCGTCCGGGCGCAGGTCCACCGCGTCGCGCATGTAGCTGACGAAGGCGACTATGGCTTTCAACGGCACCGTCAGCGGTTTGGCCAGGCCCGTGGTGCCCGAGGTGAACATCAGCAGGAAGGGATCGGAGGCCTTGCGCAGCACCGGCTCGAAGCTGTCCGACTGGCGTTCCAGCTCGGCCCAGAAGTCGTCGCCGACGGTCAGGACCTGCGGCGCGCCGTCCACCTCGTCCAGCTTGGAACGGTTGGCGAGGTCAGTGACCACGAGCTTCGAACCGGCGCCTTGCACCCGATGTTCGATGGCCTTGGGCCCGAAGGCGGTGAACAGTGGCTGGTAGATGGCGCCGGCACGCCAGGTGCCGAGGATGGTGATGAGCAGCTCCGGGGTGCGCGGCAACATACCCGAGACGCAATCGCCGGGGCGCACGCCGCGGGCCTGCAGCAGGTTGGCGAAGCGCGCGGAGGCTTCCTTGAGCTGCTCGAAGGTCCAGTCGGCGCGCTCGCCATTGCGCCCCTCCCAAACCAGCGCGACACGCCCCGAACCGGCATGGCGGTCGCAGCATTCGATACAGGCGTTGAGGGCCTCGAGATCGCCGGCCAGGGTGCTGGCAGCGGCAGCGGCGTAATCGAACTCGCGGGCAGCGGTGAAGTAGTCGCGCATCGGGTGATCTCCCGGATTGTTTTTGTTGAATGACCGGGATGGTCGCGCCGAGGGCGGGAGGCGGCAATGTCGAAAGACATCAACCTGAGTGAGCGGATTTGACAGGGAGGGGGTTAGCGGGAGACCACGTAGGATGGGTTGAGCGAAGCGATACCCATCGAATCCGAGTGATGGGTATCGCAAGCTCAACCCATCCTACGGACTTCTAGGTTCCGCGCCTTAGGCGCGGAACTGGTCCATCAGGCCCTGCTGGTGGTTGGCCAGGCGGTTCAGGGCCTGGCTGACCTGGGCGGATTCCTGGGCCTGGCCGGAGAGGGACTCGGTGACATCGCGGATCGCCGCCACGTTGCGGTTGATCTCCTCGGCCACCGCGCTCTGTTCCTCGGCGGCGCTGGCGATCTGCAGGTTCATGTCGGTGATCACCGTCACCGCATCGCCGATGCGTTGCAGCGCGGCCACCGCCTGCTCCACCCGCTCCACGCTGCCCTGGGCCTGGCGATGGCTGCTGTGCATCGAGCCCACCACTTCGCGGGTGCCGTGTTGCAGGCCCTCGATCACCTGGCGGATTTCTTCCACCGAGTCCTGGGTACGCTTGGCCAGGTTGCGCACTTCGTCGGCCACCACGGCGAAGCCACGCCCGGCCTCACCGGCACGGGCCGCCTCGATGGCGGCGTTGAGCGCCAGCAGGTTGGTCTGTTCGGCGATGGCGCGGATCACTTCCAGCACCGAACCGATCTGGTCGCTGCTGACGGAGAGGTTCTGCACTTCTTCCATGGCCGCGCTCATCTCGCTGGCCAGTTGCTCGATGGCGCTGGTGGTGCGGCCGATCACGCCAAGGCCCTCGCGGGTGGCATGGTCGGCGCCGCGGGCGGCTTCGGCGGCCTGGGCGGCGCTGCGGGCCACGTCCTGGGCGGTGGCGCTCATCTCGTGGGAGGCGGTGGCCACCTGGTCGACTTCGCGGTACTGCTGCTGCATGCCGGCGCTGGTCTGGCTGGCGATGGCGGCGGACTGGTCGGCGGTGCCCCGGGCGTCCTGCACCGAGCGTTTCACGTCGGCGATGATCGGTTGCAGCTTGTCGAGGAAGCGGTTGAACCAGCCGGCCAGCTCGCCGAGTTCGTCCTGGCGGGCGTAGTCCAGGCGCCGGGTCAGGTCGCCTTCGCCGCTGGCGATGTCCTTGAGCATGCTCGCCACGCCGAGGATCGGCCGGGTCACGCCACGGGCGGTGAGCCACACCAGCAGCAGGCCGGCGACGGCGGCGGCCACCCCGAACAGCAGTTCCAGCCAGGTGCCCTGGGCGTTGCGCGCGTCCAGGTCCTGCTGCAGTTCGAGGGCCGGCTTGAGCAGGACCTGCAGCGGCACTTCCAGCAGCACCGCCCAGGGCTTGGACTCCGGGATCGGTTGCAGCGGCGCCAGCACCTGCAGGTTGCCATCGGCCTGGCGCTCATGGGCCTGGCCCTGGCGTTGCAGCTGCAACAGCTCGCTGGCCGCCGCCGGCTGCACCTTGGCCAGGCCCTGGCCGAGCTGGCCGGCGTCCGGGCTGTGGCCGGCGAGCAGGCCCGCCGGGCTGAGGATGCTAATGGCGCCCTGGCCGTCATAGAGGCCGGCGCTGCCGCCGCTGGCCAGTTGCTGGAGGTTGCTCAGGCTGATGTCCATGCCCACTACGCCGATCACCTGGCCGTTCTCGATGACCGGGTAGGTGAGCGTGGTGATCAGGGTCTTCTGCCCCGAGGCGTCATCGAAGTACGGGTCCAGCAGGCAGGGCTTGCGGGTCTGCTTCGGGCAGTTGAACCAGGTGTTGAAGGGGCTGCCGTCGAGCATGGGGGTGGCATCGCTGATCATCGCCTCGGTCGGCGCCAGACTGGTCAGCTCGCCACCGCGCTGGGCCCAGTAGGTGGAGAAGCGTCCCACCTCGTTGCTGCCGAGTTCGGCACGATTCACGTACAGCCCATCGCTGCCGTCCAGGGCATTCGGCTCGAACACCAGGTAGAGGCTGAGCAGCTGCGGATTGGCTTGCAGCGCTTCCTTCACCTGCTGGTGCAGGTCCGCGCGCAGGGTCTGGCTGTCCAGTTGCAGCGTCTGCGCCTGGCGACGTTGCAGCAGCACCTGGCGGGAGAAGTTGAGACCGTCCTGGTAGGCCGACAGGAAGTAGCGCTGGATGGTCAGCGCCTGCACCTTGCCCTCCCCCTCCATGCGCTCGCGGGCCGAGGCTTCGAGCATCTGCGCACTGTTGGTCTTGACCAGCGCGGTGCCGGCGCCCATGCGGTAGAGCGAGATGCCGATCAGCACGGCAACGATGGCCAGCAGGCAGAGGCCCGCCAACAGGGTGATCTTCCACTGGATGGAAAGTCGGTTGAGGGGCATGGGAAAGGGTCCTGTGTACGTCGGGTCGGCAGAGGGGCGCGTTCGTTGCGCGCCTGTCTATATAACGGCGCAAACCCCGCTCAACTTGAGTCGGGATGAATCAAAGTTCGGTACTGTCCCGGCGTCGAACCGGTCCATTTCTTGAAGGCCTTGTAGAAGGCGCTGGTGTCGGCGAAGCCCAGCTCGAAGGCCAGCTCGGTGAAGTTGCCTTCGCCGTTGTCCAGCCGGGCGATGGCCAGGTCGCGCCGGACCTGGTCTTTCAGCCCCTGGTAGGACTGGCCTTCCAGGGACAGCTTGCGGCGCAGGGTGGACGGCGCCATGTAGAAGTGGCTGGAGAGCGCCTCCAGGTCCGGCCAGCGTTCGGGCTTGATGCTGCGCAGGTAGGCGCGGATGCGCGCCGCCAGGCTCTGCGGGTCGCGGTAGCGCACCAGGATGTTCGCCGGCATGCCGCCGAGGAAGCGCTTGAGGTCGCGGGTGCTGCGCCGCACCGGCAGTTCCAGGCAGTCGGCATTGAGCAGCAGCCGGGTCTGCGGCCGGGAAAAGCGCAGGTTGGTGCTGAACATCACCCGGTAGTCCTCGATGTAGTCCGGCACCGCGCAGCGCAGGTCGACACCGAGGATGGGAATCCGCCGTCCGGCCAGCCAGCACAGCAACCCGTGGATCATCAGCCACAGGGTGAAGTAGCTGAAGGCCCGGCATTGCTGGCCCTCGGGTTCGACCAGGGTGATTTCCGCCAGCCCGCCACGGGTTTCCAGGCGCGGCGAAAGGCCGTCGAACACCAGGTCGAGGAAACGCAGCGACAGTTCCAGGGCCGCCCCCACGGTGGGCTCCTTCACCGCCGCGCGGGTCATGTAGCCGAAGCTGCCACCTTTCATCCGGCGCGGGTTCATGCCGAAGAACTCGTCGTCCATGGTCTGCGCGATCAGCAGCCAGAGCTGGGCGAAGTGCTGCGACGACACCCGCCCGTAGGGCTTGGCCAGCAGCTCGGGGGGAATGCCCGCCTGTTGCAGCAAGCCGGAATCGTCGAAGCCCCGCTGGCGCAGTTCCAGCAGGGCCTCAAGGACCAGGCGGACGGAGATGGTGCCTTTCTCGGCGGATGGACCTGTCATGATCTCCCTTGGGTAACGACTTCCACTGAACCGGCCATTGTAGGGGCTCTGCCTGTGGGGGCGAATTCATTCGCCAAGCAGGACGCAGTCCTGCCCTGCTATCTCCCGAGAGGGCAGCTACGCTGCCCTTGGCGATTGAAATCGCCCCTACAGGAATCCATCCCCCCCTCTGCCAGCCCTACCGAATCGCCGTCACCTTGTCGCCCTTGGGCGGGGTCAGCTCCTCGATGCTGATCTCGCGCATGCGGAATTTCTGGATCTTGCCGGTCACCGTCATCGGGAAGGCGTCCACGAAGCGGAAGAAGCGCGGCACCTTGAAGTGGGCGATGCGTTCCTTGGCCCAGGCGCGCAGCTCGTCCTCGGTGGCGGTGTGGCCGGGGTGGAACTTGATCCAGGCGACTATCTCCTCGCCGTACTTGCTGCACGGGATGCCGATCACCTGCACGTCGGCCACCGCCGGGTGGGTGAAGAAGAACTCCTCCAGCTCGCGCGGGTAAACGTTCTCGCCGCCACGGATGATCATGTCCTTGCTGCGGCCGACGATGCAGACGTAGCCGTTGTCGTCCATGGAGGCCAGGTCGCCGGTGTGCATCCAGCGGCCCGGATCGATGCTGTCGGCGGTGGCCTGGGGGTTGCCCCAGTAGCCCAGCATCACGCTGTAGCCACGGGTGCAGAGTTCGCCGATCTGCCCACGGGGGACGATCCGGCCCTCGGGGTCGACGATCTTGCTTTCCAGGTGCGGCTGGGTGCGGCCGACGGTGGTCACGCGCAGTTCCAGCTCATCGTCCGGACCGGTCTGCAAGGACACCGGGCTGGTCTCGGTCATGCCGTAGGCGATCTGCACCTCGCTCATGTGCATTTCCTTGATCACCCGGCGCATCACTTCGATCGGGCAGGTGGCGCCGGCCATGATCCCGGTGCGCAGGCTGGTGAGGTCGAACTCGCCCCGCTGCGGATGGTCCAGCTCGGCGATGAACATGGTGGGCACGCCATAGAGCGCGGTGGCCTTTTCCTCGGCCACGGCCCGCAGGGTGGTCAGCGGGTCGAAGGCGTCGCCGGGGTAGATCATGGTGGAGCCATGGGTCACGCAGCCGAGGTTGCCCATCACCATGCCGAAGCAGTGGTAGAGCGGCACCGGGATCACCAGGCGGTCCTGCTCGGTGAGGCCGAGGCTCTCGCCGACCATGTAGCCGTTGTTGAGGATGTTGTAGTGGCTGAGGGTGGCGCCCTTGGGGAAGCCGGTGGTGCCGGAGGTGTACTGGATGTTGATCGGGTCGTCGAACTGCAGGCCGGCCTGGCGCTCGGCCAGGGCATTGCTGTTCACCTCCCCTGCCCGCTCCTGCAGGGCGGCCCAGGCGAGGAAGCCGGCTGGCGGGTTGGCGGCCAGGCTGACCACGCCGCGCAACTCCGGCAGGCGCTCGCAATTCAGGCTGCCCGGCGCGGCGCTCGCCAGTTCGGGCACCAGGCCGAGGAACATGGCGTGGTAGTCGGAGGTCTTGAAGGCGTCGGCGCAGATCACCCAGCGGCAGCCGGATTGCTTGAGCGCGTATTCCAGCTCGCTGCTGCGGTAGGCCGGATTGATGTTGACCAGGATGGCGCCGATCTTGGCGCTGGCGAACTGGGTGATGCACCACTCGGCGCAGTTGGGCGCCCAGATACCGAGGCGGTCGCCACTCTCCAGCCCCAAGGCGAGCAAGGCGCGGGCCGTGGCATTGACCGCCTCGGCCAGTTCCTTCCAGCTGTAGCGCAGGCCCTGGTGCCTGACCACCAGCGCCTCGCGCTCGGGGAACTTGGCAACCGTGGCGTCGAACGCCGTGCCGATGGTCATGGCGAGCAGGTCCTTGTCCTGCCGCCCCCGGGTGTAGCTCTGGTGATTCATGGCTTTCCCTTCTTGTCTTTGTACTGGGATCGACGCTGATCATCTGGCCTCCACCTTGGGCAGGGAGGCCGGTACGTGTTCGGCTTTATTTACCTTTACGTAAACGTAAAGGTAAATAAAGCCTGTTTTCCTGTCTAGTGACCCATTGGTCGAATCCGGGTTCGCTCAATGGATGGCCGATGGTCGGCGGGTACTGGTTGTGGGGGTGAATTCATTCGCCAAGGGCAGCACCGCTGCCCCATCGGCATCCATGAGCAGACCTTTGGTCTGCCTGGCGAATGAATTCGCCCCTACAAGGAACATTCGCGCCTACCGGGCCTTAGCGGATGAACACCTGGGTGGTGGTGATCGCCATGTCGCCACCCGGCAGCTTGATGTTCTTGATCTTCTCCAGGCTATCGGGATCGAACACCGCGATGTCGTTGAAGGTGCCGGCCAGGTACAGCTTGCTGCCCTTGGTGTTGAAGGCCACGCAGTAGTAGGAGTGATCCAGGTTGGCCGCCTTGATCAGCTTCTGCTCCTTGATGTCGTACTTGGCCAGGCGGTTGAGCACGCCGAACATCTGGTTCGGGTCCTTCGGCGAGCGCAGGCCGGTGAAGTACAGCTCGGTCAGCGGCGCGAAGTCCTGGACGGTGCTCTTGCCGGTCTTCAGGTCGATGCTGACATAGCCATAGATGAAGTCGGCGGTGGCCAGGTCCTGCTTCTCATCCTTGAACTTGGCCGTGGTGTAGAGCATGGAGAACTCGTGGTACGGCGTCTGGTGCGGCCAGAAGTAGAGAACATCCGGCGCACTGTAGAGCGGCCGCTGCCAGTTGCGACCGGGAACCGCCACCTCGTACTTGCCGGTCTTCACATCCATCTTGTAGATGTCCGGGCCGGCGACGAACAGCGAGCCATCATCCGCGGCGCGCATCAGGTAGACCTGGCGCGGCATCGGGAAGCTGCGCACCGGCTTGGCGTCCAGGCCGGCGCTGGTGTCGAAGACTTCCAGGCGCGGCTGCTTGACCTCGTAGTGGTCGCTCATCATCTGGGTCGGGTTGACCGTGGTGTAGAGCTCCTTGCCGTCCGGGCTCAGGGCGAAGGAGAACATCGAGCGCACCTTCTCCCCCGGATTGCGCGACAGCTTGGCGTGGAACACCGTCTTGCAGTCGTCCAGGTTCACGCCATACAGGTCGCCGAAGTGGTTGTTCAGCAGGAAGGCGGTCTTGTTGTCCGGCGCCATCATTGCGGTGCCGGGCCCGAAGGCGTCGGGCAGCTTGCAGGTCTTGTAGACGCTGTCGCTGGCCAGGTCGACCACGTGCAGGTTGTTCGGGTAGTTGGTGGCGATCATGTATTCATGACCGGCCTTCAGGGCCGGGCCCGCTTCATCCGCGGCCCAGGCCTGGGCGCCCAGGGCGAGGCCGGCGACGGCGGTCGCCAGGCTGGCGATGGCTTTGAGTTTCATAGGTCTTCCCCTCTTGTTCTGGTCGCCGGTCATTTGTCTTTCGGGAATACGGTGCCGAGGTTGCGCCAATCCTCTTGGGAGTTGGTCGCCTGGGCGTTCCAGTCCTGGTAGGTGCTCATCATGTCGGGCACCTGGGCCGGCCACCAGCAAGGGTCGGAGCAGCCGTAGAGGTCCGCTTCCATCGGCTGGCAGAGGGAGCTCACCCCGCCGAAGGCGTCCACTTCCCAGCCCGGGTCGGTGGTGGCGGTGCAACCAGCCACCGCGCTCATGGCCATGACTTCCTCGATGCGATCTTCGGCTGCGGCTTTTTCGAGCATTTGCGCTTTGTTGTTGAGCGGCTTCAGATGTTTCATGTCAGTGCGCCTTCCGCGGGGTGATGTAGCTGCTGATGAAGGCCGGGTTGGCGGCCATGATGCGGCTGTAGACCTCGATACCGAAGTCCACCCAGTCGCGCATCAGCTCGCAGTAGTGATAGGTCGGGTGAGTGGGGTCGCCGTAGCGGGCGTAGCTCTCGTGGTAGCAGCCGCCGGAGCAGAGGTTGCGGATGCGGCAGGTGTCGCAGCCGGTGCCGGAACGGTCCAGGCGCTGGGAGAGGAAGTCGTTGAGCTCGACCTGTTTCACCCCGCTGTGCACGTTGCCGAAGGTGGGCATGCTGGAGCCGGTGAAGCGGTGGCAGAGGTTCAGCTCGCCCTTGTGGTCAACCGCCAGCATCTTCAGGCCGGCACCGCAGGGCAGCGCCTTCTTGTGGCCTTCGTGGATGTCGGTGATCAGCTGGTGCAGGTTGGAGAAACCGATGTTGCGGTGCTCCAGCGCCGCCTCCAGGTAACGCCGGCCGAGGGCCTTCATGTTGGCGAAGACTTCCACCAGCTCCTCGCTGGTGAGGTTGTAGTCGGCCATGTCGCCGGAGGTGACCGGGGCGAAGCCGACTTCGGCGAACCCCAGCTCGTTGAACAGATGGTTCCAGATGGTCTCGACGTCGGTGACGCCACGGGTCAGGGTCACCCGCGCGCCCACCGGGCGGCTGCGGTAGCGCGACAGCAGCAGGTCCACCTTGCGCCGGACCACGTCGTAGGTGCCCTGGCCGCCCACGGTGATGCGGTTGCGGTCGTGCACCGTCTTCGGCCCGTCGATGCTCACCGACAGCCCGAAGCGGTGGGCGTTGAGGTAGTCGATGATCTCTTCGGTGAGCAGGGTGGCGTTGGTGGTCATGATGAACTCCACCTGCTTGCCCGCCTCGGCGAAGCGTCGCTCGCAGTAGTCCACCATGTGCTCGATCAGCGGGCGGTTGGACAGCGGCTCGCCGCCGAAGAAGACCACACTGTAGCGCTCCTCGTCCGGCGACTCCTTGAGCAGCATCTCCACCGAGGCTTCGGCGGTTTCCGCGCCCATCTTCTTGCCCGCCGAGGGCTTGTCCAGGTCTTCCTTGTAGCAGTAGGTGCAGCTCAGGTTGCAGCCGGTGTTGACGTTCAGCACCACGGTGTTGAGCGCCGTGCGCTCCACCTTGCTGATGCCGATCTCCGGCGTCAGCGGCGAGCCGTCGCTGACCACTTCCAGCGCGATCAGCTCGCGCAGGGTTTCGTTGACGTCCTGGTCGGCGAAACGCCCACCCAGGCGTTGCACCAGCTCCTCGGACGAGCAGCCCTGCTGGCGCAGGGCGTCGATGATGCCGCCGGTGACTTCATCGGTGGCGAACAGCGAGCTGCTCGGGATGTGGAACAGCATGCGGTCGGCATCCACCCGCACTTCGTGCAGGTTGCGTTCGACCAGATTCAAGATTGCGCCCATGGCGACCTCCCGGAATTCGTACCCAATCGTCGTTGCGAATCCGGGCGGGGACAGCCCCGCCCGAGCCGATGCCGCTTATGGAATCGGCGGGTTGTTCCAGCGTTGCACGGTGACGATCAGGTGGCCTTCACCCTTGTGGCCGCCCTCCTCCAACTCGGCGATCACCTTCAGGTTGCCGGCGTTGTTGGTCATCATCTTGCGTTCCGGGTTCGGGCCGGCGAGGCCGGGGACGAAGACGCCGTCGGCATTCATCACGCCGGCGAACTTCACGTCCTCGTCTTCCTTGGCACGCTCGTCGAAGGGCTCCACCGACCATTTCGCCGGCAGGTAGCCGATGCGGTACGGCTTGCCGTCGGCGCCCTTGCCCCAGGCCTCGGCCTCGAAGCGGCCCTGCACCTTGGGCGTCGAGCCGCCGTTCTCACCGACACGGGCGATGGAGAACTCGGGCACCACTTTCACCTCGGCGATGTCCTTGTAGACGGCCAGGTCGACGCCCTTGAGCTCGCCCAGGGCTACGCCGCGCACGCCCGGCGCCGCATCCGCGGTGGCCTTGACCTGCACTCGCACCAGATTCGGCGTGGCTTCCAGGACCTTGACCACCTCGACCCCGGGGCCGAAGTCCGGCGCGCCGGACAGGCCGCTGCCCACCAGGGTCAGCTCGGCCTGGGTGCCGGCCTTGATGTGCGCCGGCTGCACGGCCAGCAGCTTGGCGCCGCCGGCTTTGGCGGCACTGAAGTCGAGACCGCGCTCGTCGTGCTCGGCCTCGAACATGCGGCCTTTCATCTCGCCATTGAGGGCGGCGAAGACCTGGCGCATGTTGGTCTCGCCGACCTTCACGTTGCCGCGCCATTCATAGCCGTTGTAGAGGATGGCCGAACCGCTGCCGCTGAAGGGCGTGCCGTCGGCGTACTGGCCTTTCACGTCGAGCTTGAAGGTGTCGCCGGCATCGGCGGTTACGGTCATCACGCCACGCACGTCACCCTTGGTGAGCATGTGGCCGCTGAAGCTCCACTGCCCCGGCAGTGCGTCGGCCTTGGGCCGATCCTTCTGCCAGTCGGCCCAGGCCTGGTTCTCCAGGGGGAAGCGCTTGGCGAGGTCGGGCACCACGTCCTTGAGGGCGAGTTCCAGCCAGTCGCGATCGCGGGACTGGGCCTGGTATTCGAGGGACGGCCACTGGCCGAGGTGGAAGTTGACCAGGTGTTCCCACTCCTTGGCGGGACGACGCTGCAGGGCGACACGGGCGCCCGAGTGGCAGCGGCCGCACATCTGGCTCAACTGGTCGTCGAATTGCTCGACGGTGTTCAGGCGACGCTCCATGGCGTAGCGCACGCCATCGGTCTCGCTGGGGGCCAGGCCCTGCTTGTCGGCCAGGTACTTGACCAGGGTGCGGCGGTCGTCATCGCTGATTTGCAGGCCGTGCATCACCTGCATGCGCGCGATGCTCATCAGCCAACCCTCGGGGGTCTTGCGCTGGTGACTGATGCGACTGAAAGAATCGTTGCCTTCGGGGATATGGCAACCCACGCACTTGGACTTGAGGAGGGCTGGGCCCTCCTCCGCTGCATGGGCCTGGGCGAACAACAGGGATGCCATGGCTACTGCCAGGGTGCCTGCGTGCTGCCGGAGTCGAGTCGTCTTCAAGGTCAGACCTCCACGGTGTTGTTCTTATGATTTGCACCAGCGCAGCAGGTGCAGTTGTCACGGCAAATACATAATGTGTGCCATGCCTGTGAAAGTCCTTTTATTACAACGCGTTACTAAAAAATATCGGGCCTGGCGGGGGTGCTGGCCATGGGCTCCGGCGTCTAATTTCGCGACAGACTGTTCCAGCCTGAGACGGCGATTGCGCAGCACCCTGTAAAGGTAGACGCCAGGACTGTTCCAGGCCTGTCTCAGGCAGTCTCAAAGTGCAACAGCCGGGGTTGGAACGCCCCGCCGATATCACCGAGAAAACCCTTGAATATCATCGTGTTAGAGGATTATTCCGGCCTTGGCATGGGGGTTGCGAAAGCCGGGTACAACTTCAATGAAACGAGGCTCCCATCATGTTCGTCGACCTGCCCGTCCTGCCCCAGACCCAAGCCTTCCTCAACCGCAAGCTGAAGATGTTGATCGGCGCGCAATGGCAGGACGCCACGAGCGGCAACACCATGAGCTTCCGCAACCCCGCCAGTGGCGAAGTCCTGGGTGACGTGCCCTCCGCCAGCGCCGAGGACGTCGACCGTGCCGTGCAGGCCGCCCGCCAGGCCTTCGACGATTCGCCCTGGAGCCGCATGCGTCCGCGCGAGCGGCAGAACCTGCTGTGGCGCCTGGCCGACCTGATGGAGCGCGACGCCCAGGAACTGGCCGAGCTGGAATGCCTGAACAACGGCAAGAGCGCCGCCGTGGCCCAGGTCATGGACGTGCAGCTGGCCATCGACTTCCTCCGCTACATGGCCGGCTGGGCCACCAAGATCGAAGGCACCACGGTCGACCCGTCCCTGCCGCTGATGCCCAACGACCAGTTCCACGGCTATATCCGCCGCGAAGCGGTGGGCGTGGTGGGCGCCATCGTCGCCTGGAACTTCCCCCTGCTGCTGGCCTGCTGGAAGCTCGGCCCGGCGCTCGCCACCGGCTGCACCGTGGTGCTGAAGCCCGCCGACGAAACCCCGCTGACCGCCCTCAAGCTGGCCGAGCTGGTGCTGGAAGCCGGCTACCCGGCCGGGGTGTTCAACGTGGTCACCGGCACCGGCCTCAACGCCGGCGTCGCCCTCACCCGCCATCCGGGCGTGGACAAGCTGACCTTCACCGGCTCCACCGAAGTGGGCAAGCAGATCGGCAAGGCGGCCATGGACAACATGACCCGCGTGACCCTGGAACTGGGCGGCAAGTCGCCCACCATCGTCATGCCCGACGCCAACCTCGCCGAAGCCGCCGCCGGCGCCGCCAGCGCGATCTTCTTCAACCAGGGCCAGGTGTGCTGCGCCGGCTCGCGCCTCTATGTGCACCGCAAGCATTTCGACAACGTGGTGGCCGACATCGCCGGCATCGCCAACGGCATGAAGCTGGGCAACGGCCTGGACCCGAGCGTGCAGATGGGCCCGCTGATCTCCGCCAAGCAACAGGACCGCGTGACCGGCTACATCAACCTGGGCCGCGAACTGGGCGCCACCATCGCCTGCGGCGGCGAGGGCTTCGGCCCCGGCTACTTCGTCAAGCCGACGGTGATAGTCGATGTGGACCAGAAGCACCGCCTGGTGCAGGAAGAAATCTTCGGCCCGGTGCTGGTGGCCATGCCCTTCGACGACCTCGACGAGGCCGTGCGCCTGGCCAACGACAACCCCTACGGCCTGGGCGCCAGCGTCTGGTCCAACGACCTCTCGGCGGTGCACCGGATGATTCCGCGCATCAAGTCCGGTTCGGTCTGGGTCAACTGCCACAGCGCGCTGGACCCGGCCCTGCCCTTCGGCGGCTACAAGCTCTCCGGCGTCGGCCGCGAAATGGGCGCGGCGGCCATCGAGCACTACACCGAGCTGAAATCCGTGCTGATCAAGCTCTGACCGAGCCACAGATAACAGCTCTTGTAGGATGGGTGGAGCGAAGCGATACCCATCGCCGGGTCGATGGGTTTCGCGAGCTCTACCCATCCTACGGAACTCTGACCGGTCCGGTGCGCGCGGCGCACCCTACAGCCCGTAGGCCATGCGCGCCATGACGAGTGTCATTCAGACACCCCTTGCTGTCATTAGAACCACAGTCAGAATGACATCTCGCCGCTTAAGCCATTGATTCGCAATGGCTGCATGCCTGGCACAGAAAATGACTCACTCCCTTCGACATAAACCCCACTCGAAGGGAACCTCCATGAAAATGCCAAGCGTCACCCTGTGCCTTGCCCTCCTCGCCTCCCCCGCCGCCTTCTCGGCGGAAGTCATCTCCGAAGTCCCTGACACCACCGTCGGCAAGGCCGGCGGCGGCATGACCGGCATGATGCTCGGTGCCCTCGGCGGCCCCATCGGCGCGGTTGCCGGTGCGGCGGTCGGTTACTTCGGTGGTGGCGCCGCCCAGCAATCCAGCGGCCTGGCCGAGCCGGCCTACCTGGTGAAGACCGACGACGGCTCGGTTCAGCGCTTCCGCTCCCCTGGCCAACGCTTCAAGCCGGGCGACCAGGTACGGGTGAACGGCATCCGTATCGAAGCCGCCCAGTGAAGACGCGGCGCCCCGCTCCCGACGGGAACGGGGCGCCGGCAGGGGCTACTTGTTCAGCGCCTCTTCCGCCGCGGCGATCTCGGCCTGGCGCTTGGCGATCATGTCGCCGATGGGCGGCCCCTGGAAGCGCCGCGCCTCGAAGGCGAACCAGACGATCGCGGTGATCACCAGGAAGCCGATGGTGATGTACAGCGCCCAGTCGTTGGGCGGCTGGATGCCGATGACGAAGATCAGCGCCATGGACAGCACCGAGAGCACCGCCACCAGCGAAAACATCCCACGCCCCAGGTTCCACGGCCCCATGCGCGGCCACTTGGAGGTGCCGTAGGTGAACAGCCCGAGGAAGATCGGGATGGCGAAGGAGAAGAACAGGAAGATCACGGTGCAGGACACCACGATGGTGTAGACCGGGGTCTCGCCAATGGACACCAGGGACGAGCCCCAGACGAACAGCACCGCCAGGATCGAACCGGTCCAGATGGCCGCCACCGGGGTGCGGTGGGCCGGCGAGACCGAGGCCAGCGCCTTGGACGCCGGCAGGCCGCCGTCACGGGCGAAGGCGAAGATCATCCGCGAAACCGAGGTCACCGTGGCCAGGCCGCAGAGAATCTGCGAGATGAAGATGGCCAGGTAGAGCAGCAGCTTGACCGTGGAATTGACCTGGGTGTCCATGGCCCAGAAGAACACGTTCCAGCCCTGGGCGGCGGCCTCCTGCATGCTCGGCAGCATCAGCACGAAGGCGCTCAGCATCAGCCAGCCGAACAGCATCGACCAGACCACCGACATGACCATGCCGCGCGGCACCGAGTGGGCCGCCTGCACGGTCTCTTCCGAGGTGTGGGCCGAGGCGTCGTAGCCAGTGATGGTGTAGATGGGCAGCAGCAGGCCGAGGAGGAAGACCCAGCCGCCGGATACTTCCGGCCAGACATTGCCGCCGGCCGCGCCGGAGAAGTTGCCGAAGGTCCACAGTCGGGAGAACTCGAAGCTCGGCGCGGCCAACAGGCAGACGATGGTCAGCGCGATGGACGTGGCGAAGATCAGGTAGCCGGAAAAGTCCGTCAGTTTGGCCGTGAGTCCGATGCCGAAGTGGTTACAGAGCGCCTGGCCACCCGTGAGGATACTGAGGAAGACGATGCGCGTGGTGATGCTGTCCTCCATGCCCAGCATCGGCCCGAAGGCACCGAAGAAGAAGTAGTAGGTGCCGACGTTGATCGCCCCCAGCACCGTCACCAGGCCCAGCAGGTTGAACCAGGCGGTGAGCCAGCCGGTGAAGCGGTTGCCGAGGATCGAACCCCAGTGGTACAGCCCGCCGGCAGTGGGATAGGCCGAGGCGATCTGCGCCATGGCCACGGCGAACACCAGGGACACCAGGCAACCCAGCGGCCAGCCGATGCCGATGGCGGCGCCGCCGGCTCCCGAGGTGCCCTGGGCCAGCGAGTTGATACCGCCGGAGAGGATGCAGATGATGGAAAAGGAAATGGCGAAGTTGGAGAAGCCGCCCATCCGCCGTGACAGCTCCTGGGCATAGCCCATGCTGTGCAACAGCTTGACGTCGTCATCCTGATGCGTGGAGCCGTGCTGGCCTGCAGGATTCATATCGGTGCCCTTTTTGTTGGGAATGGCTATGGATTGCTCCATGCGGCGGTTCGGGCACCTTCCCCGCCAGCATTGCGACAGCCTGTCGTACTGCTCCCAACCCCGTACAAACCGGCCGGCGGACGTGCCCGAACCCGCCGCTGGCCGGACCGCTAAACCTTCAGTAACGCTCGAAGCCGCGCTGCAGCTCCCAGTCGGTGATGCGTCGGTCGTACTCTTTCTGCTCCCACTCGGCGGTGTGCACGTAGTGGTCGACCACCTCGTCGCCGAAAGCGGTGCGCAGCATGGCCGAGCCCTTGAGCGCGGCAGTGGCCTCGCGCAGGGTCTTGTCCACTTCCGGAAGCTGGTCGTTGGCGTAGGCGTCGCCCTCGAAGGGCGCAGCCAGTTCGAGCTTCTCATCGATGCCCGCCAGGCCCGCGGCGATCAGCGCGGCGAACGCCAGGTAAGGATTGAGGTCGGCGCCGCCGATGCGGCACTCGATGCGCACCGACTTGCTGCCCTCGGCACAGAGGCGGAAACCCGCGGTGCGGTTGTCACGGCTCCACACCGCGCGGGTCGGGGCGAAGGTGCCGGCCTGGAAGCGCTTGTAGGAGTTGATGTAGGGCGCGAGGAAATAGGTGACCTCACTGGCGTACTTGACCTGACCGGCCACCCAGGCGCGCATGAGCTTGGACATGCCATAGGGGTCCTTGCCGTCGAAGAACAGCGCCTTCTTGCCCTTCTTGTCCCAGAGCGAGCTGTGGATGTGGCAGCTGGAACCGGCCAGATCGTAGCGCCACTTGGCCATGAAGGTGATGGACTTGCCCTGCAGGTGGGCGATTTCCTTGCAGGCGTGCTTGATGATGGCGTGGCGGTCGGCCATGGTCAGGGCGTCGGCGTAGCGGACGTTGATCTCTTCCTGGCCCGGGCCCCACTCTCCTTTCGAGTTCTCCACCGGCACCCCGCAGGCCTGCAGGTGCTTGCGGATGGCGCGCAACACCGGCTCCTCGCGGGTGGTCTGGAGGATGCTGTAGTCCTCGATGTAGTGCGAGGCGGTCTTCGGATGGCTGTAGTTACGGCGGTGGATGGCGTCGTAGCTTTCGTCGAAGAGGTAGAACTCCAGCTCCGAGGCGAACATGCCGGCGTAACCCCGTTCGGCCAGCCGCGCCACCTGCTTCTTGAGGATGGCCCGCGGGCTGTGGGGCAGGTCTTCGCGGTGATGGTGGTCGAGCACATCGCACAATACCAGGGCGGTGCAGTCCAGCCAGGGCACCCGGCGCAGGGTGGCCATGTCCGGCTTGAGCACGAAGTCGCCGTAGCCCTTGCTCCAGCTCGCCGCGGCGTAGCCCGGCACCGGCTCCATGTCGATGTCGTCGGCCAGCAGGTAGTTGCAGCAATGGGTTTCCTCATGGGCGCTGTCGATGAAGAACTCGGCCTGGAAGCGCTTGCCGACCAATCGTCCCTGCATGTCCACCATGCAGGCCAGCACCGTATCGATCTCGCCGCTGGCTACGGCTTTCTTGAGTTCGTCGAAGCTGAGGAGAGGTGCGCTCATCGGGCGGTCCTTCATTCGGGGGACTGCCGAAAGCTTAGCCCAGCGCCGGAAACTGCAAGGTTTTCCTGCACCAGGGCGGTGCGAACGGTGGAGATCGGGGAATTTGCGGCATTTTCAGCTTGCACCGAAGTGCTTTACCCGTAGGGGCGAATTCATTCGCCAAGCAGGCCGAAGGTCTGCCCTGCGATCTCGAAGGGGGCAGCTTCGCCGCCCTTGGCGAATGAATTCGCCCCTATAACAGAAGCAAAAGCGCCCTGTAGCAGACCCCAAAAAAAGCCGGCAGGCGTGAAGGCGCCTGCCGGCAAATCGAGGGTTCTAACTCAGTGGGAGATGCAGACCGACTTCAGCTCGGTGTACGCCTCGATCACTGCGCGGCCGAACTCGCGGCCCATGCCGGACTGCTTCACGCCACCGAAGGGCATGTTCGGGTCCAGCAGCACGTGGGCGTTGACCCAGACGGTGCCGGCTTCGATGCGCGGAACCAGGTTCATCGCCTTGTTCAGGTCGTTGGTCCAGAGGCTCGCCGCCAGGCCGTACACGCTGTCGTTGGCCAGCTCGATCATGGCGTCTTCATCGGTGAAGGGGATCACCGAGAGCACCGGGCCGAAGACCTCTTCGCGGGACACGGTCATCTCGTGGTTCACATCCGCCAGCACGGTGGGCTGGACGAAGAAGCCCTTGCCTTCCAGGCGCTCGCCGCCGGCCACCACACGGGCGCCTTCCTCGCGGGCCAGGTCGATGTGCTTGAGCACGTTCTGCTGCTGCTTGAAGGACACCAGCGGGTTGATCGCCGCTTCCTGGTCCATGCCCGGGCCGATGGGCAGGCCCTTCACCGCAGCGGCCAGGCCCTCGACGAACTGTTCGTAGATGGACTGGTGCACGTAGAAGCGCGAGGCCGCGGCACAGACCTGGCCGTTGTTCAGCAGGCCGCCGAGCAGCGCGCCCTGCACCGCCTTCTCCACGTCGGCGTCTGCCAGCAGGATCATCGGGTTCTTGCCGCCCAGCTCCAGGGCGAAGCGGGTCATGTTCTCCATGCAGGCCACGCCGACGCTCTTGCCCACGGCGGTGGAGCCGGTGAAGGACACCTTGCTCACCAGCGGGTGGGAGGCGAGGGCGTTGCCCACGGTGCTGCCGCCGCCGGTGACGACGTTGAACACGCCGGCCGGGATGCCCGCCTCGAAGGCCAGCTCGGCCAGGCGCAGGGCGGTCAGCGGGGTTTCGCTGGCAGGCTTGATGACCACGGTGCAGCCGGTGGCGAGCGCCGGCATGGCTTTCCAGGTGGTGATCATCAGCGGGAAGTTCCACGGCACGATGCCGGCCACCACGCCTACCGGCTCACGGCGGGCGAAGGCGGTGAAGCGCGAGCCCGGCGGGATCGGGATCGACACATCCATGGTGGTGCCTTCGATCTTGGTGGCCCAACCGGCCATGTAGCGCATGAACTCGACGGTGGCGCCGACATCCAGCATGCGCGACATGTTGATGGACTTGCCCTGGCTCAGGGTTTCCAGCTGGGCCAGTTCTTCGGCGTTCTCTTCAACCAGGGCGGCGAAGCGCAGCAGAATGCGCTCGCGGTCGGCCGGGCGCAGGCCGGACCAGACGCGGGACTTGAAGGCCGCGTGGGCGGACTGCACCGCGCGGTCCAGGTACTCCAGCGGCACGTCCGGCACCTGGGCGATGGCTTCGCCGGTGGCCGGGTTCAGTACAGGGGTGGTCGGACCTTCGGGCAGCACCCACTGGCCATCGATGAAGCAGCCGTGGCGACGCTCCAGGAATGCCGCCACCTGCGGCAGGATTTCAACCTTGCTCATTGTCTGTCCTCTTCATTCGTTGGCCGGGCAGCCGCCCGGCGCCGTTATTTCTGTGCGCTCAGGAAGCAGCCGACCGCGCGACGGCCGTCAGCGTCGGCCATACCGACATAGGGCATGTAGGTGCCGGCGACAAAGGACTGGGGCTGGGTGATGAACTGCTCCAGGCTGTCCAGCTGCCATTCAACGCCCTTGGTCTTCATCGCCTGGGAGTAGCTGAAACCGGCGAGGCTGCCGGACTTGCGGCCGTACAGGCCGTGCAGGTTGGGGCCCATCATGGTGGGGCCGTCGGCCTTGGCCGAATGGCACACGCCGCAGTCGGTGGCGAACAGCGCCTCGCCCTTCTGCACCTGTTCCGGTGCGCAATCGGCCGCCAGTGCGGCCTGGCTGGTCAGCAGGGTCAGCAACAGCGCCATGCCGGTCTTTCGTACGTGCAGCATCTCATCACCTCGATCAATCACGGGGCCGCTTCATGCAGTCGCGATGGCGCGAAAGGAAGCTGAGCCGATGTCCGGATTCTCTGCGCTGACGGGGATCGAGGTTTTTTTATCTGTGCCAGTCGTATTGGCAGGGCTGCCAGACCGGACGTGTGAAAGACGGGCGGGTGACCAGCAGGAGCGAATTCATTCGCGATGCAGGCCGCCGGCCTGCCAGGGGAACCTCAGGGGCGGCCGCGCCGCCCTTCGCGGTTGAAACCGCTCCTACACCCTCGTAGGAGCGAATTCATTCGCGAAAGCAGGCCGCAGGCCTGCCCCGGGCAATCAGCCCTGGCTGTACTGCTTGCGGTACTCGCTGGGGGAGACGCCGAAACGCGCCTTGAAGGCGGTGGAGAAGTAGCTGGAATCGGTGAAGCCCCAGGCGTAGCCAAGGGCGGAGAGCTTCTGCTCGCCGGTGGCGTGGCGCAGGCTCTCGGCGCAGAAGTCCAGGCGGCGGTTCTTGATGTACTGGGCCACCACCAGGCCTTTCTTGGCGAACATGCGGTAGAGGCCGCGCACCGATACACCCACTTCGCGGGCGATAGTCTCCGGGCAGAGTTCCTCGGCGCAGAGATTCTCGTCGATGAAGCGCAGGGTCTTGCGGAACAGCCGCTCATGGGCGTCCAGCTCCGCTTCCGCGCCGCCCAGGGCCGGGCGCAGCAGGCTCACCAGCGCCTCCAGGGTCGCCTCGCTCTCGGGCATGCTGAGGCCGGCCTGGAGGGTGGAATCGAGGATCAGCCGGTTGGCCAGCACCGCCACCGGCGAGCTCGCCGGAATGCGTTGGGCGCAGCGCACGCCGGAAAAACGCAGGCTCTGCTCCACCAGATGACGCGGCACGATCAACGAGAGCTGGCGGGAGTTCTCGTGATAGACGAAGTCGCTGGGCAGGGTGGAGTCGATCAGGGTGATGTCACCCTGGCACAGCTCGATGCTGTTGCCGGCCTGCTCCATGCCGGCACGGCCGGCCAGCTGGAACGCCAGGTAGAAGTGCTTGCCGTCGCTCTGCGCCACCTCCCGCGGGGTGCGGAACAGGCGCGCCTGGGCCACGTCCACGAAGCTCAGCTTGATGGCGCCGGCCTTGTGTTCGCGAATGGCCCCGGAGAACTCCGAGCCCAGCAGCTTGGCGCCGAAGCGCCCGCAAACCTGGTTGATACCTTGCAGCCACTCGTCGAAGTGGTCCGCTCTCATCGCTTGTGCAGTCGTCATGGCTTTCTCAGCCTCACGCTAGGCGTTGTTCTTGTTATCCGGCCAGGCCGGGGTACCTCGTCCGTGATCACTACCCCACGGGTGGGGCTGTCTTACTTCAGTCCACCGAATCGCTGATAGAAATTCTCGCCGGCATCGGGCAACGGACCATCCGCGGTTTCCAGCGCCGCGTTGAGCCATTCCTCTGCCTTGGCATAGATGAGTCGGTAGATATTGCGACACAGCTGGCGCGCCGCGCGACCTTCCCAATCCCCCGGCAGCAGCTCGTCGGGCAGTTGCGGATCACGCAGCAGCAATTTGCGGTATTCGTGGATGAGCAAGGTTCGGGCCAGGAAGCAGTCGGCCGGCTGCAGGTTCTCCTGCTCGCGCAGCGCCTGCCAGAGCGGCCGGAACAGCTTGATGAACTCGCTGTAGTGCTCGCCCAGTTCGTCGATGTGCCAGCTCTCGCGAACCTGCATGCGCAGCGCCTTGGAGGCCAGCACGTCCTGGGAACCGGTCTCGAAGACGATGCTGTCTTCCAGGGCATCCAGTTCCTGCAGGGTGGCGGTCACGTCCGCGCGCTCGCATCGGGGGTTGGCCAGCACCGTCGGCGAAATTGCACCAAAACCTTGCCATTCCAGCTCTTCGCGCACTTGTTTGCGCTTGTCCTGGGGCAGCTGGGAAAGCACCACCAGGCACCAGGAGCCGTCCCAGGCCGGGACGCTGGAGCTGTAGACCCGCTTGAAGGCCTTCTCGAACCGCCGCCGACCGGTGCCGGTCAGGCTGTAGTAGCTGCGACGCCCGACTTTCTCGGCGCTCAGCCAGCCTTCCTTGGTGAGGCGGAAGATGGACGTGCGGATCAGCCGTTCGTTGATGCCCATGGGCTCGAGCAACTGGATGAGACTGCCCAGCCAGACGGTGCCGCCATGGGGCTCGATGGCATCACCATAGAGGGTGATGATCAGCGAGCTGGCGCGAATGGGCGTCTGCTGTTGGAAGCGGGTGACGAGTTGGTCCAGGGGCACGAGCGAAGTCATGGGCATACGGGAAACAAAAAGGATGCCGAATATACCCGCAGGCGGATCGGCATGACCATCGGGGCGCAACCCCGCTGTGCGAAGACCGCACTCATTGCGACGAACTGCCTTTGGGGCGCAGGCCACGGTCGGCGATACGCCGCCGGTCGGATTCCACCTCGGCCAGGGGCTCGCAGGCCACCAGGCTTTCCAGGCAGCGCTGGGCCAGCAGCTGGTATTCGCGAGTGCCGGCCTGCTTCCAGGCCACTTCCTGGTCGCTGAGCTGGCGCTTGACCTGGGCCGGCGCACCCATCACCAGGGATTGCGGATCGCAGCTGAAGCCGGCCTTGACGAAAGCGGTGGCGGAAACGAAGGAGCGCGCGCCGATCCGCGCGCCGTCCATCACCACCGCGTTCATCCCCACCAGGACGTCTTCGCCGATGTGGCAGCCATGGAGCACGGCGCCATGGCCGATATGGCCATTGCGCTCCACCACCGTGTCGCTGTCGGGGAAGCCGTGCATCACGCAGGTGTCCTGGATATTGGCGCCCTCCTCCAGGACGATCCGGCCGAAGTCGCCGCGCAGGCTAGCCAGCGGGCCGACGTAGCAACCCGGGCCGATGATCACGTCACCGATCAGCACCGCAGTGGGGTGTACGTAGGCGGTGGGGTGCACCACCGGGGTCAGGCCGTCGAGGCTGTAGCAGGTCATCGCGGGGTTCCTTCTTCTTATAAGGCTCAGGCGGCGCCGTGGCGGCGGCTCTGCACGGTGACGAAGCGCCGGGCGACGAAGGCACCATCGGTGATGGAAGCGTTGGCCGCAGGGTTGCCGCCGCTGGCGTGGAAATCGCTGAAGGCCGCGGACTGGTTGACGAACACGCCGCCGTCGAAGTTGATCGACAGGGCCACGGCCACGTCCTGGGACAGCAGCTCGGCACGGTCCAGCACGGCGTCGTCGGTGGAATAGACGCCCAGGGTCAGGGCGCCCTTCTCGGCGATCACCTCGCCGGCCAGGCGCAGGCTGTGCTCGGTGTCGTCGGTGGCGATGACGAAGGCGATGGGGCCGAAGCGCTCCTCGGAGTAGGCGTCACGATCGGCGGCGTCCACCTTCAGCAGCAACGGGGTATGCACGCGCGCGCCGGGGAACTGCGGGTGCTCGCGGGCTTCGCTGTCCAGCAGCACCTCGCCGAGCTCGCGGCAGGCCTGGATGCGCTGGACGGTGGCCTCGGACTGGATGGCGCCGATCACAGCGCAAGCGCGCTCGTTGTCGGCGAGGAAGCTCTTCACGCCGCCGGCCAGGGCCTGGGCCACCTCATCGAAGCTCACCAGCTCATCGCCATTGCGAATGCCGCCGCGGGGTACGTAGATGGCCTGGGTGGTGGTGCACATCTGCCCGGAATAGAGGCTGAGGGAGAACGCCAGGTTGCGCGCCACGGCCTTGAGGTCGCGCACGCTGTCGATGATCACGCTGTTGATGCCGGCCTTCTCGGTGAAGACCTGGGCCTGGCGGGCGTTGTCTTCCAGCCAGTTGCCGAAGGCGTTGGAACCGGTGAAGTCCACCAGCTTGACGCGCGGGTCCAGGGCCAGCTGCTGGCTCACCGGGGCTTCCGGGGTATCCACCACCAGGCTCACCAGGGCCGGGTCGAAGCCCAGCTCGGCCAGCACGTCCTGGGCCACCTTGACGCTCATGGCCACCGGCAGGATCGCGCCGGGGTGCGCCTTGACCAGCACCGGGTTACCGGTGGCCAGGCTGGCGAACAGGCCCGGGTAGGTGTTCCAGGTGGGGAAGGTGGAGCAGGCGATCACCAGGGACAGGCCGCGCGGGACGACGTGCCAGCGCTTGTCCAGCACCAGCGGGTCCTGCTTGCCCTGGGGCTTGGTCCAGAGTGCCGACTCCGGCACCTCGGCCATGGCGCGCCAGGCGTAGGCCAGCACTTCCAGACCACGGTCCTGGGCGTGGGGGCCGCCGGCCTGGAAGGCCATCATGTAGGCCTGGCCACTGGTGTGCATCACCGCATGGGCCAGGGTCGGGCTCAGGGCATTGAGGCGCTGGAGGATCTCCAGGCAGGCCCCCACCCGTGCATTCGCGCCAGCGTCACGCCAGGCAGGCAGGGCCGCCTGCATGCGCGCCAGCAGCGTGTCGGCGTCGTACTGGTCGTAGCTCACGTTCAGGTCGAAACCATAGGGGGAGCGCTCGGCGCCGGCGCGGCCCACCGCTTGCGGCCCGGCCAGGTCGAAATGCTTGCCGAGCAGCGCCTCGAAGGCGGCCTGGGCCCCCTTCACGGCCTCTTCCGGGTACTGCTTGAGGCTTTCCGGGAAGGGCGACCAGTAGCCACGCTCGGCGATCGCCTGGACAGCGCGTTCGAGGGTGCCGCGATGGTGCTCGAACAACTCGAGGGCGGCGGCGCGGGCGGTGGTCGACATGGAAGAACTCCTCAACAGGGCAGGTAGAGCCACAAGGTGGCGCAAAGCGATTCGCTTGATGTCGAATTTTGTATCACATCAATGAGAAACATAAAAGCACCAGCTGCTGTATCAGATGACGACCGGTCATGGGGGCTTAGACCCACCGCATAGAACACGCCACAAACCAGTAATTACGGGGCACTAACGCTGAACGCCACGCCCCTCACTTCGTCCTTTGGTAGCAAAAACAGAGCTTATGAGACACATAAATCATATCTACACTTATTGTTTTGTATCGCTTTGTGGTTATACTCCGGCCAAAGTCGCCCCGCCCTCAGCGCGGCCGACACAGGAAGGGGATGGCCCCGAACCCACTAATAAGAGCGGCTGACTCAAGGCCGCGCGTGCACCTGAGGACAGTCGACATGCCTCGTACCCTTGCCGTCCTGCCGCCCGAGCAGGGCGTCCGCCTGATCACCCTGCAGCGCCCGGAAGCGCTCAACGCCCTCAATACCGAATTGCTGGGCGAGCTGGCCGCCGAACTGGACGCCGCCGAGCAGGATGCCGAGACCCGCGTGGTGGTCATCACCGGCAGCCGCAAGGCCTTCGCCGCCGGCGCCGATATCAAGGAAATGGCCGAGCGCGACCTGGTGGGCATCCTCAACGACCCGCGCCTGGCCCACTGGCAGCGCATCACGCGCTTCAGCAAGCCGCTGATCGCCGCGGTGAACGGCGTCTGCCTCGGCGGCGGCTGCGAACTGGCGATGCACGCCGACATCCTCATCGCCGGCGAAGACGCCCGCTTCGGCCAGCCGGAAATCAATCTCGGAATCATGCCCGGCGCCGGCGGCACCCAACGCCTGCTGCGCGCGGTAGGCAAGTCCCTGGCCATGCAGATGGTGCTCACCGGTGAAGCCATCGACGCCCGCCACGCCCAGCGCGCCGGCCTCATCAGCGAAGTGACCCAGCCGGAATTCACCGTCGAACGCGCCATCGCCATCGCCCGCGTGATCGCCCAGAAGGCGCCCCTGGCCGTACGCCTGGCCAAGGAAGCCCTGCTGAAAGCCGAGGACACGGACCTTGCCAGCGGCCTGCGCTTCGAGCGCCACGCCTTCACCCTGCTGGCCGGCACCCGCGACCGCGAGGAAGGCATCCGCGCCTTCCAGGAAAAGCGCCGCCCCGAATTCATCGGCCAGTGATCACTGGCCCATCCACTCCTTCGAACTCCATAGAGCGCCCAGAGCCATGAACTTCGAGCACATCCTGTTTTCCATCGAGGCTGGCGTCGCCACCCTCAGCCTGAACCGCCCCGAGCAGCTGAACAGCTTCAACGCCAAGATGCACGGCGAGGTCCGCGAGGCCCTCAAGCAGGTGCGCCAGAACCCGGAAGTGCGCGTCCTGCTGCTGACCGGCGAAGGCCGTGGCTTCTGCGCGGGCCAGGACCTGGCCGACCGCAACGTCGCCCCCGGCGCCGACGCCCCTGATCTGGGCGAATCCATCGAGAAGTTCTACAACCCGCTGATCCGCAGCCTGCGCGACCTGCCGCTGCCGGTGATCTGCGCGGTCAACGGCGTGGCCGCCGGTGCCGGCGCCAACATCCCGCTGGCCTGCGACCTGGTCCTGGCCGCCCGCTCCGCCAGCTTCATCCAGGCCTTCTGCAAGATCGGCCTGATCCCGGATTCCGGCGGCACCTGGACCCTGCCGCGCCTGATCGGCACGGCCCGCGCCAAGGCACTGGCCCTGCTGGGCGAGCGCCTGAGCGCCGAGCAGGCCGAACAATGGGGCCTGATCTACCGCGTGGTGGACGACGCCGCCCTGCGCGAGGAAGCCCTCAAGCTCGCCCGCCACCTGGCCACCCAGCCCACCTACGGCCTGGCCCTGATCAAGCGCAGCCTCAACGCCAGCCTGAACAACAGCTTCGACGAGCAGCTGGACCTCGAACGCGACCTGCAGCGCCTCGCCGGCCGCAGCGAGGACTACCGCGAGGGCGTCAGCGCCTTCATGGAAAAGCGCACCCCGGCCTTCAAAGGACGCTGATCCCATGCCCGCCCTGAACAACTCCGCAACAATCGCCGTGATCGGTGCCGGCGCCATGGGTGCCGGCATCGCCCAGGTGGCCGCCCAGGCCGGCCACCCGGTCAAGCTCTATGACAACCGCCCCGGCGCCTCCGCCCAGGCCATCGATGGTATCGATCGCCAACTCGGCCGCCTGGTGGAAAAAGGCAAGCTCGCCGCCGAAGCCCGCGCCGCCACCGTCGCTCGCCTGCAGCCGGTGGAAGCCATCGAGGCCCTGGCCGATGCCAGCCTGGTGATCGAGGCCATCGTCGAGAACCTGGAGGTCAAGCGCGGCCTGCTGCGCCAGCTGGAAAGCCTGTGCAGCGCCGACTGCATCCTCGCCAGCAACACCTCGTCCCTGTCCATCACCAGCCTGGCGGCGGGCCTCGCCCATCCGGGCCGGGTGCTCGGCATGCACTTCTTCAACCCGGCGCCGCTGATGGCCCTGGTGGAAGTCGTCTCGGGCCTGGCCAGCGATCCGGCCCTGGCCGAATGCCTGTACGAAACCGCCAAGGCCTGGGGCAAGAAGCCGGTACACACCCGCTCCACCCCCGGCTTCATCGTCAACCGCGTGGCGCGCCCCTTCTACGCCGAAAGCCTGCGCCTGCTGCAGGAAGGCGCCGCCGACTGCGCCACCCTCGACGCACTGATGCGTGACGCGGGCGGTTTCCGCATGGGCGCCTTCGAACTCACCGACCTGATCGGCCATGACGTCAACTACGCCGTGACCTGCTCGGTGTTCGACGCCTACTACGGCGACTTCCGCTTCCAGCCCTCGCTGATCCAGAAGGAGCTGGTGGACGCCGGCCGCCTCGGCCGCAAGAGCGGCCATGGTTTCTACGACTACGCCGAAGGCGCCGAGCGCCCGCAAGCGGCCGAACTGACCAGCGCCGCCAGCATCGACACCTGCGTGGTGGAAGGCGGGCTGGGCGTGGCCGAACCGCTGATCCAGCGCCTGGCCGAGGCCGGCGTGCAACTGGTGCGCCGCGACGGCCAGGGCCTGCTGCGGGTCGGCGAGGCGGTGATCGCCCTGTCCGACGGCCGCCTGGCCAGCCAACGCGCCAACGAAGACGGCATCAGCAACCTGGTGCTGATCGACCTCGCCCTGGACTACGCCAAAGCCAGCCGCCTGGGTGTCAGCTTCGCCGCCGGCACCAGCCAGACGGCCCGCGACCAGGCCGTGGCCCTGCTGCAACGCGCCGGCCTCAAGGTCAGCCCGCTTGCCGACATCCCCGGCCTGGCGGTGCTGCGCACCCTGGCCATGCTGGCCAACGAAGGCAGTGACGCCGTGCTCCAGGGCGTCGGCACCGTCGGCGACATCGATCTCGCCATGCGCGCCGGGGTGAACTACCCGCAAGGTCCGCTGGCCTGGGCCGACACCATTGGCCTGCCGGCCATACTGCGCACCCTGGAGAACCTCCAGGCCGCCTATGGCGAGGAGCGCTACCGCCCTTCCCTGCTGCTGCGCCGTCGCGTCGCCGAAGGGAGAAAATTCCATGACTAACCACGAAGCCCTGTCCCTGGCCGAGGCCTGCGGCACCGCGCTGTTCGAGCGCGACACCGCCAGCCAGGCCATGGGCATGCGCCTGCTCTCGATGGCCCCCGGCGCCGCGCGGATCGGCATGACCGTGCGCGAAGACATGCTGCAGGGCCACGGCACCTGCCACGGCGGCTACCTGTTCGCCCTGGCCGACTCGGCCTTCGCCTTCGCCTGCAACTCCTACAACGACGCCACCGTGGCCATCGGCTGCAGCATCGACTACGTGGCGCCGGCGCGCCTGGGCGACACCCTCACCGCCCAGGCCATCGAGCAGAGCCGCAGCGGCCGCACCGGCAACTACGACGTGCGCATCGAAAACCAGAACGGGCAACTGATCGCCCTCTTCCATGGCAAGTCCTACAAAGTGCGCGGCTCGGTACTCGCGCAGGAGACCCCGAATGAATGACGCCCTGATTATCGACGCCGTGCGTACGCCCATCGGCCGCTACGCCGGTGCGCTGTCCGGCGTGCGCGCCGACGACCTCGGCGCCGTGCCCCTGCGCGCCCTGATCGCCCGCCACCCGGAACTGGACTGGAGCGCCATCGACGACGTGATCTACGGCTGCGCCAACCAGGCCGGCGAAGACAACCGCAACGTCGCGCGCATGTCGTCCCTGCTGGCAGGCCTGCCGGTAACCGTGCCCGGCACCACCCTGAACCGTCTTTGCGGCTCCGGCCTGGACGCTATCGGCAACGCCGCCCGCGCCCTGCGCTGCGGCGAGGCTGGCCTGATGCTGGCCGGCGGCGTGGAATCCATGTCCCGCGCGCCCTTCGTCATGGGCAAGGCCGACAGCGCCTTCTCCCGCCAGGCGGAAATCTTCGACACCACCATCGGCTGGCGCTTCGTCAACCCGCTGCTGAGGGCCGAGTACGGCATCGACTCCATGCCGGAAACCGCCGAGAACGTCGCCGAGCAGTTCAACATCTCCCGCGCCGACCAGGACGCCTTCGCCCTGCGCAGCCAGCAGCGCGCCGCCGCGGCCCAGGCCAACGGCCGCCTGGCGAAGGAAATCGTCCCGGTGGAGATCCCCCAGCGCAAGGGCCCGGCCAAGGTGGTCGAGCAGGATGAACACCCGCGCGGCGACACCACCCTGGAACAGCTGGCCAAGCTCGGCACGCCGTTCCGCCAGGGCGGCAGCGTCACCGCCGGCAACGCCTCGGGCGTCAACGACGGCGCCTGCGCCCTGCTCCTGGCCAGCCCGGAAGCCGCCAAGCGCCACGGCCTGAAGGCCCGCGGCCGGGTGGTCGGCATGGCCACCGCCGGCGTCGAGCCGCGCATCATGGGCATCGGCCCGGTACCGGCGACCCGCAAGGTGCTGGAACTGACCGGCCTGTCCCTGGCCGACATGGACGTGATCGAACTCAACGAAGCCTTCGCCGCCCAGGGCCTGGCCGTGCTGCGCGAGCTGGGCCTGGCCGACGACGACGCCCGGGTGAACCCCAACGGCGGCGCCATCGCCCTCGGCCACCCGCTGGGCATGAGCGGCGCGCGCCTGGTGACCACCGCCCTGCACGAACTGGAAGAACGCCAGGGCCGCTACGCCCTCTGCACCATGTGCATCGGCGTGGGTCAGGGCATCGCCCTGATCATCGAGCGGCTCTGAATCGCAAGAACCGAGATCGAGAAAACCGGGGAGGAGTATCCTCTTCCCCGGCACTCAGGGGCCCACGGGCCTCCGTATAAAAACAATTTGAGTGAAACCATGAACATGATTGCCAATACCGCCTTGCTGGACCCGATGGAAACCGCCAGTGTCGACCAACTGCGCCAGCACCAGCTGGAGCGCCTGCGCTGGAGCCTGAAGCACGCCTACGAGAACGTCCCGCTGTACCGCAAGCGCTTCGACGAAGCCGGCATGCACCCGGACGACCTCAAGTCCCTGGACGACCTCGCCAAGTTCCCCTTCACCGGCAAGAACGACCTGCGTGACAACTACCCCTACGGCATGTTCGCCGTGCCGCAGAGCGAGATCGTGCGCATCCACGCCTCCAGCGGCACCACCGGCAAGCCCACCGTGGTCGGCTACACCCAGAACGACATCGACACCTGGGCCAACGTGGTGGCGCGCTCGATCCGCGCAGCCGGCGGCCGCAAGGGCGACAAGGTGCACATCTCCTACGGCTACGGCCTGTTCACCGGCGGCCTGGGCGCCCACTACGGCGCCGAGCGCCTGGGCTGCACAGTGATCCCGATGTCCGGCGGCCAGACCGAGAAGCAGGTCCAGCTGATCCGCGACTTCCAGCCGGACATCATCATGGTCACCCCGTCCTACATGCTGAACCTGGCCGACGAGATCGAGCGCCAGGGCATCGACCCGCACAAGCTGGCCCTGCGCCTGGGCATCTTCGGCGCCGAGCCCTGGACCGCCGAGCTGCGCCGCGCCATCGAGGAGCGCCTGGGCATCACCGCCCTGGACATCTACGGCCTGTCGGAAATCATGGGCCCCGGGGTCGCCATGGAATGCTTTGATACCAAGGACGGCCCGACCATCTGGGAAGACCACTTCTACCCCGAGATCATCGACCCGGTGACCGGCGAAGTGCTGCCGGACGGCCAGATGGGCGAGCTGGTGTTCACCTCGCTGTCCAAGGAAGCCCTGCCGATGATCCGCTACCGCACCCGCGACCTGACCCGCCTGCTGCCGGGCACCGCGCGACCGATGCGGCGCATGGACAAGATCACCGGCCGCAGCGACGACATGCTGATCATCCGTGGCGTGAACGTATTCCCGACGCAGATCGAAGAGCAGGTCCTCAAGGTCCGCCAGCTGTCGGAGAACTACGAGATCCACCTGTTCCGCAACGGCAACCTGGACAGCATCGAAGTCCACGTGGAGCTCAAGCACGAGCACGAGAACCTCGGCGACTCGCAGCAACAGGCGCTGTGCAACGAGCTGTCGAAGTACATCAAGACCTACATCGGCATCAGCTCGCGCATCGTCCTGCGCCCCTGCTACTCGCTGAAGCGCTCCGAAGGCAAGGCCTGCCACGTGCACGACAATCGCGGCAAGTAAGCTCCGAGCCTGAAGAAAAGCCCCGCGTATGCGGGGCTTTTTTTGGTTCTTCGCGGATTCAGGGGGAAGAGCGAGTTGACAGTCAGGGAAGTGGGTAGATTGGCAGTCGCCAAACGAACCAACCCCCACTCCCTGCTGCCGCCGTGAATCCTATTGATCTTGCCCAGTTCTGGCCAGGCTACGAGGTCGTCGCCTGTCGCCAAGCCACTCACGACACCCTGCTGATTGAGCTCGAACCTCAAGCCGGCTCCCTCCCCAAATGTGGCCGCTGTCACCAAGACTGCCCGCTGATCCACGAGCGGCGAATCCGCCAGGTGCGTGACCGTGACCTGCTGGATCAGCGCGTGCTGCTCCAACTGCCGGTGCGTCGCGTCGATTGCCTGGATTGTGGGCGGGTGACCGAGCGGATTGACTGGCTGGAGCCGGCCTCCCGCTTGACCCAGCGGCTGCGCCTCTGGCTCGAGGGCTTGCTGCAACTGTTGCCGATCAGCCATGTCAGCCGCCTCACTGGCCTGCACTGGCACACCCTCAAGACGCTCGACAAGCGCCGCCTCGAGGCGGCCGTGGGGACCTTTGAGCCCGGTGAGGTGCGGCGGCTGGTGATGGACGAGTTCGCCCTGCACAAGGGGCATCGTTACGCCACGGTGATCATGGATGCCGAGCGCACGCGGGTGCTGTGGGTCGGGCATGGCAACAGCCGTGAGGCGATCCGTCCGTTCTTCGAATTGCTCGGCGAGCACTGCCGGCAGATCGAGGCGGTGGCCATGGACATGAACACCGCCTTCGACCTCGAGGTGAAACGGCATTGCCCGCAGGCCGAGGTGGTGTACGACCTGTTCCACGTGGTGGCGCGCTACGGCCGGGACGTGATCGACCGGATCCGGGTCGACCAGGCCAACCGCCTGCGCGAAGACAAACCGGCGCGCAAGGTGGTCAAGCAGAGCCGCTGGCTGCTGCTGCGCAATCGCGAAAACCTCAAGGGCGGACAGGCCGTGCAGTTGCAGGAATTGCTCGCGGCCAACCAGCCACTGGCCACGGCCTACGTGCTCAAGGATGCATTAAAGGAAATCTGGTACGCCCCCAGTGTGCAGGACGGCTGGCGGCGCTGGCGAACCTGGCTGCGGCACGCCCGGGACAGCGGCTTGGCGCCGCTCCAACGCTTTGCCAGGAACCTCAAGCGTTACGCGCGCGGCATCCTCGCCAGCGCCCGTTTCCCCTTGCACACCAGCCAGCTGGAAGGGGTGAACAACCGCATCAAAGTGATCAAGCGCATGGCCTATGGCTTCCGCGACTCGGCCTACTTCTTCCTGAAAATCAAGGCCGCCTTCCCCGGGAAAGCGCGATGAACCCTTTTTTTCGGGTTCGGAATGGCTGGTCGATTCGTATTGAGCAGTCTGTAGCCCGGAGAGCGAGGGGTGACTCGCGCCGCGCCCTGGCACAGACCGTAGGATGGGTTGAGCGGAGCGATACCCATGCGGACAAGACTGATGGGTATCGCAAGCTCAACGGAACGCCGCCCGACCCATCCTACGAAACTGGTCTGTGCCGACGTGAGCCACCTCCCTCCGACCGCCGGTCAGCCCAGCTCTGCCGCAGCCAAGGGTGGATGTCGCTTTTCACATCCACCATCGGCGCCCGGCCGAACCTCGAACGGTGGACCGGTGAAGCGTGGTCCACCCTACGGTGCTTCAGCCCCCAGCCACCCCGCACCAAGCCGGGCAACCATCCTCGAATGAATGGGACAAGGGGCGCAGCTCCTCCGCTTCACGCCGATCGAACACCCCCGTCACCAGCGCGACGACCGGTTCGTCGTCCACTGCCCCCAGGGTGCTGCCGCAGCGCGGGCAGAAGGCGCGGCTGGAATAGTCCGACGAACGAAACAACGCCGGCGCCCCACCCTCCCCGGTCCACTGCAGCGCCTCGCGCGGGAACTCCACCCAGCACAACACCGGCGCCCCCGAGTGCCGTTGGCAGAAATCACAGGAACAGGCATGGGGATTGGCGGGCGTGCCCCGGGCGAGAAAGCGGATATGGCCGCACAGGCAACCGCCCTCGTATGACGTGATCGACATGGTCCTTCACCTACGCTTGATGCGTCGCAGTCCGGAATGACCGGAGCACTCTAACAGCGTCGACCGCCGGTCGGTTCACAGGACTTGCCACAGGGGGCGGCTGTCGAATCTCCGGCACCTGCAACGACTCTTGATCAGACGGACCGAACCATCCGGCCGCTTCCCATCCACAGAATGGAATCCAGACAGGAGATCGATCATGACCTATGTAGACGGCTTTGTAGTTCCCGTCCCCACCGCCAACTGCGAGGCCTACCGCAAGGTGGCCGAAATGGCCGCCGGCGTCTTCAAGGAGTACGGCGCCCTCAGCGTCGTCGAGTGCTGGGGCGACGAGGTGCCCGATGGCAAGGTGACCTCCTTCCCCATGGCCGTGCAGCGCCGCCCCAACGAGACCGTGGTGTTCTCCTGGATCACCTGGCCCTCGAAGCAGGCCCGCGACCAGGGCATGAAACGCGCCATGGAAGACCCACGGATGAAGCCCGACCCGAATACCATGCCCTTCGATGGCCAGCGCATGATCTATGGCGGCTTCGAGGTGCTGGTGAGTGCGTGATCGGCGGGACGGCTGCGCCGTCCTTTCGCGAATGAATTCGCTCCTACATCCACGGACACGCCCCGTGCAGGTCCTGTAGGAGCGATTTCAATCGCGATGCAGGTCGAAGACCTGCCCTGCCAGCACCATCGGGGCAGCTTCGCCACCCTTCGCGAATGAATTCGCTCCTACCTCAATAGATCCAGCGGGTTGCTCAGGGGCTGGCTGCCCCACTCCACCGCGCGGCGCAGCACCCATCCCCACGCAAAAAACCACAACACAACCAGCATCACGAAATTTTCCGTATCAGATAACCCGATACAGAACCTCCCACCTCCCCCTCACCCCACGAAACCCTTCACCCAAATCAGGCGAAACCCCTCTGGCACGCCACATCCAGCCAATCCAGCGCCATCCTGACCTCCCAACGAACCCGTTGCGCGACGAACCGCCAACCCGTGGCTTATGCCCACAACGCGCCCTTGCCACTCGTCAAAGCGATACAAAAATCATATTTGATACTCTCTTTAGTGTTTGATATTTGATTCCGTATCATTTAAAAATAGCGCCATGGCCAAGCCACACCCACAAAAACCCTGCATGGCTGGAGAACGGCATGTACGCACAATTGGTTGAGACCGGCGTGAAGCGCGTGAAGGCGCTGGAGGAGATGTCCCCCGAAGAACGCGCCTTCCAGGAAAAGATCGACGCCGAAATCAAGATCGAGGCGAAGAACTGGATGCCGGACGCTTACCGGCAGACCCTGATCCGCCAGATTTCCCAGCACGCCCACTCCGAGATCGTCGGCATGCTGCCCGAAGGCAACTGGGTGACCCGCGCTCCGACCCTCAAGCGCAAGCTGCAGCTGATGGCCAAGATCCAGGACGAGGCCGGCCACGGCCTGTACCTCTACAGCGCCATGGAAACCCTGGGCGCCGACCGCGACACCGAGATCGCCAAGCTGCACAGCGGCAAGGCGAAGTACTCGAGCATCTTCAACTACCCGACCCTGAGCTGGGCCGACATGGGCGCGGTGGGCTGGCTGGTGGATGGCGCCGCCATCGTCAACCAGGTGGTGCTGCAGCGTACCTCCTACGGCCCCTACTCCCGCGCGATGATCCGCATCTGCAAGGAAGAGAGCTTCCACCAGCGCCAGGGCTACGAAATCCTCCTGCACATGATGCGTCATGGCACCCAGGCCCAGAAGGACATGGTCCAGGACGCCATCAACCGCCTCTGGTGGCCGTCGCTGATGATGTTCGGCCCAAGCGACGCCGACTCCCCCAACAGCGCCCAGTCCATGGCCTGGAAGATCAAGCGCCAGGGCAACGACGAACTGCGCCAGCGCTTCATCGACCAGACCGTGCCGCAACTGGAGCTGCTCGGCTGCACCGCGCCGGACCCGGACCTGAAGTGGAACGAGGCGCGCGGTCACTACGACTTCGGCGCGATCGACTGGAGCGAGTTCTACGAAGTGCTCAAGGGCAACGGCCCGTGCAACGTCGAGCGCGTCGCCACCCGCCGCAAAGCCATCGAAGACGGCGCCTGGGTCCGCGAAGCCGCGGTCGCCCATGCCCGCAAGCAACAGCAGAAACGCGACGCCGCCTGAACAACAAGAAAATGGCCTGACCAGCAGGCCATTGTGAGGAGATTGCAACCATGTCCGAGTGGACCCTTTTCGAAGTCTTCGTGCGCAGCAAGCACGGCCTGAACCACAAGCATGTCGGCAGCGTGCATGCCGCCGATGCGCGCATGGCCATCGAGAACGCCCGCGAGCTGTACACCCGCCGCAACGAAGGCGTGAGCCTTTGGGTAGTGCCCTCCGCGCTGATCACCGCCTCCTCCCCGGACGAGAAGGAGCCGCTGTTCGACCCGTCCCAGGACAAGGTCTATCGCCACGCCAGCTTCTACGAGCTGCCGGCCGAAGTCGGACACATGTGAGGCCGCTGCCATGAGCCAACGTGAAGACCTCATCCAATACCTGCTGCGCCTCGGCGACAGCGCCCTGATCCAGGGCCAGCGCCTGTGCGAATGGTGCGGCCACGCCCCCGCGCTGGAAGAAGAACTGGCGCTGATGAACGTCGGCCTCGACCTGGTGGGCCAGGCCCGCAACTGGCTGGACTACGCCGCCGAGCTGCTGGCCGATGGCCGTGACGCCGACCACCTGGCCTTCCGCCGCGACGAGCGCGCCTACCGCAACCTGTTGCTGGTGGAGCAGCCCAACGGCGACTACGCCGTGACCATCACCAAGCAGTTCCTCTATGACGCCTGGCACTTCCAGGTGCTGCACGGCCTGAGCCAGTCCAGCGACGAGCGCGTGGCCGGCATCGCCGCCAAGGCCCTGAAGGAAGTCACCTACCACCTGCGCCGCTCCGGCGAGTGGGTGGAGCGCCTGGGCGACGGCACCGAAGAGAGCCACCGGCGCATGCTGGCGGCGATCCGCGACGTCTGGCGCTTCACCGGCGAGCTGGTGAACGGCGACGACGTGGAGCAGCGCCTGTTCGAGGCAGGTATCGCGCCGAACCCGGAAGAAGTCGCCGCCGCCTGGAAGTCCAAGGTCGCCGACATCTTCGCCAGCGCCACCCTGCCGCTGCCGGAACCGGCCAGCTACTTCTACCTGTCCGGCCGCAAGGGCCTGCACACCGAGCACCTCGGGCTGTTGCTGGCCGAAATGCAATCGCTCCAGCGGAGCTACCCCGATGCGTCCTGGTGAGTTGATCGCCAGCGACCGCGGCGCCAGGTCCGGCGCGCCGGATGACCTGGCGCGCGCCTGGTCGGTGCTGGGCGCGGTGATGGACCCGGAAGTGCCGGTGGTCAGCGTGGTCGACCTCGGCATCGTCCGGGGCCTCGACTGGCAGGACGGCCATCTGCACGTGGTGGTCACCCCCACCTACTCCGGCTGCCCGGCCACCGAGGTGATCGAGCAGGACATCGAGCAGGCCCTGGAAGGTGCCGGCTTCGCCGCGCCGAAACTGGAGCGCCGCCTGAACCCGGCCTGGACCACCGACTGGATCAGCAATGACGGCCGCGAGCGCCTGCGCGCCTACGGCATCGCCCCGCCGGCCGGCAGCACCAGCAAGCGCAGCCTCATGGGCGACAGCGGTGATGTGTGCTGCCCGCAGTGCGGCAGTGCCCACACCGAGTTGCTCAGCCAGTTCGGCTCCACAGCCTGCAAGGCGCTGTACCGCTGCATCGATTGCCGCGAACCCTTCGACTACTTCAAGTGCATCTGAACGGCGCCGCCGTCGGAGAAGAACAATGAGCAAGTTCCATAGCCTGACAATCAAGGAAGTGCGCCCGGAAACCCGTGATGCGGTGTCCATCGCCTTCGACATTCCCCAGGACCTGGCCGATACCTTCCACTTCACCCAGGGCCAGCACCTGGTGATGCGCACCCAGATGGACGGTGAGGAAGTGCGCCGTTCCTATTCCATCTGCACCGGCGTCAACGACGGCGAGCTGCGGGTGGCGATCAAGCGCGTGGCCGGCGGCCGTTTCTCCGCCTTTGCCAACGACAGCCTGAAAGCCGGCCAGACCCTGGAAGTCATGCCGCCGTCCGGCCACTTCTACGTGGACCTGGATGCCGCGCGCCAGGGCAACTACCTGGCGGTGGCCGCTGGCAGCGGCATCACGCCGATCCTGTCGATCATCAAGACCACCCTGGAAGCCGAGCCCAAGAGCCGCTTCACCCTGCTCTACGGCAACCGTTCCAGTGCCTCGGCGCTGTTCCGCGAGCAGCTGGAAGACCTGAAGAACGTCTACCTCGACCGCCTCAACCTGATCTTCGTGTTCAGCCGCGAGCAGCAGGACGTGGACCTGTACAACGGCCGTATCGACGCCGACAAGTGCGGCCAGCTGTTCTCCCGCTGGATCGACACCAAGGCCCTGGACGCCGCGTTCATCTGCGGCCCCCAGGCCATGACCGAGACCGTGCGCGACCAGCTGAAGGCCAACGGCATGCCCGCCGAGCGCATCCACTTCGAGCTGTTCGCCGCCGCCGGCAGCAGCGCCAAGCGTGAAGCCCGCGAAGCCGCCCGCAGCATCGACGCCGCCATGAGCCAGGTCACCCTGATCAGCGATGGCCGCGAGCTGACCTTCGAACTGGCACGCAACAGCGCCAGCGTACTGGACGCCGGCAACGCCCAGGGCCTGGAACTGCCCTACTCCTGCAAGGCCGGCGTGTGCTCGACCTGCAAGTGCAAGGTGATCGAAGGCGAAGTGGAGATGGACAGCAACTTCGCCCTGGAAGACTACGAAGTGGCGGCCGGCTACGTGCTGTCCTGCCAGACCTTCCCGATTAGCGAAAAGGTAGTCCTGGACTTCGATCAACTCTGATCCGGATGCACCATCGTAGGAGCGAGCTCTGCTCGCGATGCTTTTCGCGAGCAAAGAACTCGGCGTCCCCCTCGCTCCTACCAAGCAAAAAAGATAACGCAGCACCCGCTTCACCCCGTTCGCTACTAGCAAGCCTTGCCGTCGGCCGTCGAACGGGCGCCTCGACAATCACACAATAAGAGAGAGCAGCCATGACACCGCAAGACCTCGAGAGAATCCGGGAGAACCCGGACTTCATCCAGCTGGTCCGCCGCAAGCAGCGCCTGACCTGGTCCCTGACCGCCGCGATGCTGGTGATCTACTACGGCTTCGTGCTGCTGGTGGCCTTCGCCCCCGGCGTGCTCGGCCAATCCCTCAGTGGTGGCGTCACCAGCGTGGGCATGCTGGTGGGCGTGGGCGTCATCCTGTTCTCCTTTGCCCTGACCGGCATCTATGTCACGCGCACCAACAGCGTGCTCGACCCGCTCAACGACAAGCTCAAGCAGGAGTGCGGCCAATGAAAGCGCTCACCTCTCTGCTGCTGGGCGCCGGCCTGCTGGTCTCGCAAAACGCCTTCGCCGCCGACGCCGCCGCGCGCCCGCTGAACTGGACCGCCATCTACATGTTCCTGGCGTTCGTCCTCTTCACCCTCGGGATCACCCGCTGGGCAGCCCTGCGCACCCACTCCACCGCCGATTTCTACACTGCCGGCGGTGGCCTCACCGGCTTCCAGAACGGCCTGGCGATCGCCGGCGACATGATCAGCGCGGCCTCCTTCCTCGGCATCTCGGCGATGATGTTCATGAACGGCTACGACGGCCTGCTCTACGCCCTGGGCGTGCTCGCCGGCTGGCCGATCATCCTGTTCCTGATCGCCGAGCGCCTGCGCAACCTCGGCAAGTTCACCTTCGCCGACGTGGTGTCCTACCGCCTGGAGCAGAGCCCGATCCGTATCACCGCGGCCTTCGGCACCCTGACCGTGGCGCTGATGTACCTGGTGGCGCAGATGGTCGGCGCCGGCAAGCTGATCGAACTGCTGTTCGGCCTCTCCTACCTGCAGGCCGTGCTGGTGGTGGGCGCGCTGATGGTCTGCTACGTGACCTTCGGCGGCATGCTGGCCACCACCTGGGTGCAGATCATCAAGGCGATCCTGCTGCTGTCCGGCACCAGCTTCATGGCCTTCATGGTGCTCAAGCACTTCGGCTTCAGCACCGAGGCGATGTTCGCCGCCGCCACCTCGGTCCATGCCAAGGGCACCGCGATCATGGCGCCGGGCGGGCTGCTGTCCAATCCCATCGACGCCATCTCCCTGGCCATCGGCATGATGTTCGGCACCGCCGGCCTGCCGCACATCCTGATGCGCTTCTTCACCGTCAGCGACGCCAAGGAAGCGCGTAAATCGGTGTTCTATGCCACCGGCTTCATCGGCTACTTCTACCTGCTGCTGATAGTGGTGGGCTTCGGTTCCATCGTCATGGTCGGCACCAACCCCGAGTTCCGCGACGCGGCCGGCGCCATCATCGGTGGCGGCAACATGGTGGCGGTGCACCTGTCCCACGCGGTGGGCGGCAGCCTGTTCCTCGGCTTCATCTCCGCCGTGGCCTTCGCCACCATCCTCGCGGTGGTGGCGGGCCTGGCGCTGTCCGGCGCCTCGGCGGTGTCCCACGACCTCTATGCCTGCGTGGTGCGCAAGGGCAAGGCCACCGAGCGCGAGGAACTGCGCATGTCGCGCATCGCCACCCTGTGCATCGGCGTGCTGGCGGTGATCCTCGGCATCCTCTTCGAGTCGCAGAACATCGCCTTCCTCTCCGGCCTGGTGCTGGCCATCGCCGCCTCGGTCAACTTCCCGGTGCTGTTCCTCTCCATGTTCTGGAAAGGCCTGACCACCCGTGGCGCCGTGGCCGGCAGCGTGGCCGGCCTGCTCTGCGCCATCACCCTGCTGGTACTGAGCCCGGCGGTCTGGGTCAACGTGCTGCAGCACGACAAGGCGATCTTCCCCTACTCCAACCCGGCGCTCTTCTCCATGAGCCTGGCCTTCTTCAGCGCCTGGCTGTTCTCGGTGACCGACGCCACCGAGCGCGCCAAGGCCGAACGCGGCCGCTACCTGGCGCAATTCATCCGTTCCATGACCGGCATCGGCGCCGCCGGGGCCGCGCGCCATTGAGCGCGGCCCTTCCACCCACTTTTTTCGCAGAGACATTCCGATGACCCAAGCCACTACCCTGCAAAGCTTCATCGCCGGCCGCTGGATCGGCCAGCAAGGCGCCCAGGCCCTGCGCAGCGCCATAGACGGCAGCACCATCACCCGCACCCACGAGGAAGCCCTGGACTTCGCCGAAGCCGTCGACTTCGGCCGCAAGCGCGGCATCGCCAGCCTCATGGCGATGGATTTCCAACAGCGCGCGGCGCGCCTCAAGGCCCTGGCGCTGTACCTGACCGAGCACAAGGAACAGCTCTACACCCTGTCCCGCCACAGCGGCGCCACCCGCGCCGACAGCTGGATCGACATCGAGGGCGGCGCCAGCACCCTGTTCAGCTACGCCGGCGTCGGCGCCCGCGAGCTGCCCTCCGGCAATATCGTCCATGAAGGCCCGGCCATGCCGCTGGGCAAGCAGGGCAAGTTCGCCGGCAGCCATATCCTGGTGCCGCGCGGCGGCCTGGCCGTGCACATCAACGCCTTCAACTTCCCGATCTGGGGGATGCTGGAGAAGTTCGCGCCGAGCTTCCTCGCCGGCATGCCCTGCATCGTCAAACCGGCCACCGCCACCAGCTACCTGACCGAAGCCGCCGTGCGCCTGATGCATGAATCCGGCCTGCTGCCCGAAGGCAGCCTGCAGCTGATCATCGGCGGCACCGGCGACCTGCTGGACCGCCTGCAGGGCCAGGACGTGGTGACCTTCACCGGTTCGGCCGACACCGCCGCCAAGCTGCGGGTAAACGCCAACCTGATCCGCAACTCCATCCCGTTCAACGCCGAAGCCGACTCGCTGAACTGCGCCATCCTCGCCCCGGAAATCACCCCGGACGACCCGGAGTTCGACCTCTTCGTCAAGGAAGTGGCCCGCGAGATGACGGTGAAGGCCGGGCAGAAATGCACCGCCATCCGCCGCGCCATCGTCCCGGCCAAGCACATCGACGCCGTGGCCGAGCGCCTGCGCGAGCGCCTGTCCAAGGTGGTGGTCGGTGACCCAGCGGTGGAAGGCGTGAAGATGGGCGCCCTGGCGTCCCACGCCCAACAGACCGACGTGGCCGAGCGCCTGGATGCCCTGCTGCAGAGCAGCGACCTGCTGTTCGGCGCGAAGGACGGCTTCGCCCCGCGCGGTGATGGCGTGAACGAAGGCGCCTTCTTCGCCCCGACCCTACTGCGCGCCCGTGACCCGCACGCCGAAGGCGGCGCCCACGACATCGAGGCCTTCGGCCCGGTGAGCACCCTGATGGCCTACGACGACATCGACGAGGCCATCGCCCTGGCCGCCCGCGGCAAGGGCAGCCTGGTGGCCAGCCTGGTCACCAAGGACCCGATGATTGCCGCCCGCGTGGTGCCGCAAGCCGCCGCCCTGCACGGCCGCCTGCACATCCTCGACCGCGAATCCGCCGCCGAGTCCACCGGCCACGGCTCGCCGCTGCCGGTACTCAAGCACGGCGGCCCCGGCCGCGCCGGTGGTGGTGAAGAGCTGGGCGGCCTGCGCGCGGTGAAGCACTACCTGCAGCGCGCCGCCGTCCAGGGTTCGCCCACCATGCTGGCCGCCGTGACCGGCGAATACGTGCGCGGCGCCAAGGTGATCGAGACCGAGGTTCACCCGTTCCGCCGCTACTTCGACGAGCTGCAGATCGGCGAATCCCTGCTGACCCACCGCCGCACCGTCACCGAAGCCGACATCGTCAACTTCGGCTGCCTGTCGGGCGACCACTTCTACATGCACTTCGATGAGCTGGCGGCCAAGGAGTCCCAGTTCGGCAAGCGCATCGCCCACGGCTACTTCGTGCTGTCCGCCGCCGCCGGCCTGTTCGTCTCCCCCGGCGTGGGCCCGGTACTGGCCAACTACGGCCTGGACACCCTGCGCTTCATCACCCCGGTGGGCATCGGCGACACCATCCAGGCGCGCCTGACCTGCAAGCGCAAGATCGACCAGGGCAAGAAGAGCCCGAAGGGCGAGCCGCAAGGCGTGGTGGCCTGGGACGTGGAAGTCACCAACCAGCTCGGCGAGCTGGTGGCCAGCTACGACATCCTGACCCTGGTGCTGAAACGCCCGGAAGCCGAGTGAACCGAGTCGCTGCGTGAGTTTATGACCGGCCTTAGGGCCGGTCTTTTTTTGGCCCGCGAACCCACTTCGATCACGCCCCTGTAGGAGCGATTTCAATCGCGATGTAGGTCGAAGACCTGCCCTCCCCAACCCGGGGACGGCTACGCCGTCCATTCGCGAATGAATTCGCTCCTACCCCTCCCTGCGACACACAAGGCGTAGCCCGGATGAAATCCGGGAGCGGTGGCGGGATCGTCCCCGGATTTCATCCGGGCTACCGATGACGGTGGCCGCACCTGTGGGGGCGATTTCAATCGCCAAGCGAACCGCAGGTTCGCCCTTACCGCATTGGGGGCAGCTACGCCGCCGTTGGCGAATGAATTCGCCCCCACAACAAAAGCCAACCTGCTGCCTCGCCGAATCTGGCAGGCAGGCTCAAGCCCTTGGCAAGCAGGCACAAGGCCAGCGGCCCTCAACTCCTTAGTATCCGGTCGACGAAACGCTCCGCTGCCAATATCAAGAAGAAGGAAGCCTTGCCATGATCCGGTCGAACCTGTTCCGACTTTCCACCCTGGCGCTGCTGGTGGGTGCCGCTACCCAGGTCGGCGCCTACGAGCTGTACGCCGACGACGACACCCACCTGAACGCTACCCTGGAAGCCGTGTTCGGCGTCTTCCACAGCCAGGAGAACTACGCCACCGCAGGTTCGAAGAGCGAAGGCTCGTCGTCCTGGCGCGAGGGTTACGCCAAGTACGGCATCAGCTTCGACCAGGGCCTGGCGGGTGCCGGCACCAGCTATGGCGCCTTCAACATGCTGAGCTCCGGCACCTGGGGCGATGGCGACGCGGCGGGCTTCACCGATGGTTCCGAGCGCACCACCAAGATCGAGGACGCGTACCTCGGCTGGCGCTCCGGCCAGGCCTTCGAGGTCCTCGGCGAAGACGGCGTGGACCTGTCTTTCGGCCGCCAGAACCTCATGGTCGGCGACGGCTTCCTGATCAATGGCGACGCGCTGAACCTGGGCAAGGGCCTGGCCGACGGCGAGTTCAACCGTGGCGGCGCCTACTGGCTGGCGGCGCGCAAGGCCTTCGACAAGACCGCCGTGCTGCGCCTGGGCGGCAAAGATGGCCTGCGCGGCGACCTGATGTGGCTGAAGTCCGACAACCGCGCCCAGGCCAAGACGGAACTGGTGGTGGGCACCCTGGAGCACGTGTCGGAAGCCGGCACCCTGGGCCTCACCGCCATCGACGTCCGCGACATCGACGAGAAGTACGCCTCGCCCTTCCAGGCCGAGCGTGAAGACATGAAGACCTACAGCCTGCGCGGCCAGGGCAACGCCGGGGTGGAGAACCTGTTCCTTTCCGGCGAATACGCCTGGCAGGACAAGGAAGCCGGCAACGAAGACGCCTGGTACCTGGAAGCCGGCTGGACCTTCGCCGACGTGGCCTGGTCGCCGAACGTCAGCTACCGCTACAGCCGCTTCTCCGAGGGCTACGACCCGCTGTTCACCGGCTTCAGCCGTGGCTACGGCACCTGGTTCCAGGGTGAAGTGGCGGGCAACTACGCCGGCCCCTTCAACAGCAACACCCGCGTGCACCACGTCGGCCTGAAGGTGACTCCCCTGGAGAACCTCAGCCTGGGCGCGCTCTGGTTCGACTTCGACACCATCGACCGCAGCCTGGGCAACTTCGATGGCCGCGAACTGGACCTCTACGCCGAATGGGCGGTGAGCGAGAACCTGATCGTCATGCCCGTGGTCGGCCTCTACACGCCGGACAAGAGCGCGGCCGAAGGCGGCACCCAGCTCGGCAACGACGACAACAACCTCTACAGCCAGGTCGTCTTCGTCACCATGTTCTGACCCTTGCGGGGCGGCGACGCCCCGACTTTTCCAGGCGACCGCCCCATGTCCAGCCCCAGCCTCAGCATCCAAAGCAAGATCACCCTGTTGGCGAGCCTCTGCCTGATCCTGGTGGTGGGCCTGCTGGTGGGGCTGTCGCTCTACCAGACCCGCGCCAGCACCGAACGGGTCAAGGACTCCAGCGCGGGCATGCTGGCCGAGGCGGCGCGCCTCAACCTGCAAGCCCAGGGCAAGGTTCAGGCGCTGCAGATCCAGCGCAGCTTCACCCGCACCCACGAGTACGGCCTGGGCCTGGCGCGGCACCTGCTCTACCTGCGCGAGCGCGCGGCACGCGGCGAGATGAGCGCCGACGCCCTGCGCGGCGAGCTGGCCGGCGAACTGCGCAAGGCGGTGGAGCAACGTCCCGAACTGCTCGGGCTGTTCCTGATTTTCCAGCCCGACGCCCTCGATGGCCGCGATGCCGAGTTCCGTGGTCGCGCTGACCTTGGCAGCAACGATGCCGGACGCTTCGCGCTCTACTGGCTGCAAGCCAAGCCCGGTGAGCTGCAGGCAGTGCCGGGCGACGAGAAGCTGCTCGCCGATACCTCCCCCGGCCCCAGCGGCGCGCCCTTCAACGCCTTCTTCACATGCCCGCGCGACAGCGGGCAGCTGTGCCTGCTGGAGCCTTACTTCGACGAATCCTCGGGCAGCCGCAAGCTGGTCACCAGCATCGCCTTCCCGCTCATGGAGGACGGCAAGGTGGTGGCGGTGATCGGCCTCGACATCGGCCTCGACAGCCTGCAGCAGGATGCCCTGGCCAGCAGCCGGGAACTCTACGAGGGCAGCGGCCGGGTCAGCATCATCAGCCCCTCCGGCGTGGTCGCCGCCCATAGCCAGGATGCCGCGCAGCTGGGCAAGCGCCTGCAAGCGGTGCTGCCGGAGCAGGCTTCCGGCGTCCTCGATTTCCTCGGCCGCAACGAGCCCCACGCCTTCCTCGACAAGGGCCAGATCAGCGTGCTCGAACCCCTCTCCCCGGTCGCCGGAGCCAAGCCCTGGGGCGTGCTGCTGGGTGTGCCGCAACAGGTCCTGCAGGCCCCCGCCGACGCCCTCAAGGTGCAGATGGATGACGAGCGCCTGCGAAGTTCGGCGCTGGAATTCGTCGTCGGCTCGCTGGCCGCCCTGCTCGGCGTGGCGCTGATCTGGCTCGCCGCCCTCGGCGTCACCCGCCCGCTGTTGCGCCTGGCCGCCATGCTGGAAGGCATCGCCGATGGCGAAGGCGACCTGACCCGCCGCCTGACCTATGGGCGTCGCGATGAACTGGGGCGCCTGGCGCTGGCCTTCAACCGCTTCCTCGACAAGCTGCAGCCGGTGATCGCCAAGGTCCAGGGCTCGGTGAGCGATGCCCGCGACACAGCCGACCAGTCGGCGCTGATCGCCCGCCAGACCAGCGAAGGCATGCAGCAGCAGTTCCGCGAGATCGACCAGGTGGCCACCGCCCTGCACGAGATGTCCGCCACGGCCAACGCCTCGGCCCAGAGCGCGGCCCAGGCCGCCGACGCCGCGCGCCATGCCGACCTCGCCAGTCGCGAGGGGCTTGAGGTGATCACCCGCACCACCAGCGCCATCCAGGCCCAGGCCCGGGACATGAGCGAAGCCATGACCCAGCTCCAGGGCCTGGCCCAGAGCAGCGAGCAGATCGGTTCGGTGCTGGAGGTGATCCTCTCCATCGCCGGGCAGACCAACCTGCTGGCGCTCAATGCCGCCATCGAGGCCGCCCGCGCGGGCGATGCCGGGCGCGGCTTCGCCGTGGTGGCGGACGAGGTGCGCAGCCTGGCCCGACGCACCCAGGACTCGGTGGAGGAAATCCGCCAGGTGATCGACGACCTGCAGAACGGCACCCGCGATGTCACCCAGGCCATGCGGGGCAGCCACGGGCTGGCCCAGGACAACGTCAGCCAGGTGCGCCAGGCGGTCGCCGCCCTGGAGCGCATCGGCGAGGCGGTGAACCTGATCACCGACATGAACCTGCAGATCGCCAGCGCCGCCGAGGAGCAGAGCAGCGTCGCCGACGAGATCAATCGCAACGTCGAGGCCATCCGCGACGTCACCGAATCGCTTTCCGGCCAGGCCGAGCAGTCGGCGCAGGTCAGCCGTCAGCTCAATGAACTGGCCAACCATCAGCAGGGGCTGATGCAGCAATTCCGCGCCTGAGGCTCACAAGGCCGCAGCGTGAACCTCGGCAGCCTCGCTGCCACTTCCCGTCGCCACCGACCTGAGGGGCTACCCGCCCCGACTGGTCGGTGGCCCCCCCTGCGACAATTCGCCAGTGTGACCCCTCTGCCGGCAGGCCGCGTCATGAAAGAAAACCACCTTGCCTGCAGAAATCGCCATGCACCCACTCCGCAAAGCCCTGCACAACGAGCTGCATTCGCGCCCGTCGATCTACTTCCGTGACCCGGCCAACGTCTATCACTTCGCCTTTGCCGATGCCGAGGACCTGTGCGACGCCCTGGTGGAGCGCCTCAACCAGACCGCCGACGCACCGCTCGCCACCAACGGTTCCCAGGGGCTGCTGCGCCTGGGCGAAGACACCCTGAAATGGGAACGCCACACGGAGTTCTTCACCCTGACCCTGGTGGTGCCACGCACCCCTGGCGATGAGTGCTGGCCGCCGCTGCCCGCCGCGCTGGAGACGCTGGTGGCCGAGTATCGCCACCTGCTGATCAACGCCGACCAGGTGCTGGTGGAGTCGGAGGCGAACTGGGCCGGCAACACCGCGGCCTACGGTTTCAAGGACCCATCCGGCTCCACCCTGGGCGGTGGCGACGCCATCGCCTGGTCGGACTTCCGCCTGGGCGAGGACGGGGTCAATCGCATCCTCCTGGTCAACCGCCGGCTCAATGCCTATCGGCTGGGCCGGATGATCCGCCGCCTGCTGGAGATCGAGACCTACCGCATGATGGCGTCCCTCACCCTGCCGGTCGCCCAGGCGGTGAGCCTGCAATTGAAGGAGTACGACAAAGAGCTGACCAGCCTGTCGGACCGCAACGCCGAGGGCAAGAGCAGCGCCAAGGCGCTATCGGGGGATATCGCCGCCCTCTCGGCGCGCATCGTGCGCAGCACCGCCCGCACCCGCCAGCGCTTCAGCGCCACCGAGGCCTACGCGCAGATCGTCTTCGAACGCATCAACGAACTGCGCGAATCCCATATCGACGATTGCCAACGCCTGGGGGTGTTCATCGAGCGGCGCTTCCGCCCCACCGTGCGCTACTGCGCGGCCACTGACCAACGCCTGGTTCGCCTCGGCCAGAGTGTGGCCAACCTGGGCGACCTGCTGCAGGCGCGGGTACAGGTGGAGGTGGAAGAACAGAACTCCGAGATCCTGCGCAGCCTGAACGCTCGCGCCGACACCCAGATCAAGATCCAGAAGGCGGTGGAGGGTCTCTCCATCATCGCCATCAGCTACTACCTGCTGAGCCTGTTCAAGCTGTTCTACCAGGGCCTGCACAGCGTGGGCGTGGATATCTCGGCGAAGACCGCGATCCTGGTGCTGGGGCCGGTGGTGGCGCTGATCCTCGGCGCGATCCTGCTGCGGATCAAGAAAGCCAAGGGGCATTGAGCCCGACGCAGGATGTAGCTGCTGGTATCTAGCTACGTAGGATGGGTTGAGCCTGCGATACCCATCGGCCGATGTGATGGGTATCGCTTTGCTCAACCCATCCGATCTCCTACCAGGAAGCCATCCGCGCCAACCCGGTTGCTTGCTGCCGCACAAAATCGCAGTCGGGTGGATGTCGCTTTTCACATCCACCAGCGAGCCCGGGCATGACATCGACGGTGGATCGATGAAGCGTGATCCACCCTACGGCCGCGCCCCTGGAGGAAGCCCTGTGTCAAATCGCAGGCAAAAAAAGACCCGGCAATTTGCCGGGTCAATAACCGTGATTAGCCTGATGAGGAGATAATCTGATGAGTCCGAACTGGGCTTGTCAGCTTATCCAGCTGGCCGCGAGGCCAGTGGTTGTAATAATAATGATTCTCATTTTATGGTCAAGCGCTTTTTTCAAATTAATGTGAATCAGTCCGATTTACCGCTCAACGGCCCTCCCCGCCCTCACGCCAGAACCAACCCGGCCTCGGCCAGGGTCCGGCGATAGGATTCAACCAGCGACTCCAACCGCCCCCAGACCTGCCCCACGCATTCGTCGAGGGCGATATGGCTGCTGGCGCGGCAGCGGTCATCGAGGCCGCAGCCCTGGTAGAAGGCGTTGACCACCTCGACCATGGGCTCGCGCTGGTTCTCCATCAGCACCGCGCCATGGGCCAGCACCACATGCCGGCCGTCCTCGCGGCGGCGGCGCCAGCGCTGGGCGGTGCCCACCAGTTTGCGGTCCTTCAGGGTGACGTTGTAGCGGCCGTCGCAGAAGGCGCCGTCCACCTCGCCCAAGCCCGCGTCCAGGCCCATGTCCGCCAGCCACTCGAGCAGCGGCTGGCACAGCCGCAGGTAGGCCTTCTCGATGCGCGTCAGCTCGCTCTCCCCTGGCGGCAAGGCGTAGGCCAGGGCCACGTTGAGCACCGCCGGCGATTGCGGCACGGGCTCGCCGCCGCTGTCGCGCAATGCCACCGGCCAACCCAGCGCCGCGCACTCGGCTTCGGCCGCGGCGAAACCGTCCAGGCGGCTCAGGCGCTGCGGCATGACCAGCGCCGCAGCGGTCGGGCGCCACAGCAGCAACCCGCATTCCCGCTCGCCCCGCTGCACGCTGTCGAGCAATTGACGCTCCGCATCCAGCCCCTCACCAACCGCGAATCCTGAAACCTGGTGCATCCGTCCTCCGCCACAGTGTCAAATTTACGGCAACTCGGAAGCGCAACGGCCTGACCGCTCCAAGTCATTAAAGTTTTGCAGTTTTCTACCGTTCATGACGCTGCTTCTGCCGCCAGTCCGCCAGAGCCGGTTTTCACCCGGATGGATGATGGCACCCCGCAATCGCCTCCTATAAATTTGTTTCAACCTGTTTCACGAGCGCAGTACAAGCCTCCACCGGAATCCACTACAGAGCCGACAAGGCCGACCGGTACGAGGTGCTCCCGAAGCGGTTAGAGCGATCGAGAATTTCACCGTCCATCAAGCTGTGGAGGACCGCAGCCGTGAAGATCAGTCGCTTGCAATTCAGGGGAAATCCGCTCGTCGCCAGCAAAGCCACAGACGACGCCACCCACACCACCGAACATACCTTGGCCAACGGCAATCGCCGGTCGTTCCTCAAATGGTCCGCCGCCGGTGCCCTGCCCCTGTTCCTCGCGCAGGGTAGCAGCCTGGCCAAGGGCAAGGACGACGATGAGGACAAGGCCGCCGAAGCCGCTTCCACCGTCGCCAGCCCGAAAACCACGCCCTGGAAGGAATTCCTGCCCAACCAGGTGAGCCCGATGAACCCGGTGAGCGCACTGCATGGCCCCGATGGCCTTCAGGTGTTCGCCCCGACCCCGAGCGCCGATGCCGAGCACGGCGAATGCGGGCGCAAGCCGCACCAGCGCTACGACCAGTTGGGCATCGACCCGACCTGGTACGAGATCAACGTGGTGGAGCGCCCCTGGAAGGCCCACCCGGACCTGCCGGAAACCAAGGTCTGGAGCTACCGCTCCGCCGACGCCACGCCGGAGAGCTTCAGCCCGGTGATCTTCGCCCGCTACGGCAAGCCGGTCATCTGCCGCTTCCACTGCAAGCTGCCCAAAGACCACGTCGGCGTCGGCGTCCCCTATATCTCGGTGCACCTGCACAACCTGCATTGCCCTTCGGAAAGTGACGGTTTCCCCGGTGATTTCTTCAGTGCCGAGAAGCAAGGGCTGACCATGGACTTCAAGGGGGAATACAAGGATCACTTCTATCCCAACGTCTATGCCGGCCTGGACGAGATGCAGAACGGCATCGGCGACTACCGCGAAGCCCTGGGCACCCTCTGGTTCCACGATCACACCTGGCAGGCCACGTCGCAGAATGTGGTGCGCGGGATGTTCGGCTTCTACATCCTCTTCGACCACCTGGATTCCGGTGACGAGAAAGACCCGAGCCCGGAGGCCCTGCGCCTGCCCAGCTACCCCTACGACTACATGCTCAGCTTCAACGACATGCGCTTCGATTCGAAGGGCCAGCTGGTGTTCGACCGCTTCAGCCCCGATGGCACCCTGGGCGACAAGATCCTGGTCAACGGCAAGATCGAACCGGTCCTGCGGGTCGCCCGGCGCAAGTACCGGTTGCGCCTGCTCAATGCCGGCCCGTCGCGCTTCTACGAGTTCTACCTGAACGACAGCAAGGGCAAGGCGCAGACCTTCACCTACATCGCCAACGACGGCAACCTGCTGCCCGCGCCCATCCGCAACATGGGCAAGGTGCACCTGGGCGTGGCCGAGCGCGCCGACCTGGTGGTGGATTTCTCCAAGTACCCCATCGGCACCGAGCTGTTCCTCACCAACCGGCTGATCCAGGACACCACCAAGGGCCCGGACAAGGTCGACGGCTCCGGCACCAAGGTGCTCAAGCTGCTGGTGGACCGGGACCCGCCGGAGCAGGACCTGAGCCAGGTGCCCGACTTGCTGCGGCCGTTGCGTCCGCTGTGCGACGAAGAAATCGCCCGGGCCAAGGTGCGCCGCTGGGTGTTCGATCGCAAGGGCGGCGAGTGGGCGGTCAACGGCAAGCCGGAGAACATCCTCGACACCAGCGCCAAGATCGACAAGGGCGAATGCGAGATCTGGGAACTGGTCAACGAGAGCGGTGGCTGGCAACACCCGGTGCATATCCACTTCGAGGAAGGCCGCATCCTCAGCAAGACGGTCAACGGCCTGCCCGTGACCCTTCCGGAACACGAGCGAGGCCGCAAGGACGTCTATGTGCTCGGCAAGAACGAGGCGGTCCGGGTGTTCCTGCGCTTCCGCGATTTCACCGGCAAGTACGTCATGCACTGCCACAACGTGATCCACGAGGACCACGGCATGATGATGCGCTGGGACATCGAGGACGACACCCCGCCGGAACCGCCGACCGGATGCGGTATCAGCTGAGCCATAGCCAATCCTTGATCCCTGATGGAGAGTCCAGATGAATACTCGCAGAAACCTGCTGTTCGGCGCCGGTGTGGCTGCCGCTGGCCTGGCCGCGCTGGGCACCGGCCTGGTCGGGCGCAATTGGGCGGCCGCCGAACCCGAGTACGCCGAGGGCGACAGCTTCGGCGCCCGCTACTTCCCCAACCTCACCCTCTACACGCACCTGGGTAAACGCGTGAAGCTCTATGACGACCTGATGCGCAACAAGGTGGTGGCCTTCAACATGATGTACACCCTGTGCGGCGGGCTCTGCCCCACCATGACCAGCAACCTGCGCGGTACCCAGAAGCTGCTGGGCGACCGCGCCGGGCGTGAGGTCTTCATGTACTCCATCACCCTGCAGCCGGAGCTGGATACGCCGGAAGTGCTGCGCGAATACGCCGAATCCCACCATGTGGGGCCGGGCTGGCTGTTCCTCACCGGCGACCCGGACGACCTCGACAAGCTGCGCCGCAAGCTTGGCTTCTTCGACCCGGACCCGGTGGTGGATGCCGATCGCACCACCCATATCCGCATGGTGCGCATCGGCAACGACAGGTTCGACCAGTGGACCATGGCCTCGGCCCGTTCCCAGCCGGAGCAGTTGGTGGCGGCGATCAACATGGTGGACCGCTCGGTGGACTTCACCTCCTGGAACGGCAAGGACGCGAGCCTGCCGACCTGAGGTGGAGCACCTGCAGGAGCGATTTCAATCGCGATGCAGGACGAAGTCCTGCCTGGGAAGCATCCAGGGCGGCGGCGCCGCCCTTGGCGAATGAATTCGCCCCTACAGGACAGCACCCGCCAAGGGCGCTCAGGCCACCTTGCCCAGGTTCACCGTCAGGGGCCAGCTCACCCGACGGGTTTCAAGGGGTTCGCCCCAGGCCTGCCGGAAGCGCTCGCGCAGCGGGTCGAGGGGGTTGGCACCATGGGCCTCCCGGTAGGTGGCCAGGGCCGACCAGCTTTCCAGGTAGCCCAGCAACCGCGCCAGGTCCCATTGGGCATCCAGGGTGAAGGGCGGCACCTCGATGCGCTCGAACGGGAATGCCAGGGTACGGTAGCCCTGCTCCACATGCCGGCGCTCCTCGGCCCAGTAGCTGCCGAGGATGTCGTGGTAGAGCTGGCTGACCAGTGCATCCAGCTCGGGTGTCAGCTGCGGCAGGTTGTAGGAAATCACCGCCAGCAACCCGCCCGGCAGGCTCACCCGGCGCACCTCGGCGTAGAAGCGTTCCAGGTCGAACCAGTGCAGCGCCTGGGCCACCAGGGTCAAGGAGACGCTGGCGTCGGCCAGGGAGGTACGCTCGGCCGGCTCGCAGCGATAGTCGATGTTCGCCGCAGGCTCGGCCCTGGACAGTTGTTCGGCGCTGACATCGGTACCCACCACCCGCTGGAAATGCCGCGCCAGGTCCCGAGTGGCCTGGCCGGTGCCGCAGCCGCAGTCCCAGGCCAGGGACAAGTCCGGTGCTTGCTGGCCGAGCCAGGCGATCAGCGCCGGATCATAGGTGGGGCGGTTGGCGCTGTAGGCGTCGGCTTGGCGGTTGAAGAGCGCGCTGGTATCAGACATGGCAGGGAATCCGCTTCGGGTCGCAGGATCGGACCAGCATAACGCGATTCCGTTGCCCCTCACCTGGCCTGGGTGCCTTTCCTGGAAAAGGCCTAGGATCGACACCGGAGGCAGACTAGAATCCGCTCCTGCATCCAGCCCGCGCCGCCCTTATGCCCGACTGTCATCTACACGCCCTTCCCTATCAAGAGTCTCCCTGCGAACGCTTTGCCCTGGTGCGTCAGGCACCTGGCGCCGTTCTGCTGGACGCTGGTCGCCCGGTTGCCGAGCGTGGTCGCTATGACCTGTTCAGCGCCTGGCCAACGGCAGCCTTTGCAGCGGCGCCGGGTGAATCAGCCTATGATTTCGCCCAACGCCTGCGCGAGGCCCTGGCCGGCCTTGGCGAGGCAAGCGCACCCGCGGGCACCGAGCTCCCCTTCGTTGGTGGCCTGATCGGCTATCTGGCCTATGACTTCGGCCGGCGAGTCGAACACTTGCCGGTGCAGGCCCACGACGACCTGGGCCTGCCCGATGCGCAACTCGGTCTCTACGCCTGGGCACTGATCAGCGATCACCAGTCGCGCACCAGCCAGTTGGTGTTCCACCCGAGCCTGGACGCGGCGGAACGTGCCCGCCTGATCGCCCTGTTCAGCGAACAGGCACCACCTCCCGGCCCCTTCCGCCTGAAGGCGCCATTCCGCGCTGACTTCGAGGAAGGCCGCTACCGGGAGTCCATCGAGCGGGTGCAGGCCTATATCCGCGCCGGCGACTGTTACCAGGTGAACTTCACCCAGCGCTTCCAGGCCCCCTGCGAGGGCGATCCCTGGACCGCCTACCAAGCCCTGCGCGGCGCCTGCCCAACGCCCTTCGCCGGCTACCAGGCGCTGGACGACGGCGCCATCCTCAGCCTGTCTCCGGAGCGCTTCATCAAGGTCAGCCAGGGCCTGGTGGAAACCCGTCCGATCAAGGGCACCCGGCCACGGGGCGACACGCCGGAGGAAGACCGCGCCCAGGCAGCGGCACTGCTGGCCAGCACCAAGGACCGCGCCGAAAACCTGATGATCGTCGACCTGCTGCGCAACGACCTCGGGCGCAGCTGCGCCATCGGTTCGGTGCGGGTGCCGGAACTCTTCGCCCTGGAGAGCTACCCCAACGTGCACCATCTGGTCAGCGCGATCACCGGCCGCCTCGCCGCAGGCAAGGACGCGCTCGACCTGCTGACCGGCAGCTTCCCCGGCGGCTCCATCACCGGCGCGCCGAAGATCCGCGCCATGCAGATCATCGACGAACTGGAACCCACCCGCCGGGCGATCTACTGCGGCTCGCTGCTGTATCTCGACGTGCGCGGCGAACTCGACAGCTCCATCGCCATCCGCACCGTGCTGGTGAAGGACGGCCAGGCCAGCTGCTGGGGCGGCGGCGGCATAGTCGCCGACTCCGACTGGCAGGAGGAGTACCGCGAGTCCATCACCAAGGTGAAGGTGCTGATGGCGACGCTGGAGGGCATGGGTGACTGACTGCTGGCGCACGACAGCATGGGTATCGCTTCGCTCAACCCATCCTACAAACGCAAATGGCTGCGGCCCGTAGGATGTGGTTGAGCGAAGCGATACCCATCGAATGACCAGGCCCCGCCCATGAAAAAGCCCGCTATCGCGGGCTTTTTCATGGGCGGGAACTCAGAGGCTCAACTGGCGGTTGGACGCCTTGATGAACTCGCGCTTGAGGTCTTCATAGGTGTGCACCGCCGGGAACTGCGGGAACTCGCGGATCACGTTTTCCGGGGCATGGAACAGGATGCCGGCGTGGGCTTCGCTGAGCATGGTGGTGTCGTTGTAGGAGTCGCCGGCGGCAATCACACGGTAGTAGAGGCTCTTGAACGCGAGCACCGACTGGCGCTTGGGGTCCTTCTGGCGCAGCTGGTAGTCCACCACGCGATCGGTCTCGTCGGTGATCAGGCGGTGGCAGAGCAGCGTCGGGAAGCCCAGTTGGCGCATCAGCGGCTGGGAGAACTCGTAGAAGGTGTCGGAGAGGATCACTACCTGGAAGCGCTCGCGCAGCCAGTCGACGAACTCGACGGCGCCTTCCAGCGGCTTCAGGGTGGCGATCACTTCCTGGATGTCGGAAAGCTTCAGGCCATGCTCGTCGAGGATGCGCAGACGCTGCTTCATCAGCACGTCGTAGTCCGGGATGTCCCGGGTGGTCGCCTTGAGCGCTTCGATTCCGGTTTTTTCCGCGAAGGCGATCCAGATTTCCGGAACCAGTACACCCTCAAGGTCGAGACAGGCGATTTCCACGAGTAATTCCCCGCATGGCTATTTTGATTGGAGGCGGCACTCTAGCGGCTCCCCCGGAACCGCGCAACGCGCCGCTTATAGCCAAATAAAGCAGTGGTGCTTCCTGATGGTTATTTAGGGGCATAACTCCCCTTTGCTAAGATGCGCGCCATAGAGCGCGCCCAGCGCCATCCCCTAAAAGGAAGCCTGCCTGATGAGCCAACCCTTCGACGTCGCCGAACTAGCGGCGGCTTACGCCAGCAAGTCCCCCCAGGACATCCTCAAGCTCGCCTTCGAGCATTTCGGCGACGAGCTGTGGATCTCCTTCAGTGGCGCCGAGGACGTAGTGCTGGTGGACATGGCCTGGAAGCTGAACAAGAACGTCAAGGTGTTCAGCCTGGACACCGGCCGCCTGCACCCCGAGACCTACCGCTTCATCGAGCAGGTGCGCGAGCACTACGGCATCAGTATCGAAGTGCTGTCGCCGGACCCGCGCCTGCTGGAACCCCTGGTCAAGGAAAAGGGCCTGTACAGCTTCTACAAGGACGGTCACGGCGAATGCTGCGGCATCCGCAAGATCGAGCCGCTGCGGCGCAAGCTGTCCACGGTCAAGGCCTGGGCCACCGGCCAGCGTCGCGACCAGAGCCCCGGCACCCGCTCCCAGGTGGCGGTGCTGGAAATGGACGGCGCCTTCTCCACGCCGGACAACCCGCTGTACAAGTTCAACCCGCTGGCGCAGATGAGCAGCGAGGAAGTCTGGGCCTATATCCGCATGCTGGAGATTCCTTACAACCCGCTGCATGAGCGCGGTTTCATCAGCATCGGCTGCGAGCCCTGCACCCGCCCGGTGCTGCCGAACCAGCACGAGCGCGAAGGTCGCTGGTGGTGGGAAGAAGCCACGCAGAAGGAATGCGGGCTGCACGCCGGCAACCTGATCAGCAAGGCCTGAACCCATGCGCATCACCCTGGTGAAGAAGGTCCTGGCCGATGGCCAGGACTGCCGCAAGTGCCGGGATGTGATGGAGCGCCTCGAGCGCGGCGACCACCTGGGGCGGATCGACCGCATCCTGGTAGCCGATGAACGCAACCCGGGCAGCGCGGGCTGGATGGTCGCCCAGCACTATGGCGTGGAGTCCGCGCCCTTCTTCGTGGTGCACCACGACGACGGTAGCGAGCAGGTCTACACCGTATTCCTGGCCTTCGTCCGTGATGTACTCGAACCGCTCGGGCGCCCTTCTCCGTAGGGTGCACCCCGCGCACCGGCAAGGCTCCACGCAAAAAAGCCCGGCGATTGCCGGGCTTTTTCATTCGAGGCCTGCCTCAGTAGGTGGGCAGCTCCACGTCGTGGAACAGCTCGTCCAGCTCCGCCTTGTTGTGGCACTGCACGGCCTTGGCCTGGACCTCTCGGGTCAGGTGCGGGGCGAACTTCTCGATGAAGTCGCACATGAAGCCACGCAGGAAGGTGCCACGGCGGAAGCCGATCTTGGTCACGCTGGACTCGAACAGTTCGCCCGCGTCCAGCACCACCAGGTCGCTGTCGAGTTTCGGGTCCACCGCCATCTTGGCCACGATGCCCACGCCCAGGCCCAGGCGCACATAGGTCTTGATGACGTCGGCGTCGGCGGCGGTGAACACCACCTTGGGGCTCAGGCCACGGTGGCTGAAGGCTTCGTCCAGTTTGGAACGGCCGGTGAAGCCGAAGACGTAGGTGACGATGGGATGCTCGGCCAGGGCTTCCAGGGTCAGCTTGGGCAGCTTGGTCAGCGGATGGCCCTGGGGCACGATCACGCAACGGTTCCAGCGGTAGCACGGCATCATCACCAGGTCACCGAAGAGCTCCAGGGCTTCGGTGGCGATGGCGAAGTCGACGGTGCCGTCGGCGGCCATCTCGGCGATCTGCATGGGGGTGCCCTGGTGCATGTGCAGGGCGACATCCGGGTACTGCTTGATGAAGCCACCGATCACCGGCGGCAGCGCGTAGCGCGCCTGGGTGTGCGTGGTGGCGATGGACAGGGTGCCCTTCTTCTCGTTGGAGAATTCCTGGGCGATCTGCTTGATGCTTTCGACCTTGCGCAGGATCTCGCCTGCGGTGGTGATGATGCGCTCGCCGGCCGGGGTAACGCGCGTGAGGTGCTTGCCGCTGCGGGCGAAAACTTCGACGCCCAGTTCGTCCTCCAGCAGGCGGATCTGCTTGCTGATGCCCGGCTGCGAGGTATAGAGACTTTGCGCAGTGGCGGACACGTTCAGGTCGTGGTGCGCCACTTCCCAGATGTAGCGCAGTTGCTGGAGCTTCATAGGCATTCCTCAAAGCGATTACGTCGCAGGATGTCGGCGGCGTTTATAACCATATTAATGGTTTGCTGAATAAAACTAGACGTTTTTTTCCGCTTTGCATAACCCGCGACCAGCGGTAATCAGAACTCGTTGTGCCCGCGATGCTGAAGCATGGGCACCAGGTACACCGGCACTTCGGACAGTTGCACCAGGCGCGCCGCCGTGCGCCCCAGGGGCGTCTCCAGCGGGGTGCCGTGACTGTGGCTCCCCACCACCAGCAGGTCCACCGAGAGTTTCTGCGCTTCTTCGAGGATGACCAGCGGCGGATCGCCCTGCACCACCCGCACCGCGCGGATCATGTCGAGGTCCTGGACCGCCTCGCCCATCTCGTCGCGGAACCCTTCCAGTACCCGCTGCTCGATACTCGACATGACGGTGCCCAGCCCCTTGGCCCGCAGTTCCGTCAGGGTGTCGTCATCCAGGTAGGTTTGCAGCACCGACTCGGCGAACAGCCCGAGGGGCTCCACCGCATGCACTACATAGAGCTGGGCGTTGTAGGCCCGAGCTAGGGACAAGGCGTGTTGCAGAACGTAGGGGGCATAGAGACCGAGGTCCGTGGCATAGAGAATGGAGCGGATCATGAGGCCTCCTGACGCCCTTCATGGCTGGCCTCACCAGAGCTTAGTCAGAACTGCGGCTCGTTGCTCACACCATGAGGCACGTGCCCGGTAGCCACGACATCCCGGGCTTTTTCGCAGTGCCCGGCCTGGTCGTCGAAGAACACATCGGCACCGAAGGTCTCGAGAATGGCCGCCTTTTCCAGACCGCCGAGGAAGAAGGATTCGTCCAGGCGGATATCCCACTCGCGCAGGGTGCGGATGACCCGCTCGTGGGCCGGCGCCGAGCGCGCGGTGACCAGCGCCGTGCGGATCGGGCTGGCGTCCGGCGGGAACTCCTGCTGCAGCCGATTCAGCGCCGAGAGGAAGTGCTTGAAGGGGCCGCCGTCCAGCGGCTCGCGGGCCGAATCCCGCTCGTGGGCCTGGAAGGCTTCGAGCCCGCCAGTCTGGTAGATGCGCTCGGAATGGTCGGAGAAGAGCACGGCATCACCATCGAAGGCGATGCGCAGTTCGTTGCTCGCCGCTCGCCGTGGGCCGCCGGAGAGGATGGTGGCGGCGGCATAGCCGCTCATCAACGCACCGCGCACGTCCTCGGCATGAGTGGAGAGGAACAGGTGGCAACCGAACGCACGCAGGTAGGGCTCCGGGCTGCGGCCGCCGACGAAGGCGGCACGGGAGATGCCCAGGCCGTAGTGCTGGATGGAGTTGAAGGCGCGTAGGCCAGTGTCGGCGCTGTTGCGCGACACCAGGATGACTTCCACCCGTTGCTGCCCGAGCTGCTCGTTCAGCTTCAGGAGCTTTTCCACCAGGGGATAGGCATCGCCCGGAGCGAGCACTTCGTCCTCATGGTCGATCTGGTACTGGCGGTAGGCCTCGATGCCCTGCGCCTCGTAGACCCGATGGCTCTCATCGAGATCGAACAGAGCCCGCGAGGAGATCGCCAATACAAGCTTGTCCGCCAGACCTTTGCCCATGGTGATGCGCCCCTCAGCCCTGGTTGCGTGCGTCGATGAAGCGTAGCGCCTGGTACAACGCGCGAATACTCGGCATCTCGAAGCCCACGGCAGCGGCGGCCGCCAGCGGGGCTTCGTAGATGGCGCCGAGCTCCAGCGGGCGCTTCTGCGCGAAGTCGTGGTACATGCTCGGCAGGTAGTCGGGCATGCGGTCGGTGGACGTCATCAGTTTGCCGATGAAGTTCTCCGGCATGCGCAAGCCCAGCGCGGTGGCGGCGTCCACCACTTCCTGCATGATGGCCTGGATCAGCTCGCGGCTGTCGGCGTTGGCCATGAGCGCGGTGGTCCCGGCGCCGAGCAATACCGACAGACCGTTGTACGGCACGTTCCAGACCAGCTTCTGCCAGCGCGCCTGGTCCAGGTTGGCGACGGCGGCCGAGTCGATGCCGGCGGCCTTGAACAGGGCCGAGCCCTCTTCCGTCAGCGCCTGGCGCTGCGCGTCATCAAGGGCCGGGCCGGAGTGGTAGCCGAGGTTCACCGCCCCCAAGGACTGGTGCTCGACCACCCCCGGCTCCGAGCGGTGCACGCAGATATAGCAAAGGCCACCCAACAGATGCAGGGACTCGGGGAGCAGCGGCCGCAGCGCGTCCTCCACCGCCAGGCCGTTCTGCAGCAGCACGACCTTGGCGCCCGGCGCCGCGGCCTGGGCGATGACCGGGGCCAGCGCCGCGTTGCTGGTGGTCTTGGCCCCCACCAGCAGCCAGTCGCAAGGCGGCATTTGCGCGGCGTCGCGGTAGGCCTGCACCGGGAACAGCGCCTGGGCGCCGTGCACCGCGCTGTTCAGCTGCAGACCACGCGCGGCCACGGCGTCGTACTCGCTGCGCAGCAGGAAATGCACATCGAAGCCGGCACGGGCCAGCATCAGGCCATAAAAGCCGCCAATGGCGCCGGTACCGATAATGCCGATGCGCGGTTTGCTTGAACTCATCTAGGGAAGCTCCTCTGCCGGCCGGGCCAACGCCCGGTCCAGGGCTTGAATCAGATCGTCGCGCCGCAAGCTGGCATGCAGCGCGCCATGGAAATCGCCATTTCGAACCACGAACAACGCAGGCAGGTGGAATACCTCATAGCGCTGGACCAGCCCACCATTATTGCCGGCATCGATCCAGCACAATCGGTCCACCGGCAGGGCCGCGCCCGGCAGGTGCAGGCGGGCCCAGCGGCAACTGGCGCAACCGGAGCCGGTAAAGATCACCAGGGAGGTGCCGGGCAGATCGAGCAGGCTCCGATCGGCGTCGAGGTCGGTCAATTCCAGCTCGGGCACTATAGTGTCTTGTGCGATACCGTTTTCGAGGCATCGGGAGTTCGCGGTCATGCGTCAATTCCTGCGTCACCCCACGGAAATGCCCGTGGAGCTGGTTCCGCGCAAGGGCGCTCACGTGCCCCTGCAGCGGCTGCACGATATCAGCCTGGGTGGGGTGGCATGCAACTCCACCCGCGCGTTTCGGTGCGGCACCTACATAGAGCTGTGCATCCCCCTGCTTGGCGAGCTGGCGCGGTTCTCGGGCACCGTGGCCTGGTGCCGCAAGCAGGTCCAGGACTTCCTGGTGGGCATCGCGTTCGTCGACGAGGAAAACATGTTCCGCGCGCGGATGGTGGAGCAGATCTGCCTGATCGAGCAGTACCGCAAGCAGCGCGAGGAAGCCGTCGGCCACGCCCTGGCACCCGAAGCCGTGGCACAGGAATGGATCGCTGCGCACGCAGCGGACTTCGCCCCTGTCTGAATTCGTGCATTTTCCACGTTCGGGGCATGCATTCGCCATTGTCGAGGTTACGTGGAAAGCGTTAAGGTTCCGGTCCCCGCCGCGTTTTTACTGCCGTGCTCTCCGCCATACGGGGATCGCTGGCGACCGGCACCCGTGAGCTGACGACCCTGACCGATGAAAAGCACGATACAGATCGACGACCTTAACGTTGCCTCCAACGAGACCCTGATCACGCCGGACCAGTTGAAGCGCGAAATTCCCCTGACCGATGCAGCCCTGCGCACCGTCGCAAATGGCCGCCAGGTGGTCCGCAACATTCTCGATGGCAAGGATCATCGCCTGTTCGTGGTGGTGGGCCCCTGCTCCATCCACGACATCAAGGCCGCGCACGAGTACGCCGATCGCCTCAAGGGCCTCGCCGCCGAAGTGTCCGACACCCTGTTCCTGGTCATGCGCGTGTACTTCGAGAAGCCACGCACCACCGTCGGCTGGAAAGGCCTGATCAACGACCCCTACCTCGACGACTCCTTCAAGATCCAGGACGGCCTGCACATCGGTCGCCAACTGCTGCGCGACCTGGCCGAAAAAGGCCTGCCCACCGCCACCGAGGCGCTGGACCCGATTTCCCCGCAGTACCTGCAGGACCTGATCAGCTGGTCGGCCATCGGCGCCCGTACCACCGAATCCCAGACCCACCGCGAAATGGCCTCCGGCCTGTCCTCCGCGGTCGGCTTCAAGAACGGCACCGACGGCAGCCTGACCGTGGCGATCAACGCCCTGCAGTCGGTTTCCAGCCCGCACCGTTTCCTCGGCATCAACCAGGAAGGCGGCGTCTCCATCGTCACCACCAAGGGCAACGCCTATGGCCACGTGGTGCTGCGCGGCGGCAACGGCAAGCCGAACTACGATTCGGTGAGCGTCGCCATCTGCGAGCAGGAACTGACCAAGGCCGGCATCAGCCCGAACATCATGGTCGACTGCAGCCACGCCAACTCCAACAAGGACCCGGCCCTGCAGCCGCTGGTCATGGACAACGTCGCCAACCAGATCCTGGAAGGCAACAACTCCATCGTCGGCCTGATGGTCGAAAGCCACCTTGGCTGGGGCAACCAGTCGATTCCGAAGGACCTCGCCCAACTGAAGTACGGCGTCTCCGTCACCGACGCCTGCATCGACTGGGAAGCCACCGAGAAAACCTTGCGCAGCATGCATGCCAAGCTCAAGGACGTGCTGCCCAAGCGCCAGCGCGGCTGACCACAGGCAGAAACGAAAACGCCGGGCAATTGCCCGGCGTTTTTCTTGGTGCATCCGCTACGACTGGGGCGGCCCCTCAGCCATTACGCTGCGCCTGCCGCTGGCGACGCTCGATGTAGCGTTCGACGTAGGAGCAGGATGGGATCACGGTGTAGCCCTGATCCTCGGCAAATTCCAGTGCGGACTCGGTCAGCGCCGCCGCGATCCCGCGACCGCGCAGGACGTTCGGCACGAAAGTGCGATAAATGTCCAATGTCTGTTTACCCAGGTCCATATAGGCCAGGTATGCACGATGACCGTCCACGGTGGTCTCGAATTGATGACCCGCCTGGTCATGGTGGATGGACAATGCCTCGCTCATCGCTACTCCTCTGAGGAATCTAAAACCGTACCCGTACCTTATCGATCTTTTCGAGCCTAAGGAACATCTCCGCCGTGCCGGTACCGAACTGCACGCTGAGATAGGCCCTTCCGTTCTCCACCTTGTGTAATACACCTTGGTAATAGGCGCCATCGAAGGTGATGAACTGCAGCCGTTTGCCGGTATATCCCGACAGGTCGGCTACATTGACGAACTCATACTGCTGTACGGCACGTTCGTTGTCCTGATTTTCCTCAACCGCGGTGATCTTCTCCAGTGCCGCAGGCTCGTTACGCGCCGCCGGGTCGACCCACGCGAATTCGACCGGTTGCACCAGCTCCTGGTTCACCAGCACCGCCGGACGCAGCATGCTCACCACATCCTTGGCCTCGAAGAACTGCAGGCCATCCCAGGCCATGCCCTCGCTCGGGGTCAACTCCACCCGCAGCGACTGCGGGTCCTTCAGGTAACGCCCGTAGGCGTCCAGCATCGGCTGACCCAGGGCGATCCGCTGGTTACGCAGCGCCGTGTCGAACTGCTGCACCGCCGTCGCCTGGTAGGTCTCTGCGGTCTGGCCGAGCTTGGCCGCACAGAACTCCTGGACCTTGCGCTGATACTGGTTGTCGTTCAGTTCGAAGATGACGCTGGACAGATGCGGCGGATTTACCCTGAGGTCGCCCGGCTTCTCCGACATGTTAGACAAGGACAGGGTCAGGCGCACTTCACCCATGTCACGCGTGTCGGAAGTAAGGTTCAGGTTGAGTTTCTGTGCACCGGGCTGGAACAGATAGGAAAACTCGGCATCGGTTTCCAGGGTGCGATAACCCATCTCCAGCAGTTCATCGGTGCCTATATTGCGCACGTCGCCGCAGGCCACTTCGCTCATCGCGGTGAACACACTGCGCTCGGCGGGCGTGTTGTAGAGCTGCTGCATGAAGGGTCCGTGCACATCCAGCGCGATGCCCTTCAGGCTGACCGCCATCTGCTCGGGGAATTTGCCCTCGGCGAGGCGTTCCTTGAAGCTGAGCAGTTCGCCCAGGCTCTTGAACTTGAGTTCAGCCTGCCGCACCCGGAGGCTGTCGCCCGCTGCCGGTACACGCAGCTGGACGTTCTCGAGGCCGACTCGACCATCGAATGAAGAAGTAATCCCGCCGTAGGTGATATCCATCACTGGCGACAACTTGGCAATCGCGTCATCCATGATCGACCTGACCGACCACCAGAGCGACAACTTGATGATCAGGCCCACGGCGACAACCGCAAGCAATCCCCACTTGAGAATCTTCGACATAGTGACGTCCTTGAAGTCTGCGCTTCGCACTGGATATTGGAAGCTGGGCAAGCTTATCAGTGGCCTATGGGCACTACCACACGCGCTCTTTGTATAGCCGAAGTATTTCTCGGTTCTCTGCGGGAAGTTCCATTTCCAAAGCCGGATTACGCCAACGGCCCCACTCCAGCCGGAGATCGAGGCAACGCTTGTCAGAATATGCCCCGACTCCCGACCGCCCCGCTGTCTTGGGCCTACACTTGGAATTTCGACTGATCAAAGAACAATCAATCTGACGGTTTTTTGACCAGCGACCCTGTTGTTTGCGTGTGAATTAGCCGGCAAGCTGAAAAAAATGTGCTTGGCTTGCGCAAGGTCAGTTTACTTACTACAAGTTATGGGTAGTATGTACGCCGGCTAATTTCCCAAGCTCGGGGAATTGCTTTATGGAAATGTCCACCTTAAGGGGAACACGATGAACAACGTTCTGAAATTCTCTGCTCTGGCTCTGGCCGCAGTTCTGGCCACCGGTTGCAGCAGCGCATCCAAAGAAACCGAAGCTCGTCTGACTGCTACTGAAGACGCAGCAGCTCGCGCTCAAGCCCGTGCCGACGAAGCCTATCGCAAGGCTGACGAAGCTCTGGCCGCCGCTCAGAAAGCCCAGCAGACCGCTGACGAGGCTAACGAGCGCGCCCTGCGTATGCTGGAAAAAGCCAGCCGCAAGTAATAGCCTTCTGGCTATAGAGCCGATCCAGTTCGCTGGGTCGGCTTTTTTATTGCCTGGTACTTTTACCCGGCCCTGTTTCCTGCAACTTGAGTTGCATCGATCGGCAGGCAACAAAAAGCCCGCCGGCTTATCGCGCGGCGGGCTCCGTTCAAACAGCTACCGACTTACATCTCGGTGCTGGGCACGCTGGCTGCAACAGCCGAATCCGGCTCGGCAATTGCCACCGGCAGACCATCTTCGGCCGCGACAACTTCACGTACCACATCCCAATTCAGGCGGATGCTGTTCACCAGCTCTTCACGCTTGAGCAGCGCGTTGATCACGGCGGTGTGCTTGTCCACCACGGACGGGTCGCCATGGTCGTCCAGAGGCGCATGGGCCTCCAGGTAGATCTTGCCGCCGCTGACACCGAACTTGTAGGGCTCGTTGACGATGCGCACCGGAGTGCCCACTGGCGCCATGGCCGCCAGGGCCAGCACGTTGTTGTTGAGCATGCGGAAGCAGCCGTGGCTGACGCGCATACCGATGCCGAATTTCTTGTTCGAGCCATGGATCAGGTAGCCCGGCACGCCCAGCTTGAACTTGAACGGACCCAGCGGGTTGTCCGGCCCCGGCGGCACCACGGCGGGCAGCGGATCGCCGTCAGCAGCGTGCTCCTCGCGGATCGACTTGGGCGGATACCAGGCCGGGTTGGGAGTCTTGGCGGTAATAGTGGTGTGGGCGATGGGCGAACCCCAGCCCTCGCGACCGATACCCAGCGGGAAGGTATGCACCACGTTCTGCCCTTTCGGGAAGTAGTACATGCGGTACTCGGCGAGGTTGATCACGATGCCTTCGCGCGGACCCGGCGGCAGGATGTAGCGGGTCGGCAGGATGATCTCGGTACCCGCGCCCGGCAGCCAGGGATCGACGCCGGGGTTGGCGGCGACCATCTCCAGGTAGCCAAGGTCATTGGCAACACCGATATCGGCGAAGGTATCTTCGTACTTGGCGGTAATCACCTGGACCTGGCCGACGATGTCTTCGCCGGGCGGAGGCAGGGGCAGCTCAAGGGCTGCGACGGGGCCCGCCACCAGCAGGGACGCTAATGACAGGGAGCGGGCGACGGCTGGAAAGCGCGGCAACATCCAAGGATCCTTGACCAATTGGCTGAATAAAAGACTCGGAATTCTACACCGACGCGAGCCACGCCGGGAGCCCTCAAACCTCAGACCAGACCGACTGTTGTCCCTGGCGCTGGTATTCGAGGGTCGAACGGCAGTTGGCGCACAGACGCCGATCACGCAACAACTGCTGTTCCAGATTACTCCAGCGCGGCTGCGCTGGCAGCAGGCCGCCGCAGAGAGTGCGGTCGGCGAAGCCCCCCAGTTCGAGCTGGCGTGCCACCAGATGCAGGCGCACTTCGCGGCAGGCGAACAGGTCGAGTTGCTCGTCGGGCTCTATTACTTTGTAACCAAACAGGGACCAGACGGGGCGCGGCATGGAGGACTCCAGGGAGGGTGCGCAACCTTAGCCGAAAGCGGGCCGCGGGAAAAGCGTCAGAGCATGGGTTCCAGTGTCGGCCAGAGGTTGTCCAGCAAGCGCGGCTGGGCTTGCAGATTGGGATGGATGCCATCGGACTGCATCATTCCCGGCACGCCGCCGACGCCCTCGAGGAAGAAGGCCACCAGCGGCACCTGCTTCTCCGTCGCCAGAGCGCTGTAGACGTTGGCGAACGCCGTGGTGTAACGCGCGCCGTAGTTGGGCGGTAGGCGCATGCCGAGCAACAGGACCGAGGCGCCCTGCCCCTTGGCGCTGTCGATCATGCTGGCAAGATTCTGTTGCAATTGCGCAGTCGGCTGACCGCGCAATCCGTCGTTGCCGCCCAACTCGATAATCACCAGTTCCGGCTTGTGCTCGGCAAGCAGGGCGGGAAGCCTGGAGAGCCCGCCAGCACTGGTGTCGCCACTGATCGAGGCATTCACCACGCGCTGCTCGAAGCCCTTCTCGGCCAGGCGTTTTTCCAGCAGCGAGACCCAGCCCTGGCTGGATTCCAGCCCGAAAGCCGCGCTGATACTATCCCCGACGACCAGCACGGTCCCCGCCACGGCCCCCTGCGCCATCAGCAACAGGGACAGGCAGCCTCCCAACAACCAGGCACGCATTGGATTCTCCATGAGCGCAAGCATTCTCGATGCGCGGAACCTTAGCAAAGTGGTTCCCAGCGCGGAAGGCGAGCTGACCATCCTTCACGACCTTTCACTGAGCCTCGGCAAAGGCGACAGCCTGGCCATAGTCGGCAGCTCCGGCTCGGGCAAATCCACTCTCCTCGGCCTGCTCGCCGGACTCGACCTGCCCAGCGGCGGCGAGGTGAGCCTGGCCGGCCGCGCCTTGTCGCGCCTCGACGAGGACCAGCGGGCCCGGGTTCGTGCGGAACACGTCGGCTTCGTGTTCCAGTCGTTCCAGCTGCTGGACAACCTCAACGCCCTGGAGAACGTCATGCTGCCGCTGGAACTGGAAGGCCGCCAGGACGCACGTCCCCGCGCCCGCCAGCTGCTCGAACGGGTCGGCCTGGGCCAGCGCCTCAGTCACTATCCGCGCCAGCTATCCGGTGGCGAACAGCAGCGCGTCGCCATTGCCCGCGCCTTCGCCGCCGAGCCCGATGTGCTGTTCGCCGACGAGCCCACGGGCAACCTCGACAGCCACACCGGCGAGCGCATCAGCGACCTGCTCTTCCAGCTCAACCAGGAACGCGGCACCACCCTGGTGCTGGTGACCCATGACGAACGCCTGGCCCATCGCTGCCGCCGCCTGATCCGCCTCGAAGGCGGTCGCCTGGTCGAACAGGTGGAACCCTGATGCGGCGCCTGCCCTTCGCCCGACTGCTGACCATGGCCGCGCGCCAACTCTGGCGCGACGCCCACAGCGGCGAACTGCGGGTGCTGTTCTTCTCCCTGCTGGTGGCCGTCGCCGCCAGCAGCGCCATCGGCTACTTCAGCGCGCGCCTTAACGGCGCCATGCTGCTGCGCGCCACCGAATTCCTCGGCGCCGACCTGCTGCTTAGCGGCTCGTCGCCGGCCCGCGCCGAGCAGCTCGACAGCGGCCTGCAACTGGGCCTGAAACACGCCCGCGCGGTGGAGTTCTCCAGCGTGATCGCCGCCGACAACGGCATCCAGCTATCCAGCGTCAAGGCGGTCGATCCCGCCTACCCCCTGCGCGGCGAACTGAAGAGCGCCGCGCAACCCTACGGCGAAGAAACCACAGGCAGCGGCCCGAAATCCGGCGAAGCCTGGGCCGAAGCCCGGTTGTTCGCCACCCTGGGCCTAAAGCCCGGCGACAGCATCGATGTAGGCCAGAAGACCTTGCAGCTCACCCGCGTGCTGACCTACGAGCCTGATCGCGCCGGCGACTTCTACAGCCTGACCCCACGGGTGCTGATCAGCCTGGACGACCTCGACGCCACCGGCGTGGTCCAGCCTGGCAGCCGCGTACGCTATCGCGAACTCTGGAGTGGGCCGAACGATATCCTCAGCCGCTACCGCGCCGCCGTCGAACCCGGCCTGGAAGCCAATCAGCGCCTGGAAGACGCCCGCCAGGGCAATCGCCAGATCGGCGGCGCGCTGGGCCGGGCCGAGCGTTACCTGAACCTGGCCAGCCTCGCCGCCGTGCTGCTCGCCGGCGTTGCGGTGGCTCTTTCCGCCGCCCGCTTCGCCGCCCGCCGCTACGACGCCAGCGCCCTGATGCGCTGCCTCGGCCTCTCCCGGCGCGAAGCCCTGCTGCTGTTCGGCCTGCAACTGGCGCTGCTGGGCCTCCTGGCCAGCGCCCTTGGCGCCCTGCTGGGCTGGCTCGCGCAAGCGGTGCTGTTCAAGCTGCTCGGCGGCCTGCTGCCGGCGGTGATCCCCTCCGCCGGCGTGGTGCCAGCCCTGGCGGGCATCGCCACCGGCCTGCTCGCCCTGGCCGGTTTCGCCCTGCCACCCCTGGCCGCCCTTGGCCGGGTACCGCCGCTGCGGGTGCTGCGCCGCGACCTGCTGCCACTGCCGCCCAGCGCCTGGCTTATATATGGCGCCGCACTCCTGGCCCTGGGCCTGATCATGTGGCGCCTGAGCCTGAACCTGAAACTGACCCTCGGTCTGCTTGGCGGCGGCCTGATCGCCGCGCTGCTGCTGGGCGGCCTGCTACTGGCTGGCCTCACGGGCCTGCGCCGGCTCCTGGCCAGTGCCAGTCTTCCCTGGCGCCTGGGCCTCGGCCAATTGCTCCGCCACCCCCTGGCGGCGGCCGGGCAATCCCTGGCGTTCGGCCTGATCCTGCTGGCCATGGCGCTGATCGCCCTGCTGCGCGGCGAGCTGCTGGATACCTGGCAGAACCAGCTGCCGGAGAACGCCCCCAACCACTTCGCCCTCAATGTGCTGCCCGCCGAGAAAGACGCCTTCGCCAGTCGCCTCGCCAGCCTATCTCCCCATCCCGCACCACTCTATCCCGTGGTGCCCGGCCGCCTGACCGCCATCAATGGCCAGCCGGTACGCCAGCTGGTGAGCAAGGACTCCCAGGGCGAGCGCGCCGTGCAACGCGACCTCAGCCTGACCTGGGCAGCCCAGTTGCCCAGCGACAACCGGCTGGTGGCGGGACACTGGTGGAGTGACGTGCCGAACGCCGACCTGCCGGGCGTCTCGGTGGAGTCCAAACTCGCCGAAAGCCTCAACCTCAAGCTCAACGACCGCCTGAGCTTCAGCGTCGGCGGCCTGCAGCGCGACGCCCAGGTGACCAGCCTGCGCGAAGTGGACTGGGACAACTTCCAGCCGAACTTCTACATGATCTTCGCCCCGGACACCCTGGCGGACCTGCCTGTCACCTACCTCACCAGCTTCTACCTGCCGCCCCGCCACGACCGCGAACTGGTGGAGCTGTCCCGCGCATTCCCGGCCGTGACCCTGCTGCAAGTGGAAGCCATCCTCGCGCAGCTGCGCAGCATCCTCGCCCAGGTCACCCTGGCCGTGGAGTTCGTCCTGCTGTTCGTGCTGGCCGCCGGCCTGGCGGTGCTCTTCGCCGGATTGCAGTCGACCCTCGACGAACGCATTCGACAAGGCGCACTGCTTCGCGCCCTGGGGGCCGAGCGGCAGATCCTGCTGAAGGCCCGTCGCGCGGAATTCGCCCTGCTCGGCGCCTGCAGCGGCCTGCTCGCCGCCCTCGGTTGCGAACTGGTCAGTGCGCTGCTCTATCGCTACGCCTTCGACCTGCACTGGCAACCCCATCCCTGGCTGCTTCTACTGCCGCTGGTGGGCGCGTTGCTGGTAGGTTCGGCCGGGTTGATAGGCACGCGCCGCGCGCTCAACGCCAGCCCGCTAACAGTCCTGCGCGAAGCTTGATAGGCTTTGCCTCCCGAACCAGCGCAGGACCGTCATGAGCCGTTATCGCCCGCCCCGCACCGCCGGAACGCCCCTGATCACCCCGGAGGGCGAAGCCCGCCTGCGCGCCGAGCTCCATGAGCTTTGGCACGTACGCCGGCCCAAGGTCACCCAGGCGGTCAGCGAAGCGGCCGCCCAGGGCGACCGCTCGGAGAACGCCGAATACACCTATGGCAAGAAGATGCTGCGGGAGATCGACAGCCGCGTACGCTTCCTCACCAAACGCCTGGAAAGCCTCAAGGTGGTCAGCGAACGCCCGTCGGACCCGGGCAAGGTCTACTTCGGCGCCTGGGTCTCCCTGGAGGACGAGGATGGCGAGGTGGCCCGCTACCGCATCGTCGGGCCCGACGAATTCGACCTGAAGCAGAACCTGATCAGTATCGACTCGCCCCTGGCCCGCGCTCTGGTGGGCAAGGCGCTGGACGCCGAGGTACGGGTCGGCACCCCCACCGGGGAAAAGACCTGGTATGTGGTCGAGATCGACTACCCCTGAACCCCGGAATCCCCCGCAGTATGGGCTGAGCGCAGCCCGCCGCGACTCAGCGCAGGGTAATCAGCCCTTGCCGCGCCACGCGCACAAGTTGGCCGAGCACCTCCGGCAGCAACTCGGTGGCGGGAGCCTGGATAACGGCCATGTCGAAACTGTCGTTGGCAAAACGGGACAGCGACTCGCCTTCGCGAACGAACTGGATGAGGAAATTGCGCGGGCCGCCCCAGCGCTTGGGCCAACCTTCGAGATAACGCAGCAGCGTCGGCTGGTGGGAACCACCGAGCAGAATTCGCGGATTGCGCAGAACCAGCCCACTGGTGATGGGGGCTAGTCGAAGCAGGGGTTGGGGACAGGTCATGGTGTCGTGTCTCCGCCTCATTGATCCCGCTGGGCAGCGGTGAGAGGCGACACCGAACCAGCGCTTTAGCGGAATTTTGAAGTCCCTGAAGACTCCTGCGCCCCGCAAGTAGCTGACTAAATCGGCGCATGGGGCGACATCCTAGAGAAGCGCGCGCAATACTGTCAAGGCGACCATCGGACCCCGCGAGGCTCCCCATGAGCACCCCGCCGCTACGCCTGTTCTTCGCCATTCCCTGCTGCCCGCAACTGGCGCACGACATTGCCGAGTGGCGCAAGCAGAATCCCGTGGACGGCAAACCGGTTGCGCCCGAAAACCTGCACCTGACCCTGGCCTTCCTCGGCTCGCAACCCCGTGGCCAGGTCGAACCCCTGGCCGCGATAGCAGCCAGCCTGACACCCACGGCCTTCATCCTGCGCCTGGACCGCCTGGCGCGCTGGAAGAATGGCTTGCTGCACCTGGCACCGAGCCAGGTGCCCGCCAGCTTGATGGAGCTGGAACGGGGCCTGCGTGAACAACTGCTCGCAGCCGGATTCCCCCTGGAAACCCGTCACTTCAAACCCCACCTGACCCTCGCCCGCCACTGCCCGAAACTCCCCCCTTCGGCTCCCCCCGCCTTTGATTGGCCGGCCAGCGAATTCGCCCTCTACGCCTCGGAAAACACCGCGCGCGGTACCCGTTACCACACCCTCGCCCAATGGCCATTGCGGCCTCAGGCCCCAGCCTGACGTTTCCCCGCGTAACAGCGAACTCGCGGACATCTTCTAGTGAACGGTTGTAAACATCCGCGAAAAGTGCACCCCAGAGCGTTCATCTACAACTTGTCGTGACTGGCATGTTTCCTGCCTTCCGCCCTCTTCGAAGTGCACGCCCAGGATGGGCGTGGCCACGCCATGGAATGCAGTCAGGCCCTCCCACGCACAACAGTCGAGAGCGCACATGAAGAACAGGAAAACAGCTATTGCCGCCTGCCTTGCAGCCGGCCTCGTCGCCTCAGAGCAAGCCCAGGCACTCTGGTTCGGCTCCAGTGGTTACACCCAGACCCGCTACCCCATCGTCCTCACCCACGGCATGCTCGGCTTCGACAGCCTGCTTGGGGTCGATTATTGGTACGGCATCCCCTCGGCACTGCGCCGCGACGGCGCCCGCGTCTATGTCACCGAAGTCAGCCAACTGAACACCAGCGAAGCCCGTGGTGAAGAACTCCTCGAGCAGGTGGAGGAAATAGTCGCCATCAGCGGCAGCCCGAAGGTCAACCTGATCGGCCACAGCCATGGCGGCCCCACCATCCGCTATGTGGCAGCGGTACGCCCGGACCTGGTGGCCTCCGCCACCAGCGTCGGCGCGCCGCACAAGGGCTCGGCCACCGCCGACTTCATCCGTCAGGTGCCGCCGGGCTCGGCCGGCGAAGTCCTGCTTGCCGGCATAGTCAACGGCCTGGGAGCGCTGATCAATTTCCTCTCCGGCAGCAGCAGCGAACTCCAGCAGAACGCCCTCGGCTCCCTGGCCTCGCTCAACAGTCAGGGCGCCGCGGCCTTCAACGCACGCTTCCCCCAGGGCCTGCCGACCACGGCCTGCGGCGAGGGTGCCTACCAGGTCAATGGCGTGCGCTACTACTCCTGGAGCGGCACCAGCCCCCTGACCAATGTGCTGGACATCAGCGACGCCCTGCTCGGCGCCAGCTCACTGACGTTCAACGGCGAAGCCAACGACGGCCTGGTGGGACGCTGCAGCTCGCACCTGGGCAAAGTCATCCGCGACGACTACCGGATGAACCACCTCGACGAGGTCAACCAGACCCTGGGCCTCACCAGCCTGTTCGAAACCGACCCGGTCACCGTCTATCGTCAGCAGGCCAACCGGCTGAAGAACGACGGTCTGTGATCCTGCGGGACCTTCGGGTCCCGTCTTTTCGACTGAGCCGAGAACCCCAGTGAAGAAACTTCTGCTGCTGATTCCGATCGCCTTGGCCGGCGTCCTGGCCATCCTGCTGCAAACCGGTGGCGCACCCGCCCCCGCAGCCAGCGGCGGCACCCCCGACACCAGAACCGATGAGCCCCCTGCCCCACCTGCCACCACACCCACCGGGCCCACCATCCTGCATGCGCCACCCAGCGGGGCAATCGCCGCCAAGTCCCGCCCCCCATCGCTGGCCGGCACCGAGGTGGACGGGCGCTTCCACCTCGACACGGCGGGCAACCTGCTGATCACCGAAGATATCCGGCGCATCTTCGACTACTTCCTCAGCACACTCGGCGAAGTCACCCTGGAAAACAGCGCGCTGCAACTGCGCGGCCATATCGCCGAGCAACTGCAGGCACCCGCCGAAAGCCAGGCCCTGGCCCTTCTCGCGCAGTACCTGGACTACAAGCGCCAGTTGGTGCAGCTGGAGCGCGACCTGCCCCTGCAGGCCGACCTCAACGCCCTGGGCCAGCGCGAAGCGGCCGTGCAAGCGCTGCGGGCGCGGATCTTCAGCCCCGAGGTGCACCAGGCGTTCTTTGCCAGTGACGAGGCCTACAACGCGTTCACCCTGCAGCGCCTGGCCATCCAGCGCGACGACAACCTGGACCCGGCGGCCAAGGCGGCAGCCGTCGAGCAGTTGCGCAACAACCTGCCGGATGCGCTGCAAGCGATGGCGGCAAGCCAGCTGCAGGCCGATCTCAGAGCCCAGGTAGGTGCGCTCCAGGCGGCCGGTGGCAGCCCCGAGCAGGTACGCCAGCTGCGCCAGCAAATGGTGGGGGCCGAAGCCACGGCCAGGCTGGAAACCCTGGACCGCCAGCGCCTGCAATGGCAACAACGGCTGCAGGCCTACCTGAACGAGAAGACCCGTATAGAAGCCAACGACGGCCTCAGCGATAGCGACAAGGCGGCCGCCATCGGGCGTCTGCAGGAGGAAGGCTTCAATCCCCAGGAGCGCTTGCGCCTGCAAGCGGCGGCCGACCTGGCGGAAGCCCGCAGGAAGAAACCCTGAAACGCAAAAGGCCCGCCAAAGCGGGCCTTTTGCTTGAACAGCGCCTCAATCGGCGATGTTGCGGTCCAGGGAAAGCTTGCCAGCGCCCTCGATCAACAGGGTGGCGCTGATCAGCGCGAGGATCATGGCGTATTCGTAGCCACCCTCGGTGATGAAGAAGCCGCTGGCCCAGTGCACGCTGAAGATCGCCACCACCATCGCGACTATCAGGGCGGCCGCGGCCGGACGCACCAGCAGGCCGATCACCAGGGCCAGGCCACCGAAGAACTCGGCGCTGCCGGCCATCAGGGCCATCAGGTAACCCGGGGTCAGGCCAATGCTTTCCATCCATTGGCCGGTTCCCGCCAGGCCATGGCCGCCGAACATGCCGAAGAGTTTCTGCGCACCGTGGGCCATGAAAGTCAGGCCGGTGATGACTCGCAGCAGGGTGATGCCATAGCCGGCATTGGTGGCGAGGATGGATTTGATCGGGCTGCTCATCGAGGTGTTCCTTGTGTTGGGGGAGTCGATAAGCACCAGTTTAGTAGAACTTTTTGATATTAAAATCGCAAAATTCTTAAGCAATTAATCGATTTATTCGATTATTTTTTGGCTTTTACAGGCCTTTCCGCAGGTTCCAGTAGATAACGCTCGCGATCGAAGGCCAGGTAGTACTTGTTCACGCTGTTGACGTAGCTCACCACGCCCATGCCGATCTGCTCGGCGGCGATGCGTTCCACCTGGAAGAACCAGCGGTTGGGGTCCAGCCCCCGGCGCCGGGCCTCGGCACGCATGCCCTGCACCCGCTGCGGGCCAAGGTTGTAGGCGGCGAGGACGAAGGCCATGCGCTCACGCTCCTCGAGCCGGGCGCTGGCGAAGAAGCTGCGCCGCAGCTTGGCCAGGTACTTGGCCGACGCCTGCACATTGTTCTCGAGCTTCTGGATATTGCCGACACCCACGCTACGTGCAGCGCCAGGGGTGATCTGCATCAGCCCGGTCGCGCCGCTGGCGCCCCTGGCGGCCGGATTCAGGCTGGACTCCTTGTAGGCCAGCGCGGCCAGGTTGAGCCAGTCGAAATCATGCTGGTCGGCATAGCGCTGCAGCACCGGCCGCACCCGCTCCAGGCGCTGGCGCTCGGTGCGCGCCAGCGGGTTGTGCAACTTGTAGACGCGTCGGTAGATACGCTGGAAGGCGGCGTCCTGGTCGGACGGCGTGCGGTACTCGGCGAGGAAACGATCGACGCTGGCGCGCAGCGTCGGTGCGTTGCGGCGAACGAACCAGGTCATGTCGCCCTGCCGGTCCAGCACCAGGTGCTTGTCCAGGCGCAGCTTGGGCATCACCTTGACCCAACGTTCGGCAATGGGCTGCTCGACCGCCGTCAGCGGATAGATGCCCGCCTGGACCATCTCCAGCACATCCTCCACCGCCAGGGTCGAATCGACCCATTCGATGACGATGGGCGCCAGCTTGCGGGCCGCCAGGCGCTCGTTCACCTGGCGCAACGCATCGCCGGCCGCGCTGCCCACGGGCAACGCGATACTGCGTCCGGACAACTGCTCCAGCCGCTGGTAGCGCCGCTGCCCCTGGCGGCTGACCAGCACGATGGGCACATCCTTGCGCAGCGGCGCACTGGCGCTGACATTGGCGCCGACGCCGTGGCCGACCAGTTCGCCAGGCGCCACCAGGTCGCCCTCGCCACGCTGCAGCGCGGCCAGCAACCGGTCCTTGGGCATGGGAATGATCTTCAGCTTGATTTCGCGCCCATCGCGGGCATTGCGATTGAGGTACTGCTCGAAGGCGCGGATACGGTGGTACTCGATGCCGACCGACTGGCCCTTGACCTCGCCCGAGCTGTTGCGGCTCTGGTTGACCAGTACCTTGAGCACGCCACTACGGCGGATCTGCGCCAGGTCGCGGGCTTCGCCAGGCTGCTGCCAGACCTCCGGCGGCCCCACCAGGCGCGCGCTGGCCGTGACGGGCAACAGCGCCAGCAGGCAGAGCAGAAACAGCAACGGTCGCGTCATCGATTCTCCAGGGACTGGGCGGGGCGTCAGCGCGCGCCCAAACCTCTGGAACTGCTGCGCCACGTATCGCTGTCTGGCGAGTGAAGGGCGCGGAGAGTGTCACAGCTGCGTGCCCTATGCCAGGAAAAGCGTCGTATCGACTTCAACATCCGCCTACAAGTTCATGTAATTATTGGATTTTTTTATTTATTTCGAGCTTTGTTATGCTGCCCTGCTCCAACTTGAGGTAGCACGATGCAACTCATCGACATCGGCGTCAATCTGACCCACCCCAGCCTCGCCCGCGACGCACGCGCCCTGCTGGAACGCGCACAGGCCGCCGGCGTCTGCCAGATGGTGCTGACCGGAACCAATCCGGAAGACAGCGAAAAAGCCCTGCTGGCAGCCGAACAACTGGACGAAAGCGGTCTGCGCCTGTTCAGCACCGCCGGCATCCATCCCCATGAAGCCAGCGACTGGAACAGCGATAGCGAACGCCAGCTGCGCGCCTTGCTGGGCGAGGCACGCGTATGCGCGGTGGGTGAATGCGGCCTGGACTTCAATCGGGACTTCTCGCCACGCCCGCTGCAGGAGAAAGCCCTGGAAGAACAACTGGCCCTGGCCGTGGAGCTGGGCAAGCCGGTGTTCCTCCATGAGCGCGACGCCGACGAACGCCTGCTGGCGATAGTGCGGGAATTCCGCGACCGGCTGAGCGCCGCCGTGGTGCACTGCTTCACCGGCGAAAAGCGCGCCCTGTATGGCTACCTCGACCTCGACCTGCACATCGGCATCACCGGCTGGATCTGCGATGAGCGCCGTGGCACGCACCTGCACAGCCTGGTACGCGACATCCCCCGAGGCCGCCTGATGCTGGAAAGCGACGCCCCCTACCTGCTCCCACGCAGCCTGCGGCCCAAACCCAAGCACGGCCACAACGAGCCGGCGTTTCTCGGTGAAGTGCTGCGGGAAGTCGCGCAGCATCGCGGCGAAACCCAGGAAGACCTCGCGCGCCATACCACGGCCTGCGCCCGCGATTTCTTCGGCCTGCCAGTCATCGACTGAGCCAGGCAATCCAGCACCTGTTGATTCGGATCAATTCCGCCAGGAAATTCCTGTCAGAAAATACTGGCACCTTGCCAATACTTTCCGAGCCACAAGAAGAACATCATGGGCACCTGGATTCGCGATCTCTCCCTCAAATACAAGTTCTGGGCCGTCAATGCGGTAGCCTTCCTCACCACCCTTTTGCTGGTCCTCCATGCGCTCCACCTGGAGCGGCAGGGCCGCGCCGACGACGCCCGCAAGGCCGCCGCGGCGCAGGCGCAATGGCTGCAGTCCTGGCCCGCCGGCCAGCCCCTGCCCGCTTCGCCACAGCTGCTCAGCTTCGCCGCCGGCGACACGGCGAAACTGCCCGGCGGACAGTCCCTGGCCAACACCAATGGCTGGGTCGCGCTGGAGCACGACGCGCTGTTCGGTGACGACCCCATAATCGGCGCCCAGGTGTTCGACCGCGCCGACGGCCAGCGCGTCGCCGTGCTCGCCAGTAGCCCGAGCCTCGCCCAGGTGTTCGCCGCACGCGTCTTCGACTACGGGATTTCGGTATTCCTGCTGATGCTCGCCCTGCTGGCCGCGTCGCAGTTGCTGATCCGCTTCCTGCTCAGCCACCTCGACACCCTCAAGGGCGTGATGCTGCACGTCGAGCGCAGCGGCGACCTCTCCGCCCGCGTGCCACTGGAAAGCCGCGACGAAGTGGGCCAGATGGCCGGCGCCTTCAATGCCATGCAGGCCGGCTATGAACGGGTGGTCAGCACCGTGGCCCAGGCAGTGGCCCGCCTCGACGAGGGCGCCGCGCGTCTGGCCGGCAGCATGGGCGAAGTGCGCCAGGGCATGCTCGGCCAGCAAAGCGAGACCGACCAGGCCGCCACCGCCATCAACGAGATGTCCGCCACCGTCCACCATATCGCCCAGCACGCCGCCGATACCCGTGACCAGTCGCAGAACGCCGACCAGTTGGCCGGTGCCGGACGACTGGTGGTGGAGCGGGTCGAAACCTCCATCGCCGGGCTCTCCTCCGGCGTGCAGCAAACGGCCGAGACCATCCAGCGCCTGGCCGAGGACAGCCAGAAGATCAGCGGCGTGGTGAATGTCATCCATGGCATCGCCGAGCAGACCAACCTGCTGGCGTTGAACGCCGCCATCGAAGCCGCCCGCGCCGGCGAAATGGGCCGCGGCTTCGCCGTGGTGGCCGATGAGGTGCGCAACCTGGCCAAGCGCGTCCAGGACTCCACCGACGAGATCACCAGCATGATCAACACCCTCCAGGCCGGCACCCGCGATGCCGTGGAGTTCATGCGGGAAAGCTCGCTCAAGGCCGACGATTGCGTGCAGGCCGCCCACGAAGCCGGCGCGGCGCTTGCCGCCATCACCGGCGCGGTGGCGCAGATGCGCGAGAGCAACACCCAGATCGCCGTGGCCGCCGAGCAGCAGAGCCAGGTGGCCGAGGAAATGACCCGCGCGGTAGTAGGGATTCGCGACGTCACCGAACTCACGGTCGGCCAGACCGTCGAATCGGCCGCCACCAGCAACCAACTGGCGGGCCTGGCCAGCGAGCTGTCCCTGGCCATCCGCCAGCTCAAGCTGCGCGCCTGATGGGCTAGTACAAGACGCTATCCGCCCCATAGGCAGAAGGCATTCGCCGGCCCGCGAGGGCCGGACTATGCTCCCGGCATTCCCTCGAGGAGCCGACCATGGGCAAACGACTTCCCAACCTGCACGCGTGGCAATGGCGGAGCTACTCCGACAACCACCAGCATCCCGCCAACCTGATACTCCACGTGCTCGCCGTGCCGCTGTTCATCCTGGCGGCGATCACGCTGGTCTACGGATTGTTCAGCTTCAGTTTCCGTCCCCTGGTGCTGGGCATCATCGGCATCGCCGCGTCCCTGGCCCTGCAGGCCCGGGGACACAAGCTCGAAGCCCAGCAACCGGAACCCTTCGCGGGCCGCCGTGACGCCATGGGTCGGTTGCTGGTGGAACAGTTCGTCACCTTCCCACGCTTCCTGCTCAGCGGCCGTTGGTGGCGCAACTGGCGCAATAAGCGCTGAGGCCGTCCTTCGCTTCGAATCGGCGCGGGGATCGTTCGCGATAGCGTAGCCCGGATGTAATCCGGGGGATGGCGCGCACCGCTACCTCTCCCCGCCGCGATCAGCCGAACACCACCACGGTCTGCCGGCTCAGGGCCACCAGTTCGCCGGAGGCCGACCAGAGCGCCGCCGCCGCGTGGCCATAGCCATCGCGCGCGTGCTCGATGCGCGCGCGGTACTTGCACCAGTCGAGGGTATCCAGCGCCGCCAGCGGCTGGACGAATTCAATGGTCCAGGTCAGGGTGCTGCCCGGTGCCGGCGACGGCAGGTGCGGCACGGTGGCCGGCGGCCAGGCATCCACCAGGGCCAGCAGGTGGGACTCGGTCAGGGGCTCCTGAACCACGTCGCCACGGAAACGCACCCAGCCGCCCATGTCACGCTCGCGGCTGCCGGAGAAGGGCAAGCCGCCAATCGACCAGCGCATCGCCAGGTGGCGGGTGAATTCCGGGGTGACTCCCGGAATGAAGGGCAGCTCGTAGCAATCCTCCACCGGCTTCATCTCGGGCGCGGGCTCGGCGTCCATCTGCACCACCGACTGCCGCGAGCCGCCAAAGCTGCCCTGCACCAGCGCCACCACCTGGCCCTTCTGCACCACGCGGCAGAACACCTGGCTGACGGCCTTGCCTTCGCGCAGCAGCTCGGCTTCGAAACTGGCCGGAACCTCGGGCTCCAGCGGACCCACGAAGGTGGTGGCCAGGGAGCGCACCGGTCGCCCCGCTTCGACCTTCGCACGCATGGCCTCGAAGGCCAGCGCAGCGACCACGCCACCGAAGGCCGCCCTTCCCTGTCCCCAGGCCGCAGGCACCACCACGGCGCTCGGGTTGCTGCGAGCGGCCTGGATCAATTCGGAAAATCTCATCGCAAATCCCTGTAGTCGAATGCCCAGTCGGCGATCTTAGGGCATTGGCTCACCCAGCCGAAAGGTGCGCCGCAGGGCTGCCGCGCCAAGGCTGAGGGGAGATGCGCCAAGTACTTCAGGACAGGCGTCGCAACAGCTTCTCCAGCACCCGGTCAGAGCGCACTTCGGCCGCATGCAGCGCCACCTGCCAGGCACGCACGCGTGGTCGCAGGTCCGGTTCATGTTCGGCCCGGGCCAGCCACTGCAGGTTGTCGTGCCATTTACCCAGCGCCGATTGCGCGCCCACCAGCAGACGCATGGTCCTGGGTGAAAGGCTGACGACGCCCTGATATGCGTCCAGCCCATAGCGCAGGCGCTTGATCAGCAGGCGCAGGCGATGGCGGTCGTGGGCGGGATCACGCAGGCCCCGTTCGAGCCGGCGCCGGCTCTTGCGCAAGGAGTTTTCAACGGATTGGCGCGGTGCCTTCATCAACTTTTCGCGGTCGTAGACCCGCATCAGGTGCGGCCAGGCTTCCAACACCTGGAACAGGCGCGTCAACTCCGGCGCCAGGAGGAGTTGCGCGTAACCACTGCGCCGTGCCTTTTCGCGCGGGGTGGTGAGGCGATCCAGGCCATGGCCGCGCAGCTCGGCTATCAGTACTTCCAGGTCCCGCAGCGGCCCACTCAGCCTCGCCAGGTCGGCCGCCGCCTCATTCAGCACGTCCACCGCCGGGAGTCCCCGCAGCGGGCGCAACAGGCTGCGCAGGCGCCGGGTGGTCACCCGCAGATCGTGCAGCGCCTCCGCGTCCGTACCCGCAGCCAGGCGTTCGACACAGGCTCGCAGGCGGACCTCAAGACCAATGACCTGAGCGATCAGGTCGTCCAGCATTCTGGCCATTATCGGCATCTCCAGACATCAGGCCTGCGTGTGGGCAGGGCATTACTCAGCATGGATCATCCGCGCACACCCCGCAGGCGCCAGGGCAACGCCTTGCGCAGCGCGCGCAGCGGCTTGGCCGGGTCGGCAGCGGGCCGATCCGCGTAGCGGCTGGCTTCGAAGGCGGCAAGGAAGGCGCTGATCTGCGCCGCCTGGCGGGGCAGCTCGCGGCTGGCCCGCTCGGCGAATGTCCGTGCACCTTCACCCTTGCGGCGCTGCACGCCATGGCGCGCGAGCAACCGCTCGAATACCTGGAACTGGCGCAGCTGCCGGTCGCGCTCGCGGCGCCAGGGCGCGAACAGCACCAGCGCCAGCAGCGCCAGCAACACCGCCCCCGCGGCCACCAGGCCGATGCCCAGGGCGCGACCATCGATGCTGCCGAACCAGCCCCGAACCAGCTGCAGCTGCAACTCGCCCTGGTAGCCCAGCACCCAGCGCTGCCAGCCGTAATTGAGGTTGTCCCAACCGAGGCGCAGCTGGTTCAGCCAGGCCAACTGACGGAAGCGCAGCGGCGACAACGGAGAACCTTCGAGGAAGCTCTGTTCGCCTGCCAGGGCCTCCTCCAGGCCGCGTTCGATGCGGCTCGGCGACACCTGGAAGGTGGGATCGACGCTCACCCAGCCACGCCCCGGCAGCCAGTACTCCACCCAGGCATGGGCGTCGAACTGGTGCACCAGCACATAGTTGCCACTGGGGTTGAGCTCACCCCCCTGGTAACCCGCCACCACCCGCGCGGGAATCCCGGCGGCACGCAGCACGAAGGTCATCGCGCCGGCGTAGTGGGCACAGAAGCCACGGCGGGTATCGAAGAGGAAGGCGTCGACATTGTCCGTCCCCAGGGGCGGCGGCTTCAGGGTGTAGACGAAGGGCTCGCGATTGAAGTGGGCGAGCAACGCCTCCACCAACTGTTGCGGCTCGGCATGCCGCTGCTTCAGCTCCTCGGCCCAGGCGCGGCTGCGCGGATCGCCTTGCGGCGGCAACTGCAGGGCACGGCGCAAGGTCGCCGGATCACCTTCGGGTTCGCGCAGCGCAGCGGGCCAGGAGGTGACCTGATAGAGCAGTGGCCTCTCCACCGGCCGGCGCCGTTCCAGACCGAAATCGGCGCGGGCGCGAACGCCCTCGGCGCTTGTCTCGGCCACGTCCAGGCCGAACAGCCAGGGCCGGGCACTGGGCTGCATGACGATGCTGTAGCGCAACGGCTCGCCCTGCCGGCGCCAGATGGCGGCCGGTCCCTGCTGGGCCCCCAGGGTCTGGGACCAGCGACGGCCGTCGAAACGCTCCAGGGTCAGGGCACGCCAGTAGAGCTGGTTCAGCGGCGGTACGGGGCCTTCGAAGCTGGCGCGGAAGGCCAGGTCGCCGGAACGGCTGAGCTCGGCGATATCCGCCGGGCTCATCACATCGGACAGGCCGGTGACACCCTTGTCGCTGGGCAGCGGCAGCGACCAGAGCGGCCCCAGGCGCGGAAAGAACAGGAACAGCAGCAGCATCAGCGGAATGGCCTGCAGCAGCAGGCCGCCGGCGGCCTTCAGCGGCACCAGGGGCCGCTCGGCGAAGCGACTCTGCTGCAAGCCCACCAGCGCGGCCAGCAGGGCGCAGACGGGCAACAGGCTGTATAGCGCGGCGAGCATGCCGTCGTTGAACAGGTAGGCGGTGACCTGGGTGAAGAAGCCCAGCAGGATCAGCACCAGCGCGTCCCGCTGGCTGCGCAGTTCCACCAGCTTGAGGATGAACACCGCCACCAGCAGCACCACGGCGGCCTCCAGCCCCACCAAAGTGCCCCTGGAGAAGAACACGCCAAGGCCGGCCGCCAGGATCAGCCCGATCCTGACCAGGCGGCCGGGGTACTCTGCGCGCATGCGGAAGATCTGGATGCGCCACGCCGCGCAGCCCAGCCACATGGCGATGATCCACAGGGGCAGGTACGGCAGGTGCGGCAGGATCACCAGCACCTGGGCCACCAGCAGCCAGGTCAGGCCGATGCGGGTAATCGGCAGGCTGGCCTTCATCGGGCGTGGCCGTACAGCGCCAGGGCGCGCAGACAGGCCTCACGGTGGGCTTCGCCGACGTCCGGCGCCAGCACCTGGCCGCCCAGGCGCAGGCCGAACGGCTGGCCACGGGAAGAAAACTGCAGCACCCAGTGGCAGAGCATGCCCAGGCGCTGCTCCAGGCCTCCATCGACTCGTTCCAGGTCGAGCCACAGATCGCGCCCGGCGAGGGCGGCGAACTCCTTCACGAACAGCCCCTGGCCACGGGAATAGGCCTTCCAGTGCAGGCGCCGGCGCGAATCTCCCGGCTGGTAGGCACGCAGCCCCTGGTAGTCGTCGGCCCCCACGCCCAGCACATGCTGGCCGTCATCCTCCTCATCCTCGCCCTGCCCCGGCGTCAGCGGCAGGTCGCCCGCCAGCGGATGGGGGTACACCAGCAGCGCCTGGTCCAGGTCGATCCAGCTCCAGGCCACCAGCAAGCCCAGCGGATACCGGCTCTCGACCCGCAGGCGCCCGGGCCGCAGCCAGCCACGGTGTTCGGTGGGCAGGTGCAGCTCCACCGGGCAAACGCCCCTGGCGGGTACATCCAGCACTTGCAGGGGCAAGGGCGGCCAGCCCACGGCAATGGCCTGGTGCTCGCGGCCGGCGCTTTCCAGGATGAAATGGAAGTGCGCCTGCTCACCGAGGAACACCGGCGCGCCGCCGGCGGCCTTGAGGGTCAGCCCCGCCAGGTTGCGGAAGGTGTGCAGGATGGCCACGAGGAACACCGACAGCAGGAGGAAGGTCAGTGCATAGGCCAGGCTGTTCTGATAGTTGATCGCCACCAACAGCATCGGCACCAGGGCCAGGCCGAAGGCCAGTCCGGCGCGGGTCGGCAGGATGAAGATGCGCCGCTGATCGAGGCGGACCTGGCTGGCCGGCGGGATGCGCCGGGCGAGCCAGCGGGCGACCTGGGCTTCCAGCATCAGAGGGCCGGCACTTCGCGCAGCAGCCACTGCACCAGCGCGCCGCCGCCATGGCCGGCCGGATCGGCGCGCTCGCGCAGGCGGTGGCCGACCACCGAGGGCAGCACGGCCTGGACGTCTTCCGGGATCACGTAGTCGCGCCCGGCCAGCAGCGCCCAGGCACGGGCCGCGGAAAGCAGCGCCAGGCTGGCGCGCGGCGACAGGCCCCAGGCGAACTGCGGTTGGGTGCGGGTGGCGTCCACCAGGCGCAGCACGTAGTCCACCAGGGCGTCACGGGCGATGACCTTGGGCACTTCGGCCTGGATCGCGCGCAGCTCGGCGTGGGTGAATACCGGCTCCAGGCGCGGCAGCAGCTCGCGGCGCGCCTCGCCCTGCAGCAGGGCCTTCTCCGCGGCCTTGGCCGGATAGCCGAGGGACAGGCGCATGAGGAAGCGGTCCAGCTGGGATTCCGGCAAGGCAAAGGTGCCGCCCTGGCTGACCGGGTTCTGGGTGGCGATGACGAAGAAGGGCTCCGGCAGCGGCCGGGTGGCGCCCTCGATGGTCACCTGCCCCTCCTCCATGGCCTCCAGCAAGGCGCTCTGGCTTTTTGGCGTGGCGCGGTTGATCTCGTCGGCCAGCACCAGTTCGGCGAACACCGGGCCGGGGTGGAAGATGAACTGGCCGCTGTCCTTGTCGAACACCGAGGTGCCGAGGATGTCCCCGGGCAGCAGGTCGGAGGTGAACTGGATGCGCTGGAAGCCCAGCCCCAGCACTTTGGCCAGGGCATGGCCCAGGGTGGTCTTGCCCATGCCGGGCAGGTCTTCGATCAGCAGGTGCCCGCGGGCCAGCAGGCAGGCCAGGGCCAGGCGTACCTGCGCCTCCTTGCCCAGTAGTACCTGATTGACCGCGTGCAGACAGGCATCCAGTTTGGTTCGCATTCGTCGCTCCCTGTGCAATGCGACGATGCTACTGGCCGGCCGGGCAATGGCATAGCGCCCGGCAAACATTACTCATGAAACTGTGCGTCAGCTCGCTGACCCGGCCTCGGCGTGCAGGTCGCCGGCGAGCAGGGTCGCGCCCTCGCGGAACAGATGCGGATAGACGCCGGCCAGGTGGTCGAAGAACAGTTGCTCCGGCAGGTCGGCGAACTGGCCATGGTCGGCCAGGTACTCCATGTAGCGCTCGCCCTCGCGATTGAAGGGGTGGAAGACGCTGTCGCTGCGGCCATCGAATGCCAGCGGCGCCACATTGAACAGCCGGCACAGGGCCAGGTTGAAGGCAGGCGTGGCCTTCACCCAGCGCTCGTCGAGGTACAGCTCGGTGTAGCCGTGCATGGCGAACACTTCGCTGCGCAGCAGCTCCAGCAGCCGGGGCGTGGCCAGGTGGTTGCGCACGTCGGCCAGGCCGATGCGTGCGGGGATGCCGCAATGCCGCGCGCAGGCGGCCAGCAGGATCGCCTTGGGTACGCAGTAGGACTCGCCCGCGGCCAGCGCGTGGCTGGCTTTCAGCGTTTGCGGATCGCGGCTGAAGACATAAGGGTTGTAGCGGATCTCGTCACGCACCGCGTGGTACAGGCTGACGGCCTGCTCGATGGGGTCGCGGCTGGCGCCACGGTGTTTTTCCGCGAACTCGACCACCAGGGGGTGGTCACTATCAACGAAGCGGCCGGGTTCCAGGTAGCGCTGCATGGGGAATCTCCTCGGGGCAGTGGCCTCAGTCTATCCAGCGCTCCAGTGTACGGGGTACGACATTCCGGCCAAGCTCGGCGTTTCTGTCGCCATGTCCATGGCCGGCGACTAAGCTCGAGGCGGCCACGCGCCGCCATCAAGGAGGATCGACCATGCTGTTGCTCTGGTTACTCGCCCTGCTCCTGGGCGTCGCCGTTCTCGCCTATCGCCGCACGGCGCCCCTGCCCGCCCTGGCCCTGGTCGCCGGTTACCTGTTGCTGATGGGCTGGCTCGGCCACGCGCCGTTCTGGCTGATGCTGCCCTTGTGGCTGCTCTGGCTGGCCGTGGCCCTTCCCCTGGCACTGCCGGCGCAGCGCCGACAGTGGCTCAGCGCGCCGCTGTTCGCCTGGTTCCAGCGCGTACTACCGCCGATGTCCGACACCGAACGCGACGCCATCGAGGCCGGCACCGTCTGGTGGGACGGCGAGCTGTTCAGTGGTCGCCCGGCCTGGCGCAAGCTGCTGGACTCACCACGTCCGCAACTGACGCAAGAGGAACAGGCCTTCCTCGACGGCCCCACCGAAGAACTCTGCGCCATGGTCAGCGACTGGCGGATCGGCCAGGACCTGGACCTGCCGCCGGAGGCCTGGGCACACATCAAGCGCCACGGCTTCTTCGCCCTGATCATCCCCACGGAGTACGGCGGCAAGGGCTTTTCCGCCTATGCCCACTCCCAGGTGGCGATGAAGCTGGCCACCCGCAGCGGCGACCTGGCGTCCACGGTGATGGTGCCCAACTCCCTCGGCCCGGCCGAACTGCTGCTGCACTACGGCACCGACCAGCAGCGCAGCCACTACCTGCCACGCCTGGCCAGCGGCGAGGACATCCCCTGCTTCGCCCTCACCGGCCCCCTGGCCGGCTCCGACGCCGGCGCCATGCCCGACGTCGGCATCGTCTGCAAGGGCCAGTGGCAGGGCCAGGACGTGCTCGGCCTGCGCCTGACCTGGGAGAAGCGCTACATCACCCTGGGCCCCGTGGCCACCCTGCTCGGCCTGGCCTTCAAGGCCCATGACCCCGAGCACTTGCTGGGCGCGGAAGAAGACCTGGGCATCAGCCTGGCGCTGGTCCCCACCGACACCCCCGGCGTGGACATAGGCCGTCGCCACCTGCCGCTGGGTGCGGCCTTCATGAATGGTCCCAACTCGGGCAAGGACGTGTTCGTGCCGCTGGACTTCGTCATCGGCGGCCAGGACATGCTCGGCAAGGGCTGGATGATGCTGATGAACTGCCTCTCGGTGGGCCGCTCCATCTCCCTGCCGGCGGCGGCCACCGGCGCGGCCAAGTTCACCAGCCTGGTGAGCGGCCAGTACTGCCGCGTGCGAGAGCAGTTCAACGTGCCCCTGGCGACCTTCGAGGGCATCCAGGAAGCCCTGGCGCGCATCGCCGGCAACGCCTGGCTGATGGACAGCGCGCGCATCCTCACCGCCAGCGCCGTGGACCTGGGCGAGAAACCCTCGGTGCTCTCGGCCATCCTCAAGTACCACCTCACCGAGCGCGGCCGCGAATGCATCGGCCACGCCATGGACGTGCACGGCGGCAAGGGCATCATCCTCGGCCCGAACAACTACCTCGGCCGCGCCTGGCAAGGGGCGCCCATCTCGATCACGGTGGAGGGCGCCAACATCCTCTCGCGCAACCTGATGATCTTCGGCCAGGGAGCGATCCGCTGCCATCCGTTCGTACTCAGGGAAATGGCCCTGGCCGCTCGCGAGGACCGCGACCGCGCACTGGATGAGTTCGACCAGCTGTTGCTGCAACACATCGGCTTCGCCGTCGGCAATGCCGCCGGCAGCCTGCTGCTGGGTCTCGGCCTGGGGCTGCTGGGCGATGCGCCGGGCGACAACTTCAGCCGCCCCTACTTCCGCGCCCTCAATCGCCTGGCCGCGGCCTTCGCCCTGCTGGCCGACAGCAGCATGTTGCTGCTGGGCGGCGAACTGAAGCGCCGCGAACGGCTGTCCGCGCGCCTGGGCGATGTATTGAGTCATCTCTACCTGGCCTCGGCGGCGCTCAAGCGCTACCACGACCGCGACGCCCCCGAGCACCTGCAACCCCTGGCGCGCTGGGCCCTGGAAGAAAGCCTGGGCAAGGCCGAGCAAGCCCTGGACCGCCTGCTGGACAACTTCCCCAACGCCGTCATGGGCGGCCTGCTGCGGGTGCTGGTGTTCCCTCTCGGCCGCCGCCATCCCGGCCCTTCGGACCAGCTCGACGCCGAAGTCGCCGCCGTGATCGGCCGCGACCGGGGCGACCCGGCCCTGGAAGAATTGCTCGCCGGTTGCTACCGCCCGCAAGGGGCCGACGACCCGGTGGGGGCGCTGCAACAGGCCATCGACCAGGCCAGGGCCACCCAGCCCCTGCAACGCAAACTGCGAGAGGCGCTGAAAGACGGCAGCCTCAAGCCCGCAGCGGGCGAGGCGCCGATCGACGCCGCCCTGGCTGCGGGCCTTGTCGATGCCGAGGGCGCGGCGCAGCTGCGCGAGGCGGAACGTGCGCGGCGGCGGGTAATAGACGTGGACGATTTCGCCAAGGCGGAGCTGCAACCCAGCGCCGGCAAGATCCGCTGAGTCCACGGGCAGGACAGCGGGCGCGGGGAGCCTTATAATCCCGCGCCCGATTCAGCTTCAGGAAATCCACCATGGCCAATCCCTACCTCGACCACCACCTCGCCCTGCTCGCTCACCTGCGCAGCATCCTGGTCGCCCTGCGCGAGGCCGAGCAGGTTCCCGAGGAAAACCACGCCCTCTTCGTCGAGCGCTTCGACGAACTGATGAGCGAGTTGCCACGCGACCCGGAAGGCAGCCAGTACCTGGGCCAGGACCTGATCAGCCAGGTCTTCCATCGCTACCCGCAGATCGCCCACCTGGTGCCGCGCGACCTGCTCTGGTTCTTCGGCGGCGACTGCCTGCACTTCATGCCGGACGAAGAAATCGACATGTTCCAGCGCCTCGACGAACGCCGCTACGAAGCCGAGGAAAACGGCAAGCCCTTCGACTGGAACCAGGAAAAACAGCTGCTGGCCCTGCCCACGGAAGGCAACAAGCACTGATTCCCCGAGGGGCGGCGTCCATGCCGCCCCTGCTCCGCTCCCCCTTGCTTCCCAGCAACGCCGCCTGCCATCCAACCCGTCTGCACCGCAGCTCTCAGCGTTATCCTCGCTCTTCCTCCCCACGACCGCCGATCGGCCTTGTTGCGCGGGCAGATTGCGGGCCACCATGGCCCTCTGTCATCATTGCGAATCATTCTTAATCACTCTCACTTTTCTCCCATTGAGGTCAGCGTGTCGGCCGGTGATTCCGCGAACCCGCATCTGGTAGGGCTGCTCTATCGAGACCATCGTGACTGGCTGTTCGGCTGGCTACGCAAGACGGTGCACTGCCCCCACCGCGCGGAAGACGTCAGCCAGGACACCTTCCTGCGCCTGCTCGCCCGCGACGACCTGCAACCTCCCCGCGAGCCCCGCGCCCTGTTGGCCACCATCGCCCGTGGCCTGCTGGTGGATCAGTTCCGCCGCAACGACCTGGAGCGCGCCTACCTGGACGAACTGGCGCAGGCACCCCACGACCTCCACCCCAACCCCGAGGAACAGGCCCTGATCCTGGAAAGCCTGCGGGAAATCGACCGCCTGCTGGGGCAACTGTCCAGCAAGGCGCGCAGCGCGTTTCTCTACAACCGCCTGGACGGCCTCGGCCACGCCGAGATCGCCGAGCGCCTGGGGGTTTCCACCTCGCGGGTGCGCCAGTACCTGGCCCAGGGCATGCGCCAGTGCTACATCGCCCTCTACGGGGAGCCGACATGAGCCGGGTTTCCGCACGGGCACTGGACGAGGCCATCGCCTGGCAGCTGTGCCTGGACTCCGGTGAGGCCTCCGAACTGGAGCGCCATGAGTTCCAGCGCTGGCTGGGCGCCCACCCCGAACACACCCAGGTCTGGCAACAGCTGGCCGGTATCGACCGCCAGCTGGCGGCGGCCACCCAGGCGCCGGCCCGTCGCGCCCTGCTGCGCAGCGGCGGCGTCAGGCGGCGCAGCCTGCACCGCGTCGGCGGTAGCGCCCTGAGCCTGCTGCTGGCGGTGGGGCTGGGCCTTGGCCTGCTGGCGCAACAACGGCCGCTGGGGGATTACCTGGCGGACGAGATGACCGCCAGCGGCGAACACCGCGAACTGCGCCTGGCGGACCACAGTCTGGTCCAACTCAACAGCCGCACCGCCCTGGATATCGACTTCGACGGAGCGCAGCGCCGGCTCTACCTGCGCAGCGGCGAAATCCTGGTGAAGACCGGCCACGACGACCCGCGCCCCTTCATCGTCGAGACCGATCAGGGCCACCTGCAGCCCCTGGGCACCCGCTTCCTGGTGCGCCGCGAGGGCGAAGCCACGCGCCTGATCGTGCTGGAATCGGCGGTCGCCGCCGCACCGCGCAACAGCGGCGCCGAGCGGGTGATCCGCGCCGGCGAGCAGGTGGTCATCGACCACGGCCGACTCGGCCCGAGCGAAGCCGCCCCGGTGGGCGCCGAGGCCTGGAGCCGTGGCCTGCTGGTGGCCGAAGACATGCCCCTGGGCCAACTGCTGGCCGCCCTGGGCGAATACCGCAGCGGCTACCTGGGGCTGGACCCCAGCCTGGCCGACCTGCGAATCAGCGGCGTCTTCCCGCTGGGCGACAGCGACAAGGCCCTGGCCGCCCTGCCCCCCAGCCTGCCGGTACGCATCGAGCGTTTCAGCGATTGGTGGGTGCGCGTGGTGCCGGCCAAGGCTGACGAACCCTAGGATGGGTCGGGTGGCGTTCCGCTGAGCGCAGCGATACCCATCAGGCCGGCGCGATGGGTTTCGTGCCTCAACCCATCCTGCGGACCGCATCCGCCAACAGCACCGCAGAGTGGTAACCCCACCCTGCGCCAACCGACCCAGGGATGAGGGTCGAAAAAAATTTCGCATCCCCCTGTCACTTTTCCAATCTGCTTCGGCAATAAGGCATTGAGACAATTTCTCACTTAGGAGATGTTCGCAATGCGTTCCGTAGCAACCCCGTTCCAGCGCACGCTGCTAGCCCTCGCCGTCACCCTCGGCGGCCTGTCCACCCAGGCCCTGGCCGACAGCTACCAGCTGCCATCGGCGCCGCTGTCCAGCACCCTGAACCGCATCGCCGCGGACGCCGGCATCGTCCTCAGCGTCGACCCCTCCCTCACCGCCGGCAAGACCGCGCCGGCCATCCAGGGTGACCTGAGCCCGCTGCAAGCGCTGTCCAAGGCCCTGCAAGGCAGCAACCTGCGCCTGGTGCAGAACGGCAACGACAGCTTCAGCCTGGCGCCGGTGGCCGACGAAGCCATGAACCTGCCGGACGTGAACATCGATGGCAGCCGTTCCTTTGAGTCCGCCTGGGGCCCCACCACCGGCATGGTGGCCCGCCGTACCGCCGCCGGCACCAAGACCGATACCGCCCTGATCGAAGTCCCGCGCTCGATCTCGGTGATCACCCGCACCCAGCTGGACGCCCGTCCCTCCCTCAGCCTCAACGACTCGCTGCGCTACACCGCCGGCGTGATGAGCAGCGGCTACGGCTCCGACTCCCGCAACGACTGGCTGAAGGTGCGTGGCTTCGTGCCCACCCAGTTCCTCGACGGCCTGCCGCTGCCGATCGGGTCGTTCGCCAACCCGAAGATCGAGCCCTGGAACCTGGAGCGCATCGCCGTACTGCGCGGCCCGGCCTCCTCCGTCTATGGCCAGACCCCGCCCGGCGGCCTGCTCGACATGGTCAGCCGTCGCCCCCAGGCCGAGCAGTCCAACGAAGTGGAACTGCAGGCCGGCAGCAACGAGCACAAGCAGCTCAACTTCGACAGCACCGGCAAGATCGATGACCAGGGCCAGTTCCTCTACCGCGTAAGCGGCACAGTGCGCGACAGCAACTCGCCGGTCGACCACATCCCGGACAAGCGCTACAACCTGGCACCGAGCCTGACCTGGAACATCAACGAAGACACCAGCCTGACCTTCCTCTCGCAGTACACCCGCGACGACACGGGCATCACCGGCCAGTTCCTGCCACTGCAGGGCACCAAGATCGATTCACCCTTCGGCAAGATCTCCCACCACAAGAACCTGGGCGAGCCGGACTGGGACTTCTACGACCGCACCTACTACGCGCTGGGCTACGCCTTCGAGCATCGCCTGAACGATGTCTGGCAATTCCGCCAGAACCTGCGCTACACCAAGACTGACCTGGAGTTCCAGGCGGTCAACGTCTCCACCTTCAACAGCGTGGACGCGAACGGCTTCGTCACCCGCGAGTCCGGCATAGTCGATGAAGACATCAGCCAGTTCGCCGTGGACAACAACCTCCAGGCCAACTTCGCCACCGGCGAGCTCGACCACACCCTGCTGCTCGGCCTCGACCACCAGCGCTCCAACACCAACTACCGCTGGCTGTACGGCTTCGGCGTACCGCCGATCAGCGTGGTGAACCCGGTGTATGGCGCCGACCTGTCCAACGTCACCTACTTCACCCTCCAGGATTACAACCAGAAAATCCGCCAGACCGGCCTCTACATCCAGGACCAGATCGCCCTGGACAACTGGCGCCTGACCCTCGGTGGCCGCGAGGACTGGGTCGAGACCGACACCAAGTTCTACAACCTGGGCGGCATCAGCCGCGACGACCGCGACACGGCCTTCACCGGTAACGTGGGCCTGAGCTACCTGTTCGACAACGGCCTGGCCCCCTACATCTCCTATGCCGAGTCCTTCCAACCGGCCACGGGCGCCAGCGTCAGCAGCACCCAGTCCTTCTCCCCCACCGAGGGCAAGCAGTACGAGGTGGGCATCAAGTACCAGCCGCCCGGCACCGACGCCATGTTCACCGCCGCCGTCTACGACCTGACCCAGGAAAACGTCGCCGTCAGCGAAGGCAACGTGACCCGGCAGATCGGTGAACTGAACGTGCGCGGCCTGGAGCTGGAAGCCACCGCCGACGTCAACGAGAACCTCAAGCTGGTGGCGTCCTACAGCTACACCGACAGCGAAATCAAGAAAGGCGTCGACAAGGGCAACCGCATGGCCCAGGTGCCGCGCAACCAGGCTACCGCCTGGGCCGACTACACCTGGCACAGCGGCATGCTCGACGGCTTCGGCATCGCCGGCGGCGTGCGCTATGTCGGTGAGAGCTACGGCAACACCCCCAACACCTGGCTCGGCCACACCGGTTCCTACACCGTCTACGACGCCTCCGTGCACTACGACCTGGGCCGCCTGGACGCCTCCATGCGCGGTCTTTCCGTGGCCGTTGACGCGAAGAACCTGTTCAACAAGGAATACCTGTCCACCTGCGACGGTTACTGGTGCTACTACGGCGATGAACGCAACGTCGTGGCCAGCGTGAACTACAAGTTCTAAGGCCTGAAACAGGGCCGCCCGCCTAGGGCGGCCCACGCAACGGGAATCGACCATGCACAGCCGCACCATCCGGCGCTGGTCCCAGGTGCATACCTGGACCAGCCTGATCTGCACCCTCTTCCTGCTGATGCTGGCCCTCACCGGCTTGCCGCTGATCTTCCACCACGAGCTGGAACATCTGCTGGGCGAGGCCCCCGAACTGCGGGAGATGGCGCCGGACACCCCGCACCTGGGCCTGCAGCAACTGGTGGAGGCCGCCGAGCGCCACCGCCCGGGCGAGGTGGTGCAGTACTTCGGCTATGAAAAGGACGAACCCAACGGCGTGGTGGCCATCACCGCCGCCACCGCCGGCACCGAACCGAACTCCTCGCATACCTTCATGCTCGACGCCCGCACCGGCGAGGCGCTCGCCATGCCAGCGGCCAATGGCGGCATCCTGATGTTCATCCTGCGCCTGCACGTGGACATGTTCGCCGGGCTGCCCGGCAAGCTGCTGCTGGCCTTCATGGGCCTGCTCTTCGCGGTCGCCATCGTGTCCGGGGTGGTGCTCTATTCGCCCTTCATGCGCCGGCTGAAGTTCGCCGAAGTACGCCAGCAGCGCTCCAACCGCGCCCGCTGGCTGGACCTGCACAACCTGATCGGCATCGTCACCCTGACCTGGGCGCTGGTGGTGGGTGTCACCGGTGTCGTCAGCGCCTGCGCCGACCTGCTGATCAGCGCCTGGCGCCAGGACGCCCTCACCGCCCTGGTGGAGCCCTACCGAAACGCGCCACCGCTGACCGAGCGCGCCCCCGTGGACAACGTGCTGAACATCGCCAGCGCCGCCTTGCCCGGCATGCAGGCGGACTTCATCGCCTTCCCCGGCACCCGCTTCTCCAGCGAGCACCACTACACGGTGTTCATGGTGGGCAGCAGCCACCTCACCGCGCACCTGTGGACCCCGGTGCTGATCGACGCCCGCACCCTCGAGGTCACCGCCATCGCCCAGCGCCCCTGGTACATGGACGCCCTGGCGATGTCGCAACCGCTGCACTTCGGCGACTACGGCGGCCGTCCCATGCAGGTTCTCTGGGCCGTGCTGGACGTGCTCACCATCATCGTCCTCGGCAGCGGGCTCTACCTGTGGTGGGTGCGCCAACGGCGCGGCGACAAGCAACGCAGCGGCCAGGAGGCCAAGGCATGAACTGGCGGCAATCCACCTTCGCGCTGCCGCTGGTCATCGGCCTGCTCTGCGCCGTGGGCCTGTTCAGCGCCCTGCTGGGCGATGGCTGGTGGGACGCCCTGGCCTGGCTGGGCCTGGGCGTGCCCGCGGTACTGGGTACCTGGCCACTGCTGCGCCGCCCGCGCCAGTAGAGCTCCACGTTCGGCTGATTCGAGACATGAAAAAGGCCCGCCCGGGATTGCCGGGCGGGCCTTTTTCATCGAGCGAGGCGATGCGCGGGAGCTTGGCCCCGGCTTCGGATCAGCCTTGGCGAGCCTGCTCGGCGCGCTGCTTGGCGGCCACGGCTTCTTGCTGCTGTTTCTTTTCCAGCTGGACCTGAGCCACACGGGCCTGCCAGCGCTGAGTCGTACGATCGCCGCCGCCGGAAGCCATGGCGGAAGTGGCCGACAGGACGATGGTCAGGGCGGAAGCAAGGGCGATAACTTTTTTCATGATCAAACTCCGAACTACAAACAAGGCAAAACAAAAAGCTCATCGAAGGCCCGATCGCGGCGGCTGACTGCAGCACGCCCGAGCACGCGAATGGCGGCGGGCCGATGATCGATACGGGAGATAGGACCAGCCCCATTCCCAATTCGTTCGCTAGCTATCTTGTTTTGCAGGTGGCGGAGGCCTGGCAAATACCACTGACGCCAGGAGCCTAGAGCGCCCCGAACCGTCTGTCGGTCCACCTGCTGAAAGCGCCCCGTGCGCACCACTGGACGGCATATCGGCGACGCTCAGGCATGTCCACGGGCGAGCGTCGCGCCGAGCTGGGCCAGTTGCTCGCGCAGCCAGCCCAGGCCGGGCGCCAGCTCCTGCTGGCGGTGCCAGATCAGGCTCACCTGCACGGGCGGCGTCGTCACCGGCAGCGGGGCCACCGCGAGGGGGTAGATGGCCGCAAAGTGCTCCGCCAGGCGGCGTGGTACGGTGCCCAGCAGATCGGAACGCGCCACGATGGGTGGAATCGACAAGTAGTGCGGAACATGCAGCCCCGCGCGCCGCTTTACCTTCGCCGAGCCCAGGACGATCTCCAGCGGCGAACCACGCCCGGCACGGGGCAATATCAGCACGTGCTGGCTGGCCAGGTAGCCGTCCAGCGTGAGTCCACCCGTGAAAGCCGGGTGCCCGGACCGGCCGATCACCACCAGGTCTTCCTCCATCAGGGGCTGGTAACGGAGATCGGGATTGTCGAAGTAGAGATAGTCGATGGCCAGGTCCAGTTCGCCGGTGGCCAGTCGCGTTACCAGGCTTTGCGCGTCGTCGTCCTGCACTTCCAGCACCACCTTCGGTGCTTCGTTGCGCAGTTGCTCCAGCAGCGTCGGCAGCAGCATGGCCTGGGCGTAATCGTTCATTGAAAGTCGAAAGCAGTGCTCGGCCTGCGGATCGAAGCCTTCCTGGGCACCCAGTCCGAGTTGCAGCAGGTTGAGGGCCTGGCGCACTGGGCCGTAGAGCACCTGGGCATGGGCGGTGGGCGACATGCCACGGGCGGTGCGCTTGAACAGCGGCTCGCCCAGCTGACTACGCAAGCGCGCCAGGGCATTGCTCACCGCCGGCTGGCTCATGTGCAGGCGCGTGGCGGCCCGCGACAGGTTCTGTTCCTGCATCAGGGCGTCGAATACCAGCAGCAGGTTGAGGTCGAGGCGGCGCAAATTCAGGCTCATGAATAATGCACATTCTGACTATCCATTATCGGAATAAAGCATTCATCACTAGACTCGAAGACATGTCAACAAGACTGCCGGAGCAGCCATGAGCCACGACACCCAGGCCTTTCGCGAGCGCTATCGCGCGGGCATCCACCCCCGCTACAACGTCTGGCTGCATGGCGGCTTCGTGTTGCTCTACGGGGCCGCCTGCCTGGCCTTCTTCATCGGCGGCCTGGACGACGTGAAGCCCTGGGAGTGGCTGGTGGTGCCGGCGGCGCTGGTGTTCTTCAACTGGGGCGAATACTCGATCCACAAGAACCTCGGCCACCACAAGACCCGTGCCGGGGCCATGTTCTACAAGCGCCACACGGGCGATCACCATAGTTTCTTCGTGGCCGGGACCATGACCTGGGACTCGGCCCGGGACTGGCGGGTGATCCTCTTCCCCGCCTGGCTGATCCTCTTCTACAGCGTCGGGCTGTTCGCCGCCTGGTGGCTGCTGTCCTTCGTCAACGCCAATGTCGCCGGGCTATTCTCGACCACCATGCTGGCCGGCTACCTGAGCTATGAAGTGTTCCACGCCTGCGAGCACCTGCCCGACAGCCACCCGATCTCGCGGCTGCCGTGGATCCGCCACATGCGCCGGCTGCACGAACTGCACCACCGCCGCGACCTGATGCAGACCCATAACTTCAACCTGGTCTTCCCATTGATGGACTGGCTCAAGGGCAGCCTGCACTGGGAACCGCTGGAACCGGAGAGTCCCATGACCCGCATGCAACACGACGTGGAAATCGCCCGCAGCCCGGATCAGGTCCTGGCCTATGCCAGCACCGCCACCCGCTGGCCGGAATGGCACCCCTCCTCCCTGCGGGTCGATGGTCCTGCCGGGCCGCTACCGGCGGGCAGCCATTTCGAAGAAGACATCCACGCCGGCGGACGCGCCGGCCACCTGAGCTGGGACGTCACCGAGTACAGCCCCGGCCGCTGCTGGCGCGCGGTCGCCCGCGGCACCCACGGGCTGCACCTGGAACTGACCTACGAATGCGAATCCACGCCGACCGGCACCCGCTTCGTGCGTACGCTGGACTACGGCTTTGATGGGCTAGGTATGCGGATTGCCAACTGGCTGGTGATGCGCCGCAAGATCGACCGCGAGTCGGCGGAATCCATGGCGCAATTGAAGGAGATGGCTGAACGCACCATCGAGCGGCCCGCCACGCGCCAGCACGACCTGGCCTGAGGGCGGCACGACCTGGCCTGAGGGCGAAAGGCAGAAACGAAAACGCCGCTCGAATGAGCGGCGTTTTCGTTTAACTGGAGCGGGAAACGAGACTCGAACTCGCGACCCCGACCTTGGCAAGGTCGTGCTCTACCAACTGAGCTATTCCCGCATACAACTTTGAAACTGGCGTCCCCTAGGGGACTCGAACCCCTGTTACCGCCGTGAAAGGGCGGTGTCCTAGGCCACTAGACGAAGGGGACTGAAACTGGAGCGGGAAACGAGACTCGAACTCGCGACCCCGACCTTGGCAAGGTCGTGCTCTACCAACTGAGCTATTCCCGCAGTAACGTTTACAGTCCGCATCCTTTCGGATGCGCCCTCCGACCCTTGCGGATCGAAGTGAACAAGGCCGAGGCCCTGCTTGAAAATCTGGAGCGGGAAACGAGACTCGAACTCGCGACCCCGACCTTGGCAAGGTCGTGCTCTACCAACTGAGCTATTCCCGCATTTGACGCTTTAATGGCGTCCCCTAGGGGACTCGAACCCCTGTTACCGCCGTGAAAGGGCGGTGTCCTAGGCCACTAGACGAAGGGGACGCGGCCCGGAGCTTACAACAGCTTTTACGCTTTCTTCCGGCTTCTCCGTTTTGCCTCAGGCATCGCGTCGAAGTGGCGCGCATTCTAGGGAGGCTTTGAACACCCGTCAACCCTCTATCAAAAACTTTTTAAAATCAAAGACTTCTGCTCAAAAATTGATCCACCTCTATGAGCGCCGCAGGCGAGCCTCTACACTCGGCCGACCTTACAAGAACATCGGAGCCCCACAGATGTCGCCACTCGTGATCACCCTGCTGATCGTTGTCGGTATCGTCATCCTCATCGTTATTGGCTACGTGAACCATATGGTGGAGAACAGCAAGCTGGAGAAGGCGCGCCTCAAGGCCGATCTCAGCGACCGTCTGCGCCGTTGTGCCGACCTCAGTGAAACCCTCCCCGGCCAGATGGTGTCCCCCGGCCTGAAGCTCCTGCTGGCCCGCCTGCAACTGCAGTTCGGCGAACGCCTGCTGCAAGTGGACAAGCACGACGCCGCCCTCAAGACCCGTCTCGAGCAATTGCGCAGCCTGGTCGCCCAGGGCGAGTCCATCCCGGTGGCCAACCCGCCACAGAAGATCCTCAGCGAAGCCAAGGCCAAGGAAATCCGCTTCCAGCTGGAAAGCCTCCACGGCCAGGTCACCCGCGCCGCCCAGGATGGCCAGCTGCCCGCCAACGAAGCCAAGAGCTGGGTCAAGGAAATCCGCGACATGCTGGTGCAGCTGCATGTGGAGTTCTTCACCAACCTCGGCCTGCAGGCGCTGCAGGAAAACCAGCCGCGCCAGTCCCGCCTCGCTTTCGAACGTGGCGTCCAGTACCTGCAGAAGCAGCCCGACCCCGCCCGTTACCAGGCCCACCTGCAACAGTTGAAGGCCCAGCTCGCCCGGGCCAACGCCCTGGTCCTGGAAAACGGCCAACCCAGCATCGACGAACCGAGCGAGCTGACCGAGGGTCTGAAGTCACTGGATGACGAAGATCTCTGGAAGAAGAAGAACATCTACGACTGATCCGCTCAGACGAGGACCACCCGATGAGCCTGACCCTTTACGGCGCCCCGCTGTCGCCCTTCGTGCGCAAGGTGCGCCTCTACCTGCTGGAAAAGGGCCTGGACTACCAGCTGGAGGTCGTATCGCCCTTCAGCCAGCCGACCTGGTTCCGCGAACTAAGCCCCCTTGGGCGCATCCCCGCCCTGCGTGACGGCGACATGACCCTGGCCGACTCCAGCGTGATCTGCCAGTACCTGGAGGAAAAGCACGCCGAACTGGCCCCGCTCTACGGCCGCGACGCCGGGGAGCGCGCGCGGGTGCGCTGGCTGGAGAAGTACTGCGACTACGAACTGGCGCCCCTGACCACCTTCGGCGTGTTCCGCAACCGCACACTGAAGCCGTCCATGGGCCAGCCCTGCGATGAGGCCGCGGTGCAGGCCGCCCTGGTGGACAAGCTGCCGCCCCACTTCGACTACCTGGAGAAGTCCCTGGGCGATGCCCAATACTTCGTCGGCGAGCGCCTGAGCATGGCCGACCTGGCCTTCGCCACCCAGGTGATCAACATGGAACACGGCGGCGAGCGCCTGGATGCCGAACGCTGGCCGGGCCTGGCGGCCCACCACGAGCGGCTCGCCGCTCGGGAATCCGTGCAGGCGGTATTGCCGGGCGAGCAGAAGATCCTCGCCAAGCTGGCTGGCCGCAGCCTGTAGCAGCGAATTCATTCGCGCAGAAAAAAGCCCGGACGTGTCCGGGCTTTTTCATGATCGCGCGATCAGCAGTCGGTCAAGCGCAGAAATATCTCGACCAGGCGCTCGATACCAACCTGGTCCTCTTCCTTGAACCGCGCCAGCTCCGGGCTGTCCAGATCGAGCACACCGATCAGGCGACCGTCCTTGACCAGGGGCACCACCAACTCACTGTTGGAGGCGCTGTCGCAGGCGATGTGCCCGGGGAAGGCGTGCACGTCCTCCACCCGCTGGGTTTCCCTCGTGCGCGCCGCCGCACCGCACACGCCCCTGGCGAAGGGAATGCGTACGCAGGCGACCTTGCCCTGGAACGGGCCCAGTACCAGCTCCTCATTGCGGTTCAGGTAGAAACCGGCCCAGTTCAGGTCCGGCAGCTCGTTGAAGAGGAAGGCGGAGAACTGCGAGCTGTTGGCGATGAAATCACGTTCATCGGCCAGCAGGGACTCCAGTTGCGCGGCCAGCAGCGCATAGCCTTCAAGGCCGGCGCCGGCTTGTTGCAGATCGATCATTTGACTGACTCCAGCAAAGCGAGCCCGACCCAATGGCGGGCGAATTGGTAGGCGCAACGGCCATTGCGATTGCCGCGCCCAAGGGCCCAGCGGATCGCCAGTTTTTCCAGCTCCTCGGTCCACTCCCACTTCAGCGCGGCCGGTTCGGCCAGCACCTCGATCCAGTGGCGCACCACGGCCAGGAAGTGTTCCTGGGTGAAGGGATAGAAGGACAGCCAGAGACCGAAGCGGTCCGACAGCGCGATCTTGTCCTCCACCGCTTCATTGGGGTGCAGTTCGCCGTCGACCATCTGCCAGTGCTCGTTGTCGCTCTGCTTCTCCGGCACCAGGTGGCGACGGTTCGAGGTGGCGTACAGCAGCACATTGTCCGGGGCTCGCTCCAGCGAGCCGTCCAGCACGCTCTTGAGCACGCGGTAGTCGCCCTCGCCCGCCTCGAAGGACAGGTCGTCGCAGAACAGCACGAAACGCTGCGACAGCCCCGCCAGCGCCTCCACCACGCGGGGCAGGTCGGCCAGGTGGTCGCGTTCGATCTCGATCAGGCGCAGGCCCGCGCCGGCGTGTTCGGCCAGCAGCGCGCGCACCAGGGAAGACTTGCCGGTGCCACGGGCGCCCCAGAGCAGCGCGTGGTTGGCCGGCAGGCCATCGACGAACTGACGGGTATTGGCGGCAAGCTGCTCGCGCTGCCTGTCGACGCCGATCAGGTCGGCCAGGGACAGGTCCAGGCTCACCTCCAGCGGTTGCAGGTAGCCGCTGCGGCCGTCGCGATGCCAACGCGCGGCCAGGCTCTTCTGCCAGTCGATCTCCGGACGGATCGCCGGCAACAGGGGTTCGAGGCGCGCCAGCACCGCATCGGCGCGCTCGAGAATTTCATACAGACGGGAATCCACGTTCAACTCCTTGACTCAGCCGCAGTCACCAGGCGCTGCCGGCAGACCGGATAGGCTATGCTTGGCAAGCCCTCGGAACAAGGCCAAATCCTACGCCCCATGGATATTCCGCTGACAAAACGGCTGTCGTTCAAGCAGGCCAGCCTCACGGTGCTGGTGGCGTTCATCCTCGGCACCATCCTCAGCGTCATCCAGGTCGCCAGCGACTACTTCAACGAAAACGCCTCGATCGACCGGGAGATCAAGGCGCTGCTGGAAATCTCCCACAGCCCCGCGGCACGCATCGCCTACAACATCGACGCCGAGCTGGCCCAGGAGCTGGTGCTCGGCCTGTTGCGCTCGCCGGCGGTGATCCGCGCCGAGATCATCGACAACAATGGCGCGGTGCTGTCCAGTGTCAGCCGCCCGCGCACCGAGAGCGACTTCCGCATCTTCAGCGACTACCTGTTCGGCGAACGCCGCGAGTTCGAGGACCCGCTCTACATCGTCCACGCGCCCAACGAAACCCTCGGCGTACTGCGCCTGGAGGTGGACACCTTCGCCTTCGGCAACCACTTCCTGCGCCGCGCCATGTTCACCCTGCTCAGCGGCTTCGTGCGCAGCCTGCTGCTGTCGCTGATCCTCCTGGTGCTCTTCTACAGCATGCTGACCAAGCCGCTGGTGGAGCTGATCCGCGCCCTCAGCGAACGCGACCCGCGCGCCGCGCCGGAAGCCAAGCTGCCCTGCCCGCCCGGCCACGAACAGGACGAGATCGGCGTACTGGTGGAGGTCATCAATCGGCAACTGGCCAGCCTGTCCGCGGAAATGCAGCAGCGCCGCGAAGCCGACCAGCGCCTCAACCAATACCTGGCGGAGCTGGAAAACATCGTGTCGGCGCGCACCGCCGAGCTGAAGGCCGCCAACAGCCGCCTCAGCCGCTACAACCAGGAACTGGAAGCCGCGCGCGGCACCGCCCTGGAAATGGCCAAGGCTCGCGCCGCCTTCCTCGCCAACATGAGCCACGAGATCCGCACCCCGCTCAATGGCCTGCTGGGCATGCTCGACCTCGCCATCGACGGCCCGCTGAACAACGAGCAGCGCCGCCAGCTGCAGATCGCCCACAACTCCGGCAGCGTGCTGGTGGAGTTGCTCAACGACATCCTCGACCTGTCCAAGTTCGAGGCCGGCCAGCTGGAGCTGGAGCAGATCCCCTTCGACCTCGGCACCCTGCTGGAAGACACCGCCAACCTGCTCTCGCAGAACGCCGGGGCGGAGGTGGAGCTGACCTGCCTGATCGACCCGCAGCTGCCGGCGCTGCTGGTGGGCGACCCGACGCGGGTGCGCCAGGTGGCCAGCAACCTCTTGTCCAACGCCCTCAAGTTCACCCGCTCCGGGCGCGTCGACCTGCGGGCCGCACCGAGCCCCGGCGGCGTGCTGATCAGCGTGCGCGATACCGGTATCGGCATCTCCGCGCAGGCATTGCCCAAGCTGTTCCAGCCCTTCTCCCAGGGCAACGCGGGCATCACCCGGCAGTTCGGCGGCACCGGCCTCGGCCTGGCGCTGACCCGGCACCTCTGCGAAGCCATGCAGGGCCAGCTGGACGTCAAATCCCAGGAAGGCATGGGCAGCGTGTTCAGTGCCGAACTGCCGCTGGTGGAACACACCTCGGCCGAGCGGCGAGCGCCGCTACGGGGCAAGGTGATCGCCCTGTGCGACGCCAAGAGCGGCCTGGCCGAGATGCTCGGCACCTGGCTGCCGTTATGGGGGCTGGAGCTGCAGCGCCATGACGGCGACTTCGACCTCAGCGGCGTGCAGGCCGACCTGCTGATCAGCGACGACCCCGAGCGCCTGGAGCCTTTGCGGCGCACCGGCCAACTGCCGATCCTGCTGGTGACCGGTTACGACAGCTTCCTGCCGCCACCCCGTGCGGCCACCCTGACACCGCTGCACCAACTGGCTCGCCCGGTATCCCGCGCGGCGCTCTACCAGGCCCTGCAACGGGTGCTGCTGCAACTCCCGGAGGAGGCGCCGGCGCCCGAGACGGCAATGGCCGAACCCCAGCACCGCCATGCGCGGGTACTGCTGGTGGAGGACAACGCGGTGAACCAGCTGGTGGCCAAGGGCATGCTCGCCAAGCTCGGCTGCGAGGTGCTGCTGGCGGGACATGGCGCCGAGGCCCTGAGCCGCCTGGAACAGAGCACCGTGGACCTGGTGCTGATGGACTGCAACATGCCGGTCATGGATGGCTACGAGGCGACCCGGCGCATCCGCCAGAGCGGGCGCTGGCCGGACCTGCCGATCATCGCCCTGACCGCCAACGCCCTGCCGGACGAACGCGAGCGCTGCCGCGCCGCCGGCATGGACGACTACCTGGCCAAGCCCTTCCGTCGCGAAGAGCTGGTGGCGCTGCTCGACACCTGGTTGCCCGCTACTCAGGCAGTCCCATGAGCTGGCCCAACAGCTCGCCCAGGCGCGCGCGCAGTTCGGCCATCTCGTTGAGATCCAGGCCGCTGGCGCAGATCAGCTCATTGCGCAGGGGTCCCACCTTGCCGCGCAGGGCGGCGCCCTCCTCGCTCAGCGCCAGATGCACTTCGCGCTCGTCGTGGGCGGCGCGCCGGCGCCGCACCAGCCCGAGTTGCTCCAGGCGCTTGAGCAGCGGCGTGAGGGTTCCCGAGTCCAGCAACAGGCGCTCGCCCAGTGCCTTCACCGTGGGTTGCTCCGGCGCGCGCGCATGCCACTCCCAGAGCACCAGCATGACCAGGTACTGCGGGTAGGTCAGGCCAAGGGGCTCCAGCAGCGGCCGATAGCCACGGATGACCGCCCGCGACGCGGCGTAGAGCTTGAAGCACAACTGGTTGTCCAGCAGCAGCTCGGGCTCGATCGACGGCGTGTTCATTTCAGCAGCGCTTCGATCTCGGCGTTCAGCTCTTCCGGCTTGGTGGTGGGCGCGAAGCGCTTGATCTGCCGGCCATCCTGGCTGATCAGGAACTTGGTGAAGTTCCACTTGATGCCCTGGCTGCCCAGCAGGCCCGGTGCGCGCTTCTTCAGCTGCACATAGAGCGGATGGGCGCTCGCACCGTTCACCTCGATCTTCTTGAACAGCGGGAAACTGACGCCGAAGTTCAGCTCGCAGAACTCGGTGATGGCGCCCTCATCGCCCGGCTCCTGCTTGCCGAACTGGTTGCAGGGGAAGCCCAACACCACCAGGCCGCGTTCCTTGTATTGCTGCCAGAGCCCTTCCAGGCCCTTGTACTGCGGAGTGAAGCCGCACTTGCTGGCGGTATTGACCACCAACAGGGCCTTGCCGCCGAAGTCCGCAAGGGTCTTCTGCTCGCCTTTGATGGTGGTGACGGGGATATCGAGAATCTTGTCGCTCATGTCGGCTGCCTGCGCAGGGAAGTAGGTGGCGAGAAAAATAGCCAACAATTAAATTGCGCGCAATTTAATTTCTCTATGAAAAGGCCCGCCTCTCGGCGAGCCTGGCTACACCGCCCGATTCAGCGCGGTTCGAGCTTCAGCGACACCGAGTTGATGCAGTAGCGCATCCCCGTGGGGCGCGGACCATCGGGGAAGACATGACCCAGGTGGGCGTCGCAGCGGGCGCAGCGCACTTCGATGCGGTGCATGCCGTGGCTGAAGTCCTCGAGCTCGGTGATGACGTCCTTGGCCAGCGGCTGGAAGTAGCTCGGCCAGCCGCTGCCGGAATCGTACTTGGCATCGGAATCGAACAGCGCCTCGCCGCAGCAGGCGCAATGGTAGATGCCCGGCGTCTTGGTGGCATGGTACTCACCGGTGAAGGCACGCTCGGTGCCGCCCAGGCGGCAGACGTGGAACTGGGCGTCGGAAAGCTCCTCGCGCCAGCTATCCAGGGGTTTTTCAAGCTTGTCCATGACAGTCCTCGGCAGTAGTAAAAATCCCGCTCCCGACCTTTTCGGGCCATCGGGCCGCACGTATCATGCGCGATTCATCAGACGCCAGTCTGGCAGCGGCGTTACAGGCTGCCAAGGCGCATCGATCCCCGTCGCTTGCGCGACTCTTTCCACCTCGGGACATTCACGCATCATGCAGGTCAGCAAATCGAACAAGCTCGCCAATGTCTGCTACGACATTCGTGGACCGGTGCTCAAGCACGCCAAACGCCTGGAAGAGGAAGGCCATCGCATCCTCAAGCTGAACATCGGCAACCCGGCGCCGTTCGGTTTCGAAGCCCCGGAGGAAATCCTCCAGGACGTGATCCGCAACCTCCCCACCGCCCAGGGCTACAGCGACTCCAAGGGCCTGTTCAGCGCGCGCAAGGCGGTGATGCAGTACTACCAGCAGAAGCAGGTGGAAGGCATCGGCATCGAGGACATCTACCTCGGCAACGGCGTGTCCGAGCTGATCGTGATGTGCCTGCAGGCGCTGCTCAACAACGGTGACGAAGTGCTGATCCCGGCGCCGGACTATCCGCTCTGGACCGCCTCGGTGAGCCTGGCCGGCGGCAAGCCGGTGCACTACCTGTGCGACGAACAGGCCAACTGGTGGCCGGACCTGGACGACATCAAGGCCAAGATCACCCCGAACACCAAGGCCATGGTGATCATCAACCCGAACAACCCCACCGGCGCCGTGTACTCCAAGGAAGTCCTGGAAGGCATGGTGGAACTGGCGCGCCAGCATAACCTGGTGGTCTTCTCCGACGAGATCTACGACAAGATCCTCTACGACGAAGCCGTGCACATCTCCACCGCCTCCCTGGCGCCGGACGTGCTCTGCCTGACCTTCAACGGCCTGTCCAAGTCCTACCGCGTGGCCGGCTTCCGTTCCGGCTGGGTGGCCATTTCCGGCCCCAAGCAGAAGGCCCAGAGCTACATCGAAGGCATCGACATCCTGGCCAACATGCGCCTGTGCGCCAACGTACCAAGCCAGCACGCCATCCAGACCGCCCTCGGCGGCTACCAGAGCATCAATGACCTGGTGCTGCCCAACGGTCGCCTGCTGGAGCAGCGCAACCGCGCCTGGGAACTGCTCAACGACATCCCCGGCGTCAGCTGCGTCAAGCCCATGGGCGCGCTCTATGCGTTCCCCAGGATCGACCCCAAGGTCTGCCCGATCCACAACGACGAGAAGTTCGTCCTCGACCTGCTGCTGTCAGAAAAGCTGCTGATCGTCCAGGGCACCGCCTTCAACTGGCCGTGGCCGGACCACTTCCGCGTCGTCACCCTGCCCCGCGTGGACGACCTGGAGCAGGCCATCGGACGCATCGGCGGTTTCCTCAAGTCGTATCGCCAGTAACGCCCCCATGGACCTGCAGATCGACGACTTCTACAAGGACTGCGCCACCGGCCTGCTACAGCTGTACCAGGCCTTCCCTCGGCGCATCGCCCTCTATGTGGAAGACCTGATCGGCCCGTCGGAGCCGGACGAGTTCGGTCTGCCCAGCAAACGCCACGAAAGCTGCCTGGGCGCCCTGCTCTGGCTGGCCGACGAAGGCTATCTGCGCTTCGACAGCACCATTCGCTTCGAAGCCCTGGACCAGGCGGTGCTGACCGAAAAGGGTTTCCTGCGCCTGTCCCGCACGCTGCCAGGCGTGCTGGACGGCCGGGAAACACTGCCCGCGAGCATCCTGCGGGTCCGCGCCAGCCTCGCGCAGCAACTGCGCGACGCAATTCGTAACGCTGACAGCGAACACCTCGTACGCGTGACTCGGCTAATCTTCGTGAGCGGTACGGACGCTTCAGACGACATAGTTTGAAATAGTCCCTGGTTGAATACGCCAGGGCTGCCCCTTATATACCCCCGCATACCAAACCGCTTTCCGCCGTGAGGAGACCGTTCCAATCATGATGCGCATTCTGTTGTTCCTGGCCACGAACCTTGCAGTACTGGTGATAGCCAGCATCACCCTGAGATTGCTGGGCGTAGACCGGTTCACCGGCCAGAACTACGGCAGCCTGCTGATTTTCTGTGCGGTGTTCGGCTTTGCCGGCTCCCTGATCTCGCTGTTCATCTCCAAGTGGATGGCGAAGATGAGCACCGGCACCGAAATCATCACCCAGCCGCGCACCCGCCATGAGCAATGGCTGCTGCAGACCGTCGAGCAACTGTCTCGCGACGCCGGCATCAAGATGCCCGAAGTCGGCATCTTCCCGGCTTACGAGGCCAACGCCTTCGCCACCGGCTGGAACAAGAACGACGCGCTGGTAGCCGTGAGCCAGGGCCTGCTGGAGCGCTTCTCCCCCGACGAAGTGAAGGCCGTGCTGGCCCACGAGATCGGCCACGTGGCCAACGGCGACATGGTCACCCTGGCGCTGATCCAGGGCGTGGTGAACACCTTCGTGATGTTCTTCGCGCGCATCTTCGGCAACTTCGTCGACCGCGTGATCCTGAAGAACGAGGAAGGCCCCGGCATCGGCTACTTCATCGCGACCATCTTCGCCGAACTGGTCCTGGGCATCCTCGCCAGCATCATCGTCATGTGGTTCTCCCGCAAACGCGAGTTCAAGGCTGACGAAGCCGGCGCCAACCTGGCCGGCACCAACGCCATGATCGGCGCCCTGCAGCGCCTGCGCGCCGAACAGGGCGTACCGGTGCAGATGCCCGACAGCCTGACCGCCTTCGGCATCAACGGTGGCCTGAAGCACGGCCTCGCCGGCCTGCTGATGACCCACCCGCCGCTGGAAGACCGCATCGAGGCCCTGCGTCGCCGCGGCTGAAACGACTCACACTGACTTGGGCGGCCCTATGGCCGCCCTTTTTTTGGGTTCATCGCGCTTTCCCGGGGAAGGCGGCCTTGATTTTCAGGAAGAAGTAGGCCGAGTCGCGGAAGCCATAGGCCATGCGCTTGATCACCTTGATGCGGTTGTTCACGCCCTCCAGGACACTGGTGTGCAGGGGGAAGCGGGCGCTGGCGAGGATGCCCCGGGCGTACTTGCGCAGGTTGCGGGCAAAGCGTTGCAGCGGCGCGAGGCCGCTGTCCCGGGCGTGCCGCAGCCAGGTACGCCAGCGCCGCCAGCCGTCCTGCACACTGGGGGCGTACCAGATTTCCTTTAATGCATCCTTGAGCACGTAGGCCGTGGCCAGTGGCTGGTTGGCCGCGAGCAATTCCTGCAACTGCACGGCCTGTCCGTCCTTGAGGTTTTCGCGATTGCGCAGCAGCAGCCAGCGGCTCTGCTTGACCACCTTGCGCGCCGGTTTGTCTTCGCGCAGGCGGTTGGCCTGGTCGACCCGGATCCGGTCGATCACGTCCCGGCCGTAGCGCGCCACCATGTGGAACAGGTCGTACACCACCTCGGCCTGCGGGCAATGCCGTTTCACCTCGAGGTCGAAGGCGGTGTTCATGTCCATGGCCACCGCCTCGATCTGCTGGCAGTGCTCCCCGAGCAATTCGAAGAACGGGCGGATCGCCTCACGGCTATTACCGTGGCCGACCCACAACACCCGCGTGCGCTCGGCATCCATGATCACCGTGGCGTAGCGATGGCCCTTGTGCAGGGCGAACTCGTCCATCACCAGCCGCCGCACCTCACCGGGCTCAAAGGTCCCCACGGCCGCCTCGAGGCGGCGCTTGTCGAGCGTCTTGAGGGTGTGCCAGTGCAGGCCGGTGAGGCGGCTGACGTGGCTGATCGGCAGCAGCTGCAGCAAGCCTTCGAGCCAGACCCGCAAGCGCTGGGTCAAGCGGGAGGCCGGCGCCAACCAGTCAATGTGCTCCGTGATGCGCCCGCAGGTGAGGCAGTCGACACGGCGCACGGGCAGCTGGAGCACCACCCGCTGGTCCAGCAAGTCGCGCTCGCGCACCTGACGGATGCGCCGCTCATGGACCAACGGGCAGGGCTGGCGGCAGCGACCACACTCCGGTAGACGCTCGGCTTGGGGCTCCAGGCTGATCAACAGGGTGTGGTGATCGGATTGGCAGCAGGCGACGACGTCGTAGCCTGGCCAGAAAGCGGCAAGATCAATAGGATTCACGGCGGCAGCAGGGAGTGGGGGTTGGTTCGTTTGGCGACTGCCAATCTACCCACTTCCCTGACTGTCAACTCGCTCTTCCCCCTGAATCCGCGAAGAACCTTTTTTTGCCCCATGTATTGCGTGCCGACGGCCGAATCGGTGCGCGCGGCGCACCCTACTTTCGGTGCAGCTGGAAGACCGGCTCGTGCAGGCTGTCCAGCCCGCGTGAAGCGAACTTCCAGTTGTTCTCCAGCACGTCGCAACGCTCCAGCATGTCCACGCTCCAGCCCGGCTCCAGGCGGCGCCGTACCTCGGCCTCCGGCACCGAGAACGGCGGCCCGTCCAGGCGCGCCTGCTCGTAGTCGAGAGTCACCATGAGCCCGTCGCAGGGCTTCGGCAGGATGCGCTCCAGGTGCGCCACGTAGTCGTCGCGCATGGCCGGCGGCAGGGCGATGATCGCCGCGCGGTCGTAGAGCGCCTGGCACTCGGCGACATCGGCGGCGCCAACCGCGAAGAAGTCCCCCTGGAGAATCTCGATGGCGTCTACGGCGTAGCGACGTAGTGCCCCCTGCTGCGACACCTCGGGGCTGAGCCCCTGCTCGGCGAAGAAGTCCTCCACCGCCCGCTCGGCGAGCTCCACCCCCAGCACCCTGTGCCCCTGCGCCGCCAGCCAGACCAGATCCAGGGTCTTGCCGCAGAGCGGCACCAGCACCTGGCTACCCGGCGCCAGCCCAAGCCGCGACCAGTAGCGCTGCAGATAAGGATTGACCTCGCCCTGGTGAAAGCCGATCTGATTCTCCGCCCAACGCACCTGCCAGAATTGCTCGTCCACGAGCCCTCCATCAATTCGATCAAATGGCACAAGAATTTATACTGGAAATCGATATATCCAGCCCGGATGATGCCGGAATCCTACCGGAGGAAATCCGAAATGCTACCCAGCCTCTACATTTCTCACGGCTCCCCCATGCTCGCGTTGGAGCCCGGCGCAAGCGGCCCGGCCCTTGCCACTTTGGCCGCGAGCCTGCCGCGGCCAACGGCGATTCTGGTGGTCTCCGCCCACTGGGAAAGTGATCGCCTGCTGCTCAGCGGCGGCGCCCAGCCGCAGACCTGGCACGACTTCTACGGATTCCCGCCGCCGCTCTACGCCGTGCAGTACCCGGCTCCCGGAGCGCCCGACCTGGCCCGGGAGATCGCCGCCCTGCTGAGCGAGGCCGGGCTTCCCGCCGCCGTGGACGACGAGCGTCCCTTCGACCATGGCACCTGGGTGCCGCTGTCGCTGATGTACCCCGAGGCGGATATCCCGGTACTCCAGCTGTCACTGCCCAGCCGCCTCGGTCCGGCCTTCCAGACCCGCGTCGGCCAGGCCCTGGCCGACCTGCGCCAGCGCGGCATCCTGCTGATCGGCTCCGGCAGCATCACCCACAACCTGGGCGAACTGGACTGGCGCGCCGGCCCCGACGTGGTCACCCCCTGGGCCCTGGAATTCCGCGACTGGATGGTTCAGCACCTGCAGGCCGACGACACCGATGCCCTGCACGACTACCGCCGCCAGGCGCCCCACGCGGCACGCAACCACCCACGGGACGAGCACCTGCTGCCGCTCTACTTCGCCCGTGGCGCCGGCGGCCGCTTCGGCCTGGTGCACAGCGGCTTCACTCTGGGTGCGCTGGGCATGGATATCTATCGGTTCGACTAACTATTCATTCGTGCCTGGGCCACGCAGCGACCCGTTGACCAGGGCAGCCCTTCGGGCTGCTTCGCGATTGAAATCGCTCCTACAGGTGGAGCAGGCCCTGCCCCTTGTGGCACCGCGCTCGTGAAACAAAAAAGCCCCGCAATGCGGGGCTCTTCTGTTTACAGCAGGAAGTATCAGTCTTCGCGGTAGCGACGCAGCTTCAGCTGCTTACCAGCCACGCGAGTGTCCTTCAGCTTGCCCAGCAGGCGGTCGAGGCCTTCTTCCGGCAGCTCGATCAGGCTGAAGGTTTCGCGGATCTGGATGCGACCGATGGCTTCGCGAGCAATGCCACCCTCGTTGAGGATCGCGCCCAGCAGGTTCTTCGCGGCGATGCCGTCGCGAGTACCCAAAGCGGTGCGGCAACGCACGCGGCCTTCGGCCAGCGGCATCGGTGCACGGCGCTCGCGGTACTCACCACGCTCACCACCACGCTCGCCACCATCACGCTCACGACGCTCGCGCGGCTCGCGGGCCTGGAAGCCCGGCACCAGCGGCTGCTCGCGCTCGACATCGGCCAGGTTCAGGGCCTGACCATTGGTAGCCTTCTGCAGCAGGGCCGCGGCCAGGGCGCGCGGGCTGCAACCGATATCGGCAATCAGGCGATCCAGCAGCGAGCCGTAGTTGGCTTCGGCCTCGACCACCAGCGGAGCGATGGCGCTGGTCAGCTTCTTGATGCGCGCGTCCAGCACTTGCTGGGCGTTGGGCAGGCGCACTTCGGCAACCTTCTGACCGGTCACACGCTCGATCACCTGCAGCATGCGGCGCTCACGCGGCGTCACCAGCAGCAGCGCACGGCCATCGCGACCGGCACGGCCGGTACGGCCGATACGGTGTACGTAGGATTCCGGGTCGTAGGGCATATCCACGTTGAACACGTGGGTGATGCGCGGCACATCGATACCACGGGCAGCCACGTCGGTGGCGACCACGATGTCCAGACGACCATCCTTGAGGGACTCGATCACGCGCTCACGCTGGTTCTGGGCGATATCGCCGTTCAGCGCGGCGGCCTTGTAGCCTTTGGCTTCCAGGGCGCTGGCCAGGTCGAGGGTCGCCTGCTTGGTACGCACGAAGGCGATCAGCGCGTCGAATTCCTCGACTTCCAGCAGACGCAGCACAGCACCGGTCTTCTGGTCGGCATGGACCATCAGGTGGGCCTGCTCGATGCGCGCCACGGTCTGGGTCTTGGCGGCGATCTTGACGTGCTGCGGGTTGCGCAGGTGACGCTCGGCGATCGAACGGATCGACGGCGGCAGCGTGGCGGAGAACAGCACGCTCTGGCGGCTTTCCGGCAGGGCTTCGAAGATCACTTCGAGGTCGTCCATGAAGCCGAGCTTGAGCATCTCGTCCGCTTCGTCCAGCACCAGCTGCTGCACGGTGGCGAGCAGCTTGTCATCACGACGCAGGTGGTCGCAGAGACGGCCCGGAGTGGCCACGATCACCTGGGCGCCCTGGCGCAGGGCCTTGAGCTGCGGCCCCATGGGTGCGCCACCGTAAACGGCGACCACACTCAGGCCAGGCATCTGCTTGGCGTAGGTTTCGAAGGCGGTGGCAACTTGCAGTGCGAGCTCGCGGGTCGGTGCCAGGATCAGCGCCTGCGGCTCACGTTTGGCCGGATCGATGCGGGACAGGATCGGCAGCGCGAAGGCTGCGGTCTTGCCGGTACCGGTCTGGGCCTGGCCAATCATGTCGTGACCGGCGAGGATCACCGGAATCGATTGGGCCTGGATGGGGGACGGCTCTTCATAGCCGACCGCCGAGATGGCGGCCAGAACATTGGGATGAAGTCCGAGCGCGGCGAATTCGCCGATTTCCTGGGTCATGGGTCTGCCTCGTGTGCATCCGCAAAGACCCTTGTTCCATGGCTGCACATGCCGTGAAGGACCTTGTGGGTCACCCTGGCAGCCTGGTAGAGAATTTGCGTGATCGCTTTTTTAGGATTGAGATGAAACGTCAAGGATAGTCCGCAGGCCGGACTTGCAGCCGAAGGCAAAATGCCTCGGAGAAAAACGCGTACTTGAACGGAGCCGTCAATTGGCCGGCGCGTATAGTACAGGAAATTTCTTACCAGCGTGCAGCTTTTTCGGTGCGTCATATTCATCGCCGCTGTACGGCGCGAGCCAATGGACAAGGTCCCGTGGCGGGTCTATATCCCACCTGCCTTCCCGCCACTCCCACAGAGGAAAGCCGCCCATGTCCTCCAGTTCCGCCGGCCGTGTCAGTCGTGAAAAGCACGGCCACGTCGTGCTCATCGGTCTCGACCGCAGCCCAAAACGCAATGCATTCGACCAACCCATGCTGGACGACCTGGTACTGGCCCTGGGCGAATACGAACGCGACGACAACCTGCGCTGCGCACTGATCTTCGCCCATGGCGAACACTTCACCGCAGGGCTGGACCTGGCCAGCGTGGGCGATACCTTCCGCCAGGGCTGGCAATTGCCCGCCGGCGCCATCGACCCCTGGGGCACCTTCGGCGGACCGCGCCTGACCAAGCCGCTCATAGTGGCGGCCCAGGGCTACTGCTACACCATCGGCATCGAGCTGATGCTGGCGGCGGATATCAACCTGTGCGCCAGCAACACCCGTTTCGCCCAGATGGAAGTCCAGCGCGGGATCTTCCCCTTCGCCGGCGCCACCCTGCGCCTGCATCAGATCGCCGGCTGGGGCAACGCCATGCGCTGGCTGCTGACGGGCGACGAGTTCGACGCCCACGAAGCCTACCGCCTCGGCCTGGTCCAGGAAGTACTGGCCAGCGAAGACCTGCTCCCCAGGGCCACCTGGCTGGCCGAACGGGTGGCGGCCCAGGCGCCCCTGGGCATCCGCGCGACCCTGGCCTCGGCGCACCAGACCCTCGACGACGGGGAAAAGGCTGCGGCCGCCAACCTGCCCACCGTGGCTCGGCAACTGCTGGACAGCGACGACGCCAAGGAAGGCCTGCGGGCCATGCTGGAAAGGCGCGACGGGCACTTCAAGGGTAAGTAGCCCTGTGGGGGCGAATTCATTCGCCAAGCGGACCGCAGGTCTGCCCTGCAAGGCCAAAGGGGCTGCTACGCAGCCCTTTCCAGAATGAATTCGCTCCCGGCGGCTAGCTCGCCGGCCGCAGCACATCCAGAAGCGACTGCAACGAGTAGCCCAGGCTCGGTGCCAGGGCCTCGGTCTTGCTCTTGAGGGCGTCGAGGTCCAGATGCTGGTCCAGGTCAGCGGGCACCAGCAGCACCACGTTGCCCTCCTTGACCGGTATCTCCCAGTAATGGCGATGGAAGAGCCCCCGCAGCAGTGCGGCGCCCAGGGGCTTGCCGTCATCCCCGGCCCACTGGTTGATCACCAGCCAGCCACCCGGGCTCAGGCGCTTCTGGCAGGCACCAAGGAAGTTCCACGCCAGGTGGCCGACACCCGGCCCATGGTCGGTGTAGAGGTCGACGAAGATCAGGTCCGCCGGCTCGGCGCTGTCCAGCAGCTCCAGCGCGTCGCCGATCCGCACATACAGGCGCGGATCGTCGCTCAGCCCCAGGTATTCCATGGCCAGGCGCGGTACATCGGGGCGCAGCTCGATCACTTCCACGTCTTCCAGCGGCAGGAACTTCAGGCACGCCTGGGTCAGGGTGCCGGCCCCCAGGCCGAGGAACAGCGCATTCTCCGGCGCCGGGTGGCACAACGCCCCCAGCAGCATGGCGCGGGTGTAGTCGTACTCCAGCCAGGCCGGATCGGTGGTGAACACGCAGCTCTGCTCCACCGCCTCGCCGAATTCGAGGATGCGGTAGGGACCGACCTCGTAGACGCGGATCACCCCGAATTCATCGTGCACTTCCGCGAGCAGGCGCTCCTCGGACATTTGCTCAACACTCCTCGAAGGCCGGTGCTGACATTTCGCACCAACCCGGCGCAACACCGGCGCCTATTGCCATTGAAGCCGGAGCGGGTGCTCCCGGCATAATCCCAACCGCGCACCCCGAGGGGGCGAAAACCGCACAAGAATAACAGCGCAGAGGTCGAATCCAGCATGTACGCCATTATCGGCGCAGGTCCCATGGGCCTGTGCAGCGCCCGCCAACTGCAGAAACACGGCATCCCCTTCGTCGGCTTCGAGCTTCACGGCGATGTCGGTGGGCTCTGGGACATCGACAACCCCCACAGCACCATGTACGACTCGGCGCACCTGATCTCCTCCAAAAGCACCACGGAGTTCAGCGAGTTCCCCATGGACGCCGACGTGGCGCCCTACCCGCACCATACCGAAATGCGCCGCTATTTCCGCGACTACGCCCGGCACTTCGATCTCCATCGGCACTACCGCTTCAATACCCGCGTGCTCAAGCTGGAACGCCTGGAGCACGGCTGGAAAGTGATCAGCGAACAGGAAGGCCGCCGCCGCGAAGAACGGTTCGACGGAGTGCTGATCGCCAACGGCACCCTGCACCAACCCAATCGCCCCGCCCTGCCCGGCCACTTCGACGGCGAACTCATGCATTCGGCGGACTACCGTTCCCCGAGCCTGTTCGAGGGCAAGCGCGTGCTGCTGGTAGGTTGCGGCAACTCGGCCTGCGACATCGCCGTCGACGCCGTGCACCGCGCCCGCTCAGTGGACCTGTCGGTACGCCGGGGCTACTACTTCCTGCCCAAGTTCCTGCTCGGCCGCCCCACCGACACCTTCGGCGGCGCCGTCAAGCTGCCGCGCCGGCTCAAGCAACTGGTCGATGGCCTGCTGGTTCGCGTTCTGGTGGGCAAGCCGTCGCAGTACGGCCTGCCCGACCCGGACTACCGCCTGTACGAATCCCACCCGGTGATGAACTCACTGGTCCTGCACCACCTGGGCCATGGCGATATCCGGGCCCGCCGCGACATCAGCGCGATCGACGGCAAGCAGGTGACCTTCAGCGATGGCGAACGCGCCGAGTACGACCTGATTCTCCAGGCCACCGGCTACAAGCTGGACTACCCCTTCATCGCTCGCGCCGAGCTGAACTGGCCCGAGCGCGCCGGGGCGCCGAACCTGTACCTGAACATCTTCCACCCAGAGTACGACGACCTCTTCATGATGGGCATGGTCGAAGCCTCGGGCCTGGGCTGGCAGGGCCGCGCCGAGCAGGCCGAACTGGTGGCCCTGTACATCCGCCAGCAGCAGGCGCGCAGCGCCCAGGCGGCAAGCTTCCGGGCGCTGAAAGCGGAGCGCGCCGGCAAGCGCCTGGACGGCGGCTACGCCTACCTCGAACTGGAACGCATGGCCTACTACGTGCACAAGGACACCTACCGCAGCCAGGTGAAACAACACATCGCCGAACTGCGCCAGGGCCTGGGCAACGCCCCGGAACTGGCCGTCCAGGCCACGCAATGATGCGGGTGGTCCTGATTACCGGCGCCGCCAGCGGCCTCGGCTGGGAACTGGCGCGCGCCTGTCACGCCCGTGGCGACGCCCTGCTGCTCTCCGACCTGGACGCCGCCGGCCTCGCCGCGCGGGTCGCGGAGCTGGGCGAAGAGCGGGTCCTGGGCGTGGCCGGCGACATCACCGTCGGCGAGGTCCAGGGGCAGCTCGTCTCAGCCTGCCGCGCGCGGTTCGGCCGCCTCGACCTGCTGATCAACAACGCCGGCATCACCCATCGTTCGCCCACCGTGCACACCCGCCCGGAAGTGCTGCGCCGGGTGATGGCGGTGGACTATCACGCCCCCCTGGAACTGACCATCGCCAGCCTGCCGCTGCTGCGCGAAAGCCGTGGCCAGGTGATCGCCATCGGCTCCATGGCCGGCTGGATGCCGGTGCTCGGCCGTGCCGGCTACTGCGCGGCCAAGAGCGCCTTGGCCCAGGCGTTCGAAGTGCTGCGCGCGGAGATCGCCCGCGACGGCATCGGCCTGCTGATGGTCTACCCGAGCTTTCTCGACACCCCCATCGAACGCAACGCCCTGGGCGGCGACGGGCGCCCGGCGCAACACCCGCGCTCGACCATCGGCAAGGTGCGCGGCGCCGCCTGGATGGCCGGGCAGATCCTCGGCGGCGCCGACGCCCGCCAGCAGCGCTTGTTCCCCGACCGCGGCAGCTGGCTCGCCAGCCTGCTCTGGCGGCTGGCGCCGGCTTTCTACTACCGGCAGATGTCCCGGCGCTTCGCCGGAGAGCTGGGTTGATGGAGGTCACCTGGCTGGCCCTCGGCGGGTTCATCCTGCTGGCCTACACCCTGGAAGCCATCACCGGCTTCGGCAGCACCGTCGTCGCCTTGTCCCTGGGCGCCCTGCTGCTGCCGATCCACGATCTGCTGCCGGTCCTGGTGCCGCTGAACATTCTCATGAGCGGCTTCCTCGCCTGGCGCCACCGGCGGCTGGTGCAATGGCGCCTACTGCTGGTCACCGTCCTGCCCGGCATGCTGGTGGGCACCTTGTTCGGCTACGGCCTGCGGCCCTGGCTGGAAGAAGGCGCGATGAAACTGGGCTTCGGCGTGCTGATCCTCGGTTTCGCCTTGCGCGAGCTGTTGCGCGGCAAGCCCCGGGGCCACACGCCAGCCTGGATGACTCGCCTGCAGACCGGCGCCGCCGGCATCAGCCACGGCCTGTTCGCCTCAGGCGGCCCGCTGCTGGTGCATGCCCTGGCCGGCACCGCGCTGGACAAGGCGCGCCTGCGCGCCACCCTGCTGTGCGTCTGGTTCGGCCTGAACAGCCTGCTGACCCTGGCCTTCCTGCTCGATGGCAGCCTGGCGCCGGCGCTGCCCCGCATCGCCGTCTATGCGCCGCTGCTCGCCCTGGGCGTGGTGGTGGGCGAATACCTGCACCGGCGCCTGGCCGAGGCGCATTTCCGCACCGCCATCCACCTGCTGCTCGCGCTCTGCGGCATGCTGCTCTGCTACCGCGCCTAGCGCCGGCTCCAGGCCTTTCGGTTACCATGCTTCATCTACCGCAAGCAGCCCTGTCGAGAACCTGATGAGCAGCCAAGAATGGAGCCCTGAAAGCTGGAGGGACAAACCCATCCAGCAACAGCCCGAGTACCCCGACGCCGCCAAGCTGGCCCACGTCGAGCAGACCCTGGCGAGCTACCCGCCGCTGGTCTTCGCCGGCGAAGCGCGCGAGCTGCGCCGCCAGTTCGCCGAGGTCACCGAAGGCCGTGCCTTCCTGCTCCAGGGCGGCGACTGCGCGGAAAGCTTCGTCGAATTCTCCGCCGCGAAGATCCGCGACACCTTCAAGGTGCTGCTGCAGATGGCCATCGTCATGACCTTCGCCGCCGGCTGCCCGGTGGTGAAGGTGGGGCGCATGGCCGGCCAGTTCGCCAAACCGCGTTCATCCGGTAACGAAACCCAGGGCGATATCACCCTTCCCGCCTACCGTGGCGACATCGTCAACGGCATCGGCTTCGACGCCGCCAGCCGCGTGCCGGACCCGGAACGCCTGCTGCAGGCCTACCACCAGGCCACCGCCACCCTCAACCTGCTGCGCGCCTTCGCCCAGGGCGGCTTCGCCGACGTCCACCAGGTGCACCAGTGGAACCTCGACTTCATCGCCAACTCGGCGCTCACCGAGAAGTACAGCCAACTGGCCGGGCGCATCGACGAAGCCCTGGCCTTCATGCGCGCCTGCGGCCTGGACAGCTCGCCGCAGCTGCGCGAAGCCAGCTTCTTCACCGCCCATGAAGCGCTCCTGCTGAACTACGAGCAGGCCTTCGTACGCCGCGACAGCCTCACCGGCGGCTGGTACGACTGCTCGGCGCACATGCTCTGGATCGGCGATCGCACCCGCCAGCTGGATGGCGCCCATGTGGAGTTCCTGCGCGGCGTCGGCAACCCCATCGGGGTCAAGGTCGGACCGAGCATGGACAGTGAAGAGCTGATCCGCCTGATCGACATCCTCAACCCGGACAACGATCCCGGCCGCCTCAACCTGATCGTGCGCATGGGCGCCGAGAAGGTGGGCGAGCACCTGCCGCGCCTGATCCGTACCGTCGAACGCGAAGGCCGCAAGGTGCTGTGGAGTTCCGACCCCATGCACGGCAACACCATCAAGGCCTCCAGCGGCTACAAGACCCGCGACTTCGCCAGCATCCTCGGTGAGGTCAAGCAGTTCTTCGAGGTGCACCAGGCCGAGGGTAGCCACGCCGGCGGCATCCATATCGAGATGACCGGGCAGAACGTCACCGAATGCATCGGCGGCGCCCGCCCCATCACCGAAGACGGCCTCTCCGACCGCTACCACACCCACTGCGACCCGCGCCTGAACGCCGACCAGTCACTGGAGCTGGCCTTCCTGATCGCCGAGACCCTGAAGCAGATCCGCCGCTGATCCGACCTCATTCCCCTGCACACCTCGGAGCAGGTTGGCAAATCGTAGGATGGGTTGAGCGGAGCGATACCCATCACATCGCCGATGGGTATCGCAAGCTCAACCCATCCTACAAACTGGCGAATGAATTCGCCCCCACAAGTGCATTCAGATCATCCCAGGTACGCCTGTAGGCGCAGCGTCCCGGGCCGGCGGCAGGTCACCGCCACCTCCGCCAGGCCCAGCCAGGCCGCCATGCTGCGCAGGTTCTCCGCCAGCGCCTGCATGCCGGCCTCGCTCAATCCGTGCTCTTCCTCGTGCAGGGCATGTACTGCCAGGCGGTCCTGGGCGCGTTCGGCGCGCAGGTCGACGCGGGCGGCCAGGCGCTCGTCATGCAGGAACGGCAGCACGTAGTAGCCGTACTGGCGCTTGTGCTGGGGGGTGTAGATTTCCAGGCGGTAGCGGAAGTCGAACAGGCGCTCGGTGCGCCCCCGCTCCCAGATCAGCGAATCGAAGGGCGACAGCAGCGCGCTGGCGCGCACCTTGCGCGGCACCCTGGGCTCACCCACGCAGTAGGCGGGCTGCTTCCAGCCATTGACCTGCACGGCCTGCAGCGCGCCCTCTTCCACCAGTTCGGCCAGTCGCGCCTGGCTGTCAGCGGTATCCAGGCGGTAGTAATCCCGCAGGTCGCGCTCGGTGGCCACGCCGAGCGCCTGGGCGGCGCGCAGCAGCAACTGGCGTTGAGCCTCGGCTTCGGGCAGTTCGTCCTGGTTCAGCAGATCGGAGGGAATCACCCGTTCCGGCAGGTCGTAGAGGCGCTCGAAGCCACGGCGACCGGCCACCGTCACTTCGCCTGCGGCGAACAGCCATTCCATCGCGTGTTTTTCCGCGCTCCAGTCCCACCAGGGGCCGGCACGCTCCTCCCGCGTGCTCAACGCCCCGGCCCCCAGCGCGCCCTGTTCGCGCACGGCCTGCAGGACCCGCTCGATCACCTCCCGCTGCTCGAAACCGAAACGTGCCAGCTGCTGGTAGATGCCCTGGCCATTGGCCGCCCGGCGCATGCGCCAGCGCATCAGCGGATAGAGCTCCAGCGGCAGCAGCGAAGCCTCGTGGCCCCAGTACTCGAACAGTGCCCGGCGCCGGGGCTTGCCCCAGGCCAGGTCATCCAGCAGTTCGCGGTCGTAGTGGCCCAGACGGGAAAAGGCCGGCAGGTAGTGGGAACGCACCAGGGCGTTCACCGAGTCGATCTGCACCACCCCGAGCGTCCCCAGTTGCGCCAGCAGTTGGCGATGGCGGATAGCGCCACGGGGCGCACGGGCGAAACCCTGGGCGACCAGGGCCAGGCGACGAGCTTCGGGTAGGGAAAGGGTCAGCGTCATGGACTCGGTGCCGGCGGGGGAATGACGCTTCAAAGTAGCATCAGCCCACCTGGCTTTCGCGGTCGAAGGGCGCAAAAGGCACGCTTTGGTCCGGCGCCAGGAAGGACTGGCGGAAGGTGAAGGCCGCCGGCGTAGGACCCTGTTCACGCAGCATGGCCAGCCTGGCGGCCGCCTCCTGCACATCCGGCCGGTGACCGCGGGGCACCCACCAGAACACCATGTGCGCCTGGCCGTCGCGGGTGAACCATTCATTACGGCGCTTGAGCATGTCCGCATGGGCAGACCGGTAGACGTACTCGCGCAGCGCCTCGACGCTCTGCCAGACCGAGAGGTTGACCAGCACCTCGTCGCCGAACGGGCGAATCGCCGTGGCATCGCCCGCTTCGTCCTGCAAACGCCAGACGAATCCCGGCGAGGCTTCGGCCAGGGCGTTGATGCGCTCGAGGTTGGCGACGAAATCGGCCATCGCCGGGGAATCCAGCGGCGCCTGCATCACGGCGATGTTCAATTGCGCCAGTTCGTGGGTATTCGACATGGTTCCCTTCCTTTGCGTCCATTCATCAAAAGTGCGGCCCGCCTGGGCTTCATCGCCGGCGGGCCGCCTGCCTGCGTCACTTCTTCAGCGGGTCTTCCCAGAAGTGTCGCTCGCTCTCCTCCATCACATCGCCACGGGACAGGCCGATGTCCTTGAGCATCTCATCGCTCATCCGGGCGAGTTGCTCGCGCTCGTAGGCCAGTTGCTCCCAGCGCCTGATCGTGTGCCAGGCGGCGGCGAGCCAGCTTGCGTGATGCTCGGAATGAGCCTGGTGCGAAGTACCGATAAAGCCTTGTTGACCTTTCATCTTGTAGCCCTCCCAGTGGGGTTGGCGCCAGTTTCCGTCCGGGACTAAGATCAATCCAACGAATGTTTCTTATGCATTGCATCTCAGGATTTGATGAATGAACTACCCAGCCATCGATACCGAACTGCTGCGCACCTTCGTCGCCATCGCCGACTACGGCGGTTTCACCCGCGCCGCCGAAGTGGTCAACCGCACCCAGTCGGCCGTGAGCATGCAAATGAAGCGGCTGGAAGAAGACGTGCTGCAGCGTTCGGTGTTCGAGCGCGACGGCCGCCAGGTCAGGCTCACCGCCGAAGGGCAGATCCTGCTGGGTTACGCCCGACGGATACTCAAGCTGCATGGGGAAGTGATGAACACCCTGCGCGAGCCGCACATGGTGGGGTCGGTGCGCATCGGCACGCCGGACGACTATGTGATGCGCTTCCTGCCGGGCATCCTCTCGCGCTTCGCCCAGGCCTATCCCCTGGTGCAGGTGGAGGTGCATTGCGAATCGAGTGCCCAGCTGCTGCAACGCCAGGACCTGGACCTCTCCATCGTCACCCGCATGCCGGGACATGAGATCGGCGAGCTGCTGCGCCAGGAGCACTTCGTCTGGGCCGAGGCCGTGGGCTTCAACCCCCACGAGCAGACGCCCCTGCCGCTGGCCATGTTCAACAGCGACTGTTTCTGCCGCGCCTGGGCCTGCAACGCCCTCGACGCCATGGGCCGCGAGTACCGGGTCGCCTACACCAGCCCCAGCCTCTCGGCGCTCATGGCGGTGGTCTCGGCGGGCCTCGCGGTAACCGCGCAGCTGCAGAGCCTGATCACCCCCGACCTGCGCATTCTCGGCGAGGCCGAAGGTCTGCCCCAGCTGCCCCTGAGCAACATCATGCTGCTGCGCAACGAGCGCCATCAGTCGCCGGTGACCGATACCCTGGCCGAGCACATCATCGAAGGCTTCCGCGCCTGACCCTCACTTGACCGCCAGCAGCACCGCGCAGAGCAACAGGAAGGCGCAGAACATCGAGCGCAGCACCCGCTCCGGCAGGGCATGGGCCAGGCGTACTCCCCAGCTGATGCTGAGCAGGCCACCCAGCGCAAGCGGCACGCCCATGGCCCAGTTCACGTGGCCATGCAGGCCGTAGGTCGCCAGGGTCACCGCCGTACTCGGTGCCGCCAGCGCCAGGGAGAGTCCCTGGGCCACCACCTGGCTGGTACCGAACACGCTGGTCAGTACCGGCGTGGCGATCACCGCGCCGCCCACACCGAACAGGCCACCCGCGGCCCCCGCCACGCCACCCAGCACCCCCAGCCAGGGCCAGGGCTGGCGCAGTTCGGCGCTGGCCCGGGCCTTGGCCATGAACATCCGCGCCAGGTTGTAGGCCGCCAGCGCCAGCAGGAAGCCGATGAAGGCCAGGCGCATGCTTTCCGCGTTCACCCGTACGGCGAAGAGCGAGGTCAACCAGGCGCACGCGAAGCTGGTCACCGCCAGCAGCAACGCATGACGCGGATCGATGCGGTTGCGCTGGTGGTAGCGCCAGAGCGCCAGCAGCACGTTGGGCACCACCATCACCAGGGCCGTCCCCTGGGCCAGTTGCTGGTCCAGCCCGAAGAGCACGCCCAGGGCGGGGATGGCGATCAGTCCGCCACCGATGCCGAACAACCCGCCCAGGGTGCCGAGCAGTGCGCCCAGCACGATATTCATCACCACAACCAGCAGATCCATGACGCCTCCCAATCAGATGGGCGGATGCTACCCCCGCTTCGTTGCCTCGGAAACGCACAGCAGCGCACAATGGCTTTGCGTAACTCGCACAGGCAATCAAATGAACCCCGACGCGCTTACCGAACAACTGGCCCTTTTCCTCGACGTCCTGGAGGCCGGCAGCTTCTCCGCCGCCGCCCGCCGTCATCCGTTGACGCCATCGGCGGTGGCGCGGCGCATCGACGCCCTGGAAAAGGCCCTGGGTAGCAGCCTGTTCGTCCGCAGCACCCACGCGGTCAGGGCCACCCCGGCGGGCCTGGCGTTTGCCGAGCGGGCCAAGCGGGTACTCGCGGAACTGCGCCTGGCCCGCGCCGAGGCCGTGTCCCTCAGCAGCGCGCCGGAGGGCCTGATCCGCATCGACGCCCCCGCGCCGTTCGGTCGCCGCCACCTGGCACCGGCCATCGCCGAGTTCCTCCGCACCTATCCGGGCCTGGACGTGCAGTTGCGACTGATCGACAGCTTCATCGACATGCAGGGGGAAAACCTCGGCCAGGTCGACCTGGTGCTGCGCATCGGCCCGCTGGCCGATACCCGCCTGGTCGCCACGCCACTGGCGCCTTTGGTCCGCGTACTCTGCGCCAGCCCCGACTACCTGCGCCGGCGCGGCATTCCCCGCGATCCACGGGAACTGCCGGAGCACGACGGCCTGGACTGGGACGCCCTGGCCCCGCCCTATGCCTGGCGCTTCGAAGTGGAAGGCAAGTTGCAGCAGATTCGACCGGGGCGGATGCGCATGACCGCCAACAATGCCGAGGCGCTGCTGTTCAGCGCCCTGGCGGGGCTCGGGATCGCCCACCTGCCGACCTGGCTGATCGGCGAATACCTGGTACGGGGTGAGTTGCAGCCGCTGTTCTGCGAAAACGGCCTGCCCGCGCCCGAACCCAGCGGGATCTATGCCCTGCGTCTGGAGGGAGAAGCCAGCTCGCGGAGCCGGCTGCTCATGGAGTTTCTCAAGCGCCGCTTCGGCCCGACCCCACCCTGGGACCTGGCCCTCGCCGACCTGGGCCGCGGCTGATCAGCGCGGCACCAGCACCACCCGGGTCCCGGCCAGCAGGTCGTGCAGGCAACGGCGATCGGCGCGGAAGATGAACAGGTAGTTCACCAGCAGGATCAGCCCACCCACCAGCGGCACATAGGCCAGCAGCCACCAGACCAGGTAGCGCTTGAGCAGCACGTTGCCCAGGTCGGGGACATGGCCGTTCAGGTCGACGATGGCGATTTTCAGCAGCCGCTTGCCCACCGTCTGACCGTAGTTCTTCAGCAGGCGGCCGTTGACGATGATGAACGCCACCAAGCCCACCACGAAGCTCACCAGTTGCACACCCAGGCTGGGCGCGGTGCCTTCGGCGAGCGCCGAGTAGGTGCCGGTGAAGAAGGCCACCAGCACCGTCACCAGGCTCATGATCAGGCCATCGATCAGCACCGCGCCAAGGCGTACCCAACGGGAAGCGAGCACGAGCTCCGCCGTGCCATCGGCCGTGAGTTCCGCCTGAGGCGCCTGGTAGGGGTTTTGCAGATTGTCCATGGGGCAGCCCTTGCAGTGATTGACCCGACAAGTGTGGCCCGTGGCCGGGGCAACGCAAGAATCCCCTCCGCGGCCATGGGCAAAATGAATTTTGCCCACGAAAGGCTTGCGCGCTAAATTAGTCACCATCACTGCCCCTGGAGACCACCATGTCCAACGCACCCTGCAAGGAGCTGCTGCTCGACAACCAGCTCTGCTTCGCCCTCTATTCCACCTCCCTGATGATGACCAAGGTCTACAAGCCCCTGCTCCAGGAACTCGGCCTGACCTACCCGCAATACCTCGCCATGATGGTGCTCTGGGAGGGCGACGGCATCACCGTGGGCGAAATCAGCAACCGCCTGCTTACCGACCCCGGTTCCGTCACGCCCCTGCTCAAACGCCTGGAAACCGAAGGCCTGATCACCCGCACCCGCAGCAGCAAGGATGAGCGCGTGGTGGAACTGCGCCTCACCGAGCAGGGCCGCGCCCTCCAGGAAAAGGCCAAGGTCGTGCCCGCTTGCATCGTTGCCGCCACCGAGCGCAACACGGAGCAGCTGGGCCAACTGAAGGACGAGCTGGTATCCCTGCGCGGGAGCCTGGGCAAGGCCGTCTGACGGCCTTATTCGCAAAAGATCGAGGCGTTATTCCAACGTCTTCCAACAAATACCTTGCGCACTAAATAAATCCCGATTAACTTCTGCCTCACGCACTTACTTAGCGCGCAAGATTTTAGCCATCTAATCAAATCAAATCAAATCGGGAATACAACCATGAAATCGATCAGCACCCTCGTCGCCGGCAGCCTTCTCGCCCTTTCCGTCAGCCATGCCTTCGCAGCGGGTGGTCCCGGTGTGGAACGCAACACCCAGGCCTTCCTCGAAGCCCTGGCCGCGGGCGGCGGCAAGCCCCTGGAGACCCTGGTGCCCAAGGACGCCCGTGCCGTGCTGGTCGGCGCCCAGGCCAGCGTGAAGCTGGAGCTGCCGAAGGCCGATGTCAGCCAGAAGACCATCGAGGCCAACGGCCAGAAGATCGACCTGACCATCGTCCGCCCCGCTGGCGCGAACGGCATCCTGCCGGTCTTCATGTTCTTCCACGGCGGCGGTTGGGTGCTGGGCGACTACCCCACCCATGAGCGCCTGATCCGCGACCTGGTGGCCGAGTCCGGCGCGGTGGCGGTGTACGTCAACTACACGCCCTCCCCCGAAGCGAAGTATCCGACCGCCATCAACCAGGCCTACGCCGCCACCCAATGGGTAGCCGAGCATGGCAAGGAGATCGGCGTGGATGGCAAGCGCCTGGCGGTGGCCGGCAACAGCGTCGGCGGCAACATGGCCGCGGTGGTCGCGCTGATGGCCAAGGACAAGGGCACGCCCAAGCTGCGCTTCCAGGCCCTGCTCTGGCCGGTGACCGACGCGAACTTCAACAACGCGTCCTACAACCAGTTCGAGAACGGCCACTTCCTCACCCGCAACATGATGAAGTGGTTCTGGGACAGCTACACCACCGACCCGCGCCAGCGCGCGGAGATCTACGCCTCGCCGCTGCAGGCATCGCTGGAGCAACTGAAGGGGCTGCCGCCGGCCCTGGTGCAGACCGCCGAGTTCGACGTGCTGCGTGACGAAGGCGAAGCCTACGCCCGCAAACTGGATGCCGCCGGCGTGGAGGTCACCTCGGTGCGCTACAACGGCATGATCCACGACTTCGGCCTGCTCAACGTGCTGGCCAAGGTCCCGGGCACCCGCGCCGCCATGCAGCAGGCCGGCGAGGCACTGAAGGCACATCTGAAATAACGAACGACGGAAATGAAAAAGCCCCGCAATTGCGGGGCTTTTTCCGTCTCGCTAAAAGGCTCAGGCCTTGACGCGGGACTTGTACTCGCCGGTGCGGGTATCGATCTCGATGGAATCACCGATTTCGCAGAAGGCGGATACTTGCAGCTCGGAGCCGTTGGCCAGGCGAGCGGTCTTCATCACTTTGCCGGAGGTGTCGCCACGGACGGACGGCTCGGTGTAGACGATTTCGCGAACGATGGTGGTCGGCAGTTCGACGGAGATCACGCGATCGTTGTAGAACACGGCTTCGCAGACGTCGGTCATGCCGTCTTCGATGAAGGCCATGACGCCTTCCAGATCGGCTTTCTCGATCTCGTACTGGTTGAACTCGGTGTCCATGAACACGTACAGCGGGTCCGCGAAGTAGGAGTAGGTTACTTCCTTGCGTTCGAGGATGATCGGCTCCAGCTTGTCGTCGGCCTTGAACACGGTCTCGGTGCCGGCGCCGGTCAGCAGGTTCTTCAGCTTCATCTTCACGACGGCGCTGTTACGGCCGGATTTGTTGAACTCGGCTTTCTGGATGACCCAGGGGGCGCCATTGATGTTGGCTACCTGGCCAGCGCGGAACTCTTGAGCGGTTTTCATACGAATATCCGATGTGGATGAGTGACAAAAAACAGGCCGCATATCATATCTAATTTGTACAAAACTGCACCAGACCTGTCGCGAGGTCGGAACGCGCACCCTGAACCAGGCTCCAACGCCTGGCCTGGCGCTGGATTTCCGGCCAGTTTTCCAGCAACGCAGCCCAGGCCTCCGGCATGCCCTCGCCACGGTTCCAGGCACGCCAGCTCTCACTCAAGGCGGCCGCCGCCTCCGCTGGGACGTCACGGCAATAGACCTTGAGGAAGGCCTCCAGCTTCTCCCAGTGGGCGCCCTCTTCCTGCTGGTAGATGTGCCAGAGCAGCGGCCGGCCGGCCCATTGGGCACGGATGAACGAGTCCTCGCCGCGTACCGCGTTGAAGTCGCAGCACCAGAGCAGGCGGTCGTAATCGTCCTGGCTGACGAACGGCAGGACGTCGATGACAAGGTTGCCACGCTGCCGGCTCGCCCCGGCGCCAAGCTGTTCTTCCCCCAGCCAGCGGGCCAGGTCCGCCAGCACCCGCCCGACGGGCACCAGCAACTGCACCGGTTGCGAGCCGGCCGCCAGGGCATCCAGCCAACCGGCCAGCGCGGCGTTCTCGTAGGCGAACAGCGAAATCAGCAATGCATCTTCCCGGGGGGCCACGCCCAGTTCCCGGAGAAAGGCCCGTCGCGCCTGCGGATCGGCCTGGAAGGCGTCGCGTCGTTCCAGCAACCCGGCTTCGCGCAGCAGGCCGCCGGTGCCCTCGACAAAACCGGGGAAATAGAAGCTCTTCTGCAGGCCGTTGGGCTGGAAGGACGGCAAGCCGTGGCAACCCGCCACCCAGTCCTCGGCGCTGAGGTACTCGAGGTTCAGCCAGCGGGGCTGGTCGCGCCTCGCAGCCATGGCCTCGAGGTATTGCGCGGGCAACTGGCAGGCGAAGGCCTCGATCACCACATCCGCCGGCTCCACCGGCTGCCAGTCCTGGCGCCAATGGCGGATTTCCACGCCCTGCTGCCATTGGCTCTGCGCCTTGGGGTCGGCCTGGGGACAGAGCGGCGCGAACACCGCCGGCTCATCCACCCACAGGCGCACATCCTGGCCGTGCTCGGCCACCAGCTGACGCGCCAGGCGCCAGGTCACGCCTATGTCGCCAAAGTTATCGACGACGTTGCAGAAGATGTCCCACTTCACAATGTGCTTTCCGGGAGAAAAGAACGCAGTTTAACCAAGACGCCGGGCGCACAAACAAAATGCCCGCCATGAAGGCGGGCCAAGGGAGCATGGAGCAGAACAGGGGAAGCGAAAAACGCGGAACTCAGGCCAGCAGGCTATGGGGACCGCGCTGGCGGCGCGCCATTTCCAGCAGCCAGATCGCCTTGCTGGCGCCAGCCGCGTCAAGGGAGGTGAAGGGGCCGGAGCGCATCACGCCGTCCACCACCACGAACCAGCAGGCTATGTGGCCATCGGCCCGGAGGCGTTCCGGAACCGCAGTACCAACCAGGGACATGACATCAACGTGGGACATGACACACCTCCATCGCTTTGCATGGTGTAAATGCTATGGGTTCGGTGCGTTCGATAGAAATCAGTTGCTTTGATAGTGGCTATCCATTTCAACAATTGGCCCTCCCCTGGCGACTTTGCGCACAAGCCGCTCTGGGCCTCGCCGGAAGAGCCCCCTGCCCGCTCGCGCGGCCAGGGGGCAATCAAAGGCAGGTCGGTTTCAGCCCAAGGGCGGCCCGGTGGCCCAGGGTCCCCACCACCTGTCACAGGTTCGCCACACCGCATCGCGACATGCGGCGCCAGCGGCATCGCCCATCCGCTCCTTGTCGAAGCCGATCCCTGACACCCCTGGCGGCGAGCCATCCCCGCCCTGGCGGGTTTTCCTCGTCATCCGTGAATACTCTTGGCAACTGCTGAATTGCGGACTACCATAATCACGAAACGATCAACTGGCAAACACGATAAGTGAGCCATTCGCGGTTCGTTCCGTTATTAAGATTCGCGGCATGAACACGCTTGGATCGCGCATCGCGCACTACAGAAAGCTGAAAGGACTCTCTCAGCAGGCCCTGGCCAACGAGTGCCAGTGGGAATCACAGTCCCGTATCGGCAATTACGAGCGGGATACCCGCGAACCCTCGTTCGAAGACCTCAAGCGAATTGCCAGGGTGCTGGAGGTAACACTCAACGACCTGCTCAATCCCGCCATGCAGATTGCCGAATCCAAGGATGGCCACTACGCCTCCGACGAGAAGATCAGCCCCCGCTCGCGCCAGGTGCTCGACCGCATCACCTTCGCCGCATGCCAGGGCCGGCTGGCCGAAAAGGACCTGATCCTGCTTGAACAGATCGCCCGTCGCCTGGAAAAGCCCGACGACTGATTCAGATCGATCCTTTTCACCAGGTACCTGTCTCAAGGACATGGGGAAGCTGATTTCCCACCCAGAGAGGTGCCGCCCATGCTTGCCAAAGTCGTGAAGATCGCCCTGCTGGCTGTCGTGCTCGCCAGCAATGGCGGCTGCATCATCCATCACTTCGACGACGACCATCACCGTGGAGGCTGGGACGATCGCGGCGACCATGACGACCACGACGACCGAGGCCGGGACCGGGACCGGGACGGACACGGCAAAGGCCACCGCTGAACCCCGACAAGCCCCTCACTCGAGGGGCTTTTCGTTGCCGCCGCCGGGTGTATAGTCGGACACCCCCGGCCCCTGCGAGCGGTCACCCATGGCGGCATCCTCCCCCGGCATGTCCCGACGCCAAGTGCTCAAGGCATTCGCCACGCTCGCCACCGCGCTGGCCACGGGAGATGCCCTGGCCACCCGGATCGATGTGACGCTGCGTCCGCGCAATCTCCACGCACGCATGCTCAACCGCGATCGCCACCTGCGCCTGGAGCGCCCGGCAGCCGGTGAAGTCGTCGCCTTCTGCTACTTCCGCAAGGGCAAGGGCTGGGACCTGGAAGGCTACCGCAAGGGCTGCCACATACTGCGCGACGTGAAGTACCGCTCCACGGTGAAGATCAACGTCAGGCTGCTCGACCTGCTGTTCCTGATCCAGGCCTGGCTGCGCATCAACCAGTTGCCCACCCGCATCATCGTCAACAGCGGCTACCGCACGCCGGCGCACAACGCCAGCCTGGAAGGCGCCGCGCGGCAGTCGCTGCACATCCGCGGGATGGCCGCCGACATCCGCATTCCCGGCGTCAGCGTCGACCGACTGGGCAAGCTGGTCCGGGCCATAGGCGCCGGAGGCGTGGGCTTCTACCCCTCGAAAGGCTTCATCCACGTCGACGTCGGCCGGGTCAGGACCTGGCACGTGGCCGAGATGTTCGAACCGGGCCAGGAAGAATGGGCGTTCGCCCTGCTGGACCGGGACGCCGACTTCGCCTGAGCTCAGTCGAAGTCCGCGCAATCCCCACAGACGAACTGACCACGCCGGTCCGTGCGCTCGGTCGTCTCGCCGCAGTAGTCGCACTCACCTTCCGCCCCATCCAGCGGATCGGCGTCTTCGTCGAACTCGTCGTCGAACTCGCCGTCCAGTTCGTCGTCGTTATCCAGCAGATGATCGTGTTCGGGTTCGTGAAGGTCGAGGTCGTCGTCCATCGGAGATCTGCCATGGCAGGAAGGAAAGGCCGCGGACTATAGCGCCGGTGCCGGTGAATCTCCATGGAAGGCACACCGGCCCCTGATGGAAGGCGCTGTGGCGCCATCCTGAAAATGTGAATCGTCTCAAGCCCTTACCGATGAAACCAGCGCGCATGACAAGATCAGCCTATGCTGATTTTGGCGAAGAAAAACACCCGAGCACTCGGTTACAATTCCGACGGGCTGTGTAGTCGAAATGGAACTCATAAGTGCGAAGGCTGCCTATGAGGCTGTCCGTTTTTTTCGAGCAGTTCAGGGAAAGAAGATGAATGTCACGCATTGGCTACTAGCCGCTGTATCCGCTGTTGCGCCAATGTCCGCGATGGCCCTGAGCGACCTGGGCAACCTGGAAGGATCGGCGGTAATCGCATCGGGGGAGATCGAGCCGATCACCTGCCCGCCCACCGGAAACCAGGACTGCCTCACCTGGCCCAGCGACATCTACCGCATGCCGACCCAGAACATCTGCTTCACCGCCGACGTGAACTGCGGCTACGGCTGCGAAGGCTTCATGGCCGAGAAGGACGGCAAGCGCGCGGTCTACGTCATCAACTCCGCGATCGGGCCACGTATCAGCAAGGCCGACACTGAAGCACTGGAATGCCCGGGCGAAGGACAACCCGTCACGACCTCCCGCGAACAAGAAGACCCCCTGTCGGATTTACAGCTTGAACAGTGATCGGGCGCCCATAGTGTAAATCCCCCATTACTGGTTCAACCTGCCGGAGGCCGCCATGAGCAGACGAGTCTTCCCAGGGCATTCAGCCTGGACCGAAGCCCGCTTGAACGGTGATCACGCCCTCGCTTTCATTGCTGTCCAGTCAACCGCGCTGGCGGCTGAACCCAAGCTGCACCAGGTCTATGATCGCGCCTACTTCGGCCTGCGCTCCGACGCGCTGGTGGCCGCCCAGGACGCCCTGGCCAAGCTGGTGCGCATCGATGAACACGGCATGCCCGTGTTCAGTTCGGTCGACTGTTGACGCGGGCGCTCCCTGGCCCTGAACTCGGAACCGACTCGCCCCGAAGGCAACAACGAAGAACCCGGCACATGGCCGGGTTCTTTGCGTTATGGCCAATCACTTCATCGAATTGGCGAAGGTATTCCACTCATCGGTGGCTTGCTGCGCCGCGGCCCGATGCTTGTGGACCGCGTCATTCTGCGCTTGCACGAAGGCCGAGATGCACTGGTGATAGGCATTGACGTCGCGGGTGAACTGTTCGCTCTCGGCCTCGTCCTTGAACTGGGCCGGAACATCGGGCTTGGAGCACGAGTGGCTCGGCTGAACCGAATCGGCGAGCGCGACGGGAGCAACCAGCAGAAGCAGCGCGAGAATCTTGGTCATTCTTTCCTCACAGTAGGCATCGGGACGGAGGATGCACCGCCACCGTAAAGACGACGCATTCTCCTCTACGAATTACCAGAACGCCACCGCAAAGCCAATCCGCCCCGCCCGCTCCCGCTGACTCACAGCCGAGCCCGCTCCGCCGCACAGGCCCCCGCGATCCGTCCCAGCACCGCGCCCGAGGTCAAGCCAGCCCCGCCGGCGTAATGCTGGAAGTAGAGATTGCCCACCAGCTCCCCGGCGGCGTACAGGCCCGGTATCGCCCGGTCTTCCTCGTCGAGCACCTGCGCATGGCTGTTCACCTTCAACCCGCCGAAGGTGAAGGTGATGCCGCAGGTCACCGCATAGGCCACGAACGGCGGGCGCTCCAGGGGATTGGCCCAGTTCGACTTGGGAATCGCCAGCCCCTCGGCGCTGCGACCATCGCGGATCGCCGGGTTGAAAGGCACCTCGCGCCGCACCGCCCCATTGAACTCCCGCAAGGTCTGCAGCAAGGCCGGGGCGTGCATGCCCTCCAGCTGGTGCGCCAGCGCTTCCAGGGTGTCGGCCTGCACCCGTGATACCTGGCGACCCCGGTATTCATCCGGCAACAGGTCGTGACTGTGCTGGTCGAACAACTGCCAGGCGACGCCGCCCGGCTGCTGCAACACCTTGGCGCCCATGGCCGAATAGGTGTAGTTGCGGAAGTCCCGGCCTTCGTCGACGAAACGCTTGCCCTCGGCGTTCACCACCACGCCGAGGTGGAAGTAGTTCTTCTGCTGGTTCAAGCGGTCCAGGTCGCCCAACTCGGGGGCATTGGCGTCGTAGAACACCGCGTGGCAGCCGGACCAGTTGCCGTAAGGCACCGCGCCGACGTCCATGGCCAGGCGGATGCCGTCGCCGGTGTTGTAGCGGGTGCCGCGCACCTTCGCCAGGTCCCAGCCCGGCCCCAGGTACTGGGTGCGCCAAGCACGGTTGGCGTGGAAGCCGCCGGTGGCGAGGACGACGCTGGAGGCTTCGAAACGCCGACCATCCAGGCAGTGCACTGTCCAACCGTCGTCCCGCCGCTCCAGGCGCTGCGCGCGGCAGTGGTAATGCAGGCTGACCCCGGCCCGCTCGGCGTGTTGCAGCAGGCCCTGCACCAGGCCCAGGCCGCCGCCGGACACCTCGATGGTCAGCCCGCCCCAGAAGCGGTACTTGCCCTCCACCTTGAAGGCCTGACGGCCATAGATGGGCATGAAGCGCACGCCCTTGCCGGTCATCCAGCGCAACGTGGGCAGGCTCTGGGACACCACGGTATCCAGCACATCGGGGTCGGCGCGGTACTGGCTCAGGGCCGCCAGCTCCCCATAGAAATCGTCGCCGCTGTACTGGCCGAAATCGCAGGCCTCGACCTCGCTGTCCAGCAGGTCCGGCATCAGCAGGCGCAGGTCGTCCACGCCGTCGTAGGCGACGCGGAAGGCGCCGCCGGTGTGGGCCGAATTGCCGCCGCGGAACTGCTCGGGCGCACGTTCCAGCAGCGCCACCCGGGCGCCCTGCTCACTGGCGGAAATGGCTGCGCACAGTCCGGCGTTGCCGCTACCCAGGACGATGACGTCATAGCGTTCCATGGTTACTCCTCATGGAAGGCCGACTGCTGGACGCGGCCGGCGGTCTGATCGGTGTCGAAAAAGGCCGGAAGGCGCAGCAGGCGGTCGCCGGAGAAGGCGCCGACATACAGGTCCGCCCCCACCTGGACGGCCACCGACGCGCCGAAGAGCACGGCGTCCGGCGCGCTGTAGATGAGCTTCACGTCGCCCTGCTGCGGGTCCAGCGCGGCCACACGGGTGGCGACGCGGCAGAATTCGTCCTTGCCCAGGAAGCACGCACGGAAGGTCCCGGCATCGGGAATGCCGGCGGCCAGCAACTGGCCGTCGGCGCTCCAGCTGAGGTTGTCCGGCATGAACGGCAGGGTCACGGAACGGCGGTAGTCCTGGCGGGCCAGGTCGTAGCGGCGCAACTGGCGGCCCGTCCAGGCCGCGACCCAGACGCCCTGCCCGTCGGGCTCGAGCTGGATGCCGTTGGGAAACGCCGTCTCGCTGCGGGGCAAGCGCTCCAGGACTCCGCCAGGCAGCCAGCGCATCAGGTAGCCGGTGTCCCGGCCATCGAGCATCCGCTCCAGCCGGGGATCGGCGCCCATCGCCGCGTGCTCGAACATCACCGTGGCGACGAAGCCGCCGTCGCGGGTGCCCACCACATCGTTGAACACACCGCCCGTGGAGTTCTCCACGCAACCCCGCCAGAGCATCCGCCAGCCCTGCTCCGTCTGCCTGGGCTCGAAGAACTCGATGGATTCGCGCCCTTCATGGTTGACCACCAGCAATTGCTCGCGACCGTCCGCGCGCCGCGACAGGTGGATGCCATGGGCGCCCGGCGCCTGCGCAGGTGCGGCACAACCGGCGGCGCCCCAGCCGGGCTCGCGGGCCACATCGATGGCCAGTTCGGCCACCTTCGCCGAGTCGATCGCCATCACCCGCAGGCGGCTCTGGTGCACGCCGGACAGCCCCGGCGTGGTGCCGAGGAACAGATGCGCGCCATCGCTGGCGAGCTCCATGTCCTCGGCGGGCGCGTCACCGCACAGCAGTTGCCCCGCCTCGGGTGTTGGACAGGCTGTTTCGGCCCCGTCGACCTGCGCCTGGGCGGTGCCCGACAGCCCCAGCGCAAATGCCAGGGACAAGGGGGTGATGGCGGTCAAGCGGGTGCGCGGGACCGGCCAGGAGGCACGAGTGGCCTGGCTCATCTGGACTCCTTGGAGGAAATGCAGCAGCGGATCGGCAAGGGGACGCAACGCGCGCCCCCGGCTCAGGGGTGCGGGACTCAGTGCTTGAGGAAATCGATCACCAGGCGGTTGAAGGCATCGGCGTGCTCCCACTGCGCCCAGTGGCCGCACTGGCTGAACACGTGGAGGCGCGAGTTGGGAATACCGTTGAGCAGCTTCAGGCTCCAGTCGATCGGCACGAAGCGGTCGTCGCGGCCCCAGGTGACCAGGGTCGGCGCCTGGATGCCCGGCAGGTCGGCGGAGAAATCGCCCATCTGGAACTTGCTGAGGTCGGTGCTCTTGAGGAAGTTCTCCAGGTGCTGCGGGTTGGCCAGGATGCTCTGGTGGCGCAGGCCGATCAGCTCTTCGGTCAGCGCGCTGGAGTCGTAGACGAAGACGTCGAGCATCTTCTTCAGGTTCTCCAGGGTCGGGTCGCGGTAGACGCCGAACAGCAGCTTGATGCCCTCCATCGGCAGCGGCGTGAACAGGCTGGTACGGCCCACGCCGCCGGAGCCCATGAGGATCATCTTGCCCAGGCGTTCCGGCGTCGCCACGGCGAAGCCCAGCGCGCTGCCGCCGCCCATGGAGTTGCCGACCAGGTGGGCCTTGTCGATGGCCAGTTCATCCATCAGCGCCTTGACCGCGCGGGCATTGACCACGAAACGCGGCTCGGCGGTCACCAGCGGGTCGGACTTGCCAAAGCCGGGGCAATCGATCAGCAGGACGCGGTAACCAGCCTCGACGAAGGCATCGACGTTGCGGTGGAAGTTGGCCCAACCGGTGGCGCCGGCACCGGAGCCGTGGATCATGATCACGGCCTCGCCTTCGCCGGCGTCGTTGTAGTGCAAGCGCCATTCGGGGGTCTGAACGAAGTGGCTGGTGGATGCTTCGGTGAACTTGCTCATGGGATCGTCCTAGTCAGGGTTGCGGGGGAATGACGCGTCAGCCGCGCGAGCGGACCCGGGGATTGGGCAACTCGGTACGGCCAGGGGAGGAATTGGGGAATGAGGGGCGACAGGCGGCGGCGCGTGGCGTAGGCATGGGGATGTCCTGATTCTTGTTATGCAGGGCGACGTGGTCGCCAGCCCCTTTCCTCCCTAGGAGCAACCGCTGTGCCAGCTGCCCGCCCTTCCCCAAAAAGACTAGGAATGTTGTTTTATTTCAAACAGATACAGATCAAGCGCAGCGACCATCCCAGGCCTGGGCCGCTTGCCGGAGCTGGGCGTCATTCAGAACTTTCGAAGTCTTCATGAAATTCCGCACGAAAAGTCTGAAGTGGCGAGTGCGCGCTCTGAACGCCACGCAGCTCATTCATGGAGCCCTGCGATCGAGCTCAAAAGGTTGTTCGAAGAACGCAGGGGAAGACCTGTCCACTCGGGACTGGCTCCCTGCCATGAGATACCACCCTCTCCCCCAGCCCCTCTCCCGAAGGGAGAGGGGTGACGCGCGCCGGATGGTGCGAAGCAATCCTGTTGCTCATACCGGGCTGAAACGAAGCAGAGGAGTTGACGCCGCGCAATGCGCCCCTTCAGGAGGCCGAGTGGAATCCTTGTGGAGGGGGACGAGCGGCATGGATGCCGAGAGAGCCGCGCAGGGCCATGGATGGCCCTTCGCGGCGGCCCCCGGAGCAAGGATGTAGCGAGGGGAGTTTGGCGAAGCCAAACCCGGATGCAGGGGCAAGCCCTTTGCTTCCTTTGGGGCGACTGCCAAAGGGAGTCGCCCGGGAAGGCGAAACAGAAACCAACAGCCCGCTCGGAATCAAGCTGGGCACATAAGCCAGGTATGGCGCCGATGGTGGATGGAGAAAGCGCCATCCACCCTACAGGGGCCTCAGGCGCGACGCGCCAGCAGGTCCAGGGCCACGTCGACGATCATGTCTTCCTGGCCACCAACCATCCGCCGCTTACCCAGCTCCACCAGGATGTCGAGGGTCTTCAGCCCGTACTTCTCGGCCGCCACTTCGGCGTGGCGCAGGAAGCTCGAATACACCCCCGCATAACCCAGGCCCAAGGTCTCGCGGTCGACCCGCACCGGGCGGTCCTGCAGCGGCCGCACCAGGTCGTCGGCGGCGTCCATCAGGCGGTAGAGGTCGGTGCCGTGGTTCCAGCCCAGGCGTTCGGCGGCGGCGATGAACACCTCCAGCGGCGCATTACCGGCACCCGCGCCCATGCCGGCGAGGCTGGCGTCGATACGGTCGCAGCCCTCCTCCACCGCGACCAGGGAGTTGGCCACGCCGAGGCTGAGGTTGTGGTGGGCGTGCATGCCGGTCTGGGTTTCCGGTTTCAGCACGGCCTTGAAGGCACGCATGCGCTCGCGGATGTCCTGCATATTCATGGCGCCGCCGGAGTCGGCCATGTAGATGCACTGGGCGCCATAGTTTTCCATCAGCTTGCCCTGGGCGGCCAGCTCTTCGGCCGGGATCATGTGGCTCATCATCAGGAAGCCCACGGTGTCCATGCCGAGGCTGCGGGCGTATTCGATGTGCTGCCTGGACACATCCGCCTCGGTGCAGTGGGTGGCCACCCGCACGCTGCGAGCGCCGGCATCAAAGGCGGCTTTCAGGTCGTGCACTGTGCCGATGCCGGGCAACAGCAGCACGGTGAGGCGCGCGTGCTGGATCACGTCGGCGGCGGCTTCGATCCACTCCAGATCCGTGTGGGCGCCGAAGCCGTAGTTGAAGGACGAGCCTTGCAGGCCGTCGCCGTGAGTGACTTCGATGGCGTCCACCTTGGCCGCATCCAGGGCGCGGGCGATGGCCTGCACCTGGTCGATCGAATACTGGTGGCGGATGGCGTGGCTGCCGTCCCGCAGGGTGACGTCGGAGATATAGAGTTTCTTGCTCATGCCGAAGCCCCCATTGCTTGCGCCATGCGCTCGGCGGTGGCCAGCGCGGCGGAGGTCATGATGTCGAGGTTGCCGGCGTAGCTCGGCAGGTAGTGGGCGGCGCCCTCCACCTCGAGGAAGATCGAGGTCTTCAGCCCGGAGAAGCGGCCGTGACCAGGGATATTCAGGTCCTGCACTTCGTCGAACTGCACCCGCTGCTTCAGGCGGTAACCCGGCACATAGGCCTGCACGGCGGCGGCCATTTCTTCCACGCTGGCCTCCACTTTGGCCTGGTCCACCGCTTCGCTGAGCACGAACACCGTGTCGCGCATCATCAGCGGCGGCTCGGCCGGGTTCATGATGATGATCGCCTTGCCCTTGGCCGCCCCGCCGATCACTTCGATGGCCTTGGAGGTGGTCTCGGTGAACTCGTCGATATTGGCGCGGGTGCCGGGGCCGGCCGACTTCGACGCGATGGAAGCGATGATCTCGGCGTAGTGCACCTTGGCCACGCGGGACACGGCGGCCACCATCGGGATGGTCGCTTGGCCACCGCAGGTGACCATGTTGACGTTGAGTTGCTGGAGGTTCTGCTCCAGGTTCACCACCGGCACGCAATAGGGGCCGATGGCCGCCGGGGTCAGGTCGATCAGGCGGATGCCCGGCTTCACGCGGCGCAGCAGGGCGTCGTTCTGCACGTGGGCGGAGGCCGATGTGGCGTCGAAGACGAAGTCGATGTCCTGGAACACCGGCAGGCGGGTCAGGCCTTCCACTCCTTCATGGGTGGTGGCCACGCCCAGACGCGCGGCGCGGGCCAGGCCGTCGGAGGTCGGGTCGATGCCGACCATGGCGCCCATTTCCAGGTGCTTGGCGTTACGCAGCACCTTGATCATCAGGTCGGTGCCGATGTTGCCGGAACCGACGATGGCGACTTTCAGCTTTCTACTCATGCACGTGCTCCAGGGCGGCGGGCATCCCTGCCCGCCGGGGTCTCAGGAAGCCTGCTCTAGCGCCGTGGGGCGCGCGGCGGCGGACTTCCTTTCCAGTTGGTTGTAAACGATCCAGGTCAGCAGCACGCCGCTGATCATCACGGCGGAGAGGAAGTACAGGCCGGAGGACAGGGTGCCGGTGTACTCCTTGAGCGCGCCGATCCCGAACGGGCCGATGTAGCCGCCCAGGTTGCCGAAGGAGTTGATCAGGGCGATGCCCGCCGCGGCGCTGGCGCCGGTGAGGATGCGGCCCGGCAGCACCCAGAAGATGGCGGTGACCGAGAACAGGCTGAACGCGGTCAGGCACAGGGCCATCAGCTGCAACAGCGGCGCACCCAGCCAGGCGCTCAGGAACAGGCCAGCGGAACCCAGGATGTAGAGCACCGTCAGGTGGCCGTAGCGGTCGTTCATGCGGTCCGAGCTGCGCGGCACGATCAGCAGGCCGATCACCCCGAAGATGTACGGAACGGCAGAGATGAACCCGGTGGTCAGGTCGCTGCCGCCGAACTGGTGCACCAGGGTCGGCAGCCACAGGCCCAGGCCATAGGTGCTGAGGGTGCTCGGCAGGTACAGCAAGGCCAGCAGCAGCACGCGGCGATCGGTCAGGGCGCGCAGCGGGTTGGTGTGCTCGGTCTGGCCGTATTCCTTGCGGTCGCGGTCCAGTTCGGCCAGCAGCCATTGACGGTCGGGTTCGCTGAGCCAGCGGGCGTCCTTCGGCGTGTCCGGCAGGATGCGCAGGGTCGGCCAGGCCAGCAGGATGGCCGGCACACCGATGACAATGAACAGCCATTGCCAACCGGCGAGCCCGGCGATGCCGTTCATGCCCAGCAGCGCGCCCGCCAGGGGGCCGGTGATCATCAGGGCGATGGGCTGGGAGAGGATGAAGAAGCCGAGCACCTTGCCGCGATGGCGCACCGGGTACCAGCGGGTGATGTAGTAGAGCACCCCGGGGAAGAAGCCCGCCTCGGCCGCCCCCAGCAGGAAGCGCATGGCGTAGAAGCTGTAGGCCCCCTGCACCAGGGCCATGCCCACGGTAATCGCGCCCCAGGTGATGAGGATGCGGGCGAACCAGCGCCGCGCGCCGTAGCGCTCGAGCAGCAGGTTGCTGGGGACTTCGAAGATGAAATAGCCGATGAAGAACAGGCCGGCGCCGAATCCGTAAGCCATGTCGCTGATGCCGATGTCGGCATTCATGTGCAACTTGGCGAAGCCCACGGCGGAGCGGTCGATGAAGGCGACGAGGTAAAGCAGGATCAGGAAGGGAATCAACCTGAGCGTGAGCGTACGAATGATCCGAGCTTCCGGATTCATGGCGGTTCTCCAGCTTGTTGTTTTTATGGGTCGGTTGGCTTGGTCCGGCGGGCAGATGCAGGCTCCCGTCTCGGCCAAGTGAGGGAGACAATATAGTAATACTTTTTATCGATCAACTATTTCAAAAGTCGTTTTTAAGCGGTAGATTCAGCGGCGTCTCCACCAAATAGTCATACAATAAGAGTGACCGCGCCATGACTGAGAAGAAAACCCCGCTCCGCTCCGCCCAGTGGTTCGGCACTGCCGACAAGAACGGCTTCATGTACCGCAGCTGGATGAAGAACCAGGGCATCCCGGACCACGAATTCCAGGGCAAGCCTATCATCGGCATCTGCAACACCTGGTCCGAGCTGACGCCGTGCAACGCCCACTTCCGCAAGATCGCCGAGCACGTGAAGAAAGGCGTGCTGGAAGCCGGCGGTTTCCCGGTGGAGTTCCCGGTCTTCTCCAGTGGCGAGTCCAACCTGCGCCCCACCGCAATGCTCACCCGCAACCTGGCGAGCATGGACGTGGAAGAAGCCATTCGCGGCAACCCGGTGGACGCCGTGGTGCTGCTCACCGGCTGCGACAAGACCACCCCGGCCCTGCTGATGGGCGCGGCCAGCTGCGACGTGCCGGCCATAGTCGTCACCGGCGGGCCGATGCTCAACGGCAAGCACAAGGGCAAGGACATCGGCTCCGGCACCGTGGTCTGGCAGATGCACGAAGCCTACAAGGGCGGCCAGATCAGCCTGGATGAATTCCTCTCCGCCGAGGCCGGCATGTCCCGCTCGGCCGGCACCTGCAACACCATGGGCACCGCCTCCACCATGGCCTGCATGGCCGAGGCGCTGGGCACCTCCCTGCCCCACAACGCGGCCATCCCGGCGGTGGATTCGCGGCGCTACGTGCTCGCCCACCTGTCCGGCATGCGCATCGTCGACATGGTCCACGAAGACCTGCGCCTGTCGAAGATCCTCACCCGCGAAGCCTTCGAGAACGCCATCAAGGTCAACGCCGCCATCGGCGGTTCCACCAACGCCGTGATCCACCTCAAGGCCATCGCCGGGCGCATCGGCGTCGAGCTGGACCTGGAAGACTGGACCCGCGTCGGCAAGGGCACCCCGACCCTGGTCGACCTGCAGCCCTCCGGCCGCTTCCTGATGGAAGACTTCTACTACGCCGGCGGCCTGCCCGCGGTGATCCGCCGCCTGGGCGAAGCCGGCCTGCTGCCCAACCCCGAGGCCCTGACCGCCAACGGCAAGAGCCTCTGGAGCAACTGCCAGGCATCGCCGCAGTACAACGACGAGGTGATCCGCCCCCTGGACAAGCCCCTGGTGGACGACGGCGGCCTGTGCATCCTGCGCGGCAACCTGTCGCCCCGTGGCGCGGTGCTCAAACCCTCCGCCGCCACCCCGGAACTGATGCAGCACCGTGGCCGCGCCGTGGTCTTCGAGAACTTCGACGACTACAAGGCGCGCATCGCCGACCCGGACCTGGACGTGGACGAAACCTGCGTACTGGTGCTGAAGAACGCCGGGCCCAAGGGTTATCCGGGCATGGCCGAGGTGGGCAACATGGGCCTGCCGCCCAAGGTGCTGGCCAAGGGCATCAGCGACATGGTGCGCATCTCCGACGCGCGCATGAGCGGCACCGCCTACGGCACCGTGGTGCTCCACGTCGCACCGGAAGCGGCGGCCGGCGGCCCCCTGGCGGCGGTGCGCAATGGAGACTTTATAGAACTGGACTGCGCCAACGGCCGCCTGCACCTGGACATCAGCGACGAGGAACTGGCCGGGCGCCTGGCCGACCTCAAGCCGGACACCAGCGCGAAGATCTTCGACAGCGGCTACGCCCGTCTCTACGTGGACCACGTGATGCAGGCGGACCAGGGCTGCGACTTCGACTTCCTGGTCGGTTGCCGCGGCTCGGCCGTTCCGCGCCACTCGCACTGACGCACCCGGGCGCCGGTTGCCCCGGCGCTCCTGTCACGCGCCTCTCCGGATTCGGCAAGGGAGCGATGCTATGATGCGCGGCATCATTTCGGACCTGCGCTTCTCCCATGGATTACCAGACACCCAAGCCCCGCAAGAGCATGCACGCCCGCATCGTCCAGGAACTGGGCATGCACATCGTTTCCGGCCGCTTCAAGCCCGAGGAGAAGCTGCCCCCGGAAGCGACGCTCTGCGAGGAATACAAGGTCAGCCGGCCGGTACTGCGCGAGGCCACGCGCGTGCTCACCGCCAAGGGCCTGGTGTACTCCAGGCCCCGCGTGGGCACCGTGGTGCGTCCGCGCAACGAATGGCACCTGCTGGACCCGGACGTCCTCTTCTGGCTGGTGCAGAGCACCCCGCAGACCCAGTTCTTCAACACCCTGGTGGGCGTGCGCCGCATCCTCGAACCGGAGATCGCCGCCCTCGCGGCGACCACCGCGACCGACGCGGACATCGCCGCCATCGAGGACGCCTACCAGCGCATGGAAGCCGCCCAGACCCGCGAGCAGATGCTGCAACCGGACCTGGACTTCCACCGCGCCATTGCCGAAGCCACCCACAACGACCTGCTTGCCTACATGTGCAACATGCTCTCGTTGCCCCTGCGCGAGTCGATCACCGTCACCAACCTGCGCCCCAATACCCAGCAGCTCAGCCTGCCACGCCACAAGGCGATCCTCACCGCGATCAAGAATCGCGACGCCCTGGGCGCCCGGCACGCCTCCCTGGTGCAGCTGGACGATACCCGCGTAGCCCTCGATACCGTGATGAACGAACTGACGCCGCTCTAGCCGGCGGCGCAGCGGTCGCGGGCTACCCTCATCCCCTAGCAAGGAGCCCGTGATGACCCAAGCCCCCTCCCCGCGCCAACGCCAGCCGCTGCCCCAGGACCTGGCCGGCGCCCTCGCCGCCCTGCTCGGCGAGCGTTTCAGCACCGCCGCGGCGGTCTGCGAACACCATGGCCGCGACGAATCCCTCTACGACCCGGTGGCGCCGGATGCCGTGGTCTTCGCCCGCAGCCAGGACGAGATCAGCGCCATCCTCCGCCTCTGCCACCAGCACCGGGTGCCGGTGATCCCCTACGGCAGCGGCTCCTCCCTGGAAGGCCACCTGCTGGCCGTGCAGGGCGGCATCAGCCTCGACGTCTCGCAGATGGACCAGGTGCTGGAGTTCCGCCCCGAAGACCTCAGCATCACCGTGCAGCCCGGCATCACCCGCAAGGCGCTAAACGAATACCTGCGCGCCAGCGGCCTGTTCTTCCCAATCGACCCGGGCGCCGACGCCAGCCTCGGCGGCATGTGCGCCACCCGGGCCTCGGGCACCAACGCCGTGCGCTACGGCACCATGCGCGAGAACGTGCTGGGCCTCACCGCCGTGCTGGCCGACGGCCGCGTGCTGCCCACCGGCTCCAGGGCGAAGAAATCCTCCGCCGGCTACGACCTGGCGCGGCTGTTCATCGGCAGCGAAGGCACCCTGGGCGTGATCAGCGAAATCACCCTCAAGCTGCACCCGCAGCCAGAAGCCATCTCCGCCGCCGTATGCAGCTTCGCCAGCGTCGACGAGGCGGTGCGCACGGTGATCGAGACCATCCAGATGGGCGTTCCCGTGGCCCGTGCCGAACTGGTGGACGCCCTGGCCATCGGCGCGTTGAACCGCCACTTCAAGCTCAGCCTGAACGAAGCCCCCACCCTCTTCCTGGAATTCCACGGCAACGCCAGCAGCGTCGCCGAGCAGGCGGAAACCGTGCAGGGCCTGGCCGCTGGCAATGGCGGCAGCGGCTTCCAGTGGGCCACCCAGCAGGAGGAACGCAACCGCCTGTGGAGCGCCCGGCACAACGCCCTGTTCGCCTTCCTCCAGCTCAAGCCCGGCTGCCGCGCCTCAAGCACCGATGTCTGCGTGCCGCTGTCCAGGCTCGCCGAATGCGTCGCCGGCACCGAGCAGGACCTGCGCCAGTCCAGCATCCCGGCACCGATCTTCGGCCATGTGGGCGACGGCAACTTCCACGTCTGCCTGCTGCTGGACCCGGACAACCCGGCCGAAGTGGAAGAAGCCGAACGGCTCAACCGCGCCATCGTCCAGCGCGCCCTGGCCGTCGGCGGCACCTGCACCGGCGAGCACGGCGTGGGCCTGCACAAGATGGACTTCCTGCTGGAAGAACACGGCTTGGTTGCCATCGACACCATGCGCGCCATCAAGCAGGCCCTGGACCCGCTGAACCTGATGAACCCCGGCAAGATCTTCCGCTGAATACCGCCGCACGCCCGCCAAGGGCGTGCACTCCCCCTTTGCCAATGTTGACCGACCGTTCAGCTCGTCGGCCCACCCCGCCCCTGTCATGAAATGAAAATCCGCTGTCGCGGGATGAGAGGCGACCGGCCCGGTTGCGCCCTTAGAGTCGGCGCCAACCACCGCAGGCCGGGCCCCGCCCGGAAACACGAGAGCCTCCATGAGCAGATCCACCCCCACGAGCCAGACCGCCACCACCACCAAGCGCCCCCCGGCCACCGGCCGGAAGCGTCGCGCTCGCAAGGATGGCGATCTCCCGGAAAACACCTATCAGCACGAGCTGATCGGCACGGCAAGCAACCAGACCCTGGCCGGCAACCCGCTGGTGAGCGTGCGCGCGGCGGACCTGGCCGGCTCGGCCGGCTACCTGCTGAAAGCCCTGGGCAAGTCGCCGCTCAAGGCCGGCGCCCACCTGGGCGGCTACCTGAAGGAGCTGCGCGCCATCGTCGGCGGCAACTCCAGCGTTGCGCCGGACCCGAAGGACAAGCGCTTCGCCGATCCGGCCTGGCAATCCAACGCCTTCCTGCGCGCACTGCTGCAGAGCTACCTGGCCGGGCAAAGCGAGTTGAACCGCTTCATCGAATCCACCAACCTGGCCCCGCTGGAAAAGAGCCGCGCCCAGTTCGTCGCCGCGTTGCTGGCCGACGCGCTGGCCCCGAGCAACTCGCCGCTGACCAATCCGGCGGCGCTGCGCAAGCTGGTGGACACCGGCGGCATGAGCCTGGCCAGGGGCATCCGCCAGTTCGGCCGGGATGTGCTGGACAACCGGGGGCTGCCGGCGCAAGTGGACAGCACGCCGTTCAAGGTCGGGGAAAACATCGCCACGGCCAAGGGCGAGGTGGTGTTCCGCAACGAGATGTTCGAGCTGCTGCAGTTCGCGCCCACCACCGAAAACGTCTACGCCCGGCCCCTGGTGATGTCGCCGCCGCAGATCAACAAGTACTACGCCATCGACCTGTCGCCTGAGAAAAGCCTGATCCAGTGGATCCAGGACAGTGGCGTGAACCTCTTCGTCATCAGCTGGCGCAACCCCACCAGCGAGCACCGCGACTGGGGCCTGTCCGACTACGCGCTGTGCCTCGACCAGGCCGTGAACGTGGCGCGCCGCATCACCGGCAGCCCCGACGTGAACATGTGGGGTTCCTGCTCGGGCGGCATCACCCTGGCGGCCTACCTGGGCTGGCTGGCGGCCCGTGGCGAAGGCCACAAGGTGGCCAACACCAGCTGGGCGGTGTGCGTGCTGGACATGCCGTCGGCACTGGACGACACCACCCTCGGCCTGTTCACCACCCCGGCCGCCCTGCGCGCGGCCAAGGCCAGCTCGCGGCGCAAGGGCGTGCTGAGCGGCCAGGACATGGCGCGCATGTTCGCCTGGATGCGGCCCAACGACCTGATCTGGAACTACTGGGTCAACAACTACCTGCTGGGCAACAAGCCGCCGGCCTTCGACATCCTCGCCTGGAACAACGACACCACGCGCCTGCCGGCCCAGCTCCACGCGGACTACCTCGACCTGGTCCAGCAGAACCCCTACAGCAACCCGGGCACCCTGGAGATCGCCGGCGAGTCCATCGACATGACCCGGGTGAAGGTGGGCGCCTATGTGGTGGGCGGCACCACCGACCACATCACCCCCTGGCAGGGCTGCTACGGCACCGCCCGGCTGTTTGGCGACGACGCGACCTACGTGCTGTCCAACGCCGGCCACCTGCAGAGCCTGGTGAACCCGCCGGGCAACCCCAAGTCGTTCTACTACGCGGCACCCGCCGCCGCCGAGAACCCGGAAACCTGGCTGCAGAACGCCGGTGAGCGCCAGCAAGGCAGCTGGTGGCCCCATTGGCGCGAATGGATCGGCCAGCGCTCGGGCGACAGCCTGCCGGCGCCGAAGAAGCTGGGTTCGCGCAAGTACCCGCCCCTCTGCCCCGCGCCCGGCACCTACGTCATGGAGCGTTAAGGCGCCCGTGCCTCAAGCAGAAACCCACGTACTCCGTGGGTTTCCGTGTTTTCCAGAGGCGCGCGGCTGACAGCCGGCGATCAGTTGCCCGAGGACAATGCCGGGGTGCGCGGCGGGATCATCCGCTTCGACCCGGTCGACTCGAACGCCGATGCCAGGTGCAGCAGGGACGAGTCGTCGTAGGCGCGACCGGCGAAGGTCAGCCCGACGGGCATGCCGATATCCGCCATGATCCCCATCGGCACCGTCACCGTGGGCACACCCAGGTGGCGCACCGCCAGGTTGCCGTTGGCCACCCAGACCCCATTGCTCCAGGCGATATCCGCGGACGCCGGATCGACATCGGCGTTCGCCGGACCAACGTCGGCCACGGTCGGGAAGATCACGGCGTCGAGGCCCAGGCGGTCCATCCACTCTTCCAGGTCGATGCGCCGCGTCTGCTCCAGGCCACGCAGGCCGTCGGGCAGGGTGGGAATCTGGTCCCAGGGGGTGATGCCGCGCTCGGCCATGCGCACGTACTCATCCATGCCCGCGGCCAGGTCGCCCTCGCGGTTCGGCAGGGTGCCCGGGTCGTGGGGGAAAATCTGCGGCCCGTCCACGTCCACCAGGCGGTTCAAGGCAGGATCGCCGTTGGCCCGCAGGAAATCATCGAAGGCCCAGGCGCTCAGGTCCCAGAGTTCGTGATGGAGGAACTCCTTGGAGACCAGGCCACGGGTGAACACCGTCGGCGCGCCGGGACGGTCGCCCTCGCAATTGGAAACCAGCGGGAAATCCACCTCCACCACCTCGGCACCGGCGGCTTCGAGCGCCTGGCGAGCCTGTTGCCAGAGGTCGATCACCGCCGGACGGGTGTTGATCCGCTGCCCGGTCGGCCCGCCGATGCCGGGCGCCTCGCTGGTGCCCGCCTCGGGGTCGGCGTTGATGAACATGCGCGGCACGCCAAAGCGTTTCCCCGCCAGGGCGTCGGCCTTGGCGGCCAGCGCCGGGTAGGAGGCCGGGCGCACGGAGGCGACGCTGGGAATGGGCACCCAGGGTTGCAGGCGCCACAGGTCGCCCCGGGTGTCGGGGTCGTCAGCCACCACCACGTCGAGCACTTCGAGGAGGTCGGCCATGGTCCTGGCGTAGGGCACCACGACGTCCATGGTCGGGGTCAACGGCCAGTTGCCGCGCACCGAGATCACCCCACGCGAGGGCGTGTAGGCGCACAGGCCGTTGTTCGAGGCAGGCCCGCGCCCGCTCGACCAGGTTTCCTCGGCGAGACCGAAGGCGGAGAAGCTGGCCGCCGTCGCGGTACCGGCGCCGTTCGACGAGCCGGAGGCGAAGGGCGCGGTGAGGTAGTCAGCGTTGTACGGGCTCTCCGCGCGGCCGTAGACGCCGCGCTGCATGCCGCCGTTGGCCATGGGCGGCATGTTGGTCTTGCCCAGGCAGATCGCGCCCGCAGCGCGCAGGCGCTCGATGGTGAAGGCATCGCGATGGGCGACGAGCTTGGCGAATGCCGGGCTGCCGGAAGCGGCCGTGAGCCCCTTCACCAGGTAGCTGTCCTTGGCCGTGTAGGGGATACCGTCGAGCGGCCCGAGCAACTCGCCCCGCGCCCGGCGGGCGTCGGACGCCTCCGCTTCCTTGAGCGCGTCGGGGTTGCGCACCACCACTGCATTGAGGGCAGTGGGCGTGTCGGGACGGTCATAGGCATCGATCCGGGCGAGGTAGGCCTGGACCAGCTCGACGGCCGTGGTGCGACCGGACTCGAGCGCGGCACGCAGCTCGGCAATGGAAACCTCGGTGACCTCGATCATGCTTGCACCGCCAGCTGCAGGTGGGCGGCACAGGGGACATCACTCATCTCGAAATCGGCGCTCATATCGGTCCTCGTTACACGGCTTGGCGCGACAGGTTCCGGACTGGAACCTGGGCCAGTGAAGATTCTAGGCGCTCTATTGTGCACCAAGCCGGTGCCGGAGGAAGTGCTAGTGAGCGTCGAGGCGCGTGCTCTCTGCTCACGCCCACTCAGTGCTTACCGACTGACTAGAGGAGGTGAGGCAACGACACCGCCCCTTCAGGAGGCCGAGTCGCCCGGGAGGGCGAAACAGAACGCCCAAGCCACTTCGGCAATGAGCCTAACAACGGTATTTCAGCCTTCTCTCAAAAACATACCAATGAGGCACAAACCCACGATAAGCAGCAACCCCCCCACCCAACGCAGCCAACCATCGCCGCGCCAGGTGGAGGTTTCAGCGTTCCCCCCTTAGATCGCGTCCCGCGTACTCTGCCCATCCACCAACCGCTGGATACCCAGGGGGTTGGCGTTTTTCAGCGCATCCGGCAGCAGCGCATCGGGGTAGTTCTGGTAGCACACCGGCCGCAGGAAGCGGTCGATGGCCAACGTGCCCACCGAGGTCCCGCGCGCATCGGAAGTAGCCGGGTACGGGCCGCCATGGACCATGGCGTCGCAGACTTCCACACCGGTCGGGTAGCCGTTGAGCAGCAGGCGGCCGGCCTTCTGCTCCAGCAGCCCGAGCAGGTCGCCGAAGCCGTCGAGATCACCGGCGTCGCCGATCAGGGTGGCCGTGAGCTGGCCGCGCAGGCCTTGCAGGGCGCGGGTCAGCTCGGCCTTGTCGGCCACCTCCACCACTATGGTGGTCGGGCCGAAGACTTCTTCCTGCAGCAGCTCATCGCCGTCCAGCAACAGGCTCACGTCGGCCTTGAACAGCTGGGCCTGGGCCTGGTTGCCCTGCTGGACGGCACCCGCCAGGTGGCTGATGCCGGGGTGCCGGTGCAGGTGCTCCAGGCCCTGGCAGTAGCTTTTCAGGCCACCGGCATTGAGCAGGGTCTGCGCCGGCTGGTCGCCCATCAAGGCGGCGAAACGCTGGAGAAAGGCGCTGAACTCCGGCGAACGGATACCGATCACCAGGCCAGGGTTGGTGCAGAACTGCCCCGCCCCCAGCACCACCGACGCCGCCAGTTCCGCCGCCACCTGCTCGCCACGGGCCTTGAGCGCCTCGGGCAGCAGCAGCACGGGGTTGATGCTGCTCATTTCGGCGAACACCGGGATCGGCTGCGGGCGCGCCGCGGCCATGTCGCACAAGGCGCGACCACCCCGCAGGGATCCGGTGAAGCCCACGGCCTGAATCGACGGATGCTTCACCAGCCACTCGCCCACGCCACCGCCGTAGATCATGTTGAACACGCCTGCCGGCATGGCAGTCTTCTCCGCCGCGCGGACGATGGCGTCGGCCACCCATTCGGCCGTGGCCATGTGGCCGCTGTGGGCCTTGAACACCACCGGGCAACCGGCGGCCAGGGCGGCGGCGGTGTCGCCGCCGGCGGTAGAGAACGCCAGGGGGAAGTTGCTGGCACCGAACACCGCCACCGGGCCGAGGCCGATGCGGTACTGGCGCAGGTCCGGACGCGGCAGCGGCTTGCGCTCCGGCAGCGCACGGTCGATGCGCGCGCCATGGAAATCGCCACGGCGCAGCACGCTGGCGAACAGCCGCAGTTGGCCGCTGGTACGGCCCCGCTCGCCCTGGATGCGGGCGGCCGGCAGAGCGGTTTCGCGGCAGACAGTGGCGATGAAGTCGTCGCCCAGGGCGTCCAGCTCGGCGGCGATGGCGTCGAGGAATTCGGCGCGACGCGCGGCCGGCAGGTTGCGGTAGGCGCCATAGGCGGCCTCGGCGGCCCGGGCGGCGGCGTCCACTTCGGCCTCTGTGGCCTGGTGGAAGCTGTATGGCAGGGCTTGCGCGCTGGTGGCGTCGAAGCTCTGCACGGTGACGGTGCCGGCGGCGCTGCGGCCGCCGGCGATGAAGTTGAAACCGGTGATGACGGTCATGCTCGTCTCCCTGACCTTGTGGGTTGAGGGGTGGCCACCGCGAACGATGGCGATCCAGAAATGAAAACGCCCGGCGCGTGCCTCGTGGGCACGCGACTGACGGGCGCGGGCGCCGCCGGCGGGCCGGCGGCCGGGTGTTACAGCGAACGCACGGCGCCGGGCGCCAGGGGTTCGCCCTCGGAAGCGATGCCGTTGACCAACGGCGCGCCGAACTCGCTCATCTCGATCTCGAAGCGGTCGCCGGGCCGGGCCTTGATGCCGTCGGCGAACGACAGGGTGGCCGTGCCGAAGTAATGCACGTGCACATCGCCGGGACGCAGGAACTGCTGGTACTTGAAGTGGTGGAACTCCAGGTTCTCCAGGCTGTGGCACATGTTCTCCTCGCCGGAGAGGAACTCCCGCTCCCAGATCACCTCGTCACCGCGACGGATGCGGCTGGTGCCCGCCAGGTGCGCCGGCAGCGCGCCCACCCGCAGTTCCGGGCCGTAGGCGCAGAAACGCAGCTTGGAATGCGCCAGGTAGAGGTAGCTGCGGCGCTCCAGTACGTGGTCGGAAAACTCGTTGCCCAGGGCATAGCCCAGGCGGTAGGGCTGGCCGTCGTCGCCGACGACGTAGAGACCCACCAGCTCGGGCTCCTCGCCGGCGTCCTCGGCGAAGGCCGGCACCGGGAAGTCGGCGCCGGGCCGCACGACGATGCCGCCATCGCCCTTGTAGAACCATTCCGGCTGCGCACCGACCTTGCCGGCACCCGGCTTGCCGCCCTCCACGCCCCATTTGAACATGCGCATGGTGTCGGTCATGGCGGCCTCGTCCTGGCCCTTCTGCTGGTGCATCTTGTCGCGGGTCGCGGCGCTGCCCAGGTGGGTCAGGCCGGTGCCGCTGACCAGGCAATGGGCCGGGTCCTGGTGGTCCAGCGGCGGCAGCACGCGGCCGGCCTCCAGCAGCTCGCGGTACTGCGGGCCGGGCTCGGTGCCACGGGCCAGCACTTCGTCCTGCAGGCCGCGCCCGGCGGCGATGGCGGCCAGGGCCAGCTCACGGGTGCTGGCGGTGCCGCGCACCTGCTGCACCTGGCCGCCTTCGATGACGCCTACCTGGCGTTGACCGCTGGCGGTCTCGAACTGGATCAGTCTCATGGCGATGACTCTCGTTGCGGGGTGTTGGCGAGGACTTTACGAATCCCCCGGCGGCCTGCCTAATGAGAGCTTCTGATCCCGCGATAACTTTTGGTCATCCCCCATGATCGCTTCCCTCCCCGCCCTGGTTTCCCGCTTGCGCCTCAAGCAGCTGCGCCTGCTCATCGCCCTGGACGAGCAGGGCTCGCTGCACAAGGCCGCCGAGCAGGTGGCGATCACCCAGCCGGGCGCCACCAAGGCGCTGAACGAGATCGAGGCGGCCTTTGGCATGCGCCTGTTCAATCGCACCAGCCAGGGCTTGGAAGCCAACGACCTGGGGCGCTGCGCGATCCGCTACGCGCGGCTGATCCACACCGACCTGGCCCACCTGCGGGAAGAAATGGTCGGCATCCTCCAGGGCCAGGGCGGACGCCTCTCCGTGGGCGCGGTGATGGGTGCCGTGCCGCTGCTGGCGCGCAGCCTGGGGCGGTTGCGGGAAACCCAGCCGGAGCTCTCGGTGGAAGTGGTGGAAGACACCAGCGCGCGCTTGCTCGGCCTGATCGACCAGGGCCGCCTGGACCTGGCCGTCTGCCGCACCAGCGTCAGCCCGCGGCCGGACGCCTACGAGGCGCGGGTACTGCATGAAGAAAGCCTGCGGGTGATGGCCAACCCCGCGCACCCGCTGGCCGCCGCCGAGTCCCTGGAACTGGCGGACCTGGCCGGGTATCCCTGGGTGGTCTACCCGGCCAACATGCCCATGCGCCTGGTGCTGGAGCGTGAATTCAGCCAGGCGGGGCTGGATTTCCCGCGCTATCCGCTGGAAACCGCCTCCACCCTCACCACCCTGATGTTGTTGCGCCAGAACCCCCAGTTGATCGCCCTGATGCCCCGTGAAGTGGCGGATGAGGCGATCCACCTCGGCAGCCTGGCCTGCCTGCCCCTGCACCTGCGCTCGCGCAGCGAGCCCTTCTCGGTGGTGATGCGCCGGGGCGCGCCGCTGTCGGCGCCGGCGCAGTTGCTGTGGCAGGCCCTGGAAGCCGAATGTACTTCAGCACCGGGCGCCTGACAGGCCCCCGGCAAACAGACCCGACCACAGGAACGCAACATGCCCCATCTCGTTATCGAACACAGCGCCAACCTCACCAGCGTCGACGCCGCCGCCCTCCTCGTCGCCTGCAACGGCTTCCTCGCCGACACCGGGCACTTCGCCGAGGCGGACATCAAGAGCCGCGTGATTCGCCACGAGCACTTCCTGGTGGGCACCGAGGCCCAGGGCCGGGGCTTCCTGCACGCCACCCTGTGGCTGCTCTCGGGCCGGCCGGAAAACGTCAAGCAGGCCTTGAGCCGTGGCCTGCTGGAAGCCCTGGAAGCCGCATTCCAGAAGCCCGACGGCCTGGCCGTGCAGGTGAGCGTGCAGCTGCAGGACATGGAGCGCGGCACTTACTCCAAAGCCTTCCTCTGACCCGCGCCATCCCTGGCCTCCAGCGACTCAAAGGGGGAATGATTCGGCGCCGCCGTAGTCTATTTCCCCATGCGGGGCTGGCGCACCGGCCGGCTCCGCACTCCGCCGCCCCGCTCAGGCAGTCCCGGCGGCCCCGATCCCATCGGAGGTCGAACATGCGCTGGATACCCATGGCGGTCTGCGTCGCCGCCCTGCTGCTGGCCGGCAACGCCCCGGCCGAAACCCGCGCCCAGGCGGCGGAAGACAAGGCCGAGGTACTGGAGGAAAAGGCCGCCCAGGACCAGCCCGTCGCCGGCCAGGCCGAACCCATCACCCGTGGCGAGGCGCAGGCCGTGGACCCGGCCGGTGCAGCGCCGCTCGACGACGCCATCACCTGCCTGGCCCGTTCCATCTACTGGGAAGCCAAGGGCGAACCGCCGCAAGAGATGGAAGCGGTCGCCAATGTGGTGATGAACCGGCTCGGCAGCCCGGACTTCCCCGACTCCGTCTGCGCGGTGGTCAAGCAAGGCTCGGAAACCGGCAGCTGCCAGTTCTCCTGGTGGTGCGACGGCCGCCCCGATGAAGTGGTCGAAGCCGAACGCTACGACCTGGCCACGGAAATCGCCCGCAAGGCCCTCAACGGCCAACTACACGACCGCACGGGCGGCGCCCTGTACTTCCACGACCGCAACGTTTCCCCCGACTGGGCGCGGACCTACACCCGCACCGCCCAGACCCGGCGCTTTCTGTTCTACCGGCCGAAGTCGACGACCTAACCCCTCGCCTGCGCCGCGCACGACTGCTGGGCAGGCGCGCCCTCAGTCCAGGGTGATGGTCCAGGCGATCAGCACCGCCACCACGGTGGTGAAGGCCAGGCCGATGAGGAACAGGGCATCGCTTACCTGCTCCAGCAGGTGGTTGCGCTCCAGCTTGCGCGTTCGCAGGCCCCAGTAGGACAGGATCGCCGTGGCCAGGTAGATGACCGCGTTGATGGCCAGCAGGTCGTCGCCGATGATGTCCTCGCGCTTCAGTGCGACCACCACCTGGAAGATGCCGATGACGGTGATGCAGACCCCGACCATAGCCGCCGAGGCGGCGAAGATATGCACGCAGATATCATCGTCCAGCCGTTTCTTCTGCTGCTGTTGCTGCTCGGTCATGGTGGATCGCTCTCCCGCTGCTCGCCGACATTCCTGAATCTAGCAGCCCGATTCGGCGGCACAGCACACCGCGTCGGGTGCGCCATGAACACCTGTTCCTGCTCGGCCCTTGGACATTCGCTCCTGCAGAGCCAACGCGGCGCACCCTACCGGCCCCATGCCGTTCGTTGGGGGCACGGCTTCCCCTTCACTTCCCGGCCGCCCGTTGCATGCAACGCTGGTAACGCTCGTCCACCCGCTTGGCGAACCACTCGGTGGTGAGCTTGCGGGTGATCTTCGGGCTTTTCAGGTCGATGCCCGGGATCACCTGGCGGGGCAGTTGGCGCCGCTCGACCTTTTCGGCCAGTTCGAAGACCCGCACGTACAGGTCGGTTTCCTCGAACGCCAGGCTGTCGCCCTTGAGCAGGTCCCGGCGAATGGCCGAGTCGCTGAGGTCCAGTTGCTTGTGCAGGGCCCGCACCGCCAGTTCGGTGGAGCCGGCCTTGCTGGAGCCGTGGATCACCAGGTCGCCGTCCAGCGCCAGGGGAATCCCCGTGGCCAGGCTCACGGCGTTCTGGAAGGCGGCGTTGCGGCTGGCGTACCAGCCGGCGTTGAAATCGGCGAAGCGGTACAGCTGCCTCGGGTAGTTGGCCGGGTAGCCCAGCAGGTGGGCGATGCCGAAGAACATGCCGCCACGCCGGGTGAAGACTTCCTGGCGGATGGACCCTTTCAGCGGATAGGGGTAGCGGCTGGCGTTGGCCTCGGCGAAGTCGATGCTCACCTGCATGGGCCCGCCGGTGTGCACCGGGTTGAAGTTGCCGAACAGCTTCTGGCCCAGGGGCACCATGCCGATGAAGTCGTCGAAGATGGCGCTCAGCTGCTTCTCCGTGCGCACGGCGGACAGCCGCTGCTCGTAGGTCTTGCCGTTGGGCGAGTCGAGCTTCAGCGCGGAGCTGACCAGGAACTCCGGCACGTGCAGCTTGCCGGCGCGCCGCTGGATTTCCTGCCGGGCGATCTTCGCCAGCCTCGGCACCTGCGGGTCGACCTGGAAGGTGGACTCCTGTTCGGTCACGGCCAGCACGGCGCAGAGGTTGCTGTCGCTGGGGCGAATGTCCTGGGCGGCGAAGGCGGCCTGGATGTCGGCGGCCCAGCCCTGGCGGTCCGGCACCTTGGCCGGCATCAGCCGAACCACCTTGGCGCGCACCTCGGCCGGTCGCGGCGGTGGCTCCTCCGGGGCGCGGGTGCCGCAGGCGGCCAGGGCCAGCAGCGTGACGAGGAGCGGGAGACGGGAAAGCGGATCGATCATGGGCACTGCCTTGGGCCTTCGACGGATGCATAAGTGCTGCCAAAGTCCAGCATTCTGAACACTCGTTTTAGATGCTGAACCAGAAAAATATTTTCTATGCGCCTTTTTATACTTACAAATCAATAAGTTAACCTTGAAAACCCGATAAAAATCGGCCATTATTTTTTACGTTTTCCGACGGACTCGTTTGACATATTTAACGGCTCTGGCAGGCTATATGAAGGTTCCGACCGGCAATCGCCCCGACGATGACCGGCAGTGCTCGGGACCTCAGGTAGCGCCAACCCTCAGTGGCGCGCCTGCACAGCAACGATAGGCTGAGCCTGTCCCAAGGTGAAATATGTCCAACAGCAACATTGGCAATAAGAAGCAGACCACTCGTAAACCGGTCGTCCTGATGTCCATGGGCGCCCAGGAACGCAAGGGCCACGACTACCAGGTGATGACGCACAAGTACATCGTCCCGCTGGTTGATATCTCCGAATGCGTACCCGTCCTCGTGCCCACCTGCTGCGGCATCGAAGACCTCGAGCAATACCTCGACATGGCTGACGGCGTTTACCTCACCGGTGCCGGCAGCAATATCGACCCGGCGCTGTATGGCCAGGAAAACGAAACACCCGGCAAGGGCCAGGACAAGGATCGCGACAACTTCGACCTGCCCCTGATCCGCGCAGCCCTCCAGCGTGGCCTGCCAATCTTCGGCATCTGCCGTGGCATGCAGGAAATCAACGTTGCCCTGGGCGGCGACATGTACCAGAAGGTCTATGCCGAGCCTGGCTTCAACGACCATCGCGAAAACACCGAGGACCCGGTGGACGTCCAGTACTCACCTGCGCACAGCGTGCGTGTGCAGCAGAACAGCTGGCTGCATCAGGTCCTGGGCACCAATGAGATCCGCGTGAACTCGCTGCACGGCCAAGGCCTGAAAAACCTCGGCAAGGGCATCGAGGCTATCGCCCACGCCGAAGACGGCCTGGTGGAAGCCATTCATGCACCGAGCCTTTCGCCCTTCCTGTTCGCGGTGCAATGGCACCCGGAATGGCAGGCGGCGAAGAACCCCGACTCGGTGAAGATCTTCCAGGCCTTCGGCGAAGCCTGCCGCAAGCAGGTGGAGCGCAAGGCCAAGGGCAAGACGTTTCACCAAGCTGCCTGATCCCGCCCCGTAACATCAAAAAGCCCGGCATCCGCCGGGCTTTTTTCATGGCACACGCCTAGCCCCTTCCCTTGACCAGCCCCGCCAGCCAGAGCGTCAGCACCACCACCAGGCACATGCAGGCAAACGCCAGCCAGGCGTTCGGCCAGAGCAGCGGCATGCCGAACAGGATAAGGCTGTCGTTGCCCCCCGGCACCAGGCTCGACCCCAGCGCCATCAGCACCCCACCGCAGAAGCACCGCAGCAAATCCCTCAGGCTTGGCCAGCGGTGCTCCCAGAGCCCGGCCGTCCAGCCGCCCAGCAATGCCCCGGCGAAAATCGCCGGCAGCAACAGGCCGCGCAGCCCGAGCGCCATGAAGCGGCCGGTGGCCAGCTCGGCGAGGATGTCGGTGTAGGCCCAGGCCCCCACACAGACGAACAGCAGCAGGAAGGCCATGCCGAGGACGATGGTGGCGTGATGGGGCGACCAGATGGAGGCCTCGGCCGAACCATTGCGCCGGTTCCAGGCCAGCCAGCCGAGACGGGCCACCAGCGCGGCGAGGATCATCGGGGCCAGGCCGATGGGCACCTGCTGCAACCAGTCCGGTATCGCCACCGGCATGCTCGAGGTCATGCCCGGGCCGCGACCGGCCAGGGCGAAGCCGATGAGAAAGCCCAGCGGCGTCGCCAGCCAGGCCCATTGCCCGGACCCGACCCGCGCTAGCACGCCGAAGGCGCAGCCGCCGTTGATGAAGGCACCGATGCCGAGCAAGGCGCCGCCCAGGGCCGCGTGCCAGTGCAGCGCGTAGCCCATGGGCACCATCGGCAGGCGGTCGAAGGCACGCAGCAGGACGAAGCCGCCCAGCACCCAGAGAGAGGTTTCCAGCAGCGCCCGCAAGTGCGCCCAGCGGCGCCTGTTCACCACCTCTTCCAGCGCGGCCACCAGGCAGGTGCCGCCACGCTGTACGGCAAAGCCCATCAGCAGGGCCAGGAGCACACTCGCCAGCAGGATCACGCCCTCGCCCTCCGCAGAGCAGGCCTCAGGCAAAGCTTAGTCGTACCCCGGAAACCGCTTCATGGCGCCGCGCAAAGGCACTAGCATGGCCGCCTCAATGAACCCTGGAGATTGCTTGTGACCCTCTCGATCCGCCCCGCCCAAGCCGAAGACGCCCAACAGATCCTCGACTTCATCATCGAACTGGCGGTCTATGAGCGAGCCGGCCACGAAGTCATCGCCAGCGTCGAGGACATCCGCCGCAGCCTGTTCGCCGACAACGCCCCGTCCCGTGCGCTGATCTGCCTGCGCAACGGCAAGCCGATCGGCTACGCGGTGTACTTCTACAGCTACTCCACCTGGCTGGGGCGCAACGGCATCTACCTGGAAGACCTCTACATCACGCCGGAACAACGCGGCACCGGCGCCGGCCGCCGCCTGCTGCGGGAGATCGCCCGCGAAGCCCGCGCCAACGATTGCGGCCGCCTGGAATGGAGCGTGCTGGACTGGAACCAGCCGGCCATCGACTTCTACAAGTCCATCGGCGCCCTGCCCCAGGACGAATGGGTGCGCTACCGCCTGGATGGCGACGCGCTGCGGGAGTTCGCCGAAGGCCGAGATTGAGAATCGGTCGCGCGCCTGATCGCCCGCTTGCGAGCCTCCTGTCGGAAAGGGTTGCCGCCCGTTCCACCGGTACGTGATGGCCACTACACATCAATCCGAGTTCCACCCAGAATCCGCACAGCAACCTGGCGCTGTCACGCACGCCATGGATGACCTCCGAGAACAGGAACAGAAGGATCTCACCGATGGCCACCGCCAGCGCATTCGTCGCCGTGAACATGAACCTCGCCGAGATCTGGGACGGCTACGTCACCGTCCAGACCAGCAACCAGATCCAGATCACCTACGGCGGCTACGTCCAGAACTACTACGGCAGCTTCACCTACGACGGCTTCGGGCTGACGGGCGGCACGCTGACCTCCACCAACTACATCGAGTACGGGACGAAGGTCTACGAGATCACCGGCCTGAGCCTCAGCGCCCTGACGGTCGAGGCCTACATCGATGCCGCGGACATCGACAGCCTTTTCAACTACGCCTTCGCGGGCAACGACCGTCTCAACGGATCGAGCCAGAACGACACCCTCAGGGGTTTCAACGGCAATGATGTGCTCCTGGGCAACGGCGGCAACGACGCGCTGTACGGGGACGCCGGCAACGACAGCCTGAACGGTGGCGTGGGTGCCGACAACATGGTCGGCGACCTGGGCAACGACATCTACTACGTCGACAACGCCGCCGATGTGGTCTCGGAAACCAGCTCGGCCGGCGGGGTCGACACCGTCATTTCCAGCGTCAGCCGCGCCCTCGGCCTCAACCAGGAACACCTGACGCTCTCGGGCTCCGCCGCCATCAACGCCACCGGCAATGGCCTGGCCAACACCCTCACCGGCAACGCGGCGGCCAACGTGCTCAATGGCGGCGTCGGCGCCGACACCATGGCTGGCGGCCTGGGCAACGACACCTACTATGTCGACAACGCCGCCGATGTGGTCTCGGAAACCAGCGCGACCGGCGGCGTCGACACCGTCGTCTCCAGCGTCAGCCGTGCCCTCGGCCTCAACCAGGAGCACCTGACGCTCTCCGGCTCCGCCGCCATCAACGCCACCGGCAATGCACTGGCCAACACCCTTACCGGCAACGCTGCGGCCAACGTGCTCAACGGCAGCACCGGCGCCGACGTCATGAGCGGTGGCCTGGGCAACGACATCTACTACGTCGACAACGCCGCCGATGTGGTCTCGGAAACCAGCGCGACGGGCGGGATCGACACCATCGTTTCCAGCGTCAGCCGTGCCCTTGGCCTCAACCAGGAAAACCTCACGCTGTCCGGCACCGCCGCCATCAATGCCACCGGCAACACGCTTGCCAACAGCCTGACCGGCAACGCCGCCAACAATCTCCTGGATGGCGGCGTGGGCAACGACACGCTGTCCGGAGCCGCGGGCAACGACCGGCTGATCGGCGGCGCCGGCAAGGACAGCCTGACCGGTGGCGTGGGCAATGACATCTTCGCCTTCGGCAACCTGGCGGATACGGGACTGACCAGCACCACCTGGGACGTCATCACCGACTTCACCCGTGGCGTCGACCGGATCGACCTCGCCGCCCTGGACGCCAATACCGCCACCCCGGCCAACGACGCCTTCACCACCGTCATCGGCAGTGCCAGTGCCTTTACGGCGGCAGGCCAGTTGAAGCTCAGCGGCGGCGTGCTCTATGGCAATACCGATGCCGATGCCACCGCCGAGTTCGCGATCCAGCTGGTCGGTGTCACCGCTGTGTCGACGGCGGACTTCGTCGCCTAGGAACACGGCCTGCGGGAACCAGGGGCAAGCCCCTGGTTCCCGCACGCTTGCGCGATTCGCCTCTCCCCTCCCTCAAGCCGTCGAATCCGAGCGCTCCACGCTCGGTGTTTTCGCATGCGCATTGATTTCAGCGGGCCCGCGAAGCATTCCGGACGGTGGTTTCTGGCCGCGCCTGTGCGAAAATGGCGCCATTGCAAAAGTTGTTGCTGGAGACCGTATGGAAATTCTGGATTACGAAGACAGCCTTGAGACCTACCTGGGCGGACTGAGCGGAAAAAAGATCACGATCGTCTCCGCCTTCGCCAGCGGCACCGAGCCCCTGGTCGACCTGCTGATCGAAAATGACAACCAGCTGGACATCCTGGTCGGCACCATCAACTCGCTGACCGCGCCCGACTTCATCGAGCACTGCCTCAATGAAGCCAACCCGGACCTCGCCCTGTCGGTGGATTTCCGCTACCAGGCCAGCGTGAACTGGAAGCTCTACCTGGTCGAACCGGACGTGGTGATAGTCGGCAGCGCCAACCTTACCCAGGTGGGCGTGAGCCTGGTGCGTGACACCTGCACGGTGATCACCGACGCGGCCCTGTACGACGCCTACCTGGCCCGCGTCCAGGCGCTCAAGAGCATCGACGGCGTCCTGCCGTGCAGCCATTCCCAGGCGTTCGAGGATGCCCTGGACAGCTACAAGCAGAGCCACCGTCGCATGCAGGCGGGCCTCGCGCGTACCGCCGAGTACCTGGACAGCGAAGGCTGGCTGGGCGACGACACCAACCAGAGCATCCCGCTGTTCATCTGGTACAGCGACCACTCCCAGCAGTCCGAGGACGAGGCGCGCGATTACCTCAAGTCCAGCAGCGATGGCGTGGCCTGGGACGACGTCCGCGAGTTCTTCACCTATGACTGCGCCGAAGGCGCCCTGCCCTACGAGGAAGGCGACGTGGTACTGACCGCGCGCTGCAACGGCTCGCACATCGGTTTCTACACCTTCGACCGCATCCTCTACCGCAGCGGCACCTACTACATCTACGCCTACCGCAAGAAGCGCTACACCCAGCCGTTCAAGCTCGATGGCGACAAGGAACTGCTCAAGGAAGCCATTCCGGTGTGGTACGAAGACGGCCGCACCGAGATCAACCGCGCCGATATCCTGCGGGTGCTGCCCTAAAGCCAGGCAAATGTAGGAGCGAATTCATTCGCGATGCGGAACCACGGGCCGCTCGCGGCCCTTCGCGAATGAATCAGCTCCTGCGACGAGCCGGCCGTGCCATCCGGGAGCATCGAGCTCGGCCCTGGATTAGGACGCGTTATCCAGCTGCGCGCGGATGCGCCGATTGAGCAGCGCCAGGCGCTGGGTGACATCGGCGTCGTCGGGAGGCGTATCGATGGCGCCCACCTGGCGCGCGCAGAGGTTCAACGCGGAAAGCACCACCAGTTCATTGGCGGTGACATAGGGGAATTTCTTCTTGTTGGCGGCGATCTCCGCCTGCAGCATCGCGGCCGCATCCTGCAGCACCTGCTCCTCGCCTACGGGCGCCTTGATGCTGTACTCGCGCCCGAGGATGCGCAGCACGCGGACGCTGTCGGTGCTCATGCGCTGGCGCGGCTCTCGCTGACGCGGCGGACCAGGGCCTGCAGGCGCTCGGCGGTGGCGCTGCTCTTCTCTTCCTGCTCCATCATGGCCAGTTGCAGGCTGTCGTTGTCTTCGCGGGCCTTGCGCAGTTCGGCGCGGATGCGCGCGTTGTCGTCGGCGATGGCCTGGTTCTGTTGCAGCAGCTCGCTGACGAGCTCTTCCAGTTGTACGAGGGTGTTGTCCAGCATGGTGGTCTCCCGGGCAGGTGTAAAAGGTCGCGGAGGATAAAGAATTACGCCCCCGCAAGCCAGGAATAATCGGACTGTTCGGACAGAATGTATGCTGTCGTTTCAATGGCTTAGGTAAAATTCTTCATGTCACTTCGGCAGTACGGCCACAAAATTGCCCCGGCAGCGCGAGCGTCATGATCACGGTTAGAATCACCCGGTGAAAAAGGGTTCCGAGGTTTCAGTGGTGGAGTTGCAGCAGGGGTTCGTCCTGACCCGGCATTGGCGGGACACGCCCGAGGGGACGGAAGTCGAATTCTGGTTGGCCACCGACGCCGGCCCGCGACAGGTACGCCTGCCGCCACAGACCCCGGTGGCGTTCATTCCCGCCGAACAACGCGAACGCGCCGAGGCCTTGCTGCGCGGCGAACGTGACGTGGAGCTGCGCCCCCTGGCCCTGTGCGACTTCCGCCACCGTCCGGTGCTGGGCCTGTACTGCAAGCACCAGCGCCAGCTGATGCGTCTGGACAAGGCCCTGCGCAAGGCCGGCGTGGAGCTGTTCGAGGCTGATGTGCGCCCGCCTGAGCGCTACCTGATGGAGCGTTTCATCACCGCGCCGGTGCTCTTCGGCGGCACCCCGGATGGCAACGGCCTGCTGCTGGACGCCCAGCTCAAGCCCGCCCCCGACTACCGCCCGCAGCTCAAGCTGGTGTCCCTGGACATCGAAACCACCGAGCGCGGCGAGCTCTACTCCATCGCCCTGGAAGGCTGCGGCCAGCGCCAGGTCTACATGCTCGGCCCGGCCAACGGCGACGCCGGCGAGCTCGACTTCCAGCTCGACTACCGCGACAACCGCGCCGAGCTGCTGCAGGCGTTGAACCAGTGGCTGGCCGAGCACGACCCGGACGCCATCATCGGCTGGAACCTGGTGCAGTTCGACCTGCGGGTGCTCCAGGCCCACGCCGAGCAGCTCAAGGTTCCACTGCTGCTGGGCCGGGGCGGCGACCCCATGGGCTGGCGCGAGCACGGCAGCGGCAACAACCACTACTTCGCCGAGGCAGCCGGACGGCTGATCATCGACGGCATCGAAGCCCTGCGCTCGGCCACCTGGAGCTTCCCCTCCTTCAGCCTCGAAAGCGTGGCCCAGACGCTGCTCGGCGAAGGCAAGGCGATCGACACGCCCTACCAGCGCATGGACGAGATCAACCGCATGTTCGCCGAGGACAAGCCCGCCCTGGCGCGCTACAACCTCAAGGACTGCGAGCTGGTCACGCGTATCTTCGACAAGACCGAGCTGCTGCACTTCCTGCTGGAGCGCGCCACGGTCACGGGCCTGGCCACCGACCGCAGCGGCGGCTCAGTGGCCGCCTTCACCCACCTCTACATGCCGCTGATGCACCGCCAGGGCTTCGTCGCCCCCAACCTCGGCGACAAGGTCCCCGAGGCCAGCCCCGGCGGCTTCGTCATGGACTCGCGCCCGGGCCTCTACGAATCGGTGCTGGTACTGGACTACAAGAGCCTCTACCCGTCGATCATCCGCAGCTTCCTGATCGACCCGGTGGGCCTGATCGAAGGGCTGCGCCAACCGGACGACGAACACTCGGTACCGGGCTTTCGCGGCGCGCGCTTCTCCCGCACCCGGCACAGCCTGCCGGCCATCGTCTCGCGGGTCTGGGAGGGCCGCGAGGCCGCCAAGCGCGACGGCAACAAGGCACTCTCCCAGGCGCTCAAAATCATCATGAACGCCTTCTACGGCGTGCTCGGCTCCAGTGGCTGCCGCTTCTTCGACACGCGCCTGGCCTCCTCCATCACCATGCGCGGCCACGAGATCATGCGCCGCACCCGCGAGCTGATCGAGGCCGAGGGCTACGCCGTGATCTACGGCGACACCGACTCCACCTTCGTCTGGCTCAAGCGCGCCCACGCCGAGGAAGACGCCGCGCAGATCGGCCGCCACCTGGTGCGCCAGGTCAACCAGTGGTGGCGCGAACACCTGGCCCAGGAATACGGCCTGGAAAGCGCCCTGGAACTGCAGTTCGAGACCCACTACCAGCGCTTCCTGATGCCCACCATCCGCGGCGCCGAGGAAGGCAGCAAGAAGCGCTACGCGGGCCTGGTGGTTCGTGCCGACGGCAGCCACGAGATGGTCTACAAGGGCCTGGAGACCGTGCGCACCGACTGGTCGCCCCTGGCCCAGCGCTTCCAGCAGGAGCTCTACCAGCGCATCTTCAATCGCCAGTCCTACCAGGACTACGTGCGCGAGTACGTGCGTCAGACCCTGGCCGGCGAGCTGGACGAGCTGCTGGTGTACCGCAAGCGCCTGCGCCGGCAGCTCGACGACTACACCCGCAACGTCCCGCCCCACGTGCGCGCCGCGCGCATGGCCGACGACTACAACGACCGCCAGGGCCGGCCGCGCCAGTACCAGAATGGCGGCTGGATCAGCTACCTGATCACCCTGAACGGCCCCGAGCCGCTGGAAACCCGCAGCTCGGCCATCGACTACGACCACTACCTGACCCGCCAGCTGCAACCGGTGGCCGACGCCATCCTGCCCTTCGTGGGGGATGACTTCCTGTCGCTGATCGACCGGCAGATGGCGTTGTTCTAGAGGGCGATGGGGTTTCGCGCGGGCTACGAATCGATGGGTATCGCTTCGCTCAACCCATCCTACGGAAGCAGCTCCCCGTGGCACCGTAGGATGGGTTGAGGAACGAAACCCATGCGGACCGTGGCTGATGGGTATCGCAAGTCCGTAGGGTGGATGGCGCTTTTCCATCCACCAGCGGTGCAGTGTCTCAGATGGAAATCAGCCCATGCTCCAGGGCGTATTTCACCAGGGCGGCGGGGGTGTCGATGTTGAGCTTGCGGCGGATGCTCAGGCGGTAGGTCTCCACCGTGCGCACGCTGATATCCAGCTCGCGGGCCACTTCCTTGTTGTTCAGGCCCCGGGCGAGCATCGACAGCACTTGCAGTTCGCGCGGGGTCAGCTCGTTCTCGTCGCGGCTGTTGGTGGCCAGCTTGCGGGCGATTTCCGGGCTGTAGAAGCTGCCGCCGGCGACTATCGCCTCGATGGCGGCGATCAGCTCCTGGGACGGCGCGTTCTTCAGCACGTAGCCGAAGGCGCCGGCGTTGATGGAGGTGCGCACGTACTCCTGGTTGTCGTACATGCTCAGGATCAGGATCTTGATGCCCGGATAGAGGCCGCACAGCTTGCGCGTCAGCTCCAGGCCGTTCATGTCCTTGAGGCCAACGTCCACCAGCAGCAGGTCCAGCTCGGTGGTCGCCACCAGGGCCAGGGCTTCGGCGCCCGACTCGGCCTGGGCCACCACCTCGAAGTGCGGCAAGGCGGACAGCAGCGATTTCACGCCATCGCGCACCAGCACATGGTCGTCGATCAGCGCGATTCTGATCGGGTAGGCAACACTCATGACGGCCCCTTGGTTCGGTTGAAGGTCGAGCCGATCAAGCTCTGGGAATTTCGACCTGCAATTCCGTGCGGCCGTTAGAGGAGGAGATGGCGAAGGTCCCGCGATGATGGTCGACCCGCTCCCTGATATTGCGCAGGCCGATGCCGTGGCTTCTGTCCAGCAGGCCGGGGTCGAACCCAACCCCGTTGTCCTCGACCCGCAGCGTGATGGCGCGCGGCGAAATGGAAAGCGAAATTATAGCGGCGCTGGCCTCTGAATGGCGTTCGATGTTGGTCAGGGCCTCCTGGATGATTCGGAACAGCGTGACCGATACATCCTTATCCACCTCTGCGTCATCCAGCCCGCACTCGTACTGAGTACGGATGGTCGTGCGCTGCTCGAACTCGCGCACCAGCTGGTCGATGGCCGGCGACAGGCCGAGGGTATCCAGCAGCGAGGGCCGCAGGTCGTGGGAGATGCGGCGGATCTCGCCGATGGCCTCGCCCAGGCGCGCTGTGCCCGCCCGCAGGTTGTCCAGCCCCCTGCCCCGCCCGCTCTCCAGCTCCAGGCTGGCCAGCTCGAACTGGAACTTGATCGACACCAGCTGCTGGCTGATACCGTCGTGCAGTTCGCGGGACACCCGCGAGCGCTCCTCTTCCTGCAGGTGCACGATGCGCTGGTTGAGCGCCGACAGCTTGCGGTCGGCCAGGCGCTGCTCGGTGAAGTTCAGCATCAGGCCGCCGGAGAACACCACCAGCACGGCGATCAGCGCGAAGGACGCGATCGCCAGCACGGTTGTCAGCACCCCGCTGGCCACTTCCTGGCGGGACTTGTGGGTCGCCACTTCGACGTCGTCGATGTAGATGCCGGTGCCCAGCATCCAGCCCCAGCGCTCCAGCATCACCACGTAGGAGAGCTTTTCGGTGACCTGCCCGGTGGAGGGCTTTTCCCAGGTGTAGAGCTGGAAGCCATCGCCGCTCTCGGCGCTTTTCAGCAGCGCCTGGATCACCGGCAGGCCGTTCTTGTCCTTCATCCCGATGAGCTCCTTGCCCACCAGGTCGGCCTGGCGCGGGTGCATCAGGCTCTTGCCGTGGCTGTCGTAGACGAAGAAGTAGCCGTCCAGGCCAAAGCTCGCCCGCGCCAGCATGTTCAGCGCCTGCTGGCGCGCCTGTTCGTCGTCGCGGCCGCTCTGGTACAGCGGCGCGATCAGGCTCAGGGCCAGCTCCAGGTAGTTTTTCAGCTCCGCCTGCTTGGCGGCCATGATGCTGCTCTCCACCAGTTTCGCCTGCTGCTCTTCCAGCTTGCGGCTCTGGGCGAACACCAGCACGCAGATGAACAGCACCGACACGATGAGGGGCAGGACGCTGAGCGTCACGATCTTGTACTTGAGTTGCATGGTCACTCGCATCAAAGCGCGCCCGAGCCGTGGCTCGGTAGTTCTACGCACCCGAGGTCGGTAGAACAGCGCATATCAAAGGGCCGCTCGGCCGTGAATAGTTGCCCGGTCGCGCCGGCCAGCTGGTTGGCTGGCCATTCAACCGTTTCCACAATAACAAGAGTACGACCATGTTCCGTCCTACCCGTCTTTCTTCCTCACTGCTCCTGCTCACCGGTACCGCCATCGGTGTCGCCAGCCCTGTCCAGGCCGAGTTCATCAACGACAGCAAGGCCAGCCTGGAACTGCGCAACTTCTACTTCAACCGCGACTTCCGCCAGGAAAACGCCCCCCAGTCCAAGGCCGAAGAATGGGCCCAGGGCTTCCTCCTGCGTTATGAGTCCGGCTTCACCGAAGGCACCGTCGGCGTGGGCGTCGACGCCATCGGCCTGCTCGGCGTCAAGCTCGACTCCAGCCCCGACCGCAGCGGCACCGGCCTGCTCAAGCGCGACCGCGAAACCGGCCGCGCCCAGGACGAATACGGCGAACTCGGCGCCACCGTCAAACTGCGCGCCTCCAAGAGCGTGCTCAAGGTCGGCACCCTGATGCCCAAGCTGCCGGTCGTCCAGTACAACGACTCGCGCCTGCTGCCGCAGACCTTCCAGGGTGGCCACCTGAACTCCATGGAGATCGACGGCCTGACCTTCGACGCCGGCCGCCTCAACCGGGTCAACCAGCGCGACTCCTCCAACAACGAGGCCATGACCATCACCAGCGGCGCCGCCCGCGCCATCAGCTTCCGCAGCGGCACCACTAGCGACGAGTTCAACTTCGGCGGCGCCAGCTACAAGTGGAACGACAGCCTCACCACCGCCTACCACTACGGCGAGCTGGAAGACTTCTACAAGCAGCACTTCCTCAGTGCCGTGCACATCCTGCCGCTGGGCGACAAACAGTCCCTCAAGAGCGATATCCGCTTTGCCCGCTCCACCGACGATGGCTCCAGCAACGTCGACAACAAGGCCTTCGGCGCCATGTTCACCTACGCCCTCGGCGGCCACGCGTTCGGCCTCGGCTACCAGAACATGAGCGGCGACACCGGCTTCGCCTACATCAACGGGACCGACCCCTTCCTGGTCAACTACGTGCAGATCGGCGACTTCGCCAACAAGGACGAGAAGTCCTGGCAGGCCCGCTACGACTACAACTTCGCCAGCATCGGCATCCCCGGCCTGACCTTCATGACCCGCTACCTGACCGGCGACAACATCGACCTGGGCGCCGGTCGCTCCGATGGCAAGGAATGGGAACGCAACATGGACATCGCCTACGTCTTCCAGGACGGCCCGCTGAAGAACTTCGGCGTCAAATGGCGCAACGCCACGGTGCGCACCAGCAACTTCGGCAGCGACATCGACGAGAACCGCCTGATCCTCAGCTACGTGCTGCCGCTCTGGTAACAGCCGCCACCCCTCTCCCGGCGGGAGAGGGGTTCAGCCCCTGCAGCATCACCCTGTGGGGGCGAATTCATTCGCCAAGCAGGCCGCAGGTCTGCCCTTCGAGCTCCCAGCCGACCTGATGATCCCCTCAACCCCGGCCCCTCTCCCATAGGGAGAGGGGAGCTCACACCTACACCTGCGCGGCCTCGAAGCCCGCGCGGATGTCCGCTTCCGGCAGCTGGTCGCCGATGAACACCATCACGCTCGCGCGCGCCTCGCCGTCCTGCCACTCGGTGTCCCAGTCGAAGCCGTAGAGCCGCAGCACGCCCTGGAACACCAGGCGGCGGTCTTCGCCGGCGATGCTCAGCACGCCCTTGTAGCGCAGCATGGAATTGCCGTGCTCCTCCAGCAGCCGCTCCATGAAGGCGCTGAGCTTGTCGATATCCAGCGGGCGCTCGCTTTTCAGCACCAGGGTGCCGATGCGGTCGGGGCTGCCGGCTGGTGTCAGCGGACGCAGGCCGAGCGCCGGGCCGACATCGGCGTTGAGGTTGAAGCCGCGCACGTCCAGCAGCTCGGCCAGGTCGATGCGGCCATGCTCCACCACACGGATCGGCGCGCGACGGTTGATGCGCGAAAGGCGCTGGCACAGCGCGTCGAAGTGCGCCTCGTCCACCAGGTCGCGCTTGCTCACCAGGATGCGGTCGGCGAAGCCCACCTGCGCCTGGGCGATGGTTTCCTGCAGGTGGCGCTCGGCGTTCACCGCGTCCACCAGGGTGATGATGCCGTCCAGCACATAGCGCTGGCACAGCTCTTCATCGGCGAAGAAGGTCTGCGCCACCGGCGCCGGGTCGGCGAGGCCGGTGCACTCGATCACCAGGCGGTCGAAGGCCAGCTCGCCGGCGTCCAGGCGCTCCAGCAGCAGGAACAGGGCCTTTTCCAGCTCCACGTGGATGGAGCAGCAGACGCAGCCGTTGGCCAGGGTCATCACCTGCACCGGCTCCGCGCCGAGCAGTTGGCCGTCGATGGGGGTCTCGCTGAACTCGTTTTCGATCACGGCGATCTTCAGGCCGTGCTCGGCCTTGAGGATGTGCTTGAGCAGGGTGGTCTTGCCGGCACCGAGGAAGCCGCTGAGCACGGTGACCGGAATGGGGAATTGGGCAGACATCAGGGCAATCCTCGAAATCAGGTTTCAACCTGTAGGAGCGAATTCATTCGCGATCGGTCGGCGCAAACAAGAGCGCCACGCAGGGCGTGGCGCTCAGGTTACCGCATCGAGCAGTTCAGCAGCAGCGTACGGGTCGCCCCTTGCCGCCGCCGTAACGCGCCTCCTGGCGCTCACGGAAGAACTCCTCGTACGTCATTACCGGCTTGTCCGGGTGCTTGTTGCGCATGTGCTCGACGTAAGTGTCGTAGTCGGGCATGCCCACCAGCATCCGGGCCGCCTGGCCCAGGTACTTACCCATGCGGCTCAGGTCGTTGAACATGCGCGCGGTCTCCTCAAGCGTCCGGAATCGGCTGGAAAGGCGATTCCTTGTCGGTGCGCTCGGTCTTCATCCAGGCGCTGCGTCCCACCTTGATCGCGTAGAACAGCACGCTCAGCACCACGAAGAGGAACAGCACGGTCAGGGTCGCGTTGGTGTAGGCGTTGAAGATCACATGCTGCATCTGCGCCACGTCCTTGGCCGGGGCCAGGATCTGGCCGGCTTCCAGGGCGTCGCTGTACTTCTTGGCGAGTGCCAGGAAGCCCACGGCCGGGTTCGGGTCGAGCAGCTTGATCAGGCCCGCGGTGGTGGTGCAGATCAGCAGCCAGGTGGCCGGAATCAGGGTGACCCAGACATAGCGCTGGCGCTTCATCTTGATCAGCACCACGCAACCCAGCATCAGGGCGATGCCCGCCAGCATCTGGTTGGAGATACCGAACAGCGGCCACAGGGTGTTGATGCCGCCCAGCGGGTCGATCACGCCCTGGTACAGCAGCCAGCCCCACATGGCCACGCAACCGGCGGTGGCGATCACGTTGGCGGTCCAGGACTCGGTCTTCTTCAGGGCCGGGACGAAGTTGCCCAACAGGTCCTGCAGCATGAAGCGACCGGCACGGGTACCGGCGTCCACCGCGGTGAGGATGAACAGCGCCTCGAAGAGAATCGCGAAGTGGTACCAGAAGGCCATGGTGTTCTCACCCGGCAGCACCTGGTGGAGGATCTGCGCGATGCCTACGGCCAGGGTCGGCGCACCGCCGGCACGGGCCAGGATGCTGTGCTCGCCGATATCCGCGGCGGTCTGCTGGAGCACTTCCGGGGTGATGGCGAAGCCCCAGCTGCTGACCGTGGCGGCCACGGCATGCACGTCGGTACCCACCAGGGCCGGCGGGCTGTTCATGGCGAAGTACACGCCCGGCTCGATCACCGAGGCGGCGACCATGGCCATGATGGCGACGAAGGATTCCATCAGCATGCCGCCGTAGCCGATGTAGCGGGCATGGGACTCGTTGGCCAGCAGCTTGGGCGTGGTGCCCGAGGAAATCAGCGCGTGGAAACCGGAGACCGCGCCGCAGGCGATGGTGATGAACAGGAAGGGGAACAGGGTGCCCTTCCACACCGGGCCGGTGCCGTCGACGAACTGGGTCAGGGCCGGCATCTTCAGCTCGGGCGCGATCACCAGGATGCCGATGGCCAGGCCGATGATGGTGCCGATTTTCAGGAAGGTCGACAGGTAGTCACGCGGGGCGAGGATCAGCCACACCGGCAGCACCGCGGCGACGAAGCCGTAGCCGATCAGCATCCAGGTGATCTGCACGCCGGTGAAGGTGAAGGCCGGGCCCCAGACCGGGTCCGCCGCCACCAGGCCGCCGAACCAGATGGACGCCAGCAGCAGCGCCACGCCGACGATGGAGATCTCACCGATGCGGCCCGGGCGGATGTAGCGCATGTAGATGCCCATGAACATCGCGATCGGGATGGTCGCCATCACGGTGAACATGCCCCAGGGGCTTTCGGCCAGGGCCTTCACCACGATCAGCGAGAGCACCGCGAGGATGATGATCATGATCAGGAAGGCGCCGAACAGCGCGATGGTGCCAGGCACCTGGCCCATTTCCTCGCGCACCAGCTCGCCCAGGGAGCGGCCGTTACGACGGCTGGAAATGAACAGCACCATGAAGTCCTGCACCGCACCGGCCAGGACCACGCCGGCGATCAGCCAGAGGGTGCCGGGCAGGTAGCCCATCTGCGCGGCGAGCACCGGGCCCACCAGCGGGCCGGCGCCGGCGATGGCGGCGAAGTGGTGACCGAAAAGGATGTGCTTGTTGGTCGGGACGTAGTCCAGGCCGTCGTTGTTCAACACCGCCGGTGTTGCACGGGTGGCGTCCAGCTCCATCACCCGGGTGGCGATGAACAGGCTGTAGTAACGGTAGGCAATCAGGTAGATCGCGGTTGCAGCAGTAACGATCCAGAGCGCGTTAATGGCTTCGCCCCGGCGCAGCGCCACGGTGCCCAGCGCGAATGCGCCCAGCACGGCAACGGCGAACCAGGCGATTCGGGTAGCCAGTTGTGTCATCGAAGGTCTCCTGCCGCTGGGATTACCTGCGGCGGCTTTTGTTGTTGTTTATGCCCGGATAAGGGCAGCGGACACTATCGGCGCCTGGCGCCCGCGGAGACATTCGCACAACTACGAAGCAGGGCTACGTAATACTACGTAGCCAGCATGCGCCATCACGGGGCATCTTTCGGTGTGGGGACGAGGGAACGATCCCAGGCAAGGAATCATGTAGGGGCGATTGCAATCGCCAAGCGAACCGCAGGTTCGCCCTTCAGCGCAGCAGGGGGCGGCTTCGCCACCCTTGGCGAATGAATTCGCCCCCACAAGACTTGGTCGCCAAGGGCAGTGGTGTAGGTTGTGGCTGAGCTATGCGAAGCCCAACACCAGGCGCCTCGGTCGAGCGGTCGGTTCCCACACCGCCAATCGACTTCTCCCCACAGACCGCCCGCTAGGAACTTTCACACAAGCCATTAGCCTTGAGCGCCTACAAATGCCCTCGCTAGAGTCCGGCCACTCGCGGTCAATCCCGCGAGGCGGGAGTCGAAACCCGGAACATCTACGAAGGCGCACGCGCGCCATAGCCATCAGCCAGGCGCTTTTTTGTGCCCGTCCGATGCATCTATGGCGGACCGTGCGGGGCAGGCATTTGTCTGGCCGGTTCCTTCGTACCGGTATTTCGACCCCCGTACGGTCCGCCACCCTCCAGCCGAGTCGAAACGGCCCGTGGCGGCTTCCATGGCAACGAAGGAGGCAACGGACATGCACCACCCACCTTTTATCCCCGCGCACCACCCCGCCACACTCCGGCCCCTGCCCTATCCCGCCCAGCCCCATGGCGATGTGTTGTTTCTCAACCCCCATGCCTCGGCCGCCAACCTCTTCGACACCGCCCAGCAACGCATGGCCGCCCTTGGCGACCTGCTGCACTGCCTGGAAAACAGCAGCTCCCACAGCCTGCTCCCCGAGGAAACCGCCCGTGTAGCCGCCGCCCTCGGCCTGCTGCTGGCCGAAGCCCGCGTCTTGTTCGAGGCGGCCTATGAACGAGCACGGGAAGAAGCGCAGGCCAACGATTGCCACCGTCCGTAAGGACTCACCCCGAAGGCAGCGCGCAGCAGTCTGGTGTGGGGGCGATTTCAATCGCCAAGCGAACCGCAGGTTCGCCCTTCAGCGCAGCAGGGGGCGGCTTCGCCACCCTTGGCGCATGAATTCGCCCCCACAAGACTTGGTCGCCAAGGGCAGTGGCGTAGGTTGTGGCTGAGCTATGCGAAGCCCAACACCAGGCGCCTCGGTCGAGAGGTCGGTTCCCACACCGCCAATCGACTTCTCCCCACAGACCGCCCGCTAGGAACTTTCACACAAGCCATTAGCCTTGAGCGCCTACAAATGCCCTCGCTAGAGTCCGGCCACTCGCGGTCAATCCCGCGAGGCGGGTGTCGCAGCCCGGTCCTTCCAGCAAGGCATGTCCAACCATGGACATGACGCCAGCGGCGTCGCACATGGTGGACCGTGCGGGGCAGACTTCGGTCTGGCCGGGGCCTTGCTAGCCGGTACTGCGACCCCCGCATTGGTCCGCCACCCTTTCGTGTCGCAGCGATGGGTGGCGATTCTTCCGCCTAGCAAGGGAAGCAACGGACATGCACCACCCACCTTTTATCCCCGCGCACCACCCCGCCACACTCAGGCCCCTGCCCTATCCCGCCCAGCCCCATGGCGATGTGTTGTTTCTCAACCCCCATGCCTCGGCCGCCAACCTCTTCGACACCGCCCAGCAACGCATGGCCGCCCTTGGCGACCTGCTGCACTGCCTGGAAAACAGCAGCTCCCACAGCCTGCTCCCCGAGGAAACCGCCCGTGTAGCCGCCGCCCTCGGCCTGCTGCTGGCCGAAGCCCGCGCCTTGTACGAGGCGGCCTATGAACGGGCGCGGGAAGACCGACCCTTGTAGGAGCGAACTCACTCCGAATCGAACGCGGCGCGCAAACCAGTAGCCCGGATGAAATCCGGGAGAGGCGGTGAGGTCTCCCCGGATCGATCAGGCAGGACTACGTCCTGCATCGCGATTGAAATCGCTCCTACATCGAGGCCGGCCCCACCGAATCATTCAACGGCTCAGCAGCAGCTTCCCGCCCATCACCAGCAGGAAGCTGCCCATCAGGGTTTCGAACACGGCCTTGAAGCGCATGAAACCGCCGCGTACGCCGGGCCTGGAAAACAGCAGCGCCATTGAGCAGTACCAGGTGCCCGATACCAGCGCGGCGATGACCACGATGGCCGCGTAGAACCAGACCGGCGCGTGGGCCGGCACCATCACCGCGAAGATGCTGCCGTAGAAGGCCAGGGCCTTGGGGTTGGTCATGCTCACCAGGTAGCCCTTGCGGGCCGCGGCGATGGGGCTGGACTCGAGCCGTTCCGGGGTGGCCAGGGGCGCCTTGCGCGCGCCGAGGATCATCCGCCCGCCGAGCCAGATCAGGTAGGCGGCACCCAACAGGCGGATACCCAGGTGCAGCCACTCCACCTGCGACACGATCAGCCCCAGCCCAGCCACGGCCAGCAGCGTCCAGGTGGCGGAGGCGGCGGACATGCCCAGCCCGGTGGCGACGCCCGCGCGGCGCGAACGCAGGGTGGCGGTGGAGGTGACAATGGCGAAGTTCGGCCCGGGGCTGACGACGCTGAGCGCCAAAACACCGGAAATGGCTAGCAATGCGCCGAGGTAGTCCACGGCAGCCTCCTGTCACAGGGGTCGGGGAGATGCCGGGAAGTATATCCGGGTACTGGCCGGAACCGCTCGTCAATGGTCGGCCTCCGCCCTACCGGCGGACTTCGCTCACGGCGCCCGGGGCCTCCCGCTCACCACTGGCCACCTCGGCTCCCAGCAGGGCCATCAGGAATACCCAGGCACAAGCCCCGGCCAAGGGCCAGCGGTGATTCCGGCGAAGCTGCCGGCCAGACGGTAAAGATGCACGACTGCTCATAGCGACTACTTCCGTCCAACGCCCGTCGACTCCGGGCCTTGACCAGGCCCCGATGGTGACGACACAAGCACTGCAGGAAAGATTATGTCCCCCTGCACAGAAGCCCAGGCCGTCCATCGGGCGCCCAGGGTTGTTCAGCCGATTGCCGCCGAGGCTTGCCCGCAGCCGGAGGCGTGCGCCATTCGGGCTTCGCACGGTCAACTGACCGGGTCGACGCCCACTTCGCTCACGGCGTGCGGATCCGTATCGGTCAGGGCATGGGCGCCCGACCGCTGCTCGACGGCCATCTGTCGCTCCACCTCCCGCCGCCGTTCGAGTTCGCGATTGACCAGCAGCAGCACCTGGATGCAAAGCGCCCTGAGCCCCGCGTTGTAGCTGGCCATGCCGCGCACCAGCGTGTTGTAGATGACCACCGCCGGAATCGCCGCCACCAGGCCGAGGGCCGTAGCCAGCAGCGCCTCGGCGATGCCGGGGGCGACTACCGCGAGGTTGGTGGTCTGGGATTCGGCGATGCCGATGAAGCTGTTCATGATTCCCCAGACGGTGCCCATCAGGCCGACGAAGGGTGCAGTGGAGCCGATGCTGGCCAGCACGCCGATGCCCTGGCCTATGTCCCGTGCGCTGGCCGCCACCCGGCGCTCCAGGCGTAGGCGTATGCGCTCGGGCAGCCCTGCATTGCCCGGCAGCTCCGCCGACTGCTGCAGTTCATCCCGCACTTCCTGCAGCAGCTCCGCGGCAGGCCCCGGGTTGCGACCCAGCAGTTCCCAGGCATCCTCCAGACGCACGCTTCGATGCAGGGTTGCCAGATCACGACGCAACCGCAGGCGCTCCGAAAGCAGCTCCCAGGCCTTGGCCAGGCACACCGTCCAGGACAGCACCGAAGCGCCCACCAGGCCCAGCATGATGACTTGCACCACCGGGCCTGCGTTCAGGTACATGTCCAGCGGAGACAGATCGCCATGGACCGCCAGGGCAAGGTTCACGCCCGCCTCCCCCGGGCGAACAGCCAGAGCCCCATGAGGGCAAGCAGCACATGGATCGCCGCCAGGGCGGTCAGCGTCGCGTCTTTCACCGGCTTGCCAAGAGCGCCGAGGTAATCCCACTTGTGCAGGTAGGCGAAGGCCCAGCCCTCGGCACGGTCGGCATCCCGCACCCGCGAGGCCAGGGCACCGTCCAGCGGGTCGACGTAGAGGCTGGTGTGATGCGCATCGGCGTAGGTGGCCTTGAGCACCGGCAGGCGCTTGAAGACGAAGCCGTACTCGTGGTCGAACCGCGTCTGCAACTCGACGCCCAGCGGCTCGCCCAGTCCCAGTTGGCCGGCATGGTGGGCCAGGCGCTGATTGGCGTAACGACGCGCGGCATCATCACCCAGCGGCTGACCGTCCAGCGCGAGGTAGCGCACCTCGAAGAGACTCTGCAAGCGCCACGCCGCATGCCCGTCGAGACTCACCAGGCCCAGGCGCACTGCCACTTCGCCCGGTTGCAGCCAGTTCGCCGCAGGGGCCGCGTCCAGAATCCCCACCGGAATCCGCGGCGAGTAGGCCTGTGGCCAGGGTTCGGCGCCGACCTTGTGCAGCAGGTGCCAGGCACCGCTGCTGGCGAAACTCAAGCTGGCCAGGGCGATTCCCAGGCCAACCCAGCCATGGACTCGGCGCAACCGGGTGCGAGCACGAGGCCGGGCGAAGAACAGGCCGACACCGAGCACCACGGTGGCCACTACCGAGGCCAGGATCAGCAGCATCACCAGCGGCCGCAGCCAGCCTGCCGACTTCAGCCAGGCAAAGGTGTGCAACTGCTGGAACAGCACGCTGAACCAGGCCTTGCGCTCGTCCACCAGGGTGCCGAGGCGGTCCTGCTGGAGGTCCAGGTAGACGCGCAGGCCGTCATCCCGCGAGGTGTCCACCCGCGCCGCCGGCAGCAGGCGATTGATGAAGGCGTACTCACCGTTGAAGGACGACAGGCTGCCACCGTAGGCCAGCCCTTCGGCACTGCCCAGGTAGTGGGCGGCGAGACGCGTGGCATGGCGCGCCACCAGGTCTACCGGCACCCCGCTGCGCGCATCCCAGTATCGGGGCTCCGCCGCTCCGGGCAGGCGCGCCTGATAGTAGGGCTGGCCGTCCAGCACCAGCAGGCGCAACCCCTCCACCTCGGCGATGCCCGCCACCGCAAGCAGCGGCCCGGGCGCCTTCAGACCATCCAGCAGCAGCGGCGCCTGTGGCGGCATCATCTGTGCCGGCCGGGGCTGCAACGCACTCATCAATGGATGCAACATGCCGGTGGCGGCCCAGCAGAACACGCCGACGCAGGCCAACAGCGCCAGCCGCCGGTGCCACGGCATGAGCCGCAGCACGCGCTGGCGCAGGGTCGGGCGCTGGGTGGCGAGGCGTCCCAGCGCCGCGGTCACATCCGCCACTCCAGGCCGACATAGACGCTTCGGCCATCGCCCGGCAGGAACTGGGCGCTGTCCTGGCCACCGGCATCGGCGATCACACCGGTGGTGGCGACGTAGGTCTTGTCGGAAAGGTTGCGCCCCTCGATGAAGAAGCCAAACCCATCCGCCGGCCGATAGCCACCCTTCAGTCCCCAGATGGCATAGCCATCGGCGTACAGGGTTTCCGCCTGGTCGACGTTGTAGTGGCTGGGCACCCACTCGAAGGTCGGGCCGGCATACCAGCCCTCGCGCAGCCACATTGCCTCGCCCTTGATGAACTGGCGCGGCAGGCCGGCCAGGCGGTTGTTGCCGTAGACGTCGTCGTTGTCGAAGCGGAAGTCGTTGAACAGGTACTGCCCGCGCAGCACGACCTGGCCGACGGTCCAGGCGCCGCCCAGCTCGATACCCTGATGGATGGTGCGGTCGGCGTTGATGGTGCCGAGTGGCTGACCGTCGCCATCGTTCAGGGCCAGCAGTTCGTCGCGGATTTCGCTGCGGTAGACCGCCAGGTCCAGGGCCAGGTCGTCACGCTGCCAGCGCATCCCGGCTTCCAGGGTGTTGGCCTTTTGCGCGTCGTTGGCCGTGATGATCTGGCCGCCGGTCAGCTCGCTGAAGGTCGGTGGCTCGAAGCTCTGGCTGAGGTTGGTGAACAGCTGGATCTCTTCGCTCAGGTCATGGCGCAGGCCGATACGGGCAATGCGGCCGATGTAGGTCTTGTTGAAGGACTCGTCCTGGGGCAGGCAGAAGCCCGAGACGAAAGCGTTGCAGCGCAGGCGGTCATCCACGTCGCGCTCCTGGTGCAGCCAGGCCAGGCCGCCGATCAGCGCCCATTGCTCGGCCACGGGTACTTCCAGTTCGCCGAAGGCATTGAGGTTGCGCGCGGTCTGGTGCAGTTCGTTGACCTTGCGGCCCTTGTTCCCGCTCACGTTGATGTAGCGCGAGTCCCAGTTGCGCCCCTGGCTGGCTTCGACCCCGCCGGTCCAGCGCCAGCCCTCATCGTTGTGCCACTTGTGGGACACCCGCAGGCCGTAATCCTCGCTGTCGATGTCCAGCACCTGGAAGATCGGGTGGAACAGGCTCTTCTCGCTGTAGAAGCTGGCGAACTCCAGGCTATGGCCGTCGTCCAGTTCCAGGACGCTGATGTTGCCCAGGCGCGTCAGGTCGAAGTCGCGCTGCTGGTCGCCGGTGATACTGCTCTGAGATGCCTGCTTCGGATCACGGCGCATCTGCGCCTTCGTCAGGTTGCCGGGCAGGTCGGAGTCGGTGTCCACATGGGTCAGGTAGAAGCGCGTGGACAGCCGCTCGTTGATGCGCCCGCCGAGGTTGGCGAAGTAGCGCTGGTTGTCCTGCTCAGAATGGTCACGGTAGCCATCCTGGGAGTAACTGTTGACGCTGACGAAGCCGTCCCAGTCGCCGAAGTCCTGGGCACCGGCGCCATAGAAACGCTGGTAGCCGAAGCTGCCGCCCTCGGCGCGCAGGGTCAACGGTGGCGCTGTCTTGCCGGTGGGGCTGACGAAGTTGATGGCGCCACCCAGGGTGGCCGAACCGTAGCGCCAGGCGTTGGCCCCGCGCAGAACTTCGATGTGGTCGACAGCCAGGGGCTCGATGGTCTGGAAGTCGAAGCTGCCGTCGGCCAGGTTCACCGGCGCGCCGTCCTGCATCAGCAGCAGGCCACGGCCATGGAAGGTGCGTTGCAGGCCCGAGCCACGAATGGACAAACGCGCCTCCTCGGCACCGAAGCGCGGCTGCACGAAGACGCCGGGCGCCATCCCCAGGGCGTCCTGCAGGGTGCTGCTGCGGCCGGTCTTGTAGGTTTCGGCGTCCACCACCGTGGCGCCGCCGGGGATCCGCGAGAAGTCTTCTTTCTTCTCGGCGATGGTCGGCGCGGTGGGGTCCTTGCGGTACTCCCCTTTCACCAGGGTGTTGTCCAGTTCCACGGATTCGGCGTGGGCGAGGTTGGCCAGGCTCACGGCAATGGCGAGCAGGCTCAGTACGGAAGTCTTGTGCATGGTGCACTCCCAAGGTCTTTAGTTGGCATTGTTCTGGGTGTCCGGGGATTGGCCGGACAAACGCGGGCCCCGCGCGAGGGCGCGGTAGCCGGAACGATGCCGCTAGGGAGCTCGGGGGTTGGCCGGGGGCCAGTTGCAGCGGGGCGAAGCCTTGCTACACGGCTCCACCGCCGGTCGCGGTGTGCTGGCGGGACGCGGGAACCAGCCCAGGTAGAACAGCAGGCCGATGGCGAGCGTGAAGGCGCTGCACAACGGGCAGCCGAAGCTCGGCATCAGGTTGCCGCTGGGCAGGTCGCCGGGGGCGCTATCCAGGCCGGACAAGGAGTTGCCATCCACCGAACAGTAGAGCCCCCCTACTCCACTCAGCTGCAGCCCGCTCATCTGGCCATGGCTGATGGCGCAGACGAAGGCGCTGAACAGGATGCAGCAATAGAGCATCCAGGCGATCAGCGAGCGGTGTTGGCGAGCGAAACCCATGGGGGCGTCTGTCCTTGATTCCTTGTTATGCCGTGCCTGGGGCACGGGTGGCCTGGGCTGAGCATAGATGCTCGCGCGGCCGTCGACCTGACGCTCATCCGGCATTCCAGACCGGTGAGGCGGGCGGGACTCTAGCACCCGCCCGCCCGCACCGGAACCCGCCGGGTGCTGTGGTGGATTGCCGCACTGAAGCGCTGCAGGGCCTCCCGGGCTACAGAGAATCGAGCGGAATCTTCAGCGTAGGATGGGTTGAGCGAAGCGATACCCATGCTGCCCGAAGAAGCTGATGGGTATCGCTTCGCTCAACCACATCCTACGGAGAGATTCGTAGCCCGGATGAAATCCGGGGGCAGCGCTGGGCATTTCCCGGATTGCATCCGGGCTACGTTCCTACAGGGTATCGAGGGGAATCTTCAGGTAGCGGATGCCATTGGCTTCCGCCGGCGGCAACTGGCCGGCGCGCATGTTCACCTGCACCGCCGGCAGGATCAGCGCCGGCATGTCCAGGGTGGCATCCCGCGCGGTGCGCATGGCGACGAAGGCGTCTTCGTCGATGCCTTCGTGGACGTGGACATTGCCTGTGCGCTGCTCCGCCACCGTGGCCTGGTAGCAGTAGTGGTCGCGTCCCGGCGCCTTGTAGTCGTGGCAAAGGAACAGGCGGGTGGCGTCCGGCAACTGGAACAGGCGGCGGATGGAGCGGTACAGGGCGCGGGCGTCGCCACCGGGGAAATCGCAACGGGCGGTGCCGTAGTCGGGCATGAACAGGGTGTCGCCGATAAAGGCGGCATCGCCGATCAGGTAGGTCATGCAGGCCGGGGTATGCCCCGGCGTGTGCAGCGCCAGCAGCTCCAGGCCGCCGATGGCCAGGCGGGCGCCGTCCGCCAGCAGGCGGTCGAACTGGCGGCCGTCGGTGGCGAACGCCTCGCCCGCATTGAACAGCGCGCCGAAGCGCCGCTGCACCTGGGTGATCTCCCCGCCAATGGCAAGCTGTCCGCCCAGCTCGCCCTTGAGCCAGGCAGCGGCGGAGAGGTGATCGGCGTGCACATGGGTTTCCAACAGCCAGTCCACCTGCAGCCCCTGCTCGCGCACCCGCTCGGCGATGCGCTGCGCCCCGGCATGGCCGGTGCGGCCACTGGCGGCGCAGTAGTCCAGCACCGGGTCGACGATGGCGCAGCGGTCGCTCGCCGGGTCGCGGACCAGGTAGCTGTAGGAGCAGCTGGACGGGTCGAAGAAGGCTTCCACGCGTGGGTTCATCAGGCAGGCTCCAGTTCTTGCAGCTTCAGCTTAGTTTCCCGCGCGAGCTTGAAGGGTTGCATGCAGGCCCATGCCGGCGAGCATGGCGACGACGAACAGCCAGACCTGCCAATGCCCCGTGAGCAGCAGCACCAGCGCCGGCCCCGGGCAGATCCCGGCGATGCCCCAGCCGACACCGAACAGCAGGCTGCCGCCGATCAGCCGGCCATCGAGGTCGCGCCGCGACGGCAACTGCATCGGCGCGCCCAGCCAGGATTGCCGACGCCCCCGCGCCAGGGCGAAGGTCGGCAGCGCCACGCCTATGGCGCCGCCCATCACCAGGGCCAGGGATGGGTCCCAGGCGCCGGCCAGGTCGAGGAAGGCCAGCACCTTGGCCGGGTTGGCCATGCCGGCGAGCAGCAGGCCGAGGCCGAACAGCAGGCCGGCGAGAAACGCGCTGAACCGCTTCACGGGGCACCTCCGATGAGGTGGCGCAACACGAAGACGGTGAGGAAACCCGTCGCCATGAAGGCCAGGGTCGCCGCCAGCGAACGCGGTGACAACCGGGCCAGACCGCAAACGCCATGGCCGCTGGTGCAGCCGGAGGCATAGCGGGTGCCGACACCCACCAGCAGGCCGGCCAGCAACAGCGCCGGCCAGCCCGCATCGATGCGCACCTGCGGAGCGCCGGCCACGGCCATCCAGAGCAGCGGGGCCAGCAGCAGGCCGAGGAGGAACAGGCCCTTCTCGCCAAGGCCCTCGCCCTGGCGTTGCAGCAGGCTGCCGAGCAGGCCGCTGATGCCGGCGATGCGGCCATTGGCGAGGATGAACAGGCCGGCGGACAGGCCGATCAGGGCCCCACCGGCCAGGGCGGTCCAAGGGGTGAAGGCAGGCCAGTCGAGGGTCATTCGGGACGCTCCGGGGTGAAGGGGATGACGGAATCATATACCCCCAGGGGTATATGCACCAACACCCGAGCACGACGAGCCTCGGCGCCGGTGCTTTTCGTAGGATGGGTAGAGGAACGAAACCCATCAACCCCGGATTTTGAGGGTTGGTGCCAGGGCTACCCGGGCTCAGCTGTATTTGGTGAAGATGGCGCGGACGCGCTCCAGGGTGGCAGCGGGGTCTTGTTGCGGGTCGAGCATGGCCTCTTCCACCAGGCACATGAGCATCTGCTGGTAGGCGCGATCAAGCGCCTTGCGCGAGGCGCTGAACTGCTGGGCGATGGCCTCGCAATCGTCGCCACGGCGAATCATCGCCTGCAGGCCACGGACCTGCCCTTCGACGCGGGCCAGGCGCTTGAGCATGGCGTCCTGGTGGGCCGCCACCACTTCGTTGGTCATTGCCTGCCTCTTCTGCTGATTACCCCGGGGGGTATCAATCTACTCCAGCCCCGGGCCCGGCGCACGGCCCCGCTGTCACGCCAGGGCCTTGACCCCGGCGTTGAACTGCTCGGCCGGCACCGGCTTGCCGAGCAGGAAGCCCTGCAGCGAGTCGCAGCCCAGGCCGGTGAGGAAGGCCTGTTGGGATTCGGTCTCCACCCCTTCGGCGACGATGCGCAGGTCCAGCGCCTGGCCGAGGGCGACTATCGCGGAGATGATCGCCGCGTCGTCGCTGTCGCGCTCCAGGTCGCGGACGAAGCCACGGTCGATCTTCAGCTCGTTGGCCGGCAGGCGCTTGAGGTAGAGCAGGCTGGAGTAGCCGGTACCGAAGTCGTCGATGGACAGGTCCACGCCCATGTCCGACAGCTGCCCCAGGATCGCCAGGCTGGCGTCGGCGTCCCGCATGGCGGTGGTCTCGGTGATTTCCAGGGTCAGGCAGTTGGCCGGCAGGTGGTGGCGATCCAGCGCCGCGCGCACGTTGCCGATCAGCCCGGCGTGGCAGAACTGCACGGCCGAGAGGTTCACCGCCACCCGCCAGTCGCGGTGACCCTCGGCATACCACAGGCTCATCTGCCGGCAGGCCTCGTTCAGCACCCAGTTGCCGATGGGGATGATCAGGCCGGTCTTCTCCGCCAGTTCGATGAACTGGTCGGGCATCAAGAGGCCCCGGCGCGGGTGTTGCCAGCGCAGCAGCGCTTCGGCGCCGATCACCCGGCGGCCGTTACCGGCGGCGAACTTGGGCTGGAAGTGCAACAGCAACTCGCGTCCGTCCACGGCCTGGCGCAGGTCGTGGAGCAGTTGCAGGTGGTTGCGCGCGTTGGTGTTCATCGACTGCTCGAAGAAGCTGTAGCCGTTCTTGCCCGCGCCCTTGGCGTGGTACATGGCGGCGTCGGCGTTCATCAGCAGCTCTTCGCGGGTGGTGCCATCGCCGGGATAGAGGGCGATGCCGACACTGGTGGAAACCCGCAGCTCCTGCCCCGCCACGTCGAAGGCGTTGCCCACCAGGGTCACCAGTTGGCTGGCCAGGGTGGCGGCATCATTCGGCTCCCCCAGGTGGGCCAGCAGCACGAACTCGTCGCCGCCGATGCGCGCCAGGGTGTCCTCGGCGCGCAGGTGCTCGCGCAGGCGTTCGGCGACTTCACGCAGCAACAGGTCGCCCACATGGTGGCCGAAGGCGTCGTTCACCGGCTTGAAGCCGTCCAGGTCCATGAACAGCACGCCGAAGCAGCCGCCATGGCGCCGCACCTTGTGGATGGCCTGGTCGATACGGTCTTCCAGCAGGGTGCGGTTGGGCAACTTGGTGAGGTTGTCGTGCAGGGCCAGGTGGGTCAGCTCCTGGTTGGCCTGCTCCAGGGAGCTGGCCAGCCGGGCGGTGCGCGCTTCCAACCGGGCGTCGAGCACCGAGGTCAGCAGCGCGATGGCCAGGATCGCCAGGGTTACCACTATCACCAGGCTGGCCAGCCAGCGGCTGTCGAGGCCGGTGACGGCGGCGCCGCAGAAACTGCCCTCGGGGAAGTTCGCCGCCGCCATGCCGGTGTAATGCATGCCCACGATGGCCACGCCCATCACCAGTGCCGCACCGGCCCGCGCCAGGCGCACGAAGGGGGTGTTGCGGCGCAGGCGGAAGGCGATCCACAGGGCCGCGCCAGAAGCCGCCACCGCAATAGCCAGGGACAGGTAGAACAGGCCGGGGTCGTAATCGATGCCCGGCAGCATGCGCATGGCGTGCATGCCCAGGTAATGCATGGAGCTGATGCCCGCGCCCATGGTCAGCGCGCCACAGAGGAGCTGCCAGAGCGGCTGCCTGGGCTGGCTCACCAGCCACAGGGCGAAGCCCGACACCAGTATCGCGATCAGCAGCGAGAGCAAGGTCAGCGGCAGGTCGTAGCCCAGGGGAATGGGCAGGCTGAAGGCAAGCATGCCGATGAAGTGCATGGACCAGATGCCGATGCCCATGGCGACGGCACCGCCGGCGATCCAGAGTACAGCGCCACGTCCCTGGCTGCTGTTCACCCGCCCGGCCAGGTCCAGCGCCGTGTAGGACGCGAGGATGGCCACCAGCAGGGAAATGAGAACGAGGGAGTAGTCGTAGCTGCCCGTGAGCATGAAGAACCTTTCAAAGCGCAGGAGTCATCCGAAGGACGACGATAGAAAAACGGGACGCATTCTAAACAATATCGGGCCAGCCAGTGACGCCGTATGGCAGATTGCCGCTATCGCCGAAGAACCCGACGCAATCCGGGGCCTAGGGCCGACAATTTCCCGGATTTCATCCGGGCTACCACGCTCCTTGTTGGCACGGCCGGCTTTTGTGTAGGAGCGAATTCATTCGCGAAGGACAGCGCAGCTGTCCGTTCTCCCAGCCACGCAGAGGGCTCAACCCTGCGGCGGCTCCAGCCCGCGCAGGGGGATGGGCGCGGACATGACGATGGAGGTGCGGGTCTCACCGAAGTGGTTGATGCTGCCGACGAAGCGTTCCAGGTGGCGGATATCACGAGTCACCACCCGCAGGATGAAGGAGTCCTGCCCGGTCACGTGCAGGCACTCCAGCACCTCGGGCATCCCCTGCAACTGGGCCAGCAGCCTGGCCTTGTCCGGCTGCGGGGTGGTCATGCCGATCAGCGCCATCACCGAGTAGCCGGCCTGCTCCGCCGACACAGCGGCGCGATAGGCCTCGATCACCCCGCCCTCTTCCAGGCGCTTCAGGCGCTCGGAGGTGGCCGGCAGGGAAAGCGCCACCCGCGCGGCCAGGTCGGTGAGGGAAATCCGTCCTTCCCGCTGCACGATCTGCAGGATTTTCCAGGACTTGGCATCCAGCTCCATTTTTCTCAGGCCTCCCCTGCATATTTCGAGAATTTTTCAGGCGACTACGGGAAACAACCGTAATCCCTGCATTCAGCCAGGCATCAGTGCAGCGCAGAATATCCGCCTTGTCCATCGCTGCGGATTCGCGCCATGTCCCTGCTGTTTCTCAAGTCATTGCTGATCGGCCTGTCCATCGCCGCCCCGGTGGGGCCGGTAGGCTTGTTGTGCATCCAGCGCACCCTGGGGCATGGCGCGCGCATCGGTTTCATCAGCGGCCTGGGCGCGGCGGCGGCGGACGCCTGCTACGGCGCCCTGGGGGCCTTCGGCATGGGCGCGGTCACCCACTTCTTCGTGCAGCTGGCCACGCCGCTCGCCCTGGCCGGGGGCCTGTTCCTCGCCTGGCTGGGGCTGAAGATGCTGCGTGCGGCGCCGGCGGAACGCGCGGCCCGGGCCGAGGCCCCGGCGCGGGCGCTACCGGCCTTCGCCTCGGTGTTCGTCCTCACCCTGGGCAACCCGCTGACCATTCTCTCCTTCATCGCCATCTTCGCCACCCTGGCCGGCGGCGAGGCACTGTCCGGCACGGACGGCCTGGTCATGGTGCTGGGGGTGTTCTGCGGCTCGGCCCTCTGGTGGCTGGGCCTCAGCCTGGGGGTGAGCGCCATCCGCCACCGCCTGGACGCCCGCGCCATGGCCTGGATCGATCGCACGGCGGGGGCCTGCCTGCTGGGGTTTGCCGCCTGGCAGCTGGCGCGGCTGGCGGCTTAGGTCCGCCATACGGCTGGTGCGAAGCCGTAGCCCTGATGGAATCCGGGAACGACAGGCGGGATTCCCCGGATCGCATCCGGGCCACTGAAGGCTCGGACCCGTAGGGTGGATGGCGCTTTTCCATCCACCAGCGGTGCTCTGCGGGGCCTCGATGGTGGACCGGTGAAGCGTGGTCCACGGATGAGGCCTGCCAGCGGGCTCCCGGATTGCATCCGGGCTCCCACGAAAGACTTCGCGCGAACTGTAGCCAAAGGGGCTTGCCGCCAGGCCTCGGCCCTAGCGATAACTCATGGTGAAGGTCATGGCCGAACGCAGCCTCCCGGCCGGACCTCGTTCTCCGTCTGGTAGAGATGGACGCGCTGGAGATGGAGATGCTGTGGGGCGCGTCCGATAGCCGGTGGCGCCCCTTGCCATCCTCATGCACCTTCCCGGTGCAGGCGATGGGTAGCCTGGTGCCACCTCGGCGTTACGCCTGGTAATCCCCCCACCCCGAAAAGCCTGAGCGCTGGCGCATAAACCGACATAAATCGGCATTTACCGGTAGATGGCGCGGCACTTGCTTACATATTTGCGACCTGAGCAGATAGATATCGGCCCAGGATTGCCCCAAGCCACCTGAAGGTTGACTGCAATTGATCAAGCACAAGCTCCCCAGCCTGCTCGCCTCGGCCCTCTGCGGCCTGCTCGCCACCCAGGCCATCGCCGAAGAGCGCACCCTGCGCGTCTACAACTGGTTCGACTACATCACCCCGCAGACCCTGGAGACCTTCAAGAAGGAAAACGGCGCCACGCTGATCTACGACATCTTCGACACCAACGAGGCCCTGGAGGCCAAGCTGCTCACCGGCAACTCCGGCTATGACGTGGTGGTGCCATCCAACGTGTTCCTCGCCAAGCAGATCCAGGCCGACGTGTTCCAGCCGCTCGACCGCAGCAAGCTGCCCAACTGGCAGCACCTGGACCCGCAGTTGATGAAGCTGATCGAGGCCAACGACCCGGGCAACCGCTTCGCCGTGCCCTACATGTACGGCACCGTGCTGATCGGCTTCAACCCGGCCAAGGTCAAGGCGGCGCTCGGCGAGAGCGCCCCGGTGGACAGCTGGGACCTGATCTTCAAGGAAGAGAACATCGCCAAGCTCAAGCAGTGTGGCGTCGCCCTGCTGGACTCGCCGTCGGAGATCCTGCCCATCGCCCTGCACTACCTGGGCCTGGACCCCAACAGCAACAAGCCCGCCGACTACGAGAAGGCCGGCGAACTGCTGCAGAAGATCCGCCCCAGCGTCGCCTACTTCCACTCCTCCAAGTACATGGCCGACATCGCCAACGGTGACATCTGCGTGGCCGTGGGCTACTCCGGCAGCTTCTCCCAGGCCGCCAACCGCGCCAAGGAAGCCGGCAACGGCGTGGTGGTGGATATGCGCCTGCCCAAGGAAGGCGCGCCGATCTGGTTCGACATGCTGGCCATCCCCAAGGGCGCGAAGAACCCGGAAGACGCCCACGCCTTCATCAACTACCTGCTGCAACCCAAGGTGATCGCCCCGGTCAGCGATTTCGTCGGCTACCCCAACCCGAACAAGGACGCCACCGAACTGGTCGCCCCGGCCATCCGCAACAACCCCAACCTCTACCCCACCGCCGAAGCGCAGAAGAGCCTCTACACCCTGGTGCCCCTGGACCGCCCCGCCGAACGCGCCCGCACCCGCGCCTGGACCAAGCTCAAGTCCGGGACCTGACACAGCCGGTGCGCGCGGCGCACCCTACCGGGTGGACCACGCTTCACCGGTCCACCATGGGAGGCCCGGCGTGACACCATTGGTGGATGAAAAAAGCGTCACCCACGACTATGGACAGACGTAGGATGGGTCGGGCGGCGTTCCGCGAGGTACGAAACCCATCGAGCGGAGTTGATGGGTATCGCTGCGCTCAACCACATCCTACGCCCCCTCCTCCCTCACGCCATCCGCGAAATGGTCCGGCGCAAGCGCGTGAGGGGTAGCCCCCGCAACACCGGCATACCTGGCTACAGGTAATCGAGCACGTAGGTCAGCGTGGCGTTCGCCCGGCCCGGAGCGACCGGAAGGTTCAGCGGGACATAGCGGGCCTGGCCGTTGAAGCGGTAGAAGTCCCGATCACCGCTGCGGCCCGTCCAGGCGAGCGGCAGGGCGTTTTCGCGGTTCCTGGGCAGCAGGCGGCCGGCGGACCGGAGTTCGATGCCAACGTTCCGCGCCACCCCTGCCTGGCCGGCGTTGGACAGACTCAACACGCCGTTGGCATTGAGGTCGCCGGCGAAATACAGCCGTACCGGCGAATTGGCGCCGTTGCCGCCCGAGCAACTGATATCGATGGAGTAGTCGCGCACTGGAGCGGTCCGGTTGGCCACCACCGCGGCCACGGCATTGCCCATGGGCACGGTGACCGGGTTGCCCGGCGTACAGCTCATGGTCATCACGTCGTTGACAATGGTGCTGCGGATGCTTTGCGTGTAGTTGCCCCAAACCCGTCTACTGCCAGGCGCTATGAGGAGAACGTTGTAGGAGATGTCGAGCGCGATGCGACGAGGAATATCGGTGCCTGTTCGGATTACCTCGATGCCAATGAAAGACGGTCCCCTGCTCGCAGCGGCGAGACCTTCGGGGATGATGTAGGGATCCGACATTGCATAAGGCTGGGGCCGCTGCCCCCCCCCTAAGGCGCGGTAGGCGAGTATTCGCACTTCAAGGCCTTCTACCCCGTTCAGCCTGAAGACCCCTGCCCGGCCTGTGGGTATGAGCCCCGTAGTCGCACCCACTTCGAACACCAGGGTTGTTTCCCGCCGGCAGGCAATCTCACTGGAGCCGCCGGGAGCAATGGTGTTGCTGTCGCCGACGTTCGAGCCTATGCCTCCTGGGGTGAGGATGATGTTCGCGGTAATGGTGTTACTGCCGCTGACCGGCCTGAAGGTACAGGTCGAGTCGTCGGCAACGGCTGATTGAATGTACCCACCCCCCGTCATGGCCAGGAGCAACGCCACGACGGGTGGATAGTTGAGTTGAAGTCGGAAACGCTTACGGGAGGGTTCCATTCAGGCTTCTCTGTATTGAAGGACGAAGCCCCAGCCGAACATGTACGCCGGGGCCATTTGGAGGCCACGAATTTTATGGTCTCGCCCCTACGTCGTCCGCAAGGACGAACCAAGGGGTTCGTAGGATCTTTCATCTTTGCCCTGCAACCCGGCCCCTCCTGCTAGCCGGAGTCGATCATCGTGCCCAGCACCACGACGGATTCAGTCGCGAATGAAATCGCCCCTACGGGCTTGCACCGATGCAACGACGTAGGATGGGTTGAGCGGAGCGATACCCATCAACCGCAAGCGATCGGTATCGCAAGCTCAACCCATCCTACGAGCCATCCCTGCCACTCCCGCACCGCCTCCCCTCACGCCATCTGCGAGATGGTTCGGCGCAAACGCATCAGGGCGGCGGCAAAAAAGGCCGCGCCGATTGCGCTGGTGGCCAGCATCCGTGGCCACACCACCTCCAGGCCGGCGCCCCGGTAGAACACCGACTCGGCGAGTATCACGAAGTGGGTGGTGGGCGCACCGAGCATCAGGGTCTGCAAGGCCTGGGGCATGCTCTCCCGGGGGGTGGTGGAGCCGGAGAGGATCTGCAGCGGCACCAGCACCAGGATGGTCAGCAGGCCCAGTTGCGGCATGGAGCGCGCCACGGTGCCGAGGAGGATGCCCAGGGAGGTGGTGGCGAACAGGTGCAGCGCGGCCGCCAGCAGGAACACCCCCAGGGAGCCGGCCAGGGGCACCCCCAGCCACAGCCGCACCACCAGCTGCAACGACAGCAGCGCCGCCAGCAGCACCACCAGGCCCATGGACCAGACCTTGGCCAGCATGATCTCGAGGGCCCCCAGGGGCATCACCAGCAGGTGCTCCAGGGTGCCGCGCTCGCGTTCGCGGATCAGCGCAGCGCCGGTGAGGATGATCGACAGCATGGTGATCTGGTTGATCACCTCCATCACCCCGCCCAGCCAGGCCTGGGTCAGGTTGGGGTTGAACAGCATGCGCGGCACCAGTTCCACCGGCATCGCCGCATCACCGCGCTGGCGCTCGACGAACTGGCGCACCTCGGCCTCGACGATGGTACGGATGTAGCCGGCACCGCTGAAGGCCTGGGCCACCTGGGTGGCGTCCACGTTCAGCTGCAGCGCCGGACGGCGGCCGGCCAGCAGGTCGCGCTGGAAGTTCGGTGGAATCCCCAGGGTGAAGGTGTAGAGGGCGGTGTCCAGGCCCCGGTCCATCTGCGCCTGGTCGATCAGCAGCGGCGGGTGGAACAGCGGCGGCTGGAAGGCCTCGACCAGTTGGCTGGAGAGCTGCGAGTCGTCCTCGTCCACGATCGCCACCGAGGCGTTGTGGAGGATTTCCGGCAGGCCGGTGGCCGAGCTGTAGACCCCCAGGCTGAAGGCCCAGAGGATCAGCAACAGCATGGCGCGGTCGCGGCGCAGGCTGTGGAACTCCTTGAGCCCCAGGTGAAGGATATTGGCCAGGGCGCGCATCAGGCCTCCTGTTTCTTCAGCGCCAGCACGCTGCACAGGGTGAGCAGCGGGATGGCCAGCAGCAGCGGCAGGAAGTACGGCCCCAGGTCGGCGAAACCCAGGGCCTTGGAGAACACCCCACGGCTCATCACCAGAAAGTGCGAGGTGGGATAGAGCTTGCCCATCAGCGCCGCCGCGCCCTCCAGGGACGACACCGGGTGCACCAGCCCGGAGAACTGGATGGCCGGCACGGTGGTGGCGATGGCCACGCCGAAGATGGCGGCGATCTGGCTGCGCATGAAGGTCGACAGCAGCAGGCCGATGCCGGTGGCCACGCAGACGTAGAACAAGGCGCCGGTCAGCAGCGCCGCCAGGCTGCCCTTGAGCGGCACGCCGAACAGCAGCACCGCCAGGGCCACCATCAACAGGCAATTGAGCATGCCCATGGCGACATAGGGCAGCTGCTTGCCGAGGAGGAACTCCAGGCGCGTCACCGGGGTGACGTAGAGGTTGGTGATCGAGCCCAGCTCCTTCTCCCGCACTACACCGAGGGCGGTGAGCATGGCCGGGATGATCACCAGCAGCACCGGGATCATCGCCGGCACCATGGCCTGCACGCTCTCCACATCGGGGTTGTAGCGATAACGCAGCTCCAGCTCGGCGTCGGCGGCCGGGCCCGCCAAGGGCGAGGCGCGCCGCAGCTCGTCCAGGTAGTCGGCATGCAGCCCCAGCACGTAGCCGCGCACGATGCTGGCGCGGGCCGGCATGGCGCCGTCGATCCACATCCCCACCTGGGGGCTGGCGCCGCGCTTGAGGTCGCGGCCGAAGCCCGGCGGAATCTCCACCGCCAGGCTCAGCTCGCCGCTGCGCAGGCGCCTGTCCAGCTCGGCGTAGTCGTGGATCGGCGGCCGCTCGACGAAGTAGCGCGAGCCGGCGATGTTCAGCGCATAGGCCTGGCTGCTGCCGGTCTGGTCGCGGTCCAGCAAGGCGTAGGGCAGGTCCTCCACGTCCAGGCTGATGCCGTAGCCGATGATCACCATCAGGAGCACGGTGCCGAGCAGGGCCAGGGTCAGGCGGATGGGGTCGCGGCGCAGCTCCATGGCCTCGCGCCGCGCATAGCTGAACAGCCGCAGGAAGCTGAAGGCCGGGTTGCGCGCCTTCGCCTCGGCCACCTCGCCGCCGGCCGGTAGCCAGCTGGACGGCGGCTCGGCGCCGGCATCGTCCTGCTCTTCGAGGTAGGCAATGAAGGTGGCCTCCAGGCTGTCCTGGCCGCGCCGGGCCATGAGGCCCCGGGGCGTGTCGCTGTCCAGCACGCGGCCGGCGTGCATCATGGAGATGCGGTCGCAGCGCTCGGCCTCATTCATGAAATGGGTGGTGATGAAGATGGTCACCCGGTCCCGCCGTGACAGCTCCAGCAGCAGCTCCCAGAAACCGTCGCGGGCCACCGGGTCGACCCCCGAGGTGGGTTCGTCGAGGATCAGCAGGTCCGGCTCGTGGATCACCGCCACCGCCAGGGACAGGCGCTTGCTGATGCCCAGCGGCAGGCTCTGCGGAAAGGCCTGCTGCACCCCTTCCAGGTCGAAGCGCCGGAGCATCTCGGTCACCCGTGGCGCCACCCGTTCGGCCGGCAGGTGGAACAGCCGCGCGTGCAGCTCCAGGTTCTGCCGCACCGTCAGCTCGCCATACAGGGAAAACGCCTGGGACATGTAGCCCACCCTGCGCCGCGCCTCGCGGTTGCCCGCCGTCACCGGCTGGCCGAACAGCGCGCAGCTGCCTTCGCTGGCCGGCAACAGGCCGGTGAGCATCTTCATGGTGGTGGACTTGCCGCAGCCATTGGAGCCGAGGAAGCCGAAGATTTCCCCGCGCTCGATGCGCAGGCTCACGCCGTCCACCGCAACGAAATCGCCGAAGCGCCGGGTCAGGCCCTCGGCCTCGATGGCCAGCTCGCCGCTGCCGGCCGGGCGCGGCGGAATCACCAGCTGCCGGTGGCCTCGGCGCTTCTCCTCCGGCAACAGGGCGACGAAGGCCGCCTCCAGGCTTTGCGTGGCGGTGCGCCGACGGATGTCCTCGGGGGTGCCGGTGGCCAGCACCCTTCCGGCGTCCATGGCCACCAGCCAGTCGAACCGCTCGGCCTCCTCCATGTAGGCGGTGGCCACCAGCACGCTCATGCCGGGGCGGCCGGCGCGGATACGCTGGATCAGCTGCCAGAACTGGTTGCGCGACAGCGGGTCGACCCCGGTGGTGGGCTCGTCGAGGATCAGCAGGTCGGGGTCGTGGATCAGCGCGCAGCACAGCCCGAGCTTCTGCTTCATGCCGCCGGAGAGCTTGCCCGCCGGGCGCTCGCGGAACGGCGCGAGGCCGGTGCTCTGCAACAGGTCGGCGATGCGCCGCTCACGCTCGTCCCGCCCCTGGCCGAAAAGCCGGCCGAAGAAGTCGAGGTTCTCGAACACCGTCAGCGTCGGGTAGAGGTTGCTGCCCAGGCCCTGGGGCATATAGGCGATGCGCTGGCAGACGGCGCGGCGGTGGACGGCCTGGCGCATGTCGCCGCCGAGCACGTCCAGGCTGCCGGCCTGCAGCCTGCGGGCGCCGGCCAGCAGCGCCAGCAGGCTGGACTTGCCGACGCCGTCCGGGCCGATCAACCCCAGCATGCGCCCGGCCGGCAGCTCCAGGTTCAGGTCCGCCAGGGCCAGGGTTGCGCCATAGCGCAGGGCGACGCCCTCCAGGCGCGCCAGAGGCGCTCTGGCCGGAGTCACAGCGGCAGCGTCCGGGCCAGGTGCTCGGGCCACTCGGCGTCGCTGGCCAGGCGCAGGTAGGCCACACCCGGCACGCCGGACTTCACTGCCGCGACGTATTTGCTCAGCAGTGCCGGGTCCACCCGTGCCTTGACCCGGAACATCAGCTTCTCCCGCTCGCTGGCGGTTTCCACGGTCTTGGGGGTGAACTGGGCCACGCTGGCCACATAGCTGACCCGCGCCGGGATGGCGTAGCCGGACACCGCGTCCAGCACCAGGCGCACCTCCTGGCCGAGGTTGACCCGCCCCGCCTCGCCGGCCGGGAGGAAGAAGGTCATGTACACATCCGCCAGGTCGACCATGTTCAGCACCCGGCCGCCGGCCGCCAGCACTTCGCCGGGCTGGGCGATGCGGTATTGCACGCGGCCGGCGCGCGGCGCGCGCAGCAGGCTGTCGTCGATGTCGGCGGCCAGGCGCAGGGTGCTGGCGGTGGCGGCCTCGATGGCCGACTGCGCCTCCACCACCTGGGAACGAGTCGCCGCCGCCCCGGCCCGTGCCGACAGCACCTGGGAACGCGCGGCCAGCAAGGCGGCTTCGGCGCTTTCCAGGCGGGCGCGGTCGTCGTCCAGCTGCTGCTGGGGCATGGCGTGGCGCGCCACCAGGGTCTCGGTGCGGACAAAGCGCTTCTGCGTGGCGGTCAGTTCCGCCTGGCGCTGGCTGACGATGGCCGCCGCGGTGGCCTGCTCGCTGTCGCGCTGGGCCACCAGGGCCTCGGCAGTGGCCTTGGCGTTCTCGGCCCGGCGCACCTCGGCGCGGGCCTGGGCCAGTTGGGCTTCGAGCACCTGGGTGTCCATGCGGGCCAGCACCTGGCCCTGGCTGACGAAGTCGCCCTCCTCCACCAGGATTTCCGCCACCCGTCCGGGCAGCTGGGTGGCCACGTCCAGTTCGGTGGCCTCGATGCGCCCGTTGCCGCTGGCCAGGCCTTCCCCCGTCCCCTCGCTGCGCAGGCCGTACCAGGCCCCCGCGCTGCCCGTCACCAACAGCAGGCCCAGGGCCAGGGTCGACCTGCGTTTGTTGCGCGATTTCATCCGCCGCTCCTCGATATCCATTCAAAGGGAGCGCGAATAGTCCGGCTGGCATCGGCGGGCGAATTGATTCAGGTCATGGGCCGCCGTGCTTCCGAAGTACGACAGGAAACCACGGACGAATCCCACAGCCAAGGTAGTGCCCTGAGTGCCATCTGTAGGATGGGTTGAGCGGAGCGATACCCATGCGGGCAAGATTGATGGGTATCGCTCCGCTCAACCACATCCTACGGCCCACATCCCTCACGCCATCTGCGCGATGGTCCGGCGGAAGCGCGTGAGGGCGGCGGTGAAGAAGGCGGCGCCGATGCCGATGATGGCCAGCAGCTGCGGCCAGACGATGTCCAGCCCGGCGCCCCGGTAGAGGATGGCCTGGGCCAGGGCCACGAAGTGGGTGGTGGGCGCCGCCAGCATGATGAACTGCACCAGCTCCGGCATGCTCTCGCGCGGCGTGGTACCGCCGGAGAGGATCTGCAGCGGCATCAGCACCAGGATGGTCAAGAGCCCCAGCTGCGGCATGGAGCGCGCCACGGTGCCGAGGAAGATGCCCATGGAGGTGGTGGCGAACAGATGCAGGCCGGCCGCCAGCAGGAACAGGCCGATGGAGCCGCCGATGGGCACCGCCAGCCAGCCTTGCACCACCAGCTTCAGCGACAGCGCCGCCGCCACCAGCACCACCAGGCCCATGGACCAGACCTTGGCCAGCATGATCTCGAAGGCCGTCAGCGGCATCACCAGCAGGTGCTCCACGGTGCCGTGCTCGCGCTCGCGGATCAGCGCAGCACCCGTGAGGATGATCGACAGCATGGTGATCTGGTTGATCACCTCCATCACGCCGCCGAACCAGGCCTGGGTCAGGTTGGGGTTGAACAGCATGCGCGGCGCCAGCTCCGCCGCTTGCGGGCCGGCCCCTCGGTAGCGCTGGACGAACTGCTGCACCTCGTCGGCGACGATGTTCTGGATATAGCCGGCGCCGCTGAACGCCTGGCCCACCTGGGTGGCGTCGACATTGAGCTGCAGCGCTGGGCTGCGGCCGGCCAGCAGGTCGCGCTGGAAGTCCGGCGGGATGTTCAGGGTGAAGGTGTAGAGCCCGGTATCCATGCCCCGGTCCATGGCGGCCTGGTCGATCAGCTCAGGCGTGCGGAAGTACGGCGGCTGGAAGGCATGGATCAGTTGGTTGGAGAGCTGCGAGCGGTCCTCGTCTATTACCGCGATGGGCGCGTTGTGCAGGGTTTCCGGCAGGCCGGTGGCCGAGCTGTAGACCCCCAGGCTGAAGGCCCAGAGGATCAGCAGCAGCATGGCGTAGTCACGCCGCAGGCTTTGGAACTCCTTCAGCCCCAGATTGAAGATATTGGCCAGCGCGCCCATGGCTCAGTCCTCCTGCTTCTTCAGCGCCAGCACGCTGAGCAGGGTGAGCACGGGAATCGCCGCCGCGAGCGCGAGGAAGTACGGCGCCAGGTCGGCAAAGCCCAGGGCCTTGGAGAACACCCCGCGGCTGATGATCAGGAAGTGCGAGGTCGGGTAGAGGTGCCCCATCAGCGCGGCGGCGCCTTCCAGGGACGACACCGGGTGCACCAGGCCGGAAAACTGGATGGCCGGCACCATGGTAGCGATGGCCACGCCGAACACGGCGGCGATCTGGCTGCGCATGAAGGTGGACAGCAACAGGCCGATGTCGGTGGCCACGCAGACATAGAGCAAGGCCCCCACCAGCAGCGCCAGCAGGCTGCCCTTGAGCGGCACGCCGAACACCAGCACCGCCAGGGCCGCCATCAGGACGAAGTTGAACATGCCCATGGCCACGTAGGGCAGCTGCTTGCCGAGGAGGAACTCCAGGCGCGTGACCGGGGTGACATAGAGGTTGGTGATGGAACCCAGCTCTTTCTCGCGCACCACCCCCAGGGCCGTGAGCATGGCCGGGATCATGATCAGCAGCAGCGGGATCACCGCCGGCACCATGGCCTGGATGCTCTCCACGTCGGGGTTGTAGCGGTAGCGCAGTTCGATGTCGGCGGCGGCAGGCTGCACGGCCTGGGTGGAGGTACGCGCCAGTTCCCTCAGGTAGTCGCCATGCAGCCCCTGCACGTAACCCTGCACGGTGCTGGCGCGGGTGGGCATGGCGCCGTCGATCCACACGCCGATCTGCGGGCTCATCCCGCGCTTGAGGTCACGGCCGAAGCCCGGCGGAATCTCGATGGCCAGGCTCAGCTCGCCGCTGCGCATGCGCCGGTCCAGCTCGGCGTAGTCGTGGATCGGCGGCTGCTCGATGAAATAGCGCGAGCCGGAAATATTCAGCGCATAGGCCTGGCTGGTGGTGGTCTGGTCACGATCCAGCACGGCGTAGGACAGGTCCTCCACGTCCAGGCTGATGCCGTAGCCGATGATGAACATCAACAGCACTGTGCCCAGCAGCGCCAGGGTCAGGCGGATGGGGTCGCGGCGCAGCTCCATGGCCTCGCGCCGGGCGTAGCTGAACAGCCGCTGGGGGCTGAAGCTGGGGTTCGGCGGCTCGTGGTCGCTGGGGCCCTGCGCTGGCGGCGCGTCGGCCGGGGGCTGGGCGCCCTGCCCGGCCGCCTCTTCCAGGTAGAGGATGAAGGTGGCTTCCAGGCTGTCCTGGCCACGTTTTTCCATCAGGCCTTGCGGCGTGTCGCTATCCAGCACGCGGCCGGCGTGCATCAGGGAGATGCGGTCGCAGCGCTCGGCCTCGTTCATGAAGTGGGTGGAGATGAAGATGGTCACCCCATCGCGCCGCGACAGCTCCACCATCAGCGCCCAGAAGCCGTCGCGGGCCACCGGGTCCACACCGGAGGTGGGCTCGTCGAGGATGAGGATTTCCGGGCGGTGGATCACCGCCACCGCCAGGGACAGGCGCTGGCGAATCCCCAGGGGCAGGCCATCGGGCAATTCGTGCTGCACCTTGTCCAGCCCGAAGCGCTCCAGCAGTTCGGCGATGCGCGGGCCGATCTCCGCCTCGGGCAGGTGGAACAGCCGCGCATGCAGGTCGAGGTTCTGCCGCACCGTCAGCTCGGCATAGAGGGAAAACCCCTGGGACATGTAGCCCACCCGGCGGCGGGTGGCCATGTCGTTGGCATCCACCGGCTGGCCGAACAGCGCGCAGCTGCCCTCGCTGGCGGGCAGCAGGCCGGTGAGCATCTTCATGGTGGTGGACTTGCCGCAGCCGTTGGAGCCGAGAAAGCCGAAGATCTCCCCGCGCTCGATGCGGAAGCTCACCCGGTCCACCGCGACGAAATCGCCGAAACGGCAGGTCAGCCCCTGGGCCTCGATGGCCAGCTCGCCACTGCCCGGTGGGCGTGGCGGGATCACCAGTTGCCGGTGGCCCCGGCGCTTGGCCTCGGGCAGCAGCGCGACGAAGGCCGCCTCCAGGCTGTCGCAGCCGGTGCGCATGCGGAGGGCCTCGGGGGTGCCGGTGGCCAGGACCTTGCCCTCGTCCATGGCCACCAGCCAGTCGAAGCGTTCGGCCTCCTCCATATAGGCGGTGGCCACCAGCACGCTCATGCCCGGGCGGCCGGCACGGATGCGCTGGATCAGCTGCCAGAACTGGTTGCGCGACAGCGGGTCGACCCCGGTGGTGGGTTCGTCGAGGATCAGCAGGTCGGGGTCGTGGATCAGCGCGCAGCACAGGCCCAGCTTCTGCTTCATGCCGCCGGAGAGTTTGCCCGCAGGCCGCTCGCGGAAGGGTTCCAGGCCGGTGCTGCGCAGCAGATCGCTGATGCGACGCTCGCGTTCTTCGCGCGCATGGCCGAACAGACGACCGAAGAAGTCGACGTTCTCGAACACCGTCAGCGTCGGGTAGAGGTTCTTGCCCAGGCCCTGGGGCATGTAGGCGATACGCTGGCAGATGGCGCTGCGGTGGGCGGCCTGGCGCATGTCGCCGCCCAGCACCTGCAGGTTGCCGGCCTGCACCTTGCGCGCGCCGGCCAGCAAGGCCAGCAGGCTGGACTTGCCGACGCCATCGGGGCCGATCAGCCCCACCATGCGCCCGGCCGGCAGTTCCAGGCTGACGTCGTCCAGGGCATGCACGCCCCGGTACGTCAGGCCGATGCCCTCCAGGCGCGCCACCAGCGCATCCGCCACCCGCATGTTCATAACGGTACCTTCACATCCAGGCGTTCGGGCCAGGCGGCCTGCGGGTCAAGTTGCAGGTAGGCCATGCCGGGCACGCCGGTCTTCACCGCGGTGATGTATTTCTTCAAGAGTTCGGGGTCGATCCGCGCCTTGACCCGGAACATCAGCTTCTCCCGCTCGCTGGCGGTTTCCACGGTCTTGGGCGTGAACTGCGCCACGCTGGCCACATAGCTGACCTTGGCCGGGATCACGTACTGCGGCACCGCGTCCAGCACCAGCCGTGCTTCCTGGCCGAGCACCACGCGCCCGGCCTGGTTGGCAGGCAGGAAAAAGGTCATGTACACGTCCACCAGGTCGACCATGTTCAGCACCCGGCCACCGGCGCCGAGCACCTCGCCGGGCTGGGCGATGCGGTACTGCACCCGGCCGGCGCGCGGGGCGCGCAGCAGGCTGTCGTCGATATCGGCGGCCAGGCGCTCGGTACTGGCGGTGGCCGCCTCGATGGCGGACTGCGCCTCGATCACCTGGGACCTGGCCGCCGCCACCCCGGCCTCGGCGGACAACACCTGCGCCCGCGCGGCGGCCAGTGCGGCCTCGGCGCTTTGCAGCACGGCGCGGTCGTCGTCCAGTTGCTGCTGCGGCATGGCATTGCGTGACACCAGGGTGCGGGTACGGTCGAAACGTTTCTTCGCGGCGGTGAGCTCGGCCAGGCGCTGGTTGACCACGGCGCCGGCGGTGACCTTCTCGCTCTCGCGCTGGGCCACCAGGGCCTGGGCGGTGGCCTTGGCGTTCTCCGCCCGGCGCACCTCGGCGCGGGCCTGGGCCAGTTGGGCCTCCAGCACCTGGGTGTCCATGCGCGCCAGCACCTGGCCCCGGGTGACGAAATCACCCTCGTCCACGGCTATTTCCGCCACGCGTCCGGGCAGCTTGGTGGCCACGTCCAGTTCGGTGGCCTCGATGCGGCCATTGCCGCTGGCGAATCCCTCACCCAGCTCCGTTGGCCGCAGCCAGTACCAGGTGCCCAGGGCGCCCGCGACCACCAGCAGGGCCAGCGCCCAGGTCAGGTTGCGTTTGCTTGGCAATTTCATCTGATCCCCCGCCAATTCCGTCCATCTGTAGGAATTCTCCTGATATCGGGTGGAAATTTTCTTGATACAGGTCAGTTTCAGTCGGGGCTATGCTTTCTGGCGGGTTCCAAGGCAGTGGCAGACAAGCAAAGGATGTGGCACGGCCACACAAGGGATTGGCACGGACAACAAGCTCTGCGCCGACAGCCAGGGGCAGACTAGGACTGCAGATTTCTGTCCGCACCCGCGATCCATTCCAATAATTAAGGGAGCCGCCCCTATGCGAATAACCAGGATCCTCGCCCAAACCACGCTGGCCCTGGGCGTCGCGCTCGCTGGCCTGGGCAACGCCGCCGCCGAGCTGCCGGCCGATGCCGGTATCGGCCAGACCACCTTGCCGTTCCCGCCGGAGCCGCATCGCGCCTACATCGTCGACGTGGAGTTCAACAACTTCGTCGCCGGCCGCGTGACCGTGGTCGACCCGGAGAAGAAAAAGATGCTCGGCATGGTCAGCACCGGCTTCGCCGCGCCGTCCACCCTGAGCCGTGACGGCAAGCTGCTGTACACCGCCGACCTGTTCTACTCCCGTGGTACCCGTGGCACCCGCACCGACGCGCTGACCGCCTGGGACACCAGCACCCTGTCGCCGGCCTGGGAAGTACTGATCCCCAACAAGCGCGCCGAGAGCCTGACCCAGCGTTATGGCCTCAGCACCAGCAGCGACGACCGCTTCGTCTACGTCTACAACTTCACCCCGTCCACCTCGGTGACCGTGGTCGACACCCAGGCCAAGGCCGTGGTCAACGAGATCGCCATCCCCGGCTGCGTGCTCAACTACCCGGTGGGCAAGCGCGCCTTCGCCTCCCTGTGCGGTGACGGCAGCCTGCAGCTGCTGAAGCTCGACGACGCCGGCAAGGAAGTCTCCCGCAGCCACACCCCCTTCTTCGACCCGAATGCCGAGAAGCTGGTGGAGCGCGCCTTCGGCGTGGGCGACACCTACTACTTCGTCACCACCACCGGCACCGTGCGCACCGTGGACTTCTCCGGCAAGGAGCCGAAGATCCTCCCGGCCTGGGAACTGGTCGACGCCGCCGAGAAGAAGGCTGGCTGGGCTCCGGGTGGCTGGCAGCTGATCACCGTGGCGCCGAAGCTGAACCGCATGTACGTGCTGATGCACGACGCCCATGAAGCCATGAAGTGGGAAGATCCGAGCCCGATCGTCGGTGTCTTCGATCTCAAGACCCACAAGCGTATCGGCACCCTGGAAGCGCCGAACCCGATCTGGAGCCTGCACGCCACCAGCGACGACAACCCCCTGCTGCTGGGCATCAACGTCGCCGGCGGTCTGGAAGTGTTCGACCTGAAGGCTGGCAAGCACACCGGCACCATGGCGGACATCCACAAGACCGCGACCCAGATCCTCAGCCACTGACGAGGTGCCGCCATGCAACCTGACTCGATCTTCGTCATCACCGCCGCCGTCGTGGTTGCGGTGATCCTGGCCAGCGCGGCGACGCACAAGCTGCGCGCGCCGGCGCGCTTCGCCAACCAGGTGGAGGATTACCAACTGCTGCCCCGCGCCCTGGTGCGTCCGGTGTCGCGCCTGGTGCCCTTCGTCGAAGTGGCCGTGGCCTTCGCCCTGCTGGTGCCCGCCAGCCGCCACATCGCGGCCCTGGCTGCAGCGGCGTTGCTGGCCGGCTACGCCCTGGCGATCGGCATCAACCTGTGGCGCGGCCGTCGCGACATCGACTGCGGTTGCGCCGGGCCCGAACAGGCCCAGCCGATCCGTCCGGTGCTGCTGGCGCGCAACGCCGTACTGGTGAGCCTGGCGCTGGTCGCCAGCCTCGCTCCCCACAGCCGCGAGCTGGGCTTTTTCGACGGTTTCGTCGTGATCGCCGCCGCCGCCGTGGCCCTGCTCGTCTATGCCGCCGCCGATGGCCTGATGGCCAACGCTCCCCGTCTGCTCAAACTTATTGGAAGGTGAATTATGGAAGCCCTGATCGTTTCCAACGTCCTGCTCTGGTGTCTGTTGATTGCCCTGGCCTTCGCCGTCATGGGCCTGGTGCGCCAGATCGGCGTGCTCCACGGCCGCCTGGCCCCGGCCGGCGCGCTGATGGTCGATAAAGGCGTGGCCGTCAACGAGCCCGCCCCGCAAGTCACCGCCGCCGACCGTCACGGCCGCCCGGTGAACTTCGGCTACGCCGGCGAGAAAGCCCAGCTGCTGTTCTTCCTCTCGCCCACCTGCCCGATCTGCAAATCCCTGCTGCCGGCCATCAAGTCCATCGCCAAGGCCCAGGCCGACCGCCTGGACGTGATCTACGTCAGCGACGGCGACATGGACGCCCAGAAGGCGCTGATCGCCGAGCACAACCTGGAAGACGCCACCTACGTGGTCGGCCCGGAAGTGGGCATGACCTACCAGATCGGCAAGCTTCCCTACGCCGCGCTGGTGGACAAGGCTGGCGTACTGCGCTCCAAGGGCCTGGTGAACTCCCGCGAGCACCTGGACAGCCTGTTCGAGGTCGAGCACCTGGGCAGCGCCACCCTGCAGCAGTACCTGCACAACCACACGCATTCCCACGGCGCGCACAACCACTAAGGAAGGGAGCACTCCATGAAACTGCTAGATCGTCTGTTCGAACGCTCCACGCGCCATGTGGCCGACACCACCTCCCGGCGCAAGCTGCTTGGTCGCATCGGTTCGCTGATGGTGGCCGGCGCCGCCCTGCCGGTGCTGCTGCCCATCGACCGCACCAGCAAGGCCCTGGCCGCCGACAAGCCGATGGCCGGCGACCCGGGTGATCCCAACAGCTGCGACTACTGGCGCTATTGCTCCGTGGACGGCTTTCTGTGCGCCTGCTGCGGCGGATCGGTTACCTCCTGCCCGCCCGGTACCGAAGCTTCCCAGGTGACCTGGATCGGCACCTGCCGCAACCCGGCCGACGGCAAGGACTACATCATTTCCTACAACGACTGCTGCGGTAAGCACAGCTGCGCCCAGTGTGCCTGTACCCGCAACGACAGCGAGGAACCGGCGTACCGTCCGTTCAACAACAACGACGTCAACTGGTGCCTGGCGGCCAAGTCGCACATCTACCACTGCACCGTTTCCATCATTCGCGGCGTCGCGATCTGACCCGAGGGGCTGCCATGCGTTTGCTGTTGATCGTTGGACTGGCATGCGCCATGGCAGCCCCCGTGGCCATGGCCCGCGCCATTCCGAACCCCAACCAGAAGCACGCCCCGGGCAACGAGTCGCCGCAGACTCCCATTGCCCGGGCCGGCTACAGCACCCCGACCAACTACCAGCTGCAATGCGCGGGTTGCCACCTGGGTGACGGTACCGGCTCCAAGGCCAACGACACGCCGAAGATGAAGGACTTCGTCGGCAACTTCCTCAAGGTGGAAGGCGGCCGCGAGTTCCTCGTGCGGGTGCCGGGCATGTCCCAGTCGGCGTTGAACAACGACCAGCTGGCCGACCTGCTGAACTGGCTGATGCGCAAGGACGGCATGGCCGGCAAGAGCGTGCCGGACGACTACAAGCCCTACACCGGGGAAGAAGTGGCGAAGATTCGCGGCGTCACCCTGCTCAACCTGCCGGACACCCGCGCAGGCCTGATCAAGGAGATGCGCAGCCAAGGCATCACCATTGATGACGGCATGGACAACGCCTACTGAGTTTTATGCTGGACGGCTTGTGGCCCGCCTTATGGCGGGCCTTTTTTTGGGCGCGTTTTTTGGGGAGCCCCAGCGTTGGGTTTCGCTTCGCTTCGCTCGCGGATCGCCGCCCGACCCAACCTACGAAAACCGAGCTCGGTGCACCCCACGGCACGGCCGGCTCGACGTAGGAGCGAATTCATTCGCGAAGGGCCGCAAGGCCCGTGGGTCCGGTTCGCACATGACTTCAAACCGCATACGTAGGATGGGTTGAGCGAAGCGATACCCATGCGGACAAGGCTGCCACCTGCCTCTACGTCCCACTCCATGCTGCGTGAATCCCGGAAATGATGAAGAATCCGCAACCCGCATTTCATCGTTGACGGAGCGACGAGCACACCATGGCCCTGACTAGCACGATCAGTCACTACGACCACAATTGGCCGGCCCTTTTCAGCGCAGAGCGCGCCCGAATCGAGCCGGGCTTCCTGGCCGAACTCGTCACCACCCACCATGTCGGCAGCACCGCCGTGCCGGGACTGGCCGCCAAGCCGGAAATCGATCTCCTGATCGAGGTATCGGAGCATATCGACGAGCCGCAGCGGATCGAGTTCATGGCCACTCTCGGCTATGTGCGCGGTAGCAACCTCTCCGAGGGGCACCACTTCTACCGCCGCGATGTGGACGGCGTGCGAACCCACAAGGTGCATGTCTGCATCAGCGGCCATGCCCAGATCGCGCGCATGCTGAGATTTCGCGACCTGCTACGCAGCGACCCCGAACTACGCCAGCGGTACCAGGCCCTCAAGCTCGCCCTTGAAGCAGGCAATCGCGACGGCATAGGCGAGTACCTGGCCGGCAAGGCCCCCTTCATCGACGCCGTGATGGGCCACGGATGATCGACCCGGACAGGATGCCGGTTCCTCGCGACATCCCGTCTTTGCTCCTAGAGTTGATGAGCGGCCCAAGGGCTCGGTCCAGACGCTCCGGAACGGAGCCCGGCCGCCATCGATCGACGAGCAAACACCGATTGCCACTTCCACATCACACAGGAGTCGCGAACATGGGGTACGTCACCACGAAGGATGGAGTCGAGATTTTCTACAAGGACTGGGGGCCGAAAGACGCGCAGGTGATCCATTTCCATCACGGCTGGCCGCTCAGCGCGGACGACTGGGATACGCAGATGCTGTACTTCCTGGCCCGCGGTTTTCGCGTGGTGGCCCACGACCGCCGTGGCCACGGCCGCTCCAGCCAGGTGTGGGACGGCCACGACATGGACCATTACGCCGACGACGTGGCGGCGGTGGTGAACCACCTCGGCACCCGAGGCGCCATCCATGTGGGCCACTCCACCGGCGGCGGCGAGGTCGCCCGCTACGTCGCTCGTTATCCGGACGATCCGGTGCCCAAGGCGGTGCTCATCAGCGCCGTGCCGCCACTGATGGTGAAGACCGAGAAGAACCCCGGCGGCCTGCCCAAGGATGTGTTCGACGGCCTCCAGGCCCAGCTCGCGGCCAACCGCGCGCAGTTCTACCGCGACGTTCCCGCCGGCCCCTTCTACGGCTACAACCGCCCCGGTGCCGAACCCTCCGAAGGCATCATCGCCAACTGGTGGCGGCAGGGCATGATGGGCGGCGCGAAGGCCCATTACGATGGCATCGTCGCCTTCTCCCAGACCGACTTCACCGCGGACCTCCAGGCCATCACCATCCCCGTGTTGGTGATGCATGGCGACGACGACCAGATCGTGCCCTACGAGAACGCCGGCGTGCTCTCGGCCCAGTTGCTGAAGAACGGCACCCTGAGACTCTATCCGGGCTTCTCCCACGGCATGCCCACCATCAACGCCGACACCATCAACGCCGACCTGCTCGCGTTCTTCAAAAGCTGAGCACAGCGGGGGCCGGGGGTTCGACCTCCGGCCCCCGTCTTTCCTGTCGAACCGATTGGTCCCTCTTCGGCTGTTACTCCTCTGAACGCCCCGTCCCTTCGCGGTCACGCAAGTAGTGCTTGCTCAAGGGGAAGCGCGGCAGCCAGGACTCGCGGCAGATGGTGAATAGCTCGTAGGTGGGCATCAACTGGTCCGGGGCGTCGAGTGAACCCAGGTTCACCTCGATTTCGTCGTCGCTGCGCGAGAAGACCGAAGAGCCGCAGCGGGGGCAGAAGAAGCGCCCTTCGTAGTCGCGGGTCTCCCCCTCGATCTGCACCGCTTCCTCGGGGAAGATCGCGGAGGCGTGGAACAGCGCTCCATGGAACTTGCGGCAATCGAGGCAGTGGCAGATCCCGACCCGATAGGGCCGCCCGGATGCCACCAGACGCACATTGCCGCACAGGCAACCGCCGGTGAATCGGTCCATGCTGTGCCTCCTCGGCAATCAGGTATCTGCAATTTATAGCCTGTAGGAGCGAATTCATTCGCGAAGGGCCGCGAGGCCCGTGGGTCCGCTTGGCGCATCAATTCAATCCGCAGATCCTAGCCCGGATGAAATCCCGGAGCGGCGGTGGGTTTTCCCCGGATTGCATCCGGGCTACCTACTTGAGAAACCCATTAGCCCTACCCGCATCACCCTATAATGGCCAGCTCGATAACCGTGCGGTCAGGGGGCATTGCAGTCAGTGGAAACCATTCGCCGAGCCGCTCTTGCGGACGCCGACGCCATCGCGGCACTGGTCAACGAGGCCTACACGCCCTACATCGCCAGGATCGGCAAAAAGCCGGCGCCCATGCTGGATGACTATCGGCAGGTCGTGGCTGATTTCGAGACCTTCATCCTCACCCGGGATTCGGAGCTTGCCGGAGTTCTGGTGATGAGCCTGGAAGACGACGAACTGCTGCTGGTGAACGTCGCAGTGCTGCCGCGCTGCAAAGGCCAGGGCATCGGGAAGTTGCTGATGCGCTTCTGCGAAGACTTCGCCCAGGGAGCCCGCTGCCAGGCCATTCGGCTCTACACCCACGAACTGATGACCGAGAACATCGAGATCTACAAGAAGCTGGGTTATCGGGAAACCCACAGGGCCACGGAGAACGGCTTCGCTCGCGTATTCATGCGCAAGGCGATGCGGGGTGACTGACTCTTCCACGCTGGCGGCGCCAGTCGCCTCATTTGCCGGTCTGTGCCTTCGCGAAGTAATCGCTGACGCATTGGCTCGCCACCTCCCACAGCACGGGTGAGCCACGCTCGATCACGGGGCCGTAGCGCTCCATCACCTGCTGCCTAGTGACACCGTTCTCGGCCCATGTCCCGCCATTCGACAAGGTATTGATCAGCAGTGGCTGCAAGCGATCCAGAGCTTTCGCGAAGATGGCCTCGGGCGTCTGTGCGGCCTCGAATTCGCACCAGAGATCGAGCATTTCTCGCCCCTGCTGCTCGGGCAACAGCCCGAAGATGCGCTCGGCGGCACGCCGTTCCGCTGCTTCGATGAGCGCAGCCTGCCCGCTGGCCGAATGAAGCGGATGATCCCCCGCATCGATTTCAACGATGTCGTGCACCAGCAGAAGTTTGACGACATGCAGGGTGTCGACCTCCTTTGCGTGCGCCGAGAGGACGAGCGCGAACATGCCGAGGTGCCAGGAATGCTCCGCCGAGTTTTCCTTGCGGCTCTGATCGATCAGGGGCGACTGCCGCATGATCGACTTCAGCTTGTCCAGCTCCACGAGAAAGGCGAGCTGTTGCGCGATCTGGTCAGTGGACGAATACGTCATGGGTTGCGTTCCTTTTCGTCTGGGAACCGACGATCAAGCGATCGTGAGCAGATGCCTAGCGCTTCACGCAGACGAACAAGGCATTCCCGGAGGCGCCGCCCCAGGGCGTGATCCGCTCGTAGTCATGCTCGAAGACCTGCACCTCGAAAAGCGGCTGCAACAGCTGCTGCAGCTCGATGAAATCCAGGGCGACCATGGCATGTTCGTCCTGCCAGGCCTGGGTCACGCCCGCCTCGGTCTTCTCGATGCGCAGGCGCAGCGCCTGTTGCTCGCCCTCGCCGCTGTAGTACCAGCTGGAGCCGAACACGAAGTGGCTGCCCTGGTGATCCAGGCTATGGCGCACGAAGGAGCGGTTGTCGATCTGCCGCTTGTCCACCGCGTTGAAGCAGAACACGCCGTTGTCCGCGAGTGCGCCGTGCACGCTGGACAGGCACGCCCGCAGCCGTTCCAGGCTGGCGTTGTAGTGGATGGAGTAAAGAAAGCAGGTGATCAGGTCCACCGACTCACCCACCTGGAAGTCCGCCATGTCCTGCCGGCTGAACTGCGCCTCGGGGCAGCGCAACTGGGCGATGTCCAGCATCGGCTGGTTGATGTCCAGGCCGGCGCTGCGGTAGCCGAAGTCGAGGAAGTGGCGGACGTGGGGCCCGGTGCCACAGGCCAGGTCCAGGTGCCTGCGCCCCTGGTTGCCAAACAGCTGCTGCAGCCGGTGCACGCTGTGGCTCTGCGCCCGGTAGTCGATGTCGGCGCACATCAGGTCGTAGTAGGAGGACAGGTCGGTGTACAGCGCGTTGGAGGACATAGCAAAGGTTCGACGGAGGCTTAGGCGCAGCATGGTAACCCAGCCCCGAACGCTCCCTGGCAAAATCGGACCTCCTGCACCTGCTGCCTTGCCAGACAGACGTTCATTCCCGTCGCTTTCGCGTGATCTAGCCTTGAATGAAGTCACGCGGGAGAAGTCGCCATGCCCCTCGCTCTCAGGCCGCCGTTCACCCTGGCCCTGGTCGTGTTCGGCTGCCTGGCGGCGAGCACTCAAGGAGCAACGGACACCAATCCGCCACCGGCCATACTTCCCCTGGCGTCCGAGGTGGCGCCGCGAATAATCGCCTATCCGCCGCTTGCGGAGCCGCTCGCCCGTGGCGTTGTCATCATCCAGTATCGGACCGAGCACGCCAGGATCATGCCGGTGTTCGGCAAAGAGGCCGGTGAGGTTTCACCCCGGCTCGGTCACCTGCATGTGACGGTGGACGACTGGAAAGGGACCTGGGCGCACACCAGTGAAGACCCGATCATCCTGGTTGGACTGGTGCCCGGGCCCCACAGGATTCTGCTCGAAGTGGCCGACCCGACCCACAAGATACTCACCAGTACGACAGTGAACTTCGTCGTTCCGGCGACCAAACCAGCGGACGCCCCTCACATGGACGAGGGTCATGCAGTAAAACCATGACCCTTGCGTGTTCATGCCAGGCGCCTGGGTCACTCGGTGTCGACCTGGAGCTCACGCAGCAGGAACTCCAGTGAATCCGGCGCTGCGCGATGGCTTCTTTCCGAGCTTAGCTCTCCCAGGGCAACGAAGTCGCTCAGTTCGCGACGCCCGTCCGGCTTGGCCTGGCCACCGACGTGCCGGTTTCCCGCCCCACTCCGATCAGCAGAGTCAGCAGTACCGTCACAGCGATACTGAACAGGTAAAGCGCCTGCGGCCCCGTGTACGCCATCAGCGCACCCGCGAGCAGCGGTCCTATGGTCGCGCCAATGCCGAAGGCCATCAGCAGCACACCAGCCACCGACACCCGCAGTTCAGCTTCCAGGTTGTCGTTTGCATGGGCGACACCCAGTGGATACAGGCAGAACTGCAGGAAGCCGATGGCCGCACCGGCCAACATCACCCAGCCCGCGCCTGGGGCATCGAAAACCGCCAAGGGCAGGTAGGCGACGCATAGCAGGATCGCGATCACCCGAATCAGCGCGACACGGGAATAGCGGTCCGAGAGCATCCCGAGCGGAAGCTGGGCGACGAGCCCGGCGGCGATGCCAAGCGCCATGAACTGGCCGACTTCCGACGGCGTGAAACCCAACTGCGCAGCGAAGATCGGCGTCAACCCATAGAAACAGCCGTTCAACAGTCCCGAGACGAGGACGGTGCCCAGCGCCTGCGGCAATCTGCGGATATAGAGCATCGGCCGAATACGCACCTGGCTGATGGCGCTCGGCTGAGCCCCCGTGTGCAGGGCCATGGGCACCATGCCGATGGCAAAGGCGATGGCCACACCGGACAACACCAACGCGCCCAACCCATGGTCGAGACCCAACAACAGCTGCCCCAGCATCATGCCGACGTAGCTCGCCACCATGTACAACGACAGTGCACCCCCTCGGCGATCCGGCGGCGCGCAGCCGTTGAGCCAGCTTTCGATGACCATCATCTGGCACATCATTGCCGTGCCGACGATGAACCTCAGTGCAAGCCAGAGTGGCAGCCAATCGCTGAGCTGATGGCTGAGCACCGCCGACACGATCACCCCTGCGCCGACAACGAAGGCACGGACGTGGGAGACACGGGCGATCAGCCAGTAACCGACCCGCCCTCCCACCACCATCCCCAGTGCGTTGGCGGCCATGAGGGCACCCCCCCAGACCTCCGCGACGCCAGCGGTATCCAGACGCAGTGCCAGGTACGTCATCAGCAGGCTCGAGCCCAGCTGCATCAGCAGGGTCGCGGCATAGATCGGCCCGAATGCCTTGGTGAGTGCGAACAATTGGGTTCCCCAGGTCAGTGGTCAGGCGAGGCCATGGCGCTGCTTCCAGTCGCCGGGATGAACGACGTAGCCGAATAGCGCGTGCCCTCCGTAGACGAGTTCGGTCCCTTCGGGAATCCACAACAACTGCCCCGGTTCCACCCGGTACAGCTCGCCGTTCGCCCTCAGCTCGAAGCAGCCTTCGATGACGAAGATCACTTCGTCGTACAACAGGGTCCAGGCGACCTCGGCGCCCTCCCATCGCGCAAAGCCGATGCCCATCGCGGGCGACACTTCATTGCTGACGGCACGGGCCACGCTGGCACCACCCGATGGCCCTCCGCGCTGGGTGAATTCCAGGTTCCGGTGATCCACCAGCAGCACCGGCCCTCTTCCGCTCGGCGCCATGGTCATAGCTCGCTCCTGCTGTTCCAGGCCGCCCAGCGGATACGCGTACGCACCCCCATACCGAGAAAAGGCTCCGGCGGATTGAGCGAAGGCATACCGGTCACGGTCTGGATGTCGCTCAGCAACGCGGACTGCGCACCCACCACCCGGTCGGCCAGCAGCGTTCCGGAAATGGTGCCCCAGGCGGCGCCGACGCCGTTGTCGCACGCCGTGGCGACTATCCCATCGTCCAGCTGGCCGAAGAAGTTGGTGAAGTTCCGCGAGATGGCGTAGGCCCCGCCCCAGGTGTGGGTGAAGGGCACACCGGCGAGCTGGGGATAGCGTGCGAGGAAGGCCTTGCGATGATCGTCGCGGATCTTCGCCCGCGTGCCTTCGCCGACACTGCGCCCGTAACGCGGCACATGCTTGTAGGTGTTGCGGATGATCAGCCGGCGGTCCTGGGTCATCCGCACCGTGGTGCCGGCATGGTCGGCGGGCGTCAGGCCCCAGTCGGCCTGGATGCCAACGGCAGCGACCTCGGCATCGGTGAGCGGGCGCGTCCAGCTGGCGAAGGTCATGACCGGCAGCAGGCGGTTGCGCAGGTAGCCGAACTCCTGGGTGAAGATGCTGGTGCCCAGCAGGACGCTCGGGGTACGGATCGACCCATCCTTGCCATGGAGCACCCAGTGCCCGCCGGCTTGCTTCTCCAGGCGCTGGATGGGCGACTCCTCGAGCACCTCGACATTCGCCGGCAAGGACGCGCCGAGCCCGCGCACCAGGGCGGCCGGCTGCATCAGGTAGCAGCCGGGGGTGAAGATGGCGCGGCTGTAGTAGTCGCTGCCCAGCACACCGGCCAGTTCGTCCCGCTCCACCAGCCGGTAGGGTTCGCCGAGATCGGCCATGAGCTTCTCGAAATGCTCGAGATAGGCGAGACCACGTTCGCCCACGGCGCCCTGGTACTTGCCGGCATGGGACCACTGGCAGTCGATGCCATGGCGGCCGATCAGCGTCTGCAGCTGGTCGATGGCGGCCCGGTTGAGTCCGAGCAGACGCTGCTTGTGCCGCGGGTCGGGATGCTCCAGGGCGAACTTGTGCGGCAGGTCGATGACAAAGCCCGAGTTGCGGCCCGAGGCGCCATAACCGATGCGCTGGGCGTCCACCAGCAGGATGCGCGATTGCGGCAAGTGCTCGGCCAGTCGCCGCGCGGCGGCCAGGCCGGCGAAGCCAGCGCCTATCACCACATGGTCGGCCGTCCGCTGGCCGCTCAGGCGCTTGGCGGGAAGGGGTTCGGGTAGCGCGGCATACCATCCGCAACTGCGGTCATCATTAGGCAGGTTAACGATACTGTTCATGGTTCGGCTCTCAAGCCACGTTCTGTGGGATGTCCTGGCAGCTCTGCAGCCAGGCATTGCGTTTCTGTTGTGCCTGGCGGCCGAGAAGGACGAAGCCACGCATGGCGCCGGACGCGTCATGGAAGGCCGCGCTCAGCCCATCGCCGGTCGCATCGCAGCGCCACTGCCCCTCGCAGTTGACCGGGGGTGGCAGCAGGCAGAGCGGTGCCGCCGGGGTCTTCACCGTCACCGGCATGAGCGGATAGCTGACGGCGGTCGGCTGGCCCACCAGGGTCCGGGCCAATGCGCGGATACCCTCGTTGATCGGCGCGAGATAAGGCAGCAACTGCCCATCGACCTCGATGCAGTCGCCCAGCGCGAAGATGCCGGGACTGGAGGTCTGCAACGCGGCGTCCACCTTGATGCCGCGCCCACAGTGCAAGCCGGCGTCCGCAGCCAGTTGCAGATTCGGCCGCAGGCCGACGGCGGACAGCACCAGGTCCGCCTCGACGATCTCACCGTCGGCCAGGGTCAGACGGTAACCGTCGGCCCCCTGCTCGATGCGCTGCAAGGTCGTGCCCAGGTTCCACTGCACCCCGAGGCCGGACAGCGCCTGTTGCAGCTGCTGGCCCGCCGCTTCCGGCAACAGGCGCTCCATCGGCCAGGCGCCGAGACCTATCACCCGCACCTGGTAGCCGCTGCTCGCCAGGTCGTTGGCGAACTCGCAACCGATCAGTCCATCGCCGAGGATCGCCACCCGGCGCACACCCTCCAGCCGCTCGCGGAACTCCCGGTAATCCTGCAGGTTGTTGATGCTCAGCAGCGCCTCGGCGCAGCCCTCGATGGGCAGCCGCACGGGTGACGCACCGCTGGCCAGGACCAGTTGGCCGTAGTCCATTTCACCCAGGCTGGTGTACAGGCGCCTGGCCTCGGTATCGATTCGCTCGACCCGGCAATGGGTGTACACGCGGATGCCCAGGCGCCGCTCCACTGCCAGCGGGCTCTCCGTCGCCAGGGCCGCCGCGCTGCGGCCCTGGGCCAGCGCAATGGACAGCGCCGGCTTGGAGTAGGTATGCCCGGACTCCTGGGTCAGCACACGGATATCCAGCTGCGGGTTGGCCTTGCGCAGCTCCTGGGCCAGGCCGTAGCCGGCATGGCCGCTGCCGATGATGACCACCGGCCCGGCAGGCACAGCGGCCGCCAGGGGTTGCGTCGCCACGCTCGGCGGAGCGGCGACGGCGGTCACCGGCTCGCTGATCTCGATCATCTCGAAATCGGACTTGCCGACCTTGCAGTCCGGGCACAGCCAGTCTTCCGGCACATCCTCCCAGCGCGTGCCCGCGGCAATGCCGTCGTCCGGCCAACCAAGGGCCTCGTCATAGATCAGGCCACAGATGATGCAGAGCCATTTCTTCATCGCTGCAACCTCCTCACTCGCCCTTGATCCGCAGTGCCAGGTTCTTGGTGCGGACGTAGCTGTAGAGCGCCTCCTGGCCCTTCTCCCGACCGAAGCCGGACAGCCCCACCCCGCCGAACGGCGTTTCGATCCCGCCCGCGTACCATTCGTTGACGAATACCTGGCCGGCCCGCAGGCGCCGGGCGCAACGCAAGGCACGGTTGAGGTCCTGGGTGAAGACCCCGGCCACCAGCCCGAACTCGGTGCCGTTGGCGATGGCGATGGCCTCCTCCTCGGTATCGAAGGGAATGACCGCCAGCACCGGCCCGAAGACCTCGGCCTGGGCGATCTCCATGTCCGGGCGAACATCGCGGAACACCGTCGGCGCCATGAAATGCCCACGCAGGCCACTGATCGCTTCGCCGCCGGTGGCGATCACCGCGCCCTCTTCCTCGGCGCGCCGGCACAGGGTCTGGATACCGTCGAGCTGTCCCGCCGATATCACCGGCGTCAGGTCCGGGTCGTCCTGGCCCAGGCCGACCTTCAGCTCCTCGGCCATGGCCACCACAGCAGCCACCACCTCGTCGTAGACGGAGCGATGCACCAGCAGGCGCGACATGGCCGAGCAGACCTGGCCGGCGTTGAAGAAGATGCCGCTCCTGACACTGCTCACGAGCTGCTCGCGATCGGCATCGGGAAACACCAGCGCAGCCGACTTGCCGCCCAGCTCCATGACGCTGGGGATGGCATGCTCCGCCGCGGCACGCAGGATGCTCTGACCGGTACCCACCGAGCCGGTGAACACGATCTGGTCGACCTCGCGATGACCCGCCAGGTAGGCGCCGACTTCCCGGCCCCGGCCGCAGATCAGGTTCACTGCACCGCGCGGCAACCCGGCGCGTTCGATGGCCTGCAGCAGAACGCACAAGCCCAGCGGCGAAAGCTCCGGCGACTTGATCACCACCGCGTTGCCGGCGGCCAGCGCGGGCGCCAGGGAGCGGGCGCAGATGGACACGGGGAAGTTCCACGGCACGATCTGCAAGGACACGCCCATGGGGTCGTAGACGGTGAAATCCATGTAGCCGTTGCCGAGGGGGATCGAGATCCCTTCGATCTTGTCGGCCATGCCGGCGTAGTACTCGAAGTAGCGTGCGGCCTCGACGAACTCGTCGCGGGCATCACGCAGGCTCTTGCCGTTCTCCTGGCAGAGCACCCAGGCGCCCTCCTCGACCACCGCACGGATCTGCGCGGCGATCTCCAGCAGCCAGGCTACCCGCTGCGCCGGCCGTGGCCGGGTCAGCTCGCCGCTGTCGGCGCAACGGCGCGCCGCCTGGACGGCCCGCTCGGCGTCGGCCACCGAGGCTTGGGCGATGGTGGCGACCAGGCCGGTAGTGCCGGGATTGTGGACGGCCAGATGCTGCTCGCTGTCGGTCCACTGCCCATCGATGAAGTTCAGCCAGTGAGAGGCGATCGAATGCATGGCGATCACCTCAGGCGTTCTGCGCGGATTGAAGCAGTTGCTCGGCCGCCCACTTGTGGAAGTAGTGGGTGGGCAGGTCCATTTCCGGCGAGAACGCACCGCCGTTGTAGCCCGGCGAGGAGCGGCCCATCTGCATGCCTTCCACCGAGGCGATGTCCTCGGCGAAGACCACGCGCCAGGATTCCATGACGGCCTTGCGCGCCATCTCGAAGCGGCTGTCGAGGGCCTCGTCGCCTACGTAGAAGAGACGCAGGTGCTCGACGGTCTTACCGGGTGCGATCGGCTCCAGCATCATGGCGAAGGCGTGGTCCGCCTGGATGCCCAGCAGGACGTTGGGGAAGAAGGCGACGTACTCCGCCGTGCGCAGGCGGTCGGTCGGCCAGGAGGGGAAGATCGGCAGGTGGGTGCCGGCGACATCCGACAGGTTGTAGGCGTGGCTGCCCTGGCCGGCGAACTGGTCGAACATGATGTTGTAGTGGTCTTCCAGGCGCGAGTAGCTGTTCAGGCTCGGATGGACCCACGGCAGGTGGTAGGCCTCGCAGTAGTTCTCCACCGCCAGCTTCCAGTTGCAGTTGACCTCGATGCTCATGGCGCCACTGTTGGCCTCGCGGCGCAGCTGGCCCATGCCATCGGTGCCGAGGAACTGGGTCCAGCGCTCGGTCAGCGGCGCGAGCTGCTCTTCCAGGGCAGGGGCGTCACCGGACAGGTTGATGAACACCATGTCCATCCAGATGGCGCTGCGCAGGGCCTTCAGGCCGTGCTTCTCGCAGGCGAAGCGCTCGTCCTTGTGCTGGTTGATGCCGCCGACGTGCGGCGTGCCTTTCAGGCCGCCGTTCAGGTCATAGGTCCAGGAGTGGTAGGGGCAGCGGATCACGCCCTGCACTTCGCCCGCCTGTTGCACCAGCTTCACGCCGCGATGGCTGCAGACGTTGTGGAAGACCTGAACCACACCTTCGCGGTTGCGCATCATCAGCAGCGGCAGGCCCATGAAGTCCACCGGCTTCACATAGCTGTTCTTCGGCAGGTCGCTGGCAAAACCGATGCAGGCCCAGTTGCGGCCGAGCACATGGTCCCGCTCCAGCTCGAAGTAGCGCTGCTCGGTGTAGAACTCGTTGGTCAGGCCGTGCGCCTGATGGATGGGAGCCAGGACGGTTTCCAGGGCATGGGTCGGAATGAGGCAGGGAGCGGTCGAAGTCATTGTTGTTCTCTCTTGCTAGCACGGAAGGAAATGCGCAGCCGATGGGCCTGCTGCATGGCGGCGAGTTTCGGCAAGAGAGAAAGCAGTCGACAAACGATTTTTTCGCGTCGATTAATGACTTTTCATCATCAATAGAAGTCTTACACACGGCGGAAAAATCGGGGTCCCAGTCGATGAACTCCACCCAATCAATTCATGAGTATTGGTAATTAATTGATGAGGATAAATGAGTTGTCGCGCGTCTGGGCTTCCACCATTTTGATGCCACATCTCGGGTCGCCAATGACCCGAGGTCGCCCCGCCGAGAAGCGGTAACCGTGCGGTGACATGACCGCTTCGCCGAGCAAAGCCTTCAACCCTTAAACAAAAATAAAAGGGGAATGACATGCGTGCAGAATCGGGCCTTCTCAAAGGCCTCAACCCCCCTGTCACGGTGACATCGATCATCACCGTGGTGCTGTTCGTGCTGTTCTGCGCGCTCATGGACGAGCGAGCCGCCCACGCCTTCGAATCAGCGTCGACCTTCATCCTCAACAACTTCAAGTGGTACTACCTGGCCCTGGTGAGCGGCGCCCTCGGCCTGTTGATCTGGATCTCGGTCAGCAGGTTCGGCACCTTGAAGCTGGGTGCCCATGACGACGAACCGGAGTTCAGCTTCGCTTCCTGGATCGCCATGCTGTTCAGCGCCGGCATGGGTATCGGGCTGATCTTCTGGTCCGTCGCCGAACCGATGCTGCATTACGCCGAGAACCCCTTCGCCAAGGGACTGACGGACGAAGCGGCGAGCATCGCGATGCGGATAACCCTGTTCCACTGGGGCCTGCATCCCTGGGCGATCTTCTCCCTGATCGGCCTGAGCCTGGCCTACTTCGCCTATCGCAAGGGCTTGCCCCTGGCCCTGCGGTCCTTGTTGTATCCGCTGATCGGCGACCGGATCTACGGATGGATCGGTCATACGGTGGACATCATGGGCGTCGCGATAACGGCGTTCGGCGTGTCCCAGTCGCTCGGCCTGGGGGTCGCGCAGATCAACACCGGCCTTCACCAGGTATTCGGGCTGCCCATCAGCATCGCCCTTCAGCTGTCCATCATCCTGGTGGTCACCATCATCGCGTCCATATCGCTCCTGGCAGGCCTGTCCAAGGGGATGAAGCGGATCTCGACGCTGAACATGTACATCTCGTTCGCGTTGATGCTGGTCGTCCTCGCCATCGGCCCGACCCGCTACATCCTCAACCTCATGTTCGAATCCACCGGGGACTATGTGCAGAACCTGGTGGGCCTGAGCCTCTGGATGGACACCCAGAAGGACACCCAATGGCAGAACTGGTGGACCGCCTTCTACTGGCCCTGGTGGATGACCTGGGGGCCGTTCGTGGGCCTGTTCATCGCGCGGATCTCCAAGGGCCGCACCATTCGGGAACTCATAGTCGGAGCCCTGGTGGTTCCTACCCTGGTCACTATCCTGTGGATGTCCGTGTTCGGCGGCGCCGCACTGAAGCATGAGCAGACTGAGCGGCAGCAATACGAGAAAGCGGCCGCGAGCGCCGAGCTCGTTCAGGAAAAGGCCAAGTTCGAAGGGGGTTCCATCCTCCTCGCCACCCAGAAGGAAGCCACCGCGGCCATGTTCACCCTGCTTGAAAAGCTGGATGGTCCGGCCGTGGGCGGCGCCCTCTCCATACTGGTCTGCCTGCTGCTGGCCGTGCACTTCGTCACCACCGCCGATGCCGGTACGCAAGTACTCTGCACGCTGAACGCCCTGGGCAGCACCAACCCGCCCAACTGGATCAGGCTGCTCTGGTGCATCCTGGAAGGTGCGGTCGCCGCCGGGTTGCTCCTGGCGGGCGGGCTCAAGGCCATCCAGATGGCGAGCATCGTCGTCGGCCTGCCAATCGCGATCCTGATGATGGTCATGAGCTACACCCTGATTCGCAGCCTGCGGCAGGAGTCGTTCAACGGCCAGACCAGCCTACCCCCGGGTGGCCGTGTACCCGTTCAGGAGCATTCCCAGGAGGGTGTCTCGCCACTGCGCGGACCAGTACTGGGCGGGGCCGCTGCGGCAACATCGTTGACCGCACAACGGGCCGGCTGATATTGGCAATCCCGTGCCGCCGCCAGGGTTCCAGCCCTGGGGCGCCACTCGCCACCTGACAGCACCGAGGCCGTCAGCCACAAGCTGACGGCCTCGGTCGTTACGGATCAATACATCGTCGACTGCCCCGCTCGCCTGCGTCACTGCCCTTGAACGGAGGGCAGCCCCATGAGCCAGTCGCGGAACAACTTCACGCTGTGTCGTGGACCACGCGAATGAAGGGGCTCCAACAGGCAGAACTTCGCATCGGTCTGTAGCACCTGATCGTTCGGCCGCACGAGGCTTCCCGTGCTCAGGGGGTCGTCGACGAGCCTGTTCCAGGCGAGCGCCACGCCCTGCCCGCTCACCGCCGACTGGATCAGCATGCTGTAGCTATTGATATTGACCCGGTGCCTGGGGATCACCGGCTCATGTCCGAGACGCTTGAGCCACTCGGGCCAACCGATCCAGTCCCGCTGCGAGTCTTCAAGCCATAGCCAGGTGCAGGACGAAAGCCCTTCGACGGATGAAATCTGGGGGTTCCTGGCCAGGTAGCTCGGGCTGCAGACCAGATAGATCTCTTCCGAAAAGAGCGGTGTCACCTCCATATCCTTGGGCGGCGTGCTGCAGTAGTACAACGCCAGGTCGCAATCGAGTCGGGAATAGTCCTTCACGTGATCGAGCGCGACGATCCGCAAGTCGATCTCCTCGTGCTGGCTCTGGAACTCCGCAACCTTGGGCAGTAGCCAGAGCGAGGCCATTGCCGTACTGGTGGCTACCGTTACCTGCTGGTCCCCGCGCCATTGCCGGATCTCACCGGTTGAACGGGCGAGATGGAGCAGGCAGTCACGAACCGTCTCGTGATACTGGGTACCTGTGGGCGTCAACGCGATGCTTCGGGTGGTCCGCTCGAACAGCGTCTTGCCGAGATAATCCTCGAGCAGGCGGATCTGGCGACTGATCGCCCCCTGGGTGACGTTCAGTTCCTTGGCGGCATGGGTGAAGCTCAAATGACGGGCAGCGGATTCAAAGGCGAGCAGGCTGTTCAGAGGCGGGAGAGGCTGGATTTTCACGGCGTTTACGACCACGCATTCTTATTCTGTCGAGTCGCACCATCTTAGTGGACCGAGGCCGGTTCCGGTGCAAGGCGATACCCGGTTGACTCCACTTTTTTGCACGCGCCCGCCGGCTAAGAGGAGGCGAATCGGCCTGCGAGAAACTCGATGAACGCCCGGGTCTTGGCCGGTACGAAGTCGCTGGCGGCCCTCAGCAGGTAAATAGCGGAGTCGGACGAGTGTGAGAACGCCTGCAGCAGCGGGATCAGGCGGCCTGCCTTGAGGTCGTCGCTCACCATGTACTCGGGCAGGCGGGCGATTCCCGCACCGGCCTGGCACGCCGTGCGAATCGCCTCGAGACTGTTGCAGGTGAAGTCGCCCTCCAGTCGGACTTCCCGGCTGGAGGAGGCGCGAAACTCCCAGTCGTTGAAACGGCTTTCGAAGTTCAGTTTCAAGCACAGATGATCGGCGAGGTCAGCCGGCGTGGCCGGTATCCCATGGGCGGCAAGATAGGCTGGCGATGCGCAGATGAGCCGCGCATTGGTCACGAGCCGATGGGCCACCAGGCCTTGATCGGCCGTTGCACCGCTCCTTATCGCCACATCGATACGTTCCTGCCTGATATCGACCAGCGCATCGGTCAGGGTCAGGTTCACCTTCACCTCGGGGTAGACCCGCATGAAGTCCATGACGGCCGGCACTATGTGGTGGTGGCCGAACGCGCTGGAAGACGTCACCTTCAAGGTCCCCCTGGGTGCATCGGCGTCGTGCACCACCGCGGCTTCCATGGCCTGGATGTCCTCGAGGATCGGCCGGGCGTCGCGCACGTAGCGCGCGCCGGCGTCCGTCAGTGCCATGGTCCGTGTCGTGCGCAGCAACAGCTGCACACCGAGCCGCTCCTCCAGCCGCTGAACCCGTTTGCTGATCGCCGAGTGCGTCATGTTGAGCTTGCGGGCGGCCGGCGAGAAGCCGCCCGCGTCAACCACGGCGACCAGGATCGCCATGTCGGAATACCTGTCCATCTGCCCCTCCTTTTGTTCCGTTATGGAACAGGTATTTGGAAAATTCAATGAATTCCATTGTTTTTATCCAAGCCGGAGAATGCCGCTGGCGGGACCGGCATCGCTGTCTCCGCAGTCGGAACCCCAGCGGCTTGTTCTCGGAGACAGGTAATGAGCGACTCCCCAGCAAAACAGCTATCCACCGTGGGTATCGCCGCCGCGATGTTCGCCGCGTTGACCTGGTCGATGAACTTCGTCTCTCCCCTGCTCATCGGTGACTACTCGATCTTCGATCTGGCCGCCTGCAGGTTCATCATTTCCGGAGTCATCGGGGCAGTGATCCTGGTGGTGCATCGCCGATCCTGGCGGAGCCTGACGCCGAAGGATTGGCTGGTCGCCGCCGGGCTGGGATTCATCGGCTACGTGGGCTACTTCCTGGCGGTGGTCCTCGCGGCTACCTATGCGGGCCCGGTCATCGCGCCCGCTTTTCTGGGGTTGGTGCCCGTTGCGCTGGCCATCAGCGGGAATATCCACGGCGGAATCTCCTGGCGGCGGCTGCTGGTGCCGTTTGCGCTGGCCGCACTGGGGCTGCTGCTGGTCAATGGCCAGGGCATCGCCCAGTCCGAGGGGGCGCCACCACTGCACCTGGTGTTCGGCATAAGCGCGTCCCTCGCCGCCGTGGCGCTGTGGATCTGGTTCGGGCTGGCCAATCAGAGAGCCCTGAAGAAACGGGCGGGCATGAATGCCTGGGTCTGGACGGCCATGATGATGATCGGCGGCGGCTTCCAGACGCTCGTGCTCATCCCCGTCGGTGCTGGCCTGGAGTTGTTCAATGCCCCGATGCTCGGTTACGGAGTCGGTGCGCTCGGCCATCTGTACCTACCCGCGTTCCTGCTGGCGGCGGTTGCGTCGATTGGCGGCGCCTGGGCCTGGACCATCGCGTCCCAACGCCTTCCGATCACGCTGGCGAGTCAGTTGATATCCATGGAGGTGGTCTTCGCCACCTGCCTGGGCCTGCTGTTCCACCTGCGGTGGCCCACACCGCTTGAAGCCCTGGGGATCGCGCTCATCGTCGTGGGGGTGGTCAAAGCCATCGGCGCCTTCCACGGCAACCAGGGTCGTGCCGGGGGCGATGGGGTCGGCGTGAAGCCGCCCACACAGAAGCGCCGCCAGGCTGTAGCCGGATGTGATCCGGCGTGATCCCGCGAGTTCGACGCGAGGGTTTATCGCGAGCAGAGCTCGCTCCTACGGCGGTGTGTCGCACGGGCTAGGGGCCGCATGGGTTTCGCTGCGCTCTACCCATCCTACAAATCGCCATGTCGTGGGCTGGGTAGCCCGTAGGATGGGTTGAGGTACGAAACCCATCAGGCGGGGGCACCCGCCCTCTCCAGGAAATGCCCCCCCATTTATTGCGCCAATAAGGGCCACCAGGATGCTGACGGGATCAGTCCATGGGTCTACGTTATCTAGACCAGTCTATATAGAAACGGAGATCAGCTTCCATGAAAACCACGTCTCAGTCCATGCATCAGTTGCTGGAACAGGTCATCGCCGCTACTCCCTTCGCTCGGCTGATGGGCGCCAGGATTCGGGACATCGGCAATGGCATCGCCGAACTGGAAGTCGACGTGAAACCCGAACTGATGCATCAGCACCACGGCTTCGTGCACGGTGCCGTCATCGGCTTCATGGCCGACAGCGCCTGTGCCTGGGCGGCGGCATCGGTGGCCGGCGACGTGGTCACGGCGGAATACAAGCTGAACCTGCTGGCACCGGCCAAGGGCGAGCGCCTCTGGGCGCGGGGACGGGTGCTGAAGGGTGGTGGCCGGACGCTGGTGGTACAGGCCGAGGTGTTCGCCGTGGAGCACGGCCAGGAGAAACAGGTGGCGGTGGCCCTGGCGAGCATCGCCAAGGTAGGCCAGGCATGAGCGTGCCCGAGGGATTCCAGCCGTTGCTGCGCAGCAGCCCGCTGCTCGACCTGCTCGGCCCCTTCTACTCGCGACGCGATGAGCAGCAGCGGCTGGTGGTGGCGGTTCGGGTGGAGGGCAAGCATTGCAACCATGGCGGTACCGCCCATGGCGGGCTGCTGGGCACCCTGGCCGATGTCGGTCTCGGCTATGCCATGGCCTTCTCCCGCGAGCCACCCCAGCCGATGGTCACGGTGGGCCTGCGTCTGGACTTCTGCGCCGCCGCCCGCGTCGGCGACTGGCTCGAAGTGCACACCGAGATCGACAAGGTCGGGCAGCGCATGGCCTTCGCTTCAGCGCGGATCCGCGTGGGAGAGCGGCTGGTGGCCAGCGCCAGCGGTGTGTTTCATCTTCCCTGAGGCTCGGGCATGCTTGCCCGCTGCCGCCGTTACCTGGAGAGTCAGGCTTGCCGAAGAAATCCAACACCGCCGAGCGTATCGTCCGTGCCACCGCCGCGCTGCTGGCCAGCCGGGGCTATGCCGGAACCGGCCTGAACGACATCATCGCCCGCGCCAAGGCCCCGAAAGGTTCGCTGTACCACTACTTCCCCGCCGGCAAGCCGCAGATCGCCAGTGCGGCGATTCACTTCGTCGGCCGCGAGGTGGGCGACTTCCTCGACCAGGCCGGTGGGCAGGCGCCCCATGGGCGGAATGTGCTGCGGCGTTTCACGGCGACCCTGCGCGGCTGGCTGGAGGACTCGCAGTTCGCCGAGGCCTGCCCGGTGTTCTCCACCACCCTCAGCATCGATGCCGAACTGGCACCGGTGCATGCCGAGTGCCGCCAGGTCCTGCAGGCCTGGCATGCCAGCATCGAACGCGCGCTGCTGGCCGATGGCCTGGAAGCGGCGCCCGCCGCCGCGCGCGCGTGGCTGGTCCTCGCCGCACTGGAGGGCGCCGTCGCCATCGCCCGTGCCGAACAGTCACTCCGAGCCCTGTCCGCGATAGAAACCGAACTGCAGGCGTTGCTGCCGGCGTAGCTGACGCTAGAGGTCGTAGCGCAGAACCAGCGCTAGGGTCCGAGGCGCGCCGACGTCGACGATGTCGCCCTCCCGGTTGTTGGTGACGTACTCCTTGATGGTGCTACTGGCGGCGTTGAACACCTGGAAGAAGTTGCCGGAGCTGTCGAGCATGCTCACTTGCTGGTCTTTCCAGTTGGTGTAGTACAGGTTGGCGCGGGCGCGCAGGCTGTCGTCCAGCCAGGAGCCACGGTAGGACAGTTCGTAGTTGGTGGTGTATTCCGGGTCGTAGTCGGCGTGCCCGCCACCGGCGCGGACGTTCACACCGCCACCGCGATAGCCCTTCTGCACCATGAAGCCCACGTATTGATCCGCCGCGAACTGGTAGTCGACGCCGACCTTGGGCAGTAGCGCGTTGAAGGTTTTCGAGACCTTGCCGGGGCTGGAGAAATCATCCTGCTCGACGTCGGTATCGTTCTCTTCGTTGTCGTAGCGCAGGCCGGTGATCAGCGTCCACTCGGGCGCGAAGGTCCAGTTCAGTTCACCGAACACGGCCTTGTTCTGGATCTCGGTATCGCCTTTGACGGTACCGAGCAATGCCCCCGAATCGTTCAGCCTGTCGTGATAGTCGTTGGTGGTACGGCCGTAGTACGCCCCCACGAAATCTCGCAGCGCGTCCCCCTGATAGGCCAATAGCTTGTATAGCGGCGTGCTGTCGCTTTAAGAAAGCTGCTTCACCCTCTTCCACTTGCCCATCTCCTCCTTCAAGCAAGGGCACATCCATGGATAGAGAAACCGTGATCCTGCTGGAGGAAATGTTGGAACGCGCCGCCGCCAGCGTCCATGCGGGCCGCACTGCGAGAGAAAGCATCACGATGACGAACCCTACCCGTGAGCGAATTCGGCTTGCGGGAGAGGCGCTTCTGGAGCGGGCAGCAGACCGGTACCCGGAACTGGGTGCTTATGTCTCATCCAGCACGGAAGGCGTCATCACCCTCGTGCTGAGGGCTCGTCAGAAGCATTGACCACCGACTTGCGACATCACGCCTGCATCGATCCCCTTTTCCGGATAGGGACACATAGCCACTGCGGGCACCCTTTCCATTAAAAAAGCATTCCCGTGCTCGTGTCTGCAGTGGCTTGTTCGATTTTCGAGGCCGTCCGGCATTTAGTCTCCTCCACCCGAACCGATTGCTCGCAGCCGCGACGGCCTCTTTTCCTGGTTAGTTATTCAAGGCAAACGTGGCGTCAGCCGATTCTCTTGCGGCACCGGGAAGGGGAAGCCAAGTACGGGGAACTTGCCGCGTACACGGTTTTGCGCCTGGCACTTGTGCGTGCAGTTCGTCGAAGGAGGCGCAACTTCCACGGAGTCTTCACCCAGCACACCGCCCATGCGCCCACCACTGGCAACCCGCCAGACCGACACTCCTCCAAGTTGGCTGATACGGGTAGCAACCTGAGTACTGTCCCGGCCCACGAACTTGGGCGACAGGTCATTGGCGAAGTTGACGCGTGGCGTCACCGGTACCGGCGCACAACTGGGGTTGAAGTTCGGTGGAGTGCACAGGGGGAGATTCACGTTCCTGAAGTTGGGGTTATCGAAATAGAAAACACCGTCCGCCAATACGTGGGTCAGATCGGTGGTGCCACCGTCTGCACGCGACGGCTCCATTTGGAAGACGCCACCCTGGGCACAGTCTTTCGCCTGGATTTTCATGCTGACACCGGGGCCATTTCTTGCCAGCAGGACATCGGAGCCGTCCAGCTCAAGCGTCAGGTTCCCGTTCAGTGTCGCCCCTTGGAGATTTGGTGTTTTGCTCGCGAAGATCGTGGTTGGCACACCACCGGTCATGTCCAGGGGATTGGGCGCGCCAGTCAGGGTGTAGTTGCGAACACCCAGCGTGGCGGCATCCACTTCAAACACCACGAACTTGCCCCGGACAGTGAATCTGGCACCCAAACCACTCGCGGGAACCGTTGTTTCGGTAAGACCGCTGACAGGCCCGCCCGGAAGCTCGACGGTAAATCCGCCCCCCTCGCAGCCTGCGTCCTTAGCGGCATAAGCCTGCTGGCCCAGCAATCCCGACGACAATGCTGCAAGCGCCAGCAATCCGGCCCTCATCAGGTCAGGCTTCTTTACAGGGAAAGTTGTCGCTGCGGCAGGTGACTCGAATTGGCTGTTCATGTTGCGATCCTCATGTGCTCTGGGAGCGCCAACCAGTCCATACCTGGTCGCCCATAGGGAGCGGCCAGCCAACCAGCACGGCCAACATCTGCAGCGCGATAGCGCAACTGCGGTTCCGCACCATCCTTCCAAACCAGTCAGCATCGTATTTTACGTGGGATTTTTTCCCACGCACTCAGGCTAGTCCCGACTGCCGGAGAGTCAACGACCGAGCGTCGGAGTTTGCAGCCGTCCCTGGGGACGGACGCCCACGAAGCAGCTCCGTCGATGAGTCCTGTTCGGCACCACCATGACGAGTGGTCGCTCAGGGAAAGAGACTGGCTGCTATCGGCTGTGCAAGCAGCCGCTGGCAACCAGTAGCAATCGGCCAAAGGCAGTTGTTTGTCATCGGTCCAGTTCGCTCGAAAACGGACGTTTGCCACTACGGAATTCCGGTATCCCGCAATTGCCCGACCTCCTGGCCAACGACTACACTCCGCGCCATGAACCGGCGCCTTCGCATTCTCCTTGTCCTGCTGATCAGCCTCGCGCTTCCCCTGAGTGGGATGGCGGGCATCGAGGCGCCGACCGAGCCCTGCCCCATGCAGGCCGCTGGCATGAGCCAGATGGCGGACATGGATATGGACTGCTGCCAAGACCACGGCAAGCTGGCCGAACATGGCAAGAAGGCCTGCAAGACGGGGCAGGAATGCAAAACCGGCAGCATGCTCCAGGTTTCCAGCCTGAAACCACCGGTCACCCTGACCGGACCCGTTCTCGCCGACACTTATCCTGCAGCAGTTCCCGACCGCTCCCCTGCCGACCTCTGGCGACCTCCCTGCGCCTGATTCCTCTCCCCGCCTGAACTCCCACCTGCGTCGCTTGCGACGGCGGGCGGGCATGCGCCTATGCGCTGAATATTCAGAGGAATCGTCAGATGACTTCCTTGAGTCCTTGCTCCGGGCTGCCTGTCGCCGCAGCCCTGGCAATGATGCTGTTTGCCTTGCCGAGCCTGGGTGCGTCGCTGTCGCTGGACGACGCGTTGCAATTAGCAGAGCGCAATGCACCGTCGCTGACCGCTCAAGCGGCCAAGCTGGATGCGGCGAAGAATGCCGCGATCCCCGCCGGCGAACTGCCGGACCCCAAGCTCGCCCTGGGCGTGCAGAACGTCCCCATCGAGGGTGAAGACCGCTGGAGCCTGGATCGCGACTTCATGACCATGCAGATGGTCGGTGTGATGCAGGAGATACCCAATAGTGACAAGCGCAAGGCGCGGGTCGAAACGGCCAAGGCCTCGGTGGATCGGGCTGCCGCCGAGGCGGAAGCCGAACGGGTGAAAGTCCGCCGGGAAACCGCCCTGGCCTGGATCGCGACCTACACCGAACAGCGCAAACTCGCGAGATTCGACGACTTCTTCCGGGAGAACCGGCTGCTGGCGGAAACCGTCCAGGCCCGCCTGGCGGGAGGCCGTGGCCAGGCGCTGGACGCGGTTGAGCCCCGGCAGGAAGCGGCCCAACTGGCGGAGCAGCAGGACGACCTGGCGCTGCTGGTGACCCAGGCGCGCGCGGCACTCAAGCGCTGGATTGGCCAAGAGGCCGCCCTGCCCCTTGCCGGCGGCTTTCCGCACTGGCCCATCGACGCATCCAGCTACCTGCACGCCCTGCATCGCCATCCCGAGCTGGCGGCCTACGCACCGATGACACGAGAAGCCGAAGCCCAGGTGCGCGAGGCCGAAGCGGAGAAGAAATCCGACTGGAGCTGGGAGGTGGACTACCAGCGCCGTGGGCGCGAATTCGGCGACATGATGACCGTGCAATTCACCTTCGACCTGCCGCTGTTTTCCAGTATTCGCCAAGACCCCAAGATCGCCGCGCGACGAGCTCAGGTCGGTCAGCTGGAGGCCGAGCGCGAAGCCCTGCTGCGTGAGCATGCCCAGCAACTGGAAACAGACCTGGCGGACTACCAGCGCCTGGATCGGGCAGTGGCCCGCAGCCAGTCCACCCTGGTGCCCCTGGCCGAGGAAAAGGTGGCGCTCGCCCTGGCGGGTTACCGCGCTGGGAATACCGAGCTGGCCAGTGTCATCGCGGCGCGCCGCGAGCTTGTCCAGGCCAGGCTCAAGGAGCTCGACTTGCAAGGCTTGAAAGCACTGGCCGGCGCCCGCCTGTACTTCACCTACGGGGAGGGCCGCCCATGAGCCGCGCAGCCTGGAAGCTACCCGCGCTGATGGGGCTGGTCCTGCTCGTAGGCGCGGCAGGCGGTTACTGGTTTGCCGCCCAGGGGCGTCCGACGGCAGTGTCCGAGGTCGCCGCCCCCACCGCCACCGACGAGCGCCAACCGCTCTACTGGTACGACCCGATGTTCCCGCAGCAGAAGTTCGACAGCCCCGGCAAGTCGCCCTTCATGGACATGCAGCTGGTTCCAAAATTTGCGGATGAAGCGAACGACAGTTCATCTGTCCGCATCGAGCCGGGCATCCAGCAGAACCTCGGTGTGCGCTTGGCCACTGTCACCAAGGGGAAGCTGGAGCAAAGCCTGCAAGTAAGCGGTGTCCTGGCCTTCAATGCGCGCGAGGTGGCACTGGTGCAAGCGCGGGCTGCTGGTTTCGTCGAGCGCACCTACGCCCGCGCGCCTGGCGATCTGATTGCGGCCGGCGAGCCCCTTGCCGACCTGCTGATACCGGAATGGGCCGCCGCCCAGGAAGAGTTTCTCGCGCTGCGCCGCAGTGGCGACCCGGCCATGTCGGCTGCGGCTCGCCAGCGTCTGCGCCTGCTCGGGATGCCGATGGAGCTGATCACTCAGGTCGAGCGCGGCGGCAAGGCCAGGCCGGTCATGACGCTGACCAGCCCCATCAAGGGTGTGATTCGTGAGCTGGACGTGCGCATTGGCATGACCCTGGCGGCCGGCCAGACCCTGGCCCGGATCAACGGCCTGGAAAACGTCTGGCTGGAGGCGGCCATCCCGGAGTCCCAGGCTGGGGCATTGCAAATCGGGCAGACGGTCGAAGCGCGGCTGCCCGCCCTACTCGGCGAGGTGATCCACGGGGCGCTTTCCAGCGTGCTTCCCGAGAGCGACCCGCAAAGCCGTACGCTGCGCGTGCGCATCGAACTGGCCAATCCCGACGGCCGCTTGCGGCCAGGCATGAGCGCCCAGGTTCGGCTGAACCAGCCAAGCCAGGCCGACCTGCTGCTGGTGCCCAGTGAAGCGGTCATTCGCACGGGCAAACGCGCGCTCGTGATGCTCGCGGAAGAAGGCGGTCGCTTCCGCCCGGTTGAAGTCCAGTTGGGCCAGGAGAGCGAGGGTCAGGTGGCGGTGCTCGACGGATTGGCCGCCGGCCAGCAGGTCGTCGCCTCCGGGCAGTTCCTGATCGACTCTGAAGCCAGCCTGCGGGGTATCGAGGCCAGGGCCCTGGGCACGCCGACGACGTCCATTGACCGGCCCACCCTGCATGCAGCCGAGGGCAGCATCGTCGAAGTCGGCGCCCAGGAGCTGACGATTTCCCACGGCCCCTTCAAGACCCTGGGGATGCCCGGCATGACCATGACCTTTCCCCTGGCCAGGCCCGAACTGGCGCGGGGACTGAAAGCCGGTGACCGCATCAGCCTGAAGGTGCGCGAGGGTGATTCCGGCTTGCTGATCGAGCAACTGGAGAAACTGGAGAGCGCGCCATGATCGAGAAGCTGATTCGCTGGTCGGTCGGCAACCGCTTCCTGGTATTGCTCGCCACCCTGTTTGCGCTGGCCTGGGGCATCTGGTCGCTGCGCAGCACGCCCATCGATGCCCTGCCCGACCTCTCCGACGTACAGGTCATCATCCGCACACCCTATCCGGGCCAGGCGCCGCAGATCGTCGAGAACCAGGTCACCTTCCCGTTGACCACCACCATGCTGTCCGTGCCTGGGGCCAAGACCGTCAGGGGCTTCTCGTTCTTCGGCGACAGCTTCGTTTACGTGCTGTTCGAGGACGGTACCGACCTGTATTGGGCGCGTTCGCGAGTACTCGAATACCTGAACCAGGTGCAGGGGCGCCTGCCCGCCGCCGCCAAACCCGCGCTGGGCCCGGACGCCACGGGGGTCGGCTGGATATTCCAGTACGCCCTGGTCGACCGCAGCGGCACCCACGACCTGGCGCAACTGCGGGCGTTGCAGGACTGGTTCCTCAAGTTCGAGCTGAAAACCCTGCCCAACGTGGCCGAAGTCGCCACGGTGGGCGGCATGGTGAGGCAGTACCAGATCCAGGTGGACCCGCTCCGCCTCGCTAACCTGGGCATCACCCAGGGCGACGTGGTCGAGGCCATCGACAAGGCCAACCAGGAAGCCGGTGGCGCCGTGCTGGAACTGGGCGAGGCCGAGTTCATGGTCAGGGCCACCGGCTACCTGAAGAACCTCGCCGACTTCCGTGCCGTGCCGCTGAAGCTCACCCCCGACGGTACGCCCATCACCCTGGGCGATGTGGCAACCATCCAGCTCGGGCCGGAAATGCGCCGGGGCATTGCCGAGCTCGATGGCGAAGGGGAAACCGTTGGCGGCGTGGTGATCCTGCGCAGCGGGAAGAACGCGCGTGACACCATTGCCGCCGTGAAGGCCAAGCTCGACGAGTTGCAGAAGAGCCTTCCCGACGGCGTGGAGCTGGTCATCACCTACGACCGCAGCCAACTGATCGAGCGGGCGGTGCGCAACCTCAGCCAGAAGCTGATCGAGGAGTTCATCGTGGTCGCCCTGGTCTGCGCCGCGTTCCTCTGGCACCTGCGCTCGTCCATGGTGGCCATCGTCTCGTTGCCGGTGGGTGTACTGATCGCGTTCGCCGTCATGCGCTACCAGGGCATCAACGCCAACATCATGTCGCTGGGCGGGATCGCCATTGCCATAGGCGCCATGGTCGACGCCGCCGTCGTGATGATCGAGAACGCCCACAAGCGCGTCGAGGCCTGGAACGCCAGCCATCCCGGCGAAACCCTGCGCGGCGAACAGCACTGGCGGGTAATGACCGATGCGGCGGTCGAGGTCGGCCCCGCGTTGTTCTTCAGCCTGATGATCATCACCCTGTCGTTCATCCCGGTGTTCACCCTGGAGGCCCAGGAGGGCCGCCTGTTCGGCCCACTGGCATTCACCAAGACCTACGCGATGGCGGCCGCCGCGGGTTTGTCGGTGACGCTGATTCCGGTGTTGATGGGTTACTGGATACGTGGACGACTGCCAGCCGAGCAGCGCAATCCGCTCAACCGTGGGCTGATTCGCCTGTACCAGCCGGCCCTGGATGCCGTGCTGCGGCATCCCCGGGCAACCCTGGTAGTCGCGCTGCTGGCATTCCTGACCACGCTTTGGCCGGTGTCGCGGCTGGGTGGCGAGTTCCTGCCACCGCTGGAAGAGGGCGACCTGCTCTACATGCCCTCCGCCCTGCCCGGCCTCTCCGCGCAGAAAGCCTCGGAGCTGTTGCAGCAAACCGACCGGCTGATCAGGACTGTCCCGGAAGTGGCGGGCGTGTTCGGCAAGGCCGGACGCGCCGAGTCGGCCACCGACCCGGCGCCCCTGGAGATGTTCGAGACCACCGTCCGCTTCAAGCCCAAGGATCAATGGCGAGCCGGAATGACCAGCGACAAGCTGGTGGAAGAGCTGGATCGCGTGGTCAAGGTACCGGGCCTGACCAATATCTGGATTCCGCCGATTCGCAACCGGATCGACATGCTGGCGACGGGCATCAAGAGCCCCATCGGGGTAAAGGTCGCCGGGACCAATCTCGCCGAGATCGACCAGGTGACCCAAGCCGTCGAGCATGCCGCCCGGTCGGTGCCCGGCGTGACCTCGGCCCTTGCCGAGCGCCTGACCGGCGGACGCTACATAGATATCGACATCGATCGCCAGGCTGCCGCGCGCTACGGGATGAACATCGCCGACGTGCAAGCCATAGTCGCCAGCGCCATTGGCGGCGAGAACATCGGCGAGACCGTGGAGGGGCTGGCGCGCTATCCCATCAACCTGCGCTACCCCCGTGAGTGGCGGGACTCGGTCGATGCCCTGGAGCGGCTGCCCATCTATACCACCCAGGGCGGCCAGATCACCCTTGGCACGGTGGCGCGGGTCCGGATCACCGATGGACCGCCCATGCTCAAGAGCGAAAACGCGCGCCCTTCGGGTTGGGTGTACATCGACGTTCGCGGGCGAGACCTGGCCTCGGTGGTGGCGGATCTGCGTCAGGCCGTCAAGGCCTCGGTGACACTGGCGCCCGGCATGAGCCTCAGCTACTCCGGGCAGTTCGAATTCCTGGAGCGGGCCAATGCCCGCCTGAAGCTGGTGGTGCCGGCCACATTGGCGATCATCTTCGTCCTCCTCTACCTCACCTTCGGCCGCTTCGACGAGGCCCTGCTGATCATGGCCACGCTGCCCTTCGCGCTGACCGGAGGCGTCTGGTTCCTCTACCTGATGGGCTTCAACCTGTCGGCCGCCACCGGAGTGGGCTTCATCGCCCTGGCCGGTGTGGCGGCCGAATTCGGCGTGATCATGCTGCTCTACCTGAAGAACGCCTGGACCGAGACGCAGGATGCCGGACACACGACAAACGAAGACTTGCGTGGCGCCATTCGGGAGGGGGCGGTACAGCGCGTACGCCCCAAGGCCATGACCGTCGCCGTGATCATCGCCGGCCTGCTGCCGATCCTCTGGAGCGGCGGAACCGGCAGCGAAGTGATGAGCCGCATCGCCGTGCCCATGGTCGGCGGCATGATCACCGCGCCGCTGTTATCCCTGTTCGTCATCCCGGCGGCGTATTGGCTTATGCGCCGTCGCACACAGCCCCACCCCATTTCGCAAACCACCCTTGGAGACGCTTCATGAGAACAGCACTCACCACTGCAATTGCCCTCGTTCTGAGCTCGGCCCTGCCCGCCCTCGCCGACGATATGTCCGGCATGAACATGGGAAACACCACAAAGGAGCCCTCCCAGGCGCAGGCGCAAACCGCCACGGCAAGTGGCACCGTCAAGGCAGTCGATCTAGCCAAAGGCACCGTCACGATTTCCCATGGGGCCGTGCCGAGCCTCAAATGGCCGGCGATGACGATGGCCTTCGCTGCCAGCCAGGAACAACTCGAGAGCGTTGAAGTGGAAGAGAAGGTCAACTTCGAGTTCAAGGCTGAAGGCATGAATGCCTCCATCCTGAAGATCACCAAGGCGGAATAACGGCCAGCACCGTGGAGGAGTCCGATCTCAGTGCGAACCTGCTGCTAGTCGGCTCCTCTTCCTGGAAAAGTGTGTTCCCGCCATAGGGAACCAACACCCGCAATGGAGCGATGTCTGCGAGCTTTCAGCGTCCGCAATTGGCCGATTCTGTTGAAAAAGTGGCTGCCGCCCCATGCCGCCGGCACAATCGCAAGCTCAGCGAGCGTGGGGGCAAGCAGCATGATGGGACGGTTATCGGGAGGACAGGCGCGCCTGTTCTACGCGTTCAATCTGGAAGAGCACGTCCCGCCTCAACACCTCCTGCGCAGCATCGATCAGTGCCTGGATCTCAGCGACCTGCGTACTCACTTGGCCGACTTCTACAGCCCCATCGGACGCCCCTCGATTGACCCGGAGTTGATGGTGCGCATGCTGGTGGTCGGCTACTGCTACGGCATCCGTTCCGAGCGACGGCTATGCGAAGAGGTGCGCCTGAACCTGGCCTATCGCTGGTTCTGCCGGCTGGGCCTGGAAGACGAAGTGCCCAATCACTCGACTTTCTCGAAGAATCGCCACGGCCGCTTCCGTGACAGCGGTCTGTTCCGCTGGTTGTTCAATGAGGTGCTGCGGCGCTGCATGGCGGCGGGCCTGGTCAAGGGGGAAGGCTTCGCCGTCGACGCCAGCATCATCAAGGCGGATGCCAGCCGGCAACGTGGGGTGGCGGGCGATGAAGTCGACTGGCGCGATCCGGCGCTCAGCAGCCGCGCCGTGCGCGAGTACCTCGAAGCCCTCGATGAGGAAGCGCTGGCCGAAGCCCTGCCCAAGAAGATGTCGCTCACCGACCCACAGGCGCGTTGGACTGCCGCGCCAGGCGGCCCGGCTTACTTTGCCTACGCTACCAACTACCTCATCTACACCGAGCACGGCGTGATCCTGGATGTGGAAGCCACCCCGGCGCATCGGACTGCCGAAGTCGAGTCGACCAAAACGATGGTCGAGCGCGTCGAAGCACAGTTCGATCTCACACCGGAACGCCTGATCGGCGATACCGCGTACGGCACCGCCCCGATGTTGGCCTGGATGGTCGAGGAAAAGGACATCGAGCCGCATGTGCCGGTGTGGGACAAGACCGAACGCAAGGACGACAGCCTCTCCAGCAACGACTTTCACTGGAATCAGGAGGCCAAGGAATACCGCTGCCCAGCCGGCAAACCGCTACGCAGTGAATGGCGCGCCTTTACCCAACAGAGAACGCGGGTGACCAAGGCCAACACGATCATCTATCGGTCCAGCCAAGCCGACTGCGCCACCTGCCCGCTGAAAGCCAAGTGCTGTCCCAATACGCCGAATCGGAAGATCGTCCGCAGTATCCATGAGGCTGCTCGCGACGTAGCTCGACGCATCGCCAAGACACCGGAGTACCTCGTCTCTCGCTGCGAGCGCAAGAAGGTGGAGATGCTGTTCGCCCACCTCAAACGGATCATGAAACTCGACCGTTTACGGCTGCGTGGCCTGACCGGCGCCACCGACGAATTCACCTTGGCCGCGACGGTGCAAAACCTGCGACGCATGGCCAAGCTCATGCCTCACGGGCCACCGCTTAGGGGATAGGTACGCCTGTGGCGAGCAGAAACCCTCGAATTAACCCACAAACCTGAGCCCGGACGCTCAGTGAAAGGCCGAAAGGCAATGTGAAGTGGCTTGCAGCCACTTCGAACGCTGGCGCGCCTGGCCGACTGGCTGCCGCAGAACCGCCTTTTTCAACAGAATCGGCCGATAGCAGCCATTTTCAATCCACATAAATCGGTCAGAAGCCGCTACTCGATACCCAGCCAAAACACGAAAGCACCGACTGGCCAGCGTCAAAGCGCCGTCCGCACGGCCTGGTCCTACAGATATTTCCGCCTGGCTTTTCCCTGTCCTACAGAGAACTTTCCTACAACCCATTAGCCTTGAGGCCCTACGCGCGCCCTGGCTAGTGTCCCCTCCGTCACGGTCAATCCCGTGGCCGGGTTTGACAGCTCGTAGTCCAGGCGCGATTGCGCCGCAAGGTGCATGCGAAGAACGGCGGACGTTCTTTGCAGGCCCTGGTACGCATGCAGTTTTTAACTGCACTGCCCAATGGCAGATCGCGTGGGGAGATCCTCGCGATCTGCCGGTCTCTGGACCCGGTCTGTCAACCCCGCGCGGTCTGCCGCCCTTCGACTGACAGCGGATGGCGGTAGCTCCTTAACTTGTCCAGGAGTACCACCATGCACGACGCATATACCCCAATCGTTTTCTATCACCACCACCAACGCCTGCGCGCAGTGATGGTCGACAACCAGCCCTGGTTCGTCGCCCATGACTTCGCGTGGTTGATTGGCCTTTCCGATGCCCAACCCGTGCTCCAGGCCCTGGAGCCTCACGAGCAGAAAACCTTCTGCCTCGGCTACAGCCACGACTTCCACGAAGAGGTCACCGTCATCAGCGATATCGGCGCGTACCGGGCGCTGTTCCAGTTCGGCAAGCCAAAGCACGGCGAGGTGGGCCGCTGGCTGAACGCGGTGCTGGTGCCGACGCTGCATGACTACCACCGGGTACCTGATGCGGCGCCGCGTCGGGAGAACCTGAGCGTTGAGGGTCGGCTGATTGGTGTCGTGCGCTGGCAGGGTGAGGTGTGGGTGGCCTGGCGGGATTTGCCGGCCTTTATGGCGAGCGGCAAGGAGGTGTCGGTATGACCGAGGAGCTTGAAGAACGCCGGCTGCGGGAGTTGGTGAACCGGCTGGATTCGCGCCTGGAGATCGTGCAGGTGCTGGCGGAGATCCTGCTGGACAACGCCACATTGCGGCCCTGCGTTCCCGGGGCTTATCTCAATTACTACCGGGAAGGCATGTTGATGGAGGCGGTGATTCATCTCGCCCGCAGCAATCAGGAGGATTTCGGTCAGTTAATGAAGAGGCCAGAAATTGCCGTTGGATTGGATGTGAGTTGAGCTGTGGTGGGGCCCCTCTTCCGGGTTGGGAGAGGGGCCTTTGTTTTGTTGGGGCAACGGGTTGCCCTTGGCGAATGAATTCGCCCCTACAGGCTTGGGGTGAGTTTGGCGCGGGGGTCATCGCGAGCAGAGCTCGCTCCTACGGATGAGAGTTTTACCCAGGCCTGGACCTAGCCCGGATGGAATCCGGGAGTGGATCTGTTGGCGCTCAGATTTCGCAGCGATCCAGGCAGCCATGCTGGTCGAACGCGTAGTAGCGTGATTGCCGGTCGCGGGTAACTTTCGCCAGCGCGACGGCCGGGTCGCGGGCCAGCAGCAGGCGGCCGCCCGTGGCCACCAGATGGTCCAGCAGGCGCTCCTTCTCTTCGATCAGGCATTCGGGATTGCGGTCGAAGGCGGTGGTCACGTCCAGCTCCAGCCAATGCAGGCCGGGAATGAGATCACCCGCGAACACCACAGGCCCACCGGGCATCTCCAGTTCCGGCAGGAGCTGGCCCGGCGTGTAGCCATCGCTGACGTGGAATCGCCAGCCCTCCCCCAGCACGCCGCTTGCGGAGTCCTCCACCAGCTTCAGGCGACCGCTTTCTTCGAGCTGGTCGAGGAGCTGTGGCACGAACCAGGCGCGGTCGCGGGGATGGGGGCGCAACGCTCGGGACCACTGGCGCGCGCCCGTGACGTAGCTCGCCCCGGGAAACAGGAGCCGCGGCGGGTCCCCGGCCTGGAAGGCGCTGCGCACGTCGGGCGGCAGCAGCGCATGGACGTGGGTCAGGATCACGACATCGATGTCGTGCTCGTCCAGCCCGCGCTGCGCCAGGCTGTCGAGCAGACCCAGCGGCTGCGGCTGGCACCGGCAGGTCCTGGGCACCGGCGCGAGCAAGGGCTCGCTGCCCGCCATGATCAGCACATTGCGACCGGGCTCCTGCACCAGCAGGACACGCGAGGCAAGGCCGATCTGGTTTTCCGCGTCGGGCTCGATGCAGTCGGACCAACGTTGGCGCGGCAGGCTGCCGAACATGCTGCCGCCATCCAGCTTGCGCAGGCGGCCGGCCAGAACGGAAAGACGACGTGTCACAATTTCTACCTCATTACTACAGGTGCCAGCCTCCTCCCTGGGCTGGCCACCTTCGATCAGATCAAACTCAGCACACCGCCGAGGAGCATCAATTGGGCGGTCAGGGCGAAGGCCAACAGCAGGGGTTTGAGACCCGCCTTGCGCAGGTCGGTGAGGCGGGTACTGAAACCGAGGGCGCCCATGGCGGCGGCCAGCAGCAGGTCATCCGCGCCGATCAGCATCCGCTGCACGTCCTGGGGCATGGGCAGCCAGGAGTTGAGCAACATGCAGGCGACGAAGCCGATGACGAAGAGCGGCACCTTGACCTTGGCCGTCGCGCCGCCTGGCACGCTGCGACGGGACAGCCAGACCCCCAGCCCCAGCAGGAAAGGCGCCAGCAGCAGCACGCGGATCAGTTTGGCGACAATGGCCGCTTCGGCTGCCTGCGGGTCCATGGCCTGGCCGGCGGCTACCACCTGGGCCACTTCGTGCAAGGTCGCGCCGGTGAAGACGCCAAAGCCATGGCTGTCGCCGAACAGCGTCGGCGCGATGGCGAACAGCCAGGGATAGAGCAGCATGCCGAGGGTGCCGAACAGCACCACGCAGGCGATGGCGATGGCCACCTGGTCATTGCGCCCCTTCACCATCCCGGCACTGGCGAGCACGGCAGCGGCGCCGCAGATGGCATGGCCGGCACCGATCAGGATCGCGGTCTCGCGCTCAAGACGCAGCACCCGCGTACCCAGCCAGATCGCTAGTGTGATGGTGGACAGGATCAGCACGGCATCGATGACGAAGGCCTGTACCCCCAGCGCCTGGACCTGCTGGACGGTCAGGCGCAGGCCATAGAGCGCGACGCCGAAGCGCAGTACCGGCTGCTTGCAGAACTGCAGGCCGGCTTCGAGTGCGTCGTGGATGCGCCCGGGCACAAGGTTCCCGGCCAGCAAGCCCAGCAGCATGGCCAGGGTCAGCGCGCCAAAGCCCGTGCCGTGCAACGCCGAAGTCGTCGAGAGCCAGAGCGCCAGGCCGGCCAGCAGGAAGCTGGCCGCGATGCCGGTGAAGAGGACGAAAGGCGAACGTTCAGAGCTACTCAGGACTAGCATGGCGATACCTCGCTTGTGGTAGCGCAAGGTTGCCCTGCCATATAACCTGAACGAAGCGACCTATTCTGATTGGTCATATCAGGAATGCTGATATGCAATGCCGCATTACCCTTCGCCAACTCGCCACCTTCGTGGCGATCGCCGATCTGGGCAGCGTCACCCGCGCCAGCAAGGAACTCAGCCTCACCCAGTCGGCGGCGAGCATGTCCTTGCAGGACCTGGAGCATCAGCTGGGGACGCGCCTGTTCGATCGCCACGGCAAGCGCCTGGTCCTGAACGAGCACGGCCGTCGCCTGTACCCCCATGCACAGGCCACCCTGGAAGGCGCCCAGGAGGTGGAATCGCTCTTCCAGCAGCAGCTCGCCTGCCACCTGCGCATCGGTGCCAGCACCACCATTGGCGGCTACCTGTTGCCGGAGAAACTGGCGGCCTTTCTCGAGGCCGAGCCGGACAGCCGCCTCGAACTGAAGGTGGAGAACACCGAACGCATCGTCGAATCACTGTGCAACTTCACGGTCGACGTGGCCTTCGTGGAAGGGCCGGTGCAGCACCCGGACATCGATGTACGGCCCTGGCTGGAAGATGAACTGGTACTGATCGCAGCACCAAGCCACCCGCTGTCCAGGCTGAAGCAGCCAACGGCCGAGGAACTGGCGGGCGCGCGCTGGATCATGCGCGAGCCGGGCTCGGGCACCCGCAGTATGCTGGAGCACCTGATCGGTCCCTGGCTGGGCAGCCCGCGCCAGCTGCTGGAGGTTTCCGATGGCGAGGCGATCAAGCGCTGCGTGATCGCCGGCGCGGGCATTGCCTGCGTATCCCGGCTCACGGTCCGTGGCGAGCTCGCCCTCGGACAGCTCTGCACCCTGCCCTCCCCCAGCGGCCCGCTGAAGCGCGTGTTCTATCGCGCCATCCACCAGGACAAACAGCCGACCCGGGGGCTCAGGCGCTTCCTGGATTTCCTGTAGCCCGAGCCGTCTCCTCGCCCGGTAGCCCGGATGCAATCCGGGAGGGGCCTGCACCCTGTCCGGTGTATTTCGGCCCGGCGTTGAAAGCCCATTGGGGACTGGAAGACCCATCCGAGGTGGTGGCTGACGAAGCTGCCCTGGACGCCGCGTTCCGCGCCACCCTGGCGCATGTGGAGCGGCGCTGCAAAGCCTTCCTCGACCTGCCCTTCGACCGTCTCGGCCGCGACGAACTCAAGCGCGAGCTGGATCGCATCGGCGCTCTCTGAGTAGCTGACGACGGCGACCCGCAGGGCTTCACGAATCTTTCACGCACCAGGAAGCAAAGTGGATCTCAGCTGAAGGATCAGCTTCATCCGTGGTACGAAAAGCCCCGCCCCTGCTCGCGCGGGGCTTTTCGTTTCTCAGGGGCGGTAGCCCTGGGCCAGGAGCCAGCCCTGCACCATGCGCCGGGGTTGCTCCGGGAGGGCGGCCAGGGCCTGAGTGAGTTCGCCGCGTTGCAGGGCGCGGACGATGGGCGCCAGTTCGATGCCTTGCAGGTGCCAGATGCCCAGGGGCTGGTCGGCGGTGACCACCACCTCGGCTTCCTCGATCCCGTCGCCGTGGATTACCGGCGCCCGCTCCACCCTTAATTGGCTGAAATCCGCCGCCGCGTGCATGGGCTCGGCGTCCGGCCAGGTGCGGCGATCGCGCCAGAAAGGTTGTTCGGGCCAGCGCTGTTCCAGGGCGTAGAAGTCCCGCCCGGTGCGGGCGAAACGCAGGAACAGGTGCTCCACCCGGCGCTGGTGGAAGCGCCGGGCCAGCTCGGCCCGCTCCGGCCGCTGCAGGAGGGTGATGATCACCGCCGGTGCCTGCAGGGCCGAGGACAGGGACTGGAAGATGCCATTGCCGGACAGCGGGTCCACCGCCATGGCGGCGTCCCCTACCCGCAGCCAGTTGGGGCCGCTGGCTTCATGGAAAAGGATAGCGGTGCTGCTGCGGGCGTGCAGGCTGGCCGGTTGCAGGGCGGCTTCGCCGAACAGTTCGCGCACCAGCGCCGACTCGCCGCGACGCTGGGCGCAGTAATCGGCTAGTTGTTCCTTGGGCGGCAGGCCCCCGGCATCCTGGGTGATCTGCCAGTAACAACGGCCATCGGCCAGCCGCGCCATCCAGGCCCAGCCATCGGCCAGGCTTTCCACCGCCGAGCCGGGCTGGCCCGGTTGCTCCTGCCATTGGTTGAGCAGGCTGAGGGTTTCCGGACCGCGCAGGCGGCCACCGGCGAGCGGCGCCGAACGGCCACGGGCTTCGACGAGAAAGCCAGCGCGCAGGGGCTCGCCCTGGTCGAGATGGATCAGATGCCCGTCGCCGGTGCTTTCCACCCGCAGCACGCGGGCTTCCACTACCTCGATGCCGGCGTCGCGGAGGTCCTCGCGGATGGCCGCGTCGAACTGCGGGCGATCCAGCAGGCATTCCTGGTTGATCGACTGGCCGTCGCCGTTCCACTGCACGCGCCGTGGCGAGGGCGCGGCGGCACACGCCAGGGCACGTTTCAGGCCGGCCTGGCGCAGGCCGTCCAGCACCCGTTGGGACACGCCCTCCACCGCCGCGAAACGTCGCCATTCGCTGACCACCCGCACGCCATAGCCCAGGCGCTTGAGCCCCAGGGCCACCGCCGCACCGGCCGGGCCGGCGCCGAGGATGAGGATTTCAGTCACGGCCACGCTGCTCCCGGCCGACGAAGGCGGCGCCTTGCTGCAGCCACTGCAACACCGCCTCGCGGCCGGCGCCGGGGTGCTCGCGCAGGAAGCCGGCGATCAGGCCGGAGAGGGCCGCGCAGCCCACGCTGGAGCCGGCCACGCCGTTGGCGGCGGTCACGTGGGCGCCGAAATCGGCCTGGGGGCTGTTCAGCCAGGACCACTGCCCCGGCGCGCAACGGGCATCGCCGGTGATCCGGATCACGCCCGGATAGCTGGCCGGGTAGACCGGCTCGCCCTGGGCCGGGCTGGAGGCGCAGAGCAGGATGCCGGCGGTCTGGGCCAGGGCACAGGCCTCGCGCAGCACCGGGCGGTCGTTGCGCAGGCCGAGGCTCATGTTGACCAGGGCCACGTCCTGCTCCACCAGCCAGTGCAGCGCGGCGGCGATTTGCAGCGGGCTGGTCTGCCAACGCTCACCGAACACCTGGGCCACGCAGAGGCGCAGTGGACCGGCCTGGCGGGTCAGGGTGTCGAGCACCAGGCTGCCGTGGCCGAGGACGTCAGGCTGGGGGTCGCCGTCGCGCAGTTCGCCATCGTCCAGCCAGAAGCGCCGGGCCAGGGCGACGGCGCCGCCCTGCTGTGGGGCGAAGCCGCTGTCGATGACGCCGATGGCGAGTTCATTGGCCATGGTTCACCTGTTCGGCTTCCAGGCTGTGCAATTGGCCCTGCTCCAGGCGGAAGGCGATATCGGCCTGGGCCAGGGTGGAGGGTCGGTGACTGATGAGGATGCGCGTGCGCCCGGCGAAGAGCTGGTCGATGGCCGCGATCACCTCGCGCTCGGTGGCTTCGTCCACCGCCGAGGTGGCTTCGTCCAGCACCAGGATCAGCGGGTCCTGCAGCAGCGCGCGGGCAATGGCGATGCGCTGCTTCTGGCCGCCGGAGAGCTGCTGGCCGCGTTCGCCGATGGGGTTGTCCAGGCCCAGCGGCAGGGACTCGATCAGGCCGTCCAGGCGCGCCAGGCGGGCCACCTGCTCCAGGGCTTCGCGGCTGGCCTCGGGGGCGCTGTAGGCGAGGTTCTCGGCCAGGGTGCCACGGAACAGAACGATGTCCTGGCTGACCACGGCGATGCGCCGGCGCAGGGCGAAGAGGTCCAGTTCGCGCAGGTCGGCGCCGTCCAGCAGGACACGGCCCTGGTCCGGGTCGTAGAAGCGTTGCAGCAGGTCGATCAGGGTCGACTTGCCGACACCGGAGGCGCCGCTGATGGCCACCTTGAGACCAGCCGGAATGCGGGCGTCCACCCCGAGCAGCACGCCACCGGCACGCTGCTCGTGGGCAAAGTGCACGCCTTCGAAGCGCAGCTCTCCCCTGCCCTCCGGCATGGGTCTGGGCGCGTCGGGCTGCTGCACCGGCACCGGTTCCTGTTGCAGCTCCATGACCCGGCCAAGGCTGACCGTCATGCGCTGCATGGCCACGTACAGGCCCAGCAGGCTCTGCACCGGCCCCACGGCCATGCCCAGGTAGGTGGAGAAGGCGATCAGCGCGCCCAGTTGCCAGGTGCCCTGGATCACCCAGTAGCCGCCGATGAGGAAGGCACAGGCGCGGGACAGCGAGGTCAGGGTGCCGGGCACGGCCTGGGTGAAGAATTCGGTGAGCTGCACCCGCAGCAACTGGCTCATGTAGCCCTGCCCGAGGCGCTCCAGGCGGCGGGATTCGCGTTGCTGCTGGCCGGCGGCCTGGATGAATTTCATCGCCGGCAGGGTTTCCACCAGGAAGGACGACACGTCCGCCGAGCGCTCGCGCAGGCTGCGCACCTCGCGCTCCACCTTGCGCCGCATCCAGCGCAGCCAGAGCACCTCGATGGGAATCAGCACCGCCAGCAGCAGTGACAGCTGCCAGGACAGCAACAGCATCAGGGTCACCGCGCCGATCAGGCCGATGACGCTGGAGACCGCCGAGAACAGCGAGTCCACGGCGAAGCGCTGGATCTCCGCCACGTCGCCGTCCAGCCGCGAGAGGATGTCGCCGATGCGCTTGCGCCCGTAGAAGGCCGGCGAGAGCTGCTGCAGGTGACGGTAGAGGTCATCGCGCAGGGCGAAGAGGATGCGCCCGGAGAGCCGGGTGTGCAGGTAGCGGTTGATACCCGACAGCACGGTGCCGAGGATGCCGACGGCGATCATCGCCACCGCCACCTGCACCAGGGTGCCGAAGTCCTTGGCCAGCAGGCCGTCGTCGATCAGGGTCTTGGTCAGCCAGGGCTGGGCCAGCACCAGCATCGAGGCGCAGAACGACAGGCCGAGCAATACCAGGATGGCCCGCAGCTGCGGCCGGACGAAGCCGTAGAGCCAGGCCAGGGCGCGGCGCAGCAGGTCGGGGTCGCTGGTTTCCACCAGCTTGAGGAAGAGGCGGGTCATCAAATGGCAACCAGGACGTATCGAAACACTGTAGGGGCGAATTCATTCGCCAAGCAGGCCGCAGGCATGCCCATGGATATCCGGGGGCAACTGCGTTGCCATTGGCAAATGAATTCGCCCCTACCAGGCATGTTCGCCCCTACATGGAATCGGTTCATCCACGTAGTTGCTTCAGCTTGCGGTAAAGGGTGGCGCGGCTGATGCCGAGGGAGTCGGCGGCGGCCGATACATTGCCCTGGTGGCGGTCCAGCGCGCTGCGGATCAGCTCCAGTTCGTTCTCGCGGATGCTGCCGGGCTGGCGGCAACTGGCGGTCAGGTCGTCCAGCAGGCTGTCGGTGAGGTGATCCAGGCCGAGCACCTTCTCGCCCTCCTCGCGCATGGCCAGGGCCGAGCGCAGGACCATTTCCAGCTGGCGGATGTTGCCCGGCCAGTCGTAGCCGGCCAGCAGCTCGGTGAGGTCCTTGTCGAGGCTGACGTCGGTGGCGCCGAACTTGTGCAGCACGCTGCCGATCATCGCCGCCAGGTCGTCGCGCTCGCGCAGGGCCGGCAGGCGCAGGCTGACGCCGTTGATGCGGTAGTAGAGGTCTTCGCGGAAGTGCATGTCCTGCACCAGGCGCTTGAGGTCGCGGTGGGTGGCACAGATCACCGCCACGTCGATGTCCTGTTCTTCGCCGGCGCCCAGCGGCGCCACCTTGCGCTCCTGCAGCACCCGCAGCAGGCGGGCCTGCAGGGAGAGCGGCATGTCGCCGATCTCGTCGAGGAACAGGGTACCGCCGTGGGCCTGCATCAGCCGCCCGACCATGCCGCCCCGGCGCGAACCGGTGAAGGCACCTTCGCGGTAGCCGAAGAGTTCGGACTCGATCAGGCCCTCGGGAATGGCCGCGCAGTTCACCGCCACGAAGGGCTTGTCGGCGCGCGGGCCGGACTGGTGCAGGGCGCGGGCCACCACTTCCTTGCCGGTGCCGGTCTCGCCCAGCAGCAACACCGGCAGCTCGTTGGCCAGGCCCTGGCGGGCCATGCGCAGGGCGCGGGCGAAGCGGCTGTCGCGGCCGGCCAGTTCTTCCAGCACCTGGGGCTTCTGCGCGGCAGGGGCCTTGGCCGCCGGCGCCGTGGTCACCAGGCTGGTATGCCGGGGCACCTGCAGGGAGCGGAAATAGAACTCGCCCTTGGCGGTCTGGGTACTGCTCACCCCGCCCTGCAGCAGGCGGGCGATGAATTGCGGCGAACGCTCGCCGAGCAGGTCGCTGGAGCGCCGGCCCACCAGGGCTTCGCGGCGCATCTGCAGGAGGTCGCAGGCGCGGTCGTTGGCGGCCAGCACCTCGCCGTCCAGGCTCAGGGCCAACAGGCCGTGCCAGGCGCTGCCGAGGTACTGCGGGCGATTGTGGAAGGCCAGGACCAGGTGGTCCGGGTAGCAGAGGCCGAACATGCGGCTTTCGATATTGCCGGCCGCCAGCATCAGGGTCGACAGGTTGTCCTGGGGCTGGGCCATGACGCCTTCGCGGGTCAGGTCGAGCACGCCCACCACCTTGCCCTGGGGATCGCGCAGGGGCACCGAGGTGCAGGAGAACGGGCTGAGGCGGTCGAGGTAGTGCTCGCCGCAGTTGATCAGGGTGGGACGGCCTTCGACCACCGCCGTGCCGATGGCGTTGGTGCCGCGGATGGCCTCGCTCCAGCAACTGCCGAGGCGCAGGTCGCGCAGGCCGAAGCTCTTGAGGTATTCGGTCTGGCCTTCGATGGCCAGGACGTTGGCCTGGGCGTCGCCGAGGATGATCAGGCCGCCCTTGCCCTGCTGGCTGACCAGGTATTCCAGTTCCGGGGTCGCGGCGTCGATCAGCAGGCGGTTGTGGTTCAGCAGCAGCTGCAGGTCGTGGTTCTGCGCAAGGCCCACCTGCTCGCCTTCCAGGCAATTGAGGCCATAGCCCAGGCTGCGCCGCCATGAGGCGTCGATCTCGTCGCGCAGCACGCCTTGGGGCAGCTCGCCCTCGCTGGCCAGCTTGAGGCGGTGCTGCCGCGATTCGTGCAAAGGATCGGCAGCGGCTTTTATTCGAATGTCTTGCGCCATCTCTCGCTCCAACGTGCGCCCCGGCATGGGCCGGCGGTCAAGTCGCACGCCCTGAATGTCTACACCCCCGGCCCACGTCCGTAAAGAGCGAGCCAACCGCGCCACGGGCAGCAAGTATCAGGCCATCCCGGCCGTCGCCCGACAACCCTGCGCGGAGTTGACAGTCAGGTTGGCACAGGTTTACGTTAACGTAAAGGTAAACACAGCCACGAGCCCCGACCATGTCCACCACCTACAGCATCTCCGACCTCGCCCGCGAACTGGATGTCACCACCCGCGCCATTCGCTTCTACGAGGAGCAAGGCATGCTCAGCCCCGAGCGCCGTGGCCAGGAGCGCATCTACAGCCCGAAGGACCTGGTGGCGCTGAAGCTGATCCTGCGCGGCAAACGCATCGGCTTCTCCCTGGCCGAGTGCAAGGAACTGATCGACCTCTACGACCCGTCCAGCGGCAACCGCAAGCAGCTGCAGACCTTCATGGACAAGATCGCCGCGCGCCGCGCGCAACTCGAACAGCAACTGCTGGACATCCAGCAGATGCAGCTGGAACTGGATACGGCCGAGGAACGCTGCCTGGCGGCCATGGCCGAGACCGAACGCAAACAGGGAATCAGTGCCTGATCCCCTCCCCCACTCACCGACAAAGACAAGCACAGGTGTAAGCATGAGCTATCCCACTCTCAACTTCGGTCTCGGCGAGACCATCGACATGCTGCGCGATTCCGTCCACCAGTTCGCCCAGGCCGAACTGGCCCCGCGCGCCGCGCAGATCGACCGCGACAACGAGTTCCCCATGGACATGTGGCGCAAGTTCGGCGACATGGGCCTCTTGGGCATGACCGTGGAAGAAGAGTACGGCGGCACCAACATGGGCTACCTGGCCCACGTGGTGGCGATGGAGGAGATCAGCCGCGCGTCCGCTTCGGTCGGCCTGTCCTACGGCGCCCACTCGAACCTGTGCCTGAACCAGATCCGCAAGAACGGCACCCACGAGCAGAAGGCCAAGTACCTGCCCAAGCTGTGCTCCGGCGAACACGTCGGCGCCCTGGCCATGAGCGAGCCCAACGCAGGCTCCGACGTGGTGTCGATGAAGCTGCGCGCCGACAAGAAAGGCGACCGCTACATCCTCAACGGCAACAAGATGTGGATCACCAACGGCCCCGACGCCAACACCTACGTGATCTACGCCAAGACCGACGTCAACGCCGGCTCGCGCGGCATGACCGCGTTCATCGTCGAGCGCGACTTCAAGGGCTTCTCCCGCCACCAGAAGCTGGACAAGCTGGGCATGCGCGGCTCCAACACCTGCGAACTGGTGTTCGAGGACGTCGAGGTGCCGGAGGAGAACATCCTCGGCGCCGAAGGCCGTGGCGCGGCCGTGCTGATGAGCGGCCTGGACTACGAACGTACCGTGCTTTCCGGCGGCCCGACCGGGATCATGAGCGCCTGCATGGACGTGGTGCTGCCCTACGTGCACGAGCGCCAGCAGTTCAAGCAGTCCATCGGCGAGTTCCAGCTGGTGCAGGGCAAGCTGGCCGACATGTACGCCGGCATGAACGCCTCCAAGTCCTACCTCTACACCGTGGCCAAGGCCTGCGACCGCGGCGAGGAATCGCGCAAGGACGCCGCCGCGGTGATCCTCTACACCGCCGAGATGGCCACCAAGATGGCCCTGGACACCATCCAGCTGCTGGGCGGCAACGGCTACACCAACGAGTACCCGGCCGGCCGCCTGCTGCGCGACGCCAAGCTCTACGAGATCGGCGCCGGCACCAGCGAGATCCGCCGCATGCTGATCGGCCGCGAGCTGTTCAACGAGACCAAGTGACCCGCTGAACAATCCCTTCTCCCTCTGGGAGAAGGTGCCCGTAGGGCGGATGAGGGACGCGCCGACCGGCCTCCCTCACCCCGGCCCCGCTCTGCGCCCCTGCCAGAACGCTATGCGCTCTGGCGCTCGAAGGCCCAGGAAGCGGTGCTTCCAGAACGTGCCTCCTCGCCCCAATGGGAGAGGGGGAAAAGAACAAAGAGGCGTCTATGGCCATCCTGCATACCCAGATCAATACCCGTTCCCCGGAGTTCGCCGGCAACAGCGCGGCGATGCTCGACCAGGTCGGCGCCCTGCACAGCCTGCTCGGCCGCATCCATGAAGGCGGCGGCGCCAAGGCCCAGGAACGCCACACCTCGCGCGGCAAGCTGCTGCCTCGCGAGCGCATCAACCGCCTGCTGGACCCCGGCTCGCCCTTCCTTGAAATCGGCCAGCTGGCCGCCTTCGAGGTCTACGGCGAAGACGTGCCCGCCGCCGGCGTGGTGGCCGGCATCGGCCGTGTGGAAGGCGTGGAGTGCATGATCGTGGCCAACGACGCCACGGTGAAAGGCGGCTCCTACTACCCGCTGACGGTGAAGAAGCACCTGCGCGCCCAGACCATCGCCCAGCAGAACCGCCTGCCCTGCATCTACCTGGTGGATTCGGGCGGCGCCAACCTGCCGCGCCAGGAAGAGGTGTTCCCGGACCGCGAGCACTTCGGGCGGATCTTCTTCAACCAGGCCAACATGAGCGCCCTGGGCATCCCGCAGATAGCCGTGGTGATGGGCTCCTGCACCGCCGGTGGCGCCTATGTGCCGGCGATGAGCGACGAGACCATCATGGTGCGCAACCAGGCCACCATCTTCCTCGCCGGCCCGCCGCTGGTGAAGGCCGCCACCGGTGAGGTGGTGACCGCCGAGGAACTGGGCGGCGCCGACGTGCACTGCAAGGTCTCCGGCGTGGCCGACCATTACGCCGAGAACGACGAGCACGCCCTGGCCCTGGCCCGCCGCAGCATCGCCAACCTCAACTGGCGCAAGGCCGGCGAACTGAACCTGCGCGCCCCGCTCGCCCCGCGCTACGCCAGCGACGAGCTGTACGGGGTGATCCCGGCCGACGCCAAGCAGCCCTTCGACGTGCGCGAAGTCATCGCCCGCCTGGTGGACGACTCCGAGTTCGACGAATTCAAGGCCCTGTTCGGTACCACCCTGGTGTGCGGCTTCGCCCACCTGCACGGCTACCCCATCGCCATCCTCGCCAACAACGGCATCCTCTTCGCCGAAGCCGCGCAGAAAGGCGCGCACTTCATCGAACTGGCCTGCCAGCGTGGCATCCCGCTGCTGTTCCTGCAGAACATCACCGGCTTCATGGTGGGCAAGAAGTACGAGGAAGGCGGCATCGCCAAGCACGGCGCCAAGCTGGTGACCGCCGTGGCCTGCGCCAAGGTGCCGAAGTTCACCGTGATCATCGGCGGCAGCTTCGGTGCCGGTAACTACGGCATGTGCGGCCGGGCCTACGACCCGCGCTTCCTGTGGATGTGGCCCAACGCGCGGATCGGCGTGATGGGCGCCGAACAGGCCGCCGGCGTGCTCACCCAGGTCAAGCGCGAACAGAGCGAACGCGCCGGCCACACCCTGAGCGCCGAAGACGAAGCGCGCATCAAGCAGCCGATCCTCGAGCAGTACGAGCGCCAGGCCCATGCCTACTACTCCAGCGCGCGGCTCTGGGACGACGGCGTGATCGACCCGGCGCAGACCCGCGACGTGCTCGGCCTGGCGCTGTCGGCCAGCCTCAACGCCCCGATCGAGCGGACCACCTTCGGCGTGTTCCGGATGTAAGCATGCAACTCCCCTCTCCCTCTGGGAGAGGGAGTCGAACCCATTGTCCCCGGAGCCGCTATGACCGACTTCACCACCCTGCAACTGGACATCGCCGCCAACGGCGTCGCCACCCTCTGGCTCAACCGCCCGGAGAAGAACAACGCCTTCAACGCCGGGATGATCCGCGAACTGATCCTCGCCCTGGACGCCGTCAAGGACCATGGCAAGGTTCGCTTCCTCATCCTCCGTGGCCGTGGCCGGCACTTCTCCGCCGGCGCGGACCTGGCCTGGATGCAGGAATCCGCGAAGCTCGACTACAACGCCAACCTCGACGATTCCCGCGAGCTGGCCGAGCTGATGTACAACCTCTACCACCTCAAGGTGCCGACCCTGGCCGTGGTGCAGGGTGCGGCCTTTGGCGGTGCCCTGGGCCTGATCAGTTGCTGCGACATGGCCATCGGCGCCGTCGACGCGCAGTTCTCCCTCTCCGAAGTACGCATCGGCCTGGCCCCGGCGGTGATCAGCCCCTTCGTGGTCCAGGCCATCGGCGAGCGCGCCGCGCGCCGCTACGCCATGACCGCCGAACGCTTCAGCGGTGAACGCGCCCGCGAACTGGGCCTGCTCGCCGAGTGCTACCCGGCCGAGGAACTGGACGAAGCCCTCAGCGGCTGGACCGCCAACCTGCTGCAGAACAGCCCGCAGGCCATGAGCGCCACCAAGGACCTGCTGCGGGAAGTCGGCAGCGGCGTCCTCAGCCCCAATCTGCGCCGCTACACCGAAAGCGCCATCGCCCGCATCCGCGTGAGCGCCGAAGGCCAGGAGGGCCTGCGCGCCTTCCTGGAGAAACGCAAACCGTCCTGGCAGGAGCAATAACCATGATCACCACCCTGCTGATCGCCAACCGTGGCGAGATCGCCTGCCGCGTGATGCGTACCGCCAAGGCCCTGGGTATCCGTACCGTGGCCGTGCACAGCGCCATCGACCGCAACGCCCGCCATGTGCGCGAAGCCGATGTGGCCGTGGACCTGGGCGGTGCCAAGCCGGCGGAAAGCTACCTGCTGGTGGACAAGCTGATCGCCGCGGCCAAGGCCAGCGGTGCCCAGGCCATCCACCCCGGCTATGGCTTCCTCTCGGAGAACGCCGGCTTCGCCCGCGCCATCGCCGATGCCGGCCTGCTCTTCCTCGGCCCGCCGGCCACCGCCATCGACGCCATGGGCAGCAAGTCCGCCGCCAAGGCCCTGATGGAAGCCGCCGGCGTACCCCTGGTGCCCGGCTACCACGGCGAGGCCCAGGACATCGAAACCTTCCGCGACGCCGCCGAGCGCATCGGCTACCCGGTGCTGCTCAAGGCCGCTGCCGGTGGTGGCGGCAAGGGCATGAAGGTGGTCGAGCGCGAAAGCGAACTGGCCGAGGCCCTGGCCTCCGCCCAGCGTGAAGCCCAGTCCGCCTTCGGCGACTCGCGCATGCTGGTGGAGAAGTACGTTCTCAAGCCGCGCCACGTGGAAATCCAGGTGTTCGCCGATAGCCACGGCAACTGCCTCTACCTCAACGAGCGCGACTGCTCCATCCAGCGCCGCCACCAGAAGGTGGTGGAGGAAGCGCCTGCACCGGGCCTGTCCCCGGAACTGCGCCGCGCCATGGGCGAATCCGCCGTGCGTGCGGCCCAGGCCATCGGGTACGTGGGCGCCGGCACCGTGGAATTCCTGCTGGATTCGCGCGGCGACTTCTTCTTCATGGAGATGAACACCCGCCTGCAGGTGGAGCACCCGGTCACCGAAGCCATCACCGGCCTCGACCTGGTGGCCTGGCAGATCCGCGTGGCCCGTGGCGAGGCCCTGCCCATCACCCAGGAGCAGGTGCCGCTGATCGGCCACGCCATCGAAGTGCGCCTGTATGCCGAAGACCCGGACCAGGACTTCCTGCCCGCCAGCGGCCGCCTGGCCCTCTACCGCGAAGCCAGCGCCGGCCCCGGCCGCCGGGTGGACAGCGGGGTTGCCGAAGGCGACGAGGTATCGCCCTTCTACGACCCCATGCTGGCCAAGCTGATCGCCTGGGGCGAGAACCGCGAGGAAGCCCGCCAGCGCCTGCTGGCCATGCTCGACGAAACCGCCGTGGGCGGCTTCAAGACCAACCTGGCCTTCCTGCGTCGCGTGCTGGCCCACCCGGCCTTCGCCGACGCCGAACTGGACACCGGCTTCATCGGTCGCCACCAGGAACAGCTGCTGCCCGCCCCGGCCGCCCTGCCCCCGACCTTCTGGCAGGTGGCTGGTGAAGCCTTCCGCCAGAGCGAGGCCGCCCGCGTGCGCGGCGACGACCCGCACTCGCCCTGGAGCGGCAACAGCGGCTGGCGCGCCGGCCTGCCCAGCGCCACCGACCTGCACCTGGCCTGCGGCGACGAGCGCCAGGTGATCCGCCTGCGCGGTACGGCCGCCAGCCCCATCCAGCTCAAGGGCGAACGCGTCACCCTGGAGCAGGACGGCCTGCGCCGCCAGCACCTGGCGATCCGCCGTGGCGAGACCCTGTACCTGGAGTGGGCCGGCGAGCTGCGCACCGTCGAGCGCGTCGACCCGATCGAGGAAGTCGAAGCCAGCCACGCCCACCACGGCGGGCTGACGGCGCCCATGAACGGCAGTATCGTGCGTGTCCTGGTGGAAGCCGGGCAGAAAGTGGAAGCCGGCACCGCCCTGGTGGTGCTCGAAGCCATGAAGATGGAACACAGCATCCGCGCGCCCCACGACGGCGTGGTCAAGGCGCTGTATTGCAGCGAAGGCGAGCTGGTCAACGAAGGCACCGCCCTGGTGGAGCTGGAAGAGATCAACGCGTGATCGGCTTTACGTAGGATGGGTTGAGCCTGCGATACCCATCGCGATGTTGATGGGTATCGCTTCGCTCAACCCATCCTACGGCCCTGAACGGCAGCGAATTTGAGAGATGACGCAATGACGATTCCCAAGAAGGTCCGCCTGGTCGAAGTCGGCCCCCGCGACGGCCTGCAGAACGAGAAGCAACCCATCAGCGTGGCCGACAAGGTACGCCTGGTGGACGACCTCACCGCCGCCGGCCTCGGCTATGTCGAAGTCGGCAGTTTCGTCTCGCCCAAGTGGGTGCCGCAGATGGCTGGCTCCGCCGAGGTGTTCGCGCAGATCCAGCGCAAGGCGGGGGTCACCTACGCCGGGCTGGCGCCGAACCTGAAGGGTTTCGAAGCCGCGGTGGAAGCCGGGGTGAAGGAAGTGGCGGTGTTCGCCGCCGCGTCCGAATCCTTCTCGCAGAAGAACATCAACTGCTCCATTGCCGAGAGCCTGGAGCGGTTCGTTCCGGTGATGGAGGCGGCCAAGGCCCACGGCATCAGCGTGCGCGGCTATGTCTCCTGCGTGCTGGGTTGCCCCTACGAGGGCGAGGTGCCCGCCGAGCAGGTGGCCAGCGTCGCCGCCGAGCTGTATGCCATGGGCTGCTATGAAGTGTCCCTGGGCGACACCATCGGCACCGGCACCGCTGGCGCCACCCGCCACCTGATCAATGTGGTGGGCACCCGCGTACCCCGCGACCGCCTCGCCGGCCACTTCCACGATACCTACGGCCAGGCCGTGGCGAATGTGTACGCCAGCCTGCTGGAAGGCGTCGCGGTGTTCGACAGCTCGGTCGCCGGCCTCGGCGGCTGCCCCTACGCCAAGGGCGCCACCGGCAACGTCGCCACCGAGGACGTGCTCTACCTGCTCAACGGCCTGGGCATCCAGACCGGCATCGACATCGACCAACTGGCCGCCGCCGGCCAGCGCATCTGCGCGGTGCTGGGCAAGGAGAACGGCTCGCGGGTGGCCAGGGCGATCCTCGCGAGTCGCGGCTGAGGTTCTGCAATCGTAGGTTGGGCCAAGCGCAGCGCGGCCCAACGCAAAGGCCCCCAGAACGGCACCGATGCGTTGGGCTTCGCGGAGCTCAGCCCAACCTACCGGTTCCTCACGGCATGACCGGCGGAACGAACTCCAGCAGTCGTAGGTTGGGCCAAGCACAGCGCGGCCCAACGCAAAGGTCCCCAGAACGGCGCCGATGCGTTGGGCTTCGCGAAGCTCAGCCCAACCTACGGGTTCCTCAGGGCATGACCGGCGGAACGAACTCCAGCAGTCGTAGGTTGGGCCAAGCGCAGCGCGGCCCAACGCAAAGGACCCAGAACGGCGCCGATGCGTTGGGCTTCGCGAAGCTCAGCCCAACCTACGGGTTCCTCAGGGCATGACCGGCGGAACGAACTCCAGCAGTCGTAGGTTGGGCCAAGCGCAGCGCGGCCCAACGCAAAGGCCCCCAGAACGGCACCGATGCGTTGGGCTTCGCGGAGCTCAGCCCAACCTACCGGTTCCTCACGGCATGACCGGCGGAACGAACTCCAGCGTCCGCCCCAGGGCCCAGAGCAGCACCAGCACCAGCGGGATGTGCGCCAGCAACTGGACGAAGGAGAAGCCGATCAGGTCGCGCGCCTTCAGGCCCAGCACGCCCAGCAGTGGCAGCATGTAGAAGGGGTTGATCAGGTTCGGCAGCGCCTCGGCGGCGTTGTAGATCTGCACCGCCCAGCCCAGGTGGAACTCCAGCTCGTTGGCCACCTGCATCACGTAGGGCGCCTCGATGATCCACTTGCCGCCACCGGACGGGATGAAGAAGCCCAGTACCGCCGAGTACACGCCCATCAGCAGCGCGTAGGTGTCGTGGGTGGCGATCTGCACGAAGAAGGTGGAGATGTGGTGGGCCAGGGTCTGGCCACCGCTGCCGTTGACCGTGGTCATGATGGCGGCGATGGAACCGTAGAGCGGGAACTGGATCAGCACCCCGGTGGTGGTGGGCACCGCACGGGCCACGGCATCGAGGAAGCTGCGCGGGCGCCAGTGCAACAGCGCGCCCAGCATGATGAACAGCAGGTTGTAGGTGTTCAGCCCGGAAATCGCGGTGATCGCCGGCTTGCTGGCGAATTCCTGGACCAGCCAGCCCGCGGCCAGCGCCACCAGCAGGATGATCAGCAGCGGGCTGTGCTCCAGCCATTCGCCCGGACGGGTCGGCTTGACCTGCGGCGGCGCGGTGAAGCTCGGGTCGATGCCGCAGGCCTTGGCGTCACGGGCGCTGGCGGCGCTGGGCGCGGTCATGTAGGCGATGACCAGGGACACCACCATCAGCGCCAGCAACAGCACGCCCGACTGCCAGAGGAAGATGGTCTCGGTGAAGGGAATGACGCCGGTGATGGCGAGGATCGACGGCGGCAGGCTGGCCGGGTTGGCCTGCAACTGCGCGGCCGACGACGACAGGCCCAGGGCCCAGACCGCGCCCAGGCCCAGGTAGGCGGCGGCGCCCGCGGCGCGGTAGTCCATCTTCAGCTCTTCACGGCGGGCCAAGGCGCGAACCAGCAGGCCGCCGAACACCAGGGACAGGCCCCAGTTCAGCAGCGACGCGACCATGGAGATCAGCGCCACCCAGCACACCGCCGAGCGGCCGTTCTTGGGTACCCGCGCCAGCAGGTCGATCAGCTTCGAGGCCGGGCCGGAGCTGGCGACCACATAGCCGCCGATGACCACGAAGGCCATCTGCATGGTGAAGGGGATCAGGCTCCAGAAGCCGTCGCCAAAGGCCTTGGCGGCCTGGCTGGCCGGCGCGCCCATGGCCAGGACGGCGACCGTCACCAGCATCACGGCGACGGCGGCGAAGACCCAGGAGTCGGGGAACCAGCGTTCCGCCCAGTTGGAACAGCGCAAGGCGAAGCGTGCTGAGCGGCTTTCTTGAACGTGTGTGGCCATCGGTTACCTCGGGAGTTTTATTCTTGTCGGCATTCGCCCAGCCGGAGCCGGACGCCGGGAGTTTGCGTCTTGAAACAATGGCGAGGGTCTGTGCCCTCTTTTTCGTCTGAAACGACAACGCCACGCCCTTGCGGAGCGTGGTGCCTGAGGGTGCCGTCGACCTTCCGGTCTCGGGCTCGTGCGTGATGGCCTTGCAGCGGTAGCGGCTATGCCGGTCCGCGGGTGTTTCTCGTTATGGGTGGAGCTGTGCAGGCGTAGGGTGGAAATCGCTTTTTATTTCCACCATTCGGCGCTCATCCCGGCCGCCGATGGTGGATCGGTGAAGCGTGATCCACCCTACGACCGAATCGCTTAGCGTTCGATGGCCAGGGCCACGCCCATGCCGCCGCCGATGCAGAGGGTCGCCAGGCCTTTTTTGGCGTCGCGCTTGAGCATTTCGTGGAGCAGGGTCACCAGCACGCGGCAGCCGGAAGCGCCGATGGGGTGGCCAAGGGCGATGGCGCCGCCGTTGACGTTGACCTTGGCCATGTCCCAGCCCAGCTCCTTGCCCACGGACAGGGATTGTGCGGCGAAGGCTTCGTTGGCTTCGATCAGGTCCAGTTCGTCGAGGTTCCAGCCGGCCTTCTCCAGGCAACGGCGGGTGGCGGTGACCGGGCCGATACCCATGATCGCCGGGTCGACGCCGGAGTTGGCGTAGGCCTTGATCTTCGCCAACACCGGCAGGCCCAGGGCCTCGGCCTTGGCGGCGCTCATCAGGACCACGGCGGCGGCGCCGTCGTTGAGGGTGGAGGCGTTGCCGGCGGTGACGCTGCCGTCCTTCTTGAAGGCCGGTTTCAGCTTGGCCAGGGACTCGGCGCTGGTACCGGCGCGGGGACCTTCGTCGGTATCGAAGGCGACGGGGTCGCCCTTGCGCTGCGGGATCAGGATGGGGGTGATCTCATCCTTGAAGCGACCCGCCTCGATGGCGGCGGCGGCCTTCTGCTGGGAAGCGGCGGCGAAGGCGTCCTGCTGCTCGCGGGTGAGGCCGTACTTCTCCACCAGGTTCTCGGCGGTGACGCCCATGTGGTAGTCGTTGAAGGCGTCGGTCAGGCCGTCGTGGATCATGCTGTCCAGCGCCTTGGCGTGGCCCATGCGCATGCCGGTACGGGCCGCCGGGAGGATGTAGGGCGAGAGGCTCATGCTTTCCTGGCCACCGGCGATGATCACCTCGGCGTCGCCGCAGCGAATGGCCTGGATACCCAGGTGCAGGGCCTTGAGGCCGGAGCCGCAGAGCTTGTTCAGGGTCATGGCCGGCACGACGTGGGGCAGGCCGGCGAGGATCGCGGCCTGGCGCGCCGGGTTCTGGCCGGAGCCTGCGGTGAGCACCTGGCCGAGGATCACCTCATCCACCTGCTCGCCTTTCAGGCCGGTCTGCGCCAGCAGCTGGCGGATCACCGCGGCGCCCAGTTCCTGGGCGGGAATGTTCGCCAGGGCACCCTGGAAGCAGCCGATGGCGGTACGGGTGGCGGCAACGATTACGACGTCTTGCATGATTGAAACTCCTGAGCCGGGTTGGGCCGTGACTGGGTGCAGAGCGAAACGAAACCCAACAAGCCGAACAAATAAAAACCGTCCCGGAGCAGGCCATGCGTGGTGGCCCGCTGCGGGACGGCAGAGTAATCAGAAAGTCATTTCAACCACATCGTCCGGGACGATGAGGCGGCCGGCGGTCTTTTCGGCGATCTCGGCGATGCTCACGCCTGGCGCGGTCTCGCGCAGGATGAAGGCGCCGTTCTCGATCTCCAGATAGGCCAGGTCGGTCAGCACCTTGCGGATGCAACCCGCGCCGGTCAGCGGCAGCTCGCAGCGCTCCAGCAGCTTGGACTCGCCGTCCTTGGAGGCGTGGGTCATGGTGACGATGATGTTGTCGGCACCGGCCACCAGGTCCATGGCGCCGCCCATGCCCTTGACCAGCTTGCCGGGGATCATCCAGGAGGCGATGTTGCCCTGCACGTCCACCTCGAAGGCGCCGAGCACGGTCAGGTCCACATGGCCGCCACGGATCATCGCGAAGGACTCGGCGGAGGAGAAGATCGACGCGCCCTTGACCGCGGTGACGGTCTGCTTGCCGGCGTTGATCATGTCGGCGTCGACGCTGTCCTCGGTGGGGAAGGCGCCCATGCCCAGCAGGCCGTTCTCGGACTGCAGCATCACTTCCATGCCTTCAGGTACGTAGTTGGCCACCAGGGTCGGAATGCCGATACCCAGGTTCACGTAGTAGCCGTCTTTCAGTTCGCGGGCCACGCGTTGGGCCATCTGTTCGCGGGTCAGTGCCATGTCGGTATCCTCGAATTCTTCTTGTCGTGATCAGGAGCGGACGGTGCGTTTCTCGATGCGCTTCTCGAAGCTGCCGAGAACGACACGGTCAACGTAGATACCGGGGGTGTGGATCTGCGTCGGGTCCAGTTCGCCCGGCTCGACGATCTCCTCCACCTCGACCACGGTGATGCGACCGGCGGTGGCGACCAGCGGATTGAAGTTCTGCGCGGTATGGCGATAGATGACGTTGCCGAAGTGGTCGGCCTTCCAGCCCTTGACGATGGCGAAGTCGCCGGTGATGGCGCGTTCCATGATGTATTTGCGGCCGTCGAACTCGCGTACTTCCTTGCCGTCGGCGATCGGGGTGCCGTAGCCGGTGGCGGTGAAGAAGGCCGGGATGCCGGCGCCGCCCGCGCGCATTTTCTCGGCCAGGGTGCCTTGGGGGGTCAGTTCGACTTCCAGCTCGCCGGACAGCAGCTGCTTCTCGAACAGGGCGTTTTCACCGACGTAGGAGGCGATCATCTTGCGAATCTGGCGGTCTTCCAGCAGCACGCCCAGGCCGAAACCATCGACGCCGCAGTTGTTGGAGACCACGGTGAGGCCCTTGACGCCACGACGGCGGATCTCGGCGATCAGGTTCTCCGGGATGCCGCAGAGGCCGAAGCCACCCGCCAGGACGGTCATGTCATCGGTCAGGCCGTCCAGGGCCTCTTCGTAGGAGCTCACGCGTTTGTCGAGTCCGCTCATGCTGTTGCGCCTCTTGTCTTTATTGGATGCGGCGGGAATAGCGCCGTGGGGTGAGGCAGAGCTTCTCCCGCGAAGACTGATTTGTTAAGTTTGTTTTTCCTAACAATTAATAAGCAATCCAAATAAATGACCATCAAGCAGCTGCGCGCCTTCCTCGCGGTGGCGCAGAGCCTGAGCTTCGCCCAGGCCTGCGAACGCCTGCACCTGTCCCAGCCGGCGCTGAGCCTGGCGATCAAGAACCTCGAGGAATCCCTCGGCGGCCCGCTGCTGGTGCGCACCACCCGCAGCGTCGCCCTGACCCCCGAGGGCGAGACGTTGCTGCCCATCGCCCGGCGCCTGCTGGCCGACTGGGACAATGCCGAGGAACTGCTGCGCCAGCACTTCACCCTGCAACTGGGCAAGGTCTCCATCGCCGCCATGCCCTCCTTCGCCGGCAACCTGTTGCCGGCCGCGCTCAAGGCCTTTCGCGACCAGCATCCGAAGGTCAACGTGGCCGTGCATGACGTGATCAACGAGCAGGTGCTGGAGATGGTGCGCAGCCACCGGGTGGAACTGGGTATCGCGTTCGAGCCCGAGTCCCTCGACGGTCTCGCCTTCACGCCCTTCTATACCGACCGTTTCGTCGCCGTGGTGCCTGGCGACTGCGACCTGGCGCGGCGTACCGAGGTGGCCTGGGCGGAGCTGCTGCAAGGCAACTTCATCACCCTGCAGCGTCCCTCGGCGGTGCGGTTGATGCTCGAGGAAGTGCTGGCCCCGCAACACGGCCGGCTGCCGGTGGCGTTCGAGAGCCACCAGTTGGTCACGGTCGGCCGGATGGTGGCCCAGGGGCTGGGCGTGAGCGCCGTGCCCAGCCTGTGCATCCAGCAGATGGAGGAGCTGGGCGCCCGCTGCATCGCCCTGCACAGCCCGCAGGTGGAACGCCGCGTCGGCCTGCTGCGACTGGCCGAGCACAAGCTGTCCACCGCCGCCCAGGCCCTCAGCGATGTGCTGCTGCACGCCCCCGACTGGCGCCGCCTGGATCTGCCCCGGCCCTGAACCAGGGCCTATGCTGATAGCAACTGGACGTCGCCATATGAGGAGGCGCAGATGGATCAGCCGCTATGGACCCCCAGCCCGCTGCGAATCGCCACCACCCGCATGGATGCGTTCCGCCGCCAGATCAACCAGCAACAGGGCCTGGACCTGCCCGACTACCCTGCCCTGCACGCCTGGAGCCTGGATCGCCGCGAGGACTTCTGGCAGGCCATCGTCGATTTCTTCGACATCCGCTTCAGTACCCCGCCCAGCACCGTGCTCGAAGAAAGCGGGGGCATGCCCGGCGCCCGCTGGTTCAGCGGCGCCACCCTGAACTTCGCCGAGCACCTGTTGCGCCGTCGCGACGAGCAGCCGGCCCTGGTGGCCGTGGGCGAGGACGGCAGCCGCGTGCAGCTCAGCTACGCCGACCTGGCCGCCCATGTGGCGGGCCTGCAACAGCGCCTGAAGAGCGCTGGCGTGGGCGTCGGCGACCGGGTCGCGGCGGTGATGCCCAATACCTGGCAGACGGTGGTGGCCATGCTCGCCACCACCAGCCTGGGGGCTGTCTGGAGCTGCTGCTCGCCGGACTTCGGTACCCAGGGGGTGATCGACCGCTTCGGCCAGATCGAGCCGAAGGTGCTGTTCGCCGCCGCCGGCTACCGCTATGCCGGCAAGCACTTCGACCAGACCACCAAGCTCAATGAAATTCTCCAGCGCATGCCCTGGCTGGAGCAGCTGGTGGTGGTGCCCTACTCCCGCGCGCAAGCCCGCCCGGCAGACTTCACCAGCCGCGCCCGGGTCAGTTTGTGGAACGACTGCTACCAGCCCGGCGGCGAACCCCGGTTCACGCCGGTGCCTTTCGACCAGCCGCTGTACATCCTCTACTCCAGCGGCACCACCGGGGTGCCCAAGTGCATCGTCCACGGTGTCGGCGGCACCCTGTTGCAGCACGTCAAGGAGCATGGCCTGCACTGCGACCTGACGGCCAATGACCGGCTGTTCTACTTCACCACCTGCGGCTGGATGATGTGGAACTGGCTGGTGTCGGGCCTGGCCCTGGGCGCGACCCTGGTGCTCTTCGACGGCTCGCCCTTCCACCCCCACGCCGAGCGCCTCATGGACCTGATCGATGCCGAGGACATCAGTATCTTCGGTGCCAGCGCCAAGTACCTGGCCGCGCTGGAAAAGGTCGGCGCCAAGCCACGCCGGAGCCATCGCCTGGAACACCTGAAGGCCCTGCTGTCCACCGGTTCGCCGCTGTCCCACGAGAGCTTCGAGTACGTCTACCGCGACATCAAGGAAGAACTCTGCCTGTCGTCGATTTCCGGCGGCACCGACATCATTTCCTGTTTCGCCCTGGGCAACCCCGTGCTGCCGGTATGGCGTGGAGAGTTGCAGTGCAAGGGCCTGGGGATGGACGTGCAGGTGTGGAACGTGGACGGCAAGCGGGTGCTCGGCGAGAAAGGCGAACTGGTCTGCGCCCGCCACTTCCCGTGCATGCCTCTGGGCTTCTGGAACGATCCGGACGGGGCGAAATTCAAGGCCGCCTATTTCGAGACCTTCCCCGGCGTGTGGGCCCATGGCGACTACGCCGAGGAAACCGCCCACGGTGGCCTGGTGATCCACGGCCGCTCCGACGCCGTGCTCAACCCCGGCGGCGTGCGCATCGGCACCGCGGAAATCTATCGCCAGGTGGAGAAGGTGGAACAGGTGCTGGAGTCCATCGCCATCGGCCAGGAGTGGGACGGCGATGTACGGGTGGTGCTGTTCGTCCGCCTGCGTGACGGCGTGGCGCTAGACGACAGCCTGCGCGAGCGCATCCGCCAGGTGATCCGCGCCAATACCACCACGCGCCACGTGCCGGCGAAGATCATCGCCGTGGCCGACATCCCGCGCACCCTCAGCGGCAAGATCGTCGAGCTGGCGGTACGCAACGTGGTGCACGGCCGCCCGGTGAAGAACACCGATGCCCTGGCCAATCCCCAGGCCTTGGAGTTGTTCCGGGACCTTGATGAACTGAAACGCTGACCCTGTAGGGGCGATTTCAATCGCCAAGGGACGCTCCGCGTCCCCCCTGGGGTCTGCCGGCCGGACCGGCGGCCCGGTTGGCGAATGAATTCGCCCCTACAACGATCCCGACAGCCGTTACAGATACGGCCCGATCACCCCCATCGCCCGCTCGACGAACGCCTCCTTCTCCCCCACCGGCGCCACGTAGTGCAGCGCCGTGGCGCAGGCGTCCTCACCGGCCAGCCTGGCGATCACCCAGGCCGCGAGATAGGGCGAGGCCAGGCAACCACCGGCAGTGGCCAGGTTGCCGCTGGCGAAGAACGGCTGGTCCAGCACCTTTACCCCGGCCTCGATCACCCAGGGCTTGGTGGTCAGGTCGGTGCAGGCCGGCAGGTTGCCGAGCAGGCCGAGCCGGGCCATCAGCAGGGCACCGGAACATTGCGAACCGATCAGTTGGCGCTGCGGGTCAAGGCGCAGGCGGTCGAGAATGGCGCGATCCTTGGCGATATCACGGGTGAGGATGCCGCTGCCGAACAGCACCACATCGGCCTCGTTGGCGAACTCCAGGGGCTGCTGGGCCTGGACCCGCACCCCGTTCATCGAGGTGACGAACTCGGCCGGCGCGGTGATTTCCGCCTGCCAACCCTGCCCGCGCAAGCGGTTGAGCAGCCCGGCGGCTACGAAGGAATCAAGCTCGTTGAAGCCCTCGAACGTCAGTACGGCGATGCGCATCACGACCTCCCGGATCGCGTAGGTTCAGGGTGCGAATCTATGCGCGCCAGCGGGCGGTCGCCATGTACAGACGACCGCGAATTCGGCCATACAGGTTTGCAGGGGGAACCAACCTGTAGGGGCGAATTCATTCGCCAACCGGACCGAAGGTTCGGCCGACAGACCCGAAGGGGGACGCGGTGCGTCCCTTGGCGAATGAATTCGCCCCTACAAGGATTCGCCGCTCCTACAATCGCGGCCCCGGCTCTTCCGGGCCGTCCTCCTCCAGGTCTTCCAGCTTGAGCTCCAGGCCCCAGCTGGCGGCGTCCTCGGTGCGGCTGGGCGCCGGAGTCGGGGCGGCGGCCACGGGGGCCGCTGCGGCAGCGGCGGGTGCCGAGGCGGCGGTGGCCGGGTTTTCGCGGTAGAGCTTGAGCTTCAGGCGCAGGTTGTTGGCCGAGTCGGCGTTCTTGATCGCCTCGTCTTCGGGAATGGCGCCCTCCACCACCAGGTCGAACAGCGCCTGATCGAAGGTCTGCATGCCGAGGCCACGGGACTTCTCCATGATCTCCTTGATGGAGTGGAATTCGTTGCGCTTGATCAGGTCGCTGATAGTGGAGGTGCCCAGCAGCACTTCCACCGCCGCCCGGCGCTTGCCGTCCTGGGTGCGCACCAGGCGCTGGGAAACGAAGGCCTTGAGGTTGTTGCCGAGATCGTTGAGCAACTGCGGCCGGCGCTCCTCGGGGAAGAAGTTGATGATGCGGTCCAGGGCCTGGTTGGCGTTGTTGGCGTGCAGGGTGGAAATGGCCAGGTGGCCGGTGTCGGCGAAGGCCAGGGCGTGCTCCATGGTCTCGCGGTCGCGGATCTCGCCGATCAGGATCACGTCCGGCGCCTGGCGCAGGGTGTTCTTCAGCGCGGCGTGGAAGCTGCGGGTGTCCACCCCCACCTCGCGCTGGTTGATGATCGACTTCTTGTGCCGGTGCACATACTCCACCGGGTCTTCGATGGTGATGATGTGACCGCCCACATTGCGATTGCGGTAGTCGATCAGCGCCGCCAGGGAGGTGGACTTGCCGGAACCGGTACCGCCGACGAAGAGCACCAGGCCGCGTTTTTCCATGACCATCTTCAGCAGCACTTCCGGCAGCTTCAGGTCCTCGAAGCGCGGGATGTCCAGCTTGATGTTCCGCGCGACGATGGAGACCTCGTTGCGCTGGCGGAAGATATTGATGCGGAAGCGCCCGATATTGGGCAGCGAGATGGCCAGGTTCATCTCCAGCTCACGGTCGAACTCGGCGCGCTGCTCGGCGTCCATGATGGATTCGGCGATTCTGGCCACGTCGCCGGCCTTCAGCGGCTCGGCGGAAAGCGGCCGGAGCATGCCGTTGAACTTGGCGCAGGGCGGCGCGCCCGTGGACAGGTAGAGGTCGGAACCATCCTGGCTGGCCAGGATTTTCAGCATCGCGGAGAGGTCCATGGGACGTGCGTATCCAGTCTGAGGTGAGGGCATCCGCACAGCGGATCACCGGTTCGCAACTGTATGGCGGCGGCCTGTGCTGGCACAATGAACCGTTCCACAGTCCAAGAGGAAATCCCATGGCCAAGGCCCTCGCCCGCCATATCCTGGTCAAGACCGAGGCGGAAGCCGAGCAACTGAAGAAGCGCCTGGATAAAGGCGAAGACTTCGCGGTCCTGGCGAAGAAGCACTCCATCTGCCCTTCCGCCAAGCGTGGCGGCGACCTGGGCGAGGTGCGCCCCGGCCAGATGGTGCGGGTGATCGATCAGGTGATCTTCAAGAAGCCGGTGCGGGTCGTCCATGGCCCGGTGAAAAGCCAGTTCGGCTATCACCTGGTGCAGGTGTTCTTCCGGGAGTGAGGGGAAATGGGCACCGTCCGTGGCGCGGTGCCCATGCTGGAGCCGTTGTGTGACAGCGGTATTAACGGCTCATTGCAGCGTTTGCCGCGCGCAGGTGCGTGAGATATCGACGAGGATCGAGACTTCGGCCTCGGTGGGTTTGGTGCCTTTGCCCACGGCCTCCAGCTGCTCCGAGGTAAAGGACTTCTGCATCATGCCGCTGGAGCACTGGCAGTAGGCAATGGCCCTGTCCTGGGGCACCTGGCCGGCCGCACTGGCGACGCATTCCTTGGTGAACTTCTCGCTACCACCGGCGGGCCACTCGCCCGCTACCGCCGCGAAGGCGCAGGCCTGCAGGGCCAGAGCGCCGAAAAACAGGGATTTCCTCACAAGACTTCTCCTGACGATTGCCGATCCTGATGGCGCATCGCGTACTGCGCTGGCCACCCCTCAGACAATAGCCGCCCGCGTCAGTCCTCGCTCGTGTTCGGCAACAGCTCGACCTTCCCCGGCAGCCAATGCGGGGCCTCGACGCGCTCCTGGAGCCGGACGGCGAATGCCAGGGCGGAGGCGCGATCGCGGAATGGCACCCGCATGCCAAGGGCCTCGACGTGCCACTCCAGGCGCTCGCCACGGCAGACCTGCTGGATCGCGATGTCCATGGATTGTTCCCGCTCAAGCCGACGAATCCCACGGCAACGGCACGCAGAAAAAAGGCCAACCATCGGGCTGGCCCGTACTGGATGCGTTACCCAAGAAAAGTGCCGTGGAGGCTTGCTCAGGCTAGCGCCTGAAGTTGACGATTGTGCGACAGGGCCGTGCGGTGCGCTGACTATTCATCACCGGCGGTGCGCAATCGGAAAGGCGTTGCCGTTGCCGCTGGCGAAGCCTCGGAAAAGGACGCGTACAGGCTGATGGCAATCCGCTCGGCGAGGATGAGACGCGCAAACTCGGCCATCTGGTCATCCGACCAAGGAACTTCCGCTTCTTCCAGGAAGGCTACGATGGCGATGTGCGCGGCGCAGACCTTGAGCAGGACGTCTCGCAGTTCTGTCCAGTAAATCGGATCGGCCACAAATCGCTCCAAGTGCATCATTTTGCTAGATGCACACGTAAGCAATAGCGCAGGTTCCCGGCAGCCGCCAGCGCCTGCCCGAAGGAAAGCCCCATACAGGCGCGAAAGCGCGAAAATGCCCGACGACAAGGGCACGCCTCATCCTGCCGCATGCCAAGGCCGATGCCGAACGTCGGAAACCGGGTGTTGGCGGGTTCACGGCGGATCACGCCGGAGAGCCCCCGGTACCTACTTTCGCTGGCGCCCTGCCCTCGCTGCGGGTGGGATCAGCTACCGGTCGCCATGCAATTGCCGTCATACCTATGCGACAATCCGCACATTGTCCGGCATGAACCCCGCCTTCATCCCCCCAGCAGCTCGGCCACAGCGGCCCAATGTTGCTGTCGACGTATGCCCGCTGGATCAATTCTTGCTCCGACTGGAGCGAATTCGAGAAGTTGAAAACCGGTATCAGATCGGTTTCAGCCGAAGGCGCCAATTCGTAAGTTATTGATAGGTAGACCCCTTGATCTCCACCGCTAACATCACCATGCAGTTCGGCCCCAAGCCGCTGTTCGAGAACGTTTCCGTCAAGTTCGGCAACGGCAACCGCTACGGCCTGATCGGCGCCAACGGCTGCGGCAAGTCGACCTTCATGAAGATCCTCGGCAACGATCTGGATCCCTCGGGTGGCCAGGTGATGCTGGAGCCGAACGTACGCCTGGGCAAGCTGCGCCAGGACCAGTTCGCCTACGAAGAATTCAGCGTGATCGACACCGTGATCATGGGCCACGCGGAACTGTGGCGGGTCAAGGCCGAGCGTGACCGCATCTATTCGCTGCCGGAAATGAGCGAAGAAGACGGCATGGCCGTTGCCGAGCTGGAAACCGAGTTCGCCGAAATGGACGGCTACACCGCCGAATCCCGTGCCGGCGAGCTGCTGCTCGGCCTCGGCATTCCGCTGGCCCAGCACTTCGGCCCGATGAGCGAAGTCGCTCCCGGCTGGAAGCTGCGCGTGCTGCTGGCCCAGGCGCTGTTCTCGGATCCGGACGTGCTGCTGCTGGACGAACCGACCAACCACCTGGATATCAACACCATCCGCTGGCTGGAAAACATCCTCACGGCGCGTAACAGCACCATGATCATCATTTCCCACGATCGCCACTTCCTGAACAGCGTCTGCACCCACATGGCCGACCTGGACTACGGCGAACTGCGCCTGTTCCCGGGCAACTACGACGAATACATGACCGCCGCGACCCAGTCGCGCGAGCAACTGCTGGCCGACAACGCCAAGAAGAAGGCGCAGATCGCCGAGCTGCAGACCTTCGTCAGCCGCTTCTCCGCCAACGCCTCGAAAGCCAAGCAGGCCACCTCCCGCGCCAAGCAGATCGACAAGATCCAGCTGGCCGAGGTCAAGCCCTCCAGCCGCGTCAGCCCCTTCATTCGCTTCGAGCAGCACAAGAAGCTGCACCGCCAGGCGGTCACCGTGGAGAAACTGGCCAAGGGCTTCGACGGCAAGCAGCTGTTCAAGGGCCTGGACCTGCAGGTCGAGGCCGGCGAGCGCGTCGCCATCATCGGCCCCAACGGCATCGGCAAGACCACCCTGCTGCGCACCCTGGTCGGCGAAGTGACCCCGGACTCCGGCAGCGTGAAATGGACCGAAAGCGCGGACCTTGGCTACTACGCCCAGGACCACGCCCACGACTTCGAAGACGACGTCACCCTGTTCGACTGGATGGGCCAGTGGACCCAGGGCGGCGAGCAGCTGGTGCGCGGCACCCTCGGCCGCATGCTGTTCTCCAACGACGAGATCCTCAAGTCGGTGAAGGTGATCTCCGGTGGCGAGCAGGGCCGCATGCTGTTCGGCAAGCTGATCCTGAAGCGCCCCAACGTGCTGGTGATGGACGAACCCACCAACCACCTGGACATGGAATCCATCGAGGCACTCAACCTCGCCCTGGAGAACTACCCGGGCACGCTGATCTTCGTCAGCCATGACCGCGAGTTCGTCGGCTCCCTGGCCACCCGCATCATCGAGCTTTCGGAAACCGGCGTGACCGACTTCAGCGGCACCTACGACGACTACCTGCGCAGCCAGGGCGTGATCGTCTGAGGGCGCCGCCCGGACTGCTCTTGTAGGGGCGAATTTGTTCGCCAAGGGCCGCGAAGCGGCCCCTGCGGCATCGAAGGCCGAACCTTCGGTCCGGTTGGCGAATGAATTCGCCCCCACAGATACGACAAAGCCCCGCAATTGCGGGGCTTTGTCGTTTCCGGGAGCCGGATCAGGCGGTGGCGAACAGCTCGCCGATCTGCGCCTTGGCGGCACTGAAGGCATTGGCGCGGGGCTCTTCGCCGTAGGCCAGGCCTTCGGCGCGGACGATCTCGATATCGGTCACGCCGAGGAAGTTCAGCACCAGTTTCAGGTAGTCCTCGTGGGCCTGGCCGCTGGCCTGCCCGGCGTGGATGCCACCGGCGGTGGAGACGATCACCACTTTCTTGCCGCCCGCCAGGCCTTCCGGACCGTTCTCGGTGTAGTGGAAGGTCTTGCCGGCGACCGCGATGCGATCGATCCAGGCCTTGAGCTGGGTCGGGATGGTGAAGTTGTACATCGGCGCGCCGATGACGATGGCGTCGGCGGCGAGGAACTCGTTGAGGGTGGTCTCGCCCAGCTCGGCTTCGTGCTTCTGCGCGGCGTCGCGCAGCTCGGCCGGGGTACCGCCAGCCACGAGGGACAGGGCGGACAGGTGGCTCAGGGCGTCACCGGCCAGGTCGCGGTAGCTGACCTGGGCGGCCGGCTCGGCGGCTTGCCAGGCGTCGACCACGGCGCGGCTCAGTTGGCGGGAGGCGGAGGCGTCGCCGAGGATGCTGGAATCGAGGTGCAGGAGTTTCATGGATGGTTACCCTCTATTGGGCGACCGGCGACGGCCGATCGGAATGGAGGTAATCCTATCCATGTCGATAAAGGCTGATTAGACGGCGAATTTGTGATTCAGCGTCCCACCAATAGAACGCTTACTCCTTGCAGCCGGGTGGATCACGCTTCACCGATCCACCCGGCGCTCGATGGGATTCAGACGCCGCCCAGGAAATCCATCTTGCCCACGTCCACGCCGTTGTGACGGAGGATGGCGTAGGCCGCCGTGAGGTGGAAATAGAAGTTCGGCAGGGCGAAGCCGAGCAGGTAGTCTCGGCCGCGGAAGCTCAGGTCGCCACTGCGCATCTTCAATACCACGGTGCGATCTTCGCTGCCGTCGAGCTGGGCGGCGTCGATGCCCTTGAGGAAGGCCTGGGTCTTGGCGATTCGCGCCTGCAGCTCCTCGAAGGTGGATTCGGTATCGGCCCAGCTCGGCACATCGACACCGGCCAGGCGCGCCGCGCAGCCCTTGGCCATATCGCTGACCACCTGTACCTGGCGAGCCAGGGGGTACATGTCCGGCGCCAGGCGCGAATCAATGAATACCTTGGGATCGATTCCTCGCGCCTGGGCGTTGGCCTCGGCCTTCTTGAGGATGTTGGAGAGGTTGCCGAGCATGCGCGCCAGGACCGGGATGGACGCCTCGTACATGGACAAGGACATGGTGATCGCTCCGTTTTCGGGTGGATGGACAACGCTCAGGTATAAACCCTGGCCACCTGCCCGGCAATGCGCCCGAGCACTCACCCGCCACCGGCGGAATCGGGCTGCGAGCCGCCCAGCGTACGACTGAAGAAGCGCACCGCCTCGACGCTCAACCGTTCATGGATGGCGTTCCGGTCCACGCCGTCGGCATCCTCGCAGACGTGGGGCGCGACGGCCTCCAGTGCCTCGGGACAGGGCGCCATGAAGACGAAATGCCCCGCACCCGGCAGCAGGCGGAAGTCAGGTGGAATGGGCAACTGCTGCGCCAGGGCGGCGGCGTTCTGCTCCAGTTGCAGGATGCGGTCAGCGTCCCCGCTGTAGATCAGCACCGGCACGCGCACCGGCTCCAGCCCCTTGCGGTCGAACATCAGCGCCAGGGGCGCCATCAGCATCACCGCGCCCACCCGGGGATCGGCGAAGGCCGAGAGATCGTCGCGGTCGGGAATCAGCGCGCCGCCGCTGCCACAGGCGTCCTGATCGTCCGGCCATTGGCGGCAGTAGGCGCGCAGCCGCTCGGGTTCGGGCTGGGCGCCGGCCAGGATCAAGGCGGACTCGCCACCCGCGGAGTAGCCGATCACGCCGACCCGCCGGCTATCCAGCCCCGCCATCAACAGGGGGTCGGACTGGACGGAGTCGATGGCGGCGGACAATTGCAGCGGACGGCCATAGAGGTTGCTGAAGGTGCCGGCACGGCTCCGATCCTGGTAGTTGTCGCCGGTATGCAGCACCGCCACCACGATGAAGCCGGCCTTCGCCAGGGCGGTGGCCAGGTCGTGATGGGCGAACGGCGAGCCATTGTTGCCGTGGGAAATCACCACCAGCGGGAAACGCCCGGCGGCCAGGGGCGCGTCCTGCGCCGCATCCACGCGATAGACGTCGACCTCGCTGCTGCGCGGCCGACCCTGTGCGGGGTAGAAAGCCACCGCGTTCAGCGGCTGGCTCTCGACCAGGGGATCGGCCAACGCCAGCCAGTGCATGCCCACCGCCGGGGCGCTCAAGGCCGCCACCGGCGCGAGTAGCGCCATCAGGGCCAGGATGGCTGAAAGACGAACCAGCATGGTGCTCACCTTCCGTTCGCAAAACCGCTATCGGACAAACCTGGACGGACCCACAGCATAGGCACGGCCCAGATGCCGGTCGACTGGTTGCCGGGCGCCAGGCGGATCGTCCCGCCGATGAAAACGATGGCGACCCTTCTGGCTGCGGTGCCATAGTTCGTACCTCACACAGGACAATCGAACCATGCAGGATCTCAACGACCTCTTCTACTTCGCCAAGGTGGTGGAACACGGCGGCTTCTCGGCCGCCGGGCGCATCCTCGGCGTGCCGAAATCCCGGCTGTCGCGGCGCATCGCCGAGCTGGAGACCCGCCTCGATGCTCGCCTGCTGCAACGCACCACGCGCAAGCTGGCGCTGACCGATATCGGCGAGCGCTTCCTGCGCCATTGCCAGGCCATGCTGCTGGAAGCCGAGCAGGCGGAGGAAACCGTGGCCAGCCTGACCGCCGAGCCCAGGGGTCGGCTGCGGGTGTCCTGCCCGGTGGAGCTGGCCCACGCGGTCCTGAAGGACCTGATCATCGAGTTTCTCCAGCAGTATCCCCAGGTGCAGCTGGACATGTTCCTCACCAACCGCCGGGTGGACCTGCGCGAGGAAGGCGTGGACGTGGCCCTGCGGGTTCGCGAGCAGGGCGACGAGGACCCGACCCTGATCGCCCGCGTGCTGAGCCCGGCCCAGGCCTTCCTGGTGGCCGCCCCCGGCCTGCTGGAGGGCACCAGCATCCGCACCCCGGATGATCTCCAGCATCTGCCCGCCCTCGGCGGCGTGGAAGCGGATCGGCGCATCCACCACCACCTGCGCGATAGCGACGGCAACCGCCGCGAGGTGGTGCTGGAAGCACGCCTGGGCATCGAGGACTTCGATGTGCGCAAGCATGCGGTACTGGCGGGGCTGGGTTTCAGCATGCTGCCGCAAATGAACTGCGAGGCGGAGCTGCGCGACGGCAGCCTGGTGCGCCTGCTGCCGGAGTGGACCCTTCCAGGCGGCTACCTGCAGGCGGTCTACACCCACAGGCGTGGCATGCTGCCGGCGGTGCGGGCCTGGATCGAGCACCTGGCGGCGGCGTTTCAGCGCCACCCGCAGACCATCATCTGAAGCATCGTCAGCAAGACAACCATTAGCCACCTTCCTTTGTTGCCGCGGGTCGGAGATGATGGGCGGCATTCCCCCGCCCGTCCCCACCCCAGGTTCTGACATGAGCACGCCGCAGCTGTCCGCGTCCTCCCACACCCTGCAAATCATCTCCATCGTCTTGTTCACCTTTGTCAGCTTCCTCTGCGTCGGCCTGCCGATCGCCGTGCTGCCCGGCTACGTCCATGACGGTATGGGCTACGGCTCGGTCATGGCGGGGATCGTGATCAGTACCCAGTACCTCTCCACCCTGCTTTCCCGGCCCATGTCCGGCGCCCTGGCCGATCGCCAGGGGCCCAAGCGCGCGGTGCTCTACGGCCTGGCCTGCTGCGGCCTGTCCGGGGTGCTGACGCTGCTTTCCACGTCCCTGGCGCAGTCGCCCATGGCCAGCCTTGGCCTGCTGCTGGCCGGGCGCGTGCTGCTGGGCATCGGCCAGGGCCTGGTGGGCACGGGCTCGATCGCCTGGGGCGTGGGGCTGGTGGGCGCGGAGAACATGGCGCGGGTGATCTCCTACAACGGCATCGCCTCCTACGGCGCGGTGGCCATCGGTGCGCCGCTCGGCGTGGTGATGGTGGACCGCCTGGGCCTGTGGAGCATCGGCGGCCTGATCGCCCTGCTCTGCGCCGTCGCCCTGGTACTGGCCCTGCCCAAGCGCCCGGCCCCCATCGTCCATGGCGAACGACTGCCGTTCAGCAACGTGTTCATGCGCATCGCCCCCAACGGCGTGGCGCTGGCCCTGGGCTCCATCGGCTTCGGCACCCTGGCCACCTTCGTCACGCTCTATTACGCCAGCCGTGGCTGGGAAGGCGCGGCCTACTGCCTGACCGCCTTCGGCGTCGCCTTCATCGGTGCCCGGTTGCTGTTCGTGAACAGCATCAAGCGCCTGGGCGGCTACCGGGTGGCCATCATCTGCCTGGCGGTGGAAAGCCTCGGCCTGTTCCTGCTCTGGGCGGCGCCGACACCCACGCTGGCCCTGGCCGGCGCGGCCCTCACCGGCTTCGGCCTGTCGCTGGTCTACCCCGCCCTCGGCGTCGAGGCCGTGACGCGCATCCCGGCCGCCAGCCGCAGTTCTGCCCTGGGCGCCTACGCGGTATTCTTCGACCTGGCCCTGGGCATCGCCGGACCGCTGATGGGCGCCATCGCCAGTGGCGCGGGCTTTGCCGCCATCTTCCTGGTGGCGGCCCTGATGGCGTTGGCCGGCATGCTGCTGAGCCTCTGGCTACTGCGCAGCGAGACAGCAACCTGACGGAACAGGAGTACCCATGACCCCCGAGCAAGTCGCCAGCTTCTGCCTGCAATTGCCCGGCGCCCGGGAAGACCTCAAGTGGGGCAGCAACCGGGTGTTCTCGGTGGCGGGCAACAAGATGTTCGCCATCCTCGATTTCCTCGGCGACGGCCTGGCGTTCAAGGTCGACCGCGACCTCTTCCTCGGTTACGTCGACCGCCCCGGCATCCGACCCGCGCCTTACCTCGCCCGCGCCCACTGGATCGACATGCAGCTCCCCTACCCCATGGGTGACGCGGAGCTGCGCGATCTGCTCACCCGCTCCCACCAACTGGTGGTGGCGCGCCTGCCGAAGATCCGCCAGGTGGGCCTGCTACTGGACTGATTTCCCCCAACAAGGACGTTACATGTCGATTCGCACCTTCGCCCGCCTCGCCCTCATCCTGTTCGGCGGTTACACCCTCTACGTCATGGCCATCAGCGAGCAACCGCTGCTGGAGTTCGGCGCCCAGCTGATGAGCCGGCCCGACACCGCCCAGGTGGTGCTGGACCTCTACCTGGCCTGCGCCCTGATCGGTATCTGGATGTACCAGGACAATCGCCGCCAGGGCCGTGACCTGGCCTACTTGCTACCCTTCTACCTGCTGACCGCAGTGTTCGCCTCCATCGGGCCGCTGCTCTATCTGGCCCTACGCAAACCCAAGCGCGACGAGGCTTGAACCGATGAGAACCACCGCCCTCTGGAGTCACCTCTGGAACGTTCGAGCGCCCACCCAGGGCCTGGAGGACTTCCGCCTGGAGGGACGGCGCGCGGACAGCGGCATGCTCGCCTTCGACGACGACGGCAAGCCCTACCGCCTGAGCTACAACCTGGAGTACGAGAAAGGCTGGGAGCCGCGTGCCTTTAGCGCCACGGTGCGGGACGCGCGCGGCAGTCGCAGCCTGGCCCTGCGCCGGGACGGCCTGCACTGGTTCGACGGCAACGGCCAGAAGCTCCCGGAGCTGTCCGGCAGCCTCGACCTGGACCTCTGGCCCACCCCTTTCACCAACAGCCCGAGCATCTGGCGGCTGTTCCTCAACCCCGGCGAGCGCCGCGAAATAGAGGTGGTGTTCATCGAGGCACCGCAACTGACGGTCCGCCGCATGCGCCAGGCCTACACGCGCCTCGACCAGACCCGCTATCTCTACCAGAACCTCGATGGCAGTGGTTTCGAGGCGGTCCTGACCCTGGACGAGGATGGCCTGGTGAACCGCTATCCATCGTTCTTCCAGCGCCTGTGATCCGGGGCGTGGGGAACCATTTGTAGGGGCGAATTCATTCGCCGACCGGGCCGAAGGTCCGGCCTTCAGGGCCGATAGGGGGCGCTACGCGTCCCTTGGCGATTGAAATCGCCCCCACAAGAGAGCCCCACAGGGATCACGCCGGAGTCGGCTCCAGCTTGTGAATCGGTTTCCAGCGGCGTAGCTGCTGGTACAGCGTCGGCACCACGAAGAGGGTGAAGAAGGTCCCCACCAGCAAGCCACCGACAATCACCATGCCGATCTGCTGGCGGCTTTCGGCGCCGGCGCCGGTGGCGATCGCCAGGGGTAGCGAACCCAGCACCATGGCACCGGTGGTCATGAGGATCGGCCGCAGGCGCTTCACCGAGGCCTCCATCACCGCCTCGTGCAGGTCCACGCCCTGGCGCAGCAACTGGTTGGCGAACTCGACGATGAGGATGCCGTGCTTGGTGATCAACCCGATGAGGGTGACCATCCCCACCTGGGAATAGATGTTCAGGGTGCCGCCGAAGAGCGTCAGCGCCAGCAGCGCGCCCGCCATGGACAGCGGCACGCTGAAGAGGATGATCAAAGGATCGATGAAGCTCTCGAACTGGGCCGCCAGCACCAGGTAGATGAACACCAGGGCCAGGGCGAAGATCAGCGCCACGCCGGCGCTGGAGTCCTTGAAGTCCCGCGAGGTGCCGGTGTAGTCGAACTGGGTGTCCGACGGGAAGACCTCGCGGGCGGCCGCCTCCAGGTAGTCCAGGGCTTCGCCCAGGGTGTAGCCGGAGCCGACGTTGGCGGTCACGGTCACCGCCCGCAGCTGGTTGAAGTGGTTGAGCTCCCGCGGCGCCACGGTTTCCTCCACCTCGATCAGGTTGGCCAGCTGCACCATGCTGTCGTTGCGCCCGCGCACGTACACGCGGTTGAGGTCGTCCGGGTTGCTGCGGTCGACGTTGGCCAGTTGCACCAGCACGTCGTATTGCTCGCCGTTCTGCTTGAAGCGGGTCACCTGGCGGCTGCCGAACAGGCTTTCCAGGCTACGGCCGATGGCGGCCACGTCGGTGCCCACCGCCACCGCCTGCTCGCGATTGACCGACACCTTCAGCTGCGGCGCGTTGAGCTTGAGGTCGCTGTCCAGGCTTTCCAGCCCCGGGTAATCGCGTACCCGTTCCATCAACTGGTCGACGTACTTCTGCAGCTCGCTGTACTCCAGGGAAGAGCGGATGACGAAGTTCACCGGCTGGTTGCGCGCGCTCTGCCCGAGCGGCGGCCGGTTGATGGGGAAGGCCCGCACACCGGGGATGTCGCGCAACTTGGGCAGGAGCTCGTCGCGGATCTCGAACTGGCTGCGCCCGCGCTCGTCCCAGTCCTCCAGCTTGAGGAAGGACAGGCCCTGGGCCACGGTGGGGAAACCCACCACCACCATGTAGCGGTTGGCCTCGGGGATGGACTGGTAGGCCTCTTCCAGCATCCTCGCGTAGCGGCTGGTGTACTCGATGGTGGCGCCGTCGGGGCCGTTGATCGAGCCGACAATGGTGCCGGTGTCCTCGGTGGGCGCCAGCTCGCTGCGCAGGCCGTTGAACAGCACCACACAAGTCACCAGGATGCCCGCCAGCAGGACGATGACCAGCACCCAGGCGCGCAGCACCCGCTCCAGCAGGTGGCGATAGCTGTAGGTCAGGCCGTGGAGGAAGGACTCCACCAGGTTGTAGAGCCTGCCGTGCTGCTGCGCCCCATGGGGCTTGAGCAGGTGCCCGCACATCATCGGCGACAGGGTCAGGGCGACGAAGCCGGACACCAGCACTGCGCCGGCCAGGGTCCAGGAGAATTCGGTGAACAGCTTGCCCGAGGTGCCCTGCATGAAGCCGATGGGGGCGTAGACGGCGGCCAGGGTCAGGGTCATGGCGATCACCGCGAAGGCGATCTCGCGGCTGCCCTTGTAGGCCGCCTGCAGCGGCGACATGCCCTCTTCGATGTGCCGGTGGATGTTCTCCAGCACCACGATGGCGTCGTCCACCACCAGGCCGATGGCCAGCACCATCGCCAGCAGCGTCAGGGTGTTGATGGAGAAACCCAAGAGCGCCATGAGACTGAAGGCGCCGATCAGCGACACCGGGATGGTCACCAGGGGAATCAGCGTGGCGCGCAGCGAGCGCAGGAACAGGAAGATGATCAGGATGACCAGCACCACCGCTTCCCAGATGGTGGTGTAGACGTTGTCGATGGACTCGCGGATGAACAGCGAGTTGTCGTTGGCCACGGTCATCTTCATGCCTTCGGGCAGCAGGCCACGCAGTTCCGGCATGGCGGCCTCGAGGCCGTCGGAGATTTCCAGGGGGTTGGCGGTGGCCTGCTTCACCAGGCCCAGGGACACCGCCGCGCGCCCATTGAAGCGCACGATGCTGCGCTCGTCCGCCGCGCCTATCTCGGCGTGGCCGACGTCGGCCAGGCGCAGCAGGTAGCCGCGCTGGTCGTTGAGGATCAGGTCGTTGAATTCCTCCGGGGTGCGCAGGTCGGTCTCCGACAGCACGCTGAACTCGCGCTGCACCGACTCGATGCGCCCGGCGGGGATTTCCACGTTCTGCCGGCGCAGGGCGTCCTCCACGTCCTGCACGGTGAGGTCATGGGCCGCGAGTTTTTCCGGGTCCAGCCAGATGCGCATGGCGAAGCGCCGCGCGCCACGGATCTGCACCTCGGACACGCCGGGAATGGTCTGCACGCGGTCGCGGATCACCCGTTCCAGGACGTCGGTGATTTCCATCGCCGAGTGCTGTTCGCTGTAGAAGGCGATCCAGATCACCGGCTGGGCGTCGGCCTCGACCTTCTGCACTATGGGTTCGTTGATTTCGTCGGGGAGCAGCCCACGGACCCGGCCGAGGCGGTCGCGCACGTCGTTGGCGGCCTCGTCGGCGTTGGTGCCGAGGCGGAACTGGGCGGTGATCTGGGTGTTTTCCGAGCGGCTGATGGAGGCCACGAAGTCGAGGCCCTCGATGCCCGAGAGCACGTCCTCGATGGGCTGGGCCACCTGGGATTCCATGATCTCCGGGCTGGCGCCGGGATAGATGACGTTGACCGTGACTATGGGTACGTCGATGTTGGGGTATTCGCGCACCGCCAGGCGCTGGTAGGCCAGCAGGCCGAGCAGCACGATGATCAGCGAGAGGACGGTGGCGAACACCGGCCTGCGGATGCACACATCGGAGAGGGTCATGCGCCACCTCGCGCTACGGTGCGGACCTCCAGGCCCGGCGTGACCTTCTGCCAGCCGGCGGTGATGACCTGCTCGTTACCCTCCAGGCCTTCGCGAACCTCGGCCTTGCCGCGCAGGCGCTGGCCGATCCGGATCGGCCGCCGCTCCACCTTGCCGTCCACCACCAGGTTGACGAACAGCTGCTTGCCCACCGGCATCACCGCTTCCTCCGGGATCAGCAGGGCTTGCGGGCGCTCGGCGAGGATCACCGACACCTTGACGAACTGGCCGGGCTTGAGGCGATGGTCGCTGTTGCCGATCTGCGCGCGAATCGCCTGGCTGCGGCCCACTTCGTCCAGGCGCGGGTTGAGGGCGATGATCTGGCCACGGAAGCGCTCGCCCGGATAGGCATCCAGGCTGACCTCCACCTGCTGGCCGATGCTCACCTGGCTGACCGCCTTCTGCGGCACGCGGAAGTCCAGCTTCAGCGGGTCGAGCACCTCCAGGTTGACCATGTCCTGGCCGGAGCTGAGGTAGTCGCCGACGCTGACCTGGCGCAGGCCGAGGGTGCCGTCGTAGGGGGCGCGGATCTGGGTCTTGTCGAGGCGCGCCTGGGCCAGCGCCAACGTGGCGCGGGCGGCCTGCTCCTGGCTCATGGACTCGTCCTGGGCCTGGGCATTGCTGGCCCCGCGGGAGAAGAGCATCTTCGCCCGCTGGTAGCTCTTTTCCGCCAGGTCGAGGTTGGCCCGGGCCTGGGCCAGTTCGGCGCGGGCGATGGCGTCATCCAGGCTGACCAGCAGGTCGCCGCCCTTGACCGCCTGCCCCTCGCGGAAATGCAGGCTGGCCACCCTGCCCTCCACTTCCGGACGGATCATCACCGACTCGTCGGAGCGCAGGGAACCGAAGGTCACCAGTTCGTCGCGCACCAGCGCCCGTTGCGGTTCGGCCACTTCCACCAGTGGCGCTTCCTGGGCCAGGGCGGACAACGAGGCGAGCGCCCCGAACAACAGCCAAACACTGCGGCGGACCTTCATCTGGAGCCTCGACGACGATGCGGAAGGAAAGAAGTCCGCCGACTGTATCGGCAGACTTCGGTGAGTGGCATCCAAAGATAATGCCACTCTGTGTCGCTTTGTTTCGCCTTACTGACGCATGCCGCGCCCGCTCACCAGCAGGTGGATGCAGGCGACGTAGAGGACCGCCATGGTCAATAGCATCAGGGCGATGGCGACGCCGATATTGATGTCGGAAACGCCGAGGATGCCGTAGCGGAAGGCGTTGACCATGTGCAGGATCGGGTTGCCCAGGGACACCGTCTGCCAGAACGGCGGCAGCAGGTTGATCGAGTAGAAGACGCCGCCCAGGTAGGTCAGCGGGGTCAGCACGAAGGTCGGGATGATCGAGATATCGTCGAAGTTGCGCGCGTACACGGCGTTGATGAAGCCACCGAGGGAGAAGATGGTGGCGGTCAGCAGCACCACCAGCGCGGTCACTCCGATGTGGTGCACCGAGAGCTTGGTGAAGAACAGCGACAGGAAGGTGACGATCACCCCCACCGCCAGCCCGCGCAGCACACCGCCGATGGTGTAGCCGAGGAGGATGGTGTGCGGCGATACCGGCGACACCAGCAGTTCCTCCACCGAGCGCTGGAACTTGCTGCCGAAGAAGCTCGACACCACGTTGCTGTAGGAGTTGGTGATGACCGACATCATGATCAGGCCGGGGACTATGTAGTCCATGTAGCTGAAACCGCCCATCTCGCCGATCTGCCGGCCGATCAGGTTGCCGAAGATGACGAAGTACAGGGCCATGGTGATGGCCGGGGGCAGCAGGGTCTGCGGCCAGATGCGGGTGAAGCGGCGGACTTCGCGATAGACGATGGTTTCCAGGGCGACCAGGTTGGCGCGCAGTTCCGAACTCATACCGCCACCCTCGCCAGGTTTTTCTCCACCAGGGACACGAACAGCTCCTCGAGGCGATTGGACTTGTTGCGCATGCTCAGCACGTCGACGTTGAGGGCGGCCAGCTGGCGGAACAGCTCGGTCAGGCCCTGGGTCTTCTCCACCTGGACTTCCAGGGTGTGGTCATCCACCAGCTCGGCGGGGTAGCCGTTGAGCTGGGGCACCACTTCCATGGGCTCCTTGAGGTCGAGCAGGAAGGTTTCCTTGTGCAGCTTCTTCAGCAGCTCCTTCATGCTGGTGTTCTCGACGATGCGGCCGTGGTCGATGATGCCGATGTTGCGGCACAGCTGCTCGGCCTCTTCCAGGTAGTGGGTCGTGAGGATGATGGTGATGCCCTGCTCGTTGAGCTCGGTGAGGAAGCTCCACATGGAGCGGCGCAGCTCGATGTCGACGCCCGCGGTGGGCTCGTCGAGGATCAAGAGGCGCGGCTGGTGGATCAGCGCGCGGGCGATCATCAGGCGGCGCTTCATGCCGCCGGACAGCTCGCGGGAGGCGGAGTCGCGCTTCTCCCACAGGCCCAGCTGGTTGAGGTACTGCTCGGCGCGCTCCTTGGCGATCTTCGCCGGGATGCCGTAGTAGCCCGCCTGGGTCACGACAATGTCGAAGACCTTCTCGAACTGGTTGAAGTTGAACTCCTGGGGCACCACGCCGAGGCAGCGCTTGAGCGCATAGGGCGACTTGTCCAGGTCATTGCCGAAGACACTGACGCTGCCACTGGTCTTGTTCACCAGGGTGGAGAGGATGCCGATGGTGGTGGACTTGCCCGCGCCGTTGGGCCCGAGCAACGCGAAGAAATCGCCTTCGGCCACTTCCAGATCGATGCCCTTGAGGGCCTGGAAGCCGTTGCCGTAGGTCTTGGTCAACTGCCGGATGGACAGGGCGGAACTCATGATGGATTCGTCTGCTTCAGAAGGAAGTGGCTAGATAAGGCTTAATGCCAGCAATTTCAATCGTCATTCGCTGCACATCAGCCTAGGTTCTACGGGCGGAATCGGCGAGCCGCTCAGGTGAGCGCCGTCATCACCGCCTTGCGGTAGGCCGGACGCGCCTTCAGGCGCTCGTACCAGGCCTCGAGGGCCGGCAGTTCCGGGCGCAGGATGGGCATCTCGAACCAGGCGTAGGCGAAACAGCCGAGCGGGATGTCGCCCATGGCGAAGGTCTCGCCGGACAACCACTGACGTTCGGCCAGGGCGCGGTCGGGAATGGCCAGCAACTCGCCGCAACGGGTCAACGCACTGTCGATCAGCGCCTGGTTGCGCTCGGCCGGCGGGGTGCGCAGGGTGCCCCAGAACAGGTCGCGGAACGGCGTGGCGAAACTGGAGGTGGTCCAGTCCATCCACTTGTCGCCCTCGGCGCGAACCACCGGCGATTCGGGGTAGAGGCTGCCGGCGGCATAGCGTGCGGCCAGGTAGCGGACGATGGCGTTGGACTCCCAGAGCACCAGGTCGCCGTCCTCGATCATCGGCACCAGGCCATTGGGGTTGCGCGCGCGGTAGGCCGGATCATTGACCAGGCCGAAAGCGCCACCGGCATCCTGCCGCTCGTAGGCGACGCCCGCCTCCTCGGCAGCCCAGAGCGCCTTGCGCACGTTGGACGAATTGATTCGCCCCCAGATCTTCAGCATCGCGACACTCCAGGCCGATTGCACAGGGGCACCATTCTAGGGCGCCACCGGCGGCGACGGAATGCCGAATCCTCCAGATATGCACTCCGAGTCCCGATCCTGCGAGCTAGAGAAGAACAAGGCGGGAAACGCAGCGAAGCGGAGTAACAGCCTCAGGCTGGCCCGAAGGGCGAGCGCAGCGAGTAAGGGCTGAGGGCGCGGAGTTTACGAATTGTAAATGAGCAAGCCCGAAGCCACTCCCAACGCAGTTATTCCGACGCGCAGCGGATCGGAGTCAGAGGCGGAAGTGGCCGGCCATACCTTGCAACTCCTGCCCCAGACGCGCCAGCTGCACGCTGGACGACGCCGTCTCGTCCATGGCCACCGCGGACTGGTCGGCGATGTCGCGAATGCTGGTGACGCTGCGATTGATCTCCTCGGCCACCGCGCTCTGCTCTTCGGCGGCTGCGGCGATCTGCTGGTTCATCTGATGGATCAGGGTCACGGCTTCGGCGATGCCGGCCAAGGCCTCCTCGGTGTGGAGCGCGTCCTGCACCGTCAGGCCCACCAGGCTGCCGCTCTCCTGCATGTGCTCCACCGAGTTGCGCACGCCATCGCGCAGGGTGGCGATCAGGCGCTCGATCTCGGCGGTGGAGTGCTGGGTACGCCGCGCCAGCGCGCGGACTTCGTCGGCGACCACGGCGAAGCCCCTGCCCTGCTCGCCGGCCCGGGCGGCTTCGATGGCGGCGTTCAGCGCCAGCAGGTTGGTCTGTTCGGCGACGCTCTTGATCACGTCCAGCACGCTGCCGATGCTCTGGGTGTCCTGACTGAGGCGCTGGATGCTGGCGGTGGTCTCTTCCATGGCGTGGGCCAGCTGGTTGACCCGGTCCAGGGTCTGGCGCACCACCTGGCTGCCGCTGCTGACGCGGTTGTCGGCGGCCTCGGTGGAGTTGGCGGCGGCCTCGGCGTTGCGCGCCACTTCCTGCACGGTGGCGGCCATCTGGCTCATGGCGGTGGCCACCTGGTCGGTCTCTTCCTTCTGGCCGTTGACGCCGACGCGGGTCTGCTCGGTAACGCTGGACAGCGCCTGGGCCGAGGCGGAAATCTGCGCCACCCCGCCCTGCAGGCGGCCGACCATGTCGCGGAGGTTGCCGGACATGCCGGCCATGGCCTCCATCAGTTGGCCGATCTCGTCGCGGCGCTGCACCTCGACGCTGGCGCTGAGGTCGCCCCCGGCGATCTGCCGGGCGACTTCGATGACCCGGCGCAGCGGCCGCACGATCAGCAGGCTGATCAGCGCCGTGGCGGCCAGGCCGATCAGCAGGGCCAGGGCCGCCGCCATCACGATCAGCCGCGAGCTGGACGCCTGCTGGGCCTGCATCTCGGTCTTCTGCAGCGCATAGGCGCGCTCCACGGCCTGCACCACGCGCTCGGCCTGGCTGGCCAGGTGAGCGTACTCCTGGCGCTGCTGTTCGAGGATCGTGGTGTATTCCTTGAGGCGTTCGTTGAAGGAGTCGACGTTGCCGATCACCTCGGTGAGCACGGCGGCGTAGCCCGGGTCCTGCATGGCGTCGCGCAACTCGGCGGCGAGCTTCTGCGCGTCCAGCGCCTCCTGGATCTGCGGCGCGCCGGCGTCGCCGGTACCACGGCTCTGTTCCAGGCGCAGGCGGGCCTGGTTGAGCGCCTGCAGGAGCAGTTGGTAGACACGGCTGATCTGCCCGCTCTGGGTCACCTGGTCGGCCCCTTCGGCGCCCTGGGAGCTTTTCAGCAGGTCGACGCCATCCTCGTTCAGGCCGCTCTGCAATACGTCGAGGCTGTTGGACGCGCTGACCACCAGCCAGTTGGCCGCTTCCAGGGCCAGGCGCTGGTTATCGGACAGTTCCACATAGCGGTCGAAGGCGGCTCGGTATTCGGCCATGGCCTGGGTGATCTCACCCAGCGCGTCGCGCCCCGGCCCGGACAGCCGCAGGGCCAGGGCCTCGCTGCGGGCGACTATGGCCTCGGCCTGTTGGCGCAGTGCCTCGGCATGCTTGGCGTCGGAGGTCAGGGCATAGTCCTTTTCCGTACGCCGGATCATCGACACGTCGCTGCTGATGGCGCGCATCTCCTCCAGCAGCACGGCGCGCTCGTCCACCGCGCGCAAGGCACCGAGGCCGGTGACGGCGACCAGCAGGGTCAGCGCCAGCACCGTGCCGAACCCCAGTATCAATTTGGTGGCGGTGCCCAGGCTGGCCAGCCTACGTTGCACGACAGTCCACATGCTCCTACCTCCCCGCAAGGTGACAACGGCATGGACGCGATCTGCTATCCGCTTCCCTGAAAGGCCGACCATAGGAGCAGCGCAATACTGGCGACAAGCCACAATCCTGCCGCCACCCCGGGCATGCTGTTTTTGGCTAACTGGAGGTCGCTTCTGGATAGCTAACTATGATTCCCACATCGAATTCAGAACTGATCCAGGCCAATAGCGGCAAGAACGAGAGGAACTAGGCTTGACCTACGACTCGGCAAGGAGGAAGCCATGACCGCCCCAGTACCCACCCAGTGGCACGCCCAGAGCGTCGACGCCAGCCTGCAGCAGTTGGACAGCGGTCCCGCCGGGCTGGATGTGGCCGAAGCCGAGCGCCGTCTGGCCAGCGTAGGCCCGAATCGCCTGCCCGAGCGCCCTGGCGCCGGGCCGCTGAAGCGTTTCCTGCTGCAGTTCCACAACCTGCTCCTCTATGTGCTGCTGGCCTCGACCCTGGTCACCCTGGCCCTGGGCGAATGGCTGGACGCCGCGGTGATCTTCGGCGTGGTGCTGATCAACGCCGTGGTCGGCTTCATCCAGGAAGGCAAGGCCGAACAGGCCATGCGCGCGATCCAGAAACTGCTGACCCTCGACAGCCGGGTGAAACGCGGCGGCGAGGTGCGCCAGGTGCCGGCCGAGGATCTGGTGCCGGGCGACCTGGTGCTGCTGGAGGCCGGCGACCGGGTGCCGGCGGACCTGCGCCTGCTGGAGACCCGCGACCTGCGCATCGAGGAGGCGGCGCTCACCGGCGAGTCCGTGCCCACCGACAAGACCAGCCAGCCGGTCAGCGCCGACGCCAGCCTTGGCGATCGCCACAGCATGGCCTACTCCGGCACCCTGGTCAGCGCGGGCAGCGGCGTCGGCCTGGTGGTGGCCACCGCCGGCGACACCGAACTGGGGCGCATCAGCCACCTGCTGGGTTCGGTGGAACAGCTGCAGACCCCGCTGCTGGTGGACATGGCCCGCTTCGCCCGCCGGCTGACCCTGGTCATCCTGGTGCTGGCGGTGATCACCTTCGCCTTCGGCACCCTGCTGCGCGGCTACGATTCCGGCGACATGCTGATGGCCGCGGTGGGCCTGGCGGTAGCGGCCATCCCCGAAGGCCTGCCGGCGGTGCTGACGATCATCCTGGCCCTGGGCGTGCAGCGCATGGCCCGCCGCCAGTCGATCATCCGCCGGCTCCCGGCGGTGGAGAGCCTGGGCGCGGTGACGGTGGTCTGCTCCGACAAGACCGGCACCCTGACCCGCAACGAAATGACCATCCAGCGCGTCTACACCGCGGCCCGCCGCTACGAAGTCTCCGGCGTGGGCTATGCCCCCGAAGGCGACGTCAGCCCCACCCAGGACCTCGCCCACGACCTCCACGAGCTGGCCCGTGCCGGCCTGTTGGCCAACAGTGCCAGCCTCTGCGAGGTGGACAGCCAGTGGTGCATCACCGGCGACCCCACCGAAGCCGCGCTGCTCACCCTCGCCGGCAAGCTGCAGCTCGACCCGGGCGCCGAATCCCTGCGCCAGCCGAAGATGGACGCCATTCCCTTCAGCTCGGAGCGTCGCTACCTGGCCAGCCTGCACCGCGACCAGAACGACCAGGGGGTGATCTACCTGGTGGGCGCGCCGGAACGCCTGCTGGAAGTCTGCGACCAGCAATGGCGCGACGGCGCCGCCGAACCGCTGGACCCGCGCATCTGGGACGACGTACTGGGAGAAGGTGCCGCCGCGGGCCTGCGCATGATCGGCCTGGCCCGGCGCAATGCCGGCAACGCCCAGCACGAACTGGACCACGCCGACCTCGACAGCGGCTTCGTGCTGCTCGGCCTGGTGGGCATGCTGGACCCGCCCCGGGAAGAAGCCATCCGCGCCATCGCGCAATGCCACAGTGCCGGCATCCAGGTGAAGATGATCACCGGCGACCACGCCGCCACCGCGGCGGCCATTGCCGAGCGCCTCGGCCTCAAGGCCGGCAACCCGCTCACGGGCGCCGACCTGGACGATTTGAACGACAGCGAGCTGGACGTCCTGCTGACGGAAACCAGCGTGTTCGCCCGCACCAGCCCGAGCAACAAGCTGCGCCTGGTGGAACGCCTGCAAGCCATCGGCGAACGGGTGGCGATGACCGGCGACGGGGTCAACGACTCCCCCGCCCTGAAGCGCGCCGACATCGGCATCGCCATGGGCATCAAGGGCACCGAGGCGGCCAAGGAAGCGGCGCAGATGGTGTTGGCCGACGACAACTTCGCCACCATCGCCCACGCGGTGGAAGAAGGCCGCACCGTCTACGACAACCTGAAGAAGTCCATCCTCTTCATCCTGCCCACCAACGGCGCGCAGGCCATCGTCCTGCTGACCGCCATCGTGCTCGGCCTGACGCTGCCCATCACGCCGCTGCAGATTCTCTGGGTGAACATGATCACCGCCGTCACCCTGGCCCTGGCCCTGGCCTTCGAGCCCGCCGAAGACGACCTCATGCAACGCCCGCCACGGGACCCGAAGGCGCCGCTGCTGTCCGGCGAGCTTATGTGGAAGATCCTGCTGGTATCGGTGCTGCTGACCCTGGCCAGCCTGGGCCTGTTCATCTACACCCAGCAGTTGGGCTGGAGCATGGAGGAAAGCCGCACCCTGGCGGTCAACGCGCTGGTGTTCGGGGAAATCGGCTACCTGTTCAGCAGCCGGCGTCTGCACGGCCCGGCGCGCTTCACCTTCAGCGACAACCCGATGATCTGGAGCATGGTGGCCCTGATGATCGTGCTGCAACTGGCCTTCACCTATGTGCCCGCGCTGCAGTCGCTGTTCGGCACCAGCAGCCTCGGCCTCGGCGGTTGGGGCTGGTGCCTGGCGACGGCAGCGATCACCTGTGCGGTCGTGGAGGTCGACAAGTGGCGGCGCCACTATATCGCCAGCAGACAGGCCGGACGGTTAGAATAGCGGGCCAAGACCCCTGGGTATGGATTACGCATGGCGGCAGCGCGAACACCCGGTTCGCGCTGCCGCTTTCATTCATGGAGGGCAAACCCGCTGACCTGATGCCGATCGAACAATGGAGCCGATCTGCCGGCAGCCTGTTCGTTGAGCACAAGGCACCATGTTCCGATTCAAGACCTTCCTCGGCCCGGCGCTGGCACTGATCGGCGCCGCGTTCGCGTCCCCCAGCCAGGCCGGCCAAGCCAGCGCCGAGCTCGGCATCAGCCTTACCGTCGCCAACTCCTGCCAGGTCAGCAGCCGCTTCGACCCGGCCGATGGGCGTTACCAGGTCCAGTCCCAGACCTGCGCCCGCGACGGCGGCTATCGCCTGATCCACGAACCCGCCGCCCCGCTGCAGACCGGTGCAGACAAGCTCGAGCAGCGGGGCGATGCCGGCGCCGGCCGCACCCTGGTCACGCTCTACTGGTAAGCGGGACGGCTCAGCTCGGGCGCACCATGGTGAAGGTGTCGCGGGTACGGGTGTAGGCACTGCCGCCCAGGCGCCCTACCAGGTCGAGGCGCTGTGGGTCGATCCGCCCGGCCTCGGTCAGCACGCGCTCATCGACATGGGCCAGCAACACCTCGGCGAACACCAGGTGGCAGGTGGGCTTGGCGCGCGGATAGGGCTGGACTTCCGCCAACCGACACTCGAAGGCCACCGGCGCACCCTGGACCCTCGGCGCTCGCACCCGCTGCGAAGGCTCGATGGCGATACCGCACTGCTCGAACTCGCTCACCCCGTGGGGCAGCCAGGCGGCGCTGGCATTCATGGACTCGGCCTGCTCGAAGGACACCAGCTGGATCACCAGCTCGCCGGTGTCCTGCACATTGCGCAGGGTGTCCTTGAGCTGCCCGTCGTCACGGGTGCTGATATTCACCATGAGGGTCGCCGGATCGTCGCTGATGACCTGGAAGAAGCTGAACGGCGCCAGGTTGCTGACGCCGTCACGGGACAGGGTGGACACCCAGGCGATGGGACGCGGCGTGACGGTGGAGGCGAGCCAGCGGTAGGCGTCCAGCGGCGCCATCTGGGTGAAATCGAGCTGCATGAACAAGGCTCCAGCGGGGCGGAAAGCGCCGATTATGCCTCGCCCGGGCCTAATCGGCGCGCGCAATCAGAACGAGTGACTGAGCATCAACCCACCGCCGGAGTCGGGGCTGGCATCGGAGAACCCCTTGAGGGCATACAGCTGGACCTTCCAGGATGGGCTGAGCCGTTGTGTCAGGAACAGGCTGAACTCCTGGATCTCATCGCCATCGGAGGTCACTTTCTGGCGCCAGTCGTAGGCCGCCCCCAGGGAGGTCGCGGGCGCCAGCCGAGTGAGCAGGCCAACGGAGGTGAAGATCGGATCGCGAAAGTCGGTGTCGGAGGGGTCGCCGAACTTCCGCCAGCCAAGGGTGGCGAACCCGGTGATGGCGCCAAAGGCCCGCGCCAGGTCTATCTGGGCAGAGTAGTCGGTCTTGCCGGTGCCGAGGCAGTTGTCCTCGTCGGCCGTCGGCAACTTGACCTTGCCGATCAGGTCCACCATCACCCCGGCGCTTGCACTGCCGTCCAGCAGCAGATAATCCGCGCTGGCCACCGTGTCGCCCAGGCCGCTTTCGACGCTGCCGCAGTCCCCGGACAAGGGTTCGCCGGCCGGTCCCACGGCGGGATTGGTGATGCGCAGGTAAGGGACGGTCAGTTTGTAGATCATGGGACCGGTTTCATACTTCGCGACCACCGGGACATACCAGGTCTCGCTGGTTGCCGGGGTCCCATAGCGCCCCCGCGAGTAGTCGAACCCTGTCGAAACCGATAGCTCGTCGGCAAGGGTTGGAACGGTGAGGGACACCAACAGGCCCGGCATGATCAGGCGAGCAGCTCTCATGTTTACCTCGTTGCAATCCAGACATCGAAGTTCACCTAAGGATCAATGCCATTGCCCTGGCGGAAAGCTCATGTAGCACGACTGCCCCCGCTCCCGCCCGGTCGCTGGCCCTGCTTAGCTTAGCCGGCCATCGGCTACCCGCCTGGTCCCCGCCAGCCGAGTGGAAACGGGACGTCAATGGGGCCCCGAGTGGTCCACCCTCTCGACTCGCTCCACCCGTTCAACGTGGTCCGGTCGCTCAACATGGTCCGGTCGCTCGACTCGTTCCGGTTTCTCCACACGTTCGACCCGCTCCACCCGTTCGACCCGCTCCGGCTTATCGACGCGGTCCGAGCGTTCGATTCGCTCGATTCTCTCGATCCGCTCCACCCGCACACCGTTCTCGAAAATCTCGATCCGCTCGCGGGTTTCCAGGCGGTCGCCGGAGTCGCGGGTTTCTATCCGCTCGCGACGTTCCAGATCGCCGCTGGCGGATTCCACCCTCCGCTCGATCCGCTCTCGGGTCTCGCCATCCTCGCTGCGTTCGATGGTTTCCCGCGTCTCGACATCGCCGCTGCGCTCCCGCGACTCGATGCTGTCCCCGCCTGAGCCACTGTTGCCATGCTCTTCGTTATCCTCCGAGGACGAGCCCTGGTGGCCGGAACCCTCGCGGACGGAGGTCGCGGGCTGCTCGCGGGAGAACTCGATGCGCTCGGCGCGGATCTCCCGTCCCTTGCCGAACACGCCGGACACCCGGACGCGCTGGTCCACCGCCAGGTCAGCGGCCTTCCCACCGAGGTAGGAGGTAGCGCTGTCCACATAGGCGGTGAAGCCGCCCAACTCGATGCGATTGCCTTTCTGTCCACGCACCAGGCCTTCCACCAGCGCGTTACGCACCCGTCCGGCGAAGGGAATGCCCGGATCGCTACGGGTCTGCACCACATTCAGCTGCCGGCCATTCCAGGTACCGCGCACCAGGACCTCGGCGCTGGGGGCCAGCGGTTTGCTGAGCGCCAGGCCCTGCAGGTTGCCGGCCCGCTCGATCGCGCCGATGGCGCTGACCTGTTTCAGGTTCGGCGCGCGATCGATCCGGCTGGCGACCACTTCACCCTGGGCATTGCGCAAGCCGCTGACCCGTACCGGGTCACCGACGCGCAGGCCGTCCGCCACACGGGCCCCTGCGGCCGCGCGAACCGGCTGGCCCATTACCCGCAGTGGCGCGGTGCCCGTTGCCAGATTAGTGATCGGGCCTTCATAGGCATGGAGGATCGCAATGCTCCGCGCCTCAAGGCCGCGTGGCGATTTACGCGCTTCCACGGCCACCACTTGGCCAATGGCCAGTTGGTCGCTGCTGGCCGGTGCGCCGTTCTCGCTGAGCGAAGCCTTGTTATCGAAGTGCACTTCCACGCCGTTGACGCAGATGGAACCGAAACCGGTGATGGTGCCGACAATGCCCGTGCCACCCATTCCACCTTCCTCGGCGGGAGCACCGGTACCGCCTATGCCACCTTCGTGGGCGGGCGCACCGGTACCCCCTATGCCCCCGTTGTCCGCTGGAGCGCCCGTTCCGCCAACACCCCCGGTTGCCACGGCGCCCGTTCCGCCCATGCCGCCCGGCTCGAGGCAGACCGGCGCGGCGCTCAGCGACGGTGAAGCCAGCAGCAAGGGGCCACAAATGAAAGCGAAGCTGAGCAACAAGCGCGGGGCAATGTTCATGACGAACTGGCCGTGGACGGGTTGTCTACCGTGGGTGGGGTGGGCTCTGTATAGAAGTAAAGGCCAATGGTTATGCGCTGCTTGGCATCGGGCGGGGGAATGTCGCGTTCCTCCAGCTCGGCGGCCAACTGGTTGAAGCCGATCAGCACTTGCATGCCGTCGGCATTCACGGCTTCACGCAGTTGGGTAACAGCGGCGGGCGACAGGCTGTCGTAGTGGACGCTACGTTCGAAGAAGGGCTCGCCGCCTTCGGTCAGGTTGTACACGGCGGCGCAGGCATGGTCATGGAGGTTGTGGCGGAAATAGGCCGCCTTCTCGTCGAATCCGCGCTGCGGGATGAACGCCATGGTTTCCAGGTGCACCTGGTCCTGCTCGTCTATCCGCACGATGCCCAGGCGCAGCCACTCATCCAGCACGACACGAGCCCGGATGTCCTTGCTGACCTGGGCGACCAACCCGTCGAACGAGCATTCGCCGCCGTTGCTGGCCAGCCGCGCCAGGGGCAGCGGCCGGCCAGGTTGTTCGCAGAACGGCGAACTGTTCAGCCAGACACTGACCAGATGAGCACCAAAGGAAATGACCTTGGGCAGGCTGGCCTCATGCCCACCCGCTTGGGCACGCAAGCGCCGCACATCCTTGCGATGCACACCGGTCAACAGACTGATCCTGCTGTCGCTCGAAGGCTTGTCGTCCAGGCGAAACTCGCGCTCGGCGACATCGACGAATACCTCCTTGAGCAACTCTGCAAAGCCCGTGTAGGTGACCCCCTTCCTCAGCATCAACCTCACCAGGGGCCGCATGACACGCTGCAGCGCCGGTAGTAGAGAGGGAGGCAAGGTGGGCGATTGCATTCAAGGCATTCCTCAAGAACAGTGGCGAGCGGGAAAATGCGCCTGAGCGGTCAGCCCGGCGCTTGGCCGATATTCTCCAGCCTCCAGCGCCTAGAGCAACACAGCCACCTGTTCGCCACAAGACCCGAAGCGACTCCGGGTCTTGTGGGCTCCTGGCTCGGCTGTTCAAGCCCCGGAGCGGTCGTCGCCGACATCATGATCGGCCGCATCATCCGCGCCATGGCCGACACCATGCGGACCGCCGGCGTCATGCTCGGCGCCGTCATCCGCACCGTGACCGACACCGTGCGGGCCACCGGCGTCATGATCGGCACCGTCATCCGCACCGTGGCCGACGCCGTGCGGTCCACCGGCGTCATGGTCGGCCCCGTCATCCGCACCGTGGCCGACGCCATGCGGCCCACCGGCGTCATGGTCGGCCCCGTCATCCGAGCCACGGCCGAGCCCGCTGCTCGCGCTGCCAGAACCGCTATTGCTGCCGTGACCACCACCTTCGCCACTGTGGCCCGAGCCGCTATGGCCACCGCCGTCGCCACTGTGACCACCGCCACTGCCGCCACCACTGCCGCCGCCTCCGTGACCACCGCCACCACTGCCACCTCCACCACCGCCACTGCCGCCGCCTCCGTGGCCACCACCACCACCACCACTTCCGCCACCACCGTGTCCGCCGCCACCACCACCGCTGCCACCGCCGCCACTTCCACCGCCACCGTGTCCGCCACCGCCGCCACCACTGCCGCCGCCATCTTTGGCGTACACGCTGGAGAAGCTACTGATGTGGTCGGGTACCAGAACAGTCGACGCCGACAAGACTCCGCCAATTGCCAGAGCCAACAAACATTTCTTGAGCAGCATGATGAACCTCCGCTTGGAGTTGCTTGGTCATCCCCGTTTCAAACACAAGTACCAGCAAGTTTCACAACCGCCCACTGGAGCGGCCAACCAACCGGCGCGGCCATCTATCCGCTGCATGAACCAGCAGCTGTGGTTTCCGCACGCTCCCTGCAGGCCAGCCAGGATATTCTGTGGGAATTTTTCCCACACCTGAGATTAGCGCTGTTGATCCGGGTGTCAACGACCGACTATCGGACTCGCGATGCCATGGCATTTCGGTATTTCGAAGCAGCCACAGGATGTCGAAAGGACGCCGCAAACCCCGCGACTCTTCAAGGTTTGCGACGCCCAGTGGAGTTCGTCCCTCAGGCTCCCGGGACGTTGTCTAAGGGCATGCCTGCGTGTTCGTCGCGGAACTCGCGGGCCTAGTGCTCGACGTCAGCCACGTCGACATCCGGTGCGTCGGGCGCATCAGGCGCGTCAGCGGCGTCATCGGCGTCATCCCGGGCTGCATCCGCGGCGGCCTTGGCGGCGTCTCGGGTTGCATCGGCCTCAGCCTTGGCAGCGTCCCGGGCCGCGTCCGCGGCATCCTTGGCGGCATCCCGGGCCGCATCCGCCGCCGCCCTGGCGGCATCCCGGGTGGCATCCGCGCCCACTACGCCAGCCGCTCTGGCAGCGTCCCTGGCGGCGTCCGCTTCAGCCCTGGCAGCGTCTCTGGCTGCATCCGCATCATTTCTGGCGGCGTCCCTGGCGGCATCGGCATCATCCCTGGCGGCGTCCCTGGCCCCATCCGCATCGTTGTCGGCGTCGTTATCATGGGCATTGCCCGGGCCGCTGCTCCCTGCGACACCACCATGCTCAGCCTCGCCGCGCCCCGGGCCTCCGTGACCCTCACCGGCGTGGCCGGAAGCACCATGACCGCCACCATCGCCACCCTCTCCATGTCCACCGGAGCCGCTGCCACCACCACCGTGGCCACCTCCGCCGTCACCGCCGTGACCACTACCTCCGGAGCCACCACTGCCGGAGCCACCACCTCCGCCGCCGGAACCACCACCGGAGCCGCCACCACCGTGACCACCGCCGCCGCTGCCACCACCACCGTGGCCGCCGCCACCGCCGCCACTTCCTCCACCACCGCCACCACCTCCGCCGCTTCCACCACCGCCGCCGCCATCTTTGGCGTAAACGCTGGAGAAACTACCGACGTAATCGGGCACCAGGACAGTGGATGCCGACAGGACTCCGCCAATTGCCAGAGCCAACAAACATTTTTTGAGCAGCATGTTGCACCTCCGTCTGGAGTTGCGTAGTCATCTCCGTATCGAACGCAACGACCAGTGAATTCCCAACCGCCCATTGGAGCGGCCAGCCAACCGGCGCGGCCATTTACCTGCTGGACGAACGAGCGACTGCGATTGCCACACGATCCTTCTGAGCCAGTTAGCGCTAGTGCGTGGGAAATTTTCCCACATCATTAAGTTAGTCCTGTCAGATCTCGTGTCAACCGATGTCAACTGGCCAGGCTTAGAACGTTTGGCTATGCGTCTAACGCCAAGCGCACTGGGCGATCGGATAACAACGCTGCGGAATCAAGGGCGGAATGGCGCTGGCGTTTAGCGGGGAGCAAGCGGGAGAGCGGCGCGATGGGTAGGCGGGGAGCGCACGCCATGCACCGGCTGGATGGAGGTAGCGCCGACCGCAACCAGTGCCTAACCGCGCACCAGGTAGGCACCGTGCGGAACCCGCTTCTGCAACTTGCTGCATTTGCCAGACGCGGGCTGTTGCCCTGCCGGGCGATTGGGGAACCATATCCGGCACTTGCCACGCGGCGGCATCATCCCCCGCGCAATGGTCACATCGGCGTACGCTGGCCGCTCCTCGAAGGACGCGGCTCTCAGGCCACCGTCGTCACCGGCCTGCCAGGCACCCGCGCCATTTGCCGGTGCCGTGGAGGCATAGGGCTGCACGTCGTCAACCAGTTCCGTTGCGGCGATGCCGGCCTGATGCCGGCTCTCCACTTTCTGATCCAAGCCCACGCGGATCTCGGCGGGCTCATCAAACTCGACCAATATTTCCGAACCAGCTGAAACGCCGGGCCCCATCGCCTGCTGGGAAGCCTGGATCAACCTGAGATTGCGATTACGCAAGTCGGCATCATTGCGAGCGCGCGCAATGGACCTCCTGGCCAAGGCGACAGCCTGGTCGAACTGCCCCTGCTGGAACCTCACCTGTCCCAGGTAATGCAGCGTCGAGGGGTTGTTCGGCTCGATGCGCAATGCACGCTCCAGGGTATCGCCCGCCTGCTCCACCTCACCAAACTCCAGCTGCAGCGAAGCAGCCTCCAACATGGCGGCCGACGCGCTATTGCCTTGCTGGGCCGCCAACGCGGGCCATGAGACGGCCGCGCAGAACGCCAGCGCCAGAAGCGGCACGAAGCATTTGGTTTTCATCGTGAGGGGCTGACCTGATCCAGGACCGAAGTCGCAGTTCGACGGGCAATGGTTGGTTGCTGATTTCCACCATGGCCCGGAATCGCAGGTATCCACGAAGGGCCAAATGGCGGAGAAATCGGACTCGGCCCACACCCTGGAAGTTCCCTGGGGACAGCCCACTGATGCAGTGCGCGGTGGGAGACAGGCACGGGGAGGCAATCAATAGAGGCTGAACGCCTCTATTGATGCGTATTCAATGCGCTATTGGGGCTGTGCTGGAGCGCTATCGGCAGCGGGATTGGCCTCCGCTACGCGATTCTTCGGTTTTGCGCGACTGCGTCGGTCCTGGCTGCGCTGCCGGGAAGCCTGCTGCTTCGCATAAAGCGCCTGCCCCGCCGTCACAGTGCCAGCTGCCTGGCCCTGCAGATCCAGGCGCGCAGCGTTCTCGACCATGCTCGCCCAGTAACGACTGCCCCGACACCAGGTAGCGATGCCCAACTTGAGCTGTTCGCTGGTGATTCCCAGGAGCTCCAGGTGCTGCTCGGCATCCTTGAAGATGCCTTCCTTGAGCGGAACCTTGGGTGCCGGATTGACCGGGAAGGCCAATGGAAAGTGCTTCTGCAATCGCCAGATCGCATCAACTGCCGGATCTTTCTCACGCGGTTTGCCTTGCGGGGAGGACTTCCGCTTGGCGGGCTTCGCGTTGGCAGCCTTGGCCTGTTCCGCTTCTGCCCGCAGGCGGTCACGTAGCTCAACTAGTTGTTCAAAACCCATCGTTCAATTCACAGCTTCATGGTTAGTGCCTGGCGCAAGGTTATCTCATGCAGTCCATTGGAGCACCCAGATCAGGCGTTGCCCGATCAAAAGCATGGGCCGGATTCAACTTTTCGCCATTGGAATTGCCCCAGCCCGGCCAAGGAACTCCACCGCACCCGCGATCGCGACGTGCGCCTGGCCATCCACCATTAACTCGCCGAGCACCGCCGCGCCATCGGCCTCTAAACGCGGCCTTGCCCACCTCGAAGCAACCAAGGTGTACCATGGGCGCGTTGCCAACCCCAGCCCGAGGTCCAGCATGTCCCTTGTGTCCCTCAACCTGCCGGACGACATCGCCAGCCACCTGGCCAGCCTGGCCAAGGCCACTGGCCGCAGCACCGATGCGCTCGCCCAGGAGGCCCTGAGCGAATACATCCGCCGCGAGAGCTGGCAGATCGCCGAGATCCAACGCGCCGTGGCCGAAGCCGACGACGGCGACTTCGCCTCCCCCGAAGAGGTGCAAGCCACCCTGGAGAAGTGGACCGGCAATGCGCATTGAGTGGCTGCGCACCGCGCTGCAGAACCTTGATGACGAAGCCGCCTACATCGCCCAGGACAACCCCCAGGCCGCCGCCGACGTGGTCAAGGCGATAGTCGCCGACATCGAGCAACTGGCCCGCCTCCCCAGCATGGGCCGTGAAGGCCGCGTTACCGGCACCCGCGAATGGGCCATGCCCAACCTGCCCTACCTCATCCCCTACCGTGTGCGTGGGGACCGCCTGCAGATCCTGCGCATCTTCCACACCCGCCGCCTGCCCCCGCAGCATTGGTGAGTTCGTAAGGCCGATCTTACGGATGGAGGGGAGCCAGAAGGGGTTCATGCACGGGACCTGGCGGCGTGCCTGGATACGCGACACCGCAAGGCGCTGGTGGTGCAGGACAAGTTGATGGGGCGCGCCTGATGGACCGCGAAATCGACCCTTGATCCGAGAATCCCGGCGAGGGTCGTGCAGCGCCGGTTTGCATTGGCTTCACTCGTCCATACCCGGCCCTCATGCAGGATGCCTCATGGAAACGAATCAGCTGCGGACTGCGATGCTTTCGCTCATCTACCCGGCCGTGTATGGCGCGGGCCTGGTCTGGCTGGTTTCAGGGCTGCTGCAGTTTGATTCCCCCTGGTCGATAGCAGCATGGATGAAGGCCCTGATTGCCCTATGGATCCTGATCTTCTTCGCCGTCTCGTACATCATCACCAGCGTCACCCCGACCGAGAGGTACGGAATCTCGCCGTTCCTGCTCGATCTGGCGGAGATTGTCTGCGTTTTTCTGTGCTTCGTGTTCCTGGGATATGTCACGCCCGGGCGTGAGAATCTCTCCAGCGTTTTTGCCGTACTGGCGGCGGTACCGCTACTGCAAAGCCTCTGGAATGTCGCCGTCCGCAGACAAGCAATCTGGGGGGTTTCCCTGGCGCTGTCGGTGATCTGTATTTCCGCTGCCTACGTGGTACATGAGTTCGCCTGGTTCATCTTTGTTGCGGTCGCCGGCATCTACGGGCTGCTGATCTACTACGTGCAGCTGAAACGACACAAGACAGGCTGGTGAAGCCATCACGTCGCTTCGACCAAACCTGCGCGCGCGGTCTGCTTGAAATCGAACGACCGGGATTCCTGATAAACCATGCGCCCCTGCCGACGTAGCCTGAGCTGGGCGGTGTATTTGATGTCATCGTTCTTGCTCTTCTGTCGCGAGATCGTGCCCATTCCATACCCGCAGTGCTAAACACCAAAATCCAGTGCCAAGAATTAGCACTGGATTCGCAGAAAAGGCTGGAGATGGGCTTTAACCGCAGCAAATCAGACGTTTCCGAATGACCGCCCTACACGCCTCAACGCCAGCAACCACGCGCCCTGCCCTGTCCCGCCGCTTCTCCGTGGCGCCGATGATGGATTGGATAGACCAATCGGCCGTTAGCTGCCTGTCATGAAAGGCAGCAATAGCCAAAAGCGGACGCATGGAGCGCCCGCTAACTGGAGACTAGCCGTACCTCACCAAGTTGAGAGCCGGCAGCGGCCCTCCGGGAAACTGCGCAAGGCGTCCCTCGGCAAGACCTCCCAGGTCGATGCCAGCAAAGCCCAGACGCTCGATCAGCGCCCCAACCTTGGCCTTTGCCTCAGCATCTTCGCCGGAATAGAACAGCACTCGGCGTCCTCCCTCAGCTTGCGGGTCGCCAGCCAGAAGTGCCGGCGCCAGATGGTTGAAGGCCTTGACCAGGCGCGCTCCAGGTAACAGCCGTGCAACCACTTCGCTCGAACTCTGGCCGCCCAGATCGAAGGGACGGAAGGTCGGCGCCTCGATGGGATTGTTGGTGTCGACCACGATGCGTCCATTCCAGGGGGGCAGGTTCGCTAGGGCGGTGGGAATTTTCGACCAGTTCACCGCGAGGAAAACGAGATCCGCCCGAGCGGCCTCCTCACGGCTGACCGGCCTGACCCTTGGTCCCAGTTCATTGGCCAGCGCCTGCAGGCTCTCAGGCCCACGGCTATTGGCGATTGCGACCTCAATGCCCGCCTTGCTCAGGGCGCGTGCGATGGCACTGCCTATGGCACCAGCGCCGATGATTCCAATTTTCATATCTGTCTCTCCTCAGGCCGTGAAACCGCCATCTACCAGCAACTCGGCACCGCTGACGAAGGCCGCCTCGGGGCTGGCCAGCCAGGCCACGGCGGCGGCGATGTCGCGGCCCTCGCCATAGCGGCCGACAGCGATGTTGGGGCGGACGAAATCAGCCACCGGGCCGTCCGCTGGGTTCATGTCGCTGTCGGTCGGGCCGGGATGCACGGTGTTGACCGTGATGCCACGAGGGCCGAGGTCGCGCACCAGGCCACGGCTGAAGCCGGCCAGGGCGCCCTTGGTCAGGGTGTAGGCCGAGGCGGTGGCGAACGCGGCGTACTGCACCATGGAGCTACCGATGTGGATGATGCGGCCACCGCGGCCCATGTGTTTTAGCGCCTCCTGGGTGGCGACGAACACGCCGGTGACATTCACCGCGAGGATGCGCTGGAAGTCCTCGAAAGCGATTTCCTCCGGGGCGCCGAGCACGCTGATACCGGCATTGTTGACCAGGATATCCAACCGTCCGAAGGTGCTGGCGACCTGTTGTACGGCGCTGCGTGCGGCTTGCGGATCGCCGGCATCGGCGGCGATGGCGATGGCCCTGCCGCCGGCCGCAATTATCTCGCCGACCAGCGCGTCGGCCTTGTCCGGCGAGGCGTGATAGGTAATGGCGACGCTGGCTCCGTCGGCAGCCAGGCGCTTGGCAATGGCGGCGCCGATGCTGCGCGATCCGCCGGTAACCAGGGCGACCTGGCCGTTGAGGGGGAGAATGGCGTTGTTCATGATGCAAACCTCATGTGGGTGGTGGGTGTGCTCATGAAACGCCTTCGACTTTCCCTGCAGTAGTGGGTAATGACTAGAATTACCTTCAACTCATGATTGAAGGTGTCGCGATGGAAACCCTGGCCAATCTGGAATCCTTCGTGCGCAGTGCCGAGTGCGGCAGCTTCTCCGCCGCGGCACGGCGTCTGGGCCTGACCCCAGCGGCGATCAGCCGCAACGTCGCCCAGTTGGAGGCCAATCTCGGCGTGCGCCTGTTCCAGCGCAGCACCCGACGCCTGACCCTGACCGAAGCCGGCGAGCGCTTTCTCGGCAACGTCGGCGGCGGGCTGGAAAGCATTCAGGCGGCCATCGCCGATCTCACCAGCAGTGCCGGCGCACCGGCTGGCGTGCTGCGCCTGTCGGCGGCCCCGGCCTTCGGCCGCGATTTCCTGTTGCCACTGATGCCCGGTTTTCTCGCCCGCTACCCGGCGGTAACGCCGGAGTGGCACTTCGACAATCGCCAGGTGGAGCTGATTGCCGATGGCTTCGATGCCGCCATCGGCGGCGGTATCGAGCTGTCGCCGGGGGTGGTGGCGCGGGAACTGGCACCGGCGCATCTGGTACTGGTGGCGGCGCCTGGTTATCTGGTTGGACGACCCGTGCCGAAGCGGCCGGAACAGTTGGCCGAGTTCGATCAGTTGGCCATGCGTTCGACTCAGAGCGGCAAGGTGCGCAGTTGGATGTTGCAGGGGCCGAAGGGCGAGCGTATGCCACTGGAGCAGCGTCCGCGCATGCTGGTCAACGATCCCCAGGCGCTCTGTAGCAGCGCATTACTCGGTCTGGGTGTGGCGCTGCTGGCTGTGCCGGACGTGCTGGAGCATCTCGAGAGCGGCGCTCTGGTGCGACTGTTGCCGGACTGGCATGTGGATGCCGGCCCCATTTCGCTGTACTTCGCCAGCCAGAAGCTGCTGCCGGCGAAGACCCGCGCCTTTGTCGACCATTTGGTCGAGCATGCCCGCGAGCAGCAGTGGCCGCGCCGCTTCGACGCCAGGGGTAGAGGCTTGATATAGCGAACGTCCGATTTCGGCCGATTCTGATGAAAACTCCCTTCGAGATTTCTGCCCACAAAAGTGCATTGCTTACGCTGAAATCTGAGCGATCTGCGGGGCAGAGAACTGCCTTGGATTTCAAGTAGCAACGCTTCAGTCGGTCGTTTTCGGCTTTTTGCTAGCGAGCCGAGGTGGCTCCGCCTTTTCCAACAGAATCGGCCAACAGCAGTCGCTCGCCGAAGCCCTTTCCAGTTGCTCGAAGATGTCTGCAAAGTCCGGGCTAAGGGACTCTCCAGTTGAAGGGACAACTTGAGCGTGCGCCTTATCCCACAAACGGGGTGGCGCAGATATTCCAGTTTGCGCAGCAATAGCCAGCACTCCTGCTTGATGCCCCGTCGCGTGGACTTCCCATGCCGGAGACGGTTGGCCGGACCTCACGAATCAAGCTGTAGAAACAGGCTGGCCTGATGAGTCAGCAGAATATCCAGGAGAGTTGCCGTCGCCGGCGACTTGTAACCCTCGGAGCGATAGCTCACCCCGATTACCCGCGTCATGGTGGTTTCCGCCAGAGGGATTTCCCGCAGACTGGCCTCCGCCTTCCCACCTAACAGGTGTTCACGTGCAATGAAACTGAGTAAGTCAGTACGGGCAATCAAACGTGGCATCAAGGAGATCGACGTGCTTTCCACCTGCACCATGGGTGTCGGCAGCTGCCGGCTGATGAAGGCATTGTCAATCCACTTGCGCGCACTGGCTGAGAGAGGTGGCAGCACCCAGCGATAACGGCACAGCTCGCGCTGGCTGATAGGCTCGCTGAAAAGCGGATGATCGCGGCGTGCCACAACTACGGCTTGATCCTCCAGCAGAGCATGGGTTTCCAGTCCCTCTACCTTGTCGACGTAGGGGCTAATGACCAGGTCCAGATTTCCCTGCAACAGCCCCTCGCGAAGCACATCGTCCATCCCAACCGCAAGTGTCAGTGTCACATTGGGAGCGAGGCTCAGCAGTGTCGCAGTGAGCTGTGGCAGCAGGTACTCGGCCATAGAGACTGCACAGCCCAGTCGAATATTTCCTACCAAACCATTGGCGAAGTCGCGTACCTCACGGCGCGTCTCATCAACGCTGTGCCGTAGCTGACGGCTTCGCTCCAGGAGCAAATGCCCAGCGGGGGTCAGCTTGATGCGTCGGCCATCACGCTGGAACAAGCTGGCTCCAAGGGATTCCTCCAGGCGTTGAATGCTCTTGGTTAAAGCAGGTTGGCTACGACACAGGCGCTCCGCAGCGCGGCCTAGGTGGCCAAGCTCAGCAATGGTCTCGAAATAGGCAAGGTCTCGCAGATCCATAATCGATAACTCTGAATTATCGGTTCATCACAATTAGAAAATAGACTTGATGAATCAGCACCAGAATACTGCCGATGCGCGTTGGACACACCCTGCCCCACAGCGCGCACGGAGAATCGACTTGCCTACCCGCCCCTCTCTCGACTCCATTGCCCTTATGCGGCAGTGGCTGCTTCTGCTCGTCCTTGCGGTAATCGCTGGCCAAGTGCTGCGGCTGATCGGAATGCCAGCTGCTGACTTCCTCGGCTCCATGCTGGTAGCCATTGGACTTGGCGTGCGGGGTGCGCGCATTCGCGTGCCAGCGCTCGCCTTCAAATTCGGTCAGGGTTGCATCGGCTTGCTGGTGGCTCGTTCGCTAAGCGCAGAAACGCTTGCCAGCATTGCTCATGATTGGCCGGTCATGCTGCTGGCCACGGCGATAACGGTGGTGATGAGCTTGCTCGTCGCGCTTTTCCTCGTGCGCTACGGCGACCTACCGGGTAGCGCCGCGGCCTGGGGCCTGTCTCCCGGGGCGGCGTCCGCCATGGTGGCCCTGGCCGAGGATCACGGAGCAGACTCCCGAGTGGTCGCCACGATGCAGTACGTGCGAGTGGTCTGCGTAGTACTAATAGGTGCAGTCGTCAGCCACGCCCTCGGTAGTGATGTTACTCCCCCCCAAATCCCGACTGGCACAGCCCCCCTCGGCTTCACTGTGCCTGCCAATGGCATCCTCACCATCCTTGTTCTGACCGGCAGTGTGTTGATCGGTGCGCGCTTCCCGGCAGGTGCGCTGCTCGTGCCGCTACTGGCTGGGTCGGCGATGCAATTGGGCGGTGTATTCATCATCGACCTACCACAGTGGCTGTTGTGCCTGGCCTACGGAGCCCTTGGTTGCTACGTGGGATTACGATTCGATCGCGCGACCTTCGACTTCGTCGTCCGTCGGCTGCCGTCCATGCTGTTCAGCGCACTTGCCCTGATTGCTCTTTGCGCCCTGTCCGCACTTTTCATTGCGAATCTGCTGGGCAAGGACTTCCTCTCCGTTTATCTCGCCACCAGTCCGGGAGGGTTGGACTCCATGGCAATCATTGCCCTGGACACCCAGGCGGATGTCGGTCTGGTGCTGGCCATGCAGACCATGCGCCTGTTCGGCGTCGTACTGATCGGCCCATACCTGGCGCGACAGATCATCCGCCTGTCTCGATGAACGCGCCGTCAACCATCTGGATTGATGGTGCCAGTAGGCAGGGCCAGAAGAGTCATCACCACTGAAGTCAGCATTGCCCACTTCCGGTGAACCTCTGGAGGTCGCCGATATCGCGATCCAGCATCCCCGCCAGCAACAGTGTCGAAGCTGCAGGATCTCGGCGATGAGTAGGGGGCAGGAGGGTAGCCGGATTGCTATCGCTACCGCAGCCTGGATCCGACTCCATACCTGGCGCGCACCGAGATCCTGGAAATCAGCCGTTTACCTAATCAACCACTGCTGATGCACGCGTGCGCAGCAACAGACCTGTGCCCATCACCAGGGCAGCGCCAAAGGCTGCAGCCAGGTGCTTGGACCAGGCCTCGTTCGGAATCCAGCTCGCCACCGCGATGTCGGTTACAGCCATGCCCCCGGCAATCCAGCCCAGCAAGCCGCCCCCCACCAGTACAACCTGCGGGTAACGATCCATCAGTTTGAGCACCAGCTGGCTACCCCAAACGATGATCGGGATGCTGATCAGCACGCCCAGGCTGACGAGGACCAGGTTGCCGCCGGCAGCCCCGGCCACCGCGAGCACGTTGTCCAGGCTCATGACAGCGTCGGCGATGATGATCGTTTTGATTGCGGCGAAGAAGCTCGCACCTGCCCTGACTTCGTGGGCCTGTTCGTCTTCGGGCAGCAGCAGTTTCACGCCGATCCAGAGCAACAGCGCCGCACCTACCAACTTCAGATACGGCAAGGCCAGTAGCTGCATGGCAAAGAACAACAGCGCGATGCGCAATAGGATTGCCCCTGCCACTCCACCGGCGATGGCACGGCGTCGTTGTTCCTCAGGAAGATGCCGACACGCCAGTGCAATGACCACTGCGTTGTCGCCGCCCAACAGGATGTCGATGGCGATAATCTGCATAAGTGCCATCCAGAAAACAGGGTCACTCAGCCACTCCATAAATCCATATCTCCGCTATCGAAAAAAATGCCGGGGGCAAGCCCCCAGCTCCGGAACCTCCGCCGGCGCGACGGGTAGTCGAGACGGGTGGTCGGAAAAGCGTGGTTTGAGGATTAAGGGCCCGCGCGCCTTGTGAGCACGCGGGCGCGGCGCCCGCTCTTCTAAGCGCCACTTCGGGCTGGTAAGCCCGCATTCGGGACCTACCAGAGCGCGATGTCGTAGGTGAAATACAGGCGATTGTTGTCGCGGCCCCTGCTGTAGCTGGAGCGATAGGCGATGTTGCGCAGCTTCACGCCAAGCCCTTTGAGAGCCCCCTGCTGCACCACGTAGGCAAGGTCAATGTCCCGCTCCCACTCGTCGGCGTTCACCTCGCTGCCGCGCAATTCGGTCGTGCCATCCCGGCCTTTGAAATAGCGAACGCCCGCAGTCAGTCCAGGCACGCCGATGGCCGCAAAGTCGTAGGCATAACCGAGCATCCAGGTTTTCTCGTCTTCCTCGACGAACTTGCCGACCCCGGCATTGCTAAAGCTGTACACCGTGGCGCCGTTGACGAATGGCAGCCCGCCTTCGCCATTCAGTTGCTGGTAGCCTGCGCTTAAGGCATGGCCCTTCAGGTTGTAGGTCAGCAGGCCGCTGTACATGTCGTTGTCCAGCTCGCCATTGCGTGCCTCTCCCGCATCCTGGCTGTGGAAGTAGCGCAGGTCGGTGGTGAGGCTGCCTGGCCCCAGGGGCAGGCTGTGGACCAGGCCGATGAAGTGCTGCTGGTAGAACTCTTCCAGCTCGCCGTAGTAGTAGCTCAGGGTCAAGACCTTGCTGGGCTTGTAGTCGGCACCGGCGAACCAGAAGCCCTCACCGTCATCACCTGCGTAGCCATCGGCAGTGATCGAATGGTTGTCACTGGAGTCGCGCTGGCGGAACTCGTCGAAGTAACCACCTGTGAGGCTTAGGTCGGCGATATCGGTGCTGGTGACCTGGGTGCCCTCGAAGGTTTGCGGCAACAGACGCGCATCGTTGCGCACCAGCACCGGCAGCTTGGGCTGATGCGTGCCGTGCTTGAGCGTGGTACCGGCGAAGCGTGCCTTGGCGGTCAGGCCCAGGCTGGAAAATTCGTCCGCGGCCCGGCCGTCATCATGCACGGGCAACAGTCCGGTGCCGGCCCGGCCGGCGCCGGAATCCAGCTTCATCCCCAGCAACCCGAGGGCATCCAGACCGAAGCCGAGACGGCCCGGGGTATAGCCGGATTGCACATCCAGCAGGAAACCCTGGGCCCATTCCTCCTTTTTCGACTGTGCGTTGGCGGCGGACTTGGCGGACATGCCCGTCTCGTCCTTGAAGTCATCGTTGAAGTAGATGTTGCGCAGTTGCAGGTTGGCTTTGCTGTCTTCGATGAAGCCGGCGGCCCCTGCGGCAGGTGTCAGGCAGGCGACTAGGCACGCCAGGGTGGAAGGCAGGGGCTTGGCGTTGGTATTCATGGTGTCTTCACCTTTTTGTTCTGGACGCACTCGGCCAGCGGGCGCGCAGGAACACACCACGGGGCCAGATCTCAGGGGGCTTGCCCGACTTCGCCGGGCGAGGAAACTCAGGCGAGCAGCGTGATGGCACCCGTCAGCAGGGCCAGCACGGTAATGACGAGCGAGGTGAGGATCGCCCACTTGTAGGTGAAGCGCTGGAAGTCGCCGATGTCAGTATCGACCATGCCCACCAGCAGGAGTGTCGAAGCCACCAGCGGACTCATCAGGTGCACCGGCTGGCCGAGGATGGACGCGCGTGCGATTTCCACCGGATCGATGCCATAGGCTGCAGCGGCCTGGGCGAGGATGGGCACCATACCGAAGTAGTACGCGTCGTTGGAGAGCACGAAGGTCAGCGGCATGCTGGTGATGGCCACCACCAGCGGGAAGAAGCTGCCCCAGGAGGATGGGATCATCTCCACCAGGGAGTTGGCCAGGGAGTCCACCATCTTGGTGCCGGAGAAAATGCCGGCGAATACCCCGGCGGCGAACACCAGCAGCACCACGGTCATGGCATTGCCCGAGTGGGCGAGGATGCGCTCCTTCTGCAGGTCCAGCTGCGGGTAGTTGATCATCAGCGCCACCACGAAGCCGAGCATGAACAGCACCGCCGCATTCATCAGCCCCATCACCAATGCCACCATCACCGCAATCACCAGCAGCAGGTTGAGCCAGATGAGCTTCGGCCGCTTGTTCGGGTTATCGGCAAGAATGGCCTTGATGTAACAGTCGTCGCCTCCGGTTTTCAGGTGGGTGTTGCCGATCCGCTTCAGCTCTTTGCGGCCGAGGATGTACCCGGTGAACACCACCCAGAGGGCGCCGCCTACCATGGTCGGCAGCATGGGGATGAAGTACTCGCTGGCGTCCAGCCCGAGCACGGCGATGGCTCGAGTGGCCGGACCGCCCCAGGGGCTCATGCCACTCATGATGCTCAGCGATAGCATGGATATGCACGCGAGGATCAGCGGGTTCATACCGATGCGCTTGTATAGCGGCAGCATGGCGGCCACGGTGATCATGTAGGTGGTGGTGCCATCACCATCCAGCGCCACCAGCAACGACAACACAGCGGTGCCCATGGCGATCTTCACTGGGTTGCCGTTGACGGTCTGCAAGATGCGGCGAATCAGAGGGTCGAACAGCCCGGAGTCGATCATGATGCCGAAGAAGAGGATGGCGAAAAGCAATAGCGCTGCCGAAGGCGCCACCGTCTTAAGGCCGTCGAGCATCATCTTGCCGAGCTCGGGCGCGAAGCCGCCGACCAATGCGAAGACGATGGGTACCACAGTCAGGGCCACGACCGGAGACAGGCGTTTGGTCATGATCAGGTAGGTGAACACGACCACCATGGACAAACCGAGCAAAGAAAGCATGGCGTTGGACTCTTGTAATTATGGGTTCCAGCTCCATGCGAGACGCGCGGACCGCCCCACATGAAGCCGCTAATCGCCAGGGCACGCAAGCGCCCCGGCCATCCTCACGACGAACGTGGAAGACCGGTAGCGGTGCGGAAAGGATGCAGGCAACGCGAAATGGAAATGTTCATTTTGTTTACCCGTCTTGTGATTGTTGTCGGGGCGCAACGAGACGCGAGACAGCGGTCAGGTCAGTGGAGTGCTTCCGGCATGCGGTAATAGAGACGTCCATCCATGATCTTGCGGGCGGTACGGATCAGCGAGACCCGGGCGATATCCATCGGGTTGCCATCACGCAACTCGACTCGCAGGTCCAGATGACCTGACGGGTGCTCGATACGTATGGACGCGAGGGGTTTGCCAGCGTCTACGCGACGGGTTTCCACGGCGAGGCGATGGGCCACGCTGCCGGGAACATTCACTGCGGCGCCAAGTGCGATCGCGCCGGTTACGGCAAGCGCCTTATGGCAGCGCTGCGGTACGAAGTAGCGCGCACACAGCGTTCCGTCTTCGCCAACCGCTGGCGACAGCAGAATGGGTTTTGGCAGGACCGACTGGCTGACATCTCCCATGCCCATGCGGCGGCCTGCTTCACAACGAATGCGCTCAAGACGCTCAAGCATTGCGCTGTTGGCATCCAGTGCAGCCGGATCGGCGTGACCATCCACACCCAGGTCGCTTGCACGAATCATCACCGTCGGGGTCGCGGCATCCAGGCAGGTGACGTCGACGCCCTCGATCTGCTCGATAGCATGACCCGTAGGAAGCAGGGCCCCGGTCTTGGCACCAGCGACGTCCAGGAAGCTGAGACGAATACCCGCTGCAGAACCTGGAACGCCACTGATACTGGTATCGCCTTCGTATTCCACGCGACCACGCGGAGTAGGTACGAAACACTCAATGATGCGCTGAGTGTTGACGTTGAACACTCGCACTCGCGTCTCGCCGTAGGTGGGCGCCACAAGGCCGGTCTCGATCGCGAATGGGCCAACGGCCGAGAGCATGTTGCCGCAGTTGGGCGTGAAATCTACCCGGCGCTCGGTCACGTCCACTTGGGCGAACAGGTAGTCCACATCTGCGTCCGGGCGACTGGAGCGTCCAACGATGGCCACTTTGCTGGTAAGGGAGTTACCGCCGCCAATGCCGTCCACCTGAAGCGGATGGCCGGAGCCCATCAAATCGAGTAAGACCTGGGCACGCGCTTCCTGCGAATCAGGCAGATCAGTCATGTGGATGAAGGGGCCGCGCGAAGTGCCGCCACGCATAATCATGCAAGGGATGCTGTTCATCATCTTGGTTTAATCCGTGACCGTTCCAACGATGGCTACAGCTTGTCAGCGCCCTTTTGATGCTTCAAATGCAAAGATCAACGGCAATTGATAGGATACAAGCATTAATGTGCAAATCAGAACCATAGAGGCACTTTCATGCATAGAATAGAATTCCTCGACCTCGCAGCTTTTGTGCGAGTGGCTGAATCACAGTCCTTTCAGGAAGCCGCCCAGGCACTCCATCTATCCCAGCCGGCGCTGTCTCGCCGCCTTCAGAAACTGGAAGAAACCCTTGGAGCCAAGCTCCTGGAGCGCACCACGCGGCGCACCTGGCTGACCGAAATAGGCAAGGAATACCTGCCCCGGGCTCGACGGATGCTGGAAGACTACGAGTCCTCGATACAGGGCATACGTGAGCTCAAGACACACCAGAAAGGTACCGTGACGATCGCGTGCATCCCGACCGCGGCGTTCTACTTCCTGCCCAGCGTGATACGGGTGTTCAACGAGGCCTACCCGGGCATACGCATCCGAATACTTGATGTCAGCGCCAATGAAGGTCTGGAGCGCGTGGTGAGCGGAGACGCGGACTTCGGCATCAACATGATCAGCGCCCAACACCCTGACGTCAGCTTCACACCGCTGCTTCGTGACCCTTTCGTACTGGCGATGCGAAGCGACCATCCTTTGGCAGCGCTGACTGAAGTGAACTGGCAAGATCTCCAGAACGTACGCCTGATCACTGTGAGTCGAGACAGCGGCAACCGCATGCTGCTGGACAGCGCCCTCTCAGGCCATGGGATCCGCCTCAACGGCTTTTACGAAGTGCAGCATCTATCCACCTCGCTGGGCCTGGTCGAATGCGGCCTTGGTGTAGCGATTTTGCCGCGGATGGCCATGCCTGATGCCGAACATGAAAACCTCTGCTCCAGGGAGTTACCTCCCCCTCATATCGAACGCACCATCGGGCTGGTGCGTCGAGACGGCGAGCCCCTATCGAGCACAGCAGAACTCTTCATTGAGATGCTGCTCAAGCGATGGCGTGAATAGGCCTTCAACGCGCCTACCTTGTATTTGTGGAAGGTAATTGTCCATACGGCCACTGCAGGTGGTAGCCCGTCGCTGTACTGATTCGGCCTGATTTAGTTGTAGCGCTGTATCAGGCAATGACTGATGCACCTGGGCCGCCAGGTAGCCGGTCGCTGGAATCCACTCCGACTTCGGGTTGCGGAACAGGTGCTCCACAAGACTTCGTGGATGAGCGGGCAGCAAATACCTGTCTCTCGATCAGGTATCCGCCCAGGTCACTTTCGACGCAAGCACGTACCGGCTTGCGGAATCCTTATTGCGCTTGCCACGCCATTGAGCGGAAACAAGGATGCTCGCCGACAGAATGAGGGTGCGCTAAGGTGCGCGACTCACCTAGCAGACTGTCGAAAGCCCTATGAGCGACAACCACTCCCTCTCGGACTATCAAAGCGTTCGCCAACTGGCGATCCGCTCGCTGTTCGAAATCTTCGAGCAGTTCAGCGAAGGCACGGTGATTGTCGACCGCGATGCGCGCATCGTCTGGATCAATCAGCGCTATGCCCAGCGCTTTGGTCTGGATGACGCCGAGCAGGCCATCGGCCGGCCGGTGGAGCAGATAATCCCCGGCAGCCTGATGCGCGAGGTGGTCAGCAGCGGCCGGCCGATCCTGCTGGACATCCTAGACATGGCCAAGGATCCGCTGGTGGTGATGCGCGTGCCGATCCGAGACGACGCCGGCGCGGTAATCGGCGGCATCGGCTTCGCCCTGTTCGACGAACTGCGCACACTCTCGCCGCTGCTGACCCGCTACCAGCGCATGCAGGCGGAGCTGGCTTCGACTCGTTCACTGCTGCAGGCGCGCCAGGCGAAATACAGCTTCGGCCACTTCATCGGCACCAGCCCGGGTAGTCTGGAAGTCAAACGCCGCGCCCGGCGTGGGGCGGCCAGCGAGGCGCCGGTGCTGCTTCTGGGCGAGACCGGTACCGGCAAGGAACTGCTGGCCCACGCCATCCATGCGTCGTCGCCGCGTGCCGACAAACCCTTCGTCAGCATCAACGCCGCAGCGATTCCGGAATCCCTGCTGGAGGCGGAGTTCTTCGGCACCGCGCCGGGCGCGTTCACCGGCGCCGACCGCAAGGGCCGCCCTGGCAAGCTGCAGATCGCCCAGGGCGGAACCCTGTTCCTCGACGAGATCGGCGACATGCCGCTCGCCCTGCAGAGCAAGCTGCTGCGCGTGCTGCAGGAAAAAGAGTTCGAACCAGTGGGGTCCAACGAGGTGCTACGCAGCGACATCCGCCTGATCGCCGCGACCTCTATCGACCTCAATGCCGCCGTGCGCGAAGGGCGTTTCCGCGCCGACCTGTTCTACCGCATCAACGTCCTGCCCATCGAGATTCCGCCGCTACGCAAGCGCCTGGATGACCTGCCGGCGCTGTGCGAAGCCATACTCGACGGCCTGCGCGACGACCATCAGACGCTCTACGAACTGGACGCCGACGGTCTGGCCCTGCTGGCCCAGCACGCCTGGCCCGGCAATGTTCGCGAGCTGCGTAATCTGCTGGAACGTACTGTGCTGCTCGGCGACCGCCCGCAAATCGACGCCGCCGCGCTGCACTCGGCCCTCGGCACGCTGCAACCGCTGCCGGCGGCGACGAGTGCGCCCTCCGTCACCCTTGCGGCCGGTCAGGACTTCTACGCCGCGCGTGAGGAGTTCGAACGTCAGTTGATCCGCAGCGTGCTCGCCGAACAGGCCGGCAATGTCGATGCGGCTGCACGGCGCCTGGGGCTGGGCCGTTCGACGTTGTACAAGAAAATGGCCGCGCTGGGCCTTTCGTCTTGAATTAGAGACAAGTCTCAAACTAGAGACAGCTAAGACTTCCATATAATGGCGGGCCTCCTAGAGGTGCCAGCGCGCAAATCGTCTCAGCTTGGAGAATTACTTGGCACCCCAAGACTTTCGAATCAAAAAATAATACTTAAAAATCAAATAGTTACATCATTGGCACGATCCTGGCTATGTCGTCCGTCGCGGCCCTGTCCGCATAGCCGACATAACAACAATCAACGCAGCCCGATCGCGAATTCCACCCCACGGGACCCACGGCACGTCCTGTTTCGCACTCGGCCTGGCGCCAGGAGATCTTCCGATGAGCCGCTCCACGCTCAAGCATGCCGTCGTTATTGCCACGCTGGGCACCAGCCTCAGCCTATCGCCCCAGGTCTTCGCCGAGTTCCTCGCTAACAGCAAGGCCAGCATCGAGCTCCGCAACTTCTACTTCAACCGCGACTTCCGCCAGGACGAAGCCGCCCAGAGCAAGGCGGAGGAATGGGCCCAGGGTTTTCTGCTGCGCTATGAATCCGGCTACACCGAAGGCCCCGTGGGATTGGGCGTGGACGCTCTTGGTCTGCTGGGCGTGAAGCTGGACTCCAGCCCGGACCGCACCGGCACGGGCCTGCTGAAATCGGACCGCGAAAAACCCAACCGCGCCCAGGACGAATACGGCGAACTCGGCCTGACCGCCAAGCTGCGCGCTTCGCATAGCACCCTCAAGGTCGGCACCCTGCAGCCCAAGCTGCCGGTGGCGCTGTACAACGACAGTCGCCTGCTGCCGCAGACGTTCCGTGGCGCCTGGGTGAATTCGGCCGAAGTGGACAACCTCAGCCTCGACCTCGGCCGTTTCGACCGCATCAACCTGCGCAACTCTTCCGATAACGAAGAGATGGCTGTGTTCAACGGCGGCAACCGCAACATCGTGCTGGGCCGGACGAAGACCAGCGACCAGTTCGGCTTCGCCGGCGCGACCTACAAGTGGTCGCCCACCCTCAGCACCGCGTACCACTACGGTGGCCTCGACGGTGTGTACAAGCAGCACTACCTGACCCTGAACCACCTGCTGCCAATCGCCGAAGGACAATCACTGAAGAGCGATATCCGCTGGGCGCACAGCACCGACGACGGCGGCAGCAATGTGAATAACGATGCCTTCGGTGCGCTGTTCACCTATGCCCTTGGCGGCCACTCGTTCGGCCTGGGCTACCAGCGCATGAGCGGCGACACCGGCTTCGCCAACATCAACGGCACCGATGCCTACCTGGTTAACCTGGTGCAGATCAACGACTTCGGCAACGAGGACGAGCGCTCCTGGCAAGCACGCTACGACTACAACTTCGCCGCGCTCGGAGTCCCTGGACTGACCTTCATGACCCGCTATTTGTCCGGCGACAACGTCGATCTGCGCGGTGCGGCCGGCGAAGGCAAGGAATGGGAACGCAACACCGACATCGCTTATGTAGTGCAGAGCGGTCCGTTGAAGAACCTTGGCCTCAAATGGCGCAACGCGACCGCGCGGAGCAACTTCGGCAGCGACCTCGACGAGAATCGGCTGATCCTCAGCTACGTACTACCGCTCTGGTAAGCCCTCGCCAAAACAACAAGAACCACGCGCGGTAACCAGCCGCGCGCTAAATGGAGATTCATTCGATGAGCGTGGTCATTGCCCTCGCGGCCCTCGCCCTGCTGATGCTGGCTGCCTACCGCGGCTACAGCGTGATCCTCTTCGCCCCCATCGCCGCGCTACTCGCGGTACTGCTGACCGATCCTTCCGCCGTGGCCCCAGCCTTCACCGGGGTGTTCATGGAGAAGATGGTCGGCTTCGTCAAACTCTACTTCCCCGTGTTCCTTCTGGGCGCGGTGTTCGGCAAGCTGATCGAACTGTCGGGCTTCTCGCGCTCCATCGTCGCCGCCGCCATCCGCCTGCTCGGCACCAGCCAGGCGATGCTGGTCATCGTGCTGGTCTGCGCCCTGCTCACCTACGGTGGTGTATCGCTGTTCGTCGTGGTGTTCGCGGTCTATCCATTCGCCGCCGAGATGTTCCGACAGAGCAACATCCCCAAGCGGCTGATCCCGGCCACCATCGCCCTTGGCGCCTTTACCTTCACCATGGACGCGCTGCCCGGCACCCCGCAGATCCAGAACATCATCCCGACCACATTCTTCAACACCACTGGCTGGGCCGCCCCCTGGCTGGGCGTAATCGGAAGCCTGTTCATCTTCGCCGCAGGCATGCTGTTCCTGCGTCGCCAACTGAACAAGGCCCGCGTTGCCGGTGAGGGGTACGGCAACGACCTGCGCAACGAGCCGGAAACCGCCAGCGACCTGAAACTGCCCAATCCGTTGCTGGCGCTCTCGCCGCTGGTGCTGGTGGGGGCGGCCAACCTGCTTTTCACCCACTGGATTCCGCAGGTCTACGGCAAGGCCCACAGCCTGCAATTGGCCGGCATGGCCGCGCCGGTAACCAGTGACGTGGCCAAGCTGACTGGTATCTGGGCGGTGCAGGCGGCCCTGCTGCTGGGCATCCTGCTGGTGTTGGTGAGCAGTTACCGGGTGATCCGCAGCAAGCTCGCCGAAGGGAGCAAGACCGCGGTTTCCGGCGCCTTGCTGGCGGCGATGAACACCGCCTCGGAATATGGCTTTGGCGCGGTGATCGCCTCGCTGCCGGGGTTCCTGGTACTGGCGAACGCGCTCAAGAGCATCCCCGATCCGCTGATCAACCAGGCCGTCACCGTTACCACCCTCGCCGGGATCACCGGTTCGGCATCCGGCGGCATGAGCATCGCCCTGGCGGCCATGTCCGAGCAGTTCATCGCCGCCGCCCATGCGGCCGACATCCCGCTGGAGGTCATGCACCGGGTGGCCTCGATGGCCAGCGGCGGCATGGACACGCTGCCGCACAATGGCGCCGTCATCACCCTGCTCGCGGTCACCGGACTGACCCACCGCGAGGCCTACAAGGACATCTTCGCCATCACCCTGATCAAGACACTCGCCGTGTTCGTGGTGATCGGCACCTTCTACGCGACCGGCATCGTCTGAGCCGCCCCCTACCCGACAGCCGCCTGCACGCGGCTGCCGTGACCGATTAAAGGAGAATCCCATGAACCTCACTGGCAAGACCGCCCTGGTCACCGGCTCCACCAGCGGTATCGGCCTCGGCATCGCCCATCGTCTCGCCGCCGCAGGTGCCAATGTGGTGGTCAACGGCTTCGGCGACATCGACGCCGTGGTTGGCGAACTCGCCGCCCACGGCACTCGCATTGGTCACCATGGCGCGGACATGTCCCGGCCGGACCAGATCGCCGAGATGATCGCCTACGTCGAACGCGAGTTCGGCGCCCTCGACATCTTGGTCAACAACGCCGGCATTCAACACGTCGCCGCGCTGGAGGAATTCCCCGTCGAACGCTGGGACGCGATCATCGCCATCAACCTGTCCTCGGTGTTCCATACCACGCGCCTGGCCCTGCCGGGCATGCGCAAACGAGGCTGGGGACGCATCGTCAACATCGCCTCCACCCATGGCCTGGTGGCCTCGGCGGGCAAGAGCGCGTACGTCGCCGCCAAGCACGGGGTCATCGGCCTGACCAAGACCATCGCGCTGGAAACCGCCACCACCGGCATCACCTGCAACGCCATCTGCCCCGGCTGGGTACTGACGCCGCTGGTCCAGCAACAGATCGACGCGCGCATCAAGGCTGGCGCCAGTCCGGAGCAGGCGCGCCACGACCTGCTGGCGGAAAAGCAGCCCTCGCTAGAGTTCGTCACCCCCGAGCAACTCGGCGAGCTCGCGATCTTCCTTTGCGGCGATGCCGCTGCCCAGGTCCGTGGCGCCGCCTGGAACATGGATGGAGGCTGGACGGCTCAATAATTTTCGATTCAGGAAAGGGAACCCTAAAAGCCCCCCCCAATGCCGCGCCAGACCGTTCCGGATCAACACCCTTGCTTTGTTGGCCGGTCTGAAGCGGCCCTTGGCGGTGCCGTTTGTCGGACCGCTTGCGGCGTTTGCTGGCTGGCTTGTGGGGCGATCTTCGCGCGCTGGATCAGCGCGTGCGCGAGTTCGACGACGAGATCTTGGCGATCGCAGCGAATGAATCCGCCGCCGTCCGCTTGCAGCAACTGCGTGGTGTCGGCCCGATGATCGCCACCGCGCTGGTGGTCGCCCTCGGCGATGCTCGCCAGTTTGCCAACGGCCGACAATTTGCCGCCTCGTTGGGGCTCACGCCGCGGCAACACAGCTCTGGCGGCAAGGATCGACTCTTGGGCATCAGCAAACGTGGCGACGCCTATCTGCGCACCCTGCTGGTTCACGCTGCGCTGCGGACGGCCAAGTCCAAAGACGATCGACTCAGTCAGTGGGTCGTCCGCTTGGCGGAGCGCGCTCACCCCAATGTGGGCGCCATCGCCCCGGCCAACAAAACGGCGCGCATGGCGTGGGCGATGCTGTGTCATGACACGGATTACCAACCCGGGCGAGCAGCGGCCTGCCCCATTCATCCCAGAAGAAACCGCCCCACACCACGATTGCGATGCAACCCGAGCGATGGCAAACCGGTCGAACCGGCGCGGCAAACTCCTCAAATGTCCTGGTGCGACCAGCACGGAAAAGCGAATGGGAGCCGGCGCGCGAATAGCCCATCATGGCCCCGCATCGAAACTATGCCGAAGTCCGAGGCCGAATATACGTGCGCAGTCGGCACGGGCGCCAAAGCGAAGGAAGCTTGCAATGAGGGGGAGTCCATATACGGACATTGGGCTTTCAGATGAAGTGAACAAGTGCGTAAAGGACCTATTCCTTAACGGCATGGCCTGCATCGTACTGTTGTATTAGTTCCGCCCGAAAGGCCGCAGATAGCATCGGCGCACTTGTCCTGCCGATGAGAACAATAAAGTGAACCTAGGAAAGATCATCAGCCGCAGCGCGTTGTATTGGCCCGAACACGAGGCCCTGGTCGACGCCCGGAAACGCATCACCTTCGCTCAGCTCGAGCGTCGCACCAACCGCCTGGCATCCGGCCTGCAGGCGCTTGGCCTGGCAACGGGCGCCCATGTGGCGATCCTCGCCCTCAACCGCGTCGAGCTGGTGGAGGCGGAGATCGCTTTCTACAAGAGCGCCATGGTCAAGGTGCCGATCAACGCACGTCTGTCGCTGGAAGAAATCATTCAGGTGCTGGGCGACTCGCACAGCCAGGCGGTGATCGCCGATGGTCGATTCGCCGCCGCCCTACATGCTCGCCGTAGCGAGCTGCCGCGCCTGCGCTGGATCCTCTCGCTGGATGACGACGGCGGAGATGCCAGTTATTCATCCGTGCTGCTACGCGGTGACGAGACACCAATACAAAGCGAGCCGGCCGACAATGACTTGGCCGTACTGCACTACACCTCCGGCAGCTCCGGCGTGCTCAAGGCCGCGATGCTCAGCTTCGGCAACCGCAAGGCGCTGGTACGCAAGAGCATCGCCAGCCCGACCCGCCGCTCCGCCCCTGGGGACGTGATGGCCCACGTTGGCCCGATCACCCATGCCAGCGGCATGCAGATCATGCCGCTGCTCGCCGTCGGCGCCTGCAACCTGCTGCTGGAGCGCTACGACGACCGCCTGTTGCTGGAGACCATCGAGCGCGAGCGTGTCACCCGCCTGTTCCTGGTCCCGGCGATGATAAACCGCCTGGTGAACTTCCCCGAGGTGGAGCGCTTCGACCTCTCCAGCCTGCGCGTGGTGATGTACGGCGCGGCGCCCATGGCGCCGGCGCTGGTCAAGCGAGCTATCGAGCTGTTCGGGCCGATCCTGGTACAGGGCTACGGTGCCGGCGAGACCTGCTCGCTGGTCACCGTGCTGACCGAAGAGGATCACCTGGTGGAGGGCGACGACGCCCGCCGCTTGGCCTCCTGCGGCCGCTGCTACTTCGAGACCGACCTGCGCGTGGTCAACGAACAATTCGTGGACGTGCAGCCTGGCGAGATCGGCGAGATCGTGGTCAAGGGCCCGGACATCATGCAGGGCTACTGGCAGGCGCCGGAGCTCACCGCCGAGGTGATGCGCGACGGCTACTACCTGACCGGCGATCTGGCCACCGTCGACGAACAGGGCTACGTGTTCATCGTCGACCGCAAGAAGGAAATGATCATTTCCGGCGGCTTCAACGTCTACCCGACCGAGGTCGAGCAGGTGCTCTACAGCCTGCCGCAGGTGTTCGAAGCAGCGGTTGTTGGCGTGCCCGACGAGCAGTGGGGCGAGGCGATCCGCGCGGTAGTGGTGCTGAAGCCGGGCCAGAGCCTGAGCGCCGAGGAGATCATCGAGCACTGCGGGCGCTCGCTGGCCGGCTTCAAGAAGCCGCGCGCGGTGGACTTCGTCCAGGAGTTGCCGAAGAACCCCAATGGCAAGGTCGTACGCCGCCTGATCCGCGAAGCGTACTGGCAGAACAGCGAACGTCGGATTTGAGCGGAGACAGCAGATGATCAAGCCAAGTGAAAAAGCCGCCCACCTGATCGACGGCATCAACGCATTCGCCCGCGACGAACTCGCACCACTGGTTCAGCGAGAAGGCATCCGCTGGGGCGAGCCGGTCGCCAAGCCGTTTCTGCGCGATATCTGGCAACGCTCCTGCGAGCTGGGTTTCTATAACGCCATGCTGCCGGAAGCCCTCGGTGGCGCCGGCCTGAGCGTCGCCGAACTGTGCATGCTGAAGGAAGCCGCGGTGCTCACCGGCTCGCCGTTGGCGCCGCACATTCTCGGCGAGCTGTCCGGCCCGCCACGGGTCGGCCACCTGTTCAAGGTCGCCAACGAGCACCAGATCGAGGCCTTCCTGCAGCCGATCTGCCGCGCAGAGAAGGCGGTGTGCTTCGCCCTCACCGAGGCCGAGGCCGGCTCCGACGCCGCCGCGCTGGGCACCGAGGCGCGCCTGGAGGGTGACCACTACGTGCTGCGCGGCGCCAAGCGCTACATCTCCGGCGCGCCCTACGCCGACCTCGCCGTGCTGCTCGCGGTGACCGGCCCGGGCCGCGGTGCGCAGGGCATCTCGGCGTTCTTCGTCGATCTGCATGCAGAAGGCGTCAGCGTCGACAGCGACTACTCGGTGATGTCCGGTGGTGGCGCCCACGGCAACATTCTTCTGGAAGACGTGCGCGTGCCAGTGACCAACCGCATTGGCGAGGAAGGTCAGGGCTTCAAGCTGGCGATGGGACGGATCACCCTGAACCGTCTGTTGCACTGCCCGACCATGCTCGGCATGGCCGGACTGGCGCTGAATCTGTCGCTGGACTATGCCCGCACCCGCAAGCAGTTCGGCCAGCCGATCGCCATGTTCCAGTCGATCAACCACATGCTCGCCGACATGGCCACCGAGCTGTACGCTGCGCGCAGCATGATGTACGCAACTGCAGCGAACAATGACGCCGGCGGCGACATCAAGGTGCAGGCACCAATGTGCAAGCTGTACGCCTCGGAAACCGCCTTCCGCATCGCCGACAAGGCGGTGCAGATCCATGGCGGCGCCGGGCTGATCAAGGGGCATCCAGTCGAATGGTTCTTCCGTGCGACACGCATGATGCGCATCCTGACCGGCACCAGCGAGATCCAGCGCAACACCATCGCCAAGGGCATTCTGCTGCCGAGCTGAATGCTTCCCGCATCCCCATCGCCAAGCGGGTGCTGCGGCATCGCTAGCAGGACCGTCCGCCAGGGAAGCTGGCCGGTCCCACAACAACAAAGAGAATTCCCATGCCCCACCAAGACTCTGCCTTCCGTCCGCGCCAGGCCTGGACGATCGCCGTCCTGCTGGCCTTCATGATGCTGGTCAACTTCCTCGACAAGGTGGTGATCGGCCTGGTCGGCGTACCGATGACCCAGGAACTGGACCTAAGCCCGACCGAGTTCGGCCTGATCGGCGGCGCCCTGCACTGGCTGTTCGCGATCTCAGCAGTGGTCGGCGGCTTCCTCGCCAACCGCCGCCCGACCCGCACCCTGCTGCTCGGCATGGGCCTGTTCTGGGCGCTGATCCAGCTGCCGATGCTGTTCGCCAGCTCACTGTGGATGATCGTCGCCTGCCGTGTGCTGCTCGGCATCGGTGAAGGCCCGGCCTCGCCGGTCGCCACCCATGCGCTGTACAAGTGGTTCCCCGACGACCGCCGCAGCCTGCCGGTGGCTCTGTTGCATTCCGGCAGCGCCATGGGCCTGCTGGTGGCCGGCGCGATGATCCCGTGGATCAGCCTGAATTATGGCTGGCGCACCAACTTCGCCGTACTCGCCGCCATCGGTCTGGTCTGGTGCGGGTTGTGGCTACTGCTCGGCCGCGAGGGCACCCTCGATACACTGCGCCGCAACCAACCGAGCGCCCCACAGGACGAGGCGCGCGTGCCTTACCGCCGCCTGCTGAGCGACAGCAGCGTGCTCGGCAACTACGCCTGCCACTTCGCGGCCAACTGGTCGCTGGCACTGACCCTGACCTGGGTGCCCAGCTACCTGGAGATCGGCCTTGGCATCGACCCGCTGAAGACCGGGCACATGTTCGTCATGTTCGTCATCGTCACCACGCCGCTGAGCCTGCTGATGGCCTGGCTGTCACAACGTCTGATGAGCCGCGGCGTGCCCTCGCGCCTGGCACGCGGCGCCTTCGTCTCGCTGTGCCTGATTGCCGGCGGGCTGTTCTCCTCGGCGCTGATGCTCACCGAGCTGTCGGTGACCACGCGGATCATCGCCCTGACCCTCAGCGGCGGTCTGGCACTCGTGATGTATTCGGTGGGGCCGGCCATGCTCGCCGAGTTCACCCCGAGCAGCCAGCGCGGCGGCATCCTCGCCATTGGCAACGCGGTAGCCTCGCTGGCCGGATTGTCGGCGCCAGTGGTCACCGGCCTGCTGGTGCATGGTGCCGGCGCCGGCCACCCGCAAGGCTACGCCCAGGGCTTCTTCGTCTGCGGCGGCGTGATGATCGTGGCAGGGCTGATCGGCCTGGTGGCGATGAACCCGCAGCGCTCACGTGAGCGCCTGGCTCAGGACGAGGTGCCGGTGGCCTGCTCGCGGGCCTGATCCTCATCGGCGGTGCGTTCAATCAGGCTGCCACGCCAGCGGCCTTCGCGCACCGCCTCCACCAGCAGGCCATGCACCAGGTCGCGCATGCATGAGGCGGCGAACGACAGAGGCTTGTGCACCGAGTAGGCGATCGACACCGTGCGGGTGATGCACGGCTCGACGATCTGCCGCGCCTCGGTCGGCTCGAGCAGGTCAGCCAGTGGCGGCCAGTTGCTGATGGTTGCCGCCAGGCCGCTGCGCACCAGGCTGGCGATGCCCGGCGCGGACTGTTGTTCATAGGCGACGTTGAGCACCACCCCCGCCTCCATCGCTGCCTGCTCGATGCGCCGGCGCAGGTGCAGCGCCCGCGGCGCCATCACCAGCCGTGTGGCACCAGCCTCGGCCAGGGTGATCGGGTCGCCGTGCAGCCCCTGGCTGCCCATCCCCACCCAGTACAGATCCTCGATGAAGATCGGTTCGGCAGCGACATGCTCGAGCTCCTCGGCATTCGGCACCACGCCGAAATCGACCTTGCCCAGCTCGATGGCCTGCCCTCCCTCTCGGGTCAGGCCATCGCAGATGGTCAGGGTGATGCTGGGAAATTTCTCCGCAGCCCGCGCGATGATCGCCGGCAGCAGAAGCGCCGAGGCGGTGGCCGGAATCGAGATCGACACATGGCCCTTGGGGTCGCCACGGGTCGAGGTCAGCTCATCCTTCACCGAATCGAGCTTCTGCACCACCGAGCGCGCTACCTCGTAGAGCCGGCGTCCCGCGTCGGTCAGCGCCACGCCGTCGTGCTGGCGTTCCAGCAGCTGCATCTCCAGCTCGCTTTCCAGCAGGCCGATCTGCCGGCTCAGTGCCGGCTGGGCGATATAGGCCCGCCGAGCAGCGGCGGAGAAGCTGCCGGCCTCGGCGATGGCGATCAGATAACGGAGCTGCTTGAGGGTCATGCGGTTCTCTCTATGGCCATGCCGAAGCGTTATGGCATCTATCCGAAGACACTATTTGTGGGGCTTTTCTAGGGTCCCTAGTATCCCCCAAACACTAGAGCGAAGGGAGTATCCGTAACTCGACATTACAGTGCAGAACAATAAGTAGCGCCAATAAAAAGCCCTCTCCGTACGAATTGCCATTCTGCCGAAGAATATTGTCTCGCCCCAGGCGGGACGGGCCTTCCATTGCCTGTGCATTTCGCAACTTGTTGTCCTCTGCGCGTGAAATTCAATTCTCACTCGACAACAAAGAGGACAATGAGTGATGAGGTCAAGACTGCACGGCTTATTTAAACCGCCTTACTTTCTATTACCCCTGAGTTGCATGGTCGGCAGCGTCCAGGCGGTCGATTTTCAACTCGGCGCAATTGATGGCCAACTGGATTCCGCACTGTCCATCGGCACCAGCATCTCCACGGCCAACCCCGATCCGAAACAACTGAACAGCGCTACCGGCGACGACGGTCGCCGCAACTTCCGTTCCGGCGATGCCTTCTCCGGCATATTCAAGGGCATCCACGACCTGGAGCTGCGCCACGGCGATATGGGCTTATTCCTGCGTGGCAGCTACTGGTACGACTACGTACTGCGCGACCAGGACCAGCGTTTCAAGAACGTCGAGGACAACAACCGCAAGCGTTCGGCAAAATCCACCGGCACCGAACTGCTCGACGCCTTCGCCTACTACAACTACGCCATCGCCGAGCAACCGGGTTCGGCACGCCTCGGCAAACAGGTAGTGAACTGGGGCGAGAGCACCTTCATCCAGGGCGGCCTCAACGTGGTCAACCCGTTCAACCTGTCGGCACTACGTCGCCCGGGCTCTGAGGTGAAGGAAGGCCTGGTGCCGGTGAACATGTTCTACGTCTCGCAGAACCTCAGCGAGTCAGTCTCCGGAGACTTCTTCTACCAGCTCGACTGGGAACAGACCCAGCTCGACAACTGCGGCACCTTCTTCTCCAGCAACGACTTCCTCGCCGATGGCTGTGACGGCCTCGACGTGGGCAGCGTGCTGACCGGCGTGCCGGCGGCAGTGGCGGCGCTGACGCCCTATGGCGTCAACCTCACCGACGAAGGCATCCGCATCCCGCGCGGCAAGGATCAGGACGCCCGCAACAGCGGCCAGTGGGGCGTGTCGCTGCGCTGGTTCGCCGCCGACCTGGACACCGAGTTCGGCGCCTACGTTGCCAACTACCACAGCCGCCTGCCCTACATGGGCACCATCAGCAGCCCTTACTACAACAGCACTGTATTCGGTAACGCACTCAACAATGCCCTGCGTCTGGGTACCTCGCAGTACGTCGCGCAGTACCCCGAGGACATCCACCTGTACGGCCTGTCGTTCTCCACCAACCTGGATACCGGCACCGCGCTTCAAGGCGAGATCAGCTATCGGCCGAACATGCCGATCCAGCTCAACGGCACCGACGTCATCCAGTCGCTGCTCAATGATCCGAACCGTTCGCCATTGGTCGCCGAAGGCATTCGTACGCCAGAGGCCAACACGCTGTTCAACGGCTACCTGCGCAAGGAAGTTACCCAGGCTCAGGTCACCGCGACCCACTCGTTCGCCCAGGTACTCGGCGCCGATCAACTGATGCTGATAGGTGAGGCAGCGGCCACCTGGGTCGGCGGCCTGGAAGGCACCTATGGCCCACGCTATGGGCGCAACGGCACCTACGGCAATGGCGTGCTGGCCAGCGGCAACTGCGCAGCTATCTCGCGCACACCCGAATACTGCAACGACGATGGTTTCCTTACCCGCTTCTCCTGGGGCTATCGCGCGCGCGCCAGTCTGAGCTACCCGAACGCCGTCGCCGGCATCGACCTGCGCCCCAACCTGTCCTGGCAACACGACGTGGATGGCAATGGCCCGGGCGAAGGTTCAGCCTTCAGCGAGGGCTCCAAGGCCATCAGCGTCGGCCTCGATGCCTCGCTGAACAACACCTACAACGCCAGCCTGGCGTTCACCGACTTCATCGACGGCGACTACGGCACCCGCGGCGACCGCGACTACGTGTCGATCAGCTTCGGCGTCAACTTCTAAGCGGAGCCCACTCATGAAACAGCACCATAGCCTGGTACGTGGCGGCGCCCTGTTCTGCGCCCTTCTGTTGACCGGCAATGCCCTGGCGGCCGTATCGGCCGACGAAGCAGCGCAACTGCAGAACAGCCTGACCCCGATCGGCGCCGAGCGCGGCGCCAGCGCCGATGGAAAGATCCCCGCCTGGGATGGCGGCCTGAAAACCCAGATGAAGTTCGCCGCCAACGGCACCCCGCTCGATCCATTCGCCGGCGAGCAACCGCTGTTCAACATCGACGCGAGCAACTTCGAGCAGTACCGGGAGCAACTGAGCCCGGGGCAGATCGCCCTGCTGCAGCGCTTCCCGGACAGCTTCCGCTTGCCGGTGTACCCGAGTCATCGCTCAGTCAGTGTGACTACCGAGGTGGGCGCCGCAGCCGCACGCAATGCCAGTTCCACCCGCCTGATCAACGAGGGCAACGGCCTGGAAGGCTTCGCCGGCGTGGTCGCCTTCCCCGTCCCGAAGAATGGCCTGGAAGTGCTATGGAACCACCTGACGCGCAACCGCAACGCCAGTTCCAGCCTGATCACCGACAGCGCAGCGCCGCAGAAGGACGGCAGCTACACCATCATGACCACCCAGCAATACTTCACCCAGCGCGACGCGGTGAAGGGGCTGGCGGCGGACGAGGCACGCAACATCCTCTACTTCTACAGCCACAAGATCACCGCACCCTCGCGCATGGTCGGTGAAGTGGTGTTGGTGCACGAGACCGTCGACCAGGTAAGCGAGCCGCGCCTGTCCTGGTTGTATAGCGCCGGCCAACGACGCGTGCGACGCGCGCCGAGCATTGCCTACGATACCGCTGGGCCGACCACCGCCGGCCTGCGCACCGCCGACAGCCGCGACATGTTCAACGGCGCGCCGGACCGCTACGAGTGGCAACTGGTGGGCAAGAAGACCCTCTACGTGCCCTACAACAGCTACCGTCTGGCCTCGCCCGAGCTGAGCTACGAGACGCTGATCAAGCCCGGCCACGTCAACCCCGACGCAACCCGCTACGAGCTGCATCGTGTCTGGGAAGTGGTCGCCACACTGAAGCCAGGTATGCGCCACATCTACAGCAAGCGTCATTACTTCATCGACGAAGACACCTGGGCGATCCTCGAGGCCGATCACTACGACAGCCGCGGTGAACTGTGGCGCATCGGCGAGGCGCACAGCTTCTACCATCCGCAGGGCAAGGCCGCGGTCAACGCCATGGAAGTGACCTACGACATCAACAACGGCCGCTACATCGCCTCGGGGCTGACCAACGAACAGCGCCAGCCGTTCGACTTCGCCTACCAGGCCAGTGCCTCCGATTACTCGCCAGGCGCGCTGCGCAGCAAAGGCCTGCGCTGATCCCCAACCCTTTGCGCCGTCGGCTCCAGAGTCCGGCGGCGCTTTTTTTGTTTGTGGAGCACCATGCACACGCCCCTCCCCCGCAAACCACTGAGCCAGCGCCTGCTCGGCGGTGACGAACCCGACCCACGCTTCACCCTGGCCAACGAGCGCACCTTCCTGGCCTGGGTGCGCACGGCCCTGGCCCTGCTTGGTGGTGGCATTGCCGTGGAGACCTTCGCCGGCCAGGCCTTCGAGCCACTGCTGCGGCTATGTATCACCCTGAGCCTGCTGGCATTGAGCATCCTGGTCAGCGTTGGCGCCTGCCTGCGCTGGCTGGCGGTAGAGCGCGCCCTGCGCCATCGCCACGCCCTGCCCCTGCCCGGGCTGGTGCCCCTGCTGGCGCTCGGCTGCTGCCTGGCGGCGCTGATCCTGGTGGGTCTGTTCTGGCCACGCTGGCATGCCTGATGGTTCGAGCGATCCTGGCCTGCAGGCCGAACGTACCGAGCTGGCCTGGCGCCGCACGCAGCTGTCGCTGTTGGTGATCGCATGCCTGGCGCTGCGCGGGCAGGACCTCGCGGTAACGCTGGTCGCCCTCGTCAGCGTGGCACTGCTGTGGCTCGGCCAAGGCCGCCGCTATCGGCGCAGCCTGGCAATGCTACGCGTCGAACGCGGCCACGCCCGCCTGTTCAGTGTGCTCGGCACCGGCCTGGCGCTACTGGTCATGGCACTGCAAGCGATGTTCGGCGCCCTGCTGCGAGTCATATCGACCTGACCCCCGGTGATGCACCGCCGGATGCTCACATCTGTTCGTCGCTATCTCACTGCTACCCACTCCAACAAAAACGCCCCGCACGTCGACTGTCGTGCGGGGCGTCGATTTACCAGAACTCAGGGGCTGACCAAGTTGAACTGCGGGTTCGGCTCGTCCATGCCGCCGAGCAGCTTGAGCAGTTTCAGCCGCCCGCCCTCGATCTCGATGTCGCCGATGGTGGCCTCCTTGAGGAAGCCGGTTTCCTTCAGCGCGATGCGGTCGAGCAGCGCCTTGGTCATGCTCACATTGATGTCTGCCTGGGCATGTCGCGAGTCTTTGCGCTGGGTTAACACGCCATTGCGCAGGGTCAGGGCATAGTCCTCGCCGAGATCGGTGAAGCGCCAGTTGATCAGCAGGTCCTCGTCGGCCGCCTTCATCGCATCGATGCGTACCGCCAGGTAGTCGAAAAACATGCTCGGCGTCAGCGCCCGGATCATGTCCGGTGCACCGTTGCGCGAACGGGCCTCGGTAACACCCTGGCGCAGCTCCAACGCGCCGCTCAGGTAGACGTTGCGCCAGGTGGCGCTCTCGCTCTGGTAGCCGAGCTGTTCCAGGGTATCGGCCTGCAGCTCGCGTGCCGCCTCGTTGTTCGGCTCGGCGAACACCAGGTGGTTGAGCAGCTGCGCCGCCCAGCGGTACTCGCCGACGGAGAAGGCCTGGCGTGCGTTCAGCAGTACCGCTTCGGCACCGCCCATGGCTGCCACGTAGCGGCGTCCGGCATCCTCTGGCGGCAGCGGGTCGAGGTTAGCCGGGTTGCCATCGTAGAAACCCATGTAGCGCTGGTACACGGCGCGCACGTTGTGGCTCAACGAGCCGTAGTAGTCGCGGCTGTACCACTTGCTGGCCAAGCGCGGCGGCAGCGACTCCAGCCGGGCGGCGATCTCGGTCGGCGTCAGCCCCTGATTGATCAGGCGCAGCGTCTGGCTGTCGAGGAAGGCGTACATGTCACGCTGGTCGGCCAGGTAGTCGCGGATCTCGCTGCCACCCCAGGTCGGCCAGTGGTGCTGGGCGAACAATACCTCGGCCTTGTCGCCATAACGCACCAGGGCCTTGTCGAGGTAGTGCGCCCAGACCTTGGAGTCGCGCACCAGAGCACCGCGCAGGGTCAGCACGTTGTGCTGGGTGTGAGTAGCGTTCTCGGCCATGCACAGAGTCTTGAACTGCGGGAAGTACATGTTCATCTCGGCCGGAGCCTCGGTGCCGGGGGTGAGCTGGAACTCGATCTCCACGCCATCGATGCTGCGGGTCTCTAGCGCCTTGGAGATCAGCACTGTGGGCGCGATCAGGGTCACAGTGGCGTTGCTCGGTGTGCCCTTGCCGAGGCCGGAGTCGACCTGACCGCGCTCATCGCGCGGCAGCAGCGCGCCGTACATGTACTGGGCGCGACGCATCATCGCCGGGCCGGCCAGCACGTTCTCGCTGACCGCATGCTCGTAGAAGCCCTCCGGGGCGATGACCTGGACCTTACCGGCCTTGACGTCGGCCTCGTTGATCACCCCGCGCACGCCGCCGAAATGATCGACATGCGAATGGCTGTAGATCACCGCCAGAACCGGCTTGCGCGGGCGATGCTTGTAGTACAGCTCGAGCCCGGCTCGGGCGGTCTCGGTGCTGATCAGCGGGTCGATGAGGATGAGGCCACTGTCGCCCTCGATGATGGTCATGTTCGACAGGTCCAGGCCGCGCACCTGATACACGCGCTCGCGCACCTCGAACAGCCCAGCGATGTTGTTCAGCTGCGCCATGCGCCACAGGCTCGGGTTGACGCTGGCCGGAGCATCGTTGCCGTCGAGGAAGTTGTAGGCCATGCGGTTCCACACCGGTTGGCCCTCGGCATTCTCGACCACCCCGGTGAACGGCTCGATCAGCCCACGGCGGGCATTGTCGAAGTCGGCGCGGTCACTGAACGGCAGGCGCTGCAACCAGGCCTGGTTGCGTTCGCGGGTGATCTCGGTCGCGGGCTTGCCAGCGACGGGCGCCTCTGCATGGGCAGAGGAAACGATGAGCGCCAGGGCGAGGGCGCTGAGGCGGAAGCTGGGCATGAAAGGACTCGATCTGGTCTTGTTAGATATAAGAATCGCGCCCGACTCTATGAGCTGACCAGCGAGGTCGCCAATATCACTGACTCATGACAGCTATAACAATTTGCAATATCCCAGGCCGCTTCCATAGAAACTCTGAGCTACAGCTATTGGCCGATTCTGTTGAAAAAGTCCCTCTGCAATTTCTACTCGAGAAAGTAGGCGGCTTACGTTGAAAACTGAGCCAATTCTCGGGGCCGAACTGCTCCAGATTTCGCGCGGCAACGCGTCAATCGAACATTTTTCGACTACGAACGAGCGAACCTAGACGGCACCGACTTTTTCAACAGAATCGGCCGGTTAGCGACGAACTGGCGGTGGCCGTCGCTATGCATTGCATGGTCAAACTTCCGTCTGCTCCGCCATTTCCAAGGCGTGGTCTGTCCCGGGCTGAGCGGACACTGACTTATCGTCACCAGCGACACGAAAACTAAACAGGTCGCCAGAATCCAAAACGGCGACACGTTGTGCATACGGGAAGATTCGATCTGAAGCAGCCGTGGCGCTAAGCAGCATTCATGAATGCCCCTGGCGGTGTGCTCCGTGAATCGCCCCGGCTTTCCTAGACACTCTCCAAGCTCTGGAAATAACGCTTTTCAAACTCCACTGGCGATAGCTGCATAGCGCTGCTGTGCCGGCGTTTGGGGTTATAAAACATCTCGATGTAATCGAACACATCACTCCGGGCTTCTTCGCGGGTGCCGTAGGTTTTTCGTCGGATGCGTTCCCGCTTCAGCAACTGGAAAAAGCTTTCCGCCACCGCGTTGTCGTGGCAGTTACCGCGTCGACTCATGCTGCTGATCAGGTTGTTGGCCTTGAGGAAGCTCTGCCAGTCCGAGCTGCTGAACTGGCTGCCCTGGTCGGAGTGGATCATCACTTCCTGCTTGGGCTTGCGCCGCCACACCGCCATCAACAGGGCATCGATAGCCAGGTCGCTGCACATCCGTGGCTTCATCGACCAGCCGATCACCTGGCGTGAAAACAGATCCAGCACCACCGCCAAATACAGCCAGCCTTCATAGGTGCGGATGTAGGTGATGTCGGTGACCCAGACCTTGTTCGGTTCACTAACGTTGAATTGCCGCTCCAGGCGATTGGGCGAAGCCACCGTTGGCCGGCCGCCGTAATAGCCGGGGCGCCGCCGATAGCCGGTCTGTGAGCGCAGCCCTTCTCCTCGCATCAGGCGAGCCACGCGGTGCCGGCCACAGGACTCCCCCAGCTCACGCAGGTCGTCGTGAATCTTGCGATAGCCGTAGACCCCACCGCTTTCCAGCCAGGCATGTTTGATCAACCCGAGTAGGCGCTGATCTTCCTTGGCGCGTACGGATTTCGGCTCGGTCAGCCAGGCGTAGTAACCGCTGGGATGCACTTTCAGGGTCTGGCAGAGACGTCGAACCGGGTACTCCACCGACAGCTTGCTGATGAAGGCGTACTTCAGCCGGACTCCTTGGCAAAGTACGCGGCGGCCTTTTTTAGGATGTCTCGCTCTTCGGTCACTCGCTTGAGTTCGGCGCGCAGACGACGCAGTTCGGCCTGCTGATCGTCGTCTTGCTGCCGCTGCGCCTGGGGCTTGCCGTAGCGCTTGATCCAGGCATACAGGCTATGCACCGACATGCCTAACCGCGCTGCCACCTCGGCTACGGGGAGGCCGCGCTCGGTCACTTGTTTGACCGCTTCGATTTTGAATTCTTCGGGGTAACGCTGGTTGCTCATGGCACCTCCTAATGGGCCTCATTATGAGGCTTGGAGGTGTCTACGAAACTAGGGGCGATTCACCGGGACCTCTCACCCTTCAAAAGATTGAAAATATTGCTTCATCTTTTTGGCAAAAGTTAAGTAATAATTTTACCCTAGAACCCTGTCCGAGAGAAAAATGAGAGGGCAGGTGCTATTATTCCTTCATCATCAGACTTTTTCTGAAAGAATAATTTCCCAATGGCAAAGCGCACCGCCCCACTGCTGCCCGGATCTGATCGACTGCTCGCAGAGCTTGGCGAGCGTCTGATACTTGCGCGCAAGCGTCGCAAGATCACTGCCAAGCAAATGGCCGAGCGGGCCGGCATGTCTCTGCCGACCCTCAGGTCTCTTGAGCAAGGCAGCGCCGGTGTGACCCTTGGTGCCTACATGGCCGTGCTGCAGGTCCTGGGGCTGGAAAAAGACATTGCTCAGGTAGCTTCGCATGACGAGCTTGGCCGCCACCTGCAGGATGCAGCCCTGTCACCGTCGAGGACGACTGCCAGCAAGAACAAGCTGGCCCCGCCACGCCAGCCCACTTCTCAACGAAGCGCCTCAAAACCGGCTGCGGGAGAGCTGATCAAGTCGACAGCCAGTGAGCCCCAGCGTCCTGCCACGAAACGTTCCAAGACCGTTGAGCAAGCCCCCTCCCATGCCAAATCAGCCCGGAAAAAAGTCGTTACCGGCGCCGACCTGGCAGCTCAGCTGATGGAGGAACTCAATGGCTAGCCAGATCCTGGTCTTCGCGGATTGGGCGGGACTCGATGGCCCGCAGAGTCTGGGTACCCTGCATTGCCAGCGCACACGCGGTACTGAGCGGTTCGAGTTCGAATTCGCCGACGCGGCATTGGCTGGCCTGGCGCAACAAGCGCTGCTTGATCCACGGCTCCAGCCATTCGCAGGGCGCCAGTTCTCCGCCCAGGGCGCCGTCACCTTCGGTATCTTCGCCGACGCCTCGCCTGACCGCTGGGGGCGTTTGCTGATGCGGCGTAGACATGAACGGGATGCACGAGCTGGAGCTGCAGCAGAGGGCTCGAAGCTATTCGAGTCCGACTATCTGCTGGGTGTCCACGATAGCTTCCGAGCAGGAGCCATACGCTTCAAGACGGATGTGGATGGACCTTTCCTGGATGACCACCACGACATGGCGGCACCGCCCATGACCAGTATGCGCGAGCTTGAGGAGGCCTCCAGGCGCTTCGAACAGGGCGAGGACATGAGCGACGGCAGAGACTGGTTGAAGATGCTGATAGCCCCGGGCGGCTCACTGGGTGGCGCCCGGCCCAAAGCCAGCGTGGTAGATTCGGACAACAGCTTGTGGATCGCCAAGTTCCCCAGCAACAACGACGAACACGATGTCGGCGCCTGGGAAATGGTGGTCAATATCCTGGCCAACGCCTGCGGCTTGCGCGTGGCGGAAGCCACCGCAGGGAAATATGCCAGCAACCATCACTGCTTCATGGTCAAGCGCTTCGACCGCACCACCACAGGCGAGCGGTTGCACTTCGCCTCCGCCATGACCATGACGGAACACGTGGATGGCGATGACCACTCAACCGGCGCCAGCTACCTGGAAATCGCCGAAGTGCTGATACGGCACGGAGCCACGCCAGGGGCTGATCTTCAGGAGCTATGGAAGCGCATCGTTTTCAACATGCTGGTCAGCAACACGGATGACCACTTGCGCAACCATGGTTTTATCCTCGTCCCGGGCAAGGGATGGCAGCTCTCCGCCGCCTACGATATGAATCCGGTGCCCTACTCCGACGGGCTAAAGCTGAACGTCTCGGAGTCCGACAACGCTCTCGACCTGGACTTGGCTTTTTCTGTTGCCGGCTACTTCCGGCTCAAGCAGCAGGAAGCCCTGGAAATCATCGAAGACTTTCGCGCGAAGGTCCGACTGCTCTGGCGACCTGCGGCCAAAAAGTTGGGCATCAGCGCGAAAGAACAGGAAAGAATGGCCTCGGCATTTCGCCTCGCCGAGTAGATCCAGATCACCACTGGATGCCGACTACCACCCATGGAGATCGGCGGCGACCTGTTCAGCCTGGAGACAGGCTTCGGGCAGGTGCATGTGTTCTGGAACAAGTAGTGTGAGCTGTGGGCACCGGTTCCGGCACCAGGCGGCCCGCCCGAAGCAGTCGCCCTGTGGGGTGGCTGATTCAGACCGTTATGGACTTAAGTCTTTGCCCAAATCCGCCGATCCGTATTTACGGATGTACGGATGTGTGGGGAAGCGGATGTACGCTTTTACGGATTTACGGAAATCCGCCGATGCGGCTTTCCGGTTTTGCAGAAAGCCGTCAACGCTTTCGCCCCAAACCTGGGAAACCGAAGCAACGCGGACAGGCCTTCATCAACCAGGTGCTGCGACAGGCCAACAAGGCTGGTAGTGGGAAGGTCGGGAAGGCAGTCTAGCAGCCCGGCTCCGGCCTCGGTCGCGGCCATGTTGCCACGCGCTTCAGTACGCATCAGCAGTCGCACAATGCTCGTCGGGTCACCATCAAAACGCGCCTGGTGAACCTGCGCCGGGCCGGCAAGCGCTCGACCCTCAGCCATCTGCGCTACATCGAGCGCGACGGCGTGAGTCGCGAGGGCAATCCCGGCAAGGCCTATGGTCCACTGACCGACCAGGCCGACGTGGAAGCCTTCGAGGCGCGCGGCCGGGAAGACCGACACCAGTTCCGTTTCATCGTCTCGCCCGAGGATGCCGAGCAGCTCGATGACCTGCGGACCGACACTCGCCATCTGATGAGTCGGATGGAGGCTGACTTGGGCACCCGCCTCGACTGGGTGGCGGTCGATCATTGGAACACCGACAACCCCCACACGCACATCGTCCTGCACGGCAAGGACGATATCGGGCTTGGTCAGTCGGCGGAGGTCGGCGAGGATCTGGTGGCCAAACCGATCTGGTTCGACCCATTGGTAGTGACAATACCTGCCCGCCATCCCCTGCTGACCTACCGGCACGTGCCGCTCGACGAGGTGATCCGCTATCCCCTGGTGCTCTGCGATCCGCAAGTCTGCGAAGGCTTCTGGAGACAACTGCAGCGTGTGCTAGGAACAGTGGATGCACGGCTGACCATCGCTGACCGAGTCCCTACCCTGGACCTGATGATGGCGCTGGTGGCTGCCGGGTATGGTCTGGGCTTCTCCAGCCTGGCGCGTATCACCGAACTCAACAACCCGGAGGTCGTTGCCCGACCGCTGGCCGGCTGCCCCGCGATGCTAACCACCTACCCGATACGACGCAAAGGCGAACCAGCCGAGCAACTGGCTAGGTTTTTCGACCGGGTAAGTCCGACAGAGAATCGAGGAGTGCTATCCGATCAGTCCCGAGCAGAAGAGATTGCCTAATGAACCAAGGCATCGATTAGGAGCGCGTTTGAAGTCCCGCCATCGTAATGACGCACCGAGCCACGCGCACACTAGTAGGTAATGCGAAAGGTGCTGTCATTCCATGCACCGTACCTCATCAACAGGCTTACAGAGGGGAATTGCAACACAAGACTTCTACAAACCCCGTTGACTTGTACAATTTTCGCGTTAGGCTCCCGGAAAAGCTGTACAAAAACAAATGTTGTACAAGTATTCGGGGCGCCAGGATGCCTGACTTCTTGCAATGCTTCGCGCAATCGTTCTCCACGTTGAACGCCAGTAGCCTGGGCGCTCTCGACGAGCTGTACACCCCGGATGTGCAGTTCCGCGATCCGTTGCACAGCCTGAATGGCCTTCCCGCGCTTCGACGCTACTTCGGGCAGATGTACGCCGACGTCGAGGAGCTGCATTACGAGTTCCACGGATTCGATGAGGTCGGCCCCGGTCGAGGCTACCTTCGCTGGACCCTGCGCTTTCGCCATCCACGCCTGGGCGGAGGCGAAATCATCCGACTGGAAGGCTGCAGCTACCTGCAATGGCGGGAGCGGGTTTACCTGCACCACGACTACTTCGACGCCGGGGCACTGCTCTATGAGCATTTGCCACTGCTGGGGAGGCTGATCGCCTGGCTCAAACGGAGGCTCGCATGAGCCGCGTCTGGCTGACGGGCGGCAGCAGCGGCATCGGCGCGGCACTGGCGGAAATCCTGCTGGAGGAAGGCCACCGACTGGCCCTGAGTGCCCGCCAGGTCGAGCCCCTGCAGGGGCTGGCGACGCGCTTTCCCAACCAGGTCCTGCTCGTCACTGGCGATATCAACGAGCGGCAGCAGGTGATGGAGATCGGCCGGCGCATCGAGGACGCCTGGGGCGGCCTCGACCTGGTGATCCTGAATGCCGGCACCTGCGAGTATCTTGAGCCCGGGCGCTTCGATGCAGACCTGCTCGAGCGCGTGGTTCGCACCAACCTGTTGGGCACCGGCCACTGCATACAGGCGGCGTTGCCGCTGCTTCGTTGCGGCGAGCGTCCGCATCTCGCGGTCGTCTGCAGCGCGGTAACCTGGTTGGCGCTTCCGCGCGCCGGTGCCTATGGCGCCTCCAAGGCGGCGCTGCGCTATCTGGTCGAGTCCCTGCGCATTGACCTTGCCGCAGAAGGCATCGACGTGACCCTGATCAGCCCCGGTTTCGTCGACACTCCGCTGACCCGACGCAACGACTTCCCCATGCCCATGTGCTGGCCAGCGCAGCGTGCCGCCAGGCGCATTGCCGATCTCCTGCGCAAACGGCCCCTGGAGATCTCCTTTCCCCTCCCCTTCATTCTTGCCATCCGCCTGCTCGGCGGCCTTCCGGCGCGCTGGCGCCTGGCCCTGGGGCGACGTCTGGCACGCCCACAACGAATGGACTGAAACGTGCGCATCGCGATCATTGGCAGCGGCATATCCGGACTTACCTGCGCGTACTTGCTGGCGCGCCGCAATCACGTGAGCGTGTTCGAGGCCAGCGACTGGGTCGGCGGCCACACCCACACGGTGGATGTCCAATGCCAGGGCCGCAGCTACGCGGTGGACACCGGGTTCATCGTGTTCAACGACTGGACGTACCCCAACTTCATCCGCCTGCTGGAGCAATTGGGAGTGGCCTCGCGGCCTACCGAGATGAGCTTCTCGGTGCATGACCCTGCCGGTGGCCTTGAGTACAACGGCCGCGACCTGCCCAGCCTCTTCGTGCAACGCCGCAATCTGCTTTCGCCGGGTTTCTGGGGGATGCTGTACGACATCCTGCGCTTCAACCAGCGGGCTCCCGGCTGCCTGCACGAAAGCCGCATCGCCCCCGAGACGCCGCTTGGCGAGTACCTGCGAATGGGTGGCTACGGGCAGCGGTTCATCGAGCACTACATCATTCCCATGGGCTCGGCCATCTGGTCGATGTCACGGACGCAGATGCTGGAATTCCCGCTGCAGTTCTTTGTGCGCTTCTTCCACAACCACGGTTTGCTTTCCATCGGCGACCGTCCGCAATGGAGGGTGATCGAAGGCGGATCGCGCAGCTATATCGAGCCGCTGTGTGCCGGTTTTCGCGCGGGACTGCGGGTGGGTTGCGCGGTGCAGCGAGTGTGCCGGGACGCCGAGGGCGTGCGGTTGCTCAGTGCAACGGGCTGGGAGCGCTTCGACAAGGTGGTGTTCGCCTGCCACAGCGATCAGGCCCTGTCGCTCCTGGAGACCCCAAGCCAGCCTGAGCGCAAGGTCCTGGGTGCCCTGACCTACGCCAGCAACGAGGTGCTCCTGCACACCGACGAACGTCTGCTGCCTCGGCGGCGCAAAGCCTGGGCCAGCTGGAACTATCGACTTGGTGGTCCAGCTGATTCGCCGGCGACGCTGACCTACAACATGAACATCCTGCAAGGCCTGGACGCGCCGGTGACCTACTGCGTGAGCCTCAACCAGGGCGCTGCGGTCGACCCGTCACGGGTGCTGGCTCGTTTCGAGTATGCGCACCCGCAGTACACCCGGGCGGCGATCGCCGCTCAAGCCTGGCAGCAGAGCCTGCAAGGCCACCAGCACAGCTATTTCTGCGGCGCGTACTGGGGCAATGGCTTCCACGAGGATGGCGTGGTCAGCGCGCTGAAGGTCGCCGCTCATTTCGGTGAAGAACTGTGAACAGCGGCCTCTACCGTGGTTGGGTCAGTCATCGGCGCCTTGCGCCCCGCCCGCACAGTTTCCGATATCCCATCGGCATGCTCTACCTGGACCTGGCAGAGCAAGAACGGGTATTGGGCATCTCTCGCCTCCTGCGCCCGCAGCGCCTGGCGCCGCTCTGCTGGCGCGAGAGCGACTACCTACCCGCCTGGACTCGCACGGGCATTCCCCTGTCCGAGGCCGTGCGGTCAGTGCTGCGCGACGCCCTGGGCGATGCCCCGCGGGGCCCCATCCATCTGCTGACGCAGCCACGTAGCTGGGGCCTGTCATTCAATCCGGTGAGCTTCTACTTCTGCCACGACGACATCGGCCGCCTGGCGGTGATCGTCTGCGAGGTACGCAATACGCCCTGGCGCGAACGCCATCATTACGTGCTGCCCGTTCAACCTGGAGAGACCCAGGCGATTGGGGTGGCCAAGTCCTTCCACGTCTCGCCCTTCCTGCCGCGAGACATGGATTACCGCATGCGTTTCCGCGTCACGGGGCCGGGCATTCGCGTGCACATGGAGAACTGGCGCGATGGCGAAAAGCTGTTCGAGGCCCGCCTCAGCTTGCAGCGCCAGACACTCGACGCCGCGGGTCTGCGCCGCCACGTGCTGGCGTTCCCGTGGATGTCGCTGCGTACCCTGACCGCCATCTACTGGCAGGCCCTGCTGCTGCTGCTCAAAGGCATTCCCTTGCACGCTCATCAGTCCAGTGAGCGCCACCTGAGCGTCGGCCAACCCGCTACCGAGGATTCTACGAATGTCCGATCCGATTCTAAGCGCTAGCAAAGCCGGCAACCTGGGCCCGTTCGCAGGCGGCCTTTTCAGGCAGCTCGTGCTCGCCCAGTTGCGTCGCCTGCGACATGGCCACCTGCGTATTCGGTTTCGCGGTGGGCAACTGGGTTTCGGCGATCCGGCCAGTTCGCTGCAAGCCCAGGTCGAGGTGCTGGATGAGGCGGTCTGGGGCCTGGTTGCCAGCAACGGCTCGATAGGCGCCGGCGAGGCTTACATCCTGGGTTACTGGCGCAGCCCCGATCTGGCGGCAGTAACCCGCCTGTTCGTCGCCAACCTGGCTGTGCTGGACGCCATGGAAGGCGGGCTGGCGCGACTGGGCCGCCCGATGCTGCGCCTGATGCACTGGCTCAATCGAAACAGCCGCAGAGGTTCGCGTCGCAACATCATGGCGCACTACGATCTGGGCAACTCGTTGTTCGAACGCCTGCTCGATCCGACCATGATGTACTCCGCAGCCCTGTTCGAAAGCCATGAGCAGAGCCTGGAAGAAGCTCAGTTGAACAAGCTCGCACGCATCTGCCGCAAGCTCGACCTGCGTCCGGGCGACCACTTGCTGGAGATCGGCAGCGGCTGGGGCAGCCTGGCACTGTATGCGGCCACCCACCATGGCTGTCGGGTGACTACCACCACCCTGTCGGAGGAGCAGTACGCGCACACGATGCAGCGCGTCGAGACCCAGGGTCTTCAACAGCGCATCCGCGTGTTGCGCAAGGACTACCGCGATCTCGAAGGGCGCTACGACAAGCTGGTGTCCATCGAGATGATCGAAGCCGTCGGCCACCGCTACCTACCGCACTACTTCCGTCGTTGTGCCGAGCTGCTCAAGGACGACGGGCTGATGCTGCTGCAAGCCATCACCATACGCGACCAGCGCTACGAACAGGCTCGCCGCTCGGTGGATTTCATCCAGCACTACATTTTCCCCGGCGGCGCCCTGCCCTCGCTGACCAGCATGCTGCAGACGGCCAGCGCCGTGACCCAGCTCAACCTGTTGCATATGGAAGACTTCGGCGCGCACTACGCACGGACCCTGAGACTCTGGCACGACAACCTGCGGCAATCGCGCCAGGCGCTGCTGGAGCTCGGCTATGACGAGGCCTTCCAGCGCCTCTGGGAGTTCTACCTCTGCTACTGCGAAGGCGGCTTCGAAGAGCGCGCCATTGGCGTTGCGCACTTGCTCTGGGCTGGCCCGGCCCATCGAGGCGCCCCCCTGGCGGAGCGGCTGTAGGCCGGGTCATGGGGCGGGCCTGGCTGCTAGGCAACGCGCTGTGGCTGCAACTGGGCTGGTGGGGTTGCGTGCTCGGCGCCCAGTCAACCTGGATGCTGCTCGCGGTCGCCACCGGGCTGCTCGTGCACGTGGCGCTCTGCCCCCTCCCCCGGGCGGAGGCCGGTGCATTGCTGCGGGTGGCGGTGGCTGGCTGTGCCATGGACAGCGCGCTTGGCGCATCGGGTGTGTTCGACTTCGACCACGCCCCCATTCCGATCTGGCTAGTACTGCTCTGGCTGGTATTTGCCTGCGGCCTGCGCCACAGCCTCGCCTGGGCAGCGCGACCAGCCTGGCGAGCAATGCTGCTCGGGGGGATTGGCGGACCACTGGCCTACTGCGCAGGCGCGCCATTGGCTGAGATTTCACTGCCGATGGGCGTCGCGGGCACGGCCCTGGTTCTGGCGCCGCTATGGGCGCTGTGGATGCCCCTGGCCTTTCGCCTGGCGGGGACGCGTTGAGCGACGGCAGCGCTCCGAACAGTAGCGAACTTCATCCCAGCAGCGCTTCCAGCGTCGCCGCCAGAGGAATGGCCGCCCGCAGGCCGGGCACAGCTTGCTCGGCAAGTCGGTTTTCCTCACAGGGCCTCTCCCGCGTCCAGCCGCGCCAACAGCTCCTCTCCACGCAACCAGAGAGCCTGGCGGCGTGCCTCATCCATGTTCAGCAGGTTGCGGTAGACCAGGGCCAGGCGCGGATTACCCCCCAAGCGCTCGCGGTGGCGCATGAGGAAGTGCCAGTACAGCGCATTGAACGGGCAGGCCTGCAGCCCCGTCGCTTCCCCCACCCTGTAGCGGCATTGCGCGCAGTAGTCGGACATGCGCTGGATGTAGCGACCGCTGGCGCAATAGGGTTTGGAGCCCAGGTAGCCTCCGTCGGCGTGCATGACCATACCCAGGGTGTTCGGCAGCTCCACCCAGTCGAAGGCGTCCAGGTAGACCGCCAGGTACCACTCGCAGATGGCCTTCGGGGCGATACCGGCGAGCAGCGCGAAGTTGCCGGTCACCATGAGCCGCTGTATGTGATGGGCGTAGCCCAGCTCGAGGGTCTGGCCGATCGTCTGGGCCATGCAGCGCATATCCGTGGCGCCCGTCCAGTAGAACTCCGGCAATGGGCGTTGGTTGCCGAATGCATTGAGTTCGGCATATTCCGGCATACGCAGCCAGTAGATGCCGCGCACATACTCGCGCCAGCCGATCAGTTGGCGGATGAACCCCTCCGCGGCATTCAGCGGCACCCGCTTGCGGCGATACGCTGCCGCCACATCCGCACACAGTTGGCGCACATCGAGCAAGCCGATGTTCAGCGCCGCGCTGATCCTGGCATGGAAAAGAAAAGGCTCGCCACTGGCCATGGCGTCCTGGTAATCGCCGAAGGCGGCCAGGGAGAAGTCGAGGAAGTGTTGCCACAGCTGCTGCGCAGCAACATGGGTCACCGGATAGTCGAAGGCGTCCAGGCGGCCATAGTGGTCGCTGAATCTGCTACGGACCAGCGCCAGCACCTCACGGGTGGTGGCATCGATGTCGAAGCGCGGCGGGAATGGGCCACGCAGGCCGCGCGGCAGTGTCTTGCGATTCTCCGCATCAAGGTTCCAGGTGCCTCCCAGCGGGCTGCCGTCCGCTTCCAGCAGGAGTCCGGTACGCTTGCGCATCCCGCGGTAGAAATGCTCCATCCGCAAATGAGCGCGGTCCCCCGCCCAACGCGCGAACGCCTCCCGCGAGCACAGGAAGCGGCGGTCGGGGTGCCAGGTCAGCGACAGGCCGCAATCCTTGAGCGCCTGTTCCAGACGCCACTCACCGCACTCGGTGATGTGTGCCTCCCTGGCCGCCAGAATCGCCATCCAGCGCTGCAGCTCGCCGGGCAGGCTGCCGCTGTTGCCGGCGTCGTCCAGGCGTACGTAGATCACCCGCCAGCCACGCTGGCGCAGCGCGTCGGCGAAGTGCCGCATGGCGCTGAAGATCAGCGCGATCTTCTGCGGATGGTGAGCCACGTAACGCGCCTCGGCTTCCACCTCGGCCATCAGTACCGCGTCCTGGCCGGGGTCCAGGGCGTCGAACAGGCTCAGGTCGAACGACAGCTGGTCACCCAGCACGAGACCGATCCGGCGAGCTGGCGCGGGCGCACGGCCTGTTGCGGGATCAGGCTGCAACAGGCGGTCGGCGGTGCCCTCCAGCGCTTCCGGGTTCATGCGTGCTCCATCCTTACCAGGGCAGACGCTCGCCGTCGTAGGCAAAGAATCCGCCGCTCTCGGCGGGCCCAAGACGGTCGACAAGGCTCAGCAGATCCGCTGCCGCCTGATGCGCGGGGCGTGCCAGCGCCGCGCCTCGAAACGGCGCGGACAGGCCGGAAGCGACGGTACCCGGATGGAGGCTGAACAGGCAGGACTGTGGCCGGCTGCGAGCCAACTCGATGGCGGCGGTCTTCACCAGCATGTTCAATGCCGCCTTTGATGCGCGGTAGGCGTACCAGCCGCCCAGGCGGTTGTCGCCGATGCTTCCCACCTTCGCCGAAAGCATGGCCATCTTTCCCCGGGCGTGCAGCAATGGCAGGAAATGCCGCAGCACCAGCGCAGGTCCCAGCGCATTGACCTGGAACACGGCCTGCAGGGCCTGCGCGTCGAGGGCGGCCAGGGACTTTTCCGGCTGCAAGCCCGGACGGTGCAGCAGGCCCGCTGAATGCAGGATCAGTTGATAGGGCCCTTCCGCTGCAAGCGTGGCCGCAGCCTGGGCGATACTCGAAGGGTTCTCCAGGTCAAGCGCGGGCGAGCTTCCACGCCCCAGCTCACGCACGGCGGCGCAGCGCGGGTCCTCGCGCAGCAGCTCGCAGAAGGCGCTACCCAGCGCCCCACTCGCGCCGACCACCAGGGAGCGGTATCCCAGATCCATCGAATGCAGGCTGAGTGTTGCTCTCATCCGCCCTGCCCTCCTGCCTGTTGGCAAGCCAGCGAGGTCACGCTGCCCAGCGCCATGCTCAGGCGGCAGTGACTCTGCCATGCAGCGGGCGAGCGACTCATTCGGCGGCGACCTCGAGACCCAGCAGCTGGCGTCGTAGTTCGGGATTGCGCGTGCGCGGGTCCAGCCAGATGGCAAAGAAGGCCCGGGCGAAGTCCGGATCGACCACCTCCCGGCTCAAGCGCCCATCCACATAGAAACGACACCCCCGGCCAGGCAAGTACAGGCCCGTGATGCTCTGGCCGGGGGTCACATCGACAAAGGCTTCGTGCATTTCCTGGCCCCAGCGTGCCAAGCGATCCTGGTCAAGGCCTTCACCACCCAGCCTGCGCATTTCCTGCAGGCTGACCTCCACCAGGTCGGCACGCTTGATCTCCCGCCGGTAGGTCAGTTCCAGGGCGAAGGGGTTATCCAGGGTCGGCCGTGCGCTTGGACTCCAGAGCCTCGCCTGGTAGATCGAAAAGCCGAACCATTTGAATTGGCCGGCACCAACGGCGCGTGCGCCAGGCAGGTCATCGCGCCAGTCCGCCAGCGCCGCCGTCGTGCCCAGCGAGAGCGCCAGGGCCAGGGAACCGACCTTGCCAATCCCGCGTTTGAGCAACCAGCCAAGTGCCACCGTGCGACTCCCCTGCCTGAAATGGCGACCTCCAAAATAGTTGTGCAAAAATGATTCTTGTACAACTATTTTCGCCATGTGGCTCGGATTCCGGGGGACCCATCAGGGCCGTGCTGCATCGCAGGACGCCCGCGAAACCTGGGCCGCGCCCATCCCAACGCCTTCCGATTCGACTTCCGCTCAGTTCGGGCGCACATCCATCAGCAGACGCAGGTAGCTGATCAGGGTTTGCCCGCCTACCGTCCCCTTGTAACCGTGGCTATCGAACTGGGTGCTTTTGATCAGGTCCACCCGATAGCGCGGATTGAGCTCATAAGTGCGACCGAGGGTACTGGTGGAGCGACTGTTGAACAGGTCCGTGCTGACGAGAACAAACTCGCGTGGTTTCTTTCGACCATTGGCCCCACTGTTGTTGGGACTGCTGAAGATATCTCCCGTGGTACTCATCGCGCTGCTGTACTGCTCGCGATTGCGCAGGCTGGTCTTGCTGTTGGCGATGACGAACTGCCCGCTCTGCGGTCGGTAGAGGTCGCCGTTAGTCAGATAGCTCGCCAGCACATCGTAGAGCGCCCAGTTGCTGCCGCCGCCGAGTTCGGCATTGCGCAGGTCGAACACGAACACGCCGCCCGTGCCAATCACCTCCATTTCGACCTGGCCCAGGCTGGGGTTGTCCTTTACCAGCAGCCCGGTGTTTTCATCGACGCCAAACGCGAAGGGAACACCGGTGTAGTCCGCCAGACGCACAATGCGTCCCTGGCGCCCACGTTCGCTGAAATGCGTATCCAGCAGCCCATGGGTGAAGAAGCCAAAGCCGCCGCTCGGGTCGTAAGACAGGTCATCGCCCGATGGCGTGGTGTACGGTCCGTAACGCAGCGCTTCGTAGCTTTCGCCGCCGCTCACCATCGGCCCGGCAACCATGATCGCCGTCCCGGCGCTGGTTCCCGACAGCACGGCACCGGCGGCATGCCGGTTGCGGATCGCGGCCAACGCCGGAGTATCGCCCCGGCTGACGTTCTGCAACGTCTGAACCAGTCGTGACTGATCTCCACCGCCGAAGAAGAAGCCGGTCATGCCATTGATCTGCGCGATCACCTGCGGGTTGCTGTTGTTGGCGATATGGTCCAGATCGATGGGGATCCATTGGGCGTCCGCGGCGCCGTAGCTACGCAGAAGATTGGCGTAGTACTCGCCGTTGGCCCGGGAGTTGGCCGCGCTCGCGGTGCCTGCATCCGGATCCTGGCTTTCGGGAATGGAGGCGGCGGTGATCACGCCGATCCTGGCTTGGCCGCTGCCGCCCGCCAGTTGAACCAAGCGCTGGTAGATCGCGGCGTTGTCGTCTTTCAGTCCACCCCCTACCAGGAGCAGTGCACCGGCGGCCTGAGCCAGTCCGGGAAGCAGGACGGCAAGCAGGCATGCATAGCGGCAAAGCAGGCTCAGTCTCATCTTCGGTTCTCCGTGCTGCTGGGCGCAGCGTTGTTGGGAATACGCGGAAACGGCAGTGATTGAGCGACAGGTGCGCAGGTATCGCTCGTGCCTTGCGGAGCCCGGAGGACCGCTCGCAAGGTACTGATGGGTGAATGAAGTGCGGGTGATACTGGCGTGGGGACTCGCGCCCTGAGCCGCCTGCGGGGCTCGCTAGACCAGAAGCTCAGGCACAAGCATCGCCACGGGCATTTCCCGGCCAAGGACGGCCTCCAGACACAGGCTGGACTCGCCATCCGGCCAACAGACGAAGTACCCCCCGACACTCTTGTTCCTGATGCGGAAGCGCCACTCCCGCTCTGCCAATCGACCCAGGTCGCTCGGTGGCTGCTCCAACTCGATCACCGAATAGAATCCGTCCCGTGTTTCAACCCGCTCCAGGACCTTGGCCTGGGCACACTGGAGCGCGAGCACGATCGACTCTTGACCATCCAGAAGCTTGTCCAGGGCAAACAGTTCGAGAGGCGTCAGTTGCATGGCCATGATCTCCACTCACTTTCCAGAAAGCACATAACACCTGCCCCGCCCTGTCGCTGCAGGCGGAGGTGATTGCCGGGTTTTGGGGCTAGCGAACCTGCTCGGGACCGATCAGGCGGGCAAGGGTGAGGGCGGCCTCTTCCCGAGTTGCAGTCAGGCCCTCGGCAAGGGCTGATGCGCACTGCCCGGAAAGCAGGAGCACAGCGATCACGGTGGCGGCTTGGGTCTGTGTTCTCATCTCTTCTTGCTCTTGTTCTGATGGATAGCCAGGGAGCAGGTCCCGTTGAAAACTCTATGACGAAAAACGTGTCATGTAAATATCATAATGAATTTATGTGCATCATTTCACCGACCAACATCGCTCCCTCGAGCCCTCTTGAGATCGCGCGATCACATTCAGCTAAGTGCAGATCGATATGAATTCAGGTCTGAGCAGGAGTGCAAATAGAACGATCATCTTTCGTGCGAATTGACACATATAGTGTCGCTATGTAGCTTGATTGATGCGCGTGGTTTCATCTCGAACCTGCCACCGGGTAACGGAAAACACCGGACGCGCGCCATCACGTCCTGGCCGGCATGCAAGGGACTCGGTCCAGGCCACCACCGCATGAACTGGAGTAATAAATTGAACAAGATCGCTCTACTGGGCGCTTTGGCGCTCTCTGCCTGGGCCACGCTCTCCCAGGCACAGGACTCCCTGCGGATAGGGATCGAAGCCGCGTACCCCCCCTTCGCCTACAAGACCGAGGACGGGCGCCTGAGCGGTTTCGATTACGACATTGGCAATGCCTTGTGTGCGGAGATGCAGGTGAAATGCGACTGGATCGAACAGTCCTTCGATGGCCTGATCCCTTCTCTGAAGGTTCGAAAGGTGGATGCCGTGCTGTCGTCGATGTCGATCACCCCAGACCGCCTGAAATCGGTCGATTTCACCAAGAAGTACTACCACACGCCGGGCAAGCTGGTGATGAAGGAGGGATCCAGCGTCAGTGACCCGCTCAAGGACCTGAAGGGCAAGCGCGTCGGGGTGCAGCGCGCATCGACTTACGACCGCTACGCCAGCGACAAGTTTGCTGCGGCCGGGATCGAGGTAGTGCGCTACGGCTCGCAGAACGAGGCCTTCCTCGATCTGGTCTCGGGCCGCATCGACGCAACCCTGGCGGATGTCGTGAACATCAGCGAGAGCTTCCTCAAGACCGACAGCGGCAAGGGGTTCGCACTGGTCGGTCCGGATTTCAACGATCCCAAGTACTTCGGTAATGGTGCGGGAATCGCCGTGCGCAAGGGCGATACGGCCACCGCCGAGAAGTTCAGCGATGCCATCGCAACCTTGCGCGCCAACGGCAAGTATCAGGAAATCCAGAGCAAGTACTTCAGCTACGACATCTACGGTCAGTAGTTGCAGGTCGGGGTACCCGCCTCGCCCGGGTACCTTCCCGCCGCATGACTTGCGGCTCACGCGGCGGGCACTCCTGATCGCCACAGAGCGATTTCCATCCCCATGCGGCGATCACATAAACTGACGCTCCTGGCCACAAGGACCCCCTCAGAGTCATGACCCGAGCGCCGCGAGACCTGTCTGTCTATACCTCACCCGTCATGCGCAAGCTGGCGTCAGCCTCCCCCGATCTGCCGCCCTCACTGCGAAAGGTCGCCGACTTCATCCTGCGTCATCCGCTCAAGGCCGCAACCCTCACCATCGAAGAGCTTGCGCAGGAAACCGCCACATCATCGGCGGCGGTCAACCGACTGGCGCGCGCCTTGAAGCTCAGTGGCTACAGCGCACTCAAGACGGCCCTGGTCGGCACGCTGCAAGACCTGGTATCGCCGGTGGACAAGCTCCGCCAGGAAATGGCCCAGCGCCCAGACGGCGCGTTTGGCCTGCATGAGCAGATGCAGGCCGCGGAGGGCAACCTGCGGGCGGCCGTCAGCAGCAACAGCCCGGCGGCGTTCGACGCCTTCGTCGAGCGACTCGGCAAGGCGCGCCGCATCTTTATCCTGGGTTTCGGCAACAGCGCTTACATGGCCGGCATTGCAGCGGCCAACCTGATGCCCTACTGCCCCGATGCAACAGCCATCAGCATGGAGGGTGGCAACGAGAATGCCGCCTACAGACTGGCGGCCATCACCCAGCACGATGTGTTGCTGGCGATCTCCCTTCCACGTTACTCCCTCGACACCATCCAGCTCGCGCGCTTCGCCAACGAACGTGGAGCCGGCGTGCTGGCCATCACCGACTCTCCGGCCTCCCCGCTGGTGCAGCTCGCCGAGCATGTGCTGTTCGCGCCTGCCGAACACCCCGTTCTGATCAGCTCGAACGCCGCCGTGCTGGCCGTGATCGAAAGCCTGGTTGCCGCCGTGATGACACGCAACAAGGAAGCCGTGAAGCTGGCGGCCGAACTCACCGAGAGCGTCATGTCCTACCTGCACGTGCCCCGGGACCAGACGCGCAAATCCAGAGCGCGCCGGAAGCCGGAGAACTAACCCCAGGAGTTGCCGATACGCCGCGCATTGCACGGCCTGTGCCGACGTCCTTTGCCGGCTCGGCCATGTTGGGTGGATCGAAAGAGCTCAAGGCCGTTCTTGAATTGGCTCAAGCAGCGCGCTGGCAGAGTGCGCTGGGTATCGGCCCTGGCCATGATGCGCGGCAACGCTCGTCGCCACCTGTTTCACACATCATCCACGTGATCGATCGTGTCCAGGATCTGCTCGGCTGTACCCAGCACTGGCGCCATGGTCCAGCGCTCGACCCGGTCATTGCCGATGCGCAACATGCCGGAGTGCGAGTTCTTGTCCCGATCCACGTCCGGCTCGGGATCATAGAATCCAAGACTGACACGCACCTGCTCGATGTCCGCCGCTGCGCCCGTCAGGAACCACCAGCCTGGCCCCACGCCTTGGCGCTTGGCGTACTCCCGAAGAACGTGGGGGGTGTCCAGTTCGGGCGCCAGGGTGATGGAGTACAGATGAACCTGTCGCCCCAGGCGCGCCCCCAGCAGCCGCTGCACCCTCAGCAGGTTGGCAGTGGCGGTTGGGCAGGTGCCGGCGCACGAGGTGTACATCATGTTGATCGCAACGACCTTGCCGCGGATCAGGTCATCGTAGAAGCGCACCGACCTGCCGTACTGGTTGGTGAGTATCACGTTGGGCAGTTGGCTGGCGGTACGGTTGGGGCGATCCGACCGACCGCCAACGGAGGCGCCCAGCCCGAGCGCGCCCCCGACTCCAACCACACCCAGGAGGCCGGCACCTACCAGCAGATTTCTTCTCGTGTTCATGAGTTGGCACTCCTAGGCATTCGGTTCTTCGTCGTCTTGGTCGTCTTCAAGGTCCCAGCGCACCATCATGGCGTGGTCCTCATGGATCACGTTATGGCAGTGCATCGCGTACTTGCCCTTGAAATCCCGGAAGCGAAAGAGCACGACCATGGTCATGGTCTGGTCGAGCACGAAAGAATCCTTGCGTCCACGCTCATGCAGCGGAATCGGCACTTCGACGCCATCGACCAGCTTCTTGAGCATGATCCCTTCCTCGAAGTGCGAGTGAATCGGGTGCGACCAGCCGCCCCCCGTACTGGCGAACTCCCAGATCTCCGCGCTGCCCTGGCGCACCCGCGCCCTTGGCCGATTGACGTCCACTAGTTGCCGATTGACCTGCCACAGCCCGTTGCGCCGATCGAACTCCCAGCGCCGCACGGGCAGTTTCTTCAACTCTTCGGCTGATGGAAGATCGGGCAACGGGCGCAAGAACCGGGGCACTTGGCTCAGGTCCTGCTCAGGCGGATGGCGGTCAACAATGAACTTCATCACGCGAGTACCGGGCGCTTTGGAGTCCCGCGGCTTACGCGTGCTGTCCTGGCGCAAGCGGTTAGTCAGGAACAGTTCAGTGCCGATCGGGTATTGGGAGAAGTCGACGATGATGTCGGCCCGCTCGGCGACCCCCAGCCTGACATGGGTGAAGTTGAACAGCGCTTCGGGAAGCAGGTTGCCGTCGTTGGCGATGTAGGTGAACCGCTGCACGACATTGCGCGAATTCACCAAGTAGAGATCGTAGAACCGACTGGGCCCGCTGTTCAGCAGGCGCAATCGGTACTTACGCGCCGCCACCCGTAGAACCGGCTCGATCTTGCCATTGATCACGACCTTGTCGCCCAGTACGCCTTCGGCGTGGAGTTGGTCGTAGAACAGCTGCCCGTCAGGCATTGGCGTGAAGCGGCGGTCGCCGAAGGCCAGCGGGTAGTCGTACGGATGGCTGGGCAGGCGCAGCGCGCTGGGCCGGGGATCGCGCTCGTCGCCTGAATCGATATGGTCGAACAGCAGGTAGAAGCCGATCAGCCCGCGATAGACGTTGGGGGCGGTGTAGTCCAGAGTGTGGTCGTGATAGAAGAGCGTCCCCAGGGCCTCCCGATAGTCGCCGATGCCATTTTGCAACTCATCGTACCCAGCGTAGATATTGGGGTAGAAGTGATCCTTGAACTGCCCTCGTCCCTGCTCAGGGCCTGACTTGCTCAGCGTCGGCCCCGCCTTTTTTCCGCTGTAATAATCCCCAGGGAAGCCATCGCTCTCCGAGGGCGTGTGCGCATTGTGCAGGTGCGTGGAAATCTCCGGCGTGCCGAAGCCGACGTGATTCTGCGGCAGGTCGTTATAGATACGGCAGAGCACCGGATGCCCGTATGTAGCAAAAATGGTCGCCGGAACGGTCGCATCAGGATTGCTTCCACGGTATGCCCAGACTTTTTGCTTAGGCAAATCAGGGTGGGTGATCCATTCCGAATTCTGCACCACGCGCAGCTCGTATAGCTCGGGAGTTCCCAGCACACCGGTCAATTCTTCATAGCGCTGGTGCGCATCACGTCCCGCCTCACCCGCCCCGATATTGGGTTCACTTGTCGGCGCGGGATCAAATGCTTCGGCATGTGCCACCGGAACGATGATCGGTGGAAGCTCTTCCATCCATGGCCGGGTCACCGGACTGGGTGGAAAAATCGGCTGCGGCGTGGTGACCCATTCGACGGCATGGCCGGGCCGGCTCGCAGGGAGCCACGGTGCCGCCAGGACAGCAGCCGAAAGCCGTAGAAACGTTCGCCGATTAGTGTCGCTTTTGATCTGTTGTTCCGAAAAAATCCCCTTGTTGTTCCGCTTGCTGGTTCGCATCTGGTTGTTCCATCACCCCATTCTCAACGCATGCCCTCTCACACCGCCCTAGCCACGGTTTGTCGAATGTCCTCTCCCCTGCGCCGAATCTCAGTACTGCAAGATCGCTTCTTGTTGAGCGAATGATGTCGCATCTTTCAGTAAAAGCAGGTTTTCTGGCGCGCAGCAGACCGCCCATCTGGCAAAATGCCATGCCGAAACATTAGGTAATAACTCAATTGCTTATAGCGCCTTTGCCGCCAAAGAAACGACCAAGTCAATTTTATGGCGAAGCAGGATCCCGACTTGCAACCCTCAAATATTTTCAGGAGGAGAGAGAGCAAAAGTGCGACTTCCGTGTCTGAGTTTGTACCTGGCCAGCCCCGCTGAAATGAAACGGCTTGGTGCATATTCAAAGACAATGTCAGCCGAGGTTATGGCATGAAGGCAGGTTCACTCATTGGGCCGTTGATGCTGATCGCGGCAATCGGCGGGTCCGGGAGCGTCATTGCGGATCATCGTTGGGATGGCGATGAAGATTGGGAAGATGAGTACCGGGATGGTCCCTGCCGGGTCAAGGAAGTCTCCGATGGCAACCAGTACAAGAAGGAAATCAAATGTCCGGATGGCAGGGGAAGGACCTGGAAGCACGGCGAGTGGAAACGCGAGTTCCGGGATGGTCCGTGCCAGGTCAAGATTGAGGCCAAGCGAGACGAGTACAAGGAAGAGGTGACATGCGAGCGGAGAGGTGACGACTAAAGTGAATCGACACTTCACCCGACGACAGGTTACGCCGCATTGAAGCATACGTTGAACGAGGGCAATCCTCGCCTCAGTGAAGTCACCCCGCTGACGCGGGCTACCGCCTCATCACATTGCTGTAATCCGGAGTGGTGAGTTCTGGCGCCTTCTACTTCCTCGGTTGAAGAACAGCCCGCCCGCGAGTTTGTCGCGGGCGGGCTACCGCGGTGACGAGGCAATTTCCCTTGCCTGTAACCGGCAGGATGATCGCCAGGCGTCGCAGTGTCAGCCCTGGCGAACCTCGATGCGCCGGCCACGCGCGCGCTTCCTTGGGCAGTTCGATACGCGGCACACCATTGCTGCACTTGGCCCTGGCCTTCTCGGCAATCACTGGAGCGGGGAGCTGGAAGGTGCGTCGGAAACTGCCGAAGGTGCACTGTCGGACGCGATAACGCCCATTGCCCTGCTCCTGCTCGATGCGCTTTTCACCGCAAATGATCAGGACATCTCCCCGCACTTCCAGATTCAGATCCTCCTTCACCATTCCCGGCACCTCGAGGCGAACGACGACCTGGTCGCCATCCTCGTAAAGATCGCCGGCCAGCAATCCCCAGTTCGAGGCAAGTGCCGGTGACGAGGCAGCATCCTCCGACGAGTTCCTGCTCCGGTTGTCGGGCGTGAAGCGCGTCAGGGCCTCGCTGGTACGATTGCGAAGCTGACGCCAGCCCTCGCCTAGCGAATGCCAGGTTTCCTCCAGGCCATGCTTGAGTTCAGCTAGTTTGTCCATGGGGTCGACCTCCACACACTCAAGGTCCTACTCACTTTTCACGACGATCTTGCGCGGCTGGGCATGCGCATGCTTGGGAACGCGCAAGTTCAACACGCCGTCCCGTAGCTCAGCGTCGATCCGGGTCGTATCCAGCTCGGAGCTCAAGGTGAAGGCTCGCCGGAATCGCGACAGCTGGACCTCAGCGTAGACGGCCTCCAGCTGTTCGGACATCTCCGGCATGATCTCCCCTTCCAGCACAAGCGTGTCACCTTCCACATTGACCACGAGACGCTCCTTGGGCACCCCCGGAAGGTCGGCAATCAATTGGATTCCGTTGTCGTCTTCGAATACATCGACACGCGGCAGCAGTGTTTGGGTTTCAGTCTCGCCGCGCACGACCGCTTGCTTGTCGTTCATGGTGATTCCTCCTTCAAACCGATGCTGTTACTGAATGGATATGCGCCTGGGTTGAGCAGCCTCTCGCCGGGGCAGAGAGATGCGCAGAACGCCGTCGCAACAGTGAGCCTCTACCTTGTCGGTATCGACCTCATCATTGAGGCTCACGGTACGCTTGAAGCGTCCGGAATAACGCTCGTTGGCGTATACGGAGCAATTACCCTCTTCCGCGCTGCGTACCGGCCGGCGCTCGCCGGATATCGATAGCAACCCTCGGTGAATCTGCAGATCGAGGTCGTTCGGGTCGACGCCGGGAACGAAGGCGTAGATCTCCATGCTGGACGGCGTGCTTCCTACGTTGATGGCAGGGAAAGCGCCGCTGGCCAAGGCGCGAATGCTGCCCGGACGCCCGAGACCCGGCCCCAGGACTTGCTGCAGTTCGCGCTGCAGCCTCTCGAACTCGGCAATGGGATCGCTCGACAGATTAAGAAGGGACTCGTACATGACAATCCTCCTCCGGTTGACTGACATGATCTCGAACAGGAGGCTCGGAGCTCCAATATCCGGCCCCTGACGACGGGAAATATGTAAGCGGTTTCGAGGTTTTCAAGTCCCGGCTTAAACGAATATGGAATTTGATATTCCCACTCTTTTTCACGTTGAATCTTTGCCCTGGCCCCACCGGATTCCTCGACGAGTTTTCCGCTTCGCGCCCAGCCCGGCAAGCCGCCCGGGCGATTGAGTTCCTGGTCAGTCGGGGTTTGCCGGTGGCGATCAGCGCAATGGCTGAATGGCGCTTCGAACCGGTTGCAAAGGCGTTGACGACGGTGCTGGGCGCATAGCGTGAAATCGGCACGGCCGGTAAGCCCCGGTTGACCAACTTGCTAGGCAATTCGGTCATCGCGCTCACGCAACAGCCAATAGGTCAGCCCCAGGGCCAGGGTGGCGCCAGCCAGCGCCGCGACTTTGGCCGGGCTGACATCGGGATCGAGGATCACGAACTTGCGGGACAGCGCGATCAACCCGATCAGGATGACCGTCTTGACCTGAATGATGCTGTCACGGCGCAAGACCACGCGCACGATGGAATGCTTGAACTCCATCGCGATCAGCAGCGTCATGATCATGCCGAACACACTCTGGAAGATCTTGTGGTCGAGCGGATTGAATGCATCGATGATCAGCAGGCTGAAGACAATTTGAATCAGCTGCACCAACGACACCACAATAATCACCGCGATCACCACTGAAAGGATGAGGGCGACGGTCTGCTCGAAGCGTTCGTAAAACGTCATAACCGCCCATTCACGACGGAGTCGTTCGAGTGTCGTCCCGGTCTGAGTGCTGTTATTCATGCGCCACTCCTGCAGAAACAGGCCATTCCAACGAAAAATCACGGTCGCTGCGCCTCGTACGCCATGTAGCCCGCGCAAGGTCGTCTGCGGCGCTGGTGGAGCGCTTGCCAGGAGTTCTGCAGCATCAGCAGCAACAGAAGGCGATGGTCCATCAGCCGAATCAAGCCACAGGTCACGCCCGTGCATGAGGAGGTGCCCGGCCGCCTCAAAGAGAAAGCACGGGCTGCCCGTCTCGAATGTTCAGGATCGGGGCAGCCCCGCGCTTCAGGCTTTGCTACTTTCGGACTTCCTCTTGCGCGTCCCCTTGTTCGTCTCCTTGGACGAACCCGGCGGTTGCGCAGATTCGGCGGACGCTTCGTCGCTGGCCGGCGCGGGTTGCTTTCGGTCGAACTCGACCCGCTCCGCCTTGTCGTCCCAACGTGCACAGGCATGATCACCCTTGCCGATGCCGCCGCCGAGCATCTCGCGCGCCAGTGCCGTTTCCAGCTCGCTGCGGATCAGCCGTTTGAGCTCGCGGGCACCGAATTCGGGCTTGTAGCCTTCTTCGGCGAAGTGATCGACCAACGCCCCATCGAACGTCAGCATCACGCCCTGGCTCGCGGCATTGCGGGCCACGCGATCGAGTTGCAGGCCGACAATGTGGCGAATCTCCTCCTTGCCCAGCGCATGGAAGACGATGATCTCGTCGATGCGGTTGAGGAACTCGGGGCGGAAGTGTCCGCGCAGCACGTCCATCACCTCTGTCTTGGTCTTCTCGTACTCCTCGCCGGCCGCTCCGCGCGTCTTCAACCGGCGCTGAATAATGTCGGATCCCAGATTGGAGGTGGCGATGATAATGGTGTTGGTGAAGTCCACCACGCGCCCCTTGCCGTCGGTGAGCCGCCCGTCGTCGAACACCTGCAGCAGGATGTTGTAGACGTCGGGGTGGGCCTTCTCGATCTCGTCGAGCAGCAGCACGCTGTAGGGCTTGCGGCGGACCTTCTCCGTGAGCTGGCCGCCTTCATCGTAGCCGACGTAGCCCGGGGGGGCGCCCACCAGCCGTGCCACGGTATGGCGCTCGCCGTACTCCGACATGTCGATGCGCAACAGGGCGCCCTCGTCGCCGTAGATGGATTCGGCCAGCGCCTTGGCGAGCTCGGTCTTGCCGACGCCGGTGGGGCCCAGGAACAGGAACGTGGCCACGGGCTTGCTGCCTTCGCGCAGACCCGCGCGCGACAACCGCACCGCATCCGCCACAGCCCGCACCGCCTCGTCCTGCCCCACCAGGCGCTCGTGCAGCCGCTGCTCCAGGTGCAGCAGCTTCTCGCGCTCTTCCACCGTCAGCTCATTGACGGGGATGCCGGTCAGGCGCGAGACGATCTGCGCCACGTGTTCCGCCTTGACTTCGGCGCTGCCCGAGCCGCGCTCGCGCTCCCAGTCCTCGACCAGCTTCTTGAGTTCGGCCTGCTTTGCTTCAATGCGCTTGCCGATCTCCGCTGCATTGTCGTATTGCTTGCGGGAAGCCGCGTAGTCCTGCTCCCGGCGCAACTGGTGCAGTTCGGACTCCAACTCCTGCACCGCAACGGGGCGGGCCGTCGCCGATAGCTTCACGCGTGCGGCAGCCTGATCGAGCAGATCGATGGCCTTGTCCGGCAGGAAGCGCGCGGTGACATAGCGGTCGGACAGCTCGGCGGCCGCGATGATCGCGTCCTCGGTGATGCTGACCTTGTGGTGCGCTTCGAAGGTATCGCGCAGGCCGCGCAGGATCATGATGGTCTGCGCCAAGGTTGGCTCGGGCACCATGACCGGCTGGAAGCGCCGCTCCAGCGCGGCGTCCTTCTCGATATACTTCTGGTACTCGTTGAGCGTCGTCGCGCCGATCAGGTTAAGCTCTCCGCGCGCCATCATCGGCTTGAAGACGTTGGCCACGTCCAACCCGCCTTCGCCACCGCCCTGGCCGGCACCAACAATGGTGTGCACCTCGTCGATGAATAGAATCATCTCGCCCTGGTGCTCGGAGATCTCCTTCAGCACCTTCTGCACGCGGTCCTCGAACTCGCCACGGTACTTCGCCCCGGCCACCATGGAATTGATGTTCAGCTCGACCAGGCGCTTGTCGCGCAGCGTCTCGGGCACCTCGCCGGCCACCATGCGCTGTGCCAACCCCTCGACGATGGCGGTCTTGCCCACGCCAGGCTCGCCGATCAATACGGGGTTGTTCTTCTTGCGCCGCGCCAGAACCTCTATGGTGGTTTCGATTTCCTGCGCGCGTCCGATGACCGGATCCAGCTTGCCCTCACGCGCCATTTTGGTGAGATCGCGCGAGTACTTGTCGAGCTCCGGCGTATTGGTCGGCGTCTCGGCGCGACCATCCTCCGCGCCTTTGCCGACCACCTTGTTTACTTGCTGGCGCAGGACCTGTGGCGTAAGGCCATAGCGACGCAACAAGTTGGCGGCCAGCCCTTCGCCCTCTTCGGCCAGACCGATCAGGAAGTGCTCGGGCCCGACGTATGAGTGTCCTAGTTCATTGGATACGACGAAGGCGCGACTAAGCGCATCCTTCACGCGTGGCGACACGCCGATCTCGCCTTCAAACGGCGTGTCGCCGCGCTTGGCTTCGGCTTCAATCTGGCGCTTTAGATCATCGACCTTGATCTTAAACTGGCTCAGGATGGTCTTAACCACATCGCTGTCGGCCAGCGCCAGCAGCAGGTGTTCCGTATCGACTTCGGAGCGACCGAACTCCGCAGCATGCTTCGCAGCTTCCTGCAACAGTGCCTCGGAGTGTTCGCTGATGCGGCTGGCCAGCCCGCTGCCGCGACGGCGCGGGGTGCCAGCCCCTGTGGCGGCTGGTTCGCCAAACGACGCATCGACCACTTCATCGGCATCAGCCGCAACTGGTGCCGAGTCTTCGCCGATGCGGAAGAAATCACTGCCGAGAAAGTCTTCGAACAAGCCGCTGCGCGAGCCGAAAAGGGCTTCCAGCGGGGAAATGGCGCGTTTTTGCTGGCGCACCAATTGGCGGTAGTGGTCGTCACACAACAGCATGGTGGTGCGGCGACCATTGAGATTAGCTTCCACCCGAGTCGTGGCGGGTTGGCCGCAGATTTGGCATTGTTTCCTGGCCATGCGGACGCTCCTAGAGACATTCAGATGACGAGGTGCAGCATGCCGCGGCACCTCATCTCCTGGTTGGATTTCGTGGCGACCGCAACGGGATTTCCGAGTCAGCTTTCAATCGGAATCGAACGGCCGTGCTTCGGTGCACTCGCTTTGCGCTTGTCCATGGTGATCGTGAGCACCTCATTCTTAAATGAGGCCTTGATCGAGTCCTGGTTGGCATCGTCAGGCAGGTTCAGTGCACGCCGGAAACTGCCGTAGGAGCGTTCGACACGAGGGAAGCCGCCTTCCCTCTTCTCATGCTCCTGACGCTGTTCACCTCGCACCATCAGCACGTCGTTGTCGGGCGTTATCTGGATGTCCTTTTCCTCGACACCGGGAACGTCGAAGGAAATCCTGTACTGCTTGTCGGTTTCCTGAATATCCAGCGCCAGCTTCAGCATGCCTCGCCAGTCGAACGACAACTGCGGCACGCAAGCGCCGGAAACCAAATCCAGCCAAGCCCGAGGGGATTGTTGCAATACTTGACAAAGTCTGCGCCTGGCAGGCTAGAAGTCAAGCGACTTATCTAGCTCATAAGGCGGACGCGGGTTCGGTTCCCGAGTGCTCCACCATCGCACACCAAACGACGTCGGCATCCATGCGCCATCTCGAAGCCTGGGGCTGTTTGAAGGCGAGCATCCATGAAGCCTGGTCTGTCCCCCAACGTGGAGGACAACTCGACCACTTGGCACGAGATCAGCCCCTATCGAAGACTGCTCACATTACTCTGGCCCTAGCGCCAACCATAGCTACACATTCAACGGATCACATTTGAACCATTATCAATGATTTACGTGTATAATGGTTCATAATTGAACCGTTATTTTAGAGAAAATCTTGGCCCTGACCCACTCCCTGCTCGCCCCCGGCGAACTGACCCAGAAGATCGGTGCCAACGCCCGGGAGGCGCGTCTCGCACAAAACCTCTCCCGCAAGTCCTTGGCGCAGATGGCGGGTGTTTCCGAGTCGACTATCAAGCGGTTCGAGTCCAGTGGACAGATCACCCTCGATGCACTAGTGCTCATCGCCACTGCACTTGGTGCCACGCGCCAACTCGCCGAGCTGTTCAAGCATGAGCGCCCCATTTCGCTTGAAGAAATCAAACAGGCAGGACGCACCCGAGGACGCCAATGAGACCCTTCAAAACCGTCGAGGTATTGCTCGCGGGCAAACCTGTCGGGGAGCTAGTCGCCAGTCGACAGGGCATCTACTTTGCCTATCACCCGCATTGGGTGACGCAAGGCTTCAACCTGTCCCCCCTGAACATGGAATTCACCACCCAACCACAGAAAGCAGCAGATCCAGTCCTTTTCGCTGGCCTACCAGGAGCGCTTGCCGACTCCCTGCCGGACGGCTGGGGCATGCTGCTCATGGATCGTTACTTCCTTGCCAAGCATGGGAAGGACCGTAGAGAGATTTCTCCGCTCGATCGGCTGGCTTACATGGCCGACAGAGGCATGGGGGCATTGGAGTTTCGCCCAGTCTTCGAGCACACCGCCGACGTTGATGGTATTGACCTGGCCCAGCTTTATCAGGAGTCGCAGGCTGTCTACGAAGGAGAAACCTCGTCCACCCTTGATGCTCTGCGCTTGGCTGGCGGCTCCCCTGCCGGTGCCCGGCCCAAGGTTGTTGTCGCCCTATCCCCAGATGGAAGGCAGTGCAGTACATCCTTCAAGCAGCTTCCGGCCGGCTACCAGCATTGGCTAGTGAAATTCCGGGCACCAACCGAACATCGTGACACGGGAGCCATCGAGTACGCCTACTCGGTATTGGCAGAACGTGCCGGGGTGAAGATGGCCGCGAGCAATCTGCTCACAGTCACGCATTCAACTGGAACCGAGCGTTTCTTTTCAGCCAAACGCTTCGATCGGAATGGCAATGACAAAGTCCACATGATGACCGCTAGCGGCATTCTCTATGCCGATTACAGTGCTCCATCGCTGGATTATTCAGATCTACTGAAAGCGACCAACGCTATCACCAACCATGCGGCAGAGGTCGAGCGCATGGCGAGGCTCATGGTGTTCAACGCTCTGACCCACAACCATGACGATCACGCTAAGAACTTCGCATTCCTGCACGATCAGGGGCGATGGGTACTGGCCCCGGCCTACGACCTGACCTATGCCCCTGTACGGGGATACGCGGATGAGCACACAACCTCTTTCAACGGTGCGGGTTTGGCCACTCGCGAGAAGCTGAAGCAGGTTTGCGCTCCCTTTCGCTACCTGAACCCGAATCTCTACATCGAGCAAACCCTCGATGCCCTTTCCGGGTGGCAGCCCCTATGTCGTGAACTGGAGATCGACCCCGAGCAGAAGAAAGTGATTCAGCGAGCCTTCAACGAGATCCGCAAACGCCTCGGTTAGCGCCAGAGATTATCCACCCCCTGGTGTTGCTTGGAGAGTGTCCAGGAAAGCCAGGGCGATTCAGTTTGATTAGCTACGGAGCTTGAGAGATGAGCGATCATCTGCCCAGTTCACGAAGGTTGAAGAACGTGACAACCAACTCACTCCAGTTCGCAATTGTCTCACCGACAGATCTGCCGACTCTCGTGCAGGCACTTCAAGAAGCGCACCTACCGGACGATGACGTCGCCCTTCCTGGTCGGGTCTTCTTTGCCTTCCAGTTCGATGGGCAGCACATCGGCTATGCAGGCCTGGAAATATATGGGCCGGATGCCCTTCTGCGCTCTGTTCTGATTGTTCCTCAGCAGCGAAAGCGCGGGCTCGGTAGCCAGGTGGTCAGCGAAGTGGAAAAGCTCGCACACCGAGCCGGGATCGAGCGTTTACATCTTCTGACCACGGATCAGGCACCGTTCTTTGAACGGATCGGCTACGTGCTTACGCAACGTCAGTTGGCGCCGGCCGACATTGCAAGCACGCTGCAATTCAAATCACTCTGTCCATCCTCTGCTAGTTACCTCTGGAAGAGTCTCTAGCCTATGTCGGGGTGAGTTGGAGGGGGATCCTGAACGAATCCACCCGCTTTCCTGATGTTGATCACTAACTGAATTCGCAACGAGCATCCATGGCAGTAAACCAGCTTCTGATCGGCAGAGCCTGCTTCATTGTCAGGGCCGGGTCACTGCCGAACGGCTACAACCAACGTCCGGGGATGACCCTGCTGCTCGCCGACGGTGAACCGCTTGAGCTGGAAATCGATGGTCAGTCCGCTCTTGCAGCAGATGCCTGGCTGCTGGCCCCTGAGATTCGGCGGCGATTCGTCCGCCCGCAGCCGCACGTCAGCATCACGGTTGAACCGAGCCACCCTGCCTATGCGCGGCTTCTGCATTGGGCCCGCCTGAGTCCAGGCGCGGCGCATCGCTTCGAAGTGGCTCGTGCAGGTCGGGCCCTTCTTGTCGAAGTAGCAACACAGCAGGCGTTCGATACTTGGCTGGATCGCTTGCTGACTCAGAACCACCAACCATCAGCAGCCCCGAATCCGCGCCTGGAGCACCTGTTGGCTCTGGTGAAGGACGCCGACATCGAAACTTCGGCAGAACAGCTCTGGCAGTCCTTTCGCCTGCGCTATCCGAGCACCCAAGCCCACTGCTCGCATTGGCTGCAGGACAGCATCGGTATCCCGCTGCGAAAATTGCTGTTGTGGCAGAAGCTGCGCCGCGCCCTGGAGGCGTTGAGTGGTGCCCATGGTGCAACCGAAGTGGCCCATTCTGCCGGTTTCGCTGACTCCGCCCACCTGTCTCGCATTTGCCTGCGCACTTTTGGTCTTCGACCGTCGCAGGCCAACGACCACAAAATCCTTCAAGTAAACCGCTTCCCGGATTACTGACACTGCGCTCCTCGCATTTGAGGAAAGTGTCATGTCGCATCTCGATACCTGGGTCGTCAGCACCCTGTTGATTGTGCTGGGAAGCATGGAGCTTCTCGCTGGACGCCTGCTGAATCGGCGGCAACCTGATGAACTCGCGGTCGATGCCATCAGCCTTGCTCAGTTCGCCTTGCTGATCAAACCGGCGATCATCGCCCTTGCCGCGATAGCCCTCACCCAATGGGCGCCTGGCTGGGCGGGTAGCCTATCCCCGCTACCACTTTGGCAGGCCGTCCTGCTGGTGGTCATTCCGGCGGACTTTCTCCACTACTGGTATCACCGCCTGGGCCACACGCTGCCTTTCATGTGGCACATGCACCGCACCCACCACACGGCGACCGCGATGAGCATCAGCGTGGCCTACCGGGAGAACTGGCGATGGTTCATGTTCATGCCGGACATCTGGTACGCCGGCGTGATGGTCTACCTGGGCCTGGGTGAGGCGGTGCTGATCAGCCATCTGATCTTCGGCTCTGCCAACGTGCTGGTGCACAGCGCCTTCGCCTGGGACAAAGACCTATATCGGATACGCTGGCTTTCGCCCTTGGCATGGCTGCTGGAGCGCTTCGTCCAGCTTCCCAGCACCCACCGTGCCCACCACGCTGAGCTGGACGAACACGGCAATCCACCGCACCACAATTTCGGCCAACTGCTGTACATCTGGGACACGTTGTTTGGTACGGCCAACTTCACCCGCGACCGCTATCCGAAGCGCTACGGCATTCCCAATGATCCCGGCGACCCTTGGTGTGCCCAGCTGTGGTGGCCCTTCTGTCGATCGAGAAAACCAGGCAGCGACTACAACTAACCTACCGAGACGCCAGCCTTACACTGTTGGCGTCTGGTGCCGAGGCAGCGCGATGGAAATCAGCGCCGCCAGCAGCACGAATCCGCTGGAAACCCACAGGCAGGCCTCCAGTCCGTACTGCTGGAACACCCAGCCCGAGAGCAGCGTGCCGAGCAGGCGGCCCAGAGCGTTGGACATGTAGTAGAAGCCCACGTCCAGGGACACCCCGTCTTCCTTGGCATAGCTGACGATCAGGTAGCTGTGCAGCGAGGAGTTCACCGCGAACAGCACGCCGAACAGCATCAACCCACCGAGCAATACCGCTTGTGCCGACCAACCGGCGGTGAGCCCCAGGGCGATCAGCGCGGGCAATCCGGCCAGGGCCAGGGCCCAGGTGAAAGCGGCGCGGCCGTCCGGTACATGCCCGTTCTTCTTGCCGGTGAGGTACGGGGCGAAGGACTGCACGATGCCGTAGCCGATGATCCAGGCGGCGAGGAAACCGCCGACCAGCCAGAAGTCCCAGCCGAATACCGTACTCAGGTACACCGGCAGGGCCACCACAAACCAGACATCACGGGCGCCAAAGAGGAACAACCGCGCGGCCGAAAGGATGTTGATCGCCCGGCTCTTGGAGAGCATGTCACGGAACTTCGGCTTGGCCTTGGCCTTGCCCAGGTCCTTCTTCAGCAGCACCAGGCTGCCCAGCCAGATCAGCGCCAGCACCGCCGCCATCGCCAGCACGGCGCCCGTGAAACCAAGCAAGGCCAGCAGCGCACCACCGAGGAAGAAGCCCACGCCCTTGAGCGCATTCTTCGAGCCTGTGAGGAGGGCCACCCACTGGTACAGCGTGCCCTGCTGGCTGTCTGGCACCAGAAGTTTGATGGAGCTCTTGGCGCTCATCTTGTTCAGGTCTTTGGCGATGCCGGAGAGTGCCTGGGTGCCCATCACCCAGGGCACCGTCAGCCAGGCGGTCGGCACGGTGAGCATCAGCAAGGCCAGCACTTGCAGGCCGAGGCCGATGTTCATGGTGCGGTTCAACCCCAGGCGAGCGCCGAGGTAGCCGCCCACCAGATTGGTGACCACGCCGAAGATTTCGTAGAAGAGGAACAGCGCGGCAATCTGCAGCGGCGTGTAGCCCAGGGTGTGGAAGTGCAGCACCACCAGCATGCGCAGCGCGCCGTCGGTGAGGGTGAATGCCCAGTAGTTACCGGTGACCAGCAGATACTGGCGCACTTCCGTGGGCAGGGCTGACAACGCCTTCATGATCGCCAGTTACTCCGCCGCGCCGACCATTCGAGCCAGCTCCGCCGCACGATTGGCGTAGCCCCATTCGTTGTCGTACCAGGCGTAGACCTTCACCTGGGTGCCGTTGACCACGAGGGTCGATAGCGCATCGATGATCGAGGAGCGCGGGTCGGTGCGGTAGTCGATGGACACCAGCGGGCGTTCTTCGTAACCCAGGATGTTCTTCAGCGGGCCTTCGGCTGCGGCCTTGAGCAGGGCATTCACCTCTTCGGCGGTGGTGGCGCGCTCCACCTCGAACACGCAGTCGGTGAGCGAGGCGTTGGCCAGTGGCACGCGCACGGAGTGGCCGTTCAGCTTGCCGCGCAGCTCGGGGAAGATCTCGGCAATGGCGGTGGCCGAACCGGTGGTGGTGGGGATCAGGCTCATGCCCGAGGCGCGGGCACGACGCAGGTCCTTGTGCGGCGTATCGAGGATGCTCTGGGTGTTGGTCAGGTCGTGGATGGTGGTGATCGAACCATGGCGAATGCCAAGGCTTTCGTGGATCACCTTGACCACCGGGGCCAGGCAGTTGGTGGTGCAGGACGCGGCGGTGACGATGCGGTGCTGCGCCGGGTCGAACAGGTGCTGGTTGACGCCCATGACGACATTCAGCGCGCCCTTTTCCTTGACTGGCGCACAGACCACCACGCGCTTCACGCCCTGATCCAGGTAGGCCTGGAGCACGGCGACCGTCTTCATCTTGCCGCTGGCCTCGATCACCAGGTCGCAACCGCTCCAATCGGTATCGGCGATGGCCTTGTTGGCCGTCACCTGGATGCGCTTGCCGCCGATCACCACGCAATCGCCATCACTGCCCGCTTCGTGTTGCCAGCGACCGTGCACCGAATCGAAGTTCAGCAGGTGGGCGTGGGTGGCGGCGTCACCCGCCGGGTCGTTGATGCGGACGAATTCCAGCTCAGGCCAATCCCAGGCGGCGCGCAGCGCCAGGCGACCGATACGACCGAAACCGTTGATACCGACTTTGATGCTCATGCTCGTGTTCTCGTATGACTGTCTGAATCAGATGGAACGTTGATTGACGCGTTTGGAGAGTTCTTCCGCCGATTCCTTGCGTTCGGAGTAGCGGTCGACCAGGTAGTCCGAACGCTCGCGCAACAGCAGCGTGAACTTCACCAGTTCCTCCATGACGTCCACCACGCGGTCGTAGAAGGAGGACGGCTTCATCCGCCCGGCTTCATCGAACTCCAGGTAGGCCTTGGGCACCGAGGACTGGTTGGGGATGGTGAACATGCGCATCCAGCGGCCCAGCACCCGCAGCTGATTAACCACGTTGAACGACTGCGAACCACCGCAAACCTGCATCACTGCCAGGGTCTTGCCCTGGGTCGGGCGTACCGCGCCCATGGCCAGCGGAATCCAGTCGATCTGCGCCTTGAACACCGCGCTCATCGAGCCGTGGCGCTCGGGCGAGCACCACACCTGGCCTTCCGACCAGAGCACCAGTTCGCGCAGCTCCCGCACCTTGGGGTGACTTTCAGGAACGTCATCCGGTAGCGGCATCCCGGAAGGATCGAAGATCCGTGTCTCGGCGCCGAAATGCTCCAGCAGCCGGGCTGCTTCGTGGGTCAGCAGACGGCTGAACGAACGCTCGCGGGTCGAGCCGTAGAGCAGCAGGATGCGCGGCTTGTGGATGGCCGTCAGCGGACTGCCCAGCTTGTCCAGCGTGGGCAGGTCAACCAGGCCGGCATCGAGATTGGGAATGTGGTCGTCGGTCATGGTTCTACTCCTCAGTAAGCGCGCCCTTCGGCTGATCGAACCAGCGGCGTTTCAGCCACCAGGCCACGCCCACCAGCGAGATCAGTACGGGAACTTCCACCAGCGGCCCGATGACGGTGGCGAAGGCCACCGGGGACGCGAGGCCGAAGGTCGCGATGGCCACCGCAATGGCCAGTTCGAAATTGTTGCTGGCGGCAGTGAAGGCTAGCGCGGTAGTGCGCGGATAGTCGGCCTCCAGCAGCTTGCCCATCCAGAAGCTGATGAAGAACATCACCACGAAGTAGATGGTCAGCGGGATGGCGATACGCAGCACGTCCAGCGGCAGTTGCAGCACCATGTCGCCTTTGAGGCTGAACATCGCGACGATGGTCAGCAGCAAGGCCACCAGGGTCAGCGGGCTGATCCGGGGGATGAAGCGCTCGCGGTACCAGTTCTCGCCTTTGCGAGCGATCAGCAGCTTGCGGGTCAGGAAACCGGCCAGGAACGGGATGCCCAGGTAGATCAGTACCGATTCGGCGATGTCGACGAAACTGATCTGGATGACGCTGCCCTCCAGCCCGAACAGCGGTGGTAACAGGCCCAGGAAGATCCAGGCATACAGGCTGAAGAACAGGATCTGGAAGATGCTGTTGAAGGCCACCAGCCCGGCGACATACTGGTTGTTGCCACCGGCGATCTGGTTCCATACCAGCACCATGGCGATGCAACGGGCCAGGCCGATCAGGATCAGGCCGGTCATGTATTCGGGCATATCTGCCAGGAACACGACCGCCAGCCCAAACATCAACACCGGCCCGATGACCCAGTTCTGCACCAGGGACAGGGCGAGGATGCGTTTGTCCTTGAACACCTCCGGCAGCTCTTCGTAGCGCACTTTGGCCAACGGCGGGTACATCATCACGATCAAGCCGATGGCGATGGGGATATTGGTCGAGCCTACCGACAGGCTGTTCAGCCAGACTGGCAGCCCGTCGAACAGGCTGCCAAGCCCTACGCCAATGGCCATGGCGAGAAAAATCCAGACCGTCAGATAGCGATCCAGAAAGGCGAGGCGACTGTTGCGCATGGTCATGTCTCCGCTGTCAGAGGGTGCCGATCAAGGCCAGTTCCGCCTTGAGCTGCTCGCTGCTCAGTTGCTTCAACGGCAGCGTCAGGAAGGCCTGGACGCGACTTCGATCTCTTCGGGGCTGCGCTCAGCAGCAGGCAGCGGCGCGCTCGGGGCGGTCGCCCATTCCATCGAGCCGCTTCGAATCGGGGCTCAGCCAATACTTGTTGGCCTCCAGCGCCGTCGTCAGCACGCTGTGTACCCAGCCCGGCAGGTTGGGATGCAGGCGGTAGTACACCCATTGCCCCTGGCGGCGATCCGCCAACAAGCCACAGGTGCGCAGCTGCGCCAGGTGGCGGGAGATCTTCGGCTGGCTTTCATCCAGGGCGCAGGTGAGTTCGCAGACGCACAACTCCTCCTCGCGGGTAATGAGCAGCATCAGGCGAACGCGGGTTTCGTCGGCCAGGCATTTGAAAACGGTGGTCGGGGTCAGATGGTCGGTCATAGGGCTCTCAACGTTTGGTTTTCACCAGAACAAAGATCTTGATGCGCTCGGCAATTTCCTGGGCGGCATGGCGGAAGGCATCAGGCTTAGTGCTGATGACCGGGTCTTCGAAGTGCCAGGCCAGCACCGCGCCGGCCCCGGGCAGCGCGTGGCACTCCAACGCCGCCTTGTCACAGAGTGTGATCACGTAGTCGAAGCGCTCACCGGCAAACTCGTCGACGGACTTGCTGCGCAGGCCCTCGGTGCGGATACCCAGGTGCTCTAGCTCGGCCAAGCTACGTGGATCGACCTCCCCTGGGGCGGTGCCCGCGCTGAAAGCATCGAAGTGCTCGGAATCGATGTGCCGAAGCAGCGCTTCAGCGAACTGGGATCGGGCGGCGTTGGCGGTGCAAACGAACAGCACGCGGGTCTTGACGGTCATGGCCATGCTCTTGGGTAGATATGGTTTATCAAATATATGATTTCTCGCATATCAGGTAAAGACGGCTGGACGAACCGCACGGGAAATCAGCTTGTGAAAGGTACCAGTAATGCCTGTTATCCTTAATTTAGAGACACCGCCCCACCGACGCCGACCTGAAACATCCGGCTACTCGCATATTCGAATATCATCATGAACTTGTCATGACAGTCGCCTTAGTTTCAGTCGCACCGCAACCCACACGGGAGCTGTACGAAGAAAAAACTGACCTTGGATGCACTGCTGCTGACCAGCCTGTTCGCCGCCACCGCCTTTGCCAGCCAATTCGACAAGCCTGGTTTCGTCACCGAAGTGAAAGATGGTCGCCTCTGGGTGTTTCGCGAAGGCTCCCCGGAACTGAAGGCCTTCAAAGAGAATGGTGAGCCAGCCAAGCAGTTCATCGATGTGGGCACTGGCCCGGAGGGCATGACCGTCAAGACTGCCGACGAGAAAACCCTGAAGGACTACCTTCAGGCCATCAAGCAGTGAGCTCGGCGCCTGCGCTGCCCCCGAGCGATTCGGTGGGCAGCGCAGGGTTTGATTCGGGCAGTCAGTAACGGTGTAAGACTAGGAGCACCGCTCCGCTCTACGCTGCGGGTTGCGCGCCTTCCTCATCTCGCAGTCGCTCAACCAGATCGACAAGGCCTACGCCCAGAACCACTCGATCCTCGACAACTGCCAAGTGCGGGAGACCTTCGCCACCAACGACGAGCGCACGGCAAAGCGTATCTCCGAAACCTTGGACACCGTCACCGAACTGCGCGCAGCGCAACTATGCCGGTCATCACCTGCCCGCTCATGCGGAGCTCAGAGCACGCTCCGACTCATCGAGGTGCTCCAGCAATACCGCCCTTGCTGCATCCCGCAGTCTGATCGCCTCTGACCAACCCGGCCCTTGCGCCAGCAAGGGTGCACACAGGCTGACGTGGATCGCCTGCCATAGCGGAAACCACTGCCCATCGCGTAGTACCGTGCGCGTGCCAAGTATGGCGACCGGCACCAGCGGAACACCGGCGTTCGCAGCAAGCACGAAGGCGCCCATGTGGAAGGGGCGCAGCCCCGGCGCGCGGCCGAAAGTCCCTTCCGGGAAGAACGCCAGGGACTGCCTATCCCGCAGCGCCTCGGCCAGGGCCTCACTGTCCGCGACGCTGCGCAGCAGGTCGAAGCGCTCGACGAAGCGGGCGCCGAGCTTGCGCAGGAACAGGCCGGCGAGCCACTGGCTAGCCAGTTCGCGCTTGGCGACAAAAGCAAACCGCGGCGGTATTGCTGCGCAGAGGGTTTCGACCCGTCCAAGTCGTCCACCGCAGGCCGTTCCCGCCTGATGGGCCAAGTGGCCGGCATGCCGGTCGTGCTGATCGAGGGCGACCGCAACGAGCCAGACCGCCTGCACCTGAAATCCTTCGACTGGGACGAGCTCAAGGACTTCTTCGGCGGCGGCACACTACGTACCCGGGGCATGAAAACCAGCGGCAACGAAACCTACGAGCCGCCCTTCCGCGGCACCATCGCCATCAGCCAGAACGCCCCCGTGAGCGCCTCCGAGGCCATCCTCACCCGCATCGCCAAGCTGCATTTTGTGCGTTTCAACCCCACCGACGAGAGCCGCGCGGCGGCCGATGCGCTCAACGCCCTGGACGGCGACCAACTGAGCCACTTCCTCCTGCACGCGGTGAAGCAGGAAGCCGCCGTGCTCGAGCGCATCAAGGAGCGAATCCCCGAGCACGAGGCCCGACTGCGCCGCCTGCACACCCACTGCGTGGCCTGCGACCAGCCCTACGCCACCGGCAAGGACCAGGAAGCCTGCAGCCACTGCGGCAACACGCTGCGCGGGCAGATCCGCGTGGAGCGGATCATCAAGAACCACGCACAACTCCTGGCCGGCCTGGACGGCCTACGGCTAGCCGTGCAGCTCAGCGATCACCAGGTCAGCGAAACACAACGCTGCATCGTGAGCATGGCCCTGGAGCGCCAGGCCGCCATCAGCGCCGACCACCCGGCCGTGGCGGAGTTCTGGGAAGTGTTCGAGTACCTGGAGAGCCTGGACGACGGCCCGGTGGCGAACCACAGCAAGAACCCGGAGCTGATCGCCATCCACCTCAACGAGTTCGTCCAGCGCGCCAGCGAACACCGCCAGCAACTGGCCGACGTGGCCACCCTGCGCGAGGTGCTGCGCAACAGCCGCTCCCGCAAGTTCATAGAGCCCAGCAGAGCAGTGGATAGTGCAGTGCGCAGCTATCAGGCGCAGCGCAACCCGATGATGGCGCGGCCCGGAACGATGAAGTGTTGGATGTTCAGGGCATAACAAGGAATTGGAGAACGACGATGAACACGATGTTTCTGCTCATGGCCCAGTACGGCGCCACCGCCATCGTTCCACTGGACCGGCTCTGCCAGGACTACTTCAGCCACCTGACGCCGGAGAAGTTCCAGCGCAAGGTGTTGTCGGGCGAGATTGATCTGCCGATCGTGCGCATGGAGGGGAGCCAGAAAACGGCCCGTGGGGTGCATGTGAGGGATTTAGCCGCGTACCTGGATGCGCGGCACCGCAAGGCGGTGGTGGAACAGGATAAGTTGATGGGGCGTATCAAAACCTCGTAAATGCTCGCCACTTATCTGCCTGATGCAACCAATCATCCGCCATAACAAGTAGTTGCGCTGACTCTCAGCTAATCCATCTGATCTGTTTGACTGAAAATCACTATCACAGCGTTGTGGAAGCACTTAGCAGAGGAGGCTATATGGCATATTCAAATTTGCGCGCATTGAGTCCATTCAGAGTCGAACTCCACCAACTTATATCATCACCCCTCGCATCGAGCGGAAACACATCGGGGCACGAGGTTCTTCTTGAAGACCGACGCGCCGAAACCGTACCAGACGCAACAATTGAAAGGCTCAGCCTTATAATTGAGCAAGCATCAAACAACCTTCCACCCGGAGACAATGAAGACCCGGAAATAGCATTAAACAAACTTTACTCTATAGAGCATACACTCACCACCAACAATTTCGTCTGTTCCATCCCATGGTTTCTGGTTCCATCGCTAGCGCAAGGCTTAGAACTCAAGCCACTTCAGAACCAACAATTAATCTTCGCCGGAGAAAATCGATACCGTCGAGCACACATCGAAAAAAATATCAACCAAGATTTTTCACATGTCGACTGTGACCTGAGTAGCTTAGTCTATCTATCAATCTCTGAAACAATCGGACTACCGATTTGCTTTGTTGAAGTGCCCGGCCACAATTTTATTCGCTGGAATTTCACAAACGGCAAATATATCAACTGGGACACCAACTTTGGATACAACCGCTTCACGGACGATGAATACGCGAGAATGTATGGAGCCCAGAAGGAGCAGATAGACAATGGAACGTACCTCTCAAATATGACGAAAGCCAATGTACTTGGCTACTTTGGACTATGCAGAGGAGGAACTCTGGATAGCCAAGGAAAAATTGACGAAGCTATCAGTGAATACTATTTCGGACTAGAGAACTATCCCCAATCACCCGTCCCCGGGAATGTTTTAGCCTGGAAATTTGTTAGCTCACGCAGAGCTCAGCAGATAATCACACCTAACCAAGCGCTAGAACTCTCTCGAAAAGCTTGCTCTATTTTCAGGTCAGCCGACAACCTGGACACGCTTGCATGTGTGCTGGCAGAACATGGTGAATTCGAAGAAGCGATAGCGATCGAAACAGAGGCATATCAACTCGACCCTAGGACCGAGTTCAAAGCCATGATAGATGCATTCAAGCTTGGTCAAACATGGTTAGATATAAATGGCTAATAGCTATTCTGATCGACAACTGCCTATGCATACGAATCTCATGCATAGGCAGCACCTTATTTAGTAGCTTTATCCAACCAAACCCAGTTGGAGTATCGATCTCCTCTTCCCCTAAGATGAGTGTACCTCCGCATCGAGTTCCAATCTCGATGCCCAGACACACTAGCCACCCTCGGAATATCCCAGTCCATTTCGAACAGTCGACTGACCCCCTCATGGCGAAGGTCATGAAAGCGCAGGTCCGCGATTTCCAGAAACTTGCAGGCCTTGGTGAAGGACGCCGAGATGGATTCGGCGTTGTACGGGAAAATCTCCGGGCGGCTCCTGGGCATGCTCTGCAGAATGGCCCAGGCCTCATCCGGCAAATGACACCAGATGTCGTTGCCGATCTTCTGCCCCGGGTTCTTCATGTCCCGCACCAGCACCGCCTGGCGCTGCTCGTCCAGGTCATCCCAGCGAATCCGCGTGATCTCTTCCTGCCGGCGGGTGGAAAAGATGGCGAACGCGACGACCTTGGGCATGTTGATGAAGCTTGGCCGGCGCTGCTGCATCTCGAAGAAGTGTTCGAGGAGCTTGTCGAGCTCGGCCATGACCGGCCGGCGATCGCGTTCCTTGCTCTTGCTGATCAGCCCCAGTTTCTTGAGCACTATCCGCGCATCAGGCATCGCGGACGGGTCGATCTCGTAGCCCCAGGCCGGCCTGGCGATGGAGAGCACGGCGCCAAGGTGGGACAGGTCGTTGCCGATCGTCTGCGCCTGAACCTTGCCGCCCTCCTCGCTCATACGCCATTGCGCGTACTCGACCAGCCGCTGGCTGTTCAGGTCGCTATCGGCAATCTCGCCAAGCCAGGTCTCGCTGATGGCCTTTAGGGTCGCACGCTTGGTCTTGCCCAGTGGCCGGACCCGCTCGTACTCGTCCAGGTACTGCTCGATGATCTTCCTGATCGTCACGCCCTTGCGCTTGGTCCGCTCGATAGCACCAGGCTCAGCCAGCTCCGTCTCTCGTCGCCGCAACCAGGCACGGGCCGTCTGCTTCCGGTCGAAGGTTTGGCTTTCCTGATACAATTTCGCGCCATCGCGCATGATCCGGATCTGCGCGGTATACCCGATGGAGCCGTCCTTGCGTCGGCGAGAAGTAATCGTCCCCATTTCGATTTGCTACATGGCCCAAACCAGTTGCTACAGCGTAGCAACGGACCTGCAGAAATAATCGAAAACGGCCCCGAAGTAGCAAAAATCAGACGTTTCCGAATGACCGCCTTACACGCCTCAACGCCAGCAACCACGCGCCCAGCCCTGTCCCGCCGCTTCTCCGTGGCGCCGATGATGGATTGGACCGATCGCCACTGCCGCTTCTTCCTGCGCCAGCTCTCGCGCCATGCCTTGTTGTACACGGAGATGGTGACCACCGGGGCGCTGTTGAATGGCGACCACGAGCGCTTCCTGCGTCACGACGAGGCGGAATATCCGTTGGCGCTGCAGTTGGGCGGGAGTGTGCCGGCGGATCTGGCGGCCTGCGCGAGGATGGCCGAGGACGCGGGCTACGACGAGGTGAACCTGAACGTCGGCTGCCCCAGCGACCGGGTGCAGAACAACATGATCGGCGCCTGCCTGATGGGCCATCCGGCGCTGGTGGCCGATTGCGTCAAGGCGATGCTGGATGCGGTGGATATCCCGGTGACGGTGAAGCATCGGATCGGCATCAACGGTCGGGACAGCTACGAGGAGCTCTGCGATTTCGTCGGGCAGGTCCGTGACGCCGGCTGCCGCAGCTTCACTGTGCATGCGCGCATCGCCATCCTCGAAGGCCTGTCACCCAAGGAGAACCGCGAAGTCCCGCCGCTGCGCTATGAGGTGGCGGCGCAGCTCAAGCGCGACTTCCCGGAGCTGGAAATCATCCTCAACGGGGGTATCAAGACCCTAGACGAGTGCCGGCTGCACCTCGAGACCTTCGATGGCGTGATGCTGGGCCGCGAGGCCTATCACAACCCCTACCTGCTGGCCGAAGTGGATGCCGCGCTGTTTGCCGGCACTGGCCCGCAGATCAGCCGCACCGAGGCCCTGGCTGCCATGCGGCCCTACATTGAGCGGCATATTCGGAACGGCGGGCAGATGCATCACATTACCCGCCATGTCCTCGGCCTGGCCCAGGGATTCCCGGGCGCAAGGCGCTTCCGCCAGTTGTTGTCGGTCGACGTGCACAAGACCGCCGACCCACTGGCACTGCTGGATCAGGCCGCCGAGTTGCTGCGCGGCCGCTGATCGCGAATGGACGCTTCCCAGGACGGCGCCAGGCAATAGCGGCTGCCGCCCAGGGCGACCACCAGACCACTGTCAACCATTCGTCCCAGTACCTGGCGCACGCTGACCAGCGACAGCGGCTCGCCCGCTTCCACCAGGCGCTCGTGGAGCGTGCGGCTGGGGATGTCGCAGCCTTCCAGGGAAGACTGGCAGAGTATCTCCAGCACCTTCAGGCGCGGCATGCTGGTCTTCAAGCCGGCTTGCTGCAGCATCTGCCGCAGCAGGCGATGCTCCAGCGTCGGCACGCCCTGTTCGACCTTCAGGCCAATGGGCTGCGGGATGACCCGTTTGGCCCGGGGCATGACATGTACTCGCATCAGGGTCTCCTTGTTGATCACCGGCTCGCGGCGGGCAAGCCTTCAGCCGCATCTCCTGGCGGCCTGTTCCCCGATCATTCGGGTTCTTATAGGAATAGACGTACGAGCCCGAGAAAACCGCAATAAAAGTGTGAATTTTTTTCCGCTGCGGAACCCGGCGCCCCCTTTTCCGGGTCTGTTGTGATGGGCAGGTCGATGGCCTGCGAAAAAGCCCTTACGCGCCCGTTGAGCGGCTCCTGCTGCTCGGGTAAGGTCAGTTCATCCGCAACGACAAGGTTTCGCCATGACCTCCAAGCTGGACCAACTCAAGCAGTACACCACCGTCGTCGCCGACACCGGTGACCTGGACGCGATAGCCCGCCTGAAACCGGTCGACGCCACCACCAACCCTTCCCTGCTGCTCAAGGCAGCCGCGATGCCGCGTTACGCCGAGCTGCTGGACAGCGCCGTGGCCGGCGCGGGCGGCGACCTGGGGCTGGCTTGTGACCGTTTCGGGGTGGCCGTTGGCCAGGAGATCCTCAAGGTGATCCCAGGCCGCATCTCCACCGAGGTGGATGCGCGCCTGTCCTTCGATACCGACAGCACCCTGCGCCGCGCCGAACGCCTCATGGGGCTCTACGAGGAGGCCGGCATCGGCCGTGAACGCGTGCTGATCAAGATCGCCTCCACCTGGGAAGGCATCCGCGCCGCCGAGAAGCTGGAGCGCATGGGTATCCAGACCAACCTGACGCTGTTGTTCAACTTCGCCCAGGCAGCTGCCTGCGCCGATGCCGGAGTGTTCCTGATCTCCCCCTTCGTCGGGCGCATCTACGACTGGTACAAGAAAGCAGAAGGCCGTGACTTCACCGGTAGCGAAGATCCGGGCGTGCAATCCGTCTCGCGCATCTACCGCTACTACAAGGCCAATGGCTACCGGACCGTGGTGATGGGCGCGAGCTTCCGCAACCTCGGCCAGATCGAGGCGCTCGCCGGCTGCGACCGCCTGACCATCAGCCCCGAGCTGCTGCAGAAGCTGGCGGACGACCAGGCGCCACTGCAACGCAACCTGGCTCCCGGCAATGAAGCCGAAGCCCGTACGGTGCTGGACGAGACAGCCTTCCGCTGGCAGCTGAACGAAGACCCCATGGCCACCGAGAAGCTGGCCGAAGGCATCCGCCTGTTCGCCCGTGACCAGGAGAAGCTGGAAGCCCTGCTCGCCTCTCGCCGCTGAAAACGACAACGCGTGCAGCCCTTCGGGTTGCACGCGTTTTTTATTGGCGGGAAGAAACGGCGGATCAGCTGCGCTCGAGGGCGCTGACCAGGTCGTGGAAGGCTTCGCGGTTGGACTCGTTGAGCCCCATGAGGATGCGGTGGGCTTCCAGCACCTTGGTGCGGACCACGTCCTCCGTCTGGTCCTGCGGCGGCAGGTCTTCCAGGCACTCAGGGCAAGGCACCGGCGTCCCGACGATGTTGAACACCTGGTCGAATCCCATCGACTGCAGCAGTCGCGTGATATCGGGATGGGTGGTCACTACGGTGGGCAACAGGCCGATTTTCTGCCGCGAGAGGATCGACAGCTTGGCCAGCAGGCCGAGGGTGGTGCTGTCGATGCTCTGGGTTTCGGTCAGGTCTATCACGATCGCCGAGAAATTAAGCGCCGAGAAGATCTTTTCAATGGTCGCATCCAGGGCCGAACACAGGGTCAGACGAATTTCTCCGACGAACTTCAGGACGAATGTCCCATCCTGCTCGGCAAACTGGATTTTACCGGTACTCATGCAAGGTTCCTGCTCAACACCAGCAAGGCGATATCATCCGGCATCTCGCCCAGGCTGGCCAGTCCAAATACTCGTCGCAAGCCATCCAGACTGCCACCCGCCTCGCACACCATTTCCGGCAGCGCGGCTTCCTTATCTTTGAGGGTATCGCCGGGCAAAAGGTCCAGGATACCGTCGGAGAGCAAGGTGAGGCTGAATGACGACGGCAGATCGATCATGCGGTCATCATAGCTCGCCTCTTCGAACAACCCCACCGGCAGGCCCTTGCCGGTCAGGTAGGAGGCTTTGCCCTCGCTATAGAGCACCGGCAAGGGCAGATGCCCGCCGATGCTGTAGGTCAGCTTGCCGCTTTCCTCGTCTATCACCCCGCCCAGCATGGTCACGTGCTTGCCCAGCTTGCAGTTGATCAGGCCCCGGTTGATGTGCCCCAGCACCTCGGAAGGCTTGAACTCGGGGAGCAGGCCGTTTCGCCGGGACTCGTAGAGCAGCCGCGTGGTCATGAACTTGAGCAGCACGGTGACGAAGGCCGAAGACGCGCCATGGCCGGAAACGTCGGCCAGGTAGAAGGCGACTCGACGCTCGTCCACACGGAAGTAGTCGACGAAGTCACCCGAGAGGTACAGCGACGGGATGATCTGGTGGGCGAAACGCAAGCCGTCCACTTCCCAGGGCGTCACCGGCAGCATGTTCATCTGCACCTGGCGCCCGGCGTTCTGGTCCTCCTGCAGCAGGTGCAGGCTGGCTTGCAGCTCGCGATTGGCGGCCTCGAGCTTCTCGCGGTAGCGGCGGTTCTCGACACGCAGGGCGGCGCGATCGAGGGCACGGCGCACCGAGTGCTCGAGAACGGCAAGGTCTTCCAGCGGTTTGATCAGGTAATCCGCGGCGCCCAGGCGCAGGGCTTCGACCGCGTCGTTCATGACGCCGGCGCCGGAGACCACTATTACCGGGGTTTCTGCTTCCAGCTCGGAGATGCGGCGGATCAGTTCCAGGCCATCGACCTGAGGCATGCGCAGGTCGCAGATCACCAGATCCGGACGGTCCTGCTCGAAAACCTGCAGCCCTTGCAGGCCGTTGCTGGCCTGCCGAACGCTGAATCCACTGTCTTCCAGATAGGCCGCGAGGCTTGCGCGTACTACCTCGTCGTCATCAATTATCAGCAGCTTGGCACTGGGATTGTGCATGGAGTATCCAGGCAAACGGCGCCAGGGATGGGTTGTTGTAGCACCCGACCTAAGGCCCGAGCACGAGTACGGGGGTTCGCGTTACGGCGCAGACGGTACTCCCATCCGCAGGGCGATTCAAGCTCGCGCCGCGAGTTGGGCGTTGTCTTTACACCAGAAATCGCCGGAAGTTATAAGGGGTTCGCTCCCACTCCACGACCACAAGAGGATTTGCGCGTGAGCCTGGACGACCGCAACTACAGCGAGAAGCGTGATTTCATCAGGATGCAGTTGCAAACCCGGGCCATCCTGGAGCACGCCGGCCGGCAATACCCCGCCCTTTGCCTGGACCTCTCCAGCAGCGGCATGCAGCTCGAAGTGGAGGTCGCGCTGGCGGTTGGCGACCGTGTCCGTGTGCTGATTCCCTCCGAACACAGCGCCCTGTCGGGCCTGGAAGCCGAGGCCGAGGTGGTTCGGATCGGCCGGAACGCCGAGGGCGTCCATAGCCTTGGACTGGCCATCATCGACCTGCGCTAGCGGCAAGGTCTGGTAACGAAAAAGGCGACCCTCGAGGTCGCCTTTTTTCTGCCGCCAGGGCCTAGAAGTCGTCTTCGACCTCACCGTCCCTCACGCGGAACTCGCGGTTCTGCAGGAAGGCGTTGCGGATGAAGATGTACCGGTCACCGGTGATCAGCTTCTCGGCCGAGAGCAGGCTGGCGCGGGTTTGTATCACATCCACCGCGAAGGTCACGTTGCGGGTCGGCACGTGATCGATGTAGCGGTACGGGCCGACGAAGCTGTCCGGGAACTTCGCGGGGGCATCGCGCACGGTGCTCGGGCCGAAGAACGGCAGCACCAGATAGGGACCGCTGCTCACACCCCAGGCACCCAGGGTCTGGCCGAAGTCCTCGTCGTTGCGCGACAGCCCCATGGGGGTCGCCACATCGAAGAAGCCGAGCAGGCCGAAGGTGGTGTTGAAGATCAGGCGACCGGTGTCGACGCCGGCATCGTGGAACTTGGCCTGGAGCAGGTCGTTGGCCAGGTTGCGCACGTCACCTACGTTGTTGAACACGTTGTGGACGCCGTCCTCGACGATCTGCGGGGTCACCGCCTGGTAGCCCTGGGCGATGGGCTTCAGGGCCCAGGTATCGAGGGTGTCGTTGAAGCGGAAGATCGCACGGTTGAAGCCCTCCCATGGGTCCTCGTCCGCGGCGTTCGCAGCGACGGGGACTACCGCCAGGGTAAGGCAGGCCAGAACGAGGCCCAGACGATCGATCCATCGCGCACCGATCAGTTGCATTGCAGACTCTCCTTGAGAAACGTAGTGTGGCGGCCCGCCGCCGTCGAAGGCGCGGAGTATAAGGCCATCGCCCCTTCCGGGGAGCATAGCGGACAGTCGGAATGACGAAAAATACCTTGCTACATGTTGCCCACATCCCCGTGCGCTGGGGTGATATGGACAGCTACGGCCACGTCAACAACACCCTCTACATCCAGTACCTGGAAGAGGCGCGGGTCGCCTGGTTCGAGCGGCTCGGCATCGCCATGAACAACGTGCCCCAGGGGCCGGTTGTGCTGCAGACCCTGCATACCTACCTCAAGCCCGTCGTGCATCCGGCCACCGTGGTCATCGAACTCCACGCCGGCGCCGTCGGCAACAGCAGCCTGGTGGTGGAACACCGCCTGAGCACCCTGGAAGACCCACGCACCCTCTACGGGGAAGGCCACTGCAAACTGGTCTGGATCGACCACGGCACCGACAAGTCCGTCCCGGTGCCCGACGACCTGCGCCTGGCCATGGGTGCCGGCAAGCGCTCGTAACCTGGCTGTCATGCCCCGCCGTTAGTCTGCGTCGGACCTCGTCAGGATGACGCAGATGCCCCACAACCAACCGCCCGCCTTCACTGCCGTCCTCTTCGGCCTTTCCGGCTGCCTGGTGGATTTCGGCGCACGCACCCTGCCCCTCGCACTTGGCCGCATGCTGCCGGACTGCCCGGCGCCGCGCCTGGCCGAAGCCGCCACCCTGCCCCCGCGCGCAGCCCTCGACCATGCCCTGGACGCCTGCGCCAGCGACGAACAGTTCCAGGCCTTCCAACAGCAGTTGCTGGATGCCGCCGACGAGCACGCCGAGGCCGTCGCCGACTTCGACGAGCTGGCCGGCCTGTTCTCGGGCGGCAAGGTGCCCTGCGCCTGGCTCGATGAACTGCCCGTTCCCGCCGGCTGGCGCCTGGCCTCGGCCCTGCCCGCCTGGTTGGGTGGCAGCGAAACGAACGGTGCGCGCCCCTGGCCGGCGCCGGACAGCTGCTGGCAAGCCCTGGCCGGACTCGGTGTCGCGCACCTGCAAGGCTGCGTGCTGATCAGCGCAAATCCGCGCCTGCTGCAGGCCGGGCTCAACGCCGGGCTCTGGACCATTGGCCTGGCGGCCAGCGGCCCCCTATGCGGCCTCGCGCCGGCAGACTGGCGGGCCCTGCCCAGCGCACAGCGCGACCGCCTGCGCGCCGATGCCACCCTGGAGCTGTACCGCCTGGGCGCGCATTCGGTGATCGATCACCTGGGAGAACTCGCCCCCTGCCTGGCGGACCTCGCCAGCCGCCGCGAGAAGGGCGAGAAGCCCTGATTGGTCAACGCCTTGATCCCGATCAGGCAGGCAGCCGCCGCCTGGATTAATCTCTAGGACATGAGGGACCTTTGCCTCACCGCCAGGGTCCACTCCTGAGACAATCGCAGAGGGAGAAAGACATGCCTGAACGCCTGCAGCAGCAACTGCAACAACTGCGCGACCAGTTGGCCGAGGATCCGCCGCTGGATGCGGAGGAACGCGCATCGCTGATCGAGTTGATGCAGGAAATCGAACTGCGCCTTGCCCGCGAGGCCGCCATGGCGCCGGACGCCACCCTGGTGGATGGCGTCAACCTGGCCATCGAGCGCTTCGAAACACGCCACCCCACCCTCGCCGGCACCCTGCGCAATATCATGCAAAGCCTGGCGAACATGGGCATCTAGCCCAGCCAGAAAACAAAACCCCGACATCGAGTCGGGGTTTGCGTTACTGCCGTACCAGCCGGCGATTGTCGGTCTGCACCTTGTGGGTGCTGCGGTACGGGTTGATATCCAGCCCGCCACGGCGCACATAGCGTGCGAATACGGTCAGCGATTCCGGCTCGAGCAGGCGCTTGAGGTCGAGGAAGATGCGCTCCACGCACTGCTCATGGAAATCGGCATGCTGGCGGAAGCTCACCAGGTAGGCGAGGAAACTGGCGTGGTCCAGGCGCTTCGCCCCACGGTATTCAACCACCACCGAGCCCCAGTCCGGCTGGCCGGTGACCGGGCAGTTGGACTTCAGCAAATGGCTGTGCAGCGCATCTTCCACCGGTTGCCCGGCTTCGGCGCGCAGCAGCTCGGGTTGCGGATGCTCGTAACGGTCGATGACCACGTCCAGCTCGTCGATGCAGGCCCCCGGCAGGCTAGCGACACCTTCGTCCGCCACGTCCGACAGGCTGCGCACCCGCACCTGCACCTGCGCACCCGCCGCCGCGCCAAGGTCCCGCGCCAGCACCTGCTCCAGCTCGGCGGCGTTGGCGAAGACCGACTGGTTCAGCGAGTTGAGGTACAGCTTGAAGGACTTGGACTCGATGATGTTCGGCGACTCGGCCGGAATGGCGAACTCGCCGATGGCCACCACCGGCTTGCCGGACGGTGTCAGCCAGGACAGCTCATAGCAGTTCCAGAAATCCACGCCCTGGTACGGCAGGGTCGCGGCGGTCAGGCCCAGCTCGTTCCACTTGGTGACGCGGGAGATGGGAAACAGCAGTTCCGGGCTGTAGCTGCTGACGTACTCGCTGGACTTGCCCAGCGGTGAATGTTCGGCGGGGTGCTGCATGAGCGGGTGGACCTGAAGATGCGGAAATCCGGCAATTGTATACAGTCGGGCGCCCCCTGAAAAATCCACGGCACCAACGGCGCAAACGTATTACAACTTTGTCAGCTTGACCCGCGCGGCCCACCGGTGCGGTATAAGGCAGCAGTTCGAGCGACGCGCCCACCATGAAGCCACTGCCAGCATGAAATTACTGCCCACATGAAACTGCTGATAGTCGAAGACGAGCCCAAGACCGGGCAGTTCCTGCGCCAGGGCATGAGCGAAGCCGGCCTGGCCGCCGACCTCGCCACCAACGGCGTGGAGGGCCGTGACCTGGCGCTGGCCGGTGGCTACGACCTGATCATCCTCGATGTGATGCTGCCCGACCTCGACGGCTGGCAGGTGCTGCGCAGCCTGCGCCAGGCCGGTCTGCAGGTCCCGGTGCTGTTCCTCACCGCGCGGGATGCCGTGGAAGAACGCGTCCACGGCCTGGAACTGGGTGCCGACGACTACCTGATCAAGCCCTTCGCCTTCGCCGAACTCCTCGCCCGAGTGCGCACGCTGCTGCGGCGCGGTGCCACGACGGCCCAGGAAACCAGCCTGGAGCTCGCCGACCTGCACCTCGACCTGCTGAGCCGCAAGGTGGAGCGTGGCGGCCGGCGCATCGACCTCACCGCCAAGGAGTTCGCCCTGCTGGAGTTCCTCCTGCGCCGCCAGGGCGAAGTGCTGCCCAAGACGCTGATCGCCGCGCAGGTCTGGGACATGCACTTCGACAGTGAGACCAACATCATCGAAGTCGCCGTGCGCCGCCTGCGGGCCAAGCTGGACGACGACTTCCCCACCAAGCTGATCCATACCGTGCGCGGCATGGGCTACGTGCTGGAGGCCCGGGAAGGCTGATGGGCAGACTCTCCCTCACGGCTCGCCTGGGCCTGCTGTTCGCCGCCTGCACGGCCTGCGTCTCGCTGATCGCCGGGGTGCTGTTCAACCGCGCCAGCGAAGCGCACTTCATCGAACTCGACCAGCAGTTGCTGGAAACCCGCATGGACTCCTTCCGCGCGCTGATCAGCGAGGTGGACGACCCAAGCGCCCTGCCCTCCCGGCTGGATGCCCTGCAGGCCCAGTTGCGCCTGCATCCGGACCTGGCCCTGCGCCTGGAAGGCCGCGACGGTCGCTACTGGTTCAACAGCGCCGAGGGCCTGCGCGCACCGGGCCGGGACGGCCTCCACGACTGGCAGCAGGATGGCACCGACTACCGGGTCTACAGCACCCCCCTGCGCCCCGGAGAACCCGGCTCGCCACGCCTCTCCCTGGCCCTGGACATCACCCACCACCAGCACTTCCTCGAACGCATGCAGCGGCTGATCTGGCTCACGGTGGGGCTCTCCGCCCTGGCCACCGCGCTGCTCGGTGCCTGGGCGGCGCGCAGTGGCCTGCACCCGCTGCAACGCATGGCCGAGGTGGCCGCCGGGGTTTCCGCCAGCTCCCTCACCACGCGCCTGGCGGACGACCAGGTGCCCCAGGAGCTGGTGCCGCTGGTACAGGCCTTCAACGCCATGCTGGGGCGGCTGGACGACGCCTTCCAGCGGCTCTCGGCCTTCTCCACCGACATCGCCCACGAACTGCGTACGCCGCTGTCCAACCTGCTGACCCAGACCCAGGTGATCCTCAGTCAGGACCGAGCCCTCGACGAGTACCGGGAAACCCTGCACTCCAACCTGGAAGAGCTCCAGCGCCTGGCGCAGATGGTCGGTGACATGCTGTTCCTGGCCAAGGCCGAACACGGGCTCCTGGCCACCCGGCGCGAGCCCCTGGAACTGGCCGGCGAGCTCGACAGCCTGATCGACTACTTCAGTCCCCTGGCCGAGGATCGCCGGGTAGACATGCGCCGCACGGGTGACGCGCGCCTGAACGCCGACCGCGACATGCTACGCCGCGCCCTGTTCAACCTGCTGGACAACGCCCTGCGCTTCACGCCCGAGGGCGGGCGCATCGAACTCGGCCTCGACAGCGGCACCCATGGGGTGCGCCTGACGGTCGTCAACAACGGCGCGGAGATTCCCGCCGAGCTGCTGCCCAGGCTGTTCGATCGTTTCTTCCGTGCCGACCCCGCCCGCCGCGAAGGCCGCGAGCACGCCGGCCTGGGCCTGGCCATCAGCCGCTCCATCGTGCTCGCCCACGGCGGCGAGATCCGCTGCGAGTCGGCGGGCGGCTGGACCCGCTTCATCCTCGAGTTTCCCCATTCGGGGCGCTAGCCCAGAACCCGTAGGTTGGCGCAGAGCGAAGCGAAGCCCAACATGACATTGGTGACCGGGCATCGTTGGGCTTCGCGTTGCTCAGCCCAACCTACGAGTGTCCCCCAGAAACGCAGAAGGCGCGCCTTCTCGCAACTCAGGGAACATCAGCCCTGGGCGGTGGACCAGTCGATCACGCCGAGCTGCCAGGTCGCCAGGATCAGCAGGCCGAAGCCGATGCGGTACCAGGCGAACGCGGCGTAGCTGTGGCTGCCGATGAACTTCAGCAGGCTGCGCACGGCGATCATCGCGAAGAGGAAGGACACCACCGAACCCAGGGCGAACACCGGCAGGTCGCTCGGCTGGAACAGGTCACGGTACTTGTAGCCCGAGTAGACCGCCGCGCCGACCATGGTGGGCATGGCGAGGAAGAACGAGAACTCGGTGGCCGCCTTGCGCGACAGGCCGAAGACCAGGCCGCCGATGATGGTGGCGCCGGAACGCGAGGTCCCCGGCACCAGCGCCAGGCATTGGCAGCAACCGACCTTGAGGGCGTGCTTCCAGGTCATTTCATCGACGCTGTCGGCCTGCACCAGGTGCGCGCGGCGTTCGGCCCAGAGGATCACCACGCCACCCACCACCAGGGCGCTGGCCACGGTGATCGGGTTGAACAGGTAATGGTGGATCAGGTCGGAGAAGGCCACCCCGAGGATCACCGCCGGGAAGAACGCCACCAGCAGGTTGATCGTGAAGCGCTGGGCGTTGCGCTGGGTGGGCAGGCCGACGACCACGTCGAGGATCTTGCGCCGGTATTCCCAGACCACCGCGAGGATGGCCGCCAGCTGGATGATGATGTTGAAGGCGATGGCCCGTTCACCGGTGAAGTCGAGCAGGTCCGCGACCACGATCTGGTGGCCGGTGCTGGAGATCGGCAGGAACTCCGTCAGGCCTTCGACAATCCCCAGAATGATGGCCTGCATGGCCGTCCACAAATCCATCGAAAATCTCCCCCGAGGCGCGCTCTCTGGCGGCCTTTACGTACGAATGTGCAGGTTGCTGGCACGGCAAACGTGCCGAATGGCGATCAGACCGGGTACCAGCGAGCGGGTTCCGGGGACGAACGAGCCTTCAGCTTTGTCCCGGAGCGCCGAAATGCTAACAGAGAGCCATTTGGAAATCGCGGCTAAAGGCTTATTGATCAAGGACACGCCGCCTGCTCTGCTGCGCGACGCACCCATAACAAGAATCCAGGAGTTCCCGCCCCATGCACAGCTTGCGCAACCTGCCGATCAGCCGCCGTCTCTGGCTGATCCTGATCGTCGCGGTCTTCATGCTGGTCACCCTCGGCGTACTGATGCTGTGGCAGATCTACGACGACCTCTACCAGGGCAAGGAGCAGAAAACCCGCCACGTGGTCGAGACCGCCGCCGGCCTGCTGCAGTTCTACCAGGGCCAGGAAGCGGCCGGCACCCTGTCCCGTGAAGAGGCGCAGAAGCAGGCGATGCAGGCAGTCCGCGCGCTGCGCTACGACAAGGGCGACTATTTCTGGATCAACGATCTGACCCCGCGCATGATCATGCACCCCACCAACGCCAAGCTCGAGGGCCAGGACCTCTCCGGCTACAAGGACCCGGACGGCAAGGCGCTATTCAACGAGATGGCGCGGGTGGCCAAGGCCGAAGGCGCGGGCTTCGTCGAGTATCGCTGGCCGAAACCGGGCGCCAGCGACCCGCTGCCGAAGGTTTCCTACGTGCAGCTGTTCGCCCCCTGGGGCTGGGTGATCGGTTCGGGGATCTATATCGACGACATGCAGGTCGAGTTCCGCGAGCAGGCCATCCAGGCCTCGGCGGTGGGCCTGGCCATCGCCCTGGTGATGGCGCTGCTGGTGATCCTCATCGCCCGCAGCATCACCCGGCCGCTGGATGAAGTGGTCTGTGCCATGGCCAATATCGCCAGCGGCGAAGGCGACCTCACCAGCAGCCTGGATACCCACGGCCGCGACGAAATCACCGCCCTGGGCGGACACTTCAACGCCTTCACCGGCAAGTTGCGCGGCGTGATCCGCCAGTCCCTGGACGCCGCCGGCGCCCTCGACCAGGCGGCCGGCAGACTGGACGGCATCGCCAGCCAGGGACTGCGCCAGAGCGAACAGCAGTCACTGCAGATGGAACAGGTGGCCACCGCCATCAACGAAGTCACCTATGGCGTACAGGACGTGGCGAAGAACGCCGAGCACGCCGCCAGCGAAGTGCGCCACGCCGAGGAACAGGCGCGCCAGGGCCACGACAACATCGACAGCAGCCTGCGGCAGATCGACCAGCTCTCCGCCACCATCGCCAAGGCGGTGGACGTGATCCAGACCCTGGCGCAGGACAGCGCGCAGATCAGCGGCGTGCTGGAAGTGATCCGCTCCATCGCCGAACAGACCAACCTGCTGGCACTCAACGCCGCCATCGAGGCCGCCCGCGCCGGCGAGCAGGGCCGCGGTTTCGCCGTGGTGGCGGACGAGGTCCGCCTGCTGGCCCAGCGCACGCAGAAGTCCACGGCGGAAATCCACGACATGATCGAGCGCCTGCAGGAGAACTCCGCTGCGGCCGTGCAGGTGATCAACGAAAGCAGCCGTGCCTCCCGCGCCACCGTGGAGCAGGCCAGCCAGGCCGGCGAAAGCCTGGCGCAGATCGCCCAGGTGCTGCGCACCCTGACCGGGCTGAACGCCTCCATCGCCAGCGCGACCCTGCAGCAGTCCCATGTGGTGGAAGACATCAACCAGAACGTCACCCAGGCCGCCGGCCTGGCCCACGACAGCGCCAGCGCGGCCGAACAGACCACCGGCGCCAGCCAGCGCCTGGGCCAGTTGGCCGTGCAGCTCAATCAGCTGCTGGGGCAGTTCCGGGTGTGAGGTCCGCGTAGCCCATCGAGTCGTGGCGGCATGGGTATCGCTTCGCTCAACCCATCCTACGGCCGCACCAGGATGAGCCTGCAGGATGGGTTGAGCCTGCGATACCCATCGATCCCCGTCGCTGGGTACCGGGATGGCTACGCAGCGCCCCCGGCCGGTAGCTCGATGCGCACCCGCAGGCCGCCCAGGGGGCTTTCCGTCAGGCTCAGGCGGCCGTTCCAGGATTCGACGATGTCACGCACGATGCCGAGGCCCAGGCCGTGCCCGGCCACCTGCTCGTCGAGGCGCGCGCCACGGCCGATGACCGCCTCGCGCTGGTCTTCGGCAATGCCCGGACCATCGTCGTCCACCGTCAGGCTGTAACCGCCCTCGCCGCTGCGAATGCTCAGGTTGACCTGGGTTTCCGCCCATTTGCAGGCGTTGTCCAGGAGGTTGCCCAGCAGCTCCAGGAGGTCTTCCCGATCCCAGGGCAGGCGCAGTCCTTCGGGGGCGTCCCAGTCCAGGTCCAGGCCGCGGTCGTGGATCAGCGCCAGGGTCGAGAACAGGCCCGGCAGCTCCTCGGCGCAGTCGAAATGCGCCCCCGGCAGCGCCTCACCGGCCAATCGCGCACGGCCCAGCTCGCGGCCCAGGCGTTGCTCGATCTGCGCCAGCTGTTCGCGCAGGGTCGTTTGAAGCTCCGGATAGCCGCGCAGCTCCTCGCGGTCGGCCAGGCTGACCAGTACCGCCAGGGGAGTCTTCAGCGCATGCCCCAGGTTGCCCAGGGCATTGCGCGAACGCCGCAAGGTGTCCTCGGTGTGACTGAGCAGATGGTTGATCTGCGCCACCAGAGGTTCCAGTTCCTCGGGGACGCGGCTGTCCAGCTCGCTGCGCTGGCCCTGCTGCAACTGGGCGATCTGCTGGCGCACCTGCTCCAGCGGACGCAGCGCCCGGCGCACGCTGAAGCGCTGCAGGACCAGGAGCAGCAACAGGCCGGCCACGCCCAGGGCCAGGCCGGTCCATTGCACGCGACGAATGCTTTCCAGCACCGGCGTGTAGTCCTGCGCCACGGCAATCCGCACCTGGCGGCCGAAGCGTCGGTAGTCGCCGCGCCAGGTCAGCAATTCCTGATTGTCGGGGCCGGGCAGAAGCCCCTCGGCCAATCCCTTCTGCTCCGGCATGGGCAGTTTGGCGTCCCATAGGGAGCGGGAGCGCCAGGACTCATCGCCGAGATCGATGACGAAATAGCGACCCGAATAAGGTTGCTGATGGGCGGGGTTGAGGCGCTTTTCGTCCAGTTCCAGGCCGTTGGGGCCACGCACCAGGGCGCTCAACAGCAGCTCGGCCTCGTTGCGCAGGCTTTCGACCAGGTAGCGTCGCAATCCCAGGTCGAACAGCCAGAGGCTGGTCTGCACCAGGACCAGTCCCACCAGCAGCAACACGCCGACCAGCTCCAGGCTGAGTCGGCGCTGAATGGACCTCATCGGCCCTCACCGGTGAAACGGTAACCCTGGCCGCGCCGGGTCTCTATCACGTCGCGACCGAGCTTGCGGCGCAGGTGGTTGACGTGGACCTCGATAACGTTGGAGTCCCGCTCGGACTCGCCATCGTAGAGGTGCTCGGCCAGGTGGCTCTTGGAGAGCAGCTGGCCGGGGTGCAGCATGAAGTAACGCAGCAGGCGGAACTCGGCCGCGGTCAGCTGGACTTCCTCGCCATTGCGGCTGACGCACTGGCGCCCTTCATCCAGCTGCAGACCAGCCGCCTCCAGTTGCGGCTGGTTCGCCAGGCCGTGGGCGCGACGCAGCAAGGCCTGGATGCGCAGGGCCAGTTCCTCGGGATGGAAGGGCTTGGTCAGGTAGTCGTCGGCGCCGGCCTTGAGGCCGTCGATACGCTCGGCCCACGAACCGCGCGCGGTGAGGATCAGCACCGGCGTCGAGAGACCGCCGGCACGCCACTGCTGCAGCACTTCGAGGCCCGGCTTACCCGGCAGGCCGAGGTCCAGGATGATCAGGTCGTAGGGCTCGCTGGCCCCCTGGTGCAGGGCGTCTCGGCCATCGGCCAGCCAGTCCACGGCGTAGCCTTGGCGGCCGAGGCTGCTGCTCAGCTCATCGGCCAGGGGTACATGGTCCTCTACCAGCAACAACCGCATCAGTCGTCTTCCTCGTCCTTCAGAATGCGCCCGTCGCGGGCATCCAGTTCCAGCTCGCGCACCGTACCATCGGCGGTGACCAGCTCCACCTCGTAAATGTAGACGTCATCTTCCTCCTCCAGCTCGGCCTCCAGCAGCCGCGCCCCGGGGTAGAGCCCCAGGGCACGGTGGAGCAGTTGCTCGAGGGGCATGATGACGCCCTCTTCACGGAGCTTCAGGGCCTCGTCCTGATCCAGGTCCCTGGCCATCGCTTCAAGGGCGAAGATGGCCAGGATCAGGGCGATGATCCCGCTGTAGCGAAGGACCCAGCGCATCAGTCGTCCTGGTGATTCTTCAGAATTTCGCCGCTGGTGGCGTCGAGCTCCAGGTCCCATTGCACGCCTTTGGCGTCACGCAGTTCGACCTGGTAGATGTAGCGGCCATATTCCTCTTCCAGTTCGGTTTCGTTGATGGTGCCGCCGGGGTGCTTGGCCAGGGCCGCGGCATTGAGCTTCTCGAACGACTGGATGGTGCCGGCGTCACGCAGTTTCAGGGCTTCGTCCGGACCGAGGTCACGGGCCTGGGCGATACCGGCGGTGGCGGCGAGGGTAGCGATGGCGAACAGGGCTGCGAATTTCTTCATGGGTCATCTCCTTGGGAGCTTGTGTGCTTTCGATGGAACCAAGATACCGGGGACGACTTAATTCAAGCTGAATTTGGCCAAAGGCTTGGGACGCATCATTCAGCTGCTGAAGCGGCTTGGCCTATGCGGGAGCGCCACTATAATCGCTGCCTCGCTTTCAGGAGACCGGCATGAGCGCCATCCAGATCAAGTTTCCCGCCCTGACCCTGCGCGCCGGACGCCGCGCCCTCACGCGCATCCGTGAGCAGGGCCTGCAACCGGCCGACGTGGGCATCCTGCCTGGCGCCGCCGGTGGCCCCAAGGCACTGGGCATTCAGGGCCTGGACCTGGCGCTGTTCGGCGACTGGCTGCCACGGGCGCCGCGCGAGCGCGCACTGATCGGTGCTTCCATCGGTTCCTGGCGCTTCGCCAGTGCCTGCCTGCCGGACGCCGCCGAGGGCATCCGCCGACTGGGCGAGCTCTACACCAGCCAGCGCTTCCCCAAGGGCGTGAGCATGGCGGAGGTCAGCCGCCTTTGCGGCCTGATGCTCGATGAGCTGCTCCGGGGCCAGGACGCGCAGGTGCTGGGCAACCCGCACTACCGCCTCAACGTGGTGGTGGTCAAAAGCCACGGCCTGCTCGCCGGGGACCATCGCGGCGCCCTGGGCCTTGGCCTGTCGTCGGTGATCGGCAGCAACCTGCTGGGGCGTCCGCGCCTGGCCCGGCACTTCGAGCGGGTCATCCTGCATGACGCCCGCCAGGCCCCGCCGCTGGCGCCGCTGTCCGACTTCCCCTCGCACTACCACGCGCTGGACCAGGGCAACCTGCGCCACGCCCTGCTCGCCTCCGGCTCGATCCCCATGGTGATGGAAGGCGTGCGTGACATCCCCGGCGCCGGGCCCGGCACCTACCGCGACGGCGGCCTGCTGGACTACCACCTGGACCTGCCCTACCACCCCGGCGGCGTGGTGCTTTACCCGCACTTCACCGACAAGGTGGTGCCCGGCTGGTTCGACAAGGGCCTGCCCTGGCGCAAGGGTGACGCCGAACGCCTGCAGGACGTGCTGCTGCTCTCCCCTTCCCGTGAATACCTGGCCACCCTGCCCCATGGCAAACTGCCGGACCGCAAGGACTTCAAGCGTTACATCGGCGACGATGCCGGGCGCGAACGCTATTGGCGCAAGGCCATGGCCGAGAGCCAGCGCCTGGGCGACGAATTCCTCGAACTGGTGGACAGCGGCAAGCTCGGCGAACGCCTGCGACACCTCTGATGGATGGCGCGATGCGCCAAATGGAGTACAGGGATGAAACTCGCGGTAGCCATCATTCATGGCATCGGCAACCAGCAGGACGCGCAGGATGCGGAGGGCCAGCACGCCTTCGCCCAGGGCCTGATCCATGGGCTGCGGCGGCGCCTCGGCGTCGAAGCGGAGAATATCGCCTTCCAGTCACTGTACTGGGCCAGTGTGCTGGACAAGCGTGAGCTGGCCTACCTGGAGCGACTCGAACGGGAACCGGTGCGCTGGCGCTGGATGCGTCGGCTGGTCACCCTCTTCCTCGGCGACGCCAGCGGCTACCGCAAGGTGAGCCAGGCCTACGACACCACCTACGAGCAGGTGCACCAGAGCGTGCGCCACGGCCTCAACGCCTTGCGCGCCAAGGTCGGGCCGGACACGCCGCTGGTGGTACTGGCCCACTCCCTGGGTGGGCACATCATCTCCAACTACGTCTGGGACCAGCAGAAGCTCAACGCCACACCGAGCTGTCCGCTCGATCCTTTCCTGGCCATGGAGACCCTGGTGGGGCTGGTCACCTTCGGCTGCAATATCCCGCTCTTCACCTTCGCCTATGACCCGGTGCAGCCGATCCGCTTTCCCGGCCATTGCCTGGATGAGCGCATGAGCCAGGCGGCGCGCTGGTTGAATGTCTACGCCCCGGCCGACCTGCTCGGCTACCCGCTGCGCCCCGTGCAGGGCTACGCCTCGGTGGTTCACGAGGACCGCCCCATGGCAGTGGGCTCCTGGTTCAGACGGCACACGCCCCTGAGCCACCTGGAGTACTGGCACGATTCGGGTTTCCAGGATTACCTGGCCCGCCACCTGCGCGAACTGCTGCGCGCCTGTGGCGGTCGCTCCCTTGCGGCGGTCGAGGCTCAGCCCGGCCTGCCGTCCAACCTCGGCGTGCACAGCAGCACCGCGTAGTAGCGCAGGAACAGCGCGAAGGCCGCCATCCAGCAGAAAGCCGCCAGCCAGAACGCCAGGGTTCCCAGCAACGGCATCAGCAGTACCCGTGCGACAGCGCCCAGGTTCAGCAGCGCAAAGGCCAGCCCCATGGCACGCGGAGCCTCCAGCGGCCGACCGCTGTGCCCCAGGCTGACGCGGGCGATCATCGCCAGGATCAGCCCGGCCATGGCGCCGACACCCAGCGCGTGCTGGGCCAGGCTCGGATTGGCCAGCCAGCCCAGGTGCCAGGCGGCCAGGCCCAGGGGCGCCAGGGCCAACCAGGCGAACGCCAGGTGCAGCGGCCAGAGCAGCGTCACCCGCCAGATGCCGGCGTCGTACCAGCGCGCCAGGCGCAGCAGGTTGCCGAGGCCCGGCAGCAGGCAGAGGATCGCCAGCCAGGGCGATTGTTGCAGGCCGGGGCCCGCCGCGAAGCTGGCGGCCAGCAGGACGCTGCCCGCCAGGCAGGTCCAGTCCAGCCAGGGCCAGGCCTTGATCTGTTGCGTGCGGCCCAGGCCGCGCTGGGTGAAGAACGGAATCACCCTTCCGCCGATCAGCCCCATCAATGCCGCCACCAGCCAGAGCGCCGCCAGCACACCTTGGCGCTGCAGGGCATCGTTGCCAACGGCCAACCCCCAGAGCACCAGGGCATCGGCCGCCGCCAGCAGGCTCAGGACCAGCACCACGGGGTAGTTGTTGCGCTGGCGCACGCGCCACAGGCTGCGCCCCAGTACCAGGGCCACCCAGGGCAGGAAGGCCAGCTCCAGGGGAATCAGCAGCGCCAGGGGCGCGCCCAGTACCCAGGCAAGCCGTGCGGCCAGCCAGAGCAGTGCCAGGCTGGCCAGGGCGCGACCGCGCAGGCCGGGAGTGCCGGTCCAGTTCTGGACGGCGGTGAGGAGAAAGCCGGCAATGATCGCGCCGCCGAAGCCGAACACCATCTCGTGGCGGTGCCAGGCGAGCCAGCCGCCCGCCGGCTGCCAGGGGCCGAGGCGGCCATGGAGGGCCATCAGCCAGAGCGGCACGGCCAATAGAGCGAAGGCCGTGCCGAAGAGAAAGAAGGGGCGGAAGCCCAGGCGCCAGATCGGCCGGATCGCCAGCTCCCGCGAAGCATCAAGCAATTGCACAGGCCAGCTCCCGTTGTTCCTTGCGCATCTGGTACTGGGCGGTCAGACGCATCACGTAGCCCAGCTTGATCAGGGTCGGCCCGAGGATCGACAGGCCATGGGCGCCAACCAGCAGCATCAGCCCCAGGTGGGCTTCCAGGTAGTAGGCTCCGACCACGCCCAGCAGCAACTGCACCAGGCCGGTCCAGAGAAACAGGTGAGAGAGCTGCAGCAGGCGTTGGGGGTTTCCGAACAGACTGGTCATGATCGCGCACTCCTCGATGGGTTGCCCGGCGCCCCTTGGCGCCGGGCGGTTTGGGTCAGGCCTCCAGGGCGGCGGCCGGTCCGAAGAACTCGTAGTGGCTCTGGGCTTCCGGTACGCCGAGCTCGCGCAGGTGCTTCTTGACCTGGGCCATGAAGCCTTTCGGGCCCAGGAAGTAGGCATCCAGGTCACGCTCGACGGGCAGCCATTGGGCCAGCCGTTCGCGGCTCAGGAAGCCGGTGGCGTGGGGCTCGTCATCCCCATGGGGCTCGCTGTAGCAGAAGAAGTGGTTGAGCTGGGGCACGGCCGCGGCCTTCGCCTCGACCCAGTCGCGGAAGGCATGGACCGAACCGTTGCGCGCACAGTGGATGAAGTGGATCCGCCGGCCGCTGTCCTGGGCCGCTTCCAGCATGGCCAGGGCCGGGGTGATGCCGACACCGGCGGTGATCAGCACCAGGGGCTTCTTGCTCGGCCGCAGGATGAAGTCGCCGGCCGGCGCGAAGAGTTCCAGCAGGTCCCCTTCCTGGACACGGTCGTGGAGGAAGTTGGACACCTTGCCGCCCGCCTCGCGCTTGACGCTGATGCGGTAGTCGCGGCCATTGGGGGCTGCGGACAGCGAGTAGTTGCGGCGCGCTTCCTCGCCGTCGATATCCAGGCGCAGGCCGATGAACTGGCCGGGCGTGAAGTCCATCACGGCGCCGCCGTCCGCCGGTACGAAGTAGAAGGAGGTGATTTCCGCGCTTTCCGCAACCTTGCGCTCGACGCGGAAGCTGCGGCCACCGCGCCAGCCGCCTTCGGCTTCGGCGCTGGCGGCGTAGACTTCTTCCTCGGCGCCCATCAGCAGGCCGGCCAGCAGGTTGTAGGCCTCGCCCCAGGCGTTGATGACTTCGTCGGTGGCGATCTCTTCGCCCAGCACTTCACGGATGGCGCGCAGCAGGCAGGTGCCGACGATCGGGTAGTGCTCCGGCAGGATCTGCAAGGCAACGTGCTTGGCAACGATGCGGTTCACCAGCGGGCCCAGCACTTCCAGCTGGTCGATGTGACGGGCATACATCAACACGCCGTTGGCGAGGGCGCGGGCCTGGTCGCCGCTGGCCTGGTGGGCCTGGTTGAACAGCGGACGCACCTCCGGGTACTCGGAAAGCATCATCTTGTAGAAGTGGGTGGTCAGGGCTTCACCACCGGTTTCCAGCAGGGGCACGGTGGATTTGACGATGGCACGAACTTGGCTGGAAAGCATAATGACTCCGATATCTGGGTTGGTTCTTTCTGCCTGTACTAATCCAGCTTTCATGCCAACTATTTATTCTTTATAAATCAATGCTTTATATTCTTACGCGTTCTTTTGACTACACTAGCAAGCGAGTCATAACGACATACCGGAGTCATAATGACATCCCACCCTCTACTGCAGACGCTGATCCCCCTGGTCAGCGATCTCTCCCGCGAACTGCCCGAGCGCGAGCGCTACCGTCGCCTGCTGGAAGCCCTGCGCGGCCTGCTGCCCTGCGATGCCACCGCGCTGCTGCGCCTGGACGGTGACCAGTTGGTGCCCATGGCGGTGGACGGCCTCAGCCAGGACACCCTGGGCCGACGCTTCAAGGTCGCCGAGCACCCGCGGCTACAGGCCCTGATGGAGCATCGCGGCGTCACCCGCTTCGCCGCCGATTGTGGATTGCCCGATCCCTATGACGGCCTGGTGGAAGGCCACCAGGACCATCTGGAGGTCCACGACTGTATGGGTTGCCCGATCTACCTGGATGACCGTCCCTGGGGCGTGCTGACGCTGGATGCCATGGACCCTTCGCGCTTCGACGGCCAGGACCTGGAAGTGCTGGATGGCTTCGCCAGCCTGGCGGCCGCTACGGTGAAGGCTGTGGACCGCATGGACAGCCTGACCCGCCGCGCCCAGGATGAACAGCAACTGGCAGAGGTCTACCGTCAGGCGGCCGGCCAGGCCCGACCCCAGGAGCTGATCGGCCAGAGTGCGGCGCACAAGGCGCTGGTGGAGGAGATCAAACTGGTCGGCGGCAGCGAACTGACGGTGCTGATCAGCGGGGAAACCGGGGTAGGCAAGGAGTTGGTGGCGCAATCGATCCATGGCGGCTCGCTACGCTCCCGACACCCGCTGATCAGCCTCAACTGCGCAGCCCTGCCCGACACACTGGTGGAGAGCGAGCTGTTCGGCCATGTGCGCGGCGCCTTCTCCGGCGCGGTGAATGATCGCAAGGGCAAGTTCGAGCTGGCCGATGAGGGCACGCTGTTCCTCGACGAGGTGGGCGAGTTGCCTTTGGCCATCCAGGCCAAGCTGCTGCGTGTCCTGCAGAGCGGGCAGCTGCAACGGGTCGGGTCGGATCGCGAGCACCGGGTCAACGTCAGGGTCATCGCGGCCACCAACCGCGACCTGGCGGAGGAAGTACGTGCCGGGCGTTTTCGCGCCGACCTCTACCATCGCCTGAGCGTCTATCCGTTGCGCGTCCCTCCCCTGCGCGAACGGGGCCGCGATGTACTGCTGCTGACCGGTTTCTTCCTCGAGGAGAACCGCCCCCGACTCGGCCTGCGCAGCCTGCGACTCAGCCAGGATGCCCAGGCCGCCCTGCTCGGCTATGACTGGCCTGGCAACGTGCGCGAGCTGGAACACCTGATCGGCCGCGCGGCCCTCAAGGCACTAGCGGCATGCCCAGAGCGGCCACGCATCCTCACGCTCACCGCCCAGGATCTCGCCCTGCCGGGCAACCAGCCCATGACCCCCTGCAGCCCACTGGATGCGCCTGTCGCCACCGTGGTCGGAGACCTGCGGGACGCGGTGGACCAGTACCAGCGCCAACTGATCATGGCCAGCCTGGAACGTCAGCAAGACAACTGGGCCGCATCGGCACGCGAGCTGGGCCTGGATCGTGCCAACCTGCTGCGCCTGGCCAAGCGTCTGGGCATCAAGTGATGCGGGAGCTTCGTCCGACCGCATCCGTCTTTTCCGCCAGGCAGCCGGAGAGCTGGTAAAATCGGGGCTTTCCTGCTTTGGCCGGTTACCTGGCCGTCATCTCAAGAGCGTTACTCAAGTGGAAATTTTCAAAGAGTTCATCTTCGAAGCTGCACACCAGCTCCCCCACGTGCCGGCCGGCCACAAATGCGGTCGCCTGCACGGTCACTCCTTCCGTGTGGCCATCTACATCGAGGGTGAGCCCGATCCCCATACCGGCTGGATTCGCGACTTCTCCGAGCTCAAGGCGATCTTCAAGCCGCTCTACGAGCAGCTCGATCACAATTACCTCAACGAGATCCCCGGCCTGGAAAACCCCACCAGCGAAGTACTCGCCAAGTGGATCTGGCAGCAGCTCAAGCCCCTGCTCCCGGAGCTTTCCCGCATCCGCATCCACGAAACCTGCACCAGTGGCTGCGAATACCGCGGCGACTGACAGCTTCCAGGACGCAGAAATGCAAAAGGCCACCTCCGGGTGGCCTTTTTGTTGGTTGCAATCTCTGTAGGACGCGCCGTGCGTGCCGCCGTATCCTCGATGCGCGCAGCGCAGCCTACTTTCTCGCGCGCAAAGACAAACCCCCGACCCGCATGAGCGGATCGGGGGTTTGGAATAGAAGCTTGACGATGACCTACTCTCACATGGAGAAGCTCCACACTACCATCGGCGATGCGTCGTTTCACTACTGAGTTCGGGATGGGATCAGGTGGTTCCAACGCTCTATGGTCGTCAAGCAATTCGGTTGGGGTCTCGCCGTGAGGCGCTACTCCGAATCAGGGTGAGCTCTGAAGCTCTTGGGGCACGTGCTTTCGCACTGCTCTCACTTAAAGACAAACCCCCGATACGCGAGGCGTATCGGGGGTTTGGGATAGAAGCTTGACGATGACCTACTCTCACATGGAGAAGCTCCACACTACCATCGGCGATGCGTCGTTTCACTACTGAGTTCGGGATGGGATCAGGTGGTTCCAACGCTCTATGGTCGTCAAGCAATTCGGTTGGGATCTCGCGGTAAGGCGCGATCCCGAATCAGGTATGTGACAGTCTAGGTATTTGCGGTTCTTGCGAACTTTCGGTTTCTATCGACTTCAACCAGTCGCACCCACAATCACCAGATTGTTTGGGTGTTATATGGTCAAGCCTCACGGGCAATTAGTATTGGTTAGCTCAACGCCTCACAGCGCTTACACACCCAACCTATCAACGTCGTAGTCTTCGACGGCCCTTTAGGGGATTCAAGATCCCAGTGAGATCTCATCTTGAGGCGAGTTTCCCGCTTAGATGCTTTCAGCGGTTATCTCTTCCGAACATAGCTACCCGGCGATGCCACTGGCGTGACAACCGGAACACCAGAGGTTCGTCCACTCCGGTCCTCTCGTACTAGGAGCAGCCCCTCTCAAATCTCAAACGTCCACGGCAGATAGGGACCGAACTGTCTCACGACGTTCTAAACCCAGCTCGCGTACCACTTTAAATGGCGAACAGCCATACCCTTGGGACCGGCTTCAGCCCCAGGATGTGATGAGCCGACATCGAGGTGCCAAACACCGCCGTCGATATGAACTCTTGGGCGGTATCAGCCTGTTATCCCCGGAGTACCTTTTATCCGTTGAGCGATGGCCCTTCCATACAGAACCACCGGATCACTAAGACCTACTTTCGTACCTGCTCGACGTGTCTGTCTCGCAGTCAAGCGCGCTTTTGCCTTTATACTCTACGACCGATTTCCGACCGGTCTGAGCGCACCTTCGTACTCCTCCGTTACTCTTTAGGAGGAGACCGCCCCAGTCAAACTGCCCACCATACACTGTCCTCGATCCGGATGACGGACCAGAGTTAGAACCTCAAGCATGCCAGGGTGGTATTTCAAGGATGGCTCCACGAGAACTGGCGTCCTCGCTTCAAAGCCTCCCACCTATCCTACACAAGCAGGCTCAAAGTCCAGTGCAAAGCTACAGTAAAGGTTCACGGGGTCTTTCCGTCTAGCCGCGGATACACTGCATCTTCACAGCGATTTCAATTTCACTGAGTCTCGGGTGGAGACAGCGCCGCCATCGTTACGCCATTCGTGCAGGTCGGAACTTACCCGACAAGGAATTTCGCTACCTTAGGACCGTTATAGTTACGGCCGCCGTTTACCGGGGCTTCGATCAAGAGCTTCGCTTGCGCTAACCCCATCAATTAACCTTCCGGCACCGGGCAGGCGTCACACCCTATACGTCCACTTTCGTGTTTGCAGAGTGCTGTGTTTTTAATAAACAGTCGCAGCGGCCTGGTATCTTCGACCGGCATGAGCTTACGCAGTAAATGCTTCACCCTCACCGGCGCACCTTCTCCCGAAGTTACGGTGCCATTTTGCCTAGTTCCTTCACCCGAGTTCTCTCAAGCGCCTTGGTATTCTCTACCCAACCACCTGTGTCGGTTTGGGGTACGGTTCCTAATTACCTGAAGCTTAGAGGCTTTTCCTGGAAGCATGGCATCAACCACTTCATGTTCTAAAAGAACACTCGTCATCAGCTCTCGGCCTTGAACACCCGGATTTGCCTAAGTGTTCGGCCTACCACCTTAAACTTGGACAACCAACGCCAAGCTGGCCTAGCCTTCTCCGTCCCCCCATCGCAGTAATTAGAAGTACGGGAATATTAACCCGTTTCCCATCGACTACGCATTTCTGCCTCGCCTTAGGAGCCGACTCACCCTGCGTCGATTAACGTTGCGCAGGAACCCTTGGTCTTTCGGCGTGCGAGTTTTTCACTCGCATTGTCGTTACTCATGTCAGCATTCGCACTTCTGATACCTCCAGCAAGCTTCTCAACTCACCTTCACAGGCTTACAGAACGCTCCTCTACCGCTCGTCTTACGACGAACCCGTAGCTTCGGTGTATGGTTTGAGCCCCGTTACATCTTCCGCGCAGGCCGACTCGACTAGTGAGCTATTACGCTTTCTTTAAAGGGTGGCTGCTTCTAAGCCAACCTCCTAGCTGTCTAAGCCTTCCCACATCGTTTCCCACTTAACCATAACTTTGGGACCTTAGCTGACGGTCTGGGTTGTTTCCCTTTTCACGACGGACGTTAGCACCCGCCGTGTGTCTCCCACGCTGACACTTCCAGGTATTCGGAGTTTGCATCGGTTTGGTAAGTCGGGATGACCCCCTAGCCGAAACAGTGCTCTACCCCCTGGAGTGATACGTGAGGCGCTACCTAAATAGCTTTCGAGGAGAACCAGCTATCTCCGAGCTTGATTAGCCTTTCACTCCGATCCACAGGTCATCCGCTAACTTTTCAACGGTAGTCGGTTCGGTCCTCCAGTCAGTGTTACCTAACCTTCAACCTGCCCATGGATAGATCGCCCGGTTTCGGGTCTATACCCAGCGACTAAACGCCCTATTAAGACTCGCTTTCGCTACGCCTCCCCTATTCGGTTAAGCTCGCCACTGAATATAAGTCGCTGACCCATTATACAAAAGGTACGCAGTCACCTAACAAAGTAGGCTCCCACTGCTTGTACGCATACGGTTTCAGGTTCTATTTCACTCCCCTCTCCGGGGTTCTTTTCGCCTTTCCCTCACGGTACTGGTTCACTATCGGTCAGTCAGTAGTATTTAGCCTTGGAGGATGGTCCCCCCATATTCAGACAAAGTTTCTCGTGCTCCGTCCTACTCGATTTCACTTCCTGGACCCTTTCGCGTACGGGGCTATCACCCACTATGGCCGCACTTTCCAGAGCGTTCCGCTAAAATCCAAGAAGCTTAAGGGCTAATCCCCGTTCGCTCGCCACTACTAAGGGAATCTCGGTTGATTTCTATTCCTCAGGGTACTTAGATGTTTCAGTTCCCCTGGTTCGCCTCTTGCACCTATGGATTCAGTACAAGATACCTAGGTTATCCTAGGTGGGTTCCCCCATTCAGAGATCTCCGGATCAAAGTCTGTTTGCCGACTCCCCGAAGCTTATCGCAGGCTACCACGTCTTTCATCGCCTCTGACTGCCAAGGCATCCACCGTATGCGCTTCTTCACTTGACCATATAACCCCAAGCAATCTGCTCGTGATCATAGGGGTGAAGACGACATTCGCCGAAAATTCGCGCTTGAACTCGCAAATTTTACCTTGATTCATTGAGTGCAGTGAAACACTCAACAAGTCACTTCTATCACATACCCGAATTTTTAAAGAACGATTCTGAAGCAAAGTTCAGAATTCAATATCCCACTCGAGATATTCAATTCTGGACTCTTGATCAGCCTGGAGATGGTGGAGCCAAGGAGGATCGAACTCCTGACCTCCTGCGTGCAAAGCAGGCGCTCTCCCAGCTGAGCTATGGCCCCAATGTCAACCGGTCATACGACCCCGCGACAATTGGTGGGTCTGGGCAGATTCGAACTGCCGACCTCACCCTTATCAGGGGTGCGCTCTAACCAACTGAGCTACAGACCCAATCGCCTTCGCAATTGAATCAAGCAATTCGTGTGGGAACTTATGAAGAAGCTGAAGTCTTCGATTAAGGAGGTGATCCAGCCGCAGGTTCCCCTACGGCTACCTTGTTACGACTTCACCCCAGTCATGAATCACTCCGTGGTAACCGTCCCCCTTGCGGTTAGACTAGCTACTTCTGGAGCAACCCACTCCCATGGTGTGACGGGCGGTGTGTACAAGGCCCGGGAACGTATTCACCGTGACATTCTGATTCACGATTACTAGCGATTCCGACTTCACGCAGTCGAGTTGCAGACTGCGATCCGGACTACGATCGGTTTTATGGGATTAGCTCCACCTCGCGGCTTGGCAACCCTTTGTACCGACCATTGTAGCACGTGTGTAGCCCTGGCCGTAAGGGCCATGATGACTTGACGTCATCCCCACCTTCCTCCGGTTTGTCACCGGCAGTCTCCTTAGAGTGCCCACCATAACGTGCTGGTAACTAAGGACAAGGGTTGCGCTCGTTACGGGACTTAACCCAACATCTCACGACACGAGCTGACGACAGCCATGCAGCACCTGTGTCTGAGTTCCCGAAGGCACCAATCCATCTCTGGAAAGTTCTCAGCATGTCAAGGCCAGGTAAGGTTCTTCGCGTTGCTTCGAATTAAACCACATGCTCCACCGCTTGTGCGGGCCCCCGTCAATTCATTTGAGTTTTAACCTTGCGGCCGTACTCCCCAGGCGGTCGACTTATCGCGTTAGCTGCGCCACTAAGATCTCAAGGATCCCAACGGCTAGTCGACATCGTTTACGGCGTGGACTACCAGGGTATCTAATCCTGTTTGCTCCCCACGCTTTCGCACCTCAGTGTCAGTATCAGTCCAGGTAGTCGCCTTCGCCACTGGTGTTCCTTCCTATATCTACGCATTTCACCGCTACACAGGAAATTCCACTACCCTCTACCGTACTCTAGCTCAGTAGTTTTGGAGGCAGTTCCCAGGTTGAGCCCGGGGATTTCACCTCCAACTTGCTGAACCACCTACGCGCGCTTTACGCCCAGTAATTCCGATTAACGCTTGCACCCTTCGTATTACCGCGGCTGCTGGCACGAAGTTAGCCGGTGCTTATTCTGTTGGTAACGTCAAAACAGCAAGGTATTAACTTACTGCCCTTCCTCCCAACTTAAAGTGCTTTACAATCCGAAGACCTTCTTCACACACGCGGCATGGCTGGATCAGGCTTTCGCCCATTGTCCAATATTCCCCACTGCTGCCTCCCGTAGGAGTCTGGACCGTGTCTCAGTTCCAGTGTGACTGATCATCCTCTCAGACCAGTTACGGATCGTCGCCTTGGTGAGCCTTTACCCCACCAACTAGCTAATCCGACCTAGGCTCATCTGATAGCGTGAGGTCCGAAGATCCCCCACTTTCTCCCGTAGGACGTATGCGGTATTAGCGTCCGTTTCCGAACGTTATCCCCCACTACCAGGCAGATTCCTAGGCATTACTCACCCGTCCGCCGCTCGCCGGCATCCCGAAGGACCCGCTGCCGCTCGACTTGCATGTGTTAGGCCTGCCGCCAGCGTTCAATCTGAGCCATGATCAAACTCTTCAGTTCAATACTGCTTGGGTTTTGAGAAAACCCTAAACTTGGCTCAGCAATCGCAAATAAACTCTTTGAATTCACGAAGAGTTACTTGTGTTGCTGATAATCAGTCGACTATCAGTCTTACTTCACAAGCACCCACACGAATTGCTTGATTCAGTTGTTAAAGAGCGTTTCGATCAAGTCTTTCGCCTCAACCGAGGCCGCGCATTCTACAGCAGCCTTTCTTGCTGTCAAGCTGTTTTTCGAAGAATTTCTCTTTCTACTCAACCGCTTGCGCTTTCGATCCGATCACTCTTCTCGTCAGCGGGAGGCGCATTCTACAGCGTTCAAACTCGCTGTCAACGCCTCCGTGACCTTCTTCTTTCTGCCTTTCGGAAGACCGAAGCGGCCAGCTCTACCACCGCTCGCCGATCACCTCTTCCCGCTTTTCCGCCTTGCTAAGTGCTTGATTTTCAAGCTCTTTCGCTGCTTCGTCACTGGAAGAGGTGCGCATTATAGGCGCGCAGAATCTGCCGTCAACACTTATTTGAAATATTCCTGTAATACCCGTCGGACGCCTCCTCCCCCCTCCTTCCTATATATAGAGAGGGGCTCCCGCTACAGCTGTTCGCTAGCCACCCTGCAGCTGCCGCCAGGCTTCGTACAGGTCAGGCCCCTCGTCGCGGGCACGGACATAGGTCAGGCTCAGCTCTCGCTGCTCGAGTGGCCGCGCCAGCTCCACATACCCGCGCTCCGCAGAGAGGTCGTAGGGTTCGCCATCTTCATTGGAGTACGCGTAATAGACCTTGCTTACCCCCGCCAAGTGCATCGCGGACAGGCACATGGAGCACGGGTAGCCGCTGGCATAGACAACACTGCCGCTGAGGTCGGTCGAGCCCTGGGCCTTGCAAGCCGCGCGCACCGCCTGCATTTCAGCGTGGGCACTGGGGTCGCAGGTGGCATCCACTTCGTTGACCGAACGAGCCAGGATTTCGCCATTTCTCACGAGCACGGCGCCAAAGGGCCAGGTCTTGCGCTCGCGCACGTTATCCATGGCGAGACGGATGGAATCAATCAGATAAGCCTCAATGCTGGACATGCAGTCCCTCCTTTATAGAGTGCTGAATCGGTCAGCTGCCGCGATAAGTCGAAAAGCACCAGGGCGAACACAGCAGTGGCACGTGGTAGTGCTGTGTCGGGTCGAACACCGTGAACCGCACGGGAACCACCTCCGCCAAGGCGTTTGAGTCCTTGAAATGCTCTCCAACGGCGAAGCGCAGCTCGAAATCGCCGGGCCGCGCCGCCTGCGCGGCCAGCATGGGCTCGTCGGTGCGGCCATCGGCATTGCTGAGCGCCTGGGCGAGCAATGTCGGCGGCGTGGTGCCGAGATCGAAGAGTTCGATCCGCACGCCCGCCATCGGCCTGCCATTTGCGAGGTCCAGCACGTGAGTGGTGATTCCGGCCATGAGCGTGCTCCAGGTCTGTCGAAGAGTGCGCGGCTGGCCATCAACTGCCGCGATAGTAGGTGTAACTCCAGGGACCGAACTGAACGGGCAGGTGCAGGCGCTCGTCCGCACTGGTGATACGCACGCGGATGGGCACCTTGGAGAGAAAGGCCGGCGATGGCAGCCGCGCACCTTTCATGCGGAAGTAGTCGTCGATGTGCAGCAGCAACTCGTAATCGCCTACCCGGTAGCTGCCACCCATCAGTAGCGGCTCGTCGGTACGCCCGTTGGCGTTGACGCTGAAGGACTGCAGCGCAATCGTCTGGCCGCTCTCCAGCCTGGAGAAGTCGCCACGCAGCCCCACCGCAGGGGCGCCGTGGAAAGTGTCCAGTAGATGGATCGTCAGCCTCGGGCTGACACCGTGCAGCACGATCGGCCCCCGAGCTTGATCAGGCAAGCCTGCAGGCGCTGCCGAAAAAGCCCGCGAGGCAAGCAACGCGCCACCAGCCAGGGCCGCAGTGCCGAACAAGAAGCGCCGACGCTGCCGATTCAGTGCATCTCCCATGTCTAACCCTCCTTGCGATGCTTGGCGTGGGCGATACCGACAATCACCAGCACTGCCGCCATCAGTTCGATGGCCGCCACCAGGTAAAGCCCCGGTGCCAGGCTGCCGGTGGCGTCCTTGACCAGGCCGAGCACATAAGGCGCACCGAAGCCCGCGAGGTTGGCCACCGAGTTGATGAATGCAACACCGATGGCCGCGGCGCCTCCGGCGAGATAGAGGTTGGGCAATTGCCAGAACACCGGTATGGCACTCATGGTCCCGGTGAGTGCGACGATCATGGCCACCAGGGTGAAGACGGGCGCCAGGGTCTGCTGCCCGAGCAGCATGGCCATCACCGCCATCGCCAGTGCCCCGCAAGCCGCCGGCAGCGCGAAGTGCCAACGCACCTCCTGGCGGCGGTCCGAATGGGCGCCGTTGAGAATCATCCCCGCCGCCCCGAACAGGTAGCCCAGTGCGGCAATCCAGCCGATGACCAGGGGCGCGCCGAATCCGGAGTCGCGGATGATGGTGGGGATCCAGAAAGTCAGCGCGGAGTTGGCGCAGAGCAGGCAGAAGAAGATGGCGATCAGCAACCAGACCCTCGCGTTACGGAACAGTGTCCGCCAGTCGCTGCCGCGCTCGCCCAGTTCGCGGGCATCCCGTTCCAGGGCGTGATGGATGACTCGCTGCTCCGCCACACTCAGCCACCTGGCCTGGTCGGGGCGATCGGTCATATAGAAGAAGGCGACCACGCCGGCCACTACCGAGGGGAACCCCTCCAGCACGAACAGCCACTGCCAGCCGTGGAAGCCGCTGGCGCCGTCCAGGGACGTCATGATCATGCCCGCCAGCGGCCCGCCCAGAATCCCGGCGACGGCCGAGGCGGACATGAACGTGCCGAACGCCTTGGCGCGCCGTGAGGTCGGGTACCAGTAGGTGAGGTAGAGGATGACGCCGGGGTAGAAACCCGCTTCGAAGGCACCGAGCAGGAAGCGCAGGATGTAGAACTGGGTCGGCGTGGTGACCAACGCCTGGAGCATGCAGATGGTGCCCCAGCCAATGGCGATGCGCATGACGGTCTTCTTGGCACCGATCCTCTGCAGCAAGGCGTTGGAGGGCACCTCGAAGAGGAAGTAGCCGAGGAAGAAGATGCCCGCCCCCAGGCCATAGACCGCCTCGCTGAACCGCAGCGCATCGAGCATCTGCAACTTGGCGAAACCGATGTTGACGCGGTCCAGCCAGGCCAGGACCCAGAGGATGCAGAGGAAGGGCAACAGTCGCCAGGTGACCTTGCGGTAGACCCTATCCTCGAGCGACGGTGCGGCAGTGGAATCGGGTGATGCGGCTTGTTCGGTGGCGGACATTAGCGTTCCCCGGCGGGCTTCGACCTTTCACGGCGCTTCAGGTAAGCGCTGGACGGTCGGCTTGTTGTTGTGTGCCGCGACCATAAGTCAGGGGCCATCCGCCCAGACAGCGTCGTCGTCTTATAGAGCCCATAGCGAATTGCGAATCCGACCGCTGCCGGCCCCGACAGGCAACTTCGTCGATGCGACGCGGCGGCGTCGCACAACCAAGCCGGACCGGACCACGTTGACGCTATCCTGGCGCGACGGGATCGTTAGGTTTGGCCTCCGGGAAGACACCCAACGATGAGAAGTGACGACCCGTTCGATACCTACCTGCTGCGCGTGCTGTGCCTGCTGGTTGCCGAGCGCAGCGTGTCGCGTACCGCAATTCGCCTGAATCAGTCACAGCCGGCCATCAGTGGAGCCCTCAAGCGCCTGCGGCATATCTTTGGCGACCCCCTGGTGATCCGCGAGAAGAACAGCATGGTGCCCACCGAGCGTGGCCTGCAGCTCGCCCAGGATGCCCAGGCCGCCCTCGATGCCCTCGACCATCTGCTGACCACTGACGAGCCGTTCAACGCCGAATGTTGCGATCGCACCTTCACCCTCGCCGTGCCGGACTACCTCGCCCCACCCTTCTTCGCCGATATGGTTCGGCGCTTCCGCGTGCAATCGCCCAAGGCCAGGCTGGTGACCCTGCCGATGAGCGAGGGCTTCGACTTCGAACGGGCCCTGGCCGAGGGCGAAGTGGATATCGTCATAGGCAACTGGCCCGCCCCACCCGAGCACCTGCACCTGGCGGTGCTGCTGGAAGACGAAGTGGTCTGCCTGATGGCCAGGGACAACCCCCTCGCTCGGCCCGGCAAGCTGACGGCGGAGCGCTACCTCAACGCCTCCCACCTGGTGCCGCTGCCTTACTCCGGGTCCCAGCGCGGCGTTGTCGACAGCAGCCTGGCGTCCCGGCGCATGCAGCGCGCCAAACGGGTGTCCTGCCCCTATTTCGCCCTGGCCCCATACCTGGTGAGCGAGTCCGATCTGATCCTCACCACGGCGCGGCATTTCGCGGCCTACTACGCGCGGCGCATGCCCCTGACGATCCAGCCGGCGCCGTTCGACTTCCCACTGATGCGCTTCTACCTGCTCTGGCATCCCACTCGGCACCGCTCTGCCGCGCACATCTGGCTGAGGGGGTTGCTGATGGAGAGCGCCCAGGCCCTCAGGGCCATCGCCAGCACGGCAAGAACGTTCTGAGTCTCCCTGCAATACCCCGACCGTTATGGGGCCGATAGCGCATGCCCACTGCGGTCGTCTCGCAGACGATCCCTACACTCGCGGCTCCTTCCACGGCCCGAGACCACCCCATGACCCAGCCGAACACCCCCGCACACCGCCTGGATGCGCTCAATGCGTTGGAGAAGGCGGACTTCGTCAAACTGCTCGGCGACATCTTCGAGCACTCGCCCGAGGTGGCCGAAATAGCCTGGTGCGCCCGCCCCTTCCAGTCCATCGAGCACCTGCACGAAACGATGATGGTGAGCATCCGCAGCCGCAACGTCGAAGCGCGCAAAACCTTCCTCGGCCGCCATCCGGAACTCTCCGCGGCCGCACTACGGGGTGGCGCGCTCACCCCCGCCTCTGCCGACGAACAGGCCAGCGCAGGTCTGCACGACCTGACACCGGAAGACGAAAGACAGTTGGAGCAACTGAACCGGCAATACCGGGCCCGGCACGGCTTCCCCTTCATCATCTGCGTGCGTCACTACACCCGCGCCGGTCTCTTCTTCGAGCTGCGCAACCGCCTGGGCCGCGATACGGCAACGGAGTTGGACTGCGCGCTGGACCAGGTCCACGCCATCACCCGCAACCGCTTGCGGCAGCGCCTCTGCCACTAGCCCCGGTCACCGGGGGCGCTCAGGGCAAGGCGTCCGCCGGCACGAAGATCCAGCCCTCGCGCAGCGGGGCCTCCGGCCCGGGCTGCGCCAGGTCGCCCGGCCGATAGTGGAACAGCCAGGCGAGCAGCGCACAGGTCAGCGCATCTCGCTGGTCGGCGTGTTCCAACGCCCCGATCTCGGGGTATTCCCGCTGCAGCGTCGCCATGGTCGACGACTTCTTGCAGGCAGAGGGGTAGGCCTCGATGGCCCGCAGACGGCCTAGGTCGGACCAGATACCACAGGCTTCGATGTGCGGCGCGAAGCGGGCCAGCACATGGATGCCCTTGGTGGCCTGGCTGCCGATCATGTCCTTCACCGCCGACAGCGGGCTGATGCCGCGTTCGAACAGGAAGCGCTCGGTATGACGGAACAGGTAGGGATTGCTGGCGGAACCCTCGATGGACGTCACCGCCCGCCCCTGCACCAGCAGCTCGATGAAGGCGCTGGAGAAGGCCAGGGGAGTGTCGATGGCCAGCACCACGGGCGCTGTCGCGACAGACTCGGGGTCGACTTCGCACACGCTCAGCAGGCGGGCGACGAAATCCGTCGAATCCACCGCCTGGTTGATCGGCCGCCGCAGATTGCCGCGCCAAGGGCCGGCCCAGGATTTGCCGTTGCTCATCCAGGACCACCAGGGCATCGCGGCTGGCGGGGTTCTTGTCGCAGTTCCAGCCGCCGACATCCCAGCCGATGAACAGTGGCGCGCTACTCGAAAGCGTGTGCATGAGCGGAATCAGTCCCTTCGTACAACGTGGCGAACGGACGGAATACACGGGCACAGGAACGATTTCAATCGCGATGTGGGACCGAATCACGCAGTAGGATGCGCCGCGCGCACCGCGCCGAAATTCTCGGTGCGCACGGCGCACCCTACGGAACTGGGTCGTAGCCCGGATGAAGTCCGGGAATTGGCAAGGCTCGACAAACTAAAGGGCGACCACAAGGCCGCCCTTTCTGGCCATGTAGGCCAGGGAAACGAAACCTGCTGTTAACGCTGCAGCCAGGCCTCCGCCTCCGCCGATTGAGCCGAACCGAAGGCCTTGATCTCGAGCCCCGGGATCAGCGCGCCTTCCAGCTCGCTGGCCTTACGGACCCAGCCCTTGTCGGCCACCACCGCCATGCGATCGAAGCGCCGCACCACCTTGAACAGCTGGGGCAGTTGCGAGACTTCCACCGCCATCGCGCCCAGGGTCGGCATTTCGAAGCTGCCCACCCGGTAGAGCATGCGACCGTGGGCGATGCCCTCGGACTGGCTCGCCAGCTCGGCGAGGCCGGTTCGCATCTCGTTGCTGTCGAGCTTGCCGGCGAAGTCGACGTCGACGCGGTTCGCGCCATTGCGCATTACCTGGAACATAGCCTTACCTCCATGGGAAGTGAGCTCTTTCACCATACGCCCACCGCTGGAATCAGCAAGATGCGCCGCCGCGCCTCAGTTCCTGGGCCAGATCACCGGGAACAGCGGATGCGTCAGGGGCGCGCCGGCCGGTAGTTGCTCCGCCAGCCCCGGGAACTCGGGCGAGGTGTTCCAGGGCCGGGGGGCGTGGCGCATGTCCTCGCCCAAAAAGCGCAGGGAAAAGGCCCGCCGCCGGCGCTGCCCACCCACGCCGCCGGCGGCGTGCAATGTGAGCATATGGAAGAACACCGCATCCCCCGGCTCCAGGGCCCAGCCGAGGATGTTCCAGCGCGAGCGGTCCGCCTCGATATCCGGCAGGTCCGCCAGGCTGCCTTCCGGGAACCAGCGCGCCTGGTTGTCGAGAAAGGTCCTGGGCATCAGCCAGGGCCCCAGGTGCGAGCCGGCGACGAACTCCAGGGTGGACTCCCGCGCCACCGGGTCCACCGGCATCCACATGCTGCAGTTCTGCCAGCCCTCGACGTTGTAGTAGGGCTGGTCCTGGTGCCAGGGCGTGCGCTGGCGGGTGTTGGGCTCCTTTACCAGCAGGTGGTCGTGATACAGGCGCGCCCGCTCGCACTGCATCAACTGCGCGGCCACGGAACCCACCCGGCTGTCGACGATGAAGCGGTGGTACTCCTCGAACTGCCGCCAGTTGCAGAAGTCCTCGAAGAACCAGCCGGGGTCGTCCGGGCTGCTGGCCACCTTGGCCCGCTCGCTGGGCGCGGCCAGGTTGCGTTCGATACCCCGTTCCAGCAGCGCCACCTCATCAAGGGTGAACAGCTGGCGGATGCACACCGCGCCGTCGCGCTGGAAGGCTTCGACCGTGGCAGGGGACAGCGGGAATTCGTACATAAGATGCTCCTTTCTCATCAGGACAACTCCAATGCCTCCTGGCCGTCCTCCTTCGGCCGCACCCAGCGCCAGTAGGCCAGCGACAGCAGCACCAGCCAGCCGACACCGACATAGAGGGCCAGCCGCGTATCGGGGAAGACCGCCAGCACCCCGAGAATGAACAGCATGAAGACAATCGCGAAGTACTGCCCCCAAGGCCAGAACGGCACCGGGAAGTCCAGGCCCACGACCTCCTCTGGCCCCAGCCCACGGCGCATCGCCACCTGGGAGAGCAGGATCATCAGCCAGACCCAGACCACCGCGAAGGTCACCAGGGAGGCGAACACCAGGAACAGCTCATTGGGCAGCAGGTAGTTGAGCAACACACCCACGAGCAACGCGATGGACATCACCAGCACCGTCATCCAGGGAACCCCGTGGCGCGACAGGCGCGCGAACCCAGCCGGCGCCTGGCCATTCTGCGCCATGCCGTAGAGCATCCGCCCGGTGCAGAAGATGTCGCTGTTGATGGCCGACACCGCCGCCGAGATCACCACCACGTTGAGCAGGCTGGCCGCCGAGGCGATGCCCAGGCCGCTGAAGATCTGCACGAAGGGGCTGCCCTGGCTGCCGATCTTCTGCCAGGGATAGAGGGCCATCAGCACCAGCAGGGTGAGCACATAGAACAGCAGGATGCGCAGCGGCACCGAGTTGATCGCCTTTGGGATCATCCGCCTCGGGTCCTTGGCCTCCCCCGCCGTGAGGCCGATCACCTCGATGCCGCCGAAAGCGAACATCACGATAGTGAAGGACGCCAGCATGCCCTCGATGCCGTTGGGGAAGAAGCCACCATGCGCCCAGAGGTTGGAAAACCCCGATGCCGCCGCCGAGCCGTCGCCCAGTTGGATGCCCAGCAGCAACACCCCCAACCCGGCGACGATCATGGCGACTATGGCCAGCACCTTCACCAGCGACAGCCAGAACTCCAGCTCGCCGAACACCCGCACGCTGCACAGGTTGAGCGCAGCGATGCACAGCACGATGCCCAGCACCCAGATCCAGCGCGGCGTGTCGGGGAACCACAGGCCCATGTAGACGCCGAAGGCGGTTACATCCGCCAGGCACACCATCATCATCGAGAAGGCGTAGGTCCAGCCGGTGAGAAAGCCCGCCCAACGTCCCAGGTGCTGGCTGGCGTAGTGGCCGAAAGAGCCGGCCAGCGGCGTGCGCACCGCCATCTCCCCCAGGGCGCGCATCACCAGGTACACCGCCAGCCCGCCGATCACATAGGCCAGCAGCACCGACGGCCCGGCGCGCTGGATCGCCGCCGCCGAACCGTAGAAGAGCCCGGTGCCAATGGCCGAGCCCAGGGCCATGAAGCGGATATGCCGGGCGTTCAGGCCACGGCGCAGCGTGGTGCCTTCCATTGCGTTGCCTCGCTTATTGTTGTTATCGAAACCGGCCAGCGCCTCGAGTGCCTGATTCAAACGTCTTCGGGTTCATCCCGGTGGTAGCGGGTCACCTGCTTGAAATCCAGGTAGCTCTCCAGCCCCCAGCGACCCAGCTCGCCGGCGATACCGCTCGGCTGCCTGCCACTCCAGGGAGTCGGCGGAACACTGGCGGGCGAGCCGTTGAGCCAGACGATATCGGCGCGCAGGCCGTTGGCGACGCGATCGGCGCGCGCGGTATCGGCGGACATCACCGCAGCGGCGAGCCCTGGGCGACCATGGCTGGCCAGTGCCAGGGCTTCCGCCTCGGTACGGAAGCACTTCAGGCAGAGCACCGGGCCAAGGATCTCCCCGCGCCAGAGCGGCGACCTGATATCGGGTTCGTAGAAGAGCGCCGGCTCGATGAAATAGCCGGTCGGCAAATACCGGGGACGCCTGCCGCCGATCAGCAGCCGCCCATCCTGCCGGCCTTGCTCGATGGCCATCATCACCTGCCGGTGATGCCAGGAGTTGATCAGCGGCCCCAGTTGCACCCCTTCCACCATCCCGGGCCCCAGCTTTACCTCCTGGGCGGCCTGCACCAGACGCTCCAGCAGGCGCGGCGCGATGCGCTCCTGCACCAGTACGCGGGAAAGCGCGCTGCCCACCTGCCCCTGGTTCCAGAGGCAGCCGGAGACGATCCACTCCACCGCCACCTCGATATCCACATCGTCGAACAGGATCAGCGTGGACTTGCCGCCCAGCTCCAGGCTGATATTGCGGATATCGGCAGCGGCCGCCGAAAGGCTCCGCACCTCGTTGGGCAGCACGCCGTCGAAGGCCAGCCTGTCCACGCCGGAATGCCGGGCCAGGATGCGACCGGCCTGGGCCCGATACCCCGACAACACATTCAGCACCCCCGGCGGCAACTCGACCCGGCTGGCCGCCAGCCCCAGCTCGAGAGCGCTCAGCGGCGTGAGCTCGGACGACAGCAGCACACAGGTGGCCCCCGCCGCCAGTGCGGGAGCCACCGTCCAGGCCGCCATCAGCAAGGGGTAGCTCCAGGGGATGACCTGCCCCACCACCCCCACCGGCCCATGGCGGACGCGACAACTGAAAGACGCATCCTCCATATCCCGCAACTGGTCCTGCCGCCCATCCAGCTCCCGCGCCAGCTCGGCGTAGTAGCGGAAGCAACCGATGGCCTCGGCCACATCCCAGGCCGCCCGCGCCAGCGGCTTGCCGTTGTCGCACACCTCCAGTGCCGCCAGGTCGTCATTGCGCTGCTCCAGGTTATTGGCCAGGGCTTCGAGGTAGAGCGCCCGCTCCTGACCCCGCGTATGCCGCCACTCGCGATCGAAAGCCCGGCGCGCGGCCGTCACCGCCTGGTCCACATCCTCCTCGCCAGCCGCCGCGAGATGAGCGATGCAAACCTCGGTAGCCGGATCGATACTGCTGAACTGGTGCCCCTGCTTCGGCGTCCCCCAGCGCCCATCGATGTAGAGCGTGGCCTCGCTCATGGTGGTTTTCCTCGCGCGACGTTGTGGAGCGGCCCAGGCTATCCAGCGCCCCGCCCATGCCCCATATGCTGAAAGGGGTACGACTGCCGCGTGAGCCGGTGTCCTCCGTCTCCGTCACTCACCGCCCTCAAGAGCGCCTCAACGCCTCAACGAACAGCGCCAGCAACTCCGACTGGCTGCCGATGGCCAGCTTCTCGTAGAGATTGCGCCGGTGCACCTTCACCGTCCCCTTGCTGATGCACAGCCGCTGCGACGCCGAGGCATTGGTATGCCCCTCCAGCAGCAGCCGCGCCACCTCGCACTCGCGCTCCGTCAGCACACCCCGGCCGAAGCGCGCGATCACCGCCCCCACCCGGTCGAGCCCATCACCCCCCTCGCGCCGATACACCGCCCAGGCCGAACGCAGCACCGGCTCCACCACTGGCGCCGCACTACCCAGCAAACGCAACTCCTCCGCGCCGGATTCCCCGCCGTGCAACAAGAGCAGCACCGCCCTGCCCCGCCCCTCGAGACTGACGATAAAGCCGAGCGCTTTCCCCAACCCCAACTGACGATGGCAACGCCGGAACAACTCCCCTTCCCCGAACCCCTCCTCCGCCAGCTGCCCAAGGCTGTACAGCCCATCCGCCACAGCGGAGCGGCAGGCGACATGGAAGGGGTCCATCCCATACAGCCCCGCCCGGTACTCGCCCACCAGGTGCGGCCGCAGACCGGGTGGCAGGCTGTCGAACATCGCCAAGGGAGGGGAACGCCCTTCGTGGACGAAGAACAGGACGTGATCGGCAAGGCCCAGGCGTTGCAGCCAATCGGCGAGCGCCCGTAGCTGAGGATGACCCGGCGGTTGCGCCAGGACGGCGGCGATGTCGCGGGTCCATTGGGTGAGCTGTCCGTGCATGGTTGAACTCCAGAGAGCTGGAACTCCTGATAGCCGTCTATTTAGAAATCTAAACAACAACCGACAAGGAATCTAAACCATACCCCGTTTAGCATCCTGAACCATGGAATTTTCTGATCGTGTCAGATTGCGCATGAAAGCGCTGAAGCTGAGCTCAAAGGTGCTCTCCCTCAAGGTGGGCGTAAGCAAAGGCTCCGTCAGCCATTGGACCAGCGGCGCGAACAAGACGGGTGGCGAACGCCTGATTGCCCTCGCCAAAGCCCTGGAATGCGACGCCGCCTGGCTCGCCACAGGCGAAGGCCACCCCACCCCCACCACGGCAATCAGCACCTATGGCCAGGCCTCCATTGCTGGCGAATCCCGGGAAGCCACCACAGCCATTATCCTGGAGCTGCTGAAGAAGCACGCGGGCAAGAGCCTGAACGCCGCCGCCAAACTACGCGTCGCCGAGGCCGTGGCCGAAAGCCTGGAAACCAGCCTGTACAAGGTCCGTGAATCCGCCGAGTCCGCTGCCGCTCAACTCGAGGTTCGAGAAGGCGATATCTGCATTCCCCATCTCGACCTCAAGGCCCTGGAACCCCACGGCAAACTGCCCGCCGACTACAGCGAGGCCGTGCGCAGCCTCACTGTCAGCGAATCATTCCTGCGGGAACAAGGCTTGCGCTACACCAGTGCCGACCAGCTTGCCGTCGTCACCCAGTGGGGACAGGGCATGGAAGGCACGATTAATGATCGGGACCCGGTCATTGTCGATTGCGGTGTGAATGAATTCGGCGGAGAAGGCCTGTATGTGGTCAGCTGGCGTAACCATCTTTACATCAAGCGGGTGCAGATGGAGGATGCCGACTACTACAAGCTGATTTCGGACAACGCGAAGTACGAGAACCAGAAGGCCGGGATCGAAGACGTGGTCTTCCACGCCAAGGTGCTGCTGATCTGGAGCGTTCGGAAGGTCTGAGCCAACAACGACAAGGAACTCGCGATGCGCAATGCACTCCTGCTTTTCGCTGCACTGCTGATGGCGGGCTGCGCCGACAACCCAGTCAAGGAAACGCCTGCCGCGCCACTTGTGGTCCCCGCTGATTCCCGGACGCAACTGATCGTCAACTTCAAGGCCGACGGCCGGGTACTCGGGAATGCCCACTGGGATGAATTCGTAGCCTCCTGGCGGGCGGCGATCCAGCGTGAAGCGTCGGCCTTGGGATACAGGGTAAGTGAGCAAGACGGCCCCATTCTGGCCTCCACCGATCCGGGCTTGCTCCTAATAATCATCGTGGACGACTTCCGCTATGCCACGGAGGCCGCTGGCGACGATGAGCCATTAATAGAAGCGAGGGCCATCTACCTAGATGCGCAAACACTCAAGGGGTACGGAGAGCGCAGCTACAACACGACATCCCCCGCCTGGGAAGAGATTTCCTCAGAACTGAGCAATGTGCAGGTCCGCGCACTCACCAAGAGCCTGGTCGGCGAGATCGGTCCGCCAAACAAAACCGCAACCGCAACTGCCACGCCATCCGCGCCTGTCGCAGCGCCAGTTGCGATAAATGAATCGCCCCTAGTTTCGTAGACACCTCCAAGCCTCATAATGAGGCCCATTAGGAGGTGCCATGAGCAACCAGCGTTACCCCGAAGAATTCAAAATCGAAGCGGTCAAACAAGTGACCGAGCGCGGCCTCCCCGTAGCCGAGGTGGCAGCGCGGTTAGGCATGTCGGTGCATAGCCTGTATGCCTGGATCAAGCGCTACGGCAAGCCCCAGGCGCAGCGGCAGCAAGACGACGATCAGCAGGCCGAACTGCGTCGTCTGCGCGCCGAACTCAAGCGAGTGACCGAAGAGCGAGACATCCTAAAAAAGGCCGCCGCGTACTTTGCCAAGGAGTCCGGCTGAAGTACGCCTTCATCAGCAAGCTGTCGGTGGAGTACCCGGTTCGACGTCTCTGCCAGACCCTGAAAGTGCATCCCAGCGGTTACTACGCCTGGCTGACCGAGCCGAAATCCGTACGCGCCAAGGAAGATCAGCGCCTACTCGGGTTGATCAAACATGCCTGGCTGGAAAGCGGTGGGGTCTACGGCTATCGCAAGATTCACGACGACCTGCGTGAGCTGGGGGAGTCCTGTGGCCGGCACCGCGTGGCTCGCCTGATGCGAGGAGAAGGGCTGCGCTCACAGACCGGCTATCGGCGGCGCCCCGGCTATTACGGCGGCCGGCCAACGGTGGCTTCGCCCAATCGCCTGGAGCGGCAATTCAACGTTAGTGAACCGAACAAGGTCTGGGTCACCGACATCACCTACATCCGCACCTATGAAGGCTGGCTGTATTTGGCGGTGGTGCTGGATCTGTTTTCACGCCAGGTGATCGGCTGGTCGATGAAGCCACGGATGTGCAGCGACCTGGCTATCGATGCCCTGTTGATGGCGGTGTGGCGGCGCAAGCCCAAGCAGGAAGTGATGATCCACTCCGACCAGGGCAGCCAGTTCAGCAGCTCGGACTGGCAGAGCTTCCTCAAGGCCAACAACCTGATCAGCAGCATGAGTCGACGCGGTAACTGCCACGACAACGCGGTGGCGGAAAGCTTTTTCCAGTTGCTGAAGCGGGAACGCATCCGACGAAAAACCTACGGCACCCGCGAAGAAGCCCGGAGTGATGTGTTCGATTACATCGAGATGTTTTATAACCCCAAACGCCGGCACAGCAGCGCTATGCAGCTATCGCCAGTGGAGTTTGAAAAGCGTTATTTCCAGAGCTTGGAGAGTGTCTAGGAAAGCCGGGGCGATTCACCCGAAGCGTTTGCAGGCTAGCATAAATCTGGCTGAATCAGCCCCCATCCTCGATAGAGCTCATCAGAGTCATTGCTATAGCAGCTCTTGTAGCGGACATCCACAAAAGGCTGCTGCCGGCAGATTCTGTTGAAAACTCCCTCGACAATATCCTTCGCCGAAAGTACGTAGTTAAGGCTGAAAGCTGACTCATTGCTGTGATCGAGCTGCACTAGATTTCACGTAGCAACGCTCGATTCGGACATTTTTCAGGCTATGAACAAGCAGCCCTGTCGCGCACCGAGTTTTTCAACAGAGTCGGCCATAATCAGACACTCGCGATTTATCTAGGCTACGTGGGGCTCTTCAATCCTACCAGCCTATGAACTTGAGGGCTGAGAGGGTCAGCCCATCACTATGACCGAGACGAGACTGCTGCCCGCACTGCCAGTGCAGTTTCATTCAGCCAAGCCCATAGAACGCGTGCAACTTCGCCAGCTCATCGAGGCCTCGACCGAGCATTCGCCTATATCCAGCCCTGTCAGTAATGAAAGGAGAGAAAAGGCTGTGCCCTAACCACTGATCAAAGCCGTCCTGCGTAACGCTCGCCACCGCCATCCCCACAGAACGAACGTCTTCGAAGCGCCCATACTGAGGGTTGTCGATACTCAGGTCTCCATAGACGTATGGTGTGCTGTCTCGCAGCTCGCCCCATCGAATGAACGAGGCTCTTCTGACCTGGCACGGAACACATCGTCCGCAATGCTTGTACCCAAACCGTTGAAAACGCCCACAGCTGGTTGATGTCACAGCATGCTGCTTGAGCAGATATTGGTTCAGACATCCCGCCATCATCTCGCCCTTGGTCTTCAGCGCGTATGGGTTCTGAATCTGAACATTGATACCAGCAGCATCGAAGATCTGCTGTAAGCGACCAAGGTATTCAGGATGTGCGGTTCGGGTGCTCAAGCTACCAAGTCGAGTCACGGTCAACGGCGGGTTGATTGCGATGAAGCCATTCTCGCAAATGTAGAGAGGCACCCGACCACCCTGATGGTACCGATCAAGAGACGTCGCAACGGCCAATCCAAATGCTAGGAAAACGATGGATCGCGCCCGCTGAGAGGGCTCCTGAGGCCCCGGAGATCTGGCAACGTGATTGAGGCCGATCCTGGACAATCCAAGACTCTGAGCGAAATCGCTCTGTTTCTTGCCGTCACCCCGGACCACCTGGCTGACGGCGTAAGGCTTCACCCCCTGGGTGACCAGGTCAATTGCGCCAATCAAGCTATCCATTCCCCCAGATAGCAAGGCAACCGACTCTTCTCGGGGATGCAATGCTTGCAACTGTGGAGGTGGCCTATAGCCGCCCGGATGAAAAACGAACGTCCACACATCGGTCGTCAGAAAACCCAACGCAGCTTCCAGTGCTCGTGCCTGGGCATTCCAGAACACAGGATCCTGAACCGCGATGTGAAGTTCGAGCGTACGCGTCCAGCCATCCGCGCTTCTGGCGCGCAGATCGGTAAAATCTGCCGCGACGACGGAAAGAGCAATGCTCAGAAAATCCCATGCCTGAGGTGAGATTTCCAAGTGGGCCTTCTCAAGCAGGTGACGGGTGTACCCTCCAACACTGACTTGTCCCTTTTCCGCCTGGCCATAGATCACCACCGGCATTGCCTGCTCGACAGATCGCACCTGAAATCCAGCAGGGCCACATACGAACTTCATTCGACATACCCCTCAAAGACCTCAAACGTCTCCTGTAGTGCCTGGGTCACGACTTGGGAAATGCGCCCTGTCGTCAACCGTGCGCCATTGGCAGCAATGGTGCGAAAAGAGGCCGATACACATTCCTTGATGTACTCCTTGATCTCCTTCAGCCGACGCACTGCAACCAGGGCCGATGATGCCTTCTCCTGGACGGTTTTCCCCAAATCAAGCTCGTACCGGTGAAACACATCCATCGCGGTGAAGCGCTCGATAGCGTAGGCCCGCTCTTCAGGAGCCAGGTTAAGCAGATCGGCGTTGGGATACTTCACGAGGACATCGGACAGCGAACCCCGAATCGATGCCCGCTCTGCCTCTGCATCTTGAGTCCCATCGACAGGCCGTACGGCCTCGACTAGCGCGTCCATGACTTCCGAAGCAGATCGACCGTTCAGCAGGACGGGGTCAACGGGATTCGCATTGGCCTGACTGGTTCCTTCCGCCACCGACTGAAGGGTACCGCCCAGCATCGCGGCAACAGCCGCCGTACCACCAAATCGAGCCGTAGTGGTCTTGGCACCCCCGTACCCATGTTTGACGTAGTGCTTTAGGCTGCGTTGAAGGCCGCTGCGATCACCGCTCCTGGCGTAGTCACCTAATCCCTTGCGCGCACCCCCAAAGCGGCCTGGCGGCGCTAATGGAGGTGGCGACGACGGTGCAGTCTTGGGCTCGTTATCACCGTCAGGGAATTCATCAGACTGCCCATCCTGATCAACCTGATCCTCTCCAGGATCTGGCGGCTCAGGGGCTAGCTGAGCCGGTGGCTCTGGAGGCTCTGGAGGCTGAGGTGGGACAGGTAGTGGTGCCGGTGGCATCGGCGGCAACGGAGGCGTCCACGGAGGCACCATCGGCACCCCCTTGCCTGGCCCGTCGCTATTTTGTGACGTTCCCATTCAACTTCCTTATCGCGGCCTTAACAGGAGTACTGACATCAAGGCTTTGCCAGTAATCGAATACAGACTTCGCCCAACTCTCATCTTTGAGCTTCGGAACGATCCCAGCTTGGATCTGTGCGGGCGGGCGCTCTTTCAAAAACGCAGCGAGGCGTGGGCCCTGCAATCCATCGATGCCAGCAATAACCAGCATCGCGTCCAGAACGGGCGGTACGCCCCATTCCTGCTCGTTGCCCGCCTTGTCGAGCAGTCGATCCATGATGACGCTGAGTTCTAGGGGGGCAATCTGCCCAAGCGCCCCCTTGAGTTGAGGTGCCATATCGGGCGAATCGAGCAGCGCGGTCAGCAGCTCGACAGCGTTCGAAGAAAGACGATCTTCGTCCGTGATGATCGGTGCATGCTCGCGGCTGACGTAGATGGCACCTCGCAAATCCTTGTCCGCCAGTGCAGGTGGCAAGGCTAGCCACTCCTTCACAAACGGGTGATCCCAAGGCTGATTCAAGGTGAAATCCTTACCCTGTTTCACATCAGCTTCCCAACCGGCGAGCATTTCGGGCTTGCCGTGCTTATCCGACGCAACCGCTTTCATCAGTTCTTCAAAGGCCTTCGGATTGCCGCTGCGCTCAAACAACATCAACTTGACCAGCGCCGCTTCATCGACACCCACGCCGTGGGCACGTGAGATGCTCATCCGGATCGCCAGGGCGTTCAGAAAACGCTTGATGAGCCGGGGATTGCCGTGAATACCTGACGCCGAGGTCATCACCGCAGCAAGACGCTCTGCGGTGTCGAATTTACCGATCAGCTCCGCAGGGTATTTCTTGGACAGGGACTGCATGAAGGCCCGGTCGACCCTACCACCTTGCCATGTTGTCCGAAGCTGATCGCGAACTTTGACGCGAATGGATTCGACCTCCTCCTTGGGCAATCCACTGTTCTCGGTGAACAGCATCATCATGTACGCCCGGACTTCCTGCGTCCCCAGAGGTGGTACCCGAATTGGAACCTGGATTAGCTTGTCGAAGTAGCTGGTGACCAGCACGTCATCCGGAACGCCGCTGAAATGTCGGCGCACCGCATGCTTGATCATCTCGTTGTCTGCCGCGATGACGAAGGCCGTGTTGCGCAGGAACAGGAACAGCCTGATGGCCTCAAGGGTCGAGATGGTCGTTTCGGGCAGACAGCGATCCAGATCGTCAATCAGCACAACGAGCGTGACGCCCAGCTCATCCAACACCGCCTCGAAATTCTCTCGAAGTGCTTGGATCTCCTTGGGCGGCGAAGGCTTCTTGGGTTTAGCTTTGATGAGCTGATTGGCCTCATCCGCCGCCTTCCCAGCTTTTTCATGGGTTGCGTCAATCGTCGCCTGATCAACGTCGCCAGACCACCATTGCTTGGCAAGGCCCCACGCATCACCGAGCAGGCCAGGCATCGGCACACCGGCGGCGACAGAAACTGCCGCCCCCCCCATAATCTTGGCCACCCGTAGCCAATTTACGCGCTCCCCCAGCTCGTAAACCTTGTCTAGAGCTGTCTGACGCGCCTCGGCCTCTTCCTGTAGACGGGACGCGATGACGTCCATCAACGCCGCACGGGCATCGTCATACCCTTGGTACAGCCAGGCATTGAACTCGACAAAAACAAAATCTTTTTCAGGCTTTTTCCCCGACTCCGGAGGGTTGCGCAGCGACGCCTGAATGAGCTTGATCATCGAGGACTTGCCAGCCCCCCAAGCACCAGAAACCCCAATGGAAATGGGACGCCCATTGGCCTGATAAACAATCTCTGCAACGGTGTCGGCAACCCCGGAAAAATTGAGGAAATCCGTATCTGTTTCGTTATCGACCCACATCATGCCTCTCCTTGGCCGCTGTTAGCATGAAGCCGTGGCAAGGCCTCCATAGTAACGGTTCCGAGGCGGATAGAGGCAACTGGCCATACGCTCTTTTCGGCGACACGTCCCTACGTGATGAGTCCCCAATGTGTCCCATGCCCAAAACGAAAAAGGCCAGTTCATTTCTGAACTGGCCTAGATCGTGGAGTTATTTGGTCGGGACGGAGTGATTCGAACACTCGACCCCTTGCACCCCATGCAAGTGCGCTACCAGGCTGCGCTACGCCCCGACGTTTGTTGCTCGCTCCGTGTTACCGGAACGGAGCGAACTATACTTTAAGCTTTTGAAAAGTGGAAGGTTTTTTTTAAATATCTTCACTTTCGCAAAACGTGGAGGACATCCTCGAGCTCAGCGATCATCTGGCGGATGAGCTGCTTGTACTGCGTGGTGTCTTCCTTGGCTTCGTCTCCGGAGAGGCGCTGGCGCGCCCCGCCGATGGTGAAGCCTTGGTCGTACAACAGTGCCCGGATCTGCCGAATCATCAGCACATCCTGGCGTTGGTAGTAGCGCCGGTTCCCGCGCCGCTTTACTGGGTTGAGCTGGGGAAATTCCTGCTCCCAGTAACGCAGCACGTGGGGCTTGACTGCGCAGAGTTCACTAACTTCGCCAATAGTGAAGTACCGCTTGCCTGGAATGGGCGGTAGCTCGTCGTTATGACTTGGTTCCAGCATAAGCTTCGACCCTGGCTTTGAGTTTCTGCCCTGGACGGAAAGTGACGACACGGCGAGCCGTGATCGGGATTTCCTCTCCGGTCTTCGGGTTTCGGCCAGGCCGCTGGCGCTTGTCGCGCAAGTCGAAATTGCCGAACCCGGACAACTTCACCTGTTCGTTGTGCTCCAGCGCCTGACGGATCTCCTCGAAGAACAGCTCCACCAGTTCCTTGGCTTCCCGTTTATTCAGGCCAAGCTCTTCGTAAAGACGTTCAGCCATCTCAGCTTTCGTCAGAGCCCCCATACGCTACTTCCTTAACGTGGCATTGAACCTGTCTTCCAGCGAGGTGACGATGTTTTGCATTGTGTTGTTCACCTCATCGTCAGTAAGAGTGCGCGATGGATGCTGCCAGGTCAAGCCGACGGCCAGGCTTTTTCTAAGCGGATCAATGCCTTTACCGTGATACACGTCAAATAGCCTGAGGTCAGTCAGCGATTCGCCAGCCGCTTCGCGGATGGTGGCCAGTACCGACTCGGCGGGAACCTCGCGATCCACCAGCACGGCCAGGTCGCGGCGCACTTCGGGGAAGCGCGACAGCTCGCTGAACGTCGGCAGCTTGCCTTGCATCACTTCGGCCAGTACCAGCTCGAACATGTACACCGGCTGATCCAGGTCCAGGGTCTTGGCCAGTTCCGGGTGCAGGGCACCGAGGAAGCCCACCAGGCGCCCTTCCCTTTCAATGCGCGCGGTCTGTCCCGGATGCAGCGCGGGGTGTTCGCCCGGCACGAAGCTGAAGGCAGCCAGGTCGCCGGCGGCGCCGAGCACGGCTTCTACATCGGCCTTGGCGTCGTAGAAGTCCACGGCGTCACGGCCGTGGGCCCAGGCTTCCGGCAGGCGGGAGCCGCAGAGCACGCCGGCGAGCATCGGCTCCTGCTTCAGGCCTTCGAGCTGGCCAACGAAGCGCAGGCCGCCTTCGAACAGACGCACGCGGGACTGCTGGCGGTTGAGGTTGTGTTGCAGAGCGCTGACCAGGCCCGGCCACAGCGAGGAACGCATGGCGGCCATGTCGGCGGAGATGGGGTTGGCCAGCATCAGCGGCTTCACGCCCGGACTGAACAGCTCGAACAGCTTGGGATCGATGAAGCTGTAGGTGATGGCTTCGTGGAAACCACGGGCCACCAGCAGGCGACGCAGTGCCGGCAGTTCAACGCGAGCCTCGGAGCGCGCGGTCGGCGCCAGGCGGGCTTGCGGGTAGCGAACCGGCAGGCGGTTGTAGCCATAGAGGCGGCCCAGCTCTTCGATCAGGTCCACTTCCAGGCTGATGTCGAAGCGGTGGCTCGGCACCTCGACGCGCCACTGGCCAGCACCGTCGGCGCTGATCTTCAGGTCCAGGGCGGTTAGCAGGCGCTCGACTTCGGCGACGTCCATTTCCATGCCGAGCATCTGGGTGATGCGCTCGGCGCGCAGGGTCACCGGGGCGACCTTGGGCAGGTGGGCTTCATTGACGGCTTCGATGATGGGGCCGGCTTCGCCGCCGACGATCTCGAGCAGCAGGCCGGTAGCGCGCTCCATGGCTTCGCGGGCGAGCTGGAAGTCCACGCCACGCTCGAAGCGGTGGGACGAGTCGGTGTGCAGGCCATAGGAACGGGCCTTGCCGGCCACCGCGATGGTGTCGAAGAAGGCGCTTTCCAGGAACAGGTCGCGGGTCTTGCCGCTGACGCCGCTGTGCTCGCCACCCATCACGCCGGCGATGGCCAGGGCGCGGTTGTGGTCGGCGATCACCAGGGTGTCGGGGCGCAGGGTGACTTCCTGGCCGTCCAGCAGAACGAGCTTCTCGCCCTCCTCTGCCATACGCACGCGAATGCCGCCGTTGATTTCGGCGAGGTCGAAGGCGTGCATCGGCTGACCGAGTTCAAGCATCACGTAGTTGGTGATGTCGACGGCGGCATCGATGCTGCGCACTTCGGCGCGGCGCAGGCGCTCGACCATCCACAGCGGGGTCGGGCGGGACAGGTCGACGTTGCGGATCACACGGCCGAGGTAGCGCGGGCAGGCGGCCGGCGCGGTCACTTCAACCGGGCGCACTTCGTCGTGGGCCGGCGCAACGGCGGCAACCTGCAGGCGCGTAACCGGTGCGGCGTAGAGCGCGCCCACTTCGCGGGCGAGGCCCGACAGGCTCAGGCAGTCGCCGCGGTTGGGGGTCAGGCCCAGTTCGATGATCACGTCATCCAGGCCGAGGTAGGCGCGGATGTCTTGACCAACCGGCGCATCGGCGGCCAGTTCCATCAGGCCGTCGTGGTCGTCGCTGATCTGCAATTCGGAGGCCGAGCAGAGCATGCCGTTGGACTCGACGCCACGCAGCTTGGCCTTCTTGATCTTGAAGTCGCCCGGCAGTTCGGCGCCGATCATGGCGAAGGGGATCTTCAGGCCAGGGCGCACGTTGGGCGCGCCACACACTACCTGGAAGGTCTCGGTGCCACTGCTCACCTGGCAGACGCGCAGCTTGTCGGCATCCGGGTGTTGTTCGGTGCTGAGCACTTCGCCAACGACCACGCCACTGAAGGCGCCCGCCACGGGGGTGACGCTGTCGACTTCGAGGCCGGCCATGGACAGACGAGCGACCAGCTCGTCACGGGATACCTGCGGGCTTACCCAGCTCCGCAGCCATTGTTCACTGAATTTCATCCTGCTCTCCTGGGGGATTCGTTTCTGACGTGACGACCTAGCGGAATTGCGCGAGGAAGCGCAGGTCGTTGTCGAAGAACAGGCGCAAGTCGTTGACGCCATAGCGCAGCATGGCCAAACGCTCGACACCCATCCCGAAGGCGAAGCCCTGGTATTTCTCCGGATCGATGCCGGACATGCGCAGCACGTTGGGGTGAACCATGCCGCAGCCCATCACTTCCAGCCAGCCGGTCTGCTTGCACACGCGGCAGCCCTTGCCGGAGCACATCACGCACTGCATGTCGACTTCGGCGGACGGCTCGGTGAAGGGGAAGAAGGAGGGACGGAAGCGCACGCCGAGGTCCTTCTCGAAGAACACCCGCAGGAACTCTTCGATGGTGCCCTTGAGGTCGGCGAAGCTGATGCCTTCGTCTACCAGCAGGCCTTCGACCTGGTGGAACATCGGCGAGTGGGTGATATCCGAGTCACAGCGGTAGACGCGGCCGGGGCAGACGATGCGGATCGGCGGCTGCTGCGACTCCATGGTGCGCACCTGTACCGGAGAGGTGTGGGTACGCAGCAGCATGTTCGCGTTGAAATAGAAGGTATCGTGCATCGCCCGGGCCGGGTGGTGGCCGGGGATGTTGAGTGCTTCGAAGTTGTGGTAGTCGTCTTCGACCTCGGGGCCTTCGGCGATGCCGTAGCCGATGCGGGTGAAGAACTGCTCGACACGCTCGAGCGTGCGGGTAACCGGATGCAGACCACCGGAGGCCTGGCCGCGACCCGGCAGGGTCACGTCGATACGCTCGGCCGCGAGCTTGGCGGACAGGGCAGCCTGCTCAAGCGACTCTTTGCGGGTGTTCAGGGCTTCCTGAACGCGCTCCTTGGCAGCGTTGATCAGGGCGCCGACCTTGGGACGCTCCTCGGCCGGCAGATCGCCCAGGGTCTTCATCACCTGGGTCAACTCGCCCTTCTTGCCAAGGTAGTGAACGCGAATCTGCTCCAGGGCGTTCACGTCTTCGGTTTGTTGCACGGCCTCAAGCGCTTGCGAGACCAGCGCATCCAGATTTTCCATGTACAGACTCCAGATACGAAATAGGGGAAGAGCACAAGGCCCTTCCCCTATCGATGACGTTCAGCACCGGGCGAACCCGGTGATTGTCGGGGACTTAAGCCAGAACGGCCTTAGCTTTCTCGACAATCGCAGCAAACGCCGCTTTTTCGTTCACTGCCAGATCGGCCAGAACCTTACGGTCGATCTCGATGGCCGCTTTTTTCAGGCCAGCGATCAGGCGGCTGTAGGACAGACCGTTCTGACGAGCACCAGCGTTGATACGAGCGATCCACAGAGCGCGGAACTGACGCTTGCGCTGACGGCGGTCACGGTAGGCGTATTGGCCAGCCTTGATTACCGCCTGCTTGGCAACGCGGAACACGCGCGAACGTGCACCGTAGTAACCTTTGGCGAGTTTCAGAATTTTCTTGTGACGCTTACGAGCGATGACGCCACGCTTAACACGAGCCATGAGTAATTTCCTCTAGAATCTTGACCGATTAACGAACGCGCAGCATGCGCTCTACTTTACGTACGTCAGACGGGTGCACCAGGGTGCAGCCGCGCAGCTGACGCTTACGCTTGGTAGTCATCTTGGTCAGGATGTGGCTCTTGAAAGCGTGCTTGTGCTTGAAGCCGGAAGCAGTTTTCTTGAAACGCTTCGCAGCACCGCTCTTGGTTTTCATCTTTGGCATGTTCGGATACTCCGCATTCAATCAATACATATAACCGCAAGGCCTGCCAGTGCCCTGGGGGTTATTTTCGCTTTTTGGGAGCGATGACCATCATCAGCTGGCGTCCTTCCAGCTTAGGATGCTGTTCAACGGTGCCGATTTCGGCGAGGTCGGCTTCGACCCGCTTCAGCAGCTCCATGCCCAGTTCCTGGTGAGCCATCTCACGGCCGCGGAATCGCAAGGATACCTTGGCCTTGTCCCCTTCATTTAGGAAACGTACCAGGTTGCGTAGTTTTACCTGGTAATCCCCTTCTTCCGTCCCTGGACGAAACTTGATTTCTTTAATCTGCTGCTGGTGCTGGTTCTTCTTGGCTGCAGCGGCCTGCTTCTTCTTCTCGAAGAGGTGCTTGCCGTAATCCATGATCCGGCAGACAGGCGGCACCGCATCGGCAGAAATCTCTACCAGATCCAGCTTTGCTTCTTCAGCAGCGCGCAGCGCTTCATCGATCGAGACGACGCCAATCTGTTGGCCGTCAGCACCAATCAACCGCACCTCACGAGCCGAGATATTCTCGTTGATCGGGGCCTTCGGTTGAGTCCGCTTGTCTTGTCTCATTTCACGCTTAATAGTGATTACTCCAATTCTTGGCGACCACGCCGGGAAACCGTTTGTGCGAGCAGTTCAGAGAAGCTTTCGAAGGGCATGGAACCCAGATCGACACCCTCGCGGGTACGCACTGCAACGGATCGTGTCTCAACCTCCCGATCTCCAATAACCAAGAGATAGGGAACCTTGAGCAAGGTATGCTCGCGGATTTTAAAGCCGATTTTTTCGTTTCTCAAGTCGGACTTGGCACGGAAACCGCTTTCGTTCAGTGTTTTCTCCACCTCGAGGGCGAAATCGGCCTGCTTGTCGGTGATATTCATGATCACCGCCTGGGTCGGAGCAAGCCAGGCCGGGAACGCACCAGCGTAGTGCTCGATCAGCATGCCGATGAAGCGCTCGAAGGAGCCGAGGATGGCGCGGTGCAGCATCACCGGGCGCTTGCGGTTGTTATCTTCGGCGATATAGCTGGCATCCAGACGCTCCGGAAGGTTCGGATCGTACTGCAGGGTGCCGCACTGCCAGTTACGACCAAGGCAGTCTTTCAGGGTGAATTCGATCTTCGGACCGTAGAAAGCGCCCTCGCCCGGCTGGTATTCCCAGCTCAGACCCGACTCGTTGAGCGCATCGGCCAGGGCACCCTCGGCGCGATCCCACAGCTCGTCGGATCCCACACGCTTGACCGGACGAGTGGAGAGTTTCATCGAGATATCGCTGAAACCGAAGTCGGCATAGACCTGCAGGGTCAGCTTGATGAAGTCGGCCGCTTCCTTCTTCACCTGATCCTCGGTGCAGAAGATGTGGGCGTCGTCCTGGGTGAAGCCGCGCACGCGCATGATGCCGTGCAGCGCGCCGGACGGCTCGTTGCGGTGGCAAGCGCCGAACTCGGCCAGACGCAGGGGCAGGTCGCGGTAGGACTTCAGGCCCTGGTTGAAGATCTGCACGTGGCACGGGCAGTTCATCGGTTTGACCGCGTAATCACGGCTCTCCGACGACGTGGTGAACATGTTCTCGGCGTAGTTTGACCAGTGGCCCGAGCGCTCCCAGAGGATACGGTCGACCACCTGCGGAGTACGCACCTCCACGTAACCGTGGTCGCGCTGCACCTTGCGCATGTACTGCTCCAGCACCTGGTAGACGGTCCAGCCGTCCGGATGCCAGAACACCATGCCAGGCGCTTCTTCCTGAAGGTGGAACAGGTCGAGCTGCTTGCCGATACGACGGTGGTCGCGTTTTTCGGCCTCTTCGATGCGCTGGATGTAGGCGGCCAGCTGCTTCTTGTCGGCCCAGGCGGTGCCATAGACACGCTGCAGCTGCTCGTTCTTCGAGTCTCCGCGCCAGTAGGCACCGGAAATCTTGGTCAGCTTGAAGGCTTTCAGGAAGCGCGTGTTCGGCACGTGCGGGCCGCGGCACATGTCCACGTACTCCTCATGGAAGTACAGGCCCATGGCCTTCTCGTCCGGCATGTCGTCGACCAGGCGCAGCTTGTATTCCTCGCCACGGGCCTTGAACAGCTCGATCACTTCAGCACGCGGAGTCATCTTCTTGATGACGTCGTAGTCCTTCTCGATCAGCTCGGCCATGCGCTTCTCGATCGCCGCCATGTCTTCAGGCGTGAAGGGGCGCTCGAAGGCGATGTCGTAATAGAAGCCTTCTTCGATGACCGGACCGATCACCATCTTGGCGGTCGGATACAGCTGCTTGACGGCATGACCGACCAGGTGAGCGCAGGAGTGGCGAATAATCTCCAGGCCATCGTCGTCCTTGGGAGTCACTATCTGCAGCGAGGCATCGTCTTCGATCAGGTCACAGGCATCTACCAGCCTGCCATTGACCTTGCCAGCCAGGGTTGCCTTGGCCAGCCCCGCGCCGATGGACTGAGCCACCTCGAGCACGGATACGGGTTTGTCGAAAGTACGCTGACTGCCGTCAGGAAGAGTGATGATGGGCATGGCGCCTCCTCTCCTAGTGGTGACCTCTACCAAAGGCCACATGGGTTGGGATGAGCCAGTACGCGATTCGGTGGTATGCCCGCCATACGGTGGCAGGAGCCCTCAGGCCAACCAGAGCCGAACCAGAGTCACTGGAGGTAATGAAGAGCGGGATGCTTGCAGAAAGCCGGAGCCCCGACAAGCGCCCAATAAAAAAGGGCCACCTGAGTGACCCTTTTTATCGAATTTGGTAGGCACAATTGGATTCGAACCAACGACCCCCACCATGTCAAGGTGGTGCTCTAACCAACTGAGCTATGTGCCTTCGATGGGTGCGCATTCTACGGACTAGCTTTTTTCTGTCAACACCTTTTTTCGCTAACTCTCTGAAAAAGTGGATTTTTTACTGTTCACCGCCTCGTTGAATATTTTGCACAGAGGCTAGCCGGCCTGTTTCAACTCAGGTAGCATCAGCACATCTGTAAAAAATAAAAAACAGAGATTCCATTATGACGCACACTCCCTACCCCCAGTCTTATTATGCTTTCTCGGCCAACCCGGTACCGGCGCGCCCTGAACTGCAAGGCGAGACCGAAACCGACGTCTGCGTTATCGGCGCAGGCTACACCGGCCTCTCCACCGCCCTTTTCCTTCTGGAGAACGGCTTCAAGGTCACCGTGCTCGAAGCCGCCAAGGTGGGCTTCGGCGCGTCCGGTCGCAACGGCGGCCAGATCGTCAACAGCTACAGCCGCGACATCGACTCGATCGAGCGCTCCACCAACGCCAAGAACGCCAAGCTGATGGGCGACATGGCGTTCGAGGGTGGCCGCATCATTCGTGACCGCATCAAGAAGTACAACATTCAGTGCGACCTGAAGGACGGCGGCGTCTTCGCAGCCTTCACGAAGAAGCAGATGGCGCACCTGGAGTCCCAGAAGAAGCTGTGGGAGCGCTTCGGCCATACCCAGCTTGAGCTGCTCGATGCCAAGGGCATCCGCAACGTGGCGGCCACCGACAACTATATAGGCGGCATGCTGGACATGAGCGGCGGTCACATCCACCCGCTCAACCTGGCCCTGGGCGAAGCCGCCGCCATCGAATCCCTCGGCGGCGTGATCCATGAACAAAGCCCCGCCACCCGTATCGATCGCGGCGCCAACCCGGTGGTGCACACCCCGAAAGGCCGCGTGAAGGCGAAGTTCGTGGTGGTAGCCGGTAACGCCTACCTGGGCGGCCTGGTCCCCGAACTGGCCGGCAAGTCCATGCCGTGCGGCACCCAGGTGATCACCACCGAGCCGCTGTCCGAGGAAGTGGCCCGCTCGCTGCTGCCCCAGGACTACTGTGTCGAGGACTGCAACTACCTGCTGGACTACTACCGCCTCTCCGGCGACAACCGCCTGATCTATGGCGGCGGCGTGGTCTATGGCGCCCGTGACCCGGCGAACATCGAAGCCATCATCCGCCCGAAGCTGCTGAAGACCTTCCCGCAGCTGAAGAACGTGAAGATCGACTTCGCCTGGACCGGCAACTTCCTGCTGACCCTGTCGCGCCTGCCCCAGGTCGGCCGGATCGGCGACAACATCTACTACTCCCAGGGCTGCAGCGGCCACGGCGTGACCTACACCCACGTTGCCGGCAAAGTGATCGCGGAAACCCTGCGTGGCCAGGCCGAGCGTTTCGACGCCTTCGCCAGCCTGCCGCACTACCCCTTCCCGGGCGGCCGCACCTTCCAGGTGCCGTTCACCGCGATGGGCGCGTGGTACTACAGCCTGCGCGACAAACTGGGCGTGTAATCGTCCCACCAACGAAAACGGCGCCCCAGGGCGCCGTTTTCGTTTGTTCGGGCAGTGCGTCAGCGCATCTGCAACCGCGCCATCTTCGCCGCATTGGCTTGCCCGGCCGCATCGAGATCGTCGGCCGCCCTCAGCCAGCGCGCCCGCTCGACCGACGCCGGCAACTGGTTCGGTGCCTGCACCAGCACCGCCCAACTACCCGCCTCCTCCCAGTCCGACTCGAACGCGCTGAAGCTCATCGCTGCGCGGCGCTGATGGCCCTTGCGCAGCAGCACCTGCTGATTGGTGCGGTCGTAGCCGATCAGCAGCGCGTAGCGCCACGATGGCATCAGGCCAATGCCCTCGCGCAGATGCACCAACACCGGGTTGCCCGCAGCCACCTGCTCCAGCAGCTCGTCCAGGTCATCGCCCAAGGGGTAGACCAACAGGCCGCGCTGGCGCGCGCTGGCCGCCAGCCCTTCACGCAATGCGTCTTCCTTCTGCGGCAGCTGCAGTTCCTTCTCGATCATCCCCGGCGTCACCACTTCGCCCTGCTGGGTCAGCAATGCCGCCATGGACGCCGGTGCGCTCTGGTAGGCGTTCTGCGCAAAGAAGGGCACACCGCTGAGCTCGACCCGCTCCGGACCGGCACGCAGCTTCGGCGACAACGGCTCGGCGGCGCAGCCAGCCAGCACGGCAACGCAAGCGGCAACAATCAGAGGGCGGAACAGTCGGCTCAGGACAGGCACGGCAACACTCGCTGTAGGCAACCTTGAACGGTGGCTGATCATACTGGCAGCGGCTACGTCGGTACATTGCGACGCCAGCCGGATGGGGATTCGGGACAATGCCGACGCCGCCCTGTATACCCTGGCGCGCGGCTTCGCTGCACAAATGTCGGTACAAAAGTCGCTTACCTATTCATTTCAGCGACAAAAACTTAGTTTTTCACGACGTCCTGTGACTTATCGGTCGGGTCTGGCCATCCACATTCACGACAATGCAACAAAGGCCTGAGGCCGCATCGTCACCTTCATTGGGCACAATATGGAGAGACCCCCTCCCATGAACACTCCGCTGCGTTTCAACGAAGCACTGATCATCGCCGGTCGTGCGTTCAAACCTTTCCAGTGCGTTGCCTGGGCCCTGCAAGACGGCACCGGTGAACTCAGCATCAGCGTGATCGACCGCACCAGCACCCGCCTGCTCGGTCGCTCGAAGATCCCCAGCAGCACCTATTCCGACCCGGAGCAACTGGCCAGCATCCTCAAGCAATCCCGCGAGGAGCTCAGCCGCAAGGGTTACGACCTCGAGCCCTGGACGATGCCGGAGTAACACCTCCAGCCCCAGTGCCCAATGCGCGGCGGGCAGGCCTCCCCTGCTCGCCCCGGCAAGTTTTTTCTCCGTAATTCCCCGCTGCACCCCAATCCCCCTCCCCGGCCGTCCGGCCCACAAGCGAAGCAAGACGTCGCGATCCTCCGCCCATCCCGTAACCCCACGACAACTCTGCAAGCAGCAAGAAGTACCGGCCCTCGACTGGCAACCCATCCTGATCGGCGAGTTCCCCCTTCGGCTTCCTCGGTGAAGCCCCCCCTGCTGACGCCCCGCGCCACCAAGGACGAGACCGACCTGGCAATATCTGTGGGCTTATTGTCATTGTTGCCACCTCCCGTTAGCGGCAGACTGACTCCAGCCCTGCCGCCGAGAACACCATGGACGCCATTCGCCACATCGCCTGCCTGTCGTTCGCCGAGGTCATGAGCCTGGACGTCACCGGCCCGTTGCAGGTGTTCGCCTCCGCGAATGTCGAGCGCCAGCGCCAGGGCCTGCCGCCCGCCTATGTCCTGCACGTGCTGGGGCCCGAAGCCGGCCCGGTAAAGACCTCCGCCGGCTTCGCCCTGGTGGCCGAGCAGGCCTGGCGCGATGTCGACCCGGCCAGCCTGGATACCCTGCTGGTTCCCGGCGGCATGCAGATAGAAAACCTGTGCAAAGACGCTGCGCTGTTGGAGTGGCTGCGCCAGGCCGAGCCACGGGTTCGCCGCCTCGGCTCCATCTGCTCGGGCGCCCTGGTCCTGGCTGCGGCGGGCCTGCTGGATGGCCGCCTGGCCACGACCCACTGGGCGGATGTGGCCGCCCTGAACGAGCATTGCGCGGTGGAGGTACAGGGCGACCGCCTGCACACCTACGACCCAACCGGACGGAACGGTGACGCCCATGTCTTCACCTCCGCCGGAGTCACCGCCGGCATAGACCTGGCGCTGGCCCTGGTGGAGACCGACCTCGGCCGCCCCCTGGCATTGGCGGTGGCGCGGCACCTGGTGCTGTTCCTGCGCCGCCCCGGCGGCCAGGCCCAGTACAGCGCCCTGCTCACGCCGGACCCCAGCCGCACGCCGAAGCTAACCGCCTTGCTGGAATGGATTCCGGCCAACCTGGGTGGCGACCTGTCCCTGGAAGCCCTGGCCGCCCAGGCGAAGATGGCGCCCCGCAGCCTATCGCGCGCCTTCACCCGGGAACTGGGCGTGGGCCCCGGCAAATACGTCGAGCGGGTCCGGCTGGAGGCCGCCCGCGCCCTGCTGCAGGATGCCCAGGCCTCTATCGCCACGGTGGCCCGCCTGACCGGCCTCGGCCACCCGGAAACCCTGCGCCGCATCTTTCACAAACACCTGTCCGTCAGCCCGCAGGAGTACGCGGAACGATTCGGACGCTCCACCTTCGAACGAGGATGACGCCATGCTGGACCTACGCCCCAACTGCGAATGCTGCAACAAGGACCTGCCGCCCGAGTCCCCCGAGGCGCTGATCTGCTCCTTCGAGTGCACCTTCTGCCGCGACTGTGCGCAGCAGCGCCTGCACGGCACCTGCCCGAACTGCGGCGGGGAGCTGGTACGGCGCCCCATCCGCCCAGCCAGCAAGCTGGCCCGGTACCCCGCCGCCACCGAGCGGACGCTGAAACCCGCCGGCTGCCCGCACTGAGCCTCTCAACGGTTGGGCCGCACTGCGACCTACTGGCCGGCCAGGAGCACACCCGCAGGTTATGGCTGAGCTACGCGAAGCCCAACGCGAGGCCCGCCCGGGAATCGTCGGGTTTCGCTTCGCTCTACGCCAACCTACGGGGACGCCGCCACCCCGCCAGTTCACAGGCAGACATGAAAAAGGCGACCCTCGGGTCGCCTTTTTCGTGACTCGCACGCCTTAGTAGTAGGCGTTTTCCTTGTTGCTGTGGTCGGTGACGTCGCGCACGCCCTTCAGTTCCGGGATACGCTCCATCAGGGTCTTCTCGACACCATCCTTCAGGGTCATGTCGACCATGCCGCAGCCCTGGCAGCCACCGCCGAACTTCAGCACGGCGATGCCTTCGTCGACCACGTCCACCAGGCTCACCTGGCCACCATGGCTGGCCAGACCGGGGTTGATCTCGGTCTGCAGGTAGTAGTTGATGCGCTCGTTGAGCGGGCTCTCGTCATTGACCATCGGCACCTTGGCGTTAGGCGCCTTGATGGTCAGCTGGCCGCCCATGCGGTCGGTGGCGTAGTCCACCACGGCATCCTCGAGGAAGGGCTCGCTGACCCCGTCGATCCAGGCCGTGAAAGAGGCCAGCGCCACGGCGTTGTCCTCGTGCTTTTCCTCGCCCGGCTTGCAGTAGGCGATGCAGGTTTCGGCGTACTGGGTACCCGGCTGGGTGATGAAGACACGGATACCGATGCCCGGGGTGTTCTGCTTCTCCAGCAGGTCAGCCAGATAATCCTGGGCAGCTTGGGTAATGGTGATGGCGCTCATGGCAACTCCTCGCAAACATGGGCGCAGTGTACGCCAAAGAAGAACAGGGGTTAAAGCCCTACCAAATTGGTAGGAATTATTCTCGACAATACAGCCGAAACCGGTCAGAGGTTCTGATAACGATTCATATCCAGTTCACCCGCCTCCACCGGTTCGGTCTCGCGGATCTGCGCCGCCAGGTCGTGGAAATAGAACCAGAACTGCGGGTGGGTGCGACGGATGCCCCAGCGCGTCGCCACCTGCTCGAACGCCGCGGCATCCTTAGCCCGCTCCATGGCACTGACGAAGTCCTCAACCTCGGTGGACTTGAGGTTGAAGATGAAGTTCGGGTAGCTGCTGAGTACGCCGGGATACAGAGTCAGGGTGTCCAGCCCCGCCTGGTAGCGCAGTTCTTCGCCGAGCATGAAGGCCACGTTGCTGTGGGCGCGGTTGCGCAGCAGGCTGTAGACCTCGCGGCGCCCGTCGGGCAGTTCCACCCGCAGCAGCGTGGCTTCGGGGAGCTGGTCGATCACCCGGAGCCCGGCTGCCGGCCGACTCACCAGGCGGCTGAGGACCTGCTCGGCATTCTGCAACTCGGGCGCCACGTTCGGGCGGTAGCAGCGGCCATCGCTGCAGCGGTTGATCGGGTCGGGCCGCGCATTCAGCCCCGCATAGCGCGTCAACAGCTCGTTGGCGAAGGCGCGCTTGGGGTCCTGCTCCGGCAGTCGCAGGGCGGTCGGGGTGTCCTTGTCGATGCTCTGGTAATCCAGCCACATCTTTATCTTGCCGCTGTTCTGGTACCAGTCGCCCAGCAGCGCGGCACGGGAGTCAGCCGGCATCAGGCGGAGGAAGTTGACCTCGGCACCGTTGCGGATCAGGTCGAAATAGAGCCGCGTCTGCGCCTGGTGGGAGACATTGCCGAACACGTCGAAGTTGACCACCAGTTGGTAGTAGGTGCGTTCCAGCAGGGGGTAGTCCATCCACCAGATCGTCTGCGGCACCTCGCCGATCAGCCCTTTGCGCACCGAGGCACTGTCGAACTGGCGGAAGATCGACAGCAGCGCGTTGTCGTTGCCGGTCCAGATATGCGCCCAACTCGGCGGCGGTGCGTCGGCGTAGGCTTGCATGCGCAGCGCCTCGTACTCGTTGCGCTTGTCGCGGTAGGTGCGCCAGAGGCCGAGCAGGTCGCCGATTTCGTCGAACTGGCCGGGCATCGCCAACAGCGGCGTCGCCTGCTCGCGGTACTGCGCATCGGCGATGAACAGATCGTGGGCCGGGTCCTGAAACAGCGCCCAGAAATTGTCGCGGATCACGTCGGTGGCGATCTGCCCACGGCAGACCGGCCCACGAATGAAGGTGCGCACGAAATACTCGGCGTTATCCAGCATGAACTGGTAGCGCGCCTGCGCCGGTATGGCCTGGAAGGTCTCGAAGGGATTGGCGCGGCGCTGTGCGCCGTAGCCCGGCACCTGGTCCACGGCCCAATCGCCGGAATAGAACAGCTCCTTGACCCGCGCCAGCTTCGCCGCGCCAAGCGGATAGGTGATGTGGGTCTTGTGCACGATCACGCCCTGGATCGGCCAGAGCCGGTAATAGAAGGTGTTGCCCGGGTCATCGTTGGGCCGGCGGCTGGCGATGGGGTCGATGGGCTGGCCGCTGGGCGTGCGCGAACGCACCAGCTGGAAGAAGTGGCCGGTTTCACCGCCATCGAAGTACAGGTGCGCCAGGAACAGGTGCTCGAACAGCCAGCGGCCCACCAGTGTCTCGCGGGCACCGGGCGCGTTCAGCAGGGTTTCCCACTCGGCCACCTGGCGCGCCTCGGCGGCGCTGGGCTGGACGACCTGCTCCTGGACCTTCCCGCCTTCGGCCAGCCAACGCTGCAGGGTCTGGTACTCCGCCTCGCTGAGCCCGGTAACGGCGAACGGCATGCCGGCCCGGGCGTGCTTGCGGGCGTAGTCGTCGAACTCGGTCGGCAAGGCGCACTGGTTCAGTCGATTGATGTCGATATCCAGGTCCGCGGGCAGCTTGGCGTTGGCCTGTGGCGGGCTGGACCGTCCCAGCTCCAGCATCCGCGCCATCAGCGCGGCCTGGGCGCCGCTGGCATCCAGCACCGAATGGAACCCCTTGCGCTGCCAGGCCGCGGCGCCATGGGCGTCGAAATACAGCCGCGTGGTGTCCTGGGCCCGGGTGCGACCGCCGTCGTAGACCGGCAGCTTGCTCGCGCCCCGCGCGGCGCCCTCGGCACTGCCCAGGTTGAGCTGGCAGGGTGAGTCATAGCAGGCGTGGCAGGCTACGCACTTCTGGGTGAAGATCGGCTGGATATCCCGGCTGTACGACAGCTCTTCTGCCGCCGCCGGACGCAGCCACAGCATGAGCAGGACAAACAAGGCGGCTAGTGTACGCAGCGGCATGACTCGATCCCTGAAGTGCAAATGAGTGGATTCTAGTGGCTCGCAGCGGTACCCCGCGACCCGCGCCCGGCAATAACATGAGCGAAATTCATGGAAATGGCGGACAAGCTAAAAATTACTAAGGTTTTGGTATCATCCCCGCCTTTGTTCACGTAGCCCTCAGGTAGTTCCCATGTCCGACCGCATCGCCCGCCAGCAAGCCCTGCAACAGGCGCTCAAAGAGCGCATCCTGATCCTCGACGGCGGCATGGGCACCATGATCCAGAGCTACAAGCTGGATGAGGCTGATTACCGTGGCGAGCGCTTCGCCGACTGGCCGCAGGACGTCAAAGGCAACAATGACCTGCTGATCCTCAGCCGCCCCGACGTGATCGGCGCCATCGAGAAAGCCTACCTGGATGCCGGCGCCGACATCCTGGAAACCAACACCTTCAACGCCACCCAGGTGTCCCAGGCCGATTACGGCATGGAATCGCTGGTGTACGAACTCAACGTCGAAGGCGCCCGGCTGGCCCGTAGCGTCGCCGACGCCAAGTCCCTGGAAACCCCGGATCGCCCGCGCTTCGTCGCTGGCGTCCTCGGCCCGACCAGCCGCACCTGCTCGATCTCCCCGGACGTCAACGACCCCGGCTACCGCAACGTCACCTTCGACGAACTGGTGGAGAACTACACCGAGGCCACCCGTGGCCTGATCGAGGGTGGCTCGGACCTGATCCTGATCGAGACCATCTTCGACACCCTCAACGCCAAGGCGGCCATCTTCGCCGTGCAGGGCGTGTTCGAGGAGCTGGGCTTTGAGCTGCCGATCATGATTTCCGGCACCATCACCGACGCCTCCGGCCGCACCCTGTCCGGCCAGACCACCGAGGCCTTCTGGAACTCGGTGAGCCACGCCAAGCCGATTTCCGTGGGCCTGAACTGCGCCCTCGGCGCCAAGGAACTGCGTCCCTACCTGGCCGAGCTTTCGACCAAGGCCGGCACCCATGTTTCCGCGCACCCCAACGCCGGCCTGCCCAACGCCTTCGGCGAATACGACGAAACCCCGGCGCAGATGGCCGAAGTGGTGGAAGAGTTCGCCGCCAGCGGCCTGCTCAACATCATCGGCGGCTGCTGCGGCACCACCCCGGCGCACATCCAGGCTATCGCCGAGGCCGTGGCCAAGTACCCGCCGCGCGTGATCCCGGAGATTCCCAAGGCCTGCCGCCTGTCGGGCCTGGAGCCCTTCACCATCGACCGCAGCTCGCTGTTCGTGAACGTCGGCGAGCGCACCAACATCACCGGCTCCGCCAAGTTCGCCCGGCTGATCCGCGAAGAAAACTACACCGAGGCCCTGGAAGTCGCGCTGCAGCAGGTGGAAGCCGGCGCCCAGGTGATCGACATCAACATGGACGAGGGCATGCTCGACTCCCAGGCGGCCATGGTGAAGTTCCTCAACCTCATCGCCGGCGAGCCGGACATCTCCCGCGTGCCGATCATGATCGACTCTTCCAAGTGGGAAGTGATCGAAGCCGGCCTCAAGTGCATCCAGGGCAAGGGCATCGTCAACTCGATCTCCATGAAGGAAGGCGTCGAGCAGTTCAAGCACCACGCCCGCCTGTGCAAGCGCTACGGCGCCGCCGTGGTGGTGATGGCCTTCGACGAAGTGGGCCAGGCCGACACCGCCGCGCGCAAGAAGGAAATCTGCCAGCGCAGCTACGACATCCTGGTCAACGAGGTGGGCTTCCCGCCGGAAGACATCATCTTCGACCCGAACATCTTCGCCGTGGCCACCGGCATCGAGGAACACAACAACTACGCGGTGGACTTCATCGAGGCCTGCGCCTACATCCGTGACGAGCTGCCCCATGCGCTGTCGTCCGGCGGTGTGTCCAACGTGTCCTTCTCCTTCCGTGGCAACAACCCGGTGCGCGAGGCGATCCACTCGGTCTTCCTCTACCACGCTATCCGCAACGGCCTGACCATGGGCATCGTCAACGCCGGCCAGCTGGAGATCTACGACGAGATCCCCGCCGAGCTGCGGGAAAAGGTCGAGGACGTGGTGCTCAACCGCCACCCCGACTCCACCGAGGCCCTGCTGGCCATCGCCGACCACTTCAAGGGCGGCGGCGCGGTGAAGGAAGCGGAGAACGAGGAGTGGCGCAGCTACCCGGTGGGCAAGCGCCTGGAGCACGCCCTGGTCAAGGGCATCACCACCTTCATCGTCGAAGACACCGAGGAATGCCGCCAGCAGTGCGCGCGCCCCATCGAAGTGATCGAAGGCCCGCTGATGTCCGGCATGAACGTGGTCGGCGACCTGTTCGGCGCCGGCAAGATGTTCCTGCCCCAGGTGGTGAAATCCGCCCGCGTGATGAAACAGGCGGTCGCCCACCTGATTCCCTTCATCGAAGCGGAAAAAGGCGACAAACCGGAAGCCAAGGGCAAGATCCTCATGGCCACGGTCAAGGGCGATGTACACGACATCGGCAAGAACATCGTCGGCGTGGTGCTGGGTTGCAACGGCTATGACATCGTCGACCTGGGCGTGATGGTGCCGGCGGAGAAGATCCTGCAGACCGCCATCGCCGAGAAGTGCGACATCATCGGTCTCTCCGGCCTGATCACCCCGTCGCTGGACGAGATGGTCCACGTCGCCAAGGAAATGCAGCGCCAGGGCTTCAACCTGCCGCTGATGATCGGCGGCGCCACCACCTCCAAGGCCCACACCGCGGTGAAGATCGACCCGCAGTACAGCAACGACGCCGTGATCTACGTCACCGACGCCTCGCGCGCCGTGGGCGTGGCCACCCAGCTGCTGTCCAAGGAGTTGAAGGCCGGCTTCGTCGAGAAGACCCGCGCCGAGTACGTCGAAGTGCGCGAACGCACCGCCAACCGCGCCTCGCGCACCGAGCGCCTGGCCTACGCCGACGCCCTGGCGAACAAGCCGCAGTTCGACTGGAACACCTACCGCGCGGCCAAGCCGAGCTTCACCGGCGTGCAGATGCTGGAAGACATCGACCTGGCGGTACTGGCGAAGTACATCGACTGGACGCCCTTCTTCATCTCCTGGGACCTGGCCGGCAAATACCCGCGCATCCTGACCGACGAAGTGGTGGGCGAAGCCGCCACCTCGCTGTTCAACGACGCCCAGGCCATGCTCAAGCAGCTGATCGACGGCAAGCAGATCAAGGCGCGCGCGGTGTTCGGCTTCTGGCCGGCGAACCAGGTGGACCACGACGACATCGAGGTCTACGACGGCCACGGCAAGGCCCTCGCCCGCCTGCACCACCTGCGCCAGCAGACCATCAAGCCCGACAGCAAGCCGAACTTCTGCCTGGCCGACTACGTCGCGCCGAAGGAAAGCGGCATCACCGACTATGTCGGTGGCTTCATCACCACCGCCGGCATCGGCGCCGAGGAGCTGGCCAAGCAGTACGAAGCCAAGGGCGACGACTACAACGCCATCATGGTCAAGGCCCTGGCCGACCGCCTGGCCGAGGCCTGCGCCGAGTGGCTGCACGAGCGCGTGCGCAAGGAGTACTGGGGCTACGCCGCCGACGAGCAACTGGACAACGAAGCGCTGATCAAGGAGCAGTACAAGGGCATCCGCCCCGCTCCCGGCTACCCGGCCTGCCCGGACCACACCGAGAAAGGCACCCTGTTCCAGCTGCTCGACCCGCAGAGCACCTCCGGCGTGACCCTGACCGAGCACTACGCCATGTTCCCGGCGGCGGCGGTCAGCGGCTGGTACTTCGCCCATCCTGAAGCGCAGTACTTCGCCGTCGGCAAGATCGAGCGCGACCAGGTGGAGAGCTACAGCAAACGCAAACGCCAGGACCAGGCCGTGAGCGAGCGCTGGCTGTCGCCGAACCTGGGTTACGAGAGCTGACGAGCCCGTTGGGTGGACCACGCTTCACCGGTCTACCATGCAAACCCCAGCATGGCACCGCCGGTGGATGGAAAAAGCGCCATCCACCCTACGAAGCGCACCAGGCGCCCACAAAAAAGCCCCGCGATTGCGGGGCTTTTTCATGGGCGGGCGATCAGCTCTTGGTGCGGCGCACGAACTTGATCGACCACTCGAAGTTGGGCTTGCGGGTCACGCTGATGGCGCGACGGGTGACCGTGTCGAGGGTGACGTTCCAGAAGCCGCTGCTGGGCACCACGATCTTCGCCGGGAAGCGGTCGAAGGCGCCGCCGTGATAGCTGTGCCGGCCGCCACTCTTGAAGCTGCGGAAGTTCGCATCGCTCATCAGCCGGATGTTGCAGGTCTGCGAGCACTGGATGACCACCAGGTCTCCCTCGTTGAGGTGCTCGCGTTGATGGATGAACTTCATGGACCGCTCCCGGATCGCTGGATCGAACAACGCGCAAGAATACCACGGAGGCGAATGCCCCAGCCTCGCCTACGCTGAAGTAGCCGACCAGGCAGGATGCGTGGGCGGAGCCTGGACGCTCCGGCCGTGCATCCACTCTCTCCGCAACCAGTTCGACAAGGTGGACACCTTATGCACCACGCCAAATCTCTCGCCGCACTGTTCATCGCCCTCACCGCCGTCGGCGGCTGCAGCAGCCCTACCCATGACGAAGGCCTGACCGCCACCGCCAGCTCGGCCAGCAGTTTCACCCCGGGCGTACCCGGTGGCGTCGACATCCAGACGGTGCAGGTCACGGCGGTTATCACGGCGATCGATCAGCAGCGCCGGACATTCACGCTCCAGGATGACCAAGGCAACCGCCAGACCTTCGACGCGGTGCCGGAGATGCGCAACTTCTCCCAGCTCAAGGTCGGTGATCGGGTCAACGCCGTGGTGACCCACGAGCGCGTGGTGCGACTGCGCGAGCCCAACGCGACATCGACCGATGGCGTCGCCGGCGTGGTGGCCACCGCCCCCGAAGGCAGCCGGCCGGGCATGCTGGTGGCCGGCACCAAGGAGATCACCGCCGTGGTCAAGGCCATCGACACCACCCAGCACACCGCGACCCTGCAGTTCCCCGATGGCAGCAGCAAGGTCGTGCGCGTGCGTCCGGATATCGAGCTCAAGCCGTCCTACCTGAACAAACAAGTGGTGATCAGCCTGACCTCGGCCATGGCCATCAGCGTCGAGGCCCCCTGATCGGGCCCCGCGCAGGTGCGGCAACCGGCGGGCCACCCGGCCTGCCGTCACCCCGGCGACGGTGGTAGGATGCGCACCCCATGCGAATCCCCGACATTCACCAGCGTCTCGCCGACCTCGGCGCCAAGCCCGCCCACGCCGGCCGGGTGGTACGCGCCTGGCTGCAAGGCAAGCCCCTGGACACCGGCACCCGCCACCAGCACACCGAGAACTTCCTGCCGCTGAGCGTCCGTGACGGCCTGCCGGCTCTGTCCGCGGAGCTGGATGGCCTGCTGCGCCTGAGCGCGGAACACCCGGGGAACGACGGCTCCGCGCGCCTGCTGGTGAAGCTGCGTGATGGCCAGATGGTGGAAAGCGTGCTGCTGCCCCGCGACGGGCTCTGCGTCTCGACCCAGGTCGGTTGCGCCGTGGGCTGCCTGTTCTGCATGACCGGCAAGAGCGGCCTGCTGCGCCAGGTGGGCAGCGCCGAGATCGTCGCCCAGGTCGCCCTCGCCCGCCGCTTCCGACCGGTGAAGAAGGTGGTGTTCATGGGCATGGGCGAACCGGCGCACAACCTGGAGAACGTGGTCGAAGCCATCGACCTGCTGGGCACCGACGGCGGTATCGGCCACAAGAACCTGGTGTTCTCCACCGTCGGCGACCTGCGCGTCTTCGAGCGCCTGCCACGGGAGCGGGTCAAGCCGGCACTGGCGCTGTCGCTGCACACCACCCGCGCCGACCTGCGCGAGCGGCTGCTGCCCAAGGCGCCACGCATCACCCCGGATGAGCTGGTGGACCTGGGCGAGCGCTATGCCCGCGACATCGGCTACCCCATCCAGTATCAGTGGACGCTGCTCAAGGGCATCAACGACAGCCCGGACGAAATGGACGGCATCCTGCGCCTGCTCAAGGGCAAGTACGCGGTGCTCAACCTGATCCCCTACAACAGCCTGGACGAAGACGAGTACCAGCGCCCGGATGGCGAGCGCATCGTGCAGATGGTCCGCTACCTGCACAGCCGTGGCGTGCTCACCAAGGTCCGCAACTCCGCCGGCCAGGACGTCGAGGGCGGCTGCGGCCAGTTGCGCGCCCGCGCCCTGGAACCCATCGCTACCCGCCGTCCGCGCCAGCCCGCGTCCTGAGCGCCCGGGGGCATTTGCTGGCCAACGAGCTAAGCTCAGCCCAGGAGGTGCCCCATGGACGACAACAAAGACCAACCCCTGAGTTTCCGCGAGATGCTGCAAAGTGTGCTGGCCGCCGCCTTCGGCGTGCAGAGCGGGAAGAACCGCAGCCGCGACTTCAGCCGTGGCAAACCCAGCCACTTCATCATCCTCGGCGTGCTCTTCACCGCGATCTTCGCGCTGCTGCTCTATGGCCTGGTGCGACTGGTGCTGCACCTCGCCGGGGTCTGAGCCTCAATCGATCAGAGGCTCGAGGGAGAAGCGGTAGTCGCGCGCCTTCGGCTTGCCCACCAGGCTGTAGGCGCGGAAGTCGAGGTCGTAGCCGCGCCGCTCGATATGCCGCAGCAGGCGCCTGGCCTTGTCGCGGTCCAGGGAGATGAACAGCGGCACTACCCGGTCCTTGCCGCCGTGCTCGGCAAAATCCACCCCGGCGTCGTAGTCATGCAGCAGCACCATGGCCCAGCCACCCAGGGTGAAATGGCCGCTGACCAGGGCGCTGATGTCCCCGTCAAGGTAGCTGCGCAGGACTTCCGGGGAATTGTTCAGGGCCGAGACCAGCAGGTCGCTCCCCGGCTTGAGTCCCCGCTCTTCGCCGGCCTTCATCACACCGAAGGCCATTTCGTCGTTGGCAGACCAGGCCACCCGCACCTCCGGGTAGCGCTGCAGCAGCTGCTGGGCCTGGACATAGGCGCGCTCTCGGGTCCACTCGGCGTACACCAGCTGGCGCAGGCGGGCATCGGGGAACTCGGCCAGGGCCCGCATGAGCCCCTGCTCGCGGTACTGGGATGCCGGCGTCTGCTTGACCCCGGAGAACGCCAGCACGTCGTAGGGCTCGCCGTGGGACCGGCGCTCCTGCTGCTCCAGCAGCGAGCGCGCCATCAGGTAACCGGCTTCCTCGTCGTTGGTGACCATGCTGCCGATCCAGTCGGGGTACTTCTCCCGCGTGGCGCCGGTGAGGGTCTGCTGGTCCGCGGTCAGATGGCTGTTGACGGTGAACAGCTTCACCCCGCTGCCCTGGGCCAGGCGGAGGATTTCCGGGCCGGCGTACTGCTCGTTGACGAACACCAGGTAGTCGGGACGAGCGTTGCCCTGCAAGGTATCGCGGGCCTGTTCGATCATTCGCCGCAGGTCGCGCTCGGCGTAGAGGATGGTGAGGTCCATGTCCAGGTCGTCGGCGGCGGCCTGCATGAAGTGCCCGTAGCTGGCCCAGAACGGCTCCGCCGCGCGACCGGGATTGAGGAACACCACGGAAGCGGCCAGGAGCGACTGGCTCGACAGCAGACAGAGGCAGAACAGCAGGAACAGACTCGGACCTTTCATTCCATCACCCAGGAAAAAACCGCGCCGCAGTATAACGGCATATGGCCAGGTGTCGGAGATTCCGGGGCCGACCGTCGGAAACGGCCGCCCCGGCAGCAACTATTACTGGTGGCTGACCCAGAAGACCGCGGTGGATACAACGATCAGGATCAGGAAGAAAATGGCCCAGGCATCGACCTTGCTGTCGTGGTTGCTGTCTTGAGAATGATCGGTCATGGCGTCCCCCGTTGTTCTGGTTATAGGCGGCTTGCCCTTCGAGTAAAGACCAGCCCCCGCGGAGCCTCAAGCCGAAGGGTTATGCAGCGCCCCAATTCAAGAACTTTTGGTTCTTTACATATACTCAAACATCACTTTTGCGCATAACCCCGAACTGGTATCTTCCTCCGGCTCCGCGGGGAGTGCGCGGCCGTGCGCGCAGAGAAGCTGTAAGCAGCCTGAGAACAGGACATTTATGTACGTATACGACGAGTACGATCAACGGATCGTCGAGGACCGCGTCAAGCAGTTCCGCGATCAGACCCGCCGCTATCTGGAAGGCGAGCTTTCGGGTGAGGAATTCCGCCCGCTGCGCCTGCAGAACGGCCTGTACATCCAGCGCTTCGCGCCCATGCTGCGCGTCGCCGTGCCCTACGGCCTGCTGTCTTCCGTCCAGGTGCGCAAGCTGGCACAGATCGCTCGCGACTACGACAAGGGCTATGCCCACATCAGTACCCGCCAGAACGTCCAGTACAACTGGCCAGATCTGGAAGACGTACCGGAAATCCTCGCCGAGCTGGCCACCGTGCAGATGCACGCCATCCAGACCAGCGGCAACTGCATCCGCAACACCACCACCGACCAGTTCGCCGGCGTTGCCCAGGACGAGCTCGTCGACCCGCGTCCCTGGTGCGAGATCATCCGTCAGTGGTCCACCTTCCACCCGGAATTCTCCCACCTGCCGCGCAAGTTCAAGATCGCCGTCAACGGCGCCGTGAGCGACCGTGCCGCCATCGAAGTGCATGACATCGGCCTGGAAGCGGTGAAGAACGCAGCCGGTGAGCTGGGCTTCCGCGTCTCCGTCGGCGGCGGCCTGGGCCGCACCCCGGTGGTCGGCAGCTTCATCAACGAGTTCCTGCCCTGGCAGCACCTGATCAGCTATCTCGACGCCATCCTGCGTGTGTACAACCGCTATGGCCGTCGCGATAACAAGTACAAGGCGCGCATCAAGATCCTGGTCAAGGCGCTGACCCCGGAAGTCTTCGCCCAGCGCGTCGACGCCGAGTGGGCCCACCTCAAGGACGGCCCCACCACCCTGACCGAAGCGGAAGTCGAGCGCGTCGCCAAGCACTTCGTCGACCCGGCCTACCGCGCCCTGGAAGACCAGGCCGACGCCCTCGCAGCCCTGGATGCCGAGCACCCCGGTTTCGCCCGCTGGCGCACCCGCAATGTCGTGGCCCACAAGAAGCCCGGCTACGTCGCCGTGACCCTGTCGCTGAAACCCACCGGCGTGGCCCCTGGCGACGTCACCGACAAGCAGCTGGACGCCATCGCCGACCTGGCCGACCGCTACAGCTTCGGCGAAGTACGCAACAGCCATAACCAGAACATCATCCTGGCCGACGTCGAACAGTCCCAGCTCTTCACCCTCTGGGGCGAGCTGCGCGAACAGGGCTTCGCCACGCCGAACGTCGGCCTCCTGACCGACATCATCTGCTGCCCGGGTGGCGACTTCTGCTCCCTGGCCAACGCCAAGTCGATCCCGGTGGCCGAAGCCATCCAGCGCCGCTTCGATGACCTGGACTACCTGTTCGACATCGGCGACCTCGACCTGAACATCTCCGGCTGCATGAACGCCTGCGGCCACCACCACGTGGGCCACATCGGCATCCTCGGCGTGGACAAGAAAGGCCAGGAGTTCTACCAGGTGTCCCTCGGCGGCAGCGCCGGCCGTGACGCCAGCCTGGCGCAGATCCTCGGCCCGTCCTTCGCCCAGGACGACATGGCCGACGTGGTCGAGAAGATCATCAAGGTCTACGTGGAACAGCGCACCGAAGACGAGCAATTCCTCGACACCTTCCGCCGTATCGGTATCGACCCGTTCAAGGAGCGCGTCTATGCAGCGAATCATTAAGAACGGCCAGGTCATCGACGAAACCTGGCACCTGCTGGCCAAGGACGCGACCCTGGATGGCGTTCCCAACTGCGACGACATCATCGTGCCGCTGGCACTCTGGCGCGACCACGCCCATGCCCTGAAAGCCCGCGATGGCGGCCTGGGCGTCTGGCTGGACAGCGACGAGGAAATCGAGGAGATCGCCGACGACCTGCAGTTCTTCCAGGTCATCGCGCTGAACTTCCCGGCCTTCACCGACGGACGCCACTCCTCCACCGCCTACCTGCTGCGCCAGCGCTATGGCTACCAGGGTGAAGTGCGCGCCATCGGCGACGTGCTGCGCGACCAGCTGTTCGCCCTCAAGCGTTGCGGCTTCGACGCCTTCGCTCTGCGCGCGGACAAGGACCCGATTGATGCCCTCAAGGCCTTCGAAGAATTCTCCGAGGTCTACCAGGCGTCCAGCGACCAGCCCCAACCGCTGTTCCGCCGTCGTTCGGCCTGATCGACGCGCCAACGAAAAGCCCCGCATCTGCGGGGCTTTTTCTTTATCTGCGTCAACCAAACCTGTAGGGGCGATTTCAATCGCCAACCGGACCGCAGGTTCGGCGTACTCATTCCATTGGGGCAGCTGCGCCGCCCTTGGCGAATGAATTCGCCCCTGCGGGCCAATGAGCACCGCTCCATCGCTACTGCGCCCGCACCGCCTCCCAGGCCACATCCATGAACAGCTCGCGGCAATCGGCAAGGTCGCTGCGGGTGCGTCCGGCCAGCCAGTGGCGGGAGAAATCCTGGGCCGGGCCGAGGACGACGGAGACGAAGACATCCCGTGGCATCTGGCGGAAGGCACCCGCCTCGCGATGGGGACGGAGGAAATCGTCGATCCGCCCATGGTGCAGGCGATTGGCTTCGCGCAGCTGCTCGCCCATCTCGCTGGCCTCCACCCGTCCCCGGCTGTGCAGGATGAAGCGCGCCCACTCGGGATGCGCCGCCACCCAGTCGATGTAGCAGGCCACCAGCGTCTTGATGCAGGCCTCGGCGTTGTCGGCGCGGGCGAAACCCTCCTCCACCAGCCGCGCATAGCCGCTCACGCCTTCCAGGTAGAGGGCGGCGATGATCCGCTCCTTGTTGCCGAAGTGGTGGTAGAGGCTGCCGATGCTGGCGCCGGAACGGTCGCGGATCATCTCGATGGTGGTGGCATCCACGCCATGCTCGCTGAAGCAGGCCAGGGCGGCCTGGAGGATGTCGTCTTTGCGGGAGGGACGAGCCATGAATGTCCTCTGATGAAACTAGAATATTTTTCTAGAATACTTTTCTGGTTTTCGTATACTGCCCGGGTTCGCGTTTTTTCCATAGCCCTTTCCAGGACCGACGCAATGACCAGTTCGACAGAGACCCGGATCGAAAACGGCAACGGCCACACCCTCAGCGCCACCTGGTACCGCCCCGAAGGCGAGGCACGAGCCGCGGTGCTGATAGTACCCGCCATGGGCGTGCCGCAGCGCTTTTACGCACCCTTCGCCACCTGGCTGGCCGAGCGCGGCTACCTGGTCGCCACCTTCGACTACGTCGGCATGGGTCTGTCCCGCAACGGCCACCTGCGCGACCTGGACATCGACATCTTCGACTGGGCCCGCCACGACTGCAGCACCATGCTCTCCCTGGTGGCCAACGCCGCTGGCGACAAGCCCCTGTACTGGATCGGCCACAGCCTGGGCGGGCAGATCCTGCCCCTGGTCGAGGGCAACGAGCGCATCACCCGAGTGCTGACCATCGCCACCGGTAGCGGCTACTGGCGCGAGAACACCGAATCGTTGCGGCACAAGGCCTGGTTGCTGTGGTACCTGGTGACGCCGCTCATCACGCCGCTGGCCGGCTACTTCCCCGGCAAGCGCCTGGGGATGGTGGGCGACCTGCCCCGAGGGGTGATCCGCCAGTGGCGTCGCTGGTGCCTGAACCCGGAATACGCCGTGGGCGCCGAGGGCGACGCCGTGCGCCAGGCCTATTCGGCGGTGCGCACGCCCATCACCTCCATCTCCTTCACCGACGACGAGATGATGTCCGGGCGCAACACCGACTCGCTGCACGGTTTCTACCGCGAGGCGCAAAAGACCTTCCGGCGCATCGCCCCGGAGGACGTCGGCGAGAAGAGCATCGGCCACTTCGGCTTCTTCAAGCCGCAGTACCAGCGCTCGCTCTGGGAGGAGGTATTGCTGCCCGAGCTGGCCTGAGCCGGCCCGGTTCATCCGGACTCATTGCCAGAAACGCTGCTGGCTGAGGCGACTCCACCAGTTCAGCAGCACCCGATCGACGGCCGTAGCGGTGGCCAGCCCGACGCGCTCCTGCAGGCTCTTGCGGGCGGCGTAGTGCAGGTGGAACAGATCGGCGTCCTTGGCCCGCTCGGCCAGGTACTCGTCACTGGTGCGCAGCTCGTCCACCAGCTGCTTCTCCAGCGCCGCCATGCCCAGCCAGACTTCGCCGGTGGCGATCTCGGCCATGTCCAGTTTCGGCCGGTAGCGACCGACGAAGCCCTTGAACAGTTCGTGGGTGGTCTCCAGGTCTTCCTGGAACTTCTGCCGGCCCTTCTCGGTGTTCTCGCCGAATACCGTCAGGGTGCGCTTGTACTCGCCAGCGGTGAGTACCTCGAAGTCGATGTCGTGTTTCTTCAGCAACCGATGGACGTTGGGCAGCTGCGCCACCACGCCGATCGAGCCGATGATGGAGAACGGCGCGGCGAGGATCTTCTCGCCGATGCAGGCCATCATGTAGCCGCCGCTGGCCGCCACCTTGTCCACGCAGACGGTCAGCGGCACCCCGGCGTCGCGGATGCGCGCCAGCTGGGACGAGGCCAGGCCGTAGCTGTGCACCATGCCGCCGCCACTCTCCAGGCGCACCACCACCTCGTCCTTCTCCGTGGCCATGGTCAGCAGCGCCGTCACTTCATGGCGCAGGTGGTCGGTGGCCGATGCCTTGATGTCGCCATCGAAGTCCAGCACGAACACCCGCGACCGCTGCTCGGCGGGCTGCTTGGCCTTCTTCGCCTTTTTCGCCGCCTTGGCTTCGGCCTTGCGCGCTGCCTTCACGTGCGCCTTGTCCAGCACCGAGTGCTCCAGGCGCTCGCGCAGGTCCTTGTAGAAATCGTTGAGCTTGCGTACATCCAGGTGACCGCTGGCCGTGCGGCGATTGCGGCCACGCAGCGCGGCGATGGCCACCAGCACCACCAGGATGGCCACCACCAGGGTCACGATCCTGGCCAGAAAACCGGCGTACTCGGCAAAGAACTCCACTTGTATCCCCCTTGTCATCCCTACTGGCGCCGGTCTTTCCGCAGCGCCAAAAGGAGCAAGCATAACGGCGCCACCGCCACCTCGCCAGCGAGGGGAAACCTCTGCATAAACAGTGGAAATATGCATTCAAACAAGCGTATGTTTTTTCGTTGACAGGCCCCAGGCTTCCTCATACCCTCGCGGAACTTTCAACCTCGCGGGACTCCAGTACGTGGGCAGCATCTACCTGATTCGACATGGCCAGGCTTCGTTCGGCGCCGATGATTACGATGTGCTCTCGCCCATCGGTATCCGCCAGGCCGAAGTACTGGGCAGCCACTTCGCCCAGTTGGGCCTGCGCCTGGATCGTTGCGTCAGCGGCGACCTGCGCCGCCAGCAGCACACCGCCCAGGCCGCCCTGGCGCAGCTCGACGCCGCCGGCCTTGGCGCCCCCGCGATCCAGATCGACCCGGCCTTCAATGAGTTCGACGCCGACGCGGTAATCCGCAGCCTGCTCCCCGACCTGCTCCCGGAAGAACCCGAAGCCCTGCACATCCTGCGCAACGGCGCGCAGAACCGCGCCGAGTTCCAGCGCCTGTTCTCCAAGCTGGTGCTGCGCTGGGTTTCCGGCGAACACGACAAGCCCGAGCTGCAAAGCTGGCAGGCCTTCGTCGAGCAGGTGTGCGGCGGGCTGGAACGCCTCCTCGCCCAGGCCGGGTCCAAGCAGAACATCGCCGTGTTCACCTCCGGCGGCACCATTACCGCCCTGCTCCACCTGGTGACCGGAATACCCGCCGCGAGCGCCTTCGAGCTCAACTGGCAGATCGTCAACACATCGCTCAACCGCCTGAAGTTCCGCGGTAGCGAGGTGTCCCTGGCTTCCTTCAACAGTCATGTGCATCTGGAACTGTTGAAGGCGCCGGAGCTCATCACTTATCGCTGAGCCCGGCCCACTGCGGCCGCAAGGCCGCCGGAAAATACCCTAGAAAAAAAGGAAAACACCATGACCAACGTTGCTGACATCGTCAAAACCATGCATTCCAAGTTCAACGCCGGTGCCGCCGCTGGCCTGGACCTGGTGTTCCAGTTCAACATCGAAGACGGCGACAACCACTACCTGGTGGTCAAGGACGGTACCTGCGACGTACAGCAAGGCGACGCCCCGAACCCGAACGTCACCCTGATCATGGACACCGCCACCCTGGTGGGCATCACCAGCGGCGAAACCGACGGCATGCAGGCCTTCATGGCCGGCAAGCTGCGCGCCGAAGGCGACATGATGCTGGCCATGAAGCTCGGCGAACTGTTCCCGGTCTAAAAAGCCTGCACTGGACCGGCTGCGCGTCGGCAATGCGTCGTTGAGAACAGCCTACGAATGCTCATTTACGACAGTAAACTGCGCTTCGCCGGCTGTTCTTGCCTGGCCTCGCTCTAGCTCGCACGATCCAGAGCACGCTTTGAGCTTCCTTGCTCGAACCATGAACACGAAACCGGAGTCCCAGGACTCCGGTTTTTTTTCGCCCAGGGCGTGTGATGAGGGCGAATCAGGCAGCCTGATTGTGCTGCAACACCTTTGTCTATAACGGCTCGTTTGGCTTGTGACGCCCCCCGGGCGGCATTAGATTAGCGAATAGTCTCGGGCCATCATCATAAGTAGAAGGGATAGGCATGACGCTTACTGATCAATCCACCCGTATCCGCGAAGGCGAAGAGCTCGACGCCGCCGTCATCGACGCCTACCTCAAGGCCAACGTCCCTGGCCTGCAGGGCACCCCGCGCATCAGCCAGTTCCCCGGCGGCGCGTCCAACCTGACCTACCTGCTCGAATACGACAATCAGGAACTCGTCCTGCGCCGGCCGCCGTTCGGCCACAAAGCCAAGTCCGCCCATGACATGGGCCGCGAATTCCGCATCCTCAACCAGCTCAACGCCGGCTTCCCCTACTGCCCGAAGGCCTATGTGCACTGCACCGACGAGTCGGTGATCGGTGCCGAGTTCTACGTGATGGAGCGGGTCAAGGGCGTGATCCTGCGCGCCGACCCACCGGCCGACATGCAGCTCGACGAAGGCCAGACCCGTGAGCTGTGCCTGAGCTTCATCGACAAGCTGGTGGACCTGCACAACGTCGACTACAACGCCTGCGGCCTGGGCGACCTGGGCAAGCCGGAAGGTTATGTGCAGCGCCAGATCGCCGGCTGGAGCGACCGCTACGAGAAGGCCATGACCCCGGATGCGCCGACCTGGGAACCGGTCAAGGCCTGGCTGCGCGAGAAGATGCCCGCCGACCACCACAAGCCGGCCATCGTCCACAACGACTACCGCTTCGACAACGTGATCCTCGACCCGACCAACCCGATGAAGATCATCGGGGTGCTGGACTGGGAGCTGACCACCATTGGCGACCCGCTGATGGACCTGGGCAACACCCTCGCCTACTGGATCGAGGCCAAGGACCCGGCGCCGGTGCAACTGATGCGCCGCCAGCCGAGCCACCTGCCGGGCATGCTGACCCGCCAGGAGTTCGCCGACTACTACGCCGAGCGTGCCGGCCTGCCGCCGATCACCAACCTCGATTTCTACTACACCTACGGCCTGTTCCGCCTGGCCGGCATCGTGCAGCAGATCTACTACCGCTACTTCCATGGCCAGACCCAGGACAAGCGCTTCGCCCAGTTCATCCATATGAACAAGCTGCTGGAGCAAATGAGCCTGCAGGTCATCAAGCAATCTCGGCTGTAACCGGATCACAACAAGGGGAACCCCATGTCCAAGACCCATCTGTTCGACCTCGACGGCAAGATCGCCTTCGTTTCCGGCGCCAGCCGCGGTATTGGTGAAGCCATCGCCAAGCTGCTGGCCCAGCAAGGCGCCCACGTGATCGTCTCCAGCCGCAAGATCGAAGGCTGCCAGGCCGTCGCCGACGCCATCACCGCAGAGGGCGGCAAGGCTACCGCGATCGCCTGCCACATCGGCGAGATGGAGCAGATCCAGAACGTCTTCGCCGAGATCCGCGAGAAATTCGGCCGCCTCGACATCCTGGTCAACAACGCCGCCACCAACCCGCAGTTCTGCAACGTGCTGGATACCGACCTGTCGGCCTTCCAGAAAACCGTCGACGTGAACATCCGTGGCTACTACTTCATGTCCATCGAAGGCGGCAAGCTGATGAAGCAGAACGGTGGCGGCAGCATCATCAACGTCGCCTCCATCAACGGCGTTTCCCCGGGCGAGTTCCAGGGCATCTACTCGGTGACCAAGGCCGCCGTGATCAGCATGACCAAGGTCTTCGCCAAGGAATGCGCGCAGTACGGCATCCGCTGCAACGCCCTGCTGCCGGGCCTGACCGACACCAAGTTCGCCTCCGCCCTGGTGAAGAACGACGCCATCCTCAACCACGCCCTGCAGCGCATCCCGCTGAAACGCGTGGCCGACCCGAGCGAGATGGCCGGCACCGTGCTCTACCTCGCCAGCGAGGCCTCCAGCTACACCACCGGCGTCGCGCTGAACGTCGACGGCGGCTTCCTCTCCTGAGGAAAACCCGCCCATGAAAAAGGGAGCCTTCGGGCTCCCTTTTTCATGGGCGCATCATGCATCCGCGCGGGACAGTTGATGGGTTTCGCAGGCTCTACCCATCCTACGTGGGCATCCGAATCGCAGAATCGTAGGATGGGTAGAGCGAAGCGAAACCCATGCCGTCAGAGCTGATGGGTATCGCAAGCTCAACCCATCCTACGGTCCGTCAATGCCAGTTGCGACTCACTGCCAGCTCTTGAGGGCTTCCTTGGCCGCCTGGTTCAAGGGCGACGCCAACAGCCCGGTAGGCGACAGGCTCACCGAATAGACCACACCATCGGCCATCGGCAGGTAGGTCACCCGTTGCGCTTCGGGGGCGAAGAGGAAGAAGTCCCGCTGGGCCAGGCGCAGCCAGCGCCAGAGGTCGACGCCATAGGGGCTGGTCGCCAGTTGGGCGCGCGGATGCTGGGCCAGGGCCTGTTGCTCGATGGCCAGGAAGCGCCCCGAGAGTTTCTCCAGGCGGTAGCCGGGTTCCAGCCCGAGCAGGTCGCCGAGTCCCTTCCACCTGAACAGCCGCGCGTCCAGTTGCCAGAGATCGCCATCGAGCAGCACCTCGCGCTCGCGGCCACCTTCCAGCAGGGTCACCTGATAGCTCTGCGGGCCGATGGCCTTGAAGCTCAGGGTCACCAGCGGCTTGTCCTGCGGCAGCGCGTCGTAGCTCCACAGGTCCTTGGCCACTATCGCCACCAGCACGGCCAGGGCGAGGAACGCCAGGCCACAGGTGCCGCGCAGCCAACCGAGGAACCAGCTGCGGTCGAAGAGGATGCGTCCGGCCACCACCGCGACCAGCAATGCCAGCAGGGCGGCTGCCCAGGCCAGGCCGTCATACTGCATGGAGCCCATTCCTTATGCGTGAAAATGCCGGCATTATGCGCAACTCCCCCCGCCGCAGCCACAAGCCACGCGGCAGTTGTAGACACGGACCTCGTTTTCCATGCCAATCCCCTTCGAGCTGGCGGTCGATCCCGCCACCCTGGCGATTCTCGCCGCTGTTGCCTTTCTCGCCGGTTTCATCGATGCCATCGCCGGTGGTGGCGGCCTCCTGACCATCCCTGCCCTGCTCACCGCCGGCCTGCCACCGCACCTGGTGCTGGGCACCAACAAGCTGTGCGCCACCTTCGGCTCGGCCACCGCCAGTTTCACCTTCTACCGGCGCAAGCTGTTCGAGCCCGCGAAGTGGCGCAACGCCTTGATCGCCACCGCCATCGGCGCCGCACTGGGCGCGGTGATCGCCCACTGGCTGCCGGCCGCCTGGCTCAACCAGATGCTGCCGGTGGTGGTCTTCGGTTGCGGTCTCTACCTGCTGTTCGGCAAGACCCCGGATGTCCAGCACAGCCAGGACGCCACGATTCCACGCGGCCGCCAGTGGCCCCAGGGCCTGGGCCTGGGCTTCTACGACGGCGTCGCCGGGCCGGGCACGGGCGCCTTCTGGACCGTCAGCAGCCTGCTGCTCTATCCCCTGGACCTGGTACGCGCCAGCGGCGTGGCACGCAGCATGAACTTCGTCAGCAACGCCATGGCACTCGCGGTGTTCATCATCGGTGGACAGGTGGCCTGGGCGCTGGGCCTGAGCATGGGCATCGCGCTGATGGCGGGCGCCTTCCTCGGCGCACGCACGGCCATCAGCGGCGGCGCCAAGTTCATCCGCCCGGTGTTCATCCTGGTGGTGCTGGCGCTGACCGCGCGCCTAGTCTGGCAGCACTGGATCGGCTAGGCCGAGACGTCGCGCCACGTAGAGGTCGATGAGGTAACGGGCGATGGAGCGCTGCGCCGGCAACGGCGGCAACCCATCGACCCGGAACCAGCGGGCGTCTTCGATCTCGCCCGGTTGCGGGACTATCTCCCCACTGCGGTACTCGGCGTGGAAGCCCAGCATCAGCGAGTGCGGGAAGGGCCAGTTCTGGCTGGCGATGTACTGGATATTGCCGATCTCCACGCCCACCTCTTCCCGCACTTCGCGGGCCACGCAGGTTTCCACCGACTCGCCCGGCTCGACGAAACCGGCCAGGGTGCTGTAGACACCGCTGACGAAACGCGGCGAACGCGCCAGCAATACCTCGTCGCCCCGGCTGACCAGCACGATCATGCTCGGCGACAGGCGCGGGTAGTGGTGGACTTCGCAACTCGGGCAGCGCATCGCGCGTTCGCCCACCACCTGCTCCATGCGCTGGCCGCAGCTGCCACAGAAACGGTGCTGGTCGGCCCAGGTACCGATCTGGCTGGCGAAACCGAGCATGCGGAATACATCGGCGTCCCCTTGCAGCATCACCTGGCGCAAGCCCTGCCAGAAGCAGCCGGCCACTTCCGCGGGATGGGCCAGCTCCAGCAGGTAGATGGGGTCGCCATCGAAATGGCCGATGCCGTGTTCGGCCAGTACCGGCAATTCCTGGCGCTTGAGCCACTCACGGGGGAAGAGCACGCCATTGCCGTCGGCGAGGAACTGCTGGCGACAATGGGCCACCGCCCAGCCGCCCGGCTGGGCGCTATCGAGCAGGGCCGACTGCCAACGCGGGCCAGTCATCTCAGGCCGCCACCGGCAGACCGAGGGCCTGCACGCTGCTGGCCGCCAGGTCGAGGACGTCATCCTGGAAACCGCGACGCATGCCGGCGCCACCCTCGAGGTAGTACTCGAGGCTGGTGAGGGCGTCGGCCAGGGTTTCCAGCATCTGCTCGGACGGCATCAGCGACGACTCCAGCATCTGCTGCTGGATGTACTCGCCACAGGCGCCGACCAATGCAGCCGCGCGCTCCTGGCCGAGGAACCAGAGCCCGCCGCGAACCGCCTGCAGGCTCACCGGCACGTTGGCCAGGTGGGGTTTATCGCCATTGGATTCCAGGTACGAGGTGATCGCGCGCTTGGCCAGGGCGAGGCCCGCCTGGGCTTCGTCCAGCACCACGATGCGCGCTTCGGCCAGTTGGTGGTTGGCGAAGGATTCCGCCTCGCGACCCGGCTCCACCGCCAGTCGCGCACCGCGTCGCTCGCCGCTGTCGAGGCCGGCCACCATGCTTTCGACATAGAGCACGGCGTCGGCCAGCTTGAGCAACTCGGCCGAGTCGACCGGCGCGTCCGCCTGCCAGGCGGCGACCATCGGCAACTGACCTTGCAGGGCGCTGCCCGGGGAGTTCAGGCCGACCATGACCAGGGTCTTGGCCAGCTTGCCCAGCAGCGCGTGCAGGCTGCCGAAGGACTCGGCCGGCGCGGTGCCGCGCTCGATCAGGTCGATCATGTCCTTGACGCTGTTCAGCTCCTCGAAGATCGCCGAAGACAGCGAGCGCATCACCGCCTGGCCGGGGCCGGACAGGCGCTGGTATTCCTGCTCCAGCAGATGGTCGGTGAAGGGCAGCGCGGTCATGCCGAAGGCTTCGCGCAGCTCGCGGCAGCGCTGCCCCTGGCTGTCGGCCAGGGCCACCAGGTAGAGGAGTTCCTTCTGCAGGCTACGCGGCGCCTCGTAGGCCGCGTTGGCGAGCATCAGCTTGAGTTCACGGTCCAGGCGCGAGAACAGCTGCTTGCGCGACTTGCGCACCAGCAACTGGCCATCGTGCTGCGCCTCGATGGCGGCCGCACCGATCCAGCAGAGACGGCCACGGGGCTGCTCGGCGAAGAGCCGCTCCAGGCCGCCGATGGCGCGTTCCATGGTGCGCAGGGCGCCCGGCACCTTCTGCCCGCGCAGGAAGCCCACGAGCCCCTGTTGGTAGGCCTGACGGAAACGTCGGGCCAGGGCATCGGTATCGACGCCCTCGGCCAGCGTCGGGGGGGACGAAGCCTGGCGCGCCTGGTCCAGGCGCACGCTGAAGAAGTAGCTCTCCGGCAAGGGCGGCTGGCCGCCGGCCTGGCGCAGGTCGTTGATCGCCGGCAGCAGCAGCTCGGGCATTTCCTGGCGATGCAGGTCGAGGTTTTCCAGGTAGCGACGCAACACGTGCAGCGCGTTGCTCAGCGCGGCCAGTTGCACGTCGCGCTCCTCGCCGGCCCCGGTAGGAATATCGGTGGCCTGGTCCAGCAGCTCCTGGGCCAGCAGCTCGGCGCCGGCCAACTCGATCAGGTTGAGGGTGCCGCGCACCTGCTGCATGGCCTCCACGGCCTGCTGCAGCAGACTGCCGTTCTGGCGTTCGGCAATGAAGTGTTCGAGGCTCTGTTCAGCCTGCTCCATGGTGGCGAACAGCTCGTCGCGCACCAGTCCTAGCGAAGTGACTCCAGTGACCATGCCTCAATGCGCCTCCCGCGCGAGTGTGCAGCGGCGCATCAGTCGGCGAACTCGGGTTTCTGCTTGCTCATGTGGGCCGTCATGGCCACCCGCAGGTCTGCCGATTGCAGCATGGACGCGTTCCAGGTGGCGATGTACTCGAGGCCATCGTCGACCCGGTGGTCGCGCATGTAGCGGATCATTTCCTTGGTGCCCTGCACCGCGATGGGCGACTTGGCGGCGATCTGCCGGGCGATCTCGAAGACCCCCTCCAGCAGCGCGTCCTGGTCGGCGTAGGTGCGGTTGACCAGCCCGAGGCGCTGGGCCTCTTCGCCATCGACGGTGCGGCCGGTGTAGGCCAGCTCACGCATCATGCCGTCACCGATGATGCGCGGCAGACGTTGCAGGGTGCCAACGTCGGCAGCCATGCCGATGTCGATTTCCTTGATGGAGAACTGCGCGTCGACCGTGGAGTAGCGCATGTCGCAGGCCGACACCAGGTCGATGGCCCCACCCAGGCAGTAGCCCTGGATAGCCGCGATCACCGGCTTGCTGCAATTGTCGACAGCGTTGAAGGACGCCTGGAGTTCGAGAATGGTGCGCCGCAGGCTGCGCGCGTTGCGGCCTGCGTCCGGGCCGAGCTTGGCGCCGACCGAGGCCAGCATCATCAGGTCGATACCGGAGGAGAAATGCTTGCCGGCGCCGGAGAGCACCACTACCCGTACGGCGTCGTTGTCCTCGATTTCGCGGAAGACCTCGATGATTTCCCGCCAGAAATCCGCGTTCATCGCGTTGATCTTTTCCGGACGGTTGATCTGCACATGGGCGATCTTGTCTGCCAACTCTACGCGGAAGGCTTTGTAGTCAGGCACGGGTCAGTCCTCGGCGTGCGCCATAAGAAAAGGGGCGTTCAGGAATCCCGGCAACTATAACAAGCGCGAGGTAAATGTCGATGCCGCCCACTGTGACGCAGACCACGCCATGCAATTGCCACTTCACATCGAAAGTGCAGCCTAAATGCTTGATCTGCCGGGAGCGGACCGCCCTGCGCCCCAGCCTGATGGGCCCTCAGACGGGTGCTCTGAGGGCGACGGCGTCCGCCTGTACCCGGTTGCGCCACTGGCGCCAGGTGTACAGCGGGATGCCAGCCATCAGCACGAGGAAGCCCCAGAAGATCGCCTGTTCGCCCGTGCCGTACAGGGCCCAGATGGAATAGACGAAGCCCAGCACGCCGATGGCCACCAGGCGGCCGCGCTCGCCCTGGGAAAAATCGCCGGGCTTGACCGCCAGTTGCTGCAGCAGCGCGGCGGTGCAGAAGGCGTAGGGCACCACGCCGGTCATGGTGCCCAGCAGGATGATCACGTTGAACACGTCCACCAGGTCGCCCTGCCCGTCCACCAACACCAGCGCGGTGACCAGCACGCCGGAAACCAGCAGCCCCTGGGCCGGCACGCCGTACTTGTTGGTCTTGGCCAGCGACTCCGGCAGCAGCCCATCGCGGGCGGTGGCCATGGGGATCTGCCCCTGCAGCAGGACCCAGCCATTGAGCGCGCCGAGGCAGGCCACCACCGCGCCACCGGCCACCAGGTAGTAGCCCCAGTCGCCCAGCAGCATCCGCGCCGCATCGGCGAAGGGTGCGGTGGAGCGCATCAGCACCTCGGGCGGCAGCAGGCCCTGCACCGCGGTGATGGAAAGGATGTACACCCCGGCGGCAACCAAAGTGCCGAACACCGTGGCGCGCGGGATGGTGCGCTTGGGATTGTCGACGTCGTCGGCCGGCACCGTGGCCGACTCCAGGCCGATGAAGGACCAGAGGGTCAGCGCCGCCGTGGTGGCGATGGCATGGGCGTAGCCGCCGCCACCGGGCAGTTCGCTGACCGCGGGAATCCGCAGGTACTCGGGATTGAAGGAAAACCAGCCGAGCACACCCACCAGCAGCAACGGCACCAGCTTGAGGACGGTGAGGACGTTCTGCACCAGGCCGAAAGCACCGATGCCGCGCAGGTTGATCAGGGTGCACAACCAGATCGCGGCGATCGACGTGCCCACCATGAGCACCGGGTCGCGCAGGGCCGGGATGAACACCTGGAGGTAGCCCACCAGGGTCACCGAGATCGCCGCGTTGCCGATCCAGGCGGCTTTCCAGTAGGTCCAGGCGCAGAGGTAGCCGGCGAAGGCGCCGAAGCCGTCGCGGGTATAGGCGTAAGGGCCACCAGCCGAGGGGTTGAGCCGCGCCAGGCGGGCGAAGGTCAGGGCCAGGATCACCGCCCCGGTGCTGGAGATCAGCCAGCCGTAGAGGCTGAGACCGCCATAGGCCGCGAGGCTGGACGGCAGCAGGAACACCCCCGAGCCGATCATGTTGCCCACCACCAGCGCGGTGCAGGTCCAGAACCCCATGCGACCCCGTGGTTTCACCCCATCTCCTGTCGCCATGGCTCCCCCGCTGACAGATTTATTCCCTGATGCAGTCCACTGTATAGCAGCGCCCGGTAGGACTTTCCTGACAGTTGAGGCCATGCACATCGATATCGAAGCCGGGGAAGCTCAGGTCGAAGGTGCGGGCGAATTCCAGGTAATCGATGATCGCGCGAGTCTCGGCGGTGAAGCGCTCCCCCGGCATGATCAGCGGTATGCCCGGTGGATAGGGCACCAGCATCACCGCCGCGATCCGCCCTTGCAGCAGGTCCAGGGACACCGGTTCCACCTCGCCGCGCACCAGCTTGTCGTAAGCGTCGGCGGGCTTCATCGCCAGTTCCGGCAGCTGTGTGTACATGCGCCGCAGGGCCTTGGGCGTGGCGCTGTTGCGGTAGCAGCCATGCAGGGCGTCGCAGAGATCGCGCAGGCCCATGCCGGCGTACCGCGCGCCGTGGTCCCGGGCGATGGAGGGCAGCGCCTCGGCCAGGGGCAGGTTGGTGTCATAGCCGCGCTTGAACTCCAGCAACTCGGTGAGCAGGGTGCTCCACTTGCCCTTGGTGATACCCATGGAGAACAGCACCAGGAAGGAATAGAGGCCGGTCTTCTCCACCACCACCCCACGCTCCCAGAGGAACTTGCTGACCACCGCCGCGGGAATGCCCCGCTCCCCCAGCTTGCCATCGGCGGTCAGGCCCGGCGTCACCAGGGTGACCTTGATCGGATCGAGCAGCACGTAGTCCTCGGCCACATCGCCGAATCCGTGCCAGTCGGCGTCGGGACGCAACAGCCAATCCTCGGTGGCGACCGTGTCGGCGCCTTCCGCCAGGTGCGACTGCCAGATATCGAACCACCAGTCGTCCGCCGCCAGGTTCTGCCGCAGGTTGGCCAGGGCGCGGCGAAAACGCAGCGCCTCGTCGAAAGTCTCCTGGATCAACGAGCGCCCGGCGGGCCCCTCCATCATGGCCGAGGCCACGTCCAGGGAAGCGATGATGCCGTACTGCGGCGAGGTGGAGATGTGCATCATGAAGGCTTCGTTGAAGCGGTGCCGGTCGAGCTGGCGCGCGCCGCCGTCCTGCACATGGATCATCGAGGCCTGGCTGAAGGCGGCCAGCAGCTTGTGGGTGGAATGGGTGGTGAAGACCAGCGGCGAGTGCGCCTCGCGGTGGGTGCACATGCCGTAGCGCCCGGCATAGAACTCGTGGAAGGCAGCGTAGGCGTACCAGGCCTCGTCGAAGTGCAGCACCTCCACCGAGTCGCCCAGTGCCTGCTTGATCAGCTCGGCGTTGTAGCAGAGGCCGTCGTAGGTGGAGTTGGTCACCACCGCCAGCTTGACCTTGGCGGCTCGCCCCTTGGCCAGGGGGCTGGCGTCGATCTTCGCCTGGATCGACTCACGGCTGAATTCGGCGAGGGGGATGGGTCCGATGATGCCCAGTTCGTTGCGCTCCGGCGTCAGGTACAGGGGGATGGCGCCGGTCATGATGATCGAGTGGACGATGGACTTGTGGCAGTTGCGGTCCACCAGCACCAGGTCATCGCGGCCGACCATGGAGTGCCAGACGATCTTGTTGGCGGTGGAAGTGCCATTGATCACGAAGAAGGTGTGGTCGGCGCCGAAGTTCTGCGCCGCACGCGCCTCGGCTTCGGCCAGGGGCCCGGTGTGGTCCAGCAGCGAGCCCAGTTCCGGCACCGATACCGAGAGGTCCGAGCGCAGGGTGTTTTCCCCGAAGAACTGGTGGAAGGCCTGCCCCACCGGACTCTTGCGGTAGGCCACGCCACCGCCGTGGCCCGGGGTGTGCCAGGAGTAGTTGGACTGCGCGGTGTGCTCGACCAGGGCGCGGAAGAATGGCGGCAACAGGGCTTCCAGGTAGCCGCGGGCGGCTCGGGCCACCTGGCGGGCGAGGAAAGGCACGGTGTCTTCGTAGAGATAGAGCAGGCCGCGCAACTGGTTGAGGTCGGCCATGGCCTCGGCCGGCGCGTTCTCGATGGTGACCTGTTCCCCCAGGGCGAAGATCGGCAACTGCGGCGCGCGCACCCGCGCCACGCGGATCAGCTCCACCATGTCCTGCAGCAGCCGCTGGTTTTCCCCGGCGCCTTCGGCGGCCACCAGGATGCAGGCGAGGCCATGGTGGGTGGAGGCGACGATACGGCCTTCGGCGGAGCTGGCGGTGGGGAGGATGGTGAAGCCGTCCTGCTCCAGCTCGCGGGCGATGCTGCGGACCCGCTCGCCGGCGACGGTATCGGCCTTGATGTCACGATGGACGATGAGGACGGGGAACTTGAGCTCTTTGTACATTGTGGCTCCCTGGGAGGCGGGCTCTGCCGGCCCATGTCCTCAGGGTAGAAGCTGCTACGCGGGGGTGGTACCCCCGCGGCCACAGGCTGTACGTATAGGTCGCAATCAGGAAGCCGGCGGGGTTTCCATCTGCACCCAGAGGGCCGGGGCGCCTGCGGATTTCTCGATGGCCGCCAGGCGCGAGGCGTGGGCCGCCAGCTCGCCTTCGTTGGCGCGGATCACCCGGCTGCGCGCGCGGTCCGCCGGCAGGCGCCGGATGGGCGAGGCCTGGACCCGGCCGCCGCTACCTTCGGCGCCATCGCCGGCCAGGGACAGGTTGGTCTGGCCACCGGTCATCGCCAGGTAGACGTCGGCGAGGATCTCGGCGTCGAGCAGAGCGCCGTGCAGTTCGCGGTTGGAGTTGTCGACGTCGTAGCGCTTGCACAGGGCGTCCAGGCTGTTGCGCTGCCCCGGATGGCGCTCGCGGGCCATCATCAGGGTGTCGAGCACCGTGCAGTATTCGGTGACGTCGCTGCGCTCGGTCTGGCCCTGCAGGGCGAACTCGTTGTTGATGAAGCCGATGTCGAACGCCGCGTTGTGGATGATCAGCTCGGCGCCCTTGATGAACTCGTAGAATTCGTCGGCGATTTCCTTGAAGCGCGGCTTGCCCACCAGGAATTCGTTGGTGATGCCGTGTACCGCGATGGCACCTTCATCCACCTCGCGGTCGGGCTGCAGGTAGACGTGGAAGTGACGCCCGGTCAGGCGCCGGCCGATCATTTCGACGCAGCCGATCTCGATGACCCGGTGGGAATCGGTAACCGGCATGCCGGTGGTTTCAGTGTCGAGTACTACGTAACGCATGTTCGGAACCTATCAAGAAGAAGACCGCAGCAAAGGCGGGATTTTAGCGGGCGTTGAGTTCGCTGACACCCCGATTGGCCAACTGGTCGGCGCGCTCGTTGCCGGGGTGGCCCGTATGGCCGCGCACCCATTGCCAGCGTACCTGGTGGCGATTGACCTGCTCATCGAGCAACTGCCAGAGATCGGCATTCTTCACCGGCTGCTTGGCGGCGGTCTTCCAGCCACGCTTCTTCCAGTTGGGCATCCATTCGGTGATGCCCTGCATCACGTACTGGGAGTCGGTGATGATCTTCACTTCGCAGGAGCGCTTGAGGGCCACCAGCGCCATGATGGCGGCCATCAGCTCCATGCGGTTGTTGGTGGTGTCGCGTTCGCCACCCCAGAGTTCGCGCTCCGCGCCCTTGTAGACCAGCAATGCGCCCCAGCCGCCAGGGCCGGGATTGCCCTTGCAGGCGCCGTCGGTATAGATCTCGACCAGATCGCTCACTTAAACCTCATGTTTGGAATCGCACCGGCTGACCTTGGCCACCGGCATGGGCACCAGCTTGCCGATGGGCTCGCGCCGGGCCTGACGCAGTGGCCGCAGGCCGATCACCAGCTTGCGCGCCACCAATAGATAGAAGCCGGCGCCGAGCCCTTGCCCGGCGGCGCCCCAACGCTCCAGGCGGGCCAGACGGGATTGCCAGGCGGCCGAAGCGAGCGGCGGACGATAGCACCCGAAGCGGCGTTTCTCCAGCGCGAAGCCCAGCAGGTTGAGCCAGTCGCTGACCCGCGCCGGCGAGATGCAGCGGGCCTGGCGCAAGGCGTCGCGGGCGAAGTAGTGCCGCACGCCCCAGGCGCTCCAGGGATTGACCCCGACGATGATCAGGTGCCCGCCGGGCCGCACGCTGCGAGCGGCCTCGCGCAGCAGGCTGTGGGGCGAGAGGCAGAAATCCAGGCCGTGCTGCAGCACCACCACGTCGGCAGCGTGCTCGCTGAGCGGCCAGGCGGCTTCTTCGCAGGCGATCTCCACGCCGGGGAGCGGTGCGCCGAGGTGCACGCTGCGCTGGATCTGCTTGGCCCCGGGCGGCACTTCGGCGCGGGGGCCGTAATGCACCAGGTAACCGCCGAAGTAGCGCGCCAGTTCGTCCTCGAGCAGACGCTGCTCCTCGAACAGCATCAACCCGCCGAGCGGCCCGGAAAACCAGGAACGCGCCTTGCTGATCAGCTCCAGCCAGTCGGCATCGGCTTGGGCGAAAGCTTTCTCGGTCATGGCAATCTCCTGCGATAGAGCCCTAAGATGCTCCATTGCACTCAGCTTGGCGACTCCCTTCATGATCCAGATCGACGCGCTTCCCGCCTTTTCCGACAACTACCTCTGGCTGTTGCAGGACACCGCAACCCGCCGCTGCGCGGTGGTCGACCCCGGTGACGCCGCGCCGGTGCTGGCCTGGCTCGAGGCCCATCCCGACTGGACGCTGACCGACATCCTGGTCACCCACCACCATGGCGACCATGTCGGCGGTGTCGCCCAGCTGAAGGCGGCCTGCGGCGCCCGGGTGCTTGGTCCGGAACGGGAAAACATCCCCGCCCGTGACCAGGCCCTGGTGGACGGCGACGTGGTGAGCGTACTGGGACTGGAGTTCCAGGTATTCGAGGTCCCCGGCCATACCCTGGGCCATATCGCCTACTACCACGGGGATGCCGAGCGTCCGCTGCTGTTCTGTGGCGACACCCTGTTCGCCGCCGGCTGCGGCCGCCTGTTCGAGGGCACCCCGGAACAGATGCATCACTCCCTGAGCCGCCTGGCCGCCCTGCCGCCGACCACGCAGGTGTACTGCACCCACGAGTACACGCTGAGCAACCTGCGCTTCGCCAAGGCCGTGGAACCGGCCAACCAGGCGACCGCCGAGCGCTTCGACGCCGTCACCCGCTTGCGTGACCAGGGTGGCATCAGCCTGCCATCGACCATCGCCCTGGAACTGGCCACCAACCCCTTCCTGCGGGTAACCGAAACATCCGTTAAACAAATGGCCGACGAGTGGGCTGGTCGCGTTAACCCTACGCCAGCTGGGGTCTTCGCCGCCCTCCGGGCCTGGAAAGACCAGTTCTGAACCAGTCGGTCAGGCTGTGGTTGCCTGGCGAAAACTTGACCAGCCATAGGTCGATTTCTAGAATCCCCGAACTTTTTTCGCTGGAAGTACCCCTCAGCCAATGTTGTCTTCGCCGATCAAAACCTTCGACCTGGATACATTGGCACGAGTCGCGCGAGCGCTTGTGGTGGTGTGTGCGGCCACTCTCGTCGGCTGCTCTGGCTCCGGTCGGATGAACAATGATCAGGGCCAGGATACCGACCGCGCCCTGGGCATGAACAAGCAGACCCAGTGGCTGGAGGAAGCCGAAACCGAACGCGAACCCCTGGATATCTGGGAGCGCATGCGCAACGGCTTCAAGCTGCAGGACGAGATCGGCGTCAACCCGCGCATCGAGCGCCAGCGCCTCTGGTACGTCAGCAAGCCCTCCGTCCTGGAAAGCGCCAGCGAGCGCGGCAGCCTCTACATCCACTACGTGGTGGAGCGCCTGGAAGAACGCAACATGCCGCTGGAGCTTGCCCTGCTGCCGGTGGTGGAAAGCGCCTACAACCCCTTCGCCTATTCCCGCAGCCATGCCGTGGGCATCTGGCAGTTCATCCCCGCCACCGGTCGCCACTACAACCTGCGCCAGACCAACTGGTACGACGGCCGCCGCGACATCACCGCCTCCACCAACGCCGCCCTGAACTACCTGGAACGCCTCCACGAGATGTTCAACGGCGACTGGCTGCTGGCCCTGGCCGCTTACAACGCCGGCGAAGGCACCGTGAGCCGCGCCATCGAGCGCAACCAGAAGCTCGGCCTGCCCACCGACTACTGGAACCTGCCCCTGCCCCAGGAAACCCAGAACTACGTCCCCAAGCTGCTGGCCCTGTCGCAGCTGGTGATGGCGCCGGAAGCCTATGGGGTGAACCTCAGCCCCATCGCCAACGAACCCTACTTCGAGGTGGTGGAGGTCAAGCAGCAGCGTCTCGACCTGTCCCAGGTCGCCGAACTGGCCGACATGGACGCCGACGAGATGTACCAGCTCAATCCGGCCTTCAAGAAACGCATCACCATGGACGGCCCGCAGCACCTGCTGGTGCCCACCGACAAGGCCGAACAACTGACCGCAAGCCTGGCGCTGATGAAGCCGCAGGAGCTGGTGGACTGGCAGCAATACCGGGTGCGCAACGGCGACAGCCTGCACGGCATAGCCAATCGCTACCACGTGACGGTCAAGACGTTGAAGGACATCAACGGGCTGTCCGGCAATCACCTGCGCGTGGGCCAGAGCCTCAGCATTCCGGTGGAGCCGGGCATGAAGCCCGAGCAGCCGCTGTTCCAGAATGTGGCAAGCGCCAAGGCGCCGGCCACCACGCGCAACCACAAGGTGAAGCGCGGCGACAACCTGTCGACCATCGCCCGCCAGTACAAGGTCAGCGTGCAGGACATCAAGCGCTGGAACGGCCTCAAGAGCAACCACCTCAAGGCCGGCCAGGTACTGAAACTGCAAGGTGGCGCCATCCAGGTGGCCAGCGCCGGCACTACCGCCAAAAGCAAGTCCACGGCTAAGGGCAAGGGCCGCGAAGCGGTGACCTACTACAAGGTCAAGAGCGGCGACTCCCTCTACCTCATCGCCAAGCGCTTCAACGTCGAGATGAAGCACCTGCAGCGCTGGAACCCCAGCAGCGGCCGCGGCCTGAAACCGGGCCAGACCCTGACGGTCCATCTGCCCTGAGCCCTCTCCTTACGGGCAGTTGTTGGGTTTCGCTACGCTCTACCCAACCTGCGGGCAGTCACGTCGTTAGGACTTCTGTGCCATCGCCTCCAGGCAACGACTGGCGGCCTGAGCGAAATACTGGAAGGCGACGAACTGCTCATGCCTGAGCGCCCTGCCTGAAAGCCGGCAATCGGCATAGATCACCCCGATCTCCCGCTTGCCCACCAGTAACGGCGCAATGAAGAACATCCCCTGCCCCAGCCACTCGCGCATCGGCCGCGTAACCAGGTCGTTCAGGCTGTAGCTGGCGGGCACACCCATCCACATGGTTTCGCGGGTGCGCAGTACATAGCTGAAGAGGTTGGGCTGTTCCGGCTGGCTGGCAGGCAGGGTGAACTCGTTCAGCCAGCGCTCCGTGCCCTCCCCCACGGCCCGGCGCACGCTGAAACGACTGCGTTGGTCGCTGAGCACCGCGACCATCACCCGCTCCAGCCCCACGCCCTGGTGCAACCCCCGCAGCAAGGCGTCCAGCACCAGATTGATGTCGGCCTTGCGCGATTCCAGCATGCGCAGTTCCTGCAATGCCTGCTGGGTCACCTTCGGGTCCGGCTGCAGCAGGCGTGCCTGGCGCTGTTCACGCTGCAGGCGGATCTGCTCCGGGTCGGTTTGCGGAATCAGGTGGCAGAGCTTGCTGGCACCGAAGGTCGCCGCCACCTTCACCGCCTCGTCGGCGCTGGCCAGCACCTGCTGCAACGCTTCTTCCGTGCTGAGGCCGATCAGGTTGGCCAACTGGCCCACCAGCAGGTTCATGTCGGCGGAGTCCCAGCCCTTCAGGGCGGCCTCGCTGATGCGCACGCCGAGGCTCACCGCCTTCACCGCCGGGTCGCCCTGGGCCGGACCCGCGTGGGCCAGGCTCGCCAGTTCGCCCAGGTTCCAGTTGCGCACCAGGCCCAGGGTCAGCTGGCGGAAACTGGTGCCCAGGACATCGCGCACCGCCCGCTCCGCGTCCACTCCGGGTTGCGCCAGGACGCTCGCCAACTCGTCGGCCTGGTCGCCACCGCAGCCCCAGAAGGCCAGTTCGCCCAGGTTGTGCAACAGCGCGGCGATGAACACTTCCTCCTGGCTGCGGGCCAGCAGGTAGCCGGCAACATTGCGCGCCTGCACCGCGGCGTGGAAGGAGCGAGCCAGGAGTTCGGGCAACTGCTCGCGCTGGGCGTTGCCCAGCAGGCTGTCGATCAGGCTGACCGACAGCCCTATCAGGCGCACGTTCTCGAAGCCGATCAGCACGATGGCGCGGGAGATGGTCCGGATCGGTTCCTGGGACGGGTTGTAGTAAACGCTGTTGGCGACCTTCAGCACCTTGGAGGTCAGGGTGGCGTCGCGCAGCAGCACGTCCGCCAGTTGCTGCACAGAGGAATCGTCCTGGCGCGCCATCTGCTGCAGGTCCTGCACCACTGCGGCCAGGGCAGGTAATTCGGCCTCGCTGAGACGGTCGATCCATGACTGCAAACCATGGCTGCGTTCACCCACTTTCGTTACCTCTGCAGGATTTTCCGGATAGCGGTTCAAAGGCTCGCCAGCTCACGGGAGGCTGGCCCTTTTTTCTTGCCTGTACAAGCTGTTACTGTACTTGCCAGCCGTTACCGCCGACACCCGCGGCGCGTGACACCCGACACGAAATCGCCGGCCCGATGCCCGCACCTTCCCGCCCGCGAGGCCAGCGCCCAGATGCCTGACACCATTGCCATGGATCGGACCCCCGCCTGATGCGTCGTCTCGCCATCCTGCTTATCGGCCTGCTGGCCCAACCCTGCTTCGCCAGCCTTATCGAAAGCCACGGTTACGCACAGTTCGGCGCACTGAAGTACCCCGCCAACTTCGAGCATTTCGACTGGGTCAACGCCAACGCCCCCAAGGGCGGCACCCTGCGGGTCATGGCCTTCGGCACCTTCGACACACTCAACCCCTACACCTTCAAGGGCACCAGCCCGGTGTCCACGCCGAACTTCCTGCAGTACGGCGTGACCGAGCTGAACGAACCACTGATGGTGGGCACCGGCCAGTACGATCCCTCGGGGGACGAGCCCGCGTCGAGCTATGGCCTGATCGCCAAGAGCGTGGAATACAGCGAAGACCGCAGCTGGGTGGTATTCAACCTGCGCGAGGAAGCGCGCTTCCACGATGGCAAGCCGATCACCGCCTTCGATGTCGCCTTCTCCTACCGTACCCTGGTGAAGAACGGCCACCCGCAGTACCGCACCAGCCTGCAGGAAGTCAAAAGGGTCGACATCCTCAACCGCCACCGCATCCGCTTCGTCCTCAAGCGCGCCGGCAACCCGCTGCTGATCCTGCGCCTTGGCGAGATGCCGGTGCTGCCCCAGCACTACTGGAAAGGTCGTGACTTCAAGGCCACCACCTTCGAAGCGCCGCTGGGCAGCGGCCCCTACCGCATCACCCAGGTCAAGCCCGGACGCAGCCTGGTGTTCGAGCGGGTCAAGGACTGGTGGGGCGAGAAGCTGCCGGTCAATCGCGGCAAGTACAACTTCGATCGAGTGGAAGTGGAGTTCTACCGCGACAGCAACGTCGCCTTCGAGGCGTTCAAGGCCGGCGAGTTCGACTTCTACATCGAGCACCAGGCAAAGAACTGGGCCAATGGCTATCGTTTCCCGGCCATCGCCCGTGGCGAGGTGATACGCGCCGAAATCCCCCACCAGATCCCGACCCAGACCCAGGCCCTGTTCATGAACGGCCGGCGCGCGGTGTTCGAGGATCGCCGGGTGCGCGAAGCCATGGGCTTGATGTTCGACTTCGAATGGACCAACCGGACCCTCTTCAACAACGCCTACATGCGCGCCTCCAGCTATTACCCGAACAGCGAGTTCAGCGCCGTGGGCAAGCCCGAGGGGCACGAATGGCTGCTGCTCTCGCCGCACCGCAAGACGTTGCCGGACGCCCTCTTCACCCAACCCTTCCAGGTACCCACCACCGAAGGTCGCGGCATTCCCCGGGAAACCCTTCGCCGCGCCCTGGGTCTATTGGCCGACGCCGGCTGGAAGTTGTCCGGCCAGCGCCTGGTGAATGATCGCGGCGAACCGCTGCGCTTCGAGATCCTGCTGGTCAACCCGAACCTTGAACGCATCCTCCAGCCCTACCGCGAAAACCTGGCCGATATCGGCATCGACGTCAGCCTGCGCACGGTGGACCGCGCCCAGTACAAGCAGCGCCTGGACCACTTCGACTACGACATGATCCTGATGACCCTGCCCCAGACCCTGAGCCCGGGCCTCGAGCAATACCTCTACTTCCATTCCAGCCAGGTAGGCGTGAAGGGCAGCAAGAACTACGCGGGCGTGGCCAACCCGGTGGTCGACGAGATGATCGACAAGCTGCTCGGCGCCCAGAGCCGCGACGAACAATTGGCCGCAGCGCGGGCCCTGGACCGCACCCTGCTCTGGGAGCACTACAGCATCCCCAACTGGTACATCAACTATCACCGCCTGGCGTACCGCAACCGGTTCGCCTTCGTCACCACGCCGCCCTATACCCTGGGCCTGCGTGCCTGGTGGCTGAAGCCCACGGAGAACACCCGATGAGCAAAACGCTGCGCACCCTCTGCCTGCAAGGCTGCGGTGCACTGTTGCTATCCCTGGCCGGTCTGGCACTGGCCGAGCCCAAGCACGCCATCACCCTCTACGACGAGCCCGCCAAGTACCCGGCGGACTTCACCCACTTCTCCTGGGTCAACCCGGACGCCCCCAAGGGCGGCGTCCTGCGCCTTTCCGGCGTCGGCGGCTTCGATAGCCTCAACCCGTTCATTCCCAAGGGCAACGCAGCCGACCAGCTCGGCCTGATCTACGACAGCCTGACCTTCCACTCCCCCGACGAGCCCTTCACCGAGTACGGCCTGCTCGCCGAGAAGATCGAGAAGGCCCCGGACAACAGTTACGTGCGCTTCCTGCTCAACCCCAAGGCGCGCTTCCATGACGGCCAGCCGGTCACGGCCGAGGACGTGGTGTTCACCTTCAACACCCTGCTCGAACATGGCGACCCCATGTACCGCCATTACTACGCCGACGTCGCCAAGGTGGAAGCCGAGGACAAGCTGAGCGTGCGCTTCGACTTCAAGCATTCCGGCAACCGCGAGCTGCCGCTGATCCTCGGCCAGATCCAGATCCTGTCTAAACACTTCTGGGAAGGCCGCGACTTCACCAAGACCAACATGGACGCGCCGGTGGGCAGCGGCCCCTACCGCATCACCAAGGTGGATGCCGGCCGCTCGATCCACTACGAGCGCGTCAAGGACTGGTGGGCCAAGGACCTGCCGGTCACCCGTGGCTACTACAACTTCGACGGCATCACCGTGGACTACTACCGCGACATGTCGGTAGCCCTGGAAGCCTTCAAGGCCGGCCAGTTCGACTTCAACCTGGAGTACTCGGCCAAGGACTGGGCCACCGGCTACGACGGCCCGGCGCTGCGCAGCGGCAAGATCGTCAAGGAATCCCTCGCCAACCATAACCCGACCGGCATGCAGGGCTTCGCCTTCAACATCCGCCGACCGGTGTTCCAGGACCGCCGGGTACGCGAGGCCATCGGCCTGCTGTTCGACTTCGAGTGGGCCAACAAGCAACTCTTCTTCGGCTCCTACAAGCGCACCAGCAGCTATTTCGAGAACTCCGAAATGGCCTCCCACGAGATGCCCGACGCCGACGAGCTGAAGATTCTGGAACCGTTGCGCGACCAGGTTCCGGCGGAAGTCTTCACCCAGGTGTTCAAGCCGCCGGTCAGCGACGGCAGCGGCATCATTCGCGACCAGAAGCGCCGCGCCTACCAGCTGCTGATGGACGCCGGCTTCAAGATCGAGAACGACAAGATGGTTGGTCCCGACGGCAAGCCGCTGGCCTTCGAGATCATGATCGCCCAGGCCAACCTGGAGCGGGTGATCCTGCCGTTCAAGCGCAACCTCGCGGAACTGGGCATCGACATGCAGATCCGTCGCGTGGACGTTTCCCAGTACATCAACCGCCTGCGCTCGCGGGACTTCGACATGATCCCGGCCACCTGGGGCCAATCCAACTCGCCGGGCAACGAGCAGATGGAGTTCTGGCACTCGCGCAGCGCCGACAGCCCCGGCAGCCGCAACTTCATCGGCCTGCGCGACCCGGCCATCGACAAGCTGGTGGAAGGCCTGATCCGCGCCGATTCCCGGCAAAGCCTGGTGGAACACGCCCGTGCCCTGGACCGCGTGCTGCTCTGGGGCCACTACGTGGTGCCCAACTACTACGTCGACACCTACCGCGTGGCCTACTGGAACCAGCTCCAGCGCCCGGAGCACACGCCGCTCTACGACTACAGCCTGATGACCTGGTGGCAGAAACCTGGCGCGGAAACTGCTAGCCAGTCGGAGCAATCCTCTTCCGAGCCGGATAACCAGTAATGCTCGCCTACATACTGCGTCGACTGCTGCTGATCATCCCCACCCTGTTCGGCATCCTGCTGATCAACTTCATCATCATCCAGACCGCCCCGGGCGGCCCGGTGGAGCAGATGATCGCCAAGCTGGAGGGCTTCGATGCCGCCGCCGGCGGGGCCACCGGACGCATCTCCGGAGGTGGCGCCGAAGTCGCCACGGCAGGTTCCAACTACCGCGGCGCCCAGGGCCTGGACCCGGAGCTGGTGGCCGAGATCGAGAAGATGTACGGCTTCGACAAGCCGGCACCGGAACGCTTCTGGCTGATGATCAGCAACTACCTCAGGCTGGACTTCGGCAACAGCTTCTTCCGTGACGCCAAGGTCACCGACCTGATCCTGGAGAAACTACCGGTGTCCATCTCCCTCGGGCTCTGGAGCACCCTGATCATGTACCTGGTGTCCATCCCGCTGGGCATCGCCAAGGCCGTGCGCCACGGCAGCGCCTTCGACGTCTGGAGCAGCACCGCGATCATCGTCGGCTACGCCGTACCGGCCTTCCTCTTCGCCATCCTGCTGATCGTGCTCTTCGCCGGCGGCAGCTATTTCGACTGGTTCCCGCTACGCGGCCTGACCTCGAACAACTTCGAGGAGCTCAGCCTGGGCGGCAAGCTGCTCGACTACTTCTGGCACCTGGCCCTGCCGGTGACCGCCCTGGTGATCGGCAACTTCGCCACCCTCACCCTGCTGACCAAGAACAGCTTCCTCGACGAGATCAACAAGCAATACGTGACCACTGCCCGCGCCAAGGGCCTGTCGGAGAACCGCGTCCTCTACGGCCACGTGTTCCGCAACGCCATGCTGCTGATCATCGCCGGCTTCCCGGCGGCCTTCATCGGCATCTTCTTCACCGGCTCCTTGCTGATCGAGGTGATCTTCTCCCTCGACGGGCTGGGCCTGATGAGCTTCGAATCCGCCCTCAACCGCGACTATCCGGTGGTGTTCGGCACCCTCTTCATCTTCACCTTGCTGGGACTGGTCGTGAAACTGATCGGCGATCTCACCTACACCCTGGTCGACCCGCGTATCGACTTCGAAAGCCGGGAGGGTTGAGCATGGACCTCTCCCCTATCAACCGTCGCCGCTTCGAGCGCTTCAAGGCCAACAAGCGCGGCTGGTGGTCGCTCTGGCTGTTCCTGGTGCTGTTCATCCTCAGCCTGGGGGCGGAGCTGATCGCCAACGACAAGCCACTGGCCGTCAGCTTCGACGGCCAGTGGTACTTCCCGGTGCTCAAGCGCTATCCGGAAACCACCTTCGGTGGCGAGTTCCCCCTGGAGGCGAACTACAAGACGCCCTACATCCGCGAGCTGATCGAGTCCGGCAAGGGCCGGATGATCTGGGCGCCGATCCCCTTCAGCTACGACACCATCAACTACGACCTCAAGGTGCCGGCACCCGCGCCACCCTCGGCGGAAAACTGGCTGGGTACCGACGACCAGGGCCGCGACGTGATGGCGCGGGTCATCTACGGCTTCCGCGTGTCGGTGCTCTTCGCCCTGACCCTGACCCTGCTGAGCTCCATCATCGGGGTCATCGCAGGTGCCCTGCAGGGCTTCTACGGCGGCTGGGTTGACCTCGTCGGCCAGCGTTTCCTGGAGATCTGGTCGGGCCTGCCGGTGCTCTATCTGCTGATCATCCTCGCCAGCTTTGTGCAGCCGAACTTCTGGTGGCTGCTGGGCATCATGCTGCTGTTCTCCTGGATGAGCCTGGTGGACGTGGTGCGCGCCGAGTTCCTCCGTGGCCGCAACCTGGAGTACGTGCGCGCGGCTCGCGCGCTGGGCATGCAGAACGGCGCCATCATGTTCCGCCACATCCTGCCCAATGCCATGGTCTCCACCATGACCTACATGCCCTTCATCCTCACGGGCGCCATCGGCACCCTGACCGCGCTGGACTTCCTCGGCTTCGGCCTGCCGCCGGGCGCACCGTCCCTGGGCGAGCTGGTGGCCCAGGGCAAATCCAACCTGCAGGCACCCTGGCTCGGCATCTCCGCCTTCGTGGTACTGGCGGCCATGCTGACCCTGCTGGTGTTCATCGGCGAAGCCGCGCGCGATGCCTTCGACCCGAGGAAGTGAGATGAGCGAGAACCTGATCGAAATCCGCGACCTCGCCGTCGAGTTCGTCACCGGCGACAAGACCCAGCGCGTGGTCGAAGGCATCAGCTTCGACATTCGCAAGGGCGAGACTCTGGCACTGGTGGGCGAAAGCGGCTCCGGCAAATCGGTGACGGCGCACTCCATCCTGCGCCTGTTGCACTACCCCCTGGCGCGTCATCCCAGCGGCACCATCCACTACGCCGGCAAGGACCTCTTGAAGCTTCCGGAGGCCAAGCTGCGCGGCATTCGCGGCAACCGCATCGCCATGGTCTTCCAGGAGCCGATGACCTCGCTCAACCCGCTGCACAATATCGAGAAGCAGATCAACGAGGTGCTCGCCCTGCACAAGGGGCTCACCGGCAAGGCCGCCACCCGGCGTACCCTGGAGCTGCTGGAGCTGGTGGGCATCCCCGAACCGCACAAGCGCCTGAAGGCCTTCCCCCACGAGCTCTCGGGTGGCCAGCGCCAACGGGTGATGATCGCCATGGCCCTGGCCAACGAGCCGGAACTGCTGATCGCCGACGAACCCACCACGGCCCTGGACGTCACCGTCCAGCTGAAAATCCTCGAGCTGCTCAAGGAACTGCAGGCGCGCCTGGGCATGGCCCTGCTGCTGATCAGCCATGATCTGAACCTGGTTCGGCGAATTGCGCATCGCGTATGTGTCATGCAGCGCGGTTGTATCGTCGAACAAGCGTCGTGTGATGAGCTGTTCCATGCACCCAAGCATCCCTACACCCGGGAACTGCTCGGCGCAGAGCCTTCGGGCCGGCCGGCGGACAACCCCGTAGGGGGCCCGCTGCTGGAGGTCAAGGACCTGCGCGTGTGGTTCCCGATCAAGAAGGGGCTGCTGCGGCACACCGTGGATCACGTCAAGGCCGTGGACGGCGTCAATTTCAGCCTGCCCCGGGGTCAGACCCTGGGGATCGTGGGCGAAAGCGGCTCCGGCAAGTCCACGCTGGGCCTGGCGATCCTCCGGTTGCTCGGCAGCCGGGGCGACATCCGCTTCCAGGGCCAAGCCCTGGACGGCCTGTCGCAGAAGGAAGTGCGGCCGTTTCGGCGCGAGATGCAGGTGGTCTTCCAGGACCCCTTCGGCAGTCTGAGCCCACGCATGTGCGTGGGCGACATTGTCGGCGAGGGCCTGCGGATCCACCGCATGGGCACCGAGGCGGAGCAGGAGCAGGCCATCATCGACGCGCTCCTGGAGGTAGGTCTGGACCCGGAAACCCGGAACCGCTACCCCCACGAGTTTTCCGGAGGGCAGCGGCAGCGGATTGCCATTGCCCGGGCATTGGTGCTGAAACCGGCACTGATCCTGCTGGACGAGCCCACCTCGGCGCTCGACCGGACGGTTCAGCGCCAAGTGGTGGAGTTGTTGCGCAGGCTACAGACCAAGTACGACCTGACCTACCTGTTCATCAGCCATGACCTGGCTGTGGTCCGGGCTCTGAGCCACCAGCTGATGGTGATCAAGCACGGTCAGGTGGTCGAACAGGGTCCGGCCGACGCCATTTTCGCCGCCCCGCAGCACAGCTATACGAAGCAGTTGCTGGAAGCCGCATTCCTGGCTCCGGAAACTGCCCATTAACCAGAAGAGGATGAAGCACATGGGTTTTCTCGCCGGTAAGCGCGTACTGATCGTTGGCGTAGCCAGCAAACTGTCCATCGCATCGGGCATCGCTGCAGCCATGCATCGCGAAGGCGCCGAGCTCGCCTTCACCTACCAGAACGAAAAGCTGAAAGGCCGTGTGGAAGAGTTCGCCGCGAGCTGGGGCTCCAACGCCGACCTCTGCTTCCCCTGCGACGTGGCCAATGACGAAGAGATCACCGCGGTCTTCGAGGCCCTCGGCAAGAAGTGGGATGGCCTGGACTGCATCGTCCACTCCGTCGGCTTCGCCCCGGGCGACCAACTGGACGGCGACTTCACCGAAGTCACCACCCGTGAGGGCTTTCGCATCGCCCACGACATCAGCGCCTACAGCTTCGTAGCCCTGGCCAAGGGCGGCCGTGAGCTGATGAAGGGCCGCAACGGCAGCCTGCTGACCCTGTCCTACCTGGGCGCCGAGCGCACCATGCCGAACTACAACGTGATGGGCATGGCCAAGGCCAGCCTGGAAGCCGGCGTCCGCTACCTGGCCGGCAGCCTCGGCCCGGAAGGCACCCGCGTCAACGCCATCTCCGCCGGCCCCATCCGCACCCTGGCCGCTTCCGGCATCAAGAGCTTCCGCAAGATGCTCGCCGCCAACGAGAAGCAGACCCCCCTGCGCCGCAACGTGACCATCGAAGAAGTCGGCAACGCCGGCGCCTTCCTGTGCTCGGACCTGGCCTCGGGCATCAGCGGCGAGATCATGTACGTCGACGGCGGTTTCAATACCACCGCCATGGGCAATATCGAAGACTGATAGTCGCCCTGACGAAAAAGCCCGCACATGTGCGGGCTTTTTTGTGGGTGCTCGTTGGCGCACGTGGATCTTGCGATCCTGCGGATGGGGCGCCGTGGACGTATCACCACACAAAGAAAAAAGGCCGCTTGCGCGGCCTTTTCTCATCTGGCGGGGATCGATCAGAAACGCTCGATCTTCGCCTGCTCTTCCAACTGGCGGCGGAAGGCAGCGAAATCCTGCTGCCCGCTGCGCGAGGCGAGGAAGCGGCTGTACATCGCTTTTTCCTCTGCGGAGAGCTGCTCCTCGGGCTGGTTGACGCCGTTCAGGCGGATCACCACGAAGTCACCGTTGTTCAGTTTCACACCGGTGAACTCGGGCTTGTCCGCGGCAGCCGGCTTGGGCATGCGGAACAGCGACTGCAGCAGCAGCGGCTCGATCCCTTCCTGGCTGCGGGTGGCGGCTTCCACCACTTGCCAGGACTGGCCTTCGGCGGCTTGCTCGATCGGGGTCTTGCCTTCGCGCAGGCTGGCGATCAGGGCTTCGCCCTTGGCCTTGACGGCTTCGCTGGCTTTCTGGGCGACCAGATGCTCACGAATGCTGTCGGTGACCTTCTCCAGTGCCAGTTGCTCAGGCTTCTTGTGCTCCTTGACGCGCAGGACGACCACGGTGTCCGGGTCCAGCTCGATGGCCGAGCTGTTGGCGCCATCTTCCAGCACTTCCTGGCTGAAGGCGGCCTGGATGACCTGGCGATTGGCGGTAAGGCCTTCGCCACCTTCACGACCGAAGGCCGCGCTGGTCCGCACTTCCAGGCCCAGTTCCTGGGCCGGCTGGGCCAGGTCGGAAGCCTCGAAGGCTGCGTCTTCCAGTTGCTTGCTCGCCTCGACGAAGCGCTGCTCGACCTGCTGGGTCTTGATGTCATGCACCAGCTTCGGCTTGAGGCTCTCGAAGCTCGGCACTTCAGGTGCCTGCACACCCAGCAGCTTGATCAGGTGCCAGCCGTACTGGGTACGCACCGGAGCCGAAACCTCGCCCTGCTTCAGCGCGTAAAGCGCCTCTTCGAAGGCGGGCTCATAGACGCCTTGACCGGCGTAGCCCAGATCGCCGCCGTTGCTGGCCGAACCGGAGTCGTCGGAGAACTCCTTGGCCAGTGCGGCAAAGTCTTCACCCTTTTCCAGGCGCTGCTTGATCTGCTCGATCTTGGCCTTGGCCTGGTCCTCGTTCAGCTTGTCGCTCACTTCCACCAGGATGTGGGCGGCCTGACGCTGCTCGGCGAGGTTGCCGATCTCTTTCTGGTACAGGGCCTGGAGATCTTCGTCCTTGGCCTCGACCTGATCGAAGAAGGCGGCCTTCTTTAGTTCGACGTACTCGATCACGACCTGCTCGGGGCTCATGAACTGGTCGATATGAGCTTCGTAGTAAGCCTTGATCTCGTCGTCGGACACGCTGACCGCAGCCGGGTCGGCCTTCAGGGTCAGGGTTGCGAAATCGCGGGTCTGCTTCTCGAGGTTGGCGAAGGTCTGGACCTCGGCATCGGTGACGAAACCGCTGCCGGCAAGACCAGCGCGCAGCTGGCCGATCAGCATTTCCTGCTCGAGCATCTGGCGGAATTGCAGGCGGCTGTAGTTCATCTGGCGGATGACCTGGTCGAAGCGGTCGGCGTTGAACTTGCCGTCCACCTGGAACTCCGGCGTCTGCAGGATGAGCTGGTCGAGGGCGGGCTGCGAGAAGGCGAAATCGGCTTTCTCGGCGCCCTGCAGCAGCAGCTTGCGTTCGATCAGGCTTTTCAGCGCCGCGTCACGCAGCAGGTTCTCGTCCAGCAGGGAAGCATCGAAGTCCTTGCCCAACTGCTGCTGCAACTGGCGACGCTGCATGTTCACGGCTTCGTTCAGTTGGTCCAGGGTGATCTCGTCACCGTTGACCTCAGCCGCGTTCTGGCGATTGCTGGTGGCATTGAAAATGGCGTCGAAGCCGGTCAGCGCCAGCAGCATGATGATCACGCCAATGATGGTTTTGGCAATCCACCCCTGTGAATTGTCCCGAATGTTCTGCAGCATGGGTCCCCCAGAAACGGCCACATTGAGTCGCGGCCGAGTAACGCGGGTAGAGTATCCGAATATGAGAAAGGCGCATCCTAGGATGCGCCTTCTCGTAGCTTGCGGAGTCGGAGATTCGACATCTCAGGCGGTTGGAAGGAGTCCTTCGCTTCCGCCTCTCCGCTCTCGGGCCGGGTTGAATCCGACCCGGTCGGGCAGAGCCCGAAAGACGCTTAGTTGACGGCGTCTTTCAGAGCTTTGCCGGCCTTGAAGCCAGGGATCTTGGCAGCGGCGATCTTGATCGGCTTGCCAGTCTGCGGGTTGCGGCCGGTGCGAGCAGCGCGCTCTTTAACGGCGAAAGTACCGAAGCCAACCAGGACAACGGAGTCACCAGCCTTCAGAGCGCCAGTAACGGATTCGATAACTGCGTCGAGCGCGCGGCCAGCTACAGCTTTCGGGATGTCAGCAGATGCGGCGATAGCATCAATCAGTTCCGACTTGTTCACTCTTAAGTCCCCTTATTTCTGTTGAGTTGTTTCTTAGTTGTTTGGTGTAAGCAAAGCGGGTGCTGGATGGCCTGCTAACACATAAGAGCCGCTTTATAACAAGGGCTCTAAAAATGTGTCAAGAAAGCCCCCCGGCTAATGCGTGCTGATTCGCTCCTTGGAATCAGTCTCGCGTTTGTCATCCTTTGCAACCATCTCCGGAGCCGCATCGGGCAAGGGCTCCGGGGCGTATTGCAGCGCAATTTGCAGGACCTCGTCAATCCATTTAACGGGTTTAATCGCCAAGTCTTGCTTGATATTCTCGGGAATTTCTTTGAGATCGCGCACATTCTCTTCCGGAATGATCACGGTCTTGATTCCACCACGATGTGCGGCCAGCAATTTCTCTTTCAGGCCGCCGATCGCGAGGACCTGGCCACGCAGGGTGATTTCACCGGTCATGGCGACGTCGGCACGCACCGGAATCTGCGTCATCGCCGAAACCAGGGCGGTGCACATGCCGATACCGGCACTCGGGCCATCCTTCGGTGTAGCGCCCTCTGGCATGTGGATGTGGATGTCGCGCTTCTCGTGGAAGTCCGCCGGAATACCCAGGCTTTTCGCACGGCTGCGCACCACGGTCAGCGCGGCGGTGATGGACTCGGCCATCACGTCACCCAGCGAACCGGTCTTGGTCAGCTGGCCCTTGCCGGGAACCACAGCAGCCTCGATGGTCAGCAGTTCGCCGCCCACCTGGGTCCACGCCAGGCCAGTCACCTGACCGATCTGGTCCTGCTGCTCCGCCAGACCGTAGCGATACTTGCGCACGCCCAGGAAGTGCTCCAGGGACTCCGCCGTCACCTGCACGGCGAAACGCTTCTCGCGGGCATGCTCCTTCACTGCCTTGCGGCAGACCTTGGCGAGCTGACGCTCCAGGCTACGCACGCCGGCTTCCCGGGTGTAGTAACGAATGATGTCGCGAATGGCCGCCTCGTCGAACTCCAGCTCGCCTTTCTTCAGGCCGTTGGCCTTGGTTTGCTTGGGCGCGAGGTATTTGACGGCGATGTTGACCTTCTCGTCCTCGGTGTAACCCGGCAGGCGGATCACCTCCATGCGGTCCAGCAAGGGTGCCGGAATGTTCATGGAGTTGGCGGTGCAGAGGAACATCACGTCCGAGAGGTCGTAGTCGACTTCCAGGTAGTGGTCGTTGAAGTTGTGGTTCTGCTCGGGGTCGAGCACTTCCAGCAGCGCCGACGCGGGGTCGCCACGCATGTCGCTGCCCATCTTGTCGATCTCGTCGAGCAGGAACAGCGGGTTGCGCACGCCAACCTTGGTCATCTTCTGGATCAGGCGACCGGGCATGGAACCGATGTAGGTACGGCGGTGGCCACGGATCTCGGCCTCGTCACGCACGCCGCCCAGGGCCATGCGCACGAACTTGCGGTTGGTGGCACGGGCAATGGATTCGGCCAGCGAGGTCTTGCCGACGCCGGGCGGGCCGACCAGGCAGAGTACCGGCCCCTTGACCTTCTTCACGCGCTTCTGCACGGCGAGGTACTCGAGGATGCGCTCCTTGACCTCGTCCAGGCCGTAGTGATCGGCATCGAGGATGTCCTCGGCCTTGGCCAGATCCAGGCGCACCTTGCTCTCGGCCTTCCACGGTACGTTGACCAGCCAATCGATGTAGGAACGCACCACGGTGGCCTCGGCAGACATCGGCGACATCTGCTTCAGCTTGTTCAGCTCGGCATTGGCCTTGGCCAGTGCTTCCTTGGTCAGGCCGGCGTTGTCGATGCGCTTCTTCAACTCCTCGACTTCGTTATGGCCTTCGTCGATGTCGCCCAGCTCTTTCTGAATGGCCTTCATCTGCTCATTCAGGTAGTACTCGCGCTGGCTGCGCTCCATCTGTTTCTTCACGCGGCCGCGAATGCGCTTCTCGACCTGCAGCAGGTCGATTTCGGCATCCAGCAGCGCGAGGACGTGCTCGACGCGCTCAGGAAGGTCAGTCAGCTCCAGGATTTCCTGCTTCTGCTCGATCTTCAGCGCCATGTGGGCAGCCATGGTGTCCACCAGGCGGCCGGGCTCGTCGATGCTGTTCAGCGAAGAAAGCACCTCGGACGGCACCTTCTTGCCCAGTTGCACGTACTGCTCGAACTGGCTGAGCAGGCTGCGAATGAAGACTTCGGACTCACGCTCGCCAGCATCGACTTCGTCGATCATGCTGACTTCGGCGCGGCAATGACCGTCGACTTCGATGAAACGCTCGATGGAGCCGCGTTGCTCGCCCTCGACCAGCACCTTCACCGTGCCGTCCGGCAGTTTGAGGAGCTGAAGCACTGTGGCTACGGTGCCCATGCGATACAGGGCGTCTTCGCCCGGATCGTCATCGGCGGGGTTCTTCTGGGCAACCAGGAGAATCTGCTTGTCCCCGGTCATCGCAGCTTCGAGAGCCTCGATGGATTTCTCGCGCCCCACGAAAAGCGGGATGACCATGTGCGGATAGACCACGACATCGCGCAATGGCAGGAGAGGTAATTCAGCAGTCGTATTCATGGTATCAGCTCTACGGCGGCCCTCAGGCCGTAAACAGATGGGAAAACCCTTGGACCTAAGATGGGGTTAGGCCCGGGAAAAAACAAGCGTTGAGGCAGGAAATACAAAGGGGCCCGTAGGCCCCTTTGTTTCATCAAGCGTCAGGCGCCGCCTTGGCAGGCTGCTCGTTGTTCTCGTAGATCAACAGAGGCTTGGACGATCCTTCGATGACACTTTCGTCGATGACTACCTTGCTTACATCTGTTTGAGAGGGAATCTCATACATGGTGTCGAGCAGGATACCTTCGAGGATGGAACGCAGGCCGCGGGCACCGGTCTTGCGCTCAAGCGCACGATGGGCAACCGCTTTCAGCGCATCCGGGCGGAACTCGAGGTCCACGCCTTCCATCTCGAACAGCTTGGCGTACTGCTTGGTCAGCGCGTTCTTCGGCTCGGTGAGGATCTGCATCAGGGCAGGCTCATCCAGCTCGTCGAGGGTCGCGATGACCGGCAGACGACCCACGAACTCCGGAATCAGACCGAATTTCACCAGGTCTTCCGGCTCCACTTCACGGAGGGCTTCGCCCACCTTCTTGCCGAGGTCCTTGCTACGCACTTCGGCGTTGAAGCCGATGCCACCACGGGTGGAACGGTTCTGGATGACCTTCTCCAGACCGGCGAAGGCGCCACCGCAAATGAACAGGATGTTGCGGGTGTCGACCTGCAGGAATTCCTGTTGCGGATGCTTGCGACCGCCCTGGGGCGGAACCGAAGCGACGGTACCTTCGATCAGTTTCAGCAGGGCCTGCTGCACGCCCTCGCCCGATACGTCACGGGTGATGGACGGGTTGTCGGACTTGCGGGAGATCTTGTCGATCTCGTCGATGTAGACGATGCCCATCTGGGCCTTCTCGACATCGTAGTCGCACTTCTGCAGCAGCTTCTGGATGATGTTCTCGACATCTTCGCCGACGTAGCCCGCCTCGGTGAGGGTGGTGGCGTCAGCGATGGTGAAGGGGACATTGAGCAGACGTGCCAGGGTTTCAGCCAGCAGGGTCTTGCCCGAGCCGGTGGGGCCGATGAGCAGGATGTTGCTCTTGCCCAACTCGACGTCATCTTTCTTGTCACGCTGGTTCAGGCGCTTGTAGTGGTTGTACACCGCTACCGCGAGTACCTTCTTGGCGCGTTCCTGACCAATCACGTACTGGTCCAGGATCGTGCGGATTTCCTTGGGCGCGGGCAGTTTGTGCGCACTGCTTTCGGCCTGGGCTTCCTGCACCTCCTCACGGATGATGTCGTTGCACAGGTCGACGCACTCGTCGCAGATGAATACGGAGGGACCTGCAATCAGTTTGCGCACTTCGTGCTGGCTTTTGCCGCAGAAGGAGCAATAAAGCAGCTTGCCGTTGTCCTCGCCGTTGCGGGTGTCAGTCATTCGATCGATCCAATCGGGATAGGCTTGAAACACAAGATGAAGGCAAATGCGGGCATTTTCAACCCCGCGAAGCGGCCGGATACTCTCCGGCCGCGGTCCTGCGGATGGGCTTAGCCCACGAGCTGGCGCTTGCTGAGCACCTGATCGATGAGGCCGTACTTGACCGCTTCGTCGCCACTCATGAAGTTGTCGCGGTCGGTGTCGCGGGCAATCACGTCGATCGGCTGGCCACAGTGGTCAGCCAGGATCTTGTTCAGGCGCTCACGGATGGTGAGGATTTCCCGGGCATGGATTTCGATATCCGACGCCTGGCCCTGGAAGCCGCCCAACGGCTGGTGAATCATCATGCGCGAGTGCGGCAGGCAGAAACGCTTGCCCGCGGCGCCGCCGGCCAGCAGCAGCGCACCCATGCTGCAGGCTTGGCCGATGCAGAGGGTCGACACGTCGGGCTTGATGAACTGCATGGTGTCGTAGATCGACATACCGGCAGTTACCGAACCACCCGGGGAGTTGATGTAGAGCTGGATGTCCTTGTCGGGGTTCTCGGCCTCGAGGAACAGCAGCTGCGCCACTACCAGGTTGGCCATGTAGTCCTCTACCGGCCCCACCAGGAAGATCACGCGCTCCTTCAACAGGCGCGAGTAGATGTCGTAGGCACGTTCGCCACGGGCGGACTGCTCGATCACCATCGGGACCAGACCGCCAGCGGCTTGGATATCAGGCATTTGCTGCATAAAAGAATTGCGGGACATGTCCTGCGATCACTCCCTAACTAGATAGTCATGTCTCAAAGACGCATAAGCCAGCTCGGAGGCTGGCTTATGGTGTATTCGAAGGAGGTGGAAATATCAGTCGGCTTGCGGAGCTTCTGCCGGCTTGACTGCCTCTTCGTAGGATACCGACTTGTCGGTAACGTTGGCCTTCTGCAGGACAGTATCTACAACTTGTTCTTCCAGCACAACAGAACGGACTTCGTTCAGTTGCTGGTCGTTCTTGTAGTACCAGGCCACGACTTGTTCCGGCTCCTGGTAAGCGGAAGCCATCTCTTCGATCAGCTCGCGAACGCGGGCTTCGTCAGGCTTCAGCTCGAACTGCTTGACCACTTCGGCGACGATCAGCCCCAGGACTACGCGACGCTTGGCCTGCTCTTCGAACAGCTCAGCCGGCAGTTGGTCAGGGTTGATGTTGCCACCGAACTGTTGAACGGCCTGTACGCGCAGACGGTTCACTTCGTTGCCGATCAGGGCCTTCGGTACTTCGACCGGGTTGGCGGCCAGCAGACCGTCCATCACCTGGTTCTTCACCTTGGATTTGGTGGCCTGGCGCAGCTCGCGCTCCATGTTCTTGCGAACTTCGGCGCGGAAGCCTTCCAGACCGCCTTCCTTGATGCCGAACAGAGCGAAGAACTCGTCGTTCAGCTCCGGCAGCTGGGGAGCGGATACGCTGTTCACGGTCACGCTGAACTCAGCGGTCTTACCGGCCAGGTCCAGGTTCTGGTAGTCAGCCGGGAAGGCCGGGTTGATCACGCGCTCTTCGCCAGCCTTGACGCCAACCAGAGCTTCTTCGAAGCCCGGGATCATGCGGCCGGAGCCCAGAACCAGCAGGGTGCCCTTGGCGGTACCGCCAGCGAAGGCTTCGCCGTCGATTTTGCCAACGAAATCGATGTTCAGCTGATCGCCATTCTCGGCGGCACGCTCAACAGCTTCGAAGCGGGTGTTCTGCTTGCGCAGGATGTCCAGCATGTTGTCGACGTCGGCGTCGCCCACTTCAGCTTGCAGACGCTCGATGGCGATGCCTTCGAAACCGGCAACCTGGAACTCGGGGAACACTTCGAAGGTAGCGATGAACTCCAGGTCCTTGCCCTTCTCGAACACTTTCGGCTCGACGGCAGGGTTGCCAGCCGGGTTCAGCTTCTGCTCGACGACGGCTTCATAGAAGGAAGACTGGATCAGGTCGCCCAGGACTTCCTGACGAGCGGAGTCTTCGTAACGCTGACGAATGACGCTCATCGGGACCTTGCCCGGACGGAAGCCCGCAACCTTGGCACGGCGCGCAGTCTGCTGCAGGCGCTTGGTCACTTCGTTCTCGACGCGCTCGGCCGGCACACCGATGGTCATGCGGCGCTCAAGAGCGGAGGTGCTTTCTACAGAAACTTGCATGGATATTCCTCGTTGCACAGACGTTAGCCGGCCGTTCCGGCCCCAGAATCAAGGGCATGCATTCTAGTGGGTCGTTTAAAAGAAGTCACCCAGCAGAAACAGCCGGCAAAACGAAGGGATAGAAGTAAAAGAAAGAAAGGATGCTGCGGACGGAGAAACTCGATCCCCCAGACCTTGCGGCGCCGAAACCTGATTCCGGCGCGCCGGCCATTTCCACCACATCCGTGGAAGGCACCGCTTGAAACGAAAACGCCAGGCACTAGGCCTGGCGTTTTCTCGAATATGGGGTGGACGATGGGAATCGAACCCACGACACCAGGAGCCACAATCCTGTGCTCTACCAACTGAGCTACGCCCACCATATTACGTCTTGCTATACATCAGAGGAGCCAAGTGGCGGCCCCGCAACTCGAACCTGCAACCACCCACTCATGGACAAGAAAGGATGGTGCGGACGGAGAGACTCGAACTCTCACGCCTTGCGGCGCTGGAACCTAAATCCAGTGTGTCTACCAATTCCACCACGTCCGCAGCGGGCAACGCTTTAAACGAAAACGCCAGGCACTGAGCCTGGCGCTTTCTCGAATATGGGGTGGACGATGGGAATCGAACCCACGACACCAGGAGCCACAATCCTGTGCTCTACCAACTGAGCTACGCCCACCATATTGCGCACCGCTTGTGCCAAAGCTGCCTAGTGGCACGCCCGGCAGGACTCGAACCTGCGACCATCCGCTTAGAAGGCGGATGCTCTATCCAGCTGAGCTACGGGCGCTTAAATCTGCAAGCAGACTATAAAGCTTCGGCTTCGGTTGAATCGAGAGATTCCCCTTGCCGTCTTACCCAGCGACTGGCTGTGCTCGACAAGCGGGGCGCATGTTATCGATACACCTACCCCTCGTCAACAGGAAAGTTGAAAAAAATCAGAAAGATAAAGGAGTTACGGGAAAATGCTGACCAGCCGCCTTTGCCCGCTCGGCCCTCCATGCGAGAATACGCGCCCTTTGTAGCCCTTCCCGATGGTTAATCTAGCGTCATGACCGCACAACTGATCGACGGCAAAACGATCGCCGCCCGCCTCCGCCAGCAGATAGCCCAACGTGTCACCGAGCGTCGCCAGCAAGGACTGCGCGTCCCCGGCCTCGCCGTGATCCTGGTCGGCAGCGATCCCGCGTCCCAGGTCTACGTCGCGCACAAGCGCAAGGACTGCGAGGAAGTCGGTTTCCTGTCCCAGGCCCATGACTTGCCTGCCAGCACCAGCCAGACCGAACTGCTGGCACTGATCGATAGCCTCAATGAAGATCCGGCCATCGACGGCATCCTGGTCCAGCTGCCGCTGCCGGAGCATCTGGATGCTTCCAAGCTGCTGGAACGCATCAACCCCGACAAGGACGTGGACGGATTCCACCCTTATAACGTCGGCCGCCTGGCCCAGCGCATCCCTCTGCTCCGCCCCTGCACCCCCAAGGGCATCATGACCCTGCTGGAAAGCACCGGCGCCGACCTCTACGGCATGAACGCGGTGATCGTGGGCGCATCCAATATCGTCGGCCGCCCAATGGCCATGGAACTGTTGCTGGCCGGCTGCACCGTCACCGTGACCCATCGCTTCACCAAGGACCTGGCTGGCCACGTGGCCAACGCCGACCTGGTGGTGGTGGCCGCCGGCAAGCCTGGCCTGGTCAAGGGTGAGTGGATCAAGCCCGGCGCCATCGTCATCGACGTCGGCATCAACCGCCAGCAAGACGGCAAGCTGGTAGGCGACGTGGAATACGACGTGGCCGCCCAGCGCGCCAGCTGGATCACCCCGGTTCCGGGCGGTGTCGGCCCCATGACCCGCGCTTGTCTGCTCGAGAACACCCTCTACGCCGCCGAAACGCTGCACGCTTGAATACACGATCTGCTGCGCGTCGGCCCTGCGGCGTTAGAAACAGGCTCGGAATGCTCATTTACAACTGTAAACTCGCGTGCGAGCCCAGTCCGCTTCCTCGCCTGTTTCTGCCTTGCATGGCTCTAGCTCGCAAGATCGCCAGGCAAAATGGAGACAAGAAAAAGGCCGCTTGAAGCGGCCTTTTTCATTGGGCGACGTTTCAGTCAGCCAGACGCCAGGTGGTACCACCCTTGCCGTCTTCCAGCACCACGCCCATGGCGCTCAGCTGGTCGCGGATACGATCGGATTCGGCCCAGTTCTTGTCCGCACGCGCTTGCAGGCGCGCCTGGATCAAGCCCTCGACCTCGGCCGCATTCACCTTGCCTTCGGCACCCGCACGCAGGAATGCATCCGGCTCAAGTTGCAGCACGCCGAGCAGTCCCGCCAGCTGCTTGAGCTGTGCCGCCAGCGCAGCGGCAGCCGGGAGGTCGCTGTCACGCAGGCGGTTCACTTCGCGAACCATCTCGAAGAGCACGGCGCAGGCTTCCGGACTGTTGAAGTCGTCGTCCATGGCCGCGGCAAAACGCTCGACGAACGCCTCGCCACCCGCCGGAGCGGCTTCAGGCAGGCCGCGCAGCGCGTGATAGAAGCGCTCCAGGGCGCCCTTGGCTTCCTTGAGGCTGTCCTCGGAGTAATTGATCGGGCTGCGATAGTGGCTGGATACCAGCAGGTAGCGCACCACTTCCGGGTGGTACTTCTCCAGCACTTCGCGAATGGTGAAGAAGTTGCCCAGGGACTTGGACATCTTCTCGCCATCCACGCGCACCGCGCCGGCGTGCATCCAGGCATTGGCGTAGAGCTTGCCGGTGGCCGCCTCGCTCTGGGCGATCTCGTTCTCGTGGTGCGGGAACACCAGGTCCGGGCCGCCGCCATGGATATCGAAGGTTTCACCCAGGCAGCAGGTGGACATCACCGAGCACTCGATATGCCAGCCCGGACGGCCTGCGCCCCAGGGCGATTCCCAGCTCGGCTCGCCGGGCTTGGCGCCCTTCCACAGTACGAAGTCCAGGGGATCTTCCTTGGATTCGTCCACTTCGATACGGGCACCGATGCGCAGGTCTTCGATCTTCTTGCGCGACAGCTTGCCGTAGCCGACGAACTTGCCCACCCGGTAATAGACATCGCCATTACCCGGGGCGTAGGCGAAGCCCTTGTCGATCAGGGTCTGGATCATCTCGTGCATGCCGGCGATATGGCCGGTGGCACGCGGTTCGATGTCCGGACGCAGCACGGAGAGACGCGCCTCGTCCTCGTGCATCGCGGCGATCATGCGCTCCACCAGCGCCTCGAACGGCTCGCCGTTCTCGTTGGCGCGGCGGATGATCTTGTCGTCGATGTCGGTGATGTTGCGCACATAGGTGAGGTCGTAGCCGCGGTGGCGCAACCAGCGCGCCACTACGTCGAACGCCACCATCACCCGGGCATGGCCGATGTGGCAGAAGTCATAGACCGTCATGCCGCAGACATACATGCGCACCTGGTTGCCGACCAGCGGCTTCAGCGGCTCCTTGGCCTTGCTGAGAGTGTTGTAGATCGACAGCGTCATCATTGGCCCCAGGAATCGCGCAGGGTCACGGTACGGTTGAACACCGGCTTGCCAGGCTGGGAGTCCTTCAGGTCAGCGACGAAGTAACCTTCGCGCTCGAACTGGAAGCGATCTTCCGGCTGGGCCTGGGCCAGGGACGGCTCGGCACGGCAGCCGCTCAGCACCTGCAGGGAATCCGGGTTGATGTTGTCGAGGAAGCTGCCGCCCTGCCCTTCAAGGGCCTCGGGGGACTTCTCCGGATTGACCGAACGGAACAGGCGGTCGTAGAGGCGCACTTCGCATTCCACGCTGCCTTCGGCCGGCACCCAGTGGATCACGCCCTTGACCTTGCGGCCCTCGGGGTTCTTGCCCAGGGTGTCCGGGTCATAGCTGCAGCGCAGCTCGACGATGTTGCCGTCGGCGTCCTTGATGGCTTCGTCGGCGCGAATCACGTAGCTGCCGCGCAGGCGCACTTCGCCACCCGGGAGCAGGCGCTTGTAGCCGGCCGGCGGGACTTCCTCGAAGTCGGTGGCGTCGATGTACAGCTCACGGGAGAACGGCAGGACGCGCACGCCCATGTCTTCCTTCGGATGGCGCGGCAGTTCGAGGTTTTCGACCTGGCCTTGCGGGTAGTTGGTGATCACCACCTTGAGCGGGCGCAGCACGCACATGGCGCGCGGCGCGGTGGCGTCCAGGTGGTCGCGGATGCTGAACTCCAGCATGCCGATATCCACCACGCCACTGGCACGGTTCACGCCGATCATCTCGCAGAAGTTGCGGATGGATTCCGGCGTGTAGCCGCGACGACGGTAGCCCGACAGGGTGGACATGCGCGGATCGTCCCAGCCATGCACATGGCCTTCGTCGACCAGTTGCTTGAGCTTGCGCTTGCTGGTGATGGTGTAGTTCAGGTTCAGACGGGAAAACTCGTACTGGCGCGGCTGTGCCGGCACCGGCAGGTTCTCCAGGAACCACTCGTAGAGCGGGCGATGATCCTCGAACTCCAGGGTGCAGATGGAGTGGGTGATGCCTTCGATCGCGTCCGACTGGCCATGGGTGAAGTCATAGCTCGGGTAGATGCACCACTTGTCACCGGTCTGGTGATGGTGCGCATGGCGGATGCGGTAGAGGATCGGGTCGCGCAGGTTCATGTTCGGCGAGGTCATGTCGATCTTCGCCCGCAGCGAACGGGCGCCATCGGGGAACTCGCCAGCCTTCATGCGGGCGAACAGGTCGAGGTTCTCCTCCACCGGGCGATCACGGAACGGGCTGTTCTTGCCCGGCTCGGTGAGGCTGCCACGGTATTCCCGGGCCTGGTCGGGGGACAGGTCGCAGACGAAGGCCTTGCCGGCCTTGATCAGCGCGACGGCCCAATCGTGCAACTGGTCGAAATAGCCGGAGGCGTAGCGCACCTCGCCCGCCCACTGGAAGCCCAGCCATTTCACGTCGCTCTCGATGGCGTCGATGTACTCCTGGTCTTCCTTCGCCGGGTTGGTGTCGTCGAAGCGAAGGTGGCAGTCACCACCGAATTCCTTGGCCAGGCCGAAGTTCAGGCAGATCGACTTGGCATGGCCGATGTGCAGGTAGCCGTTGGGCTCCGGCGGGAAGCGGGTGACGATCTTGGTGTGCTTGCCGGCGTCCAGGTCCGCCTGGACGATCTGGCGCAGGAAGTTGGTTGCGGCGGGAGTCTCTGGCTTGCTCATGGGATCCTTGGGTCTTCTGGTGCACGGCTCAGGGTAGGCCGGTCAAATCAAAGCGCTTATCATAGCCGAAGCTGTCAATCCCCTGACAGGCCTTGGATTTCTCGATAGAGCGAATAACCCAATGATCAAGCTGCATACCAACCACGGCGTCATCACCCTGCAACTCTTCGAAGACAAAGCCCCGGAAACCGTGGCCAACTTCAAGGAGTACGTGAAGGCCGGCCATTACGACGGCACCATCTTCCACCGCGTGATCGGCAACTTCATGATCCAGGGCGGCGGCTTCGAGCCGGGCATGAAGCAGAAGTCCACCCGCGCACCGATCAAGAACGAGGCCAACAACGGCCTGTCGAACAAGGTCGGCACCGTCGCCATGGCCCGCACCATGGAGCCGCACTCCGCCTCCGCGCAGTTCTTCATCAACGTCTCCGACAACAGCTTCCTCAACCACAGCGCACCCACCGTCCAGGGCTGGGGCTATGCCGTGTTCGCTGAAGTGGTCGAAGGCATGGACGTGGTGAACAAGATCAAGGGCGTGGCCACCACCATGAAGGCCGGCCACCAGGACGTCCCGGTCGACGACGTGATCATCGAGAAGGCCGAGATCGCCGAGTGATCCTGCTGATCTCCGATCTGCACCTCGAAGAAGAACGCCCGGACATTACCCGGGCGTTTCTTCATTTCCTGCAGAGCCGCGCGCCCCAGGCCGAAGCCCTCTACATATTGGGTGACTTCTTCGAAGCCTGGATCGGCGACGACGCCATGACCCCCTTCCAGCACTCCATCGCCCAGGCCCTGCGCAAGCTGGCCGATAGCGGCACGCGCATCTTCCTGATGCACGGCAATCGCGACTTCATGCTCGGCAAGGCGTTCTGCCGCGAAGCCGGCTGCACCTTGCTGGCGGACCCTAGCCTGGTGCGGATGAACGGCGAGCCGGTGCTGCTGATGCACGGCGACAGCCTATGCACCCAGGACGAGGCCTACATGCGCCTGCGCCGCTGGCTGCGCAACCCGCTGAGCCTGTTCATCCTGCGCAACCTGCCGCTGGCCACCCGCCACAAGCTGGCACGCAAGCTGCGAAAGGAAAGCCGCATGCAGACCCGCGAGAAAGCGGCGGAGATCACCGACGTCACCCCGGACGAGATCCCGCGCATCCTGCGCAATTACGGCGCCCGGACCCTGATCCACGGCCACACCCACCGCCCCGCCAGCCATGAGCTGGAACTGGACGGCCAGCCAGCCCGACGCATCGTCCTCGGCGACTGGGATCGCCAGGGCTGGGCCTTGCAGGTGGACGATCAGGGTTTCGTGCAGACGCCGTTCAGCCTGAGCTGATCCATCCCATGAAAAAAGCGCCCCGCGGGGCGCTTTTTTCATTCATTCCAATTCAGGCCGGCACACCGCTGTGGAAGCGAAACTCCTCGTCCGGCGACTCGATCAGCTCGCGCTCGGCCACCCTCACCTTCTCGATGCAGTGATCCACTTCCCGCGCGTCACCGTATTGGTAGGCCAGCTTCAGGTAGCCCTGGTAGTGACGCGCCTCGCTCTTGAGCAGGCCGCCGTAGAACTTGCCCAGATCCTCGTCCAGGTGCGGCACCAGCGCCTCGAAACGCTCGCACGAGCGCGCCTCGATGAAGGCCCCCACCACCAGCGTGTCGGCCAGCTTCTGCGGCTCGTGGTTACGCACCAGCTTGCGCAGGCCCGAGGCGTAGCGGGACGCCGACACCGGCTTCAGGTCGATCTTGCGGCGCTTCATGATCCGCAGCACCTGCTCGTGATGCACCAGCTCCTCGCGCGCCAGGCGCGACATGAAGTTGATCAGGTCCAGGTGGGTCGCGTACTTGGCCATCAGCGCCATGGCCGTGGAGGCTGCCTTGTACTCGTTGTTCTTGTGGTCGATCAGCAGGGTCTCCTGATCGGCCAATGCGGCCGCCACCCAGGCGTCAGGGGTGCGGCAACCAAGAAAGTCATGGATCTCAGGCAGGTTCACGGATAGCTCTCGTCATGCTGGGTGCCGCGCTGGCCGGGCCCCCGAAGGCGGAGCATTATACGAATGCAGGACGCATCGGCCAGCCCGAACCGCTTGATATATGTCAAGAACACTAAAGCAGAATCGGAGCTACATTTGTTTTGGCTATAAGCCATCGACAGGGAGATGAGGACCATGCAAGCCATTCGCAGCATCCTGGTGGTATTGGAACCGGACCGGCCGGAGGGCCTTGCCCTGAAAAGGGCAAAACTGATCGCCGGCGTGACCCAGTCGCACCTGCACCTGCTGATCTGCGACCGCAAGGGCAACCACGCCGACTACCTCAGTGATCTGGCTGACTCGCTCAAGGATGAGGGTTATAGCGTCAGCACCCAGCAGAACTGGCTGGACAACCAGCACCAGACCATCATCGCCGCCCAGCAGTCCGAGGGCTGTGGCCTGGTCATCAAGCAGCATGTGCCGGACAACCCACTGAAGAAGGCCCTGCTCACCCCCGACGACTGGAAGCTGTTGCGCTACTGCCCGGGCCCGGTGCTGATGGTCAAGACCGACAAGACCTGGACGGGCGGCAACATCCTCGCGGCGGTGGACGTCGGCAACAGCGACGGCGAGCACCGCACCCTGCACGCCACCATCGTCAGCCATGGCTACGACATCGCCAGCCTGGCCCACGGCACCCTGCACGTGATCAGCGCCCACCCGTCGCCGATGCTCTCGGCGGCCGACCCCACCTTCCAGCTCAAGGAAACCATCGAAGCGCGCTATCGCGACGAGTGCCGCGCCTTCCAGGCCGAGTACGACATCAGCGACGAACGCCTGCACATCGAGGAAGGCCCGGCCGACGTGCTGATTCCGCACATCGCCCACAAGCTGGAGGCCGGGGTCACGGTAATCGGCACGGTGGCGCGCTCGGGCCTGTCCGGCGCACTGATCGGCAATACCGCCGAAGTGGTGCTCGATGCCCTGGAAAGCGATGTGCTGGTGCTCAAACCCGAGGCCATCATCGCCCACCTGGAGGAGCTGGTTGCGCAGCGTTGATGGCCCCGCAATGGAAAAAGCCGCCTCGATGGCGGCTTTTTCTTGGGCTCAGACGCGGCTTTCGACACCCTCGATGAGGAAGCGCGGCGCGATGTAGCGCTCGTAGTGGGCCTCGGAGAGCAGGAAGAATTCCCGATCAATGGCTTCGCGCAGGTCGGGCAGCGCCCAATCGCGGAACTCCGGAAGCAGCACGACGCCGTAGGCATCCAGGCGATTGATCATGCGCGAGCCCCGCGCGATCAACTGGTAGGCCCAGCAGTAATGGGACTGTTCGGGGACGAAGCGCACCTGGCGCTGCTCGAGCTGCTGGCGCAGGCAGGCCGGGTCGAAGACTTCCAGCTTGGCCGCCATCACCTGCACCAGAAGGATCTCCAGGCGCCGCCAGACCGCGCGCTTCTCTTCCTCGTTGTAGAGGTTCCAGTTCACCACTTCATGGTGGAAACGCTTGCAGCCCCGGCACACGTGGTCGCCATAGACGGTGGAACAGAGGCCGACGCAAGGCGTCTTGATGCGCTGGTTGGACATGGAGAGCGGATTCGGCAGGTGAAACGGGCGAGCCATCTTAGCCCTTTGTCTAATCAGGGTCACCCTCAGCGAAATAGGGATTTCATCTTAACTTTGCCGAGCCTTTCCATTAGAATCAGCCCGCCATTTAAGGCGCCGATATCCGTTGGAAGCTGTTTTCAAAGCGTCACGAGCACAGTCGATCCGGCAGGAAACAATGGCGCCGGGCATTCCGCCAGGGATGTCCGCCGCCAGCCCTCATCAGGTATTCCTTCCGGCGTAAAACTTTGAAAACAGCTTCTCGATGGAGGCCGCCGAAACCTTGGCCAGACAGCCCAAAAAGCTGTGCGGCGCATGCGTTCGGCGGATTCCTGGATGAGCGCCCTGGACGACTCCAGGGCCACTGATGAGGGTAATACTGTGCTTGAAGCCTATCGCAAACATGTAGAAGAGCGTGCCGCCCAGGGTGTCGTAGCCCAGCCGCTGAACGCCGAACAAACTGCAGGCCTGGTAGAGCTGCTGAAGAACCCGCCGGCCGGCGAAGAGGCTTTCCTCCTCGATCTGATCACCAACCGCGTGCCGCCGGGCGTCGACGAAGCCGCCTACGTCAAGGCCGGTTTCCTCTCCGCTGTCGCCAAGGGCGAAGCCACTTCCCCGCTGATCTCCAAAGAGCGCGCCACCGAGCTGCTGGGCACCATGCAGGGCGGCTACAACATCGCCACCCTGGTCGAGCTGCTGGACGATGCCGCACTGGCCAGCGTCGCCGCTGAGCAACTGAAGCACACCCTGCTGATGTTCGACTCCTTCCACGACGTCTCCGAGCGCGCCAAGAAGGGCAACGCTTCCGCCCAGGCCGTGCTGAAGTCCTGGGCCGAAGGCGAGTGGTTCCAGGCCAAGCCGGCCGTCGCCGAGAAAATCACCCTGACCGTGTTCAAGGTGCCCGGCGAAACCAACACCGACGACCTGTCCCCCGCTCCGGACGCCTGGTCGCGCCCCGACATCCCGCTGCACGCCCTGGCCATGCTGAAAATGGCCCGTGACGGCATCGAGCCGGAGCAACCCGGTTCCGTAGGCCCGCTGAAGCAGATCGAAGCCGTCAAGGCCAAGGGCTTCCCGGTTGCCTACGTCGGTGACGTGGTTGGTACCGGTTCCTCCCGCAAGTCCGCCACCAACTCCGTGCTGTGGTTCTTCGGCGACGACATCCCCTTCGTCCCGAACAAGCGCGGCGGCGGCTTCTGCTTCGGCACCAAGATCGCCCCGATCTTCTACAACACCATGGAAGACGCCGGCGCCCTGCCGATCGAATTCGACTGCACCAACCTGGCCATGGGCGACGTCATCGACGTGTATCCCTATGAAGGCAAGGTCGTTCGCCACGACAGCGGCGAAGTGGTCACCACCTTCGAACTGAAGACCCCGGTCCTGCTGGACGAAGTCCGCGCCGGCGGCCGTATCCCGCTGATCATCGGCCGTGGTCTGACCGAGAAAGCCCGCGCCGAACTGGGCCTGGGTGCCACCGACCTGTTCAAGAAGCCGGAATCCCCGGTCGACAGCGGCAAGGGCTTCACCCTGGCGCAGAAGATGGTTGGCCGCGCCTGCGGTCTGCCGGAAGGCCAGGGCGTACGTCCGGGCACCTACTGCGAGCCGAAGATGACCACCGTCGGTTCCCAGGACACCACTGGCCCGATGACCCGCGACGAGCTGAAAGACCTTGCCTGCCTCGGCTTCTCCGCCGACCTGGTGATGCAGTCCTTCTGCCACACCGCGGCCTATCCGAAGCCCATCGACGTCAACACCCACCACACCCTGCCGGACTTCATCAAGACCCGCGGTGGCGTGTCCCTGCGTCCGGGCGACGGCATCATCCACAGCTGGCTGAACCGCATGCTGCTGCCTGACACCGTCGGCACCGGTGGCGACTCCCACACCCGCTTCCCGATCGGCATTTCCTTCCCGGCCGGTTCCGGCCTGGTAGCCTTCGCCGCCGCCACTGGCGTCATGCCGCTGGACATGCCGGAATCCGTTCTGGTGCGCTTCAAGGGCAAGATGCAGCCCGGTATCACCCTGCGTGACCTGGTGCATGCCATCCCCTACTACGCCATCCAGGCTGGCCTGCTGACCGTCGAGAAGAAGGGCAAGAAGAACATCTTCTCCGGCCGCATCCTCGAGATCGAAGGCCTGAACGACCTGACCGTCGAACAAGCCTTCGAGCTGTCCGACGCCTCGGCCGAGCGTTCCGCTGCTGGCTGCACCATCAAGCTGCCGGAGTCGGCCATCGCCGAATACCTGCAGTCCAACATCACCCTGCTGCGCTGGATGATCGGTGAAGGCTACGGCGACGCCCGTACCCTGGAGCGCCGCGCCAAGGCGATGGAAGCCTGGCTGGCCAAGCCGGAGCTGCTGCAAGGTGATGCCGACGCCGAATACGCCGCCGTTATCGAGATCGACCTGGCTGACGTGAAAGAGCCCGTGCTCTGCGCGCCGAACGACCCGGACGATGCCCGCCTGCTGTCCACCGTGGCCGGCGACAAGATCGACGAAGTGTTCATCGGCTCCTGCATGACCAACATTGGTCACTTCCGCGCCGCCGGCAAGTTGCTGGACAAGGTCAAGGGCGGTATCCCGACCCGTCTGTGGCTGGCTCCGCCGACCAAGATGGACCAGCACCAGCTGACCGAAGAAGGCTACTACGGCATCTACGGCAAGGCTGGCGCGCGCATGGAAATGCCGGGCTGCTCCCTGTGCATGGGCAACCAGGCCCGCGTACAGACCGGCGCCACCGTGGTCTCCACCTCCACCCGTAACTTCCCGAACCGCCTGGGCGACGCCACCAACGTCTACCTGGCCTCCGCCGAACTGGCGGCCGTTGCCTCCATCATGGGCAAACTGCCGACCGTCGAGGAGTACATGGAATACGCGAAGAACATCGACAGCATGGCTGCCGATATCTACCGCTACCTGTCCTTCGACCAGATCGCCGAGTACAAGGAAGCCGCTGCAAACGCCAAGATCCCGGTGGTTCAGGCCTAAGGCCCCATCGGTATCCCGGTAAGGAATAAGCCCCGCCTCGTGCGGGGCTTTTTCTTTTCCGGATGCCCGTCGAAGCCGGCCAGAACAAATACCCTCGGCCGACTTGCACCCTCCCCGCCAGCAGCTATGTTCCAGGTATCGGGTTCCACGACGGGGAGGCCGCCATGAAAACCTGGTTATTGATCCTGATCTGCTCCCTCGGCCTGGCCGGCTGCTCGAGCGAATACCTGATCGCCACGACCGACGGCCAACTCATCGCCACGGACGAAAAACCCGAACTGGACGACGACACCGGCATGCTCGAATTCGAGGACCATGAAGGTCGCAGCCAGCAAATCCCGCAAAGCCACGTGAAGCAGATCATCGAACGCTGAGGTTGCTCCGACCTCGAATCCTTCGCCCCGCTATCGCGGGGCTCCTTTTATGCGCCGCTGGCATATCGCTTGCTTGATCAGCCCCCAACGAGGCTCACTCCAACGGCGGGGCGGGCTGATGACAATGGCGTCGATTCCGGCCGGCCCCGGCTGCTCCGGATCGGCGCCATTTTGCTGATAGGTGGCAACCAAGATGACGGACTCGCAGAACACCACGCGCGCGGACAACCTGGCCTGGGTCGCCGGCAGCGACGCACCGGAGAAGTGCATGCTCAACCTGGGCTTCATGCCCCTGACCGACTCGGCCTCGCTGATCGTCGCCGCCACCCAGGGCTTCGCCCAGCCCTACGGCCTGACCCTCAACCTCCAGCGCCAGTCCTCCTGGGCCAGCCTGCGCGACAAGCTGCTCTGCGGCGAACTGGACGCCGCGCAAGCGCTCTACGGCCAGGTCTACGGCATCGAACTAGGCATCGGTGGCCCCAGCGCCGAGATGGCCATCCTCATGGGTCTCTGCCAGAACGGCCAGGCCATCAACCTCTCCGAACCGCTCAAGCGCGTCGGCGTGACCAGTTCCGAGGCACTGGGCCGCCACGTGCGCCATGACGGTGCGCGCCTGACCTTCGCCCAGACCTTCCCCACCGGCACCCACGCCATGTGGCTGAACTACTGGCTGGCGGCCCAGGGCATCCACCCGCTGCGCGACGTCGACACAGTGGTAGTGCCGCCCTCGCAGATGGTCGCCCACCTCAAGGCCGCCCGTATCGACGGTTTCTGCGCCGGCGGCCCCTGGGGCGCCCTGGCCGTCGAGCAGGGCCAGGGCTTCACCCTGGCCACCAGCCAGATGATCTGGCCGGACCACCCGGAGAAGGTCCTCGGCGTCACCCGCGAGTTCGTCGAGCGCTACCCCAACACCGCCCGTGCCCTGACCATGGCCGTACTGGAGGCCAGCCGCTTCATCGATGGCAGCCTGGAGAATCGCCGCAGCACCGCCCAGTTGATCAGCGGCAGCGACTACGTGGACGTGCCGCTCTCGGCGGTGGAGCCGCGTTTTCTCGGCCACTACCAGGACGGCCTCGGCAATGCCTGGGAAGACCGGCATCCGCTGCGCTTCCATGGCGACGGCCAGGTGAACATGCCCTACCTCTCCGATGGCATCTGGTTCATGACCCAGTTCCGCCGCTGGGGCCTCTTGCGGGACGACCCCGACTACCTCGCCGTCGCCCAGCGCGTGCAGCGCCTGGATATCTATCGCCAGGCCGCCGAGGCCCTCGGCATCGAGGTGCCGCCGCTGATGCGCAGCGCCACCCTGATCGACGGTCGCACCTGGGACGGTAGCGACCCTGCCGGCTACGCCCGCAGCTTCCCGATCCACGCCCTGGCCGGCAATGCCCGCGCCATCGCCCTGTAGCCGCTAGGGAAGACCGCTGCCATGCTGCGCATCCTGCTGATCAACGACACCGCCAGGAAAGTCGGCCGCCTCAAGGCCGCCCTGGTGGAAGCCGGCTTCGAGGTCATCGACGAATCCGGCCTGACCATCGACCTGCCGGCCCGGGTCGAAGCCATTCGCCCGGACGTGGTGCTGATCGACACCGAATCCCCCGGCCGCGACGTGATGGAGCAGGTGGTGCTGGTCAGTCGCGACCAGCCCCGCCCCATCGTCATGTTCACCGACGAGCACGACCCCAAGGTCATGCGCCAGGCCATCCAGGCCGGTGTCAGCGCCTACATAGTCGAAGGCATCCAGGCCGACCGCCTGCAACCTATCCTCGACGTCGCCATGGCGCGCTTCGAGAGCGACCAGGCCCTGCGCGCCCAGATCAGCGCTCGGGACCAGCAACTGGCCGAGCGCAAGCGCATCGAGCTGGCCAAGGGCCTGCTGATGAAGATGAAGAACTGCAACGAAGAAGAGGCCTATACCCTGATGCGCCGCCAGGCCATGAGCCGCCAGCAGAAGCTGCTGCAGGTGGCCGAACAGATCATCGCCATGCACGACATGCTCGGTCACTGACGCTCACAACTGTACGCAGTCAGGTGTATCTGCTGGCGCCGGCCGCGACGGGCTAAGGTAGGCCCTCCTACCCGCCCGCGAGGCCTCCATGGACAACGAACGCCAGCTCCTCGAGGACGCCGATCGCCGCGCCCTCGCCTATTTCGACGGCATCCCCGGACGGCGGGTATTCCCCGCGCCGGAAGCCATCGCCGCCCTGGCCGCCTTCGACAGCCCTCTGCCGGAAACGGGCCGCGATCCCGCCGAAGTATTGCGCCAGCTGGATGAGCTCGGCTCCCCCGCCACCACCGCCTCCAATGGCGGGCGCTACTTCGGCTTCGTCATTGGCGCCACCCTGCCCGCCGCCGCCGCGGCCGAACGCCTGGCGCTGGCCTGGGACCAGTGCGCCTCGTCCTTCGACAACTCCCCCGCCGCCGATCGCATCGAGAAGGTCGCCGCCCGCTGGGTGCTGGAAAGCCTCGGTCTGCCGGCCCAGAGCGCCGTGGGTTTCGGCACCAGCGCCACCGCCTGCACCCTGGCCTGTCTCTCGGCCGCGCGCCGCGCCCTGCTGGCGCGCAAGGGCTGGGACTTCGACAGCGATGGCCTGATGGGCGCGCCGGAGGTGCGCGTGGTGGTGTCCGCCAGCGTGCACATCACGGTGAAGAAGGCCCTGCGCATCCTCGGCTTCGGCACCAGGCGCCTGCTGGTGGCGCCCACCGACGCGCACGGCCGCATCGACCCCGCGCGCTTGCCGCCGCTGGACGACATGACCCTGCTCTGCCTGCAGGCCGGCGAGGTCAATACCGGCGAATTCGACCTCTTCGCCGAGCTGATCCCCCGCGCCCGCGCCGCCAATGCCTGGGTCCATGTCGATGGCGCCTTCGGCCTCTGGGTCCGCGCCTCGTCCCAAGCCCACCTGGCCACCGGAATCGAGCAGGCCGACAGCTGGACCTGCGACGGCCACAAGTGGCTGAACACCCCGTACGACGGCGCCATGGCAATCTGCCGTGACGCCGACGCCCTGGCCACGGCGATGAACAGTGACGCGGCATACGCCAGCGCCTCGCGGGACGCGCAGAAGAACCTGACCCTGGAATTCTCCCGCCGCGCACGGGGCGTACCCATTTGGGCGGCGCTGGCGAGCCTCGGCCGCGACGGGCTCGCGGCGATGATCGACCGCCACCTGGACCAGGCCGGGTACCTCGCCGAGCGCTTGCGCGAGGCCGGCTACCAGGTGCTCAACCGCGTGGTGCTCAATCAGGTGCTGGTGCGCGCTGACAGCGACGAGGAAACCGTCGCCATCCGCAACGCGGCCCAGGCGTCGGGCGAAGTCTGGTTCGGCCCGACCTTGTGGCAGGGGCGGCCGGCCTTTCGCCTGAGCGTCTCCTCCTGGCGCACCAGCGATGCCGATATCCAGCAGCTGGCCGACCTGCTGGTCCGCCTGAAGGCCAGCGGCGGTCGCTGAGCCCACCCGGGTGCCGGTCGCTGCGGCCGACACCCGGACCAAGAACGGGCAGCGAAACTTCGCTCGACAAGCCCTCCCGCAGCCCTTATCTTCGCCGCCAGGCCACCGCAGTGGCCGACGTCGCTCGGACGGTTCCGGGCGCTTACGTATCCGAGGAAAGCATGGCTGACCAGCGTTCACCGCGCCGTTTCGCGCGCATCGATCGTCTCCCCCCCTACGTCTTCAACATCACCGCCGAACTCAAGATGGCCGCGCGCCGTCGTGGCGAAGACATCATCGACCTCTCCATGGGCAACCCCGACGGCGCCACCCCGCCGCATATCGTGGAAAAGCTCGTGCAGGTCGCCCAGCGTGAAGACACCCACGGATACTCCACCTCTCGCGGTATTCCACGCCTGCGCCGAGCCATCTCGCGCTGGTACAAGGACCGCTACGACGTGGAGATCGATCCTGAAAGCGAAGCCATCGTCACCATCGGCTCCAAGGAAGGCCTGGCTCACCTGATGCTCGCCACCCTGGACCATGGCGACACGGTGCTGGTACCCAACCCCAGCTACCCCATCCACATCTACGGCGCGGTGATCGCCGGCGCCCAGGTGCGCTCGGTGCCCCTGGTGCCCGGCGTGGACTTCTTCGCCGAGCTGGAGCGGGCGATTCGCGAAAGCATCCCGAAGCCGAAGATGATGATCATCGGCTTCCCCTCCAACCCCACGGCCCAATGCGTGGAGCTGGACTTCTTCGAGCGCGTGGTCGCCCTGGCCAAGCAGTACGACGTACTGGTGGTGCACGACCTGGCCTACGCCGACATCGTCTATGACGGCTGGAAGGCGCCCTCCATCATGCAGGTACCCGGCGCCAAGGACATCGCGGTGGAGTTCTTCACCCTGTCCAAGAGCTACAACATGGCCGGCTGGCGAATCGGCTTCATGGTCGGTAACCCGGAGCTGGTCAGCGCCCTGGCGCGGATCAAGAGCTACCACGACTACGGCACCTTCACCCCGCTCCAGGTAGCTGCCATCGCCGCCCTGGAAGGCGACCAGCAATGCGTACGGGATATCGCCGAGCAATATCGCCAGCGCCGCAACGTACTGGTGAAAGGCCTGCACGAGATCGGCTGGATGGTGGAGAACCCCAAGGCCTCGATGTATGTGTGGGCGAAGATTCCCGAGCCCTACGCCGCCCTCGGCTCCCTGGAGTTCTCCAAGAAGCTGCTGGCCGAGGCCAAGGTCTGCGTCTCCCCCGGCCTGGGCTTCGGCGACTACGGCGACGACCATGTGCGCTTCGCCCTGATCGAGAACCAGGACCGCATCCGCCAGGCCGTTCGCGGTATCAAGGGGATGTTCCGTGCCGACGGCCTGATCGAGTCGCCGCCCGCGGCCAAGCCCCGCAAAACCGGCAAGGCCTGACGCCGGTTCGCGCCCTCTGGTCACAGAGGGCGCACTCTCAGCTGAACTTTCCTGAAACGCCCGCCTGGCAAGGTTTCCTTACCTTTTCAGGGGCTTGCAGTGCCCCTGCGCTAACCACCGCTCGTCGGCTTTCAGATCAATTTCTGAACAAAATCAGACATTTCCTACTCTGATGAAAGCCAGAATCCATCGCGCCACTTTTTGAGCCATGGTCGGCTGATGGCGCGCATGTCTTTTTCCCCTTGAGTCCGGAGTGATTCCAAATGCACAAGTTCACGTGCAGGTGGATTCTTTGTCTCAAAAAAGGAGGGATGCGTATGAAGACATGAATAAAACCAGATATGCGAAACAACCTGACCGCTAAAGGCCCATAGAGGCCAAATAGTAAGAAAACAACATAAATCGGTGCCCTTACTGCATCAGCACACCAACTTACTTTGTAAAACAAGAGGTAAACCATGGAGCTGTATCATCTAATTACTTCCCTGTTCAAACAGGAAGCAACCATGGAATTAATGCGCATGGGTGTTGTTTATGCCCACCTGATCGCGTGCTGCGTGGCAATTGGCCTGGTCCTGACCAGCGATTTCGCCATGATCAAGGCACTGGTCACTGGGAAAGACGACGCTGCCCACAGCGACAAAACCCATCTTGAAACTCTGAAGAACACTGTACTGCTTGCACTTGCGGCACTCTGGGTTACAGGGATCGGTATCGTACTGCTGGACTACTCTGTCAAAGGCGCGGTGTATTTCCTCAACCCCAAGCTTCAGGCCAAGATCCTGATCGTTACGCTGTTGACCGTTAACGGCTTCCTCCTGCACCACGTTGTACTGCCCGCCATCACCAAGGCTGGCACGCTGGTGAAGATGGAAGTGAATGCCCGTACCCTCGCGGTATTCTCGGGCGTCGTCTCCGGGGTTTCCTGGTTCTATGCGGCCATGCTGGGCATCGCCCGCCCGCTTAGCTGGAAATACTCCCTTGGCGAAATCATGTTCGCTTACCCGCTGTTCATCTGCCTTGGCTTCGTCGCGATGACGCTGCTGGTGAAGTGGGCAAGCAACAGAGCAGAAAACCTCACTCCTTCCCGAGTGAGCCCCGCACTCGCCTCTGCGTAACAGACAACTGGGCAGGGATGCCCAGTTTAAAACACGTCTTGTATAAAGTTACTTGCCCGGATACGGCAACTTTCTAACCAACTGATCAAACATTTCCGCCCCTCGCCGGTTTGCAACGAACCAGGCACCAAAGTCCAAACTTCCCTCCCTGGCGATCCCCTCCGGAACTTTTCCACCCTCTGCATGTACGAACTGCTGCTTCCAGATATTCAGCACAAGGACATCCAGTGATAGATCTCAGCACCTGGAACCTGACGGTCCCAGCCACCACGTCCAATACCCTCATCACTACCGCCCGCCTCAATAACGGCTATTCGAGCCAGTATTTCCGGCGCAATTCGGATGGCAGCATCAGCTTCTGGGTGCCGGTGAACGGCGCGCGCACCGAGGACGCCAGCTATCCCCGCACCGAGCTGCGCGAGACCCAGGCCGACGGCACCTTGAGCTACTGGTACCACGCCAGTGCCGACAACTACCTCAGCGCCGTGCTGTCGGTGGAGCAGGTACCGAGCCAGAACAAGATCGTCATCGGGCAGATCCACAGCAAGGACGAGCCCGGCAGCCAGAACGACCCACTGCTCAAGATCCAGTACCACTACCTGCGCGGCAACGGCCGGATCGAGGCGCTGCTGCGCAAGCGCCCAGGCGACAGCGAAGTGGAGAACATCCTGCTGGCCGAGAACGTCGCCCTCGGCGAGCGCTTCGGCTACGACCTGCGCATCACCCCCACCGGCAAACTGGGCATCACGGTCACCAGCAAGGGCGATAACGGCAACCTCTATCGCCAGCTCAGCGGCTACTGGAGCAAACAGCAGCTCTACTTCAAGGCCGGCGCCTATATCCAGGACAACCATGGGGCGAAGAACGAAGGCGGCCGCGTCACCTTCTACTGGCTCAACGGCCTGCACCGCTGAGATTCAGCCCGAGAATGCCGGGCCATCGGACCGCACAAGAGTAGAATCGGCGCCTTGCCGCTCCCACGCCCGAGGTATCGATGGCCCGCCTGACCCTGAATTTCCCCGAAGACCAGTACTGCTACTCCACCCACCTGACCGTACGCGTCACCGATATCAACGGCGCCAACCACCTGGGCAACGACTCGATGATCTCGATGATTTCCGAAGCCCGGGCGCGCTTCCTGTTCGAGTTCGGCATCAGCGAGACGGCCGAAGACGGCACCGGCATCATCGTCACCGACCTCGCCACCACCTACCGCGCCGAGGCCCACGCCCGCGACCAGTTGCTGTTCGAGGTCGGGGTCATGGACTTCAACAAGTACGGCGGCGACATCACCTTCCGCATCACCCGCCCGGCCGACGGCAAGCTGGTGGCCATGGCCAAGTCCGGCTTCGTTTTCTTCAACTACCACGATGGGCGCGTAGTGCCCATGCCCGAGGGTTTCCGCAGCACCTTCCCGCAGGTCAACTGGCTGGACTGAGCCGATCCGGCTTCAACTCGGTGCAACAGGGTTTCGATCGCCCCGTTTTGAATCAGCCAGGATGCTCATCCAACCCGGCAAAACCGCTCTAGCACGTAGCTTTCGCAGATTGGCCCGGCTCTTGCTCTGCACCATGCAGAGGTAGCCAACGGCGGTTGCCCTACTACACGACAAAGGCGTCGCGTCACTCCGCAGCAATGCGGGCAGTGGTGCGGCGCCTTTTTCGTTCCGGCCCCAGCGATGGGGCGGTGGACGGGCCGGGATCCGGACGTTCGCTTGCAGCTCACTCAATCCCGCTGCGGCGTTGCCGCAGGACGAAGCGCCACAAGCGCGACGTTTTACCGGGAGGTGCGACCGCCGTGGCTTCGATCACGATGCGCGTGCCTCCCGGCCCCTAACTGCAGATGAGGTGTTCGATGACAACGAATTTCTGGAAAGCCGGCCACACGCCCACCCTGTTCTCCGCCTTCCTCTACTTCGACCTGAGCTTCATGGTCTGGTACGTACTGGGCCCGCTGGGCGTGCAGATCGCCGCCGATCTCGGACTCACGACCCAGCAGCGCGCGATGATGGTCGCCACGCCGATCCTGGCCGGCGCTGTCCTGCGCTTCCTGATGGGCATGCTGGCCGACCGCACCTCGCCCAAGACCGCCGGCCTGATCGGCCAGGTGGTGGTTATCGCCGCCCTCTTCGTTGCCTGGCAGACGGGCATCCACAGCTATGAGCAAGCCCTGCTCCTTGGCCTGTTCCTCGGCTTTGCCGGCGCCTCCTTCGCCGTGGCCCTGCCGCTCGCCTCCCAGTGGTATCCGCCGCAGCACCAGGGCAAGGCCCTGGGCATTGCCGGCGCCGGCAACTCCGGCACGGTGCTGGCCGCGCTCTTCGCCCCCGGCCTGGCGGCGCTCTACGGCTGGAACAATGTCTTCGGCCTGGCGCTGATCCCGCTGGTGCTCACCCTGGCGATCTTCGCCGTGGCCGCCCGCAACGCCCCCAACCGCCCCGCCCCCAAGGCGCTCGGCGACTACCTCAAGGCCCTGGGTGACCGCGACAGCTGGTGGTTCATGCTGTTCTACAGCGTGACCTTCGGCGGCTTCCTCGGCCTGGCCAGCACCCTGCCCGGCTACTTCCACGACCAGTACGGCCTGGCGCCGGTGACCGCCGGCTACTACACCGCCGCCTGCGTCTTCGCCGGCAGCCTGATGCGCCCCCTGGGCGGCGCCTTCGCCGACCGCGTCGGCGGCATCCGCACCCTGCTGGTGGTGTATACCCTGGCCTCGGTGTGCATCGCCGCCGTGGGCTTCCACATCTCCAGCGCCAACGTCGCCCTGGCATTGTTCGTGGTCGCCATGCTGAGCCTCGGCGCCGGCAACGGCGCGGTGTTCCAGCTGGTGCCCCAGCGCTTCCACAAGGAAATCGGCGTGATGACCGGCCTCATCGGCATGGCCGGTGGCATCGGCGGCTTCTGCCTGACCGCGGGCCTGGGCGCCATCAAGCAAGGCACCGGCGACTACCAGCTCGGCCTGTGGCTGTTCGCCAGCCTGGGCGTGGTGGCCTGGTTCGGCCTCTACGGCGTCAAGCAGCGCTGGCGCACCACCTGGGGTTCGGCAGCGGTGACTGCGGCCCGTGTCTGAGACCAGCCCTGTCCTGGCGTCGCCCCGTGCGGCGCCAGGTTCCGACCGACAAGGAGCGCCCGGCGCTCCTTTCGCACGCCAGGAAAACCCGTCCATGACCCTGCAACTCGCCTTCGGCGAAGCCAGCGCCACCGGCCCCCGGGCGGAGAACCAGGACGCCATCCGCGTCGTGACCCCGGCCCCCGCCCTGGCCGCCAGCAAGGGCTACCTCTTCGCCCTCGCCGACGGCGTCAGCCAGTGCGCCGACGGCGGCCTGGCCGCCCGCGCCACCCTTCAGGCCCTGGCGCTGGACTACTACTCCACGCCGGAAACCTGGGCCGTGGCCCAGTCCCTGGATCGCCTGCTGGTGGCCCACAATCGCTGGCTGCAGGCCAACGGCGGCGGCCAGCCGCTGCTCACCACCCTCACCGCCATGGTGCTGCGCGGGCGCCGCTTCACCCTGGCCCATGTCGGCGACTGCCGCGCCTATCGCTGGGATGGCGAGCAACTGCTGCGCCTCAGCGAAGACCATGTCTGGGAACAGCCCGGCATGCAGCATGTGCTCAAGCGCGCCCTGGGCCTCGACCAACACCTGGTGGTGGACTACCTCGACGGCGAACTGGCGGAACGCGAGGGCTTCGTGCTGGTCAGCGATGGCGTCTGGGCCGTGCTCGGCGACCAGGGCATTCAGCGCATCCTGGAAGACGAACAGGACCTCCCCGCCGCCGCCCAGGCGCTGGTCAGCGCCGCGCACCTGGCCGGCGGCCAGGACAACGCCAGCGCGCTGCTGATTCGCGTCGACAACCTGCCCCAGGCGGGCCTGGCCGATACCCTGGCGCAACTGGACCAGTGGCCCCTGCCGCCGCGCCTGCAGGAAGGCCAGGCCTTCGAAGGCTGGCAGGTGGGGCGACTGGTGGCCGAGTCCCGCCAGTCCATGGTCTATCGGGTGCGCGATGGCCAGGATCGGCGCTGGCTGCTGAAGACCCTGCCCGCCAGCCGCCAAGACGAACCCGGCGCCGGTCCGGCGCTGATGCTGGAAGAGTGGTTCCTGCGACGTGTCGCCGGGCGGCACTTCCCCGAAGCCCACCCCCTGCCCCAGCGCCAGCATCTTTATTACGTGCAGCGCGAATACACCGGCCAGACCCTGGCCGAACACCTGCGCATGAGTGGTCCCCTGACGTTGCCGCAGTGGCTGGACATCGCCCCACGCCTGCTCAAGGCGCTCGGCCAACTGCATCGACGCAACATCCTGCACCGCGACATCAAGCCGGAAAACCTGCACTGGGGTGATGACGGCGAGCTGCGCCTGCTGGATTTCGGCCTCGCCTATTGCCCCGGCCTCTCCCAGGACGAAGCCCATAGCCTGCCCGGCACCCCCAGCTACATCGCACCGGAAGCCTTCAGCGGCGCCGCACCCTCCCCTCGCCAGGACCTCTACGCGGCCGGGGTGACCCTCTACCAACTGCTCACCGCGCACTATCCCTTTGGCGAAATCGAGCCTTTCCAGCATCCACGCTTCGGCACGCCCACCCCGGCCAGCCGCTACCGACCCGACCTGCCCGGCTGGCTGGACGAATGTCTGGCCCGCGCCGTCGCCGCCGACCCCGCCGCGCGCTACGAGACGATGGAGGAATGGCTGCTGGCCCTGGAGCAAGGCGAATGCCGTGCCCTCAGCGCCAGGCCCCGCCCCCTGCTGGAGCGCGAGCCGCTGAAGGTCTGGCGCGGCATCGCGTTGCTGTCCCTGGTGCTGAACCTGGCGCTGCTGATCGGCCTGTCGATGGGCTGACGCACCAGATCAGGGCGACACGCCCCAGCCCAGTGCGCGGCGACCCGCAAGTCAGGGCGGCAGGCCGCGGAATGCGAGGCTTCCAGGGTTGGCACGGTGGCTGCAACAGCTAGCTCGACAATCTACAAAAAGCGCCCGCCTCAACGACGAGACGGCACTTTCCCGATCGAACGGGACTTGGACAAAGGCGTCCTGCTGGCAACAGCGGGACGCCTTTTTTGTTTGCTCGACATTTATGCAGGAGTGTCCTGGCATGAAGACTTCCAAGCTGGTAATGATCGGAAACGGCATGGCCGGAGTGCGCACCCTCGAAGAACTGCTGCGGCTTGCCCCTGAGCAGTACCAGATCACCGTATTCGGCGCCGAACCCCACCCCAACTATAATCGCACCCTGCTCTCCCCGGTGCTGGCCGGCGAGCAGTCCTTCGAGGAGATCATCCTCAACGACCTGGCCTGGTACGCGGAGAACGGCGTGGAGCTGCTGCTGGGCCGCAAGGTGGTGAAGATCGATCGCCGGCGCCGCCAGGTGATAGCCGAGGACGGCACCTGTGCCGACTACGACCGCCTGGTGATCGCCACCGGCTCCACGCCGAGCCGGCTGTCCATCCCGGGCAACCGCCTGCAGGGGGTGATCGGCTACCGCGATATCGCCGGTGCCCGCGCCATGATCGAAACGACCCGCAGCCACAGCCACGCCGTGGTGATCGGCGGTGGCCTGCTCGGACTGGAAGCGGCCAATGGCCTCAAGCAGCGCGGCATGGATGTGACCGTGGTGCACCTGGCCGACTGGCTGCTGGAGAAACAGCTCGACCAGAGCGCCGGCGACAAGCTGCTGCGGGCCCTGCAGGCTCGCGGCATCCGTTTCCGCCTGGGCACCGCAACCGAGGAGCTGATCGACAACGGCGCCGGTCGCGTCTGCGCCGTGCAACTGGCCGGCGGCGAAATCATCACCGCCGACCTGGTGGTGATGGCTGCCGGCATCACGCCCAACACCGAACTCGCCGAGCGTGCGGGCCTGCCCTGCAAGCACGGCATCCTGGTGGACGACACCCTGCAGACCTACGACCCGCGCATCTACGCCATCGGCGAATGCGCGAACCATCGGGGGATCTCCTATGGGCTGGTGGCGCCACTGATGGAGCAGGCGAAGGTCTGCGCCAATCACCTGGCCATGCTCGGCTTCGCCCGCTACCAGGGCTCCAGCACCGGCACCCGGCTCAAGGTGGCGGGCATCGAGATGTTCAGTGCCGGCGACGTGCCCCATCCGGGCCAGGTCGCCGGCATGCGCGGCGCCTGCCCGCTGCACGACTGGCAGATAGAACTGGCTTCCAACGACGTACTGGCCTGGACCTGAAGTATTGCTGGCGCCCGAGGCGCCCCGGAGAATCCCAATGAATGGCAAAGTCTGGCTGGTAGGTGCGGGCCCCGGCGACCCCGAGCTGCTGACCCTGAAAGCGGTGAAGGCGTTGAATCAGGCGGATGTGGTGATGATCGACGACCTGGTCAATCCGGCTGTGCTGGAACACTGCTCCGGCGCCCGGATCATCCGTGTGGGCAAGCGTGGCGGCTGCCGCTCGACACCCCAGGAATTCATCCATCGGCTGATGCTGCGCCATGCCCGCCAGGGTAAATGCGTGGTCCGCCTCAAAGGCGGCGACCCGTGCATCTTCGGTCGCGGCGGTGAGGAAGCCGAATGGCTCGCCGCGCGCGGCGTCGACAGCGAACTGGTCAATGGCATCACCGCAGGCCTCGCCGGCGCCACCAACTGCGGCATATCCCTCACCCTGCGCGGCATCAGCCGCGGCGTGACCCTGGTGACCGCCCACACCCAGGACGACAGCAGCCTCAACTGGAGCGCCCTGGCGCAATCGGGCACGACCCTGGTGGTCTACATGGGCGTGGCCAAGCTGGCGGACATTCGCGACGGCCTGCTCGCTGGCGGCATGTCCGACGCCATGCCCGTGGCCATGATCGAGAACGCTTCCCTGCCCCAGCAGCGCGAATGCCGCAGCAGCCTCGGGCGGATGCAACTGGATGCCCTGGCCTTCGAACTGAAGAGCCCGGCGATCCTGGTCATAGGCGAGGTCGCCGCGGCCGCCGCCGTGGTTGCGCTGGCGCAGAGCGCCTGACTCTCTCTTCGCTCCTACAGGAAGCAGACCGTGCCAGTACCGGCCAACGGCGCTCGGGATGTTTCCCAGCGCTTTTCTCCAGGCAAAGAAAAACCCGGCCGAGGCCGGGTTTTTCGTGAGGCTCAGACCAATTACTTGGACTGGGCTTCCACTTCAGCTTCTACGCGACGGTTAACAGCGCGGCCTTCAGCGGTAGCGTTGTCAGCAACCGGGCGGGACTCGCCGTAGCCGACAGCTTCAACACGCTCGCCACCTACGCCGTACTGGTTGACCAGTACGTCGCGAACGGCGTTGGCACGACGCTCGGACAGTTTCTGGTTGTAGGCGTCGGTGCCGACGGAGTCGGTGTGACCTTCAACGGTGGTGCTGGTGGACGGGTACTGGTTCATGAAGTCAGCAACGTTCTTGATATCGCCGTAGCTTTCTTCCTTGACCTTGTACTTGTCGAAGTCGAACTTCACGTCCAGCTCAACACGTACCACTTCGGCAACGGCCGGGCAGCCATCGGCGTCAACGGTGACGTTGGCCGGGGTGTCCGGGCACTTGTCGACGTTGTCGCACACGCCGTCGTTGTCGCTGTCAGCGCAGACTTCGGCAACCGGAGCCGGAGCCGGCTCGGCCTGGCGGGTGGAACCGCCGAAGTTGACGCCAACGCCAACACCAGCCATCCACTCGGATTCGTTGGCGTCGATGTTGTACATGCCGTCCAGGCTAGCCTTGGCGAAGAAGTTCTCGGTGAAGTAGTACTTCAGACCGGTACCGATGTTCGCGAAGGTGCTGCGATCGCGGCCGCCGCGGGGCGGGAGGTTGCTGATGCTCTGATGGGCAAAGCCGGTCGAAACGTAAGGACGCAGACCTACACCCGGAGTACCGAAGTGGTAGATGGCATCCAGAGAGGCCAGAGCGCCATTGACGTCCTTGTGGCCGTCCGGCGGGAAGCGGTCATCGGAGTTCATGTCGCGGTATTCGCCGTACGACAGAGCCAGGGAGACGTCGTCGGTCAGGTAGTAGCCTACCGAGCCGCCGAACAGGTTGCCGTCTTCCATATTGCGCGAACTGTCGGTGAAGTAACGCTTACCGAAAGCCTCCACCTCAACTGCGCCTTGGCCTTGAGCCAGCGCGTTCAGCGAAAAGGCGGCAACAAGAGAGCCAACGGCTACGCCTAAGGTGTTTTTCAGTTTCATCCGTAAATCCCCATCTTGGTGGTCAGTAAGTTGTCGCAAAATCTCCGGACAACTTGGGTGGCAATTCTAGCAGAAGGTGCCAGCCCATAAGAGATAATTTTTCCCGGACTAAGTTTCGGTTAGACCGGAGAATTTTTCTCGCAGACGATCCAGTGCACGTTTGTAGCGCATTTTTGTTGCACTCAGCCCCATGTGCATGATGTCTGCGATCTCCTGAAACTCCAGCTCTGCGACAAAACGTAGCACAAGGATTTCCCGGTCGATGGGATTCACATGTACCAGCCATCGCTCCAGCCCCCCGCGTTCCTCGACCTTTGGGGTCTTCTCATCCGAGGCTTCTTCGAGCGGATCCAGACTCAGCGCATCCATTAAGCGCCGCTTACGACGCTCTTTCCGATACTGGGTAATGCACTCGTTGTAAGTGATGCTATATAGCCATGTCTTGAACTTCGACTTGCCTTCGAAGCTTTTCAATCCATAGAGCACCTTGAGCATCACTTCCTGGCAGACATCATCAGCGTCACGATCATTACCCAAGTAACGGGCACAAACATTGAACAAGGTGCGCTGATAACGCCGCATCAATTCTTCATAGGCGCGGGTGACATGGAAAAGCTCGACATGCGCGCGCTCCACCAGCTCCTCATCAGAGAGCTCGCGTGGGTCATAGCGCAAGGAAAGCGATTGGGGCTTGTTCAAAACGGGTCGGGCCGACAGTCAGGTCAAAAGCCGCCGGGGGCGCGATGTCCGCGTACCCCGCCTGGCGGCATACATTAGCAGGGAAAAGCCGTCGTGTTAGCGGCTGGTTACCCGTTGATCGAGCAAGGTACGGTTCGACACCGATACCAGCTCACCCTCATCGGTGAGCAGCAGGGTCTTCACCGTGCCGATTTCCTCGATCTGCCCTTCGACATCGCCAACCTTCACTTGTTGCCCGACCTGATAGAGCTCACGCACATAAATGCCGGCCAGGATCTGCCCGGCGATCTCGCGACTGCCAAGGCCCAGCGCCAGCGCCGCCGCCAGGCCGATGGAAATCAGCACGATGGCGATGACGTTGTTCAGCAGTTCGGTCTTGACCTCCAGCTGGCCGATGGCCACGGAGATGCTGATGATGATGACCAGGCCCTGGGCGATGCGGCCCAGGCCATGGGCATAGTCCAGGCCCACGCCTTCGGCGGCGCCGCGCACCAGGCCGCTGACCAGTTGCGCCAGCAGGACACCCGCCAGCAGCACCAGGGCGGCACCCAGCACCTTGGGCAGGTAGAGCGCCAGCACGTCGAGGGTCGCCGAGACGCGGTCAAGCCCCAGGGATTCGGCAGCCGAAACCAGGAAGATCAGCAGCACGAACCAGTAGACGATCTTGCCTATCAGGGTGGAGACCGGCACCTGGATACCGGCGCGGGAAAGCATCTTGGTCAGGCCGGTACCCGCCATCAGGCGATCCAGGCCCACCTTGGCCAGCAGCTTGGACAGCAAGGTATCCAGCAGCTTGGCCACGACGAAACCCAGCAGCACCACCACCAGAGCGCCGAACAGGCGCGGAATGAAGCCCGCCACCGGTGCCCACACCGAGGTCATTGCGTTGACGAGTCCTTGAGTCCAGGGGTCGAATTCCATGTTCAATCAGCCTTATCTGCGGAACGGTCAGAAGCATTGCGGCGCGAAACGGGCGCCAAGTGGGGCGAACCATTGTTGAGGGCGATCATCAGCGCCTCGAGCCAGTGGCCGACGAGGCTGAACAGATCCCCCGCACCCACCTGGCGATTGGCGGTCTTGAGCACGCGGCCCAGGGTAGCGTCGTCGTCATGGTCAGAGTTCGGGGACGCTTTCAGCAGGTCCCGCAGGGATTCTTCGAACGGATCGTGCATGCGCACCTCACGTGGGTATGTCGGCTAGACGTGACTGGAACGGGGCGGGTCACATCAGAGCCAGCGCAATCGGCGGAATAGCCATAACTGGAAGCTCGCGATCCCCAGGATCACCAGGCAGGCGAGGAGGAAGCCCCAGGGCGTTTCGTCCCCGGGAATGCCGTTGACGTTCATCCCCAGCAGGCCGGTGATGAAGCTCAGGGGCAGGAAGAAACCGGTGGTGATGCCCAGCAGGTACATGGTGCGACTGGTGCGCTCGCCCTGGCGGCGACTTTCGCTCTCCAGCACCAGGCCGATGCGCTCGCGAATCAGCTCCAGCTCCTCGAGGTAGCGGGTGAGGCGGTTGTTCAGTTCGTTCCAGTAGTCGCTGTCGTCACCGACGAACCAGGGGGCACGACTGCGCGCCAGCTGCCCGTAGATATCGCGCTGAGGCGCCAGGAAGCGCTTGAGCCCGGCGGCGCGCCGACGAATCTGCAGCATCAGGTCGTGGTTCGGGTGGAAGCGCACATTGTTATCCAGCTGCTCTTCCTGCTCGTCGACCCGCTCGGACAGGTCGGCCACCAGCGAGTCCACCTTGTCGGTCAGGTGTTCGGCCATATACAGCAGCACTTCGGAGGAAGTCTTCGGCCCGCTGCCCTGCTCCCACTGGGCGATCAACTCGTCGGTGGCGTGCAGGGGGCGCAGGCGCAGGGAAAGAATGCGCTGCGCCGAGGCGAAGATGCGCACCGAGACCATGTCCTCCGGGACGGCGCCCGGGTTGAGGTTCACGCCGCGCAGGAACAGCAGCAGCTCATCGCCCGGCAAGGCCAGCATGCGTGGGCGGGTGCTTTCTTCCAGCAGCAGGTCGCAGGTGAACTCCGACAACCCGCTCTGCTCCCGCAGCCAGCGTCGCGCCAGCGGATGGCTGCGATCCCAATGCAGCCAGAGGCTCTGCTCAGGCGTCAGTTGCAGGTCGGCCAGGGCCTCCCGGGCAACGGGTTGCGCACCGCCGCGCCCGTCCAGCACGAAGGCATGCACCAGGCCCCACTGGGCGTTCTGTTCCTCGAACATTCGTTCTCCTTGGAAGAAAAAGCCCGACTTTCGCCGGGCTCTTCGGATCAGGCCGGCATTTCCAGGGGTTCGGGCGAAATGATGATGCCGTTGTTGTCGGCATACAGGTACTCGCCCGGGCGGAAGGTTACGCCTCCGAAGGTGACCGCCACGTTCAGGTCGCCGATGCCGCGCTTGTCGGTCTTCATCGGATGGCTGGCCAGGGCCTGGACACCCAGGTCGGTCTGGGCGATCACGTCGACGTCACGGATGCAGCCGTAGACGACTATGCCTTCCCAACCGTTCTTCGCGGCCTTTTCGGCCAGCATGTCGCCCAGCAGGGCACGGCGCAGGGAACCACCGCCATCCACGACCAGTATCTTGCCCTTGCCCGGCAGGTCGACCTGCTCCTTGACCAGGGAGTTGTCCTCGAAGCATTTGATGGTGACGATCTCGCCGCCGAAGGAGTCGCGACCGCCGAAGTTGCTGAACATGGGTTCGACAACCTGGACCAGGTCCGGATAGGCATCGCACAGATCAGGGGTAACGTATTGCATGGATATCTCCTTGATAGCAGTTACAGATCGAGACCGATGCGGTCGCCGTCGTAGGCCAGCGGCAAGCGCTGCAAGGGTGGACAGGGCGCGTTGAGCGGGCGGCCATTGCCCAGGTCGAACGCGATGCCATGTCTGGAACACCGTAGCACGCTGCCCTCCAGCGTACCGGTGTGCAGGGGCGCACCTTGATGAGGGCAGCGATTTTCCATGAGGATCGGCTGCTGATCAACGACGATCAGCAATAAATGCCGGCCCTGAACCTGAAAGGTGCCACGGTAGCCGTCCTGCAGATTGATCAGTCGTTCCAGCGCTACGAACATCTCGCCTCCGCCGCCCCGCGATACCCGCCATCTTTAGCACAGCCCCCGGCTCGCCGAAACCGCCGGGCGCCGGCAAGCTCCGATCTAGAGCGCCACCGCCTCGAGCGCAGCTGTCGTGAGCGGAAGCCGCTGGTGCTCCAGCCAGTGGGCCACCAGCGGCCAGACCTCGCGCTCGGCGGCCTTGCTCACCAGCATTTCGATATGGCCGAAGTCGTCGCTGAAACCTTCGTCCTTCGCCAGCAGCAGGAAGTGCCGGTGTTCTTCCGGAACCTGTTCCAGCAGCTTGCGGCAAGCCCAGGCCGGGTCTTGCAGGTCACCCGCTGCGGCCACCGCCATCACCGGCATGCGCACCTCGGCCAGGCCCGCCCACCAGTCCCGCTCGGCATCGCCGAAGCGCCCGAACAGGCCGTGCCAGCGCAGGCTTTCCAGGGCGAGGCCAATGGGCTCGTCCTCCGGCCCACGCTTGAGCCAGGAACCGGAAAGCACCTCGAAGCGCTTGAGCAGCATGCGCCCGCCCCACTCCACCGGCGGCACCTTCAGCGGCCAGTAGTTGCGGCTGACCTGACTACCGAACAACGCGGCCGACGCCACGTCCTCCTCACCCAGGTAGTGGCCGCCCAGGGCCGCGGCCAGGGTGGTGCCACCCAGGGAATGGCCGATCCAGTGCGGCACCTGGCCGCTCTGCTCACGCACGAAGGCGGCGATGGCCGGCAGGTCGTAGCGCGCATAGTCGGCAACGCGATTGCGACGGTACTGCTGGTTGCGCGGCGACAGCCCGTGGCCGCGCATCTCGGCTATCCACGGGTCGAAACCGGCACGCGCCAGGTAGGGCGCAAGGCCCAGCCCCCTGGGCGAATACCAGAACCGGCGATTGGAAAAGCTGCCGTGCAACAGGATGACCGGAACGCCACGGCCGCCCTCCTGGCCGAAACGGCCAAGACGGGTCAGCACCAGTTCGACGCTGGGGTCAGGGCTGTTGGCGGGTTTCAGGCGATAGACGTCTTCAGTCAGGTCGCCACGGAGTTCCGCGCTCATCAGCGCAACGGGAAAGAGTTCGCTACTGCTTTGCATGATTGCTGCTTGCACAAAAAAGGGCGGGGTTGAGCCCGCCCTTTTCGCTACTACCGATGAAGGATCAGGCCTGACCTTCCGCGAGGAAGAACCAGGTGTCCAGCACTGAGTCGGGGTTCAGGGACACGCTTTCGATGCCCTGCTCCATCAGCCACTTGGCCAGGTCCGGATGGTCGGACGGGCCCTGGCCGCAGATGCCGATGTACTTGCCGGCCTTGTTGCAGGCGGCAATGGCATTGGCCAGCAGCTTCTTCACCGCCGGGTTACGCTCGTCGAACAGGTGCGCAACGATACCGGAGTCGCGGTCCAGGCCCAGGGTCAGCTGGGTCAGGTCGTTGGAGCCGATGGAGAAGCCGTCGAAGAACTCGAGGAACTCGTCGGCCAACAGGGCGTTGGACGGCAGTTCGCACATCATGATGACCTTCAGGCCGTTCTCGCCGCGCTTCAGGCCGTTGCTGGCCAGCAGCTCGACCACCTGGCTGGCTTCGCCCAGGGTACGGACGAAGGGCACCATGATCTCGACGTTGGTCAGGCCCATCTCGTTGCGCACTTTCTTCAGTGCGCGGCACTCCAGCTCGAAGCAGTCACGGAAGGACTCGCTGATGTAGCGCGAGGCGCCACGGAAGCCGAGCATGGGGTTCTCTTCTTCCGGCTCGTAGAGCTTGCCGCCGATCAGGTTGGCGTATTCGTTGGACTTGAAGTCCGACAGGCGCACGATGACCTTCTTCGGCCAGAAGGCCGCGGCCAGGGTGCTGATGCCTTCAACCAGCTTCTCGACGTAGAAGCCCACCGGGTCGCTGTAGCCGGCGATGCGCTTCTCGACGCTTTCCTTGATTTCCAGCGGCAGGCTGGCGAAGTTCAGCAGCGCCTTCGGGTGCACCCCGATCATGCGGTTGATGATGAACTCCAAGCGCGCCAGCCCCACACCCTCGTTGGGCAGCTGGGCGAAGTCGAAGGCGCGGTCAGGGTTGCCGACGTTCATCATGATCTTGAACGGCAGGTCGGGCATGGCGTCGACCGAGTTCTTGCGGATATCGAAGCCCAGCTGGCCTTCGAAGATGAAGCCGGTGTCGCCCTCGGCGCAGGAAACGGTCACGCCCTGGCCATCCTGCAGGACCTGGGTGGCGTTGCCGCAGCCCACTACCGCCGGGATGCCCAGTTCACGGGCGATGATCGCCGCGTGGCAGGTACGGCCGCCGCGGTTGGTGACGATGGCGCTGGCGCGCTTCATCACGGGCTCCCAGTCCGGGTCGGTCATGTCGGAGACCAGTACGTCGCCCGGCTGGACCTTGTCCATCTCGGAAACGTCGTGGATCACCTTCACCGGGCCGGCGCCGATGCGCTGGCCGATGGCACGGCCTTCCACCAGGACCTTGCCCTTTTCCTTCAGCAGGTAGCGCTCCATCACGGTGGCGCTGGCGCGGCTCTTCACGGTTTCCGGACGGGCCTGAACGATGTACAGCTTGCCGTCGTCACCGTCCTTGGCCCATTCGATGTCCATCGGACGGCCGTAGTGCTTCTCGATGATCAGGGCCTGCTTGGCCAGTTCGGTCACTTCGGCGTCGGAAAGGGCGAAGCGGGCGCGGTCGGCACGATCCACGTCGACGGTCTTCACCGACTTGCCGGCCTTGGCTTCCTCGCCGTAGATCATCTTGATCGCCTTGCTGCCCAGGTTGCGGCGCAGGATGGCGGGACGGCCGGCTTCCAGGGTGGCTTTGTGCACATAGAACTCGTCGGGGTTCACGGCGCCTTGCACCACGGTCTCGCCGAGGCCGTAGGCGGCGGTGATGAACACCACGTCACGGAAGCCGGATTCGGTATCCAGGGTGAACATCACGCCGGCAGTGCCGGTTTCCGAACGGACCATGCGCTGGACGCCGGCGGACAGGGCGACCAGCTTGTGGTCGAAGCCCTGGTGCACGCGGTAGGCGATGGCGCGGTCGTTGAACAGGGAGGCGAAGACCTCCTTGGCGGCGCGGATCACGTTGTCCACGCCCCGGATGTTGAGGAAGGTTTCCTGCTGGCCGGCGAAGGAAGCGTCGGGCAGGTCCTCGGCGGTAGCGGACGAACGTACCGCAACGGCCATGTTGTCGTTACCGCCGGCCATGGCGGCGAACGCGGTACGGATCTCGCTGTTCAGGCGCTCCGGGAACTCGGCGTCCATGACCCACTGGCGGATCTGCGCACCGGTCTTGGCCAGGGCGGCTACGTCGTCGACGTCCAGTGCGTCCAGCGCGGCGTGGATACGCTCGTTCAGACCGCTCTGCTCGAGGAAGTCACGGTAGGCCTGGGCAGTAGTGGCGAAACCACCGGGAACGGAAACACCGGCGCCCGCCAGATTGCTGATCATCTCGCCCAGGGATGCGTTCTTGCCCCCCACATGCTCAACATCGTGAACGCCGAGCTTATCGAGGGAAACTACGTACTCTACCAAGGTGATCTCTCCACTGATTGTTGGAAAAGCTCAAACGGAACGGGTCCGCTGCGTTCTGGCTTTGGTCCAGAAAAATACGTCACAATGCCGACCGGCTCGGGCCTGGCGAAAACGCGGCCTATCATAGCCAAGAATCGTTCCTGACTTAAGGCTTTTGGCGCAAATGAAACGAACCGCTTTCTTCATCTCCGACGGTACCGGCATCACTGCCGAAACCCTTGGCCAGAGCCTGCTCGCGCAGTTCGAAACCATCACCTTCAACAAGATCACGCGGCCATATATCGACAGCGTTGAAAAAGCGCGCGCCATGGTACAGCAAATCAATAAAGCTGCGGAGGTGGACGGCGCCCGCCCGATCATCTTCGACACCATCGTGAACCAGGAGATCCGTGACATCCTGGCCACCTCCAACGGCTTCATGATCGATATCTTCTCGACCTTCCTTTCGCCGTTGGAACAGGAACTTACTTCGCACTCTTCCTATTCTGTCGGCAAGTCCCATTCCATCGGTCATCACTCCAACTACATGGAGCGGATCGAGGCGGTGAACTTCGCCCTGGACAACGACGACGGCGCCCGCACCCATTACTACGACAAGGCCGACCTGATCCTGGTGGGCGTGTCCCGCTGCGGCAAGACGCCCACCTGCCTGTACATGGCCATGCAGTACGGCATCCGCGCCGCCAACTACCCGCTGACCGAGGAAGACATGGAGCGCCTGCAACTGCCGGCCGCCCTCAAGAAGCACAAGGACAAGCTGTTCGGCCTGACCATCGACCCCGACCGCCTCACCGCCATCCGCAACGAGCGCAAGCCCAACAGCCGCTACGCCAGCTTCGCCCAATGCGAGTTCGAAGTGCGCGAGGTGGAGAACCTGTTCCGCCGCGAGAACATCAATTTCATCAACTCCACGCACTTCTCGGTGGAAGAAATCTCCGCCAAGATCCTCGTGGAGAAAGGCGTCGAACGCCGGCTAAAGTAAAACCAACAGCGACGAAAAAGCCCGCCTCGGCGGGCTTTTTCATGGCCGCAGAACGACAGCCCTGGTTCTCGTACGAAAAGTCGTCGAGCGAAGGTCAGGCAAGGCGAAATCGGCCGAAGAAGCGCAGTTTACGTGTTGTAAATGAGCATTCTGAGGCTGATTTCAACGCAGCATCACCGAGCGCAGGCACTTTTCGTACAGAACCTAGAACGCGTCGCCAGGTACGCGCACCCAACCTTCCATCAGCACTCGCGCACTACGGCTCATGATGGCCTTGGTGACCGTCCACTCGCCATCCACTTGTGCCGCTTCGGCGCCAACCCGCAGGGTTCCCGACGGATGACCGAAACGCACGGCGCTACGCTCGCCACCACCGGCGGCCAGGTTCACCAGGGTGCCCGGAATGGCCGCGGCGGTGCCGATGGCCACGGCGGCGGTGCCCATCATGGCGTGGTGCAGCTTGCCCATGGACAGTGCCCGCACCAGCAGGTCGATCTCACCGGCCGTCACCGTCTTGCCACTGGAGGCGCTGTAGTCCACCGGCTTGGCCACGAAGGCGATCTTCGGCGTGTGCTGCCGCTTGGCGGCTTCCTCGGCGGTCTTGATCAGGCCCATGCGCAAGGCGCCGGCCACCCGGATCTTCTCGAACCGGGCCAGCGCCTCGGGATCGGTATTGATCTGCTCGCGCAGCTCGGTGCCGGTGTAGCCGATGTCCTCGGCGTTGACGAACACCGTGGGGATGCCGGCGGTGATCATGGTGGCCTTGAACGTACCGATACCCGGCACTTCCAGGTCGTCCACCAGGTTGCCGGTAGGGAACATCGAGCCGCCCTCCTCGCCGTCATCGGACGGATCGAGGAACTCCAACACGATCTCCGCCGCCGGGAAGGTCACGCCGTCCAGCTCGAAGTCGCCGGTCTCCTGGACCTGGCCATTGGTGACCGGCACGTGGGCGATGATGGTTTTCTGGATGTTGGCCTGCCAGATACGAACCACGCAGGTGCCGTTGTCCGGAATGCGCGCCGGGTCGACCAGGCCCGCATGCAGGGCGAAAGCGCCGGCGGCGGTGGACAGGTTGCCGCAGTTGCCACTCCAGTCGACGAAGGCCTTGTCGATGGAGACCTGGCCGTAGAGGTAATCCACATCGTGATCCGGCTGGCTGCTTTTCGACAGGATCACGCACTTGCTGGTGCTGGACGTGGCGCCGCCCATGCCGTCGATGTGCGCCGAATAGGGATCGGGGCTGCCGATCACGCGCATGAACAGCTTGTCACGCGCCTCCCCCGGCACCTGGCAGCGCTCGGGCAGGTCCTGCAGGCGGAAGAACACGCCCTTGCTGGTGCCGCCACGGATATAGGTGGCGGGGATTTTCACTTGGGGTACATGGGACATGGATTGAACGTCCTGAATGAGTCGTTGGGTTTCGCTGCGCTCTACACCAACCTACGTGCGATACGCCTGCGCAGGACGGGTTGAGCGCAGCGATACCCATGCTGCCGCGCCCAACACCATCCCACGGACGATGCGTCAGACCGCCGAGGCTTCCAGGAAGTCCTGGGCGAAGCGCTGCAGCACGCCGCCGGCCTCGTAGATCGACACCTCTTCGGCGGTATCCAGGCGGCAGGTCACCGGCACCTTGATGGATTCGCCGTTGGTGCGGCGGATCACCAGGGTCAGCTCGGCGCGCGGCTTGCGCTCGCCAATCACGTCGAAGGTCTCGGTACCGTCGATGCCGAAGGACTTGCGGGTCACGCCCGGCTTGAACTCCAGCGGCAGCACGCCCATGCCGATCAGGTTGGTGCGGTGAATGCGCTCGAAGCCTTCGGCGACGATGGCCTCCACACCCGCCAGGCGCACACCCTTGGCCGCCCAGTCACGGGACGAACCCTGGCCGTAGTCGGCGCCGGCGATGATGATCAGCGGCTGCTTGCGGTCCATGTAGGTCTCGATGGCTTCCCACATGCGCATCACCTTGCCTTCCGGCTCGACGCGGGCCAGGGAACCCTTCTTCACTTCGCCGTTGACCACGGCCATCTCGTTCACCAGCTGCGGGTTGGCGAAGGTGGCGCGCTGCGCGGTGAGGTGGTCGCCACGGTGGGTGGCATAGGAGTTGAAGTCCTCCTCCGGCAGGCCCATTTTCGCCAGGTACTCGCCCGCCGCCGAGTCCAGCAGGATGGCGTTGGACGGCGACAGGTGGTCGGTGGTGATGTTGTCCGGCAGCACCGCCAGCGGGCGCATGCCCTTGAGGGTACGCTCGCCGGCCAAGGCGCCTTCCCAGTACGGCGGACGGCGGATGTAGGTACTCATCGGACGCCAGTCGTAGAGCGGGCTCTCGGCTTCCTTCACGGCACCCAGGTCGAACATCGGGATGTAGACCTGCTTGAACTGCTCCGGCTTCACCGAGGCGGCGACGATGGCGTCGATCTCCTCGTCGCTCGGCCACAGGTCCTTCAGGGTGATCGGGTTGCCGGCCTGGTCATGGCCCAGCACGTCCTGCTCGATATCGAAGCGCACGGTACCGGCGATGGCGTAGGCCACCACCAGCGGCGGCGAGGCCAGGAACGCCTGCTTGGCGTAGGGGTGGATGCGGCCGTCGAAGTTGCGGTTACCGCTTAGTACCGCCGTGGCGTACAGGTCACGGTCGATGATTTCCTGCTGGATCACCGGATCGAGCGCGCCGGACATGCCGTTGCAGGTGGTGCAGGCGTAGGCGACGATGCCGAAGCCGAGCTTCTCCAGCTCCGGCAGCAGGCCGGACTCTTCCAGGTACAGCTTGGCCACCTTGGAGCCTGGCGCGAAGGAGGACTTCACCCAGGGCTTGCGCACCAGGCCGAGGTCGTTGGCCTTCTTCGCCAGCAGGCCCGCAGCCACCACGTTGCGCGGGTTGGAGGTGTTGGTGCAGCTGGTGATGGCGGCGATGATCACCGCGCCATCGGGCATCAGGCCATCCGCCTCTTCGGCCTTGCCGGACTCCAGCTTGGCTTCGTCGGCGATGCCGCGCTCTGCCAGGGCCGAGGTCGGCAGGCGACGGTGCGGGTTGGACGGACCAGCCATGTTGCGCACCACGGTGGACAGGTCGAACTCCAGCACACGCTCGTACTCGGCGGTGACCAGGGCGTCGGCCCAGAGGCCGGTGGTCTTGGCGTAGTTCTCCACCAGCGCTACCTGCTCGGGCTCGCGGCCGGTGAGCTTGAGGTAGTCGATGGTCTGCTGGTCGATGTAGAACATCGCAGCCGTGGCGCCGTATTCCGGGCACATGTTGGAGATGGTCGCGCGGTCGCCGATGGACAGGCTGTCGGCACCCTCGCCGAAGAACTCGACATAGGCGCCTACCACCTTCTCCTTGCGCAGGAACTCGGTCAGGGCCAGGACGATGTCGGTGGCGGTGATGCCGGGCTGGCGCTTGCCGGCCAGGCGCACGCCGACGATGTCGGGCAGGCGCATCATCGAGGCGCGGCCGAGCATCACGGTCTCGGCTTCGAGGCCGCCGACGCCGACGGCGATCACGCCCAGGGCGTCAACGTGGGGGGTGTGGCTGTCGGTGCCGACGCAGGTGTCGGGGAAAGCCACGCCGCCGCGCGCCTGGATCACCGGGCTCATTTTCTCCAGGTTGATCTGGTGCATGATGCCGTTGCCGGCCGGGATCACGTCGACGTTCTTGAACGCGGTCTTGGTCCACTCGATGAAGTGGAAGCGGTCCTCGTTACGACGCTCTTCCACGGCGCGGTTCTTCTCGAAGGCGTCCGGGTCGGAACCACCGAATTCCACGGCCAGGGAGTGGTCGACGATCAGCTGGGTCGGCACCACCGGGTTGACCTTGGACGGGTCACCGCCCTGCTCGGCAATGGCGTCGCGCAGGCCGGCCAGGTCCACCAGCGCGGTCTGGCCGAGGATGTCGTGGCAGACCACGCGGGCCGGGTACCAGGGGAAGTCCAGGTCACGCTTGCGCTCGATCAGCTGCTTCAGCGAATCGGTCAGCGCGGCCGGATCGCAGCGGCGTACCAGTTGCTCGGCCAGCACCCGGGAGGTGTACGGCAGGCCGGCGTAGGCGCCCGGGGCGATGGCATCCACCGCCTCGCGGGTATCGAAGTAGTCCAGCGCCGTACCGGGCAGGCTCTTGCGGTATTGGCTGTTCATGCTGTTCATGATTAGGGACGGTCCTTGAGGGGCACGAATTTCAGATCTTCCGGGCCGACGTAGTTGGCGCTCGGGCGGATGATCTTGCCGTCGATGCGCTGCTCGATGACGTGGGAGGACCAGCCGGAGGTACGGGCGATCACGAACAGCGGGGTGAACATGGCGGTGGGCACGCCCATCATGTGGTAGCTGACGGCGCTGAACCAGTCGAGGTTGGGGAACATCTTCTTGATTTCCCACATGGTCGACTCGAGGCGCTCGGCGATGTCGAACATCTTGGTGTTGCTCTGCTCGGCCGAGAGCTCGCGAGCCACTTCCTTGATCACTTTGTTGCGCGGGTCGGACACGGTGTAGACCGGGTGGCCGAAGCCGATCACCACTTCCTTCTTCTCGACACGGGCGCGGATATCGGCCTCAGCCTCGTCCGGGTTGTCGTAGCGCTTCTGGATCTCGAAGGCCACTTCGTTGGCGCCGCCATGCTTGGGCCCGCGCAGCGCGCCGATGGCGCCGGCGATGCAGGAGAACATGTCAGAACCGGTGCCGGCGATCACCCGCGAGGTGAAGGTGGAAGCGTTGAACTCATGCTCGGCGTAGAGGATCAGCGAGGTGTGCATGGCGCGCACCCAGGATTCGCGCGGCTTCTCGCCATGCAGCAGGTGCAGGAAGTGGCCGCCGATGGAGTCGTCGTCGGTTTCCACGTCGATGCGCTTGCCGTTGTGGCTGAAGTGGTACCAGTAGAGCAGCGCGGAGCCGAGGGAAGCCATCAGCTTGTCGGCGATATCACGGGCGCCCGGATGGTTGTGGTCGTCCTTCTCCGGCGACAGGCAGCCCAGCACAGACACCGCGGTGCGCATCACGTCCATCGGGTGGGCGGACGGCGGCAGTTGCTCGAGGGCGGCCTTGACGCCAGCCGGCAGGCCGCGCAGGGCCTTCAGCTTGGTCTTGTAGCCAGCCAGTTCGGCAACGTTCGGCAGTTTGCCGTGGACCAGCAGGTGGGCGATTTCCTCGAACTCGCAGGAGGTGGCGAAGTCGAGAATGTCATAGCCGCGATAGTGCAGGTCGTTGCCGGTACGGCCGACGGTGCACAGGGCGGTATTGCCGGCGGCGGTACCGCTCAGGGCCACGGATTTCTTCGGTTTGAAGGCAGTGGTGGTTTCGCTGGCGCTCATCGCTTGAATCTCCTCATCTATATCCGGTTGCTTGCGTCTTTTTTTATGCGCAGGCCGCCCGCTTGGCGAGCGGCCTGCTTCCGGTCATTTCTTGGCGGCGAACAGGGCGTCGAGCTTCTGCTCGAAGGCGTGGTAGCCGATGCGGTCGTACAGCTCCGCACGAGTCTGCATGAGGTCGATGACCTCTTTCTGATGGCCGTCGCGGCGGATGGCGGTATAGACGGCTTCAGCTGCCTTGTTGGCGGCGCGGAAGGCCGACAGCGGATACAGCTGGATGGCCACGCCGACCGAGGCCAGCTCATCGCGGGAGAACAGCGGGGTGGCGCCGAACTCGGTGATGTTGGCCAGCACCGGCACGTCCAGGGCCTCGACGAAGCGCTTGTAGGTGGGCAGGTCATAGGCGGCCTCGGCGAAGATGCCGTCGGCGCCCGCCTCCACGTAACGCTGGCAGCGCTCGATGGCGGCATCCACGCCTTCGGCCTGGATGGCGTCGGTGCGGGCGATCAGGAAGAAGTTCGGATCGGTCTTGGCATCGGCGGCGGCGCGGACGCGGTCGACCATTTCCTCGGTGGAGACGATTTCCTTGCCCGGACGGTGGCCGCAGCGCTTGGCGCCGACCTGGTCTTCGATATGGGCGGCGGCGGCGCCGGCCTTGATCAGGTTCTTGACCGTGCGCTCGATGTTGAAGGCGCTGGGGCCGAAGCCGGTATCGATATCCACCAGCAGCGGCAGGTCGCAGACGTCGGTGATGCGGCGCACGTCGGTGAGCACGTCGTCCAGGGTGTTGATGCCCAGGTCCGGCAGGCCCAGCGAACCGGCGGCGACACCGCCACCGGACAGGTAGATGGCCTTGAAGCCGGCACGCTTGGCCAGCAGCGCGTGGTTGGCGTTGATGGCGCCGATCACCTGCAGCGGATGTTCTTCGGCGATGGCGTCGCGGAAGCGCTGGCCGGCGGTTTTCTGACTCATGACTCACCTCGTGTCTTGGACGGGTTGGCGAGCGCTCCCTGGTAGTGGCGCTCGATATTGCGCTTGGAAGCACCGATGTGACGGCGCATCAGCAACTCGGCCAGTTCGCCGTCACGATCGGCGATGGCATCGAGAATTCGGTGGTGCTCGTTGAAGGCCTGGCGAGGCCGGTTCGGCACGGAGGAAAACTGCAGGCGGTACATGCGCACGAGCTGGTAGAGCTCGCCGCAGAGCATCTTGGTCAGGGTCTGGTTGCCGCTGCCCTGGATGATCCGGTAGTGGAAGTCGAAGTCGCCTTCCTGCTGGTAGTAGCCGCGGCCGGCCTGGAAGGCCTCGTCGCGCTCATGGGTATCCAGCAGCCGGCGCAGCTCGTCGATCTCGCCCTGGGTCATGCGCTCGGCGGCCAGGCGGCACGCCATGCCTTCGAGGGATTCGCGTATTTCGTAGAGCTCGATCAGCTCGGCATGACTGAGGGCGACGACCCGCGCACCGACATGGGGCACTCGCACCAGCAGCCGCTGGCCCTCCAGCCGGTGGATCGCTTCGCGCAGCGGACCGCGGCTGATGCCGTAGGTACGCGCAAGCTCAGGCTCGGAGATCTTGCTGCCTGGGGCGATCTCGCCGCGCACGATGGCCGCCTGGATACGCCGGAAGACACTCTCGGCGAGGGTTTCCGAGTCCAGCGGTTCAGCGGCAGTGATTTCAGTATCGTCCAGCATGATTGTCGACACATTCTTGTTTGGTGAGGCAAAACTATCGCCACAAGAAGGTCGTGTCAAACCTCATTCGACGAATTGTCGACAATCTGTCTAATAGCCAAAATACCGGGAGCACCATCATGCTCCGCTACTTGCCGCCATAAGCGGCTGTCCCAGCGGAAAATCCGCGTGTTAGAATGCGCGCCGCCAGCGCCAGTCTGGGCGCCAAAGACTTGCCTGCTAGACTCCCAGACCAGGCGCCGCAGCCATGAAGGCCGTGGGCCGGGCTCCTGGACCGATGACCGCGTTACGCTCAAAGGACTTATGACACTCAAGCCCTTCGCCCTGTTTACCTTCCTGCTCGCCCTCCCCGGCCTCGGTTTCGCCACCGAGAAGACCGTCTACGGCCTCAATGAATACGCCAAGCTGAAGGATCTTGACCTGGTCGTCGCCGCCAAGCTCGACACGGGCGCCAAGACGGCTTCCCTCAGCGCGCGTGACATCAAGCGCTTCAAGAAGGACGGCGAGACCTGGGTACGTTTCTACCTGGCCATCGACGACGCTCACGAACACCCGATCGAGCGCCCCCTTGCACGAATCAGCAAGATCAAGCGCCGCGCCGGAGACTTCGATCCCGACGAAGGCAAGACCTATACCGCCCGCCCGGTCATCGAACTGGACGTGTGCATGGGCAAGGCCCTGCGGCAGATCGAAGTGAACCTCACCGACCGTAGTGCTTTCCAATACCCGCTTCTGATCGGTTCCGAGGCGCTCAAGCGCTTCGATGCACAGATCGACCCGAGCCTTAAATACGCAGCCGGCAAACCCGATTGCACCACCGACGCAAACTCTGACGAGTAACCGACATGCGCTCTCTTACCCTGCATCTGAAAGTCCTGATCACCCTGTTGGTGAGCCTGGGCGTTCTGATAACGGCCTACCAGATTTTCATCCAGGGCATTCCGATCACCGAGGATGCGACCGACGACCTCTGGAACATCGACGCCAAGGTCGAGTTCGTCGCCAATCCGCGCGACCCGGTCAAGGTGCAGATGTTCGTCCCGCCGCTGAACCGGGACTACGTCAGCCTCAATGAGAGCTTCATCTCCAACAACTACGGGGTGAGCATCAACCGCGCCGACGGCAACCGCCGGGTGACCTGGTCCGCCCGTCGCGCCAGCGGCAACCAGACCCTCTACTACCGCCTGGTGCTGACCAAGCGCTACAGCGGCGAGAAAGCCAAGGACAAGGGTCCGATCTTCCGCGACAGCATCGCGGTGGAAGGCCCCGAGAAGATCGCCGCCGAAGCCCTGCTGGCCCCCATCCGCCAGCACTCGGCCGACGTCGAGACCTTCATCAGCGAGACCATCAAGCGGGTCAACAACCTCAACGACGACAACGTCAAGCTGCTGCTGGCCGGTGACCCGAGCACCCCCAACAAGGCCCGCGTGATCGAGCTGCTGCTGTCCATCGCCCATGTGCCGATGGAGCGCGTGCACACCATCCGCCTGGCGGCCGACCAGCCGCAGAGCCCCGAGCTCTGGCTGCGCAGCTTCAACGGCGAGAACTGGCTGTACTTCAACCCGGAATCCGGTGAACAGGGCCTGCCGTCCGACCGTCTGGTCTGGTGGGTGGGCGATGACCCGCTGATCACCGTCGACGGCGGCAAGAAACCCCAGGTGACCTTCAGCCTGAACAACAGCGAGATGAACGCCATCCGCCTGGCCAAGCTGACTGACGAGAACACCGACGCCGACTTCCTCGAGTACTCGCTCTACGGCCTGCCGCTGCAGACCCAGCAGACCTACCAGATCATGATCATGATCCCGATCGGCGTGCTGGTGATCCTGATCCTGCGCAACCTCGGCGGCCTGCAGACGCTGGGTACCTTCACCCCGGTGCTGATCGCCCTCGCCTTCCGCGAGACCCAGTTGGGCTTTGGCATCGTGCTGTTCACCATCATCACCGCGCTCGGCCTGTCACTACGTTCCTACCTGGAACACCTGAAGTTGCAGATGCTGCCAAGGCTATCGGTGGTGCTGACGTTCGTGGTGGTGCTGATCGCCGTGATCAGCCTGCTCAGCCACAAGCTGGGCCTGGAACGCGGCCTGTCGGTCGCCCTGTTCCCAATGGTGATCCTGACCATGACCATCGAACGCCTGTCCATCACCTGGGAAGAGCGCGGCGGCGGCCATGCCTTCAAGGTGGCCATCGGCACCCTGGTCGCGGCTACCCTGGCGCACCTGCTGATGACCGTGCCGGAGCTGACCTACTTCATCTTCACCTTCCCGGCAGTGCTGTTGATCATGGTGGGCTTCATGCTGGCGATGGGTCGCTACCGCGGCTACCGCCTGACCGAACTCTTCCGCTTCAAAGCCTTCCTGAAGGACTGAGCCATGTTCGGCCTGATCAAGACGTGGAAAGCCCTGGAAGCCAAAGGCATCATGGGGATCAACCGACGCAACGCGGACTACGTGCTGAAGTACAACAAACGGCACCTGTACCCGATCGTCGACGACAAGATCATTACCAAGCAGCGCGCCATCGAGGCGGGGATCCACGTACCGGAAATGTACGGCGTGATCTCCACCGAGAAGGAAATCGAGAAGCTCAACGAGATCATCGGCGAGCGTAACGACTTCGTGATCAAGCCGGCGCAAGGCGCCGGCGGCGACGGCATCCTGGTGATCGCCGACCGTTTCGAAGGCCGCTACAAGACGGTATCCGGCAAGATCATCAGCCACGAGGAAATCGAGCACCAGATTTCCTCGATCCTCACCGGCCTCTACTCCCTCGGCGGGCATCGCGACCGCGCGCTGATCGAGTACCGCGTGACCCCGGACCAGATCTTCAAGAGCATCAGCTACGAAGGTGTACCGGACATCCGCATCATCGTGCTGATGGGCTACCCGGTGATGGCCATGCTGCGCCTGCCGACCCGCCAGTCCAACGGCAAGGCCAACCTGCACCAGGGCGCCATCGGCGTGGGTGTGGACCTGGCCACCGGCGTCACCCTGCGCGGCACCTGGCTGAACAACAAGATCGCCAAGCACCCGGACACCACCAACGCGGTGGACGGCGTGCAGCTGCCCAACTGGGACGGCTTCATGAAGCTGGCGGCCGGTTGCTACGAGCTGTGCGGCCTGGGCTACATCGGTGTCGACATGGTGCTGGACCAGGACAAGGGCCCGTTGATCCTCGAGCTCAACGCCCGCCCCGGCCTGAACATCCAGATCGCCAACGACTGCGGCCTGACCCATCGCGCCCACGCCGTCGAGGCTCGCCTCGAGGAGCTGAAGGCCAAGGGCATCCAGGAGACCCCGGAAGAACGCGTGCGATTCGCCCAGGAGCTCTTCGGCCATATTCGGCCGGCGGAAGTCTGATCGCCCCTGCGTTGAAAAAGCCCGGCCAAGAGCCGGGCTTTTTTATGGGATTCGGAAGCTCAGCTAATTTCCGAGCAGGCTGCAGCTTTTCGTTTCGCCTTCCCAGGCGACTCCCTTTGGCAGTCGACGGAGTGCCGCCCACCCCAAAGGAAGCAAAAGGCTTGCCCCGACATCCGGGTTTGGCTTCGCCAAACTCCCCTCCTTCCATCCTTGCTCCGGGGGCACGGCGCGAGGGGCCATCCATGGCCCCGCGCGCCTCTCGCGGCATCCATGCCGCTCAACCCCCTCCACAAGGATTCCACTCGGCCTCCTGAAGGGGCGCTTTGCGCGGCGTCATCCCCTCTGCTCGCTTTCAGATCGGTACAGGCATCAGGACTGCTTCGCGCCTGCCGGCGCGAGCCCCCCCTCGCCCTTAAGGGAGAGGGGCCGGGGGAGAGGGTATGCCGGCCCGCACGGACAACACCCATCATGAAAAAGGGGCCCATCAGGCCCCTTCTCTCAACGCTACCCGCAACCTCAATCGTTGCTCGGCTTGTTCACCGCATGCAGCACGTACTGCGGCAGGGCGAAGGCGCCGACATGGACTTCCGGGTTGTAGTAACGGGTCACGATGCTGCTGCCGGCGTAACGCTGGCGCAGGGTTTCCAGCGGTAGTTTGCGCATCTCGGGGTCGGTTGCGCCCCAGGCGAAGGTCATGGAACCGCCGATATAGGTCGGTACCGCCGCCTGATAGAAGTGCCAGTCGGCGAACAGGCCGTTCATGCGGCTGGCGGTGTTCTGCACCTCGCCCAGCTGCATGAAGGGGGTGCCGTTCTGGGTCACCAGCACGCCGCCGTCATTCAGGCAGCGGCGGCAGGCCTGGTAGAAGTTCTCGGAGAACAGCACCTCGCCCGGACCGATGGGGTCGGTGGAGTCGGAGATGATGACGTCGAACTTATCAAGGGTGGTGGCGACGAAGCGCATGCCGTCGTCGACCACCAGGTTCAGGCGCGGATCTTCATAGGCGCCCTTGGAGTGGTTCGGCAGGAATTCCTTGCACATATCCACCACGGTGCCGTCGATCTCGACCATGGTGATGCGCTCGATATCGCGGTGCTTGCACACTTCGCGCAGCATGCCGCCGTCACCGCCGCCGATGATCAGCACGCTCTTCACCGCGCCGTGGGCGAGGATCGGCACGTGGGTGAGCATCTCGTGGTAGATGAACTCATCCGCCTCGGTGGTCTGGATCACGCCGTCCAGGGCCATGACGCGGCCCATGCGCGCGTTCTCGAAAATCACCAGGTGCTGGTGCTCGGTGCGCACTTCGTGCAGCAGCTTGTCCATGCGGAAACGCTGGCCGTAACCGTCGTAGAGAGTTTCCTGATAGTCGCTCATGGGTTGTCTCCCTTGCTGGCTGTAGTGGCGGACGGTGCCTGTCCTGATCGGAGGCCGCCCCATGAAAAGGCGCGCATTCTACGATGGCTTCGATGTCAGGTCGAACCGCGGCCGGAGAATTTGAAAGTCAGTTTTGCAGAGACGGCGGCGCGCCGAGAGAATATCGTCGCACCATCAGCGCTATCGCTTCCCTTCACCTGATTCCCGCGAGCCCACGTAAGTCCATGCGCCTTGAGTATTTCGAGCCCTGGAGCTGGCAGCAGTTCCAACAACATTTCGCCCTGCGGCGCCTGCCCGGCGTCGAGCAACTGACGGCCGACAGCTACTGCCGCAGCTTCCGCCTGGGCGAGCGCAACGGCTGGTTCCGCCTGCGCCCGCTGGCCGGCGCCCTGGAGCTGGAGCTGAGCCCCGCGGTCCGCGACCTGGAGGCGCAACTGGCGCCGCGCATCCGCCGCATGTTCGACCTGGACAGCGATCCCGCCGCCATCGCCCTGCACCTGGGCCGCGACCCGCTGCTGCAGGATCTCCTGGCGCGCTATCCGGGCCTGCGCCTGCCAGTGGCCTTCGATCCCTTCGAGCAGGGCGTGCGCACCATCATCGGCCAGCAGGTCACGGTGAAGGCGGCCGTGACCATCGCCGGGCGCCTGGTGGAACGACTCGGCGACCCTCTGGAGAACGCCCCGGAGGGCGGCCCACAGCGGCTCTTCCCTACCCCGCAGGCCATAGCCGAGGACCCGCTGCCCGGTATCGGCATGCCCGGCAAGCGTGTCGACACCTTGCGCCGTTTCGCCCAGGCGGTGGCCGACGGCAGTCTGGAACTGAACCTGGCGGCCGGCGTCGAAGCCCTCATCGAACGTCTCTGCGCCCTGCCCGGCATCGGCCGCTGGACCGCCGAGTACATCGCCTTGCGCGCCTTCGGCCAGCCGGATGCCTTCCCCACCGCCGATCTCGGCCTGCTCAAGTCACCGCTCTGGGGGCCGGACGGCATCAGCGCGCGGGAACTGGCCAAGCGCGCCGAACAATGGCGGCCCTGGCGCGCCTACGCCGCCGTCTACCTGTGGCAGAGCTACGCAGAGGACAACTGACATGTACTTCCGCTTCCATGACAGCCCCACCGGCCCGCTGTTGCTCGCCGGCGACGCCGCCGGCCTGCAGATGCTCTACATGGACACCGAGCGACGCGGCTACCCGAACGCCGACTGGCAGCCGGCAACCCGTCAGTTCGACGAAGCCTGCCGGCAACTGGACCGCTACTTCGCCGGCAAGCTCAAGCGCTTCGACCTGCTTCTCGCCCCTCACGGCACACCTTTCCAGCAGCAGGTCTGGCAGGCCCTGCTGCAAATCCCCTTCGGACGCACCACCAGCTACAGCGAGCTGGCGGAAAGCATCGGCAAGCCGAAAGCGGTCCGCGCCGTGGGCACCGCCAACGGCGCCAACCCGATCTCCATCATCATTCCCTGTCACCGGGTAATCGGCCGCGACGGCAGCCTCACCGGCTATGCCGGCGGACTGCCGCGCAAGGCACTGCTGCTGAAGCTCGAAGGGGTGAACCTGCAGCCCGTGCAGGACCAGTTGCTGCTGATCTGAAGGAGGCCCGCTCGTTCAGGGCGGCGCGATATGAGCAAGGACCTTCGGCGGATCGGCCAGGGGGAGTTCGATGATCAGCCCCTCGCCGTTCTTCGGCGAGATTCCCGTCAGGGCCTTGATATTGACCTGGTGGCTGACCATGACCACCGGGCGGTCCTTGGGCACCTTGTCGATGGCCTTGCGCAACTCCACCGTCTGCGCGGCCTGGCTTTCGGGGTCGCTGAAAAAGGAGTCCAGCGCGGAGAGGGTTTCCACCGCCCCCAGGCCCATTTCCTGGGCGGTGTCCTGGGCCCGGCACCAGTTGCTGGTGTAGAGACGCGGTTTCTCCACCTTGCGCCCCGTCAGCAGCCGCCCCCAGCGCTTGGCTTCCTGGCGCCCCTTGTCGCTGAGGTTGCGCTGGGTACTGCAATCGCCCAGGCGAAAACCTTCCGGGTCGCCGGTGCCGGGGGCCGTGGTATGGCGCAGCAGGAGAAAGGCCTTGCCCTCGCGCAGGGCCTGCCAGGCCGACTTCTGGTCGGCTACCGCCGGCAACGCCAACAGCGCGAGCAACATCAAGACAATGAAGCGGGTCATGGCCGGATAGTCGCGCTGGACGACCGGCCGCAAGGTGCCCTGTACAGACCCGGACGGGCCGTGACGACGCAGAGGCAGGAACCCATGGGGACGCTCCCGGATGGTTGCAGTCACCCCAAGGATAGATCGGCCGACAGAAGCCTTCCTCGCGCTCCGTCAGACGATTGCTGCGCGAATCAGATCCGCGTCAGATCGATAACCGCGAAACTGGCCACGGTCTGGTGATCGCCCAACTCGCCGCCCTCGCGGGCCAGGCCGATGGTCTGCATGCCGGCGTCGCGCGCGGCGTCCAGTTCCTGGACCACGTCCGAGAGGAACAGGATCTCGTCGCCCAGCAGGCCGATGGCGGCGGCGATGCCCCGGTAGGAGTCCGCCTCGCGCTTGGGGCCGGAGGTGGTATCGAAGTAGCCGGCGAACAACGGCGTCAGGTCACCGGCCTCGGAGCAACCGAAAATCAGCTTCTGCGCCTGGATGGAGCCCGAGGAATAGACGTAGAGGTGGTATCCCTGCTCGCTCCAGCGGCGCAGGGCTTCCACCGCGTCCGGGTAGACATGGCCCTTGAGCTGGCCGGCGTTGTAGCCCTGCTCCCAGACCATGCCCTGCAACGCCTTGAGCGGCGTGGCCTTGCGGTCTTCGGCGATCCACCCGAGGAGAATCTCCACCACCCGCTCGACGCTGGCGCCGGCCTCGCCGCTTTCAGCACGCACCGCCTCGATCTGCTGCGCCACCGCAGGCTCGTCGGCGCGGGTCAGCACGAACTCCGGCAGGTAGCGGGTGGCGAAGGGGAAGAGCACGTCGAAGACGAAGCTCACCGCGCTGGTGGTGCCTTCGATATCGGTGAGGATGGCCTTGATGGGCATGGGGAACTCCGGTGAATCAGACGGATGCGCGGGGCCCGGGCCCCGCGCGGTGGTGCGGGCTCAGTCTTCCAGCCGGGGGAAGCTTTTCGCGATCTCGTCGCCGGTGAACTGGGCGACCCAGCCTTCCGGGTTGTTGAACAGGCGGATGGCGACGAAGTGCGGGCGCTCGCCCATGTCGAACCAGTGGCGCGTGCCGGCCGGCACCGAAATCAGGTCGTTCTTCTCGCACAGCACGGCGTAGACGTAGTCGTCGATATGCAGGGTGAAGAGGCCACGGCCGGCGACGAAGAAGCGCACCTCGTCCTCGCCATGGCGATGCTCGTCGAGGAACTTGGCGCGCAATTCGGCCTTCTGCGGGTGGTCGCTATCGAGGCTGACCACGTCCACGGTGACGTAGCCCTGCTCCTGCTTCAGCCGGTCGATCTGCGTGCGGTAGGCGGCCAGCACTTCGTCCTGGCTGGCGCCGGGTGCAATGGCGGCGCTGGCTTCCCAGCGTTCGAAGCGCACGCCGACGGACGCCAGGGTGGAGGCGATGTCATCCAGGTGGGTCAGGACCTTGTTCGGCAGGTCGGGGCTGGATTCGTGGTAGACGGTCAGGCTGCTCATCGGGGTACTCCTTGCGAGGCCTCCTCCCGGCTCTGGGGCGGGTCGGAGGCGCCGGAATTCAGTCAGGCATCTTCGTGTGAAGGAAGCGTCAACGCTGGGTGATCGAGAGCATCTTCAGCTCGCACTCGAAGAGAAACTCGAAGGCTTCGACCTGGCGCAGGGCATCGCTCATGCGCGGCCCCCAAGTATAGAGGCCGTGGCCACGGATCAGGTAACCCACGCAGTCGGGGTGCTCGTCCAGCCAGGGTTGCACCTTGGCGGCCAGGCGGGCGATGTCCTGGTCGTTGTCGAAGATCGGCACCAGCACCTGGGATTCATGGGTGCTGACACCGCTGAAGGCCTTCTGCAGTTCGTAGTCGGCGAACACCAGGGAATCGGCCAGGGTCAGGCGCGAGAGCACGGTGGCGTTCACCGAGTGGGTGTGCAGCACCGCACCGATTTCCGGCTTCCAGCGGTACAGCTGGGTGTGCAGCAGGGTTTCCGCCGAGGGCTTCTTGCCCGGCTCCAGGCTGTTGCCGTCCAGGTCGGTGGCCAGCACATCGTCCGGGCCGAGCTGGCCCTTGTGCTTGCCGGAAACGGTGAGCAGCGCCTGGTCGGCCGACAGGCGCGTCGAGTAGTTGCTGCTGGTGGCCGGGGACCAGCCGCGACCATAAAGGAAGCGTCCTGCTTCGATGATTTCCTGGGCGAGTTGTTGGCGATTCATGCCCGCTCCTCTTGCAATCGGGTGGCAATGATAATGGCTGCGGCGAGTGCCGCGAGACTGGCGATGCCGTAGGTCCAGACCGGCCCCAGGGTGCTCCAGCTGTAACCGGAGTAGAGCGCACCGAGGGCGCCGCCGGTACCGGCCAGGGCGGCGTAGAGCGCCTGGCTCTGGCCCTGCTGGCGGGGTCCGAAGCGACGTTGCACGAAATGGATGGCGGCCGCGTGAAAGCTGCCGAAGGTCGCCGCGTGCAGCAACTGGGCGAACAGCAGCACCGGCAGCTGGTCAGCGAAGTTGCCCAGCAGCAGCCAGCGCAGCGCGGCGATCAGGAAGCTGGCCAGCAGCACCACGCGCACCGAGTAGCGCGTCAGGATGCGCGCCATCACCAGGAACAGCAGCACTTCGGCCACCACCCCCAGCGCCCACAGTTGGCCGATCAGGCTGCGCGAATAGCCGAGGGACTCCAGGTAGATGGTCTGGAAGCTGTAGTAGGGCCCGTGGGACAACTGCATCAACCCCACGCACAAATAGAAGGCAAGCACGCCCGGCTGACGCAGCTGGGCGAGGAAGCCGCCTTGATCCGAAATGTCCGGCCGCGCCTGGGGTATGGCGTTGGGCACCCAGAAGCTGCTGAGGACGATGCCCGCCATGATGAACACCAGCGCCCAGGGGTAGAGGTCCAGGCTGAACGCCTCGAACAGCACGCCCAGGCCGATCACCGTGAGGATGAAACCGATGGAACCCCAGAGCCGCACCTGGCTGTAGCGCGCCGCCTGGTCCTTGAGGTGGGCCAGGGTGATCACCTCGAACTGCGGCAGCACCGCATGCCAGAAGAACGCGTGCAGGGCCATGATCAACGCCAGCCAGGCATAGCTGTGGCTGACGAAGATCAGCGAGAAGGTGACCAGGGTGCAGAAGGCGCCGAAGCGCACGATATCCAGGCGCCGGCCGCTGCGGTCCCCCAGCCAGCCCCAGAGGTTGGGCGCCACGCAGCGCATCAGCATGGGAATGGCCAGCAGCTCGCCGATGCGCGCACTGGAGAAGCCCAGGTGCGCGAAGTACAGGCCGAGGAAAGGCGCCGTGGCGCCCAACAGGGAGAAGTAGAAGAGGTAGAAGCTCGACAGCCGCCAATAGGGCAGCGCGTTCGCGCCTCCGGTCACAGCTGGCCGAGCACCGGGGTATCGACCCGCACGTCGGCGTTCTGCGCGCGATGGCGCAGCAGGTGGTCCATCAGCACGATGGCCATCATGGCTTCGGCTATGGGCGTGGCGCGGATACCCACGCAGGGGTCGTGGCGGCCCTTGGTGATCACGTCCACCGGATTGCCCTGGACATCGATGGAGCGGCCCGGGGTGGTGATGCTGGAAGTGGGTTTGAGCGCCAGGTTGGCGATGATCGGCTGGCCCGAGGAAATGCCGCCAAGAATGCCGCCGGCGTTGTTGGACAGGAAGCCTTCCGGGGTCAGCTCGTCGCGATGCTCGGTGCCACGCTGGGCCACGCTGTCGAAGCCGGCGCCGATCTCCACGCCCTTCACCGCGTTGATGCTCATCAGCGCATGGGCCAGTTCGGCGTCCAGGCGGTCGAAGATCGGCTCGCCCAGGCCCGGCGGCACGCCTTCGGCGACCACGGTGATCTTGGCGCCCACGGAATCCTGGTCGCGACGCAGCTGGTCCATGTAGGCCTCCAGCTCCGGCACCTTGTCCGGGTCAGGGCTGAAGAAGGCGTTCTGCTCCACCGAATCCCAGGTCTTGAAGGGGATCTCGATGGGGCCGAGCTGGCTCATGTAGCCACGCACGGTGATGCCCTGGGTGGCCAGGAACTTCTTGGCGATGGCGCCAGCGGCGACGCGCATGGCGGTTTCCCGCGCCGAGGAACGGCCGCCGCCACGGTAATCGCGGATGCCGTACTTGTGGTGGTAGGTGTAGTCGGCGTGGGCCGGGCGGAACAGGTCCTTGATCGCCGAGTAGTCCTTGGACTTCTGGTCGGTGTTGCGGATCAACAGGCCGATGGCGCAACCGGTGGTCTTGCCTTCGAACACGCCGGAGAGGATTTCCACCTCGTCGGCTTCCTGGCGCTGGGTGGTGTGGCGGCTGGTGCCCGGCTTGCGGCGGTCCAGGTCACGCTGCAGGTCCTCCAGCGACAGTTCCAGCCCCGGCGGGCAGCCGTCGACTATGGCGACCAGCGCCGGACCATGGCTTTCGCCAGCGGTGGTGACGGTGAACAGCTTGCCGTAGGTGTTGCCGGACATGCACAGTGCTCCGCAGAAATGGGCCTCGATCGAAGGTCGAGCAGTATACCCGCGGCGTCCGGCCAGTTCACCCCTCGAACCTTGTCGCGCCGGTCGCGTCAAACCCGAAGTCATCGATATCGAACTTCCCATGCTGCGAATCTTCCTCCTGCTTCTCCCCCTCCTCGCCGGCCTCGCCCAGGCCGCGCCGCAAAGCGTGTTGCAACGGCCCATCGAGCTGGACACCGGCAACGGTGTGCTGCAGGGCACCCTGCTGCGGCCGAAGACCGAGCAAGCCGTGCCGGTGGCGCTGATCATCGCCGGCTCCGGCCCCACCGACCGCGACGGCAACAACCCCCAGGGCGGACGCAACGACAGCCTGAAGAAGCTCGCCCAGTTGCTCGCCCGCAACGGCATCGCCAGCGTGCGCTACGACAAGCGCGGCGTCGCCGCCAGCTACCCCGCCGGCGCGGACGAGCGCCAGCTCAGCATCGAGCTCTATGCAGCCGACGCCGCCGCCTGGGGCCAGCGCCTGAAGCACGACCCGCGTTTCTCCCAACTGATCCTCATCGGCCACAGCGAAGGTGCGCTGGTCGCCGGCCTGGCCGCGGACGCCGCCGGCGCCGACGCGCTGGTCAGCATCGCCGGCAGCGCACGGCCCATCGACCAGCTGCTGAGCGCCCAGTTGCAGAATCGCCTGCCGCCTCCGCTGCTGGCCCAGAGCGAAGCCCTGCTGAGCAGCCTGCGGGCGGGCCAGCAGGTGGCGCAGGTGCCCAAGGAGCTGGAGGTACTGTTCCGCCCCAGCGTGCAGCCCTACCTGATCTCCCTGTTCCGCCAGGACCCGGCAGAGGCCTTCGGCCGACTGCGGATACCCGCGCTGATCCTGCAAGGCAGCCATGACATCCAGGTCAGCGTGGGCGACGCCAAACTGCTCAAGGCGGTCCGCCCCGACGCCCAGCTGACCATCATCGATGGAATGAACCACATGCTGCGCATCGTCCCCATGGACATGGCGCAACAGCTGGACTCCTACCGCAACCCGCAGCTACCCCTGGCGCGGGAGCTGGGCGAGCGCCTGATCGCCTTCATCCGGGAACTGCCTGACTCCAGAAACGCGAAGCACAGCCGATAAATCCTCAGAATCTGTACGAAATGTCTCCGCACTAAGGTAGCTTTTCACACAGAAACTGAACGGACGTACTAGATCCGTCTTTGCCGGCTCCCACCAGGTACTTCCCGATGACCGAAAGCCCAGCACCCGCTGAACCGCAGAGCGCCGACGAGGCCGAGCCCCAGCCTCATCCCTGGGCGGACCTGGCGGCCGAGACGTTCGAGTTGCTGCGTCTCGCCCCGCTGCCCATCGACCGCCACACCGGGTCGCGGCCGCTGCGTTTCGTCGAGTTGGGTCGGGTGGAACGCCACAGCAAGGAGCAGAGCCTGCTGCGCCTGAGTGTCGGCTTGCCCGGGCAGCGGGTGCACAAGGAACAGAATCTGCTGGAGGTCTGGGTCGACCACCGCAGCAAGGAAGTCCGTTTCGGCCCTGACGGCGGCCTCAGCCTGGAGCCGCTGAACCGGGGGCTGGGACGCTTTTTGCTGGCCCAGGGCATCGGTTGGGCCAAGCAACGCTGGGCGCACTATCGCGTCGAGGGTGGCGCCCTGCCGACCAGGGACGCCCTGGACAACGACCTGCGCCTGCGCCGCGACCATGTGCTGAAGGCCCAGGGGTTCACGGTGGAGTATCAGGACAACCTGCAGCTGAAGGCCAACTATGGCGCCGGCCGGGTCAGCGAACTGCACGGCGACTGGCACCGCGAGAAGGTCCAGCCGGTCAGCCTGCAGGACGCCGCCGCGATGCTCGAGCAGGCCGACCAGAACCTGCAGCGCCAGGAGGTGGAGATCCGCAAGCTGGAAGAGCGCATCGCCGTCTACAAGCGCGAGGACGGCGGGCTGCGCTTCACCATTACCTGCCTGGTGGCTTTCGCCGTGTTCCAGGCAGGCTTGCTGATCTGGATCACCACCCACTGACCCCTGGGGTCAGGCTTTGACTCGCGAACGGAACAGCTCCTGGTGTTCGCGGCACTGCCTGGCGCTGAGCATGAATACGCCGTGGCCGCCATGTTCGAAGTCCAGCCAGAGGAAGTCCACTTCCGGATAGAGCGACTCGACGTGCACCTGGCTATTGCCCACTTCGACGATCAGCAAGCCCTTTTCGGTCAGGTGGTCGGCCGCTTCGGCGAGCATCCGTCGTACCAGGTCCAGGCCATCGTCGCCGCACGCCAGGCCCAGTTCGGGCTCGTGGAGGAACTCGGCCGGCATGTCGGCGAAGTCCTCGGCATCCACATAAGGCGGGTTGGAGACGATCAGGTCGAAGCGCTGGCCCGGCAGGCCGTCGAAGCCATCGCCCTGCACGGTGTAGACGCGGTCTTCCAGGCCGTGGCGCTCGATGTTCAGGTTGGCCACTTCCAGTGCGTCGAAGGACAGGTCGCCGAGTACCACCTCGGCGTCCGGGAAGGTGTGGGCACAGGCGATGCCGATGCAACCGGAACCGGTGCAGAGGTCGAGCACCCGCGCCGGTTCATGGGGTAGCCAGGGGGCGAATCGCTGCTGGATCAGCTCGCCGATGGGCGAACGCGGCACCAGCACACGCTCGTCGACGATGAAGGGCATGCCGCAGAACCAGGCCTCGCCCAGCAGGTAGGCCACCGGTACGCGCTCCTCGATGCGCCGGAGCAGCAGCTCGCGTAGGCGGGCGCTTTCGTCGTCCTCCAGGCGGCAATCCAGGTAGCCATCGGCAATTTCGTAGGGAAGGTGCAGCGCGCCCAATACCAATTGGCGCGCTTCATCCCAGGCGTTGTCGGTGCCATGACCAAAGAACAGATTCTCAGCATGGAAACGGCTGACAGCCCAGCGGATGTGATCACGCAGGGTGCGCAGGCGGGACTCGGACACGGCAACTACCTCAGAAAGCGGGCCGCCGATTCTAGCACCCCTGCCCGGCCGCGGCAGCCCGCAGTGGCCGACGAACGGAAGCCTCCCACCACCCCCTCGGACCGCGCGGCCGTTGGTGGGCACGTCTACACTGGGCAACTGGACCTTGGTCCATGGTTCACTTATTCCGCCGCAGGGCGGACAATAGTGGCCATGTCGTACCTGGAGATTCGCATGTCCGCCCCGAAATCAATGTTCCAGCTCAGTGGCCGTGGCTACCCGCCCGCCAGCCTGAACAATGCCACCTTGGTGATCATCGACGCCCAGGAAGAATACCGCAGCGGCGTCCTCGCCCTGCCCGGCCTGGACGACGCCCTCGGCGAGATCGCCAGCCTGCTGGCCGCCGCTCGCGCCATGGGCAGCGCCATCGTCCATGTGAAGCACCTGGGTGTGCCTGGCGGCATCTTCGACCCCCGTGGCGCGCGCGGCGAGCACCTGCCCGAAGCAGCGCCCCTGCCGGGCGAGATAGTGGTCGAGAAACGCCTGCCCAACGCCTTCGCCGGCACCGACCTGCATGACCACCTGCAGAACATCGGCCACCTCGACCTGATCGTCTGCGGCTTCATGACCCATTCCAGCATCAGCACCACGGTCCGCGCCGCCAAGGACTATGGTTATCGCTGCACGCTGGTGAGCGCGGCCTGCGCGACTCGCGACCTGCCGACCGTCGACGGTGGCGTCATCAGTGCGCAGGACATGCACCGTGTCGAGGTCATCGCGCTGGCCGACAACTTCGCCAGCGTGGTGCCCCAGGCCAAGGCGCTCATCTAGCGGGCTCGTTACATCCCGCGACATCCGCGCGGGGCATGACCGGAACCACCGCCAGCTGGTGCCGGTCATATCCCGATCAAGCAAGAGGACGTCCGGATGAAGTTATCCGATGGTTTCAATGCCCGCCGCCTGCGCCCTCGGCGCCAAGGCAGTTGGCGCTGGCGCTTCGCCGCGGCCCTGGCCGCGCTGCTGGCCGGCTTCGGCGTGCTGCTGGCGATGGCCGGCGCGGCCACCCTGCTCGGCCGCCCCCCGGCCCTTGGCCCCCTGAACGACAGTACCGGCGCCGCCATCGTGCTCCTGCTGTTCGGCCTGCTTTTCCTCTGGGTCGGTGTGCTCGGCTGGCGTCTCAGCCGACGGCGCTCGCGGCGGCGCAACGACCTCAACATGTCGCCGCACCTGATGAAGAAGCGCGACTGAGAGCCTCGAGCGGAGCATTTGGGTAAACTAGCCGCCCTTCGCGGAGGCCTGTATGCAAGACGACGCCCAGAAAGACGACGAAAGCTCCCTGTTCACCATGGAAATGCGCGGTGTGAAGCGCATCCAGAACGATCGCGCCGACACCGGCAAGGTCCGCACCGACCACAAGCAACTGGCCAATCGCAGGCAGAACGCCACCCAGAGTGTGGCCAATGTGAAGGTGGATGGCCTGTCCGACCAGTTCGTCATCGACGTCGGCGCCGAGGACGAACTGCACTGGGCCCGCGACGGCGTGCAGGAAGGCCAGATGCGCAAGCTCAAGCTGGGCCAGATCGGTTTCGACGGCAGCCTCGACCTGCATGGCATGACCGTGGAGAAGGCCCGCGAGACCCTCTGGGACTTCATTGCCGAGGCCAACCGTTTCGAGGTGCGCTGCGTACGCGTTACCCATGGCAAGGCCGCGCGCGTGGACGGCAAGCGTCCGCTGATCAAGAGCCACGTCAACACCTGGCTGCGCCAGCACCCGCAAGTGCTGGGCTTCACCTCCTGCCTGCCGAAGCACGGCGGCACCGGCGCCGTCTACGTGATGCTGCGGCGGACCATGATGGAAGGCCGCGACGAGTGACACACCCGGCGCTCGGGCGGGCTCCCGGTGCAGCCGGCCCTTGCCAGCCGCCCCCTTGGCGCCCTACCCTTCGCCTTTGCGTAAATCCCCACAGGAATTTCCATGTCCCTGGAACAGCATTACACCGCGATCCTCGGCCAGCTCGGCGAAGATGTCTCCCGTGAAGGCCTGCTCGACACCCCGAAGCGTGCCGCCAAGGCGATGCAGTACCTCTGCCGCGGCTACCAGCAGACGCTGGAAGAAGTCACCAACGGCGCCCTGTTCAGCTCCGACAACAGCGAAATGGTGTTGGTGAAGAACATCGAGCTGTACTCGCTCTGCGAACACCACCTGCTGCCGTTCATCGGCAAGGCCCACGTGGCCTACATCCCCAACGGCAAGGTACTGGGCCTGTCCAAGGTCGCGCGCATCGTCGACATGTACGCCCGCCGCCTGCAGATCCAGGAAAACCTCAGCCGCGAGATCGCCGAGGCCGTGCAGAAGGTCACTGGCGCCCTGGGTGTGGCCGTGGTCATCGAAGCCCAGCACATGTGCATGATGATGCGCGGCGTGGAGAAGCAGAACTCCTCCATGGTCACCTCGGTGATGCTCGGCGAGTTCCGCGAGAACGCCGCCACCCGTAGCGAATTCCTCAGCCTGATCAACAACTGAGTTCAAGCGCTTTGAAGAAGCCGGCGCAAGCCGGCTTTTTCATGCCTGTGAAAAGGGGGGGCTTCACGAAGACCTGCACGCACTGGATTGGCAATTTTGTGTGAGTGCCTAGATTGGCTCCCAGCTTGCAGATGTTTCCCTCTCCCCAGCCCCTCTCCCGGAGGGAGAGGGGTGACTCGCGCCTGATGCCTCGCCGGGTCTGACAAAGGGCAGCGAAGGTGACGCCGCGCGGAGCGCCCCTTCAGGAGGCCGAGCGGAATCGCTGTGGAAGGGGACGAGCGGCATGGATGCCGCGAGAGGCGTGTGGGGCCATGGATGGCCCCTCGCGCCGGGCCCCTGGAGCAGCGATGGAATGAGGGAAGTTTGGCGAAGCCAAACCCGGATGCAGGGGCAAGTTTCTTGGTTCCTTTTCAACGATTGGAAAAGGGACTCGCCCGGGAGGGCGAAACAGAAACCCGCAGGCCACGCGGAAATGAGCTAAAAACCAAACCACCTCGGCAATCCCTCAGGAACCACGAAAAAGCCCCACCTTGCGGCAGGGCTCCTCAGACCCGAGCGAACTCAGTCAAACATGCCCACATGACGCGGATGGCTGGCCACGCGCTCCAGCCAGGCAAGAATCGCCGGGAAGCCGGAGAGGTCGAAACCACCTTCATGGGCCACATGGGTGTAGGCGTAGAGGGCGATATCGGCGATGGAATAGCGGTCACCCACCAGGTACGGCGTGCGCTGCAGCTGCTTCTCCATCACTTTGAGGGCCTTCAGTCCGCGCACCTGGCAGACCTTGTACTCTTCCAGGCGGTCTTCCGGCATGCCCTGGTAGAGCTGGATGAAGCGCGCCACCGCCACATAGGGCTCATGGCTGTATTGCTCGAAGAACTGCCACTGCAGCACCTGGGTGCGCAGGCGCGGCTCGGCGGGCAGCAGGTCGCTGCCCTCGGCGAGGAAGTTGAGGATGGCGTTGGACTCCCAGAGGGTCGTGCCATCGTCCAGTTCCAGCACCGGAATCTTGCCATTGGGGTTCTTCTCGAGGAACTCGGCGCTCTCGGTCTCGCCCTTGAGGATATCCACCGGCACCCACTGATAGGGCACGCCGAGCAGATTGAGGATCAGCTTGACCTTGTAGCAGTTGCCGGACTTGTAATCGCCGTAAACCTTGTACATCGCGCTCCTCCTCTTGTGATCAGGCGGCTTCGGCAGCCTGAGCCTGACGGATCACGCCGGCGAGGCGCTTGAGGCCCTCGCCCAGGCGCTCGGGTGCCACGTGGCTGAAGTTCAGGCGCAGGTGGCCCGGGTGCTTGTCCGGGTCGATGAAGAACGGCTCGCCCGGCATGAAGGCGACGTTCTGCTCCAGCGCGGGCTTGAGCAGGGTGCGGGTGTCCAGCGGCTGCTTCAGGGTCAGCCAGAAGAACAGCCCACCCTGGGGGATTTCCCAGGTGGCCAGATCAGCGAAGTGCTCTTCCAGCGAGGCCTGCATGTTGTCGCGGCGCAAGCGGTAGAAGTCACGCAGCTCGGCCAGGTGCTGGCGGTACTGCTCGGTACCGAACCATTGCAGCGCCTGCCACTGGCCAATGCGGTTGGTGTGCAGGTCGGCGGACTGCTTCAGCCGCAGCAGGTGCGGGAAGAGGTCCGGCGTGGCGATCAGGAAGCCCACCCGCAGGCCCGGCAGCAGGGTCTTGGAGACGGTGCCGGTGTAGATCCAGCTGGCCTTCTTCAGGCGGCTGACGATGGGAGTGGCGCTGCCTTCGTCGAACACCAGCTCACGGTAGGGTTCGTCTTCGATCAGGGTCACGCCGAATTCGTCCAGCAGCGCGGCGACCGCGTCGCGCTTGGCTTCGCTGTAGCGGGTGCCGGACGGATTCTGGAAAGTCGGGATCAGGTAGGCGAAGGACGGCTTGTGCTGCTCCAGGCGCTGGCGCAGGGCGGCGATTTCCGGGCCGTCGGCTTCCTGGGGAACGGCGATGCAATCAGCGCCGAACAGCTGGAAGGCCTGCAGGGCCGCCAGGTAGGTGGGCGCTTCCAGCAGCACTTCGGTGCCCGGATCGATGAACAGCTTGGAGGCCAGGTCCAGGGTCTGCTGGGAGCCGCTGACGATCAGCACCTGGCTCGCCTCGCAGGCCACGCCCAAGGCGCGCGCCTCGGCGGCGATGGCTTCGCGCAGCGCCGGCTCGCCCTCGCTCATGCCGTACTGGCCCATGCTGGCCGGCATCTCGTCCCACTCCACCTTCGGCAGCATCGGCTCGGCCGGCAGGCCTCCGGCGAAGGACATCACTTCCGGGCGCTGGGCGGCGGCAAGGATTTCGCGGATCAGGGAGCTTTTCAGGCGGGCGATGCGTTCGGAGAAGGCCATGGATTGTCACCGGGTGCGGAAGCGAGGAAATTAAGTCAAACTGGTTGACCGAAACTACGACGACCGTGGCAGATACGTCAATATGCTTGACCTGAAAAATTCCGCCATTCAGCAGGCCGCCATGGAAGCCTTCTTCTTCGGCTACCAGGCCTTCACCAGCAAGCCGGACGAAATCCTCGCCCGGCGGGGCCTGTCGCGGGTCCACCATCGCATCCTGTTCTTCATCGCCAAGTACCCGGGACTGAGCGTCAAGCAGCTGCTGGGTTACCTCGGCGTGACCAAGCAGGCGTTGAACACGCCGCTGCGGCAGCTGATCGAGATGAAGCTGGTGGAAAGCGTGGCCGCCAGTGACGACAAGCGTAAGCGTCTGCTGGGTTTCACCGCCGAAGGGGCCAAGCTGGAACAGGCCCTGCGCCGGGAACAGGCACGCCTGCTGCGGCGCGCCTTCGGCGAGGCCGGGGCGGACGCGGTGCAAGGCTGGCTGGCAGTCAACCAGGCGCTGTGCACCGCACGCCAGAACGATACCGACGACTAGCCGGCGTCCCGCAGCTCCTTCGCGCCACGGAAGAACACCAGCATCAACGCCACGTTGGCGGCGATCAGCGGCAGCACACCGATCAGCATCAGCACGATGGTGGCCATCATGATGCCGCCCACCAGGTCCAGCCAGCCCATGACCCGGAACACCGGATAGGCGTTCTGCACCTTGAGCAGGCGCACGCCGTACCAGGCGGTGATAGCGCCAAGCACGGCGATCAGCCCGAAGTAGAAGAGCATCGGCCAGCCCGGCTCGGTGGCGGCATCGCCCAGCACGAAGTCCACCACCTCGATAAGCAGGCTGAACAGCACCAGCGCCCATATCGGCCGCGCCAGGTGCTCGGCGCCAAAGCGCGCCTCGGCGAACAGCTTGAGCCGGATCAGCAGGTAGCAGCCCAGCAGGGTCAGGGCCACGCCGAACCAGTCGGTCAGCCGTATCAGTTGCTGGTCCTCGGTGGCGCCAGCGGCTACCGCGACCCCGAGCAAAATCAGCGTGCCCAGCGCGCAGACCAGGCTCAACCAGGCCAGCAGCCTGAGGTGCCCGGCAGTCCAGCCGTTCATCTGCCGCGGCCCCGCGTCCTCCACCAGGTCCACCTGCGGGGCGGCGTAGGGGTTCTCGTCCATGTGCATGTCTCCAGGCAGCAAAAGCATCACAGTAGCCGCTGAACCCGGGTGTGCCAATGGACTGTATCGCTCAACCCGCACGTTGCTGTATCGCGACGCTGCCCGGCCCCTGGCCTTAGTCTGCGGGCATTACGACACGGTGACCGCCATGAGCCTGGAACTGATCTTCGCCTTCATCCTCTTCGCCTTCGTCACCTCGGTGACGCCCGGCCCCAACAACATGATGCTGCTCGCCTCCGGGGTGAACTTCGGCGTGCGCCGTAGCGTGCCGCACATGCTCGGCATCAGCGTCGGCTTCATGGTGCTGGTGATGGCCGTGGGCCTTGGCCTCAGCCAGGTGTTCGAGCAAGTGCCGGTGCTCTACACGGCGCTGCGCTACCTCGGCGCCGCCTACCTGCTCTACCTGGCCTGGAAGATCGCCGGCTCCGGCGCACCGGACGCGGACAAGGCGCAGAAGCGCCCGAAACCCTTCACCTTCATCCAGGCGGCGGCCTTCCAGTGGGTCAACCCCAAGGCCTGGGTCATGGCCATCGGCGCCATCACCACCTACACCCCGCAGGAAAACTTCGTGGTGAACGTGGTGCTGATCGCCGCCCTCTTCGCCCTGGTCAACTGCCCCAGCGTCGGCCTCTGGACCGTGGCCGGCAGCCTGCTGCGCCGCTGGCTGGCCGAACCGCGCATACTGCGCCTGTTCAACATCGGCATGGCCCTGCTGCTGGTGGCCTCGCTCTACCCCATCCTGGCCGACGTACACGGAAAGATCTGATGACCCCAAGCTCGGAAACCCCGGCCAACCCGCCACGCCTGCGCCCGCTGGCCGACTCTTCGCCCTCCGCCGTGGTGGCGGGTTTCATCGCCATGCTCACCGGCTACACCAGCTCCCTGGTGCTGATGTTCCAGGCCGGCCAGGCCGCGGGGCTGAGCAATGCGCAGATTTCCTCGTGGATCTGGGCCCTGTCCATCGGCATGGCCCTGACCACCGTCGGCCTGTCGCTGCGCTACCGCACCCCCATAGTCGTGGCCTGGTCCACGCCCGGCGCCGCGCTGCTGATCACCAGCCTGCCGGGGGTGAGCTATGGCGAGGCCATAGGTGCATTCGTGGTCTGCGCCGCCCTCCTCGCCCTGGTGGGCCTGACCGGCGGTTTCGAACGCCTGATGCGGCGCCTGCCGGCCTCCCTGGCCGCCGCCCTGCTGGCCGGCATCCTGTTCAAGATCGGCAGCGAGATCTTCATTGCCGCCCAGCACCGCACCGCCCTGGTGCTGTCGATGTTCTTCAGCTACCTGCTGTTCAAGCGCCTGCAGCCACGCTACGCCGTGCTGGTGGCGCTGCTGGTGGGTTGCGTGATGGCGGCCGTGCTGGGCCAGCTGGACTTCAGCGGTTTCTCCTTCGCCCTGGCCGAACCCGTGTGGACCACGCCGGAGTTCTCGGTGACCGCGGTGATCAGCATCGGCATCCCGCTGTTCGTGGTGGCCATGGCCTCGCAGAACATCCCCGGCATCGCCGTGCTGCGCGCCGACGGCTACCAGGTGCCAGCCTCGCCGCTGATCTCGGTCACCGGCATCGCCTCCCTGCTGCTGGCGCCCTTCGGCTCCCACGGCATCAACCTGGCGGCCATCAGCGCGGCCATCTGCACCGGCCCCCATGCCCACGAAGACAAGAGCAAGCGCTACACCGCCGCGGTCTGGTGCGGGATCTTCTATGGCATCGCCGGCACCTTCGGCGCCACCCTGGCGGCGCTCTTCGCCGCCCTGCCCAAGGAGCTGGTGCTGTCCATCGCCGCCCTGGCGCTGTTCGGCTCCATCAGCAACGGCCTCACCGCCGCCATGCAGGAACCCAAGGAGCGCGAGGCAGCGCTGATCACCTTCATGGTCACCGCCTCGGGCATGACCCTGCTGTCCATCGGCTCGGCCTTCTGGGGCCTGATCGCCGGGGTACTCACCCTGCTGATCCTGAACTGGAACAGCGCACCGCAGAAATGAGAAAAGGCGCCCGAAGGCGCCTTGGTTCTCCCCGTAGGATGGGTTGAGCGGAGCGATACCCATGCGGACAGGGCTGATGGGTATCGCAAGCTCAACCCATCCTACGCACAGCGTCCAACAACCAGCGAACGAGAGTTCCGCAATCAGATCGCCGTGGAGCCACCATCCACCGCCAGGGCCTGGCCGGTGGTGAAGCCAGCGGCGTCGCAGCAGAGGTAGAGCACCGCCGCGGCGATCTCCTCGACCTTGCCGATGCGCCCTACCGGATGCATGTTGGCGACGAACTCGGCCTTCTTCGGGTCGGCCTCGTGGGCACGGCGGTACATGTCGGTGTCGATCACCGCCGGGCAGACGGCGTTCACCCGTACCTTCTTGCGCGCGTACTCCACCGCGGCCGACTTGGTCAGGCCGATCACCGCATGCTTGGAAGCGGCGTAGATGCTCATCTTCGGCGCCGCGCCGAGGCCGGCTACGGAAGCGGTGTTGACGATGGCGCCGCCGCCCTGGGCCAGCAGCAGGGGGATCTGGTACTTCATGCACAGCCACACGCCCTTGACGTTGACGCCCATGATGGCGTCGTACTCCGCCTCGGTGCCGTCGGCCAGCTTGCCCTTCTCGATCTCGATACCGGCGTTGTTGAAGGCGTAGTCGAGGCGGCCATAGGCGGCCAGGGTGCCGGCCATCAGCGCCTGGACATCGGCGTCGCGGGTCACGTCGCAACGGATGAAGTGCGCTTCGCCACCGGCGGCGCGGATCAGCTCCACGGTGCCCTCGCCACCAACGGCGTCCACGTCGGAAACCACTACCTTCAGGCCTTCGGCGGCGAACGCCTGGGCGGTGGCGCGGCCGATACCGTTGGCGGCGCCGGTCACCAGGGCGACCTGGCCGGAGAACTTCATGCTCATCTGTGCATCCTCGACGGGAATGGAAACTGCGCCGAGTCTAGCCAGGCGATGCTGTGCGACGTAAGCATCATCAGGAGCCTGGTGAACGGGCCATCCAGATAGATGATGAAACGTCGCAATCTAAATCACCCTGACTAATGGAATCACATTCCCTCCGGACAGCGACCTTGCCCTCGCCGGAGCGGCGGACTATCACCAAGGCTTTCCCCCCTGGAGTTCCTGCCATGTCCCCGCTCAACCGCCAGTTCCTCCTTGCCCAGCGCCCGGTCGGCCCGGCCACCCGCGACACCTTTTCCTATGTGGAGACCCAGGCCGGCGAACCCGGCCCCGGCCAGGTGCTGGTGGAGAACCTCTACCTGTCCCTGGACCCGGCCATGCGCGGCTGGATGAATGACGCCCGCTCCTACATCCCGCCGGTGGCCATCGGCGAGGTGATGCGCGCCCTGGGCATCGGCAAGGTGGTGGCGTCGCAGCACCCGGATTACCCCGTGGGCGCGCATGTCTGCGGCGTGCTCGGCGTGCAGGACTACTACCTGGGCGAGCCCCGCGACTTCCAGAAGGTGGACCCGCAGCAGGCGCCCCTGCCCCTCTATCTCTCCGCCCTGGGCATGACCGGCATGACCGCCTATTTCGCCCTGCTCGACGTCGGCCAACCCAAGGCCGGCGAGACCGTGGTGATCTCCGGCGCCGCTGGCGCGGTGGGCAGCGTCGCCGGGCAGATCGCGCGGCTCAAGGGTTGCCGCGTGGTGGGCATCGCCGGTGGCGCCGACAAGTGCCGTTACCTGGTTGAGGAGCTGGGCTTCGACGGCGCCATCGACTACAAGGCCGAGAACCTCCACGCCGCCCTCAAGCGCGAGTGCCCCAAGGGTGTGGACGTCTACTTCGACAACGTCGGCGGCGAGATCCTCGATGCCGTGCTCACCCGCATCAACCGCAAGGCGCGCATCGTCATCTGCGGTGCCATCAGCCAGTACAACAACAAGGAAGCGGTAAAGGGCCCGGCCAACTACCTGGCGCTGCTGGTGAACCGCGCGCGCATGGAAGGCATGGTGGTGTTCGACTACGCGCCGCGCTTCGGCGAAGCGGTTCGAGACATCGCCGGCTGGCTGGCCAGCGGCGAACTGAAGAGCAAGGAAGACGTGGTGACGGGACTGGAAAGCTTCCCGGAAACCCTGGGCAAGCTGTTCAGCGGGGAGAACTTCGGCAAGCTGGTGCTCAAGGTGCGTTGAGCCGCCGGAACGGTGCGCTGCCAGGCCGGCAGCGCACCAGGGGGGGCATCACGCCAGTTCGGCGACGACGGCGGCCAGCGCCTGGGCCGGATCGGCGGCCTGGCTGATCGGACGGCCGATCACCAGGTAGTCGGAACCCGCATCCAGGGCCTGGCGCGGGGTGAGGATGCGGCGCTGGTCGTCCTGGGCGCTGCCGGCCGGGCGGATGCCCGGAGTCACCAGCTGCAGGCCCGGGTAGGCGGCCTTGAGGTCGCCGGCTTCCTGGGCCGAGCAGACCAGGCCGTCCATGCCGGCCTTGTCGGCCAGACCGGCCAGGCGCAGCACCTGCTCCTTGGGCTCGATGTCCAGACCGATGCCGGCCAGGTCCTCGCGCTCCATGCTGGTCAGCACGGTCACGCCGATCAGCAATGGCTTGGGACCATTGAACTTGTCCAGGGTCTCGCGGCAGGCCGCCATCATGCGCAGGCCGCCGGAGCAGTGCACGTTGACCATCCACACGCCCATCTCGGCGGCAGCCCTGACCGCCATGGCGGTGGTGTTGGGGATGTCGTGGAATTTCAGGTCGAGGAATACCTCGAAGCCACGGTCACGCAGGGTCGAGACGATTTCCGCCGCGCAGCTGGTGAACAGCTCCTTGCCTACCTTGACCCGGCACAGCTTGGGGTCGAGCTGGTCGGCCAGCCGCAGGGCGGCTTCGCGGGTGGGATAGTCGAGGGCGACAATGATCGGCGTCTGACAGGCGGACATGGGGGCAATCTCATACGAATCGGAAACGGCGCGCATTGTAGCGGAAGCCCACACGCGCCGCTGCCTCAACTCTTCGAAGCTCAGACAATATGGTCCAGCGCGAAGGCCGTCATAAAACCTGCGAGGGTGATCAGCCCGGTCCAGGCATGGGTGCTCTCGAAGGCTTCGGGGATCAGCGTATCCACCAGCATGCAGAGCACCGCCCCCGCCGAGAAGCCCAGGGCGAAGGCCAGCCAGTGGGGCGGCAGGTCGGCGAACAGGCCAGGCCCGGCCATGGCAGCCAGCCCGGACAACAGCGCAATGCCGCCCCAGAGCCCGAACACCACCCAGCCACTGCGTTTTTCCTCGCGCAGCCCGGCGGCGCTGGCCAGGCCCTCGGGCAGGTTGGCGAGGAAGATCGCCACCAGCATCAGCAGGCTGACCTGGCCGCCATCGAGCAGGCCAAGCCCCAGGCCCAGGGATTCGGGAATGCCGTCGAGAAAGGCGCCCACCGCGATCAGCAAGGCGACCATGCCGCCGCCGGCGTTGCCGCTCTTGTTGCGTTGATGCCGCTCCAGGCGGTCGATGAACTGGCTGGCCAGGACGAACACCGCGCCACCGGCCAGCAACCCCGCCAGGGTCGGCCAGAGCCCGCCGATGCGCTCGGCCTCGGGAATCTGGCCAAAGCACAGCGCGGCCACCAGTACCCCGCTGCCGTAGGCCATGATCGACGCCACCACCTTCTGCGGCAGCTTGACCAGAAAGCCGACGGCGGCGCCGATCAGCAGGCTGCTCGCCGCCAGCCAGCCCCAGAGTCCAGCCTGGATAGTTACCGGGATTTGCATGACTTCCTCCTTGAATTGAACGGGCCAGGCTACCAGAACCGGCGTCAGCGGGCCGGGGGGCGCTCCAGCAGGCGTTCCAGCAACCAGTTCGCCGCCGGCCCCAGGCGCCGTTGCCGTGACCAGACCACGTCCACCGCCTGGCTGCGCGGCCAGCCGGGCACCTGCAATTCATGCAGGCGACCGTTGGCGTAGCCGCTGACCAGCCAGCGCGGCAGCTCGGCCCAGCCGAAACCGTGGGTGGCCATCTCCAGCAACAGCAGGTAGTTCGGCGCCGACCAGCAGCGCCCTCCGCTGGGCGGTAGGCCGTCGTCCACCGCCAGGGCGTCGCCCAGGGTGTTCAGGCGCAGCAGGCGCCAGCCGGCGAGGTCGCTCTCGCGCACATCGGGCAACTGCGCCAGCGGGTGCTCCAGTGCCACGAACAGGCCGAAATCGGCACGCTCGGCCACCCGCGCCGCACCCAGTTCCGGCGGGTAGCCTGGCTGGGCGGCCAGCAAGCCGAGGGTGGCGCGCCCCTGGGCCACCAGCTCGATCACATCGCGGTGCTCGGCGATCAGGCATTCGAATTCGAGGTCCGGGTAGCGCTGCTCCAACTCGACCAGGCGCGCCTCGTACTGCGCCGACTGGTAGGTATCCGACAGCGCCAGGCTGACCCTGGGCTCCAGGCCGCCGCTGAGCTGGGTCGCGGCGCGCTGCAGGCGGTCGGAGGCGGCCAGGATGTCCTCGACCCGCTCCAGCAGGCGACTCCCGGCTTCCGTCAGCTTCGGTTGGCGGCTGCCGCGGTCGAAGAGTTCCAGGCCGAGGTCCGCTTCCAGTCGGGCGATGGCTTCGCTGATGGTCGACTGGCTCTTGCCGAGCTTGCGTGCGGCGGCGCTGAAAGAGCCCAGTGCAACGGCCTGGGCAAAGGCTTCAAGGGATTCGGGTGAGTAGTTCATATCGGTTTTCCCGATGGTAGCCAACTTAACCTTAGCCTACTGACCGATGAGAATACTGGCCATCCCAATCATTCGGAGCCAGGAGGCCAACATGAACCGGACCACCACTACCGCCCTGGACAAGTCCATCAAGGAGCGGCTCCTCCACGCCATGGCCTTCGAAGGCCTGGCCGTCCTTCTGACCGCGCCGGTGTTGTCCCTGGTGCTGGACAAGCCCCTGGCGCACATGGGCGCGCTGACGCTGATGTTCTCCACCGTGGCGATGCTCTGGAACATGCTGTTCAACAGCCTGTTCGATCGCGCCCAGCGGCGCCTGGGCTTCGAGCGCGGCCTGGCGGTGCGGGTGACCCACGCTTCGCTGTTCGAGCTGGGCCTGGTGCTGGTACTGGTGCCGCTGGCTGCCTGGTGGCTGTCGATCGGACTGCTGGAGGCCTTCCTGCTGGATATCGGCCTGCTGCTGTTCTTCCTGCCCTACACCCTGGCCTTCAACTGGGGCTACGACCTGCTGCGCGAGCGCCTGATCCACGCCGACGGCGACAAGCGCGCGGCGTGTCGCGCCAACTGAATGGAACAAACTGGAATTTCTCGGGAACGTGGAAAGGCGCGCACAATCGAATAGAGTGATGGCCCCTTACGCAGGAGAAGATCATGCCTTGGTATGCCTGGCTGGTACTGGCTGTTGCCCTCGGTTCCATCGTCGGCAGCCTGATGCTGTTGCGCGACACGGCGAAGAAGCTGCCGCTGACCGAAGAACAACTCAAGCGCGTCCGCGAACGCAATGCGGAAATGGATGCCAAGGAAGCCAAGGACCGCTGACCCCGTGTCATCCTCGGAACAACCCACGGCGGCATCCACGCAGCCCAGCGTGATGCCGCTGCATCTGCAACTGCTGTTCCCGCTGATCGTCCTCGCCCTTGGCCAGGGGCTTGGCGGCGTGCAGGTGAGCGCCCTGCTGGCAGGCGTCGCCTACGCCGGCTGGGTCTTCGCCGAGCGCCAACTGCCCGCGCGACTCTGGCTGCCCGTCACCCTGCTCGCTTCCGTGGCCCTGGCCGCGCACCTGGTGCCGGGCTTCAGCCCGCTGCCGCTGGGGGAGCCCCGGGCGCTGAGCGTCGATGCGCCGCCCTACGCCCTGCGCCTGTCCTGGGACAAATTGCTGGTGGGCGCCACCTTGCTGGCCTGGTGGCTGGGACGCCCGAGCCCACCGGCGGCATGGTCGTCGCAGCGGGCCTGGCTGGCGGTGCTCGCCACCCTGTTGCTGGTACCACTGCTGGCGCTGGGAACGGGCCTGGTGGGCTGGCAGCCGAAATGGCCGGAGATCCTCTGGCCATGGTTGGCGATCAATCTGCTGGCGGTGGTGCTGGCCGAAGAACTGGTGTTTCGCGGGCTGCTGCAACCGCTACTGGTCGCCAGGCTGGGCCCGCGCTACGGCGTACCGCTCACTGCCCTGCTGTTCGGCGCCGTGCACCTGCCCTTCAGTCCGCTGTTCGCCGTGCTGGCCACGCTGGCCGGCCTGGGCTATGGCCTGGCTTTCCACTACAGCGGCCGGATATCCCTGGCCATCGCCCTGCACCTGGCGGTCAACCTCTGCCATCTGCTGTTGTTGAGCTACCCGCTGCGGCTGGCCTGACCACCACCCCGTAACGCCCGAAGATCCGCTGCAATTCGCCGGTGGCGCGCAGCTTGTCCAGCAGCAGGGTGAACTGCGCGGCGCTGATGGGCGCCGCAGGTCGCAGCATGGCGTAATGGTGGTAGCGCTGGTCCAGCCGGTCGCTGACCAGGAAGCGGCCGGCCTGCTCCGGGTTCAGCTCCAGGTAGGCGCTGAAATAGGAACGGGTGACCAGGGCGATGTCCGCCCGCTCACGCAGCAACATCCGCAGGTTGCTGTCGTGGGAGTAGGTGAGCTTGGCGTTGAACTCGCGCTGGAGGAACTCGGGATCGGGATTGAAGCCGGCGAAACCGTAGTGATAGCCGTTGTAGAGCGCCAGGCGCTTGCCGGTCAGATTGCCGAAATAATGCTGGTCGCGCCCCGGCTGGGCCTTGGCGACGAAGACTTCCGCATCCTCCAGGCCCATGTCGATCCGCGCGCCAGGGATGCCCTGCCAGCCCCAGTCGGGATTCTCGAACACCGCCAGGTCGATGCGCCCATCCTGGAAATCCCGGAAGCGCCGTGGAATGGCGGTGGGCCGCACGACGAAGCGGTAATCGGTCTGCAGCCCGTTGAGCGCCGCCAGCATGTCCAGCAGCAGGCCGCTGGCACCGGCGGACTCGGGCTTGATCACATAGGGTGGGAAATGCGCACCGGCAACCTGGACGGTCTGGGTCGCCAGCACCGGCGTGGAAACCAGCAGGACCAAGGAACACCACAATGCCTTCAGGGAAAGGCCCCTGCCAACTTCCATTTTTACCGCTGCTCCCTGCAGATTACCGGTCGTACGTCGCAGACTACGTGAAGATTGCTGCAATTCAACAGTTGTCGAAAACGCAGTGTGACGGAGATCACACTGCGCTTTTGTCGTCCTTCAGTACGAGGGACAAGGCCTGTTCGGCCAGCTGATCCAGGCTCATCGGCCCTTCCGGACGGAACCAGGTGGTGGTCCAGCTCAACGCACCGGTGAGGAAGCGCCGCAGGATGAACGGGTCGGCACTGAAGTAGCCCTCGGCTTGCGCCTCACCCAGCACCTGCAGCCAGATCTGCTCGTAGCTGTCGCGCAGTTGGAGGATGTAGGCCTGGCTTTCCTCCGACAGCGAACGCCATTCGTACACCAGCACGCCCATGGCCTCGCCGGTGCCGCCCATGATCGATTGCAGCTCGCAGCGGATCAGCGCCAGCACCCGCTCGCGCAGGTCGGTGGCATCCGCCAGGGCGGCGCGCATCAATGCGGTGTTGTAGAGGACGGTCTCCTCCATCACCGAGCGGAGGATCTCATCCTTGCTCTTGAAGTGATGGAAGATGCTGCCGGACTGGATACCCACGGCGCTGGCAAGGTCGCGCACAGTGGTGCGCTCGTAGCCCTTGCTGCGGAACAGGTGGGCGGCGGTCTGCAGCAGTTTGCCACGGGCGCTGTCGGGGTCGGTGATCTGGCCGCTGGCTACCAGTTCCCGCATCACCGCTTGGGCTTTTTCGTCGTCAAGGCTCATCGCAATCCCCGCTGCGGTTAGCCACTCCTATATAAGAATGGTCCGCAAGTCTCTGTCTTGATTAACGAAATCTATGCCGACCTGAGCGCCCAAGCAAGCGCTTGGGCAAAAAGAACTGCTTGGGCACTTTCAAACCAAGCGCTTGCTTGGTAGTGTTGATTCCATCACTCAACAGTGCTGCGGAATACTCCAATGACAAGAACCGTACGCATCGGCTGCGCCTCCGCATTCTGGGGCGACACCTCCACCGCCGCCGCCCAACTGGTGCACGGCGCCACCCTGGACTACCTGGTCTTCGACTACCTGGCCGAAATCACCATGTCGATCATGGCCGGCGCCCGCCTGAAGGATCCGAGCGCCGGCTACGCCACCGACTTCGTCGAAGTGCTGGCGCCCCTGCTCCCGGCCCTCGCGGAGAAAAAGGTCCGCGTGATCAGCAATGCCGGCGGGGTCAATCCGGCGGCCTGCGCCAGCGCCCTGGCCGCCGCCTGCGAGAAGGCCGGTGTCTCCTTGAAGATCGCCGTGCTGCATGGCGACAACCTGCAGCCGAAGCTGGGCGAGCTGGCCAAGGCCGGCATCCGCGAGATGTTCAGCGATGCCCCGCTGCCGCCCATGTGCGTATCGGTCAACGCCTACCTCGGCGCGCCGGGCATAGTGGCCGCGCTGGAACAGGGCGCCGACATCGTCATCACTGGCCGCGTGGTGGACAGCGCGGTGGTCAGCGCCGCCCTGGTGCATGAGTTCGGCTGGGCCTGGCACGACTACGACAAGCTGGCCCAGGCCGCCCTCGCCGGCCACCTGATCGAGTGCGGCGCCCAATGCACCGGCGGTAACTTCACCGACTGGGAGTCGGTGCCGGACTACGAGCACATCGGCTTCCCCATCATCGAAGTCGAGGCCGATGGCAGTTTCTGCGTGACCAAGCCGGAAGGCTCCGGCGGCCTGGTCACGCCTTTCTCGGTCGGCGAGCAGATGCTCTACGAGATCGGCGACCCGCGCGCCTACCTGCTGCCGGATGTGGTCTGCGACTTCACCCGGGTCCGCCTGGAACAGGCCGGGCAGCACCGCGTGCGCGTCCTGGGCGCCCGAGGCCTGCCGCCGACGCCGCAATACAAGGTCAGCGCCACCTACCCCGACGGCTTCCGCTGCACCGCCAGTTGCCTGCTGGCCGGCATCGACGCGGTTAAGAAGGCCCAGCGGGTCAGCCGCGCCATCATCGCCAAGACCGAAGAGATTTTCGCCGCCCGTGGCTGGGGTCCCTACCGCGAGGTGAACATCGAGCTGCTCGGCAGCGAGGCCACCTACGGTCCCCACGGCCAGCGCGGGGACAGCCGCGAAGTGGTGATCAAGATCGCCGTCAGCCATGCCCGCAAGGACGCCCTGGTGCTGTTCTCCCGCGAGATCGCCCAGGCCGCCACCGGCATGGCGCCGGGCCTGACCGGCATAGTCGGCGGGCGTCCCACCGTGTATCCGGTGATCCGCCTGTTCTCCTTCCTGGCGGACAAGTCCGCCTGCCAGCTGGAGGTGGAGATCGACGGCCAGCGCAGCCCCTGTGCGCTGCCGCAGCTGGACAGCCTCGACATCGCTGACCTGGCCGACGAAGTCCCGGTGCCCGCCGCCGAAGGCCAGGCCTACGTCAACGTGCCCCTGGTGAAACTCGCGGTGGCGCGTTCCGGCGACAAGGGCAACCACAGCAACATCGGCGTCATGGCGCGCAAGCCCGAGTACCTGCCCTGGATCGCCGAAGCCCTGACCCCGGAAGCCGTGGTCGACTGGATGGGCCATGTGCTCGACCCGCAGCTGGGACGCGTGGCGCGCTGGTACCTGCCGGGCACCCACAGCCTGAACTTCTTGCTGGAGAACGCCCTAGGCGGCGGCGGTGTCGCCAGCCTGCGCATCGACCCGCAGGGCAAGGCTTTCGCCCAGCAACTCCTGGAATTCCCGGTACCAGTGCCCCAGGCGCTGGTCGACAGCCTTTGAGGACGCGACCCATGGCATACGATTCGGTATTCAAGCCCGGCCTGTTCAGCGGCCAGACCATCCTGGTCACCGGCGGCGGCAGCGGCATCGGTCGCTGCACCGCCCACGAGCTGGCCGCCCTGGGCGCCCATGTGGTGCTGGTCGGGCGCAAGCCGGAGAAGCTCGAGAAGACCGCCGGCGAGATCACCGAAGACGGTGGCAGCGCCAGCTGGCAGGCCTGCGACATCCGCGATGAGGAAGCGGTGAAGGCCATGGTGACGGCGGTGCTGGCCGAGCGCGGCGCCATCCACCACCTGGTCAACAACGCCGGCGGCCAGTACCCCGCCCCGCTCGCATCGATCAACCAGAAAGGCTTCGAGACCGTGGTGCGCACCAACCTGGTGGGCGGCTTCCTGGTGGCCCGCGAAGTGTTCAACCAGGCCATGAGCAAGACCGGCGGCAGCATCGTCAACATGCTCGCCGACATGTGGGGCGGCATGCCCGGCATGGGCCACTCCGGCGCCGCCCGCGCCGGAATGGAGAACTTCACCAAGACCGCCGCCGTCGAGTGGGGCCATGCCGGCGTGCGGGTCAACGCGGTGGCGCCGGGCTGGATCGCCTCCAGCGGCATGGACACCTATGAAGGCGCCTTCAAGGCCGTCATTCCCACCCTGCGCGAACACGTGCCGCTCAAGCGCATCGGCAGCGAATCGGAAGTGGCCGCCGCCATCGTCTTCCTGCTCTCCCCCGGCGCCGCCTTCATCAGCGGCAACACCATCCGCATCGACGGTGCCGCCAGCCAGGGCAGCCGCGCCTTCCCGCTGTTCAAGGCCAAGCCCGGACAGAGCAAGGCCTACAACGGCTTCCACCGGGCCTACCTGCCCGATGTACTGAAGGACCAGGAGTGACGCGATGACGGTGATCCAATCCGAGCTCGATGCCCATGGCGAAGACTTCGCGAAGAACCGCGAGGCCATGCTCGCCGCCATCGCCAGCTTCCGTGACGTGGAGCAGAAGGTGCTGGACAAGGCCAGCGAGGCCAAGCCGAAGTTCGACAAGCGCGGCCAGCTGCTGCCCCGCGAGCGCCTGAACCTGCTGCTGGACCCGGGCAGCCCCTTCCTCGAACTCTGCTCCCTGGCCGGCTACAAGCTGCACGACGACAAGGACGGCACCCAGGCCGGCGGCGGCATCATCGCCGGGATCGGCTACATCGCCGGCACCCGCTGCCTGGTAAGCGCCAGCAACAGCGCCATCAAGGGCGGCACCATTTCCCCCACCGGGCTGAAGAAGACCCTGCGCCTGCAGCAGATCGCCATCGAGAACAAACTGCCGATGGTAACCCTGGCCGAGAGTGGCGGCGCCAACCTGAACTACGCGGCGGAGATCTTCGTCGAGGGCGCGCGTGGCTTCGCCAACCAGGCGCGGATTTCTGCCATGGGCATTCCCCAGGTCACCGTGGTGCACGGTTCGAGCACCGCCGGTGGCGCTTACCAGCCAGGGCTGTCGGACTATGTGGTCGTGGTGCGCGGCAAGGCCAAGATGTTCCTCGCCGGCCCGCCCCTGCTCAAGGCCGCCACCGGCGAAGTGGCCACCGACGAGCAACTGGGCGGCGCCGAGATGCACGCCCAGGTGGCCGGCACCGCCGAATACCTGGCCGAGAACGATGCCGACGCCGTGCGCCTGGCCCGCGACATCCTGGCCATGCTGCCCTGGAACGCCCAGCTGCCGGCCCAGCGCCAGGCCGAATGGCGGGAGCCGCTGTACAGCGCCGAGGAGCTCCTGGGGGTGGTCCCGGCCGACCCGAAGAAACCCTATGACGTGCGCGAGATCGTTGCGCGCGTCGCCGACGGCTCGGAATTCCTCGACTTCAAGAACGAGTTCGACAGCCAGACCGTCTGCGGCCACCTGCGCATAGAAGGCAGGCCCTGCGGGCTGATCGGCAACAACGGCCCGATCACGCCCCAGGGCGCGGCCAAGGCGGCGCAGTTCATCCAGCTCTGCGAGCAGGCCAATGTGCCGCTGCTGTTCCTGCAGAACACCACCGGCTTCATGGTGGGCACCGAGTCCGAGCAGCTCGGCGTGATCAAGCACGGCTCGAAGATGATCCAGGCCGTCGCCAACGCCCGGGTACCCAAGCTCACCCTGGTGGTGGGCGGTTCCTACGGCGCCGGCAACTACGCCATGTGCGGCCGTGGCCTGGACCCGCGCTTCATCTTCGCCTGGCCAAACAGCCGTACCGCCGTGATGGGCGGCGCCCAGGCCGGCAAGGTGCTGCGCATCGTCACAGAGGAAAAGCACGCCAAGGAGGGCAAGGAGCCCGATCCGAAGATGCTCGACATGCTCGAACAGATGACCGCACAGAAGCTCGACAGCCAGTCCACCGCCCTCTACGGCACTGCCAGCCTGTGGGACGACGGTCTCATCGACCCCCGTGACAGCCGTCGCCTGCTGGGCTATCTGCTGGATATCTGCGCGGAGGCCGAAGCCCGACCTCTGCGGGCCAACAGCTTCGGCGTGGCCCGTTTCTGACCCGAACGATCACGGTGCGCGGGGCGCACCCTACAAGGAGAACAACAAGATGATCTTCACCCAGGAACACGAAGAACTCCGCCGCACGGTGCGCAATTTCGTCGACAAGGAAATCAACCCCCATGTCGAGCAATGGGAGAAGGAAGGTCGCTTCCCTATCCATGACATTTTCAGGAAAGCCGGCGAGCTGGGCCTGCTGGGCATCTCCAAGCCGGAGAAGTTCGGCGGCATGGGCCTGGACTACAGCTACTCCATCGTCGCCGCCGAAGAGTTCGGCACCATCCATTGCGGCGGCATTCCCATGTCCATCGGCGTGCAGACCGACATGTGCACCCCGGCCCTGGCGCGCTTCGGCTCCGACGAGCTGCGCGAGGAGTTCCTGCGCCCCGCCATCAGCGGTGAGATGGTCGGCTGCATCGGCGTCTCGGAAGTGGGCGCCGGCTCCGACGTGGCGGGCATGAAGACCAACGCCCGCAAGGACGGCGCCGACTACGTGATCAACGGCAGCAAGATGTGGATCACCAACTCCCCCAGCGCCGACTTCATCTGCCTCCTGGCCAACACCTCGGACGACAAGCCCCACGTCAACAAGTCGCTGATCATGGTGCCGATGAACACCCCCGGCATCACCCTGAGCCCGCACCTGGACAAGCTCGGCATGCGCAGCTCGGAAACCGCCCAGGTGTTCTTCGACAACGTCCGCGTGCCGCAGCGCAACCGCATCGGCCACGAGGGCGCCGGCTTCATGATGCAGATGCTGCAGTTCCAGGAAGAGCGCCTGTTCGGCGCGGCCAACATGATCAAGGGCCTGGAGCACTGCGTGGACGTCACCATCGACTACTGCAAGGAGCGCAAGACCTTCGGCAACGCGCTGATCGACAACCAGGTGATCCACTTCCGCCTGGCCGAGCTGATGACCGAGATCGAGTGCTTGCGCGCCCTGGTCTACCAGGCCGTGGAGCTCTATGTCACAGGCAAGGACGTCACCCGCCTCGCCTCCATGGCCAAGCTCAAGGCCGGCCGCCTGGGCCGCGAAGTCACCGACGCCTGCCTGCAGTACTGGGGCGGCATGGGCTTCATGTGGGACAACCATGTTTCCCGCGCCTATCGCGACACCCGCCTGGTGTCCATCGGCGGCGGCGCCGACGAGATCATGCTGGGGATCATCTGCAAGCTGATGGGCATCCTGCCCGGCAAGAAGAAAGGTTGATGGCCCGTAGGATGGGTGGAGCGCAGCGATACCCATCATCCCGACCCATGGGTATCGGCGCTGCGCGCCTCGACCCATCCTACGACTGACGAGGATGCCGGCATGAGTGAATTGCCGAACTGCGAGACCCTGCTGCTGGAGCTGGCCGATGGCGTGCTGCACGTCACCCTGAACCGGCCGGAGAGCCGCAATGCCATGAGCCTGGCCATGGTCGAGGAACTGCGCGCGGTGCTGGCTGCCGTTCGCGATGACAGCCGCGTGCGCGCCCTGGTACTGCGGGGTGCCGGCGGACACTTCTGCGCCGGCGGCGACATCAAGGACATGGCCACGGCGCGGGCCACCGGCAGCGACGCCTATCGCCAGCTGAACCGTGCCTTCGGCAGCCTGCTGGAGGAAGCCCAGGCCCAGCCCCAGGTAATGGTCGCCGTACTGGAAGGCGCGGTGCTGGGAGGCGGTTTCGGCCTGGCGTGCATCTCGGATATCGCCATCGCTCACGCCAGTGCCCAGTTCGGCCTGCCGGAAACCAGCCTCGGCATCCTGCCGGCGCAGATCGCACCGTTCGTGGTCAAGCGCATCGGCCTGACCCAGGCCCGCCGCCTGGCCCTCACCGCCGCCCGCTTCGACGGCGCCGAGGCGCTGCGCCTGGGCCTGGTGCACTTCGCCGAAGCCGATGGCGCAGTCCTGGAACAGCGTCTGGCCGAGAGCCTGGAACAGGTTCGCCGCTGCGCCCCAGGTGCCAACGCGCAAACCAAGGCGCTGCTGCTGGCAACGGAAACCGAGCCCCTGGACACGCTGCTGGACCACGCCGCCGAGCGCTTCGCCGCCGCCGTCACCGGCCCGGAAGGCGCCGAGGGCACGATGGCCTTCGTGCAGAAACGCAAACCCGGCTGGGCCCAGTAACAACCACGGACTACTCATAGCAGGAGCACTCGATGCCCGCTTTCAACAAGATCCTCATCGCCAACCGTGGCGAGATCGCCTGCCGGGTGATGCGCACCGCGCAGAGCCTCGGCTACCGCACCGTCGCCGTGTACAGCGAGGCCGACAGCGAGGCCCGCCATGTGCAACTGGCCGACGAGGCGGTGTGCATCGGCCCGGCGCCGGTGGGCCAGTCCTACCTGTCGATCGCGGCCATCATCGACGCCGCGCAACGCACCGGCGCCGACGCCATCCACCCCGGCTACGGCTTCCTCTCCGAGAACGCCGACTTCGCCCGTGCCTGCGAGGCGGCCGGCATCACCTTCATCGGCCCGACCGTGGAAGCCATCCACCTGATGGGCAGCAAGCGCCTGTCCAAGCTGGCCATGCTGGAAGCCGGGGTGCCTTGCATCCCCGGCTTCGAGGGCGCCGAACAGGACGACGCCACCCTGGCCCGCGAGGCCGAACGCATCGGCTACCCGCTGATGGTCAAGGCCAGCGCCGGCGGCGGCGGGCGCGGGATGCGCCTGGTCAACGATGCCTCGGAGCTGGCCGCGCAACTGCGCACCGCCCGCTCCGAGGCCCTGAACGCCTTCGGCAGTGGCGAACTGATCCTGGAAAGGGCCGTATTGCAGCCGCGCCATGTGGAGATCCAGGTATTCGGCGACCGGCACGGCAACATCGTGTACCTGGGAGAGCGCGACTGCTCGGTGCAGCGCCGCCACCAGAAAGTCATCGAAGAAGCGCCCTGCCCGGTCATGACGCCCGAGCTGCGCCAGGCCATGGGTGAGGCGGCGGTGCAGGCCGCGCGCACGGTGAACTATGTCGGCGCAGGTACGGTGGAGTTCCTGCTGGACGCCGAAGGCCGCTTCTACTTCCTGGAAATGAACACCCGCCTGCAGGTGGAGCATCCGGTCACCGAACTCATCACCGGACAGGACCTGGTGGCCTGGCAGATCCAGGTGGCCGAGGGCCTGCCGCTACCCTTGCGGCAGGACGAAATCCGCCTCGACGGCCACGCCATGGAAGTACGCCTGTATGCCGAGGACCCGGCCGCCGGCTTCCTGCCCCAGACCGGCGACGTACTGCGCTGGGAACCGGCCGTGGTGGACGGTATCCGCATCGACCATGGCCTGGTGGAAGGCCAGGCCGTGACGCCCTTCTACGACCCCATGCTGGCCAAGGTCATCGCCTGGGGCGCCACCCGCGACGAGGCCCGGCGCAAACTGGCCCGCGCTGTGGAGGATTGCGTGCTGCTCGGCGTGAATGGCAACCAGCGCTTCCTCGCCAATCTGCTGCGCCATCCGCACTTCGCGGCCGGCCACGCCACCACGGCCTTCATCGGCGAAACCTTCGGCGCCGACCCGAGCCTGAGCCCGCAAGCCGCCGCGCCGGTCGAGCTGGCCATAGCCGCGACCCTGCGTTATCAGGATTCGGCCACCAGCACCGCCCACCAGGTTGGCCTGGCCGGCTGGCGCAGTTCCGGCAGCGCGCCCTGGCGCCTGGTGTTGCGCCAGGGCGAGCAGAAGCACGCCATCGAACTGGCGGTCCAGGAAGCCGGCTTGCAGCCACGCCTGCTGGCGCGGGTAGGCGATGTGGAAATCGCCGTCCGTCTGCTCAGCGCCGATGGCCGCTGGGCGGTGCTGGAGCTGGACGGCATCCGCCGCCGCGTGGCCTACCATCAGCAGGCCGCGCAGCTCTGGCTGTTCGGCCAGAACGGCAACCTGGAACTGCAGGACATCACCCACGAGCCCGTTGGCAGCCAGGGTGGCGCCGCCTCCGGCGCGGTGAAGGCACCCATGGACGGCGCCATAGTCGAGGTGCTGGTGAGCGAAGGCGAACGGGTCGGCAAGGGCCAGCTGCTGCTGGTGCTGGAGGCCATGAAGATGGAACACCCGCTGAAGGCCGGCGTGGACGGCGTGATCCGTCGCGTGCAGGTCAGCCGTGGCGACCAGGTCAAGAACCGCCAGTTGCTGGTGGAGGTGGAAGAAGCCTGACAGGCGCCCTTGTGGGGGCGAATTCATTCGCCAAGGGCCGCAACGCGGCCCCATGACAACAATAACCAGGAGCCAAGAAATGTCCCTTTCCGGCAAGACCCTGTTCATCACCGGCGCCAGCCGCGGTATCGGCCGCGAGATCGCCCTGCGCGCCGCCGCCGACGGCGCCAATATCGTCATCGCCGCCAAGAGCGCCGAACCCCATCCGAAGCTTCCCGGCACGATCTTCAGCGTGGCGGAAGAAGTCGAGACCGCGGGTGGCAAGGCCCTGGCCCTGCAGCTGGACGTACGCGACGAGAACGCCGTGCGCGAGGCCATGGCCCAGGCTGCCGCGCACTTCGGCGGCATCGACATTCTGGTCAACAACGCCGGCGCCATCCGCCTTACCGGCGTCGAGCACCTGGAGCCCAAGCGCTTCGACCTGATGTACCAGATCAACACCCGCGCGGTGATGGTCGGCAGCCAGGCCGCCCTGCCCTACCTGAAGCAGAGCGCGTCCGGTCATATCCTCAACCTTTCGCCGCCGCTGAACCTGGCGCCGAAATGGTTCGCCCAGCATGGCCCCTACACCGTCACCAAATACGGCATGAGCATGCTCACCTTAGGCATGAGCGAGGAGTTCAAGCGCTACGGCATCAGCGTCAACTCGCTCTGGCCGCAGACCATGATCGCCACCGCCGCCATCGAGTTCGAGCTGGGCAGCCGCGACGCCTTCAAGCGTGCGCGCACCCCGGCCATCATGGCTGACGCCGCCCACGCCATTCTGGTGAGCGAAGGCCGCAGCATCACCGGGCGCCTGCTGATCGACGAAGAGCTGCTGCGCGAACAGGGCCAGACCGAGTTCGAGCAATACCGCTACGACCCGCAGGGCGGTTCGCTGGTGCCCGATCTCTTCCTGGACTGAGGCCCGATGACGGGAGCGAAATCACTCGCTCCCGTCATCGGTGCGTGTGGAATCAGCGCTTGAACTCGAACTGCAGCTCGGCGCCTTCCACCGAACGCCAGTAATCGTCCTCGCGCTCATTGGTGAGCAGCTTGCCGTTGAGCTGGAAGGGACTTTCCGCGGCCGGTTTCTGCACGAACAGCGGCGGCAACAGCGGCTGCCTGGGGGCTTCGTCCTCGGCGATCCGCGGCTGCAATTGCTCCACCAGTTCCTCGGGCAGGCTGAGGTCGAGCTTGGCCTTGGGCAGCGGCGCCTTCACCGACACCGCTACCGACGGCTCCTTGGGCTTGGCCGGCGTGGGCGGCTGGGGAATCGACTTCGGTGCGGGTGCCGGTGCGGGCGGTGGCGGCGGCTCGGGTGCAGCCGGCGGCGCCACCGGTTCAACCGGCGCTGCGGGCTCCGGCTGGGGGCTGGAGGACAGCGGCGGTGGCGCGGGAGGTGCCTTGGGTGGCGTAGGCGCTTCCTTGTCGCAGGCAGCGAGCAGCGCCAGCACCAGGGAGGCGCCAAACAGGCTAATCGAACGCATGGAGACTCTGCGGGGGTCGGAGATGGCGCAATGCTCCACCTTAGCCGCCTTGCTGGCAAGTCCGGCACGCGCCCATTCAGCGGCTGCCTTCCAGCTGCCGCAACTCCGCCGCGATATCCCGTTGCGGATAACGCGCCTGCAACTCGTCCAGCAACCGCTGGGCCTCCTCGCGCTTGCCCGCCCCTTGCAGCTCCAGCACCCGGCGCAGGCTGGCCAGGGGTTCGTCCGGCGCGACGGATTCGGCCATTTCCTGGCGCCGCGGCTCAGCCTGCCGCTCCTGCAACTCCGCGGCGCTGTCGGCCATGGGCGCCGATTGCTTCTTCGCGGCCTCCATCGATGCACCGGCCGGACTGGCTGGCGCGGCGGCACGCGATAGCGGCGCAACCGCCGGGGCCGGAGCGGAATACGGCATGGCGCTGGCCGGCGGTGCGTCGAAGCGCGGCTCGGTCTGCTCCTGGGTGCGCAGGGTCAGGCTCAGGCCAATACCCAGGGTGGCGAAACCCGCCAGGGCCAACGCCCAGCGCTGCCGGCCACCGGAACCGAAGAACCAGGCATGCAGGCGTTCGCCAAAGGACGGCCGGGGCATTTCCTGGCTTTTCGCCGCCTGGGCGGCGGCCGCGGCGAGGATACGCTGGTCCAGGGCTGCCGAGGGCTCGTCGTGGTGGTGGCAGCGGTAGTGTTCGAGCAGCTCCCGCTCCATGGCGTCCGTCTCGTGCGGGTCTTGGTTCATGCGGATACCTCCTCGGCGGCGGCCGGGTCGGCCAGCAGCCGACGCAACTTCTGCAACGCATAGCGCAGGCGGCTTTTCACCGTCTCGGCGGGCGTGCGGGTGAGTTCGGCGATCTCGGTCAGCTCCAGGTCGCCATGGGCGCGCAGCAGGAACACCTCACGCTGCTCGCCGGGCAGTTCATCCAGGGCCGCGCGCAGGCGCTGCTGGTCCTGGCTGAGGGACAGTTCCCGCTCCGGGTCCGGGCTGCTGCCCGGCAGTGCGTCGCCGTGCAGGACCTCATCGAAGGTTTCCTCGCGGCCCTGCTGACGGCCGTGCTTGCGCCAGTGGTCGATCAGGCGGTTGCGGGCGATCTGGTAGAGCCAGGTCTTGAAGCTGGCCTGGCCCCGTTGTTCGGAGTCGCTGCGGATCAGGTTCAGCCAGGTTTCCTGGAAGATCTCCTCGGCCAGGCTGGCGTCGCCGCTGAGGCCGCAGAGGAAGCGATAGAGGCCAAGACGATGGCGCGCATAGAGCACGCCAAACGCCTCGGCATCGCCGTTGCGGTAACGCCGCAACAGGCTGGCGTCATCATCCGTGAGGGTCGCGTTCACGTCATTCATTCCGCGCTTGGGATGGAGCGGAAGTTTGCAGGCTTTGCGCCAGTTCCACCAGTTGCACGAACTCGCCGCGCAGGCCGAAGCGATCGTCGCCACGGGCCTCGCGGGCCAGCCTGGCGCTATCGGTCAGGCCGAAATCGCCTGTGTACTTGCCACCCCTGAGCTGCTGGGCGAATGCCGCTACCGCGGCGGCGAAGCGCAAGTCTTCGCTGGCGTCGTCCAGGCTGGCCGCCTGGCCGGCGGCTATGGGGCGCTCCAGCAGGCGGCTCTGCTCGGAGCCCGGGACCTTGTAACGCACCCGCAGCCAGGCCAGTTCATCGGCCTTGCCTTCGGCCTTGGCGGCTGCCTGGTAGCGCAGCGGTTCCAGCCAGCCCTTGGCACCGGCCGGAACAATCTCGTAGAGGGCGGTGATACTGTGCCCCGCACCGATTTCGCCGGCATCCACCTTGTCGTTGCTGAAGTCCTCGCGCTTGAGGGCCCGGTTCTCGTAGCCCAGCAGGCGGTACTCGCTGATCTGCGCGGGGTTGAACTCCAGTTGCAGCTTCACGTCCCGCGCCACCACCGACAGGGTCGAGCCAAGCTGGTCCACCAGCACCTTGCGCGCTTCGCGCAGGTTGTCGATGTAGGCGTAGTTGCCGTCGCCGGCGTCGGCCAGTTGCTCCATCAGCCGCTCGTTGTAGTTGTCCACGCCGAAGCCCAGGGTGGTGAGGGATACCCCGCCCTTGCGCTTGTGCTCCGCCATCTGGCGCAGGCTTTCGAAGTCGCTGATGCCGACGTTGAAGTCACCATCGGTGGCCAGCAGGATGCGGTTGATGCCACCGCTGATCAGGCCCTTCTGCGCCTCGGCATAGGCCAGCTGGATGCCCGATTCGCCAGCCGTCGAACCCCCGGCGCTGAGCTGCTCGATGGCGGCGCGGATCTTCGCCTTCTCGCTGCCCGGCGTGGAGCCCAGCACCACCCTCGCCTCCCCGGCATAGGTGACCAGGGACACGCGATCCTGCGGGCGCAACTGGTCCACCAGCAGCTTGAGGGTGCCCTGGACCATGGGCAGGCCCTCGCGGCGGTCCATGGAGTCGGAGACATCCACCAGGAACACCAGGTTGGCCGGCGGCAGGCGTTCGACGCTGCTGTCGGAGGCCTTGATCGCCACCCGCAGCAGGCGGGTCTGTGGGTTCCAGGGGGTCTGCGCCAGCTCGACGCCAATGCCGAAGGGCACGTCGCCTTCGGGCAGCGGGTAGCTGTAGGGGAAGTAGTTGACCATCTCTTCCAGGCGCACCGCGTCGCCCGGTGGTAGCTGGCCCTGGTTGAGGAAGCGCCGCACGTTGGCATAGCTGCCGGTATCGACGTCGATGCTGAAGGTGGAGACCGGTGCGCTGGCCACCGCCTGCACCGGATTGTCGGCCAGATGCTGGTACTGCTCGCGGGGCACATCGCGGTAGCCGGGCGCAAGCGCATCGGCCATGGGTGCCGGGGCGGCAAAGGTCATCTGGCGGCCTTCGGCGGAGTAGGCGGCGCGCTTGGCCTGGGAGGCGGGAGCGCCGAGCATTTCCTGCTCTTGCAGCGGTTCAGGCTCGGTTCGGCTCGACAGCGGCGCTGGCACCACCGCCTTGCCACTTGCCGGCGCAGAGGCATCCTGGGCGCTGCAGGCTGCCAGGGCCAGCAGAATACCGGCAGTGAAGCCGGCGGCTAGGGGTTGATGGCGAAGGAAGTTATGGCTGGACATGGACGCCTCCCGGGCACGAATGGATCATTCGTACCCTTGGACGGAGGCGCGGCAGCAAACGGGTTAGGGCTGTGTCGTTATTTCGGCTGCAGGCTGGCTACAGCGCTAGCTGCAGGAGCGAATTCATTCGCGAAAGGGCGGCGCAGTTGCCCCAGTCCACCAGCAACGACAGCCCCTTCAGATCCAGGCGTAGCCCGAGCGGGAATCGTTGGGTTTCGCTTCGCTCTACACCAACCTACGGCACAGCGCAGCCCCTACAGCCCGGCCTCCTGGCAGAGCTGCTTGGCCAGCATGCCGAGGGTCATGATGGCGCGCTCGGCCTCGCGGTTCCACGGGATGCCGCAGTTCAACCGGACGCAGTGGTTGAACTGCTCGGTGTTACTGAAGATCAGCCCTGGCGCGATGCTGATGCCCTGCTGCAAGGCGCGCACGTGCAAGTCCTTGGTATTCACCTTGGCCGGCAGGCTGATCCAGAGGATGAAACCGCCGTTGGGCCGGGTGATCTGGGTGCCCTCGGGGAAGTACTGCTGCACCCCCAGCTGGAAGGCGGTGAGGTTCTTCCGGTACTCCTGGCGGATATAGCGCAGGTGCCGGTCGTAGCCGCCGTTCTCCAGGTACGCCGCGACGCCCATCTGGGTCACGCTGCACGCCGAATGGGTGCTGAAGGTCTGCAGCCGCTGGATTTCCGCCTGGTACTTGCCGGCCACCATCCAGCCGATCCGCACGCCGGGGGACAGGGTCTTGGAGAAGCTGGAGCAGTAGATCACCCGGTCATCCAGGTCATAGGCCTTGATGGCCTTGGACGGCCCCTGGTCGAACATCAGCTCGCCGTAGATATCGTCTTCGATGATCTGGATGTCGAAATCCGAGGACAGGCGCAGCAGCTGCTTCTGCCGCTCTTCCGGGATGGTCCCGCCCAGCGGGTTGCTCAGCCGCGCGGTGAGCACCAGGGCCTTGATCGGCCACTGGTTGGCGGCCAGTTGCAGGGCCTCCAGGCTGATGCCGGTGGTCGGATCGCTGGGGATCTCGATCACTTTCAGGCCCAGCAGGTCGGCCAATTGCAGCAGGCCATAGTAGGTGGGCGACTCGGTGGCGATCAGGTCCCCCGGCCGGGTCAGCACGCGCAGGCTCATCTGCAGCGCGTCCACGCAGCCATGGGTGATCACCACTTCGCTCGGGTCGACCACCACGCCGGCGTCGCGCATGCGGATCGCCACCTGGCGCCGCAGCGGCTCGAAGCCGGGGCTGAACATGTAGCTGAAGGCGCGCGGGCTGTGGAAGCGCGTCACCTTGGCCAGTTGCTGGTGCAGGGTGCGCACCGGCAGGTAGTCGACATGGGGAACCGCAGCGCCCAGGGGGAACACACCCTCGCGGCGGGATTCGGCCAGCACCTGCTGGATGATGCTGGCGCGGGTCACCAGGCCTGGGCGCTCGACACGGGCGATGTCCGGCGTGGAGGCGGTCAGGGCCGGGGTCTGGTGTACATAGAAACCGGATTGCGGACGGGCGCGGATCAGGCCCTGGTCCTCGAGGCTGGCGTAGGCCTGCAGCACCGTGGCGTGGCTGACGCTGAGCTGGGAACTGAGCTTGCGCACCGAGGGTACGCGTTCGCCAGGCTGGTAGACGCCACGGCGAATATCATCGGCCAGTTGCTGGGCGATGCGTTGGTAGAGCAACAGATTGGTCATGGCGGCATTACCTGAATCACTGGACCGAAACACTATAGGAACACTCTGCAACTGAACCGGTACAGATCAATAAATTGTGTGCGATACAGCGATTTTGTCCAGGCACGAAAAAGCCCCGGCGCCGAATGGCGGCCGGGGCTTTCCTTGGCGCGGGTCAGCGCGCCTGGCCGAGCTGGCCCTTTTCGTTGGAGAAGACGATCTCCACCCGGCGGTTCTGCGCCCTGCCCCGGTTGGAGGCGTTCTCCGCCACCGGGAAGGCTTCGCCGAAGCCCTGGACCTGGATGCGCTTGGCATCGATGCCGAGGTCGATCAGCGCATCGGCCACCGCCTGGGCACGCTCGGTGGAGAGCCTCAGGTTGTCGGCCTTGGTGCCGCTGCTGTCGGTGTAACCCTCGATGCGCACGATGCGCCGTGGATTGAGCTGGAGGAACTGCACCAGCTTGAGCACGGTGCGGTTGGCCGACGGCTTGAGATCGGCATGGCCGGTGTCGAACAGCACATCGCCCAGGGTCATCACCAGGCCGCGATCGGTTTCGGTGGCGGCCAGGGCGATCATCTGTTCTTCCAGCCATTTGCCCTGCTGCTGGACGCTGAGCAGCTTGGCTTCACGCAGCGCCAGTTGCAGCCGCTCGCGCTCCAGCTGCAACTTGGCGGCGCGGGCCTGGTTCTGGCTCTGCTCGCTGTGCTGGGTGGCGATCTCGCTGTAGCGGCGGCTGAGGTAGGCGTAGTGGACGACGTCGGCGTCATTGCCCCAGTAGCTGGACAGGCGTTCGGCGCGGGCCAGGGATTCACCGGCGCGGATCACATCCTTGGGCGCGGCGCTGAGGACATTCTGGTCCTCCTTGACCTGCTGGAACATCTGCCGGGACTGCTCCAGGCTCTCTTCGGTACTTTGCTGATTGGCGCAGCCGCCCAGCAGTCCAAGGCCGAGCAGCAGGCCGGCACTCAATGCTCGATTCCGCTTCACTGCGCATCCCCCAACTGCTTACGCAGGCGATTGATCCGCGAGTTCAGCTCGGCCAGCTGCTCCTGGCTCTTCTGGGTCAACACCTTGGCCTCGGCCAGGCGCGCGTCCAGTTCGGCTTGCTCGGCCAGGACACGGGCGCGCTTGTAGTCTTCCTCGCCCATGTTCTTCTCGGCCAGGGCGAGCTTGTCCTGCGCCAGCTTCATTTCTTCCAGCTGTTCGGTGGCGCCAACGGCCTTGGCCTGCTCCACCGCCTTCTGGGTCAGGCGCATCTGCTCGACGGGCGCCGGGTCGTGGGCGCAGCCGGCCAGGGCCAGCAAGGCGAGGCCGGCGGCAAACAGGGGTGTCTTGCTCACTAGAGAATTCCTAATCATTCGGGAGTGCCGGGCGGTTGCATCTGCAGGGCCTTCCAGCGTTCCAGGTTGCGTTGCAGCAGGGTTTCCGGCACCCCGGCGGCGACCAATTCTGTCATTTTTTTCGCCAACTGTCCGCGCAGCCAGGGGTCGTTGCAGGCCGAGTTGTGGGACAGCGTGAGGAACAGACCTTCACTTGAAATCGGAGGTTCCAGGGCAACCAGATCATCGGCCATCCCTAAGGTGTCGGCCAGCACCAGGCCGGGGTAGCGTTCGTACAGGACGAAGTCGGTGCGCTCGAGCAGGAGCTTCTGATACGCCTGGGTGAGGCTGGGGACTTCCTCGAGCTTGAGGTTTTCCCTGGCGAAGCGATCGAAGGCTTCGCCGAAGCTGTTCTTCACCAGGGTGCCGCCGGTGTGATTGCGCAGGTCGTCCCAACCGCTGTAGGGGAAGGCCTTGTCGCGCTTGACCCAGGCAACGCTCTGGGTCTCGAGGAACGGCGGATGGACGTAGTCCATGGTTTCCAGGCGCGGCAGGGTGAGGAAAGCGCCGGCGAGCAGGTCGACACGACCGGTGCGCACTTCATCCTGGGCGCGGGACCAGGGGCCGGTGTAGAGCACGTCCACCTTCAGCCCGAGTTCCTTGGCGATCTGCTTGAGCAGGTCGGCGTTGGCGCCGATCAGTCGCTTGGGGTCCTCGGGATCGCGCCAGAGATACGGCGGATACTCGGGGTTGCCAGTGGCCACCAGGCGCTCGCATTTCCCGGCCGCCTGCCCAAGCCCGGGTAGCAGGCAGAGCGCGAGAAGCAGGGACGAGAGGTGGAGTCGACTTGGCATCTGAGGTTTCCCGGACTGGACAATCGATTGGCTGTGAGGCGGGCGACAGCGCTTGCGGTGCGCGCCATGCTAGCGTACAGGCGGCAAGAAGAACCATTGGTTATAAGGATGGCCATGAAAAAGCTCATCATCGCAATCGTCATCCTGCTGACGGCAGTTGCGGCGACCCTTTACCTCTCCCCCGCCGCGCTGACGGCCAGTGTGCGCCTGGTGGAACGCCAGCTCGCCGGCCTGTCGGAGCGACAGGTCACGCTGGGCGATCTTAGCATCCATTACTACGAGGGCGGCCCGAACAAGGGTGAAACCATCGTGATGGTTCACGGTTTCGGCGCCAGCAAGGACAACTGGCTGCGCTTCGCCCGGCACTTCACCGAGCGCTACCACGTGATCGCCCTCGACCTGCCCGGCTTCGGCGACAGCGACAGACCCGCCGGCAGCTACGACGTCGGTACCCAGGCCGAACGCCTGGAGTCCTTCATCAAGGCCCTGGAACTGGGCCGGGTGCACCTGGTAGGCAATTCCATGGGCGGACACATCGCCGCGCTCTTCGCCTCCCGCTACCCGCGCCAGGTGCGCAGCCTGGCGCTGTTCGACAACGGCGGCGTCACGGCGCCGAACAAGAGCGAGATGTTCCGCCTGATCGAAAGCGGCCAGCCCAACCCATTGGTGGCGCGCAATGCCGAGGAATTCCAGCGCATGCTGGAGTTCGTCTTCGTCGAGCCACCGCCACTGCCGGCCTCGGTGAAGGCCTACCTGGCCGAACAGTCCATGGCCAACGAGGCGCACTACGATGAAGTCTTCCGCCAGCTGCGCGAGCGCTACATCCCGCTGGAGCCCGAGCTGCCGCGCATCACCGCGCCCACCCTGCTGCTCTGGGGCGACCGTGACCGGGTGCTGGACGTGTCCAGTATCGAGGTGATGAAGCCGCTGCTGAAGCACCCCAGCGTGGTGATCATGAAGGACTGCGGCCACGCGCCGATGATCGAGCGCCCCGAAGAAACCGCCCGGCATTACCAGGCCTTCCTCGACGGCCATCGTGGCTGAGGAAGGGGGCGAAAGCTTCTCGCGGACTCTTTGGGGACACACCGGATTGGCAATCCGGTATCAGGGATGGGCTTTAAATTCTGATCCCAGCTCATTGCCGCGTTGGTTGCGGGTTTCTGTTTCGCCCTCCCGGGCGACTCCCTTTGGCAATCGCCCCAAAGGAAGCAAAAGGCTTGCCCCGACATCCGGGCCCGGCTTCGCCGGACTGCCCTCGCTCCATCCTTGTTCCGGGGGCCCGCCGCGAAGGGCCATCCATGGCCCTGCGCGGCTCTCGCGGCATCCATGCCGCTCGTCCCCCTACACAAGGATTCCACTCGGCCTCCTGAAGGGGCGGCTTGCGCGGCGTCATCTTCGCTGCTTCGTTCCAGTCCGGTGTGGGCAACAGGGTTGCTTCGTGCCTGCCGGCGCGAGTCACCCCTCGCCCCCTGGGAGAGGGGCGGGGCGGGCCGCGTTCGGAAGAGGGATGCCTCCGGTGGCACGGAGTCAGGCAAAGGTAATTACACAAAGTTGCCAACCCGGTACCCCCCAAACGCCAGCAACGAACCATAAAAAAACCCGCTCCTAGGAGCGGGTTCTTTCGTACGGCAGGCCGGGAAGCGCTATTACAGCAGCTTTTCCAGTTCCGGTACGGCTTCGAACAGGTCAGCCACCAGGCCGTAGTCAGCCACCTGGAAGATCGGGGCTTCTTCGTCCTTGTTGATCGCGACGATGACCTTGGAGTCCTTCATACCGGCCAGGTGCTGGATGGCACCGGAGATGCCCACGGCGATGTACAGCTGCGGGGCAACGATCTTGCCGGTCTGGCCGACCTGCATGTCGTTCGGTACGAAACCGGCGTCGACGGCGGCACGGGAAGCACCCACAGCGGCACCCAGCTTGTCGGCCAGGGCGTACAGGTGCTTGAAGTTGTCACCGTTCTGCATGCCACGGCCGCCGGAAACGACGATCTTGGCAGCGGTCAGTTCCGGACGGTCGGACTTGGCCAGTTCTTCGCCCACGAAGGCGGACTTGCCTGCGTCGGCCGAGCCGCTCACGGCTTCAACGGCAGCGGAGCCGCCTTCGGCAGCAACCGGGTCGAAACCGGTGGCACGCACGGTGATCACTTTCACGGCAGCCGAGGACTGCACGGTAGCGATGGCGTTACCGGCATAGATCGGACGCTTGAAGGTGTCGGCGCTTTCAACGGCGATGATCTCGGAGATCTGGTCGACGTCCAGCTGCGCGGCAACGCGCGGCAGGATGTTCTTACCGTTGCTGGTGGCAGCAGCCAGGATGTGGCTGTAGCCCTTGCCCAGCTCGGCGATCAGCGGAGCGACGTTTTCCGGCAGCTGGTGAGCGTAGGCGGCGTTGTCGGCAACCAGCACCTTGCTCACGCCAGCGATCTTGGCAGCGGCTTCGGCAGCGGCAGCGGCGTTGGAGCCAGCAACCAGCACGTGGATATCACCACCGATCTTGGCGGCAGCAGCCACGGTGTTCAGGGTGGCGGCAGCCAGTGCGGCGTTGGTGTGTTCAGCGATAACCAGGATAGCCATCAGATTACCTTCGCCTCGTTCTTCAGTTTTTCGACCAGTTCAGCCACGGACTTGACCTTGATACCAGCCTGGCGGGCGGCCGGGGCTTCTACTTTCAGGGTCTTGACGGTGGAAGCGGTGGAAACACCCAGGGCGTCCGGGGTAACCACGTCCAGCGGCTTCTTCTTGGCTTTCATGATGTTCGGCAGAGACGCGTAGCGCGGCTCGTTCAGGCGCAGGTCGGTGGTGACGATCGCCGGCAGATTCAGCGCAACGGTCTGCAGACCGCCGTCGATCTCACGGGTGACGTTGACCTTGTCGCCAGCAACCTCGACCTTGGAGGCGAAGGTGCCTTGGGCGTAGCCGGTCAGGGCGCCCAGCATCTGGCCGGTCTGGTTGTTGTCGCTATCGATGGCCTGCTTGCCGAGGATGACCAGTTGCGGCTGCTCCTTGTCGACCACAGCTTTCAGCAGCTTGGCCACGGCCAGGGAGTTCAGCTCCTCAAAGGACTCGACCAGGATGGCGCGGTCGGCGCCCAGGGCCAGAGCGGTACGCAGCTGCTCTTGAGCAGTGTTCGGGCCGATGGTGACGACGACGATTTCACTCGCTACGCCTTTCTCTTTCAGACGGACGGCTTCTTCCACGGCAATTTCGCAGAAGGGGTTCATCGACATCTTCACGTTGGCAAGGTCGACGCCGGAGTTGTCCGCCTTGACGCGGACCTTGACGTTGTAGTCGACCACTCGTTTGACAGCTACAAGAACCTTCATGGATTCCTCGTTACTCTCCGGTTAATAAGAATGTCGCCAAGACGGGCCTGGCCAGTGATGCAGGTCGGCCGGAACCGACTCTCAGCCCAGACAGCGAGCGCAAAACCGCCCGTATCTTGACCGGATCGCCTATTCGGGTCAATACAGCAAAATGGCCCTTTATACGCCGCAGAGCCTTATCCTATCAGGGCTTCACAAAATTCAAACAAACGTTTGTATTGGACCGAGCCAAGGGGCTGGATATAATGCGCCGGCTCAGGTCAGGGATCGAGCCTAGCCCTCCAACATAAAATATCGAAGAGCCTTGAGGAGATTGACTGTGGAACGCGAATACATGGAATTCGACGTCGTCATCGTCGGTGCCGGCCCCGCTGGCCTGTCCGCCGCGTGCCGACTGAAGCAGAAGGCCGCGGAAGCTGGTCAGGAGATCAGCGTGTGCGTGGTCGAGAAGGGTTCCGAAGTGGGCGCCCACATTCTCTCCGGCGCCGTATTCGAACCGCGAGCCCTGAACGAGCTCTTCCCTGACTGGAAGGACCTGGGTGCACCGCTGAACACCCCGGTGACCCGCGACGACATCTATATGCTCAAGGATGCCGAGTCCGCCATCAGGCTGCCTGACCTGTTCGTGCCCAAGACCATGCACAACGAGGGCAACTATATCATCTCCCTGGGCAATCTCTGCCGCTGGCTGGCCCAGCAGGCCGAAGGCCTGGGCGTGGAAATCTACCCGGGCTTCGCCGCCCAGGAAGCCCTGATCGACGAGAACGGCGTGGTTCGCGGCATCATCACCGGCGACCTCGGCGTGGACCGTGAAGGCCATCCGAAAGAGGGTTACTACACCCCCGGCATGGAACTGCGCGGCAAGTACACCCTGTTCGCCGAAGGCTGCCGTGGCCACATCGGCAAGCAGCTGATCAAGAAGTACAACCTCGACTCCGACGCCGATGCCCAGCACTATGGCATCGGCATCAAGGAAATCTGGGACATCGATCCGGCCAAGCACCAGCCTGGCCTGGTGGTCCACACCGCCGGTTGGCCGATGGACATCATGGGCACCGAGAACACCGGCGGCTCCTTCCTCTATCACCTGGAAAACAACCAGGTGGTCGTTGGCCTGATCATCGACCTGTCCTACAGCAACCCCTTCCTCTCGCCCTTCGACGAGTTCCAGCGCTACAAGCACCACCCGGTGATCAAGCAGTACCTGGAAGGCGGCAAGCGTGTTGCCTATGGCGCCCGCGCCATCTGCAAGGGCGGCCTGAACTCGCTGCCGAAGATGGTCTTCCCGGGCGGCGCCCTGATCGGTTGCGACCTGGGCACCCTGAACTTCGCCAAGATCAAGGGCAGCCACACCGCGATGAAGTCCGGCATGCTGGCCGCCGAGTCCATCGCAGAAGCCCTGGCCGCCGGCCGCGAGGGTGGCGACGAGCTGACCAACTACGTCGACGCGTTCAAGGGCAGCTGGCTGTACGACGAGCTGTTCCGCAGCCGCAACTTCGGTGCTGCAATCCACAAGTACGGCGCCCTGGTGGGCGGTGCGATCAACTACATCGACCAGAACTGGTTCGGTGGCAAGATCCCCTTCACCCTGCACGACAACAAGCCGGACTACGCCTGCCTGAAGCCCGCCGCCCAGTCCCAGCGCATCGAGTACCCGAAGCCGGACGGCAAGATCAGCTTCGACAAGCTCAGCTCGGTATTCCTCTCCAACACCAACCATGAAGAGGAACAACCCTGCCACTTGAAGCTGGCCGACGCGAGCATCCCGATCGGCAAGAACCTGCCGCTGTACGACGAACCGGCGCAGCGCTACTGCCCGGCCGGCGTATACGAAGTGGTGGCCAACGACGACGGCAGCAAGCGCTTCCAGATCAACGCCCAGAACTGCGTGCACTGCAAGACCTGCGACATCAAGGACCCGGCCCAGAACATCACCTGGGTTGCCCCGGAAGGCACCGGCGGCCCGAACTACCCCAACATGTAAGCGGTCACGAAAAAGGCTCCCTCGGGAGCCTTTTTTCATGGTCGTCTCACTGCCTATTCCGGCAATGGCCCGATGGGGAAGAACTCCCCGCCGCTCCAGACTCCGAGCCAGGCGACACCATCGATCTCGCGGGGCACGGCCAGCTCCACCAACTGGTAGAAGACATTGCGGTTGATCAGCGCTTCCAGGTTGGTACGCACCAGCACATAGGGCGAGGGCTCCTGGGTCTGCGGATCCAGCTCGAAGCGCAGCGGATGCACCGCGCCAGCCACCACCTCGTCCTCGACATTGGTGACGAAGCGCAGCTGTTGCGTCTCGCCCTCCCCTTCGACCCGCAGCTCCACGGCGATAAACGGGGCGTCATCGACGCGGATGCCAACTTTCTCCACCGGGGTCACCAGGAAGTAGTCGTCGCCATCCTTGCGGATCACGCTGGAGAACAGCTTGACCATGGGCTTGCGACCGATCGGCGTACCCAGGTAGAACCAGGTGCCATCGCGGGCGATGCGCATGTCGATATCGCCGCAGAAATCCGGATTCCATAGATGGACAGGCGCACCGCCGGGCTTGTCGCCCTTGGGTATCTGCGCCAGCAGGTCGCCGGCCTTGCCGGGATCGCTCATTTCAATCTCCTCAACGACTCACGCCAATCAGGCTGCGAGCATACTCCTGCAAGGGCGCCGCGATCTGATCTTCCGGCTTGTTATCGTGCATCGTCAGAAAACCGCCGCGATTGCGGATGCGCGCCGTATCCACCAGGTAGCGGGTGTTGGTCTCGATCAGCATCAACTGGATCACCCCGCGGTCGCGACCGAGGCGGTCGAGGGCTTCCTGGTCCTCCCACTCCACAACCGTGCCAATGCGGTCGTCGGCACTGGCGAAGCGGGCATAGAGCAGATAGTGCGCCCCGAACGAGCGGGCCTCGCCCATGGCCTCCTCCAGACCAAGCGGCCCCTTGGCGCGGCGCACCATGGGGAAGTATTCGACGAAGCCGTTGAAGGCCTCCTCTGCTACCACGTTGGGCCGCGGATAGGCCGAACCCGGTGGCACGAAATGCCCCTGAGCGATGAAAATGAAAGAGTCCGCCTGCAGGCGCCAAGGGCTGGCGCGGCGGGTATCGCTGTGGTCCAGGAGCCCGGCATCGCTCAGTTGCTCGCGAGTACCGTCGGCCATGTCGCTGACCTTCATGCAGCCCACCAGGCCGAGAATCGCCAGCAACAGAATCAAACTACGCATCGTGTGTCCTCCAGACGCCGGCGACGTAAAACCGGCGGATAGAGAACCAATGCAGCTTCCGCGCCATCAACCGCCGATGATCTTCATCACGGTGACGCCACCGGAGAAGGCCAGGTCCTGCTTGTCGGCCAGGGCCTTGACCAGCAACCGTTGCAGGGCCGGGAGCGCCTGGTGCCGAGGCTTCTCCAGCAGGTCGCCGACATAGTGGCGATTGCTCGACGACAGGCAGCCATGCAGCCAGCCGGTGGAAGACAGACGCAAACGCGAGCAGGTGCGGCAGAAGGGCACGCTTTCGTTGGCGATCACGCCGAAGTGCCCGGCACCCGGCACCCGGTAGCGCAGCGCGGTGGCATCCAGCGGCGCGGCGGCCTGGACGAATTCGTGGTGGGGACGGATCAGCGCCAGCAACTCCTCCAGGCCGACGAACTGCTGGTGGAAGGCATTGGGATCACGGGCCAGGTGCCCCATGCGCATCAGTTCGATGAAGCGCAGTTCGAAGCCGTTCTCCAGGCAGTAGTCCAGCAATGGCAGCACCTGGTCGAGGTTCTTGCCGCGCAGGGGGACCATGTTGACCTTGATCTTCAGCCCGGCCGCCCTCGCCTCTTCCAGGCCCTTGAGCACGGTGGCCAGGTCGCCGCCACGGGCAATGCCGCGGAACTCGTCGGCATCGAGGGTATCGAGGGAAATGTTCAGGCGGCGGATGCCGCAGTCCAGCAGCAGCGGCAGCTTGCGCGACAGCAACTGGCCGTTGCTGGTCAGGCTGATGTCTTCGAGGCCGAGCTTGCTGACTTCACGAAGGAAAGGATCGAGCTTGGGGCTCACCAGCGGCTCGCCGCCGGTAATGCGCAGACGTTCGATGCCGGCCGCTTCGATGAGATAGGCCACGCCACGCACCATGGCTTCGGCCGAGAGCTCATCCTGTGCCGCCACCAGGCGCTTGCCGTCCGGCACGCAGTAGGTGCAGGCGTAGTTGCAGGCGGCGGTCAGGCTGATACGCAGGTTGCGGAAGCGCCTGCCTTGGCGGTCGACGATCATGGGACGCTCCGGCATGTGGTACACCGGAGTATATCCCCGCGGTCACTCCCGCACATATCCGCGACCGCGTTATAGACGTACTGAATACGTCAACCGGCGGGTGCTTCGGAGTCCCGCTTGCGCTTGTTGCCCATGCGCACGCCGATATCCATGAGGAACTGGAAGAAGCCTTCCTGATCCTCGAGCACGCTGCTCCAGAACGGCGAGTGATAGAGCGCGACGGCGCCGTGCACCAGCGCCCAGGCGGCGCAGTAGTGGAAGTACGGCGGCACGTCCTCCAGCTTGCCTTCGGCGATGCGTCCCTTGATCAGCTGGGTCAGGCGCTCGAAGTTGGAAGCACGGATCTTGTGCAGCTGCTCGACCATCTCCGGCACCTGGCTGTTCTTCACCACCTTCTCTTCGAGGCGGTCGAACAGGCGGTAGCGCTGCGGATCACGCATCCGGAACTCGAAGTAGGCACGCGACAGCGCCTCCTTGTCCCGGTCCACGTCAGCGGAATGGAGCAGCGAGTTCAGGTCGCGCTCGTAATCGAGCATCAGGCGCAGGTAAATCTCCGCCTTCGACTTGAAGTGCTTGTAGATGGTGCCTTTGCCGATACCCACTGCGTCAGCGATCATCTCGACGGTGACGCTGTCTTCGCCCTCTTCGAGGAAGAGTTTCAGAGCTGTGTCGAGAATTTCCTGCTCTCGGCGGCGGAACTCACGGACTTTACGGGGTTCTTTCTGCATAAAGGGACTGTGGGGTCAAAAATCAAGCCGAGTATTATGCCTAACTGGCGTAAAAATGCACGGAACATCCGACTATGAGCATATTACAAGATGAGTTCGCCCAAGCCGAAGGGCTGCGCTATCTGAACCATGCCGCCGTTGCGCCCTGGCCCAAACGCGCGACCCGCGCGGTCCAGAGCTTCGCCGAAGCGAACTGGCACGTAGGCGCGAGGGATTATCCGGACTGGCTGGTAGTGGAGCGTCGCCTGCGCGAACGCCTGGCAAAACTACTGAACGCACCGACCACGGCGGACCTCGCACTGGTCAAGAATACATCGGAAGCACTGTCCTTCGTTGCCTTTGGTCTGGACTGGTCGACAGGCGATCAGGTGGTCATCAGCGACCAGGAGTTTCCCTCCAACCGAGTGGTCTGGGAGGCCCTGAAGCGATATGGCGTGGACTGCGTCCAGGTGTCGCTGGATGGCCCGGACCCCGAAGGCGCGCTGCTGGCCGCGTGCGGCCCGCGCACCCGGTTGATGTCGATCAGCGCCGTGCAATACGCCAGTGGCCTGCGCCTGGACTTGCAACGCCTGGGCCTGGGCTGTCGCCAGCGCGGCGTGCTGTTTTGCGTCGACGCCATCCAGCAGCTGGGCGCCCTGCCCTTCGACGTCCAGGCCATCGATTGCGCCTTCGCCATGGCCGACGGCCACAAGTGGATGCTCGGCCCGGAAGGCCTGGGCGTCTTCTATTGCCGCGCCGACCTGCGCCAGCAGTTGAAGCTCCACGAATACGGCTGGCACATGCTGGAGCACCCTGGCGATTACGAGCGCCTCGACTGGCAGCCCTCGCCCACCGCTCGTCGCTTCGAGTGCGGCAGCCCCAACATGCTCGGCGCCATGGCCCTGGAGGCCAGCCTGTCGCTGCTGGAGGAAGTCGGCATGGTGCAGGTAGCCAACGCGCTGGCCGAACGCGTGCAATGGCTACAGGATGGCCTTACGGGGATTCCCGGCGTGCAGCTGCTGAGCCCGCTGAATCCGGCGCGCCGAGCCGGGATCATCAGCTTCCGCCTGGACGGCTGGGACAATCAGCCGCTGTTCGAGCGCCTGCGCAACGAGCAGGTGGTGTGCGCCCAGCGCGGCGGCGGCATCCGTTTTTCGCCGCATTTCTACACCACGCCCAAGGTAATCGACGAGACCCTGGCACTGCTGCGCCAGCTCGCAGACACATGAGGACTCAGCCGGTGCGGCTGTATTCCAAATAGGTTTAAGAATCGCCGCCGGCTGTCTGGACGCGTCGGGATAATGGCCGATACTTCAAGTTACTGGCGCGCGGCATCTCCCCCCAAGTGCCCAGCCAGTCGAGGAACCGTGGATCGTGTTCCTTTGTTTTACTCCTAATGGTCTTGACCCGGATTCATCCCCCAGAACCCGGGTTTTTTTTGTCCGCGATTTAGTCGAAACGCCCGCCAGGCCTGCTCAGCCGCGCCGCGCCAGCGGGAACAGGCGCAGGTAGTTCTCGCTGGTCTGCTCGGCGAATGCGTCGAAGGAAACACCACGGAGCTCGGCGAGGAACTCCGCCACTTCGCGCACGTATTGCGGCAGGTTGGGCTTGCCGCGATGGGGTACCGGGGCCAGGTAGGGCGAATCGGTTTCCACCAGCAGGCGGTCGGCCGGCACCTGGCGGGCCACCTCCCGGAGCGCCTCGGCATTGCGGAAGGTCACGATGCCGGACAGCGAGATGTAGAAGCCCAGGTCCAGCGCCGCGCGGGCCATCTCCCAATCCTCGGTGAAACAGTGCAGCACGCCGGCCTGGGGCAAGGCCGCCTCGCGCAGCAGGGAGAGGGTGTCGGCACGGGCTTCGCGGGTATGCACGATCACCGGTTTGCCGGTGACCTTCGCGGCGTCCAGGTGCAGGCGGAACGCCTGCACCTGGAGCTCGGCGGCTTCGGGCTCGTAGTGGTAGTCCAGGCCGGTTTCGCCGATGGCCACCACGCGCGGATGCTCCAGCTCGCCCAGAAGCCAGTCCAGGGCCAGGGATTCGCCCGGCTGCAGGTCCAGGGGGTGTACCCCGACGGAGCAGTGCACATCCTCGTAGCGTTCGGCCAGGGACTTCACCGCGGCGGCGTTGTCGGCGCTCACGCCGATGCACAGGAACTGGCTGACGCCCCGGGCACGTGCGGCGTCCAGTGCGGCGTCAAGGGAACCATCGTGGGCGGCCAGGTCGAGGCGGTCCAAGTGGCAGTGGGAGTCGATCAGCATGGTTCAAGCTCCAGGCACAGGCGCCAGGCTTCAAGCCTGTCGCTTGCAGCCCGGTCCGCTGCCGGTTACATCGTGTGGGTGGGACGGTCCGACTTGAGGGCGCCGGCGAGGTAGGTCTCGATCTTGTTGCGAGCACCACTGTCGCCGTCGTTGAACTGGACACCAATACCTGCGGCGCGGTTGCCCTGGGCGCCCCTGGGGGTGATCCAGACGACTTTTCCGGCGACCGGGATCTTTTCCTGCTCGTCCATCAGGTTGAGCAGCATGAAGACCTCGTCGCCGAGCTTGTAGGTCTTGTTGGTCGGAATGAACAGCCCGCCGTTCTTGATGAACGGCATGTAGGCGGCGTACAGCACGGACTTGTCCTTGATGGTCAAGGACAGAATCCCGTTACGCGGGCCGAGGTTCGGCGGCAGGCTCATGCGGTTTCCCTAGCAAGCTGGTTCAGCCACCGATTCTAGCCCGGTCCGGGCAGGCTTGCCCACCGCACCAGCAGCGCTTCGAGAAGCAAGACACGGTTGAGGTTGGCCTTGTTGATGACCTTCTGCCGCTGTTGCAGCAGCCAGTCCTGCATTGCCAGGACCTTGTGCTGCGGCGCCTTGTCGGCCAGGTACTGCACCACCTTGTGCATATCGCCCAGCCCCAGGCCGCTTTCGTCACGGGTGAGCTGGTAGCGCAGCATCAGTTGGACCCAGTCGCAGAACCAGTCGAACAGCAGGGGCAAGGGCACGGCGTTCCAGCCCTCGGCCAATTGACTCGCGCCCACCTGCTGCTTGAGCAGCTTCTTCACCCCCTCCACCACCTCGGCCCTTTGCGTGCGCACGCCCTGGCCTTCCAGGCGCAGGACGGAAAGCGGCGAACCGCCGGCCAGGACCAGCAGCTCCTGCAATTGCTCGGGCGACGCCTCGGGCAGCGCCGCCTTCAACCAGGCCTGGCTCTGCTCCGTGCCAGGCAGCGGACAGGCCTGCTGCTGGCAGCGGCTCTTGATGGTCGGCAGCAGGCGACTGGGCTGGTGGCTGACCAGCAGCAGCACGGTGTCGCCGGAAGGTTCTTCCAGGCTTTTCAGCAGGGCGTTGGATGCGTTGATGTTCATCGCCTCCGCCGGCTCCAGCAGCACCACCTTGCGTCCGCCGAGCTGCGCGGTCTGGACCACGAACTCCACCAGTTCGCGCACCTGGTCGACGCGGATGGCCTTGTCGGCTTCCTCCGGCTCCAGCACGAAGGCATCCGGATGGGTGTTGGCCGCCAACAGCAGACAGGCCTTGCACAGGCCACAGGCATCGGTGCCAACGGGCTTCTGGCAGAGCAGGCGCGCCATCAGCCGCTCGGCCAGGGCACGCTTGCCGATGCCGGCCGGCCCGTGCAGCAGGTAGGCATGGGCGTGGCGCGGACGGCCGGCCAGTTGTTGCCAGAGGCTGTCCTGCCAGGGGTAGGCCTCAGCCATTGCAGCGCTCCAGCAGTTCCGGCAGCAGCGTGTAGAGGTTGGCCTGCACCTCCGCCAGCGGCAGCGCGGCGTCGATCACCCGGTAGCGCTCCTTTGCGGCCTCGGCGCGGCGCAGGTAGGTATGCCGCACCGCATCGAAGAAGCTGCGTTGCTCCTGCTCGAAACGGTCCAGGCGACCACGGGCGGCAGCGCGGCTCAGGCCGATCTCCACCGGCAGGTCGAAGACCAGGGTCAGATCCGGGCGCAGATCGCCCTGGACGAAATTCTCCAGCAGCGCGATGCGCGCTTCCGGCAGGCCGCGACCGCCACCCTGGTAGGCGTAGGTCGCATCGGTGAAGCGGTCGCACAGCACCACGGCGCCACGGGCCAGGGCCGGCTTGATCACGCCGGCCAGGTGCTGGGCGCGGGCAGCGAAGACCAGCAGCAGCTCGGTGTCCGCACCCATGGTCTCGTCACTGGGGGTCAGCAGGAGCTCGCGGATGCGCTCGGCCAGGGGCGTGCCGCCCGGCTCGCGGGTCAGTACGACCTCGATACCCCGCTCGCGCAGACGCTCGGCGAGGTACTCGCGGTTGGTGCTTTTGCCGGCGCCTTCCGGGCCTTCCAGGGTGATGAACAGACCGCTCACAGGGTGTCCTTATTCATTGCGGGGCCGGGCTCGAGCGGTAGTCGCTGCGGCGCTTCAACTGGAAGTCGCGCACGGCCTGGTTGTGCTCGCCCAGGGTCTCGGAGAATACATGGCTGCCGTCGCCGCGTGCGACGAAGTAGAGGCTCTTGCCCGACGCCGGATGCAACGCGGCGCGGATCGCCTCACGCCCGGCAAGGGCAATGGGGGTCGGCGGCAGGCCGCTGATGACATAGGTGTTGTAGGGCGTCGGCTCGCGCAGGTGGTCGCGGGTCAGGTTGCCGGCGTAGCGCTCGCCCAGGCCATAGATCACGGTAGGGTCGGTCTGCAGCAGCATGCCGGTGCGCAGGCGCCGTACGAAGACGCCGGCGATCTCTTCGCGCTCGCTGGGCACGCCGGTTTCCTTCTCCACCAGGGAAGCCATGATCAGCGCCTGATACGGATCGTTGTAAGGCAACGGATCGGCGCGCCGCTCCCACTCCTCGGCCAGCACCTGGTCCAGGCGTTCGCGGGCCTGCTTGAGAATGTCGATGTCGCGCATTCCCCGCACAAATCGGTAGGTGTCGGGGAAGAAGCGGCCTTCCGGGTACTCGCCGGGACGCCCGATGCGCGCCATGAGTTCGGCGTCGCTGACGTCCGCCAGGGTCTGCTCCAGCTTGGCCTGCTTGGCCAGCGCCGCACGCACCTGACGGAAGTTCCAGCCCTCCACCAGGGTCACGCTGTACTGCACCACCTCGCCGCGCTGCCAGAGCCCCAGCAGGTCGGCGGCGCTCATGCCCGGCGTCATGCGGTATTCGCCGCTGTGCAGGGATGCGTTGGAGAGGTTGAAGCGCCAGTACTGGCGCAGCCAGAAGGCATTGTTCAGAACGCCCTCCTCCTCCAGCCGGTTCAGCAGGCCGCCGGGGGTGGCGCCAGCCGGTACGTCCAGCATCCTTTCGGAGGAGATGTTCAGGGGTTGCTCGAGGGTGACGTGCTGCTGCCAGCCGGCAAAGGCCACCAGCAGGCCGGCGAGAAGCAGGCCTGCCTCCAGCATCAGCAGGAATTTGCGTATCACGAATCAGATGTCCAGTAGATCGCGGGCGATGGCCTGAAGTTTACGGGTCAGCGGCCCGACCGGCCAGTTTTGCTCTGTTACCGAACGCACTGGCCAGATACCGAAGAGGCTGTTGCAGAGAAAGACCTCGTCGGCCTGGAGGAGTTCGCCGTACGAGACATCGCGTACGTCGACCTCGATCCCCTGTGCGCGGGCACTGCCCAGAAGCGCCGCACGCATCACACCGGCGACGCCGCAGCGGGACAAATCGGGGGTGACCAGGCCGCCGTCGCGCACCAGGAACAGGTTGCTGAACACCGCCTCGATCACTCGCCCGGACTGATCACGCATCAATCCCTCGGCGAACTCGCCACCCTGCCATTCGGCTCGGGCGAGGACCTGTTCCAGGCGATTGAGATGCTTGAGGCCAGCCAGCAGCGGCTGCTCCGCGAGGCGGGTGGCGCAAGGGAAGAGCCGCACGCCCTGCTCGGCATTGGCCTCGGGGTAGGCCGGGAAAGCGCTGCTCTGCAGGATGCGTCGGGGCAACGCCACGGGTGGCGGAGCGTAGCCGCGCAAGCCTTCGCCGCGAGTGATCATCAGCTTGGCGACGCCCTCCCCCAACCCGGCCGAGAAGGCCAGCAGCTCGGTGCGCATCAGCGCAAGATCGAGGGCGATACCCAGGCGCCGACAGCCTTCGGCCAGGCGCGCCAGGTGGTACTCGAGAAGCGGGGGTCGACCGGCGCGTACGGCGATGGTTTCGAACAATCCATCGCCGTAGGCCAGGCCGCGATCCTTGATGGACAGCGACTCGGCCGGATGGCCGTCGACCCAGCTCGGCATCAGTCCTGGAACCTGCGGAACACCAGGGAGCCGTTGGTGCCACCAAAGCCGAAGGAGTTGGACAACACCACGTCGATGGGCATGGAGCGCGCTTCGTGAGGCACGAAGTCGAGGTCGCAGCCTTCGTCCGGCTCTTCCAGGTTGATGGTGGGCGGCGCTACCTGATCGCGCAGGGCGAGGACGCTGAAGATCGCTTCCACGGCACCCGCGGCACCCAGCAGGTGACCGGTCATGGACTTGGTGGAGCTGACCGCGAACTGGTAGGCGTGCTCGCCGAACACAGACTTGAGCGCCATGGCTTCGGCCAGGTCGCCAGCCGAGGTGGACGTACCGTGCGCGTTCACGTACTGCACCTGGTCGGCGTTCAGACCGGAATCACGCAGGGCATTGCGCATGCAGCGCGCAGCACCGGCGCCGTCTTCGGGCGGCGAAGTCATGTGGAAGGCGTCGCCGCTCATGCCGAAGCCGATCAGCTCGGCGTAGATGGTCGCGCCACGGGCCTTCGCGTGCTCGAGCTCTTCCAGCACCAGGGCGCCGGCACCGTCGGACAGCACGAAGCCATCGCGGCCCTTGTCCCAGGGACGGCTGGCGCGGGTCGGGTCGTCATTGCGGGTGGACATCGCACGAGCCGCACCGAAGCCGCCCAGGCCCAGGCCGCAGGCGGCCATCTCGGAGCCACCGGCGATCATCACGTCGGCCTCGCCATAGGCGATGTTGCGTGCGGCCATGCCGATGCAGTGGGTACCGGTGGTGCAGGCGGTGGCGATGGCGTAGTTCGGCCCCTGGATACCCAGGTGGATCGACAGGAAGCCGGACACCATGTTGATGATCGAACCGGGCACGAAGAACGGCGAGATACGGCGCGGGCCCTGCTCGTGCAGGGACTTGCAGTTGTTCTCGATATTGGTCAGGCCGCCGATACCGGAACCCATGGCCACGCCAATGCGCTCGCGGTTGGCATCGGTGACTTCCAGGCCGGAATCGCGCACGGCCTGGAAGCTCGCGGCGAGGCCGTACTGGATGAACAGGTCGAGCTTTCGCGCTTCCTTGGCCGACAGGTATTGCTCGACATCGAACTCCTTCACCGAACCACCGATGCGGGTGGAATAGGCGGACAGGTCCATATGTTCGATCAGGCCAATGCCACTACGACCGGCCAGAATTCCCTGCCAGGTGCTCGGTACATCGGTACCCAGCGGCGACAGCATGCCAAGGCCAGTGACCACGACGCGTCTACGCGACACAGCGCTCTCCTTCATCAATCTCTACACGGCGGTTGTTCGGGTTAACAGACTCTTGAAAAGCCCGGCAGCGGCGGTCGCCCACCGTGGATTTTCAACAATCGGCTTAAAGAAAAGCCGCACGCCCAGTCGGGTCGTGCGGCTTTTCCGCGTCGGGGAACCGACGACTACATTACTGCGCGTGGGCGTTGATGTAGTCGATGGCTTCCTGAACGGTGGTGATCTTCTCGGCTTGTTCGTCCGGGATCTCGGTCTCGAATTCCTCTTCCAGAGCCATCACCAGCTCAACGGTGTCAAGGGAATCGGCGCCCAGGTCTTCAACGAAGGAAGCGCTGTTGGTTACTTCGTCTTCTTTGACGCCCAGTTGCTCGGCGACGATTTTCTTGACGCGTTCTTCGATGGTGCTCATACCGTGTTTTCACTCCTATGGAAAAATCCGTGCAGCTGGGGCTGCAGTGTATAGAAAGGGTTTTCCGCATTTCAAGCTGAACGCCTGAACCCCTTCGGGATCGCCGCAACGAAATGTCTATAACCCGGCTGCACGCTTATAGCGAATTCTAGACAGCCCATATGACAGCTTCCTGAAGGGATTCGTCACATTCAGCTCATGTACATGCCGCCGTTCACCGGAATGGTAGCTCCGGTGACGTATGCAGCGCCATCGGAGGCGAGGAATCCCACCACCTTGGCGATCTCTTCGGCCTGCCCCAGGCGGCCCAGCGGAATCTGGGTCAGCAGCGCGTCGCGCTGGGCTTCCGGCAGTTCGCGGGTCATGTCGGTGTCGATGAAACCGGGCGCCACCGCGTTGACGGTGATGGCGCGGGAGCCGACTTCACGCGCCAGGGCGCGGCTGAAGCCTTCCAGGCCGGCCTTGGCGGCGGCGTAGTTGGTCTGGCCGGCGTTGCCCATGGAGCCCACCACCGAACCGATGTTGATGATGCGACCCCAACGTGCCTTGGTCATGCCGCGCAGGACGGACTTGGACAGGCGGAACAGGCTGTTGAGGTTGGTGTTGATGACGTCGAACCACTCGTCGTCCTTCATGCGCAGCATGAGGTTGTCGCGGGTGATGCCGGCGTTGTTCACCAGGATCAGCGGCTGGCCCTGGTTCTTCTGGATCTGCTCCAGGGTGTTGGCAACCGACTCGTCGTTGCTGACGTCCAGCACCAGGCCGGTACCTTCGATGCCGTTGCTCTTGAGGTACTCGGTGATGCGCTCGGCACCGGAAGCGGAGGTCGCGGTGCCAATCACCACGGCGCCCTGACGGCCCAGTTCGAGAGCGATAGCCTGGCCAATGCCGCGGCTCGCACCAGTGACCAATGCCACCTTACCTTGCAGACTCATAGGTCTTCTCCTTGTTCAGGCCAGCGCAGCACGGGCGGCTGCGAAAGCATCAGGGGTATCCAGGTTGTGGGTGTTGACACCCTTCACGCAGCGCTTGTTCAGGCCGGACAGCACCTTGCCCGGGCCGCACTCCACCAGGTCGGTCACGCCTTGTTCGGACAGGCTGACCATCGACTCCACCCAGCGTACCGGGCTGTAGAGCTGGGCCAGCAGGTCCGCCTTGAGCACGCCCAGGTCGGCCACCACGGCGGCGCTGACGTTCTGCACCAGCGGGATCTGCGGCGCCTGCCAGGCCAGCGCCTCGACGGACTCGGCGAAACGCTCGGCGGCCGGCTTCATCAGCGCGCAGTGGGATGGCACGCTCACCGGCAGCGCCATGGCGCGCTTGGCGCCACGGGCCTTGCAGGCCTCGATGGCACGCTCGACCGCAGCCTTGCCACCGGCGATTACCACCTGGCCGGGGGCGTTGAAGTTGACGGCGCTGACCACATCACCCTGCGCCGCTTCGGCACAGGCGGCGAGCACGTCGGCGTCTTCCAGGCCGAGGATCGCGGCCATGCCGCCCTGCCCGGCCGGAACGGCCTGCTGCATCAGCTGACCGCGACGCTCCACCAGCTTCACCGCGTCGGCGAAGCCCAGGCTGCCGGCGGCCACCAGGGCGGAGTATTCGCCCAGGCTGTGACCAGCGACGAAAGCCGGACGAGCGCCACCTTCGGCCAGCCACAGACGCCACAGGGCGATGGAGGCGGTGAGGATCGCGGGCTGGGTCTTGTCGGTCTGGTTGAGCTGTTCTTCCGGACCCTGCTGGGTCAATGCCCAGAGGTCGTAGCCGAGGGCCTCGGAGGCTTCAGCGAAAGTATCCAGGACCAGTTTGTTCTGGCCCCCCTGCTCGGCCAGCATGCCCAGAGACTGGGAGCCCTGACCGGGAAACACGAAAGCGAGGGATGCGGACATTGAGTGAGGTCCCTTGTCTGGCGGTATAGGGAGAGGAGCGCCCGGCATAGCCAAGCGCACGAAACTGACAGTTGGATGACAGGCTGCCGATAGCGGTCACATCCTACAGCAACAGATGTTCCAGCCGACCATGGAGCCGCTGCGGCAGATTCTCGCGAACCTCCACGAGCGCCCGACGGATGGCGCTCTGGAAGCCTTCCGAACCGGCCGAGCCATGACTCTTGATGACGATGCCCTGCAGGCCCAGGAAGCTCGCGCCATTGTGGCGCGCGGGAGTCAGGTCGGTGCGCAGCCTGCGCAGCAGCGGCAAGGCCAGCGAACCCACCAGGCGCGCGCCCAGGCTCTCGGTGAAGAGCGCCTCCATGCGCGCGGAGATCATCGAGGCGAGACCCTCGCTGGACTTGAGCAGGATGTTGCCGACGAAACCGTCGCACACCACCACGTCCGCTTCGCCGCGATACAAACCGTCGCCTTCGATGAAGCCGATGTAGTTGAGGCCTTCGGCCTGCTGCAACAGGTTCGCGGCCAGCTTGACCTGCTGGTTGCCCTTGATGTCCTCGGTACCCACGTTCAGCAGCGCCACGCGCGGATTGGCCGTACCCAGCGCTTCAGCCGCGACGGCCCCCATCACGGCGAACTGGTAGAGATGCTCGGCGCTGCAGTCGACGTTGGCGCCCAGGTCCAGCAGATGGCAATACCCGCGCGCGGTGGGAATGGCACTGACCATGGCGGGACGATCGATGCCCGGCAGGGTTTTCAATACATAGCGAGATAGCGCCATCAGCGCACCGGTGTTGCCGGCACTGACACAGGCCTGGGCACGACCGCTACGCACCAGGTCGAGGGCGACACGCATGGAGGCATCGGGCTTGCCGCGCAACGCTTGCGCAGGACGCTCGTCCATGGCGATCACTTCGCTGGCATGTTCGATTTGCAGGCGCTGGCGATCGACCGCGGGAACACGGGCGACTAATTCTTCAAGGAGGGGGGCTTGGCCGACGAGGACCAGGTGGAGCGAGGGGTGTTCAGCCAGGCAGGCGATGCTGGCTGGAACAATGCAGCGGGGACCGTAGTCCCCGCCCATTGCATCAATCGCGACGATCGAGGCAGCCAAGGATTACTCGGCGGCGCCCTTGTCGATCACTTTGCGACCGCGGTAGAAACCGTCCGGGGAAACGTGGTGGCGCAGGTGAACTTCACCGGTGCTTTTTTCAACGGACAGAGCGTTGGCATCGAGAGCGTCGTGGGAACGGCGCATATCGCGTGCCGAGCGGGATTTTTTGTTCTGCTGAACAGCCATAATCAATTAACTCCTAAACGTTTGGGTCACGCTTTAACTGCGCCAGTACGCTGAACGGGTTGGACCGCGGAACCTCGTCCTCGCTCGGCGTGGGCTCGATGGCACCCGCCGGCTGCTGGCAATCTTCAGGGTCATGGGCCGGAACTATAGGCAGGGCGAGCAGAAGCTCGTCCTCGACCAGAGTCAGCAGATCCAGAGGATCTTCTCCCACTTCCAGCACGTCATAGCCCTTCGGCAGCGACTGACTGTCAGCCCCTTCTTTCACCACGGCGTAATCACATTCGCTGTGGATGTTCAGGGCGACCAGCTCTAGACAACGCTGGCAAACCATCTTGACCTCAACGTCGATCTTGCTGCGGATAACGACCAGGCGACGTTCTTCACGGCTGAACGACAGGCTTGCATGGATGCTGCCCGCGTTGTCCGCTAGGGGATCGCAGAGTCGCTCCAGGCTGGCAAGTGCGATCTCACCCTCTAGAGTGACTTCGCGGTCCGCCAGCTTGCGCGGATCTACATGAGGTGGAATCGGCCCATTCGACATAGGCGCGACATTCTAGGGATGGGTACCCGACCTGTCAAAAGAATTTCCGCATTGTCCGTGGGTAAAAGGGCTCTATAGAATTCACCGCCCCACAGCCCGGAGATCGCCAATGCCACCCCTGGTGCTCGCATCCAGCTCACCCTACCGCCGCGAACTACTCGAACGCCTGCGCCTGCCCTTCAGCTGGAGCGCACCGGCCATCGATGAAAGCCGCCAGGCGCAAGAGCCCGCCGAAGCCCTGGTGCGCCGACTGGCCCTGGAAAAGGCCCGCGCCCTCGCCCACCAGCACCCCAACCACCTGATCATCGGTTCCGACCAGGTCGCCGTGCTCGGCGAGAGAATCCTCGGCAAGCCCCACGACTTCGAACGCGCCCGCGAGCAATTGCTGGCCGCCAGCGGCACCAGCGTCAGCTTCCTGACCGGCCTCGCACTGCTGAACAGTGCAACCGGCCAATTCCAGGTGGATTGCGTGCCCTTCACCGTGCACTTCCGCGACCTGGACGAAGCACGCATCGGTCGCTACCTGGAAGCGGAGCAGCCCTACGACTGCGCCGGCAGCTTCAAGGCCGAAGGCCTGGGCGTCAGCCTGTTCCGCGCCACCGAAGGCAGCGACGCCACCAGCCTGGTGGGCCTGCCACTGATCCGCCTGGTGGACATGCTGCTGGCCGAAGGCGTGCAAGTACCCTGACACCCAAGCAGTCCGCCCCCATATAAAAGGAAGAAAGCCCGGCATTGGCCGGGCTTTCTTTTCGCACGAGAGACGATCAGCGCAGGCTGGGGCCCTGGAACCCCATCCACAGCGCCAGGCGCTCGGCGACACTGGCGCCGAACTTCCGGGTGAAGCGGTCGAACGGCGACTCCTGCACGGTGTAGTCGACGATCTCCTCGGCACCGACCACCTCGCGGGCGACGAAGCTGGCGTTGCCGAGCTTGTCCACCAACCCCAACTCCAGGGCCTGCTCGCCGGACCACACCAGTCCACTGAAGAGCTCGGGATGATCATCGACCTTGAGCCGATCACCACGCCCCTTCTTCACGCTTTCGATGAACTGCTGATGGGTGGTATCCAGCACGCTCTGCCAGAACTGGGTTTCTTCCTGCTTCTGCGGCTGGAAGGGATCGAGGAAGGCCTTGTGCTCGCCGGAGGTATAGACGCGACGCTCAACACCCAATTTGCTCATGGCATCGACGAAACCGAAGCTGGCCGCCGTGACACCAATGGAGCCCACCAGGCTGGCCTTGTCGGCATAGATCTCGTCGGCCGCACTGGCGATGTAATAGGCACCGGAGGCTCCGAGGTCGGAGATCACGGCATAGAGCTTGATGTCCTTGTGCTTGTCGCGCAGGCGGCGGATCTCGTCGAAGACATAGCCGGACTGCACCGGGCTGCCGCCCGGACTGTTGATGCGCAGTACCACGCCCTTGGTGTTCGGATCCTCGAAGGCCGCACGCAGACTGGTGACGATATTGTCGGCGCTGGCCGCCTCCTGGTCGGCAATCATCCCCTGGACCTCCACGAGGGCAGTGTGCTCCTGGCTGCGCGCCGCACTCTTGCGCAGATCCAGCGCCGGCGAGAACAGCGCCAGGATGCCCAGCAGATAAGCGAAGGTCAGCAGCTTGAAGAAAATCCCCCAGCGACGCGCCCGGCGCTGCTCCTGGACGCCAGCCAGCACGGCCTTCTCCAGCAGCTTCCAGCTCTTCTGTTCAGCCTTGTCGGCAGCCGATTCTTTCCATTCGTCAGACATAGAGCTCCACCTCTCGGGATTGCCGATTCAGGTCACCATCCAGCCAGTGACGCAACTCGTCGAAACGTTCGATCGCCAGCGTCGGCGACTCCTTGAGCAACTCAGCGAGCGACTGGGCGCCGTAGCCCACCGCAACACAATCCATGCCCGCCCGATGCGCCATGCGCAGATCGAAAGGCGAGTCCCCCACCATCACCGCCCGCTCGGCGGTCACGCCGCAATGGGCGAGGATTTCCTGCAACATCCGCGGATCGGGCTTGCTGGCGGTCTCGTCAGCGCAGCGCGTGACGTCGAAGTACTCCAGCCAGCCCCGCCCAGCCAATACGTGATCCAACCCACGCCGACTCTTGCCGGTGGCCACCGCCAAACGGTAGCCCTGCGAGCGGAAAGCCTCCAGCGCCTCGCCCACGCCCTCGAACAGCGGAGAAGGCTGACATTCGAGCGCGTTGTAATGCTCGCCATAGCGGCGCCGGAATGCATCGATGAGCCGAGCATCGTCGAGCTCCGGGTAGAGGGTGGCGATAGCCTCGGGCAGGCCGAGACCGATGATGCCTTTGATGGCGGCATCGTCTCGCCAGGGCAGCTCGGTCTGCTCCGCCGCCACACGCATGGATTCAACTATTCGGGCAATGGAATCCACCAGCGTGCCATCCCAATCGAAGATCAGCAGCTGGTAATCAGGCACCGAGACGCTCCAGGGTTTTCTGCCACATCTCGTCCACCGGCGCTTCCACCTTCAGCTCACCGCCGTCGGGCAGCGTGATGGCCAGCGAATGGGCGTGCAGGAACAACCGCTTGCCGCCCAGATCGCGAATTTCGCGAGTGAAATCCTCATCACCGTACTTGGGGTCGCCGGCAATGGAATGACCGGCATGCTTGGCATGCACACGGATCTGGTGCGTGCGGCCGGTGATCGGACTCGCCTCCACCAGGGTGGCGAACTCACCGAAGCGGCGCACCACGCGAAACTCGGTCAGCGCCTCCTTGCCCTCGGGATTCACCTCGACCATGCGCTCACCCGAACGCAGGTTGTTCTTCAGCAAGGGCGCACTGACCTTCTTCTTCGAAGTCGGCCAGCTACCGCGCACCAACGCCAGGTAGCGCTTGTCGACACCGTCGCCGCGCAGCGCTTCGTGCAAGTGGCGCAGCATGCTGCGCTTCTTGGCGATCATCAGCAGGCCGGAGGTATCCCGATCCAGGCGATGCACCAGTTCCAGGTCCTTCGACTCGGGGCGCAACTGACGGAAGGCCTCGATCACGCCGAAGCTGAGACCGCTACCACCGTGCACGGCGATGCCCGCCGGCTTGTTCAGCACGATCAGGGCCTTGTCTTCGTAGACGATGGCGCTTTCCAGCCGCTCCAGCAGCCCCTGGGCGACCGGTGCCGGCTCGTCGGGCTCGGACAGGCGCAGCGGCGGAACACGGATGATATCGCCCGCCTGCAGCTTGTACTCAGGTTTGATCCGCCCCTTGTTCACGCGGACTTCGCCCTTGCGAAGGATGCGATAAATCAATGTCTTGGGCGCACCTTTCAACTGAGTGCGTAGGAAATTATCGATGCGTTGGCCGGCATATTCCGGCGCAACCTCAAGCAGCTGGACGCTGGAGGCTGGAGAGGCGGGAGTATTCATCTGCGTATCATAACAATTTTTTATGGATTTGAAGCACTTAATGATTACTGCTATAGTCGCGAACGCCGCCAAAAGCGGCCTGGTTTCGGGGCGTTCGCCAATTCTGCCGCCCTAACCGCTGCAACCCTTTCAGGACGTGAGGCCGTCCTACAGAAAATTCGCCGCAATGACCGCGATTTTTCCGAAACAAAAGCCTTGAGCCATGACGCGCGATCACCCTTTCAAATGGGCGATCGCGGTAAATGCAACCCGCTACGGATTCAGCGAGCGGCACCCGATTTTCAAGGGATAAGTGTAGGGTGGAGATGCACAATCGTCGGACTGCGTAGTTTCAAGACGCTTCATTTCGTCCGCTACCGACCATTGATTCCTCCTCCTGACAAAGTGCTTCTGTCACGACAGCAAGCAGGAGACGTAGTCGCGATCCTGGCCCCACTGGCTGGGGCTCGCTAGACACTGGGGTGGCCTGCCGCCCCTGACACGCACCTGACACCGACCGCGAGAGTCGTGTGCGCCAATCGCCGTTTCCGGAAGCCCGGAAACCCATTGGTACCACATGAAAAGAATGCTGATTAACGCGACTCAGCCCGAAGAGTTGCGTGTTGCACTGGTCGACGGCCAACGCCTGTACGACCTGGACATTGAATCGGGTGCCCGCGAGCAGAAGAAAGCCAACATCTACAAGGGCCGGATCACTCGCATCGAACCCAGCCTCGAAGCCGCATTCGTCGACTTTGGCGCCGAGCGCCATGGCTTCCTGCCCCTCAAGGAAATCTCCCGAGAATACTTCAAGAAGTCTCCTGAAGGTCGCATCAACATCAAGGAAGTGCTCAGCGAAGGCCAGGAAGTCATCGTCCAGGTCGAGAAAGAAGAGCGTGGCAACAAGGGCGCTGCCCTGACCACCTTCATCAGCCTCGCCGGCCGTTACCTGGTACTGATGCCGAACAACCCCCGCGCCGGTGGCATCTCCCGCCGCATCGAAGGCGAAGAGCGCAACGAACTGCGTGAAGCGCTGAACGGCCTCGACGCCCCGGCCGACATGGGCCTGATCGTGCGCACCGCGGGCCTGGGCCGTTCCAGCGAAGAGCTGCAATGGGACCTGGACTACCTGCTGCAACTCTGGAGCGCCATCAAGGAAGCTTCCGGTGAGCGTGGCGCCCCCTTCCTGATCTACCAGGAAAGCAACGTCATCATCCGCGCCATCCGCGACTACCTGCGCCAGGACATCGGCGAAGTGCTGGTCGACAGCGTCGAAGCCCACGAAGAAGCCCTCAGCTTCATTCGCCAGGTGATGCCGCAGTACCAGAGCAAGATCAAGCTGTACCAGGACAGCGTTCCGCTGTTCAACCGCTTCCAGATCGAAAGCCAGATCGAAACCGCCTTCCAGCGTGAAGTGAAGCTGCCGTCCGGCGGCTCCATCGTCATCGACCCGACCGAAGCCCTGGTGTCCATCGACATCAACTCGGCTCGCGCGACCAAGGGTGGCGACATCGAGGAAACCGCACTGCAGACCAACCTGGAAGCGGCTGAGGAAATCGCCCGCCAGCTGCGCCTGCGTGACATCGGTGGCCTGATCGTCATCGACTTCATCGACATGACCCCGGCCAAGAACCAGCGCGCCGTGGAAGAGAAAGTCCGCGAAGCCCTGGAAGCCGACCGCGCCCGCGTGCAGATCGGTCGCATCTCCCGCTTCGGCCTGCTGGAAATGTCCCGTCAGCGCCTGCGTCCGTCCCTCGGCGAGACCAGCGGCATCGTCTGCCCCCGTTGCGACGGCCAGGGCATCATCCGTGACGTCGAATCCCTCTCTCTGGCCATCCTGCGCCTGATCGAGGAAGAAGCCCTCAAGGACCGCACCGCCGAAGTTCGCGCCCAGGTACCGATCCCGGTTGCCGCCTTCCTGCTCAACGAGAAGCGCAACAGCATCACCAAGATCGAGCTGCGCACCCGTGCGCGCATCGTCATCCTGCCGAACGACCACCTGGAAACTCCGCACTTCGAAGTCCAGCGCCTGCGCGACGACAGCCCGGAAGTACAGAGCAGCCAGTCCAGCTACGAAATGACCCCGGCCGAAGCTGAAGAAATCCAGCCGGTCAGCTCCACCCGCACCCTGGTTCGCCAGGAAGCCGCGGTGAAGACCGTTTCTCCCGAGCGTCCCGTTCCGGCACCGGTTCCGGCCGCCCCGCTGGCACCGCCCACCCCGGCTCCGGAACCCAGCCTGTTCAAGGGCCTGGTGAAGTCCCTGGTAGGCCTGTTCGCCGGCAAGGAAGAACCCAAGGTCGAAGCCGAGAAGCCCGCTACCGAGCGCCAGCCGCGCGGTGAAGAGCGTCGCAACAGCCGCCAGCAGAACCGTCGCCGTGACGGCCGCGAAGGTCGTGAGGGCCGTGAAGGCCGCCGCGACGAAGAGCGCAAGCCGCGTGAAGAGCGCCAGCCGCGCGAAGCCCGCGAAGGCCAGGAAGGTCGTCGCGAGCGTCCGGCCCGTGAAGAACGCCAGCCGCGCGAAGAGCGTCAGCCCCGTGAGGAGCGCCAGCCGCGCGAACCGCGTGAAGAGCGCCAGCCGCGTGAGGAACGTCAGCCTCGCGAAGAGCGTCAGCCCCGTGAGGAGCGTCAGCCCCGTGAATCGCGCGAAGAGCGCCAGCCACGTGAAGAGCGCCAGCCGCGCGAAGCCCGTGAAGGCCAGGAAGGTCGTCGCGAGCGTGGCGAACGCGCTGAGCGTCCGGCCCGCGAAGAACGCCAGCCCCGTGAAGAGCGTCAGCCTCGCGAAGAACGCCAGCCACGTGCCGAAATGGCCGCGGCCGAGGTGGTCGACGAAGAGCTGCTGAACAACGAAGAGCTGCTGGACGACGATCAGGAAGGCGCCGATGGCGAACGTCCTCGCCGCCGCTCCCGTGGCCAGCGCCGCCGCAGCAACCGCCGCGAGCGTCAGCGTGAAGCCAACGGCGACGAGATCGTCGAAGGTCAGGAAGGCCAGGAAGAAGCCGAGCAGGCCTCTCCCGCTGAAGCCGTCCAGGTCGCTGCCGTAGCCGCTACTGCTGTAGTCGCCACCGAAGTGCTGGCCGAATCGACCCAGGAAGCGCCGGCCCAGGCCGATTCCCAGGTTGTGGAAGCCGTGGTTGTCGAAACCGAGGTTGTCGAAGCTCAGGTTGCCGAAGCCGTCGTAGTTCCGGCCGAGGAAACCGCTCCGGTCGCCGAGCAGGCTCAAGTGGTCGAGCAGGCTCCGATCGAGTTCGACGCACCCCAGGTTGTCGAAGCCGCTCCGGTTGAAGCCGTGGTCGAAGCACCTGTTGCCGCTCCGGTAGTGGAAGCCCCGATCGCTGAAGTCGTCGCCGAATCGGCAGAAGTGGCTCCGGCCCCCGCTGTCGTCAGTGGCGGTCGCGCTGCCAACGACCCGCGTGAAGTGCGCCGTCGTCAGCGTGAAGCCGAGCGCCTGGCCAAGGAAGCCAATGAGTCCGCTACCAAGGCCGTCGAAGCCGTAGCCGCCGCCGAGCCGGTCTCCGCTGCCGCCCACGCCATCGCCGGCGTGGAAGAGGAAGTGGTTGCCGCCGAGCAGCAGGTCGAAGCTGCCGTTGAACAGGTTGTCGAGGCTCCGGCCGAGCAAACCGAGCAAACCGAGCAACTGGCCGAAGCGACCGAGACCAAGGCCGAAGAAGAGAAGGACGAAGCCAAGGACGAGACCAAACCGGTCGTCTGAAGCCTGTCCTGAATGAAAAAGGGGATGCCATTGGCATCCCCTTTTTTTTGGTTCATCGCGCTTTCCCGGGGAAGGCGGCCTTGATTTTCAGGAAGAAGTAGGCCGAGTCGCGGAAGCCATAGGCCATGCGCTTGATCACTTTGATGCGGTTGTTCACCCCTTCCAGCTGGCTGGTGTGCAAGGGGAAACGGGCGCTGGCGAGGATGCCGCGCGCGTAACGCTTGAGGTTCCTGGCAAAGCGTTGGAGCGGCGCCAAGCCGCTGTCCCGGGCGTGCCGCAGCCAGGTTCGCCAGCGCCGCCAGCCGTCCTGCACACTGGGGGCGTACCAGATTTCCTTTAATGCATCCTTGAGCACGTAGGCCGTGGCCAGTGGCTGGTTGGCCGCGAGCAATTCCTGCAACTGCACGGCCTGTCCGCCCTTGAGGTTTTCGCGATTGCGCAGCAGCAGCCAGCGGCTCTGCTTGACCACCTTGCGCGCCGGTTTGTCTTCGCGCAGGCGGTTGGCCTGGTCGACCCGGATCCGGTCGATCACGTCCCGGCCGTAGCGCGCCACCACGTGGAACAGGTCGTACACCACCTCGGCCTGCGGGCAATGCCGTTTCACCTCGAGGTCGAAGGCGGTGTTCATGTCCATGGCCACCGCCTCGATCTGCCGGCAGTGCTCGCCGAGCAATTCGAAGAACGGACGGATCGCCTCACGGCTGTTGCCATGCCCGACCCACAGCACCCGCGTGCGCTCGGCATCCATGATCACCGTGGCGTAACGATGCCCCTTGTGCAGGGCAAACTCGTCCATCACCAGCCGACGCACCTCGCCTGGCTCAAACGCGCCAACCGAGGCGTCCAGGCGGCGCTTGTCGAGCGTCTTGAGCGTGTGCCAATGCAGGCCAGTGAGGCGGCTGACGTGACTGATCGGCAGCAATTGCAGCAAACCCTCGAGCCAGACGCGCAAACGCTGAGTCAGGCGTGACGCCGGCTCCAGCCAGTCGATCCGCTCGGTCACCCGCCCACAATCCAGGCAATCGACGCGACGCACCGGCAGTTGGAGCAGCACGCGCTGATCCAGCAGGTCACGGTCACGCACCTGGCGGATTCGCCGCTCGTGGATCAGCGGGCAGTCTTGGTGACAGCGGCCACATTTGGGGAGGGAGCCGGCTTGAGGTTCGAGCTCAATCAGCAGGGTGTCGTGAGTGGCTTGGCGACAGGCGACGACCTCGTAGCCTGGCCAGAACTGGGCAAGATCAATAGGATTCACGGCGGCAGCAGGGAGTGGGGGTTGGTTCGTTTGGCGACTGCCAATCTACCCACTTCCCTGACTGTCAACTCGCTCTTCCCCCTGAATCCGCGAAGAACCTTTTTTTTATTGCGCCTGAGGAAAGCGAGTAGGTTGTGGCAGTCCGGATGGGTCGTGCCAATGAGTTATTCCGCGCCCGCCTCTTCCCGACTACCGAACTGCAGCTCGGCCAGCCGCGCGTAGAGCGGGCTGGTGGCCACCAGTTGCGCGTGACTGCCAACCGCCACCACCCTGCCCCGCTCCATCACCGCGATGCGGTCGGCGTTCTGCACCGTGGCCAGGCGGTGGGCGATCACCAGGGTGGTACGCCCGCTCATCAGCGCCGGCAGGGCCTGCTGGATCAGGTGTTCGCTTTCCGCATCCAGGGCGCTGGTGGCCTCGTCCAGTAGCAGGATGGGCGCGTCCACCAGCAACGCGCGGGCAATCGCCAGGCGCTGCCGCTGGCCGCCGGAGAGGCCGATGCCGCCCTCCCCCAGGTGCGTCCGGTAGCCCTGTGGCAGAAGGGCGATGAACTCATGGGCATGGGCCGCGCGGGCCGCGGCTTCCACCTCGGCATCGCTGGCGCCGGGACGGCCATAGCGGATGTTGTCCTCGACGCTGCCATAGAACAGGGCGGGGTTCTGGGACACCAGGGCGAAGCAGCGACGCAGGTCCGCCGGGTCGAGCTGCCTGAGCTCCACGCCTTCCACCCGAATAGTGCCCGCCTGGGGATCGAAGAAGCGCAGCAACAGCTCGAAGACCGTCGACTTGCCGGCTCCGGAAGGCCCCACCAGCGCCAGGGTTTCGCCAGGGCGCACGGTCAGGCTGACATCGTCCAGCGCGTTCACTTCGGGCCGACCGGGATAGGCGAAGCGCACGGCGTCCATCTCGATACGCCCGCTTACCCGCGCCGGCAGTGTCACCCGCCCGTCCTCGGGGCCGTGGATCAGATTGCGTGCCTGCAGCAGTTCGGCGATACGCTCCGCGGCGCCGGCCGCACTCTGCAGCTCGCCGATCACTTCGCTGATGGCGCCAAAGGCTGCGCCCACGATCAGGCTGTAGAACACAAAGGCAGCCAGGTCGCCGGGGGATATGCGCCCGGCTATCACATCCGTCCCACCCACCCAGAGCATCACGCCCACCGCCCCCAGCACCAGCACGATCACCAGGGTGATCAGCCAGGCGCGCTGGGCGATGCGCTGCCGCGCCGTGTCGAACGCCCCTTCCACCGTGCGCGCGAAACGCTGGCGGTCCTGGGGTTGATGGTTGTAGGCCTGCACCGTCTTGATCTGCCCCAGGGTCTCGCCGACATAGACGCCGACATCGGCGACCCGGTCCTGGCTCTGCCGCGACAGGCGCCGCACCCGCCGGCCGAAAACGAGGATCGGCGCCAGTACCAGCGGCAACGCCAGCAGCACGATCCCGGTGAGCTTGGGGTTGGTCACGAACAAGAGGCCGATGCCACCCACCAGCATGATGCCGTTGCGCAACGCCATGGACAGCGACGAACCGATGACCGATTGCAGCAAGGTGGTATCGGCGGTCAGCCGCGACTGGATCTCCGAGGCGCGGTTGCTCTCGTAGAAACCGGGATGCAGCTGGATCAGGTGGTCGAACACGCGCTTGCGGATATCCGCGACAAAACGCTCGCCTATCCAGGACACCAGATAGAAACGGGTAAAGGTACCCAGCGCCAGGGCCAGCACCAGGCCGAAGAACAGCATGATCGAATGCCGCAGCGCCGCCTCCGACTGGGTCGCCAGGCCCTGGTCCACCAGCAGGCGGATACCCTGCCCCATGGACAGGGTGATGCCGGCGGTGAACAGCAAGGCCAGCAGTGCGCCCAGCACACGCCAGCGATAGGGCGCGACGAAACGCCCGGCCATGCGCAGCGCATCGCGCCGCCGTGAAGTGAGCAGGTCGGTCATTGGGGACTCGATGGATGGGTGCGGAAAAACGGTCGGAAGCGCTCAGCGATCGGCATCGAGGAAGCGCCCCTCGTGGTCGGGGGACGGCAACAGGCAGACGTCATATCGGCCGAACAGGCGGTAGCGGTTCAGCGCGACGCGGTCGTAGCACCAGTCGCGCAGGCCCAGAGGCAGGAAGCGGAACACCGCCAGCGCCGGCCAGGGTGCCGGCAGCTGGCGCAGAATGCTGGTGATGGCATCGGAGCGGACGAACAGCTGGCGGCCTTCGACATAGAGCAGGGTGGCGAAGCTGTCGGTGGGCAGGCCGAACCAGCGCAGGATCGCCTGGCCTTCCGGGGACTGCACCGAAGCCAGCTTGAACACACGGGCCCGATCATGGCGGATGAGGAACCTCGCCCAGCCGTTGCACAGCTTGCAGACTCCGTCGAAGAGCACGACGCGCTCGCCAGGACGGATATGGGGCGGGTACTGCTCGGCAGCCATCGCGGGCTCCTGCATCCACGGAAAAGTGCCTCGATGTTAACCGATCCGCACCCGCTCAGTGCGCCAGGGCGTCCACCTCCCCGGCACAGTCGCGAAGGGGCTGGACGCCCTCGGCACGAAGCCGCGCCATCTCGCCCGCGGCGGCGCGCATGTCGGCGCGAAACAGCGGGTCGGCCTGTAACCGCGCAAAGGTGGCCGCGCCTATCTCGCGGCCGGCCCTGACATCGCTGTGCCAGTGCACGCCGCACACCAGCCGGCTCTCGCCGAAGGCCCGGCCCCGCGCCATCAGCGCGTCGCCCCGCTCCGGCGCCAGCTGGCTGAGCAGCAGCGCCCAGGTCCAGCCGATGGCGCTGTGCCCCGAGGGGTAGGCGCCATCCACAGCCAGCTTGGCCTCGTCCTCCGGGGTGCAGGACACCCGCTTCAGTACGGCAAAGGGGCGCCCCCTGGCGTAGCGGTTCTTGGCGCCATAGGTTGCCAGCCCCGCATCGGCCAGGGTACGCCGGAGCACTCGATAGAGACTGGGCGTGCGCTGCTCGTCGATGGGCGCCTGCAAGGCACAGGAGAACGCCTCAGCCGCCTCGGGGAAACGCAACCGCGCGTCTGCGATCGCCACCTGCCAGCGCGGGGTATCGCGCAGGGCCTGCTGGCGCTCCGCCACGGCCAGGTCCAGCGCATGCTCGGCGGTGCCCGGCGCCGGTGGCGGCGGCACCAGCAGCAGGCTGTCCGGCCGCGCCTGCGCTTCCAGGTAGCCCGCCAGGAAGCCCGGACGGATTTCCGCCACGGGCTGCTGAGCCGAGGCAGTGTGCGCGAGCACCAGGGCCAGAAGCAGGATTGTACTGAGACGCATGGGGAACCCTCCCGTAGTGAAGACCGACATCACCAGATGGCTCGCGTATAGCCGATCTGCAGGCGGACCTCGTCGGTATCCCGCACGTAATCCCCCCGCAGGTGGGCGAAGCGCAGCCGCACGCTCAGGTCCTTGAGCGGCCCCTGCCGTGGCTGATACCTGAACTCGATGTCCCGCTCCCGGGCGTGATGAGTGCCGGCCAGCCCCGGTATCCGCGCGCCCTCGCTGGAAACTCGGCGAATCAGGGCACTGAATCCCGGCAGGCCCAACGCCGTGAAGTCATGGTCGTAACGCCACTGCCAGGAGCGCTCGCCGGCATTGCCGAAGTCGTTGATCTGGGAAAGGTTGAGCAATGCGGGGTCCGCGCCCAGCAGGTAGGGAAAGCCGTTGGCTCCCCCCACCTGCTGGCGTGCCAGAAGCAATCGATGGGGTCCCAGGCCGTAGGCGAGAAATCCGTGGACGGTGCGGTTGTCCAGTTCGCCGGCCCTGGCGGCACCGGTTTCCTCGGCCTGGCTCAGACGCAACTCGCCACGCAGCTGCCCACGCCCCAGGACCTGGCTGAAGGCACCGGCGATGTGGTGCTGCAGATAGACCTCGTCCAGCCTGGCCAGTTGGTAGCCGAGCCAGTGCCCGGGATCCGGGCGCCAGAACAGCCCGAGCATGTCGTAGTGCGGAGCCTCCACCCGCGGGAAGCGCCGGTACGGATTGGCCAGGGCCGGGTCTTGCGCGCCACTGGCGTTACGCTGGTGGACGCGGGTCAGGCGGCCGGCATCGAGTTCCAACCCGTCGAGTTCGCGCAGCTCGAACCAGGCGCCCTCGTAGGTCTGCGGCAGGATACGTCCGTCGTTCGGCCGCAGTGCCGGAGAGCTGGGCGGCTCCAGATGCCCAATCCGCAGCTGGCTGCGCGAAGCCTGCATCTTGCCGGTGAAGCTGGCCCAGGAAAATTCGTCCCGCGAGCGCCCGTCACTGCCTACCGGCAGCATTCCACTACCGCTACGCGCCGGGCTGGAATCCAGCTTGAGGCCCAGCATCGCCACCGCATCCAGGCCGAAGCCGATGCTGCCCTCGGTGTGCCCCGAAGCCAGCCGCAGCACCAGCCCCTGCCCCCACTCCTCGCGCCTGGACTGGCCGACGCCTTCACGAAAATCTCGGTTGAGGTAGACGTTGCGGGCCTCGAGGCTGGCGCTCCCTTCCTCGAAGGATGACCAGGCGGGCGACAGGCTAGGCAGGAACAGCCAGAGCAGATGGCGGCAGGCAGGCATCGCGACTTCCCCTTGTGTTGTTCTTGTCGAGCCGGGCGGCTCTGGGAGGACAAGCACACGCTAGGGGCACACAGCCCTGGGACTCCATAACCCGTAATCCGAAAGCCCAAGGGGAAAAAAGCGGCCATCTCCGGCGATATTCCGCACTCTGGAATAGAAAGCGGGAAACCCTGGGCAGGATCAGTCCCACCCCACTGGATAGAGCAGCTCCTCCTTGTAGCCGGCCCAGACCCGAATCGCGTCGGGGAAGGCCGCATCCAGCTCGGGATCGCCGCTGTCCACCAGCAACGGGCGGCCTGCGAGGGTGCCGAGCTTGCGCTTGGTGGCCACTACCCGCAGGTGCTCCAGGCCGATCGCACGCAGCACGCGCGGACTGATCTGCTGGTTGCCACGACCGATGATGTGGCCCTGGCCGCCGATGGCGGTGACCAACAGGCGCGCCGGGTGGTCGGCCACCAGCGCGAACAGTTGCGCTTCGGTCACATCGCGGGCGATCACCGCGCCATCCTCGATCACGTCGACCCCCAGCAGCGTGGTCTCCAGCCCCAGGTTGGCGGCCAGGCCGTGCAGGGTCGAGCCGGGGCCGAGGACATAGCGCACGCCCTCCTCCCAGCTGTCGTTCAACCAATCGGCGAGGTCCACCAGCACCAGCTCTTCCGACTCCATGCCCGCCTGTTTGACGTGCTGCATGAAGTGCCCCTCTTCCGGCACCGTCAGCTCGCCGTACCAGCGTGCGGCCACCTTGCCGTCGCGCAGGGCGGCCTCGTCCAGGTCACGCACTTCGCCGCTGGCCAGGCGCACCAGGTCACCCTCCACCAGACGCCGGGCCAGCTCCCCGGCGGCGCGCGGGCTGATGGCATAGACCCCGGAGTGGATCTTCACCCCGGCGGGAATACCCAGTACCGGCTGCCCTTCGCGCACCGCGGCGCTGACATCCCGCGCCGTACCATCGCCACCGGCGAAGAGGATCAGCGCGGCGCCGGCCTCCTGCAGGGCCTCGACCGCCTTTTGCGTGTCGGCGGCACTGGTGCTCGGCCCGTCGAGGTGGCCCAGCACCCGATGGGCGAAGCCCATCTCCGCCAGCAGGTCGGCCCCCATGGGGCCGGGAAAGGTCAGGAAACCGATTCGGCCGACGAGCGGCAACAGGCATTCCAGGGCCAGCCGGGTGCGCGCCGCCGCACGGGGCTCGGCGCCTCTGGCAAGGGCCTCGGCGGCGACACTGTCGCTGCCCTTGAGCGCAGCCGGGCCACCCAGACCGGCCAGGGGATTGATGATCAGGCCCATATGGAACGTGGACATGCTTACCTCGATCTGAACTCTGGCCCCGCACAGGGGGTCCATCCACCAGGACCAGGTACTCCCAGCCGGCACAAAGGCTGCTAGAGTCTCCTGGTCTTTCGTTTTCCGGCGCATTGCCTACGCCGGCTGTCACAGCGCATTCATCTAGGCTGCCTAGACTGCGCGCATTACCTGAAGAGGAGACAGGTCATGAGCTTGAACGACAGCACTTCCAATCATCGCGTTATCCCGCTGCAGCAACGGCGCCCCGTTGGCGGCGCCATCATCGATGCGCAGGGCCGCGAAATTCCGATTACCGAAAACATGATCCAGCGCGCCTGCCAGGAACTGCACAAGCAGCTGTGCAGCGAGCTGAAACAAGCCTGACCGCATCAGGCCCGGGGCAATCCCGGGCCTGCCGCTACACCAGCTCGGCCCCGAGCGCCCGCACCAGTTCCGCCAGTCTCGGCGCATCCCCCTTCAACGCCACCCTTAGCCCGTCGATCTCCCGACGCACCGGATAGTGCTTGCGCAACCCGTCGAAGGCCGCGCGGCGCTGGGCATCGTCACCCACCAGGCTGCGGCGGAAATCCGCATCATCCCGGCGCGGGTCGTACACCGCCCGGCACAGGGTCGCCAATGCCCAGTCGGGGTCGCAGCTGGCATCCAGGGCCAGCTCGGGCAACCAGGTCGCGGGCAACAGTTCACCCAGGCTGACGCTTTCCGCCTGCCCGCTCACCCGGCACCAGGCCTGGTAGATCTGCGCGGTGCCGCGCAACTTGCCGTCCAGGCTGTAGCCGGCGATATGCGGCGTGGCGATGCGGCACAGCTGCGCCAGCGCCGCGTCCGCCTGGGGCTCGCCCTCCCAGACATCCAGCACGACGCGCAAATCGTCGCGCCGGCCGAGCAGTTCGCGCAGGGCCTGGTTGTCCACCACCGCGCCGCGGCTGGCATTGATCAGCCAGGCACCGGGGCGCAGTTGGGCCAGGCGCTGGGCGTCCAGCAGGTGATGGGTGCCCTGATCCAGCGGCGTGTGCAGGCTGATGGCATCGCATTCGCGAAGGATGGTCGCGAGGTCCACATAGTCGCCGCCTTCGGCGGCCTGGCGCGGCGGATCGCACACCAGCACCCGCCAGCCGAGGCCGCGCAGCACGTCCACCAGGCGCCCGCCCACCTGGCCGGCCCCCACCACGCCGAAAGTGCGCGAGGCAAGGTCGACGCCTGCATCTTCGGCCAGCACCAGCAGGCTGCCCAGTACGTAGTCCACCACGCCACGCGCGTTGCAGCCGGGGGCGCTGGACCAGGCGATGCCCGCCTCGGCGAAGTAATCGAGGTCGAGGTGATCGGTGCCGATCGTGCAGGTGCCGACGAAGCGCACCGGGCTGCCGGCCAGCAGGGCGCGGTCGACGCGGGTCACCGAGCGCACCAGCAGCAGGTCGGCGTCGGCCAGGGCGGCCGCGTCGATGGCGCGGCCGGGAAGACGGCGGATCTCGCCCAGGTCGCCGAAGAAGGCCTCGACCAGGGGGATATTTTCGTCGGCAACAATTCGCATGGCAGGCTCCAGCAGAGAGAGCGTCATTCTACGCAATCCCCTCGCCAGGCGCCCGTGCCGCAAACGCCCCTTTCCTGACCCATCCGTCAGGGCGTAAACTGGACGCCCCTCAGCCTCCACATCCCGTTCCGCCGGCAGCTTCTGCTGCAAAGGCTGGGATAGTGCACCGTTGCGAGCCCGTCGCAACCAGGCAGCGTCCCTCAGCCACCTCTAGCATGGACACCACCGGCACGCCCGGAGGATGCCTTATTGATATGGAACTCTCATTGAACCCCGCTCAAACCCGTTTCCGTCGCGCCGCCACGGAGCTGCGTGCGCTGCTCAAGCTGGCCGCGCCGATCATGGTCGCCCAGCTGTCCAACACCGCCATGGGCTTCGTCGATGCGGTGATGGCCGGCCGCGTCAGCCCCCGCGACCTGGCCGCCGTGGCACTGGGCAACTCCATCTGGATTCCGGTATTCCTGCTGATGACCGGCATCCTCCTGGCCACCACCGCCAAGGTCGCCGAACGCTTCGGCGCCGGCCGCCAGGAGGAGATCGGCCCGCTGGTGCGCCAGGCCCTCTGGCTGGCCCTGGTCGTCGGCCTGTGTGGCGCCCTGCTGCTGATCAACGCCCGCCCGGTGCTGGCACTGATGGGCGTGGACCCGGAACTGATCGACCCGGCCATGGGCTACCTGCACGGCATCGCCTTCGGCTTCCCCGCCGTGGCCCTCTACTACGTGCTGCGCTGCTTCAGCGACGGCCTCGGCCGCACCCGCCCGAGCATGATGGTGGGCATGGGCGGCCTGCTGCTGAACATCCCGCTGAACTACGTGCTGATCTACGGCCACCTGGGCATGCCGGCCATGGGCGGCGTGGGCTGCGGCTGGGCCAGCGGCACGGTGATGTGGTTCATGCTGCTGGCCATGCTCGGCTGGGTCAGCCGCGCCCCGGTGTACAAGCCGAGCGGCCTGTTCGAGCGTTTCGACACACCGCAACTGCCGGTGATCAAGCGCCTGTTCTCCATTGGCGGGCCGATCGGCATCGCGGTGTTCGCCGAGTCCAGCATCTTCGCCGTGATTGCCCTGCTGATCGGCGGCCTGGGCGCCACAGTGGTCGCCGGCCACCAGATCGCGCTGAACTTCAGCGCCCTGGTGTTCATGATCCCCTACGCCCTGGCCATGGCCGTCACCGTGCGGGTCGGCCAGGCCCTGGGCCGGGGCGAGCCGCGCGAGGCGCGCTTCGCCGCCGGGATCGGGATAGGCGCGGCGCTGGCCTATGCCTGCCTGTCCGCCAGCCTGATGCTGCTGTGTCGCGAACTGATCGCGAAGATGTATTCACCCGACCCCGAGGTGATCGCGGTGGCGGCGATGCTGATCGTCTACTCGGCGCTGTTCCAGTTCTCCGACGCCATCCAGGTGGCCGCCGCCGGCGCCCTGCGCGGCTATCAGGACACCCGCGCGACCATGGTCATCACCCTCTTCGCCTACTGGGGCATCGGCCTGCCGGTGGGCTACGCCCTCGGCCTGTCCCACTGGCTGGGCGAACCCAGCGGTCCCAAGGGCCTCTGGCAAGGGCTGGTGGTGGGGCTTACCTGCGCTGCGCTGCTGCTCAGCCTGAGGCTGGCACGCAGTGCGCGGGCACGGATCCGCCACTGACGAAAAAGGGCCGCTTCGAGCGGCCCTTTTTCATGGTGTCAGGACAAGGCCTTCAGTCGGCCTTCTTGCGAATCCAGTACAGGTAGGTCCCCGCCTCTTCCGACTGGTCCAGCAGCTCATGGCCGAGGAAGACACAGAACTTGGGGATGTCGCGGCGCGTGGAGGGGTCGGTGGCGATCACCTTGAGCAGGCCACCGGCCGGCAGGTCGCGCACCTTGTTGTGCAACATCATCACCGGCTCGGGGCAGTTGAGGCCGGTGGCGTCGAGAATGGCATCGGGCTGTTGGGACATGGGGCACTCCAAAAACTGGCCGCTATTGTGGCGCAAAGCCGGCTGCCCGCCCAGCGTCTCTCGCCAGCCGGCGGAAGGCGGCGCAGCATGGGACTTTCCCCGGAGGCCGGCGATGGCGCACGACGACGGGCATGACTGGTGCGTCAAGCGACTGGACGACAACGGCAACGAGTTCGTCCTGCGCGCCGGGCTGACCCGCGAGGAAGCTGAGCGCCTGGCGGCCGAATACCAGGCGCGGGGGCACAAGCAGAGCTATTGGGTGCAGCGAATGGCGCCCAGGTAGGTTGTGGCTGAGCTACGCGAAGCCCAACATCGCCGCCCCACATACCTCCGTTGGGCCGCGCTGCGCTTGGCCCAACCTACAGGGTCCTGATTCCGCTCCTAGAGCTTGCGCAGGTAGCAGGTCACTTCCTCGCGGTCGTGATAGAGCTGCTTGCAGCCGATGGAGACTTTCAGACCCCGCCCCTTCAGCCCGTCGTCGATGCGCGCCAGCAGCTTGCGCACCTCGGCGTAGCGCTGCTTCATCGGCAGCTTGAGGTTGACCACCGCCTCCTGGCACCAGCCCTCGCCGAGCCAGGTCTCGATCAGCGCGGCGGTGCGTGCCGGTTTCTCGACAATGTCGCAGACCATCCAGTTGACCGGCCGCCGTGGCTTGAAGGTGAAGCCGTCGGCGCGCTGGTGCTCGACGAAGCCGGAATACATCAGGTCTTCCGCCATGGGGCCGTTGTCCACCGCGATGACCTTGATCTCCCGCTGCACCAGCTGCCAGGTCCAGCCGCCGGGTGCCGCGCCCAGGTCAACGGCGGTCATGCCCGGTGCCAGGCGTGCATCCCACTGGTTGCGCGGGATGAAGTGGTGCCAGGCCTCCTCCAGCTTGAGGGTGGAGCGGCTCGGTGCCTCGCGGGGGAACTTCAGGCGCGGGATGCCCATGGGCCAGAGCGCCGAATTGTTCGACTCGGCCAGGCCGACGAAGGCCTCGCGGCCACTGCGGAAGGTCAGCAGCAGGCGCGGCAACTGCGGGTCGTCCTTGAGCCGGCCGGCTTTCACCAGGGCACTGCGCAAAGGCTTCTCGAACTTGCGGCAGAAGGTCGACAGCTCCTTGCCGTCGTTGGTGTCCAGCACCTCCAGCCAGAGGCTGCCGCACACCGGGTAGTCGGCCAGGGCCGCCAGCAGGACGCCGATACGGTCGGTCTCCGGCAAGGGCACGTACTCGCCGCGCGCCCACTGGCGGGGAAAGATCAGTTGGCTGAAACGCAGCTTGCGCATCAGGTACTCGGCACCGCCGGGTTCGCTGCAGACGAACTCGGCGCAGGCGCTCTGGGGCTTGGCCTTGGAATAGCCAGCCACTTCGAGGCGGGCGGCGTGTTCGGATATCTCGGCACAGACCTCAGCCTCGAAACCGGGGCGGCAGTGCAACAGCAAGGTGTTCATCGGGGGGCTCCTCCTGGGCGCGCACTATAGTTGCGCGACGAGCGTTTTCACACAGGACAACAAGGAATTTCCTACAGCCGGATACCTGCCCCATGGGAACGCCCGTACCACCCTGCCGGTCGGCGGACATGGCAGGACCGGCCAAGCGGAGCTAGCTTTCAAGGTCTTGTACGAAAAGTCGTCGAGCGAAGGTCAGGCAAGGCGAAATCGGCCGAAGAAGCGCAGTTTGCGTGTTGCAAATGAGCATTCTGAGGCCGATTTCAACGCAGCATCACCGAGCGCAGGCAGTTTTCGTACAGAACCTAGGTCCGAGCGAGAAACCGGCCCATGCCTTGTGGGCCTCAAGGAGAAAGCCCGATGCCTTCCCTGGATAGCCTGAACTGCCGCCGCAGTCTCGATGTGGCCGGCAAGACGTACCACTACTTCAGCCTGCCCGAGGCCGCCAAACGCCTGGGCGCCATCGACAAGCTGCCCATGTCGATGAAAGTGCTGCTGGAAAACCTGCTGCGCTGGGAGGACGACGAAACCGTCAGTGCCGCCGACCTCAAGGCCCTGGCCGAATGGCTCGGACCGCGCAGCTCGGAGCGGGAAATCCAGTACCGTCCGGCGCGGGTGCTGATGCAGGACTTCACCGGCGTACCGGCGGTAGTCGACCTGGCCGCCATGCGCGCCGCCGTGGCGGCCGCCGGGGGCGACCCGCAGCGGATCAACCCGCTGTCGCCGGTGGACCTGGTGATCGACCACTCGGTGATGGTGGACCGCTTCGCTTCCCAGGAGGCCTTCGGCGAGAACGTCGAGATCGAGATGCAGCGCAATGGCGAGCGCTACGCGTTCCTGCGCTGGGGCCAGCGGGCCTTCGACAACTTCAGCGTGGTGCCGCCGGGCACCGGCATCTGCCACCAGGTCAACCTGGAGTACCTGGCCCGCACCGTCTGGACCCGCGAGGAGGACGGCATCACCTACGCCTTCCCCGACACCCTGGTGGGTACCGACTCCCACACCACCATGATCAACGGCCTCGGCGTACTCGGCTGGGGCGTCGGCGGCATCGAGGCCGAGGCGGCCATGCTCGGCCAGCCGGTGTCGATGCTGATTCCCGAGGTGATCGGCTTCAAGCTCGAAGGCAAGCTCGCCGAAGGCATCACCGCCACCGACCTGGTGCTCACCGTGACCCAGATGCTGCGCAAGAAGGGCGTGGTGGGAAAATTCGTCGAGTTCTACGGCGACGGCCTGGCCGACCTGCCCCTGGCCGACCGCGCCACCATCGCCAACATGGCCCCGGAGTACGGCGCCACCTGCGGCTTCTTTCCGGTGGACGACATCACCCTGGGCTACCTGCGCCTGTCCGGCCGGCCCGAGGCCACCGTGCAACTGGTGGAGGCCTACAGCAAGGCCCAGGGGCTGTGGCGCGAGCCCGGCCACGAGCCGGCGTTCACCGGCACCCTGTCCCTCGACCTCGGCAGCGTGGAAGCCAGCCTGGCCGGCCCGCGCCGCCCCCAGGACCGCGTACCGCTGCCGCGGGTGCCCCAGGCCTTCGACGACCTGCTGGGCCTGCAGCTCAAGACCGAAGGCATCCGCGATGTCGGCAATGGCAAGGTCAGGCTGGACGACGGCCAGGAATTCACCCTGGAGGACGGTGCCGTGGTCATCGCCGCCATCACCTCCTGCACCAACACCTCCAACCCGAGCGTGATGATGGCCGCCGGCCTGGTGGCCAAGAAGGCGGTGGAAAAAGGCCTCACCCGCAAGCCCTGGGTGAAGTCCTCCCTGGCGCCCGGCTCCAAGGTGGTGACCGAGTACTTCCGCGCCGCCGGCCTCACCCCCTACCTCGACCAGCTCGGTTTCAACCTGGTGGGCTATGGCTGCACCACCTGCATCGGCAACTCCGGCCCGCTGCTCGAGCCCATCGAGAAAGCCATCCAGCAGGCCGACATGACGGTCGCCTCGGTGCTCTCCGGCAACCGCAACTTCGAGGGCCGCGTGCATCCGCTGGTGAAGGCCAACTGGCTGGCCTCGCCGCCCCTGGTGGTGGCCTACGCCCTGGCCGGCAGCGTGCGCCTGGACCTGGGCAGCCAGCCCCTGGGCCAGGGCAAGGACGGCAAACCGGTCTACCTCAAGGACATCTGGCCCAGCCAGCAGGAAATCGCCACGGCCATCCAGAAGGTGGACACCGCGATGTTCCACAAGGAGTACGCCGAGGTCTTCGCCGGCGACGAGCAATGGCAGGCGATCCAGGTCCCGGAATCGGACACCTACGCCTGGCAGGCGGACTCTACCTACATCCAGCATCCGCCCTTCTTCGCCAACATCACCGGCGCGCCGCCCAAGGTAGAGAGCGTGCGCCAGGCGCGGATCCTCGCCCTGCTGGGGGACTCGGTGACCACCGACCACATTTCCCCCGCCGGCAACATCAAGGCCGACAGCCCCGCCGGCCGCTACCTGCGCGAGCACGGCGTGACCCCGGCGGACTTCAACTCCTACGGCTCGCGGCGCGGCAACCATGAAGTGATGATGCGCGGCACCTTCGCCAACATCCGCATCCGCAACGAGATGCTCGGCGGCGAGGAAGGCGGCAACACCCTGCACGTGCCCAGCGGCGACAAGCTGGCGATCTTTGATGCCGCCATGCGCTACCAGGCCGAGGGCACGCCGCTGGTGATAGTCGCCGGCAAGGAATACGGCACCGGCTCCTCCCGCGACTGGGCCGCCAAGGGCACCAACCTGCTGGGGGTCAAGGCGGTGATCGCCGAGAGCTTCGAGCGCATCCACCGCTCCAACCTGGTGGGCATGGGCGTGCTGCCGCTGCAGTTCAAGAACGGCGACGACCGCAAGAGCCTCAAGCTGACCGGCAACGAAACCCTAGCCATCGAAGGTCTCGACGGCGCCAGCCTGCGCCCGCACATGGACCTGCAGCTGGAAATCACCCGCGCGGATGGATCGAAGGCACAAGCGCAATTGCTCTGCCGCATCGACACCCAGAACGAGGTGGAGTACTTCAAGGCCGGGGGCATCCTGCACTACGTGCTGCGCCAGCTGCTGGCGGGCTAGGTCGCCACGCCAGGCCCCGGATGCAATCCGGGAAGAACCCACCACCGCTCCCGGATTTCATCCGGGCTACGACTCCGTAGGGTGGATGGCGCTTTTCCATCCACCAGCGGTGCCAAGACGGACCACCGATGGTGGACCGGTGAAGCGTGGTCCACCCTACGACTGTGCCCTGGCTAACCCCGCACCACGCCCAGGTCCTGCACGTTGCGCCCGTAGACATCCTCCAGCCGCTCGATATCGTCCTCGCCCAGGTAGCTGCCGGACTGCACCTCGATGATCTCCAGGGGAATCTTGCCGGGGTTCGCCAGGCGGTGGACCGAGGCGATGGGGATGTAGGTGGACTGGTTCTCGGTGAGCAGGAAAGTCTTGTCGTCGCAGGTCACCCGCGCGGTGCCGGACACCACTATCCAGTGCTCGGCGCGGTGGTGGTGCATCTGCAGGGAGAGCTGGGCGCCGGGCTTCACGGTGATGTGCTTGACCTGGTGACGGGTCCCCGAGTCCACCGAGTCATAGCCGCCCCAAGGGCGATAGACCTGGCAATGGCTCTGGGTTTCCGAGCGGCCACTGGCATCCAGGGTGCCCACCAGCTTCTTCACGTCCTGCACCTTGTCCTTGTGGGCGATCATCACCGCGTCGCGGGTTTCCACCACCACCACATCCTCCATGCCCAGCAGGGTCACCAGCTTGGAGCTGCCGTGGACGTAGCAATTGTGGCTGTCATGGGACAGCACATCGCCCTTGAGCACGTTGCCGTCGCCGTCCTTGGCATTGACCTCCCAGAGCGACGACCAGCTGCCCACGTCGTTCCAGCCGGCGGAAAGCGGCACAACGCAGGCACGGGCGGTCTTTTCCATCACCGCGTAGTCGATGGAGTTGTCCGGGCAGCACTCGAAGGTGCCCGGGTCGATGCGCAGTACCTCGCGCTCGCCTTTGCTGCGCTCCAGCGCAAGCACACAGGTGTCGTAGATGTCCGGCTCATGGCTGCGCAACTCGTCCAGGTAGCGGCTGGCCCGGAACAGGAACATGCCGCTGTTCCAGTAGTAACCACCACTGCGCACGAATTCCGTGGCACGAACGCTGTCCGGCTTCTCGACGAACTGTTCGACCCGCAGGGCGCCGGGCGCCAGCGCCGCGCCGTCGCCCTCCCGCGCCGCCTTGATGTAGCCGAAGCCGGTTTCCGGACGCTCGGCGGGAATGCCGAACAGCACCATCTCGCCCTCCTCCGCCGCCGCCCGGCCGATCTCCAGGGCCTGGCGCAGGCCGCTTTCGTTGCTGATCACATGGTCGGCGGGCAGCACCAGCAGCAGCTCGTCACGGCCCTCGGCGAGCACCCGCAGGGCGGCGATGGCCACCGCCGGCGCGGTGTTGCGGCCGAAGGGTTCCAGCAACACCGCCTGGGCCGCCAGGCCGATGCCGGCCAACTGCTCGTTGACGATGAAGCGGTGCTCCTGGTTGCACACCACCATGGGCCGCTCGATGCCGTCGAAGCCCAGGCGCTGCAGGGTCTGCTGGAACAGCGTGCGCTCCCCGGCCAGGGCCAGGAACTGCTTGGGATAGAGCTTGCGCGACAGGGGCCAGAGCCGCGAACCACTGCCGCCGGACAGAATCACTGGAATCATGCTTGCCTCTCCTCTCAACCCGCGAATCCAACAGGGGCCGTGCCGTCTTCCCGACGACCCGGCCGGATCAAGCCTCCGGCACTCCCTGTGCCGGGCAAACGCATGTCTCAGTCACGCCCGCCGACCTGGGTCGGCGCGGCGAACAGCTGGGTGATGTCGCCACCCAGCCGGTAGGTCTTCAGCGGCTCGATGGAACGGCGCCAGGCCTCGGTGCTGGCGGCGCAGCGATAAAGCGCGCAATAGGGCTCCAGCCAGGCGAACTTGCCGTCCTCCTGGAGATCCTCCAGCTCCTGCTTGAAGCCGGTCTTGTCAGCGAACCGCTGCGGGTCCTCGATGCCCTGCTCCACCCGCGTGGCCAGGCGCTGGATGGCGCGGTGGTTGGCCTCGCGCAGGTCGATGCCGTTGGCCTGGGCGAAGGCCAGCATCATCAGCAGCGGCCCCATGCTGTAGTTGTGGTACGCCAGGGCACGGGTCTCGCGGTGCAGCTCGTTGGGCAGGTAGCCTTCGGCGTCCACCTGGGAAATACCGATCCGCAGTTGCGCCACGGACCACTCGAAGAGGTCACGGCGATCGACCACCACCGACGCGGCCATCACCGCCCAGGCGGCCCAGTACTGGTGGTTGTTCAGGCGCTCCAGAGGCTGGTCGCGCCAATCGTCCACCACCTGCTCGCCGAGACGGGCGATCCAGGCCTCGATGGGCCGGGTCTGCGCTTCGCGCCCGAGCAGGGGCTGGGAGCGGGAAAACTTCAACCGCAGGTAGGCCGAGGAAATACTGCCCAACGCCCACTTGCGCATGGACTTGCCGGTATGGGTGAACTCCCGGCTCAGCAGCGCCTCGGCCGCCGCCCACTGGCCCAGCCATTCCAGGGCGCAGTCCAGGTGCCCTTCGCGGCCCAGCCGCAGCCAGGCGGCCACCTGCTTGTTGACGGTCTTTTCCAGCACGCGGATCTGCTCGGCGCGGGCCTGGTAGCGCGCATTGGAATCGACGTTCAACTGGTCGCGGGCCGGGCCCGAGCCTTCGTACTTGCTGGGAATGTTCAGGTCGCCGACGTAAGGCCTGGCCACCACCGGGCACGTTTCCGCCGTGCCCTTCTTCAGCGTCGCCGGCAGGTAATAGCCGCCAGGCGGTACCAGCTCGGTGGCCATCCCCATTGCCGGCAGCACCAGCAACGCCAGCAACGCACCGACGCGGTTCACGACCCGGCTCCGGCCTGGGCGGTGCGCAGCTCGGGCCGCGCCTGGTCGCTGCGCGCCTTGCACAGCCGCGCGCTGAGCTCGCCCTGGCTGCCGCCCGGCATGGCCTGGACACTGAGGGCGAGGAAGGTCAGGTCGTCCCAGTCGGCATCCTCACGCAGTTCCAGCAGGAAGCGTCCCGGCCCGGTGCCGCGCTCGAACAGCAGGTTCTCCTGGCGGCCGTTCATGAAGGTCAGGGTGGCGCCCAGTTGCTGCACGTCCGGGGCTTCCAGTTGCAGCTCGATGCGGTAGTCGCTGCCACGGATCGGCAGCACCCCGTCGGCGCCGTTGAACAGCACCTGGCGGCTACCGCCGGCGAGGCCGGTACGCCCCTGGAGCAGCGCGGGCTGGCCGCTGCAGCCATCGCCCACGGCGGCGATCGCTTGCCGATAGAAGTTGCGTTGCATGAGGCTGTCGGCATCGTCCAGTTCCCAGACCAGCAGCTTGGGCGATTTCTTCCGGTAGTCGGCGCTCATCAGGTACTGCATCAGCGCGCTGGTGTGGCCGCCGCTGGCGAGGCTGGCATTGCGCACCGGCGTGCCCAGGTACTGCTCGAGGAAGCCGGCGAAGTTGAAGGCGTCGGCGCTGTTGCTGCTGCCCACCAGCACCACGTCGGCCTCCACCGCCGCCTCGGGCTCCAGGGGCCGGGTCACATAGCCCTGGACGAACTGCCGTGGGTAGCCGGTACCGCAGGCCATCTGGGCGGCCTTCTGCAGCGAACCGCTGCGGCCCACCAACCCCGCCGGCTGGCTGGCGTATGCCCCGTGGGGCAGCTGCGCCAGCGCCGGGATGCCCCGCGCCGTCTCGGCCACCAGGCGCGCGGTGCGTTCGGCGCCCTGGGGCGTCCAGTGCTGGTCGCCCTTGAAGTAGTAATCCGGGGTTCCGGCCTGGGCCTCCAGGAGGCTCGCCAGGTCAGGCACCCAGATATCCAGCTTGCGCAGGCGCGCCAGGGTCGCGCGGTAGTTCTCCCGCGCCTGGGCCTGGTCGAAGCGGGCGCGATCGGCCGGCTGCAGCTTGTCGCCGTGAATCAGCCCGCGACTGGGCGGGTAGACCACCAGCAACTCTGTGCCGTTGTGCTTCAGGGCATTGCGCAGGCGCTCCAGCTGCTTGTAGCTGTAGTCGTCCAGGCCGAACTGGCTGCGCAGGTCCTGGGCACGGCTGAACAGCCAGCCGTCGCGGGCCTCGACCAGGCCACCCAGGCCCGCCAGGCCGGGCAGGCTCGGATCGAGGCTGGCCGCCGCCGGGCACAGGCTGCAGCAGGCCTCGGCCTGGTAGGTCGGCGGCGCGGCGCGCAAGTCGCTGGCGGCCACCAGCAGAGTGGCCGCGATCAGGTAGGTAGCTCGGTTCATCGCCTCACTCCTTGCTGGCCAGGCTGCCGGCGGGCTCGATCAGCACCGCCCGCTGCTGGCGCAGCAGAATGTCCATGATTTCGCCCTGGTGTTCGCCCAGCAGGCCGCTGAAGGAAATGCCCGAGGATTTCTGCGGCGCGAGGATGTTCAAGCGGTACAGCTCGAGCCGGGTCGGCGAGTGCACCGAAATCGGACTGGAGCCGTTGCCCACCAGTTGGTCGCCGACGATGCGCAGCGACACCCTGGGATCGAAGGGGTCTTCCTCCAGGTCACGGTGGGTGCCACGCAGGTCCTTGATGTGGCCGTAGATGCCGGTGAGCTTGTTGGCCGCCAGGAGGTTGCCGTAGAGGCTCACGTCCAGGCTGTTGCGCACCCGGATGCCGTGCCGCTCGTTGTTCGTGCTGCGGTTCTGCCAGAGCAGGTTGTGCGGGCTTTCGTAGAGGGTGATGCCGTCGGACAGGTTCTTGTAGGTTTCGTTGAAGGCCACGACGTTGTTGACGCTGCTGCGGTCCAGGACGATGCCCGAGAGCTGGTTGTGGTGGGAGCGGTTGTTGATGATCCAGCTGTCGTTGACCTCGCGGGAAATGATGATGCCGTGTTTCTTGCGGGTCCCGAAGGCTTCGTTCTCGGCAATGATCAGCCGCCGCGAGCGGTCGTGGGGGTCGATGCCGTAGACGATGTTGTGCTCGTAGGTGTTGCCGCGTATCACCACGTCGTCGGCCTCGTAGCAGTAGAAGCCGTACCACATGTCGATGAAGCGCGAGTTCAGCAGCCAGCCGGTGGGCCGCGCGCGCCTCATCTTCGGCGCCATGCTCGGGCTGTACTGGGAGATGGAGAAGCCGTAGGCCTTGCTGGCGTCGTAGCCGAAGCTCTGGATCACGCTGTCGACCACATAGGTTTCGGTGCCGCCCCAGGCCAGGAAATACGGGCGGAACTCCTTGCCGTCGCGCCAGAACGCCGGGGTGCCCTCCTTCTCGCGCCAGGCGGTCACCCGGGTTCCGGTGATGAACATCCTCCCGTCGTTGACCAGGAAGGCACCGGCCTCCTGGGACAGGCGCAGCTCGCGGGTAGCGCGGTCGATATGCAGGGTGGCGCCAGGCCGCACGATGATCGGCAGACGCGCCAGGTAGACGCCGGGCTCGGTCTCGGCGAAGAGATTGTCTGGCAGCTGCCTGGCCAACTCGGCGGTGTTCAGGTAACCGTTCTCGATGAAGATCGCCTGGGGCATGCGCTTCTGCCGCACCACCCATTCCTTGAGGCGTTCGTCGCCGCCGATGAACTCGTCCAGGGCGTCCTCATGGAGCATGTCCTTGACCACCACCCGGCCCGCCGGCGGACGCTGGATCTTCGCTTCGACGGCGGCGGCGGTGTAGCCGGAAAGATCCGGCAGCGCGGGCGGGGCCATGTCCAGGGTCTCCCCGGGTTCCGCGCTGAGGCGGTAGCCGTCGGCAAGCATGTCGGCGCTGGCCAGGGTGCAGGCCAGCCAGCCGGCCAGCGCGAGTCCCACCTTGATCGTCCGTTGCATCGTCCCGTTCTCCGTCAAATGCGCCAGATGAAGTCGACAAAGGCGCGGTGCATGGTGGAATCCGCGTCATCGCCGTAGGCGTCGCCGGGGAAGAACAACCCCAGGCGCATGCGCACCAGCGCCGAGGGTTCGTCGACCCAATCCAGTCCCGGCGGCACCAGGCCGCCCTTGATGTAGTAGGTGGCGACCAGGTCGAGTTCCTGGCCGAGGTCCTTGTCGCCGTCCACCAGGTTGGCGCTGAGGCCGGAATCGCCGGTGGGCTGGTCGTCGTCCAGGCGCCAGAAGCGGTGGTAGACCAGGCTGGCGTCGTAGTCCTCGCGCGCCGCCAGAGAGCCATAGAGGGTGGCCACCTGGATGTTGGTCAGCTCGCCGCGAAACGCCTCGCCGAAGCGGTGCACGCGGGTGCGGGTGCCGGTGAAGCTGGAGCGGTTGCTTTCCAGGCCCGGCTGCACGAACTGCTCGGAGTCCCGGCCGTTGGAGTCGACGCCGCCGCTGCCACGGGCGTAGGCGCCGCCCAGCCGCCACTGGTCGTCGATATTCCAGCGCAAGCCCAGGTCCAGCGCCCAGGCATCCAGGTCGCCGCTGCGGCTGCCGGTGACCAGGGGCAGGCCGGAGGTGCTGCTCTGGGTGACGCTGTCCTGGTCGCCGGTGAGCCAGATGGCCTGGGCCCAGTAGTTGAACGGCAGCGTGGTGCGCGGGTTGAAGTAGTCGCCGTCGGCCTGCAGCCCCAGCCAGGTGAGGTCGCCGGTCTGGGTCTTGGACAGCGAGTCCAGCTCTTCGCCGACCCGCGCCAGGTGGCCGTCGTCGCGGCTGTGGTGGAGCTTGGCGCCGACGCTGTGGCCCGGCGCCCACTGGGTGGAAATACCCGCGAAGTAGTGCCGGCGGTCTTCGTCCTCGGGCGCCAGGTCGTCGATGTCGGTGCGGTATTCGCTGAAGCGCTCGGCCACGCCCAGGTTGGCCTTGAGCAAGGTGGTGTCGAACACCCAGTGCAGGGCTTCGATATTGGTGTCCCACCAGGTGCCTTCGTCGCTGCGTACCCGTTGCCGGCCAAAGCGCAGATGCTCGCCGGGGTAGGCGGTGAAGCCGCCGTAGTCGACCCAGAACTCGCGCATTGCCAGGTAGCTCTTGTCGGCTTCGCGGGCGTCGTCATCGTCCTCGCTGTCGGCCACTATGCTGTCCGACTCCAGGGTATCGGTCTCGATCACGTCGGTGGCGGCTACGCCCTGCCCCATGGTGTAGGCGCTCCAGTCGCCCCACTGGCCGTAGAGCCAGGGCCGCACATCCAGGCCGATGCCCTCGACATCGCCACCGGAGCGGGTGCCCAGGTCGCGGTCGTCCTCGGACTGGCCGGTGACCTTGATGTCCAGGCCGAAGTTGCGTGGTGCCTCCAGGGTTGCCGCCGCAACCTGGCCGCAGAGCAGCGAACCACCCAGGATGCCCCCCATCCAGCCCGTCACTTTCATAGCAGGTCCACTCCGTTCTGCAGCGGTTGAATACGGGCCAGGCGTACCGGGTCGACCACCTGCCGCGTGCCCTGTTCTTCCTCGAGGAGCTGCGCGGCGCGTTGTCGCTCGGCGGCACTCATGGCCGGTTCCAGGGTGGCCAGCAACCGGGTCGCCTCGGGTTGCGCCCGGCTCGCCGCCATACGCGCGAAGACGTAGGCGTTCACCCGATCCACCTTGACCCCGAGGGACTCGCTGAACATCTGCGCCAGGGCCAGGTCGGCCGTCGAATGGCCCGCGCGGGCCGCCAGCAGCAGGCGGTCCAGCGCGTCCTGGGGGCGTACCTCGCCCAGCAGGCCACGGCGATAGAGCTGCCCCAGGTAGTAGTTGGCCGCCGGCTGCTCGGCCGCGGCCCTGAGCAAATGGGCTTCGGCGAGATGCGGGTCCATCGGCAGCAGGCGCCCGTCGTAGTAGAGGCGTCCGGTGAGCAGCTCGGCGCGGCTGTCTCCCGCCCCACGGCCACGCTCCAGGTCGCCGAGCATTTCCTCAGTGCCGCCGAGGGCTGGGTAGTCGTAGAGCAGCTTGGCCAGGGACGCCCAGGCACCGGGGTAAGCCGGTGCGATCTCGTCCAGCAAGGCCTTGGCCAGGCTCAACTCGGCCGGCGCCGGGATACTCGGATCGGCGAGGGCCAGCGCCACCGATTCCACCCGCGTGGGCGGCACCAGGCTGGCCGCGTAGGCGCCGCGCAGGCGGGTCAGCAACTGCTCCATGGCCTCGGGCTGCTGGCGCAGGCGGTAGACGGTGGCCAACTCCAGGTAGCAGACATCCTGCAGGGCCAACTGCGCCTGGCACTTGGCCTCGATTTCGGCCAGGTGCGCGGTGTAGCTGCCCTGGCTGCGGTAGATGAGGATCTGCGCCAGCTCGGCTTCGCCGATCCCCTGGGCCCGCCAGCCATCCACCAGTTGCTGCGGGTCCAGGGCCGGCGACAGCTGCGGGTAGTTCAGGTAGAGCGTGGTCAGGGGCACCACGGCGCTGTACTCGCCCTGGGCGATGGCCTGGTTCAGCAGGCTTTCGGCCTCCTTGAGCTGGTCGTCGCTGGCGCCGCCCTGGCGCGACAGCAGCCGGCCGAGGCGCGACTGCGCACGCACCGAGCTGGGCGCAGCCTGGCGATACAGGCTTTCGGCCTCGGCCACCCGGCTGGGGTCGCGGCTGCCGGCCGCCATGTCGCCCAGGGCGGTCTGCGCATCGGCGTAGCCCTTGCCGGCCAGGGCCTCGTAGTTCTGCCGGGCGGTCTCGCTGTCACCGCGCGCCATGGCTTCGCGCGCAAGTTGCTGGTCGGGCAAGCCGGCGCAGCCCAGGAGCAGGCCGCAGCCCATCAAGGGCAGCAGGAGGGCCTTCATTTGCCGGCCGCCATGACCTTGTCCAGCAGCAGGTTGCCGGGCAGGCCGTCGATGGTCACTTCCGCCGGGCGCCCGGCCATCTCGGTGGCCAGGGGTTCGCTGGTGAGGATGGACACCCGCAGGTCCGAGGCCAGGCCGCCCTGCTGCAGGGTCACGGAGCTGATGTGACCCACGCGCGGGACGCTCTCGCCGGCCACCTGGACGTTCACTTCGGCCCCTGGCTGCACCTTGGCGAAGGTCTTGTAGGGGAAGCGCGCCTCGATGGTGGCCTGGCCTTCCAGCGGCAGCAGCTCGAACACCGGTGCGCCCTTGGCGGCCGGCTGGCCGTCGCCCACCAGCTGCGCCACCACGCGGCAATCGCAGGGGCTGGTGAGGGTGCCCTGCAGCGACTTGCTGAACAGGCGCTCGATGTTGTCCGGGGTCATCTGCCCTTCCGGCAGGTTGTTCTTCAGCACATCGAGCATGGTGGCGCTGAAGGTGGCCAGCGGCGCGCCCTTGGCCACTTCGCCGCCCACCTTCACCAGTGCCGCCTGCACCACGCCCTCGCGCGGCATGCTGACCACCTGGCTGGGCAGGTTGACCATGGCCGAGTCGGCATGGGTCACGAAATACAGCTGGTAGAGCTGGTTAAGGATGTAGGTGAAGGCGCCGACGCCCACCAGGAAGATCGCCAGGCTGAAGGTCAGGGCCCGCAGGCGCCCGAAGAAGCCCATGCCGCCGCCGGCGCCCTTGCCCTTGCGCGCCTTGGCGAAGTTGTCGCGCTGCAGGGTGTTGAGCATGTCGCCCATGGTCACCATCTCGCCGCTGGTGTAGGCGGTGATCAGGTAGCGCAGGGCCGCCACTTCACGGGGGCGCAGGTTGTGGAACTCGCAGCCCACGCGCTTGCCCTCGCCCTGCACCGAGCGAACCTGGAACTCGACGTCGATGGCCATGCCCAGGCCATCCACCTGGAACACCAGCTTGCCCTTGTGGTGCGAGCCCTCCTTCAGCGCGTGGGCGCTATTGGCAAAGCTGAAGCCGCCAGCGGAGAGATCCAGCAGCTCGCTCTCCAGTGTCTCGCGGTTGGGGCCGAGGAATCGCACCTTGGCCGGCATCTTGAGGCGCGCGTACTGACGCTGGGCCTCGGACTCGTGGACGATGTTCGAATTGCTGGCAACACCCGTGGCTGTGCTCATTGTTCCATTCCTTCCCGACTCGGATTTGTCCCCTGCCGGGCCGACCGCTCCGTCGGCCCCGCCCCCTTACACAACACTCACAAGCACGGCCAGGAATACGCTGACCGCGGAAAACGTCATGGCCCGTGACGACCAGGCGTTGAACCAGCTCTGGAAGGTCGCCAGGCCCCGTTCCAGCCTGGTGTTCTGCCGCGTCCAGGACTGCCGGTCGAGACGGAAGAACACGTAGACCTTCACCATGGCGCCGAGCACCTGGTTGTAATAGAGAATCAGCGGATAGGCCGGCCCGACCGGGTGCCCGGACGCCACCAGCAGCAGCGTCAGCGCCAGGCGCGTCATGCCGATCCAGAGCAGGTAGATCAGCAGGAACTGGATGCCGTACTTGAGGCTGGCGATGATCGCCACGGCCGGGCCCAGCAGGCTGGTCCACATGGCCACGCGCTGGTCCGCCAGCACCAGGCAGGTGAACCAGCCGAGACGGCGCGGCCCGAGGCTCAGGGCGCGGGAGTTCTGCCGCAGGTTGTTGCCGTACCAGCGGAACATCAGCTTGCGGCTGGCCTTGAGGAAGCTCTTCTCCGGCGGGTGCTCCACCGTGTTGATCGCCGCGTCCGGCACGTAGAAGGTGTCGTAGCCCAGGCGCATCAGGCTGTACCAACTGGACTTGTCGTCGCCGGTGAGGAACTGGAAGCGGCCCAGGCGCCAGTGGTCCAGGTGATCGCTCTCGACGTCGGCGATGAAGCCGGGGTTGGTCACCACCTGGGCGCGAAACACCGACATCCGCCCGGTCAGGGTCAGCACCCGGTGCGACAGGGCCATGGAGCACATGTTGATGTGGCGCTGGGCGAAGCGCAGCTTGTGCCACTCGCTCATGACGTAGCCGCCGCGCACCTCGCAGAACTCGTTGGTGGTGAGCCCGCCGACCTTGGGCAGCAGCCGGAAATACGGCACCGTCCGACGGATCACGCCCGGGGTCAGCACGGTGTCGCCATCCACCACCGCCACCACCGCGTCGTCATCCGGCAGGTGCCGGGAAATGGCACGAAAGCCGTAGGCCAGGCCGTCGCGCTTGCCGGTCCCGGCGATGCGCACGAAGTCCAGGCTGACATGGGCCGGTGGATCGAGCTTGCGCCACAGGCTTTTGACCAGCAGCTCATCGGACATCTCCACCAGGGAGCAGACCACCGTGGCCGGATAGCCGCAGGCGATGGCTTCCTCGATCACCGAGCGGTAGACCTCGGCGGTGGTGAGCGCATCGATGCGAAAGCTCGTCACCAGCAGGAAAACGTGGGACGGATCGGCCGCCTCCCCCAGCTTGCGCGCCTGACGCCGATACCAGGGGAACACCAGGTAGAGAAACAGCAAGCCGCGCAGGTAGTGGATGGCGCCCATGGAGTAGCGCCAGATGCCCACCGCCCCCAGCAACAGCAGGAAATCCCGGGACTCCGGGTCGAACACCGATTGCGGCATGGCCAGGGCCAGCAGCATCAGTGCGGTGCAAAACACCATCCAGCCGGCGCCTTCGCGCAGGCCGCGTGCCAAAGCTTCCATCCCCATCGCCCTCCAGAAAGGGGCCAGGCCCCTGCCCGGCCACGCCGGAATCAGGGGCTGGCGCCCGGGCATTTCCCTACCAGCAGATGCCTTCCATGCCGGCGCAGCTGCGCTCTTTCATGAAGCCCACCAGGTCGACCACCGTCTTGCCCGGCGCCACCTTCTCCACCAGGCTGGCGAAGTGCGGATCGCCGTTGCCGAGGACGATGACGTCGGCCCGCGCCACCACCTCGTCCAGGTCGGACCGCAGCAGCGAGGAGACGTGGGGAATCTTCGATTCGATGTAGTCCTTGTTGGCGCCGTGGACGCGGGCGTACTCGACGTTGCGATCGAAGATGTGCAGGTCGAAGCCCTTGCCGATGAGCATCTCGGCCAGCTCCACCAGGGGGCTCTCGCGCAGATCGTCCGTGCCGGCCTTGAAGGACAGACCGAGCAGGCCGATGCGGCGTTTGTCGTGGCTGGCGATCAGGTCGAAGGCGCGCTCCACCTGGACCCGATTGCTGCGCATGATCGAGTGCAGCAACGGATGCTCGATATCCAGTTGGCCGGCGCGATAGGTCAGCGCCCGCACATCCTTGGGCAGGCAGGAGCCGCCGAAGGCGAAGCCGGGACGCATGTAGTACTTGGAGAGGTTGAGCTTGTGATCCTGGCAGATCACCTCCATCACCTCACGGCCATCGACACCGACCGCCTTGGCGATATTGCCGATCTCGTTGGCGAAGGTGACCTTGGTGGCGTGCCAGACGTTGCAGGTGTACTTGATCATCTCCGCGACTTCGATGCCCTTGCGGATGATCGGGGCGTCCAGTTCCTGGTAGATGGCCTGCAGCAGGTCGCCGGAGGTCTGGTCCAGCTCGCCTATCACCGTCATGGCGGGATAGTCGTAGTCCTTGATGGCGGTGCTTTCACGGAGAAACTCCGGGTTGACCGCCACACCGAAATCGATGCCGGCCTTCATCCCCGAGCAGCGCTCGAGCATGGGCACCACTACGTTCATCACCGTGCCCGGCAGCACGGTGCTGCGCACCACCACCGTGTGGCGCGAGCCCTTCTCCGGCAGCACGCTGCTGATCTGCTCGCAGACCTGGGCGATGTAGGACACGTCCAGGTCTCCATTCTTCTTGCTCGGCGTCGGTGCGGCGATAAAGGAAATATCGGTGGCCAGCACCGCTTCGCGCACATCCAGCGTGCCGCGCAGCCTGCCGCTGGCCACGCCCTGCTGGAGCAACTCCTCCAGGCCAGGCTCGACGATGGGCGATTTGCCCTGGTTGATCATGTCGATCTTCACCGCGGCGATGTCCACCCCGACTATGTCGTGGCCCCGCGCCGACAGGCACCCCGCGCAAACCGCCCCCACATACCCCAATCCGAAAATACTGATGCGCATTGCACGACCCCCTGGGCTAATGGCCAATCCGGACCTCGCCGCAAAGGTGCGAGCATCCAACTCGTACATGACTCGAAGGCACGGCAGGATTCTTGGCGGGGAGCTGCAAGGCAAACCTCACCGCAACTTGAAAGCACAACAGCCGTAAAGCGGAAGACAACTTGCACAGAGCAAATCGAGTGCCACACAGGCACACAGATAAACACCTGAAGATTTCAAAATTAATAATCAATATAAAACAGTCAATTAACCTGAAACCCATCAACCACAGGCTTTTGACGCCAAAATAATCGGCACCAAAAGCTGGCACAAACCAACTTGAGGCCTGTTTAGAGTGCAAACCAAGAGGAGTTATTGATTAACCAAAAGAGCAACCAGAATTGCGCCATATATCTGCCGGCATTTTTCCGACACAACTCAAACAGCCAAACTACGGGAAGCATTTAGATATCGCCGCATAAACAGCGCCAAAAAACAAAGCGGATATTCAGGAGGGAAAGGAAAGGCGGCAAGGCACGCGCGGACAGCAGCTTCGGTGGGAACCAAGTAGACTGCGCGCGAAAGAAAAGGCTCAACCTTAGCGCCTGGATGCCGATAGAAGCTGTAAGCCTTGCGGATGGACACCATGAGAAACAACCAACCTGTTACCCAGCGGGAACGTAGCTTCCCCGCCCAGCAACGCCTGATTTCCACCACGGACAGCAAGGGCGTCATCACTTACTGCAACGAAGCCTTCGTCGACATCAGCGGCTACAGCCGCGACGAGCTGATCCACTCGCCGCACAACCTCGTGCGCCATCCGGACGTGCCATCGGCCGTGTTCGCCCACATGTGGTCGACCCTGAAGAAGGGCCGCCCCTGGATGGGCGTGGTGAAGAACCGCTGCAAGAACGGCGACTACTACTGGGTCAACGCCTACGTCACGCCGATCTTCGACGGCAGCCAGGTCACCGGCTACGAGTCGGTGCGGATCAAGCCGACCGCCGAACAAGTGCGCCGCGCGGAAAACCTCTACCAGCGCCTGAACGCCGGCAAGGCCGCCATCCCCGGCCGCGACAAATGGCTGCCGGTGCTGCAGGACTGGCTGCCCTTCATCCTGATCAGCCAGATCGGCTTCCTCATCGGCGCCTGGCTGAACTCCCACTGGGGCTTCCTGCTCGCCGCGCTGCTCTCGGTGCCGCTGGGCCTGGTCGGCCTGATGTGGCAGAACCGCGGCCTCAAGCGCCTACTGCGCCTGGCCGAGCAGACCACCTCCGACCCGCTGATCGCGCAGATGTACACCGACAGCCGTGGCGCCCAGGCGCGCCTGGAAATGGCCATGCTCAGCCAGGAAGCCCGCCTGAAGACCTGCCTGACACGCCTGCAGGACACCGCCGAGCACCTCACCCAGCAAGCCCGCCAGGCCGATACCCTGGCCCACAACAGCTCCGAGGGCTTGGAACGCCAGCGGGTGGAAACCGAGCAGGTGGCCACCGCGGTCAACCAGATGGCCGCCACCACCCAGGAAGTGGCCACGAATGTGCAGCGCACCGCCGACGCGACCCAGCAGGCCAATCGCCTGACCAGCGAGGGCCGCAACATCGCCGCCGAAACCCGCGAGGCCATCCAGCGCCTGTCGCAGTCGGTGGGCGAAACCGGCGAAACCGTTACCCGCCTGGCCCAGGACAGCAATGAAATCGGCGGTGTGGTGGATGTGATCAAGGGCATCGCCGACCAGACCAACCTGCTGGCGCTCAACGCCGCCATCGAAGCGGCCCGCGCCGGCGAGATGGGTCGCGGCTTCGCCGTGGTGGCCGATGAAGTGCGCCAGCTGGCGCAACGCACGGCGGAGTCCACCGGGCAGATCCACCAGTTGATCGCCCAGCTGCAGAAGACCGCCGAGGAAGCCGTGCACACCATGGAAAACGGTCGTCGCCAGGCGGACGAAGGTGTCGAGCGCGTACTCCAGGCCGACCAGGCGCTGGTGGGCATCAGCGAAGCGGTGGCCAACATCGCCGACATGGCCGACCAGATCGCCGCCGCCACCGAGGAACAGAGCGCGGTGGCCGAGCAGATCAACCAGAGCATCAGCAGCATCGCCCACCTGGCCGACCAGACTTCGGACGAAGCCCAGCGCACCGCGCTGCTCAGCGAGGAACTGACCCATACCGCCCAGGGGCAGTACTCCCTGGTGGACCGGTTCAATCGCTGAACCGGCAATAGCAAAAGGGCGCCGTGAGGCGCCCTTTCTCATTGGCTCGTTGCGGAGTTCCGGGGAAGGGCTGTTCAGGCTGGATTGGCGATTTTGTGTGAGTGCCCAAACTGGCTCCCAGCTGCCGGATACCACCCTCTCCCCCGCCCCTCTCCCGAAGGGCGAGGGGTGACTCGCGCCGGCGAGGCACAAACCAACCTGATGCGAACTGCAGCCTGAAACGAAGCAGAGAAGATGACGCCGCGCCAAACGCCCCTTCAGGAGGCCGAGCGGAATCGTTGCGTAGGGGGATGAGCGGCATGGATGCCGCGAGAGGCGTGTGGGGCCATGGATGGCCCCTCACGCCGTGCCCCCGGAGCGACGATGTAGCGAGGGAACCCGGCGCAGCCGGGCCGGATGTCGGGGCAAGCCCTTTGCTTCCTTTGGGGTGGGCGGCACTCCGTCGACTGCCAAAGGGAGTCGCCCGGGAAGGCGAAACAGAAACCCGCAGCCCGCTCGGAAAGCAGCTGGGCAAAAGCCCGAAGCACCGGATTGCCCCCGCGCCTTGTTGTAATCGACTTGTTGAACCAGAATTTTTTCGACTTCAGGCCGTAGCCCATTCAGGAACTCGTCGATGCTGAACTCGCGCCTTGCCGTTCTGCTATGCGGACTGCTCATCAGCGCCGCAACCCTGGCCCAGGATGTGGACCCGGCCAGCTACGGCTTCCCGCTGGAGAACCCCTTCGAGGCGACCATAGTGACCAGCCCGCCCCGGCTGCGCCCCGAACTGCCGTCGAGACGGACGATCACCCAGTCCGACTACCGCCTGGACGAGCAAACGACGCGGGAGTTCACGCCGCAGTCGAACTTCTGGGCGGTGAACCGCCTCAGCTACCGCCTGGCCCGGCAGCCCCATGCCGCGCCCCTGGTGTTCGTCATCGCCGGCACCGGCGCCAACTACTCCGGCCGGACCCCGGAGTTCCTGAAGCGGCTGTTCTATGGCGATGGCTATCACGTCGTGCAGCTTTCTTCGCCCACCAGCTACGACTTCATGGTTGCCGCATCGCGCAACGCCACCCCGGGGATTTCCAGCGCCGATGCCGAGGACCTGTACCAGGTGATGCGCGCCATTCGCGCCCAGCACCCCGACCTGCCCGTCACCGAGTTCCATATGGTGGGCTACAGCCTGGGCGGGTTGAACGCGGCCTTCATCAGCCACCTCGACGAAAGCCGGCGCGCGTTCAACTTCAAGAAGGTCCTGCTGATCAACCCGCCGGTGAACCTCTACACCTCGATCAGCAACCTGGACCTGCTGGTCCAGGCCAAGGTCAACGGCCTCAAGGACAGCACCTTCTTCGACATGCTGCTGACCCGCCTGGCCACCTTCTTCAAGGAGCAGGGCTACATCGACCTCAACGACGCACTGATCTACGACTTCCAGCGCTCCGACCAGCGCCTTTCGGATGAAGAGATGGCAATGCTGATCGGCTCGGTATTCCGCTTGTCGGTCACCAACCTGGTGTTCACCTCCGACGCGCTCAACCACAGGGGCCTGGTAACCCCGGCGAACCTGCAGATCAACCAGGGCACCAGCCTCACGCCCTTCATGAAGCTCGCCCTGCAATGCAATTTCGACTGCTACCTGCACCAGCAGGTGCTGCCGTTCTGGCGCGCCCGATTCAGGAATGGCGCCCAGCCGCGCGACGACGATGTGGAGCAATTGAACCAGCAGGTCAGCCTCTATGCCCTGGAAAGCTACCTGCGCGACAACCGCAAGCTCGGCGTGATGCACAACACCGACGACTTCATCCTCGGCCCCGGCGACCTGGGTTTCCTGCGGCGCACCTTCGGCGACCGCCTGACCCTCTACCCCCGTGGCGGACACTGCGGCAACCTCAATTACCGGGACAATAGTGCCGCCATCCTGGCGTTCTTCCGCGACCAACCGCCCCTGGCGCAACGCTGATCGCGGAACGCCGTCAGGCCTCCTGCGCCTGGGCCGAAACGGCCTGGGCATTGCCCCGGAAGTACAGGCGGTAGGACAAGGCCAGCAACGCCAGGAAGGGCACGCCGAACACCAGGGTCATGCGGAAGGCCGGCACGAAGGCCGTGGTCAGCAGGATCGCCACCATCAGCGCCAGGCCCAGCAGGGTCAGCCCCGGGAAGCCCCACATGCGGAACGCCAACCGTCCCCCGCCGTTGCGCTCGTTGTAGCGGCGGAAGCGGTAGTGGGTGAAGAAGATCATCATCCAGGCGAACAGGGCACCGAAGATCGAGAGCGCGATCATCAGCATGAAGGACTGTTCGGGGAACGCCAGATGAACCAGGGTGGCCAGGGCCACGCCGCTGCAGGACAGCGCCAGGGCGTTCAGCGGCACACCGGCTGAGCTGAGTCGGCCCATGGCCTTGGGTGCATAGCCGGCACGGGAAAGGCTGAACATCATCCGTGTGGTGGTGTAGAGCTGGCTGTTCATCGCCGAGAGCGCCGCCACCAGGATCACGAAGTTGATCAGGCCGGTGGCGCCGGGAATACCCACCTGCTGCATCACGCTGACGAAGGGGCTCTGGCCGCCCTGCCCCGCCTGGTTCCAGGGCACCATGGCGAGAATCAGCGTCAGGGTCAGCAGGTAGAACACCACCAGCCGCACCATGGTCACGCGGAACGCCTGCTTCACCGCCTTCTCAGGCTCCTCCGCCTCGCCGGCGGCCACCGCGATCATCTCGATGCTGAGGTAGCTGAAGATGGCGATGATCACCGCGATCCATACGCCGGACAGGCCGTTGGGCAGGAAGCCGCCATGCTCGACGTAGTGCTGGAAGCCGTATTCCGGGTGGGAGCCGCCGAACACCAGCCAGGCACCCAGCAGGATGAAGGCGAGGATGGCGCTGATCTTGATCGCCGAGAACCAGTACTCGAAATGGCCGAACGCCTTGACGCTGATGGCGTTGCTGAGGATCAGCGCGGCGGAGAACAGGAGGATCCAGATCCACCCCGCCACGTCCGGGAACCAGTACTTCATGTACAGCGCGATGGCGGTCACCTCGGTGCCCACCGCCAGGACGATGGCGGCCCAATAGGCGTAGCGCACCAGGAAGCCGGCCAGCGGGCCGACGTAGTACTCGGCGTAGGCGCCGAAGGAGCCGGAGGTGGGATGGGCCACGGTCATCTCGGCCAGGCAGCCCATCAGCAGCAGCGCGATGAGCGCGCCGATGGCGTAGCTGATCAGCACGCCCGGCCCGGCGAAGCCGATGGCGAAGCTGCTGCCCATGAAGAGCCCGGTGCCGATGGCGCCACCGATGGCGATCATGCTCATCTGCGCCGAGGTGAGCTGGCGCTTGAGGCCCTGCTCGCGAGCCGCGATAGCGGCGAATCCAGTCTTGTTGGTCATCTCGTGCCTCGAATCTTGTCGTTATGGAAGGCGTCAGAGGAGCTGCAGCGGGTAATCGATTATCACCCTCAGCTCGTTGTTGTCGGCGGTGTCGGCGCGGGCCACCTCGGCGCTTGAGCGGATGCTGGCCTGGCGCAGGCGCACGGAGAGGTCCCTGGCCGGCCCGGACTGCACCAGGTAGCGCAGCTCGACATCCCGCTCCCAGCGCTTGCCGTCTTCGCCGTAACGGCCGTAGGCGCCGTTGGGCCCACCCTGGTAGCGGCTGTCGTCGATGTGGTCGCCGCTGACGTAGCGGCTCATGAAGCTCAGGCCGGGGACGCCGAAGGCGGCCAGGTCGAGGTCGTAGCGCACCTGCCAGGAGCGCTCGTTGGGGCCGTTGAAGTCCAGCACCTGTACCGAGTTGGCGAGGAAGATCGACGCACCGCTCTGGCGGTCGAAGCCCAGGTAGTCGAAGGGCTCGTCGCCATGTACGCGCTGGTGCGCCAGGCTCAGGGCGTGCGGGCCCTGGGCGTAGCGGACGGTGGCGGACCAGGCGGTGTTGTCGATCTCGCCCGCCAGCTGCCGCCCCTGGTCCTCGGTGCGGTAGAGGTTGAAGTCGAAACTCAGCGCTCGCCCGGCGTCCAGTTGCAGGCGCCGGCTGGCGTTGAAGTAGTACTGGTGCCAGATGTCGTCGAAGCGCGACCCATAGGCCGAGAGGCTGGTGCCGTTGTCCGGCGCCCACAGCAGGCCGGCGTAGTCGACCCGCCGGGTTTCCACCTGGGCATAGAGGGCCTTGAGGGCGCCGTCGCTGTTGGTGGAGTTGCCGTCGTTGCCGGCGGTGAAGTGGCCGGCGTCCAGCAGCAGGTCATCGAACTCCCGGCTGTTGAGGGAGAAGCCTATGGCCATGGGGGTGAACAGGCGCGCATTGCCGGTGCCGAACACCGGGTTCAGCGGCGCCAGGCTGCCGTACTTGAGCTCAGTGCGCGACAGGCGCAGCTTCACCGCGCTGCCCAGTTCGGAATACTCGTCCTCGGGACGGCCGCTGGAGTCCACCGGCAGCAGGTCGGTACCGGTGCGCCCACGGCCGCTGTCGAGCTTCAGGCCGAGGTTGGCGTAGGCGTCGATGCCGAAACCCACGGTGCCTTGGGTATAGCCGGACACATAGTCCAGCGACATGCCGTGGGCCCATTCCTCTCGGTAGTTCTGGCCGCCCGGGTTGTTCAGGTAGTTGCGATGGAAATAGAAATTGCGCTGGTTCAGGACCAGCTGGCTGTCCTCGAGGAAACCCGCCTCGGCCGCCCCGGCCGACAGGTGGGGACCGAGGGCGCCGAGCAACAGTAATGGGCACGCGGACAAGGGATACAGCTTCATGGATCGGACCTCTTATTGTGCTTATCGGGTCGAGGCTGGGCGCCTTCCCTGGGGATGGCGCCCGGGCAAGGGCTTGTCGATCGGGTTCAGGTCACTTGCTTGCGGGTCATGAAGCGCTCCTCGCGCCAGGCACCGCTGTCGAGGATGTCGCCGAGGATCTCCGCGGCGTCCCAGACGTCGGTCAGGCGGGTATAGAGGGGGGTGAAGCCGAAGCGCATGATGCGCGGCTCACGGTAGTCGCCGATGACGCCCCGCTCGATCAGGGCCTGGATCACGGCGTAGCCCTCGGGATGCTCGAAGCTCACGTGGCTACCACGGCGGGCGTGCTCCAGGGGGGTCACCAGGGTCAGCGGATGAGCGCCGCAGCGCGCCTTCACGCGGGCGATGAACAGGTCGGTCAGTGCCAGGGATTTTTCCCGCAGGGCCTGCATGTCGGTCTTGGCGAAGGTATCCAGGCCACACTCCACCAACGCCAGGGAGGTGATGGGCTGGGTCCCGCAGAGGTAGCGGCCGATGCCCGGCGCCGGCTCGTAGCGGGGCTCCATGCCGAACTGCCGGGCGTGCCCCCACCAGCCGGACAGCGGCTGCCAGACCAGCTCGCGCAGGGCCGGGGCGACCCAGACGAAGGCCGGCGAGCCCGGGCCGCCGTTCAGGTACTTGTAGGTGCAGCCGATGGCGTAGTCGGCGCCGGCGCCCTTGAGGTCCACCGGAACGGCCCCCACGGAGTGGCACAGGTCCCAGATGGTCAGGGCGCCGCACTCGTGGGCCAGGGCGGTGAGCGCGGCCATGTCGTGGAGGTAGCCGGTCTTGTAGTTGACCTGGGTGATCATCACCACGGCGGTGTCGGAGCCGATGGCGGCCGGCAGGTCTTCGGGCCGGTCCACCAGGCGCAGGCTGTAGCCCTGCTGGAGCATGTCGGCCAGGCCTTCGACCATGTAGATGTCGGTGGGGAAGTTGCTGGCCTCGGTGACTATCACCTTGCGCGACGGATCACGGTCGGCCTGCACGCGCAGGGCCGCCACCAGCACCTTGAAGAGGTTGATGGAGGTGGTGTCGGTGACCACCACCTCATCCTCGCCGGCACCGATCAGCCGGGCCAGCTGGTTACCCAGGCGCTCGGGCAGGCCACGCCAGCCGGCGCTGTTCCAGCTGCCGATGAGACCTTCGCCCCACTCCTCGGCCAGCACCTGGCGGGCCCGTTCCACGGCGGCCTTCGGGCGTGCGCCGAGGGAGTTGCCGTCCAGGTAGATCACCTCTTCGGGCAGGCTGAACGCCTCCCGCAGCTCGGCCAGGGGGTCACAGGCGTCGAGCGCCAGGCAGTCTTCTCTTGTCATCATGTTCGGATCCTAAACAGGCAGGCGACGCAGCACGGCGCGGACCGGGCTGGCGTCGAGGTGGGTGAATTTCAGCGGGAGGGCGATCAGCTCGTAGTCGCCGGGCGGCACCTCATCGAGCAGCAGGCCTTCGAGGATGGCCATGCGCTGGCGCGCCACCGCGTGGTGGGCGTCGAGGCACTTGCTGTCCTGGGGGTCCAGCGAGGGCGTATCGGTGCCCACCAGGCACACGCCATGGCGGGCCAGCAGCTCGATGCTCTCGGGGGCGATCGCGGCAAACTCACTCGGCCAGGCATCCAGCGGCGCGCGCCTCCAGGTGCGGATCAGCACCCGGGGCGGCACCCCGTCGAGATGCGCGGCCAGGTGCTGCGGACGGACGCAATCGCCCGCCTCCAGGCAGTGGATGACACGGCAGGGGCCGAGATAAGGCGCGAGGTCCACGGCGCCTATGGCGGCGCCATTGTCGTCGTAGTGCAACGGTGCGTCGGCATGGGCCCCGGTATGGGGTGAGAGGATGATGCGTCCGACGTTGACCGGGCAGTGTTCGTCGATCCGCCAGCAGCGTTCCTCCTGGAACGGCGTATCGCCCGGCCAGGTCGGGGTACCACTGTCCAGTGGTGGGCTGATATCCCACAGGTGCTCGTCGTCGCGCATGATCTTCTCCTCGGAAAGCGGGAAAATCATGCGTCAGGTGCGATCGAATTTTCGTGCTATCTGTGCGACGCTAGCGCCAGCTTTTCGCAGATAATTTCAATCAGAAGGCTATTCGGAGAATATTCCTCAATTGACCCTGGACAGCACCGACCTGCGTATCCTGCTCTGCCTGCAGCAGAACGGGCGCATCAGCAATCAGGAACTGGCGGAGAAGGTCGCACTGTCGCCGTCGGCTTGCCTGCGCCGCCTGCGCATCCTGGAGGACGACGGCATCATCCGTGGCTACCGCCCCCTGCTGAACGCCGAGCGCCTGGGCATCGAGCTGGAAGCCCTGGTGCACGTCTCCATGCGCCAGGACGAGGAAGGCTGGCACGAGCGCTTCGTCCAGCAGGTGCAGGGCTGGCCCGAGGTGGTCAGCGCCTACATAGTCACCGGCCACAGCAACTACGTGTTGCGGGTGCAGGCACGCAACCTCAAGCAGTTCTCCGACTTCATCGTCAACCGCCTCAACCGCGCCAACGGGGTCACCGACATCCGCTCGGAGATCATCCTGCAAGCCATCAAGGAAGGCGGCGGCGTGCTCGACCTGCTGGCGGCGCGCAAGTAGGGCGGCGGGGGTCAGTCCGTAGCCCGGATGCAATCCGGGGAATTCCGCACCACCGCTCCCGGATTTCATCCGGGCTACCGGGCTGGCCTGGTCGATCAGGTTCTCGCGGAACAGTGTCAGCGTCTTCTGCAGCTGGTCGATGCGCTCCCGCTGCGCCTCCAGGCGCCTGCGATTGAGGCTGTAGCCCTGGAGCAGGTGCTCCTTGAGCACGCCGTTGGCCCAGATGCGGAAGCGGGTGCCTTACCGGGAGTTGACCCGATACCCGACCGAAATGATCGCGTCCAGGTTGTAGTGCCTGATCCGGCGGGCAACCTGCCGCGGCCCTTCCTGGCGAACTACCGAGTAATCCTCGGTAGTTGCGGACTCCGCCAGCTCTCCAGAGTCATAGATGTTCTTCAGGTGAAGGCCGATGTTGTCGGAGCTGGTATCGAACAACTCCCCCATCTGCCGCTGGGTCAACCAGACGGTCTCCCCGTCGAGACGAACCTCGGTGACGCTTTCTCCTTCTCGCTGGTAGATGAGTACTGGCAGTTTGTCCTGTGTGGTGTCCATGGCGTCCTTCCCTGAGGATGGTCGGACGCCACAGTCTGTTGGCCCCAGGGCTGGGACGGGGCTGGTCAGGCTGTCAGGAACTTCGCGATTTCATCGGCCGCATTCGCCAGGTGCTGCTCATGGGTCAGGCCCGAGGCTTTCAGCGGCTTGAGGTCGTGATCGGCCGCCGCCAGCCAGTGCACGCGGATGGCATCGGACAACGAGTAGCCCGCCACGGTCAGGCGGTCGCCCATGGGGTCGCGCTCGCCCTGGACGATCAGGGCCGGGGTCTTCAGGTCCGCCAGGTGGGCGACCCGGGGCTTGTCGGCCTTGCCCACGGCATGGAAGGGGTAGCCCAGGCACACCAGTGCGTCAGCGCCCAGTTCATCGGCCAGCAGGCTGGCCATGCGCCCGCCCATGGACTTGCCGCCGATGGCCAGAGGGCCTGTGACCTGCTGTCGCACCAGGGCATGCACTTCCCGCCAGCAGGCCAGCAATTGCGCCAGGGGATTCGGTGGCCGGCGCCGGCCATCCTCCCGTCGCGCGGCCATGTAGGGGAACTCGAAACGAACCACGGCAACGCCACGGGCGGCGAGCCTTTGCGCCATGTCCTCCATGAACGGACTGTCCATCGGCGCCCCCGCGCCATGGGCCAGGATGAGGGTGCATGACACCTGGCCGTCAGGCCTGTTCCACACGAGCATTCAGACTTCTCCATCAATTGTGGGCGATTGATCCAGATCAATAGTCGCCCAATGGGCTTTCACCATGCTTGCCGCGCTATCTAAAAACCGTGGACGGAAGCCCATAAAATGAGCACAGCAAGCAGTACCGCCTATAACTACAAGGTGGTCCGCCAGTTCGCCATCATGACCGTGGTATGGGGAATAGTCGGGATGGGGCTCGGCGTTCTTATCGCGGCCCAGCTGGCCTGGCCGGACTTCAACTTCAACCTGCCCTGGACGAGCTTCGGCCGCCTGCGGCCCCTGCACACCAACGCGGTGATCTTCGCCTTCGGCGGATGCGCCCTGTTCGCCACGTCCTACTACGCGGTGCAGCGCACCTGCCAGGCGCGCCTGTTCGGCGGTCCCCTGGTGGCCTTCACCTTCTGGGGCTGGCAGCTGGTGATAGTGCTCGCCGCCATCAGCCTGCCGCTGGGCTGGACCAGCTCGAAAGAATACGCCGAACTGGAATGGCCGATCGACATCCTGATCACCATCGTCTGGGTCAGCTACGCCATCGTCTTCTTCGGCACCGTGGCCACGCGCAAGACCAAGCACATCTACGTCGGCAACTGGTTCTTCGGCGCGTTCATCCTCACCGTGGCCCTTCTGCATGTGGTCAACAACCTGGAGATCCCGGTCACCCTGACCAAGTCCTACTCGCTGTACTCGGGCGCTACCGACGCCATGATCCAGTGGTGGTACGGGCACAACGCCGTGGGCTTCTTCCTCACCGCCGGCTTCCTCGGGATGATGTATTACTTCGTGCCCAAGCAGGCCGAGCGCCCGGTGTATTCCTACCGGCTGTCCATCGTGCATTTCTGGGCGCTGATCACCCTGTACATCTGGGCCGGCCCCCACCACCTGCACTACACCGCCCTGCCCGACTGGGCGCAGTCCCTCGGCATGGTGATGTCCCTGGTGCTGCTGGCGCCCTCCTGGGGCGGCATGATCAACGGCATGATGACCCTCTCCGGGGCCTGGCATAAGCTGCGCGACGACCCGATCCTGCGCTTCCTCGTGGTGTCCCTGGCCTTCTACGGCATGTCCACCTTCGAAGGCCCGATGATGGCCATCAAGACCGTCAACGCGCTGTCCCACTACACCGACTGGACCATCGGCCACGTACACGCCGGGGCGCTGGGCTGGGTAGCGATGGTGTCCATCGGTTCCCTGTACCACCTGATCCCGAAGATCTTCGGCCGCGAGCAGATGTACAGCCTCGGCCTGATCAACTCGCACTTCTGGCTCGCCACCATCGGCACCGTGCTCTACATCGCCTCGATGTGGGTCAACGGCATCACCCAGGGCCTGATGTGGCGTGCGATCAACGAGGACGGCACCCTCACCTACTCCTTCGTCGAGGCACTGGAAGCCAGCCACGCCGGCTTCGTGGTGCGGGTGATCGGCGGCGCCATCTTCCTCAGCGGCATGTTCCTCATGGCCTGGAACACCTGGCGCACCGCGCGCGCCTCCAAGCCGGCCGAATACGACGCCATCGCCCAGATCGCCTGAGGAGCCGATAGATGAAAAAGCATGAAATCATCGAGAAAAACGTCGGCCTGATGGCGCTGTTCATGGTGCTGGCCGTGAGCATCGGCGGCCTGGTGCAGATCGTGCCGCTGTTCTTCCAGGACGTGGTCAACACCCCGGTGGAGGGCATGAAGCCCTACACCGCCCTGCAACTGGAAGGCCGCGACATCTACATCCGCGAGGGCTGCGTGGGCTGCCACTCGCAGATGATCCGCCCGTTCCGCGCCGAGACCGAACGCTACGGCCACTACTCGGTGGCCGGCGAGAGCGTCTGGGACCACCCCTTCCTCTGGGGCTCCAAGCGCACCGGCCCGGATCTCGCCCGCGTCGGCGGCCGCTACTCCGACGACTGGCACCGCGCGCACCTCTACAACCCGCGCAACGTGGTGCCGGAGTCGAAGATGCCGGCCTACCCCTGGCTGGTGGAGAACACCCTGGACGGCAAGCACACCGCCGCCAAGCTGCGCGCCATGCAGACCCTCGGCGTGCCCTACAGCGACGAGGACGTCGCCGGGGCCCAGGCCGCCGTCAAGGGCAAGACCGAGATGGACGCCGTGGTCGCCTACCTGCAAGTGCTGGGCACCAGCCTGAAGAACAAGAGGTAAGGCCATGGATATCGGAACCCTGCGTGGCCTCGGCACCCTGCTGGTGCTGATCGCCACCCTCGGCGTGATCTGCTGGGCCTATAGCGGCAAGCGCAAGGGCGCCTTCGACGAGGCCGCCAACCTGCCCTTTGCCGATGAAGACCGGAACGACCCAAGGAGCCCCCGCGCATGACCACTTTCTGGAGCTGGTACGTCTCCCTGCTCACAAGCTTCACCCTGCTGGCCCTGCTCTGGCTGATCTTCGCCACCCGCAAGGGCGAGTCCCAGGGCACCACTGACAAGACCATGGGCCACGCCTTCGACGGCATCGAGGAATACGACAACCCGCTGCCCAAATGGTGGTTCCTGTTGTTCGTCGGCACCCTGCTGTTCGCCGCCGGCTACCTGGTGCTCTATCCGGGCCTGGGCAACTGGAAAGGCGTGCTCCCCGGCTATGACGACGGCTGGACCCAGGTAGGCCAATGGCAACGCGAAGTGCACAAGGCCGAGCAAGAGTACGGGCCGATCTTCGCCCGCTACTCCGCCATGTCCATCGAGGACGTGGCCAAGGACCCGCAGGCCCTGAAGATGGGCGGCCGCCTCTTCGCCACCTATTGCTCCATCTGCCATGGCTCGGACGCCAAGGGCGCCATGGGCTTCCCCAACCTCACCGACAGCAACTGGCGCTGGGGCGGCGAACCGGAAACCATCAAGGCCTCGATCCTCCATGGCCGCATGGCCGCCATGCCCGCCTGGGGCGAAATGCTCGGTGATGAAGGCGTGAAGAACGTCGCGGCCTACGTGCGCCAGGACCTGGCCGGCCTGAAGCTGCCGGAAGGCACCCAGGCCGACCTGGAAGCCGGCAAGACCCTGTTCGCCAGCACCTGCGTCGCCTGCCATGGCGCCACGGGCACCGGCACCGCGCTGATGGGCGCGCCGGACCTGACCCACCCCGCCGGCTGGATCTACGGCTCGAGCCTGGCCCAGCTGCAGCAGACCATCCGCTACGGCCGCAACGGCCAGATGCCCGCGCAGCAGGAGTACCTGGGCCAGGACAAGGTCCATGTACTGGCCGCGTACATCTACAGCCTGTCCAACAAGGAACAGAAGCTGGCGGCCAAGTAGCTAAGAAACGGGAGCGACGCAGGGACGCGTCGCCCCCACCAGGCAGCCAGGCCTCCGGGCTTGAACTGCACGCCGCGCGAAACGGCACCCTCAGCCGGGTGCCATGGACACAGGGAAGTGTCCACTCCTTCCTTTATATAGTGCGACCCAGTGTCGCACCTCTCCGACCAGTAGCACCCTGCCTTCATTGACATCGGCTAAGCTGCTTTCCAGCCGCCACCTGTCACTACTCCAAGGCGATCCCCCCGGCCACGCAACCCATCAGGCTTCGACGGCGTACTGGCCAAAGCCGCAAACACAGCCGCAAATCCTTGTCCAGTGGGCTTCCCAGCCCGGTTTGTGTCGGCTTGTGTCGTTGCAATGGCTACCCTCTTTCTCCATACTTGCCGCCGATTTTTTGTCCCCCGAAAAACCTCCATTAACCGTGGAACCCCTAGCATGAGCACAGCAATCAGTCAGACTGCTTATAACTATAAGGTGGTCCGCCAGTTCGCCATTATGACGGTGATCTGGGGGGTCATTGGGATGGGTCTAGGCGTGTTCATCGCCGCACAACTCGTGTGGCCGGAACTCAACCTGAACCTTCCCTGGACCTCTTTCGGCCGCCTGCGTCCCCTGCATACCAACGCGGTGATCTTCGCCTTCGGCGGATGCGCCCTGTTCGCCACTTCCTACTACGTGGTGCAGCGCACCTGCCAGGCCCGCCTGGTATCCGACAGTCTGGCCGCCTTCACCTTCTGGGGTTGGCAAGCCGTGATCGTGCTGGCAGTCATCACCCTGCCGCTGGGTTACACCTCCTCCAAGGAATACGCCGAGCTCGAGTGGCCGATCGACATCCTCCTGGCTGTCGTCTGGATCACCTACGCCGTCGTCTTCTTCGGCACCATCATGAAGCGCAAGACCAAGCACATCTACGTGGGCAACTGGTTCTTCGGCGCCTTCATCCTGGTCACCGCCATGCTGCACATCGTCAACAGCATGGAAATGCCGGTCTACGCCTTCAAGTCCTACTCCATGTACGCCGGCGCGACCGACGCGATGATCCAGTGGTGGTACGGCCACAACGCCGTAGGCTTCTTCCTGACCACCGGCTTCCTGGGGATGATGTACTACTTCGTACCCAAGCAGGCCGAGCGTCCGATCTACTCCTATCGCCTGTCCATCGTGCACTTCTGGGCGCTGATCACCCTGTACATCTGGGCCGGTCCGCACCACCTGCACTACACCGCTCTGCCGGACTGGGCCCAGTCCCTCGGCATGGCCATGTCCCTGATCCTGCTGGCTCCGAGCTGGGGTGGCATGATCAACGGCATGATGAGCCTGTCCGGCGCCTGGCATAAGCTGCGTTCCGACCCCATCCTGCGCTTCCTGGTGGTTTCCCTGGCCTTCTACGGCATGTCCACCTTCGAAGGCCCGATGATGGCCATCAAGACCGTGAACGCGCTGTCCCACTACACCGACTGGACCATCGGCCACGTACACGCCGGCGCCCTCGGCTGGGTAGCGATGATCTCCATCGGTTCCCTGTACCACCTGATCCCGAAAGTGTTCGGTCGTGAGCAGATGCACAGCGTCGGCCTGATCAACGCCCACTTCTGGCTGGCTACCATCGGTACCGTTCTGTACATCTCCTCGATGTGGGTAAACGGCATCACCCAGGGTCTGATGTGGCGCGCGATCAACGAAGACGGCACCCTCACCTACTCCTTCGTTGAAGCCCTGGAAGCCAGCCACGCCGGCTTCGTGGTGCGCATGATCGGCGGCGCCTTCTTCGTGACCGGCATGCTGCTGATGGCCTACAACACCTACCGCACCGTACGTGCTGCGAAGCCGGCTGAATACGACGCCGACGCGCAGATCCCGCAAGGAGCTCACTAATGAAGCAACACGAATTAGTCGAGAAGAACATCGGCCTGCTCGCCCTGTTCATGGTGATTGCCGTGAGCATCGGCGGCCTCGTGCAGATCGTGCCGCTGTTCTTCCAGGACGTGGTCAACACCCCGGTTGAAGGCATGAAGCCGCGCACCGCCCTGGAACTCGAAGGCCGCGACATCTACATCCGCGAAGGCTGCGTAGGCTGCCACTCGCAGATGGTCCGTCCGTTCCGTGCCGAAACCGAGCGTTACGGCCACTACTCCGTCGCCGGCGAAAGCGTCTGGGACCACCCCTTCCTGTGGGGCTCCAAGCGTACCGGTCCGGACCTGGCCCGCGTTGGCGGTCGTTACTCCGACGACTGGCACCGTGCTCACCTGTACAACCCGCGCAACGTAGTGCCCGAGTCCAAGATGCCCTCCTACCCCTGGCTGGTGGAGAACAAACTGGACGGCAAGCACACCGCGGCCAAGATGGAAGTCCTGCGCGGCATGGGCGTGCCCTACACCGACGAAGACATCGCCGGCGCGAAGGAAGCTGTCAAAGGCAAGACCGAGATGGACGCGCTCGTCGCGTTCCTGCAAGGCCTGGGCACCTCTATCAAGAACAAACGGTAACGCACGATGGATATCGGGACTCTCCGCGGCATAGGTACTTTCGTAGTTTTCGTGGCCTTCATCGGCCTCGTGCTCTGGGCCTATAGCAGCAAGCGCAAGAAGAGCTTCGACGAAGCTGCCAACCTGCCCTTCGCGGATGAGCCGCCCAAGTCCTCCGAGCGCGACGAGCAAGCTTCTAGGAGTAACAAAGAATGACTTCGTTCTGGAGTTGGTATATCACCCTGCTCACCAGCGCCACGCTGATCGCGCTGACCTGGCTGATCTTCGCCACCCGCCGTGGCCAGCGTCAGGAGAGCACCGAGGAAACCGTCGGCCACGCCTTCGACGGCATCGAGGAATACGACAACCCGCTGCCCAAGTGGTGGTTCATGTTGTTCGTCGCCACCCTGATCTTCGCCGTCGGCTACCTGATCATGTATCCGGGCATGGGCAAATGGCGCGGCATGTTCCCGGGCTACACCGAAGTAGCCGAGGGCAAGCCCTTCGCCAACGGCGAACCCGGCTGGACCGGTGTGCACCAGTGGGAAAAGGAGATGGACAAGGCTGACCACGAGTACGGCCCGATCTTCGCCAAGTACGCTGCCATGCCCATCGAGGAAGTGGCCAAGGACCCGCAAGCACTGAAGATGGGTGGCCGCATGTTCGCCTCCTACTGCTCCGTGTGCCACGGTTCCGACGCCAAGGGTTCCTACGGCTTCCCGAACCTGACCGACAATGACTGGCGCTGGGGTGGTGACACCGCCACCATCAAGACCACCATCATGGGCGGTCGCCACGGCATCATGCCGGCCTGGGGCGAAGTCATCGGCGACCAGGGCGTCAGCGACGTTGCCGCCTTCCTGCGCGTGACCCTGCACGGTCGCGACCTGCCGAAGGACACCAAGGCCGATCCGGAAGCTGGCAAGGCGATCTTCGCCGCCAACTGCGTGGCTTGCCACGGTCCGGAAGGCAAGGGCACCCCGGCAATGGGCGCACCGAACCTGACCCACCCGAATGCCTTTATCTACGGCAGCAGCTACGCTCAGCTGCAACAGACCATCCGCTATGGTCGCCAAGGCACCATGCCTGCCCAGGAAAACATCCTCGGCAATGACAAGGTGCACCTGCTGGCTGCCTATGTCTTCAGCCTGTCGCAGAAACCTGCGGCCGAAGCCGAAGCCAAGTAAGACCCAGCCTGCCATGCGCGACGCACTGTCGCACATGGCAGGCCGCTATCAGGCGTACCATATGCGGCAGGCAACATGACTCCGACCGGCAAAGTACTGGTCAGGGCGCCGACAACCGCCGTGGTATGAGAACGATGAGCGAACAGATCCCCGTCAAGAACATCTCCCCTCCTCCGGCCAAGGGCGGTGCCTCCACCGACCTCTACGCCAGTCGCGAAAAAATCTACACCCGAGCCTTCACCGGGCTGTTCCGCAACCTGCGGATGGCCGGCGGCGCCTTCCTCTTCCTGCTCTACTTCGGCACCGTCTGGCTCAACTGGAACGAGCGCCAGGCCGTCTGGTGGAACCTGCCCGAGCGCAAGTTCTACATCTTCGGCGCCACCTTCTGGCCCCAGGACTTCATCCTGCTGTCGGGCCTGCTGATCATCTGCGCCTTCGGGCTGTTCTTCATCACCGTGTTCGCCGGCCGCGTCTGGTGCGGCTACACCTGCCCGCAGAGCGTCTGGACCTGGATCTTCATGTGGTGCGAGAAGATCACCGAAGGTGACCGCAACCAGCGCATGAAGCTCGACAAGGCTCCCATGAGCGGCCAGAAATTCGCGCGCCGGTTCGCCAAGCACAGCCTCTGGCTGCTGATCGGCTTCGCCACCGGCATGACCTTCGTCGGCTACTTCACCCCCATCCGCGAACTGGTCTTCGAATTCTTCACAGGCGCCGCCAGCGGCTGGGCCTACTTCTGGGTCGCCTTCTTCACCCTCGCCACCTACGGCAACGCCGGCTGGCTGCGTGAGCAGGTGTGCATCTACATGTGCCCCTACGCGCGCTTCCAGAGCGTGATGTTCGACAAGGACACCCTGATCGTCTCCTACGATCCCCGTCGCGGCGAATCCCGTGGTCCGCGCAAGAAAGGCGTCGACTACAAGGCCCAGGGCCTGGGCGACTGCATCGACTGCACCATGTGCGTCCAGGTCTGCCCCACCGGCATCGACATCCGCGACGGCCTGCAGATCGAATGCATCGGCTGCGCCGCCTGCATCGACGCCTGCGACAGCATCATGGAGAAGATGAACTATCCCAAGGGGTTGATCAGCTACACCACTGAACACAACCTGAACGGTCAGACGACTCACCTGCTCCGTCCGCGCCTGATCGGTTACGCTATCGCCCTTGTCGCCATGATCGGCTTCTTCTTCTACGCCGTGGCCAGCCGTTCCCTGGTGGAACTGGACGTGATCAAGGACCGCGTGCTGTTCCGCGAGAACGAGCAAGGGCGAATCGAGAACGTCTACACCCTGAAGATCATGAACAAGGCACAGGTCGACCAGACCTTCGTCATCGAAGCCGAAGGCCTCGACGGCCTGATCTACGAAGGCAAGCGCGAAGTCCGCGCCGACGCCGGCGAAGTCCTCTCGGTACCGGTGGAACTGTCCATCGAGCCGGACCAGCTGCCGTCCAGCGCCAACAAGATCCTCTTCCGCGTCCACAGCGCGGACGATCCCAGCATCAAGACCGACGCCGACAGCCGCTTCATCGGCCCCAGCGTCCGCTAGCAGAACGGAATACCCATGCAGTCCGAATCGCCCACGAGCACCTGGTACAAGCAACCCTGGCCCTGGTTCATCCTCGCCATCCTCGGCACCTCCGTGGTGCTGGGCAGCAGCTTGCTGGTGATCGCCAGCAAGAACCCGCCGAGCCTGGTGGCCGACAACTATTACGAAGTCGGCAAAGGCATCAACACTTCCCTGGAACGCGAGAACCTGGCCAAGAAGCTGGGCATGCGCGCCGACCTGCAGATGGACCAGGCCAGTGGCAGCATCGACCTGCAACTGCAGGGTGAAAGCCGTCCGCAGCAACTGGTGCTGAGCCTGATCTCCCCCACCCAGCCGGAGAAGGACCGCCGCGTCGTGCTCCAGCCCCAGGCCGACGGTCACTACCGTGGCCAGGTGGAAGACAGCGTCAGCGGCCGTCGCTTCGTCGAGCTGATCGGCCAGGAGCAAGGCCAGGACTGGCGCCTGTTCGAAGAGGAAACCCTGACCCAGGGCAGCGCCATTCGCCTCGGCGAATAAGCGCCGATGAGCGCACCGCAACCCTGCTACCACTGCGGCCTGCCGGTACCCAAAGGCAGCCGCTTCGAGGCCCGCGTGCTGGGAGAGACGCGGGCCATGTGCTGTCCGGGGTGCCAGGCGGTGGCCGAGGCCATCGTCGCCGGCGGCCTGGAAAGCTACTACCGCCACCGCAGCGACTCCGCCCCCAACCCCGACGCCCTGCCCCGCGAGCTGCCCGACGAGCTCGCGCTGTATGACCGCGCCGAGGTACAGCAGCCCTTCGTCCAGCACCAGGGCGAACTCAGCGAAACCTGCCTGCTCATCGAAGGCATCAGCTGCGCCGCCTGCGGCTGGCTGATCGAGAAGCACCTGAAAACCCTGCCGGGCGTCGCCGAAGCCAGCCTCAACCTCTCCAACCATCGCCTGCAGGTGCGCTGGTCCGATAGCCAGCTGCCCCTGAGCGCGCTGCTCAAGGCGCTGCGCAAGATCGGCTACGCCGGCCATCCCTACAAGGCCGACGAGGCCGCCGAGCGCCTGGCCAGCGAGAACCGTCGCGCCATGCGCCAGCTGGGCGTGGCGGGCCTTCTGTGGATGCAGGTGATGATGGCCGCCATGGCCACCTGGCCGGAATTCAACATCGACCTGTCGCCGGAGCTGGACACCATCCTGCGCTGGGTCAGCCTGTTCCTCACCACCCCCATCGTCTTCTACTGCTGCGGCCAGTTCTTCCGTGGCGCCCTGCGCGACCTGCGCACCCGCCACCTGACCATGGACGTCTCGGTATCCCTGGCCATCGGCGGCGCCTACGTCGCCGGCATCTGGTCCACGGTCACCGGGGTGGGCGAGCTCTACTTCGACGCGGTGGGCATGTTCGCCCTGTTCCTCCTGGCCGGCCGCTACCTCGAACGCCGCGCCCGCGAACGCACGGCGGCGGCCACCGCGCAACTGGTCAACCTGCTGCCCGCCTCCTGCCTGCGCCTCGACGGCCAAGGGCACAGCGAGCGCATCCTGCTCAGCGAACTGAAGGTCGGCGACCGCGTACTGGTGCCGCCGGGCGCCCTGCTGCCGGCCGATGGCCGCATCCTCCAGGGCCAGTCCAGCGTCGACGAGTCCCTGCTCACAGGCGAATACCTGCCCCTGCCGCGCCGCGAAGGCGACGCCGTCACCGCCGGCACCCTCAACGTCGAAGGCCCGCTGACCCTCGAAGTCCAGGCGCTGGGCGACGACACCCGCCTGTCCGCCATCGTCCGCCTGCTGGAACGCGCCCAGGCCGACAAGCCGCGCCTGGCAGAAGTGGCCGACAAGGTGGCTCAGTGGTTCCTCATCATCGTCCTCGGCGCCGCCGCCATCGTCGGCCTCGTCTGGTGGCAGATCGACCCACAGCGCGCCTTCTGGGTCGTGCTCTCGCTGCTGGTGGCCACCTGCCCCTGCGCCCTGGCCCTGGCCACCCCCACCGCGCTGACCACGGCCACCGGCAGCCTGCACAAGCTCGGCCTGCTGCTGACCCGTGGCCATGTGCTGGAAGGCCTGAACCAGATCGACACGGTGATCTTCGACAAGACCGGCACCCTCACCGAAGGCCGCCTGACCCTGAACGCCATCCATACCCTGGGCAGCCTCGACCGCGATGCCTGCCTGGGCCTGGCCGCGGCCCTGGAGAACCGTTCGGAGCACCCCATCGCCCGTGCCTTCGGCCGTGCCCCGCAAGCGGCCGGGCAAGTGGACAGCATTCCCGGCCGTGGCCTCGAAGGCCGCGTCGGCGAGCACCTGCTGCGGATCGGCCAGCCCGATTTCGTCGCCGAACTGAGCGGCCAGCCGACACCGGCCATCCCCGGCGACCAGGGCCAGTGGCTGCTGCTCGGAGACGAACAGAGGCCACTGGCCTGGTTCGTCCTTGACGACCGCCTGCGCGAGGACGCCCCCGCCCTGCTCGATGCCTGCCGCGAACGCGGCTGGAAGCTCCTGCTGCTCTCCGGCGACAGCTCGCCCATGGTCGCCGGCATCGCCCGGGAACTGGGCATCGACGACGCCCGTGGCGGCCTTACCCCGGACGCCAAGCTGGACGTGCTGCGCCAGCTCCACCAGCAAGGCCACAAGGTGCTGATGCTGGGCGACGGGGTCAACGACGTGCCGGTGCTGGCCGGCGCCGACATCAGCATCGCCATGGGCAGCGCCACCGACCTCGCCAAGACCAGCGCCGACGCCGTGCTGTTGTCCAACCGCCTGGACAGCCTGGTGCAGGCCTTCGCCCTGGCCCGCCGTACCCGCCGCATCATCATCGAGAACCTGGCCTGGGCGACCCTGTACAATGGCCTGGTGCTGCCCTTCGCCGCCCTCGGCTGGATCACCCCGCTCTGGGCGGCCTTCGGCATGTCGGTCAGCTCGCTGCTGGTGGTGCTCAACGCCCTGCGCCTGGCCCGCACCTGATCTCAATCCACCACCGGAGTCCCCCATGCCAGCGCTCTACATACTGATTCCGGTCGCCGTCGGCCTGGTCGGTTTCGCCATCTGGCTGTTCTTCTGGGCAGTGGACAGCGGCCAGTACGACGACCTCGACGGCCCGGCCCACAGCATCCTCTTCGACGACGAGGACCCCAAGCACCAGGCCGGCATCGCCGAAGCCAAGGGCGAAGACAAGGACAAGGCGGACGAGCAGGACAAGCCCCGTGGCTGAACTGGCTCCACTGCTGCTTTCCGCGTTCATCCTCGGCCTGCTCGGCGGCGGCCATTGCCTGGGCATGTGCGGCGGCCTGATGGGCGCCCTGACCCTGGCCATCCCGCCGGAGCAGCGCGCCAGGCGCTTGCGCCTGCTGCTGGCCTACAACGTCGGGCGCATTGCCAGCTATACGCTCGCCGGCCTGCTCATCGGCCTCGCCGGCTGGGCCATCGCCAGCAGCCCCGCCGCCATGGGCCTGCGCGTGGTGGCCGCCGTGCTGCTGATCACCATGGGCCTGTACCTGGCCGGCTGGTGGAGCGGCCTGACCCGCATCGAAGCCCTGGGCCAGGGCCTCTGGCGCCATATCCAACCAATAGCGCGCAAGCTGCTGCCGGTGTCGTCCCTGCCCCGCGCCCTGCTGTTGGGCGGGCTCTGGGGCTGGCTCCCCTGCGGGCTGGTCTACAGCACCCTGCTCTGGTCGGCCAGCCAGGGGTCGGCGGCGGACAGCGCGCTGCTGATGCTGGCCTTCGGCGTCGGCACCCTGCCGGTCCTGGTGGCCACGGGCCTGGCCGCCGAACGCCTGACCGCACTGCTGCGCAAGCGCGGCATCCGCATCGCCGGCGGCCTGCTGGTGATCCTCTTCGGCCTCTGGACCCTGCCCGGACCGCACCAGGCCTGGCTGATGGGCCACGGCGGCCACAACGCCGCCAGCGAGCAACACCAGCACAGCCACTGAACGGCTTGATACAAATCAAGATCGCCCAGGTCACGGGCCCCTAGACTGCCAGCCACTGACAGACTTTCCGGGGATGCCCGCATGCTCGACAACATTCGCTGGGATACGGACCTGATCCGCCGCTACGACACCCCCGGCCCCCGCTACACCTCCTACCCCACCGCCGTGCAGTTCAACCACAAGGTGGCGTCCTTCGACCTGCTCCACGCCCTGCGCGACAGCCGCAAGGCCTGCCGCCCACTGTCGCTCTACGTGCACGTGCCGTTCTGCGCGAACATCTGCTACTACTGCGCCTGCAACAAGGTCATCACCAAGGACCGTGGCCGCGCCCTGCCCTACCTGGAGCGCCTCGAGCGGGAAATCGAACTGATCGCCTGCCACCTAGCCCCCAAGCAACGGGTCGAGCAACTGCACTTTGGCGGCGGCACCCCGACCTTCCTCAGCCACGACGAACTGCGCCGGCTCATGGGCCACCTGCGCAAGCACTTCCATCTGCTGGACGACGATTCCGGCGACTACGGCATCGAGATCGACCCCCGGGAGGCCGACTGGCCCACCATGGGCCTGCTGCGCGAACTGGGCTTCAACCGCGTCAGCCTCGGCGTGCAGGACCTGGACCCGGCGGTGCAGCGCGCGGTCAACCGCCTGCAGAGCCTCGACGAGACCCGCGCCATAGTCGAAGCCGCGCGTACCCTGCAGTACCGCTCGCTGAACCTCGACCTGATCTACGGTCTGCCCAAGCAGAACCCGGACGGCTTCGCCCGCACCCTGGACGAAGTGATCGCCCTGCAGCCGGACCGCCTCTCGGTGTTCAACTACGCCCACCTGCCGGAGCGCTTCATGCCCCAGCGGCGCATCCGCAACGAAGACCTGCCCAGCCCCGGGCAAAAGCTGGAGATGCTCCAGCGCAGCAGTGAACAGCTGGCCGCCGCCGGTTACCGCTACATCGGCATGGACCACTTCGCCCTGCCCCACGACGAGCTGGCCATCGCCCAGGAGGATGGCCGCCTGCAGCGCAACTTCCAGGGCTACACCACCCACGGCCACTGCGACCTGATCGGCCTCGGGGTATCGGCCATCAGCCAGGTGGGCGACCTCTACTGCCAGAACACCGCGCAGATCAACGACTACCAGAACGCCCTGGACGCGGGCCTGCTGGCCACCGAGCGGGGCTTGCTATGCGATCAGGACGACCGCGTCCGGCGGGCGGTGATCCAGCAACTGATCTGCGAGTTCGAGCTGGACTTCGACAGCATCGAAGGCCGCTTCAACATCGAATTTCGCGGCTACTTCGCCGACATCTGGCCACAATTGCAGCAAATGCACGCGGATCGCCTGATCGACCTCAGCGAAAACCGGATCGACGTGCTGCCGGCCGGCCGCCTGCTGGTGCGCGCCCTGTGCATGCTCTTCGACGCCTACCTGCCGGCGCAGAACCAGCAGCGCTTCTCCCGGGTGATCTGAACCCGCCTCAACCGGCGAGCAGCTTGCCCAGCTCGCCGGCCTGCTCCTGGCTGAGGTTGGCGTCGCGCACCGCCTTGACCAGGTTGGCGTTGGCACTGCCCAGCGCCCCCTGCAGGGACGCCAACTGGCCCTGTACCGCTTCCAGCCGCTGCCTGCGGGTTTCCTCGTCCAGGCCGGGGTCGCTGGCGATCGCCTGCAACTCCGCCTTGCGCTCGGCGATCTGCGCCTTGAGCTCGCGGATCATCTTCAAGAGCTCCTTGATGCGGTCCGGCAGGCTGCTCTCGTCGATATCGTCGTTCTTCTGCGGCTTGCCGGCCTTGCCCAGGTCCGACAGGCTGACGCGGATTCCCTGGAGCACGGTGGCCCGATCCTCGGGCTCGTCACCCCGCTCCTTGGCTGCGACCTGTCGCCGCACCGCCTCCGACAGCCGTGCCACTGAGTTGTTGACGTCCAGGCTCAACATAGACATTTCCTCCCTATGACTCCCCCCGATGTCGGCCTCCGGAACCAGAACTTGAACGATGCGTCAGGTAGGCTTTTTCTGGCCGTCACCTGCCCCCTGCGTTACCCTTACGGGCATTGTGTGATTGCATTGCAAGGAAGAGCCCATGTCCGAAACCATCAAGGTGCGTAACCTTCCCCAGGCCCACTGCAAGGATTGCAGCCTGGCGGCCCTGTGCCTGCCCCTGTCGTTGAACATGGAAGACATGGATGCACTGGACGAGATCGTCAAACGCGGTCGCCCCCTGAAGAAAGGCGAACTGCTGTTCCGCCAGGGCGATGCCTTCGGCTCCGTCTTCGCCGTGCGCTCGGGCGCCCTGAAGACCTTCACCGTCACCGACGCCGGTGAAGAGCAGATCACCGGCTTCCACCTGCCCAGCGAGCTGGTCGGCCTGTCCGGCATGGACACCGAGCTTTACCCGGTATCCGCCCAAGCCCTGGAAACCACCTCGGTGTGCGAGATCCCCTTCGAACACCTCGACGAACTCTCGGTCCAGTTGCCGCAGCTGCGCCGCCAACTGATGCGCGTGATGAGCCGGGAAATCCGCGACGACCAGCAGATGATGCTGCTGCTGTCGAAGAAGACCGCCGACGAGCGCATCGCCACCTTCCTGGTCAACCTGTCGGCCCGTTTCCGCGCTCGTGGCTTCTCCGCCAACCAGTTCCGCCTGGCCATGTCGCGCAACGAAATCGGCAACTACCTGGGCCTGGCGGTGGAGACCGTTTCCCGCGTCTTCACCCGTTTCCAGCAGGCCAACCTGATCGCCGCCGAGGGCAAGGAAGTGCATATCCTCGATCCCATCGAACTCTGCGCCATGGCCGGCGGCAGTATCGAAAGCTGATCCCCGCGGGTCCGCGTGCTCCCCCCTGCCCCTTCCTTTCAGGCTGCAACGATGATTTTCGACGATTTCTCCCTCAAGACCCTGATCCGCCCCGTCCCGGACTTCCCCAAGCCCGGCGTGGTGTTTCGCGACATCACCCCGCTGTTCCAGTCCCCCCGTGCCCTGCGCCTGGTGGCCGACAGCTTCATCCAGCGCTACGTCGAGGCCGACTTCAGCCACATCGGCGCCATGGACGCCCGTGGCTTCCTGATCGGCTCGATCATCGCCTACGAACTCAACAAGCCCCTGGTGCTGTTCCGCAAGCAGGGCAAGCTGCCGGCCGACGTGCTCGCCGAGCCCTACCAGACCGAATACGGCGAAGCCCTGCTGGAAGTGCACAGCGACAGCCTGTGCGAGGGCGACAAGGTGCTGGTCTTCGATGACCTGATCGCCACCGGCGGCACCCTGCTGGCCGCCGCGCGCCTGGTCCGCCGCATGGGCGCCAGCGTGTTCGAGGCCGCCGCCATCATCGACCTGCCGGAACTCGGCGGCTCGGAACGCCTGGCCGACGCCGGCATCCCCACCTTCGCCCTGACCGCCTTCGCCCTCGACGAGCGCTGATCCGCGCGCGGGCCCGGTGAAATTCGAAGCCCCTGGCACCACGCGGTGCCAGGGGCTTCGTCGTTCAGGGCGGTGAATTCCGCGAAGCCTCCCACGGAAACGAACCGTAGGTGCGCATTCATTCGCGAATATCGTTCGGAAATCCGAACGCCGATCGGCCGGATATTCGGCAAGCCGGACACCACTGGGAAGCGGTCCGTCATAAAATCAATTAAAACCGTTATTTATCAATAAGTTATAAACTTACGATAAGCACCATACAGCTGGCACACATCCTGCCAATACAGATCCCCGACGGACGCGAACAACCGCTCGCGCCGATAAGAACAATCAACATCGAGGACTGTCGTTCATGCGTATGCTCCCCAAGGTGCTGGCCACCGCTATCGCAGCAACCCTGATTTCCGCTCCGGCGTTCGCCGCCGAGCTGACCGGTACCCTGAAGAAGATCAAGGAGACCGGCACCATCACCCTCGGTCACCGTGACGCCTCCATCCCCTTCTCCTACCTCGGCACCGAGCCGGGCAAGCCCATCGGCTACTCTCATGACCTGCAGCTGAAAGTGGTCGATGCCATCAAGCAGGAACTGGGCATGCCGGAGCTGAAGGTGCGCTACAACCTGGTGACCTCCCAGACCCGCATCCCGCTGGTGCAGAACGGCACCGTGGACATCGAGTGTGGCTCCACCACCAACAACCTCGAGCGCCAGAAGCAAGTCGGCTTCTCCGTGGGCATCTTCGAGGTGGGCACCCGCCTGCTGTCGAAGAAGAGCGCCGCCATCGGCGACTTCGCCGACCTCAAGGGCAAGAACGTGGTGACCACCGCCGGCACCACCTCCGAGCGCCTGCTGAAATCCATGAACGCCGAGAAACAGATGGGCATGAACATCATCTCGGCCAAGGACCACGGCGAGTCCTTCCTGATGCTCGAATCCGGCCGCGCCGTGGCCTTCATGATGGACGACGCCCTGCTCTACGGCGAAATGGCCAAGGCCAAGAAGCCCGATGACTGGGTCGTGACCGGCGCGCCGCAGTCCTACGAGATCTACGGCTGCATGGTCCGCAAGGGCGACGAGCCCTTCAAGCAGGTGGTCGACAAGGCCATCGCCGCGACCTTCGCCTCCGGCGAGATCAACGGCATCTACGACAAGTGGTTCACCCAGCCCATCCCGCCCAAGGGCCTGAACCTGAACTTCCCCATGAGCGACGAGCTGAAGAAGCTGGTAGCCAACCCCACCGACAAGTCGGCTGAAGAGATCTGACCTTGCCCCTCCCCTCTCCGCCGTTACTCCCCTCTCCCTCCGGGAGAGGGGTTGGGGGAGAGGGAAGGTGGGGGCCGTGCAGAGTCATGCTGCCCTCACCCCAGCCCTCTCCCACAGGGAGAGGGTGCTTTTGCCTTCACCGCAGATCGACCTGATAGGGGACAACCCTGATGAATTACAACTGGGACTGGAGCGTGTTCTTCAAGTCCACCGGCATCGGCAGCGAAATCTACCTGGACTGGTTCGTCACCGGCCTGGGCTGGACCATCGCCATCGCCCTGGCCGCCTGGATCATCGCCTTGTCGCTGGGCGCGCTCCTCGGCGTGATGCGCACCATGCCGAGCCGCTGGGTCTCCGGCATCGCCACCGTCTACGTGGAAATCTTCCGCAACGTGCCGCTGCTGGTGCAGCTGTTCCTCTGGCACTTCCTGGTACCGGACCTTTTGCCCGAGCCGCTGGAAATCTGGTTCAAGCAGGACCTCAACCCGGCCACCTCGGCCTACCTCAGCGTGGTGGTCTGCCTCGGCCTGTTCACCGCTGCCCGCGTCTGCGAACAGGTGCGCACCGGCATCCAGGCACTGCCCAAGGGCCAGCTCGGCGCCGCCCGCGCCATGGGCTTCCGCCTGCCGCAGATCTACCGCTACGTGCTTCTGCCCCAGGCCTTCCGCATCATCATTCCGCCGCTCACCAGCGAGTTCCTCAACATCTTCAAGAACTCCTCGGTGGCGTCCCTGATCGGCCTGATGGAGCTACTGGCGCAGACCAAGCAGACCGCCGAGTTCTCCGCCAACCTGTTCGAGGCCTTCACGCTGGCCACCCTGATCTACTTCACCCTGAACATGAGCCTGATGCTGCTCATGCGCCTGGTGGAGAAGAAGGTCGCGGTACCCGGCCTGATCTCCGTAGGGGGCAAATAATGGATTTCTCCGCGATCATCCCCGCCCTGCCGGGCCTGGCCGACGGCCTGCTGATGACCTTCCAGCTGATGGTCCTCGGCGTGCTCGGCGGCGTGGCCCTGGGCACCGTGCTGGCGCTCATGCGCCTGTCCCACAACCCGCTGCTGTCGAAGGCGGCCGGGATCTACGTCAACTACTTCCGCTCCATCCCGCTGCTGCTGGTGATCACCTGGTTCTACTTCGCGGTGCCCTTCCTGCTGCGGGCGATCACCGGCGAAGACACCCCGGTGGGCGCGTTCACCTCCTGCCTGGTGGCCTTCATGATGTTCGAGGCGGCGTATTTCTGCGAAATCGTCCGCGCCGGCATCCAGGCCATCCCCAAGGGCCAGATGGGCGCCGCCCAGGCGCTCGGCATGACCTACGGCCAGAGCATGCGCCTGATCATCCTGCCCCAGGCCTTCCGCAAGATGACCCCGCTGCTGCTGCAGCAGAGCATCATCCTGTTCCAGGACACCTCGCTCGTTTACACCGTGGGCCTGATGGACTTCCTCAACGCCGCCCGCTCCCGTGGCGACATCATCGGCCAGCCCCACGAGTTCCTCATCTTCGCCGGCCTGGTGTACTTCAGCGTCAGCTTCATCGCCTCCCAGCTGGTCAAACTCCTGCAGAAAAGGTTAGCCGTATGATTTCCATCAAGAACGTCAACAAGTGGTATGGGGACTTCCAGGTGCTGACCGACTGCAGCACCCAGGTGAAGAAAGGCGAAGTGGTGGTGGTCTGCGGCCCCTCGGGCTCGGGCAAGTCCACCCTGATCAAGTGCGTCAACGCCCTGGAGCCCTTCCAGAAGGGCGACATCGTGGTCGACGGTACCTCCATCGCCGACAAGGCCACCAACCTGCCCAAGCTGCGCTCCCGCGTCGGCATGGTGTTCCAGCACTTCGAGCTGTTCCCGCACCTGTCCATCACCGAGAACCTCACCATCGCCCAGACCCGCGTGCTCGGCCGTGGCAAGGAAGAGGCGCTGGACAAGGGCCTCAAGTTGCTCGATCGGGTCGGCCTCAAGGCCCATGCCCACAAGCACCCCGGCCAGCTCTCCGGTGGCCAGCAGCAGCGCGTGGCCATCGCCCGCGCCCTGGCCATGGACCCGGTGGTGATGCTGTTCGACGAACCCACCTCGGCGCTGGACCCGGAAATGGTCAACGAAGTGCTCGACGTGATGGTCGAGCTGGCCCAGGAAGGCATGACCATGATGTGCGTGACCCACGAGATGGGCTTCGCCCGCAAGGTGGCCGACCGGGTGATCTTCATGGATCGCGGGCAGATCGTCGAAGACTGCGCCAAGGACGAGTTCTTCGGCGACGTCAGCGCCCGCTCCGACCGCGCCCAGCAGTTCCTCGCCAAGATCCTGCAGCACTGAGACACATCCCCGGCCGGCATTCGGCCGGGGACCTGTACCACCCCACAACAACAAGATAGGGATATCCCATGCAACCGATGATCCTCCTGCGCCCCGTCGCCCTTGGCGTCGCCATCGCCACCGCCAGTTCCTCGGTGTTCGCCGCCAGCCTCGAAGGCGGCGCGGTGGCCGCGCCGGACCTGTACGGCGCCAAGGTCGCAGCCGACGTGCTGAAGGCCGGCGGCAACGCGGTGGACGCCGCGGTGGCCACGGCCTTCACCCTGGCGGTCACCTACCCCGAAGCCGGCAACATCGGTGGCGGCGGTTTCATGACTCTGTACATGGACGGCAAGCCCTACTTCCTCGACTACCGCGAAGTGGCGCCCAAGGCCGCGACCAAAACCATGTACCTGGACGACCAGGGCGAGGTGATAGAGAACCTCAGCCTGGTGGGCGTCCGGGCCGCCGGCGTGCCCGGCACCGTGATGGGCCTGTGGGAGGCGCACCAGCGCTTCGGCAAGCTGCCCTGGAGCGAGCTGGTCACCCCGGCCATCGGTTACGCGAAAAGCGGTTTCAAGGTCGCCGACAAGCAGTTCCAGTACCGCCAGGACGCCATCGCCCTGTTCAACGGCAAGACCAACTTCGGCGACTACTTCGGCACCATGAAGGCCGGCGAAACCTTCACCCAGCCGGAGCTCGCCAAAACCCTGGAGCGCATCGCCGACAAGGGCCCGGAGGACTTCTACAAGGGCGAAACCGCGCGCCTGCTGGTGGCGCAGATGCAGCAGGACGGCGGCCTGATCAGCCAGGACGACCTCAGCGGCTACAGCGCCAAGTGGCGCGAGCCGATGCGCATCGACTGGCAGGGCAACAGCCTCTACACCGCGCCGCTGCCCAGCTCCGGGGGCATCGCCCTGGCCCAGCTGATCGGCATCAAGGAAGCCCGCGCCGCCGACTTCAAGGGCGTGGAACTGAACTCCGCGCGCTACATCCACCTGCTGGCGGAAATCGAGAAGCGCGTGTTCGCCGACCGCGCCGACTACCTGGGCGACCCGGACTTCTCCAAGGTGCCGGTGGCCCAGCTGACCGACGCCGGCTACATCGCCAAGCGCGCCGCCGAGGTCAACCCGAACGCCATCTCCGCCACCGAGAAGGTGCGTCCGGGCCTGGAACCGCACCAGACCACCCACTTCTCCATCGTCGACGCCGACGGCAACGCGGTGAGCAACACCTACACCCTCAACTGGGACTTCGGCAGCGGCGTGGTGGTCAAGGGCGCCGGCTTCCTGCTCAACGACGAAATGGACGACTTCAGCGCCAAGCCCGGCGTGGCCAACGCCTTCGGCGTGGTGGGCAGCGACGCCAACGCCATCGAGCCGGGCAAGCGCATGCTCTCCTCCATGAGCCCGAGCATCGTCACCCGCGACGGCAAGGTCAGCCTGGTGCTGGGCACCCCCGGCGGCTCGCGCATCTTCACCTCGATCTTCCAGGTGCTGAACAACGTCTACGACTACCAGCTGCCGCTGGAGAAAGCCGTGGCCGCCCAGCGCGTGCACCACCAGTTGCTGCCCAAGGACACCCTCTACTACGACGCCCACGCCCCGCTCACCGGCAAGGTGGCCGAGGAGCTGAAGGCCATGGGCTACACCCTGGAAGACCAGGGCTGGAACATGGGCGACATCCAGGCCATCCGCGTCGACGGCGCGAATCTGGAAACCGCTTCCGACCCGCGTGGCCGGGGCGTCGGCCTGGTGGTCAAGCCATAACGCCGAGGCCAGCCCGTCGCCCACCCGGGCGGCGGGCTGGCCCGTACGGGTCGACTATGATGCAATGCCCCACCGCCAGCCTCCGCGCCGTGCCGCCCGCCCTGACCGTGAAACCGCGCCTGCTCCGCCATTTCCTGCTGTTCCTGTTGCTCGCCCTGTGCATGCTGGGTTTCGGCTACGTCGGCTACCACCTCAGCGAAGAGGCGGGCATCCGTCAGCTACGGGACGATGGCGAGCGCCAGCTGGAACTCCACGCCCGCGCCGTGGAAAGCGAGATCAACCGCTACACCTACCTGCCCAGCCTGCTGGAGCTGGAATCCAGCGTCAGCCACCTGCTGCTCAACCCCACGCCCTACCGGCGCAACCTGGTCAACCACTACCTCGAAGGCCTCAACCGCCGCAGCGGCGCCCGCGCCATCTACCTGCTGGATACCCAGGGCCGGGTGCTGGCCACCAGCAACTGGCGCGACGCGGACAGCTACCTGGGCGAGGACCTGGCCTTCCGCGCCTACTTCCAGGAAGCCGTGCAAGGCCGCCCCGGCCGCTTCTACGGCATCGGCAGCACCACCGGGGAGGCCGGCTACTACCTGGCCCACGGCCTGCGCTACCAGGACCGGATCATTGGCGTGGCGGTGGTCAAGGTGAAGCTGGAAACCCTGCAGGAGCGCTGGGAAAAGGCCCGCCTGCAAGCCTTCGTCAGCGACGAGAACGGCATCATCATCCTCTCCAGCGACCCGGCCCTGCGCATGAAGGCGGTGCGCCCGCTCTCGGCCGAAGACAAGGAACGCCTGGCCCGCAGCCTGCAGTACTACTGGTGGGCCCTGAACGAATGGGAACCCCTGAGCCGCCAGGTGCTGGGCGAGGGCCTGGAAGCCATCAGCTTCGCCGCCAGCGACCCGGTGGGAGCGGCCGAAGGCGAAGTGGCCTACCTGGCCCAGACCCGCACCCTCGACGACACCCCCTGGCACTTCACCCTGCTCTCGCCGCTGGCCGACCTGCGCCGCGAAGCGGTGATCCAGGGCATGCTCGCCGCCGTCGGCTTCGCCCTGCTGGCCTTCCTGCTGATCGCCTGGAACGAGCGGCGCAAGGTCTTCGCCACCCGCCTGGCGGCCCGCGAGGCACTGCTGGCGGCCAACAACGAGCTGGAACGCAAGATCGCCGAACGCACCCAGGACCTGCGCGCCAGCAACAGCCGCCTGCTGGCGGAAATCCGCGAGCGCAAGCAGACCGAGGACAACCTGCGCAAGGCCCAGGACGGCCTGGTCCAGGCCGGCAAGCTGGCGGTGATCGGGCAGATGTCCACCAGCATCGCCCACGAACTCAACCAACCCCTGGCGGCCCTGCGCACCCTCTCCGGCAACACCGTGCGCTTCCTCGCCCGTGGCGCCCTGGACACCGCCAGCACCAACCTGGCGGCGATCAACGAACTCGTCGATCGCATGGGCCGCATCACCGCCAGCCTGCGCGCCTTCGCCCGACGCTCCGACGACCACGGCCAGGCGCGCCTGGGCAAGGCGGTGGACGCCGCGCTGTTCCTCCTGCACAGCCGCCTTGACCGCAGCGGGCTGACCCTCAATCGCGACGTCGACGATGTGCTGCTGGCCATCGACCAGACCCGCCTGGAGCAGATCCTGGTCAACCTGGTGGCCAACGCCCTGGACGCCATGAGCGGCCAGAGCGACTGCCTGCTCTGGCTCAGCGGCCACGCCGACGGCGATACCTACCGCCTGCAGGTGCGCGACAACGGCCCCGGCATCGACCCGGCCAACCGCCAGTACCTGTTCGAGCCCTTCTTCACCACCAAGCCCGGCGAACATGGCCTGGGCCTGGGCCTGACCCTTTCGGCCAGCCTGGCCACCGCTGCGGGCGGCAGCCTGGCGGCCCAGCATCCGGAAACCGGCGGCACCGCGTTCGAACTCTGCCTGCCGCTGCTGCACCGCCCCGAAGGAACCGCGAGCACCGCCCCATGACCGAGCCCCTCAGCGTCCTCATCGTCGAAGACGACCCCCACGTCCTGATGGGCTGCCAGCAGGCGCTGGCCCTGGAAGACATTCCCAGCATCGGCGTCGGCAGCGCCGAAGAGGCCCTGGCCCAGGTGGGCGAGCATTTCGCCGGCATCGTCATCAGCGATATCCGCCTGCCCGGCATGGACGGCCTGACCCTGCTCGAACGCCTCAAGGCCCGCGACCGCAGCCTGCCGGTGGTGCTGATCACCGGCCACGGCGACATCAGCATGGCGGTGCAGGCCATGCGCGACGGCGCCTATGACTTCATGGAGAAGCCCTTCTCCCCTGAACGCCTGGTGGACGTGGCGCGCCGCGCCCTGGAAACACGCGCCCTGGCCCGCGAGGTGTCGCAGCTGCGTCGCCAGCTCGCCGGCCGGCAATCCCTCGAGCAGCGCATCATCGGCCGCTCGCCGGCCATCCAGGCCCTGCGCGAGCTGATCGCCAACGTCGCCGACACCTCGGCCAACGTGCTCATCGAAGGCGAGACCGGCACCGGCAAGGAACTGGTCGCCCGTTGCCTGCACGACTACAGCCGGCGCCAACCCAGGCAATTCGTCGCGCTCAACTGCGGCGGCCTGCCGGAGAACCTGTTCGACAGCGAAATCTTCGGCCACGAGGCCCACGCCTTCACCGGCGCCGGCAAGCGCCGCATCGGCAAGATCGAGCACGCCCACCAGGGCACCCTGTTCCTCGACGAAATCGAGAGCATGCCGCTCAACCTGCAGATCAAGTTCCTCCGCGTGCTGCAGGAACAGACCCTGGAACGCCTGGGCTCCAACCAGCCGATCCCGGTGGACTGCCGGGTGGTCGCCGCCACCAAGTTCGACCTGGACGAGGAAGGCCGCGCCGGGCGTTTTCGCAGCGACCTCTACTACCGCTTGAACGTGGTCACCCTGGAGCTGCCGCCGCTGCGCGACCGCCGCGAGGACATCCTGCTGCTGTTCGAGCACTTCCTGCAGCTCTCCTCCCTGCGATTCGACCGGCCGGCGCCCGAACTGGACAACGCCACCCTCTCCGCGCTGATGGCCCACGACTGGCCGGGCAACGTGCGCGAGCTACGCAACGTGGCCGAACGCTTCGCCCTGGGCCTGCCGGTGTTCAAGAAGAGCGGCCAGACCCCGGACGGCAACGAGCCGCGCTTCGCCGAAGCGGTGGAAGCCTTCGAGAAGAACCTGCTCGGCGCCGCCCTGGAACGCCACGGCGGCAACCTCAGCCAGGCCTGCATCGCCCTCGGCATGGCCAAGACCACCCTGTTCGACAAGGTGAAGAAGTACGGGCTGTGAAATGCGAACCGTAGGTTGCGGCTGAGCGACGCGAAGCCCAACATCCCTGCGCCACGCCCCCATGTTGGGCCGCGCTGCGCTTGGCCCAACCTACGAAAAATCCTGCAACCCCTCCCGCAAGACATCCCGCCCCTCCATGGTCTAAACCCTTCCAGACCACTCCCAACGAACCACCGCCATGTCCCCGCTGCACCGCGCCATCCATGCCAGGCCTGGTGAACTGGGCCCGGCCCTGGCCGCCTTCGCCCTGCTGTTGAGCCTGTTCGGCGGCTATTTCATGCTGCGCCCGGTGCGCGAAACCATGGGCATCGCCGGTGGCGTGGAGAACCTGCAGTGGCTGTTCAGCGCCACCTTCGTCGCCATGTTGCTGGCGGTGCCGGCCTTCGGCTGGCTGAACGCGCGGGTGCCGCGGCGGGTGTTGCTCGATTGCGTCTACCTGTTCTTCGCCAGCCACCTGTGCATCTTCGCCTGGCTGCTCTGGCGCACTCCCGACCCGCTGTGGACGGCGCGAGCCTTCTACGTCTGGCTGTCGGTCTACAACCTGTTCGTGGTGTCGCTCGCCTGGAGCCTGCTGGCCGACGTATTCAACCGCCGCCAGGCCAAGCGCCTGTTCCCCGCCATCGCCGCCGGGGCCAGCCTGGGCGGGCTGCTCGGCCCTGTGCTCGGCGGCCTGCTGGTGGGCAGCCTGGGCACCGCCGGCTTGCTGGTGCTGGCCGCGCTGCTCCTGCTACCGCCCCTGGCCCTGCGCCGCTACCTGATGAGCTGGCGTGCCCAGGGCGGCGCCGGGCGCCCCGGCGCGGAGCGGGAACCACCGGAACGCCCGGTGCCCGGCAACCCCTTCGCGGGCATCAGCCTGGTGCTGGGCTCGCCCTACCTGCTGGGCATCTGCGCCTTCGTCCTGCTGCTGTCCTGCACCAGCACCTTCCTCTACTTCGAGCAGGCGCGGTTGGTGGCGGCGCTGTTCCCCGACAGCCAGCAGCAGGTTCGCGTGTTCGCCCTGCTCGACTTCGTCGTGCAGGCACTGTCGCTGGCCTGCCAGCTGTTCATCGCCGGGCGCGTGGCCCAGCGCTTCGGCGTCGGAGCGCTGCTGGCCGGGGTGCCGCTGCTGGTGGCGCTGGGCTTCGTCGGCCTGGCGCTGCTGCCCCAGTTCGCCGTGCTGGCCGGGGTGATGGTGCTGCGTCGGGTGGGGGAATACGCCTTCGTGCGGCCGGGGCGGGAGATGCTATTCGTGCCGCTGGATGCCCAGCAGAAATACCGGGCGAAGAACTTCATCGACACCCTGGTCTATCGCGGCGGCGATGCCCTGAGCGCCTGGCTCAATGCACTGCTCAACGCCATCGGCCTCGGTGCCGCCGCAGTGGCGCTGGTGGGTGCCGGCGTGGCCCTGGCCTGGTCGGCACTGGGCTGGCGCCTGGGCCGCCGCCACGAGCAGACTCAATCCTCGGCAAGCCCACAGGAGGCCAAGCCATGAAAAGCGGCATCACCCGCGCCCAATTCCTCCGGCTCAGCGCCGGTACGGCGCTCCTGGCCATGAGCCCCTTCAGCCTGGGCGCCGACACGGCGCAACAGCCCCTGCGCAAGCGCGCGATTCCCTCCAGCGGCGAGCAGCTGCCGGTGGTCGGCATCGGCACCTACCGGGGCTTCGACATCGCCCGCCAGGACAGCGCGGCCTGGGCCGACTGCCGCCAGGTGCTGCAAGCGCTGTTCGCCGCCGGCGGCTCGGTGATCGACAGCTCGCCCATGTACGGCCAGGCGGAGCAAGCCATCGGTGGCCTCTTGGACGAACTCCAGGCCCAGGACCGCGCCTTCGTCGCCACCAAGGTCTGGACCCAGGGTCGCCAGGCCGGCGTGAAGCAGATGCAGCAGTCCATGGCGCTGCTGCAGCGCCAGCGCATCGACCTCATGCAGGTGCACAACCTGGTGGACTGGCAGGAACACCTGGTGACCCTGCGCCAGTGGAAGGAAGCCGGCCGCATCCGCTACCTGGGCGTCACCCACTACACCGAGAGCGCCTACGACCAGCTGGAGCAGGTGCTGGGCAGCGAGAAACTGGATTTCGTGCAGATCAACTACGCGGTCAACGACCGGGCCGCGGAGCGGCGCATCCTGCCCCTGGCCGCCGAGCGTGGCGTGGCGGTGCTGATCAACCGTCCCTTTGGCGGCGGCAACCTGCTGCGCACGCTGTTGGACAAACCCCTGCCGGACTGGGCCGGCGACTACCACTGCACCAGCTGGCCACAACTGCTGCTGAAGTTCTGCCTGAGCCACCCGGCGGTGACCTGCGTGATTCCCGGAACGGGAAACCCCCGCCACATGCTGGACAACCTACAGGCAGGGCGGGGGCGGGAAGCCGACCAGGCGTTTCGCGAGCGCCTGATTCGTCTCTTGTAGGGTGGAAATCGCTCTTCATTTCCACCAACGGTGCCGAGCCGGACTCCGCTGGTGGATCGATGAAGCGTGATCCACCCTACGCGTGATCACGCACCCCGTAGGACGGTAGAGCGAAGCGAAACCCATCGATCAGGTCGACGGGTTTCGCAGAACCTCAGGCCGAGAACCCACCATCGATCGTCAGGTTGGCCCCGGTGATGTAGCCCGCCTCAGGGCCGGCCAGGTAGGCCACGAAGCTGGCGATCTCCTCGGCCTGGCCATAGCGCGGCAGGGCCATGATCCCCTTGAGGGACTCAGCGAACTCGCCGCTGTCGGGGTTCATTTCGGTATCCACCGGGCCGGGCTGCACGTTGTTCACCGTGATACCGCGCGGCCCCAGGTCGCGGGCCAGGCCCTTGGTGAAACCGGCCACCGCCGCCTTGCTCAGGGCATAGACCGAGCCACCGGCGAAGGGCATGCGCTCGGCATTGGTGCTGCCGATGGTGATGATCCGACCACCCTCGCCCATCAGCCGGGCGGCTTCCTGGCTGGCGATCACCACGCTGCGCACGTTCACGTCGAGGGTGCGGTCCAGGTCTTCGATCTTGAACTCTTCGATGGGTGCCACAGCCAGCACACCGGCGTTGTTCACCAGGATGTCGAGGCGGCCGAAGCTGTCCACGGCATGGCGGATGGCCGCGCGGATGGCCTGCTCGTCGCGGCTGTCGGCCTTGATGGCGATGGCGCGGCCGCCGGCGGCTTCGATGGCCTCGACCACTTCGAGGGCACTGCTGGCGGAGGCCGAATAGGTCAGCGCGACGGCGGCACCGTCCTTGGCCAGGCGTTTGGCGATGGCGGCGCCGATGCCGCGGGAACCGCCCTGGATGAATGCGACTTTGCCTTCGAGGGTTTTCAGAGTGCTCATGGGGTTTCTCCTGGAACTGGGGGTTGGTGTGGAAGACGGCCCCAGTATTGCTCCAGGATTCACAACCGATAAGCTGGCAATCGCTATATTCAGTCGATACCAATGGTTTATGGAGAGCCCATGGAAACCCTCAGCAGCATCGAGTGCTTCGTCCGCGCCGCCGAGGCCGGCAGCTTTGCCGAGGCCGCGCGGCGCCTGGGCCTGACCCCGGCGGCGGTGGGCAAGAACGTGGCGAAACTGGAGTCCGGCCTTGGCGTCCGGCTGTTCCTGCGCAGCACCCGCAGCCTGAGCCTCACCGAGGCCGGCGAGCGTTTCCTGGCGGAAGTGAGCGGCGGGCTGGCGAGCATCCAGGGCGCGGTGGCCAACCTCGCCAGCAGCCAGGGCCAGCCGGCGGGCACCCTCAAGGTGAGCATGGGCATGGCCTTCGGCCGCGACTACATCCTGCCGCACCTGGCCGACTTCCTCGCCCGCTACCCGGCCATCGTCCCCGACTGGCACTTCGACAACCGCCCGGTGGACCTGATCGGCCAAGGCTTCGACGCGGCCATCGGCGGCGGCTTCGAACTGCCGCCCGGGGTGATCGCCCGGCAACTGGGGCCGGGCCACCGGGTGTTGCTGGCAGCGAAGGACTACCTGGCGCGGCACCCGGCCATCGAATCACCAGACGACCTCGCCCGACACGACGGCATCCTTCTCCGCTCGCCCCAGACCGGCCGGGTGCGTGCCTGGCCGCTACGCACCCGCGACAACCAGCAGGCCAGCTTCGAGTTGAAAATGCGCATGGCCATGAGCGACCCGGAGGCGGCCTGCCATGCGGCCCTGCAAGGCCTGGGAGTGACCCTGGTGAGCACCGTGCATGCCCTGCCCCACCTGCAGAGCGGCAGCCTGGAACGGGTGCTGCCGGACTGGTACGTGGACACCGGCGGGCTGTCGCTCTACTTCAGCGCGCAGAAGCTGCTGCCGGCCAAGACACGCGTGTTCATCGACTTCATCGTCGAACGCTTCCGCGAGCGGACGCTGGCGGAGAAGTTCAACGCCAACTCTGTCCCTATGCGTGGCAGCCCGTAGGATGGGTTGAGCGAAGCGATACCCATGCGGTCCCGGTGATGGGTATCGCTGCGCTCAACCACATCCTACAAATCGCGCCCGTCAAACATGCTCGCTGCGGGCGGAGACATGCAGGTTGCGCCCGGCCCCCAGGCCAAACGCCGTGGCGGCCAGGCTGACCACCACGAAGATGATCCCCACCGCGCTCCAGCCGTCGGTGAGGTCGTGCACCACCCCCACCATCAGCGGGCCCATGGCGGCCAGGGTGTAGCCCACGCCCTGGGCCATGCCGGAGAGGTTGGCGGCCACGTGGGCGTCCCGCGAGCGCAGCACGATCAGCGCCAGGGCGATGCTGAAGGTGCCGCCCTGGCCGAGGCCGAGCACCACCGCCCAACCCCAGATGCCCGACAGCGGCCCATAGAGCATGCCTAGCAGGCCCGCCAGGGTCAGACCCATCACTAGCACCACGGCGGCGCGCTGGTCGCGGCCACGGGTGGCCAGCCAGGGCGCGCCGAGGGCGCTGATCAGCTGCACCATCACCGAACCGGAGAGCACCAGGCCGGCCTGCACCGCGGAAAGACCGCGATCGATGAGGATCGACGGCAGCCAGCCGAAGACGATGTAGGCCAGGGACGACTGCAGGCCCATGTACAGGGTCACCTGCCAGGCCAGGGGGTCGCGCCACAGGCCGGTGACCTTGTAGGCCTGGCGGTGGCCGTGCTGGGCCTGGCGCGCCTGGGGCAGCCAGACCAGCGCGGCGAGGATCGCCGGCAGCGCCCAGAAGGCCAGGGCCGGTTGCCAGGCGTCGTCCAGCAGACCGGCCATCGGCACCGTGGCGCCGGCGGCCAGCGCCGCGCCCAGGCACAGGGCCATGGTGTAGACCCCGGTCATCAGCCCGGCGATATGGGGGAAATCGCGCTTGACGATCCCCGGCAGCAGCACGCCGATGATGCCGATGCTCGCCCCCGCCAGCAGGCTGCCGAGGAACAACCCGGCCACCGGGAACAGGCTGCGCAGCACGATGCCGCCGGCCAGGGTGAGGAGGATCAGCAGCACCGTGCGCTCGCTGCCCAGGCGCCGCGCGAGGATAGGCGCCAGCGGTGCGAACAGGCCGAGGCAGAGCACCGGCAAGGTGGTCAGCAGGCCCGCGCCGGTGGCCGAAAGGCCCGTGGCCTCGCGCACCATGTTCAGCATCGGCGCCAGGCTGGAGAGCGCCGGGCGCAGGTTCAGCGCCACCATCACCAGGCCCGCCAGCAACAGCCAGGTGCCGCCGCGTATCACGGGTGGCGTGGGCTCGTCGTCGGCCTCGGCGTCGATCAGCAGTTCTTCCGGCGGGCAGGCCGGCTTGGGGTCGTTGGCGGCATTCATGGCAGTTCCGGCAAATGGGGCAAGGTCAGATCAGCACGGCGCGGTTGGCCGCGAGGGCGGCGTCCGCATCCAGTCGTTCGAGGGCTTCCAGCCGCGCGCACTGCAGGAGGAAGGCCCGGGAGGCGAAGGGGAAAAGGTTAGCTCCCTAAGCAATGCCTCGCAACGGGGATACTTGCGATTCACGAAATAGTCATTATCGGCGGGGATGATTTTTCCCCACCCCATGCCATTGGTAGCCTTCGCACATTCCGCAACGGACTGCCCAGGGGGCACCATGAAGCACGCACACATCCTTGCGCTGGCCGTAATAGCCCTGGTCCTCACCGGTTGCGCCGGCCAGCCCGAACCCGAGCAACGCCCCTACACCGACGCCGAAGTGAAACAGTTCGCCCTGGAAATGCTCAGCCGCGCCGGCCTGCCCTACGACGACTACGAGAAGGTCCGCCAGGCCATCCTCCACCCCCGGGTACCGGAAGCCGGCGAGGACCTGCCCAAGGAAGCCCCGCGCAAGGGCTGACCCTTTTCCCGGATGGGCCCACCCGGCCCGTCCACTGCCAGGAGCGACCGGCCCCGGCAACAAAAACGCCGCACTCACAAGGTGCGGCGTTTTCCTTCTCCCATGCGCAATTCCACACCATCGAACAGCGCTGATGGGTATCGCTTCGCTCAACCCATCCTACGGCTCTCTTTCCGGTATCGGCACCGCGCATTCGCAGGGCGTTTCATGTCAACGCGATGACTTCGTGGATGGCGCTTTTCCATCCACCAACAGTGCCACGCCAGACCGCCGATGGTGGACCGGTGAAGCGTGGTCCACCGACTGCCCAGCTCGGCAGAGCGCGATGGGTTTCGCAGGCTCTACCCATCCTACGGCCAGGATCGCGATTGAAATCGCGCCTACCGGAACGCCATCCATTGACGATACTCAAGCGTCCATCCCTCGGAGCAGGCGACACATCCATGAAGAAGGACAGGACGGAAACCACGGCAGCGGAAGCCCCCGCCTCCCACCTGATAGACACACGCATCGCCGAGCTGGGCGATTGGCGCGGCGAGACGCTGGCCCGTGTGCGCGCGATCATCCTCCAGGCCGATCCGGAGGTGGTCGAGGAGTGGAAATGGCAGGTTCCGGTGTGGTCCCGCGGCGGCATCATCTGCACCGGCGAGGCCTACAAGAAAGCCGTGAAGCTGACGTTCGCCAAGGGCGCGTCGCTGGACGATCCAACCGGCCTGTTCAACGCCAGCCTCGAAGGCAACACCCGTCGCGCCATCGATATCCATGAGGGCGAGCGCATCGATGAAGCGGCGCTGGCGACGCTGATCCGCACGGCGGTGGCGTTCAATCTTTCATAGCCCGGATGCAATCCGGGAGCGGCGGTTGGGCCTTCCCCGGATTGCATCCGGGCTACCGCCTTACCCCACCCTGCGCCACAGGCTCGCCAGCCAGGGTTGCTGTTCCCGGGGCAGGCCGGCGGGGCGGTAGTAGTGTTCGAGTTCCTCGAAGCCCGCCGCCTCCAGCAACGCCTTCCAGCTTTCATAGTCGTGCCAGGCGCCGTAGCGCTGGCCACTCCAGCCTTCGTCGTTGTGCCCGCGCGGGTTGGAGCTGAACAGCACGCCGCCGGGCCTCAGCGCCGCGCGCAGTTGCGCCAGGACCCGTGGCAGTTCCTGGCGCGGCACATGGAACAGGCTGGCGTTGGCGAAGATGCCGTCGAAACGTTCGGCCGGCAGGTCGAGGGCGAGGAAGTCCTGGTGCCAGACCTCGCAACCCGAATCGGCGCGAGCCATGGCGACGAAGCTCGCCGCGCCGTCCAGGCCGATGGCCTGGTGGCCCAGGCGGGTGAAGGTGGCGAGGTCGCGCCCCGGTCCGCAGCCGAAATCGAGGATGGCGAAAGGTGCCTCACCCTGGATGTGCCGCAGCAGCGCCTCGATGTTCTGGCTCACGTCGTGGTCGCGGGTGCCCTCGCGGAAGGCGGCGGCGTTGCGGTTGTAGTCGCCCAGGGTGGTGGCGGTGATGCTGGCGAGGTCTTCGGGTGGCAGGGGCATGGGCGGCTCGACGCGGCGAATTACGAATAACGGAATTCTACCTCGTGGCCGGCGGCAGCAACGGCGTGCGCCGCCTATCTTTCTGGAAGCGCTTCTCCTCGAAGGATTCCCGCATGGCAGCTTCCGGCAAGAAAATGACCCTCACCGGCCTGACCACCCTGGTGGCGGTGAACATGATGGGCTCGGGCATCATCATGCTGCCGTCGAGCATGGCCCAGCTGGGCGCCATCTCCCTGCTGTCCTGGGCGATCACCGCGGTGGGCTCCATGGCCATCGCCTACTGCTTCGCCCAGTGCGGCATCTACTGCAACCGCTCCGGCGGGATGTCGGCCTATACCGAGGAGGCCCATGGCAAGTCGGCCTTCTTCCTCTGTTCCTACCTCTACTTCCTCTCGCTGGCCATCGGCAACGTGGCCATCGCCATCTCCGCCGTGGGCTACCTGACACCCTTCCTCCCCTGGCTGGGCAGCGGCGCCATCCCCCTGTTCATCGGCGCGGTGGTGCTGATCTGGCTGACCACCCTGGCCAACTTCGGCGGACCGAAGATCACCGGGCACATCGGCTCGATCACCGTCTGGGGGGTGATCATCCCGGTGGCGGGGCTGTCGGTGATCGGCTGGTTCTGGTTCGAGCCGGAGATCTTCAGGGCCGCCTGGAACCCCAACCAGATCGCCACCAGCGATGCCATCACCCAGAGCATCCCGCTGACCCTCTGGGCCTTCCTCGGCATGGAGTCGGCGGCGCAGAACTCCGACGCGGTCGAGAACCCCAAGCGCAACGTGCCGATCGCCTGCCTGCTGGGCACCCTGGGGGCGGCGGTGATCTACGTGCTGTCCACCTCGGTGATCATGGGCATAGTGCCCAACGCCGAGCTGGCCAACTCCAGCGCGCCCTTCGCCTATGTCTATGCGCAGATGTTCAACCCAGTGGTGGGCAACATCATCATGGCCCTGGCGGTGATGGCCTGCGTCGGTTCGCTGCTGGGCTGGCAGTTCACCCTGGCGCAGACCGCCAAGATCACCGCCGACCAGCACATGTTCCCCGCCCTGTTCGCCAAGGTCACCCTGCTGGGCGCGCCCATCGCCGGGCTGGTGGCCAATGCCTTGCTGCAGAGCGCCATGGCGGTGTCGACCATCTCGCCCAATGCCTCGGAGCAGTTCGGCAAGCTGGTGAACCTGGCGGCGGTGACCAACATCATTCCCTACATCACCTCGCTCTCGGCCCTGCTGGTGATCATGCAGAAGGCCGGGGTGACGGGCTTCCCGCACCACCGCAACGTCGTCGTGCTGATCGTCGCCATGGCCTACAGCTTCTACGCGCTCTACGCCTCGGGCACCGAGGCGGTGTTCGGCGGCATGATCGTCACCGCCGTGGGCTACCTGATGTTCGGCTACATCGCCGACCGTTTTCTCGAACGGCAATCAGTCCCGAACGTGGAGGAACGGCCATGAAACACTCACGCTTGCGCGTCGCGCTGCTGCTGGCGGCCCTGCTGCCCTTGCTGGCGCCGGCCCAGACCCTGGACCGCATCCGCGCCAGTGGCATCCTCACCCTGGGCTACCTGCCCGACCAGCCGCCCTTCTCCTCCACCGAGGGCGAAGGCGCGTCCGGCTATTCCATCGACCTTTGCCAGACGGTCGCCGAGCAGCTGCGTAGCCAGCCGGGCCTCGCCGCCCTCAAGGTGCGCTTCGTGCCCCTGGCGCCGGAAAAGGCCCTGGACGTGGTGCACGACGGCGGCGTGGACCTGCTCTGCAGCCCCATGGTGGACACCCTCAAGCGCCGCCAGAGCGTGGCCTTCTCCCTGCCGGTCTATACCGCCGGCATTGGCGTGGTGCTGCGCAAGAACGCGCCGCCGTCCCTGGTGAGGGTGCTCAACGGCGAGATGGAACAGACCGGCCCCACCTGGCGCGCCACCCTCAACCGGGGCCTGGCCGCCCACAGCTTCGCGGTGCAGAGCGGCACGGTGGTGGAGACCTGGGCGCGGGACAAGCTGCGCCTGCTGAAGGTGCTGGTCACCCTGGAAACCGTGGCCAGCCCGGCCGAAGGCGTGGCGCTGGTGGCCGATGGCAAGGTGGACGCCTTTTTCGCCAGCCAGATCATCCTGCGCAGCCTGGTGGCGCGGGATACCGCCAACACCAACCTGATGGTGCTGGACCGGCGCTTCGAGTACGAGCCGGTGGCCCTGGCCATGGCCCGTGGCGACGAGGACTTCCGCCTGCTGGTGGATACGGCGCTGAGCCAGGCCTATCGCTCCGGCGCCATCGTGCCGCTGTACAGCAAGTACTTCGGCCCGCCGAGCGAGATGGACCAGACCCTGTTCAAGCTGTATTCGCGCCCCTGAATTCGACAGCAAGAGTCAGGATGCGGGCGGCGGCCTGCCCGCATACTCTCCTCCATGAGCGAACAGAAAGCGGATGACGCCATGAAGAGGACCACCATCGAACAGGACCCGCGCTGGGCCGCCGTGCGGGCCCGCGATCCGGCCGCCGACCGGCAGTTCGTCTACGCGGTGAAGACCACCGGCATCTACTGCCGCCCCAGCAGCCCCACCCGCCTGCCGCGCCCGGAGAACGTGGAGTTCTTCGACAGCCCCGAGGCCGCCGAGGCCGCCGGCTACCGCCCCAGCCGCCGCGCCGCCGCCGACATGACCCGCGTCGCCGAACAGCACGCGGCCCTGGTGGCGGCCGCCTGCCGGCACATCGAGTCGGCCGAGGACGCACCGGGGCTGGAAGCCCTGGCGGAATCGGTGGGCATGAGTACGTCGCACTTCCACCGCGTGTTCAAGGCCGTGACCGGCCTGACCCCCAAGGCCTACGCCCGCGCCCGCCGCGCACGCAAGGTACGCGACCAGCTCGGCGCCGGCGTCTCGGTGACCGAGGTGATCTATGACGCCGGCTTCAACTCCAACAGCCGTTTCTACGCCGACTCCGCCCAGGTGCTGGGGATGAAGCCCGCCGACTACCGCGCCGGCGGCATCAACAACGAGATCCGCTTCGCCCTGGGGGAATGTTCCCTGGGGTCCTTCCTGGTGGCGCAAAGCGGCATCGGCGTCTGCGCCATCCTCCTGGGTGATGACCCGGAGGCGCTGCTGCGCGACCTGCAGGACAAGTTTCCCCGCGCCCAACTGATCGGCGGCGACAGCGGCTTCGAGCAGCTGGTGGCCAAGGTCATCGGCTTCATCGAGGCGCCCAACCTGGGCCTGGACCTGCCGCTGGACGTACGCGGCACGGCCTTCCAGGAGCGGGTCTGGCAGGCGCTGCGGGAAATCCCGCCGGGCAGCACCGCCAGCTATGCCGAGATCGCCGAGCGCATCGGTTCGCCCCGTGCCGTGCGCGCCGTGGCCCAGGCCTGCGCGGCCAACAGCCTGGCGGTGGCCATTCCCTGCCACCGCGTGGTACGCAGCGACGGCGCTCTCTCCGGCTACCGCTGGGGCGTGGAACGCAAGCGCCGCCTGCTGGAGCGCGAGGCCGAGGGATGAAACTGCTGCGGGCGGACGGCGAGGCCTACTTCAGCGAGGTCCCCGGCACCTTGGGCGGGCATCGCGGCACAGGCATCTACGGCCGCCTCGACTGCCCCACAGCCCTGCGCGCCATCGCCCGGGGCGGCTATGTGAAGCACCGGGTGTTCTTCCTCGACGAGGCGACGGCCCGGGCCGCCGGGTATCGGCCTTGTGGGTGTTGCATGCGAGACGCCTACCACGCCTGGCGAGAAACGTAGGGTCGTAGGATGGGTTGAGCGGAGCGATACCCATGCGGTCCGGATCGATGGGTATCGCAGGCTCAACCCATCCTACGGGCTCAGTCCTGACTGACCTCCACCACCCCACCCTCCCGGGCGGCCTGGGCGATGGCCTCCACCACCCGCAGGTTCTGCAAGCCATCGCGCACGCTCACCAGGGGTTCGGCATCGCCACGGATGACCTGGCAGAAGTGCGCCAACTGGCGCGCCAACGGGTCTTCCCGTTCGAGCGCGGCCACCTCGCAGGTGAAGGGCTTCCACCAGGAACGCTCCTCCAGGCGCTCGTAGCACTTCAGCCGCAGGCTGGGCACCGCCAGGGAGCCCTGGGTGCCGGCGATCAGGTAGCAGTCTTCGTCGTCGTAGCTGGGGTAGTCGCGGTTTTCCCGGGAGGTCTGCTCCCAGCTGCGGGCCGAGGCGGCGGTATCGGACAGCAGGAAGCTGCCCAGGGCGCCGCTGGCGAAACGCAGGCTGATGGACACCGTGTCCTCCACCGGGAAGCCCCGGGTGGCGCTGGAGGCCAGGGCCTGCACGGCGACCACCTCGCCGCACAGCGAACGCAGGTTGCCGATCTCGTGGATCAGGTTGATCAGCACCGGGCCGCCACCGGCCTGGCGGCGCCAGGGCGCGGCATCGAAGTAGTCCGCAGGCTTGTAGAACAGCGCGCTGCCCATCACCGCCACCAGGTTGCCCAGGCGACCCTCGCCGATGAGCGCCCGCGCCCGTTCGAGAATGGGGCTGTGGGCGCGGTGGTGCCCCACCAGCAGCGGCACCTTCGACCGGCGGGCGGCGGCCAGCAGGCGCTCGCCCTCCTCCAGGGTATGGGCCACCGGTTTCTCGATCAGCGCGGGCACCTCGGCCTGCAGGCAGGTCAGCGCCTGGGCCACATGCAGCTGGTTGGGGGTGGCCAGGATGATGCCGTCGGGACGCCCGGCTTCGAACAGCGCCTCCAGCGACGGGAACAGCGGCACGCCAGCGCGTTGGGCCACGGCTTCGGCGGCCGGGGACGGGTCCACCAGGGCGGCGAGTTGGCAGGAGTCGCTGGCCTGGATGAGTTCGAGGTGGCGCTGGCCGATCAGGCCGGCGCCGGCAATGGCGATGCGGAGAATGCTCATGTCGTTCGATCTGCGCGTGTGGTGGGAGGTCCGGCGTGGATATCCGGGGCGTGATCGAAAGACTAATATTCACCAAACAACCAATAATCCCTCCCCATGAAAAATCAGAATGCGCTTTTAGCGAATAATGATCCCTTCCTCCGCGACCTCCTGCTGTTCTGCAGCGTGGCGCGGCGCTCCAGCTTCATCGCCGGCGCCAACGAGCTGGGCATTTCCCCGGCCCATGTGAGCAAGCGCATCGCGATGCTGGAGGAGTCCCTCGGGGTCAAGCTGTTCAACCGCACCACGCGGCGGGTGAACATCACCGCCGATGGCGAGGCCGCCTTCGTCTGGGCGCAGAAGATCCTCGAAGACGTGGAAGCCATGGTGGAGTCGCTCTCCGGCAGCAAGGGCGAGCCGCGCGGCGTGCTGCGCATCGCCACCAGCCTGCGCCTGGGGCGCGACCACCTGGCGCCGGTGCTGTCGCTGCTGCGCCAGCGCCATCCGGGGCTGGAAGTGTGGCTGGAGCTGCTGGACCGGCGGGTGGACCTGATCGGCGAGAACCTCGATATCGACCTGCGGGTGGGCGAGGTGCACGAGCCGCACCTGATCGCCCACAAGATCGCCGAGAGCCACCGCATCCTCTGCGCCGCCCCGTCCTATGTGGCGCGCCGTGGCCAGCCGCGCAGCCTGGCTGACCTGGCGCAGCACGACTGCCTGCTGTTCCGCGAGCGCGAGCTGGGCTTTGGTGTGTGGCGCCTCGCCGGCCCCAACGGCGAGGAAACGGTGAAGGTCACCGGCCCCATGGCCTCCAACCACAGCGACGTGGTGCGCCAATGGGCCCATGAAGGCCACGGGGTGATCATGGCCTCGGTCTGGGATGCCGCGCCGAGCCTGCGCGACGGCAAACTGGTGCAGGTCCTGCCGGCCTACCAGCAGCGCGCCGACGTCTGGGCGGTGACCGCCGCACGGGCCTCCGGCTCGGCCAAGGTGAAGCTGTGCATCGACTTTCTCAAGGACCACTTGACCCAGGGTCCCCACGCCCTGGTCACCCGACTCTGACAGCGGGTCGACAAGCCTCGCGCCCTTGGCTAGACCTCTAGGCAGATGCCCCCGCCCATCGCGGGGCAGCGCCTGGCAGGAAGCAACGACGTGACGCTGCAACCCATGGAAACCCTGTTGCTGGCCACCCTGGCGCTGATCCTGGGGCGGCTGGTGAATCGGCTGATCCCCGTGCTGTCGCGCTACAGCATCCCGGAGCCCATCACCGGCGGCCTGCTGGTGTCGATCTGCCTGGCCCTGGCCAACGTGGCGAACGATTTCAGCCTGCAATTCGATACCTCCATGAAGGCGCCCCTGCTGCTGGCGTTCTTCTCGGCCGTGGGCCTGTCGGCGAACCTGGGCATGCTCAAGCACGGCGGCAAGCGCATGGTGCTGGTGGTCCTCGCCCTGATCCCCTTCCTGCTCCTGCAGAACCTCCTCGGCGTGCTGATGGCCTGGGGCCTGGACCTGCATCCGCTGATGGGTCTGGTTGGCGGAACCATCACCCTGGTGGGTGGCCACGGCACCGGCGCGGCCTACGCCGAGCGCTTCGCCGAGGTGTACAACCTGCAGTCGATCATGGAGCTGTCGATGACCTCCGCCACCCTCGGCCTGGTGGTGGGCGGCATCATCGGCGGGCCCCTGGCCCAGTGGCTGCTCAAGCGCCACAAGGTGGCCCCTGCCACGGGCCCGGGAGCGCACCACGAGTTAGTCGGCGACGATCGCACACCGCCGGTGACGTCCGGCAATTTCCTCACCGTGCTGAGCGCGACCCTGGTGGCTCTGGTGGCCGGCCAGTTGCTCGCCGGGAAGTTCAGCGGTGGCGCCGTGACCCTGCCGAGCTTCGTCTGGTGCCTGCTGCTGGGCGTGGCCATCCGCAACAGCCTGCCCCTGGTGGGCGTGCGCCTGAACGACGGCGCCATCGACCTGCTGGGGTCGATCACCCTGTCGCTGTTCCTGGTGATGACCATGATGGCCCTGGACCTCAGCCACGTGGCCAGCGTGGCCGGGCCGCTGCTGCTCATGCTGCTGGGACAGGCGATACTCGCCCTGCTCTACGGCGCCCTGGTGTTCTTCCGCGTCACCGGCCGCGACTACGAAGCCGTGGTGCTCTCGGCGGCGTTCAGCGGCTTCGCCATCGGCGCCACGGCCACCGCCGTGGCCAACATGCAGGCCATCGCCCACAAGTACGGCCCGGCGCCGGAAGCCTTCATCATCGCGCCGCTGGTGGGCGCCTTCCTCATCGACCTGCTCAACGCCCTGGTGCTGACCGGATACCTGGCGATACCGGGGATAGGAGGTTGACCATGGTCCGCGCGCTCGTCCTCGTCCTGCTCGCGCTGGTCCTGACCGGCTGCTCCGAGGGGCCCGACCAGGCCACCCTGGAAGCCGAGGTGCAACAACGCCTGCAACAGGCCTTCGGCGAGAACGCCCTCAGCCTCGTCACGCTGAACCGTCGCGGCGCGGCCACCGACGCCCACGCGCCGCGCGGCGAAAAACGCCTGGTGATCTATTTCGACAGCACCCTGAAGCTGGAGCGCGACCAGGACTTCGGCTCCTGGGATTCGCCCGGCGTGGCCAGCCTGATCAGCACCCTGGGCGCCGGCCCGCGCGGGCTCTCCGGCATCCGCAACCAGGGCAACAGCAAGGATGACCTGCTGAAGGTCCACGGCAGCCTGATCTTTCGCCGGGTCGACGGCACCTGGCAGGCGGTGGTGCCCCAGGGCTTCCAGGCGTCGCCCACGCCGGCGACCATCGAGCCGGGCCTCACCCAGACCCGCGAGCAACTGGTGGCGGCCATCGGCACCGCACTCAACCTGTCCCCCGGCGGGACCGGGACCAAGCAGCGGGAAATCATTTCCGAGGAACTGGGGCGGTCCCTGAACACCATCCAGGGGCGCCTGAGCCGATTGCACAATGGCCTGCCCCTGGCCGGCGGACCGGCGTCGGGACAGTACGCGCGGCTGGCCCAGGCCATGGCCGGGCTGATGCGCGCCAACGGGCCGCAACTGACACCCCTGACCACCGAGGGCGGCCTGGACAACCTGCGCCTGCTGCGCGAGGGCGATGTGGTGATCGCGCTGTCCCAGAGCGACATGGCGCATCTGGCCTGGCATGGCGAGGGCCCCTTCGCCGAAGCCGGCCCCAACCCCAGCCTGCGCGCCCTGGCCAGCCTCTACCCCGAGCAGGTGCATGTGCTGGTGCGTGGCGACGGCCCCCTGCGCGACATCGCCGGCCTGCGCGGCAAGCGGGTCAACCTCGGCCCGCCCGGATCCGCCTCGCGGGATACCGTGATCGCCGTGCTGGCGGCCCATGGCATCCGCCCCGAGGACCTGGGCGACGCCGCCAGCCTGGACCTGCAGCACGCCCTCACCGCCATCCGCGATGGCCAGCTGGACGCCACTCTGCAGGTGATCGGCTCACCCGCCGACAGCATCCGCGCCGCCGCGGAGGACATGCAGCTGCGCCTGCTGCCACTGGAGGAATCGGCCATCCGCACGCTGGAAGCCAGCCGGCCGGGTACCTTCGCCGCCCAGGTGGCCGCCGCCACCTACCCGGGCCAGACCGCGCCGGTGCCCACCATCGCGGTCAGCGCCTTGCTGCTGGGCGACCAGCAACTGAGTTCGGGTGAAGTCGAACTCCTGGTGCGCCAGCTGTTCAGCACCGAATTCGACTGGCTGGCGGCCGGCAGCATCCAGGGCGAGCAGCTATCCAGGGACACCGCCAGGCGCGGCCTGACGGTGCCCCTGCATGAAGGCGCCTTGCAGGCGCTGGAGGTACCCTGAAGGGGCTAGCGCACGTAATCGCTCTCCATCACATCCCGGTACGCCGCGGCGAAGGCCTTCCAGTCTTCGTCCGGCATCGGCTTGCGATGCTGCTTGAACTGCTCGTAGTCATGTTTGGAAGCGCTGTAGGCGGTCAGCCGATGGCTGCTCTTGGCCAGGCCCAGCAAGGCCACCTCCACCTTCTTCTCGCGCTCGCCACTGACCTTCACGAAGATGTTCTTCGGATACAGCCGGCCGTGCTCCCAACCCGCGCGGTGCATACGGCCGATGGTGTTGGCCAGTTGCTGGATCATCTGCTGGCGAAGGTCCAGGGACACCGGCTCGGCGTACCAGTCCTCCAGGCTGCGGAAGCCGTCCAGGCTCTCGGTGACCAGCAGCGCCTGCCATTCGGTCTCGGTCTTGCGCGCGGCGCTGAACACCACCTTGGGCACGCGGATGCCCAGCTCGGCCAGGGCCTGCAGGGCACGCATCTCATGGAGGATGGTGGGCTCGCCGAAGGGATGCACCAGGTCGTGGTGGAAGTGATTGATCTGGCGCTTGCTGTAGAGCACCTGGCCATCGGGGGTATGCAGCCGCTGGATGCCGCTCTCGCCGCTGGAGAGCTGGTCCTGGGAGTCGAACCATTCGCCATAGCGGTCCCACCACTGGTCGAAGCTGCCATTGGCGGCGGCGTTGTCATGCCTGAACCACTGGGTGTTCATCAGAGCACCTCCTCGTGGAGCGCAGCGGCTCCACCGGGCTACTACCGAGGCAACCCGACACGGGCCACCGCATGAGGCCGGAACGCCGACCCCTGGAATCAACTTAGCTCCCTTCCGCCGGGTCTGCTGGCGCGTTTCTGGGCACCTGGGGGTCGAATACAGACAACTCCGGGTACAGCATTGGACCTATGGTGTCGGGTCTTTCATCAGATCGATTGGAGCTGAAATGTCCGACTTCATCACTGTTCTGCGCGAAACCTGCCCCACCCCCGTCATCGACGCCACCAAGTGGAAGCGCATCGGCGGCGATCCGCACACCGTCAACCTCAACGCCTACCTGTCCAATGACGGCAGCAAGATCATGGGCACCTGGATCTGCACCCCCGGCAAGTTCGAGGTGAACTACGAAAAGTGGGAGTACTGCCACTTCCTCGATGGCTACTGCATCATCACGCCCGAAGGCGAAGAGCCGAAGCACCTGAAGGCCGGTGACGTGTTCGTGATCGAACCCGGCATGAAGGGCACCTGGGAAGTGGTGGAGACCGTGCGCAAGTATTTCGTCTTCGCCTGAATGGGCCCCGGCCAAACAGGTAAAGGCTGTGTCGCACACGAACCAAAAGGCCGGGCATCTGCCCGGCTTTTTGTTTTCAGTTCGAAGTGCAAGCCAGTCCGACCCTAGCGGCTAGCGCGCCGGCACGGACTCGGGATGGGCGAAAAAGGCCGGCGAACCGCCGACCTTCCCCTGTCAGGCCTTGTAGCGCGCCGCCGCACTGGAGCGCGACAGGTTCGGCGCCATGTGGAAGCGCGCGGCGGTGAAGTTGTCCCAGTCGGCCTTCTCCGGCAGCGAGGGAATGGTCACCAGCTCGCCCTGGTCCAGGCCGGCCAGCGCGGCATCGACCATCTCACCCACTTCCATGAGCATTTCCTGCGGGAAGGTATCCAGATCGGTACCCGAGCGTTCCCAGATTTCGGTGCGGGTCGCCCCCGGCAGCACCACCTGCACGCGCACGCCCTGGTCCTTCACTTCCTGGGCGAGGGACTGGCTCAGGTTGAGCACGAAGGCCTTGGTGCCACTGTAGGTGCCGTTGAACAGTTCCGGCGCCAGGGCCAGTACCGAGGCGATGTTGATGATGGTGCCGCGACCCTGGGCGACGAAGTTGGCGGCGGCGGCCGCGGCCAGGTGGGTCACGGCCACCACGTTGAGCTGGATCATCGCGTCGAAGCGGTCCAGGTCGGTGTCCAGCAGGGCGCCGTTGATGGCCACGCCGGCGTTGTTCACCAGCGCGCTGATGGAGGTGTCGCTGCGCAGGCGCTGGGCCACGCGGTTCAGGTCGGCGCGGTCGGTGAGGTCGGCCTTCAGCACTTCCACCTTCACCCCGTACTGCTCGCGCAGTTCGGCGGCCAGGGCTTCCAGGCGGGCCTGGTCACGGGCGACCAGCAGCAGGTCATGGCCCCGTCCGGCCAGGCGCTTGGCATAGGTGGCGCCGATGCCGGTGGATGCGCCGGTGATCAGGGCAACGCCTTGGTGCTTCTGTTCGCTCATGTCTTGCTCTCCAGTCAGGTGCTCGGGGGTTCGAGCGGTGGACTTAAATTACACACATAATATTACGATCACAATATCTCTTTGCTGACCGTTGGTCGTGGGACCTGGTGGAGACAGCTTAGCTGCCCCTGTGTCTGCGTTAAGTGTTGCTGGCGAGTCTTCAGCCGAGTTGCTTATCGAGTGGGCTGCGGGGTTCTGTTTCGTCCCCCCGGACGAGTCCCTTTCTCGATCGCCGAAAGGAACCAAATGTATGGGCTTGCCCCTGCATCCGGCCCGACTGCGTCGGGTCCCCTCGCTTCATCGCTGCTCCGGGGGCCCTGCGCGCCTCTCGCGGCATCCATGCCGCTCGTCCCCCTGCGCAACGATTCCGCTCGGCCTCCTGAAGGGGCGGTCTGCGCGGCGTCATCTTCTCTGCTTCGTTTCAGGCCGCAGTTGGCATCAGGTTGGTTTATGCCTCTCCGGCGCGAGTCACCCCTCTACCTTCAGGCGGGCCGCGTTCGGATGAGGGATGCACCAGCCCCGTAGGATGGGTTGAGCTTGCGATACCCATGCTGTTCGCCAGAGCTGATGGGTATCACTTCGCTCAAGCGGAACGCCGCCCGCCCCATCCTGCGAGCGTTTGAAGCCCACCAACGAAATGCGGAAAAGAAAAAACGGCGCGCGGGCAGCAATCCCGGGCGCCGTAAAACTGCCTAGCAGCTGTGGTGACGGACCGCCGGCCCTGGTAGCCGGCAATCCGTAGTGGGGCTCAGAGCAGCCCCAGCTCCTGCGCGGTGCGATCCACCGCGATCCTGGTCTTGCCCACCAGCTCGTCGATCTCGGCACGGGTGGCAACCAGGGCCGGCGCCATGATCATGCGGCCCAGGGTGGAGCGGATGATCAGCCCCTCTTCGAAGCCGATGGTGCGGCAGCGCCAGGCGATATCGTTCTCGTTGGCGAAGCGCTTGCGGGTCGCCTTGTCCTCGGCCAGTTGCAGCGCGGCGACGAAGCCGGTGCCCTGGATGTCGCCCACCAGCGGGTGGTTGCCGAAGACTTCGCGCAGGCACTGCTGCAGGTACGGACCGGTGTCGTTCTTCACCTGGGCCACCACGCCTTCGTCGCGCAGCGCCTTGAGGTTGGCGATGGCCACCGCCGCCGCCACCGGGTGCCCGGAGTAGGTCAGGCCGTGGGCGAACACGCCGCCCTGCTCTACCAGTGCCTCGGCCATGCGCTTGCTGAGGATCAGGCCGCCCATGGGGATGTAGCCGGAGGTCAGGCCCTTGGCGATGGACAGGGTGTCCGGCTCGAAACCGAAGTACTCGTGGGCGAACCACTCGCCGGTGCGGCCGAAGCCGCCGATCACTTCATCGGCGCACAGCAGTACGTCGTACTTGCGGCAGATGCGCTGGATTTCCGGCCAGTAGGACTCCGGCGGGAAGATCATGCCGCCTGCACCCTGGAAGGGTTCGGCGACGAACGCGGCCACCTTGTCGGCGCCCAGTTCGAGGATTTTCTCTTCCAGCTGGCGGGCGGCGCGCAGGCCGAACTCCGCCGGGGTCAGGTCGCCGCCGTTGGCGAAGAAGTACGGCTCGTCGATGTGGGCGATGTCCGGCAGCATGCCGCCCATCTCGTGCATGAACTTCATGCCGCCCAGCGCCGTGGCGCCCAGGGTGGAGCCGTGGTAGCCGTTCCAGCGGCCGATCATGATCTTCTTCTCCGGCTTGCCCTGGATCTGCCAGAAGCGGCGCACGGTGCGGATCAGCACCTCGTTGGCCTCGGAGCCGGAGTTGGTGTAGATGGCGTGGCTGTAGTGGCCCGGCAGCAGGCTGAACAGCAGCTCGGACAGTTCCACCACCGCCGGGTGGGTGGTGTGGAAGAACATGTTGTAGTACGGCAGTTGCTCCAGCTGCTGGGTCGCGGCGGCGGCGAGGTCCTTGCGGCCGTAGCCGAGGTTGGTGCACCACAGGCCGGACATGCCGTCGAGGTAGCGCTTGCCGTCGTTGTCCCAGAGGTGCAGGCGCTCGCCGCCGACTATCACCCGCGGCCCTTCGGCGTTCAGCGCCTTCTGGTCGAGGAAGGCATGGATGTGGTGGGCCGCATCCGCCGCCTGGTAGTCACTGGTTTCGCGCTTGGCCTGGAATTGAGCGTTCATCTGGGGGTCTCCTGGTAACGGTGCTCAGCTGCCTCGATGCTGGCCGAAGCCAGTGGGCAGGGAAACTACAAAATTTGTCTTCGAGCTATATGAAAAAGCTGCCCTGCCCGCCAGGCGCTCTGGCGCCCGCCTTTCAGGATGGTGCGCGGACAGGTTGGCAAACCGGGGCCCTCGGGCCCCGGCTGGACGGTCAGGTCAAGGGGCTCACTCGGCGCGCGCCAGGGGTTCCGGACGGAACAGGTCCTTGCGCATCACCAGCTTGATCCAGAGCACGGCGATCAGCGACACCAGGCCCAGCACCACGCCGGCGATGCCGAAGATCTTGCCGGTCATGTCCGGGCTCGGCGAGGCGTACCAGATGCCATAGAGCATGCCGGCGATGCCGAACAGCTGCGGCAGCGGGTAGAACGGCGTGCGGAACGGCCGGGCGATATCCGGGTAGCGGCGGCGCAGGGCGATCACATCCAGGTGGACGATGATGTAGGCCAGCAGCCAGGCCAGGGCGGCGGCCAGCAGCAGCAGGGCGATGGAGGCGGCGTCCTGGCCCATCACCAGGATCGGCAGGCCGGTAATGGCGGACACGAACAGCACGGCGACCCAGGGGGTGCGGGCGCGCGGGCTGAGGCGCTTGAACTGCGGGAAGGCCTGGCCGTTCTGCGCCATGCCGTAGAGCATGCGCGGGATGGCCGCCAGGGAGGAGTTCAGGGTGCTGAAGGTGGCGGTCACCGCGGCGATCACCAGGAACACCTCGCCCGGCTTGCCGAACACGGTGGTGGCGAACAGGTAGTGCGGCAGCGCATCGGTGGTCAGGGCTTCCTGCGGCACCAGGAACAGCGCGCCCAGGCAGTACAGGGCGATGGTGAGGAAGATCACCGTCAGGCCGATGATCATCGAGCGCGGGATGTTGCGCTCCGGACGCTTGGTTTCCTCCACCAGCGGGCAGACGAACTCGGCGCCGACGAAGCCCCACACGGCCAGCGCGGTGAGGGTCAGCACCCCGGCGCCCATGGGGTTCCAGTCGCCCTTCAGCACGGCGCTGGCGGTTTCGGTGGGCGCACCCTGGTAGATGGCGGCCACGCCGATGATCAGCAGCACGCACACCATGATCACCGCCAGTGCGGTCTGCAGCTTGGCGAACACGTCGATGCCCAGCAGGTTGAGCACGGTGAACAGGCCGAGCACGCCGAAGGCGACGCTGAAGGTGGGGAAGACGCCGGGGTAGACCTTGTTGACGATCAGGTCGAGCAGCAGCAGTTCGGCCGACAGGGCGAACATGGCCACCACCACGTAGCCGGAGAAGGTCGCCAGGATGGCCGGGAAGTGCCCCAGGGCGATCTCGGTGTAGCTGGACAGGCCGCCGGCGCGGGGAATCATCAGCGACAGCTCGGAGAAGGAAAACGCGTAGCTCAGCGCCAGCAGGTAGGCCAGCCCCAAGGGCACGATGAAGCCCAGGCCGGAGAAGCCCACACCCTGCAGCATCAACACCATCACGCCTTGGGAAACCACCAGGCCGATGGCCACCGACAGCAGCGCACCCAGACCCAGTACCCGGCGGAAACCGCCCTCTTCCGCCTGCCCCTGGGCAGGAACGGACATAGTTGCACTCATGACACTCTCCCAATCTTGTACTTGTTATCCGCCCGCCTTGCCGTAGCCGGCGGGCATTGGTAGTGCGGGGTCCGGCCGCTGCCGGCCCCGCTGGTTACACCCCGCTCGGCCGCCGGACGCGCCGGCAGCCGCGAGGCGCAAATTTCAGCGTGCCGCCCAGGCGTTGAAACGCTCCTCCAACTCCTCGCCGTGGTTGACCCAGAACTCGGCGCTGACCAGCTGCGCATCAGCCAGGTTGGCCGGTGCGGTGGGCAGTTGTGCCTGGGTGGCGGCGGGCAAGGCGGCCAGCGCGCCCTTGTGGACCGGGCCGTAGGGGATCTGGCTGGAGAAGGATTGCTGGGTGTCCGCCTGGCTGGCGAAGGTGATGAAGCGTTCGGCCAGGGCCTTGTTCGGGCTGCCGCGCACGATGGCCCAGTGGTCCGGGTCGTAGAGGTTGCCGTTCCAGACGATGGCGAGCTTGGAGCCTTCCTTCTGCGCGGCGGCGATGCGGCCGTTGTACGCGGCGGACATCACCACATCGCCGGCCACCAGCCACTGGGGCGGCTGCGCACCGGCTTCCCACCACTGGATGTGCGGTTTGATCTGGTCCAGCTTGCGGAAGGCGCGGGCTACGCCGTCCGGGGTTTCCAGCACCTTGTAGAGGTCTTCGCGCTTGACCCCGTCGGCCAGCAGCGCGGCTTCCAGGGTGTACTTGGCGCCCTTGCGCAGGCCGCGCTTGCCGGGGAAGCGCTCGGTGTCCCAGAAATCCGCCCAGGAGCTCGGCACGCTTGCCAGCTTGTCGGCGTTGTAGGCCAGCACCATGGACCAGACGTAACTGGCGACCCCGCACTCGCTGACCGTGCCTTGCATGTAGCCGGCGCCGTCGCCCAGCAGCGCCGGGTCGATGCGCTCGAACAGGCCTTCCTCGCAACCGCGCAGCAGCTCGGGGCTTTCCACTTCCACCACGTCCCAGGTGACCTGGCCGATGTCCACCATGGCCTTAACCTTGGACAGCTCGCCGTTGTACTCGCCAGCGATCACCTTGCCGGCGCCGCTCTGCTCAAAGGGTTTGAAATAGGCCGCATCCTGCGCGGCCTTGGTGGCGCCACCGAAGGAAATCACGGTAAGGCTGGAGGACTGTGCCTGGGCGGCGAAGCTGGCGCCTGCCAGCAGGGCGACGCCAAGGGTCGAGCGGATGCACGGAAAGGACTTGAGCATGGGAACTCCCTCACTGCTTGTACGTTGTGGTCAGTTGCTGAGGCAGTCATGGGCCGCGTGACACCACGCGACGGAATAGCTTTCTTGTTATGTACGGCCGCGCGCTGCGGGGCGCGCGGCCGGTGTGGCATCAGCGCAGCTGGAACCAGGTGGTCTTCAGCTGGCTGTACTTGTCGAAGGAATGCAGCGAGAGGTCGCGACCGAAGCCCGACTGCTTGCCGCCGCCGAAGGGCACGGTGACGTCCAGGGCGTCCACCGTGTTCACCGACACCGTGCCGGCCTTCAGTTGCCGGGCCACGCGGTGGGCGCGGTGGAGGTCGTCGCTCCAGACCGAGGCGGCCAGGCCGTAGATGCTGTCGTTGGCCAGGCGTACCGCTTCTTCCTCGGTATCGAAGGTACTGACGGCCAGCACCGGGCCGAAGACCTCTTCCCGCGCCAGTTGCATGTCGCCGCGCACGTCACTGAAAACCGTGGGCTCGACGAAGTTGCTGGAGCCGTTGAAGGACAGGCGGCGGCCACCGGTGAGCAGCTGTGCACCCTCCCCTTGCGCGCCTTCGATGAAGGACATGATGCGGGCGGTCTGCCCGGCGTCGACGATGGCGCCGGCACGGCTGGCCGGGTTCAGCGGGTCGCCGGGCGTCCAGTCGCGGGCCTTGGCCAGCAGGCGCTCGATGAATTCGTCGCGGATGGAGCGCTGCACGTAGAGCCGGGAGTTGGCCGAGCAGACCTCGCCCTGGTTGAAGAAGATGCCGAAGGCGGCCTTCTCGGCGGCCAGGTCCAGGTCGCGGCAGTCGTCGAACACCAGGTTCGGGCTCTTGCCGCCGCACTCCAGCCAGACCTGCTTGAGGTTGGACTGGGCCGAGTACTGCATGAAGTACTTGCCCACCTGGGTGGAGCCGGTGAACACCAGGCAGTCCACGTCCGGGTGCAGGCCGAGGGCCTTGCCGGCGTGCTCGCCCAGGCCCGGCACCACGTTCAGCACGCCTTCCGGCAGCCCGGCTTCCAGGGCCAGCTCGGCCAGGCGCAGGGCGGAGAACGGCGACTGCTCGGCGGGTTTGAGCACCACGCTGTTGCCGGCGGCCAGGGCCGGCGCCAGCTTCCAGGCGGCCATGTCGAGGGGGAAGTTCCAGGGCACCACGGCGGCGACCACACCCAGGGCTTCGCGGGTGATGGTGGCCAGGGCGTTGGCGGCGGTGGGCGCCACCTGGTCGTAGAGCTTGTCCAGCGCCTCGCCGTACCAGGCGAAGACGTGGGCGGCGCCCGGTACGTCGATGTTCCAGGCGTCCATTACCGGCTTGCCCATGTTCAGGGAATCCAGCAGGGCCAGTTCCTCGCGGTGGGCGAGCATCAGCTCGGCGAGGCGCAGCAGCACCTTCTTGCGTTCCACCGGCGCCATGCGCGCCCAGGGGCCTTCGTTGAAGGCGCGACGCGCGGTGCGCACCGCCAGGTCCACCTCGGCCTCGCCGCAAGCGCTGACACGGGCCAGCAACTGGTTGGTGGCCGGGTTGATCGAGTCGAAGGTTTCGCCGGAAGCGGCGGCCACCTGGCGGCCACCGATCAGTGCCTTGTCGATGAATGCTTGCTGGGCTGCACGCTGCTGCCAAAAGCCGAGATCAAACACGCTGCTCTCCCGCTCGACCGTCGTTGCGGTCATGTTGTTATCGAGTCGGGCAGATGGTGCGCCAGCTTCCTGCAGAGGAAAATTATTAAAAATATGCTCGAGTCATATGAAAAAGCTCAGCAGCCCGGCGCCCCAAAATACGCGGTTGGGGTATGGTGCAGGCCGATGATCGGCGGCCTGTCGCCTACTAAGCGGAATCTCCGGGCAACTCACCCGGACAGCGTGGAGAGTGCCCATGGCGACCTACACCTTGAGACAACTGAAGTACTTCGTAACCACGGTCGAGGCCGGCAGCGTGGCCGAAGCCTCGCGCAAGCTCTATATCGCCCAGCCGTCCATTTCCACCGCGATCAAGGGCCTGGAAGAAAGCTTCGGCGTGCAGCTGTTCATCCGCCACCACGCCCAGGGGGTGTCCCTGACCCCCAGCGGCACGCGCTTCTACGAGAAGGCCCAGGAACTCCTGCGCATGGCCCGCGAGTTTGAGCAGAACGCCCTGGCCGACAACGACATAGTCGCCGGGCAGATCGACATCGGCTGCTTCGAGACCGTCGCCCCGCTCTACCTGCCGCAACTGATCGCCGGTTTCCGCGAGAGCTATCCGGGCGTGGACATCCGCATCCGCGACGGCGAGCAGCAGGAGCTGGTGCAGGGCCTCACCGCCGGCACCTTCGACCTCGCCTTCCTCTACGACCACGACCTGGACAGCACCATCGAAACCGAACCGCTGATGCCGCCGCAGAAGCCCTACGCCCTGCTGCCGGAGAACCACCGATTCGCCAGCCAGGCCCAGGTATCCCTGCGCGACCTCTGCCTGGAGCCGATGATCCTGCTCGACGTGCAGCCGAGCCGTACCTACTTCGTCAGCCTGTTCCACGAGCTGGGCCTGACGCCCAACATCGTCTTCAGCTCGCCCTCCATCGAGATGGTGCGCGGCATGGTGGGCCAGGGCTTCGGTTTCTCCCTGCTGGTCACCCGCCCCCATTCGGAATGCACCTACGACGGCAAGAAGGTGGTCACCGTCGACATCGCCGAACCCGTGGCCACCTCGGGCCTGGTGGCGGCCCGCCTCAAGCGCGCCCAGCTGACCAAGCCAGCCCAGCTGTTCGTGGATTTCTGCCGCGAGCGGCTGGCGCAGAAGGTGGAGGCGCCGGCGCAGGAGGAGTGAGCGAACGATCGGTGCGCCACCACCCGCTCAATGGGTAGCCCGGATGCAATCCGGGGAGGGCCTGCCAGTCGTTCCCGGATTCATCCGGGCTACGGTCTCTCTTGTAGGTTGGTGCAGAGCGCAGCGAAGCCCAACAAAGCAATGGTGATCCGGAATCGTTGGGCTTCGCGTAGCTCTGCCCAACCTACGGGTTGTAGTGCGCCACCACCCGCTCAGTCTTCCCGCACCACCGCCGCCTCGCCGATGGCATAGAAATGCCCGCCGGCGATGTAGTGCAGGCTGCGCCAGCGATCCTCGGCCTCCTCGAACCGCCAGTGGCCGTCCTTGAACACCCGGGTATCGGCCCAGGCGCCGACCACTTCGCCGATGAACAGGTCGTAGGTCTGCTGGATATGGGGTTCGGGGATCACCTTGCACACCAGCCAGGCCGAGCTGCCGGCCACCAGGGGCACGTCGAAGCCGTCCATGCGGAACAGCTCGACGCCGCTCTCGGCGAGCTTGTCGGGCACGTCCACCAGGCTGCGGGTGCCCACCTGGTAGGTGAGTTCCAGCTGGCCGAGGTTGGGCACCTGCAGGGCGAAATGGCCGCTGCCTTCCACCAGCGCGCGGGTGCGGGTGGCCTTGTCCAGCACCACCGTCACCTTGGGCGGCGCGAAGTCCAGGGCGCAGGACCAGGCCGCCGCCATCACGTTGTCGACGCCGCCGTGGCTGGCGGACACCAGCACCGTGGGTCCGTGGTTGAGCAGGCGGTAGGCACGCTCCAGCGCCACCGGCGCGATGTGCTCGTTCATGGGGAAACCTCGTTCGTTGCGTGCCGCAGTCGGCTCGGAAAATGGGCGGATTATGCGGACTGCGCGCCAGGCTCACCACCAGGGCTCGCGAACTGGTTCTCGCGCCAGTGCTCCTTCAGGTACTCGATGAACACCTTCACCTTGCGCGTGTTGCGCCGGTGGGTGAGGTAGAGCACGTAGACCATGGGGCCGAAGCCGCTGGGTTCGCGCCAGTACTCGGGCATCACCTCCACCAGCTCGCCGCTGGCGAGGTACGGCGCGGCGCTCCACTGGGGGATGAACTGCAGGCCCTGGCCGTCCAGCAGGCAGGCCAGGAGGAAGTCGTAGTTGTCGCTGGCCAGGCGCGGCGCCGGCTGGTTGAGGCGGATGCGCTCGCCGCCCCGGCTCACCCACCAGAAGTGCCGGTTGAGCAGCGGGTGGCGGAGGATTAGCCAGTCGTACTGCTGGTAGTTGTCCAGGGTCACGTCGCCGCCGCGTTCAGCCAGGTAGGCCGGGCTGGCGCAGAGGGTGATGCGGTTTTCCACCAGGGGCTGGGCGATCACGCCGGGCAGGTCGGTGGGGCCGTCGCGCAGGGCCAGGTCGTAGCCGCCGTCCACCAGGTCCACATAGGTGTCGGACAGGTCCACCTCCAGGTGCACATGGCGGTGCTCGCGCAGGAAGCGGCAGCACACCGCGTTGAGGAAGGCCGGAGCGAAGGACGGCGGCGCGGTGATGCGCAGGCTGCCGCGCAGTTCGTGCTGTAGCTGCTCGACGCCTTCGCCGGCCAACTGCAACTGCATCAGCGCCTGGCGCGCGCCCTCCAGGTAGATGTGCCCGGCCTCGGTGAGTGACATCCGCCGGGTGGTGCGCTCGAACAGCTTGGCCCCCAGCCCCTCCTCCAGTTGCGCCACCGCCTTGGTCAGGGAGGACGGCGTGGTGCCCAGCTGCTCGGCGGCACGGCTGAAATTGCCCTGCTCGGCGGCGGCCACGAACATGCCCAGCGCGGTCAATCGGTCCATGTTTATTTCCACTTCAGAAAAGAAGTTATGCCAGGCCCGGCGTTATTCCCGGCGCGGCGACTGGGTAGTCTTTGCCGCAGATCAACAATAATCAAGGCCACCCACATGAAGCCGATCGTCTCCCTGGCGCTCTCCGTCGCCCTCGCTTTTTCTTCCATGGAAACGATGGCGGCGGCAGACCTGATCCTGCACAACGCCAAGGTCTACACCGCGGAGCCCGGCCAGGCGCTGCAGCAGGCGGTGGCCATCGAGGGCGGCCGGATAGTCGCGGTGGGCTCCGACAGCGAGGTGCTGGCGCTGAAAACCGACGGCACCCGGCTGCAAGACCTCGGCGGCAAGGTGCTGATGCCCAGCTTCATCGACTCCCACGCCCACGTGGTCAAGGGCGGCCTGCAACTGCGCCAGGCCAACCTGGACGGCCAGGAAATCCCCCTGGAGGAACTGGAGCAGCGCCTGCGCCAGTGGCGCGCGGACGGCAAGGCCAAGCGAGGCGAATTCCTGGTGGTGGGCGGCCTGCCCACCGGCTACTGGGACCGCATCGGCGACTTCGAGCAACGCTTCAACGCCGCCGAGTGGGCCGACACGCCCATCCTCTTCGCCGGCTGGGACTACCACACCGGCTGGGCCAACCGCGCCATGCTGGCGCGCGCCGGCATCGATGCGAAGAAGGTCAAGGCGCTCAAGGGCGAGGAACTGGCCACCATCGGCCACCACCCGGACGGCCAGCCCAACGGCTTTCTCGTCGACGCCGGCCTCTACGCAGCCCAGGAGCTGATCCCCCTGCCCACCCAGGATGAGCTGCTGGCCGGCGCCCGCGACGCGCTTAAGTACTACAACAGCCTCGGGATCACCGCCTGGATGGACCCGTTGGCCAACGAGATTCCCGGCGGCCCCATCGACAACACCTCCGTCGGCGTGCTGCCCACCTACAAGGCCCTGGCCGATGCCGGCGAACTGACCGCCCATGTGGCCGCCCTGCTGATGGCCGACTCCAAGGCGACGCCCAAGGACCTGGACGAGCTGGACAAGGTGCGCCAGCAATTTGCCCATGTGCCCAACCTGACCCTGCCCGGCATCAAGGTGTTCGCCGACGGCGTGGCCGAGCACCCGGCCCAGAGCGCGGCCATGCTGGAGCCCTACAAGAACTCGCAGAAGAGCGGCGAACTGCTGATCGACCCGGCGCACTTCGGTGAACTGGTGGACGCCGCCGACGCCCGTGGCTGGCTGGTGCACGTGCACGCCATCGGCGACCGCGCGGTGCGCGAGGCCCTCAATGGCGTCGAGCGGGCGCGCAAGGCCCGCAGCAGCGGCATCCCCCACTCCATCACCCACCTGCAGATGGTCAACCCCAAGGAGTTCGCCCGCTTCAAGCCGCTGGATGTGATCGCCTCCATGCAGCTGTACTGGGCCAGCGCCGACGAACTCAGCGTCGACCTGGTGCAGCCCTACGTCAGCGCCCTGGCCTTCCAGTACCAGTACCCGGCCCGCTCCCTGCTGAAAAACGGCGCCACCATCGCCGGCGCCAGCGACTGGCCGATCACCACCCCCGAACCCTGGAAGGCCATCTACCAGGCCGTGAGCCGCAAAGGCCCGAAGGGCGTGCTCAACGCCGCCGAGGAAATCGACCGGGACACCATGTTCCAGGCCTACACCCTCAACGCCGCCCGCGCCCTGCGCCTGGACGACCGCATCGGCTCCATCGCCCCCGGCAAGCAGGCCGACCTGATCCTGCTGGACCGCGACGTGTTCAGCGTCGAGCCCGAGGCCCTGCGCGATACCCAGGTGCTAAAGACCTGGTTCGCCGGCCGCAACGTCTACACCCGCAACCGCTGACCGCCCTCCCCGCCGCGCGGCCCGTACGGGCGTGCGCGGCCGCTCCACCCATCCATGCTCAACAGGTAATCACCGTGAAACTCCATACCTTCGTCACCGACACCTCGAACCCGCAGACTCGTGGCCGCCAGATCGGGGAACGGTGGGCGGAGCAGATCCGCCAGACGGTCTCGCTCTACCTCGACTTCTTCAACCAGGTGGACGTGGCCCCCGAGCGGGTGCGCCACCTCGGCGAGGCCAGCCTCGGCGCCCTGGAAGCCTGGAGCCCGAACCTGGCCGAGGAAGTGGCCGGCATCGCCTTGGGTGCCGACCTGCCCTTCTGGCAACTGGCGGCGCTCAACGCCCGCACCGAGATACTCGCGGTGATGCCCACCCCGCCGGAAGGCGAGTGCTCCACAGCCGTATACGCCCCGCGCGGCGCCCAGGCCCCACGCAGCATCCAGACCTGGGACTGGCACGACTCCCTGGTGCCCGACGGCCTGCTGCTGCAGTTCCCCGGCAGCGCGGGGCTGTCGGTGAAGCTGTTCACCGAGTTCGGCATGCTCGGCAAGATCGGCGTGAACAGCGCCGGCCTCGGCCTGCACTTCAACATCCTCCACCACGGCAGCGACAACGACAGCGCCGGCGTGCCGGTGCACGCCATCGCCCGCCGCCTGCTGGAGGAAGCCCGCAGCGTCGACGAAGCCATCGCCCTGGCCCGCTCGGCGCGGGTCAGCGCCTCCACCGTGCTCACCGTGTTCTCCCGCCACGACCGCTCCCCGCGCGCGGCCAGCATCGAGCTCGCGCCCCAGGCCACCGCCGTGGTGCTGCCGGGTGAGGACGGCTGGATCACCCACACCAACCACTTCCTCGCCCCCGAGCTGGTGCCCGACGAGCGCACCCTGGACGTATCCACCACCTATGCGCGCCTGGAGCACGTGAACGCCCACCGCGCCGCCATGACCGGCGCCAACCTGGCCAGCCGCGCCGAGGCCATGTGCGGCGGCCTGGGGGACAGCGCGCCGATCTGCTTCATCCCCGACCTGGCCCTGCCGCCCACCGAGCGCTGGGAAACCCTGCTGACCATCGGCATCGACACCGAAGGCTTCGCCCTGGACTACGCGGCCGCCACGCCCCTGGCCCTCGCCCGCCACGGCCAGGCGCGCTTCTGATGCCCCGGCCGCCGGGCCTCCCGGCGGCCGCCACCGCCCTACAACAACAAGACGAGCAACGGCACATGGCTAACCCACAACAACCGCAATCGGCGCTCCGCACCTTCTTCGTCTCCGGCATGGGCACCGCGCTGGAGTTCTACGACTTCGTCATCTACGGGGTGGCCGCCGCCCTGGTCTTCCCCCAGGTGTTCTTCCCCGACCTCGATCGCCTCACCGCCACCCTGGTGGCCTTCGCCGCCTTCGGCGCCGGCTTCTTCGCCCGCCCCCTGGGCGGCATGGTGTTCGGCCACCTGGGCGACAAGGCCGGGCGGCAGAAGGCCCTGGTCATCACCCTGCTGCTGATGGGCTTCTCCACCCTGGCCATCGGCTGCCTGCCGAGCCACGCCAGCATCGGCGTAGCCGCGCCCATCCTGCTGGTGCTGCTGCGCCTGGTGCAGGGCTTTGCCGCCGGCGGCGAATGGGGCGGCGCGGCGCTGTTCGGCATCGAGTCGGCACCGCCCGGCAAGCGCGGCCTGTGGGGCAGCTTCACCAGCATGGGCATCGGCATTGGCGGCATCCTGGGTTCGGCGGTGTTCGCCATCGTCAGCACCGCGTACGACGACAACCTCGCCGACTTCGCCTGGCGCATCCCCTTCTGGCTGGGTGGCGTGCTGGTGCTGATCGGCCTTTATGCACGCCTGGCCAACCCCGCCACCAAGCCCCTGCAACCCCGTGAAAGCACCCGCCTGCCCCTGGTCGCCGCGCTGCGTTCGCGCCCCCGGCAGATGCTGCTGTGCACCGGCATCGCCTTCGGCTACGTGACCATCGCCTACATCGGCAGCACCTTCTTCCTGGCCTACGCCACCCAGGTGGGCTATGGCAGCACCGAGGCCCTGCTATTCGACGTGTCGCTGTCCATCGCCATCGTCATCAGCGCGCCAATGTTCGCCGCCCTCTCCGACCGCATCGGCCGGCGCCGGGTGATGATCCTGGGCTCGGTGCTGATGGCCGCCGGCTTCTTCGTCTTCTTCGCCCTGGTGGGCCGCCACAGCCTGGCCGTGGCCTGCGCCGCCTACGTGGTGGTGGGCGCCCTGATGGGCGCGACCCAGGGCCCCATCCCGGCCTTCCTCGCCGAACAGTTCCCGCGCCACATGCGCTACTCCGGCATGTCCGCCGCCTACCAGATAGGCGCGGCCTTCGGCGGCGGCACCGCCTCCAGCCTGGCCACCGCCATCCTCATCAGCACCGGCAGCCCCTATGGCGTAGCCGCCTACGGCGCGGCGGCCCTGGCCCTGGTGGCGCTGTGTTCGTACCTGCTGAAGGAGACGGCGCACCTCAGCATGGAGGCGTTGGATGCGGAGGTGGGAGTCGAAGGAAGCGTAGGGATGGCGAGGTCGGTTTGAGGGCCAACGGGGGCCAGGGAGTAATGCCTCTGGGATGAAAGTGAGGACAAAGAAAAGCGGGCCCTGGGGCCCGCTTTTCTTGTTTCTGGGTGGCAGTGACTGCCTATGGCCGTGCTGTGACTACGGGTTCAGGAATGAAGCCCTCGGCGGTCAGCATACGAATCACGCCGCGGAGGAGAAAGTTGTGGGTAAAGCCGAGTGAGTACTGCCGAGCACCGGGCTGGATCGGCACCAACATTCCCTTATCCACCAGCTTCTTGATCTGGTAAGTCCGCTGCGGCCCATTCAAGCCAGGCATAGCATCGGCAAGCTCTGCCGACTTGGCCACTCCCGTGTCGGTTTCCAGCAGGAGGCGAAGGATCGACTGTTCCTGCTGCGTGATGTGCTCGCGCTCGCGGGCAAAGTTGAGTGCAGGCACCAGGATCTCGGCTTTGAGGTAGCGATAATCACACAAGCGATCGAGCTTGTTCAGCTCAGCCAGGATGCCCTTGAGCACGTAAACACACCAACTCTCCAGGCCTTCCTGGGTGCCGCGATCAGCCTCCCCGAGCATCTCGTAGTAGCGCTCGCGGTCGTTACAGAACACTGCAGTGGGGTTCAGCAGACGGCCGCCAGCGGAGACATCGAACCCGTACTTGATCAGCATCAAGTAGGTCAACAAGCGGACGACCCGGCCATTGCCATTGGAGAACGGGTGGATCCATCCAAACCGATGGTGCGCGATCGCCACCTTCATGAGGTCGTATTTCTGCGGGTCGCGCGCGTTGACGAAAGCCACCAGCTCGTCCATGTAAGCCGCAACCTGTACTGCGTCGGGGGGCAGGTGTTCCGATTGCGCAATGCGAACGGGTCCGGTCCTGAACTGACCTGGGGTGCGATCCCCTTCGCGGTCCAGCTCGCCGACAGTGATGGCGTGCAGCTCTCGAATGAGGTGCTGGCTGACCTCGCTACCTTCCGTGAAATGCTCCTCGATGTAGGTCATGGCCTTCTCGATGTTGGAGATCTCACGCAGCTGATCGGTGGCTGCGTCACTGCCCTCCATCTTGCTTTCCACGTAATCAGCCAGGGTTGTGTGGTTGCCCTCGATGCGGGCAGAGCCGAGGCTCTCCAGAATGTGGAATACACCCTTGAGCTGGAAGAAGAGGCTTGGCGGGGTCGACCCGGCGAGTCTGAAGCGGCGGAGGTGTTCCAGCTCGGTCAGCACGTCGACAAGCGGCGAATCGAAGGATGGATTGAGCAGCGCCAAATCGTGGTGAGTGAAGGTAGGCATATTTTCACTATCTCAAGACTGGATAAGAGCTATGTCAAAAAATTCCGCCAGCACTAGCGGATTTACTGGCATTCACACACAACCACTCAACACATTAAGTCAAATCATGCATGAACACTAACTGAAAACGCCCTCGCGAGTATGTCGAAAACGTACTCTTCCGGCGCCGGTGTATCGGTTAGCTGCGGCCCATCGGCAAATTGAGTTGCCGATGGGATCCTAGCGGGCGATGTCGGCTCGGGGTCAGTAGCTGCCGGTCACGAGCAGCCAGAGGGCAGACCCAGCGCAACAACTAGGGTCGGCCGAATCGGCTTGCCGCCTGTAGCCGCTCGGCGCGCGGCTAGACTCGGGCGCCTGGGGTGCCGCGAGCGTACTTCTTCTCCAGGATCATCGACGCTTCGTTGTAGGCGGCCTGGAAGGCCTCGCCGCCGACCCAGTTCACCGCCGTGTCTTCGTCTTCATCGTGGAAGATCCCGCGATAAACGATCAGCAGGCCCATCATGAAGTCGGTCGCCGACTCTTCCGACTCCTCCGCGACCACCAGTTCCAGCACCGGGTATTGCAGGAACACCAGGCTCAACGCCAGGAGACTGATGCCTTCGGCGACTTTCATCGCCTGGAACAGATCGTCGAAGTGCGCCGGGTCGAAACCGTTCTCTTCGATGTCCTTGAAGTCGAAGGTGCTCAGGTCGATTTCCACATCATCGAATGGCTCGTTGACCAGCGGATTGGCCAGCAACGGATGGATGACATTGATCTTGGCCTTGGCTTTGCCCGAACGGTTCTGCTTGGCCTTGGCTTTCGCCCGTTGGGCGCGTTTTTGCTGTTTATCGGTGGAGGCCATGGAGGCGGGTTCCTTGTTCGAGGCAGCCATGTAAATGGCCTGGGGTATTCGGGCACGAATTGTATTCAGTCTTGGCCAGGTGCGTCGGCCCAGGGGGCAGATTTTTCGTGCTCTGTACCTTTGCTTTCGGCCCTGGCAAGCCGGGACGACGCGTCGTGCGGGCGATCAGCGGGAGCGCCGACAGCCCGTACGTCAAGGCAGGCGCCCAGGCCGGTTACAAGGGTTATAACTACCAGTACGAACGGTGGGCCACTCAGGACAGGCCCGCCAAAGGCACCTCCAGACCTGATCGGCGCCTGCGGCGCGGAGCGATGTAATGAGTTCCAGTGCATGGCAATGGGCTCACAAGAGCCTTCTTGGCTGCATCCAGCTGGCCTTGCTGGTCGCTCCGCTGTGCGCCAGCGCCACGTTCAAGTGCCAAGCCAAGGACGGAACCATCAGCTACCCAAGCCAAGCCATCGCCAGCGCCCGCTGCACTCACCTGGAGGGCAAGGCGGGCGCCACTGCCGGCGCCAAGGCAAAGGCCCAGCCAAAGATTGTGCGAGGCAACGACCCAGGCGCGATGCGGATTCGGGTGTACACCTTCGTCCACAAGGGTGTTCGTAAATACGTGAGCCGGCGCCCCGTCGGGATCTCCGCTCGGGTCACCGTCCTTGAGCTCGATTACATCAAGGGCTGCTACCTGTGCATGGCGCCGAAGGACTTCAAGGTGGCCTCACTGCGCCTGGACACCCGCTCCTACCGGCGGGAGATCGAAGCCGCTTCGGGTCAGTACGGGGTCGACAAGGCGCTGATCCGCGCTGTGATGCATGCCGAATCGGCGTTTCGCCCCCACGTCATTTCCGTGGCCGGCGCCCAGGGGTTGATGCAGCTGATGCCCGCCACCGCCGAGCGCTTCGCCGTGGACGACCCGTTCGACGCGCGACAGAACATTCGCGGCGGCACGCGCTACCTGGCCTGGCTGCTCAAGCGCTTCAACGGCAACCAGGTGCTGGCGTTGGCCGGCTACAACGCCGGCGAAGCGACCGTGGTCCAGTACAAGGGGGTGCCACCCTACGCCGAGACGCAATCCTACGTCACCCTCGTGCAGGCCTTGACCGAACGCTATCGGAATCATCGGTAGTGCTGTGGGGCACATGACCTGGGAGAGGTTGTACGCTGGTCTCGCCACCGCGGATGGCGCTGGCGTGTTATCCGCCCGACGAAAGCAATCAGGTTTCGTACTTGATCAATACGCTGGGCGGGGAATGGCTCAACCGAAGGTCCACGTTTGCCAGTTGCTATCGACCCGAAGCGGCCGATGGGAAGCAGCAGAAACTGGCCAAGTGCGGATAATTAGAATTAATAAAATAAGCCCACCATTTCTCACTTACCCCTCCTTTTCCTTAGTGGATGTTTAGAAACTTTCTATAAGCCGGGTGAATGGACCAAGTTATATGGTTTTTCTTGTTTTCCATAGAGCGATAAAGATCAGGGTCGTTGGTGAAGTGAGTGAACTCTTTGCCGTCGTCGTGAATGCGGGAGATGAGACCTAGTTTGTATAGGAAATCCCCAAGATCTTCGGTATCCGCATAGGACTTCCCATCCACAAGAGGGATATCGTTTTTTTCTCTACCTCTAATGAAGGCGGACTCAAGAATCAAATGAAGCTCTTGACGATTAAATTCCTTCTTAGTAGCTCTCAGAGAGTCAATTAAGTTGCTTAGCTCATCAAATTGAATCGCCCCTAGTTTCGTAGACACCTCCAAGCCTCATAATGAGGCCCATTAGGAGGTGCCATGAGCAACCAGCGTTACCCCGAAGAATTCAAAATCGAAGCGGTCAAACAAGTGACCGAGCGCGGCCTCCCCGTAGCCGAGGTGGCAGCGCGGTTAGGCATGTCGGTGCATAGCCTGTATGCCTGGATCAAGCGCTACGGCAAGCCCCAGGCGCAGCGGCAGCAAGACGACGATCAGCAGGCCGAACTGCGTCGTCTGCGCGCCGAACTCAAGCGAGTGACCGAAGAGCGAGACATCCTAAAAAAGGCCGCCGCGTACTTTGCCAAGGAGTCCGGCTGAAGTACGCCTTCATCAGCAAGCTGTCGGTGGAGTACCCGGTTCGACGTCTCTGCCAGACCCTGAAAGTGCATCCCAGCGGTTACTACGCCTGGCTGACCGAGCCGAAATCCGTACGCGCCAAGGAAGATCAGCGCCTACTCGGGTTGATCAAACATGCCTGGCTGGAAAGCGGTGGGGTCTACGGCTATCGCAAGATTCACGACGACCTGCGTGAGCTGGGGGAGTCCTGTGGCCGGCACCGCGTGGCTCGCCTGATGCGAGGAGAAGGGCTGCGCTCACAGACCGGCTATCGGCGGCGCCCCGGCTATTACGGCGGCCGGCCAACGGTGGCTTCGCCCAATCGCCTGGAGCGGCAATTCAACGTTAGTGAACCGAACAAGGTCTGGGTCACCGACATCACCTACATCCGCACCTATGAAGGCTGGCTGTATTTGGCGGTGGTGCTGGATCTGTTTTCACGCCAGGTGATCGGCTGGTCGATGAAGCCACGGATGTGCAGCGACCTGGCTATCGATGCCCTGTTGATGGCGGTGTGGCGGCGCAAGCCCAAGCAGGAAGTGATGATCCACTCCGACCAGGGCAGCCAGTTCAGCAGCTCGGACTGGCAGAGCTTCCTCAAGGCCAACAACCTGATCAGCAGCATGAGTCGACGCGGTAACTGCCACGACAACGCGGTGGCGGAAAGCTTTTTCCAGTTGCTGAAGCGGGAACGCATCCGACGAAAAACCTACGGCACCCGCGAAGAAGCCCGGAGTGATGTGTTCGATTACATCGAGATGTTTTATAACCCCAAACGCCGGCACAGCAGCGCTATGCAGCTATCGCCAGTGGAGTTTGAAAAGCGTTATTTCCAGAGCTTGGAGAGTGTCTAGGAAAGCCGGGGCGATTCACTAATTATCGACCGCTCTGATGCAACGTCTCCAGGTGACGCAATCATGATATTGTAAGTTGTTGCAAGATAACTCATGGATTACTGTCCTTTTTTTTGCGCACAGCATGATTTAAGTGCTTCTAAACAAAATGGATGGATTGGTACTGAAACTACAAACAGGGGCGGGATAGGAGGTGAGGAGGTTTGTATGACTGGATGGAAGCGGAGACCCAAAACGCATTGGCGGACAGAACCCTGAGGCATCGCTCCAGCGATTGCTGTTCCAGTAGCCCTGTTGTCCATGGCAATCCTTCTGCCTGAAGCTATATGGTGGGAGGCTTTGTATGAAAAGCCCATAGGACCAGGAGAATACCTTGGCGCGATACTAAGTAGCCAGTATCTGGAGTTGTACGTTGGGCGGGGTACTGGCGGCGCGAGGTCGAAGAGGGAATGCGGCAGGTGCCGCCGGGCGACGGTGCCTTGAAACCATGGAAAGACGGAAAAGGGGGGAGATTTATTTTTACTCCAGTTTCCACTTCTGGACGATAGCAGCCAATTGCGAGCGGCAGAGATCCGCTGGAAGCAGCTTATGCGCAATGCATACGGACTGCGGGCTACCAACGCCATAGCATCGCCCGCACGGCTATTGCCTACAGAAATTTCTGATCATTTATCTCCCTCCCTACAGAGAAATTTCCCACACCCCATTAGCCTTGAGGCCCTACGCGTGCCCTGGCTAGTGTCCCTCCCCGTCACGGTCAATTCCGTGACCGGGTTTGACAGCCCGCATACGTTGGCGCGATTGCGCCGCAAGGTGCATGCGAAAGACGGCGAATGTCTTTTGCAGGCATCGGCACGCATGCAGCTTTAAAGGCTGCACTGCTTTATGGCAGGTCGCGCGGGGAGGTCCTCGTGGCCTGCCGGCGCCAACGTACCGGTCTGTCAACCCCGCGTGACTCTGCCACCCTTCGATTGACAGCGAATGGCGGCAGCTCCTCAACCTTACGTTGGAGCTCCACCATGCACGATGCATATACCCCTGTCGTTTTCTATCACCACCACCAACGCCTGCGCGCCGTGATGGTCGACAACCAGCCCTGGTTCGTCGCCCATGACTTTGCACGGCTGATCGGGCTTCCCGATGCCCTCCCCTTGCTCCAGGCCCTGGAGCCTCACGAACAGCAAACCCTCTGTCTTGGCTACACCCACGACTTCCATGAAGAGATCACCGCCATCAGCGATATCGGCGCCTACCGGGCGCTGTTCCAGTTCGGCGGGCCTGAGCATGAGGCTGTCGGCCGCTGGCTCAGTGCGGTGCTGGTGCCGACGCTGCATGACTACCACCGGGTGCCTGATGCGGCGCCGCGTCGTAACGAGCTGAGCTACGAAGGTCGGCGGATTGGTGTGGTGCGTTGGCAGGGTGAGGTGTGGGTGGCCTGGCGGGATTTGCCGGCCTTTATGGTTAGCGGCAAGGAGGTGTCGGTATGAGCGACGACCTTGATGAGCGGCGGTTGTGGGAGCTGGTGAATCGGCTGGATTCGCGGCTGAACACGGTACGGGTGCTGGCTGAAGTCCTCCTGGACAATGCGGCTATGCGAGAGGGGATTCCCGGGCCCTATCTGGACAACGTCAAGGAGAGTGCGTTGATGGAGGCCTTGATCTATTTGTCCCGGAGCAACGAGAAGGATTTCTTGCGGTTGGCGAAGATGCAGCAATTGCCGTTGGTGTGAGGTGAGGTGGGCCCCTCTTCCGGGGTGGGAGAGGGGCCTTTGTTTTGTTGGGGCAACGGGGTTGCCCTTGGCGATTGAAATCGCCCCTACAGGGGTGGGTGCGGCGCGGGGGCGATCGCGAATGAATTCGCTCCTACAGGAGAGAGCGCGTGCCGGGTGAGGGGGCAACGGGGTTGCCCTTGGCGATTGAAATCGCCCCTACAGGGGTGGTGCGGCGCGGGGGCGATCGCGAATGAATTCGCTCTTACAGGAGAGCGCGCGTGTCGGGTTAGGGGGCAACGGGTTGCCCTTGGCGATTGAAATCGCCCCTACAGGGGTGGCGCGGCGCGGGGGTGATCGCGAATGAATTCGCTCCTACAGGAGAGACCGCGTGCCGGGTAAGCGGGCAACGGGGTTGCCCTTGGCGAATGAATTCGCCCCCACAGGAATCAGGCCAGCAAGCCCGCCTCGCCATACAGGGTTGGTCGGCGGTCCTGGTGGAGGTGGTTGTGGCGGCTGATGCGTTTGTTGTGCGCGTCCGCCAGGTTCAGGGTGGCGAGCAGTATCTGCTCGCCGCCCTCCTCTGCCGGGCCGGCGCGAGGGAAGCCGTCGGCGTCGACTATCACCGAGCCCTGTACCCAATTCACGCCGCGCTCATTACCGTGCCGGTCGCAGGCGGCGACGAACAGGCGGTTGACCGAGGCGTTGGCTTGCACCCGCACCACTTCCGCCGGGCGCTCGTGGTCCGGGCGCGGGCTCCAGGGCCAGTTCACCGGGGCGCAGAGCAGCTCGGCGCCGGCCAGGGCCGGCAGGCGCACCCATTCGGGGAACTCCAGGTCGTAGCAGATCATCACCGCGATCCGGCCGAAGGCCGTTTCAACCACCGGCGGCGCTTCGTCGCCGGCGGTGAAGATGAGGTTCTCACCATCCCACAGGTGCGCCTTGCGGTAGACCGCCCGCACGCCGCTGGCATCGATCAGCGCCGCGCTGTTGGCCACCCGCTCGCCCTCCAGCCGCTCGCAGAAGCCGCCCACGATGACAATGCCCAGCTCCCGCGCCAGCCCTTGCCAGAGCTGGAGCGTCGGGCCGTCCTGGGTTTCGGCCAGCGCCAGGGCTTCGGCGCGGTCATGGAAGACGTAGCCGCTCTGCGCCAGTTCGGGGAGCACGACCACCTGGGCGCCGCGCAGTGCGGCGCTGCGGATCGCGCGTTCACTGACACGCCGGTTGTGGGCCGGATCACCCACGCTGGGCGCCAACTGGCAGCAGGCCACGGTGACGGGTTTGGAGGCGTTCATGCTTTGGGTCCCTGCTGTCACGGGCGAGGTTCGCCGGCGTGGCCGGTCATGGCGAGGATGTCGGCTTCGCTGATGGCGTCGACCACGCGGCGCTCCGCGTCCAGGTCCAGGGAGCGGCTGAGTAGGTAGTAGGTCAGGCCCGATACCAGCAGGCCCACCAGCCAGGCGACGTCCACGCCATCGAGCATCCGCGCGATGGGGCCGACGAACACTTCCTCACCGGCGGCGGCGTCATAGATGAAGAAGAACGGGATCATGCAGACGAAGCCCACCAGGTAAGCCACGATGCCGCGCAGCTGCCAGGCGCCGTAGATGCCGTTGGGGGTGAAGAAGTGCGGAATGGCGTAGCGGCCCTTGCGCACGCCGAAGTAGTCCACCAGGTTCACTGCGGTCCAGGGCACCAGGAAGTACAGCATCAGCACCAGGAAGGTATTGAGGATGGAGATGCCGCTGCCGCGAATCGACAGGACGCACGCCAGCAGCACCAGGGTGATGACCAGGATCGACAGCACCCGCGCGCGAGGCGTGGGGGTGATGCGACGCACCGAATCCACGCCGGTGAGCAGGGTCAGCATGGCGCTGTAGGTGTTCAGGGCGATCACCGGCAGGAAGCCGACCACCGATACCAGCACCAGCACATGGCCCAGGCCCGGGAACAGCGAAGAGCCGACCCGATCCAGCGCCACCAGGGCGTCGGAGGCCTGCAGCAACTCGGCCAGCCAGGCGCCGAGCCCGATCATCCACGCCCCCGACAACGACGCGCCGAGGAACACCGCGGCAATCAGCTTGGTGCGGCTGGTGTTTTTCGGCAGGTAGCGCGAGTAGTCCGACACGTAGGGTGCGTAGGAGATGTTGTAGCTGGCGGCAATCGCGAACTGGGTGGCGAAGGCGACCCAGCTGAAGCCCAGGCTGCTCGGTTCCGCGGCGGGCGCGTCACCCTGCCCCGCGCCGAACAGCAGGGCGAGGGTCACCAGCGCGTAGAGCGGCAGCGTCAGCATCAGCGCCCACTTGAAGGCCTTGTGCATCAGGTCGTGGCCGTAGATCGACAGCAAGGCGCCCACGGCGATCACCGCGCAGGCCACCGGCACCGGCGGAAGGCCGAAGACGTTGTGCAGGCCACCCATGATCAGCGAGACGTTGACCACGTTGAAGCCGACGAACACGAAGAGCGTGGCCAGCAGCGCCAGCACCACCCCGCGATAACCGAACTGGGCCCGCGACTGGATCATCTGCGGCAGGCCCATCTCCGGCCCCTGGGAGCCATGGAAGGCCATGAACAGGGTGCCGAACATGATGCCCAGGGCACCGGCCAGGGTCGTCCACAGGGCGGACAGGCCCAGGCTCGGCCCGACGAAACCGATGGAAATGGTGAAGAAGTGGAAGTTGCCGAGGAACCAGAACGGCCCCTGGCTGGAGAGGCGAGCGTGGCGCTCGGACTCGGGGATGTAGTCGATGGAATGGCCTTCGATGGCCAGCCCGGTGCCGGCTTCGGCAGTGTGGGCGGTATGGCTGGACCCGGACATGGGGCGCTCCTGCTCTACGCGATATTGTTCTTGTGGAGGATTCGGCTCGGCCGCTTACATAGGGCATCCATCTATGCTGCGCAGGGTACTGGTCACCTCACCCCGGCGCGCTGACAACTGCCTGTCACGTCCCTACACTTGCGCAATCCCGTGCCGTCGAAGGCAGAATCTAGGCCCGGCCAACGCGCCGTAAAATCACGCGCTACCACTGTTCACATAGATCACCATCTATATAAATCCGAGGTACCAGATGCTGGGCAACGTTTCGGAACTGGATATCCGCCTGATCCGGGTCTTCCTCGCCGTGGTCGAGGCCGGTGGTATTTCCGCCGCGCAGGGCGCGCTCAATACCACCCAGCCCACCATCAGCGCCCAGCTGGCGTCGCTGGAAACCCGCGTGGGTTTCCGCCTGTGCCAGCGCGGCCGAGGGGGCTTCGCCCTGACGCCCAAGGGCAGCCAGTTCCTGGAGGCCGCGCGGCGCCTGCTGGCCGCCGCCGAGGGCTTTCGGCTCGAAGTCCAGCAGATCAACCGCACCCTCAGCGGCACCCTCAACATCGGCCTGCTCGGGCAGCTCGACCCGCAGGCGAACAAGCAGATCGCCCTGGCCGTCGCCCGCCTGCGCGCCCGCCATCAGGGCCTGTTCTTCCAGTTCACCGAGCTGTCCTCGACCTTCCTCGAGGAGAAGCTCATCAACGGGCACCTCGACCTCGCCATCGGCTACTTCTGGCGGCGCCTCGACAGCCTGGACTACCTGCCGCTGTTCCGTGAAACCCAGGTGGCCTACTGCGGTGCCACCCACCCCCTGTACCCCGAGGCCGGCGGGTTGGACCACCAGGATGTCGCCGAGCATGAGTGGGTCTGGCCCAGCCATCCCCTGCCGGAGATGCCGGCCCCCACGGCACTGGAGCACCTGACCGCGCTGACCGACAGCATGGACGGCGCGGCCCTGCTGATCCTCTCGGGCCAGCACCTGGGCTTTTTGCCCGAGCACTACGCGGCCCGGCATGTGGAGCAGCGGCAATTGCGGGCCTTGAACCCAGAGCTGTTGCGTTACGAAGTGGACTTCCAGGCCGCCATGCGCCGCTCGTCCCGCCCTGGCGAACTGGTCAGTGCCTTTCTCGAGGAGTTGATGGGGGTGTTCGACGTGGAGGGCCAGTAGTGGATGTCGCTTTCCACATCCACCCACGGAGCCTACCCGAAGCACAAGGGTGGACCGGTGAAGCGCGGCCCCCACCCTGCTCGCCTGATGACGCGTTCCGAGACGATCCTTTAGCCCGGCTAAACCGCCGCCCTTCAGATCAAATCCATTGTCCGCAAGGCCGCCGTCCCTTGAGATACGCGGGCCGTTCGACGCCGCTCGAACGCGCGCTCCGCACAACTACAAGAGGACTGCGTTCATGGGAAAAATCGCCGGTAGCCTGGCAATGGCCAGCCTGGCCCTGATGGGCTTCGTATCCACGGCCGGAGCCACTGAGGCACCCGACCAGGGCAAGCCGAGCTTCGTGCTGCACAAGATTTCCGACCATCTCTACGCCATCGGCGAACCCCACTACTACCAGAAGAACTACTCGTACCTGCTGGTGGGCGAAGAGCGCGCACTGATGTTCGACGCCGGCGCCAACCAGACGGAAGACATCACCCAACTGGTGCGCACGGTCACCGACAAGCCGCTGTCGGTGCTGCCCTCGCACCTGCACTTCGATCACCTCGGCGGGCTGCACAACTTCTCCAGCATCTACCTGCCGGACCTTCCCTTCGTCCGAGGGTTCCAGCAGGACGACGGCCTCTACCAGGTGCCGGAGCCGGTCCACCTCGGCAACATCGATCACCTGAGCCTGCCGCCGTTCAAGGTCGAGCGGCTGGTCAAGCCGGGCGAGGAGATCGACCTGGGCGGCTACAAGGTGAAGATGATCAGCACCCCCGGCCACACCCGCGATGAAGTGGCGCTCTTCGATGAGGCGAACAACATCCTGCTCTCGGGCGACCACCTCTATCCGTCCTGGCTGCTGTCGGGGAACCTCGGCGACTACATCGACTCCCTCACGGCAACGCTGGCGCTGATCGACAAGAACACCACCCTCTACGGCGCCCACGCCGACGAGGACCCGAACCGCGTGCCGAGCATGACCTATGACGACGTGCTCCAGGTCCGCGACAAGATGCTGGCGATCCAGGATGGCCGGGCCAAGGGGGAGAAATTCAGCGACCCGGAACTCATCAAGGACTCGCAGCTGTACAAGGTGGTGAAGGACATCAGCATCCTCACCGACGTGCAGTTCACCGACGGCCGTCGCTACGGTTACTGAGGCGGCTTGGTTCAGTTGGCCGTCGACATCAGCCAGTCGATGAAGGCCATGACCTCGGGGCGCTCCCGCTTGGCCTCGGTGCACACGCAGTAGTAGTTGTGCACCGCCGGCACCGAGAGCGCCAGGGGCTGCACCAGGCGGCCCTCGTCGAGGTCGCGGGACGAGACGATCTCGTCGCTCAAGGCCACGCCGAAGCCGTCCCGCGCCGCCTGCAGCACCATGGCGAAGTCCTCGAAGTAGACGTCCGCGGCACCGGCGCCTAAGTAGCCCGCCTCGGCCAGCCACTGCTGCCACTGGGCGCCGTTGTCCTCGTGCAGCAGCCGGTGCCGCGCCAGGTCCTCCACGCTGCGGATGGCCTGGGGGCCCCGGAGGAACTGCGGGCTGCACACCGGGACCATGCGGATGCCGTGCAGCAGGCGCCACCAGAAGCCCGGCCAGGGCGGCGTGCCGTAGACCACCGCCACGTCGGCCCGGCGCCAGTCCACCTGGTTGAAGTGGGTGGCCTTGATCACCTTCAGGCGGACGGCGCGGCTCTCCTCCATGAAACGGAACAGGGGCGTAGCCAGCCAGGTGACGCCGTCGGCGGGCGGCAGCGACAGCGTCAGCTCGATGGCCTCGGGCACCTGCTTCGCGCCGCTCTGCAGGGCCAGGACCGCCTCGGTGATCTCGCCGAGGGCCCCGGCGATGCGTTGCTGCAACGCCCGGCCCGTGTCGGTCAGCACCAGGTGGCGGCCACGCTTCTCGAACAGTTCCACCCCCAGGCTGCCCTGCAGTGCCTTGATCTGCTGGCTGACCGCCCCGGTGGTGACGTGCAGTTCCACCGCCGCGGCCGCCAGGTTGCCCAGGCGGGCGACCGCTTCGAATACCTTGATGCTGTGCAGTGGAGGCAGTGCCATCGATGCTCCGTGGTTGGCCGAATCACAGTGGACGTTGGCGCCAGAGCTTCCGCCAATCACCGCCCGGGCGGCAAGCGTGATCGGCGCCCGACAGTTTCCGCAAGCAGCATGGGTATCGCTTCGCTCAACCGCATCCTACGGCCCTTGTAGGATGGGTTGAGCGAAGCGATACCCATCGATCAGGGCCCCCATGGGTTCGCGCGTGACCACTGCCTCGGTCATGCGTGCGGAAAGTGGATAGAACGCGTTCGCCCCGGCGAACGACACTAGTCCCACGGCCTGGCAGCGGTTTGCTGCAGGCGCGTCATCACTCCGCAACCATGAACCTTCCGAGGCTTGTATGAACACCCCCGCCGAGCAACTGGAGCAACGGCTGAAACAACAAAAGATCACCGAAGTCGAATGCGTGGTCAGCGACCTGACCGGCATCGCCCGCGGCAAGATTTCCCCGACCAACAAGTTCCTCGCCGAAGGCGGCATGCGCCTCCCGGAAAGCGTCCTGCTGCAGACGGTCACCGGTGACTTCGTGGACGACGACGTCTACTACGCCCTGCTGGACGAAGCCGACATCGACATGGTCTGCCGCCCCGACCCCGACGCCATCTTCCTGGTGCCCTGGGCCCTGGAACCGACCGCCATGGTCATCCACGACACCGTCGACAAGTACGGCAACCCCATCGAGCTGTCGCCGCGCAACGTGCTCAAGCGCGTCCTGAAGCTGTACGCGGACAACGGCTGGAGCCCGGTGGTGGCGCCGGAGATGGAGTTCTACCTGACCAAGCGCAGCAGCGACCCGGACTTCCCCCTGGTGGCGCCCGTGGGCCGCTCGGGGCGCCCGGAGAGCGGCCGTCAGAGTTTCTCCATCGATGCCACCAACGAGTTCGACCCGCTGTTCGAGGACGTGTACGACTGGTGCGAAGCGCAGGGCCTGGACCTGGACACGCTGATCCATGAAGACGGCCCGGCGCAGATGGAAATCAACTTCCGTCACGGCAACGCCCTGAGCCTGGCCGACCAGATCACGGTGTTCAAACGCACCATGCGCGAAGCCGCGCTCAAGCATGATGTGAGCGCGACCTTCATGGCCAAGCCCATCACCGACGAACCGGGCAGCGCCATGCACATCCACCAGAGCGTGCTGGATGTGGCCACCGGCAAGAACATCTTCGCCAACGAGGATGGCTCCAAGAGCGAGCGGTTCCTGCACTTCATCGGCGGCCTGCAGAAGTACATCCCGAAGGTGCTGCCCATGTTCGCGCCGAACGTGAACTCCTTCCGCCGCTTCCTGCCCGACACCTCGGCGCCGGTGAACGTCGAGTGGGGCGAGGAAAACCGCACCGTGGGGCTGCGCGTGCCGCCGTCCTCGGCCGAAGCCACGCGGGTCGAGAACCGCCTGCCCGGCGCCGACGCCAACCCCTACCTCGCGCTGGCCGCCAGCCTGCTCTGCGGCTACCTGGGCATGATCGAGAAGGTCGCCCCCAGCACCCCGGTGCAAGGGCGTGCCTATGAACGCCGCAACCTGCGCCTGCCCATCACCATCGAAGACGCGCTGGCCCAGATGGAGGACTGCCAGGTGCTCCAGGAGTACCTGGGCCGCAAGTTCGTGCAGGGCTACGTTGCCGTTAAGCGCGCCGAACACGAGAACTACAAGCGGGTGATCAGCTCCTGGGAGCGCGAGTTCCTGCTGCTGAGCGTCTGACCCACCGCCATTGCGCCACCACAACAAGAACACGGGAGTCGCTATGAGACTGCTGCGCTACCTCGCGCCCTTCGCCCTGGCCTCGCAGGCCTTGGTCGCCCACGCTGAACCGACCCTCAGCGTCTACAACTGGACGGACTACATCGCCCCGGACACCCTGGGCGAGTTCCAGAAGACCACCGGTATCAAGCCGGTCTACGACGTGTTCGATTCCAACGAAACCCTGGAAGGCAAACTGCTCGCGGGACGTTCCGGCTACGACGTGGTCGTCCCCTCCAACCACTTCCTCACCCGCCAGGTGGATGCCGGGGTGTTCCTGGAGCTGGACCGCAGCAAGCTGCCGAACTGGAAGCACCTCGACCCGGTGCTGCTCAAGCTGCTGGAACAGAACGACCCGGGCAACCGCCACTCGGTGCCCTACCTGTGGGGCACCAACGGCATCGGCTACAACGTCGAGAAAGTGAAACAGGTACTGGGCGTCGACCGCATCGACTCCTGGTCCGTGCTCTACGAGGTGGAAAACCTCAAGAAGCTCAAGTCCTGCGGTGTCGCCTTCATGGACTCGGCCGACGAGCTGATCCCCTCGGTGCTCAACTACCTGGGGCTCGACCCCAACAGCAAGAACCCGGCCGACTACGCCAAGGCCGAGGCCAAGCTGCTGGAGCTGCGGCCCTACGTCACCTACTTCCACTCGTCCAAGTACATCTCCGACCTCGCCAATGGCGATATCTGCGTGGCCTTCGGCTACTCCGGAGACGTGTTCCAGGCCGCCGCGCGGGCGCAGGAAGCCAAGAACGGCATCCAGATCGCCTACAGCATCCCCAAGGAAGGCGCCAACCTCTGGTTCGACCTGATGGCCATCCCCGCCGATGCCAGGAACCCGGACCAGGCGTTCGCGTTCATCAACTACATCCTGGAACCCAAGGTGATCGCCAGCATCAGCGAGTACGTCGGCTACCCCAACGCCAACGCCGATTCGAAGGCGCTCCTGGACCCGGCCACGCTGAACAACCCGGAGGTCTACCCGAGCCAGGAAGTGCTGGACAAGCTGTACATCGCCAAGGCGCCGCCGCCCAAGATCATGCGCCTGATGACCCGCACCTGGAGCAAGATCAAGTTCAACCAATGAATCGAGAACGACCCATGACTCACTCCGAGGAGCATGCCGCGTCCTACTACGCCGCAACCGCCCGGGACAAACAGCTGTACCCCTCGCTCGCGGGGGACGTCCGCGCGGACGTCTGCGTCGTCGGCGGTGGACTCACCGGCGTCAACACCGCACTGGAGCTGGCCCAGCGCGGCCACTCCGTGGTGCTGCTGGAGGCTCGCCGCATCGGTTGGGGCGCGAGCGGGCGCAACGGCGGCCAGCTGATACGTGGCATCGGCCACGACGTCAGCGGCTTCGCCAAATACGTGGGCGAGGAAGGGGTCCGCTACCTGGAACGCGCGGGCCTCGACTCGGTGACCCTGGTGGCCGAGCGCATCCGCGACCTGAACATCGACTGCGACCTGCGCTGGGGCTTCTGCGAGCTGGCCAACACCCCCGCCCAGTTCGCCGCCATGGCCCAGGAGCAGGAGGAACTGAATGCGCTCGGCTATCCGCATCAGACCCGGCTCGTAGGCCCTGACCACATGCGTGAGGTAGTGGCGAGCGATTGCTATGCCGGCGGCCTGGTCGACATGGGCTCGGGCCACCTGCACCCGCTGGACCTGGTGAAGGGCGAGGCCAGGGCGGCGGGCGCGTTCGGCGCGCGGATCTTCGAGCAGAGCCCGGTGCTGCGCATCGAGCATGGGAAGTCCGTGGTCGTCCATTGCGCCAAGGGCCGGGTGATCGCCGACAACCTCGTGCTCGGCTGCAACGCGCACCTGGATGAACTGGAGCCACGGCTGAGCGGCAAGGTCCTGCCCGCCGGCAGCTACGTGGTCGCCACCGAGCCGCTTCCCGAGTCCCTCGCGGCGCAGCTGATTCCGCAGAACCTGGCGCTGTGCGACCAGAAGGTGGGGCTGGACTACTACCGCCTGACGGCCGATCGGCGCCTGCTCTTCGGCGGCGCCTGCCACTACTCGGGAAGGGACCCGAAGGACATCGGCGCCTACATGCGGCCGAAGGTGCTCAAGGTGTTCCCCCAGCTCGAACAGGTCAGGATCGACTACCAGTGGGGCGGCATGATCGGCATCACCGCCAATCGATTCCCGCAGGTCGGAAGGCTCAAGGCGCATCCGAACGTGTACTTCGCCCAGGGCTATTCCGGCCACGGCCTGAACGTCACCCACTGGTCGGCCAAGCTCCTGGCCGAGGCCATCCATGCCGGCCGAAGCCAGGGCCTGGACCTGTTCAGCGCGGTGCCGCACCTGACCTTCCCCGGCGGCAAGCTGCTGCGCGCGCCGCTGCTGGCCCTGGGCATGGCCTGGTACCGGATGCGCGAAATGCTGGGTTGATGCTGGGTTGATGCTGGGTTGATGCAAATGTAGGAGCGAGCTCTGCTCGCGAACGGATCGGTTCGCGAGCAGAGCTCGCTGCTACGCCGGGGTTCGCAACCGCTCCGCTAGGACCGGCAACCCTGCTTGACCGTGGCCTTGGGGTACTCGCCGAAGAGGGCGTGGTAGGACTGGGAGAAGCGGCCCAGGTGCCAGAACGACCATTTCATGGCCACCTCGGCCACGGTCATGCCCGACTCGGCGGCGCCCAGCAGGTCGCGGCGCGCCGCGTTCAAACGCCGGTTCCTGAGCCAGACGATGGGCGGGATGCCGGCATAACGCAGGAAGGATTGCTGCAGGCCGCGCGGCGAGACGCCCACCTTGGCCGCCAGCTCGGTCATCCCGAAGTTCTCCTCGGGACAATCGTTCACCACTTCCTTGACCCGCTGCACGACGCGCTTGGCCTGGACGCTGGAGCGCGAGCGCTGGCCCTCGCCGAGCGGCGCTTCAAAGAGCAGCGAGAAGCAGTCGGAGACGATGGTCTGCGCAACGCCGGGAGCATCCATCTGGTGCTGGCCGCCGGACGCACCGGTGAGCAGGTTGCTGAGCGAGGCCGCGACCGACCGGCAGCCAGCGGAGCGAAGCGGCGTCAGCACCAGGTCGGAGTACGCGTCGAGCGGTTGGCCCCACTGCACCGCCTGCTTGATCACCACCGCCACCTCGCGATAGTTCTCCGGCGTCACCCAGGCGTTGCGGGTTTCGCCATCCAGCAGATAAAGCGTTTGCTCCGACATGTCGAAGCTGAAGACCAGGGCGCCGGGCGGCGCGTGGAATTCCTGCTCCACGCGCAGGTTCATCTGCTCCTCGTAGAGCTCGATCCCCTCGACCTCGGCATGCAGGATCCTTCCCGAGAATCGCCCAGCGGACATCTGCGTGTACTGCTGCTCCCAACCGGGAATGGCAATCCGCTGCTGGTCTACTTCTTGTGCTTCGACAACCCTGATCACCATACCCAGACCTGCTGGTTTTCCAGGCCCGGAAGGCTATCAATCGCCATGAGCCATGTGCAAGTCGCAGCAGACTTTCGGTGCGGTGCTTTCGGTGGGCGTGGCGCCCAACGAACAGCATGGGTATCGCTTCGCTCAACCCATCCTACCTGGGCGTCGCGGAGATGTAGTTGATGAACAGGCGGAACAGGTCGGCGTTGCTGGAGATCTGCAGGCGCTGGTAGATGTTGTGCTTGTGCACCTTCACCGTGCCTTCGGAGATACCCAGCAGGTGGGCGATGGAGCCGTTGCTGTGGCCCTGCAGCAGGAGCTTGGCGATGTAGCGCTGGGCGTCGGTGAGCTGGCCCTGGAGGATGTCGACGAAGGCGCTTTCGAGCTGGCTGCCGGGGGTGTCCGGGGCTTCGCCGGGTTCTTCCGGACGCAGCCGCCAGTGGGCCTCGAAGGCCTTGCTGACGATAGGTTGCAGGGCTTGCAGGCGGCGGGTTTCCGCGTCGGTGAATGGGCCGTGCTGGCTGGCCTTCATCAGCGAGAAGACCACGGCCGTATGGGCTTGCAGCGGAACGATGTAGCCCACCTCCTCCACCAGGCTGCCGTGGGTGGACGACACGCAGGGATGCAGGTCGGGGGATATGGCGAAGCCCGAGGAGAAGAAGCTGTCCGGCGCCAGCTCGCTCATGCGCCAGACGCCGGCCGGGTGCTCGTGCATGCAGGCGACGTAGAACGGGTCCAGCAGGTAGCCGCCGCGCAGGTAGGCGCTCATGGTCTTCGCCGGCACCCCGCCGTTGTAGCCGTCGTGCAGCAGCACCGCGGGGCGGTCGAAGCGGAAGAGATAGGCGCAACTCATGTCGAAGCGCACCTCGCCTTCGAGCAGCGCGCAGAGGCTCTGGCCCAGATTGGCGGTACCCACGGCGGCGATCACGCCCGCCACCCTGCTGGCTTCCTGGTTGTTCATGACTGACCGCGCTCGTTGTCTTGATCCGGGAGAATGCGGCGCCGCCCCGCAATGGGACGGCGCCGCACGATTCAGGACAGTCCGGCCGAGACACGCATCGATTCGCGGGGGCGTTCTTCACGGCCGAGCTGCAGCGCCTTCGGCACCGCCAGCCAATAGGCAATGGCCATGCCGATCAGGCCGCCGCTCAGTTTTCCAATGATCAGCGGCAGGATCAAGGTGGGCTGGAAGTTGGCGGAGAACGCCATGTGGTCGCCGAAGGTGAAGGCCGCGCAGACCGAGAAGGCGATCACCAGCACCTTGTCCTTGGGCGGCATGTCCGCCACCAGGCGGAACATCGCCAGGATGTTCGCCGAGGCGGCGAGGATGCCCGCCGCCCCCACCGGCGACATGCCCAGGCGCACCGCCACCAGCTCCAGGGGCCGGGCGAGATGGCGCTTGATCAGGCACACCATGGGGAAGGCGCCGCAGAGCATGATGCCGATGTAGCCGGCGATTTCCAGGGCGCGGAACTGGTCCTCCGCGTCGGCGATGATGGGGGCGAAGCCCCAGCCGCCGAAGGTGTGGCTGAAGAAGCCGGTGAAGTACTCGACTATGGACGCCACCAGGACCAGCGTGACCGCCGCGTACATCACCCGTCCCAGGGCCAGGAAGGCCCGCACCATCAGGCCGGGGAAATAACGCAGGGCGGCGGCCAGGGCGACGCAGAAGACGATCAGCGGCAACAGGTTGCGCAAGAGCATCGGCAGGGTGAACGCCAGCGCCTGGGTGGCCGGGCCGCTGGTGGCGATGTCCGGGCGCACGTTGAGGCCCAGCCACTGGGTGAGCATGGCGATGGTGATGATGCTGATGGGGATGCTCAGCAGGCCGGCCATGATTCCCAGGGCCATGTACTTGTGGTCGGCCTTGGCGAGCATGGCCAGGCCCACGGGGATGACGAAGATCAGCGTCGCGCCGGACTGGAAGCCGGTGATCAGCCCCAGCACCCAGCCCTCCGGGTCCCGCGCCAGGGCATGGGCGAGCTGGTAGCCGCCCATGTCCGAGGCGATGAAGATGGGGCCCGCGATGCCGGGGTCGGCGCCCAGGGCGGCGAACAGCGGGGCGATCCACTGGTTGATGAAGCTTGAGAGAAAGGGAATGGCGGCCATGGTGCCGGCCACGGGAATAAAGATCGGCCCGATGCTGTGCAGGCCGGCGGTGAACTCGCGGCCCAGTTCCGATTCCGGGTCGATCAGGGATGCGATGGCGCCGATCACGGCGCAGGCCATGATGACGTAGATGACGTACGTGCCGATGTTTTCCATTGCTGCCTCGTCTCTTGTAGGTCTTGTCGGGTGGCAGTGCGGTAAAGGGGTTCGGGCCCGGCCGGGCCCGAGGGTCAGGTGGCGGTGTAGCCGTTGTCCACGAACAGGTGCGCGCCGTTGACGAAGCTGGCCTCGTCGCTGGCCAGGAATAGCGCGGCCGCGGCCACTTCGCTCGGGTCGCAGAGGCGGCCCTGCATGGCGCGCAGGGCGTCATCGGACACCTCGGCGCCGTGCTGGCGCAGCAGGTCGAGCTCGCGCCGGCCGTGGGCGGTGCCGATGAAACCCGGGCAGATGGCGTTGCTGCGGATGTTGCGGTCGCGGAACTCCACGGAGATGGCGCGGGCGAACATGTGGCAGGCGCCCTTGGTGGTGCAGTACAGGACCTCCATGGGCGTGCCGGCCACGGCGGAGATGGACGAGGTGCAGATGACGCTGCCGCCACCCGCTTCGATCATCTTCGGCAGCACGGCGCGGGTCACCAGGAACATGCTCTTGACGTTGATGTTCATCAGCCGCTCCCAGTCGCTTTCGCTGGTCTCGAGGAAGGGCGCGGCGTGGATGGTGCCGGCGTGGTTCATCAGCACGGTGATGGGGCCGAAGCACGCCTCTGCCTCGGCCACCGCGCGGTTCACCTGCTCACTGTTCGACACGTCGGCGGGCAGGAAGCAGGCGCTGCCGCCCGCGGCGTTGATGCGCTCGGCCACCGCCGCGCCATCGCTGCTCGGCAGGTCGAGGATGGCGACCTTCGCACCTTCGCGGGCGAATAGTTCGGAAGCGGCCAGCCCGCAGCCACCGGCGCCGCCGGTGATCAGCGCCACCTTGTTGTTCAGTCGTCCCATGATTGTCTCCGTTGTTGTGGACTCGACCGGATTCACGCTAGGGAGGGCCTAAGGTGGCGTCCATATGTCGTCGGATATACGCGTCGGTAAGCCGTTGTTTTCAGTGGAAACAACGCTTCGAAAACGTCGACGGGGAGCGATGGACGCCGGGGCGTTGCCTCGACTGGAGAGGCTCTATATCCATCGACATATGGTGGTTCCGAGGTGGCTTATTCATTCTCCGATCCCATGCATCCAGCCCAACCGGAAGGCGCTGCGCACCGATAACGGCTATACCGCAATCCAAGTACGAAAAGTGGGAGAACAATAATGAGCACTTCGTCGAACAACATGCACATCAACGAATTCGGACTCGAGCATGCCCATTGGCGTAACTGGGTCGGCAACCAGTCCTGCATCCGCGCGGCCCGTGGCGCGCCGGCCAGCGAGGATGAACTCTGCAACATGATCCGCGAGGCCACCGGCAAGGGCCTGAACGTACGGGTGGCGGGCTCCGGGCACTCCTTCACCCCGGTGGCGCTCACCAATGGCCTGCACCTGACCCTCGCCAACATGAAGGGCGTGCGCCACGTCGACCACGCCAAGCGGCGCGTCACCGCCGCCGCCGGCACCACCATCAACGAGCTGGTGAGCGTGCTCAAGGCCGAGGGCCTGTCGATGGTCAACCAGGGCGACATCGACAGCCAGGCCCTGGCCGGCGCCTTGACCACCGGCACCCACGGCACCGGCCTGACCCTCGGCAACCTGGCATCGAGCATCGTCGGCATGAAGCTGATCCAGCCGAACGGCGAGACCATAGCGGTGGACGAGAGCACGCCGGACCTGCTCCTGGCCGGGCGCGTGTCCCTGGGCGTGCTGGGGGTGATTTCGGAGATCACCCTGCAGGTGACCGACAGCTTCAACCTCCACGAGCGGATCTGGCGCGAAGACTTCGAGAGCGTGATGGAGCGGCATGACGAGCTGGCGCAGAAGCACCGCCACTTCAGCTTCTTCTGGTGCCCGACCGAACGCAGCCGGCATTGCTACTGCCTGCCCGACACCGCCGCCACCTCGAAGACCGGCCGCACCACCGATGTCTGCGAAGTGAAGGTCATGGACATCACCGACCGGCCAATTTTCGAGAGCGAGTTCGAGAAGGTGGCCTACAGCTCGGATGTCTACCCGATCGAGTACATCGCCAACTTCCACGAACTGGAATACGCCGTGCCCATCAAGCATGCCAAGGAGGCGCTGCGGGCCGTGCGCAAGATCATGCTGGAGGACTTCCCCGAGGCCATCTATCCCATCGAGTACCGCTTCACCGCCGGCGATGGCGCCTGGATGAGCCCCTTCTTCGAGCAGGACAGCGTGACCATTTCCGTCTCCGGCGAGCCGGGCACCGACTACTGGGACTACCTGCGCGCGGTGGACGCCATCCTGCGCTCCTACGGCGCCAGGCCGCACTGGGGCAAGATGCACTTCCTCACCGGGGACGACGTCACCGCCATCTATCCCCGCGCCCATGACTTCCGCAGCCTGCGCCGCCAGCTGGACCCCGAGGGCTTCTACCTCAACGAGCACCTCACGCCGCTCTTCAAATAGGGCGTGCGATTCACCCCGGGCATAGCCTCGGCAGGCCATCGCCTCCTGCCGAGGCTCGTTGCATGGGCGTGAGCGCCGGTACTGCCGGCACGTAGCGCGCAAACGCGCTCAGGTCGCCGTTGAACCGGGCCGGGCGGCACCATCCATCTCCCCGGGCGCTGGCGAGTGAACTCAGTCCGCCCAGCCGCTGTCTGTCTGCTGTCGGTCCTCCGGGCGGCTCGCCGCCCCACCCTTTCGTTCTTGTCTACAACAGTTCGCCTGGCCGGCTTTAATTCGCGCCCGTTCAACGGGATTCGTTCCATCGCCATGTGAAGATTGCCCATGTCCCTATCCCGTCATTGCCCCGCCCCTGTTACCCCGTTCTCGATCCGCGCCCTCGCTACCTGCCTGCTGGGTGGCCTGCTGTTGGCCGGCGCCCCGGCGCAGGCCGAAGAGGCGGCGAGCAACGCACGCTGGGTAAGCGACAACCTGACCACCTATGTGCGCAGCGGCCCCACAGACGGTTACCGGATTGTCGGCACGCTCAACTCCGGGCAGAAGGTCGAGCTGCTGAGCACCCGGGGCGACTACAGCCAGGTGCGCGGCGAGAACGGCAATACCGTGTGGATTCCCAGCCGCGACCTGCAGGAAGTGCCCGGCCAGGCCGAACGCCTGCCGCAGCTGGAACAGCAGGTGGCCCAGCTCAGCGCCGAGCTGAAAGGCATCGACGACACCTGGAAGACCCGTGTACAGGGCATGCAGGAGACCCTGGACGCACGCAAGAAGCTGATCGACGAACTCCAGGCGGCACGTTCGAACCTGGACGGCGAGCTGAACCAGGCCCGCGCCGAACTGCGCGAGACCCAGGCCCAGCTCGGCGACGAGAACAAGCAGGTGCTGATGCGCTACATGGTCTACGGCGGCAGTATCGCGGGAGCCGGGCTGCTGGCCGGGCTGATCCTGCCGACCCTACTGCGGGTCAAGCGCAAGCGCAACGACCAGTGGGTCTGAGGCCGTCGCGCGGCAGCCTGTTCGCCATCAACTGACGCGGTTGCTCATCAACTGACGGTACTGCCGGGCACGGCGCAGGGTGCTCCACTGCTCCCGCAGCAGGGCCCCTAGTGGCGAGGCGCCTGGCTGCGGCGCATCGCCGGCGGCCAGGCGGCGCATCTGGTGCTTCACCAGGGACATGTAGGCCAGCGCGGCCAGGGCCTTGCGCTTCCAGCGGATCGGCGGCAACTCGGCGCTGGCCGCCACCTGGCCGTTTCGCCAGAGGCTGGGCAGGGCCGGGTTGACCGCCAGCGCGGTGGCGATGCCGGCCATGGCCACGCCGCCGGACAGGACCTGCTCCACCACCGGCAGGCGGCGGATGCCACCGGTGACCATGACCGGCATGGGCGCGACGGCGGCGATCTCCCGGGCGAACTCGAGGAAGTAGGCTTCGCGGGCCAGGGTACGGCCATCGCGGGCGTCGCCCTGCATGGCCGGCGCCTCATAGCTGCCACCGGACAGCTCCACCAGGTCCACCGCCAGCTCGCCGAGCCAGAGCACCACCTGGCGCGCGTCGCTCGTCTCGAAACCACCGCGCTGGAAGTCCGCCGAGTTGAGCTTCACGGCCACGCAAAAATCGGGCGACACCTGGGCCCGCACCGCCTTCACCACCTCCAGCAGCAAGCGCGCGCGGTTCTCGATGGAGCCACCCCAACGGTCTTCGCGGCGATTGCTCAGCGGCGAGAGGAACTGGCTGAGCAGGTAGCCGTGGGCCGCGTGCACCTGCACCCCGCTGAAGCCGGCCTGCTCGGCCAGCGCCGCGGTGCGGGCGAAGCGCTGGATCAACTCGGCGATCTCCACCTCGTCCATGGCCTTGGGCAGCGGGAAGAGTTTCGACAGTCCCCCCATGTCCAGTGCCACGGCCGACGGCGCCACGGTGGGCTGGCCGAGGTTGGCCTGCATCTGCCGGCCGGGGTGGTTGATCTGCATCCAGAACTGCGCTCCCTGGGCCCGGCCGATGCGCGCCCATTCGCGGAAGCGTTGCAGCGGCTGGCCTTCCTCCAGCACCACACCGCCGGGGCCGGTCATGGCGCGGGCGTCCACCATCACGTTGCCGGTCAGCAACAGCCCGGCGCCGCCCTCGGCCCAGGACTGGTAGAGGCGCAGCAGCTCGTCGGAGGGGGTCTGGTCGCGGGCGGCGAGGTTCTCTTCCATCGACGCCTTGGCGATACGGTTGGGAATGACGGCGCCGTTGGGCAGTTGCAGGGGCTGGAAGGGCGACATGGGGCTCTCCGGAGGGTGGCGCCGTGCGTCGGTGGGCGCAACGGCGGGCTGGGTTGCGGCAAAGACTAAGGTTAAAGTCAACCTTAAGGTCAATAGGGGAGCCCCACTCCATGAAAATCGGCGAACTCGCCCGGCGCAGCGGCCTGACCGCCTCGCGCATCCGCTTCTATGAGGCCAGTGGCCTGATCAGCGCCCAACGCCTGGGCAATGGCTATCGCGACTACGACGAGCAGACCTTGCACAGGCTGGAGATCATCACCTGCGGGCAGCAGGCCGGTTTCAGCCTGGAGGAAATGCGCGGCCTCATGCCCGACGCGAACCCATCGGCGGATCGCCATAGCCTTTTACTGGAAAGCCTCCAGCGCAAGGTGGCCGAGATCGACGCCATGCAGCAGCGCCTGGCCAACAACCGCGCGCAGCTGCTGGCGATCATCGCCGGTATCGAGGGCAAGCCCGAAGGCATGGGCTGCGAGGAGAACGCCCAGCGCGTGCTGGCCGGCCTGCGGGAGGAAGCTGGTCCCAGACGTAGGATGGGTTGAGCGAAGCGATACCCATCACTTCGCGGCCGATGGGTATCGTTCCTCAACCCATCCTACGAGTCGTTCCTACAAAGGCACGAGTGGATATCTGACAGTTAACTATTATGCTTCTCAGGAACTTCGCAGCGATGCGGGGTCGCCCGCTCTTTTCATGCTATGCGCAATCCGCAATCCGATGACACCAGCCCCAGGGTCTGAGTACGGCAACGGTAGTGGAGTACTCCGCCCTACGACAAGAACAAGACGGAGAGGTCTCATGGCAACAATCGACGAAACATCCTCGAGTAGCGCGCCCAACCATGGGATGACCAGGGAGGAGCGCAAGGTCATCTTCGCCTCGTCCCTGGGCACGGTGTTCGAGTGGTACGACTTCTATCTGTACGGCTCCCTGGCGGCGATCATCGCGAAGCACTTCTTCGCCGGCGTCAACGAGACCACCGCCTTCATCTTCGCCCTCCTCGCCTTCGCCGCCGGCTTCGCCGTGCGGCCCTTCGGCGCCATCGTGTTCGGCCGGCTGGGGGACATGATCGGGCGCAAGCACACCTTCCTCATCACCATCGTGATCATGGGCGTGTCCACCGCCGTGGTGGGCATGCTGCCCAGCTACGCGAGCATCGGCGTGGCCGCGCCGATCATCCTGATCACCTTGCGCCTGCTGCAGGGCCTGGCCCTGGGCGGCGAGTACGGCGGCGCGGCGACCTACGTGGCCGAGCATGCGCCAAAGGGCAAGCGCGGCTTCTTCACTTCGTGGATCCAGACCACCGCGACCCTGGGCCTGTTCATGTCGCTGCTGGTGATCCTCACCTGCCGCACCCTGCTGGGCACCGAGGCCTTCGAGGCCTGGGGCTGGCGGATCCCCTTCCTGCTGTCGATCCTGCTGCTGATCATCTCGGTGTACATCCGCCTGCAGCTCAGCGAGTCGCCGGTGTTCCAGAAGATGAAGGCCGAAGGCAAGGCGTCCAAGGCGCCGCTGACCGAGTCCTTCGCCCGCTGGGACAACCTCAAGATCGTGATCCTGGCATTGTTCGGCGGCACCGCCGGCCAGGCGGTGGTCTGGTACACCGGGCAGTTCTACGCACTGTTCTTCCTGCTGCAGATGCTGAAGATCGACCCGCAGACCGCCAACCTGCTGATCGCCGGTTCGCTGCTGATCGGCACGCCGTTCTTCGTGCTGTTCGGTAGCCTGTCGGACCGCATCGGCCGCAAGAAGATCATCATGGCCGGCTGCATCATCGCGGCGCTGACCTACTTCCCGATCTTCAAGGCGCTGACCCAGTTCGGCAATCCCGAGGTGTTCGCCGCCCAGGAGCGCAACCCGGTCACGGTGGTGGCCGATCCCGAGCAGTGCTCGTTCCAGTTCGACCCGGTGGGCAAGGCCAAATTCACCAGCTCCTGCGACATCGCCAAGAGCCTGCTGGCCAAGCGCGCCATCCCCTACGCCAACGAAAACGCCGAGCCGGGCTCGGTGGCGCAGATCCGCATCGGCGACAAGGTGATCCCGAGCTTCGAGGGCACCGGCCTGGCCGCCGCCGATCTCAAGACCCAGGGCGACGCCTTCACCGCCACCCTCACCACGGCGCTGAAGGACGCCGGCTATCCGGAGAAAGCCAACCCGGACACCATCAACTACCCGATGGTGCTCCTGCTCCTGACCATCCTGGTGATCTACGTGACCATGGTCTATGGGCCCATCGCCGCCTGGCTGGTGGAACTGTTCCCGGCGCGCATCCGCTACACCTCGATGTCGCTGCCCTACCACATCGGCAACGGCTGGTTCGGGGGCTTCCTGCCCACGGTGTCCTTCGCCATGGTGGCGGCCACCGGCGACATCTACTACGGGCTCTGGTACCCCATCGTGATTGCGGTGATGACGGCCATCATCGGCACGCTGTTCCTGCCGGAAACCAAGGACCGGGACATCCACCACACCTGACAGGGCTCCACAAACGAAAACGCCGCAGCTTGTGGCTGCGGCGTTTTCAGGGCGGCGGGGCTTCAGTCGTCCAGGCCCAGGGCGGCGAAGGCTTCGAGGATCTTGTCCTGTACTTCGTCGATGCTGAGGCTGGTGGAGTCGAGGATGATCGCATCGTCGGCGGGCTTGAGCGGTGCCACCGAGCGTTGGCTGTCACGCTCGTCGCGTTCCTGGATCTCCAGCAGCAGGGAAGCGAGGTCCGCCTCCATGCCCTTGCCCTTGAGCTGCAGGAAGCGGCGGCGGGCGCGCTCCTCGGCACTGGCGGTGAGGAAGATCTTCAGCGGCGCCTGGGGGAATACCACGGTGCCCATGTCACGACCGTCGGCCACCAGGCCGGGCGCTTCGAGGAAGGCGCGCTGGCGTTGCAGCAGGGCCTCGCGCACGGCGGGCAGCGCGGCGACCTGGGAGGCACCAGCGCCGACCTGCTCGGAACGGATCACATCGGTGACGTCCTCGCCTTCCAGCACGATGCTCTGGCCGCCGCCGGGCTTGGCGTTGAACTGCACGTCCAGGTGAGCCGCCAGGACCTTGAGGGCTTCCTCGTTGGTCAGGTCGACGCCGTGGTTGCGCGCGGCGAAGGCCAGCAAGCGGTACAGCGCACCGGAATCCAGCAGGCGCCAGCCCAGGCGCCGGGCCAGTCGGCCGGCGATGGTGCCTTTGCCGGAGCCGCTGGGTCCGTCGATGGCGATTACGGGCAGATTGCCGTTCATGCCTTGCCCTCTTCCGCCACGCGAATGCCGCACTGGGCCGAGAGGCTGAGGAAGTTCGGGAAGGAGGTGGCGACGTTGGCGCAATCGTGGATACGGATCGGCGCCGTGGCACGCAGCGAGGCAACGCTGAAGGACATGGCGATGCGGTGGTCGCCGTGGCTCCAGACTTCGCCGCCGCCGATGGGGCCGCCGTCGATGATGATGCCGTCCGGAGTCGGTTCGGCCTTCACGCCCAGGGCCAGCAGGCCGTCTGCCATGACCTGGATACGGTCGGATTCCTTCACCCGCAGTTCCTCGGCGCCACGCAGCACGGTGCGGCCTTCGGCACAGGCGGCGGCGACGAAGAGCACGGGGAATTCGTCGATGGCCAGGGGTACCAGGTCTTCGGGGATCTCGATGCCCTTGAGCTTGGCGGCGCGAACACGGATGTCGGCCACCGGCTCGCCGCCGACTTCACGCTGGTTTTCCAGGGTGATGTCGCCACCCATCAGCTTGAGGATGTCGATCACGCCGGTGCGGGTCGGGTTGATGCCGACGTGTTCCAGCACCAGCTCGGAGCCTTCGGCGATGCTCGCGGCCACCAGGAAGAAGGCGGCGGAGGAGATGTCGGCCGGGACTTCGATGTGGGAGGCGCTGAGCTTGTGGCCGCTCTCGACGGTGGCGGTGTTGCCGGCCACTTTCACCGGGTAGCCGAAGCCCTGCAGCATGCGCTCGGTGTGGTCGCGGGTCGGCGCCGGCTCGGATACGGAGGTTTCACCGGCGGCATAGAGGCCGGCGAGCAGCAGGCAGGATTTCACCTGGGCGCTGGCCATGGGCATCTCGTAGCTCATGCCGGCGAGGCGCTGGCCGCCACGGATGGTCAGCGGCGGACGGCCTTCGGCGGCGGTCTCGATCACCGCGCCCATCTCGCGCAGGGGGTTGGCCACGCGGTTCATCGGGCGCTTGGACAGGGAAGCGTCGCCGGTGAGGGTGGTGTCGAACGGCTGGGCCGCCAGCAGGCCGCTGAGCAGGCGCATGGAGGTGCCGGAGTTACCCAGGTACAGCGGGCCGGGCGGCGGCTTCAGGCCGTGCAGGCCGACGCCGTGGATGGTCACGCGGCCGTGGTGCGGGCCTTCGATGACCACGCCCATGTCGCGGAAGGCCTGCAGGGTCGCCAGGGCGTCTTCGCCCTCGAGGAAGCCTTCGACCTCGGTGGTTCCTTCAGCCAGGGAGCCGAGCATGATGGAACGGTGGGAAATGGACTTGTCGCCCGGTACGCGAATGCTGCCGGCGAGTTTGCCACCCGGCTGCGCCAGGTAAATCAGATCGTTGTTGTGCATGGCGTCCACATAGGCCCTGCGGGCCAGGATTTTGCTGAAATGCTCGCGGGCAAAGCGGGCGCGGGTGAACACGCCCAGCAACTCATGCCCGTCCCCTGCGTCGACCGCGCCGCGCAGGGCGTCGAGGTCGGCGCGAAATGCGTCCAGGATGCGCAGCACGGCGTCGCGGTTGGCGAGGAAGATGTCGTGCCACATGACCGGGTCGCTGCCGGCGATCCGCGTGAAATCGCGGAAGCCGCCGGCGGCATAGCGGAAGATTTCCAGATTCTCGCTGCGTTTGGCCAGCGAGTCGACCAGCCCGAATGCCAGCAAATGCGGCAGGTGGCTGGTAGCGGCGAGCACCTCGTCGTGGTGCTCGACGTCCATGTGTTCGACGTCGGCGCCCAGGGCGCGCCAGAGCTGGTCGACGCACTGCAGGGCAGCCGGGTCGGTGTTCGCCAGCGGCGTGAGGATCACCTTGTGACGGCGGAACAGGCTGGAATTGGCCGCCTCCACCCCGCTCTTCTCGGAGCCGGCAATCGGGTGGCCGGGCACGAAGCGCGCCGGCATCTCGCCGAAGACGTTCTGCGCGGCGCGCACCACATTGCCCTTGGCGCTGCCGACATCGGTCAGCACGGCATTGCCCAGGTCCAGCGTGGCCAGTTCGGCGAGGAGTTTTTCCATGGCGAGGATGGGGACGGCCAGCTGGATCACATCGGCACCGCGGCAGGCCGTGGCGAGGTCACTCTCGCAACGGTCGACCACGCCGGTTTCGACGGCGATGCGGCAGGACTCCGGGTCCTTGTCGACCCCAACCACTTCGGCGCACAGGCCCTTCTCACGCACTCCCTTGGCGAAGGAGCCGCCGATCAGGCCGAGGCCAATCACCACCAGGCGCCCGAAGATAGGGGCGCCCTGTTGCAGGGTCATGACATCAGCCACGGCCCAGCACCTTGGCGAGCGCCTCCAGGCAACGGGCGTTCTCGTGTGCCAGGCCGATGGAGATACGCAGGAAGGTGGGCATGCCGTAGCCGCCCACCGGGCGCAGGATCACGCCTTCGCGCAGCATGGCCTGGTTGATCGGCGCGGCGTCGCGGCCGAAGTCGACGGCGATGAAGTTGCCCTTGGAGGGAATCCATTTCAGGTCGAGGGCACGCAGGCCCTCTTCCAGCTGGCGCATGCCGGCGTCGTTGACGCGGCGGCTCTCGGCCAGGTAGTCGGCGTCGTCCAGTGCGGCACAGGCGGCGGCCAGGGCCAGGCTGTTGACGTTGAAGGGCTGGCGCACGCGGTTCAGCACGTCGGCCACCTGGGCGCTGGACAGGCCGTAGCCCACCCGCAGCGCAGCCAGGCCGTAGGCCTTGGAGAAGGTGCGGGACACCAGCAGGTTCGGGTAGCGGGCCAGGTAGTCGAGGCCGTCGGGCAGTTCGTCACCCTCGGCGTATTCGATGTAGGCCTCGTCCAGCACGACGAGCACGTTTTCCGGCACCTGGGCGAGGAAGTCTTCCAGGGCTCGCGGGCCGAACCAGGTGCCGGTGGGGTTGTTCGGGTTGGCGATGAACACGACGCGGGTGTTGGCGTCGATGGCCGCCAGCATGGCCGGCAGGTCATGGCCGTAGTCCACCGCCGGAACCACCTTGCCGGTGGCGCCCACGGCCTGGGTGGCGATGGGATAGACGGCGAAGGCGTGTTCGCTGAACACGGCGTTCAGCCCCGGGGCCAGGTAGGCGCGGGCCACCAGGTCGAGGATGTCGTTGGAGCCGTTGCCCAGGGTCACCTGGGCCGGGGTCACGCCGCAGCGTTCGGCCAGCCGGGATTTGAGCTCGAAGCCGTTGCCGTCAGGGTAACGGGTCAGCTCGGCGAGCTGCTCACGGATGGTTTCCAGGGCCTTGGGGCTCGGGCCGAGGGGGTTCTCGTTGCTGGCCAGCTTGACGATGCCGGCGGGGTCGAGATCCAGCTCGCGGGCCAGTTCGTCCACCGGTTTGCCGGGCACATAGGGCGAAAGTTTCTGCACGCCCGGTTGGGCAAGGGCGAGGAAGTCACAGCTCATGGTTCAGCCTCAACTACGGGCTCGGGGCCGCCGTAGCGCGCCCCAGGCCTGGCTGGAGCGCGACGGCCCGTCGCAAATTCAAAGCACCGCTTTGGGGTAGGAACCCAGCACCTTCAGGGCAACGGCTTCCTGGTTGATCTTTTCCAGCACGTCCTTGATCAGCGGGTCGCGGTGGTGCCCTACGAAGTCGATGAAGAACACGTAGGTCCACTTGCCGCTGCGGGACGGGCGGGTCTCGATGCGGGTCAGGTCGATACCGTTGTTGTGGAACGGCACCAGGAGTTCGTGCAGGGCGCCCGGCTTGTTGCGCATGGAGACGATGATGGAGGTCTTGTCGTCGCCAGTGGGCGGCACTTCCTGGTTGCCGATGATGAGGAAGCGCGTGGAGTTGTCCGGGCGGTCCTCGATCTTCTCGCAGAGCTTGGTCAGGCCGTAGAGGCTGGCCGCCATGTCACCGGCGATGGCCGCCGAGTTCCATTCGCTCTTCACCCGCTTGGCGGCGTCGGCGTTGCTGGAAACCGCCACCCGCTCGACGTTCGGGTAATGGGCGTCCAGCCACTTGCGGCACTGGGCCAGGGACTGGGCGTGGGAGTAGATGCGGGTGATGTTGTCGGTCTTGGTGGTTTCGCCCACCAGCAGGTGGTGGTGGATGCGCAGCTCCACCTCGCCACAGATCACCATGTCGTGTTCGAGGAAGCTGTCCAGGGTGTGGTTCACCGCACCCTCGGTGGAGTTTTCCACCGGCACCACGCCGAAGTTCACCGCACCAGCGGCCACTTCGCGGAAGACTTCGTCGATGGCGGCCATGGGCGAGCTCACCACGGCATGGCCGAAATGCTTGAGCGCGGCGGCCTGGGTGAAGGTGCCTTCCGGACCGAGGTAGGCGACCTTGAGCGGCTGCTCCAGGGCCAGGCAGGAGGACATGATCTCGCGGAACAGCCGCGCCATTTCCTCGTTGTCCAGCGGGCCCTTGTTACGGTCCATGATGCGCTTGAGGACCCAGGCCTCGCGCTCCGGACGGTAGAACACGGGCTTTTCGCCCTCGGGCAGGGTGGCGGTCTTGACCCGTGCGACATCCTGGGCGCAGCGGGCGCGCTCGCTGATCAGCTCGAGGATCTTCTCGTCGAGGTTGTCGATGCGCACTCGCAGCGCCTTGAGTTCCTGCTCGGACATATCAGCCGTGCTCCTTCTCGAACTCCGCCATGTAGGCCACCAGGGCTTCGACCGCGTCGAGGCCGACGGCGTTGTAGATGGAGGCACGCATGCCGCCCACCGAACGGTGGCCCTTGAGGTTCAGCAGGCCACGGGCATCGGCGCCGGCCAGGAAGGGCTTGTCCAGGCGCTCGTCCGCCAGGCGGAACGGCACGTTCATCCAGGAACGGGCATTGATGGAAATCGGGTTGGTGTAGAAGTCGCTCTTGTCGATTGCACCGTAGAGCAGGTCCTTCTTCGCCTTGTTCAGGCGCTCCATGGCCGCGACGCCGCCCTGCTCCTTCAGCCACTCGAACACCAGGCCCGAGAGGTACCAGGAGAAGGTCGCCGGGGTGTTGTACATGGAGCCGTTATCGGCGGCGATCTTGTAATTGAGCATGGTCGGGCAGCTGGCGCGGGCGCGACCCAGCAGGTCCTCGCGGACGATCACCACCACCAGGCCGCTGGGGCCGATGTTCTTCTGCGCGCCGGCGTAGATCAGGCCGAAGCGGGATACGTCCAGGGAGCGGGAGAGGATGTCGGAGGACATGTCCACCACCAGCGGGACGTCGCCCACTTCCGGAATCCAGTCGAACTGCAGGCCGCCGATGGTTTCGTTGGAGGCGTAGTGCAGGTAGGCGGCGTCCTTGGACAGCTGCCACTCGTTCTGGCCGGGGATGGCGAAGTAGTCGTAGCCCTTGGCGCTGGCGGCGACGTTGACGCGGCCGAAGCGGCTGGCCTCGTCGATGCTCTTCTTCGACCAGATGCCGGTGTCGACGTAGTCGGCCACGCCGTTTTCCGGCAGCAGGTTCAGCGGGATCTCGGCGAACTGCTGGCTGGCGCCGCCCTGGAGGAACAGCACCTTGTAGTTGTTGGGAATGGACAGGAGGTCACGCAGGTCCTGCTCGGCCTTTTCCGCGATGGCGACGTACTCGTCGCTGCGGTGGCTCATTTCCATGACCGACAGGCCTTTGCCCTGCCAATCGAGGAGTTCCGCCTGGGCGCGTTGCAGAACAGCTTCCGGAAGCGCGGCCGGGCCGGCGCAGAAGTTAAAGGCTCGCTTGCTCACATCCACTCTCACTAGGTAGAGCGGGGGCACCAGTACCCCCGCCGATTGTCATCTACCGAAAGGACGAGCCGACGACGGCCGTCCTTACCTACAACTATTGCTCGTCGCTGGCCGGTTGGGCGTCGTCCTGCCGAACGTCACCCGCCTCGGCATCGACCACTTCGTCAACGCCTTCGACGTTCTCTTCGCCTTCCAGCAGCTCTTCGTCGTCCTCAACGCCGGACGGCTCCTGGACGCGTTCGAGGCCCACCAGGGTCTCGTCCTTGGCCAGCTTGATCAGGGTCACGCCCTGGGTGTTACGGCTGGAGCTGGAGACTTCGTCCACACGGGTACGCACCAGGGTGCCCTGGTCGGAAATCAGCATGATTTCCTCGCCGTCCTGCACCTGCACGGCGCCGACCAGCTTGCCGTTGCGCTCGTTGGTGACCATGGCGATCACGCCCTGGCCGCCGCGGCCGCGACGTGGGTAGTCTTCCAGCGGGGTGCGCTTGCCGTAGCCACGCTCGGAAGCGGAGAGGATCTGCGAGCCCGCTTCCGGGATCAGCATGGAGATCAGTCGCTGGCCTTCCGGCAGGCGCATGCCACGTACGCCACGGGAGATACGGCCCATGATGCGGACGTTCTTCTCCTTGAAGCGGATGACCTTGCCACCGTCGGAGAACAGCATGACTTCCTTGGCGCCGTCGGTGATGGCGGCGGCGATCAGGGTGTCGCCCTCTTCCAGCTTCAGGGCGATCAGGCCGCTGGAGCGCGGCTTGCTGAACTGCACCAGCGGGGTCTTCTTCACGGTACCGAAGGAGGTGGCCATGAAGATGTAGGCGCCGGTGGGCTCGTCCTGCTCGTCGCCCTCGTCGGAGGCTTCGTCGTCGCCGCCTTCGGCTTCGACCACTTCGCCTTCGATTACCAGGCCTTCGGCCTCTTCCAGGTCCTCGTCGGCGCCTGCGCTCTGCTGCAGGGCTTCCAGGTCGATCTGCAGCATCGCGGTGATGCGTTCGCCCTCATCCAGCGGCAGCAGGTTGACCAGCGGACGGCCACGGGCGGTGCGTGACGCCTCGGGAATCTCGAAGGTGCGCAGCCAGTAGACCTTGCCCTTGCTGGAGAACAGCAGGAGGGTGGCGTGACTGTTGGCGACCAGCAGGTGTTCGATGTAGTCCTCGTCCTTCACCCCGGTGGCCGACTTGCCTTTGCCGCCGCGACGCTGGGCCTGGTAGGCGGCCAGCGGCTGGGACTTGGCGTAGCCGCCGTGGGAGATGGTGACGACGCGTTCTTCTTCGGTGATCAGGTCGGCGATGGTCAGGTCCACCTGGGACGCGACGATCTCGGTGCGGCGGGCGTCGCCGAACTCGGCCTTCACTTTCTCCAGCTCCTCGCGGATGACTTCCATCAGGCGCTCGGGGTTGGTGAGGATGCGGATCAGCTCACCGATCAGGGTGAGGATTTCCTGGTACTCGGCCAGCAGCTTCTCGTGCTCCAGGCCGGTCAGGCGGTGCAGGCGCAGCTCCAGGATGGCCTGGGCCTGTTCCGGGGACAGGTAGTACTTGCCATCGCGCAGGCCGTACTGCGGGTCCAGGTCTTCCGGACGGCAGGAGTCGGCGCCGGCACGCTCCACCATGGCTTCCACCGCGGTGGATTCCCAGGCGGTGGCGATCAGGCGCTCCTTGGCCTCGGCCGGGGTGGGCGAGTTCTTGATCAGCTCGATCACCGGGTCGATGTTGGATAGGGCGACTGCCTGGCCTTCGAGGATGTGGCCACGCTCGCGCGCCTTGCGCAGTTCGTAGACGGTACGGCGGGTCACCACTTCGCGGCGGTGACGGACGAACACCTCGAGCATGTCCTTCAGGTTCAGCGTGCGCGGCTGGCCATCCACCAGGGCCACGACGTTGATACCGAAGACGCTCTGCATCTGGGTCTGGGCGTAGAGGTTGTTGAGGACCACCTCGCCCACTTCGCCACGACGCAGCTCGATCACGACGCGCATGCCGTCCTTGTCGGACTCGTCGCGCAGCTCGGTGATGCCTTCGAGCTTCTTCTCCTTGACCAGCTCGGCGATCTTCTCGATCAGACGCGCCTTGTTCAGCTGGTAGGGCAGCTCGGTGACGATGATCTGCTGGCGGCCGCCGCCCTTCTCCATGTCCTCGACTTCGGCGCGGGCACGCATATAGATGCGGCCACGGCCGGTTCGGTAGGCCTCGATGATGCCCGCGCGACCGTTGATGATGCCGGCGGTGGGGAAGTCCGGGCCCGGGATGTACTGCATCAGTTCATCGACCGTGAGCTCGGGGTTGTCCATCAGCGCCAGGCAGCCGTTGATGACCTCGGTGAGGTTGTGCGGCGGGATGTTGGTCGCCATGCCCACGGCGATACCGCTGGAGCCGTTCACCAGCAGGTTGGGGATCTTGGTCGGCATGACCGCGGGAATCTGTTCGGTGCCGTCGTAGTTGGGCACCCAGTCCACGGTTTCCTTGTCCAGGTCGGCCAGCAGCTCGTGGGCCAGCTTGGACATGCGCACTTCGGTGTATCGCATGGCTGCGGCGTTGTCGCCGTCCACCGAACCGAAGTTGCCCTGGCCATCCACCAGCATGTAGCGCAGCGAGAAGGGCTGGGCCATGCGGACGATGGTGTCGTACACCGCGGTGTCGCCGTGAGGGTGGTACTTACCGATCACGTCACCGACCACACGGGCGGATTTCTTGTAGGGCTTGTTCCAGTCGTTGCCCAGCTCGCTCATCGCGAAGAGAACGCGACGGTGCACTGGCTTCAGGCCGTCGCGCGCATCCGGCAAGGCGCGCCCGACGATCACGCTCATCGCGTAGTCGAGGTAGGACTGTTTCAGCTCGTCTTCGATATTGACCGGGAGGATTTCTTTGGCCAGTTCGCCCATGAGAAGCCTGGTTCCTTTTTCTGATGAAACTCCGCCCCGCTCATCCTGAGCGCTGCGAAGCTCGTCACTGCGGCCAGATGCTGCAGCGACTCACGACAAATCAACGAGTTAAGCCAAGGATCTGTGCAATTGGGCCGCCTCGATAGAGGGGCGGCAATAACTGCCGGAGCTTACCACAGTCACCGCCTTGCACCTACCCCGCCGGGCGGCCCGCCGGCAGGGTGAAAACGCCGCGAAAAAGGCTCAATGGAGGCGCTTGCGGCACATCAGCTGAGCCATCTTGGCGGCATCGGGGCGCTCGACCACACCCTTCTCGGTCACGATGGCGTCGATCAGGTCGGCCGGAGTCACATCGAACACCGGATTGACCGCATGGACTTCCGCCGCGACCCGGCGCCCGCCGAGGTCCAGCAGCTCGGAACCGTCGCGCTCCTCGATGGGGATGTCGTCACCGCTTTCCAGCGCCATGTCGATGGTGGAGCTGGGCGCCACGACCATGAAGCGCACGCCGTGGTGCATGGCGTTGACCGCCAGTTGGTAGGTGCCGATCTTGTTCGCCACGTCGCCGTTGGCGGTGATGCGGTCGGCGCCGACTATCACCCAGGTGATCCCGGCGGTCTTCATCAGGTGGGCCGCGGCGGCGTCGGCGTTGAGGCTCACCGGCACGCCTTCGTTGGCCAGTTCCCAGGCGGTGAGGCGGGCCCCTTGCAGCCAGGGACGGGTCTCGTCGGCGTAGACCCGCTCCACCAGGCCATCCAGATAGGCGGCGCGGATCACCCCGAGGGCGGTACCGAAGCCACCGGTAGCCAGGGCGCCGGTATTGCAGTGGGTCAGCAGGGCCTGGGGGCTGCCCTGGTGCTTGCGGATCAGTTCCATGCCTAGCTGGGCCATGGTGAGGTTGGCTTCGCGATCGCTCTCATGGATGGAAATGGCTTCCGCCTCGAGCGCTTGCAGCGGCGTCTCGCCGTCACGCACTCGGCCCAGGCGTTCGCGCATGCGGTTCAGCGCCCAGAACAGGTTGACCGCCGTGGGCCGCGAATCGGCCAGCGCCTTGAAGTCTTCCTCCAGCGCCGCACGCCAATCGCCACCGGCGGCGATCCGCGCCCGAGCGCCCAGCACCACGCCGTAGGCGGCGCTGATGCCGATGGCCGGCGCACCGCGCACCACCATCTGGCGAATGGCCTGGGCCACGCCCTCGGCGGAGTCGTAGGACAGCCAGACTTCCTCGGCCGGCAGCAAGCGCTGGTCGAGCAGATGCAGGGCACCGTCGCGCCAGGCGATGGCCTTGACCTTCTCGGCCGCTAACAGTTGTTCACGCATCGACCACCTCGCCACCCGTAACTCGCGGAAAAACCGCAGATTATAGCGAGCCGGAGGCCTCCTGGCTCGGGTATACTGCCGCCACTTCGATCTGCGCCCAGGATGCGCCTCCATGCCCAGTTCCAACGCCCCGCTCGACCTGCTCCTGCTCCCGTCCTGGATAGTCCCGGTAGAACCTGCCGGCGTGGTGCTGCGGGATCACGCGCTGGGTATCCGCGACGGTCGCATCGCCCTGCTCGCCCCGAGGGACGTTGCGCTGCGCGTCGAGGCCCGCGAACGCCGCGAGCTTCCGGGCATGCTGCTGGCCCCCGGACTGATCAACGCCCACGGCCATGCCGCGATGACCCTGTTCAGGGGCCTGGCCGACGACCTGCCGCTGATGACCTGGCTACAGGAACACATCTGGCCCGCCGAGGCCAAGTGGGTCGATGAGACTTTCGTCCGGGACGGCACCGAACTGGCCGTGGCCGAGCAGATCAAGGGCGGCATCAGCTGCTTCTCCGACATGTACTTCTTCCCGGCGCAATCCAGCGCGGCCATCCATGCGGCCGGCATCAAGGCGCAACTGGCGATTCCGGTGCTGGATTTCCCCATCCCCGGCGCCAGCGATGCATCCGAGGCCATCCGTCGCGGCGTCGAGCTGTTCAGCGACCTCAAGCACCACCCACGCATCCGCGTCGCCTTCGGCCCCCACGCGCCCTACAGCGTCAGTGACGACAAGCTGGAAAACATCCGCATGCTGGCCGAGGAACTCGACGCCGGCATTCATATGCATGTCCAGGAAACCGCCTTCGAGGTCCAGCAGAGCCTGGAACTGCGCGGCGAGCGCCCCATGGCCCGCCTCGCCCGCCTGGGCCTCCTGGGCCCGCGCTTCCAGGCCGTGCACATGACCCAGGTGGACGACGCCGACCTGGCCCTGCTGGTGGAAAGCAACAGCAACGTGATCCACTGCCCCGAATCCAACCTCAAGCTCGCCAGTGGCTACTGCCCGGTGGAGCGCCTGTGGCAGGCTGGCGTGAACGTGGCCATCGGCACCGACGGTGCGGCCAGCAACAACGACCTCGACCTGCTCGGCGAAACCCGCACCGCGGCCCTGCTGGCCAAGACGGTCGCCGGTTCCGCCAGCGCCCTGGACGCCCATCGCGCCCTGCGCATGGCCACCCTGAACGGCGCCCGCGCCCTGGGTATCGACCAGGACACCGGCTCCCTGGAACTGGGCAAGGCCGCCGACCTGGTGGCCTTCGACCTGTCCGGGCTGGCCCAGCAACCGGTGTACGACCCGGTTTCCACTCTCATTTATGCCACCGGGCGTGACGCGGTGCGGCACCTCTGGGTCGACGGCAGGCAACTGCTGGACGACGGCCGCCTGACGCGCCTGGACGAAGAGCGCCTGGTCGCCACCGCGTGCGCCTGGGGCGAACGCATCGGCGGCCGCTGAATTCTGTTTCGAGGATATTCCATGACCAACGTCGATCACGTCGAAATCGCCAAGTTCGAAGCCCTCGCCCACCGCTGGTGGGACCGCGAGAGCGAGTTCAAGCCCCTGCACGACATCAACCCGCTGCGGGTCAACTGGATAGACGAGCGCTCCAGGCTCGCCGGCAAGAAGGTGCTGGACGTCGGCTGCGGCGGCGGCATCCTCAGCGAATCCATGGCCCAGCGCGGCGCCGACGTCATCGGCATCGACATGGGCGAAGCGCCGCTGGCGGTGGCCCGGCTGCACCAGCTGGAGTCCGGCGTGCCGGTGGAATACCGGCGCATCACCGCCGAAGCCCTGGCCGCCGAGATGCCCGGCCAGTTCGACGTGGTCACCTGCATGGAAATGCTCGAGCACGTACCCGACCCGGCCTCGGTGATCCGCGCCTGCTACACCATGGTAAAGCCGGGCGGCCAGGTGTTCTTCTCCACCATCAACCGCAATCCCAAGGCCTACCTGTTCGCCATCGTCGGCGCCGAGTACGTCATGGGCCTGCTGCCGCGCGGCACCCACGACTTCAAGAAGTTCATCCGCCCCTCCGAGCTCGGGGCCTGGAGCCGCGCCGCGGGCCTCTCGGTCAAGGACATCATCGGCCTGACCTACAACCCGCTGACCAAGCACTACAAGCTGGAAGCCGACGTTGACGTCAACTACATGATCCACACCCTGCGCGAGGAGTGATCGGCATGCGTCTTCAAGCGGTACTTTTCGATATGGACGGCACGCTGCTCGACTCGGCGCCGGACTTCATCGCCATCTGCCAGGCCATGCTCGCCGACCGCGGGCTGCCGCCCCAGGACGAGAAGGCGATTCGCGACGTGATTTCCGGCGGCGCCCGCGCCATGGTCGCCAGCGCCTTCGCGATGGACCCGGAGGCCCCGGAGTTCGAGGCCCTGCGCCTGGAGTTCCTGGAGCGCTACCAGAGCCACTGCGCGGTGCTCACCCGCCCCTTCGACGGCATCGACGAGCTGCTGGCGGACATCGAGCACGCCAAACTGATCTGGGGCGTGGTGACCAACAAGCCGGTGCGCTTCGCCGAACCCATCATGGAGCAGCTCGGCCTGGCCGGGCGTTCCGCCGTCCTGATCTGCCCCGATCACGTGAAGAACAGCAAGCCCGATCCGGAAATGCTGCTGCTCGCCTGCAGCAAGCTGAACCTGGACCCGGCCAGCGTGCTCTTCGTCGGTGACGACCTGCGCGACATCGAATCCGGCCGCGCAGCCGGCACCCGCACCGCCGCCGTCAGCTACGGCTACATCCACCCGAGCGACAACCCCACGCACTGGGGTGCCGACGTGGTGGTCGACCATCCGCTCGAACTGCGCGCCGTGCTCGACCGCGCATTGTGCAGCTGCTGATACCGGCAGCTCGCCAGAGGAGATTGCATGTTCCAGTATTCCGCCCGCCCCGACCTGCTGAAGGATCGGGTCATCCTGATCACCGGTGCCGGTCGCGGCATCGGCGCCGCCGCCGCCAAGACCTTCGCCGCCCACGGCGCAACGGTCCTGCTGCTGGGCAAGACCGAAGCCAGCCTGAACGCGGTCTATGACGAGATCGAAGCCGCCGGCCACCCGCAGCCGGCGGTGATCCCCTTCAACCTGGAAACCGCCCAGCCGCACCAGTACGACGAGCTGGCGGCGACCCTCGAAGCGGAGTTCGGGCGCATCGACGGCGTCCTGCACAATGCCTCGATCCTTGGCCCGCGCACGCCAATCGAACAGCTGTCGGGCGACAACTTCATGCGCGTCATGCAGGTCAACGTCAACGCCATGTTCATGCTGACCAGCACCCTGCTGCCGCTGCTCAAGCTCTCCCCGGACGCCTCGGTGGTGTTCACCTCCAGCAGCGTCGGCCGCAAGGGCCGCGCCTACTGGGGCGCCTATGCGGTGTCCAAGTTCGCCGCCGAAGGCCTGATGCAGGTGCTGGCCGACGAAGTGGACGGCATCTCCAGCGTGCGCGCCAACAGCGTCAATCCCGGCGCCACCCGAACCGACATGCGCGCCCAGGCCTATCCGGGTGAAAACCCTGACAAGAACCCGGAACCCGCCGCGATCATGCCTGTCTATCTCTATCTCATGGGTCCGGACAGCGCTGGCGTTAACGGCCAGGCCTTCGACGCTCAGTGACCCCCTCGCGGCGGTCGCTCGACCGCCGCAGCCTCTGCCAGTTTTCCGTCGCCTCCGTCCCGTGACCGGCATCACGTTGCCATGATTTCGCCAGCAAGCCGGCAAAAGCTTGCCATGCGGCCTGGCAACCAAAAGATAAGTACTTGAATTTCAAGAACTTTACAGACAGAACAAGCTCCTGGCACGAAAATCGCTCTATGCCTGGTGTCGTCGCACTTTGCGTCAGAGGTTCAACTCAATGGTTCCTCCCACCCAATCCAACACCATCGATTTCGATGCGGCCAAGCTGCAGCGCCTCGGCTTCTCGGGCAAGCGCCCGCCGAAGCTGCGCCCCCTCAACCTGGTGGATCTTCGCCGGCAACTGACCCTCCAGCTGCAGACCAGCCTGGACGTGGAGCGCATCGTCGGCCTGTTCTTCGCCGAAGTGCAGCGCCTGATTCCGCTGGACGCCATGGCCTACCAGCACCAGAGCAGTGACCTGCGCCTGGAATATGGCAGCCGCTCCAGCCATTCCGCCGGCTATCGCCTGACCCACGAGGGCGAGTACCTGGGTGAGTTGATCTTCCGCCGCAACCAGCGCTTCGACGAACAGGAACTGAACCAGCTGGAGTCCCTGCTGGCCGCCCTGCTCTACCCGCTGCGCAATGCCCTGCTGTACCGCGCGGCGATCCAGAGCGCCCTGCGCGATCCGTTGACCGATACGGGCAACCGCATCGCCATGGAGCAGACCCTGCAGCGCGAAGTCGAGCTGGCGCGACGCAACCTGCAACCCCTGTCGGTGCTGATGCTGGATATCGATCACTTCAAGCGCATCAACGACGAGTTCGGCCACGGCACCGGCGACGAAGTGCTGAAAGCGGTGGCCAATACCCTCAAGGCACGCCTGCGCAACGTCGACATGGTGTTCCGTTTCGGCGGCGAGGAGTTCCTCGTACTGCTCTCCGGCACCTGCCGCGAAGCCGCAGCCCTGGTGGGCGAACGCCTGCGCATGGGCGTCCTCGAACTCCAGTACCTGGTGCAGGGCCGCCCGCTGGACCTGTCCATCAGCCTGGGCTGCGCCACCCTGCTGCCGGCCGAGTCGGTGGAAAGCCTGCTGCGCCGCGCCGACAACGCCCTCTACGTGGCCAAGCGCGAAGGCCGCAACCGCTTGTCCATGGCGGGCTGAGCCCAAGGTTTAACGATCAGGCACAGCTCGTAGGATGGGTTGAGCGTAGCGATACCCATCACATCGACCGATGGGTATCGCTGGCTCAACCCATCCTACGGTTCTGATCGTCGTATCAATAAAAAAGGGGCTCAGATGAGCCCCTTTTTCATTTCAGCATCGATCAGCGTTTGCGACCGAAGCCCGGACGCTGGCCGTCACCGCCAGCCGGACCGCTGCGACGGTTTTGCGGGCGCTGGGGCTTGCGGGTCGGACGGTCGGCCAGTTCCACGGCCGGACGCTCGCCGTTGGGCTTGGCCGGGCGCTTCTTGTTCACGTCACGGGGACGGTCAGCCACCGGCGTGCCACGGGGACCGCGAGCCGGACGCTCAGCACCTTCACCGCGCGGGCCACGGGCCGGGCGCTCGTCGCCGTCACGACGCGGACCACGGGCCGGACGCTCGTCACCATCACGGCGCGGAGCACGAGCAGGACGCTCGCCACCTTCACCGCGCGGGCCGCGAGCCGGACGCTCGTCGCCATCGCGGCGCGGACCGCGGGCCGGACGCTCGTCACCATCACGGCGTGGAGCACGGGCCGGACGCTCACCGCCTTCACTGCGCGGACCGCGAGCCGGACGCTCGTCGCCATCACGGCGTGGAGCACGGGCGGGACGCTCGTCACCTTCGGCACGCGGACGGGCCGGGCGCTCATCGCCATCACGACGCGGTGCGCGAGCACCGACCGGCTTGGCCGACTTGCGCTGCAGGCGATCCAGCTTCTCGCGGAACTTGCCCTTCATCTGCGGCAGGGCCACGGGCTTCAGGCCGACTTCGGCGCTGAGGATATCCACTTCGCCCTGGCTCATTTCGCGCCAGCGGCCCATGGTCAGGTCGGAGGTGATGAACACCGGACCGAAGCGCACGCGCTTCAGGCGGCTCACCACCAGGCCCTGGGATTCCCACAGGCGACGTACTTCGCGGTTGCGACCTTCCATCACCACGCAGTGGTACCAGTGGTTGAAGCCTTCGCCGCCGGGCGCTTCCTGGATGTCGGTGAACTTGGCCGGGCCGTCGTCCAGCATCACGCCCTTCTTGAGGTTCTCGAGCATTTCCTCGGTGACCTCACCACGTACCCGCACCGCGTACTCGCGGTCCATCTCGAAGGAAGGGTGCATCAGGCGGTTGGCCAGCTCACCGTCGGTGGTGAACAGCAGCAGGCCGGTGGTGTTGATGTCCAGGCGACCGACGTTGATCCAGCGGCCGGCTTTCAGGCGCGGCAGGCGCTCGAACACGGTGGCGCGGCCTTCCGGATCGTCGCGGGTGCAGACTTCGCCTTCGGGCTTGTTGTAGATCAGCACGCGACGGACGCTCTCGGCTTCCTCTTCGCGCTTGAGCAGGCGGCCATCGACGCTGATGGCGTCATGGCTGTCGACGCGCTGGCCAAGGCTGGCCGCTTCGCCATTGACCTTCACCCGACCTTCGGTGATCCAGGCCTCGATATCGCGGCGCGAGGCCAGCCCCATGCGGGCCAGGACCTTTTGCAGCTTCTCCCCTGCGGGGCTGTATTCTTCGTCACTCATCTGGGCACCTCCCGGTGTAGCAGTAAAAAGGCCGCGAATCATACGCGTCAGGAACCCCTCAGGCTAGCCGAGTCGGCGTAGCGCGTCAGTGTTTTCGCCGGCCGGTTGCCTCCAGGGCGAGCAAACGCAGGTCGACCTCGGCCAGAACGCCGCGCCGCGCGGGCTTGCCGAGCTTTTTCCAGGCCTTGATCTCGGCGCGGGTACGGCCACAGCCACGACAGACATCGCCGGCAAATTGGCACACCTTGATGCAGGGGTCTTTCATGGCGCCTCCCGGCAGGCAGCCTCAGTGGCGGGTTTCGGCAGGATCCTCGAACAGGGACTCATCTGCCTCGCCGCTCTCCTCGACCGCTGGCTCCGCCTGTTCAGCGGCGTCCTGCAGCAGGTCGTCGAAGTCGATCTTCAGGCCCTCTTCCATGGTGTCCAGCTCCGCCAGCAGGCTGCGGAAGCTGGTCTCGTTGCGCGGTTCGGCCGGCTGCTCGGCGTCGACGCGGGCCTGCAGGCCTTCGGGCACCGGGGCCTCGCCGTCTTCCAGGTCCAGCACCGGCTCGGGCTCCAGCTCGCGCAACGCGGCCAGCGGCGGCAGCTCTTCCAGGCTTTTCAGGTTGAAATGATCGAGGAAGGCGCGGGTGGTGGCGAACATCGCCGGCTTGCCGGGCACGTCGCGGTAGCCGACCACACGAATCCACTCGCGCTCCAGCAAGGTCTTGACGATCTGGCTGTTGACCGCCACGCCGCGAATATCCTCGATCTCGCCACGGGTGATCGGCTGGCGGTAGGCGACCAGGGCCAGGGTTTCCAGCATGGCGCGGGAGTAGCGCTGCGGGCGCTCTTCCCACAGGCGGCCGACCCAGGGAGAGAAGCGCTCGCGCACCTGCAGGCGGTAGCCGGAGGCCACTTCACGCAGCTCGAACGCACGCTTTTCGCAGCTCTTGGCCAGGATCGCCAGGGCCGAACGGATCACCGACAGCTCGGGGCGTTCTGCCTCCTCGAAGAGTTCGGCCAGGCGCTCCAGCGACAGGGGCCTGCCGGAAGCCAGGAGGAAGGCTTCCAGCAGTGAGGCGAGTTCCTTGGGGTCGTTGAGGTTCATCTACTCGGCTCTGGCGCGCACATGGATGGGGGCGAAGGGCTCATTTTGCACCAGTTCAACCAACTGTTCCTTGATCAGTTCCAGCACCGCCATGAAGGTGACCACCACGCCGAGTCGGCCTTCTTCCACTGTGAACAGCGCGACGAAGGCGACGAAAGCGCCGCCCTTGAGCTTCTCCAGCACTTCGCTCATGCGCTCGCGGGTAGACAGGGCCTCGCGGGTCACCTGGTGGCTCTCGAACATGTCGGCCCGGCGCAGCACCTCGGCCATGGACAGCAGCAGCTCCTCCAGCGCCACGTCCGGCAGCAGCTTGCGCGCCCGCGCTTCCGGAGCGTCCAGGCGCGGCACCTGCACATCGCGACCGACACGGGGCAACTGGTCGATGCCTTCGGCAGCGGCCTTGAAGCGCTCGTACTCCTGCAGACGGCGGATCAGTTCGGCGCGCGGGTCGTCCTCTTCCACTTCCGCCTCGCTGGAGCGCGGCAGCAGCATGCGCGACTTGATCTCGGCCAGCATGGCGGCCATCACCAGGTACTCGGCGGCCAGCTCCAGGCGCACCGACTTCATCAGCTCGACATAGGCCATGTACTGGTGGGTGATGGCCGCCACCGGGATGTCGAGGATGTCGATGTTCTGCTTGCGGATCAGGTAGAGCAGCAGGTCCAGCGGGCCTTCGAAGGCTTCGAGGAAGACTTCCAGGGCGTCCGGCGGGATATAGAGGTCCTGCGGCAGCTCGGTCACCGCCTGGCCGTAGACCAGGGCGAAGGGCAGCTCCTGCTGGGCGCCCGCCTGGGGATCCGGCGTCTCGAGTGGCGGGGTTTCGTGCATCGGGTCCTCTATCGCGGCGGTGCCGCTGCTTCAGGCTACTGCGCCGCCGGCCAACGCCGGTCGGCGGAAACCGGGCACGTTAGCACCATGTGCCAGACTAAAAAAGCACGACGCAGCCCCCCTGGTCAGCTCACCAACCCCAGCTCCCGGAGGTTTGGATGAAAGCCTTCAATCCCATGTTCTCGGCCGTCCTCATGCTGTTCTGCCTCGCCCTGCCGCCCGCGCCTGTCCAGGCCGGCATGATCGGTACCAACGAAGCACTCTCGACCCAGCAAGCCACCCGGGACCACGCGAAGCTCGATGCCTTCCTGGGCCGCGCCGAGGTTCAGGAGCAGATGCGCGCCCTCGGCGTCGACGCCGCCAACGCCCGCGCCAGGGCCCAGGCCCTGACCCCGTCGGAGGCGGCGCAGCTGGTGCAGCGGATGGATGCGGTGCCGGCGGGCGGCAATATCAGCAAGACCGATTTCCTGCTGATCCTGCTGCTGATCATAGTGGTGGCGATCCTGCTCTGAGGCGCGCTCATTCCTCGTCGAGGAAGGGCTCCGGGTCGCCGCAACCCACGCGAATCACCTCGGGCTTGCCCTCGGCCAGGTTGATCACGGTGGAGGCCGCCATGCCACCGTGGCCGCCGTCGATGATCAGGTCCACCTGGTGCTCGAGGATCTGCCGCATCTCGTAGGGGTCGCTCATGGGCAGTTCTTCGCCGGGCAGGATCAGGCTGGTGCTCATCAAAGGCGCGCCCAGTTGCTCCAGCAGCGCCAGGGCGATGGGATGGTCCGGCACCCGCAGGCCGATGGTGCGGCGCTTGGGATGCATGAGCATGCGCGGCACTTCGCGGGTGGCGCTGAGGATGAAGGTGTAGGGCCCCGGGGTGTGCGCCCTGATCAGGCGAAAGGCCGCGGTGTCCACCTTGGCGAACACACCGATCTCCGAGAGATCGCGGCAGACCAGGGTGAAGTTGTGCTTCTCGTCCAGCCGACGCAATCGGCGGATGCGCTCCACCGCGCCCTTGTCGCCGATCAGGCAACCCAGGGCATAGGAAGAGTCGGTGGGATAGACGATCACACCGCCCGCCTTGACGATTTCCACGGCCTGACGGATCAGGCGCGGCTGTGGATTCTCCGGGTGTACCTGGAAGAATTGACTCACGACATCTCCCTGTTCAGAGGGTAGCAATAGGGCTGTGTGCATGGCGGAAGCGCCCCCATATCGGCGGCAGGTCATCCGGCAAGGGTCGGTACAGGCCCAGCTCCGACCAATCGCAGGGTGCATGGAAATCACTACCGGCACTGACCAGCATGCCGAACTCTCGTGCCAGCACGGCCAGGCGTCCCACCTGCTCCGGCGGCTGCAAGCCATTGACCACTTCCAGCGCGTGGCCACCGGCCTGGATGAAATCCGCAACCAACTTGCGCCGTTTGGCGCCGGTGAAATCGTACTGCCAGGGATGCGCCAGGCTGATCCAGGCGCCCGCGGCGCTCAGGGTACCCACGGCCTCGGCCAGGGTCGGCCAGTGCTGTTTGACGTCGCCGAGCTTGCCGGCGCCCAGCCACTTGCGGAAGGCCTCGGCACGGTCGCGGACATGGCCGGCACGCACGAGGAACTCGGCGAAGTGCGGCCGCGCCGGCGCGTTGCCGCTGTCGCCCAGCTCCTTCTGCACCGCCCGCGCGCCCTCCAGGGCACCGGGCATGCCCTTGGCGGCCAGCCGTCGGGAGATTTCCTCGGCCCGCGCCCAGCGGCCGCTATGCAGGTCGGCGATGGCCGCCAGCAAGGCCGGCGCGTCGGCGGCGAAGGCGTAACCCAGCACATGGATGGTCGCGCCGCCCCAGGTGCATGACAGCTCGATGCCGTTGATCAGTTGCATACCCAATGTTTCGGCTGCCTGCCGGGCCTCGTCGAGGCCATCCAGGGTGTCGTGGTCGGTCAGCGCCAACAGGCGTACGCCGCGCTCGTGGGCACGGGCGACCAGGGCCGCGGGGGCCAGGGCACCGTCGGAGGCGGTACTGTGGCAATGCAGGTCTATCTGCATGGGGTCTGCTTTCGCTAGGGGAATGGTTTGTTATTATGCCGCCACATCCCGCTTCTGGCTGCCGCCGTGAAACAATTCATCGACTTCATCCCGCTTGTCCTCTTCTTCATCGTCTACAAACTGGAACCGCGCGCCATCGAGCTGGCCGGCAATACCTATATGCTAGGCGGTATTTTCAGCGCCACAGCGGTTCTGATCATCAGTTCGGTAATCGTCTACGGCACGATCTTCCTGCTCCAGCGCCGCCTGGAAAAAGGCCAGTGGCTGACCCTGGTGGCCTGCCTGGTGTTCGGCGGCATGACCCTGGCCTTCCATAGCGAGACCTTCCTCAAGTGGAAGGCGCCCGTGGTGAACTGGTTGTTCGCCCTGGCCTTCGCCGGCAGCCACTTCATTGGCGACAAGCCGCTGATCCAGCGCGTGATGGGCCATGCCCTGAGCCTGCCCCAGCCCATCTGGGTACGCCTGAACCTGGCCTGGATCGCCTTCTTCCTGGTGTGCGGCTGCGCCAACCTCTTCGTGGCCTTCACCTTCCACGAGTTCTGGGTGGACTTCAAAGTCTTCGGCAGCCTCGGCATGACCGTGCTCTTCCTGGTCGGCCAGGGCGTCTACCTGGCCCGCCATATCCACGACGGCGAAACCGAAAAGCCCCAACAGTAAGGACAGCCATGCTCTACGCCATCATCGCCACCGACGTCACCGGTTCCCTGGAAAGCCGCCTCGCCGCCCGCCCCGCGCACCTCGCGCGCCTGGAGCAGTTGAAGGCCGAAGCCCGCCTGGTACTGGCCGGCCCGCATCCGGCAGTGGACAGCAGCGACCCGGGTAGCGCAGGTTTCAGCGGCAGCCTGATCGTCGCCGAGTTCGACTCCCTCGAGGCCGCCAAGGCCTGGGCCGACGCCGATCCCTATCGCGCCGCCGGCGTCTACGCCGAGGTGGTGGTCAAGCCCTTCAAGCAGGTATTCCCCTAAGCCGCACACCAGCCTCCGCACCAGGCCAGGAAAAAGGAGTTCCCATGCACGCCGGTCGATTGCCCACGCTGTTCGCCGCCGCGCTGCTCTGCAGCCTGGCCCAGGCTGAAGAACCCCAACCGCAAGCAGACGCCAACGCCATCGCGCCGGCGTCTAGCGCAACGGCGCCAGCCCCCGATCCCCTGGTCGCCCAACTCCAGCATCAACTGGCCGAAAGCGAACGCCAGCGCGGCGAACTGAGCTCGCAACTGGAAACCGCCGGGAAGGAGCGGGAAAACGCCCAGCTGTCCCGCCTGCGCCAGGAAAACCAGCGCCTCAAGCTGCAGCTCAAGGAAGCACAGGCGCTACAGCCGCCGCGCCTTCTGAGCGAACAGCAGACCTGGTTCGCCGTGGGTGGTGGCGTGGCCCTCCTCTCCCTGGCCACCGGCCTGTTCGCCCGTGGCGGGCGCCGCCAGCGCCGTCAATGGATCAACTGACCCGTACCATGAGTGAACTGCTGCTAATCGATGACGACAAGGAACTCTGCGAGCTGCTGATCAGTTGGCTCAGCCAGGAAGGCTTCAGCGTCCGCGCCTGCCACGACGGCCAGTCGGCACGCGCCGCCCTGGCCGAGCATGCGCCGAGCGCCGTGGTGCTGGACGTGATGCTGCCCGACGGCAGCGGGCTGGAACTGCTCAAGCAACTGCGCGGTGACCACCCGGAGCTGCCGGTGCTGATGCTCTCCGCCCGTGGTGAACCGCTGGACCGCATCCTCGGCCTGGAACTGGGCGCCGATGACTACCTGGCAAAACCCTGCGACCCCCGCGAGCTAACCGCCCGCCTGCGCGCGGTGCTGCGCCGCAGCCAGCCGCCGCAACCCTCCAGCCAGCTGGAACTGGGCGACCTCTGCTACAGCCCGGTGCGCGGCATCGTCACCGTCGGCAACCACGAAATCAGCCTGACCCTTTCCGAAGGCCGCCTGCTCGAAGCCCTGCTGCGCCAGCCCGGCGAACCGCTGGACAAGCAGCAACTGGCGCAACTGGCCCTGGGTCGCAAGCTGACGCTGTACGACCGCAGCCTGGACATGCACGTCAGCAACCTGCGCAAGAAGCTCGGGCCCCACGGCGACGGACGCCCGCGCATCCTCGCGCTGCGGAGCCGCGGCTACTACTACAGCGCGTAATACGGCGCCTGACAGGTATTTACGTAGGCTTTACCCACGGCTGACCGCCCTTGACCTTGTCATCCCTAGACTGGGCACATCCGGCAACCGGCCGGAATCGAGACTAGGAGAACCTCCATGCGCAAGACCCTTACCGCCCTGCTGCTCGCCGCTACCCTGCCGTCCCTGGCCATGGCCATGCCGGAAGGTGGCCCGCGCCACGAGCGCGGTTTCGGCGGCCACATGTTCAAGGAGCTGAACCTCACCCAGGAACAGCGCCAGGAAATCGGCAAACTGATGCGCGACAACATGAAGTCCCGCCACGACATCACCGAGCGCTACCTGGACAAACTGCCGGCCGCCGAGAAGAAGGCCATGCAGGACGAGCTCAAGGCCGCCAAGACCAAGAACCGCGACGCCATCCGCGCGCAGCTCAAGCCCGAGCAGCAGAAGACCTTCGACGAGATCCAGAAGAAGATGGAAGAACGCCGCGCCGAACGCGCCGAGTTCCAGGCCTGGAAAGCCGAGAAGGACAAGAAGGCCCAGTAATCCGCGCGGCCCGTCCGCAAACCCCAACCCCACCCATCAGGCCGCCCGGCCTGATGGGTTTTGCCGTTCAGGAGCAACCCCTTTGCGCTCACTCTTCTGGCGAATCCTGGGCACCCTCTGGCTGGCCCTGATTCTGGTTGCAGGCCTGTCGATCCTGCTCGGTCGCGCCCTCAATCAGGATGCCTGGATCCTCAGCCACCACCCGTCCCTCGAGGGCCTGGCGGAACGCCTGGTGCACAGCTACGAAGAAAACGGCCCGCACAAGACCCAGCACTACCTGGAGAAATTCCGCCACCGCGAACGGATCGACGTGCAGATGCTCAACGACACCGGCCAGCCGGTGATCGACGGCACCTTCCCGCCCCGCGCCGCCGCGTTCGAGGCGCGCCAGGACAACCCCCGCCGCCTGCCCTGGCGGCGCCTGACCCAGGAGTTCACCAGCCCCACCAGCGGTGACTCCTACCTGCTGATCTACCGCATCCCCTACCCCGAGCTGGACGCCTGGCATCGCGGCAGCCTGCTCCAGCCGATCAGCGCACTGGGCATAGCCCTGGTGGTGCTGACCCTTTTCAGCCTGGCCCTGGCCCTGTCCATCACCCGCCCGCTCGACCGCCTGCGCCGGGCCGTGCACGACCTCGGCCAGACCAGCTACCAGCAGGACAGCCTGTCCCGCCTGGCCCGCCGACGCGACGAACTCGGTGTGCTGGCCAGCGACTTCAACCGCATGGGCCAACGCTTGCAGGGCCTGATCGGCAGCCAGCGCCAGTTGCTCCGCGACGTGTCCCACGAATTGCGCTCGCCCCTGGCGCGCCTGCGTATCGCCCTGGCCCTGGCCGAACGCGCCGGGCCCGAACAGCGTGAAGCCCTCTGGCCACGCCTGGGCCAGGAGTGCGACCGGCTGGAAGCCCTGATCAGCGAAATCCTCGCCCTCGCCCGCCTGGATGCCGAGCCGGGCGCGCGCCACCCCATCGCGTTGCGGCCGATGCTCGACAAACTCAGGGAAGACGCCCGGCTATTGGCCCCGGAACAGGACGTACGCATCCACTGCAACGGCGAGACGCAACTCAACGGCTGGCCGGACATGCTCGAACGGGCGCTGGACAACCTGCTGCGCAATGCCCTGCGCTTCAACCCGCCAGGGCAGCCGGTGGAGGTAGAGGTGAAGGAGCGGGATGGCAGCCTGCGGATCCAGGTCCGCGACCATGGGCCGGGCGTCGCTCCCGAGCACCTGTCGCAGCTGGGCGAGCCCTTCTTCCGCGCGCCCAACCAGTCCGCTGCCGGCCATGGCCTGGGCCTGGCCATCGCACGCCGTGCGGTGGAACGCCACGGCGGCACGCTGAAACTGGACAATCATCCCGAGAGCGGCTTCATCGCCACCCTCGAACTGCCCTTGTCGCCTGAGGCCTGATCAGCTCCAGACCTTGACGAAGTCCGCCGGAGCCAGCTCCGGCGCGGCGCGGCGCTCACCCTCGACGCTGCCGAGGTAGAGGAAGCCCACCACCTGCTCGTTTTCGGCGAGGCCGAGGCCGGCAGCGACGGTGCGGTCATAAGCCATGTCACCGGTACGCCAGATGGCGCCCAGGCCCAGGGCATGGGCCGCCAGCAGGATGCCGTGGGCGGCGCAGCCGGCCGACAACAGTTGTTCGGACTCGGGCACCTTGTGGCCAGCCTGCAGGGTGGCGACTACCACGGTCAGCATCGGTGCCCGCAGGGGCATGGCACGAGCCTTGGTGACGGCCGCCTCGGGCGCGTCGGGATTCTTCGCCAGCACGGCGCTGACGAACAGCTCGCCGAGTTTCTGGCGCGCCTCGCCCTCGATGGTGAGGAAGCGCCAGGGGCGCAGATAGCCGTGGTCCGGTGCGCGCATCGCCGCGCGGAACAGCAGTTCGCGCTGGGCTGCGTCCGGCGCCGGCTCCTGCAGACGAGCCAGGGATACGCGGTTGAGCAGAGCGTCGAGAGCCTCCATCGGCCACCTCCAGAATTCAGGGAGCCGGCATTCTAGCCGATAACGCGACTCGATCCCGCCCTATCGGCAAGCCGCCGACGGAGCATTCGCAAGCATCCCGCTGAAGTCTGTCGAACTCCCGCATCACGGGCGTTTCAACGGTCCCGAAGGCCCAGTAGAATGCCGCGTCCGCCAGCCGCCTGGAAGGCCCCATGTCCCTGCCGACCCTCCGTATCCTCGGTTTCATCATCGGCCTGTTCCTCATCACGCTGGCCGTGAGCATGGTAATCCCCATGCTCACCCTGCTGCTCTTCGAGCGCACCGACGACCTCTTCGCCTTCCTCTGGTCCAGCCTGATCACCGCCATCGTCGGCCTGGCCCTGGTCGGCCCGGGGCGCCCCACCAACGCGCAGCTGCGCCCGCGGGACATGTACATGCTGACCACCGCCAGCTGGGTGATCGTCTGCGGCTTCGCCGCCCTGCCCATGGTGCTGATCCAGCACATCAGCTACACCGACTCCTTCTTCGAGACCATGTCGGGCATCACCACCACCGGCTCCACGGTGCTCACGGGCCTCGACCACGCCTCGCCGGGGCTGCTGATCTGGCGCTCGATGCTGCACTGGCTGGGGGGCATCGGCTTCATCGGCATGGCCGTGGCCATCCTGCCACTGCTGCGGGTGGGCGGCATGCGCCTGTTCCAGACCGAATCCTCGGACTGGGGCGAGAAGGTCATGCCGCGCTCGCACATGGTGGCCAAGTACATAGTCGTCATCTACACCGGGCTGACGGTACTGGGCACCCTGGCCTTCTGGCTGGCGGGCATGACGCCCTTCGAAGCGGCCAACCATGCCATGTCGCTGATCTCCACTGGCGGCTTCTCCACCTCCGACGCGTCCCTGGCCAACTGGCGGCAGCCGGCGGTGCACTGGGTGGCGGTGGTGGTGATGATCCTCGGCAGCCTGCCCTTCACCCTGTTTGTCGCCACCCTGCGCGGCAACCGCACGGCGCTGCTGCGCGACCACCAGGTGCACGGCTTCGTCGGTTTCCTGGTGATCACCTGGCTGCTGGTGGGCACCTGGCTCTGGGCCCACTCGGACAACGCCTGGCTGGACGCCGTGCGCATCGTCGCGGTGAACGTCACCTCGGTGGTCACCACCACCGGCGTGGCGCTCGGCGACTACACCCTGTGGGGCAGCTTCGCGGTGCTGCTGTTCTTCTACCTGACCTTCGTCGGCGGTTGCTCCGGCTCTACCGCGGGCGGCCTGAAGATCTTCCGCTTCCAGGTGGCCTGGCAACTGCTCAAGGCCAACCTGCAGCAACTGGTGCATCCGCGCGCGGTGATCAAGCAGCAGTACAACGGCCACAACCTGGACGACGAGATCGTCCGCTCGCTGATCACCTTCTCCTTCTTCTTCACCACCACCATCGCGGTGATCGCCCTGGGCCTGTGCCTGCTCGGGCTGGACTGGGTCACCGCGCTGACCGGCGCCGCCACCGCCGTGTGCAACGTGGGACCGGGCCTGGGGCCGATCATCGGCCCGGTGGGCAACTTCTCCACCCTGCCGGATTCGGCCAAGTGGCTGCTGACAATCGGCATGCTGCTGGGGCGCCTGGAGATCCTCACCGTGCTGGTGTTGTTCACGCCAAAGTTCTGGAAACACTGACACGCCGCCCGCGCCCGGTTTACAGGGCGCGGAGCGCGGTTAGAATTGCCCAATTCCGCTTCTGCCATTAAGGGACCCCATGGCCCTGCCGACCCTCCGCATCATCGGCTTCCTCAACGGTATCTTCCTGATCACCCTGGCCGTGAGCATGGCCGTTCCCGTGCTGACGCTGGTGGTGTACGACCGCACCAGCGATATCAACTCCTTCGTCTGGTCCAGCCTGATCACCTTCGTCGCCGGCCTGGCCCTGGTGATCCCCGGCCGGCCCGAGCATGTCCACCTGCGCCCACGGGACATGTACCTGCTGACGGTCTCGAGCTGGCTCATCGTCTGCGTCTTCGCCGCCCTGCCCTTCCTCCTGACCCAGCACATCAGCTACACCGACGCCTGGTTCGAGAGCATGTCCGGCATCACCGCCACCGGCGCCACGGTGCTCAGCGGCCTGGACAACATGTCGCCGGGCATCCTCATCTGGCGCTCGCTGCTGCACTGGCTGGGGGGCATCGGCTTCATCGGCATGGCGGTGGCGATCCTGCCGCTGCTGCGCATCGGTGGCATGCGCCTGTTCCAGACCGAGTCCTCCGACCGTTCCGACAAGGTCATGCCGCGCTCGCACATGGTGGCCAAGTACATAGTCGTGATCTACGTCGGCTTCACCCTGCTCGGCAGCCTGGCCTTCTGGGCCGCCGGCATGAGCCTGTTCGATGCGGTCAACCATGCCATGTCGGCCATTTCCACTGGCGGCTTCTCCACCTCCGATTCGTCCCTGGCCAAGTGGCAGCAGCCGGCGGTGCACTGGGTGGCGGTGGTGGTGATGATCCTCGGCAGCCTGCCCTTCATGCTCTATGTGTCGGTGCTGCGCGGCCATCGCATGGCGCTGCTGAAAGACGAGCAGGTGCGGGGTTTCCTCGGCCTGCTGCTGGTGATCTGGCTGGTGCTGGGCACCTGGTACTGGTGGACCACCAGCCTGCACTGGCTGGAGGCGCTGCGGCACGTAGCGGTGAACACCACCTCGATCCTCACCACCACAGGGTTTGCCCTGGGCGACTACAGCCTGTGGGGTAACTTCTCGCTGATGCTGTTCTTCTACCTGGGTTTCGTCGGTGGATGCTCGGGTTCCACCGCCGGCGGCATCAAGATCTTCCGCTTCCAGGTGGCCTACATCCTGCTCAAGGCCAACCTCAAGCAGCTGGTGCACCCCCGCGCGGTGATCAATCAGAGCTACAACGGCCATCGTCTGGACGAGGACATCGTCCGCTCGATCCTGACCTTCTCGTTCTTCTTCACCATCATCATCTGCGCCATCGCGCTGGGCCTGTCGTTGATGGGCCTGGACTGGATCACCTCGCTCACCGGCGCCGCCGCCACCGTCTCGGGCGTGGGCCCGGGCCTGGGCGAGATCATCGGCCCGGCGGGCAACTTCTCCAGCCTGCCGGACGGCGCCAAGCTGCTGCTGACCCTGGGCATGCTGCTGGGCCGGCTGGAGATCCTCACCGTGCTGGTGCTGCTGACGCCCTATTTCTGGCGGCATTGAGGGTAGTGCCGCCACTCCCGTAGGTTGGTGCTGAGCGCAGCGAAGCCCAACATGGAGCCCGAGCGGGAATCGTTGGGCTTCGCGTAGCTCAGCCGCAACCTACGAGGAGTGAAGCCCGCCATTCACTCACTCCAGGCCCGCGCGGTACTCCCCGGGGGTGCTGCCGAACCAGCGCCGGAACGCGCGGAAGAAGTTGCTCGGATCGGCAAAGCCCAGCAGGTAGGCGATTTCCAGCAAGGTCAGCTTGGGTTGCGCCAGGTACTGCTCGGCCAGTTCGCGGCGGGTGTCGTCCAGCAACTGCTGGAAGCTCACGCCCTCTTCCTGCAAGCGCCGCTGCAAGGTGCGCTGGGACAGGTGCATCAGGCTGGCCACCACTTCACGCTTGGGCTCGCCTTGCGGCAGCAGGCGGCAGAGCACCTGGCGCACCTGGTGGGTCACGCGGGTCCCGGAAAAACGTGTCAGGTAGTCGCCGGCAAAGCGGTCGTGCAGTTGCGCCAGGGATTCGTTGGCGGTGGGCAGCTGCGTATCCATGTCGGTACGGCTGAACAGCAGCGCGCAGTGCTCCGCGTTGAAGCGCAACGGCGCCTGGAACACCTGGCGGTAGGGTTCCAGGTCTTTCGGCGCGGGGCCCTGGAAGCGGATTTCCAGCGGGTTGATCGGCCGCCCGGTCATCCAGCGGCAGAACGCCAGGCAATAGGCCATGGAGGCTTCCGCGCTCTGCCGTGCCGGCGGCAGGTGATCGCCGTGGATCGACAGGCGCAGCTCGTAGCCCTCGGGCGTGCCGTAGAAACTCAGGTCGGCGCCCTCGGCGATGATCCGCTGATAGCGCACCAGGCGGGCGAAGCCCTCCTTGAGCGTGCGGCTGGACATCAGCGCATAGCCCACTACATGGAAAGACGCCGGGCGCACCACCTTGGCCATGTTCAGGCCGATGGCCGGATTGCCGGACAACTCCACGGCGCGCAGCCAGAGACGGGTCATGCCGTCCTGGGGGAAGCGGGCGTCGGGGTCGTTCAGTGCCTGGTAGTCGAGACCGAGTTCGGGAAACAGATTGCGGCAGTCCACCCCACCCATTTCCAGGGCCTGGACTATCCCCAGGGCCCAGCTCGAAGAAGTCGTGCGTTCGCTCATGGCGCCTTCTTGTTCTGAAGTTCGAGACAGCCGCCGCAGAGCGGCGTGCCGGCAAGGATACTAAAGTGGCGCCCATTGTCACTGGCCGCAGAAGACACTCGTCCTACACTGCTGACGACAACAAGAACCTGGAGCAGCCCCCATGCCCGCCGAGTCCGTGAACCGCTTTCAAAGTTTCGCCGAGTTCTATCCCTACTACCTGCAGGAGCACAGCAACGACACCTGCCGCCGCCTGCACTACGTGGGCAGCCTGCTGGTGCTGTCGATCCTCGGCTACGCCATCGTCACCCAGCAGTGGCTCTGGCTGCTGGCTATCCCCTTTGCCGGGTACGGCTTCGCCTGGGTCGGCCACTTCGTGTTCGAGAAGAACAAGCCGGCCACCTTCAAGTACCCGCTCTACAGCTTCCTGGGCGACTGGGTGATGCTGAAGGATGCCCTGACCGGCCGCATCCGCTTCTGACCCCCAGCGTCACCGGTACCGGCGCCACCCTGGCCGCCGGTCACCGGCTTGGTTATGATCCCGCTCCAGCCATAGCAGTGGCCCAGGACTTGCAGCGTCCCTCGAACGCCGCAACCCGGCGTCAAGAAAGCACCAGGGACAGAACCAAGCCATGAAGCCCGCCTTGCTCGACCCCTCCACCGCGACGCCCGTTCTGCGCGAGTACTACTCCCGGGTGCTGGCCTACATGGCCATCGCCGCCAGCATTGCCGCCGGTACCTACGTCCAGCATTTCAGCTTCGACATCCTCTGGATGGTCCCCTACGCCCTGCTCTATCCGCACCTGGCCCACCACCTCAGCCTGCGCTTCCCGGGGCAGCGAACCGAGCGCGTCCTGCTTGGTATAGATACCTTCCACACCGGTGCTGCCGTGGCCCTGCTGGGCTTCTCGGTGGTCCCGACGCTGATGATCCTGCTCACCCTGTGCTTCAGCGCCATGCTCCTTGGCGGCCTGCGCCAGATGGCCCTGGTACTGGCCGGCGCAATGGCCAGCATGGCCCTCGTCGGCCTGGCCGTGCAGCCCGCTATCAAGAGCGGCACCCCGGCCCTGGTGGCCCTGGTCAGCGCGAGCTTCACCACGCTCTACGTCTGCATCATCGCCTTCTTCGTGCATCAACAGAGCCTGCGCCTGGCCCAGGCCCGCGGCGAGATCAAGCGCGAACAGGAGAAAGCCGCGCGGCTGGCGCGCAACCTCGCCAAATACCTGTCGCCGCAAGTCTGGGAAATGATCTTCAGCGGCAAGAAGAGCGTGCGCCTGGAAACCCAGCGCAAGAAGCTCAGCGTGTTCTTCTCCGACATCAAGGGCTTCACCGAGCTGTCCGAGGAGCTGGAAGCCGAGGCCCTGACCGACCTGCTCAACAACTACCTCAACGACATGTCGAAGATCGCCCTGAAATACGGCGGCACCATCGACAAGTTCGTCGGCGACAGCGTCATGGTGTTCTTCGGCGATCCCTCCACCCAGGGGGCGAAGAAAGACGCGGTGGCCGCCGTCTCCATGGCCGTGGCCATGCGCAAGCACATGAAGGTGCTGCGCCAGCAGTGGCGCGCCCAGGGCATCACCAAGCCGCTGGAAATCCGCATGGGTATCAACACCGGCTACTGCACCGTGGGCAACTTCGGCGCCGACACGCGCATGGACTACACCATCATCGGCCGCGAAGTGAACCTGGCCAGCCGCCTGGAAACCGCCTCGGACGCCGGCGAGATCCTCATCTCCCACGAGACCTACTCGCTGGTGAAGGACGTGATCATGTGCCGCGACAAGGGCCAGATAAACGTCAAGGGCTTCACCCGGCCGGTGCAGATCTACCAGGTGGTGGACTTCCGCCGCGACCTCGGCGCCACCTCCAGCTACGTCGAGCACGAGCTGCCCGGCTTCTCCATGTACCTGGATACCAACAGCATCCAGAACTACGACAAGACCAAGGTCATCCAGGCCCTGCAACAGGCCGCCGAGAAGCTGCGGGACAAGATCATTCCCTGATCGAAGAGCCTCTGTAGGATGGGTTGAGCGGAGCGATACCCATGCAGATCGGGCTGATGGGTATCGCAAAGTCAACCCATCCTACAGTCGTAGCCCGGATGCAATCCGGGAACGGTGGTCGGGTTTCCCCGGATTCCATCCGGGCTACAGAGGCAGGTCAGCCACCTGGGCGTCCGGCAGACAGGGCTCCCCATCCAGCGACGGCTGCCGCGCCAGGAACTCCAGCGCCGAGGCGCGCCACGACAGGCGTCCGGCATGTTCGGCGCACACCTCGCGATCGAGTTCCAGGGCTGCCAGGCAGGCGCGCCCCAGGTCCTCGTCCAGGCAACCGGTAACCCCCGGCTCGAGCACATCCAGCGGCCCCGCCACGGGAAACGCCGCCACCGGCGTGCCGCAGGCCAGGGCTTCGAGCATGACCAGGCCATAGGTGTCGGTCAGCGAGGGGAACACCAGCACGCTGGCCTGCTCATAGAACCGCGCCAGCTCGGCGCCCTGCCGGTAGCCGAAGAATCGCGCCTCGGGATGGCGCGCTTCCAGCTCGGTGCGCAGCGGGCCATCGCCCACCACCCACTTCTCACCCGGCAAATCCAGTTCGAGGAAGGCCGCCAGGTTCTTTTCCGTGGCCAGGCGGCCGACGTAGAGGAACACCGGCCGCTCCGGCCTTGGCAGCGCCAGGGGCCGGAACAACGCGGTATCCACGCCCTTGCGCCACAGGTTGAGCCAGACCAGGCCATGGTCGGCGAAGGTCTCGCGCATGCGTTCGGTGGTCACCAGTACCGCCCCGCTGGGTCGGTGGAACAGGCGCAGGAAGGCATAGCCCCAGGCCAGCGGCACCCAGGGCCAGCGGCCATGGACGTATTCGGGGAAGCGGGTGTGGATGGCGCTGGAAAACGCCAGTCCGCGCTTGACCAGCCAACGCCGCGTCGCCCAGCCGAGGGGCCCCTCGGTGGCCAGGTGCACGCAGTCGGGGGCGAAGGCCTCGATCATCGGGCCGAGTCGCCAGAGGTCCCAGGCCAGCGGGATTTCCGGGTAGCTCGGGCAGGGACGGCAACGGAAGGCCTGGGGTGAAAGCAGCAGGACCTGGTGGCCAAGGCCTTCGAGTTCCCGCACCAGGTGCTGCAAGGTGGTGACCACGCCATTGACCTGGGGCGTCCAGGCGTCGCTGACGATCAGTATCCTCATGCCGCCGGCTCGACCAGCTCCAGGGCACGGGCCTCCAGCTCGCGGACCTGGGCGTCGGCCAGGCGATAGAGCTCGATGCTGCCGTCCCAGTGCTCGATCAGCGCGCTGCAGGATTCCACCCAGTCGCCGCAGTTGAGGTAGTCCACCGCGCCCACCTTGCGGATCTCGGCGTGGTGGATGTGGCCGCAGACCACGCCGTCCAGGCCGCGCTTGACGCATTCGTGGGCGATGGCTTCCTCGAAGTCGCTGATGAAGTTCACCGCGCTCTTCACCTTGTGCTTGAGGTAGGCCGACAACGACCAGTAGCCGTAGCCCCAGCGCCCGCGCCAGTGGTTGAGCCAGCGGTTGAGGGTCAGGGTGAACTCGTAGGCCGAGTCGCCGAGGAAGGCCAGCCACTTGTGGTAGCGCGTGATCACGTCGAACTGGTCGCCGTGGATCACCAGCAGGCGCCGGCCGTCGGCGGTCTCGTGCACCGCCTCGTCCACCAGTTGGATATTGCCCAGCATCAGCTTGGAGTAGCGGCGCAGGAATTCATCGTGGTTGCCGGTGACGTAGATCACCTCGGTGCCACGCTTGCTCATGGTCAGCAGCCGGCGGATCACGTTGGTATGGGCCTGGGGCCAGTAGATGCCGCCCCGCAGCTTCCAGCCGTCGATGATGTCGCCCACCAGGTAGATGCGGTCGGCCTCGTACTGCTTGAGAAAGCGCGCCAGGTGTTCGGCCTGGCAGTCGCGGGTGCCCAGGTGGACATCGGAAATCCACAGGGTGCGCACCCGTTGCTTGCACGACTTGGTCTTGCTGATGGGTTCCAGGCGTTCGACGCTGCTCATGGGCGACCTCCGGCGTGTTTCGCCGATGGTGAGCCGCACGGGTTAACCGGGAATGAATGACAGATTGCAGCCCCGTGACAGTGCGCGCCACGCAACAGGGAGTAGAATGGCCACCTGCCCCGAGGTCACCGTCATGCATTCGATCCTGTCCCTGCGCCAGTACAACCACGACCTGCTGGTCCACAGCCACAGCCATGCGCAGCTGGTGTTCGGCCTGTCCGGCCGCCTGGAGTTCGAGGTGGACGGCCGTGGCGCGCAGGTCGAGCGGCAGACCCTGGCGGTGGTGCCGCCCGAGGCGCAGCACGCCTGCGGCAGTCCCGGCGGCAGCCTGTGCCTGGTGGTGGACGTACCCGACGACGACTGGCTGCGCCACACCCTGGGCCGTCACTTCGACGCCGGCCGGCGCCTGCTGGAACGCCCCGGCGCCCTCGACCTGAACCCGGCGCAGAGCCAACTGGTCAGCTGGATCGCCGCCAGCCCCCTGGGCGACGAGGTGATCAGCGGACAATCGGCCGGCCTGCTGCTGGCCAGCCTGGCCGCTCCCGGTGTGCCGGAGCAGATGGCCAGCGCCCTGCCCTTGGCCAGCCTCGATGCCCATATCGACCAGCACGCCGCCCACCCCCTGCAGGTGGCCGACCTGGCGCGCCTCTGCGGCCTGTCGGTGGCGCGGGTCCACGCCCGCTTCCTCGCCGAGACCGGGCAGACGCCCATGGACTACGTGCGCGCCCGCCGCCTGCGCCTCGGCCGCCAATTGCTGCTGGAGAGCCGCCTGGCCGTCGGCGAAATCGCCGCACGGGTCGGTTACAGCTCCCAGAGCGCCTTCACCGCGGCGCTTTCCCGCGAGTTCGGCGTCACCCCGCGCGCCTTGCGCAGCGGCCGCGAGTAACGCGACAAAGCCCGCGAGCCTGGCGACAGACAAGTCCACCCGTCGTCACTAGACTGGCTCGACCGTTACCAGGGAGCACTCCATGTCCACCATCGAATGGGACGATTTCCAACGCGTCGAGCTGCGTGTCGGCACCATCCTCAGCGTCGCCCCCAACGCCAAGGCGATCAAGCCGGCCTACATCCTGGAAGTTGACCTGGGCGAGCTCGGGGTGAAGACCTCCAGCGCCCAGATCACCGCCCATTACGAGGCCGAAGCGCTGCTGGGCCGGCAGGTGCTCTGCGTCTGCAACTTCGCCCCCAAGCGCATCGCCGGCGTACGTTCGGAAGTGCTGATCACCGGCGTCCACGACGATGACAACAAGGTGGTCCTGGCCGGCTTCGACAAGCCCCTGCCCAACGGGGCGCGCCTGGCATGACCGAACGCAACGCGCTGCTGGCCATCCACCTGGGAGCCTTGCTGTTCGGGCTGTCGGGCATCTTCGGCAAGCTCGCCGACAGCGCGCCGATGATCATCACCTTCGGTCGTGGGCTGTTCGCGGTAGTTGCCCTGGCGCTCTTCGCCCAGCTCATCACCCGTGGCCGCAGCGCCAACCCGGGCCCGCGCCAACTGGCTCTGCTCGCCCTCGGCGGGCTGCTGCTGGGCGCCCACTGGATCACCTTCTTCCACGCGGTGAACGTGGCCGGCGTGGCCATCGCCACCCTCGGCTTCGCCAGCTTCCCGGCCTTCACCCTGCTGCTGGAAGGCGTGCTGTTCCGCGAGCGCATTCGCCCGCTGGAGCTCTTCATCGTCGGGCTGGTGAGCCTTGGCCTGGTGCTGGTTACACCGAGTTTCGACTGGGGCAGCGCGGCCACCCAGGGCCTGCTGTCGGCCGTGCTCTCGGGGCTGCTGTTCTCCCTGCTCTCCTTGCTCAACCGGGTCAGCGTGAAGGGCCTGGACCCGGTGAAGGCGGCGCTGTGCCAGAACCTCACCATCGTGCTCTGCCTGGCGCCCTTCAGCTGGCCGCTGCTGCACGAGGTCAAGGCCATGGACTGGTTCTGGATCGCGATGCTCGGGGTGTTCTGTACGGGGCTCGCCCACAGCCTGTTCGTCGCCAGCCTGAAGGTGCTGAAGGCGCGCACCACGGCGGTGATCTTCGCCCTGGAGCCGGTCTACGGCATCGCCTTCGCCTGGTGGCTGTTCAATGAGGAACCCGGCCTGCGCATGCTGGCCGGTGGCGCGCTGATCATCTTCGCCATCGCCCTGTCGGCGCGCAAAGGGGCTCCGGCCGAAGGCAAACCGGCGGCCGCGACGTCCTGACAGCGCGTCTGTAACCTGCGAACGACCTCGGCCGTAGGCTGTGCGCTCAGCAAATCGTAGGATGGGTTGAGCGGAGCGATACCCATCACATTGGCCGATGGGTATCGCAGGCTCGCGGAACGCCGCCCGACCCATCCTGCGAACAACAGGCGCGCATGGGTCAGGCCGCCTTACCCAATTCCGGCAACCAGCCGCCCGACTCCTGCTCCAGCAGCCAGTGGCAATAGCGCGTCACCCCCCGCTCCACATCCAGCATCGGCTGGCGATAGCCGGCCTGGCGCAGGCGGCTGATATCCGCCTGGGTGAAGCACTGGTACTTGCCACGCAGGGCATCGGGGAACTCGCTGTACGCCAGCAGCCCCTGCTCGCGCATGGCCGCCAGGCTCAGGGGCGGCAGGCCGTCGTGGCTGCGCAGGGCGTTGATCATGCTCCAGGCCACGTCGTTGAAGGGCTGGGCCTGGCCGCTGCCGAGGTTGAAGATGCCCGAGCGCTGCGGCTGGTCGAGGAAGTGCAGGTTGACCCGCGCCACGTCCTCCACCGACACGAAGTCGCGCAGGTGCTCGCCACCGGCGTAGCCGTCGTAGCCGCCGAACAGGCTCACCTTGCCGTTGGCGCGGTACTGGTTGAAGCAGTGGAAGGCCACCGAAGCCATGCGCCCCTTGTGGCTCTCGCGGGGGCCGTAGACGTTGAAGTAGCGCAACCCCACCACCTGGCTGCGGGCGTTGGGCAGCTCGCGACGCACCCGCTGGTCGAAGAGGAACTTGGAATAGCCATAGACATTCAACGGCCGTTCGGCCGCGCGTTCCTCGCGGAACACCCGGTTGCCGCCGTACACCGCCGCCGACGAGGCGTAGATGAAGGGCACGCCCTGGGCCAGGCAGGCCTCCAGCAGTTCGCAGCTGTAGCGGTAGTTGTTGTCCATCATGAAACGCCCGTCGCCTTCCATGGTGCTGGAGCAGGCGCCCTGGTGGAACACCGCCCGAGGCCGGCCGAAACGGCCTTCGCGCAGCAAGGGCAGGAAATCGCGCTTGTCCAGGTAGTCGGCTATCTCGCCGTCGGCGAGATTGCGGAACTTGTCGCCTTCGGTCAGATCGTCCACGGCGATGATGTCGGTCTCGCCGCGGCCATTGAGGGCCTGGACCAGGTTGCTGCCGATGAAGCCGGCGGCACCGGTAACGATGATGCTCATGACGGACTTCCTCCAGAAAGGGATGCCGTCAGGTTATGCCTGTGAAGGTGGTCGTTTTTTGATCTGGGGCAACCGCACCCCGATCAGGGGCGATCGTTGTGCCCCAGGTCCCGCTGCGGGTCGATGCGGTCGCGAACCCGCTGCTTGAGCACCTTGGCCTCGGGGAAGCCGCCATCGGCCTTGCGCTCCCAGATCTGCTCGCCGTCGCAGGTAATCCGGAACACCCCGCCGGTGCCCGGTTCCAGGCTGACCTTGGCCAGGTCGTCGCTGAAGGTGCTGAGCAGTTCCTGGGCCAGCCAGGCGGCACGCAGCAGCCACTGGCACTGGGTGCAATAGGTGATGACGATTTCAGGCTTGTTCTGATCCATGGCGGGGCTCGGCTACTACACGGGGAGCCCTATAATAGCTGGCTTGAGCCTTTCGCCTGACCAGGGATGCGTTATGCGCCGCCTTCTGTTTTGCCTGTTGTTCCTCCCCCTACTCTGCCTCGCCCAACCCGAACCCCGCGTCGGCCTGGTGCTGTCCGGCGGCGCCGCCCGCGGCCTGACCCATATCGGTGTACTGAAGGCGCTGGAGGAACAGGGCATCAAGGTCGACGCCATCGCCGGCACCAGCATGGGCGCGGTGATAGGCGGGCTCTACGCGGCGGGCTACAAGGTGGACGAACTGGAGCGGATCGCCACCGAGATGGACTGGCAGCAGGCCCTCTCCGACGATCCGCCGCGCCAGGAAGTGCCCTTCCGCCGCAAGCAGGACGACCGCGATTTCCTGGTCAAGCAGCGCCTGAGCTTTCGCGATGACGGCAGCCTCGGCCTGCCCCTGGGGGTGATCCAGGGCCAGAACCTCGCCCTGCTGCTGGAAAGCCTGCTGGTGCACACCAGCGATACCCGCGACTTCGACCAGTTGGCCATCCCCTTCCGCGCCGTGGCCACCGACATCGTCACCGGCGAGAAAGTGGTGTTCCGCCGTGGCCACCTGCCCCAGGCGATCCGCGCCAGCATGTCGATTCCCGCGGTGTTCGCCCCGGTGGAGGTCAACGGCCGGCTGCTGGTGGACGGCGGCATGGTGGACAACATCCCGGTGGACGTGGCCCGCGAGATGGGCGTCGACCGGGTCATAGTGGTGGACATCGGCACGCCCCTGCGTTCGCGCAAGGAAATGAACACGGTGGTGGACGTGCTCAACCAGTCGGTCACCCTGATGACCCGCACCAACTCCGAGGCCCAGCTTGCCACCCTGCGACCCACCGACGTGCTGATCCAGCCGTCCCTGGCCGGCTACGCCGCCACCGACTTCGGCCACACCCGCGAGATGATCGACGCCGGCTACCGCGCCACCCAGATCCTCGCCACCCGCCTGGCCGAAGTGCGCCCGCAGGCCGGCGGCCACGACCAGGAACTGGTCAGTGCGCGCCTGCCCAGCGAACGCACGCCGGTGATCCGCACCATCCTCATCGAGAACGACTCGAAGATCGGCGACGCCGTGATCCGCCGCTACATCCGCCAGCCCCTGGGCGAGCCCCTGGACCTCGATCGCCTGCAGAGCGACATGAGCACCCTCTACGGCCTGGACTACTTCGAGCAGGTGCAATACCGGGTGGTCAAGCGCAAGGACGGCAACGCGCTGGTGATCAACGCCCGCGGCAAGCGCGCCGGCACCGACTACCTGCGCCTGGGCCTGAACCTTTCCGACGACATGCGCGGCGACAGCGCCTTCAACCTCGGCGCCAGCTACCGCATGAACGGCATCAACACACTGGGCGCCGAATGGCTGACACGGGTGCAGATCGGCGACCACCAGAAGCTCTACACCGAGTTCTACCAACCGCTGGACGCCGGTTCGCGCTACTTCGTGGCGCCCTACCTGACCGGTGAAGCGCAGAACGTCGAAGCCGCGCTCGACGACGCCGTCCTCGCCGAGTATCGCGTGGAGCGCTACGGCTATGGCATCAACCTGGGTCGGCAGATCGCCAACAACGGCGAGATCCGCTTCGGCATCGGCCAGGCCTGGGGCGAGGCCGACGTGAAGATCGGCGACCCGGACCTGCCGAGCTTCAGCTTCAACGAGGGCTACTACGAGGCGAAGTACTCCTTCGACACCCTGGATAACGTCGACTTCCCACACGAGGGCGAAGACATCAGCCTGACCCTGCGCCAGTACGACCCGAGCCTGGACTCCGACGCGCGCTACCGGCAATGGTCGTTCAGCCTGGACAAGGCCATCAGCAGCGGCCCGAACACCTTCGTCCTCGGCGGCGCCTACGGACGCACCCTGGACGACGCCGACGCCGTGACCTCCTCCTTCCTGATCGGTGGCGCGCGCCAGCTCTCGGGCTTCCGCCAGGACTCCGTGGCCGGGCAGAACGTCAGCCTGGCGCGGGTCGTCTACTACCGCCGGATGACGCCACGGGCCTTCCTGCCCCTGGACTTCCCGCTCTACCTGGGCGGCAGCCTGGAGCGCGGTCGCGCCTGGAACAACGATGACGACTTCGACAGCGGCTACATCAACGCCGCCAGCGTCTTCGTCAGTTTCGACACGCCCCTGGGGCCGCTGGACTTCAGCTACGGCCTGAACGACGCGTCGGAGCAGGCGCTGTACCTGAACCTCGGGCGGGTGTTCTGACGATGCTCGGCCCCCAATGGCCATGGTCGATGGGTATCGCAGGCTCAACCCATCCTACAAGAGCACGTTGGATGGTTCGGGCAGGACCGTAGGATGGGTTGAGCGAAGCGATACCCATCAGCGATTCTCCAGGAATAACCAAATGCACTTTCAGTATTAAAAAGACATATACCATTCCGTTATAGTCGAGCGCTCGAATCTCCCCAGAAGGAACGCCCTGTGAAACGTCTGTTCTCCGCCTCCCTCCTTGCCGCCGGCCTGGCCCTGGCCGGTGCCGCCCAGGCCGCACCGACCCTGCTCAACGTCTCCTACGACGTGATGCGCGACTTCTACAAGGACTACAACGCCGCCTTCCAGAAGCACTGGAAAGAGGAAAAAGGCGAGAACATCACCCTGCAGATGTCCCACGGCGGCTCCAGCAAACAGGCTCGCGCGGTGATCGATGGCCTGCCGGCCGACGTCATCACCATGAACCAGGCCACCGACATCAACGCCCTGGCCGACAACGGCGGCCTGGTGCCGAAGGACTGGGCGACCCGCCTGCCGAACAACAGCGCGCCCTTCACCTCGGCCACCGTGTTCATCGTGCGCAAGGGCAACCCCAAGGGCCTGAAAGACTGGCCGGACCTGCTGAAGGACGGCGTGCAGGTGGTGGTACCCAACCCCAAGACCTCCGGCAACGGCCGTTACACCTACCTCTCCGCCTGGGGCTACGTGCTGAAGAACGGTGGTGACGAGAACAAGGCCAAGGAATTCGTCGGCAAGCTGTTCAAGCAGGCACCCGTGCTGGACACCGGCGGCCGCGCCGCCACTACTACCTTCATCCAGAACCAGATCGGCGACGTGCTGGTGACCTTCGAGAACGAAGCCGAGATGATCGCCCGCGAGTTCGGCCGTGGCGGCTTCGAAGTGGTCTACCCCAGCGTTTCCGCCGAGGCCGAGCCGCCGGTAGCGGTGGTCGACAAGGTGGTGGACAAGAAGGGCACCCGCGTCGCCGCCGAGGCCTACCTCAAGTACCTGTGGAGCGACGAGGGCCAGACCATCGCCGCCAACAACTACCTGCGCCCGCGCAACCCGGAGATCCTCGCCAAGTTCGCCGACCGCTTCCCCAAGGTGGAATTCCTCTCCGTGGAGAAAACCTTCGGCGACTGGCGTGAGGTGCAGAAGACCCACTTCAACGACGGTGGCATCTTCGACCAGGTCTACACCGGCCAGTAAGGCCGCCATCACCTGCCCGCGTCAGCGGGCAGGTTTCCATCCCTGGGCCTTCAGGGACGCCAGCAATACCTCTCCCTCCAGGGCCGGCACCCGCCGCCCGTCCCCGCAGATCATCTCCCGCCCGGCCAGCAGTGCGTTGACGATGGCCTCCTCCACCGCCTCGGCGGCCGCACTGAACAGCGGCGAGATATGGTCGTTGTTGACCATGGCCAGCGGCGTGCTGAAGGGCAGGTCCTTGCGCGCATAGTCCGCCGGCGGCAGGTCGTGGTTGCCGGTGGCGAAGGCGAGGAAGATGTCGCCGCTGGAGTCCTCGGTGCCCCCGCCGGTGCGGGCGATGCCGATGGACGCGCGCTGGGCCAGGCGCTGGCACTGGTGCGGCAACAGCGGTGCATCCGTGGCGAGGATCACCACGATCGAACCCATGCCGGGGGTATCCCGCTCGGCGAAGGGCGACTCGATTTCGGTCAACAGCCGACCCACCGGATAGCCGTCCACCCGCAGTTCCCGACGCACCCCATGGTTGGCCTGCACCAGGGCGCCGACGGTCCAGCCGCCCTGCTCCGCCGCCAGGCGCCGCGAGGCCGTGCCGATACCGCCCTTGAACTCATGGCAGATCATGCCGGTGCCACCGCCCACCGGCCCTTCGGCCACCGCGCCGGAACGCGCGTCGGCCAGCGCCTCACGCACCTGCTCCGGGCCCACGTGCTGGCCCCAGATATCATTGAGCAGGCCGTCGTAGGTCTCCATCACCACCGGCATGCACCAGTAGACGGCATCCCCGGCCTGCTCCCGCTCGGCCGCCACCAGGGCATCACGCACCACGCCGACGCTGTGGGTGTTGGTGATGGCCAGCGGCGTGGTCAGCAGGCCCGCCTCGCGGACCCACTCCAGGCCGGTGGCGTCGCCGTTGCCGTTGAGCACGTGGCAACCGGCGAAGCAGGGTTGCTCGCGCGCCGACCCGGCGCGCGGCTGTATCAGGGTCACGCCGGTACGCACCGGCTTGCCGTCGCGTTCTTCGCAAAGGGTCGCGTGGCCGACCCGCACGCCCGGAACATCCGTGATGGCGTTGAATTCACCCGGCGTGCCGAGTCCGATACCGATACCAAGTTGACGCGCGCGCATGAGGACTCCTGTAGATCAGAGTTTCTGGAAAGCCGGGCTGAGCTTGCCGTAGGTGCCGTAGAGGATCACCGAGACGGCCAGCAGCCCGAGGATGGTCAGGAGGTCGTGACTGGACGCCTCCAGTCCCAGGTTGAGCAGCAGGTAGCCCGCCCCGATCACCGCCAGCAACGCGGGCAAGGGCCACAGCGGCATGTGGAAGCTGTGCTCGACGTCGCGCCGCAGCACCCGGCTGAACAGCCCGCAGAGGGCGATGATCAGGTAGACCAGGACGATCAGCAGCACGGTGAAGGACGTCATCTCCGCCAGGTTGGAGCTGAAGCTCAGCAGCGCCGAGGGTATCGCCAGGAACAGCGTGGCCAGCCAGGGCGATTCCCAGCGCGGATGGATACGGGTGAAGGCGCGGTTCAGGGCCGGCATCCACAACTCGTCGCGGCCGCTGCTGAAGATCACCCGGCCGATCTGGATGACGATGGCGATGATGGCGTTGAACACCGAGAGGAAGATGCCGGCGGCGACCAGACGCGACAGGGTTTCATTGCCATGGCTGGACAGCAGGTAGCCGATCGGATCGGGGCTGGCGATCATCTCCTCCAGCGAAGGCGCGCCGATGAGCAGCGCGGTCAGCGGGAGCAACTCGATCGCCACCACCAGCAGCAGTGACCAGAGCACCGCCCGCGGTACACCCTGGCCACCGTCCTTCATGTCCTCGGCCATGAGCACCGCCCCGCCGAAGCCGTTGTAGGAGAACAGTGCAGTGCCCACGGCGCCCAGCACCAGGGCCATGGGCGCGACACCGAGGACGCCGTCGGTGACGATCTGCGGATGTAGCAGCACGCTGGCCGGCTGCTGGGCATTGCCGAAGCCGAGCGCGACTATCACCAGCAGGGCCGCCACCTCCAGCAGCAGGCAGATGCCGGTGACCCAGGCATTGAGCTTGATGTTGAGGATGCCCAGCAGGTAACTGGCCGCCACCACCACCAGGGCCACGACCTGGGAATCGAACTGGGTGCCGAGGGCAACGTTCAGGTAGGTCGACGCGCCAGTGGCCAGCACCGGCGGGATGAACAGCAGCATCGCCAGCACCATGAGGAATGTGGCGTAGCCGGCCATGCCGCCGAATACGCGCTTGGCGTAGACGTACTCGCCGCCGGCGGACCTATGGGCGCGGCCCAGTTCCCCGTAGCACCAGGCGAACATCAGCGCCAGGACCGCGGCCAGCACGAAGGACAGGAAGGCGCCGCTGCCGGCCTGCTGGATGGCGAAGGGCGCGATGACGAACACCGAACTGGCGGGGGTAACGCTGGAAACCGTGATGGCGACGACGTCGGCGGTGCTCAGCCTGGGCTTGAGCACCCCGTTCTGCGGGGCGGGCGCGGTCATGTCCTGATCCTCTGGATCTTATTGGTGTTGTTATTGGTGGTGGAGGCAGAAGGAAGCTGCGAAGGGCGCGCCCTCGTGGAGCGCTGTGATCGTGGGAGGATTCTCGGCAGGTCGCCCGGTGACGCCAATCACCCTATTGGAGTACGCCTCTTGACGCTGACCGCCCCGGATCGGCCAAGCTTGCGCATCCCGTCATGCAATCGGAGAACCGGATGGACAGTCTGTTCAAGGAGGCCGGCCAGCACGCCGGCCTTGGCCGCACCATCGAGCAGATCGGCGGCCAGCGTTTCTGGAAGCAGCTGATCCTCCTGCTGCATCAATGGCTGCCCTTCGACAACGCCCTGGCCATCCACTACCCCGCAGAAGGCGCGCCACGGCCCCTCGAGGAATACGACGCCGACCCCAGGGGAGGCCCGGCCCCCATGCCGCTCTACCTGGGCGGCCTGTACCTGCTCGATCCCTTCTACCAGGCTTGCCGCGAGGGCCTGCCCAGCGGCCTCTACCGCCTGGAGGAAGTCGCCCCGGACCACTTCCGCCAGAGCGAGTACTACCTGAGCTACTTCCATGACTACGTGCTGGAGGACGAGGTGCAGTTCGTCGTCCGGCTACCCGAGGCGGGCAGCCTGTCGCTGTCGCTGGGCATGCGCCGGCGGTTCTGCGCCGAGGAGTGCGGGATGCTGGGCTTGTTGTCCAGCTGGGTGCTGGCGCTGATGGGGCAGCACTGGCAGCAGTGCAACCGCGCGGCGCTGCCTGCGCGGCAGGACGAGGTGGCCTCCCAGGTGCGCGATGCCCTGAGCCAGTTCGGTGCCGGGGTGTTGTCGGAACGTGAGCTGGAGGTCGCCCGGCTGATCCTGCGGGGTTACTCCTCCAAGGCCATGGCCGAACGCCTGGCTATTTCACCTGAAACGGTGAAGGTGCACCGCCGGCACCTCTACGCCAAGCTGGACATCAGTTCCCAACCGGAGCTGTTTTCGCTGTTCATCCAGGCCCTGGGCCATGACCCGGAGAATCCCTGAACCCAGCCTCCGCGCCAGGATCCCTACTGGAAGGTTTCCGTCCAGCCGGCGAGCCCTGCGCACTGGCCGAAGCTGAGCACATCCGGCGCGTCGGCCAGGCAGTCGACCGAGTTGCGGCTCTGCTCGTTGGCGACGTACTGGCTGACGCACTCGCGCTCGTTGCGATGCAGGCCCTTGTAGAAGTCGTCCATCTTGAACATCGCCTGGTCCAACTGTTCCTGGGTGATCTTCTGCTTGCGCACCGCATCGCGGCCGAGCTTCTGCGTCTCGTTGATCAGCGAGGGCATGCGGGCGATCGCCGTGGTGCACTGCGCGCTGCCCTTCTGCTGCAGCAGGTCGGTGCCGGGCACTTCGATCGCTGGAGCGGCCTCGAGCACAGGCGGCGCTTGCTCGACGGTCGACTGCGGACCGCTGCCCTGGACGGCATTGCTCTGGGGAGGCGGGGTATCGGTGAAGTGCAGTTTGCCGTCGGCGTCGCGCCATTGATAAACCTGAGCGGCCACAGGTTGGGCAAGGGACAGCAGCACAGCGACAAACACAAGGGAAGGACGCATTCCGGGCTCCTGGATAGCGGAATGCCAGCACAGTACCGAAGCCGTGTTCCCGGAGCAATTGGCGCCGTTTGGAGATGTGGAGGGATTCGCGTTCGCGCCTGGCGCAGCTCCGCGCTGTGCCGGAATACCTGTAGAAGCGAATTCATTCGCGAAACGGGCCGTCGGCTCGCTCGGTGCGGCCGGGGAAACACGGACAGCCGCGCTGTCCTTCGCGAATGAATTCGCTCCTACGACCAGCCGGCCGTGCCAACGAGGGCATCGCGCTCGGTAGGTTCGTGGTGCGCGCTGCACCCTACGAAACTGGCAGGGAACCGTCCCGGGGATTACCGGAAGTGCCGGCCCAGCCCCGCCGGTACGCCGCTGGCGTCGGTGGGCTGCCAGGGACCCTGCGGGCCGTTGGAGTAGCTCCAGTTGCCGTCCCAGCGGTAGTAGACGCGCTCGCGGTAGAAGACGTTGCGCTCGCCCTGCAGCACGTAGACGCCGAGGCCGGTGTCCCAGTAGCAGTTGCCGCCCGGCGGTGGCGCGAAGCGCGGGTGGGCCTTCATCCGCGGCGCCTGCTTGGGCGGCTGCGGCTGGGCGGGTGGCATGGGGCGGGTCTGCGACGGCGTCTGTGCCGCCGGCGGTTTGCGCGACGGCTCCCACTCCGGCTCGCTGTCGTAGCGCGGGCCCTGGGCGGTACACCCGGCCAGGGTCAGCAGGAGGCAGATCAGGGGCAGGCCGATGCGGAGATTCGGCGCTGCCGGGATGGCGATGTGGCTTGTCATTTTTCGTCCGGGCTGTCGATGGTCAGTCGTTGGGTTTCCGACGTACCAGTAGACAGCGGCGAACTGCGTCCGATCCATTCACCTGCGGTCGCATTGCCACCACGGGAAATCCGCGCGACCAACTGCACCTGCGGGAAGTTGGAGAGCTTGAGCTGCGGCATCATGGCGTCCGCGTCGCTCAGGGCCACTTCCACCGGCAGGTCGGCCACGGTCATGCGCTTGACCGCAAGCGGCATGGGCGGGCCGGAGGTGGCGCGGGCGAAGATGAACACGCTGTCGCCGGGCTGCACCTTGTCCTTGAGGGCGCCGGCGAGGTCGACACGGACCTTCAGCTGGGCACCGGTGGTAGCCGCGGCCGGCGCCGGTTCCTCCACCGCCACACCGCTTTCCTTGAGTTTCTCGCGGGCCTTGTCGATGCCGCCCTGGAGGGCGCCACGGGACGGATCGTCAGGCGGCAGCTGGACGATCAGGCGCTCCCAATAGCCGATGGCGTCCTGGAAGCGGCCGTCCTCGAAGCCGGCGATGCCGAGCAGGCCAAGGCTGGTGATCTCGTTGGGATCGGCCTTCAGGGCCTCTTCGGTCAGTGCCTTGACCTCGGGGGTCAGCTTCTTCTGGCTGGCGAAGTACAGCGCCTGGGCCCACTGGCCGAGCAGCTCGGGCTCGCGACCGCCCTGCTTGACCGCCTGTTCATAGGCGCGCGCGGCGTCGGCCGGGCGGTCCTGGGCCATGTAGGTGCGGCCGAGGAAGTACCAGCCCTCGGCGGACTCCGGCTGGGCCTCGACCACGCGCTCGAGGCGCGAGGTCATTTCTTCGATGCTGCGTGGCGCCTCGCGCAGTTCGCGGGTCAGCTCCACCTTGTCGCTGGCGCCCCAGTGCAGGTAGAGGCCGAAGCCCAGCGCCGGCAACAGGACGGCGACCACCAGTGGCAGGGCCTTGCCCAGGCGGTACGAGCGGCCGCTGTCGGCGCCCTCGGTGTCCTCGAGCAACTCACGGGCGGCCTCGGCACGGCCGGCTTCGAACTGCTCGGCGGTGAGGGTGCCCGCGCCGCGCTGGGCCTCCAGCTCGGCCAGGCGTTCCTGGTAGAGGGCGACGTTGAGGGAGGTACGGTCTTCCTCGGTCTGGGCCTTGCGGCCGCGCAGCACGGGAATCAGCAGGAAGGCCAGGGCGACCAGCAGAAGCAGGCCGGCGGCGAGCCAGAAATCGATCATGAGTCTTTCTTGTCCTGGTTCTCGGAGTTCAGCAGGGCGTCGAGACGGGCCTGCTCATCAGCGGAAAGCAATACGCCAGCCGGCGTGTTCTCCACCCGACGGCGGCGCACGACGATGAAGCCCAGCACCACCAGGCCGCCCACCAGCAGGCCGGCGGGGCCGTACCAGAGCAGCAGGGTGCGGGTATTGACCGGCGGCTTGTAGCGCACGAAGTCGCCATAGCGGGCCACCAGGTAATCGACTATCTCGTCGTTGCTCTTGCCCTCTTCCAGCATGCGGAAGATTTCCCGGCGCAGGTCGGTGGCGATCGGCGCATTGGAGTCGGCGATGTTCTGGTTCTGGCACTTCGGGCAGCGCAGTTCTTCGGTCAGGGTGCGGAAGCGCTCGCGCTCGGCCTCGTCCTTGAACTGGTAGGTGTCGATGGCGGCGCGGGCCAGGCCGGTGAGGGCCAGGCCCAGGGCGACGGCGGCGATCAGGCGCTTCATTTGCCGACCTCGTCTTCCAGGGCCTGGTACAGCGGCGCCAGTTGCTCGCGCCAGACGACTTCGTCGATCACGCCGACGAACTTGTGGCGGATGATGCCGTCCTTGTCGATCAGGAAGGTCTCGGGCGCGCCATACACGCCGAGGTCGAGGCCAAGGCTGCCGGCCTCGTCGCGGATATCCAGCTGGTAGGGGTTGTGGAACTCCTTCAACCATTTCAGCGCGGCGGCATTGTCATCCTTGTAGTTGACGCCGTAGATGGTCACGCCCATCTGCGCCAGCTTGTTCAGCACCGGGTGCTCCACGCGGCAGGAGATGCACCAGGTGCCCCAGACGTTGACCAGCGCCGGCTTGCCCTTGAGGTCGGCCTCGGTGAGGGTCCGGTCGCCGGTGACGTTCGGCAGGGAGAAGGCCGGGAACGGCTTGTCGATCAGCGCCGAGGGCAGCTCGGACGGATCGATGAACAGGCCGCGATAGAGGAACACGGCGATGGCCAGGAAGCCCAGCAGGGGTAGAACCAGGATCAGTCGCTTCATGCTCGGGCTCCCGCCATGCCCAGTGCCTCACGGACACGGGTCTTCACTTTCACCCGATAACGCGGGTCGAAGGCCGCCAGCACGCCGCCGAGGCCCATCAGCAGGCCGCCCAGCCAGATCCAGCGGACGAAGGGTTTGACGTGCACCCGCACGGCCCAGGCGCCCTGGTCCAGGGGTTCGCCGAGGGCGACATAGAGGTCGCGGGTGAAACCGGCGTCGATGCCGGCCTCGGTCATCACCGACTGCTGCACGGTGTACAGGCGTTTTTCCGGGTGCAGCACGGAGATCTGCTTGTCACCGTCGAAGACCACCACCGTGCCCTTGTCGGAGGTGAAGTTGGGACCTTCGTGGTGGGCCGCCCCCTCGAAGAGGAAGCGATAGCCACCCAGTTCCACCGACTCGCCGGGGGCCAGGCGCAGGTCGCGCTCGGCGCTGTACTGGCTGGAGAGCACCACGCCCAGGGCGCAGAGGGCGATACCGGCGTGGGCCAGCTGCATGCCCCAGTAGCTGCTGGAGAGGCCTCGCGCGCCTTTGTACAGGCCTTTGTGACGGGTCTTGTCGAGCAGGTCGCGCAGACCCGCCAGCACTACCCAGGCGGCGAGGAAGCCCACGGCCAGCACGGCCCAGTGGAAATCGCCGTAGAGGACGGCGGCCAGTACGCCCAGCAGCAGGCTGCCGATCAGTACCGGGGCGAGCATGCCCAGCAGCCACTTGACCGGAGTGTCCTTCCAGCGCACCAGCACGCCGACCGCCAGGGCCAGCATGAGAATGCCCATCAGCGGCACGAACAGGGCGTTGAAGTACGGCGGCCCCACCGACAGCTTGGCGCCGGACAGGGCGTCGAGCACCAGCGGATAGAGGGTGCCGAGCAGGATCATCGAGGCCGCCACCACCAGGATCAGGTTGTTCACCAGCAGCAGGGTCTCGCGGGACCAGAGGGCGAAGCCCACCTGGCTCTTGACCACCGGCGCGCGCACCGCGAACAGCGCCAGGGAGCCGCCCACCACCATCAGCAGGAAGGCCAGGATGAACACCCCGCGTTCCGGATCGGAGGCGAAGGCGTGCACCGAGGTGAGCACCCCGGAGCGGACCAGGAAGGTGCCCAGCAGGCTCAGGGAGAAGGCCGCGATGGCCAGCAGCACGGTCCAGCTCTTGAACACGCCGCGTTTCTCGGTCACCGCCAGGGAGTGGATCAGCGCGGTGCCCACCAGCCAGGGCATGAAGGAGGCGTTTTCCACCGGGTCCCAGAACCACCAGCCGCCCCAGCCCAGCTCGTAGTAGGCCCACCAGGAGCCCAGCGCGATGCCGACGGTGAGGAAGGCCCAGGCGATGATGGTCCAGGGCCGCGACCAGCGCGCCCAGGCGGCATCCAGGCGGCCGCCGAGCAGCGCCGCGATGGCGAAGGCGAAGGCGACCGAGAAGCCCACGTAGCCCATGTAGAGCATCGGCGGGTGGACGATGAGGCCGAAGTCCTGCAGCAGCGGGTTGAGGTCGTTGCCGTCGGACGGCATGTTCGGCAGCAGGCGATTGAAGGGGTTGGAGGTGACGATCAGGAACAGCAGGAAGCCGATGCTGATCATCCCCATCACCGCCAGCACGCGCGCCAGCATCACTTCCGGCAATTGCCGGGAGAAGACCGACACGGCGAAGGTCCAGCCGCCGAGGATCAGCGCCCAGAGCAGCAGCGAGCCCTCGTGGGCGCCCCAGACGGCGCTGAACTTGTAGTACCAGGGCAGCGCGCTGTTGGAGTTGCTGGCCACGTAGGCGACGGAGAAGTCGTCCACCATGAAGGCGTAGGTCAGGCAGCCGAAGGCGAACGCCAGGAAGGCGAACTGCCCCCAGGCCGCCGGTTGGGCCAGGCTCATCCACTGGCGATCGCCGCGCCAGGCGCCGATCAGCGGCAGGGTCGCCTGTACCAGGGCCATGCACAGGGCAAGAATCAGAGCCAGGTGGCCAAGTTCGGGAATCATCAGGTCAGCCCTCTTTCTTCTCAGGCAGCTTGCCGCTTTCCTTGAGGGCCTTGGTCACCTCTGGCGGCATGTATTTCTCGTCGTGCTTGGCCAGCACTTCGTCGGCCACCAGCACGCCGTCGGCATTCAGCTTGCCGAGGGCGACGATGCCCTGCCCTTCGCGGAACAGGTCGGGAAGGATGCCGTGGTAGCGGATGGTCACGCTCTTGGCGAAGTCGGTCACCACGAACTGCACCTCGAGGGCATCGCCGGAGCGTTGCACCGAGCCCTTCTCCACCATGCCGCCCGCGCGGATGCGGGTGTCCTGGGGCGCCTCGCCATTGGCGATCTGGGTCGGGGTGTAGAACAGGTTGATGTTCTGTTGCAGCGCGGACAGCGCCAGCGCCACGGCGATCCCCACCCCCGCCAGGATGGCGAGGATGATGAACAGCCGCTTCTTGCGTACCGGATTCACTTCGACTCCTCCCGGCGCAAACGACGCGCCTCGTCTTGCAGGTAACGCCGCCGCGCGATCAGCGGCATGGCGACGTTGATGGCCAGTACCGCGAGGCTGATGCCGTAGGCGGTCCAGACATACAGGCCATGGTCACCCATGGCGAGAAATTCGCTGAAGGAAGAAAAATTCATCAGACCTTACCCACTTGTGCCTGAATTTCCGCCTTGGCCCAGCTGGAGCGGGCCTCGCGCTTGAGCACTTCCAGGCGCATGCGCAGCAGTACCACGGCACCGAAGAAGCAATAGAAGCCCAGCACCATGATCAGCAGCGGCACCCACATCTCCGGCGGCATGGCCGGCTTCTCGGTGATCTTGAAGGTGGCCGGCTGGTGCAGGGTGTTCCACCACTCCACCGAGTACTTGATGATCGGGATGTTGATCACCCCGACTATGGCCAGCACCGCGCAGGCCTTGGCGGCGCTGTCACGATTGCTGATCGCCTGGCCCAGGGCAATGACACCGAAGTACAGGAAAAGCAGGATGAGCATCGACGTAAGTCGTGCATCCCAGACCCACCAGGCGCCCCAGGTGGGCTTGCCCCAGATGGCGCCGGTGACCAGCGCCACGAAGGTCATCCAGGCGCCCAGGGGCGCGGCGGCCTGCAGGGCGACGTCGGCCAGCTTCATCTTCCACACCAGGCCGACCACGCCGCACACCGCCAGCATGATGTAGCAGGACTGGGCCAGGAAGGCCGCCGGCACATGGATATAGATGATCCGGAAGCTGTTGCCCTGCTGGTAGTCCGGCGGCGCGAACGCCAGGCCCCAGACCAGGCCGAGGCTGATCAGGATCACCGCGCCCCAGGCCAGCCAGGGCAACCAGCGACCGCTGATTTCGTAGAACCACTTGGGCGACCCGAGCTTGTGGAACCACGTCCAGTTCATCGGGACCACCTGCAGGGCGCTGCGGTCTGTTGGGACATCGGCAGTTTTCTCATCAGGGCAACTCTGTTTCTTATTCGCCGACGCTGATGGTCAGGCCGGCGGCTATGGCAAAGGGTGTCAGGGTCACCGCCAGGGCGGTGAGGCTCGCCAGCCACAACAGGTGGCCGACGGTCGGCAATCCTTGCAGGGCCGCTTGCAACGCTCCGCTGCCGAGGATCAGCACCGGGATGTACAGCGGCAGGATCAGCAGCGCCAGGAGCAGGCCGCCACGCTTGAGCCCCACGGTCAGGGCCGCGCCTACGGCGCCCAGCAGGCTCAGCACCGGGGTGCCGAGCAGCAGCGAGAGCAGCAGCACCGGCAGGCAGCGTGCCGGCAGGCCGAGCATCAGCGCCAGCAGCGGCGCCAGCAACACCAGGGCCAATCCGGAAAAGAGCCAGTGTGCCAGCACCTTGGCCAGGACCAGAAGCGGCAGGGGGTGCGGCGAAACGACCCACTGTTCCAGGGAGCCGTCCTCGAAATCACTGCGGAAAAGCCCGTCCAGCGAGAGCAGCACGGCCAACAGCGCCGCCACCCAGACCAGGCCAGGGGAAAGGCTTTGCAACAATTGCGTCTCGGGGCCGACGGCCAGGGGGAACAATGCGATCACTATGGCGAAGAACACCAGGGGATTGGCCAATTCCGCCGGACGGCGTACCAGCAGGCGGGCTTCGCGGGCGACCAGCAGGGTGAAGACGTTACTCATGGGTGACGCTGCCCCAGGTCGAGTTCGCGATAACCGCTGGGCACCTGGCCCATGCTGTGGTGGGTGGTGAACGCCACCAGGCCGCCCTGCTCGCAATGCCGCGCCAGGTGCGCTTCGAGCTGGGCCACGCCCTGCTTGTCGAGGGCGGTGAAGGGTTCGTCGAGTATCCACAGCGGCGGTGCGGCCAGGTACAGGCGTGCCAGGGCGACACGGCGCTGCTGGCCGGCGGACAGGGTGTGGCAGGGCACATCTTCGAAACCACGCAGGCCGACGGCCTCCAGCGCGTTCCAGATGGCGTCGCGCTCGGCGGGCTGGTGCAGGGCGCAGAGCCAGCGCAGGTTCTCCTCGGGGGTGAGCAGGCCCTTGATGCCGGCCGCATGGCCGATCCACAGGAGGTTGCGCGCCAGTTCGCTGCGTTGGCTGGCCAGGGTCTTGCCGTTCAGGCGCACTTCGCCGGCCGTGGGCTGCATCAGGCCGCAGAGCAGGCGCAGCAGGCTGGTCTTGCCGCTACCGTTGGGGCCGCTGACCTGGAGCATCTCGCCATGGGACAGCTGCAGGTCCAGCCGCTCGAACAGCAGGCGCCAATCCCGCTCGCAGGCGAGGGCCACGGTCTCGAGATAGGGACTGGTCACGGCATGGGTACCCGGGGTGTATTCAAGTCAGGGGGGTGCCGGCCGCTATACTGGAGAACTCCAAAGCTCGCGGCCGGCCCGGACGGGGCGGCATTATACATGCCAGACCCCACCCCCGAAGCGGGCTTTTTCAACAGGTTGTTACCCCTTCATGACCGAAATCAGCGGCGCGCGCCCCTTGCCCCCGAGCCAGCCCACCGTCCGTCCGATGCAGAACTCGGTGGATACGGCCCTCAAACTGCTGCAACCGCTGGACGGGCTGCTGGCCGCCGGCGAAAGCGCCGACGCTGAAGTCATCGCGCTCAAGGAAACCGCCCAGAGCTTCCAGGTCCTGCTCAAGCTGACCCTCGGCAACGGCACTCAGACCACTCTGGAAGCCAGCAGCCCGCGCCCCCTGGTCCAGGGCAGCCTGCTCAACATCACCGCGCTCTCCGATACCCGCCTGCTCATGGCCCTCAAGGGCGGCGAGCGGGCCCTCGGCAGCCTCGACCTCAACCTGCTGCCCGTGGGCAGCCTGGTCCAGGGCAAGGTGGTCGCCAGTGAACTGGCCGCCCAGGGCAAGGCCCAGGCGGCGGTGTACAAGGTGCTGGTCAATCTGCTCAACACCCCCCTGGCGGGCAGCCAGCTGAGCATCGAAAGCCCGCGTCCGCTGGCCATCGGCAGCCTGCTCAGCGCCCAGGTCCAGGGCAGCCAGATGCTGCAGTTCCTGCCGCTCGCGACGCAGCTCGACCAACTCGCGCTAACCCAGCAGCTGGCCGGCCAGCAGAGCCGCCAGGGCTCGCTCGACGCGCTGGTGGGCGCCGTGCAGAACGTCAACCGCGACGGCGTGCCGGAAGGCCTGAAGACCGCCATGGACAAGCTCCTCGGCGCACTTCCCGACATCCGCCAGTTGGGCGACCCCAAGGTGCTGGCCGCGGCCCTGGAGAACAGCGGCGCCCTGCTGGAATCGCGGCTGCTCGCGGGGCAGACCGCTGCCCTGCCCCAGGACCTCAAGGCCAACCTGCTGCGCCTGGTGGCCCAGTTGCTGCCGGCCCTGCCGACGCCCGGCGCGCTGCCCTCCACCGGCACCAGTAACGCCATGGCCCAGGCCCTGCCAGCCTTCATTCGCAGCGCCCTGGGCGCCCTTGGCCAGGCCAACGCCCGCCAGCAGGCGCTGAGCTTCCCCCTGCCGTCACGCCTGGCGCAGACGGCCGAGGAAGAAGGCGACCTGGAAACCCTGCTCAAACTTGCCGCCGCAGCCGTCTCGCGGCTGCAGACCCACCAGTTGTCGAGCCTGGCCCAGACCCAGGTGACCCCGGACGGCAACCTGCTGACCACCTGGCAACTGGAAGTGCCCATGCGCAACCAGCAGGACATCGTCCCCCTGCAGATCAAGCTGCAGCAGGAGCAGGACGGGCGCCAGGAGAAGAACGAACGCAAGGAGAGCATCTGGCGCGTGGAACTGGCCTTCGACCTGGAGCCACTCGGCCCGTTGCAGGTCCAGGCCCAGCTGGCCTTGGGCAGCCTGTCCAGCCAGCTGTGGGCGGAACGCGCCGGCACCGCCGACCTGATCGACCGTGAGCTGCCGAACCTGCGCGACCGCCTGTTGGCGGCCGGGCTTACCGTGGGCGAACTGGCCTGCCGCCAGGGCCGCCCGCCCCAAGGGGCACGCACCACACTGGAACAGCGCTGGGTGGACGAGACCGCATGATTCCAGGGCCCTTGCATCGGCGCAGCTTTGTCGGCTGCGCTCTCCGCTCCTCCCCGTACTACTCGTACTGTCTCGTCGCGGCTCGCTTGCCTTCGCGCTGCACCTTCGCCAGGACCCCGGAATGAGTAAAAAGCCACGTCAGGCCATCGCCCTCTCCTACGATGGCGCCAGCGCCCCCAGCCTGACCGCCAAGGGCGACGACGAGCTGGCCGAGACCATCCTCGCCATCGCCCGCGAGTACGAGGTGCCGATCTACGAGAACGCCGAACTGGTGCGCCTGCTGGCGCGCCTGGAACTGGGCGACGCGATTCCCGAAGCGCTCTACCGAACCATCGCCGAGATCATCGCCTTCGCCTGGCACCTCAAGGGGAAATGCCCGGCTGGCTTCGACCCGGATGCCGAGCGCGACGTCAGCCCTCCCCTGCCGCTGCTCAGCGGTCCGGCAGATTGAGCACCAGACGCTCGCCCTGCAGCCCCTTGCCCTGGGGGAAGTCCTGCAGTTGCCAGGCGAAGTAGCCTTCGCGGAAGTAGAACACCTGCCGATAGCCCCAGCCCACCGCCATCCGCACCGCCTGGGCGCCATGGGGGCAGACGTCGCTGTCGCAATAGATCACCAGGGGTATCTGCCGGGGCCAATGGGGTTGTTCCAGGTCCTGGAAGCGATCCAGCAGCTCCAGGTGCAGGGCGCCGTGGATATGCCCCCAGGTCCATTCGCGCGTTGGCCGTACATCGATGAAGATCGCCCCGCGCTCGTACAGGTAGCGGGCCTGCAGCACGTTGACCGTCATCGCGCCCTTTACTTCCAGTGGGGCTTCCTGGGCGTGCAACAGCGGCACCAGGCAGAAAAACAGGAGTGGAAGTAGACGCATCGCTGAACCTCCCCGGAGAGAAGCCCCGGAATTTCAGCTTAGGTCAGGCAGGTGGCTGGGAATTGGAACGAAAACACCAGGTTGGCCCCGGCTTAAGAACCGACGGAGCTAAGCCGCCGGTTTTCAGGCATACGAGCAGGGGTAATTCGCCGGGGTGACTCATTCCTGGCCCTTGCGGGCCTGCTGCAACCTGCTCACCAGCTCGGCCTCGGCCTTGGTCAGGCCGCAGGAGTGGGTCAGGTCATCGACGCTGGCGCCCAGGTTCGCCAGGCGCGCGGCCTGGGTGAAGGACAGGCTGGCCGGGTCGCGCTGTTCGAGCTGGCTCAGCTTGTCCGGCAGCGGCGCCACCACGCGGCGCAGCTCGTGGAGCTCCTCGCCCATGCGCACGCTGCCTTCCAGGTAGGCTTCGAGGCGCCGGCCGAGCTCCTTGATCTTCTGGTCCCGCACCGCGTCGCGCGCGGCCTGGGCCGCCACTTCCTGGCGCAGGCGCTCGGCCAGCCGGTAGCAGACGACACCAAGGACTGTGCACGCCAGGGCCAGGGCCCCGGCGAGCAGTGCGATCCAGATCAACTCAGATGCTCTCCAGCTCCGACCACTCTTCCTCGCTCATCATCTTGTCCAGCTCGACGAGGATCAGCAGTTCGCCGTTCTTGTTGCAGACGCCCTGGATGAACTTGGCGGACTCGTCGTTGCCGACGTTGGGCGCGGTTTCGATCTCCGACTGGCGCAGGTACACCACCTCGGCGACGCTATCGACCAGGATACCCACCACCTGCTTGTCCGCCTCGATGATGACGATGCGGGTGTTGTCGGTCACCGGCGCCGGGCCGAGGCCGAAGCGCTGGCGGGTATCGATCACGGTCACCACGTTGCCGCGCAGGTTGATGATGCCCAGCACGTAGCTCGGCGCCCCCGGCACCGGCGCGATCTCGGTGTAGCGCAGGACTTCCTGCACCTGCATCACGTTGATGCCGTAGGTTTCGTTGTCCAGGCGGAAAGTCACCCACTGCAGGATGGGATCTTCGGCACCTTGAGCAGACGATTTCTTCATGTTCCCTAGCCTCTCTTGAGCCACCCGGGGCGGCATTCGCGGGTTCGTCCCGCTGTTTTGTTCATGGGGTTCCGTACGGCACGGAACCTCCCCCTCAATTCAGTGACATGTGCTTGATGGCGCCGCTGGCGATCAGCTCGGCCAGCGCCGAGACATCCAGCAGCGCGCACATGTGCTCGATCACGGTACCGGCCAACCAGGGCCTTTGGCTACGCTGGCTGCGCCATTTGATTTCGTTCGGGTCCAGGCGGATGGAGCGGCTGACCTGGTGCACCGCCAGCCCCCACTCGTAGCCCTGCACGGAAATCACGTATTGCAGGCCCTCGCGGAAGTCGTCGCGGTAGCGCTCGGGCATCACCCAGCGCGCGGTATCCAGCACCTTCAGGTTGCCGGCCTGGCACGGCAGTATGCCGAGGAACCAGTCGGGCTGCCCGAACAGCGGCGTCAGCTCCTGCCCGGCCAGCGGGTAGATGGAGCCGAGGGACACCAGGGGCACCGCCAGGGTGAGGCCGGCGACGTCGAACAGCAGGCACTCGAAGGGTTCCTCGCCCCAGGCCGGACGGCCTTCGGCGTTGAGACCCGGCAATTCCACCGGCTGGGCGCTCGGCGCGCTGAGCTCCACCAGGGCCTCGACACGGGCCTGCACGGGTTCGGCTACCGGTGGCAGCGGGGCCAGCAGTTGCGGCTGGAGCAGCACCTCCGGTTCAGGTTCCGGCTCGATCACCAGCAGCGGCTCGATCTCGGGCAGCACCAGCAGCGGGGCTTCGGCGAGCACATGGGTCAGACGCGCATCGCGGACCTGCTCTTCCAGCACCGCGGCTTCGAACTCTTCCCGGCTGATGCTTTCGGCCAGCTCGACCGATGCCTCGTGCAACAGCGAGTCCAGGTAGGACTGCAGGGCCAGTTGCGGGCGGGTAGCGGTGGCTGTGGCGAGGGGACGACTCATGTTGGGAACCCACGGGATTGATCTGTATAGCCTATCGGCAGGCGGCGCCCTTCACTTGAGCCCCAACGGTCGGCGTTGCTGTGCACTCAGGCCACCTGGGTGGCCAGTTGCTGGCTGAGCAGATGCTTGAGCAGCGCCCGGTAGGCGATCACGCCCCGGCTGTTGCCGTCGTACTGGGACGGCGTGACACCGGCCCGGCTGGCATCGCGCAGGCGGGTATCCACCGGGATGTAGGCCTGCCAAAGATGCTCGGGGTAATTGTTGCGCAGCACCTTGAGGGTGTTGAGCGACGCCTGGGTCCGACGGTCGAACAGGGTCGGCACGATGGTGTAGGGCAACGCCTGCTTGCGCGAACGGTTGACCATGCTCAGGGTGCTGACCATGCGTTCCAGGCCCTTCACCGCGAGGAACTCGGTCTGCACCGGGATCACCAGCTGGTGGCTGGCGGCCAGGGCGTTGACCATCAGCACGCCGAGCAGCGGCGGGCTGTCGATGATGGCGTGGTCGAACTGCTGCCAGAGTTGCGCCAGGCTCTTGGCGATCACCAGGCCAAGGCCGTTCTGCCCGGGCGACTGGCGCTCCAGGGTGGCCAGCGCGGTGCTCGAGGGCAGCAGGGAAATCCGTTCGTGGCTGGTCTGCAGCAACAGCTCACGCGGCAGTCCCTCGGGCACGCTGCCCTGCTTGAGGAACAGATCGAAGCAGCTGTGCTCCAGGGTGTCCGGGTCATGCCCGAAGTAACTGGTCATCGACCCATGGGGGTCGAGGTCGACCACCACCACGCGCTTGCCGGCATCGGCCAGCAGCCCGGCGAGGGCGATGGAGGTGGTGGTCTTGCCGACTCCACCCTTTTGATTGGCTACTGCCCAGACTCTCATCTTCTTCATCCTCCCGGCTGCCTGACGCACCGAGACTCTTCGCCTGCCCTACTGGCCAGGCGACGGGGAATTGACGGCACCCGTGGCAGGGGCCTGTGCTGGTGCTGCTGGTGCAGGTTGCGTGCCAGCCCTCTGCATCGCGGCGTCCGGCTTGGCGTTGGCACTGCCGACGCCGCTCACGCTGCGGCGTACGTCGAGGTTGCGGGAGATCACCAGCACCACTCGGCGATTGCGCGAACGCCCTTCGGCGGTGGCGTTATCGGCCACCGGCTGGAACTCACCGTAGCCCACGGCAGCCAAGCGGTTCGGCGCAACGCCGTCCATGGCCAGCATCCTGACGATGCTGGCCGCTCGCGCCGTGGACAGCTCCCAGTTGGACGGGAACTGGCTGGTGGCGATGGGCAGGTTGTCGGTGAAACCTTCGACATGCACCGGGTTGCCATAGGGCGCCAGAATCCTGGCGATCTTCTCGATCAGGTTGAAGGCGGCGTCGTTGGGAATGGCGTCGCCACTGGGGAACAGCAGGCTGGAGTTCATCTCGATCTCCACCCAGAGCTCGTTGCCGCGCACGTTCAGTTGCTCGGAGCTGATCAGGTCGCCGAAGGCATCGCGCACGCTCTGGGCGATTTCCTGCAGCGGGTCGGCGCCCGGATCGTCGATGGACGTCTGGGTGCGCTCGCTCTCCTCCACCATGGCACGGTCCGGTTCGGCGGTGCGCGGCTTCTCTTCGCCCACGGGGATCGGCTTGATTGAGCGGTCCGGCTGGTTGAACACGCCCACCAGGGTTTCCGAGAGGATCTTGTACTTGCCCTCGTTGATCGAGGAGATGGAATACATCACCACGAAGAAGGCGAACAGCAGCGTGATGAAGTCCGCGTAGGACACCAGCCAGCGTTCGTGATTCTCGTGCTCTTCCTGATGCCGTCTGCGCGCCATGGCCCCTTCCTCAATCCATGAAGCCTTGCAGCTTGAGTTCGATGGAACGCGGGTTCTCGCCTTCGGCGATGGAGAGGATGCCTTCCAGCAGCATCTCGCGGTAGCGCGACTGGCGCAGGGCGATGGACTTGAGCTTGGCACCGATGGGCAGCAGCAACAGGTTGGCCAGGCCCACGCCGTAGATGGTGGCGACGAAGGCCACGGCTATGCCGCCGCCCAGCTGGCTGGGATCGGCCAGGTTGCCCATGACGTGGATCAGGCCCATGACGGCGCCGATGATGCCGATGGTGGGCGCATAGCCGCCCATGCTCTCGAACACCTTGGCGGCCGCGAGGTCGCGGCCTTCCTGGGTGAACAGGTCGACTTCGAGGATGCTGCGGATGGATTCCGGCTCGGCGCCGTCCACCAGCAGTTGCAGGCCCTTGCGGGCGAACGGATCGGGCTCGCTGTCGGCCACCGGCTCCAGGCCGAGCAGGCCTTCCTTGCGCGCCGCCATGCTCCAGTTCACCACGCGATTGATACCGCCGGCGAGGTCGATCTGCGGCGGGAACAGGATCCAGCGGAAGATCCCCAGGCTGCGCTTGAAGATGCTCATGGGCGTCTGCAGGAATGCCGCGCCCAGGGTACCGCCCAGGACGATGAGCGCCGCCGGCCCGTTGAGCAGGGCCGCGGCGTGGCCGCCTTCGAGGTAATTGCCGCCGATGATGGCGACGAAGGCCAGGATTACCCCGATCAGGCTAAGTACATCCATTACCTGGTGTTCTCCATTACATGCAGGCCTCGACCAGGTGCTTGCCGATGTCGTCCAGGCCGTAGACCGCGTCGGCCAGGTTGGCCTTCACCACGGCCATGGGCATGCCGTAGATCACGCAGCTGGCCTCGTCCTGGGCCCAGACCTGGCTGCCGCCCTGCTTGAGCAGGCGCGCGCCTTCGCGGCCGTCCGCGCCCATGCCGGTGAGCACCACGGCCAGGACCTTGTCGTTGTACGACTTGGCCGCCGAACCGAAGGTGATGTCCACGCAAGGCTTGTAGTTCAGGCGTTCGTCGCCGGGGAGGATGCGCACCACGCCACGGGCGTCGACCATCATCTGCTTGCCGCCGGGGGCCAGCAGGGCCAGGCCGGGACGCAGCACGTCGCCGTCCTCGGCTTCCTTGACGGAAATCCGGCAGAGCTTGTCCAGGCGTTCGGCGAAGGCCTTGGTGAAGGCCGCCGGCATGTGCTGGATCAGCACCAGCGGCGCCGGGAAGTTGGCCGGCAGCTGGGTGAGCACGCGTTGCAGGGCAACCGGCCCGCCGGTGGAGGTGCCGATCGCCACCAGCCGGTAGGCCTTACGCTTTGGGGCGGCGGAACCGGCCGGGGCCGCCGGGGCGGCGTGGCTCGGCTGCGCCGGCGTGTGCAGCGCGCGCGCCGGCACGCTGCTGCTGGCGGCCGGCGCCGGTGCCGGTGCCGGTGCCGCATGGGACGGGCTGCTGATACTGCTGTAGCGGCGATTGCTGCGGGCGATGCTGTGGACCTTCTCGCAGAGCAGCTGCTTGACCTTCTCCGGGGTACGGGAGATGTCCTCGAAATTCTTCGGCAGGAAATCCACCGCGCCGGCGTCCAGGGCGTCGAGGGTGACGCGGGCGCCTTCGTGGGTCAGCGAGGAGAACATCAGGACCGGGGTCGGGCAGCGCTGCATGATGTGCCGCACCGAGGTGATGCCGTCCATCATCGGCATCTCGTAGTCCATGGTGATGACGTCGGGCTTGAGCGCCAGCGCCTGGTCGATGGCTTCGCGGCCATTGGTGGCGGTGCCCACCACCTGGATATTGGGGTCGGAGGAAAGGATTTCCGAGACGCGGCGGCGGAAGAACCCGGAGTCATCCACCACCAGAACCTTGACTGCCATAAGAATAAAGCTCCTAGCGGGCGGCCATCGCTGGCCGCCCCAGATCAACCACGGCGTGCGTAATGCTTGAGCATGCTCGGCACGTCGAGGATCAGCGCGATACGGCCGTCGCCGGTGATGGTGGCGCCGGACATGCCCGGCGTACCCTGCAGCATCTTGCCCAGGGGCTTGATCACCACCTCTTCCTGGCCCACCAGCTGGTCGACCACGAAGCCGATGCGCTGGGTGCCCACGGAGAGGATCACCACATGGCCCTCGCCCTGCTCTTCCACCGCCGCGCTCTGCACCAGCCAGCGCTTGAGGTAGAACAACGGCAGGGCCTTGTCGCGGACGATCACCACTTCCTGGCCGTCCACCACATTGGTGCGGGACAGGTCGAGGTGGAAGATCTCGTTGACGTTCACCAGCGGGAAGGCGAAGGCCTGATTGCCCAGCATCACCATCAGGGTCGGCATGATCGCCAGGGTCAGCGGGACCTTGATGACGATCTTCGAACCCTGGCCCTTCTGCGAGAACACGTTCACCGTGCCGTTGAGCTGGGAGATCTTGGTCTTCACCACGTCCATGCCGACACCACGGCCGGACACGTCGGAAATCTCAGACTTGGTCGAGAAACCCGGGGCGAAGATCAGGTTGTAGCACTCCAGCTCGGTCAGGCGGTCGGCGGCATCCTTGTCCAGCAGGCCCTTCTCCACCGCCTTGGCGCGCAGCACGGCTGCGTCCATGCCCTTGCCGTCGTCGGTGATCATCAGGAGGATGTGGTCGCCTTCCTGTTCAGCCGAGAGCACCACGCGGCCGGTACGCTGCTTGCCGGCGGCCTCGCGCTCCTCGGGCGACTCGATGCCGTGGTCGACGGCGTTGCGCACCAGGTGCACCAACGGGTCGGCCAACGCCTCGACCAGGTTCTTGTCGAGGTCGGTTTCCTCGCCCACCAGCTCGAGGTTGATTTCCTTCTTCAGGTTGCGCGCCAGGTCGCGGACCAGGCGCGGGAAGCGGCCGAAGACTTTCTTGATCGGCTGCATCCGCGTCTTCATCACCGCGGTCTGCAGGTCGGCGGTCACCACGTCGAGGTTGGACACGGCCTTGGCCATGGCCTCGTCGCCGCTGTTGGTCCCCAGGCGCACCAGGCGGTTACGCACCAGCACCAGCTCGCCGACCATGTTCATGATCTCGTCCAGGCGCGCGGTATCGACCCGCACGGTGGTCTCGGTTTCGCTGACGGCGGCCGGGCCGGCGGCACCATTGCTGGCGGCGGGCGCTGCCTGGCGCGGCGCGGGCTCGGCCTTGGCGGCGGGCTTGGCGACCGCTGCCGGGGCGACCGCACGGCTGACGGCGGGCGCGGCGGCAGGCACCGGCTGGGCGGCGGGTTCTTCAGCCGGAGCCGAGAACTTGCCCTTGCCATGCAACTGGTCGAGCAGCGCTTCGAATTCGTCGTCGGTGATGTTTTCGCCGCTGTCGGCAACGGGTGCCGGGGCAGCGACCGGGGCACTGGCGACAGGCTCGGCGGCGCCGTTGAACTTGCCCTTGCCGTGCAGCTGGTCGAGCAGGTCCTCGAACTCGTCGTCGGAGATCTCGTCGCCGCCGCCAGCGGTGGCCAGGGCCACGGCCGGAGCATGGACGGCTATCGCGGCCTCCGGCTCCACGGCGGCAACGGACTTGCCCTTGCCGTGCAGCTGGTCCAGCAGCGCTTCGAATTCATCGTCGGTGATTTCGTCGTCGGCGGTCGCCGGCGCTTCTGCTTCAGCGCTGGCGTTGTCGGCCAGGGCATCGAGCAACTGTTCGAACTCGCTGTCGGTGATATCGGCCGAGGCCGCCACCGGCGCGGGTGCTTCGACTACCGGTGCGGGCGCCGCGGGGGCCGGCTCGGCGCCACCCGGTTCGGCCAGGCGCGCCAGGGCGGCCAGCAGCTCCGGGGTAGCGGGAGTCGGTTCGCTGCGTTCGCGCACTTCGCGGAACATCTCGTTGACCGTGTCCAGCGCCTGCAGCACCACGTCCATCAGCTCGGCATCCACGCGGCGTTCGCCCTTGCGCAGGATGTCGAAGACGTTTTCAGCGATGTGGCAGCACTCGACCAGGGCGTTGAGCTGGAGGAAACCAGCGCCGCCCTTGACGGTATGGAAACCACGGAAGATCGCGTTGAGCAGGTCCATATCGTCCGGGCGGCTTTCCAGCTCGACCAGCTGCTCGGACAATTGCTCCAAAATCTCGCCGGCCTCTACCAGGAAGTCCTGGAGGATTTCTTCATCGGCGTCGAAGCTCATATGAGCGCTCCCTAGAAACCAAGGCTGGATAGCAGATCGTCGACGTCGTCCTGTCCGGACACCACGTCTTCCCGTATATCGGCATGGATCTGCGGACCTTCACCCCTGGAAGGACTTTTTTGTTGTTCCAGCTCGGCGCGCAGCGCCGCGTGGTCGTGCTCGATGCCCGCGTAACGGTCCACCTGGCTGGCCATGAGCACCAGTTTCACCAGGTTGCTTTCCACTTCGGTGACCAGTTGGGTCACGCGCTTGATCACCTGGCCGGTGAGGTCCTGGTAATCCTGGGCGAGCAGGATGTCGTTGAGCTTGCCCGACAGCGCATCGGTGTCGCGCTGGCTGCGGGAGAGGAATTGCTCGACGCGACGGGCCAGGTCACGGAAACCATCCGCGCCGATTTCCCGGCGCATGAAGCGCCCCCACTCCTCGCCCAATTGCTGGGCTTCGTCGCTCAGGCCGTTGAGCAGCGGCGCGCTTTCCTCCACCAGGTCCATGGTGCGGTTGGCGGCCTTCTCGGTCATCTGCACCACGTAGGACAGCCGGTCGGTCGCGTCGGCGATCTGCGACATCTCCTGGGCGTGGGGCAGGTGCGGGTCGATCTGGAAGTTGACGATGGCGTTGTGCAGCTCACGGGTGAGCCTGCCTACTTCCTGGTACAGGCCACGGTCGCGGACTTGGTTGAGTTCGTGGATGAGTTGCACGGCATCGGTGAAATTGCCTTTCTCAAGGCTATCCACCAGTTCCCGCGCACGGACTTTCAGGGTCGACTCGAAGTCTCCCAGCAGGTGTTCGTTCTGGTCCATGGTGCCCTCGCGGCTGACATCAGCCGTTGACCCGCTCGAAGATCTTCTCGATTTTTTCTTTCAGGACCTGGGCGGTAAAGGGCTTGACCACATAGCCGTTCACGCCGGCCTGGGCCGCTTCGATGATCTGGTCGCGCTTGGCTTCGGCGGTCACCATCAGCACCGGCAGGTGCTTCAGGCGCTCGTCGGCACGCACGGCGCGCAGCAGGTCGATGCCGGTCATGCCGGGCATGTTCCAGTCGGTCACGAGGAAGTCGAAGTTGCCGCTGTGCAGCATCGGCAGGGCCGTGGTGCCATCGTCGGCTTCAGCGGTATTGGTGAATCCCAAATCGCGCAAGAGGTTCTTGATGATGCGTCTCATCGTCGAGAAATCATCCACGATGAGGATTTTCATGTTCTTGTCCAAGTCGACCTCCGTACAGTCTCAAACGCCCCTCTTGCCGGGAGCGCCGTTCAAATCTGGAAGCGGTGTGCGTTCAGCGCGCGCGCCATTCACAGAGCCGCGCGCGCAGACGGGCCGCGCACTGGCTATGCAACTGGCTGACTCGCGATTCGCTGACCCCCAGCACTTCACCGATTTCCTTCAGGTTCAATTCTTCGTCGTAGTACAGCGCCAGCACCAGGCGCTCACGCTCCGGCAGGTTCGCGATGGCATCCGCCAGCGCGGCCTGGAAGCGTTCTTCTTCCAGATCTTGGGAAGGTGAGAAAGGAGTGACACCGGCGTCCTCGTGCACGCCGCCCTGCTCGCCGTCCTGCAACAGGTCGTCGAAGCTGAACAGGCGGCTGCCCAAGGTGTCGCTCAGGATGCCGTAGTAGTCTTCGAGACTCAATCCAAGTTCGGCAGCAACTTCCTGATCTTTAGCGTCGCGTCCCGTTCTGGCTTCAATTACCCGGATCGCGTCGCTCACCATGCGGGTGTTGCGGTGCACCGAACGGGGTGCCCAGTCGCCCTTGCGGACCTCGTCGAGCATGGCCCCGCGAATGCGGATACCGGCGTAGGTTTCGAAACTCGCGCCCTTGCTGCCGTCGTATTTCTTCGAGGCTTCGAGCAGGCCGATCATCCCGGACTGCATCAGGTCTTCCACCTGCACGCTGGCCGGCAGGCGCGCGAGCAGGTGATAGGCGATGCGCTTGACCAGGGGCGCGTAGCGCTCGATCAGTTGATGTTGCGAATCCCTTGCCTGTGCCTTGCCGTACATACGCAGCCCCGTGGCGGGTGTCATACAGGGTGTTCCGCGGAGGGCTGTCTGACCAGCCGCTCGACGAAGAACTCCAGGTGACCACGCGGATTGGCCGGCAGCGGCCAGCTGTCGACCTTCTGTGCGATCGCCTTGAACGCCAGCGAGCACTTCGAGCGCGGGAAGGCTTCATAGACCGCGCGTTGCTTCTGCACGGCCTTGCGCACCGATTCGTCGTAGGGCACCGCGCCGACATACTGCAGGGCGACGTCGAGGAAGCGGTCGGTGACCTTGGTCAGCTTGGCGAACAGGTTGCGTCCTTCCTGCGGGCTGTGGGCCATGTTGGCCAGCACGCGGAAGCGATTCATGCCGTAGTCGCGGTTGAGCAGCTTGATCAGCGCGTAGGCGTCGGTGATCGAGGTCGGCTCGTCGCAGACCACCACGATGACTTCCTGGGCGGCGCGGACGAAGCTGACCACCGAATCGCCGATACCGGCGGCGGTGTCGATCACCAGCACGTCGAGATTGTCGCTGATGTCGCTGAAGGCCTGGATCAGGCCGGCGTGCTGCATGGGCGAGAGCTGCACCATGCTCTGCGTGCCGGAGGCGGCCGGGACGATGCGAATGCCACCCGGCCCCTGCAACAGCACGTCGCGCAGGTCGCATTCGCCATTGATCACATCGGCCAGGGTGCGCTTGGCGGTGAGGCCGAGCAGGACGTCGACGTTGGCGAGTCCCAGGTCGGCGTCCAACAACATGACGCGACGACCCAGCTCGGCCAGTGCCAGCGAAAGGTTCACCGACACGTTGGTCTTGCCGACGCCACCCTTGCCGCCGGTCACCGCGATCACCTGTACGGGATGCATACTACCCATTTCAAATACCTTGCCTTAGGTCGACTGGGCCACTTGGCTGTCCAGCACCGCCCCCTCGGGGGCGGCTAACGATTCTTCAACCGGCGCGCCGCGCCGGATTCTGGTAGAGCCCGGCGAACAGGTCAGCCATGGCTTCTTCACTTGGATCCTCCGGTGCCTGGAGGCTCACCGCACGGCTCACCAGCTGGTGGCTGCGCGGAACCTGCAGATCATCCGGGATTCGCGGTCCATCGGCGAGATAGGCTACCGGGAGATGCTGGCCGATAGCCAGCCCCAAAACCTCGCCCAGACTGGCCGCTTCGTCCGCCTTGGTAATGACGCAACCCACCAGGCCGCAGCGTTTGTAGCTGTGATAGGCGGCCTTGAGCACCTGGCTCTGGCTGGTAGCGGCCATGACCAGGTAATTCTTCGCGTTTATCGACCGGCTTGCCAGCGCTTCCAGCTGCAGGGTGAGGGCCGGATCGTTGACCGGCAGACCGGCGGTATCGATCAGCACCACGCGCTTGCGCATCAGCGGCGCCAGGGCCTGGGTCAGGGACTGGCCCGGGTCCACCAGGGTCACCGGTACGCCGAGGATGCGGCCGAGGGTCTTGATCTGTTCCTGGGCGCCGATGCGGAAACTGTCCATGCTCACCAGGGCGACGCCCTGGGCGCCGTACTTAAGCACGTAGCGGGCGGCCAGCTTGGCCAGCGTGGTGGTCTTGCCCATGCCGGCCGGACCGACCAGGGCGATCACACCGCCCTCTTCCAGCGGCTCGATCTTCGGCGTGCGGATGGCGTGGGCCAGGTGCGCCAGCAGCATGCGCCAGGCCTGGCGCGGTTCGTTGACCTTGGCCACCTTGTCCAGCAGGGCGCGGCCCAGCTCGGCCGACAGACCCATGCGCTGCAAGCGGCGCCAGAGGTTGGCCTGCTGCGGGCGACGGCTTTGCATCTGGCCCCAGGCGATGGACCCCAGTTGCACTTCGATCAGTTCACGCAGGCCGCTCAGCTCGAAACGCATGGCGTCCAGGGCGGCTTGCTCGACCACCGGCGGCCGCGTGCTCACCGCTTCCAGCGGACGCGGCGCCGGACGCGGGCGACTCATGGCGGCGGACAGCGCCGACTCGGGCAGCTCGGACTCGATGGCGGTCAGCGACTCCCCGGCGAACAATTGACGGTCCTTGCCGGCATCGGCCATGGCACGGGTGGTCAGCTCGGCCTGGGCTTCGGCGATGCGCGCCTGGGTCTTGCGCAGCTCGGCTTCGAGGGCCGGGTTGGGCTTGCTCGGTGCCGGGGCCGGCAGCGGGTAGTCCAGCGCCGCGGTCAGCTCGACACCGCCGGCGACCCGACGATTGCCGATGATGGCGGCATCCGCGCCCAGTTCATCACGCACCAGCTTCATGGCTTGACGCATATCGGCGGCGAAGAAGCGTTTGACCTGCATGGTCCTTGCCCTCGGTTAGTTCTGGCCCACAGTCGCGACTATGGTGACCTGCTTGTTGTCCGGTATTTCCTGGTAGGCCAGTACGTGCATGGTGGGCACGGCGAGCCTTGCGAAGCGCGACATCATTGCCCGGATCGGTCCGGCCACCAGCAGGATCGCCTGCTTGCCGAGCATTTCCTGACGCTGCGCCGCCTCTACCAGGGAGCGTTGCAACTTTTCGGCCATCCCGGGTTCCAGAAGAACGCCATCTTCCGAACCCTGTCCGGCCTTCTGCAGGCTATTGAGCAATATCTGTTCCAACCTGGGCTCCAGAGTGATCACGGGCAGCTCCGGCTCTAGTCCCACAATGCTTTGCACGATTGCGCGGGATAGCGAGACGCGCACCGCCGCCACCAGCGCGGCGGGATCTTGACTCTTGGGCGCTAGGTTGGCGATGGCTTCGGCGATGGTGCGGATGTCGCGCACCGGCACCTGTTCCTGCAGCAGCGCCTGGAGGACCTTGAGCAGGGTCGACAGCGACACCATGCCGGGCACCAGCTCTTCGGCCAGGCGCGGCGAGCTCTTGGCGAGGTTCTGCATCAACTGCTGGACTTCTTCGTGGCCGAGCAGCTCGTGGGCGTGCTTGTGCAGGACCTGGTTGAGATGGGTGGCGACCACGGTGCTGGCGTCCACCACCGTGTAGCCGAGGGATTGGGCCTGGTCGCGCTGGCTGGCGTCGATCCACACCGCTTCCAGGCCGAACGCCGGATCCTTGGCGGCCACGCCGTTGAGGGTGCCGAACACCTGGCCGGGGTTGATGGCCAGCTCGCGGTCCGGGTAGACCTCCGCCTCGGCCACGCTGACGCCCATCAGGGTCAGGCGGTAGGCGTTGGGCAGCAGGTCGAGGTTGTCGCGGATATGCACCGAGGGCATCAGGAAGCCCATCTCCTGGGACAGCTTCTTGCGCACGCCCTTGATCCGCGCCAGCAACTGGCCGCCCTGGTTGCGGTCCACCAGCGGAATCAGCCGATAGCCCACTTCCAGGCCCACCAGGTCCACCGGGGTCACGTCGTCCCAGCCCAGCTCCTTGGTTTCCTGGGCGCGCTGGGCGGGCAGCAGCTCCTGCTGGCGCTTCTCCTCCTGCACCGCCTCTTCCTTGACGCGCGTCTGCTTCTTCCAGATCAACCAGGCGCCGCCTGCGGCCACCAGGCCGAGGCCGACGAAGGGCACATGGGGCATGCCCGGCACCAGGCCCATGGCGATGAGGATGGCGGCGGACACCGCCAGGGCCTTGGGCGAGGCGAACATCTGCCGGTTGACCTGCTGACCCATGTCCTCGGAAGAGGACACGCGGGTCACCATGATCGCCGCGGCGGTGGACAGCAGCAGCGAGGGAACCTGCGCCACCAGGCCGTCGCCGATGGTCAGCAGGGAGTAGATGCGGCCGGCGTCGCCGAAGCTCAGGCCGTGCTGCAGCATGCCGATGGCCATGCCGCCGATGAGGTTGATGAAGAGGATCAGCAGGCCGGCGATGGCGTCACCACGGACGAACTTGCTGGCACCGTCCATGGAGCCGTAGAAGTCGGCTTCCTGGGACACTTCGCTACGGCGCTTCTTGGCCTCGGCCTGGTCGATCAGACCGGCGTTGAGGTCGGCGTCGATGGCCATCTGCTTGCCGGGCATGGCATCCAGGGTGAACCGCGCGCTCACTTCGGAGATACGCCCGGCACCCTTGGTGACCACCACGAAGTTGATGATCATCAGGATCGCGAAGACCACCGCACCGACCACGTAGTTGCCACCCACCACCACATCGCCGAAGGCCTGGATCACCTTGCCCGCGGCGTCGTGGCCGTCCTGACCGTGGAGCAGCACCACACGGGTGGAGGCCACGTTGAGCGCCAGGCGCAGCAGGGTGGCCACCAACAGGATGGTGGGGAAGACGGCGAAATCCAGGGGACGCAGGGCGTAGACGCTGACCAGCAGCACCACGATCGACAGGGCGATGTTGAAGGTGAAGAACACATCGAGCAGGAACGGCGGCACCGGCAGGGTCATCATGCCCAGCATCACCAGTACCAGCAGCGGCACCCCGAGGTTGCCACGACCCATGCCCACCAGGTTGTTGCGGACATTGCCGATCAGTTGCGTACGATCCACTGCTACTCCCCTACCCCTTTCCGCGGAATTCCGCTCCGCGCATCCAATCTTTTGACGCCAACAGGCGTCCTGACTTCCCTTGTGCAAGAAGCCTTCCAACTTCGTTAAGAGATTGATTTTGCGAGAAGTGGAGAGGGATTCCGGATGAGATCCGGGGAAGGCCACGTAGGATGGGTTGAGCGGAGCGATACCCATGCGGACATGATTGATGGGTATCGCAAGCTCGCGGAACGCCGCCCGACCCATCCTACGAGCTGAGCTGCCCGTGGCGAATGAATTCGCCCCTACAAGGTGACCTCACCCGCGGTTATTCGTCCCGGCGCAGGTCCGCCGGGATCGGCAGGTCGTTGAGCGGTGTCGGGCGCTTGCCGCGGCCGGCGCGGAACTGCTTGAGCTGGTAGACGTAGGCCAGCACCTGGGCCACGGCCAGGTAGAGGCCGGCGGGGATTTCCTGGTCCAGCTCGGTGGAGTAGTAGACCGCCCGCGCCAGGGCTGGCGATTCCAGCACCGTCACCTTGTTCTCCTGGGCGATCTCGCGAATCTTCAGGGCGGTGAAGTCATTGCCCTTGGCCAGCAGCATGGGCGCGCCGCCCTTCTCGGCGTCGTATTTCAGCGCCACGGCGAAGTGGGTCGGGTTGGTGATGACCACGTCGGCCTCGGGCACGGCGGCCATCATGCGGCGCTCGGCCATCTCCCGCTGCAGGCGGCGGATGCGCGACTTGACCTCGGGCTTGCCCTCGGAATCCTTGTATTCGTCGCGCACCTCCTGCTTGGTCATCATCAGCTTCTGCTTGTTGTCCCAGAGCTGGAAGGGCACGTCGACCGCGGCGATCAGGATCAGCCCGCAGGCCAGCCAGACCGCGCTCCAGCCCACCACCTGGACGCTGTGCAGGATGGCCATTTCCAGGGGCTCGTGGCCGATCGCCAAGAGGTCGTCGCGGTCGGAGTTGAGCACCGCCAGGGCCACCATCAGGATCAGCGCGAACTTGGCCAGGGCCTTGAGCAGTTCGGCCAGGGAGTGCAGGGAGAACATGCGCTTGAGCCCGGACAACGGGTTCATCCGGCTGAACTTGGGCATCAGCGCCTCGGTGGAGAACAGCCAGCCTCCGAGGGAGATGGGACCTGCGATGGACACCACCAGCAGGGTGATCAGCAACGGCATGACGGCATCCAGCGCCATCTTGCCCGACAGCAGCAGCCAGATGCCCATGCTGCGCTCGTCCATCAGCACCTCCCGAGAGAGGGAGAAGTTGGAGCGCATCATCTTCATCATCATGTCGGCCACGCCACCGCCGGTGGCCAGCACGCCGCCGGCGCCAGCCAGGGTCACGACGAGGGTGTTGAGCTCGCGGGAACGGGCGATCTGGCCCTTCTCGCGGGCCTCCTGCATCCGTTTCCCTGTGGGTTCCTCGCTCTTGTCCGCCCCGCTCTCACTTTCCGCCATGGAAAACTACCTGCGTTGCCGTCGGTGGAGTTGCCCGTTGCCGGGAAATCGTCAAAAGATCGCTCATCGCGCCCTCGCCATTTCCCGCAGCAACTGCAGGGCGTCGCTGGCCAGCACCTGGTACTGGGCGAGGATGTCGGCCATGCCGATCCAGACGATCACCATGCCGAGGGCCAGGGTCAGCGGGAAGCCGATGGAGAAGATGTTCAGCTGCGGCGCCGCGCGGGTCATCACGCCGAAGGCGATGTTGACCACCAGCAGTGCGGTGATCGCCGGCAGCGCCAGCAACAGGCCCGCGCCCATGACCCAACCGAGCTTGCCGGCCACTTCCCAGTGGTGGTTGGTCAGCAGGCCGCCGCCCACCGGCAGGGTGACGAAGCTCTCGGCGAGCACCTCGAACACCACCAGGTGGCCGTTCATGGCGAGGAACAGCAGGGTCACCAGCATCAGGTAGAACTGGCCGAGCACCGGCACGGACACGCCGTTGGTGGGGTCGACCATGGCGGCGAAGCCCAGGCCCATCTGCATGGAGATGATCTGCCCGGCCACCACGAAGGCATGGAAGAACAGCTGCAGCACGAAGCCGAGCAAGGCCCCCACCAGCACCTGTTCGCCCACCAGCATGATGCTGCGCAGGTCGAGGGCGTCCACCTGGGGCATGGGCGGCAGCGTCGGCACCAGCACCACGGCGATCGCCAGGGCCAGGTAGAGCCGCACCCGCACCGGTACCAGCTGGGTGCCGATGATCGGCATGGTCATCAGCAGCGCGGCGATACGGAACAGCGGCAGCATGAAGCTGCCGACCCATCCACCTATCTGCGCATCGCTGAGCTCGAGCATGGTCAGCCGATCAGCAAGGGGATGTTCTGGTAGAGCGTCTGGATGTACTCCATCAGCTGGCGGGTCAGCCAGGGGCCGGCCCAGATCAGGGTGACCAGCATCACCAACAGGCGCGGCAGGAAGCTCAGGGTCTGTTCGTTGATCTGGGTGGCGGCCTGGAACATGGCCACGATCAGGCCCACCACCAGGCTCGGCACCACCAGGATGCCGACGATGATGCAGGTCAGCCAGAGCGCCTCGCGGAACAGGTCGACGGCTATTTCAGGGGTCATCGCGAGCCTCCTAGACGCCGCCGAAACTACTGGCGAGGGTGCCGATGACCAGCGCCCAGCCATCCACCAGGACGAACAGCATGATCTTGAACGGCAGGGAAATGATCAGCGGCGAGAGCATCATCATGCCCATGGCCATGAGCACACTGGCCACCACCAGGTCGATGATCAGGAAGGGGATGAAGATCATGAAGCCGATCTGGAACGCCGTCTTCAATTCGGAGGTGACGAAGGCCGGAACCAGGATGGTCAGCGGCGCGGCATCGGGGCTAGCGATGTCGGTGCGCTTGGACAGGCGCATGAACAGCTCGAGGTCGCTGGCGCGGGTCTGCGCCAGCATGAAGTCCTTGATCGGCACCTCGGCCTTGGCCAGGGCGTCCGGGGCGCTCAGCTGCTCGTTCAGGTAGGGCTGCAGGGCGTCGCGGTTCACCCGGTCGAACACCGGGGCCATGATGAACATCGTCAGGAACAGCGCCAGGCCGACGAGTATCTGGTTCGACGGCGTCTGCTGCAGGCCCAGGGCCTGACGCAGGATGGAGAAGACGATGATGATCCGGGTGAAGCTGGTCATCAGCATGACGAACGCCGGGATGAAACTCAGCGCCGTCATGATCAGCAGGATCTGCAGGCTTACCGAGTATTCCTGCTGGCCTTCGGGGTTGGTGGACAGGGTGATGGCCGGCACCGACAGCGGATTGTCGGCGCCAAGGGCGAGCGGCGCGGCCAGTACCAGCAGCAGCGCGATGAGGAGGCGGTGCAGGGGCATCAATGCTTGTCCTTGCCGAGCAGTTCCATCAGGCGTTGGGCGAATTCCGGGCTGGCGGACTGGGCCTCGCCCGTGGGCACCGGCTCTTTCAGCACGTGCAGCGGCGCGATGCGCCCGGCGCTGATCCCCAGGAGGATCTGCTCGCCACCCACCTGCACCAGCACCAGCCGATCACGGGGGCCGAGGGCCTGGGTCGCCACCAGCTTGATCACCTGGCCGCCACGGGGGCCGAGCTGCTGGACGCGACGCATCAGCCAGGCGAGCAGGAAGATCAGCCCCACCACCAGCAACAGGCCGATGCCCAGCTGGCCCAGTTGCGCGGCCATGCCGCTGCCGGCCTGGCTGGCTAGGGCAGCCGGCGCAGGGGTGACAGTGGTCGCGGCGGGTTCGGCGGCGAAGCCGCCCAGGGGCAGCAGGAGCAGCCCCGCGAAGAGAAGACGGCGCATGGTCTCAGCGCAGCTTCTTGATGCGTTCGCTCGGACTGATCACATCGGTCAGCCGGATACCGAACTTCTCGTTCACCACCACCACTTCGCCGTGGGCGATCAGGGTGCCGTTGACCAGCACATCCAGCGGCTCGCCGGCCAGGCGGTCGAGCTCGATCACCGAACCCTGGTTGAGCTGCAGCAGGTTGCGGATGGTGATGTCGGTATTGCCCACTTCCATGGAGATGGACACCGGGATGTCGAGGATCACATCCAGGTTGGGACCGTCCAGGGTCACCGGGCCGGTGGCCTTGGGCATGCTGCCGAATTCTTCCATGGGCGCCCGTGGCGAACTCGGCGCGGCGGCGCCCTGGTTCATCAGGGCGTCGATGTCGTCCTGGGACGCGTCACCGGCTTCGGACAGGGCCGCGGCCCATTCATCGGCCAGTGCCTGTTCTTCGGGGGTGGGGGTATCCATGTCGTTTGCCATCGCTTGACCTCGGCTGGCTCTGAATGCTGGGACAGCGCGCTATCAGCGCTGGCGTTCGATAGGTTCGAGGATCTGCAGGGACAGGTTGCCCTTGTGCGATCCAAGCTTGGCCTTGAAGGCCGGCACGCCGTTGGCGCGCATGATCATGTGTTCGGGCAGCTCCACGGGAATGACGTCCCCCGGCTGCATGTGCAGGATGTCCCGCAGCTTGAGCTGGCGGCGCACCACGGTGGCGGCCACCGGCACGCTGACGTCGAGGATGTCCTCGCGCAGGGCCTTGATCCAGCGCTCGTCCTGGTCGTCGACGTCGGACTGGAAGCCGGCGTCGAGCATCTCGCGGATCGGCTCGATCATCGAATAGGGCATGGTGACGTGCAGGTCGCCGCCGCCGCCGTCCAGCTCGATATGGAAGGTGGACACCACCACCACTTCGCTGGGGCTGACGATGTTGGCCAGGGCCGGGTTCACTTCCGAGTTCATGTATTCGAAGTTCACTTCCATCACCGCGTGCCAGGCTTCGGCCAGGTCGACGAAGGCCTGGTCCAGCACCATGCGCACCACGCGCAGCTCGGTGGGGGTGAACTCGCGGCCCTCGATCTTGGCGTGGCGGCCGTCACCGCCGAAGAAGTTGTCCACCAGCTTGAACACCAGCTTGGCGTCGAGGATGAACAGCGAGGTGCCGCGCAGCGGCTTCATCTTCACCAGGTTGAGGCTGGTGGGCACGTAGAGCGAATGCACGTACTCGCCGAACTTCATCACCTGCACGCCGCCCACCGCCACATCGGCCGAGCGGCGCAGCAGGTTGAACATGCTGATGCGGGTGTAGCGGGCGAAACGCTCGTTGATCATTTCCAGGGTCGGCATGCGCCCCCGGACGATGCGGTCCTGGCTGGTCAGGTCATAGCTTTTGACGCTGGTGGGATCGGCATCGGTTTCGGTTTCCACCAGGCCGTCGTCGACGCCGTGCAGCAGCGCGTCGATCTCGTCCTGGGACAGCAGGTCTTGAACAGCCATGGTCGTACCTTGCCTACTGCAATACGAAGTTGGTGAAGAGCACTTGCTCGACGGTCATCGCGCCGGTCTCCTGCTTGGCCAGTTCCTGCACCGTGGCGGTGGCCTGCTGGCGCAGCATCTCCTTGCCAACCGGTGTGATCAGGTTCTCGAAGCTCTGCCCGGAGAACAGCATGACCAGCTTGTTGCGCAGCACCGGCATGTGCACCTTGAGCGCGTCGAGCTGGGCCTGGTCACGGGCCATCAGCGCCACGCTCACCTGCATGTAGCGCTGGCGACCGTTCTGGTTGAAGTTGACCACGAAGGCCGGCGCCATGTCCTGGTAGATGGCCGGTTGCCGCGTAGGCGCGGCGCTCGCCTCTTCCTTGGCGGGCTCGGCGGCCTTGTCGCCGCGACTGAGGAAGAACCAGGTGGCCCCCACCGACAGGCCGATCGCCAGCAATAGCGCGACCACGCCGAGGATGATGAGCTTCAGCTTGCTCTTGCCACCTGCCGCACCACCCTCTGCCGGGGCCTTCGCTTGTTTCGTCGCCATGCCAATAATCCGTCACTGGGCGGGATGAATCCGCCGTTTCCAGGGGAATGAGCAAGTGTTATGCCAGATCGCCGGCCAGCCGGCGCGTGAGGCAACTGCTTCAGGGCAGCGGATATACCAGTGTCGGGGGGCGACTGTCACGGGGGGATTGCGGGAAACCGGCACGCCGGTGCCGGGCGCTTCGTAGGATTTGGCGGGCGGCGCTCCGCTTGAGCGAAGCGATACCCATCTGCTCCAACCAAACAGCATGGGTATCGCAAGCTCAACCCATCCTACGTCGCGCCTACAAGTCCGGCGCCGGGGTCTGCGTTCGTGCAAGCGGGCCGTCAGGCGTAGTAGTCCACCAGGCCACGCCCGCCGCTGTGGGTCGGACGAATCTCGCTGTGGCTGACCGAGATTTCCTCATCGCCGCTGCCGGCGCCAAAATCGGCACGGTTGCCGCCACGGCGCTCGCCGTCACCGCCCTGCCCTTGCCAGCCACGGCTGAGGGACTGGTCGGAGACGTTCACGTCCGGCTGGTTCATGCCCTGCTGGGCGAACATGTCGCGCAGACGGTGCATCTGCCCTTCGAGGGCGTCGCGGACGTTGGCGTTGGGACTGGCGAAGGTCACCTGGGTCTGGTCCTGGTTCAGGTTCACCCGTACCTCGAGGCGGCCCAGCTCCTGCGGATCGAGCTGGATCTCGGCGGACTTGAGGTTCTGGCTGGACAGCCACATCACCCGGTCCACCACCGCTTCGCTGAAGCCGCCCTGGTTCAACGGCACCGGCTGGCCCGGCACCAAGACCGGCGCACGCTGGGCCTGGGCGGCCTGCTGGCTGATGGCCTGGCTCAGGCTGTTGAGACGACTGGCGAGCAGTTCGTTGCGCACCTCGCCCTTGTTCTCGCCCAGGCCATCGGCCACCTCCACCGACAAGGTGGCGGTCGACAGTTCGCTGTCCAGCTTGCCCTCGCCCGCTTCCAGCGGCTCGTCCGCGAAGGCGGCCAGGGCGCTGGCGAAGTCCTGGTCGGCGGTGGGCGCCGTCTGCGTGGCGTTCTGTGCCTGCTGGGCGGCCTGGGCACCCTGTTCGAGGGCCATTTTCACCGCCGGCAAGCCGTTGAGCTGATCCAGGTCGGGGTCGAGGCTGGCCTCGCTCAGGGTAGCCGGGGCCGCGCTGTTGACCGTGGGCGGCACAGGCAGCAGCTCGCTGCCGAGCTCGGCGGCGGCGGCAGCGTCATCGGCCGGTGCCTGGCCGGTCATGGCCATCAGCAGCAGTGGGTCCAGGACCTGCTCTTCGGGGACCGAAGCTTCGCTGGTCTCGCCCTCTTCGGCCGGCAAGGCCTTGCCGCTATCGGCAACGGCGGGCGCGGTGGCGGCAGGGTCGGCGGTCGGCTTTTCCTGGCCGGCCACTTCATCGGTCTTGTCCTTGGCCTGCTTGGCAGCCGCGTCGTTGCGCTCGGCGGCCTTGGCCTGACGTTCCTTGGCATACATCTGGGCGAAGCTGGATGCCTCGCCCTTGCTGGTTTCCACCGGTTTATCCGGGGCTTTCGCGGCCGGTGCTTTCGGCTTCACCTCAGGCCTGGCCTGAAGAAGCAGATCGGGGGCAACGGGCATGGGCACTCTCCGCTCGGGTTGGTTCGTGCCAGGGGGATTGCAAGGGACGGGCCAACATTTCGGCCCTGGGGAAATCGCGGCTCAGCCGGCCAGCCCGCGACGCTCTTCCTGCATCAGCGCGCGCACGATGAGGAACTCTTCTTCGATCTGCAGGATAAGGGCAGGCGCGTCGGCCAACTGGTCGCGATGGGCGATGTCTTCCAGCTGCTTGCACAGGCCCGCCAGCAGGAGCGCGCCCATATTGCTGCAGCTGCCCTTGAAGCTGTGGGCAGCCAGGCGCAGCGCCTGGCTGTCGGCTAGCCGCTGGCTGTCCTGGATCTGCCGCAGGCGTTCGGTCGAGTCCGCCAGGAAGGTATCCAGCAACACCGGAAACTCGTCCTCCATGACGTCCCGCAGGGCAGACAGCACTGAATGGTCGAGATGGATATCGGACAAATCCCTCGCTCCCTGTACTGAAGTCGGAAAATTATGCCTGAGCGGGCCAGCGGAACTCCACATGTATGCCCTGGCCGCCCTCGCCGGGCTCGCAGTGGGCCGCGAGCTTGCTCACCAGGGTCAGGCCCCGGCCGCAGAGGCTGTCCATCGATGTCGGGCCGGCCAATACGCCCGCCAGGTCGAAGCCCTTGCCGCTGTCCTGCACCTTGACGATCAGGCGCCCTCCCCGTCCCTCGGGAAGCAATTGCAGGTTGAAGCGCACATATCCGGCCTCCAGGGCGGCCAGGCGCTCGCTGCGCTCACGGTAGTAGCGGGCGAAGCCCTCGGCATTGCGTTTCAGGGAGGAGTCCAGCCCCAGCACGCCATGTTCCAGGGCGTTGGAATAGAGCTCGGCGAGCACGGTGTAGAGTGCCCCGCCCTGGTCGCGCAGGCCCTGGACCTCCAGCAGGAGCTGCAGGAGGAAGGGCAAGGGATTGAAGCGCTTGAGGGTCTGGGCGCGGAATTCGAAGCTGGCGGACCAATCCAGCGGACTGGAATGGCCGCTGTCGGTGAAGGCCAGCTTGGCGCGCTCGGTGACCTCATCGAGCATGCGCACCTCGATCATGCTCACGTCGTCCTGGGCGTGACCACGGAAGGCGCTAAGAGCCAGCTGGATCTCGTCGAACAGGCGATTGCCATCGCCGTTGGCGTCGAACACCTCGCGCAGGCGCTGGTCGCCAAAGACTTCGTCGTTGTCGTTGCGGGTTTCCAGCACACCATCGGAGACCAGGAAGATGCGGTCGTCGGTCTCGATGGGGTACGCCTCGAAGTGGGCATTGAAGGCGCTCTGCTCGAGCACCCCCAGCGGCAGGTGGCGGGACACCAGCGGCACCCGCTCGCCGCTGCCGGCGCGGCGCAGGTAGCCGTCCGGCAGGCCGCCGTTCCACACCTCGACCATGCGCCGCTGGAAGCTCAGGTTGAGGAAGGTGGCGCAGCAGAACACCCCCACCGGCAGGATGCGTTTCAGCTTGGCGTTCATCTCCCGCAGGATGTCCGCCATGGCGTAGCCCTTGGCGGTCATGCCGTAGAACACCTCGGCCAGCGGCATGGCGCCGATGGCCGCCGGCAGGCCATGGCCGGTGAAGTCGCCGAGCAGCACGTGCATGCCGCCGGACGGCTTGTAGGCGGCCAGCAGCAGGTCGCCGTTGAACAGCGCATAGGGCGATTGCAGGTAGCGGATGTTCGGCGCGCTCAGGCAGCCGGAATGCGCCACCTTGTCGAACACCGCCTTGGCCACCCGCTGCTCGGTGACCAGGTGCTCGTTGTGCCGGGCGATCAGGTCACGCTGCTGCAGCACGGTGTCCTGCAGGCGGCGCAGGCGGTCGAGCGCCTTGATCTTGGCTTCGAGGATGACGCGGTTGTAGGGCTTGGCGAGAAAGTCGTCGCCGCCGGCCTCCAGGCAGCGCACCAGGGCCTCGTTCTCGGTCAGCGAGGTGAGGAAGATGATCGGCACCAGGGCCTCGCCCGCCAGCTGCTTGATCCGCCGGGCCGCCTCGAAGCCGTCCATGACCGGCATCAGGGCGTCCATCAGCACCAGCTGCGGCTGTTCCTGCTGGAACAGCGACACGGCTTCCAGGCCATTGGCGGCGGTGAGGGCGCGATGGCCCTGGCGACTGACGATGGTGGAAAGCAGCAGCCTGTCCGCCGCGTTGTCCTCGGCAATCAGGATCGTCAGCGGCGACGGCATGGCGATGAACCTCAGGCGATCTGGAACAGTTGTTCGAAGTTGGAAATGGCGAGGATCTTGCGGACGTCGGGGTTGCAGTTGGCGAGGCGGATCTGCGCTCGTTCGCCGCCGGCGTGGTCACGCAGCAGGAGCAGCATGCCGAGGGCAGAGCTGTCGAGGTAGGTGGTGCCCTTGAGGTCCACGACGTAGCGCTTGGGGGTGGTGTTGACGCGCTCGTAGGCGTCGCGGAATTCCTGGTGGGCGCCGAAATCGAAACGTCCCTGGATGGTGATGGTCAGCTCCTGCCCATCATCGGAGGGCATCGAGGTAATGGCCATGCATAGCTCCTTGTTCAAGTTCGGAAAGCGCGTGGAGAAGATTTAGCACCCGCCTCCAAGCAGGGCAACCGGAAAGCGGCGCGGAGAAGAAATTTAGGCTGTCGGGATGACCGGGAGTAAAACTGGCGAGGGCAACTCATACCGAACTGACTCCGAGCCAGCTGATGCCTCCCTCTCCCCCCGCCCCTCTCCCAGAGGGCGAGGGGTGACTCGCGCCGACGAGGCACAAACCAACCTGATGCCAACTGCGGCCTGAAACGAAGCAGCGAAAATGACGCCGCGCAAACCGCCCCTTCAGGAGGCCGAGTGGAATCCTTGCGCAGGGGGACGAGCGGCATGGATGCCGCGAGAGGCGCGCGGGGCCATGGATGGCCCTTCGCGCCGGCCCCCGGAGCAAGGATGGAGCGAGGGAAGTTTGGCGAAGCCAAACCCGGATGTCGGGGCAAGTTTTTTGGTTCCTTTTCAACGATTGGAAAAGGAACTCGCCCGGGAAGGCGAAACAGAAACCATCAGCCCACTCAGAGCTGAGCTGAGCACCGAGACCTCAGCCCTCCCCCCGTCCCGGCATCCGCTGCACCAGCTCATCGAGCAACTTCTGCTCGCGCTTGTCTTCGATTGCACGGGCTTCATCGAGGTAGCGCTGCACCAGCTTGCGCAACCCTTCCAGGCGAGCGTGGCGCTGTTGCCAGGCGGCACGTGCCTTGTCGAGGTTGTCGCGGTGCCATTTGACGCTCTGCGCCTGCTGGCCGATGGCCGATTCCAGCTGGGACAGGAAGCGCTGGTAGTTCATCAGCCACTGGCCGGAAACCCCGCGCTTGCCCTCCTCGATCCACTGCTGCTGGTAGTCGCCACGATAGCGTTCCAGCTCGCCGAGCTTCATCTCCGCCTGGGTCACCTGGCCCTGGCAGCGGCCCAACATGCGCGCCGCCTCGCGCTCGGCGCGGGCGGCCATTTCGACTACCGGCGCCAGGCGCGCCGCACGGGTGCCGGACATGGGTTATCAGCCCTGGACGCCGAGGGAAGCCGCCAGGCGCTGGGCGCTCGGGGCCAGGCCTTCGCTCTCGTCCAGGGCCTGGCGCAGGAAGGCGCTCATGGTCGGCTGGCGGGCGATGGCCAGGTCGGTATCGGGATCGCCGCCGGCGACATAGGCGCCCACGCTGATCAGGTCGCGGCTCTGCTGGTAGCGCGACCAGAGCTGCTTGAAGCGCTGGGCCAGCTTCATTTGCTCCGGACTGACCACCTGGGGCATGACCCGGCTGATGGACGCCTCGATATCGATGGCCGGGTAGTGGCCTTCCTCGGCCAGGCGACGGGACAGCACGAAGTGGCCATCGAGCACGCCGCGCGCGGCGTCGGCGATGGGGTCCTGCTGGTCGTCACCCTCGGAAAGCACGGTGTAGAAGGCGGTGATGGAGCCGCCGCCCTGCTCGGCATTGCCGGCGCGTTCCACCAGCTTCGGCAGCTTGGCGAACACCGAGGGCGGATAGCCCTTGGTGGCCGGCGGCTCGCCGATGGCCAGGGCGATCTCGCGCTGGGCCTGGGCGAAACGGGTCAGGGAATCCATCAGCAACAGGACATTCTTGCCCTTGTCGCGGAAGTATTCGGCGATACGGGTGCAGTACATGGCGGCGCGCAGGCGCATAAGCGGCGCATCGTCCGCCGGCGAGGCCACCACTACGGAACGCTTGAGGCCTTCTTCGCCGAGGATGTGCTCGATGAATTCCTTCACCTCGCGGCCCCGTTCGCCGATCAGGCCGACGACGATGATCTCCGCCTCGGTGAAGCGGGTCATCATGCCCAGCAGCACGCTCTTGCCCACGCCGGTACCGGCGAACAGGCCGAGGCGCTGGCCACGGCCGACGGTGAGCAGCGCATTGATCGAGCGAATGCCCACATCCAGCGGCTCGCTGATGGGGTGGCGCTTCAGGGGGTTGATGGTGGGGCCGTCCATCGGCACCCAGTCCTCGGCCTTCATGCCGCCCTTGCCGTCCAGTGCGCGGCCGGCGCCATCGAGCACCCGACCGAGCATGGACATGCCCATGGGCAGGCGGCCGGTATCCGGCAGGGGCACCACCCGGGCGCCGGGCGCGATGCCCGACAGGCTGCCCACCGGCATCAGGTAGATCTTGCTGCCGGCAAAACCCATCACCTCGGCCTCCACCTGCACCGGGTGATAGCTGTCGTCGTTGATCACCAGGCAACGGCTGCCGACCGGCGCACGCAGGCCTTCCGCTTCCAGGGTGAGGCCCACCATGCGCAGCAGGCGGCCTTCCACCAGGGGTTGCGTGGGCAGGTCGATGACGTCGTTGTAACCCGCCAGGCGCTTGGCGAAGCTGGCCCGCTCAATACGCATGGTCGAGGCTGTCCGGGGCGTCCAGGTCCAGCACCAGGTCGGCGGACGGCGGATGCACCTTCTGCTCGCGCTGTTGCTCGAAGAGTTGCTTCATGGCCTGGGCGAGCCGCGTTTCGATACTGGCATCGATGCGCGAATGTTCGGTCTCGACACGGCAGCCACCCGGCTCCAGGGCTTCGTCCTCGAGGATGCGCCAGCTTTCCTCGTGGCGTTCGCGCAGGGCTTTGACCTGCTCGAAGTCCTGCGGGTTGATGTGGATGCGCAGATTGCTGGCGCCCATGGGCAACAGCTTCAGGGCCTCGCGCAGCACATGGCGGATCTGGCTGGAATCGGTGCGCAGCTCGCGCTGGATCACCTGGCGGGTGATCAGGCTGGTGAGGTGTATCAGGGATTCCTCGATCTGCCGGTCCTGTTCGGCGATGGGCTCCAGCAGCTGGCCCATGAGGGTCTCCAGCTGGGCCACGCGCGCGTTCAGGGCCGTCTCGGCTTCCTGCCGGGCCTTGAGCTGGCCGGCATGGAAGCCGTCGCGCTCGCCGGTGGCGAAGCCTTCGTTGTAGGCGTCCTGGCGGATGGCCTCGAGTTCGTCCAGCGTCAGCGGCTTGACGTCCTCAATGGGCACTTCCTCGATCTGCGGTTCCGGCTCGGGCTCGGCGGCGGTGACCGCCGCTTCCGGCTCGGGCTCGACCTCCGGCTCCGCGCCGGCCGGGTCGAAGCTGGGCAGCGACCAGCGATCGAAGACGTTGACGTCCTTGGCGCGGATCAGTTCGCTTGGCGATTCCTTGCTGGCCATGACCGCCTCAGATCATTTCTTCGCCGCCCTTGCCACCGAGGACGATTTCCCCGGCTTCGGCCATGCGGCGGGCGATGGTGAGGATTTCCTTCTGTGCCGACTCCACGTCGCTGACGCGCACCGGGCCCTTGGCCTCGAGGTCGTCGCGCAGCAGTTCGGCGGCACGCTTGGACATGTTCTTGAAGACCTTTTCCTTGATCGCCTCGTCCGAGCCCTTGAGGGCCAGCACCAGCACATCGGAGGAAACCTCGCGCAGCAGCGCCTGGATGCCACGGTCGTCGACATCGGCCAGGTTGTCGAAGACGAACATCAGGTCCTCGATCTGGGTCGAGAGGTCCTCGTCCACTTCGCGGATCGAGTCCATCAGCTGGCCTTCGACCGAGCTGTCGAGGAAGTTCATGATGTCCGCCGCGCGCTTCACGCCGCCCATGGTGGTGCGGGTGGTATTGGCGTTGCCGGCGAACTGCTTCTCGAGGATCAGGTTGAGTTCCTTGAGCGCGGAAGGCTGCACGGTGTTGAGCGAAGACACGCGCAGGACGATGTCCAGGCGCACCTTGTGGTCGAAGTGGCTGAGCACTTCGGCGGCCTGGTCCGGGTCGAGGTAGGCGACCACGATGGCCTGGATCTGCGGGTGCTCGTAGCGGATCACGTCGGCCACGGCGCGCGGCTCCATCCACTTCAGGCTGTCCAGGCCACTGGTGCTGCCGCCCAGCAGGATGCGGTCGATCAGGTTGTTGGCCTTGTCCTCGCCGAGCGCCTGGGTGAGCATCTTGCGGATGTAGCCATCGGCGCCGACGCCCAGGCTGGTCTGGTCGCCGACCATCTCGACGAACTCGCTCATCACCTGCTCCACCTGTTCGCGGTGGATGTTGCGCATCTGCGCCATGGCGACGCCGACCCGCTGCACTTCCTTGGGCCCCATGTGGCGGAGCACCTGGGCGGCGTCGGTCTCGCCGAGCGACAGCAGCAGGATGGCGGCCTTGTCGACCTTGTTCAGCTTGACCGCGGCGCGATTTTCACTCATCGGAGTTGATCCACTCTTTGACTACCAGGGCCACGCGGCCGGGATCCTCGGCCACCAGGCTCTTGATGGCGTTGAGTTGCGCATCATACCCGTCACTCGGGCTGGGCAGGAGGATGCTTTGCGGGCCGCCCAGGCTTACACGATCGTCCGACAGCTCGCCGGACAGCCCCATTTCGCCCAGGTCGACGTCGCCACCGCGGCCGCCTTCCAGTTCCTTGGACTTGTTGCCGCCGCTGATGTTGTTCAGCACCGGACGCAGCACGCCGAACACCAGCACCAGGATGAACAGCACGCCCAGTACCTGCTTCACCACATCCCAGAACCAGGGCTGGGTGTAGAAGGGAATGTCGATGACTTCTTCGCTGTTGTCGGCCAGGAACGGCGTGTTGATCACGCTGACGCTGTCGCCACGGCTGGCATCGAAGCCCACCGCGTCCTGCACCAGGCGGGTGAAGCGGGTGATCTCGTCGGCGGTCCAGGGTACCCGGCTGGTTTCGCCGGTCTGCGGGTCGACCTTGACCTGGTCGTCCAGCACCACCGCAACGGACAGCCGACGCAGGCGGCCCTGCTGCTGACGGGTGTGGCTGATCGAGCGGTCCAGCTCGAAGTTGCGGGTGGTCTGGTCGCGCTTGTCCGTGGGGAACGGCGCCAGCAGCGGTTTGCCGGTGGCCGGGTCGATGATCTGCTGGCCGTTGTCGTCCAGGATCGGCTGGCCCGGCTGCACGCCGGCCGGCGCGGCACCGGTGGCCTGCTGCGGTGCGGCGCCGGGCGCCGGCGGCTGGTTCGACAGCGCGCCGGGCACGCCCTGGGGGCCGCCATTGTTCTGCCGCTCCTCGGCCAGCTTCTGTTCGCTGCGCAGGGCCGGCTGGTCCGGGTTGAACATCTCGGCGGTGGATTCGACGGCACTGAAGTCCACGTCGGCGGACACTTCCGCCTTGTAGCGCCCGCTGCCCAGCACCGGCTGCAGGATGCTGTGCACGCGCTGGGTGAAGACGGTTTCCATGCGCCGGGTGAAGTCGAACTGGCGGCCGGCCATGGTCAGCTCGGAGAGTTCCTGCTGGTCGGAGAGCAGGTTGCCGCGCTGGTCGACCACGGTGATCTGGGACTTCTCCAGTTCCGGCACGCTGGTCGCCACCAGATTGACGATGGCCATCACCTGGCTCGGCTCCAGGGAGCGGCCGGGATAGAGTTCCACCAGCACCGAGGCGCTGGGCTTGCGCTCGTCGCGGACGAACACCGAGCTTTTCGGGATGGCCAGGTGCACGCGGGCACCCTTGACGTTGTTCAGGCTGGAAACGGTCCGCGCCAATTCACCTTCCAGGCCCCGGCGATAGCGGGTGGCCTCCATGAACTGGCTGGTGCCCAGACCCTGCTCCTTGTCGAGGATCTCGAAGCCGACCGTGTTGTCGCTGGGGGTGACGCCGGCGGCGGCGAGCTTCATGCGCGCACGGGCGAGGTCCTCGGACTTCACCAGCAGGGCGCCGGAGTTGGGTTCGATCTTGTAGCCGATGTCGGCGGCGGTCAGGGCTTCCACCACCTGGTTGGCGTCCAGCCCGGAAAGGCTGCCATAGAGCGGGCGGTAGTCCGGTTGCTGGGACCAGAGCACCACGGCGAAGCCGATGGCGACGCTGGCGGCCAGGCCGACCAGCAGACCCACCTGACGCAGCATGCTCATCTGCGAGAGGTTTTCCAGGAAGGACAAGCCGAACAGCGGCTTCTTCTCTTCCCCGGAGTCCGACCCGTCTACCTTGGCAGGGACCTTTGCAACAGCGGCTTCAGCCATTTCTCAATCCGCCCTCAAACCGGCATCTGCATGATGTCTTGGTAGGCCTGGACCAGCTTGTTACGCACCTGGGTCATGGCCTCGAAGGAAACGCTGGCCTTCTGCGACGCGATCATCACATCGGTGAGGTCCACACCCTTCTGGCCGACCTCGAAGGCGGTGGCCATGTCGGTGGAGACTTTCTGGGTGGCGGCCACCTTGTTCACGGCCTGCCCAAGCATGTCGGCGAAACTCGGCAGCTCCGCCGCGGGGGCTTCCACGGGGGCCGGCTTGCGCGCCATGGCATCCATCTGCATGGCCCGCATTTCCAACATCAGGCGATTGAATTCAACACCCTGGCTCATCACTTACTCCTTCAACTGCCGCGATTTTTTGACGCTACGCGGTCCGATGCAGGGGTATCTGCAACAAGGGTGCCAATCGGCGGGAATTCTGAAAGCAAAAAGCCCGGCGCAGGGCCGGGCCTTTGGATTCAACCGTAGGATGGGTAGAGCGGAGCGAAGCCCATCATCCGCACTCGATGGGTTTCGCAGGCTCGCGGACCGCCGCCTGCCCCATCCTGCAAGGCTGGCTCCGGCCTCAGCTGGCGTACAGGTAGGCCTCGACATCCATGCCCGCATCGCGCATCTGCGCCAGCTTGTAGCGCAAGGTACGCGGGCTGATGCCCAGGCGCTCGGCGGCTTCCTTGCGGCGGCCGCGCTCGGAACGCAGGGTATCGATGATCATCTGGAACTCGTGGCGGCGCAGGTCATCGCCCAGGGCACTGGGCGCCTCGACCGGCAGGCTGGGCGCGGCGGCCAGGGGCAGCGACACCACGGACGCGGGCAGCGGCGCCGGCGAAGGCGCGATGGCCATGCCGATGGGCGCCGTCAGGCACAGGTCATGGGGCTGGACCAGGCCACCCTGCTACAGGATCAGCGCGCGCTGCACGGCGTTGTCCAGTTCGCGCACGTTGCCCGGCCAGCCGTGGGCCAGCAGGGCCGCCTGGGCGTCGGTGGAGAAGCGCACGGCGGCGTGGTTCATTTTTTTGACGTGCTTGGCCAGCAGGCGCTCGGCCAGCGGCAGGATATCGGCGGGACGCTCACGCAGCGGACGCCAGGCCAGGGGGAACACCGAGAGGCGATAGTAGAGGTCCTCGCGGAAACGCCCCGCCGCCACTTCGCCGGCCAGATCACGGTTGGTGGTGGCGAGCACGCGGATATCCAGGTTGATCGGCCGACGCGCGCCGACCCGCTCCACTTCCCGCTCCTGCAGCACGCGCAGCAGCTTGGCCTGCAGGCCCAGGGGCATTTCGGAAATCTCGTCGAGCAGGATGGTGCCGCCGTCGGCCAGTTCGAACTTGCCCGGCGCGCTGGCGATGGCGCCGGTGAAGGCGCCCTTCTCGTGGCCGAACAGGGTGGCCTCGAGCATGTTGTCCGGAATCGCCGCGCAGTTGATGGCGATGAAGGGGCCGCCCGCGCGGGGCGATTGCTGGTGGATGTACTGCGCCAGCACTTCCTTGCCGGTGCCGGACTCGCCGGAGATGAGCACGGTTGAATCGCTGCGCGCCACCCGCGCGGCCAGTTCCAGCAACTGGCGGCTGGCCGGCTCCAGGGCCACCGGGCCGTCATTGGCGGCCTGGCTGACGCGGCCCAGGGCATGGCGCGCCACCAGTTCCAGCAAGGTGGCGGGTTCGAAGGGTTTCAGGAGGTAGTCGGCGGCGCCCTGGCGGATGGCGTCCACCGCGCGCTCCACCGCACCGAAGGCCGTCATCAACAGCACCGGCAGTTGCGGATGGCGCTGGCGAACGATGCCCAGCAATTGATGGCCGTCCATGCCCGGCATGTTGACGTCGCTGACCATCAGGCCGAAGGGCTCCTCGCCCAGCGCTTGCAGGGCTGCCTCGGCGCAGTCCACCGCACGGTAGTCGTAGCCACCGATCAGCAGGGTGTCCGCCAGGGCTTCACGCAGGGCGCGGTCATCTTCAACCAGCAGAATTTTGGCAGTCATCGTCCGTTACTCCTGTATGACCGATTGCGCCGCGGGAATCAGCGGCAGTACCAGGGTGGCGCAGGTGCCGCGGCCGAGCCGCGAGCGCAGTTGCAGTTCGCCGCGATGGGCGCGCGCCACCGCCTTGACCACGGCCAGCCCGAGGCCGGTGCCGGTGGTCTTGGTGGTGAAGAAGGGTTCGCCCAGGCGCGCCAGGGTGGCGGCGTCGATGCCGGGGCCGTTGTCACTGATGGTCAGGCGCAGGTCGCCGCCACGTCGGTAGAGGTGCACCTTCAGGCGCAGCTCGCGGCCGGCGGCCTGGTTGGCGTTCTCGATCAGGTTGAGCATCGCCCCGACCAGGGTGTCGCGGTTGCACAGCAGCTCGCCGTCGTTGAGGTCGCACTGCCAGCGTACTTCACGCTCCTGCACATGGGATTCGGCGGACGTACGCAAGGCATTGAACAGCGCCGAGGGCGCCAGCCGGTCCGGCAATGGCAGCTCGCCACGGGCGAACACCAGCATGTCGCGGACCTGATGTTCCAGCTCGTGCAGGCGCTCCTTGAGGCGGCCGGCGAAACGTTGCTGCTGGTCGGTCGGCAAGACCTGCTGGGTCAGGTGGCTGGCATAGAGCAGCGCGGCGGAAAGCGGCGTGCGGATCTGGTGGGCCAGGGAGGCGACCATGCGCCCCAGGGCGGAAAGACGTTCGGAACGGGACAGCTGGTCCTGCAGGCGACGGGTTTCCGTCAGGTCGGTGAGCAACACCAACTGGCCGGGTTCGGCATTCAGGGAGCGGGTGGCGATGGACAACCGGCGGCCGTCCTTGAGGGAGATTTCGTGGCCGTCGTCTTCACGCGGGGCGAAGTTGCGCGCGATCACTTCGCGCCAGAGCATGCCCACCAGCGGCTTGCCGAGCAGGCTGCGCGCCACGGGATTGGCTTCACGCACCACGCCCTGCCCGTCGATCACGATGACACCGCCGGGCAGCAGGTCCAGCAGGCTTTGCAGGCGGTTGGCCAGGCGTTCCTTCTCGGCCAGTTCCTGCATGCGCTGGGCACTGACCAGGGCCAGTTCACCCTTGAGCTCGGTAACCCTCGCCTCCAGCATGCTGTAGGACTCGCTGAGCTGGACGGACATCTGGTTGAACAGCGCAAAAGCCTGTTCAAGACCAGCGCGGCCGGCCTGTTCGGCGGGGGTGTTTTCCGGGGTCGGTACAGGGATGACGGCTTGGCTCATGCTCTTCTCTCACTCCATCGACCGTCAGCAGACGGTCGGTCGAGTGAGATGTAGCAATACCCGTGCCTAAAATTTAATCCTTTAAAAACAAGGACTTGGAAAAAGCGGAATTATTCCTCCGCCAATTCCTCGTCGCGGCGGCTCATGCCGTACTTGCGCATCTTCTCCACCAGGGTGGTGCGGCGGATGCGCAGGCGTTCGGCGGCGCGGGCCACGACACCGGAGGCGTCGTCCAGCGCCTGCTGGATCAGCCCCTGCTCGAGGTTGCCGAGGTAGTCCTTGAGGTCCAGCCCTTCCGGCGGCAGCAGCGCCGGCGAGGCGATGCCCGGCAGGCCGGCACCGATGGCCGAGCGCTCCTCGATCTCTTCGCGCAGGGTGGCCTTGAGCTGCTCGTCCTCGTCGTCCACATGGCGGAATTTCTTCGGCAGTTCGCTGACGCCGATGACGCCGTAGGGATGCATGATCGCCATGCGCTCCACCAGGTTGGCCAGCTCCCGGACGTTGCCCGGCCAATCGTGGTTGCACAGGGACATGATGGCGGCGGAGTTGAAGCGGATGGAGCCGCGCTTCTCGTGTTCCATCCGCGAGATGAGTTCGTTGATCAGCAGCGGGATGTCTTCCACGCGCTCACGCAGCGGCGCCATCTCGATGGGGAAGACGTTGAGGCGGTAGTAGAGGTCTTCGCGGAAGCTGCCGGCCTCGATCATCTGCTCGAGGTTCTTGTGGGTGGCGGCGATGATGCGCACATCCACGTTCTGGGTCTTGTTGCTGCCGACACGCTCGAAGGTGCGCTCCTGCAGCACGCGCAGCAGCTTGACCTGCATCGGCAGCGGCATGTCGCCGATCTCGTCGAGGAACAGGGTACCGCCGTTGGCCAGCTCGAAGCGCCCTGCCCGGCTGGTGATGGCGCCGGTGAAGGCACCCTTCTCATGGCCGAAGAGTTCGCTTTCCAGCAGCTCCGCCGGAATCGCGCCGCAGTTGACCGGCACGAAGGGCGCTTCGCGACGCTTGGAATGGTAGTGAAGGTTGCGCGCCACCACTTCCTTGCCGGTGCCGGACTCGCCGAGGATCAGCACGCTGGCGTCGGTGTCGGCCACCTGCTGCATCATCTGGCGGACCTGCTGGATGGCACGGCTGGTGCCCACCAGGCTGCGGAACAGGTTGGGTTCGCGCTGGCGGCCACGCTCGCGGGCGTGGTCGTACATCTCGCGGTAGACCTGGGCGCGATGCAGGGAGTCGAGCAGCTTGTTGTAGCTCGGCGGCATCTCCAGGCTGGCCAGCAGGCGACGGCGCAGGTCTTCCGGCCATTCGGCCTGGACCTGGTCGCCGATCAGCAGCACCGGCAGGAACTCGTCCCACTCCAGCAACTGCTTGATCATTTCGAGCACGCCTCCCTTGGCGCTGACTTCGCCGAGCATGACGCAGAGGACGTCACGGCTGGAATTCAGCGAACCCGTCACGTCGCGCCAATCGTCGCTGCCGCAGGCCAGGTACTCTTCGCCGAGGAAATTCAGGATCACCGCGAACTCGCGGCGGCGATCGCCATTGTCGTCGATCAGCAGAATCTTGGTTTCACGCCACATTGTCTGGTTCTTGCTTTTAGGGCTGAACGCCGTGTTCCACAGCGCATGGGCAGACGGTGCTTCCCGGGAGGGGATTTGACCGGCAATTGGCCACTAGTAAAGTGAAAAAACCTTGCCGAGTCAATTTTATGGCGTGCTTTTTTTGTTCGAGCCGACGGAATGGCTAAGCGGCTGACAGAACAATATCGAACTAGTGGCAGATGAGTAGTGCGGGGCCATCAGCCGAACAGCTTGTACACCTTGGCGCCCTGCTGGGCCTGGTTGAGCTGGATCAGTTCGCCCGCGATGCGCTGCTGCTCGGCCTGGCAGATGGTCACCAGCTCGCGGTACAGCGCCAGCAGTTCCTGCATGCGGCTGCCGAGCTGCTCGGGGTCTTCGACGGCATCGATCATGGCGTCGTCGACGGCCTGGCGGCAGAGCTGGTCGAGCTCGCCAATGGCCGCCCAGTCCTTGCGGGCCAACGCTTCACGCAGGGCGCTGCCGGTTGCTTCAAGACGCTGGACTGATGCATTCATCGAAAATTCTCCTGCCAAACGGGCATCACTGAGCGATGCCATCCCACCCGGTTTTCACGTCACGCAACAGCCCGGCCACTTCGTCCACCAGGGCAGCGTCGCTTTTCAGGTTCGCTTCGAGGAGGCGGGACATCATGTACTCGTAGAGCGAATCGAGGTTGGCCGCGATATCGCCGCCCTGCTCGAAGTTCAGGCCATCGCGCAGGCCACCGATGATAGCGATTGCCTTGCCGATCAGCTCGCCTTTTTGCGCCAGCTGGCCGCGCTCGATGGCGCCACGGGCTTGAGCGAGACGGGTCAGGCCGCCTTCCATGAGCATCTGGATCAGCCGGTGGGGGCTGGCGTCCACGGCCTTGGCCTGGGTGTTCACGGACTGGTACTGCTTGAGGGCCGCCATCGCGTTCATGTTCGCTCTCGCTCGTGTGTCGGGCTGTGATACCCAAGGTATCGGCAGCACCAGCGAGAGCTTTAGCCCGCAGCTTTGCGCAAATCAGGAAATTTCCGCGGGGACCGCTGTGTTCACTTCCGGGCCGATGGAGTCCCAGGCCTGCTTGATCTCCAGCAGCAGCGCCTCGACCTCGTCTATGGGGCGCGGCGAGTTGTCCAGGGCGACCCTGGACAGGCGACGGGTCATGTAGTCGTAGAGGGCATCGAGGTTCTCGGCGATCTCGCCACCGAGCTGCTTGTCCAGGCTGCCCTGGAGCACGCCGATGATGCTGAGGGTGGAGCCGACCGCCATGCCACGAACTTCCGGGTTGCCGGTTTCGAGGCCATGGCGAGCGAGGGAAAGGCGTTCCAGGGCGCCGTCCAGCAGCAACTGCACCGCGCGGTACGGGGCGACTTCCTGACTGGTCTTGACCTGCTTGTAGGTATCGATCGGATTGGCCATTGCTTAGCTCTGCTTCACTACGCCGGGAAGGTTGGAGATAGCCTGGATCAACCGATCGCCGGTGGTGTTCAGGTTGGCGATCAGCGAGTCCATGGCGTTGTATTGGGCGTACAGACGGGTCTGGACCTTGGCGATACGCTCATCGAGCTTGGTGCGCTGGTCCTTCACCGAGTCGAGGGTGCTCTGCAGGCCGTCCTGGCGCTGGGACAGGATGCCGCCGGCCTGGGTGTAGACGTCCAACTTGCCGTTCAGGCGGGACGTCAGGCCATTTTCGCCGGTGAAGAAACCGGCAACGGATTCGTATTGGGTGCTGAGGGCCTTGTCGAGCTTGGTGTCGTCGATCTTCAAGGTGCCGTCTTTCTGGGTGGTGATGCCCAGGTCCGACAGGATCGAAATTCCACCGCCCTGGCCGGACGGGTTCACCAGCTCGTTGCGTACGGTGGACAGCAATGAACGCACCGTGGCGTCGCCCACCAGCGCGCCGGTCACGGGGGCGCTGCTTTCGCCAACGGAGGTTACGGCGGTCAGGGTCTTGGTCACCCCTATCATCTTGTTGTAGGCGTCGACGAACTTCTTGATGTTGCCCTTCACGCTCGACGTGTCTTCGGCGACCGTCACCGTGAACTTCTTGCCGGGCTCCGCGCTCACCAGGTTGAGGGTGACATCGGAAATCGCGTCGGACACGGTGTTGCTGGAGCTGCGCAGGCTCAGGCCGTCGATGGTGAACTCCGCGTCCTGGGCCTGGGTGATGTAGCCGCTGCTTGTAGCGCTGGCGCCATCGAGCGCGGCAAGTGCGCCGGTCGGCTTGGACGCCGCGTTGTTATCGGCGAATTGGCCGATGCGGAAGTCTTCCAGGCCGGCGGATGTCTGGACATAGATGTCCTTGCCCGCGCCGGTGGTGTTGGAGCTGAGCACCAGGCGAGAAGAGCCATCCGCCGGGTTGCTGACGATGTTGGCGCTGACGCCCTTGTCTTTCAGCGCGGTGTTCAGGCTGTCGCGGATTTCGGACAGGCTCGCGCCAGCGGCGACCTGCACATCGACGCCACGATCATCGGGGCCGAGCTTGACGGTGAGGGTCCCGGCTGCGGCCGCAGTCTCGCCCTTGGCGAAGCTTGCGGTCCCCACCTTGCTGGCGGCTGCGAGCTTCTCGACCGTCAGCTGGTAGGTTCCGGCGCTGGCCTTGTTCGTGGCCGTAACGGTAGCCAGGTCGGTATTGCTCGATTTGGCCGAACGCTTGGCGAACAGGTCAGCGGAGTTGAGGTCCTTCAGCGCGGTCTGGAAATCGCTGATGGCGCTCTTGAGCTGGCCGACAGCCGAGAACTTCGACGTCGCGCTCTTCTCCACTCGCGCCAGCTGGGCGTCCTTGGGCGCTCTCTCGGCGTCCACCAGGGCCTTCACGATGCTGTCGATGTTGATGTTCGAACCGAGTCCGGTTACGCCAGCCATTTTCCGTTACCTCGCCAATCGTCTGACACCTGTGTCAATCAACGATAAAGCAGTCAAGAATCGTGCCACCACGTACGCCAGTGCCAACCTGGCTGTCAGGCTTCCGCCTTGAACAGCAGGCTGCGCATTTCCGACAGGCTTTCCGCCAGTTTCAATGCGTCTTCAGAGGGGATCTGCCGGATAACCTCGCCGGACATCGAGTCGGTTACCTGCACCACCACTCGGCCGCTGCTGTCGTCCACATCGAAGTTCAGGTTGCGGCGAATGCTCTGCACGAACTCCTGAATGCTGGAGGCCGCTGCTGCCACCGGTGCGGTGTCTTCCTCGGTCTGGGACTTCTCGCGCTCCAGCTCGGCAACCTTCTCAGGGGTTTCCTTCGCCACCGGACCACGGAGTGCGCCAGTGCCGGCAGGCGTCGCGCTTACACCTTTGCTCGTCAGGTTGACTGTTCCGATATCCATTGTGCTCACCTCACAAACGGCAAGAAGGGGGGAAGCGCCAAGCACTTCCCCCCGCGTTCAACGCCTTGCCTCGTCCGGGCCTTAGCCCAGGAGGCTGAGGACGGCCTGCGGCAGCTGGTTGGCCTGGGCCAGGATCGAGGTACCTGCTTGCTGCAGGATCTGGTTCTTGGTCAGGTTAGCGGTTTCCGCCGCGAAGTCGGTGTCCTGGATACGGCCACGGGCTGCCGACACGTTCTCCGAGATGTTCTGCAGGTTGCCGATGGTGTTCTCGAAGCGGTTCTGCACCGCACCGAGGTCGGCGCGCTGGGAGTCGATCATCTTGATCGCCTGGTCGATCACCAGCACGGCTTCCTGGGAGTTCTGCACCGTGGTCACGTCGATGTCGGAGATCTTGTCTTCGGTCACGGCGGTGGCGGCGGTGTAGGTGCCCGCGGTGATGCCGGTCGGAGCGCCGCTGAAGCTCAGGGCGGTCAGCTGGTTGGCACCATCCTTGTCCTGGGACACGATCTTCATCGCGCCATTGTCGTCCACGAAGGCACCCACGCCGAGGTTGGCGTCGTTGATCGCGGCGCCCAGGGCGCGGGAGGCTTCGACCGCAGTCGCGCCGCTGGCGATGTTGGCCTCGACGGTCATGGTCTTGCCGTCGACGGTCAGGGTCACCGAAGCGGTGCCGGAAGCGGTGGCGGTACCGGTGGCGGCGGTGACGCTGCCTTCGTAGTACTTGCCGGTCAGCGAGTCGGTGCTCATCTCGTCGATGTTGACGCTGATGGTTTCGTTCGCGGCGCTGCCCACCTGGAAGGTGGTGGTGCCGAAGGTGCCGTCCAGCAGCTTCTTGCCACCGAAGGTGGTGGTGTTGGAGATACGGTTCAGTTCTTTCTTCAGCTCGGTCACTTCGGCGTTCAGGGCCTTGCGCTCGTCGTCGCTGTTGGAACCGTTGGCGGACTGCAGGGACAGGTCACGCATACGCTGCAGGATGCTGGTGGACTGCTGCAGGGCGCCTTCAGCGGTCTGCGCCATGGAGATGCCGTCGTTGGAGTTCTTCACTGCCACGCCCAGGCCGTTGATCTGGCTGCTCAGGCGGTTGGAGATCTGCAGGCCTGCGGCGTCGTCCTTGGCGCTGTTGATGCGCGAACCGGTGGACAGACGTTGCAGGGAAGTATCCAGCGCACGGGAGGAGGTGTTCAGGTTGCGCTGGGTATTCAGGGAAGCGATGTTCGTGTTGACGGTCAAAGCCATGGTCGTGTCCTCCAAGGACTGCGTGTTTGCCTGAGCTTGCGAGCTTGGGTGGGCATCGCCCAGGCACCCATTAAGTTCGCATTCGTAATTCGTATCGGCGGTGTCTCGGGAAGCTTTAGGGGGGTGGGTGAAAAAAAATCTTCCGCCCCTTGCTTTTCCGTATTTACGCCTGCCTTCCACTCTCCTTATCGACGCGTTCCGAAGAAACTGAAGGGTTTTCTCTGTGTTCCCCATCACGCAAAACGACAAGGCCCCGTCGAATGACGGGGCCTTGTCGGGGTGAGCGGAATGCCGGGCTCAACGTCAGTCGGGCATCCAGGCCCGGCGCCAGAGCTCCAGGTTCTCGCCTTCCAGCATCCAGTCACGGCGGACGACGGCTTGCAGCTCATCGCCCAGTCGCGCGGCGCCATCGAGGTCGGACAGGTGCATGCGGATGGCATCCACCCAATCCTTGAAGCGGTTCTTGACGCGGGTAACCGGCAGGTCGCCCTGGTAGCAGCGGATATCGCTGCAGATCACCGGGAAGCCGCACGCGCCGTACTCCAGCAGGCGCAGGTTGCTCTTGCACTCGTTGAACAGGTTCTGCTCGACGGGCGCCAGCGCCAGGTCCAGGTTCAGCGCCGCCAATGCCTTCGAGTACTTGTTGATCTCGACCCCCGTGTGAACCTCTTTCACATAGGGACGGATGGCCTCCGGGCACATGCCGAAGAACACCCAGTCCACCTCGTTCGCCAACTCCTTGACGACGTCGATGATCATTTCCAGATCACCCGTGTGCCCCGCGCCGCCGGCCCAGCCAACCCTGGGTCGGGCAGCGGTGCGACGCTGGCTGTGCAGGTCGCCCCACCAATGCAGGGGCAGGCGGTTCTCCACCACCTGGATCCGCTCGTGCAGGCCGGCGAAGGCCTCGGCCAGCGGCGCGGTGGACACCACGAAGCGATCGACCAAATCGAAGCCCCGGCGCAGGGAGCGCAGGACGTCCTTGGGCATGTGCTGGCGGTGCGCGTTCTTCAACGGCAGGTTGGGCAAGTAGTCATCCAGCTCGTAGACCTTGAAGGCCGACGAGAAGGCCTTCATCCGCCGCATGGCTTCCAGGCGCTCCTCGCCTATCTGGCGCTGCAGCAGGATGACGTCCGGCTCGTAGCGCTCCAGGTCGGCCACCGGCAGCAGGCTGGTTGACATGGCCCCTTCGATCAGACCGGCGTTCTGCAGGGCGGTGAAGGGCTGGACCACCCGGTAGTGGCCGCAGCCGTACAGGTCGGCGGGATGCGCCAGCACGCGCGGCAGGGGCCGCCACGACTGCAACGGGCGCCAGGCCAGGTTGGGGTCCGCCAGCTTGAAGCCTGGCTCGGCGAGCAGCGAGAGCCCGGGGTTGTAGGCCGGGTCGCGGGCCAACACGGGCAGCCAGCGGGCGTACATCACGTCTTCCTCGGCGTGGCTCGCTTCCGGCTGGGGTTGCGACTCCATCAGGATCTGCACCCGTGGCGTCCAGACATTGAGGTAGCCCGCCTGGCGAATGCGCAGGCAGAGATCGACGTCCGCCCAGTTGGCCAGCTGCGGGTCTTCGTCGAAGCCGCCCAGCTCGAGGAACAGGTCACGGCGGAGCATCAGGCACTCGCCGCTCAGCGCCGAATAGTTCTGGTCCACTTGCAGGCGCTGCAGGTAGCCGGCGCTGTCGTGGGCCATGCCCTCGAACGCGCGCCCGGCCGGGCCACGCAAGCCCAGCAGCAGCCCGGCATGACGGATGCGCCCGTCGGAGGTCAGGAGCTTGCCACCCACCGCGCCCACTTCAGGACGCAGCGCGTGGTTGAGCAGTTGTTGCAGCCAGTCCTGGTCGACTATCCCGGCGCCGACGCCGAGCCAGAGCAGCAGGTCGCCACGGGCTTCGCTCGCCGCGTGGTTGCAGGCGGCCTCGCGGGAAACATCCGCCGGGTAGGTCAGCACCCGCAGGCGGTCCTCGCCCATCCCGCCGATGGCGGACAGCCATTCGCGGGTCTGCGGCTCACTGCTGCCCAGGTCCAGCAGCATGATCTCGTAATGGGGGTAGGTGATGTTCTCCAGCAGCGTTTCCAGGCAGCGCTGGACATGGCTGAGCTGGTCCTTGACCGCCACCAGGATGCTCACCGAGGCCTGCACGGCGTGGCCATAGTCCAGCTCGTAGCAGCCCGGCTTGCGCGAAAGCACCTGGGGCTCGGCATAGCCGCGGGCTCGCAGGTGGCGCTCGATGGCCTGCCGCTCGTGGGGGTTGTCCTCGAGGCGGAAGGCATCGCTGACCACCAGCGGCTCGCTGATGTGACCGATCCCCCCGAGGCCTTGTTGCTCGATCAGGCGCAGCAGGAACTCCAGCTCGAACGCCTGGGCGAACGCGCCATCGAAGCCCGCCATGGCGAGGAAATTGTCACGCCGCAGCAGCCAGTGCCGGGCCATGCTGGCCGGCAGGCTGAGGAGCAGGTCGAGGTTGAAGTCCGGGCGCAGCGCCACGCCCAATCCTCCATCGCTGCCGCGCATCACGCCGTCGGCGTAGACCGCGAGGCACGACTGCCCCTCGATCAGGTCCAGCGCCGCCACCAGCAAGCCGCTGGGGGTGAATTCGACACCCGCCTCCACCACCTGCAACCAATCGGCGCTCACCCGCTCCGCCGCGCGGTTGAGCGCCTCCACCTGGGCACCGGGTTCGGCCGGCAACGGCTCAGCGGATCGCCCGGCCAGCGCGGCCGGGTCGGTGGAGAGGACCTGGACGCTTATCTTGCGGTAGAGGTTGACAGTCTCCAGGCTTGCCACGGTGCGTTCCACCGCCTCGGCATCGCCCAGGCGGTCGAACACCAGCACGGCGATGCTCGGCCCGCCGTCGACTGCCTGCAGGCGTTGCTCGATCAGGGCCATCTGCTGTTCGCTCGGCACCCGCTCGGCCAGCCAGGCACTGACCGCCATGCCGCCCTGGCTCGCCGCCCGGTTCAGCGCGGCCAGGAGGTCCAGCGGCTTGAACACGCGGCTCTTGAGCCGGGTGATCGGGGCTACCTCCACCAGGCTGCTGTTGGCGTCGGCCCGGTACCAGCCGAGGTCACGGATACCCTGGCGGAAATCGACGTGGCCCTGCTGGCCGATGCCCGGCTTGTCGCGACCGATCTGGCTGTACTGCTCCCGCGACACGCGGAAGTCCGTCAGTGGCCGCGCCAGCATCGCCAGGTGCCCACGTCGCAGCAGCTTCACGTAGAGCGCGAGGTCCGCTACCCAGGTGATGCGCTTGCCGTTGAGCACCGATAGCTGGTCGCCGAACTCCAGCAGGTCGCCACGACGGCAGAGGACGGTACTGGGCTCGCCGATGAAATTGACGGTGTAGTCGGCGAAGAAGCTGACCAGTTGTTCGCCGTTGACCACCACGTCCTCGCGGAAGGGATGGGCGGTTGCCAGGATATCCGGCAGCGGGTTGCCCTCTTCGTCGATACGCCGGCGTCGCGAGCTGGCCAGGGCGATTTCGGAATCGCCCTCCATCACGGCGACCAGCGCCTCGATGCAGTCCGGGTGCAGGCGGTCGTCGTCGTGGAGAAACTTCACGTAGTCGCCGGACGCCAGGGCGATGCCCCGGGCGGCGCTGCGGGTTTCCCAGAGCCGGGTTTCGTTGCGCCGGTAGATGACGGGAAAGTCGGCCTGGGCGCCGAAGGCCTCCACCACGGCCTGCACTTCGTCGCTGCGGCAGTCGTCGCAGACCACCAGTTCCAGCGGTCGGTAGGTCTGGCGCTGGATGCTGTCCAGCGCTTCCTCCAGGTACATCGCCTTGTAGGCGGGCATGACAATGCTGACCAGGGGATTGGATTCGTTGGGATTCGCCACAGCCACTATTGCCTCTTTCCGATGAGTTCATTCAGCTTGCCGACCACCCGCGCGGAATTGCGGTCGTCCTGGAAGCTGAAGAACAGTTTCTTGGTTTGTGCGTAGCGACCGCCGGCCACCTGCCGGGGGCAGGTCAGTTCCTCGTCGAGGGCGCGCAGCAGGTCGTCGAAATCCTTCAGGACCGGCCCGGGGAAGGCCAGTTCCATGTCGTAGAGCAGGCCGTTCTGCCGTGCCTGGTAGTGCTCCAGGTCGTAGGCGAAGCTGAACACCGGCTTGTCCAGGTAGAGCGCGTCGATATAGACGGACGAGTAATCCGTCACCACCAGGTCGGACTCGCGCAACACCGGGGCGATCTCGTGGATGGCCTTGTGGCCCAGGTCGAACAGGGTTTCGCCATCGATATAGCGCTCCATGTTGAACAGCTGGTCGCCCTTGCGGAAGTAATGCATGCGGAAGCCGAACACCGCGTCATGGCGCGCCATCAACGCCTTGAGCCGGGAGATCTGCTCATCGCTGAACTGGTAGCAACTGGCGGCCTCCACCTCGCTCTCGCGAAAGGTCGGTGCGTAGGTCACCAGGCGTCGACCGCGCTTGAAGCGGCGGATGGTGTCGACTTCGCTCGCGAGGAATCCCGGCAGCGCCGCTTCGGGCATGCGCAGGAAGTCGTTGCGCGGCAGGCCGGTCAGCCAGAGGCGGGAATATTCGATGGGGTGGAAGATCGCCGCCATGGCGTAGCTGTCCACCTCCGACGAACACACGAGCCCCTGGTAACGGGCACGCTCGCGGCGCCTGAAGGCGACCCGGTCGGCGTTTTCCCGCAGGGTCGGGTTGGCCAGGGCGAACAGTCGCTTGAGCGGGATGCCGTGCCAGAGGTTGACCACGATGCGCCGGCGCATGGTCGGACGGAGCACGCTGAAGCCGCCATCCGGCCAGCGCCAGGACATATCCAGGGCGATGGAGTTGGTCAGCAGGTAGACGCCGCAGCGGGCCAGGGCGAACAACCCGGCCAGGCTCTGAAGGTCCACCAGGCGGGTGTTGCAGGCCCCTTCCAGGCGCAGGTCCAGGCCTTCGCCGCCACGGGTGAAGATGAGTTTGTGGATCAAAGGGTCAGCCTTGACCGTTTCGAACACGGCCCGGGAGTTCTCGACGAACTGGTCGCTTTTCAACGGATGGACGAAGAACGCCCACAGGTCCATGCGCTTGGGCAACAGGCGGTCGAACAGCCACCAGAGCGGCAACAGCAGCCAGTCGGCCAGGAGCCGGAACGAACCGTGGAAGCTCAAGCGGGCACTCCGCCAGGAGTAAGCACAGGCCTCACGCCGAGGCGGCCCTGGCCGAGGCGATCAGCTCGCAGATGCCCTGCACGTCGTCCAGCCCGAGATCCGGGAAAATTGGCAGGCACAACACCTTGCCGGCCATGCCGCCAGCAATCGGCAGGTTGCTCGGCACGGCGGAAGGCAGGCCACGGTACATGGGGAAATCACTGATCAGCGGGAAGAAGTAGCGCCGCACCATGATCCCCTGGTCGCGCAGATGCTGGTACAGCTGGTCCCGCGAGGTCGGGAAGCCATCCTCCACCAGGATCGGGAAATAGGCATGGTTGGCGAACACCTGGCTGCCCTGCTCCAGGCAGCGCACCCCGGGCACGCCGGCCAGCAGGCGGCGGTACAGGCCATCGATGGCGCGTCGCGCCTCGAAGGCCTTGTCGATGTGCTTGAGCTGCAACAGGCCGAAGGCGGCGTTGATCTCGCTCATCTTGCCGTTGATGCCCGGCGCCACCACCGTCGTTTCATTGACGAAGCCGAAGTTCTTCAGGTGGTTGATCCGCTGCTTTGTCTTGGCGTCGGGGCAGATGATCGCGCCACCCTCGAAGGTGTTGAACACCTTGGTGGCATGGAAGCTCAGCACGCTCAGGTCGCCGTGGCGCAGGATGCTGCCGCCGATATCGCGGACGGCGAAGGCATGGGCGGCGTCGTAGATCACCCGCAGGTTGTAGATGTCGGCGATGCGGTCGATGGCCTCGACATCGCAGGGATTGCCATAGCAGTGCACCGGCAGGATGGCGGTGGTCTGGGGCGTGATGGCCGCCTCGATCTTGGCGGGGTCGAGGTTCAGGGTATGCGGGTCGATGTCGACGAAGACCGGCTTGATGCCGTTCCACAGCAGCGAATGGGCCGTGGCCACGAAGGAATAGGGCGTGGTGATGACCTCACCGGTGATGCGCAACGCCTGTAGCGCGGTGACCAGCGCCAGGGTTCCGTTGGCGAACAGGGCGATATGCTCGACGCCCAGGTATTCGCACAGCGCGCTTTCCAGCGCCTGGTGCATGCTGCCGCCGTTGGTGAGTATCCGGCTGTCCCAGATCTTCTCCAGGTAGGGAACGAAGTCCTCCAGGGGCGGCAGCAGCGGGCTTGTAACGGGAATCGTCCTGTTCTTCATCATTAGGTACCCGAAGCATGGAAGGGAGCAGCCAGTGCCCGACCGCCGATGGCGGGGGACGTCAGAAAAACGACGTCCAGCGCCGAAAAACGGTCAGGCGAGGCTTACCTTGCAATCGGCGTACCTACTCACCTCAGACCACCCGCATCCCCACCCCGCCGAACTCCGGCGAATGGTAAACCGGGTAGTCGAACGGGCCGACGATGGGAAAGTCCTCGAGCAGCCACGACGTCATCAGCGCGCGACCGATGCGGTAGCGGCCACTGATGGCGCCGCAGCGATAATTGAGGATCAGGCCGAACAGGTCCCCGCTCCGGTGCCCTGCCGGGAAATCGCCCGGCAAGGTCATGCGGTAGCCGTAGACGTTGGGCCGCAGCCGTCCGCGATCCTCGAAGGTAATGATCTCGTCGCCCATCAGGGACTGCATCTCGAACACCACCTCGGTGCCGGCCATCACGGCATCGGGGATGTCCAGTTCCAGTTCCAGCTGGTCGCCGCAGCGGGCCAGCCGGCTGATGTGGAAGAAACCGATGGTGGGAAAGTCGATGCGCGCCAGCTCGCGCGGAACCACCACTTCCTGGCTAGTGAGGAAGGGCTGTTTCCAGTAGCACTTGCCGTCGATCTCGAGGGTCTTGCCTTCGTTCTGCAGGCCGAGCAGGAAGCACAGGCCGCCTACCTCCCCCTGCCGCAGGAGTTCCAGGTAGACCGCGCGGCGCGCCCCAAGCGGCCGCCAGTCCAGGTCGCCGTACAGGGCGAGGATGCGCTGCATGCCCTCGACGAAGACCGCGCGGAAACTCGGCGAGTCGACGATGGAGTACATCACGTGGAGCGCCCGTTGCAGGTTGGTCTCGGCGATCAGGCGGCGGTACCAGTCGGCACCCTCCACCTGCTCGAAGTCCGTCCACTCGATGGTCATCGAGCGAATGCGATCCCGGAAGTTGGATGCAGCCGCCTTGTTCTGGGTGATCGACAGCGCCGTACCCGTCGCCCGTGTGCGCCAGAGATAGACGAGGTCGGTGATGATGGCGGTCTTGCGACTGAGGTAATAGGCCTTGTGCACGAATGGGCGGTCGGCGTAGAGCAGGCCCGGGACCATGCCCAGGCCATGCTCGCGCAGGAAGTCCAGGCGGAAGACCTTGTTCCAGTAGAAGCCGTCGTGCATCAGGTCGGGGAACTCCGCGACCGAGTCGATGACCCGCCGACGGTTCCAGACGAAGGGCTCGTAGAGGAAGGAGACCGCATTCACCACCCCGTCGGTCAGGCGCGCCGCACGGCCGACCACGATGTCGGCGCGCTGGGCCAGGGCTTCCTCCATCAGCAACGCATAGCCGTCCTCGGTGACCACATCATCGGAGTCCACCAGGGCGACGTATTCGCCCTTGGCCAGGGAAATGCCGAGGTTGCCCACGATCGCCCCGCCCTCGTTGGCCTTGGTCAGGCAACGGAAATTCCCATGGCGCGCCTCGTAGGTGCGGCAGATGGCCAGGCTGTCGTCGGTACTGCCGTCATCGATGGCGATGATCTCGATGTTCCGGTAGCGCTGGTTCAGCAGGGAATCGAAGCACTCCTGCAGATACTCCGCAGTGTTGTAGACGAGCACGACGATGGAAAGCAGAGGTTGCATGCGGTAGCTCCGTCAACCAGGGCAAGGGGGAAGCGGGCTCAGGCGCGCCAGTCCAGCAATTGTTCGATGGCATCCAGGTCGAAGACCGGAATACCCAGGCTTGTGCTCACGTCCAGGCGTTCGCGGTAGGCATCGTCGATGAAGATCGAGCGCTCCCGCTGGCCGATGGCCCGGCTCTTCGGCGTGCCGTCCTGGAGGTGGATGATCTCGGCGAAGATCTCCGGCGCTATCCGGTACCGCGCCAGGGTCTCGCGCGGACAGCCGGCATGGCGGGTGATCAGCACGATCTCCACGCCCTTGGCCAGCCACTGGTAGAGCAGCGCCATCAGCAGGGCGTTGACCGCACCGCGCAGGATCAGCGTGTCGTCGAGGTCGAGATAGACCCGGTCGAAGTCCAGCTCCACCTTGAAGCAGTTCTTCAGGGCCCGGTCCATCTGGATCGGGTACCGCTGGGCGATCACCGAGAAGGCCAGCCCCGAGTAGGCATACAGGCTCAGCAAGGGGTAGTTGATCCCCAGGTTGCGGGACAGGCCCATGGAGCCCGCCGTGCGCGGCGCGACTTCGAGCAGCTTGAGGCGGCCATCGCGGGCCCGCTTGACCTGGAAGAACCAGCCGCCCTTGAAGCGGAAGGCTTCGGCGATGCAGGCGGCAATGGCGTCCACCTCGGCGCCCAGCTCGATCGGCCGGGTACGCACGCTGATGCCCGACTTGACCCGCGCACGCTCACGGGGAGACGCCTTGAGCAGCACGCCCTGCCCATCGGAAATGCAGTCGACCGTGAATTCCTCGCCCGGCAGGTATTCGGAGAACACGTACTCGATGCCGCTGTCCAGCAACTGCTGGTGGCGAGACGCGTCGCGAACCAGCTCGACGCCCTGGGAGCCCTGCCCCACCGCCGGCTTGGCGAATATCGGATAGTTCGATGCCAGGCCCGACACCGCGTCGGGCACGAAGTCGCAACCGGCGAAGTGGGCATAGGTGGCGTTCTTGTTGCGGCAGATGCGCGCCAGCTCCACCTCGGGCACCGTGGCCCTGGCGGCAAGCCGCCCCTGTTCCTCGGCCAGCTTGAGGATCACGCTGTCGTGGGCCGGCACCACCAGGTCGATCTGCCATTCGCCGATCAGGCGGTTCAGTTGCGGGATGAATTCATCCGAATCCACATGGGCGTCGATCTGCCGGTAGCGGGCATACACGAACTCGCCGTGGTCGGATACCGACGAAACACCGTACAGCTCGACGTCCTTGGCGTACTTCAGCGCCGAGTGGATCTCCAGCCCGATCTCCGAGCCACAGGGAAAAACCAGGACCTTAATCGTCACGTGCGTCACCAAATACGGCCTGGACCACGCGGCGCGCAACCTGACCATCGTTCAAGGAACAGAAGCGCTGCTGGAACTCGCGATAGCGCGGCGCATATTCCCTGGCTACCGCGTCCAGCTCGCCGAGCAAACCGACCAGGCCTTCGGTGGTGGCGGTCACCGGGCCGGGAAGGTCCTCGTGCACATCGAGGTAGAAGCCGCGGATAGCCGACGCGTAGAGCTCCAGGTCATAGCAGTAGAAGAGGATGGGCCGGCCGGTCACAGCGAAGTCGAAGAACACCGAGGAGTAGTCGGTGACCAGGACATCCGCGAGCATGCACAGCTCGTTGACATCATCCAGGTGCGACATGTCCCGGACATTGGCCGGCAAGGCGGCATGGTCCAGGGTCTCGGCCACCAGGTGATGAGCCTTGATCAGCAGCATCTGGTCGTCGGCAAGGCCAGCGGACAGCGTGGCCAGGTCCAGCTGCAGGTCGAAGGCGTGCTGCCAGGCACCGATGGCCTTGTGGTCCCGCCAGGTGGGCGCGTAGAGGATGAAGCGCTTGCCCTCCGGCAGACCGAGGCGCCTGGCCAGCGCAGCGCTGTCCGGCGCCGGGTCCAGCAACGGATCGGTGAGCGGATAGCCCAGCTCCAGGACCTCCCCCGGATAGCGGAAGGCGCGCTTGAAGACCTCGGTGGAGTAGGCGTTTTCGCTCAGCAACAGGCTCCAGGAACGGGATTCCCGGTAGAAGTTGTCGCGGGCATCGACTTCCGGCCCGCTGACCTCGATGTCGAACGACAGCCGTTTCAGCGGCGTGCCGTGCCAGGCCTGCAGGTAGACGGTTTCCGGCTTGCGCCCATGCACCGGGAAAATGACGTTGTTCACCCGGTAGCGGGCCTGCGCCAGCAGCCGGTAGTAGTCCGGCGAACCGCGCCTGACCACCTGCGGATCGCCGGGGATCGCCTGGTCGCCGTTGTAGGACCAGACGCAGCGCAGGTCCGGGCGCGAACGGCGCAGCTCTTCGTAGATGTAGCGCGGATTGCCCGAGTAGCTCTTGCCGAGGAAGCTCTCGAAGATCACCAGGTTCTCGTCCAGCGGCAGGTCCGCCAGGTAACCGGCGAAGGCCTGCTTGGCGTTCTCCCCGGCGGTGACCCGGCCATGGAGCTCCAGGGGCGCGGCATAAAACACCAGGGAGCTGGCGCTGTCGCTCAGGTAGGTCGACAGGCCCCGCTCGGCCAGCGCCTCGTTGAAGAAGTGACGGGGCGTCTCGCCACCCGGATGCCGGCCCAGCAGCTGGGTCTCCAGTCGCTCACCATTGTCCAGGGTAGCTTCCAGCCTGACGTCCCAGCGGGTTTCATCGTCGCCGAACAGTTCCAGTGGCAGCCGGGCTTCGAAGCCCGAGGCGCCACGGCTGCAGGTGAAGGCGGCGATCACCTTGGCGCGCCGCCCCACCACCAGCAGGCGGCAAGCCTGGACCGCGCTGGCGTCGCTGGCGTTGACGGTCAGGCACAGCACCTCGCCCTCGCGCCGAATACCGTCGGGGACGGGAATCGACAGGAGCAGCGCGGGATGGTGTTGAACGCTGCTATTCATCCAAGATCGCCCTTCAGCGCCTTCAACAGGCTCAGGATGTTGGAGATCTGGCGGTCGTCGGCCAGGATGCTGGCCAGCGATTCGCGCAGCTCGGTGGAGGAAACCCCACGGGTACGGTCCAGGTAGACGACCTGGCAGTGGGCTTTCAGATGATCGAACTTGCCGTTCCAGTCATTGCCCATGACGAAGGTATCGACCTTGTGTTCGCGGATGTCGTCGGGCTTCTGCTCCCAGGACTGCTCCGGGATCACCAGGTCGACGCAGTCCAGCGATTCGATGATTTCCTTGCGCTCGGCATAGGGAATCAGCGCCTTCTTGCCTTTCAGGCGATTGAACTCGTCGGTGGACACCGCGACTATCGTGCGCTCGCCCAGTTCGCGCATGCGCTTGAGCAGGCGCAGATGGCCGATATGAAACATATCGAAGGTGCCATAGGTGATGACTGTTCCCAGCGCTGACTTGCCCATTTGCGAACCACCTGTGGAAAGTTCGGCGGGCTCGCCCCGCCGGTTGACGTTGTCAGGTCCCATCAATCCCGAGTCTCGTTCCAGTAGCTGGATCTCACGATGCTGTCGGCATCGGGCTTGAAGTACGGCTCGTCGAAGGACAGATGCGGACGCTCCCAGGCGATATCCCGGCGCACCAACCGCGCCGGTGTTCCGACGGCGATGCAGTTGTTCGGCAGCCGGCTCTTCACCAGGCTGTCCATGCCGATCACCGTGCCCTCGCCTATGTCGGCACCACCCAGGACCTTGGCGTTGTAGCCGAGCCAGACGTGATTGCCGATCAGGATGTCCCGCGCGATGTTGATGCGTTTGCCGGTGTGCACATCGAAGATCGGGTGGGCATCATCCGTGCGCAGCTGGTTCCCCGAGGCGAACATGCAGTCCTCGCCTATGGTCACCGAGGCCATCTCGCTGGCGTCGATGAAGCAGTGGGCCGTGCAGGTGACGTTGCGGCCGATGACCACCCGACTCCCCTGCCCTATCCGCACCAGCCCCTTGAACGCGTTGTCCCAGTCGTTGCGGCCCAGCTCGAAGTAGCCCTCGGAGCAGTTGAACTCCAGCGACAGCCGGTTGACGCGTGACGCCGGGTCTATGACCACCCGGTTGTTGGAGCCGCGGAACATGACCTTGACGCCCGGCAGGAACGTCGGACAGTGGATGCGGTTACCGCGCGCATCTTCATAGTCTCGTGCGCCTTCCAGGATCACTGCGTCTTGCATGGCTTCACTCGGTTCCGGCGGGATTACAGCTTGTTGAACAGGCTCAGCGAAGCGATCTTCACATAGCTCTGCTGCGACGCTTCGAGGATGATCGACTGGAAGCTCAGCCGCGATAGCGCCTCGGAGTAGTCCAGCTCGCGCAGGTCGGCCTGCACGGACTGGTTCACCAGGGTCACGTCTTCGTTGTCGGTGAGGGTGGACTCGACCACGTTCAGGCGCGCACCGATTTCGCCACGCACCGAGTCGACCACGGTCATGCCGTTGTCCAGGTTGGTCAGGGACTCGGCCACGGCGTCACGGACGACCTTGTTGCCGGCCGGCGTATCCGTCGAATTCTCGAGGGCCATGCGCAGGTTGGCGATGGTGTCGAGGATGCCCTGCTTCTGCTGGTTGGGCTTGGCCGTGACGTCGATTGTCTCACCGCCCACGGGCAGGCCATCGAACTTGATGTTGACGCCGCGGAACACCACCTGGTCGGCGGTGGTGGCATCGGTATCGATGGCGCCACTGCCCAGTACCGGGGTGGTGGTCCCCATCGCGAAGATTTCATAGCTGTTGGCGTCGGGGTTGCCGAATACGATCTGCACGCCGGCATCGGGGAACGGCGGGTTGCCGGAGAAGGAAACCTCGTCCTGCACCAGCGCTGCCGAAGGGCTCAGGGTGGAGCCGGCGGGGCTGTTGGTCAGGGTGCTACCCAGCCTTCCCGCGTTGATCACGTTCTCGAACACGCGCTTGCCGTTGTCGCTGATGGGCAGTTGCAGGGAGCTCGCCACCTGCAGCTTGCGCTGGCCCTCGTCGCCTTCATAGCTGTAGCTGCCGTCGGCATTGCGCACGAAGGGCTGGGTCTTGCCCTGGAAGCCGGAGAAGATGTACTCGCCCCGCGCGTTGCGGGTGTTCATCAGGCTCAGCAGTTCGTCCTCGCGCTCCTTGAGTTCGGCGGCGATGGCCTTGCGGTCCTCGGTGCTCAGGGCGCCGTTGCCGGCCTCCCCCGCCAGTTCGCGCACACGCTGGAGCACGGTGTTCACCGAATTCAGCGTCACTTCTTCCTGGTTCAGGCTGTTCTGGGCGGCGGTCAGGTTGGAGTTGTACTGGTCCAGCACACCCTGCTGCTGGTCCAGCTGCAGGAGACGGACCGACGCCACCGGATCGTCCGCCGGCGTGAGGATGCGGTTGCCGGTGCTGATCTGTTCCTGGGTCTTGGTGACGTTCGCGTAGTTCCGCTGCAGGCCCGCCACGCCATTGTTGTATTGCTGGATAGTGGAAATTCGCATGGCTGGCTCCGTTAGCGGAAGGTGCTCATCAAGGTATCGAACAGGCTGCGCGCAACTTGAATCACCTGCGACGAAGCGTTGTAGTACTGCTCGAACTTGATCAGGTTGGCCGCTTCCTCATCCAGGCTCACCGCCGAGAGCGAGTCACGATTGTCCGTGGCCTGCTTGAGGATCGCCGTGCTGGCTTCGCTGTCCACTCGCGCCTGGGCGGTCAGGGTGCCCACCCGCTCCACCAGGTCCCCGTAGCTGTCGGAGAAGCTGGAACCGGTGCCACCCACCAGGGCGTCGACACCGACCGCGGCCTTGGTCTGCAAGTCCACCAGCTTGAGGGCGTTGCGGTTGTCGGAAACACCGTTGGTGCTCATGGCGAGACTGAAATTGTCGCCGGTTTCCGCCCGTCCGCTGAAGCTCTGGCTGATCTGGTACTCCTGCGTGGTGGCAGGGGTCCCCGTGGTGACCGAAATGGTGTAGCTCAGCTGGTTGGTCTGCCCTGGCGTCACGCTCAGGGTGCCCGAAGTCGGCTGGGTGATGGTCACGCCGGGCGGCAGGCCGGAAAAGCTCAGGCTCCCCGGCGTGCCCGCCGTGTAGTTCATGGTGATCGACGAAATCGCCGCCAGGTGCGCCTGACTCATGGGGGTCAGGGTATTGGTGATGCTGGGCTGGCCGATCGCGCCGGTGCCCTTGTTCTGCACGTTCGCTTCCGAATGCAGGGGCGCGGCGAAGGCCAGCTGGTCCGCCTGGTCCAGCACCGCACTGATGTCCTTGGCGCCGGTGCGCGTGGGCTGCAGCACGAACTTGTCACCGGTGGTGGGCGGCGGCACGCCGAGGGCGATCTGGAATCCCTGGTCACGGCCGGCGCTGTCCTTGATGGTCAGCGTGCCGGACGGAGTGCTGTCGCTGACGACCATTTCCTGGTTGTCGCTCAAGCGGCGCACCGAGTAGGGCGGCGTCGCCGAGGCGTTGTACTCCATCTGGTAGTCGCTGGTGGTGAGCAGGCTGGTATTGGTGATGTTCAGGGCCGGCTGGGCATTGCTGTTGCCGGCGAAGGCCTTCACCCGCAGCGCCGCGAGGGCCGGGTCGTTGAAGTTGCCGAACAGGGCCGCCCCCACCTGCCCTTTCAGGTCGAGGCCCTGGCCGAGCTGGGTGTTGACCTGGTCGCTGATGGACATGGCCAGGCGGCCCAGGGTATTGAGGCTGGCATCGAGGGTCTCGGTGCGGTAGCGAATCAGGCCGCCCAGTTCTCCACCGCTGAGCAGCGACGTGACGCCCTGGCGAGAATCACCGCTGACGAACTCCAGCTCGAAACGGCTGGGGTCACCCTTGCCGGGCACCGCTTCGAGGCGGTTGGCCGAGTTGCCCACCACCAGTGGCTGGCCGGTGCCGACGAAGATGCTCTGGGTGCCGTCGCTCTGGGGCACCACGCTCACGCCCACGTAGGTGGACAGTTGGCGGATCGCCTCGTCGCGGGAGTCCAGCAGGTCGTTCGGCACCTGGCCATTGGACGAGGCGACAGCGATGGCGTCGTTGAGGCTGGCGATGGAACCGGCCAGGCGGTTCACCTGGTCCGCCACCGACGCCATCTGTTTGTTCAGCGAGTCGTTCTGCGCGTTCAACCGATCGGAGACGGTGTTGAAGCGACGGGCCAGGCCCTCGGCCTCGGACAGCACCAACTGCCGCGCCGGCATGTTGGCGGGGTCCTCGGCGGCGGTCTGCATGGCGGCGAAGAAGCTCTTCAGCGACGGGGTGATGCCGGTGGTGGTGCCGGACAGCAACGAGTCGAGCTGGTCGATCTGGCTCTTGTAGGCATCCACGTCACTGCTCAGCGACGTGGTGTTGCGCAGCTGCGCGGTGAGGAACTCGCTGTAGCTGCGACGGATATCCGTCAGGCTGACGCCGCTGCCGATATAGCCCGAGCCGGAGAACTGCGGCAGGTTGGTCGACTGGGTCGCGCTCTGCCGGGTGAAACCGGGCGTATTGACGTTGGAGATGTTGTGGCCGGTGACGGTCAGCTGCGACTGGCTCACGCGCAGCCCCGACAGGCCAATGTTTAGTAGGTCAGCCATGACTCAGCCTCATATCCTTCTGGTCGGGCCATCGACGCTGGCGACGGCTTGGTAGATCTGCATGCCGCGAGCGATCTGGGTGATCTTGCGGGCGTATTGCGGGTCGGTGGCGTAGCCGGCCTTCTGCAGTTCGCGGACGAACTGCTCGGGTTTCTCGGCCGAATCCAGCGCCTTGTCGTAGCGGGAGTTGTTCTGCAGGAAGCTCACGTAGTCGTGGAAGCTCTGCTCGAAGGAGTCGTATGAGCGGAACGACGCCGCCTCCTTCACCGCCTTGCCGCCCTTGTATTCGGTGGTCAGCGTGCGCGCGGACTCGCCGTCCCAGCCCTTGTGGGCCTTGATGCCGAACAGGTTGTGGCTGCTGTCGCCGTCGGCCTCGCGGATGATCGACTTGCCCCAGCCGGTTTCCAGGGCGGCTTGCGCCACCAGGTAGCGGGGGTCGACGCCGATGCGCTCGGCGGCCTTCTCGGCCATCGGCAACAGGGTCTCGATGAACTCGTCACGCGAGGCGAAGCGGCGCTTGCTGGTGCCCTTGGCGCCGTCGGCGGCCTCGACGCCCACGGCTTCACGCTCGGGCGCGCCGTAGCTCTGGGCGGCGCTCCAGTCCTTGGCGGCAAGCGAAGTACCGGCGGTCTGTTCGGGGGACGGCACGATGCCGGCCGCCTGGCGGTCGGCGAGCTTGCCCGGCAGGGCGAGGCGGCGCAGGTTGATCAGGCGCGAATCGTCGCGCACCGCGACGCTGGACTCGTCGCCCTTTGCCGCCTGCTTGCTGCCCTGGGCCGGCCAGTTGGCCTGGACGCCGGACTGCACCTGGGCGAAGGGATTGGGACCGGTGGACTTGTTGGTCTTGGACAGCTGGCGGGCCAGCACATCGGCCAGGCCGACACCGCCCTGCTTGGACAGGGTCAGGGCGAGCTGCTGGTCGTGCATTTCCTGGTAGGTCTTGGTCTCGTTGCTGTTCAGGTAGTTGCCTTCGGAGAAGGCTTCACCGGCCTGGCGCATGGACTTCATCATTTCGTTGAGGAACAGCGACTCGAATTCCTGGGCCACCTTGCGGATGTTGCCCTCGCTGTCACGCTCCTTGCCGGCCTTGAACTGGCTGAGGCGATTCAGGTCGGTGTAGGCGCCGCTGTCGACGGTGGAGCCGGAGGCGAGACCTGAGGAGAGTTTCGAATTCATCGCCCGTCCTCAGATCACGATCAGGTCGGCTTGCAGCGCGCCGGCCTGCTTCAACGCTTCGAGAATGGCCATCAGGTCGGACGGCGCCGCGCCCACCTGGTTGACCGCACGCACGATCTCGTCGAGGGTGGTGCCCGGACCGAACTTGAACATCGGCTTGGCTTCCTGCTCGGCGCTGACCTTCGAGCGCGGCACGACCGCGGTCTGGCCACCGGAGAAGGCTTCCGGCTGGCTGACGATGGGGTCCTCGGTGATGGTGACGGTGAGGCTGCCATGGGTGACGGCGGCCGGCTGCACGCGCACGTTCTGGCCGATCACGATGGTGCCGGTGCGGGAGTTGATGATGACCTTGGCCACGGCCTGGCCGGCTTCGATCTCCAGGTTCTCGATCACCGAGAGGTAGTCCACCCGCTGGTTCGGGTCCAGCGGCGCGCTGACCCGCACGGAGCCGCCGTCGATGGCCTGGGCGACGCCGGGGCCGAGCAGTTCGTTGAGCTTGTCGACGATGTTCTTGGCGGTGGTGAAGTCCGGGCGGTTGAGGTTCAGGGTCAGGGAATTGCCCTGCTCGAAACCGCTCGGCACCGGACGCTCCACCGTCGCGCCGGAAGGAATGCGGCCGGAGGACGGAACGTTGACGGTGATCCGCGAGCCGTCGCTGCCCTCGGCGTCGAAGCCGCCCACCACCAGGTTGCCCTGGGCGATGGCGTAGACGTTGCCGTCGATACCCTTGAGCGGGCTCATCAGCAGGCTGCCGCCACGCAGGCTCTTGGCGTTGCCGATGGAGGAGATGGTCACGTCGATGACCTGGCCGGGCTTGGCGAAGGGCGGCAGGTCGGCATGGATGGACACCGCCGCGACGTTCTTCAGCTGCACGTTGCCGACGTTGGCCGGCACCTTGATGCCGAACTGCGCCAGCATGTTGTTGAAGGTCTGCAGGGTGAAGGGCGTCTGGGTGGTCTGGTCACCGGTGCCGTTCAGGCCAACCACCAGGCCGTAGCCGATCAGCTGGTTGGTCCGTACGCCCTGGATGCTCGCCAGGTCCTTCAGGCGCTCGGCCTGGGCCACGCCTGCGGCGAGCAGCAGGCAGAGGGCGGTGATCAGTCGCTTCATGGTCGGTCTCATCAGAACGGGAACAGCGGGCTCATGAAGAACCGGTCGAACCAGCCGGGCTGGCTGGCGTCGGCGAAGGCGCCGGTGCCGGAATAGGTGATGCGTGCGTCGGCCACCCGGGTGGACGGCACGGTGTTGTCGGTGCCGATGTCGTCGGCGCGGACCATGCCGGCGATGCGCACCAGCTCGTCGCCGGTGTTCAGGGTCAGCCACTTCTCGCCGCGCACCGCGAGGATGCCGTTGGGCAGCACTTCGGAAACGGTGACGGTGATGGAGCCGGACAGGCTGTTGCTCTGCCCCGCCTTGGAGTCGCCCTTGGTGTCGCGGGAGGCGTTGTATTCGGCGTCCAGGGACAGGCGCGCGGCGTCCAGCGGATTGAGGCCGCCATTGGGGTTGTTCACCGACACGCCGCCGCCGAACAGCGAGGTCAGGCCGATGTTGGCGTTGCTGTCCTTCTGGATCTGCGAGTTGGCGTTCTTGCTGGCCTGGGTGCGCTCGTTGAGGGTGATGGTGATGATGTCACCCACGCGGTAGGCCTTGCGGTCGTCGTAGAGGTTGGTCTCGAAACCGGCCTGGTAGATCGCGCCGTTGCTCTGTGCGGCGGGCAGCGGGGTACGCGGCAGCACGGGCGCATAGTAGGGATCGTTCGGTCGCGGCGCAGGTTGCACACAGCCCTGGATGAGGGCGACTCCGAGCAGCGGGAGAAGAATGATCAGCCGGTTCATGACAACTACCTCAGGGCGTTACAGGTTCTGCGTGACGAAAGCGAGCATCTGGTCAGCGGTGGAGATGACCTTGGAGTTCATCTCGTAGGCGCGCTGGGTGGTGATCATGTTCACCAGCTCCTCGACCACGCTGACGTTGGAGTTTTCCAGGGTGTTCTGCTGCACCACGCCCAGGCCGGCGAGGCCCGGCGTACCGACTTGCGGGGCGCCGCTGGCGGAGGTTTCCAGGAACAGGTTGTTGCCGATGGCCTGCAGGCCGCCGTAGTTGACGAAGTCGGCGGTCTGGATGTTGCCGATGATCTGTGCTGCGGGGTTGCCGGTGGTGGTCACCGAGACGGTGCCGTCTTCGCCCACGGTGAAGGTCTGCACTTCGGCGGGCAGGACGATGGCCGGCTCCAGGGCGAAGCCCTGGGAGGTGACGATCTGGCCGTCGGAGTTCAGGTGGAAACTGCCGTCGCGGGAGTAGGCGACCGTGCCGTCGGGCATCAGCACCTGGAAGAAGCCGCGGCCGTTGATGGCCATGTCCAGCGGCTGCTCGGTGGTCTGCAGGCTGCCCTGGGTGAAGATCTTCTGGGTGCCGGCGATGCGCACACCGGTACCCAGCTGCAGGCCGGTGGGCAGCTCGCTGTCCTGGCTGGTCTGGCCGCCCGGCTGGCGACGGATCTGGTACAGCAGGTCCTCGAACTCGGCGCGATCGCGCTTGAAGCCCGTGGTCGAAACGTTCGCCAGGTTGTTGGAAATGGTGGTCAGGTTCATGTCCTGGGCGGACAGGCCGGTCTTGCTGACCCAGAGTGCCGGAAGCATCTATTTCTCCTCGGGCGCCGGAATCATGGCGCCGCGTACTGGTGATTAGCTGAACTGCAAGACCCGCGCCATTGCCGCGGAATTATCTTCAGCGGTGCGCATCATCTTCACGGAAAGCTCGAACTGGCGGGACAGCGAGAGGATCGCCGTCATCTCTTCCACGGCGTTGACGTTGCTCGCCTCGATGAAGCCGGAGGTCACCTGGACATTGGCGTCGGCCGCGGCCGGCGGCTGGTTGTCCTTGAGGCGGATCATGCCGTCGGTGCCTTTCTCCAGCTGCTTGGGGTCGGGGTTGACCAGTTTGATGCGGTCCACCTCGGCCACCACGTTGGGAGCCTCGCCCAGGGCGCGGACGCTGATGGTGCCGTCCTGGCCGATCTCCACCTTCTGCTCCGGCGGAATGGCGATGGGACCGGCATTGCCCATGACCGGCAAACCATTGCCGGTACGCAGCTGGCCGAGGGCATCGATCTGCAGGCTGCCGGTACGTACATAGGCTTCACCACCATCGGGGGCCTGCACGGCGATCCAGCCCTCCCCTTTCACGGCCACGTCCAGGTCACGACCGGTTTCCTGCAGGGCGCCGGGGGTGAAGTCGGTGCCGGGGCGCTCGGTCATGGCGTAGACCCGCGACGGGAAAGTGTCGCCGAACACCGGCATGGAACGCGCCTGCTCGAAGTCGCGGCGGAAACCCGAAGTGGAAATGTTCGCCAGGTTGTTGGCGTGGGCGCGCTGGGCCAGGGAGTTCTGGCTGGCTCCGCTCATCGCGACATAAAGCATCTTGTCCATGAATTTCTCCGAGTGGGCGTTGCCGCCCTTGGCTCTTTGCAAGCTATCCAGCAAGCGTCGTGCCAATGTCGAAACTCAATTACAAGCCATTGAATTAAAAGGAATTTACAGAAAAGAAAAAGGCCCTTTGCAGGGCCTTGTCAAACCGCTGGCGGCTAGCGGCTGCCGCCAGCGGCAAGGGGATTTGCCGCTTGTAGGAGCGAATTCATTCGCGATGCAGGTCGAAGACCTGCCAATCCGGACCTGGGCCGGCTGCGCCGACCAATCGCGATTGAAATCGCTCCTACAGATGGATGCAGAAACGGATGAGCTCGCGAGCTAGAGCCAGGCTAGGCGAAAGTGGCCCGAGGAAGCGGAGTTTACGACTGTAAATGAGCATTCCTCGGGTCAGTTTCAACAACGCATGGCCGACGCGCAGCCACTCATCAACGCAGGTTGATGATGGTCTGGGTGACGGCGTCTTCGGTCTGGATGGTCTTGGCGTTGGCCTGGTAGTTGCGCTGGGCGACGATCAGGTTCACCAGCTGGTCCGACAGTTCGACGTTGGAGTCTTCCAGGGCGCCGGCCTGCAGGGCGCCCAGGGTGCCGGAGCGCGGGGTGCCGACCACCGGCTCGCCGGACTCGAAGGACTGCACCCAGCCGGTCTTGCCCACCGGGGTCAGGCCCTGGACGTTGGCGAAGTTGGCCAGGATCACCTGGCCCTGCACCTTGGACTGGCCGTTGGTGTAGCGGGCGAAGATCACCCCGGTGTCGTCGATTTCCAGGCCCGCCAGCTGGCCGGTGGTGTAGCCGTCCTGGCTGATGCTGTTCACCGCGAAGGTGCTGGAATATTGGGTGGAGCCGCGAATATCGATGCTGATGCCGCCGGCGTTGGCGGTGGCGCCGTTGCCCGACCAGTTCGCCGGCGTACCGCCATCGGAAACGGCGGGCACCCAGTCGTCGAGGGTCATCAGGCCGGTGGCCGGGTCGTAGTTCAGTTCACCGCCCGCCGCCATGCCGGCCGTGTCCAGGCTGCCGTCGGCATTGAACAGCAGGTTGGTGGTGTGCGGGTCGGTGCTGGTCGGGTCGGACGGGTTACGCCCATCCACCAGCACGGCCATGCTCCAGTTGTTGGTCACCGGCGGCGTCGCGGCCGGGTCGGAGTTGTTGATGAAGTACTGGGTCATGACGTGGGCATTGCCCTGGGAGTCATAGATGTTGACCGAGGTGGACGACGTGTAGGTGGTCGGATCGGCCGGGTCGAACGGGGTGTTGGTCGGCGCCTTGGTGGTGGAGTTCAGGTTGAACTTCTGCGCCACCTGGGTAGTGGCCTTGGGCGCCTGGTTCGACGACTCGATGCGCAGGTCGCTGACCACGCCGTTCTGCAGGTTGCCGTTGCCGTCCACGCCATAGCCCTGCAGGCGGTAACCGAAGTTGTTGGTGATGTAGCCGTTGCGGTCGGTACCGAAGTAGCCGGCACGGGTATAGCTGATCTCACCGTTGTTGCTGGTCTGGAAGAAGCCGTTGCCGTTGATGGCCAGGTCCAGGGCGTTCTGGGTGTAGTTGATGTTGCCCTGGTTGAACAGCTGGGACACGTCCCCCAGCGTCACGCCGCTGCCCTGGGCGTTCTTGCCGGTGCCGAGCACCGAGGCGGCATAGACGTCGGCGAACTCCGCACGGGACTGCTTGAAGCCCGCGGTACCGGCGTTGGCGATGTTGTTGCCGGTGACGTTGAGATCGCTGGTCGCGGCTCGCAGGCCGCTGAGACCGATGTTGAACGCCATTTCTTATCTCCTTTGCCGGTGCTTCCCGGCGTTCTGAACCGGGAAGTTACTGACCGATGACCTGGACCTGGGACAGCGGCACGCTGCCGAGACCGGCGAGGTTGAGCATCAGCTCGCCGCCGTTCTGCCCGAGGGTGACGCTGTCGACGTTGGCCGGCAGCATCGTGTAGAGCGACTTGGTTTCGCCTTCGTACTGCGCCTGTGCCTCGAACTTGTAGGTGCCGGGCGGCATGACCTTGCCGCTGGAGTCCTTGCCGTCCCACATGAAGCTGACGTTGCCGGCCGATTGCTGGCCGAGGCTGACGCGGTTCACCAGGGCGCCGGCGCTGTCGTAGACGTTGACCCAGACGTTGCTGCTGGACACCGGCAGCACGGCCGAGGCCTTGAAGGTTTCCGCGGTATCCACCACCGCCTTCTCGCTCGGGACGATGACCTTGCGGCCCACCAGCGAGGAGGCCTGCAGCGCCTGGGAGGACTGGTAGCCGGAGAGCAGCGAACCCATGCTGCTGTTCAGCTTCTCGATGCCTTCCACCTGGCTGAACTGCGCCAGCTGGGCGATGAACTCGCCGTTTTCCTGGGGCGCCAGGGGGTCCTGGTTGTTCAACTGGGCCACCAGCAGTTCGAGGAACTCGTTCTTGCCGAGGTCCTTGCTCTTGGTCTCGGTCTTGAGCGCGAACTGGTCGAGGACCGATTGGGTATCCGCTACGTTACTGACACTCATGCTGTTCCCTCGCTATCACTGACCCAGGGTCAGCACTTTCTGCATCATCTGTTTGGCGGTGTTCATCATTTCCACGTTGGTCTGGAAGGACCGGCTGGCGGAAATCATGTCGGCCATTTCTTCGACCACGTTGACGTTCGGGTAGTACACGTAGCCCTCGGCGTTGGCCGCCGGGTGGTTGGGCTCGTAGCGCGGCGTCAGGGTGCTCTGGTCCTCGATCACGCCGAGTACCTGTACACCGGCACCGGACTGGTCCTGGTCGGTGAACAGCGAACCACGGTCGCCGTTGCCCAGGGTGTTCTGGAACATGGTGGCGAACACCGGGTGGCGGGCGCGGTAGGTCTGGTCGAGGCTCGAGGAAACGGTCTCGGCGTTGGCGATGTTGCTGGAGATGGTGTTCAGCCGAGTGTTCTGGGCACTCATGCCGGTGCCGGCGATGTTGAAGATGCTGGACAGGGACATGGCTTGGCTCTCCGTTATTCGCCGCGCAGGGCGCCGATCAGCCCTTTGAACTTGCTGTTGAGGAAGGTGAAGCTGGCCTGGAACTGCATGGCGTTCTCGGTGTAGTTCGACTGCTCCAGCTGGGCGTCCACGGTGTTCTCGTCAATGGCGGCCTGGAAGGGGATGCGGTACTTCAGCGAGGCATCGCCCATGTCGAAACCTTCGGCGGCGATGTGCATCTCATTGGTCCGGGTGGCCTGGAAGCTGCCGTGGGCGGCCTTCTCCGATTGCTGGGCGAGCACGCTGGCGAAGTCCAGGTCACGAGCCTTGTAGTTCGGGGTATCGGCGTTGGCGATGTTGTTGGCCAGCACCTCGCCGCGCTGGGCGCGGAAGCTGAGGGCTTGCTGGTGGATGCCGAGGGCCTTTTCGAAACTGATGCTCATGTCCGGAACCTTTGCCAGTGGCAATCTGGTTTGCTTGCCAGATATTTAGCAAAGGCTGTGCCAAAGTTATTTTTTCTTTGTTTTCAAAGGCTTGAGCAGAAAATGGAGCGGCAATAAGCGGCAATCGGGGGTTGCCGGGCGGCAAAGCGGCAAGGGGGTTTGCCGCTCGTTGCCGCTTTGCCGGGAGGCATTCAGTAGGGTGGATGGCGCTTTTCCATTCGCCATCGGTGCCACGCCGAACCTCCGCCTGCATGGGTATCGCTCCGCTCAACCCATCCTACGGGCTATTGCCTGGCTCGCTGCCAGGAGGCACTGCCCTCTCCCGCAAGCAGGCGCGAAGCAATCCTGATGCCCACACCAGCCTGAAACGAATCAGCGAAGATGACGCCGCGCAAACCGCCCCTTCAGGAGGCCGAGCGGAATCGTTGTGGAGGAGGACGAGCGGCATGGATGCCGCGAGAGCCGCGCAGGGCCATGGATGGCCCTTCGCGGCGGGCCTCCGGAACGACGATGTAGCGAGGGAAGTTTGGCGAAGCCAAACCCGGATGGTGGGGCAAGCCCTTTGCTTCCTTTGGGGCGACTGCCAAAGGAAGTCGCCCGGGAAGGCGAAACAGAAACCCGCCGCCCGCTCAGTAATTAGCCGAGCAACAAAACCGGCCTTGCAGCACTCATCGCGCCAGCGGGTACAACCTTTCGTCGAACTGCTCCAGGCGCGGGAACTCCAGGGGCTGGTCCCGCTCCAGCCCCTGCAGGCGGGCCTGGTAGGCGCGCAGGAAGTCTTCGCGGGCGTCATTGCTGATGTAGGGCACATGCCAGGCCACGAAGGGCGGCAACACTTCCAGGCCGACATAGGCCAGGGTGCCCCGCAGCAGCGGCCGCAGCATGTCTTCCAGGGGGCCATGGATGGCGCCTTCGCCGAACATGTGTTCGCGGCCACCCAGGGTCAGGCTAACCAGGGCCTTCTTGCCGGCCAGGCCGCCCTGGTCGTAGAAGCGCTTGCCGCCGTAGCAGACGCCGGACACCAGCACCCGGTCGATCCAGCCCTTGAGGATGGCCGGCACCGAGAACCAGTAGAGCGGGAAGTTGAGGATCAGCAGGTCGGCCCAGAGCAGCTTGTCCAGTTCGCGCTGAATGTCTGGCGCGATGTTGCCGGCCTTGACCGACTCCCGCTGCTCCAGGGCATAGACCAGGTAATCCGGGTTCTGCCGCTCGCCGAAGTCCGCGGCGCTGGCCACCGGGTTCCAGTCCAGGGCGTGGAGGTCGGACTGGCGCACCTCGTGCCCCTGCCCTTGCAGGGTTTCCACGGCCAGGTCGCGCAGGGCGCTGCTGAAGGATTTCGCTTCGGGGTGGGCGTGGACGATCAGTACCTTCATGGTTGTTCCTTGTAGTCGAATCGGCCGGGGGCGCGGCGTGGCCACCATCGGCCATGCCCGCGCCCGCCGCCAAGCATCATTCACCGGGTTTGCGTTGCTCTATCAGTTCGGCGGCGCACAGGGCGATGCGCCGGCAGGCTTCGGTCAGCGGTTCGCTGCCCAGCACCAGGCCCAGGCGGATATGCCCCGCCGCGCTGGGGCCGAAGGCCTCGCCCGCCAGCACCGAGACGCCGTGATCGTCTAGCAGGCGGTCGGCGAAGTCCTGGGCGGAAAGCCCGGTGGCGCGGATATCCACCATCACGAACATGCCGCCGTCCGGCTTCAGTGCACGCAGGCCGGGACAACCTTCCAGGCTGGCGCACACCAGGTCGCGCCGCTGCCGATAGGCCTCGCGCATGGCCGCAAGCTCCGGCAGGCGCGCTTCCAGGGCAACACAGGCGGCGTCCTGGATGAAGTCCGGCGAGCCGTAGAGCATGCACAGGGCGAGGTTTTCCAGGTGCCCGGCGAGCTCCTTCGAGCCCACGACCCAACCCACCCGCCAGCCGGTCATGGCGTGGGACTTGGACAGGCTGTTGATGGTCGCGGTGCGTTCGGCCATGCCCGGCAGGCTGGCCGGGCTGATGTGCTCGCCCTCGAACAGCAGTTCGCTGTAGACCTCGTCGGAAATCATCCACAGGTCGTGGGCGATGCAGAGTTCGGCCAGGGCCGACCAGGTGCCGCGCGGCAGGCTGGCGCCCGAGGGGTTGTGCGGGCTGTTCAGGGCCAGGGCGCGGGTGCGCGGGGTGATGGCCGCGGCGACGTCCTCGGCGCGGATGCGGAAGCCGTTCTCCGAACGCACCGGCACCGGGATCACCCTGGCGCCGCAGGCGCCGAACACCGCTTCGTAGGTGACGTACATGGGCTCGGCGACTATCACCTCGTCGCCCGGATTGAGCAGGCACTGCACCACGCAGTACAGCGCGCACTGGGCACCGGCCAGTACCGTCACCTGGTCGGCGCCGACGGCCTGGCCGCTGCGCTGGTTGTGCCAGGTGGCGATGCGCTGGCGCAGGGCGAGCTTGCCGCGCACGTCGGCGTAGTGGGTGCTGCCACTGAGCAGGCTGTCGACGGCCGCCTGGACGATGGGCTGCGGCGTATCGAAGTCGGGGTCGCCCACCGACAGCAGGAGGATGTCGTCGCCCCGCGCCTGGCGCTCCAGGGCGCGATAGTGGATGTTCCAGGCGGCCGCGCCGTCGCCGGCGATGCGTTGGGTAAGGTCGGAAAAGCGCATGGTCAGCTCCTTGGCTCCTGCTCAGCGGGCGCAGGCATGTTTCAGTTCGATCAGGGTGACGCCCGGATGGCCGAAGCCCGTACGCAGGTCGAGTTCCAGTTCGTCGAGGCTCTGCGGCTGTTTCACGCTGCAACCGAAGGACCGCGCCAGGCCGGCGAAGTCCGGGTTGCGCGGCAGCACGCCGACCGGCTCGATATCCAGGGCGAGCATGTCGTCGCGAATCTGCCCCAGCGCGTCGTTGTTCCACAGGAGCACCACCAGCGGGCTGTCCAGCTCCTCGGTGGCGGTGGCCAGTTCCTGGGCGGTGTAGAGGAAACCGCCATCGCCTACCAGCACCAGGCCGGGCCGCTCGGGTGCGCCGAACTTGGCGCCGATGCCGGCCGGCAGGCCGTAGCCGAGGGTGCCGTAGCCGGTGGGGTGCAGCCAGCTGCGCGGCGCCCGGCTGGCAAAGGCGTAGTTGCCGGTGTAGGCCAGTTGGGTCATGTCGGTGCTGATGAAGGCATCCGCCGGCAAGGCGGCTTTGACGCGATCGAGAATGGCCAGGTGAATCCGTTGCAGGGGGCCCTGGCCATTGCGGACCTCCTCATGCAGCCGGGCCACCCGGGCGACGGCCGCCTCCCCTGCCCCACTCGCCTGGGGCAGGCGCGCCAGCAAGGCCTCCAGGGTTTGCCGGGCATCGCCCTTGAGCGCCACGGCGCAGGGGTAGAAGTCGTTGAACTTGCGCGGGTCGATATCGATGCGGATCAGCTCGCCGGACAGCGGCAGGCGCTCGCGCCAGAAGTCGGTGTCGGCCATCTCGGTGCCCACGGCCAGCACCAGGTCGGCCTCGGCGATCATCTCCCAGCCCGGCGCCACACAGAGGTTGGCACCGGCGTTGAGCGGCGCGTCCGCTGGCAGCAGGCCCTTGCCGGCGACGCTGGTGAACACCGGCGCCCCCAGGCGTTCGCTGAGGGCCTGGACGGCACCGGCAGCTTCCAGTGCGCCGCCGCCGGCGATGATCATCGGGCGCCTGGCACCGGCCAGGCGCGCTGCCGCGACGTCCAGCGACGCGCCGTCGGCCGGGCCACGGCCGGGGCGACGCATCACTTCAGTGGTCCAGTCCCGCGCCACGGGGGCCGCCAGTACGTCCAGCGGCACCGAGATATGCACCGGGCGCGGGCGCTCGCCGTCGAACACGGCAAAGGCGCGGGCCAGCAGCTCGGGCAGGTCCTCGGGGCTCAGGGCCAGCGCCGAGAAGGCGGTGATGGGCGCGGTGATCGCGCGCTGGTCCTGGGTCTCGTGCAGGCAGCCCCAGCCTTTGCCGAGGCTGGCGCTGTGGTTGACGCTGGAGATCACCAGCATCGGGATCGAGTCGGCATGGGCCTGGCCGATGGCGGTGGCGGCGTTGGTCACCCCCGGGCCTGTGATGACGAAACAGACGCCCGGCTTGCCGCTCACCCGCGCATAGCCGTCGGCCATGAAGCCGGCGCCCTGCTCATGGCGGGTCAGCACATGGCGGATGCCGCTGCCGGGCAGGCCACGGTAAAGCTCCAGGGTGTGCACGCCGGGAATGCCGAACACGGTGTCGACGCCGTAGTTGGCCAGGAGGCGGACCAGGGCCTGGCCGCCAGTAAGGGTCTTGTTCTCTTGCATGGATTGATCTCCTTTGAGGGCTCTGCCATGCCGCGTAGGAGCGAGCTCTGCTCGCGAGAACCTACAGCGCGGCCGTTCGCGAGCAGAGCTCGCTCCTACAATTGCGTCATTCGTTCAAGCGGATCAGCGCATCCACCGCGACGGCGCCCTCGGCGTTCACCAGCAGCGGATTGACGTCCAGTTCCAGCAACTGGTCGGCGTGTTCGCAGGCGTAGTCGGCGACGGCGCGGATGGCATCCACCAGGGCGTCCATGTGCACCGCCGGACGGCCACGGAACCCCTGGAGCAGCGGCGCACTGCGCAGGCTCAGCAGGGCCTCGCGGATGGCCGCGTCGGTGGTGGGCAGCAGCAGACTGCGGCTGTCCTTGAGCAGCTCGACGAGAATGCCGCCGGCGCCGATCACCAGTGCCAGGGCGAAACCGTTCTCGCGCTTGATGCCGACGATCAGCTCGGCCAGCGGCGGGCTCGCCATACGCTCCAGCAGCACCTGCTCGAAGGCCACCTGGGGTGCATGCCGGGCAAGGCTTTCGCGCATGTCCTGCACCGCGGCCTCCAGGGCCGCCTCGTTGCGCAGGTTGAGGGCCACGCCACCGGCTTCGGTCTTGTGCGGCAGCGCGCTGCTGACCGCCTTGAGCACCAGCGGGAAACCGAGGTCGACGGCGGCTGCGCGAGCCTGGCCCGGGGTGCTCAGTACCGCGTGCGGCAGCGGCACGCCGAAGGGCTTCAGCGCCTGCTTGGACTGCCACTCATCGAGCAACCGGCCCTGGCCTTCCAGCGGCTGCGGGCAGATCGGCACCAGCGCCGCATCGCCACGGGCCAGCAGCGCCTGGCGCTGGTGCTGGTAATGGGCGACACGCGCCCAGGCGGCCAGGCCGTCCTCCACGCCCTGCAAGGCGGCGACGCCCTGGGCGTGCAGCAGTTCGCGGGCATGGGCCGGCAGCAGTTCGGGGAAGGCCGAGGCGATGAAACCGACCTTGCCGTGGCGCTTGAGGGCGGCGCAGTAGAGATTCAGCAGCAGGTCGCACTGGGGCCGCTCGCCGGTTTCCTCGCCGGGGTAGTCGAGCACCAGCAGGGCCGCGTCGACGGGGGTGCGCAGCGCGGTGTCGAGCATGCGCTCCAGCGCCGCACCGTCGCCCCAGATGGCGGTGGTGAAGTCCAGCGGGTTGGCGATGTTGGCGTAGTCCGGCAACACCTGGGCCAGCTCGCTGCGTTGCCCATCGTCGAGCTTGGGCAGCGGCAGGCCGTTGCCTTCGGCGTAGTCGGCGATCAACCCGGCATCACCGCCGGAGCAGGCCAGCGCGACCAGGCTCGGACCATTGGGCAGGTTGCCGCAGGCGGCGGCCTTGAGGGTTTCGACGAAGCTCACCGGGCCGCTGACGCGGATCACCCCGAGACGCTCGAACAGGCTGTCGTACAGCGCATCGGAACCGGCCAGGGAGCTGGTGTGGCTGAGGGCCAGTTCGGCGCCGATTTCGGACACGCCGGTCTTCAGCGCGATCACCGGGATGCCCTTCTGCAAGGCCTTGTAGGCGGCACGGGCGAATCCCGGGACATTCTTCAGGCCTTCCAGGTGCAGGCCGATGGCGGTCACCCGCGGCTCGTCCAGCAGCACGTCCATCAGTTCGGCCACGCCGAGCTGGGCCTGGTTGCCCACCGAGGCCATGTAGGCCACCGGCAGGGAGCGGTCGCTCATGGACAGGTTGTAGGCGAAGTTGCCGCTCTGGGTGAGCACCGCGACGCCCTTGTCCACCTGCTTGCCGCCGTGGGCCACCGGCCACAGGGCGGCGCCGTGCAGGTAATCGAGCAGGCCGTAGCAGTTGGGCCCGAGCAGCGCCATCTCACCGGCGGCCGCCAGCAGCTGCGCCTGCAGGTCCTGGCCCTCGGCGCCGGTTTCGGCGAAACCGGAGGCGTAGCAGATGGCCCCACCCGCACCCTTGGCGGCGAGGGCGGCGACGCTGTCCAGGGTCTGTTCGCGGTTGGTGGCGATGAACACCGCATCCGGCCCGCAGGGCAGGTCGGCGACGCTGGCGACGCAAGGCACGCCTTCAAGCTCGACGTGCTGCGGGTTGACCAGCCACAGCTGCCCGGCGAAGCCGCCTTCGGCGCAGCGCTTCAAGGCGCGGGCCATGCTGCGTCCGCCGATGAAGGCCAGGTGCCGGGGCGCCAGCAGGCGCTTGAGGTTGTCTCGTTGGGTCATGTCGGGCCTCCGGTCAGCGCAGCAGCGGCCGCAGCAGTTCGCGGGAAATGATGTGGCGCTGGATTTCCGAGGTGCCTTCCCAGATGCGCTCGATCCGCGCGTTGCGCCAGATGCGCTCCACCGGGCCTTCGTCCATCAGGCCCATGCCGCCGAAGATCTGCACCGCTTCGTCGGCCACGCGGCCGAGCACTTCGCTGGCGAACAGCTTGGCCATGCCCGCTTCGCCATCGGTCATGCTGCCCTGGTCCATCTTCCAGGCGGTGTGCAGGGTCATCAGCTCGGCCGCGCGGATCTGCGTGGCCATGTCGGCGAGCTTGAAGGAGATGCCCTGGTAGCTGCCGATGGGCTGGCCGAACTGCTTGCGGTCGGCCGCCCACTGCAGCGACAGGTCCAGCGCGCGCTGGGCCTGGCCGACGCAGTTGGCCGCGACCATCACCCGGCCGGCGGTGAGCCAGGCGTTGGCCACTTCCCAGCCCTTGTCGACCTCGCCCAGCACCTGGGAGGCCGGCACCCGGCAGTCGTCGAAGAAGATTTCGTAGGTGTGATAGCCCTTGTTGCTGACGCAGCGGGGCCCACGGCGGGTGGTCATGCCGGGGGTGCCCTTGTCCACCAGGAAGGAGGTCACCGCGTTGCGCTTCTTGCCGTTGTGCTCATAGGTGTCGGTGACGGCGAAGACGATGGCGAAGTCGGCATGGCCGGCATGACTGATGAAGTGCTTGCTGCCGTTCAGCACGAAGTCGTCGCCGTCGCGCACGGCGCGGGTCTTGATGGCATTGGCGTCGGAACCGGCGCCCGGCTCGGTGAGCGCGAAGCAGTCGATCTTCTCGCCCTGGATGCAGGGCAGCAGGTAGCGCTCGATCTGCTCGCCCTTGCAGGCCATGAGGATCTTCGAGGGCCGCGCGACGAACACGTGCAGCGCCCAGGAGACCTTGGACAGCTCGCGTTCGACGAGGGCCTGGGACAGGTAGTCCAGGCCGCCGCCACCCACCTCCTCCGGCATGTTGAAGGCGTAGAAACCGGCGGCCAGGGCCTTGCCGCGGATCTGCGCGGCGAGCTCGGGGGACACGGCGTCGGCGCGGTCCACTTCCTCTTCGTAGGGCAGCAGTTCTTTTTCGACGAAGCTCTTCACCGCCTCGACGAGCATGTCCTGTTCTTGCGTCAGTTTGAAATCCATGGGGTCACCTGCCGGCGCTTAGCGGCCATTGAATTGGGGGGAGCGTTTCTCGGCCACGGCGCGCAGGGCCTCGGCGGCATCCTCGCTACGGCCGCAGAGCAGCCCGGCGGCCTGTTCGGCCACCAGTTGCTGGGCCAGGGAGCGGCTGGCGCCGTCCTGGATCAGCGCCTTGGTCTGGGCGAAGGCGAAGGTGGGCCCGGCTGCGAGGCGAGCGGCCAGTTGGCCGGCGACGTCCGCCAACGACTCGTCGGCGCAGACTTCACCCACCAGGCCGACCGCCAGGGCGCGCTCGGCGCCCCAGAGCTCGTCGAGGAACAACAGGCGCTTGGCCTGCTCGGCGCCGATCAGCCGTGGCAGATGCCAGCTGGCGCCGGCGTCCGGGGCGTAGGCCATGCCGGTGTAGCCGGCCTTGAAACGCGCGGAGGCGGCGGCGATGCGGAAGTCGCAGCACAGGGTCAGGTCCATCCCGGCGCCCACGGCGGTGCCGTTGATGGCGGCGATGGTCGGCTTGGCCAGGCCGTGCAGGCGGTTCATCAGGGCATGGGCGGTTTCGGTCCAGCCGTAGGTTTCCAGCGCGCCACGGGCTTCGGCCTCGGCCCATTCGGCGAGGTCCGCGCCGGCACAGAAGCTGCGCCCTTCGCCGCTCAGCACCAGCACCCGCACGGCCGGGTCGGCTTCATGGGCATCCAGCAGTTCGAGCAGGGCGTTGAGGGTGGGGATGTCCAGTGCGTTGCGCTGCTGGGGGCGATTCAGGGTGATGCGGGCGATGCCGGCGTCGACCTGGCTGAGCAAGGTGGTCATGGGAACCCTCGTCTTGTTGTCTGTGTAGTGAGGAGGAATGTGGGTAGATCCTAAACGAGTGTTCAGGAAGACGGCAATCCTGCCCAAATGGGGTATGTAACGGCGAAAAACATCACCTAAGTCTCTGTTCTTGCTTGTGTTTTACTGAAGTAGTGGAGATTGGACGCGCAGGTTGTTACATCTTCGAACAAGTCGGGACCAGGGGCCTTCGGTACCACCTACGGGGCTGGCGCGGCGCTGTTCCGGAATACCTGTAGGAGCGAAAGCCGGCCGTGCCAATAAGGGGCATCGAGCTCGGTTGGGCATGGCGCACCCTTAGTAACGAACCCCCGCTCTCCAGACGGAGAGCGGGGGCGTTTCAGCCTGTGGATGGCTCAGAGGGCGGGTGCTGCCACTGCGCGGCGCTGGCGCTTGAGTTGCAGGAAGTAGTAGACGCCGTAGCACAGCCCGACGAAGCCGAAGCCCCAATAGAGCGACGGGCGCTGGGTCGGGTCCAGGGCGAGGAAGACGAACAGCGAGCTGCACAGGAGGATGCAGGCGAGCGGCAGGAAGGGGTACAGCGGCGCGGCGTACTTGAGGTCCTGCACGCTGCCGCCGGCCCGGTAGAGCTCGCGGCGGAAGCGGTACTGGGCCAGGGCGATGACGATCCAGGTCACGGTGCCGGCCATGCCGCTGACGGCCATCAGCACCATGAACAGGGTGTCGGCGGCCACCACGCTGGTCAGCAACGACAGCAGCGCGAAGCACAGGGTGATGCTCAGGGCGCGCAGCGGCACGCCGCGACTGCTCAGGGTCGACAGGCCGCGCGGCGCCATGCCGGTCTTGGACATCGCCCAGAGGATGCGGGTGGAGGCATAGAGGCCGGAGTTACCCACCGAGAGGATGGCGGTGAGGATGACGAAGTTCATCAGGTCGGCGGCGAAGGGAATGCCGACCATGTCGAATACCTGGACGAAGGGACTCTCCATCAGGCCGGCCTGCTGCCAGGGCACGATGGCCGAGAGCACCACGATGGCCAGCACATAGAAGATCAGCACGCGGAACACCACGTTGCGCACGGCGCGGGGGATGCTCTTCTCCGGCTGGTCGGTCTCGCCGGCGGCCACGCCCATGATCTCGCAGCCCTGGAAGGCGTAGACCACCGCCATCATCACCGCGAACACGGCGGAAATGCCGTTGGGGAACAGGCTGTCGCCGATCAGGTTGGAGAACATCGGGGCCGGCGCGCCGCTGGCCAGCGGCAGGCCGCCGAAGATGGCCAGCAGGCCGACGACGATGAAGGCGAGGATGGCCGCCACCTTGATCCCGGAGAACCAGTACTCGGCCTCACCGAAGGCGCGGGTGGCCAGGGCGTTGAGGGAGAACAGCACCACGACGAAGAGCGCCGACCAGTACCAGATGGGCACCTCGGGGAACCAGCGGGTCATCAGCATGCCGGCGGCGGTGAACTCCAGGCCGACCGTGGTGGCCCAGCTCATCCAGTAGACCCAACCGATCATGAAGCCGGTGCCGGGGCCGATGTAGCGGGTGGCGTGGGCCTGGAAGGAGCCGGACACCGGCATCTGCACCGAGAGTTCGCCCAGGCAGACCATCACCAGGTACATCAGTACGCCGGCCACCAGGTAGGCCAGCACGGCGCCGGCCGGGCCGCCCTGGTTGATGGTGACGCCCGACCCCATGAACAGGCCGGTGCCGATCACGCCGCCCAGGGACAGCATGAAAATGTGGCGGCTCTTCAGCGCGCGGGTGAGCTGGATGCGATCTTCAGACATGGCGCACCTCGGCGGAGAGGTGGCGGGAAAGGCGGGCTTTGCGGGTCATTATTCTTGTCTCCAATAGGCCACGAGTACCGCGCCGGGCGCGGTTCGGACCGATTATTGGAAGGACTTGTAAGACGCCGTTGAACCCTGGGATCGAAGTTGTAAAAAGTCGTAAGGAATTTGTTCGATGCTCAGCCGGGGGGTTGCAACAACTCATCCAGCGCCTGCGCCGAACGCGCCAGCAGGTCGTCCAGGCGCGGGCGCAGCGCCAGCAAGGCATCGGCGTCGCCGACCAGGGCCAGCTCTTCCAGCTCCCGCAGGCAGGCCGCCAGCACGCGCAGGCCCAGGGATTCGCTGCTGCCGGCCAGGCGATGGGCGAGGTGTCCGACTTCGGTGCAGTCGCGCGCGGCCAGGGCGTCCAGCAGCGCGCCTCGGTGCTCGATGAGCATGCGCCGCAACAGCGCCAGCAACCCCTGGAGCTTCTGCTCGCCGAGCAGGTCGCGGTGCGTATCCAGCAACTGTCGGTCCAGCAGTTGCCGGTCCAGGAGTTCGGCGGCGGCCGTCTGGTCCTCCAGCGGCCCCTGCCCGGCCAGGGCCCGGCGCAGGTCGTCGAGTTTCAGCGGCTTGGCCAGGGCGCCCTGCATGCCGGCGTCCAGGCAGCTGCGCACCAGCGCCGGCAGCGGGCTGGCGGTGAACGCGAGGATACGGCTGGCGCGATTCTGCCCCTGGCCGTCGGCGCGGATCAGCCGGCACAGCTCGGTGCCGGCCATGCCCGGCAGGTGCAGGTCGAGCAGGATCAGGTCGAAGCGCCGCTGGCGGCACAGCAGCAGGGCCGGCTCGGCGTCCTCGGCCAGGCTCACGCGGTGACCGTCGCGCTCCAGCAGCCCGGCGACCACCTCGCGGTTGAGCGCCACGTCTTCCACCACCAGTACCTCCAGCGAATGCGCCAGGGGCATCAGGGCCGGCGCCGACTGGAGGTTGCGCGCCGCGCCCAGTTCCAGCTCGAACCAGAAGCAGCTACCCACGCCCTCCTCGCTCTCCACGCCGATGCGCCCGCCCATCAACTCCACCAGGCGCTTGCTGATGGAGAGCCCGAGGCCGGTGCCGCCGTAGCGCTGGGCCACCGCCTCGCTGGCCTGGATAAAACGCTCGAAGATCTTCGCCTGCATGTCGGGGGCGATGCCGATGCCGTCATCGCGGACGCTGATGTGCAGGCGCTGGCCGTCGGCCAGGTCCTCCAGCAGCCGCACCTCCACCATGACGTCGCCGTCCTCGGTGAATTTCACTGCGTTGGCCAGGAGGTTGCTCAATACCTGGCGAAGGAACTGCTCCGCGCCATGGCAACGCGCCTGCACCCGTGGATCGAGGCGCGAGCGCAGGATGGTGCCATTGGCACTGGCCCGTGGCTCCAGCAGGGTGAGCACCTGGTCGAGCAGGTCCGGCAGGGAGAAATCCACCTGCTCGGGTCGGCTCCCGCCCTCTTCCAGCCGGGCGAAGTAGAGCACTTCGTTGAGGATCGCCAGCAGCCCCTCGGCGGCCTTGTACAGGGCCTCCAGGCGCCTGCCGTCTCGTTCGTCCAGGGCCGCCCCGCGCAGCAGTTCGGCCATGCCGAGAATGCCGTTGAGCGGCGTGCGGATCTCATGGCTCATGGTGGCCAGGAAGCGCGACTTGGCGAGGTTGGCGGCCTCGGCCTCCTCCTTGGCCCGCTGCAGGCTGGCGGTGCGCCGTTGCACCATGTCCTGCAGGGCGGCGCGGTCTTCCTCACGGCGATGGATGTCGTCGAGGATGGCCCGGCGCATGTCGTCCAGCGACTGGGCGACGGTATCGATCTCGTCACTCCTGCGCCCAGCCGGGCGATCCAGGCGCAGGGCCTCGTGCCAGTCGCCGGAGCCGATGCGCCGGGCGAAGTCGGCCATCACCTGCAGGTGGCGGGTCACCAGGTGGTGGAACAGCCAGGACAGCGCGACGGCCAGGCCGCAGAGGAACACGCCCATCCACAGGAGGCTGGTCAGCCCGGTGGCGTAAAGGCGCCGGTAGACCGCGCCGAGGTCGATATCCACCGCCAGCTCGCCGAGTTCGCGCACCTCGCCATCGGGTGGCTGGTAGGACAGCGCGAAGCGTTCGCTGCGCAACGGACCGGCGGGTCGCTCCAGGCCTTCCTGCAGGTCGAAGTCGGCGCTGGTCAGGCGCACCCGGGCGATGTCGGGGAAGTCGGCCAGGCCACGCAGCTGCATCTTCAGCTGCTCCTGGTTGAGGTCCCAGAGGCTGCGCTCGAAGCTGGCCAGGTAGCCGACGCGAATCAGTTCCAGGCGCTCGTCGATGTCGCGCATCTCGCGGCGGTATTCCAGCTGCAGTTGCACGGCGCTGGCCAACAGGGTGAAGCACAGGCTGAACAGCAGGATGAACAACAGCAGCCGTCGCAGCAGCCCGCCGGCCGGCTTGGGCGCCGTCATGGGCGCGGCTCCGGCTGGGCGATCATGTCGCGGTAGGCGGCCTCGCTCTGCGCCAGCCAGCGCTCGATCTCGCCGCTGTCGGCAAGGCGCTGGAGCTCGCGGTCGATTTCCGCCATGCGCGCGGCCAGGGGCGAGCGCCGCGACACCGCCAGGCGCAGGTGATCGACCGCCAGGGTGATGGGCAGCTCGGCGATATCCGAGCCGCCCGCCAGGTGCTCGATATAGAGCCGGCCGGTGCGCCGCTCGTAGGGAATGAAGTCGATGCGGCCTCGCACCAGCTTGCCGAAGTTCTGCTGGCTGTCGGAGACCCACTCGAAATTGCCGGCACGGGCGACTTCGCGGTCGAAGGCTTCGCCGTAGCTCTCCCCGAACAGCAGGCCGCCGCGATAGCGCCGCAAGTCTTCCAGCCGCTCCACCTGGAGCGGGCGCCGGCGGTTGTAGAACACCGCCACCTCCTCGCGCAGCACCGGCACCTCGGCGAACACCAGGTCGTTCTCGCGCTCTGGGGTGCGGTAGGCGAGCACCACGTCCACGCGCCCCTGGGCGGCGTCCATCAGGCAGCGCTTCCAGTTGCCCAGCACGACGGTTTCCAGACCCAGGCCGAGCCTGGCGAACACCGCCTCGACCACCCGGGGTGCCAGGCCGCGCACATGCGTGCCGTCGCTCCAGGAAATCGGCGGGTACACCGGGTAGTCGCAGTACCGCACGGCCGGCGCGGCCTGGACTGTGGAGCAAAACAGCAGGATGGCCAGCAGCCAGGCACGCGCCATGGCTTCAGGCGGCGCTGGCGGCGGCGGTGAACAGATAGCCCGCGCCGTGGATGGTGATGATCAGCTGCGGCTCGGCGGGGTCGTCGTGCAGCTTGCGCCGCAGGCGTCCCACCAGGACGTCGATGGAGCGGTCGTTGGGCAGCCATTCGCGGTTGCGGATCTGGTCCATCAGTTGGTCGCGGCTGAGGGTGTGCCCGGCATTGCGCAGGAACACGCTGAGCAACTGGAACTCGCCGTGGGTGAGCAGGGTTTCGCTGCCGTCCGGGTCGATCAGGCGCCGGCGGTCGCCGTCCAGCATCCAGCCGGCGAAGCGCTTGAGCTGGGTGGCGGGCGCCGCGGCCGGCTGTTGTGCATGGCGCACCCGGCGCACCAGGTTCTTGGCGCGGGATACCAGCTCGCGGGGATTCAGGGGTTTGACCACGTAATCGTCGGCACCGCATTCGAGGCCGACGATGCGGTCGACTTCGTCGTTGCGGCCGGTGATGAGGATGATGCCGACCTCCGAGCGTACCCGCAGCTCGCGGGTCAGGGTCAGGCCGTCCTTGCCGGGCAGGCGGATGTCGAGCATCACCAGGTCCACCGGGCTTTCCGCCAGGCAGGCTTCGGCCTGTTCGGCGGTGCCCGCGCAACGCACCTGGTAGCCCTCCTGGGCCAGGTAGGACTGGAGCAGTTCGCGAATCAGCGGATCGTCGTCGACGATCAGCACACTGGGAGCCATGGCAATTGCCCTCCGCCTCCGCAATAGGGCGGGGCGTTCTTATTGTTAGGGGTGGCTGGAGGTTATCGATAGTTGAACGATCGATCAACGGACGCCGACGGGCCGCAGGAAGCGCTGCACCCCGCCCGCCTGCAGGCCGTCCACCCAGGCTTCGCAGATCTGCACGCCCTGCTCCGGGGTGAAGGTCGAGGGGTTCAGCCCGGATTCCAGCCAGAGGCCGTCGAGCAAGGCGCTCAGGCTGATGGCCGCCAGCTCCCCATCGAAGCCCTGCCAGCCCTCCTCCGCGGCCAGCTCGCCGAGCACCTTGGCAAGGATGGCGCGGTACTCGCCGTAGGAATGGTCGTGGGCCTGGTTGATGGCCTGGGCGGTTTTCACCGCGCCCCAGAAGGCCAGCCAGGCTTCGAGCAATTGCGGATCCAGCAATTCGGCGCAGAAGGACGCCTGGAAGAACGCCGAGAGGCGCGCCCGTGGGCTCGGCTGGGCGGCGTCGATGGCCTCGCGCAGCATCCCCATCACCCGCCCGGTGACGGCCAGGTAGGCCTCGGCCACCAGCTCGTCCTTGCCGGCGTAGTGATGGTTGATCAGGCCCACCGACACGCCGGCCTCGGCGCAGATCTTGCGGATCGACGCGCCCTGGAAGCCATGGCGCTTGAGGCAGACGAGGGTCGCCTCGATCAGGTGGGCCTTGCGCAGTTCGGGGTCAAGGCGGGAGTAGCGCACATCCTGGGTGGTCATGCCGAAAGCTCCTGTGCTGGCACGGCGAATCTGAACGACTGTACAGGAAGACGTCGATCACACCTACCCGTTCGGGTTATGGCCGCTGGCGGGCCGGCGGCACAGAGTAGGTAGCAGGTGAACCGATAACAACTACAGAGGTGGAACCGACATGCGCAAGACCCTGGTTGCAGCACTCGGCACGACGCTCATCCTGCTGCCCGCCCTCAGTTCGGCGGACGACGGCAAGACCTTGCGCCTGTACAACTGGTCGGACTACATCGGCGAGCACACCCTCGCCAATTTCGAGAAGGCCACCGGCATCAAGGTGGTCTACGACACCTTCGACTCCTACGAGACGGTCCAGGGCAAACTGCTGCCGGGCCGCTCCGGCTACGACCTGGTGGTGCTCAATGCCGCCCTGGTGCCGCCGCTGCTCCAGGCCGGAGTGTTCCAGCCGCTGGACAAATCCCGCCTGCCGAGCTGGAACAACCTCGACGCCAAGGTACTGGCGAGCCTCGAGCATTACGACCCGGGCGTGACCTACTCGGCGCCCTACACCTGGGGCAGCAACGGCATCACCTACAACGTCGACATGATCAAGGCCCGTATGCCCGACGCGCCCATCGGTTCCCTGGCGATGATCTTCGACCCGAAGGTGGTGTCGCGCTTCGCCGACTGCGGCGTGACCCTGATCGACTCGCCCACCGATGTGCTGCCGCTGGCCCTGGCGTATCTCGGCCGCGACCCGAACAGCGCGGCGCCGGAGGACCTCAAGGCCGCGCAGGAGCTGCTGCTGAAGGTGCGCCCCTATATCCGCAAGTTCGACTCCATGAGCTACCTCAACGGCCTGGCCAACGGCGACCAGTGCATCGCCATGACCTGGTCCGGCGACTACGCCACCGCCCAGGCCCGCGCCGAGGAAGCCGGCGCCAAGGTGAAGCTGGACTACTTCATTCCCAAGGAAGGCTCGCTGATCTGGTTCGATGACTTCTACATCCCCAAGGACGCGCCCAACGTGGAGAACGCCCACGCGTTCATCGAATACATGCTGCAACCCAAGGTGATCGCCGAAGTCACCGACTACATCCGCTACGCCAACAGCAACCAGGCGGCCACGCCGCTGATCGCGGCCGAGGTGCGCAACGACCCGGCGATCTATCCGGACGACGCCACCCGCGCCCGCCTGTTCACCCAGAAAACCCAGCCGCCCAAGGCAATGCGCCTGATCACCCGTACCTGGAATACGGTCAAGACCGGCAAATGATCTGAACACTGCCCAGTACCAGATGGACCCGAGGTAACGACCATGAACACCCCCAACGCCGATTTCTTCGCCCAGTTCGACAACGAGCGCCTGGTGGCCGCCGACAAGGCGCACTACATGCACGGCTACCACGTCTTCGACGACCACCGGGAGAACGGTTCGCTGAACATCGCCGCCGGTAACGGCGCCTACATCTACGACACGGCGGGAACCCGCTACCTGGACGCCGTGGGCGGCATGTGGTGCACCAACATCGGCCTCGGCCGCGAGGAGATGGCCGAGGCCATCGCCGACCAGGTGCGCCGCCTGGCCTACTCCAACCCCTTCTGCGACATGGCCAACGTCACCGCCATCGAACTCTGCGAGAAGCTCGCCGAGCTGGCGCCCGGGGATCTCGACCACGTGTTCCTCACCACCGGCGGCTCGACCGCCGTGGACACCGCCTACCGCCTGGTGCAGTACTACCAGAACTGCCGGGGCAAGCCCGAGAAGAAGCACGTCATCACCCGCATCAACGCCTATCACGGCTCCACCTTCCTGACCATGTCCCTGGGCGGCAAGGCCGCGGACCGCCCGGCGGAGTTCGACTTCCTCAAGGACCGCATCCACCACATCTCGTGCCCCAACCCCTACCGCGCGCCGCAGGGCATGGACGAGGCGCAGTTCCTCGACTTCCTGGTCAACGAGTTCGAGGACAAGATCCTCACCCTGGGCGCGGACCGGGTGGCGGCCTTCCTCGCCGAGCCGATCATGGGCTCGGGCGGGGTGATCATTCCCCCCGCCGGCTACCACAAGCGCATGTGGGAGGTCTGCCAGCGCCACGATGTGCTCTATATCTCGGACGAGGTGGTGACCTCCTTCGGCCGCCTCGGCGCCTTCTTCGCCTCGGAGGATGTGTTCGGCGTGGTGCCGGACATCATCACCACCGCCAAGGGGCTGACCTCCGGCTATCTGCCGCTGGGCGCGTGCATCTTCTCCGAACGCATCTGGAAGGTGATCGGCGAGCCGGGCAAGGGACGCTGCTTCAGCCATGGCTTCACCTACAGCGGGCACCCGGTGAGTTGCGTCAGCGCGCTGAAGAACATCGAGATCATCCAGCGGGAAAACCTGCTGGCCCATGTGGATGACGTGGGCACCTACCTGGAGGAACGCCTGGCGACCCTGGCCGACCTGCCGCTGGTGGGCAGCGTGCGCTGCAAGAAGCTCATGGCCTGCGTCGAGTTCGTCGCCGACAAGGCGAGCAAGGCGCTGTTCCCCGATGAACTGAACATCGGCGAGCAGATCCATTTGCGCGCGCAGAAGCGCGGGCTGCTGGTGCGCCCCATCGTCCACCTGAACGTGATGTCGCCACCGCTGACCATCACCCGCGCCCAGGTGGACGAGATAGTCGACACCCTGCGCGAGGCCATCCTCGAAACCGCTGCCGACCTGCAACGAAGCGGTGACTATGCGGGCAACTGATGACACTTGGCCCCGTGCCGCCGGCGCCAGTAGACTGCCGGACATGACGGCCTCCCCTCCCGGTACCACCACTCCCGCCACCCTGCATGCCTGGCATGCGGGGTTGGCGCGGGCCATGGCCAGCGTTGCAGAGCCCGGCTTCTGCGAACACCTGGCCGACGCACTGGCCAGCCTGGTGCCCATCGAATCGGTGCTGCTCGGCCTGGAATGCAAGGGCCTGGCCCCGCGCCCGCTGTACCAGCGCGGCATCCCGGCGCCCTACCGCGAGGCGCTGATCGAGCGCTACTACTCCCGCGGCTATATGCTCGATCCCTTCTGCCTGGCCCTGGAGAGCGGCCTGGCCGAAGGCTTCTACCACCTCTCGGAAATCGCCCCGGACGACTTCTTCAACAGCGAGTACTACCGCACCTACTACCTGAAGTGCGGCTCGGTGGAAGACGCCCACTTCATCGTCGACCTGGGTGGCCAGCGCAAGGTCTCGCTGTGCGTCTACCAGGGGCGCAGCGGCGCCCGCTTCAGCGCCGCCGAACTGGACCTGCTGCGGGCCGCGCACCCCCTGGTGCGCGAACTGATGCGCCAGTTCGACGAGCGCGGCGGACTCATCCGCTGCCTCGACGGCCATGGTCCGGCCCCCCTGCGCAGCACGCCGCCGGCAGGGCTGAACCAGCAGATCCGCGAGGCGTTCATGAACTTCGGCAGCGACCGGCTGACCGAACGCGAGCGCGAAATCGCCCACCTGCTGTTACGCGGCCACTCGTCCAAGTCCAGCGCCAAGGTGCTGGAGATCTCCCCGGAAACCGTGCGCATGCACCGCAAGAACCTCTACACCAAGCTGGAGATCGGTTCCCAGGCGGAACTCTTCGCGCTGTTCATCGACTGGCTCACGGCGTGACCTTCAGTCAGCCGACCGGGCCGAGCCCTTATCCATTGACTAGGCTTGCTGGTCTTATCCAACACGCAGCGGAGACCCGCCATGCCTATCGAGAAAGCCCTCTACACCGCCCACGCCGAAGCCTTCGGCGGCCGTGAAGGTCGCGCCGTGTCCTCGGACGGCGTACTGGATGTGAAGCTCACCACGCCCAAGGAGCTGGGCGGCCCCGGCGGCGACGGCACCAATCCCGAGCAGCTCTTCGCCGCGGGTTATTCGGCCTGCTTCCTCGGCGCCATCAAGTTCGTCGCCGGCAAGGAAAAGATCACCCTCAGCGAAGACACCTACATAGAGGGTGCGGTGGGCATCGGCACCTTGCCCACCGGTTTCGGCATCGAAGTCGAACTGAAGATATCCCTGCCCGGACTGGACCGCGCGGTCGCCCAGGACCTGATCGACAAGGCCCACATCGTCTGCCCCTACTCCAACGCCACGCGCGGCAACATCAACGTCACCCGTACGCTGGTCTAGGGCACGGGCCCGAGGGATTCCGTAGCCCGGATGCAATCCGGGAAGCGCCGCCGGATTGCCTCCGGGCTAGGACAGCGGTGTAGAAAAGAGAAGGGAGGCCAATGGCCTCCCTCTTTCATTTCACCTTGTAGATGATCCCCGGACTGCACTGGACCATCTGGTAGAGGTCCGGCAGGCCATTGAGCGCCTCGGACGCACCGAGGAACAGGTAGCCCCCCGGCTTCAGGGTGGCGTGAATGCGCGTCAGGATGTCCTTCTTCACTTCCGCCGAGAAGTAGATCAGTACGTTGCGGCAGAAGACGATGTCGAACTTGCCCAGTGCCGCGTAGCTGTCCAGCAGGTTCAGCGGACGGAACTCGACGCGGCTGCGAATCGGTGCCTTGACCACCCAGCGCCCCGGCCCCTTGGGGTCGAAGTAGCGGGTCAGGCGCTCCTGGGACAGGCCGCGGCCCATCGCCAGGCTGTCGTACTCGCCCGCCTTGCAGGCCGCGAGCATGGAGCTGGAGAGGTCGGTGGCGACTATGCGCACCCCGGCCTTGAGCTGGCCGAGATTGATCTTCTCGAACTCATCGATGGTCATTGACAGGGAGAACGGCTCCTGCCCGGAGGAGCTGGCGGCCGACCAGATGCGCAACGGCTGGTTCGGGCTGGCCTTGATCAGCTCGGGCAGCACCCGGTTCTTCAACACCTCGAACGGGTAGGTATCGCGAAACCAGAGGGTTTCGTTGGTGGTCATGGCGTCGATCACCTGCTCGCGCAGGCCGCCGCGGGAGAACCCCTGGATGCGCTGGGTCAGCTCACCCAGGGTCTTGATGCCGTTCTGCTCCATCAGCTTGTTCAGCCGACTGGAGACCAGATACTGCTTGTTGCTGCCCAGCAGGATGCCGCAGGTCTTTTCCAGGAATACCCGGAACTGCTCGAACTCAACATTTCCTGAAGACACTAGGGGCGCCTCACCAATCAAATTCCGTGTCAGGGGACCGAAGCCTCAGTCCCCATCCGTTACCCTGATGCGTTCCACCACGCGTGAGGCAAGGTCGTCCGGTTTGAACTTGGCGAGGAAATCATCCGCGCCGACCTTCTTCACCATCGCCTGGTTGAACACACCGGAAAGCGAAGTATGCAGGAGGATGTGCAGCTTCTGCATGCGTGGATCGTTGCGGATCTCGGCCGTCAGGGTGTAGCCGTCCATCTCCGGCATCTCGATGTCGGAGACGATCATCAGCAGTTCCCGCTCCGGCGCCTTGCCCTCCTCCACCATCTCGCGCAGGTAGTTGTAGGCCTGGCGTCCGTCGTTGAGGGCCTTGACCTCGACGCCGACGGTTTCCAGGCAGCGGATCACCTGCTTGCGCGCCACCGACGAGTCGTCGACGATCAGGACCCGCTTGCTGACGGCCTTGCTCTGGGTCTCGATGTCGATCACGCCTTCGGACACCACCTCGGAGGTGGGCGCCACTTCGGCGAGGATCTTCTCGACGTCGATGATCTCCACCAGCTGCTTGTCGACCCGGGTGACGGCCGTCAGGTAGTGATCGCGACCGGTACCCTTGGGTGGCGGATGGATCTCTTCCCAGTTCATGTTGACGATGCGCTCGACCGAACGCACCAGGAAACCCTGAACCTTGGTGTTGTATTCCGTGATGATGACGAAGCTGTTCTTCAGGTCATCCAGGCCCCTGCGCCCGGTCGCCATGGACAGGTCGAGAATCGGAATGGTACCCCCACGGATATTGGCGACCCCACGCACCACCGGACTGGACTTGGGCATCAGGGTAAGGCGGGGGCATTGCAGCACCTCCTTCACCTTGAACACGTTGATCCCGTAGAGCTGCGATCCGTCGAGACGGAACAGCAGCAGCTCCAGGCGGTTCTGCCCGACCAGTTGGGTACGCTGGTTAACCGAATCCATAACACCGGCCATGACCAGACTCCTATTACAAGCCACTGAACGCCCGCCTCAGACTAGCAGGCGGCACGAGCCTTGCTTCTATGTTTGCATGAAGACCAAGACGACGATTTTCCGGCACTTGATGGCAAAACGCCGCAGACCGCTCGCGGCTGTTTTACCCGCTTTGTGCTGTCTCGGCTACAGCCTGGCGTCAAGTGCCGGTCAGACGCCGCCTGAAGTACTTATCGGCACGGCCGAGGGCTTTCTTGAGTACAGCGTCGAAGAATATCTGCAACGTGGCGATATCCAGGGTCGCAGCGAAATCCAGGTCAATCGCCTGGACCCGCGCCTGCGCCTGGCCGAGTGCGACAAGGAATTGACGACCCGCCTGGAAAGCCCGGCGCAGCCCATGGGACGCGTCACGGTGCGGATTCGTTGCGACGGCACATCGCCCTGGACCGTGTTCGTCCCGGCCCAGGTGAAGCTCTACCGCGACGTGGTGGTGGTCAGCCGGCCGTTGCGCCGTGGTGCGCCCATCGGCTACGAGGATGTGTCGCTGGCGGAACGGGACGTGGGTACCCTGAGCCAGGGCTTCCTCACCGATACCACGCAGATCCTCGGCCAGAAGACCACCCGCGCCCTGCTTCCCGACCAGGTGCTGGCGCCCCTGCATCTGGAACAGGCTGAAGTGGTCAGCAAGGGCGACCAGGTGGTGATCAGTGCACTGAGCACGGCGATCAACGTGCGCATGCCGGGCGAGGCCCTGAGCAATGGCGCTCCGGGCGAGCAGATCCGGGTCCGCAACCTGAGTTCCGGCCGCGTCATCAAGGCCCGGGTCAAGGGCCCCGGCCAGGTTCAGGTGGACATGTAGCCATGGCCAGGCTGGCATCACGGCGGACGCTTTTCCTACACTCAGCCGGAACAAAAGAAATTCCTAAAGTTATCCCGGACAGGGCCGATAATACGGTAAGCGTCCAACTAGCGTCCGAGGTTCAGCATCATGGTTATCGACTTCAACCGGCTCAATAACGGCCCCACGCCCGCCAACGCGGGACGTACCGGCAGCACCCAGGCCGGCAAGAACGAAACCGTCACCAGCGGCCAGGCCGCTGCTCCCCAGACCACCGGCGAGCAGGCTCCGGCGGCGAAAAGCGGCGAATCCGTACAGCTGAGCAGCGAAGCTCAGGTGCTGCAGAAAGCCGGCGAAAAACTGCGCGACTTGCCCGTCGTGGACAAGGAGCGCGTTGAAAAGCTCAAGCAGGCCATTGCCGACGGCTCCTATGAAGTCGACAGCAAACGCGTGGCCAGCAAGCTGCTGAACTTCGAATCCCAGCGCTAGTCCACGGGCGGCGCTGGGGAACTTGGACGCCCGATCCCCAGAGCGCATATGCAAGACACCACCCTGCTTCAGCTGTTCACTGACGATATCGGCCACGCCCAGCGTCTGCTTGAGCTGATGGACGAAGAATTCCAGGCCCTCGGCGAGCGCGACCTGCCTCGCCTCGAGAAGCTCCTGGCCGACAAGCAGCCCCTCCTCGCCCAGCTCGACCAGCATGGCCAGCAACGTAGCCAGCTGCTGGCAAGCCTACAGCTCAGTACCGACCGCGCCGGCCTGCAGCGGCTCGCCGAGCGTTCGCCCCTCGGCCAGGAACTCCTGGCGCGCGGCGACGAACTGGGTCAGTTGCTGGAGAGCTGCCAGCAGCTCAACGAGCGCAATGGCCGACTGATTCGCGCCAACCGTGCATCGGTCGGCGGCATGCTCGGTATCCTGCGCGGCGGCGACACCCCGAGCCTCTATGACAGTCGTGGCGCTGCCGCTAGAATCGGCCAGCAGCGCCCGCTCAGCCAGGCCTGACAAGACATTACAAGAAAGGCACGAAGACATGGAGGCAAGATGCCACTATGCTCTGTGTGCGACCTGCTTTTGTGTTCGGAGAGATTTGGACCGTGTCCAGCCCATTCCACGAAGAAAACGGCCCCCAGCCTCCCAAGGTGCTCAAGGCACCGGTTGAGATCCTGGCCAATCTCCGTCTGCTGCAACAACACCACGACCCGCTGATCATCACCTTCCACGACCGCAACCAGCGGTTCCAGAGCTATCTGGTCGAGGTGGATCGTGATCGCGGCCTGGTGGCCCTGGACGAAATGATCCCCAACGATGGCGAGCGCTTCCTGCGCAATGGCGAGACCTTCCGCATCGAAAGCTTCCACGAGGGCGTGCGGATCGCCTGGGAAACCCAACAGGCCGCCACGGTGGGCGAGTTCGAGGGTGATCGCTGCTACTGGTGCGCCCTGCCCGACGAGGTGACCTACCACCAGCGCCGCAACGCGTTCCGCGCCACCCTCAAGCAAAGCCAGTGGGTGCCCATCGAGCTGGATGGCGACAAGCTGTCGGCGCCGTACAAGGGAGTGATGCTGGACGTCTCCGCCACCGGCTGCAGACTGCGCTTCGAAGGCGACCTGAGTGGTCGCCTGCAGCCCGGCCAGGTCTATGAGCGCTTCAGCGCCAAGCTGTCGATCGGCCCCATCACCACGCCCGTGGAACTGCGTCACCTGCAGTTCGACGAGAAGACCGGCATGAGCTTCGTCGGTATCCGCTTCCACAACATGAGCGGCCTGGTGCAACGCAATATCGAGCGCTTCGTCTATCAACTGCAGCGCGAAGCGCGCCGGTTCGAGAAGGACGACCTCTTCTAGACGACCAGGGTGCGCGGCCCAAGCGCCGCGCCGGGCTCAGCCAGTCCCGAGCTTGATTCCCAACCGCCCCAGTCGCGGCAGGTGTTCGGGATCATCCAGTACCCAGAGCCTGGGCAGCAGCCCGTGCGGCCACTCCAGTTCCTGCAGCCGTTCGCACGTCCTGGCCAATACCTGGTCGCTGCCCCAAGGCATCGACTCGAACAGCCGTGGATCGACGCGGCGCAGGCCAAGCAGCGCATAGCGACCGTCCTCGGTTGGCCCCAACACGGCCTGGTGCTGGTCCAGGGCCTCACAGGCGGCTGACAGGTAATCGGCATCCAACATCGGGCAGTGCTGGCCGATAAGCACCACGGCGTCGTTCTCGGAAAGGCCCAGGGCGGCGATCCGTCGCATTCGCTCCCCCAGGTCGCCCACCGGTTGCCCCACCACCATCCAGTCGTTGTCCTCGGCCAGGGCTTCGAGGAGCTCGTCCGGCCCATCCTCGATCCAGAAGATCCGCTCGCTGAAACCCAAGGGCGGCAGATTGAGAACACGCGCCACCAGTTGCCTGTGCAACTGGATCACTCCTTCCGTTCCCAGCGTCGGGAGCAAGCGGGGATGGTGCTTGCCGGCGTGCGGAGCGCTTGCCAGCAAATGCAGGGAGATGCTCAACGTCATGACCAGTTCCTCCTTGAAGCCCAAGGTGGCCCCTGGGCTTGAAGCAACCACACCGGTCGATCATTGGACAAAAATGACGTGGCGTTGGGCCATTATTTGTCGGGCTGCGGTTGCTCCGGCCTGTCCTCGGCCGGGGGTTCGGCGGATGGGTTGTCGCCGTTCTGCATCTGGTCCTGTACGTCCTTTTCGTCGACCCGCGGGTCCAGCGCCGCCACCAGCGGCGAACTGGTCATGTTGTCCGGCGTCGGCACATGGTGCAGCGGTGCGTCATCGACCCGGTGCAGACCGGTGACCGCATCCGGCCGCACGCGCAACACCAGCACCGCGGCACAGAAGCTGACGAAGGCATAGAGCATGTTCGGCCCCAGCAGCTTCATCAGCGCGCCGGTCAGCAGCGGTCCGATACTGGCGCCCACGCCGAAGGTGATCAGCAGCATGGCGGTGAGCGAGACCCTGCGCTCGGCTTCTATATGGTCGTTGGAGAACGCCACCGCCAGCGGATAGAGGCTGAACTGCAACAGACAGACCAGGAAGCCCACCGGGAACAGCACTTTCAGGGGCACCGACGGCATGAGCGCCAGGGGCAAGGCGGCCAATGCCAGTAGCGCGGCGGTGCTGCGGATCAGCACTGCGCGATCGTGGCGGTCCGACAACCAGCCGAGCGGCCACTGCACCAACAGGCCGGCGAGGATGCAGCTGCCCATGAACAGGCCCACCTGTTCGGTTGGCAGGCCCTGGGCGGTGGCGTAGAGCGGCGCCAGGCCGTAGAAGGAACCGATCACCAGGCCGGAAACCAGCACCGTGGTCATCGACTGCGGCACCCGCCGGATGAAGAAACGCGGCTCCAGCGGCGCCGGATGCAGCGGAGCCGGGTGCAACTTGCGGGTCAGCGCCACCGGCACCAGGCACAGGGCGAAGCACATGGCGACCAGCATCAGCAGCTCCGATCCGAGCCCCGGATGCAGGACCAGCACCAGTTGCCCCAACACCAGGCCCAGGTAGGACGCCACCATGTAGCCGGCGAACACCTGGCCACGCATGCCGGCGTCCGCCTGCTCGCTGAGCCAGCTCTCGATCACCATGTACTGGCACATCATCCCCAGGCCCACCAGCATCCGCATGACCAGCCAGGCCGGCAGGAAGTTGATCAGTCCGTGGCCGAGCACCGCCGCCGTCACCACACCGGCGCAGGCCACGTAGGCGCGGATATGCCCGACGCGGGCGATCAGCCGGTGACCCAGCTTGCCGCCCAGGATCAGGCCGAAATAGTTGGCGGCCATCAGGGCGCCGACCCAGAGCCCGTCCACCTTGTCCGCGGCCAGGCGCAGACCGAGGTAGGTACTGAGCAGGCCCGAGCCGATCAGCATGAGCAGGGTGGCGAAATACAGTGCGCGAAACGACTTCCAGATCCGATGCATCGGCGCTCCAGACGGCTCCTTGTACAGGGTTGGCCGCCCCATCGAACGGCCCTTGGGCGATCACACCTGGGAAGCGAGGATTCGCCGCTCCCATGGCGTGATCTCATCGAAGAAGCTGCTGAGCTCCATCGTCTTGGTAGCAATGTAGCCGTCGATGAACTCGTTGCCGAACAGTTCTCGCGCCAGATCGCTGCGTTTCAGACGCTCGATGGCCGCATGAAGGGTACAAGGCAGCAGCAACTCTTCCGGCGCCTCGAACTCGCCCTGGATGGGCGCGCTCGGCTGCAGTTGCCGCTCTATCCCGTAAAGACCCGCCGCCAGGCTGGCGGCAATGGCCAGGTAAGGGTTGGCGTCCGCACCCGGCAGGCGATTCTCCACCCTTCTCGCCACCGGCGCGCTGGCCGGGATGCGCAGGCCCGCCGCCCGGTTGTCGTGGGACCAGCAGGCGTTGTTGGGCGAGGCATAGGGATGACAGAGGCGCTGGTAGGAATTCACGTTGGGCGCGAACAGCGCCGTGAAATCCGCCATGGCCGCCTGCTGGCCACCGATGAAATGAGAGAAGGCGTCGGTGGCCTGGCCGCTGGCGTCGCTGAAGATGTTCTGCTCGCCGTCGAGGGTCACCACACTCTGGTGGATATGCATCGAGCTGCCCGGCGTGTGCGCCAGCGGCTTGGCCATGCAGACCACCTGGACACCATGCTTGAGCGCCAATTCCTTGAGCAGGTGCTTGAACAGGAACGTCTGGTCGGCCAGCAGCAGCGGGTCACCGTGGAGGAAGTTGATCTCGAACTGGCTGATGCCCATCTCGTGCATGAAGGTATCGCGGGGCATGCCGAAGGCCTCCATGACGCGATAGACCTCCTCGAAGAAGGGCCGCAGGCCATTGTTGGACGACACGCTGAAAGCCGAGCAACCCACCTCGCGCCGCCCATCCAGGCCCAGCGGCGGCTGGAAGGCCTGCTGCGGATCAGGACTGGGCGCGAAGACGAAGAACTCCAACTCGGTCGCCACCACGGGTTTCCAGCCGTGTTCCGCGTAACGGTCCAGCACCCGGCGCAACAGGCCGCGGGTGGACAGTCCGGACGGCCGACCATCCAGTTCCTGGGCATCGCAGATCGCCAGGGCACGCGGGCGCTCGCTCCACGGCAAGCGATGGACCTGGCCGGGCGCGGCCACCAGGGCCAGGTCGCCGTCGTCGCCGCCATAGAAACGGGCCGGTGGATAACCACCCATGATGCATTGCAGAAGCACGCCCCGCGCCAGTTGCAGTCGACGCCCGGAGAGGAAGCCCTCCCCTGTCATCACCTTGCCGCGCATCACCCCGTTCAGGTCCGGCGTGACGCACTCGACCTCTTCAACGCCAGCCAGACGCTCGGCGAGCGGGCCGCGGACTTCAGTAGTCATGATTGTTGTCCTTGTGTACGACGACCGCTCTGGATGGCGGCCTGTACAAAAATACGCACTGACTGTTCGGAATATCAAGCGCACTGACCCCCAATTTCTCCCGGCATGAAAAAGGGATGGGGCGCCAAGCGCCCCATCCCTTCTTGCGTTACCTACAACCTGTTGCCAATGGCCTCCTTATGCCAGGACGAAGTCAGCCTGGTTGACAGTAGTGGCATCGGTAACCCCCACCAGGGTGATGCTGTTGGCCCCGATCGCCACACGGGTATCCGCCCCGACATCGGTGATCACCACATTCGTCGCGAAGTTCGCCGCAGTGATGCCCAGGCTGGCGATGTCCATCCGGTCCTGGCCACCGGCCGGGTTGGCGTCGAAGTCCAGGATGCGGTCCTGGCCGAAGCCGGCGGCAAAGCGGAAGACATCATTACCCAGTCCACCAGTCAGGGAATCGTTCCCTACCCCTCCTTGCATGGTGTTCGAAAGGCCATTGCCGACACCGGTGAAGTTCGCCGTTCCCATGTAGCGCAGATTCTCGACGTTCGTGCCCAGCGTATAATTCGCCAGGAAGGTCTGCACTTGATCCGTCCCTTGCCCTGCCAACTCGATCACCACATCAAGCGCGTCGTGAACGATGAAGACGTCGTTTCCCGTACCGCCTGACATCTGGTCAGCCCCTGTCCACCCGTTGAGGAAGTCGTCGCCTGCACCACCGGTCAGGATATCACTGCCCTCCCGTCCGCCCAGGGTGTCATTGCCGGCTCCACCGATCACGGTATTCCCCAAGGTATTGCCGACACCGGTGAAGGCTGTTGTACCCATGTAGCGCAGATTCTCGACGTTCGTCCCCAACGTGTAACTCGCCAGGAAAACCTGCACCTGGTCCGTTCCCTCACCCGACTGCTCCACCACTACATCAAGCGCATCATGAACGAGGAAAACATCGTTTCCCGTACCGCCCAACATCTGGTCATTCCCTGTCCACCCATTGAGGAAGTCATCTCCTGCACCACCCATCAGCAGATCATTACCCTCGCGCCCACCCAGGGTGTCATTACCTACTGCACCGACCACAGTATTCCCCAAGGTATTACCAACACCGGTGAAGTTGGCCGTTCCCACATAGCGCAGGTTCTCAAGGTTCGCGCCCAGCGTGTAATTCGTCAGGAAGGTCTGCACTTGATCCGTTCCTTGCCCGGCCAACTCGATCACCACATCAAGCGCATCGTGAACAACGAACGCGTCATTCCCTGTACCACCCGACATCTGGTCGGCCCCTGCCCCCCCGTTGAGGAAGTCATCGCCAGCACCACCGGTCAGGACATCGTCCCCCTCTCGGCCACCCAGGACATCGTTACCAACCCCACCAATCATCATGTCACTCCAGATCGTACCCGTTAGGGTGCTACCTCCGGCCGCCGCCGTGAACAGCCCGCCCGCCGGAGCAGTCGCGGCTGAAGTCGCCGTGTTGGCGAATCCTTGATCATCGGTAAAGCTCGCCACCACCCGCAGCATTTGACCTACCTGCCCGGCACCCGGGGTGAAGTTCGCCCCCGTGGCGCCGACGATGTTGGCCCAGGTGCCGCCGCCATTGCTGGAGGACTGCCACTGGAAGTTGAACACCGAGGTGGTGGTGCCGTCCGGGTCGGCGATGGTGCCGCGACTTGCGGTAAGCACCTGGCCTTGGGTCGGCGTAGCGTCACTGATCAGCGGTACCCCGGTCGCCAGGTCATTGACCTGCACCGTCGAAACCGGAGCGGTCACCGCCGAGTAGACGGTTTCCAGCACGCCGTTGGCGTCCTTGTAGATGGCCTTCAGGCGCATGGCCAGGCCGGCCTGGGCGGCGGTGACGAGGAAGCTCGGCCCCGTGGCCCGGGCCAGTTCGGCGCCGGCATTTTCGATGATGATGTCTTCGAAGATGCCGTCACCGCGCTCGTCCACCTGCCAGTAGTAGGACACAGGTCCGGTGACCCGGCCGCCGACGTTGTTGGCATCGGTTACCCCGGCGATGGAGGCCACCAGACGGGTACCGACTTCCGGCGTGGCATCGCTGATGGAAGCCAACCCTTGCGGGCCGCTGTTCAGGCCAGCCACCAGTGCCTCGCTAACGTCGTTGAACTGCAGGCGCTCGATGCCGCTCAGGCGGTCCACGCCATCGCGGCCGGCCACGCTGTCGGTCACCGTCCAGGTGCCGTCGCCATTGTTCGCGACGGTGTAGTCGGCGCGGTTGCCGGAGAACCCGGCGGTGTCGTAGTTGAAGGCACCGTTGCCCGCCTGGATTTCACGGGCGATCACCAGTTGGCCCGGAGTGTAGCGACCGGTGAGCATGTCGTGGACCAGCTCGGTCATGCTCAAGGCGCGATCGATCTCCGGCCCGGTGCCGTTGGCGTTCTGGCGCACGCTGATGTAGACGGTCATGGACCTGTCGCCATCGATCCGGTCGTCACCACCCCGGCCTTCGATAATGTCGCTACCGCTGCCGCCGAGGATGATGTTGCCGGCGCCGAAGGAGGTCACGCCCGCCCCCAGGAACTCCTGCAATCCGGCGATGAGGCCGATGTTGGTAAGGATGCTTCCGTTCACGCCCGAGGTGGAGATCGCTGCCGCATCGCGGTCGTCTCCTTTCAGGATGTCGCTGTGGGAGGAGCCCGAGAGGCCTTCCATGAACTCGAATCGGGTCAGCAGCGACGCGGTCGACGGGGTCACCGGAGTCTCGTCGAAGGCACGCAGGTCGAACTCGATGTTGACCCCCTGCGGATCATCGCGGAACACCGCCCAGTCGAAGCCCGAGCCACCAACGTAGCGGTCGCCCTCGCCGCCATTGCCGAGCATGATGTCGTCACCGCCCTCGCCATCCATGCGATCGATGATGCCGCGCTCGCCGATGTACACATCGTTGCCGGGCACGTTGTCCAGGCCGAACTCGTTGAAGTTGTCGCCGGCGTTGCCGTCCGGACCACCGAGTTCCAGCCAGTCGTCGCCCTCGTTGCCGAACTGCGCTTCGTTGGCCCGGGTTCCGAGGATGAAGTCGTTGCCCACGCCGCCGAAGATCTCGGTGGAGTCCTCACCGGAAACGATGAAGTCGTTGCCCTGGCCACCCAGGATCAGGTTGATGCCATTGCCGCCATGGATGACGTCGTTGCCGCCGTCGCCCTGGATGTTATCGTCGCCGCCGCGGTCAGTGATGATGTCGTCGCCATCGCCGGCACGGATCAGGTCATTGCCGTCACCCCCTTCGATGCGATCATTACCGCCATCGCCCCAGATCGTGTCATCGCCGATGCTGGCGATCAGCACGTCGTTGCCGTTGGTGCCACCCAGCACCACGTGCTCGTCACCGGTGTAGCGCAGGTAGTTGGTGTTGGCCTCGTTGTAGAAGGGCGTCGCGGCGCTGTCGGTATTCACCGGGTTGTCGCGAATCACCCAGGGCAGCAAGGCGCTGCCACCTTCGGGGTCGGCCTGGCCATCGGCGCCAAGACCAGTGAATTGCCGGCTCTGGTCGACTTCGAGGATGAAGCCGGGTGTGGAGAAGATGTCCCCCGGCAGGTGGGTTGCGTTGGTATTGGCCATCACCATCTTGGCGAAGGAATTGTTCTCCAGTTCGGCGAGGAAGTTCATGCTCGCCGTGCGTTCCAGGTAGTAGAAACGGTCGCCGTCCTGGAGTTTCTCCATCTGGTTCTCGAACACGAAGTTGAAGGTCGAGCCCAGCAGGCCACCGAAGGGCATCTGCCGCTCGGCAAGACCACCGATCCACAGGTCGATGTCGTTGACCCCGGTGGTGGCCGCCGGCCCATTGAGGAAGGCCAGGCGATCCGCCGTGTCGGCCGTGAAGACGCGCTCTAATCCCACCTCCCCTTCATTGATCACCGCATCACCACCGAATACCAGGGCGAAGGCCACCGCGCGCTTCTCGGCCGTCGTGTTGACGTCGGCTGCCAGCAGCTCGGCGTGGGTGCCGTAAGACGCGATGAAGTTGACGATGGACGTCTGGTGCTTCAGGTGCGCGGCGAAGTCGACCCAGCTGGTGTAGGGCCGCAGCTGGCTGTCGCCGGTGGCGTTGTAGAACTCCTGGCGTGCCGCGTTGAGCGTGGGCACGCCGGTATCACGGCCACGGGCGATGTTGATGGTCGCCAGGTCGAGCGGCAGGCCCAGGAGGTTGTTGCGCAGCGCCTCGGTAACGAACTCATCGATCTCGTTGCCGGTCTGCCGGGTCATGCCGCGAACGATATTGCCCGCCGCTTCCTCCGCCGACAGTGCACCATTGTTGTTGAAGGCCAACGGGTTCAGGAAGGCATCGATCAGGTCCATGCTGCCGGCATCGGTGAAGTTCGGATTCAGCCGGTCGACGGTCTCGGTGAGCATGGAGTGGCCGAAGCGATACACCACGTGGGCGAACTCGGCGACGATGGCCGGGTTGATCGTCGTGTCGTACACCTGGGTGGCGTTGAAGAACACATCCACCTGCGGCTGCACCTTGCGTGCGAACTCCTCGAACACCAGGTGCTGGTACTGCATCTCGGTGGTGAAGCGCGCGGCCTGGAACAGACGCTCGCCATTCCAGCTGCCATCCGCATTCTGCCAGTTGCTGATGAAGGTCGGATCGTTGCTGGCCAGCACCACGGCCTTGATCTGGTCGACCATGCGGTTGTGCTCGGCATGGAACACATGGTGCACGGCGGTCAGGCCGATGTTTTCGTTGCCACGTCCGTCGCCGGTGATGAAGTGGCGGTCGAGCAGTTCATCGTCGAAGGTGCCCGGTGCTGCAGGTCCGGGGTTCACGATGTCATCCGCATCCGCCGTCATCAGCGCGCCGGTCTGGCTGTTGAAGGGGTTGGCGGAGTGGGCGATGTCATCCAGGAAGGCATGCCCGGTGAACAGCGCATTGCCCGGGATGGCGACGCCCAGCCCGCCGTTGGCGGCGGGGTTACCCTCCACGAAGACGATGTCATCGCCCACCAGGGTGACGATCTGCGCGAACCCGTTCGGCCCCGGAATGAACTTGCCGTAGAGGTCGGTGGCCAACAGCGGCACGTTGCCGATATTGCCATCGGTCAGCTGGATACCCAGCATCTGCGCGGCTTGGGCCTTGACCTCGGCCCAAGTGGGCAGGCCACCCACGCCATCGAGCATGCGCCCGGTAGCCACCGGATCACCGTTGGCGTTCAGCTCGTATTCGCGCAGGAACACCTGGTGCGAGGCGTGGGAGGTGTAGGTCTGGTTCTGGTCCACGAAGGGCGTGGTGGTGTTCAGCGGTCCGCCACCGATGATGTCGTCGGCGGTGCCCATCACCCCGTCCTGCCCGGGCGCATCGGTGCTGGTGCGGGTCAGGATCATGAAGTTGGAGTTGCCGCCCGGCACGAAGAGCGGGTCATCCGGTTGCAACGGCACGAAGACGAAGCCGTTGCCACCTTTGGTCACCAGGTCCAGGCCATGGTCGAAGAACTGGCCGAACAGGGTGAACCAGGAGTTGAAGCCGGCGGACAGGCCTTCGTCCGGCGCGGTGTTGGGGATGAACAGCGGCTGCCCGGCCGGGATTGCCACGCCGTTCAGGTCCAGCAGCACACCGTTGGGGTCCAGGGTACCCAGGCCGGCATCCACATAGGCCTGCACCGCCGCCGGGTTGGTGATGGTCTGGTCGACGATCAGGTTGGAAATAACCCGAGGATCGACATCGGCCACGCTGCCCGGGGCGCCGTAGTCGGTGTTGGTCAGCACGCCGCCAGGGGCGGGGCCGTTGGTGTCGATGCTGTCGCCATCCTGGTCATCGCGGAACACCGGCGGTACCAGGTTCGGGAACGGCTGGTCGGCCGCGCCAAAGTGTTCCTGACCCGGAACCAGGTTGTTGAAGGAGCCGTCCACGGTGCGCAGACCGAATGCGCCACGGGAGTTCGGCACGATATCCAGCAGGTTCTCACCGGCCGCGTGACGCTCGGAGACGATGATCTGGTCAAGGATGAACTGCAGGTCGCTACGGATGATATGCACACCCGGGCTGGCGACGTAGGTTTCCTGCGGCAGGGCCGTCGGCGGCGCCACCACCACGTTGCCGTTCACCGCCGCCGTGGCGTTGGAGAAGACGCTCTCCAGCACGCCGTTGGCGTCCTTGTAGACCGCACGCACCCGCAGGGCCAGGCCGTCGAGGTCGGCGGTCACGCGGAAGCTGTTGCCTTGCGCGGTTTCCGGACGTTCCCCGGCCTCGGTGACGATATCCACGAACAGGCCCGAGCCGGCAACGGTTTCCCGCTGCCAGAAATAGCCGACGGGCCCGGTGATCGCGCCCGTGGGGTTTAGCCCGGTGACGTTGTCCGCATCGGTCACCAGCAGCGACGAGGCGGTCAGCACCTGGCCATTTTCCGGGGTGTTGTCGCTGATCTGCAGTTGCCCGTCCGGCCCTGCGTTGAGACCTGGCAGCAGGGCGACGGAGATATCGTTGAACTGCAGTCGCTCGATACCCGTCAGCCGGTCGACACCGTCGGCACCGATGACGGTGTTACCGTCAAGATCTACCTCCAGGTGGGTCACCGTGATCACGTCATCGCTGAAGTCCAGCGTCGTGCCGTTGTTGTCGATATCGATCTGGTAGTCGTCGAAGTTGCCCGAGTACACCGCCGTGTCGTAGTTGAACCCGGTGGTCTGGACGATCTCACGGACGATCACCAACTGACCGGGGTTGATCGCACCGGACAACATGTCGGGGATCAGCGCGCCGATGCTATCGACCCGGCGAAGCTCTGGGCCCGTTCCGTCGACATTGGTCCTCACGCTGACATAGGCGTTGAGCGTGCGGTCGCCATCGATCAGGTCGTCGCCGCCGCGGCCTTCGAGGATGTCGCTACCGCCGCCACCGAGGATGATATTGCCGCCACCGAAGGAGGTGACGCCGGCACCGAGGAACTCCTGCAACCCGGCGATCAGGTCGATGCTGGCCTGGTTGAGCACGCTGCCCAGCGGGCCGTTCTCGGCGATTTCCGCCGCATCGGCATTGTCGCCGCGCAGGATGTCACCGAATTGCGAGCCCGACAGGCCTTCGACGAAGGCGAAGCGGTCGAAGATGCCGGCGTTGGAGGCCGGGACCGGCGGCTCGAAGAAGTCGTCGACGATCATGTCGGCCAGCACACCGGCGGGGTCGAACTTGTAGCTCACCCAGTCGAAACCGGAACCGCCGTCGAAGTGATCGGCGCCTTCGGAGCCGAAGAAGATATCGTCGCCACCCTCACCGATCATCTCGTCGAAGCCACCGCCACCGACGAAGACGTCGTTGCCGGCCACTTCATCCAGGGCGAAGGGCGAGAAGTTGTCACCGGGGGCACCGTCCTGGGTGCCGATTTCGATCCAGTCATCACCTTCGTTACCGGCGGTCTGCAGGTTGCCCTTGGCGCCGTAGATGAAGTCGTTGCCGGTACCACCGAAGGTTTCCGACACGTCTTCGCCGGTAATGATGAAGTCGTTGCCGGCACCGCCCAGGATCAGGTTGAAGCCATTGCCGCCATGGATGACGTCATTACCGTCGTCGCCCTTGATGTTATCGTCGCCGCCCATGTCGGTGATGATGTCGTCGCCGGCTCCACCATTGAGGCTGTCCACCCCGTCGCCGCCTTCGATACGGTCGTTGCCGCCGTCGCCCCAGATGGTGTCGTCGCCGATACTGGCGATCAGGATGTCGTTACCGGCGGTGCCGCCCAGCACCACGTGCTCGTCGCCGGTGTAGTGCAAGTAGTTGGTGTCCAACCCGGGGGTGGCAGGGTTGTCGCGGATCACCAGGGGGATCAGCGGGTTGTCGCCCAGCGGGTCGGCGTTGCCGGGGGTGTCGTCGAGGCTTTCATCCACGCCGACGGTCGCAGGGTTGTCACCGAACACGCCGTCCGCACCCGGGTCCCTGACGCTGGCGTTGAACTGAAGATCCTGGTCCACCTCCAGAATGAGCCCCGGTGTAGAGAAGATATCCGCCGGCAGGCGGGTGACGTCGGTGTTCTCCATCACCATTTTGGAGAAGGAGTTCTGTTCCATCTCGGTGAGGAAGTTCAGTCCCGCCAGACGTGCCAGGTAGTAGAAGCGGTCACCGTTCTGCAGGGCCTCCAACTGGGTCTCGAAGACGAAATTGAAGGTGGAGCCGAGCAGGCCGCCGAAGGGCATCTGCTTCTCGGCCAGACCGCCGACCCAGAAGTCGATATTGCCGAGACCTGTGTTGGTGAAGCCGTCGGTGTCCTTGGTACGCGCCGTGGTGTTGGCCCAGGTACCGGTGCTGAAGAGGAAATCAATACGGTCGCTCGGCGCGCCGGTACCACCCAGGACGATGGCCATCGCTGCGTCACGCTTGCCCTGGAGGGTGGTCGCGTCGGTGATGGTCGAGTGGGTGCCATAGGCGGCGATGAAGTTGATCAGGGACGCCTCATGCTTGAGGTTGCCCATGAAATCGGCCCAGCTGCTGTAAGCCTCCAGCTGGCTGTCGCCGGTCATCTCGTAGAACTCGCGGCGCGCGGCGTTGAGCGACGGCACGCCGGCATCGCGGCCACGGGCGATATTGATGGTGGCCAGATCCAGCGGCAGGCCCAGCAGGTTGTTGCGCAAGGCCTCGGTGACGAACTCGTCGATCTCGTTGCCCTGCTGGCGGGTCACGCCACGGATGATGGCGCCGGCCGCCTGGTCTGGAGTCAGGCCGCTGTTGGCGAACTCCAGGGGATTGAGGAAGGCGGCGATCAAGCCGATCTCGCTGCTGTTGAAATTCTCGTCCAGGCGGTCGATGGTTTCGGTCAGCATGGAGTGGCCGAAGCGGTACACCACATGGGCGAACTCGGCGACTATCGCCGGGTTGATCGAGGCATCGAATCCGGTAGGCGCGAGGAACGCATCGACGTTCGGCTGCACCTTGCGGGCGAACTCCTCGAACACCAGGTGCTGGTACTGCATCTCGGTGCCGAACTTGGCGGCCTGGAACAGCCGCTCGCCGTTCCACTGCAGGGCGTCGATGCCGGCCGGGGTGGTCGGCACCGCGGTGACCGGAGTCAACAGCCACTGGTTGAGGAAGGCCAGATCATTGGACTGCAGCACCGTCTCCTTGGTGTGTTCCACCAGGCGGTTGTGCTCCGAGTGGAAGACATGGTGCACGGCGGTCAGGCCGATGTTCTCGTTGACCCGGCCATCACCGGCGATGTAGTGGGAATCCAGCAATTCGTTGTCGTAGGTGCCGGGCAGGTTGTCGTTGGTACCGGCGATGCCATCGGCGTCCGGAGCGAGCGGAGCGCCCGTCTGGGTGTTGAACGGGTTGGCGCTGTGGGCGATGTCATCGAGGAAGGCATGGCCGGTACGCACGGCACCCGCCAGGCTGATGGGCGCGGCCGGGTTGCCCTCCACCAGCACGTCGTCAGCGGTGCCCGGCAGGCCATCGGGGCCGACGAACACGACTTGCGGATAGCCATTCGGCCCCTTGATGAAATTGCCGTAGGCATCGGTGGCCAGCAAGGGAATGTTGCCGACATCGGCATCGGTCAGGTTGATGCCGAGGATGTCGCGGGCCTGGGCCTTGACCACGCCCCAGGTGGCCATGCCACCAATCTCGACGTCGTCGCCGGTACCAAAATCGCCATCGGCACCCAGGTTGCGATTGGTGATCAACCCACCAGTGGCAACGGGTTCGCCATCGGCATTCAGCTCGTAGGCGCGCAGGAACACCTGATGCGACGGATGGGAGCTGTAGGTCTGGTTCTGGTCAACGAAAGGAGACGTGGTGTTGAGGTGGCGGTGAACATCATCGGCGGTGTTCGGCAGGCCATCGGCGCCGTTGCCCACGGCTACGTTGTCGGCGCGGGTCAGGACCAGGAAATTGGTCGAACCGCCCGGCACGAAGAGCGGGTCATCCGGCTGCAGCGGAATGAAGATGGTGCCGTTGTTGCCCTTCTGCACCAGGTCCAGGCCATGGTCGAAGAACTGCCCGAAGAAGGTCATCCAGGAGTTGAACGGCGCCGACAGGCCTTCATCCGGGGTGGTATTAGGAATGAAGAACACTTCCTGGTCGTCCGGGGTGCCGAAGATGCCATCGAGACCGGGGCTGAGCACGGGCGGGTTGCCACCGTTGGCTGCCACCGCTGCCGGGTTGTTGGCGGTCTGGTCGACGATCAGGTTGGAGATGATCCGCGGGTCGGCATCCACCACGTTGCCGTTTACCGGGCCGGTGGTGGCGTAGTTGGTGTTGGTCAGTACACCACCGGGCGCGGGACCATTGATGTCGATGGTGTCGCCGTCCAGGTCGTTGCGGAAATTCTGCTCCAGCATCAGCGGGAAGAGTTCGTCCGCGGCACCAAAGCCGGTCTGCCCCGTCACCAAATGGTTGAATGATCCATCGACGGTCCGCAGGCCCCAGGGCACTTGCGAGTTGGGCAGCAGCGACGACAAATCGGCGCCAGAGGCATGAGCTTCAGCGATGAGAATCTGCTGGAGAATGAATTCCAGGTCAGACTTGATGAAGTTGGCCATTTTGTTTTCCTCAATCCGACAGCAATAAGTCAGGCCGAATCACGCCCGCGCGGGTGCGATTCCACGTTTCGAAATGGAAAGCGATCGAGCCGGGCAAATCGCAGTCGCGGCCGAACCCGCCAAGCCTTGGAAGTGGCTCAGTTCCGACTGGTTGGATTTGTCCCTGTCAGCGCCGCGCGCGAAGGCGGCGCGTCCGGTCAGGTGCGAGGCGGGCCGTGGAAGCGGACCCGGGTGGACTCAGGTATCGAGGGGCCGGTCGACCCCTGGTGCTGGACTGAAGCGATGCTCATCACGGTGTTCTCCCTAGCACTCTTGTGGTGGCGCTCGCAGTGCCGTCCCTCAACGTCGCTGCGTGCCAAAAAACGGTCATGCTTCTACACACCCTGACTAAAGCCCCGGCCCAGAGCACTGTCAATAAAACGTCGCAATGTATTACCAAATGTAAAAACACACTAAATTATTGATTTTAAATAAGAAAGCTATAAATAAAGACTGCCTGACCTTGATCAACATCCAGTAGCACTCTGATATCGGTCCTGGCACGCCCTTCTCCCTACAACTGAAATGCCCGTTCTAGAGCGGCCGCAGCGGTGTTTCCCACTTATCAGCGGAATACAACCGTTGACTCAAGTGGGATATCCGGGCAATTCGGAGGCATGTTTTTTGCTGGGGAATGGGGGCCCAGAGGTGGGGGAAAAGCGGGTAATTCTGGCCTTACGAAAGGTGTCGCCAGAAAGACGACACAGGCCGAAAACACCGAAGTAGAGGCGCCCAACATGAAAAAAGGGGGTGGAGCATCGAATGCTCCACCCCCTTTCCTTTTCCTCAACTGATGGACAGCGACCTCCTTACCCAAGAGTGAAGTCCGCCTGGGTGACGGTGGTGGCATCGGCAACCCCCACCAGGGTGATGCTGTTGGCCCCGATCGCCACACGGGTATCCGCCCCGACATCGGTGATCACCACATTCGTCGCGAAGTTCGCCGCAGTGATGCCCAGGCTGGCGATGTCCATCCGGTCCTGGCCACCGGCCGGGTTGGCGTCGAAGTCCAGGATGCGGTCCTGGCCGAAGCCGGCGGCAAAGCGGAAGACATCATTACCCAGTCCACCAGTCAGGGAATCGTTCCCTACCCCTCCTTGCATGGTGTTCGAAAGGCCATTGCCGACACCGGTGAAGTTCGCCGTTCCCATGTAGCGCAGATTCTCGACGTTCGTGCCCAGCGTATAATTCGCCAGGAAGGTCTGCACTTGATCCGTCCCTTGCCCTGCCAACTCGATCACCACATCAAGCGCGTCGTGAACGATGAAGACGTCGTTTCCCGTACCGCCTGACATCTGGTCAGCCCCTGTCCACCCGTTGAGGAAGTCGTCGCCTGCACCACCGGTCAGGATATCACTGCCCTCCCGTCCGCCCAGGGTGTCATTGCCGGCTCCACCGATCACGGTATTCCCCAAGGTATTGCCGACACCGGTGAAGGCTGTTGTACCCATGTAGCGCAGATTCTCGACGTTCGTCCCCAACGTGTAACTCGCCAGGAAAACCTGCACCTGGTCCGTTCCCTCACCCGACTGCTCCACCACTACATCAAGCGCATCATGAACGAGGAAAACATCGTTTCCCGTACCGCCCAACATCTGGTCATTCCCTGTCCACCCATTGAGGAAGTCATCTCCTGCACCACCCATCAGCAGATCATTACCCTCGCGCCCACCCAGGGTGTCATTACCTACTGCACCGACCACAGTATTCCCCAAGGTATTACCAACACCGGTGAAGTTGGCCGTTCCCACATAGCGCAGGTTCTCAAGGTTCGCGCCCAGCGTGTAATTCGTCAGGAAGGTCTGCACTTGATCCGTTCCTTGCCCGGCCAACTCGATCACCACATCAAGCGCATCGTGAACAACGAACGCGTCATTCCCTGTACCACCCGACATCTGGTCGGCCCCTGCCCCCCCGTTGAGGAAGTCATCGCCAGCACCACCGGTCAGGACATCGTCCCCCTCTCGGCCACCCAGGACATCGTTACCAACCCCACCAATCATCATGTCACTCCAGATCGTACCCGTTAGGGTGCTACCTCCGGCCGCCGCCGTGAACAGCCCGCCCGCCGGAGCAGTCGCGGCTGAAGTCGCCGTGTTGGCGAATCCTTGATCATCGGTAAAGCTCGCCACCACCCGCAGCATTTGACCTACCTGCCCGGCACCCGGGGTGAAGTTCGCCCCCGTGGCACCGACGATGTTGGCCCAGGTGCCGCCGCCATTGCTCGAGAACTGCCACTGGAAGTTGAACACCGAGGTGGTGGTGCCGTCCGGGTCAGCGATGGTGCCGCGATTCGCGCTGAGCACCTGACCCTGGGTTGGCGTGGTGTCGCTGATCGCCGGCACCCCGGTCGCCAGGTCGTTGACCTGGGTGGCCGACACCGCATCGGTCACGTTCGACAGCACCGTTTCCAGCACACCATTGGCGTCCTTGTAGATAGCCATCACCCGCAGTGCCAGGCCAGCCAGGCCGTCCGTGACACGGAAGGTCCTGCCGGTGGCGCGGGACGCCTCGCCGGCGGCGACGAAGGTGATGTCTTCGAAGATGCCGGTGCCCGGGTTGGTTTCCACTTGCCAGTAGTAGGCCACCGGTCCGGTGACCCGGCCGCCGACGTTGTCGGCGTCGGTCACGCCGTCCAGGTTGGCGACAAGCACTGTGCCGACTTCCGGCGTGGCGTCGCTGACGTTCACCGCGCCCACCGGCCGTGCATCGGTGCCGGACAGGTCGATGGTGCCATCGGTGAACTGCAGGCGTTCGATCCCGGTCAGGCGGTCGACGCCGTCACGGCCGGCCACCAGGTCGGTCACCGTCACCGAGCCATCCGGGTTGGTGACGAAGTCATACTCCGACGACAGGCCCCGATAAGCCGCCGTATCCAGCGCGGCGGTGCCCTGCAGGATCTCCCGCACTATCACCAGCTGACCGGGGTTGTAGGTGCCGCTGACCATCAGCGGCACCATTTCGGCCATGGTCTTGAAGGTGGCGATTTCCGCGCCAGTGCCATCGAGGTTCGCACGCACGCTGATGCGCACGTTCAGCCACTTGTCACCGTCGATCAGGTCGTCGCCGCCCCGGCCCATGAGGATATCGCTGCCGCTACCGCCGAGGATGATGTTGCCGGCATCGAAGAAGGTCACCCCGGCGCCGAGGAACTCCTGCAGACCGGTGATCAGGCCGATGTTGGTCAGGACACTGCCCTTGGCCCCCGCCGTCGGCAGGGTCGTGGCGTCGGCATCGTCGCCGCTGATCACGTCGCCGAAGGCGGAACCCGACAACCCTTCCACCGCGTCGAAGCGGGCCAGTACCGAAGCCCCCGAACCCGGCAACTGAGGCTGGTCGAAGAAGCGGTCGCTGATATCGATGGTGACGCCACGCGGGTCATCCTTGAAGGTCGCCCAGTCGAAGCCCGAAGCACCGATGTAGCGGTCGCCCTGGCCGGCGCTGCCGACCATGATGTCGTCACCGCCCTCGGCGTTGAACTTGTCGTTCTCGCCACTGCCGATGTAGACGTCGTTGCCGGCGATCGGGTCGTTGCCCGCCGGGTCGAAGTTGTCGCCAGGAGCGCCGTCGGAGGTGCCGGCTTCCAGCCAGTCGTCCCCTTCGTTACCCATGTCCTGCTCGTTGGCCTTGGAGCCCAGGATGAAGTCGTTGCCCTGGCCGCCGAAGGCTTCGCTGGCGTCTTCACCGGTGATGATGAAGTCCTTGCCGAAGCCGCCGAGGATCAGGTTGACGCCATTGCCGCCCTGGATCACGTCGTTGCCGTTGTCGCCCTTGATGTTGTCGTCACCCCCCACGTCCGTGATGATGTCGTCGCCATCGCCGCCGTTGATGAAGTCGTTGCCGTAGCCGCCGTCCAGACGGTCATTGCCGCCGTCGCCGTAGAGGGTGTCGTCACCCTCGCTGGAGCGCAGGATGTCGTTGCCGGCGCTACCGCCCAGGACCACATGGTCCGGTCCGTTGTATTGCAGGTAGTTGGTATCCAGCCCGGGCGTCGCCGGGTTGTTGCGGACCACCAGCGGCAGCAGCGGGTTGTCGCCCAGGGGATCGGAGTTGCCGGCGACGCCATCGGCGCCCACCACATCGTCCACGGTGCCCTGTATGCCATCCGGGCCGGCCTCGTTGAGACCGGTGTGCTGCAGCAGCGGGTTGACCTCCAGGGTGAAGGCCGGAGTGAGGAAGACCACGCCCGGCAAGTGGGTGGCATGGGTGTTGGCCATGATCAGCTTGCTGAAGGAGTTGCCTTCCAGCTCGGCGTTGAAGTTCAGGCCGGCGGTGCGCTCCAGGTAATAGAAGCGGTCACCGTCCTGGAGTTTCTCCAGCTGGTTCTCGAACACGAAGTTGAAGGTCGAGCCCAGCATGCCGCCGAATGGCGTGACCTTCTCGGCCAGGCCGCCGATCCAGAAGTCCACCAGGTTCAGACCGGTTTCCACGCCGGTCCAGGCACCCGTGCCATTCAGGAAGTCCAGCCGATCAGCCGGCGCTCCGGCACCGCCGAGGACGATGGCGGTGGCCGCTGCGCGTTTCTCGGCCAGGGTGGTCGCCGTTACGTCGATGGTGTCGTGGGTGCCGTAGGCGGCGATGAAGTTGATCAGCGACTCCGGATGCTTCAGGTGCATCACCATGTCGGCCCAGCTCACATAGGGCTTGAGGTTGGAGTCGCCGGTGGCCTCAAAGAACTGCGCCCGGGCATGGTTCAGGGTCGCCACGCCGGTTTCACGGCCACGGGCGATGTTCAGTGCGGCCAGGTCCAGCGGCAGGCCCACCAGGTTGTTGCGCAGCGCCTCGGTGACGAACTCGTCGATCTCGTTACCCACGGTGCGGGTCACGCCACGGACGATTGCACTGGTGGCGTCTTCCGGGGTCAGGCCGCTGGCGGCATAGGCCAGCGGGTTGAGGAAGGCGGCGATCAGGCCGAGTTGCTGGTCGTTGGTCGGGTGCAGCGGGTCGACGGTCACCGGGTTGAAGTTGGCGTCGAAGCGGTCGACCGTCTCGGTCAGCATCGAGTGGCCGAAACGGTAAACCGTGTGGGCGAACTCGGCGACGATCGAGGGATCGAGGTTGACGTCATAGACCTGGGTCGGCGCGAAGAACGGGTCGACGTTGGGCTGGATGGTCCGCGCGAACTCCTCGAACACCAGGTGCTGGTACTGCATCTCGGTGCCGAACTTGGCGGTCTGGAACAACCGCTCGCCATTCCACTGCAGCGCGGCGATCTCGGCCGGCGTGGTGGGGAAGGTGGTGACCGGGGCCAACAGCCATTCGTTGATGAAGGCCACATCGTTGCTGGCCAGCACCGTGGACTTGGTCTGCTCCACCAGGCGGTTGTGCTCGGAGTGGAAGATCGCGTGCACGGCGGTCAGGCCGATGTTCTCGTTGACCCGGCCGTCACCGGCCATGTAGTGCGCATCCAGCAGTTCGCCGTCGTAGGTGCCGGCCGGCTGCACGCCGCCGATCACGCCATTGTTGTCCCGTACCAGGCCGGGAGCCGCCGACGGATCGGCGCTGTGGGCGATGTCGACGAGGAACTGGTGCCCGGTACCGACCGCACCGGTCAGGCTGATGCCCAGGCCGCCGTTGGCGGCGGGGTTGCCCTCGACCAGCACGTCATCCGGGGTACCCGCGACCCCGTCCGGGCCGGGGAATACCACCATCGGGAAGCCGTTCGGGCCCTTGATGAAGTTGCCATAGTCATCCGTGGCCAGCAGCGGCACGTTGAACACGTTGGCATCGGTCAGGTTGATCCCGAGTACGTCACGGGCCTGGGCCTTGACCACCGCCCAGGTGGCCATGCCGCCGATTTCCACGTCGTCGGCGGTACCGAACTCGCCATCGGCACCGAGGTTGCGGTTGGTGATCAGGTCACCGGTGGCCACCGGACCATTGGCGGTCGACACGTACTCGCGCAGGAACACCTGGTGCGAGGGATGCGAGCTGTAGGTCTGGTTCTGGTCGACGAAGGGCGAGGTGGTGTTCTCGTTCACCCCCGGTTGACCGTTCACCTGGGTGGCGCGGGTCAGGACCATGAAGTTGGTCGGGCTACCCACGACGAAGCGCGGGTCGTCCGGCTGCAGCGGGATGAACACCGTGCCGTTGCCACCCTTGGTCACCAGGTCCAGGCCATGGTCGAAGAACTGCCCGAAGAAGGTCATCCAGGCGTTGAACGGCGCGGTCAGACCGGCGTCCGGCGCAACGTTGGGGATGAGGTTCACCTGCTGGTCGTCGGCGGTGCCGAACAGGCCATCCAGGCCGGGGCTGGTCACCAGGGTGGAGCCGCCATTGGCGGCGGCCGCGGCGACGGCCGCCGGGTTGTTGTTGGTCTGGTCGACGATCAGGTTGGAGATGGTCCTCGGGTCACTGTCCACCACGTTGGTGCTGGAGTTGTAGTTGGTGTTGGTGATGCCGTTGAAGGCCGCCTCGTCCTGCTCGTCGGTGAACTCCGCCGGCAGCAGCCGGGGGAAGGCATTGTCCGCGGCACCGAACTGGCTCTGGTCGATCCCGGAGAAGTTCAGCAGGTTGTTGAACTCGCCGGTGACCGTACGCAGCCCCATCGAGGTACGGATGTTGGGCAGCAGGGACAGCAGGTCGACGCCGGAGGCATGGGCCTCGGCGATACGGATCTGGTCGAGGATGAAGTCCAGGTCACCGCGCACCAGCTGCACGCCGGGGCCGCTCTCGGTGATGGCCGGGCCTGGTTCGACCGCCGTGGTCGGAGGTGGCGGAGTGAAGGCGGCTACCGCGTCGGTGGGCGCGGAGAACACCTGCTCGGTCACGCCATTGGCGTCCTGGTAGATGCCCTTGACCCGCAGCGACAGCCCGGCCACGTCCGGAGTGATGCGGAAGCGCAGGCCGTTGGCGCTCTGGAAGGCCAGGTCGCCAGCCGGGGCGGCGATGATGTCCTCGAACACACCGGTGCCCGGATTACGTTCCACCTGCCAGACATAGGTCACGTTGGTCAGGTCGCCGCCAGGGTTGTCGGCGTCGCTGACAGCGGCCGGCGATACGGTGAGGAAGTCGCCCACCTGCAGGTCGCCGCCATTGCTGTCGGTGATGGTCAGGCTGCCAACCGGCTCGGCGTTCAGGCCGGGGACCAGCACCTGGGTAGCGTCGGAGAACTGGATGCGCTCGATGTTTGTCAGGCGGTCGATGCCATCGCGGCCGGCCACCGAGTCAGTCACGGTGAAGGAACCGTCGGCATTGGCCACCACCGTGTAATCGGCGGCCAGGCCCTGGTAGTTGGCCGTGTCGAAGTCCGCTCCGCCATCGACCAGCTCACGCACTGCCACCAGCTGTCCCGGGTTGAAGGTGTGGTTCAGCATCAGCGGAATCAGGTCCACCATGCTGTCGAAGGTGGCGATCTCCGGTCCGGTGCCGTCGATGTTCTGGCGCACGCTGATGCGCACGTTGAGCATCAGGTCGCCGTCGATCAGGTCATTGCCGCCACGGCCTTCGATGATGTCGCTACCACCACCGCCGAGGATGATGTTGCCGCCGATGAAGGTGTCCACCAGGTCGTCCGCGGTGCCGAGGATGGCGTCCGCGCCGACCGAGGCCTGGTCACCGAGGAAGGCCCGCAGGCCGGTGATCAGGTCGAGGTTGGTGAGGGCGCCGCCAGTGGTGCCGCCATGGTCGATGATGGTGGTCGGGTCGACGTCGTCGCCGCGCAGGATGTCGGCGAAGGCGGAACCGGACAAACCCTCCACTTCGGCGAAGCGGTCGAAGATCGAGGCCGGCGATTGGGCCACCGGGAAGGCGATGTGGTCGCCCACCTCGCCGATGCCGAGGAACGCCGCCAGGGCCAGGTCGACGGTGACGCCGATGTTGTCGTTCTTGTAGGTGACCCAGTCATAGCCGGACATGCCGTCCATCTTGTCCTGGGCATCGCTGCCCACGAAGATGTCGTCGCCGCCCTCGCCGATCATCTCGTCGAAGCCGCCGCCGCCGACGAAGACGTCGTTGCCGATCACGTTGTCAGCCAGCAACGGGGCGAAGTTGTCGCCGGGCGCGCCGTCCTGGGTGCCCCATTCGATCCAGTCGTCGCCCTCGTTACCGGTGGGCGGCAGGCTGGTCTTGGCGCTATAGATGAAGTCGTCGCCCTGGCCGCCGAAGGTGATGGACATGTCTTCGCTGGTGACGATGAAGTCCTTGCCGTTGCCGCCCAGGATCAGGTTGCCGGCGCCGCCGGCCATCATGTTGCCGACATGGATCACGTCGTTGCCGTCACCGCCCTCCATGCGGTTGTCGCCACCGGCGTCGGTGATGATGTCGTCACCGGCACCGCCCATGACCGTGTCATTGCCGTAGCCGCCTTCCAGCACGTCGTCACCGGCATCGCCATAGAGGGTGTCGTCGCCCTCGCCGGCGATGAGGGTGTCGTTGAGGGCGGTGCCGCCGAGCACCACATGGTCCTCACCGGTGTAGCGCAGGTAGTTGGTTTCCACGGCGGCGGTGTTGGGGTCGTCGCGCATCACCAGCGGGGTGATTTCCACGCCGTTGATGACGATGCCACCGGTGGGATCATCGCGGCCCGTAACGCCGAGGCCGGTGTGCTGGGCGGCCTGGTTGACCTCCAGGATCCAGGTCGGGGTGGTGAAGATCGCGTTGGGCAGGTGAGTGGCATCGGTGTTGTTCATCACCAGCTTGGCGAACGAGTTGTTCTCCAGCTCGGTGCCGAAGTTCATCCCCGCAGTGCGCGACAGGTAATAGAAGCGGTCACCGTTCTGCAGCGCCTCCAACTGGGTCTCGAAGACGAAGTTGAAGGACGAGCCGAGCATGCCGCCGAAGGGCATCTTCTCTTCGGCCAGGCCGCCGATCCAGAAGTCCACCAGGTCCAGGCCGGTGGTGGTGACGCCATTGGCGGCGCTGGCCCAGGTGCCGGTGCTGTGCAGGAAGTCCAGGCGGTCCGCCGGCTCGCCGGCACCGCCCAGTACCAGCAGAGTGGCCGCGGCACGCTTGGCGGCCATGTCGACGGCGCCGGTGATGCTGGCGTGGGTGCCGTAGGCGGCGATGAAGTTGATCAGCGATTCCGGGTGCTTCAGGTGGTCGGCGAAGTCCACCCAACTGCTGTAGGGGGTCAGCTGCTCGTCGCCGGTCATGTTGTAGAACTCGCGACGTGCGGCGTTCAGCGAAGGAATGCCGGTGTCGCGGCCACGGGCGATGTTGATCGCCGCCAGGTCCAGCGGCAGGCCCACCAGGTTGTTGCGCAGCGCCTCGGTGACGAACTCGTCGATCTCGTTGCCCACGGTGCGGGTCAGGCCACGCACGATGGCGCCGGCCGCTTCCTCGGCGGTCGGCCCGCTGGCGGCGAACGCCAGGGGGTTGAGGAAGGCGGCGATCAGGCCGATCTGCTGGTCGTTGGTCGGGTGCAGCGGGTCGACGGTCACCGGGTTGAAGTTGGCGTCGAAGCGGTCGACGGTCTCGGTCAACATCGAGTGGCCGAAGCGGTAAACAGTGTGGGCGAACTCGGCGACGATGGACGGGTCGATGGTGGTGTCATAGCCGGACGGCGCCAGGAACTCATCCACCTGGGGCTGGATGGTGCGGGCGAACTCCTCGAACACCAGGTGCTGGTACTGCATCTCGGTGCCGAACTTGGCGGCCTGGAACAGCCGCTCACCGTTCCACTGCAGGGCGTCGATCTGTGCCGGGGTGATGGGGAAGGTCGCCGGCGCGGTGCCGGCCACCAGCCAGGGGCTGAGTTCGGCCAGGTTGTTGGAGGCCAGCAAGGTGGCCTTGGTCTGTTCCACCAGGCGGTTGTGCTCGGAGTGGAACACATGGTGCACGGTGGTCAGGCCGATGTTCTCGTTGACCCGGCCATCGCCGGCGATGAAGTGCGCATCCAGCAGTTCGCCGTCGTAGGTGCCGGCCGGCTGCACGCCGCCGATCACGCCATTGCCGTCGCGCACCAGGCCGGGAGCTGCCGACGGATCGGCGCTATGGGCGATATCGATGAGGAACTGGTGACCGGTGCCGACGGCACCGGCCAGGCTGATGCCCAGGCCGCCGTTGGCGGCGGGGTTGCCTTCGACCAGCACGTCATCCGCGGTACCCGCGATCCCGTCCGGGCCGGGGAATACCACCTGCGGGAAGCCATTCGGGCCCTTGATGAAGTTGCCGTAGGGGTCGGTGGCCAGCAGCGGCACGTCGAACACATTGGCGTCGGTCAGGTTGATCCCGAGGATGTCGCGGGCCTGGGCCTTGACCACCGCCCAGGTGGCCATGCCGCCGATTTCCACGTCATCGGCGGTGCCGAACTCACCGTCGGCGCCGAGCGCACGGTTGGTGATCAGCTTGCCGGTGGCATGGGGTTGGCCGTCGGCACCGAGCTCGTAGGCACGCAGGAATACCTGGTGCGACGGGTGCGAGCTGTAGGTCTGGTTCTGGTCGACGAAGGGCGATGTGGTGTTCTGCGCCTCGTGGTGCGTGTCGTCGGCGGTACCAAGAATGCCGTCGGCGCCGGGACCGTCCACCTGGGTGGAGCGCGTCAGCACCATGAAGTTGGTCGGGCTGCCGGGCACGAACAGGGGGTCATCCGGTTGCAACGGGATGAAGATGGTGTCGTTGCCGCCCTTGGTCACCAGGTCCAGGCCGTGGTCGAAGAACTGCCCGAAGAAGGTCATCCAGGCGTTGAACGGCGCCGACAGGCCGGCGTCCGGCGCAATGTTCGGGATGTACAGGGTCGGGGTGTCATCGGCGGTGCCGAACAGGCCATCCAGACCGGGGCTGGTGATGGTTGCCGAGCCGGGAGTCTGCGCGGCGGCCGCCACGGCCGCCGGGTTGTTGGCGGTCATGTCGACGATCAGGTTGCTGATGGTCCGCGGCTGGGTGTCGAACACGTTGCCCGTGGTCTGGGCATAGCTGGTGATCTGCGTGCCGGGAATGAACGGGTTGTCGCCGGCGGTACGGAACTGCGGGTCGAGCAGGCGCGGGAAGCTGTTGTCCGCCGCGCCGAATTCGCTCTGCCCGGTGAACAGGTTGTTGAACGAGCCGTCGATGGTGCGCAGCCCGAAAGGCACTTGCACGTTGGGTAGCAGGTCAGTGAGATCCTGGCCCGCAGCGTGGGCTTCGGAGATGAGAATCTGCTGAAGAATGAAGTCCAGGTCCGACAGGTTGAAATTGGCCATTTTGTTGTTTCCTCAATTCCGACTGCGTAGGGGCGTGCGCCATGGCAGCAAGGACATGCGCCACGCTTCGACTTGACTGCGGGATTTGGGGGACTAGATGACGCCTACCTTGAAGCGACGCTGGTACAAGCGCGATTCATGCTCTTCAGCAGGAGGTTCTATCCCTGGAGACGTCGGCGCGAAGACGCCGACGCCGGGTCATCGACCCGGCGGACCGTGAAATTCGGAAAGGTGCAGGACAATAGGCGCGATTGCCTCAGGGGATGGGTTTCGCGAAACAGTGCTCATGACGATCTCCCTAGCGTTGATTGTTTCCCGGCTAAGGCTGCAGCGCCCTCACGATGCAGCTGCCCGCAACACGAAACAATTTCTTACACACCTGACTAAAGATTCGTCGAAAAACACTGTCAAGCGACCGTCGGAACGACTATTTCCGACCAATTCGATCAATTAACTCATTGTTTTATAAGCTATTAATACCGAAATAAGTTCTTACAAAGATGCGAATGGATGGCACTTCGGGGCCATCCCCACCCATTCTGGGGGCCATCACCAACCGCTGAAAGCCCCGGAATAGAGCCATCCAAGCATTCTCACTCCGTTAATCCGCTGTTTGCCACCGCCCGGAAGGCCCAGGCCATTCCTTGCAAAATCCACGATTAAGTGAGTCAGAAAACCGTCTTTTCCGAAGGGATGAGGGATGGGAGCGAGCCCCCCGGATTGCATCCGGGCTACTGCGCGGGCATTACCTGGATAAGCGCCGGGTGCGCCCTCAGGCCAGGCGGATGCCCGGACTGCGGCTGGCCACTTCCAGCTCACCGATCTTTTCCAGCCGCGCCCGTACGATGTTGCGGCTGATGCCCAGCAGGCGTGCCGTCTGCAGCTGGTTGCCGTGGCAGAAGCGGTAGGCGGAGCGGAACAGCCGCTCCTCGATCTGTTCATAGAGATCCGGATGGTTCTCCTCGAACAGCGCCCGCAGGGCCTCTTCCAGGTCGGCCGGTCGCGCGGAGGCCTGGGAAGGGTCGTGCCGCGTGGCGGCCAGGCGCATGTCCACCAGGTGCAGGTCCGCCGGCTGCACCTGGCGGTTACGGCAAACCAGCAGGGCGTGGTGGATGGCGTTTTCCAGTTCGCGGATATTGCCCGGCCAGCTGTGGCCGAGCAGCTTGCGTTCGGCCTCCTCGCTGAGGGTCGCCGGGGTGTAGCCCAGGCGCCGGCAGTGCTCGTCGAGGAAGAAGGCGGCCAGGGGCAGGATGTCGCCCTTGCGCTCGCGCAGGGGCGGCAGCTTGATGCTGGCCACGTGCAGTCGATAGAAGAGGTCCTCGCGGAAGTGTCCCGCGATCACCGCGTCCGCCAGATTGACGTTGGTCGCGGCCACCAGGCGCACATCGATGGGGATGGGTGTGCGCGAGCCCAGCCGCACCACCTCGCGCTCCTGCAACACCCGCAACAGCTTCACCTGCATGTTCAGCGGCAGGTCACCGATCTCGTCGAGAAACAGCGTGCCGCCGTTGGCCGCTTCGAACCAGCCGGCCTTGCTGCCGGTCGCGCCGGTGAAGGCGCCCTTCTCGTGGCCGAACAGCTCGCTCTCCACCAGGGTTTCCGCGAAGGCACCGCAGTTCACCGCGACGAAGGGGCCGCCAGCGCGGCGGCTGAGGTTGTGGATATGTCGGGCCACCAGCTCCTTGCCGGTACCGGTTTCGCCAATGATCAAGGCATTGGCCTCGCTGGGCGCCAGGCGCTCGATGCGGCCAAGCAGTTCCTCGGAGACCGGGTCCTTGAACACCAGCACGGTGGCCCGTACGGATTTGGTCAGTTCACGGGCATTGGGGAGAGTAAGCAGAGACATGGTGCATTCCTGGCATCCGAAAGCGCAGCTGCATCATGCCCGAACCCATATAGATTAAAAAATTATTGATTGATATTTATATATTCGATTAATGCATATATCGATTTTCTCGCCAAGTGTTGCCCAGGCAACACTTCATCAGCACAACTGTTGCCTTTTGATCAGCCATTGCCTGTAAACCGCGGCGAAATGCCCGGAATTCGCACACTTGGCGCCTTGGTACGCCCCTTGCTCTGGCTTGCTGCACACCGTGCAACATCACTAGGAATACCCCATGAGCAAACCGATCAACGTGGTCGCCGTCACCGGCAGCACCTTTCGCCCCTCCCGCACCCTGGTGCTGACCCAGGCCATAGTCGCCGAGCTGGGCAAGCACCTGCCCATCCGCAGCCACCTCATCGAACTGGGCGACATCGCCCGCTCCGTGGGCGGCGCGCTGTCGCGCAAGGAGCTGCCGGAGACCGTCGAGCACGAGCTGCGCGCCATCGAGACCGCCGACCTGCTGGTGGTGGCCACCCCCGTCTATCGCGGCTCCTACCCCGGCCAGTTCAAGCACCTGTTCGACCTGATCGACCTCAACGCCCTGGTGGACACCCCGGTGCTGCTGGCCGCCACCGGTGGCAGCGAGCGCCACGCCCTGGTCCTCGACCACCAGCTGCGCCCGCTGTTCAGCTTCTTCCAGTCGCTGACACTGCCCATCGGCGTCTACGCCTCAGAGGCCGATTTCGACAACTACCAGATTGCCAGCGACGCCCTGAAAGCCCGCATCGCCCTCGCCGCCGAGCGCGCCGTACCACTGTTCGCCGACAACGCCGCCGACCTGCTGAAGATCGCCTGAAGGACCCGACATGAACGTTTTCTGGTTTCTCCCCACCCACGGCGACGGCCATTTCCTCGGCACCAGCCAGGGCGCCCGGCCGGTCTCCCTGCCCTACCTCAAGCAGGTAGCGCAGGCCGCCGACAGCCTCGGCTACTACGGCGTGCTGATCCCCACCGGCCGCTCCTGCGAGGACTCCTGGGTGGTGGCCTCGGCCCTGGCGCCGCTGACCGAGCGCCTGCGCTACCTGGTGGCGATCCGCCCGGGGATCATCTCGCCCACGGTTTCCGCGCGCATGGCCGCCACCCTCGACCGCCTCTCCGGCGGCCGCCTGCTGATCAACGTGGTCACCGGCGGCGACCCGGACGAGAATCGCGGCGATGGCATCCATCTCAGCCACGCCGAGCGCTATGAAGTCACCGACGAATTCCTGCGCATCTGGCGCCGCGTGCTGCAGGGCGAAGCCGTGGACTTCGCCGGCAAGCACCTGCAGGTGGAGAACGCCAAGGCCCTCTACCCGCCCATCCAGAAGCCCTACCCGCCGCTCTACTTCGGCGGTTCCTCCGATGCGGCCCATGACCTGGCCGGTGAACAGGTGGACGTCTACCTGACCTGGGGCGAGCCGCCGGAGGCCGTGGCGAAGAAGATCGCCGACGTGCGCGAACGCGCCGCCCGCCATGGCCGCACCGTCAAGTTCGGCATCCGCCTGCACGTGATCGTCCGGGAAACCGCCGAGGAGGCCTGGAGCGCGGCCAGCAAGCTGATCGAACACATCTCCGATGAGACCATCGCCGCCGCCCAGCAGTCCTTCGCCCGCTTCGACTCCGAAGGCCAGCGGCGCATGGCCGCGCTGCACGGCGGGCGTCGCGACAACCTGGAAATCGCCCCCAACCTCTGGGCCGGCGTGGGCCTGGTTCGCGGCGGCGCCGGCACCGCCCTGGTGGGCGACCCGCAGCAAGTGGCGGCACGCATCAAGGAATACGCCGACCTCGGCATCGAAAGCTTCATCTTCTCCGGCTACCCGCACCTGGAAGAGGCCTACCGCTTCGCCGAGCTGGTGTTCCCGCTACTGCCCGAGCCCTACGCGAGCCTGGCCGGACGCGGCGTCACCAACCTCACCGGGCCCTTCGGCGAGATGATCGCCAACGACGTGCTGCCGGCCACCCGGCAGGCGGCCGGCTGAGGCACTCAGTTGCGCGCAGCCGCTTGCGCGCCCCGGGCCAGAGTCCAGTCCAGAACCTCGGCGGAGAGCCGGTCGGCGGCCAGGCCGAAGGCTCTCACCACCTGGTCCGGAGCCGCGCCCGAGGCCGCCTCGCGCACCTCGAAGCGGCGGCTGGCGAGCATGCGCCGGCTGGCGCTGTGCTCCAGGCGCGCCTCCAGCAGGATATGCACCTCCACCCTGCCCCCCTGGTACTCGCTCTGGAAGGCGCGCAGGTCGCCGGCCAGCACCAGGTCGGTGACCAGTTGGCTGTCGTCGCTGCTGACCGCGGGGATTCGGCCGTCGGCGCGGAAGGCCTCGATCATCCTGTCACGCAGCAACAGCGGGCCGCGATCGTCCCAGCGCACACCCTGGTAGGCGCTGATGCGATCGCCCTCCGGCAACACGGCGATGCGCGTGCTGTCCAGCAAGGGCGGCGCCAGGGGACGGTTGACCTGCAGCGCCCAATCCACGGGTGCAGCCTGGGCCCGCGCGCCTTGGCTTGCAGGCAACTGATAGACCGTCAACGTCTCGCCCTGGGGCAGGATCGAGCAGGCACCCAGCAACAGCAGGACGGCCAGGGGAATCAGCGGCTTCATGGTTGGAACTCCTTGATTCTGTCGCGGCGCAACAAGTAGCCGCTGGGGTCCTGCTCGAGACGACGGGAGAAACTGCGCAACGACTCAAGCGTGCCGCGCAGCTCGGCGATGGCCGGCCCCAGTTCGCCCAGCCCCTGCATGCCGCTGTCGATGGATTGGCGATTGCGCTCGAGCATCTGCTCGACATTGCGGCTGCTGCGTTCGAGCGACGCCAGCAGGCGCTCGGTGCTGGCGAAGGTTTCGCGTCCGTTGGTGCTCAGCAGGTTGTTGGCGGTGCGCAGCAGGGTGCTGGCTTCCTCGGTCACGGTATTGACCTGCTTGAGGGTCTTGCGCAGCTCGTCGCGCTGGGCGGCGAAACCGGCGGTGGTCACTTCCAGGTGGGCCAGGGTCTCGGTCACGTGCGCGACGTTCTCGCCGGAAAACAGCTTGTTGGCCTGTTCCAGCAGACGCGAGACGGCGACCATCATGTCCTCGCCACCGGACATCAGGCGGGCGATGGGCGAGGGGTCGGCGATGATCACCGGCACCCTGCCGTTCTCGCCTTCCAGCACGGGGCTGCCGGGCGTACCGCCGTGCAACTGGATCACCGCATTGCCGGTGACGCCGGTGATCGACAGGCGCGCACGGGTGTCCTGCTTGATCGGCGTGCTACCGACGATGCGGATGCGCGCCTGCACCCGGCGTGGGTCCTTGGGGTCCAGGCGCAGGCGCACCACATCGCCGATGGTGATGCCGCTGTACTGCACCGCGCTGCCCTGGGACAAGCCGCTGACCGCCTCGGTGAAGATCACCTCGTATTCCTGCGGGCGCCCCTCCGAGCCGGAGCGGCTCAGCCACAAGGCGAAGAGCATCGCGGCGCCGACCACCAGCACGGTGAACAGGCCGATCATGACGTGATGGGCTCTGGGTTCCATTCATGCACTCCCTGGCGCGCGCGTGGCCGCCTGCTTGGCCGCGCGCCCGCGCGGCCCGTGGAAATATTCCGCGATCCAGGGATCGGGGTTGGCGGCGACCACATCCAGGCTATCGGCCACCAGCACCTGCTTGTGCGCCAGCACCGCCACCCGGTCGCAGATCGTGTAGAGGCTGTCCAGGTCGTGGGTCACCAGGAACACACTGAGCCCCAGGGCATCGCGCAGGGTCCTGATCAACTGGTCGAACGCCGCCGCGCCAATGGGGTCGAGCCCCGCCGTGGGTTCGTCGAGGAAGAGGATGTCCGGGTCCAGCGCCAGGGCGCGGCCCAGGGCCGCGCGCTTGACCATGCCGCCGGACAGCTCGCTGGGGTACTTGTCGCCGGCGTTGGCCGGCAGCCCCACCAGGGCCAGCTTGACCCGCGCCAGCGCGTCGGCGGCCTCGCGGGAAAGTTTGGCGTGCTCGATCAGCGGCAACGCGATGTTCTCGGCCACCGTCAGCGAAGAGAACAGCGCGCCCCGCTGGTAGAGCACGCCGAAGCGGCGCTCCAGGCGCGAACGCTGCTCGGCCGGCAGCGCCAGCAGTTCCTCGCCGAACACCAGTACGGTTCCGGCATTGGCGCGGCGCAAGCCGAGGATGCAACGCAGCAACACCGACTTGCCGGTGCCCGAGCCGCCCACCACACCGAGCACCTCACCGCGCAGCAGGTCCAGGTTCAGATTGTCATGCACCACCTGGGCACCGAACTGGTTGCGCAGGCCGCGCACTTCGATGACTGCTTCTGCCGTCAAATGCCCACCTCCATCAGGAACAGCGCGGCCACCGCATCCAGGAGGATGACCACGAAGATCGACTGCACCACGCTGGACGTGGTGCGCTCGCCCACCGACTGGGCGCTGCCGGTGACCTTGAAGCCTTCCAGGCAACCGATCACCGCGATCAGGAAGGCGAACACCGGCGCCTTGCCCATGCCCACCCAGAAGTGCCGCACGTCGATGTTCTGCTGCAGCAACGACATGTACATGGTCGGCGAGATATCCAGGGCCAGGACGCACACCACCGCACCGCCGACAATGCCGCTGAGCATGGCGATGAAGGTCAGCATCGGCAGGGCCAGCAACAGGGCGAACACCCTCGGCAGCACCAGCAGCTCCACCGGGCTGAGGCCCAGGGTGCGGATGGCGTCGATCTCCTCGTTGGCCTTCATCGAGCCGATCTGCGCGGTGAAGGCGCTGGCCGTGCGGCCGGCCATGAGGATGGCGGTGAGCAGCACGCCGAACTCGCGCAGGAAGGAAAACGCCACCAGGTCGACGGTGAACTGCGTCGCGCCGAACTCCGCGAGAATGGTAGCCCCGAGGAAAGCCACCACCGCGCCCACCAGGAAGGTCAGCAGCGCGACAATGGGCACCGCGTCCAGGCCGCTCTGCTCGAGGTGCGCCACCAGGGACGTGATGCGCCAGCGGCGCGGGCGCAGGATGATCGCCAGCATGCCCGCCAAGGTGAGGCCGATGAAGCCGAGCAGCTCCACGCTCTGCTCCCAGACCCCCTGCATCGCGGCGCCGATGCGCGCCAGCAGTTCCACCAGGGTCGATGGCCTGGGCGGGTGTTTCACCTCGCTCCCGCCGGACATGGCCGTGGCCACCGCCTGCAGCAGCGCCCGGCGTTCGGCGGGCAGGCCTGGCGCCAGGCGATCCAGCTCGGCCATCCGTTCGCTGCCGAGCAACTCAACCAGCAAGGCGGCGCCAGCGGTATCCAGGCTGCCCAGCGCATCCAGGTCCACGGCCTGGTCAGGCGCCACCGAGCCGCGCAGGCCGGCGACACGGCCGCGCAATTCGCTGTAATGGACGAGCGTCCAGTCCCCGCCAATGCACAGGGTCGACGCCTGGTTCTCGATGGAGGGCGGCCCGCTCATGGCGAGCGCCCCGCAAGCCCCGTTTCAACTGTTGCCCCAGCAACAGCCGACCAGCAAAAGATTTGCCCCAGCAACACAGCCCCCCCTCCATGACGTCGCAACTGCGCTGAAATCGTACAGCCGGTCATTGGTACAGCTCTTGCTCCTGGTCAATGCCCCCGGGGCAACAACCGTGCGGATCAACACCCGGACCGGCTCGGCCAAGCCCCATACATCGACAAGGATTCCAGCGTGACCGCCAAGATTCCAAGCATAGACTCTGACCCGCGATATAGCGCCCGGCAATTGGCCGCGCAGTTCGCCGAAACCGCAGCCGAGCGCGATGCCCGAGGCGGTACGCCGAAGGCCGAGCGCGACGCCCTGCGCGAGAGCGGCCTGCTCTCGCTGATCATTCCCCGCGAGTACGGCGGCCTGGGCCAGGACTGGCAGACCACCCTCGAGGTGGTGCGCGAGTTCGCCCGCGTGGACAGCTCCATCGCCCATGTCTTCGGCTTCCAGCACCTGATGCTGGCCACCGTGCGGCTGTTTTCCCGCGCCGAGCAGTGGCAGCCCTGGTTCCAGCTCACCGCGCGCAACCGCTGGTTCTGGGGCAACGCCCTGAACCCGCTGGACACCCGCACCACGGTGAAGAAGTTCGCCGGCTGGCGGGAGTTTTCCGGCAAGAAGAGCTTCTGCTCCGGCGCCCTGGACTCGCAGATGCTGATCGCCTCCGGCCTCGACGAAGACACCGGCAAGCTGCTGATCGCCGCCATCCCTACCGCCCGCACCGGCATCAGCCTGGCGGACGACTGGGACAACATGGGCCAGCGCCAGACCGACAGCGGCAGCGCGATCTTCGAGCGAGTGCGGGTGGAGGAGAACGAACTGCTGCTGGACCCGGGCCCCCCTGAGCACCCCCTTCGCCTGCCTGAGGCCACTGATCGCGCAACTGATCTTCACCCACATCTACCTCGGCATCGCCGAAGGCTCCTTCGAGGAAGCCCGCGGCTACACCCTCAAGGAGGCACGGCCCTGGTTCAAGTCCGAGGTCGAGCACATCGGCGAAGACCCTTACGTGCTGGCCCACTACGGCGAATTCTGGGTCGGCCTGGAGGGCGTACGCGCCCTGGTGCAGCGCGCCACCGCGCTGCTGGATGCCGCCTGGAACCAGGGGGCCGACCTTGGCGAAACCCAGCGCGGCGAACTGGCCCTGGCCATCGCCACGGCCAAGGTGGCCGCCACCCGCACCGGCCTCGACCTGTGCAGCCGCCTGTTCGAAGTGACCGGTGCGCGCTCCACCCATGCCGCCCTGCGCCTGGACCGTCACTGGCGCAACCTGCGCACCCAGACCCTGCACGACCCGGTGGACTACAAGGTTCGCGAACTGGGTGAGTGGGCCCTCAACCAGACCCTGCCCAAGCCGACCTTCTACTCATGAAAGCACCGCGCCCAGCGCCCCCCAGCCTGCTCACCCTACCTCCCTCACCGGCCCTGGCCACCTCGGTACGGGCCACCGCCCAGGTATTCGAGGACCCGAAATCCCAGGCCCTGCTGGCCCATCTGCAGCAGGTGGCGCCCAGCGAGGCCAGCGTGCTGATCATTGGCGAGACCGGCACCGGCAAGGAGCTGGTAGCCCGCCATGTCCACAACCTCAGCGCACGCCGCGACGGGCCCTTCGTCGCGGTCAACTGCGGCGCCTTCTCCGAGTCCCTGGTGGAAGCCGAGCTATTCGGCCATGAGAAAGGCGCCTTCACCGGCGCCCTCGCGGCCAAGGCCGGCTGGTTCGAGGCGGCCAACGGCGGCACCCTGTTCCTCGACGAGATCGGCGACCTGCCCATGCCCATCCAGGTCAAGCTGCTGCGCGTACTGCAGGAGCGCGAGGTGGTGCGCCTGGGCTCGCGCAAGAGCATCCCCATCGACGTGCGGGTACTGGCGGCCACCAACGTGCAGCTGGAAAAGGCCATCAACGCCGGCCACTTCCGCGAGGACCTCTACTACCGGCTCAACGTGGTCAGCCTGGAGCTCAGCCCCCTGCGCGAGCGCCCCGGCGACATCCTGCCGCTGACCCGTCACTTCATCGAGGAATACAGCCGCCGCCTCGGCTACGGCCGCAGCGACCTCAGCCCCGACGCCGAACACAAGCTGCGCGGCTACTCCTGGCCGGGCAATATCCGCGAGCTGGAAAACGTCATCCACCACACCCTGCTCATCTGCCGTGACGGCCTCATCCAGGCCAGCGACTTGCACCTGTCCAACCTGCGTATCGACCGCCCGGAAGAACCCCGCGCCACCGAAGGCGGCGCCGAGGCCCAGTTGCAACAGGCCTTCCAGCGCCTGTTCGAGGAACAGGGCGGTGACCTTCACCAGCGCGTGGAAGACGCCCTGCTCCGCGCGGCCTACCGCCACTGCCACTACAACCAGGTGCACACCGCCAACCTCCTGGGCCTCTCCCGCAACGTCACCCGCAGCAGGCTTATCGCCATCGGCGAGCTGGTGGTCAGCCGCCGTGGCGTGCAGCGCATCGATGGCCAAAGGGAAGTGCAGTTGTCGGTGTAGCCACCACAGGGCACGGAAGCCCGTAAAGGTGTAGGGGCGAATTCATTCGCCAAGGGCAACGCAGTTGCCCCCGACACGATCCCAAGCAGGCCTTCGGCCTGCCTGGCGAATGAATTCGCCCCCACAAGAAAACACGGTGCGGCAGCCGACCAGGATCACAACTGGCAGGCCGGCAGGCCGTGCTTCTCCAGGTAGCGCTGATGCTCCTCGCCGGCCAGGGTGAAGCGACCTAGCGGCAGTACCCGTGTCACCACTGGCCGTGCGAGTCGGCCACTCGCCTCCAGCAGGTGCACCGCCTCGCCCGCCAGGGCGGCATGCTCGGCACTGTGGGTGAAGATCGCCGAGCGGTACTTGGCGCCGCTGTGCTCGCCCTGGCGATCCCGCGAGGTCGGGTCATGCAGGGTCCAGAAATGCTCCAGCAGCGCCGGGTAGCCGATCCGCGTCGGATCGAAATCCACCTGCACCACCTCGATCTCGGGCCCCTCGCTTTCGGCCTCCAGCGCGTAGCCGACCCGGGTATCCAGCACGCCCTCCAGTTCACGCAGGCGCGCTTCGGCGCCCCAGAAGCAACCCGCCCCCAGCGTGGCCCGTTCGATCGCCACCGGCGCCGCCAGATGGCGTGCCAGCTCGACGATGTGTTCCGGACCTATGCCGCAGCAGCCGCCGACGATACTCGCGCCCTGCTCTCGCCAGCGCCGTGCCCAGCCCAGGTACGCCTCGGGGCCGAGGTCGGCGCGGATATCCAGCAGGGTATCGTTGGCCTGGGCCTCCTCGGTCACCACCGGGAAGGCGTTGGCGTAGACGCCCAGGCGCAAGCGTGCGGGGTCGTCGTTTAGGGCGCGAAGCGCCTCGTCCAGGGCAGCGCCCATGCTTTCCGGCTGGCTGCAGTTGAACAGCAATGCTTCGGCGCCCAGCTCCAGGGCCAGCTCTACCGCCGCCGTCACGCTCTCTCCCGAGCGCAGCTGCGCGGCGGCAGGCGTGGTGTTGCCGTCCACCAGGGTGAAGGACAGCCACAATGGCCGCTCGTCCCCGGCCAGGACCGTGCGCACCGCGCGGGCTTCGGCCAGGGCACTGAGGGTTTCGGCGAGCCAGATATCCACATGGGGCGACAGGCCCGCCACCAGCTCGGCCAGTACCGGCAGGGTCCGCTCGATGTCCACCAGGTCCGGGCGATAAGACCCGGAAACCGGCGGCAGGGAGCCGGCCACCCGCACGCCGCTGGCCGCCTCGTCGGCGGCCTCCCGGGCCAGGCGTCCGGCCAGGTCCGCCAGCTCGCGGCCGCGCTCGCGGAAACGCTCCTCGCCGATATGGAAGGGCACCAGCGCATAGCTGTTGCTGGTGATCACCTGTGCGCCGGCCGCAACGAACGCCCGGTGGACGCGCCCCACGTGCTCGGGCGCCTCCAGCAGCGCCAGCGCCGACCACTCGGGCTGACGGAACGGCGCGCCGCTGCGCTTGAGCTCACGGCCCATGCCGCCATCCAGCAGGATCAGGGATTCCGAGCTCATCGGGCGGCCACCTCGGCCGCCGCCAGCCAGCGGTCGACGGTCGCGGCGTTGTCACGCACCCAGGCCTTGGCGGCCTCTTGCGCCGGCTGCTTGTCCTTCTCGATATGGCGGATCAGGTCATTGAGCGACTTTGGATCGATGGCCACGTTCTCCAGGAAGGCGGCGATGCGCGGCGCGCGCTGCTGCAGGCTGCGGGACGCCAGCACATGGACCTTGGCGTCTGGGTAGGCGCAGGTGATGCTGCTCTTCTGCAGCCAATCCGGGTCCACGGTGGGGCTGATGAACTTCCAGCACCCGTCGGCCTTGTACAGCGGATCGCCCTTCTTGTTGTCCTGGGCGTAGCCGTCGAAGCTGGGCTCGTCGAGGCGGCGCAGGTCGTAGGTGGAGAAGATCCAGTCAGGGGTGTAGGCGTAGAACACCACCCCACGGCCGGCCTTGTAGGCCGAGTCGAGCTTGGCGTAGGTCACCGCCGCCTCGGTGGAAACCGACTCGAACTCCCCGGCGAAGCCGTAGTCCTTGGCCTTGATTTCGCCGATGTAGGTGGACTCCCAACCGGCCGGGCCCACCAGCAGCTCGCCCTTGTCGCCGCCCAGGGGCGCGAAGAGCTTCGCCACCTCGGGCTTCTTGAGGTCGTAGACCGACTTCACACCGTACTTGTCCTGGATGAAGCCCGGGATGTAGAAGCCCTGCTCCCCCACATAAGGCTGCTTGTTCGGCACCAGCGAGCGGGTGCCGTCGGTGACGTACTTGGCCCAGGCCGCCGACTGGTTCGGCAGCCAGATGTCGGTCAGCACGTCCACCGAGCCATCGCCCTTGGCGGCGGCAGCGAAGAGCACCGGCACGTCGCCGGCCAGGTACGAGACCTCGCCATCCAGGCGGCTGCTGATGATCTCGCCGAGGACGTACTGGATGGCCACCGCGCCGGTCCAGTTCTGCTCGCCGATGACGATGCGCTCCTTGGCCATGGCCGGTGCGCCCGGCAGCAGGGTGCCGACCAGGGCGGCGCCTGCGAGGAAGCGGGAAAAGAGTCTGTTCATGGGTTGATTCACTCCTGAGTGTTGAAACGATGGTGTTTGCGCAGGGCCGCCTGGATGATCCGGTCCGGCACCAGCGCGCAGAAAACGATGGCGATGCCGGCCAGCACGCCCTCCCCGCCCTTGATGTTGCGCAGGGCGGTCATGACGTCGTAGCCCAGGCCTCCCGCGCCGATCAGCGCGGCCACCACCACCATCGACAGGCTCATGACGATGGTCTGGTTGATGCCCAGCAGCAGGGAGCCGGAGGCCAATGGCAGCTCGACACGGGTGAGCGTCTGCCAGGGCGTGGCGCCGTGGGCGACGGCCGCTTCCACGGCGGCCTTCGGCACTTCCCGGATGCCCAGCGCGGTGAGGCGGATCATCGGCGCCAGGGCGAAGATCACGGTGGCGATCACCGCCGGGGTCTTGCCCACGGAGAAGAAGGCCACCGCCGGGATCAGGTAGACGAAGGTGGGCAGCGTCTGCATGACGTCCAGCAGCGGCGTGACCAGTCGACGGGCCAGCGCTCGCTTGGCCAGCAGGATGCCCAGGGGGATACCGATCAGCAGCGCCAGCAGTACCGAGGCCCCCACCAGGGCGACCGTGGAAATGGTCCGTTCCCAGAAGCCGAACAGCCCGATGTAGCCCAGCGCCGCCGCACTGGTAAGCGCCAGCCACGGCCCCGCCGCGCGCCAGGCGAGGTAGACCAACGCCAGCGCTGGCACGGGCCAGGGCAACCAGCCGAGGGCGCCTTCCACCCCCTCGATCACCGTGCGCACCACCAGGATCACGCCGACGAAGGCACTCTCGAACTGCACCTGGGACCAGGCGATGACCCGGTCGATGGCGCCCGCCACCGCCAGCAGGCTGTCGCGATCGGCGGGGAAGCGTTGCAGCGCCCCCCCCGCCTCCGGCCACAGGGCCCGCCACAGGGTCAGGCCCTGGCAAGCCAGCAACAAGGCCAGGGGCAGCGTCCAGCCATGCCGTCCCCGACCCGGCGCGCGCAACAGGGCGACAGCCCCGAGGCGGCTGGCCAGCAGCAGCCCGCCCCCCAGCGCGACGCCCGGGGCATCCCCCGCCCGCCAGCCGGACGCCAGCCAGGCCAGGCCGGCCAGTTCCACCAACAGGCCCAGCCAGAACCATCCGGAACGCCCGGCCGCCGCCAGGGCCGCCGGCCCAAGCAGCAAGCTGCGCAGCACCCCGACGCGAGGTGCCGGCGCTGTCGCTGCAAGCGCCACAGCTGTGGTACGCGGGACCTCATCCCTGGGCGTCGCCGTGCCCTCGCGGAAGAAGTCGGCCACGCCATCGTCGGCGGGCGACTCCAGCAAGGTGCGCGGCGTACCCACCTGGATCAGTTCGCCGGCGCGCATCACCGCAATGCGGTCGCCCAGGCGCAGCGCCTCGGCAGGATCGTGGGTCACCAGCAAAGTGGTAATGGCACGCTCGCGCGCCAGGCGCTGGAAGTGCCCTTGCAGGTCGCGGCGGATGGTCGGGTCCAGGGCGCTGAAGGGCTCGTCCATCAGCAGGATGTCCGGATCGGTCACCAGGGCCCGCGCCAGGCCCACCCGCTGTTGCATGCCGCCGGATAGCTCGTGGGGATAACGCTCACCCCAGCCGTCCAGGCCCACTGCCTGCAACTGGCGTAGGGCAGCGGCGTATCGCACGGCCTCGGGTTCGCCGCGCAGCTCCAGCGGCAAGGCGACGTTATCGCGCACGTTGCGGTGGGGCAGCAGGCCGAAGTTCTGGAACACCATGCCGATGCGCCGGGCACGCAGCTCGCGCAAGTGCTCGGCGGAAAGCGAACCGATGGACAGGCCGTCCACCAGTACCTCGCCCTCGCTGGGGGCGATCAGGCCGTTCACATGACGCAGCAGGGTCGACTTGCCGCTGCCGGAACTGCCCATCAGGCAGAGGATTTCCCCGCGTCGGACACCGAAGCTCACCCGGTCCACCGCCTGGTGCGGCTCGGCACCCCGGAGCCCGGGATAGACCTTGGTGACCTCGCGAAACTCCAGCACCACCTCGGCGGGAAGAACGGATGTGGAGCGCTCCGGCTCCTCTGAGTCATGGCCGCCCGTCCCGGGTGCCAACCTATCGATTACGTACACAGCAAATCCTGGCAGTCGGAATTGAACATCCCCGTCCGCATCGGGCGGGGTATGCCTGGGTCATTGCAGCGACCATGCCAGCCCCTCGGAGCCCGCCGAACCCGCATTCCATGCGGGCTCGACGCCTTCGGCCTGCTGCCTGTCCACCAAAGCTGTGCTGCGGCTGTTGCCTGGGAAACAGTTGGGCTACCGGCAGTCGGTGCGCATGGCGCACCGAAGGCGAGAGGGGTCAGGCCGCCTCTTCCAGCTTGCGCGCCTCCAGCTCGCGCACCAGGGGCAGCACCTTCTCGCCGAAGTAGGCCACCTCTTCCTGGAAGTGCAGGAAGCCGCTGAGCACCAGGTCCACGCCCACGGCCTTGAGGGCGACGATGCGTTCGGCGACCTGCTGCGGGGTGCCGATCAGGTTGGTCTTGAAGCCATCGTTGTATTGCACCAGGTCGGCGAAGCTGGATTTGGCCCAGTTGCCCTCGCCTTCCGGGCTGGCCTTGCCGGCCTGGCGGGCGGCGTCGCCGAAGGCGTTGACCGCTTCCGGATCGGCCTTGGCGATGATTTCCTCCAGCACCGCGCGGGCCTCTTCCTCGGTGTCGCGGGCGATGACGAAGGCGTTCACGCCGATCTTCACCGAGTGCCCGTTGGCCGCGGCCTTGGCGCGGATATCGTCCACCTGGGCCTTGATGCCTTCCGGCGTGTTGCCGTTGGTGAAGTACCAATCCGACACCCGTGCGGCCATGTCCCGCGCGGCGCGGGAGCTGCCGCCCTGGAAGATTTCCGGGTGGGGTTGCTGCAGCGGCTTGGGTTTCAGGCTGTAGTCGCGCAAGCGATAGAAATCGCCGTTGAAGGTGAAATTGTCCTGGGTCCAGATGCCCTTCAGGGCGCGGATGAACTCTTCCGAGCGGCGGTAGCGCTCATCGTGCTCCAGCCAGTGCTCGCCGATGGCGGTGAACTCGCCCTTGAACCAGCCGGAGACGATGTTCACCGCGATACGGCCGTTGGTGAGCTGGTCGATGGTCGCCAACTGCTTGGCCGCCAGGACCGGGTTCCAGGGTCCGGGCAGGATCGCGGCGATCACCTTGAGCTGCTCGGTGGCCCCCAGCAGCGCGTGGCTGAAAGCCACCGACTCGTGCTGGAACTCGGCACCGTAGCCGGCGGTGAAGCGGATCTGCGTCAGGGCGTATTCGAAACCCGAGCGCTCGGCGATCCGCGCCAACTTGCGGTTGTAGTCGATGTCCCAGCTGGTGCGCTGCTCGATCTTGCTGACAACCAGGCCGCCACTGACGTTGGGCACCCAGTAGGCGAATTTGATCGGGTCGTGGCTCATGGTGTTCTCCTGCACAGGGGTAAGGGGTGAGTACCCTTGAGCACCATCCATGCCAGGAAAAAATCCAATCAATATCAATTAGTTGAAGAAAACCTTTGCAAGCAGGTGCTGTTGTTCGCCGGTTATCTGCTGAGCCACTGTTGCCTGGGCAACAGTGGCTCAGACGTGGACCACGCTTCACCGGTCCACCATCGAGGCCCGGCGCAACTCCGCTGGTGGATGAAAAAAGCGTCATCCACCCTTGGGGCCGGGAAACAACGCCGTAGGATGGGTAGAGCCTGCGAAACCCATCAACCATGGTCAGCATGGGTTTCGCTTCGCTCTACCCATCCTACGGTGCTACGAAGCCAGCACCTGCCCCCCGCGCAACCGTGCCAGCACTTCCTGGCTCAGCCAGCGCCGCAGCAGGCGGTTCTCCGGGTGGTAGCAGTACACGCAGAGCAGTTCCAGCAAGCCGGACTCGCTCACCACCAGCGCCTCCTCGAACACGCCGCTGCCGTTCAGGAGGTATACGTTGCGGTACTGGTCGTCGCAGAGCCGCGCGGCCAGCAGGCGCGGATTGATGTCGGCATTGAGCAGGCGACGCAGGTCGCGGGCGGCGAACCAGGCCTCGTGGCCCATGAGGAAAGCCCGCAGCGGGCGGCGGTGACGGCGGAAGGTGTGGGGGGTGATCTGGGGAAGATCCATGGCGAAGACTCCATCCTGTATTGGGGAGCCGCCACCAAATCCATCGAGGGTGGCGGACCGTGCGAGGTGGAAGTACCGGGGAGCTTGTGCAAAGCCGGCTGGGCATGCGCCCACTCGCACGGTCCGCCATAGACTGCCGACGCACGAGGCATCGCTATGGCGTGCACAAACTCCAACTACCGGGCTTCCACACCCGGCCGCCTCCCGAAGGACGCAGCGCCGCAGACCCTATCCAGGCCCCTTGTAGGCCGGCAATGCGGTTGGCGTGTAGGCGAAGTCCTCAATTCACAACTGAACTGGACGCACTGCCTCCACCGGCAGCAGGCCGGGGGGCTGGCATTCGTTGCCGGCCGGCGGCGTATCGTCGGCGGAGCTGACCGGCTCGCCCTCCTCGTCCAGGCCCACCAGGTCCAGCACCTGGTAGCAGTCCACGTCCGCCTCCAGGGGGATGGCGAACAGCCGCACCGTGTCCGAGAGCGTGAAGAGGTGGACTTCCTCGCCTATGGCCGCGCCATCCCGGTAGGCCCGCAGGTACAGCTCCGCGCTGGCGGCATCGCCCAGCTCCTCGCGGCTGAGCACGCCGACGAGGCAGTCCTGGCCATCCACCACCTGCAACCAGTGCCCGCGCAGGTGCAGCTCAGCCGCCAGCGCCGGTCCCGCCAGCCACGGCAACGCCAGGGCGAGGGCACGTAACAGGCGCAGCATCAGCGGCTGCTCAAGCGGTAGTGGCCCTCGGCGGGCAGGCCGAGCCAATCCCGCCAGCGCTCCAGATCGCCGTAGGCCTTCTCGAACAGAGTGCCGGCCGGTCTGTCTTCCAGGGCGACGAGGCAGTCCTCCAGCGGGGTCTCCTCCCGCAGGCAGGGACTATCGGAGGGCAGCCGGGTACCCGCGAGGTAGGACACCAGGAAGTAGGCCGCCGCCTGGTCGGAGGGGAAGATGTGCTTGCCGCCGGAGTGCAACCAACCGCTCAGCGCCTCGGTCAGGTTGCTGGCGTAGGCCTCGGCGTCCGGCTGGAAGTCCACGTCGGAACAGTCCTCCAGGTAGAGGTTGCTGGCGACGTCATCGCTGACCTTGCCGTACAGGGTGCAATAGAGCTCCACGTGCTGGCCCTCGACCACCGGCGCGGAATACCTGTGCGGATCGCTGTGCAATTGCGCCTGGACGTTGAACAAGCGGTCCGCGCCGGGCAGCTCCAGCACCACCTTGTCGGTGTCGCTGATGCGCATCCCCAGCACCTGACCGGTGACGATCAGCCTGCGGCCCTTGAAAGCGCGGTTGCTGGCCGCCGCATTGGCGTCATAGAGACTCGCCAGCCCGGAACTGGACATGCGCTCCACCGGGTTGACCATCGCCAGCGCGTTCAGCGCCGACTGGCCGCCGGCCAGGGCCACCAGGTAGTCCTGCGCCATGATGTGGCGGAAAAAGTTCAGCGCGCCCGTATCCACCAGCGGGGGCACGGCGGACTGTCCCGTGGACGCCGCCTCCGCTTCGCTGGAGAAACGCGGGCGGGGCTCGATGGGCTCGGGTTTGCGCGCCGCGTTGGCGACATACAGGCCAAGCAGGAACAGCGGCACCGCCAGGACCGCCACCGCGACCCGGCTGCCGGCCTTGCCGGTGAGGCTCTCGATCGCCCGCCAGCACGCGGGGCAAAGCCACAGCGCGGCACAGAGCATCAGCAGGCCGCCGATCACGGAACTGCCCATGACGCCAAAGGACAGCGCCGCCAGCACCGGGCAGGCGATCCAGCAGAACAGCCGGATGACAGGTTCGAACTTCATTCATTGCCCCCTTCTCGTTGCAAGATGGCTCCCGCTTGCGGAAGCCCCAGGCCCCTGGGCCTATCACCCCGGGTGGGTCGGATTCTTGGAGGGAGGAAGCGGCAAGGAAAATCAGCAATCGTCATTTCCGTTGCGGAGCGCCCGGGATGCCGGGCAATGAGCATTTTTGATTCGCATCAGGCCAGTGGCGGTTTCGACAATCCACCTCCCAATGACTTCAGTGGATCGCTCGCAATGCTGGTTCTATGCCGTAACGTCGGGGAAAGCCTGGTCATCCAGCGCACGCCGCGTAGCGTCACCCACATCAAGGTCATTCGCTCGGAGCGACCCACCGTGGTGCTCAGCATCGAGACCCGGAGCCTGGATGGCCGCCTCAGGAAACGCACCGAGGTCCAGCTGGGCGAACCCGCCTGACGCAACGGGCGGCGGACGGCACGGGCCCTCCGCTCGCGCGTGCTCAGCGGTTCAGGCAGCGGACGTTGTCGATCTCGCGGGCGTAGTAGCAGATCACCCGGCTGTCCTGCACCGGCAGGAACTGAAGGCGCAGCGTCGCGCCGGTCGCCAGGCCGTACTGGCGGTCGAACAAGAGGTCGGGCATCTCGCTCAAGCGTGTCATGGGCCGGGCGCGGCTGGTCACCGCCTTCTGCAAGCGGACATCCAGGCTGCGCGGGCCGAAATGCACGACGTCCGCCGTCAGCGACGCATAGTTCACCTCCTCCCCCACCCGCTCCATGGCGGCGAAGCTGCTGACGTCGCCGATGATCAACCGTTCTTCCAGGCGACTGTACGTGCCGTCGCTAAGTAGGATGTCGTTGAAGCCGTGGTAGGAAACGCCCCGGGTGTAGGCCGGGGCGTCGAACACCAGCCCGGCGATGGCCAGCAGCGCCATGCCGCCAAGGATCAGGGCGTGCTTGTAGCGACGCAGCATCATGGCAGGCTCCTCATGCAGCGGCGGACCATCTCCAGGTGCAGGTCGGCCAGCGGGGCGTTCTCCAGATAGACCATGTTCTGCGTGCTGCCATCGGCGCGCACGCAGCTGATGTCGAAGAGCCGGTTCGAGCGGTTGACCCAGACCTGCCCGCCGGGCCCCTCCTCCCGCACGGCCAGCGCCGCCTTGAAGGTCTCGCGATTACGGGCGTTCTCCTCGATGCTGTCGCCGACGAAGTGGTAGTGCAGCGAGCCCGCTTGCACGTCGTCGATCACCAGCTCCGCACCCGCGCCGTCGAACAGGCCGAAGCGGTAAGCCGCCACCAGGGCGAGCAGGCAGGTCATAGCCGCGTAGGCCGCCAGCAGCAGCGCCGGCGAGCGCAGCGCCCGGGTCAGCCGGGACGCCGGCGCGGCGTCCATCACGGGCACCTCGGCCACCGGACTCTCGACGGGCGTGGCTGCGCTCTCCGGCACCACCGCCTCGGCATCCACCAGGTAATTGGCGTTGAAGCGGTAACCCCGGCGCGGCACGGTTTGCAGCAGATCGTGATCGGTGCCGTCCTCGATCAGGTTGCGCAGGGTGAAGATCGCCTGGTTCAGGCTGCCCGCGGCAACCACGCGATTGTCCCAGGCGAACTCCATGATCTCGTTGCGGCTGCGGGTTTCCCCCGGCCGCTCCAGCAGCAGCTGCAATAAGCGTGATTCGGAGTAGGAGAGCGTCACCGAGCGCACCTCGCCCGCCCCCGAATCCAGCTGCAATTGATTGTTGGCGGCGTCGAACAGCACCTGGACGCCACTCTTCAAATTAAACCTGTACTGACTATTCATAGAACTTGCCGATCTGCTGATCTCGATTCCGCAAAAGGGGTGGCGGATTCTCGCGCATCCCCACTTCCCCCAGTTGACCATGGTCCATAAATAACGATTTTTGATTCAGCTTTGGCGTCGCCCTGACGCACAGTGGAAACCCTCGAAAGGCCCGTGCCGCCTGCCTTTGATCGTGTTCACCACGCCCTCCGGCGGACTCTGCCCGGTCGTTCGAGGCAACTTTCGGAAGCAACTTCCGCAAGCCTCTTTGCGCAGTGTCCTTGCGACCTCAACAGGAATCTCCATGTCACTGAAAGAACTCTCCATCCTCTCGTTGGCGATGGCGCTGACGGGCTGTTCCATGGCCCCCGCCATCGACGACACCCTCATTCGAGCCGACGATCCCGCGTTGCAGCTGGTCGAACGGGACAAGGCCAGCATCGCCTGGCAAAACCCGTCCACCGCCCTCGCCCGCCACCACGACAAGGTCGTTTACCTCGACCTGCCCAAGCCCGGTTCATTCGACGGCGCGGTGCAGCTGGAGGGCGACCAACTGGTGCGCCATTTCCGCAGCCAGCTCGAAGGGCAGCTGAGCGCAGCCGGCTACCGCGTGCTGGAGCGACCCGCACCCGGCGCACTGACGCTGCGCGTGTCCGTCGCCGACCTGCAGCGCAAACCCCGCGACCCGAGCGTGATGGAGTACATCCCGATCGGCTTCCTGGTGGGGCTGTCGCTGCACGCCACCGGCATCCGCGACGAAACCCTCTACCTGTTCGTCCAGAGCGAGCTCAGCGATGGCCCCGGCGGCGCGAGCCTGCTGCAGGCCGTGGACCGCGCCAGCGGACGCGACATCGACCCGTCCGCCAGCCCGAAGGTGGATGACCTCTACCCCGCCCTGGACACCGCCGCCCGGCAGATCCGCGAACGCCTGGACCGTGCGTTACCCCTCAAGGCCCCGGCCTGATCCCTTCCTTTTCCCAGACATTCAGGACAAATCATGACTTTCGGCAAACAACTGGCTGCCACCCTCTTCGCCCTCAGTACCCTCAGCGCGGTCGCCGACGATCGCGGTCTGTACCTCGGCGGCGGCGTGACCCGGGTGGAAACCGACGAACACAGCCTGGGCGACGACGACAGCTACAAGGCCTATGTCGGCTACCGCTTCAACCCTTACCTCGCGGTGGAGGGTGCCTGGGTCGACCTGGGCAGCTTCGACAACGGCCAGCGCGACTTCGACGGCCATTCCGTGCAGGCCGCCGCCCACTTCGGCGTGCCGGTGGGCGACCGCCTGCGGTTGTTCGCCAGCGCCGGCGCGCATGCCTGGGACGCCGACGGCGACAGCGCCGGCGACGACAGCGACCTGGACCTGACCTACGGCGTTGGCGCGGAGCTGGACCTTTTCCGCAACCTCGGCGTGCGCGTGGAGCAGGAAGTCCTGAAGGTCGGCGACCTCGAACTGGACCAGACGACCGCCAGCGCCTACTTCCGTTTCTGATACCTCCTGCGGCCCCCTGGTGGGCCGCCCCTCCCGGCGCATACCGCGCCACCGCGGCCCGCCAGGGCCGTTTCCCCGCCTCCCGACGCAACGCTCCCGGCACAGTGCCGGGAGCGGTACGGGATCAATGGAAGGGGAAGATGTAGTTCATCCAGGCCGCCATGCGCAGGAGGATCTTGCGCATCACCGCCACATGGTGGAAATGCTCGCTGTAGAGCGCCGCCTGGCCATAGGAACCACCGGGCATCAAGGCGGCGTACTTGGCGTACTCCGGGTCGGTGATCTCGATCACCACCGGCACCCGGCCAGCCGGCGGCGAGCCGCTGAAGCTCAGCAGGGTGCCGGAAGGCTGTACCTGGCCTTCGCCGATAACCCCGATCACTTGCTTCACCTTGCCCGCGAAGACCCGCCCGGGAATGCCGTCGAAGGCCACTTCCGCCTCGTCGCCGGCGGTCAGGCGCATCTGGCTGTTCTGGCGCATCCAGGCGGCGAAATAGTGCCCCTCGTCCGGGATGAAGACCATGCTTGGTCGCAGCGGCAACCTCACCGCGCGCATGCCCGGACGCAGCGACACATGGGTGACGAAGCCCTTGCTGGGCGCCCGTACCACGGTGCTGTCCAGGTTGAACTGGGCGATGTTCAGCTGCGCCTGCAGGTTGTCCACCCGCGCAGTGGTGAGGTCCACGTCGCGGCGGTTGCCGACGTTGCGCGCGGCCAGTTCACGGGCCCGGGACTGGTCGGCGCGGGCCGAGATCAGCTGTGCCTTGATGGACCTGACCTTGTTCTCGAAGGGCGTGGGGTCGATGCGGAACAGCACATCGCCCTTCTCCAGCGGCTGGTTGGTCCTGACCGGCACCTCGATCACCCGGCCCGAGACTTCGGGAACTATGGGCACGGAGACGAAGTAGCTGCGCGCCACCTCGGAATAGGGGTGGTTGTAGTTCATGGTGAAGATCAGCGCGCCGATCAGCACCACGCCACCGAGCACGGCGGTGGGCACGCTCCACTTGTTCAGCGGGATGCGGAAGATCTTGAAGATGGCGACGCAGATGGCCGTGTAGGTGAGGATCAGCAACAGGTCCATGTCAGCGCTCCTGTGCCGTGCCGGAGGCTTGCGCGTCCTCCAGCTGGCGCAGGCGCGACTGCAGGTCGGCCAGTTGCCGCTGCAGGTCGGACTTCGGCACGCCGAAGCCCCAGCCACGGTCCTCGCGATACAACATCGCCCAGATCCACAGGAACGGCCACAGCGCATGGAGGGTGAACAGGCTCACCCAGCCGGCGGCGTGGATGGCGTCCTGGTGGGGGTGGTTGCGTTGCCTGGCGATTTCATAAGGGATGTCGTGCAGCACGATGATGCCGTAGAACAGCACCACCACGACGAAGCAAAGCACACCCAAGGCGAAGTAATCGAGCATCCCGTCACTGAGCATTTTCATTTCCTGATGGACGAAGGCAGGCCTCGGCACCCTGGCCGTCGACCGGTGCGGCGAGGTGTCCTGCAGAGGTGAATTGGCGCTCGCGCATCGTGCGCAAGCCAGAGGGCCGATCGGGGCCCATGGAAGCCCGCGTAACGCTCGGGCTGGGTGATCTTGTTGGAAGATCCGCTAGCGGAGCCGGATGGGATCACGCTCCGGCAGGGCGCAAAGCCTAGGGACAGGAGCCGGTGAAGACTTGGCATTTCACGACAAATAATTCGCTTTTCATGACAGCGCGATCCAGGTCCTTGCAACAAAAGGTGTCCTGGTCTTCGTCGCCGCCAGGTGGGGAGGAACGCCGGCGCCCCGCCTCCACGGGGCACCGGGTCGCTATGGCGTCAGACCACGCCGATGAAATCGCTTGCTGCCAGGGCGATATGCCCGACGAGGTCGATCTGGAAGTCGGCGGCGCTGTTGTTGTTCACGTTGCCCTCCACATAGGTGTGCTCGACACCGCCGACGTTGACGTAATGGAACTTCAGTTGGGCCTGTCCGTTGAATTCGTTGCCGGCACCGTTCCATAGGCCAAGGAAGCTGAAGTCCTGGTTGCCAGCATTGCCGGGGCCGGACTGCTGGGCGTCGATCGGCCCCAGGTCGATGCGGTCCTGCCCCTGCTGGAAGTCGTTGATCACGTCCCTGGTGGTATTGCCGGTTCCCGAATCCCCCAGCGCTGCGAAGACGAAGGTGTCGGCGCCGGCGCCGCCGGTGAGCAGGTCACGCCCCGCCCCGCCGGTGAGCCCGTTGGCCAGCGCATCGCCGGTGAGGCTGTCGGCCCCCGAACCGCCGATGAGGTTCTCGATGCCGCTGAGCAGGTCGTTGCCGATCTGGGTACTGCTGGCGGTGCCGGTGGCCAGGTTCACCACGGCGGCGGCACCGGTGGCGGAGAGGTCGTAGGTGTCCACGCCGCCACCGCCGGCGTAGGCATCGTTGCCGTCGGCCAGGCTGGCGACGAAGCGGTCGTTGCCCAGGCCACCGCTGGCGTTGTCGCTGCCGGAGCCGCCCACCAGGGTGTCGTTGCCGCCGGCGCCGGACAGGTTGTCGTTGCCGCCCAGGCCTTCCAGGCGGTTGTCCACGTTGTCGCCGGTGAGCTGGTTGGCGCCGCTGCCGCCCAGCACGTTCTCGATGCCGGTGAGCAGGTCGTTGCCGGTCTGCGCGCTGCCGGCGGTGCCGGCGGCCAGGTCGACGCTGGCGTTGGCGGTGGTGCCGGAGAGGTCGTAGGTGTCCACGCCGGCCCCACCATCGTAGTGGTCGTTGCCGTCGCCCACGGTGGCCACCAGGGTGTCGTTGCCGGCGCCGCCATCCACGGTGTCGTTGCCGGCCTGGCCGATCAGCCGGTTGTTGCCGGCGTTGCCCACCAGCAGGTTGTCCAGGGCGTTGCCCACGCCGTTGATGTTGCCGGTGCCGGTCAGAACCAGGTTCTCGACGTTGGCGGCCAGGTTGTAGCTGACCGAGGACTGCACGGTGTCGTTGCCGCCGTTCAGGGCCTCGATCACGCCGTCGCCGGTGCCGTTGACCACGTAGGTGTCGTTGCCGGCGCCGCCGGTCATGCTGTCGTTGCCGCTGCCGCCGTCGAGCAGGTCGCCGCCAGCGCCGCCATTGAGCACGTCATTGCCGGCGTAGCCGAGGATCACATCCTGGAACGCGGTGCCCACCAGGGCCGCGCGGTTGAGGAAGCCGCCCAGGCCGTTGTCGTTGAACGACGTGCCTTCGATGAAGCGCCCGACCGCCTCGGTGGGGTCGGAGTAGACCGTTTCCACGCTGCCGTGGTTGTCGGTGAAGGTGACCGCCACCCGCAACTGCTGGCCGACCTGCGTGGCCAGCGGCGCGTAGGTGGAGGTGGTCGCGCCGCTGATGGCCATCCACACCGCGCCCGAGAGTACCTGCCACTGGAAGCTGAACGCGCCAGCACCGGAGGGAATGCCATCGGCGTCCTGGATGGCAACGGTGCTGGCGGTCAGGCGGTATTGCGTCGGCAGTGGCCGACTGGGGGTGGAGGGGGCGGTGGCGAAGCCACTGACCAGCGGTTTGCCGCTGGCCGGCTGGTTGTGGGTGTCGAGGCTGACGGTGCGGTCGGCGAAGCGCACCTTGTCGATGCCCAGGAGGATGTCGGTGCCGTCCAGGTTCGCCGCGCCGACGCGGTTGTCGGTGATGCGGAAGCCACGGATCTCGTTGCTGCCGGGGTTGGTGTCGCTGATCAGGGCGATGCCGTAGTCGGCGAAGTTGCCGCTGTAGGCCGCCACGTCGGCGGCGCCATCGGCGGTGCCGCCGGCATGGTTGTCGCCGAGGACGAAGCCCGGACGGGCCGCCTGCAGGTCGGTGAAGTGCTGGGCGAAGCCCTGGCTGGCGAGCAGGTGGTTGAGGTCGGCCAGGCCTATGGAGTCGCCCACCAGCAGGTCGTTGCCGCCGTTGCCCCGGCTGACGTCATCGCCGCTGCCACCGATCAGCCAGTTCTCGGCGCCGTCGCCGATCAGGCCGGGCAACGGGTTGGCGACGTCGGCCGCATTCGGCCGGGCGTCGTTGAAACGCGAGCCCATCAGGCCTTCGATATTGGCCAGCAACGCGTTGAACGGCTGGAACAGCACACCGGTGCCGGGAGCGGCCACGATGTTCTGCTGGTTCAGGTCGGCGGCCGCATCGAGCTGGATGTTGACGTCGCTGAAGGCCGCGATGTCGAAGCCCACGTCGCCCAGCGCCTCGTCGCCGTCGCCCTGCCCCGGCGCGCCACCGATGCCCGGCAGGAGGATGTCGTCGCCCTCGCCGCCGAACAACTGGTCGCCGGTGGAGCCGCCGGACACGATGTCGTCGCCGGCCTCGGCGAAGAGGATGTCGGGGCCGTCGCCGCCGTAGATCTCGTCGCTGCCGTCGCCGCCATGGACGAGGTCGGTATCGCCACCGGCGTCGATGTAGTCGTTGCCGGCGCCGCCGTAGAGTTCGTCGATCCCGGCCTCGCCATACAGGTGGTCGTTGCCGTTGCCGCCGATGACGATGTCGATTGCCCCGGCGCTGGTGCCGGCGTAGACGATGTCGTCACCGTCGCCGCCATCGAGGAAGTCTTCGATGTCGCCGCCGTAGATCACGTCGTTGCCGGTGCCGCCGTAGATGTGGTCGGCGCCCGCCTTGCCGTCCAGCACGTCGTTGCCGCCTTCGCCGTAGAGTGTGTCGTCGCCGTCGCCGGCATCCAGCCAGTCGGCGTAGTCGGTCCCGGCCACCACTTCATGGGAGTTGTAGCCCACCGCCGCGGTGCCATCGGGGTTCTCGCCCTGGTCGGGGCGGTAGTCGCGGATGTAGGTGGTGCCGGCGTGGGTTTCCGGGTTGACCAGGTTCAGCAGCAGGCCGTTGCCACCGATGCCGCCGGCGCCACCGGTGGAGTACACGCCCACCTGGTGCTGCTCGATGAGCCGGCCGTACTTGTGCTCGCTCTTGTAGGCCGTGGCGGTGGCGCCGGAGTCCTGGTAGCTGAGCTCGATGTAGCTGTCCATGTAGCCGAACACGTCGCCGGCCAGGTGGCGGGCGTCGGTGGTGCGCTCGATGATGTCCTTGAACTGTTCGGTGACCACCTGCTCGTTGAGGTTGGTCATGCCCGGCAGGCCGAGGTCGAGGCGGAACAGGTAGTAGAAGCGGTCGCCATCCATCAGCCGTTCCATCTGGTCTTCGAAGATGGCGTTGAAGGTGGTGCCCAGTTGGCCGGTGTAGACGTGCTTCTCGGCCAGGCCGCCGATCCACAGGTCGATGCGGTTGAAGCCGTCGGAGCCCGCCACGTACTGGCCGTTCAGGTCGGCGGCGTTGGACAGGAAGCGGGCGGCGTCCTCGGCGCTGACCACGCCGCCGGACCAGGCGACATCGGTGCCCGTCTGGTCGGCGTCGATGATGGCCTGGGCGTGGACGACGTCGCCGTCGAAGGAGTAGGCGGCGATGAAGTTCACCAGGGATTCGGGGTGGATCATGTTGTTGGCGAAGTCGCTCCAGCTGGTGTAGGGCGTGAGCGCGTCGACGATCAGGTTGGTGTGGTGCTGGCTGCCCGCCGGGGTCTGCCGCTCGGCGATCAGCGCGTCATGGATCTGCTGGCGCGCGGCGTTGAGCGTGGGCAGGCCCAGGTCGCGGCCACGGGCGAGGTTGATGGTGGCCAGGTCCAGCGGCTGGCCCAGCAGGCCCTGCTGCAGGGCCGGGGTGACGAACTCGTCGATCTCGTTGCTGACCTGGCGGGTCATGCCCAGGGCGATGGCGGTGGGCCCTATGTCGGCATACCCCTGCGGGTCGAGGAAGGCTCGCTCCAGGGCGTAGCGGGTGATGGCCCCGGTCAGGTCGTAGGCGCCGCTGGCGTCGCGCTCCAGGGCGTCGATGGTTTCCCGCAATTGCGAGTGGCCGAAGCGGAAGGCCGCCTGGCCGTACTCCAGGGAGATGTTGGCGTTGATGCCCGAGTCGTAGGTAACGAACTCCGGCAGGTCAGGGGTGATCAGCCGCGCGTACTGGTCGATGGCGACGTGCTGGTACTCCATTTCCACGGCCAGCTTGGCAGCCTGGAACAGGTGGTCCTGGTTCCACGACAGGGTCAGGCCGTCCGCGAGCGTGTAGTTGCCGGCGGCGTCGGTGTAGAAGACGCCGGCGCCGTTGTCGACGCCCACCTGCCAGTTGTGCCGCACGCCCACGTCGGCCTGGAGGATCTCCCGCTGCAGGTTGATCAGCTGGACGTTGTGGTCCTCGTGGAACACGTGGTGGATGGCGGTGAGGCCGAAGTTCTCGTTGGCCCGGCCGTCACCGGCGATGTAGTGGTCGCCCACCGACTCCAGCAGCAGCTCGTTGGCCACGGCGTAGTCCGCGCTGCCGGGCGCGGCGAGGATGGAGAAGTTCGCCGGGTCGACCAGGTCGAACAGGGTCTTCACCGAGCCGTCCAGGTAGTGGATGGCGATGCCGTAGGGGTTGCCCGGGGCGAAGCTGACGCTGGCGATGTTGGCGTCCAGGCCGGCCAGGCGTGCCTGGTCGACGTGGGCGTCGTCGAAGTGCGGGTTCATGTCCAGCAGCAGCGCTTCGCGGGTGTAGACCGCCTGCACGCCGGCGCTGTTCGGGTCGGCGTCCAGCACGTGTCCCTGCTCGTCGCGCACACGGAAGTTGGCCAGGTCGTCCCAGGTCAGGTCGTCGCGCCCGGTGGCGACGATGTGCGCGCGCAGTTCGGCGAGGGTGGGCAGGGTCTGGTGGGTGAGCACGCCATCGAGGGTCCAGGCCGCCTCGTCGCTCAGGGTGGTGCCATCGAATAGCCGCGCGCCGGCCCGGTACTGGCCGGGGTGGCTCGGGTCCGCCACCCATTCGCGCAGCAGCTGGGTCACGGCGGCGTCGGAGCCATAGGTCTGGTTCTGGTCGATGTAGGGTGAATCCAGGTTGCGGTACTGCGGATTGCCGGCGGCATCCACGCTGCCGACGCTGGCGCGGTGGATGGTGATCGAGCGCACCGGCTGGCCGTCCGGGCCGATGGAGCCGTAGAGCGGGTCGTCGGGGGCCAGGGGAATGGTGATGGTGGCGGTCTGGCTGGGTTTGTCGATGAAGTCCAGGCCGTGGTCGAAGAACTGCCCGAACAGGGTGAACCAGCCGGTGGTCGAGGGGTCGCCGGACACGGTGTTGAGGTTGCGGATGAAGTACTGCCCGCTGTCCGGCGAGGTCGGGTCGGCCTCGCCCAGTTGGCCGAGCAGGCCCGGGTCGCTGACCACCGCCACGCCATTGGCGTCGTGGAGGATATGGCCCTGGGCGTCGCGGGCGAACACCACCCCGGCGCTGGCGATGGTCTGGCTGATCATGCGCGGGGTGTAGTCCACCACCGAGGCGGAAGGATCGGCATAGGGCGTGGCGTTGGCGATGTCGGCATCCGGATGGCTGGCCAGGTACTGCAGCCAGGCGGCGTTGTCGACGTTCTGCCGCACGTAGTGGCTGTAGTCGGGCAGGGTCAGGCGGATGAAGTCCTGGCCGAAGCTGCCCCAGGCGTGGCCGTCGTGGGTGAGGTTGTTGAAGTAGCCGGAGACGTTGCGCAGGCCGATGGGATCGCGGGCGCCGTTGTACCAGAGGCTCTCCCCGGCGGGCATGGCGAGGGGATCGAAGCTGCCGTCGGCGCCCAGCACATGGGTCGTGCCATCCGCTGCGATGTAGCCGAACAGCGCCGTGCCGTCGGTGTCGTACCCCACCACCCGCAGGGTCGGGAAGGCGACCTGCTGCAGCAGGAAGCTAATATCCTTCTGGTTGAGCGTGAAGCTTTTCAGGCTGTACATGGCGGTCTCCCGTGGCCCGTTGGGGCTTTTCCAAGGTCCTGGAGACAGCTTCGAGGAGTGCCGCACATGCCCACAGATGCAAAGGTCGAGTCCAATTCGCCGACCTTGGACCAGCGCCCGGACCCGACCTTGGTCGAGGGGGAACCTGGACCAAGGTCGGACGAGCCAGACGCCTGGTGGCGCCGGGTACTGCGCCTGGGCCGCCGGCTCAAGCGCTCGACCCAGTTCGTCATCGCCGCCAGCCTGATCCTCGGCCTGACCATGACCCTGGTGGGCAACCTGGTGAGCCAGCGTATCGAGCGCGCCGCCGTGCAGTCGGCGGCGCAGGCCGGCGCCGTCTACATGGAGAGCTTCCTCGAGCCCTTCGTCCAGGAACTCGCGCGAACCCACGACATCCCGCCGGAAAGCGCGGCGGCCATCGACCGGTTGATCACCAACACCGGGCTCAACCGCCACGTGGCCTCGGTGAAGATCTGGCGCCCGGACGGCACCGTGATCTACAGCACCGACAAGTCGGTGATCCTGCGCAAGTTCCCCACCGACGAAATCGACGAGGCGCTCAAGGGCCATATCGTCACCGACCTGGAAGACCTGGTGCAGGAAGAGAACGTCTTCGAACGCAACCTCAACGTGCCGCTCTACGAGATCTACGCGCCCCTGCGGGAGACCGGCAGCGGCAAGGTGGTGGCGGTGGGCGAGTTCTACGAGCGCGCCGACCGGCTGGAGAAGGATATCCACACCGTGCGCCTGCAGGTGTGGACCGTCATGGGGACCGCCACCCTGGCCATGCTCGGGCTGCTGTTCTTCGTGGTACGCCAGGGCGAGCGGATCATCGAGCGCCAGGAGGTGGCGCTCAAGCAGCGCATGGCCGAACAGCTCCGGCTGCACGCCGACAACGCCCAATTGCAGCGGCGCATCGCCACCGCCAACCAGGAGTTCGCGCGCATCAGCGAGCTGACCCTCAGGCGGCTCGGCGCCGACCTGCATGACGGGCCGGCCCAACTGCTTACCCTGATCCTGGTCCGCCTGGACGAACTGGCGCAGCTGCGCGAGCGTCTGGTGGAACTGGGTGAGCCGGTGGAGGGCGACGCCCTGGAGACCATCCGCAGCGCCGGCCAGGACGCCCTGCGCGAGGTCCGCGACATTTCCCGTGGGCTGGCGGTGCCGGAAATCAGCGAGATGGGGCCGGAACAGGTGCTGCGGCTGCTGGTGCAGCGCCACGAACAGCGCACCGACACCCAGGTCGAGCTGGCCCTCGGACCCTTGCCGGCGCAGGCCAGCATGTCACTGAAGATCTGCCTCTACCGCTTCGCCCAGGAGGCCCTGAACAATGCCGTGCTGCACGCGCGGGGTGCCGGCCAGCGGCTCGACGCCGGGGTGCGCGACGGGCTGCTGGAAGTGTCGGTGCGAGACAGTGGCGACGGCTTCGACCCCACCCGCCAGGAAATCGCCGGCGATGGCCGTCGGCGCCTCGGCCTGGCGGGGATGCGCTACCGGGTGGAAGCCCTGGGCGGACAGTTCGACATCGATTCGGCGGCGGGCACCGGCACCCGCGTCACGGCGCGTTTTCCCATCGAAGGCCCGTTCGCCTGAGGCGGCCGCTCAGGGCGCCCCGCCCTCCCACTGGCGGCGGACGGCGGTGACTGCCTCCACGCGGTTGCGCGCGTGCAGCTTCTGCATGACGTTGGTCATGTAGTACTTCACGGTCTTCTCGCTCAGGCACAGCTTGTCGGCCACCTCGCGGTTGGTCAGGCCGTTGGCCACCTCGCGGATGATCTGCTCTTCCCGGTGGGTCAGCTCGATGCGGTGGCGAGCGACCTCCTGTTGCCGGCGCATGCGTCCCAGCAGGCGGCTGGCGAAGGCCGGGGTGATGAAGCTCTGTCCCTGGGCCACCGTGCGGATCGCCTGGACCAGCTCCGGTCCGCTGACCCCCTTGAGCACATAGCCGCAGGCACCGGCCTCCAGCGCCGCGTAGGCGTCGTCCTCGCTTTCCGAGACGGTCAGCATCAGCACCCGGACACCTTCGGCCTCGCGGGTGATGCGACGGATAGCGGCGAAACAGTCGCCGGGCATGTTGACGTCCATCAGCAGCACATCGGGCCGGTGGTCCAGGGCGATGGCCAACGCGTCTTCGGCACAGTCGCCCTGCTCCACCACCTGGAAGTCCGCAACGCGCCTGAGGGCGGCGGCCACCCCCTGCCGCAGCAACGGGTGGTCATCGACAATGCCGATCCTGATCATGTCGTCCACGACAAGGTGCTCCCCGACACAAGAGTAAGCTTCCCACCCGGCGGCAGCCTGTCGATGGGGGAAGATCGCCGGGCGACGCCACGGGAAGCGGCGCGCCCGGCATAAGCAGAGTTTTAGCAGGGCCGGAAGGAATCGCGCCGCTGCAAGGATAATCCCCCGCCGAGTGTGTGGTTTTGTCGACCGGGCGGTAGACTGTGGGGCAATCCGCCGGCCAGACGACGAATGCCTGTTCGCGCCCGGCCATACAACTGGTAAAACTGCTCGCGTAGCCGCCGATGAGCCCAGCGCCCTCCATGCACGGCCCCGACCTCGCCCTTCAGAGCCTTCACTACCCGCCGCTGCTCGAACAGCCGACGCACCTCACCCGCGCGGAACTGCTCGCCTCCCTGGAAAACACCATGGCCCGCCATCAGGGCGGCCCGGTCTGGCTGTTCGCCTATGGTTCGCTGATCTGGCGGCCGGAATGCCCCACGGTGGAAACCCGCCGCGCCCGCGTCCACGGCTATCACCGGGGGCTCTACCTGTGGTCGCTGATCCATCGCGGCACCCCGCAGACGCCGGGCCTGGTGCTCGGCCTGGACCGGGGCGGCTCCTGCGCCGGCTTCGCCTATCGGCTGCCGGAGGAACAGCTGGAAGAGCACCTGTTCGCCCTCTGGCAACGGGAAATGCCCGATGCGGCCTACCAGCCGAAATGGCTCAGCTGCCAGCTGGAAGGCGGGCCCCGGGTACAGGCCCTGGGCTTCGTGCTGCGGCGCGACTTCTGCGGCTACGCCGGCGCCCTGCCGGACCACGTGCTGCGCCAGGTGTTCGACAGCGCCAGCGGCCACTACGGCAGCACCCGCGACTACGTGGAGAAGACCGCGAGCATCCTGCGCGCCCACGCCATGCCCGATCGCAAGCTGGAAGAGGCCCTGGTGCGCTGCTGCAAGCAGGGCGCGCTGAGCTTCAGCTAAGGCGTCTAGACCGCGCCATTGCGACGCGGCGAGGGCTGGCGCCCATACGAGCCCTACCTATCAAGACGAAAATTCGCACATCTGTCCTGCCTTGAACCCCTACAAAGGGTCTGGGTAATTTCTCGGCGCTCCTAACTTCGCCTTTCCTCCGCATCCGAGGGACCCACGGCATGACCACTTCCAACCGCTTCCCCACCCTCAACGACTTCAACGACGACGTCCTGGACGTCCACGGTGGCTCCAGCCACACGGACTGCCAGCGCCTGGGCGATTACCGGCTCGTGCAGGTTTCCTGCCTGATCGAACGCCTGCGCCTGGAACAGGAAGCCGGCGCCGCCGGCCGAATACGCCAGGAGGCCCTGCTGTCAGGAATGGAGGCCCTGCTGATGGACGCCTACCTGATGTACACCCGCGCCCACCACCAGTGCGGCGGCAAGGCCTGAGCGTCTCCACGCGACACACCGCGGGCAGCCGATACCCATCAGCTTCCACGGGCAGCATGGGTATCGCTTCGCTCAACCAATCCTACAGCTACCTGATGTACACCCGTGCCCACCACCAGTGAGCTTTTCATCACGAGCACCGCAGGCGGCCATCCGCACGGCCTGCTTGCAGTAGGAGCGAATTCATTCGCGAAGGGCCGCGCAGCGGCCCGTTCCCCCAGCCGCACCGAACGTTCCCTCAGCCCCGCCGGACGCTCCCGCAGCCCCTGATCGCGATTGAAATCGCTCCTACAGAAGCCGATCCGCCACCTTTCCCCTCACCCCAGCCCGATTTCCACCACATCCCCGGCCAGCCGCACCGGCCAGACCCGCAGCCGCTGCTCCGGGTACTCCAGGCAGGTGCCGTCTTCCAGCCGGTAGTGCTGCTTGTACAGCGGCGAGGCGATCACCAGGCTGCCCCCCAGGTGACCGACTATGCCCCGGCCGATGACGTTGGCGTCGGCCAGCGGATCGTGGTTATCCACCGCGAACAGTTGCCGCCCCTCCTGCTCGCCAGGCAGGTAGAAGAGCGCCACCTGGGCCCCCTCCATCCAGGCCACCACGCCCGAGTTGGGCACCAGGTCCTGGCGCGCGCAGAGGCTCTGCCAGCATTCGGAAACTTCGACGGTTTGCAGGTTAGGGCGGGCCATCAGACCACCTCCTCGGCTAGGGGGATCAGGGTGAGCTCGGCCGTCTTCGCCGGACGGATCTGCCCACGTTCGTTGACGAAATGGATATCCGGATCGCCGCGACCGTCGTTGACGAAGGTGCGGAAGCGCTTGAGCTTCTCCGGGTCGTTGACGGTGTTGGCCCACTCGCATTCGTAGCGGTCAACCACCAGTTGCATCTGTGCTTCGAGTTCATCGCCCAGCCCCAGGCTGTCGTCGATGATCACCGCCTTGAGGTAGTCCAGGCCGCCCTCCAGGCTCTCGCGCCAGACCGAGGTGCGCTGCAGCTTGTCGGCGGTGCGGATGTAGAGCATCAGGAAGCGGTCGATGTAGCGGATCAGGGTCTGGTCATCGAGGTCGGTGGCGAACAGTTCGGCGTGGCGCGGGCGCATGCCGCCGTTGCCGCAGACGTAGAGGTTCCAGCCCTTCTCGGTGGCGATCACGCCCACGTCCTTGCTCTGCGCCTCGGCGCATTCGCGGGTGCAGCCGGAGACCGCGAACTTCAGCTTGTGCGGCGAGCGCAGGCCCTTGTAGCGGTGCTCGATGTCCAGGGCCATCTTCACGCTGTCCTGCACGCCGTAGCGGCACCAGGTGCTGCCGACGCAGGACTTCACCGTGCGGGTGGACTTGCCGTAGGCGTGGCCGGTTTCGAAGCCGGCTTCGATCAGCTCGCCCCAGATATCCGGTAGCTCGTGGAGCTGGGCGCCGAACAGGTCGATGCGCTGGCCGCCGGTGATCTTGGTGTAGAGGTTGTACTTCTTCGCGACCTCGCCGATGGCGATCAGGCCCTCCGGGGTGATCTCGCCGCCGGGGATGCGCGGCACCACCGAGTAGGTGCCGTTCTTCTGCATATTGGCCATGAAGGTGTCGTTGGTGTCCTGCAACGGCACAAGCCAGGGGTTCTGGATCGGGCGGTTCCAGCAGGAGGCGAGGATGGAGCCGATGGCCGGCTTGCAGATCTCGCACCCCACATGGCCACGGCCATGCTTGGCGAGCATTTCCTCGAAGGTCTCGATGCCTTCCACGCGCACCAGGGTGTAGAGCTCCTGGCGGGTGTGGGCGAAGTGCTCGCAGAGGCTCTTGTCCACCGCCACGCCACGGGCCGACAGCTCGTGCTCCACCACCTGCTTGAGCAGCGCCGCGCAGCCGCCGCAGCCGGTGGCCGCGCGGGTAGCACACTTGACCCCGGCGAGATCGGTGCAGCCACCGTCGATGGCGGAGCAGATGGCGCCCTTGCTGACGTTGTGGCAGGAGCACACGGTGGCTGTGGCCGGCAGCGCGTCGGCGCCCAGGGCCGGTGCGCCCTCGCCCGCAGGCAGGATCAGGCTGGACGGGTCGGCCGGAAGCTTGATGCCGTTCTGCACGTACTGCAGCAGGGTGTCGTAGTAGCTGTTGTCGCCCACCAGCACGGCGCCCAGGGCCTGCTTGCCGTCGGCCGACACCACCAGGCGGCGGTAGCTGGAGGTGGCTTCGTCGATGAAGCGGTAGCTGCGCGCGCCCGGCAGCGCGCCGTGGGCGTCGCCGATGGAGCCCACGTCCACCCCCAGCAGCTTCAGCTTGGTGGACATGTCGGCGCCGAGGAAGGGGGCGGCCTCGTCGCCACAGAGTTGCGTGGCGACGCTGCGGGCCATCTGGTAGCCGGGGGCGACCAGGCCGAAGATGCCGCCGTTCCACGCGGCGCATTCGCCAATGGCGTAGATGTCGGCATCGGAGGTCAGGCACTGGCCGTCGATGGCCACACCACCGCGCGGGCCCAGCTCCAGGCCACACTGGCGGGCCAGGGCGTCCTGGGGGCGGATGCCGGCGGAGAAGACGATCAGGTCGGTTTCGAGGAAGTCCTCGCCGGCGAAGTTCATCCGGTAGCGGTACTCGTCACCGGCGCTGATGGACTGGGTGGCCTTGGACAGGTGCACGCCCACGCCCAGCCCCTCGATGCGCGCCTTGAGGGCCTGGCCGCCCTGGTCGTCGAGCTGCACCGGCATCAGGCGCGGAGCGAACTCCACCACATGGGCGTCGAGGCCGAGGGATTTGAGTGCATTGGCCGCTTCCAGGCCGAGCAAGCCGCCCCCCACCACCACGCCCCTGCGGGCGTTGGCGGAAGCGGCGCGGATGGTGTCGAGATCGGCCAGGGTGCGGTAGACCAGGCGCGAGTCACCCTCGGCGCCTTCGATGGGCGGCACGAAGGGGTAGGACCCGGTGGCCAGCACCAGCTTGGCGTAGGCCAGGCTGCCGTTGGCGGTGATCACTTCACGGCGTTCGCGGTCGATCTCCAGTACCGCTACGCCCAGGTGCAGGGTCACGCCGGGGGTCTGGTAGAGGCTGGCCTCGCCGAGGGCCAGGGATTCGGCATCGCGGCCGCCGAAGTACTCCGACAGGTGCACACGGTCATAGGCCCGCAGCGGCTCTTCGCTGAAGACCTCGATGCGATAGCGGTCCAGCGCGCCGCGTTCGATCAATTGCTCGACGCAGTGGTGGCCGACCATGCCGTTGCCGATGACGACCAGCGTTTGCACATCAGAAGTTGAAGTGTTCATAGATAGCACCCGGCCCAAGCCAATCACGTTTTTCGGGGGCAAAAAAAAAGCGCCTGGGACTTATCGTCCCAGGCGCCTTTGCCTGTTCGTTCATGGGTGTCGCCGGGCCACGCTGCCTGACGCACCTGTCAGCCCGGGAGCGATCGCCATTGATCTGCCGGGCCGCCCACCACACGCTTTGCGATGGGCCTGGTCCTGCCTATGCAGTGCCTGTGCCAGATCGCTGAAACGGCGATCCCCGTCAATCCTGGACCTTGACCAAAGCCCGAATCTACGCGGCCTGCGGCCATCCTTGCGGCTCCAGCGAGCAGCATCGGGCAGCCTGGTTTCGACAGCACCGGCAAGAACCAAAACAGTGCGACCACGCCCCCGGCGCCCCAACCTGAAGCCGGGATGGGGCAGCACCAACACCACCCGAAAATCCCCGCAAGTGCCGCCACGCCGTGGCTTCGCGGTCATCCCGCAGGACTTGGCATGTGCCTTGCGATGACACCGCCAAGGCAATCAATGCCGATTGCCCTACCCCACGACAAAGGCGCCGTGTCTCCCCCGTTTCGACGGAGGGTGGCATGGCGCTTTTTCGTTTCCGGGCAAGGAACGGATATGGCGAACAAGACTGTACGAAGCGTGTGTCCCTATTGCGGCGTCGGCTGCGGCATCGTCATGGAGGTGGCCGGCAACCGCGTGGTCAAGGTCACCGGCGACAAGGCCCACCCGAGCAATTTCGGCCGCCTCTGCACCAAGGGCAACACCTGCGCCCAGCCCCTGGCCGACTCCGGGCGCATGGAGCATGCCTACCTGCGCCATGCGCGCAGCCGCGACCCGGTGCGCACCGGCATCGACCAGGCCATCGCGGATACCGCCGCGCGCCTGCGCGGGCTGCTCGACAGCCACGGCCCGGACGCCATCTCCCTGTACGTATCCGGACAGATGTCCCTGGAGGCCCAATACCTGGCCAACAAGCTGGCCAAGGGGTTCATCGGCACCCGCCATATAGAGTCGAACTCGCGCCTGTGCATGGCCAGCGCCGGCAGCGGCTACAAGCTGTCCCTGGGTTCCGATGGCCCGCCCGGCTCCTACCAGGACTTCGACCGGGCCGACCTGTTCCTGGTGACCGGCGCGAACATGGCCGACTGTCACCCGATCCTCTTCCTGCGCATGCTGGACCGGGTCAAGGCCGGGGCGAAGCTGATAGTGGTGGACCCGCGCCGCACCGCCACCGCCGACAAGGCCAGCCTCTTTCTACCGATCAAGCCGGGCACCGACCTTGCCCTGCTCAACGGCCTGCTGCACCTGCTGCATGCCAATGGCCACACCGACCCGGCCTTCATCGCCGCCCACACCCAGGGTTGGGAGGCCATGCCGGAGTTCCTCGCCGACTACAGCCCGGAGCGGGTCGCCGCCATCACCGGTCTCTCCGAAGCGGACATCCGCCAGGCCGCCCAGTGGATAGGCGAAGCCCGCGACTGGATGAGCTGCTGGACCATGGGGCTGAACCAGAGCACCCACGGCACCTGGAACAGCAACGCCCTATGCAACCTGCACCTGGCCACCGGTGCCATCTGCCGCCCCGGCAGCGGGCCCTTCTCCCTCACCGGCCAGCCCAACGCCATGGGCGGCCGCGAAATGGGCTACATGGGCCCCGGCCTGCCCGGCCAGCGCTCGCTGCTGGTGGAGGCCGACCGCCACTTCATCGAAGACCTGTGGCAGCGCCCCCGTGGCAGCCTGCGCGCGGAAGGCGGCAACGGCACCCTGGCCATGTTCGAGGCCATGACGGCGGGCGAGATCAAGGCCTGCTGGGTCATCTGCACCAACCCGGTGGCCACCCTGCCCAACCGGCGCACGGCCATCGAGGGCCTGCAGGCCGCCGAACTGGTGATCACCCAGGACGCCTTCCTCGACACCGAAACCAACCGCTACGCCGACATCCTCCTGCCCGGCGCCCTCTGGGCCGAGGCCGAGGGGGTGATGATCAACTCCGAGCGCAATCTCACCCTCACCCAGAAGGCCGTGGACGCTCCCGGCGACAGCCTGCCGGACTGGCAGATCATCGCCCGCGTGGCCTGCGCCATGGGCTTCGCCGAGGCCTTCAGCTATGCCAGCGCCTCCGAGGTGTTCGAGGAGATCAAGCAGGCCTGGAACCCCGCCACCGGCTACGACATCCGTGGCGCCAGCTTCGAGCTGCTGCGCCAGGGTCCGCTGCAATGGCCCTGCCCGCCGGGCAGCCCGGCCAACGCACGCAATCCCATCCGCTACCTCAACGACGGCGTCAGCCAGGCGCTGAAACTCGCCGACGACGGTAGCCGCCCGGCCATCGCCTTCGCCACCGCCAGCGGCAAGGGCCAGTTCTTCGCCCGTCCGCACATGGCCCCGGCGGAGATGCCCGACGACGCCTTCCCCCTGGTGCTCAACACCGGCCGCGTGCAGCACCAGTGGCACACCCTGACCAAGACCGGCAAGGTGGCCACCCTGAACAAGCTCAACCCCGGCGCCTTCCTGGAAGTCCACCCGGCGGACGCCAAGCGCCTGGGCATCCTCGACAAGGGCCAGGTGGAAGTGCGCTCGCGGCGCGGCCGCGCGGTGCTGCCGGCGCAGGTGACCGACCGCGTGCAGCCGGGCACCTGCTTCGCGCCCTTCCACTGGAACGACCGCTATGGCGAGGACCTGGCGATCAACGCGGTCACCAGCGACGCCATCGACCCCATCTCGCTGCAGCCGGAGTTCAAGCACAGCGCCGTCGCGCTGGCGCCCGTGGCCCCGGCCAGCCCCCAGCTCATCCCCTTGGTAGAAGTCGAGTCGGTGGTGGCCAGCGCCACCGGTTCTTCGGAGGAACTCGCCGACATGCCGATCAATGCCTTCGCCCGTCTGCTGAACCTCGACGCCAGCGCCGACCTCAGCCTGGCCCCCAGCGAGCAGCGCTACCTGCAGGGTTACCTGCTCGGCCTGCGCAGCGTGGAAAGCCACAAGCAGGGCGGCGTGCCCACCCTGCCGGCCAGCGCGCCGCTGGCCCCGGATACCCGCCTGCTGCTGGACGGTCTGCTCGCCGGGCTGTTCTCCCGCAGCTGGGAGGCCCCCCTGGCCGCGCCGACATCCCCAGTGGCAAAGCCCCTGCTGGTGCTCTGGTGCTCGCAAACCGGCAACGCGGAAAGCTTCGCCGCCGTCTGCGCCGATACCCTCAAGGCCAGTGGCCGCGCCGTGGCGGTGCGTTCGATGGACGGCGTGCAGCCCGCCGAGCTGGCGGGCGCCGGCAGCGCCTTGCTGATCGCCAGCACCTTTGGCGACGGCGATCCGTCGGACAATGGTGCGTCACTCTGGAGCGCCCTCTGCGCGGACGACGCCCCTTCCCTCGCCGGCCTGGACTTCGCCGTGCTGGCCATGGGCGACTCCAACTACGACCAGTTCTGCGGTTTCGGCCGCAAGCTCGACGCCCGCCTGGAAGCCCTCGGTGCCCGGCGCCTGGCGCCACGGGTGGACTGCGAGCCGGACTTCGATGAACCGGCGCGGGCCTGGCTGGCGGCTGTGAGCCAAGCCTTGGTCGGCGCGCCCATGGAGCAGCCGGAAGCGGCGACCGTCGATGCTGCCGCCGAGGCGCCGGCCTACAGCCGCCAGCGCCCGCTGGCCAGCCGCCTGCTGCGCAACCCGGTGCTGAATGCGCCCGGCTCCGACAAGGAGACCCGGCAGATCGTCCTCGACCTCAAGGGCAGCGGCTTGCGCTACCAGGCCGGCGACGCCCTGGGCGTGTGGCCGAGCAATTGCCCGTCGCTGGTGGACGAACTGCTGGCGGCACTGGAACTGGACGGTGAACAACCGGTGGCGGTGAAGGACCAGGGCAGCCTGCCGCTCGCCAGCGCCCTGGGCCGGCACTTCGAAATCGCCAAGATCACCCCCGAGCTGCTGCGCTTCGTCGCCGAACGCTCGGGCAGCGCGGAACTCGCGCGCCTGTTGGAGCCGTCGAACAAGGCCGAACTGGAGCACTGGCTCTGGGGCAAACAGCTGGCCGACCTGCTGCGCGCCTACCCGATCCGGGCCGGCGCCGAGGAACTGCTGGGCCGGCTCAAACGCCTGCAGCCGCGACTCTACTCCATCGCGTCCAGCCCCCTGGCCAGCCCGGAGGAAGTCCACCTGACCGTGTCCACAGTCCGCTATGGGTGCGACGAGCGCGACCGCGCCGGCGTCTGCTCGGCCTTTCTCGCCGACCGCGCAGAACAGGGCGAAGTGCCGATCTTCATCCAGAAATCCGCACACTTCCGCGTGCCGGCCGACCCCGAGCGGCCAATGATCATGGTCGGTCCGGGCACCGGTATCGCGCCCTTCCGCGCCTTCCTCCAGGAACGCGAAGCGGCCGGCGCCACGGGCCGCAACTGGCTGTTCTTCGGCGAACAGCGGCAAGCCTCGGATTTCTACTACCGCGAAGAACTGGAAGCCTGGCAGGCCTCCGGCCACCTGCAACGGCTGGATACCGCCTTCTCCCGCGACCAGGCGGAGAAGGTCTACGTGCAGCAGCGCATGCTCGAACAAGGCGCCGAGCTCTGGCGCTGGCTGGAAGCCGGCGCGCACTTCTACGTCTGCGGCGACGCCAGCCGCATGGCCAGGGACGTGGACGCCGCCCTCAAGGCGGTGGTGCGCGAACATGGCGGCATGAGCGCGGCGCAGGCCGAGGCCTATGTCGGGGCAATGGCGCGGGACAAACGCTACGTGCGGGATGTGTATTGAGGCACTGGTGATTTGTAGCCCGGATGAAATCCGGGGGCGGTGGTGGGTTCTCCCCGGATTCCATCCGGGCTAGGGCACTACGGCACTGGTAGGAGAAGTCCGAAGCGTCCGTCAGCCCAGGATTGCCAGCGCAAGACGCAACACATAAGATGCAAATCCTTCTCAAATGCATCTGAATCCCAAGCCTGGCGTATCCCCGTGATGTCGACCCCTTCCTACCAGCGGCAAGTCCAGCTGTATTACCTCGATAACCACGGATGGATCCGCGCCTGGCTCCAGCGTAAGCTCGGCAATGCCCAGGATGCGGCGGACCTGGCCCATGACGTGTTCGTGCGCCTGCTCGCCAAACCCCGCACCTTCGACAGCGACAGCCATGCCCGCGCCTACCTGAGCGGCATGTCACGCAATGTCTGCGTGGACTTCTGGCGGCGGCGCCAGGTGGAACAGGCCTGGCTCGATGTGTTGGCCAGCCGCCCGGAAGACTTCGCGCCCTCGGAAGAACACCGCGCCATGGTCCTCGAAGCCCTGCAGCAGGTTCACACCATGCTTTGCCGCCTGCCGGAGAAAGTGGCCGAAGCCTTCCTGCTGGCGCAGCTCCATGGCCTGGGCAACAAGGCCATCGCCGAGCGCCTGGGGGTGTCCGAACGCAGCGTGACGCGTTACCTGAGCGATGCGATGTACCAGTGCCTGCTGCTGGAAGCCGAACTCGACGAGGCGCTGGTCTGACGCCATGTCCGCCGCCAAGCCCGATCACCTCTCCCTGCAACAGGCCGCCCACTGGTACGCACGCCTGCGCGCCGACCCCAGCGACCCGCACACCCGCCAGGAATGGCAGCAGTGGCACGGGCAAAGCGATGTACATCGCCAGGCCTGGCTCTACGTCGAGCGCATCAGCCAACGCTTCGAGCCGCTCCAGGCCGATGGCGAGGGTGCCCTGCAGACCCTGCGCGGCGCACGCCGCTCGCTGGATTCGCGGCGCCAGGTGCTGCGCGGCCTGGCGACGCTTTCCGGCGTCGCCCTGCTGGGCTGGCTCGGCTGGCGCCACGGCGGCCTGCCCGACCTGATCGCGGCCTGGCGCGCTGACTACCACAGCGCTGTCGGGGAAGTGCGTGAAGTGCAGCTGGTCGACGGAACCCGTGTCTGGCTGAACAGCGGCTCGGCCCTGAACGTCGACTACCGCGACGATATGCGCCTGCTGCGGCTGATCCAGGGCGAGGTGCTGATCGAAACCGCCCAGGACCCCCGCCCGCTGCTGGTGGAAACCCTCGAGGGCAACCTGCGCCCCCTCGGCACCCGCTTCAGCGTGCTGCAACAGGACGGGCGCACGCGCCTCAGCGTGTTCGCGGGCTCCGTGCAGGCCCGCAGCCGCCACAGCGCCGCCACGGCCATCGCCCGCGCCGGCCAGCAGCTGGACTTCGACGACCAGGCCATCGGCGCCCCGTCAGCGGTAGCCCAGGCGCGGCAGAGCTGGAGCAAGGGTGTGCTGCTGGCCGACGACATGCCCCTCGGGGCCTTCGTCCAGGAACTCGCCCACTATCGCCACGGCCACCTCGCGGTGGCGCCGGAAGTGGCGGACCTGCGCGTGGTGGGCAGCTATCCGCTGCACGACAGCGACCAGGCCCTGGCGATGCTCGAAGGCGTGCTGCCGATCCGCGTCAAACGCCTCCTGCCCTGGTGGGTCACGCTGGAGCCGCGCTGACCCACAGCCCCCGATTCGCCCCGCCCCACGAGCCGGGGCGAGCGCCCAAAAAATCAAATAAAAAAAATTCCCATTCGCGTGTCCGTTTTCCGCGACTCAACCGAATTACTGGTGACAACGGCATTCAGCCCTCACGAATTCACAGGACACCCAGCATGTCACCACGCTTCAACCGCCTTACCGCCCGGCCCCTGGCGCTGGCCATCGGCCTGGCCCTCGGCACCGTCAGCACGCTGGCCGGCAACCTCGCCCTGGCCGCCGAGCAGCAACTGCCCAGCTTCGACATTCCGGCGGGCCCCCTGGCGAGCCAGCTCAACCTGTTCGCCGCCCAGACCGGCCTCTACCTGGCCGGCAACGGCGCCCTGACCGCCGGCAAGACCAGCCAGCCGCTGCACGGCAGCTACAGCCAGGACCAGGCCCTGCAGATCCTGCTGGGCGGCAGCGGCCTGGTGGCCGTGCCCATGGGCGGCGGGCATTACGAACTGCAGGAGGCACCGGAGGCCGGCAGCGCCCTGGAGCTGACCACCCTGAGCATTTCCGGCAAGGCGCCGGGCTCCATCACCGAGGGCACCGGTTCCTACACCACCTATGCCTCCAGCAGCTCCACGCGGCTCAACCTCACCCCGCGGGAAACGCCGCAAGCGGTCACCGTGCTGACCCGCCAGCGCATCCTCGACCAGCGGCTGACCAACCTCACCGACGCCATGGAGGCCACCTCCGGCATCACCGTGGTGCGCAACGGCCTCGGCGCCGACTCCGACAGCTACTGGTCGCGCGGCTTCCAGATCAACAACTTCGAGGTGGACGGCGTGCCCACCTCGCCGCGCCTGGACAACTACACCCAGAGCACCGCGATCTACGACCGCATCGAGGTGGTGCGCGGCGCCACCGGCCTGATCAGCGGCATGGGTAACCCGGCCGCCACGGTCAACCTGATCCGCAAGCGGCCCACCTTCGAACCGCAGGTCAGCCTCAGCGCCGAGGCCGGCAGCTGGGACCGCTACGGCACCGGCGTGGACGTGTCCGGCCGGCTCAACGACAGCGGCAACGTCCGCGGCCGCCTGGTGCTCGACTACAAGGACCAGAAGGCCTGGATCGACCGCTTCGAGCAGCAGACCGGCCTGGTCTACGGCATCACCGAGTTCGACCTCAGCGAATACACCCTGCTCACCCTGGGCTTCAGCTACCTGAAGACCAACACCGATTCGCCCATGCGCGGCGGCTTCCCGCTGTACTTCAGCAATGGCCAGAAGACCAATATGTCGCGCTCGGCCAACACCGCGCCGGACTGGTCCTTCTACGACCACGAGCAGAGCAACGTCTTCGCCTCCATCGAGCAGCAGTTCGACAACGGCTGGAGCGGCAAGGTGGAAGTCGGGCATACCGAGAACGAGTACGACGCGGTGGTCACCTACCTGTCCGGCGATATCGACCAGGCCACCGGCGCTGGCGGCGTCCTGATGCCCACCAAGTGGGCCGGCGCGCCGACCCAGGACAACCTCGACGCCTATGCCACCGGTCCCTTCCAGTTGCTCGGCCGTGAGCACGAGCTGATCACCGGCGTCACCCTGTCGCGCCTCCGTGAGATGGACAACCCGGACTACGGCGGCTGGCTCGGTTCCTGGTCGACGCCGCCCTACGACGGCACCATCGACAGCATCTTCAACTGGAATGGCAGCGCCAATGTCCCGACCTTCAACAAGGTGGGCGAGAGCAGCGTCAAGGAAGACCAGTACGCGGCCTACCTGACCACCCGCCTGCACCTGACCGACAGCACCAGCCTGATCCTCGGCAGCCGCGTGGTGGACTGGAAGCGCACCAACGAATCGCTCACCTACCCCGACACCCGCAGCAAAGTGAAGGAGAAGGAATCCGGCGTCACCATCCCCTATGCCGGCGTGGTCCAGGACCTGGACGAGAACTGGGCGGTGTACGCCAGCTACACCAAGATCTTCAACCCGCAGGGCTTCTGGGTGCGCGACGCCGACAACGGCACCCTGCCGCCGGAGGAAGGCACCGGTTACGAGGTGGGCCTGAAGGGCAGCTTCTTCGAGGAACGCCTGAACTCCAGCCTGTCGCTGTACAAGACCGAGCAGGAGAACCTGGCGATCTGGGACGGCATCGCCTACGCCTCCGAGGAAAGCGCCACCAGCAAGGGCGTGGAACTGGAGCTCAACGGCGAGTTGCAGGAAGGCTGGCAGATCGCGGCGGGCTACGCCTACAACGTCACCGAGGGCGCCGACGGCGATCGCATCCGCACCTTCGTGCCGCGCCACAGCGCCAAGGCCTTCACCACCTATCGCCTGCCCGGCGACCTGGACAAGCTGACCGTCGGCGGCGGTTTCAACTGGCAGAGCAAGTACGGCGACGACCTGCGCTACTACACCCAGGACAGCTACGCCGTGTTCAACCTGATGGCGCGCTACGACATCAGCGAGAACCTCACGGCGACGGTCAACCTGGACAACCTGTTCGACAAGGAATACTTCAGCAGCGCCAACACCACTGGCATGTACGGCGCGCCACGCAACGTCATGACCACCCTGAGGTACAGCTACTGAAACCCGCACCGCCCGGCGCCTGGCCGGGCGGACTCCCGCCAGGCAATCTACTGGTTGAACTGCCCGTCGTTGCGCTGGAAGTGCAGCAGCGAGCCCTTGTAGGCGTCGCCATTACCCAGCAGGCAATCCGCCCGGCTGCGGCTTCCCTCGAAATCCCGCTCGGCCATCTCCTTGCAGAACGAGGATCGGTTCGGGCGGTTCGGGTCAACGATCAGCACATCCACCAGGTCCGCCGAATGGCGGTCGATGAAGGCGGCCAGCACCTCCGGCTGGCCATGCTCGTAGATCACGTCGCTACCGATGATCAGGTCGAAAACCCCCAGGTCGTCATTGAGAATGGCCCAGTCCGCCGACTCGTACTTGAGCGGGCCGAGATCGTTCAGACGCAGGTTTTCATCGAGAAAGCTCGGACTCAAGGGATGGAAGTCGCTGGCGGTGATGTCTCCGCCACGCCGGTGCACCACCAGGCTCGCCAGCGCCAGGCCAGCACCCAGTTCCAGCACACGCTTGCCTTCGAGATCCATCGTCAGCATGGCATTGGCCAGCACCTGGCTCGATGGCCAGAGCTGACCGAACAAGGGCCAGGTCTCGGGGGAAATCCCCAGTCGCTCCGCCACCAGTTCGGGGTCGTGATATTGCTGAAGATCGAGCAGAGAACGGATATGGAAATCCATAGTGCCTATGGATATATCCTGATATTTCACCTGATAGCCAGGCATGCGGAACTCTCCGGATTAGTGGGGCGAAGCCGCCAGGAGAGCTGCGCTGGATATTCATTGATGAAATATCGACAACGCCAGGGGGGCGATGAACAACGAACTACTCTGTGAAAACAATCAATTGACGGAGTATTCGAAGTTTTCAATACGCAAAAACAAAAAGGCCTCGCTAATGCGAGGCCTTTTTTATCGCTTAAAGTCTCAGGAAACCTGGACTTTATCCGCCTGCAGGCCTTTCTGGCCACGGACGACTTCGAAAGTGACCTGCTGGCCTTCGCTCAGGCTCTTGAAGCCGGCGCTTTCGATGGAGCGGTAGTGAACGAACAGGTCAGCGCCTTCTGCGGGAGTGATGAAGCCGAAGCCTTTTTCATCGTTGAACCACTTGACGGTACCGGATTGACGATTGGACATTTTATATCTCCAAGATAAAACAAAATAATCCTGAAATTAATTCAGGGGATACTGAGTTGCGAATGTGTAACGAATCCAGGAGATGAAACGATAGTCAATCAGAGCATCGAGCCAAGTATCGCAGAGACAATTGCAGAACAGTGGGGGGACTATACGCGGTTCGCCTGGGAAGTACAGGCTTATTTTCAGCGATTAATTTTCAATGCCTGAATACGCTTGCTATTCATGCAGTTAGCCGGGATATGCAGAAATATGCACAGGCGGGATGCCAGAGTGCCACCAGCTCCCGCCCTGCCCCACCTTACTCCGCGCCCATGAGCTCCAGGATTCGCGCATGCAGGCGTGGATCGCCACAGGCGATGACATCGCCACCGTTCTGCGCGTCGCCACCGTCCCAGCGGGTCACCACGCCACCGGCACCCTGGATGATCGGCATCAGCGCCTGGATGTCGTAGGGTTTGAGGCCCGGATCGAGGACCACGTCCACCAGCCCCAGGGCGAGCATGCAGTAGGCGTAGCAATCCCCGCTGTAGCGCACCAGGCGCACTTCCTTGGCCAGCTTGTCGAACAGGTCGCTGTAAGGCGGCTGCTGGAAATGCTCGGGGCTGGTCACCATCAGGGTGGCGTCCGTCAGCTTGCCGCAGGCGCGGGTCTGGATCGGCCGGCCGTTGAGGGAAGCGCTGCTGCCATCGCCGACGAAGCGCTCGCGGGTGAAGGGCTGGTCCATCATGCCCAGCACCGGGCGGGTACCGTCGTTGAGGGCAATCAGGGTGCCCCAGAGCGGGATGCCGCTGATGAAGGAGCGGGTGCCGTCCACCGGGTCCAGCACCCAGGTCCAGGGTTCCTCGCCGGCAATGTTCTCTTCTTCCTCGCCCAGCACGCCGTGGCCGGGAAAGCGCTCGCCGATCAGGGCGCGCATGGCCCGCTCGGCGCCCTTGTCGGCCAGGGTCACGGGGTCGAAGCGCTCCGCCTCCTTGTTCTCCACCTCCAGCGGCAGGCGGAAGTAGGTCAAGGTGACCCGAGCGGCGGCATCGGCCAGCTCTTCGGCGAATTCCAGGTACTCGGGTGGCAGGGTCTGGTCGTTCATGGGGACTCCGGTCTACAAGCCAATCTGCTGAATTGCAGCATAGGTCAGGTACCCAGGCTGCCGGCGAAGCGCCGGCAGCCTGGCGCCGGAAGTTTACAGCGAGTTAGTCGGTGTCCGCTCTCGGCTGCATCGCCGTCCGGGGATCAGCCCTGCCGTGCGAGGTATTCGTCGGTGGAAATCACCGAGGCGTAGCCGAAGCCAAGGGCGGCCATGAAGGCGGCGTGGACCTGCTCGGCGGGTACGACCTTGCCGTTGAACTCCAGGTCCCGCGAGGCACAGGCATCGTGGATCACCGTGGCGTCGTAGCCGAAGTCCACGGCGGCGCGAGTGATGCCGTCGACGCACATGTGGCTCATGTTGCCGACGATGGTGACCTTCTCCACGCCGTTGCGTTCGAGCACGGCCTTGAGGTCGGTTTCCCGGAAGGAGTTGATGAAGTTCTTCAGCACCACGTGCTCGTCGGGGGTGTTCTTCACCTTGTCGTGCAGCTGCGCGCCTTCGGAGCCGGGGCGGAAGAAGGGGGCATCCTGGGTGGGGAACTCATGGCGGATATGCACCACCAGGTCACCGGTATTGCGCGCATCGGCGATCAGCCGGGCGGCGTTGTCGGCTGCGGCGTCGACGCCGTGCAGGGTCCAGCGGCCGCCGGGGAAATAGTCATTCTGGATGTCGACTACGATCAGGGCTTGCTTGCTCATGCTGTTCACCTCGGGTTGTTGTGGTGGTGGAACCTGGGGCCTAAGGTGAACCTCGCGGCGCCGGTTGAGGATCGGCGCGACCGACAAAATCGCAGGAAAAACTGACAATGACGACCCAGCTCGAGATCGGCCTGCTGCTCTATCCCGGTGCCCAACTGGCGGCGGCCCATGGCCTTTCCGACCTCTTCATGGTGGCCAACCGCATGGCCGCCGAGCGCGCCGGCGCGGACTTGCCGGTGCTGCGCGTGCGCCACTGGGCCGCGGGCGAGGATGGTGAAATAGGCTGCACCCTGGACAGCCATCCGGGCACCGACAGCCGTCCCACGGTGGTGGTGCTGCCGCCCTGCCTCGGCTCGCTGCCATCCTCCGAGGCACTGCAGCCCTTCGCCGATTGGCTGCACCGCCAGCATGCGACGGGCGCCACCCTGAGTTCGGTGTGCGCGGGCGCCTACCTGCTGGCCCAGACCGGCCTGCTCAAGGGCCGGGTGCTGACCACCCACTGGAGCCTGGCCAAGGACCTCGGCGAGCGCTTTCCCGACCTCCGGGTGGACGCCGACAAGCTGGTGGTGGACGACGGCGACATCATCACCGCCGGCGGCGTGATGGCCTGGACCGACCTCGGCCTGGCCCTGGTGGACCGCCTGCTGGGGCCGACCATCGCCGCGGAAACCGCGCGCTTCCTGGTGCTCGACCTGACCCGCCACTCCCAGCAGTACTTCCGCAGCTTCACCCCTACCCTCACCCACGGCGACGCGTCGGTGCTCAAGGTCCAGCACTGGCTGCAACGCGAGGACGCGCGCAACGTCGACCTCGCCACCATGGCCGCCCAGGCCGGGCTCGGCGAACGCACCTTCCTGCGGCGCTTCCAGCAGGCCACCGGCATGCGTCCCACCGAATACTGCCAGCAGCTGCGCGCCGCCAAGGCCCGCGAACTGCTGGAGCTGACCAACCGTTCGGTGGACCAGATCGCCTGGGAAGTCGGCTACCAGGACCCGGCGGCCTTTCGCAAGGTGTTCAACAAGATGGTCGGGCTATCGCCCACGGACTACCGGCGACGCTTCGGCCAACGTAGCGCGGAGCGGGGATGACGCCCCAACGGCATCTACGTCAGCTGTTGTGTAGGAGCGAATTCATTCGCGAAAGGAGCGCGTAGCGCTCCCCCGGGATTCAGGCAGGACTGCGTCCTGCATCGCGATTGAAATCGCTCCTACGGGGAGAGCGGCTCCGGTTCCCCATCCCGCACCTCGGTGTCGCGAAACACCCCCAGCTCGGGATCGAAGGTGCGGATCAGCACCTGGGGTTTCTCGGTACTGACCCGGGGCAGCTGGGCATCGCGGAACTGGTGGTAGTCGGGCACCACCACGAATTGCTGCGGTGGCAGGTCGGCGAAGGGCCGGGGCGGTGGCGACACGTAGGTCTGCAGGGGCCCGCTGCGGTACTGGGTGGTGCCGAGGTAGGGCCCGAGCCCGTAGTAGGTATCGCCATAGCCGCTGGCGAAGGCGCCCGGCGCGGCCAGGCTGAGCAACAGGATTCCGAGGCGTGCCATGACGGCGCCCTCCAGGGTGAATCCCCCAAGGTCTTCAGTTATAGCACCGGGCTCCGCACCCGCCTCAGCGAGCGCGGTCCAATGCCTTGTCGACACCGATGAAGAGGTGATCCGCCATGTCCCGGCCTGCCCTGCTCCTTGCCGTGCTCGTCAGTACCCTGGCCTACCTGGGCCTGGCCATACTCGGCCTGGGCGGGTTCGCCCCCTTCTTCTCCCAGCCGGCGCTGCTGGCCCTGACCCTGGTGGTGTTCGCCCTGGCCCTGGTGGCGCCCTTCACCGCCGGCAACCTCAGCAGCGGTGTCCGCGAGGACCGCGACAACCGCTGGGTACTGGCGGCCTTCGGTATCCTCGGCCTGCTCAGCGCGTACCTGCCGGCCTGGGACGACCGCCACGATTTCTGGACCTTCGGCGGCGACGGCATGCGCTGGGCCGGCGTGCTGCTGTTCGCCCTCGGCGGCGCCCTGCGGATGTGGCCGGTCTTCGTGCTGGGCAACCGCTTCAGCGGCCTGGTGGCCATCCAGCCCGGCCACCGGCTGGTGACCGACGGTGTCTACAGCGTGATCCGCCATCCCAGCTACCTGGGCCTGATGGTCGCGTCCCTGGGCTGGGCCCTGGCCTTCCGTTCCGGCATCGGCCTGCTGCTGGTGGCCCTGACCCTGCCGCCACTGCTGGCGCGCATTCGCGCCGAGGAGCGGCTACTGCGCTCGGAGTTCGGCGCGCAATACGAGGCCTACTGCGCGCGCACCTCGCGGCTGCTCCCCGGCCTGTACTAGACCGTTGATCCCGGAAGCTCGAACCGCTGCCGGACCCGTGGAGTCAAAATCCCCGACACAAACCAAAGGCCCGACGCCAGCCTGTGGCATCCAGGGCCCGGAGGATTGCCGATGATCACGCACTACAGGATCGACGGGCATCTCGCCTGTGGCCGTCATGGCGACAACCTGCTCGCCACCAGCGAACTGGCACGGGTGAAGTGCCGCAACTGCCGCAACACCGATGTCTTCAAGGAAGCCCGCCGCGACTCCCGCAACGCCGCGCGCCGAGCAGCACGCCGGGCCAAGGCGTCGCGGGCAGCCAATGATTGGCGCTTGTCCTGGGAAGCCAGGCTCGCTGCCATGCCGGGGCGCCAGCGCCTGCCACGCGGTTTCGGCGACCAGCATTACGTCTGACCCGATTGCGCCCGCCGGCTCTGTCCCTCAGAGCCGGCGGCGCTCGGCGCTGATCTCCGGCAGGTCGGTGCGGCGCAGATAGACCAGCAGCGCATCGCAGAGGTTGAGGCGGTCGTTGATGTTCTGCTCCAGCAGGATCTGCAGGCATTCGCGGCTGAGGGTCATGACCTGGGCGTTCTTCACCACCCAGACGAACTCATTGGCCGGCGTGATGCTGTCGTCGGGCACATCCATGCCGAACGAATCCTCGCTGAAGCGCACGATGTACTTGCCCAGCTTGCGGTTGAAACCGACGAACCCCAGGAGGGCGTCGGCGGCCTTGCAGATATCGGTGGATGTGGTGCTCATGCATAACTTCCCAGTCTGGAGAGATACGGGTTGCGCACGCATGAAAGGCAGGAAGCTCCCACTCTGGCCGGTGGGTAGGCCGGCCATTCTGCCAGCCCAGGCCAGCGCCGGGGATAGCCCCCCGGGAGGCGCGTTGTCGCACCCCCGGCGTGGGTCATGGGGCTGCGCTGGCTGCCCTGAAAGAGCACGGGGCCGGTAAGCGGCCCCGGAGTGATGTCGGCTCAGTGCGCCGGCTGGACGATGGCGTTGCCCGGCAGCGCCGGCAGCCGCGCTAGGTGCAGGGCCACGGCCACCGCCAGCACCAGCAGGCCGCCGATGAACAGGCCCACGCCTTCCCAGCCATAGTAGTGCCAGGCCAGGCCACCGCCGGTGCCGGCCAGGCTGGAGCCCACGTAGTAGCAGAACAGGTACAGCGACGAGGCCTGGCCCTTGGCGCGCTGGGCGCGGCGGCCGATCCAGCTGCTGGCCACCGAGTGGGCGCCGAAGAAGCCGAAGGTGAAGATCGCCATGCCGGCCAGGATCAGCCCCAGGGGCTCGAACAGGGTCAGCAGCAGGCCGCCCAGCATCAGCGAGATGGCGGCCCAGAGCACCTTGCGCCGGCCCACCTTGTCCGCCAGGGAACCGACCCAGGCCGAGCTGTAGATGCCCGAGAGGTAGACCACCGACAGCACGCCCACCACCGACTGGGTCATCTGGTAGGGCGAGGCCAGCAGGCGGTAGCCGATGTAGTTGAACAGGGTGACGAAGGCGCCCATCAGCAGGAAGCCGGTGAGGAACAGCCAGGGCAGGCCGGCGTCACGGAAATGCATCTTGTAGCCGTCGACCAGGGTGGCGAGCTTCAGCGGCTGCGGGCGGAAGTGCTTCGATTCCGGCAACACCCGCCAGAACACCACGCCGGCCAGCAGCGCCAGGCCGCCGAGCACCGCCAGGGCGGCATGCCAGGAAATGAAGTCCACCATCACGCCGCTGATCAGGCGACCGCTCATGCCGCCAATCGCGTTGCCACCGATGTACAGGCCCATGGACAGCCCGAGGTGGTGCGGGTGGATCTCCTCGCTCAGGTAGGTCATGGCCACCGCGGCCAGCCCGCTGAGGGACAGGCCCACCAGGGCGCGCATCAGCAGCACGCCTTCCCAGGTCGGCATGGCCGCGCTGGCCAGTGTGAACAGTGCGGCGGCGATCAGCGATACCACCATCACCGGCTTGCGGCCGATGGCGTCGGACAGCGGGCCGGTCACCAGCAGGCCGAGGGCCAGCATGGCGGTGGACACCGACAGCGCCAGGCTGCTCTGGGTCGCGGTAATGGAGAAGGCCTTGGACAGCACCGGCATCATCGGCTGGATGCAGTACAGCAGGGCGAAGGTGGCGAAACCACCGGAGAACAGGGCGAGGGAGGTGCGGCGGAACTGCGCCGTGCCCTTGCGGATGTAGGTGGAGAGTTCGGCGTCGTTGGCGGCGGTGTCCGACAGGGCCAGGCCCACCTCGGGTTCCGCCGCGCTAAACGCGGGTTCGTCTGCGGATTGCTGTACTGCCTGGGATTTGCTCACGGGGGCACCTTCGGGCATTGGTGGCGAGCAGGCACAACGAGGCCGTGCCGCCTGAATCAGGGGCTGGAGAATTCGTTGTTGGGTTTATGGTGCGAAGCATATCGGCGGGTGTTTATTATCTCCAATATATTGTTCGACACGTTTGATACGTAAAAAATATCGATAGGTAATCCATGGAACTGAGACATCTGCGCTACTTCATCGCCGTCGCCGAGGAGCTGCATTTCGGCCGTGCCGCCGAACAGCTGGGCATCTCCCAGCCGCCCCTGAGCCAACAGATACAGGCCCTGGAAGAAGAAATCGGCGCACGCCTGCTGGAGCGCACCAACCGCCGGGTGGAACTGACCGAGGCCGGCCGCCGCTTTCTCGACGAAGCCCGGCAGGTGCTGGCCCAGGTGGACAAGGCGGTGCAACTGGCACGCCGCGCCCATCGGGGCGAACTGGGCTCGCTGAAGGTGGGCTTCACCTCCTCGGCGCCCTTCACCTCCACCATTCCCCGCAGCATCCACGCCTTCCGCCAGGCCTACCCCGACGTGCACCTGGAACTCACCGAGGGCAGCAGCGCGGAAACCGTCAAGGCGCTGCTGGAAGACAGCCTGCAAGTGGGGGTGATCCGTCCCCTGAGCCTGCCGGAGACGCTTGAGGCGGTTGAGCTGTTCCGCGAGCCCCTGGTGGCGGTGCTGCGCGCCGACCACCCGCTGGCCGAAGGCAGCGAGGACGGCATCGCCGTCGGCGCCCTGGCCGAGGAGCCCTTCGTGTTCTTCCCACGGACTTTCGGCACGGGCCTCTACGACCAGTTGCTGGCCCTCGCCCGCGAGGCCGGCTACACCCCGCGCATCGCCCAGGAAGCCAGCGAGGCCATGACCATCATCGGCCTGGTCTCGGCGGGGCTCGGGGTCTCGGTGTTGCCGGCGTCCTTCCGCCGCATGCGGGTGGACGGCGTGGTCTATCGCACCCTGCTGGACCCCGGCGCCACCACCGCGGTCTGGCTGGTACGCCGCCGCGACGAACGCTCGCCCCTGGCCCACGCCTTCATCGAGCTGGTGACCCGCGAAGCCGCCGCGATCCTCGAACGCCGGCCCCAGGTTGCCGGGGCGACACCGGCCGGTTGATGAAACAGTCCGATACACCTTGCCCGGGATCGCCGCCCGCGCTCGACGTTTTCTTCACATTCCTTTTGGCAGAGTCCGCCCGTTTCGACGGGCCTTTCCGGAACCGGTGTGCCATCTCGCGGTCTTCTTGCCTCCGGCATCGCCGACAACAAAGGTGCCGTCCCGTCTTGAGTACACCTATGGATGCTTGATCGCATGACTGCAACGGAACCCGTAACCACCCGGTCGCCCATCTCCCGGGCCTACACCCCGACCATCAGGAGCCACCTCGCCTTCACCCTGCTCAGCGCCCTCGCGCTGATGGTGATGTACAGCCTGCTGCGCCTGGCCATGCTGGTGTACAACAGCGACCAGATCGGCGACAGCCCGGCCTCGGTGTTCGTCGAGGCGTTCTTCAACGGCCTGCGCTTCGACCTGCGGGTGGTGGTGTTCGCCTGTGCGCCCCTGCTGCTCTGCCTGCTCAGCGTCCGCGCCATGGCCGCGCGGACCCTGCAACGCATCTGGCTGACGCTCTTCGCCAGCCTCACGCTGTTCCTCGGCATCAGCGAGCTGGACTTCTACCGCGAGTTCCACCAGCGCCTGAACAGCCTGGTCTTCCAGTACCTGCAGGAAGACCTGGGCACGGTCGCCAGCATGATCTGGAACGGCTTCCCGGTGGGCCGCTACCTGATCGCCTGGGCCCTGGCCACCGCCCTGCTCTACCTGCTGTTCCGCAGCCTCGACCTGCGCAGCCGCTCCCGCGCCATTGCCACGCAACCCGCCACGACGCGCCGCCATGCACCCTGGTTCGGTCGCCTGGCGGTCTTCATGGTCTGCCTGGTGGTGGCCGTGGTCGCCGCCCGTGGCCACCTGCGCCAGGGCCCGCCGCTGCGCTGGGGCGACGCCTTCACCACCGACTCCATGTTCGCCAACCAGCTCGGCCTGAACGGCACCCTGACCCTGGTGGACGCCGCCAAGAACAGCTTCTCGTCCCACCGCGACAACGCCTGGAAGGCCACCCTGCCCGAGGACGAGGCCCTGGCCGCCGTCCGCGAGATGCTGCTGACCCCCAACGACAAGCTGGTGGACGCCGACTCGGCCGCCATCCGCCGCGACTTCACGCCGCCGGCCGAAGGCACCCTGCCGATCCGCAACGTGGTGGTGATCCTCATGGAGAGCTTCGCCGGCCGCTATGTCGGCGCCATGGGCGACGGCAACGGCATCACCCCCTACTTCGACGCCCTGGCCAAGGAGGGTCTGCTGTTCGACCGCTTCTTCTCCAACGGCACCCACACCCACCAGGGCATGTTCGCCACCATGGCGTGCTTCCCCAACCTGCCGAGCTTCGAGTACCTGATGCGCACCCCCGAGGGCGCGCACAAGTTCTCCGGCCTGCCGCAGTTGCTCAGCGCCCGCGACTACAACGACCTCTACGTCTACAACGGCAACTTCCAGTGGGATAACCAGTCCGGCTTCTTCAGCAACCAGGGCATGACCCGCTTCATCGGCCGCGAGGACTTCGTCAACCCGGTGTTCATGGACAAGACCTGGGGCGTGTCCGACCAGGACATGTTCGACCGTGGTGCCGCCGAACTGGCCAAGATGCCCAGCGACAAGCCGTTCTACGCGCTGCTGCAGACCCTCTCCAACCACACGCCCTATGCCCTGCCGGCCGAACTGCCGGTGGAGAAGGTCACCGGCCACGGCGCCCATGACGAGCACCTGACCGCCATGCGCTACGCCGACTGGGCCCTCGGCCAGTTCTTCGAGAAGGCGCGCAAGGAGCCCTACTTCAAGGACACCCTGTTCGTGGTGGTGGGCGACCATGGTTTCGGCAGCGACAAGCAGCTCACCGAGATGGACCTGTTCCGCTTCAACGTGCCGCTGCTGCTGATCGGCCCCGGCCTGCAGGAGAAGTTCGGCGCCCTCAACCACAGCGTCGGCACCCAGATCGACGTGGTGCCCACCATCATGGGCCGCCTCGGCGGCGACGTCCGCCACCAGTGCTGGGGCCGCGACCTGCTGAACCTGCCGGAAGGCGATCCGGGCATCGGCGTGATCAAGCCGTCCGGTAGCGACCAGACCGTGGCCATCGTCAGCGCCGACCGCATCCTGGTGCAGCCCAAGGACTTCCCGGCGCGCCTCTACCAGTACCAGCTGGGTGCCGACGCCAAGGTCGAGCGCATCCCCGGCGACAGCGACCCGCGCCTGCACAAGTACCTGGAAGCCTTCCTCCAGACCGCCACCGGTAGCCTGCTGAACAACACCACGGGCGTCGAAGACGCCAAGCAGCACCAGTGATGAGGTAGGAGCGAATTCATTCGCGAAACGGACCCACGGGCCTCACGGCCCTTCGCGATTGAAATCGCTCCTACATCCAGCCGGCCGTGCCAGATGACGCACCGAGCCCGATCTCAGCCTGCGGGCAGGCGAGTCGGCGCACCCTACCCGTGCCACCGCTTGACACCATCGCCCGAAACCAACAAATTACGCAAAGTGTAAATTGATTACGAAAATAACAATGCCGGCATCCGCTTCTCGCGGAACGCCTGCCACCGAGCGATTGCCATGGACCTCTACACCTATTACCGCTCCACCTCCTCCTACCGGGTGCGTATCGCCCTGGCGCTGAAGGGGCTGGACGTCCGGCACATCCCGGTGAACCTGCTCAAGGACGGCGGCCAGCAGCACAAGGCCGACTACAAGGCGCTCAACCCCCAGGGCCGCGTCCCCAGCCTGCGTCTGGACGACGGCCAGGTGCTGACCCAGTCCCCCGCCATCATCGAATACCTCGAAGAACGTTTCCCGGAACCGGCGCTCCTGCCCCCGGACCTGGAAGCCCGCGCCCGCCAGCGCGCGGTGGCGGCGGTGATCGGTTGCGATATCCACCCGCTGCACAACGTCGCCGTGCTCAACCGCCTGCGCGGCCTGGCAGTCGAGGAAGCACAGGTGATGGCCTGGATTCGTCACTGGATAGCGGAAGGCTTCAATGCGGTCGAAACCCTCATAGGCGATGAAGGTTTCTGCTTCGGCGACGTGGGCCTTGCCGACGTCTACCTGCTACCGCAGGTCTATGCCGCACGCCGCTTCGAACTGGACCTGTCACACTATCCGAAGATCGCCCGGGTCGAACGCCTCGCCCTCGAGCATCCGGCCTTCATCCAGGCGCACCCCGACCAGCAAGCCGACAAACCGGCCTGAGGCAACGCCCATGAAAAGCCTCGGATTCAAAGTCACCATCGGCGACCACCTCGCCCGCAGCGTGCGCGGCATCTCCTGCGCGCCCCCCTTCGCCACCTCGCATTGACCTATAACTTCCATTACATGCTTGAGGTGCCGAAAAATGGCTGACATCTTTGAAAACCCCATGGGCCTGATGGGCTTCGAATTCATCGAGTTCGCGTCCCCCACCCCGAACACCCTGGAACCCATCTTCGCCATGATGGGCTTCACCAAGGTCGCGACCCACCGCTCCAAGGACGTGCACCTGTATCGCCAGGGCGGGATCAACCTGATCCTCAACAACGAACCCAAGAGCCTGGCCGCCTACTTCGCCGCCGAGCACGGCCCGTCCGTCTGCGGCATGGCCTTCCGCGTGAAGAACGCCCACCAGGCCTACGCCCGCGCCCTGGAACTGGGCGCCCAGCCCATCGAGATCCCCACCGGGCCGATGGAACTGCGCCTGCCGGCGATCAAGGGCATCGGCGGTGCGCCGCTGTACCTGATCGACCGTTTCGGCGAAGGCTCGTCGATCTATGACATCGACTTCGAATTCATCGAAGGCGTGGACCGCCACCCGAAAGGCGCCGGCCTCAAGCTCATCGACCACCTGACCCACAACGTCTACCGGGGCCGCATGGCCTACTGGGCGGACTTCTACGAGAAGCTGTTCAACTTCCGCGAGATCCGTTACTTCGACATCAAGGGCGAGTACACCGGCCTGACCTCCAAGGCCATGACCGCCCCGGACGGCATGATCCGCATCCCGCTCAACGAAGAGTCTTCCAAGGGCGCCGGGCAGATCGAAGAATTCCTCATGCAGTTCAACGGCGAAGGCATCCAGCACGTAGCCTTCTTCACCGACGACCTGCTCCAGACCTGGGACCAGCTCAAAGGCCTGGGCATGCGCTTCATGACCGCGCCGCCGGCCACCTACTACGAGATGCTCCAGGGCCGCCTGGGCGACCACGGCGAGCCGGAAGGCGAACTGCAGGCGCGCGGCATCCTGCTGGACGGCACCACCGAAGGCGGCAACAAGCGCCTGCTGCTGCAGATCTTCTCGGAAACCCTGATGGGCCCGGTGTTCTTCGAGTTCATCCAGCGCAAGGGCGACGACGGCTTCGGCGAAGGCAACTTCAAGGCCCTGTTCGAATCCATCGAGCGCGACCAGATCCGCCGTGGCGTACTGAGCACCGAATAAGCGGCAGCGTCCATGGAAAGCCCGGCAATCGCCGGGCTTTCTTTTCGGTGGGACGTGGACTGCCACGAGGATCGGACTGGCGTTGGCCGGGCCTCTGCCTGCTGAAGCCCCCTCTCCCCCGCCCCTTTCCCGCTGGCCGAGGGGCTCGCACCGGCAGGCGCGGCGTCGGCTTCGCGGCTTCGTATCAGGCCCGAGCGGGCATCCATAGCGGATGGGTCGGCCGCGTTCCGCTGAGCGAAGCGATACCCATGATGATGGAGCTGACGGGTATCGCAATCGCGACGGGACGCCGTCCGGCTTCCAGCCCCAACGTGCAGGCAAAAAAAAGCTGCCATCGCCGGCAGCTTCAGTTTGCACCCTGGCACTTCCTGTGCCCTTTCTGATCCTGCCTTGGATGATGCCCGCCGCAGATGACCGGCCCATGACCGGATCACTGCAACTCGATGTCAGTCGCCCTCCTCGTCCAGGGCATCCAGGGACACCCGCTGGCGGTGCTCGGCCATCGAGACGGACCAGCCCAGCTCGTGGTGGATGCGCCGGCGCAGGCAGTCGGCGGCGTCAGGTTCGCCGTGCACCACGAAGGTGTGCTTCGGCACCCGGGTGAATGGCCGCAGCCAGGCGAGTATCTCGTCGGCGTCGGCATGGGCCGAGAGGTTCTCCAGGCTCACCACCTCGGCGCGGATGGGGATGTCCTCGCCGTGGATGCGCACCGAGTCGGCCCCAGAGGCGATCAACGCCCCCCGGGTACCACCGGCCTGGAAGCCCGACAGCAGGATAGTGTTGCGCGCGTTGGGCGCCAGACCCTTGAGGTGGTGCAGTACCCGACCGCCGGTGGCCATGCCGCTGCCGGCGATGATCACCGCCGGACTGCGCATCTGCTCCAGGCGCCTGGACTCGTCCACGGTGCGCACGAAGCGCGCCACCCGGCACATGCCCTGGCAGTCCTCGCGGTTGAGGCGGTGTTCGCTCTGGAAGCGCTGGTAGAGGGTGGTCACGTCGGTGGCCATGGGGCTGTTCAGGTAGATCGGCAGGTCCGGGATCATCCCCTCCCGCTTGAGCTGGTAGAGCAGGTACATCAGCAACTGCGCCCGGCCCACGGCGAAGGACGGCACCACCACCACGCCCTGGCGCAGGGCCGTGCGCTTGATCACCTCGGCCAACACCTGGCGGGTGTCGTCGTGGGGGTGCCGGCGATTACCGTAGGTGGACTCCACCACCAGCACATCGGCGCCCTCGACCGCCTCGGGCGCCACCATCAGCGGGTCGTCCGGGCGGCCCAGGTCGCCGGAGAAGAGGATGCGCCGCCCACCGGCCATCAACTCCACCATGGCGGCGCCGAGGATGTGCCCCGCCGGCCGCAGCCGCAGGCGGATACCCGTGGCGATGTCGGCTTCGTGGCCCGGGGCGAAGGGGCGCAACTGCCTGAATACGCGTTCGGCGTCGGCCTCGGTGTACAAGGGCTTGGCCGGATGGTGCCGGGAATAGCCCCGGCGGTTGGCGTACTCGGCCTCCTCTTCCTGCAGGCGGGCGCTATCGCGCAGGAGGATTTCCACCAGCTCGCAGGTGGCCTCGGTGGCGTAGATGGGGCCGCCGAATCCATCGCGCACCAGCGCGGGCAGGTAGCCGCTGTGATCCAGGTGGGCGTGGGTGAGTACCACCGCATCGACGCGTTGCGGGCGCACCGGGAAGCGCTCCCAGTTGCGCAGGCGCAGCGCCTTGTAGCCCTGGAACAGGCCGCAGTCCACCAGCACCCGCTGACCGTCGTGCTCCAGCAGGTACTTGCTGCCGGTCACGGTACCGGCGCCGCCGAGAAAGCTGATATGGGTACCCATCCGGATAGTCGTCCTTCAGATAATTCCTATGGAGAACTCTAGCCAGCGATACGAGGGCGCGACCTTGTCCTGGGTCAAGCCGGCCGACGACCGGCAGATACCCCGCGCGATCTTCAGGGTCCCTTAAGACTCGCCGAAGATACTGCCCCCCATACGCCACGCGCCTGGAGGGCACCGATGGACAGCGCCGAGTGGAACGCCCTGTTCCCTTTCAGTTTCGGTCACACGTCACAACAACACTACTTGTCCCTGCAGACGGCCGGCGACATCGGCCGCCACCCGGTCGAGGACTTCATCCACCGTCGCTTCCTCAGCGCCCACGGTGCCGACATCCGCCATTTCATGCCGGAGCTGCTGGCCATGCGCAACCACCACGGCGCCCTCAGCGCCGCGGCCGGCATCCGCCTCGGCAACGATGGGCCACTGTTCCTCGAACAGTACCTGGAGCGGCCGGCGGACAGCCTGATCGCCGACCACGCCGGCGTTCCCGTGGCACGCCAGCAGGTGGTGGAGGTGGGCAACCTGGCCTCGATCAACGTCGGCAATGCGCGCCTGATCATTGTCGCCGTGACCTGGTTGCTGAACCTGCGCGGCCTGGAGTGGGTGGTGTTCACCGGCGCGCCGAGCCTGATCAACAGTTTCCGCCGCCTCGGCCTGGAACCCCTGCTGCTGGGCGAGGCCGACCCCAACCGCCTGGGCGCCGACAGCGAGCAATGGGGCACCTACTACGAGCAGAAACCTCGGGTGTTCACCGGCAATATCCACCTGGGCTTCCTGCAGTTGCGGGACAGTGGAATCCTGGGCCGCCTGGGCTTTCCCGAGCTGGAAGGACCTGCCCACCATGCGGCCTGACGACCTGCGCGAGGTCCTGCGCCAACATGCCGGACGCCTGCCCCAGCCCCTGGCCTTGCGCGGCGACACCCGCCGCTACACCTACGCCCAGCTGCTGGCGGAGGTGGAACGCCGCGAAACCCTCCTGCGCACCGAAGCGCCGGGGGTGTTCGCCCTCGGCCTGGACAACGGTCCCGAGGCGCTGCTCTGGGACCTGGCCGCGCTGCTCAGCGACCGCCCCTGCCTGACTCTGCCGCCCTTCTTCAGCCCCAGCCAGCGAGCCCATTGCCTGGAGCAGTGCCAGGTCACCCTGGCGGTGGCCGAAGGCGAAGTCGCCGGCGAGCTGGAGAGCGCCGGCTTCCAGTTCGACGGCCTGTTCTGGCGCAAGCCGGGCAACGGCCGCGCGGCCCTGCCCTTTGGTACCGCCAAGGTCACCTACACCTCGGGCACCACCGGCCAGCCGAAGGGCGTCTGCCTGGGCGCGCCGGCCCTGCTGCGGGTCGCCCAGGAGCTGGAAATCGTCAGCCGCGCCACGGCACCGACCCATTACCTGGCGGTGCTGCCCCTGGCCGTGCTGCTGGAGAACCTCGGCGTCTACGCCGCGCTGCTGGCGGGCGCCTGCGTCACCCTGCTGCCACAGCGGCAGCTGGGCATCCAGGGCGCCAGCGGGGTGGATTGGCCGAAGCTGCTCGCCACCCTGATCCTCAGTGGCGCCCAGAGCCTGATCCTGGTACCGCAACTGCTGCTGGGCCTGGTCACCGCCATCGAACGCGGCCACCTCGGCGCCGCGCAATTCCGCTTCGTCGCCGTTGGTGGCGCACGGGTTTCCAAGGACCTGCTGGACCGGGCGGCACGGGTCGGGCTGCCGGTGTACGAAGGCTATGGTCTTTCCGAATGCGCCTCGGTGGTCTGCCTCAATCGCCCCGGCGCCAATCGTCCCGGCAGTGTCGGCCCGGCCCTGCCCCACGTCAGGCTGCGCCTGGCGGCGGACGGTGAAGTCGAGGTCAGCGGCTGCGCCCTGCTCGGTTACCTGGGCGAGGCGCCTTTCGAAGGCCAATGGTGGCCCACCGGCGACCTGGGCGATTTCGACGCCGACGGCTACCTGTACCTCAAGGGCCGCAAGAAACACCAGTTCATCACCAGCTTCGGCCGCAATCTGAACCCCGACTGGATCGAGGCCGAACTCACCCAGGGCGGCGTGATCGCCCAGGCCTTCGTCCATGGCGAGGGCCTGCCCGGCAACCTCGCCCTGCTCTGGCCGATCAACCCGCACTGCGACCGGCAGACCCTGGTCGACGCCGTCGCCAAGGCCAACGCCGCACTCCCCGACTACGCGCGAATCAGCGCCTGGCGCCGCCTGGAAGCACCCCTCACGGCCGCCGACGGGCTACTCACCAGCAATGGCCGCCCACGCCGCGAGGCGATCCTCGCGCGCTACCGAACCACCCTGCTTGAACTCGACAACGAGGTACGCCAATGAGTTTCTTCGACCAGCTACAAGAAGCCACCGCCGCCGAGCGCGAGGCGCTGTTCAGCGTTCCGGTGATCCGCGAGGCCCTGGCCGGCCAGGTCAGCCTGGAGGGCTACCGCGCCTTCCTCGGCCAGGCCTACCACCACGTGCGCCACACCGTGCCGCTGATGATGGCCTGTGGTGCGCGCCTGCCCTCGCGCCTGGAATGGCTGCGCGGTGCGGTGTGCGAGTACATCGACGAGGAGTACGGCCACGAGCGCTGGATTCTCGACGACATCAGGGCCTGCGGCGGTGACGCCGAAGCCGCCCGGCTGAGCCGCCCATCCCAGGCCATCGAACTGATGGTGGCCTACCTCTACGACCTGATCGCCCGGGGCAACCCGGTGGGCCTGTTCGGCATGGTCAACGTGCTGGAAGGCACCAGCATCGCTCTGGCCACCCAGGCCGCCGGCACCATCCGCGAAAGCCTCGACCTGCCGGCGGAGGCCTTCAGCTACCTGGCCTCCCACGGCGCCCTCGACCAGGATCACATGGTCACCTATCGCCGCCTGATGGACCGCCTGGAGGACGAGGACGACCAGCAGGCGGTGATCCACGCCGCCAAGGTGGTCTACCGCCTCTACGCCGAAATGTTCCGCGGCCTGCCCCGCGCCACCGAGGTGAGTCATGCGTCTCAATGAGTGTCGCGTGCTGCTCACCGGCGCCAGCGGCGGCATCGGCCTGGCCCTGGCGGTACAGCTCTGCGCCCGGGGGGCCCAGGTGCTGGCGGTGAGCCGCCAGCCGGAACCCCTGGCGGCCCTGCGCCAGCGCTACCCGCAGCTGCTGACCTGGACCGGTGCCGACCTGCGCCAACCCCAGGGCAGGGCGAGGGCACTGGAGGCCGCGCGGGGCATGGGCGGCGTCAACGTCCTGGTGAACGCCGCCGGGGTCAACCGCTTCGCCCTGCTGGAGCAGGTGGACGACGAGCAGATCGAAGACATGCTGGAACTCAACGTCACCGCCACGCTGAAGCTGACCCGCGCCCTGCTGCCGCTGCTGCGTCAGCAGAGCCACGCCCTGGTGGTCAACGTCGGTTCCATCTACGGCTCCATCGGCTACCCCGGCTACGCCGTCTACTGCGCCAGCAAGTTCGCCCTGCGCGGCTTCTCCGAAGCCTTGCGCCGGGAGCTGGCGGACACCCCGGTGAACGTGCTCTACGTCGCCCCCCGCGCCACCCGCACGGCCATGAACAGCCAAGCCGCCATGGACCTGAACGCCGAACTCAAGGTGGGGGTGGACGAACCCGAGCAAGTGGCCCGGGCGGTGATCGCCGCCATCGAAAAGGACCTCAGCGAACTCTACCTCGGCTGGCCGGAGAAATTCTTCGTCCGCCTCAACGGCATGCTGCCGGGCCTCGTCGACCGCGCCCTGCACAAGCAACTGCCGATCATCCGGCGCTTCAGCACCAGCCACCACGGCAAGGACCACCCATGATCAACAAGTTCCTCTGCGCCTTCGCGCTGTTCCTGACCTTCTGCATCCCGGCCTGGGCCCTGGACGACGGCGGCCAGCAGAAACTGGCCGCCATCCAGCAGCGCTGGGCCGAGATCCAGTACCAGCTTCCGGAGAAACAGCGCGCCGCCGAGTTCGAGAAGCTCGCCGCCCAGAGCGGCGCCTTCACCCGCGCCGCGCCCCAGGCCGCCGAGGCCTGGATCTGGCACGGCATCGTCACCAGCAGTTGGGCCGGCGCCGAAGGCGGCCTGGGCGCCCTGGGCAAGGTCAAGGACGCCCGCGCCGCCCTGGAGCGCGCCCTCCAGCTCGACCCGCAGGCCCTGCAGGGCTCGGCCTACACCAGCCTTGGCGCGCTCTACGACCGGGTGCCCGGCTGGCCGGTCAGCTTCGGCGACGAAGACAAAGCCGATCAGTTGCTGCGCAAGGCCCTGAAGATCAACCCGACGGGCATCGACAGCCTGTACTTCTGGGGCGACCACCTGTATCGCCAGGGCCACCCCGAGCAGGCCCGCGAGGCCCTGCTGAAAGCCAAGGAGGCGGCCCCGCGACCGGGCCGCGAGCTGGCCGACCAGGGCCGGCGCAAGGAAATCGATGCTTTACTGCTGGAAATCCAACCGCAGTAAGGACATCCATGCGCCTGCTCCTCGTTGAAGACGACAATGCCCTGGGGGCCGGCGTACGCGCCGGCCTGCGCCAGGAGGGCTACACCATCGACTGGCTGACCGATGGCGCCAGCGCCCTGCATGCCTTGCAGAACGAAACCTTCGACCTGGCCATCCTCGACCTCGGCCTGCCGCGCCTGGACGGGGTCCAGGTGTTGCAGCGGCTGCGCGCCGGCGGCGCCACCCTGCCGGTGCTGGTACTCACCGCCCGCGACGCCCTCGAAGACCGCATCATCGGCCTGGACGCCGGCGCCGACGACTATCTGGTCAAGCCCTTCGACCTCACCGAGCTCAAGGCCCGCCTGCGCGCCCTGCTGCGCCGCAGCGCTGGCCGAGCCCAGATGCTGATCGAGCACGCCGGGGTGGTGCTCGACCCGGCCAGCCAGCAGGTCAGCTACCAGGGCCAACCGGTGCCACTGACTCCCAAGGAATACCAGCTGCTCCACGAACTGCTCTCCCAGCCAGGCAAGGTACTCACCCGCGAACGCCTGGTGCAGACGCTCTACGGCTGGGACGAGGAAGCCGAGAGCAACACCCTCGAAGTGCATATCCACCACCTGCGCAAGAAGCTCTCCAGCGACCTCATCCGCACCGTGCGGGGCATTGGCTACCTGGTGGATGCTCGCCCATGAGTTCCCTGCGCCGCCGCACCCTCTGGCTGGTGATGGTCCTGCTGCTGCTCGGCACCCTGCTCATCGCCTTTCTCAACTACCGCGACAGCAGCCACGAGGTGGAAGAGGTCTACGACGCCCACCTGGCCCAGAACGCGCGCCTGCTGCAGGGGGTGATGCGCATGTCGCCGGCCAGCGCCGAGCGCGACGGTCTCTACCGTGCCTTCAACCAGGCGCTCAGCAGTGCCGAGCCCCGCAGGGTAGGCCACCCCTACGAAAGCAAGCTGGCCTTCCAGGTCTGGAGCAAGGACGGCCGAAGCCTGGTGCAATCCCCCAGCGCGCCGCCGTTCGACCACGCGCCGGTGCGTATCGGGTTCCACAACATCCTGATAGAGGGCCGCAACTGGCGGGGCTTCACCCTGCCGGACGATGACCAGGGCCTGCTGATCTGGGTGGGCGAACGCGACGATGTGCGCCAGGACCTGGTACAGCGCATCGTCCGCCACACCCTGTGGCCGAACCTGGTGGGCATCCCCATCCTCGCCACCCTGGTCTGGCTGGCCATCGGCTGGGGCCTGCGCCCGCTGCAGAACATGGCGCGGCTGATCCGCAGTCGCCATGCCGAATCCCTGGCGCCGCTGCAGATCATGCCGTTGCCGAAGGAGCTGGAGCCCATGCAGGCGGCGATCAACCGCCTGCTGGCGCAGATCGAGCAGATGCTCCAGCGTGAACGGCGCTTCATCGGCGACGCCGCCCACGAGATGCGCACCCCGCTGGCGGTGCTGCGCCTGCACGCGCAGAACGCCCTGGAAGCCAACAGCGACGAGCAACGGGCAGAAGCCCTGGGCTTTCTCACCGTCGGCGTCGACCGGCTGACCCGGGTGGTCAACCAGTTGCTCACCATGGCGCGCATGGAGCCGGCGCTGGCCCACGAGGACTGGCAGCCCCTGGACCTGGAGCGCCTGGTCCGCGAACACCTGGCCGAGCTGACGCCCCTGCTGCTGGACAAGGGCGTGGAGCTGGCGCTGGAGGTGGCCCAAGGCGACTACCGGCTCGACAGCAATGCCGCCGCCATCGGCATCGCCCTGCAGAACCTGGTGACCAACGCCACCACCTTCTCCCCGCCCGGCGGCGAGGTGAAGGTCAGCCTGCTCGGCGAAGGCGCGGAAGTCCTGCTGCGGGTGGAGGACCAGGGCCCGGGCATCGGGGAAGCCGAGCTGGAGCGTCTGTTCGAGCGTTTCTACAGCCAGGGCAACCCCCAGGGCGCTGGGCTCGGCCTGGCCATCGTGCAGATGATCGCCACCCGCCTGGGCGGCGGCATCGCCCTGTACAACCGCGAAGGCGGCGGGCTCTGCGCCGAGCTGAAACTGCCCCGACGCGCCCCCACCTGAGCCCGGGACGACACCTGCACGCGGGTTCCCCGGCGTGTGCCGGCACGGCTAGGCTGCTACCTTCTCAAGCCACTCTCGACATTGGACGGTGATCGTGGACAGGTTCCAGGAGATGAAGGTGCTGCTGGCCGTGGCCGAGGCGGAAAGCTTCGCCGGCGGGGCGAAACTGATGGGCATGTCGCCGCCGAGCGTGACCCGCGTGATCGCGGGCCTGGAGCAGCGCCTGGGTACCCTGCTGCTGGCACGCAGCACACGCAGCCTGCGGCTCACCGAAGCGGGTCAGCGCTACGTGGAGGACTGCCGGCGCATCCTGCTGGACCTGGAGGAAGCGGAAGAACTGGCGGCCGGCAGCAGCATCCGTCCACGGGGCAACCTGACGGTGACCGCCCCGGTGATGTTCGGCGAGCTGTTCCTGATCCCGCTGATCACCGCCTACCTCGCCGAGCATCCGGAGGTTGCGGTCAACGCGCTGCTGGTGGATCGCCTGGTGAACATCATCGACGAAGGCGTGGACATTGCCGTGCGCATCGGCCAGTTGCCGGAAACCGGCCTCCAGGCGCTGAAGGTGGGGCAGATCCGCCCGGTGATCTGCGCCGCACCAGCCTACCTCGACCAGGTCGGTCGCCCCCAACACCCAGAGGACCTGCGGGACGCGCCGGTGGTGATGTCCTCCGCCAGCAGCCTGCTCACCGACTGGCAGTTCGTAGTTCCCGACGGCGCCCTCACCCTGCGTCCCCAACCCCGGCTGCTGGTCAGCTCCAACCAGGCGGCGATCAATGCCGCGCGCCTGGGCTGGGGCTATACGCGGGTCCTTTCCTACCAGGTCGCCGAGTCCGTGGCCAAGGGCGAGCTGGAGATAGTCCTGGAGGCCTTCGGTACCACGCCGCTGCCGGTGCATATCCTCTACCAGGGCGGCAGGCGGGTCCCCGCCAAGGTGCGCACCTTCGTCGATTTCTGCGCCGCGCGCTTCCTCGCCGACCCGGCGCTGCACGCCGCCGGGCGGCCCTAGCCCATGAGCCGCTACCGCGAGATGCAGGTATTCCAGCAGGTGGCGCAGGCGGGCAGCCTCGCCGCGGCGGCGCGGGACCTGAACCTCTCGCCCGCGACCGTCATGCGCACCCTGGCGGCACTGGAAGCTCGACTGAACACCCCATTGCTGGAGCGCGGCCCGCGCGGCGTCAGCCTGAACCCCGCCGGCGAACAGTTCGCCGCCAGCTGCCGGCACATCCTCCAGCAGACCGAGGAAGCCGAGCGTTCCGCCGCCGGCCTGCACGCCAACCCCGCCGGGCAGCTCAATGTCGCGTTGCCCTTGCTGATGGCCGATCAGTTGTTCACGCCCATCGCCCTGGATTACCTGGCGGCCTATCCCGACGTGCAGTTGGTCACCCATGCCCGCGAAGGCATTCCGAAACTCCTCGAAGAGGGCCTGGATGTCGCCCTCGTCGTCGGCCCGCTACCGGACTCCTCCGGCTTCGCCATACCGCTGGGGAGCGTAACGCCGATGGTCTGCGGCTCGCCCGGCTACCTGGCGCAATGGGGGCGCCCGGAAACCCCGGACGACATCCGCGCACACCGCACCGTGGTGGCGACGTCCTCCGGCCACGTGGCCGAATGGCGCTTTCGCGGCGACCGCGCAGCGAGGCTGGTGAAACCCAGGCCCGCACTGACCTGCACCACCCAGCGCGGGGCCATCCGCGCTGCCGCCCTGGGGCTGGGCCTGACCCGCTGCATGAGTTACGAGGCGCACCAGGAACTCCAGGCTGGCCTGCTCGAACCGGTGCTGGACGGCTTCGCCGGCGCGGGCCTGCCGGCGCTGCTGCTCTATCGCGAAGGCCGCCGCGCGGCGGCGCGGGTGCGCACCTTCATCGACTTCGTGGTGCCCCGACTGCGCGCCCACCCGGCCTTCCGCGATTGAGCCCTCGGCGAAGCACTCTTCCGGAAAACGAAATTATGGATTGCCCAAGGTGGCGATTCTGCTTGGCCGCGAGTGGGCGCAGCATGAACCCATCAGCGCGAACACCCCGATGCGGTCCGATTCGGCGCTGAACCCCTCAACCCGATCCGGAGCCCCGACCATGTCCCAAGCCGCCATCAAACTCTATCGTCATCCGCTGTCCGGCCACGCCCATCGCGTCGAGCTACTGCTCGCCCTGCTGGAGCTGCCCACCGAACTGGTCTTCGTCGACCTGGCCAAAGGTGCGCACAAGCAGGCGGACTTCCTGGCCATCAACCCCTTCGGGCAGGTCCCGGTGATCGACGACAACGGCACCCTGGTCAGCGACTCCAACGCCATCCTCGTCTACCTGGCGAAGACGTACGGCAACGGCCGCTGGCTGCCGGAGGAACCCCTTGCCGCTGCCCGCGTTCAACGTTGGCTCTCGGTCGCCGCCGGCCAGGTGGCCTACGGCCCCGCCGCCGCACGGCTGATCACGGTGTTCGGCGCCTCGTTCAATGCCGATGAAGTCATCACCCGTGCCCACGCCCTGCTCAAGGTCATGGACGGCGAGCTGGCCAGGAGCCCCTTCCTGGCGGGCGACGCGCCGAGCATCGCCGATGTGTCGAACTACGCCTACATCGCCCATGCCCCGGAAGGCAACGTGTCGCTGGAGGACTACCCTAACGTGCGTGCCTGGCTGCAACGGATCGAAGCGCTTCCCGGCTTCGTCCCCATGCAACGTACCGCCGCTGGCCTGCAAGCGAACTGAGCAAGCGACCCGCCGTCGGGAATACCCGGCGGCCCGCCGAGGAGCGCCAACCATGGAACACCTCCCCAAGCACCGCCACTCGCCTTGGCATCCCGGCGAAAAAATGCTCCAGGAACTGCTCGGCGTGTCCGAGCGGATGGAGGTGGCCGGGCAGAAGGTCATCCGCGACTACATGCCCGACCAGCACCGCGACTTCTACCACCAGCTGCCGTTCATGGTCGTCGGCGCGGTGGACGCCGAGAACCGGCCCTGGGCGACCCTGCTGGAGGGGCCGGAAGGCTTCGTCAGCTCCCCGGACCCACGGCAGCTGCTGATCGAGTCGCGGCCCGACAACCAGGACCCGGCCGCTGCGGGCCTGCAGGCGGGCCAGGCGATCGGCATGCTCGGCATCGAACTGCACACGCGCCGGCGCAACCGCATCAACGGCGTGATCCGGCAGGCCTCGGCCGATGGCCTTGAAGTCCAGGTCGAGCACTCCTTCGGCAACTGCCCCAAATACATCCAGCTGCGGGCGTACACCCGCGTTGCGGAGCACGCCAGGGACCAGGGACAGCGCCTGGACTTCACCGCCCTGGACGCCCGGACCGCCGGGATGATCGCCCAGGCCGACACCTTCTTCATCGCCAGCTATGTCGATCTCGACCCGCAGCATCGCTCCGTGGACGTCTCCCATCGCGGCGGCCGCCCCGGCTTCGTCAAGGTCGAAGGCAATCGCCTGACCATCCCCGACTACGCCGGCAACCTGCACTTCAACACCCTGGGCAACCTCAAGGTCAATCCGTTGGCGGGGCTGCTCTTCGTCGACTTCGCCAGCGGCGATATGCTGCAACTCAGTGGGCGTGCGGAGCTGGTCCTGGACAGCCCGATGATCGCGGCCTTCGAGGGCGCCGAGCGCCTCTGGACCTTCGACGTGGAGCGAGTGGTGCTGCGCCCCGCCGCCCTGTCGATCCGCTGGGCCTTCCACGAATACGCCCCCACCAGCCTGATGACCGGCACCTGGGCCGAAGCCGACCAGCGCCTGAAGCAGGCCGAACAGCGCCGGCAATGGCACCCCTGGCAAGTGGTCAGCCTGCACCAGGAAAGCAGGGACATCCGCTCCTTCGTCCTCCAGCCCCTGGACCAGGCAGCGGTGCCCTTCGCACCGGGGCAACACCTGCCCATGCGTCTGCGCACAGGCGCCGGCGAAGAGCCTCTGGTGAGGACCTACAGCGTCTCCAGCGCGCCGTCCGATGGGCACATCCGCATCAGCGTCAAGGCGCAGGGCAAGGCCTCGCGCCACCTCCACGACAACGTGCGGGTGGGCGACATCCTCGACGTCCGCCCGCCGCTCGGCAGCTTCACGCTGAAGAGCGATTCCACCCGACCCGTGGTGCTGATCGGCGCGGGCGTGGGTATCACGCCGTTGCTCTCCATGCTCCGTGAACTGGTCGGGCAGAACGGAGCGCAACCGCAACGCCAGGTCCATCTGTTCCAGGGTGCAAGAACCCTGGAGGACCTGCCCTTCCAGGAAGAACTCAAGGAGCTGGCACAACGGGCCGCCGGCCGGCTGCACATCCACCGCGCGTTGAGCAGCCCCGGCGAGGGGGCCGTGCTTGGCCGCGACTACGACGTGCCCGGCCGCCTCGGCTTCGCCCAGGTCCAGGCCCGGCTGAACCTGGACGACTACGACTTCTACCTCTGCGGCCCGGCCAGCTTCACCCAGGACATGTACGACGGACTGCGGGCAGTGAACATTGCCGATGGGCGCATTCACGCCGAAGCGTTCGGCCCCTCGACCCTCCACCGCCAGACCGACGAACAGCAGCCGGTCCGGGTCCAGCCACCGGCGGCCAGCGCGGCGGTGCCGGTGTATTTCTCGGCGTCGGCCAGGGAAGCCCGCTGGACACCGGGCAGCGGCAGCCTGCTGGAGCTGGCGGAAAGCCGTGGCCTGACGCCGGATTTCAGCTGCCGTGGCGGCTCCTGCGGAACCTGCAGGACCCGGCGCATCAGCGGCAAGGTGCACTACCCCAACCCTCCGGCGGAAATGCCGGAGGAGGACGAGGTCCTGATCTGCTGCGCGGTGCCGGCGGAAGATGAGGACGGTATCCAGCCTCTGGTCCTTGATCTCTAGCGAGGTGGTCGTGCCATGAACAGAGAGGATTTCAGCACTTCGGTGCACCAGGGCAGCGCGCGCTGGAACGACGCGGCAACAGCGAACGACCAGCCAGACGTGCCTTGCCAGGGCGCGGAATGGGAAGCGGGCTACCTGCTGCCCCAGTGGCTTTCGGCGCCCGACTGCCGGATCGCTACGGCGCGGCCCTCGGCACCCGGCTGGCTGCGCCGCTTGCTGCGCAAGGCCCCCGCCCCGGCTCCATGGCCGAGCCGGTAGGGGACGCGACGACACAATCAACCGGCCGTGGGCTCCACGGCCTTCTCGGCCACCAGGCCACTGGCGGCCGAGCGCTGCCAGAGGAACACCAGGATGGCCGCGGCGCCCACCAGGCCCGGCAGCGCAAACGCCAGGAAGCTCGCCTGGAGCGGCAGTTGCGCGGCGTGCAGCGCGCCGCCCAGCAACGGGCCGATGATGGCGCCGATGCGACCGATGCCCATGGCCCAGCCAAGCCCGGTGGAGCGGATGTGCGCCGGGTAGAACTGCACGGTGCAGGCGTTGGCCAGGATTTGGGTGCCTATGGTGCAGGCGCCGGCCACGCCAATCAGCAGGTACAGCACCGGCAGCGGCGACTTCAGCGCCAGCAGGCTGAGGGACAGCGCACCGACGGTGAAGAAGGCGAACAGCACGCGGCCGAGGCCGATGCGATCCCCCAGCCAGCCACCGCCAATGGCGCCGAAGATGGCGCCGAAGTTCAGCACCAGCAGGAACGCCAGGCTGGAGTTGAGCCCGTAGCCGGCGCTGTTCATCAGCTTCGGCAGCCAGGAACCCAGGGCGTAGACCATCAGCAGGCAGCAGAAGAACGCCAGCCAGAGCATCAGGGTGCTCAGCGTGCGTCCGTCATGGAAGAGCTGGGAGATGGCCACCTTGCCCGCCTGCCCCTTGGCCAGGAGCAACCGGTCGGCACCGTCGGGACGGTAGTCTGGCGCGGCTTGCGCCAGCAACGCCCGCGCCTGCTCGGAGCGGCCCTGGCGGGCGAGGAAGTTGATCGACTCCGGCAGCTGGCGTACCAGCAGCGGCAGCACCAGCAGCGGCACCACTGCGACGAAGAACACCGACTGCCAGCCCCAGGCCGGCATCAGCAGCATGCCCAACCCGGCGGAGAGCATGCCGCCCACCGAGTAGCCACTGAACATGATGGCCACCAGCGTGCTGCGGATCTTCTTCGGCGCGTACTCGTTCATCAGCGCCACCACGTTGGGCATGACGCCGCCGATGCCGAGGCCGGCGATGAAGCGGCAGACCGCGAACTCCTCGGGCGTGCGCGCGAAGCCGTTGACCAGCGTGAAGCAGCTGAACAGGATCACGCAGGTCATGATGGTCTTGCGCCGGCCGATCCGGTCCGACAAGGGGCCGAAGAACAGCGCGCCCAGCATCATCCCCACCAGCGCGCAGCTGCCGAGCAGGCCGGCCTGGAGCGCGCTGAGGTTCCAGGCCTGCATCAGCGCGGGCAGTACCACGCCGTAGATGACCAGGTCATAGCCGTCGAAAATGATGATCAGCGCGCACCAGAACAGCACGCGCCCGTGGAAGGCATTGAAGCGGGCCCCGTCGAGCAGGGCGGAAACGTCGATGGTACGCATGGCATGGCTCTTCTTGTCGTTGTTATAGAGCCGGGGCGGCCAGCTTGGGCCGCCCCGGAAGAACGTCGCAGGATCAGGCGCAGGTTCTGCGGGTCTGCCAGCCCAGGCGGGCGCGGGCTTCCGCCACGTCGGCGTCCAGGTCGTGATTCCACAGCCAGTCGAAACGGCTGGCCAGGGTGGCGCCGAGGGCCTGCTCGTCGTCGCCCACGGCGGCATCGCGCAGTTCGTAGAGCTCCCCCGCCTCGAAGGAGGTGCGCTGCACGAGGCAGGCGCGGGGTCGGCGCAGGGCGTCGTAGGCCGCCAGCAGCTCGCCGAGGTTGTCCTGGGTCGCTTGCGGGTCGCCCAGCAGACGGGCGAGGAAGTAGGCATCTTCCAGCCCCTGCCCGGCACCGGCGCCCTGGTGCGGCAGCATGGCGTGGGCCGCGTCGCCGATCAGCGCCACACGGCCATGCACGTAGCCGGGCAGCTCGGCCAGGTCGTGCAGCGCCCAGCAGGTTGGCGCCGGGATGCATTCCAGCAGCACCCGCGCGGCAGCGCCCCAGCCGGCGAAGGCGTCGAGCATCTCGGCCTGGCTGGTTTCGCGGACCCAGGGGGCGTCCTCGGGCCAGGTGGGTTCGGCGCTGCTGCGGTCGGACACGAAGGCCACCACGTTGATGAGACGGCCCTGTTTCACCGGGAAGGTGAGGATGTGGCCGTCGAGGCCGAGGTACATCTGCGGCACGTCCACCAGGTGCTCGTCGATACCGGCGGCGCGATAGGCGTCGCGCAGTTGCCGGCTGTCGATCAGGCCACGGTAGGCGCAAGTCCCGCTGAAGCGCGGGGCGGCCGGCTCGGCACCGATGCCGTCCAGCACATGGTTGCGAATGGCGGACTTGATGCCATCGGCGGCGATCAGCAGGTCGCCCCGGTATTCGCTGCCATCGGTGAAGCGCACGCAGGCCTCAGGGCCCTGCTGCTCCACGCTGACGGCGCGCTTGTTGAAGCGCGCGACACCCGCAGGCAGGCGGCTGGCCAGCACGTCGAGGAAGTCCGCCCGGTGTACCGAAGACTGGCCCACGCCCGCCGCCACGCTGGCGCCGAGGTAGCCGGCATCGCTGCCGCGGCGCCATTCGAACCAGATGTCCTGCCAGGGTTCCGGGGTCCGGTCGGCAACCTCGCCGTAGGGCTCGGCCAGCCCGAGGCCGGCGATGGCGCGAACGGCGTTGGCGCCGAAGGAAACCCCCGCGCCCACCTCGCCAAAGGCCGGAGCGGACTCGAAGAGCTGTACATCGAGATGGGCGTGGCGGCACAGGTCCAGTGCCAGGGCGACGCCGGAGATACCGCCGCCGATGATGCCGACGCGCAAGGCAGGCTTCTTGCTCATGTTCGTACCCATGATGGTGTTGTTGTTGGAGTGGAACCATCATGGAGAACGCAGGAATATTGATAAATACAGCGACCTGCATACAGACTATTACGAGTGTGAATATTCCTGCCGCCCTGCACGCCCCCACGAGACGCCCCATGGACTTGCGCGACCTGGACCTGAACCTGCTGGTGGTCTTCAACCAGTTGCTCATCGACCGGCGCGTGTCCACCGCCGCCGACAACCTGGGGCTCACCCAGCCCGCCGTGAGCAACGCCCTCAAGCGCCTGCGCACCACCCTGCAGGACGATCTCTTCGTGCGCACCTACCAGGGCATGGAGCCCACGCCCTATGCGCAGTTGCTGGCGGAGCCGGTGTCCCTGGCCATCCACACCCTGCGCGAGGCGCTGAGCCGCCAGGACAGCTTCGACCCGCAAACCAGCGAGCGCACCTTCACCATCGCCATGACCGATATCGGCGAGATCTACTTCACCCCGCGCCTGATGGACGCACTCGCCCACCTGGCGCCCAAGTGCCGCATCAGCACCGTGCGCAATACCTCGGTGACGCTGATCGAGGCCTTGCAGAACGGCACCGTAGACCTCGCGGTGGGGCTGCTGCCGCACCTGCAGGCCGGCTTCTTCCAGCGGCGCCTGTTCCACCACCGCTATGTGTGCATGTGCCGCAAGGACCACCCGGTGGCCCGGCAACCGCTGACCCTGGAACGCTTCTGCGCCCATGGCCATGTGCGGGTGGTGGCCGCCACCACCGGCCATGGCGAGGTCGACGCGCACATGGCGCGAATCGGCATCCGGCGGGATATTCGCCTGGAAGTGCCGCACTTCGTCGCGGTCGGCCATATTCTCCAGCGCACCGATCTGCTGGCCACCGTGCCCGAACGCTTCGCCGATTCCTGTCTCGAGCCGTTCGGCCTGGTCGCCCTGGCCCACCCGGTGCAGTTGCCCGAGATCGACATCAACCTGTTCTGGCACGCGAAGTACCACCGGGACTCCGCCAATCGCTGGCTCAGGCAACTGATGTGCGAGTTGTTCGCGGATTGATGGCGAGACGGCGCTCCAGCGTCAACACTCAATCCCATCGTCCTCCCGGAGCCGTCTCCCATGTCCGAAGCATCCGTCCCACCGCCATCCGGCAAAGGCCTGCTGCTCCGCCTGCTGCGCAGCCTCGCCTGGTTGCTGATGATCGTGGCGATCATCCTCGTGGCGCTCTACCTTGCCTTTGGCCCGGCACATCTGATCGACCGCCTGAAACCGCCGCCTCCGGCCTTCCCGGCGACCGTCGTCGAAACCCCGCAAGCACCTGCCACTTCACCGGTGCCCGCTGCCTCGCCGGCCCCGGCCCTCATGCAGGCGCCGGCTGACTCGCAGGAGCTGGTGGCGCTGTTGATGGACAGCGTCGAAGACATCTGGGGGGAGTTCCTCGCCCGTGGCGACTATGTCTTCAAGAAACCCAAGCTGGTGACCTATCGAGGCCAGGCCCAGTACCCTTGCAAGGACGCCGGCGCCACCAGCGGCCTGTTCTATTGCCCCCGCGACATGAGCCTGCACCTGGACCTGGACTACCTCGACGGCCTGCAGAAAGGCGCGCCGGAAGTCGGCGACTTCTCACGCAGCTATGCGGTAACCCACGAGGTGGCCCACCACATGCTGAACCTGGTGGGCATCAATACCTGGATCAAGGATTTCGAGGACGCCGGCAGCGAAAGCGGAGGCCCGGAACGCCTGCAGCTCGCCCAGGAGCTGCTGGCCGATTGCCTGGCCGGGAGCTGGGCCAGCTACGCCCAGCGCAAATATGGATGGGTGAAGCCCGCGGACGTGGAAGCGATGTTGAACGCGGTGATCACGTACGGCGAGGAACAGGCCAAGGTGCCGGGCAAGGCCGCGATGCGCGACCCGCTGACCCACGGCAGCCTGGAACAACGCAAGGAGTGGCTGCACACCGGATTCGAGAGCGGCGACCCGCAGCGCTGCATGCAGCTGTTCACCGGGGCGGCGCAATAGGGAGGGTGCAGCAGAGAAGGTGCAGCGGGGCTGGCGTCAGCCCGGCTGCTGGCCCCCCATCCGCAGGCTGATGGCCTGGGCGGCCTGGTGCAGCCGCTCGGCGGCCGAGCCCTGGGTGTCGGCACGAAACACGCTGGCGGCGCCGACCACGGTGATCACCCCGGCCAGCTTGCTGCCGGTGGCGAACAGAGGCGCCGACAGGGCGTTCACCCCCGGCATCAGCAGGCCGTGCACCGGGTGCAGGCCGGTGCTGCGGATCTGCGCCATCTGCGCCTGCAGGTCGGCGGCGGCGGGCGCGTCGGGCAGCGCCAGCTCCTCGTCGCGCAGGAAGGCGGTTTCCGCTTCCGGCAGGTAGGTGTTGAACACGAGACCGGTGGACGAGCCCAGCAGCGGCAGCACCGAACCCACCTGGGTCACCAGGGTCACCGCCCGCAGGGCCTGCTCCACGTGCACCACGGTCGGTCCCTTGTTGCCCCACACCGCGAGGAAACAGGTTTCGTTTAGGGCATCGCGCAGCTCCACCAGGTGCGGCATCGATACCTTCACCACATCCAGCCGGCCGATGGCGGCCAGGCCCACCAGCAGTGCCTCGCGGCCCAGGCCATAGTGATTGGTGGTGGCGTCCTGCTCGGCGAAGCCGCTGGCGATCAGCGCCTGCAGGTAGCGATGCACCTTGCTCGCCGGCATGCCGACGTGCTCGGCCAGCTTCGACAGCGAGGTGGCCGGAGCCAGCTCCGCCAGCCCCTTGAGGATGTCGGTGCCCACTTCCGCGGCCTGCACCTTCTGCCGGCGCGGTGCGCCCGCGCTGTCGTTGTCGCTCGTCATGTCCTGGCCTTGGTCGGTGTGGAGGGCGCTGTTATAGCTTGACCCCTATCGGCTTTCAAATTACGTTATGCGTAATCAAATTACAAAAACATCGAGGTCGCCATGGTCTCCTCCACGCCGCTCACCTACCAGTCCGGTTTCGACAACGAATTCAGCAGCGAAGCGCTGCCCGGCGCCCTGCCCGTCGGCCAGAACTCCCCGCAGCAAGTGCCCTACGGCCTCTACACCGAACTGCTCTCCGGTACCGCCTTCACCGTGCCCCGCAGCGAAGCGCGGCGGACCTGGATGTACCGCATCAAGCCCTCGGCCAACCACCCGAAATACCAGCGCCTGGAGTGCCAGATCACTGGTGGCCGCCTCGGCCCGGTCACGCCCAATCGCCTGCGCTGGAACCCCCAGGCCATTCCCGCCGAGGCCACCGACTTCATCGACGGCCTGATCACCCTCGCCGCCACCAGCGACGCGGAGCAGGCCTCGGGGGTCAGCGTGCACCTGTATCGCGCCAATACCTCGATGCAGCGGGTGTTCTTCAATGCCGACGGCGAGCTGCTGATCGTGCCCGAGCAGGGCCGCCTGCGCCTGGCCACCGAGCTGGGTCTGCTGGACCTGGAGCCCCTGGAAATCGCGGTGATCCCGCGCGGCATGAAGTTCCGCGTCGAACTGCTGGACACCACGGCGCGCGGCTATATCTGCGAAAACCACGGCGCCCCCCTGCGCCTGCCCGACCTCGGCCCCATCGGCAGCAATGGCCTGGCCAACGCGCGGGACTTCCTCGCCCCGGTCGCCCATTACGAAGACCTGGATGCCCCGGTGGAACTGGTGCAGAAGTTCCTCGGCGAACTCTGGGCCACCGAGCTCGATCACTCGCCCCTGGACGTGGTCGCCTGGCACGGCAACAACGTGCCCTACAAGTACGACCTGCGCCGCTTCAACACCATCGGCACGGTGAGCTACGACCATCCGGACCCGTCGATCTTCACCGTGCTCACCTCCCCCAGTGACACCCACGGCCAGGCCAACGTCGACTTCGTGATTTTCCCGCCACGCTGGATGGTGGCCGAGAAGACCTTCCGTCCGCCGTGGTTCCACCGCAACCTGATGAACGAATTCATGGGCCTGATCCAGGGCGCCTACGATGCCAAGGCCGAAGGCTTCAGCCCTGGCGGCGCCTCGCTGCACAACTGCATGAGCGCCCACGGCCCGGACAACGCCACCACCACCACCGCCATAGCCGCCGATCTCAAACCGCACAAGATCGACAACACCATGGCCTTCATGTTCGAGACCAGCCGCGTGCTGCGCCCCAGCCAGTACGCGCTGGAATGCCCGCAGCTGCAGGCCGACTACGATGCATGCTGGGCCGGCATGGCCAAGACCTTCGACAAGGGCAGGATCTGACATGACCCAGACTGACAACCGCCGTAGCTGGATAGCCTCCGCCAACGGCCACCCGGACTTCCCCCTGCAGAACCTGCCGCTGGGCATCTTCAGCCCGGCCGGCGCCACCCCGCGCGGTGGCGTGGCCATCGGCGACGCCATCTTCGACCTGAAAGTGGCCAGCGACGCCGGCCTGTTCAGTGGCGAGGCCAGCGAGGCCGCGCATGCGGTGTGCGGCGACAGCCTGAACGCCTTCTTCGCCCTGGGCGCCTCCGCCCGCCGCGCCCTGCGCAGCCAACTGCAAGACCTGCTGGCCGAAGGCAGCGCCGCCCAGGCACGCCTGGAAGCCATGGGCCAGGCCCTGCTGCCGGCCGCCGCCACCTGCCAGCTGCACCTGCCGGCGCGGGTGGGCGACTACACCGACTTCTACGTGGGCATCCACCACGCCAACAACGTCGGCCGCCTGTTCCGCCCGGACAACCCCCTGCTGCCCAACTACAAGCACGTGCCCATCGGCTACCACGCCCGCTCGTCCACCGTCTGCGTGTCCGGCACCCCGGTGCGCCGCCCCCTGGGCCAGACCCTGCCGCCGGGTCAGGAAGCGCCGAGCTTCGGCCCCAGCAAGCGCCTGGACTACGAACTGGAACTGGGTATCTGGATCGGCCAGGGCAACGAGATGGGCGAAGCCATCGCCATCGGCGACGCCCAGCGGCACATCGCCGGCTACTGCCTGCTCAACGACTGGTCCGCCCGCGACGTGCAGGCCTGGGAATACCAGCCGCTGGGCCCGTTCCTGGCGAAGAATTTCGGCACCACGGTGTCGCCCTGGGTGGTCACCGCCGAAGCCCTCGAGCCGTTCCGCCGCGCCCAACCGGCGCGCCCCGAAGGCGACCCGCAGCCCCTGCCCTACCTGCTGGACGAGGCCGACCAGGCCAATGGCGCCTTCGATATCCAGCTGGAAGTGCTGCTCCTCACCCCCGCCATGCGCGAACAGGGCCTGGCGCCCCAGCGCCTGGCCCTCTCCAGCACCCTGAACATGTACTGGACCGTGGCCCAACTGGTGGCCCACCACAGCGTCGGCGGCTGCAAGCTGCAACCGGGCGACCTGTTCGGCTCCGGCACCCTCTCCGGCCCCGAGCCGGAAGCCTTCGGCAGCCTGCTGGAGAGCACCTTCGGCGGCAAGCAGCCGATCACCCTGCCCGGCGGCGAGCAGCGCACCTTCCTGCAGGATGGCGATGAAGTGATCCTGCGCGCCCGTTGCGAGCGCGAGGGGTATGCCAGCATCGGTTTCGGCGAATGCCGAGGCGTCGTGCTGGCGGCACGCTGAAACGAAGAAGGGGCAACCAACTGGTTGCCCCTTCTGCTTTCTAGCGGTGGGATTTGCCGTCGTTCTCGGTCGACGAGGCTTCGGCCCGGTCACGGCCGTGGGCGCCAGTTCGCCGCCGGAACGCAGGTGGAAGCTGTGGACGACAGGCGGTTGTGCAAAGCGTGAACGCCTTCCCTGTCCGCGCCGTCACAGCAGTGTGGAAGTCTGCAATAGTGGAGCCAGTCGTCACCAAGGAGGCCAGACGAACATGACCCAACGACGCACCCTGATCGCCACCCTCACCAGCCTTGCGCTGATCGCCGCCTCGCCGGCCCTGCAGGCCGATCCCGGCAAGGGCAAGGGCCACGACAAGGGTCACGCGAGCGCCCAGGGGAACAACTGGTCCAGCGGACCGCAGGTGGATATCGGCGGCATCCGCATCATCCTCGACGACAACCGCGACTACTGGGGCCCGGCCCAGTCCCTGCCGCCGGGCATCCAGAAGAACCTGGCGCGGGGCAAGCCGCTGCCGCCGGGCATCGCCAAGAAGCTCGACGGCCGCCTGGTCGACCGCCTGCCCCACTACGACGGCTACGACTGGGTCCGCGCCGGCGCCGACCTGATCCTGGTGGCAGTGGCCACGGGGATCATCCACGAAGTGCTGCACGACGTGCTGGATTGATTCGGCAGGTCAGGTTGGGCGTTTCGCGGGCTGATCGATGGGTATCGCTGCGCTCAACCCATCCTACGGTCCTGGCTCGAAGGCCGCTTTTCGTAGGGTGGAAATCGCTCTTCATTTCCACCATCGAGCTGCACCCGGGCACCCTACGTCCATCCCCTCACGCCCGCTTGTTCAGCAACCGCGCCAGGCGGTCGCCGCCGAACTGGATCAGGGTCACCAGTACCACCAGCAGGATGATCACGGTGAGCATGATCTGGGTGTCGAAGCGCTGGTAGCCGTAGCGGTAGGCCAGGTCCCCCAACCCACCAGCACCGATGGCGCCGGCCATGGCCGATGAGTTGATCATGGTCACCAGGGTGATGGTGAAGCCACCGACTATGCCCGGCCGCGCTTCAGGCAAGAGCACGTTCCAGATGATGTGGCGGCGCTGGCAGCCCATGGCCTGGGCCGCTTCAACCAGGCCGAAGTCCACCTCCCGCAGGCTCACCTCGGCGATCCGCGCGAAGAACGGCGTGGCCGCGATGGTCAGCGGCACCACCGCCGCCCAGACGCCATAGCTGGTGCCGACGATCAGGCGGGTGAAGGGGATCAGCGCCACCATCAGGATCAGGAAGGGGATCGAGCGCAGCACGTTCACCACGCTGCCCAGCACGCGGTTGACCGCGCGCGCCTCGAAGATGCCACCGGGGCCGGTGGTGACCAGCACCAGCGCCAGGGGAATCCCCACCAGGAACACGATCAGCGACGACGCGCCGATCATCAGCAGGGTGTCGAGGATGCCCTGCAACAGGCGGTCAAGCATGGGCGACATAGCCGAGCACCTCCGCCTTGTCCGCCAGCCCGCGCGCGCGCTCCAGCAGGTCCAGGCCGCCCGGCCCGGCCAGGGTGGCGCTGAGCAGCAGGTGTCCCTGGGCGCGGCCCTGGATGCGGTCGATGCCGCCGTGCACCAGGCTTACCCGGGTGCCCAGGGCCTGGGCGATGGCCAGCAGGTCCGGCTCGCGGCCGCTGGCGCCGGTGAAGTGCAGGTCCAGCAGCAGGTCGTGGGCGCCCTCCCCCGGCTGGCCACGCAGGCGTGCACTGAGGTCGTCCGGCAGCTCATGGCGCAAGGTGCCCAGCAGGGTGCGGGTGACCTCGTGCTGGGGGTCGCCGAACACCCGCCAGACCTCGCCCTGCTCCACCACCCGGCCGCGCTCCAGCACCACCACGCGGTCGCAGATCTCGCGGATCACACCCATCTCGTGGGTGATCAGCACGATGGTCAGGCCCAGGCGCCGGTTGATATCCCGCAGCAGTGCGAGGATGGCCTGGGTGCTCTCCGGGTCCAGGGCCGAGGTGGCCTCGTCGCAGAGCAGGATTTCCGGCTGGTGCACCAGGGCGCGGGCGATGCCGACCCGCTGCTTCTGCCCGCCGGAGAGCTGCGCCGGGTAGGCGTCACGCTTCTCCGCCAGGCCCACCAGGTCCAGCAGCTCGCTCACCTTGCGCTCGATCTCGGCGCGCGGCACGCCGGCCACCTTCAGCGGCAGGGCGACGTTCTGCCAGACCGTCTTGGCCGACATCAGGTTGAAGTGCTGGAAGATCATCCCGACCCGACGTCGCAGCAGCACCAGCTGCCGGGTGTCGAAGGCGCCGATGTCCTCGTCGTCGATCACCACCTGGCCGGAGCTGGGTTTCTCCAGGCGGTTGAGGGTGCGGATCAGCGACGACTTGCCCGCGCCGCTGCGGCCGATGATGCCGAACACCTCGCCACGGCGGATGTCCAGGTCGATTCCTTGCAGGGCCTGCACCGGCCCCTTGCTGCCCTGGTAGGCCTTGCCCAGCCCCTGCAGCCGGATATGCGGCAGGTCCAGGCTGATGTCGCGATTGAAACTGAACATATGGGGCCTCTCTATTTCGTGTTGCCTGAGGGCGCAAACCCTGTAGGGGCGAATTTATTCGCCAAGGGCAGCAACGCTGCCCCCTGCGGACTCGAAGGGCAGGCCTTCGGCCTGCTTGGCGAATGAATTCGCCCCTACAAGAGCGGGCCCCTCCCAGTTATTCCCAACCCGGTTGGTAGAGCGAGCCATGGGCCTTGTCGAGGGCGGCGCGGACCTGCGGGGAGTGCTGGTAGATGTCGACGAACTGGCCGAGTCGGCCGTCGTCCTTGTAGTCGCTGCGGGTGACGAACTGGATGATGTATTCCTTGTTCTCGATGCCGTCGAACAGCAGCGCGCTGTTGGGGTCGAGGGTGCCGGCCAGGCGGATGTAGTGCGGGTAGCCCTGGGCCAGGTCGACGTCATCCAGGGCGCGCACCAGCTGCACGGCTTCCAGCTCGATGATCTCGATGTGCTTCGGGTTGTCGACTATGTCGTCCAGGGTCGCCTTGTAGCCGACGCCGTCCTTCAGCTTGAGCAGGCCGGCCTTCTGTAGCAGCTGCAGGCCGCGACCACCGTTGATGGGGTCGTTGGCGATGGCCACCTTGGCGCCTTCCGGCAGGTCACCGATGGCCTTGTACTTTTTCGAGTAGAGGCCAACGTTGTTGATCACCCCCGGTGCGAAGGGCTTGAGATCGAAGCCGCCTTCCTTGCGGGCGTTTTCCAGGAAGGGGGTGTGCTGGAAGTAGTTCACGTCGATGTCGCCGGCGGCCAGGGTGATGTTCGGCGAGTTCCAGTCGGTGAACTCCACCAGTTCCACCTTCAGGCCTTTCTTCGCGGCTTCCTCCACCGCCACTTCCAGGGGCGGGGCGAAGGCGGCGGTGGTGCCGACCTTGAGGACGGTGTCGGCGGCCTGGGCGATGCCGCTGGCCAGCAGCAGGCCGAGGGTAAGGGTCTTGAGAATGTGCTTGGGCATGGTTTGAGTCCTTGTCGATCAATGGGTAGGGGCGAATTCATTCGCCAAGGAGCGCGCAGCGCTCCCGAGGGGGTCGAGGGGGTCGAGGGGCAGGCCTTCGGCCTGCTTGGCGAATGAATTCGCCCCCACAGAAAATGCAGCGCCCTTGTGCTCGGCCGGCAACCGATCCCCCGCCCCGAACAGCTTGTGGCGCAGGCTGCCTTCGGCGTAGGCGGTCTTGTAGGCGCCACGGGCTTGCAGCTCGGGGATCACCAGCTCGATGAAGTCGGCGTAGCTTTCCGGGGTGACGATGCGGGTCAGGTTGAAACCGTCCAGGCCGGTTTCGTCGATCCAGGCCAGCAGCTCGTCGGCCACCTGGGTGGGCGAACCCACCAGCAGGATGTAGCGCCCGCCCAGGGCGTGCTGTTCCAGCAGCTGGCGACGGGTCAGGCGGTTGTCCCTGAGCTTGGCGGCGGCGGACTCGATGGCGTTGGTCTTGGCATAGGAAATCGGCTCGTCCAGGGCGAAGCGGGAGAGGTCGATGCCGGTGGAGCTGGAGAAATGCGCCACCCCCGCCTCGGCGCTGGCATGGGCCAGGTACTCGGCGTGCTTGGCGCGGGCCTCGGCTTCGTTGGGGGCGACTATCACGCTGATGCCCATGAACACCTTCACCGCCTGCGGGTCGCGGCCGGCGGCCTGGGCCGCGGCGCGCACCTTGTCCACCTGGGCGCGGGTGGCGGACTTGTCGTTGCCGCTGATGAACACACACTCGGCGTGCTCGCCGGCAAAACGCAGGCCTCGGCTGGAGGCGCCGGCCTGGAACAGCACCGGAGTGCGCTGGGGCGACGGCTCGCAGAGGTGGTAGCCCTCGACGCTGAAGAATTCGCCGTGGTGGATCACCTTGTGCACCTTCTCCGGCTGGGCGTAGACGCGCCGCTGGCGATCATTGAGCACCGCGCCCTCCTCCCAGCTGCCCTCCCAGAGCTTGTAGAGCACCTCCAGGTATTCGTCGGCCTGGTCGTAGCGGCGGTCGTGCTCCACCTGCTGCGCCAGGCCCATGGCCCGCGCCGCGCTTTCCAGGTAGCCGGTGACGATGTTCCAGCCCACCCGGCCGTCGCTGAGGTGATCCAGGGTGCTCATGCGCCGGGCGAACAGGTAGGGCGCCTCGTAGGTGAGGTTGGCGGTGAGGCCGAAGCCCAGGTGGCGGGTCGCCCCGGCCATGGCCGAGACCAGCAGCAGCGGGTCGTTCACCGGCAGCTGGATGCTCTCCTTCAGGGTCAGGTCGACATTGCCCTGGTAGACGTCGTAGACCCCGACTATGTCCGCCAGGAACAGCCCGTCGAACAGCCCGCGTTCCAGCAGCTGCGCCAGCTCGGTCCAGTAGGACAGCTTGCGGTAGTCGGCCGAGCGGTCGCGCGGGTGGGTCCAGAGCCCGTGGTTGATATGCCCCACGCAGTTCATGTTGAAGGCGTTGAGGAGGATCTCTTTGCGCGCCATCAGATGGTCCCCCGGCGCGGCGGCAGCTGGTCGTTGAGGTAGTAGTTGCCCACCGCGTGGTACTTCCAGCGCACCGGGTCGTGCAAGGTGTGCACCCGGGCGTTGCGCCAGTGGCGATCGAGGTTGTGCTCGGCGAGGCTGGCGCGGGTACCGGCCAGCTCGAACAGCTTGCTGCCGGCGGCCAGGGACACCTCGGTGGTCAGGGCGCGGGCCTCGGCCACGCCGAGGGAGGCGGCGGCCACGGTCTCGGCGTCCGGCGCGGCGGTGGCGGCGTCCAGCAGGCGCCCGGCGCGGTCGAGGATGGCCTCGGCGGCATGCAGGCGGATGGCCAGGCGGCCGAATTCCTGGATGGTCAGCGGGTCGTCGCTGGCCTTCTCCACTCCCGAGTCGATCCAGGGCCGCGAACGGCTACGGACGAATTCCAGGGCGTCTTCATAGGCTGCGCGGGCGATGCCGGCGTCGATGGCGGCGTGGAGGATCTGGGCGAAGGGGCCAACGGTGGTCGGGCGCTCGAAGGAGGCCTGGAAGGACACCAGGTCCTCGGCCGCCACCGGCACGTTGTCGAACACCACCGAGCCGCTGCCGGTGGTGCGCTGGCCGAAACCGGACCAGTCGTCGATCACCGTGAGACCGGGGGCGTTGCGCTCGGCGAAGGCCAGGTACTGGTGACCGTCCTCGGCCACCGCCAGGGTGGGCACCCGGTGGGCGTAGAGCGCCCCGGTGCAGTAGAACTTGCGGCCCTGGATGCGGTAGCCGGCGCCGTCCTTCACCAGTTTGGTGGTGCGGTCGTTGGCGGTGCGGGTGCCGATCTCGGCCAGGGCGTTGCCGAAGCGCTGGCCGGCCAGGGCGGCGGCGAACAGGCGGCGCTGTTGCTCCGGCGTGCCGTTCACCCGCAGCACTTCCAGGGCGTAGAAATGGTTCTGCGGGATCTGCCCGAGGGAGGCATCCGCCGCGCTGATGATGGCGATGACCCGCGCCAGGGTGACGCGGGACACCCCGGCGCCGCCGAACTCGCGGGGCACGCCGATGCCCCAGAGGCCGGAGCGGCTGAACGCCTCCAGTTCCTCATGGGGCAGGCGCCGCTCACGGTCGCGTTCGGCGGCGCCGGGCTTGAACAGTTCGGCGATGCGGCGGGCCACATCCAGGGCCTCCGCGTCATCGCGGATGATGGCGACGCTCGCCGCGGCCGGTTGTTGCAACGAAGTCATGGCGAGCTCCTCAGATCCACGAATGACGCGCCGGGAAGGCGCCGTTGAGGTGGTAGGCGCCGACGGCCTGGACCTTCCAGCGCACCGGGTCGTGCAGGGTGTGCACCCGGGCGTTGCGCCAGTGGCGGTCGAGGTTGAACTCGGCGAGGCTGGCGCGGCTGCCGGCCAGCTCGAAGAGCTTTTCGCTGGCGGTGAGGCTGATCTCGGTGGTCAGCACCTTGGCTTCGGCCACGGCGATGGAGGCGCGGGCGGCGGCAGCGGCGTCGATGGGTGCGGCGGCCACTTCGTCGAGCACCTGCCCCGCCCGCTCCAGCAGGGCGTTGGCGGCATGCAGCTCGACCTTCAGGCGGCCGACTTCGGCGATGCTGTAGAGCTCTTCGCTGGCGCGCTCAACGCCGGCGTCCACCCAGGGCCGCGAACGCTCGCGGACGAAGGCGATGGCGTCGTCGATGGCGGCTTCGGCGATGCCGGCATCGATGGCCGCCTGGATCAGTTGCGACAGCGCGCCCTGGATGCTCGGCACCTCGGCCAGGCGGCTGTTGTGGAATATCAGGTCGTCGGCCACTGGCGCGCGGTCCAGCAGCACGGTACCGCTGGCGGTGGTGCGCTGGCCGAAACCGGACCAGTCGTCAACGATGGACAGCCCAGGCACGCCGCGCTCCACCAGGCCAAGCACGCCGACGCCGTTGTCGTCGATGGCCTTCACCGCCACCCAGTGGGCGAACAGCGCGCCGGTGGAATAGAACTTCTCGCCGCTGACTTCCAGGCCCCGCTCGCCACGGGTGATGCGTGCCTTGAGCTCCAGGGTGTTCTTCGTGTTGCGCTCGGGCCCCGCGTTGGCCAGGCGGCGGCCGGCGAGGATGCCGGCGAAGACCTTGCGCTGCTGCTCTTCGCTACCGACGTTCTCCACCACGCTGAGCAGGCCGAACTGGTTCTGCGGGATCTGCCCCAGGGCCGGGTCGGCGACGCAGATGATGCGGAACACCTCGGCCAGGGTGACGTGGGACACCTCGGCGCCACCATGGGCGCGGGGAATGCGGATGCCGCCCAGGCCCAGGCGGGTGAAGAGTTCCAGCTCGCGCCAGGGCAGCTCGCGTTCGCGGTCGCGGCGGGCCGCGCCTTCCCGGGCCTGCTTCGCCACCTCGTGGGCGGCGGCAAGGGCCTGGGCGTCGTTCTCGATCAGCGCCGCCGGGAGTAATGGCGGGGCTTCATCACGAAATGCGTGGTGTGCATTTGAGTGGGTCATGCGGTGTGGCCTTCTGACAATGGAGCGATTGCGGGCTTCCCTCACCCCAGCCCCGCCCTGCGCCCCGGCCTGAACGCGTTGCGTTCAGTCGCTCATGGACACAGGAGGCAGTGCCTCCAACAGCGTGTCCATGAGCCCCAAGGGGAGAGGGGGTAGTCCGAGTGACGGGAGGCAGAACGTGGATCAGAACGCCGGGGCGATCTGGCCCTTGTAGCGGGTGACGATGAAGTTGCGGACTTCCGGCGAGTTCAGGGCCTTGGCCAGCTTCTGCAGGCCCGGGTCCTGGAGGTTGTCCGGGCGGGCGACGAGGAACTCGGCGTAGAGGTCCTTGCCCTTCTCGACGATCAGCGCGCTGTTGGTGTCGATGCCGGCCTCCAGGGCGTAGTTGGCGAAGACGAAGGCGAGGTCCACCTGGCTCACCGAACGGGCCAGCAGGGCGCCTTCCAGTTCGCGGATCTTCAGTTTCTTCGGGTTCTCGGCGATGTCGCGCTGGGTGGCCAGGGTGTTGCTCGGGTCCTTCAGCTTGATCAGCCCGGCCTCGTGCAGCAGCACCAGGGCGCGGCCGGTGTTCACCGGGTCGTTGGGGATGGCGACGCTGGCGCCGTCCTTCAGTTCGTCGAGCTTCTTGATCTTCGTGGAGTAGGCACCGAAGGGTTCGATGTGGATGCCCACCACCGGCACCAGGTCGGTGTGGCGGCTCTTGTTGAACTCATCGAGGAAGGGCCGGTACTGGTAGTAGTTGGCGTCGAGGTTCTTCTCCGCCAGCTGCACGTTGGGCTGGATGAAGTCGGTGAAGACCTTGATGTCCAGGTCGACGCCTTCCTTGGCCAGGGTGGGTTTGATGAACTCGAGGATCTCGGCGTGGGGAACCGGGGTGGCGCCGACCACCAGTTTCTCGCCCGCCTGGGCGGAGAAAGCGACGACGGCGGCCAGTATGGCGATTGCCTTTTTCATGATGCGGATGCTCCTGGGCGGTTTCTTATGGCCGTCGTGGGGTGGACGTGGGGCCGTGTTCGGCAGCGGGACCCGGCTGCCGTACGGGATAGGGATTCAGCGGCGGCTGTAGCGGACCACCAGGCGGTCACCGCTCATCTGCAGGGCCTGCACCAGCAGGATCAGCAGGGCAACGGTGACCACCATCACGTCGGTCTGGAAACGCTGGTAGCCAAAACGGATGGCGAGGTCGCCGAGGCCGCCGCCACCGATCACCCCGGCCATGGCCGTGTAGTCCACCAGCACGATGGCGGTGACCGTCACGGCGGCGATCAGCCCCGTGCGGGCCTCCGGCAGCAGCGTGTGCCAGATGATCTGCCAGGTGCTGGCGCCCATGGCCTGGGTCGCCTCCACCAGGCCGCGGTCCACTTCCCGCAGGGCGGTTTCCACCAGCCGGCCGAAGAATGGCGTGCAGCCGGCCACCAGCGGCGGAATGGCCCCGGCGACGCCGAGAGAGGTGCCGGTGAGCAGCGTGGTCAGCGGGATCATCACGATCAGCAGGATGATGAAGGGCAGCGAGCGCAGCATGTTCACCAGGGCCGAGGCGGCGCGGTAGAAGCCGGGCTTCTCATGCATCTGCTGCTTGCCGGTGAGGTAGAGCAGCACCCCCAGGGGCAGGCCCAGGGCCACGGTGAAGCCGAGGGCCAGGGCGAGCATGGTCAGGGTGTCGAGGCAGGCCTGGCCGATCTCCAGCCAGTCGAGGTTGGCCAGCAGTTCGTTCATCGCCCCGCCCTCTTGCGCAGGCGCGCCGCCGGGTGCGGTTCGGCCAGGCGATCACCGGCGCCGAACAGCTTGTGGCGAAGGCTGCCTTCTTCGTACTCGCGCTTGAACAGGCCACGGGCCTGCAGCTCCGGCACCAGCAGGTCGACGATGTCGACGAAGGTTTCCGGGGCGACGATGCTGGACAGGTTGAAGCCGTCCACGTCGGTTTCCTCGACCCAGGCCTCAAGCTCATCGGCCACGGTTTTCGGCGAACCCACCAGCAGCGGGCCGTCGCCACCCAGGGCGCAGTAGTCGGCGATCTCGGCGGTGGTCCAGGTACGGCTGGGGTCGGCGGCGGTGAAGGCGTCCACCGCCGACTGGATGGCGTTGCTCTCGACCTGGCGCAGCACCTGGTCCGGCGCGTACTGGCCGAAGTCGATGCCGGTCCAGCCGGACATCAGGGTCAGGGCGCCGTCCCGGCTGGCGTACTCGCGGTACTCGCGCCACTTGGCCTGGGCCTCGGCATCGGTGGGGCCGACTATCACGGTGAGCTGGTTGAACACCTGGATATCGCTGCCCTTGCGGCCGGCGGCCTCGACCTGGCGGCGCAGGTCGGCCACCTGGTTGCGCAGGATGTGGCGAGTGGGCGCGGCGACGAACACGCACTCGGCGTTGGCGGCGGCGAAGGCCTTGCCACGGCTGGAGGCGCCGGCCTGGTAGAGCACCGGAGTGCGTTGCGGCGACGGCTCGCTCAGGTGGAAGCCGGGTACCTCGAAGTGCGCACCCTGGTGGGCGATGGGGTGCACCTTGGCCGGGTCGGCGTAGACGCCGCGCTCGGCATCGGCCACCACCGCATCCTCGTCCCAGCTGGCTTCCCAGAGCTTGTAGCAGACCTCCAGGTACTCGGCGGCCAGGGCGTAGCGCTGCTCATGGTTCAGTTGCTGCTTGAGGCCGATGTTGCGGGCGCCGCTCTCCAGGTACGAGGTGACGATGTTCCAGCCGGCGCGGCCATGGGTGAGGTGGTCCAGGGTGCTCATGCGCCGGGCGAAGGGGTACGGGTGCTCGAAGGACACCGAGGCGGTAACGCCGAAGCCCAGGTGGCGGGTGGCGGCGGCCATGGCCGGCACCAGCAGCAACGGGTCGTTCACCGGTACCTGGGCGGCCGTGCGCAGGGCGTGCTCGGGGCCGCCGTGGTAGACGTCGTAGACCCCCAGCACGTCGGCGAGGAACAGGCCGTCGATCTTGCCGCGCTCCAGGGTGCGCGCCAGCTCGATCCAGTAGTGGATGTCGGTGTAGCGCCGGGCCTGGTCGCGGGGGTGGCGCCAGAGGCCGGGGGACAGGTGGCCCACGGCGTTCATGGCAAAAGCATTGAGGCGGATCTGCTTGGTCATGATGCGCGCCTCAGGACCAGTCGTGGCGCGGCGGCTTGATGCCGTTGAGCAGCCAGTTGCCGACCACGTGGTACTTCCAGCGCACCGGGTCGTGCAGGGTATGGACCCGCGCGTTGCGCCAGTGACGGTCGTGGTTGTGGCGTTGCAGGGTGGAACGGGTGCCACCCAGCTCGAAGAGCTTGTTGGCGGCCTCGATGGCCACTTCGGTGGTCAGCACCTTGGCCTTGGCCACGGCCACCGAGGCGGCGGCCACGTTGTCTTCGTCGGTGGCCGGGCGGGCGGCGTCCATCACCTTGCCGGCGCGTTCCAGCAGGGCTTCGGCGGCTTCCAGGCGGATGCCCAGATTGCCTACCTGGATGATGGTCAGGGGGTCTTCGCTGGCCTTCGCCACCCCGGCGTCGATCCACGGCCGCGCGTGGTCGCGAACGAAGGCAATGGTGTCGCGCAGGGCGGCGCGGGCGATGCCGGCGTCGATGGCGGCGGTGGTGATCTGGGCGAAGGGACCGGCCAGCGTGGGGCTGTCGTAGGAGCGGTGGGTGGGGAACAGGTGGCTGGCGGACACCCGTAGCCCCTCGGCCAGCACCGTGCCGCTGGAGGTGTTGCGCTGGCCGATGCTGGACCAGTCGTCGACTATCACCAGGCCCTCGCTGCCGCGCGGGACGAAGGCCAGTTGGGCGCGGTCTTCCTCGTCCAGGGCCAGCACGCCCAGCCAGTGGGCATAGAGCGAGCCGGTGCAGTAGCCCTTGCGGCCGTCGATGACGAAACCGTCGCCCTCGCGGCGAATGCGGGTCTGGATGTCCTGGACGTTCTTGCCGCCGGTTTCCGACAGGGCGTTGGCGAAGCGGTTGCCCTTGAGCGCCAGGCCGAAGAAGAAACGCTTCTGCTCGTAGCTGCCCTGCAGGCGGATGTCCTCCAGCAGGCAGTAGTGGTTCTGCGGGATCTGCCCCAGGGAGGCATCGGCGGCCGAGATGACGGCGATCACCTCGGCCAGGGTGGCGTAGCTCACCTCCGCGCCGCCGAACACCTTGGGCACGGTGATGCCCCACAGGCCGCTGTTGGAGAAGACGTCCACCACCTCGGACGGCACCTTGCGGGTGCGGTCGCGCTCGGCGTCGCCTTCCAGCAGGAAGGCCGCTACGCGATGGGCCACCTCGATGGCCTCGGCATCGCTGCGGATGATGTGGGCATCCGGGATGCCGATGGGGTACGGGGCGGAAGTAGGGGTCTGCGACATGGGGTTCTCTGCACTGCTGTTTCGCCGCGAACAGTTGCGGCCTTGCTTGCAGAGGGATAAAGCAGCACCCGTGCCAAGTTTATTTATTGTTTAAAAACAACAACTTAAATAAAAACAGAAACAATGGACACGCTATAAAGCAGGCAACTTGTTGCTCAGGTGTTGCTGGCGCAACAGTCAGCCAGGCGTCCGCTGAATCGACACACAAGCGATGGAGGAGGCAGCGGGTCGAGACAGCTGGAATGCATTGATGCAATTTTTTTGCACTTAACCAGCAATAACATTCATTGGCCTTCTCTCTTTTCGGCCCCTTAGCATTCCGGCCATCCCCGACGCCAGGCCCGGCCGGGGTCTGCTCCGGCAGGCCTCCCGAGGAACCTTGCGCGAGAAAAACGTTTCCATTTCCAAGGATGGAGCTCCCGTTTCGGCGGGATTGAGGGGCCCTGGGTCCTGTACGAAAGGTCGCCGCGCGAAGGCAGTTTTCGTACAAGACCACGGCCTCTCCTTTTACCAACTGCCCAGTGTCTCGCCCATGCCCCAGAACCCTCTGCGTCTCTGGCTGCAGCGCTTGCTGCCCGATGCCAGCACTGCCCCGCCCCGTGAATGGCTGCGCGCCGCCATCGGCGGTTCCCTGGCCGTCGCCCTGGCCACCTTCGCCTGCCTGCAGCTGTTCGGTATCGACCTGGCACTGCGCCTGGCCGCACCCTTCGCCGCTTCTTCGGTATTGATCTTCGCCCTGGCCTCGAGCCCGGTGGCGCAGCCCTGGCCGGTGGTGGTGGGTAACCTGCTGGCGGCCGCCATCGGCCTGGGCGTCGGGCATTGGGTGCATGAACCGCTGCTGGCCGGGCCACTGGCCTTCGGCCTGGCCCTGGTGGCCATGCAGACCCTGCGCTGCCTGCATCCGCCAAGCTGCGCGGTAGCCCTGGGGGCCGCCCTGGGTGGGCCGCTGGTGGCCGAGCTGGGCTGGCACCTGCTGCTGCCTGTGCTGCTGGGTTCACTGCTGCTGGTGGCCACCGCGTTGCTGTTCCACAACCTCGGCGGCACGTCTTACCCGCGCAAGCTGGCGCAGCCGGCCAGCGGCCCGCACCTGACGGCCGACCCGCTGCCGGGAGAACGCAATGGCATTGCCGAGGAAGACCTGGACCACGCCCTGGCCGAGTTCGGCAGCGCCGTCGACGTGACCCGCGACGACCTCCAGCGCCTGCTCCAGCTCACCGAGAAGCACGCCCTGCGGCGCACCATGGGCGACCTGCGGGCGGCGCGGATCATGTCCCGCGACTTGCGCACCATCGCTCCCGAGGCGTCGGTCAGCGAAGCCTGGCGGCTGCTCGAACGCCATCAGTTGAAAGCCCTGCCTGTACTCGACGAACGCCAGCATCTGGTGGGCATCCTGACCCTCTCCGACCTGCTCGGCCACGCCGCCGGCGCCGCACCACGCAGCCTCGCCGAACGCTTTCGCGCCCGCCGCGAAGCGCCGGTATCACGGCTGATGAGCCGCCCGGTGCGCTGCGTCACGCTGGATACGCCGGTGGTGGAACTGGTGGGCCTGCTCTCCGACCAGGGCCTGCACTGCCTGCCGGTGCTGGACGATGGTGGCCGCGTGGTGGGCATAGTCAGCCAGAGCGACCTGATCGCCGGGCTCTACCACAACTGGCTGCACGAGCTGCACCAGCAGCCTGAGCTGCGCCTGGCGAGCTGAAACTCGTAGGTTGGGCTGAGCTACGCGAAGCCCAACGATTCCGGGCCACCCTCGCAATGTTGGGCTTCGCTTCGCTCTGCACCAACCTACAGGCTTGCGCAGTCTCAGATCGGATCCCAGCGCCGGGACCAGTCGATATCCTCGGCCACCACTTCGCGCAGCAGCTCGATGGCCTGGCGCAGGGCCGGGGTATCTTTCTCGCGGGAATAGACCAGGTAGGTGGGATAGGTGAATTCCGGCGCCCGATCCACCCGTTCCAGCTCGCCGCTCTCCAGGTGCCCCTGCACCACGCGGGCGCGGAAATAGCCGGCGCCGCCGCACTGCAGGATGTAGTGCAAGGCCAGCGGCCCCAGGTTGGTGGCCAGCACGGCGCTTGCCTTTTCCGGCAGCGCGGCGTCGTGGCGCTGGCGGAATTCCGGGCCCCAGTCGTTGTAGATGTAGGGCTCGGGGTTGGCCGTGGAGCGCACCTGGATCAGCTTCTCCTCCATCAGCAACTCCACCTGCAGCCCCGGCCAGTAATCGGGCCGGTAGACCAGCGCGGCATCCAGCAGGCCGCTCTGCAACTGCTGCTGCAATTGCCCCGCCTCGCCCACCTCGGCGCGCACCGCGTGGGACGGCATGCGCTCGCGCAGGCGGATCACCCAGCTCAGCACAAGCGGGCTGCACAGGCTCATCTCGCCGCCCAGGTTGAGCACGTCGCGGAAGCCCTCGGGCAGCGGCAGGTCGCGCCGGGCGGCTTCCCAGGTCTGCACCATCTGGTTGGCGTAGGCGACGAACACCTCGCCGTCGGCGGTCAGCCGCGCGCCGGCGCGATTGCGCACGAAGAGCCGGCAGTCCAGCTGCTGCTCCAGGTTCTGCACCCTGGCGGTGATGGTGGTCTGGGTGACGTGCAGGCGCTCGGCGGCGGCGACGAAGCTGCCGCTGCGGACGATCTCCAGGAAGGTACGCGCCAGGTCGATATCCATGGGCTCGCTCGACGGGGGACGGGAGCGCCGATTCTACCCGCGCGGACTCCCCCGTAGGATGGGTTGAGCGGAGCGATACCCATGCGGTCCGGATTGATGGGTATCGCAAGCTCACGGAACGCCGACCGACCCATCCTACAATCTGCTCCCTCGCGGTGCGGGCTCAGGGCTGCAGGTCGAACAGGGCGTTGCCGCTTTCCATATCGAAGGGCGCGGAGAAGTGCTCGTGGATGATCTTCCACTGCCCGCCGCGCTTGACGTAGCACTGGGTGCCACGCATCCAGCTGGTCTTCACCTCACCGTCCTGCTCACCGCCGCAGCGCACCAGGCAGTGCAGCAGCGCCAGGCTGTTGTCGACGTGGATGGTGGGCTCGGCGGGCTCGAAGATGCCGTCGCCGCCGCACATTTCCATGCAGAAGCGCCAGTGCTTGCCGTAGGCCTGGATGCCCTTGAACTGCAACTGGATGACGGCGTCGTAGGCGATCACGTCGTCCGCGTAGCAGGCCAGGATGGCGTCCACGTTCTTCGCCCGGGCGCCTTTGAGCCATTGATTGAAGGCTTCGTGCACTTCCAGTTCGGCGGTGGCCTTGAGGGTTTCGCTGCTCATGTCGTGTCTCCTTGGTTCCGGGTGGCGGCTCCGCGCCGCCGGGTTTCATCCCTAGTCGAGGAGCCGGAGCCGACTTCGACAGCACCAGGGTTCATGGTCGACGAATGGTTCAGTCAGCCATCCAGCTCACGCAGGCGCATTTCGATGAAGCGCCGCTCGGGCTCCTGGCGCGCCAGGGCCAGGGCGCTTTCGTAGGCCGCGCGCGCCTCGTCCTTGCGTCCCAGACGCCGGCAGAAGTCGGCGCGAGCGGCATGGGCCAGGTGGTAGTCGGCCAGTTCCCCGGCCTCCAGCAGGGCATCCACCTGGGCCAGTCCGGCCTCGGGGCCGTCGCGCATGGCAATGGCCACCGCGCGGTTCAGCGCCACCACAGGCGATTGCACCAGGCGCTGGAGCACGTCGTAGAGGCCGACTATCTGCCGCCAGTCGGTTACGGCCGCGTCCGCCGCCTGGGCATGCACGGCGGCGATGGCGGCCTGCAGCAGGTAGGCGCCGACCCGCCGGCTGGCCATGGCCTGGGCCACCAGGGCGAGGCCTTCGGCGATCTGCCCGTGGTCCCAGAGGGTGCGGTCCTGGTCGTCCAGCAGCACCAGCTCGCCGTCCGCCGTGGCGCGGGCGGCGCGGCGCGAATCGTGCAGCAGCATCAGCGCCAGCAGGCCCATGACTTCCGGGTCCGGCAGCAGTTCCAGCAGCAGGCGCGCCAGGCGGATGGCTTCGGCGGAGAGATCGGTGCGGGTCAGCGAATCGCCGGACGAGGCCGAGTAGCCCTCGTTGAACACCAGGTAGATGACCCGCAGCACGTTATCCAGGCGCTCCGGCAGTTCGGCCAGCGCCGGCACCTGGTAGGGAATGTGCGCATCGCGGATCTTCGCCTTGGCGCGGACGATGCGCTGGGCGATGGTGGACGGGCTGCTGAGGAAGGCGCGGGCGATTTCCTCGGTTTTCAGGTCGCAGACCTCGCGCAGGGTCAGGGGTACCTGGGCGTCGGCCGGCAACGCCGGGTGACAGCAGGTGAAGATCAGCCGCAGGCGGTCGTCTTCCACGTCCTCGCCCTCCAGGAAGGCGCTGGCCGCTTCTTCCAGTTCCGCCACCAGGTGACGCTTGGAGGCGTCGAAGCGGGCGCGGCGGCGCAGGCTGTCGATGGCCTTGAAGCGTCCGGCCGACACCAGCCAGGCGCGCGGGTTGGCCGGCAGGCCATCCCGTGGCCATTGCTGCACGGCGGCGATGAAGGCGTCGTGCAGGGCTTCCTCCGCCAGGTCGAAATCCCCCAGCAGGCGAATCAGCGTGGCGAGCACGCGACGCGAATCGCTGCGGTAGATCGCCTCGACCCGTTGGCGCAATTCGGCCTCTTCCATCAGGCCCTCCGTTTGCTTACGAAGCCGCGCCCAGGCTCGGCCGCATCTCGGGTTCGCGCACCGGCCGCACCTCGATGCAGCCGAGGCGGCCCGGCGGGATCTTCGAGGCGATCTGCAGGGCTTCGTTGAGGTCGCGGGCTTCGATCAGGTAGAAGCCACCGAGCTGCTCCTTGGTTTCGGCGAAGGGGCCGTCGGTCATGGACACGCGTCCGCCCTGGGTGCGCAGGGTGGTGGCGGTGCGCACCGACTCCAGGGCGTTGGACGCCAGGTAGTGGCCGCTGGCGCTCAGTTGCTCGGTGTAGTCCACGCACTCGCCGGCGATGGCCTGGTAGTCGGCATCGGTCAGGGTGGCCAGCTTGGCTTCTTCGATATAGATCAGGCACAGGTATTTCATGACGGCTTCCTCGGGTGGCTGCGGGGTACTGACACCCATTGGTCGTTCGGCCGCGCGAGAATTCGACAGGCCGGAGGGAAATTCCTTTCCCGTGGAGATGGTGTTCGTTGTAGGGGCGAATTCATTCGCCAGGCAGACCGCAGGTCTGCTTCCGGGGGTTGATTGGGGCCACTTCGTGCCCCTTGGCGAATGAATTCGCCCCTACGGAAGATGCTGAGCATAGCGCCGCGCAGCCATCCGGCCCGATGAGGGGCCGAATGGACTTTTGCAGGCTATTTCTCGGCCGCGGCCTTGAGGTTCTTCAGACCCTGGTCGAACTTGCCGCCGACCATGTCATCCATGTCGAAGAACACCTGCATCAGCCGATGCGAATAGGGCGAAGGCCCGTACATGGCCCAGGTCACCTGGGTACCGCCGTCCTCCGGACGCAGGGTGAACTCGGCGGTGTTGTGGGCCTCGAAGGGCATCTCGAAGTCGAGCTTGATCTCCACCCGCGAAGCCGGATCGCTCTTGGTGATTTCCATGCGCCCGGTGCCCACCTCGTTGTTGCCTTGCCAGGCATAGGTCGCGCCGACCCCTTCCTTCGGACCGCTGTAGTTGCGCTTCAACACCGGGTCGAGCTTTTCCCAGGGCGACCAGGCGGTCCACTGCTGCAAGTCGTTGATCAGCGGGAAGACCTTTTCCGGCGGCGCCGCGATGGTGGTGCTGCGTTCGATGCGGAAATGGTTGGGGCTGATCGCGGCGTATCCCAGAACGCCGAGCAGGCCGATGAAGATGATCGCGAGAATGGCTTTGAACATGGCGCCCTCCGGGGGCTTGCAGGCGGATGGATAGCACTTGGGAAGTACCGCCTGAACAAGGTTAGTCGCTCCGCGCTCCATCGCCCGCCAGGTGAATGTGCCGGGTCAACTCCTCGAACAGACTGGTGACCGAGCGCAGGGCGCGGCAATCCGGTCGGGTCAGCAGCCAGAGGGCGCTCGAGCAACCCGGCAGGTCGTCTTCCAGCACCCGCAGTCCGGCCTCGCCGCGCACCAGGAACGCGGGCAATGCCGCCACGCCGAGGCCGGCGCGCATCAACTGCGCCACCGACAACATGCTGCTGCAGCGGTAGGCCGGCTGCGCTTCGGGATAGCGCTGGCGGCGCCAGACCAGGCTCGGGTGGTTGGGCAGGAAGTCGTCCGGGCCGATCCAGGCCAGGCTCGCCGGATCACGCTCGCCGACCCGCGCCAGGTAGGTCTCCGCCGCGCAGAGCACATAGGGCACGGGCCCCAGGCAACGGCCCACCAGGTGACCGGGTGGCGAGGTGGTCAGGCGCAGGGCGACATCGGCGTCGCGACGGCTGAGGTTGGCGAAGTCGTTGGAGGTGGTGAGTTCCAGCTCCAACGCCGGGTAGCCCGGCATGAAGCGCGCCAGGGCCGGTAGCAGCAAGCCATGGAGCACGGCATCGGTGCAGGTCAGGCGCAGGGTGCCGCTGACCGCCTCGTGGCCCTGCTCCAGGCCCAGGCGGGCCGCTTCCAGGGCCTTCTCCGCCAGCTCGGCCTGCTGCGCCAGCAGTCGCGCCGCCGCGTTGGGCAGGTAACCGGCGCGGCTCTTCTCGAACAGCGGGCTGCCCAGGACCTGCTCCAGACGGCGCAGGGAACGGAACACCGTGGAGACGTCCACCCGGAGCAGCTCGGCCGCCCGCGCCAGGGTGCCGCCACGAACCAGGGCGAGCACCAGGGCGAGGTCGGCGTGGTCGATACTATATTGCGTCACTGCAATCTCACCTTGCCAGTTCGCCAATTTTTATTGCTTGAACGCAACTATATAGTCCAGCGGAACGGGCGCAAGACGCGCCCCACCTGGGAGGAAAGAGATGAAGCACTTGCGCATCGGCCTGGTAGGCGATCGGGACGATCGAGTCACCGCACACCGAGCCATCGGGCACGCCCTGGAACTCGCCTCGCGGGCGACCGGCCTGGCGCTGGAAGCCACCTGGCTGCCCACCGAGAAGGTCGCCGCCACCAACCTCGACGACTTCCACGGCCTCTGGTGCGTCCCCAACAGTCCCTACCGCGACCCCGAAGGTGCGCTAAGCGCCATCGGCCATGCGCGGCGCACCACCCTGCCCTTCCTCGGCACCTGCGGCGGTTTCCAGCACGCGCTGCTGGAATATGCGCGCAACGTACTTGGCTGGGCCGATGCCGAGCACGCCGAAAACACCCCGGACGCCCCACGCGCGGTGATCAGCCCGCTGCCCTGCGCGCTGCGGGAAACCCTGGAGCGGGTGCACCTGCTGCCGGGTTCCCGACTGGCCAAGGCCTACGGCGCGAGCGAGGCCTTCGAAGGCTACTTCTGCGGCTATGGGCTCAACCCAGTGTTTCGCGAAGAACTCACCCGAGGCCCGCTGCGGGTCGCCAGTGTCGATGGCGCCGGCGCGGTACGGGGGATCGAGCTGGAGGGCCACCCCTTCTTCGTCGCCACCCTGTTCCAGCCGGAACGCGCCGCCCTGATCGGCCGCGTGCCGCCCTTGGTGCAGGCCTTCGCCAACGCCTGCCAGGAGCGCGCCGGATGATCGCCCGCACACCCGAACCGCCCTACTACGCCGTGATCTTCACCTCCCTGCGTACGGACACCGAGCAGGACTACGCTGCCACCGCCGGACGCATGCTGGAGCTGGCGGCCGACCAGCCCGGCTTCCTCGGCGTGGAATCCGCCCGAGGCGCCGACGGGCTGGGGATCACCGTTTCCTACTGGGCCAGCGAGGACGACATTCGCCACTGGCGCGTCCAGGCCGAACACCGCGAGGCGCAACGCCGCGGCCGGGCGGACTGGTACCGGGCATTCCGCACGCGGGTGGCGAAGGTGGAGCGGGAATATGGGATGGGTTGAGGCGGGTGGTAGGAGCGAATTCATTCGCGAAAAGTTCGGGTACCGAGTCAGCCGATGCCCCCTCTCCCCCGCCCCTCTCCCAGAGGGAGAGGGGTGACGCAGTCCTGATGCCTATACCGGCCTGAAACTGAGCGGAGACGATGACGCCGCGCAAAGCGCCCCTTCAGGAGGCCGAGCGCAATCGTTGTGAAACGGAGCGAAGCGAAGTAACAGCCGCAGGCTGGCCCGAAGGGCGAGCGCAGCGAGTCAGGAGGACGAGCGGCATGAATGCCGCGAGAGCCGCGCAGGGCCATGGATGGCCCTTCGCGCCGTGCCCCCGGAGCGACGATGTAGCGAGGGAACCCGGCGCAGCCGGGGCCGGATGCAGGGGCAAGCGTTTTGCTTCCTTTTAGGCGACTGTAAAAGGAAGTCGCCCGAGTGGGCGAAACAGATATCCACCGCCCGCTCGGCAATGGGCTGAACAAACAAAGCTCAAGCCCCTTCGCACCTGTCTTCCGCCGACGGACACGGCCATCAGCTCCAACAAACAGCATGGGTATCGCAGGCTCAACCCATCCTACGTTGCTTATCCCCACGCAGCAGTCCGTAGCCCGATACCCCGCGAAGAAGCATAAAAAAGCCCCGCCAGATGGCGGGGCCGAATCAAAGGAGCTGTACCCGTGTCGTCTTAGAACACGTACTGAGCACGGACAACCATGCCATCGCCATCGTCGTCGCCAACGGCGTTGGTGGCGTTGTCCACCTTGCTCATGACGTAGTAGCCGCTCAGCTTCACGGCTTCGTTGGCGTACCAGTTCACACCGAAGTTGTGCACCTGGGCTTCGACGTCGTCACGAGTGGCGAAGGCGCCGTTGTCGTCCGAGGCACTGATGTTGTCGTAGCGGTAGAACACTTCCCAGGCGCCCATGCTCTTGTTGGCCGGCTTGATCTTGTCGAACTTGCCCAGCTTGTAGTCACGGGCTTCACCGGTGAGGGTGTAGGCCAGCTGCACGTAGTAACCGTCGGCGTCGATGTCCTCGCGGTCGGCGGCCTTGGCTTGCACTTCGCGCTTGAGGTATTCGCTCTGGATGGAGAACGGACCGGTGGCGAAGGCGGCTTCCAGGCCCCAGGTGCTGTCGGTGTCGAAAGAGCCGGCCGGGGTGTTGTTGGCGCCGGCCAGTACCAGGCGGTTGCCGTTGGTGCCGGCGTCCTGGCCACCGTCGGTGCTCACGCCACGGATGCCCAGGCGGCTGCGGATACGGCCGTCGAACGCGGTGTCGGACAGGTCGCGCTGGGCGTAGTTGACGCCGAAGTGCAGCACGTTGCCGGCTTCGTGCATCGGGGCGAATACGCCGCGCAGGTTGACCTGCTTGATGCTGTCGCCGTCCTTGTCCTGGTTGGTGGCATCGTTGGCCATGATGCCGGCCGAGCCGTAGAGGGACGCGCCGTAGGTGCCGGAAACCTGTACAGCCATGCCGCCGTTGTGGGAGTTGACGTAGTCGGCCAGGTCATAGGCGGCGGTACGTTCCTGGGCGGTCACCCACTTGGAGCTGGTGGCCTTCTCCAGACCGAAGTCGGGGTCGAAGCGGCCCATCTTGATCACGACCGGCTGGAAACCGGTGTAGGCGATGGAGGCCTCGTCGAAGTAACCGTCCTCGCTGCGGTTGTCGCCGCCGGCGTTGTGGGAGAAGTCGTAGTTGATCTGGTAGGCCCAGTCGGTGTACGCCACGCCACCCAGTTCCAGGAAGGCGCGACGGAAGTAACCGGCGTCAGCGGTGTTGCCATTCACGGTGTAGAAACCGTCGAAGCGGCTGTAGTCAGCCTGCAGGCGGCCACCCAGCTTGAAGCTGAAAGCCTTGTCGGTGGTGCCAACTTCAAGGCCGCCTTTGGTCTTGACGACGATATCGGCGCCGTCAGTGGTAACGGTACCGGCGAAAGCCTGGGCGGAAATGGCCAGGGCCATGGCGCTGGCGGCAAAACCGGCGAAGTGCTTACGGATCATCGAAGAATTCCCCTATTGGTCTTTAGCGTTAGAAAACACGAGAGCTCTGGGCTCGTCGGTGCTGGGGGGGAATCTTGGCGGCGGGTTATTTCAGCCCAGTTGCTTATATATAAATATTTTGTGACAACGGAACTTTTTTACTCCGAATATTCATAAGCGATGAGCCGCTCTGGACCGCGGCTTTCAGCCGGTTTTGGCGGTTTCGACGGGGGAGTTGACGCGGAATACAGCGGCTTGCGGATTTGCCGAATCGCGACTACCGCAAGGGGGCGAGAAAGGTCTGGCTAGGGGTTGTCGCGGCGCTGCTGCGCGAGAAAGGCGGCCAGGTCGTCCAGGTCGCTTCCCTGGCTTTCCGGCATGTGGCGGATCACGGCTTGGGTCAGCTTCATCTGCTTGATGAAGCGCCGGCAGTTGCGGCAGAGCATCAGGTGGCGGCGCACGGCCATGCGCTCACGGAAACTCAGCTCGCCATCGAGCAGATCGCTGGAACGCGCGACCAGTTCCTTGCACGTCAGCATTGGCCTGTCTCCTCGAAATGTTCCAGGGTGGCGAACAGCTTCAGGCGGCCGCGATGCAGCAGCACCCGGACATTGGAGAGCGAGATCTCCAATAAATTACAGATGTCTTCCAGCTCCAGTCCCTGGCGCTCCCGCAGCAACACCACGCTGCGCTGCAGGTCCGAGAGGCTGAGCAGGGTCTTTTCCAGGCATTCGCGCAGTTCGTCTTCGGTGAGCAGGGCTTCGGGCGTGTCCTCGTGCCAGGCGGGCACGGTGGCCGCCCAGTGACCGTCCTCGGCGAAGCGGGCATCGCCCACGCTGCCATGGGGCGCAGGCAGGTCGTCGAGCAGCACTTCACGGCGGTTTTGCCGCAGACGGCTACGGGCGGTATTGGCGACTATGGTGAGCAGCCAGGTCTTGAGGCTGGAGCGCCCCTGGAAGCCCGAGAGGTTTCGCACCACGGCCAGCCAGGCGTCCTGCACCACTTCATCGGCGTAGCGTTGGCCGACGATGGCGTAGGCCACCGCGCGCATGGCGCCCTGGTAGGCGCCAATCAGTTCGCGAAAGGCGCCCTGCTCCCCAGCCAGCAGCCGGGGCAGCAGGTCGACGTCGGCGGGCAGGCCCATCAGCGCTTGCGCAGGATCACGCTGCCGATGGAGTAGCCGGCGCCGAAGGAGCTGAGCACACCCAACGCACCGCTGGGCAGGTCGTCCTGGTGTTTGTGGAAGGCGATCACCGAGCCGGCGGAGCTGGTGTTGGCGTAGGTGTCGAGGATCACCGGCGCCTCGTCCGGCTCGGCTTCGCGGCCCAACAGCTTGCGGGCGATCAGCAGGTTCATGTTGAGGTTGGCCTGGTGCAGCCAGAAGCGCTTCACGTCGCCGACGTTGAGCTGGTTCTCCGCCAGGTGGGCGGCGATCAGCTCGGCGACCATCGGGCAGACGTCCTTGAAGACCTTGCGGCCTTCCTGCACGAACAGCTTGTCGCGGGCGCCCACGCCCTCTTCCGCCGCGCGGTTGAGGAAGCCGAAGTTGTTGCGGATGTTGTTGGAGAACTGAGTCAGCAGCTTGGTGCCGACGATATCGAACTGGTGCCTGGAGGTGGCCTGGTCGGCCCGTTCGATGATCACCGCGGTGGCCGCATCGCCGAAGATGAAGTGGCTGTCACGGTCGCGGAAGTTCAGGTGGCCGGTGCAGATTTCCGGGTTGACCATGAGGATCGCGCGGGCCTGGCCGGTCTGTACCGCCGTGGTGGCGGCCTGGATGCCGAAGGTGGCCGAGGAGCAGGCGACGTTCATGTCGAAGCCGTAGCCGTCGATGCCCAGGGCCGCCTGGACTTCGATCGCCACCGCCGGGTAGGCGCGCTGCAGGTTGGAGCAGGCGACGATCACACCGTCAATGTCGGCCGGGGTCTTGCCGGCGCGTTCCAGCGCCTGCTTCGCGGCGGCCACGGACATCTCGCAGAGGATGCCCCACTCGTCATTGCTGCGCTCGGGGATGCGCGGCAGCATGCGCTGCGGGTCAAGGATGCCGTCCTTGTCCACCACGAAGCGGCTCTTGATGCCGGAGGCCTTTTCGATGAAGGCGGCGCTGGATTCGGTCAGGGCCTCGATCTCGCCGCGCTCGATGGCGGCGGCGTTCTCCGCGTTGTAGGCCTGCACGTAGGCATTGAAGGAGGCCACCAGCTCTTCGTTGGAGATGCTGTTGGACGGGGTATACAGGCCGGTGCCACTGATCACGACATTGTGCACGGTCGATCCTCTCGTTACTGGGCCGCTCCCTGGAGCGGCCGGTTCAGGCAGTCAGCCGCCGGCCCGGTCGGGCCCACGGCGGAAAATGGTCGTCTCGCCGAGCGGGACGGAACAGCAAACAGGGGTGGAAGCCTTCGCACGACATCCTTCGCCATGCCCCGTTGAGGCTTGCGGTTTCGCCCGACCAGGTCGGCGGGCGTTTCCCTCACGGGCGTTCCACTTCTTATCCAGATGCGAAGGGTAACGCCAGAAAGAGCGGCTGGCGACGGGGACTTTCGCCAAATCATCGGCGAAGTGGCGAGAATCACCGGTCAGTTCGCGACCTGTAGGTAAGCGCGGGTAGCCATGCCCCGCCCGAAGCGAGAATGCCGCCCCTTCGGACCACCGGTTCACGCGATGCGCACGTGCTCGGCAAGAAAGTCCAGCACCGCCCGCACCCGCGCCGGCAGGTGCCCACCCTTGCCCAGGTACAGCGCGTGCATGGGCTTGGTGTCGCCGGGGTTGAAGTCTTCCAGGACCGGGACCAGTCGCCCGGCGGCGATGTCGTCGCGTACCTGGAAGGTCCCCAACCGCGCCAGCCCGAGGCCGGCGAGCACCAGATGGCGCAGGCTGTCGCCGTCGCTGGCAAGGGTATTGCCGATGGGCTCGGGGTCCTGGGCCTGCCTGCCCAGGAACGGCCAGTCCGGCTCGATGCGCCGGTAGCTGAAGCCCAGGCAATTGTGCTCCACCAGTTCGCGCGGATGCTGCGGCGCACCGTGCCGCGCCAGATAGTCCGGCGCGGCCACGACCTGGTGCCCCGACTCCCCGAGAAAGCGCGCCACCAGCCGCGAATCCTTCAGCGTGCCGCTGCGGATGGCCACGTCGGCGCGCTCCTCCAGCAGGTCCACCACTTCGTCAGAGAGATGCAGGTCCAGGCTGACTCCGGGGTAGCGCTCGAAAAACAGCGGCAGCGCCGGAATCAGGAGTTGCCGTCCCACCGGCAGGTTGCAGCTGAGCCGTACCTTGCCCTGGGCGGTGGCGCTGGCCGAGGCCTCGCGCTCGGCCTCGTCGAGGTCGGCGAGGATGCGCAGGCTGCGGTCATAGAACGCCGCGCCTTCGGCGGTGAGCTGCTGGCGCCGGGTGGAACGGTTGAACAAACGCGCGCCGAGGCGATCTTCCAGGCGCGCCACCAGCTTGCTCACGGCCGATGGCGTCATTCCGCATTTCTGCGCGGCGGCGCTGAAACCGCCGGTTTCCACTACGCGGACGAATACATCCATTTCGCCGAAGCGATTGACGTCGGGTCTGGCCATGTTGATTTGAATTCACAAGTCATTTGCTTGGAAGCAGTCTATATCAGCAAAACAGGCAGGGATAAGGTGGCGCCCATTCCACTAATCAACTGGGAGAACCCTCGTGCCCATTGCCCTGTACGCCTTGACCGCCGGAGCCTTCGGCATCGGCCTGACCGAATTCGTGATCATGGGGTTGCTGCTGGAGGTCGGCCAGGACCTTGGCGTATCCATTTCCGCCGCCGGCTTGCTGATCTCCGGTTACGCCCTTGGCGTGGTGCTCGGCGCCCCGCTGCTCACCGCGCTAACCGCGCGCTGGTCCCAGCGCCGCACGCTGCTGGGCCTGATGGTGATCTTCACCCTCGGCAACCTCGCCTGCGCCCTTGCGCCGGACTACACCACGCTGATGGCCGCGCGGGTGCTGACCGCCTTCGCCCACGGCACCTTCTTCGGCGTCGGCTCGGTGGTCGCCACCAGCCTGGTGCCCGCCGAACGCCGCGCCTCGGCCATCGCGCTGATGTTCACCGGGCTGACCCTGGCCACCATCCTCGGCGTGCCGCTGGGCACCTGGCTGGGGCAGCTCTACGGCTGGCGGGCGACGTTCTGGGCCGTGAGCGGTATCGGCCTGGCCACGCTGGCGATCCTCGCCCTGTACCTGCCCCGCGACAGCGGGTCGGAACAGACCGGCAGCCTGCGCGACGACTTCCGCGTGCTGAAACGCCCGCCGGTGCTGCTCGGCCTGTTGACCACGGTGCTCGGCTTCGGTGGCGTGTTCACGGTCTTCAGCTACATCTCGCCGCTACTCACGCGCCTGGCCGGCTTTTCCGACAGCGCCGTGTCGCCGGTGCTGCTGGTGTTCGGCGGCGGCCTGATGCTGGGCAACCTGCTGGGCGGCAAGCTGGCCGACCGCAAGCTGGTCCCCGCCCTGCTAGGCAGCATGGCGGCGCTGGCCCTGGTGCTGGGGCTGATGACCTTCGCCCTGGAGAATCGCGTGGCGGTGGTGGTGTTCATCGCCCTGGTCGGCGCAGCCGGCTTCGCCACGGTGCCACCGTTGCAGATGTGGGTGCTGGAAAAGGCCCAGGGCGCCGGGCAGAGCGTGGCGGCCAGCTTCAACATCGCCGCCTTCAACCTGGGCAACGCCCTGGGTGCCTGGATCGGCGGGATGACCATCGATCATGGCCCCGGCCTCGCGGCCCTGCCCTGGGTCGCCGCCGCGCTGCCGGTGGCGGCGATCGCCGTGGCGCTGCTGTGCCTGCGCCTGGAACGCGCACCACGTAGCGCTGGCGAAACCGCAGGGCAGGCCGTGGCCTGAAGTCAGAAACGCCAGCGAAGCCCTGGCCGCGATGGCCAGGGCTTCGTGCGTTCAGGTCAGAAGTCCACGGTGCCCGAGAGCTTGAAGGTGCGGGGTTCGCCCTGGGTCAGGTAGCCGCCGTTGGCCGAGGCCCAGTAGTTCTTGTTGGAGATGTTCTCGACGTTGGCGCGCACGGTCAGCTGCTGCTCGAAGGCGCGGAAGCTGTAGCGGGCGCCGGCGTCCCAGCGGTTCCAGGTCGGGATGCTGAGGTTGTTGGCCGGGTCGGCGTACTGGCCGCCGGTGCGCAGCATCCGGGCGTTCACCGCGGCGCCGGGCACGCCGGGGATGTCCCAGTCGGCGCCGACGTTGAACTGGAACTCCGGCACGCCCACCGCCCGGTTGCCGTCGTTGGCGCCGGTCTCGGTGCTTTTCAGTTCGGTGTCCATGTAGGTCGCGCCGGCGATCAGGCGCAGGCCGTCCACCGGTTCGCCGTAGACGTTCAGTTCCACGCCCTTGTTGACCTGGTCGCCATCACGGGTGAAGACGTTGCCCACCCGCACGCCGTCCGCCGGTTGCTCGATGCGGTAGACGCCGAAGCTGGCGCCGTAGGTGTCCATGTCCAGCTTGACCCCGGCCTCGTACTGCTTGGAACGGTCGGGCGAGAACACCTGGCCGCTGTTGACCAGGGTCGGGTCGATGGGCGCGATCGGCCCCGGGGACAGGCCTTCCATACGGTTGGCGTAGAGCGACACCTCCGGGGTGAGCTTGTAGACCACGCCATAGACCGGCGTGGTGATCCACTGGTCGGACTTGGTGGCGCGATTGCCGTCGAAGCCGGGCAGCGGGAAGCCGGCGAAGCTGCCGCCGTCGTAGTTGTAGGACTCCACCCGCAGCGCCTGGCGGCGCAGGCCGATGGTGGCCAGCAGCGTGTCGTCCATGAAGCCCAGGGTGTCGGAGATCGCCGCGCTGCGGTTGTTGGTCTTGCTGGTGACGCCGGGGTCGCTGAGGTTGCCGCCGGTGAAGCCGCCCAGGGCCGGGGCCGGCACGGGGGTGGGATTGAAGATGTTGTCGGTGTAGCCATCGCCGAAATCGAAGGCGTTTCTCGATTCCTGCCAGAGGGCGGCGATGCCGATGTTGATGCGGTGGCTGACCTCGCCGGTCTGCAGCTTGCCGTTGACGCCGGCCATCATGCTCTGGTTGCTCTCCTCATGGGGGATATGGGAGATGGCCCCGGTGGTATTGCCCGCCTCGTCCGCCAGGGTGGGCGAGGAGTAGGTGCCGACCTCGTCGGTCTCCTTGGCGCCGGCGGCGGCGTAGAGCATCCAGTCGTCGTTCAGGTCGAACTCGCCGCGCACCATGCCGAAGGTGTCTTTCAGCTCGGTGAAGGTCCAGGGCTGCGCCCAGTTGCTGTCGGCCGAGGGCGCGCGCGGGATGTGGGTCAGCCCGCCCGCCAGGCTGATCATGTTGCGCCCCTGGTTGACCCGTTGCTTCTGGTAGCCGAGGTCGCCGAACAGGCGGTAGTTGTCGCCCCGGTAATCCAGCGCCAGCGACACCATGTGGGTGCGCTGGTACTCGTCATCGATGGCGGTGTCGCCCTCGCGATTGAGCAGGTTGAGGCGCGCACCGAAGCGGTTGTCCTCGCCGAAGCGCTCGCCGAGATCGAGGTGCTGGCCGAGCTGGCCATCGCTGGTGTAGTCGAGGGTCAGGCTGCGGGTGGGGTCGTCCTCGGCGCGCTTGGGCTGGATGTTGACCCCGCCGCCGATGCCCGTCCCGGAGGCGGTGACACCGTTGATGAAGGCATTGGCGCCCTTGAACACCTCCACCCGCTCCACCGCTTCGATGGCGAGCATCTGCCGCGGCAGGATGCCGTAGAGGCCGTTGAAGGAAATGTCGTCGGAGTTCAGCGGGTAGCCACGGATGACGAAGACCTGCGACTGGTTGCCGAAGCCGAAGGATTGGCGCACCGACGCGTCGTTGAGCAGCACCTCGCCTATGTCCTTGGCCTGCTGGTCCTGGATGCTCTTGGCGGTGTAGCTGGCGGCGGAAAACGGCACGTCCATGTAGTCCTGGTTGCCCAGTACCCCCAGTTGGCCGCCACGGGCCACCTGCCCGCCCGGGAACGCCGGCGGCAGGGCGCCGGGGCTCGCGCGCTGGGCATTGACGTTGGCGCTGCCCAGCACCATGGCGCCATTGTCCTGGCCTTCGCCGGTGGCTTCGGTGGGTTCCTCCGCCGCCAGGGCGACGCCGTTCAGGGAGCAGCAGAGCAGCAGCGTGGTGAACCGGAGGGGATAGGGGGGAAGAGAAGTGTTGGCCATGATCATTCCTACAAACAGAAGTGAAGGGGGATCTGGCACTGACTGAAATTCAGCCAGCCTGCCGGCGAAACTTCCTACAAGACGGAATGAGAATGGTTGGTATTTGGAATATGCAATGCGTTTGCGTATCGGCAGCAAACGTGCACGCGTCTCACTGCCCTGATTGCAAAGCCGTGACGCGCACATGACGCCCGCAGGCGTGGCGGTTAGAGCCCACGAGGCAAGCGGCGGGATGGAGGCCGCCGCCCAGGGCGGCGGTTACGGGGTTTTCCAGCGCCACCCGGGAGGGTTAAGGTGCACGGCTTGCAACCGGCAATTGGAGAGCCCTAGATGAGCCTGCACGGCAACTACGATCCGCAGAACGTCTTCGCCCAGATCATTCGCGGCGAAGCCCCCTGCTACAAACTCTACGAAGACGACGACGTGCTCGCCTTCCTCGATATCTTCCCGCAGTCCTTCGGCCACACCCTGGTGATCCCCAAGCGCTCGGCCGCGCGCAATATCCTGGAGATCGAGGTCGACGCCCTGTCCAAGGTGATGGCGGTGGTGCAGCGCCTGACCCAGGTGCTGGTGGACGAACTGGCTCCGGCCGGGGTGCAGGTGGCGCAGTTCAACGGCGCGCCGGCGGGCCAGACCGTGTTCCATATCCATATGCACATCGTGCCGCGCTTCGAAGGTGAAGCCCTGGGCATCCACGCCAGCAAGAAAGCCGATCCGAAGGACCTGGAAGCGCTGCAGGCGCGCCTGCTCAAGCACCTGCAATAGCGGTGGGTTCCGGGCTACGACGTGCTACATGCGCATTCATTCGCGGTGCGGGGCAACGGGCCTTGCGGCCCTTCGCGAATGAATTCGCTCCTACGGCAAGAAGGCCGTGCCCTGTGTGACGCCGCGCTCGGTCCCACCCGACATTGCCGCAAATAGGTAGCCCGGATGCAATCTGGGGAAGGCCCCGCCCAGGGTCCCGGATCGCATCCGGGCTACGAAACAGCGCTGCGCAACGAAGTACCGACAGCCAGCCCCCAGGTGCAAGTGGCATTGACGTAGGTTGGCGCCAAGCGCAGCGCGGCCCAACATCCGGGCTTCGCGAAACGCCCGGGCGTTGGGTTTCGCTGCGCTCTACCCAACCTACGATCTGCTCGAGCCGGGCTGCGGAACAGCGCTGCGCAACGAGGTCCCGACAGCCAGCATCCAGGAGCAGGTGGGATCGACGTAGGTTGGCGCCAAGCGCAGCGCGGCCCAACATCCGGGCCTCGCGAAACGCCCCGGCGTTGGGTTTCGTTGCGCTCTACCCAACCTACGATCTGCTCGAGCCAGGCTACGGAACAGCGCTGCGCAACGAGCTCCCGACAGCCAGCCCCAGGAGCAGGTGGCATTGACGTAGGTTGGCGCCAAGCGCAGCGCGGCCCAACATCAGGGCTTCGCGAAACGCCCCGGCGTTGGGTTTCGCTGCGCTCTACCCAACCTACGATCTGCGATAGCGGCCGACTCAGGCCCCGGCCTGTTCATGGCGGTGCACCACCACCTGGTTCCGCCCCCTGGACTTGGCCTGGTAGAGGGCCTGGTCGGCGCAGCGGATCCAGTCTTCCAGCTCGTTCATGTCCGGGCGCCAGCTCGCCAGGCCGATGCTCAGCCCGACGTTGCCATTCTCGTCCCGGGCCACCCGCTCGCGCAGCCATTCCAGGGCGGTGCCGCCGCCATGCTCGGCGGTCATCGGCAGCAGCACGCAGAACTCGTCGCCGCCGTAGCGACCCACCAGGTCGGTTTCCCGCAGGTCCGCGCACAGGGCCGTGCCCAGGCGCACCAGCAGTTCATCGCCGGCCAGGTGGCCCTGGCTGTCGTTGACCGCCTTGAAGTTATCCACATCGATCAGCGCCAGGCAGGACGGCCCGCCGCCGCGACGGCAGCGGAGGAATTCCTGCTGCGCCAGCTCGCTCCAGTAGCGCCGGTTGAACACACCGGTGAGACTGTCGGTCTGGCTCAGGGTGCGCAGCTTGCGCCGGCTGCGGGCGACGCTCTGGGCCAGGTCGTAGAGGGTCGAGCCGATCACCAGCGGGTGCAGCACCATCATCGGCAGGCAGAACATCAGGTGCTGGAGGCTGATGGCGGCATGGAAGGAGAAGCCGAATACCGCCACCCCGGCGCCCACGCCCACCAACTGCGCCAACCAGCCGAGCGCGACGAAGCGGGTGCCGCCGGCCGCCACGTTGTTGGCCTGGAGCATGGCGAAGGCCACGCAGCTGGCCAGCGGGCTGAAGCCGGCGGCGGCGATCCAGAAGGTACCGGCGAAGGAGTCGAAGAGGATGTGCCAGCGCTCGAAGCGCACCGGTTCGCGATAGCGCAGGCTGAGCGCCAGGGCGATCCAGGGCCAGACGAAGACGAACAGCGCCAGCAGCACCCAGACCCAGACCGGCCGCTGCAGCTCCCACAGCGGCAGCGACAGGCAGAGCGCACCCACCGGCAAACCCAGGGCCCTTGGCATCAGGGCGCGCCAGACGAACTGGCTGCGATTCTGGCCGTTCGCGGCGCGGCCTTGCTGACCTGGCGGATGCTCCGACGGCTGCTGCAGCGCTGTTGGCCTGTCCATGCACCGCTCCCTTTGCTGCGAAATCCGACTCCCGGCTATATAGCATGCGGCCATCATCCTGACCAAGGCGGGCGCCGGCCCGGAAAGCAGCGGCGGGTCAGGCGCCCTGGGCTTTCATGGCCTCCAGCCAGGCCGCTTCCAGGCGCTTCTGCTCCGGTTCCAGGCCCTGGGCCTCCATCGCTTCGCGATGCTGGTCGATCTCGCGCACCATCTGGCTGTGGTCGGCGCTGTTGCCGTCGAGCTGGTGCATCTGGGTCAGCGCCAGGTGGTAGAAGCGCAGCAGCTTCATGGCCGTCGGATCGCCAGCGGCCACACCCGCCTTGACCTTGTGCATGACGTTGCCGATGCGCATCAGGCTGCGTTTGAGCTGCCAGCCATAGACCGCCGGCGCCATCCAGGGACGCGGCCAGAACTGCAGCCGTACCACGGCCACGGTAATGGCCAGGCCCGCCAGTACGCCGATCAGGTTCCAGCGGAAGTTGTCGCCGCCCGGGCTGCCGAACAGCTGCACGCTGAGGGTGGAGAACAGCATGGCCATGGCGATGAACAGGCCGGCGACGATCAGGGTGATGCGCCGGGTCTGCCGGCGATACAGCTCGGGGTCCATGGGACGGATTTCAAAGAGTGCGCTCATCAGGCTTCCACTTGGCTCCATTGCTTGTTCAGGCGCTTGTCGGATACCGCCATGCGCGTACCGAGCTGCTGGGCGAACAGCGACACGCGGTACTCCTCCAGCATCCAGCGGTAGAGCACCAGCTCCGGATCGCGCTTGCCTTCCTGGGCATGCTTGGCCAGGCGCGCCTGGTATTGCTCCCAGTAGCCGGCCAGCTCGCCCGACCAGACACGGTCGCGCTGCAACTGCGCGGCGATCTTGTCGAAACGCTGCTCGATGGCCTTGAGGTAGCGCGGCAGTTCCTTCAGCCATTCGGCCGGCGTCTCGCGGACGAAGCCCGGATAGACCAGGTTGCCCAACTGCGCCTTGATGTCGTTCAGGGCCACGGCCTGGGCCAGGTCGATGCGCCCCTTGAAGCGCTTCTGCAGGGCATGCCAGAGCTTGAGGATGTCCAGGGTCAGGCGCGCCAGGCGTTCGGCGTGCTCGGCCCAGGCGCCGCGCTTCTTCTCGGCCAGGGACGCCAGTGCCGCGCCATCGCGGGGCAGGCTGGCTTCACCCTCGAGGATGCAGGCATCCAGGCTGGCCAGGAGGATGTCCTCCACCAGGGCGTCGACCCGCCCGAGGTCGCGGTACAGCAGGCCCAGCTCGGTCAGGCCCGGCAGCTTGCCGCGGAGGAACTTGGCGGTATCGGCCAGTTGCTGCAGCAGCAGGCGTTGCAGGGCACGGCGATGCTGCCAGTCGGCCTCGGCCTGGGTCGGGAAGCGGCTTTCCTTGACCGCCCCGCCCTCCTCCACCAGCGCCGGGTAGACGGTCATGGATAGGCCGGCGACCTTCTGCTGGGTGCTCGCCGCCACCTGGGCGAAGCCCTTGGCCTCTACCGGTTTCTGTTCCTTCTGCGCCTGGGGGATGGCCAGCGCGGCCTGGCTGGCCTCGGCGAAGCGCGCGGTGATCTCGGCCAGGTCGCGGCCTTCGCCGAGGAACTTGCCGCGGGCGTCCACCACTTCCAGGTTCATCTTCAGGTGGCCTTCGAGCTGGGCGGCGGCCTCGCTCCAGGCCTCCTCGGGCACGCGGGCACCGGTCATGCGCTGCAGCTCGCGACCGAGGTTCTCGGGCAGCGAACCCTGGGCGAACGCCAGCTTGTCCAGCGCCGCCTTGACGAAGTCCGGCACCGGCACGAAGTTCTTGCGGATCGCCTTGGGCAGGTTGCGCACCAGGGCCACGCACTTGGTTTCCAGCAGGCCCGGCACCAGCCACTCGAGGCGCTCGGCCGGCAGTTGCGGCAGCAGTGGCGCGGGCACCCGCAGGGTCACGCCGTCGCGCGGGTGGCCCGGCTCGAAGTGATAGCTCAGCGGCAGTTGCAGGTCGCCCAGACGCAGGGTGTCCGGGTACTGCGCGGCGGTGACCTCGCTGGCCTCGCGGGCCAGCACGTCTTCTTCGCGCATGATCAGCAGGTTGGGGTTCTGCGCCCGTTCGCGCTCGTACCACTTCTCGAAGCTGGCGGTCTGGTAGATGTCCGCCGGCAGGCGCGCCGCGTAGTAGGCGAAGAGGGTTTCCTCATCGGCCAGGATGTCGCGGCGGCGTGCCTTGGCTTCCAGTTCGTCGAGCCGTTCCAGCAACTGGCGGTTGGCCGTGAGGCATTTCGCCTTGCTGTGGATTTCGCCGCGCACCAGGCCTTCGCGGATGAACAGCTCGCGGGCCACCTCCGGCTCGATGGGGCCGTAGTGCACGGCGCGGCGGCCGACGATGATCAGGCCGTAGAGGGTGATCTGCTCGAAGGCCACCACCTGGCCACGGCGTTTCTCCCAGTGGGGTTCGAGGTAGTTCTTCTTCACCAGGTGGCCGGCCAGGGGCTCCAGCCAGTCGGGGTCGATCTTCGCCACCATGCGCGCGAACAGCTTGGTGGTTTCCACCAGTTCGGCGGTCATCAGCCACTGTGGGCGCTTCTTGGCGATGGCCGTGCCGGGATGGATCCAGAAGCGCCGCTGGCGCGCGCCGAGGTAGTCGCCCTCCTCGGTCTTCTGGCCGATCTGGCTGAGCAGGCCGCAGAGGACCGCCTTGTGCACCTTGGCGTAGTCGATGTTGCGCGCCTGCTGCTCGGCCTTGGCGGCGGCATCGCGCGGAGCTTCGGCGGCGTTGCTCTTCGCAGGATGGCGCTGAGCGGAGCGCCGCCCGTCCCCTCCCTCGGGCGTGTCCTTGCTCCGCTCCGGGAACAGTTTCAGTTCGCGGCAGATCAGCACCAGCTGGCGGTGGGCGTCGCGCCACTCGCGCAGGCGCAGGTAGTTGAGGAAGTTCTTCCGGCACCAGTTGCGCAGGGCGTTGGAGCCGAGCGCCTGGCGTTGCTCCTCGAAGCCGCGCCAGAGGTTGATCAGCGCGGCGAAGTCGGAATCCACGTCCTTCCACTGGGCGTGGGCCTGGTCGGCGGCCTGCTGGCGGTCCATGGGCCGCTCGCGCGGGTCCTGCACCGACAGCGCGGCGGTGATCACCAGCACTTCGTCGAGGCTGCCCTGGCGCGCGCCTTCCAGCACCATGCGGCCGAGGCGCGGGTCGATGGGCAGGCGCGCCAGCTGGCGACCGATGGGGGTGAGCTGGCTCTCGCGGTTCACCGCCGAGAGTTCCTGCAGCAGGGTGAAGCCGTCCTTGATCGCCTTGCCATCCGGCGGTTCGATGAAGGGGAAGGCCTCGATGTCGCCCAGGCGCAGGTGGAGCATCTGCAGGATCACCGCCGCCAGGTTGGTGCGCAGGATCTCCGGATCGGTGAAGGTCGGCCGGGAGATGAAGTCCTCTTCGCTGTAGAGGCGCACGCAGATACCCGGTTCGACCCGGCCACAGCGGCCCTTGCGCTGGTTGGCGCTGGCCTGGGACACGGCTTCCACCGGCAGGCGCTGGACCTTGGCGCGGTAGCTGTAGCGGCTGATGCGCGCGGTGCCGCTGTCGATCACATAGCGGATGCCCGGCACCGTCAGCGAGGTTTCGGCGACGTTGGTGGACAGCACTATCTTGCGCCCCGGCATGGGCGCGAAGATCTTCTGCTGCTCGGCCGGCGTCAGGCGTGCATAGAGCGGCAGGACCTCGGTGTGGCGCAGGTTGGCCTTGCGCAGCACCTCGGCGCAGTCGCGGATTTCCCGCTCGCCGGGGAGGAACACCAGCACGTCGCCAGGGCGCTTGCCCACCTCGCGCTCATGGGCGGCGATCTCGTCCAGGGCGCGGAGGATGCCCTGGTCCACGGAAAGGTCGTCGAACAGCGCCTCGCCGTCCTCGTCCACCTCGGCGGCCAGCGGCCGGTACCAGGTGTCCACCGGGTAGGTGCGGCCGGAGACCTCGATGATCGGCGCGTCACCGAAGTGCTTCGAGAAACGCTCCAGGTCGATGGTCGCCGAGGTGATGATCAGCTTGAGATCGGGGCGGCGCGGCAGCAGGGTCTTGAGGTAGCCCAGCAGGAAGTCGATGTTCAGGCTGCGCTCGTGGGCCTCGTCGACGATGATCGTGTCGTAGCGTTCGAGGAAACGGTCGTGCTGGGTCTCGGCCAGCAGGATGCCGTCGGTCATCAGCTTGATCAGGCTGCGTTCGTTGGACTGGTCCTCGAAGCGCACCTGGTAGCCCACCAGCTCGCCCAGGGGCGTACCGATCTCTTCCGCCACCCGCGTGGCCACGCTGCGCGCCGCCAGTCGGCGCGGCTGGGTGTGGCCGATGAGGCCATGGGTACCCCGGCCGATCTCCAGGCAGATCTTCGGCAGCTGGGTGGTCTTGCCCGAGCCGGTCTCGCCAGCGATCACCAGCACCTGGTGCTTCGCCAGCGCCGCCTTGATCTCGTCGCGCTTGGCGGCGATGGGCAGGGCGTCGTCGTAGCGCATCACCGGCACGCTGGCGCGGCGCGCCTCGACCCGCGCGATCGAGGCCTGGAAACGCTCGGCCCACTGCGCCAGCTTGCCCGCGTCGGGGTGCTTGTGCAGCTCGTGGAGCTGCCGGCGCAGGCGATGGCGGTCGGCGCCCATGGCCTGGTCGATGCGTTGCAGGAGTTGTTCGGGGCTGGGGGATTGCTCGCTCATCGGGTCCGCTGATTCTGCTGTCGTTTTCGCCAAGGGCGGAATTGTCGCAGACAAGGGCGGCCGTGGCACCTTTGCGTGGCTTTGGGGCGACGGGAGCGGCCAGGACCCTTCAGTTGGTCCTGGCGATGGTGGCGTCGGCGCTGCCGGTGTCGATGCTCGCCTCCACCGACATGCCCACCCGCAGCTGGCCCAGCAGCGACTGGCCGGGGTCCAGCACCACCTTCACCGGGATGCGCTGCACCACCTTGGTGAAGTTGCCGGTGGCGTTGGCCGGCGCGATGGCGGCGAAGGCCACGCCGGTGGCCGGGGCGATGCTTTGCACATGGCCGCGCAGGGACTCGCCGGGGAAGGTATCCACCGTCACCCGCACGGCCTGGCCCGGGCGCACGTGGGTGAGCTGGGTTTCCTGGAAGTTGGCCACCACGTAGGCGCGGTCCAGCGGCACCACCGCCAGGAGCGCGTCGCCGGGTTTGACGAAGGCGCCGACGCGCACGGCGCGACGCCCGACCATGCCATCGATGGGGGCGTGCAGTTCGGTATGGGAAAGATCCAGCTCGGCCTGGCGCAGCCCGGCCTGGGCGTTATCCAGCGCTGCCTGGGCGGCGTCGCGCTCGGCGCCGAGGATGTCGGTCTGCTTGCGCGTGGCCAGCAGGGCGGCACTGTGCTCGGCCTGACGCGCCCGCACGGTGTCGAAGCGGCTGCGGGCCAGCTGGGCGTTCTGCAAGGTACCGGCACCGCGATGCACCAGCTTTTCGTGACGCGCCAGTTCGTGCTGCGCAAAGACGATCTCCGCGCGGTCGGCCTCCAGCGTCGCCTGGGCCTGCTCGATCAGGGACGCCTGCCGCTCCAGGGTGGCCGTGGCGTTGTCCAGTTGCGCCCGGGCACTGGCGACCTTGGCCCGGGCCCCCTCCAGGGCGGCACGGTAGTCGCGGTCGTCGATCCGGGCGAGCACTTGCCCGGCCTTCACCACCTGGTTGTCCTCCACCAGCACTTCATGGATGAAGCCGGGCACCTTGGGCGCAGCCAGGGTGAAGTCGGCATGGACGTAGGCGTCGTTGGTGTACTGGTCGGCGCTGTCATCCAGCAGATGCCAGGCGCCCCAGGCCAGCAGGCCGACGCCCACCAGCAGAGCAGCCGGGATGACAGGTTTGAGAATGCGTGCGTGGTTCATGATGGGGCTCCGTTCAGGTCGGGGCGCGCGGCGGATGGATACGCGTCGGCACGAAGGGGATGAGCAGGATCAGCACGACCGCCACGACAGCGGTGCAGAGATAGAGGTCGGCTGACGTGAGTACGGACGCCTGCTGGTGCAGCCGCTGGGCCAGGTCGGGGCCGCCATCGGCCAGCGGGTTGTTGCCCAGGCGGTCCACCAACTGGGTCGAATGGACATGCAGGCGCAGGGTCGCCAGGGCTTCGAGCACGGCGCCGGCCAGCACCGCCGCGAAACCCTTGACGGTGTTGAACCAGGCCGACGCGAACGGGCCGTCGGTGGGCGCGATGCTGCCGGTGGCCAGCATCAGCAAGGGCAACACCGCCATCGGCTGGCCGAAGATCTGCAGCGCCTGGACCAGGTAGAAATCGTCGCGAATCCAGGCCGAGGTCAGGTGCGAACCCAGCCAGCAGGAGCAGCCGAGCATGGCCAGGCCGCAGGCCAGCACCCAGCGGCAGTCCACCCAGCGCAGGTTGCACAGCAGCGCCACCAGGGGCAGCGCCAGCAACTGCGGCAAGGCCACCACCAACATCACCGGGGCGGTCTGCAACGGGCGATAGCCCTGCACCTGGGCCAGGTAGCCGGACGGGATCACCACCGCGGCCAGGAGCACGAAGAGCACTCCGGCCAGGGTGAACAGGGCGAAGCTGAGGTTGCGCAGCTTGAGTAGTTGCAGCTTGAAGAACGGCAGCGGGTGCTTCCATTCGTTGAACAGGAACAGCACCAGCAGCAGGCTGCCGCCGCCGAGCAAGATGCGGATCAGCGGCGACTCGAACCAGTCCAGCCGCTCGCCCTGCACCAACCCCACCACCAGCATGGACAGGGCGGGAAAACCGAGCGCCAGTCCCAGCCAGTTGAACTGACGGAAGCGCTCCAGGCGCAGCGGGTCCTGGGGGAGCCCCCAGGCGACCGCGAGCAGGGCCAGCAGGCTCGACGGAATGATTTGCCAGAAGGCCCAGCGCCAGCCGACGAACTCCACCCAGAATGCCGCCAGCGGGGTACCGAGGCTGGGGCCGAAGGTGGCGGTGAGGGCATAGCTGGCCAGGCCGAAGATTCTCAGGTTGGCCGGCAGGAAGCGCAGCGCCACGGTCATCAGGATCGGCGGCAAGGCACCACCCGCCAGCCCCTGCAGCGCCCGCAACAGCATCAGGCTTTCCAGGGTGGGCGCCAGCGGGCTCAGCAGCCCGAGCAGCATGAACAGCGCGATGGCCCCCAGGGTGAAGCGGCGCAGCGAGAGGGTCACGGCGAACCAGGGGGCGAAGGCCATGGCGCACACCGAGGGTGCCGCGTAGAGCGCCACCAGCCAGGTGCCTTCGTCATAGCCGATGCCCATCTCGCCACGAATGTCCGCCAGGGCGATCTTCACCACGTTCTCGTTGAAGCCCGAGACCAGCACGGCGAGCAACACGCCGAGCATGCCGACCAGCAGACGCGGGCCGAGGGCGGTCGCTGCGGGGGCCTTGGGGGCCGCACTTGCCGGGCTGGCTGCCGGCTGCAGCGGGATGGCCAGGGGGGCGTTCATTGCGGCGCCTTTCCATCGGCGCGGAGGGTTGAGAGGGACATGAGTCGGGTCCGGATTGCGGGTACAAGACGAGTCTATGTTTGCGCCAGCAATGCCGAATACTGCAATGATCTCAATGGATCAGTGCGTTATACGCAGGTATCCCTACTAGCCCTGGAACCCCTCTTCACAGCACCTCTTGATGAGTTCGCGCAACCAGCGGTGGGCCGAGTCGTTGTCGAAGCGCGGGTGCCAGGACTGGCGGACGCGCACGGTCTCCAGGGGCAGCGGGATCTCGAACGAGCGCAGGGGCAGGCCGAGCTTCCCGCAGGTGGCGATCACCGGGTCCGGCATCGGCAGGATCAGGTCGGAGTCGTGCAGGGCCAGCACCGCCGAGAAGAAGCTGGGCGAGATCAGCACCACCCGCCGCGACAGGTCCAGCTCCGCCAGCGCCTTGTCGATGGGGCCACGCGCCAGGCCCCGGCGCGACACGCTGATCTGGTCGAAGGCGGCAAAGCGTTCCGGGGTGATGGGGGCGTCGAAGATCGGATGGCCTTCGCGCACCAGCCCGTTGAAGCGGCAGCTGAACAAGCCCTGGGACTTGATTTCCGGCGTCAGCTTGTCGGAGGCGCCGACGATCAGGTCGATGCGCCCGGCACGCATGGCATCGTCGTCGCCATCGATCTCCGGCACGAAACGCAGCACGGCATCGGGCGCCTGCTGGCGCATCAGCTCGAACAGGCGGCCGCCGAAGCAGACCATGAAGATGTCGTTGGTGCGCACGTTGAACTGGCGCGAGAGATTCCCCAGGTCCAGCTCGCCGGAATGGAACAGGCCGCTGGCCTGTTCCACCAGCTCGCGCACCTGCTCGCGCAGCTCCAGCGCCCTGGGCGTGGGCACCAGGCCGCGCCCGGCACGCACCAGGATGGGGTCGCCCACCGCTTCGCGGATCCGCGCCAGGGTGCGGCTCATGGCCGGGGCGCTGAGGTGCATGCGCCGCGCGGCGCCCGCCACGCTGCCTTCGTCGAGCAGCACGTCGAGGGCCACCAGCAGGTTGAGGTCGGGCAATGCCATCGCGCCGGCTCCGGGGCAAACGGGAAACCGCCACTGTATCGGCCGGCCCGAATCCCGTCGATGGGCCCCCATGAACGACAAGGCCCCGCAATTGCGGGGCCTTGTGCCTGGCGGGAGAGGATCAGGCCTTGGCCGTTTCCTGCTTCGCCTTGAGCTTCTTCAGCTCTTCGTCACGCAGTTCGCGGCGCAGGATCTTGCCGACGTTGGTGGTCGGCAGCGCATCGCGGAACTCGATGGCGCGCGGCACCTTGTAGCCGGTGACGTTGCCGCGCATATGCTCCATGACCTGCTCCTTGGTCAGGCTGACGCCGGGCTTGGCCACCACGAACATCTTGATCGCCTCGCCGGATTTTTCGTCCGGCACGCCGATGGCGGCGCACTGCAGCACGCCCGGCAGGGTCGCCAGCACGTCCTCCAGTTCGTTGGGGTACACGTTGAAGCCGGATACCAGGATCATGTCTTTCTTGCGATCGACGATGCGCATGAAGCCGTCTTCCTGGATCACCGCGACGTCGCCGGTGCGCAGCCAGCCTTCGGCGTCGAGGATCTCGTCGGTGGCTTCCTGGCGCTGCCAGTAGCCCTTCATCACTTGCGGGCCCTTCACGCACAGCTCGCCGGGCGCGCCGATGCCGACGTCGTTGCCCTCGTCGTCCAGCACCTTGCACAGGGTGGACGGCACCGGGATACCGATGGTGCCGATCTGGATGCTCTGGAAGGGGTTCACCGACACCACGGGGCTGGTCTCGGTCATGCCGTAGCCTTCGCAGATGGCGCAACCGGTGACTTGCTTCCAGCGCTCGGCGGCGGCCAGTTGCAGGGCCATGCCGCCGGACAGGGTCAGCTTCAGCGCCGAGAAGTCCAGCTTGCGGAAGTCGTCGTTGTTGCACAGGGCGACGAACAGGGTGTTCAGACCGACGAAGCCGGTGAACTTGAACTTCGCCAGCTCCTTGGTCATGGCCGGCAGGTCGCGCGGGTTGGAGATGAGGATGTTGTGGTTGCCGGTCAGCATCATCGCCATGCAATGGAAGGTGAAGGCGTAGATGTGATAGAGCGGCAGCGGGGTGATGAGGATCTCGCAACCTTCGTTGAGGTTGGCGCCCATCAGCGCCTTGCACTGCAGCATGTTGGCGATCAGGTTGCGGTGGGTCAGCATCGCGCCCTTGGCCACACCGGTGGTGCCGCCGGTGTACTGCAGCACGGCGACGTCGCCGTTGTGCGGAGTGGCTTCCTTGACCGCGCGGCCACGGCCCTTGGCCAGGGCGTCGTTGAGCTTGACCGCATGGGGCAGGCTGAACGGCGGCACCATCTTCTTCACGTGCTTGATCACGGCATTGACCAGCAGGCGCTTGAAGGTCGGCAGCAGGTCGCCCACTTCGGTGACGACCACGTGCTTGACGCCGGTCTTGGGCAGCACTTCCTCGGCCAGGTGGGCCATGTTGGCCAGGCAGATCAGGGCCTTGGCGCCGGAGTCGTTGAACTGGTGCTCCATTTCCCGCGCGGTGTACAGCGGGTTGGTGTTGACCACGATCAGGCCGGCGCGCATGGCGCCGAATACCACTACCGGGTATTGCAGGATGTTCGGCAGCTGCACGGCGATGCGGTCGCCGGGCTTGAGGTCGGTGTTGTTCTGCAGGTAGGCGGCGAAAGCTCCGGAGAGTTCGTAGAGCTCACCGTAGGTGAGGGTCTTGCCCAGGTTGCTGAATGCGGGCTTGTCGGCGAAGCGTTGGCAGGACTCCTTCAGCACCGCTTGAACGTTGGGGTACTGATCGGCATTGATCTCGGCAGGTACGCCCGCTGGATACTTGTCCTTCCAGAGGTTATCGGTCATGGAGGCCCACTCCTAAGCAACAGCTGAATTCACTGCCCTCCAAGGGGCAGTTGTTTGTTGTGTTCTGTGCGATTGTGCGCCCATCCGGGCAAAAAAACGCGCCGAGATTAGCAGCTTTGCCAGAGGCCGACCAGCACCAAACATGTCCTGGCCAGTCACGAAAATGACCATAACATGGATATCCGGTCATTTTTGGAGTTGCAACTCTAAATCGCCGACAAACGGCGTATTCCGGGGCTTTCACGAGTTTCGAAGGGGGGCGTTCGGGCGGGGCGGGGGTGGAGCGGGGAAAAGAGCGAGGGCAGGACGGAGGACCCGTCCTGCCCTTTTGCGGTCAGGCGATATCGCGCAGTTCGCGGCGCAGGATCTTGCCCACCGGGGTCATCGGCAGGGCCTCCTTGAGCACGATGTGCTTGGGCACCTTGTAGCCGGTGAAGTTTTCCTTGCAGTAGGCCTTCAGCTCCTCGACGCTGACGCCGCCCTCGCGGGCCACCACGAAGAGTTTCACCGCCTCGCCGGACTTCTCGTCCGGTACGCCGATGGCCGCGCAGTTGGCCGCTTTCGGGTGCGCCATCACCACGTCCTCGATCTCGTTCGGGTAGACGTTGAAGCCGGAGACGATGATCAGGTCCTTCTTGCGGTCGACGATGCGCACGAAGCCATCCGGATCGATCACCGCGATGTCGCCGGTCTTCAGCCAGCCCTCGGCGTCCAGCACCTCGGCCGTGGCCTCGGGGCGCTGCCAGTAGCCCTTCATCACCTGCGGGCCCTTGATGCACAGCTCGCCGCGCTCGCCCAGGGGCAGCTCGTTGCCGGCGTCGTCGATGGTCTTGAACGCGGTGCCCGGCACCGGGATGCCCACGGTGCCCAGGCGCGCCAGGTTGCCGTAGGGGTTGGTGCTGGCCACCGGCGAGGTTTCGGTCAGGCCGTAGCCCTCCACGACCGAACAGCCGGTGATGGATTGCCAGCGCTCGGCGGTGGCCTTGACCAGGGCGGTGCCGCCGGAGTTGGTGAGCTTGAGGTTGGAGAAGTCGAGGTTCTTGAACTCGGGGTGGTCCATCAGCGCGACGAACAGGGTGTTGAGCCCCAGCAGCGCCGAGAAACGCCACTTCTTCAGCTCCTTGATGAAGCCGCCGATGTCCCGCGGGTTGGTGATGAGGACGTTGAGGTTGCCGTTGACCATCATGCACATGCAGTTCGCGGTGAAGGCATAGATGTGGTACAGCGGCAACGGCGCGATCATGATCTCCTGGCCCTGCTTCATCAGCGGCGCGCCGTCCGGACCATGCTGCGACAGGCAGGCGTCCACCTGCTGCATGTTGGCCACCAGGTTGCCGTGGGTCAGCATCGCGCCCTTGGCCACGCCCGTGGTGCCGCCGGTGTACTGCAGCACGGCGATGTCTTCCAGGCCCACCCGCACCGGCTTCAGCCCATGGCCCTGGCCCTGCTTGAGCACCTCCTTGAACAGCAGCGCCTGGGGGAGGTGATAGTTGGGGACCATCTTCTTCACGCTTTTGACCAGGGTGTTCACCAGCCAGCCCTTCAGGCTCGGCAGCATGTCCCCCATGCGCGCCTCGATCAGGTACTCGATATCGGTATCGGGCAGCACCTCTTCGACCAGCTTGCCGAACAGGTTGATGTAGACCAGCGCGCGCACCCCGGCGTCCTTGAACTGGTGGCGCATCTCGCGGGCGGTGTAGAGCGGGTTGGTGTTGACCACGATGAGCCCGGCGCGCAGGGCGCCGAACACGGCGATGGGGTACTGCAGGACGTTGGGCATCTGCACGGCGATGCGGTCGCCGGGCTTGAGGTCGGTGCTCTTCTGCAGGTAGGCGGCGAAGGCGGCGGACAGGCGGTCCAGCTCGGCATAGGTCAGGGTCACGCCCAGGTTGCTGAACGCCGGGCGGTCGGCGAACTTCTTGCAGGATCGCTCAAACACCTCGATCACCGACTTGTAGGCGGCCAGATCAATTTGATTGGGCACGCCGGCCGGGCGTTTGTCGCTCCAGAAATCAGGTTGCATTGTTCTTGTCCTCTTGGCCCTGAATTTGTCTGGCCCGCGCTGCGGGGCTGCCCGGAACTTAGCAGCTCCTGTTGGCAGCGCAAATACTCGGCCCAGCGATATAGACCGCGTGAATCTTGCGGATAGTCCGGTTAGATTCACATAGGATCGGAACCAATGTACGACAGGGACTGCAAACCACCCCATGCGATTTCTACTGGCCCTCTTCGTCCTGCTGCCCAGCCTGTTCACCAGCTGCGCTGCCTGGGCCGACCTGCGCCTGGCGACGCTCGAGTACCCGCCCTACTGCTCCCAGCAACTGCCCGCGGGTGGCAGCATCGTGGAACTGACGACGCGCGCCTTCGCCACCCAGGGCCACAAGGTGCAGGTGGACTTCATGCCCTGGGCGCGGGTGCGCGCGGCGCTGCACAGCGGCCATTACCAGGGCGCCCTGGCCCTCTGGCCACGGGAGATAATCGAGGAAAACCTGCATGCCTCGCGCCCGCTGTTCTACAGCGAGCTGGGCCTGTTCGTGCGCAACGACACGCCGGTCCGGTTCAACGACCTGACCCAGCTCAGGGGCCACAAGGTCGGCGTGGTCAGGGGCTACGGCTACCCGCAGAGCATCCTGCGCTCGGGCATCGTCACCGAGGAAGCGGTGGACGACATTTCCAACCTGCGCAAGCTGGACGCGGGCCGCTTCGACCTCGTCCTGCTCGAACGCGTGGTGGGCCAGCACCTGGTGACGGCGGACGAGCACCTGCGCGGCAAGCTCAGCTGGCAGCCGCCGGCCCTGGCGCGGATTCCCCTGCTGGCGGGTTTCACCGCCCCCCAGCCCGGACAGCCGGACTGGGCGAAGGTCTACGAACAGGGCCTGCGCGCCCTGCTGGCCAGCGGCGAGTACACGCGCATCCTCGAACGCCACAACAGCCCCTCCCCGTAAGCGGGCTTTGCGCCTCCCCCGCGCCCGTGCACAATGCGCCGATTCCCCGGCAAAAGGATCGGCCATGCGCCACGATGCCTTCTGGCTCGACGCCAGCGATGCAGTGCCCTTGTACGTCAACCACTGGTTCGGCGAGGCCCCGCCCAGGGCGGTGGTGATGCTCTCCCACGGCATGGCCGAGCACAGCGGCCGCTACGCCCGCCTGGGCCAGGACCTGGTGGCGGCCGGCTTCGAGCTCTACGCCCTCGACCAGCGCGGCCATGGCCGCAGCGCCGAGCATGGCGTCCTCGGCCAGTACGCGGCCGAGGATGGCTGGAGCAAGGTAATCGGCGACCTGGCCAGCCTCAACCACCACATCCGCCAGCGGCACTCGCAAGCGCCGATCTTCCTGCTGGGCCACAGCATGGGCAGCTACATCGGCCAGGCCTACCTGATGCAGCACAGCAGCAGCCTGCAGGGGGCCATTCTCTCCGGCTCCAACTACCAGCCGGTGGCGCTGTACCGGGTGGCCGCCCTGCTGGCCCGTTTCGAACGCTGGCGCCAAGGCCCGACGGGCCGCAGCGCGCTGATCGAGTTTCTCTCGTTCGGCTCCTTCAACAAGGCCTTCAAGCCCAATCGCAGCACCTTCGACTGGCTCAGCCGCGACCCGCTGGAAGTGGACAAGTACGTAAGCGACCCGCTCTGTGGTTTCCGCTGCACCAACCAGTTGTGGCTCGACCTGCTCGGCGGGCTTCAGAGCATCACCCCGCCGAAGAACCTGGCGCAGATCGACCCCGACCTGCCGCTGCTGGTGATCGGCGGCGAACGCGACCCAGTCAGCGATGGCCGGCGCCTGCACGACCTGGCTGCGGCCTTGCGCCGCGCCGGCATCAGGGACGTGCAGCTGAACCTCTACCCCGACGCCCGCCACGAGCTGCTCAACGAGAGCAACCGCGACGAGGTGACCCGCGACCTGATCGACTGGCTGGAGCACGCCCTCGCCCACAGTCGAACGCAACCACACGCCAAGGAGACCGCATGAGCCAGGTAACCAACTTCACCTACGACGCCCTCGAAGTCGGCCAGAAAGCCAGCTTCTCCACCACCGTGGAAGAACGCCACATCCAGCTGTTCGCCGCCGTTTCCGGTGACCGCAATCCGGTGCACCTGGATGCCGAGTACGCCGCCGGCACCATGTTCAAGGAGCGCATCGCCCACGGCATGTTCACCGGCGCCCTGATCAGCGCCGCCATCGCCTGCGAGATGCCCGGCCCGGGCAGCATCTACCTCGGCCAGCAACTGAAGTTCACCCGCCCGGTGAAGCTTGGCGACAGCCTGACCGTGGAGCTGGAAATCCTCGAGAAGCTGCCGAAGAACCGCGTGCGCATCGCCACCCGCGTGTTCAACCAGAACGCCGACCAGGTGGTGGACGGCGAGGCCGAAGTGCTGGCGCCCAAGCAGCAGCTGTCGGTGGAACTGCCGGAGCTGCCGCCGATCACCATCGGCTGAGGTTTGGCTGGCAATGAAAAAGCCCGGAGATGATCCGGGCTTTTTTGTGGGTCGCCGAATTGGCCGGCCCCGTAGGGTGCGCCGTGCGCACCAAGGCCCAGTACGACCTCCTCGGTGCGCGCAGCGCACCCTACGCCGGTAGCCCGCGCGGCCGGGGGGAAACGGGCAGCGATGTGGACCGTGCTTCATCGGCCCACCAGGCGGGGTTAGGCCGAGCGCCGATGGTGGATGTGAAAAGCGACATCCACGTAATGGCGGATGATTCCCTCTCCCCCGCCCCTCTCCCGAAGGACGAGGGGTGACTCGCGCAGGCAGGCGCGAAGCAGTCCTGTTGCCCATACCGGCCTGAAACGAAGCAACGAAGATGACGCCGCGCGGAGAGCCCCTTCAGGAGGCCGAGCGGAATCGTTGTGGAAGGGGACGAGCGGCATGGATGCCGCGAGAGGCGCGCGGGGCCAGGGATGGCCCCTCGCGCCGTGCCCCTGGAACAGCGATGAAGGGAGGGAACCCCGGCGAAGCCGGGGCCGGATGCAGGGGCAAGTTTTTTGGTTCCTTTTGAACGACTGCAAAAGGGACTCGTCCGGGAGGGCGAAACAGAAACCCACAGCACACACGTAATCGAGCCAGAAGCCAGCCAATCCATCACCCCGCGTTGGGCCTCGTCCCTCGGCACCAACCTACGAAAGCATCCCCCTACTCCTCCACCCTCACACTCGCCGTCATCCCCGCACTCAGCTGAACCCCCTCCGGAACCTTGTCCAGCTTGATCCGCACCGGAATCCTCTGGGCCAACCGCACCCAGTTGAAGGTCGGCTCGACATTGGCCAACAGCTGCGCATCAGGGCTTGCGTTGCGGTCGGTAATGCCGCGGCTGATGCTCTCCACCGTACCGCTCAACGGCTTGCCGCCGCTCATCAGCCAGACCCGCACCGGCGCGCCGACCTTGATACGCGGCAGCTTGGTCTCCTCGAAATAGGCCTGGATGAAAAAGGAAGCATCATCCACCAGGGCCATCACCGGCTGGCCGGCGTTGACGAAGTTGCCCTGGGCCAGGCGCAGGTTGGTCACATGCCCGTTGCGCGGGGCATGCAGTTCGCTGCGGGACAGGTTCAGTTCGGCCACCCGCAGTTCCGCCTGGGCCTCGCGGAATTCGGCGCGGGCCACTTCGGCGGTGATCAGCGCGTTCTCCTTCAGTTCGGCGCTGATCGCCTGGGGCCCCAGGTGCTCGCGGCGGGACGCCTCGTGCTCACGCAGGCGCAACTGGTGCTGGCGGGTGTCGGCCACCGCGCGGGCTCGCTCCAGGGCGGCCTGGTAGCGTTCGCGGTCGACGGTGAGCAGCAGGTCGCCGGCTTTCACCTCCTGGTTGTCCTGGACCTTGAGTTCCATCACCCAGCCGGACACGTCCGGCGCGATCACCACCACGTCCGCGCGGACCCGCGCATCGCGGGTCCAGGGAGCGAGCATGTAGTGCTGCCAGAGGCCATAGCCGGCCACCAGGGCCACCGCGACCAGGCTGAGGGTGACCAGCACACGTACCATCGAACGCATTTCTTTCTCCTTCACCAGTGCTCGGTCAGCGCCACCAGCGCCGCCAGCACACAGACATACAGGGCACAGTCGAACAACGCTTCGTGCCAGATCCAGCGCGCCAGCCCGAGCTTCGCCAGGACCACACGCAACACGCCGGTCACCAGCAGCGCCAGCACCGCATAGAGCAGAAAGGGGCTGAGCAGCACACCGCCCAGCGCCCATTCACGCAAGCCCATGGCTCGTCTCCTGTTGTTCGCACCATTGCCGCCAGCTCTGCTGCAGCTGCAACAGCGCCGCCTGCGCCAGGCGCCGGTCGACGCTGCGTCCCGCCGCACGCAGCGCGGTCAGTAGCTCACCGACGGCACTGTCGAGGGCCTGGGCGCGACCGGGTGCCGGCCCTTGCAACAGGGTGCGCTCCAGTTCCCGCAGGAAGCGATCCTCCGATACCCCGAGCGGACGGTCCGCCGCCGCCAGGCAGCGGCGCAGGTGCAGCAGTTCGTCCCCCAGGTCCAGGCTGGCCAGGCCGTCGTCCCAGCGGCTGCGGCTCTGCTCCGGCAGCACCGGGTAGAACCGCGCCAGTTGCATCAGGCGATCCGCCATGCGTCCGCCGAACCAGTTCTCCGCACCCGCCAGGCGTACACCGGTGAGACGCGCCAGGTCGTTCAGCGACGCCTTGAGCAGGCGCCGGCCATGCCAGACCGGATTACGCAGGGGGATCAGGCGGAAGACGTACACCGCAAAGCCCACGCCAAGCAGCATGGAAACCGCCTCGTTGAGAAACAGCCCGACATCGAAGCGCATGACGTTCAGCGGTGCGCAGAGCACGATGAAATGCAGGCAGAAGGACGTGGCGGTCGCCCCGATGGCGGGCCTGGCCATCCCCAGCGCGCCGAAGAACAGCGGCACCCCCAAGGCCATGCAGAGCATCGCGAAGCCGCTGAGCTGGGGCAGCAACACCTGGCCGACGAAAAACGCCACCGGCAGCGCATAGAGGATCCCGCGCAGGAACAGCATGCCGATCTGCTCGGCGTTCTCGCGACTGGCGAACAGGCCACAGATCACACAGGTCAGGGTCAGGGCACCCACGGCCGAGGTCCAGGCGGTGGCCAGCCAGAAGGCCGACAGTCCCAGGAACGCCAGGGAGCTGCGCAGGCCGTAGATGGCGGCGGTCTGCACATCGCGGTGGGCGGACAGGGGCGGCGGTGCGTCCGCTGGCGCCTCGCCACGTTCCACCCCGTGCATGGCCACCACCGCCGCCGCTGCCTGGCGGGCCAGCACCGCCATGCGCACCAGGCAGTACTGCTGGATGGTGGACAGCGCGTCGTTCTCAGAGGCCACCAGCAAGCGTTCGCGCAGGGTGTCCAGGTGCGCGACATCGGGCTCGACCAGGGCCTGTTCCAATTCCTCCAACCAGGGTCGCAACACTTGCGCCTCACCCTCGCTCAATTGCAGCCACTGACGGGCTACACCACGGGCCAGGCGCAACAGGCTGAGCAGGTCATGGCTGAGCGCCTGCAAGGCCACCGCCCGCTGGCGGCCGCGACTGCCCTCGAACCAGGCGTGCTCGCGCTGGGCGTCCACGGCGACGATGCGCCCCAGGACGCCGAGCAATCCCTGGCGCTCCTGGCGTTCGCCCTTGAGTGCCGAGATCGCCGCCTGGACACCGCATTCCCAGGTGTCCCGCGCCTGGCGCGCCAGCTGCAGTTCCACCCGCTGGGGCCAGAGCAGCGCGCTGGTCAGGGTGGCGCAGAGGATGCCGAGGCAGATTTCCGTGGAGCGCGCCACCGCCTGGTCGAACACGGCCAGCGGGTGGGCGATGGCGGGCAGGCCGATGATGGCCACCGTGTAGCCGGCCAGCACGAAGGCATAGGACCAGGCGCTGCGCATCATGGTGGAGGCGGCGGTACAAAAGCCCAGCCAGAGGGCCAGGGCCAGCAGGAAAAGCCAGGGGGTCTGGGCGAAGAGCGCCATGATCAGCACCGACATGGCGGTGCCCACCAGGGTGCCGAGCAGCCGCGCCAGGCCCTTCTGCACCACCATGCCGGACAGCGGCTGGGCGACGATGAAAGCGGTCATCAGCGCCCACTGCGGTTGCTGCAGGTCGAAGCGGTACGCCAGCCAGAGCGCGAGGCCGCCGCCCAGCAGGGTCTTGATCGCGAACTGCAGCGCCAGCATGTCGGGCGCCAGGAAGGCACGCAGGTTGTCGCGCACAGGCGAGGTCCAAGGATGATCCGGATGACAATCAAGATAGACCGGCGCAGCCCATGCGCACCCCTCATTACCGGCTCGATGTCGTCATTCGCCTGGAGGCATCGCCTACGTTCGTCGGCTTCGCGTTGCTAATTAATTAAATGCATATTTAAATAAAAATGTCGTCCCCTGACCCTGACCGGAGATGCCCCACATGTCCCGCCCCCGCTCCCCGGGCCGCCCCACCGGTGACTCCCAGCTCCAGCGTGAACGCCTGCTGGACGCCGCCGCCGAGTCCTTCGCCCATACCGGCATCCAGGCCTCCAGCCTGCGCGCCATCGCCCAGCAGGCAGGGGTGACGCCGGCCCTGGTCAACTACTACTTCGGCAACAAGCAGCGCCTGGTGGACGCCCTGGTGGAAGAACGCCTGTTGCCGCTGTTCCAGGGCATGGCCGAGCGCCTGCAGCAGATCGGCGACGACCCCCGCGAGCTGATCACCGCCTTCGTTCGCGGCATGAGCGCCAACCTCAGCAAGAACCCCTGGCTGCCGCCGCTCTGGGTGCGCGAAGTGCTCTGCGAAGGCGGCGCCCTGCGCACGCTGATGCCCAGCCGCTTCGCGCCCATGGTGCCGCTGCTGCTGGCCCAGCGCTTCGCCGCCGCACAGTCCGCCGGCCGCCTCAACCCCGACCTCGACCCACGCCTGCTGGTGGTTTCGCTGATGAGCGTGGTGATGCTGCCCTACGCCGCCAGTCCGATCTGGCGCGGCATCTTTGCCAGCCCGGAGATCGGCGACGAGGCCATGGTCAAACACATACTGGCGCTGCTCGAACGCGGCCTGGAGATCACGCCATGAAGCGCCTGCTCCCCTGCCTGCTGGTCCTGGCCCTGCTGGCCGGCTGCGAAGACCGTGCCGGGCAGACCCTGCTCGGCACCCTGGAGTGGGACCGCGTGGGCCTGCCCGCCGAAGCCTCGGAAACCATCCTCAGCTGGCGCGTGGCCGAGGGCGACCGGGTGGACGCCGGCCAACTGCTGCTGGAGCTCGACCCGCGCCGGGTCGACGCCCGCCTCAAGGAGGCCGAAGGCGATGTCGGCCAGGCCCAGGCCCGGCTGGCCGAGCTGAGCAACGGCGCGCGCAGCGAAACCGTGGACGCCGCCCGCGCCACCCTGAGCCGCAACCGCGCCGAACTCACCGATGCCGAGCGCAACTTCCAGCGCATCGAATCCCTCTACCAGCGCCGCCAGGTGGCCATCGCCGAACTGGACCGCGCCCGCGCCGCCCGCGACCAGTCCCGCGCCACGGTGAGCAATGCCGACGCCCAGTTGCGCGAGCTCACCAACGGCACCCGCCCGGAACAGATCGAACAGGCCAGCGCCCAGCTCCAGGCCGCCCAGGGTCGGCTGGCACAGCTCAAGGTCGATCGCGAACACCTGAGCCTGCGCGCGCCCCGCGCCGGGCGGGTCGACGCCCTGCCCTTCAAGCCCGGCGACCAGCCGCCGCTGAACGCCGAGCTGGTCAGCCTGCTGGTGGGCGATGCGCCCTACGCACGGGTCTACGTGCCGGCCTCGGTGCGCCCGAACATCGCCATAGGCGACGAACTGAAAGTGACGGTAGAAGGCGTGGCCGACCCCTTCACTGCACGGGTGCGCAGCATCGCCAGCGAATCCAGTTTCACCCCCTACTTCGCCCTGACCGGCGCGGACGCCAGCCGCCTGGTCTACCGTGCCGAGCTGGTGCTGGAAGGCGAGGCCGCGCGGCAGTTGCCCGCCGGCCTGCCGGTGCAGGCACAACGGGTTGCCCAATGAACGGCCAGGAAGCGGTGATCCGCGCCACCGGCCTGACCAAGCGTTTTGGCCAGCTCACCGCGGTGGACGGGCTCAACCTCAAGGTCGATCGCGCCGAGGTGTTCGGTTTCCTCGGCCCCAACGGCTGCGGCAAGTCCACCACCATCCGCATGCTCTGCGGCCTGCTGCTGCCGAGTGCCGGCGAGATCGAAGTACTCGGCTGCCGCATTCCCCAGGACGCCGAGGCGCTGAAACGGCGCATCGGCTACATGACCCAGAAGTTCTCCCTGTACGAAGACCTGACCGTGGGCGAGAACCTGGAATTCCTCGCCACCGTCCAGGGCCTGGACCGCAAGGCGGCGCGCCAGCGCATCGACGAACTGCTGGAGCGCTACTGGCTGGCGGACCGCCGCACGCAGTTGGCCGGCACCATGAGCGGCGGCCAGAAACAGCGCCTGGCCCTGGCCGGCGCGGTACTGCACAAACCCGACCTGCTGCTGCTGGACGAACCCACCAGCGCCGTGGACCCGCAGTCGCGCCGGGAATTCTGGGATTCGCTGTTCGAACTGGCCGAGGCCGGCACCACCCTGCTGGTCTCCACCCACTACATGGACGAAGCCGAACGCTGCACCCGCCTGGGCATCCTCGACGCCGGCCGCCTGGTGGCCGACGGCAGCCCCACCGAACTGATGGCCGCCCTGCCCGGCCGCCCGCTGCTGGTGGAATGCGCCCAGCCACGCCAGGCCCAGCGCGCCCTGCAAGGCGCCCCGGAGGTCATCGCCATGGCCCAGATCGGCGCCACGTTGCGGGTGCTCAGTGCCGTGGAAGATGCCCACGATCGCGTCGCCAGGCGCCTGGCCGACCAGGGCGTGGAGGCCGAGGTGAAGCCCACCGACGCCAACCTCGAAGACGTCTTCGTCGCCGTCACCCACCGCCCGCTGGAACGGGCCGGAGCCCCGTCATGAACCTGCGCCGCCTGGGGGCCATCGTCCTCAAGGAACTGCGCCAGCTGCGCCGCGACCGCCTGACCTTCGCCATGATCGTCGGCATCCCGATCATGCAGCTGGTGCTCTTCGGCTACGCCATCAACATGGACGTGCGCGGCCTGCACGCCGCCGTGATGGACCAGGCCGACACCGCCCGCTCCCGTGAAGTGGTGGCCGAACTCGGCGCCAGCCAGGTGCTGGACTTCCGCTACCGGATCAACAACCCGCAGCAGCTCAACCAGCTGCTGCGCGACGGCAGCATCAGCGCCGCCCTGGTGGTGCCCCCGGACTTCGAGGCGCGCCTGGAACGCCGCGACCGCCCACCGCTGCAACTGGTGGTGGACGGCTCCGACCAGGTGGTGCAGGCCTCCGCCCGGCAGCTGGCGGCCTTTCCCCTGCCCGGCTGGGAACAGCCCACCGGGGTCGAGGTGGTGAACTTCTACAACCCGGAACGCCTGGCGCCGCTGAACACGGTGCCGGGGCTGATCGGCGTGATCCTCACCATGACCATGGTGCTGTTCACCGCCATCGCCCTGGTGCGCGAACGCGAGCGCGGCAACATGGAACTGCTGATCACCACGCCGCTGTCGCCCTGGGAACTGACCCTGGGCAAGGTGTTGCCCTTCGTCGGCATCGGCCTGGTGCAGGTGACGGTGATTCTCCTGGTGGGCCTGTGGCTGTTCGACGTACCGGTGCGCGGTTCCCTGCTGGAGCTGTATGGCGCATCCCTGGTGTTCATCTTCGCCAGCCTGACCCTGGGGGTGTTCATCTCCACCCTGGCGCGCAGCCAGTTCCAGGCAATGCAGATGGCCTTCTTCACCTTCCTGCCGCAGATCCTGCTGTCCGGCTTCATGTTCCCCTTCGCCGGCATGCCGGTGGCGGCGCAGTGGATAGCCGAGGTGCTGCCGCTGACCCATTTCCTGCGCCTGGCCCGGGGCATCATGCTGCGCGGCGCCGGCCTGGCCGAGCTCTGGCTGGAGCTGGTGGTGCTGGTGATCTTCACCCTGGTGATGCTGACCGTTGCGGTGATGCGGGTGCACAAGCGGCTGGATTGATTTCCGTCGGCTGGGCCATCTTTTTCTGTAGGGGCGAATTCATTCGCCAGGCAGGCCGCAGGCCTGCCCTTTCGATTCCCGAGGGCGGCTACGCCGCCCTTGGCGAATGAATTCGCCCCTACACCGGCCTACGACAGCAGACTCGCGATGGTCCGCTCACCCAACGCCGGCCCTACGCTCATGCCAACGCCGCTGTGCATCAATACGCCGGTCACACCAGGCGCGGCCTTGAGCACCGAGAAAGGTCCCGGCCCGCGTGCGCCGTAGACACCCTGCCAACGCTCGACCACCTGCAGGCGGGTGCCCAGGGTCTGCTCCGCCAGCGCCAGCAGGATGTCGTCCACCGCCTCGGCGTTGAAGGGCGAGGCATCGCTGCCGTAGTGGTGGGAGTCGCCGACGATCAGCTCGCCATAGGGCGTCGGGCTGACCAGCAGGTGGATGCCGTGTTCTTCCAGCTCAGGCTGCTGCTCGCGGATCTGCTCGCGGATGGCCTCGGCTTCCGGCAGGTCGGCGAAGGCGCCGTAGTGCACGCAGCTCAGCCCCGTGAGCACCGCCTGGCGCAGGCCGAAGTCGCGCTCGGGACGCACCCGCAGCATTTGCAGGCGGCACACCTGCGGCTGCAACGGTGCGATCTGCTCGGCCAGCAGGGTCTGATAGTCGTGGCCGGAGCAGACGATGATCTGCCCCGCGCGGCAACGGCCCAGGGTGCTGTGGATAACCCCCGGTTCGACGTCGCGAACCAGGGTGGAGAAATGAAACTCGACGCCATGCTCGCGGCGCAGATGGTCCACCAGCGCCGGCACGGCCTCGCGGGAATAGACCTGCTGGTCGTCCAGCCCCAGCAGCGCCGCGCGGTGGTGGCTGAACTGCCCCTGGTAGAGGTCGTGCAGGCGTTCGCCGCGCAGCAGTTCGACGCGGTAGCCGTGCTCCGGCGCGCGCACCTCGCAGAACGCCTCCAGCAGTTCTTCCTCGGCGCGGGTACGGGCCAGCAGCAGGGAGCCCTCACGGCGGATATGGAAGCCGGCGGCCTCGGCCCAGCCGGCCCAGATCTCGCGGCTTTCCTTGGCCAGGGCCTGCATGGGGCCCGGTGGCTGGCCGGTGACCAGGGCCTGGCCGAAGTTGCGTACCGAGGCGCCGAGCGGCGTGGCGCTGCGTTCGAAGACGCTGACGCGCAGGCCACGGCGGGCGGCGGCGTAGGCGTGGGAAAGGCCGAGGATGCCGGCGCCGACGATGGCGATATCGGTGTCTTGCAGCATGGGGACTCCTTGGGATCGAGCGGGCTCCGACTTCCCTCACCCCAACCCCTCTCCCAGGGGGAGAGGGGCTATTGGTGCAGGGAGCCGAACCCCGGTGTTACTGCGGCAGCTTCTCGGACTTGCCGTCGTAGCGCTTGCGCCATTCGGCGAGGATCTGGTCGCGGTTCTGCGAGGCCCAGGCGAAGTCGTTCTTGATCAGGCGCTGCTCGTAGTCGGCCGGCAGTTCGGTCTGCGGCTTGGCGATGCCGGGGGCGGCGAGCACGGCGAAGTTTTCCTTGTAGAGGTTCATCGCCGCCGGGCTGGCGGAGAAGTCGGCGAGCTTCTTCGCCGCATCCAGCTGGTCGGTGCCCTTGACGATGCCGGTGGCCTCGATCTCCCAGCCCAGGCCTTCCTTGGGCAGGACGATGTCCAGCGGCGCGCCCTGGCGTTTCAGCTGCACGGCCGGGTACTCGAAGGAGATGCCGATGGGGAACTCGCCGGCGGCGGCCAGCTTGCACGGCTTGGAGCCGGAGTGGACGTACTGGCCGATGTTCTGGTGCAGGCCATCCATGTAGGCCCAGCCCTGCTTCTCGCCGAAGGTCTGCAGCCAGGCGCTGACGTCGAGGAAACCGGTGCCGGAGGACGCCGGGTTCGGCATCACGATCTTGCCCTGGTACTCGGGCTTGGTCAGGTCTTCCCAGCTCACCGGCTTGGCCAGGCCCTGCTTCTCGGCTTCCACGGTGTTGAAGCAGATGGTCGCGGCCCACACGTCCATGCCCACCCAGGCCGGCGGGTTGGCGGCGTCGCGGTAGTTGGCGCCGATGCTGTCCAGGTGTTCGGGGGCGTATTTTTCCAGCATGCCCTGCTGATCGAGGATGGCCAGGCTGGAGGCGGCCAGGCCCCACACGGCGTCGGCCTGGGGGCGGTCCTTCTCGGCCAGCAGCTTGGCGGTGATGATGCCGGTGGAGTCACGCACCCACTTGATCTCGATATCCGGGTTCTGCGCTTCGAAGGCCTTCTTGTAGGCCGACAGCTGCTCGGCTTCCAGGGCGGTGTAGACAGTCAGCGTGGTGGCGGCCTGGGCCTGGAGGCTGAAGCCGGCCATGACGGCGGCGGCGAGGGCGAGGCGTTTGAACATGGAAGAACTCCTGGTCGGGATGGCTTGGGGTTGTGGTTGTTCAGTTGCCCGGGGTGCCCTGGCGCCAGGCCTGGGAGCGACGCAGCACGCCGCGCGAGGCCCAGGCCAGCAGCAGGGACACCGCGGCGGAGGTCAGCAGGATCAGGGTCGACATGGCGGCGGCACCGCCGACGTTGCCGGCGTCGTCCATGTTCAGCACGGCCACGGCGGCGAGGATGCTGTCCGGGCTGTAGAGGAAGATGGCCGCCGACACCGTGGTCATGGCCGAGACGAACAGGTAGCGGATGATGTCCAGCAGCGCCGGCAGGCAGATCGGCAGCGTCACCCGCAGGTAGTGGCGCCAGAGCGGGGCCTTCAGCGACAGCGCGGCGGCCTCGAACTCGCCGTCGAGCTGGCGCAGGGCGGTGGTGGCGGTCATCTGCGCGGTGGTCAGGAAGTGCGCGATGGAGCAGATCACCAGCAGGGTCATGCTGCCGTAGAGCACATGCAGCGGATTGCCCGGCAGGTTGAAGAAGAACACGTAGCCCAGGCCCAGCACGAGGCCGGGCACCGCCATGGGCACGAAGCTGAGCAGGCGCAGGGCCTGGTTCAGCCATTGCTGGCCACGGGTCTTCTCCATCAGGTAGGCGCCGGTGAAGATCAGCGCGCTACCGAAGATCGCCGTGCAGGTCGCCAGGGTCAGGCTGTTGCGGTAGGCCAGCCAGCCGCCGCCGGCGGTTTCCTCGAAGGCGTAGTGGCGCAGGGAGAGTGACAGGTTGTAGGGCCAGAACTTCACCAGGGACGAGTACACCGCCATGCCCAGCACCAGCAGCAGGACCGCGCAGACCACCAGCACCAGGGCCAGGAAGCAGACATCGCGGACCTTGTGCGGCGCCGGGTGGAACACCTGGGCGCGGCCGCTCATGGCTTCGCCCTGGCGGCGGCGCAGCCAGGCGTCGACGCCGAAGCTGAGCAGCGCCGGCAGCAGCAGCACCATGCCGATCAGCGCGCCACGGCCGAACTGCTGCTGGCCCACCACCGCCTTGTAGGCCTCCAGGGCCAGTACCTGGTAATCGCCGCCCACCACCACTGGCACGCCGAAGTCGGTAATGCACAGGGTGAACACCAGGCAGAAGGCGGCGAACGCGGCCTGCCGGGTGGCCGGCCAGGTGATGCTGCGGAACGCCTTCCAGGGCCCCGCGCCCATGCTCGCGGCAGCGTCGAACAGGCGCGCATCGGCCATCGACAGCGCCGAGAGCAGCACCATCAGCGCATGGGGGAAGGTGTAGATGGCCTGGCCGAGGACGATGCCCCAGAAGCCATAGATGTTGTCCGGCAGCCAGTCGCGGAACAGGCCCTGGTTACCGAACAGGTAGATCAAGGCGATGCCCGGCAGCATCGAGGGCGCCAGCAGCGGCAGCAGGGAAATCCCCCGCCACAGGCCCTTGGCCGGAATCAGCGTGCGTTGCAGGGCGTAGGCGAACAGGTAGGCGCTGGGCACCACGATGGCGGCCACGCTGAGGGAGACCTTCAGGCTATTGCCCAGCAACCAGTGGAAGTTGGCGCTGGCCAGCAGTTCCCTGGCCGCGACCAGGCCGCCGCCCTGCCCCGCCTCGCCGCTGAAGCCGCGCCAGAAGATCGCCAGCAGCGGCAACAGCACCGCCAGCACCAGCAGGCCGAGGAACAGGTACTTGCCGCCCTGCACGAAGAGGCGGTCACCCAGCTCGCCGCGCGACGAGCCCTGGGGGAAGGTCTTGTCCAGCTTGATCACGGCATCCATGTCAGGCGAACACCTGCAGGCTGCGGGACGGCAGGGCCACCCAGATATCCGGGGTGCCCAGGCGCGGCAGCAGCGCCGGGTCCAGCTCCGCCAGCAGTGGATGGCCGGGCAGCTGTTCCAGCTCGAAGCTCATGCGGCAGCGGTTGCCGAGGAAGGTGATCTCCCGCACCTGGGCGCGGAAGCGGTTGTCCTGTTGCTCGGACGGGTTGATGGCGATGGCCTCGGGGCGGCAGAACAGGCGGCCGCTGGCGGCGCCATTGGCCTGTTCCGGCAGGCGCAGGGCGAGGTCGCCGACCTGGGCGTGACCGTCCCGGCGGGAGGCGAAGGGCAGCCAGTTGCCCTGGCCGACGAACTCGGCGACGAAGGGCGTCGCCGGCTCGCGGTAGATCGCCTGCGGGGTGCCGTACTGCTCGACCCGGCCCTGGTTCATCACCGCGATGCGGTCGGCCATGAGCATCGCCTCGTCCTGGTTGTGGGTGACCATCAGGGTGGTGATGCCGAGGCGCTTCTGCAGCTGGCGCAGCTCGGTGCACAGATGCTCGCGGACGCGGGCGTCCAGGGCCGACATGGGCTCGTCCAGCAACAACAGGGACGGCGCTGGCGCCAGGGCGCGGGCCAGCGCCACGCGCTGCTGCTGTCCGCCGGACAGCTGGCCGGGGAACTTCTTCTCGCTGCCGGTCAGCCCCACCAGTTCGAGCATCTCGGCCACCCGCGCGCGGACCTGCTCGCGGCCGCTGCCGGCCAGGCCGTAGGCGATGTTCTGCTCGACGCTGAGGTTGGGGAACAGCGCATAGGACTGGAACAGGATGCCGTAGTCACGGGCCTGGGGCGGCAGGTGCGAGATATCCCGCGCGCCGATGTGCAGGGTGCCGCTGTCCTGCCGCTCCAGCCCGGCGATGCAACGCAGCAGGGTGGTCTTGCCGCAGCCGGACGGCCCCAGCAGGCACACCAGCTCGCCCTCGGCGACATCCAGGGACACACCGTCCAAAGCGGTGAAATGGCCGAAGCGCTTGTGGATATCTCGCACCTGCATATGGCTGGCGCTGTGCTGGTCGGCGGGGGTCATGGCGGTACCTCGTTGAGCGGTTGGCGTGCACGGCTGCACGACTCGACGAGGTGGATGCTAGGGAGGCAATGCGAACGTCAGATGGCGGTAGGCGCAAAGACACCAATAGTGGCATTGGTGGATTTGCGAAGCGGGGAGTTACCGAATCGTAGGATGGGTTGAGCGAAGCGATACCCATGCGGTCCGGATTGATGGGTATCGCAGGCTCAACCCATCCTACGGATGCGAGTCGCGAGCGAGAGTCAGGAAGGCCGCCGGCAGGCGCGCCTGGCGGCGCTCCTTGAGGCAATAGAGGTACTCGTCGATCAGCGGTGCGCCCTTGAGCTCGATCACCCGCAGCTCGGGGTTATCCGGCACTTCGTGGCGGGCGATGATGCTGATGCCGAGATTGCGGATCACCGCCTCGCGGATGGATTCTCGGCTGCCGATTTCCAGCAGCGGGCCGATGGAAATGCCAGCCCCCTTGAGCATGTCTTCGGTGAGCTGGCGGGTGGTGGAGCCGGGTTCGCGCATCAGCAGGCAATGGCCCTTGAGGTCGGCCAGCTCGACAGACTTGCGCCGCGCCAGGGGATGCTCGCGGTGCACCGCCAGGACCAGGGGGTCGCTGCCGAGGACGATGCGCGTGAGCCGGGCATCGTCCAGGTGCTGGGACGACGCGGCGAGATCGACCCGGTACTCCTCCAGGGACTCGATCACCTGCTGGGAGTTGCCGATTTCCAGGGACACGTCGATCTGCGGGAAGCGCGTGCGGAAGGCGCGCACCAGGTCGAGGATGTAGTAGGGCGCGGTGGCGCCGATGCGCAGGGTCCCCTGCATCTGCCCGCAATTGCGCAGGAAGAACTCGATGTCCGCCTCCTGCTGCAGCAGCACCTTGACCATGGGCAGCAGCCGCGCGCCCTCCTCGCTCACCGTCAGGCGGCGGCCACCACGGTGGAACAGCTCGACGCCGTACTGGCCTTCCAGGTTGCGGATCTGGGTGGTCACCGTGGGCTGGCTGAGGCCGAGCTTCTTCGCCGCCTGGGTGATGCTGCCCAGGCGGGCGACCATGTAGAAGGCCTTGAGCTCGGCGCTGAGCATGGGGTGGAACCTCGGAACGGCTGGGGTCCGCGCATTCTATCCGCAGCCCGAGGCGTCTCCGATAGCTGTGGGGGCGAATTCATTCGCCAAGGGGTGCGCAGCGCCCCCATGCGAGCCACGGGTCGGACCTGCGGCCCGATTGGCGATTGAAATCGCCCCCACAAGGAGGGCCATCCCCATCGCGGTTCAGGACAACAGGCTCACCACCGCGTAGCGGCTGAGGTTGGCCTGGGCGATCACGGTCTGGCTGACGGCGCCGTAGTTGCTCGGGCTCTTGCGCATCAGGTTGAACACGGTGTTGGCGTAGTCGTGGGCCCAGGTCCTTTCGTCGTTGCTGGACTGGCGGGCGAGGAATTCGCGGATGTCTTCCTGGCGGTTGCGGATCTGCTCGCGCAGGGACGACACCTTGTCCAGGGCGTTCACCACCTGGTCGAGCACCTGACGCAGTTCGCGCAGGGTGTCGCCCTTGAAGTCGCTGGGGAACGGCTTGAAGCCTTCCTCCTGGCTGTCCAGCGGGGTGAAGCGGCCCTTGGCGAACAGCTTGTCCTCGCCCTGCACCTTGAGCTGGCCCTGGAGGGCCTGCCAATCGCCTTCCTGGGCGGAGAATTTCAGCGCACCGTCGCGGTCCAGTTCGGCGCGGATGCCGGCCTGGCCGAGGCTGCCGTTGAAGCGCCGCAGCAGCTGCTCGGTGCTCATGCCATCGTCCAGCACCACGGCCACCGGTTCACCCAGAGCACGGCCGCCGGAGAACAGCAGGGTTTCCTTGCCGGAGCGCTGGATGTTCTCCACCGACTCCAGGCCCTGCAGGCTGAAGCGACTGCGCACCGGCTCGTGCAGGCGCAGCCTCAGGCTGGCGTCCAGGGCGTTGCCGGAACGCTTGCTGCGCTCTTCCAGCAGCCTGTTGACCTGCTGGGCCGCGTCGCGCACCGCCGGCTTGTCGCCGTTCTGCGGGTTGGACAGTTCGCGGCCGATGTTGAGCTTGAGCTGGCCCAGGTGATCGGCCAGTTGGTCCAGGTAGCTCTCGGCCGTCTGCATGGACGACAGCTGCTGGTTCAGCTGCAGGTTGAAGCTGGCGTTCTTGGCCGGCCCGCGCTCGGCGCCGGTGGTCTCCGGCGCGAGCTTGTCGGCCTTGCGCCGCGAAGCAGGCGTCGCTTCCGGCAGCAGCGGCTGGCGGCGCGGCTGGGCATCGGCGAGGGCGATGGACGTGAGGGAATTGTCGACCTTCATCGGCACGCTCCTGGCTTACAACAGCCCGAACAGGGACAGCTGGTTGATCTTCAGGTAGGTCTTCTGGGTCGCCTGCAGGGACAGCTGGTAGTTGTTCAGGTCGATGGACGCACCGGCATAGTCCAGCTGCGACAGCTCTCCCTCGGTCTTCTGGTTCACCAGCGACACTTCCTCGTTGCTGCTGTTGAGCAGGGTCAGGGAGTTCTGCCGGCCACCCAGTTCGGTGATGGCGCCGAGCACACCGGCATGGCCGGCATCGAGCTTGGCCAGGGTGTCCTCGATCTTCGCCCGCACCGCCGGATCGGTGGCGTCCAGGGCCGGGTCCTTGAGCATCTGCACCATCTCGTGCAGGCCGTTGAGGGCATCGATGCCGGGGCCATAGATGCTCGCGGCGGTGACGTTCTCGTCCACCAGCACGCCATTGGCCACCGCCGCCTGGCGGTGCTTGTCGTTGCCGGTCAGGGTGTAGCTGCCGGTGGCGCTGTCGAAGGTCACGGCGGGACGATCACTGAGGGTGCCGGAGAACAGGTAGCGGCCTTCCTCGTCGCGTACGTTGGCGAAGCTTGCGATGGTGTTCTCGATGGTTTCCAGCTCCCCGGCGATGGCGGCCAGGTCCTCGGAGGCGTTGGCGCCGACGTTGCCGGCCCAGAGCAGCAGGTCGCGGGCACTGAGCATGGAGTCGGAGCTGGCCTGGAGGTTGGCCTCCTGGGTGGAGAGGTTGCTCGACAGGTTGGCTATGTTCTTGCGGTACTGCTCGAGGCTCGCCTCTTCCCGCTGCACGCGCAGCACCCGCACACTGGCGATGGGGTCGTCGGACGGCAGCATCATGCGCTGCCCGGTGGCCATCTGCTGCATCAGCTTGCCGATTTCCGCCGAGTTGGCGTTCATCGAGTTGCTCATCATCGCGGTGATCTGCGCGTTGGTGATCCGCATGGTCTGGTTCTCGTTATGGGGCGGCGTCAGAGCCTGTTCAAATTCTTAAAACGCAGCCAGCATGGCGTCGAAGAGTTGATTGGCGGTGCTGATGACCTTCATGTTGGCCTGATAGGCCTGCTGGTAGGTCATCAGGTTCACCGCTTCCTCGTCCAGGCTCACGGCACTGATGCTGTCGCGCTGGGCCTGGGCCTGTTCGACCACGGTGGTGGCGGACTTGAGGTCGGCCTGGTTCTGCCGGCTGGCGCTGGCCACCTGGCCGAGCAGGCCGGCGTAGGCGTCGTTGAGAGTCACCTGGCTGCCGTTGACGGTGATGGTCTGGCTGCGCACGTCGAGCAGTTGCAGCAGCACCTTGTTGTTGCCGCTCTCCCCCGCCGTGTCGGAGAACGCCAGTTGCTCGGGCGTGAGGTCGTTCAGGCTGAGCAGCTGGCTGTTGCTGGTGGCGTTATAGGTGAACAGCGGCTGGCCGGCAGCGCCGGACAGGTCGTAGCCGCTGGCCAGGGTGTCATTGAGCATCTGCGCCAGTTGCCCGGCCATGTCGTGCAGGGCCTCCATCTTCGGGCGCAGCTCGCCGAACTCGACGTCCTGGATGCCGCCCAGGGAGCCGCCGATACCGTCCAGGTCGAGGGGGAAACTGGTGCCGGCGAAGGCCAGCTGCATGACCTGCTCGCCGTCGGCGTTCTTCGTCACGCTGAGTTGTGCCGGGCTGCTGCCGGCCACCAGGGGCTGGCCGCTGTCGAAGGCGACGGTCAGGGCGCCATCCGGGGTTTCGTTGACGCGCACACCGGCGTACTGGCTGAGGTCCTTCACCAGGCTTTCGCGGTGGTCGCGCAGGGCCGAGGTGTCGGCACCGGTGGACTGCGCCTCGACGATCTGGCGATTCAGCTCGGCGATATTGCGCGACAGGCCGTTCATCTCGCCGACCATGGCCTGGCGCTGCTCCTGCAGGGCCGACAGCTGGGCGTCGATGTTGCCGGACAGGCCATTGAAACGCTGGGCGAGGTTGCGCGCCTCGCTGAGCACCTGCTGGCGCAGGGCGATGGAGCCTGGGGTGGAGCTGGCTTCGCTGACGGCGGCGAAGAACTGGTCGAGGCCGACGCTGATGCTCGAGCCCTCGCCGCTCATCAGCCCTTCCAGGGCGCTGAGGTAGCCCTGGGAACTGTTGTAGTAGCTCTGCTCGGTGGTGGCGCGCCACAGCTGGCGATTCTGGAAGTCGTTGGAGAGCCGGCGGATGCTGGTCACCTCGACCCCGCCGCCGACGCCGAGGCCGCCCTGGCCACCGAGGGAGACCTGCACCGGGTTGAGCCGGCTGAAGCCAGGGGTGTTGACGTTGGCGATGTTCTGCCCGGTCGTCGACAGGCCGACCTGGGACGCGCGCAGGCCACTGTAGGCGATCTGGCTCAATATGCTCACGAAAGGTTCTCCTGGTGTTCGATCCTGATCGGCTGGGCGAAGGCCGCCGAGCGGGACTGGTGCGCGCTGGCCGACGGGATCTGCTGCTGGCTTTCATGCAAGGCGACCGGATCGGCCGCCGGCTTAAATGCGCCTTGCAGCGCAGCGGGTTGCGGCGCCGAACGCTCCAGGTTGCGCAGGATGTTGCGGGTGTAGTCACGGGTTTCCTGGTAGGGGATCTGGCGAATCCAGTCCTCGACGCCGATCTGCCCGCCGCGCGGGTCGCCATTGGCCTGCAGCCACTCGTCCACCTTGCCGGGGCCGGCGTTGTAGGCCGCCAGGGCCAGCACGCGGTTGCCGTCGTAGCGGTCGAGCATCTTGTTCAGGTAGGCGGTGCCCAGTTGCCGGTTGTAGGCCGGGTCCTGGGTCAGGCGCTCCTCGCTGTAGGCCAGGCCCAGTTCGGCGGCCATTTCCCGCGCTGTGTCGGGCATCAGCTGCATCAGGCCACGGGCGCCCTTGGGCGACACGGCTTGCGGGTTACCGCTGGATTCCTGGCTGATCAGGCTGTCCACCAGGGCGCGGAAGCCGGCACTGCCCTGTTCCCAGGCGCTGGAGAGCAGTTCGCCGCCGCGCTGCCAGGTGGCGCGCAAGGGCTCGAGGCTGGCGGCGCTGGCCCGTGGTAGAGGACCCTCGGCAATCGCCGCGACGGCCTCGCCGCCGTTGCCGGACAGCTGGCGCACCAGCATGTCGGTGATGCCGGTCTGGCGCTTGCCGGCCAGGGTCTCGGCCAGCAGTTCGTCGTGGAAGTCACGCATGGTGTCCAGCTCGCGGCTGCGCATGGGGCTGCCGGCGGACAGGACGTCGCCGGCCTTGCGCATCTGCTTGAGGATCTGCTGGAGGAACAGCGCCTCGAACTGTTCGGACACCGCCTCCAGCTGCTCCCGGCTGCCGGCCGGGGCTTCGGCGCTGCGCCGGGGGGAGACGAAGGAGGTGGGCAGGGAAACGATGCTCATGGGAAAACCGGGTCAGATGACGATGAGTTCGGCGTTCAGGGCGCCGGCCTGTTCCAGCGCCTGGAGGATGCTCATCACATCGTCCGGGGTGGCGCCCAGGCTGTTCACAGTGTTGATGATGCTTTCCAGGCTGGAACCCTCGGGCCACTTGAACATGGCGTTCTTGTCCTGGGTGACGGCGACGTCGGACTGCGGCGTGACGGCGGTCTGGCCGCCGGAGAAGGGACCGGGCTGGCTGACCTGGGGGTTCTCGCTGATGGTCACGGTCAGGGTGCCGTGGGACACCGCCGCGGCTTTCACCCGTACGCCCTGCCCCACCACCACCGTGCCGGTGCGGCTGTTGAACACCACCTTGGGCCGGGTGCGGCCCTCGGCCACCTCCACCGCCTCGAGCATGGCCATGAAGCTCATGCGCTGGGTCGGGGTGAGCGGCGCGCGCAGGGACACCTTGGTGGCGTTGAGCGCTGTGGCGGTGCCGGAGCCGAAGCGCGCGTTGACCGCGTCCACCACCCGGCTGACGGTCTGGAAGCTCGGCTGGCGCATGTTGAGGATCACCTCGGGACGCTCGGTGAAATCACTGGGGATCACCCGCTCCACCGAGGCGCCGTTGGCGATCAGGCCGGTGGTGGCGCTGTTGATGGCGACGCTTGAGCCGCTCTGGCCTTCGGCCTTGAGGCCGCCCACCACCAGGTTGCCCTGGGCCAGGGCATAGACCTCGCCGTCCACGCCCTGCAGCGGGGTCATCAGCAGCAGGCCGCCGCGCAGGCTCTTGGCATCGCCCAGGGACGACACCGTGACATCCACCGTCTGCCCCGGACCGTAGTTGGGCGGCACGTTGGCGGTGACGCTGACGGCGGCGACGTTCTTCAGCTTGGGGTCGACGTTGGGCGGCAGGTTGACGCCGAACTGCTTGAGCATGTTGGTCACCGACTGGCTGGTGAACTTCACCTGGTTCTTGTCGCCGGTGCCATCCAGGCCCACCACCAGGCCGTAGCCGATCAGCTGGTTGCCGCGCACGCCCTCGATGTCCACCAGGTCCATCAGCGGGGTCGCCGAGAGGCTCGGGTGCCAGCACAGGGCGAGGCCGGCCAGCGTCAGTTGCAGGATCTTGCGCACGAAGGACTCCAGGCTCACATCGGGAACAGCGGATGGGTGAAGAAGCGCGTCAGCCAGCCGGCGGAGTTGCTGTCATTGAGCACGCCGCGTCCGGCGTAGGAGATGCGGGCGTTGGCGACGTTCTGCGAGGACACCTGGTTGGCGCGGTTGATGTCGTCGATGCGCACCAGGCCCGTGAGGCGGATGAACTCGTCGCCCTGGTTCAGGCGCAGGGACTTCTCGCCCTTGACCAGCAGCACGCCGCCCGGCAGCACCTTGTGCACGGTGACCGCGATGGAGCCCTGCAGGGTGTTCTGCTGGGAACTCTCGGCCGAGCCGTCGAAGTCGCGCTGGGCGCTGGCCGAGGTGTTCAGCCGGTCGTATTCCTTGTTCAGGATGGTCGGCACCGGCACGTCGATGCTGGCGCTCTTGCCGAAGCTGGTGCCGGCGCTCTTGCTCGACTGGGTGGACTCGGCCAGCACCACGGTGACGATGTCGCCGACGCCGATGGCGCGCTTGTCGCGGATCAGCGAGCTGCTGTAGCCGGAACGGAACAGCCCGCCGCTGGTGGTAGCCGGCTGGCTGTAGTCGAGCTCCGGCGGCTGGTAGGCCGAGGAGTCCTCGTCCGGGAGCATTTCGTTGAAGCTCTGGCAGCCGGCGAGCAGCGCCAGGGCGACCAGGATCGACAAGCGCATCATCGCGATCAGACCGTCTGGTTAAGGAACTGCTGCATCCCCGACGCGGCGTCGAGGACCTTGGCGTTGGCCTCGTAGGCGCGCTGGATGGCGATCATGTTCACCATGGCCTCCACCACCTGCACGTTGGAGCCTTCCAGTACGCCCTGCTTGAGGGTGCCGAGACCTTCCTCACCCGGCGTGCCTTCCACCGGCTCGCCGCTGGCCACGGTCTCGCGGTAGAGGTTGCCGCCCAGGGCCTCGAGGCCGGCCGGGTTGGTGAAGTTGACCAGGGTGATCTGGCCCAGCTCGCTGGGCAGGGTGTCCCCCGGCAGCACGGCGGTGACGATGCCGTCGCTGCCCACGGTGAACTTGCTGGCGCCGTTGGGCACTTCGATGGCGGGCACCAGGGGCAGACCCTGGGCGTTCACCACCACGCCTTCGGCGTTGAGCTGCAGCTGGCCGTTCTCGGTGTAGAGGGTGTCGCCGTTGGGCGCTTCCACCTGGAAGAAGCCCCGGCCGATGATGCCGAGATCCATGGGCTGGCCGGTAGTCTGCATGCTGCCTTCGGTGAACACCTTCTGGGTGCCCACCACGCGCACGCCGCTGCCGAGCTGGATGCCGGACGGCACGGTGTTGACCTGGTCGGCCTGGGCGCCGGGCTGCAGCTCGACGGCGTAGAACAGGTCCTCGAACACCACGCGGTCGCTCTTGAAGCCGTTGGTGTTCACGTTGGCCAGGTTGTTGGCCACGGTGGACAGCGCGGTGTCCTGGGCGGCCAGGCCGGTCTTGCTGACCCAGAGTGCTGAGCTCATTCCTTCTATCTCCTAAAGAAAAGCTTTTTTAGCTTCCACGGATCATTCGGTTGCCGGCCGAGGACAGGTCCTCGGCGGCTTTCATCATCTTCACCTGGGTCTCGAACAGGCGGTTCAGGCTCATGCTCGACACCAGCTGGTCGATGGCCGAGACGTTGCTCGACTCCAGGTGGCCGCTGACCAGCAGCGGGCTGTCCATGGCCGGGGCCGGCTGGCCGTTGCGCGCCACCAGCAGGCCGGCGGCGTTCTTGGTCAGGGCGCTGGCGGGCTGGTCGACCACCTTGATGCGGTCCACCTCGGCCATCAGGAAGTCGCCACGGGGCATGATCGAGACGGTGCCGTCGGAACCGATGGCCACCGTGTCGTACTCGGGCAGGACGATCGGGCCGCCCTCCCCCAGCACCGGCCGGCCATTGATGGTCAGGCGGTTCTCGGCGTCGATCTGCATGTTGCCGTTGCGCGTATAGGCCTCGCCTTCGCCGGTCTGCACGGCGATCAGGCCGGTGCCCTTGATGGCGAAATCGAGGTCGCGGCCGGTGGCCATGAGGGTGCCGGACTCCAGGCTGACGCCGTTGTCCTGCACCCGCACCAGGTGCCGGCTGTCGTAGCCGTAACCCGGCACCGCGACTTCCGCGGCGCGTTCGAGGTCGGCGCGAAAGCCCGGCGTGTTGACGTTGGCCAGGTTGTTCGAGCGCACCTCCAGCGAGGTCATGGTGCGGCTGGCGGCGGCCATGGCGGTGTATCCCAGGCGGTCCATGTCGGTTTCCTTTAGATGGCGCTGAACAGGACCTGGGTGAGTTCCTTGTCCGTGGTCAGGACCTTGGTGTTGGCCTGGTAGTTGCGCTGGCCTTCCATCAGGCTCACCAGCTGCTGGGTGAGGTCGACGTTGGAGTTCTCCAGGCTGCCGGCGGACAGGGCGCCGAAGGCGCCGATGCCGGCCACGCCGATCAGCGGGGTGCCGGACTCGGAGGTCTCGCTCCAGGCGGTGCCGCTTTCATTGGCCAGGCCGCCGGCATTGGCGAAGTTGGCCAGTACCACCTGGCCCTGCAGCAGGCGCTGGCCGTTGCTGTAGTTGACGAAGACGCGGCCGTCCTTCTCCACCACCATGCCGGTCTGCTCGCCGGGGGCGTAGCCGCTCGGGCGGTTGGTGGTGACGACGAAATCGGAGCCGTGCTGGCTGGTGCCGCTGTAGTCCAGGGCGATGTTCAGCGGGTCGACGCCCGGCAACGCGGCGGAGAGGCTCACCGGGGCGGCCGGCGCGGTGAGCGTGCCGCTGGTGGAGAAGTTCAGCGCCTGGACCGCGCCGGCGGAGTTGCCATCGACGTAGTAGTGGGCGTTCCACTGGTTGTCGGCGGTCTTGACGAAGTACTGGGTCAGGGTGTGCTCGCGGCCCTGGGAGTCGTACACGCGGGTGGTGTAGGTGGAGTTGTAGGTGCTGAGGTTCTGCGGGTCGAAGGGCACGACGGTGGGTACGGTGGAGTCGGCGTCGAGGTTGGCGACGAAGTCCAGGGTGTCGGTGGCCTTGGCCGGCAGGTTGCCGTTGCGCAGCTGCAGGTCGCTCATGGTGCCCACCAGCAGGTTGCCGGCGGCGTCGGTCGGGTAACCCTGCAGGCGCGCGCCGCTGCCGTTGACCAGGTAGTTGTCCTTGTCGGAACCGAAGACCCCGGCGCGGGTGTAGAGCGCGTCGCCGTTGCTGGCCTTGGTGACGAAGAAGCCGCCGCCGGAGATGGCCAGGTCGAGGTTGCGCCCGGTGGCCACCAGGGAACCGCCCTGGCTGATGCTCTGGGTGGTGCCGGTGACTTCCACGCCCATGGCCTGGCTGTCGGCGTAGACGCTGCCGAACTCGGTGCGCGAGGACTTGAAGCCGACGGTGCCGGAGTTGGCGATGTTGTGGCTGACGGTGTTGAGTTGTTCGTTGACCGCGTTCAGACCGGTCAGGGCGATGTTGAAGCTCATGGACCTTGGACCTCGGGAAATTGGAAATTCAATGCCGCACAGGAGCGAGCTCTGCTCGCGAACCCGCTATCACGCGGGGCCGAACTCGACGATGTTGTAGAAGGGCACGGAGCCCACGCCCTCCACCTCCAGCACGGGGCCATCGGCGCTGACGCGGACCTTGCCGACCAGGCCGGCGACCTCCACCTGCGGGGTCTCGCCACTCTCGGTGGTGACCGCCACCTGGTACGCGCCGGGACGCAGGCCAAGGGCCTTGGGATCGATGCGGAAATCGACGCTGCCGGCCACCTGCGGACCGAGCTGGATCTCGGTCTTCTGGCCGTTGGCATCGGTGAGTTGCAGCACCGTCTTGGCGGAGGCGAACTCCAGCTGGATCTGGCCGTCGATGGGCTGCTCGTCGAGCTGCAGGCGGTCGACGCGGACCTTCACTTCCTGGCCCACCAGGCCGGCGGCGGTAAGGGTCTGCAGGTTGTCCATGAGCACCAGGTTGTTCTGCGAGAGCTGGGTCATGTTCTCCATGCTCTTGACCTGGGACATGGCCGAGTACTGGTTGAGGAACTCGGTGCTGTCCACCGGATTGGTGGGGTCCTGGTACTTGATCTGCGCCACCATCAGGCTGATGAAGCTGTTCTCCAGCTGGGTGGCTTCGCTGAGGTTGACCGCCGCGCGCGGCAGGTCGCTGTCGCTGCCGGTGGTGCCGCCATTGTTGCTGGTGCCGTTGACCGTGGACATCAGGCTTCTCCCAGGCGCAGCAGGCCTTGCTGCATGCTCTTGACCCGGTTCAGCACCTCGACGTTGGTCTCGAAGCTGCGGGTGGCGGACATCATGTCGGTCATCTCCTCGATCTGGTTCACGTCCGGGTAGTAGACGTAGCCGTCACGGTCGGCCACCGGATTGCCCGGCTCATAGCGGCGCACCGGGTCGCGGCCGGAGGTGACCACGTCGAGCACCTGCACATGGGCGCCGCCCATGCCGGCGCCACGGGTCAGCTCGCCGTTCTCGTAGACGGCGGCGAACATCGGCTTGCGCGCCTGGTAGGTGTCGGCGGCGCTGGCCGAGGCGGAGTCGGCGTTGGCCAGGTTGCTGGCCACGGTGTTCAGGCGCACGGTCTGCGCGTTCATCGCGGAGCCGGCGATGCGGTAGATGGCGTCGAAAGACATGGTCAACGGCCCTCGATGGCCTGCTTCAGGCCACGGAATTTCATGTTGAGGAAGGTCAGGCTGGTCTGGAAGTCCATGGCGTTGCGGGAGAACTGCGCCTGCTCGACCGACAGCTCCACGGTGTTGCCATCCTGGGCGGGCTGGGTCGGCACGCGGTACTTCAGGCCCGGCCCACTGGTGCTGGCGAACAGCTGGTGGCTGTCGCTGTCCAGCCGTTGCATCTCGGCGGCGAAGTCGATATCGCGGGCCTGGAAGCCGGGGGTGTCTTCGTTGGCGAGGTTCGCCGACAGTATTTCGCTGCGCTCCATGCGCAGCGCCAGCGCGCGGCTGTGGACGCCCAAGGCTTCATCAATCCGTATACTCATCCGCTTCTTGCCCTTGCCTGTTGGTAAGCCCGCGTCCCATCGCACAAAACGTGCCGAACCTATAAATGAACGCCAACCACCTGATTTCGCTGGATTTTCTTGATGACCACGGCCCGCAATGCGGAAATGCCGAGGCGCCTCGGACGTCGCTTGGGCGTCGATGCGGAAGCCTTGCTTCCGCCCTTCTGCTCCTCGGCTGCGCCGGCCTTGCCCAGGCCGGCGACGACGCCCGTCAACAGGTGGAGCGCGCGGTGGGCGCGTATCAGCAGGCGAGCCTGGAACGCGAGGCGAAACGCCAGGGCTGGACCGGCATGGGCCACCGCCTCGACAACGACCTGCTGGGCAGCACCGCCAACCTGCAGCCCTGCCCCATGACGCCCTCGGTGCGCGCCACGTCGGGCGGTGACCCGCTGGCCCGCCAACGCCTGGAAGTCGGTTGTCCACAGGGCGCGCCGGGTTGGCCGGTGACCGTACTGAGTACCCCGCGCCTGTTGCTGCCCATGCTGGTGACGACGACGGTGGTGGCGCGCGGACAGACCCTCGCCGCCACGCAGCTGAAGCTGGAACCCTTTGAGCTCGGCAAGGCGCGCCAGGGGTTCTTCCAGGACCCGGCCGCGGTGGCCGGCATGACCGCCAAGCGGCGCATTCGCGCCAACCAGCTCGTCACCCCGGCGCTGCTCTCCAGCGCCCTGATGGTCAAGCGCGGGCAGAAGGTGAAGATCCAGGCGAGCCACGAAGGCATAGTCGCCGCCACCGCCGGCGAGGCCCTGGCCGATGGCCGCGAAGGCGAGGTGATCCGGGTGAAGAACCTCAGCAGCCAGAAGAGCATCGACGCCAAGGTGATCGGCGACGCCCTGGTGAGCAGCACCTTCGACTGATCGCCCCGACTGGCCCGGGGCGGTTTTTGCCACGGGCCATTTAACCTTTGCCGACCCTCCAGTCGCCTTACCCGGGAAGCGGGCAATCACCGCCGGCTTCTATCAAGCACTGTTCGAGGGATCACCCAATGGCTCTGTCGATTCACACCAACTATTCGGCCCTGGTCACCCAGACCAACCTGAACAAGACCAACAGCCTGCTGAGCACCAACCAGCAGCGCCTGGGCACCGGCCTGCGCATCAACTCCGCCGCCGACGACGCCGCCGGCCTGCAGATCGCCACCCGCCTCAACGCCCAGTCCCGTGGCATGGACGTGGCCATGCGCAACACCGGCGACGCCATCTCCATGCTGCAGACCGCCGAAGGCGCCTTCAGCGAAATGACCGACATCCTCCAGCGCATGAAGGACCTCTCCACCCAGGGCGCCAACGGCACCAACAGCGCCGCCGACCTGACCGCCCTGCAAGGCGAGTTCGACGAGCTGGGCAAAGAGCTGGCGAACATCATGGACAACACCAGCTACGCTGGCGCCAAGCTGTTCAGCAAGGACAACTCCGCCGGCAAGTTCGCCGCCGCGGTGAACTTCCAGATCGGCTCCACCGCCGCCGAAACCCTGACCCTGGACCTGACCGCCGCCGGTTCCGACGCCGTCCAGACCCTGACCGATGCCCTGGACGCCGTCTCGACCAACTACACCACCCCGGGCGGCGCGGTGGGCACCGAACTGACCGCGGCCGGTGGCGCCAACGGCTCCATCACCAAGCTCAACACCGCCCTGGACGCCGTCGGCGCCCTGCGCGCCGAGCTGGGCGCCAACATCAACCGCCTGAACCACACCGCGAACAACCTGGCCAACATGAAGGACAACACCGACATGGCCAAGGGCCGCATCATGGACGCCGACTTCGCCAAGGAAAGCGCCAGCATGAGCAAGAACTCCATGCTCATGCAGTCCGGCATCTCCATGCTCAAGCAGGCCGGCCAGATGCCGGGCATGGTCATGTCCCTGTTGGGTTGATCCCGCACTGCAAGAAAAAAGCCCCGACTGGTTCGGGGCTTTTTTGTGGGGCTTCGGTCGGTTGCTCAGCCATGTGGACCACGCTTCATCGGTCCACCAAGTGAAGTTAGGCCGAGCGCCGATGGTGGATGTGAAAAGCGCCATCCACCCGCGCTGCTGCCCATGCAGCAACGTAGGATGGGTCGGGCGGCATTCCGCATGGGTATCGCTTCGCTCAACCCATCCTACAAGCGGAGAACTGATGCCCATGCCCGTCTGAAACGAAGTGACGAAGATGACGCCGCGCAAAGCGCCCCTTCAGGAGGCCGAGTGGAATCCTTGCAGAGGGGGACGAGCGGCATGGATGCCGCGAGAGCCGCGCAGGGCCATGGATGGCCCTTCGCGGCGGGCCCCCGGCGCAAGGATGGAGCGAGGGAACCTCGGCGAAGCCGGGGCCGGATGCAGGGGCAAGCCCTCTTGGTTACTTCTGGGTGGTTCGGCACCCCGACGACTGCCAGAAGTGACTCGCCCGGGAGGGCGAAACAAAAGCCCCAAGCCCACGCGAAAATGAACAGGGCACCAGCCCCAAGCCCCAGCCTCCCGGATTCCATCCGGGCTACCGACTCAACAATGCCCCTCTAGTGCACTCCCCAAAAGAATTACTTAACCGAGCACCACAAAGGGTCGCCTTGAAGAGTCAGCAGGCAACCACCGCCAGCTTCAATCAAGCACTGTTCGAGGGATCACCCAATGGCTCTGTCGATTCACACCAACTACTCGGCCCTGGTCACCCAGACCAACCTGAACAAGACCAACGGCCAGCTGAGCACCAACCAGCAGCGCCTGGGCACCGGCCTGCGCATCAACTCCGCCGCCGACGACGCCGCCGGCCTGCAGATCGCCACCCGCCTCAACGCCCAGTCCCGTGGCATGGACGTAGCCACCCGCAACACCGGCGACGCCATCTCCATGCTGCAGACCGCCGAGGGCGCGTTCAGCGAAGTGACCGACATCCTCCAGCGCATGAAAGACCTGGCCACCCAGAGCGCGAACGACACCAACGCCACCGCCGACCGCACCGCCATCAAGTCCGAGTGGGACGAGCTGGGCAAAGAGCTGGGCAACATCATGACCAACACCAGCTACGCGGGTGCCAAGCTGTTCGGCGCGGGCAACAAGTTCGCCGCTGCGGTCAGCTTCCAGATCGGTTCCACCGCCGCCGAGACCCTGAGCCTCGACGTGAGCACCGCCATGGGCAACCTGGTGACCGAGCTCGGCACCACCGTTCCGGGCCTGGCCCTGGCCACCGCCGCCAACGGCCAGGCGGCCATCACCGCGGTGAACACCGCCCTGGACAACGTGGGCGCCGTACGCGCCACCTTCGGCGCCAACATCAACCGCCTGAACCACACCGCGAACAACCTGGCCAACATGAAGGACAACACCGACATGGCCAAGGGCCGCATCATGGACGCCGACTTCGCCAAGGAAAGCGCCAGCATGAGCAAGAACTCCATGCTCATGCAGTCCGGCATCTCCATGCTCAAGCAAGCCGGCCAGATGCCGGGCATGGTCATGTCCCTGCTGGGTTGATCCCGCGGTACAGACCACGCGCAATAGAAAAAAGCCCCGACTGGTTCGGGGCTTTTTTGTGGGTGGGCGTGGTGAATTCGTTTGCCGTACCTGCGCCTGGCTTCCTCCCTTCCGCCCCTCTCCCAGAGGAAGAGGGGTGACGCGGTCCTGATGCCTATACCGATCTGAAACGAGGCAGAGAAGCAACGTAGGATGGGTTGAGCTTGCGATACCCATCAGCCCTTTCCGCATGGGTATCGCTTCGCTCAACCCATCCTACGATCTGCCCATGCCGTCCTGATAGGAAGCAGAGGAGATGACGCCGCGCGAATCGCCCCTTCAGCAGGCCGAGCGGAATCGTTGCGCAAGGGACGAGCGGCATGGATGCCGCGAGAGCCGCGCAGGGCCATGGATGGCCCTTCGCGGCGGCCCCCGGAGCAAGGATGAAGCGAGGGAACCCCGGCACAGCCGGGGCCGGATGCAGGGGCAAGTTTTTTGGTTCCTTTTCACGGGGGCGGCCATCCGGCGAATGGAAAAGGGACTCGCCCGGGAGGGCGAAACAAAATCCCGCAGCCCACGCGAAAATGAACAGGGCACCAACCCCAAGCCCCCGGATTTCATCCGGGCTCTACGAACTTCCACAAAAGAATTCCCCACGCATGGCTTAACCGACCACCGAAGAAGGTCGCCTTGAAGACTTAGCAGGCAATCACAGCCCGCTCCCATCAAGCCCATCCGCTCGAGGAATCCTTCACATGGCGCTGTCGATTCACACCAACTACTCGGCCCTGGTCACCCAGACCAACCTGAACAAGACCAACGGCCAGCTGAGCACCAACCAGCAGCGCCTGGGCACCGGCCTGCGCATCAACTCCGCCGCCGACGACGCCGCCGGCCTGCAGATCGCCACCCGCCTCAACGCCCAGTCCCGTGGCATGGACGTGGCCATGCGCAACACCGGCGACGCCATCTCCATGCTGCAGACCGCCGAAGGCGCCTTCAGCGAGATGACCGACATCCTCCAGCGCATGAAAGACCTCTCCACCCAGGGCGCCAACGGCACCAACGCCGCCGCCGACCTGACCGCCCTGCAGGGCGAGTACGACGAGCTGGGCAAGGAACTGTCCAACATCATCAAGAACACCAGCTATGCCGGCGCCAAGCTGTTCAGTGACGGCACCGTGGTCACCGGCGCCAACGGCAAGCTGTCCGCCGCGGTGAACTTCCAGATCGGTTCCACCGCCGCTGAGACCCTGGCGATGAACGTCTCCGCCAAGCTCACCACCCTGGCCACCGCCCTGGGCAACGCCTCGGATACCTACACCACACCGGGCACCCCGGGCGTGGAAATCACCGGTGGCGCCAACGCCAACATCACCGTGGTGAACACCGCCCTGGACGCCGTCGCCGCCCTGCGCGCCGACTTCGGTGCCAACATCAACCGCCTGAACCACACCGCGAACAACCTGGCCAACATGAAGGACAACACCGACATGGCCAAGGGCCGCATCATGGACGCCGACTTCGCCAAGGAAAGCGCCAACATGAGCAAGAACTCGATGCTCATGCAGTCCGGCATCTCCATGCTCAAGCAAGCCGGCCAGATGCCCGGCATGGTCATGTCCCTGCTGGGCTGACCCGGCGAGACCACCAGGCTGTAAAAACGAAAGCCCCGACCTTGTCGGGGCTTTTGCTTATTGGTGCGTATTCACAGAATAAATTATTGGTCGAATTTTCCTACGAACTGCTAATCCACGCCCCGTTCAAGTTCCTGACCGTTCAGGCGATAAATACTTAGCTTGCAAAGGGTTTCCCGCAAAATCGCCATTTTCAGCGTCAGCGCCTAACACTCAAGTTCCAAATAAGCAATCGACTTACGTTGAAAACAGAACTTGCAGCAGCATTTTTCTGACGTCAAAATGCTGGCCCTTTGAAAGCAAACTCGCCCAATCGGGAATTTCTACCACCAGCAGTGAGCGTAGTTGTAGGGCGACATGACCAGCATGCAGAACATCCAGCCGCTCGGTGAAACCGGGCCCGCCATCTCCCACCTGGAAATCGGAACGGGCCACACCGACTGTCATGCACGCTTCTATCCGGCGCTTTATCGTCTGGACCTGATCCGTGACGAGGGTGAAGAAAAGATCGACCTCGGATTCTCCGGCAGCCGCCTGCTGGAACGTCTGCTGCAGGCCCCCGGCCAGGTGGTGCCACGGGAAGAACTGCTGGCCCACGCCTGGTCCGACCGCATCGTCGGTCCCGGCAGCCTGAACCAGCAGATCTACACCCTGCGCCAGGTGCTGGGGGACGAAAAGAAGCGCGAGATCATCCAGACCTTGCCGCGACGCGGCTACCTGTTCAACCCCAAGTTCCTCACCGGCCAGGCCGCCGAACCGCAGCCGATGGAAGCGCCGGTCACAGCCAACGCCATCCCGCCCTTCGCCGCGCCCATGGAGCATTTCTCCCGGCCGCTGGCCCCCTGGCGCTTCTCCCTGCTGACCCTAGGCGTCGGCAGCATGCTGGCGCTGATACTAGTCCTGGCGCTGACCTGGTTCTACAAACTGATGTTCCAGACCCCGGTGTTCAGCACCGAGGTGCAGGCCGGCAAGGCACAGATCATCTACGCCGACTCCCGTGAGGACGCCCTGCAGGAGCTGGTGATGGACACCCGCTCGCTGTCCCAGCAAGTGGCGGAACTGGCCACCCGGCCGGCCAAGCTGGTGCTCAACCTCACCGCGGGCTTCTATGAAATCCTCTGCATGCAGCCCGATGGCGGGGTCAACTGGCTGATGGTGCACCGCAGCCAGCTCGCCGCCGTCCCCAACGAGCACCTGAAGAGCTGCCTGAATTGATCCGCCCCTGCTGCCGCACGCTGCTGAAGAAGGGGGTGCTGGGGCTGTCGGCCCTGGGACTGATGGCGGGGCTGGTAGCGTTCAACTTCCAGTCCACCACCGAACTGGAGGGCCGCTACGGCTCCTCCGGCCAGGTGATCCTGAGCAGCGGCAGCACCCTGCAGGTCTCCCACACCATCCTGTTCAAGGATGGTCGCTTCTACGCCATGACCCGCCAGGGCAGCACCATCCTGGAAACGTCCGGCGCCATCGACTCGGGCTTCCTCGGGCACTTCCGCCTGCAGGTGGAGGAAGGCGACGTCAGCGGGCTCTGGCCCGGCGAGGGCATGGACAACGACCTGGTGTTCAACCTGCTCTACAGCCGCAAGCGCGGTTCGGTGATCAACCTCGAACGCCTCGGCGCCTGCCTCTACACAGTGGAAACCCGCCAGGTCTACTGCCCCACCCCGCAATCCGGCTGAACGCCCGCTCCTACTGTTTTTCCGGCCCCTGGAAGCGGGCGCCGGAGGCCGACACCTGCGCCTGTGCATAACCCTCGCCGAACAGCTCGCGGTAGAGGCTTTCGGCGCGCTCGGTGAGCAGCAGGATCTCTATCCTGCGGTTGGCGCCGTCTTCCGGCTGCTCCGGCTTGATCGGCATGACATCCGCCTGGGCCGCCACCTGCAGCACGTTGCCAGCCGGCAAGCCACCTGCCACCAGCACATTGCGCGCGCGCAGCGCACGGTCGCCGGAGAGGTTCCAGTTGTCGTAGCCGGATTCGCCACGATAAGGCGTGGCGTCGGTATGCCCGCTGATGATCAGCTTGTTCTCCACCTTGCCCAGCACACCGGCCAGCGCCACCAGCAGGCCGCGAAAGTGCGGGTCGAGGCTGGCATTGCCGCGCTGGAACATGAAGCGCTGCTGGTCATCACGAATCAGGATGCGCAGGCCCTGGGGCACCACCTCGACTTCGATGTTGGTCAGGGCGTCGACGCTGCCGGAGACATCGCGGATCAGCCGCGCCAGTTGCTGCAACTCTTCGCTCGATTGCAGGCGCCGGGCCAGTGCGTCATCCCCTGCCTCGCCGCTCTCGGCCTTGGCCAGGTCCTGCGCCGGCTTCGCCTCTGCGTCGACGGGAACGGCCTTTGCCGGGGCCTCGCGGCGCACCGGCGCGGGGAATCCATCCAGCTCCACGGGGGTGCGGCTGGCGCCGTCGAACACCCCGGCACCGCCGTCCACCAGCGGGTTGCTGTCCATGTCGCCGCCCACCTGGGTGTGATCCTGGGCCTGCGGATGGACGATCCAGAGCACCATGAACAGCGCCATCATCGCCAGGGTGAAGTCGGCGAAGGCGACCTTCCAGGCGCCGCCGTGTTCATCGCCATGGCCCTTCTTGCTGCGGCGCTTGACGATGATTTCATGGTCCTTGTCGGCGCGCTTCCTCATGCCGCGTCGCGCTCCTCTTCATAGCGCGTCACCCAGTTCTCCAACTGCTTGAAGGCGGGCTTCACGTCCTGCTCGATCAGCTTGCGGCCGGCGTCCACCGCCAGCAGCGTGGGCTTGCCGGCAACGTGGGCGACCAGGGTGGTACGCACGCATTCCAGGGCCGAGAGCTCGGTCTTCACGCGCTGGGACATGGCGTTGCTGAGCGGGTCCATCAGGCAGTAGCAGAAGAAGATGCCGAGGAAGGTACCCACCAGGGCGGCGGCCACGTGGGTGCCGATATCCGCCACCGAACCGCCGATGTTGCCCATGGTGATGATGATGCCCATGATCGCCGCCAGGATGCCGAAGCCCGGCATGGCCTCGCCCACCTTGTGCAAGGATTTGGAGGGTTGCAGCAGAGCGTGCTCCATGGCTTCCAGCTCCTGCTCGAGGAAGCCTTCCAGCTCGTGGGCGCTGATCTTGCCCATGGCCATCAGGCGGAAGTTGTCGGCGATGAAGGCCATCAGGTTGGGCTCCTGGAGGATCAGCGGGTACTTGGCGAACAGCTCGCTCTGCTCCGGCTCCTCGATGTGCGCATCGAGCACCTTCAGGCCACCCACGTCGACCATCTCCAGCAGCTCGTAGAGCATCATCAGGAGCTGGCGCTGGAACTCCTCGTCGCGGCGCTTGTGGACGAACACGCCCTTGATCTGCGAGCACATCTCCAGCAGCACTTCGCGGGGGTTGGCGACGATCAGGCTGCCGAGGCCGGCGCCGAGGATGATCAGCACTTCCGCCGGCTGCCAGAGCACGCGCATGTCGCCGTTGGCCATGGCGTAGCCCCCGAGGACGCAGGCGATGATGATGAGTGAACCCAGTACTTTCTGCATGGCGGCTTCTACGTTCTCGCGGTGAGGAAACGACAGGCCTTGGCGATGGCCTGCTTCATCAGTTGGCAGATGCGGGCGTCGGTCAGCTCCAGCACCAGCGCGATCTCCTTCAAGTTGAGTTCGTGCTGGTAGTAGAGCGTGAGGATCAGCCGCTCGCGTTCGTTCAGATGGTTCAGGGCCTGCTCCAGCAGACGCTGTTGCAGCACCCGTTCCTCGACCGCCGAGCCGGCGTCGTGGAACTGTTCCTGGCCGGACTGGAGCAAGGCGTCGAGACTCTCGATGGCCTCGCTGGATTCGGCCTGGAGGAAGTCCTGGTAGTCCCGGGCACTGATCCCGGTGTGGGCGAGGATGTCCTCCTCGCCGGGTTCGCGGCCGAGCTTGCGCGCCAGGCCGCGGATGCTGTCGCGCAGCTTGTGGGCCTGCTGGCGCACCTGGCGCGGGCGCCAGTCCTGGCGACGCAATTCGTCGAGGATGGCGCCACGGATGCGCAAGGCGGCGAAGCGGCCGAACTGCTCGTCGGGTTCACCGTAGCGGCGCAAGCCTTCAAGCAGGCCCATCAGGCCGATCTGTTCCATGTCCTCGCGGTCCAGCACCTGGTTGGCCTGCAGCGAGAGCTGGCCGACTATGCGCCTGACCAGGGGCAGGTACTGCATCATCCAGCGCTGCTCCGCCGCCGGCGACAGCACCACCAGTGCATCCTGGGCGGCGGAGTAGTCGAAGTCGGCGTGACAGTTGGCATTCATGGCGCGGGCCCCGGTCCTACTGCACGATCATCTTGCTGACCAGCACATGCTGGAAGGGCGTCGCCACCTTGCGGCTGGCGAAGTCGGCAAGCAGCACCTCTTCCAGTTTCCGCTGCAGCTGCGGAATCTGCAGCGCGCGCAGTTCGTCGAAGCGCATGGCCGAGAGATTGGCCACCACCGAGCTGCGCACCATGGGGTCGACCTGCTCCAGCTTCTTCGGATCGGTGCCGAACTCGGCCTGCAGCACCAGGTCGAGCACGAAGTAGTGCTCGCGGCCTTCGCCCGGCAGGCTGACGATGACCTTCTCCACCGGCACGAAGACGTACTCGACGGGCTCTTCTTCCTCCTCCTCGGCAGCCGCCTGCTCCTGGCCCTCGGCCGCCGGCTGGGCCGCACCGAGGGTGGCGGACTGGATCATCTTGTAATTGACGAACACGCCGCCGAGGACGACGGCGATGTTGAGGACGAACATCAGCAAAACCAAACGCGTGGTGGACATGCGGAATTCTCGGTTGGACCTGGCTCTTGGGGGTTCGGATCGGGTTAGACGGTGACCAGCACATCCTGGCCGGAGACTCTCGCGCCGGGGCTTGCGTCGGACTCATCGGACGTTTCGCGGGCAGCCAGGGGCGCCTCGAAGTCGAACGTCCGCCCATGGGCGTGCCGCTGCCCCTGGCCCTGCTGGCCATCGGCGGAAACCTGCACGCTGACCTGGAGGAAGTTCTGCCCCACCAGTTCCTGGCGCAGGCGATCGCTGGTGCCCTGCAAGGCACGGGCGACATCGGCCTGGCTGGCGGAAATCTGTACGTTGAGCTGGCCGGATTCGTGGCGCAGGAGGATCTCCAGGCTGCCCAGCTCCGGCGGGTCGAGACGGATGGTGGCGTTCTGCACGCGCTGGCTCAGCTGCAACTCGACGCTGTCACGCAGGGCGCCGAGCATCTGCTCGCCCCAGCGGGCCTCGTTGCCGTGCAGGCTGAGGCCACGCTCGAAGGTAGGCGCTCGTCCGCTTGCACTCGGCGCGGTGCCCTGTACCGGGCTGCGCGGCGCCTCGCCCTGGGTAGCGGACACCAAGGCCAGGGCCGGGCGTTCGCCGACTGCCGCGAGCTCATCGGACGGCGCCTGGGGCACCAGTGCCGGCGGGAGGTCCGGGGTATCCAGGGCCGCGCGGGCACTGTGCGCGGCTGCCTGGGGCTGGACTTGGGCGTCAGCGGCGAGATCGTCCAGCTGACGGGTCGGGACGGGCGCGGCGGCTATGGATTGCTGCGCGGCTAGGAACTGCTGCGCGGCTACGGACTGCTGCGCGCGAACGGCATCGACAGCGTTCGGCTTGTCTTGCGCCTGCACCTGGAGGTTCTGCTGGCCGAGCATGCTCAGCAGCCAGAGTTCCGGAGTCAGCGCCGCCGGGTCCTGCTGCTCGGCGGGCACCTGCGGCGCGGCGGCGGGCTCGCTCGGCGCTTCGGCCAGCGGCTCGACCAGGGCGGCCTCCTCCGGCACATCGGCAACGACCTGCACGCTGTTCAGCAGCTCATCGCTGAAGCTCGGCGGAAGCGCCGAACCAATCTCCGGCTGCCAGGGCGCGGCGGGCAGCGGGGCCTGCGCCGGGGCCGCCATGGCCTGGGGCTGGGGCGCCGCATCGAAGGTCTGGATCACGGCCTATTGCCCTCCAAGGTAAGCCTCCACCTGCATATAGGCCGAACGTCCCTCGGCGTACTCCAGGTGGTTCAACATCAGGCGGCGCAGCCGCTCGCATTCGTCGGCGCAGGCCTGCATGGCGCGATCGTGCAGCGCCTTCAGCCAGCGCCGCGCCTCCGTCACGTCCGTCGCCAGGTCGTTGCGCCCAGCCTGGGCCTGCAAGTACTGGCGGATGGCGAGGTCGGCGCGGCTCACCGCGTCCCAGTCCTGGGAGCGCAGGGCCAGGTCCAGCTGGGCGTGCAGTTCGCGCACCCGGCGGATTTCAACGGCGGGTTGCACTCACGCCCTCCCACCCCTCGCGCAACGTGCCGAGCAGGTGCACCACTTCGTCCAGGCCTTCCAGGGACAGGGTCACGCTGACATCGGAGAGGCGATAGATGCAGTAGTCGTAGAGGCGCGCGATGCCCTGCACCACCTCGCCGCCGCCCTCGTAGTCGAGGGCGCCGTTGAGGCCATTGAGGATGTTCAGGCACTTCTCCAGGGACTGGCCCTTCTGCTGGAAGCGCTTGTGTTCGATATGGCCACGGGCGCGGGCCAGCTCGTCGAGCAGGCCGTCGAACAGCACCAGCACCAGCTCGTAGGGCGAGGCGGCGGCGGCCTTGGCCTCCAGGTCGATGGAGCGGTAGCTGTTGTAGCTGTCCGTCATGTCGTAGCCGCTCATTGGAACATCCCGCTGGTCTGGGACATGGAATCCATAATCTGCATCATGCTGGTGTACTGCTTCAGGTAGCGGTTGTAGTAGTTGTCGTACTGCTTCTCGATGGCATCGAACTGCTGGTCGACGCGCTTGAGGTTCAGGTTCAGCGACTCCTTGCGGTTCTTCATCAGCCCGTTGACGCTGCTGGTGTAGACCGAGAGGCTCTTGTCCACCGAGTCGAGCAGGCTGTCCTTGTCGCGGAACAGTTGTTCCAGGCCCTGGGGATCGGCGGCCACGGCTTTCTCGAAGCGAGCGGCGTCGATGCTCAGCTTGCCGTTGCGGTCGGCGCTGATGCCGAAGTTGATCAGGGTCGCGCCGCCGAACTCCTTGCGCACCAGCTGGTTGAGCATGCTCTCGATGGCGCGCACGCCGGAGTCGCCGGCCAGGACGCCACGGGTGCTGCCATCCTCGCCACCGCTGGCGGTCAAGGTGTCGAAGGTGCCCATCAGGGTGTTGAAGGCATCGACGAACTTTTTCACCTGGTCCGAGGTACCGGCCTGGTCCTGGCCGATGTCCACCTGCAGGGGCTGATCGCCGGACTTGTGGGTCTGGTTGAAGGTGAGGCTGACGCCGTCGATCAGGCTGTCGAAGGTGTTGCTGGCGTTGGTCAGCAGCATGCCGGTCTCGCCGCCCAGGCGAACCCGCGCATCCTTGGCCGCCGACAGTTCGGTGCGGTTGGCCACGGCATTCTCGAACACGCTGCTCGCGCTGTCGGTCCCGGACAGGGACAGGCTGATGGCGTTGGCCGCCCCGCTCTTCTCCGCGCCCAGCACCAGGGACACCTGGCCATTGCTGCGCAGCAGGCTGGCCTTGACCCCGGTGTTGTCGGTGGCGGCGTTGATGGCCGCGGCCAGTTCGTCCAGGGAGTTCTTGCCGTCGCCGTCGGTGTCGATGCTGGCGAGGTTGATCTTGAACGACTTGCCATCCTGGCCGATGGTCAGCTCGCCCTGGGTATCGATGTCGTCAGTGGTCAGGCCCTGCAGCGCCACCTGGTGAGAGCTGGCCAGCTGCTCGACGAAGAACTGGTAGCTGCCCGACACGGCCTTGGGCCCCACGGTGGCGGTGGCCACGCCTTCCTTGCTGAAGGTGGCCTTGTTCACCAGCATGCTGGTGGAGGAACTCTTCAGCCCCTTGATCGCCGAGGAGAAGCTCTTGAGCGCGGTATCCAGCGTGGTCACCGCGGTCAGTTGGGACTTGTAGGCGGTCTGGTTGCGGTTGGCCTTGGTCAGCGCGGACTGCACTTCATAGTTGGCCAGCTGCGATGCCATCTGCTTTACGTAATCGGAATCTATAGCCATGTCGTGATACCCCTTGAGCCTTGAAGAGCAAGTTCGATGCCAATGGCCGATAGCCAGTATTCATGCGGCTTTCAGCCCGGATAGGGAGAAGCTGGACTTCCTCCTGGACGCAACCGGGCGACAAGGGGAAAGGCCGTTTCCGCACCCCGTCGGTGGGAGTGGTACCTGGCAAAGGCGACCTGGCGGAGGGATTCGTTAAGGGAGTGTCGTGGCGATGAGGGTGAATTCGTTCGGGCACACAGATGGGTGCTTTCCTGTAGGAGCGAATTCATTCGCGAAAGCGGACCGCAGGTCTGCCCTGCGGACTCCCAGCGAAGACTGGCTGCCCTCACCCCAACCCTCTCCCGACGGGAGAGGGGGCAGTACGTGCGGGCACGCAGATGAGTGCTTTTCCTGTAGGAGCGAATTCATTCGCGAAAGCAGCCCGTGGGGCTGCTCCGCTCAATACCCCTGCTGGGTATAGAGCTGGGGACCGGCGCCGGTGCCGAGGAGCTGGGCGAGGATGTCGTGGTGCATCGCCAGCAGCTTGCCGTTGCGTTCGTTCAGGCGCTTGCACTGGCTGGCGAGTTGGCCGAGCCGTTGCCAGGCCTGCTGCAGTTGCTCGCCGCGACGCCCGGGGAAGTGGGTCAGCAGCGCAGCCATACCGGCCAGCCCGGGCTCGAAGCCGAAGGCGGCGAGGACCTTGGTGCGGCGCTCGGCGCGCGCGGCGATGTCGTCCACCAGCCGGAGGATGTCGCGGTTGTGCTGGTCGATCTCGAGGTTGTCACGTTCCAGCAGGTGTCCGTAGAGGGCCTGCATCAAGCCGCGCAATGCCAGGTAGTCGACGCCATCCTGCTGGATCTCGCATTCCACCAGGTGCAGCAGCTTGTCGCGACGGGTCACGACTCGCTGCCGGTGTGGTAGCCGAGGATGCTCGCGGCCAGGGAACGGGCGTCGGTCTCGATACCACCGCTGCGCAGGGCCTGGCGGATTTCCTCGATGCGGGCGAGATCGACGTCGGGCATCTCGCGCAGGGTCTGCTGCATCTGGTCGAGCTGCAGCTTCTCCGGCGGGCGGCTGGTGGCGGCCTCGCGGGCAGCCTTCGGCGGCTCCTGGCGAAGCGTGTCGGCGGCTTCGGCCTGGGCGGCCGCGACGGATTTCAAATGCCTGCTGATTTCCATGATTGCGTCCAGATCATCGGGTTACTGCCATACAGGCGACCGCATCAAAGCGGGACTTAAGTGCGGCGGAAAGAAATTTTCCTCTATTCACTCTCCACGCATCAGACCTCATTCGTGAGAACGCCACCAGGCCTGGCTGGCGAGCCCATCCTGGATTTGCTGCTCCTGCCGGGCAAGCAGTTGTTGCCACTCCTGCAGGCGCCCGTCGATGACCTGGGCCAGCAGCTTCTCGCTGCGCATGGCCGCCAGCAGTTCGTCCTGGATGCGCGCCAGCGTCTGCTCGGCCACCGAGAGTTCCACCTTCTGCAGTTGCAGCATCTTGTGCAGGGTGAGCTTGTACTGCTGCTGGTTGCTGCGCTGCAGTGGGGTGCTGACCGGCGAGCTGAAGCCGCACAGCTTGCCGAGGCCGGCGATGTTGTTGCGGTAGCGCTGGCACAGGTTGCGCTGGTAGTTGACCCGCCCGAGTATCTCGCGGACCTTCACCCCACGCAGGCCGGCCAGGCGCGAGAGCACCTCGATCTGCTCCTTCATGCCCCGGCCAACCCTCTGAGCGCGGTGATGCAGGCGTCCAGTTCGGCGCCCTCCCCCACGTCCTGGCGCAGGAAGCGCTCGATGGCCGGCGCCAGTTGCACCGCGCGGTCGGTCTTCATGTCCATGCCCGGGGTATAGCCCCCCAACGGGATGAGTTCCTTGATCTTGTCGTAGGTGCCGCTGAACTCCTTCAGCTGGCGCGCCGCCGCCAGATGGCGCGGCTGGGACACCTGGCTCATGCAGCGGCTGACCGAGGCGGCGATGTCGATGGCCGGGTAATGGCCGACATCGGCCAGGCGCCTTGAGAGCACGATGTGGCCGTCGAGGATGGCGCGGGCACAGTCGACTATCGGGTCCTGCTGGTCGTCGCCTTCGGCCAGTACCGTGTAGATGGCGCTGAGGCTGCCCTTGTCGTTTTCCCCGTTGCCGGCGCTTTCCACCAGCTCCGGCAGCAGGCCGAACACCGAAGGCGGATAACCCTTGGTGGCAGGCGGTTCGCCCAGGGCCAGGGCGATCTCGCGCTGGGCCATGGCATAGCGGGTCAGGGAGTCCACCAGCAGCAGTACGTCGTTGCCCTGGTCGCGGAAATAGGCGGCGATGGCATGGCAGAGTTCGGTGGCCTTCAAGCGCATCAGCGGTGACTCGTTGGCCGGAGCCACCACCACCACCGCCTTTTTCAGGCCTTCCGGGCCGAGGGCGTGGAGGAGGAATTCCTGCACTTCGCGGCCACGCTCGCCGATCAGCCCCACCACCACCACGTCGGCCTTGGTCTGCCGGGTGATCATGCCCAGCAGCACGCTCTTGCCCACGCCACTGCCGGCGAACAGGCCGACCCGCTGGCCCTTGCCCAAGGTCAGCATGGCGTTGATGGCGCGCACGCCGACGTCCAGCGGCTCGCTCACCGGTCGCCGGCGCAGCGGGTTGACCGAGGGTAGCTCGGCCGGCAACGGGTCGCGCCCAGCCAGCTTGCCGAGGCCATCGAGGGGCTCGCCGAGGCCGTTGACCACGCGCCCGAGCCAGCTCGAATCGATCTGCAGCAGGGCCTGGTCGCGGGCTGGGAAGACCCGCGAGCCGGAGGTCAGCCCCACCGGTTTCTTGAAGGGCATGAGGTAGGTGATATCGCGATTGAAGCCCACCACCTGGGCCTCCAGCATGCTGCCGTCGGCCAGTTCCACCAGGCAGCGCTGGCCGGTCATGCGGCGGCAGCCGAGGCTCTCCAGGAGCATCCCGGAAACCCGCACCAGGCGGCCGCTGACCTTGGCCAGCTGGACGCCGTCGAGTGAGCGCAGGGCCTCGTCCAGGTTGAAGGATTCCCGCGCGCTCATTTCAGTCCTCGCCCTGCAGGTGGCCCGCCAGGGCATCCATGCACGAGTCCAGGCGCTGCTGGCAGCCGATATCGGCCTCGGCCTGGGCGGTCACCACCCGGCACTCGCCCAGGGCCAGGCGCTCGTCCGGCACCAGGCGCCAGGCTTCGGCGCGCTCCGGCGCGAGGTCGCGGATTCGCGCGCACTCCTCGGGGTTGAGCAGGATCTGCACCTCGCCCGGGTCCCCGGGCATGGCCGCCAGGGCTTCCTCGGCCAGGCTGAGCAGCTGGGTGGGATGCAGGGTCAGTTCGCAGCGGATCACCTGCTTGGACACTTTCTTCACCATCTCCAGCAGTTCCTGGCGACGCGACTGCTCGAACGCCTGGAGGAAACGCTGGTACTCGTCTGCCACCACCCGCAGGGGCCGACCGGCTTCCTCGAACTGTTGCTGGCCGAGCTGGCGGCCCTCTTCCCGGCCCATGCGCAGGCCTTCCTGGCGGCCGCGTTCCAGCCCTTCGCGCTGGCCGGCTTCGCGCCCCTCGGCGAGGCCTTCCTGGAAGCCACGCTCGATGCCTTCCTGGAAACCGTCGGCCACCGCGCGCTGGCGCGCCGCCGGGTCGCTTTCCCATTCGGTGCCCTCACCCGGCAGCACGCGCGAACGCGGCGGGAAGCGATAGGCCCGCCAGGCCACTCCCGCTGACTTGATCACCCTGACCGTCATCGCCCTACTCCACCGTCTGTTCGCGGAACAGTTGCAGTTGCAGCTCGCCTTCGGCGGCCATCTCGCGGACCACGGCCATGATGTCCTTGCGTACCTGCTCGACGCGGCTCAGGGGCACCGGGCCCTGGCGGCGGTTGATGGACTCCATCTGCTGCGCCTGGCGCTTGGGCATGGCGGCCTGGATGGCGCGCACCAGCTCGGGCTCGGCGCCTTTCAGGGCCACCACCCACTCGTCCAGCGGGATGACCTCCAGCAGGGTCTGCAGCACGTCCTGGTTCTGCCGGGAGAGGATGAAGAAGTCGTACATCTCGTCTTCGATCCGCGTCACCAGGTCGTTGTTGTGGGCCCGCAGCAGCTCGAACATCTGGTTGCGGTCGCCCTTGAAGCGGTTGAGGATGTCCGCCGCCTGCTTCACCCCGCGCACCTGGGAACCCTGGGTGGTGAGGACGTTGAGGCTGCGGTCGATCAGTTGTTCCAGCTCGCGGATGACATCGCTGTTGACCTCGGACAGGTTGGCGATGCGGTACAGGAGTTCGTCCTGGCGCGTCGGCGGCATGGCTTCGAGGACCTCGGTGGCCATGGACGGCGGCAGGAAGGCGAGGAACACCGCCTGCATCTGCGCGTGCTCCTTGGCGATCAGGGCGGCGAACTGCTTGGGATCGAGCCACTCCATCTTGGCCATCTTGGCGCGGATTTCCTCGCCGTAGATGCTGTCCAGCAGGCTGCGGGTGATGTCGCTGCCCAGTGCCTTGCCGAGCATGCCGGAGAGGTAGCCACGGGACGCACCCTTGATGCTGCTCTGCTCCTTGTAGTCGTCGAAGAAGCGGCCGATCACATCGGACACCATCGGCTGCTTGACGTTGGACAGGCGCGCCATGGCCTGGCTGATGGCGATGATCTCTTCGCGGGTGAAATGCCGCAGCACCCCCGCGGAGATGTCGTCGCCCATGCTCAGCATGAGGATCGCCGCCTGCTCCAGCGAGCTGACCGAGCGCAACTGCACGGTGCGTTTCTTCAGGTCCTTGACCGAGGGCAGCGCCCCTTCATCAGGCTGGCTCATGGCTTCTCTCATTCCGGCCGATCCAATGCTTGATCACCTCCGAGACGCGCTCGGGGTCGTTGTGGGCGAGCATCTGCAGGTGCTCGATCTGCAGCTCCAGGCCGGAGCCCGGTGCCGGCAGGCGGATTTCCGACAGCGGGTTCAGCTCGCCGAACACGCTGCCACCGCCCTGCTCGGCCAAGGCGCTGCGCCCCAGCAGGCGTTCGGCCTCATGGCGCGGCAGCGCGGCCAGCGCCTCGGGGCTGTCCAGTGCCTCCAGGCCCATGGGCGCCTCCGGTGTGCGGGTCAGGTGGCGGACCGCCGGACGCACCACCAGCAGGAGCAGCAGCAGGCTGACCAGGCCCAGCAGGCCGAGCTTGATCCACTCCTGCAAGGCGCCGCTTTCCCACCAGGCCGCCGTGTCCTCGCTGAGCACCGGCTGGGTGAAGGGGAAGACGCTCAGGGTCAGTTCATCGCCGCGCTGGGCGTCGAAGCCCACGGCGCTCTTCACCGTGGCTTCCAGCTGGGCGCGGGCATCAGGGGTCCAGCCGCCTTCCGGCGCGGTGGCGGCGTTGAGCACCACGGCCACGCTCTGCCGACGCAGGGCGTAGGACGCATGACGGATATGGGTGACGCTCTGGTCGAAGTCGTTCTGCCGCGTGGTTTCGTTGCGCGTGGAGGTGGCCGCCTTGTTCTCGGTCTGCACGTCGCTGTTGCCCGCCTGGGGCTGGCCGGGCTGCGCGGCCGGCGTGCCCTGGGGCTGTTGCGGCGGCGCCGGCGGCGGGCGGTTGCTCAGGGAGCCGGGCACGCCGAGGGCGAGCTGGTCGAGGGTGGCTTCGTTGCGCTGCACTTCGCTGCGCATGCGCGGGGTCTCGCCGTAGGCCTGGAAGGTTTCTTCCTTCTGGCTGAAGTCCATGTCGGCGGCGACGCTGATGCGGTAGTTGCCCGCGCCCAGCACCGGCGCCAGGACTTCCTCGACGTTGGCCACGGCCTTCTGCTGGTAGTCGTCGATCACTTCCCAGTTCTGCCCCGGCCCGCCCCAGGCATTGAGGCCACGGGACAATAGCGAGCCCAGTTGGTCGACCACGCTGACGTCTTCGGGCTTGAGCTGCGGCACGCTGTTGGCCACCAGGTTAGCGATGGCGCCGACCTGCTCCGGCTTGAGCCGGGTGCCCGGATCGAGGGTGAGCATCACCGAGGCCTTGGGCGGCGAGCGGCGGTTGACCACGAAGGAGGTGGCTTCTTCCTGGGCCAGGTGGATCCGGGCGGACTTCACCCCCTTGACGGCCATTATGGTGCGCGCCAGCTCGCCTTCCAGGCTGCGCTTGAGGCGCACGTCCTGGACGAACTGGCTGGTGCCCAGGGGCTCGTCCTTGTCGAACAGCTCGTAGCCCGGCGGCACCGAGACCTTCACGCCCTTGGCCGCCAGCAGCATGCGCGCTCGCGCCAGGTCCTGATCGCTCACCAGCACCTGGCCGCTCTGCGGATGAATGCGGTAGGCCAGGCCCTCGGTGTCCAGCACCTGCATCACTTCGGCGGCCGGGAAGGCTTCGCCGGCGCCATACAAGGGCTTGAACGCGCCCTGGTCGCGCCAGAGCCAGAAGACGGTGCCGACGGCCAGCAGCGCGGCGGCGCCGGCCATGGCCAGCAGGGTCAGGCGTGGGTCGGGCTTGAAGCCGCCCTCGGGCAACTTGCTCTTGATCAACTGCAGCACGATTCAGCTTCCCGCGCCGCTCAGAGCGGCATTCTCATGACGTCGTCGAAGGCCGAGGCCAGCTTGTTGCGCACCTGCATCAGGGCGCTGAAGGACACACTGGCCTTCTGGCTCTGCACCATGGCGCCCACCAGGTCGTCGCTGCGGCCACTGTCCACCGCCTCCATGGCCTGGCTGGAGCGGTGCTGCTCGGCATCCACCGCGCGCAGGGCGGACTCGAAGGACTCGCCGAAGCCACCGGCCTCGGCCATCGGCAGGGAGGCCGGGCGCACGGCGTCGCCGCCGGCCAGTTCGGCGAACTGCCCCATGCGCGCCAGCATGTCCTGCTGGACCTGTGTGATCGAACTCATGCTTGTTCTCCAGGAAGGGTCAGAGCTGTACCTGCAGGCCTTGCTCGCGCATGGCGTTGAGGCGGTAGCGCAAGGCCCGGGGCGTCATGCCCAGGCTTTCGGCGGCCTTGGTCTTGTGGCCGCCGAAACGGCGAATGGTGTCCAGCACGTGCTGGTATTCGGCGAGCTTGCCGCTGGCGCGCAGGGCGGCGCGGCCTTCCACGGCCGCTACCGGCTGCACGCCCGGGGTCTGGGGCTGGCCTTCGACGGCGGCCAGGCCCAGGTCGCGCGGCTGGATGAACAAGCCATTGCGCAGGACCAGGGCCCGCTGCAGGCAGTTCTCCAGCTCGCGGGCGTTGCCCGGCCAGTCGTGGGCCAGCAGGGCCTGGCAGGCGCTGTCGGTGAGCAGGTCGTGCTGGGCGTCCTGGGGGGCGTACTTGCGGATGAAGCGCCGCGCCAGGGGCAGCACGTCGTCCTTGCGCTCGCGCAGCGGGGCGATGTGCAGGGGCAACACGTCGAGGCGGAACATCAGGTCGGCGCGGAAGCGCCCCGCCGCCACTTCGTCCTGCAGGTCACGGTTGGTGGCGGCGACTATGCGCACGTCCAGTTCGATTTCCCTGCGTCCACCCAGGCGCTCGACGCGCTGCTCCTGCAGCACCCGCAGCAACTTGGCCTGCAGGTTCAGCGGCAATTCGCCGATCTCGTCCAGCAGCAGGGTGCCGCCGTTGGCCAGTTCGAACTTCCCCGGCTGCGCGGTCACGGCACCGGTGAACGCGCCGCGCTCGTGGCCGAACAGGATGGATTCGAGCATGGCTTCGGGAATGGCCGCGCAGTTCACCGCGATGAAGGGGGCGCCCGGCGTCGCGGAGAATCGATGGATGTAGCGCGCCATCAGCTCCTTGCCGGTGCCGGTCTCGCCGCTGATGAGGATCGGCGCGCGGGTCGGCGCCACGCGCTGGGCCATGGCCAGCAGGCGACGCCCGGCCTGGGAGCAGCAGACGAATTCGTCCTGGGCGGCGCGGGCCTGGGCCTGGCGCTGCAGCAAGGCGCTGAGCTGGGTACCGCTGAAGGGGGTCAGCAGGTAGTCGATGCAGCCCAGCTCCAGCAGGGTCGCGGCCTTCTCCTGGTCGGCGTATTCCACCAGCGGCACCAGGCTGAGTTGGGGCGCTTGCCGCAGCAGCGCACCGACGCGCGCATAAAGCGCCTGGGCGGGCTGCTGGCTGGCGAAGACGAAGGCCAGGTCGGCGTCGGCCAGGTCGGCGGCGTCCACCGCTTCAAGGTCGGCGAACAGCGCCACCCGGCAGCCCTGGCGACGCAGCCCGTCGAGCAGCGCGCGGCATTGTTCGGCACAACCGATAACCGCGACTTGCTGTAATGCCGGGACTTGTCCGAGCAGCCCTTGTTCCATTCGGGACAGCGCCTGACTTTGGCTATTCATCGCATATCACCTGCATCTTTCCCTTGCGCCAACCCGGCACTCTGCAACTTCGAAATAATTTCGAAATAAATTTGAACTTTCTGCTTGAACGGTCGCCTTAACTCTGTATCCGGCAATTCCATACCACTCTCTGGTGGCCACCCGCCGGCATAGGTTCGCGCACAATAACGAGTACGCCGTAAAACCCCTATCAAACCCCGCTTATTTACCGTCAAAAGTCCAAATCAAAGATCAAAAGATAGCTTTTGACAGCTCTTGATTTAAACCCAGAAAAGCTGCAGCCCTACAATGGCGCCGCCAGTGGCCAAGCTTGCGATGGATGCGTGAGATTTCCAGCGCAATTGGCAAGGAGCAGCACGTCGGCGCAAGAGATGTCTTCGGCCGAGACATTCTGGCGTTCGCCAAACGCACTGTGGTGCAAACCTGGAATTACGAATCTTCAGTATGACTGGCAACTCCAAAGTCCATCATGGCGTGCCCGCCGATAGCCTCATACGCCTGAAGCCACAAAAGTTGGGGCGGCACCACCATCGGATTCCCCAACATATAAAGGAAACCGCGAGAAAGTATCCGCGAATCATCAGCGACTACTTCCTGCGCAGTTATCGAATAAACCTCGAATTGAACAAGGTGGATGTTTTCGAACAGCCGCCGCAACCGGTCGAGTGCATCTATCGCTCGGTACTGGGCAAGGTGGGTTTCGCCATCGATCGCGCCCTGCTCGGCGAAGCGCTGGAGTGCTACTACGGCGGCACCAGCCTGCCCAGCCACGAAGAGACACCGGTCAGCACGTCCGAGCAGCGGATGCGTGAGCGCCTTGGCCTGGATATCTGCCGGATCTTCGGCCGCACCCTGGTGACCGGCGCCGGCTTCGGCGAACTCGAACGGTTCGACAACGCCTATGAGGAAACCCTCTGGGAGTACGTGGCCGAGCTGCGCTACACCAGCCACCTCACCGGCAGCGAATCGTCGCTCTACATCTACCTGGACGCCGAGCTGACCGACCAGCTCACGAGCCTGATCAAAGGCCCCCCGCCACCGCGCCTGGCCGGCGACCCCCTGGACAACATCAAGCACCTGCCGGTGCGCCTGGACTGCGTACTGGCCCAGGCGCGCATGCCGCTCGCCCAGGTGCTCGGGTTGCAGGTGGGGGACATCCTCAGCCTGCGCCTGAAGGAACGCGTCGACGTGCGCGTGAACCAGCAACCCCTCTTCCGTGGAGCCATTTTCGAAGACGATGGCACCTTGTTCCTGACGTCCATCGAGAGTGTGAAGACCCCATGAGCAGCCCGGTTTCCGATAACGATTTCGACTCCCTGATCAACGACGACGGCCTGGGCCTGGACAGCGCCCTGGCCGAGACCCTCGAGCCGATCGCCAGCCAGGCGCCACGCCCGGACATGAGCTTCTTCGGCAAGATCCCGGTGAACGTCACCCTGGAGGTGGCCTCGGTGGAGATCTCCCTCAAGGAGCTGATGGAGGTGGACACCAGCAGCGTGATCATCCTCGACAAGCTGGCCGGCGAGCCCCTGGACGTGAAGGTCAACGGCGCGCTCTTCGCCAAGGCCGAGGTGGTGGTGATGAACGGCAACTACGGCCTGCGCATCGTCGAGCTGAACAGCAACCGCTTCAACGAACTGCCGGCATGATCCGTCGCCTGGCCTGTCTCGCCCTGCTGCTGGCCGGCTGCGCGCCGCTGCTGGCCCAGGCCGCGGGTGGCGACATCACACTGTTCAACCTGAACCAGACGGAAAACGGCCAGGCATTCAGCGTCAAGTTGCAGATCCTGATCGTCATGACGCTGCTGGGCTTCCTGCCGGCCATGCTCATGCTGATGACCTGCTTCACCCGCTTCGTCATCGTGCTGGCCATCCTGCGCCAGGCCATCGGCCTGCAGCAGAGCCCGCCGAACAACGTGCTGGTGGGCATCGCGCTGATCATGACGCTGCTGGTGATGCGCCCGGTCTGGCAGGAGATGTACAGCACGGCCTACCAGCCCTTCGAGGCCGACGCCATTTCCCTGGAAGAGGGCCTGGAGCGGGCCAAGACCACCCTGTCGCACTTCATGCTGGCGCAGACCAACCGCAACTCCCTGGAAACCATGGTGTCGCTGGCCGGCGAGAAGATGCCGGACAAGCTGGAGGAGCTGGACTTCTCCCTGCTGCTGCCGTCCTTCGTGCTGAGCGAGCTGAAGACCGCCTTCCAGCTCGGCTTCATGATCTTCGTGCCCTTCCTGGTGATCGACCTGGTGGTAGCCAGTGTGCTGATGGCGATGGGCATGATGATGCTTTCGCCGATGATGATTTCCCTGCCCTTCAAGCTGATGGTGTTCGTCCTCGTGGACGGCTGGGCCCTGATGATGGGCACCCTGACCACCAGCGTGCAGCCGTTCTGAGGTCGACCATGCTTACCCCCGATACCGCCGTCGGCATCGTCTCCAACGCCGTGCACATCACCACCCTGGTGGTCTGCGTGCTCATCGTGCCGAGCCTGATCGGCGGCCTGCTGATCAGCATTTTCCAGGCCGCCACGCAGATCAACGAGCAGATGCTGAGCTTCCTGCCGCGCCTGTTGATCACCCTCGGCATGCTGGTGTTCGCCGGCAACTGGATCCTGCGGACCCTGAGCGACCTGTTCATCGAGTCCTTCAAGCAGGCGGGCCGGCTGGTCGGCTGATGGCATGGCGGGCAACGACGCGATCCTGCAATTGAGCCAGTACCTGCACCAGTTGCAGAGCTACTGGTGGCCGTTCTGCCGGATCATGGCGGTGTTCGGCATCGCCCCGCTGTTCAGCCACAAGGCCTTGCCGGCGCGCCTGCGCGTGCTCCTGGCGCTGGCCCTGACCCTGGCCCTGGCCGCCGCCCTGCCGCCGATGCCCGCCATCGAGCCGCTGTCGGCGCGGGGCCTGCTCACCGCCCTGGAGCAGGTCGCCTTCGGCCTGCTGCTGGGGTTGGCGCTGATGCTGGTGTTCGCCATCTTCGGCATGGTCGGCGATGTGATCGCCACCCAGCTGGGCCTGAGCATGGCGTTGTTCAACGACCCGGTGAACGGGGTGTCTTCGTCGTCGATCATCTTCCAGCTCTACTTCATCCTGCTGGTGTTCCTGTTCTTCGCCATCGACGGCCACCTGCTGGTGGTGAGCATCCTGTTCCAGAGCTTCATCTACTGGCCGGTGGGCAGCGGACTGCACTACAGCGGGCTGCAGGCGGTGCTGCAGTCCCTCGGCTGGGTGTTCTCGGCGGCGGTGCTGGTGTCCCTGCCCCTGGTGTTCTGCATGAGCCTGCTGCAGTTCTGCTTCGGCCTGCTGAACCGCATCTCGCCGGCGATGAACCTGTTCTCCCTGGGCTTTCCCATGGCGATCATCGCTGGCCTGATGTGCATCCAGCTGACCCTGCCGAACCTACCGGAAAGCTACCTGCACCTGACTCGCGAGCTGCTGGACAACCTCGGCCGCATCCTCGTGGAGGGGCGCAATGGCTGAGCAAAGCAGCGCCCAGGAAAAAACCGAAGAGGCCTCCCAGCAGAAGCTCAAGAAGAGCCGCGAGGAAGGCCAGGTCAGCCGCTCCAAGGACCTCTCCACCACCCTCTCCCTGCTGGCCACCCTGCTGGTGCTGAAGTTCAGCCTCGGCTGGCTGCAGGATGGCCTTCAAAGCGTGTTCAGCCAGAGCTGGGTGGACCTCTCGCGCAGCGAGATCAGCCTGGAGGACCTGCGCCTGGTAATGGGCCACGGCCTGCTGCTGTTCATGCAGCTGCTCCTGCCGTTGCTGCTCACGCCGTTGCTGGTGGTGGCGCTGTCGCTGCTCTCCGGCGGCTGGGTGTTCGCCGCGAAGAACTTCTACCCCAAGCTGTCCAAGCTCGACCCCATCGCCGGCTTCGGGCGGATGTTCTCCCTGCAGAACCTGGCGGAGCTGCTGAAGTCCCTGGTGAAGATCGCGGTGCTGGGCCTGGTGGCCTGGTGGCAACTGGGCGACGCCCTGCCCCAGCTGATCGCCCTGCAGCGCGGCAACCTGCACGAGGCCCTGCGCGGCGCCTTCGGCCTGGCCTTCGACGCGACGCTCTCGCTTTTGCTGGTGTTCGTGGTCTTTTCACTGATCGACATCCCGCTGCAGCGGTTCTTCTTCATGAAGAAAATGCGCATGACCAAGCAGGAGCGCAAGGAAGAGCACAAGAACCAGGAAGGCAGCCCGGAAGTGAAGTCGCGCATCAAGCAGCTGCAACGGCAGCTGGTGCAGCGGCAGATCAACAGGGTGATCAAGAACGCCGACGTGGTGGTGGTCAACCCGGTGCACTTCGCGGTGGCGCTCAAGTACGACCCGAAGAAGGCCCAGGCACCCTATGTGATCGCCCGTGGCGTGGACGAGACCGCGCTGTACATCCGCAAGATGGCCCAGGCCCATGACCTGGAGGTGGTGGAAGCGCCGCCCCTGGCCCGCGCCATCTACTTCACCACCCAGGTCAACCAGCAGATCCCGATGCAGCTCTACCGCGCCGTGGCCCACGTGCTGACCTACATCCTCCAGCTCAAGGCGTGGCGCCAGGGACGCCGCGACAAACCCGAGCTGGCCAGGAACCTCCCGATTCCCGAAGACCTGCTGAACAGGGACTGACCCATGCGTTTACTCCAGCAACTGACCCCCACCCTGAGCAGCGGGCGCATCGGCATTCCGCTGGTGATCCTGTCGATCCTGGCGATGATCATCCTGCCGCTGCCGCCGCTGCTGCTGGACGCGCTGTTCACCTTCAACATCGGCATGGCGATCCTGGTGCTGATGGTGAGCGTGTCGTCGAAGCGGCCGCTGGACTTCTCCCTGCTGCCGACGGTGATCCTGGTCACCACCCTGCTGCGCCTGTCGCTGAACGTGGCCTCCACCCGCGTGGTGCTGCTGGACGGCCACACCGGCACCGGCGCCGCGGGCAAGGTGATCGAGGCCTTCGGCGAGGTGGTGATCGGCGGCAACTTCATCGTCGGCCTGATCGTGTTCGTGATCCTGATGATCGTGAACTTCATGGTCGTCACCAAGGGCGGCGAGCGGATCTCCGAGGTGACCGCGCGCTTCACCCTGGACGCCCTGCCCGGCAAGCAGATGGCCATCGACGCCGACCTCAACGCCGGCATCATCACCCAGGAAGAAGCCAAGACCCGCCGCCAGGAAGTGGCCAAGGAAGCCGACTTCTACGGTGCCATGGACGGGGCCTCGAAGTTCGTTCGCGGCGACGCCATCGCCGGCATCCTGATCCTGCTGATCAACCTCTTCGGCGGTATCGCCATCGGCGTGTTCGTCCACGGACTGGACGGCAGCCACGCGTTCCAGCAGTACGCCCTGCTGGCCATCGGCGACGGCCTGGTGGCGCAGATCCCGGCGCTGCTGCTGTCCACCGCGGCGGCGATCATCGTCACCCGGGTCAACGAATCGGCCGATATCACCAACCTGGTGCAGCGGCAGATGCTCGCCTCGCCGTCGGTGCTCTACACCGTGGCCGGCATCCTCACCGTGCTCGGCCTGGTGCCGGGCATGCCGCACATCGCCTTCCTCGGCTTCGCCGCGCTGATCGCCTACATCGGCTGGCGCGTGTCCAAGGCCGAACCGGTGAGTGAGGCGGCGCAGCTGGAACAGGTCGAGGCGATGAGCAAGGCCATGGACCAGGAGCGCGTGCAGAACCTCGCCTGGGAAGACATCCCGCTGGTGGAGCGACTGTCCATTTCCCTGGGCTACAAGCTGGTGGGGCTGGTCAGCGAGGCCAGCGGCGCGCCTCTCGCCCAGCGGGTACGAGGCGTACGCCAGACCCTCTCGGAGAGCCTCGGCTTTCTCCTGCCGGAGGTGCAGATCCGTGACAGCCTGCGGCTAAAGGCCTCGCAGTACAGCATCCATATCAACGGCGAGCGCATCGACGGTGCCGAGCTGCACGCCGACCGGCTGATGGCCATCCCTTCCCCGGAAGTCTACGGCGAGGTCGACGGCATCCTCGGCACCGACCCGGCCTACCGCATGCAGGTGGTGTGGATCCTCCCCAGCGACAAGACCCGCGCGCTGAACCTGGGCTACCAGGTGATCGACTGCGCCAGCGTGGTGGCCACCCACTTGAACAAGGTGGTCCGCGAACACCTGCCGGACATCTTCAAGCACGACGACGTCGACCACCTGATGCAACGCCTGGCCCTGCAGGCGCCGAAGCTCGCGGACTCGCTCAAGGCGCAGCTGAACTACTCCCAGCAGCACCGGGTGTTCCGCCAGTTGCTGCAGGAAGAAGTGCCGCTGAAGGACATCGTCAGCATCGCTACCGCCCTGCTCGAAGGCAGCGAGAGCACCAAGGACCCGGTGTTGCTGGCCTCCGACGTGCGCTACGCGCTACGCCGCAGCATCGTTTCGCGGATCGCCGGGGAACGCGGCGAGATCTCCGTGTTCATCCTGGAGAACGCCCTGGAGAACACCTTGCTGGGGGCCTTGAGCATCGCCCAGCAGGCCGGCCCGGTGAGCCTGGACAACATTCCGGTGGAGCCGGCCCTGCTCAACCAGCTGCAGAACGCCATGCCGGTGGTGAAGGAGAAGCTGCGCAAGGAAGGCCACCCGCCCATCCTCACCGTGATGCCCCAGTTGCGCCCGCTGCTGGCGCGCTACGCCCGGGTGTTCAGCCCAGGGCTGCACGTGCTGTCGCAGAACGAGATTCCGGAGAAGGTGGGCGTGAATATCCTCGGCACCCTGGGCTGAGGATGGCTTCCTGGCCGCTGCGCATGGCGCCCCCTACGGGAACCTGGGAATACTGACCGGGCACGGCCGGCTTCTGTAGGAGCGAATTCATTCGCGAAGGGCCGCCAGCGGCCCGTGGGTCGAACATGCGGATGAATTCACCCGCCGGTGCCGCGCTCAGACCTTCAGGGAACGCGCGAACCCCAGCGACGCGTGCATCGAGGCGACCATTTCGGTGAAGGCCGGCGCCGGCCGGTCCAGCGCGCAGCCGATGTGGAAACGGCCGCTGGTACCGTCCTTGCGTGACCACTGGCAGACGATGTGGATATCCACATGGCGGAAATGCCCTTCCCGCACCGGGATTTCCAGGCGGATCTCGAAGCAGGCGCCCGGTGCCAGGGGTGAAGGGCTCACCAGCCTGAGCCCGCCCAGGGACAGGTCGGCGATGTAACCCATGGGCTCGCCGCTGAGGATGTTGACGACGTGGATGCGGTCGATCTGGCGGAAAGTCAGGCGTCTATGCTTGCGCATTTGATCAGGGTTCTTTTTCCTGGGCGGCCGTGGGCTGGCCGCGTGTTGATTCTGCTCGCGCGCGGCCATGCAAGCCGGCGCATCGCACGCGATGCTACCTTCAGGGCAGATCAAGGACTATCAAAAGCCATCAAAATGACAGCAAGACCGGCCTCTCCCGCACGCTTCGCCCGTTGCACCCCGCTGTTCTGCCTGCTGCTCGGCGAACCGCTGGCGGCGGCCGATCCGCAGCCCCTCGAGGCTCCCCCGCTGGTGATCAGCGGCAGCCGTTATCGAGCGCCAGCCTTCGACCTGCCGTTCTCGGTGGACCGGGTCGATCCGCAGCAACGGGCGCAACCGGGGATCAACCTCTCCGAACAACTCTCCGGCGTGCCTGGCCTCGCCATCCAGAATCGACAGAACTACGCCCAGGAACCGCAACTCTCCTCCCGAGGTTTCGGCGCCCGTTCGGCCTTCGGCGTGCGCGGCATCCGCTTGCTCAGCGATGGCATTCCGGCCACCACGCCGGATGGCCAGGGCCAGGTCTCCAGCTTCGACCTGGACGTGATCGACCATATCGAAGTGCTGCGCGGCCCCTTCGCCACCACCTATGGCAGCAACTCCGGCGGCGTGGTGCAGCTGTTCTCCCGCGACGGCGAGGGACCGCCGCGGTTGTCCGGCGGCGCCATCCTGGGGTCCTGGGGCACCCAGCGGGAACGCCTGACCGTCGAAGGCGGCGACGGCCGCGTCGGCTACCTGGTCAACCGTTCCCACTTCGAGACCGACGGCTACCGCGACCACAGCGCGGCGCAGTTCGACAAGACCTTCGCCAAGCTGACCCTGAACCCCGACGCCGATACCCGGCTGGCGCTGATCTACAGCGACCTGAACCAGAACGACACCCAGGACCCCCAGGGCCTGACCTGGGAGGCCTATCGCCAGGACCCACGCTCGGTATCGGCCAACACCCTGCGGTTCAACACCCGCAAGACGGTGGACCAGCGCCAGGGCGGCCTCAACCTCGAACGCAGCTTCGGCGATGCCACCTGGCAGACCACCCTGTACAGCGGTACGCGCCGGGTGATCCAGTTCCAGTCGATCCCGGTCGCGGTGCAGGCCAACCCGCGCCAGGCCGGTGGGGTGATCGACTTCAAGCGCGACTACCAGGGCATCGGCAGCCGCTGGATCCAACCCTGGGACATCGGCCCCGGCCGGCTCACCGCCACCGCCGGGATCGACTATGACCTCTCCAGCGACGATCGCCAGGGTTACGAGAACTTCGTCGGCGACAGCCTGGGGGTGAAAGGCGCGCTGCGCCGCGACGAGCGCGACGACGTGACCAGCACCTCGCCCTACCTGCAGCTGTCCTGGGAATACGGCGACTGGCGATTGCTGGGGGGCGTGCGGCACAACGAGGTGGCGTTCGAGGTGGACGATCACTTCCTGGCCAACGGCGACGACAGCGGCAACGTCACCTACCGCAAGACCACGCCGAGCCTGGGCGCCACCTACGCCCTGACCCCGGCGCTGAATCTCTACGCCAGCTGGGCCAGGGGTTTCGAGACCCCGACCCTGAACGAGCTGTCCTACTCCGGGGCGGACGGCGGCTTCGGCTTCGACCTGGCGCCCGCCACCAGCGAGCAGTACGAGATGGGCCTGAAGGCCATGCTGCCGGACGGCGGCCGGCTGAACGCGGCGCTGTTCCGCATCCTCACCGAGGACGAACTGGTGGTGGCGGCCTCGGTGGGTGGCCGCACGCAATACCAGAACGCCGCCGAAACCCGCCGCCGGGGCCTGGAGCTGGGCCTGGAACAACCATTGGACGAGAACTGGCGCCTGGAGCTGGCTTACACCTGGCTCGACGCCAAATACAGCCAGGCCTTCGAAAGCGCAGGCGAGCTGATCCCCTCGGGGCGGCGCATGCCCGGCATCGCCGAGCACAACCTCTTCGCCACCCTGGCCTGGTTGCCGCGCAAGGGCCTCAGCACCGGCCTGGAAGGCCAGTGGCGCAGCAGCCTGGAAGTGGAAGACAGCAACCAGGCCCGCGCCGCGCCGGGCTACGCCCTGGCCAACTGGTACCTGCGCTTCGAACAGGACCTGCGGCCCTGGAACTTCAGCCAGACCCTGCGCCTGGACAACCTGTTCGACCGCGACTACGTGGGCTCGGTGATCATCGGCGAGGGCAACCAGCGCTTCTACGAGGCCGGCGCCGGACGCGCCTGGTTTGCCGGGCTGCATCTGGAATATGCCTTCGACTAGGCAGGCGGGGTGCCGCGAGATCGTCAGATAGGAAACGGCGAGCGATCCATCGATCGAAATGGCGTCCCAGAGTGGGTTCGAACCACCAACCTTCCCCTTAGGAGGGGGATGCTCTATCCAATTGAGCTACTGGGACGCGGCGGGCTCGCCGGCGATGGCGAGGTCCTGAGGACGGCGGCATGTTAGCGACGTCCGAGCGATTTGTCATGCCTCGCGGGATGGCTGTCCCGCGAGGCATCCACTTCAACGGCCGAAGCGTTCTTCCGCCAGGCGATCAGCCACCGAGGTGGTGGTGCGGCCTTCGGCGTCGGCGCGGACGAAGACTTCGCGCAGGGTCTCGCCTATGCCTTCGATGTGCTGGCGCAGCGCTGCTTCGCTGCCGCCACTGCGCTCGTACCAGACGTCGATGATGCCGCCGGCGTTGATCGCGTAGTCCGGTGCATAGAGGATGCCGCTGCGACGCAGTTGCTCAGCCAGGCCGGCATCGGCCAGCTGGTTGTTGGCGGCGCCGGCGATAATGGGCGCACGCAGGGCCTCGAGGGTCTGCGGGTTGACGATGCCGCCCATGGCGCAGGGGGCGAAGACGTCCACGTCCAGGCCATAGATCTCGTTCTGCCCCACCACGGTCGCGCCCAGTTGCTCGGCGGCGCGGCGGGCGTTGGCGTCGTGGATGTCGCAGACCCAGAGCTGGGCGCCGGCGTCCTTGAGGTACTGCGCCAGGGAGAAGCCCACCTGGCCGACGCCCTGGATGGCCACGCGCAGGCCATTTAGGTCGGTGCGGCCCAGACGGTGCTGCACCGCCACGCGCATGCCGACGAAGGTGCCGTAGGCGGTGGACGGTGAGGGGTTGCCGTCGCGCACGCCGCCGCCCAGGGCTTCACGGGTACCGGCGCCGGCCACGTGGCGGCTGCGCTCGGCCATGATGCGCATTTCGGTGACGCCGGTGCCGGAGTCGGCGGCGGTGATATAGCGGCCGCCCAGGCTGTCGACGAAATCGCCCATGGCCTGGAACAAGGCCTCGCTCTTGTCGCGGTGCGGGTCGCCGATGATCACCGCCTTGCCGCCGCCGAGGGGCAGGTTGGCCAGGGCGGACTTGTAGGTCATGCCACGGGACAAGCGCAGCACGTCGCGCAGGGCCTGCTCGTCGTTCAGGTAGGGCCACATGCGGCAACCGCCCAGGGCCGGGCCGAGGTTGCTGTTGTGAATGGCGATGATGGCCTTGAGGCCGGTGGCCTTGTCGTGGCCGAAGACCACCTGCTCGTGATGATCGAACTCGACATGGGTGAAGACGGACATGGGGGGCACCTCTGGATTCTTGTTGGCAACGCGAGGAATTGGTCAATTCCTTCTCCCACAGGGAGAAGGTGGCCCGAAGGGCCGGATGAGGGATGCGCTAGACCACTCGAACATCCCTCACCCCAACCCCTCTCCCGGGGGAGAGGGGCTTCTGCTAGGCGGCCGGGTCGAACAGGTGCAGCACCTGGATCTCGCTGGCGGTTAGGCGGGCGCGCAGTTGTTTCTCCTGCTCGCGGACCTTGGCCAGGGCGCGTTCCTTGACCGGGCCGTAGCCACGGATCTGCTCCGGCAGTTCGGCCAGGGCGACGGCCGCGGCGTAGTTGCTCGGCTTCAGCTCCTTGATCAGCAGCGCGACGGTGGCTTCGTACTCGGCGATCAGGTCGCGCTCGAGCTTGCGTTCCTCGCTGTAGCCGAAGGGGTCGAACGCGCTGCCACGGAGGAACTTGAAGCCAGCCAGCACGCCGAACGCCTTGAGCATCCAGGGCCCGAAGCGACGCTTGCGCGGCTCGCCGGTGTTCGGGTCGGCCTTGGCCAGCCAGGACGGCGCCAGGTGGAACTCCAGGTGGTAGTCACCCTGGAACTGGGCCTCCAGCTGCTTGCGGAAGCTGGCGTCGCTATAGAGGCGCGCCACTTCGTACTCGTCCTTGTAGGCCAGCAGCTTGGCGTAGTAGCGGGCGACCGCGCGGGTCAGCGCCTTGTCCTCGCCACTGTCGGCCTGGCGCACGCGCTCCACCAGGGCACGATAGCGCTCGGCGTAGGCGGCGTTCTGGTAGGCGCGCAGGTGGTCGGCGCGGTACTGGACGATCTCTTCCAGGGTCTCGCACTTGGGCGCATCGGGCTGTTGCGGCTTGGCGAGTTTTTCCACGGCCGCCAGGTCGTGGGCGGCACGGCGGCCCCAGAGGAAGGCCTGCTGGTTGAGGGCGACCGAGACACCGTTGAGCTCGATGGCCTTGTCCAGGGCTTCGGCCGAGATCGGCACCAGGCCCTTCTGGTAGGCATAGCCGAGCATGAACAGGTTGGTGGCGATGCTGTCGCCCAAGAGGCGCGTGGCCAGGCGGGTGGCGTCGACGAAGTGGGTCTTGGCCTCGCCCACCGCTTCCACCAGCGCCTCGCGCATGGCCGCGCCCGGTACCTGGGCGTCGGGGTTGCGGGTGAACTCGGCGGTGGCCGCTTCATGGCTGTTGACCACGGCGTGGGCGATGCGCTCGTTGAGCTTGGCCAGGGCGTCCTCGCTGGCCGACACCACCAGGTCGCAGCCCAGCAGCAGGTCGGTTTCACCGGCGGCGATGCGCACGGCGTAGATGTCGTCCTGCTTGGCGGCGATGCGGATATGGGTCACCACCGGGCCGAACTTCTGCGCAAGACCGGCCTGGTCGAGCACGGTGCAGCCCTTGCCTTCGATGTGCGCGGCCATGCCGAGCAGCGCGCCGACGGTGGTCACGCCGCTGCCGCCGACGCCCGGCAGGAGGATGTTCCAGGGACGCTCCAGGCCAGGCTGACGCGGTTCCGGCAGGGCCACGAAGAGCGCCTTGGCACCGGCGGCTTCCGGCCGGCGCAGACTGCCGCCGTGGACGGTGACGAAGCTCGGGCAGAAGCCCTCGACGCAGGAAAAGTCCTTGTTGCAGGCGTTCTGGTCGATCTGGCGCTTGCGCCCCAGTTCGGTTTCCAGCGGCAGCACGGAGAGGCAGTTGGACTTGACGCTGCAATCGCCACAGCCCTCGCACACCGCCGGGTTGATGAAGGCGCGCTTGGCCGGGTCGACCAGCTTGCCGCGCTTGCGGCGGCGGCGTTTTTCGGTGGCGCAGGTCTGGTCGTAGATCAGTACGGAAACGCCCTTGAACTCACGCAGTTCGCGCTGCACGGCATCCAGGTCGCGGCGATGGTGGAAGCTGACGATGGGGGCGAAGCCGGCGCGGCTCGGGTACTTCTCAGGCTCGTCGCTGACCAGGGCGATGCGCTTTACCCCTTCGGCGAACACCTGCTGGCTGAGCTGGTCGACCCGCAGCTCGCCATCGATGGGCTGGCCGCCGGTCATGGCCACTGCATCGTTGTAGAGGATCTTGTAGGTGATGTTGACCCCGGCGGCCACGGCCGCGCGCAGGGCCAGCTGGCCGGAGTGGAAGTAGGTGCCGTCGCCGAGGTTCTGGAAGATGTGCGGGGTATCGGTGAAGGGAGCCTGGCCGATCCAGGTGGCGCCCTCCCCGCCCATCTGGGTGAAGGTGTCGGTATTGCGGTCCATCCACTGGGTCATGTAGTGGCAGCCGATGCCGCCCTGGGCGCGGCTGCCTTCGGGCAGCTTGGTGGAGCTGTTGTGCGGGCAGCCGGAGCAGAAGTGCGGCGTGCGGGTGGTGGTGTGCTTGGGTTCGGCGAGGGCCTTTTCCTTGGCGGCGAGGAAGGCCAGGCGGGAGACGATCTGCTCGCTGGAGTAGATCGGTGCCAGGCGCTTGGCGATGACGCGGGCGATCATCGCCGGGGTCAGCTCGCTGAGGTTGGGCAGCAGCGAATTGCCCTGCTCGTCGAACTCGCCCACCACACGCGGGCGCTTGTCCACAGGCCAGTTGTAGAGCTGGCCGGTGACCTGGTCCTCGATGACGCTGCGTTTCTCCTCCACCACCAGGATTTCGTCCAGGCCTTCGGCGAACTCGTGGACGGACACGGGTTCCAGCGGCCAGCTCATGCCGACCTTGAGCACCCGCAGGCCGACCTTGGCGCAGAGTTCCTCGTCCAGGCCCAGGTCGTTCAGTGCCTGGCGCACATCGAGGTAGGACTTGCCGGTGGTGATGATGCCCAGACGCGGATTGGGCGAATCGAGCATCACCTGGTTCAGGTTGTTGGCCCGGGCGAAGGCGCGGGCGGCGTAGATCTTGTACATGTTCAGGCGCTTTTCCTGCGCCAGGGGCGGGTCCGGCCAGCGGATATGCACGCCGTCTTCCGGCAGGACGAAGTCCTCCGGAATCTTTACCTCCACGCGAAGCGGGTCCACTTCCACCACGGCGGAGGAGTCGACGTTCTCGGCGATGGTCTTGAGCGCTACCCAGCAGCCGCTGTAGCGCGACAGTTCCCAACCGATGATCCCGTAGTCGAGGATTTCCTGGACGTTGGCCGGGTTCAGCACCGGGATCGAGGCGCCGATGAAGGCGTGCTCGCTCTGGTTGGCGATGCTGGAGGATTTGCAGCCGTGGTCGTCACCGGCCAGCAGCAGGACGCCGCCGTTGGGAGCCACGCCGGCGGAGTTGCCGTGCTTGAAGACGTCGCCGCAGCGGTCCACCCCCGGGCCCTTGCCGTACCACATGGAGAACACGCCGTCGTAGCGGGCGCCGGGGAACAGGCTGGTCTGCTGGCTGCCCCAGCACGCGGTGGCGGCCAGCTCCTCGTTCACACCGGGCTGGAAGTGGATGTGGTTTTCCTTGAGGAAGGACTTGGCCTCCCAGAGGCTCTTGTCGAGGTTGCCGAGCGGCGAGCCCCGGTAGCCGGAGATGAAGCAGGCGGTGTTCAGGCCGTGGGCCTTGTCCCGTTGCTTCTGCAGCATGGGCAGGCGGGTCAGCGCCTGGGTACCGGTCAGGTAGAGGTGACCGGTTGCGAGACGGTATTTGTCATCCAGGCGGATCTCGGCCAGGGACATGCGGGCGCTCCTTTTATTTTTATGGCGACCTGGATGGCAACGGTGGGTGCCATCCCTTGTTCAGCCCGACGCAGGATCGCTGCGTCGAACACATGGCAAGACTATGACTGGACGGTACTGATTTTTTCTTTCTATTTTCGGGCCGCAAAGCCAGACTTGCGCATGATCCATCCAACAAGAACAAGATTCAGGAATGACTCATGCAGAGCCCGCTCAGCCCTATCGACCGCAAGATCCTCCGCCTGCTTCAGCATGACGCCGACCTTTCCGCCGCCGAGGTGGCGGAGAAGGTGGAGCTGTCGCAATCGCCTTGCTGGCGGCGCATCCACCGGATGCAGGAGGAAGGCCTGATCGAGCGCAAGGTGGCGCTGCTCAATCCCAAGCTGCTGGGCTTCTCCATCACAGTGTTCGTCAACATCAAGCTGTCGGCCCACGGGCGCAACAACCTCACGGAGTTCGAGGAGGCCATAGTCGGCTACCCGGAGGTGCAGGAGTGCTACACCATGGCGGGCGGCTCGGACTACCTGTTGAAGGTGGTGGCCAAGGACATCGCCGGCTACGAGCGCTTCCTGCGCGACCAGCTGCTGCAACGCCCCCATGTCCTGGAGGCGCACTCCAACATCGCCATGAGCGAGGTCAAGCGCACCACGGAGCTGCCGCTGGATTGAGAACTATGCCGAGTCCGGCCAGGCCTGGGAGCGGTGGGCCTCGATGAGCTGCAGCAGACGCTGACAGGTCTGCTCGAGATCGCCGGAGTTGTCCAGCAGGCAGAGGTCGGGATTCTCGCCGGCCAGAAGCGTGTCGGCGAAGCCGGCGTTGCGCGCCAGGCGGGTCTCGATCTCTTCGGCGGACTCGCGGCCACGGGCATGCAGGCGTCGACGCAGGACGGCATCTTCCACTGTCAGCAGTACAGCCAACAGGTGCGGATAGCGGCGCCGCGCTTCGGGCAGGTAGCCGCGCGAGCCATTGACCAGCACATCGTCTCCCGCCGCCAGCCAGTCGTCTATCACGGCGGGGATGCCGTAGGACAAGCCGTTGGCGTACCAGCTCATGGCGAAGTCGCCCCGCTCGGCGCGGCGGGCAAATTCCTCGGCGCTGACGGCTTCGGCCAGTTCACCCTTGGCCTCGGCCGAGCGCGTGATGACTCGACGCGCGACGCGGCAGCCCTCTCCCTCCAGGGTCTCGCGCACGGCATCGAGCAAGCTGTCCTTGCCGGAACCGGAAGGACCAATGAGGTAGATGAGCCTGCCTGTCATGGGTGCACCTGATGGGGATGGGTCTGAACGAGATGGAGCGGAGACGAAAAGTTTGAACCGGATTTGTGACAACGCAAAGGATTCTTTCGCGGGCGGCGTGGTCAGACATCTGCAGCTACCCTGTAGCATGATGGCCAGACAGCATCACCGTGCCTTGATTGCCCAACCCGCGTGGGATGGCGGCAATGGTGCGGAGGATGGAGAAGTGAGGTAGGCAAAATGGCTTCCGCCTACCGTCGGGTCAGAGTTGTACGAATTGCTCAGCCACTCGCAATTTGGACAATTGGTGCTGGCGAAAAGCCGCTATAATGATCACAATCCGACACCAATTTGACGTCAAGGAAACGTTTTGCTGACCCCAGGGTCATACCGAATCGAATCGCGAAACTGGTTGAACAATTGCTGCTAAGGACAGTCAAACCGGTGACAATCTTGCAGCTCATTGCCAGCATCGCTTTCCTGAACTAACCGGTTGAATGTATGCGCCCTATGAAACAGGCTATTTATTCCAGTCGCACGGCTGACAAATTCGTAGTTCGTCTCCCCGAAGGCATGCGTGAACGCATTGCTGTCGTGGCCCGCAACCACCACCGCAGCATGAACTCCGAGATCATCGCCCGCCTCGAGCAGAGCATGCTCCAGGAAGGCGCACTGGACGAAGGCGTTTCCATGCGCCTGGACAGCCCGGAGCTCACCCTGCACGAACGCGAACTGCTGCAGCGCTTCCGTCAGCTGTCGCGCCGCCAGCAGAATGCACTGGTCGCGCTGATCGCCCACGATGCGGAACTGGCGGCCGAAGAGTCCTGAAACCGCCCCGCATCGAATGAGGAAGCCGGCATCCAGCCGGTTTTTTCATGCCTGTGATTTGCCGGTCGGTAGCGCCATGACACGCCGGAGCTGAGCGAAAACGAAAAAGCCGCCCTTTCGAGGCGGCTTTTCCAATTGTGCGCGAGGGATCAGAGCAGGAACAGGGTGGCCAGGCCCAGGAAGATGAAGAAGCCACCGCTGTCGGTCATGGCGGTGATCATCACGCTGGAGCCCATGGCCGGATCGCGCCCCAGGCGCGTCAGGGTCATGGGGATCAACACCCCCATCAACGCGGCCAGCAACAGGTTCAGGGTCATGGCGCCGGTCATCACCACTCCGAGCGACCAACTGCCGTACAGGTAGAAGGCCACGAGGCCGATCACGCCACCCCAGATCAAGCCGTTGATCAGGGCTACGCCCAGCTCCTTGCGCATCAGCCGCGAGGTGTTGCCGGTGCCCATCTGGTCGAGGGCCATGGCCCGAACGATCATGGTGATGGTCTGGTTGCCCGAATTGCCGCCGATGCCGGCGACTATGGGCATCAAGGCGGCCAGGGCCACCAGTTTCTCGATTGAGCCTTCGAACAGGCCGATGACCCGCGAGGCGATGAATGCGGTGACCAGGTTGACCGCCAGCCAGGCCCAGCGGTTGCCCACCGATTTCCAGACCGAGGCGAAGATGTCTTCCTCTTCGCGCAGACCGGCCATGTTCAGGACTTCGGTCTCGCTCTCTTCACGAATCAGGTCGACCATCTCGTCGATGGTCAGACGGCCGATCAGCTTGCCGTGCTTATCCACCACCGGCGCCGATACCAGGTCGTAACGCTCGAACGCCTGGGCGGCATCGTTGCCATCCTCGTCCGGGTGGAAACTCACCGGATCGGTCGCCATGACTTCGGCCACTTGCTTGTCCGGATCGTTCACCAGCAGGCGCTTGATGGGCAGCACACCCTTGAGGATGCCGTCGTAGTCCACCACGAAGAGTTTGTCGGTGTGGCCGGGAAGCTCCTTGAGCCGGCGCAGGTAGCGCAGCACCACTTCCAGGGTCACGTCATCGCGGATGGTGACCATCTCGAAGTCCATCAGCGCGCCGACCTGGTCTTCCTCGTAGGACAGCACCGAGCGCACGCGCTCGCGCTGCTGGGCGTCGAGGGATTCCATCAGCTCGTGGACCACGTCCCGAGGCAGTTCGGGCGCCAGGTCGGCGAGTTCGTCGGCGTCCATCTCCTTGGCCGCGGCGAGCAACTCGTGATCGTCCATGTCGGCGATCAGCGATTCCCGCACGGCGTCGGATACTTCGAGGAGGATGTCGCCGTCGCGCTCGGCCTTGACCAGCTGCCAGACCGTCAGTCGATCGCCAAGGGGCAAGGCTTCGAGGATGTGGGCGATGTCGGCCGGGTGCAGCTCGTCCAGCTTGCGCTGCAGCTCGACGAGGTTCTGCCGATGGACGAGGTTTTCAACGAGGTCGCGGTGCTGGCCTTCCTGACGGTGGGTCAGGTCTTCCACCAGCTTGTGGCGATGCAGCAGTTCGATAACCTGGGCCAGGCGGTCCTGCAGGCTCTCTTGCGGCTTTTTGGCTTCTACTTCAGTCATATAGCGCGCTCCACCCCCAGTGGCAGGGCGCGCCGGAGGGGGTCAGACAGTCATGTTGCGATGGTGCAATCGGGGTTCTGAGTAACTACTGGGTAAGTCCATGATGGTTGTCCGAAGGCCCCGGCGGGGCTGACCTCATAATGATAACACCGCCATTCGACGCTCGCGTTACAAAATCATGGAAAGAACAACCGCTTGCATCGCAAAGCTGAGATTGCGTTCACCCTGTTGCGACGACGGCAACCCCGTGTAGGACACGCGCACGCCGAGGGAATCAACCGATAGTCTCGAATGCCCCCTGCCAAGGAGAAGGCACCATGCGACGACTCTCGATCATCCTCATCAGCACCCTGCCCTGCTGCCTCGGAGCCCCGCTCCAGGCCACCCCGCTGTACCGCTGCAGCGACGCCGACGGCAATCTCAGCTTCACCCAGTATGGCTGCCCACCGGGAAGCCTGACGGAAGAACAGCGCATCCGGGCACCTAACCTGCTCAACAGTGACGCGATACGAGAAGAAGCTCGCGAGGAGTACTTTCCGATCCAGGAGTGGGACGAGCCTGAACGCGAGCGCGAACTGGTGGTGGTCGGCGAGCGAGAGGCTGTATGCGATAACCGGATTTCGGCGCAGGAACGCCGGCAAGCCATCATCCGCAAGCAAGTGCGCAGCGGCATGACCCGCGCCGACGTGGAGAGCGCCCTGGGCAAACCGGATCGGGTCAGCGGCAACAACGGCCAGCTGCGCTATCACTACGGGAAAAAGAAAGGAGCGAGCCACCAGGTCGCGTTCGACGAGGCGGGCTGCGTGAAAGGGAGGCGCTGAAACGACAATAAAAAAGGGCCTGCATTTCTGCAGGCCCTTTCGGTATGGCGCACTCAGGAGGATTCGAACCTCCGACCGCCCGGTTCGTAGCCGGGTACTCTATCCAGCTGAGCTATGAGTGCGTATCGGTGCTTTTAGACCAGATCACCGCTGGTTTCTTCAGGATTCCGGACCAAGCCGGACATCTTGAAAATGGCGCACTCAGGAGGATTCGAACCTCCGACCGCCCGGTTCGTAGCCGGGTACTCTATCCAGCTGAGCTATGAGTGCGTTGTGGGCGCGCATTATAGGGCTTTAAAACTTCTGGTCAACTTCTTTTTCGATAAATTTCAATAACTTATCGATCTATCGTTGAACCGCCCTACAACACTGAATAATGGCGGAGAAGGGGGGATTCGAACCCCCGACACCCTTTTGAGGTGTACTCCCTTAGCAGGGGAGCGCCTTCGGCCACTCGGCCACCTCTCCGCAACACGGGGCGCATGATAACCATGTTTTCCCCGTTTGCAAAGCCAAAAATTGCAGAAAAATTAGTGGCTTGGTTCTTGGTCTTTCTCTTTCTGTATGCGCTGGTAGATTTCTTCGCGATGCACGGCAACCTCCTTGGGGGCATTGACACCAATGCGCACCTGATTACCTTTCACGCCAAGAACGGTCACAGTGACATCGTCACCCACCATCAGGGTCTCTCCGACCCGGCGAGTCAGAATCAGCATTCCTTTCTCCTTACGGATTCGTTTCGGGACAACAGTCTGCAAAAAAGAAATGGTTACGGCTTCGGCACGTACAACCGCCGGAGCTTACACCCAAGTATTGACCAGCCCCGGCAAAAGGAAAGTTCCGCCGTAGCGGCCAAAAACGACAAAAGGCGCGGGGTGAGCCGCGCCTTTTGTGAGTTGGCTTACTCGCCCTGGTGGTTCGGGGCGTCCAGCTCGAATGCAGTGTGAAGGGCCCGTACCGCCAACTCCAGGTATTTCTCTTCGATGACCACGGAAACCTTGATTTCCGAGGTAGAGATCATCTGGATGTTGATGGTTTCCTTGGCCAGGGCCTCGAACATGCGGCTGGCGACACCCGCGTGGGAGCGCATGCCGACACCAACGATGGATACCTTGGCGATCTTGGTGTCGCCGATCACTTCACGGGCGCCGAGCTCGCTTGCGGTCTGCTCCAGCACGCGCTGGGCGGCCTGGTAGTCGTTGCGATGCACGGTGAAGGTGAAATCGGTGGTGTTATCGTGCGCCACGTTCTGCACGATCATGTCCACTTCGATGTTGGCCGCGCTGATGGGGCCGAGGATCTTGAAGGCCACGCCCGGGATATCCGGCACGCCACGGATGGTCAGCTTGGCTTCGTCGCGATTGAAGGCGATGCCGGAGATGATCGGCTGTTCCATGGATTCCTCTTCATCAAGGGTAATGAGGGTGCCCGGACCCTCCTGGAAGCTGTGCAGCACGCGCAGCGGGACGTTGTATTTGCCGGCGAATTCCACCGAACGGATCTGCAGCACCTTGGAGCCGAGGCTGGCCATTTCCAGCATCTCTTCGAAGGTGATCTTGTCCAGGCGCTGGGCCTGGGGAACCACGCGCGGGTCGGTGGTGTAGACGCCATCTACATCGGTGTAGATCTGGCACTCATCCGCCTTCAGCGCCGCGGCCAGGGCCACGCCGGTGGTATCGGAACCACCACGACCGAGGGTGGTGATGTTGCCGTGCTCGTCCACACCCTGGAAACCGGCAACCACGACCACGCGACCGGCCTTGAGGTCGGTACGGATCTTCTGGTCGTCGATCTGCAGGATACGAGCCTTGTTGTGCGAGCTGTCGGTGAGGATGCGCACCTGGTTCCCGGTGTAGGACACCGCCGGAACGCCGCGCTTGATCAGCGCCATGGCCAGCAGGGCGATGGTCACCTGCTCGCCGGTGGACACCATCACGTCCAGTTCGCGCGGAACCGGTGTGTCGCTGATCTGTTTGGCCAGATCGATCAGGCGGTTGGTTTCACCGCTCATGGCGGAAACCACGACCACGATGTCATCGCCGCCTTCGCGGAACTTCTTCACCTTCTCGGCCACCTGTTCGATGCGCTCGACAGTGCCGACCGAGGTCCCCCCAAACTTCTGTACGATCAAAGCCATTTCAAAAGCCGCCTAATCCCGTGAAGGGCGCCCATTAAACAATCAACGCAGAACACTGCCAAGGCCCGCCGGGCGTGGGGCGGACCGTTGGCATCGGGTCTCAGAGACCCTGTTCGACGAACGGTACGGCCAGGGCCAGGGCCTGATCCAGGGCCGCGGCGTCGGTACCACCGCCACGCGCCATGTCAGGACGGCCACCGCCTTTGCCACCGACCGCTGCCGCGGCCTGCTTCATCAGATCGCCAGCCTTGAGTTGGCCGGTCAGGTCCTGGGTGACGCCGGCGACCAGTGTCACCTTGCCCTCCAGCGCACCGCCGAGCAGGATCACCGCGCGGCCGAGCTTGTTCTTCAGTTGGTCGACCAGCGCCAGCAGCGCGTCGCCATCCAGGTCCAGGCGCGCGGCCAGGACCTTCACACCTTTGACATCGACGGCGGAAGAAGCCAGGTCGTCGCCGGCAGCGCTGGCCGCCTTGGCCTTGAGCTGTTCCAGCTCTTTCTCGAGCTGGCGATTGCGATCGAGCAGCGCCGACAGTTTGTCCAGCAGGTTGTCGCGGCTGCCCTTGACCAGGCCCGCGGCTTCCTTGAGTTGTTCCTCGGCACCGTTCAGGTAGGCCAGCGCAGCCGCGCCACTCACCGCTTCGATGCGGCGCACGCCGGCGGCCACGCCACCTTCGCTGGTGATCTTGAACAGACCGATGTCACCAGTGCGGGATACGTGGGTACCACCGCAGAGTTCGACGGAGAAATCGCCGCCCATGGTCAGCACGCGTACCTGGTCGCCGTACTTCTCGCCGAACAGGGCCATGGCGCCCTTGGCCTTGGCAGTGTCGATATCGGTTTCTTCGGTCTCGACTTCGCTGTTCTTGCGGATCTCGGCGTTGACGATGTCTTCCAGCGCTTTCAGTTGCTCGGGCTTGATGGCCTCGAAGTGGCTGAAGTCAAAGCGCAGGCGCTGGCTATCCACCAGGGAGCCTTTCTGCTGGACGTGATCGCCCAGTACTTGGCGCAGGGCGGCGTGCAGCAGGTGGGTGGCCGAGTGGTTGAGCGCGGTGGCCTGACGGACGGTCGCGTCTACCTGGGCGGTGACGGCGGCGCCGACACGCAGGGTGCCGTGGTCGACCACGCCATGGTGGAGGAAGGCGCCGCCGGCCTTGGTGGTGTCACGCACGTCGAAACGCAGGCCCTGGGCGGCGACGAAACCGCAGTCGCCCACCTGGCCGCCGGATTCGGCGTAGAAGGGCGTGCGATCGAGGACCAGTACGCCCTCCTCGCCTTCACCCAGTTGCTCGACGGCCTGGCCGTCCTTGAACAGGGCGACCACCTTGCCTTCGCCGTGGGTGCAGACGTAGCCGGTGAAATCGGTATCGGCGTCGACCTTGACCAGGGCGTTGTAGTCCATGCCGAAGGCGCTGGAGGCGCGGGACAACTCGCGCTGCTTGTCCATCTCCTGCTCGAAGCCCGCTTCGTCCAGGGTCAGGCCGCGCTCGCGGGCGATGTCGCCGGTCAGGTCCATGGGGAAGCCGTAGGTGTCATACAGCTTGAACACCACGTCACCCGGGATGACGCTGCCGGACAGCCCGGCCAGGTCCTGCTCGAGGATGCGCAGGCCCTGTTCCAGGGTCTTGGCGAACTGCTCTTCCTCGGTTTTCAGTACGCGCTCGATGTGCGCCTGCTGCTGCTTGAGCTCGGGGAAGGCCTCGCCCATCTCGGCCACCAGGGCGGCAACGATCTTGTGGAAGAAGCTGCCCTTGGCGCCCAGCTTGTTGCCGTGGCGGCAGGCGCGGCGAATGATGCGGCGCAGCACGTAGCCACGGCCTTCGTTGGACGGCAGCACGCCGTCGGCGATCAGGAAGCTGCAGGAACGGATGTGGTCGGCCACGACTTTCAGCGACGGCGCGTCGTCATTGGCGCAACCGATGGCTTCGGCGGAGGCTTTCAGCAGGCTCTGGAACAGGTCGATCTCGTAGTTCGAATGCACGTGCTGCAGCACGGCGCTGATGCGTTCCAGACCCATGCCGGTGTCCACGCTCGGCGCCGGCAGCGGGTGCATCACACCATCGGCGGTGCGGTTGAACTGCATGAACACGTTGTTCCAGATCTCGATGTAACGGTCGCCGTCCTCCTCCGGGGAGCCGGGCGGGCCGCCCCAGATGTCCGCGCCGTGGTCGAAGAAGATCTCGGTGCAGGGGCCGCAGGGACCGGTGTCGCCCATGGCCCAGAAGTTATCGGACGCATAGGGCGCACCCTTGTTGTCGCCGATGCGGACCATGCGCTCGTGGGGAATCCCGACCTCCTGGGTCCAGATGTCGTAGGCCTCGTCATCGCTGGCATAGACGGTGACCCAGAGCTTGTCCTTCGGCAGCTTCAGCCACTTGTCGCCGGTGAGGAATTCCCAGGCGTAGTGGATGGCGTCGCGCTTGAAGTAATCGCCGAAGCTGAAGTTGCCCAGCATTTCGAAGAAGGTGTGGTGGCGCGCGGTGTAGCCGACGTTTTCCAGGTCGTTGTGCTTGCCGCCGGCGCGTACGCATTTCTGGCTGGTGGTGGCGCGGGTGTAGGCGCGCTTTTCCAGGCCAAGGAAGCAGTCCTTGAACTGGTTCATCCCCGCGTTGGTGAACAGCAGGGTCGGGTCGTTGCCCGGAATCAGGGAGCTGGAAGCGACACGGGTATGTCCCTTCTCTTCGAAGAAGCTCAGGAAGGCTTCACGGATTTCTGCGCTTTTCATAGGTTCTTCCACGGAAGCTGCGGCCACGATGGTGGGTGCAATTCGTTATCGGCGAAAAGGCGGCAAGCGGAAGTTGGCGAGAAAGCAGCAGGTTTCAAGGGAAATCCGGGTATTTCCCGCCTGTTTCCGACATTGCGCGCGACACTCGCAGCCGTCTGGCGACAGGCATACGAAACACCGGCAAAGGGCCGCATTATATCGGCCCTGCGCGTCCCGGATAGTCTCTTTGTGCGATAGATCGCGGCTATTTGTCCGCGTCGCGGAATCAGGCCTTTTGGAAGGCGGCAAAAGCCTCGATCACCGGTGCGATATCGCCGCCCTGCACGTCCAGGTGGGTGACCAGGCGCAGGCGCGCCGCCGGGCTCACGCGAATGCCCCGGGCCGCGAGGAATTCGCCGAGGGGCCGGGCCCGCTCGCCGATCTGCACATAGACCATGTTGCTCTGCACCGGCTCCACCTCGAAGCCCAGCTCCCGCAGGCCCGCTCCCAGCCGCTCGGCGTTGGCGTGGTCTTCCGCCAGGCGCTCTACCTGGTGGTCCAGCGCGTAGAGCCCCGCCGCCGCCAGCATGCCGGCCTGACGCATCCCGCCGCCGACCATCTTGCGCAAGCGCCTGGCCTTGGCGATCAGCGCCTCGCTGCCGCAGAGCACCGAGCCCACCGGTGCGCCAAGGCCCTTGGACAGGCACACCGACACCGAGTCGAAGTGGCGGGTGATCTCGCCGGCATCCAGCCCCAGCTTCACCGCCGCGTTGTAAAGGCGCGCGCCATCCAGGTGCAGGCCCAGGCCACGACGACGGGTCAGCTCACGGGCCGCCACCAGGTATTCCATGGGCAGTACCTTGCCCTGCATGGTGTTTTCCAGCGCCAGCAGGCGGGTGCGTGCGAAGTGGAAGTCATCCTGCTTGATGGCCGCTTCCACCTTGCCCAGGTCGAGGCTGCCGTCGGCCTCGCCCTCGATGGGCTGGGGCTGGATGGAGCCGAGCACGGCGGCGCCGCCGCCCTCGTATTTGTAGGTGTGGGCCTGCTGCCCGACTATGTATTCGTCGCCACGTTCGCAGTGGGCCATCAGGCCCAGCAGGTTGCTCATGGTGCCGGTGGGCACGAACAGCGCGGCCGCGAAACCCAGGCGCTCGGCGAGGGTCGCCTCCAGGCGGTTCACCGAGGGGTCTTCGCCGTACACGTCGTCACCCAGCTCGGCGCGCTCCATGGCCAGGCGCATGCCGGCGGTGGGTTGGGTAACGGTGTCGCTGCGCAGGTCGATCAGGCTCATGCCGGGCTCCTTGGATAAGCGGAAAGCTCGATCCTAAGGCCCGGCGCCTTGCGGGTACAGGTACAGAAGGGAACGAAACGTCAGACGTCGGCGGGAACGATCAAGATGCCGGCCCGCAGGCCATTCCTCACCCTGGGATTGGGGAAGATGATGCGGGCCCCCTCCTCCTCCACCACCCAACGGGTGCCGGCGATGTCCTCGGCCAGCAGGTAGCCCACGGGCAGTTCGCTGAAGTTCTCGATATCCGGCGCCAGATGCAGCTGGAAGGAATCGCTGTGCTTGATGATTTCCCGTGAAACCGAGAACAGTTGCAGGCCGTCCAGGTTGCCGTCGTCGAACTCCGGCTCACGGCCTTCGATCAGGCTGTGCAGGCGAGCTTCCAGGCGGTCGAGGTTGACCTCCTGGTTGCTGCCGAAGGGACGCGCCTTGCCCAGCTCCAGGGTAAAGGCCTCGGCATCCAGGTGCGCATAGGTGTAGGAGCTGAAGGTGATCCCGGTCTTGCTTTGCAGCAGCACCGCGTCGATTCCGGCGGCGCGCAGCCGGGCCAGTTCCAGGCGCGAATGCTCGCGACCGTCGACGTAGGGGTAGAGGGCGAACTGCTCGATCTTCGAGCCGCGAATGGCGGTATGCAGGTCGTAGTGCAGGCGCGCGCGCTCGGGCTTGCTGAAGAAAGCCGCCGCGTAGCGTTCCAGCTCGCCGGCACGCATGGCTTCGAAGCCGCTGGATTCGGCATGCCGGCCGTTGAACAGGCGATTGATGTCCTGCTCGACGAAACGCTCGCCGCGGCGCATGGCCTCGGGGTTGCCCAGCAGGAAGAGGATTCGCGCACGCGGCTTGAGCTGGCCGCGAGCGATGGCCTGGACCAGGCGGTCCAGCAATTCGATCGGGGCGGTCTCGTTACCGTGAACCCCGGCCGAAAGCAGCAGGTCGAGCCCGCTGTCCTCGGTGGCCGGCGGGGTGACGTCGAGTGCCCCCTCGCCCAGCCAGTGCAGGCGCACACCCCCGGATGTCAGCTGGATCTTCTCGGTCGGCTCGCGGCCGGCGAGGGTCAGTTCAAGCAGTTTCCCGAGGGCTAGCATCCTGTTACCTCAATGATCGTGGTCGCAATCGGGACCATGCACATGGTCGTCGTCACCCTCGACGTCGGCCGGTTCCATTTCCAGTTGCAGGCTGACCAGGTTGGTGGCCAGCGGGCGCAGCAGCAGGTTGGCGTACTCGGTGTCGCCCTCCTCCACGTCCACGCCGATCAGCAGTTGGCCGTTGCCAGCCTGCTGGATCCAGACTTCCTTGCCCTGCCAGACCACGGCGAAACGGGTGCAGGAGGTTTCGAGCTGGGTGCCGTCGGTATCTTCGAGGATCAGTTGCAGGGCATCGGACATTTCAGGAGTCTCAGTTGAGCTGGAAGGGATAAACAGAGCCCAGTTTAAGGATCTGCGTCAGTTCATCCAATGCCGTCCGGCACTCGACCAGCAATTGCGGGTCGGCAAGATCGGTTTCACTCAAGCGATCACGGTAGTGCTTGCCGACCCAGGCGGTCAGGGTGGTGTACAGGTCCGGGGTCATGATCACTCCCTGGTTCACCGCCGCCAGCTCGTTTTCCTTGAGCGCCACCCGCAGGCGCAGGCAGGCCGGACCACCGCCGTTCTGCATGCTCTGCTTGAGGTCGAAGACCTTCACCTCACGGATCGGTCCCTGACCGGCAGTCAGCTCGTTCAAGTAACTCCAGACCCTGGCATTGCCACGGCACTCTTCCGGCACCACCAGCAGCATGCCGCCATCGGCGCGGCTGAGCAGCTGGCTGTTGAACAGGTAGGAACGCACGGCGTCCTCCACCGCTACCGCGCTGCGCGGCACGCGTACCGCCTGGAAGCGGCCGCCGCGCTTGCCCAGCTTGCCATCCAGCTCGGCCAGCACCTTGTCGGTCTCGAGGAAGGCATCCTCGTGGTAGAACAGCACTTCGCCGTTACCGACCGAAATCACGTCGTTGTGGAACACGCCCTGGTCGATCACCGCCGGGTTCTGCTGAGCGTAGACCACGCCTTCGGCACCCAGGCCGTGCAGGCGGGCGACCGCCTGGCAGGCTTCCAGGGTCTGCCGCGCGGGATAGCGCTGCGGCGCGGGGAAACGGGCATCGAAGGCGCTGCGGCCGAACACGAAGAATTCCACGCCGGCATCGCCATAGCCCTTGCAGAAACGGGTGTGGTTGGCCGCGCCTTCGTCGCCGAACTGGCCGACCGCCGGCAGTGCCGCGTGGTGGGCGAAGACGCTCTCGTTGGCGAACATAGCCCCCAGCACGCGACTGGTGGTCGGGTGCTCGATGGAACGGTGGAACTTGCAGTTCAGGTTGGCGGCGGTGAAGTGCACGCGGCCATCCGCGGTATCGGCGCTCGGGCTGACGGTGCAGGAGTTGGCCGTCCACATGCTCGACGCCGAGCTGCAGGCGGCCAACAGCGGCATGGCTTGCTTGGCGGCTTGGGCGATCACCTCGGCATCGCTGCCGGAGAAGCCCAGGCTGCGCAGGGCGGCCACGTCCTGGCGCTCCTGCGGGGCGAACACGCCCTGCTTGAAGCCCATCTCCATCAGCGCCTTCATCTTGCCCAGGCCCTGCAGCGCCGCTTCCTTCGGGTTGGAGACGGCCTGGCTGTTGCTCTGGGAGGCCACGTTGCCGTAGGACAGACCACCGTAGTTGTGGGTCGGGCCGACCAGTCCGTCGAAGTTCACTTCATAGGCGTTCACAGGCTGACTCCAGGCGTAAGGGTTGCAGGCAGGGCAAGGGTTTCACTTTCCAGCGAGGCCACCGGGTAGGCGCAGTAGTCAGCGGCGTAGTAGGCGCTGGCGCGATGGTTTCCGGAGGCGCCGACGCCACCGAAGGGCGCGCTGCTGGCGGCGCCGGTCAGCTGCTTGTTCCAGTTGACGATGCCCGCGCGGCTCTCGATGAGGAACTGCTGGTAGCGCTCGGCGGAGTCCGACAGCAGGCCGGCGGCCAGGCCGTACTGGGTAGCGTTGGCCTCGGCGATGGCGGCGTCGAAACCGGCATAGCGGATCACCTGCAGCAACGGGCCGAAGAACTCTTCGTCCGGGCGCTCGGCAACCGCGGTCACATCGAGGATGCCCGGGGTCAGCAGGGCGGCGTTCGCCAGCGGCTGGGACAGCGGCAGCAGCGCGCGGGCGCCCTTGGCGATCAGGTGCTCCTGGGCCTTGAGCAGATGGCGCGCGGCATCCAGGGAAATCACCGACCCCATGAAGGGCGCGGGCTGGGCATCGAATGCCCCGACCTGGATGGTTGCGCTGACAGCCACCAGGCGCGCCAGCAAGGCGTCGCCCCAGGCGCCTTCGGGCACCAGCAGGCGGCGGGCGCAGGTGCAGCGCTGGCCGGCGGAAATGAAGGCCGACTGGATGATGGTGTAGACGGCGGCGTCGACATCCTTGACCTCATCCACCACCAGTGGGTTGTTGCCGCCCATCTCCAGCGCCAGGATCTTGTCCGGACGACCGGCGAACTGCTGGTGCAGCAAGTTGCCGGTGCGGCTGGAGCCGGTGAAGAACAGGCCGTCGATACCGGGATTGCCGGCCAGGGCCACGCCGGTTTCACGGGCGCCCTGCAGCAGGTTGAGCACTCCGCCGGGGAGACCGGCTTCGATCCAGCATTTCACGGTCAGTTCGGCGACCTTGGGCGTCAGTTCGCTGGGCTTGAAGATCACCGCGTTACCGGCCAGCAGCGCCGGCACGATGTGGCCGTTGGGCAAGTGGCCGGGGAAGTTGTAGGGGCCGAACACCGCCACCACGCCGTGGGGCTTGTGACGCAGCACCGCGGTGGCGTCCGCCAGGGGGCCGCTCTTCTCGCCGGTGCGCTCGCGGTAGCTCTGGATGGAAATGGCCACCTTGTTGACCATGCTGGTCACTTCGGTCGCGGACTCCCACAGCGGCTTGCCGGTTTCCTCGCCAATGCAGCGCGCCAGCTCATCGGCATGACTGCGCAGGGTCACGGCGAAGCGTTCGAGGATGGCGATGCGTTCTTCCAGCGGGCGACGGGCCCAGGCCGGGAAGGCGGCGCGGGCGGCCTGCACCGCCTCGTCGACCTGGCCGGCGTTGGCGCCACGGCCGGACCAGACCACGGCCTGGGTCACCGGGTTCAGCGAATCGAAGGCGTCGCCCTGCCCCGCCTGCCAGTTGCCAGCGATGAAATGGGTGCTCATTTGACGGACTCCTTGGCCGACAGCGGCACGGCGCGAACCGAGGCGCCCGCCGACAGTTTCAGGCGTTTGGCGGTCAGCGCGTCGACCACCAGGGTGCCGGAAGCCAGGCGAGCCGGCGCGGCGGTGATTCGGCAGTCTTCACGCTTGCGGTTGTGGATGAGGAAGGGGGTGGCGTCGTCGCCCGGGGTGCCGACCGCCAGCACCAGGTTCTGGCTATCGTGCACGGCGCGGATCTTCGCGGTCTCGCACTCGATGGCCGGGCCGGCGTCGAAGATGTCGACATAGCCCTGGTAGCTGAAGCCCTCGCCCTTGAGCATGGCCAGCGCCGGCTCGGTGTCGGTGTGCACGCGACCGATGATGTTGCGCGCGTCCTCGGAGAGGAAGCAGGTGTAGAGCGGGAACTTGGGCATCAGTTCGGCGATGAAGGCCTTGTTGCCGACCCCGGTGAGGTAGTCGGCGCGGGAGAACTCCATCTTGAAGAAGTGTCGGCCGAGGCTTTCCCAGAAGGGCGACACGCCGTTCTCGTCGGACATGCCGCGCATCTCGGCGATCACCTTGTCGCCGAACAGCTCGGGGAACTCGGCGATGAACAGGAAGCGCGCCTTGGACAGCAACCGGCCGTTCAGGCCGCTGCGGTGCCCGGCATGCAGGAACAGCGAGCAGAGTTCGGAGTTGCCGGTCAGGTCATTGGCCAGGAACAGGGTGGGAATCTGCCGGTGGATATGCAGTTCCTGGGAGGCACTGACGGTGAGGCCGACCCGGTAGTTGTACCAGGGCTCACGCAGGCCCACGGCGCCGGCCACGGCGGAAATGCCGACCACGGTGCCATCGTCGTCCTCGAGGACGAACAGGTAGTCCGCGTCGGCGCGCTCGGCCTCGCCACGGAATGCCTTCTCCGCCCAGCCGACGCGATGCGCCAGGCGCTCCTCATTGGCCGGCAGCGTGGTCAGGCCTGCGCCGGTGCTGCGCGCCAGGTCGATCAGGGCCGGTAAATCGGCGCTGCGTACGGGACGAACGATCATAGTGCCTCCAGACATTGCGCTCCCCTCCGTCCGAGGGAAGCCAGGGAGAGAGCCGGGCTCTCATCCGATCCAAACAGGGTCCACCACCTCCCCCGGGGGGAGGCGGTTCAACGACTCAAACGGCGATCAGGCGGACGCTCGCACCTTCGCCGACACCCAGGGCCTCGGCCGTTTCGGCGTCCAGCACCACCGGCTTGCCGGGCACCCAGTCGAGCTCGGCGACTATGGCGCGGAAGTCCTGCAGCTGGCCGTTGCACACCAGGTACTGGCGGCTGCCCTTGCCCTGCTCGCCGAGCTTCACCGGCACCATGCGGCTCTGGGCGATGGAGCGGATGCCCGAGGTACGGGCATGGAGGGTCGGGCCACCGTCGAAGATGTCAATGTAGTTGTCGGTCTCGAAGCCTTCGCGCATCAGGATGTCGAAGGTGATCTGCGCGCGCGGGTGCACCTGCCCCATGGATTCCTGGGCCTCGTCCGGCAGCAAGGGCACGTAGATCGGGTAGTTCGGCATCAGCTCGGCGAGGAAGGTGCGGCTCTTGAGGCCGGACAGGCGCTCGGCCTCGGTGTAGTTGAGGTCGAAGAAATTGCGCCCTACCGCGTCCCAGAACGGCGACTCGCCCTGTTCGTCGCTGTAGCCGACGATTTCCACCACCACCGCATCGGCGAAGCGCTCCGGGTGGCTGGCCATGAACAGCAGGCGGCCACGGGAGTTGAGCTCGGCGGTGGGGGTATTCACCAGGTCGCGCTCGACGTAGAAGCTGGTCAGCAGGCTGTTGCCGGTGAGGTCGTGGCACAGCGACAGGACGTGGATCTTGTTGTGGATCGACAGCGACCGGGAGGCGTGCACGAACGTCTCGTTGCGGAAGCTGTAGAAGGGCTCGGAGAAGCCGGCGGAGGCGACGATCGCCGAGCAGCCCGCCAGGCGTCCGGTCTTGCTGTCTTCCAGCACGAAGAAATAGCTTTCCTCGCCATTGAAGCTCACTTCGGCGGCGAAGGACGCCTCGGACGCGCCGATCTTCTCGGCCAGGACCTGGGCATCGTCCGGCAATGAAGTGACACCCACGGGGCTATCCGCGGCCAGGCGCTGCACTTCAGCGAGGTCGGCCATTTGCGCGGGGCGCATCACCAGCATGGGGGTCACTCCTTTTCTTGATGAAGACTCCGAACGAACCAGTGGTTCCATCCGGAGAAAAGCGGGGCCCCGAAAGGCCGGGCGCACGCGTGAATCTGTGTAGTCGCCGGACCCGGCGGATCGGCCGGGTCCGGCGGGGTATTACGCCTGGGTCAGCTTGGCGACGGCGCGCTCGAAGCGGTCCAGGCCGGCGTCGATGTCCGCATCCGGAATCACCAGGCTGGGCGCGAAGCGCACCACGTCCGGACCGGCCTGGAGGACCATCACGGCCTCCTTCTCGGCGGCGTTCAGCACGTCCTTGGCCTTGCCCTTCCAGGCGTCGGTCAGCACGGCGCCGATCAGCAGGCCCAGGCCACGGACTTCACTGAAGATGCCGTACTTGGCGCCGATGGCGTCGAGGCGGGCCTTGAAGCGGTCGTGCTTGGCATTGATGCCGCTGAGCACTTCCGGGGTGTTGATCACGTCCAGTACCGCTTCGGCCACCGCACTCGCCAGCGGGTTGCCGCCGTAGGTAGTGCCGTGGGTGCCCACCGCCAGGTGCTTGGCGATCTCGGTGGTGGTCAGCATGGCGCCGATGGGGAAGCCGCCGCCCAGGCTCTTGGCACTGGAGAGGATGTCCGGGGTCACGCCGTAGTGCTCGTAGGCGAACAAGTGGCCGGTACGGCCCATGCCGCTCTGCACTTCGTCGAAGATCAGCAGCGCGTTGTGCTCGTCGCACAGCTTGCGGGCGCCTTCCAGGTAGGCCTTGTCGGCCGGCAGCACGCCGCCCTCGCCCTGCACGGGCTCAAGGACCACGGCGCAGGTCTTGTCGGAAATGGCCGCCTTGAGGGCGTCCAGATCGTTGTAGGCAACGTGGGTGATGCCTTCCATCTTCGGCCCGAAGCCGTCGGAGTATTTCGGCTGGCCGCCAACGGTCACGGTGAACAGGGTGCGACCGTGGAAGCTGTTGGTGGCGGAAATGATCTCGTGCTTCTGCGGGCCATAGACGTCATGGGCATAACGACGGGCCAGTTTGAAAGCCGCTTCGTTGGCCTCGGCGCCGGAGTTGGCGAGGAACACCCGCTCGGCGAAGGTGGCGTCCACCAGCTTCTTGGCCAGGCGCAGGGCCGGCTCGTTGGTGAAAACGTTGGATACGTGCCAGATCTTGTTGGCCTGTTCGGTCAGCGCCTTGACCAGCGCGGGGTGCGCATGGCCCAGGGAGTTCACGGCGATGCCACCGGCGAAATCGATCAGCTCGCGACCGGATTGGTCCCAGACGCGGGAGCCTTCGCCACGTACCGGGATGAAAGCGGCGGGGGCATAGTTGGGAACCATCACCTTGTCGAAATCGGCGCGCTCGACCTGCGCATGCTCAACGGACATCAGCTTCTCCTGCCATGAACGGCTAGCGATGAAAGGATTGTAGGGACTGATTCGGGCTTGGCATTGCCGCCATGCGACAACTTCTTACAGCGCCAACCCGGCTAAAACCGGCGCTTACGGAAATGCGACAGAAAGCGTCGGGAAGGCGCAGTTTAAACGCTGATCGCCGCCGCCACGCACCGGTGGGGAAATTTTCTCCACGGGGTGACTGGCGGGTATCGATGTATGAAGGAAGAGGGAATCCTGTGGGGGCGAATTCATTCGCCATGCAGGCCACAGGCCTGCCCCGGGGGGCCGCTACGCAGCCCTTGGCGAATGAATTCGCCCCTACAACAAGAAGGAACGAGCGGAATCAGCCGCGCTCAGCCACGGCAACCGGCTGCTGGGTCTCGAACGGGCTGGCGCCACGGCGCTGGTTGCGGTCTTCGCGGGGGGTGACGCCGAAGAAATTGCGGTAGGCGCTGGAGAAGTGCGGACCGGAGGAGAAGCCGCAGGACAGGCCGATCTGGATGATCGACTTGCTGGTCTGCATCAGCATCTGCCGCGCCTTGTTCAGGCGCAGTTCCAGGTAGTACTGGCTGGGCACGCGATTGAGGTACTGCTTGAAGATGCGCTCCAGCTGGCGACGGGACACGCAGACATGCTGGGCGATCTCGTCGGTGGTCAGCGGCTCTTCGATGTTGGCTTCCATCAACAGCACGGCCTGGGTCAGCTTGGGATGGCTGGAGCCGAGGCGGTTCTGCAGCGGAATACGCTGGCGCTCGCCCCCCTCGCGGATGCGCTCCACCACCAGCTCCTCGGAGACCGCGCCGGCCAGCTCGGCACCGTGGTCGCGCGCCAGCACCGCCAGCAGCAGATCGAGCACCGCCAGGCCACCGCACGCGGTGATGCGGTCACGATCCCAGTCGAACAGGTGGCTGGTGGCGATCACCTTGGGGAACCGCTCGGCGAAGTCGTCCTGCCAACGCCAGTGCACCGCCGCGCGGTAACCGTCCAGCAGGCCCAGCTGCGCCAGAGGGTAGACGCCGGCGGACAGGCCACCGATCACGCAGCCCGCACGCACCAGTTGCTTGAGCGCCGCCGACAGCGCCGGCGACATCTGCGTCGGCGGCTCGTCGGCCAGCAGGAACAGGCGCTGCTGGCCTTCCAGCTTGCCGGTCCAGGCCTCCCCCGGCAGGCGCCAGGCGCCCTCGGCGGCCGGTTCGGCCTGGAGGAAGGCGATCTCGTAAACCACTTCCGGGTGCAGTCGCTGGGCAACACGCAAGGCTTCCTCGGCCAGCGCCAGGGTCAGCGCCTTGGTACCGGGCCAGAGGAGAAAAGCGATTCGATGGGCAGTCATGGCAGGCAGCTTAGCAGACCCCGGCAAAAGGAAATGGACAAGGTGAACAAGGGGTTGGAATGCACCGCGGCGACCTTCCGGCCGCCGCGTCTTGGCTCACTTGAGGCTGCCGGAGAGGAACTGCTTGAGGCGATCGGACTGCGGATTGGCCAGCACGTCCTTCGGGCAACCGCGCTCTTCGACCACGCCCTTGTGGAGGAACACCAACTGGTTGGACACCTCGCGGGCAAAGCCCATTTCGTGGGTGACCACCACCATGGTGCGGCCTTCCACGGCCAGGTCCTTCATCACCTTGAGCACTTCACCCACCAGCTCAGGGTCCAGCGCCGAGGTGGGCTCGTCGAACAGCATCACTTCCGGCTCCATGGCCAGGGCACGGGCGATGGCCACGCGCTGCTGCTCGCCACCGGACATGTGCGCCGGGTAGGCATCCTTGCGGTGGGCCACGCCCACCTTGGCCAGGTAGTGCTCGGCCTTCTCGATGGCGTCCTTCTTGGACATGCCGAGAACGTGCACCGGCGCTTCGATCACGTTCTCCAGCGCGCTCATGTGCGACCAGAGGTTGAAGTGCTGGAACACCATGGCCAGGCGCGAGCGCATGCGCTGCAGTTGCTTGGGATCGGCCGCCTTGAGGCCGCCATCCTTGTTGGCCACCAGCTTCAGCTCCTCGCCATTGAGGAGGATCTTGCCGCCGTGGGGCTGCTCCAGCATGTTGATGCAGCGCAGGAAGGTACTCTTGCCCGAGCCGCTCGAGCCGATGATGCTGATGACGTCGCCAGCCTTGGCCGCCAGGGACACACCCTTGAGCACTTCGTGGCTGCCATAGCGCTTGTGCAGGTCTTGGACTTCCAGTTTGTACATGGTTTCGGTCTCGATTGGCTCAGTCGCTCAGCAAGCGTCCCTGACGAATGGGTTCACAGCCAGCCACCTTGGCCAGCCACAGTCCTGGTTGCGCGAAACGCATCCGCTCACGCGCGAACAACACGCCGTCCACCGAAGCGCACACCACGGCGTGGCGGTCTTCCAGCGGGTCCAGCACCTCGAACAGGGGGGCGCCCGCCTTCACCTTCGCCCCGGCGGGCTGCAGGAAGCTCACCACCCCGGAGTGGGGCGCGTAGAGGTATTCGGCGCCCTCGAAGGGCGTGGCTTCGCAGCATTCCTGCGGCGCCGCCGGCCACGCGCCGGCAATCAGGCCCTGGTCAGCGAGGAAGGCCAGGATGGCTTCGGCGCGGGCCTCGGCCAGCGGCTTGTCGGTATCGGCCATGCTGCCCAGCTCGACGGTGGTCGCCATGCAGGCCGGGGGAATCGCCGCCCCGGGGAAGCGCTGCGCCAGGCGCAGCCAGGGCAGCGAGCAGGACTCATCGAAGGAGCTGCCACCGGAGTCTTCGGCGGTGAGCACGGCGCCGGCTTCCAGGCGCGCGGCCAGGGAGCGCAGCGCGGCCCAGTGCTGCGGCAGGCAGTAGAGATGCACGGCCGCCTCGAAGTCGCAGTGCAGGTCCAGCACCAGGTCGGCATCGCAGGCATGTCGCAGCAGCAGGCGCTGCATGCCGGCCAGCTCGGAGCCGGCCGGCGGCAGGGCATCGAGGGCCGCGGTCATGACCTGGCGGATCAGCGCCACGTTGGCGGCGGCGTCCGGCCCTAGGCGGCCTTCCAGCGAATCAGCCACCAGGCCGGCCAGGTCGGCGAAATCGCGATTGAAGTTCTTCCCGCTGCCCAGCTCGAAACGCCCTTGCTGGACGGCCTGCACCAGTTGCCCGAGGCCGACGGGGTTGGCCACCGGCACCAGTTCGATAACGGCATTGAGGCGCCCCAGCCCTTCCAGCTCGCGCAGGCGCCGCTTGAGTTCGACGGCAACGCGCATGCCCGGCAGTTCGTCGGCGTGCAGTGAGGCCTGGATGTAGGCCTTGCGCAGGCCTGCGCCAAAACGGAAGACCGTCAGCTGGCGGCGGGTCCCCAGGCATCCCCAGGGCAGTTCGTGGTCGATACGTTGCATGAGGTCAGGCCTTGCGCGGGGCCAGATAGGCCAGGTAGCGACGCTCGGCGGCCTTGAACAGGCGCACCAGGATGAAGGTCAGGCACAAGTAGAAGGCACCGGCGGTGATGAACGCCTCGAACGGCAGGTAGTACTGCGAGTTCACGGTGCGCGCCGCGCCGGTGATGTCGATCAGGGTCACGATCGACGCCAGGCTGGTGGTGTGCAGCATCATGATCACTTCGTTGCTGTACTGCGGCAGCGCGCGGCGCAGCGCGGACGGCAGCAGGATGCGGCGATAGAGCTTGGCGCGGGACATGCCCATGGCCTTGGCCGCCTCGATCTCGCCGTGGGGCGTGGCCTTGATGCTGCCGGCGAGGATTTCCGCGGTATAGGCGCTGGTGTTGATGGCGAACGCCAGGCAGGCGCAGAAGGTGGCGTTGGAGAGATAAGGCCAGAGCCAGCTCTCGCGCACCGCCTCGAACTGGGCCAGGCCGTAATAGATGAGGAACAGCTGCACCAGCATCGGGGTGCCACGGATCACGTAGGTGTAGAGCCAGGCCGGGAAGTTGATCCAGGGCTGCTTCGACACCCGCATCAGTGCCAGCGGCACGGCCACGGCCAGGCCCAGGGCCAGGGAAATCGCCAGGAGTTTGAGGGTTACCAGCACGCCGCCGAGGTAGAGCGGCAGGCTCTCCCAGATCACGTTGTAGTCGAAGATCATAGTTCAGCCGCCTTGATGCCTACCGAGTAGCGCTTCTCCAGGTACCGCAGGGCCAGCAGGGAAACGCTGGTCAGCACCAGATAGAGCGCGGCAACCGCGAGGTAGAAGGTGAAGGGTTCACGGGTAGCGTCCGCGGCGCTCTTGGCCTTGAACATCATGTCCTGCAGGCCTACCACCGAGATCAGCGCGGTGGCCTTGGTCATCACTAGCCAGTTGTTGGTGAAGCCGGGAATCGCCAGACGAATCATCTGCGGCACCAGGATGCGGAAGAACACCTTGGCCCCGCTCATGCCGTAGGCCATGCCGGCCTCGCCCTGCCCTTTCGGGATCGCCATGAAGGCGCCACGGAAGGTTTCGGAGAGGTACGCACCGAAAATGAAGCCGAGGGTGAAGACGCCGGACCAGAAGGGGTCCAGGTCGATGTAGTCGTCGTAGCCGACCATGGGCGCAACCACGTTCACCAGCTGCTGGCCGCCGTAGAAGATCAGCAGGATCAGCACCAGGTCGGGAATGCCGCGGATCACGGTGGCGTAGGTCTCGCCCAGCAGGGACAGCCACTTGATCGGGGAAAGCCTGAATGCCGCGCCGATCAGACCGAGTACCACAGCCATGGTTATGGAAGACAGGGCCAGCAACAGGGTGAGCCAGGCACCATCGAGAATGGTCGAGCCGTAGCCGTTGAGCATGATCAGATCCTCGTGCAGCGCGCCGGTGAACACCGGGCGGCACCGCCACAACGAAAAAGTGGCACAAACCGCTATGTGAAGTTTGTGCCACTTTCAGGGAAAAGCGATTACTCGCCGTAGACGTCGAACTTGAAGTACTTGTCCTGCACTTCCTTGTACTTGCCATTGGCGCGGATGGCAGCGATGGCGGCGTTGATCTTCTCGGCCAGGGCCTTGTCACCCTTGCGCACGGCGATACCGGCGCCCTCGCCGAAGTATTTCTTCTCGGTGAAGGCCGGGCCCACCAGGGTGAAGCCCTTGCCGGCGTCGGTCTTGAGGAAGCCGTCGTCGATGTTCACCACGTCCGCCAGGGTGGCGTCCAGGCGGCCGGCGGTCATGTCGAGGAAGATCTCGTTCTGCGAGCTGTAGCGCACCACTTCGACACCGGCCGGAGCGAAGACTTCGGTGGCGTAGCGGTCATAGATGGAAGCGCGCTGCACGCCCACTTTCTTGCCCTTCAGATCCACCAGCGGGTCGTTGATGACGGTACCTTCCTTCATCGCGAGGCGCGCGGGGGTGTGGTAGTACTTGTTGGTGAAGTCCACCGACTTCAGGCGCTCTTCGGTGATGGTCATGGACGACAGCACGGCATCGAACTTGCGCACTTTCAGGGCCGGGATCAGGCCATCGAACTCCTGCTCGATCCACTTGCACTCAACCTTCATCTCTTCGCACAGGGCGTTGCCGATGTCGTAGTCGAAGCCGGTGATCTTGCCGTCCGGAGTCTTGAAGGCGAAGGGCGGGTAAGCCGCTTCGATACCGATACGCAGGGGCTTGGCATCGTCGGCAAAGGCGACCAGCGGCGACAACAGGGACAGCGCCATGGCGCCGAGAAGTGCAATCTTCTTCATCTTATGACTCCTTCAAAGGGGTATGGCTTCTGTTGGCAGCGTGAGGTTTCGCCCAGACGGTCCATAGAAATTGTAGAAAGAGTCGTCGTCTTTGCCGGCTGCAGGCCGTGGGCAAAAGGCTCCGACTGGGTGTGCGGCATTCTAGCCACAGCCCTTAAGTCGATATTTCTTCAATGCGACAACAAATTACAGAAGCGCAGGAGAGGGGGAGGGAGAGGATTGACAGGCAGCCGGAAAACTGCACAAGAAATGAACGGCCGAACCGATATAAAAAGCAATTACTGAGCCATAAAAACACGAACCCACTGATTACGGGGCGTGCAGGATTTCGACTTGTCGCGTGAAGCACCGAAAAGCGCACCAGTGCGAGTCAAAGCGTTCCCGATGGAACCAGATTGGTGCAGCCGGTAACCACGCCTGTTACGCAACCACCCTCCGCCACCCTAAGTCGATAGCGAATCGGTGTTACACCAACGCAGGAGCGGGCGGCGTTCCGCGAATTTGCGATACCCATCAGCTCTGTCCGCATGGGTATCGCTCCGCTCAACCCATCCTACGAAGTGCCCATGCTGGCCCGAAACGAAGCAGAGGAGATGACGCCGCGCTAATCGCCCCTTCAGGAGGCCGAGTGGAATCCTTGCGCAGGGGGACGAGCGGCATGGATGCCGCGAGAGCCGCGCAGGGCCAGGGATGGCCCTTCGCGGCGCCCCCCGGAGCAAGGATGTAGCGAGGGTAGTTTGGCGAAGGCAAACGGGGACGCCGAGTTCCGGATGCAGGGGCAAGCCCTCTTGGTTACTTCTGGGTGGTTCGGCACCCCGACGACTGCCAGAAGTGACTCGCCCGGCAAGGCGAAACAGAAATTCGAACCGCCGCTCGACAATGAGCCAGGCAAAACAGCCTCGCATCGAGCGACCACTCCGACTCTGAAAACAAAACCCCCGCCCCGGCTAACACCGGGGCGGGGTTCTGTCACAAGCAGGTCAGGCGACCTGCATGACCCGATGGGTATCGATCAGGTGCTGCACCACGCCCGGATCGGCCAGGGTGGAGATGTCACCAAGGGAGTCATACTCGGCAACGGCGATCTTGCGCAGGATGCGGCGCATGATCTTGCCCGAGCGGGTCTTCGGCAGGCCCGGCGCCCACTGGATCACATCCGGGGTGGCGATTGGACCGATTTCCTTGCGTACCCAGGCCTTCAGCTCCTGGCGCAGTTGCTCGGAAGACTCCACGCCGGCGTTCAGGGTGACGTAGACATAGATGCCCTGCCCCTTGATGTCGTGGGGTACACCCACCACCGCGGCCTCGGCCACTTTCGAGTGGGCCACCATGGCGCTCTCGATCTCGGCGGTGCCCATGCGGTGGCCGGAGACGTTCAGCACGTCGTCCACGCGGCCGGTGATCCAGTAGTAGCCGTCCTCGTCGCGACGGGCGCCGTCGCCGGTGAAGTACATGCCCTTGAAGGTCTTGAAGTAGGTATCGACGAAGCGGTCGTGGTCGCCGTACAGGGTGCGCGCCTGGCCCGGCCAGGAGTCGACTATCACCAGGTTGCCCTCGGCCGGCCCCTCGATGATGTTGCCCAGGTTATCCACAAGCGCCGGTTGCACACCGAAGAACGGCCGCGCGGCGGAGCCCGGCTTCAGGGCGTGGGCGCCCGGCAGCGGGGTCATCAGGCAGGCGCCGGTTTCGGTCTGCCACCAGGTGTCGACGATCGGGCAGCGGCCCTGGCCGACGTTCTCGTAGTACCAGTGCCAGGCTTCCGGGTTGATCGGCTCGCCCACCGAACCCAGCAGGCGCAGGCTGGAGCCGTCGGCGCCTTCGACCGCGGCCTTGCCCTCGGCCATCATGGCGCGGATGGCGGTGGGGGCGGTGTAGAGAATGTTGACCTTGTGCTTGTCGACGATCTTCGCCACGCGGCTCACGTCCGGGTAGTTCGGTACGCCTTCGAACATCAGGGTGGTGGCGCCGTTGGCCAGCGGGCCGTAGACCAGGTAGGTGTGGCCGGTGACCCAGCCGATGTCGGCGGTGCACCAGAAGACTTCGCCCGGGCGGTAGTCGAACACCCGCTCATGGGTCAGCGAGGCATACACCAGGTAGCCGCCAGTGGTGTGCATCACACCCTTGGGTTTGCCGGTGGAGCCGGAGGTGTAGAGGATGAACAGCGGGTCCTCGGCACCCATTTCCTTCGGCGCGCAGTGGCTGGAGGCGACCTTCATCAGGTCTTCGTACCAGACGTCGCGGTGCTGGTTCCACTTGATCTCGGAGCCGGTGCGCTTGACCACGACGATCTTCTGCACGCTGCAGGTTTCCGGGTTGGTCAGGGCGTCGTCGACATTGGCCTTGAGCGGCACCTTCCTGCCACCGCGCAGGCCTTCGTCGGCGGTGATCACCACCTTGGAACGGCAGTCGATGATGCGGCCGGCCAGCGCCTCGGGGGAGAAGCCACCGAACACCACGGAGTGGATGGCGCCGATACGGGTGCAGGCCAGCATGGCGACCACGGCTTCCGGGATCATCGGCATGTAGATGGTCACCACGTCGCCGCGGTGCACGTCCTGGCCGCGCAGGGCGTTGGCGAACTTGCAGACGCGCTCGTGAAGGTCGCGGTAGGTGATGACCTGGTGCTCGGCGGGGTTGTCGCCTTCCCAGATGATCGCGGCCTGGTCGCCACGCTCGGCGAGGTGGCGGTCCAGGCAGTTGGCGGAAACGTTGAGGCTGCCATCGGCAAACCACTTGATGTCGACGTGGTGATCGTCGAAGGAAGTCTGCTTCACCTTGGTGAAAGGCTTGATCCAGTCGAGGCGCTTGGCCTGTTCGCGCCAGAAGCCGTCTGGGTTGATGACCGATTGCTGGTACATGGCTTTGTAGGTCGCCTCGTCGGTGAAGGACGCGGCGGCCACTTCTGGGCGGACCGGATACAGAGAAGCAGCGCTCATGGGTCTTACCTCGGTGGGTAGTTGTTTTTGTATGGCGCCTTTTGTATCCCCCACCCTTTCGTAGGGCCATTCGACCATGGTCTTACCACACACGGACTATGGTCGAAGGCCGCGCAAACCCGGCCCGGACCGGTTCGAAGCCGGCATCGCCGCCAGCCCCACCCCGTGCTCCAGACATAAAAAAACGGCCCATGTCCGGGGACATGGGCCGCTGAAGCACTATCGGGTCGTTGGTGAGAGCCCGGGCAAGCCCGGCTGACGGCACGCGGACGACCGGCCGCGCGCCGAACAGAATCAGACGTGGGCGTCCTGGTATTCCTTCTCGGCTTCATCGAAGCGCTTGATCATCGCAGCGGACGGCGCATTGCCGATGCGGCTGAAGATCAGGATGCCGAGGGTGCAGAGGATGAAGCCCGGAACGATTTCGTACAGACCGGTCCAGCCGAAGAAGTTCTTCCACAGCACCACGGTCACCGCGCCAAGGATCATGCCGGCCAGGGCGCCGTTGCGGGTCATGCCCTTCCAGATCAGCGAGAGGATCACCACCGGGCCGAAGGCGGCACCGAAGCCGGCCCAGGCGTAGGACACCAGGCCCAGTACCTTGCTTTCCGGATCAGCGGCGATGGCGATGGCGATCACGGCCACCAGCAGCACCATGGCGCGGCCGACCCAGACCAGTTCGAGCTGGCTGGCGTTCTTGCGGAAGAAGGCCTTGTAGAAGTCTTCGGTCAGGGCGCTGGAGCACACCAGCAGCTGGCAGCTCAGGGTGGACATCACGGCGGCCAGGATGGCGGACAGCAGCACACCGGCGATCCACGGGTTGAAGAGGATCTTGGCCAGTTCGATGAACACGCGCTCGTGGTTCTCAGCAACGGCGCCAGCCTGCTCCGGATGAGCGGAGAAGTAGGCGATGCCGAAGAAGCCCACGGCCACGGCGCCGGCCAGGCAGAAGATCATCCAGGCCATGGAGATGCGGCGGGCGTTGGGGATCGACTTGACCGAATCGGCGGCCATGAAGCGCGCCAGGATGTGCGGCTGGCCGAAGTAACCCAGGCCCCAGGCCAGCAGGGAGATCACGCCGATGAAGGACGCGCCCTTGAGCATGTCGAAGTTGGAAGCGTCCTTCATCTCGATAGCCATGAAGGTCGGATCCACACCGCCGGTGGCCATCATCACGATGATGGGGGTGAGGATCAGGGCGAAGATCATCAGGCTGGCCTGGACGGTATCGGTCCAGCTGACAGCCAGGAAGCCGCCGACGAAGGTGTAGCAGATGGTGGCGGCGGCACCGGCCCACAGGGCGGTCTCGTAGGAAATGCCGAAGGTGCTCTCGAACAGGCGGGCACCGGCGACGATGCCGGAAGCGCAGTAGATGGTGAAGAACACCAGGATCACCACGGCGGAGAAGATGCGCAGGATGCGGCTGTTGTCTTCGAAGCGGTTGGTGAAATAGTCGGGCAGGGTCAGGGCGTTGCCGTTGTGCTCGGTCTGCACGCGCAGGCGACCGGCAACCAGCAGCCAGTTGAGGTAGGCACCGACGATCAGGCCGATGGCGATCCAGCTTTCCGACAGGCCGGAGAGGTAGACTGCACCCGGCAGGCCCATCAGCAGCCAGCCGCTCATGTCGGAGGCGCCGGCGGACAGGGCGGTCACGAAGCTGCCGAGGCTGCGGCCACCGAGGATGTAGTCGGAAAGGTTGTTGGTGGAGCGATAGGCGTAGAAGCCGATCAGCACCATGGCCGCTATATAGATCACGAAGGTGATCAGTGTCGGGTTGCTCACACTCATGGGGTTTCCCCTGCTCGTTTGTTTTTATTCCGGGGACGGCGGGTAACCGCTCCCATGGTTGCTTTTTGGCGGACGCTTGTGACGATCACCGGTTCTTCCCGACCACCTCGGCCAGGGGGCCGACGCAATTCCGGTCGGGCAATGCTCGCAGGGCTTCCGGCCCTGCCAATGCGACAGCGGACGACTACTACTTTGGTCTAGTACAAGCTTCCCGACCCGCAAGAAGTATTCGGGCAAGCGGCGGTCGCAAGGCGAGTGCGGAATTTAGAGATATGGCATTGCGCCTTTCTTGTAGGATTCTCTGATTCCTTTGCGTAATCCTCTGATTCAGGGAACTTTCCGCCAAAAGGTGCAACCGGCTGCCAGGCCCGGCAGCCGGCGAACGGACTCAAAACGCCAATCTGATCCCGAGGGTCAGGTTGCGCCCAGGAAGTACAACCTCATCCTTGATGAATGAGCTGTGGTTGCGCCCCCTGGCATCCAGCAGGTTGTTCCCCTTCAGGTAGAGCTGATAATCGGTACTTTCCAGCTGCCCGCCGTAGATCAGCGAAGCGCCGAGCATGTTGTAACCACCGGTGTCATTCTCGAAAGCCGCGGTGCGGTCCTGGCGTTGCACCCGGTAGAACTCCAGCTGGCCGTCCAGCGCTGGCGCCAGGCGCTGGTCCAGGCGCATACCCAGTCGGTCCGCCGGGATACGCGGCAGGTCGCCGCCATCGCGCAGCTTGCCGCGTACATGGTCGCCGAACACGCCAAGGCGCGTGGCTTCGGTGAGTTGGTAGCTGGCCTCGCCCTCGGCGCCGGTGAGCACGGCGTCGGCCTGGCTGTACTGGATTTCGCGTATGCCGCCGCCGATGTCGCGGCCGGTGTCCGCGGCGTAGATGAAGTCATCCACCTGGTTGCGGTAGAGGCTGAAGCTGAAGCGGGCCCGGCCGGCATGCTTGTGTAGCGACAACTCGACGTTATGGGAGGTCTCCTCATCCAGCCCCGGGTCGCCGAGCTCGACGGTGCGGGTCGCCGCGTGGGGGCCGTTGGCATACAGCTCCTCCGCCGTGGGCAGCCGTTGCGAGCGCGAGAGCGTGAGACCCAGCGCGTATTCCGGGGCGAAGTTCCACACCGCGCCGGCCGACGCGGAGGTGCCGCTGTGCCGCGTACCGCGCTGGCCGTCGGCATCGATGTCCTGCCATTCGTGGCGCAGGCCGAGCTCATAGCGCCAGTCGCCGAGGTGGTATTCCTCCAGGATGAACAGGCCATGGTTGCGGGTGAGGGTCGGCGGCACATAGGCCTCCTCCCCCAGGGCCTGGAAGTCGCGGCGCAGGGTCTGTCCGCCAAGCACGCCGCGCCAGCCGAACAGCGGGGCGTGAGTCAACTCCAGGCGAGCATCGGTCGCGTCGTTGCGGAAGGTGGTGGCGGTCACGCCGCCCTCCACCTCGTCGTGCTCGTAGTTGCTGTGGCCGATGCGCAGGCGGCCCAGTTCGAACCCCGGTAGCGGTTCGCTGTAATCGCCGCGCAGGTCCCAGCGGCGCTGTTTCATGTCGATGTAGGGCACCCCGCCGCCGTGGTCATGGGCGTGGGCATGCTCGTCTTCGTGCTCGTCTTCATGCCCATGGTCGTGACCCTCCTCGTCCTCGCCCACGCAGTGCCAATCCCGCGGATCGTGGGTGTGGCAGTCGGCGTGCTGGTGCGCCAGCAGACCATAACGGTTGCGCTGCTGGGTGTAGGCCAGGCCCAGGTGGCCACGCTCGCCGATCCAGCTACCGCCGAGGGTCGCGGTATCGGTGTCGTTGTAGGAGCCCACCTGCTTGCTCGAGCGCGGATCGCCCTCGGTACCGGGAATCCGGTACTCGTCGTCCTGGCGCTTGACGCCTTCGACCCGCACGGCGAACTGCCCGGCGCCGGCGGTCAGGCCAAAGGCACCGGCGCCGCCATTGGCGACGCTGTTGGCACTCAGCTCCGCTTCCCCTTCGAAGCCCTTCTCGGGGATATGGGTGGGTACTTTCCGGTCGATCAGGTTGACCACGCCACCGATGGCGCCGCCCCCATAGAGCAGCGTCGCGGGCCCCCTGAGCACCTCGATGCGCTCGATCAGCAGGGGTTCCAGGCTGATCGCGTGGTCGGGGCTGATGGTGGAGGCGTCCAGGGTGTCGACTCCGTCGCTGAGTACCCGCACCCGCGCGCCGTCCAGGCCGCGGATGACCGGGCGGCTGGCGCCGGCACCAAAGCTGCTGGAGCTCACCCCCGGTAGGCCGTTCAGGGTTTCCCCCAGGGTCGACTCGCGCCTCAGGGTGAGCTCGTTGCCCTGCAGCACCCTGGCCGGGCTGGTCATCTCCCCGGGTGAATGGGCCAGGGCGCTGGCACTGACCACGTTGGGCTCCAGCTCGAGCGATTCCCCGGGCTCCGCGCCGAGGGCGACAGCGCCCGGCGCCAGGGCGAAGGCCAGGGCGATGGAATGTCGGACTTTCTTCATGTTGTACCTCTGATTTCCTTGAGACGCGCCGCATTGCACGGTGCCAATGGCAGAAAAACGCAGCGGGAGGAGCCGCCACGGATTGAAAACGCGATGCGTTATAACATAACAATTAACATCGATTCTCAAGGAAACCCGGCGCACTCGGGTCAGGATCGGCTTAAAGGCGGGTCAGTCGGCGCCGCGCAGGCGCTTGGGCGTCAGGCCGAGGTAACGGCGCATGGCAGTGGTCAAGGCACTCTGGCTGGAGAAGCCGCACTCCTCGGCGATGCGCACCAGGGGTTGTTCGCTTTCCCGCAGCAGGCGGGCGGCGCGATCGAGGCGGGATTTCAGCAGGTACTGGTGGGGTGTCAGGCCCAGGCTGCTCTTGAACTGGGCATGGAAGTGGCTGGGACTCAGGCAGGCCACCTGGGCCAGCTCCGCCACGCTGATCCGTCGCGCCAGGTTGTCCTGGATGTAGCCATCCAGGCGTTCGATATCCAGGCTGCCCACCGGACGGCGTTTCAGCTCGCCAAACAGCCGCAGATGGAGCGCGCGCAGCAGGACGCCACCGAGGGAACGCACCAGCATCGGGTCGCTGCCGTAGCGGGCGAGTTCGGCTCCGGCGTAGCTGAGGAGGTTATGAAAGTCCGCATCGAGTTCGGGGTAACGCGGCTTCTCGAAGAGACGGCCGAGGAGTTCGGCGCCTTCGGTCGAGGCCCCCTGCTCGTCCAGGTCGAGGATCAGCATCTGGTTGTCACCGATGCCGGCGAATTCGTGGCCGGCATCCCCCGGCACCAGGCAGGCGCGCATCCGGCACACTTCTCCGCCACGGCCATCCACCTCGAACTCGGCACGGCCGGCAAGGGACAGCACCAGTTGGTGGTGATCGTGGGCATGGTGATGGGCCTGATGGTCCAGGCGCAGGAGACGGGCTTCGAGCATGGCAGGACTGTTCAAAATTTGCGCATTCTATCCGGTGCAACCCGGGTTGCACAGCGCCACCCGGCAGCAGGCCGCAGCGCCGGGTGGTTGAAATGCCCGCTCCCCTGCCCCATCTAGCCTGGGTAAGCCAATTGCCAGGTGCCCCCATGAGCGATCAGGACATCAACGCCGACATCGTCGAAGAAGCCACTTCCAGCCAGCGGACCGGCCTGGTGTTGCCCGGCCAGACGCTACCGGACAAGGTCTACGTCATCCCCATCCACAACCGCCCGTTCTTCCCGGCGCAAGTGCTGCCGGTGATAGTCAACGAGGAGCCCTGGGCGGAAACCCTGGACCTGGTGTCCAAGACCGAGCACCACTGCCTGGCGCTGTTCTTCATGGAGAACCCGCCGGAAGACCCCCGCCATTTCGACCCCAGCACCCTGCCCGAACACGGCACCCTGGTGCGGGTCCACCATGCCAGCCGCGAAGGCGGCAAACTCCAGTTCGTGGCCCAGGGCCTGTCGCGGGTACGCATCCGTGGCTGGCTCAAGCGTCACCGCCCGCCTTACCTGGTGGAGGTGGATTATCCCCAGAGCCCCCAGGACCCACGGGACGAGGTGAAGGCCTACGGCATGGCCCTGATCAATGCGATCAAGGAGCTGCTGCCACTGAACCCGCTGTACAGCGAGGAACTGAAGAACTACCTCAACCGTTTCAGCCCCAACGACCCTTCGCCCCTGACCGACTTCGCCGCCGCCCTGACCACCGCCCCGGCCCGTGAGCTGCAGGAAGTGCTGGACACCGTGCCGGTGCTCAAGCGCATGGAGAAGGTCCTGCCGCTGCTGCGCAAGGAAGTCGAAGTGGCGCGGCTGCAGAGCGAGCTGTCCGCCGAGGTCAATCGCAAGATCGGCCAGCACCAGCGCGAATTCTTCCTCAAGGAGCAGCTCAAGCTGATCCAGCAGGAGCTGGGCATCACCAAGGACGACCGCAGCGCCGACAGCGAGCAGTTCGCCCAGCGCCTTGAAGGCAAGGTGCTGCCGGAGCAGGCGAGAAAACGCATCGACGACGAAATGAACAAGTTGTCGATCCTGGAGACCGGCTCCCCCGAATACGCCGTGACACGCAACTACCTCGACTGGGCCACCTCGGTGCCCTGGGGCGTCTACGGCAAGGACAAGCTCGACCTCAAGCACGCGCGCAAGGTGCTGGACAAGCACCACGCCGGGCTCGATGACGTGAAGAACCGCATCATCGAGTTCCTTGCCGTGGGCGCGTTCAAGGGTGAGATTTCCGGCTCCATCGTGCTGCTGGTGGGCCCGCCCGGTGTGGGCAAGACCAGCATCGGCAAGTCCATCGCCGAATCCCTGGGCCGGCCCTTCTACCGCTTCAGCGTGGGCGGCATGCGCGACGAGGCCGAGATCAAGGGCCACCGCCGCACCTACATCGGCGCCCTGCCCGGCAAGCTGGTGCAGGCGCTGAAGGAAGTGGAGGTGATGAACCCGGTGATCATGCTCGACGAGATCGACAAGCTCGGCGCCAGCTACCAGGGCGACCCGGCCTCGGCGCTGCTGGAAACCCTGGACCCGGAGCAGAACGTCGAGTTCCTTGACCACTACCTGGACCTGCGCCTGGACCTGTCCAAGGTGCTCTTCGTCTGCACCGCCAACACCCTGGACGCCATCCCCGGCCCGTTGCTGGACCGCATGGAAACCATCCGCCTCTCCGGCTACATCACCGAAGAGAAGCACGCCATCGCCAAGCGTCACCTCTGGCCACGCCTGCTGGAGCGCACCGGCGTGCCCAAGGAACGCCTGGCCATTACCGACGCCGCCCTGACGTCGGTAATCGACGGCTACGCCCGTGAGGCCGGGGTGCGCCAGCTGGAGAAACAGCTGGGCAAGATCGTCCGCAAGTCGGTGGTGCGCCTGCTGGAAGAGCCCGACGCGAAGATCAAGGTCGGGCAGAAGGACCTGGAGCACTACCTGGGCCTGGCCCCCTTCCGCAAGGAACAACTGCTGGCCGGCGTCGGCGTGATCACCGGGCTGGCCTGGACCAGCATGGGTGGCGCCACCCTGCCCATCGAGGCGACGCGCATCCACACCCTCAACCGCGGCTTCAAGCTGACCGGCCAACTGGGCGACGTGATGAAGGAGTCGGCGGAGATCGCCTACAGCTACATCAGCTCCCACCTGAAACGCTACGGCGGCGACCCGGCCTTCTTCGACCAGGCCTTCGTCCACCTCCACGTACCGGAAGGCGCCACGCCCAAGGACGGCCCCAGCGCCGGCGTCACCATGGCCAGCGCGCTGCTGTCCCTGGCGCGCGACCAGGCGCCGAAGAAGGGCGTGGCCATGACCGGCGAACTCACCCTGACCGGCCAGGTACTGCCGATCGGCGGCGTGCGCGAGAAGGTGATCGCCGCGCGCCGGCAGCGGATCTTCGAGCTGATCCTGCCGGAAGCCAACCGCGGCGCCTTCCAGGAGCTGCCCGACTACCTCAAGGAAGGCATGACGGTGCACTTCGCCCGCCGCTACAGCGATGTGGCCAAGGTACTGTTCGACTGAGCCCGCCCGTGCAGGAGACTTCATGTCAATGCTGAAGCGTCTCCTGCCATAGGTTGTGGCTGAGCCACGCGAAGCCCAACACTGCCGGATCTCATGCGTGTTGGGTTTCGCTGCGCTCGCGGAACGCCGCCCGACCCAACCTACGAGCTGAGCCTGCCTGGCCATTTCGACGCGGAGCTACGCAAGGGAGGGGCCAGCCGCTATGCTGGCCCCGCCCTGAATCGATGGAGCCGCCGATGTCCCTCGCCCTCTCCCCCCGCCTGCTATTACCTGCGGGCCTCGTCCTGCTCACCGCCTGCGCCCAGCAGCCGACCGGCCCGGTGGTGCTGCAGGACGCGCAGGACGACTGCCCACTGACCCTCGCCCCGGGCCAGCCGCTGGTGCTGACCCTGCCCAGCAACCCCACCACCGGCTTTCGCTGGGTGATGCGCGACCCCGCCGCCAACGTGCTGCAAAGCCTCGGCCCGGAGGTCTACTCGGCCCCCGAGGAGGCCGGCCTGGTGGGTAGCGCCGGTCAATCCACCTGGCGCTTCAAGGCCAGCCAACCCGGCGATGGCCGCCTGCACCTCGACTACCAGCGGCCCTGGGAAACCGATGTGGCGCCGGCCGAGTCCTTCGACTGCCAGGTCAGCGTCAAATAGCGCCATATGACCGCGCCGTTGGCGTCCGCCGCCTGGCGGGCGCAATGGCCCGCCTTGCATAGTCCCGCCACGACCACTCTGCGGGAGCATCCATGGGAACCCTGATCGTTGCACTGGCCGGCGTGCTGGCCTTCGTCACCGGCCGTGCGCTGGAACTGGACTGGCTGTGCTTCTGGAGCAAGCCGGTGCCCATCCTGGCGCTGCTGTTCTGGTTGCGCGGTGCACCGGCTGGCCCCTACCGCCGCTGGATCGCCATCGGCCTGGTCCTGTCCCTGCTTGGCGACATGCTGCTGGAGTGGCCTGCGGACCTCTTCGTGTTCGGCCTTGGCGCCTTCCTCCTCGCGCACCTGGCCTACCTGCGCGCCTACCTGCAGGACAACCGGACGCTGGCGCCCCTGGCGCTGTTGGCGGCGGCAGGCTGCGGCGGTGCCATCTTCGCCCTGCTCGCCTCCGGCGGCCTGGGCGCCCTGCTGCTGCCGGTGGCCTGCTACGCGCTGGCCATCAGCGCCATGCTCTGGCGCGCCCTGGCACGCCTGGGCGGCGACGCGAGCCGCCAATCGGCGTTGCTGGCGGCGGTCGGTGCGGCGCTGTTCGTGCTGTCCGACAGCCTGATCGGGATCAACCGATTCGTTACCCCCTTCAGCGGCGCGAGCTACTTCATCATTCTCAGTTACTGGCTCGGGCAATGGGGAATCACCGCCTCGGCGAGGAGTTTCTCGACCGCCATCGCCTTGCCGGAAAAATCCATCGGCGACCTCACGGGAAATCGGCTATAGCAATTAGGCGAAAACAAAAATGGGGAGCGATCGATGGGCAACCTGGTTCGATTGTTGAGCTTGTGGTGTTGTGCAGTGCTTCTGCCAGGTTGCGGAAGCCTGCTACCCAGTGAACAAGCCGAAGTGGTGTCAGCCTTCCGAAACTATACCGACGCGGAGATTCGCTACGCCCAGGCCGTACCGGGCAAGACCAGTCGCACCGAGCTGTTCTCCCTGGGCTTCGACCCCCTCATCCAGGGCAACGGCAAGATGCTCTCGTTCATCGACGTGCGCCTGATGTTCGTCCAGCCCAACGTCCCCATCGACTACCTGCCCGCGGGCCTGATGCAATGCCTGGAAGCCAAGGATCGCTGCATCGGCTACGCCTTCGAGTTCACCAAGACCGATACCCAGCGGGTCGGCAGTTTCTGGGCCGACGTGCTGAACTTCCGCAAGAACCGCGAGCTGCAGGGCTGGGTGTTCCGCGCGGTATTCGTGCTGGTGGACGACGTGCTGGTGCACAAGGTCAGCAACGGCGAGCCGAACATTCGTCGCCACGAAGTCAAACGCAATCCCCTGGGCCCCTTGCAGGGTGCGGGTGAGTACTTTTCCGATCAGCTGAAGTAAGGGTGGTTTGGCGGAGTCGCACAAATCGCTAGAATGCCGGCCTTTCCCTTGCTGGTACCGGCCCGTGACCGAAAGCCCCGATCGCATCTACGCCACCCCACAGGCACAAGTCGGCGACTTTGCCTTCAACGAGGACGTGGTCCGCGTATTCCCGGACATGATCAAGCGGTCGGTGCCGGGCTATCCCACCATTGTCGAGAACATCGGCGTCCTGGCTGCGCAGTTCGCCCAGCCCGGCGCCCCGCTCTACGACCTGGGCAGCTCCCTCGGCGCCGTGACCCAGGCCCTGCGCCGCCATGTGAAAGTCGACGGCTGCCGGGTCATCGCTGTGGATAACTCCAGCGCCATGGTGGAGCGTTGCCGGGAATACCTGCACGCCCAGGACGCCATGTTCCAGGAGTTGCTGCCGGTGGAGGTGATCGAGGCGGACATTCTCGCCCTCGACTTCCAGCCCTGCGCCCTTGTGGCGATGAACTTCACCCTGCAGTTCGTGCCCCGCGAGCGGCGCGACGAACTACTCGGCCGCATTCGCCAGGCGCTGCTGCCGGGCGGCGCGCTGATCCTCTCGGAAAAGCTGCGCTTCGAAGACGCCGAAGAACATCAGCTGCTCACCGACCTGCACATCGCCTTCAAGCGCGCCAACGGCTACAGCGAGCTGGAAATCGCCCAGAAGCGCAGCGCGCTGGAGAATGTGATGCACCCGGACAGCCTCGAGGAGCACCGCGAGCGCCTGCTGGCGGCGGGCTTCTCCAAGGTGGTGCCCTGGTTCCAGTGTCTCAATTTCGCTTCCCTGATCGCCCTGCCATGATCCGTACGCTGGACCTCGACAACCTGCAGCAAGCGCTGGCGGGTACTCCCCTGCAAGACTGGGCCGCGGACCTGCCCGCCCAACTCGACGCCAAGCTGGCGGTCGGCCACGGCGACCTGGAGCGCTGGGGCGCGGCGGTGAACGCCCTGCCTGCGCTGGTCCCGCAGCAGATAGACCTGGCCCGGCGCTTCTTCCTAGACGGCGCCTGCGACGAGGCGACCCGCGACGCCCTGAAAAGCGCCCTGCAGGGGCTGATTCCCTGGCGCAAGGGCCCCTTCGAGCTGTTCGGCGTGCATGTCGACACCGAATGGCGATCGGACTGGAAATGGGAGCGCGTGGCTCCGCACCTCGACCTGCGCGGTCGCCGCGTGCTGGACGTGGGTTGCGGCAATGGCTACTACCAGTGGCGGATGCTCGGAGCCGGCGCCGACAGCGTGGTGGGCATCGACCCGAACTGGCTGTTCTTCTGCCAGTTCCTCGCCATGAAGCGCTTCCTCCCCGACCTGCCGGCCTGGCACCTGCCGCTGGCGCTGGAAGAGCTGCCGGCGAAGCTGGAGGGCTTCGACACCGTCTTCTCCATGGGCGTGCTTTACCACCGCCGCTCGCCCATCGACCACCTGTTCGAGCTCAAGGACTGCCTGCGCCGGGGCGGCGAACTGGTGCTGGAGACGCTGGTGGTGGAGGGCGACGCCCAGCAGGTGCTGGTGCCCGAGGACCGCTACGCGCAGATGCGCAATGTCTGGTTCCTGCCCTCGGTGCCGGCCCTGGAGCTCTGGCTGCGCCGGGCGGGCTTCGTGGATGTCCGCTGCGTGGACGTCAGCTACACCAGCGTCGAGGAACAACGCAGCACCGAGTGGATGCGCTACCAATCCCTGCCCGAATTCCTCGACCCGGCGGACCACAGCCGCACCATCGAAGGCCTGCCGGCACCGGCCAGGGCCGTGCTGATCGCTCGCAAGCCGTAGGTTGGCGCCGAGCCTGCGAGGCCCAACGACGATGCCCTATGCAGGCACCGTCATGTTGGGCTTCGTGCCTCAGCCCAACCTACAGAGAATCGTAGGATGGGTTGAGCCTGCGATACCCATCGGCCGAGCTGATGGGTATCGCTTCGCTCAACCCATCCTACAAAACCTATAGGCGGCTCAGCGCTTGGGCGCGGCCGCTACGATCAGCTGCTTCATCTCCACTACCGCCTGCTTGAAGCCGACGAACAGTGCGTGGGCCACCAGGGCGTGGCCGATGTTCAGCTCGTTGATACCGGGGATGGCGGCCACCGGCTCGACGTTGTGGTAGTGCAGGCCATGGCCGGCATTGACGATCAGGCCGAGCTTGAGGCCCAAGGCCACGCCCTCGCTGATGCGTTGCAGTTCGCGGGCGGCTTCTTCCGGGGTGTGGGCATCGGCGTAGCGGCCGGTGTGCAGTTCGATGGCCGGGGCGCCGACGCGGTGCGACGCCTCGATCTGTGCCGCATCGGCGTCGATGAACAGCGACACTTCGCTGCCCACCTTGGCCAGCCGCTCCACCGCCGCCTTGATCCGCGCTTCCTGGCCAGCGACGTCGAGTCCACCCTCGGTGGTCAGCTCCTGGCGGGTTTCCGGTACCAGGCAGACGTGCTCGGGACGGATCTCCTCGGCGAAGGCCATCATCTCCTCGGTGACGCCCATCTCGAAGTTCATGCGGGTCTGCAGCACTTCCTTGAGCACGCGAACGTCGCGCTCCTGGATATGCCGGCGGTCTTCGCGCAGGTGCACGGTAATGCCGTCGGCACCGGCCTCCTCGGCGTCCAGGGCCGCCTTGACCGGGTCCGGGTAGCGAGTACCCCGGGCCTGGCGGAGGGTAGCGACGTGGTCGATGTTGACGCCGAGCAGTACGCGATTGGCTTCAGTCACGGGGAGGTTCCTTGATCGTCATGAATAGCTCGCGGCTGACCAGTGGTCGGCCGCCCAAATGAGGTGCCAGGGCCTGGCGCATCAGGCGTTTGGCCGCGCCGAGGGCGCCAGGGGCGTCCCAGTCGGCTTCGGCCAGGGCGAGCAGCTCGCGCCCCTGGAACAGGCCGGGTTGCAGCTGCCCCACCGGCTCCAGTCCGGCGTCGGGCAGAAGGCGGTAGATGCCCTCGGCGGCGATCGGCTGGCCAGCCAGGTCCGTATCCAGGGCGAAACCATAGCCCAGCTGGTCCAGCAGGCGCCATTCGAAGGCGCGCAGCAGGGGTTCCAGCGGACGGTTGGCGGCCAGGGCCTGGAGGGTCACGGCGTAATGCTCGAACAGCGCCGGCTGCGGATCTTCGGCAGGCAGCAGGCGCACCAGCAGTTCGTTGAGGTAGAGGCCGCTGAACAGCGCTTCGCCGCCGAGCAGGTTGGGAATGCCGGCGCTGTCGAGGCGGCCGACGTTCTTCAGCTCGCCACGGCCGCGAAATTCCGCTTCGAGAGGCAGGAAGGGTCGCGCCAGGGTGCCGGCCTTGCCGCGGGCACCGCGCAGGACGGCGCGCAGGCGCCCCTCGGGGGTGAAGAAGTCGACCAGCGCGCTGCTTTCCCGATAGGCCCTGCTGTGCAGGACGAACGCCGGTAGCGTCGCGCCGATCATGGCCAGGCTCAGATGTCGTCGTAACCCAGGGAACGCAGGGCACGTTCGTCGTCGGACCAACCACCCTTCACTTTCACCCAGAGGTTGAGCATGACCTTGGACTCGAACATGGTTTCCATGTCCTTGCGGGCGTCCTGGCCGATGCGCTTGATGCGCTCACCGCCGTCGCCGATGATGATTTTCTTCTGGCCGTCGCGTTCCACCAGGATCAGGGCGTGGATATGCAGGACATGGCCTTCCTGCTTGAACTCTTCGATTTCCACGGTGATCTGGTAGGGCAGCTCGGCGCCCAGCTGACGCATGATCTTCTCGCGCACCAGCTCAGCGGCGAGGAAGCGGCTGCTACGGTCGGTGATCTGGTCTTCCGGGAAGAAGTGGTCGGCTTCGGGCAGGCGCTGGGCCACCAGGCGCTCCAGGGTATCCAGGTTGTGGCCCTGGAGGGCGGAGATGGGCACCAGCTCCGCGTTCGGCAGCTGCTCCTGGAGCCACGCCAGGTGCGGGATCAGGTCGCCCTTCTCGTCCAGGCGGTCGGTCTTGTTCACCGCGATCAGCACGGGGCCCTGTACGTACTGCACGCGCTCGAGCACCAGCTGGTCCTCGTCGGTCCAGCGGTTGCGGTCGACCACGAACACCACCACGTCGACGTCCTTCAAGGCGGCCGACGCGCTGCGGTTCATGTAGCGGTTCAGTGCTTTCTCGTTCTTCTTGTGCAGGCCGGGGGTGTCGACGTAGATCGCCTGCACATTGCCCTCGGTCTTGATGCCCAGCATGTTGTGGCGCGTGGTCTGCGGCTTGCGCGAGGTGATCGCCAGCTTTTGCCCGAGGACGTGGTTGAGCAGCGTGGATTTGCCCACGTTGGGACGGCCGACAATAGCGACGTAGCCGCAGCGGGGGGTATCGATATCAGTCATTGCCATTCTCCACGCCCAGGGCAATCAGGGCGGCAGCCGCTGCCACCTGTTCGGCGATACGGCGGCTGGCGCCCTGGCCCTGGGTCTTGTCATTCAGCAGGGTGACCTGGCACTCGACGAAGAAAGTTCGGCAGTGCGGTTCGCCCTGGATATCCACCACTTCATAGCGTGGCAGTTCGCAGGCCCGGGATTGCAGGAATTCCTGCAGGCGGGTCTTGGGGTCCTTGTTGGTATCCACCAGGGTCAGGCCTTCGAGTTCGTTGGCCAGCCAGGCGAGGACGCGCTCACGCGCGGACTCCATGCCTGTATCCAGGTAGATGGCGCCGATCAGCGCTTCCAGCGCATCGGCGAGGATCGACTCACGGCGGAACCCGCCGCTTTTCAGCTCGCCCGAGCCCAGGCGCAGGTATTCGCCCAGTTCGAAGCCACGGGCCAGCAAGGCCAGGGTCTCGCCTTTCACCAGTCGCGCACGCAACCGCGACAGCTGCCCTTCGCGGGCCTGGGGAAAGCGCTCGAACAGCGCCTCGCCGGCGACGAAATTGAGGATGGCATCGCCGAGGAATTCGAGGCGCTCGTTGTTGCGCCCCGCGTAACTGCGGTGGGTCAGGGCCAGGGTCATCAGACCCTGGTCCTTGAAGGTATAGCCGAGCTTACGCTCGAGACGGCTGAGGGATACGCTCACTGGGTTCGCACACGGAATTCTTTGTCGAAGCGGACCACCAGATCGAGGTTCTCGACCAGGGGTTCGCGTTTTTCATATTTTAGATGGGCCCGGAACTCATTGTTCTCCAGGGTCACCTTCAATGCATCTTCCAGGTTCAGGTCACGGATGCCGTTGACCTGCATGCCCTTGCTGACGTGGCTGTAGAAGTCGGGAATGCTCCGGATTTCCAGGGCCTTCTCCGTTTCCACGGAACTGATGATCTTCTCCAGGGAGAAGAAATCGAGGTAATGCGGAATGATCTTGAAAGCGGTGCTGGCCAGGAAAGCCACAACGGCCAGGACCAACAGCCAGCCCATAACCGACATACCCTTCTGCTTACGCGCGAACGTCATGATCGACCTCAATGTCTGTGTTTTTATGGAGGCCGATTGGCCCGCAAGCAAGACTATATAGCGGCTGCGGCGCTGTCATGAACAACGCCGCAAATCCGCGATGGCGAGCGGGCTGTCAGTGAATCAGGCCCACGCGGGAGAAGTTCGGCAGGTTATGCAGCTTGGGATCGGGCCAGCTCATCCAGACCGCGAAGGCCTTGCCGACGATGTTCCGGTCCGGAACCATGCCGAGCAGTTCCTTCGGAATACGGGGATCGTTCCAGAAGCGGCTGTCGTTGGAGTTGTCGCGGTTGTCGCCCATCATGAAGTAGTGCCCCTGGGGTACCACCCACTCGCGACCCGGCTCCATGCGGTAACGCTTCATTTCCTTGCGGATCAGGTGCTCGGCCTCGCTGAGCTTCTCCTTGTAGAGCATCGCGCTGCCAAGGGTGCCCGGCTCTTCGCCCAGCAGGGTTTCCGCTACCTGCTTGCCGTTGATGGTCAGGTGCTTGTCGCTGCTGTAGGCCACGCGGTCGCCCGGCAGGCCGATCACCCGCTTGATGTAGTTGATGTTCGGGTCGCTGGGGTAGCGGAACACCATGACATCACCACGCTGCGGGTCGCCAACCTCGATCACCTTGCTGTCCAGCACCGGCAGGCGAATGCCGTAGGCGAACTTGTTGACCAGGATGAAATCGCCCACTTCCAGGGTCGGCTTCATCGAGCCGGACGGGATCTGGAAGGGCTCGACCAGGAACGAGCGCAGCACCAGCACGATGGCCAGGACCGGGAAGAACGACTTCCCGTACTCCACCAGCAGCGGCTCCTTGTTCAGCTTGTCGAGTACGTCCGGGTCCGGCTCGTTGACTTGCCCCTCGTAGGCGGCAATCGCGGAGCGCCGGCGCGGGGCCAGCAGAACCAGATCGACAAGTGCGAGCACGCCGCAGACTGCCACGGCAATAACCAACAACAGCGGGAAATTGATCGACATAGACCCTAGCTATCCACTTTGAGCACGGCGAGGAAGGCTTCTTGCGGGATTTCCACGCTGCCCACCTGCTTCATCCTTTTCTTACCGGCCTTCTGCTTTTCCAGCAGCTTTTTCTTACGGCTTACGTCACCGCCGTAGCATTTGGCCAGAACGTTCTTCCTGAGCGCTTTTACGGTAGTACGTGCAACGATCTGTCCACCGATCGCCGCCTGAATCGCCACGTCGAACATCTGCCGCGGGATCAGTTCCTTCATCTTCTCGGTCAGCGCGCGGCCCTTGTAGTGGGCCTGGTCACGATGCACGATCAGCGCCAGTGCGTCGACCTTCTCACCGTTGATCAGCACGTCCAGCCTGACCAGATTAGCCGGTTCGAAGCGATCGAAGCCGTAGTCGAGCGACGCATAGCCACGACTTACCGACTTCAGGCGGTCGAAGAAGTCCAGCACCACCTCGTTCATCGGCAGATCGTAGCAAACCTGAACCTGGGAACTGAGGAACTGCATGTCGCGCTGAACGCCGCGCTTCTCGATGCAGAGGGTGATGACGTTGCCGAGGTGCTCCTGGGGAACCAGGATATTGGCCCGGACGATCGGCTCACGCATCTCGTCGATGGACGAGAGATCGGGCAGCTTGGACGGGTTGTCGACGTAGATGATCTCGCCGTTCTTCTGCACGATCTCGAACACCACGGTGGGCGCGGTGGTGATCAGGTCCAGGTCGTACTCGCGCTCCAGGCGCTCCTGAATGATCTCCATGTGCAGCATGCCGAGGAAGCCGATGCGGAAGCCGAAGCCCAGGGCTTCGGAGCTTTCCGGCTCGTACTGCAGGGCGGCGTCGTTCAGGGTCAGCTTCTGCAGGGCTTCGCGGAAGTCCTCGAAGTCATCGGAGCTGACCGGGAACAGGCCGGCATAGACCTGTGGCTTGATCCGCTGGAAGCCCGGCAGGACGTCGACGTCCGGGGTGTTGTTCAGGGTCAGGGTGTCACCGACCGGCGCACCATGGATGTCCTTGATGCCGGCGATGATGAAGCCCACTTCGCCGGCCTTGAGGTCGGGCATCTCGGTGTGCTTCGGGGTGAATACGCCGACGCTGTCCACCTGGTGGACCTTGCCGGTGGACTTCACCAGGATCTTGTCGCCCTTCTTCACCCGGCCGTGCTTGACCCGCACCAGCGAGACCACGCCCAGGTAGTTGTCGAACCAGGAGTCGATGATCAGCGCCTGCAGCGGTGCGTCGATATTGCCTTCGGGGGCGGGGATCACCTCCACCAGGCGCTCCAGTACGTCGATCACACCCATGCCGCTCTTGGCGCTGCAAGGCACGGCGTCGGTGGCGTCGATGCCGATGATGTGCTCGATCTCGTCCTTGACGCGATCGGGATCGGCCTGGGGCAGGTCCATCTTGTTCAGGACCGGCATCACTTCCAGGCCCTGCTCGATGGCGGTGTAGCAGTTGGCGACGGACTGCGCCTCGACGCCCTGGCCCGCGTCCACCACCAGCAGCGCGCCTTCGCAGGCGGCCAGCGAGCGGCTGACTTCGTAGGTGAAGTCCACGTGGCCGGGGGTGTCGATGAAGTTCAGCTGGTAGGTCTTACCGCTCTGCGCCTTGTAGTGCAGGGTGACGCTGTGGGCCTTGATGGTGATGCCGCGCTCGCGTTCCAGATCCATGGAGTCCAGCACCTGGGCCTCCATCTCGCGATCGGACAGACCGCCGCACATCTGGATGAAGCGGTCAGCCAGGGTCGACTTGCCATGGTCGATGTGGGCGATGATGGAGAAATTGCGGATATGACTCAGGTCACTCACAGATGGACACTCGAAAAAGCCGCAAGCAGGTTGCTCGCCGAAAAATAGCGGGGGAGTTTACCTGATTGGCGCCCAAGCCGTCACGCCCATGCAGCGGAAGGCGGAAACGAAAAAGGGCGGCCGAGGCCGCCCTTTCGTACCGCATACGCTTTATTCGTTCAGCTTGAAGGTGATGAAGCTGGCACGGCCCTGACGCAGGACGCGCATCGACACCGAACGGTCCTTCGGCAGCTCCTTGGCGATCTCGGTGAACTCCTTGGCCGAAGCGATGGCCTTGTTGTTCAGATGAGTGATCACGTCGCCGGGACGCACGCCCACCATGGCGGCCGGACCTTCCTGGACGTCCTTGATCACCACGCCACCCTTGATATCCAGGGCTTTCTTCTGCTCGTCGGTCAGTTCGACCACGCTGAGGCCCAGGCGGTTGCTGCTGCGCTCGGCACCACCACCGGCCGCGGCCATCTCGTCGCCTTCTTCCGGCAGGGCGCCGATGGCCATTTCGAGGGTCTTGTGGCTGCCTCCACGGACGACTTCGAGCTTGATCTTGCTGTCCGGCTTGAGGGTGCCCACCAGGTGCGGCAGGTCAGCGGAGACGATGATCGGCTGGCCGTTCATGCTGAGGATGACGTCACCGACCTGCAGGCCGCCCTTGGCTGCCGGACCACCTTCCTGCACCTGGGCCACCAGCGCACCGGCCGGCTTGTCCAGACCGAAGGATTCGGCCAGGTCCTTGTTCACTTCCTGGATCACCACGCCCAGCCAGCCGCGGCTGACCTTGCCCTGGGACTTGAGCTGGTCGGCCACGCTCATGGCCACATCGATCGGAATGGCGAAGGACAGGCCCATGAAGCCGCCGGAACGGGTGAAGATCTGCGAGTTGATACCCACGACTTCGCCATCCAGGTTGAACAGCGGGCCGCCGGAGTTACCCGGGTTGATGGCCACGTCGGTCTGGATGAACGGCACGTAGTTCTCGTTCGGCAGGCTGCGGCCCTTGGCACTGACGATACCGGCGGTCACCGAGTGGTCGAAGCCGAAGGGCGAACCGATGGCCAGCACCCAGCTACCCACCTTGAGACCTTCGGACTTGCCGATCTTGACGATTGGCAGGTCCTTGCCCTCGACCTTCAGCAGTGCCACGTCGGAACGCGGGTCGGCGCCAATCAGCTTGGCTTCCAGCTCGCTGCGGTCGGACAGGCGCACGATGATCTCGTCGGCGTCGGCCACCACGTGGTTATTGGTCAGGATGTAGCCATCCTTGGAGATGATGAAGCCGGAACCGAGGGATTGCGCCTCACGCTGGCGGCCACCCTGGGGGTTGCGCGGCGCTTGCGGCATGTTGCGTTCGAAGAATTCGCGCAGCATGGGCGGCAGGCCTTCCAGGTCAGGCATCGCCTGGGCGCCACCAGCGCTGCGCTGGGGCAGTTTCTGCCGGGTACTGATGTTCACGACTGCCGGGGAAGCCTCTTCGACCAGCGGCGTGAAGTCCGGCAGCTCGGCACGAGCCACCAGGGTCTGACCAAGCAGCAGCACGGCTGCCAGCGCGGTCATACAGGATTTGAAGTTAAGCATCGACATACAGCTCCCGTCGCATAACGAGTGGTATTGACCCCCCGGGCCGACCGACGCGGGGAGCAAAGCGTTGACGCACAAGCAAAACGGGCCCGGAGCTAACGCCCCAGGCCTTGTAGAACACTGTGAAGATGAGGCGGGAGTCGTGACTCCCGTGCCGCACTGCGGCTGATGGCCCTGAACCAGGGATCATTGAGTCGCCGTGGCCTCCGCCGCCCGCATGGACAATGCAACCCGCTCGGCGGTCCCCAGGGGAATCTCGCCTACCACGGTCACCATCACGTCACCGTCAGCCGTACTTACCCGTTTGGAAACCATGACAGTGGGGCCCAGCTGGCTGCGCGCGTCTTCGACCACCGCTCCATGCAAAGGTTCCAGGAACACGGAAAAACGTGCCAGGCCGTCGCTGTAGAGAAGGCTGGACACGGGTTCGGCAGACGCCGGACTGCGTCGTACCTGGGCACTGGTCAGGCTGAAGCCCGGCGGCAACCAATCGGAACGCCAGCTGGCAGGCTTGTCGTCCTTCGCCTCGGCGGTGCGCACGGCCTTGCAGGACGAACCTGGCTGCAGGTCGGCGTCGGCCAGCGCGGTGGCGGTATCGATACGGGTGAACTGGAAGCGCTCGAGCAATTGGCCCTTGTCGCCCAGCAACAGGGACTTGAGCGGCAGGCCGGTCTCGCTGTCCAGGTGCAGTTCGAAGCCGTAGCGATGCTGGTCGCGCGGCGTCAGGGTGAGGACCACGGCCGGACGCCCGGCAACACGGGACTCACCGGCCAGGCGCAGGTCGTACCATTCGGACAACTGCTTGGCGTCGAGCGCGCGGGCCGGCCAGACCTGGCCGTCGGACATCTGATCGGAAAGGGAACCGCTTACGCATTGGGCGCGCCCATTGACGCGCACCACTTCCTGCGTTGGACCATCGAGCTGCAGCAGACGCTCGCGCACCTCCCCGCCCTGCTGGACCTGATGCCAGACCTGATGGGTGGAGAAACTTCCATTTCGTTCGTAGACGAAAGTTCCCTGGAAACTCTGGCTGTGCTCCGCATCAGCGAGGCGCTGCAGCCAGTCCTGAGCGTCGGCGGCATGGGCTGACTGGATCAGCCAGCCACCGAGCAAGATGATTACCGGAAGTGCGCGCATGGTCCTCCTCAGCGGTTCTCCAGACTGGCAGCGCGGGCGTAGGGCAGTGCGCTGTCGCTTCCGCTCATTGCGGCCTGCTGGGCATGCTGCCGCAGGTACGCCGGCAAGCGCTTCTCATGCCAACCGGAAGACGACTGGGTCGCACCGATGGGCTGCTGGGCATCTTCACTATAGCCGGCCAGCACGGCGCCTTGCTGCGCCTGCGGCATGGCCATGGCGGGCTGGCTTGCCTGCTGCTGGGCCAACTGCTGGGTGCCCACGACCTCGTCCTGGTTGTACAGGCGCACACCGGCCAGCACTGCAACGGTCACCGAAGCGGCCACTGCCAGGCGACCCAGGCTGCGCCAGGGTCCGCGCACCACCTTGACCGGCGGAGCGGCTTCCTCGGCCAGCGCGGCCGATACCGCGGCGGCGATGTCCAGGCGCGGCTCCAGCAGCTCCTTGTGCATCACGGCCCGGGCAATCTGGTAACGCGACCAGGTAGCCCGCATTTCTTGATCTTCGCTGGCGGCGAGAACTCGACGCAGCTCCAGTTCGTCCGCCTCGTTATCCATCACCGCGGACAGCGATTCCTGCAAAGCTTCACGACTCATGGCGGTTCCCCTCTTGGCTGTCGCCGCTGTCTCAGGTTCCATGCAACAAGGGTTGCAAGGCTTTATCGATGGCTTCCCGCGCCCTGAAGATGCGGGATCGCACAGTACCGACCGGACACTGCATGACGCTGGCAATGTCTTCGTAACTAAGACCGTCGAACTCGCGCAAAGTCAGTGCCGTGCGCAAATCTTCCGGCAGTTGCTGGATGCTCCGGTGCACTGTGGCCTCGATCTCGTCGCGGAGCAGGGCACGCTCGGGCGACTCGATATCCTTGAGGGCGTGGTCGCCGTCATAAAACTCGGCGTCCTCAGCACTTACATCACTGTCTGGCGGGCGTCTTCCACGCGCCACCAGATGGTTCTTCGCCGTGTTGATGGCGATGCGGTACAGCCAGGTATAAAAGGCACTGTCACCGCGAAAATTCCCGAGCGCGCGATAAGCCTTGATGAAGGCTTCCTGGGCTACGTCCTGAGCTTCCTGGGCGTCGTGCACGAACCGCACGATCAACCCGAGGATCTTGTGCTGGTACTTCAGCACCAACAGATCGAAAGCCCGCTTGTCGCCCCGCTGCACCCGCTCGACCAGCTGCTGATCGTCTTCCTGGGTTAGCATGAACACTCCTCGTCGATCTCGAAGGGGTGTTGCGCCAGCCAGTGGATCGGCTTGCCAAAATAGACTCGGGCGTTGCGCAAAAGTTCTCCCCTCCAAGCAAGCTTCCTGCAGATTGTTTTTTCACCTGCACGGAATGGCGCAGCAGGGCTCGCGGCCATGCTGCGCCGTATATATGTCGCTTGATCTACAGGCATCCGGGCTGCACATTTCATGTGCATTCGTTGCATCAGTGTAAGCAAGCACCGTCTCTTCAAAATGGTGACCCTGAATGGAACCTGAACGACTAAAAAAGTTCCGTAGCGCCATGCATGGTCATAAGCGCGCTATTGTGCAGCGCACCCCAGCTATATACTAGCCGCCGCTTTTTTTGCGGGAATCGACATGAGCCAACATTTCCAGCATGACGTACTGGTCATCGGCAGCGGCGCCGCCGGCCTGACCCTTGCCCTGACGCTGCCCTCGCATCTCAATATCGTCGTATTGAGCAAGGCCGACCTCAGCAATGGCTCGACCTACTGGGCCCAGGGCGGCGTCGCAGCGGTGCTGGACGATACCGATACGGTCGATTCCCACGTCGAGGACACCCTGATCGCCGGCGCCGGCCTGTGCCGCGAGGATGCCGTGCGCTTCACGGTAGAACACAGTCGCGACGCCATCCAATGGCTGATCGACCAGGGCGTGCCCTTTACCCGCGACGACGAAAGCGCCCGCGAAGACGGCGGTTTCGAATTCCACCTGACCCGCGAGGGCGGCCACAGCCACCGGCGCATCATCCATGCCGCCGACGCCACGGGCGCCGCCATCTTCAACACCCTGCTGGAGCAGGCCAAGAAACGCCCGAACATCCAGCTGCTGGAGCAACGGGTCGCGGTCGACCTGATCACCGAACGCAAGCTCGGCCGCGAAGGCCAGCGCTGCCTCGGCGCCTACGTGCTGAACCGCAACAACGGCGAAGTGGACACCTGCCACGCGCGCTTCACCGTGCTCGCCTGCGGCGGCGCGGCCAAGGTCTACCTCTATACCAGCAACCCGGACGGCGCTTGCGGCGACGGCATCGCCATGGCCTGGCGCGCCGGCTGCCGGGTGGGCAACCTGGAGTTCAACCAGTTCCACCCCACCTGCCTCTATCACCCGCAGGCCAAGAGTTTCCTGATCACCGAAGCGGTGCGCGGCGAGGGTGGCCTGCTCAAGCTGCCCAATGGCGAGCGCTTCATGCAGCGCTTCCATCCCCGCGCCGAACTTGCCCCGCGCGACGTGGTTGCCCGCGCCATCGACCACGAAATGAAGCGCCTGGGCGTGGACTGCGTCTACCTGGACATCAGCCACAAGCCCGCCGAGTTCGTGAAAAGCCACTTCCCCACGGTCTACGAGCGCTGCCTGGACTTCGGCATCGACATCACCCGCGAGCCCATCCCGGTGGTGCCGGCGGCGCACTACACCTGCGGTGGCGTGGTGGTGGACAAGCATGGCCGCACCGACATCCCCGGCCTCTACGCCATCGGCGAAACCAGTTTCACCGGGCTGCACGGCGCCAACCGCATGGCCAGCAATTCTCTGCTCGAGTGCTTCGTCTACGCCCGCTCGGCGGCGCAGGACATGCTCAGCCAGCTCGATCAGGTGCAGATGCCCACCGACCTGCCCACCTGGGACGCAAGCCAGGTGACCGACTCGGACGAGGACGTGATCATCGCCCACAACTGGGACGAGTTGCGGCGCTTCATGTGGGACTACGTGGGCATCGTGCGCACCAACAAGCGCCTGCAGCGCGCCCAGCACCGGGTTCGCCTGCTGCTCAGCGAGATCGACGAGTTCTACAGCAACTACAAGGTCAGCCGTGACCTGATCGAGCTGCGCAACCTGGCCCTGGTCGCCGAGCTGATCATCAACTCGGCCATGCAACGCCGTGAGAGCCGCGGCCTGCACTACACCCTGGACTATCCCGACCTGCTGCCCGAGGCCCACGACACTATCCTGGAGCCGCCCACCTTCGGCGACTGAACGCCAGCCTCACCCGCAACCGGCGGTGCTGCTCCCGAGCCAGGGCGTCCGCCGGGATGCACAGCCCCCTCCCCCACCATTGTCCCGCCAGGCGGAAGCGCAGGATCACCACCTGCGGCAGCGCCAGGCTGTCCGGGCGCAGTTGCACCGGGCGCCAGCCGTCAGCCCTGCTCCACAGTTGCCAGCCATCGTGATTCAGGCGCAGGCCGGTGAAAGCCCTGGAGGAGGTCAGCAGGATCTGCCTGGGCAAACACCAGGCGGCGTGGCCCGAACAGGCCAGCAGGCCGATCAACCGCACCCAGCGGGGCAGCTCGGCGACCGACAAGGCCAGAACGGCCAGGAAAGAGAGAATCAGATAAACGGCCAACAGGCGCCGCGACGGGCGCCAGTGGCATTCGAAGCCGTCACTTGGGTTGGACACGATCCAGGATCATGCGAACCATGCGGCGCAGGTCCGCGTCCTCCGGCTCGCCGCGCTGCATGAACCAGCCGAACATGTCCTGGTCCTCGCATTCCAGCAGCTTGCGGTAGCGGGCCTGGTCCTCGGCGTCGAGGGTCGCGTAGACCTCCTGTACGAAGGGCACGAGGAGCACGTCCAGTTCGAGCATGCCGCGGCGGCTGTGCCAGAAGAGTCGGTTCAGTTCAATTGAGTCGGCCATCACAGCGCCTCCGGGAATGAGGCGCGCATTATAACCACAGCCGCCGCCCCGGGCACCCGCTGACAAGCCACCAGCGGGCCTCTATGATGGCGCCCCAGACCTCAATCCAGCGATCCGCAATGGCCGACTCCGCATTTTTCTGTCCGCTCACCCATGAAGGCCTGCTCGCCGTCCGCGGCGTGGACGCCGCGAAGTTCCTCCAGGGCCAGCTGACCTGCAACCTCAATTACCTGGACCAGGCCACCTGCAGCCTCGGTGCCCGTTGCACGCCCAAGGGCCGGATGACCTCCAGCTTCCGCATCGTCAAGGTGGGCGACGACTTCCTCCTGGCCATGTCCAGCGACCTGCTGGACGCGCAGCTGGCCGACCTGAAGAAATACGCCGTTTTCTCCAAATCGACCCTGTCCGACGAAAGCGCGGCCTGGGTGCGTTTCGGCCTCAGCCAAGGCGATGGCGTTCTGCTGGCCCTGGGCCTCGACCTGCCCCAGACCGCCGACAGCGTTACCCGTGACGGCAACCTGATCGCCCTGCGCCTGTCCGACGGCCGCGCCGAACTCTGGGCACCCAGCGGTGAAGCCGCCACCCTCGAAGCCCGTCTCAGCGCCCAACTGCCCCGCGCCCCCCTGGACGCCTGGCTGCTGGCGCAGGTGCGCGCCGGCATCGGCCAGGTCTTCGGCGCCACCCGCGAGCTGTTCATCCCGCAGATGATCAACCTGCAGGCCCTGGGCGGCGTCAGCTTCAAGAAAGGCTGCTACACCGGCCAGGAAATCGTCGCCCGCATGCAGTACCTGGGCAAACTCAAGCGCCGCCTGCAACGCCTGGCCCTGCCGGCGGGCACCGTGCCGCAACCGGGCACCGAACTCTTCTCCCCCGTCCACCAGAGCTCGGTGGGCGAAGTGGTGCTGGCGGCCCCCGCTGGCGACGGCTGCGAACTGCTCGCCGTGCTCCAGGAAGATGCCGCGAGCGATGGACGACTCCACCTGGGCGCAGCCGATGGCCCGGCCCTGAACCTGCTCAGCCTGCCCTACACCCTGGACGCCGACCGCGAAATTCAACGCTAGCCCGCCCCGGCCGGCCACTGACGAGAAACCCAATGAGCAAGCTTGCCGATAAAGTCCAACAGGAACTCATCCAGGCGATCGACAGCGATGAACTGGTGCTGCCGACCCTGCCGGAAGTCGCCCTGCGGGTGCGCGAAACCGCCGAGGACCCGAACGCGGGCATCCAGGACCTGGCCAAGGTGATCGGCAACGACGCCGCGCTGACCGCCCGCATCATCAAGGTGGTGAACAGCCCGCTGCTGCGCACCAACAAGGAAATCACCGACCTGCAGATGGCCATCAGCCGTCTGGGCATCAACTACACCAGCAACCTGGCCACGGGCCTGGCCATGGAGCAGATGTTCCAGGCCACCTCCGACGTGGTCGATCGCAAGATGCGCGAAGTCTGGAACAAGAGCACCGAAATCGCCGGCATCTGCCACGTGCTCTGCCGCCACTACAGCCGCCTGATGCCCGACCAGGCCACCCTCGCCGGCCTGGTGCACCAGATCGGCGTGCTGCCGATCCTCACCTACGCCGAAGAACACAGCGAGCTGCTGGCCGACTCCATCAGCCTCAACCATGTGATCGAGCGCATCCACCCGCTGATCGGCGACCGCATCCTGCGGGCCTGGGAGTTCCCCGAGCCGATCGCCTCCGTGCCCAGTCAATACCTCGACTTCAAGCGCGATTCGGCCCGTGTCGACTACATCGACATCGTCCAGGTCGCCACCCTGCAGAGCTACCTCGGCAGCGAGCACCCCTATACCCAGCTGGACTGGAGCCAGGTCTCGGCGTTCGCCAAGCTCGGCCTCGACCCGAATGTCGACATGCAGGCCGACGAAGACCTCTCCGCCGCCATGGAAGCGGCCATGGGCATGCTCCAGTAAACCCCCGCGCGCATTCGTCCATCCGGCGCTAGACTCAGCCTTCCCCTGACGTCGCTGGATGGACCCGGATGCGCGTACTTCTCCTCGCCCTTTGCCTGTTGTGCCACGGCCTCGCCGCGGCGCAAGAGGTGCGCCTGACCAATGGAGAGTGGGCGCCCTACCTGGGCGCCCGGCTGCCCCACCAGGGCGTCGCCTCGCGCATCATCCAGGAGGCCTTCGCCCTGGAAGACGTCCAGGTGCGCTGGGAGTTCTACCCCTGGGCCCGCTCGCTGCACCTGGCCGAACGCGGCGAGCGCAGCGGCACCGCCGTCTGGCTGCGCAGCGCGGAACGGGAAAAGACCTTCTTCATCAGCGATCCGGTGATCGAGAGCAGCTACTACTTCTTCCACCGCAAGGACCGCCCTCTGGACTGGCAACGGGTTGCCGACCTCGTGGACCTGCGCTTGGGCGGGGCCACCGGCTACGACTACGGCGCCGCCTTCCAGGGCGCCGAGCGAGCCGGGCAGCTCCACGTCCAGCGGCTGACCAACGAGGAACAGGGCCTGCGCATGGTCCTCGCCGGGCGAATCGATGCCTTCCCCATGGACAAGGTGGTGGCCTTCGCCCTGCTCAACGACAATCTGGGTTCCGCCGAGCGCGCGCAGCTGACCTTCCACCCGCTGCCGGTACGCAGCGACAGCCTGCACCTGATGCTGTCACGCAAGGTGCCCGGTAACGCCGAGCTGATCGAGCGGTTCAACAAGGGCCTGGCCGAGCTGCGCGACAGCGGCAAGATGGCCCAGTACCTGATGGACGTGCAGCAGCCGCTGAGCCTGGCACCGTAGGGTGGATCACGCTTCACCGATCCACCGTCGATGTCGCATTGGGTTCCGATGGTGGAAATGAAGAGCGATTTCCACCCTACGGCGTACGCTACGCTGGCGGAAAACTCACCCGCACCTTCAGTCCACCGCCATCGCCGTCGTGCAGACTGATCTCCGCCTGATGGGCGCGGCAGATCTCGCCGACGATGGCCAGCCCCAACCCTGCCCCGCCGCCCTGAGCCCCGCGCCGGTAGAAGCGCTGGAACACCTTGTCGCGCTCCTCGGCCGGGATACCGCTACCGTCGTCCTCCACCTCCAGCAGCGCCGGCGAGCGCACCCGCAGGATCACATTGCCGCCCTTGGGCGTGTGGGCCAGGGCGTTGTCCACCAGGTTGCAGAGCAGCTCGTTGAGCAGGGTCGGCTCGCCCATGACCCAGGCCTGGTCTTCCGCTTCCAGGGCCAGGGCAATGCCACGGGCATGGGCCAGGGGCGCCAGGGCCATGCCCAGCTCACGGGCCAGGTGGCCCAGCTCGATGCGCTCGGCGCCGCCTTCGGCGATAGCCCGCGCGCCGCTTTCGATACGCGCCAGGGACAGCAGCTGGTTGGCCAGATGGGTCAGGCGATCGGTGTTCTGCGCCGCTTCCTCCAGGGTCGAACGCCAGACCTTCGGGTCTTGCTCGCGCAACCCCAGCTCCACCCGTGCCTTCAACGCCGCCAAGGGCGTACGCAACTCATGGGAGGCGTCGGCGATGAAATCCGCCTGGCGCTGGAACAATCCGCGCAGGCGCTCGGTGAACTGGTTGAGGGCATCCACCAGGGGCCGCAGTTCGCGCTGCACCGACACTTCCGGCAAGGGGCGCAGATCGTCGGCCTGGCGCTCTTCCACCGCCAGGCGCAACTTGTTCAGCGGCCGCAGGGCCGCACTCACCGCCAGCCACACCAGCACCAGCGCCGCCACCACCAGCAGCGCCAGGCGCCACAGGCTGTCCGCCAGCAGTCCGCGGGCCAGTCGCTCGCGGGCGCTATCGGTTTCCGCCACGCGGATCTCGGCGATGCCGTTGAGCCGTGGTTCGCTGACCGGTTGCAGCAGGCTCACCACCCGCACGCCCACCCCCTCGTATTCGCCATCGTAGAAGCGCGCCAGGGCGGGGTAGTCGTCGGTACGTCGGGTGCCCGGCGGGGGCGGTGGCAGGTGGTCGTAGCCGGACACCAGTTTTCCGTCCGGGTCGATCACCTGATAGAAGATCCGGCCGGCGCTGTCGTAGGCAAAGATGTCCAGCGCCACGTAAGGCACGTCCGCCTTGAGCCGGCCATCGGTCTCGTAGAGACCGCCGGCGATGGCCCGGGCCGAGGCCAGCAGGGTGCGGTCATAGGCGGTGTCGGCGGCATCGCGGGCATTCCAGTAGGAACTCAGGCTGGCGATCAGCAGCAGCGCGCCAAGCATCAGCGCCAGGCGGCGCAGCAGCCGACCGCGCAGGCTGCCGGCTTCACGCATCCAGGCTCTCCAGCAGGTAGCCCAAACCACGGAAGGTGACGATGCGCACCGCGCTGCCTTCGAGCTTCTTGCGCAGCCGGTGGATGTAGATCTCGATGGCGTCGGGGCTGGCCTCCTCGTCCAGGCCGAAGACCTGGGACGCGAGCTGCTCCTTGCTCATCACCCGCCCCGGCCGGGCGATCATCGCCCCCAGCACCGCTTGCTCGCGGGAAGTCAGGCTGAAGATCTCGCCCGCCAGGCTGAAACGTCGGGTGCCCAGGTCGTAGACCAGCGCTCCGCAGCATTGCTGCTGCTCGCCGCCCAGCACACTGCGGCGCAGCAGTGCCTTGACCCGCGCCTCCAGCTCGGTGAGCTCGAAAGGCTTGGCCAGGTAATCGTCGGCGCCGAGGTTGAGTCCGTGTACACGGTCCTTCACTTCGCCCCGGGCGGTGAGCATCAGCACCGGCAGGGTCTTGCCGCGTCCGCGCAGACGCGCCAGCACCTCGAAACCGTCCATGCGCGGCAGGCCCACGTCCAGCACCGCCAGGGCGTACTCCTCGCTGGCCAGAGCCAGGTCGGCGGCCACGCCGTCATGCAGCACATCCACCGTCCAGCCCGCACCCTTGAGCACCTGGGCGACACTTTCAGCCAGTTGGGGATGGTCTTCGACCAGCAGGATTCGCACGGCAAGGTCTCCGAAATTGCGGTGAACGGACTGAAGTTTAACGGCCCGCCGAGGGCTGTGGACGCCAACGCGACTTTCTTTCGCACTGAAAGCCTGGCGAAAGCTTCGCGGCCTAGCATCGCGACAGGGTGGCAAGAACCACCCGTAAAAGCCGCCCCGTGGTTACGGCGGCTGACAAGAACAACAATGGAGACCACTCGATGCCCACTGCCGTACGGCAGGCGCTAGCGCCTGTTTGCACCCTCAGCCTCGCCATCGCCGCCTGCCTCCAGGCCGGCACCGCCCACGCCGACTTCATCAAGGACAGCTCGGCGACCCTCGAAGCCCGCAACATCTACCTCAACCGCGACTTCCGCGATGGCACCGGCCAGTCCAAGCGCGAAGAATGGGCACAGGGCTTCATCCTCAACCTGCAGTCCGGCTACACCGAAGGCACCGTCGGCGTCGGCCTCGATGCGCTGGGCATGCTCGGCGTCAAGCTGGACTCCGGCCGCGGCCGCAGCGGCACCGACCTACTGCCGGTGCAGGACGATGGCGGCACCCCGGACGAGTACAGCAAGCTGGGGCTGACCGCGAAAATCCGCGCCTCGAAAAGCGAACTGCGCCTGGGCACCCACATCCCCGAACTGCCGGTGGTCAAGGCCAGCGACAGCCGCATCCTGCCCCAGGTGTTCGAGGGCGGCCTGCTCACCTCCAGGGAGATCCGCGACCTGACCTTCAGCGGTGGCCGCCTCTCCGAGGTCAAGGACCGCGCCTCCACCAACTCCGAAGACCTGGCCATCAACAACAAGAACAAGCGCTTCGCCGCGGCAGCCACGGGCGACCACTTCGACCTGGCCGGCGCGGATTACGCCTTCAGCAAGCAGTTCACCGGCCGCTACTACTTCGCCGAACTGGACGAGGTCTACCGCCAGCACTTCTTCGGCCTGCTCGCCAGCCAGCCGCTGGGCAAGGGCACCCTCAGCGCCGACCTGCGCTACGCCGTCAGCGACGACACTGGCCGCGCCAAGGCCGGCAAGGTGGACAACCGCGCCCTCAACGGCATGCTCAGCTACGGCCTGAACGCCCACAAGGTGGGCCTGGGCTACCAGCGCATGAGCGGCGACACCGGCTACGCCTACATCGATGGCAGCGACCCCTTCCTGGTCAACTTCGTGCAGATCAACGACTTCGCCAACGCCGACCAGCGTTCCTGGCAGGCCCGCTACGACCTGGACCTGGCCGCCTTCGGCGTGCCCGGCCTGAGCTTCATGACCCGCTACATCACCAGCGACAACGCCAAGGTCGCCGGCAGCCTCGAGGAAGGCCGCGAGTGGGAGCGCGACGTCGAGTTCAAGTACGTGGTGCAGAGCGGCCCCCTGAAGGACCTCGGATTCCGTGTGCGCCACGCCGGTTTCCGCTCCAACTTCGCCCGCGACGCGGATGAATTGCGCCTGATCGTCAGTTACGCCCTGCCGATCTGGTGATGCCTGAACCACAATAAAACTCCACAGGAGACCCACGATGAAAAGCGCCCTCTCGCGTATCGCCCTGATCACCTCCGGCCTGTTGCTCTCCAGCCAGCTACTGGCCGAGCCAAAGCGCCCCGAGTGCATCGCCCCGGCCAAGCCCGGCGGCGGCTTCGACCTGACCTGCAAGCTGGCCCAGAGCGGCCTGAAGGACGGCGGCCTGCTCAAGGCGCCGATGCGCGTCACCTACATGCCCGGCGGCGTCGGCGCCGTGGCCTACAACGCCGTGGTGGCCCAGCGACCCAAGGACGCCGGCACCATCACCGCCTTCTCCTCGGGTTCGCTGCTGAACCTGGCCCAGGGCAAGTTCGGCCGCTACGACGAAAACGCCGTGCGCTGGCTGGCCGGCATCGGCACCGACTACGGCGCCATATCTGTCCGCGCCGACTCCCCCTACAAGACCCTCGGTGACCTGGTGGACGCGGTGAAGAAAGACCCGGCCGCCATCGTCTTCGGCGCCGGCGCCACCATCGGCGGCCAGGACTGGATGCAGACCGCGCTGATCGCCCGAGCAGCCGGCATCGACCCGCAGAAGCTGCGCTACGTGGCCTTCGAGGGCGGCGGCGAGACCCTGACCGCCATGCTCGGTGGCCACGTGCAGGTGACCAGCAGCGGCATCGGCGAGATCACCCCGCAACTGGCGGCCGGCAAGATCCGCGTGCTCGCCGTGCTCGCCGACGACCGCCTGCCCGGCAAGCTGGCCGACATCCCCACCGCCAAGGAACAGGGCTTCGACATCAGCTGGCCGGTGATCCGTGGCTTCTACATGGGCCCGGAGGTCAGCGACGAGGACTTCAACTGGTGGAAGCAGCAGTTCGACACGCTGCTGGCCAGCGAGGACTTCGCCAAGCTGCGTGAACAGCGCGACCTCTTCCCCCTGACCCTCACCGGCGACCAGTTGAAGACCTACGTCTTCGACCAGGTGAAGCAATACAAGCAACTGGCCGGCGAATTCGGCCTGGCGCAGTAATCCGCCCCGCCCCCTCGCCGGAGGGGGCGCTCCCTGCATATTCAGGTACACCGCCATGTACGTACGAATCTTCGCTGCGGTCTGGCTGCTCGTCTGCGCCTTGCTCGCCGTGGTCGCCTGGGGCTTCCAGGCGCCGTTCAGCTACGACCCGGTGGGCCCGCGCGCCTACCCCCTGCTGTTGCTGCTCCTGATGGCCGCCGCCGCCGTCTGGCTGCTGGTCAAACCCGGCGAGGCCGAAGACCTGCCGATTTCCTGGTCCCTGGCGCGCAAGGTCGCGCTGTTCATCGGCGGCCTGTTCGCCTACGCCCTGCTCTTCGAACCCCTGGGCTTCGTCCTCAGCACCGCCCTCGCGGGCTTCGGCCTGGGCCTGCTGTTCAACGGCCGGCCGCTGCCTAGCCTGCTCAGCGGCGTACTGATGGGCACGCTGCTCTATGGCCTGTTCGACTACCTGCTGGACGTCCCGCTGCCGATGGGCCTGTTGGCCATCCTGGAGAACTGAGATGGAAACCCTCAACTTCCTGGCCCAGGGCTTCGACGTCGCCCTGCGCCCGATCAACCTGCTGGTGGCGCTGTTCGGCGCCTTCGTCGGCACCGTGGTGGGCCTGCTCCCGGGCCTGGGACCGATCAACGGCGTGGCCATCCTGCTGCCGCTGGCCTTCGCCCTAGGCCTGCCGCCGGAAACCGCACTGATCCTGCTGGCCGCCGTGTACCTGGGCTGCGAGTACGGCGGACGCATCTCCGCCATCCTGCTCAACGTGCCCGGTGACGCCGCCGCCATCATGACCACCCTCGACGGCTACCCCCTGGCGCGCCAGGGCAAGGCGGGCATCGCCCTGTCGCTGTCGGCCATGAGCTCGTTCATCGGCAGCACCATCGCCACCATAGGCGTGGTTCTGTTCGCCCCCATCCTCGCCAACTGGGCGGTGGCCTTCGGCCCGGCCGAGTACTTCGTGCTGATGGTTTTCGCCATCGCCTGCCTCGGCGGCATGGTCGGCGACAAACCGGTCAAGACCCTGCTCTCGGCGTTGATCGGCCTGGGCCTGGCCACCGTGGGCGTGGACGCCACCACCGGCGTATACCGCTTCACCTTCGACAGCGTCGGGCTGTCCGACGGCATCCAGTTCGTGATCGTGGTCATCGGCCTGTTCAGCGTCAGCGAGATGCTGCTGATGCTCGAACACACCGCCACAGGCCAGCAGGCGGTCAAGGCCAGCGGGCGCATGCTGTTCAACCTCAAGGAGTTCTCCTTCACCTGGTGGAGCACCGTGCGCAGCTCCCTGGCCGGCTTCGTCATCGGTGTGCTGCCCGGCGCCGGCGCCACCATCGCCAGCGCCATCACCTACATGAGCGAGAAGCGCATGGCCGGAACCGGCGGCCGCTTCGGCGAAGGCGACCTGCGCGGCGTGGCGGCCCCGGAAGCGGCCAACAACGCCTCCGCCTGCGGCTCGCTGATCCCCATGCTGACCCTCGGCGTGCCGGGCTCGGGCACCACCGCGGTGATGATCGGCGCCCTCACCCTCTACAACATCACCCCCGGCCCGCTGCTGTTCGAGCAGCAGCCCGACGTGGTCTGGGGGCTGATCGCCTCGCTGTTCATCGGCAACGTCATCCTGCTGGTGATGAACATCCCGCTGGTGGGGCTGTTCGCCCGCATGCTCACCGTGCCCACCTGGGTCCTGGTGCCGGCCATCACCGTGGTCAGCGTGGTGGGCGTGTACGCCGTGCACAGCACCACCTTCGACCTGGTACTGATGGCCGCCCTCGGGGTGTTCGGCTACCTGCTGCGCAAGATGGATTTCCCGATGTCGTCGCTGATCCTCGGCTTCGTCCTCGGCGAGCTGATGGAGTCCAACCTGCGCCGAGCCCTGTCCATCACCAACGGTGACCTCGGCATCCTCTGGAGCAGCCCCATCACCATCGGCCTCTGGGTACTGACCGCCGTCATGCTGGCCCTGCCGGGCATCCGCTGGATGCGCGCCCGCGCCAAGGCGAAGCTCGCCCATGCCTAAGTGGTTGCTGACGCCCCTGGTGGGCGCCGCCGGCGGTTGGCTGGCCAGCCTGGTGGGCTGGCCGCTGCCCTGGATGGTGGGCTCGCTGTTGGCGGTGATCGCCGTGCGCTGCATCGGCAACCTGCCATTGGCGGAAGTACCCGGGGCGCGCAAATGCGGCCAGTGGGTGGTGGGTGTGGGCATCGGCCTGCACTTCACCCCCGCGGTGATCGAACAGGTGCTGGCCAACAGCGCCATCATCCTGGTCGGCGCCGTGGCCACCACCCTCTCCAGCGTGATCGGCATCCGCCTGATGCTGCGCAGCGGCGAGGATCGCGCCACCGCCTTCTTCGCCAGCATGCCGGGTGGCGCCAGCGAGATGGTCAACCTCGGCCAGCGCAACGGCGCGGTCACCAGCCGCGTCGCCGCCGGCCAGAGCCTGCGCCTGTTGCTGGTGGTGCTCAGCGTGCCGGCATTGTTCCAGCTGTTCCTCGGCGCGCCTCCCACCGCCCACCAGGCCGCTGCGGTGGATGGGTCCTGGCTGGCCCTGGCGCTGGCTGGCGGCGCGGCCCTGGCGCTGCTGATGCAGCGCTATCGCCAACCCAACCCCTGGCTGATCGGCCCGCTGCTGGTCAGTGCCGCCCTGAGCATCGGCTTCGACCTGCAACTGGGCCTGCCCCAGGGCGCCAGCCAGCTCGGCCAGTGGCTGATCGGCAGCGCCCTGGGCTGCCACTTCGACCGCGCCTTCTTCCACCGTGCCCCTTCCTTCATCGCCCGCACCCTGCTGGCCACCTCCCTGGGCATGGCCTTCGCCGCCGTGGCCGCCGAACTGCTCGGCTGGCTGGACGGCCTCGACCACCGCTCGCTGATGCTGGGGATGATGCCGGGCGGCATCGCCGAACTCAGCCTCACCGCCGAGGCGCTGCAACTGTCGGTGCCGCTGGTGACCGCCCTGCAGGTGCTGCGACTGCTACTGGTGCTGTTTCTCGCCGAGCCGGTGTTCCGGCGTTGGCAGAAACGCGAGAGCCACGCTTAGCCCGCCTTGCGCGGGCTTTTTTTGGTTTGCCCAATGGTGCCCTCGCTTGGCTCCGGGCTTGTGGCGGCTCCTCTCACGCCGGTAGGCGCGAAGCAGTCCTGATGCCCATAGCGGCCTGAAACGAAGCATCGATGATGACGCCGCGCCAACCGCCCCTTCAGGAGGCCGAGTGGAATCCTTGCGCAGGGGGACGAGCGGCATGGATGCCGCGAGAGCCGCGCAGGGCCATGGATGGCCCTTCGCGGCGGGCCCCCGAAGCAAGGATGTAGCGAGGGAACCCCGGCGAAGCCGGGGCCGGATGCAGGGGCAAGCGCTTTGGTTACTTTCTGGCGTTTGAGAAAGTGACTCGCCCGGGAGGGCGAAACAGAACCCCGAAGCCCGCTCGGCAATGAGCCGGACACCCAAGCTAGAAGCCCACATACAAATCTTCCCGCAACATCCCGTTGCGCGCGCGATCTCACGGGTAATGAGAGCCGCCTATGCTCTCCCCTATCCACTTCCGCCAAGGCCGCCCCATGCCCGGACGCATCGCCCGCCTTCGCTTCCTCATGCTCGCCGTCGGCCTTCTGCTGCTGGCCGCCTGCAGCCGCCTCGACCTGGCCTACCGCAACCTCGACCTGCTGATCCCCTGGTGGATCGGCACCTACGTCAGCCTCGACGACGAGCAGAAGGCCTGGCTGGAGCCACGCCTGGATCAGCACCTGGCGTGGCACTGCGACACCCAGCTGCCGGAGTACGTCGCCTGGCTCGAACAACTGGGCCAGCTCAGCCAGCGGCCACAGGTGAGCGCCAACGACCTGCGCGGACAACTGGTGCAGGTCCGCGAGGCCGCACAGAACATCGCGGTGCAGATCACCCCCACGGCGTTGGGCCTGGCGGAAAGCCTCACGCCCAAGCAGATGGGCGAACTCTACGTGGCCATGGACGAGCGCAATGCCGAGCTGCGCGAGAAACATGTCGCGCCATCGCGCAAGCAACAGGCTGCGGCCCGGACCCTGCGCATGCGTGAGTCGGTGGAAGAGTGGATGGGGCCCTTGCGACCGAGCCAGGTGGCGCACATCGACGCCTGGGCCAAGGCGCGCGGCGACTACAACAAGACCTGGGCCGAGAACCGCGAGAACTGGCAAAAGGCGCTGCGCAGCACCCTTTACGACCGCCACAACGCCGACTTCCGGGCGCGCCTCACGGCCCTGCTGCAGGAGCCGGAAGACTTCTGGACCGAGGCGTACCGCAAGGCCTACCCGGCGTCCGAGGCGGCCCTGGCGCAGCTGTTCGCCGACCTGCTCAACAGTGCCGACGAGGGCCAGCGCAGCACGCTGCGCCAGCGTATCGGCGACTTGAGCAGCGACCTCAAGGGCCTGGCCTGCTACCCGCGCTGAGGCCGTTTGACCGTTCGTAGGAGCGAGCTCTGCTCGCGAAAGAAGCTTCGCGAGTAGAGCCCGTTCTTATGCGAGCGCCGGCAGGCTCCAGTCGATGGGCTCGAGCCCGTGCTGGGCGAGGAACTTGTTGCAACGGCTGAAGTGGCCATTGCCCAGGAAACCCCGGTACGCCGACAGCGGCGACGGGTGCGCCGACTTCAGGATCAGGTGCTTGGTGGGATCGATCAGCCGCTCCTTGCTCTGGGCATGGGCGCCCCAGAGCAGGAACACCAGGCGCGGCTGGCTCTGGCTGACCACCTCGATCACCTTGTCGGTGAAGGGTTGCCAGCCGGCGGCGGCATGGGAGCCGGCGCGGGCCTGCTCCACGGTGAGGGAGGTGTTGAGCAGCAGCACGCCCTGCTCCGCCCAGGACTGCAGGTAGCCGTGGGACGGAATCTCGATGTTCAGGTCGCGCTTGAGCTCCTTGTAGATGTTCTGCAAGGACGGCGGCGTCGGTACTCCCGGCTGCACCGAGAAGCACAGGCCATGGGCCTGGCCGGGCCCGTGGTAAGGGTCCTGGCCGATGACCACCACCTTCACCCGCTCCAGGGGCGTGGAGTTCAGCGCGTTGAAGATCAGCGGCCCCGGCGGGAACACCACCTTGCCGGCGGCTTTCTCCTGGCGCAGGAACTCGCCCAGGGCCTTCATGTAGGGCTTGTCGAACTCGTCCCGCAGGGCGTCTTTCCAGCTCTCTTCGAGCTTGATCCGGTCGTCGCTTTCAGTCATTGCTCTATCTGTTCCGTATCGGTTGCCGGGGCGCTTCCCGCCCGATGGTCGGGCACCCTAAGAAATGCCCACTACCCTTGTCAATCAAGGACGCCTGGAGCAAGCCCGCATGGACAATCGCCACGACACCGTGAAAGTCGCGCTCTACGAGCGCTTTCTCAAGGACGCCGATGCGTTACCACCGATGCCGGAGGCGTCCCTGCGCCTGCGCCAGTTGCTGGCCGGCGAAACCTCCTCCCTTGAGCAACAAAGCGCCTTGCTTGCGACCTACCCCGCCGTCGCCGAACGCCTGATGGAGTTCGCCAGCCTGCCCCTGCTCGGCCATATCCGCCCCGGCGCGCAACTGCTGGACGTGGTCCGGCAACTGGATGGCAGGCGCCTGGCCAACCTGGTGCTCGCCTTCGAGTTGCACCAGTTGTTCGAGGGCGACGAGCCGAGCCTGCAGAAAGTCTTCGGCAAACGCTGGAACCTCAGCCTGCAACGGGCCGCCTATAGCGCCGGCCTGGCCCAGCATCTCCCACACCTGCAGGAGGAAGACGCCTTGCTGGCCGGCCTGCTGCAGGATGTCGGCAGCCTGCCGCTGCTCGGGGAACTGCAGCGCTGGCCGCAGGTGTCGCGCCTGGAGGTCGACCTGCAACGGCTTTGCGAGCAGTTGTCCGCCGAGCTGGGGGTGCTGCTGCTGACGGCCTGGAAACTGCCCGGCTCGCTACAGGAATGCGCGCGCCTGCGCCGCGACTGGTGCCGGCAGCACAAGGGCCCGGTGGACCTCGCCGACGTGGTGCAGGTCGCCAGCCAGCTACTGGACGAGCCACGCAACGACGACCGCCTGGCCCGTCTGCCCGCCTACCAGCGCATGGAGCTGCCGACGCCCCAGGCGCTGCGTGCCGAGCTGGCGGAAGTGGTGGCGCTCTGGTTGAAACTGCTGGGGGGCAGGCCCGTGGAAACGGATGCCTGAACCCGGCCCCAGCCGGACTGCAGACGAGGTAGGAGCGAATTCATTCGCGAATCGGACCCACGGGCCTCACGGCCCTTCGCGATTGAAATCGCTCCTACATCGAGCCGGCCGTGCCAAATGTCGCACCGAGCTCGATCTCAGAGAGGGGCTCGGAGGCGCAACCATCGCCCCGCCTCACCCCTGGTGCAGCGCCCGGTAATGGGTCGGCGCCATCCCCACCACCTTGCGGAACAGCCGCGAGAAGTAATAGACATCCTCGTAACCCAGCTGCTCGGCGATCTGCTTCACGCCCTGGTTGCCTTCGTCCAGCAGCCGGCAGGCGTGGGCCATTTTCAGCTGGATGAAATCCTGGATCGGCGAGTGGCCGGTCAGGGCACGGTAGGTCTTGGCGAAATGGAAGCGCGACAGCTTGAACTGCGCCGCCAACTGGTCGAGGTTGAGACTGTCGTGCAGGTGGGCACGCATCACCGCCTGCACCGCGTCCACGTCGAGCACCCGGCCGGACTTGAGATAGCCACGCACGGGCAACACCGCCAAGGACGTCAGCAGGGTCTGCAACTGGTGGGCGGCATGGATGAAGTGCGGCAGGTTCAGGCCCTGCCGGCGCAACCCCAGCAGGGCGTCGAAATCCGCCAGCAAGCGCGGTTGCACACCGATGCGGCGCAGCGTGGCCTGCCCCAGGGGACGCAGGTAGTCCGCGACCAGCTCACCCTCGAAATGCACCCAGTAGATGCTCCAGGGTCGCTGCGGATCGGCGCCATAGGTATGGGCGCGGCCCTTGGGCAGCAGCAACAGGTCGCCACCTCCCACCGCTATTCGTCCATCCCCACTGTCCAGCCAGCCCTGCCCGGAACGGCAGTAGATCAGCAGGTCGTCCTCGGGCTCCGCACGCGCCATGAGGTGCCCCTGGGCCTCCGGGTAATAGCCCAGGGCCAGTGGATAACAGGCCGACGTCAGCGGGTGGCGGGCCAACAGCCGACGCAGGCGGGGCGGTGTGGTGAAGCGCACGCCATTGGCCGGCAACGGCCAGTTCGAGGTTTCCACGGAGCGGCTCATGGGCTGTTCTTGTCGTAACCTTCAATCCCAAGATCGTCCATCCCTCGGCCAAGATCGTCAATCCACATCTGGATCGGTGGCCGCTATAAAAGCAAGAAACAACAAGGTCCCGTCTTACGGGTGGAGGACCAGATGACCAAGACGATTCCCCAGCTGATCGATGGCGAGTGGCGAGAAAGCCGCGCCCGCGAGCTGATTGAAGTCACCGATCCGACTACCCAGGAAGTCCTGGCCCTGGCGCCCAAGGCCACCGCGGAGGAGATCGAGGCCGCCGTCGCCAGCGCCAAGGAAACCTTCCAGAGCTGGCGCGAGGTACCGGTGCCCGAGCGCGCCCGCCTGATGCTGCGCTACCAGCAACTGCTCAAGGACCACCACGACGAACTGGCCGAACTGCTGGCCAGCGAGACCGGCAAGACCCTGGCCGATGCCAAGGGCGATGTCTGGCGCGGCATCGAAGTCGCCGAGCACGCCGCCAACGTGGCCAGCCTGATGATGGGCGAGACGGTGGAGAACGTAGCCCGCGAGATCGACACCGCCAGCTGGGTGCAGCCACTGGGCGTCTGCGTCGGCATCACCCCCTTCAACTTCCCGGCGATGATCCCACTGTGGATGTTTCCCCTGGCCATCGCCTGCGGCAACACCTTCGTCCTCAAGCCCTCCGAGCAGGACCCCTTGACCCCCAACCGCCTGGCCGAACTGTTCATCGAAGCCGGCGCCCCCAAGGGCGTGTTGCAGGTGATCCACGGCGGTCGCGAACAGGTGGACGCCCTGCTCACCCACCCGGATGTGCGCGCCATCTCCTTCGTCGGTTCCGTATCGGTGGGCCAGCACATCTACCGTACCGGCACCTCCCACCTGAAGCGGGTGCAGGCCTTCGCCGGCGCCAAGAACCACATGGTGGTGCTGCCCGACGCCCACAAGGACCAGGTGCTGAGCAATCTGGTGGGAGCCAGCTGCGGTGCCGCCGGCCAGCGCTGCATGGCCATCAGCGTGGCGATTTTCGTGGGCGAGGCGCGGCAATGGATTCCCGAACTGGCCGCGCAGATGGCGGAGCTGCGGCCGGGCCACTGGCGGGATGCCCATTCCGCCTTCGGTCCATTGATCAGCCAGCAGGCGCGCCAGCGGGTGCTGCGCCTGATCGCCGAGGGCAAGGCCGAAGGTGCCGAATGCCTGCTCGACGGCTCCCAATGCCAGGTGCCGGGCTACCCGAAGGGCAACTGGCTGGGCCCCACCCTGTTCCGTGGCGTCTCGCCGAAAATGAGCCTGTACCGCGAGGAAGTCTTTGGCCCGGTGCTGGTGTGCATGGAGGTGGACAGCCTCGATGCGGCCATCGCCCTGGTCAACGCCAACCCCTACGGCAACGGCACCAGCCTGTTCACCCGCTCCGGCGGCGCCGCGCGGCACTTCCAGCATGCGGTGGAAGTGGGCCAGGTGGGCATCAACGTGCCCATCCCCGTGCCCCTGCCCTTCTTCTCCTTCACCGGCTGGAAGGGCTCCTTCTACGGCGACCTGCACGCCTACGGCAAACAAGCGGTGCGCTTCTACACCGAAACCAAGACGGTCACCTCACGCTGGTTCGACGACAGCGCCGTGGCCGGCCCCAACCTCACCATCCAGTTGAAATAAGAACGGCGGAGCCAAGATGGATTTCGATCTCGACGAAGAACAACGCCTGCTGGTGGACAGCGCCCGCGCGTTCGCCAGCCATGAGCTGGCGCCCCACGCGGCCGACTGGGACCGCGACCACCACTTCCCGCTGGAGGTGATCCGCCGCGCCGCCGAACAGGGCTACCTGGGCCTCTACATCGCCGAAGAAGACGGTGGCCTGGGCCTGTCGCGGCTGTCCGCCGCGCTGATCTTCGAGCAACTGGCCGCCGGCTGCGTGGCCACCACGGCCTACCTGACCATCCACAACATGGCCACCTGGATGCTCGCCAGCTTCGGCGACGCCGAGCTCAAGGCGCGCTGGCTACCCGGCATGATCGGCGGCGAGCTGCTGGCGTCCTATTGCCTGACCGAACCGGACGCCGGCTCCGACGCCGCCCGCCTGCGCACCCGTGCCCGCCGCGACGGCGACGACTACGTGCTGGATGGCAGCAAGTGCTTCATCTCCGGCGCCGGCAGCACCCAGGTGCTGATCGTCATGGCGCGCACCGGGGAAGACGGCGCCAAGGGCATTTCCTGCTTCCTGGTGCCGGCCGATGCCGAAGGCGTCCGCTACGGCCGCAACGAGGACAAGATGGGCTGGCGAGCCCAGCCCACCCGCACCATCACCTTCGAGGGCGTGCGCATCCCGGCGGGCAACCGCATCGGCCCCGAAGGCCAGGGTTTCGTCTACGCCATGAAGGGCCTGGACGGCGGCCGCCTGAACATCGCCAGTTGCTCCCTCGGCGCCGCCCAGGCGGCCCTGGAACAGAGCCTGCGCTATGTCGAGGAACGCAAGCAGTTCGGCAAGCCCCTGGCCGACTTCCAGGCCCTGCAGTTCAAGTTGGCCGATATGCTCACGGCGCTCACCGCCAGCCGGCAGATGGTCCGCCTGGCCGCCAACCGCCTGGACCTGCGCCACCCCGAAGCCAGCCTGTTCTGCGCCATGGCCAAGCGTTTCGCCACCGACCAGTGCTTCACCCTGTGCAACGAAGCCCTGCAATTGCACGGCGGCTATGGCTACCTGAACGACTATCCTCTGGAACGCTGGGTGCGCGATACCCGGGTGCACCAGATACTCGAAGGCACCAACGAAATCATGCGCGTCATCGTGGCGCGCCGTTTACTGGAACAAGGCGGCGACCTCGACCGTCTCTCGTAAGGAGCAGCACATGACCACTGCCGTTGAACCCTACCAGCCCGGAATCTTCGACCTGACCCACAAGCTCACGGTGGAAAAGCACGGCCATACCGCGCTGATCACCATCAACCACCCTCCGGCCAATACCTGGGACCGGGAGTCGCTGATCGGCCTGAAACAGCTCATCGAGCACCTCAACCACGACGACCAGATCTATGCCTTGGTGGTGACCGGCCAGGGGCCCAAGTTCTTCAGCGCCGGCGCCGACCTCAACCTCTTCGCCGACGGCGACAAGGCCCGCGCGCGGGAAATGGCCCGGCGCTTCGGCGAAGCCTTCGAGGCCCTGCGGGACTTCCGTGGCGTATCCATCGCCGCGATCAACGGCTATGCCATGGGCGGTGGCCTGGAATGCGCCCTGGCCTGCGACATCCGCATTGCCGAACGCCAGGCGCAGATGGCCCTGCCGGAAGCCGCCGTGGGCCTGCTGCCGTGCGCCGGCGGTACCCAGGCGCTGCCCTGGCTGGTGGGCGAAGGCTGGGCCAAGCGGATGATCCTCTGCGGTGAGCGCATCGACGCCGAAACCGCCCTGCGCATCGGCCTGGTGGAACAACTGGTGGACAGCGGCGAGGCCCGTGGCACCGCCCTGCTGCTGGCGGCCAAGGTGGCGCGGCAGAGCCCGGTGGCGGTGCGTACCATCAAGCCGCTGATCCAGGGTGCGCGGGAACGCGGGCCGAACGGCTGGCTGCCGGAAGAGCGCGAGCGCTTCGTCGACCTGTTCGACGCCGACGACACCCGCGAAGGGGTCAACGCCTTCCTGGAGAAACGCGAGCCCCATTGGCGCAACAAATGACCGAACGCCGGACGATATGACCATGAATGTGAGTTTCGAAGAACGCAACGGCCTGCACGGCGCCCGCATCGGCATCGCCAGCCTGGATGCCGAAGCCAGCCTCAATGCCCTCTCCCTGCCGATGATCGAAGCCCTGGACGCGAAATTGCGCGCCTGGGCCGACGACCCGGAGATCGTCTGCGTGCTGCTGCGCGGCAATGGCCCCAAGGCCTTCTGCGCCGGCGGCGACGTGCGCAAGCTGGTGGACGCCTGCCGCGAGAATCCCGGCGTGGTGCCGCCCCTGGCGGGCCGTTTCTTCGCCGATGAATACCGCCTCGACCACCGCATCCATACCTTCCCCAAACCGCTGATCTGCTGGGCCCATGGCCATGTGCTGGGCGGCGGCATGGGCCTGATGCAGGGCGCCTCGATCCGTATCGTCACCCCGTCCAGCCGCCTGGGCATGCCGGAGATCAACATCGGCCTCTACCCCGACGTCGGCGGCAGCTGGTTCCTCGCCCGCCTGCCGGGCAAGCTCGGCCTGTTCCTCGGGCTGGGCGCCGGCACCATCAACGCCCGCGACGCCCTGGACCTGGACCTGGCCGACCGCTTCCTGCTGGACTCCCAGCAGGACGAGCTGATCCGAGGCCTGGTACAGATCAACTGGCAGGACCATTCCGACAGCCAGCTCAACAGCCTGCTCAAGGCCCTGGAACACGAAGCCCATGGCCAGTTGCCCGAAGCCCAGTGGCTGCCCCGGCGCGCACGCATCGACGCACTGCTGGACGTGGCCGACCTGCCCGCCGCCTGGACCGCCATGACCGGCCTGCAACACGACAGCGACGTGCCCCTGGCGCGCTCCGCCAAGACCCTGGCCGCCGGCTGCCCGCTCACCGCCCACCTGGTCTGGGAGCAGATCCGCCGGGCGCGGCACCTGTCCCTGGCCGAGGTGTTCCGCATGGAATACGCCATGAGCCTGAACTGCTGCCGCCACCCGGAATTCCCCGAAGGTGTGCGTGCGCGCCTGATCGACAAGGACAACGCACCGCGCTGGCATTGGCCGGATGTGGCGGCCATTCCCCGCGCGGTGATCGAAGCCCACTTCGAGCCGGTCTGGGAGGGCGCCCACCCGCTGGCCGACCTCTGACAAGCCGCCCACCGCCGCGCAGCGCGGGCCAAGGAGAAGCACGATGAGCAAGATCGCCTTTATCGGACTCGGCCACATGGGCCTGCCCATGGCCCGCAACCTGCTCAAGGCCGGCCACGCGTTGAAGGTCTATGACCTGATGCAGGCCGCCGTGGACGAGCTGGCGGCCGAAGGCGCCCTGCCCGCGCGGGACGCCCGCGACGCGGTGGCGGGCTGCGAGGTGGTGGTCACCATGCTGCCGGCCAGCCGCCATGTAGAGGGCCTGTTGCTGGGCGATGACGGACTGCTGGCGGAGATTGCCGCAGGCAGCCTGCTGCTGGAGTGCTCCACCATCGCGCCGGAGTCCGCGCGCAAGGTGCACGCCGTTGCCAAGGCGCGGGGCATCGAGATGCTGGACGCACCGGTATCCGGTGGCACCGCCGGTGCCGCCGCCGGCACCCTGACCTTCATGGTCGGCGGCCAGGCGGCAGCCCTGGAAAAGGCCCGGCCGATCTTCCAGGCCATGGGCAAGAACATCTTCCACGCCGGCCCCGATGGCGCCGGCCAAGTGGCCAAGGTGTGCAACAACCAGCTACTGGCGGTGCAGATGATCGGCACCGCGGAATCCATGGCCCTCGGCGTGGCCAACGGCCTGGACCCGGCGGTGCTGGCCGAAATCATGCGCCAGAGTTCGGGCGGCAACTGGGTGCTGGAGCGCTACAACCCCTGGCCGGGTGTGATGCCCAACGCGCCGGCGAGCAAGGAATACGAAGGGGGCTTCATGGCCGAGCTGATGGCCAAGGACCTGGGCCTGGCCCAGGAGACCGCACAGGGCAGCCTCTCCAGCACCCCCATGGGCGCCCTGGCGTTGCAGCTCTATCGGCTGCTGCTCAAGCAGGGCAAGGGCCGCAAGGACTTCTCGGTGGTGCAGAAGCTGTTCACCGAATAGGTTTACGGTGCGCGTGGTCCACCATCGGGTCCCGGCACAACCCCGTTGGTGGATGGAAGTGCGTCATCCACAAGGCTGAACGGCGCATGCCTCCTTGTGGATGGGTCGGGCGGCGTTCCGCGGAGCTTGCGATACCCATGCTGTTCTTTGGAGCCGATGGGCATCGCTTCGCTCAAGCGGAACGGGGTCCGGCACGACCTCTGTTCGCGAGCGGAGCTCGCTCCTACGGGGCCCGCCAGCGGATCAGCGCTCCCTCAGTGCCTCGGCGCGGGCGCGGATGATGGGCTTGAGCAGGTAGCTGAGGATGCTCTTCTTGCCGGTCATGATGTCCACCGAGGCGACCATGCCGGGGATGATCAGCAGCGGGTCCTCGTCCGAGCCCAGGTGGCTCTTCTGGGTGCGCAACTTGATCAGGTAGAAGCTGTTGCCGTCCTCGTCGGTGATGGTGTCGGCGCCGATCTGTTCCAGTTCACCCGACAGGCCGCCGTAGATGGTGTAGTCGTAGGCGGTGAACTTGACCGTCGCGTGCTGGCCCGGGTGCAGGAAGGCGATGTCCTGGGGCCGGATACGCGCCTCCACCAGCAGGGTGTCGTCCAGCGGCACGATCTCCACCAGGTCGCTGCCCGGCTGGATCACGCCACCGATGGTATTGACCAGCAGCTGCTTGACGATGCCGCGCACGGGCGACGTGACCAGGGTGCGCTTGACCCGGTCCTCCAGGGCCTTGCCGGTGGCGTTGGCCTTGTTCAGCTCGGTGCGTGCCTCGTTGAGCTGGGTCAGCGCCTCGCTGCGGAAGCGCGAGCGGGTCTCGGCGATCTTGCGCTCGGCTTCCTTGATCGCCGACTCGGCGCGGGGAATCGCCAGGCTGGTGGCTTCCAGCTCGCCACGGTTCTCCACTTCGGCACGGCGCAGCCGCAGGACTTCCACCTTGGAGATGGCGCCCTCGGCCACCAGCGGCTCGGAAATGGAGATCTCCTGGCGCAGCAGTTGCAGGCTGTTGCGGAACTGGGCCTGCTTGGAAAGGAATTCCTGGAGCTCCTGGCGACGCTGCACCAGTTGCTCTTCCAGGCCCGCCACTTCCTCCTGCAATTGCAGTTGGCGGCTGCTGTAGAGGGCTTCCTCGCTGGCCGCCTGCTCGGGGGCGATCTTGCGCAGCTCCTCGGAAATCTGCAGCGGCCGGTCTTCGACCTCTGCGCTCAGCCGCTCTACGCGCAGCTGCATGGAGGTGCGGTCGGCCTCGGTTTCACCCACGTTGGACTCGAAGCGGGTCGGGTCCAGGCGCAACAGCGGATCGCCGACTTCCACCACCTGGCCTTCGCGGACGAACAGCTCGGAAACGATGCCGCCCTCCAGGTTCTGGATCTTCTGCAACTTGGAAGACGGAATGGCCTTGCCTTCGCCACGGGTGACTTCATCGATCTTGGCGAAATTCGCCCAGAGCACCATGAACAGAGTGAAGCCGACCAGGGTCCAGATGGTCAGGCGCACCACGCGCGGCGCGTCCTCCACCAGGGCCTTGTTGACCTCGGGAAGCGGCTGCTCGGAAAGGGACTCGCTACCTTTGAAATACCGGCGCAGGGCGCCGAAGCCGTTACGCAACACTGATCTGCCCCTTCTTCAGCGCTTCCATTACCGCTTCCTTCGGACCGTCGGCGATGACCCGGCCGCGGTCGATGATCAGCAGCCGGTCCACCAGCGAAAGCATGGAGGCCCGGTGGGTGACCAGCAGCAGGGTCTTGTTGGCGATCATCCCGGTGAGGCGCTCCTTGAGCCGCTCCTCGCCCGGGTTGTCCATGGAGCTGGTGGGTTCGTCGAGCAGCAGGATCGGCGGATCGAGCAACAGGGCGCGGGCCAGGGCGACGTTCTGCCGCTGGCCGCCGGACAGGTTCTGGCCACGCTCACCCACTTGCAGCTCATAGCCCTTGGGGTGCAGCCGGGCGAACTCGTGGACACCGGACAGTTCGGCGGCCTGCAGCACCAGCTCGTCCTCCACGTAGCGGGCGCCGGACATCAGGTTGTCGCGCAGGGTGCCGCTGAACAGCTGGATGTCCTGCGGCACGTAGCCGACGTTGTGGCGCAGCTCGCTGACGTCCAGCTGGCGGATGTCGGTGCCGTCCACCAGGAGGCTGCCGGAGTCGGCCTGGTAGAGCCCGACGATCAGCTTGGCCAGGGAGCTCTTGCCCGAACCGCTACGGCCGATGATGCCGATCTTCTCGCCGGGACGGATGATCAGGTTGACCTCACTGAGGGCCGGGGTCTGCTGGTTCGGGTAGGTGAAGTTGACCTCGCGAAGCTCGATGCTGCCCTGCAGCTTGGAGCGCACCAGGGGCTGCTCGCCCTCCTGGCGCTCCTGCGGCAGGTCCATCATCTGGTTCACGTTGGTCATGGTCAGGCGCGCCTGCTGGTAGCGGGTGAGCAGGCCGGACAACTGGGTCAGCGGGCCGAGGGCACGGCCATTGAGCATGTAGCAGGCGATCAGGCCGCCCATGCTGAGGTCGCCGGCCATGATCAGGTAGACGCCGGCGACGATCATCACCACGCCCGCCAACTGCTGGATCATCAGGGTGAGGTTCATCGCCAGGCTGGAGAGCATCTTCACCCGCAGCTCGAGGCGGCCGAGGGTGCCGATGGTCTGCTCCCAGAGGTACTGGCGGTCGCTCTCGGCGTTGTTGACCTTCACCGCGTCGAGGCCGGCGAGGGTTTCGATCAGGCTCGACTGGCGCTCGGCGGCCAGCGCCATGGTGCGATCCATGGTCGCCACCAGCGGCTTCTGCAGCATCCAGCTGATGCCCATGGCCAACGGGAAGGCCAGCAACGGCACCCACACCAGATGGCCACCGAGCAGGCCGATCACCAACAGGATCAACAGGGTGAACGGCAGGTCGATGACACTGGTGAGGGTCAGCGAGGCGAGGAAGTCCCGCAGCGTCTGAAACTCGTGGATGTTCTGGGCGAAGCTGCCGACCCGCATCGGGCGGTGCTTCATGGCCATGCCGACGATGCGCTCGAACAGCGTGGCGGAGATGATCAGGTCGGTCTTCTTGCCGGCCAGGTCCAGGCACAGGCCGCGCATGGTCTTGAGCAGCAGGTCGAAGATATAGGCGCCGGAAATGCCGATGGCCAGCACCCAGAGGGTGGCGGCGGCCTGGTTGGGCACTACCCGGTCGTACACGTTCATCACGAAGAGCGGCGCGCCGAGGCCGATCAGGTTGATCAGCAGGCTGGCGGCGACGGCGTCGACATAGAGCCAGCGCGAGCGCTTGAGGGTGTCGCGGAACCAGGACTTGGTGCGCGGGATCAGGCTGCCCTGGTCGAGGTCGTACTTGTGCTGGGGCTGGGCGAAGAACACCTGGCCGGCGTAGTCCTCCTGCAGCAGCTCGCGGGCCACCTTGATCTCGCCACCGTCGCTCTCGCTGAGCAGCAGCCGCGCGCCGCCGTCGCTGTCCCAGCCGAGGATCACCGCACAGCGGCCTTCCTTGAGCAGCAACAGGGCCGGCATGGCCATCTTCGGAATCTGTTCCAGGCGCCGATGCAGCAGGCGGCCCTGGAGTCCCGCACGGGCCGCCGCACGGGGCAGCAGCTCGACGGTCAGGCGTTGCTTGGGCAGCGGCAGGCCGCTGGTGAGCATCGCCCGGTTGGCCGGCTTGTGGTGCAGGACACACAGGGACAGCAGCGAGTCCAGCAAGGGGTCGTCATGCTGCCCACGAGGATCGATGTTGACTTGAACGCGACTGACTTCTGGATCCACGCCTGGACACTCTGCTCTGGGTTCTTCGGGTAACCGGGTCCGGGCCGAGCTCCGCAGGCCCGGTCAAGACGGCTGTCTCGACCGGGTAATGCGGATGGGATCCGGGGCTTCAGTTCAGGCCGGGAAGGGTGGCCTGGGGCTTCACTTCGTTCTGTACCACCGTTGCCATGGGCGCCACTACGCCCTGGCTCTTCAGCAGCTCGCCCATGGTCGCCTTGATGCGGTACTGAGTAAACAGCTCGGTGTAGCGCAGGTCCACCAGGCGACGCGAGGCGGTGAAGAGTTCGTTCTCGCTGTCCAGCAAGTCGAGCAGGGTGCGCTCGCCGATGCTGAATTGCTTCTGGTAGGACTCGCGCACACGGGTGCTGTAGTCGACGTACTGCTGGGCGATCGGCAGCTGCTCACGGGCGTTGTTCAGCGCGTTCCAGGACAGGCCGAGGTCTTCGTTAAGTACGCGCAGGGCGTTGTTGCGGATGTCCAGCGCCTCGTTGATCTGGAAGGCCTTGGATTCCAGGTCGGCCTTGTTACTGCCGCCGGCGAAGAGGTTGTAACGCATGCGCAACATCGCCTGCCATTCGTTGACGTGGCCGTTTTCGCCGTCCACGTCATTGTCCGCTGCACGGGACAATTCGGCATCGAAGCGCGGGTAGAAAGTGGACTTGGCGGCGGCGTACTGGCTCTCGGCCGCGGCTACGTCGGACTCGGCGGAACGCAGGATCGGGCTGTTGGCCAGCAGCGCCTGGCGGGCATCCTGGAGGGACCCCGGCAGTTGCCCCGGCAAGCCGGCCGGCTCGCTCAGGTCCACCGGGTCCATGCCGACCACGCTGTAGTAGTTGGTGCGCGCGTCATTGAGGTTGGTCTGCTCGGTGATCAGGTTATTGCGGGCCTGGGCCAGGCGCGCTTCGGCCTGGTCCTGGTCGGCCAGGCGCCCTACCCCGCGCTCACTGCGCAGGCTGATCTGGTCGAAGATGCGTTCGTGGCTGCGCAGGTTGTCCTGGGCCAGGCGCACCATTTCCTGCCGGCGCAGGACATCGATGTAGACCTGGGCCACGTCCAGCGCGGTGCGCTCGGAGGTCCCCAGCAGCGAGTAGGCGCGGGAGTTGACCGTGGCCTGCTGGCGCCCCACCTCGTTCTTGGTGGCGAAACCGTCGAACACCATCTGCTGCAGACGCAGGCTGGACTCGCCCCGGGTCATGGTCTCCCAGTGGTCGTCACCGGTAGCGCGGGTCGTGGTGTTGTCGGTGCCTTCACGGCCATAACCGCCCAGCAGGTCGACGGACGGCAGGTAGCCACCCTGGGCGGCGCGCAGCTGCTTGTCGGCCGAAAGGCGGCTGTTGACCCCGGCCTGCACTTCCGGATGGACATCCATCGCGCGCTGCATGGCTTCGGAGAGGCTCTGGGCATGGGCCGGCAGGCTGGCAACCAGGGCGAACGGGAGCAGGGTGGAGAAGCGCAGACGCATGTTCTTGGCATCCTTTTCGTTGATTGTAAGGTCCGGAAACTTCACCGGGATTGCGTTGGATCAAGCTTCCGAATCCGTGAACGACCTCACACTGGATGACTTGAAAAACGCAGGTAAATATCAAAGTGACAGCATTAATTGGATTGTTTAGGATGGGAACCAATTGGTCAATACTTTGGCATATCCTCAATAGCCAAAGAGAATAAGCCAATTTATTGGCGTCAGGGTTACGCCATGTCTTAATAATAGAAGGGAATGTCAGTCCTGCGCTTGGTCGTCACCATCACGGCCCCAGCGACGACAAGCCAGCTGAGAGTCAACTTCAGGAGAGTCGCCCAATGAGCAGTGTTATTGCCATCGTCAAAAGCATTGTTGGTCAGGTCTACGCGATGTCGCCGGAGGGCTTCCGGCGGTTGCTGGTCGAAGGCGACAGACTCTTCAAGGGCGACCAACTGCTGACTGGCAATGAAGGCATGGTGAGCCTGGATCTGGCCGACGGCCGTACCATCGATCTCGGCCGCGACAGCCAATGGAGCGAAACCGACACGGTTGCTGCCGTCGATACCCAGGCAGCCCAGTCAGCATCCCCGACTCCCGCCGATGACGTGGCGCAGCTGCAGCAGGCGATCCAGGCCGGCGTCGACCCGACCCGGGAACTCGAAGCCACCGCGGCCGGCCCGAGCGCCGGTGGCGCAGGCGGTGGTGCCGCAGGCGGCGGTCACAGCTTCGTGATGCTGGATGCCACCGCCGGTAGCGTCGATCCGTCCATCGGTTTCACCACCGGCACCTTTGCCCCGGCCGCCGAACCGCAGGAAGAAGAGCTGACCACGCCGCTGAATGACGCCATTCAGACACAGCCCACCCCGACGCCGCAGAACAGCGCGCCCCAGGGGCAGGACACCAGCATCACCACAGACGAAGACACCCCGGTAAGCGGCCAACTGGGCGCGACCGACCCGAATGGCGACCCGCTGAACTACAGCCTGGGCGACGGCCCACGCAACGGCACGGTGGTGATCAACCCGGACGGTTCCTACACCTACACCCCCAATGGCGACTTCAACGGCAGCGATAGCTTCACGGCCATAGTCGACGACGGCAAGGGCGGCACCGATACCATCACCATCACCATCGGCGTGAACCCGGTTAACGATGCGGCGACCCTCGGCAGCGACAATGTCCAGCTCAGCGAGACCGACGCCCCGCTGACCACCGGCGGCGCCCTGACCATCAGCGATGTGGACAGCCCGCCCACCTTCGTGGCCCAGAGCAACACCGCCGGCCAGTACGGCAGCTTCAGCATCGATGCCGCCGGTAACTGGACCTTCGTCGCCAACTCCGCCTTCAACGAACTGAACACCGGCGACTCGCTGACCGACACCTTCGTGGTCACCAGCGCCGATGGCACCACCACCAGCGTCACCGTCACCATCAATGGCAGCAACGATGCGGCTGTTCTCAGCAGCGCCTCGGTCCAGCTGACCGAGACCGACGCCCCGCTGACCACTGGCGGCACCCTGACCATCAGCGATGTGGACAGCCCGGCCACCTTCGTGGCCCAGAGCAGCACCGCCGGCCAGTACGGCAGCTTCAGCATCGATGCCGCCGGTAACTGGACCTTCGTCGCCAACTCCGCCTTCAACGAACTGAACACCGGCGACTCGCTGACCGACACCTTCGTGGTCACCAGCGCCGATGGCACCACCACCAGCGTCACCGTCACCATCAATGGCAGCAACGATGCTGCTGTTCTCAGCAGCGCCTCGGTCCAGTTGACCGAGACCGACGCCCCGCTGACCACCGGCGGCGCCCTGACCATCAGCGATGTGGATAGCCCGGCCACCTTCCAGGTGCAAAACAATGTCGCCGGCCAGTACGGCAGCTTCAGCATCGACGCAGCCGGCAACTGGACCTACACCGCCAACTCCGCCTTCAACGAGCTGAATACCGGCGACTCCCTGACCGACACCTTCGTGGTCACCAGCGCTGATGGCACTACCAGCAGCGTCACCGTCACCATCAATGGCAGCAACGATGCGGCTGTTCTCGGCAGCGCCTCGGTCCAGTTGACCGAGACCGACGCCCCGCTGACCACCGGCGGCGCCCTGACCATCAGCGATGTGGACAGCCCAGCCACCTTCGTGGCCCAGAGCAACACCGCCGGCCAGTACGGCAGCTTCAGCATCGACGCCAACGGCAACTGGACCTACACCGCCAACTCCGCCTTCAACGAGCTGAACACCGGCGACTCGCTGACCGAGTCCTTTGTGGTCACCAGCGCTGATGGCACCACCACCAGCGTCACCGTCACCATCAACGGCACCAACGACGCGGCCGTCCTCAGCAACGCCAATGTGCAGCTGACCGAAACCAATGAACCGCTGACCACTGGTGGCACCCTGTCCATCAGCGATGTCGACAGCCCGGCCACCTTCGTGGCCCAGAGCAACACCGCCGGCCAGTACGGCAGCTTCAGCATCGACGCAGCCGGTAACTGGACCTACACCGCCAACTCCGCCTTCAACGAGCTGAACACCGGCGACTCGCTGACCGAGTCCTTTGTGGTCACCAGCGCCGATGGCACCACCACCAGCGTCACCGTCACCATCAACGGCACCAACGACGCCGCTGTCCTCAGCAGCGCCAATGTGCAGCTGACCGAAACCAATGAACCGCTGACCACCGGCGGTACCCTGTCCATCAGCGATGTGGATAGCCCGGCAACCTTCGTTGCCCAGAGCGGCACCACCGGCCAGTACGGCAGCTTCAGCATCGACGCGGCCGGCAACTGGACCTACACCGCCAATTCCGCCTTCAACGAATTGAATGTTGGCGACTCGCGCACCGACACCTTCGTCGTGACCAGTGCCGACGGCACCACCAGCAGCGTCACCGTGACAATCAATGGCAGCAACGATGCCGCTGTTCTCAGCAGCGCCTCGGTCCAGCTGACCGAAACCGACGCCCCGCTGACCACCGGCGGCGCCCTGAGCATCAGCGATGTGGACAGCCCGGCCACCTTCGTGGCCCAGGCCAAAACCGCTGGCCAATACGGCAGTTTCAGCATCGACGCGGCCGGCAACTGGACCTACACCGCCAATTCCGCTTTCAACGAGCTGAATGTCGGCGATTCCCGCACTGACACCTTCGAGGTGGTCAGCGCCGACGGCACCAAAACCAGCGTCACCGTCACCATCAACGGCAGCAACGATGCCGCCGTATTGAGCAGCGCCACCGTTGCCCTTACCGAAACCAACGAGCCGCTGACCACCGGCGGCACCCTGACCGTCAGCGATGTGGACAGCCCGGAAACCTTCGTTGCCCAGAACGGCACCGCTGGCACCTACGGCTCCTTCTCCATTGATGCGGCCGGCAACTGGACCTACACCGCCAACTCCGCCTTCAACGAGCTGAATGTCGGCGATTCCCGCACTGACACCTTTGAAGTCGTCAGCGCCGACGGCACCAAAACCAGCGTCACCGTCACCATCAATGGCAGCAACGATGCCGCCGTATTGAGCAGCGCTACCGTTGCCCTTACCGAAACCAACGAGCCGCTGACCACCGGCGGCACCCTGACCGTCAGCGATGTGGACAGCCCGGCCAGCTTCGTGGCCCAGAGCAACACTGCCGGCCAATACGGCAGCTTCAGCATCGATGCAGCCGGCAATTGGACCTACACCGCCAACTCCGCCTTCAACGAGCTGAATACCACTGACTCCCTGACCGATACCTTCGTGGTCACCAGTGCCGACGGCACCACCTCCAGCGTTACCGTCACCATCAATGGCAGCAATGACGCGGCCGTCCTCAGCAGCGCCACTGTGCAGCTGACCGAAACCAACGCCCCGCTGACCACCAGTGGCACCCTGACCATCAGCGATGTGGACAACCCGGCGACCTTCGTTGCCCAGCCCGGTACCGCTGGCACCTATGGCACCTTCAGCATCAACGCTGCCGGCGCCTGGACCTTCGTCGCCAACTCCGCCTTCAACGAACTGAACGTCGACGACAAGCTGACCGAGTCCTTCGATGTCTTCGCCGCCGACGGCACCAAGACCAGCGTCACGGTCACCATCAATGGCAGCAACGACCGCCCGGTCGGCGCCAACGACAGCGTCACCCTGAACGAAGACACCCTGACCACCGGCAACGTGCTGGCCAACGACACTGACGTCGACAGCAGCACCCTTACCGTCACCAGGTTCCAGGTCGGCAATCTGGCTTTCACCAGCGTCAACGCCGGCGGCACCCTGGACCTGGGCCCTGTGGGCAAGCTGACCATCCAGGCCAATGGCGACTTCACCTTCGTTCCCGGCAAGAACTACAACGGCCCGGTGCCCTCCATCACCTACACCCTGAGCGATGGCAGCCTTACCAGCACCGCCGCCCTCAAGTTCGAGATCAACCCGGTCAACGACGCCCCGGTGAACGCCGTACCGGGAGCCCAGACCCTGGCCGAAGACGGCAGCAAGACCTTCAGCCTCATCAGCGGCAACAGCGTTGCCGTCGGCGATATCGATGGCGACAACCTGACCACCACCCTCAACGTCCAGCACGGTGTGCTCACCCTCGGCCCGCTGAAAGGCGGTGTGACCTTCAGCGGCAACGGCACAGGCACCATCACCCTGTCCGGCTCCCAGGCCGCCATCAGCGCAGCCCTGCAGGGTCTGAAGTACACCCCGGCCGCCAACTACAACGGCCAGGACACCCTGACCATCCACACCTCCGATGGCAGCCTGAGCGACACCGATACCGTCACCCTGAACATCACCCCGGTGAACGACCGCCCGGTGGCCTCGCCCACCAGCGAAAGCACCTTCGAAGACGCCCCGAGCATCGGCGGCAAGCTCGCCGCCACCGATGTGGATGGCGATACTCTCAGCTTCAGCGTCATTGGCAACGCTCCGGGCGGTTTCAGCCTGAACGCTGACGGCACCTGGACCCTGGACCCGAGCAACGCGGCCTATCAACACCTGGCCGACGGCGTGTCGACCACGCTCACCATCAACTTCACCGCCACTGACGGCACGCTCTCCAGCAACAGCGTCCTGACCATCACCGTCACCGGCGTCAACGACCGGCCGGAGATCACCGCCAGCACGGCGGACGCCACCGAGGGCAACGGCATCATCACCGGCCAGATCCCGGCCACCGACGTGGATGATGGCGCGGTCCTCAGCTTCAGCACGACCGACACCGTTCCGGGCCTGACCCTGAACAGCGACGGCACCTGGAGCTTCGATGCCAACGACAGTGCCTACGACTACCTCAGCGTCGACGAGCCGCTGGTCATCAGCGTGCCGGTCACCGTCACCGACGAGCACGGCGCCACCGCCGACAGCACCCTGACCATCACCGTCACCGGCACCAACGACGCGCCGGTGGCCAACGCCGTGGCCGCGTCCGGCAACGAAGACCAGCCCGCACGCATCCAGGTCAACCTGTCCGGCAGCGATGTCGACGGCACCGTCACCGGCTTCACCATCGGCTCGCTGCCCGACCACGGCACCCTCTACTCCAGCGCCAATGGCGGCACCGCCCTGCAGATCGGCGACCAGGTGAACGGCCCCGTCTACTTCGTCCCCGCCAAGGACTGGAACGGCAGCACCACCTTCGAATACAGCGCCGTGGACAACAACGGTGCCGTCTCGACCAGCACCGCCACCGCCACCATCAACGTCGCCCCGGTCAACGACCGTCCGGTCGGCGTGAACGACACGGTCACCCTGAACGAAGACAGCATCGCCACCGGCAACGTGCTGACCAACGACACCGACGTCGACAGCAGCACCCTGACCGTCACCAAGTTCCACGTCACCGGCCTGCCCTTCATCAGCGCCAATGCCGGTAGCACCCTGGACCTGGGCATCGGCAAGCTGACCATCCTCGCCAACGGCAACTTCACCTTCGTCCCGGCGGCCAACTACAACGGCCCGGTGCCGTCCGTCACCTACACCCTGAGCGACGGCTCGCTCACCGACACCGCCACCCTCAAGTTCGAGATCACCCCGGTCAACGACGCACCCGTCAACGCCGTGCCCGGCGCCCAGACCCTGGCCGAAGACGGCAGCAAGGTCTTCAGCCTGATCGGCGGCAACAGCGTCAGCGTCAGCGATATCGACAGCGGCAACCTGAGCGTCACCCTCAATGTCCAGCACGGCGTGATCAGCCTCGGCCCGCTGGCCGGTGGCGTGACCTTCAGCGGCAATGGCACAGGCAGCATCACCCTGTCCGGCTCCCAGGCCGCCATCAACGCCGCCCTGCAAGGCCTGCGGTATGTTCCGGCCGCCAACTACAACGGCCAGGACACCCTGACCATCCACACCTCCGATGGCAGCCTGAGCGACACCGACACCGTCACCCTGAACATCACCCCGGTGAACGACCGTCCGGTGACCGCGCCCACCAGCGAAAGCACCTTCGAGGACGCCCCGAGCATCGGCGGCAAGCTCGCCGCCACCGATGTGGATGGCGACACCCTGAGCTTCAGCCTGCCAGGCTCTGCCCCGGCCGGTTTCAACCTCAATTCGAACGGCACCTGGACCCTGGACCCGAGCAACGCCGCCTACCAGCACCTGGCCGACGGCGCGACGCTGACCATCAGCGTTCCCTTCACCGTCAGCGACGGCAAGCTGTCCAGCAACAGCACGCTGACCATCAAGGTCACCGGGGTGAACGACGCGCCGGTGGCCACCGCTACCAGCGCCGCCGCCGATGAAGGCGATGCCCCGCTCACCGGCCAGATCCCGGCCAGTGACGTGGACGATGGCGCGATCCTGGGCTTCAGCCTGGCTGACGACGCCCCGGCCGGCTTCGCCCTCGACAGCAACGGCGGCTGGACCTTCGACGCCCAGGATCCGTCCTACGACTACCTGTCGGCCGGCGAAGAACTGGTCATCACGGTTCCGGTTATCGTCACCGATGAGCACGGTGCGTCCACCACCACCCAGCTGACCATCACCCTCACCGGCACCAATGACGCGCCGGTGGCCAACGCCGTGGCCGCGTCCGGCAACGAAGACCAGCCCGCGCGCATCCAGGTGAACCTGTCCGGCAGCGATGTCGATGGCACCGTCACCGGCTTCACCATCGGCTCGCTGCCCGACCACGGCACCCTCTACTCCAGCGCCAATGGCGGCACCGCCCTGCAGATCGGCGACCAGGTGAACGGCCCCGTCTACTTCGTCCCCGCCAAGGACTGGAACGGCAGCACCACCTTCGAGTACAGCGCCGTCGACAACAACGGCGCCACCTCCAGCAGCGCCACCGCCACCATCAATGTGGCCCCGGTCAACGACCGTCCGGTCGGCGTGAACGACACGGTCACCCTGAACGAAGACAGCATCGCCACCGGCAACGTGCTGACCAACGACACCGACGTCGACAGCAGCACCCTGACCGTCACCAAGTTCCACGTCACCGGCCTGCCTTTCATCAGCGCCAACGCCGGTAGCACCCTGGACCTGGGCATCGGCAAGCTGACCATCCTCGCCAACGGCAACTTCACCTTCGTCCCGGCGGCCAACTACAACGGCCCGGTGCCGTCCGTCACCTACACCCTGAGCGACGGCTCGCTCACCGACACCGCCACCCTCAAGTTCGAGATCACCCCGGTCAACGACGCACCCGTCAACGCCGTGCCCGGCGCCCAGACCCTGGCCGAAGACGGCAGCAAGGTCTTCAGCCTGATCGGCGGCAACAGCGTCAGCGTCAGCGATATCGACAGCGGCAACCTGAGCGTCACCCTCAATGTCCAGCACGGCGTGATCAACCTCGGCCCGCTGGCCGGTGGCGTGACCTTCAGCGGCAATGGCACCGGCAGCATCACCCTGTCCGGCAGCCAGGCCGCCATCAACGCCGCCCTGCAAGGCCTGAAGTACACCCCGGCCGCCAACTACAACGGCCAGGACACCCTGACCATCCACACCTCCGATGGCAGCCTGAGCGACACCGACACCGTCACCCTGAACATCAGCCCGGTGAACGATGCGCCGCAAACCAACATCGGCGGCGGCGTCGGCAACGAAGACAATCCGATCTCCGTCAACCTCAGTGGTTCGGATATCGACGGCAGCGTCGACCACTTCGTCATCAAGTCCCTGCCGGCCAACGGCACACTGATGCTCAACGGTGTCGCCCTGGGCGTTGGCTCACTCGTTCCGGCCAGCGGCAATGGCGCGAACATCACCTTCGTGCCGAATGCCAACTGGAACGGCACCACCACCTTCCAGTACACCGCGGTGGATAACCTGGGCCTGGCGGACAGCACACCGGCCACTGGCACCATCACCGTCACCGCCGTCAACGATGCGCCGATCGCCGTCAACGATGGCCCGGTTGCGGTCACCGAAGGCACCCCGGCCAGCGGCAATGTGCTGACCAACGACAGCGACCCGGAAAACAACCCGCTGACCGTCACCGGCTTCAGCTTCGGCGGCAGCGACTACCTGGCAGGCCAGACCGCCACCATCAGCGGTGTCGGCAGCCTGGTAATCCGTGCCGACGGCAGCTTCACCTTCACCCCGGCCGCGAACTACAACGGCCCGGTACCGTCCGCGACCTACACCGTCAGCGATGGCACCGCCACCGATACTGCCGAGCTGAGCTTCGCTGACGTCAGCCCGGTCAACGACGCACCGATCGCCGTCAACGATGGCCCGGTTGCGGTCACCGAAGACACCCCGGCCAACGGCAATGTGCTGACCAACGACAGCGACCCGGATCACGATGACCTCAGCGTCACCGGCTTCAGCTTCGGCGGCAGCGACTACCTGGCCGGCGAAACCGCCACCATCAACGGTGTCGGCAGCCTGGTAATCCGTGCCGACGGCAGCTTCACCTTCACCCCGGCCGCGAACTACAACGGCCCGGTGCCGTCCGCGACCTACACCGTTTCCGATGGCAGCCTCAGTGACACCGCCGAGCTCAGCTTCGGCAATGTAGCGCCGGTCAACGATGCGCCGATCGCCGTCAACGATGGCCCGGTCCCGATCACCGAAGACACCCCGGCCAACGGCTTTGTGCTGACCAACGACAGCGATCCGGAAAACGACGACCTCAGCGTCACCGGCTTCAGCTTCGGCGGCAGCGACTACCTGGCCGGCGAAACCGCCACCATCAGCGGTGTCGGCAGCCTGGTAATCCGTGCCGACGGCAGCTTCACCTTCACCCCGGCCGCGAACTACAACGGCCCGGTACCGTCCGCGACCTACACCGTTTCCGATGGCAGCCTCAGTGACACCGCCGAGCTGAGCTTCGCTGACGTCAGCCCGGTCAACGACGCACCGATCGCCGTCAACGATGGCCCGGTTGCGGTCACCGAAGACACCCCGGCCAACGGCAATGTGCTGACCAACGACAGCGATCCGGATCACGATGACCTCAGCGTCACCGGCTTCAGCTTCGGCGGCAGCGACTACCTGGCCGGCGAAACCGCCACCATCAACGGTGTCGGCAGCCTGGTAATCCGTGCCGACGGCAGCTTCACCTTCACCCCGGCCGCCAACTACAACGGCCCGGTGCCCTCCGCGACCTACACCCTCAGCGATGGCACCGCCACCGATACCGCCGAGCTCAGCTTCGGCAATGTAGCGCCGGTCAACGATGCGCCGATCGCCGTCAACGATGGCCCGGTCCCGGTCACCGAAGACACCCCGGCCAACGGCAATGTGCTGACCAACGACAGCGACCCGGATCACGATGACCTCAGCGTCACCGGCTTCAGCTTCGGTGGCAGCGACTACCTGGCCGGCGAAACCGCCACCATCAACGGTGTCGGCAGCCTGGTAATCCGTGCCGATGGCAGCTTCACCTTCACCCCGGCCACCAACTACAACGGCCCGGTGCCCACCGCGACCTACACCCTCAGCGATGGCACCGCCACCGATACCGCCGAGCTCAGCTTCGCTGACGTCAGCCCGGTCAACGATGCACCGGAAACCAACGCTGCCAGCGCTACCGGCAACGAGGACGCCCCGGGTATTCCGGTCGCCCTCAGCGGCTCGGACGTGGACGGCACCGTCCAGCACTTCATCATCAAGGAGCTGCCGGCCAACGGCACCCTGCTGTTCAATGGCGCCGCCCTGATCGCCGGCGCCATCGTTCCGGCCACCGGCAACGGTGCCACTGTCACCTTCGTGCCGAATGCCAACTGGAACGGCGACGACACCTTCAAATATGCCGCTGTGGATAACCAGGGCCTGGAAGACACGACACCGGCTACCGCCACCCTGACCGTCGATGCGGTCAACGACGCACCGGTCGCCCTGGCCGACAGCACCACCGTCGCCGAAGGCGGCAGCGTGGTAATCAACGTTGCCGACAACGACCACGATATCGACGACGGCCTCGACCTCGCCAGCATCGTGATCAAGTCGAACCCGACCAACGGCAGCCTGGTCATCAACGCCAACGGCACCGTCAGCTACCAGCACAACGGCAGCGAAACCACCGGCGATTCCTTCACCTACACCATCAAGGACAAGGCGGGTGTCGAGTCCAATCCGGTCACCGTCACCATCGGCGTGACGCCAGTGGACGACCCGTCCGTACTGACGCCGGACACCAAGTCGGTTGCCGAAGACAACATGGCCACCGGCAACGTGCTCGACAACGACCACGATGTGGATAACACCCTCAGTGTCTCCACCTTCAGCATCGCCGGCGTCGCCGGCAGCTTCGCCGCTGGCGCCAGCGCCAACATCGCCGGCGTGGGCACCTTCACCCTCGGCAGCAACGGCGAATACAGCTTCACCCCGGTGGCCAACTGGAACGGCGCGGTGCCGCAGGTCACCTACACCACCAACACCGGTAGCAGCTCGACGCTGAACATCACGGTGACCCCGGTGAACGACGCACCGGTCGCCCTGGCCGACAGCGCCACCGTCGCCGAAGGCGGCAGCGTGGTAATCAACGTTGCCGACAACGACCGCGATATCGACGACGGCCTGGACCTCGCCAGCATCGTGATCAAGTCGAACCCGGCCAACGGCAGCCTGGTCGTCAACGCCAACGGCACCGTCAGCTACCAGCACAACGGCAGCGAGACCACCGGCGATTCCTTCACCTACACCATCAAGGACAAGGCGGGTGTCGAGTCCAACCCGGTCACCGTCACCATCGGCGTGACGCCAGTGGACGACCCGTCCGTACTGACGCCGGACACCAAGTCGGTTGCCGAAGACAACACCGCCACCGGCAACGTGCTCGACAACGACCACGATGTGGATAGCACCCTCAGTGTCGCCACCTTCAGCATCACTGGCGTCACCGGCAGCTTCGCCGCTGGCGCCAACGCCAACATCGCCGGCGTGGGCACCTTCACCCTCGGCAGCAACGGCGAATACAGCTTCACCCCGGCAGCCAACTGGAACGGCGCGGTGCCGCAGGTCACCTACACCACCAACACCGGTAGCAGCTCGACGCTGAACATCACGGTGACCCCGGTGAACGATGCGCCGGACGCCCGCGACGACCAGGCGCTGCTCAGCGGCCTTAAAGGCAACTACTACGCCTACAACGAAGGCCCGGACGGTACCAACCTGTCCAACGTCGCCCAGGTCAAGAACTTCATCGACAGCCACGGCGCCAACGCCACCTTCACCGCCACCAGCCTCAACTATGGCAATGGTGTGAGCAGCAACCTGGGCAACGACCAGCAACTGCAGCAGTTCCTTGGCGGCGACGCTTCGTCCCTGAACCGCGACCCGGTCAACAGCTCGGATGCCATCATCCAGCTCACCGGCAATGTCAGCCTCGCCGCCGGCACCTACCAGTTCAAGGTGACCGCGGACGACGGCTACAGCATCCGCATCGATGGCGTGGTGGTGGCCGAGTTCAGCGGCAACCAGAGCAGCACCACTCGCGAGTCGGCTACCTTCACCATCGCCCAGGGCGGCCAGCACAACATCGAGATCATCTACTGGGATCAGGGCGGCCACGCCCAGCTCAAGGTGGAACTGCGTCCGGAAGGCGGCGCCTACAGCGTGCTGGGCGGCAACAGCCTGAGCCACAACGTCGGCGCCCTGACCACGGTGGAAGACACTGCGCTGCAGATCGAACCCGCCACCCTGCTGGGCAACGACACCGACCCGGACGGCGACCCCCTCAGCATCATCAGCGTCCAGGGCGCCCAGAACGGCACCGTGGCCCTGGTCAACGGCAAGGTGGTGTTCACCCCGACCGCGAACTTCAATGGCCAGGCCTCCTTCACCTACACCATCAGCGATGGCAAGGGCGGCACCGATACCGCCACCGCCATGGTGAACGTCACCGCCGTGAACGATGCGCCGGTCGCCGACAGCCACAGCCTGACGGTCGCAGAGGAAAGCGTCGGTACCAGCCTGAACATCCAGGCACCCACCGACGTGGATGGCGACGCGCTGACCATCACCGTCACCGGCCTGCCGACCCTCGGCCAGGTCCTGCTGGCGAACGGCACCGCCGTCACCAACGGCCAGATCCTGACCAGCGCCCAGCTACAGGGCCTGAAGTACAACGCTCCGGCCGACTACAACACCAGCCAGACCGTTGGCAACTTCACCTACAGCGTCAGCGACGGCAAGGTAAGCACCGCCGGCACCATCACCCTGGGTGTCACTCCGGTGAACGACGCACCGGTGGTCAGCAGCAACAGCATCACCGTGGCCGAAGAGAGCGTGGGCACCAGCCTCGGCCTGAGCGCCCCGACCGATGCCGACGGCGACAGCCTGACCATCACCGTCACCGGCCTGCCGACCATCGGCCAGGTGCTCCTGGCCAACGGCAACCCGGTGGTCAACGGCCAAACCCTCAACAGTGCCCAGCTGCAAGGCCTGAAGTACAACGCCCCGGCCGACTACACCGCAGGCACTCCGGTGGGCTCCTTCACCTACAGCGTCAACGACGGCACTGTGACCGTGAACGGTTCGGTCACCATCGGCGTGACTCCGGTGGACGACCCGTCCGTACTGGCGCCGGACACCAAGTCGGTTGCCGAAGACAACACGGCCACCGGCAACGTGCTCGACAACGACCGCGATGTGGACAGCACCCTCAGCGTCGCCAGCTTCCGCATTGCCGGCATCCCCGGCAGCTTCACCGCCGGCGCCAGCGCCAACATCACCGGCATGGGTACTTTCACCCTCGGCAGCAACGGCGAGTACAGCTTCACCCCGGTAGCCAACTGGAACGGCACGGTGCCGCAGGTCACCTACACCACCAATACCGGCAGCAGCTCGACGCTGAACATCACCGTCACTCCGGTGAACGACCTCCCGGTGGTCAGCAGCAACAGCATCACCGTGGCCGAGGAAAGCATCGGCACCAGCCTGGGCCTGAGCGCGCCGACCGATGTGGACGGCAACGCCCTGACCATCACCGTCACCGGCCTGCCGAGCCTCGGCCAGGTCCTGCTGGCGAACGGCACCGCCGTCACCAATGGCCAGACCCTGACCAGTGCCCAGTTGCAAGGCCTGAAGTACAACGCGCCGGCCGACTACACCACCGGCCAGGTCGTGGGTAACTTCACCTACAGCGTCAACGATGGCACCGCCACCGTGAACGGCTCGGTCACAATAGGCGTGACCCCGGTGAACGACGCACCGCAAACCAGCAACACCACCGCCACCGGCAGCGAAGACAACATCATCGCGGTCAACCTCAGCGGTAGTGACGTGGATGGCACCGTGGCCAGCTTCAAGCTGACCTCGATCCCGGCCGGCGGTAGCTTCTACAGCGATTCCGGCGCCACCATCGCATTGACCCTGGCCAGTGTGATCAACGCCGTGAACAACGGCGCCACCATCTACTTCAAGCCCAATGCCAACTGGAACGGCAGCTACACCTTCAACTACGCCGCCACCGACAACAACAGCCTGGCGGACGCGACCCCGGCCACCGGCACCATCACCGTCAACGCGGTGAACGACGCGCCGAACATCGTCGATGCCGGCGTGAGCCTGAACGAGAACGTGCCCGCCAACACCTTCGTGTTCGACGTCAACGACAGCTTCACCGGCATCGACAAGGATGTGGATAACCAGGCCATCACCTACAGCATCACCGGTGGCAACGGCAGCAACATCTTCGTCATCGACTCGGCCACGGGCATTATCAGCATCGCCGCCGGCAAGACCCTCGACTACGAGACCGCCTCCCAGCACGTGCTGACCGTCAGAGCCAGCGACGGCAGCCTGAGCGACACCGCGCTGATCACCGTCAACGTCAACAACCTGCCGGATTCCCCGCCGGTGGTTTCGGGCGCCTCCTCGCTGGTTTCCGAGACCGGCCTGAAGAGCGCCAGCGACGCCGACACCAGCAACGTCGCCAGCGGCAAGGTCACCATCAGCCACGACTCGGCCACCACTGTGACCCTCGTGGCGCCCACCGGCACCACGCTGAAGTCGGGCGGCACCACCATCACCTGGAGCCTCAGCGCCGATGGCAAGACCCTGACCGGCAAGGCGGGCAGCGAGAACGTCCTGACCCTTTCCATCGACAACCAGGGCAACTACTCGGTCAACCTGCTGAAACCGGTCGACCACCCGGATACCACGTCCGCGGATGTGCTCAACCTGAACGTCGGCGTACGCGTCACCGACGCCTACAACAACCAGTCGACCACCACCCTGGCCGTGCAGATCCAGGACGACGTGCCGACCGCCTCCCCGGGCGGCGTCACTATCGACATCCCGGTGAGCAGCATCAACGTCTCCGGTCTGGAAGCAGGCTTCGTCAACCCGACCTCCACCGGCGGCGGCACGTCCGGCCTGACCCAGACCAACACGGACAGCGACAGCTACATCGACAAGATCAACTGGGGCGGCAGCAGCGGCTCGGGCTACACCTTCGCGGACAACGAGTCCTTCCGGACCTCGGCCACGAGCCTGCCCGACAGCCAGTTCAAGGTCGGCACCCTGACCCACAACAACTACCCGATCAGCAGTGACGCCTCGGTGCTGAACACCGTGGGCCTGAAGGTGAAGCTCACCGTCATGATCGACGGCGTGCCGACCACCATCGAGCACACCGTCAACCTGCGCCATACGGAAACCCCGAACAACGCGTCCAACACCCAGGACCCGGCGAACGACGACATCATCCGCCTGGACAACTCCACGCTGGTCAAGCAGTTCACCGTGGGCGACCGCACCTTCGAATTCGAGATCAAGGGCTTCCTCGATCCGAAGACCGGCAACGTCGTCACCACCATCTACACCACGGAAAACGCCTCCTCGGCCTTCGATCTGTACGCCGTGGTGAAATCCACCGATGGCCTGCCGCTCAACAGCGGTGATGTGTCCACCAACACCACCACCGGTGCCGATGGCAGCGTGGTAGTCGCGGGCAGCAACGCCACCATCGAGTGGACCGGCGCGACCAAGAACGCCGATGGCACCTCCACCATCACCAACGCGTTCGGCACCTTCACTGGCTGGGCGGATGGTCGCTATCGCTTCGAAGTCAGCCGCACCGCGCGCGACAACTTCGATGCCGACCAGATCGAGAACCTCAAATTCACCTACGTGGTGAAGGACGGCGACGGCGACACCGCCACCTCCCAGGTCACCGTGACCCTCAACGGCGAGAAGGTCGTGCCCTTCGCGCCGCTGGTGGAGCAGGCCGCCCAGACCACGGTGCTGAGCATCGACCCGGGCACCAAGTCCACCGCCAGCCTGGGTATCGACGTGGGCCGCGATGTCAGCGGCTCCTCGGTGAAGATCACCGCCACCGACGACACCTCGCTGAACGGCCAGGCGGTCAAGGGCAGCGTGCTGTTCAACGGCGTGGCGGAGAGCGTCACCCTGACCTCCGGCGGCGTGGCCCTGGTCTACCGTGCCAACGCCGATGGCAGCCTGGATGCCGTCAAGCAAGGCACCAACGACGTGGTGTTCAAGGTCACTGGCGATGCCGCCAAGGGCACCTACTCGGTGCAGATGGTCGGCACCCTGGACCAGGGTTCCAAGGTCACCACCGGTACGTCTGCGGTCTCCTTCTCGCAGTCCAACAACGTTGCGGTGGCGAACAGCAACAACAGCAATTTCACCGTGTCGCTGAGCGGCAGCAACGGTACGCCCTACTGGAGCAATAGCCGCCTGGGGATCGACGCGCCGGGCACCAGCAGTGGCAGCGAGAACCGCGAGCTCAACTACCGCACCAGCAACGAAGTGCTGACGCTCACCTTCGCCGCGATTGCGGGGGTGCTGGTCAATTCCGTCCAGATTGGCACGGTCGACCTGCAAAGCGGTGAGCGACTGGAGTACCGGATCAACGGTGGGCAGTGGACCGAGGTTAGCGGAGCCAACAATTCGCCCACGCTGAGCCTTTCGGACCTCAGTGGTATCAGCACCGTCGATCTGCGAGCCAGCAACTCAGGCACCGACTTCTCGGTGGGCAGCGTGAACGTGGGCTTCACCAAGACGGTTACCGCCGACGCCAGCTCCAACACCACCCTGAACCTGGGCGCCACCGTCACCGATGGCTCCGGCGACAAGGCCTCCACCGACTTCAGCGTGGTGATCGATCCGGATCACACGCTGCAGGGCACCACCGGCAACGACTCGCTGAAGGGCAGCGACCTGGCCGATACCCTCCAGGGCGGCGCCGGCAATGACACCCTCGACGGTGGCAAGGGCAACGACACTCTCTACGGTGGAGAAGGCAAGGACAGCCTCATCGGCGGCCAGGGCAACGACATCCTCTGGGGCCAGGGCGGCGCCGACACCTTCGTCTGGAAGTCGGGAGATGCGGGCATCGCCGGCAACCCGGCCCAGGACGTGGTGAAGGACTTCAAGCTGAGCGAAGGCGACAAGATCGACCTGAGCGACCTGCTGCAAGGAGAGACCACCACCACCATCGACAACTTCCTCAAGCTGATCGTCGATACCGGTACCGGCAACGCTACCCTGCTGGTGAGCAAGGACGGCCACCTCAACGATGGCGGCGCCGCCGCCAGCCACGCCGACCTGAGCATCACCCTGGAAGGCGCGGCCAACCAGCTCAGCGGGTCCTCCATCAACTCCCTGATCGCCGGCGCCGACCCGACCATCAAGGTCGACCACAGCTGATGGCTTCCCCTGTCCGCAATCGCTGCAACGGTTGCGGACAGGGGGATTCTGGCCTCATGCTGCGCAAGCCCTCCCCCGGAGATCCGCAATGCTCTATATCCAGCGCGACGAACAAGGAAAGCTCACTCGCGTCGAAGCGGCCGAGTTCGATGAAATGACCGGCGCCCTGCCCGCCGACGACCAGGAGATCCAGGCCTGGTACGCCAACCTGGCGATGCAGAGCAGCCTGCTGCAACTCAAGCAGAGCGACCTGGACATGATCCGGGTACTCGACGACCTGATTTCCGTACTGATGATCAAGGGCGTGATCCGCATCACCGACCTGCCACCGGCGGCGCAGTCCAAGCTGCTCAGCCGGAACCAGGCACGGGAGGCCCTGGGCGGTATCTCGCGGTTGATTGTCGAGGAAGAGGATCAGGCCGGCCTGATCTGAGTCCGGCCTCCGCTCAAGCGCCGCGCTGTATCGAACAGCCCGGCGATTCCCCTGCCCCAGCGCCCGGGCTCATCGCCAGGGCGCCGGCGCCCCGAACAGCTGGCCCTGCACGCCACGGAAGCCCATGTCCCGCAGCACCTGCCATTCGCCTTCGGTTTCCACCCGTTCGGCGATCAGTGGCAGATCGATGCTGTGGGCCGCGCGCTGCATGGCCTCGATGAACAGGCGCTTGTCGCCTTCCTGATCGATGGCGCGGATATAGCTGCCATCCACCTTGAGATAGGCCAGGCCCAGGCGCGCCAGGTTGCCGATCATGCTGAAGCGGCCACCGAAGTGCTGCAGGCTGAGGGCGAAGCCCAGCTCCCGTAGTCGGCGGGTGAGCTGTTCCAGCATGGCCTGTTCCGGCAACTGGTCTTCCTCCAGTTCCAGCACCAGGCGCGGGCCGAGTTGGGGATAGCGGCGCAGCAGCTCGAAGGCTTTTTCCAGCGCCTGGGGTTCGCGCAACAGGGCGCCGGAAAGGTTCAACGCCAGGCTCTGGCCGTGGCCGCCCATCTGCTCCAACACCAGCTCCAGCATCAGCAGGTCGAGGCGCGCCGCCCAGCCGAAACGCTGCAGCCAGGGCAGGAAGCGCCCGGCGGGAATGTTCTCGCCCCGCTCGTCGCGCAAGCGCGACAACACCTTGTAGTGCAGCACCTGGTCGCGCTGGTGGCTGTCCACCACCGGCTGGAAATAGAGCTGGAACTGGCGCTGGCGCAGCGCCTGGTCGAGCAACTGGTGCCAGGCATGGCGCTCCTCGCCCACGTTGGGCACGGCACCTCCGGCCAGGGTCGCCCAGGCCCGGTCGCCCTGACTTTCCGCCTTGGCCAGGGCCTCGTCGGCCAGACGCAGCAAGTCCGCCATGTCGTCGCCGGGACTGAAATGCGCCAGCCCCATGTGCGCCACCGGCAGGCTGTCCGCCGCGCCAGTGGCCACCAGATTGGCCAGTCCGGCTTCCAGCTGCACGGCGAGTTGCTCGGCTTCCTCGGCCACCAGGCCGGGCAGCATCAGGGCGAAATCGCCGCCACGGCTGCGCGCCACCAACTGGCCGGCGCCGCGCCCGGCCGAGAACTGCCGCAACAGCTCGGCCACCGCCAGCAGCAGCTGGTCGGTGCGCTGGCCGCCCAGGCGCTGGTTCAATCCCGCCAAGTCGTGCACACGTAGCAGCATCAGTTGGCCGGAGCTGGACTGGTCGTCGGCGCTGAGCCGCGCCTGCAACTGCGCCTCGAAGTATCGGCGGTTGGCGAGGCCGGTCAGGTTGTCCTTGTAGGCCTCGTCGCGCAGGCGTTCGCTGCGTTCGGCCTGCTCCTGGAACAGCGCCTTGAGCTTCTCCACCATCTGGTTCATCGCCTGTACCACACGGCGCAGCTCCGGGGTGCGCGGCAGTTCCGGCAGGCTGAGGAATTCACGCCGGGCGATGGCGTGGGACTGCTCCACCATATAGTCCAGGGGCCGCAACTGACGTCGCAGCAGGAAGGCACCGAGTCCGGCACTGACCAGGCCGCAGACCAGCAACCAACCCAGGCTGCCCAGGGCGCTCTGCCAGAGTCGGGCCAGGGCGAACAACGGGTGGCTCTGCACCTCCACCCGCGCGGCCTGCTGCCAGCCGCGGCTGACGATGGCGTCACCACCCTCGGAGTGCAGGTCGATCAGGTCGACGAACCACTGCGGCACCTGTGCCCCCAGCGCATCGGGCACGCCGGTGCGTTCCACCAGCACCTTGCCGCTGTCCAGGTCGATCACCCGGATGCGCTCGAAGTAGCCGCTGTCGAAGATCGAGCTGACCATCAGCTCGATCATCGCCGGGTCGTCGATATGCGGGGTCAGCGACAGCCCCAGAGCCGTTGCCGCGTCCTGGGCGTGGGAGCGCAACTGGTTGACGTACTGCTCCCGCGAGCTTTCCAGCCCCACCATGAAGCTGCCGCTGAAGGCGACCACCAGGAACAGGCAGATGGCGATCAACAACTGTTTGAACAGTGACATCTCGACTCCTATCGGGCCGGCTCCACCGGGAAGCCCTCGGCCTTCATCTTCTTGAGCAGTTCCTGCCAGCGCGACAGCCGCTTGGCATCGCCCACCTGTTTGCCGCCGCCCCTGCCGGCCAGCCACAGGCCCTCGGCGTTGAAGGCGTAGACCGGCAGCAGGTCGGTACGTTGGTCGGCGGGGCGGATGATCCCCACCAGGTTGTCCAGCACCAGCGGCATGGCGTCGGGCGACGGGTAGTAGGTCAGCACCATGTGCGCCTGGTTCAGCCGCAGCGCCTTGACGTAGGTGATGCGCAGTTTCTCGCTGGGCACCCCGAGCTGGCGCAGGCTGAAGTACTTGGCGATGGCGAAGTCCTCGCAGTCGCCGGCACCGCGCAACAAGGCTTCCACCGGGGTGGCCCAGTAGTCCACCTGCCGCCAGAGACGCTCGTCATCGGTGAGGCGCAGCTTGGCGTTGAAGAAGCGGTTCACTTCTTCCAACTGGCGCTTCTCGTCGACGCCGGCCAGGCGGCCCAGCATCGCCTGCCAATCGTCGATGCGCGGCCTGCCGGCGCCGAGGGGACCGTAGAGGGTTTCGGCGCGGCGGCTGATCAGGGCGAAATCCCAGTCCGCCTGCAGCACGCCGGCCAGCAGCGCCAACAGCAATGGCGCCGCCAGGGCCAGCACCCGCCGCCCCCGACATGCACGCCAGGCCTGAACGCTACCTCGGAACATCCACCATCCCGTATCGGAGGCCGTCAGGCCCCATGAAACACGGCGCGAATGGTGCGGGCTGGCCCTGGAAAAAACAATGGCAATCTGCCGCCATCCATGCGGCCGAGGTGGTGCCGCGCGCACAGGGGGCTTGTAGGTTGGCGCAGAGCGGAGCGAAGCCAACAGGGCGGTGGCGGACCGGGAGCGTTGGGCTTCGCTGCGCTCAGCCCAACCTACGAGTCTATGTCGTCGCCTCGGCCGACCCTCAGCGCAGGGTCAGGGCGATGGGGGTTTCGTCGAAGTCGAAGCAGCCGAGGAAGGTCTTGATGTCCAGCAGGTTGCCGTCCACTTTCACATCCCCCAGCAGCGCACCCTTCAGCAGGCCGTTCTCGCCGCTGATCACGGTGTCGAGGTAGGTCTTGTCGAAGGTCAGCTTGAGCGTGGTGCCCTCGGGGATGCCCTTGTGCAGCTCGGCTACTCCACGGCGAACCTCCAGCGCCCACTCCTCGTTGATGTCGGGGAAGACGAAGCCCAGGGTGAGGTTCACGTCGGCGCTCTTTTCCGGGTCGAGGCGGGTCACCCAGTTCTGCAGGAAGATACGCGCCGGCAGGTTCTTCAGCATCTCCGGCGAGAGGAAGGCATTGCGCACAGCCTGGGACAGTTGCAGCGCGGCGTCGCCGTTCAGCTTGCCTTCCAGCTCCATGGCGCTCATCAGGTACCAGTTGCGCCAGTTGATGTTCATGCTGGCGTAGCCCAGGCGGCGGAAGCTGCGGGCCTTGATCTCGCGGGCAAGCTTGTCGTCGTGGTCGATGCGGATGGCGTAGCCGGCGAGCTCCGCGGCCCACTGGTAGTCGCCCTTGAGGTAGGCGTTGCCGGCGGCCAGCAGCACCTTCTCGCGCCCGCCCATCATCTCCACCAGGCGCGTGGCCTTCTCCACCGGCGGGGTCGGGTCGAGATCCACCGGGTCACCCTGGAACCAGCCCAGGTAGCCCTGGTAGATCTGCCGCACGCTGTGCTTCACGGTGCCGTAGTACTCCCGCAGGTAGGGGGTGTAGCCGGCCAGGTGGGGCGGCAGCTGGACCTTCTCCACCAGCTCGTCGGGGGTCAGGCCCTTGTTCATCCAGCGCACGGTCTGGTCGTGGACGTAGGCGATGGCGTCGCGGGTCATGCGCAGCACCTCTTCCACCTTGTCCTTGCCGGATACCGGCTGGCCGTGCAGCGGCACCATGTAGTCGGCCTGGAAGGCGCGCAGCTTGTCGAGGCTCGCCACCCACACCACCGGGTCGCGGAACTTGGTGCCGCGCAGGGTGTGGATGTTCGGCAGGGTCGGCCCCTGGGTCACCTCGGCGCTGATCAGCACGCGGTTGTCCGGCAGGTAGAGGACGATCTCGTCCGGTGCCTCGCTGGGCACATGGAGGAACTGTATCGGCAGGCCGGCGATGGTGGTGTCGAGCTTGTCCTTGAAGGTGATGGTCGGGGCGATGAAGGTGGACTTGCCCTCATGGGCCAGCGGGCCGAGGCCGGCGTTCATGTCCTTCTTGTCGGCATCCGGCAGAGCCACGCCGAAGCTGTAGCCCGAGCGCATGCCGAGGATCGGGCCCACCAGCGCGCCCTGGGTCACCACGTTGTCCAGCAGGGTTTCCTGGGCGTAGATCTGCACCTCGCCGGACTTCACCTGCTCTTCGCTGACGAAGCCCTTCACGCCGTTGATATGGTCGGGGTGGAAGTGGGTGTAGACGATGGCCTTGATCGGCTTGTCGCTGATCTTGCGGAACTCCGTCAGCACCTTGCGCGACTGCTCGGCGGACTCGCCGGTGTCGACGATGATCAGCCCTTCCGGCGCCTCGATCATCACGCTGTTGGCCAGGTTCCAGCCCACCGCCGAATAGACGTTGTCGGCGATCTTGTAGACCTTCTCGCTGAAGTGCCTGGTGTGCTCGGCCAGCTCGGCGTTGATGCTCGGCTCGATGGTCTCGTCCGGCAGCGCCGCGTCGGCGCCGAGGGGCAGTGCGGCGGCCAGGAGCAGGCCGCTGAAACGGGTGCTGATGCGCATGTTGGGCTCGGTATCGTTGTTATTGATCGGGACAGGCTGGCAGGGACCTGTTAATAATTCCAATGCATTCCTCTGCCAATCTTGATGCAGGTAACGCATGAACGATCTTCGCCAGCTCCGCCACTTCGTCGCCCTCGCCGAGCACGGCCACTTCGCCCGCGCGGCGGAAGCGGTCAACCTCAGCCAGCCGGCGCTGAGCCGCAGCATCCAGGCCCTGGAGGCCAGCCTGGGCTGCAGCCTGCTGGACCGAGGCCCGCGCCAGATCAGCCTGACCGCCCATGGCCGGCTGGTACTGGAACACGCCCGGCGCCTGCTGGACGGCAACCGCGCCCTGCGCAGTGCGGTGACCCAGCTGGACAACCTCGACAGCGGCGAACTGCGCCTGGGTGCCGGCCCCTACCCCGCCGCGCGCCTGGTGCCCCGCGCCCTCGGCCGCTTCGCCAGCCGCCACCCGGGGGTGCGCGTACAGCTCAGCCTGGAGAACTGGCACAGCCTGCACCAGCGCCTGCTGGACGACGCCATCGAACTGTTCGTCGCCGATATCCGCGAACTCGCGGACGACCCGCTGCTGGATATCACGCCCCTGCGCCGCCACCCCGGCACCCTCTTCTGCCGCCCGGGCCACCCACTGCTCGCCCGCCGTCGGGTCCTTCTGAGCGACCTCGCCGGTTACGCCCTGGCCGGCACCCAGCTGCCCGTGGAGGTGGCCCAGGCGGTCGGCACGCTGAGTGGCAACCGCAATCCGCTGGGTATCGAATGCGACAACTTCATGGTGCTCAAGGCCCTTGTGGCCGAGAGCGACGTGATCAGCATGGCGCCCTGGGATGTGGTGGCCGAGGACGTGCGCACCGGCAGACTGGCGGTCCTGGAGATTCCCCAGGGCGGCGAGACGTCATCGGCCTATGGCGTGGTCAGCCACGCCGCGCGCAGCCTGTCGCCTGCGGCGCGGGTGGTGAGGGAGTTGTTGCTGGAAGAGGATGAGCGGTTTGCCGACGATGTGGCCCTCAGATCGTAGCCCGGCTGAAAACGCGATCGTAGGATGGGTCGGGCGGCGTTCCGCGAGCCTGCGATACCCATCGGCCGGTGTGATGGGTATCGCTCCGCTCAACCCATCCTACGGGAGCGCGCTGCCTGACCGGCTGATCAACGCGCCTTCAGCGGCGATTCTGCTGCGACCAGTCGCTGCGGTTGTTGTAGCGCGGGTTGTTGTGCGGGCGCGCTTCATAGCCCGGCTGCACCCGATATTGCTGGCGATGGCTGGGTTGGCGATAACCGGGCTGGGACTGGTTCTGGCTCCAGTTCTGCAGGCGCGGGGTGTAGTCGAAGCGGCGTTCCTGGAAGTTGTCGTGGCGTGGCTGGTTGTAGCGCCGATCGTTGCGGAACTTGCGGTTGTCGTCGTGATAACGCTTGTCGTAGCGCTTTTTGTCGTAGTCCCTGCGGTCATCGTGGTAACGGCGCTGGTAGTTGCGGTCGTCGTAGCGTTGGTCGGCATACCGATGGTCGACGCGGCGCTGGTCCACGTAGTAGACCCGTGTCCTCGGTTCGTCGTAGTAGCGGTGCACCCGGTAGTCGTCACCGCCGTAGTAGCGGCGGCCGTAGTAGTCGTTGTCGTAGTCGTAGTCGTAGACGGCACAGCCGCCCAGGGCGAGGCTCAGCACTGCAAGGATGAATGATTGGTAGGACATGGCGGCCTCCTTCGACCGCTAGGGACGGCGCAGACAGATGTCGGCGACTGGGATTGCTCCCACTGCGTTGGACAACGCCTCCTACAGAACAGCGCTCAGCGCCTGTCGGAAAAATCCTTTACCAGTTGTTGCCGCGCACCAAGTTGACGCCGCGCGCCCCATCAGCGAGCACCGGCCGCCCTTCTCCCACTCATCCTGATCGCTGAAAGCCTTGCCGCAGAGCCATCGCGCCATCTTGGCACGACCTTCGCTTTGGCTATGCCGTGCAGGAGCTACCCGGACCACCGGGTTCGCGGCACCACAATTTGCAATGGCTGGCTAGGGTTCCGGTTCGCGCAAGCGAACGACTGGTCCGAGAGCTGGCGACCTCCAGCGAGGTTACACGGCGGGACAAAAGCCCGGGAGAACGCGCCCCTTGATTGGGAAGTGCCGCGCAGCTCCGCCCGCCATCAACCGAACTGGAGGTTCTCCATGCGCAAGCCCCGTTTGTTCGCCCTCGCCGCCGCCGGCCTCGCCGCCGTCCTCAGCTTCAACACCTCCGCCGCCCAGAAGAACAGCTTCGATGTCTGCTGGACCATCTATGCCGGCTGGATGCCCTGGGAGTACGGCGCCGCCAAGGGCATCGTCGACAAGTGGGCGAAGAAGTACGGCATCGAGATCAAGGTCACCCAGCTCAACGACTACGTCGAATCCATCAACCAGTACACCGCCGGCCAGTTCGACGGCTGCACCATGACCAACATGGACGCCCTGACGATCCCCGCCGCCGGCGGCGTGGACAGCACCGCACTGATCATCGGCGACTTCTCCAACGGCAATGACGGCGTGGTGGTCAAGGGCGAAGGCAAGACCCTGGCCGACCTCAAGGACATGCCCATCAACCTGGTGGAGCTGTCCGTCTCCCACTACCTGCTGGCCCGGGCCCTGGAACGCGCCGACCTCTCCGAGAAGGACGTGCAGGTGGTCAACACCTCCGACGCCGACATCGCCGCCGCCTTCAACACCGCCGAAGTCCAGGCCGTGACCACCTGGAACCCCATGCTCGCCGAGATCAAGGCCAAACCCGGCACCAGCCTGGTGTTCGATTCCAGCAAGGTGCCCGGCGAGATCATGGACATGATGGTGGTCAACACCAGGACCCTCGAAGACAACCCCGCCCTGGGCAAGGCGTTGACCGGCGCCTGGTTCGAGATCGTCGCGCTGATGCACGCCGGCAACGCCGAGAGCGCCGCCGCCCTGGAACACATGGCCAAGGCCTCGGGCACGGACCTCGCCGGCTACCAGGCGCAACTGGCCGCCACCCGCCTGTTCCAATCCCCGGCCGACGCCCTGTCGTTCGTCACCAGCCCGAAACTGCCGGCGACCATGGACAAGGTGGCGAACTTCTCCTTCCGCCACGGACTGCTGGGTGAAGGCGCCAAGGACGCCAGTGCCGTGGGCATGAGCTTCGCCAAGGACGTGGTCACCGGCGACAAGGGCAACGTGAAGCTGCGCTTCGACCCGACCTACGTGCAGCTGGCCGCCGACGGCAAGCTCTGACCGACCGTAGGTTGGCGCTGAGCGCAGCGAAGCCCAACACCCCCAATGTTGGGCTTCGTTCCTCAGCACCAACCTACCCGCCCCTCCGAACCGAGTACCCGCCATGCGCCTGATCAACCGCCAACCGGACCGCGCCGGCCGCCTGATCCTGATCCTGCTGCCCTTCGCCCTGCTGCTGCTGGCCTACTTCACCGGCTCGGCGGCCAGGCTGACTGAGAACCCCAACGACAAGCTGCTGCCCAGCGCCGCACAGATGATGGATGCCGTGGAGCGCCTGGCCTTTACCGAGGACAAGCGCAGTGGCGACTACCTGTTCTGGCAGGACACCGCCTCGAGCCTGAAACGCCTGGGCCTGGGCCTGTCCATCGCCGCCCTGCTGGGCCTCGCGCTGGGCATCGCCGCCGGCACCCTGCCGCTGTTCGGCGCGCCACTGTCGCCCCTGCTCACGGTGCTGTCGATGATCCCGCCGTTGGCGATATTGCCGGTGCTGTTCATCGTCTTCGGCCTGGGCGAACTGTCCAAGGTCATGCTCATCGTCATCGGCATCGCCCCCTGCATCGCCCGAGACCTGGAACAGCGCGCCCGGGAAATCCCCCGTGAGTTGCTGATCAAGGCGCAGACCCTCGGCGCCAACACCTGGACCCTGATCCTGCGGGTGGTGTTGCCGCAGCTGATGCCGCGCCTGCTGATTTCCCTGCGCCTGGTGCTGGGCTCGGCCTGGCTGTTCCTCATCGCCGCCGAAGCCATCGCCTCCACCGACGGCCTGGGCTACCGCATCTTCCTGGTCCGCCGCTACCTGGCCATGGATGTGATCCTGCCCTACGTGGTGTGGATAACCCTGCTGGCCTGGCTGATGGACCTGGGCCTGCGCCAGCTCACCCGCCTGGCCTTCCCCTGGTACGAAGGAGCCAAGGCATGAACCCGACCAACAGCACCGCCGGCGCCTTCATCGAGGCGAAGAACCTCTGGCAGGAATACGGCGACCAGATCGTCCTGGAGAACCTCAACCTGTCGGTCAACGAGGGCGAGTTCTGCACCCTGGTAGGCGCTTCCGGCTGCGGCAAGTCCACCTTCCTGCGCATGCTGCTGGGCCAGGAATCCCCCAGCCGCGGCCAGTTGCTGCTGGACGGCCAGCCGCTGACCGCCGAGCCCGACGCCAGCCGTGGCGTGGTATTCCAGCGTTATTCGGTGTTCCCCCATCTGTCGGTGTTGGACAACGTCGCCCTGGGCCTGGAACTGCCCCGCGCGCCCCTGCTCGGCCGACTGTTCGGTGCCGCCAGGCGCCAGGCCCGCGAAGAAGCGGCCGCGATCCTCGCCAAGGTCGGCCTCGGCCATGCCCTGGCCAAGTACCCCAGCCAGCTCTCCGGCGGCATGCAGCAACGCCTGGCCATCGCCCAGGCACTGATCATGAAGCCCCGGGTGCTGCTGCTGGACGAGCCCTTCGGCGCCCTCGACCCGGGCATCCGCAAGGACATGCACGAACTGCTGCTGGGCCTCTGGCACGAAACCCGACTGACCGTGTTCATGGTCACCCACGACCTGGCCGAAGGCTTCAGCCTGGGCACCCGCCTGCTGGTCTTCGACAAGGTCCGCCACGACCCACACGCGCCCAACGCCTTCGGCGCGCGCATCACCTACGACATCCCCCTGAACAGCGACCGTCGAGCCGCCCGCGCGGCCGTCGCAGCCCTGCCGGAACGCGTCACCAGCGTCCTGCAACCGGCCATCGCGCACTGACAAGGAGCCTGCCCATGACCGCTTCCCTGGCCCTCGGCCCCACCCTCTACGAAGAAACCGTCCCCGGCGGCGGCCACACCTCCTTCGTGTTGAAGCGCGGCCAGCAGCTGCGCATCACCGATATCGAAGGCGGCGCCAACGTCAGCCTGTTGCTGCTCAATGCCATGGAGAAGAGCGAGCGCCTGAACCTGCCCGACAGCCTCAAGTGCCAGCACACCGCCAAGCTCACCGCCGGCCATTGCCTGTACTCCGACATGGGCCGGGTGCTGGCCGCCATCACCAAGGACACCTGCGGCTGGCACGACAGCTTCGGCGGCGTGCTCAACGCCGATGAAGTGAAGGAAAAGTACGGCGCCGGCCGCTACCAGGAGCTGCGCAACGGCTACTTCCGCAACGGCGTGGACAACCTGCTGGTGGAGATGGGCAAGTGGGACCTGGGCCTGGCCGACCTGCTGATGTGCCTGAACCTGTTCAGCAAGGTCACGGTGGACAGCGACGGCTGCTTCCACTTCCAGCCGGACAACTCCAGGGCCGGCGACCACATCGAGCTCTACGCGCCCATGGACACCCTGGTGGTGCTCACCGCCCTGCAGCACCCGATGGACCCCAACCCCGCCTATGCGCCCAAGCCCGTGCAGCTCACCTGGCAGCAGGTGCGGAGCGATGGCATCACCCTGCTCTGCCGCACCTCGCGCCCGGAAAATGGCCGTGGCTTCCACAACACCGAACGCCTGTACATCTGAGGGCCGCTCCCATGAACCTGACCCACAGCGAAAAGCACTCCGAAGCCGCCGTCTACCGGGCGGTGATCGCCGCTGGCGAACCCTTCATGACCGAGGTGAAGGCCGGGCAGACCCTGCGCCTGCTGGACCTGGAAGGCAACCAGGCGGTGGACACCCTGTTCTACAGCGCCAGCAACCCGCGCGAGCGCTACGACGTGCAGCGCACCCTGCGTCGGCAGAACCGCGTCTACCTCAGCGCCGGCAGCGTGCTCTACTCGAACCTCGGCAACCCCATGCTGACCATCACCGCCGACACCTGCGGCCGCCACGACACCCTCGGTGGCGCCTGCGCCCAGGAAAGCAACACCGTGCGCTACGCCCTGGACACGCGCTACATGCACAGCTGCCGCGACAACTTCCTGCGCGCCAGCCTGCACGACGGCCGCCTGAGCAAGCGCGACATCAGCGCCAACATCAACTTCTTCATGAACGTGCCGGTCACCCCCGAAGGCGGCCTGACCTTCGAGGACGGCATCTCCGCGGCGGGCAAGTACGTCGAGCTCAAGGCACACATGGACATCATCGTGCTGATCTCCAACTGCCCGCAGCTGAACAACCCGTGCAACGCCTACAACCCCACCCCGGCCCAGGTGCTGGTATGGGACTGAAGCGCCTGCGGCAGTGGCTCTTCCTGCTCTGCCAGAGCCGCTCGGGCCAGTGCCTGCGCAAAAGCCCTCCGTAGGATGGGTCGGGCGGCGCTCCGCAGAGCCCGCGAAACCCATCGCTCCGGACTGATGGGTATCGCTTCGCTCAACCCATCCTACAAACCTCTCCCAGGGGGAGAGGGAGCAAATGCGCTCCAGCCACGGACGACCGTGGTGCAGATGACTAGCGGCGGGACGGCCCGCCACCCATGAGGACGTCCTCATGTTCGAGAAGCTCCTGATCGCCAACCGCGGCGCCATCGCCTGCCGCATCCTGCGTACCCTGCGCGCCCTCGATGTGCAGGGCGTGGCCGTGTATTCCGAGGCCGACGCCGCCAGCCTGCACCTGCAGCAGGCGGACCAGGCCATCAGCCTGGGCGATGGCCCGGCCGCCAGCACCTACCTGGTGGTGGAGAAGATCCTCGCGGCGGCCCGCGAATCGGGTGCCCAGGCCATCCACCCCGGCTACGGCTTCCTCTCCGAAAACGCCGCCTTCGCCGAAGCCTGCGAAGCGGCCGGCATCGCCTTCGTCGGCCCAACGCCGGAGCAGCTGCGGGTGTTCGGCCTGAAGCACACCGCCCGTGCCCTGGCCAAGGCCAACGGCGTGCCCATGCTCCAAGGCACCGACCTGCTGGAAAACCTGGAAGCCGCCCTGGCCGCCGGTGAGCAGGTGGGTTACCCGGTGATGCTGAAAAGCACCGCCGGCGGGGGCGGTATCGGCATGCGCGTGTGCCGCTCGGCGGTTGAGCTCAGCGATGCCTTCGAGGCGGTGAAGCGGCTGGGACAGAACAATTTCAGCGACTCCGGCGTGTTCATCGAGAAGTACATCCAGCGTGCCCGCCACCTGGAGGTACAGGTATTCGGCGACGGCCAAGGCGAGGTGCTCGCCCTGGGTGTGCGCGACTGCTCGGTGCAACGGCGCAACCAGAAGGTGCTGGAAGAAACCCCGGCGCCCAACCTGCCGGAAGGCATGGCCGAGGAGCTTTGCGCCGCCGCCATCAAGCTGGCCTGCGCGGTGGGCTACCGCAGCGCCGGCACCGTGGAATTCGTCTACGACAGCGAGGCGCAGCGCTTCTACTTCCTCGAAGTGAACACCCGCCTGCAGGTGGAGCACGGCGTCACCGAACAGGTCTGGGGTGTCGACCTGGTGCGCTGGATGATCGAACTGGCTGCCGGCACCCTGGCGCCCCTGGCCGAGTTGGCGGCGGGCCTGCAACCCTCCGGCCACGCCATCCAGGCGCGGCTCTACGCCGAAGACCCGGGCCGCGACTTCCAGCCCTGCCCCGGCCTGCTCACCGCCGTCGCCTTCCCCGCCGCCGATGGCAAGCACCTGCGCATCGATACCTGGGTGGAAGCCGGCTGCGAGATCCCGCCCTACTTCGACCCGATGATCGCCAAGCTGATCGCCTGGGCGCCGAGCCGCACTGAAGCCAGTGCCGCCCTCGACCAGGCGCTGGCCGATTCGCAGCTGTATGGCGTGGAAAGCAACCGCGACTACCTGCGCCAGATCATCCATGACGCGCCATTCGCCAGCGGCTCGCCCTGGACCCGCTGCCTGGAAGGCCTGGCCTATCGCGCCAGCACCTTCGAAGTGCTGGGCGCCGGCACCCAGACCACCGTGCAGGACTATCCCGGCCGCCTCGGCTACTGGGCCGTAGGTGTGCCGCCGTCCGGCCCCATGGACAGCCGCGCCCTGCGCCTGGGCAACCGCCTGCTGGGCAACGCCGAGGGCGATGCCGGGTTGGAAATCACCATGAGCGGCCCGACCCTGCGCTTCAACACCGATGCCGTGGTAGCCGTCACCGGCGCGCCCATTCCGCTCCTCCTCGACGGCCAGCCGCAGCCCATGGACACCGCGCTCTTCGTGCCGGCCGGCGCCACCCTGGTCCTGGGCACCATCAATGGTGCCGGGGCGCGCAGCTACCTGTGCCTGCGTGGCGGCCTGCAACTGCCGGAGTACCTGGGCAGCAAGAGCACCTTCACCCTCGGTCAGTTCGGCGGCCACGGCGGCCGCGCGCTGCGCGCCGGCGACGTACTGCACCTGGCTCCCCTGGGCGATCACAGCGCAGGCCAGGCACTGGAACCGGACCTGCGCACCGAGCTGCCGGCGGTACGCACCCTGCGGGTGATCTACGGCCCCCACGGCGCCCCGGAGTACTTCACCCCGGCCTACATCGAGACCTTCTTCGCCACCGCCTGGGAAGTGCACTTCAACTCCAGCCGCACCGGCGTGCGCCTGATCGGTCCCAAGCCGGAGTGGGTGCGCGAGAGTGGCGGCGAAGCCGGCCTGCACCCCTCGAACATCCACGACAACCCCTACGCCATAGGCGCGGTGGACTTCACCGGCGACATGCCGGTGATCCTCGGCCCGGACGGCCCCAGCCTGGGTGGCTTCGTCTGCCCGGTGACCATAATCGAAGCCGACCTCTGGCAGCTCGGCCAGCTCAAGGCCGGCGACAAGGTGCGCTTCGTGCCGGTGAGCATCGCGCGCGCCCGCGAACTGGCGCAGGGCGTAGCCCGGATGCAATCCGGGGACGACGAGGCGGAGATTCCCCGGATTGCATCCGGGCTACAGAGCCCCGTGGTACTCGACCTCGGCGAAGGCGACAAACGCCTGGTCGCCCGCCTCTCCGGCGACACCCACCTGCTGCTGGAGATCGGCGCGCCGGAGCTGGACCTGGTGCTGCGCTTCCGCGCCCACGCGCTGATGCAGGCGCTGGAGGCACGGGCGCTCGCCGGGGTGATCGACCTGACCCCGGGCATCCGCTCGCTGCAGGTCCACTACCAGCCGGAAACCCTGGCGCTGGAGGCGCTGTTGGAAATCGTCGCCAGCCTCTGGGACGGCGTGTGCGCCGCCGGCGACCTCCGGGTGCCCTCGCGCATCGTCCACCTGCCGCTGTCCTGGGACGACCCGGCCTGCCAGCTGGCCATCGAGAAATACATGACCACGGTGCGCAAGGACGCGCCCTGGTGCCCGAGCAACCTGGAGTTCATCCGCCGCATCAACGACCTGCCCAACCTCGACGAAGTGCAGCGCACGGTGTTCGACGCCAGCTACCTGGTGATGGGCCTGGGCGACGTCTACCTTGGCGCGCCGGTGGCCACGCCGCTGGACCCGCGCCACCGCCTGGTGACCACCAAGTACAACCCGGCGCGCACCTGGACGGCCGAGAACTCGGTGGGCATCGGCGGCGCCTACATGTGCGTGTACGGCATGGAAGGCCCCGGCGGCTACCAGTTCGTCGGCCGCACCCTGCAGATGTGGAACCGCTACCGCGAGGTGGCCGCCTTCGACGGGAAACCCTGGCTGCTGCGCTTCTTCGACCAGATCCGCTTCTACCCGGTCTCCGCCTCCGAACTCACGCGGATCCGCCGCGACTTCCCCCTGGGCCGCTACCCACTGCGCATCGAAGACAGCGAACTGTGCCTGGCCGACTACCAGGACTTCCTCGCCCGCGAAGCCGAGGGCATCGACGCCTTCCGTGCCCAGCAGCAGGCCGCCTTCAACGCCGAGCGCGAGCGCTGGATCGCCAGCGGCCAGGCCCACTTCGAGAGCGACGAGGGCGTTGCCGACCTGGGTGAAGACGCCCCCCTGGGCGCGGGCCAGCACGCGGTGGAAAGCCATATCGCCGGCAATCTCTGGCAGGTGCAGGTGGAGGAAGGTGCCAGCGTGAAAGCCGGCGATATCCTGGTGATCCTCGAATCCATGAAGATGGAAATCCCCCTCACCGCCCCGCGTGACGGCGTGGTGCGCGAGGTGCGGGTGCAACCCGGCTCGCCGGTGCGCGCCGGGCAACGGGTAGTGGTGATGGAAGAGGCCTGAGCACCGGGCGGCTTGCTGCTTGTAGGGGCGATTTCAATCGCCAAGCAGGCCGCAGGTCTGCCCTGACTGCTTGCAAGGGGCAGCTGCGCTGCCCTTGGCGAATGAATTCGCCCCTACAGGTTCTCGACTGATTGCCCAACGCCGATGGCGGCCCTACAGTTCAGCCGGCAACTTACGCACAAGGACCCGCAATGCCGCTGCTCAGCCGCGACCAGGCGCAGCACCGCGCCGACGACATCCAGGCCTTCTATCGGGAAGTAACGCGCCTGCACGAGGAACAGACGCTGCTGCTCTCCCCCGAGCAGATCGAGCGCCTCGGCCACTACCACCGTCAATTGCTGGCGGACTACCGCAGCGTCTACGACATCGACCCGGACGCCCAGGCCCGGCGCCTGTCCCTGGGTATGCGCATCGCCTCGCTGCTCGGCGCCCTGGCGCTGGCCGCCAGCCTGCTGTTCTTCTTCTACCAGTTCTGGGGCCTGTTCCCGGAAGTCGCCCAGGTCGGCATCCTCGCCGGCTTCTCCCTGGGCAGCCTGCTGCTGACCCTGCTGCTGCGTCGGCGTGACGCCTCCGGTTACTTCGCCAGGCTGGCCGCCCTCCTCGCCTTCGCCTGCTTCGTGCTGAACCTGTCGATGCTCGGACAGATCTTCAACATCACCCCCACCGACCAGGCGCTGCTGCCCTGGGCGGCCTACGCCCTGCTGCTGGCCTATGCCTGCGAGTCGAGGCTGCTCCTGGGTGCCGGCCTCGCGTGCCTCATGGCCCTGGTGGCGACCCGCCTGGCGAGTTGGAGCGGCCTGTACTGGCTGGATTGCGCCGAGCGCCCGGAACACCTGCTGCCTGCCGGCCTGCTGATATTCCTGGTGCCCGGCCTGATCTCCCAGGCCCGCTACAGCGGTTTTGCCGCGATCTACCGGGTGATGGGCCTGCTCGGGCTGTTCGTGCCCGTGCTGGTGCTGGCCAACTGGGCAAGCGCCAGCTATCTGCCCTGGCCCCGCGAGCTGGTGGAAGGCTTCTACCAGGTCACGGGCTTTATCGCTGCGGGCCTGGCGATCTGGCTCGGCAACCGCCGCGACTGGCCGGAGGTGCTCTACAGCGGCCTGCTGTTCTTCATCGTCCTGCTCGGCATCAAGCTGTTCGACTGGTGGTGGGAGCTGATGCCCAAGTACCTGTTCTTCCTGCTGCTCGGCCTGGTGGCAGTGCTCATCCTCATGGTGCTCAACCGCCTGCGCCGGCCCAGCCCCCACAAGGGAGGCCAGCGCCCATGAAAAATCGCACCGCACTGCTTGGCGGCCTGGCGCTGATCGGCCTGACCAATGCCATCGCCCTGGGGGGCGTCTGGTACAACCGCAGCGGCGAGGCGGACAGTCGCCTCCTGCTGTCCGAACGCGAGGTTCGACGCAGCTACGACTGGGCCGACCACGAAAACAGTGGCCTGGCCCTGCGCCTGGACTGGCGACGCCCCAGCGCCGCGACAGGCGATGACCCTTACCAAAGCCTGATGCTGGATCAGGACAGCCTGCTGCAACTGGGCTTCTCGGCCACGGACCGGGAGACATTGCGCTTCGATAACCGCAACCGCGAGGTACTCGTGGTGCTGGAGCTGGATGGTCCGGCGCGGGTGGCCGAACTTGAGCGCGCCAGGCAACGGTTGGCGAAAGCCCGCAGCGAATTGCGCAGCGCTCCACAGGACAAGAGCCGACAGGAAGCCGAACGCGCCGCGCGCAACTATGTTGAACAGGAGGAGCACCGCAGCAGTCGCCTGTTCGCGGTGGACGTGGGGCTGGATCGCGAGGCCCTGCGCAGCCGTTATCCCGATCGCGGTCGCTACGCCATCCTGTCCGGCATCGTCAGTGCCTGGGTGCGCGATGGGCGCCTGACCGGGCAGATCAGTCGGCTGCGCATCGCCGAGATCAACGTGCCCCACGCCTGGCGTGAGGGGTTGCGAGACGGACTGGTGCGCGACCGCGAAGACAAGCCAAGTGCGCGCTTGCGCCTGTGGCTCAGCATCGGCCAGCGCCTGGAACCCTGGATCGATTCGGTGCCGGAGCTCCAGCGCGGTGACGGTCAAGGAAAGCCGGCCAGCGCCGATAGCCTGGCGTCAAGTACCCGTCCGTGACGCCCGCGCCAGCGCACGCTAGCATTGCGCCACTAGCCTGAGGTCCTGTTGTCCGATGCCGTTACCAGAAGCTACCAAGCAAAGCCACCGCCTGTTGGTCCTGACGTTGGTACTGCTGCTTGGCGGCGGTTTCCTGGTCACCTCCCTGGTCAGCTACCAGGCATCGCTGAAGTCCATGCGCAGCAGCATCATCAACACCGAACTGCCGCTGACTTCGGACAACGTCTACTCGGAAATCCAGAAGGACCTGGTCCGTCCCATCCTGATTTCCTCGATGATGAGCCGCGACACCTTCCTCCGGGACTGGGTGATGCAAGGGGAAAAGGACGTCGAGCCGATGACCCGCTACCTGCGCGAAGTCCAGGAGCACTACGGCGCCTTCACCAGCTTCTTCGTCTCCGAGCGCAGCCTCACCTACTACCAGACCAAGGGCGTGCTCAAGCGCGTCGACCCGAAGGAACCGCGGGACATCTGGTACTTCCGCGTGCGCGACATGAAGGAGCCGTACGAGATCAACGTCGATGTGGACATGGCCAACCAGGACCGGTTGACCATCTTCATCAACTACAAGGTGTTCGACTACGACGGCAACTTCATCGGCGCCACCGGGATCGGCCTGACGGTGGACGCGGTGATCAAGCTGATCGACGAATACCAGCGCCGCTACGACCGCAGCGTCTACTTCGTCGATACCACCGGGCGCATCGTCCTCACCGGTGCGGACGGCGGCCCGCTGGGTGCGAAAGTCGGCGAATCGCTGTCGCAGGTGCCCGGCCTCGAAGACCTGCAGGCCAAGCTGGGGCGCCCCCAGAGCGGCAAGTTCGAGTACCAGGAGCGCGGCCGCGATCACTACCTGAACGTGCGCTACATCCCCGAACTGGACTGGTACCTGTTCGTCGACAAGCATGAAGGCGGCCTGCTCAACGGACTCCGCAATACCCTCTACCTCAACCTGCTGATCTGCCTGCTGGTGACCATCGTGGTGCTGGTGCTGCTGAGCCGGCTGATGCGCCGCTACCGGCAGAGCATCGCCGCCCTGGCCACCACCGACAGCCTCACCGGACTGCCCAACCGGCGCGGCTTCGAGCTGCTGGCCGGCCAGGCGCTGCAGGAAGCCCGTCGTGACCGCAAGCCGCTGACCGCCCTGCTGCTGGACCTCGACCACTTCAAACTGCTCAACGATACCTACGGCCACCAGGCCGGCGACGAGGTGCTGCAAGGTTTCGCCCAGAACCTGCGGGACGGCCTGCGCCAGTCGGATATCGTCTGCCGCTGGGGCGGCGAGGAATTCATCATCCTGCTCAAGGACACCGGCAACGCCACCGCCCACTTCCTGGCGGAAAAGGTGCGCAGCGACGTGGCTGCGCGGCGCTATCCCTTCAAGGGCGTGAACCTGCACGTGACCACCAGCATCGGCCTGGCCGAGATGCACCCGGACGACTCCCTGGACAGCCTGATCGGCCGCGCCGACCGTGGCCTTTACCGGGCCAAGCAGTCGGGCCGCAATTGCGTGTGCGTGGAGCCATCGGGCAACCACGACGTGCTCTGACGCTTACGACAGTGTCCGGCCGGGAACGTCCGTAGGAGCGATTTCAATCGCGAAGGGCAGCCACGCTGCCCGTTGCCTCAAGCCGTGCAGGACTGCCCTTCGGCCCGTTTCGCGAATGAATTCGCTCCTACACGGATGACGCAGAACCTGTAGCCCGGATGCAATCCGGGACCAATCCGACACCCGCCTCCCCGGATTTCATCCGGGCTACCGAGGGGAGAGAGAACGTGCCTCAGGCCAGCAACGCCACCGACTTGATCTGCGCCCAGAGCGTCTGGCCCGGGTAGAGCCCGAGCTGGTCGCGGGAGAAGCGGGTGATGCGCGCCAGCATGGGGGCGCCATCCACATCCAGGCGTACCAGTACATGGGCCGCGTTGGCCGCCGGTGACTCTTCCACCACCCGCGCCGGCAGCAGGTTGAGAATGCTGCTGTCGCGCTGCTTCTCGAGGCTCAGGCTGACGTCCCGCGCCAGCACCCGGAAACGCAGGCCACGCCCCGCCTCGACGGGCGAATGGGCCACCCGCACGCTGAGCGAGCTGCCCGGCAGCGCGAGGGTCAGCAACTGGTAGCGGGTATCGAAGCCCAGCACCCTGCCCTCGATCACCACGCCGGCCTCATCCTCGTGGGCGGTGGGCAGGTCGAGTCGCGCCAGGGTCTGCGCCAGCGAGCCGCTGGCCAGCACCTTGCCGTCGTCCAGCAGCACCAGATGGTCGGCCAGGCGCGCCACTTCGTCCGGCGAGTGGCTGACGTAGAGCACCGGGATATCCAGCTCGTCGTGCAGCCGTTCGAGGTAGGGCAGGATCTCGCCCTTGCGCTTGAGGTCCAGCGCCGCCAGGGGTTCGTCCATCAGCAGCAGGCGCGGGCTGGTCAGCAGCGCCCGGGCGATGCCCACGCGCTGCCGTTCGCCGCCGGACAGGCCGCCCGGCATGCGTTCCAGCAGATGCCCGATACCCAGCAGCTCCACCGCCTGCTCCAGCTGCACCCGCCGCTCCCGCGCCGGAATGCGCCGCTGGCCATATTCCAGGTTGCGCCGCACCGAGAGGTGTTCGAACAGGCTGGCCTCCTGGAACACGTAGCCCAGCGGCCGCTTGTGGGTGGGCAGGAAATGGCCGCTGGAGCTGTCCTGCCAGAGCTCGCCATTCACTTCCAGGAAGCCTTCGGCGGCTCGTTCCAGGCCGGCGATACAGCGCAGCAGGCTGGTCTTGCCCGAGCCGGAATGACCGAACAGGGCGCTGACGCCACGACCGGGCAGTTCGAGGTCGGTGTCCAGGGAAAAGCCCGGATGGCGCAGGCGAAATCGTGCGCGAATCAGTTGCATGCTTCAGGTCCAGCCAGGTTTCAGGCGCCGGCTGGAGTTCAGCGCCAGCAGGATGAGGAAGGAGAACACCAGCATGCCGCCGGCCAGCCAGTGGGCCTGGGCGTACTCCATGGCCTCGACATGGTCGAAGATCTGCACCGAGACCACGCGGGTCTTCTCCGGGATATTGCCGCCGATCATCAGCACCACGCCGAACTCCCCCACCGTGTGGGCGAAGCCGAGGATGGACGCGGTGACGAAGCCCGGTCGCGCCAGTGGCAGCACCACGCTGAAGAAGGTGTCCCAGGGGCTGGCGCGCAGGGTCGCGGCCACTTCCAGGGGACGCTGGCCAATGGCGCTGAAGGCGTTCTGCAGGGGCTGCACGACGAAGGGCATGGAGTAGATCACCGACCCCACCACCAGGCCGGCGAAGGTGAATGGCAAGGTGCCAAGGCCAAGGCTCTGGGTGAACTGGCCGATGAAACCATGGGGGCCCATGCTCACCAGCAGGTAGAAACCGATGACCGTGGGCGGCAGCACCAGCGGCAGGGCCACCACCGCGGCGACCGGGCCCTTCATCCGTGAGCGGGTACGCGCAAGCCACCACGCGATGGGCGTGCCCACCACCAGCAGCAACAAGGTGGTGAGGGTGGCCAGTTCCAGGGTCAGCCAGATGGCGGCCAGGTCGGTGCGGTCGAGGGGAAAGTTCATGAGTTGGCCGAACGGTCGAGTTTCGCTGTGTGGCGAACTATATAGCGAAGCCTGCGAGCCAGCCAGGACAAGGCGTCAGCGGCTGCGCTGCAGGGCGTTTCCGGCCTCCACTATCAGTTGCTCGAGGTCCTGGCCGCGGGTGGATTCGGCATGGCCGACGCGCAGGCCGAGATGCTGCTCGGCCGCACGATTGAAGGCTCCGAGCCCCCCGAGCAGGCGCTGCACCACGGCCTCCGGATAGCCGTAGCCGGTGGTCAGCACGAGAAACTCGCCACCGCCGAGGCGCGCCAGCAGGTCGTCGCGGCGAAATTGCGCGCGCAGCATGCGGGCGGCCACCAGCGGCAGGCTTTCGCCCGGCCCGAGGTCGGCGCTGTCCACCAGCAGGTGCAGGAGCAGGCATGGGGTGTCGCGCTGGCGCGCGGCCTCCAGCGTCTCGCCGGCAAGGCGCAGGAAGCCGAGGCGATTGTGCAGGCCGGTGAGTTCGTCGGTCATGGCGAAGCGCTGGATGTCCTGCTCGACCCGCTCGCGTTCGCAGGCTTCGTCATAGAGAAGTCGGTTGGCGGCCACCAGGTCCTGGGTACGGGCGACGACCCGTTGCTCCAGTTCGTTGTAGAGCTGGACGTTCTCCATGGCCACCGAGGTGGAGTCGGCCAGGGCCTGGAGCAGGCCAACCTCGCGCAGAGTGGCTTGGCGCGCGGTGGCCCAGTAGGTGCCGATCGCCCCCACCGGCGCCAGGCTGCGGATGGGCACCATCACCAGGCTTTTGACGAAGGTCGGGCGGTAGGCGTCGTGGGGGATGCGCGGGTCGAGGTAGATATCCGCGATCACCGCGGGCTCGCGATTGAGCATGGCCCAGCCGCTGATGCAGGTTTCCATGGGAAATCGCAGGCCTTTCCACAGCGGCGAGATGGCGTCCTCGTCCTTGTAGTGGCAGAGGTCGCCGTCGCGCAGGACAAAGGTGGCGCCGTCGGCCCCCACCAGCTCCCGCGCGGCGCTGCGGACTATTTCCGCGATGCGGTCCAGGTCACGAGCCAGGGACAATTCCTGGATGGCCCTGACCAGGCATTCGAGATGACGTTCGTAGCTGACCGCGGAACCATCCATGGAACAGGTCTCCAGACCGGGCGGTAGCGCCCCGGATTCATATCAGCACAGAGCGTTCGTCCTTGCGAGAGGAAGACAGCAATTTGCCTTCATCGGGGTAGATCCCCAGCTGTGGAGGGGCCGGCCGCGAGAGGGTGGTCGGCAGTTCCCTGGACCTGACCTTCTGATCCCCAGTGCCAAAACGAAAAGACCAGCCCGGCCTGGGCCGAGCTGGTCTTTTCCTGGCTACCGCGAGCAGGGCTGCGCGGCGCTTGCCGGCCGCGCAGCGAATATCCGTCAGCTGGATTTCTGGATCAGCTCGATCTTGTAGCCATCGGGGTCGGTGACGAAGGCGATGACGGTACTGCCATGCTTCATGGGACCGGCTTCGCGGGTCACGTTGCCGCCGCTGGCCTTGATGTCCGCGCACGCCTGGTAGGCGTCGGCCACTTCCAGGGCGATGTGGCCGTAGCCGCTGCCCAGGTCGTACTGGTCCACACCCCAGTTGTAGGTGAGTTCGATCACGCTGTTGTGGGCCTCGTCGCCGTAGCCGACGAAGGCGAGGGTGAACTGGCCGTCCGGGTAGTCATTGCGGCGCAGCAGGGTCATGCCCAGCACTTCGGTGTAAAAGGCGATGGATTTGTCCAGGTCGCCGACTCGCAGCATGGTATGCAGCAGTCTCATCGTTGGTTCCTCATCGTTTGCCCGGGTTGGCGGGGTCTGAGAGCTCGTTTACGATCTCGCGAGCTAGAGAAGAACAAGGCGAAAATGGCTGAGGAAGCGGAGTTTACAGATTGTAAATGAGCATTCCGAAGCCATTTTCAACGCAGTTCTTCCGACGCGCAGCAGATTGTAGACGGGCTCTAAATGCAAACCCCGGCTCTTGGCCGGGGTCTGTAGGCTCAAGCGCGCAAGCTTATCAGAACAGCTTGCGACCCTTGCCTGCGGCGATGCGCATGCGCAGGGCGTTGAGCTTGATGAAGCCTGCAGCGTCTGCCTGGTTGTAGGCGCCGGCATCGTCCTCGAAGGTGGCGATGTTGGCGTCGAACAGGGAGTCGTCGGACTTGCGGCCGACCACTACGACGTTGCCCTTGTACAGTTTCAGGCGCACCACACCGTTCACGTTGGTCTGGGAGGCGTCGATCATCTGTTGCAGCATCAGACGCTCGGGGCTCCACCAGTAACCGGTATAGATCAGGCTGGCGTACTTGGGCATCAGCTCGTCTTTCAGGTGAGCCACTTCGCGGTCCAGGGTGATGGACTCGATGGCGCGGTGGGCCTTTAGCATGATGGTGCCGCCGGGGGTCTCGTAGCAGCCACGGGACTTCATGCCGACATAGCGGTTCTCGACGATGTCGAGGCGGCCGATGCCGTTCTCGCCGCCAATGCGGTTCAGCTCGGAGAGCACCTGGGCCGGGGTCATGTCCTTGCCGTCGATGGCGACGATGTCACCGGCGCGGTAGGTCAGCTCGATGTAGGTGGGGACGTCCGGCGCGCTTTCCGGCGACTTGGTCCACTTCCACATGTCTTCCTCGTGCTCGGTCCAGGTGTCTTCCAGCACGCCGCCCTCATAAGAGATGTGCAGCAGGTTGGCGTCCATGGAGTACGGGGACTTCTTCTTGCCGTGGCGCTCGATCGGGATACCGTGCTTCTCGGCGTAGTCCATCAGCTTCTCGCGGGACAGCAGGTCCCACTCGCGCCAGGGAGCGATCACTTTCACGCCCGGCTTCAGCGCGTAGGCGCCCAGCTCGAAGCGAACCTGGTCGTTGCCCTTGCCGGTGGCGCCATGGGAGATGGCGTCGGCGCCGGTCTCGTTGGCGATTTCGATCAGGCGCTTGGCGATCAGCGGACGGGCGATGGAGGTACCCAGCAGGTACTCGCCTTCATATACGGTGTTGGCGCGGAACATCGGGTAGACGAAGTCGCGAACGAACTCTTCGCGCAGGTCGTCGATGTAAATTTCCTTGACGCCCATGGCCTGGGCCTTCGCGCGGGCCGGCTCGACCTCCTCGCCTTGACCGAGGTCGGCGGTGAAGGTCACCACTTCGCAGTTATAGGTATCTTGCAGCCACTTGAGGATCACCGAAGTATCCAGGCCACCGGAATAAGCCAGGACAACCTTCTTTACGTCCGCCATGCCATCAACTCCACGGGGGTTGTACGAAAAGCCCGTGATTCTACTGACCCTGACGGCCAAATTACAGTGGCGCGACAGCTTATGACGACGAGGCGACAGATTCTGTCGACTGTGCGACGAACGGCAAGGTCATGATCCAGCGGGTGCAGGGGCCGGCGGCTGGGCTGCAGGTGCAGGCGCAGGCGGCGGGCCCTGGACACCGGGCCTCGGCGTCGACACGCCCGGAGAGTTGGCCGGGACGCCCGGCGTTGGCGTGGGCGCCGGTGCCTCAGCCGGGGGCGGCGTGGGTGCCGGCGCGACCTCGGGCGGCTCGACACGAGACAACTGCACCGTGGCGCGACGGTTCTTCGCCCGGTTGGCCGAGTTGTTGTTCGGTGCCAGCGGGTAACGCTCGCCATGGAAACGCATGGCCATCTGCGCTTCGGGGAAGCCGTTGGCCTTGAGGAACTCGAACACCGCCAGCGCCCGGCGGCGCGACAGGTCGCGGTTGGTCAGGCGGTTGCCGCTGTTATCGGAATGGCCGTCGATCTCGATGTGATTGACGCTGGGATCGGCCTTGATGAAATCGAGGATGATCTCCAGCTTGGCCCGCGCCATGTCGTCCAGGTCCACGCCGCCGCCGGGGAAGCCGACCTGCGCGTGGCTGATCTGATCGAAGTTCACCGGCAACAGCTTGGCGGTGCAGGCCAGGTAGTCCTGGTAGGCCTGGTTGAACCTGACAGGCAGAAGCCGCACTTCCATGGCGTCGCCGCCCTGCAGGGTACGGTGGCGCACCAGCGGGCTGCGCCCCTGCATCAGGCCCGTGAGCAGGCGCCCGGCCTGTTGCTCGGAACTGTTGAAGGGCACCTCGCCATTGCCGACGCTGACCGAACCCAGGTTGATGTCACCCCTGCCCGGCTGCCAGGGCGCCGCAGCCGCCAGCAGGGTGGCCGAGCCCGTCCCCATCCAGCGCTCGCGTGCCTTGAGACGGAAGGTGGCCTGTTCGCCGGCGCGGCGCACGAACTCGCCCGAACCGAAATCGGTGATCGGCTGGGACAGCCGACACTCGAACTTGTCGCCCTCGACCTTCCACTCCACTTTCTCCAGACGAGTCTGGAAAGTGATGGCCATGGCCGGCAGGCTGGCGAACAAGCTCAGGAAGAGGAGATAGCGCTGGCGCACGACGGGCTCCACGGGGAATTGCGGCACTCCTGCTGGATATCGGTGGCGCGCGGCAAAACTTGAACGCCGATTTGCCGGCACCCAAGCCAGGGCTCAAGCCCCGCGTGCCCCTGGAGGCCTTTTCCGGTAGCATGTTCGCCCAGTTCTGCCCGCCTGGAAGCCCCTCATGTCCGACCGATTGACCCTCCTGCGACCCGACGACTGGCACATCCATCTGCGCGATGGTGCCGTCCTGGCCCATACCGTCGCGGATGCCGCCCGTACCTTCGGCCGCGCCATCATCATGCCCAACCTGGTACCCCCGGTTCGCAACGCCGAGGAAGCCGATGCCTACCGCCAGCGCATCCTCGACGCGCGCCCGGTCGGCAGCCGCTTCGAGCCGCTGATGGTGCTCTACCTCACCGATCGCACCAGCCCGGAGGACATCCGCGCGGCCAAGGCTTCCGGCTTCGTGCACGCCGCCAAGCTCTACCCGGCCGGCGCCACCACCAACTCGGACTCCGGCGTCACCAACGTCGACAAGATCTTCCCGGCCCTGGAAGCCATGGCCGAAGTGGGCATGCTGCTGCTGGTCCACGGTGAAGTGACCCGTGGCGAGATCGACGTGTTCGACCGCGAGAAGGTGTTCATCGACGAGCACCTGACCCGCGTGGTCCAGCGCTTCCCGACCCTGAAGGTGGTGTTCGAGCACATCACCACCGGCGATGCGGTGCAGTTCGTGCAGTCGGCCTCGGCCAACGTCGGCGCCACCATCACCGCCCACCACCTGCTGTACAACCGCAACCACATGCTGGTGGGCGGCATCCGTCCGCACTTCTATTGCCTGCCGATCCTCAAGCGCAACGTGCACCAGGAAGCCCTGCTGGACGCGGCCACCAGTGGCAGCAACAAGTTCTTCCTCGGCACCGACTCGGCCCCCCACGCCAAGCACGCCAAGGAAGCCGCCTGCGGCTGCGCCGGTTGCTACACCGCCTATGCGGCCATCGAGCTCTACGCCGAAGCCTTCGAGCAGCGCAATGCGCTGGACAAGCTGGAAGCCTTCGCCAGCTTCCACGGCCCGGACTTCTACGGCCTGCCGCGCAACACCGACAGCATCACCCTGGTGCGCGAGGAATGGACCGCCCCCGCTACCCTGCCGCTGGGCGACCAGGAAGTGGTACCGCTGCGCGCCGGCGAGAAGCTGCGCTGGCGCCTGCTGGAGGAACAAGCGTGAGCGAGGACCTCTACGACGACGAACTGGACGGCAGCCTGCCTTCCGGCCCGCGCCACCCGATGGCAGCGCGTTTCCGTGGCTACCTGCCGGTAGTGGTGGATGTGGAAACCGGTGGTTTCAATTCCGCCACCGACGCCCTGCTGGAGATCGCCGCGACGACCATCGCCATGGATGAGCAAGGCTTCCTCTATCCGGACCACACCCACTTCTTCCGCATCGAGCCCTTCGAAGGCGCCAACATCGAACAGGCTGCGCTGGAGTTCACCGGGATCAAGCTGGATCACCCGCTGCGCATGGCGGTGACCGAGGAGCACGCGCTGACGGAAATCTTCCGTGGCCTGCGCAAGTCGATCAAGGCCAATGGCTGCAAGCGCGCCATCCTGGTGGGCCACAACTCCAGCTTCGACCTCGGCTTCCTCAACGCCGCGGTGAATCGCACCGGGATGAAGCGCAACCCCTTCCACCCCTTCTCCAGCTTCGACACCGCGACCCTGGCCGGCCTCGCCTATGGCCAGACCGTACTGGCCAAGGCCTGCCAGGCCGCCGGCATCGAGTTCGACGGCCGCGAGGCGCACTCGGCACGCTACGACACCGAGAAGACCGCCGAGCTGTTCTGCGGCATCGTCAATCGCTGGAAAGAGATGGGCGGCTGGATGGACGACGAGGACTGAGTCCGCGTCTTTCTCCAGACATGAAAAAGCCCGGCGATTGCCGGGCTTTTTCTTTACCGCGAGTAGCTTCAGCGCAAACCTTTTCACGATCTCGCGCGTTGCGCAGCGGATCGTGGAGAGGCTTACAGGGCGGAAGCGTTCTCGGACAGGTACTGGGCCACACCTTCCGGAGAAGCGGTCATGCCCTTGTCGCCTTTCTTCCAGTTGGCCGGGCAGACTTCGCCGTGCTCTTCGGTGAACTGCAGGGCGTCGACCAGACGCAGCAGCTCGTCCATGTTACGGCCCAGCGGCAGGTCGTTGACGATCTGCGAACGCACAACGCCGTTCTTGTCGATCAGGAAGGCGCCACGGTAGGCAACGCCGTCTTCGGATTCGACGTCATAGGCCTTGGCGATCTCGTGCTTCATGTCGGCGGCGAGGGTGTACTGGACTTGGCCGATGCCGCCCTTGTCCACCGGGGTGTTGCGCCAGGCGTTGTGGGTGAAGTGGGAGTCGATCGACACGCCGATCACTTCCACGCCACGAGCCTTGAACTCGGGAATGCGACGGTCCAGAGCGATCAGCTCGGACGGGCAGACGAAGGTGAAGTCCAGCGGGTAGAAGAACACCAGGCCGTATTTGCCCTTGATGGCTTCGGACAGGACGAAGCTGTCGACGATCTCGCCATTGCCCAGAACGGCGGCGACGTTGAAGTCCGGTGCCTGCTTGCCTACGAGTACGCTCATTCCATGTCTCCTGAAATAGTCATGAGTAGTGAGAGAGTCAGGTGTCCCAGCCTGGCCGACCTGTGTGGCGACCCTGTGACACCCGCTTCCAAAAGGACTGGCGATCATACACTTGGCGACCACCCCCGCCCACCGCTTTCGACCGACGAGTCAACGCCCGCCGAAACCCGTCCGGGAGCCCGCGAGCGCCTCTGGTCCGGGCGTTTCAGACAGATCTTTGACAATCATTCTCATTACTATTAGTATCCCCTCCATCCAACCACTCTCCGAGTCCCGAGTCGCCATGTACGTCTGTCTCTGTCTAGGTGTCACTGACGGTCAAATTCGCGAAGCCATCTATGAAGGCTGCTGCAGCTATCGCGAAGTACGCAACGCCCTGGAAGTGGGTACCCAATGTGGCAAATGCGCTTGCCTAGCCAAGCAGGTGGTCAAGGAGACCTTGACCGAGGTGCAGAGTAGCCAGGCCGCCCTCGCCTACCCCGCCGCGTACTCCATCGCCTGACCCACGGCAGGCAACAAAGGAAACCGGACCTTCGCGTCCGGTTTTTTTGTGCCCGTAATTCAGATATTTAGCTGTCAAATGTGGAAGTTAAACATTCTTATTAGTATTCAAATTTATTTACAATTCAACAACTTAGATTTGACAGTGGTAAACATGGGGATCAGAATTCATTAATCATCCACATTCCCATGGCAGGACCCCAAATGAAAGGCGACAAGAAAGTCATACAGCATCTGAACAAGATCCTCGGTAACGAACTTGTCGCGATCAACCAGTACTTCCTGCACGCCCGCATGTATGAAGATTGGGGCCTGAAGAAGCTGGGCGATCACGAGTACCACGAATCCATCGATGAGATGAAGCACGCGGACAAGCTGATCAAGCGCATCCTCTTCCTCGAGGGCCTGCCCAACCTGCAGGATCTGGGCAAGCTGATGATCGGCGAGAACACCAAGGAGATGCTGGCCAGCGACCTCAAGCTGGAACAGCAGGCCGTACCGGACCTGAAGACCGCCATCGCCTACTGCGAGAGCGTCGGCGACTACGGCAGCCGTGAGCTGCTGGAAGAGATCCTCGAATCCGAAGAAGAACACATCGACTGGCTGGAAACCCAGCTGGGCCTGATCGACAAAGTCGGCCTGGAAAACTACCTGCAATCGCAGATGGAAGAGTAATAGGTCGCCAAGTAAAAAGCCCCGCACTTGCGGGGCTTTTTCATTCCCAACTTCCACTACTTACAACCATTCCAGATAAGATCAATTTCAATAAGCAATTAGACTCCTGCCCGAAGAACTTCCGGAAATAAAAAAGCCCCGCATCAGCGGGGCTCTTTCATTCAAATGCGGATCAGGCGCTGGCCTTGCTCACGGCATCCTTTACCAGGGTCTGCAACTCACCCTTCTCGAACAGTTCGGTCATGATGTCGCTGCCGCCGACCAGTTCACCACCGACCCACAGCTGCGGGAAGGTCGGCCAGTTGGCGTACTTCGGCAGGTTGGCGCGGATTTCCGGGTTCTGCAGGATGTCGACGTAGGCGAACTTCTCGCCGCAAGCCATCAGGACTTGCGCGGCGCGGGCCGAGAAGCCGCACTGCGGAGCGTTCGGCGAGCCTTTCATGTACAGCAGGACAGTGTTGTTGGCGATCTGCTCTTTGATGGTTTCGATGATATCCATTGGGCACCTCGGCTGAACTTTCCGACTGTCGCGTCGGCAGGATGGCGGCATTGTATCGGAAAGCCGAGCGATGCGCTCGGGCTTCCCTTGCCTTCAAGCGGCTACCACTTCCACAGGAACGCCATTGAGCGCGGCGTTGCCGGACAGCGCGTCCAACTGGCGCTCGTCGGTGAGGTCGTTGGCGCTGGCTCCCGGCTGCTCGCTGGCGATCCCCATGCGCACACCGGGCCGCGCGTGGCCCCAGCCATGGGGCAGGCTTACCACGCCGGGCATCATGTCGTCACTGGCGCCCACCTCCACTTCGATCATCCCCACCCGCGAGCGCACCCTGACCCGCTGGCCATCCACCAGCCCCCGAGCTTCGAGGTCCCGAGGGTGCATCAGCAACTGGTGGCGCGGCTTGCCCTTCACCAGGCGATGGTAGTTGTGCATCCAGGAGTTGTTGCTGCGCACATGGCGCCGGCCGATCAGCATCAGCTCGCCCTCCCCCGGCACGGGCTGCGCCGCGAAGCGCTCCAGGTCGCCAAGGAGCAGCGCCGGGGCGGCTTCCACCTTGCCGCTGGCAGTCTTAAGGCGCCCGCCCAGGTTGGCTTTCAGGGCGCCCAGGTCCAGGCCGTGGGGATGCTCGCGCAGGCGCGCCACCGAGAGCTTGTGCGTGGAGCGGTCGCCATAGGGCCCCGCGCGCAGGCCAAGGTCGATCATCTGGTCCGGCGCCAGGGTGGGCTTCAGCTCGATGCCGGTCTTCGCCGCGAAGGCCTTCGCCAGGCCGACAAAGATTTCCCAGTCGTGCAACGCCCCCTCGGGCCTGGCCAGCACCGCCTCGTTGAAGCGCGTGACGTTGCGCACGGCGAAGAGGTTGAAGGTGGTGTCGTAGTGATCATGTTCCAGCGGTGCGGTGGGCGGCAGGATCAGGTCGGCGTAGCGCGTCGTCTCGTTGATGTAGAGGTCGACGCTGACCATGAACTCCAGTCCGTCCAGCGCCCGCTCCAGCTGGCGCCCATTGGGCGTGGACAGCACCGGGTTGCCGGCCACCGTCACCAGCGCCCGTACCTGTCCTTCGCCGGAAGTCAGCATTTCTTCGGCCAGGGCCGCCACCGGCAGCTCACCGCCGTACTCCGGCAGGCCGGACACCCGGCTCTGCCAGCGATTGAAATGGCCGCCGGAGGTCGCGGCTACCAGGTCCACCGCAGGTTCGGTACAGAGCACGCCGCCCACCCGGTCGACGTTGCCGGTGACCAGGTTGATCAGCTGGATCAGCCATTGGCAGAGGCTGCCGAACGCCTGGGTGGAGACCCCCATGCGGCCATAGCAGACCGCGCTGTCGGCGGCGGCGAAGTCTCGCGCCAACTGGCGGATGTCCTCAGCCGGGATACCGCAACGCGGGGCCATCGCTTCTGCCGTGAATGGCGCGATGGCCTCGCGCACCCGCGCCAGACCTTCGATCTCGAGGTGGCTGGTACGTCCCAGGCCTTCTTCGAACAGCGTATTGAGCAGGCCGAACAGCAACGCGGCGTCCTGCCCCGGGCGCACGAACAGGTGCTGGTCCGCCATGGCGGCGGTTTCGCTGCGTCGCGGGTCCACCACCACCAGCTTGCCGCCACGGGCCTGCAGTGCCTTCAGGCGTTTTTCCACGTCGGGCACGGTCATGATGCTGCCGTTGGACGCCAGCGGGTTGCCGCCGAGGATCAGCATGAAGCCGGTGTGGTCGATGTCCGGGATGGGGATCAGCAGGCCATGGCCGTACATCTGCTGGCTGATCAGGTGGTGGGGCAACTGGTCCACGGAGGTCGCGGAGAAACGGCTGCGGGTCTTGAGCAGTCCGAGGAAGTAGTTGCTGTGGGTCATCAGCCCGTAGTTGTGCACGCTCGGGTTGCCCTGGTACACGGCAACCGCGTTGTTGCCATGACGCGCCTGGATATCGGCCAGCCGTTCGGCGACCAGGGCGAAGGCCTCGTCCCAGCCAATGGGCAACCACTCGTTGCCGGCACGACGCAGGGGTTGGCGGACTCGGTCGGGGTCGTTCTGGATATCCTGCAGGGCCACCGCCTTGGGGCAGATATGGCCACGGCTGAAGCTGTCCTGGGCATCACCCTTGATGGACAGAATCCGGCGGCTACCGTCCGCCTGGTCTTCGGTTTCGATGCTCAGGCCGCAGATGGCTTCGCAGAGATGGCATGCACGGTGATGGAGGGTCTTGGTCATGGCCTGGCCTCTTTCTTGTTCGAGACGACCGGTCAGGTCGCGAATACAAGACTATGGAGCCAGATCGGCCGGCCGACCAGCAGCCTCAGCGCCATGAATCGGCAGGCATCAAGCCTGCCGATTCGCCGTCCGGGTCAGCGGATGGACTGGATGGTGCCCTTGTTGCCGGTCACCTTGGCGCTCACTTTCTTGAAGACCACGTAGTCCTGGACGCTGAGCTCATAGCGCGGAGCGACGATCAGGTCGGCGCCTGAGGCTTTCACGGCCTTGTAGGCCGCAGCGGACTTGACTGCGGAGATCGGGTCCGGACCAAAGGGCAGGCCGCCGCCACCAGCACCACCGTAGGCAACGCCATCGGCGTACTGGGAATCGCCACCGAACTGCAGGAAGTTGAACAGGATGTTCACTTCGGACTGCCCGCTGATCTGCTCGCCGACAGCCACATCAGCCTTGAGGTCAGTCTTGACGTCACCGGTCAGCGATGCGGCCGGCTGGCTGATGTTATGGCTGCTGCAACCGGTCAGGACGGCCAAAGCGGCTGCCAGTGCGGCGGGCATGAGGAACTTGTTCATCGGAATCTCCATGATTCTTTAGGTTTTTTCTGAGTGGTTCCGCCTATTTCCTTGCGCGGATACCGCCCCCTGAAACCCGTGGATTTCGGGGAGGCGCAAAGCTATCAACCGGCGTAGCGGGATAGCAGTTCACGCATTCCGAAAAGAACCTCAGACAATTCCCCCAAATCGTACACCCCGGTCCTCAGACAACCGGTTGTGCCATGCAGACGCGATTACGCCCACCGCTCTTAGCCAGATACAGCGCGGCATCGGCCAGCTCCAGCAACCGCTCGGGCTGTTCGGTGTCCTCGGGCACCATGCTGTGCACGCCGACACTCACGGTGACGACCCCTGCCGGGTTGCCGGAATGGACCAGGCCCTGCTCCTGGACCGCCTGGCGAATGCGCTCGGCCACCAGGCGCGCGCCAGCCGGGTCGGTATGCGGCAGCAGCACGACGAACTCCTCGCCGCCGTAGCGGGCCACCGTGTCGCCGGCGCGTACCTTGAAGCGGCGCAGCACGTCGCTCACCGCCTTCAGGCAAACGTCCCCGGCCTGGTGGCCGTAACGGTCGTTGAAGGATTTGAAGTGGTCGACGTCGATCATCACCAACGCCAAGGGTGTTCCCACGGTAGCGGCGCGATGAAATTCGGTGCGCAGGGCATGATCGAACTGCCGGCGATTGGAAATGCCGGTCAGGCTGTCGCGGTGGGCCAGGTGCTGCAGCTCGCGGTTCTCCAGGGCGATGCTCTGGGCGGCGACAATGCGCTTGCGCAGCCTCGCCACCAGGCTGCCGCCCACCAGGATCAGCGCCAGCACCAGCACCGCCACCAGGCAGGCCACCACTACCGCCTTGCGCCCCCACTCGGCGAGCACTTCCTGGCGGGACAGGGACACCGACACCACCAGCGGGAAATGGTCCAGGGCGCGGTAGGCATAGACCCGGTCCACGCCGTCGAGCACCGAGATACTGGCGCCCAGCCCTACCGGCGAGCGCTTGAGGTCGGACTGGAACATATGGCTGCCGAGAATGCTGTCGCCCGTGTCGCCCCCCTTCTCCGGGCGGCGATAGATGATGGTGCCGTCGTTCATGGCGATCAGCACCGAGCCTTGTTGGCCAATGTCGAAGAGCTTGTAGAACTGGCGGAAGTGATCGACTCGGATGGTCGCCAGCACCACGCCGGCGAAATGCCCGTCCCGATCATCGAAGCGACGGGACACCGGCAGTACCCACTCGCCGGTGGAGCGGCTGCGGATCGGGTTGCTCACCTCGGTGTCACGGCTCACCGAATGGAGGTGATGTTGAAAGTAGGCGCGATCGAAGTTGTTGGCGTCGGCCGTTGGCGGTGGATTGGTGTAATGCAGCCAGCGGCCCTGGGCGTCGTAGACGAACGCTCCGGCCAGTTGCGGCGTGCGCTGCTTGTAGGTCGTCAACAGCTGGTTGAAGGCCTCGGGACTGTTCTCGCCGCGTTCCAGCAGGTCCACCATGCCGCTCAGGACGATGTCCGCTTCCTTGATGGACTCCTGGGCATGCTGGGCGATGGAATAGGCCAGGTTGGCGTTGGCCTTGTCGGCTTCGCGCAGGTAGAGCTGCTTGGAATCGAGCACCTGCAGCAGGTTGACCAGGATCGCCCCCAGGCCGGCTGCCAGCAACAGCGCATAGGCGAGCCACAGGGAGCGTCCCGTTCCCAGGTACCCCTGTCCAGGTTCAGGACCTGTTCCAGCCATCCGCCACACTCCTCACTACCCGTGCCTGGCACACCTTAGACAAGGCCTGGAACCGAAACAATCTGGAATGAAGTGCAATTGCCAGCGGCTTTCGGACCGCTGTACAACGTCCCGCCACTCGGGATCACCTGGCTAGAGCGGCGCACCCGCTACGATCCGCCGCCGCCAAAAGGATGTCAGGTAACTCGACTCCAGCTCGCACCGATGTGAATGGCGGATGCCGGAAAACCAGCAAATCGGCGCTGAAATCGCTACAGTGAAATCAGCGAAACCGCTCTAGGCCGCGCCATCCGTGGCCCTTGTTGGCATCATGCGACATTTCCTTATAAGATCGCGCCTTCCCCCTAAATTGTCGCCACGTGCGGCTTCAACCGCCCGTCCCGCCTGCATTGTTCCCGCAATATCCGGCCAGGACACGCGGCCAGTGGCAAAAGAAGAAAGGTAGTAACCATGAGCGCTAGGCATTTTCTCTCCCTGATGGACTGTACTCCCCAGGAGCTGAACAGCCTGATCCGTCGAGGCACCGAGCTGAAGGATCTGCGCAACCGAGGCGTGCGTTACGAGCCCCTGAGAAGCCGCGTACTGGGCATGATCTTCGAGAAGGCCTCCACCCGTACCCGCCTCTCCTTCGAGGCCGGCATGATCCAGCTCGGCGGCCAGGCGATCTTCCTTTCGCCGCGCGATACCCAGCTGGGTCGCGGCGAGCCCATCAGCGACTGCGCCATCGTCATGTCGCGCATGCTCGATGCGGTGATGATCCGCACCTTCGCCCACAGCACGCTCGTCGAGTTCGCCGCCCATTCGCGGGTGCCGGTGATCAATGGCCTGTCCGATGACCTGCACCCTTGCCAGCTGCTGGCCGACATGCAGACCTTCCTCGAGCATCGCGGCAGCATCCAGGGCAAGACCGTTGCCTGGATCGGCGACGGCAACAACATGTGCAACACCTACATCGAGGCGGCCATCCAGTTCGATTTCCAGCTGCGCGTCGCCTGCCCCGAGGGCTATGAGCCCAACGCCGATTTCCTCGCCCAGGCCGGCGACCGCGTCAAGGTCGTGCGCGACCCGCGCGAAGCCGTGGCCGGCGCCCACCTGGTCAGCACCGACGTATGGACCTCCATGGGCCAGGAAGAGGAAGCCCTCCAGCGCCTGGCGCTGTTCGCTCCCTACCAGGTGAACAAGGCGCTTCTCGACCTGGCCGCCGACGACGTGATATTCATGCACTGCCTGCCGGCCCACCGTGGCGAAGAAATCAGCGTCGACCTGCTCGACGATCCGCGTTCGGTAGCCTGGGATCAGGCGGAAAACCGTCTTCACGCCCAGAAGGCCCTGCTCGAACTACTGGTCGAACACGCCCATCACGCATGAATCGCGAAACACTGCTCAGCCTGCGCAACCTCAGCTGTGGTTACCACGACCAGCAGGTTGTGCGGGGCCTGAACCTTCATCTCAACGCCGGTGACATCGGCTGCCTGCTCGGCCCCTCGGGCTGCGGCAAGACCACCACCCTGCGCGCCATCGCCGGTTTCGAGCCGGTGCTGGAAGGCGAGATCCAACTGGCCGACGAGATCATCTCCCGTGCCGGCTTCACCCTTGCGCCGGAAAAACGCCGGATCGGCATGGTGTTCCAGGACTACGCGCTGTTTCCGCACCTGACCGTGGCCGACAACGTCGCCTTCGGCATCCGCAAGGAAGCCGACTGTGCGCAACGGGTTGGCGAGCTGCTGGAGCTGGTGAAGCTGGACCACCTGGCCAGGCGGTATCCCCACGAACTCTCCGGCGGCCAGCAGCAACGGGTCTCGCTGGCCCGCGCCCTGGCGCCGGAACCACGCCTGCTGCTGCTCGACGAGCCCTTCTCCAACCTCGACGGCGAACTGCGCCGCCGCCTCAGCCAGGAAGTTCGCGAGATCCTCAAGGCACGCGGCACCAGCGCCATCCTGGTGACCCACGACCAGGAGGAGGCCTTCGCCGTCAGCGACCATGTCGGCGTCTTCCGTCACGGCCTGCTGGAGCAGTGGGACACCCCGTACAACCTCTACCACGAACCCATGACGCCCTTCGTCGCCAGCTTCGTCGGCCAGGGATACTTCATCCGTGGTCAACTGGCCTCCGCCGATTCGGTGTCCACCGAACTGGGTGTCCTGCGCGGCAACCGTGCCTACACCTGGCCGCAAGGTGCCGCGGTGGACGTACTGCTGCGCCCGGATGACATCGTCCACGCACCGGACAGCGAGCTGCGTGCCACGGTGATCGGCAAGACCTTCCTTGGCGCCGCCACGCTCTACCGCCTGCTGCTGCCCACCGGCAGCCAGCTGGAATCCATCTTCCCCAGCCACGCGGACCACCAACCCGGCCAGGAAGTCGGTATCCGCGTCGCCGCCGAGCACCTGGTGGTGTTCCCCGCCCAGGGCAGCGTCGCCGCCCAGTTCACGCCCCAGGAGTCCGGGGTACGGCGCATCAGCGGCGCACTCTGAAATGAAAAAGGGGCCGCAAACGCGGCCCCTTTTTCGTCCTCTACTACAGCGTGCCCGGAATCGTAGCCCGGAAGAAATCCAGGCTACGAACTGTGTACAGGTAGTCGTTACACCCACAGCCGACCACTGGCCACCAGTACCGAATGCCCGGCAATGCTCACCCGGTCGCCATCCAGGCGGCACCAGAGTTCGCCGCTACGCTCGGAACACTGCTCGGCACGCAGCACGCGCTTGCCCAGGCGGTTGGCCCAGTAGGGGATCAACGCGCAATGGGCGGCACCGGTCACCGGGTCTTCGTCGAGGCCGATCTTGGGTGCGAAGAAGCGCGAAACGAAATCATGCTTCATGCCCGCTGCGGTGACGATCACGCCCGACCAGGGCAGCTTGGCCAGCGCCTTGAAATCCGGCGTGCATTCGCGCACCGCCTGTTCCGACTCCAGGACCACCAGCAGGAAGTTCGCGCCCAGGGCATCCACCGGCGCCACGCCCAGGGCGTGCTCCAGTTCCAGGGTCACCCCGACCTCCTGGGGCACCTGGGCCGGAAAGTCCAGGGCCAGGCGGCCCTCCTCTTCCCGGGTCACCCGCAGCTCACCGGACTTGCTGGTGAAGGTCAGGCGATCGCCCGGCTCCTGGTAGAGCTCGAACAGCACATGGGCGCTGGCCAGGGTCGCATGGCCGCACAGCGGCACTTCGGCCCTGGGGGTGAACCAGCGGATGTGCCAGCTGCTGCCTTCCTTCACCAGGAAGGCGGTTTCCGAAAGATTGTGCTCGGCGGCGATGCGTTGCATGAGCTGGTCGTCGAGCCAGGAATCGAGCCGATAGACCACCGCGGGATTGCCGCCGAAGGGGCGTTGGCTGAAAGCGTCGACCTGATGGAAATCCAGCTGCATGAAAAGCTCCTTGAGGTGGGGTCGAAAAGTTACCAGCATGCCGATCACCGAGGCCCCACGCGCCGTACAGTGGCCAGCTTTTTTTGCGCCGCAGCGCGCTCAGTCTAGCGGAGAGAGGCCGTAGCGCTGCAGCAATTGGTTCAACCGCCCGCTCTCGCGCATGCGTTTCAGCCCGGCCTCGAAGAGCGCCGCGTGCTGCACACTGGTCGCCAGGGCCGGGGAAAACGCCAGGTAGATGGGCACATCCGGCGACCGGCATCCGGCCTGCACCAGCTTGTCCCGCTGGCCGCTGCCGGCCAGGTGGGCATCCATGACCCAGGCGTTCTCTATGGTGGCGTCGATGCGGCCGAGCAGCACCTTCTCCACGTTCATCTCCAGGGCCTGGTCGCCGGACACCACCTGCACCCGCGCCGGATCATTGCGCTTGATGCGGATATAGGCGTCGATCTCCTGGCCATAGCTGTAGCCGTTGATGCTGCCCAGGCGGACCCGGGCCAGGGAATCCAGGTTCCGGTAACGCCACTTGGCATCGGGGGAGACGTAGAAGCACATGCGCGACACCCCCGGCGCGGTGGGGGTGAAGACGAAATCGGGAGCGTCCTGGACGCCGGCGCCGATCAACGCATCCACGCGACCGTTGCGGGTGTCGTGGATGGCCCGGGCCCAGTTCACCAGGCGGTAGTCGACGCTGATGCCGGCGTCGCCGAAGATCTCCCGCGCCAGCTCGACGAACAGGCCCGGCCGCTCGGAGCCCGGCTCGCAATTGATGGGGCACCAGATATCCCCGGCGATGACCAGGGTCTCGGCGCGCGCCGACGGAAAGAACAGAGGTGCGACCAGCAAGGCCAAGACCTGCCAGCGACGCTTCAGCGACCCTACCCCTGCTCCCATCCCACCTCCTGGCCTGACCAGCGCATCCTTACGCGCCGCTGCGCACCCGCTGCACGGCATCCAACCAGCCGTCGTAGAGTTTCCTACGATGGCCATCAGCCATGCGCGGGGCGAATCGTTGCTGACGATGCCAGTGGCTGGCCACTTCGTCCAGATCGCGATACAGCCCGGCTTGCAAACCTGCGAGATAGGCCACACCCAGGGCAGTGGTCTCGGTCACTTCCGGACGCTCCACCGGTACCCCGAGAATGTCGGCGAGAAACTGCATCAGCCAGTTGTTCTCCACCATCCCTCCATCCACCCGCAGCGCGCTGGGCGCTTCGGCGCCATCCTGGGACATGGCTTCGAGCAGGTCGCGGGTCTGGTAGCAGACCGACTGGAGCCCGGCGGTGACGATCTCCTTGATGCCGGTATCGCGGGTCAGACCGAAGATCGCGCCACGGGCGCGCGGGTCCCAGTAGGGTGCGCCCAGGCCGGTGAAGGCCGGCACCAGGTAGACACCGGAAGCGTCGCCGGTCTGTTCGGCCAGGGCCTCGGTGTCGCGGGCATGGCTGATCAGCTTGATGCCATCACGCAGCCATTGCACCGCGGCGCCGGCGACGAAGATGCTGCCCTCCACCGCGTAGGTCACCTTGCCATTCAGGCGATAGCCCACCGTGGTCAGCAGGCGATTGCGCGACGCCACCGGCCGCTCGCCGGTGTTCTGGATCATGAAGCAGCCGGTGCCATAGGTGCTTTTCACCATGCCCGGCTGGAAGCAGGCCTGGCCGATCAGCGCGGCCTGCTGGTCGCCGGCCATGCCGCGTACCGGAATGCTGGCGCCGAGCAGCACGGCATCCGTGTCACCGAACTCGGCCGCGCAATCGAGCACCTCCGGCAGCAGGCTGGCAGGAATCTCGAACAAGCGCAGCAGCTCGTCGTCCCACTGCTGGCTGTGGATGTTGAACAGCAGGGTCCGCGAGGCGTTGGTGGCATCGGTGCGGTGCACCTTGCCGCCGGTCAGGCGCCACAGCAGGAAGCAGTCCACCGTGCCGAAGCGCAGCTCGCCGCGCTCGGCGCGCTCACGGGCACCGGGCACGTTTTCCAGCACCCAGCGCAGCTTGGTGGCGGAGAAATAGGGATCGATCAGCAGGCCGGTGCGGCTGGCCACATCGGTCTCGTGGCCGGCCGCCTTGAGCGTGGCGCAGTAGTCGGCGGTGCGGCGGTCCTGCCAGACGATGGCGGGATGGATCGGGGTGCCGGTCAGCGCGTCCCACACCAGGGTGGTCTCGCGCTGGTTGGTGATGCCGATGGCGGCGATCTGCGCGGCGTCCAGGCCACTCTGCTCGATGGCTTCACGGCAGACCTTGAGGGTGGTCAGCCAGATCTCCTCGCCGTCGTGCTCCACCCAGCCATCCTTGGGGAAGTACTGCTTGAATTCCTGCTGAGCACGCGCCACCGGCAAGCCCTGGGCGCTGAAGACGATGGCGCGGCTGCTGGTGGTGCCCTGGTCGATGGCGAGCAGATAGTGGGCCATGGCGATGTTTCCTGATTCTTGTTATGGACGGTCAGGGACGGCCGATATCGGCGAACTGACCTTGGGTGTGAACGGCGAGGGTGTCCGCGCTCAGTTCCACTTCAAGTCCGCGCCGTCCGGCGCTGACGTGGATGCTGGCGAAATTCCGCGCGCTGTTGTCGATAAAGGTCCGCAGCCGCTTCTTCTGCCCCAGCGGGCTGATGCCGCCCACCAGGTAACCGGTGGCGCGCTGGGCCTGGTTGGGATCGGCCATGTCGGCCTTCTTCGCACCGGCGGCATGGGCCAGGGCCTTGAGGTCCAGGCTGCCCACCACCGGTACCACTGCCACCAGCAACTCGCCCTTTTCGGTGGCCGCGAGCAATGTCTTGAACACCCGGGCGGGGTCCAGGTTGAGTTTTTCGGCGGCTTCCAGGCCGTAGGACGGTGCCTTTGGGTCGTGGGTATAGCTGTGCACCTTGTGCTCAGCCTTGGCCTTCTTCAGCAGATCGATGGCGGGGGTCATGTTCGATTGTGAAAATCCTGCGACAGATTTGGCGTACCTTAGCGGAAAAGCCACGATTGGGCATAATGCCGCGCAGCACAAGGAGCCAGCATGAACCTGGGGCCACGACAACAAGACATCCTCGACCTCGCCCGCGAGCGCGGCTACGTCAGCATCGATGAGCTGGCACAGGCCTTTGCGGTCACCCCGCAGACCATCCGCCGCGACATCAACCAACTGGCCGAACACGGCCTGTTGCGCCGTACCCATGGCGGCGCGGCCAGCGAGGCCTCGAGCACCCAGAACACCGCCTACGCCATGCGCGCCGGGCAGAACCGCGACGAGAAGCAGCGCATCGCCGATGCCGTGGCCGAACACATCCCCGACCACGCGTCGCTGTTCATCAACATCGGTACCACCACCGAAGCCATCGCCCGCGCACTCATGGGCCACAAGGGCCTGAAGGTGATCACCAACAACCTGCACGTGGCCGCGCAACTCGCCGACAAGCAGGATTTCGAAGTGCTGGTGGCCGGCGGCACCGTGCGCAGCGACGGCGGCATCGTCGGCCAGGCGGCGGTGGATTTCATCCAGCAGTTCAAGGTGGACTACGCCCTGGTCGGCATCAGCGGCATCGACGAAGACGGCAGCCTGCTGGACTTCGACTACCAGGAAGTGCGCGTGTCCCAGGCCATCATCGAGAACGCCCGGCAGGTGTTCCTCGCCGCCGACTCCAGCAAGTTCGGGCGCAACGCCGTGGTGCGCCTGGGCTCCATCGCCCTGGTGGATCGACTGTTCACCGACCACCAGCCCTCCCCCGCACTGGCCCGCCTGCTGGCCGAGCACAAGGTGCAACTGGAAGCGGTCTGAGCCCCCCCGACCTCGATGAATTTTTCATGACCACCCGGCGCGAGAGCGCATGCCGGGCTGGTCATTTGCTGTTCGCTCGTCTAGGCTATTTTCGGAAGTGAACATTAAAAGTTCAATTTCGACTTCGGTGCCTGCCATGAACCACAACCATTCCCCCATCGCCGAAGTCTATGACCTCGCCGTCGTCGGCGGCGGCATCAATGGCGTCGGCATCGCCGCCGACGCGGCCGGTCGGGGCCTGTCGGTGTTTCTCTGCGAGAAGGACGACCTGGCCCAGCACACCTCCTCGGCCAGCAGCAAGCTGATCCACGGCGGCCTGCGCTACCTGGAGCACCGCGAATTCCGCCTGGTGCGCGAGGCCCTGGCCGAGCGCGAAGTCCTGTTGGCCAAGGCGCCGCACATCGTCAAACCACTGCGTTTCATCCTCCCGCACCGGCCGCACCTGCGCCCGGCCTGGATGATCCGCGCCGGCCTGTTCCTCTACGACCACCTCGGCAAGCGCAAACGCCTGCCCGCCTCACGCAGCCTGCGCTTCGGCGCCGGCAGCCCGTTGCAGGCGGAAATCACCCGGGGCTTCGAGTACTCCGACTGCTGGGTGGACGACGCCCGCCTGGTGGTGCTCAACGCCATGGCCGCCCGCGAACGCGGCGCCCACATCCATACCCGCACCCGCTGCGTCAGCGCCCGGCGCAGCAAGGGGCTCTGGCACATCCACCTGGAACGCGCCGACGGCAGCCTGCTGTCGATCCGCGCCCGCGCCCTGGTCAACGCCGCCGGCCCCTGGGTGGCGCGTTTCATCAAGCAGGACCTCAAGCAACAGGCGCCCTACGGCATCCGCCTGATCCAGGGCAGCCACATCATCGTGCCGCGCCTGCACGACGGCGAGCAGGCCTACATCCTGCAGAACGAGGACCGCCGCATCGTCTTCGCCATCCCCTACCTGGAACGCTTCAGCCTGATCGGCACCACCGACCGCGAATACCATGGCGACCCGGCCGCGGTGGCGATCACGCCGGAAGAAACCCGCTACTTGCTGGACGTGGTCAACCGCCACTTCAAGCGTCAATTGAGCGAACAGGACATCCTCCACAGCTACGCGGGCGTGCGCCCGTTGTGCGACGACGAATCGGCCGACCCGTCAGCGGTGACCCGCGACTACACCCTGTCGCTCTCCGCCCACCCCGGTGCTGCGCCGCTGCTCTCGGTGTTCGGCGGCAAGCTCACCACCTACCGCAAGCTGGCCGAAGCCGCCATGGCGCAGCTCACCCCCTGGTTCCCCTTCGCCAAAGGACCCTGGACCGCTACTGCGCCACTGCCTGGCGGCGAACAGATGGATACCCGCAGCGCCCTGGTGGAAGCCCTCTGCTCCAGCTTCGGCTGGCTACCCACCGCCATCGCCCGGCGCTGGGCCAACCTCTACGGCAGCCGCAGCTGGCACCTGCTGCGCGGCGTGCGGGAACTGGCCGACCTCGGCGAACACCTGGGCGCCGGCCTCTACACGCGGGAAGTGGACTACCTGTGCCAGGAAGAATGGGCGGTGAGCGCCGAAGACATCCTCTGGCGCCGCACCAAGCTAGGCCTATTCATGAGCGCCGGCCAGCAGGCGCGCCTCGTCCAGTACCTCAAGCAGGAACACCCGCGTCGGCCTAGGGCGAATGCGGCGTAGAGTCTGACCTGCAGCCTGGTTGTCCTGTAGGGGCGAATTCATTCGCCAAGGGATGCGTAGCGTCCCCGGTCAGATCTGAAGTCCGAACCTGCGGTCCGGTTAGCGAATAGATTCGCCCCACAGATAGAAGCACCCCGGAGCAACACAATCACAGCTGCGCCACATGCCCCTCGGCCCGGTGGGCCCGCAGGTGCGGCAGCACCGCCGACAGCAGCGGTTCCTTGAAGGCCTCCTGGAAGCGATGGGCGAGGCCGGGGATCAGTTTCAGTTCCGAACCCTTGATATGGGCCGCCACGTGCACGCCATGCATGACCGGCAGCAACGGATCGGCGGTGCCGTGAATCACCAGGGTCGGTACCTGCAGGCGATTCAACAGGTCGACGCGGCTGGGCTCGGCGAGTATCGCCAGGATCTGGCGCTGCACGCCTTCCGGGTTGAACGAGCGGTCGTAGGAGCGCGCCGCCTGCTCCAGCAACTGTCCACGGTCATCGCTGACCTGGGGGCTGCCCAGGGCGGCCAGCAGGTCGGCCTGCTGGGTGATGGCCACGTCACGGTTCGGCGCCTCGCGCCGGGCCAGCAGTTCCAGCAATGCCGGGCTCGGCGCCGGCAGGCCCTGGGCGCCGGAGCTGGTCATCACCAGGGTCAGGCTGAGCACCCGCTCGGGTGCGAGATCCGCCAGGTGCTGGGCGATCATCCCGCCCATGCTGGCGCCCAGCACGTGGGCGCGCTGGATACCCAGGGCATCCAGCAGGTGCAGGGAGTCCATGGCCATGTCGCGCAGGCCGTAGGGCGCAGACACCGGCAGACCGAGGCGATAGCGCACCACTTCGAAAGGCAGGTTCACCGAGGGTTCGGCGCCGGTCCAGGCGGAAAGGCCGACATCCCGGTTGTCGAACCGGATCACGCGAAAACCGCTCTGGCACAGACTCTGCACCACTTCGTCCGGCCAGTGGATGAGCTGTCCACCCAGGCCCATGATCAACAGCAGCGCCGGGTCCCGCTCGCCGCCGATGCTCTGGTAGGCCAGGCGCACCGGGCCCAGGTCGACGGTCTCCGTCGGCACGGCCACATCGCAACGCGCATTGGCAAAAGCAAAGGAAGGCAGGCCGCAAATGAGCACGGCCAGCAGGATCAGCACACGCATGATGGAAATCCAGAACGCAAAACCCCAGTTGAGCGCGATTCTGATGAATTCCTTGCGTTCGCACTGCCACAGAACGGTGACAGTTTGATGACCAGCGCTGAACGGTCGTTACCGTAACCGAAGAAGCGGCCCGCACGGCCGCCTCTTCGGTGGCGGCTCAGGCGCCTACCTGGCGCCGGGGAGCATTGCTGCGCTGGGCGTTTTCCCAGTTGGCGGCCAGGCCCACCGGCAGGTCCTCGGGTTCCAGCGTCCGGCGACCGCGCACCAGGTCCGACGCTCGTTCGGCGAGCATGATGGTCGGTGCGTTGAGGTTGCCGTTGGGCTCGGTGGGGAACACCGACGAGTCGATCACCCGCAGTCCCTTGATGCCCCGAACCCGCAGTTCCGAATCCACCACCGCCAGGTCGTCCTCGCCCATGCGGCAGGAGCCGCAGGGGTGCATGGTGCTTTCCATGTTGGCGCGCACGAAGGCGTCGATCTCCTCGTCGGTCTGCACCTGCGGGCCGGGCGCCAGCTCCGCGCCACGGTAACGGTCCATGGCCGGCTGGCCGATGATCTCGCGGGTCAGGCGCACGCAGCGGCGGAAGCCTTCGCGGTCCTCTTCGCTCTCCAGGTAGTTGAAACGGATTTCCGGATGCACGTAGGGGTCGGCCGACAGCGCGCGGACATGGCCACGGCTCTTCGGCTTGTTGGGCCCCGTCAGCACCATGAAACCATGGCCCTTGAACGGCTTGTCGCCGTCGTAGCGCATCGCCGCCGGCAGGAAGTGGAACTGGATGTCCGGCCAGCGCAGCCCCTGCTCGGAACGGATGAAGCCGCCGGCCTCGAAGTGGTTGCTGGCGCCCAGGCCGTCCTTGAACAGCAGCCAGCGCAGGCCGATCAGGGCCTTGCCCAAGAGGCTCATCTTGCCGTTGAGGGTAATGGGCTCCTTGCACTCGTACTGGATGTAGATCTCCGAGTGGTCCTGGAGGTTTTCCCCCACGCCCGGCAGGTGATGGCGCACCTCTATGCCGGCCTTCTCCAGCACCTCGCGCGGGCCGATTCCGGAGCGCTGCAGCAGGTGCGGCGAGCCGATGGGGCCGGAGGACACCAGCACCTCGCGATTGCAGTACACGGTGTGGGTGGTGCCGCCCTGGTCGTACTCCACCCCCACCGCCTGCTTGCCGTCGAGGAGGATGCGCCGGGTCATGGCGTGGGTAACCACCGTCAGGTTGGGCCGCTCCATGGCCGGACGCAGGTAGGCGTTGGCGGTGGACCAGCGCACGCCGTCCTTCACCGTCATGTGCATGGCGCCAAAGCCTTCCTGCATGTAGCCGTTGCAGTCGTCGGTCTTGATGTAGCCGGCCTCCGCGCCGGCCTCCACCCAGGCGCCATACAGAGGGTTCTGCATGTTGTTGCCGTTGTTGGTGGCCAGGGGCCCGCTGGCACCGCGGTAGTCGTCGCCGCCGAACTTGTAGTGCTCCGCGCGCTTGAAGTACGGCAGGCAGTTGCGATAGCCCCAGTTCTTCGCCCCCAGGCTTTCCCACTCGTCGAAGTCGTAGGCGTGGCCACGGATGTAGACCAGGCCGTTGATCGACGACGAGCCACCCAGCACCTTGCCGCGCGGGCAGTGCAGGCGGCGGTTGTCGAGGTGCGGTTCGGCCGCCGTCTCGTAGCGCCAGTTGTACTTCTTGGTGTTCATCGGGATGGAGAAGGCGCTGGGCATCTGGATCAGCACGCTGCGGTCGCTGCCGCCGAATTCCAGGACCAGCACCGAGGTGCCGGCGTCCTCGGTCAGGCGGTTGGCCAGGACGCAGCCGGCCGAGCCCGCACCGATGATGATGTAGTCGTAGCGCTTATTCATTGCTGTAGCCCTTTGCGGTGAGGCCCAGGGCCTCTGTCTTGCGATCGTTGCCCTTCGGGTAGGCACCCCAGGCCAGGTGGGCGGCCAGTACGCGGGTCAGCGCGTAGTGCACCACCCCGGCCAGCAGGCAGGACGGCAGGGAAGCGGTGGCGAAGGTGAAGAAGGTGGTGTTGGCCAGGGTCTGCGGGTTGAACACCACGATGTAGATGACGAAGCCCGCCACCAGTGCCACCAGGGCCGCCGGGTTGAACCCGCGCCAGAAGTGGAATGGCGACTGCTCACCCTCGGTGTAGAGGTGGCGCAGGTTCAGGCGCTGGCGGCGGAGGAAGAAGTAGTCGGCGATGCCGATGCCCGCCAGGGCGCTGTTCAGGGCCGAGGTCCAGACCAGGAAGATGAAGAAGCCGTCATAGATACCCGGGGCGAACAGCACGATCAGCGCGGGGGCCAGGCAGAACAGCACCACCAGCCATTCCCAGCTCATGTCCCGCAGCTTCTGCCCCACCACCTGGCGCAGGCCGACGATGGAGGTGTAGAGGATATTCACCATGCTGGTGACGTTGGCGAAGGCCACGAAGCCCAGGGCGATGACGCCGAAGGTCAGGCCGCCGATGCGGGTCATCCACACCGTCGGGTCGCTGTCGCCCAGCGCGGCGGCGGCCAGCAGGCCCACCACTTCGCCCAGGGCGGCGGCACCGAAGATGCCGATGATGTTCGGCCAGTACGAGGTGCGCTGGTTCTTCGACAGGCGCGCCAGGTTGCCAACATAGGGCCACCAGGAGAAACCGGCGGCCATGTTCACCTCGACGGCGATCATGAAGTTGACCCGGTTATCGTCGAACGGCGCGTCCAGCGCGGGCATGGCCATCAGCTCGGAGAAGGCGTGCTCGCTGAGGATCATGTAGAACATCACCCCCATGATCACCACCAGGGCCGGCGCCACGATCATGTTGAACACCTTGATCGAGGTGGGCCCCTTGGCCACCACGAAGCCGGTCAGGACGATGGCGAAGAAGCCCGACGCCAATACCAGCCAGCCGTTGGCGTCGGTCTTGTGCTCCGACACCAGGCCGGAAAGGCCGTCGATGGAGCGGCCGAACATCAGCCCCAGCACCGCCAGCCAGCCCATGGTCAGGAACACCACCGCCAGCACGTACACCAGCCGGCTGCCATTGCCGCCGAACATGCTGCGCAGGAAGGTGAACTGCTCGGTGCCGTACTTGCCGCAGGGCACGCAGGTGGCGAAGGTGGTCAGTAGTACCCCGAGGATATTGCCGATGACGATGGCGGCGATGCCCTGCTTGGGCCCGACGAACAGGGCCGTGGCGCCGCCGATGAGGAAGGCCCAGGTGGCGATGGCCAGGGCCGAGTTGGCGTAGGTGAATTCCCAGAAGCCCCACATGCGTTCGTTGGGCAGCAGCGGCGTGTCGCCGCGCTCGGCTTCCAGGCCGTGATTGACGGGTTCCTGATGGGCCATGGCTCAGTACCCCCAGAGGTAGAAGCCGACGACCAGGACCAGCGTCATCAGGGTGGTGGCGATGTAGTCGACGGCGTTCAACGCCCCCGGCCACGCCTTCAGTTCTTCCAGCTGTTCGTAGACGCGGATGCGTCTTTCCAGTTCTTGCGCACGCTCGATATCGGGTTGGCTGTTCATCTGGGCATCACCTCTAGGGGTTCTTGTTCTTGAAATTCGATGCATCCCGGCCAATCAGGGCCGCCGCCCGAAGGCGACGGCACGCTAGTGCCCAGCTCCTCAGGGCAGTGTGATCCACACGGCTTTGGTTTCCAGCAGGTAATCCAGCTGTTCCGACCCGAGGTCCTTGCCATAGCCGGACTGCTTGTAGCCGCCGAAAGGCATGGAGGGGTCGAGGGTGCTGTGGGCGTTGACGTAGACGGTGCCGGCCCGCAGTTTCGGGATCAGGCCGTGCACGCGACCGAGGTCTTTGGAGTAGAGCGCCGCGGCCAGGCCGAAAGCGGAATCGTTGGCCAGGGCCAGGGCCTCGTCCTCGCTGTCGAAGGGCGCGGTCACCAGCACCGGGCCGAAGATCTCCTCCTGGACGATGCGCATGTCGTTGCGGCAGTTGGCGAAGATGGTCGGCTGCACGTAGAAGCCGGGGCCTTCCACCGGCTCGCCGCCGTAGTACAGCTCCGCGCCTTCGGCCTTGCCGGTGGCGATGTACTCCAGCACCCGCTGCTGTTGCTGGCGCGACACCATGGGGCTGATGAAGCAGTCCGGGTCCAGGCCGGGGGCGATCTTCAGCGTCGCGGTGTAGGCGGCCAGTTCGCGCAGGAACTCGGCGTACACGCTGCGGTGCACATAGGCGCGGGTGCCCGCGTCGCAGACCTGGCCGGAGTTGAAGAACACGCCGTTGGCCACCGCCTGGGCCGCGGCCTTGATATCCGCATCGGCGAAGACGATCACCGGCGACTTGCCGCCCAGTTCCAGGGTCAGGCGCTTCATCTGGTCCATGGCCGCCTTGCCCACGGAGCAGCCCACGGGGGTCGAACCGGTGAAGCTCAGCTTGTCGATGCCCGGGTGGCCGGACATCGCCGAGCCCACCACGCTGCCGCGCCCGCTGACGATGTTCACCACCCCGTCGGGGATGCCCGCTTCCTGGACCAGTTCGGCGAAACGCAGGGCCGAGAGGGAGGTCAGCTCGGCCGGCTTCACCACCACGGTGCAGCCCACCGCCAGGGCGGCGCCCAGCTTCCAGGCCATGGTTTGCAGGGGGAAGTTCCACGGCACGATGACGCCCACCACGCCCACCGGCTCCTTGCGCGTGTAGGCCAGGTAGTTGCCGGGCAGCGACGGTTCGACGGTGCGGCCGTGGATCTTGCTGGCCCAGCCGGCAAAGTAGCGGAAGGTATCGATGGTGCCCTGGATATCCACGGCGCGGGCCTGGGCCACCGACTTGCCCATGTCGATGGATTCGATCTCGGCCAGCTCGTCGGCGTTGTCTTCGATCAGGTCGGCCAGGCGATGCAGCAGGCGCTCGCGCTCCAGGGGCTTGAGCTGGCTCCAGGGGCCGCCATCGAACTGCGCGCGGGCCGCCGCCACGGCGCGGTCCAGGTCCTCCACCGTGCCCATGGGAATGCGCGCGAGCACACCGCCGGTGGAGGGCTCGATCACCTCGGCGCTGGCGCCGTCGGCGGCATCCAGCCAGGCACCGCCCACGAACAGCTTCTTGGCCTTGCCGAGGAAGCGCTGGGTGGCTTCGGATACGCCGAATTTCTGCAGATAGTCTTTAACCGTGTTGTCCACTGTCTGTTCCTCGTCGCCGGCCCCCCTGCGAGGCCCGGCTGCTGGGTGGGCCGCGTCTCAGCGGTTGCGGGCGCGTTCGTGGAAGATGAAGCCGATGCTGTTCATCAGCAGTTGCGCCGCGAGGATCGACGTGGCGCCGGTGGGGTCATAGGCGGGCGCGACCTCCACCAGGTCCATGCCGACCACGCGTCCCTGGCTGCGGCGGGCCAGCGCCTGGATGATTTCCAGCACCTCGTAGTAGAGGAAGCCGCCGTGGCTGGGCGTGCCGGTGCCGGGGGCGATGGAGGGGTCGAAGCCGTCGATGTCGATGGTGATGTAGTAGTCCAGGCCTTCCGGAATCTTCGCCATTACCCCTTCGACGCCCAGGCGGCGCACGTCGCGCACCGAGAGGATCTGCGAGCCGGCGGCGCGCGCGGCGTCGTAGTCGTCGCGGTTGGAGGAAGACACGTTGCGGATGCCCATCTGGGTCATGCCGACGATATGGTCCAGTTCGGAGGCGCGGCGCAGCGGGTTGCCGTGGCCGTAGCGCACGCCGTGGCGTTCGTCGACGAAGTCCAGGTGCGCGTCGAAGTGCACGATGTGGATCGGCGCGTGACCCTCGAAGGCCTTGATCACCGGGGCGTGGATCGAGTGGTCGCCGCCCAGCACCACCGGCATGGCGCCGGAAGCGAGGATCTTGCGCACGGCGAACTCGATGTTGTCGTTGCTGGTGGCCATGTCGGTGTGGACGATGTCCGCGTCCCCCACATCCATCATGCGCACCTGGTCCTGGGTCAGGTAGAGCGCGTCGTCCTCGTGGTCGTAGGCACCGGAGTGGCCGAAAGAGAAGAGCGTGGACGCTTCGCGGATGCTGCGCGGTCCGAAGCGCGCACCGGAGCGCCATTGGGTACCCATGTCGTTCGGTGCGCCGAGGATGGCGACGTCGGCATCGATGTCATCCCAATCGGTGCAGATCGGGGATTTGGCAAAGGTGCAGTGACCCACGAATGGGAGATTCAACCGCCCGGACTCATACGCGTTCTTCGGCATTTTCATGCGCCTCCGTTTCTTGTTTTCTGTCGTCGGCGAACCGGCTTCGAATTCGCCGTTGCAGGAACTATGGGCGCGGGATTAATTTGGAAAAATGCAAAACATCAGATACTCAAATCGCTGATAACGATGTATCCATCGACCGGGAGGCTCCCGTGATCCAGTTGCATGATGTCGACCTGAAGCTCCTGCGAGTCTTCGCCACCATCGTCAAATGCGGGGGATTTTCCGCCGCCCAGGCCGCGCTCAACGCGGGCCAGTCCACCATCAGCGAACAGATGACCCACCTGGAGACCCGGCTCGGGGTCAAGCTCTGCCAGCGCGGCCGCAGCGGCTTCCGCCTCACCGAGCAGGGGGTGGCCATCCATGAGGCCACCCAGCGCCTGCTCTCGGCGGTGGAAACCTTCTGCATGGACGCCGACGTGCTCAAGCAACGCATCAGCGGCAAGCTCAACCTCGGCATCATCGACAGCACCCTCACCGACCGCGATTCCCCCCTGCCCCGCGCCACCCAGCGTTTCGTCTCCCGTGGGCACGACGTCCACCTCAGCGTCTACGTCGGCACGCCGGCGGAGCTTGAGGAGCGGGTGCTGGACAACCGCCTGCACCTGGCCATCGGGCACTTTCCCGCGCGCATCCCGGGCCTGGCCTACGACCCGCTCTACCGGGAGTCCCTGGGGCTCTACTGCGGGCGCCACCACCCATTGTTCGGCAGCGAGCTCGGCGGCAAGGCGCTGAAGGACGCCATAGTCGCGAGCCGGATCGTCGTGCGCGGCTACATGCAGCAGTACGACCTGGACGTGCTCGGCGTGAGCAAGGCGGCGGCCACCGTGGACAACATCGAGGCACTGGCCATCCTGATCATTTCCGGCGCCTACCTCGGCCTACTGCCGATGCACGTCGCCGAGCAGTGGGTACGCACCGGCGAGATGCGCCAGCTGTCCACCCAGGGCGATCACCTGGAATCGCCCTTCGACGTCATCACCCGGCGCGGTGTGAGCCCGCCGATCCTCACGGCCTTCCTCGAAGACCTGACCGCCTGCACCAGCGGCGCAACCCGCAACTGAACCCGCGGCGACGGAGACCCCATGCGCATCCACGTCACCTTCATCGACCGTGTCGGCATCACCCAGGAAGTCCTCGCCCTGCTCGGCGGACGCAACCTCAACCTCGAGGCGGTGGAAATGATCCCGCCCAACGTCTACATCGACGCCCCCGCCCTCGGCCCCGAAGTGCTCGACGAACTGCGCGACGCTCTCTACGCGGTGCAGGGCGTCAAGGACGTCACCCTGGTGGACATCCTCCCCGGCCAGCGCCGGCACCTGCAGCTGGACGCCCTGCTGGCCGCCATGACCGACCCGGTGCTGGCGGTGGATGGCGGCGGCCGCGTGCTGCTGGCCAACCCCTCGTTCGTGGCGCTCCACGGGCGCGACCCCACGGGCGAGCCGCTGTCCGGCCTGTTCGACGACCCCAACCTGGCCCGGACCCTGATCGAGCGCGGATTCCGCCTGCCCATGTGCGAGGTGGCCCTCAAGGACATCGCGCTGCTGCTGGACGCCACGCCGGTCAGCTCCGGAACGGACGGCGGCGTACCGCTGATCGCCGGCGGCCTGCTGACGCTCTACCCGCCGAGCCGCATCGGCGAACGCCTGGCCTCCCTGCGCCACGAAGGTGGCGAGGGGCTGGAGAACCTGCTGGGCAAGTCGCCGCCGCTGAAGCAGCTCAAGGCGCGCCTGCGCAAGGTCGCCCGGCTGGACGCGCACTTGCTGATCCGGGGCGAAACCGGCACCGGCAAGGAACTGGTGGCCCGTGCCTGCCACACCCTGAGCGACCGCCGGGACGCCCCGTTCCTCGCGCTGAACTGCGCCGCATTGCCGGAAAGCCTCGCCGAAAGCGAACTCTTCGGTTACTCGGCGGGAGCCTTCACCGGCGCCCAGCGCGGCGGCAAGCCGGGCCTGCTGGAACTGGCCGACGGCGGCACGGTGTTCCTCGATGAAGTCGGCGAGATGTCCCCGTACCTGCAGGCCAAGCTGCTGCGTTTCCTCAGCGACGGCTGCTTCCGCCGGGTGGGCGGCGACCGCGAAGTGCAGGTGAACGTGCGCGTGGTCGGCGCCACCCACCGGCCCCTGGAACGCATGGTCAGCGAAGGCGGCTTCCGCGAGGACCTGTTCTATCGCCTGAACGTGCTCAACCTCGACGTGCCGCCCCTGCGCGAACGCGGCCAGGACATCCTCCTGCTCGCCGAGCACTTCCTCGACCAGGCCTGCGCGCAGATCCAGCGGCCGCCCTGCCGCCTGGCCCCGGCCACCTACCCGGTACTGCTGGGCAACCCCTGGTCGGGCAACGTGCGCCAGCTGCAGAACGTGATCTTCCGGGCCGCCGCCATCAGCGAAAGCAACCTGATCGACTGCGACAACCTGGAACTCGCCGGTACCGCCCTCACCCCGCGCCAGGCCGACGCCCTGCAGGTCACCAGCCTGGAAGAAGCGGTGCAGGGCTTCGAGAAGGACTTGCTGCAGCAGCTCTATGCCGCCTTCCCCTCCACCCGGCAGCTGGCCGCCAGGCTGAATACATCCCACACCGCCATCGGCCAGCGCCTGCGCAAGTACGGCATCCCCAGGGGCTAGCGACTGGCGGCGCGATAACGTTCCACCGGAGCGATTTCGCTCCACCTCTCCACAAGCCCCGGCGTCCGGGGCTTTCCTCATCCGTGGCGGCCGCAAGGGCCTTCCCGGCCTGGAGCGATATCGCTCCAAGCCAACTCAGCTCGTCAACAATATTCACACCAAGCCTTTGAAATACATGGATTTTCAATAACTGGCACCACCCTTGCTCTTGTTCTCTCAACCGAGCCTCACCCAACACTCGGAACCCAAACCGATAACAAGAGGAAGTCCCATGAGCACACTGCGTTTCACTCCCGAACACGAATGGCTGCGCGTCGAAGCCTCCGGCGAACTGACCGTCGGCATCACCAGCTTCGCCCAGGAAGCACTGGGCGACGTGGTGTTCGTGCAGCTGCCCGACGCGGGCCGCTACGAGCAAGGCGCCGAAGTGGCCGTGCTGGAGTCGGTGAAGGCCGCCAGCAACATCGCCATGCCGCTGGACGGCGAAGTGATCGAAGTGAACCAGGCCCTGGCCGACAACCCCGAGCTGGTCAACGAAGCCCCCATGGACGGCGGCTGGTTCTTCCGCATCCGCCCGGACAACCCCGAGGCACTCGCCAGCCTGATGGACCAGGCCGGCTACGACGCCTTCCTCGCCGACCACGCCTGAGCCGGAGGAACCGCCATGAGCCTCGCCCGTTTCCCCCTGGACACACGCAACGAGTTCGTCCCGCGCCATATCGGCCCGCGCGAGGCCGATATCCCCGGCATGCTGGAGCTGCTCGGCTTCCCCAGCCTGGAAGCGCTGATCGCCAGCGTGGTGCCTGACAGCATCAAGGGCACCAGCGTGCTCGACCTGCCGGCTGGCCAGGGCGAGGCCCAGGCCCTGGCCGACATCAAGGCCATCGCCGCGAAGAACCAGCTGTTCAAGAGCCACATCGGCCAGGGCTACTACCCCTGCCACACCCCCAGCCCGATCCTGCGCAACCTGCTGGAAAACCCGGCCTGGTACACCGCCTACACCCCCTACCAGCCGGAAATCTCCCAGGGCCGCCTCGAAGCCCTGCTGAACTTCCAGACCCTGGTCAGCGACCTCGCCGGCCTGCCGGTGGCCAACGCCTCCCTGCTCGACGAAGGCACCGCCGCCGCCGAGGCCATGACCTTCTGCAAGCGCCTGTCGAAGAACAAGGCCAGCAACACCTTCTTCGCCTCCCAGCACTGCCACCCGCAGACCCTCGACGTACTGGTGACCCGTGCCGAGCCCCTGGGGATCGAGGTGGTGATCGGTGACGAGCGCGAGATCAGCGACGCCAGCGCCTACTTCGGCGCCCTGCTGCAGTACCCGGCCGCCAACGGCGACATCTTCGACTACCGCGCACTGGTGGAGCGTTTCCACGCCGCAGGCGCCCTGGTGGCCGTGGCCGCCGACCTGCTGGCCCTGACCCTGCTGACCCCGCCCGGCGAGTTCGGCGCCGACGCCGCCCTGGGCAGCGCCCAGCGCTTCGGCGTGCCGCTGGGCTTCGGTGGCCCGCACGCGGCCTACTTCGCCACCCGCGACGCGTTCAAGCGCGACATGCCCGGCCGTCTGGTCGGCGTGTCCATCGACCGCCACGGCAAGCCGGCCCTGCGCCTGGCCATGCAGACCCGCGAGCAGCACATCCGCCGCGAGAAGGCCACCAGCAACATCTGCACCGCCCAGGTGCTGCTGGCCAACATCGCCAGCATGTACGCCGTCTACCACGGCCCCCAGGGCCTGACCCGCATCGCCAACCGCGTGCACCAGCTGACCGCCATCCTGGCTGACGGCCTGACCCAGCTGGGCCTCGCCGTGGAGCAGGAAAGCTTCTTCGACACCCTGACCCTGGCCACCGGCAGCAAGACCGCCGACCTGCACGCCCAGGCCCGCGCCGCACGCATCAACCTGCGGGAAGTGGACGCCGCGCGCCTCGGCCTGTCCCTCGACGAGACCAGCACCCAGGCCGACGTCGAGCAACTCTGGGCGATCTTCGCCGACGGCCAGGCCCTGCCGGCCTTCGCCACACTCGCCGCCCGCGTCGCCAGCCGCCTGCCGGCCGCCCTGCTGCGCCAGTCGGCGATCCTCGAGCACCCGGTGTTCAACCGCTACCACTCGGAAACCGAGCTGATGCGCTACCTGCGCAAGCTCGCCGACAAGGACCTGGCGCTGGACCGCAGCATGATCCCGCTGGGCTCCTGCACCATGAAGCTGAACGCCGCCAGCGAGATGATCCCGGTGACCTGGGCCGAGTTCGGCGCCCTGCACCCCTTCGCGCCGGCCGAGCAGTCCCAGGGCTACCTGGAGCTGACCCGCGAGCTGGAAGCCATGCTCTGCCAGGCCACCGGCTATGACGCCGTGTCCCTGCAGCCCAACGCCGGCTCCCAGGGCGAGTACGCGGGCCTGCTGGCCATCCGCGCCTACCACCAGAGCCGTGGCGACGACCAGCGCGACATCTGCCTGATCCCGCAATCGGCCCACGGCACCAACCCGGCCACCGCCAGCATGGTCGGCATGCGCGTGGTGGTGACCGCCTGCGACGCCCGCGGCAACGTGGACATCGCCGACCTCAAGGCCAAGGCCGAGGAGCACAAGGAGCGCCTCGCCGCGATCATGATCACCTACCCGTCCACCCACGGCGTGTTCGAGGAAGGCATCCGCGAGATCTGCGAGATCATCCACGCCAACGGCGGCCAGGTGTACATCGACGGCGCCAACATGAACGCCATGGTCGGCCTCTGCGCCCCGGGCCAGTTCGGCGGCGACGTGTCCCACCTGAACCTGCACAAGACCTTCTGCATCCCCCACGGCGGCGGCGGCCCGGGCGTCGGCCCGATCGGCGTGAAGGCCCACCTGGCGCCCTTCCTGCCGGGCCACGGCCAGTTGGAGCGCAAGCAAGGCGCGGTCAGCGCCGCGCCCTTCGGCAGCGCCAGCATCCTGCCGATCACCTGGATGTACATCCGCATGATGGGCGGCGAAGGCCTGCGCCGCGCCACCCAGATGGCGATCCTCAACGCCAACTACATCGCCCGCCGTCTGGAGGAGCACTACCCGGTGCTCTACACCGGCAGCAACGGCCTGGTGGCCCACGAGTGCATCCTCGACGTGCGCCCGCTCAAGGAGAGCAGCGGCATCAGCGTCGACGACGTGGCCAAGCGCCTGATCGACTACGGCTTCCACGCCCCGACCATGTCCTTCCCGGTACCCGGCACCCTGATGATCGAGCCCACCGAGAGCGAGTCGAAGGAAGAGCTGGACCGCTTCTGCGACGCCATGATCCGCATCCGCGAGGAAATCCGCGCGGTGGAGAACGGCGAGCTGGACAAGGACGACAACCCGCTGAAGAACGCGCCGCACACCGCCGCCGAACTGGTGGGCGAGTGGACCCACCGCTACAGCCGCGAACTGGCCGTGTACCCCAGCGCCAGCCTGATCGACGGCAAGTACTGGCCGCCGGTGGGCCGCGTGGACAACGTCTACGGCGACCGCAACCTGGTCTGCGCCTGCCCGTCCATCGAGGCGTACATGGACGCCTGAGCACCGCTGGAACGACCTCTACACGGTAATTGCCGCCCCTTATCGAACAAGAAGGAAACCGACCATGTTCCACAAGAGCCTGACCCTCTCCGATTTCGACCCCGCCCTGGCCGAGGCCATCCGCCAGGAAACCGCCCGCCAGGAAGACCACATCGAGCTGATCGCCTCGGAGAACTACACCAGCCCGCAGGTGATGGAAGCCCAGGGCTCGGCGCTGACCAACAAGTACGCCGAAGGCTACCCGGGCAAGCGCTACTACGGTGGTTGCGAGTTCGTCGACAAGGTCGAGCAGTTGGCCATCGATCGTGCCAAGCAGCTGTTCGGCGCCGACTACGCCAACGTCCAGCCCCACGCCGGTTCCCAGGCCAACAGCGCCGTCTACCTGGCCCTGCTGTCGGCCGGTGACACCATCCTCGGCATGAGCCTGGCCCACGGCGGTCACCTGACCCACGGCGCCAGCGTCTCCTCCTCCGGCAAGCTGTACAACGCCGTGCAGTACGGCATCGACGCCAACGGCCTGATCGACTACGACGAAGTCGAGCGCCTGGCCGTGGAGCACAAGCCGAAGATGATCGTCGCCGGCTTCTCCGCCTACTCCAAGACCCTCGACTTCCCGCGCTTCCGCGCCATCGCCGACAAGGTGGGTGCGCTGCTGTTCGTCGACATGGCCCACGTCGCCGGCCTGGTGGCCGCCGGCCTGTACCCGAACCCGCTGCGCTACGCCGACGTGGTCACCACCACCACCCACAAGACCCTGCGCGGTCCGCGCGGCGGCCTGATCCTGGCCAAGGCCAACGAAGAGATCGAGAAGAAGCTCAACTCCGCCGTGTTCCCCGGTGCCCAGGGTGGCCCGCTGATGCACGTGATCGCGGCCAAGGCGGTGTGCTTCAAGGAAGCCCTGGAGCCCGGCTTCAAGGAGTACCAGGCCCAGGTCATCAAGAACGCCCAGGCCATGGCCAAGGTGTTCATCGAGCGCGGCTACGACGTGGTCTCCGGCGGCACCGACAACCACCTGTTCCTGGTCAGCCTGATCAAGCAGGGCAAGACCGGCAAAGAGGCGGACGCCGCCCTCGGCCGCGCCGGCATCACCGTGAACAAGAACGCCGTGCCCAACGACCCGCAGTCGCCCTTCGTCACCTCCGGCGTGCGCATCGGTACCCCGGCCATCACCAGCCGCGGCTTCAAGGAAGCCCAGAGCCTGGAACTGGCCGGCTGGATCTGCGACATCCTCGACCACCTCGGCGATGCCGACGTCGAGGCCCAGGTGGCCCGGCAAGTGGCGGCGCTCTGCGCACGCTTCCCGGTGTACCCGGCCTGACCGAGCGGAGACGGACCATGTCCCTCAGCGTCTTCGACCTGTTCAAGATCGGTATCGGCCCTTCCAGCTCTCACACGGTGGGGCCGATGCGCGCCGCCGCACGCTTCGTCGATGGCCTGCGCCGGGAGTCCCTGCTGGCCGACACCCAGAGCCTGAAAGTCGAGCTGTACGGCTCCCTCGGCGCCACCGGCAAGGGCCACGGCAGCGACAAGGCCGTGCTGCTGGGCCTGGAAGGCGAGCAACCCGACACCGTCGACACCGAACGCGTGGACGAACGCCTGGCCGGCATCCGCCAGCGCGGCGAGCTGTGCCTGGGTGGCGAGAAGACCATCCCCTTCGTGGAAAGGGAGCATCTGGCGATGATTCGCAAGCCGCTGCCCTACCACCCCAACGGCATGATCTTCCGCGCCTTCGACGACGCCGGCATCCAGATCCGCTCCCGCGAGTACTACTCGGTGGGTGGCGGCTTCGTGGTGGATGAAGAAGCCGCCGGCCTGGACCGCATCGTCGAAGACCGCACGCCGCTGCCCTACCCCTTCAAGACCGCCAAGGACCTGCTCGCCCACTGCGTCGCCACCGGCCTCCCGGTCAGCGCCCTGATGCGCGAGAACGAAATGGCCTGGCGCACCCCCGAGGAGACCAGCGCCGGCCTGATGAAGATCTGGCAGGTGATGCAGGACTGCGTGAAGGTCGGCTGCCGCAAGGAAGGCATCATGCCCGGCGGGCTCAAGGTCAAGCGCCGCGCCGCCGCGCTCTACCGCCAGCTCAGCGAGAGCCCGGAAGCCAGCCTCAAGGACAGCCTCTCGGTGCTCGACTGGGTCAACCTCTACGCCCTGGCGGTGAACGAGGAGAACGCCACCGGCGGCCGCGTGGTCACCGCGCCCACCAACGGCGCGGCCGGCATCGTCCCGGCGGTGCTGCACTACTACAGCCGCTTCGTGCCGGGCGCCAACGACGACGGCGTCGAGCGCTTCCTGCTCACCGCCGCCGCCATCGGCATCCTCTACAAGGAGAACGCCTCCATCTCCGGCGCCGAAGTGGGCTGCCAGGGCGAGGTGGGCGTGGCCTGCTCGATGGCCGCCGGCGCGCTGTGCGAAGTCCTCGGCGGCACCCCGCAGCAGGTGGAGAACGCCGCCGAGATCGGCATGGAGCATAACCTGGGGCTCACCTGCGACCCGGTGGGCGGCCTGGTCCAGGTGCCCTGCATCGAGCGCAACGCCATGGGCTCGGTGAAGGCCATCAACGCCGCGCGCATGGCCCTGCGCGGCGACGGCCAGCACTTCATCTCGCTCGACAAGGTGATCCGCACCATGCGCCAGACCGGCGCCGACATGAAGAGCAAGTACAAGGAAACCGCGCGCGGCGGCCTCGCCGTGAACATCATCGAATGCTGATTTTTTTCGCGCCCTCTCCCCTTGGGAGAGGGCTGGGGTGAGGGAAGTCCCACCCCGCTTGGAATTCAACTTTGGAGCCTTACATGACTGACCTCGCCAAGACCCCGCTGCACGCCCTGCACCTCGAACTCGGCGCGCGCATGGTGCCCTTCGCCGGCTACGACATGCCGGTGCAATACCCCCTCGGCGTGCTCAAGGAGCACCTGCACACCCGCGCGCAGGCCGGCCTGTTCGACGTCTCCCACATGGGCCAGATCATCCTCCGTGGCGAGAACGCCGCCCGCGCCCTGGAAAGCCTGGTGCCGGTGGACATCCTCGACCTGCCGGCGGGCACCCAGCGCTACGCGATGTTCACCGACGAGCACGGCGGCATCCTCGACGACCTGATGGTGGCCCGCCTCGCGGACGACGAACTGTTCCTGGTGGTCAACGCCGCCTGCAAGGACCAGGACCTGGCCCACCTCAAGCAGCAGATCGGCGAGCAATGCGAGATCGAGCCGCTGTTCGAATCCCGCGCCCTGCTGGCCCTGCAGGGCCCGGCCGCCGCCGAGGTGCTCGGCCGTCTGGCGCCGGAAGTGCAGAAGATGACCTTCATGCAGTTCGGCAGCGTGCGCCTGGAAGGCGTGGAGTGCTTCGTCAGCCGCTCCGGCTACACCGGCGAGGACGGCTACGAGATTTCCGTGCCCGTGGCCCAGGCCGAAGCCCTGGCCCGCACCCTGCTGGCCCAGCCGGAAGTCCAGCCCATCGGCCTCGGCGCCCGCGACTCGCTGCGCCTGGAAGCCGGCCTGTGCCTCTACGGCCACGACATGAGCCAGGCCACCACCCCCATCGAAGCCGGCCTGGCCTGGGCCATCTCCAAGGCCCGCCGCGCCGACGGCCTGCGCGCCGGCAACTTCCCCGGCGCGGATCGCATCCTGGCTCACCAGCGCGACGGCGTGGCGGCCAAACGCGTCGGCCTGCTGCCCAGCGGCCGTGCCCCGGTTCGCGAAGGCACCCAGTTGGTCAACGCCGAGCAGCAGGTCATCGGTGAAGTCACCAGCGGCGGTTTCGGCCCCAGCCTGGGCGGCCCACTGGCCATGGGCTTCATCGACAGCCGCTACGCGACACTGGACACCGAAGTATTCGCCCTGGTGCGCGGCAAGCCACTGCCCATGCGCGTGGTGCGCACGCCCTTCGTACCCCAGCGCTACTACCGCGGCTGATGGCGCGCGGCTTCCTCGAACGGACAGGAGCAAGTGCATGACTGAAACCCAGATCGCGTCGCGTCCGCAGCCCGTAGAGGCCGGCGTGAAACTGCGCGGCGCCGAAA